>NZ_CM195537.1:0-247500 GCF_043195135.2 Roseixanthobacter liquoris
GAGATTCCATTCCAGATAGGAGACCAGCGCAATCTGCAGCGTCGTGCGGCCCGGCCCGACAAGGAAGATCGACTTCTCCAGATCGATGAAGGAAATCACGAAGGAGAACAGCGCCGCCGCCACCAGCGCCGGCTTGATCAGTGGCAGCGTCACGCGGAAGAACACGGTCAGCGGCCCCGCGCCGAGGGAGGCCGCCGCCTCCTCGAACGAACGGTTCGTGCCGGCGAGCGAAGCCGTCACCAGCCGCACCGTCCAGGGCAGGGCGATCAGCCCATGGGCCACCAGCAGCCCCGGCAGCGTGCCCGCCACTTCCACGTCGAACAGGACTTCCAGCTCGATGAAGGCCATGAACAGCGCCGCGCCGCCGACGATGCCCGGCACGATCATGGGCGCCAGCAGCAGGGTCTGGATCGCATCGCGTCCGGGAAAGCGGTAGCGCACCAGGGCCAGGCTTGCCGGCACGCCGAGCGCGAGCGAGATGACGACGGCGCACAGCGCGGTTTCCACGCTGGTGAGGAAGCCGTCGCGGAAGGCATCCTGCTCCCAGGCGCGGGCATACCAGGAGAGCGTGTAGCCGGTGGGCGGAAAGGAGAGGATCTTGTTGGCGAAGAAGCTCACCCAAACGATGGCGCCCAGCGGCAGCACCACGAAGGCGAGCACCAGCGCGGAGAGCGCGGCATAGATGCGGTTGACGGCGATCTGTCCCATCTCATTCGCTCCAGCGGCGATAATGCCGCTGCACCAGAAGGTTGGCCGTGGTGGTGAGCACCAGCGTCACGGCCATGAGCACGAACGCCAGCGCCGCACCGAACGGCCAGTTCATGGCTTTCGCCACCTGCTGGTAGACGGTCGGCGCCATCATGTGGAAGCTCGGGCCGCCGATCAGCACCGGCGTCGCATAGGCGTTCATGGAGAGCGTGAAGCACAGCATGGTGCCCGCCAGCAGCCCCGGCAGGGCGAGCGGCAGGACCACCCGCTTGAGGATCGTCAGATGCCCCGCCCCGAGGCTCGCGGCGGCGGATTCCAGGTTTTCGTCGATGCCTTCCAGCACGCTCTGCAAGGTCACGATCATGAACGGCAGCATCACCGAGACCAGGCCGATGATGACGGCGAGCGGGGTATACATCAGCTTCACCGGGGATAGGCCGAGGCCGCCGATCACCGCGTTGAACAGGCCCTTGTCGCCGAGGATCACCATCCACGCCGCCGTGCGCACCGCATTGCCCATGAGCAGGGGCAGGATGATCAGCAGCAGAAGCCGCCCCTTCCACTTCGCGCTCGCCTGCCGCACCAGGAAATAGGCGACGGGAAAGCCCGCGAGCAGGCACAGGATCGTGGAGACGGCGGAGACCCACACGGTCGTGAAGAGCACGTCCTGATAGAAGCTGTCGGCGAAGAATTTCTGGTAGTTCGCCAGCGTCAGCGCCTCCACCATCATCTGCCCCGGCACGAAGCGGTTCAGGCTGTAGCGGAACATGAGGGCGAGCGGGCCGATCAGCGCCAGCAGGACGAACAATGTCGCAGGCGCCGCCAGCCCAAAGGCGGGCGAGCGGCGCCTGACCTCCCGCGCGCGCGGCGCGGGAAGGGGCACGGTCGCGGTGGAGGATGTCATCGCCGCCTCGGTCATCGGGCGATGTTCTTGTTCCACCATTCGAGCCATTCCGCCGTATTCTTGGCCACGTGCTCGTAGTCCGGGAACTTCAGCGCCGCCGCCTCGGCCGCGGTGAAATCCACCTTCGCCTTCAGCTCGGGCGAAAGTTCCGCCTTGCCGTTGGCCGGCGCGTAGAAGCTGGCGCCGGCAAGGCCCGCCATGGCTTTGCGATCCAGCATGGCGTTGAAATAGATGGTGGACAGATCCGGGCTCGGCGCGCGCGTGGGCAAAGAGGCGCCGAACATGACGGCGATGGCGCCTTCGGAGGGATATTGGATCGCCAGCGGCGCGCCGTCATTGGCCCATTGCAGGCCGCGCGCCTTGTAGTTCACCGCAATGTCCACCTCGCCATTCACGAGGCCGGCGCCGAGCTGCTGGTGGGCGGCATAGATGCGCGGCTGGGTCAGCTCCTTGAGCTGAATCAGCCGCTCCTTGCCCTGCTCGGTATTGGTGACGTTGCCGCCTTTGATCAGGCCGGCCATCATGATGTAGTTGAAGTAGAGCTGGTTGGTGAGGCCGAGCTTGCCGGCCCATTTCTTATCCCACAGCTCTTCGTAGGATTTGGGCGGGTTCGGCACCTTGTCCTTGTTGTAGATGATCGAGACGCCGCTATAGAGCCACGGCACGAAATAAGGCTTCGACTTCAGCGCCGGCACCACGTCGGCATAATTCGGCACCTTGGTGAAATCGATGTTCGAGATCACCTCCTGGCCGAACAATTCGACGCTGTCGCCCTCGTTGATGTGGATGACGTCGATGCTGCCGCGCTTCAGGCGCTTCTCGGCGATCAGCTTCGCCTTGCGCTCCGGCTCCATGCCGAGATCGCGGACGATTCTGATGCCCTGGCTTTCCACCAGGGGCGCCTCGACGAACTTGATGGTGCGCTCGTTCCAGTCGCCGCCCCAGTTGGAGACGACGAGCGTGCCTTCCACCGCCCGCGCGAGACGCGGGGCGGCAAGGGCGAAGGCACCGGCGCCGAGCCCGGCGAGGACGGCTCGCCGCGACGGCGAACTGAGCAAGGTTTCAAAAGGTTTCGTCATGTCCGCCTCTGGATTTTTATTGGGGAGCGGGGTGCGACTACGGATCAGGCGGCGGCGCGGGTGCCCACGTCGTCCAGATAGGCGATGCAGCGGGACAGCGGTTCCACGTCGGCGAACTTGGCGTCGATGTCGAACAGGTTCCACGCCACCGCGCCGGGCACGCGGTCGCCGATGCATTCCTTCACCGCGATGGTGCGGAAGCCTTCCGCGAGGCCGTCGCACAGCGTGGTGCGCACGCAGGCCGACGCGGTGACGCCGGTGACCAGGATGGTGTCCACATTATTGGCCCGCAGGAAGCCGGCGAGATAGGTGCCGTGGAAGGCGGAGGCGCGCTTCTTGATCAGCACCTGCTCGCCCGGCACCGGCTCGATGCGGCTGTCGATGGCCCACAGCTCGGGCTTGGCCTGGTCCACCACCTCGATGGGGATCTTCTTGTGCCACAGGCCCATGTCGGTGGCGGG
The DNA here is from genome assembly GCF_043195135.2 of Roseixanthobacter liquoris. Lineage (NCBI taxonomy): Bacteria > Pseudomonadati > Pseudomonadota > Alphaproteobacteria > Hyphomicrobiales > Xanthobacteraceae > Roseixanthobacter > Roseixanthobacter liquoris. The sequence continues at coordinate 3,153 of NZ_CM195537.1, forward strand.
GCCGTTGGGATCGGTGACCTGATAGCAGGTGGTGACGTGCACCACCGGATGGCCGTTGCGCCGGCAGGCGGCGAGCAGCGCCTGAACGCCGGGGATGATCTCCTCGTCGATCTTCTCGCAGGTGAAGGGATTGCCGGGGCGCGTCCAGGCATTGGCGAGATCCACATTGATCAGCGCCGGGCGACGCCCGAAGCCGACGCGGCGCTGGAAGCCGCGGCCCTGATAGAGGGAAGTCGCCTGAGTGAAGGCAGCCGCGAGGGCTGCTTCGAGATCGCTCTCGATGGCCATGCCAATATTCCCTGTTCTGGTGCGCCCCTCTGCGGAGGCGGCTGAAGACAGGTTGCGCACAGGGTTTGGAAATGAGAAATTCTTATTTCGGCCCTTTTGATACCGGGACTGGTATAAATCCCCCATGCGTTTCGATCTGCGCCACCTGCGCTGCTTCCAGCTTCTGGCGGAGGAGCTGCATTTCAGCCGCGCCGCGAAGCGGGCGAACATGACTCAGCCGGGCATGAGCCGCCTCATCGGCGAACTGGAGCAGGACGTGGGCGTGCCGCTGCTGCGACGCACCACCCGCACGGTGGAACTGACCGAGGCCGGCAAGGCCTTCCTCGCCGAGGTGCGGCTCTCGCTGGAGCGGCTGGAGCACGCGGTATCGGTCGCCCGCCGCACCGCGAGCGGGGAAACCGGCGTGCTGCGCATCGGCTACATGGATTTCGCCATCAACGGCCGCCTGCCGGAATTCCTGCGCGCCTTCAGCCGCTTCCGGCCGGAGATCCGGCTCGAGCTCTCCTTCTACGCCACCATGAAGCAGCAGGAAGCCCTGCTCGCCGATCGCATCGACATCGGCTTCATGATCGGCCCGTTCGATCAGCCGCGCATGGCGAGCTACACCTTCGACGACAATCGCTACGTGGCGCTGCTGCCGATCACCCACCCGCTCTCCAACGTGCGGGCGCTGCGCCTGTCCGACCTTGCGGGCGAACCGTTCGTGCTCGGCTCCGGCGACAATTGGGGGGCTTATCGCGCCAGCCTGTTCTCGCTCTGCCACCGCGCCGGCTTCACCCCCAACATCGTCCAGGAAGCGTCCTCCTCGGAGGGCATTTTCGGGCTGGTGGCGGCGGGCGCGGGGGTCAGCGTCTATGCCAGCTGCGTGCGCAACGTGCAGCGGCGCGGCATCGTCATCCGCGACCTCGAGGACATACCGGAGAAGCTCTACACCTGCGCGGTGTGGGCCACACCGGTGCAATCGCCCAGCATCGCCGTGTTTACAGAATTCCTTTCCAGCATCTGGGGCGGCAACTGAGCGACATCTTTGCCCGCGCATGGGAGCACTGTGCGGGGCGGCCTTGTCCTCTTTCCCGAAATGAAGGATGAACCCGGCTCTGACGGCCGATGATGCCGGCCCCGCAGCAGGCGAGCACCCCCATGCCCTTGACCCCCGACGACGTGCTGGACTTCCTCGCGCGCAATGACATCGACGCGCGCACCTTCAGCCACCCCCCGGTCCACACGGTGGCGGAATCCCAGGCCCTGCGCGGCGATATTCCCGGCGCCCACACCAAGAACCTGTTCCTGCGCGACGGCAAGAAGAGCTATTTCCTGGTCGCCATCGAGGAGAACACGCCGGTGGACCTGAAGGGCCTGCGCGCCAAGATCGGCGCCCGCGGCGGGCTGTCCTTCGGCTCGGCGGAGGCGCTTTACGACCTGCTGGGCGTGCTGCCCGGCGCGGTCTCGCTGCTGGCGGCGCTGAACGACACGCAGGGTCATGTGACGGTGGTGCTCGACGAGGCGCTGCTCGCCGCGCCGTTCGTCAATTGCCATCCCCTCACCAATGAGAAAACCACCTCGCTCACCCCCGAGCGCCTGCTCGCCTTCCTGGCGCTGACCGGGCACGAGCCGCTGCGCATCTCGCTGGCGGCGGACGCCGGCGAGGGGTGAGCATCACTCGAACACGCGGCGGTCGGCGTTCTCGCCCGTCCCGCGCGCGGAAGGCGGCGGCGCCCCCTCCTTCACCCCCTTGCGGAAGGCGGCCGGCGTGGCGCCGAACCGCGCCTTGAACGCGCGGCCGAAATGCGAGCCGTCGGCAAAGCCCAGCTCCGCTGCGATCTGGCCGGCGGAGAGTTGCGTGTTCGCCAGCATCCAGCGGCCATGCTTGAGGCGCAGCGCCAGATAGCTGTCCTGCGGGGTCTCGCCCAAACGTTCGGCGAACAGGCGTTCCAGCTGGCGCACGCTCACATGCAGCGCGCCGGCAAGCGCGGAGACCGGCAGCGGCTCGGCGATGTTCTGCTCCATCAGCAGCAGCGCCCGCGACACCCGCGCGTCATCGCTCGCCCCTTCCGCGAGGCGCGGCGCCGGCTGGGCGCTTTCCGCCGGACGGGGACGATCGATCAGCAGGATGTTCAGCGCCTTCTGGGCGGTCGCCGGTCCGAGATGATCGGCCACCAGCTTCGCCGCGAGGTCCGCGACCCCCGCCCCGCCGGAACAGGTGATGCGGTCGCGGTCGATGACGAACAGGCGGTCCGCCACCGGCACGAGCGCCGGGAATTCCTCCAGGAAGTCGCGGTAATGATACCAGCTGACGCAGCATTTGCGCTGGGTCATCAGGCCGAGCCGGCACAGCACGAACGAGCCGGTGCACACGCCGATCAGCGTCACCCCCGCCTTGGCGGCCGCCTGGAGATAGGTGGCGATCGCCGGCGGCAGGGGCGGCATGCCGTGCAGCAGCCCGCCGACCACGACGATATAATCGAAGCCCGCCGGATCCAGCAGGTCCGCGGTCGGCTGGATCTCGATGCCGCAGGACGAGCGCGCCGGCCGCCGGTGCGGGCTCATCAGGTGCCAGGAGCAATCGATGGGGCGCGAGCGGTCCCCCTTGTCGCCGGCGAGGCGCAGCACGTCCACGAAGCTGGAAAAGGCCGTGAGCGTGAAATTGTGCATCAGCACGAAGCCCACCCGCAGCTTCGCCGCCGGCCCCGCCATCACCGGAGCCGCCGCGCTGCGCGCCGCTGGCAGGTGCCGCGCACGGCGGAGCGGGGGACGGGCCGGAGTTGGTCGCTTGCATGTCGCATTTGTTCCAGATGCTAGTCGTACCCGGCCGAGATGCAAGACGGCTGTTCAGGCATGGTCGAGGCAGCCGGCATGAGACCGGACGAACCGCGACCAGGGAGGGCCGAGAAGCAATGATCAGCGTGTTCGACCTCTTCAAGATCGGCATCGGCCCGTCCTCGTCCCATACGGTGGGGCCCATGGTGGCGGCCAAGAGGTTTCGCGACGCGCTGCCGGCGGGGACGCATCGGATCACCGCCGAGGTGTTCGGCTCGCTCGCCTGGACCGGCAAGGGCCATGCCTCCGACCGCGCCATCTGCCTCGGCCTCATGGGCGCGGTGCCCGCCGCCCTGAACCCGGACGACGTTCCGGCCCTGGTGGCGCGCCTCGCCATCGAGAAGGCGATTTCCACCGATGCCGGCCAGCGCGTCGCGTTCGATCCCGATGCCGACCTGATCTTCGATTTCGAAACGCTCCTGCCGCTGCATTCCAACGCCATGCGCTTTCGCGCCTTCGATGCGGAAAGCGCAACGGTGAAGGAAACGGTGTTCTATTCGATCGGCGGGGGCTTCGTGGTGGAGGAGGGCGAGACCCTCGCGGCGGACGAGCACCCCGTCCCCTACCCGTTCGACAGCGCGGTGGACCTGCTGACCGCCTGCGCGCGCGGCGGCCTCTCCATGGCCGAGGTGCAGATGGCGAACGAATGCGCGTGGCGTCCGCGCGCCGCGGTGGAGGCGGGCCTCGACGCCATCGCGGACGCCATGTTCGCCTGCATCGACCGGGGCCTGAGCGTCGGCGGCAGCTTGCCCGGGCGGCTGCGGGTGAAGCGCCGCGCCAAGGCGATCCGTGAGAAGCTGGAGGCCGACCATTTGCGCAACCAGCGTCCGCCGCATGAAATCATGGACTGGGTGTCGGTGTTCGCCATCGCGGTGAACGAGGAGAACGCCGCCGGCGGCCGCGTGGTGACGGCGCCGACCAATGGCGCGGCCGGCATCGTGCCGGCGGTGCTGCGCTATGCCCGCGATTTCTGCCCCGGCGTGACGCGCGAACATCTGCGCGCCTTCCTGCTCACGGCGGCGGCGGTGGGCGCGCTTATCAAGCGCAATGCCTCCATCTCCGGCGCCGAAGTGGGCTGCCAGGGCGAGGTGGGCTCCGCCGCCTCCATGGCCGCGGCCGGGCTTGCCTGCGTGCTCGGCGCAACGCCGGAGCAGATCGAGAATGCCGCCGAGATCGCCATGGAGCACCATCTCGGCATGACCTGCGACCCCATCGGCGGCCTGGTGCAGATCCCCTGCATCGAGCGCAACGCCTTTGGCGCCAACAAGGCCATCGCCGCCGCCTCGCTGGCGCTGCGGGGCGACGGCATCCACCACGTCTCGCTCGACCAGGTGATCGAGACCATGCGCCAGACCGGCGCCGACATGCAGTCCAAATACAAGGAGACCTCCCAGGGAGGCCTCGCGGTGAACGCACCTGAATGCTGAGGCGTCGCCCCGCCTGAGGGGCGCCCGCCCGCACTGAAGAACGGCCCGGCTCAGCCGCGCGCCGAACGATCCCTATTGCCCGACGTCCAGAGGAAAACCAGATGAACATCCAGGTGAAAGCCGCCGCTCCGTTCGCCGACGCCGCCGTGTTCGCCGCCATCGGCGCCGAACTCACCCGCCAGCAGGGCCAGATCGAGCTGATCGCCTCCGAGAACATCGTCTCGCCGGCGGTGCTCGCGGCGCAGGGCTCGGTGCTCACGAACAAATATGCCGAGGGCCTGCCCGGCAAGCGCTATTACGGCGGCTGCGCGCATGTGGACGTGGTGGAGCAGATCGCCATCGACCGCGCCAAGGCGCTGTTCGGCTGCGGCTTCGCGAACGTCCAGCCCCATTCGGGGGCGCAGGCCAATGCGGCGGTGATGATGGCGCTGCTCCAACCCGGCGACACCCTTCTCGGCATGTCGCTGGCGGCCGGCGGGCACCTCACCCACGGCGCCCCGCCCACGCTTTCCGGCAAATGGTTCAAGGCCATCGGCTATGGTGTGACGCCCGACACGGCGCTGATCGATTATGACGAGGTCGAGCGCCTCGCCCTGGAGCATCGGCCCAAACTGATCATTGCCGGCGGCTCCTCCTATCCCCGCATCATCGATTTCGCCCGGTTCCGGGCGATCGCGGACAAGGTGGGCGCGCATCTGCTGGTGGATGCGGCCCATTATGCCGGCCTGATCGTGGCGGGCGCCTATCCCTCGCCGTTCCCGCATGCCCATATCGTCACCACCACCACCCACAAGACCCTGCGCGGGCCGCGCGGCGGCCTCATCCTCACCAATGACGAGGCGCTGGCGAAGAAGCTGAATTCGGCGGTCTTCCCCGGCCTCCAGGGCGGCCCGCTGATGCATGTGATCGCCGCCAAGGCGGTGGCCTTCGGCGAGGCGCTGGAAGAGGATTTCCGCACCTATGCCTTGCAAGTGGTCTCGAACGCGCGGGCGCTCGCGGCGCGCCTCTCGGAGCGGGGTGCGGCCATCGTCTCCGGCGGCACGGACAGCCATATGGTGCTGGTGGACCTGCGCCCCTTCGGCGTGACCGGAAAGGCGGCGGAAGCGGCGCTGGAGCGGGCCGGGCTGACCTGCAACAAGAACGGCATTCCGTTCGATCCGCAGAAGCCGGCAATCACCTCCGGCATCCGCCTCGGCACCCCGGCTGGCACCACGCGCGGCTTCGGCATCGCCGAGTTCGAGCAAGTGGGCGACCTGATCGCCGACGTGCTCCAAGGCCTCGCGCAGAGCTGGGACGAGGGCAACGGCCTCACCGAAAGCCGCGTGCGCGGCGAGGTGACCGCGCTGTGCGCGCGCTTCCCGATCTATCCGGAGCTGTGAGACGCCTTCGGAAACGCGGTGCCGTCCTGCCCGGGCGTGTCCCGGGCATTTCCGCAGTGCGCCGCGCACTGTCGGCAAGGCTGATCCCCGCCACCGGGCGGGGATGGCCGGGACACGCCCGCCCATGACGGGCAGCCGCAGGACTTCAAGCCAGGACTGAAATCAGGCGAGCGCCGGGAGGAGTTCGGGCGCCCTTTACTCCCCCTCTTGACGCAAAATCAGCTTCCCCGGCGCAACAGGCCGCGATAGATCTCATCGTCGTCGCACAGGCCGGCGAGACGGCCGAGCTGGTCCACCAGCAGGATAGGATGGTCGGTCTGGCATTTGAGCGCGATCGCCGCCTTCAGCTTCAGGTCCACCGGCGCAACGATGACATCCGCATAAGGCGCCACCGCCCCGCTCTCCGGGTCCGCGGCAACGAGGCGCCCCGCGCGCCCGTTCATGGTGACCGAGACCGGCCGTCCCTCCCCGTCCATGGTCACGCGCACCTGCCCTTCCTTGCCGAGCAGGATCGCCCCGTCGTCGCGCGTGAGCGCGCTCGCCGGGGTCATCACCGCATTGCCACGCAGAACGTTCAGCGGGTTCATGTGCTTGACGAATTCGGCAACATAATCGTTCGCCGGCCGCAGCAGGATGTCTTCCGCCGTGCCGGCCTGGACGATCCGCCCGCCCTCCATGATGGCGATGGTGTTGCCGATCTTCAGGGCCTCGTCCAGGTCGTGGCTGACGAAGACGATGGTCTTCTGGATCCGCTTTTGCAGGTCGAGCAATTCGTCCTGCAATTTGTCGCGGATCAGCGGATCGAGGGCGGAAAACGGCTCGTCCATGAGCAGGATATCGGCATCGGTGGCGAAGGCGCGGGCGAGGCCGACGCGCTGCTGCATGCCGCCGGAGAGTTCATTGGCATATTTGTCCGCCCACATGGACAGGCCCACCATGGCGAGCTTCTCGTCCACGAGGCGATTGCGCTCGGCAAGCGGCGTGCCGCGCAGTTCCAGGCCGAAGCCCACGTTTTCCCGCACCGTGCGCCAGGGCAGAAGACCGAACTGCTGGAACACCATGGAAACCGTATGCATGCGGATTTCCCGCAGCATGCGCGCATCGCAGCGCGCCACATCCACCAGCGTGCCCTCGTGGCGCACGAACACCTCGCCCCGCGCCACCGTGTTGAGCCGGTTCACCGCCCGCAGGATGGTGCTCTTGCCCGAGCCCGACAGGCCCATCAGCACGCAGATTTCCCCGCGCCCGATCTTCAGGTTGACGCCGGCGGCGCCGAGCACGCATCCGGTTTCCTCCAGGATGGTGTCGCGCGTCGCGGCCGCGTCGATCATGGCGAGCGCGCGCTGGCGCTGCCGGCCGAACACGATGTCCACATTGCGGAATTCCACCGAGGTGGACGCCGGCGCCGCTTCTTGCTCCGGCGCGGTGAGGCTCACGGGAAGCGCGGTCATGGCTCAGGCCTTCCTGGAACGGCGCGCCCGGTGCTCGGGGCGCTTGCACACCCGGTCGAGCACGATGGCGAGGATGACGATGGCCATGCCGGATTCAAACCCCATGGCGACGTTTACGGTGTTGAGCGCCCGCACCACCGGCTTGCCGAGCCCGTCGGACCCGACCAGGGCGGCGATCACCACCATGGACAGGCTGAGCATGATGCATTGGGTGATGCCGGCCATGATGGTGGGCAGCGCATAGGGCAGTTCCACCTTGAACAGCAATTGGCGCCTGGTGGCACCGAAGGCTTCCCCCGCCTCCACCAAGGCCGGCGGCACGGAGGAAATGCCGAGGTGGGTGAGGCGGATCGGCGCCGGCAGGGCGAAGATGACGGTGGAGATCAGCCCCGGCACCACGCCGAGGCCGAACAAGACCAGGGTCGGGATGAGATAGACGAAGGTGGGAATGGTCTGCATCAGGTCGAGGATCGGCCGGATGGCGGTGTAGAGCCAGGGCCGGTGCGCCGCCGCAATCCCCACCGGAACGCCGATGACGACACACACGAAGGTGGCGCAGAGCACCAAAGAGAGCGTCTCGATGGTGGCATCCCAATAGCCGAGATTGGCCACCAGCAGCAGCGCCGCCAGGATGAACACCGCAAGCCCGATGGAGCGGTGCACCAGATAGGCGCCGACCGCACAGAGCGCGATCAGCAGCAGCGGCGGCACGAACAGCAGCAGGTCGGTCAGCCCGCCGATCATCGCCCCGAGCACCAGCGAGATGAGGTCGAACACCGCCTGCGCATGGGTGCTGAGGAAATCGACCACCGCCTTGAGCCACTGGCCGAGCGGAATCTTATGTTCGGTGAGCCAGTCGTACATGGGCCAATCCCCGCCTGTGCTGCGATGATGACGATGCCGGATGCGCCGGACCGCGCTTCGGCGCGGCGGAGGGCGGCCGCGGCATTCACGCCGCGGCCCCTGCTCAGATCTTCAGCGACGCCTTCACCGCCTCGAAGCCCGGCTTGCCGTCAATGGTGGTGACGCCCTTCAGCCAGGGTTCCCACACCTTGGGATTGGCCTTCAGCCACTTCTCGGCGGCCTTGTCGGCTTCCATGCTGTCGAACAGGATATAGCCCATCACGACATTTTCCAGCGGCAGCGAGAACTTGAGATTCTTGATCAAGGTGCCGGCATTCGGGCATTCGCCGAGCCAGCCGGCGCGCACATTGGTATAGATGGTGGCGCCGCCCAGGTCCGGGCCGAACACGTCGTCGCCGCCTTCCAGATACTTGATCGAGAACTTGGTGTTCATCGGATGGGGCTCCCAGCCGAGGAAGACGATGGGCTCCTTGCGCTTGGTGGCGCGCTCCACTTGCGAGAGCATGCCCTGCTCGCTGGATTCGACGATCTCGAACTTGCCGAGGCCGAACTTGTCGTCCTTGATCATGCCGATGATCAGGCGGTTGCCGTCGTTTCCGGGCTCGATGCCGTAGATCTTGCCCTTCAGCTTGTCCTTGAACTTGGCGATGTCGCCGAAGGTCTTCAGCCCGGCATCATAAAGATAGGTCGGCACGGCGAGGGTATATTTGGCGCCTTCCAGATTGGCGTTGAGCACTTCCACCGATTTGTCGTCCACATAGGGCTTGCGGTCGGCCTCCATGGTCGGCATCCAATTGCCGAGGAACACGTCGATGTCCTTGTTCTTCAAGGACGTGTACGTAACCGGAACCGCGAGCACCTGCACCTTCGGCGTATAGCCGAGCCCCTTGAGGATGGTGGAGGTGATGGCGGTGGTGGCGGCGATATCGGTCCAGCCGACATCGGCGAAGCGCACCGTCTTGCACGCGGGCGCATCGGCGGCCTGCGCGGAGGCGCCGCCGAAGGCGAACAGCGCGGCGCCCAGGGCGAGCGCTGCGGTCAATGTCCTGAACACGCGAAAGCCAGTCATGTCTTTTCCCCTGCGAAAAGGCCCGAGGCCGGCCATGCACGGCCCCTCACTCCGAAAGAAGGTGGCGGCCGCTTGGACGGGCCGTCGTGTTTCGCGGGTCCCATTGGAAGGACTCCATTGAACGACCATTCAACACATGAAACGGCGACTTGTCACGCCCATTATTTGCGCGTTCAACGCACCAAAGATAGGCAATACATGGTGCAGCGCACGATGACTGATATAGCCAAGGAATAAGGCTCCTGCCTCACATTTGCGCTGGGCATCAGATTGATTGAACGTATAATCAGCGAACCAGATCGCAGGTGGAGGCAAGCATGGCAGAGGCAGCGCAGGCCCGGTTTGAGGCGGAAGACGCGCGGCGCCAGCAATTGATCGACGCCACCATCGCCTGCCTTGCCGATATCGGCTTCGTTGCCACCACCCTGGTGCAGATCGCGCGCCGCGCGAACGTCTCCCCCGGCCTTGTGGCGCATTATTTCGGCGACAAGAACGGCCTTCTGGAAGCCACCCTGCGCCATCTCGCGCGGCGCCTCGCGAGCGGCACCGCCAGCCGGCTCGCCGCCGCGCGCACCCCGCGCGAGCGCGTGCAGGCGGTGATCGAGGCCAATCTCGCGCCGGCGGAGTTCGACCGCCGCACCTCCTCGGTGTGGCTCGCCTTCTGGGGCCAGGTGATCCACGAGAAGCGTTTCGCGCGGGTGCAGAACGTCTATCAGCGCCGCATGATCTCGGACCTCGTGCACGCGCTGAAAAAGCTTGTGCCGGCAGCCGATGCCCAGCGCATCGCGGTGTCCATCGCGGCCGTGATCGACGGCCTGTGGCTGCGCGCGACCCTCTCCAGCGACGGCGAGCCGGACAGCGCCGCCGCGCGCGCCATCGCCACCGCCTTCGCCGATTCCCAGCTCGCCGCCGCGCCCGCGCTGAGCGCCGCCCCCCTGGAGGCAAAGGCCCTGCCCGCCGCCCGCGCGCCGATCCGCAACCAGATCGGCGGCGGCCCCGTGGGCACGCGCGACAAAGCCACCTTCACCACCGAAAACCCCGCCACCGGCGAGGTCCTGGCGGAAATCGAGATCGCCGGTGCCGCCGAGGTCGAACGCGCGGTCGCCGCGGCAACGGCGGGCCAGAAGGTGTGGGGCGCCATGACCGGCAGCGAGCGCGGCCGCATCCTGCGCCGCGTCGCCGATATCCTGCGCGCCCGCAATGACGAACTCGCCCATCTGGAGACCCTGGACACCGGCAAGCCCATCCAGGAAACCAGCGTTGTCGACATTCTCTCCGGCGCCGATTGCCTGGAATATTTCGCGGGTGTCGCCCCGACCATTACCGGCGAACACCTCGACCTCGGGCCCGAAGCGTTCGGCTATACACGGCGCGAGCCGCTGGGCGTGGTGGCGGGCATCGGCGCCTGGAATTATCCGCTCCAGATCGCCTGCTGGAAGGCCGCCCCCGCGCTCGCCTGCGGCAATGCCATGATCTTCAAGCCGGCGGAACTGACGCCGCTCACCGCCGTGAAGCTCGCTGAGATCATGACCGAGGCGGGCGTCCCAGACGGCGTGTTCAACGTCGTGCAGGGCTTCGCCGACACCGGGCGCCTGCTGACCCGCCATCCGGGCATCGCCAAGGTGTCCCTCACCGGAGAAGCCGGCACCGGCAAGAAAGTGATGGCGGACGCCGCCAGCACGCTCAAGCAGGTCACGCTGGAACTTGGCGGGAAATCTCCGCTGATCGTCTTCGACGATGCCAATATCGAGGATGCGGTCTCCGCCGCCATGCTGGGGAATTTCTATTCCGGCGGCGAGATCTGCTCCAACGGCACCCGCGTCTTCGTGCATGCGTCCATCCGCAAGGCATTCATCGAGCAACTCGCGGAACGCACGAAAAAGATGGTCGTGGGCGATCCGCAGGATCCCGGCACCCACATCGGCGCGCTCATTTCCCGTGCCCACATGGAAAAGGTGCTGGGCTATATCGAGGCCGCCAAGGCGGCGGGTGCCAAGTTGATCGCGGGCGGGCATCGCATCGAGACCGGCGCTTTGAAGACCGGCTATTTCGTCGCTCCCACCATCTTCGATGCATGCAGCGACGACATGCCGAACGTGCGCGAGGAGATCTTCGGCCCGGTGATGTCCGTACTGGAATTTTCCAGCGAGGAGGAGGTGATCGCCCGCGCCAACGACACGGTATTCGGGCTCGCCGCTGGCGTCTTCACCCGCGACCTCGCCCGCGCCCACCGGGTGATCGCCCGGATCGAGGCCGGCACCTGCTGGATCAACCAATACAACATCACGCCCGTGGAGATGCCGTTCGGCGGATACAAGCAATCCGGCATCGGCCGCGAGAACAGCCGGGCGGCGATCGAGCATTACACCCAGGTCAAGAGCGTCTACGTCAATCTCGGACGCGTGGCCTCGCCTTATTGATGGAGCACATCGTGCCGTCTTCGCAAGCAAGCGCGCAGGACTTCGACTATGTCATCGTCGGCTCGGGCTCGGCCGGCGCGGTGCTGGCGGACCGCCTTTCCGCCGACGGCAAGAATAGCGTGCTGGTGCTGGAATACGGCGGCTCGGACCGCTCCGTGCTGATCCAGATGCCGGCGGCGCTCTCCATCCCCATGAACATGCCGAAGTATAATTGGGGCTTCGAGACCGAGCCGGAGCCGGGCCTCGGCGGGCGGCGCCTGGTGTGCCCGCGCGGCAAGGTCATCGGCGGCTCGTCGTCGGTCAACGGCATGGTCTATGTGCGTGGCAATCCACATGATTTCGACCGGTGGGAGGAAGAGGGCGCGCACGGCTGGGGCTATCGCGACGTGCTGCCCTATTTCCAGCGCGCGGAAGGCCGGCAGGAAGGCGGCGATGAATATCGCGGCGGCTCGGGCCAGCTGACGACAAGTTACGGGCCGGTCGACAATCCGCTCTACAAAGTCTTCGTGGAGGCCGCGCAGCAAGCGGGCTATCCCGCGACCTGCGACATCAACGGCGCCCAGCAGGAAGGCTTCGGGCGCATGGATATGACGGTGAAGAACGGCGTGCGCTGGTCCACCGCGAACGCTTATCTCAAGCCGGCCCTGAAGCGCCCCAACTTGAGCCTGATCACGCATGCGCTGGCCTCGCGGATCCTGTTCGAGGGCCGCCGCGCCGTCGGCGTGCAATACGAGCGCGAGGGCACGCAGCATGTGGCGCGGGCGCGGCGCGAGGTGATCGTTTCCAGTGGACCGATCAATTCGCCCAAGCTGCTCAAGCTTTCCGGCATCGGCGCGGCCGGTGAACTCGCGGCGCTCGGCATCGATGTGGTGGCGGATCGGCCGGGGGTGGGAGAAAACCTGCAGGATCATCTGGAATTCTATTTCCAGGTGGCCTGCACCCAGCCCATCACCCTGTATTCCAAGACCGGGCTCATCCCGCGCACGCTGGTCGGGGCGCAATGGCTGTTCACCAAGACCGGGCTCGGGGCCACCAATCATTTCGAGACCTGCGGCTTCATCCGCTCGCGGCCGGGCATCCGCTATCCCGACATCCAGTATCATTTCATCCCGCTGGCCGTGACCTACGACGGCAAGGGCCTCGCCAGCGAGCACGGGTTCCAGGCCCATGTCGGCCCCATGCGCACCAAGAGCCGGGGCTGGGTGCGGCTGAAATCGCCCGATCCGAGGGAGCATCCGCGCATTTTGTTCAATTATCTCAGTCATGAAGACGATATGGTGGAGATGCGCGCCTGCGTCCGGCTGACCCGCGAGATCTTTGCCCAGAGCGCGTTCGATCCCTATCGCGGGCGGGAGATCCAGCCGGGCGCCGACATCACCAGCGACGAGCAGATCGACGCCTTCGTGCGCGCCCATGTGGAGAGCGCCTACCACCCCTCGTGCAGTTGCAAGATGGGCCGCGCCGACGATCCCATGGCGGTGGTGACACCGGACACAAAAGTCATTGGTGTCGAAGGGTTACGGGTGGTGGACAGTTCCATCATGCCGTCCGTGACGACGGGAAACCTCAATGCCCCCACCATCATGATCGGGGAAAAGGCGGCCGATATCATTCTCGGCAAGCCGGCGCTGGCGGCCTCCAACGCGCCTTATTATACCGCGGACAACTGGCGCACGGCCCAGCGCTGAGCAAAATGTTTCATGTGAAACATTGGCTTGGCGGAGACGAACAGCGGTTTAGAGCGGGATGACGGCGGCGCGTCCGCGCTCTAAACGGAAATTTCGGCGCATGTTCAGGGCATGGATGTTCGCACGCCGATCCGGCGCAGGAAGGCGAGGATTTCGCGCGCCGCATCCTCGGGCGTGGGGCCGACCAGCACCCGCCCGCCGGCCCGCGATCCGCCGGTGGCGTCGGCGAGGCGCTCCGCCGCCGTTCCGCCCGCCGGGCGCGCCGCCAGTTTCGGCCGCTTGCGATAGGGCCGCTCCTCGCCTTCGGAAGCAAAAACCGGCCCCTCGGCCGGCCGGGCCGCGATCTCCCCTCGCCGCGCCTTGGCAAACGCGAAGGGCAGCGGCGCGGGGGCGCCCGGGTGCACCGTGACCACGACCGGCAGGCGCACCGTGACGCGCCGCCGCGCGCCCCTGGGCAAGGCCTGCTCGACCACCAGCGTACCCGCCTCGCCTCCCGGCACGAGGGCCACCGCGTCGGGGATCAGCGGCCAGCCGAGGCGGTGGGCGAGCGCATAGGGCACGAGCCCGGTATCCTCCCCGCCCTGGCCGCGCGGACCGGCGAGCACCACATCGGGCGCCGCCGCCGCGATCCCGGCGGCAAGGGCCGGCACCGGGTCGGCATCGGCCGGCGTCATCAGGTGCGTGAGGCCAAAGAGTCCGCGCCCCAGGGCGTCGCGCTGGGCGCCGAGGGCCGGGCCGGCATGCAGGCCGGTGGCGCGGGCATCGAGCCCGGCGGCCATCCGCGCCGCCTGGGCCTCGGCGCGCAGCAGGCACGGCTTGCCCGAGACCGCATGACGCCCAGCGGAGAGCATCACCAGGGCCTTCATGCGCCCTCCTCCCGCAGGGCCTTCAGCAGCGCCGGCATGACCAATTGCGCATCCTGCACGATCGCGAGCCCCGCGCGCGCGACCATGGCCGCGTGCAAATCCGTATTCACCGCAATCACATGCTCGCATCCGGCGACGCCTTGCAGATGCTGCGGCGCGCCGGCGATGCCGAGGGCGAAATAGCACCGCGCCTCCAGCACCGTGCCGGAAGCGCCCACCTGCGCGGCGCGGGGCATCAGGCCGGCATCGCACACCATGCGGCTCGCCCCCGGCGTCGCGCCGAGCGCGACCGCAAGGGCGCGGAAAGTCTCGAAATCGCTCACCCCATGGCCGGCGGAGAGCACGAAATCCGCCTCCCCCAGGGCCACGGTCGCGGGGTCGGCCGGCACCTCCTCCACGGCGAGAATAAAGCTGTCGCGCGGGGCCGGGCCGGGAAGCGCCATCGGCCGCGCCTCGTGCGGAACACGCCCATGGGGCACCGCCGCGCCATCCGCGAGGGTGAGGAGACGCGGCGGGGCGCAGCGCCGCTCCACCGTGCCGCCGCGCGCCGGACGGGCGACGCTTTTCGCGCTGATCTGCTCGGCCCCGCAGAACAAGGGCGCGCCGAGCCGCACCGCCACCCGCCGGGCCAAATCGCCGCCCGTGGGGGTCTCGGCGAACAGCACATGGCGCGGGGCAAGGGCGAGGACGGCGGCCGCGAGCGCATCGGCGCGGCCGTCGGGATCGTCGCCGCCGAGCCCCGCGACGCGATCCGCCCCGGCCGTGCCGGCGTCCTGCGGCATCTGCGCGGCCAGCAGCAGCACGGCGCCGCCGCCGGCATCGGCCAGCAGGCGCGCGGCGCCCAGCAGCTGGCGATCCTGCGCCGAGAGATGGCCCCCGGGCGCGTCCGCCAGGGCCATCACCAGAAAGGCGGGGTCCTCGATGATCCGCACCTGCGGCGCCTGGGCCGCGGGTTCGGGCGCGGTCGCCTGAGCTTCGAGCGCGCGCGCCTGGATTAACAGGCCCTGCCCCGGCAGGTTTTGTCCCAGCAGGCTGAGGTCGAACCGGGGGCGCGCGCCACCCCTTATGCGGGCGGCGGCCCAATGCGCGCGCGGATCGCGCCGAACGGCAAGGACCGCTCCGTTCGGCGCGGCGGAGGGCTGCGGCCCGCCGAACAGATCGAAGCGCGGGCGCCAGCCAGCCTCCGCCGGCGCGGGGCCCGGTGCACCCGCGACCTGCCGCCCGGCCCGCTCGGCGCGCGGATCGCGGCGCGGGCGGCTCATGGCTGAAGCTCCAGGGCGCGGCGAGGCGTGGGCCCGGCCTGCCCGGCCTCGGCGGCGGCTTCCCCGGCCCCGGCGGCAGTCTGCCCGGCCTCGAACGCGGCGAGCACCAGCTCGGCCACGTCGCGCACCTCCGGCCGATTTCCACTCACCCCTTCCAGCATGGCGGTGCAGGTGGGACAGGCCACCGCCACCACGGCCGCGCCAGTCTCCCGCGCCTGATCCATGCGCAGATCGGGAATGCGGCGCTCGCCGTCGATATCGCTCAAGGGCGCGCCGCCCCCGCCGCCGCAGCACTGCGCCCGCGTGCCGTGGCGCGCCATCTCGCTGCGGGCAAGGCCGAGCGCGTCCAGCAGCCGGCGCGGAGCGTCCACCTCGCCGTTGTAGCGGCCGAGATAGCACGGGTCGTGATAGGTCACGGAGAGCCCGTGGAGGGCGCCGAGCGGCAGCCTGCCGTGCGCCACCAGGGCGTCGAGAAAGGCCGTGTGGTGCCACACCTCGTAGCGGCCGCCGAAGGCGGGATAGTCGTTGCGCAGGCTGTTCAGCGCATGGGGATCGGCGGTGAGGATGCGGGCGAACCTCACCCGCGAGAGGGTCGCCACATTTTCCCGCGCGAGCCGCATGAAACTGGCTTCGTCGCCCAGCCGGCGGGCGAGATCGCCGCAATCGCGCTCGGCGGCGCCGAGGATGGCGAAATCCACCTTCGCTTCCCGCAACAGGCGCACCAGCGCCCGCAAGGTGCGCCCGGTGCGCAGATCGTAAGCCCCCTCCCCGAGCCACAGCAGAACATCCACCGGCACGCCCGGCCGCGCGACCGGCAGGTCCAGCCCGGCGGCGAAATCGGCGCGGGCGGAAAGGGCCCGCCCGCCCGCCTCGTCGGTGTCGCGCAGATCGTCGAGCGCGGCGGCGGCCTTCTCCGGCACCGCGCCGAGCGCCAGGGTCTGGTGGCGGCGCAGGTCGATGATCGCATCCACATGCTCGATCATCATCGGGCATTCCTCCACGCACGCCCGGCAGGTGGTGCAGGACCACAGCGTATCGGGGTGGATCATGGCATCCGCACCGACGACGGGCGCCTCCGCTCCGCCGATGCCGGCGACCGGCCGGGCGTGGGGATGGGAGCTGCCGGCATAGTCATTCGTGCCGCCCTCCATGGCGCCGACCAGATCCTGGATCAGCCGCTTGGGATTGAGCGGCTGGCCGGCGGCGAACGCCGGGCATGCGGCCTCGCAGCGTCCGCATTGCACGCAGGCATCAAAGCCCAGCAGGCGGTTCCAGGCGAAATCCGCCGGCGCCTCCACCCCGAGCCGCTCGGCCTCAAGATCCACCGGCGCCAGCGCCACCTCGCGCGTGCCGGAAAAGCGCGCCGCGCGGGGGTGCGCGGCAAGATGGAGCGCACCGGCCAGGGCATGGCGCAGGGGGCCGCGCGCCGTCTGCCACGCCAAGGCGAGGCCGGCGGCGGCGGTGAAGGCGAGCGCCACGAAGCCGACCCCGCCTGGCGCACCCAGCGCCGCGAACGCCGCAACCAGCAGGGCGCCGGCCGCATAGGCCATCAGCAGCCAAGGCAAGATCTGGAACCGCCCGCCCGAGAGGCGTTGCGGGCGCTTCGGATAGCGGCGCGCGCCGACCACGCCGGCGCCCGTGAGCATCACAGCAAAGGCAAGCGCGGTGAGCGCCCAATAGACGCGCGATCCGCCGAGCGCCGGCACGATGCCGAGCGCGGCCAGCCCCGAGCCCGCCAGCAGCCCGCCCGCCACCAGCATGTGCATGCGCGCGGCGCAGACATCCCGTTGCACGATGTGATGCACATCCACCAGATAGCGCTTCGGCACGGCCAGGAGGCCCGCCGTCCAATCCACCCGCGCCGCCCGGCCCTTGCGCCAGAGCGCGACGCGCGTGGCGATGCCGGCGAGCGCGACCGCCGCCATCAGCCACACCAGCAGGGACAGGCCCAAGGCGGCGGAAAAGGCGGTGCTCATGGCTCAGATATCCTTGCAGAGGCGCAAGGCGTCATAGATGGCGGCGTGGATGTTCCGCCCCGCCAGCGCATCGCCCACCCGATAGAGCGCGAAGCCCTTGGCGAGATCGAACGGCTGCGGCGTGCCCGCGACGATGGCGTCGAGGTCGATCTGTCCCGCATTCACCGAACGGGCCTTGAGCGCGCGATAGATCCCGTCCACCGGCAAGGTGCCGTATTCGACGACCACATGATCGACGATCCGCTCCTCCTCCGCATCGGTGAAGGTGTTGCGCAGCGCCGCCACCAGGCGGTTGCCCTCGGGATAGATCTCGATCAGATCGAGATTGGGCGAGAACACCACGCCGCGCTTGTAGAGTTCGCGGTAATGGATCGGCTGGTTGGTGGTGCCCACCTCCTGCGCCGGGTAGCGATCGGAGGTGACGAATTCCACCAGGCAGCCGCGCTGCGCCAGCAGTTCGGCGGTGGACGCCGCATTGTGCTGGCCCATCTCGTCGAACAGCAGGACCGAGCCCGACAGCTCCACCTTGCCGGTGAGCACATCGGCGGTGGAGAGCGCGCGCTCGGCGCCCTTGGCGGGACCGAGGCTCGGCGCGCCGCCGGTGGCGAGGATCACCACGTCCGGCGCCTCGGCGAGGATGGCGTCTTCGCTCGCCTCGGTGCCGAGGCGCAGGTCCACGCCGAGCTTCGTGACCTGCCCGACCAGCCAGCGCGGAATGCCGGAGAGCGCCTCGCGCCAGCCGGCTTTGGCGGCGATGTTGATCTGCCCGCCGGCGGCCGCGTTCTTCTCGAACAGCACCACCTTGTGGCCGCGCGCGGCGCATACCCGCGCCGCCTCCAGCCCGCCCGGCCCCGCGCCGACCACCACCACCTTGCGCCGCACGTTCGCCCTCGGAATGACGTGGGGCATGGTGGCTTCGCGCCCCGTGGCGGCATTCTGGATGCACAAAGCATCGCCGCCCACATAGATGCGGTCGATGCAATAGCCGGCGCCGACACACTGGCGGATGTCGTCCTCGCGCCCCTCGCTGAGCTTCTTCACGAGGTGCGGGTCGGCGATATGGGCGCGGGTCATCGCCACCATGTCCACATGGCCTTCCGCCACCGCGCGGGCGGCGGTGGCAAGGTCCGTCACGCGCTGGGCATGGAACACCGGCACCTCCACCTCGCGCTTGATGGCGCTCGGCAGATGCAGGAACGGCGCGACCGGGAACGACATATTGGGCAGGGAAATGGCGTGCGCCATGTCGTCCCGCGCCTGCCCGCCGAGCACATTGATGAAATCCACCAGCCCGTCGCGGGCATAGGTGGCGGCGATCTCCACGCACTCCTCATGCGAGAGGCCGTCGGCGATCATCTCGTCGCCCGACATGCGGATGCCGATGACGTAATCGTCGCCCGCCGCGCGGCGCATGGCTTCGAGCACTTCGCGGCCGAAGCGCATGCGGTTGTCCAGGCTGCCGCCATAGCGGTCGGTGCGCTGGTTCACGGCCGGCGACCAGAACTGGTCGATGAGATGGCCGTGGGCGGCGGAGACCTCGCAGCCGTCGAGCCCGCCGTCCTTGCAACGCCGCACCGCCTGGGCGAAGTCGCGGACGATGCGGGCGATCTCCTCCTCTTCCAGTTCCTTGGGGATGGTGCGGGAGGCCGGCTCGCGGCGCGGCGAGGAGGAGACGGTCGGGAACCAGTTCTCCGTATCCCATTTGGTGCGCCGGCCCATATGGGTGAGCTGGATCATCAGCCGCGCGCCATGGCGATGGATGCGCTGCGAAAAGCTCTGGAAAAAGGGGATGACGCTGTCGTCCGCCACCGACACCTGGTTCCAGGGCGCGGCCGGGCTGTCCAATGCCACCGAGGAGGAGCCGCCGAACATGGTCAGTCCGATGCCGCCCTTGGCCTTTTCCTCGTGATAGAGCTGGTAGCGCTCCTGCGGCTTGCCCTCCTTGCCATAGCCGGGCGCGTGGGAGGTGCTCATCACCCGGTTGCGGATGGTGAGGCCCTTGATGCTCAAGGGTTTGAGAAGCGCGTCGGCATTCGCGATCATGGGCGGGCTCCGGCGCCGCGGGCGCAGGCGTAAGGGGAAATCATGCGGCGCGCTCCGCCTTGGGGGAATGGCCGTAGCGCCGCCCGTAGGCGACGGAGAAGTGCGCCGCCGACTGGAAGCCGCAGGCGAACGCCACGTCGGTCACCGGCAGAGGCGAGAGGCGCAGCAATTCGCGCGCCCGGCCGAGCCGCAGGCCGAGATAAAAGACCCCCGGCGACTGCGAGAGATGCTGCTGGAACAGGCGTTCGAGCTGGCGCTGGGAGAGCGCGACGGCGGCCGCCACATCGGCCACCGACATGGGCTTTTCCACATGGCGCGCCATCAGCTCCACCGCCTTGGCGAGCGCCGGCTGGCGCGCCGCGATTTCCGGCGAAACATGGGCCTTGCGCCCTTCCGGGGCGCCGCTGCGCCGCACGATGAACTGGTCCGCCACGGCGCCCGCCGTGCGCGGGCCGAGCGCGGCGGCGATCATCACCAGCATCATCTCCAGCGGCGCGACGCCGCCGGTGCAGGTGAGGCGGTCCCGATCGATGACGAAGGCATCCTCCTGGAACGCCACATGGGGAAATTCCTCGCGGATCGCCGCCAGATTCTCCCAATGGATGGCGCAGCGATAGCCGTTCAGCAGGCCCGCTTCGGCGAGCGCAAAGGTGCCGGTGCAGAGCGCGCCGAGCGCCACCCCCTTGCGGGCCGCGCGGCGCAGGGCATCGCGCGTCGCCCGCGCCACCGCGTGGCGCACGTCGATGCCGCCGCACACGATCAGCAGGTCCAGCGGCCCTGCCTCCGCGAGCCGCGCCGTGGGGGTGAGGCTGAGGCCGTTGCTGGCGGGGCACGCCGCGCCGTCCACGGTCAGCACCTGCCAGGAATAGGGCGCGCCGCCGGTGACGTAATTCGCCATCCGGCAGGCTTCGAGCGCATTGGAGAGCGCGATCATGGAATAATTGGGCAAGGTGAGAAAGCCGATGCGCCGCAGCCGGGCGACCGGCTCATCCGCCGCTTCGGGCGCGTCGGCCGGTTCGGGCGCGGCTCGGGCGGATGTCAGGGCGCCGTGCATGCTCACCGCTCGATCACGAGGTCGCTGGTGGGCTTGGAACAGCAGATCAGCACCATGCCGGCGTCGATCTCCCGCTGGCGGATGCCGCCGCCGTGCTTCATCTCCACCGTGCCGTCCACCATCTTGCTCTTGCAGGTGCCGCACAGGCCCTTGGTGCAGGAGGAGGGAAGCCGCAGGCCGGCCCGCCGCGCCGCCTCCAGCACGTTCATGTCGGCGGGGCATTGGATCGTGCGGCCGGATTTGCGGAACTCGACGCTGTAGGTCTTCACGGCGGGCGTGGATTCCATCGCCGCTTCAGCGGCAGTCACCGCTTGCGCGACCTCCGGCTCCGCGCCGGCGAGCGCCGCGAAATCGAAGCTTTCCTCGTGATAGCGCGCCATGTCGAAGCCGGCGCCGCCCAGCATCTCGCGCACCGCCGCCATATAGGGCGCGGGGCCGCAGGTGAAGATCTCCCGTTCGCGGAAATCGGGCGCCGCGATCTCGAGGTGCGAGAGGCGCAGCCGCCCCATGAAGCCGTGCCAGGGATGGAATTCGCTCTCTTTTTCGCAGATGGCGGCGAAGCGGAAGGCGGGCTGGTTGCGCGCCATCAGCTCCAGCTCGGCGCGGAAGATGATGTCGTCCGGCGTCCTGGCGCTGTGCACGAACACGATGTCCGCGCCGCTCGAAAGATCATGATGCGCGCGGGCCATGGACATGAGCGGGGTGATGCCGCTGCCGCCGGAGAGGAACAGATATTTCTCCGCCTTATGCCGCGCGCAGGTGAAATCGCCCATGGGGCCGACCGCGCGCAGCACGCTGCCTTCGCGCACATGGTCGTGCAGATAATTGGACACCGGCCCGCCAGGCACCCGCTTCACAGTAATCGAGACCGTATCCGGCCGCGTCGGCGTGGAGGAGAGCGTATAGCAGCGGTTGATCCGCTCCCCCGCGATGTCGAGATCGAGCGTGATGAACTGGCCCGGCTCATAGGCGAAACGGGCGGGCGTCGCCGGGGCGAGGATGAAGGTCTTCACGTCCGCCGTCTCGGCGCGCACCTGCCGCACGATCAAGGCGTCGTCGCGCTCGCAATCCCAGGGCGGGCGCTCGCCCGCGAGGGTCGCCAGCAGCGGGTCGGGGCGAAGGGCGGGCGCGTCCATCGCTCAGCGCGCGCCATGGGCGCGCATGCGGCCCACGTACCAATTGCAGAATTTCTCCACCAGCATCTCAGTGTGGGGCGAATAGGGGCCGGGCTCATAGGCCGGGCTTTGCGCGCCCTGCTGGCAGAAGCCCACCAGTTCGCTGTCCTGCGCGTTGGTCGCCTCCCACACGGCGGTGAGATTGGCGATATCGTAATCTACGCCTTCCACCGCATCCTTGTGCACCAGCCATTTGGTGCGCACCAAAGTGCGCCCGGCATCCAGCGGAATGGCCGAGAAGGTCACCACATGGTCGCTCATGAAATGGTGCCAGCTGTTGGGCTGGGTCCAGAAATGCAGCGCCCCGTGCCGGGGATCGTTGATGGCGCCGAGCAGCTTCTTGCACGCCGCCTTGGTATCGCCGGTGTGGCTCTCCCCCGCCCCGTCCAGCGGCAGGCGCTCGGTGCGATAGCCGGTCACCCTGTCGTCGAGATGCTCGACCATCTGCGAGGGGAAGCCGCAGCTCTCCCAAGTGCCGTGGCTCTCCTTGACGAGATCGGCATAGCGCGCGGCTTCCAGCCGGCCCATCTCGTCCAGTTCCTCGGGCGCAAATCCGAAGCCGTAGGCGAACAAGGGCACCGTCAATTCCGGATGATTGCCCGCGCAGTGATAGCACTCGCGGTTATTCTCCATGGTGAGCTTCCAATTGCCGGGCTCGATCAATTCGCTCTCGAACGCGACCTTGGCGTTGCGCAGATCGTGCGGCGCGAGATAGGGCGCCATGCGCTGCGCCATCTCCTCGAAATCCTCCGGCGGATGCTCGGCGAGGCAGATGAACAGCAGCCCTTCCAGCGAGCGCAGATGCACCGGCTTCAGGCCGTGGCAGGCGGCATCGAAGTCCTTGCCCATATGCTCGGCGAACAGCAGCTTGCCGTCGAGATCATAGGTCCAGGCATGGTAGCGGCACACGAGGTTGCCCACCGTCGTCTTGTAGTCGTGCAGCAGGCGCGCGCCGCGATGGCGGCAGACATTGTGGAAGGCGCGCACCGCGCCATCGTCATTGCGCACGATGATGATGGAATGGGCGCCGATATCCACCGCCATGGCGTCGCCCGCTTCGGGTACGTCCGGCTCGACGCCGACGTAGATCCAGTGGCGGCCGAAGATGATGTCCATGTCGGCGGCGAAGATGGCGGGGCTGGTATAGAACGGCGCCTCCAGGCTGTAGCCGGGCCGGCGGCGGCGCAGCAGCGCCTGGAGGTCGGTGTCGGTGGTGTCCAGCATGTCGCTCTCCCCGCGCGCCGCCCGATGCCCAGATGCCGGCGCGCCGATGGATGGAATTGTTCGACTTAAAGACGCCGTCCGCTTTTCTGATTGCGACATATTTTAGCGCGAATGCGCCATCCGTGCGAGCCACCCGGCGCACGGCCGGTCGAGCCCGTCGAATGTCGGATTTATTCCAGAATGGGGTCGCAAGCCGACGAGATAAGGCCACGCCCCTGGTGCACCTTGGCGGAAGGAACCAGGGGACCGAGGCCCATGCGCCGTTTTTCCTTACCATCGCTGCTGTCGGAAGCGCTGAATGCCCATCAGGGCTGGCCGCGCCAATGGCGCGACCCCGCGCCCAAGGCGAGCTATGATGCCATCATCATCGGCGGCGGCGGCCACGGGCTCGGCGCGGCCTATTATCTCGCCAAGGAACACGGCCTCACCAATATCGCGGTGCTGGAAAAGGGCTGGATCGGCGGCGGCAATGCCGGGCGCAACACCACCATCATCCGCTCGAACTATCTCTATGACGAGAGCGCCGCGCTCTATGAGCATGCGGTGAAGCTGTGGGAGGGCCTCTCCCAGGAGCTGAACTACAACGTCATGTTCTCCCAGCGCGGCGTGCTGATGCTGGCGCACAATGTCCACGACGTCCAAAGCTTCAAGCGCCACGTCTATTCCAATCGCCTCAACGGCATCGACAATGAATGGATGACGCCGCAGGAGGCGAAGGACTTCTGCCCGCCGCTGAACATCTCGCCGGACATCCGCTATCCCGTGATGGGCGCGGCGCTCCAGCGGCGCGGCGGCACCGCGCGCCACGACGCGGTGGTGTGGGGCTATGCCCGCGCGGCGGACGCGCTGGGCGTCGACATCCTGCAGAATTGCGAGGTCACCGCCATCAACCGCGGCCCGGACGGGGCGGTGACCGGGGTGGAGACCACGCGCGGCCCCATCAAGGCCAAGAAGATCGGCGTTTCCGCCGCCGGCCACACCAGCGTGGTGATGGGCATGGCGGGCGTGCGCATGCCGCTGGAGAGCTTTCCGCTGCAGGCTTTGGTCTCCGAGCCGGTGAAGCCGTGCTTTCCCTGCGTGCTCATGTCGAACGCCGTGCACGCCTATATCTCGCAATCCGACAAGGGCGAACTCGTGATCGGCGCGGGCACGGACCAATATGTCTCCTACAGCCAGCAGGGCGGGCTGCACATCACCACCCACACGCTGGACGCCATCTGCGAACTGTTTCCGCAATTCACCCGCATGCGCATGCTGCGCTCCTGGGGCGGCATCGTGGACGTGACGCCGGACCGCTCCCCCATCATCGGCAAGACGCCGGTGAAGGGGCTCTATGTGAATTGCGGCTGGGGCACCGGCGGCTTCAAGGCGACGCCCGGCTCGGCGAACGTCTTCGCCCACACCATCGCCCGCGACGAACCCCATCCCATCAACGCCCCGTTCACCCTCGATCGCTTCCGCACCGGCCGCCTCATCGACGAAGCGGCGGCGGCGGCGGTCGCGCACTGAAGGCCCGCGTCATGCTCCTCATCCCCTGTCCCTATTGCGGCGCGCGGCCGGAAATCGAATTCCACTGCGGCGGCGAAGCCCATATCGCCCGCCCCGCCGATCCTTCCGCCCTCTCGGATGCGGAATGGGCGAACTATCTCTTCATTCGCACCAGCCCGAAGGGCGTGCATGCGGAACGCTGGCTGCACGCCCACGGCTGCGGCCGCTGGTTCAATGCGATCCGCAATACGGTGAGCGACAGCATCCTCGCCACCTACAAGATGGGCGAGAAGCGACCCGATATCGCGGCGGCAGACCCCGCCCAGGGAGGCAAGTGATGGCCCAGTCTCATCGCCTTCCCACGGGCGGTCGGGTGGATCGCGCCCGCCCCCTCACCTTCACCTTCAACGGCCGCACGGTGGAGGGATATGCCGGCGACACATTGGCCTCGGCGCTGCTCGCCAACGGCATCACTTTGGTGGGCCGCTCGTTCAAATATCACCGCCCGCGCGGCATCCTCACCCATGGCGCGGACGAGCCCAACGCCTTGCTCAGCGTCGATCGCGGCACCGGGCGCGTGGACCCGAACAACCGCGCCACCGTGGTGGAAGCGACGGAAGGCCTGAAGCTCGCCTCGCAGAACCACTGGCCCTCGCTGGAACATGACATCGGCGCGGTGAACGACCTGCTCTCGCCGGTGCTGGTGGCGGGCTTTTACTACAAGACCTTCATGTGGCCGCGTTCGTTCTGGGACAAGGTCTATGAACCGAAGATCCGCGCAGCGGCCGGCCTCGGCGTGGCGCCGGACGGTCCCGACGCGGACCGCTATGTCCACCGCAACGCCCATTGCGACGTGCTGGTGGCGGGCGCGGGACCCGCGGGCCTTGCCGCCGCGCTCGCCGCGTCGGAGACCGGCGCGCGGGTGATCCTCGCCGACGAGCAGGCGGAAATGGGCGGCAGCCTACTGCACGAGGCGACAGCCGTCATCGACGGCGTCTCGGCCGCCGCGTGGGTGGCCCAGGCGCTCGCGGCGCTTTCGAGCCGCCCCAATGTGACTCTGCTGCCGCGCACCACAGCCTTCGGCTATTACAACCACAATCACGTGGTCCTCACCGAGCGTGTCACCGACCATCTGGCGCAGCCGGATGCGCGGCTGCCGCGCGAGCGGCTGTGGCAGGTGCGCGCGAAGGAGGTGGTGATCGCCACCGGCGCCCACGAGCGGCCCCTCACCTTCGCCGACAACGACCGCCCGGGCCTCATGCTGGCGGAGAGCGTGCGGGTGTTCATCAATCGCTACGGCGTCGCGCCGGGCCGGCAGATCGTGTTCGCCACCAATGGCGCCAGCGCCTATCGCGCGGCGGCGGATGCCAAGGCGGCGGGGCTCGACGTGACTTTGGTGGATGTCCGCCCCGAGGCGCAGATCGGCCCCGAGCGCGCCCTCGTCGCCGGCATCCCCGTTCTGGCGGGCCACACCGTCGTCGGCTCGACCGGCGGCAAGGCCTTGACCGGGCTGATCGTCGCGCCGGTGGATGCGGCGGGCAAGGTCGGCGCGCGCCGCACGCTCGCCTGCGATTGCGTCGGCATGTCCGGCGGCTGGACGCCGAGCGTGCACCTGTTCTCCCAATCGCGCGGCAAGCTCGCCTTCCGCGCCGAGATCGACGCCTTCGTGCCGGGCACCTCGGCGCAGGCGGAACGCTCGGCCGGCGCCTGCAAGGGCACCTATGACCTCGGCGAGATCCTGGCCGAGGGCTGGACGGCCGGCGCGCAGGCCGCGGGCGCATCCGGCACCCGCGTTTTCACGGCGACGCCCGCCACCGCCACCGGCTTCAAGCCGGCCCGCGTGCTGCCCACCGACGCCGACCCGAAGAAGGTGCGCGCCTTCCTGGATTTCCAGAACGACGTCACCGCCAAGGACATCGGCCTTGCGGTGCGCGAGGGGTTCCAGAGCGTCGAGCATGTGAAGCGCTACACCACCAACGGCATGGCGACCGACCAGGGCAAGACCTCCAACATGGCGGCACTCGGCATTCTCTCCGATCTGCTGGGCAAGCCGATCCCGCAAGTGGGCACCACCACCTTCCGCCCGCCCTATACGCCGGTCACCTTCGGCGCCATCATCGGCTCGGCGCGGGGCGCATTGTTCGATCCCATCCGCAAGGCGCCGCTGCATGATTGGGCGGCGGAACACGGCGCACAGTTCGAGAATGTCGCGCTCTGGCGCCGCGCCTGGTATTTCCCCAAGGCCGGGGAGGACATGCATGCGGCGGTGAACCGCGAATGCACGGCGGTGCGCGAAGGCGTCGGCATCTTCGATGCCTCCACCCTCGGCAAGATCGAGGTGGTGGGGCCGGATGCGGCGGAATTCCTCAACCGCATCTATCCCAACGCCTGGCTGAAGCTGGAGCCCGGCAAATGCCGCTACGGCCTGATGCTGAAGGAAGACGGCTTCGTGTTCGACGACGGCGTCGTCGCCCGCCTCGCGCCGGATCGCTTCCATGTCACCACCACCACCGGCGGCGCGCCGCGCGTGCTGGCGCATATGGAAGATTATCTCCAGACCGAATGGCCGGACCTGAAGGTGTTCGTCACCTCCACCACCGAGGAATGGGCGGTGATCGCGCTCCAGGGTCCGAAGGCGCGCGACGTGCTTGCGCCCTTCGTTTCCGACATCGACCTCTCCCCGGAGGCGTTCCCGCACATGGCGATCCGCACCGGCCATATCCTGGGCGTGCCGACGCGGCTGTTCCGCGTCTCCTTCACCGGCGAATTGGGCTATGAGATCAACGTGCCGGCGGACTATGCCCGCGCGGTGTGGGAGGCGCTGTACGACTACGGCCAGCGCTTCGGCATCACGCCCTATGGCACCGAGGCCATGCACGTGCTGCGCGCGGAGCGCGGCTTCGTCATCGTCGGCCAGGAGACCGACGGCACCGTGACGCCCGACGATCTCTGCCTCGGCGGCATGGTCTCCAAGCTGAAGCCGGACTTCGTCGGCAAGCGTTCGCTGGCGCGGCCCGACATGAGCGTGCCGAACCGCAAGCAATTGGTCGGCCTCACCAGCCTCGACGGCACCACCGTTCTGGACGAGGGCGCGCAGGTGGTGGCCGACACCGCCCAGCCGATCCCCATGAAGATGCTTGGCCATGTCACCTCCTCCTATTGGAGCGGGGCGTGCGGGCATCCCATCGCCATGGCCCTGATCGAAGGCGGGCGCGCCCGCATGGGCGAGACACTGCACGTCACCACGCCCGCCGGTTTCACGGCGGTGAAGGTCTCGGCGCCGGTCTTCTTCGATGCGGACGGCAAGCGCGTGAACGGCGCTGGAATTGGAGAGAGCACCCATGGCTGACGCCCAGACCCTCGCTCGCCGCACCCCGGTGCTGGCGCCCGTCGCCGGCGGACGGATCACGCAGGTGACGCCGCTCGCCCCCGCCGCGCGGTTCGTGCTGCGGATCCGGGACGCCGAGACCGTGCCGGCCGGGCTGATCGCCGGCCTCGACTTCGGCGGCGCGCTCAACACCTGCTCCGGCACGGCGGACCGCTTCGCTGCGCGCCTCGGGCCGGACGAATGGCTGGTCGTCGCGCCCGAGGAAGACGGCGCGCGGCTTCGCGCGGACCTGGAAGCGGGCCTCGCGGGCCGGTTCTTCTCTCTGGTGGACGTGGGCAGCCGCAATTGCGGCCTCCGCGTCGCCGGCCCCCATGACCGCGACGTGCTCAATGCCGGGATCGCGCTCGATCTTACCGACACCGCCTTCCCGGCCGGGAGCGCCACGCGCACATTGCTCGGCAAGGCGGACGTGGTGCTGGTGCGCGCCTCGGCGGAGGAGAGCTTCCAGGTGGAATGCTGGCGCTCGTTCGCGCCCTATGTCTTCGCCTTCCTGAGCGAGGTGGCGCAGGAGTTCGACTGAACCCCGCGCCGCGCTCTCAGTTCTCAGAAGAACGCCTGGATGCCCGTGATCGCCCGTCCGAGAATGAGGGCATGCACATCGTGCGTGCCCTCATAGGTGTTCACGGTCTCCAAATTCTGCGCGTGGCGCATCACGTGATAATCCTGCTGAATGCCGTTGCCGCCGTGCATGTCGCGGGCGACGCGGGCGATATCCAGCGCCTTGCCGCAATTGTTGCGCTTCATGATCGAGATCATGTCCGGCGACATCTTGCCTTCGTCGAACAGCCGGCCCACCCGCAGCGAGCCCTGTAGGCCGAGGGCGATCTCGGTCATCATGTCCGCCAGCTTCTTCTGCACCAATTGGGTCGCCGCCAGCGGGCGGCCGAACTGCTTGCGGTCGAGCGTATATTGCCGCGCCCGCGCGAGGCAATCCTCCGCCGCGCCGAGCACGCCCCAGGAAATGCCGTAGCGCGCCCGATTGAGGCAGCCGAACGGGCCCTTCAGGCCCGAGACGTTGGGCAACAGGGCCTCCTCGCCCACCTCGACGCCGTCCATGACGATCTCGCCGGTGATCGAGGCCCGCAGCGACAACTTGCCGCCGATCTTGGGCGCGGAAAGCCCCTTCATGCCCTTCTCCAGCACGAAGCCGCGGATCTCATTGCCATGGGCCTCCGATTTCGCCCACACCACGAACACGTCGGCGATGGGGGCGTTGGAAATCCAGGTCTTGGTACCGGTGAGGCGATAGCCGCCGTCGATCTTCGCCGCCCTGGTCTTCATGCCGGCGGGGTCGGAGCCGGCGTCCGGCTCGGTCAGGCCGAAGCAGCCGACATAATCGCCGAGCGCGAGCTTCGGCAGATATTTGCGGCGCTGGGCCTCGTCGCCATAGGCATAGATCGGATACATGACCAGCGAGGATTGCACGCTCATCATGGAGCGATAGCCGCTGTCCACCCGCTCCACCTCGCGCGCCACGAGGCCATAGGCCACGTAGGAGGCGCCCGCGCCGCCGTACTCCTCCGGCACCGTCACGCCCAGCAGGCCGAGTTCGCCCATCTCGGTGAAGATGGCGCGATCGGTCTTCTCGGTGGCATAGGCCTCGACCACGCGGGGGGCCAGCTTGTCCTGGGCATAGGCGTTGGCGGCATCGCGGATCAGCCGCTCGTCCTCGGTGAGCTGATCGTCCAGCAGGAACGGGTCCGACCAATCGAAGGCCGGGGCCTTGGCGTGGGCCACGGGGCTAACCTTCGACGCGTGTGACATGACAACCTCCCAGATACGGCCCTGCGGGCCGGCAGTTCATTCCTCGGACCATCGCGCACGGGTCTCAGGCATCTTCGATCATGGCCATGGCCTGGCGGGCCACGTCCAGCACGCGCAGACTCAATTCATCCTGCCGCGCGGCGATCTCGTCCAGAGCGAACCAGCCGGTATCCAGTGCATCATCGGCCGCCTGCGCCTCGCCGTGGCGCCAATGGCACAGCACCGCCACCAGAACGTAATGATGCAGCACCTCGCCCCCGGCGCCGCGGTCCAGCGCGTCGAGCGCGCACAGGGACGGGCCGGCCAGCGCCTCGATCCCGGTTTCCTCCAGGAGCTCGCGCACCGCCGCCTCGGCGGCGGTCTCGCCCCATTCGATGCGCCCGCCGGGAAAGCCCCACAAGCCCTGGTCCGGCGGATTGGCCCGCTGCACCAGCAGCACTTTGCCCGCCCGCACCACAACCGCGAGCGCGCCGCAGCCCGGCCGGCGTGCCGCCCCGCCCATCACAGCCGCTCCGCGGACAGATCCGGCGCGGCCACCACGCGGTTGCGCCCCTGGCGCTTGGCTTCGTAGAGCGCGGCATCCACCGCCGCAAGCAGGCTGTCCGGCGAGCCGGGAAAGCGCGGCACGGTCGCCGCCGCGCCGAAACTCGCCGTGAGCCGGCGCGAGGGCACGCCGGGATGCTCGATGCCGAGGGCGGCGACCAGCCGGCGCACGTCCTCGGCGAATTCCACCGCCCCGGCGAGGTCGGTATCGGGCAACAGCACCACGAATTCCTCCCCGCCATACCGGGCCGCCAGATAGGCCGTGCCGGCGGTCGCCGCCGAAAGCATGCGCGCCACGCTGCGCAGCGCGTCGTCGCCCGCCAGATGGCCGCGTCCGTCGTTGAACAGCTTGAAATGATCCACGTCGGCCATCACCAGGGCGAGCGGCCGCCGCAGATCGCCGGCCCGCACCCAATCTTCCGACAATTGCACGTCGAACGTGCGTCGGTTGGCGAGGCCCGTGAGCCCGTCCATGCGCGCCAGCGCCGCGAGGCGGCCATTCTGGCTGCGCAATTCCTCGGTGCGCTCGGACAGGCGCTGGTTCATCTCGCCGAAGGCGGCGACCAGCGGCTGGAATTCCTCCACCCGCACCTGGCTGATGGTATCGGCCTCTTCCCTGCCGACCGCGACGATATCGAACGCGAGCTGCTGCACCGGCTCCACCACCAGCTTCTCCGCCGCATACCAGGCCAGCACGATGAGGATCGCCACGCCGCCGAGCAGGGCGAAGAAGATCGTGAAGATGCGCTGATCGATGTCAGCGATCACCAGCGAGGCATCGCTGCCCACCAGCACCCGCAGGTCGGTGCCGGCGAGGCGGGCGAAGGCGAAATATCGCTCCTGGCCGTCGATCCCCACCGCCTTCAATTGTCCCTCGTTGCCGGCGAGGACCCGGCGAATCAGCGGATGATCGCGGAAATTGCGTCCCACGATGTCCGCGCCCTCCGGATAGCGCACCAGGATGGTGCCATTGCCGTCGATAATGCAGACGGTGACGCCGTCCTCGACGCCGGATTGGGCAGCGATTCGCGCCATCCATTGCAGGTCCACGCCCACCGCGGCGAGGCCGATGGGATCGCCCTGCGGATCGCGTTCCGCCTCCGCGACGGCGATGACGCTGCGTCCGGTGTTGCGGGCGGTGATCAGGTGGCTGATCACCGGCTGGGGGGTTTCGAGCGCGGCGCGCACATATTCGCGGTCGGACAGATCGATGCCCATGAGGGCGCGCGTGCTGGCGCACACGACGCGGCCGTCGACGCCCGCGATGAAGGCCCCCTGTATGCCCACCGCCTCATTGTTGAGGCGGCGCAGGAACTGCTCGCATCCCACGGGGTCCTGCATCAGGGCCGAGGCCTGGCGGCTCAGCGTCTGCACCACCGCCTGCGCCGCGCCGACCGTTTCGCGCTGGGCGAGCGCGGCGGCTTCGGCGATGTCGTGCAGCTGTTCATAGGTGCGGTCGATCTGCTCCTCGCGCGAGGCCAGCAGCGCATAGATCCGCTCGGCGGAAATCGGCAGGGCGACCAGCAGGATCAGATAGGCAAGCCGCCGTCTGATGCTGACATTCCGCCGCCGACGCCGCCCCCAAAGTCCCTGAGCTTGATCGGCCATGTAGGTCCAGCATCCCCGGCCCGCCTGCCATGCGGACACCCCCTTCTCTTCCTTCTACCGCGATCTTTCGACAAAAGGGAGCCACAATGCCATCCGCCCACCGGGGCGCACGAAGGATCACCCCCCATGCCCGATCTGGACCTTGAAGGACCCGCGGACCGCCTCGCCCAGGTGCGCGCCGCGCTCGACCTCGCCAGCCGCGAGGCCGGGCGCCCCAGCGGCACGGTGGAGCTGATCGCCGTCTCCAAGACCTTCCCGGCGGCGGACATCGTTCCCGTCATCGCCGCCGGCCAGCGGGTGTTCGGCGAGAACCGGGTGCAGGAAGCGCGCGAGAAATGGCCGGCGCTCCAGGCCGCGACCCCCGGCCTCGCGCTGCATCTCATCGGGCCGCTGCAATCCAACAAGACCCGCGAGGCGGTCGAGACCTTCGACGTGATCCACACCGTCGACCGGCCGAAGATCGCCCACGCCCTGGCCGAGGAGATGGCCCGCCAGGGCCGCCACCTGCCGGTGTTCGTGCAGGTGAACACCGGGGCCGAGCCGCAGAAGGCCGGGATCCTGCCGCAGGAGGCGGATGCCTTCATCGCCGAATGCCGCGAGGCCTGCGGCCTCGACGTGATGGGGCTCATGTGCATTCCCCCGGTGGCCGACGTGCCGGCGCCGCATTTCGCCCTTCTGGCGCAGATCGCCGCGCGCAACGGCCTACGGGGCCTCTCCATGGGCATGAGCGCGGATTTCGGCGTGGCGATTCACCAGGGCGCGACCCATGTGCGCGTCGGCAGCGCCATTTTCGGCCATCGCCCGCGTCCCCTGCCCTGACCGGCCGGGGAAGGCCGGACGATGAATCCCGGGCCTTGGGCCTTGGGCCTTGGGCCTTGGGCCTTGGGCCTTGGGCCTTGGGCCTTGGGCCTTGGGCCTTGGGCCTTGGGCCTTGGGCCTTGGGCCTTGGGCCTTGGGCCTTGGGCCTTGGGCCTTGGGCCTTGGGCCTTGGGCCTTGGGCCTTGGGCCTTGGGCCTTCAAGAGTCGAGGCCGCGCGACCGCGCCCGTCAAGCCCGGCGCCGGCTTCCGCCGCCGGAGACCGCCGTCCCCCGCAGGATCGGCACTCGCCCTGGGGATGACGTCAAAAGCCTGCAAGGAAGGACTTGCTGGCCGCCCGGTTCGCGGCTATACGGAGCCCCTTCCGCGCAGCTCCCATCGTCTAGCGGTCTAGGACGTCGCCCTCTCACGGCGAAAACAGGGGTTCGATTCCCCTTGGGAGCGCCAACGTTTTCAAGCACTTAGCCCCGCCATCCGCGGGGCTTTTGCATTTTTGGGAAGAATTTGGGGAGTATGCGTCGGCGGACGTAGGCGGATTTCTGCGGGATTTGCCGGGATTGGGCGGGATTTTGAGTGGGACGCGACCGTTAGGCCGCCTCCCAAACCCGGTTCAGAATCTTTGCTGCGAGCGCGGCTTTGTCCTGCGGCAGGAACCGGCCGTAGTGGCTCGCGACCATCTCGGGGGTGTCCTGGATTGCATAGCTTGCCTGTTCGTAAGAGCCGGTGACCTTCAGGATATGGGTCGCCAGCACGTCGCGGACACTATGCGGCCCGTGGGGCAATAGCCCTTTGATGGCGCCCCTCCCGGTGTAGGGGTTGTGAATCCCATATCGTTGGATCGTCAGCCGCCACGCCTCGTAGAAGCTGTTCTGGCAATAGGCCGGATCCGCCGTCTTCGCTTTCACGGACTTCACGAAGAAAGTGCCAGGGTCGATGGCTTCGTTGAGGAGCATCTGGCGATGCCGGTCCAGGTAAGCTTCAATATAATGGTAGAGGTTGCCCAGGTCCGGCAGCACCAGGCGAAAGGGCTTGGAGCCGAAATAGGAGGAGGTGGCGTTCTTGAAGGCACGGGCAGGAATGAAAACCTCCCAGCCCTGATCGCGTTCAGTCCACCGCAATTCCCCGCGCTTGGCGTCTTCCAACTGACGTTCCGTCGAAGGAGGCCGCCCACGGGGGCAAATTAGGAGCTGCCGCAGGTTCTTCTGCCTCAGGCCCGTGTGAAGCCCGAAGCGGATCATTAGGAACGAACGAACAGCTTCTGCGGCCGCCACAGGGTAGCGCTTGGCGTCCGGCATCAGCCGTAGGATCTCCTCCGGGATTTTGAGATATTCCCGCAGTGGGCTCTCGGACTCAAGAACAGCCAGGATCGGCTCGAAGGGGTCTCTATGCACGCGCACCACGCGGTTGATTTCCCGCACGCGGGCCTGAGCATGTTTGTGGAATGCGTCGCATGCGCCATCCCAGTCGGCCCGAGCTCCGTCTATGTCCGCTTCAGTGATCAGGTTCGGGATTGGCTTCAAGCGCTCCGCGAGCGAAGGGGTCTGACGGATCCAGCCCGTTTCCTTCCGCGTCAACGCGAGCGCCACCGTCAGCATATCGATTTCCCATTTGGTGAAGAAACCCCGCCGACGCTCGCGCCATTGCACATACCAGTCCCATACGATGGGAAAGATCAACAGGCCAAAGGTCAAGTTTGCCAGCGACACGCCGAAGCCCCGCACTGCGCCGTTCGGTGGGGCGGCAAGCGCCCCGAACATCAGGCCGAAATGCTCGATCCTTTGGCAAGCCGTCTCTTCTCCCCAAACGCCGTTGCGCTGGAAGCCAAAGCTGGTGAGCGTCGCCGTCTTGAACCGCACGAGCTCGGCCATCTCGGCCGCGAGCTGCGGCGGTGCATCTGTAATTGAGCAGGCAAGGTCCGGATCAATCTCCGGGCCAAACAACCGATCATCGACGGCGGCCCGAGCTCGACGACCGTTCTTCTGCTGGAATTCAGGGAATCGGATGGCATAGGGCTGCTTCATGGCCGCGGCCTGGAACTGCCGATATTCGGTCGCGCCGCTAATGACCACCCGCTGCACCCATTCGAGAATCTCTTCCCGTTCCTTCAGAGGCCGGCGGTCAAAATCGTGAGGCAGGTGCCATGCGAGACGCCTGCGTTCGGCCCGATCTATCCCGGCGAGCTTTTTCATGGAGGGGCTACGGTCGGTGATGGGAAGCTTGGACCGAAAGTAGCCAGTGGGGAGGCGATAGCGTCTATCGAGAAAATCCAGGGCGAGGAGGCTGTTCGCCGTGCGAGGTATCTTCCGGTCGCGCAGCCACATGCGGATCGTGGTCACCGACACAGGGCAGCCGCCTGCGGCGAGCACCCTTTCGAGGTAGCATGCACTCTCGCTGTGCCTATCCATGTGAAGCTGAAGGGCTTCGACAAAGCTTCCCGGGTCAACCCAGTCGCCTTCCCTGGCGACGGGGAATTCCACAATTGGCTTGGGCTTCGGTCCGGTCTTCCAATCGCGCTTCCTCTTCACCGTGGGCCCATCGCCTTCTGAGGGCTCCGACGTGGGTAGGTGTTGAGGTTGGGTAGGAGCCTCAACAGGAGCACGCTTCCGCGTTTCTGCCCGGGTAGACCGCTCTCTGCGTTTCTTTGAAGAGACTTCGCGAGCAAGCGCATCCACGACAGGAACCAGCCCAGGGCCAGCCTGAATCATCTCCTGCGCATCGATCCCGCACGACGATGCTATGGAGAGCCAATCCGGCGCGCCACGTGGTCCAGGAGGCAACTCGCCTGCTGCAAGCAGGAAGAGAAGGTAGGAGCGGAACGCGGCCATCTCGCGGGGCGGCAGCAATGCAGATCCTCGGACCTGACAAAATTTCACAATCATCCGCGCGAACTGCGTCTTCGGCCTGCCGATCATGCCTGCTGCTCCGTTGCCGGCCCGACTGCCGGCGAGGGCGCGCTATGTCCATGATTCACGAGGGGTCGGAAAGAGGTGTTGAGAGGTATTATGTGGATTGCGCGAAAGACCTCGACGTCCGCTCCTGCCGCTTTGGCACCCACCCTTCACAGTGCGCTCCAGCTGCTTTGGTGTAAACGGCGGCCTACGTTGTCTCGTGGGGCAGGGAAGCAGCCATTTGTCGGTGTTTGCCGGCCGAGCCAGCTTTTGCAGCGGTTATCTTGGTGATGCGAGTCTCATAATCCTTTCCCTCTACGGCGGTTAGGAAACAGCCCATCGACTTCTCCCTCAAAGTTGGATGATATTCCCGTTGGGGTAAGGGCAACCTATGGGCTGCTCAACTGTGGGGGCCAAGGTGAGTGAAATCGTCCAGAACGGTGCCTCTCTCGAGGAGTCGCCGAAAGTCAGCATAACTGCCGACGTCGCGTCGTCCTTCACTTATGCCTCATACCAGAATGCGGTGCCCGTATTGCGCGCCCTGGCAGTGAGCAACCCAACCGGGGAACGCCTCGAAGGGTGCAGGATCGCGCTTTCCGCGAACCCTCCCTTTCTCAGGCCCAAGGTCTGGACCGTTGATCGACTGCTGCCAGGCGATGAACTGGCCATGTCGGACCGGCGGATGGAACTCGATCCTGCCTATCTCGCACACCTTGATGAAGCCGAGCGCGGCGAGGTTTCGTTCACCCTGAGCCAAGGTGAGGCGATCCTCGCAGAGTATTGGACAACCGTACGCCTTCTTGCGCGCGACGAGTGGGGCGGGGCGGACATGATGCCGTTGCTGGCGGCCTTCGTCATGCCGAATGACCCAGCGGTGGGAAAGCTGGTGCGATCCGCTTCCGATATACTCGCCCGGCATGGGCACCAGCCCGGCCTTGATGGATACCAGAGCGGTGATATCAACCGGGTTCGCTTTATCGCGGCTTCGCTTTATGCGGCAGTGGCGGCTCTCGATGTGCATTATGCGGAGCCGCCTGCGAGCTTCGAGCGCCTGGGGCAGAAGGTTCGTCATCCCTCCGCAGTCGCGTCGGGCGGCCTTGCTACCTGTCTCGACAGCACGCTGCTACTGGCCGCGGCCTTCGAGGCGGCCGGCCTCAATGCAGTGCTCCTGCTGTTCGCGGGACACTCGGGTGTGGGCGTTTGGCTGAAGAAGAAGACGCTGCTAAATGCCGTTGTCACCGAGCCTATGGAGGTGCGCAAGGCACTTGCGGCCGGCGAACTGCTGGTGATCGAAACCACCGGGGTAACGCGCCGACCCGTGCTCGCGTTTGATGACGCCCAGGCTGCCCTTCTGCATCGTCTTGAGGAGAGTCGCGAGTATGAGTTCCGCTGTGCCCTCGATTTACGCCGGCAGCGAGACGGAGGCATCATGCCTCTGGCCACGCATGAGGCCGCCCGTGCAGATGAGGGCGAGCGCGCCGGCATTGAGCTGGGCCTTCCGTCTCTTGGCGACAACGATATGCCAACGAGCGCGCCGGCGGAGGACAAGCCCAAGACACCCCACGGGCGTATCGAACGCTGGCAGAAGAAGTTGCTCGATCTGACGCTGCGCAACCGCCTGCTCAATTTCAAGGACTCGAAGAAAACGGTTCCGTTCTTGTGCACCGATGTGGCGTATCTGGAGGATCGCCTATCGAGCGGGACCGGCATTCGCCTCATATCGCTGCCGGAGCAGAACCCACTCGGCGGACGCGATGCGGATCTCTATCGGGATGTGCGAGGTCAGGACATCCATCGTGGCTTTGCGGCTGAGGCTCTGTCGCGCGACGAACTGCCGTCGCTGCTGCCCGCGAACACGCTGGAGGCTCGTCTGATCGACCTCTATCGCGAGGTCAAGAACGACCTTGCCGAGGGCGGCACCAACACCCTCTTCCTGGCGGTTGGCTTCCTGCGGTGGCGGCGGCAGGGCGAGGTGCGGGACTATCGCGCACCCTTGCTGCTCGTGCCGGTCCGCCTGGAAAGGACGGCGGCATCCGCGCGTTTCACCCTGCGTTTCCACGAGGACGAGGCTCGCTTCAACGCCACATTGCTCAAGTTCCTGGAGGGCGAATTCGATCTCCGGTTACCGCAATTCGACGGGCCGCTGCCGCGGGACGAGAGCGGCGTCGACGTGCCGCAACTGCTCGCCGAGGTGCGAAGAGCGGTGCGCGATGTGCCCGGCATGGAAGTCGTGACCGAGACGGCGCTATCCACTTTCTCATTCGCCAAGTACCTGATGTGGAAGGATCTCGTGGATCGCACGGACCTCTTGCGTCGAAACGCGGTGGTGCGCCATCTCATCGATACGCCGGAGGCTCCGTTTCCTGGTGCCGGGCGCCTATGGTCGGATCGGCTGGAAGGAGTCCTCCATCGCCAGCTGCCCAATGGAAAAATGCTCGCATAGCTTTAAGATAGACGTTTGCCGCGTGCGGGGTGCTTGCCCGTCGCTCCCGTCCGGCAACTATCTCCTTCGCCGTCAGGTCTGTGAGGAGAGCTTTGCCCGCGCTCTCGCTGATCTTCCGATAAATGAACTCCCGCTGTCGTCGGGTGCCGTTGGATAGCTGCGCCCAGGCGGAGCTACTTCGATAGAGGTCCAGAGCTGAAGCGAGAGAACCCTGGACGGCGCGGTTAAATGTCGTCGGCGGAGCGTCGATTGCGACCCGGTACTCTGTCCAAAATTCCGGCGTGTCATAATCAGCGCGGAGGCGGATGCGAGCGGCGCCCGGCTTGCGCACGTACCAGATAATGCGCCCGTGGCGCGTCGCCTCTCGACAAAGATAAAGGGCATATCCCCGCGGCATCAGAGCACAACGCCCTTCAAGCGGTTCAGCCTGTCCGCTTCCACATCATAAGCGGTGTTTGTCGCAGGCATCACTATGTTCTCGCCCAGCTCGATGGTCCCTCGAGCGAGATCAACACGAGCTTGTAGGCCAGCCCTTTTTGCTGCCTTCAAAACGCGCGTTACGTCGGCTTCTGTGAACTTAGCTGACCTGCGTACCATCTGACCCTCGAACCTAGCTTCGACGAGCTCTTTCATTTCTAGGGACTGACAAACTCCCTCGTAAATGACGGCCTCTCTTAGGCGGTTGCCTCGCCCTGCGCCGCTTGCAGCAAAGTGTCCGGCTCTCAATAAAGGCAACGTTACCGCGGTACGCCCCCCGATAACCGCCAGCTTTCCTTGTGAGCGGGTCCCGCTGGCAGCCACGGCCCTGTTGAGAACAGAACGAACGCATCCACCCATTGCGGGGCAAAGGAGTCATGCCGTGGGCGCGAGATATCCCCGGTATCCCGAGACGCAGCGCCGAAGTGACCCGCTTCTGATGGCCGGCAAGGCCTGCCGACAGCTATTGGCGCCAAGCAACTCCATGGCGCCCCAACGACAGCAACTCGGCGTCAGCAACTTCAGCAGCCTTTGCCTTAGGGAATCCCTCCACCGCGAGCGCCGTGACGGTGCCGAGCGCGCCGGTAGCCTTGAGTAGGGCGCGGCGAGGTATGGGGTGCTCACGCATGGGTCGCCTCCCCGCCCATCCGAGAGACAATGACCCGGGCGGTCGCCATAGCGTATTGGGAAACGCCATGGGCGAATCCGGCGTGAACACCGCTCCAGCCCTGCCCGGCTACGGCATGGTCGATCATGTCCCTAAGCACGCATGTGAGCAGGGTCGAATGGCATACGGTAGGGTAGGTGCCTATAAATGTGAGGAATTCGACGGCAAGACTCTCGCCGGTCTCGTAGTCTGCGCTGTAGTTGCCGGTCGGGCTCACTACCCAATGGTCGATCCCGCTGCCTTGCGGCTTGCGCCGCTCCATGAACGAAAGGGCGTCGTGGTAGCGAGGAGCTTTAGGGGCACGCAAGGACGCGGCGTTTGCCGGCGCGGTGGGGCGAGGCATTGGTAGGCTCCGGAGATTGAGAGGTTGGTGGGGGGATCAAGCGATGCGGGAAAGGCGAAGGGCTTCGTCCGCGGCACGCACCTTGGCGAGCACGACAGGGAAGTCTTCCCACGTTGCGAAGGCAGTGCGGGCCCGCTCGGCGAGGGCTGTGTCAGTGGTGGTGAAGGTGAGCGCGCCGGCCGGCCCGGTGAGGCGTCCAAACTGGACACCGTCGCGCTTCAGGGCGAAGCCATCGCTATCGCGCTTCGCGGTATAGCTGGCAGCGATGCTGGCCGCGGCCTTTTCAGCGGCGACGATCCGCTCCAGCGCGGCGAGACGCTGGATGTCATTCGAGCGCTTGCGGGCGGCATAGGCGTCGCGGGGCTCGGGGGCATTCCGATAGCTCGCAGCCGTGATGCGGGCAGCATTCAGGGCGTGCTCGGCGCGGCGGATGACCTCGGCGCGATGGCAGCCGCGCGGCACCGACACGTATCGCTGCACCACCTCCCAGGGCGTCACCGGGGCGTTGCGGGCCTCGTTCCACGCCTGGCGCAGGCACGCCGCGAAGCCTAGCCGTGTGAAGCGCTGCATCGACTGGCTGCATAAGAACCAAGCCCGGCGCATGAGGAGCGATTTGTCGTGCATCGTCCAACATCCAAATTAACGTTTTTCGTTATGGTTACGTTAATTCGTTGCAGATAGACGTGTCAAACGAAAATCGTTATGGCTGAGTTAAAATGACAGGAGAGAACATGACGCCCGCTCAGTGCCGAGCAGCTCGCGGTCTTGTTGATTGGTCTCAGGCTGACCTAGCGTCGGCCGCAAATGTCGGTCTAAGCACACTCAGAAATTTTGAAGCCGGCCGCTCCGCCCCGATGGCGAACAATCTCGCCGCGCTGCGCGCTGCCCTCGAATCCGCGGGCGTGATACTCGTGGAAGAGAATGGCGAAGGGCCGGGGGTAAGGTTAAGAAAGTTGCGCCAAGGCTGAAGGCCAAGCCTTCAAGGCGCTTTACAAGATGGTGAGCTTTTCCAGCTTCTTTTAATGTGTCTTTTCAGCATTCGGGAAGGGCTCGCACGCTGCAACCTGCAACTTTGCGTGCCCAAACCCTGCAGGCAGCCGTCCGGCAGAAACGGCAAAGCCAAGCCTTCGTTATTGCAACCTTGGCCTACCCTGTGAAAGGGTTGCACAATTATGGGGAGTGGGAGCGCCGGTGTGCTGAGAAAGGCCTATCCAGTTCAATTCGATCGAGGAACATCGTCAGGGAGAACGGCACCATCCATCGTCACATGTGAGCTCGATGATGGCGCCGTCGTGGAGGTAGTCGCCAAATTTTCTGCGAATTGTGACGAAGGAAATGTGAGCTTGGCCATGGAGGTCGTGGCGGCGTGTTTGGCTGCAGACCTCGGCCTGCCTGTTCCCGAACCATTTGTCTTGGAAGTGAGCCCCGCATGGGCGAACACCATCCCGGACGTGGCAAGACGAGCAAAAATCCTCGCCAGCTCCCCTGTTGCGTTTGGCTCTCGCCTAGCCGTGGGCCAGTTTGCGGCCTGGAACTCGGGAAACAAGATTTCAGACACAATGCGGCCTACAGCCGCTAGCATATTCGTTTTCGATGCAGCGGTCCAAAATTTCGACCGGCGAACCAATAACCCCAACTGCCTCGTCCGCGGCGACGAGCTGATAATTTTCGACCACGAGTTGGCGTTTTCGCATCGCCTTCCGCTATTCGGGTGGGTACCTCCTTGGCGGCTAGGCGGGCTGGCATCTTTTGAACACGGGGGGCATATTTTTTGGAGGGGCTTAAAAGGGAGTAATGTTGATCTGTCTCCCGTCGGTGCCGCATGGGCGGGCTTGTCGGACGGTCAGATTGCGGATTATGAGGCTGCAGTTCCCGCCGAGTGGGGAAACGCAGCTTCGGCCGTGTCGGTGGCGGCAAAGCTTATCCAAGATGCGCGTGACAACATCGACGGTGTGCTGGCGGAAGTGAGGCGGGTGCTTTCATGACAGATAGAACAGCCTACACCTACACGGTATTGCGGTACGTCCATGACGTACTGACCGGTGAGTTCGTGAACGTCGGTGTTGTGATCTTTCTTCCGTCGTCAGGCACCGTAAAATTCAAAACCCGATCGACAATCGGGCGCCTGAAAGGCGTATTCCCAGACATCGACCGCAGAGCCTTTGTCAGCGCGATGCACGCTGTGCGCCGCGCCCTACAGGGTGTCGCCAGAAACGAAGGCCAGCCGGGCCTTTTCACCGAAGTCCAAGACGCTGCGACGATTGCCCGGAAGGCGCTGCCGCTCGACGACAGTTCGTTGCAGTGGTCGCCTAGTGGGTCGGGCATTACCGCAGACCCCGGGCAAGCGCTGGAGCGTATTTATGCGCGCTTCGTCTCTCGATACGATTGCCCGCCACGCCATCGTCGATCGGACGAGGACATCTGGCGGCCAGTCCGGCGCAAACTTGAAGAAAAGAACCTTGCCCAACGCCTTCAAGAAAAGTCCATTCATGGGGAAGTGGACGATATTGTATTCAAGCACGCATGGAAGAACGGCCAGTGGCATGTTTATGAGCCCCTCTCCTTTGATTTGGCAGATGCTGATGGAATTAAAGTAAAAGCACGTGAGTGGCTTGGCCATCTTGCTGCGGTGGTCGCCGGAGGCGATGCTGAGAGGTTCAAACCTCATTTTATTGTTGGGGCACCGGCGGATCCAAAGTTGACTGATGCTTATAGGACAGCGTTGGCTATTTTGGAGCGCGCCCCGAACAGCCCGGAGGTGTTTGAGGAGACGGATCTAGACACCTTCGTCGCTCGCATTGAGGATGAAGTGAGAGCGCACGACGCAGAACAGGATGCGCGGAGAACCTAAAGGTTATCGTCCATCATGATCGCCCGCCAGTTCGTCCCGGCTCACGGTCGGGGCCTACTGCACGGCGTTAGGCCGCGTGGCAGCCCCCGCGCGCGGCTCACATGGATGATCTGCACTAGCTCCTCGGCGTTCTGGACCATCATCTGGTTGGCCGATGGAGCGCGGAAATCCTGGACCGCTGAAAGAGTGAATGGCTCCCACCTGCCGTTACGAAGAGGCGCCATGATTCATGGACCGATGCTCAGGAGCCGCTCAGCGGGAGTGATGGTGGCGCTCGCCGCCGGAGGCTTCGCAATAACGTGCCCTGACTTGCCGCGCCGGCTCTCCGCTGTCTCGTCCCCTACCACTGGCAGCAACGCCGCCCGCATGTAGACCCGAGCGAGATTGATGGCCTGGGTCTTCGTCGGCCGGTCGGGCACCTTCGCGAGCAAGGCCCGCGCCCGGTCCGGGTTCAGCAGCGCGTCGCGAACGATTTCATCCACGCTCTGGAGCCCGGACTTGCGCAGAGCCTCGATCACGCGACCGAAATGCGCGCCGGCACCGCCGCCGATGGCCGCCCCAAGCCCGCCCCCCACTGTGCTCCCGGCCGCCGCGCCGGCGCCGGCCAGCGCTCCAGGGGACAAGAGGCGGGAAAGCCAGGACTGCGCATCGGTGCCGGACTTCGCCGTGGCGAGTGCATCCTGAACCGTGTTCGATTGACCGGGGATCTTCACCGCCGTCAGAGAGCGGTTGGCCCGCTTCAGGTCCGCGGCAATCGCATGAAGCCCCGCCATTTCCTCGCCGCTGAGAACCTGCTTGAGAGCAGGCGCGGATTGGCGAAGGAACTGCTGGAAGGCGTCCGAGCGCATCAGGTCCACATTGGACGTGCCGCCCTCGATATTCCCCACGAAGCGTGTCGAGATGTAGTCCGCCACGGCTTTCCGCAGCCCCTCCCGCGCCTGCTGGTCGCCGGCTGTCTCGCGGGCGAGGCGCGCCATCTGCTGCACCTGGTCCTGCCGCGAGAAGATGCCGCCGATGGTCCGCGTCACGTCCGCCGGGTCCGAGAGGCCCAGCAGCCGCCCAACGGTGCCCTTCTGGAAGGCGTCGATCTCGGCTTTTCGCGCGGCCGCGAGCTGTGCCAGCGTCTCGGAAGCGCGCGCCGGATTTTCCAGGGATGCTGCGACTTCCGGAATGGCCCTCAAGGCGTCCGCGTGGCGTTGCCGCCAGTTTTCGAACCGCACAGGGTCAATGGTGCCGTCGAGCTTGTTCTCGGCATCCCGTCGCATGGTGGACACCGCATAGTCGCGGATCGCGCGCGCCGTCTCGGGTCCGGGGGCCGCCTTGGTGAGCGCTTGCATCGCCTCATAGCCGCGCGGGCCCGGGCGGAAGAAGCGCGCCGGGACCACGGAGCTCGGGACGGTGAACGTCTCGCTGTCAGGCCCCCTGAGCACGCCGGAAACCGGGTCGCGCTCATAGGTGCGCGCATTCTTCTTCGTCGCCGCCGAAGCCTTCTTCAGCCGGCCGGCGGCTCCTTCGTCGAAGTTGGGGGGGAGGCCAGGTGCCGATACTCCTTCAGCGCCCGGAGCATCTGGAAATTGCCCTCGGCCTTGGCCCGCTGTTCCGCGTGAACGAGAAAAGCCGCCCGCTCCCCCGGAGACATCGGGTCCAACACCGGAGCTAGCTGCTCCCCGAGCCGCCTGTTCGTCTCGCCAACCATCACGCCATCCGGAAAGCAGCGACATCAGCGTCTGATCTTCGGACATCGCGCCCGAAGCCACCGCCCGCTCTTCCATCGCCGCTTTCGCTGCCACCGCGCCCTCAATGTCGGACTCGATGGCGCCGCGCAGCTGCGACAACCTTGCATATACACGACTTGAGCCGTTCAGCGAAAGCTCCCGCCGCATTTCCTCGCTCACGCGCGAGCGCAGCGCCACCATCTCCCTGAACGGCACCACGTCGGGATAGCGCGCCGCGGCTACAATCAGGGGCACGAGCGACCGGGCTTAAGCCGTCTGGGCACGCCTTCGACCATCTTTTAAATCCCAGCAAACACAACAACCAGACGGAGACACCCCGTGTCTGAACCCACGCCGACAAAGTCCGCTGCTTATGAACCCAGTCTCAAGAGCAAGGTCACTTTATGGATCGTCATGTTTTTTATATTTGGAGGCGGGTCCTTATTGAGCGTTTTCGCCTATGGCTTAATGACAGGTCGCCCATTGTTCCCACTTCTTGAGCAATCCCCGCCTCGTCCTAAGCTTTCGTGCAATGAAAATGTCATAGACGCAGCGAAAAATTCACTTTCTAAGCAATATAAAATTCCCGTATCAGATATTCGAATCGACGGAGTGACCACGCTAAAGCCGACCGAAGAAAATAGACTCGTA
Source organism: Roseixanthobacter liquoris (assembly GCF_043195135.2). Taxonomy (NCBI): domain Bacteria; kingdom Pseudomonadati; phylum Pseudomonadota; class Alphaproteobacteria; order Hyphomicrobiales; family Xanthobacteraceae; genus Roseixanthobacter; species Roseixanthobacter liquoris. Next base: position 47,798 of record NZ_CM195537.1, read on the forward strand.
TGCAACGCTAACCTGACGGTTAAGATTGGAGGCAACTCAGAGAGCCGGATAATTGAAATCACTTCGAGTGTGGCCGACAACGGAAATGATTTGCTCGTTGTCGTTCGCTTGATTCAATAAGTATCTAAAGTGCCCATCGAAGCGATAACAAATGAGGCTGTGCTTATGTCGAAGCAGAAAGCAATAGCCGGCGCATTGGTAACTGCGTGGCTTTCGTCCGTGTCAATTTCCACGCCCGCCGGTGCCTGGAGTTGGAGGGACGATGCCGCCGGCCAGAAGCGCGATCAAGAGGCTAGGCACTGGCTCACGACGCAGAACATATGCGGCGTGCAGCTCAAGGCGGACTATCTTGCGGACCTGGATTCCTGGATTATCGCGCATTTCACGACAATGGCTGATGACTATCGTCAGTTCCTCCTCGGCTCCGTTCAGAGGGCGAACGCCGACTACCTCCAGAATGCAAAGCCCGACGAAATTAAGAAGGAGTGCGCTGGTCGGGTGGAAGAGGCGTCCAAAGCCGGAGTTATCGCCGACACCAATGCCAAGCCCTTCCAATGGGCGGCTATGGCATCGCAGACCGCAGGAACACCCACCCCAAGCACAGCACTACCTGCCGCCGTCTCAACTCCAATGCCCCCCACCGTCCCGGCCACATCACCTAAGCTTTCAGATTTCATCGGTGCCTGGAGCGACGTGACGGATGCATGTCAAAGTTACAAGCAGCAGACGGAAGGACCGTGGTTTGAGATCAAGGAAAAGTCCTTTACGTCTGAGGGCGGCGGGCTTTGCAAGGCTCCCACCTACACTCTGAAAGGGAATGGCCTCACCATATCTGCACGTTGCAGGGCCGAAGAGGCGGGTTATGAGCCCTACAAAGAGACATTCACTCTGCACGAAGGCCGGCTTAAGAGTGCCTACAGAACCTTTATGCGCTGCACCGCCGCCCCGAGCGGAGGGAATTTGGGGCCCCTACCAATAGAGAGCGCGCCGCCATCGGAGGGCCGATTGCCATGATAGGCAAGCCAAAGAACGACGCCGAGGCGATTGCTCGGAATACGGTCATCATGATTGCGAGTGTAGAGACGTGCGGATTCGCATTTCAATTTGCTGGTGGTTCGTAACGTCACGGCGCGCCCTCCAGAATTACCGCTTCGACGAAACAGTGGATTCGTCATGGGGGGAATTGGCATTTTTCGGCGTTGGAGGCTGCGAACTTTCGTTCAGCATCTTTGCCGTCGCCATGAGAGCATCCAATGCTGCCTTTCTTTCTGCCACCCGCAATGGACTAGAAGGGTCGCTTCCGGGCGATATTCTCCCGGCTGCCGGTCTCGGTTGAGCGGGGCCGGCTTCCTTCGGCTGGACGCGGCAAAGCAGCCTCATGTCCTCGATCGCTTTTAGCGTCGTGTAATCTTTGTTCGCGATCCGCTCCACCGTAAGCCGCCCTTTGAGAGATTCGCGCCGCAGGCTGGATGCGGTGATGGAGCCGTCCGGAAAGGCAAGCGCCGCCGCAACACCAAGGCGGAGCGGCGTGGTGTCAGTTATCTGGTCGCGAGAAGGTGTCGATCTCATCTCCCGTCCTTTTTAAGTTAGTGCACCAGCGATCGAGATTTTAACGGAGACGGCCGGAGTGAAGCATAACCGTCACGTCTTGCCCATCTTATGCCGGCGCCATCAACTGAACCGGAGCGGGACTTGACTGATCGAGAAAAGGAAGCGGGTAAGCCGTCCATCGAACCTCGCTGCCTCACAAAATCACAGGCGGCGAAATATTGCGGCTTAACCCTGAGCGGCTTTGGCGCATGGCAGGTAGCAGGCATTGTTCCGGGCCCAATTCCTGGCACCAAGCGGTGGGATCGAAAGGCCATAGACAAGGCAAGCGGCATCCGGGCGCCTGATGCGACCACCAATGACGACGTTGAGAAATGGTTCGCTAAACATGCCGCGCGTCGGTGAGGCGGGCGCCAGGAGCAAAAGTCCGCCTAGGAGGCGATCACGCTGGGGTGCAGTCTACCGGCGCCCACCGACATAATGGCTGCCTTTCCCGTGGCTGGAATACCCACCGACCCGATGGCTCCCTGTACGTCCCTTGGCATCCGCCATGCTCGCAAGAGCGATGGACCCGATGAAAGCCGCGGCCAGAAACAATGCCGCGCACTTGATTTTGGACATGGTGCGATCCTCCCAGCCTGATTGGTGGTGCCATACCATTCCAACAACCATGTAGCGAGTTATCCTTTGGACGCTGTGCCCAATCAGTCCTGATCTTCGCCGCCCATGGCCTTCCGCAGCGCGTGATTGATCCGATCCTGCCAGCCGGGGCCGCCCTCCTGGAAGAACTCCAGCACATCGCGATCAATGCGAAGCGAGACGGTCTCTTTCGCTCCGGGGATCACCGGAGCCTTGGGTGCCTTCGGCGCCTCTTCGACAGGCCTGGTGGTGGCCGACCGAAAGGCAGCCTCGGCGGCGTCGCGGGTTGTGCCAGAGGTTCTACGGAACGGGGGTTGTGCCATGGTATGCTCTATCCGGGAATGGGCCGCGGGTCTCTCAGCCAAAAAGGCGGCGCAGAATCGACCAGAAACTGATGGTGGTCCGATTATAGATCCGGTTCCGCGCGGCGCGCTTGGGGTTAGTCAGCCATCCCATCCCGCGCGGCGCTTTCAGGCCCAATTGCGATTGAACCATTCGCTTCACCGAGGTCCGAGCGGCGATGCTTTTCCGGATGCTCGGTTTGCGGATGCCGAATTTCATGTCTTCCCCCTATCCCCGGGGGAAGAATGCAGCCGGCGAAACTTAGAGTCGAGTCAGCCGCCGTCCTCGGGCCGCGAAGCGCGATGGCGTCTCCACAGATGGAGGCGGTGCCGGTACGGAAGGATCCGATCCTGGTGGAATGGACTTGCGTCATCCTTGGCAAGGTGATCGAGGGAGCTGCCATTCGCCCGCGCCCCGTGCTGGCGGCGTCGAATCCGATCGGCGCGAGAGCCTTAATAAAGAAGCCTGCCAAATCGGCGCGGCAGATTAGGCGAGGCAGGGCACTGTCTGGAAGGCATGTCTAGGCAAGCTCGGAGGGGCGGGCTAATGCCCGCCCTACACGTCACGCGAAAACCAAAGCCGTGAACGCTAGGCGCATCTGACCCTCCGAATATGGAGGCCGATGTTATCACTAGGGCCGATGTCAAGGGAGTGATCGGCGGCGGCAAGACGGCCCCTTCAGACCTGATACGCTACGCTAGAGGTCTGTGATGTCGGAGCTTAAGACGGGGCTTCTGTGACGGGGAATATCCCTTTGAGAAAAGCGCGTCGCTCATCCGCTCGCATAGGTAGCATTGAGTAAGGTTTTGGTCTTAACCTGCGCCGCGCAACCAGGGCGTGGTGGGGAATGGACCTTCCAGAGATAATGGCAGCGGAAAAGCTTCTTGCATTGAAGCCCGTTTGGAAGGCGCGCGACCGAGATTGGCTATTCGCTACGGCGCCATTGAAGATCGATAGCGTCGTAATTGAAGGGCTAAAATTTCGCGCGACCGCGTTGGCCAGCCGGCCAGATGAATCGTTAACATTTCAACTGGAATATTTCCCGCCTGTTAAGGGCTTAAAGGGCGGCGCGATTGCGCGGATTGAGTGGCGACCAATTTCCCCTCACAATAACAAGGGAGTTGGCCCTGAGGAAATCAGATTCCTCACCTAAAAAGGTACCCACCATCATCCTTTTGACTTGAACTGGGAGCATTCTCCCAATCAAGTGAAAAAGGGCTCTCTACCCATCTCCGTACCTATCGACCCTGAGCCCTCTTTCCCAGAGATTGTTGTGCTAGTGGGGAAAGAGTTTAGAATCGGCCCGGTAGAATGGATGACGGCTCCACCTTTGTGGCAGCTAAAGGCGTTGGTGTAGGCATGGCAAACGTCATGGCGGAACGGGCTGTTATCAGCCCCGATATCGAAGCGGCGATGCGTCGCCTCGTCTCCGGGGTTGCTCACCCTGAGGGGACCTACATCACCGTCCCAACGCTTTACCCCAGCGGGAAAAGCGTGGTCGTTCGCGTGACTGAACAGCGGTCTCAAGGCCGCGTGATGTTTTTTGTGACCGACTTTGGTCTTGGGTTTCAGGAAGCCGAGCTTGAGGGCGTGGATCGGGGGTTCGCTCGTTTCGCGAGAGTTATCGCCGAGCGCGCTGGCGTTGGGTTTGATGAACACGCCTTTTTTGCCGTCCAGGTAGACTTGGAGCGGCTTCCGGGCGCCATTGCTGCCATCGCCTCATGTTCAGTCGAAGCAGTCACGACCGCGGTCATGAAGGCTGCCGAAAGGGCTGGGACAGGGATGGCCCGCCTTCTTGTAGAGAAGCTGGAATCAGCGTTCGGCGCGGATAACGTAAAGAAGAACCAGATTATTGCCGGAGATTCGGGCCACGATTGGCCTGTCCCAGCAACGGTTTATACAGCCTCGGGTCGGATCGTTTTCGACGTGGCAACCAAGTCGCCAATTTCGATTTCTACCGTAGCAACGAAAATGGACGACCTTTCCAGACTTAAATCAGCTCCGCGTCGCGTGGTAATGGTTCGGAGCACGGAAGAGCTTGGAAGCTATCTCGGTGTTTTGGCTCATCATGCAAGCGTCATAGAGACAAGCGCCAATGAAAATCACCTTATTCGGCTGACGGGCGCGGCAGGATAGTTCATCGCCCGAGTGGTAGCGCGGCGTTGGTCCGGCCGCCAGCCGGCTAATGACGATCTTGAGGGGCCGGAGCAATCCCTTGATTTTATTGGGTCGAAAATTCGACTAGCGGAATAATGGCGACCAAACACGGCCTAAATCATTGAAATTGAACGGCTCAAAATCGAGCCGGCCACACGCGAACCAAAACCGCCTCCGGGCGGCTTTGGTTTGCGATGCTGCCCTATTTTGTCAGGTAAACGCCAACACAGAGATCGGCGCGGGGTATCGCTGATCTTAGATCATGTCGCATTCAACGGCGACGCCATCGGAGCCGAAATGTCAGTCATGGGGTTTGGGGGGCGCGCCCTTCCGCTCGCGAGCCAGCGTCATCAGCTCATTGTAACTCCCCGCAGATCCTCTTATACACCCCGTCGCAACCGCTGAAGCATCTCTTCATAGGCTTTGGCGGTGTCGCGCTGTTCCTGGGAAAGCCACGGGTCAGAACGTGCGGATCCGCCGGGCTTTGGCCGTGAACCGCTCTGATTTCCTGGCGCCGAGCGATCTTTGATCCATGCTCGGAGCGCTGCCTCATCGAAGGTCCATAACCCGCCAATCTTGCACGCGCCGGGCAGCTCGCCGCGGCAGGCAAGGGACTGCACGGTTCGTACCGCCACACCCAAAATAGCTGATGCCTCAAAAGCACGAATTCGTTCGCGTTTAGGTGCTTCCTTCATCTACCGCGCCTTTGAGGTTATCGCTCAGCAGGCTCGGCCCGGAGCACCGCTTGAGATGATCTGGTGAGAGGAAGATCGGCTTTTCGTCTTCGATGGGAGGAGGAACGATCTTATTCGTTTCCGCGTCGATTGTTTCGATTGTGCCGGCGGCCACATCAATTCGGATGTGCACACCGGCCTGACGCGCGGCGCGGAAAGCCCGGGCCATGTCTGCTTGCGTGAGAATTGCGGCACGGCGCGGCATTACCTCTCCTCTGGTACGGCGTTTCGGGCGCTCCACCTATTGGCGAGTGCTCGCCTCAAGGCGGAAGCGTTTCCGCTTCCGGCCTTCCCACCAGGAGACGACCCACCGGCCGTGGAGCCGTCCGACCTCGTATTCCGGGTCTGGCATCGCTCATATTCCTCCACTGCCGAAGCCCGGATCCTAAGGAGCCGGCCGCCGAGGCGGAAGTGACCCAGGGCGCCATCCGTGATCAAATTGCGAACGTGCTTCTCCGAGCACCCCCAGCGCGCCGCCACCTGTTGTGGGCGCATGGGTCGATCTATGAGTATAGTTTCGGCGGTGAGGCGGCAGGCGTGCTCTGGCAGGCTATTCAATCTCCGCCGCGTCATCGCGGCCATCGTCACCGTGGCGGGCCTCGGCGACGCTATCGCAAAAATCGTCAGGTGTTTCTTTGGCGCGCCGCGCTGATGCGCCCTAGCCTCTCCGGCCCCTCTCAAGCCGATGACAACTTGTCGCCGGTTCTCGCAGCATCAGACTTTTGTTTGTGCTCGCCATGCCGGACGACTTTCTATTCCGTTGTGTCATCCGACTTCCGCCGACGAGCCTCGCTCTCCTTGGGGCCCCTCGACTCTCGCCGTGGGCTGCTCAGTCGCTTCAAAAACTGAATATCCTCTTCTTTCAATTCCCAAGTGTGATCTCGTGTCACCCTCATATCAGGCATGTTGCCCAAAGATTTCATGCGGATATGTTCTTCTCGTGCAGCGTTGATAGCTTCAGAAGTGTCGTCCGCGCCCATTGTAGCGGCCACAACTTCTCTCATTTTTGTGAGCGAGAAGCGGGCCTCTCCAATATCCATGCGTCCGTTAAATATCGAATTCGCTATATAATTTGCTTCTTGTATTGTAATAATCCGATTTTCGCGGATCGCGTCAATCATAGCGATCCATGCGTCGAGAATATTTCCCATCGCGTTATTTAGAAGCTGCTCAAGCGCATCGAGTTTCTTTTTATCGCATTCTGCACCTATGACGCATAGACGCCTGACCGCCTCTGCCCTGGTGCGGATGCGGTGTTCGAAGCTCCAATCATCGATGGCCTTCACTTCAGAGGCCGACATCATGATCGGGATGCGCTGGTCTTTGGGTTCCTGGTTCATGGCTCAATCTACAAAATCGGCACAAGCGGCACAACATCCATTGACCGGCACAACTTGTGCTGGTTAACTGATGGTTAACGGCACAACTTGTGCCGGTGATCGGAGGTGTAATGAGCCAAGCACGTGCGGGCCCGCAGCGCGAGAGACGGGTAACCGTCATGATGACGGATGCAGAAGTCTCAGAGGTTGATGATGCGCGCTATGCGCTCCGGAAGCCGACGAAGGCAGAGACGATCCGGCACCTGATCAAGAAGGGCTTGGAGGCCGTCGCCCGAAAGCCACAGGACTCGGGCTAATCAACCCATCAGGTGGGGAGCCTTTTGCTGACGTAGTGCATCGCCTGCTCTAGATCTTGCAGACGCTTCTCGAAGTCCGCTTCAAGCTCTTCAACGCGGTCAGTCAGTTTCGCCAAGGCCGTGTCGTCTTCCAAGGTCTTCTCAATGCGAGCGATTAACTCTGCGTTCATCGAACGTCCATTGGACTTGGCCTCGCGAGCAATCCGATCCCGCATACCTTCGGGCATCCGGAGCATGAACTTATCGTATTCGCGTACCGGGGTTTCTTCGACCATGCCCTCAACTCCCATACTGTCACCGCGCAACGACGGTAGTAGCACAGTGACACATTCCTGTTGACGGCTATGGTAGCACAGTGACATATTTTGGTTAATGAAAGGAAAATGAATGGCGCGAGGTGACCCGCAAATGATCATCCGGCTCCCGGCCGACATGAAGTGCTGGGTTCAGGCGGAGGCGAAGCGCAACGGCGCCTCGCTCAACAGCGAGATCGTTCGATGCATTCGGGAGCGGATGGATCGGATGACAGGCCCAGGCGGGGCCGAGAACGAGAAGGACGACGGAGCACCAGGCCTAGGAAACCCGCTCCGCCGTCCCCGAGATCAATCGTCAGAGGACTGACCAATGAACGACCATTCTTTACCACGGCCCGTGTTGGAAATCCAACTTCGGGATGGTGAGCCGCGTGTGTTCGATCTGGATTTGGCAAACCGACTCGGGTTCGGCCGGGCGCGCAACATTCGTCCCCTGATCGAACGTCATATCGCGGCGCTTGACCAGCTTGGACCCCGCTGCGCCGTGCAGCGGGTTGTGAATGGCGGCGAAGCATCCGAATTCTATCTCACCCGCAAGCAGGCGATCTTCATCACGGCCAAGTCCGAGACGGCCGAGGCGACCGAAATCACCATCGAGATCATCGAGCGGTTCGATGAGTATGAGCGCGGGGTGCGTCCGACGGCAATCCCGACCACGGCCGAGGCGCTCGCCCACACGTTCCGCATGCTCGCAGATCAGGAGCGCGCCCAGGCCGCCCATACCAAGGCCATCGCCCATCTGGAGGAAAAGGTGGAGCGGGTCGAGACGGCGCAGACGGTTTTGAAGGCGCGCCCGTCGAATGCCGAGGCGATCACCCACATCCGGGTGCGCATCGGGCGCCTGCACGGCCTTTCTGGCCAGGTGATTGACGCGGTGATGCGTCAAACCACCTACGCGCCCAAGCCCGCCGGCATGGTGAAGAACGACCATGAGAGCGCGGACGGTGCGACTTATGCGGTCTATTGGCAAAAGGACGTGACGGAGACCTTCAAGCGCTTCGTGTCCGAGTGCGTCCAGGTCACTCCGACCATGTTCACGCACCCGTCCATTGAAGGGCGGTTCCGTTGCGCCGGAAAGGGAGGGGCTGCGTGATGAGCGAAGCCATAATCCTGATCGACTTGAACCGCCCCGCCGACCGTATCGTTGCGGATCTGCAGCGCGGAGGAATCGACACATGGGTATATTGGTGGTTCGACGGCGACACCATGCCGTTGTTCAAGTTCGAGGCTCCACCCTCGCCTCAAGCTCTGACTCTGGCATGCGCCATTACCGAGAGGTGGGAGGCTGACGCAGCACTTCGGGAAAACTTCATTGCATGGGCCATTAATATCGGCGCCGCTTGCCAAGACGTGGACCGGCCGGCGTGGAAATTTCGGGCCCTTACGGATGAGGAGGAGGCAGCCCTCAGCCGCGATGAACAGCGCACAGCCCCCGGCGAGAGCGGTGAGGTTCTGCCCTTCATATCGCCCCGCGACTCGGAAGGCGGTGCCGCATGACCGCCACCGCCAAGCCCCGCACGGCCGGCGCGCCCCGCGCGATGCCAACCGATCAGCAGAAGCTCGAACGCGTCCATGCGCTGGAGGGGTCCTTCTACGATGCCGCCAATATGACCGGTATCGCCTGGGATATGCTCAGCGGCATGTTCGAGGGCGGCGTAGCCGGCGAGCCGCCGGAGTGCGTCGGCGGCGTGGAGCACTGCCATATCATCGACCCAGCCCATCTTGAGCGCGTTCACTTCGCCGTCTCGCACGCATGGAGCCTGACGGAGAAGCTGAAGAACGATCTGCTGAAGGCGCTGTACGAGGCGCCGTAGCTGGTCTCCGATAAATCCACCAGGCTCGCGACAGGGCCCGCCAGTGCGGGCCCTTTTCATGTCGGACGTTTTTTTCAACACCGAGCGCCGTTGGCGTACGCGTTCCAGGCCCGCCGCACGCGCCGTTGCGAAAGGCCTCGTGAGGGTTTGCCAAAGTCCGAAAAAGATCAATAGTTTCAGCTAGAGCAACTGCGCTGCCGAAACTGGCAAACCCGCTGCTACGCAGCAGATATCGCCCTCCCCTTGGGAGCGCCAGTGCCCATGTAGATCAATGGGTCGGACAATCTTCATTTACAGTTGGACAAGGTGACTTAAGCGTCTTCGGCGGTTATCTTGCGAAGCACGTTACCGGCCAGCCGCTTCTGACGGGCGGCCTGTGTGTGGCGATCCCCCCTGGCTCGTGACGTGGCCCGTCCGCGACGCGGTCTCGCGCCGCGCGGCGCCGACGGGGTGGGCAGTCGAAGCCCACCATTTACCGAACAGCTCGGCGAAGATCTGCATCGCGGGCGCGGTCAGTCCCAGGCAGCGGTCATGCTCTGCGATTGCAACGCCTCGACCCTGACCGTGGCAAGCGGGGAATGCTCGGCCAGGAATTTCTCGGCCTCGAGCGCCGCCATGCATCCCATTGCCGCGGCGGTGACCGCCTGTCGGAATTTCGGATCGGCCACGTCGCCGGCGGCAAATACCCCGTCGATGGAGGTGCGCGTCGACCAGGCGCCGATGCGGATATAGCCGGCCGCATCGCGTTCCAACTGGTCGCGCACCAGCGTGGAGGCCGGATCGTGGCCGATCGCCACGAACACGCCGTCCACCGGCTCGATGAAGGCGGTGTCCGCCTTCAGGTCGCGCAGGCGCAGGCCGGTGACCTTGCGCACCGGGTCCACCTGTCCGAGAATCTCCTCGGGAACGCAGTTCCAGAGAATGCGCACCTTGGGGTTCGCCATCAGCCGGTCCTGAAGGATCTTCTCGGCTTTCAGCCGGTCGCGCCGGTGGATGAGCGTCACCTTTGACGCATGATTGGTGAGATAGAGCGCCTCCTCGACCGCCGAATTGCCTCCGCCGATGACGGCGACGGACTTGTTGCGGAAGAAGAAGCCGTCGCAGGTCGCGCAGGCCGACACCCCATAGCCCGCGAAGTCCCGTTCGCTTTCAAGGCCCAGCCAGCGCGCCCGCGCGCCGGTGGCGATGACCAGGGTGTCGGAGAGGAAGACGCTGCCGGATTCGCACGTGGCGCGGAACGGTCGCGACGACAGGTCCAGGGCGATGACATTGTCCTCGACGATCCGCGCGCCCACATGGCGCGCCTGCTCGCTCATCTGCTCCATCAGCCACGGGCCCTGGATGGCCGTGGCGAAGCCGGGGAAATTCTCCACATCGGTGGTGATGGTGAGCTGCCCGCCGGGCTGCATGCCCGTCAGCAACACCGGGGAAAGGCTCGCGCGCGCCGCATAGATGGCGGCGGTGTAGCCGGCGGGCCCCGCCCCGATGATCAGGAGGCGGGTGTGGATCGGTTCGGCCACGCCTGCAGTGCCCGCGTGCGTCATGATGGTCCTCGCTTGAGATGTGGCGGCTGGACGGGCTAATGCGCCGGCGTGCCGCGGTTCTGGGCCTCGCGTTCGCGCGCAAACCGCGCGAGCGCCACGTACCGGTAGATGCCGTGCACGAACTTGCCGTACGGCATGGTGAGGAAGAAGCCGAGCACGGCGCCGAGATGCAGCGCGAGCAGCGTGCCCATTGCAGCCGTTTCCCGGAACACGAGCAGCGCCAGCCCGGTCACGCCAAGCCCCACCAGAGTCAGGCAGAAGGCCGTGCCCAATCCGGCCTGGCCGGGATCCTTGAGAGGGGCCTCGCGCCGGCGGTCCTGCGCCATCAGGCCGAGCGGCCCGATGACGATGCCGATGCCGCCGAGCGTGCCGAGCACCACCGGCAGGTCCCACCAGGGGTAAGGCGCTTCCCACCCGAACAGATAATGGTAGAGCGTCGCGACCGAGGTGGCGGCCAGGCAGAGCATGAAGCCGTAGAAGGTGAGGTGGTGGTACAGCCGCCGGCGATCCTGCGGCTTTCCCTCCGCATTCCCGCAACCCGCGCCGCCGCCATCGAGGTAACGCAGTTCGCCCGCGTCGCGCGTCGCCTGCCACAGGCCGCTGCCGGCGGCCGGCGTGGCGGCGGGCTCGGCGATGTCCCGCAGGAATGCGCGCACGCCAAGGCCGATCACCGCGACGGCGAACAGCAACGCGATGCCGAACAGCAGCGCCATCGCATTGTGCGGCATCAGGCGATAGAAGGCGCCCGGTCCCACATGGACGCCGAACAGAATGTCCGGCCCCTGCCAGATTGCGAACCCCGCGAACAGCGCCGCCACGGCAAGCGCCGAGGCCCCGGCGACGGCGATCCCGGACCGCTTGAACACGCCCGAGAGGATGCCGGGCCGCGCATAATGGCCGTAGGATTCCGCCCGCACCTGGGCCAGCACCTGCGGGACATTGACCTCGAATTCGTGCGGCGGCGAGAATTGGCAGTCGTAATAGCAGGCGCCGCAGCCGTGGCAGAGATTGGCGAGATAGTTCAAATCGCCATCGGCAAAGGCGCGGCGCATCTCCATGGCCGGGAAGACGGCGCACAGCCCCTCGCAATAGCGGCAGGAATTGCACACCGTCATCAGCCGGTCGGCTTCCGCCAAGGCGTTAGTTGCGTGCATTGCGGCTCGCCTCCCGTCCCGCGATCCGGCCGAACACGCTGCCGATCGTCATTCCGATGCCCGCCGCATAGCCCTTGCCCAGCACGTTGCCGGACATGATCTCGCCGGCGGCGAACATGTTGGCCGAAGGACGCCCGTCGCTCATGAGCATGCGCGCGTCGTGGTTCACCCGCGTGCCGAGATAGGTGAAGGTGATGCCGGGCCGGACCGGATAGGCATAGAAGGGCGCGGCCTCGATGCGGCGCGCCCAATGGCTCTTGGGCGGATCGAGGCCCTCGGTCCGGCAGTCGTCCAGGATCTTGTCGTCGAACGTGCCCGGCCGCACAGCGGCGTTGAAGCCGTCCACGGTGGCCTGCAGCGCCTGCGGATCGAGCGAGAGCTTCATGGCCAGTTCCCCGACGGTGGGGGCGCTGATCGGCGGGAACAGGGACGGCATGAACAGGCGCAGCGAGGAGGCATCGAAGATGATGTAGGCGATCTGCCCGGGCTGGGCGGCGACGAGCCGGCCCCAGATGGCATAGCGCTTGGGCCAGATGTCCTCGCCTTCGTCATAGAAGCGCTGGGCGTGCGCATTGACGACGATGCCGAACACCACGCAGTCCAGGCGGGTGATGATGCCGCCGTCGTATTTCGGCGCGCGCGCGTCGATGGCGACCGCGTGGCACTGGGTGGGATCGCCCACCTGCTGCACGCCCTTGTCCAGCAGCATCTTCAGGATGGTGCCGCGATTGTTGGAGGTGCCGCGAATGAGGAAATTGTCCGCGGCTTCGCCCCAATAGCGCTTCAGCCATTCGATGTTGGACTCGAACCCGCCGGCGGCGGCCACCAATGTGCGCGCGGTGATGCGCTCCGGGGCGTGCTTGCCCACCGTGGCGGAGAGGAAGGTCCCGTCGCGGATGTCGAGGTCCGTCACCTCTGCCTCGTAGCGCACCTCGACCCCGAGCTGCGCGGCGGTGCGATAGAGCGCGTTCAGCATGGCGCGGCCGCCGCCGAGGAAGAAGGAATTGGTGCGCCCGAGGCTCAGCGTTCCGCCCAGCGAGGGTTGCCAGCGCACCCCCTGCTGCTCGATCCAGCCGAGCATGGATTTCGATTCCGAGATCATGAAGCGCGCGAGGTCCTGGTCGGTCTCTCCGCCGGTCACGCGCATGAGATCGTCGAAGAATTCCGCTTCCGTATAGGGCCCGGTGAGGATGTCCGTGGCGCTGTCGTGGGCGCAGCGCATGTTGCGGGTGTGGCGCGTGTTGCCGCCGCGCCAGAAGGCATCCGCCGATTCCAGGACCAGGACCGAGGCCCCCTCGCGCCGCGCGCTGATGGCGGCGCAAAGGGCCGCATTGCCACCACCGATCACCAGCACGTCGTAGTCGTTGTGCCTCGCCTGGATCAATGCGCCCTCCGCTAGGCCGTTTGTCGTTTTGGCCGGCTGGCGCCGGCGCTCTTCCCCGCAAGGGGCGGACGGGTGGGAATGGGGCCGCCGAGGGAATGGGTGAGCTGCGCGCTGGCCTTCAGAAGCAGATCCCGCATGTGCGTGATCGCGCTGTCGGTGAAGCGCTCCCCGGGGCCCGAAAGGGATATCGCGCCGGCGATCTCGCCTGTGGGGCCGAACACCGGCGCGGCGAGCCCGCAGCAGGCCGGATCCCGCTCGCCCCGCGAAAGGGTGTAGCCGTCCCGCCGCAGGGCCTCGTGCGCGGGATCGGGATCGCCCGAATAGGCGAGCAGCACCCGTCCCGCCGCGCCGCGCTCCAGCGGCATGACGTTGCCCGCCTCCACCCGGTCGAGGGTGGAATGGGACGAATTCACGCGGAACAGGCACAGGCGCGTGCCCGGCCCGTGCAGCACATGGAAGGAGGAACTCTCCGTTCCATGCTCCACCAGGTCCTTGAGCACCGGAAGCACGTGCTGACGCAACGGGTTCTGCCGCTCATAGGCCAGCCCCAGGCGAAACGCGGATGCGCCGAGGCCGTAGCGGCCGTCGCGCATGCGCACGGCATAGCCGCCGACCTCCAGGGAGGTCATCAGCCGCAGGATCGTGCTCTTGTAGAGCCCGGTCGCCTGCGCGATCTCGGCCAGGGTCGAGGGCTCGTCCACGGCAGCCAGAGCCGCCAGAATGCTGAAAGCCCGATTGACCGCTGCGACGCCGTCCTGCGTTTCGATGGATGCCACGGGGGACCTCACAAATCTGTGGGACCGGAGGCACTGGTATTCGGATCGATAATCCGGCTTACCACCGGCCAATACAGGCGGCTGTAGCCACTTTCTGCCGCCTGGCGCAAGAGGTCGTCTGCCGTTTCGGCACCCCGCAGGGTGATGCCCAACGCCTTCGCCAGCGAAAGCGCATAGGACAGGTCCTTGCGGGCATAATCGGTGGAGAAGGCGCGCTCGGGAAAATGCCCGGGCAGGATCGCCTTCATGCCGTGATTGCGCAGGGCGAAACTGTCGGCGGACCCCTTCATCAGGGTCTCGAACAGGATCCGGTCGTCGAGGCCGGAGCTGCGGGCGATCGCCACCGCTTCCGACAGGGCCACCACCGTCTCCACAAGCACCATGTTATTGAGGATCTTGACGATCTGGCCCGCGCCAACGGGTCCGCACAGGGTGATGTCGGTGGCGAAGGTCGCGAGCAGCGGACGCAGCTCCGCGAATATGCCCTCGTCGGCGCCGACCATGATGCTGAGCGTGCCCTCCTCCGCCGCCTGCCGGGTGCGGGCGATGGGGGCATCGGCATAGCGCGCGCCGGCGGCCACGAAGCGCGAGGCCAGCTCGCGCGTCAGGTCGACCGGCGAGGTGCCGAGATCGACGACGAGCGTGCCGGGGCGGATGCCCGCGAGCAGGCCGTCCGGCCCGGTGCACACCGCTTCCACGTGCTTGCCGCTGGGCAGGGCCATGAAGATCACGTCGCAGGCCCGGGTCAGCGCGGAGAGGCTCGCGGCGGGAGCGACGCCCTCCGCAGCCAGCCGCTCCAGCGGCTCGGATGCGAAGTCGAAGCCCAGGACCTTGGCGCCGCTCTTGCGAGCGAGATTGCGGCACATGGGTTCGCCCATGACGCCGAGTCCGATGAAGCCGATGGTGGTCATGTGCGGTTTCCTTCGGCGGCGCCGTCCAGGGCGAGATAGATGCTCTTCGCCTGCTGGTAGAGCCGCATGCCGGCCGTGCCCTTCTCGCGTCCGAGGCCGCTGTCCTTGAACCCGCCGAACGGCGTCGAGATGCTGAGCTGCTTGTAGGTATTGACCCAGACGGTCCCGGCATCGATGGCCCGCGCGACCCGCCAGGCCCGCTTGTAATCGGCGGTCCAGATCCCGCAGGCGAGGCCGTAGGCGGTGTCGTTCGCCTGGGCGATCAGGTCGCTCTCGGTGTCGAACGGCAGGATGCACAGCACTGGCCCGAAGATCTCCTCCCGGCACACCCGCGCCCCGGTCGGCAGGCCGCTGATCAGGGTCGGCAGATAGAAGGCGCCGTTCTGCAAGGCCGGATCGTCCGGCCGTGCCCCGCCGGTCAGAATGTCCCCGCCCTCGGCCCGCGCGCTCTCCACGAAGCTTTCCACGCGCTCGCGGTGCGGGAAGGAGGCGAGCGGCCCCATGGTGACGCCGGCCTCGTCGGGAAGCCCGACGCGCAGGCGGCTCGTGCGCTCGCGCAGCTTGTCCACGACCTGATCGAAGACCGGACGCTGCACGAACAGGCGCGATCCCGCAACGCAGGACTGCCCGCTGCCCTCGAAGATGCCGCCCATGACGCCCTTCACCGCAGCATCGATGTCGGCGTCGGCGAAGACGATGTTCGGCGACTTGCCGCCGAGTTCGAGCACGACCGGGATCAGCCGCACGGCGGCGATCTGGGCGATGGCGCGCCCGGTGCCGGTGCCGCCGGTGAAGGAAATCATCCGCACGCCGCGATGGGTGACCAGCGCCATGCCGGTCTCCGCCCCGGTGCCGGTCAGGACGTTCAGGATCCCCGGCGGCAGGCCGGCGGCAAGCGCGATCTCCGCGACTTCGAGCGCGGCGGTGGGCGTCACCTCCGACGGCTTCACGATGACGGCGTTGCCGCCCGCCAGCGCCGGCGCGATCTTCTGCGCCTCCATCGTCAGCGGCGAATTCCAGGGCGTGATGGCCGCGACGACGCCGACCGGCTCGTAGAGCGTCATGGAGAGATAATCTCCCCGGGGCGGCGTCAGTTCGGAACCGAGGGTTTCGCAGACGCCGGCGTAATAGCGGAAGGTCGCGGCGGCGCTCGCCACCTGGGTGCGGCACTCCGCGATCACCTTGCCGTTTTCGCGCATCTGGATGTCCGCGAGGACCTCCGCGCGGGCGGTCATGCCGTCGGCGATGGCATGGAGAATCTTCGCCCGCTCGTGCGGCCGCAGATCCCGCCACCCGGTGGCGCGAACGGCCTGCTGCGCGACCGAAACGCAGATGTCCACATCGCCGGCCGAGGCCGCGCACACCTCGTAGTTCACTGCGCCGGTGGCAGGATTCACGGACGAGAAGGTGCTCGCCCCCTGCACGCGCTCGCCACCGATCAGGAACGGGACGGGCGCTCCGTCGGCCAAACCCGCTTCCCGGCGATGCATCGCATGTTGCGCCAAGGCGTCCTCCTATTGCCGTTCTCTTCTACAGAACGATCGTTCTATTGTTATGTGTAGCGCCTCGCGATAAGGTTGGCAAGACGGCGCCCGGGAAATCGAAAAATGCGCCGCGGATTTCCGAGGTCCGCCCCGGAAACGCGCACCGCGCCGGCGAACGGCCGGCCTTGAAAACGAGGAAACGCCATGAGTGATCTGGACCCCTACGAGATCCACGCCATCCGCTACGCACACAATTCCAGCGCGACGCGGCGCGGGAATTTCCTTGATGGCGATGCCCATGACGGCCCCATGCCGCTGGACTATTTCGTCTGGGCGATCCGCGGGAACGGCCGCACCTTCATCGTCGATACCGGCTTCGATGAAGCGATGGCGCGCAAGCGCGACCGCACGCACCTGCGCTCGCCCGGCGCCGGGCTGAAATGCATCGGCATCGATGCCGACACGGTGGATGACGTGATCGTCAGCCACATGCATTACGACCATTGCGGCAACCACGGGCTGTTCCCGCGGGCGCGCTACCATATCCAGGACGTGGAGATGGCCTATTGCACCGGCCGCTGCATGTGCCATCAGACGCTTCGCGCGCCGTTCGAGGAACAGGACGTGGTGGCGATGGTCGGCAAGGTCTTCGCAGGGCGCGTCACGTTCCACGACGGCGACCGCGAGATCGCGCCAGGCATTTCCGTCCACCGCGTCGGCGGCCATTCCAAGGGGCTTCAGGTGGTGCGGGTCTGGACGCGCCGGGGATGGACCGTCATCGCCTCCGACGCCAGCCATTTCTATGCCAACATGGAGCAGGGCCGGCCCTATCACATCCTCCACAATTTGGAGGACACGCTGGAGGGCTATCGCACCCTGTACGGTCTGGCGAGCAACCCGGCGAACGTGCTGCCCGGCCATGATCCGCAGGTGCTGGAGCGCTATCCGGCCTCGGCGCCCGGCCTTGAGGGAATCGCCGTGCGGCTGGATGCCGATCCCCGGTAATCCGGGACTCAGGCCAGCAGCGCAATAAGGGTGCGCATGTCCGCGACCGTCTCCAAGCCGAAGCAGAGGGCGGCGATCTCTCCCGCCTTCTGTTTCGAAACGATCATTTCCGCCTGATCAGCGAATTTGGCGGCGACGTCCTCATCGTCCAGCGGATGGTCAGGACCTCCCCACGCATGCGGAACATGGGCTTCCAGCTCGCGTCCATCCCTCAGGGTCACGACGAGGCGCGCCTCGTCGCGCGCCAGAGCGGGATCGGGAATGGCGGTGACCAGGTCGCGCAATGCGATCACCCGCGGATCGCGAACGCTCGCGTCGGAGACCTCCTTGATCCCCGCCCGGCCGGTCAGCAGCACCACCGCGGCCCAGTGATAAATACTCACCAGCGCCTCGATGGTGTCCTGCGGCGCGACGCGACCCGTCAGGCCCACGCCCAGCGGGTGCACGACGAGGCGGGCGGCTTGGATGTCGTCGGGCGAAAACGCGTGCTCCCTGCGCACTTTCAAGCAGGCATCGATGGCCGCATGGATGAAGATGCCGGCCGGATACGGCTTGCAGAGATTCTGCTCGACCTGATAGGTCGCGCCGAGATCGCGCGTCAGGGCTTCCGGATCGGGGCGCTGCGCGAACACGTCGAAGAAGCCGTTCTTGCCTTCGAAGATCTGGTTCGAGCAGGTGAAGCCGCGGCGCGCCATGTGCGCGGCGAGCACTCCGGCCCGCGCCGCGTGGCCCGGCACGAAGCCGAGGCACATGCTGCCGTGGGCCTGCCGAAATCCCGCGCCCTGCAGCGCGCCGAGCGCAATCGCGCGGGTCATCGCCTCTTCGTCCAGGCCCATGACCTTGCCGAGCGCGGCGGCGGCACCCGCCGCCCCCGTGACCCCGGTCAGGTACCATCCGACACTGCATTCGGCCGGCGGCTTGGACAGCGCATTGCTCAGCCGGCACTCGATCTCGATGCCCAGGACCAGGGCCGACAGGAAGTCCGCGCCGGAGACCCGATGGTGCTCGGCATAGGCCAGGAGCGCCGCTGCAACGGGTCCGGTCGGGTGCGTGACCGTGTGGATGTGGGTGTCGTCGAAGGCCAGGATACTGCTGGTCATCGCGTTGATCAGCGCGGCATGCTGCATGTCGGCCTGCCGGCCTCGCCCGATCACCATGGTATCGCGCAACGTGCCCATGTCCTCCAGCGACCCGAGAAGGGCGTCCACCGCCGGATGGGTGGCGGCGCCGAACGCGCAGCCGATCCAGTTGAGAAACGCCCGGCGCCCATGCGCGCGGGCGCCGGCGGGAATCGTGCCGGCATCCGACCGGCAGATGAAGTTCGCAAGCACCGTGGCAGAACTTGGCATGGACGTTTCCAATTCCCTGTTGATTTTTTTTGGCATGCTAAACGGAGTCGGGCTGTCGCGACGAGATCGCGGCAGCCCGGAGAGTGTCAGGAGCTCGGCGGCACCCGATTCAGGCCAGGCGACGCGGAGAGCGCCAGGTCCCCGCGCAGGGCCGGCTCCGGCGCGGCCGGCTCCAGGGGTTCGGCGGCGATATCCTTCCGGAAGGTTTCCGGACTGAGCGCCACCGCGATTATGGTGATGGCGGCCAGGATCACGATATAGATCGCGACGCCCCACGGTTCCCCGTCCATCCAGGCCACCAGCGCCACCGATATGAGAGGCACCGGGGCGCCGCCGATCAAGGTGCCGATTTCCCGGGCGAAGGCGAAGCCGCTGAACCGCGCGGACGTGCCGAACAATTCCACGAAGAACGCCGGCTGCGCGCCGAGCATGCCGGCATAGCCGACGCCGCTCGCCATCACGAACGCGGCGCAGATGAACGCCACCTCCTTGGTCCCCACCATCCAGAAGAACGGGAAGGCCATCAAGCCGGTGATGAGCGCCGCACCGATATAGACCGGGCGCCGGCCATATTTGTCGGAGAGCAGGCCGACCGAGACGATGGTGAAGAGCTGGACCACCGTGGCGATCAGCAGCGCCATGAGGCCGACGCTCTTCGGCATGCCCAACGTGGCCGTGATGTAGTTCAGCCCGAAGACGTTGAACATGTAGGCGAGACCGTTCTGGCCGATCTGCGCGAAGATCACGATCAGGAAGCTCTTCTTGTAGGAAGAGACGGCCCTGACAATGGGGAAGCGCGCCAGCTTCTGCTTGGTGGCGGCGACGGAGAAGGCCGGCGTCTCGCGCACCCGCATGCGGATGTAGAGACCCACCACGACGAGCACCGCGCTCAGCAGGAACGGGATGCGCCACGCCCATTCCAGCAGTTCATCCTTCCAGATGAACGTGATCAGGGCGAACACGCCGGCCGAGAGCACGTTGCCGCCGGCCACCCCCAGGGCAGGGATGCTGGTGATCAGCCCGCGCCGGCCGGGAGGCGCGTATTCGGCCGCCATGATGATCGCGCCGCTGTATTCGGCCCCGGTCGCAAATCCCTGTGCCAGGCGCAACACCAGCAGCAGGATCGGCGCGAAGATGCCGATCTGCGAATAGGTCGGCAGAAGCCCGATGAGCGTGGTTCCGACCCCGACGATGATCAGCGTCATGACGAGAACCGGCTTGCGGCCGATCCGGTCGCCGAGATGGCCGAAGAACAGGCCGCCGACGGGACGGGCGAAGAAGCCCAGCCCGAGGGTCGCAAACGAAGCAAGTGTTCCCGCCAGCGGAGACAGATCCGGAAAGAACAGCTTGTTGAAGACGAGGGCCGAGGCCGTCGCGTAGGCGTAGAAGTCGTACCATTCGAGAGCGGTGCCGATCGCGCCGGCGGCCAGCACCCGTCGCAGCATCCCTTCGGTGAGGGGCTGGTCAACTGATGTGTCGGACATGACATTCCTCCTGAAGAGGGGGGAGCTTCAAGAAGAGCTGTGATCCACCATGTTGATGTCGAAGCCCGAAATGTGGGGGGCCCGCGAATGGAACAGATCCGTCAGGAAGATCCGCAGATCGTCCACGGTCACCGTGCATGTGGAGCAGTGCTCGTTGGGCGCCACTTCATAGCGGATGAAAGCCGTGCCGTTCTCCACCTTCTCCAGGGTCAGATGCCCGTCAGGCGAGACGATGCTCTGGGCCTGATCGAGGGCAAATTGGGCAAGCGCGTCCTTCTTCAAAGCGTCCTCCTCTGATTTATTTCTTGAAACGAACGAATGGGTTGGCGCCTATTCGTCGATGACCTTGCTCTGGGATTCCCCGGTGCCGTACAGGAATGCGCCGCGCCCGGCGCCGCCGCCGACCACCACGATCTCGAAGCACTCGGGATCTTCCACCACCGGCAGCAGGGTCTGCGGGCTTTCCCACAGCCATTGAAGCTCGGGATGGCTCTCCTTGAACGCCTCCGGCTCCTTCTGGAGCATCAGGGTTTCAAACGGCATCCGCGCCTTGCGGAACATGGCCTTCTGCAGGTCCGACTTGCTCCAGCCCTTCGCCCGGAACCGCTCGGCGTGCTCGGGGCAGATGAGCATCACGTGATGCTCCTTCTCGTTGGTGCCCGAGCGCGGATCGGAGCGGCGGCCCAGCAGCCACCCGCCGGTGGAGACGTTGGCGACGTTCATCGCCGCCGACGCATAGACATCGGTAAGCCGCTCGGGATCGTGATTGACGAAATCCTGCAGTTCGCAGATGCCGCAGCCGAACAGGAGCGAGACCACGCTCTCCTCCTCGCCGAAGCCCGCATCCACATGGAACGGCTTCCACGGGCTCTTTTCCTGGTTCTCCGCCACCACCATGCTGTATTTGGTGGGCGAGCCGATGGTGTCCATGTCGCTGATGCCGGGATAGGTGTGCCCGACGTTCATCATCAACAGGCGCACGGCCCGGCCGATGGCGGTGTTCGCGAACGAAAGCGCGCCGGGGCCCAATGCGCAGGTGCCGCTGTTGAGGCCGATGCGGTCGCGGATAGGCCCGTTGATCCAGAGCACCGGCGCATGCGGACAGGTGGACTGCGACTTGTTGCGCAGGTTGATCTTCGGCTCCGCCATGCACTCCACCGCCGCGATGAGCACCGGCAGGAAATCCGGCCGGCAGCCCGCCATGACGGCATTGGCGGCGATCTTGCGGACGGTCGCCTTGCCGAAGCCCGGCTCCATCACCGCCACCACCTCCTCGGGATCGCGGCGGGTGCCCCTCAGCATCCGCTCGACGCGGTCCTCGGTCGGGGGAATGAGCGGAAATCCGTCGCCCCAGCCATAGCTCAGGAACTGGTCGTTCATGTGCTCCATGGCGGCGAGGGCGTCGGTGCCGTCGAAGTCCAGCCAGGCATCGTCGAGCAGCGTGAGCTTGGTTTCGTAATGGGTGCTGGCCAGCGGCTTCGTCAGGGCGGCGACCACGCCGTCGATATTCTTGTCGACGTTCTCGCGGATTTCGTCGGGGGTCTGATTGGTGAAAGGCAGCGGCACCACGGCCAGCGCCAGATCCTTGATGCCGAAGCTGCCGGCGCTGTGCCGCGCGTCGCTGATGAACTGGGAGGCGACGAAGCCGACGGAGGGCACGCCGGCCTTCTCGAATTCGATGAGGTCACGCATCAGCCAGGAGGTGCAGGAACCGCAATCGGCGGTGGTGCCGATCACCACATCGCATTCCCGTGCCACCTGGGCGACGTCCGCCGGCGTGACGTGGCGCATCATCCAGCCCACGGAGCCGCGATAATAGGCGAAGGTGGCGCGCGGATAGCGCTGCTTCAGCAATTCCTCGGCGCGCGCGAGCGCCACGTCGCCGCCCGCCTTCATGTTCCAATACAGGCCGATGCGCTTTCCATCCAGATCATCGACGCGGGGCGCCGGCGGGTGGCTGACCTCGAGGATCTCGGCGACGGGATTGTAGACACGAAGGCGCGTGCGAAAAGTGGTCATGTGTCGCTCCAGTGGATGCGATGCTCACCACGCTCATTCATCACCAGGGGCTTTCAAGCCGAGCCCTTCGTGACTGCCTGAAGTATGGCGGCGATCTCTCGTTTCTCTCCCGACGGTTCCCTTTTCTTAGGAGAAGGATACTTCCGTCGTTCTATCTAGCAGAACAGATGTTCTATTTATATCATCGGCTTGGGAGGTCCGCAAGGCGGGATTTCTTCGCCGGCGACCGGGGTGCGGAAGAAAGATGCCGCGACCGCGAAGGCATGGCCGATCGAGCCTCAGGGACGTGAGGTCGTGAGCGCCAGCATCGCAACCATCCGGGCTGGCCCACAGGGGCCGCTGGCGCCTGGAACGCGACATGGGCGGGTGCGATCCGCGTTTGGGGCGGCACCGGGAGGACCCGCGCACGCCGATGGGCAAAAAGCCCGGGCCGCCTTTGCCCAAGGGAAGACTTCCTTCGACCAATGGCTTGTGCTCTTAAGCGTTACCCCCATGCGCCGCACCGGTGCAACGCCCGGTGCCCTGCCACCTCAGGAGGTCCCGCCCATGGCCCATCCAGCTCTCTCTCCAGCTTCCACCGCGGTCATCACCGGCGGCGCTTCCGGCATCGGCCTTGCCGCCGCCATGCGCTTCGCCGCCATGGGGCTCCAGGTGTGCATCGTCGATCTCGAGGGGGAGCGGCTCGCCGCAGCGGAAGCCGCCCTCGCCGCGGCGGCGCCGGACGGGGCGAAAAGCATCCTGGCTGTGGCGGCGGACGTCAGCCGCATCGAGGAGGTCCGCCGCCTGGAACAGGCCGTCGCCGCGCGCTTCGGCGCCGTGGACGTGCTCATGAACAATGCCGGCATACAGCCCGGAAGCAGCATTTTCGGTCCGCAGGCAAATTGGGAGAAGGTGCTCGGCGTCAATCTGTGGGGTGTGATCCACGGCGCCCAGGTCTTTGGACCGCAGATGGTGGCCGCCGGGCGGCCGGGGCTCATCATCAACACCGGGTCGAAGCAGGGCATCACCACGCCGCCGGGCGATCCCGCCTACAATGTCTCCAAGGCCGGCGTGAAGGCCTTCACCGAAGCGCTCCAGCATGAGCTGCGCAACACGCCCGGCTGCCGGGTGACCGCCCATCTGCTCATTCCCGGCTTCGTCTACACGGGGCTGACCGCACGGGGCCGCACGGAGAAGCCGGCAGCGGCCTGGACGGCGGAGCAGACCGTCGACTTCATGCTGGACAGCATCGCTGCCGACGACTTCTACATCCTCTGCCCCGACAACGACGTGCCGCGCAGCCTGGACGAACGGCGCATCCTGTGGGCGGCGGGCGACATCGTGGAAAACCGCCCGCCCCTGTCGCGGTGGCATCCCGACTATGCGGAGCGGTTCGCGGCCTTCCTGGACGGAAAATAAAAGGGACGGTTGCGGGATCGCACCAGCGCCGGGGGGCGCATCAAGGAGCAGCAATGTTCGTATCCAAGGTGCCTCAGGCGCTTTCCCTCCCGGGCGATGGCCTGCAGGGGTCCCAGCGTTTCCAGGCCATTCTCGCCATCTCCTCCGCGGTCGGCATGGCATCGCTCGACACGGCCATCACGAACACCGCCTTGCCGACCATAGCGGCCGACATCGGGGCGGACGCCGCCTCTTCCATCTGGGTGGTCACCGCCTATCAGATGGCGGTCGTGGCGGCGCTGCTTCCGCTCGCTTCGCTCGGCGACATCGTGGGCCATCGCCGGGTCTATCTGGTGGGGCTCGCATTGTTTACCGTGACGTCGCTGGCGTGCGGCCTTGCCTGGTCGTTGCCGTCCCTGGTGGTCGCCCGGGCCCTGCAAGGGCTGGGCGCCGCCGCCATCATGAGCGTCAACACCGCCCTCATCCGCTACATCTATCCCTCGCGCATGCTGGGGCGGGGCCTCGGCAAGAATGCGCTGATCGTCGCGCTCGGCTTCACCGTCGGCCCCACCGTCGCTTCCGGCATATTGTGGGTCACCTCGTGGCATTGGCTGTTCCTGCTCAATGTGCCGGTCGGGCTCGCGGCGCTGTTCTTCTCCGTGCGCTCCCTGCCGCGGACACCGCGTGCCGAACACAAGTTCGAGCTGACGGCGGCGCTGTTGAGCGCCGGCTTCTTCACCTTGCTGGTTCTCGGCATCGGCCAGGCTTCCCATCTCGGCCCGTGGGGATTGGTGGGCCTGGAGATCTTCGGCGCCCTGGCCTGCGCCGCGGTGCTCCTCAGATTGCAGGGGGAACATCCCGCCCCCATGCTGGCGGTGGATCTCTTCCGGCGGCCGGTCTTCGCCCTGTCCGCGGTGACCTCCGCCTGCTCCTTCACGGCCCAGGGGCTTGCGTTCGTCGCGCTGCCGTTCCTGCTTCAGACGCAATTGGGCCACAGCCAGGTGCAGACCGGTTTCCTCATGACGCCGTGGCCGGCGGTCGTGGCGGTGATGGGCCCCATCGCGGGCCGCCTGTCCGATCGCTATTCACCCGGCATCCTGGGCGGAATCGGGCTTCTGATGCTCTGCGCCGGCATGGCGACCCTGGCGCTCCTGCCTTCGGCGCCGTCGACCTTCGATATCGTCTGGCGCATGGTCCTGTGCGGCGCGGGATTCGGCTTCTTCCAGTCCCCCAACCTGAAAGCCCTGATGACCAGCGCCCCGCCGGAGCGCAGCGGCGGCGCGAGCGGCATCGTGGCCGCGGCCCGCCTGCTCGGCCAAGCCACCGGCGCCGCCCTGGTCGCGCTATGCTTTCATCTCGCAAGCGAAAGCGGCCCCGAACTCGCCCTTTGGCTCGGAAGCGCCTTCGCCCTCTTCGCGAGCCTGGCAAGCTTCCTCAGGCTCCTGTCCCGCTCGCGCGCCTGATCCGCGGGGCGGGCCGGCGGCCCGCCCGATGCGACGACCTGAAGAAAATTTGCGCCGTGCCGGAATAATCGGCGCGGACGGGAGTCCCACCTCCTGAAGGCGCCATCGCGCCGGACGGAGAAAATCCCATGCGAACACGACACCTCGCCTGTGTCGGCGCGCTGCTTGCGGCATGCCTTACCGGCGCCGGCGCCGAAGCACATGACCATGATCACGGAGCCGGCACCGCCGCGGCGAGCACAGCCCCCACGAGCGATGAAACGCCCTTCCTCGCCGAGAACACGGCCGCCATGGACAAGATGATGGCGGACATGGAGGTCAAGCCGACGGGCGATATCGAAGCCGACTTCACGGCGATGATGATCCCCCATCATCAGGGCGCCATCGACATGGCGGTGGCCTATCTGCGCTACGGCAGGAACCCGCAGCTGCGGCGCATCGCGCAGGAGATCGTCGTCGAGCAGCAGCAGGAAATCGCCGCGATGCGCCTCGCGCTCGGCCAGCCCCTGCCCCCCTCCGCGCCGGCACAGACCCAGCCGGATGCCGCTCCCGCCCAGCCTCACCTCAGCCAGCGCAATGCGCCCATGGCGCACGACGCCTCCATGACGCGGCCGGCCGCTCCGGCGAAATAGGAAAGACCAACGATGAACAAGACCATCCTGCGTGTGCTGCTCGCCAGCACCATTCTGGCGTGCGCGGTTCCGGCCTTTGCCGGTGAAGCCCCCTTCGCCGCCTCCGCGCCGGCGATCGCGGTGAGCAGCCATGACCGCGTCTATGCGGCGGAACAGTTCTCCAACACCGTCTCGGTCACCGATCCCTCAACCAACAAGCTGCTCGGCGTCATCCGGCTCGGCGATCCGCAGCCGGGCAATTTCAGCCCGCTCTACAAGGGGCAGGTGCTGGTCCACGGCATGGGCTTCTCGCCGGACCGCAAGACCCTCGCCGTTGTGTCGATCGGCTCGAATTCCGTCACCTTCATCGACACCGCGACCAATGCCGTGAAGCACACCACCTATGTCGGCCGCTCGCCGCACGAGGCGTTCTTCACCCCGGATGGCAAGGAAGTCTGGGTGACCGTGCGCGGCGAAGATTATATCGCAGTGCTAGATGGGGCGACCTATGAGGAGAAGACCCGCATCAAGGTTCCCAACGGCCCGGGCATGCAGATCTTCTCGCCGGACGGAAAGTACGGCTATGTGTGCTCCTCCTTCATGCCCGAGACGGTGGTGATCTCCGTCGCCGACCATCAGATCGTCGGCCATGTGAAGCAGGAGAGCCCCTTCTGCCCCAACATCGCGGCGACGCCCGACGGCAAGCAGGTGTGGTTCACGCTGAAGGACATCGGCAAGACGCAGGTGTTCAACGCGCAGCCGCCCTTCGACGTGATCAAGACGATCGACACCGGCCCCATCACCAACCACGTCAACTTCGCCCATAACGCCCATGGCAGCTTCGCCTATGTGACGGTGGGCGGGCTCAATGAGGTGAAGGTGTTCCGCACCGACGATTTCTCGCAGGTCGCGACCATCCCAGTGGGCAAGCTGCCGCACGGCATCTGGCCGTCGGGCGACGGCTCGCGGGTCTATGTCGGGCTTGAGAATGCCGATGCGCTCGCCGCCATCGACACGCTGACCAACACGGTGATCGCCACCATCCCGATCGGCCAGGCGCCGCAGGCGGTGAACTATGTCCCCGGCGCGGTGCCCGAGGGCGACGGCATGCAGAACCTTCAGCCGCTCGGCGTGGCGGGGCAGACCGCGCATCTCACCCTCAGCCCGGACGGCAAGGCAGAGGCGAAGGCGCCCACCAGCGTCTCGCTGTTCGATCAGGGGCTGATCCAGATCCTGCAGGCCTCCGTCACCGGGCTGATGCCGAAGAAGCCCTATGTGCTGGCGCTCGCCAGCGAGGCGGATGGCAAGGGCACGCTGGAGCCGCTCTCGGCCTTCATGACCAACCCCGCCGGTTCCGCTATCGTCAACGCCGCCGGACCCATCCGGCAGATCGTGCAGAACGATGCGAAGGCACAGCGCCGCTATCTCGTCATCGCCGAAGGGACGACCGGGCAGACCGGCGCCGTCGTCCAGCACCAGACGCTCGACTGACGCCTCCGGGCCCAAACGGAGGGGAAGACGGGCCGCTCTCGCAGGAGAGGCCCGCCTTCCGGGAAGGAGATGTCATGAACCACGAGATGGTGCGCCTCATCGAGCCGCTCATCCCCGCCTTGCGGCGGTATGCGCGCGCGCTGATGCGCGAGCGGGCGGCGGCGGACGATCTGGTGCAGGACTGCCTGGAGCGCGCCATCAGCCGCTGGCATCAACGGCGCCAGGAGGACGATGCGCGATCCTGGATCTTCGCCATCCTGCACAATCTCGCCATGACGCGGCTGCGTCGCGCGACCGAGCGGCCGGTCCATGTCCCGCTCGACGACGCCGAGGCGGCGCACCTGTCTTTTGCCCCGCGACAGGAAGACGGGCTGCGCCACCGCGACCTGCTGGACGCGCTGGCGGAACTGCCGGAGGAACAGCGCACCGTGCTGCTGCTGGTCACCGTCGAGGACCTCTCCTATGCCGATGCCGCACGCGTGCTCGATATCCCGGTCGGCACGGTGATGTCGCGCTTGTCGCGCGCCCGCGAACGCCTTTCGCGGCTCATGTCCGCTGAACCGCGGGCGACCCTTTCGCCGCCTTATCTCCGGAGCGTGAAATGAGCTCTCGCCCCATCACCGAAGACGACCTCCACGGCCTCATCGACGGTTCGCTCGACCCCGCGCGCCATGCCGAGGTGAGCGCCTGGCTCGACGCCCACCCCGAGGTGGCCGGGCGCATCGCGCGCTATGGCGAGCAGCGCGACATGCTCCGCGCCGCCTTCGCGCCGGTGATCGAGGAACCGGTGCCGACCGAACTCGACCTCTCGCGCATGATCGCGGACCGCCGCCGCCCGCAGCGGCCGCCGCGCTGGGCGATGGCTGCGGCCGCCGCCCTGCTCCTCTGCTTCGGCGGGCTCGGCGGCTGGTCGCTGCGCGGCATGGCGGTGCCACCCGCCGAGGGCGTGCAGGCCCTCGCCCGCGAGGCGGCGGCGAGCTATGTCGCCTATGCGCCCGACCAGGTCCGCCCCGTCGAGATCCGCGCCAGCGACCGCGACACGCTCGCCGCCTGGACCGCCAGGAGCGTCGGACGCCCGGTCGCCATTCCGGACCTGACGGCGGCGGGCTATCGGCTCATGGGCGGGCGGGTGGTGCCGACAGAGCACGGGCCGGCGGCGCTGTTCATGTATGACGACGACCGGGGCACGCGGCTCGTGATGCTGGCGCGGCCCATGCGGAGCGACGGCGACGTGCCGATGTCGCCCCACGCGCAGGGCGAGCTCAACGGCCTCGCCTGGGCCGACCATGGCCTCGGCTACAGCCTGATCGGCGCGATGGCGCCGGACCGGCTGCATCCGCTGGCGAACGAGGTGCGTCGCCAGGTCCGCAACGAGGCCTAGCGGGAAACCATCATGCCGGTTGCCTATCTTCGCGCGCTGCCGGCCGGCGGTGTTGCGCTGGCGGCCCACTTCCTCCTGCTCGGCTTCGCCGACCGGGTCGACGTCGTCACCGCGGAAGCGCCAACTCCCCTATAAATCAATGGGCTGGATCTCACCGCCTCCGACATTGGATGCCTGATCCCGGCGCGCGACCGCGCGGGGCGCCCTTTCGGAGCAAGGACGGCGCGCGGGACGTGGTCTTGATCTTGCTTGGTGGTCGGCGTGGCGGATCGCGGACCGGAGGTCCGGACCGGCCATCCGCGGGCGCCGGGCGCGCCCGCGCGGGCCGAGCGGCCACACGACATTTCTATCGGCGAGGAGGCCATCCCCCATGGCGCAGTTCGACACCCTCATACGCGGCGGCACGGTGATCACGGCGGGCGACCGCATCCCATGCGACGTCGCCATCAGCGGCGGGCGCGTGGCCGCGCTCGGCCAGGGGTTCGCCGACGCCAGCGAGATCATCGACGCGACCGGCAAATGGGTGCTGCCCGGCGGGGTCGATGCCCATGTGCATTTTTCCCAGCCCTCGGGCGAGGGAATCGTGATGGCGGATGATTTCGAGACCGGCACCCGCTCCGCTGCGCTGGGCGGCACCACCACGGTCATGCCCTTCTGCCTCCAGGAGAAAGGCCAATCCCTGCGGGCCGCGCTGAGCGCCTATCACGCCAAGGCGGACGGCGCCTGCCATGTGGATGTCTCGTTCCACCTCATCGTCTCGGACCCCACCGACCAGGTGCTGGGCCAGGAGCTGCCGGCCCTGGTGGAGGACGGCTACACCTCGTTCAAGATCTTCATGACCTATGAAGGGCTGGCGCTGAACGACCGCGAAATCCTCGACGTCATGGCGGTGGCGCGCGAAACCGGCGCGCTGGTGATGGTCCACGCCGAGAATTACGACGCCATCCGCTTCATGACGGAGCAATTGGAGAAAGCCGGACGAACCGCGCCGCGCTTCCATGCCACCTCGCGACCGATTGCAGTGGAGCGCGAGGCCACGCACCGCGCCATCTCGCTGGCGGAGCTGGTGGACGTGCCGGTGATGATCGTCCACGTCTCCAACCGCGAAGCCATGGAGCAGATCCGCTGGGCGCAGCAGAAGGGGCTGACGGTGCTCGGCGAGACCTGCACCCAATATCTGGTTCTCACCGAACAGGATCTCGACGGGCTCGGCATGGAAGGGGCGAAATATGTCTGCTCGCCGCCGCCGCGCGACGTGGCGAGCCAGGAAGCGTGCTGGGAGGGCCTGCGCACCGGCGTGTTCAGCATCTTCTCGTCGGACCATTGCGCGTTCCGCTACGACGATCCGCAAGGCAAGCTCACGCCCCGGGGCCGCACCAGTTTCCGCTGGGTGCCCAATGGCATACCCGGCGTCGGCGCGCGCCTGCCGATCCTGTTCTCGGAAGGGGTGATGGCGGGGCGGATCGATATCGAGCGGTTCGTCGCCCTCACCGCCGCAAATCCCGCCAAGACCTACGGCCTTTATCCCCGCAAGGGCACCATCGCCGTCGGCTCGGATGCGGATATCGCCATCTGGGATCCCGCGCGAAAGGTAACCCTCACCCATGATCTGGTGCGGGACGGCGCCGATTATACGCCCTATGAGGGCCGCCAGATCACCGGCTGGCCCGTCCTCACCATGGTGCGCGGTCGCACGGTGGTGCGCGAGGGCGAACTGGTGGGCGCGAAGGGCCATGGGGTTCACCTCGCCCGGGCCCGCTCCCCTTATGCGAAGGCCCGCGCCTGAGAGGCGCAATGCGCGCCCGGAAGCGGGCAGATGCCGGCGCTCAGGCCGTCGGCGGGCCGGCCTGCTGCTGCGCCAGCAGGTCCAGGGCGGCGAGCACCGCCGTGCGGGTGCGGCGGGTATGGTCGGCGATGGCGGCGGGGAAACGCTCCGCGTCGCGACTACGCAGAAGCGCCATGAACCCCTCGTGTTCCTGGAGCGACTCGTCCCACCGCCCGGCCTCGTAATTGGCCTGGGCGCGGGCGCGATAGATCTTCGCCGCGAGCGCGGTCCAGGTGGCGAACAGCGCCGGATTGCCCGCGAGACGGACGATCTCGGCATGGATCTGCTGGTTCTGCCGAAAATAGTCCGCGCGCGCACCGGCCTGGTGATGCGCCACCAGCCGCCCGTGCATCGCGTCCAGGCCGGCGATCTCCGCCGCCGTCGCCCTGGCGCAGGTCAGGCCGGCGGCGAGATGATCGAGCGCGAGCACCACTTCGAACACCGCGGCGATATCGTCCCGATCGAGCGGCATCACCGTGGGCGTGCGATGCGGCCGCAGCTCGATGAGCCCCTCGGAAGCCAGGACCTTGAACGCCTCGCGCAGCGGCGTGCGGGACACACCGAAGGTGTCGCACAGCATGCGTTCCGGCAGCGGACTGCCGGGGCGCAATTCGCCATCAAGCACCATTTCGCGCAGCCGCAGCACCAGCTGGTCATGCAGGGAAGCGGTGTTCAGCGGCTGCTTGGCATCGCTTGCCGAAAGCTTCAGCCGCGCCGGCTTGAAACGCGTGCGGGCGGGGGCGCGCGGGCGCGCCTTGCCGCCGCCGGGCCGCTCCGCGGGTGCCTCCGATTCTGTCATTTCTTTGCGCTCCCTGCCTACAAAATCGGCTTTTAAGACCATCGTCTTATGACTTATAAGCATGATTATACGAATAAAAAACCATATTGCATACCGAATGCTTCTAGCATCCCCTGCGAACAGGCGATCGGCTCGAATGGTCTTCCAGAGGAGCAAGGTCATGAAGAGATTTTTGTCCCGCATCGCCTTTGCGCTGGTGCTTGCGGGTGGTGCGGTGTCGATGGCGGCAGCCCAGTCCGAACCCACCATCAAGCTCGGTTTTGCAAAGTGCGCCCATTGCACCCCGCTCACCCTCACCCCGGACTATGCCAAGGGCATCAAGCTGGACGTGATCGGCTTCAACACCGGCAATGACGTGCTCACGGCCCTGATTTCCAAGAGCATCGACGTGGCGCAGGTGACCTACCTTCATTATGCGACCGCCCTCGACAAGGGCTTCGACGTCGTCGCCATTTCCGGACAGGTGAACGGCGGTTCGGCGTGCGTCATTCAGAACGACCTGCCGCTCGCCGCGGACGATTGGGCCGGGCTCAAGAAGCTGATCGCGGACTACAAGGCGCAGGGTAAGCCGTTCCGCATCGCGGCCTCGCGCGGCAATGCGCAGGACATCCACATGCGCGGCGCCTTCGCCAAGCAGGGCATCGACGTCAACAAGGACGTTCAGTTCATCAATATTCCCAACCCTTCCGACCATATCCAGGCGCTGCGCCGGAACGAGGTGGAGTTGATCTGCACCACGGAGCCGTTCGCGACCCAGATCCTCCAGGCCAAGGCCGCCAAGTTCTTCACCTTTCCCTATGATCAAGCCGCCGGAAAGCTGACCAATCTCATCGTCACGCGGTCCGACGTGATCGCGACGAACCCCAAGGCGGTTGAGGAGACCGTGCGCGCCATCATCAAGGTCGACGAGAAGATCGAAGGCGACAAGCAGCTGTGGGTGAATGTCATCAGCAAGGTGACCGGCCTCGACAAGGCGATCGCCGAAGGCGCCGTGGGCAATCTTTATCCCGATTACAAGATGTATCGGTCCTCGGCGGTTGCCATCGCGACGATGATGCGGGACCTCAAATACATCAATACCGACGTCACGGCGGCGGTGGAGAAGAACATGGACTATCGCTTCCTTGAAGCGGTCACCGGCAAGCCCAAGACCGAACTCGGTTATTGAGGGCGGGCGGATGCATGCCATTCTCAGACGGGGCCGGCCGGAGCGTTTCATCGTTCCGGTCCTGATCCTCGCCGGGTGGGAAGCGTTTTCCCGCTCCGGCGCCCTACCCCCGGCGCTGCTGCCGGCCCCCTCGGCGGTGGCCTGGGCCTGGCTGGACTGGGTCTTCGGCATCGACGGCAACACGCAGAGCTATAGCGGCCGCTGGATTTTCGACGTGATGGCGAGCTTCTGGCGCGTCGCCGCCGGGTTCGCCATCGCCACCGTCATGGGCGTTGTGCTCGGCGTCGCCATCGGCTGGTCCCGCCTGATCGAGGTGCTGATCGAACCCACATTGCAGACCCTGCGCCCGATCCCGCCGGTCTCGTGGATTCCCCTCGCCATCATCTGGTTCGGCATTGCCGACAAGCCGGCGATCTTCCTGGTGTTTCTCGGCGCCTTCTTCCCGATCCTGCTGAATACCATCCATGGCGTGAAGACCTGCGATCGCAACCTGATCCGCGCGGGTGCCATGGTGGGCGGCGGCCAGCACCAATTGCTGCGCTTCATCGTCGTTCCGGCGGCGCTGCCGTCGATCTTCGCCGGCCTGCGCATCGGCGTCGGCTCGGCCTGGATGCTCACGGTCACCGCCGAAATGGTCGCGGTGAAGAGCGGGGTCGGCTACGTGCTGTGGGATTCCTATTATTTCCTGCGCTACGACATCGTCATCGCCGCCATGGCCTCGATCGGCCTGCTCGGCTTCCTGAGCGATCTCATGATCCAGGCGGTGGCCCGGCACATGCTGCGCTGGCAGCAGGGCACGACCCTCCAGGGCGTGGAGGGATGAGCATGGCCACCATCGAAATCTCCGGCGTGTCCAAGATCTTCAAGGACGCCAAGCGCAAGGCCGATGTCACCGCGCTCGGCGACGTCAGCTTCTCGGTCAAGCGCAACGAGCTGCTCTGCCTGCTGGGGCCGAGCGGCTGCGGCAAGTCCACCTTGCTCAACATGATCGCCGGCTTCGACAAGCCGACCACGGGCACGGTGAAGGTGGACGGCCAGATCATCGCCGCGCCCGGTGCCGACCGGGGCGTGGTGTTCCAGCAGCCGAACCTCATGCCCTGGCTTCCGGTATGGGAGAACGTGGCGTTCCACCTCAAGCTGCGCGGCGCCCAGAAGGCCCTGCGACGCCACGAGGCGCAACGCTATATCGATCTCGTGGGGCTGACCGGGTTCGAGAACCATTTTCCCGCCGAGCTTTCCGGCGGCATGAACCAGCGCGTCGGCATCGCCCGCGCGCTGCTGATGAACCCGGCCGTGATCCTGATGGACGAGCCGTTCGGCGCCCTGGACGAGCAGACCCGCATGGACATGCAGAACGAGCTGATCTCCATCTGGGAGCGGCACAAGGGCACGATCGTCTTCGTCACCCACGGCATCGACGAGGCGCTCACGCTCGGCACCCATGTGGCGGTCATGTCGGCCCGCCCGGGGCGGATCGCCGAGATCATCCCGCTCGACCTGCCGCGTCCGCGCGACATCACCAGCCCCCGCTTCAACGATGTGAAGCGGCACATTCTCGACCTGCTGCGGCGCGAGCCGGCGGCGGCCTCTCTTCTCCAGACTGCGGACCCATCATGAGTGAACGCGTTCTCCTCGGCATGCTCACCCCCTCGTCCAACACGGTGCTGGAGCCGGTGACGCAGGCCATGGTGGCGGGCCTGCCCGAGGTCTCCGCCCATTTCGGACGGTTCAAGGTCACCGAGATCGCCCTCTCCGACCGCGCGCTGGCCCAGTTCGACGACAGCGAGATCCTGCGCGCCGCGGAGCTTCTCGCCCACGCCAAGGTGGAGGTGATCGCCTGGAACGGCACCTCCTCCGGCTGGCTCGGGTTCGAAGCCGACGAGCGGCTGTGCGCGCGCATCACGGCCGCCACCGGCATCAAGGCCACCACCTCCATGCTGGCCCTGAACGAAATCCTGGAGCGCAAAGCCGTGCGGGACCTCGGGTTCGTCACGCCCTATCTCGACGAGGTGCAGAGCCGCATCCTCACCAATTACGCGGCCCTGGGCCACGCCTGCAAAGGCGAGCGGCATCTCGGGCTCCAGGACAATTTCTCATTCTCCACCGTCACCGGCGGCCAGATTTCCGGCATGATCCGCGAAGTCGCCGCGCAAGGGCCGCAGGCGATCACGGTCATCTGCACGAACCTGCGTGCGGCGCCGCTGGTGGAAGGGCTGGAACGCGAGCTCGGCATTCCGATCTACGACACCATCGCCACCGTGGTCTGGAAGAGCCTGCGCATGGCGGGCGTCGATACCAGCCGGGTCACCGGATGGGGCTCGCTGTTCCGCGATCTGGCCTGAGGCGGATGGGCGTCTTCGTCACCGGCAGTTCGGGCTTCATCGGCCTCGCGGTCTGCGAGGCCCTGCTGGCGCGGGGCGAAAGCGTGGTGGGCTACGACCTCGCGCCGCCGCCACCGTTCGCCGAGGCGATATTCGCGGGCCTGCCGGGCCGGTTCCAATGGATCGCCGGCGATGCGAGACAGGAGGACGCCCTCACAGACGCCCTTGCCGCCAGTGGCGCGGACAGATTGCTCATATTGGCGGCGGTGACCGCCGATGCGCAGCGCGAGCGCACGGCCCCGCGCACCGTTATCGACGTGAACGTGGGCGCCGTCGCCTCGGCGATGACGGCGGCGGCCGCCACCGGCATCAGGCGCATCGTCTATCTCGGGTCCGGCTCGGCCTATGGCGCGAGCGGCCGGGACGGCGCGCCGCTGGACGAAGCCACGACACCGCTTCGGCCCGAAGGTCTCTACGGCATCAGCAAACAGGCCGGGGAAGCGGTGGCCCTGCGGCTTGCCGATCTCTACGGGCTCGATCTCGTGGTCGGGCGCCTTGGGACCTGTTTCGGACCGTGGGAATATGCGACCTCGGCGCGGGACACGCCGAGCGCGCCGTTCCAGGTGCTGCGCCACGCCGCGCGGGGCGAAGAGGTGGTGCTGCCGCGCCCGCATCCGCGCGACTGGTTCTATGGGCGCGACGCTGCCGCAGCGATCCTCGCCCTGATGGACACGCCGCGCCTGCCGCATTCGACCTACAATCTGTCCGCCGGTTTCATCTGGTCGCTGGCCGACTTCTGCCACGCCCTGGCCTTGCGCCGCCCCGCCATGAGGTGGCGCCTCGCCGCGCCGACCGAGGCCGGCAACATCGACCTCTACATGCCTTATGACCGCGCCCCCATGGCCAACGCCCGGCTGCGCGCCGACACCGGATTTGCGCCGCGTCACGACCTGCCCGCCGCTCTCGACGATTATCTGTCCTGGTGGGATGCGACCGGCGGCCCTTGGCTCACATGCGAGACCACGCCATGACGTTACCCGTTGAAACACAGCGCCTTGCGGGACGCGTTTGCATCGTCACCGGCGGCGCCTCCGGCATCGGCCGCGCCATCGCCCGCCTGTTCGCCCGCCACGGCGCGCATGTGGTGATCGCCGACGTCACGCAGAAGGTGATCGAGGGCGGCGCGCCAACCGCCGATCTGATCGCGCAGGAGGGCGGGAGCGCCCTGTTCCACCACACCGATATTTCGCGCGCCGATGAGGTGGAGGCCCTGGTGGAAACCGCCGTCGCCCGCTTCGGCCGCCTCGATGTGATGGTGAACAATGCGTGCATCCGCCATCCGCGCCGCCTGACGGATCTGGCGGAAGAGGATTGGAACCGCATGCTGGCGGTCAATCTCACCGGCGTGTTCCTCTGCTGCCGCGCTGCCGTGCGGCAGATGCTGGCGCAGGAACCGCGCGGACAGGACCCGCGCGGGCAGGAGCAGCGCGGGCAGGAACCGCGCGGGCAGGAGGCGCCCGACGACGTACGCGGGCGCATCGTCAATCTTTCCTCCCAGCACGGCATGATCGCGGCGCCGGAGGATCTGGCCTATGGGGTGACCAAGGCCGGCATCGCCTATCTGACCCGCCAGGTGGCGGCGGATTACGCGGCCGAAGGCATCGTGTGCAATGCGGTGGCGCCCGGCAAGATCGTCACCGGCCAGGGCGGCCGCTTGCAGGACCCGCAGGTTCTCGATCGCGCCCGCCGCCGCACGCCCTGGCCGCGCTTCGGCGTGCCCGACGACGTGGCCCACGCGGCCCTGTATCTTGCGAGCGACGATGCCCGCTTCGTCACCGGCATCAACCTGATGGTGGATGGCGGCTGGATGGCCGCCTGACGCGCGCCCGCGCATCGCCGGTCCCGACCCGCTCAAGACCGCCGCGGCACATCCCACATCCCCGCCCCGCGCGGGAAGGACCTGCCATGGACATCTCTCCATGGGTCCGCTAGACGAAGGTTGTAAACTGTCGCCAATGTTGGATAGCCTGAATTCATGACAGGCTTATCCCTGGTGCCGCGCCGTTTCGCAGATTGCGTTGAGCTGGCGCCCCTTGGTACCGAGGCAGGTCACCCCTTTATCGTGCGGAGCATGCGCAACATGGCCAAGACCGAGGACGCCCTTTCGGCCATCGCGCAGCGCCGCACCCAGTCTCTCACGGACATCGTGCGCAAGGAACTGGAACGGATGATCCTGAGCGGGGAAATCCGCGCGGGAGAGCGCATCAACGAGCAAACCCTCGCGACCCAGCTCGGCGTCAGCCGGGGGCCGATCCGGGAAGCGACGCGGGCGCTGGAGCGCGCCGGGCTGGTGACCTCCGTGGTCAATCACGGCAGCTTCGTGCGCGCCATCGAGGCGGACGAGGCGGCGGAAATCTACGACCTGCGGGCGGTTCTGTTCGGCTTCGCGTGCAGCCGCCTCGCGGCTCACATGACGCCGGAGCAGGAGGCGGTGCTGGAAGACTTGCTCGCGCAGATGGATCTTGCGGTCAAGAAGAGCAAGGCCACTTTGTACTATCAGCTCAACCTGCGCTTCCACGAACAGGTGATGAATTTCTGCGGCCACCGGCGGCTGAAGGAAACCTACGAATCCCTGCTGAAGGAAATGCATCTCGTGCGCCAGAGATCCCTGATGTCGGCGGCGAGCATGCGCGAATCCAATGCCGAACATGCCGCCCTGCTCGCGGCCATGTCGGCCGGAGACGTGGCGCGCGCGCGCCAGCTGGGCGAGGCCCATGCCCAGGGCGGCAAGCGCCGCTCGTTCGCGGCCGGCGCCTGATCTCCCTCTTCCCCCCGCTTTCCACCTTGGCCCTTCACGAAACGCTGTCCATGCCCCGCATTGTATACTGTTGACAGTTTTCGATCCGGCGTCGTATCGAGACGGGGAAGGCGCCGCCTGGAAAGAGGGTCGAGGTGACACGTATGGACAGGCGCAGACGCGGGTTGAAGGTGGCGGCCACATTCGCCGCAGCCGCGCTCGGCGGCGCGGGCATGGCGGCGCTGGGTGCCCCCCTCGCCTGGCTGCTCGGGGCCTTGCTGGCGATTGCCGTGCTCGGCCTTCTCGGCGCCCCCATCGAGGTTCCCGTCTGGTCCCGGCAAGGCGGCCAGGTGATCGCGGGGGTCGCGATCGGCCTCTATTTCACGCCGACCTTGATGGACCACCTGCTCTCCAATATCGGCTACATGCTGATCGCCGCCGGGGTCTCGATCATCGCGGGCGGCATGCTCTCCCTGCTGCTGGCGCGGTCGGCCAAGGTGGACAACACCACAGCCTATTTCGCCAGCCTGCCCGGGGGCGTCGCCGAGATGTCGGTCCTGGCGGAGCGCTTCGGGGGCGACACCGCGCTGGTGGCGCTGTCCCAGTCGCTGCGCATCGTGGTGGTGGTGCTGACGATCCCCGTCTCCATTGCGTTTTTCGGCGTCCAGGGCGCGGAAAGCTATCTGCCGCCCGCGCTTCCGGTGAAGCCGCTGGAAATGGTCGGCATGCTGCTGATGGGCCTCGCCTGTGCCTATCTGCTCGGCCGGATCCACATGGTGAACAACTGGCTGCTGGGCGGGCTCGTGGTGGGCGCAGCAGTCGCGCTCCTGCAACTCCCGCTGTCGGGCATACCGACGCCGGTGGTGGATGTCAGCCAGGTGCTGATCGGCGCCGCGCTGGGCGCCCGCTTCCGGCGCCACATGGTCCAGCGGTTGCGCAATTTCGTGCCCGCCGCGGTCACCAACACCTTGCTGCTGATCGCGTTCAATGTCGCCATGGCTGCCGTGATCGGGTGGCATGCGGGCCTCGACCTCGCCACCATGGTGCTCGCCAACGCGCCCGGAGGGGTGGCGGAGACCAGCATCACCGCCAAGACCCTGCATCTCGGCGTGGCGGAAGTGACGGCGTTCCACCTCGTGCGGATTCTCTGCATCATCCTGCTGAGCGCGCCCGCCTATCGGCTCGCCCGCTTCGCCGCGCTCCAGGTGCGCGGCAGTTCCAGCGGCTGAGCAGGCTTACTTACCCGGGCTCGTCGAGCAGGCTCACATGGGCGGCGACGATCTGCCAGCCCTCGGGAAACCGGATCCAGGTCTGCATCTGCCGCCCCACCTTGCCGGGCAGGCTGGCGCGCCGAAACAGGGTCGAGGCGGTGGCGGCATCGCGCCCGTATGTGGTGATCACCGTGCGCGAAAGCGTGCGCATCAGGTTCGCGCCGGAATTGGCGGTCCGGAACGCGCTGATCTCGGCATAGCCGTAGAGGTTTTCGCCCATCCCGTAGCGGATCGTGCGCGGATCGTCCCGGAACAGGGCATCAAACCCCGCCACATCGTTGGAAAGCACAGCGGCTTCATAACGCGCAAAAGCCGCCTCGACCTCGACCAATACCTCGGGGAGATTGATCTCCATACCCTGACCTCTTTCCAAAAGCCTGCCGTTTATTCGAACTCTTCGCTGCCGGGGATGATGCCCTTAGGCAGATCCGCCACATAGCGGGCGAGTTCGCCGGGCCGCGTGATCCACAATTGGTCGCGCTGCCCCAGCATGTGCGCGAAGGCCTCGCGCAGGGCTCGCAGCCGGAACGGCTGGCCCACGATGAACGGGTGCAGCACCACGCTGCAAACCAGGGGATATTTGCGCGACTGGTGCAGCATCTCGTCGAACTGGTCGATGATCATCTGCGCGAAGTGGCGGCCGGTATGCTGGCGAAACACCATGGCGGGACTGTCGTTGAGCTCGATCGAATAGGGGATCGACAGCAGCGGCCCGGAGCGCGTGCGCATCCAGAACGGCTGGTCGTCCGCCGCCCAATCCATCACATAGCTGAAACCCTCCTCCTTCAGCAGGTCGAGGGTGCAGGCGCTTTCCGCGATATAGGGGCCGAGCCAGCCCTGAGGCGCCGTGCCGGCATGGCGCAGAATGGCGTCGCGGCTCTCGGCGATGAGGCGGCGCTCGTCGTCTTCCCACCACCCGTCCTGGCGTTCGGAATTGGTGCGGCCGTGGCCGACGAATTCGTCGCCGCGCGCCAGCAGGGCCGGGGCGATTTCCGGGCAGGCATCGAGCGCCGCGGCGTTCACATTGTGCGCGCAGGGCAGGTCGAATTCGTCCAGCAGATCGAGCAGATACCAGAGGCCGACGCGGTTCCCGTAGTCGCGCCAAGCATAGTTCCGTTGGTTCTGCGGCGCCCCCACCTGCGCGCTGTCGCTGCCGAGCCCGGCACGGAAGGCGAAATGCTCGATATTGTTGCACACCACGAGCGCGAGGCCGGCGCCATTGGGCCAGGCATAGGCAGGGCGCTGCGGCAGGGCGCTATGGGCGTATCGGCCGTGCTGGGGAAGCTTCATGAGGGGTTGCCTTTATGCGCCGGCAGGGCGCGCGGGGCGCGCTTCCTGTGGGTCCGGGGTATCACTCGAAGATCGCGACCGCCCGGATGGGACTTGCCGTGCCCCCGCGGATCTTGAGCGGGAAGCCGACGAAGCGGAAACGCCCGCGCCCCACCAGCTTGTCCAGATTGGCGAGGCATTCCATATGGGTGATGCCGCGTTCGGCGCACGCCAGATGGGCCTGGAAATTCAACTCGCCCTCCGGCGCCGGGCTCACGGCCTCCACGCCGAACATGCCGATGCCCTTGTCCGCAAGCCAATGCACGCTTTCCAAGGCAAGGCCCGGAAACTCGTGGGGATAGCCGGGCTTGCCGAGCAGGCGGTCGTTGGTGGCCATATAGAGCAGGACCGTATCGCCGGGGCGGATTTCCTCTCCGGAGGCCGCCAGCGCCGCCTCCATCTCGGCGACCGTCACCGCATGGCGCAGGGGAACGTGGGAGAGGTCGAGGCAGATGGCGGAGGTGTAGAATTTCTCCAGCGGCATCTGGTCGATAGACTGCGCCTCGGGGCGGGAATCGAAATGAACGGGGGCATCCACATGGGTGCCCGCATGATCGCAGAAGGCGATGGACAAAGCCTTGGACGTGAAATCCGTAGTCCCCGCCCGCTTCTTCTCGGAATGATCATACCATACCGAAATGACCACCGGCGGATGCGAGGGATGCACCTGGGTGCGATGGAAAATCTCGCGGCTCAGATCGATGAGTTCCACATGCGTCTCCTCAATTTCGCTTTGTCACGGCAACGGCATCCGCGGGCAGGATGGGTGAAAGCACATCCTCCGCCCGCAGGGCGCCCTTCGGCAGGCGCGCGGGGCGCAGCGTGATGCCGAGAATGCGGCGGGCGACCCCGAGCGGGGTCCGCGTCAGCAGCCCATCCGGGCGCCACAGCATGACGCCGACGATGATCAGCCCGTAGACGATCAGCCGATATTCGTTCGCGAAGCGCAGCGCCTCCGGCAGGGCGGTCAGGACGACCGCGCCGAGGATCGGGCCGGCCAGGGTCTGCACCCCGCCGAACAGCAGGAAGATCACGTAATTGAGCGAAACGAAGAAGCCGAGCTGGGACGGCGTGATCACCAGCAGATAATGGGCCTGCACGGCGCCGGCCATGCCGATCAGCGCGCTGCCGAGCGCGAAGGTGATGATGCGCACCTGAGCCACGGAGACGCCCATGGAGGCGGCCGCCAACGGGTCGTCGCGCACCGCCCGCGCCGCATAGCCGAGGCGCGAGCCGTCAAACCGCCAGGCCACATAGAAGGCGATGGCCGCGACCACGACGCAGGTGAACAGCCCGGTGTGCGGCTCCAGCCCGGTGAAGCTGTTGGCGCCGCCGATATAATCCCAGTTGAACGCCAGCACCGAGAGCGCCTCGCCCGCCGCGAGCGTGGTCAGCTTCAGGATGAAATCCCGCATCTTCAAGGTCAGCAGCGCCAGGACGCAGCCGAGCGCGCCGCCCATGAACGCCCCCGCCGCGACGGCCGGCACGAACGGGACGCCGAACTTCACCGTCAGGATTCCCGAGGCATAGCCGCCGACCCCCGCGATGGCCGCCGTGGCCATGGACAGCTGCCCCGACAGGGCGGTGACATAAAGCCCGATCGTCATGGCGACGTTCAGCAAGGTGAAGATCAGGATCGGCTCGAAGAAGGCAAGATTGGGCATGATGCCTCCAGCTCAAGTGGCGTAGGAACCGAACAAGCCGTTCGGCCGCAGGTAGAGCACGCCGATCAGCACGAAGAAGGCCACCGCATCGCGCAGCGATGAGGAGACATAGCCGGTCACCAGCGCCTCGAGCACGCCGAGCGCGAGGCCGACCGCGATCACCGCCTCGAAATAGCGGTTGCCCGCCACGAGCATGCAGATGAACGCCTTCAACCCGTACAGAAGCCCGACGAAGGCGGAGGCGGAGCCGTACAGCGATCCCACCGCCACGGCGGCGAGCCCCGCCATGGTCGAGGCGAACCAGAAGGTGATCTGGCACACGCGCCGCACGTCCACACCAAACGCAGCGGCGACATCCGGGCGCTCGGCGATCGCCCGCGTCGCCCGGCCGATGTGCGTGCGCCGCACATACAGGCTCGCCAGCGCCAGCAGCACCGCGCACAGGCCGAGGCAGAACATCTGGCGCAAGGTGAGCAGCACCGGGCCGATTTCGTAGAACCGCGCCGGCAGCAGGCGCGGATAGGGGATCGGATCGGGACCGACGATCACCGCCATGCCGTTCTGGAGGATGACCGAAACGCCGAGCGTCGCGATCAGGGTCGTCAGCACGTCCCGCCCGCGCAAGGGGGCCACCACCGTGCGCTCGATGATCGCGCCGATGGCGGTGGAGCCCACCGCCCCGCCGAGCAGGGCCACCGCCAGCCCGCCGCCGGGCACGAACCCCGCCGCCACCATGCCGGTGAACATGCCGATCATGAACACGTCGGGATGGGCGAACTGGATCACGCGCAGCACCGTGAAGGCCAATGCGAAACCCACCGCGACGACGGCATAAGTACTGCCGATCACCAGGCCGTTGCTGAGTTGTTGCAGGAAAAGATCCATCTCGACGCCGTCCTATGCGCTGCCGCCCAGGAACACGTCCTGCACGCTTTCCTTGCCGGCGATCTCCGCCGCCGGGCCGGCTTCGACCACGCGCCCGAGCTCCAGCAGATAGGCGAAGTGGGCGACCTTCAGCGACTGGCGCGCGTTCTGCTCCACCATCAGCACCGCGATGCCCATCGTGTTGATCTCTCGGGCCAGGGCAAACACGTCGCGCACCACGATGGGCGCGAGGCCGAGCGAGGGCTCGTCCATCAGCAGCAGGCGCGGGCTCGACACCAGCGCGCGGGCGATGGCCACCATCTGCTGCTCGCCGCCGCTGAGGGAACCCGCCAGCTGGTGGCGCCGCTCGGCGAGCCGGGGAAACCGCTCGAACATCTCGCCGATGCGGCGCTCGACCATGGCCTGGTCGCGAACCTCGAACGCCCCCATGCGGAGATTGTCGAGCACCGTCATGGTGTTCCACAATTGCCGCGCTTCCGGCACCCAGGCGATGCCGAGCTGGTGAATCTGGTGCGGCCGCAGGCGCAGCAGATCGCGGTGGCCGTCGAAGCGGATGCTGCCGCCGCGCGGCTTCAGCAGCCCCATGATCGTCTTGATGATGGTGGTCTTGCCGGCGCCGTTGGCGCCCAGGATGACCCGCAGTTCGCCCGGCTCGATCTCCAGCGATACGCCGTCGACCGCCGGGACGGAGCCGTAGGAGACGGCGAGCCCTTCGATTTTCAGAAGCGCGCTCAATCGTCCACCCCCAGATAGGCTTCGATCACCTTGGGATCGGCGCGGATCTCGGCGGGCAGGCCCTCGGCGATCTTCTGGCCGAAGCTGATCACCACGATGCGGTCGGAGGCGGACATGACGACGTTCATGTTGTGCTCGATCAGCAGCAGCGCGATGCCGCGTTCGCGCAAGCGATCGATCATCTCGATCACTGCGTGCGCCTCCCGCGCCACCATGCCGGCGGTCGGTTCGTCGAGGATCAGCAGCCGCGGCTGGAGCCCGAGCGCGCGCGCGATCTCCACCCGCCGCTGATCGCCATAGGGCAATTCCCCCGGCATGCGGAACCGGTTCGCGCCGACCCCGACCCAGTCCAGCAGCGCCTCCGCGCGCTCGACCATCACCCGGCGGTCCGTGCGGTCCCGCGACGTGTAGGCGAGCGCGTCGAACACGCCGGAGCGTGTGCCGGCCACCTGGCCGATCATCACGTTTTCCAGCGCATTGAGATGCCCGAACAGGCGGATGTTCTGGAACGTGCGGGCGATGCCCATGGCCGCCAGGCGATGCGGCGCGGCGCCCGTGATGTCCTTGCCATCGAGCACCACCGTGCCGAAATCCGGCTTGAGCACGCCGGTAATCAGGTTGAACAAGGTGGTCTTTCCGGCGCCGTTGGGGCCGACCACGGAGACCACCTCGCCGGCCCCCACCGAGAACGTCACGTCATTGACGGCGACCAGGCCGCCGAAGCGCCGCGTAAGCTGGCTGATCTCAAGCACGGCTCAGATCGCGGTATAGGTGCCGCGGCCGGTGATCTCGATCGCGACCACGTTTGGCGTATTGTTGTTGCCGCTCGGCGGATTGTGGAACGTCATGTGGGTGCCGAGCGGGGATACGAAATCCAGCTCCGCCAGCGCTTCCTGTAGCTTCGCCCGCGAGGGGGCGCCGGCCTTCTTCAGCGCTTCCGCGATGGTGGAAAGCGCATCCGCGCCATAGGTGGAGAAGGAGGTTGCTTCCTGGGAGAACTT
Source organism: Roseixanthobacter liquoris (assembly GCF_043195135.2). Classification (NCBI taxonomy): domain Bacteria; kingdom Pseudomonadati; phylum Pseudomonadota; class Alphaproteobacteria; order Hyphomicrobiales; family Xanthobacteraceae; genus Roseixanthobacter; species Roseixanthobacter liquoris. The sequence continues at coordinate 92,210 of NZ_CM195537.1, forward strand.
CGCCTTGTACCGATCGATGAAGGTCTTCACCGAGGGCGTGGGCGAGGCGAGGTCCTGCGCGAGCCACGTGTAGCAGCCCTTGATCTCGCCGTGGGTGCCGTCCCAATAGACCGGATCCTGAAACGAGCCGAAGCCGGTCATCAGGGGCACGGTGAAGCCCGCCTCCCGGATCTGGGACGTGACCTTCACCCCGTCGCCGGTGGCGGCGGCGACGAAGATGGCGTCAGGCTTTTTGCTGCGGATGGTCGCGAGCTGGGCCGAGAAATCCTGGTCGCCGGCGCGGAACGCTTCGAATGCCACGACTTCGTAGCCCAACTCCTGCGCCAGCGCCTTGCAGGTCTGCGCGTCGCCCGCCTGTCCGTCCTGCGTCTGGTCGTAGATCACCCCCAGGCGCTTGAACGGCACCTTCCCATGCACCTTGCGCAGCAGCACCGGGATCGCCGTCTCGGAGACCGGATTCACCCGGTAGGACCAGATGTTCCATTGCTTGACCGGCGCGCCCGAGCCCGCGCCCACGAGCGGAATCTGCAGCTGTCCGGCGGCCGGGACCGAGGGCACATAGCCGACCGAGTTGGACGGGCCGATCACTGCGAGCACGTCCGCATTGGACGCCGCCTGGCGCAGCAGCGTGATCGCCTGCTGCGGATCGTTGGCCATGTCCTCGGTGGCGATTTCGATGCGGTAGGTCGTGCCGCCGAGGGTGAGGCCGGCGGCGTTGATGTCATCGGCGACGAGCTGCGCCCCATCCCGCGCGCGCCAGCCATAGGGCGAGGACGGCCCGGTGATCGCCTGAATGCTGCTCACCCGCAGGATCGCGGGCTGGGCCCGCCCGATGGTCGGGGGCATGGCCAACCCGAGGACGGTGCCGGCGGCGAGGCGGCCGAAGCCTCGCCGGCTGATGCGGAACGCAGTCTGATCGTTGGTCATGGGGATTCTCTAAACCTTCCGCTGCTTGCGGTTTGGCGACCTCCGGAGCGCGAATACAGGGCCGCATCTCGGCGATCCCTGCCCCACTCGCTCGGCTGATCTTATTTTGCACAGGGCGAGGTAAAATCGCAGCACAAATTGTAGACAGTTTACAATGAATTTTTGTGCAGCCGGGCTGATATCCATGCAGCGAGAGCGACGCACGGCCTGCGTTTTTTCGGGGGCAGACCGATTGCCCGGGCGAACACGCACGGCCAAGACATTCAAGCGTCTTTATATTCCGGATGCTTACCTCTGCCCGCAAGCCGGCGCATTCGACCGCATCGAAGACAGATCAGCCATGTAAACGCGGCCCGCAACGGAGCCCAGCCGCGCGGTGGCGGAGGCCTCCGGCCAGCTGCGTCGTCGTGCCGGACCGCGGCGGAAATCCGCCATTGTAAATTGTCAACAGTCGTCCTAACGTTTTTGCGCGCTCCTGGCGCGAGGGAGATCCGCCTTGCAGACGGCGGCCTTGCGGGCCGCGGAGCCGAACAGTCAGGACGACGCCTCGCCCCCGCCCGGTCTCGCTCGGCAGGCGGGCGGGCCATCACCCCATCAAGGACGGAAGCGGAAATATGACGTCTTCTCTTCCCCGGGTCGCCGTGATCGGGACCGGCGGCACGATTTCCTCGTGGGCCCAGTCCACCCTGGACACCATGGACTACCCGGAATTCGGCGAGAAACGGCCCGTCGGCGAGATCCTGGAGCAGGTGAAGGAAGCGCGGCTGGTGGCCGATCCCCTGCCCGTCCCCTTCCGCTCGGTGGGCAGCACGGCCATCGGCCCGGCGGACTGGGTGGCGCTTCGCGAACGGGTGCATGCGACCGCCGCGAGCGAGCCGGATCTCGCCGGCTTCGTCATCCTGCACGGAACCGCGACGCTGGAGGAGACCGCCTTCTTCCTGAACCTCACCCTCGCCATTCCCCAGACCGTCGTGCTGGTCGGCGCGCAGCGGCCGGCGAGCGCGCTCGGCAGCGATGCCGGCATCAATCTCGTCAATGCCTTGCGCGTGGCGGGCTCGCCCTTGGCCCGTGGGCTCGGCGTGCTGGTGGTGCTGAACGACGAGATCCACGCGGCGCGCGACGTGGTGAAGACCTCCACCTATCGCCAGCACACCTTCCGCTCGCTGGATTTCGGCGCGCTCGGCCATGTCGATGGGGACGGCATCCACATCTATCGCGCGCCCACGCCCGCCCATGCGCCCGACGGCGAGTTCTCGACGCTCGCGACCATCGTCCTGCCGCGCGTCGATATCCTGATGTCCTATGCCGGGGCGGACGCAACTTTCATCGACGCTGCGATCGCCGCGGGGGCGCGCGGGCTCGTGTCCGCCGGCCTCGCGCCGGGCCTCGTCACGCCGGCGGAACGCGTCGCCTACGAACGGGCGGTCGCGTCCGGCATCGTGGTCGTCCAATGCACCCGCGCCGCGAGCGGACGGGTGGGGCGGCGGCGCTATCTCCAGGAGGCGGGGATCATCGCGGGTGAGGATTTCAGCCCGCAGAAGGCCCGCATCCTGCTGTCCCTGGCGTTGGCGCGGACCGATGACCGCGCGGAGATCGCCGCCATCTTCGCCCGCTGCTGACACCGCCCCGCTGCTCCATGGGAAAACAGATGATCGATCTCGTGATCCGCGCCGATACGGTGATCACGCCGCACGGCGTCGGCGCCTATGACATCGCCGTCGCCGACGGCATCATCGTTGCGCTCCACGCGCCCGGCCCCCTGCCAGCGCCCGAGGGGGCACGGGTGATCGATGCGCGGGGCAAGATCGTGATGCCCGGCGGCATCGATCCCCACGTGCATTGCGCCTGGCCCATGCCGTTGCCGGACGGGCCGCCCAGCTTCACGGAGCCGCCGTCGGTGGTCAGCCGCGCGGCCCTGTTCGGCGGCACCACCACGCTCATCGATTTCGCGCGCTGGACCCATGGCACAACCATCCAGGGCACCATCGAGCGGCGCGACCAGGACTGGCGCGGCGCCTGCCATTGCGACTACGCCTATCACGTCATGGTGGAAGGCGACCTGCCGCCCGACATCCCCGGCCAGCTCGCGGAGACCATCCAGGCCGGCTATCCGACGATCAAGCTCTTCACCACGGACATCACCCCCAGCCGGCGCGGGCGGATGGTGGATTTCGGCGACATCTGGGAAGTCTTCCAGGTGCTTGCGGCCAATCGCGGCCTCGGCGTCATCCATGCCGAGGACAATGACATCGTCATGCACATGTATGGCAAGCTGATCCGCGAGGGGCGCACGGGGTTCGAGAATTTGGCGGAGGTGCACAACACGCTCTCCGAGGATCTCTCGTTCCGCCGCATCATCCGCCTCGCGGAAAGCGTGCCCGGCACCGCGCTCTACATGATGCATGTCAGCGCCGCCACCGGGGTCGCGGCGGTACGCGAGGCGCGGGCCAGGGGCCTGCCCATCTATGGCGAGACGCTGCACCAATACATGCTCTACAACAGCGCCGATTATCGCCGCCCCAACGGGCAGATCTACCACACCTACCCCTCGCTCAAATCGCCGGAGGATCAGGCCGCGCTGTGGGCCGGAACGCGCGACGGCACGATCCATGCGGTGGCGACGGACGAATTGTGCTGCAGCCTCGCGACCAAGGTCCAGGGCAGCCGCATCGACGACACCACCGGCGGGAATGCCGCGTGCGAGCCGCGGGTGGCGCTGATGTATACGGAAATGGTGGGGCGGCGGGGCTATGCCCTGACCCGGTTCGCCGATCTCGTCTCCACCAATGCCGCGAAGATCATGGGGCTCTACCCGCGCAAGGGCGCCATTGCCGTCGGGTCGGATGCCGACATCGTGGTGCTGGATCCGGCGCTGCGGCGGGTGATCCGCAACGAGGATCTTCACGAGACCGATTACTCGCCCTGGGAAGGGCACGCCGTGGATGCGTGGCCGAGCCTCACCCTCCTGCGGGGGAAGGTGATGGTGGAGGACGGCCGCTTTTATGGCGCGCCCACCGACGGGCAATGGCTGCACCGGCGGATCGCGGACGACATCCTCGCGGGGCCGGCCTTGTGACGCCGTCCGGCGGTGCCACGGCGGAGGACATGCGCGGCCTGATCGCCGAGTGCCTGATGCTCTGGGGGATCTGGGGGCGGTGCGCCGCGACGGGGGGCGGGCTGGAGGTCCGCACCGTGTCGGGCGTTCGGGTTCGCGTCCGGCAAGCCCTTGCCGCCGAACGGCCGGCGCGCTGGATGCTGGAGAGTCTGGAAGGCCCCGGCGCCGCGCGCCCGCCCCGCCCGGCGGCCTCGGTGGCGGGCCTCCTCGGAGCCTTGCGCAAGGCGCTGGGCGCAGGAAATGCCGGGCCGGCGCTGCGGGTCGGCCGGCCGGAGCCCGTGGGCGAGCCGGCCGCGCTCCCCGCCGCCGACGACGCGGGCGCACGCCGCCCTTCCGCCCCGCCGCCGGGCTTAACGCCGGTGCTGGTGGTGACCGGATTTCTGGGCAGCGGAAAAACCACCTTCATCCGCAAGGTGTTGAGCGACCCCCGCTTCGCCCGCGCGGCGGTGATCGTGAACGAGTTCGGGGAAATCGGGCTCGACCACGACATTTTGGCGAGCAGCAGCGATGCCCTGATCCGCCTCTCCACCGGCTGCCTGTGCTGCGCCGTGCGCAGCGATTTGATCGCGACCCTGCTGGACCTCGACGCCCGCCGCGCCCACGGGGAGATTGAGTTCGACCGCATCCTCATCGAGACCTCGGGCCTGGCGGACCCGGTGCCGATCCTCCAGGCGCTTATGAGCGACCCGGCGGTGGCCGCGCGCTTCAGCCTCGAAGGGGTGCTGACCCTGGTGGACGCGGTTCACGGCCGCTCCACCTTGGCCGACCATGTGGAAGCGCGCCGCCAGGTGGCGGTGGCGGACCGCCTCCTCGTCACGAAGACCGATCTCGCGCCCGCCCCCGCCGGCCTGCTGGATGATCTGAACGCCCTCAACCCTTCCGCCGACAGGGTTTCGCACCCGCAAGAGGCGGCAGAAGGGCTGCTGTGCGGCCTCGGCGCCGCCCGCGTCCGCCGGCCGGACAAGGGACTGGCCGATCGGGGCGCGCGCCATTCCGGCGGATATGACGGCATCGCCGTGACCCGCGCGGCGCCCATCCCCGCCGTCGCCCTGACGCTGTTTCTCCAGGCCCTGGCGGATCACGCGGGCAGCCGGCTGCTGCGGCTCAAGGGCTTGGCTCTCATCGCCGAAATGCCGGGGCGGCCGGCGCTGATCCATGGCGTGCAGCATGTGTTCGCGCCGCCGGAATGGCTCGATCGATGGCCGGACGGAGAGCGGCACACGCGCATGATGCTCATCGGCGCGTCTCTTCCCCCGCGCTGGCCGGGGCGGCTGCTGGAGGCGATCTGCGCGGATGTGCAGGCCGCCGGGGAAATATCCTGAATCCGAAATTCGGAAATTTTCTTGCGAAAGCTCCGGCGCGGCGGGACCGGGGGTGCTTTCTTCGACCGGCTCGCCTCAAACCCATGTAAAACAAGGGGCCGTCGGGAAATGTTTCACGTGAAACACTTGGCGCCTACGGAGGAATATGAGGTTTGAAAGCTCCTCCGCGCGACGAAACCGCAATTTCCGCGAATTTCAGCCAGATGCGCGACGATGAACGTCAGGATAGCCCGATTTTGCCCGCGCTCACCCGCAGGTCTCGTCGAGCCAGCGCGCCACCGCCGTGAGGCGGTAGTCGGTGTCCGCCGTGCCCATCACCTGGAGGCCGACCGGCATGCCGTCCACCGCCATGAGCGGCAGGGAGAAGGCCGGGCCGCCCACCATGGACCAGGGGCTGAGGAAGCTGCGGCTGCCGGTGGAGAGATGCGCGTTCGGCCGGTCCACGGTGCCGCTTTGGTCCACGCCATCGAACGGCGCGGGGCCGGAAGAGGCCAGGGTGATGAACCCATCCACCTGCTGCCCCACCCGCGCCACCTGGGCGCGGATGCGGTCGCGCTTGGCGAGCGCCTGGCGATAATCGCCGGGGGTCATGGCGAGGCCGCGATCCAGCCGGGCCTTGGCGGTGGCGCTGATGGCGTCGGGGCCGTTCGCGTCGAGATAGGCCACCAGGGGCCAGCGCAACTCGTAGACGAAGATCCGGTCGGAGACCTCGTCCGCTTCCAGCAGCAGGTCTTCCAGCGCGGCGATCCCATCGTCGCAATCGCGGTCCAGCAGGCCGACGCCGAGGGCCTCGATGCGATGGCACATCTGCGCCATGGCCTCCCGCGTCGCCTCGTCCAGCTGCGCCATGCCGAGGGTGTCCAGGCGCGCGAGGCGCAGCGGCTTCAGGGCGCGCGGCACCCCCGGCGCGCCGGAGAGGCCGGGATGGCCGTTATGGCCGCCGATGCGCGCGGAGATTTCCCAGGCGGTGCACCAGGCGTCGGCGAGGCTCGCGGCCATGGGGCCGATATGGTCCTGGCTCGGGGCGATGGGATGCATGCCGCCCACGTTCAGCGCCCCATGGGTGGGCTTGAAGCCGTAATTGGCATTGAACGAGGACGGGCGGATCAGCGAGCCGCCGGTCTGGTTGCCGAGCGCGACCGGCACCATCGCCGCCCCCACGGCCGCCCCGCACCCGCTGGAAGAGCCGCCGGCGGTGCGCCGCACGTCGAACGGATTGCGCGTGGGCGGGGATTTGCCCATGGCGAATTCCGGCACATGGGTCTTGCCGAGAAGCACCGCGCCCGCCTGCCGCAGCGCGTAGCTGCTCGCCGCGTCGAACCGCATCGGCGTGTCGTCATACACCGCGCTGTTCATCTTCGAGGGCATGCCGCGCACATGGATGGTGTCCTTGATGCCCATGGGACAGCCATCGAGGGGCGAAAGCGGCCGGTTCTGCGCATAGCGCTGCGTGGCCGCATCCGCCGCCGCGCGGGCGCCGGGCAGGTCGAGAAAGCAGAAGGCCTGGATGACGGGATCGAGCCGCTCGATGCGCTCCAGGCTCTCCTCAAGAAGGTGGCGCGGGGTGGAGCGCCCGGCGAGGAATTCGGCCCGCGCCGCGAGGAATGTGGGAAGCCGGCGATCGGGATCATAGCCACCGGGGGAAGCGCCCGCGTTGCGGACCGCGATCTTCGCCATGCCTCGTCCTCGCCCTCATCCTCCCCCGCCGCATGCGTGCGCCGGCGGGTGGGTTTCGTCCATAGTATGGACAAGTGTCAACAGTAGGCAATATGATCGGACCATGGCTTTCGCCTCGGCCGGGCGCGCGGCGTCCGCCGCCGCGCAGCGATGTCATCCGGCGAAGTCCTCCAGAGCCCGCACCCGACCCGCCCCCTCAGGACACGATCCCATGGCCGCCGCATTCGATCTCGTGGTCCGCAACGGCACGGTGGTGACCGAAGCGGGCCTCTCCCGCTGCGATGTCGGCATCGCGAACGGCATCATCACGGCGCTGGGGCTGGAACTGGGGCCCGGCGCGCGCGAGCTGGATGCGACGGCGCGTCTGGTCCTGCCCGGCGGCATCGATGCCCATTGCCACATCGAGCAGGTCTCCTCCTACGGCCTCATGGGGGCGGACGATTTCTTCGCGGCCTCCCGCGCCGCGGCGTTCGGCGGCACCACCACCATCGTGCCGTTCGCGGCCCAGCATCGCGGCCAGCGCCTGCCCGACGTGTTCGCCGATTATCACCGCCGCGCGCGGGAAAAATCGATCCTCGATTATTCCTTCCACGCCCTCATCAGCGATCCCACCGAGGACTTGCTGAACGATCACCTGCCGCGCCTGATCGCCGAGGGCATCACCTCCATCAAATTGTTCACGGCCTATGATCTCATCGCGGTGAGCGACGAACAGATCCTGGACCTGCTCAGCGTGTGCCGGGAGCATGGCGCCATGGCCATGGTGCATGCCGAGAACAACGGCATGATCAAATGGATGGCGAAGAAGCTGATCGCCGGCGGCTTCACCGCGCCCAAATACCACGCCATGAGCCATCCCCGCTTGGCCGAGGTCGAGGCGGTGCGGCGCTGCATCGCGCTGGCGACCCTGGCGGACGCGCCGCTGCTCATCGTCCATGTCTCCACGGTGGAAGCGCTCGCCGCCATCCGCGCCGCGCGGGCCGAGGGGCGGGCCATCTTCGGCGAAACCTGCCCGCAATATCTGCTGCTGAGCGCGGCCGATCTCGACCTGCCGGGCTATGAAGGGGCGAAATTCTGCTTCAGCCCGCCGCCGCGCGGCCCGGTGGAGCAGGAGGCGCTTTGGGCGGGGCTCGCGGACGGCACGCTGCAAATCTATTCCTCCGACCATGCCCCCTATCGCATGGACGAGACCGGCAAGTTCGCCCGCAGCGCGACCCCCACCTTCAAGGACATCGCCAACGGCATTCCGGGCATCGAGGTGCGCCTTCCCCTGCTGTTCTCGGAAGGGGTGAACGGCGGGCGGATCGACCTTCCCCGCTTCGTCGCGCTCAGCGCCACCAATGCGGCGAAACTCTACGGCCTGTTCCCCCGCAAGGGCACGATCGCGGTCGGCTCCGACGCGGATCTCGCGCTGTGGGACCCGGACCGCCGCGTCACCCTGCGCGCCGCCGACCTGCACGACACCGTGGGCTACACCCCGTTCGAAGGCCGGGAGGTGACGGGCTGGCCGACCACAATCGTGCGGCGCGGCGATGTGATCGTCGACGACGGCGTGCTCAACGCCGCGCCCGGCTCCGGCCGCTTCATTGCCCGCGCCGCCTCCGGCCGGGCCGCCGGCACGCCGCCACCGGTGCCGGAGACCGACACCGCGACGAATTTCGGCGCCGCTCTCTTTGCCGCACGCGCCCCGGCCGGGAGGGCCTGAGACCATGGCGGATGCAGCCGCGAACCGGATCCTGGTGATCAATCCCAACAGCAATGCCGCCGTCACGGCGGAGATCGCGGCGGCGGTCGGCGACCTTGCGTTCCCCGGCGGGCCGGCGATCCAATGCGTGACGCTCCACGAGGGGCCGCCCGGCGTCGAGACCCAAGGCGACGTGGAGCATGCGACGGGCCTCGTGCTCGACCATATCGGCCGCGAACCGGCGAGCGCCTATGTGATCGCCTGCTACAGCGACCCGGGCCTCATCGCCGCGCGCGAACTCACCGCGCGCCCGGTGCTCGGTATCGGCGAAGCGGGAACCTTCGCCGCCATGATGCGCGGCGACCGGTTCGGCGTGATCGCCATATTGGACGCCTCCGTGCGGCGCCAGCAGCGGCAGGCGCGCCTGCTCGGCGTGTCGCAGCGCTATGCCGGCAGCAAGGCGATCGGCCTCTCCGTCGCGGAACTCGCCGACCACGGGCGCACCCGCGAGCGCATGATCGCGGCCGGTGCCTTCCTGCGCGATACGCAGCAGGCGGACGTGCTCATCCTCGGCTGCGCCGGCATGGCGCGCCATCGCGCGGCGCTGGAAGACGCGCTCGGCCTTCCCGTCATCGAACCCTCGCGCGCCGCCACCGCCATGGCCCTCGCCCTGGCGCGGCTGGCGGAATGAGACCGCCTCCCATGACCTCGCACCTTAAGACCTCGCCGCAGACGACAGCGCGCCGCAAGACATCGCCCGCCCGGACCTCGCCGGCCGGATCGCGACCCGCGGCCGAGGCCCTGATCGCGGCAACCGACGCCCAGCTGGACCTCGCCACGCGGCTGTTCGAGGCCCTGCGAAACGGCAGCATCGACGCGCCGGGCATCACCCGCGACACCTATGGCGCCGGCGAGAATTTCGCCCATGGCCTGGTGCGCGACCATGCCCTGCGCCTCGGCCTCGATATTGCGACCGACGCCGCCGCCAACACCTATATGACCCTGCCGGGCCGCGACCGCGCCGCGCCCCGCATCCTCACCGGCTCGCATCTCGACAGCGTGCCGCACGGCGGCAATTTCGACGGCGCGGCCGGCGTGGTGGCCGGGCTGGTGGCGGTGGCGGCCCTGCGGACGCTCGGGCTCACGCCATCCTGCGACATCACCGTGATGGGGGTGCGGGCGGAAGAGAGCGTGTGGTTCGAGGTCTCCTATCTCGGCAGCCGCTCCGCGCTCGGCACGCTGCCGCCGGGCGCGCTCGACGCGCGGCGCATCGATACCGGCCGCACGCTGGCGGACCATCTGGAAGCATGCGGCGGCGATCCGGAACTGCTGCGCGCGGGACACCGGCATCTCGACCCGCGCGCGGTGCGCGCCTTTCTGGAAGTGCATATCGAACAGGCGCCGAGCCTCGTGGAAGCCGGCCTTCCGCTCGCCATATGCACCGCCATTCCGGGCAATTTCCGCTATCCCAATGCCCAGATCGCGGGCGAATACGCCCATGTGGGGCTGCCCCGCCGGTTTCGCCGCGATGCCGTCATGGCCGCCAGCGAATTCGCGACGGGGATGGATCGGCTCTGGGCGGCGCACGAGGCGGAGGGGCGGCCCATGGCCGTGACGCTCGGGCGCTTCCACACCGACCCAGCGAAGCACGGCCTGACCACGGTGCCCGGCGCCTTTCATTTCAGCCTCGACGTGCGCGCCTATGACGATGCGCAGCTCGCGGAGCTGGAGCGCGGCATGGGCGATATCATCGCCGACATCGAGCGGCGGCGCGGCGTGACCTTCCACATGGGGCCGCGGGCGAGCGCCGTGGTGGGCAAGATGGATGCCTCAATCCGCACGCGGCTCACCGAGGGCGCGCGGGCGCTGGGCATCCCGGCGATGAGCCTCGGCAGCCCCGCCTCGCACGATTCCGCCGCGTTCGCCGCCGCCGGCGTTCCCACCGCCATGATGTTCGTGCGCAACCAGAACGGCAGCCACAATCCGCACGAGGCCATGGACATGGAGGATTTCATGCGCGCCGCCAGCCTGCTCGCCTGGTGGCTCGCCGAAACCGCCTGCGCCTGAGCGCCCGTCGGGAAGGAGAGCCCGAAATCGGGCTCTCCGGGCGCGCTCAGTCCTTCATGCCGGTGATGGAGGCGCTCATGGCACGCGGGTCGCGGGTCGGCCAACGGCCGCAATCCACCTTGGTGAGGAAGTCGCCGACGAGGCGATTATATTCGTCGGGATCCTCCAGATTGATGGTGTGCCCGCAATTGGGCATCACCGCCAAGGCGGCCGAGGGAATGTGCTGCTTCATCAGCAGGCCGGGGGCAAGGCAGGGCCAATCCTCGTCGCCGGTGATCACCAGGGTGGGCACGGTCAGCCGCTTCATCTCCTCCACGAGGGTATAGAGCGAGGGGCGCTCGCGCTGCACGCCCAATTGGGTGTTGGCGGAGCCCAGGGCCGAATGCTCGGCCAGCATCTGCTTGAATTCGGCAAAGCCGCGCGGGTCCTTGTTCTCGAACTGAACGCGGGTGGGGCCATAGGCATATTTCTCGGCGAAGGCGGGCATGCCGGCGGAGGTGATGAAAGCGGCGATGGTGTCGGCCTCGGCCTGGAAGCGGGCGCGCTGCTCCACCTCCGCCCCATAGCCGCACCCGCCGACGCAGAGCGACAGCGCCAGCTGCGGATGGCGGAAGCCGAAATGCAGGGTGGCGAACCCGCCCATGGAGAGGCCGACCACATGGGCCTGCTTCTCCCCCGTGGCCGCGAGCACGGCGGCGATGTCGTCGGCGGCGCGGGCCTGGGAATAGGAGCTGGGGTTTTCCGGCACGTCGGAGGGCAGAAAGCCGCGCGCGGCGAAGGCGACGCAGCGATAGCGCTGGCCGAAATGGCGCATCTGCGGTTCCCAGCTGCGGATATCGCCGGCAAACTCATGGACGAAGATCACCAGCCGGCCGGTGCCGGTTTCCTCGTAATGCAGGCGCACTCCATCATCTGTCGTCGCGTAGGCCATGGTCATTCCCCGATTGGATTTGCGCACATCCTCTGCGGGACGCGCCCCGGCGCTGCGATGCGCGGCGGCGCGCGTCCGCTTGTCGCCCCGGCGGTTCGCGCGCCCGGCGCGGCCGGCCAGGCAGCCGAACGGCTTCAATCTGTATACTGTTTACAATTATCGGCAGCAAGGCGGCATCCGCCCTCGCACCGGGCGAGCACGGCCGCCCCGGGTGAATTTCGGCTGCCGCGCGAAAACCTCTCGACATTTCCATAGTTCTCGACATATTGCCGCGATGTGAGCGCGCTTCGCCGCTCCCGCCCCGGAAAGGCGCGCCCGCAACCGCCGCACGGGGGAGCCCACACGGGGGAAAGCGCCGCACGGGCGGGGGAAAGCGGCGATGCGGGACAAGGACCGGCGAGACGAGATGGACGCGACACGATTGCACGCGGAGGACGCGATCCGCATCTTCGATGCGCTGTCGCAATCGACGCGCCTGGAGACCTATCGCCTGCTGTTGCGCTATGCGCCCTATGGCCTGCCGGCGGGCGACATCGCGCGGCTGCTGGCGGTGCCGCACAACACCATGTCGTCGCACCTCTCCACACTGGAACGGGCGGATCTCGTGACCGCGCGCCGCGAGGGCCGCTCCATCATCTATGCCGCCGACACGCGCCAGAGCGCGCGCATCTTCTCGCGGCTCATCGAGGAGATGCGCAACGGCGCGCCCACGACGGATCGGGCGCCCGCGTTTCCGCAGGTGCGGCCATCGCCGGGGGATGCGCGGCCGTATAGCGTGCTGCTCGTCTGCTCCGGCAATGCGGCGCGCTCGGTGATCGCCGAGGCGGTCCTGAAGCGCGAGGGGCGCGGCCGGTTCCAGGCCTTCTCCGCCGGCAGCCGGCCGAAGGGAACGCCGCACCCCCTCGCCGTGGGCCTCCTGCAATCGCTCGGCTACGACATCGACGCGCTGCATTCCAAGAGCTGGAACGCGTTCGCCCAGGCCGACGCCCCGCCCATGGATTTCGTCATCACGGTGTGCGACGCCGCCGCCGGCGAGACATGCCCGGCCTGGCCGGGACATCCCCTGCGGGCCCATTGGGGTGTTCCCGACCCGACCCTGGTGCACGGCAGCGAGGCCGAGCAGCGCGCCGCGTTCCTCGACACCTATCGCCGGCTCGCCGCCCGCATCACCGCCTTCGTCAATCTTCCCATCGCGCGGCTGGACCTTGCGACGCTGAAGGAACGGCTCGCCGAAATCGGCACCATGGAAGGCGCCACGGACTTCACCCTGACCGGGCAGGCCGCCGCCTGAGGAGACACCATGAGCGCGGAAACGATTTTCACCGCCTTGTTCCTGTGCACGGACCCGGCGACACGGCCGAGCCCGACCAGGCGCGACGCCATCGGCAGATCGGGGAATGCGGGCGCGCCCGCGTGGGTGGCCTGATGTCCGCTTCCCCCCATCCCCTCGCGCGGCGCCTGTTCTCGGAAGCGCTGGGCACCGCCCTTCTGGTGGCCACGGTGGTCGGCTCCGGCATCATGGCCGACCGATTGTCCGGCGGAAACCTCGCCCTCGCCCTGCTGGGAAACACCCTTCCCACCGGCGCCATCCTGGTGGTGCTCATCACCATCCTCGGTCCCATCTCGGGGGCGCATTTCAACCCGGCGGTCAGCCTGGTGTTCGCCGCCCGCCGGGAAATGCCCTGGGGCGAGGTTGCGCCCTATGTCATCGCCCAATGCCTCGGCGGTATCGCCGGCACCGCCATCGCCCATCTCATGTTCGAGCTGACGCCGCTGGTGATCGGCCTCAAGGGCCGCAGCGGGCCGTCCCAATGGTTCGCGGAGGCGGTCGCCACCTTCACCCTCGTGCTCACCATCCTCGGCGGCGTGCGCCATGCGAGGGCGGCGGTGCCGTGGCTGGTGGGCCTCGTCATCACGGCGGCCTATTGGTTCACCGCCTCCACCAGCTTCGCGAACCCGGCGGTGACCCTGGCGCGCGGCTTGACGGCGACGTTCGCGGGCATCGCCATCGGCGATGTTCCCGGCTTCGTCATCGCCCAGCTGATCGGCGCGGCGGTGGGCGCCGGGGTCGCCGCCCTCCTGTTTCCGGCGGCCGAGCCCGCGCCGGCGGCCGTCGCCCAACCCGCGGAATAGGCCGACACCCGCGATCGAAAAGCCCCCGCGCACGCCGGCACCCGCCCGGCCCGCGATCCCGCCGCACAGGCGTTTTCAGCAGCAACCCGCCGGATGGATGGCCATGAGCGAAAAAATCCCAGTGACCCTTTGGCACAATCCCGCCTGCGGGACCTCGCGCAACACCTTGGCGATCATCCGCAATGCCGGGATCGAACCGACCATCGTGGACTATCTCACGACCCCGCCCACGCGCGCGGAACTGATCGCGGCCATTGCCGCGGCGGGCCTCGACGTGCGCGCGGCGATCCGGCAGAAGGGCACGCCCTATGCCGCGCTCGGGCTCGACGATCCCGCGCTCAGCGACGATCAGCTGATCGATGCCATGTTGCGGGACCCGATCCTCATCAATCGCCCGTTCGTCTTCACCCCCTGGGGCGTGCGCCTGTCGCGGCCGTCCGAGACCGTCCTCGACATTCTGCCGCTTCCGCAGAAGGGCCCGCTCGCCAAGGAGGACGGCGCGCCGCTGATCGACGCGCAGGGCCAGCGCGTGCGCTGAGGGGCCGCATCGTCCTCGACGCATCGCAGGACCGCGCGGACCGCGCGCTCCCCGCGTGCTGGAAACGGGGAAACGCGCGGCCTCTCCTGGTCGCGATGCGTTCGGCGGCCCCGCCTCAGGAGCCGGTCCAGTGGGGAACCGCCTTGGTGCGGGCGAGGAAGTCGCGCACGCCGAGGCGGAAGTCGTTGCTGCCATAGACCTCTTCGATCAGGGCATCGATGTTCGGCAGATTGCCGAACGCCATCTTGCGCAGGGTCGCCTTGGTGGCGCGCGTCGTCAGCGGGGCGTTCTCCGCGGCGCGGCGGCAGAGGCTCTCGATTTCCCCCTCCATGGCGTCCGGCTCGACCAGCCGCAGCAGGAACCCGCTCTCGACCAGTTCCTGGGCGGAGATGATCTCGCCCAGCAGCACCATGCGCTTGGCCTTGGCGACGCCGATCGCGCCGCCGATGCGCGCGACGCTCTGGGCGGAGAGGCAATTGCCCAGCGTGCGGCCGATGGGCGAGCCGAAGCGGGCGCTCGGCGTCGCGATGCGGAAGTCGCAGGCGGATGCGATGTTGAGCCCGCCGCCCACCGCCCAGCCGTCCACCACCGCGATGGTGGTGACGGGGATGGCATCGACGGCGCTCATGCATTCGTCGATCGTGTGCTCGTAGGCCTGTCCGTCGGCGCCGCTGGTGAATTTCGTGAAGCCGGAAATATCGGTCCCCGAAACGAACGCCTTGCCCCCCGATCCGCGCAGCACCGCGACCCGGATCGCGGGATCTTCGGCGATCGCCCGCGCCGCATCGCGCAGATCCAGCCACATCTGGCTGGTCAGGGCGTTATGCGCCTGGGGATTGTGAAACACGATGCGGGCGACGTCGCCCGTCTTTTCAAACTTGATGCACGGGCTACTCATCGCGCTCACTCCTGACATCCTGCGGGGCCAGCAGCCCCTTGCTGATGAGTTCCTGCCGGATTTCGTCCCCGTGCTCGCCGAGGAGCGGCGGAGGCAGGCGCACTTCCTGGGGCGTTGCGCTCAGCTTCACCGGGAAGCCGAGCGCACGAAACTCGCCTTCCACCGGGTGCGGCACCATCTGCACCATCTCGCGGGCGACCGCCTGCTCGCTGACCAGCGCCTCGCCATAATCGAGAATGTCCGCCGCGGGCACGCCGGCGGCCAGCATGGCGTCGATCCATTGCGCGCGGGTGCGGGTGAGGAAGGTGGGCGCCAGCGCCTCGATCAGCGCGATGCGGTTCGTGACCCGGGCCGCATTGGTCGAGAAGCGCGCGTCCTGCTGCAATTCCTCGCGGCCGAGCACCTTCAGGAAGGTGAGCCAAAGGCCCTGGTTGGCGGCGCCGATGACGAACCAGCCGTCGGACGCCTGGACCGCCTGGTAGGGGGCCGACATGCGGTTCGCCGAGCCGATCGGGGTGGGCGACTTGCCGGTGCCCCAAAGCTCGGTGGTTTCCCAGATCGACAGCGCGAGGGCGGCCTCGAACAGGGAGGCGTCGATATATTGCCCCTCCCCCGAGGTCTGCCGCCCGATCACCGCGCTGAGAATGGCATAGGCCGAGAACAGGCCGGCGCCGAGATCGGCCACCGCGATGGAGTTCTTCGCCGGCTCCATGCCGGGAAATCCGTTCGAGCTCAGCACCCCGGTGACCGCCTGGGCGATCAGGTCGAAGCCCGGACGCTGCGACCAGGGGCCGGTCTGCCCGAAGCCGGAGATGCTCGCATAGACCAGCCGCGGATTGAGCGGCCGCAGCGTGTCGTAATCCATGCCGAGGCGCGCCGCGACGCCGGGGCGGCCGTTCTCCACCAGCACGTCGGCGGACTTCACCAAGGCGTAGAGGACTTCCCGGTCGGCGGGCGACTTCAGGTCGAGCGTGATGCTGCGCTTGTTGCGGTTGAGCGCGAGGAAGCCCGGGCTGTCCGTGCCCTTCAGGCGAAAGCCCATGGAATGGCGCGTGGAATCGCCGGTGCCCGGCGGTTCGATCTTGATCACGTCCGCGCCCATGTCCGCCAGCAGCATGCAGCAGAAGGGACCGGCCATGACCTGCGTGATATCGAGCACACGTATGCCTGCAAGAGGCAGTGCCATCTTAAGTCCTCCCGTTCGTGTCTTTGTTCTTCGTTGCGCGGCGATGGGCTGATGCCCCATCGCCTGAATGGCGGGGTGGCGAGGCTTCGACCCGAGCGGCGACGGGCGGATCGCCCGTGGCGATCGCCCCTTCGCCGTCGTCGCCTCGAAACTATACTTTACTATATCATATAGGATTTTAGCGGCCAGCATTTTTCCTGTCAAACCCGGCGGGACGGCCGGGCGAAGGCACTCACACGGTGCGGCGCCCCCGGCGGGGACGGGGCGTGCGGGGCGGGGCTTCCGGCCCGCCCGGCTTTTCCCCGGCCGCGGCCACGCGTTCCTGCTCCGCGAACGCCTGATCCATGCGTTGCCGCGAGGCATGCAGATGCGCCCGCATCGCCGCTTCCGCCGCCACCGGATCGCGCGCCAGCAGGGCATCGATGATGGTTTCGTGCTCCTTCACCGCCTCGGACGGCGCGTTGGTCTTGAACAGGAAGCGGAAGATATGAAGGTGCACATGCAGCCCCTCGATGGTCTCCGCGATGAACCGGTTGCCGCTCGCGGTGGCCACCAGATGGTGAAGCTTCGCATCGCCCTCGGCGAATTGCGCATAGGCGAGATCATCCCCGGTCTGCGCCAGAGACATCTCGCCGGAGAGCTTGGCGAGCGCCCGCAGCGCGGTCTCGTCGCTCCGCTCGGCCGCAAAGGCGGCCGCCTGCGGCTCGACCAGGAGCCGCAGCTCGAAGAGATCGGCGATTTCCTCGCGGGTGAGCAGGCTCGCGGCCCGGAAGCCGACATTGGGGATCTTGTGCGCCAGCTTCTGCGCTTCCAGCAGCGTCAGCGCCTCGCGGATCGGGGTTTGCGAGATCTGCAACTTCCGCGCGAGCGCCTCGATCCCGATGTGCGCGCCGGGCGCGATCTTCATCGTCACCAGCATCGACAGCAATTGCTCGTAGGCGAGTTCCACCAGCGACTGGGGATACGCCGGGCGTGCGTCCTCCAGCGCCACGAGGCGCGCGAAGGATGGCAATTCCTGATTGTTGGTGGTCATTGTGAATCAACCCAGAACGCGTGATGCTATAAAATATATGATCTTATGGCCCGAACCAAGCCGGCCGGACGGACCGGCCCTATGCCGTGCCAGCCCGCGGCGCCGGATCGGGGCCTTCCCCGGCCAAAGCGCGCATGTGGGCCCACACCGACGGAGCGACCGGAATATCCCGCCCCATGCGCGCCTTGCGCGTCTCGCCCGCCCGGTCGCCGGGGATGCGGACCGGATGGTCCGCGTCCGCCGGCACGCTGGTGCGCAGATCGTCGAGAAACTGCGAGACGAGCCCCGCCATGTGCGCCGCCGGCTCCATGATGATGAAGACGTCGCCCTTGTTGCAGGGGTGCGTCGAATCCAGCGTCCCCCGCACGTCGGGCCCGAGCGCGCAGGCCGCGAGGCTCGCCACGAGCACCTCGAAGGCGAGGCCCAGCCCATAGCCCTTCGCGCCGCCGAACGGGGCGATGGCGCCGGATTTCGCCGCGGTGGCGTCGGTGGTGGGATCGCCTTGCGCATCGAGCGCCCAGCCGAGGGGAATCGGCGCCCCGCGCGCCGCGTGGTCGTGGATCTTGCCCATGGCGACGATGCTGGTCGCCATGTCGAACACGAACGGGTGCGGCGTGGCGGGAACGCCGATGGCGATGGGATTGGTGCCCAGCATGGCCTTGCGCCCGCCCCAGGGATGGACCAGCGCCTCGCTGATCGTCAGCGCCAGCAGCACCTGACCCTTGCGCGCGATCTTCTCGGCATACCAGGCCAGCATGCCCAGATGGTCGCACCGGCGGATCGCCGCCATGGCGATGCCGGTCTCCTTGGCCCGCGCCGAGATGGCATCGAGCCCGTTGAGCGCGACCACCGGGCCGAGCCCCTGCATGCCGTCCACCTCCAGCAGCGCGGCGCCGCGCCAGCGGCCCTGTCCCTTGGCGCGCGGATCGACCACGCCATTGGCGATGCGCTCGAGAATGCGCGACAGCCGCAGCAGCCCGTGCGAGGGATAGCCGCGCAGTTCCGCCTCCACGAGGAGGCTCAGCTGCTGCTCGGCATGATCCGCCGGCACGCCGGCTCGGCCGAGCGCCGTCAGGCCGATATGCTCGATCTCGCTTAAGGACGGCATCTGACCTCCCGATCTGTGCGCCTCGGCGCCATCGCGCCCGGTTCGCCGGATGCCCGCGCCTGGGCGGGGCATCCGGCGCGACGGGGTGCTACCAGTTCACCGCGACATATTTGGCCTCGGTGAATTCGAGCAGGCCGTGATGGGCGCCCTCGCGGCCAAGCCCGCTCTGCTTGACGCCGCCGAACGGCGCCGCCGGATCGGAGACCAGCCCGCGATTGAGCGCCACCATGCCGTATTCGAGCCGCTCGGCCAGTTGCAGGCCGCGCTTCAGATCGCCCGTATAGACATAGGCGGCGAGGCCATATTCGGTGTCGTTGGCCATGCGGACGGCCTCCTCGACATCCTTGAACGGCACCACCGCCGCCACCGGGCCGAACACCTCCTCGCGCAGGATGGCCGCGTTCAGCGGCACGTCGGCCAGCACCGAGGGCGGATAGAAGAAGCCCGGGCCGACGCCGGCGGCGCAGCCGAGGCGCACGCTCGCGCCCTTGGCGAGCGCGTCGCCCACCAGCGTGTCGATCTTCTCGATCGCCGCCGGATTGATCATCGCCCCGCACTGGGTGGTGGTGTCGGTGCCCGCGCCGAGCTTCAGCGCCGCCATGCGCTCCACCAGCTTGTCCACGAAGGCCGGATAGATGCCCTCCTGCACATAGAAGCGGTTCGCGGCCGTGCAGGCCTCGCCGGCATTGCGCATCTTGGCGATCATCGCGCCGTCGAGCGCGGCTTCCAGGTCCGCATCGTCGAGCACCAGGAACGGGGCGTTGCCGCCGAGCTCCATGGACGAATTGATGACATTGTAGGACGCCTCGCGCAGCAGGATGCGGCCGACCTCGGTCGAGCCCGTGAACGAGAGCTTGCGCACGCGCGGATCGCGCAGGATGGCGCTGCACAGCGGGCCGGGATCGGAGGTGTTGACGATATTCACCACACCGGCCGGCACGCCGGCACGGCGCAGGATCTCGCCCACGGCGAGCGCGGTCAGCGGGGTTTCCTCCGCCGGCTTGAGGATGCAGGTGCAGCCGGCGGCGAGGGCCGGCGCGATCTTGCGCGTCGCCATCGCCGCGGGGAAATTCCACGGCGTGATCAGAAGCGAAATGCCGATCGGCTGATATTGCACGAGGATGCGATTGCCGCCGGCCGGCGCGATGGAGATGTCGCCGTTGATGCGCACCGCTTCTTCCGCGTACCAGCGGAAGAATTCCGCCGCGTACAGCACTTCCGAGCGGGCGTCGGGCAGCGCCTTGCCGTTCTCGAGCGAAATGATCTGGGCGAGGAAGTCCGCCTGCTCGATCATGGCCGTGAAACAGCGTTGCAGGATCACCGCGCGGGCACGCGGCGGGGTTGCCGCCCAGGCCGCCGCAGCGCGCGCCGCCGCATCGACCGCCGCAAGACCGTCGGCGACGGTGGCATCGGCGACGCTCGCGAGCACGCCGCCGGTCGAGGGGTTGAGAACCTCGATCTGCGCGCCGTTCGAACCGGCGACCCAGGCGTCGCCGATCAGCAGGTCGGTGGGAATGGCAAAGCCGCCCTTGCCCTCGAAGCCGGGCACGACATAGCCCGGTTCGGATGCGATCGGGCTGAGGCTCGCGGTGCTGGATGACATGGCAATAGATCCTGCTGGGTGTCAGAGATTGAGCAGCGCGGCGCGCTCGCCGCTGAAGGCCGCTTCGGTGATGTGAAGCATTGCGGCGAGGTCGAGCGGGCGCGGATTGTTCTTCACCAGCCGCTCGGCCTTGAGGGAGCCCGAGGCGACCTCATGCGCATGGCCGCCGGCGAGCCCGAGCGCGGCGAGCGAGCGCGGAATGCCGATGGTCGCGAACAATTCGGCAACCGCGTCGATGAACACCTGGGACAGCGCGTCCGTGCTCATTTCCCCATCGCCGAGGCCGACCGTGCGGGCCAGTTCCGCGAACGCGTCCGGGCAGGCCGAGCGGTTGTATTGCATGACGAACGGCAGCAGCGCGCCGACCCCGTCGCCATGGGCCGTGTGGGTGAGATTGCCCACCGGATATTGCAGGGCATGGGCCGCCGCCGTCCCGGCGGTGCCGAACGCGCACCCCGCCGCCAGCGAGGCGAGCATGAGGCCCTCGCGCGCCTCCATGTCGGCACCGTTGGCATGGGCCCGCGCCAGATAACGGAACACATTCACCACCGCCAGCTTGGCGAAATGGTCGGACAGGAGGTTCTTGCCGATGAACACATGCTTTTCGGTGAGCTGGGGCTCGGGCGGCCGGGCCATGCTGGTGAAGGCCTCCACCGCATGGGCGAGCGCATCGGCACCGGAACAGGCAGTGAGGCCGGGCGGGCAGGTGAGCGTCAATTCGGGATCGCACACCGCCATCCGGGGGATGATGTAGGGGCTGGCGACGCCGATCTTGGAGCCGCGCGCCTTGTCGAGCACCACCGCGACCGGCGTCACCTCCGAGCCGGTGCCGGAGGTGGTGGGCAAAGCGATCAGCGGCACCACCGGGCCGGGGACTGCGAACTCGCCGTAATATTTGCTCACCTCTCCGCCGTGGGTGATGAGCACCGACACGATCTTGGCGAGGTCCATGCAGCTGCCGCCACCGATGCCGATCACGAGATCGGGCCCGAAATCGCTGACCCGCGCCATGCAATCGGCGATGGATTCCAGCGGCAGGTCGGCGATGGTCTGGTCGTACACGCGGGTCTTCACGCCTGCGGCGTGGAGATCGGCCAGCAGGCTGGCGAATTCTTCGGTCTGCGCCAGGCGGGCGTCGGTGCACACCAGGGCGCGGCTGCCGATCCGCGCGGCGGCGGTGCCCATGACATGACGCTGGCCGCGCCCGAAGAGGATCGTTTGGGGGAGACGCAAGGCTCCGAACATGGCGCAATTCTCTCTCAAGATGCGACAGCACCCGGCCGTCGCGAGGGGTGACAGGTCCGCCCGCATCCGGGCGGTTCAATCCGCATGCGCGGCGCGCCCGGCCGCTAGGCCACGCCGCGCTTGACCCCGGTGTGGAACACGGCGGCAAACACGCGGGTGATGAGCGGAAGCAGCAGAAGGAAGATGCCGATGGTCATCATGGTGGCGACCAGCGGGGTCTCGAAGAAGATGCGCAGCGTGCCGCCGGACGAGAGCATGGATTGCCGGAACGCATCTTCCGCCTTGTCGCCCAGCACCACCGCGAGAACGAAGGGCGCGAGCGGATAGGACAATTTCTTGAAGACATAGCCCACCACGCCGAACACCAGGGCCAGCCAGATGTCGAAGACATGGTTCGCCACCGTATAGGCGCCGATGATGCAGATGATCGCGATCAGCGGGCCGACCACGGAGAACGGCGCGCGCAGGATGAAGGCGAACAGCGGCACGGTTGCCAGCACCAGGACCACCGCGATCAGATTGCCCGCATACATGGAGGCGATCAGGCCCCAGACGAAATCCGGCTGGCTGGTGAACAGCATGGGTCCGGGGGAGAGGCCCCAGATCATCAGCCCGCCCATCATCACGGCCGCGGTCGCGGAACCGGGAACGCCCAGCGCCAGCATGGGCAGAAGGGCGCACGAGCCGGCCGAATGATCGGCGGTCTCGGGCGAGATGATGCCCTCCGGCTCGCCCTTGCCGAAATTCCAGCCGCGCTTGGAGAACCGGCGCCCGAGCGCATAGCTCATGAACGAGGCCGCCGTGGGCCCGCCGGGCGTGATCCCCATCCAGCAGCCGATCAGCGCGCTGCGCAGGATGGTGACCCAATAGCGCGGCATCTCGGCGAGCGTGCGGAAGATCTCCCGCAGGCTGAGCTTCGCCTTCACGCCCTCGAACTTGTAGCCTTCGTCGATGGTCACCAGCAGTTCGCCGATGCCGAACAGGCCGATCACCACGATCAGGAACGAGATTCCGGCCGTCAGATCATTGAAGCCGAAGGTGAGGCGCCCTTCCCCGGAGATCGTGTCCATGCCGATGGTGCCGGCGGCAAGGCCGAGCATGATCGACACCAGCGTCTTGAAGGGCGACCCGCCGGCCATGCCGATGAAGCTGGCGAAGGCGAGGAAATAGACCGCGAAATATTCCGGCGAGCCGAAACGCAGGGCGAAATTCGCGACCCAGCCCGACATCAGGGTGATGACGAGGACGCCGATCAGCGCGCCGATGCCGGCCGAGGCGAAGGCGAGCGTGAGCGCGCGCACCGCCTGCCCCTGCTTGGCCATGGGATGGCCGTCGAAGGTGGTCGCCACCGAGGAGGGTTCGCCCGGAATATTGAAGAGAATAGAGGTGGTGGAACCGCCGAACAGGGCGCCCCAATACATGGAAGTCAGCAGGATGATCGCGGAAATGGGTTCCATGGTGAAGGTCAGCGGCATCAGCAGCGACACGCCATTGGGCGCGCCGAGGCCGGGAAGCACGCCGACCACGAGGCCCAGCAGCACGCCGAACACCATGATGAGGATGTGCTGGGACGTGAGGGCGATCGCGAACCCGTCCATCAATTGGCCAAAATTGCCCATGGCTCGTTTCCTCTTTTCTTTATTCTTCAATAAATGCCGAAGTATTCGAGGATCGGCCCTTTGAGCAGCGGCACCATGAACAGCTTTTCAAAGACGATGAAATTCGCCGCGACCACGACAACGGCGGTCAATAGGCTGGTGCTGGTGCGGAACCCCGCCGCCACGCGCATGGCGTAAAAGATGTAGAGCGCCATGCCGATATAGAGGCCGAGCCAGACCGAAATCACGGCCATGGCGATGATCGGCAGGAAGAAGAGCGCGACCGTCCGCAGCCGGTGCGCATCCATGAACGGCTCGTCGTCGTCGATCTCGCCGCCCGCGCTCGCCACCACCGGCGCGGCAGAGCGCTTCAGCAGCGCCTGAACCAGGGTTCCGAGGCTGCCGAACATGATGAGGCAGCCGATGCCGAAGGGAAAATATCCCGGCTCCGGCCCGCCGGCGTTCCAGGCGATGCCGTTTTCGAGCGAGCCGTAGCAGACCACCGCGCCGATCAGGCCGGTCGCTGCCGCGGTCACAATTTCCATTGTTTTCCAGGAGATCTTCATGTCAGGCAACTCCACGAGGAGGGGGCGCAAAGCCGATCGGACGAGGGCTTCGCGCCCCAGCTGTCGCTATTGTCCGGTGCCGACAAGCCAGCCGTTGGCCTTGTAGATCTCGGCGTAAGTCTTGATCTCCCGATCCAGGTAGGTCTTGAAATCCTGGCCGGTCAACATCTTGTCGATCTGAACATTACGCTCGACATAGGCCTTGAACTCGGGCGTCTGCGTCACCTTCTTCATGAGGTCGGTGTAATAGGCCAGCGCCTCGGGCGGCGCCTTCGCGCCCATCCACACGGTGCGCGGCTGGAGGAAGTCCTTCACGTCGATGCCCGCCTCGACGCAGGTGGGGATATCCGCCCAGCTCATCCCGTCGGCGACCACGGTCTTGTCGGTGAGGCGCTCGGTGGTGAACACGCAGAGCGGCTTCTGGTTGCCGGCCTTCCACTGTTCGAGGCTCTCGCTCGGATTGTTGGTGTTGCCCTCGATATGGCCGCCGGCGACCTGGATCGCCGCTTCGCTGCCGCTCTTGTAGGGGATGTAGGCGAGGTCGGTGCCGGTGGCGCGCTCGATGAGCGTGACGACGGTCTCGTCCGCGTCCTTGGCCTTGGCGCCGGCCATGCGCACCTTGCCGGGATTGGCCTTGGCCTTGGCGATGAATTCCTGGGCGGTGTTCAGCCCCGAGGCCTTGGGATTGCTCCACAGGATGAAGACGTCGAACACCATGGAGGCGACCGGGGTGAGGTCGGCGAAGCTATAGTTCACCTTCGTGCCGAGCGGCAGAACGTAGGCGTCCTGGGTGCCGAAATAGATCTTATAGGGGCTGTCCGGATTGTCCTTGGCGTAGTTGAACGCCTCCGAGCCGCTGCCGCCGGCCTTGTTCAGCACCAGGATCGGCGTGGTGAGCAGGGCATTCTTGGTGAGGGCCGCCTGGACGACGCGGGCGAAAATGTCGGTTCCGCCACCCGGTCCGGCGGAGACGACGATCTCCACCGGGCGATCGGGCTTCCACTCGGCGCGCGCGGCGCCCGGCGCGGAAACACTTGCGGCGAGGGCGATCGCCGCCGCCAGACCCATATAGGACGCTGTCTTCATCATGATTCTTCCTCCCGTTTATTGTTATCGGCGCGATCTTCGCACAGCGCTCTTCGGGCGAAGGGCGCGTGTTCGGAAAAGGGCCCCTCGCTTTCCTCCGCATTCATCCCTGCCGGATGACGGGCTTCAGAGGAAAGAGTGCTTGAGTTTTACTTGATTAAAGCTTGGGCATTGCTGATCCGCGACGGAGCCCGGCACGGACAAGACGACAGGCGATCTCAAAATGTCCTTCTTGAGCGACCCACGGACCTGACCCACCGGAGCCCACGGCCGCGGGCTTCGCCTGTTCCGAAACTCCGGCGCGGGCGGCGTCTGAATTTCGTAGATCCTATATTATCTATGATCATGCGCCTGAAAAGATCAAGCCCCTTTCGCCGGCCGTGCGCCAAAAGCGACGGAGACCCGGGCCCCCGGACGTGCGGGATCGCGGCGCAGCGGCCGGCCGGCGGGTGCAAAAATCCGCCGCGCGCCGGCCGAGAACGGGGAGAGGCGGCGGCGCCGGCGCCTCCGAGCGGGCGCGGGCCTGCTGCCGAAACGTGGGAGAGGACAACGTGGGAGATCCCGCCCTCAGGCGGCCGCCGGGCCTTTCGCCCTCACGCGCCGGCCGCGGGCGCCGCCGGGGCAAGCTCGTGAATGCGCACCTGCGGGCAGACCTTCCGGGCGAGGTCGCACAGATGCCGGTGATGGGTGAGATAGATCACCTGCCCCACCTGCGCCATCTCGGCGAACAGGCGGAAGGCCTCCTCGGCGCGGAAATCGTCGAAGGTCTCCATGATGTCGTCGGCGACGAACGGCACCGGGCGCCGCGTGCGGGCGAACTCATGATATCCCGCGACGCGCAGCGCGAGATAAAGCTGGAAGCGCGTGCCTTTCGAGAGCGTGTCGGCCGCCTTCGAGCCGCCGCCCGCCGCCTGCGCGATCAGCGTCTCCCCCTCCTTCGCCGGCTGGGCGGCAAGGCCGGCATAGGCGCCCCGGCTGATGGTGCGGAACGCGTCCGAGGCCCGCGCCATCATGGAGCTGCGGTGGCGCTCGCGATAGGCCCGCAGCGCCAGCTCGGTGGCGGTCGTTCCCGCCCGCAGATGCAGGTATCGCATCGCCCCGTCCTCGATCTCCAGCAGGACGGTGCGCCGCCGGGCCTCGATCTCGGCGACCCGGGAATCCCCGCCGATCGCCTCCACCTGATCGACGGCGGCGCTGCGGGCGGCGAACAGCGTGTGGCAGCGCCGGTCCTGGTCGTCGAAGCGCGCCTTCAATTCCAGCAGTTCCGCGTCCAGGGCCGGCCGGTCGGCGGCGTCGAGAACCGGTTCGGCCTGCGCCATCTCGCCGAGGCGCAACGCATCGAGGATGTCGCGCGCGGCCTCGTTCGCCTGCGTGCGCAGTTCGGCCCGCCGCGCGATGTCGGACAGCTTCGCCGCTACCTGCGCCAGGGTCTCGACACCGAAAGCGCCCGTCATCTGCACCTTGCGCCCGGCATGGACGGCCTGCATCTCGGCCAGCGCGCGCGCCTGCGCCTGCGCCTCCTCCAGCTGATCCTGCACCTTCGTGCGGCGCGCCCGCGCGGCGGTCGCCTCCTGCACCGTCTCGGCGATCCCTTGGGCGAGATCGAGCACCGGCGTCGCGCCGGCCTCGATCGCGAGCGCACCGGCCAGCGCCAACACCTCCGCGCGGAACGCCGCCTGGTCCTTCTCCATCTTGGCGATGCGATCGCAAAGGCTGGCCTTCTTCTCCAACGCCGGCCCCAGCTCGGCCACCGCGGCGAGGATCTCGCGCACGGCACCGAGCGCGGGGGTTGCCCCGCGCTCGCCCAGCCAGCAGGCCTGGCAGGTGGCGTCCCAGGCGTCCGTCCAGGCCTGTTCGGCCTCCCGTGCCTCGGCCGCGAGGCGCGTGCGCGCCGCAACATCGCTCCGCCGGTCCTCGACCGCCTCCTGCAGCGCCCGGATCCCGGCGAGGCGGTCCACCGCCTCCTGCCCCAGCGCCAGCACGGCGTCCAGGGCGGCATCCGGCGCCGGGCTCAGGCCGGCCGCGGCCAGCGCGGCGAGAATCCGGCGCTCCGCTTCGGCGATATCGGCCCGCACCGCGTCGAGATCCCGCGCGGCCGCGCGCAGGATGTCATGGGCCTCCAGCGCCGTCGCGCGCCGCGCGAGCCAGGGTTCCAGGTCCGCCAAGGCGAGGGCCTCGGCAAGCGAAGGCGCCATGGCGCGCACCACGTCGCGAACCGCATGGGCCAGCGCCCGCGCCCGGCCGGCCGCCGCATCCCGAAGCGCGGTCGCACGCTTCAGCTCGGCCTCGGCCACCGCGAGCGCTTGCCGGCTCTGATGCAGCTTCGCCAGATCGGCCATATGGCCGAGCCGGCCGGCGGCGATGATGTCCTCGCGCCGAAGCACGGCCTCGAAGGCATCGGCCGAGGCCGGCGCGAGGTCCCGCCGATGCGCCGCCCAGGCCTGCTCGCGGGCGCTGCGAAGCTCGGCGGCCTCCTGGTCCGTGACCACGCCCGTCAGGCCGGCGACGGCGGCGCACCCCGCCTCCAGCCGCACGATTTCCCCCGTGAGGCGCTCCATATCGCCGTGGTGGCGCGCCAGATCGCGTTCGCTTTCCTCGCGCGCCGCCTTCCATCCCTGGAGGGTCTCGGCGGAGGGGCATCGCATGGCGATCAGCCCGTCCGCGTCGCCGCGCCACGGCTCCAGCGCCCGCAGCCGGTCGGCAAGCACGGATTGCGCCGCCGCGCAGGCGCGCTCGGCCGGTCGCAGGCGCGCGCGCGGATCGCTCCCGCGCACCGCCGCGAGGACGGACGCCAGATCGCGCATCGCCCGTTCCCGCCCGGCCGGGAGGGCGGCATTCGCCACACCGCCGGGGTCGGAGCCGGCGGCCGCGCGCTTTTCCTCCGCCTGCGCCAGGCGACGATGGGCCTCGGCCAGCTCGGCGGCGGTCCCGCGCATCGCGGCATCGATGCCAGAGCGGGCCTCGATCAATTCGCGCAGCCGCCCGACGCTCGCCGCCTTCAGGATCAGCCGATGAGGCGCCGCCTCCCCGTCCCGGTCCATCCGCGACAGAAGGAGCGCGATGGTCTGCTCCGCCGCCCGCATCTGGACCCGGCGTTCGGGAATATCCTTCTCCGCCGTGACATGGCGCGCGCGCAGATCCGCGAGCCGCGCCACCCGGTCGGAGAGGGCGAGCGCGGCCGGGTCCACCACGATCCGGTCCGCCTCGCCGGCGAGCCGCGCGATCGCCTCGGCGGCCGCCTGGCCCTGGACCGCGAGCTCGATCTCTTCGCGTTGCAGCTCCGGCAGTTCCGCGCTCCAGGCCTTAGGCGCATCGGGCAGATCGGCGAGGGGCGCCAGCCGCGCGCGCAGCTCGCGCCAGGCGGCAAGCCGGGGCAGGGCCGCGAGCTGGCGCTGGATTTCCTCCATCCGCCCCTGGACCTGCGCACGCTGGGCGATGGCGGCGTCATATTGCGTCGCCGCGCGGTCGCGCGCCTCCAGGAGCTGCGCATGCTCCGCGGCCAAGGTGTCGATTTGCCCGCGTTCGAGCTTCAGGGCCGCGAGGCGCGCCTTCAGCTCAAGAAGCGCGCCGCTGTGCGCGCGATAACGATAGAAGCGATCCGCCTCGCCCTTCATGTCGAGCAGCCGGCGGCTCAGACCGGCGAGGCCCGCGCTGGCCGAGAACAGCAGCTCGCCGAGATCGCCCTTGCTGGCGAGAATGCTTTCGCCGCCTTTTTCCAGCGTCTCGTCGTCGAGCGAGAACATGGTGCGATAGGCGTCGCGGTCGATGCCGCCGAGTTCGCCGCGAATGACGCTCTCGGCGATCGGCCGGTCCTGGGCATCGAGCAGGCTGTTCTGCGGCCGCTTGATGCGCGTGAACGCCCGCGTTTCGCCGCCAATTTCCAGCAGGCCGCCGATCCGCATGGTGGTATAGCCATGAAGGAAGCCGAAAGGGCTCTGCGCGCCGATGCCGAACAGGAGATCGAGGAAGGCCGCGAGCGTGGTGGATTTTCCCGCCTCGTTCGGTCCGTAGATGATGTGAAGGTCGCCCTCGCCCTCGGGCGGTGCGCCGAAATCGATGCTGCGGCCGGTGAATGCGCCGTAGCGGGTCAGATCGAGGCGTTGGAGGCGCATGCTCAGGCGTCCCCGCCCGGCGCCTGGAGCCGCGCCAGCACGTCCTCGGCGCCCTCGTGCGCGAGGCGCGCGAGGAGAGCCTGGACCGCCGCCTCGTCGGCGCCGAACGCATCGCGGCATTCCGGCGGAAGCTGGAGGCGCAATTCCTCCGCGATCGCGACCAGGTCCGCCTGGAACGCGTCGGAACGAACGATCTCGTCCGCGATCAGGCGATGCAGCTCGCGCAGCGGATCGGCGGGGGAGGCCGTGCCCAGCGCGGGCGCCGCGCAGGCCACCTCCAGCTTTTCGATCCAGCAGGCGCCCATGTGGGCGGCGCGGGCATCCGCTTCGGTCTTCAGCAGGTCGAGGTCGCGCCGCATGCGCCACGCCAGCGGTGTCGCCCCGGTGACCTGCACGCGGGCGACGAGATGCTCCGCGCGCACCTCGGCGCGCGCCTGCTCCAGCGCCCGTGCCACCGCCGCGACCAGATCGCGCCAATCCTCGATCCCGGTGGCATCCACCGGCACGCGGGCGAATTGCGCGATGCTGGTGGCGCGCGCCTCCATGTGGATCGAAAGATCGTCCGCGATGGTGACGAGGGTGACCGATTTCGCTCCCGCCTCGTTGATGTCGCGGCCCTGGGGCATGCCCGGCATGACGACGGCGCACGGCCCCTCGACGACCGCGCGCCGGTGCACATGGCCGAGCGCCCAATAGCGGAACCCGCTCGCCTGGAGATCGGCGAGGCTGCAGGGCGCATACGGATCATGGCCCGGTGCGCCGGCAAGGCTGGTGTGCAGGATGCCGATATTGACCGCCCCTTCCACCGGCGGCCGGTATTTGGCGAGCAGGCTTTCCGGGGCGTGGGGCTGGGCGAAGCTGAGGCCGTGGATCATCACCGGCACCCCGCCGGCGGCGCGTGCGGCCGGAAGAGCCTCCGCGCGGCTGGTGAAGACCCTCACCCGGTCGGGAAACGCGAGTTCCTTGGTGATCTTGGACAGGGCGTCGTGATTCCCACGCACGATGAAGACCTCAATGCCCGCCGCATCCAGCCGCTGCATCTGCTCGCCCAGGAACCGGGCGGTCTTCATGGAGGTCTGATCGCCGTCATAGAGATCGCCCGCGAGCACGAGCGCGTCCACCTGCTCCGCGAGGCACAGGTCGATGATGCCGACAAAGGCGCGCCGGGTGGCGGTGCCGATCAGCGCCGCGAGATCGGGATCGCGCAACGCGAGCGAGCGCAGCGGGGAATCAAGATGAATGTCGGCGGCATGGATGAAACGAAACGGCAACGCTCATCTTCCCGCCGGATGCCAGGCTCGCAAATTAAAGCCGGCCGCAGTTTTGAGCGGGCCGCAGGGGTTCACAAGCGCAAAATCCGCGCCGGCCGCGCTGTCCTCAGGATTTGCGATGGACCCGCGGCGTCATGGCGCGTGCGGTGCCCTGCGACGCGCGTGCGGTGCCTTGCGAGAGGCAGGATCGAGACTGATGGTGCGGGCGGTCGGAATCGAACCGACACTCCTCTCGGAACCGGATTTTGAGTCCGGCGCGTCTACCAGTTCCACCACGCCCGCAACAGGCGCTATCTATAACGGCTTGCGGGGCGCGCCAACAAAAAAAGCAGGGCTCTCCCGCCTCGGGCCGCAAGGGCGGAGGCAGCATCCCGGCACGCCGCACGCCCGGGCGCGACGGGGCGGGGGCGTCGGCGTCACAGGCCCTGGGGCCGATGCACGCCGTGCCAGCCGGTGCCGAAACTCAGGCTCTGGAGCGGCGAACGGCTGATGAAATGGCTGGCGGGCACGGGCGGCTTCTCGTTCAGCGCTTCCAGGAAGGATTGCGCCCAGCTGTCGATATCGTTGCGCTTCAGCACCGCCATCATGCGGGCATGACGTTCGCGGCGCTCGTCGAGCGGCATTTCCAGGGCGCGCCGCAGGGCGAGCGCCATGCCCTCGGTCTCGTGCGGGTTCACCATCAGCGCGCCGCCGGAAAGCTCCGCCGCCGCGCCGGCGAATTGCGAAAGCACCAGCACGCCGGGATCGTCCGGCTTCTGCGCCGCGACGAACTCCTTGGCGACGAGGTTCATGCCGTCGCGCAAGGGCGTGACGAGCGCGACATCGGCCAGCCGGTAGAAGCCCGCGAGCGCCGAGCGCGAATAGGTCTTGTTCACGTAGCGCAGCGGCGTCCAGGAGACATCGCCATACAGCCCGTTGATCTGCCCGGCCTTGTGGGAGATGAAGCGATCCATCTCGATATATTCGGGCACCTCGGTGCGGCTCTTGGGCGTGATCTGCACGAAGGTCATCTTCTGGTGCAGCTCCGGCGCGACGCGCAGCAGATGTTCGTAGGCTTCCAGGCGATTGGGAATGCCCTTGGAATAATCGAGCCGATCCACGCCGAGGATCAGCTTCTTGCCGGTCAGGCTCTCGCCGAAGCTCTTCACATAGGCGGTGCGGCCGGCATGGCGGGCCCGGCGGGCGAACGCCTCGGTCTCGATGGCGACGGGGAAGGCGCCGATCCTCACGCGCCGGCCGGCGATGTCATAGGCCATGCCGTCGGAGGTCGCCTGTCCGCCGCGGGTTTCCAGATAGCGGCCGAAATTGTCGCGGTCGCTCTCGGTCTGGAAGCCGACGAGGTCGTAATGGGCGAGCGAGCCGATGATCTCGCCGTGGCGCGGCAGGGTGGCCAGCAGTTCCGGCGGCGGCATGGGGATATGCAGGAAGAAGCCGATGCGGTTCTTGTGCCCGCGCTCGCGCAGATATTTGGCGAGCGGCATCATGTGATAATCGTGAACCCACACGACATCGTCTTCTTGCAGGATCTTCGAGACGTGCTCGGCGAAGTTGCGGTTGACGCGAATATAGCCGGAGAGATCCGCCCGCTGGAATTCGGCGAGATCCACGCGGTAATGCAGGATCGGCCACAGCACGCGATTGGCGAAGCCGTTGTAATATTCCTGGTAGTCGTCGTCCTTGAGATCCACTACCGCATATTTGATCTTGCCGCGGGTCGACACCACGGGGCGGTCGGAGGGCGTGTCGGTGATGCGTCCGGACCAGCCGAACCAGATGCCGGAGCGATCCTTCAGGGCGGCATTGACGGCGACGGTGAGGCCGCCGGCGGCGGTCTTTCCGCCCTGCTGGGGAACGGCAACCCGATTCGAGACGACGATGAGACGCGACACGGTCAATTCCTCCGTTCGATGGGATTTGCCGCCAGTGTGGCAATGAGGGCGCGCACGTCCGCCGGCTCGGGCAGGACGGCATGGACACCGGGAAACCGGCGCCCGACGGAAACGGCAACGCCGCCCAGGGCCGAGACAGCGGCAAAACCGGCCTGGTCGGTCACATCATCGCCCAGGAACACCGGCGTGCGGCCGGCGAACGCGGGCACATCCATGAAGGCGCGAACGGCAAGCCCCTTGTCGTGGCCCGCCTGCTTCACCTCGAACACCAGCCGGCCCGGCAGCACCACGAGGTGGCCGAAGCTCTGCGCCACCAACGCATGGAGCAGGCCTTCCAGCACCGGACCGATGGCGGGGGCGCTGCGATAATGCATGGCGACGCTGGCGCCCTTGTCCTCGGCCATCACGCCGTCCAGATCGTCGGCGATCAGCGCCAGGGCCGTGCGCACATCCTGCGGCAGCGGCGTCACCGAAGCGTGGACCTCCCCCTCCGGCCGCGTGCGGGTCTCGGCGCCGTGAATGCCGGAGGCGGGAAGGCGCAAGGGGGCGAACAGGCGGTCCAGGTTCGCGATCGCCCGTCCGCTCACCAGCGCCAGCGCACCGGCGCACCGCGCCTGGAGGGCCGCGAGATCCTCCAGCAGGCGGGGCGGGACATGAACCGCGTCGGGATGCGGCGCGATATCGATCAGCGTTCCGTCCACGTCAAAAAAGAAGGCGCAACGGGCGGGATCGAGCCGTTCGATCAAGGTCTCGCCACGCGCTCCCGGGATCGTACCTGCGCCCGCTTCGTGCCGGCCGGAGCCGGGCGTCGGGGTATCGGAAAGTCCGGGTGCGAAGGTCGCCATGAAGCATCGATCCAGGGTCAGTGATGCCATTGAAACGTCCGCGCTTGGCTCCAGGTTCCCCCACAATGCGACCAAAAAAGCGCCACGATGAATAAAGCAGCGCTCGCGCTTCATTTGTGCGTCGCGCGGCAACCTCGACCGGAACCGCACGCCGCCGCCGGCGTTTGATCTGCGAATCCACGGAGACCAAACGCATGTTCGGAACGTCCCGATCTTCCGCCAGCGACATTTCCAAGCGCCTGGAAGCCCTGCGCCACGACATCACCCTGCTGGGCGAGGCCCTGGCCGACGCGGCGGAGGAAAACACCCGCGCGCCGCGCCATCAGGCGAGCCGCTATTTCACCGACGCCTTGCAAACGCTGGAACAGGAAGCCGCCCACGTGGCCCAGAACGGCCTCTCGCTGGCCCGCAAGGGGCGCCACGAGGCGGGGCGTCACATTGATGACGTCGTCGATCAGGCTCATGATCTGGTCGCGCGCAAGCCGGGATCGATCCTCCTGGGCGCGGTGGTCGTGGGCTTGACCGTCGGGTATGCGCTGTATGCTATGACGGGTACGTCGTCGCGGCGGCACTGAGGATATCCTCGTTCGGCGGGTTGTCCGCCGGCCGCCGACGAGGACGGGACAAGTCTTTCGGCCGGACGCATTCCCGGCGCCCGCCGGCGACAACGCATATGTGGAGATGAAAATGAGGGCGGCTATCATCGTGTTCGTGGCGGCTTTGGCGCTCGCCGGGTGCAGCCAGTATTCGGAATCCGATCGCGCGGTCGGCGGCGGTCTGCTCGGCGCGGGCGCGGGCGCCCTGATCGGCGGTGCGGCCACCGGCACGGCCGGCGGTGCCGTGGTTGGCGGCGTCCTCGGCGGTGCCACCGGCGCGATCGTCGGCGCGGCCACCACCCCCAAGGCCTGCTGGGCGCGCGACGCCTATGGCAATTCCTATCGCGTCACCTGCCCCTGATCTCGGGCGAACAATCCCATCAAAGGCGCCCCCCCCCCCCGCGGGGCGCCTTTTTTATTTTCCGGTGCAAACCGGTTTGGGTGGAACCTGAGCCGGCATGCGCTGTTGATCCCGTGTCGGCGGTGCCGACGCCTCCAAGTGATCTTCATTGGCGGACCCGCCTTGCGGTCCGCCATTTTTTTATGCGGTCCGCCATCTTATCGACCGCGCATACGAAAACCCCGGCCGAAGCCGGGGTTCGAAGATCGGGGCGATTCGAAGATCGGGGCGGCGCGGCCG
Organism: Roseixanthobacter liquoris; assembly: GCF_043195135.2. Taxonomy (NCBI): domain Bacteria; kingdom Pseudomonadati; phylum Pseudomonadota; class Alphaproteobacteria; order Hyphomicrobiales; family Xanthobacteraceae; genus Roseixanthobacter; species Roseixanthobacter liquoris. Next base: position 126,280 of record NZ_CM195537.1, read on the forward strand.
GCCCCGCGGGGCTGGCGCCGTCGTCCCTGTCAGGGCACGCTCGGCCCGCCGCCGCGCCGCATGAAGCCGACGACGGCGGAGATGAGGAACAGGACGATCGCCACGTAGAAGATGATCTTCGCGATCTCGATGGCGGTACCGGCGATGGCGCCGAAGCCGAGCACCGCGGCGATCAAGGCGACCACAAGAAACGTAATGGCCCAGCTGATCATGGCATTGTCTTCCGTGTTGGGCCCGGCCGGCAACGCCGTGGGATGCGGCGCGCTGCGGGCAAGTGAAGCCTTGCCCTGTCAACCGTTTCGCGCGGCCCCGGTTCCCGGCTCCGGCCGCGCTTTGCACCGCGCGGGAATATTTTGCTCCCCCCGCCCGATCGGCCGGAACAAAGCCCGCGGCCCCGCGTTTGTTTGCGAATAGTGCACAGGCGGAGGAGAGCAGAATGCCCGGACCGCGACATGACCCGGCGGAAAAGACCATGCCTCACGGCCTTTTGGCGCCGCACGGATACGACCAGTGCGAATTCACGCCCGACCAGGCGCCGCGCGACTATGCCCGTCCGCGCAAGGCCCATGGTCCGGACGAGGAACGCCGGCACCTGCGCGCGGTCTCGGCCGCCATCGGCGATGGAGAGACCCCCGGCAAGGCGCAGCGCCAGCCGCTGCGGTCGCCCTCCCCCGTGCACAGCCCGCGCTGGGACAATGAGAGCGGAACCGCGGACGGCTCTTCGCGGCTGTATCGGGAATGAGGCCGTCCCTCGCCGACCCGTATTCCTTTCCATACCGGCCCCTTGCAGGGACGGATGCTGCCATGGCACAGCTTAGCTTGCTCTTGTGCAGTGCCCACCTGCCATCTGGCGAACCAATGTCATGCGCACTCTGCGTCCAGACCAAACCGTGACCATGCAGGACCAAAGAGAGGGAGGCGGTATGCGAGCCCCTCATCGCAGGGACATTTCCGCACGCCAGGATCTTCTGGGTAAGGAACTGCGCCAGCTGTTCGATGAATTCACCCAGGAAGATGTGCCCGACGATCTGCTGCGCCTCGCGCAACAATTGCAGGGCGCGGTCCAGGCCCGATCCGATGGCGGACCCAGCGCCGACGACCCGTCGGAGACGCCGGCGGCATCGAAGGAACCGGCCCCGTCAAAGGAAAAAGACGAGGCGTAAGTCCGCTTCTCCCCGGCCTGCCATTGCACGCGACATCCCTTCCAGACCGGAAGAGGTGCCGCGTTTTTGCTGTCTGGATGTCGTTTCGCTGCGCCTTCGTTTCGCTGCGCGCAGGCGCAGGGACCGGTGCAGGATTGTGGAGAGTTCGAGGAGCCCGCCGGGGCGTCTTGAGCCGGGCCCCGCCCCGCGATCCGCGCCAAGCCCCAGCCCCGGGGCTTTTTTGCGCCGATGCGTTCTTCCTTGTCGGGGCGGATCAGGTGGGGGTGGACCGCAGCCGCGATGCGGCGCACACGGTGCGCGTTCGCGCCTGTAACGAGCGGGGGGGGAGGGTTGGAAGGTTTTTGCCGTGGGGCTAGACAGGCGCTGCACGCCCGGGCGGACGGGCGCTGCGCCAACAGTGGCGCGAGCCGCAGGGCCCCAGGCCGTCGGGGAGATCAGGTGCTGCTGGTGATCCGAGCGGCCGACATGGCGATGGCGTCGCCCTCGACCACATCGGCGGTTTCTTCCGCGCCCATGAGGGTCAGCAGCTTGGCGCGGGCGCGATTGACCCGGCTCTTGATCGTGCCGAGGGCGCAGCCGCAGACATCGGCCGCCTCTTCGTAGGACAGGCCCGCCGCACCGACCAGCACCAGCGCCTCGCGCTGGTCCGCCGGCAGCAGCTCCAAAGCTTCCTTCAGGCTGGTGAGCGTCACCGCCCATTCCTGGCCCGGACCCATATTGGAATCCTGCTGGGCCAAGGTCGCCATGCCGTCGTTCTCGCGCCGGCGCTTGCGGATCTCGGTGTAATAGGTGTTGCGCAGGATGGTGAAGAGCCAGGCCCGCAGATTCGTGCCGGGATCGAACTTGTCGATATTCGACAGGGCTTTGAGCAGGGTTTCCTGCACCAGGTCGTCGGCCTCGGTGCGGTTCCGCGTCAGCGAGCGGGCGAAGGCGCGCAGGGCCGGGAGAAGTTCCAGGACCTGCGTTCGCAGGTCAAAAACCACGGGGGCGGAAGTCTCGGTGTCAGCATCCATGGGGCTTCTGGTTTCCGCTTCCTTTGGATGACACAGCGATGCGTCCACGTTTCTTCTCCCCGCCTGGGGACATGCGCCCCGGTGGAAAGCGACACGGCGATCCCGACGCCTGTCAGCGCCGTTCCAAAGCCGTGGCGATCGCGAAGCGTATCATCCCTTCCTTCTCGACCTAACGCACGGCGCGCGCCGAGGTTCCCGCATCTCCGTCAAAAACGCGCGCAATCGCAAAAAGAAACGGGGAAGCCGAGCCGGCTTCCCCGCCCAGGCGATAAACTCCGCCGGTTCTCAGGACCGGCCGGAATGGGAGGCTTGGCCGCCTTTTTGGCCCGCCTGCGAAGCCAACGAGCGATCACGCGAGAAGCTGCGATCCTCGTCCGCCACGCTCTGGCCGCCCTTGCGCCCCGCGGCGGAGGCCAAAGCGCGATCCTGGGAAAAGCTGCGCTTCTCCGCAGGCACGCTTTCGCCGCCCTTCCGGGCGATGGCACGCTGCTTTTCGGCGTCCATCGCCGCAAAGCCGCGGTTGGACGAGCCCTTTCCTTGAGCCTTCGTCATCTCCTCGCTCCTTAGCGTTGGGGGAATGAGCCCTTCCTGAGACTCCTCCACACAACGAGCGGGAGCCACAGAGGTTCCGACTAAAGACAAGGAACCTGTCCTTATCCAGGTGCCGCCGCCGGAAAGGGGGTATCGCGTTACGCCGCCCGATGGATCTGGCGGGGCGGAAAGCGCACGATCACCCGCGCCCCCGTCGGGCTCTCCTCGGTGGCGATGGAGCCGCCCATCTGCCGGGCGAAACCATAGGCGAGGTCCGCATTGCCCTCGGCCAGGCGATCGCCGATGGGTTCGCCGATCTCGATCCGCAGGGCGATCAGCTCGGCGTCCTGCACGCAATGCAGCGCGATGCGCACCGGCCCGCGCCCCTTGCTCACCGACAGGGCCATGACGATCTCCGACAGCATCAAGGCGAGCGGCACCGCCAGGTCCGTGGACAAGGTGACGTCCTCGGCATCCACGATCACCATGACATTGCGGTCGGACGAGCCTTCCAGCAGCGCCCCCAGCTCGCGCAACAGCTCGCGCAGGCGCACTTCCGATCCCTCATTGGCCTCGAACAGGATGCGATGCACGACGGCCAGCGTGTTCACCCGCGTGCGCAATTGCTCGAACCGCCGCCGGTCCGGACCCTGCGGGATGCCCGAGCCGTACAGGCTGAGCAGGCTCACCACCACCTGGAGCGAATTCTTGATGCGGTGATGGATCTCGCGCACCAGCGCGGTCTTCTGCGCCAGCGCCTCGCGCAGCTTGCCGTCGCGCTCGCGCACCGCCAGGGCCATGTCCTCGATGGCATTGCCGAGCACCCGGAATTCGCTCGGCGCATCCCCCATGCGCGAGGGGCGGAAGCCGTAATGGCCCTGCGCATAAACAGCCGTCACGCGGCGCAGATACAGCAGCCATTGCAACACGATGCGGTCGGTCGCAAGCCAGATGGCGACGATCGTGAACAGCACCATCACCACCGGCAGCACAAAGCTGACCGCCACATGCAGGGTGGTCCAGGCGAACAATTGGTCGGTGGGCTTGGCGAACGCCACGCGCAGCCCCTGGCGGTCCAGCGGCGCGGTGGCGAAGGTCCAGGAGCGGCCGGCTTCGTCCGTGGCTTCCTCAAGCGAGCCGGAGGTCTGCACGGCGGCATTGTCGGCGAACAGGCGGCGCGAGATATCCGGCGCGTTCGAGACCAGTTCGGTCCCGTCGTCGTCCAGCACCGCCGCGACGCCGTCGCTCAGGGGCGTCTCGCGCTTGAGGAGATTGTCCAGCCAGCCCGCGTCGATGGCGATCGTGATCGCGCCTTCGAACACGCCGGTCTCCCCGTACAGCGGCAGGGTGGCGGCGAGGATCTGCTGGCGGGTGATCGGGCTCAGCATCCTATGGCTGATCACGAACGCCTTGCTGGAGAGCACCTCGCGCCACCATTCGCGCCCCGACAGATCCTGCCCGGGCGAGGCGAGGGCGGAGCAGGCGACGCGCCCGTCCTTGCTGATCAGGGCGATATTGGAGGCGAACGGCAGGCTGAGGGTGGCGCCGTACAAGGTGGGGGCGCATTCGCTCCCGGCGGCGCGCACGGCCTGCACATTCTTCAAGGCCTGGAGCACGTTCTCGGCGGAGGCGAAGACATTCTGCTGGCTGCCGGCGCCGGCGATGGCGCCCTGGAGCAGGCGATGCTGCGCCTCCTCCCCCGCGCGACGCAATTGCAGCACGCCCTGCAACATGCTCGCGGAGGCGATCGGCGTGATCGCCAGCAGGATGACAACGAGCAGCCCGCGCCGCACGCTATCCAGCAAATGACGCGGCTGGCCGACCGCAGAAGCGAAGATGGCCGCCCGTTCGCGATGACGCGCCCGAGCCGCCTCGCCTCTCACCCACCACATGACTCGCTCCGCGGTTCGGCCTGTCCTGACCACCCCACCCGGCCGCCGTGCCAGGTCTGACCCTGCTGTTTTCACGGAACAGTTCACGGCCGGGCGGCGCCGAAGCCCCACGGGGGATGCTGCAATGCCGACCAACCTCCTCTATAATGCGCACGAGCGGTAGAAAGTTCCTTTCGACGGGAACTTTTCACGCACGGCCGCGTTATGAGGGACCTGTCCCGAGGCGAGAGAGCATGCCACAGCAACAGCTCATCAAGCAGCTACCCTATCTGCGCCGTTATGCCCGCGCCCTTCTTGGCTCCCAGAAAGCCGGCGACGGCATCGTGCAGGCGACCCTGCAAGGCATCCTCAACGCGACCGTGCCGCTGGATCTCTCGGTGTCCCCGCGGGTCGCGCTCTACCAGGCGTTCCACCATGTGTGGACCCGGCGCCCGGCCGGCCATGCGGCGGCTGCGAGCCGCGCCGACCAGCGTCTCCAATTGCTGGATTCCTCCTCCCGCGTGGCGCTGCTGTTGACGGCGATGGAGGGGTTTTCCTTCGCCGAGGCGGCCTCCATTCTCCAGGTCTCGCTGGATGAGGTGGAAGCCCAGGTGGTCGCCGCCCAGCAGGAGATCGACGAGCAATTGGCCACCCGCGTCCTCATCATCGAGGATGAATGGGTGATCGCGCTCGACCTGAAGACCCTGGTGACCGAGCTCGGCCATGAGGTGGTCGGCGTCGCGCCCACCCATTCGAAGGCGGTGGAGCTGGCGCAGCAGAGCGATTTCGGCCTCGTGCTCGCCGACATCCAGCTGGCGGACGGCTCCTCGGGCATCGACGCGGTGACCGACATCCTCCAGACCTTCAATGTGCCGGTGATCTTCATCACCGCCTTCCCCGATCGCCTTTTGACCGGCGAGCGGCCGGAGCCCACCTATCTCATCACCAAGCCGTTCCTTAGCGAGACGGTGAAGGCGACCATCGCCCAGGCGCTGTTCTTCCACGAGGCGCGCACCCTCGGGCCGGAAGCGCGCACCGCCTGACATCCGGCCCGCCTGCCGGGTCCCGTGCCCCTGCGCCTGCTTTTCGCCCCGCCGCGCCGGCGGGGCGCGGCCCCTCTCCCGCTCCCGAAGAACTGGAACTGGACAGCGCTCTCCGCGTTGTGTGCGCGAGCGGGTTCGAGCCCGCGCGAAAGCTGCCACACAGCGGAGAAAAGAGCATGGTCGATCAGCCGGATGCGAACCCCGGAAAGCCCTTCGACGCCGGCGTGGAGCCGAGCCTCGCGGACCTGCGGCAGGATTTGGAGAAGCTGCGGGCCGATTTCGCCCAATTGGTGGACACGCTCGGCAAGACCGCCCGCCACGGCGTGCGCGGCGCGGCCGGGGAAGCGGAAGCCGCCGCGGACGAAGTGACCGATTGGGCGGAAGGGCAGGTGAACGTCCTGCGCGAGCGCATCCTCGCCCAGCCGCTCGCCGCCTGCGCCATCGCCGCGGGCGCCGGCGCCCTGCTCGGCCAGTTGCTGGTTCGGCGGTGAAGTCCATGGCAGCCCGCGCGCTGCTGATCTTCCTGGCGGTCGGCTTCCTGTGGATCGGCGCGGCCTTCCTGGCCATCTGCCTCTATCACGCGCTGAGCCAGCATTACGACCCGACCCTGGCGGCGCTCTTCACCGCATTGGCGGGCTTCGTGGTGGCCGGCCTGTTCGCGGCCATCGCCACCACCGGACGCCGAAGCCAGGGGATCGCGCCGCTGTCGCTCAGCGCCTTCGCCTCGGTGACGCGGGTGGCCGAGCGCCATCCCATTGCCACCGTGGCGGTGGCGGCGCTGATCGGGGTGGGACAGGCGGTCCTGTTCGGCCGCCGCCGCTAGAGCATTTTCGTGCGAAGTGGAGACCGGTTCGCGTGAAGAAAGTGCGTAGACGCAAAACCTTGGATCGTTTCCCTGTTTCTATGAAACGGGGAAACGATCTCGCCCCCCGGCGGTGGACTGAAAGACGGTCTCCGCCGCGGCCGCACCTCAGGTCAGACCCCTTCAGGCCCCTCCCCGGAGGGGCCTTTTTCATGCCCGCGCCGCTCCGGTCGAGCATTTTCGAGCGACGTTTCTATGAAACCGGGAAACGATCTGGCCCCCTACCGGCTCCCGGCCGGGCGAAACCCCGTGCGCTGCAAAAAAAATCCCGGCCGATGGGATGCGCGGCGGAACCCATGCGCCGACCCTGCGTTTGAAACGCTGAGCGGCGGACGTGGCGGAGGTCTTCACCCCTTCCCCTCCCCCCAGCTTCCGACATGACCGCTGCTCGCTTCCCCACATCGCAGGATCGACAGGCGCATTCAGGGATGAAGGCGCGGCCGCGCGCGACGGTAAGGGCGGATCGACCTTCATCGCGCCACGCCCTTGCCGGATCCGCCCCTCGTGCAGGCGCTTGTCCCGCGCATCCACCCGGAGCCGCCGGTGGCGGCTTTCCGGCAGCGTGCGGGTCGACGCCGCGTGGAGCGGCGGGACGCGGGCGGCCCTAAGGTGCGACAGACGACCACCGACCAAAGACCGGAGACGGCGCGCGCCTGCGGGTCCTAATCCGTCCCCACCGCAAACCCGAGGGTTTCCAGGGCGCGGCGCAAAGCGGCGGTGTCGTAAGGCTTGGTCACCAGCGCGACCCGCGAGACGGTGGTGAAAATATCCCGCAATTCCCCGAGGCCGTATCCGCTGGCGACAATGATCGGCAGGTCGCTGGCGCGGCCGCGCAGCTCCAGCACCAGGGCGTCGCCCCGCATGTCCGGCAGGCCGAGATCGACCACCGCCAGGGCATAGCCGCCCGGCCGGCCTTCGAGATGCGACAACGCGGCGGCGGCCGAGGCGGCCTCGACCACCTCGAATCCCTCATCGGCCAGGATCTGACCGGCCACCATCGCGACGAACGGTTCGTCTTCCACCAGCAGGGCAAAGCCCCGCGGCTGAGGCGTATGGGACACGTCTTACCCTTTCATCATTCGGGCGGTTGCCTCGCCCGCCGCGCGAACGCTCGGTGACGCGCGGGGAAACGATAGCATCTTCACCGGATCGAAGGGATAGAGCCCCCCGGACCCGGCGCTCCGCCGCAAAAAAGCAAAAAGAAGGGGCAGGCGCCTTCCGGCGCCCACCCCCTGTGTCGGTCGCCCTGTGCGGCTTAGCGCGCGGCGGGCGCCGGGCTCGCCGGAGCGCCGGCCGTGCCGCCGGCGGAAGCCGGGGTCGGGGCGGGGGCGGTATATTCCTTGAACTCCGGCGCCGCCTTCAGCTCGTCCTTGGACTTGCGCAGCACCAGGCTATCGCCGCTGTTATTGCGCACCAGCTCGAGCGCGTTGAACGGCACCGCGACATCCTTCTGGCCGACGCCGAGGAAGCCGCCGACGCCGATCACCGCGCCGACTACGGCGCCGTTGCGATCCAGCAGCACGTCGTTCACCTCGCCCAGGCTCTCATCGGCCGAGCCGCGCACCTTGGTGCCGATCAGGTTGGTCGCGAGCCATTGCTCCTGCTTCTGGCTCTCGATGAAGGCCGAGGAACCCGAGGTCGACGACGGCATCGCGCTCGAATCCGACGAGGGCATGGTCGAGGTGGAAGGGGTGGTGGTGGAAGGCGCGGACGGCGCGGCGCTCGGGGGCGTCGCGGTCTGGGCGAAGGCGGGGCCGGCGAGAAGCGCGGCCAGGGCGGTGACGGTGAGCATCTTCGTGTTCATGACAAACTCCGTTCTCTAGCGCCGCGTTCAGCGCGTGATTACGGAGAAACAAACGTCACCCTGGGCGCTATGTTCCCGGCCAAGGCCAGTCACGGTCACGCCGACACCGATTTTTCATTTATCGAAAGGCGGAATCGGAACCATTTAACGGTGACGCTTCAGGTTTTTATTGCGACGTCCACGCTTTACACGCATTAAATTACACATTCCTCTAGGGAAATAAGGACGCAGACGATGGGAGACACACGGCCACGTGAACGTGTAGGAACAGCGCACCCCGTCCCTTTGTTGGTATTTTGAAGTCACAAGCGCGTAAGACCGGTGGAAACGATGCGAAATCGTCCCGACATCCACCGGAGAACGAGGGTCAAAATGCGTTTCTTCCTCATCGCGACCGCCGCCCTCCTGGCCGCCGCCCCCGCGACGGCGCAGGTGCAGCGCGTCCAGCCCTACCAGACCCAGACCATGCCCTATCCCGGCGTGCCGGGGCAGAACACCGCGCCCCCCGCCCCGCGCCAGCAGATGATCGCGCCCCCGCCCGCCCCGCCGCGTCCCTCCGCCGGGGATGCCGCAAACCGCATCCAGGGCACCACCCGCAAGCCGCTCCCGAACGTCAACGGCGAGTGACCGGAATGTCACAGCGCCGGAATTTTCCTGTCTGGACAAGTCCTTCTCCCATCTCGACTTGCAAGGGCGCCTGACCCCATGGCAACTGGATCGGAGCCATGGCCTGGGGGTCACATGTTCCGCGCGCTGTCCGACTTCATCACCGAAATCACCGGCGGCCACCGCGACGCCAGCACCTTCGTGGAGAATGACTACCGCCTCGCCGCGGCGGTGCTGCTGGTGCACGTGATGTCGATCGACGGCGCCGTGACCGAGCAGGAGCGCGACGTCCTTAAAAGCGTTCTCTCGACGCGCTTCGACCTCGTGGAGACCGAGACCGACGCCCTTGTGGACCTCGCCATCGCGCGCGATGCGGAAGCGGTCGATCTCTATTCCTTTACCAGCATCCTCAATCGCGCCCTGGACGACCAGGGCCGCGAACGGGTGGTGGAGATGATGTTCGAAGTCGCTTATGCCGATGGCGCATTGTCCGAATTCGAGGATAATCTGGTGTGGCGCGCCGCCGAACTGCTCAATGTCGGCTCGCGCGAGCGGGTACGGATTCGCCGCGAAGTCCGAGACGACACGGAAACAGAAGGTGGACAAAGCACTTAACGACGACAGCGCGGAGATCGACAGCGGCATGCCGGCCCCGGAAGCGGGGCGCATGCTGGTCATTCTCCATCAGGCCCATTCGCGGCCCGGGCGCATCGGCGAGCGGCTGGAGCAGCGCGGCTATACGCTCGATATCCGCCGCCCCGCCCTCGGCGAGGCCCTGCCGGCCCATCTCGACGCACATGCCGGCGTCGTGGTGTTCGGCGGCCCCATGAGCGTCAACGATCCCCTGCCGTGGATGCGCGACGAAATCGACTTCGTCGGCAAGGTCATGACCGCCGACACGCCGCTTCTCGGCATCTGTCTCGGGGCACAGATCATGGCGGTGCAGCTGGGCGCCAAGGTCTCGCACCACGCCGAGGGCATGAGCGAGATCGGCTATTATCCGCTCGTCCCCACGGATCTCGGCCGCGACCTTCTGCCCTGGCCGAGCCATGTCTACCACTGGCATTCGGAAGGCTTCGACCTGCCGCGCGGCAGCGAGCTGCTGGCCCAGGGCGAGACCTTTCCGAACCAGGCGTTTCGCCACGGGCACAATGCCTTCGGCCTCCAGTTCCATCCGGAGGTGACGCAGGACATGATGTGCCGCTGGGCGACGCGGGGGGCGCATCACCTCACCAAGCCGGGCGCCCAGCCGGGGGAGGCGCATCTTGCCGGCTGGAGCCGCTACGACCCCGCCGTCTGCCGCTGGCTGGACTGCTTCCTCGACAGCTGGCTCGGCCTGACCATGCCGGAGAAGGCCCGGTAGAGGCCGCAAGATCCTGGCTTCCGTCGGGCCTCGGATCTGCTGAACCCCCAAATTTCTCCCCGCACGCCCTTGCGTCGGACGGGACGATGGACAAGGCTTCGCGACCACGCCGGCATACGCCGCGGGAGATGGGGCTAGGGATGCAGGTTCGCGCCAGGCACGCGCCGGCCAAGGCGGTTGAACGCGGCGCATGCGGGTTCGTTCGCGCCCCATCGCCGGGGGCGCCTCCCGGAGCATGGGCCGGCGGATCACGCCCATGAGCCTCAAGGGCAGCGCCTACCGGCGGTCCATTCGCTCGGTGACGATCATCGGGCTGATCGGCGCCCTGCTTTCGGTCGCCATCGTCATGGCGGTGGGCATCGCCAGCTTCCGCGAATTCGCCACCGGCAACCACATGCGGGAGGATCTGCTCTATTCCACCGCCCTGCGCGCCCAATTGCAGCGCATCTACGAGAAATTGCTCACCGCGGAAGCCGGCGGGCTCGGCTATGTGGTCACCGGGCGCGACGAATTCCTGGTGCCGCTGGACCAGGTGCGCGCGGAAATGCGCAAGGAGATTGACGCGCTGGCCCAATTGTCGGCCGAGCGTCCGCAGCACGCCATCTCGCTCGGCGAACTGGCCCGCTATTCCGACCAGGAAATGCGGCTGCTCGCCGACATGGTGGAAACCCGCAATGCCGCCGGAGCCCTCGCCGCCTCCAATGTGATGGAGACCCGCCGCGGCAAGGCGCTCATGGACCGGATCCGCCAGGTGGTGGAGCAGGTGCGCAGCGCCGAGGTCGAGGCGATCGAGCGCAAGACCTATGAAGTGCGCATCGCCGGCCAGCGCACCAAGCGCACGCTGCTCCTGCTGCTGGCCGCCGCCATCACGGTGGTGGGCGGGTCGAGCCTGGTGATGATCGCCCATCTGGTCGGGCGTCGCCGCGCGGAACTGGCCCTGGCCGATACGCTGGCGCGCCACCGCGCGATCCTCGCCAGCGCGATGGACGCGATCGTGGTGATCACCAGCAAGGGCATCATCGAGACCGCGAACCCGGTGACGATCCGCATGTTCGGCTGGTCGCCGGAGGAATTGACCGGACGCCATCTCGGCCTGCTGTTCGTGCTGGGCGAAGGGCGCAGCGACGCCGATCTGCTGAACCGGCTGGAGACTTTCGCGCTCGACGGGGGCCACGCGCAGGAGCTCACCGGCCGGCGCAAGAACGGCACGACCTTCCCCATCGACGTGGCGGTGGGCCAGATGCGCGAGAGCGACGGCAACCGCCTCGTCGCGATCCTGCACGACGTCAGCGAGCGCAAGCGCGCCGAGATCATGAAGAATGATTTCGTCTCCACCGTCAGCCATGAGTTGCGCACGCCGCTCACCTCCATCGCCGGCTCCCTGGGCCTGCTGGATGCCGGCGCGGCCGGGCCGCTGCCGGACGCCGCCAAGCGGCTGGTCGGCATCGCCCACCAGAACAGCCGGCGGCTGGTGCGGCTGATCAACGACATCCTGGACATCGAGAAGATGCAATCCGCCTCGGTGGCCTTCGCCCGGGCGCCGGTTTCGGTGGCGCAGGTGGCGCGCGAAGCCATCGACCAGAACACCGCCTATGCGGACGAGCACCGGGTGCGCCTCGCCCTCGACATCGAGGAGGGCGATTCCACGGTGGTCGGCGACCACGACCGCCTGATCCAGGTGCTGACCAACCTGATCTCCAACGCGGTCAAGTTCTCGCCCGTGGACGGTGTCGTCCATCTGCGGGTCGAGCGACACGGCGAGATCGTGCGCGCCTGCGTGCAGGACCATGGCGCCGGCATTCCCAAGGCGTTCCGCGCCAACATGTTCACCCGCTTCGCCCAGGCCGACAATTCCGACTCGCGCCAGCGCGGCGGCACCGGGCTCGGGCTCGCCATCGTGAAGGACATCGTCGAGCGCCACGCGGGCCGGGTCTCGTTCGAGACCCACGAAGGGCTCGGGACCACCTTCATGGTGGACCTGCCCGCCCGCCTGCCGGTGCCGCCGCCCGAGGGCGGCCCGTCCGCCGCCCACGTCCTGCTGGTCAGCGGCGATGCCGAGCAGACGGACATCATCACGGCCGCGCTCAATGGCCACGGCATCGTGGTGGAATGCGCCGACACCGCCGCGAAGGCGGAGGGACATGCCGCGGTCCAACCCTATTCGGTCATTCTGCTGGCGCTGCGGCTGCGCGATTCCGATGGGATCGCGCTGATCCGCTCCCTGCGCCGCGCCGAGCGCACGCGGACCACGCCGCTGATCCTGCTCTCGCGCAGCGGCAGCGGGCCGGTGGTGGAGATCGCCGACTGGTTCGACATTCCCCCCGAGCGCGACCGCCTGATCGCCCTGATTTCCCGCAGCGCCGTGCTGGCGCGCACCGGCTGCGTGCTGCATCTCTCGCAGGCCCATGAATCGCGCCGCGCCGTCGCCCAGGCCCTGCGCGACCTGGTGGAAGTCATCCCCGCCGCCAGCCTGGACGATGCCAACGCCATCCTGGCGCAGCGCGACTGCCGCCTGGTGATCGTCGACATGTGGCCGTTCGACCTGTCGCTGGAGCATCTGTCGTCGCTGTGCCGCTTCTGCGCGGAAAACCATCTGCCGCTGGCGATGCTCTCGCCGCGCAGCCACGACCCGCTGATGGCGCGGCGGCTGGACCAAATGTTCCAGAGCGAGCCCGCCGCGCTGCCGGCCATGTTCGATGTCGTGATCGACCACGTGTCCGGCTCCCCCGGCGGACAGGGGAGACAAAGCGCGTGAGGCTGCACATCCTCTATGTTGACGACGAGCCCGACATCCGGGAGATCGTGACGCTCGCCCTCAGCCTCGACCCGCAGATCGCCGTGGACACAGCGGCCTCCGGGACGGCGGCGCTGGCGCTCGCAGGCGAGCACGCCTTCGATCTCATCCTGCTGGACGTGATGATGCCGTCCATGGACGGCCCCACGACCTTGCGGCAGCTTCAGCAGCACCACTTGGTGCCCCCCGCCGCCGTCGCCTTCGTGACCGCGCGGACCCAGGCCCACGAGATCGCCCATTTCATGACCCTCGGGGCCGTCGGCGTGATCGCAAAGCCGTTCGACGCCATCCATCTGGCGCGGGACGTGCGGGCCCTGGTGCAGAAGACGACCCGCTGAGCCGCGTCGCAGCGTCAGCGCGCACAGCACGCTTCGGCATTTTGATGCGCCGCAAAAAACAAGATGCGGTCGCACCCGTCCGGATCTATTGTGCGCCCATCAGCCGAGGCCAAGGTGGTTGACCTTACGGGCGCCGGCAACACTTACGGGGACAGACGGATGAACACGCGCGCGCTTCCTCCCGGCGTCCGAGGCATCGGTTATTCCATCCGCGCCACGTCACCCGACTTTGACGACCTTGCCCCGAAGCTGGACGAAGCCGAGCGGCTCGGCGTCGATTTCGTCGAGCTGCCCATTTTCGCCTGGACCCTGATCGCCAACAGCCGCGTGCTGGAGGATCGCCTCGCCCGGCTGGTGGAGATCACGCAAAATCGGCCGTTCGGCTACACCGTTCACGGGCCGCTCGCCATCAACCTCATGGAAAAGGGGCCGCGCCTCGCCCATCACAAGTCGCTCCTCGACGCCGCCATCACCGTCGCGGGAGCCCTCAAGGCGGTCAATCTCGTGCTGCATACGGGCTGCGTGCGCGATCCGGACGACCATATCCGCGTCGCCTATTCCCGCCAGCGCGAGGCGCTCGGGCAGGCCGGCGACCGGGCGGCCGAAGCCAATGTCACCTTGTGCGTGGAAAACGTGTTCCGCTTCGAGGCGATGCGGGAAACCGCCGTTCCCTCCCGGCTTGCCGAGGAAATCGACGCCATCGGCCATCCCTTCGTGCGGGCGACGCTCGACGTGAGCCATGCCTTCCTGCGCTGCACCGACGCCGGGCTCGACCTGCTTACCGAGGTCGCGGTGCTCGCCCCGTTTGCCCGGCACGTGCATGTGCACGACAGTTTCGGCCGGCCGCTGGAAAGCTGGACCATCGACGAAGCCGAGCGCCTCGCGCTCGGGGAAGGCGACCTGCATCTGCCGGTGGGCTGGGGCGCCATTCCCTGGGACGAACTGGCGGCGCGCTGCACCTTCGATGCCGGCGCCATCGTCAATCTGGAGCTGCACCGGCGCTATTGGAGCGAGCTGCCGGCGCAGGTCGACACCGTCCGCGCCCTGTCCCAGCGGTTCCTCGCCACGGTCCCCGCCGTCCGCGTCTGAGCCCGGCCAGGAAGCTTCATTGTGCCGGGCGGCGCAACGGCTTAGGTTCCCTTCAACAAGATTGTCGGGGGGGGGAGACTCATGCCGGGCGCCATCGAACCGAGCACCATGATGCTCATGCGTCGCTACAGCCTGTTCGGGCTGGTTTCGGGCCTTGCCCTGCTCAGCCTGATTTTGTCCTTCACCTCGCACCCGGCATGGCTGTTCGTCTTCTGCGTGCTGTTTCCGCTGGTGCTGGTGGGCGTGTTCGACGTGTTGCAGCCGCATCATTCGCTGCTGCGCAATTATCCCGTGATCGGCAGCGTGCGCTGGATCTTCGAGGCGCTGCGCCCCTATCTGCGGCAATATATCGTCGAGGACGATCTGGAGGGGCATCCCTACAATCGAAACGTGCGCAGCCTGGTCTATGCCCGCGCCAAGGGCGAGGAGGATCGCCAGCCCTTCGGCACCGAGATCGACACCCAGGCGCCGCAATATGAATGGATGACCCATTCGCTGGCGCCGACGCCGGTGGCGAAGGAACCGTTCCGCGTGCAGGTGGGCGGCAAGGAGTGCACCAAGCCCTACGCCGCCGCGACGCTCAACATTTCCGCCATGAGCTTCGGCTCGCTCGGACACAATGCCATCGAGGCGCTCAATCTCGGCGCCAAGCAGGGCGGCTTCTATCACGACACCGGCGAGGGCGGGCTGTCCCCCTATCACCGCATCCACGGCGGCGACATCGTCTGGGAACTGGGCTCGGGCTATTTCGGCTGCCGCAACCGGGATGGCTCCTTCTGCCCCGAGCGGTTCGCCGAAAAGGCCGCCGACCCGCAGGTGAAGATGGTGGAGATCAAGCTCTCCCAGGGCGCGAAGCCCGGCCATGGCGGCGTTCTGCCGGCCGCCAAGGTAACGCCGGAGATCGCCGAGATCCGCGGCATCCCGCTGGGCGAGGATTGCATCTCGCCCTCGCGCCATCCGGCCTTCGCCACCCCGGCGCAGATGATGGACTTCGTCGCCCAGCTGCGCGAGCTGTCCGGCGGCAAGCCGGTGGGCATCAAGCTGTGCGTCGGCCACCCGAGCGAGACCTTCGCCATCGTCAAGGCCATGCTGAAAACCGGCATCGCCCCGGATTTCGTGGTGGTGGACGGCTCGGAGGGCGGCACCGGCGCGGCGCCGCAGGAACTCGCCGACCATATGGGCATGCCGCTGCGCGAGGGGCTCATCCTCATGCGCAACGCCCTGGTGGGCACCGGGCTGCGCGACCAGGTGCGGCTCGCCGCAGCCGGCAAGGTCACCTCCGGCTTCGGCATGGCGGCCAACATGGCAGTGGGCGCCGACTGGTGCAACGCCGCCCGCGCCTTCATGTTCTCGCTCGGCTGCGTCATGTCCATGCGCTGCCACACCGGCCAGTGCCCCACCGGCATCACCACCAACGATCCCCACCTTCAGCGCGGCCTCGTGGTGGAGGAGAAGGCGAAGCGGGTGGCGAGCTTCCAGCATCACACCGTGGAAGCACTGGCCGACCTGGTCGCGGCCGCCGGGCTCCATCATCCGAACGAGCTGCTGCCGCACCATATCTGGCATCGCGTCACCCCGGTGCAGGTGCAGCCGCTGGACCGGCTCTATCCCTTCGTCTCCTCCGGCGTGCTCAACGAGGCGCCGGAAGATACCCCCTATGCCGCGGAATGGCGGGCCGCCGATGCGGACAGCTTCGCGCCCCGCACCACCGTCGGGCCGCGCCGCGCGGCGTGAGCTTTCCCAAGGCGGGGCGCGCCGGTTCTCGCCCGCCCCGCCTCTCCTCCACCGCCCGTCCCCGCGTGCCGCCCGCGCCGCCCACCCGTCGGCGCGCGCCACCTTGCGGCAGCGCGACATGCTGCCCATATGGAGAGGCGTCGGGGTGCCTCATGGGGTCCCGATGGATGCGGCCCGGATAGGGCGGCATCCGAACCGCAAAGTCGCTTGATAAGGACTTTGGCTTATGTCGCGGATCTCTTCATTGTCGAACCCCTTCCTTCTGGGATTCGACGAGGTCGAGCGGGTGCTCGATCGGGTGACCAAGGGGGCCGAAGGCTATCCTCCCTACAATGTGGAGAGGATCGATTCGTCCACCGGCGCGCCGCTGCGGCTGCGGATCACGCTCGCCGTCGCGGGGTTTACCGTCGAACAGCTCGACGTCACCCTTGAGGAGAAGGAACTGACCATTCGCGGCCGCCAGGTCGAGGATGGGGAAGACCGGATCTACCTGCACAGGGGGATCGCGGCCCGTCAGTTCCAGCGCACGTTCGTTCTGGCCGAGGGCATGAATGTGCTCGGCGCCGAACTGCGCAACGGACTTCTGTCCATCGATCTCGTCCGCCCGGAACCGACCCGGCAGGCCAAGCGCATCGACATCGTCGCCCGACCGTGAAGGAACGGAAGGGATAGGTCGGCGTTGCGGAATGGAGAGGTTGAGAAAATGATTGAGAAGAGCACCACGGACACCGCCATCACGCCCATCAGTCCGGAAGCCCTCGCGGGCCTGGGCGGCGGCGAGATCGCCTATTTGCGCACCATCCGGTCGGAAGACGTGCCGCGCCTGTTCCCCCAGGCGCCGCAGATCGCGCCGGGGCTGACCCTGTTCACCCTGCACGCCGCCGATGGCACGCCCATCATGCTCACCGACAGCCGGGAAGCCGCGCTCGCCAATGCCAGCGAGCACGCTCTGGTGACGGTTTCGGTGCATTGAACGTCCAGGAAGCGCCGCGCCTGCGGGCGCGGCTGCTTGCGGGAGCGGCTGCCTGGGTCGACGCCGGCTCCATGCGGCTAAGCTCCATGCGGCTAAAAGATGTCACTTCCCCTGCGTGAAAAGCGCATGCGGCGCCCGTTCCCGGCCGCCTCACTTTCCATCCTCGAAGATCTGAGCGCCTCAGGCCGCGTCGGACGCCGATGCGGCGGTGAGCAGCGTGTGGATCGAGCGCGCATCGCGCGAGGCGCGCAGCTTTTCGGCGATCTCCGGATCTCGCAGCATGCGCGCGACCCGGGCCAGGGCTTTGAGATGGTCCGCTCCCGCCGCTTCGGGCGCCAGGAGCAGGAACACCAGATCCACCGGCTCGCCGTCGAGCGCTTCGAAGTCGATCGGCTTTTCCAGACGCGCGAAGGCGCCGAACAGCTTGTCGAGCTTCGGCAGCTTCCCGTGCGGAATGGCGATGCCGCTCCCGACGCCGGTGGATCCGAGACGCTCGCGTTGCAGGAGCGTCTCGAATATCTCCCGGGCATCGCGGTTGATGAGCACCGCGGCATGCTGGGCAAGCTCCTGGAGAGCCTGCTTCTTGCTGCTCGCCCTCAAGGACGGGAAAACCGCATCAGGGGCGAGAAGATCGGCGAGAGGCATAGGTTGAAAATCCCTGGCGACTGGCGGCCGGGGTGGGCTCCGAGAACGCGAGGGACGCTATTCCCAAGCCCAGGTGCCGGTCAATGGGTTTCCTCAAGGGCGAAGGCCGAGGGATCGATCCAGCCCACATGCCCGTCCGGCCTGCGGTAGACCACACTCATCCGCCCGTGGTTGGCATGGCGAAAGACAACCACGGATGCCCCGGTAATCTCAAGCTCAACCACCGCATCGCGCACCGAAAGACTGCGCAGCTTGGTGACCTGCTCGGCGACGACGGTGGGGCTCCAGCCCTCGATTTCCTCGTCGGTCTCAATGTCGGGAGTGGACAGCACGTAGCTCTGGGCGCTCATATCCTCGCCCTTGAGATCGCCATTGCCGTGGCCGTGCTTGTCCTTGAGGCGCTGCTTGTAGCGGCGCAGCCGCTTTTCCACCTTGTCGACGGCGGCATCGGCGCAGGAATTCGCGTCATGCGCGTTTCCGTGGGCCTGGAGATTGACGCCGGAATCGAGGTGCAGCATGCACTCGGAGCGATATCCGGACCCATCGCGGGCAACGGTGACATGGCCAGACCAGCCGCCGTCGAAATATTTCCCGATCACCTCGGAAATCCGGTCCGACAAGCGGGTCCGGAGGGCCTCTCCGATGTCGATATTCTTACCCGAGACACGTAGAGCCATGCGATTTGATCCTCTTTGAGACCAGAGGCGAAGCGTTTCTCCACCCCTTGTCTCTGTTCTTGCAAACCGGCCGGCTTAACAGTGGTAGGAGCGCTTTAGCCAACTGTCAACGCTGCGCATTGCCTTGCGGGTTCCCCAGAGAAATGCGGATTTCGCTGCCGCGTGCGGGCCGACCGGCAGAATCCTCGCCCGCCAACCTGTTTCGACGCTTGCGCCCCGCCGGCCGCGCCCACAGCTATTTGTTGCCATGGGCCCGGCCGCAAGGCCGGCGGCGCGGAAGCGGGATCGCATCCCGCAAAACAGAACACCCCCGGCAGGGGTCTGCCGAGGGTGTGAAAGCGTCGCGAAAGAGGCTGCGATCAGGCGGTCGCGGTCTCGGACTTGCGCTCGTTGCGCTTGCGCTCGTTCGGATCGAGCCAGCGCTTGCGCAGGCGGATCGACTTGGGGGTGACTTCCACCAGCTCGTCGTCCTGGATCCAGGCCAGCGAACGCTCCAGCGTCATGCGGATCGGCGGGGTCAGGCGCACCGCCTCGTCCTTGGAAGTGGTGCGGATGTTGGTGAGCTTCTTGCCCTTCAGCACGTTCACTTCCAGGTCGTTGTCCCGGTTGTGGATGCCGACCAGCATGCCCTGATAGACCTTCCAGCCCGGCTCGATGATCATCGGGCCGCGGTCTTCCAGGTTCCACAGGGCATAGGCCACCGCCTCGCCCGCTTCGTTGGAGATCAGCACGCCGTTGATCCGCTGCGGGATCTCGCCCTTGTGGGGCTCGTAGGCCTTGAACAGGCGGTTCATGATGGCGGTGCCGCGCGTGTCGGTGAGCAGTTCCGACTGATAGCCGATGAGGCCGCGCGTGGGCGCATGGAACACCAGGCGCTGGCGATTGCCGCCCGAGGGGCGCATCTCGATCATCTCGGCGCGGCGCTCGGACATCTTCTGCACGACGGTGCCGGAATATTCCTCGTCCACGTCGATGACGACTTCTTCCACCGGCTCCAGCGTCTCGCCGTTCGGTCCCTGGTGGAACACGACGCGCGGACGCGAGACGGCCAGCTCGAAGCCCTCGCGGCGCATGGTCTCGATGAGGATGGCGAGCTGCAATTCGCCGCGGCCGGAGACGAAGAACGAATCCTTGTCGGCCGATTCCTCGATCTTCAGCGTGACGTTGCCCTCGGCCTCCTTGAACAGGCGGTCGCGGATCATGCGGCTCGTCACCTTGTCGCCCTCGGTGCCCGCCAGCGGCGAATCATTGACGATGAAGGACATGGTGACGGTGGGGGGATCGATCGGCTGCGCCTGGATGGGCGTGTCCACGGAAGGATCGCAGAAGGTGTCGGCCACCGAGCCCTTGACCAGGCCGGCGATGGAGACGATGTCGCCCGCCTCGCCCTGCTCGATCGGCTGGCGCTCGATGCCGCGGAAGGCGAGGATCTTGGAGACGCGGCCGGTTTCCACCAGATTGCCTTCGCGGTCGATGACCTTGATGGACTGGTTCGGCTTCACCGTGCCCGAGGAGATGCGGCCGGTGATGATGCGGCCGAGGAACGGGTTGGCTTCCAGCAGCGTGCCCAGCATGCGGAACGGCGCGTCGTCCACATGGGCCGGCGGCACATGCTTCACGACCAGGTCGAACAGCGGGGCGAGGCCCTCGTCCTTCGGGCCTTCCGGGGAATGGGCCATCCAGCCGTCGCGGCCGGAGCCGTAGAGGATCGGGAAGTCGAGCTGGTCGTCATTGGCGTCGAGCGCCGCGAACAGGTCGAACACCTCGTTGATGACTTCCTGCGGGCGACCGTCCGGCCGGTCCACCTTGTTGATGGCGACGATCGGGCGAAGGCCGATCTTCAGCGCCTTGCCGACCACGAACTTGGTCTGCGGCATCGGCCCTTCGGCCGCGTCCACCAGCACGATGGCGCCGTCCACCATGGAGAGGATGCGCTCCACCTCGCCGCCGAAATCGGCGTGGCCCGGGGTGTCGACGATGTTGATGCGGATATCCTTCCAGACCACCGAGGTGGCCTTGGCGAGGATGGTGATGCCACGCTCTTTTTCCAGATCGTTGGAATCCATGACGCGTTCGGCGACGCGCTGGTTGTCGCGGAACGAACCGGATTGCTGGAGCAGCTTGTCCACCAGCGTCGTCTTGCCGTGGTCGACGTGGGCGATGATGGCGATGTTGCGCAGCTTCATAAGATTCTCAAACACCAAAACGCGGGCCCGATACCTCGGACCCGCTCCCGCGAATTTCGCGGTGCAAAATACACATGCGCCCGGCTAAAGCAATCCGGGGCGTCGCGAGCGGCGTCCGGCGCTGCGTCAGCCGTGCCGCAACTGGAACGCGCGCTGGATCTGCTCCGGCGTCATCACTGTGCCGTCGGGCTTGCGCAGCCACGCCAGTTCCCGGTTCGCCGGCGCCTGGGTGGCCGCAAATGCGATCGCGTCCTCCACGGTTTCAAAACCATAGGGCTCGGGCCAGCGGTCGGGTGCGTTCACCGAATGGGAGCTGGACCAGTATTGGAGTTTCACCGGCTTGTCGGTGCTCGCCGCCTGCGTGCTCATGTGCCGCCTCCTGCCGTTCGCCGGAAGGCAAGGAAGCTCCGCCCTCCGGCAACACCCCCCGGCGGAAAAACGCGCGGGCGGGGCCGCAGTTCCCGGCGGACGATGTCCCCTTGCGCCGCGTCCCCCTTGCCGCGTCCCCTTTCCCGCGCGCCCCTTGCGCCGCGCGCCCCTTGCACCGCGCGCCCCTTGCCGCCATGAGAAGACAAGGGGCGTGCGCGCCCGGGCGGCGGGCGCGGCAATGTCGGGCGAACTCTTCATCGGATTGCTGATCAGCCTCGTGAACGTGGCGATCCAGGCGCTCGCCAGCGTGGGCCTGGTCACGGTGATGCGCCACCTCACCCACGGCCGGCATTTCCGGCGCCGCTACATCACGCTCCAATTGGGCATGGTGGTCACGGGCTCCCTCCTCACGCTGACCCATCTGCTCCAGGTGGGCGTGTGGGCGCTCGCCTATCAGGCACTCCACGCGGTGAAGAACGCGGACGACGCCTATTATCTGGCGTTCGTCAATTTCACGACGCTTGGCTATGGCGACATCCTGCCCACCTACGACTGGCGGCTGCTCGGCCCGGTGACGGCCGCCAACGGCATGCTGATGTTCGGCTGGTCCACGGCCATCTTGTTCAGCGTGCTCACCCGCGCCGCCGATATGCTCGGCTTTCTCAGGGACCCTCATCTCCCACACGCGCCAGCAAAGCCTGCGCCGCCGCCGGAGCCCGAATCTTCGCCCCATTGATCATGTAGACGAAGACGTCGCGCGGGCCCTTGGCCGCGCCCGCAGCCTTCGCGGACGCCTTGCCAGCCAGGGGCTTCAGGTCCTTCGGCACCTTGCCGTCCGCCCAGCTTGCCGCCCGCGCCGCCCACTGGTCGAGGGCCTTCGGCTCATAGCCGGTGTCCACCTCCTCCCGCGCGTCCTGAAGCCGGGCATAGACGAAATCCGCCGTGATATCGGGAATGGCCGGATAGCCGGGCTTGTCGGCATAGATGATCGCCACCTTGTGCGTGGTGGCCAGTGCGACGAAATCCGCCGTGCAGAAGCTTTCGTGACGCACTTCCACCGCATGGCGCAGCTTCACCCCGCCGACGCTCTGCGGAAGCAGGGCGAGGAAGGCGCCGAAATCCTCGGGATCGAAGGCCTTTGTGGGCGCGAATTGCCAGTTGATGGGGCCGAGCTTCTCGCCCATCTCGGCGATGCCGCCCTCCACGAAGCGCGCGACGCTCTCGCCCGCCTCCGCCAGGACGCGCCGATGGGTGCAGAAGCGCGTCGCCTTAAGCGCGAACACGAATCCTTCCGGGACCTGGTCCGCCCAGCTCTTGTAGGTCTTGGGCGTCTGCCCGCGATAGAAGGTGCCGTTGATCTCGATGGAGGTCACCGCCCGGCTGGCGAATTCCAACTCTTTCGCATGCTTGAGACCCTCGGGAAAAAACGTGCCCCGCCAGGGCTCGAACGTCCATCCCCCAATGCCGACGCGAATGGCCATGGCGCGTTCCTTTCTTTCAGATCAAGGGCAGGACGTTGGAATATTTCACCTGTTCCAGGGCGAAGGACGATTCGATGGAGGCGATGCCCTCGACCCGGGTGAGCTTCTGCTTCAGGAAGCGTTCATAGGATTCCAGATCCGCCACCACCACCCGCAAAAGGTAATCGCGCTGGCCGGTCATGAGATAGCATTCCAGAACCTCGGGCCAATGGCGGATCGCGGCGGCGAAGGCATCGAGCGCGTCTTCCCGCTGGCGCTCCAGCTTCACCGAGACGAACACGCTCACGGGAAGACCGACCGCCCGCTGGTCCAGCACCGCCACATAGCGGGTGATCAGCCCCTCCTCCTCCAGGTGCCGCACGCGCCGCAGGCATGGTGAGGGCGACAGGCCCACCCGCGCCGCAAGTTCGGCGATGGTGATGCGCCCGTCTTCCTGGAGGGCGGACAGGATCTTGCGGTCGAGCAGGTCCATGGGCGCAGGTTTCATGCGTGGGAGGGCGATGGGACGACAGAATACGCCAAAGATCGACCCGCGCGAGCCTCAAATAGGCGATTTTCACCGCCCGTGGCGGCGTACTCTTAAGTCCTGGCTGCGCCGGTGCGGCGGCCCGAGGAGATGAGACCATGACCCAGGCCCGCGACGCGACAGACCTCGCCATCCTGGCCGAGCTGGAGCGCAAGGTGCTCTGGCTCGCCAGCTGGACCATCCATAACGCCAACCACCTGCGCCCCAGCGACGACGGGCTGAAGGTGGGCGGCCACCAGGCCTCCTCCGCCTCCCTCGCCACCATCCTTACGGCGCTCTATTTCCGGGTGCTGCGGCCGCAGGACCGCGTTGCGGTGAAGCCCCATGCGAGCCCGGTGTTCCACGCCATCCAATATCTGCTGGGCCACCAGACCCGCGAGAAGCTGGAAGCCTTCCGCGCGTTCAAGGGCGCGCAATCCTATCCCTCGCGCACCAAGGACGTCGACGACGTGGATTTCTCCACCGGCTCGGTCGGCCTCGGCGTGGCGCAGACGCTGTTCGCCTCCATCGCGCAGGATTATGTGCGCGCCCACGGCTTCGCGCCGGAGCGGCCCGAAGGCCGCATGATCGCGCTGGTGGGCGATGCCGAGCTGGACGAGGGCAATGTCTTCGAGGCCCTGCTTGAGGGCTGGAAGCACGACGTGCGCAACACCTGGTGGGTGGTGGACTATAACCGCCAGAGCCTGGACGCCGTGGTGCGCGAAGGGCTGTACGAGCGCTTCGTCGGCATCTTCGAGGCCATGGGCTGGCAGGTGGTGATCCTGAAGTACGGCTCGCTCCAGCAGGCCGCCTTCGCCGAGCCCGGCGGCGCGGCGCTCAAGGCCTGGATCGACACTTGCCCGAACTCGGAATATTCCGCCCTCACCTTCCAGGGCGGCGCCGCCTGGCGGAAGCGGCTGATGGACGATCTCGGCGACCAGGGCGAAGTCTCCGCCCTCATCGCCCGCCGCTCCGATGCGGAGCTTTCCGCCCTGATGACCAATCTCGGCGGCCACGATTTGCCGAGCATCATCGCCGCCTTCGAGAGCATCGACCACGACAAGCCGGTCTGCTTCCTCTGCTACACGGTGAAGGGCTTCGGCCTGCCGCTCGCCGGCCACAAGGACAATCATGCCGGCCTCATGACCGCCGCGCAGATGGATGTGCTGCGCGGCGCCATGAAAATCCGCGCCGGGCACGAATGGGACCTGTTCGAGGGGCTCGCCACGCCGCCGGCGGCGCTCGACGCCTTCCTGAAGAAGGTCCCGTTCGCAAAGGAAGGCACGCGCCGCTTCACCGCGCCCGCCCTGCCGGTGCCGACGCTCTTGACCCCGCCCAATCCCACCCTCTCCACCCAGGCGGGCTTCGGGCTGATCCTGCAGGAGCTGGCACGCGGCGACAGCGATCTTGCGGCGCGCATCGTCACCACCTCGCCGGACGTGACGGTCTCCACCAATCTCGGCCCGTGGGTGAACCGGCGCGGCCTGTTCGCCGAGCGCGAACTCTCCGACGTGTTCAAGCGCGAGCGCATTCCCTCCACCTTCAATTGGGAATTCTCGCCCAAGGGGCAGCACCTGGAGCTGGGCATCGCCGAGATGAACCTGTTCCTCGCGCTCTCCGCGCTCGGGCTCTCCCATTCGCTGTTCGGCGCGCGGCTGATCCCGGTCGGCACGCTGTATGATCCCTTCATCTGCCGCGGGCTCGATGCGCTGAATTATGCGTGCTACCAGGACGCCCGCTTCATCCTGGTCGCCACCCCCTCGGGCGTGACGCTGGCGCCGGAAGGCGGGGCGCACCAATCCATCTCCACGCCGCTGATCGGCCTGGCGCAGGACGGCCTCGTCGCATTCGAGCCCTGCTTCGTGGACGAGCTGGCGGTGCTGATGGGCTTTGCCTTCGATTACGTGCAACGCGACGGCAGCGGCGACGAGGACGAGCGCAACTGGCTGCGCGACGAGACCGGCGGCTCGGTCTATTTCCGCCTCTCCACCCGCCCGCTGGAGCAGCCGAAGCGCACGCTCACCGAAACGCAGAAGCGCCACATGGTGGACGGCGCCTATTGGCTGCGCGAGCCCGGCCCAAATTGCGACGTGGTGATCGCCGTGCAGGGCGCCGTGACGCCGGAAGCCATCGCGGCCGTGGGCCTGATCGCCGAGGACCGGCGCGATGTGGGCCTGCTCGCAATCACCTCGGCCGACCGGCTGAACGCGGGCTGGACGGCGGCGGCGCGGGCGCGCGACCGCGGCCTCTTGCATGCCACCAGCCATGTGGAACGCCTGCTCGCCCCCCTGCCGCGCCATTGCGGGCTGGTGACGGTGATCGACGGACATCCGGCGACGCTGGGCTGGCTCGGCTCGGTGCACGGCCATCGGGTGCGGTCGCTGGGGGTGGAGCATTTCGGCCAGACCGGCACCATCGCCGACCTCTATCGCGCCCATGGCATCGACAGCGCGGCCATTGCGGCGGCGGCGCAGGGCGTCGCGCCGGGCCGGCCGCTGCGTCACCTCAAGGCGCTCGGCTGAACGGGGCTCGGCTGAGCGGCGTTCGGCCGGCCGGCAATCGGCTGGCCGGCATCGGGCGGGCGCGCTTTGCCCGGCGCTCCGGCACACTGCGGACCCGCCGGCGCAAGCCCGCCGGCGGAGGCCCGGCCGGGCCCCGGGACGGCTGGGGGCGAAGACGGGCGCGACTCTAGCTGCGCTCGGCCGCCTGCGGCCCCTCATAGCGGTCCAGCGCGGCCCGCAAGGAGACGATCTCGGCCTGAAGGCGGATCAGGTCCTCGACGCTCTTGCCGGTCGCCGCGAAGATGCAGCTCGGCACGTCCTGGGCCTGGGCCTGGAGCGCCCGGCCCTTTTCGGTGAGATGGATGCGGACCTGCCGCTCATCGCGGCTGTCGCGCTCGCGCCGCACGTGGCCGGCGGTTTCCAGGCGCTTCAGCAGCGGGGTCAGCGTGCTGGATTCCAGGAACAGGCTCTCGCCGATCTGGCCCACGGTCTGGCCGTCCCGCTCCCACAGGGCCACCATCACCAGATATTGCGGATAGGTGATTCCGAGCCGATCCAGGATCGGCTTGTAGACACGGTTGAAGGCGTGCCCCGTGGAATAGACGGCGAAGCACAGGAAGTCGCCGAGCTTCAAGTGTTCTTGGTCCATGACCGGCCCTCGCAGGGCGCCCGCGCCCTTAAGGCACCGCCCTTCGACACATATTAAATCGCACGCGATATATTGGCAAGCGACACTGAGCCGACTTGGCTTCAGGCCGCTTGACAGCGCCCGTCCAAAAATGTACTGATTGGTACATACAATACCGATCAGTACAGGAGCAGATCATGTCCGAGGCGCCCGAGCCCCGTCCCCCGTTTCCGCCCTTCACGTTCGAGACCGCCGCCAAGAAGGCGCGCGGCGCCGAGGATGCCTGGAACTCCCAGGATCCGGTCCGCGTCTCGCTCGCCTATACGCCCGACAGCGTGTGGCGGAACCGGTCCGACTTCTTCACCGGCCGCCCCGCCATCGTCGAATTCCTCACCCGCAAGTGGCAGAAGGAGCAGGATTACCGGCTCATCAAGGAATTGTGGGCGTTCCACGAGAATCGCATCGCCGTGCGCTTCCAGTACGAGTGGCGCGACGCGAGCGACCAATGGTATCGCGCCTATGGCAATGAGAATTGGGAGTTCGACGAAAACGGCCTCATGCGGTGGCGACAGGCCAGCATCAATGATGTGAAGATCGCCGCCTCCGAGCGCAAATTCCTGTGGCCCCAGGGCCCCCGCCCGGCGGATTATCCCGGCCTCACCGAACTTGGATTGTAATGGCGAAAATCGTCCACGAGCGTGAAGATGTGCTGCCCGCCCTCGGGGAAGTGTTCCGCGAACACGGCTTCGAGGGCGCGAGCCTGGCCATCATCCAGGCCCGCACCGGGCTCGGCAAAGGCAGCCTCTATCACTTCTTCCCCGGCGGGAAGGAGGAGATGGCGAAGGCCGTGCTCGCCCATGTGGACCGCTGGTTCGAGAATGAGGTCTATCGCCCCCTGCGCGAGGAGGAGGACGCCCGCGCCGCCATCGCGCGCATGATTTCCTCCACCGAGGCCTATTTCCGCTCCGGCAACAGGGTGTGCGTGGTGGGCGTGTTCGCGCTCGGCGAGACCCGCGAGCGCTTCGCCGTCGCGGTGGCGGATTATTTCGTCCGCTGGCGCGCGGCCCTGCAAGAGGCCCTGGCGCGCGCCGGCCATCCGCCGCAAGACGCCGCCGATCTTTCGGAAGACGCGGTGCTCTCCATCCAGGGTGCCCTGGTGCTTTCCCGCGCGGTAAACGATACCGCCGTTTTCACCCGCGCCCTCGCCCGGCTGAAGACGCGCCTCGGGGTGTAGATCCGCCCCGGCGCAAGCGGCCGCAATGCTCTTGCCCGGATCGCGCGCCTGTTCCAGTGTGCCGCCCATGTCGAGCATCGCGCCCCCCCTCCGCCACCTCCCCGCCACCGCCGTCGCCGACGTTCTGGAGCGCATCGCCGCCCGCATCGGCGCGCGCTACGTGCTGCCCCCCGGCGCCGAGGCCGCGCCCTATCTGGTGGAAACGCGCGGCCTGTTCCAGGGCGAGGCGCCCGCCGTGCTGCGGCCGGGAACGGCGGAAGAAGTCGCCTTCTGCGTCGCCCAATGCGCGCAGGCCGGCCTGCCGCTGGTGGCCCAGGGCGGCAATACGGGGGTCGTGGGCGGGCAGACGCCGTTCGGCGAAATGCTGCTCTCCCTCAACCGCCTCGACCGCATCCGCGACATCGACCCGACCGACCTGACCGCGACGGTGGAAGCCGGCTGCACGCTCCACGCGGTGCAGGAAGCCGCCCGCGCGGCGGACTGCCTGTTCCCCCTCTCCATCGCCTCGGAGGGCACTTGCCGCATCGGCGGGAATCTCGCCACCAATGCCGGCGGCGTCGCGGTTCTGCGCTATGGCAACATGCGCGAACTGACGCTCGGCCTGGAAGTGGTGCTGCCCGACGGGCGACTGTGGAACGGCCTCTCGCGCCTGCGCAAGGACAATACCGGCTACGACCTGCGCGACCTGTTCATCGGCTCGGAAGGCACGCTCGGCATCATCACCGCCGCGACCCTGCGCCTGTTCCCGCGCCCGCGCCAGCGCTCCACCGCCTTCGTCGGCCTGCCGAGCGTGGACGCCGCGCTCGCTCTGTTCCGCCGCATGCGCGCGGTCGCCAGCGACAGCCTGACGGGCTTTGAGCTGCTCTCCGATTATTGCATCGAGACCGTGCTGAAGCACATTCCCGGCACGGTGCGCCCGCTCGGCCTGCGCCATGCCTATTACGTGCTGGCCGAACTCACCTCCACCCGCCTGGTGGACGATCTCCCCGCCCTCGCCGAGGGGGTGCTGGAACAGGCGATGGAGGCCGGCGAGATCGAGGACGCCGTGATCGCCGCGAGCGAGGGGCAGGCGCAGGCGCTCTGGAAGCTGCGCGAAACCCTGCCCGAGGCGCAGAAATTCGAGGGCGGCTCGATCAAGCACGACGTCTCGGTGCCGGTCTCGCGGGTGCCGGATTTCTACACCGAGGCGAGCCGGCTGTGCGAAGCCCACATGCCGGGGGTGCGGGTCTGCGGCTTCGGCCACATGGGCGACGGCAACATCCATTTCAACCTGAGCCAGCCGGTGGGCATGGACAAGGCGGACTTCATCGCCGAATGGGAGGCGTTCAACCGCCTGGTCCACGATCTCGTCGCGCAGATGGGCGGCTCGATCTCGGCCGAGCATGGCATCGGCCTGCTCAAGCGCGAGGAATTGCGCCTCTACAAGGACCCGGTGGCGCTGGAGATGATGGCGGCGGTGAAGCGCGCCCTCGACCCGGCCGGGCTGCTGAACCCCGGCAAGGTGCTGCTGCCCGGCGCGAACTGACGCCCCGGGCGGCGCGCCGGCTTGCGCCGCGTGCCGCGCCGGACGGGAACGCTCAGGCGCCGCGCGGGGCGCCCTTGCCCTTCACGCCGACCACCGTGACCACGGCAAGCGCCAGCGGGATCGCCGCCGCCATGAACACCACATGGGTCAAATGGTGATCCAGCAGGATGCCATAGACCACCGGGCCGATCAGCGAGCCGATGTCGTAGCCGGAATAGACCACGCCGAACACCTTGCCGGTGGAGCCGGACGCGGCGGCGCGGCGCACCAGCACGTCGCGCGACGGCATGGTGACGCCCACCGCCGCGCCAATCAGCGTCAGCAGCCCGACGGCGGCCGCCGGCCCATAGGCCACGAAGCCGAGCAGCACGCACATCAGCGCCGCGGCCGAGAGGCCGATCATCGCCACCACGTGATGGCGCGTGATGCGATCGGCGAGCCAGCCGCCGCCGGCGACACCCACCGCCTGGCCGATCTGATAGGCCGTGACGGCGAACGCGGCGATGCCGGCCGAAACCCCGAAGCCTTCCTGCAAGGCGGTGATGGAGAAATTCTGCACCCCCACCAGCGACATGGCCGAGAGCACGAAATACAGGAACGCCAGCAGCACCACCGGCGTCATCAATATGTGCATGAAGCTCGGCGCCGGGCCCGCGGCATGGTCCGCGCGGCGTTCGGCATGGGAGGGCGTGCGCAGCACCGCGCGGCTGCACATCAGGCCCACGGCGATGCACAGGCACGCCACCCCGAGGATGATCAGCGCGGCGCGCCAGCCATATGCCATCGCCAGCCCGCCCGAGACGATGGGGGAAAGGGCAAATCCGATATTGCCGAAGATCACATGGGCGGCGAACGCGCGCCCGAGCCGCTTGCCGCCCACCCGGTGGCTGAGGATCGACAGGTCGGCCGGGTGATAGACGCTGTTGCCGAGCCCGGCCAGCATGGCGAGCGGCAGCATGGCGGCATAGCTCGGCGCGGCGCCGAGCGCGGCGATGGAGGCCGATTGCAGAACGATGCCGCACAGCAGCAGCCGGTCCGCGCCGAAGCGGTCCACCAGCACCCCGGCGAGCACCTGGCCGGCGCCGGAGAACAGGTAGAAGAGGGAGAGGATGAGCCCGAGCTCGGTGAACGAGACGCCGAGATCGTCCCGCATCACCAGGAATAGCGGGGCAAGGGCGAGCTGCAGGATGTGGCTGACGAAATGGGCGGCGCCCACGGCGCCGATGGTGGCAATCTCCCCCCGGGTGATGCGGGTGGGCTCCAAAGTCGTATGCACGGCGTTTCTCCTCGGCCCGCTCTTGAAGGGCGGGCTCTTCTTCTCCGGGCGCGAACGTCCGGTCAGTACACCGCGCGTGATCCGCTGCCGCCGAAATAGCGCAGGGTCAGGCAGGTGATGTCGTCGGCCTGGGGGGCGCCGCGCTCGAACGCATGGATCGAGGCGAGCACGCGCTCGGCCACCTCCGGCACATGGCCGGTGTTTACACCCTCGGACAGCAGGCTTTCCAGCCGGCCCTCGCCATAGGGCTCGTCATCGACGTCGAACGCTTCGGTCACGCCGTCGGTGAACAGGAACAGGGTATCGCCCGGCGCGAGCTGCATCTCGTGCTCCACATAGATGAAGCCCTCCAGCACCGCCACCGCCATGCCCGCCGTGCTCGGCAAGGTGGAGAGCGCCCCATCGCGGGTGATGCGATAGGGCAGGTTGTGGCCGGCATTCACGAAGCTCAGCCGGCCGGTCTCCAGGTCCAGCACGCCGTAGAACAGGGTCACGAACAGCATCTGCTCGTTTTCCACCGCCAGCAGATCGTTGAGGCGGCGCACGCAGCCGGCGGGCGAACGCTCGAACAGCGCGGTGGAGCGCAGCAGGGTGCGGGAAATGGCCATGAACAGCGCCGCCGGCACGCCCTTGCCGGACACGTCCGCGACCACGAAGCCGAGGGTGGATTTGTCGATCAGGAAATAATCGTAGAAGTCGCCGCCCACCTCGCGCGCCGGGGTCATGCTGCCGTCCACGGTGACGCGCGGATCGGGCGAGAATTCCTTCGGCAGGATCGCGAGCTGCACCTGGCGGGCGATCTCCAGCTCCTGCTGGAGGCCGGCGAGCTTGGTCTTGGTGATGAGGGCTTCGCGCAGTTCCACCACCATGGCGGAAAGGCGGGTGTATTGTTCCACGATGCGGCGGGAGAGATCGTGCAGCACTCGCGCCACGCGGCGCAGCTCGTCGTCATTCTCGTGCTGCTCGCCGGACTGGAGCAGCGCCAGCACCTCCTCGCGATCGCTGGCGTCCAGCGCGTCGGCGAGGGCCTTCAGCTCGCGCGAGATGACGGTTTCCTGGCGGCGGCGCACGCGGTCGCGCTGGCGGCGGCTTTCGGCGAGCGCCTGCACGTTCCCGCGCAGGCCGACCACCGCCTCGGCGATGCGGCCGATCTCGTCCTTGCCGGTGCGCTCCAGCGTCACCGAGGTGTCGCCCCGCGACAGCGCCTGAAGCACGTCGATGGCGTCTTCGAGCGGCCGGAAGGAATACCACAGGAAGCCGTTCACCCCGATCACGCCGATGACCAGCAGGAGGATGCCGGCGCCGATGGCCCAGCTGCGCAGCATGCCCTGGGCGGCCCAGGCGGCCGTAGTGTCCTTCAGCGAGACCAGGCCGCCGATGATGCCGCCGTTGATGTCTTCCACCGGCACGTTGACCACGGAATAGGTCTGGGCGTCGAGGTCGATGCGCTCGTACAGCGCCTGGCGCGGGGCGATCACGGGCGCGGCGCGCTCCCACAGCGGGGCGTCCGTGGTGGCGGCGATCCGGTCGCGCAGGGTCAGCAAGGTCGCGGCCGATTGGGTGCTGGCGGAGAAGCGCTGGACCGCGGATGACACGTCGCGCCCGAGCACGACCACCGCCCGCCCGGCGCCCTGGAGGTTGATGACCCGCGTCGCCACGACCATGACCTGGTCGGCGGCGATCGACCGCAGGCCGCCGATGCGTTCGCCGGCCTGCGCGCGGTCGAGGCTGCCGGCGTCGAGAATGCTGCGCCCCGCGGCGAGGCCGGCGGAGAACAGGATTTCGCGGTCGGCGGCCACGACCTCGAAACCGAGCTTCGAATCCGTGCCGATCCCGAGATCCCCCAGCGCGGCGAGGACGCCCGAGCGATCGTTCAGCGCCAGGGCGAGCCGAACCGGGCTGGAATCGACGATGCGGCCCAGGCGCTGGTCGAGTTCGGCCACCTGCACCGTCACGATCTCGCGCCACAGCGCGGATTGGCCGGAAATGGCGATGTCGGAGGTGCGGGCCTCCTCCAGCCGATCGCGCACCATGCTTGCGCCCCAGAAGGTGGCGATCAGGGCGAGGAAGCCC
This sequence comes from Roseixanthobacter liquoris, assembly GCF_043195135.2. Classification (NCBI taxonomy): domain Bacteria; kingdom Pseudomonadati; phylum Pseudomonadota; class Alphaproteobacteria; order Hyphomicrobiales; family Xanthobacteraceae; genus Roseixanthobacter; species Roseixanthobacter liquoris. The sequence continues at coordinate 158,564 of NZ_CM195537.1, forward strand.
AAGGCGACGATCAGCGTGATGCGGGTGCGCAGAAGCATCAGGAGCCGCGCCCCACCTTGGCCGACGCGGTCGGCTTGCGCGGCATCGCCTCGCGGCGGATGCGCTCCACGTCGGCCCGCAGCCCCCCTTCAAAATCCACCGCCAGCAACTCCTCCGCATAGGCCTGCAAGGCGAGCCATTTGTCCGCCACCCGATGGACCCCGGAGCTGGTGGCGCGATAGGCGCGGGCGATCGCGCCCTGTCCCAGGCGCGCGGCGCCGGGCCCGCTGTCGAGTTCGCCGTCGGCGTTGCGGGCGAGCACGGTGGCGAGCCGGATGCGGCTCGCGGCCAAGGCGGAGCCGGCGAAAAAGGCCCCGAACAGGCCGGCGATGGTGCTGCATGCCACCACCGCGAGCGCGAGCGGCAGATAGGACGCCGACAAGGCGGTGCTGAGGGTGGCGGGGGCCGTGGTCACGTCCACCTGCCCGACCTGGATGCTGTCCACCTGGATCGGCACCGAAACCGTCTCGCCGCCGGGGTTCGGGCCGATGGCGAAGCGCACCTCGCGCCCGTCGGGGCCGCGCAGGACGATGCGCGAGATTCCCGGCGTCTGCGCCATGGTGGCGGAGAGATAGGCCTCGACGCCGGGCAGCAGCTTGAGCGGAATGCCGAACCGGGCCGCCTTCTCGAATTGCAGCGCCAGGGCACGGGCGACGGACGTGCCGATCACATTGGCGTCGCGCCGGGCGGTCTCTTCCACCTTTTGCGTGAAGCCGTTGAACATCAGAACCCCGGCGCCGCCGCCGAGCGCGAGGGTGAGCAGGAACACGAACAGGCCCACCATGAGGCGGTCGCGCGCCGTCGACATGCGTGGCGATTTAATGGGCATCGTCGAGCGCCCCCAATTGCGCCAATCCCCGCTCGATCCGCTGTTCGCTCTTGGTCCAGGTGTCCTTGGCCTGGGCCGCCAGCAGCTCCAGCCCGTGACCGGGCGCATCCACCCCGACTTCGCCGCGCAGCACCCGCGCGGCGCGGTCGAAGCTGCGGGTCACCGCATAGACGAAGGCGAGGGTCGCGAGAACCGCCAGCACCACCGCGCCCGCGGCGAGACTGCCGGAGCGCTTCAGCAGGTCGAAATGCAGCGCGTCGCCGCGCGCCTGGCGGGATTTGTCCGAGACGATCACGGCGATGCCGCCGGCGAGGCCGAGGTCGTTCTCGAAGCGGGTTCCGAACACCGTCTCGCCGCGCGTGACGGTCTGCCAGATGCCGTCGTCCTGAAGCTTCTGCGCCCAGCTATCGGTCACGCTCTCGCCCACCGAGCCGCGGTCGGTGCTGTAAACCGATTTGCCGGCGGCATTGAAGATGTCGATCGCGAGCACGGACGAATCGCTCGCCTTCTCGCGCTCGATCCGAGACTGGAGCGGCGAAATCTGGTCCAGCGCGAGTCCGATGGAAAGATTTGCCTCCGTCGTGCTGCGCAACGCGCCGAGCAGGCGCGAAACACGGGCTTCCTCGATTTCCGCATTCACCCGTTCGCCGGCAAGGAAAGCTCCGGCGGCCACCGCCGCGATGGTCAGCAGCACCGAGAAAATCACAACCAATACAAGGCGACTGACGAATGGCATGAAAAAATGCTTATACGCTGGAGACGGCGGACGTTAGCCGCCCCGGCCGCTTCAAACCAGACCTAAACTGCATCGGCGCTCAAAAAGCTTTGCGGCGAAGCCTCTTCCCTTCACCCGCCTGCCCTGACAGAGTGCAAGCGCTTCGCGGGATTGTACAAATGATCCGAACCACCCTGGGCCTTATCGCACTGTTCGCGATGATCGCCGCGGCCTGCGTCGCGTTCGGCGCGTATTTCTCCTACGTCACTCTGCAAAACGCGCATAGAAGCGCCATCGAGGCGCGATTCAGCATCACGGCGGAACGCATCGCCACCACCGCCCAGTTCGCCGCCAGCCTCGGCATCGCCTTGCCGGCGCAGGCCACCTTGTCCGAGCTGGTGGCCCGCGAAGCCCGGCTCGACGCGGCGGTGGAATCGATCGACATCCTGGACGAGCGCGGCACGGTGCTGTTCAGCAGCATGGCCGCGCGCGTGGGCGCCCCGGCCGGCGCCCTGCCCCACGCGGTGGGCCGGCGCATCGAGAACGACCTTGCCGCCACCATCGGGCGGGTGGTGGTGCGCTATGATCCCGCATCCATGGAGGCCGGGGCGCAAGCGCTCGCGGACGATCTTCGCACCATCGCCATTCCCACCCTGATCGGCGCCGCCCTCGCCACCATCGCCATCGGCATCCTGCTCGCGGCGGACCTGAAGCGCGCGGCGCGGCGCGCCGCCGAGCCGGAAAAATGGCCCCCCGCCGCCCGCTCCGCCCTGGCGGCCGCCCAGGCCGCGCACGCCAGCGTCATCGAGACCGGCGACGGCGGCACACCCCCGGAGGCCGCGCGCTCATGATCGGCTTGCGTGCAGGCATCTCGCTCGCCATCGCGGTGATTCTCTGCGCCGCCCTGGCGGTGATCGGCTGGGCCGCCGGGCGGGCCGCGGAGCGCACCATCGTGCCGGCCATTTCCGCCAAGGCGGAATCGGTGGGCCGCTCGGCCGCGGCGCTGGTGGAAAATGCCGTGCAGGCGGGCATTCCGCTCGACCAGCTGGTGGGCGTGGGCGCCTATTTCGACGAGTTGCGGGCGACCAATGCGGAACTGGCGCAGATCCGCATGATGACCACCTTCGGCGCCGTGCTCACCCAATCGGGGGCGCCCAAGCTGCCGGCCGATACGCCCATCGTCTATTCCGCCGTGACCGCGCGCAGCGGGGCGCCGCTCGCCACCATCGCCATCGCCATCGACACCAGCGTCATCTCCGCCCAGGTGAGCGCCGTGCTGATCGACGTGGCCTTCATCGGCATCGTGTCGCTGCTGGTGGCGCTCGAACTGGTGGCGCTGGTGGTCGGCACCAGCGGCGTCGAGGCGCTCGCCGCCCTGGAGGCGCGCATCCGGGCGCTCGCCGGCGGACGCCTCTCCCAGCATGCGGGCGCGGATGCCGCGAAGCTGCCGCTGATCGCCCCCATCGATGCCCGCGTGGAGCAGGTGAACGCGGTCCACCGCCAGGTGCGCGCCACCGCCGAGGAGAAGGGCGACGCGCGCGCCCTCGCGGCCCTCGCCGAGGTGGAGACCCGCACCGGCCTCGGCTCCGTGCATCCGGGCGAGAACCATGCCGCGACCATCGTGCGGCCGGCGCTGTTCCTGTTCATGGTGGCGGAGGAGCTCACCCGCCCGTTCCTGCCGCGCCTGGTGCAGGGCCTGGTGCCGCCGACGCTGCCGTTCAGCCTCGACTTCGCCATGAGCCTGCCGATCGTCGTGTTCATGGCCGGCGTCGCGCTGTGCCAATTGCCGTTCGCCGTCGCCTCCGAGCGCATGGGGCGGCGCTCCTCCTTCATGCTGGGCGCGCTGATCGCGGCGGTCGGCTATTGCGCCTCCGGCCTCACCGGCGACTATTGGCTGTTCCTTTGCACCCGCTTCCTGTCCGCCGTCGGCTATGCGCTGGTGTTCGTCTCCGCGCAGGGGCACGTGATCGATCATTCGCGGCCGAGCGAGCGCACGGCGGGCCTCGCCGTGTTCGTCAAGGCGATCATGGTGGCCGGCCTGTGCGGCCCGCCCATCGGCGGCGTGATCGCCGACCGGCTGGGCGGGCAGGCTGCCTTCCTGGTCTCGGCCGGCCTCGCGGTGATCGCCCTGGCCGTCGCCTTCCTCTCCCTGCCGCGCTCCGAGCCGCGCCGCACCAGCGCCGGGGTGGGCGTGGCGGACCTGGCCGCCGCGCTCAGGGCGCCCCGCCTCGCGGCCCTGCTGTTCGGCTGCGCGCTGCCGGCGAAATTCCTGCTGGTGGCGGTGTGCTTCTATCTCGTGCCGGTGGAATTGCAGCGCGAGGGCTATAGCGCCGCCGCAGTCGGCCGGCTCCAGATGATCTATCCCATCCTGATGGTGGTGGCGGTGCCGGTGTTCGCCTCCCTGGCGGAGCGGATGAACGCGCGCTCCGGCTTTGTGATCGCCGGCGGGCTGGTGGCCGGCGGCGGCGCGCTGCTGCTGACCCTCGGCACCTCGCCGGTGCTGATCGCGCTGGTGCTGGCGCTGCTGGGCATCGGGCAATCCATGTCCATCGCGCCGCAATCCGCCCTGGTGGCCGACAGCGCCCGCCATGTGCCCGGCGGCAGCTCCGCCGGCGTGCTCGGCCTGTTCCGCCTGATCGAGCGCTCGGGCAATGCGGCCGGGCCGGCGGCGGCCGGCCTGCTGCTCGCCGCCATCGGATTTGCGGCGGCCACCGCCTCCATCGGCATAATGGTGGTGGCGGGAGCCCTCGCCTTCGCGCTATCTGGTCGCAACGCATCCGCCACCCCGACCGAGGTCGCCCACGGGCCCGAGGTCTCACCGGAAGGAACCCCACTGTGATGGATCGGCGCTCCGTTCTCTCCCTGGGCCTGGGTGCCGGCGCACTCGGCGTCATGGGCGCGCCCGCGCCCGGCCTCGCGCAGGACCGCCCGTTCCGCATCCTGATGCTGACCTTCCGCGGCGAAACCGACGTGGAACGGGGCTTCCGCTATTTCTTCGACGCCGCCGGCGTGAAGGCCGAGTTCCTTACCCGCGACGTGGAGCGCGACGCCACCCGGGCGAAGCCGATCCTCGCGGAGGTGCTGCCCACGTTCAAGCCGGACCTGATCTACACCTACGGCACGCCCAACACGCTGGCGGTCGCCGGCCCCTATGACGCACCGGCGGACGCGCCGTTCGTGCGCGACATTCCGGTGGTGTTCGCCCTCGTGGCGGCGCCGGTTCAGGTGAAGATCGCGCCCTCGGTCACCTCCTCCGGCCGCAATGTCACCGGCGCCGTCCACGTGGTGCCGACCGACGTGCAGATGCGCGCGATGCAGACCTACAAATCCTTCTCCAAGGTGGGCGTGATCTATTCGCCGAACGAGAATAATTCGCTCGTCATCGTGCGGGAGATGAAGGCGTTCTGCGACAGCATCGGCGCAACCCTCGTCACCCAGCCCCTGACCATGCACGGCACCCGCCCCACGGGCGAGGGCGTGGAACAATTCGTGCGCAACATGCGCGCCCAGGGGGTGGACTGGCTCTATCTGCCGCCCGACACCTTCCTCGCCACCATCTTCAACCGGATCGCCCCGGTGGCCATCGACGTGGGCCTGCCAACGTTCGGCTCCACGGAATTCTTCCTGCGCGAGGGCGAGGGGCTTGTCGGGCTGGTCAGCCGGTATTATTCGGTGGGCCAGCTGGCGGCCTCCAAGGCCGTCGAGATCCTGGTGCAGAAGAAGGCGCCGAAGGATATTCCGATCGAAACGTTGAAGCGCTTCGCCCTGATCATCAACATGAATGTGGCGAAGAAGCTCGGCGTGTTCCCACCCATCGTCATGCTGAACTATGCGGAAGTGCTGACATGATGGCCGGTGCGTCGGCAGTGGTGCCCCTGGACGACAGCTTCACCTGGCGCGAGCTGGGGCCGGGGGATCTCGACGAGTTGGAGATGCTGCATCGCCTGGCCGTGGGGCCGGTGGTGCGGCCGGATATCGTCAAGCCGGAATCCCGGTCCTATTTCGCCAGCATCCTCAACGGCCGCGGCCGGGTGATCGGCGCCTTCGACGGCCGGCTGATCGCCTATGGCATCCTCCAGCACGATCATTCCCCGGCGGACGATCCGCGGCGCGAGCTGGGCCTGGAGCCGGGGGCCCCGGTGGGCCGGCTCGCCGGCGCCTCGGTGGCGCCCGCCTTCCGGGGGCGCGGCCTCCAGCGCCTCACCATCAGCGCGCGCGTCGCCATGGCGCCGCCCGGCATGGCGCTGTTCTCCACCGCCGCGCCGGTCAACACGCCGAGCTGGGCGAGCCTGCTGGCGGAAGGCTTCCCCATCCATGGCATCGTCCAGCGCTACGGCGGCTATCTGCGCTACATGATGGTCCGCGACGGCGCGACCTACGACCCGGCGCACGCGATGACGGTGGACCCGCTGAACCTGCCCCTTCAGCACGAATTATTCGAGAAGGGGTGGCGCGGCTTTGCCCGCTCGCGCCTGGCCACGGGCGCGCCCGCCGTCCTGTTCGCCCCGCCGCAGCCGAGAATCGCGTGATGTCCCGGTGCGCAATGTTCTGGCCCGCTCAGCTGGCGCCCCCCGCCCCCCCTTTCCGGGAGCCGCCTGCCGGCAAGCCATGAGCACGTCCCTCACCCCCCAGGCGCCGATTCGCGCATCGCTCACCATCGATGCGACCATCGATGCGATCGCCGACGCCACGGAGTGGCTCGGGACCCTCGCGGAGGCCGAGGACTGGCCGGTCGCGCTGAAGTTCGGCCTCGAGCTGAGCGTCGAGGAAGCGCTGGCCAATGTGGTTTCCTATGCGTTCGAAGGCATCGATGCCCCGCCGATGATCCGCCTGGACCTGCTGGAGCTGGGCGGCGACCGCATCGGCGTGCGAATCGTCGATAACGGCATTCCCTTCGATCCCACCAATGTGACCGAACCCGAAGTGCCGGAGAGCGTCGAAGATGCCAAGATCGGCGGGCACGGCGTACAATTGATGCGGCACTTCCTGGAAAGCCTCACCTACCAGCGCCAGGGCGAGGAGAACCATCTCACCCTGGTGACCAAGCCGAAGACGACCTGATCCATGCCTGAATCTCGATTGGTCTCCCCATGCTGATCCTGGCCGGGCTTCTCGCGGGGCTGGGGCTGCTGTTCATCGGCCTGAAGCTGATGAGCGTCCACCTGCAGCAGGCCATGGGCCGGCGCGTGCGCACCATGCTCAAGGCGGCGACGCGCTCCTCCTTCTCCGGCTTCTTCTGCGGCGCCTTCGCGGGCGCGGCGGCGCAATCCAGCAACGCGGTCACGCTGATCGCCGGCAATCTGGTGCGCGGCGGCGTGTTCACCACGCGCGACGCGATTCCCGTGGTGGCGGGCGCGAACGTCGGCACCTCCGCCTTGGTGTTCATCGCCTCCATCGACATGCGCCTGGCGGTGCTGCTGCTCATCGCGCTGGTGGGCATGACCTACCAGCTGCGCCTGGACCGGCGGCCGAACTGGCGCGACTGGATGGGCGTGACGCTCGGCCTCGCGCTGCTGTTCCTGGGGCTGGACTTCATCAAGTCGGCGCCGAAGGGCATCGACATCACCCAGGCGGCCGAGGCGCTCTCCAACGGCATGACGCCGCTGCTGGGCTTGGCGATCGGCTTCGTCGCGGCGGTGATCACCCAATCCGCCTCCACCGCCACCATCCTCGCGGTGGCCGCCACCAAGGCGCGGCTGCTCGGGCTGGAGGACGCCTTCTATCTGATCCTCGGCGCCAATTTCGGCTCGGGCATCGCCACCCTGGTGTCGGCCGGAGGGCTCGCGGGAATCGGGAAGCAATTGTGCTTCGTCCACATCCTGGTGAAGGGCGTGGGCTGCGTGATCGTGTTCGCCGTCTGGCAGGGCGCCAAGCTCGCGGGCTGGGACAGTGCGGCACTTCTCTCCAACCTCGGCGGCGGCGAGCCGACCCTGTCCATCTCTCTGCTGTTCCTCGCGCTTCAGCTGACCGGCGGCCTCGTCGTCACCGGATTGCGCGGGCTGACGGAGAAGATCTCTGTGGCGCTGAGCCCGGCCTCGGTGGAGGATCAAGTCTCGCGCCCGCGCTTCATCCATGACGCGGCCATGGGCGATCCCTCCACCGCGCTCGATCTCGCCAGCCGGGAGACCGACCGTCTGGTGAGCCTGCTGCCGGACCTGCTGCCCGATCTCGACCAGAGTTCCACCGGCGCCGCCAAGCAGCGGAACGTGCTCTGGCACGGTTCGAGCGCCATCGTGACGACCACCGCCCAATTCGTGGTGCGGGTGATCGAGCGGCGCGTCGGCCGGGAGGACCTGGACCTCGCGCTGCACCTCCAGGAGCAGCTCGACCTCGTCAAATTCCTCCAGGACACGCTGCACGATTTCTCGCAGGTGGTGGAGGAGTTCAAGGACGTGCCGCCGCTCGCCTTCAATCTCTCCGAAGCGCTGCGCACCATCGTGCTCTCGCTTGTGGACGCGCGCAGCGGCACGAAGGAGGATTTCGACATCCTCATCGCCCTGACCTCCGATCGCAGCGATCTGCTGGATCGCATCCGCCGCGCGCTCGCCGGCTCCGCGCTCAATTCCGGGGACGAGGCCCGCAAGCTGCTGCTCGCCACCAGCATGTTCGAGCGCGCCGTATGGCTGGTGCGGCGGCTCGCGGTGGCGTTGCGCCCGGATGCGAATGACGATAAGCCGGCAGTTGCACGCAACAAGGCGAACCTGGAAGAGGCTCATGCAGATTGAGCGCGAACAAGCCGGCGAAGACGTTCTCCTGAAGGTGGCCGGCCGTCTCGACACCCCGAACGCCAAGCCGTTCGAAGCCAGCCTGCTGGAAGTGGTCGGCACCACCAGCGGCGGCATCGTGGTGGACCTTGCGGGCGTGGTCTATGTCTCGTCCTCGGGCCTGCGCGCCCTGCTGGTGGCGGGCAAGGCGATGCGCACCGCCAAGCGCAAGCTGTCGCTTCGCTCGCTTCAGCCGCAGATCCGCGAAGTGTTCGACATCTCCGGCTTCTCGACCCTGTTCGAGATCAGCTGACCCGCCGGCGGCCCCTCGCCGCCGCACGGCCCCCAGCCTTCCGCCCCTCGCGGCGCCGGGGGCGCGGCCTGCGCAGCCGCGCATTGTAGCCGGCTCAGAAGCGGGCTCAGAGTTTTTAGCCGGCTCAGGCTTGGGCAGACCTGACGGGCGCGCCCTCGGCGAGCCCGGATTTGGCGAGCGCGGCCTTGCCCCGTGCGGGCCTGCCCGTCGCAGGCGCGGCGCGCGCAGCCTTGGTGCGCGTCGCCTTTGGCGCGCGCAGCCTTTGCCGGGGACCCGGCCGCCCTCAGTGCGACGGCTCGGCGTCGTGGTTGCTGAGCCGGTCGGACAAGGCGAGCACCAGGCTCGAGATCACGAACACCGCATGGATGATGACCAGCCACATCAGCCAGGTCGGGTCGGCATTCTTGTCCAGGTTCATGAACGCCTTCAGCAAAGCGATGGCGGAAATCGCGACGATCGAGGCCAGCAGCTTCTGCTTCAGCCCGCTGAAATCCACCCGCGTCATCCATTCCGGCCAGTCGGGATGGCCGTTGGGGTCGATCTTCGAGACGAAATTCTCATAGCCCGAGAAGATCACGATCAGCACCAGATTGCCGGTGAAGGTGAGGTCCACCAGGGTCAGGATGCCGAGGATGGTGTCGGATTCCGTGGCCTCCATGGCGTGCATCACGAAATGCAGCAGCTCGTGGCCGAACTTGAACAGCAGCACCAGCAGCGCGATCACGAGGCCGATGTAGAACGGCGCCATCAGCCAGCGGCTGCGAAAGAGAATGCCCTCGATGCCCCGTTCCAGCATGGCCGCCCTCGTTCGTCTGTGCGTCGCAGCATGCCTCGCATGCAACGGCGCCGAGGGCAAGCCTGCCGGAGGGCGCCGCCCTGACGCAGCGACAGGCCGCCGCCGCGCTCAGCCGCGGCGGGACGAAAGCGCGCGATAGGCCTCGATCACCTGGCTGTCGTCGGCCCGGCCGAGGCCCTGGGCGGAGGCGGCGAGGAACATCTGCTGGGCCAGCGCGGCGAGCGGCGTCGGCGCCTTCGCGCCCCGACCGGCCTCCAGCACGATGCCGAGATCCTTCACGAAGATGTCCACGGCGCTCGTGACCTTGCCGTCGTCGGCCGCCATGCGCGGACCGCGATTGTTGAGCATCCAGCTCGCCGCCGCGCTCTCGCCGAAGATCTCCAGCAATTGCGGCAGGTGCAGCCCCGCCCGCTCGGCCAGCGAGAGCGCCTCGGCGGCGGTGGCGATATGCACGCCGCACAGGAGCTGGTTGATGGTCTTCACCATCGCCCCCTGCCCCGGCGCGTCGCCCACCCGGAACAGCCGGCTGCCCATGGTGCGCAGCACGCCTTCGGTGCGGGCATAGAGCGGGTCGGAGGCGCTGGCCATGACGGTGAGGGCCGCGTTCTGCGCGCCGACGACGCCGCCGGAAACCGGCGCGTCCACAAGGCCGCGCTGCGACAAAGCGAGGCGCGCCGCCATGGCTTCCACGCGCGGCGGGGAACAGGTGGAGCACAGGATCACCGCCCCGTCCGCCGCCAGCGCGTCCGCCGCGCCGGCCTCGAACAGCACCTGCTCGGCCTGGTCGGCATTCACCACCATGAGCACCAGCAGGTCGGCGCCCTGCGCCGCATCGGCCGGGGATGAGGCCGCGCGGCCGCCGGCATCGGCAAAGGTGGCAAGCGCCGCCGCGTTGAGATCGAAGCCGGCCACCTCGTGCCCGGCCGCCACCAGATGCTGGGCCATGGGCAAGCCCATGGCGCCGAGCCCGACAAAACCGATCCGCATGATCCTATTCCTTCACCGCGCCGGTCATGGACGAGACGTAATAGTCCACGAAGAACGAATAGAGGATCACCACCGGCAGCGAGCCGATCAGCGCGCCGGCCATCAGCGCTCCCCATTCGTAGACGTCCGAGCGCACAAGCTCCGTCAGCACGCCCACCGGCACCGTCTTGTTCTCGGACGATTGGATGAAGGTGAGCGCATAGATGAATTCGTTCCACGACAAGGTGAAGGAGAAGATGCCCGCCGAGATCAGCCCCGGCACCGAGAGCGGCAGCAGCACCTTGGTGAGGATCTGCCAGCGCGAGGCGCCGTCCATCAGCGCGCATTCCTCCAGCTCGTAGGGGATGGAGCGGAAATAGCCCATCAGCAGCCAGGTGGAGAACGGGATCAGGAAGGTGGGATAGGTGAGGATCAGCGCCAGCTTGCTGTCATAGATGCCGAGGTGGAACACCATCAGCGCCAGCGGGATGAACAGGATCGACGGCGGCACCAGATAGGCCATGAAGATGCCGAGCCCGACCCAGCGCGAGCCGTGGAAGCGCATGCGCTCGATGGCATAGGCGGCGAACACCGAGGCCACCAGCGAGATCGCGGTCGCGCACACCGACACCAGGATCGTGTTCCAGAGCCAGCCGGGATAGGAGGTCTCGAACAGCAGGTATTTGATGTGTTCGAGCGTCGGCTCCCACACCCAGAGCGGGGAATAATTGGTGTAGTCGGTGAGCTGCCAGTTCGGCTTGATGGCGGTGAGCGCCATCCAATAGAACGGGAACAGCAGCACGAACACGAACACCAGCAACGGCAGAATCACCGTGATGAGGCGCTTCGGCAGGCTGTCGAGATAGCTCATGCCGGTGGAATTGTCGGTGACGCCCTGGTCGGTCATTGGGCTGTCCTTGAAACGTGAGGGGTCCGCAAAGCCCTCTCCCGCTGGCGGGGGAGGGTTGGGAGGGGGAATTCGCACGGGACGCCGTCGATGAGCCGGCCGGCGGCCGGCCCCCTCCCCGGCCCTCCGCCGCAGGCGGGAGAGCGGGTGCGCGGCGCTTGCTGGGAGGCGCCCATCAATCCCCCCCGCCCTGCTGCCACTTGCGGCGCTGCAATCCGAAGAAGCTGAACAGGATGGCCGAGAGCAGGAACGGGATCATCGCCACCGCGATCGCCGCGCCCTCGCCCAATTGCCCGCCGGGAATCGCCCGCTGGAAGGACAGCGTCGCCATCAGATGGGTCGCATTCAGCGGCCCGCCGCGGGTGAGCACATAGATCAGCTGGAAATCGGTGAAAGTGAACAGCACCGAGAAGGTCATCACCACGGCGATGATCGGCGAAAGCATGGGCAGCGTGATGTAGCGGAAGCGCTGCCAGCCGCTCGCCCCGTCCAGAGTCGCCGCCTCGTGCAAAGAGGCGGGAATGGTCTGCAGGCCGGCGAGCAGCGAGATCGCGACGAAGGGAATGCCGCGCCACACATTGGCGGCGATCACCGACATGCGGGCATTGGTGGAATCGCCGAGGAAATTGATGTTGGTGGAGATCAGCCCCAGCTTCATCAGCGCCCAGGAGATGACCGAGAACTGGGCATCGAAGATCCACCAGAAGGCGATCGCCGAAAGCACGGTCGGCACCACCCAGGGCAGCAGCACGATGGCGCGGAAGAAGCTCTTGAACGGCAGGTTCTCGTTCAAGAGCAGGGCCAGCCACAGGCCGAGCGCGAACTTCAGGATCGAGGCGCCGATGGTGTAGATCAGCGTATTGAACACCGCGAGCCAGAAGATGCTGTCGCCCCAGAGGGATTCGTAATTCTCCAGGCCGATGAACACGCCGTCCCGGCCGATGCGGGTATCGGTGAAGCCGAGCCACACGCCGAGGCCGAGCGGATAGGTGAGGAAGAAGATCAGGAACACCGCGGCCGGCAGCAGGAACACCAGGCCGAGCACATGCCGGCCCTGCCCGATGCCGGCCCACCAGGTCCGCAGATTGAAACCGGGCGCTGCGCGCGCCGTTACCTCAGACATGAACTCGCTCTCCCTGAACCCGCTGATGCACCTGAGGCCTGTTTCGGAACCGGCGGCCCCGCGGGCCCGCCGTCGCCCGCAAGGGATGCCGTCGCCCGCCGCGGCACCGCCGCGCCGGACCGGCCGGATCGGTCCTGCCGGCGGCGCGGCGCCGGCAGGACGCATTGACGGGCGGATCCCCCGTTGCGGATCACCCGTGGCAGATGCCCGCGCGGGAGATCACCGGCGATAGATGCGGTTGGCGCGGGTTTCCGCGCGCTTGGCCGCTTCTTCCGGGGTGCGCTGGCCAGTGGCGGCTTCCGCCACCATGTCGACCACGATCCAGTCCGCCATGGCGGCCGCCGACTGGGAGCCGAGCGGACCGGAATAGCCGTTCGGGCGCAGCAGCTCGGAGGCCTTGGCATAGGGCGCGTGGTTGGGATCGGAGGTCCACACCGGATTGCTCGCGAACGCCTTGAGCGTCTGGCAGCAATAAGCGCTGGCGCCCTGGATCCAGGCGTTCATCTGCGGCGCGTCGAACATGAACGCCATGTAGGCCTGCGCCGCCTGAGGGAACTTGGAATATTTGAAGATGCAGGCCGAGGTGGTCTGCGCCAGTTCCGCGACGCCGGTCGGGCCGACCGGCATGTTGGTGGTCTTGATGTCCGCGGCCATGTCGGCGAGCTTGGGATCGTTCTTCGCCGCGTAATAGAGCGACACGCCATTGGCGGTCACCGAAATCTCGCCCGCGAGGAACGCGCGGTTGTTGTTGACGTCCAGCCAGCTTTCGGTGCCGGGAATGAAGGTCTTGTAGAGCTCGGCCGCATATTTCAGGGCGGCGACCGTCTCCGGGCTGTTGATCACGACCTTGCCCTGCTCGTCCACCATCTTGCCGCCGTGGCTCCACAGCACCCAATGGCAGTAATTGTTGCCGTCGCCGACCCCATGGCCGAGCGTGAAGCCCATGGGGTGGTTCTTCGCCTTCAGGGCCTTGGCGAGTTCGAGGAAGCCCTTGGTGTCATTCGGGAAGGTGGAGAAGCCGGCGTCCTTCACCCAGCTGTCGCGATAGCACACCGCATTGCCGATGGTGGCGAGCGGCAGGGCGATGAACTTGCCGTCCGCCTTCGCATAGGCCTCGTTGCCGGGATACCAGCCGCCGAACTTCGCGCCGAGCGCATTGGCGAGCGGCGTCACGTCCAGCAGCTTGTCGGGATATTGCTGCGCATCGTCGAACCAGACCCAGACGATGTCGGGGCCGGAGCCCACGTTGGCCGCCACCGCCGCCTTGGGCCGGATGTCTTCCCAGCTCTCCTTGTCGATGCGCACCTCGATGCCGGTGGCCTCGGTGAACTTCTTGGTGTTGGCGAGCCAGGCATCCTCCTCGCCCTTCACGAACGGCGACCAGCGCAGCACGCGCAGGGAGGCGCCCGGCTCGGGCTTGAACTGGGGCATGGCGGCGCCCTGCGCGAAGGCGGGCATCGCGCCGAGGCCCGGCAGGGCCGCGGCGCCCGCAAGACCGGCGCCGCCGAGCAACAGGTTACGTCTGGAAATGGTCATGGCGTTCCTCCATGGTGACTTATTTGGCGTTGTCACGTCCTGCCGGCCGCCTGGGTATTGGCCCTCTGGGTGTTGGCCCTGCGGTCTTTCGGCAGAATTCAGTTTGGCACGTCGCGGCTTCCGGCGCGCGCCTTTCGGGCCGTCGCGCTCACGCCTCCAGGCGTGCGCCGGTGGCCTCGTCGAACAGGTGCTGGAGGCCGGGCATCGGCGCCACATGGATGATCTCGCCCGGCGCGAACATCATGCGCTCGCGGAACAGCAGGGTCACTTCCTGCTCGCTGGCCGTCTCGGTGCCGAGGCGCGCGACCACCAGAAGTTCGGAGCCGGTGGGCTCCACCACCACCACCCGCACGGGCACGCCCTGCGGATCGATGCGCACATGCTCGGGCCGCAGGCCGTAGACCGCGCGGCGCCCGCTGGCGGAACCGGGCACGCGCTCCAGCGGCAGCACCACGCCGCTGTCGCTCATGAAGCGGGCCGTGCCGTTCACCTGCACCGTGCCCTTGATGAAATTCATCGCGGGCGAGCCGATGAAGCCGGCGACGAACTGGTTCGCGGGCTTGTCGTAAAGGTCGAGCGGGGCACCGATCTGCTCCACCACGCCGTCGTGCATCACCACGATCTTGTCGGCCATGGTCATGGCCTCGATCTGGTCGTGGGTGACATAGACCGTGGTGGTCTTCAGGCGCTGGTGCAATTCCTTGATCTCGGTGCGCATCTGCACGCGCAGCTTGGCGTCGAGATTGGACAGCGGCTCGTCGAACAGGAACACCTGGGGATCGCGCACGATGGCACGGCCCATGGCCACGCGCTGGCGCTGGCCGCCGGACAATTGGCGCGGGAAGCGGTCCAGCAGGTGCGAGAGGCCGAGAATCTCGGCGGCGCGGGCGACGCGCTTGTCGATTTCCGCCTTGGGCGCGTTCCGCAGCTTCAGCGAGAAGCCCATGTTCGCGCCCACGGTCATGTGGGGATAGAGCGCGTAATTCTGGAACACCATGGCGATGTCGCGTTCCTTGGGGGGAACGTCGTTCACCACGCGATTGCCGATCAGGATCTCCCCGCCGGTGATGTTCTCCAGTCCCGCGATCATGCGCAGCAGCGTGGACTTGCCGCAGCCGGATGGGCCCACGAGAACGACGAATTCCCCGTCGCGAATATCCACATCGACCCCGTGGATGACCGCCGTCGATCCATAGGCCTTCTTCACACCGCGAATATCGACGGTCGCCATCCCGTTCCGCTCCTTGAACATCCACCCGATGCGCGCTCTTTATTGGCTCCGCTGAACGGAGACTGGCGCTTCATTTGGGCCACCGTGCGGCGGCCGTGCCCCAGCTTACGCGGGGTGCGCCGCGATCATGGTGCGGCGCTCATTTTCGATCAAGTGCTTTTTAAAACGATTGAACCAAAGCATAAGGCGGCTTATCCAGAAGCTTCCGATCCTTCGCCGCGCCCCGGTCGAGGCGCAGCCCGCCCCCTGAACGCCGAGCACTCTCATGACGGAAGATTCACGCCCCAAGCTGCTCCTCACCGGCCCCATCATGGACACCGTGGTGGAGCGCCAGCTGGCCGAGCACGCCATCCTGCTGGGCCTGGATGACTTCGAAGGCGCCATCGCGGCCCACGGCGCCGAGATCCGCGGCATGGCCACCCGCGGCAAGCGCAAGGTGGACGCCGCGCTGCTGGCGCGCCTGCCGAAGCTGGAGATCATCGCCAATTTCGGCGTCGGCTACGATACGGTGGATGCCGCCGCCGCCGCCGCGCGCGGCATCGTGGTGAGCAACACGCCCGACGTTTTGAACGAGGAGGTCGCCGACCTCGCCCTCGGCCTGCTGCTGGCCACCGTGCGCGAGCTGCCCCAGGCCGACCGCTTCACCCGCTCCGGCGCGTGGAAGAAGGGCGCGTTCCCGCTCGGCCCCACCTTGCGCGACCGCACCGTCGGCATCGTCGGCATGGGCCGCATCGGCAAGGCGATCGCCAGGCGGCTCGACGCCTTCGGCGTGCCGGTGGTCTATCACACCCGCCGCGCCCAGCCGGACGTCGCCTATACGCATTATCCCGATCTCATGGCCATGGCGCGCGATGTCGACACCATGATCCTGATCCTGCCCGGCGGCCCCGCCACGCGCGGCCTCATCAATGCCGAGGTCCTGGCGGCGCTGGGGCCGAACGGCATCCTGATCAATGTGGCGCGCGGCACCGTGGTGGACGAGCCGGCGCTGGTGGATGCCCTGGTCAACAAGACCATCCTCGCCGCCGGCCTCGACGTGTTCGTGGACGAGCCGAACGTCCCGGAAGCCCTGTTCGCGCTCGACAATGTGGTGCTGCTGCCGCACGTCGGCTCCTCCACCCATTTCACCCGCAACGCCATGGGGCAATTGGTGGTGGACAACCTGCTCTCCTGGTTCGAGGGCAAGGGGCCCGTCACCCCCGTGGCCGAGACCCCCTGGCCGCGCGCCTGAGGAGCCAGCCCGAGGACAAAAGCGGCGGGCCCCGCGCCCGCAGGCTTGCCGGGAGCGCGCGGGCGGATCAAGCTCCGGGCGCGGGAATTGGCCGCCCGGGATGAGGGGCATCATGGTTCGGTCGCAGGCGCGTGCCGCAATTCAAGCCCGGATCGCAGCCGCCGCGCGGGCGTGTTCGCCGCGCGCGGCTTCTGCCCGCGCCGCGCTCGCCGCCGGCCTGCTGGCGCTCGCCGCGCTCGCCCCCGCCCCGCGCGCCCGCGCGGACGATACGTTTCTGCCGATCGCCCCGCTCGACACGGCCTCGGCCGATCCGGCCTTCGTCGCCGACATGTTCGGCTATTATGAGATTCGCGACGAGACCGGGCGCAAGCGCTGCCGCATCCGCCTGCTGAAGGCGCCCACCATCGGCGGCATGCAGGTGGAGGTGGGCAAGACCTGCGCCGCCACCTTCCCGATCATGGGCGAAATCACCGCCTGGCGGCTCGGCGAGGGCTGGGTCATCGATCTGGTGGACGCGCTGCGCAAGACCCGGGTGCGCTTCCAGACGCCCGACGAGCGCTACGTGGCCATTCCCACGATCGACGGCATCGACACCATCGAAAAGCTGCCCGGACGCTGAGTGCGGCTCCCTTCGCGCCTTTCCCTCCCTTGATCGGTCTCCCGCGCCCCTTCTCCCGCGGCTCTTTCCCGCGCGTGCGGGCGCGCCACATTCTGTTTTCGGCCGACTTGCTTTAGCGTGACCCTTTCGCCGTGGTTGGACGGAACCGGATCATGCGTCGCCTTCGCCTTGCCTGCGCCGTTGCGCTGATCGCCCCTGCCTTCGGGCAGGCTGCCGCCTTCGCCCAGGCTCCGGCCCCCGCTCAAGCGCCTGCCCTCGCTCAAGCGCCCGCCCCGGCCGATCTGCTCGCGCAGGCCGGCGGCGCGGGAACGGCGCCGCAGAAGCCGGCGGCCAAGCCGCAGGCGCCCGCCAAGCCGGCCACGGGGGCCAAAGCCGATCCCGCCAAGGTTGATCCCGCCAAGGTTGATCCGGCATTGCGCGCGCAGGCGGAACAGGCGGCCGGCGCCTTCGTGCTGAGCAGCGCCGACGACCAGCGCAAATGCCCGCTCACCCTGAAGACCGATCCGGCGGCCAACGGCTTCGCCCTGGCGTTCGACGCCGGCGCCTGCGCGGGCATCGGCTTCATGCAGCAGGTGACGGCCTGGGTGCCCGATTCGTCGGGGGCGATCCGGCTGATGAACGTGCAGGGCCGCCTCGTGGTCGAGTTCGGCCAGGCGACGGCGGGCAATTACGAGGCGCTGCGGGAGGGCGACGGCGTCTATTTCCTCGCCAGCCCGACGGCCAGCGAGGATACCGCGGTGCGGGTGGAGGAAATGCTCGGCGACTGGGATCTCGCGCGCGTCGCGGGCACGCCCATCTGCCACGTGGTGCTGCTGGAGGAGGCGGCCCCGAACGGCGGGCGCAAGCTGCGGCTCGGCACGCCGTGCGATGCCGCCATCACCCAGTTCGGCCCGGTGTCCTGGAGCATCGAGGGCGGCAATGTGCTGATGGCGTCCGGCACCGGCGGCACGCCGCTGCGATTCGCACGACAGGAAGATGGCGGCTGGGCCAAGGTGCCGGAGCGGGGTAGGCCTCTCTTCCTGTTGCGTCAGTAACACATCAAGAACCCATAAAATAATCGTGGCACAGTCCAGCCACAGTTCTGCCCCGAGCGACGCACGCACAGGTTTCATCTTTGCGTTGCACTTTTGCAACATCAGAATCCAGCATTCATGCGGGTTTGCCTAAAGCACAGGCAGTTCGTGCCTTAATTTTCCCATTGGAACGCCTGCAAAAATTTGGTCTCAATCTGTGCAGATATCCATTGGGGGTTCACTTGATGAAGAAGATCGTTCTCGCCGCTGCCGCCAGCCTGCTGCTGTCGGGCGCCGCTTCCGCCGCCGACCTGAGCACGATGCCGGTGAAGGCTGTCGCCCCGGCGCCTGTGGCTCCCATGTGGGATCTGGCCTTCGGCGTGACCGGCACCTCCGACTACCTGTTCCGCGGTATCAGCCAGACCAACAACAACCCGGCGATCCAGGGCTTCGTCGAGCTCCAGCTGTTCGACTGGGTCTATTTCAACGTGTGGGCGTCCAACCAGAACTGGGTTGAGAACTTCCTCTGGGATGCCAACAGCTCGCTTGAAGTCGACTTCGCCGGCGGCCTGCGCCACACCTGGGGCAACTTCAGCCTCGACGTCGGCGCCGCCTACTACACCTATCCCGGCAGCAGCAACAGCATCGACCCGACCACGCTGCTGAAGACCGGCCTCGGCTCGACCGACTACAACTATTGGGAAATCTACGCGAAGCCCACCTATGTGGTCGCCCCCTGGCTGACCGTCGGCCTGAACCTCTTCTGGTCCAGCGACTTCGCCTCCACCGGCACGGACGGCACCGCCCTGTCCGGCACCGTCAAGGTTCCCCTGCCGGCCTTCGGCCCGGGTGGCGACTTCGGCTGGTACCTGTCGGGTGAGTTCGGCCATCAGTGGCTCGACACCGCCGCTTACAGCTATTCGGTGACCAACTTCGCTGGCATCACCTACGACACCTCGATCCCCGGCTACAACTGGTGGAATGCCGGCATCGGCTTCACCTATAAGGCCGCCACGATTGACGTGCGCTATTCCGGCACCGACCTCAGCGGTAGCGATTGCGCCTTCATCATTGGCAACAACAATGCTTGCGGTGATAAGATCGTCGCCAGCCTCTCCTTCGCGACCTCCTTCAACGCTCTGAAGTGATCGCAGATCCCCGTCCGCGCGACGGGGACTTTTGAAGCGCCGCGGCTCGCCGCGGCGCTTTTTTTATGCCTGGGCCACACCCAGGCCGGGCCCCCGCCCCGCGGCCATTCCCCGGGAAACGCACGCGCCCGAGGCGGCGCCTTCGCTTGCGGCAAAGACGCAGCCTTAGGGCGCAGTGCAGCAACGCCATTGCGCGAAACGCGGCTCCGCCGTACCGTTCTTGCGTCGCGCGGCAGCGATGCGCAATTTCCTCTGCTGGGCTTCGCCAAATGCAGGGGCGTTGACCTTGTGAGTTTGCCGCTTTTCTGTCATGTTCAGCGAGATAGGGCAGCGCTACTGCCCTATCAATAGCGTCTCAGCTGTCGGTCATCGCGAGCGTCTGTCCAGGACGCGCGCTTTTACGTGCGGAAGCGCGCCGATCAGCGAGGGTTGCGGTCTGCCGGCACGGCCCGGCATCAGGGAGAGGGCAAAATCATGGGTGCGACCGATCGCAGGGAAGGTTTGACCGGACAGGTGGCTCAGCGCGCCGCCGCGGTGAATGCCGGCGCGATTGTCGGTCGGCCCAAAGCTTTCGGCCTGTTCGATCCCGCCCAGGAGCGGGACGCCTGCGGCGTCGGCTTCATCGCCGACATCAAGGGCCGCAAGTCCCATCGCATCATCGAGGACGGCATCCAGATCCTGCTCAACCTGGAGCATCGCGGCGCCGTGGGCGCGGACCCCCGCGCGGGCGACGGCGCCGGCATGCTGGTGCAGATCCCCCATCGCTTCTTTGCCAAGGAAGCCGCCCGCCTCGGCTTCTCGCTGCCCGAGCCGGGCCAATATGCCGTCGGCCACATCTTCCTGCCGCGCGATGCGGAGGGCGAAGCCATCGTGCGCGCCGCGTTCGAGCGGCTGGTCGCCGAAGAGGGCCTGGGCCTGCTCGGCTGGCGTGACGTGCCCACCGACAATTCCTCGCTCGGGGAAAGCGTGCTGCCCACCGAGCCGCGCCATGTGCAGATCTTCATCGCCCGCGGCGAGAGCATCGCCGACGAGGATGCCTTCGAGCGCCGCCTGTTCGTGCTGCGCAAGGTGATCTCCAACGTCATCTATGACGCCAAGGACCCGCGCACCGCCGGCTATTATCCGGTGTCGCTGTCGTGCCGCACCCTGGTCTACAAGGGCATGTTCCTGGCCGACCAGCTGGGCGCCTATTATCCCGACCTGCACGATCCCGATTTCGAGAGCGCGCTGGCCTTAGTGCATCAGCGTTTCTCCACCAACACCTTCCCCGCCTGGCCGCTGGCCCATCCCTACCGGATGGTCGCCCATAACGGCGAGATCAACACGCTGCGCGGCAATGTGAACTGGATGGCGGCGCGGCAGGCCTCGGTGGACACCGAATTGTTCGGTGCCGACATCTCCAAGCTGTGGCCGATCTCCTACGAAGGCCAGTCGGACACCGCCTGCTTCGACAATGCGCTCGAATTCCTGACCCAGGGCGGCTATTCGCTGCCCCACGCGGCCATGATGCTGGTGCCCGAGGCCTGGGCCGGCAATCCGCTCATGGATGAGGAGCGGCGCGCCTTCTACGAATACCATGCCGCCCTCATGGAGCCGTGGGACGGGCCGGCGGCCATCGTCGCCACCGACGGGCGCCAGATCATCGCCACCCTGGACCGCAACGGCCTGCGCCCCGCGCGCTATATGGTGACGAGCGACGACACCATCGTGCTCGCCTCCGAAATGGGCGTGCTCACCCTGCCGGAAGAGAAGATCGTCACCAAGTGGCGCCTCCAGCCCGGCAAGATGCTGCTGGTGGACCTGGTGGAAGGGCGCCTCGTGCCCGACGAGGAGATCAAGACCTCGCTGGCCCGCGCCCATCCCTACAAGGAATGGCTGAAGCGCACCCAATTGGTGCTCGAAGACCTGCGCAAGGTCGAGGCGCGCGAGGTGCGCACCGACGTGTCGCTGCTCGATCGCCAGCAGGCCTTCGGCTACACCCAGGAAGACCTGAAGCTGCTCATGGCCCCCATGGCCGTGACCGGCCAGGAAGCCGTCGGCTCCATGGGCACGGATACGCCCATCTCCGTGCTCTCCAACAAGTCGAAGCTGCTCTATTCCTACTTCCAGCAGAATTTCGCCCAGGTGACGAACCCGCCCATCGACCCGATCCGCGAGGAACTGGTCATGAGCCTGGTGTCGTTCATCGGCCCGCGGCCGAACATCTTCGATCTCGAAGGCAACGCCCGCCGCAAGCGCCTGGAAGTGCGCCAGCCCATCCTCACCAATGAGGACCTGGAGAAGATCCGCTCCATCGGCTTCATGGAGGAGCGGTTCGACACCCGCACGCTCGACATCACCTATGCCACCGACAAGGGCGCGGCGGGCCTGGAAGGCGCGCTCGAGCGCCTGTGCGAGCGCGCCGAGGCCGCCGT
Source organism: Roseixanthobacter liquoris (assembly GCF_043195135.2). Classification (NCBI taxonomy): domain Bacteria; kingdom Pseudomonadati; phylum Pseudomonadota; class Alphaproteobacteria; order Hyphomicrobiales; family Xanthobacteraceae; genus Roseixanthobacter; species Roseixanthobacter liquoris. The sequence goes on from NZ_CM195537.1 coordinate 180,148, forward strand.
CCACGGCGGCTACAACATCATCATCCTGTCCGACCGCATGACCGGGCCGGACCGCATCCCGATCCCGTCCCTGCTGGCGACGGCGGCGGTGCATCATCATCTCATCCGCACCGGCCTGCGCACCTCCGTGGGCCTGGTGGTGGAGACCGGCGAAGCGCGCGAAGTGCACCATTTCGCCTGCCTCGCGGGCTATGGCGCGGAAGCGATCAACCCCTATCTCGCCTTCGAGACCCTGCTGGGCATGAAGGAAGACATTCCCGAGGAAGTGGACGAGACCGAAATCGTCAAGCGCTTCATCAAGTCGGTGGACAAGGGATTGCTGAAGGTGATGTCCAAGATGGGCATCTCCACCTATCAATCCTATTGCGGCGCGCAGATCTTCGATGCGGTCGGCCTCTCCTCCGAACTGGTGGAGAAGTATTTCTTCGGCACCGCCACCACCATCGAGGGCGTGGGCCTCTCCGGCATCGCGGAAGAGACCGTGCGGCGGCACAAGCTCGCCTTCTCCGACGCGCCGGTCTATCGCCTCGCGCTCGACGTGGGCGGGGAATATGCCTATCGCATCCGCGGCGAGGAGCATGCCTGGTCGCCGGACAGCGTCGCCACCTTGCAGCACGCCGTGCGCGGCAATGCGCAGGACCATTACCGCGCCTTCGCCAAGATGATGAACGCGCCCGGCGACAACCAGCCGCTGACCATCCGCTCGCTGTTCCGCCTGCGCGAGGCGGGCGAGATCGGCAACACGCCGGTGGACCTCGCCGAGGTCGAGCCGGCGGCGGAGATCGTCAAGCGCTTCTCCACCGGCGCCATGTCGTTCGGCTCCATCTCGCGCGAGGCGCACACCACGCTCGCCATCGCCATGAACCGGATCGGCGGCAAGTCGAACACCGGCGAGGGCGGCGAGGAGGCGGAGCGCTACAAGACGCTGCCCAACGGCGATTCCATGCGCTCGGCCATCAAGCAGGTGGCCTCGGGCCGGTTCGGCGTGACCACGGAATATCTGGTCAATTCCGACGTCATGCAGATCAAGGTCGCGCAGGGCGCCAAGCCCGGCGAGGGCGGCCAATTGCCCGGCCACAAGGTGGATGCGGTGATCGCCAAGGTGCGCCACTCCACCCCCGGCGTCGGCCTCATCTCGCCCCCGCCGCACCACGACATCTATTCCATCGAGGATCTGGCGCAGCTCATCTATGATCTGAAGAACGTCAATCCGGCGGCCGACGTCTCGGTGAAGCTGGTGTCGGAAGTGGGCGTGGGCACGGTCGCGGCGGGCGTCGCGAAGGCGCGCGCCGACCACATCACCATTTCCGGCTTCGAGGGCGGCACGGGCGCGTCCCCGCTCACCGCCATCAAGCACGCCGGCTCGCCCTGGGAAATCGGCCTCGCCGAGACCCAGCAGACCCTGGTCGCGAACCGCCTGCGCGGCCGCATCGTGCTGCAGGTGGACGGCGGGCTGCGCACCGGACGCGATGCCGTCATCGGCGCGCTGCTGGGCGCCGACGAGTTCGGCTTTTCCACCGCCCCGCTCATCGCCGCGGGCTGCATCATGATGCGCAAGTGCCACCTCAACACCTGCCCGGTGGGCGTGGCGACCCAGGACCCGGTGCTGCGCAAGCGCTTCAAGGGCACCCCCGAGCACGTCATCAATTATTTCTTCTTCATCGCGGAGGAGATGCGCGAGATCATGGCGCAGCTCGGCTTCCGCTCGGTGGAGGACATGGTGGGCCGGGTGGATGCGCTGGACCGCCAGCCGGCGATCGACCATTGGAAGGCCAAGGGGCTCGACTTCACCCGCATCTTCGCCCAGCCGAACATGCCGGCGGACGTCTCCGTCCGCCACAACGAGCGCCAGCACCACCCGATCGAGAAGGTGCTCGACCGCACGCTGATCGCCAAGGCGGCGCCGGCGCTGGAGCGCGGCGAGAAGGTGGTGATCGACAGCGCGATCCGCAGCGTGGACCGCTCGGTCGGCGCCATGCTCTCGGGCGAGGTGGCCAAGCGCTATGGCGGCGCCGGCCTGCCGGACGACACCATCGAGGTGAATCTCTCCGGCACCGCGGGCCAGGCGTTCGGCGCCTTCCTCATGACCGGCGTGACGCTGAACCTCGTGGGCGAAGCGAACGATTATGTGGGCAAGGGCCTCTCGGGCGGCCGCATCGTCGTGCGCCCGCCGGCCAATTCCACCATCGTCGCGGAAAATTCCATCATCGTCGGCAATACGGTGATGTACGGCGCCACCGACGGGGAATGCTATTTCCGCGGCGTGGCCGGCGAGCGCTTCGCGGTGCGCAATTCGGGGGCAGTCGCCGTCGTTGAAGGCACCGGCGACCACGGCTGCGAATATATGACCGGCGGCATCGTGGTGGTGATCGGCCAGACCGGGCGCAATTTCGCGGCCGGCATGTCCGGCGGCGTCGCCTATGTGCTGGACGAGGACAAGAGCTTCGCCAAGCGCTGCAACCTCTCCATGGTCGATATCGAGCCGGTGGAGGAGGAGGAAGACCTTCTCGAACGCCTCCACCACCACGGCGGCGATCTGGAGTTCAAGGGCCGCATCGACGTGCAGGGCGACATGTCCCGCCACGACGAGGAGCGCTTGCACCAGTTGATCGCCAAGCACTTGCACTATACCGGCTCGACCCGCGCCCAGACGATCCTGGACAATTGGGCCGATTACCGCAGCAAGTTCGTGAAAGTCATGCCGGTGGAATACCGCCGGGCCTTGCGCGAAATGGAAAAGCGGCGGGGTCTTCAAGCCGCGGAATGAGGGCGCGCTTAGAAGGCGGCTCCGCTTTCCCCACCCAGGAGCAACATGCTCCCTCCCCCCTTGCGGGGGAGGGTTGGGGAGGGGGGTGACACAGCCTTCGCCTGGAATGACATCCGACGAGCGAGCGGAGAGCGCATCACCCCCCTCCCTAGCCCTCCCCCGCAAGGGGGGAGGGGACGATCGGAGGGCTTCGGAGGGGCGCAATCCATGAACGGCTCCGCAAAAGCGGAGTCCTCAAGCTGGAACAATTCTTGTAATGGAGCTATCGGCGCCGGGCGCGCGACGCGGCTCCTGGAGGGGATCGAATGGGTAAGGTTACGGGGTTCCTGGAAATTGATCGGCGCGAGCAGAAGTATCAGCCCGCATCCGACCGCATTCGCCATTTTCGCGAATTCACCTTGCCCCTGCCGGACCCCGAGGTGGCGAACCAGGCCGCCCGCTGCATGGATTGCGGCATTCCCTTCTGCCACGGTCCCACCGGCTGCCCGGTGCACAACCAGATTCCGGACTGGAACGACCTCGTCTATCAGGGCGAGTGGGAAGAGGCGGCGCGCAACCTCCATTCCACCAATAATTTCCCCGAGTTCACTGGCCGCATCTGCCCCGCCCCGTGCGAGGAAGCCTGCACGCTGAACCTGGAGGACGTGCCGGTCACCATCAAGACGGTGGAACAGGCGATCGCCGACAAGGCCTGGAAGAACGGCTGGATCCAGCCCGAGCCGGCGCAGGTGAAGACCGGGCGCTCGGTGGCCGTGGTCGGCTCCGGGCCCGCCGGCCTCGCCGCCGCCCAGCAGCTCGCCCGCGCGGGCCACGACGTGCATGTGTTCGAGCGCGAGCCCAAGGCCGGCGGCCTGCTGCGCTACGGCATTCCCGACTTCAAGATGGAAAAGGTGCACATCGACCGCCGCGTCGCCCAGATGGAGGGCGAAGGCGTCACCTTCCATTATGGCGTGAACGTCGGCGTCACGAAGCCGGTTCAGGAATTGCTCGACAATTACGACGCCGTGCTGCTGGCCGGCGGTTCGGAAGCGCCGCGCGATCCGCGCCTGCCGGGCCAGGAATTCGAGGGCGTGCATTTCGCCATGCCCTATCTGGTGCAGCAGAACCGCCGCGTCGGCGGCGAGGACGTGGGCCGCGAACATCCCCTGCTGGCGGCCGGCCGCCATGTGGTGGTGGTGGGCGGCGGCGATACCGCCTCCGACTGCGTGGGCACGGCCTTCCGCCAGGGCGCGCTTTCGGTGTCCCAGCTCGACATCCGCCAGGTGCCCCCCATGAAGGAGGACAAGCTGGCGGTGTGGCCCTATTGGCCCACCAAGTTCCGCACCTCCTCCTCCCAGGCGGAAGGCGCCGAGCGCGAGTTCGCCTGCGCCACCCTCGCCATCGAGGGCCGCAACGGCCGCGTCACGGGCGTGAAGTGCGTGCGCGTGGACGAGCGGCGCGAGCCCATTCCCGGCACGGAATTCGTGCTGCGCGCCGACCTCGTGTTTCTCGCCATCGGCTTCGCCGCGCCCCTGCACGAAGGCATGCTGGACCAGTCCGGCGTCGCCTATGACAAGCGCGGCAATGTGGCGGCGGACGAGACCTCCTATCTCACCTCCGTGCCCAAGCTCTATGCGGCGGGCGACATGCGCCGCGGCCAGTCGCTGGTGGTGTGGGCGATCCGCGAGGGCCGCCAGGCCGCGCACGCCATCGACAAGGACCTGATGGGCGAAACCACCCTGCCCCGCTGAGCGGCCGATCGCTGCGCTGCCGTCATGGCCGGGCGTGTCCCGGCCATCACGCCGGGCGACCGCCGCGTGGGCCGGTTGGTTTGCGTTCGAGATCGCGAAACGCCTCATCGCCCGAACGTCGGCGAACGTCGGCGAAACACGGGGTTTCATCCTCCGAAGCGCCGCGGAGACGCGTTTCTCCGCGCGGTTCGTCTTTGCTAACCCACTGTTTCACGTGAAACATTTTATGCGGACTTGACGGAAACGAGGGCTTTGCCCCCCGCCCCCCGTCGCACCGGACGGGCGCTTCTGCTTTTCGCTCCCGTCACATCAGATACGCCGCCGCGAGCAGGCCGATCACCACCACCGCCAGCAGCCCGAGCGTCACAAGGCCGAGCCGCTTCTCGATGAATTCCCGCGCCGACGGTCCGAAATAGCGCAGCAGCGCCGCCAGCAGGAAGAAGCGCGCGCCCCGGGTGATCAGCGACAACACCAGGAACCAGAACAGGTTGTAATTGGCGAAGCCCGACGTGATGGTCACCAGCTTGTAGGGGATGGGCGTGATCCCCTTCAGCAGGATCACCCAATGGCCGTAATGGGCATAGGCCTGGCGAAAGCCTTCCACCTTCTGGCCGTAGCCATAGAGATTGATGAGGAATTGCCCGACGCTGTCATACAGCAGCGCGCCGATGGCATAGCCCACCAGCCCGCCGGCCACCGACGACAAGGTGGCGATGAGCGCATAGGTCCAGGCCTTGTCCGGCCGGGCCAGGGTCATGGGCACCTGAAGCACATCCGGCGGAATGGGAAAGATGGAGCTTTCCGCAAACGAGACCACGCCCAGCGCCCAGGGCGCGGACGGGCGCGCGGAATAGGCGATCACCCAATCATAGAGTTTACGGAGCATCGGAAATCTTTGCGGTGCGGGAGGTTGGGGCGGGTCTAGACGCGGCGGGCGCTCCTGTCCAGACGCGTGTGGACGGCAGCGCTTGGGATGGTTGCGTGCTGCATTGCAGAAAGGTAGGAACCAGTCGCACGGTTGCGACATTAACCACTTTGAAATCCAGACGGGGGGCGCAGCCTTCCGGAGAGCCGGGTTTAACCAAAAGGGAACCAGTGTGGCGGCACCGTGTCGCCAGCCGCGGTCCCCCTTGGTGACCAGAATTAGTTATGAGATCCGTCATGCTGAAGCGCATTGCCGTATTTGCCGCCCTCGTCCTCGGCTACGCCCTCACCGGCGTCGCGCTCAATGCCGGCGACTTCGGTCGCACCGGCGCACCGGTGGCCATGGCCGTCGAGTGATCCCCTCCGCCGGAACCATGTCCGGCGGATGATGATCCGGCGCGGATCGCCTCCGCGCCCTGGTGCAACGCCAACACTTTTGCTTCCCCGCATCCTCCCGCGCTTCGATCCAGGATCGCCGCGGACCGGCCGCTTCCCGCATTGCCGCATAAAAGAGAGGCCGGCCCGAACTTCGGACCGGCCCAAGAGGCTCTGGAGGGAGGCGTGTTGCGCCCCTGCGGGCGGGAAATGAATTGACGGGCCTCGGCGCCGGTGCCCCGCCCGGCCCTGGCCGCGACGAGGCCCGTCTTGCCCCGGGTGCGGGTTTGGGCGCGCCGCCCAGGGCAATCCTGAACACACAGGGCCGGCCACGGAGCCGGCCCGGGCGCGGCGAGGCTCAGTGCGCCACGGCCTTGGCGGAGGCGAGGTCGGCAGCGGTCAGAGGCGGGCAGGACAGATGCCCGCCGAGCCCGGCGACAGCGGCGCGCTGGCGCACCAGGGCCAGAACCACGTCGAGGGTCGGGGTCGGCACATCCACCAGGCGCCCCATTTCCTGCACAACCGTGACCAGCGGGTCGATTTCCATCGGCCGGTCCCGCTCCAGATCCTGGAGCATGGAGGTCTTGTGCGCGCCCACGGCGCCGGCGCCATTGATGCGGCGCTCCACGTCCACGCGGAAGTTGACACCCAGCCGGTTGGCGATGGTCTGCGCCTCGATCATCATGGAGCGGGCGACCGCGCGGGTATCAGGGTCGGAGGCGATCACGTCCAGCGTCGCGTGGGTCAAGGCGCTGATGGGGTTGAAGCAGAGATTGCCCCACAATTTCAGCCACAACTCGTCGCGGATATTGTCCAGCACCGGCGCGCGCAGGCCGGCCTTGCCCATCATCTCGCTCAGGCGCTCGACGCGGGCACTCTTTTCGCCGGACGGCTCGCCGATGGGGAACTTGTCGCCATAGACGTGCTGGATGACGCCCGGGGCGACCACCTCGGTGGCGGGATAGACGATGCAGCCGATGGCGCGCTCGGGGCGCAGCACGTCCCACTGCTTTCCACCCGGATCGATGCTTTCCAGCGTGCGGCCTTCCAGCGCGCCGCCGGACTTATAGAAATACCAATAGGGCACGCCGTTCACGGCGGTGACGACGCTGGTATCGTTGCCCAGCAGGGGACGCATGCGGTCCACCACGCTCGGCACGGAATGGGCCTTGAGGGCGATGAAGACGTAATCCTGCGGGCCGAGTTCGGCCGGATCGTCGGTGGCGCGCACCTTGGCGACGCGCTCCTCCCCATTGATGAGCAGCTTCACGCCGTTCTGCTGCATCGCTTCCAGATGCCCGCCGCGCGCCACGAGGCTCACCTCGGCGCCGGCCAGCGACAGCTGCACGCCCAGATACCCGCCGATGGCCCCCGCCCCGTAAATGCAAACCTTCATGGCGCTGCCTCCCATGCTCCGAGCTTCTCGCCCGAATGCCGTATAATGTATACCAGAAAACCAGACGATCGGTGCCGTCGTCAAATCCTATTTCATGATATTCGTGAGAAATCTTTCCAGAATGTGGAAAATTGTCACAGCGGCTCGCCGCACCCCGGTTTCGCTGTAAGGTGCGCCCGCTGGCTTCCGTCACGGAGCCATGAATTGGGCCACTTCCCCCATGCCAGATACCGAGATCCTGCCCCGCCGCCGCGGCCGCCCCGCCTCCACCGCCCCCGAGGCGGGCGGCGAGGTTCAGTCGCTGGACCGCGCGGTGGCCCTGCTGCGCGTGCTCGCGGAAGCCGATGGGATGAGCCTGTCGGATATCGCCAAGAAGGCCGATTTGCCGGCCTCCACCGTGCATCGTCTGCTGGCCACGTTGCAGAAGCGCCAGCTGGTCAATCACGACCATGAGAACGGCTTGTGGACCGTGGGCCTCGGCCTGTTCCGCATCGGCGCGGCGTACCTGCGCATCCGCAAACTGCCGGATATCGGCCGCCCGGTCATCCGCCGCCTGCTGCACGAGACCGACGAGACGGTGAATCTCGCCATGTTCGACGGCAACGAGTTGGTGGTGGTGGCGCAAGCCGAGGGGCATTCGGCGGTGCGGGCCTTCTTCCGCCTCGGCGCGCGCCTGCCGCTGCACGCCACGGCCGCGGGAAAATGCATCCTGGCCGTCGCCACCCCGGCGTTCCGCGGCGCCTGCCTGGCCCAGATGCGCTATGAAGCCTTCACGGTGCGCACCCACCGCACCGAACGCTCGCTGATGGACGATGTCGGCGCCATCGAGGCGCGCGGCTTCGCCATCGACGACGAGGAGCACACCCTCGGCATGCGGGCGGTGGCGGCGCCGATCTTCAATGAATGGCGCGAGCCCATCGGCGCGGTCTCGGTCTCCGGCCCGGCGGTGCGCATGAGCAACGACCGGATCCTGCGCCTCGGGCCGCGCATCGTCGCCGCCGCCGAGCAGATGACGCGCCTGTATTCCGGCGCCGACGAAGTGCTACCCCCGGATTTCGTCACCTATCGCTGACGTCGCCGCCGCGCGACGTCTTTGCCCGGGCGCGTCGACCCGCGCGCGCATCCCCACCGAGGCAACATTCGGGTGCCACGGGCGCACTCGGGCGCCCCGATGTGCTGCATCGCACACAGTGCAACGCAGGGCACGCCGGGCGCGAAACCGGCAGTCCTCGTCATATTTTCTGGCATATTGTATTATTTATTTTGATTTGAAGTATTCGGCGCACGATATGCCCATACGGCAATTTCATTTGCGCGCCTTTGACATACAATATACTCTTCTCTCATCCGCTCCTAGCCAGAGCGGCAATAAAAGCAGCTACGTCAGCACGTTAGGGAAGGTGATCCGCTTACTTAAGAAAGCGGACGATCGGGAGGAAAAACGAATGCGTTTGGCCCTAGCCAATTCCGTGAAGCAGTTCGCGGCCGTCCTTGCCGCCGCGGCGGCCTTGTCGCCGCTGCCCGCGCTCGCGTGGGAGCCCACGAAGAATGTGGAATTCATCGTTCCCGCCGGCACCGGCGGCGGCGCCGACCAGATGGCCCGCGTGATTCAGGGCATCATCCAGAAAAACAACCTGATGACCCAGTCGATGGTGGTCATCAACAAGTCCGGCGGTGCGGGCGCCGAAGGCTTCCTCGACATGAAGGGATCCGCCGGCAATCCGCACAAGATCATTATTTCCCTGTCGAACATCTTCACCACGCCGCTCGCCACCGGCGTGCCGTTCAAATGGGACGACCTGACGCCGGTTTCCATGCTGGCGCTCGACGAATTCGTTCTGTGGGTGAACGCCAAGGCGCCCTATTCCGACGTGAAGGGCTATCTCGAAGCCCTGAAGACCGCGGCCCCCGGCAGCGAATTCAAGATGGGCGGCACCGGCTCCAAGCAGGAAGACCAGATCATCACCGCCGCCATCGAGCAGAAGACCGGCGCCAAGTTCATCTACGTCCCGTACAAGGGCGGCGGAGACGTGGCGGCGCAGCTGGTGGGCGGGCACGTCACCTCCTCCGTCAACAACCCGATCGAGGCCGTCTCGCAATGGCGCGCCGGCGAGCTGAAGCCCCTGTGCGTGTTCGATGACGTGCGCCTCGCCTACAAGACTCCGGTCACCGCCGACAAGTCCTGGGGCGATATCCCGACCTGCAAGGAAGGCGGCCTCGACATCGAATATTTGATGCTGCGCGGCATCTTCATGGCGCCCAAGGTCACCAAGGAACAGGTCGATTATTATGTCGATCTGTTCAAGCGCGTGCGCGCGACGAAGGACTGGGCGGACTTCATGGAGAAGGGCGCGTTCAACACCTCGGCCCTGACCGGCGAAGAGTATAAGGCCTGGCTCGGCAAGGCCGCCGATACACATCGCACGCTCATGGAGAAGGCGGGCTTCATCGCCAAGTGATGGACCGCCGGGGCGGCTCCGCCGTCCCGGCCCCCATCTGCGGCGGTGATCTCCAAAGGAGGTTGCAAGCATGTCATCGGATGTCGAAAAGACCCAGAAAACAGTCTCGAACCGCACGATGGACGTCGTCGTTGCGCTGCTCTTCATGGTGCTGGCGGTGGTGGTGATGGCCGACAGCTGGCGCGTAGGCGCGCGCTGGGCGGAAGACGGCCCGCAGGCCGGCTATTTTCCCTTCTATATCGGCCTCATCATGTTCATCGCCAGCGTTGGCACCATGGTGCAGAACCTCATCACCAAGACTCCCGACCTGACCAATTTCGTCGATCGCGAGCCCTTCATGCAGGTGCTGAAGGTTCTGGTGCCGACCATCGTCTATGCGATCCTGATTACACTCATCGGCATCTACGTTGCCTCGGTCATCTTCATCGCCTTCTTCATGTGGTGGCTCGGCAAGTATAAGCTGCCCATCATCCTCCCGGTCGCCATCGGCGTTCCGCTGGCCTTGTTCGTGATGTTCGAGATCTGGTTCCTGGTGCCCCTGCCCAAGGGCCCGCTGGAGACAGCCCTCGGCTATTGATCGCGGCCGCCCGCACGCCGGGCGCCTGCCAATCCGCAGGTCCCGCGCCGTCCCGGCTCAGCCGCGACGCCGACCCGACCGCATCCGCCGCCAAAAACACAACACCCGCATGTCCGGGCAAGGGTTGCCGGGGCCGAGGGGAGGAATTCCGTGGAAGCGCTCACATCACTCATCGGGGGTTTTTCCGTCCTCGCCGATCCGATGAACATCGTCTACATGTTCGTCGGCATCGCGCTGGGCGTGCTGATCGGCGTGCTGCCGGGCCTCGGGGGCGCCAATGGCGTCGCCATCCTGCTGCCGCTGACCTTTTCCATGTCGCCGGTCTCGGCGATCATCATGCTCTCGTCGATCTATTGGGGGGCGCTGTTCGGCGGCGCCATCACCTCGATCCTGTTCAACATTCCAGGCGAACCCTGGTCCGTCGCGACAACCTTCGACGGGCATCCCATGGCCCAGCGGGGCAAGGCGGGCGAAGCGCTGACCGGGGCCTTCACCGGCTCCTTCATCGGCGCCTTCTTCGCCGTGCTGCTCATCACCTTCCTGGCCCCGGTGATCGCCAAGTTCGCGCTGCAATTCGGCCCCGCTGAATTCTTCGCGGTCTATCTGCTCACCTTCTGCTCGTTCGTGGGCATGGGGCGCGAATCGCCGTTCAAGGTGCTGGCGGCCATGACTTTGGGCTTTGCGCTCGCGGCGGTGGGCATCGATACCGTGACCGGCCAGCTGCGCATGACCTTCGGGTCGGTGGAGCTGCTGCGCGGCTTCGACTTCCTGGTGGCGGTCATCGGCCTGTTCGGGGTGGGCGAAATCCTTTTGACCATGGAAGAGGGCCTCGCCTTCAAGGGCAAGAGCGCCAAGATCAACCCGAAGGTGGTGTTCCAGACCTGGGCGCGCCTTCCCGCCTATTGGGCGGGCATGCTCCGCTCGGCGGTGGTCGGCTGCTGGATGGGCATCACGCCCGGCGGGGCGACCCCCGCCTCCTTCATGAGCTATGGCCTTGCCAAGAAGTTCTCCAAGAACGGGAATAATTTCGGCAAGGGCGAGCTGGAAGGCGTCGTGATGCCGGAAGTGGCGGCCCATGCGGCCGGCACCTCGGCCCTGCTGCCCATGCTCACGCTCGGCATTCCCGGCTCGCCCACGGCGGCGGTGCTGCTCGGCGGCCTGCTGATCTGGGGCCTGCAACCCGGTCCGCTCCTGTTCGTCGAGCAGAAGGACTTCGTGTGGGGCCTGATCGCCTCGATCTATCTCGGCAATATCGCCGGCCTGATCGTGGTGCTCACCACCGTGCCGCTGTTCGCCGCCATCCTGCGCATTCCGTTCAGCGTCATCGCTCCGATCATCCTCGTGATCTGCGCGGTGGGGGCCTACACGGTGCACAATGCCGGCCTGGACATCGCCGTGATGCTGATCTTCGGCGTGATCGGCTATGTGTTCAAGAAGCTCGACTATCCCCTGGCGCCCCTGGTGCTCGCCCTGGTGCTCGGAGACATGGCGGAAAGCTCGTTCCGCCAAGCCATGCTGGTGTCGCAAGGCCATCTCTCCATCTTCTGGTCGAACCCGCTGGTGGGCTCCATCGTCACCCTCGCCCTCATCATGCTGTTCTGGCCGGCGATCAGCGCCATCAAGGCGCGGATGACCAAGGGGGCCCGGCACGCCGCGGCGGAATAGCCCGGCCCGACGAAGGGAAGCCGGCGGCGCGGCCGCCGGTTTCCCCGCCCAGCGGATCGCGGACGGCGCCCGCGCCGCGCGCGCCAGGAGGGCCGCGCCTCACTGCGGCCGCAGCTTGCCGCAATGCTGCTAAGCGGCATCGCGCTCCGGCCCCGGCCGACCCTGCATCGCACCGGCATTGCGACCGCTTTCCGCAGGCCCATCGGTCGCACCCATGCCGCTGAAGTCGTTGCACCGCAGCATGTTTCGCCGTCTCGGGGGTATTGCACCCTCCGCTAGCATACAGTACACAGTATTTCACCGACGGCGCGCGCCCGCCAGAAGGCGCAGGCCACAGGGAAGGGAACACCAGTCGTGCATCAGGTCGCCGACACACCAAAGCTCAACGTGGAGCCGCTCGGCGCCTCCTCGAGCTTGCGCATGCTGGCCTATGACGCACTGAAGCGGGCCATTACCGAGATGGACATCTATGGTTCGACCGCGGAATTCAGGCTCGACGAGCGCCAGCTCTCGGAAGATCTCGGCGTAAGCCGCACGCCGATCCGCGAAGCCATGACGGTGCTGGAGCAGGAAGGCTTCGTGCGCTCGGTGCCCCGGCGCGGCATCTTCGTGGTGCGCAAGACCAAGCGCGAAATTCTCGAAATGATCACCGTATGGGCCGCGCTGGAAGGCATGGCCGCGCATCTCGCCGCGACCCGCGCGAGCGCCGCCGACCTCAAGAGCCTGCGCCGCCTGTTCAACGATTTCGAGCAGGAAACGCCGCACGCCCATACGCACGAATATTCCCAGGCCAACATTGCCTTCCACCAGGCCATCATCCGCATGGGCGGCTGCAACCTGATCGTGGACATGACGCAGAACCTGCTGCTGCACATGCGGGCGATCCGCGCGGTTTCGATCCGCCAGGAAAACCGGTTGGAAACCTCGATCCGCGAACACACGGGGATCATCGACGCGCTCGAAAGCCGCGACCCGGAGCGCGCCGAGCGCCTGGTGCGCGAGCACACGCTGGGCCTTGCGGCCCATGTGGAGAAACACGGAGTTTTTCCCGAATAGGCCGCGCGGCCGGGCGGGAAAATTGGACATCGCAAGGAGACGCGATATGTCAACGACGGGCATCATGAAGAGCGAGGCCATCGGGCGCGAGCCGCCCCGGGGTCCGCTCCGCGCCGGCCGTTTCGTCACACGGGACGAGGGCCGTCGCATCCTGAGCGCTCGTCCTGAGCGGGGCGCGGACAGCGCGCTCTAGGACTCCACAACCGAATCGGTACAGCCAAAGATTTTCCGGGAGGAAGCGGAATGTCCGCAATAGCACAGGTCATCGACGCGAATACCGCCGAAGCCGGCACGGAGCGGGAACTGACGGATGGGTTCCATCTCGTCATCGACGCGCTGAAGCTCAACGGCATCGAAACCATCTACGGCGTGCCCGGCATTCCGATCACGGACCTCGGCCGCATGGCGCAGGCCGAAGGCATCCGCGTGGTCTCGTTCCGTCACGAGCAGAACGCCGGCAACGCCGCCGCCATCGCCGGCTTCCTCACCAAGAAACCCGGCGTCTGCCTCACGGTGTCCGCGCCCGGCTTCCTCAACGGCCTGACCGCGCTGGCGAACGCCACCACCAATTGCTTCCCGATGATCCTGATCTCGGGTTCGTCCGAGCGCGAGATCGTCGATCTCCAGCAGGGCGATTATGAGGAGATGGACCAGCTGGCCATCGCCAAGCCGCTCTGCAAGGCCGCGTTCCGCGTTCTGCACGCCGCCGACATCGGCATCGGCGTCGCCCGCGCGATCCGCGCCGCGGTGTCCGGCCGTCCGGGCGGCGTCTATCTCGACCTGCCCGCCAAGCTGTTCTCCCAGGTGATGGACGCGGAAGCCGGCGCCAAGTCGCTGGTGAAGGTGATCGATCCCGCCCCGGCCCAGATCCCCGGCCCGGACGCCGTGAAGCGCGCCCTCGACGTGCTGAAGGGCGCCAAGCGCCCCCTGATCATCCTCGGCAAGGGCGCCGCCTATGCCCAGGCCGACGAGGAGATCCGCGCCCTCATCGAGAAGAGCGGCATCCCCTTCCTGCCCATGAGCATGGCCAAGGGCCTGCTGCCCGACACCCATCCCCAGTCGGCCGGCGCCGCGCGCTCGACCGTGCTGAAGGACAGCGACGTGGTGGTGCTGATCGGCGCGCGCCTCAACTGGCTGCTGTCGCACGGCAAGGGCAAGACCTGGGGCGACGCGCCCAAGCAGTTCATCCAGATCGACATCGAGCCGAAGGAGATGGATTCCAACGTCGAGATCGTCGCGCCGCTGGTGGGCGACATCGGCTCCGTGGTCTCCGCTTTGCTGGCCGGCATCGACGACAAGTGGCCGGCGCCCCCGGCCGACTGGATCAACACCATCGTCACCAAGCGCGACGACAATATCGCCAAGATGGCGCCGCGCCTGATGAAGAATTCCTCCCCCATGGACTTCCACGGGGCGCTGGGCGCGCTGCGCACCGTCATCAAGGAGCGGCCCGACGCGATCCTCGTCAATGAGGGCGCCAACACCCTCGACCTCGCCCGCGGCATCATCGACATGTACCAGCCGCGCAAGCGCCTGGACGTCGGCACCTGGGGCGTGATGGGCATCGGCATGGGCTTCGCCGTTGCCGCCGCCATCGAGACCGGCAAGCCGGTGCTCGCGGTGGAAGGCGACAGCGCGTTCGGCTTCTCCGGCATGGAGGTGGAGACCATCTGCCGCTACAACCTGCCGGTCTGCATCGTGATCTTCAACAATAACGGCATCTATCGCGGCCTCGACACCGACCCGACCGGCCGCGATCCCGGCACCACGGTGTTCGTGAAGGACAGCCGCTACGACAAGATGATGGAGGCCTTCGGCGGCGTCGGCGTCAATGTGACGACCCCGGACGAGCTGAAGCGCGCCGTGGACGAGGCCATGGACAGCGGCAAGCCGACCCTCATCAATGCGGTGATCGACCCCGCCGCCGGCACTGAAAGCGGACGTATCGGCAATCTGAACCCGCAAAGCGTGGTCAAGAAGAAGTAGGCCGACCGCACGAGAGCAGGGCGGGGCCGAAGGTCCCGCCCATCCCCTTCACCCGCGTCGATAACCAACGAACAAGACCAAGCGTTGCTTAAGGCGCGCGCGGAGAGGAAAAGAGGAAATAGATGGCCAAGGCTCTGGACGGTGTCCGCATTCTCGATTTCACCCATGTCCAGTCCGGACCGACCTGCACCCAGCTGCTCGCCTGGTTCGGCGCGGATGTGATCAAGGTTGAGCGTCCCGGCGAGGGCGACGTGACGCGCACCCAGCTGCGCGACGTGCCCAATGCCGACAGCCTCTATTTCACGATGCTGAATTCCAACAAGCGCTCCATCACGCTCGACACCAAGAACAAGGAGGGCAAGCGCGTCCTCGAGGAATTGGTGAAGGTGTGCGACGTGCTGGTGGAGAATTTCGCCCCCGGCGCGCTCGACCGCATGGGCTTCACCTGGGAGCGCCTCCAGGAACTCAATCCGCGCCTCATCGTGGCGTCCGTGAAGGGCTTCGGCCCGGGCCCGTTCGAGGATTGCAAGGTCTATGAGAACGTCGCCCAGTGCACCGGCGGCTCCGCCTCCACCACCGGCTTCCGCGACGGCCTGCCCCTGGTGACCGGCGCGCAGATCGGCGACAGCGGCACCGGCCTGCATCTCGCGCTCGGCATCGTCACCGCGCTGTTCCAGCGCGAGCACACCGGGCGCGGCCAGAAGGTGCTGTGCGCCATGCAGGACAGCGTGCTCAACCTGTGCCGCGTGAAGATGCGCGACCAGCAGCGCCTCGCGCGCGGCCCGCTGCGCGAATACAGCCAGTTTGGCGAGGACATTCCGTTCGGCGATACCGTGCCCCGCGCCGGCAACGATTCCGGCGGCGGCCAGCCCGGGCGCATCCTGCGCTGCAAGGGCTGGGAGCACGACGACAACGCCTATCTCTATTTCATCACCCAGGCCCCGGTCTGGGAGAAGATCTGCGACGTCATCGGCGAACCCACCTGGAAGACCAATCCGGACTATGCGACCGCCGCCGGGCGCCTGCCGCACCTCAACGAGATCTTCACGCGCATCGAGGCGTGGACCATGGCCCACACCAAGTTCGAGGCCATGGAAGTGCTCAACAAATACGACATTCCCTGCGGTCCGATCCTGTCCATGAAGGAGATCGCCGAGGACAGGTCGCTCTATGCCACCGGCACCCTGGTGGAAGTGGAGCACCCGGTTCGCGGCACGTATCTCACCGTCGGCAACCCGATCAAGCTGTCGGACAATGACGTGCCCGTGGAGCGCTCGCCGCTGCTCGGCGAGCATACCGACGACGTGCTGGCCAATGTGCTGGGCTTCGATGCCGACCAGATCGCGGCGGTGAAGCAGTCCGGCGCGGTGGGCGAGCCGTTCCGCCAGGCCGCGGAATAGGATTTCAACCGGGCGACGCGGGTCCGCAGGGCCCGCCGCCTTGGGCCTTCGCCCGCCCCGGTTCGCCGGGAAAGGCGCCGGGCATACGGCAAATGGCCGCCACCCTGGCGGCGGCCTTGGAACAGGTGGCGATTATCGCCGAGAGAGTGAGACGATGCATCCGCATGTGACCCCCGCCGCACGCGCGGCACACCTCGCCGGCGCGATCATCGCACCGGCCCCGTGCATGGTCCCCGCCGGGCGTCGCCCGGGGCGGGCGCACCGTGCGGCGGCGGCGGCCTTCCCTCGCTCCTCCCGTGCCGGCCGGCCCTTCCTTGCGCTGTCATGCTGCGCATCGAAGCCGGCCCTGCGCGCGCCGGCTCCCGAAGAATTCCAGCTGCGCCTCGCCGCCCGATACGGCCGCGGCACAGCAACGGAATAAAATAAGCTAGTACAAAACTAGCGCCCCTTTCTCGCGCAAGGTCGAACGGCCGAAGCGGGGAAGGTTTTCACTTCCTGGCTGGAGCCGGTTGGGCGCAGAAGGTCAGGAATAAAGTCAAACGCTCGAAAGGGAATTCGACGATCATGAGCAAGCCACTCGAAGGCATTAAGATTATCGACTTCACGCACGTTCAGGCCGGCCCGGCCTGCACCCAGCTTCTCGCCTGGTTCGGCGCGGACGTGATCAAGGTCGAGCGTCCCGGCTCGGGCGATGTCACCCGCTCCCAGCTGCGCGACATCAGCAATGCGGACGCGCTGTACTTCACCATGCTGAACAGCAACAAGCGCTCGCTGACGCTGGACACCAAGACCCCCGAAGGCAAGGAAGTCCTCACCAAGCTCATCAAGGAATCCGATGTGCTGGTGGAAAACTTCGGCCCCGGCGCGCTCGACCGCATGGGCTTCACCTGGGAGCACATCAACGAGCTGAACCCCGGCATGATCGTCGCGTCCGTGAAGGGCTTCAGCGACGGCCATCATTACGAAGACCTGAAGGTCTATGAGAACGTCGCGCAGTGCGCGGGCGGCGCCGCCTCCACCACCGGCTTCTGGGACGGCCCCCCGACCGTGTCCGCCGCTGCGCTGGGCGACAGCAACACCGGCATGCACCTCGCCATCGGCATCCTCACCGCCCTGCATGGCCGCAACAAGACCGGCAAGGGCCAGAAGGTCGCCGTCTCCATGCAGGATGCGGTCATCAACCTGTGCCGCGTCAAGCTGCGCGACCAGCAGCGCCTCGACCGCGTCGGCTATCTGGAGGAATACCCCCAGTATCCGCACGGCACCTTCTCGGACGTGGTTCCCCGCGGCGGCAATGCCGGCGGCGGCGGCCAGCCCGGCTGGGTTCTGAAGTGCAAGGGCTGGGAGACCGATCCCAACGCCTATATCTACTTCACCATCCAGGGCCATGCCTGGGCGCCCATCTGCAAGGCGCTGGGCAAGGAAGAGTGGATCTCCGATCCCGCCTACAACACCGCCGAAGCCCGCCAGGACAAGATCTTCGACATCTTCGCCTTCATCGAGAACTGGCTGTCGGACAAGACCAAGTTCGAAGCGGTGGATATCCTGCGCAAGTTCGATATCCCCTGCGCGCCCGTGCTCACCATGAAGGAAATCGCCGAGGATCCGTCCCTGCGCGAGAGCGGCACG
Organism: Roseixanthobacter liquoris; assembly: GCF_043195135.2. Taxonomy (NCBI): domain Bacteria; kingdom Pseudomonadati; phylum Pseudomonadota; class Alphaproteobacteria; order Hyphomicrobiales; family Xanthobacteraceae; genus Roseixanthobacter; species Roseixanthobacter liquoris. The sequence continues at coordinate 198,112 of NZ_CM195537.1, forward strand.
ATCGTGGAAGTCGATCACAAGGAGCGCGGCAAGTACCTCACCGTCGGCAGCCCGATCAAGTTCTCGGACACCTCGGTTGAGATCACCGGCTCCCCGCTGCTCGGCGAGCACACCGACGAAGTCCTCGCGGACCTCGGCTACAGCGAAGAGCAGATCAAGGCGCTTCACGCCGCCCGCGCGGTCTGAGCCTTCTATTCGAACCGAAGGCCTTTCGCCTTCCCGGACGGCGCGCCAAGGTGCGCCGTCCTTTCCAGGTCCCCCCATTTCGGACAGGCCGCGCTGCGCCGCCCGCACGCGCCGTCCCGCCATGATGCATTTCCGATCCGCGCACTGCCCTGCCGCGCTGCCGGGTCTTCCTCTCCCCGCACGCCGGCCAGCCGCTCGCGGCGCATGCCGCCGGCCCGAGCGCCAGCGGGGACAAATTCGGGCGTTCCCCTCGCGGGACGGCTCGAAGTGCGGCACTTCCCTCCGCCGTCGGCGCGGAGGAACGGGACGAGATCGGCGCGTCGCCGGACCTGCGGGCTGAGCCTGCGGTCCGGCCCTCTCCTCGCGGGAGGCTCGGTTTGGCGAGGCCGCGCGCACGCGAAGTACGACCCTCGTCCGCCGGGCGCGTCACGCCGCCGGCACCCATCCCGGCCCGCCGCCTACCGCGTCGAAAGCCGGAGCCGCGGGCAACGCGGCCCATTCACGCAAGGGGGAACACCCTCATGAACATCCATGAATATCAGGCGAAGGCGATCCTTCGCGACTATGGCGCGCCGGTCTCGCGCGGCATTCCCGCCTTCACCCCGGAAGAGGCCGAGGCGGCCGCACGCGATCTCGGCGCGAAAGAGGTCGGGGGCGTCGTGGTGGTGGTGAAGTCCCAGATCCACGCCGGCGGACGCGGCAAGGGCACGTTCAAGGAATTGCCGGCCGGCGCCAAGGGCGGCGTGCGCGTGGTGCGCACCCCCGACGAAGTGAAGGCCGCGGCGCAAGAGATGCTCGGCCACACGCTCGTCACCATCCAGACCGGCCCCGCGGGCAAGCTGGTGAACCGCCTCTATATCGAGGAAGGCGCAGCGATCGAGAAGGAGTTCTACATCTCCCTCCTGGTGGACCGGGAATCCTCGCGGGTGTCGTTCGTGGTCTCCACCGAAGGCGGCATGGACATCGAGGACGTGGCCCACAATACGCCTGAGAAGATCGTGACCTTCTCGGTCGATACCGCGACCGGCATCCAGGCCCATCACGGCCGCCGCGTCGCCGATGCGCTGGCGCTCACCGGCGATCTCGCCAAGCAGGCCCAGGCCCTCACCGCGACGCTCTACAAGGCGTTCGTGGAAAAGGACATGGAGATGCTGGAGATCAATCCGCTGGTGGTCACCAAGGACGGCAAGCTGAAGGTGCTCGACGCCAAGGTCGGGTTCGACGGCAACGCGCTCTATCGCCATCCCGACATCGCCGCTTTGCGCGACGAGAGCGAGGAAGACGACAAGGAGATCGAGGCCTCCAAGTACGACCTCAATTATATCACGCTCGACGGCACCATCGGCTGCATGGTGAACGGCGCGGGCCTCGCCATGGCGACCATGGACATCATCAAGCTCTACGGCCTTGCGCCCGCGAACTTCCTCGATGTCGGCGGCGGCGCCACGAAGGAGAAGGTGACGGCCGCGTTCAAGATCATCACCGCCGATCCCGCCGTGAAGGGCATTCTGGTGAACATCTTCGGCGGCATCATGCGCTGCGACGTGATCGCGGAAGGCGTGCTGGCGGCGGTGAAAGAGGTGGGGCTCGCGGTGCCGCTGGTCGTGCGCCTGGAAGGCACGAATGTGGACCTCGGGAAAAAGATCATCCGCGAGAGCGGGTTGAATGTGATCCCCGCCGATGACCTCGACGACGCCGCGCAGAAGATCGTGGGCGCGGTGAAGAAGGAAGCTGCGTGATGTCCGTGCTTATCGACGCCAATACCAAGGTCATCACCCAGGGTTTCACGGGTAAGAACGGCACCTTCCATTCCGAGCAGGCGGTCGCCTACGGAACCAAGATGGTCGGCGGCACCTCGCCCGGCAAGGGCGGCACCACCCATCTCGGCCTGCCGGTGTTCGACACCGTGATCGAGGCGCGCGAGGCCACCGGCGCCGACGCCAGCGTGATCTATGTGCCGCCTCCGGGCGCCGCGGACGCGATCCTGGAAGCCATCGACGCGGAAATCCCGCTCATCGTCTGCATCACCGAAGGCATCCCGGTGCTGGACATGGTGAAGGTGAAGCGCGCGCTCTCCGGCTCCAAGTCGCGCCTGATCGGGCCGAACTGCCCGGGCGTGATGACGGCCGGCGAATGCAAGATCGGCATCATGCCGGGCAACATCTTCAAGCAGGGTTCGGTGGGCGTGGTCTCGCGCTCGGGCACGCTGACCTATGAGGCGGTGTTCCAGACCACGCAGGAAGGCCTCGGCCAGACCAGCGCGGTGGGCATCGGCGGCGACCCGGTGAAGGGCACCGAGTTCATCGACATCCTGGAGCTGTTCCTGGCGGACCCGAAGACGCAGTCGATCGTGATGATCGGCGAGATCGGCGGCTCGGCGGAAGAGGATGCGGCGCAGTTCATCGCGGACGAGGCCAAGCGCGGGCGCAAGAAGCCGATGGTGGGCTTCATCGCCGGCCGCACGGCGCCTCCGGGCCGCCGCATGGGCCATGCGGGCGCGATCATCTCGGGCGGCAAGGGCGGCGCGGAAGACAAGATCGCGGCCATGGAAGCCGCCGGCATCCGCGTCTCGCCTTCGCCCGCGCGCCTCGGCAAGACCCTGGTCGAAGTCCTCAAGGGCTGATCGGACTTCCGCGCGGCGCCGCCGCGCGGATCTTCATTGAACGACCGGGCCGGGTCGCGGAAAGCGACGCCGCGCAGCCGGCCCCCTCATCTCAGGTCAGGAGCCACCCGATGGCGAAATGGGTCCGTTTCACGCACAACGGAAGCACCGGCTTCGGCCTGCTGGAAGGCGAAGCCATCGCCGTGCACCAGGGCGACATGTTCGCCGGCGCCACGCCCACCGGCGAACAGCTTCCGCTCGGCGCCGTGACGCTCGAAGCCCCGAGCGTGCCAAGCAAGATCATCGCCTTGTGGAACAATTTCCACGGCCTTGCCGCCAAGCTCAATGTCGCCGAGCCGGCCGAGCCGCTCTATCTGCTCAAGGCCACCACCTCGGTCGCGGCGCCGGGCAGCATCGTGCATCGGCCGCCGGCCTATTCCGGCAAGACGGTGTACGAAGGCGAGCTCGGCATCGTCATCGGCAAGACCGCGAGCAATATCTCCCAGGACGAGGCGGCGGCCCACATCTTCGGCTATACCATCGTCAACGACATCACGGCGGCGGACATCCTGAACAAGGACCCGACCTTCCCGCAATGGGCGCGCGCCAAGGGCTTCGACCAATACGGCCCGTTCGGCCCCTGGATCGAGACACAGTTCGACGCCCCCACCGCCAGCGTGCGCACCATCCTCAACGGCGCCGAGCGGCAGAACTACCCGCTCGCCGACATGATCTTTCCGCCGCACCAGCTCGTGGCCCTGCTCTCCCAGGACATGACGCTGAACCCCGGCGATCTCATCGCCTGCGGCACCTCGGTGGGCGTGGGCTCCATGAAGGACCCGTCGAACGAGATCGACATCGTCATCGACGGCATCGGTACCTTGAAGAACATCTTCGTGCAGTGACTCGCGCGCCGGGGGGCGCGCGCGATACGGCGGATGATGTAAGAGGGTCCCGGACCACGTCCGGGACCCTTTTTCATGACCCCACCGGTAGCCAGCCCCTTCTCGCCGCCCAATCCCGATTTCGAGCAGCGCGTGCGCGACAGCTTCGCCCGCCAGCCCTTCATGGCGACGCTCGGCGCCCGGCTGGCGCGCGTGGAAGCGGGACGGGTGGAAGTCGTCCTGCCCTTTGCCGAGGGCCTCACCCAGCAGCACGGCTATTTCCACGGCGGCTCCATCGGCGCGATCGCCGACACCGCCGGCGGCTATGCGGCCTTCACCTTGTTTCCCGCCGATTCCAGCGTGGTGACGGTGGAATACAAGGTCAACATCATGTCGCCGGGCCGGGGGGAGCGTCTCATCGCCGTCGGCGAGGTGCTGAAGCCGGGCCGCACCCTCAGCATCGTGCGGGTGGACGTGTTCGCGGAAGCGGACGGCACGCGCACCCATTGCGCCACCGGCACGCAGACCCTGTTCTGCCTCGCCGGCCGCAGCGACACCCGCGCCTGATGCGCTTTCCCACCGCCCTCCAGCCGGCGATCCTGGTCCGCCGCTACAAGCGCTTCCTCGCCGATGTGGTGCTGGCGGACGGCAGCGAGACGACCGTCCACGTGGCCAATTCGGGTGCCATGAGCGGGCTCGCGACGCCCGGGGCGCGGATCTGGCTCTCGCGCTCGCCCGTCCTCACCCGCAAGCTGCCGCTGAGCTGGGAGATGGTGGAGGCGGATTTCGGCGCCGGGCTGGAACTGGTGGGCGTCAACACCATGCATCCCAACGCGCTTGTCGCCGAGGCGATCGCGGCCGGCGCCATCCCCGCGCTCGCCGGCTATGCCAGCCTGCGGCGCGAGGTGAAATACGGCCTCAACAGCCGCATCGACCTGCTGCTGGAAGGCGCCGGCCGGCCGCCCTGCTATGTGGAGGTGAAGAATGTGCACCTCATGCGCCGGCCCGCGCTGTCCGAATTTCCCGATTGCGTCACCGTGCGCGGCACCAAGCATCTGGTGGAACTGGCCGCCCAGGCCCGCGCCGGCGCACGGGCGGTGATGGTCTATCTGTGCCAGATCGGCTCGGCGCGCGGCGTCGCCATCGCCCGCGACATCGACCCCGCCTATGGCGCCGCGTTCGATCTCGCCCGCGCGGCGGGGGTGGAGGCGCTCGCCTTCGCCTGCCGGCTGGATCCCGGCGGCATCGCGCTGGATCGCCCCATTCCCATGCTGGGGTGAAGCTGGCGCGCCGCGCGCCTGCCGCAGGCAAAAGCGCGCGGACACTTGCTTTGCGCGCCGCATGGCCTAAATCTGATGCAAATGCAATTCACGCTGGCGACGCCGCCGGCCCAGGACCAAAGCGATGACCTATGTGGAGGCGGCCCAGGCGCCGCTCAGGAAGACCGGCCATATCAAGCTCTATGGCCCCGCCGCCTTCGAGGGCATGCGCAAGGCCGGCCAGCTGACCGCCCGCGCGCTCGACGCGGTGGCCGAGATGGTCGGCCCCGGCGTTTCCACCGCCGCGATCGACGATCTGATCTTCCAGTTCGCCATGGACAATGGCGCCCTGCCGGCGACCTTGATGTATCGCGGCTATCGCTATTCCGTGTGCACCTCCATCAATCACGTGGTCTGCCACGGCATGCCGAACGCCCGGCCGCTGCGCGAGGGCGACATCGTGAACGTGGACGTCACCTTGATCCTGGACGGCTGGTACGGCGATTCCAGCCGCATGTTCGCCATCGGCGAAATTCCTCGCCGCGCCGAGCGGCTGATCGAAGTGACCTATGAGTCCATGATGCTCGGCATCGAGGCCATCAAGCCGGGCGGCCATGTGGGCGACATCGGCGCGGCGATCCAGGATTTCGTCGAGCCGCAGCACATGAGCGTGGTGCGCGATTTCTGCGGCCACGGCGTCGGCCAGGTGTTCCACGATGAGCCGAACATCGTCCATGTGGGCCGGCGCGGCGAGGGACCGGAGCTGAAGCCGGGCATGATCTTCACCGTGGAGCCGATGATCAATCTCGGCCGCCCGCACGTGAAGGTGCTGTCCGACGGCTGGACCGCGGTGACGCGCGACCGCTCGCTTTCCGCCCAGTTCGAGCATACGGTCGGCGTGACCCAGACCGGGGTGGAGATCTTCACCCTCAGCCCGAAGGGCTATCACAAGCCGCCCTATCTGCCGGCCTGACCATGGCGGGGGAGCCCGAGGACGGCATCGCCGAGGCCGGCCCCCATTTCCTGGGGCATCGCGACCGCCTGCGTGCGCGCTTCCGCGAGGCCGGTTCGGCGGCGCTGGCCGATTATGAATTGCTGGAACTGGTGCTGTTTCGCGCCGTGCCGCGCCGCGATGTGAAGCCGCTCGCGAAAGCCCTGGTGGCACGGTTCGGCTCCTTCGCCGAGGTGGTGGCCGCGCCCGCCGCGCTGCTCGCCGAGATTCCCGGCGTGAAGGATGCCATCGTCACCGAGCTGAAGATCGTCGAGGCCGCCGCCCATCGCCTCGCCAAGGGCCAGATGAAGCGGCGCCCCGTGCTCTCCTCCTGGAGTTCGGTGCTGGATTATTGCCGCGCCTCCATGGCGTTCGCCGAGCGCGAGCAGGTGCGGGTGCTGTTCCTCGACAAGCGCAACCAGCTGATCGCCGACGAGGTGGTCCAGCAGGGCACGGTGGATCACGCGCCGGTCTATCCCCGCGAGGTGGTCAAGCGGGCGCTGGAGCTCTCCGCCACCGCCATCATCCTGTGCCACAACCACCCCTCGGGCGATCCCACGCCCTCGCGCGCCGACATCGACATGACGCGCAAGATCATCGATATCGCCAAGCCGCTGGGCATCGACGTGCACGACCACATCATCGTGGGGCGCGACGGCCATGCGAGCCTGAAGGGGCTGCGGCTGATGTGAGGCCGAACCGGGCGCGCGCCTGCGCCACCCGGCGCGCCGCGCAACACCGGAAACATTCGGCAAGCCTCGCGCACGCTTGCGCCCGCATATGGTCGTAACGGTGCCTCATTGAACGGGCTTGGTGCGCGCATGCAGCTTTTCGGCAGAAGATCCATGCCCTTTTGCTTCCAACCCGGCGCCGCGCGGCGCTCCGCCCTCGGTCTTCTGGCGCTTGCCGGCGCGGCGATGCTCGCGGGCGCGCCGGCGCGGGCGCAATATTATCCCTATCCGCCCACGGTCTATGGCGCCCCGGCCGAGATGCCGCGCGTGTATCGCGCGCCGCCGGGCTATGCGACCGGAACGGTGATGCTGCCGCCGCAGGAGATCCGCTCCATCGTGCTCAATCTCGGCTATGGCCGGGTCGGGCGGCCGGTGCTGCGCGGGCGCACCTATATGATCGACGCGGTGGATGATCGCGGCCCGCTGATCCTCGCGGTGGATGCCTATTCCGGACTGGTGCAGCCGGCCGATCCCTCCATGTTCGGGCCGCCCGGCGGCCCCTATGGCGCCGCCCCGCCGCAAGGTGCTTATGGGGCAGCTCCCCCGTCCGGCGCTTATGGAGCGGCTCCGCCGCAAGGTGCTTATGGGGCGGCTCCGCCGCCCGGCGGTTACGGCGCTGCCCCGGCTCAAGGCGCCTATGGGGCGCCCCAGCAGCGCAGCCAGCCGGTGGCCCGCGCCCCGCTGCCAAAGCCCCGTCCCGCCGACAGCGAACTCGCCAGCACCTCCGGGCCGGACATCGCGGCCCCCGCCGTGCCGCCGGCGGACGACGGCGCAGCCGATGACGGTGCACCCGATACGGCGGAAAATCCCGGCGCCCTCCCCGTGGCGCCGCCCGAGGGCGCCAACGCGCCGAAGGCGGGGACACCCGGCCTCGCCTCGCCGACGCCGAGCATGTCGGCGCCGGTGGTCGGGCAGCCGGCGCCCGTTCCATCGCCGGCGGCCACCAAGCCGCAGACCGCCGCGAACACCCCGATCCCCGCCCTGCCCCCGGCGCCGCCCCAGGGCCCGACCGGCGCGGGAACGGCGACGCCGGGCGACGGCGTTTCGGCCGGAACCGCCTCCGTGCTCTCGCGCACCGCGCCGCCCGCCAAATGAGGCGGCGCGTCGGGGCGGCTTAAGTGTCGAAGCTATGAAGGTTGTTCATCCGGAGCTTGGCTGAGAAGCTGGGGTTGCGAGCCAACCAACCCTGAGCCGGAGCTTCCCGGATGAACGTTCATAAGAATGCCCGGCTGACACCGTCGGGTCGAGCCCTGCTTGTGGATCGGATAGAGACGGGCTGGCGCGTACGGTCGGCGGCGGCCGCTGCTGGTGTATCGGTGCGAACGGCCTACAAGTGGCTGGGCCGGCATCGGCGAGGGGGCGCGGGCCGGCATTGTGACCGCAGCTCGGCGCCCCGCCGATGTCCCCGTGCCACGCCGGCAGGGCGGGTGGCCGAGATCGAGCGGCTCCGGCGCCAGCGCATGAGCGGCCCCCAGATCGCAGCCTTGCTCGGCATGGCGCGCTCCACGGTTGGGGCGGTCCTGCGGCGCTTGGGACTGGGCCGGCTCTCGGCGCTGGACCCCAAACCTGTGGTCGTCCGCTACGAGAAGGCGGCGCCCGGCGAACTTATCCACATGGACATCAAGAGCCTGGGCCGGATCGATGGGATCGGCCACCGCATCACCGGCCAGCATGCGGGCCATCACCGGGCCCGGGGGATCGGCTACGAACACCTGCACGTCGCCGTCGATGACGCCTCGCGCCTGGCCTATGTCGAGCTGCTGCCGAGCCTGGGGCGCGAGGATGCCACCGGCTTCCTGCGGCGGGCCCTGGCCTGGTATGCCCGCCACGGCATCACCGTCCAGCGGGTGATGACCGACAACGGCTCGGCCTATCGCTCCAGGCTATTCGCCGATGCCTTGCGGGACGCCGGCGCCCGTCACGTCCGCACCCGCCCCTACACCCCGCGCACTAACGGCAAGGCCGAGCGCTTCATCCAGACATCCCTGCGCGAGTGGGCCTACGCCAGGCCCTATTGCTCCTCAAGGGAACGGGCGGCCGCCGCCCACACCTGGGCAGACACCTACAATCTCTCCAGACCCCACACCGCTCTCGGCGGACTGCCACCTTGGAAAAGGCTGAACAACCTTCTTGGAAACGACACTTAAGCCAGGCCCACTTGCGCCAGCGCCGCCGCCTGCCGTGCCGCGACGCTCTCCAGGCTGAAATCCGCCATCGCCTCCTCGAACAGGCGATGGAAGTTCAGCTCCGCCTTCAGGTGCAGGAACACCGCGCCGAGGCCGATGGCCGCGCGATCCATGAACACGAATTCGCGCGGCACCGTCACCGGCCCGAGCCGCTTCAGCGCCGTATGCACGCGGAACGCCTCGCGCCGCCCGTATTCGCCGGGCGCCACCCCGTCGGCGATGGTGCGCACCCGGTCGTCCATGAGCGGCCCATAAATGAAGCGCGCCCAGATGTTCAGCACATCGATCAATTCGCGCTTGAGACCCTTGAAGCCCCAGGTCTCATAGGCGTGCACCACCCGCGCCTCGTCGTCCGCCAGCAGGCCGCGATAGAGGTCCACCACCCCCGCCACGAAGGCCGGCGGGAAGATGCGGATGCACCCGTAATCCAGCAGATTGATGCCGCCCGGCGTGCCGGCTTCATCGCAAAAGACGGTGTAATTGCCGAGATGCGGGTCGCCGTGGATCACCCCGAACCGGCTGAACGGCAGCCACCAAGCGGTGAACATGGCGCGCGCCAATTGGTTGCGCTCCTCCAGCGCATGCTCGGTGAAGCCCAGGATCTTGCGGCCTTCCAGCCAGTGCAGGGTCAGCAGGCGGCCGGTGGAGAGATCGTTGCGCACGCTCGGCACGCGCACATGGTCCTGCCCCTCCAGCATCAGGGCATAAAGCGCGGCGTGCTTGGCCTCGCGGCGATAATCCAGCTCCTCGCGCACCCGCGCGCCAATCTCCCCGGCGATCTCGCGGGTATCAATGGCCGGATCCATGCGGCGATGAAGCGAGAACAGGAGATCGAGCTGGCTGAGATCGGCTTCCACCGCCGCCTGCATGTCGGGATATTGCAGCTTGCAGGCCAGTTCCTCGCCGTCGCGCGCCACCGCGCGATGCACCTGGCCCAGCGAGGCGGCGGCCGCCGGCTTGTGCTCGAAAGACGCGAAGCGGGCCTCCCAGTCGCGGCCCAGCTCCGCCATCATGCGGCGCCGCACGAAGGCCCAGCCCATGGGCGGGGCGTCGTTCTGCAGCTTCTGCAGCTCGGCGGCATATTCGGGCGGCAGCACGTCGGGAATGGTGGACATGAGCTGCGCCACCTTCATCAGCGGGCCCTTCAGCCCGCCCAGCGCCGCCGCGAGCGCCGCCGCATTCCCCTCGCCCGTCTTGTCGAGCCCGAGCAGCCGCGTTCCGGCCATGCGCGCCGCGACACCCCCCACATTGGCGCCCACCCGCGCGTAGCGGGCGGCGCGGGCGGAGAAGCGGTTGCGCTCGGCGTCTTCGGTCATGGGGCGGCTCGCTGTGCCCGGAGGCCGGGCTCAGCCGCGCGCGGTGTGGCGGGTGAGCGCCAGCAGCACCAGGAGGGTGAGGGGCGTGAGAATGTCCGTATAGAGAATGGGGCCGGCATTTCCCGCCGCAAGGTTGCCGGTCTCGACAATCTGCACCACATGCCCCACGGCCGCCCCGCCGAGGAAGCCCGCGGCCACCACCGCGACGCCGAGGCGAAAGCCCCAGTTGCCATAAAAGGCCGCGATCACGCCGGCGAGGCCCATGCCGAGATTGGCCATGCCCACCTCGAACTGGAACGGGCTCGGCGCCCAGCCGATGGCGCGCGCCGACTCGGCCGCGAAGAACACATGGCCGAGGAAGGCCCACAACCCCATCAGCCCGAGCGGCACCAGGAACAGATAGCGCAGCAGCCGGTCCGCCACGAAGCCGGGCGGCAGGGGGCGGGCGGCCCGCGCCACGGCCAAGGCGGCGAGCGCCAGGGCAAGGCCCCACGACAACAGGGGAACCCAGAACACCATGCGCGCCTCCCTCCATCCCGAGGCCGCAAGGTGCCATCATTTCTCCCGCGCATCCAGTGCGCGGCGCCGTCGCGCTTGCAGGCGCGCGCGGCGCGGCCTATGGCAGACGGATGAGCGGGGCCGGCAGCGCAAGATCGACCGTGGCGGGGTGGGTGCTCCGCCTCGCGCTCGCCTATGCGCTGCTGCTACAACTGGTGCTCGCCTCCGCCGCCGGGGTGCAGCATGCCGCCGCCACGGCGCCCGATCCCTGGGGCGCCATTTGCGCCGGGCGCGCCGCATCCGGCACCGATACGCCCGCGCCGGCACCGCATATGGACCTGTGCTGCGTGCTCGGCTGCCTCGCCAGTCCGCTGCCGCCCCTGGTCCCGGCCGGGGAGGCCGCGCGGCCGGAGCCTGCGCCGCGCATCACGGCCATCGCCTTCCCGGAGCGCCCGGCCGCCGGCCCGGCGCGCCATGCGTCCCGCCCCTTCCACGCCCGGGGACCGCCGTTCGCCGTTTGAGCCTGTCCGCAGACCCTCAAACCCGTTCGGAGACGTTCCATGTCCAATTCGTTCGCGCGCACCGCGCCGCTCGGCCTCGCCGCCACTCTTCTCGTGACCCTCGCCGGCCCCGCTTTCGCCCATGTGACTCTCGCCGAGGGGCAGGCCGCTTCCGGCACCTTCTACAAGGGCGTGCTGAAGGTACCGCACGGCTGCGGAGAGGCCGCAACCACCGCGATCAAGGTCACCATTCCCGAGGGCGTGGTGACGGTGAAGCCCCAGCCCAAGCCCGGCTGGACCCTCGCCATCGAGACCGGCCCTTACGAAAAGACCTATGAGGTGATGCACGGCGGGCCGGTGAAGGAGGGGGTGAAATCCCTCACCTGGTCCGGCGGCCCCCTGCCCAACGCGCAATATGACGAGTTCGCCTTCATCGCCTATCTTGCCCCCCAGGCGCAGGCGACCAAGCTGTATTTCCCGGTCTTGCAAACCTGCGAGGGCACGAGCGCCGACTGGTCGGACATCCCCAAGGACGGCGCGCCCATGCCCTCGCACCCGGCCCCGGCGCTGAGGCTCGCGGCGGCCAACGCGCCTGCCGCCGCCACCACCGTCAAGGCCGGCACCCTCACCATCGAGCAGCCCTGGGCCCGCGCCACCCCGGGCGGCGCCAAGGTGGCGGGCGGTTATCTGAAGATCACCAACACGGGTGCCGTGGCGGACAAGCTGGTGGGTGGCTCGTTCGAGCGCGCCGGCCGCTTCGAAGTGCATGAAATGAGCATGAACAACGGCGTCATGACCATGCGGCCGGTGACCGGCGGCCTTGAGATTCCCGCGGGCGCCACGGTGGCGCTGGCACCCGGCGGCTATCATCTGATGCTTCAGGATCTCAAGCAGCCGCTGAAGGAAGGCGAGAGCGTCAAGGGCACGCTGACCTTCGAGAAGGCCGGAACGGTGGACGTGGTGTTCGACGTGCGCGGCATCGGCGCCGGTGCGCCCGCGAGCGCGCCCGCCGCCGGCGGCATGGGCGCAATGGGCGGCATGGAGCACCAGCACTGACCGCCTGAGGCGGCGCGGCGCGGGGGAAGGCTCAGCCTTCGATTTCCTCGCGCAGGATTTCCAGCCGCAGCCATTCTTCTTCCGCCGCGTCCAATTCCTTCTGCACCTTGGCGAGCGCGGCCGAGGTGCGCTCGAACGAGCCGGGATCGCGCTCGTACAGCACCGGGTCGGACAGGACGGCACCCAGCTTGTCCGCCTCGTTGCGCAGCTTGTCCAAGGTCTTGGGCAAGGTCTGGAGCGCATGCTTCTCGTGGAAGGTGAGGCGGCGCTTCTTGCCGTCGTCGGCGGGGCCGGCCTTGGGCGCGGCTTTCGCGGAGGATTTTCCGGCCGACGACTTGGCGGGCGCCGCGCCCTCGCCGCGCTTTTCCTTCGCCTGCACGCCGTGGCCGCGCTGGTTCACCATGTCGGCATAGCCGCCGGCATATTCGGTGAACACGCCCGCCCCTTCCGCCGCGATCACGCTGGTGACGGTGCGGTCCAGGAAGTCACGATCATGGCTGACCAGGATCACGGTGCCGGGATAATCCGCCACCATTTCCTGCAACAGGTCGAGGGTTTCCAGATCGAGATCGTTGGTGGGCTCGTCGAGGATCAGCATGTTGGACGGAAGGGCCAGCGCCCGCGCCAGCATGAGCCGCCCGCGCTCCCCGCCCGACAGCACGCTCAGCGGCGAGTTCGCCTGGTCCGGCGTGAACAGGAAGTCCTTCAGATAGCCCATCACATGCTTGGGCACGCCGCCCACCAGCACCTGATCGCTGCCGCCGCCGGTGAGGGCGTCGCGCAAGGTGGTGTTGGGATCGAGGGCCGCGCGCTTCTGGTCGAGCGAGGCGATTTCCAGATTGGCGCCGAGGCGCACCGTGCCGCCGTCCGGGGCGAGTTCGCCGGTGAGCATCTTCAGCAGCGTGGTCTTGCCGGCGCCGTTGGGGCCGACGATGCCGACCCGGTCGCCGCGCACGATGCGGGTGGAGAAATCGCTGACGATGGGCACGCCGTCATAGGATTTGGAAATGCCCTTGGCCTCGATCACCAGCTTGCCCGAGGTCTCCGCCTCGGTGACGGTGATCTTCACATTGCCCTGGGCGCGGCGCTCCTCGCGCCGGTCGGTGCGCATGGATTGCAGCAGGCCGAGGCGGCGCACGTTGCGCTTCCGGCGGGCGGTGACGCCATAGCGCAGCCAGTCCTGCTCGGCGACGATCTTGCGGTCCAGCTTGTGGCGGTCGGTCTCTTCCTGCTCCAGAACCTGGTCGCGCCAGGCCTCGAAACTGGCGAAGCCCTGGTCCAGCCGGCGCGTGGTGCCGCGGTCCAGCCAGATGGTGGCGCGCGACAGATTTTGCAGGAACCGCCGGTCATGGCTGATGACCACGAGCGCGGAGCGCAGCGACTTCAGCTCGCTTTCCAGCCATTCGATGGCGGGCAGGTCCAGATGGTTGGTGGGCTCGTCCAGCAGCAGCACGTCCGGCTCGGGCGCGATCACGCGCGCCAGCGCCGCCCGGCGCGCCTCGCCGCCGGACAGATGGGCCGGATCCTCCTGGCCGGTCAGCCCGAGCTGGTCCAGGAGATATTGCGCGCGATATTCCTCGTCGCCCGGCCCGAGGCCGGCTTCCACATAGGCGAGCGTGGTCGCGAAGCCGGAAAAATCCGGCTCCTGCGGCAGGTAGCGCACGGTCGCGCCCGGCTGGAAGAAGCGAACGGCGGCGTCGGCCTCGATCAGGCCGGCGGCCACCTTCAGCAGGGTCGATTTTCCCGACCCGTTGCGCCCGACAAGGCACAGCCTTTCGCCCGGCGACACGGAGAGTTCCGCGCCGTCGAGCAAGGGGGTGGCGCCGAAGCGCAGATGGACGTCTTGAAGCGAAATCAGCGGTGGGGCCATGGCGTCGGCTTAGTGGGTTTTGCCGACGGATGGAACCCATCCGTGCCGGCAAAGGCACCAAGACACGCACGGAACACGGCGGATCACGCATCCGACGGCCTTGGCCGCAGGGACGTCCGCTGGATGTCGGCTTAGTGGACGGTCGCTTCGCCGCGCAGCCGGGCGATCTGATCCTTCAGCAGGAGCTTGCGACGCTTGAGTTCGACGACCCGCAACGGGTCGGAAGCGGCGTGATTGAGCTCACGCTCTATGGCCATCTGAAGGGCTGCGTGACGACGCTTGAGCTCTTCGAGGTGCGACTGGACGGACATGCGTTTCGTCTCCCTGTCTGCAACGAAGGACAGTCTGTCATGGAGGCGGCAAAGAGTCCAAGGGCTATTTTTGCACCCGTTCCAGCCTGCGTCGCCGTGCGGCTTGCGGCCTGGGGAGGCGGTGCGGTATGCGAGATGAGGCAGCTCGGACCGCAACGGATATGGCATGACCAGTGACGAGGAACGGGAGCTGAGATTGCTGCTGGAGCGCCTGCGGCAGGAGCATCGGGACCTGGATGCCGCCATCGACGCTCTGACCGCGGTGACCGGCTCGGATATCCTGCAAATTCAGCGGCTGAAGAAGCGCAAGCTCCAGCTGAAGGACCGCATCTCCCACCTGGAAGACGAGCTGTTTCCCGACATCATCGCCTGACGGACGCGCCGCAAAAAAGGCCCCCCGGACGCGCCGGAGGGCCGATTTCAGCGGATCCGAACGGAGCGGACCCGAGGCCCAACGCTCAGATCTGGCCCAGCATCGCCTGCGCCGAGGAGACGTCCGCCTTGGAGGGCACGTCCTCGACGTTCAGGGACTTCACGACGCCATCCTCGACCAGCATGGAATAGCGCTTCGAGCGCACGCCGAGGCCGGCCATGGAGCCGTCGAAGGTCAGGTCCAGCGCCCGCGAGAATTCGCCGTTGCCGTCGGACAGGAACAGGATCTTTCCATCGGCGCCGGACGCTTTTTCCCACGCGCCCATGACGAAGGGATCGTTGACGGAGACGACGGCGATGGTATCGATGCCCTTCGCCTTGATCTCATCGGCGCGCGACACGTAGCCCGGAAGATGATTCTTGTGGCAGGTGGGCGTGAAAGCGCCGGGAACCGCGAAAAGAACGACGCGCTTGCCCTTGAACACATCATCGGTGGTCTTGGGAACCGGGCCGTCTTCCGTGGAAACGCGGAAGGTCGCCGCGGGCAGGGTATCGCCGACTTGGATTGCCATGGGTGGTTTCTCCGCAGACTTATCGGCGCTCTGGGGCCGAATGCGGCGCAGAATAGGGAGATTTGCGCGCGAGGAAAGCCGCGATGGCCCCTAGCCCGTCATTTCCTCTTGAGCGGGACGCTCGCCTCCACCGCTTTGTCGGAATCCACGAGCGTCAGCCGCACCGCCTTGCCCTCCCAGGTTTCGCCCGAGGGCAGGCCGTCGAGCTCCAGGGTGAAGCGGGCTTCCCCGTTCGGACCGAGCACGCGGCTCGGCAGGGGCAGCGCCCAGCTGTCGTCGGGCCCTTCCACGAACAGGTCCGCCTTCTCCGAGGCGACGCTCGCCGTCACCACCAGCAGCGGCGCCGGGGCGCGGGCCTCCCCCGGGGCGGGGCCGGGGGGCGAGGCTTCCTGCTCGATCACCTCGGCGGAGAGCAGCGCCGGAGCGGGACCCGGGCCGAGGACGACGGCCGCCGGCACCCGCGCCCGCGCCGCCGCGAGCGCCGCGCTCGCAGGCTCCCCGCCGGCGGGAATATCGAGGCTCGCCTGGGCATGGACCGGCACGCACAGGGCTTCGCACACCGCGAAATCCAGCGACAGGTCGATGCGCGCCGAGCGTCCCGGCTCGGCGAGCCGGACCCGCAGCGGCAGCAGCACGCTGCCGCCCTTGTAGCCGATGGAAAAGCCGCTCGCGCCATCGGAGAAGCGCCGGGGCGCGGGGAACGCCACCTCCACTCCCGCCACATTGCGCGAGCCGCTCCAGTCGAAGCGGGGCGGAACGCCGCTGTCGCCGGGATAGCGCCAATAGGTCTTCCAGCCGGGAGCGAGGCGGATCTCGATCCCGGCCTCCACCACCCCGTCCGCCACCGCGCCGGAGATCAGGCGCACATCGGCGTTCTGCGCATGGCTCCAGGGGGTTTCGGCCGCCGCCGACGGCGCCGCCGGCGCCAGCAGGGCGAGCAGGAGGGCCGGGGCCAGCGCCGGCGATCGGGGGCGGGGAAAGCTCATGGAGTGCGCCTACAACCTCGCGCCCGCGAGCGCAAACGCGCACCGCGCACTTTCATGTGACGGCACAGGGACGTGACCGTCGATCCTGCCAATGTGGTGGCATCCACCTGCGGTTCACCGTTTTCAAATCCGGAAGGTCGGGTTAGGCTGTGGGAATGATGGTCGATCGCAAGGCCTTTTCCCTCGGCACCCCGCCGGATTTCCTCGACGGGCAGATGCTTATTGCCATGCCGTCCATGCAGGACGAGCGCTTCTCCCGCGCCCTCATCTATGTCTGCGCCCATTCCAACGAAGGGGCGATGGGCATCATCGTCAACCAGGCGGCATCCCATATCAACTTCGCCGATTTGCTGGTGCAATTGGATGTGGTGCCCGAGGACGCACGCATCCTGCTGCCGCAGCGCGCAGGGGCGGTCAAGGTGCTGCGCGGCGGCCCGGTGGAGACCGGGCGCGGCTTCGTGCTGCATTCCTCCGATTATTTCATCGAGAATTCCACCTTGCCCATCGATGGCGGCATCTGCCTGACCGCGACGCTGGATATCCTGAAAGCCATCGCCGGCGGCACCGGGCCGCACAGCGCGGTGCTGGCGCTCGGCTATGCCGGATGGGCGCCGGGGCAGCTGGAAACCGAGATCCAGGCCAATGGCTGGCTGCATTGTCCGGCCGACCCGGACCTGATCTTCGGCGAGAGCATCGAGGCCAAATACGATCTCGCCCTGCGCAAGCTCGGCATCGACCCCGGCATGCTCTCCAGCGAGGCCGGGCACGCCTGAGGGGGCGAGGGGTCGGATCGCGCGGCACGGGATCGCGCGGCACGGGTGATCACCGGACGCTGCGACGGCGGGGGCCAACCCTCGAATATGCCCCCCTGTACGCCCCCCCTCAGCCCGCCGCAGCGCGGCGGCGGTCCTTGGGGGTGGAGGGCTCGAACAGGGCCCGGCACTCCTCGGTGGTCAAAGGCTCGCCGAACAGGACGCCCTGCGCATATTCGCAGCCGAAGCGGGCCATCTCGGCGGCCTCGCCTTCGCGTTCCAGGCTCTCGGCCACCACCTCCATGCCCAATTGATGGGCGAGCGAAACGATGGTGCCGACGATGATCGGCCGCGCCGCGCGCGCCGCGCCCTTGGCGCTGTCGCGCACGAAGCGCTGGTCGATCTTGATGGTGTCGAACGGGAAGCGCTGGAGATAGGCGAGCGCCGACTGGCCGGTGCCGAAATCGTCCAGGCACAGGCCGGCGCCCAGCTCCCGGATGCGGGCCAGCATCACCGCGGCATATTCCGGGTTTTCCATCACCAGGCTCTCGGTGACTTCCAGCTTCAGCGAGCCCGGCGCCACCGCATTGCGCGCGAGAACCGCCTTCAGGTCCTGAATGAGATCGTGCCGCAGCAATTGGCGGGACGAGACGTTCACATGCATGAACAAAGGCGGGTCCACCCGCACCAGGCGCTGCCACTGGCCGAGCTGGCGCGCCGCATGTTCGAGCGCGAACAGGCCGAGGTCGAGGATCAGCCCGCTTTCCTCCGCCACCGGCAGGAAATCGGAGGCGGCCATTTCCCCGAGGGTGGGGTGGCGCCAGCGCATGAAGGCCTCGAACCCGCCGATGGCCCGGTCGTGCATGCGCACGATGGGCTGGTAGCGCATGAAGATCTCATTGCGCTCCAGCGCCTGCCGCAGTTCGTTTTCCAGCGAGACGTGGTCGATCTTCTGCTGGCGCATGGCGGGGCGGAACACCTCGATGCGGTCGCCGCCGATGCGCTTGGCGTAATACATGGCGAGTTCCGCGTCCTTCAGCACCTCGCTGCGCTTGCTCTGCTCCTGGCCGGGCAGGACGAGGCCGATGGAGGCGGTGATGAACACCTCCTTCTCGGCGAAGGTGATGGGCGCGCGCAGCGAGCGGCGCATGGTGTCGGCGAAGGTGGTGATGCGCTCGGGATCGCGCTCGGACATGAGGATCATGCCGAACTGGTCGCCCGAAATGCGCGCCAGCGTGTCCTGCGGCTTCAAGAGCCGCATGAGGCGGCGGGCGACCGTGAGCAGGATGGAATCGCCCACCCCCATGCCCACCGAGACGTTCACCTGCTTGAAGCGGTCGAGGTCGATGACCATCACGGTCGGCTTGAGGCTCTCGTCCATCTTGGCGAAGGTGAGCGCCTGGTCCAGCCGGTCGAGGAACAGCTCGCGATTGGGCAGGCCGGTGAGATTGTCGCGCACCGCATCGTGCAGCAGGCGTTCGGCGGCGATGCGCTCGCCGGTCACGTCGATGAGCGTGCCGATGCAGCGCACCACCTCGCCGTCCGCGCCCACCACGGGCCGGGCGCGCAGGTTGAAGGTCATGTAATGACCGTCGATGGCGCGCAGGCGGAAATCCTGGTCGATGCGGCCGCGTCGCTGCTCGATGATGCCGTCGAGGGTGGCGCGGAAGCGGTCGCGGTCGGCGGGATGCAGCACCTCCAGCCAGCCGGCGGCCTCGGTCTCCAGCGAGCGCCGCTTGAGGCCCAGCGCCTCTTCCGCCTCGGGCGAGGTGTAGATGCGGTCGCTGTCCACATCCCAGTCCCAGACGATATAGCCGGAGCCCGCCAGCGCGAGCGCGCGCCGCTCCAGGTCCGAGGTCGAGCCCTGCACCGCGCCGAGGCCGGCGAAGGCGTGCTGCATCACCGTGAAGCCGATCAGCATGACGATCAGCACCAGGCCGCCGGAGAGGGCGGGGGCAACGAGATCATTGGTGACGAGGCCGGCCACCGTGAGCCCCGCCATCACCACCCACACCACCAGCAGCAGCCAGGTGGGGATGATCAGCACGGCGCGGTCATAGCCGTGCTGGGACAGCCAGATGACGACGCCGAGCCCGGCCACCGCCACGGCCAGCAGCGAGAGGCGGGCGATGCCGGCGGCCATGGGGGCGTCCGCCAGCGCCACCGCCACCAAAGCGGCGAGGAACACCAGCCAGCCGGCGGCCACATGCATGTAGCGCACGTGCCAGCGGTTGAGGTTGAGATAGGCGAACAGGAACACCAGCAAGGTGGCGGTCAGGATCGCCTCGCCCGCCGCGCGCCAGAATTGCTCGGCGATGGGCGAGAGGCCGAACACCTTGGACCAGAAGGAGAAATCGAGCCCGATATAGCCCAGCACCGCCCACGCCAGCGCGGCGGCGGCGGGGAACATGACCGAGCCCTTCACCACGAACAGGATGGTCAGGAACAGGGCCAGCAGGCCGGCGATGCCGATCACGATGCCATGGTACAAGGTGAAGCTGTTGACCTTGTCCTTATAGGCGTTGGGCTCCCACAGATAGAGCTGGGGCAGGTTCGGCCCGGTCAGTTCGGCGACGAAAGTGACGGTGGAGCCGGGATCGAGCGTGACGGTGAACACGTCCGCGTCGGGCGCCGCCTCGCGCTCCGGCTTGAAGCCCTGGCTTGGCGTGAGCGACAGGATGCGCCGGTTGCCGAGGTCGGGCCAGAACAGGCCGGAGCCGACCATGCGATAGAACGGCGCGACGATCAGCCGGTCCACCTGTTCGTCGGTATTGTTGGCGAGCGCGAAGGTGACCCAATTGCCCTGGGGCCGCCCGTCGGAGGTGCGCACCTCGATGCGGCGCACGATGCCGTCGGCGCCCGGCGCGGTGGACAATTGGATGCGGTCGTTGTCGGTGTGCTGGCGTTCGACGGCGGGCAGCAGGTCCGTGACCTTGGCATCGAGACGGACGGCGATGGTTTCGACGGCGCGCGCCGCCGGCGCACCGAGCCCGAGAACCGCCAACAGTGCGATGCAAAAGACAATGGTAGAACGCAACGGCAAACCTCCGCACCCGGCTATCCGCCGGGCCGAACGCGCATGACTAGCGCTCCGATGCGGCGCGAGCAAGGCATAGCCGACGCTATGCCTGTTGCGGCGCATCATGCGTGGGCGCTGGCCGTTCACGCGACGATAAGCATGATTTTGCCGATATGCGCGCTGGTGTCCATGCGCACATGCGCCTCGTTCGCCTTCTCCAGGGGGAAGGTACAATCGATCAGCGGCCGCACCGTGCCGGCGGCGATCAGCGGAATGACATGCTGGGTCAAGGCGTTGGCGATGGCCTCCTTGTCCGCCACGGGACGCGCCCGCAAGGTGGAGCCGGTGTGCGTGAGGCGCTTCAGCATCAGGCGCATGAAGTCGATATTCACCTTCGAGCCGTCCTGGAAGGCGATCTGCACGATCCGTCCTTCCACCGCCGCCGCCTCGTAATTGCGCTGGATATAGGCGCCGCCCACCACGTCGAGGATGACATTCGCGCCCTTGCCGCCGGTCACGCTCTTCACCTCGGCGACGAAGTCCTGGGTCTTGTAGTCGATGGCGTGGTCGGCGCCGAGCTTGAGACAGGCCGTGCACTTCTCCGCCGAGCCGGCGGTGGTGATGACGGTGGCGCCGAACGCCTTGCCGAGCTGGATCGCCGTCGTGCCGATGCCGCCCGTGCCGCCGTGCACCAGCAGCGTCTCGCCGCGCTTGAGGCCGGCGCGGTCGAACACATTGCTCCACACGGTGAAGAAGGTTTCCGGGATCGCCGCCGCTTCCACCATCGACAGGCCCTCGGGCACCGGCAAAGCGGTCGCCTCGTGGCTCAGGCAATATTGGGCATAGCCGCCGCCGGTGACGAGCGCGCACACCGCGTCGCCGAGCTTGAACCGCGTCACCTCGGCGCCCAGGGCCACGACGGTGCCGGCGATCTCCAGGCCGGGAATGTCGGACGCGCCGGGAGGGGCGGGGTAGAGCCCGCGCCGCTGCACCACGTCGGGCCGGTTCACGCCGGCGGCCTCGACCTTCACCAGGATCTCGCGCGGGCCGGGCACCGGCATCGGCCGTTCGCCGGGAACGAGCACCTCGGGGCCGCCGGGGGCGGTGATGGTGATGGCGGTCATGGTGGCGGGAAGCTGAAAAGCATGTGTCATGGCGCGGTTCCGGGAAGGGCGGGAGGCGCCCGACCGTGACGGTGCGGGACGGGGCAGGCGACGGGAAAAGGGCGCCCGGCGCGCGCGCCGGGGTTCGCCCTACTATCCCATGCCGGGCGGGGAAAAAACGGAAAGATGGACGCGCCGGGCGCGAGCGGCTTTTATCCGCCCCGACGACCCGGAGCGGTCCTGCCGCTCTTGGCGGTGTTTTTCCGTTCCGGTGCCGGCATTTCAGCGGCCGGCAATGCAGCGGCCGGCAGTGCAGCGGCCGGCAGTGCAGCGGCCAGGAGTGTGCGCCATGGACGACGACCACCCCATCGCCCCCAAACCCACGGCGGTGCTCGCACCGGCGGATCTCGACCGGCTCTCGGTGGATGAGATCGATGCCCGCATCGCGATGCTGAGGGACGAGATCGACCGGCTGGAGCGGGCGAAGGCGGCCAAGATCGCTTCGCGCGATGCCGCCCATTCCGTGTTCAAGTTCTGAGCGCGGCGCGCCGCGCTCCCGAGTGCGGGCGTTCGGAGTGCCGGACTCCCGAGTGCCAGCCTCCGGAGGCGCAGACATGGCAAAGCCGGCTCGGGTGAGCCGGCACGAAGGCGCGGCAAAAGGGCCGCGCGCGCGGTTCGAAAGAACGCGAAACGGTGCGACCGAGCCCCGCAGGACGCGGCGCCGCACCCTGCGCGATCAGCCCTTGAGCAGGCCGCCGAACTTGTTCTTGAAGCGGGAAACACGGCCGCCGCGGTCGAGCAGCTGCTGGGTGCCGCCGGTCCACGCCGGGTGCGTGCGCGGGTCGATATCGAGCTGAAGGCTGTCGCCCTCCTTGCCGAAGGTCGATCGCGTCGTGTACTCGGTGCCGTCAGTCATCACCACCTTGATGAAATGGTAATCGGGGTGAACGTCGCTCTTCATGGGTTGCGTCCTTCTCGCCGCGCCGAGCATTCAAGCCCGCAGCGGTATGAATTCGTTTCCTGAGGGAATGAGGCGGGTCTATAACCGAGAGCATCCGTTGACACAAGCCGACACCGCACTGGAACCCGCCGTCGATCCCTCCAAATCGGCCAGAAGCCGCCGCAGCATCGGTCCGCTGCTGGCGCTCGGGCCTTATATTCTGCGCTATCGGTCGCGGGTCTGCGGTGCGCTGGTCGCACTGACCGTGGCCGCGCTCGCCACCCTGGCCATGCCGGTGGCGGTGCGGCGGATGATCGACTACGGCTTTGCCACCGACCATGCCGGCCTGATCGACCGCTATTTCGCGGTGCTGATCGTCGTGGTCGCCGTGCTCGCCCTCGCCTCGGCCTCGCGCTATTACCTTGTGACCACGCTGGGCGAACGGGTGGTGGCGGACCTGCGGGCCGCCGTGTTCGCCCGCCTTACCACGCTGGACGGCACCTTCTTCGACACCGCGCGCGCCGGCGAGCTGACCTCGCGGCTGGTGGGCGACACCACGCAGATCAAGTCCGCGGTCGGTTCCTCCGCCTCGGTGGCGCTGCGCAACCTCGTCATGTGCATCGGCGCCGTCATCATGATGGTGGTCACGAGCCCGCGCCTGTCCGGCCTGGTGCTGATCGTCATTCCCCTGATCGTGCTCCCCCTGGTCGCCTCCGGCCGCAAGGTGCGGGCGCGCTCGCGGGCGGCACAGGACACGCTGGCGGACGCCTCCGCCTATGCCTCGGAAGTGATCGGCGCCATGCGCGCTGTCCAGGCCTCCACCGCCGAGGGCTCCGCCCGCGCCCATTTCGATCGCGCGGTGGAAAAGTCCTTCGAGGCCGCGCGCGGCGCCACCGCGGCACGCTCCTGGCTCACCGGCGTCATCATCTTCCTGGTGTTTTCGAGCGTCGTTGGCGTGCTCTGGGTGGGCGCCCAATCGGTGCTCAACGGGTCCATGTCGTCGGGCCAGCTCAGCCAGTTCCTGCTGTTCGCGGTGCTGGCGGCGAGCGGGCTCGGGGAATTGTCGCAAGTGTGGGGCGAGGTGTCCGCCGCCTCCGGCGCCGCCGAGCGCATCGGCGAACTGCTCAAGGAGGAGCCGAAGGTGAAGGCCCCCGCCGCGCCGGTGGCGCTCGGCCGCGTGTCCGGCGCCATCCGCTTTGACCATGTGGGCTTCACCTATCCCACCCGCCCCCATGCGCCCGCGCTGCGCGACGTTTCCTTCACCATCCGCCCCGGCGAGCGGGTGGCGCTGGTCGGCCCCTCCGGCGCCGGCAAGAGCACCGTGTTCCAATTGCTGGAGCGCTTCTACGACCCGCAGACCGGCGCCATCCTGCTGGACGAGATCGACGTGACGCGCTGCGATCCGGTGGCGGTGCGGCTCAACCTCGCCTTGGTGCCGCAGGACGTGGCGATCTTCGCCGATACGGTGCGCGAGAACATCCGCCTCGCCCGCCCTGAGGCGAGCGACGCCGAGGTGGAAGCCGCCGGCCGTGCCGCCTTGGTGGACGAATTCGTCACCCGCATGCCCGGCGGCTGGGACACGCTGGTGGGCGAACGTGGCGTCACCCTCTCGGGCGGCCAGCGCCAGCGCATCGTGATCGCCCGCGCGATCCTGCGCGCCGCGCCCATCCTGCTGCTGGACGAAGCCACCAGCGCGCTGGATGCCGAGAGCGAGACCCTGGTTCAGATGGCGCTGGAGCGTTCCATGGACGGGCGCACCACGCTCGTCATCGCCCATCGCCTCGCGACCGTGCTCTCTGCCGACCGCATCCTGGTGATGGAGGACGGGCGGATCGTCGACGAAGGCACCCATGGCGAATTGGTGGCCAAGGGCGGCCTCTATGCCCGCCTCGCCGCCCTTCAGTTCAGCGCCGCGGCCTGAGGCCGCGCGCCAGGGTTGGGCGCCGCTTCAGCCGACCACGAGGTCGGACACCTGCGGATGGCGGGCCGCCCATGCGGCCATGAAGGAACACTGGGTGACGGCCTTGTGCCCGTCTTCGCGGATATGGGCGAACACGCCGGCCGCGAGACGCGAGCCGATCCCCTGGCCGGAGAGGGCCTGCGGCACCTCGGTGTGGGTGAGGATCACCCGGTCGCCGTCCAGCTTATAATAAGCCAGCGCCAGTTCCTCGCCCACCTTCAGCTCGAAGCGGTGCTGGGCCGGATTGTCGATGACGTCTGTTTCCATGGGGGCTCCGTTCCACATGCGATGCGCTTGCGAAGCATAAGCCCGATGGACGCCGGATCGCAGCGGCGCCGCGCCATCACTTTCCCGTTGTGCACGGCCGCGTGCGCTTTCCGCGCCCGGCCGTGCCGCCGAAGGCGGATCATCCCGAGGCGGGCGGGCGCCATTCCATGCGCCAGATGGCGCGGCCGGACATGGGGTTTTGTCCCGCCGAGGCGATGGTGAACCCGAGCTTTTGATAGAAGGCGACTGCGCGCGGATTGTCCTGGTTGACATCGAGCGCGATGCCGGCGGGCGCGCGCCGGCGGGCGGCCTCCATCAGCGCCTCCGCCGCCCCCTTTCCCCAGAAGGCGGGCGCCACCGCCAGTTGATCGAGATAGCCTGTGGCCGGATCGATGGCGACGAAGCCGGCGGGCGCGCCCGCCTCGGCCAAGGCCACATGGAGTTCGGCGCCCGCCCCTTGCAGCGCCGCCACATGGTCCAGGAACCAGGGGCGGCGGGCCTCGAAATCGATGTCCGGCATGGTCCGCGCCCAGGTGGCGACCCACAGGTCCGCCAGCGCGGGCAGATGGGCGGGAACAAACGGGGCGATGGAAAAGGGCGAAGCCATATTGCGCCTTGTCTGAGGGGCGAGGCGCCAGTCTAGCGCGGACCGGCGGCATGCGTCATCGCCGCCTTGGGGCCGATCGACCGTCCGGGCTTGATGCCCCTGGGCGAGCCACCCGCGTGCACGGGGTCGGGCCCATCCAGGCGGCGCCGCCGGCGCGCCTCCGCCTCGGGATCGCGCAGCGGGCGCACGGGGGGCGCACCGCGGGCAGATGAAAGGGCGGGGAGGGGTGAGGTCCAGGCGGACGAGACCTGTCCGGCGGAGGCGGCCGGCCCCTCCCCGGGCGCGCAGGGTCTGCGCGCAGGGGAATTTCTGTCGCACTCAGTCCGGCAGCACCAGGCGGCCGGCGGCGTCGAAGGGGAAGAAGGGATTGTGCGCCACTTCCCACAGATGCCCGTCGGGATCGGTGAAATAGCCGCCATAGCCGCCCCAGAACACGCGCTGCCCCGCCTTCACCACCGTCCCGCCGGCCGCCTGCGCGGCGGCGAGGGCGGCATCCACCGCGTCCGCCGCGGGGACATTGAAGGCAAGCGCGATGCCGGAAAATCCGCCCGTGCCGGTGTCCGCGCGCATGGCGTCGGCGGCGAGCGCGGGGCGCGGAAACAATGAGAGCACCACGCCGCCGGCATCGAAGAAGGCGACGCCCTCCGTCGTCCGGTCCCGCCGCGCTAGGCCGAGGGTTTCGTAGAAGGCGATGGAGCGGGGAAGATCGGCGACGCCCAGCGTCACCAGATGCAGGCGAAGCGGCGGGGCGGACCCGGGAACGAAGGCGGACGGAGCGGCGGTCGCGGATGTCATGATCGATCTCACTCGAACAGGGACAATTGCTCGCCCACCTGGGTGGCGCGCTTGAAATGCTCGGTGGTCAGCTTGAGCCCGCGCCCCACGAGGCCGAGCCGGCGGGCGGCGATCTCGAACCGCCGGCCGATGGTCCAGGCATAGGGCCCTTCCCCCCGGCCACGCTTGCCGAAGCCGGAATCATAATCCTTGCCGCCGTGCATCTCGCGCACCAGCGACATGATGTGGCGCGCCTTCTCGGGGAAATGGGCGGCCAGCCATTCGCGGAACATGTCGGCGATCTCCAGCGGCAGGCGCAGCGTCACATAGCCGGCCTCGCTGGCGCCGGCCGCCTTGGCGCTGTCGAGAATGCGCTCGATCTCCATGTCGTTGAGCGCGGGGATCAGGGGCGCGGTGAGCACAGCGGTGGGAATGCCCGCCTCGCTCAGCCGCCGGATGGTCTCCAGCCGCCGCGCCGGGCTCGCCGCGCGCGGCTCCATCAGGCGGGCGAGCTTGGGATCGAGGGTGGTGATGGAGATCGCCACCTTCACCAGCCCGCGCGCGGCCATGGGGGCGAGAATGTCGATGTCCCGCGCCACGAGGCCGGACTTGGTGACGATGCCCACGGGATGGCCGAAATCCCGCAGCACCTCCAGCAGCCGGCGCGTGACCTCATATTGCCGCTCGATGGGCTGGTAGGGGTCGGTATTGGTGCCCATGGCGATGGTGCGCGGCGTATAGGTGCGGTGCATCAGCTCGCGCGCCAGCAGCTCCGGCGCGTCCGGCTTGACGAACAGCTTGCTCTCGAAATCCAGCCCCGCCGAAAGCCCGTGATAGGCATGGGTGGGCCGGGCGAAGCAATAGATGCAGCCGTGCTCGCAGCCGCGATAGGCGTTGATCGACCGGTCGAAGGCGATATCCGGCGAGGTGTTGCGGGTGATGACGGTGCGCGCGCGCTCCTCCACCACTTCGGTGCGGAAGGCGGGCAGGTCCTCCAGGCTCGCCCAGCCGTCGTCGAACAGGATGCGGGCGGCCGGCTCGAAGCGGCCGGCGGCGTTGGAGACCGCGCCGCGCCCCCGGCGGCGGGCTTCGCCCACCTGGGCCAGCGGGTCCACGTCCACCGCCGTCAGCATATGGTCGGGGGCCGTCGTCGCCCCTGCGGCCGGCGCCTGCGGCAGCGCCGCGACTTCCGCTTCGGCACGCGCCTGGGCGAGCGCCTCGGCCCGCGCGACCGCGCGCTGGCCCCGATCCACCGCCAAGCGGCCAACAATCTGGTCGCTTTTGTTGCTTTTTTTTGTCGCGGATGCGACGGAACGCTTCGCCTGCGCCCGCACCGGCCGCGCCGCGGCCCCGGCGGCGGGGGCGCCGGCTGAAGCTACCGGAAGGGCAGAATCGCGCTGAGAATCCATGCTTTCATGCTACATCAGCGCACGAACAAAACAAGAACATTCGCGGCGGAACGCGGCGCGTTTTTGGCCTTGAACCTTGGCGTATCTGGTATATTGTCCACCAGCGCGAGTTGCCACAGCAGCCCTTCTCCGCTAAAGGGCCAAGGCCACCGTCAGCTGAGGGGAAACGCCAATGGCCGAGCACGGCACAATTGAATATATGACAGCCGAGGGCAACGATTACGCCGAGCATGCCCGGACGTTTGCGCTCTTTACGCAGCTCACGAAATACGGCGCGATCACGGTCGCCGTCATCCTCGTCCTCATGTGGATTTTCCTGCTCTGAGTCTCGCACTCGGACTTCGGAGACGTTTCAATGAAAATCGCTGTCCCCGTCGAGATTGATCTCGGCGAGCCGCGGGTCGCTGCGAGCCCCGATACGGTGAAGCGCCTGACCGCGCTTGGCGCCAACGTCGTGGTCGAAAGCGGCGCAGGCCTGAATTCCGGCATCCTCGACGCGGATTATGAAGCCGCCGGTGCCACCGTCGCTCAGACCGCATTCGACGCGGTGAGCGGTGCCGATGTGGTACTCAAGGTTCGCCGTCCGACGGAAGCTGAACTTTCGTCCTATAAGCGCGGCGCCCTGGTGTTCGCCATCATGGACCCCTACGGCAACGAGGCCGCGCTGAAGGCCATGGCCGACGCCGGCGTCGCCGCCTTCGCCATGGAGCTGATGCCCCGCATCACCCGCGCGCAGGTGATGGACGTGCTGTCCTCCCAGGCCAATCTCGCCGGCTATCGCGCCGTCATCGACGCCGCCGAGCAGTTCGGCCGCGCGCTGCCCATGATGATGACCGCCGCCGGCACGGTTCCCGCCGCCCGCGTGTTCGTCATGGGCGCCGGCGTCGCCGGCCTCCAGGCCATCGCCACCGCCCGCCGCCTCGGCGCCGTGGTGACCGCGACCGACGTGCGCCCCGCCTCCAAGGAACAGGTCGAATCCCTCGGCGCCAAGTTCGTCGCCGTGGAAGACGACGAGTTCAAGCAGGCCGAGACCGCCGCCGGCTACGCCAAGCCCATGTCGGCCGAGTATCAGGCCAAGCAGGCGGCACTCGTCGCCGAGCACATCAAGAAGCAGGACATCGTCATCACCACCGCCCTGATCCCCGGCCGCGCCGCGCCGCGGCTGGTGACGGCGGCCATGGTGGCTTCCATGAAGCCGGGCTCCGTGCTGATCGACCTCGCGGTCGAGCGCGGCGGCAATGTGGAAGGCGCCGAGCCCGGCCAGGTGGTGGACGCCAACGGCGTGAAGATCGTCGGCTATCTCAATGTCGCCGGCCGCATCGCCGCCTCCGCCTCGCTGCTGTACGCGAAGAACCTCTACGCCTTCGTCGAGACCCTGGTGGACAAGTCGGCCAAGGCCCTCGCCGTGAAGTGGGACGACGAGCTCGTGAAGGCGACGCTCCTCACCCGCGACGGCGCCGTGGTTCACCCGAACTTCGCCCCCAAGGTTGAGGGAGCCGCCCAATGAACCCCATCACTGCCCAGACCGCCGCTGACGCCGCCGCCCAGGCGCGCGCCGCCGCCGAGGTGGCCCGCCAGGCCGCCGAAGCCGCCCAGATCTATGCCGACCAGGCGGCCACCGCCCTCGGCGCGGTGGCTCATGCCGCCACGGGCGGGGCCATCGATCCGTTCGTGTTCCGCCTCTCCATCTTCGTGCTGGCCGTGTTCGTCGGCTATTACGTCGTGTGGTCGGTGACGCCTGCGCTCCACACCCCGCTCATGTCGGTCACCAACGCCATCTCCTCGGTGATCGTGGTGGGCGCGTTGCTTGCGGTCGGCGTTTCCACGGTCGGCGATGCCGGCCATTCTCTGTGGGCGCGCGGCTTCGGCTTCATCGCTCTCATCTTTGCGTCGGTGAACATTTTCGGCGGGTTCCTGGTGACCAGCCGCATGCTCGCCATGTACCAAAAGAAGAAGTGAGGGCGGACCCATGAACGCCAATCTGGCCGCGCTTCTCTATCTGGTTGCGGGCATCCTCTTCGTCCTGGCGCTGCGGGGGCTCTCGCACCCGACCACGTCCCGCCAGGGCAACATGTTCGGCATGGTCGGCATGGCCATCGCCGTGCTCACCACGCTGGCCCTCTCGCCCCCCGCCGACATTCTCGGCTGGGTGCTGGTGATTGCCGGCATCGGCATCGGCGGCGGCATCGGCGCGGTTGTCGCCCGCCGTATCGCCATGACCGCCATGCCGCAGCTGGTCGCCGCCTTCCACTCGCTGGTGGGCCTCGCGGCGGTGCTGGTGGCGGCTGCCGCCCTTTATGCCCCGGCCGCGTTTGGCATCGGCGAGCCCGGCAACATCCACGGCGCCAGCCTGATCGAGATGACGCTGGGCGTCGCCATCGGCGCGATCACCTTCACCGGCTCGATCATCGCCTTCGCCAAGCTCAACGGCAACATGTCGGGCAAGCCGATCATGCTGCCGGGCCGGCACTTCATCAATGGCGGCCTCGCGCTGCTGCTGGTGGTGCTGATCATCGCCTTCGTGATGACCGGCTCGATCCCGCTGTTCTGGATCATCACCATCCTGTCGCTGGTGCTGGGCGGCCTGCTGATCGTGCCGATCGGCGGCGCCGACATGCCGGTGGTGGTATCCATGCTCAACTCCTATTCGGGCTGGGCGGCGGCGGGCATCGGCTTCACGCTGGGCAACACCGCGCTCATCATCACGGGCGCGCTGGTGGGCTCCTCGGGCGCCATCCTGTCCTACATCATGTGCAAGGGCATGAACCGCTCCTTCATCTCGGTCATCCTCGGCGGCTTCGGTGGCGAAGTGGCGGCGGGTGCCGGCGGGGCGGCGGAAACCCGCCCGGTGAAGCAGGGGTCGGCGGACGATGCCGCCTACATCATGAAGAATGCCCAGAAGGTCATCATCGTGCCGGGCTACGGCATGGCAGTGGCCCAGGCCCAGCACGCGCTGCGCGAGATGGCCGACAAGCTGAAGGAAGAGGGCGTCGAGGTGAAGTACGCCATCCATCCGGTGGCGGGCCGCATGCCCGGGCACATGAACGTGCTGCTGGCGGAAGCCCAGGTGCCATATGACGAGGTCTTCGAACTCGAAGACATCAACAGCGAGTTCGCCCAGGCGGACGTGGCCTTCGTCATCGGCGCCAACGACGTGACCAACCCGGCCGCGAAGACCGACCCGACCTCCGCCATCTACGGCATGCCGATCCTGGATGTCGAAAAGGCCAAGACGGTGCTGTTCATCAAGCGCGGCATGGGCTCCGGCTATGCCGGCGTCGAGAACGAGCTGTTCTTCCGCGACAACACGATGATGCTGTTCGGCGACGCCAAGAAGGTCACCGAGGAAGTGGTCAAGAACCTCTGATCGCCGCCCTCCTTTGCGAGGGACGGGACGAAAAGAAAGGCCGCCGGAGCGCAAGCCCGGCGGCCTTTTTATGTGCGGTCAAAGTTTGCGCGGCGATGGCGCCATCCCCCGGCGGGCAGGCGTCGCGGAGCGGTCTCGCCGGAAGCGTTCAGGCGGCCGGTGGCTCCTTCGGCGTGGTGTCGAACCGGGCTTCTCCGATCTCGTGGCCGTGGCGGGAGATGAAGCGCGCGAGCGCGAAGGCGCCGGCCACAGTCACCACCAGGATGAGCGCCAGGAAGCCGAGGTCCCCGCCGTCCTCATGGAGCTTGGCAATGGCGGCCATGCCGGTCAGCAGGATCACGCTCACGCCTCCGGTCACCGCCCAGCTGTTGGACCGTTGCGGCTGAGGCTGCGGCTCACGCGTCGACATTGCGTTTATCTCCCGGTTCCCATCCCTCCCCCGCTTGCGGGAGAGAGCCGATAGAATGAAATGCCCTTCCGCGATACCGCGCGCACCCGTGCTCAGTCCGCGAAGAAGGCCACGAGACGGGGAATGACCTTCTCCGGCGCCTCGTCCATCAGCCAATGGCCCGAGCCCTCGACCACCACGCCCTCCACGTTCTCAGCCACCAGCCGGCCCTGGGCGATGAGGAATTCGCCGGACGCCTTCTCGCCGGTGAGCACCAGCATGGGCATGGCAAGCTTGGTCTTGGCGAAGGCCGCGAAATCCGCCGCGTCGCGCTCGAACGCGCGGAACACCTCGAACCCCGCCGCCATGCCGCCGGGCTGGGCATAGGCGGCCGCATAGAATTGCCGGTCGGCCTCGGAGACCGAATGGGCGGGATCGGCGGCGAAATCGTTCCAGAAATGCTCGAAATAGATGCGCTCGCGGCCTTCCACGAGGGCCAGCGGCGTCTTGCCGTAGAAGTGGAAATGCCAC
The DNA here is from genome assembly GCF_043195135.2 of Roseixanthobacter liquoris. Classification (NCBI taxonomy): domain Bacteria; kingdom Pseudomonadati; phylum Pseudomonadota; class Alphaproteobacteria; order Hyphomicrobiales; family Xanthobacteraceae; genus Roseixanthobacter; species Roseixanthobacter liquoris. The sequence goes on from NZ_CM195537.1 coordinate 229,549, forward strand.
AGGTCGCGCATCAGCCACACATGCGTCCAATCCCCGACACCGGGAAGGAAGGCATCCATCAGGGCGATGCGCGTCACCGCCTCAGGATATTGGGCGGCATAGGCATAGGCCACCATCAGCCCGATATCGTGCCCGACCACGCCCGCGCGGTCGATGCCGAGCGCCGTGGCGAGGGCGCGCACGTCCTGTGCGAGGGTCGTCTTGTCGTACCCGGCCTCGGGCTTCGAAGATTCGCCGAAACCGCGCAGGTCGGGCGCGATCACGCGGTGGGTCCTGGCGAGTTCGGCGATCAGCGGCCGCCACATATGGCTGGTCTGCGCATAGCCGTGCAGCAGGAGCACCGGCGCGCCTTCGCCCGCTTCGAGATAATGCAGGCGCAACGGGCCAAGCTCGACGAAGCGGCTCGCGATGTCCAAGCCCACGTCGTCTTCCGGCGTCCCTTGATCCGCAGTCATTTCGGCGCCCTCCCCCCGCGTGCAGGAGGAGGTACGATAACAGGAAACGCGCGCGCGGGAGCCGCCAGATGCGCGCCGTTCGCAAACTCCCGCGCCTTTTTCCGCGCGGGAGTCTCGCGTCCTCAGCCTTCCTTGAAGCCGTATTCCGGCGTGCCCTGCTCGGCGCCGTAATATTTGTACGGCAGGAACTTGCCGGTCATGGTCAGCTTCACGCGGTCGCCCTTGGGATTGGCGAGGCGCTCCATGTCGATGTCGAAATCGATGGCGGACATGATGCCGTCGCCGAATTCCTCCTCGATCAGCGCCTTGAACGCCGGGCCGTTCACCATCACCATCTCATAGAAGCGATAGATCAGCGGGTCGGTGGGGGGCATGGGCGTGCCGCGATAGGGCACTTCGTTCAGCATGCGCTCCTCGACCTCGGAGAGGCCGAACAGCTCGGCGGCGGCCTTGGCCAGCGGCTTCACCAGCTTCATCTGGCCGAGCAGCGCGCCCACCACCAGCATCGGCGACATGCCGCCGATCTCGTCCGTGATGTACTTCCAGGTCCAGCCCTTCTCGCGCTTGATGTCGAGGATCTTCTCGGTGAGTTGCTCGCGCTTCATGTTTTCTGCTCCTTGAGTCTCGGTCGTTTCACGCGGCCCGCTTGTCGCCGTCGGGCGAGGGCTGGGGCGACGCGGTGGGGCGCACCACCGGGGGATGGCGGTGGTCGTATCCGGCGGGGCGCTGGTCCTTGAAGGTCTTCGAGCGCTCCACCAGGAAGTCGATGAGATGGTTCCGCACCGCGTAGAAATCGCCCTGCTTGTGGATGTCGAGGCGGCGGCGCTCGCGCGGCAGGGGGTTCTGCACGATCTCGGCGATGGTGGCGTTGGGGCCGTTGGTCATCAGCACGATGCGGTCGGCGAGATAGATCGCCTCGTCCACGTCATGGGTGATCATGAACACGGTCTGCCCGGTCTCCAGGCAGATGCGGCGCACCTCGTCCTGCAACGTGCCGCGGGTGAGCGCGTCGAGCGCGGAGAAGGGCTCGTCCATCAGCAGCATCTTGGGCTCGATGGAGAGCGCGCGGGCAATCCCGACGCGCTGCTTCATGCCGCCGGAGAGTTCGGACGGCCGCTTGTTCTCCGCCCCCTTGAGCCCGACCACCTCGATGAAGCGCATGGCGTGCGCGCGCACCTGCGCCCGGCTCCAGCCCTTGTGGCGGGAGGAGACCGCATAGGCCACATTGCCGAGCACGGTCAGCCAGGGCAGCAAAGCGTGGCTCTGGAAGATCACGGCGCGGTCCAGCGCCGGTCCCTCGATGGCGGCGCCGTCCACCACCACCGCGCCGTCGTCCGGCTTGTCGAGGCCGGAGAGGATGTTCAGCACCGTGGTCTTGCCGCAGCCGGAATGGCCGATGATGCAGGCGAACTCGCCCTTGTTCATGGAGAACCACAGGTCCTCGAACACGGTCGTGGTGCGGCCGCCGGCCGCCTGGAAGCGGCGCGAGATGCCTTCGATGGAAACATAGCGGGGCTCGCTCATGCGCCTCACTCCGGAAAGGTGACGAGGCGGGCGACGAAGGCGAGCATCTGGTCCAGCAGCATGCCCATCAATCCGATCACCAGGATGGCGATGATCACATTGGTGATGGACAGGTTGTTCCACTCGTTCCAGACGAAATAGCCGATGCCGGTGCCGCCCACGAGCATCTCGGCCGCGACGATCACGAGCCAGGCGATGCCGATGGAAATCCGCATGCCAGTGAGGATGGTCGGCGCGGCGGCGGGCAGGATCACGGTGAAGGCGCGCTTGAACGGCCCCACTTCCAGGGTGCGCGCCACGTTCAGCCATTCCTTGCGCACGCTGGCGACGCCGAAGGCGGTGTTCAGCAGCATCGGCCACACGGAGCAGATGAAGATGACGAACACCGCCGAGATGGAGCTATCCTTGATGGTGTAGAGCGCGAGCGGCATCCAGGCGAGCGGCGAGATGGGTTTCAGCACCTGGATGAAGGGGTCGAGCGCCTTGCTCATCAGCGCCGACATGCCGATGACGAAGCCGAGCGGGATCGCCACCAGCACCGCGATGCCGTAGCCGATCAGCACCCGGCCGAGCGAAAAGGCGAGCTGGATGCCAAGGCCCTTGTCGTTCGGCCCCTTGTCGTAGAACGGGTCGGACAGCAGCTTGACGAGCTGGCTGCCCACCTCCACCGGGCTCGGCATGGCCGATTTCCCGGTGGTGGCGGTGAGGCCCATGAGCTTGGCATATTCCGGATCCATCCCGGAGGCCGCGCCCGGCCCGCCGGCGCCGAAGCCGGCGGTGGCGCCCTGCCAGATCAGCAGGAACACCGCCAGCAGCAGCACCGAAACCAGGGCCGCGCGCAAGGTCAGCGACGAGGTCATGGGGCTCAGGTCCGCTTGATGGCGAAGCTCGCCACATAGGCGTCGGGCTTGGCGGGATCGAACGGCTTGCCCATGACGACGATGGTCTTGGTGGGCGCCGGCGGGGTGAGGCCCATGTCCTTCATCACGGCGGCGCATTCGGTGGCCAGGAACACCTGCTTGGCGATGCCGGCATAATCCACGTCGCCCTTCACCTGGCCCCAGCGCTTCATCTGGGTGAGAATCCAGATGGCGAAGGAATCGTACGGGAAGGGCTCGAAGGACACCCGGTTCGGGTCCTTCTTGATGTTGCCGAGGCCGTCCGCATAGGTGCCGGTGAGCACCTGTTCCAGCACCACCGGCGGCGCGTTGAGATAGTTCGCGGGGGCGATGGCCTCGGCGATCTCCTTGCGGTTCTCCGGCTTCTGGGCATAGGCGCTGGCGTCGATGATGGCGCGCAGCAGGGCGGCATAGGTGTTGGGATTGGTGGTGACGAAGTCCTTGCTGGCGGTGAACGAGCAGCAGGGATGACCGTCCCAGATTTCCTTCGAGAGGATATGGATGAAGCCCACCCCGTCATAGACCGCGCGCTGGCAGACATTATCCGGCGCCAGGAAGCCGTCGATATTGTCGGCGCGCAGGTTGGCGACCATCTCCGGCGGCGGCACGGAGCGCAGCTGCACGTCCGCGTCGGGGTCGATGCCGTGCTCCGCCAGATAATAGCGCAGCAGGTAATTGTGCATGGAATAGTCGAACGGGATGGCGAGCTTGAAGCCCTTCCAATCCTTCGGGTCGCGCTTGTCCTTGTGCTTCATGGCCAGCGTGATCGCCTGGCCGTTGATGTTCTCGATGGCCGGCACGGAGAAGGGAATGGGATTGGAGCCGAGGCCCATCGAGATGGCGATGGGCATGGGCGAGAGCATGTGGGAGGCGTCGTATTCCTTGTTGATGGTCTTGTCGCGCACCACCGCCCAGCCGGCGGTCTTCACCACGTCCACGTTCAGGCCCTGCTTGGTGTAGAAGCCGAGCGGGTGCGCCATGATGATGGGCGTCGCGCAGGTGATGGGGATGAAGCCGACCTTGAGGTCCTTCTTCTCGATCGGCCCGGTGCCTTGCGCGAAGGCTTCCGTGACCAGGCCCATGGGCAGGAATTGGGCAAGGGCCGCGGCGACCGTGGTGCCGCCGATGGCTTTCAGGAAGGCGCGGCGAGGGGCGTCCTGCGGAAACAGGGCATGCAGCACCGTCTTTTCCACCAGGCTGCCGTAGCGCGCCTCCTCCGAGGCACGGGCTGCGGCTTCGTGCTCCGCCGCCGAGCGGTGCCGGCCGCACGCGCAGCCGGAAAACAAACGGGAAAAGCGCCGGAAGGTGTCTTTGCTCGTCATGGACCGCCTCATGCTGCACGACCGGAGGGGAAAGCTCTCCTCCTGACGTTAAGCAAGGCGCATGCCACCACAGGGCACCGGATTTTTGCGCGCTTTATCAATGGACTGGCGAAAGCGCTGGATTTACGAGTTTTCGCGATTTATGATTTTTCGTAATTCAACTCGCGAAAAATCGTAAATGGACGCCCTCGATCTGCCCCAGCTGCCGCGCTTCGGCCCGTTCGGCCCCGCCTTCGACGCGGGGATCGAGGCGGAGCTGGCGGTCGATACGGAAACCGCCCGCATCCTCGACGCCAATCCCGCCGCCTGCCGCCTGCTGGGCCATGCCCGCGAGGCGCTCAAAGCCATGCAGATCTTCGATCTGCATCCCGGCCAGGCCTCCGCTCTGGTGGTGTTCACCCAGGCGGTGATGGATCGCGGCGCCCATTGGACGCGCTCGCTGACGCCCCATCACGCCGACGGGCGCCCCCTGCGGCTGGAATATGCCGGCATCCAGGTCTCAAGCCCGCGCGGGCGCACCCTGCTGATCACCCTGCACGATCTCGACGCCCGCCACCGCCGCGACATCGACGCCGATGCGGATTCCTTCATGCGCGAGGGCATCGCCGAATGGCAGCGGGTGGACCGCTTCTTCCGCGACATCGAGCGCGAGAACCGCCTCATCCTCCATGCGGTGGGGGAAGGCATCTATGGGGTGAATTCGGAGGGCAAGACCACCTTCGTCAATCCCGCCGCCGAGCAGATCCTCGGCTGGACGGCGGAGGAGCTGATCGGCCGCGACATGCACACCATGGTGCATCATCACCACCACGACGGCAGCCCCTACCCCCACAAGACCTGCCCGATCTACGCCGCGTTCCGCGACGGCGCCGTGCACCGGGTGGAGAACGAGGTGTTCTGGCATCGCTCGGGCAAGCCGGTGTGGGTGGAATATACCTCGACCCCGATCCGCGACCGGGGCGTGCTGATCGGCGCGGTGGTGGCGTTCCGCAATGTCACCCAGCGCCGCGAGGCGGACGAGAAACTGCGCGCCGCCCTCGCCGAGGTGGACAGCCTGCGCGAGCGGCTGGAGCTGGAAAACGCCTATCTCCAGGAGGAAATCCGCGCCGAGGGCAGCCATCGCGGCGTCATCGGCCGCAGCGAGGCCATCAAGAAAGTGCTGCGCCAGGTGGAACTGGTGGCGCCCACGGAGGCGAGCGTCCTCATCACCGGGGAGAGCGGCACCGGCAAGGAATTGATCGCCCGCGCCATCCACGAGGCCAGCGACCGGCGCGAGCGGCCGCTGATCCGGGTGAATTGCGCGGCCATCCCGCGCGAATTGTTCGAGAGCGAATTCTTCGGCCATGCGCGCGGCGCCTTCACCGGCGCGCTGCGCGACCGCATCGGACGGTTCGAACTCGCCGACCACGGCACGCTGTTCCTCGACGAGGTGGGCGAAATCCCCATCGAGCTGCAAAGCAAGCTGCTGCGGGTGCTCCAGGAAGGCCAGTTCGAGCGCATCGGCGAGGAGCGCACCCGCTCCGTGGACGTGCGCATCATCGCCGCCACCAATCGCGACCTGCGGGCCGAGGTGCGCGCCGGGCGGTTCCGCGAGGATCTGTTCTACCGCCTCAATGTCATGCCCATCGAATCCGCGCCCTTGCGCGAGCGGCGGGAGGATATTCCCGCCCTCGCTCTGCATTTCCTCGGCGGGGCGGCGCGCAAGCCGCTCTCCGGCGCGCTGCAATTGAGCGAGGGCGACATGCGCAAGCTGGTCGCCTACCACTGGCCGGGCAATGTGCGCGAGCTTCAGAACGTGATCGAGCGCGGCATCATCCTCGCCCGTAACGGCCGCCTCACCATCGATCTGCCGGAGCCCCACGCCCACGCCGCGCCGCCTCCCGCGCCGGGCGCGACGGAAGGGCTGGAGACCGAGGGCGAACGCCGCGCCCGCCATCGCGCCAGCATCCTCGCGGCGCTGGAGGCGGCCGGCGGCAAGGTGTCCGGCCCGGGCGGCGCGGCCGAGCGGCTCGGCCTCAAGCCCACCACCCTCGCCTCGCGCATGAAGACCCTCGGCATCGCGGCCGCCAAGCCGGGGACGCTGAGGGCCGGATGCTGAAGGCGGGGGCAGGCGACCGAGCGCGTTAGACGAGGGGCGCGGCGCCGGCCGGAGGGAGAGGGCGATGCGCTGGCGCGGGTCGCGGAGTCATGGGCGGCGAAGGTGCGCCCGAAATGCCGGATTCATCGCCCAAACACGCGCGGTCGAGCGCGGAGATCGCCCACAAAACCGATGTTCGTCTATGCTAAGCCATTGTTTCACGTGAAACATTTTGGCGGGACCGGCGGGTCGGCGCGGGGAAAACCCTAATAATCCCATTGGGCGCCGATGCCCACTTCCGTGCCGCCATCGGCCCCCGTCGCCCCTTGCAGGCGGATGTTGCGGGTCAGGTCGATATCGATGGTGGCGGCGCTGGATCCGGCCGTGGTGCCCTGCCGCACGCCGAGATAGATCCGGTCGTTCAACCGCTTGCCGATGCCGAACTGGCCGCCGGTGCCGGCGGCGTTGGTGCCCACGTCCACGCTGTCCACGCCGAGCGAGCGGCGCAGCGAGGAGAGCGCGGCATTGCCGCTGCCCGAAAGGGTCGCCACCGTCTGCGCCACCTGCAACGCCTGGCCGGCGCTGAGCTGGCCGGCGGAGCGGCCGAACAGCAGGCGCGCCACCACCTCGTCCTGCGGCAGGGTCGGGGTGGAGGAAAAGGCGATCTCCGGCTGCGAGGCTCGGCCGGAAATGGTGACGCGGGCGGTCACGTCATTGGCCGTGCTCTCGGCGATGAAGTCGAGGTCCGGGTCGGTGGTGCCGTTGAAGGTGACGCGGCCGCGGGTGAAATCCAGCCGCCGGCCGATGATGTCGAAGCGCCCGCGCAGCAGCTCGAACCCGCCCACCGTCACCGGCGCCGCGCTGGTGCCGCGCACATTGAGCGTGCCGGAAAGCTCCGCATCCACCCCCATGCCGCGCACGAACACACGGTTGGGCGCGTTCACGCTCAGGTCCAGGCTCGCCAGGAACGTGGCGGCGCCCGCCCCCTGCCCGGCCGGCCGGCGCGCCGGGGCGGGCGGCACCGTGAAGGTCTTGCCCGGCGGCACGTTCACATGGCGCACATTGAGCGCCCGCGCCCCGCCCGGCAGGCGGTCGGGAATATTGATGTCGAGCGCCCGCACCTGGATCTGCCCGCCGATGGTGGGTCGGGTGGCGAACGCCCCGCCGATGGCGATCTGCCCGTCGGCGACGAAGCGCACGATCTCGCTGTTGACGAGGCCCGCATTGTTCAGCCGCAGGTCGAGCCGGCCGGGGAAGCCGGCGGCGGGATCGAGCGTCACGGTGCCGTTGCCCTGGATCGTCCCGCCGTTGAGGGTCGCCGCCTGGAACGACGAGAGCGTCACCGAACGATCGGTGCCGGTGACCACCGCCTGGATGCGATCCAGCGTCACCCCGTTGACCGCATCCTCATAGCGGCCCCCGCTGATGCGCACCGTGCCGCCGGCGCGCGGATCGGCAAGGGAACCGCGCACGGTCGCATCCACCGCCGCCGTGCCGGTCGCCCGCGCGCCGGAGGTGGCGAGCACCGCATTGGCGATGGCGAGCGAGACGGTGCCGCGCATGGACAGATCCAGCCCATTGCCCTGGAACGGCACCGTGCCGTTAATGGACACGCCCGAGAGCGCGGGGCCGGAAATCGTCGACGCGACGCGCACGCTGCCGCCGTCCAGCGTGCCGTTGGCCCGCAGGTCGAACGGGCCGGCGCCGGCGCGCGCGATGTCCGGGCTGGTGGCGCGCAGCACGGAAAGATCATAGCGCCCGGTGGGCGCGGCGGCGGGGCCGGTGATGCGCGCACTGCCGTTCAGCGTGCCGGAAAGGTTCAGCGCGGGATCGGCCAGCGCCGCCAGCGCCAGCGGCAGGGCGCGGATATCGACAGAGAGGTCGAGCGTATCGCCCGCGCGGCCTTGCACCGCAACGCTTCCCCCGCCCGTGGCAAGGGCGAAGCGGTCCACCGCCACCGAGCCGTCGCGAACCGTCACCGTGGCGGGGGCGGAAAGCGTGACATTGGTGCCGGCGCGGGTGATGCGCAGCGTGTCGAGCCGGAACGCCTGCTCCTGCGCCGAGGCGGTCAGCCGGCCGGCGGCGGCGATGACGGCGCCCTGGGCATCGGCATTGAGCGTCAATGCGGTGCCGCCGCCGGCCTCGCTGGCGACGATGCGCACTCGCGACACCTGGAGCGCGCTCGCGGAAATGCCGTTGGCATCCACCGTCCCGCGCAGCGCGCCGGTGCCGGCGCGCGGATCGGCGATGGAAAGATCGATGCGCGCATTCTGCACCCGCTGACCGGCCGCGCGCACATTGTCCAGATCCGCCCGCAAAGCGATGCGCTGGGTGCCGGCCACCTCGTCCAGCACCACATTGCCCTCCGCCCGGCCACCAAGCTCCGTGAGGGCGAAGGCGGACACGTCCGCGAGATTGCCGGCGGAGAAGGAGACCTGCCCGGTCAGAAGCCCGCTCGCGGCGGCCGTCAGCGCGCCCTGGGCACTCACCGAGCCCACCGCGAAATCGAGGCCGCTCAAGGTGCGGCTGCCATCGGCCCCGGTCGCGAGCGTCGCCGCGCCGCGCGCCGGCTTGCCCCCCACCTGCCCGGCGAGGCGCGCCGTGCCGCCGATCCGGCCGGTGAGATCCTTCAGGTCCGCGTCCAGGGTGAGGCCGGAAATCGGCTGGCCCATGGCCTTGCCCTGATCCACGGAGAGGCGCGCCACCACATTGAGCGTATCAAGCGTGCCGGAGAAAGCAGCCCGCCCGTTGGCCGCGCCTTCGAGCCGGGAATCCAGCCGGGAGAGGTCCCGCAAGGCCAATTCGCCGATGAGATCGGCGGCGCGACGATCCACCTTGCCGTTGACCGCAAGGGCGATTCCGGCGGCATCGAGCTTGAGATCCTGCACCGTGAGCGCGCCGTCGCTCGCATAGGAGAGGCCGCCCGCCACCTGCGCCGCACCGCCCACGAGGCCGTCGGCGGCATCGATGCCGGTTTCCACGTCGCGGGAGGACCCGTTCAGCTCCAGCGTAATGGCACCGCCCGGCCCGGCGCGCCGCACCTGCGCATCGAGGGCAATCACCCCACGCAGGGGCTGGTGGGCGAGCGGGGCGAGGGCGGCAAGATCCAGGCGCGGCATGTTCAGCGTGCCGTCGATCGTGTCCGCGCCCGCGCGCCCGGCGAACTTCAGATCGAGGCCGGCAAGTGCGACGGCAAGATCGCGCACCTCGGGCGCGCCGGACTGCGGCAGCACGCCGGACAGCGCCAGCGTGCCGCGCGCACCGAGCGCCTTGGCGACGGCGGGATCGGCGGCGGACAAGCCATCGGCGGTGGCATCGGCGCGGAAGGTCAGGCCGCCCGTGCCGTCATCGGCGGTGCGGGCCGTAACGGCCAGGCTCTGCGCGCCATAGCCCGCGCCGGTCAGCCCCTGCGTGGAGGCGGTAATGCGGGCGCGCGGCGCGGCGAGCGGGCCGTTCACCGTCCCCTCCGCCGCCAGGGCGCGCCAGCCGATGCCGGGAAGCAGAGCGGAAAAGGCCGCCGCGTCCCCCGCGGTGGCGGAGAAAGTCACATCCGCCGTGCCCTCAGCGGTCTGGAACGTGCCGCCCACGGAGGCGGAGAGCCCGGCCGAGGCCAGCGTGAGCCGGCGGATCGCGACGGTCAGCGCGGGGTCGATCAGCGCCGCGCCTTCCAGCCGCGTCTCGCCCGCGAACAGGGGCGCGACATTGGCGGGCAGCGCCTTTTGCAGATCGCCGGTGAGGGCAAGCGTGGCGAGGTGGGAGGCGCCCTGCGCCACCACATCGGCCGTGCCCTCCAGCCGCAGCACGGACCCGGCGGTGGCGTTGAGGGTTCCGCTCCATTTCTCCAGCGGCCCCGAACCCTTCACCCGGGCGTCCAGCGGCGGCAGGCCCTCCAGCGCCGCCATGCGGGCGAGGAGCCCCCCGGCCGGCTCGCGGGCCGTCAGGTCCAAATCGAGGGTACGCGCCTCGGGCACATAGCGGATGGAGCCGCCGACCGCGCCCGGCTCGTCGCGCCGCTCCAGGTCGAACTTCAGCGAAATGCCCTTGGCCGGCTCCATCAGGCGCAGGCCGCCTTCGAACTGCAATTGCGCCTTGCGGCCCAGGACCGGCTCGGCGAGATCGATTTGGTCGAGCGCGAGACGGTCGACGACGACGCGCAGGGCCACGCCGCCGCCCGGGCCCGACGGCGCCGCCGGCGTGGCGGGCGGGGGAAGGTCGGGCGCGCGCAGCACGTTCACCCGCGCCGCCTCTACCAGCGCCACATCCACCGTGCCCGACAGCAGCGCGAGCGGCGACCAGCGCAGGCGCAGGTCTTCCAGCTCCAGGAAATTGCCCTTCGGATCGGCCAGTTCCACCCGCGCCAGCGCGATGTCCCCGGGCACGAAGCCGGTGAGGCCGGTGAGCGTCACCCGCAGCCCGTTGGCGGAGGCGAGTTCGGAGGCGAAGCGGGCAAGGAAGGCCTTGCCGGGCGGGGTCTGGACAATGCCGAAGGCCAGCAGGGCGAACGCCACCACCGCCACCAAGGCGATCGCCGCGGCCTGCGCGAGGCCTTTCAGGATGCGGATCAGGATCGCCATCAGAAGGACTGCCCCAGGCTGACGTAGAGGCCGTAATGGGTGCCGGCCACCTGCGGATTCACGGGGAAGGCCAGATCGAGCCGGATCGGCCCGATGGCGGTATAATAGCGAAGGCCGATGCCGTAGCCATATTGCAGCTCGGACAGGTCCGGCGTCTCCGAGGCGAAGGCCGCACCCATGTCGAGGAACGGCACGATGCCGATGGTGTCGGTGACGCGGATGCGCGCCTCCACCGAGGCGGCAAAGAAGCTGAGGCCGCCGATGATGTCGCCGAAGGCATCGCGCGGGCTCGCCGACTGATAATCATAGCCGCGCAGCGTGCCGCCGCCGCCCACATAGAACAGGCGCTGGGGCGGCGCGTCGTAGAAATCCGCGCCGACGATCGAGCCCGCCTGCACCCGGCCCGCGAGAATATAGCGCTTGTCCTCGTCGAGGGCGTGGTAGGCGGCGATGGAGCCCTTCATCAACATGGGTCCGGCGCCGGACTGGCCGAACAGCGCGAACGGCTCGATGGTGGCGCTGGCGCGGATGCCGCGCGAGGCGTCCAGCAGCGAATCCGTGGTGTCGTAATTGGCTTCGACCGGCACGCCGACGATGGTGTAGTCGCGCAGGCTGATGGCGTTTTCCACCTGCGACTGCTCCAGATCCACCCCCACCTGCACGTTCAGCGTATCGTCGAAGCGATGGCGGATGCCGCCGACGAAGGTCTCGCCCTGGCGCACATAGGCGTTGGTCACTTCCCGCAGGATCGCCGCCTGGGCCACCAGATCGTCATTCGGCGTGATGATGCCGGGCTTCATGAAGGTCGCGGCGAAGCGATAGCCGAAGGGGTCGGCGTTGGGCACCGAGTCCGGCTCCTTGCCGAACCAGGACACCTGACCGTCGAGCCGCAGCGTCTCGCCGCCGCCGAACAGATTGCGGTGGCCCCAGAAGACATTGGCGGCCGAGCCGTCGGTGTTGGAATATTTGGCGCTGAAGCCGACATAGCGCGGGTCGCGTTCGCTGATCTCCACCTCGATGGGCAATTGGCCCTGCGCATTCAGCCGGTCCGCCTCCTTGAAGCGCACGCCGCCGATGATCTCGAAGGTCAGCAGCCGCTTGCGCAGGGCCGCAAGGCGCGCGGGCGAGAACGGCTCGCCGGGGCGAATCTCGATGCGCTCGGAAACGAACTCCGGCTTCAGCGTCTTGGTGCCGGCAACGGTGAAGGGGCCGAAGGTCGCCACGGGGCCGGGCGCGACCAGGAAGGTCACGTTCAGCGTGTGCCCGGCATGGTCGGCCACCACATCCTTGCCCACCACCTTGGCGAAGGGATGGGCGCTGTCCCGCAAGGCGGCGACGATGGTGCCCTCGGCACCGAGCACGGCCGTGGAGCGCGCGGGTTCGCCGGCGATCAGGCGCAGCGCGCGCGGCGTCGGCGCCTCCGCCAGCGGCCGCTTGGTCGCCGCATCCAGCACCAATATGGTGCCGAAGGTGAAGCGCGGGCCCGTCGCCACCTTCACCACCACCGGCACCGGACCCGCAGCGCGGGCCGCATCCACGGCGGGGAACACGTCCGGCGCGTCGGGCGGCCGGCCCGCTACGAGAATGGTCACCGTCCCGGCGTAATAACCCTCGGCATAGAGCGCCGCGAGGATGCGGTCGCGATCCGCCAGCGCCCGCCGCACCAGGCCCGCGGCACCGGAGGGCGCGTTGCGCTTCAGGGATTCCAGATTGGAGGCCCCCGACACGTTGGATCGCAGCGAGGGCTCGCCGGTGACGTCGAAGGTGACGGTGTAAGGCACCGCGTCCGCCGCCGGCGCCTCGTCCTTGGCGCGGTCGGGATCGAACCAGGCCATGGCGCGGTCGAAGAAGGTGGCGGCGTTATCGGCTGAGGCGGGTTCGGAAGACTGCGCGGGTTGAGCGGCGGGCGCCTGCGCCAGGGCGGCGGGCGTGAAAAAGCATCCCAGCAGCAGCAGGCCGGAAAGGCAGGACCCGCGGAGCGCCGCCGCGCAAGGGGCAATGTTTCGCGACATTGGCCGCCAAGGAGCATTCCGCAAAATGTAACGCCCGTTCGCCTCCCTTTTCCCCGCCATTGTACCGGGACGCGCGCTGCGCGTCCATCCGCCGGGGCGGATCGCGCTTAACGTTTGATGAAGCTAAGGCTCTGGAATTGCTCGCGTGCCATTTTGGCAACCCTGGCGCGGACAGTGCGCGCGCAGCCAAATTCGGCGCGCAAACGGCTCGACACGATTCAATGGGAATGCGACCTTCGCCGGGCCTGTGGGGGGCAGCCGGCGCACGAATGCCGGGCGGGATTGGGGGCTGGCGTGAAGCACAAACTCACGGTCTATATCGGCATCGCCATGGTGCTGGGCATCGTCGTCGGCTACACCAACCACCGGCTCTGGCCGGATCCCGACACGGCCCGCCAGATCGCCGACCACATCTCCCTGCTGACCGAAATCTTCCTGCGGCTGATCAAGATGATCATCGGCCCGCTGGTGTTCACCTCGCTGGTGGCCGGCGTCGCACATATGGGCGACATGAAGACCATCGGCCGGGTGGGCGGAAAGGCGATGATCTGGTTCATCACCGCCTCCCTGGTGTCGCTGTTCATCGGCCTCATCATGGTGAACCTGCTCCAGCCCGGCCATGCGCTGAACATTCCGCTGCCGGCGGTGAATTCCGCCACCGGCGTGCAGGAGGCGAACTTCTCCCTGCACGATTTCATCAAGCATGCCGTGCCGGACAGCGCGGTCGGCGCGCTCGCGAATAACGAGGTGTTGCAGATCGTGGTGTTCGCGATCCTGTTCGGGCTCGCCGCAGCATCCGCCGGGCACAAGGCGAAGGTGCTTGTGGGCCTGATCGAGGAAGCCTCCCACGTGGTGCTGAAGATCACCGGCTATGTGATGGCGCTCGCCCCCATCGCGGTGTTCGCGGCCATGGCGGCGACCGTCACCGAGCATGGGCCGGGCATTCTCCTGAGCTATGGCCGCTACATGGCCTCGTTCTATTTCAGCCTGTTCATCCTGTGGCTGGTGATGGTGGCGGTGGGCTATGCGATCCTCGGCAAGACCGCGCTGCGGGTGGTGAGCCTGGTGCGCGCGCCATTCGTCGTCGCCTTCACCACCGCATCGAGCGAAGCCGCCTATCCCAGCATGATGCGCCAGCTGGAGAAGGTGCCGGTGAGCGAGAAGATCGTCAGCTTCGTGCTGCCGCTCGGCTATTCGTTCAATCTCGACGGCTCGATGATGTATTCGACCTTCGCGGTCATGTTCATCGCCCAGGCCTATGGCATGGAGATTTCCACCACCCAGCAGATCGTCATGCTGCTGACGCTGATGATCACCTCCAAGGGCATGGCGGCCGTGCCGCGCGGCTCGCTGGTGGTGGTGGCGGCGACGCTGGAGATGTTCCACCTGCCGGCGGCGGGGCTGCTTCTGGTGCTCGGCGTGGATCAGTTTCTCGACATGGGGCGCTCGGCGACGAACGTGCTGGGCAACGGCATTGCCACCACCGTGGTCGCCAAATGGGAAGGCGAGAATGTGGACGCCGGGACCACCGACGAGGACGAGGACCTTGCGGTGGCCGCCTGAGGCGGCGCCTTGCCCCGCCCGCCGAGGCTAGGCCCGGGCGCAGGATTCCGGCTCAAGTTCGGCGAGTGCGAGCAATTGCGTGTGCAGGTCGTCGAGGATCTCCTGGGATAGGGCCGCGTCGCTCCTCGCGACCGCGCGGGCGAGCGCCATGCCGCCCACCAGGGCGGAAACCATGAGGATGGCCCGCGCCCGGCGGCGGGCGGCATTCCCCCCGGCCTCTTCCGGCAAAAGGCTCTCGAACGCGGCGATATAGGCGGCGATGCCCGAGGCGAAGCCTTGCTGCACCGTGGCGTCCTGGTGGTCCACCTCGGTCGCCACGGCGGCCATGGGGCAGCCGTCCTGCGGCGCGTCGCGATGCGCCGGCGAGAGATAGAAATCCAGATAGCGCGGCAGGCCCCCGCCGTCGGGCGCGGCGCGCGCTGCGATCCGCTTCACGCTGCGCGCGAAGGCGGCGTCGAAGGCTTCGACGGCGAGCGCATCCTTCGAGGCGAAATGACCATAGAAGCCGCCATGGGTCAGGCCGGCGGCGCGGGTGATCTCCGCGACGCCGACGCCACCGAAGCCGCGCTCGCGAAATAGGCGCGATGCCGCGGCGATGATCGCGGCGCGATGCTCCGCCGCCTTTTCCTTGGAAACCTTCACCACGCACCCCTCCCTGCGCCGCATGCCTCGGGCCGGCAGGGATGCGCGGTGCGGGCGACGGTCGACTTGACTTTAATCATGATGCCCATACTTTATCTTCAAATATGATGATCGTCATCATTAATCCATCTCGACCCGCCCAGGCGTCGCGGAGCCCTGCTGATGTTGTCAAATCGTCTCGCCGCCTTTCTTGCGGCCCGCGGCATTCATTATGGCTGGGTGGTTGCCGGCGTTACCTTCCTCACCATGCTGAGCGCGGCGGGGGCGGTGGGTGCGCCCGGCGTTCTGCTCCTGCCGCTGCAACGCGAATTCGGCTGGTCCACATCCGAGATTTCCGCCGCCATGGCGGTGCGCCTCCTGCTTTTCGGCCTCATGGGTCCGTTCGCGGCGGCGCTGCTCAATCGCTTCGGCCTGCGCCGCATCGTGCTGTGCTCGCTCGGCCTCGTCGGCGGCGGACTGCTGCTGTCGCTGGCCATGACGCAGGTCTGGCAATTGATCCTGCTCTGGGGCGTCGTGGTCGGGTTCGGCACCGGCATGACGGCCCTGGTGCTGGGCGCGACCGTCGCGACCCGCTGGTTCTCCCACCGGCGCGGCCTGGTGATCGGCCTGCTGACGGCGAGTTCGGCCACGGGGCAATTGGTGTTCATGCCGGCGCTCGCCATGCTCTCCGATCATTACGGATGGCGGGTCGCGCTGGCACTGCTGTGCACGGTGCTGGCGATCGCGGGACTGGTGGTTCTCGCCCTGATGCGCGACCGCCCGTCCGACCTCGGCCTGCTCGCCTATGGCGACAAGGGCCCGGCCCTGACCCTCGTCACCCCGCCACAATCGGTGGCCGCGGCGGCGCTGGATGCGCTGCGCCTTGCGGCCAGGACTCGGGTGTTCTGGGTCTTGTTCGCCACCTTCTTCATCTGCGGCGCCAGCACCAACGGCCTGATCCAGACCCATCTCATTCCCCTGTGCGCGGACTTCGGCGTGCCGGAAGTCAATGCGGCGGGCATGCTGGCGGTCATTGGCGTGTTCGATTTCATCGGCACGGTGGGGTCGGGCTGGCTGTCCGATCGCTATGACAACCGCTGGCTGCTGGCCTGGTACTACGGCCTGCGCGGGCTCTCCCTGCTCTATTTGCCGTTCTCCGATTTCACCTTCTACGGCCTGTCGATCTTCGCGGTGTTCTATGGGCTCGACTGGGTGGCCACGGTGCCGCCCACGGTGCGGCTCACCGCCGAGCGTTTCGGGCGGGAGAAGGCGAACCTCGTTTTCGGCTGGATCTTCGCCGGCCACCAGATGGGCGCCGCGACCGCCGCCTTCGGTGCCGGCCTCTCGCGCACCGTGCTCTCCAGCTATCTGCCGGCGTTCTTCATCGCCGGCGCGCTGTGCCTGATCGCGGCTGCGCTGCTGGTCACCCTGAACCGCCGAGCGGCCGAGCCCGTTCCCGCGCCGACGTCCGCCGCATAATCCTCGATCCACAAAGGAGGCATCCCATGCCCGTGCTTTCCGATCCTGTCGTCATCGTCTCCGCCGTGCGCACCCCGCTCGGCCGCTTTCTCGGCGCGCTGGCGCCGGCCCAGGCGCCCCAACTCGGCGCCCATGTGATCCGCGCCGCGCTTGCGCGTTCCGGCCTCGCCGCCGAGCGCATCGACGAGGTGCTGATGGGCTGTGTCCTGCCCGCCGGCCAGGGCCAGGCTCCGGCCCGGCAAGCGGCACGCGGGGCCAGCCTGCCGGATGCCACCGGCGCCACCACCATCAACAAGGTGTGCGGGTCCGGCATGAAGGCCACCATGCTGGCGCACGACCTGATCGCAGCCGGCTCGGCCGAGATCGTCGTGTCCGGCGGCATGGAATCCATGTCCAATGCCCCCTATCTGCTGCCGAAAGCGCGCGCCGGCTATCGTGCCGGCCATGCCCAGGTGCTCGACCACATGCTGCTCGATGGCCTGGAGGACGCCTATGAAGGCGGACGTCCCATGGGCGATTTCGGCGAGGCGACGGCCCAGGCCTATCAATTCACCCGCGCCGACCAGGACGCCTATGCGGTGGAGACGCTGACCCGCGCCCGCCGCGCCATCGCCGACGGAGATTTCAAGGCCGAGATCGCCCCCTATGTGCTCAAGGCCAAGGCGGGCGACCTGATTGTCGCCGATGACGAAAATCCGCTGAAAGTCTCGCCCGAGAAGATCCCGGGCCTGAAGCCGGCATTCCGCCCCGACGGCACGATCACGGCCGCAAGCTCCTCGGCAAATGCCGACGGGGCGGCGGCGCTGATCCTCACCCGCCGTTCCATCGCCGAACGGGACGGCCTGCCGATCCTGGCCGAGATCAAGGCCCACGCCACCCATTCCCAGGACCCGGCCTGGTTCACCACGGCGCCGATCCCGGCGATCCGCAAGCTTCTCGGCAAGACCGGCTGGGACGTGGCGGATGTCGATCTATTCGAGATCAACGAAGCCTTCGCTGCCGTCGCCATGGCGGCGCAGCGCGATCTGTCGATTCCGCCCGAAAAACTCAATGTGAACGGTGGCGCCTGCGCGCTCGGCCACCCCATCGGCGCCACGGGGGGGCGGCTGATCGTGACCTTGCTGCACGCGCTGGAGCGGCGGGGCATGAGGAAGGGTGTGGCCGCCCTGTGCATCGGCGGCGGCGAGGCCACGGCGATCGCGGTCGAGCGGGTCCACTGACGACCCGTTCGGGCTGGCGCGGCTGACAGGACACTCTCAGCCGCTGCCGATGAGGATGCCGGCGGCGAGCACCAGGGCGCCGCCGAGCACCACCTGGAACACCGCCCGCACGAAGGGCGTCTCCATATATCTGTTCTGGATCCAGGCGATCGCCCACAGTTCGACGAACACGACGAAGACCGCGAGCGCGGTCGCGGTCCAGAATT
>NZ_CM195537.1:255000-4690000 GCF_043195135.2 Roseixanthobacter liquoris
TGGAGGTGGAGCGCGTGCTTGCGGAGGCGCGCAAGGCCAAGGAAGGCGGCGCCACGCGCTATTGCATGGGCGCGGCCTGGCGCAGCCCCAAGGAGCGCGACATGGACATGGTGATCGCCATGGTGGAGGGCGTGAAGGCTCTCGGCATGGAAACCTGCATGACGCTCGGCATGCTCTCCCCGCCCCAGGCGGCCCAGCTGGCCGAGGCCGGGCTCGATTATTACAACCACAATATCGATACGTCCGAGCGCTTCTATAAGGAGATCATCACCACCCGCACCTTCGCCGACCGGCTGGAGACCCTCTCCAACGTGCGCGACGCGGGCATCAAGGTGTGCGCCGGCGGTATTCTCGGCATGGGCGAGACCAATGACGACCGCATCGACATGCTGCTGACCCTCGCCAACATGGACGTGCCGCCCGAGAGCGTGCCGATCAACATGCTGATCCCCATTCCCGGCTCCAAGCTGGAGAATGCCGCGCCCGTGGACCCCATCGATTTCGTGCGCACCATCGCGCTCGCCCGCATCATGATGCCCACCTCCCATGTGCGCCTGTCGGCAGGCCGCACGGAGATGAGCGACGAATTGCAGGCCATGTGCTTCTTCGCGGGCGCCAATTCCATCTTCGTGGGCGAATGCCTCCTCACCGCCGATAATCCCGGCGAGGATCACGACACGGCCCTGTTCCGCCGATTGGGGATTTCGCCCGAGGAGGCGGACTTCGCCCAATGAGCGGACGGCTCGCGCGGTTCGAGACCACCCTCGCCGGCCTCAAGGCCAAGAGCCGGCGGCGGGCCTTGGAAGGCCGGGCGGGACATGATTTCGCCTCCAACGATTATCTCGGCCTTGCCGCCTCCCCCCGCCTCGCGGCGGCGGTCGAAGCGGCCATCGCCCGCGGCGTGCCCGTGGGCGCCGCCGGCTCGCGCCTGCTGCGGGGCAATCATCCCGAGCATGAGGCGCTGGAGGCGGAGGCGGCCGCCTTCTTCGGCGCCGGCCGCGCCCTGTTCTTCGGCGGCGGCTACAATGCCAATGTCGCCCTGCTCTCCGCTTTGCCCCAGCGCGGCGATCTCGTGGTCTATGACGCGCTCATCCACGCCAGCGTCCACGAGGGCATGAAGACCGGCAAGGCCGAGAGCGTCGCCGCGCGCCATAACGATGCCCAATCGGTGGAGGATGCTATCACCGCCTGGCGCGCGCGCGGCGGGCGCGGCACGCCCTGGATCGTGGTGGAGACCATCTATTCCATGGATGGGGACGCCGCCCCGCTGGACGATCTCATGGCCATCGCCGAGCGGCACGCCGGCTTCCTGATTGCCGACGAAGCCCATGCCACCGGCGTGTTCGGACCCGACGGGCGGGGGCGCGCGGCGCA
Source organism: Roseixanthobacter liquoris (assembly GCF_043195135.2). NCBI lineage: Bacteria > Pseudomonadati > Pseudomonadota > Alphaproteobacteria > Hyphomicrobiales > Xanthobacteraceae > Roseixanthobacter > Roseixanthobacter liquoris. Next base: position 256,375 of record NZ_CM195537.1, read on the forward strand.
TCTGGAAGGGCGCGACGCGCTCATCACCCTGCACACCTGCGGCAAGGCGCTCGGCGCCTCGGGCGCGCTCGTGACAGGGCATGCCACGCTCATCGACTTCCTGGTGAATCGCGCCCGTCCCTTCATCTATGCCACCGCGCCTTCGCCCCTGATGGCGGCGGCGGTGCGTGAGGGCCTGCGCATCCTGAAGGACGAGCCGGAGCGGCGCGCCCGCCTGTCCGCCGTGGTGGCACACGCGGGCGAAAAGCTCGGCGCGATGGGCTGGCCGGCCAGCGGCTCGCAGATCGTTCCGGTCATCCTCGGTTCCAATGCGCGCGCGGCGGCGGTGGCAGCCCATGTGCGCGCGGCGGGCTTCGATTGCCGCGCCATCCGCCCACCCACCGTGCCGGAAGGAACCGCGCGCCTGCGCATTTCGCTGACCCTGAACGTGGACGAGGCCGTGATCGGCGGTCTCATGGGCGCCATCGCCGAGGCGCTGGAGCAGGTTGCGGCATGAGTCTCCCCCTGGTCGTGACGGGCACCGATACGGGTATCGGCAAGACCGTCTTTTCCGCCGCCCTCGCGGGCGCGCTCGGCGCGCATTATTGGAAGCCCGTGCAATCGGGGCTGGAGGAAGAGACCGACAGCGCGCTGGTGCAGCGGCTCGCCCGCCTGCCCACCGCGCGTATCCTGCCCGAGGCCTATCGCCTGAACACGCCGGCCTCGCCCCATCTGGCGGCGGATCTGGACGGCGTCGCCATCGATCCCGCCAAGCTCGTGCCGCCGGCCGTCGAAGGCCCGCTGGTGATCGAGGGCGCGGGCGGGCTCATGGTGCCGCTGACGCGCACGCTGCTCACCATCGACCAGTTCGCCCACTGGGGTTTTCCGGTGGTGCTGTGCGCGCGCACGCAGCTCGGCACCATCAACCACACGCTGCTTTCGGTGGAAGCCCTGAAGCGCCGCGGCATTCCCGTGCTGGGCATCGCCTTCGTCGGCGAGGAAATGCGTGACAGCCAGGACGTCATCGCGGCTTTTTCCGGCGTGAGGATCCTCGGCCGCCTGCCGCGCCTCGATCCCTTGACCCCCGATGCGCTGGCCGCCGCCTTCTCCGCCGGCTTCGACCTGGCCGATTTTGCGCCCGCGGGCGCGGGACCCTTCTGATGCGCACTTCTCCCGTCTGGCATCCCTTCACCCAGCATGCGACCGAGCCGGCCCCGCCGCTGATCGCGCGCACCCAAGGCGCCTATCTGGAAACGGCGGAGGGCAAGCGCATCCTCGACGCCATTTCATCCTGGTGGGTGATCACCCACGGCCATCGCCACCCGCCCATCATGGAGGCGATCCGCGCGGCGGCGCTGGAGCTGGACCAGATCATCTTTGCCGGATTCACCCACGCACCGGCCGAGGCGCTCGCGCGCGAGCTGGTGGCTCTCACCCCGGCCGGGCTCGATCACGTCTTCTATTCGGATTCCGGCTCCACCGCCGTGGAAGTGGCGCTGAAGATGGCACTCGGCACCTTCCGCAATCGCGGCGAGGCGCGCAGCCGCATCGTGGTGATGGAGGACAGCTATCACGGCGATACCATCGGCACCATGAGCGTGGGTGCGCGCGGGGTATTCAATGCCGCCTATGAGCCGCTGCTGTTCGAGGTGGATACCATCCCCTTCCCCGCCCCGGGCCGCGAACAGGAGACGCTCGACGCGTTCCAAGGCTTCGCCCGCACCGGAAAGGCCGCCGCGCTCATCGTCGAGCCGCTGATCCTCGGGTCCGGCGGCATGCGCATGTATGCGCCGCATGTGCTCGCGGAGCTGAAGCGGATCGCGCAAGAGACCGGCACCTTGTTCATCGCCGACGAGGTGATGACCGGCTGGGGGCGCACCGGCACGTTGTTCGCCTGCGAACAGGCCGGCATCGCGCCCGACATATTGTGCACCTCCAAGGGCCTGACCGGCGGCGCGATCCCGCTCGCCGCGACACTCGCCACGGCGGAGGTCTTCGAGGCCCATTATTCCACCGACCGGGCGAAGACCTTCTTTCACTCCTCTTCCTATACGGCGAACCCCATCGCCTGCGCCGCCGGCCTCGCCAATGTGCGGGTGTGGCGCGACGAGCCGGTGCGGGAACGGGTCGCGGCGCTGTGCGCGCTCCAGGCGAAACGCATCGCGCGGTTCGCGGGGGATCCGCGGTTCGAAAATCCCCGGCGCTGCGGCACCATCACGGCCCTGGACCTGAAGGTGCCGCAAGGCGGCTATCTCGCGGAAGTCGGGCCGAAGCTGCGGGCCTTCTTCCTGGAGCGCGGCTTCCTGGTGCGCCCGCTCGGCAATGTGCTTTATCTGATGCCGCCTTATTGCATCACGCCCGCGGAGCTGGACGCGCTGTACGACGCGATCGGCGCCGCGGCGGACCTGTTCGGAACCGCGTCATGAGCGCCTTTTCCACCAGCCGCATCGTCGGCTTCGGCCACGCGACGCCGGTGCGCGAGGTGCTGAACGCCGAGCTCGAAGCGCAATTGGGGCTCGAGGCCGGCTGGATCGCCCGGCGCACCGGCATCGAGGCGCGCCGCTGGGCGGAGCCTGGCGACACACTCTCCGGCCTTGCCCAAGGCGCGGCGGAAATGGCCCTTGCCGAGGCGGATCTTCCGCGCGCGGAGATCGGCCTGACCCTGCTCGCCACATCGACGCCGGACCAATTGCTGCCGCCGACGGCGCCTCTGCTGGCGCATCGGCTGGGGCTCACCCGCTCCGGCGCGGCGGATCTGGCGGGCGCGTGCGCCGGCTTTCTCTATGCGCTGGTCCTCGCGGAAGGCTTCGTGCGGCTGCATCGCAAGGCGGCCCTGGTGGTGGCGGCGAACATTCTCAGCCGCCGGATCAATCCCGCCGAGCGCGGCAGTTCGGTGCTGTTCGCCGACGCGGCGGGGGCGGTGGTGCTGGCCCCTTCGCGCGAACCGGACAGCGGCATCCTCGGCGTCTCGCTCGCCTCCGATGGCGCGGGCTACGACCTCGTCAGCATTCCCGGCGGTGGCAGCAGCCGGCCGTTCGGGCCGGACCTGCCGTTTGAAGAAACCCGCATGACCATCACCGACGGACGCGAGCTTTACGTCCAGGCGGTGCGGATGATGACCGAGTCCGCGAAGGCCGCGCTCCAGACCGCGGCCCTGCATGCGGGCGCGGTGGATTGGCTGGCGCCGCACCAGGCCAATGCGCGCATGCTGGATATGGTGGCCCACCAACTCGGCATCGCGCCGGAAAAAGTGGTGCGCAGCATTGCCCGCTACGGCAATTCCTCCGCCGCGACTATTCCTCTATCCCTGTCGCTCGCGCATCGGGATCGCCCGTTCCGGCGCGAGGAAACGCTGGTGCTCACGGCGGCGGGCGCAGGCCTGACCGGCGGCGCCTGCGTGCTGCGGCTCTAATGGAGGACCACATGCATCTGCACAAACTCGCGTGCGACGAACAATCCGCCGATCCGACCCCGGTCGCGGCGGAGGTGCTGATTTCCGGCGCGCCGCAAACCCGGGTCTGGATCACCTATGATGCGCCCGCCGAACGCCTGTGCACGGGCGAATGGGAGGCGACCCCGGGAAAATGGCGGGTCACTTATGAGGAATGGGAATATTGCCTCATTCTCTCCGGCCGCTGCATCGTGACCGGCGACGACGGCAGCCGCATCGAGGCGGGACCGGGCGATGCCTTCGTGCTGGAGCCGGGATTTTCGGGCACCTGGGAGGTGCTGGAAACCATGCGCAAGCACTGGGTCATCCGCACTCCCTGATCAGCGCAACGTGGAGCGGCGCTGGATGAGATCGTGTGCGGCGAACAGCTCGGCCACCCAGTCCACGAACACCCGCAGCCGCGCGCTCAGGTGACGGTTGGGCGGATAGACCACATGGAGCGGAAACGGCTCCGTGCCCCATGCGGTCAGCACCGGCACCAGCTCGCCGCGCCCCAGGGCCGCATGGGCGAGAAAGCTCGGCGGCTGGATGATGCCGAGGCCGGCGACGCCGGCGGCGAGATAGGAATTGCCCTCGTTCACCGACAGCGCATAGCGGCCGTCGATTTCCATCATCTGGCCGTCGCGCCCGAATTCGAGCGGGAAGAAGCGCCCCGTGCGGGCGCTGAAATAGCGCACCACCGGAAAATCGCTCTCCAGCTGGCTCGGATGGGTGGGCGTGCCGTAGCGCGCCAGATAGGCCGGCGACGCGCAGGTGATCATGCCGAGTTCGCCGATGCGCCGCGCCACCAGCGAGGGGTCGGTGATCTCCCCGCCGCGGATCACGCAATCCACATTCTCGCTCAGCAGGTCCACCGGCCGGTCAGTCACGCCGAGGTCGATCTGGATATCGGGATGGCGGGCGTGGAAGCCGGGCAAGGAGGGAATGAGAACCAGCAAGGCAAGGCTGGGGCTGATATCGACCCGTAGCCGCCCTTGCGGCGTGCCTTGCTGCTGGGTCATCGACCCGTCCAGTTCGTCGAGGTCGGCCAGCAGCGTGACGGCCCGCTCATAATAGGCCGCGCCGTCCGGCGTCACGGTCACACGGCGCGTGGTGCGGTTGAGCAGGCGCGTGCGCAGATGGGCTTCGAGCTGCTGAATCTGCTTCGTGAGCGTGGGCTTCGGCACGCGCAGAAGATCGGCGGCGCGGGTGAACGTCCCCGCCTCCACCACGCCAACGAACGCCCGCATTGCAGCAAATTGATCCAAATCAACAGAGCCTAGCTGCGAAATATCGATCATTATTCACGTATGGAAACAATGTAGTCAAAGATTGCATCTTTATTCAAGCGACATAGGGGCATATCCATGACGCATCGCAAAACGCCGATGAGCGATCGGCGGATTTCGCGGCAATCCGGACCCCTGACATGCCCCTGCCCTGGAGCGAAGATCGAATCGTGATGTCGTGCGGCGATGCCGTGCCGGTGCGCGTGCTGCGCCGGCCGGGTGCCTCGCGCGCCGCGCCGCTGATCCTTCACCTGCACGGCGGCACGTTCATCACCGGCACGCTGGATGCCGGCCGCACCGTCGCGGGCCTTCTGGCGCAGGCGGGCGCAACCGTGGTGTCGCTGGATTATCCGCTGGCCTGCGAAAAACCCTTTCCCTATCCGCTGGATATCGCGTTCGCCGCTCTGGACGGCCTCAACCGCCAGCGCGCCAAATGGAGCACCAAGCGCGCGCCGCTGCTGATCGCCGGTGAGGAAGCCGGAGGCAATCTCGCGGCCGGCGTCGCCTTGATGGCGCGCGACCAGAAGGCCCCGCCGCTCGCCGGGCAGATCCTGATCTCGCCCATGCTCGACCCCTCGCTCGCCACCTGCTCGATCCGCGAGGCCGAAGCCGGCCCGGTCGGCTGCAAATGGGCGGACGGCTGGCAGAAATATCTCGGCTCCGCCGACAAGGCCGCCCATCCCTATGCCGCGCCCGCCTCCGCCTCGCGCCTTTCCGGCCTTGCGCCGGCCCTGGTGGTGACGGCCGAGGACGACCCCATGCGGGACGAAAGCGTCCGTTACGCCGACAAGATGCGCAAGGCGCAGGTGTGCGTGCAGACCCATGTCTTCGACAGCCCCACCGGCTGGCCCGGCAGCCTTTCCGAAGCCGCCTCGCGCGAGGCCGACTGGGCCGAGCGCCTGCGTGGCCTCTTCTCCGCATTCTTCGCCGAGCTTCGGGCCGCCGTGCGGCCCGGCCTTCCGGCCCATCCCGCCCTTATCTGAACGCCAGGATCGCCCCCATGACCCGGATCATCACCAAGCGCCGCCTCGTGATCGCCGCCCTCGCCGCGACCGCCTTGTCCGCCGGCCTCGTCATTCCCTATGCCCTTCCCCACGGCGCCGCCCAGGCCAGCGATCCCGCGAAGGCGCCGGCAGGCGTGCCGGTTTCCGTCGCGGTGATCGAAAAGCGCGATGCCCCGGTGTGGGATGAATTCTCCGGCCGGCTCGAAGCCATCGAGCGCGTGGAGCTGCGCTCGCGCGTCGCCGGCGCCATTCAGTCCGTGCATTTCCGCGAAGGCGCGCTGGTGAAGGAAGGCGCGCTGCTCATCACCATCGATCCCGCCCCCTACCAGGCGGAGGTGGATCGCACCCAGGCCCAGGTGACCGCTGCGGAAGCGCGCGTCGCTCTGACCAAGGCGGACCTGGAGCGCGGCCAGCGCCTGTTCGAATCGCGCACGGTCGCCCAGCGCGATCTCGACGAGCGGCTGAACGCCCATCGCGAAGCCCAGGCCAATCTGCGCGCCGCCCAGGCGACGCTCCACTCGGCCGAGCTGAACCTCAGCTACACCGAGATTCGCGCCCCGGTCTCCGGCCGCGTCGGCAAGCTGGAAGTCACGGCCGGCAACCTGATCTCGGCCGGCCCCGGCTCCGTGGTGCTCACCACCCTGGTGTCGACCGATCCGATCTACGCCAGCTTCCATGCGGACGAGGAAGTGGTGCTGCGGGCGCTCGCCGGCCTCGCGGCGGAAAACGGCACCGACAAGCTGCCCCTGGAACGCATTCCGGTGGAGATGCTCACCGTGACCAGCAATGGCACGCCGGTGCGCGGGCATCTCCAGCTCATCGACAATCAGGTGGATGCGAAGACCGGCACGGTGCGCGTGCGCGCCGTGTTCGACAATCCCGACGGCCGCCTCATTCCCGGCCAGTTCGCCCGCCTGCGCATGGGCCGCACCACCAATGGCGATGCCCTGCTGGTCAGCGAGCGCGCCGTCGGCACCGACCAGAACAAGAAGTTCGTCCTGGTGGTGGATGGTGAGGGCAAGGCCAATTACCGCGAAATCACCCTGGGCGAGCCGGTCGGCGGCCTGCGTATCGTCACCAGCGGCCTGTCGGCCGGCGAGCGCGTGGTGGTGAACGGCCTCCAGCGCGTGCGCCCCGGCGCGCTCGTGGCGCCGCAGACCGTGCCCATGGAAACCTCCAAGACCGCCGAGGCCTCCGCCGCGGGCGAAGTCGCCCAACGCTGATTTCTCCGACCCGCCCCGAGGGATGACCCTCGGGCGGGCCGCGACACCTGTAGCCGCGTCATCTCCGCTCCCGGGCCATCCGCCCGCGGGGCACGGACCTTTTATGCCCCCGCGGGGGAGGATGTCATGAATCTCTCCAAATTCTTCATCGACCGCCCGATCTTCGCGGGCGTGCTCTCGGTCCTGATCTTCCTCGGTGGTTTGCTGGCGCTGCGGGTGATGCCGATTTCCGAATATCCCGAGGTGGTGCCGCCGCAGATCGTGGTGCGGGCAAACTACCCCGGCGCGAACCCGAAGGTGATCGCGGAGACCGTGTCCACCCCCATCGAGGAACAGATCAACGGCGTGGAAGGCATGCTCTACATGAGCAGCCAGACCACCACCGACGGCCTGATGACGCTGACCGTCACCTTCAAGCTCGGCACCGATCCGGATAAGGCCCAGCAATTGGTGCAGAACCGGGTCTCCCAGGCCGAGCCGCGCCTGCCGGAAGACGTGCGCCGCCTCGGCATCACCACCATCAAGAGTTCACCCGACCTGATGCTGGTGGTCCATCTGCTGTCGCCCAACGGGCGCTACGACATGACGTACCTGCGCAATTACGCGGTGCTGAACGTGAAGGACCGTCTCGCCCGCATCGCCGGCGTCGGCGACGTGCAATTGTTCGGCTCGGGCGATTATTCCATGCGCGTGTGGCTGGACCCCCAGAAGGTGGCCGAGCACGGGCTTTCCGCCAGCGACGTGGTGGCTGAGATCCAGGCCCAGAACGTGCAGGCCGCGGCCGGCACGGTGGGCGCCTCCCCCGGCGTGGACGGGCTCGACCTGCAGCTCTCCGTCAACGCCCAGGGCCGCCTGCAAACGGAGGAGGAGTTCGGCGACATCGTCGTGAAGAGCGGCGACAATGGCGAAGTGGTGCGCCTGCGCGACATCGCCCGCATTGAGCTCGGGGCCGCCGATTATGCGCTGCGCTCGCTGCTGAACAACAAGTCGGCCGTCGCGGTGCCGGTGTTCCAGGCCCCCGGCTCGAACGCCATCCGCATCGCCGACGAAGTTCGCCGAGTCATGGCCGAAATCAAGGAGAACATGCCCGACGGGGTGGATTATTCCATCGTTTACGACACCACCCAATTCGTGCGCGCCTCCATCGACGCCGTCATCCACACCCTGCTTGAAGCGGTGCTGCTGGTGGTGCTGGTGGTGATCCTGTTCCTCCAGACCTGGCGCGCCTCCATCATCCCGCTTCTGGCGGTGCCGGTCTCGATCGTCGGCACGTTCGGCGTGATGTATGTTTTCGGCTTCTCCATCAATGCCTTGACCCTGTTCGGCCTGGTGCTGGCCATCGGCATCGTGGTCGACGACGCCATCGTCGTGGTGGAAAATGTGGAGCGCAACATCGAGCAGGGCCTCGCCCCGCGCGAAGCCACCTACCGCGCCATGAAGGAAGTGTCGGGACCCATCATCGCGATCGCCCTCGTGCTGATCGCGGTGTTCGTGCCGCTCGCCTTCATCACCGGCTTGTCGGGTCAATTCTACAAGCAGTTCGCCCTGACGATCGCGATTTCCACCGTGATTTCGGCGGTGAATTCGCTGACTCTTTCGCCCGCCCTGGCGGCCCTGCTTCTGCGCGGCCACGATGCGCCGAAGGATCGCCTGACCCGCATCATGGACCGCTCGCTCGGCTGGCTGTTCCGCGGCTTCAACGCGGTCTTTGCCCGCGGCTCCCTGGCCTATGGCAATGGGGTGAAGGGCGCGATCTCCCGCAAGGGCATCATGGTCGGCTTCTATCTGGTGCTGGTCGCCTGCACCGTCGTGCTGTTCCGCGCGGTGCCGGGCGGCTTCGTGCCGGCGCAGGACAAGCAGTATCTGGTCGGCTTCGCCCAATTGCCGGACGGCGCCACGCTCGACCGCACGGAGGAGGTGATCCGCCGCATGAGCGACATCGCGCTCCAGCAGCCGGGCGTCGAATCGGCCATCGCCTTCCCCGGCCTGTCGATCAACGGCTTCACCAATTCCTCCAATTCCGGCATCGTGTTCGTCGGGCTGAAGGCGTTCGAGGAGCGCAAGACGCCGGAGTTGAATGGCGGGGCCATCGCCATGCAGCTGAACCAGAAGTTCGCCTCCATCAGCGAAGCCATCATCGCCATGTTCCCGCCCCCGCCGGTGCAGGGGCTTGGCACCATCGGCGGCTTCAAGCTGCAATTGGAGGATCGCGCCGGCTTCGGCTATGAGGCGCTGGACGAAGCCACCAAGGCGTTCATGGCCAAGGCCATGCAGCAGCCGGAGCTGGCGGGCCTGTTCTCCTCCTATCAGGTGAATGTGCCCCAGCTCTATGCCGACATCGACCGCACCAAGGCGCGCCAGCTCGGCGTCGCGGTGACGGACGTGTTCAACACCATGCAGATCTATCTCGGCTCGTCCTATGTGAACGATTTCAACAAGTTCGGCCGCACCTACACGGTGCGCGTCCAGGCCGATGCGCCGTTCCGCGCCCGGCCGGAGGATGTGGGCCAGCTCAAGGTGCGCTCCAAGACCGGCGAGATGGTGCCGCTCTCAGCCTTGCTGAAGGTGCGCTCGGCGGCGGGACCGGAGCGGGCCATGCGCTATAACGGCTTCCTTTCGGCGGATGTGAACGGCGGCCCGGCGCCCGGCTTCTCCTCCGGCGAGGCGCAGGCGGCCATCGAGCGGGTGGCGGCCGAAACCCTGCCCAAGGGCTTCGGCTTCGAATGGACCGAATTGACCTATCAGGACATCCTGGCGGGGAATTCGGCGATCTGGGTGTTCCCGCTCTCGATCTTCCTCGTGTTCCTGGTGCTCGCGGCGCAATATGAGAGCCTCACCTTGCCGCTGGCGATCATCATGATCGTGCCCATGGGCCTGCTCGCGGCCATGGCCGGGGTGTGGCTAAGCGCCGGCGACAACAATGTGTTCACCCAGATCGGCCTGATCGTGCTGGTGGGCCTGTCGGCGAAAAACGCGATCCTGATCGTGGAATTCGCCCGCGAGCTGGAGTTCCAGGGGCGAAAGCCGATCGAGGCCGCCATCGAGGCAAGCCGGCTGCGGCTGCGGCCGATCCTCATGACCTCGCTGGCCTTCATCATGGGCGTGGTGCCGCTGGTCACCTCCACCGGGGCGGGTGCGGAAATGCGCCACGCCATGGGCGTCGCGGTGTTCGCCGGCATGATCGGGGTGACCGTGTTCGGCATCTTCCTCACCCCGGTGTTCTATGTGCTGCTGCGTCTGCTGGCGGGCAACCGCCCGCTGGTGCAGCACGGCGAGGCCCTGCCGGATCTTCACCCCGCGGCCGGTGGCCACGGCCCCGGCGGGCACGGCACGGACGGGCACGGCGCCCCCGCGCCCTCGCACGCGTCCTGAAGCGGCGCCCGCCACGACGCAAAAAGAAGCCGCCCCGTCCGGGCGGCTTCTTCATTTGCAGGGTCAGGATCGAAGATCGCTCAGACCGGGGCCGGAACCTCAAGCGCCGCCGCGACCGGCCCGGCGACGGCCTGCGCATCGGCCGCGATCGCCAGGAACGGCTGGCAGACCGCCATCGGCTCCGGCTGGAATCGGGCCCGCGCGCAGAAGGTGTTGAACGGCGCCGCGAACGCCGCAATCCCGTCCGTCACCTCGCCCGAGACCGCGGCCAGCCGTTGCGGCGACGGGCCAAGCTCGCTCTCGATGGGCATGACGGCGCCCGGCAGATCATCGAGGCCGATGATGTCTCGATGCGGCGGCGTGAACAGCAGCTCGATCGCCGCGCGATTGGCGCCGATGGCCGCGAGCCGTTCCGCAGGCAGCGTCGCCCGGGAGAAAAGCCCCTTCAGGTTGAAGCGGCCCTGGCGCCGGCGACTCTCCGGGGTGTCGAGCAGGCACAGGGAATAGCCGAAGATCTCCACGTCGAACATATGTTCCAGGGCCTGGACGAAGGATTCGAGGAGGGAGCCGTCCCACCCAATATCCACCAGCGCGACGCGCATCTTGGGCGCGAGCCCGTAATCCAGCAGGTTCCGGAACAAGCCGCGGCGATTGCGGCGCGCCACCTTGAGGATCTCCCAGCGGTAGGCCCCGAGGAAGCGCCGGACCAGCGGTTCGGTCGTCGAATCGATGATCACATCGTCTCCGAGCCCGATGTCGGCCAGCACGAAGCTGGCGGGCGCGGGAACATCCAGGTGTTGCAGGACTTCGAAGGTCCGCAGGCCGTGCGCGCCGGCCAGAAGCATGTCGATCCGCGTATCGAAATTGCGGTCGTGGGTGCCGGCCAGCATGATGACGGTGGGGCCGATGCCGAAATAAGCGTGACGCGGCAATTGCGGCGCATCGGGATGCTGCGCGAGCCGCTCAAGGGCCGTGCCCATCCCCGGGCAGAACAGCAGCAGGTCGATGTCGTCGCGCCGGGCCTGCTGATCCAGCCAATGCTGGAATCCCGTCAAGACCGGGCCGGCGACGCGGAAGCCGAGCGTCTCGCAGGACCCTTCGGGCAAACGGCCGACCAGGCGCTTCAGCCCAAACGCCACCGAAGCGACCCCCTCGGTGTGGGGGGGCAGAGGCTCCGGATCCGGCGGGATGTCCTGTGCGAGCTCGTCGGCGAGGGGAAGAATCCGGTCTGGCGCCACATCGAGCTCATGCGCCATGCGCATCACCAGCGCCGCCGCGTCGGGCGAGCCGGTTCGGTCATGCGACAGGAAGAGCGGCACCCGGGGCAAGGCATGCTGCGCGAGCAATTCCTCGAAAAACGCGGCGGGCAGGTGGGTGGAGCCCGCAAGGGCCGCGCGCCCGCCCTCGGCGACCTCCCGGAACGTGGCTTCCATGCGCGGATTGGGAAGCCACAAGGCCAGCTCGAACCGGTATTCGGTGCGCTTGGCCAGATTGCGTTCGGTCGGGCTCGCCTCCAGGTTCGCGTAGATCAGGTCCAGGGTGAAAGGCTGGTCGCCCTCGGCCTGCTGGCGCGCCAGGGCTTCCGCCGCAATGCGCCGGGACCGGAAATCGGGCATGCCGACGCTCGCGCCGACAAGGTCGAAAAGATGTTCCGGCTCCACCAATGGGCGGATGAATAAGGTCTTGCAGACATCGAACCAGACGATATCTGCCGCCTCTGAAGCCGCGTTCAGTGTCAAAACCGGACCCCTTTCGCCCTTCCTCCCGCACGGTGGCGCAAGGCCGCTTCCGCCAGCACACGCTTCCATAGCGACGATGCAACCCGATCAAGCACGGATGGATGCCATCGCTTGCGTGCAAACGACATTACGCATCCCGCCCTCAGGAAGGAACGCGGAATGTCAGGTCGTTCGGGTGCAAATTAGGGGAGAAGAAGGGATCGCGCATGAAGAAAAGTGGATGGGCCACATCCAGCCGGCGCTTGTCGGCGCGCAGGCGCGCCATTTTTTCCGCGCTAACGTGATCGATGCCCCGGCTCATGGATTCGTAATGCAGCAGTTCCGCCGCCGGGCACACCACATTGAACAGGCCCGCCTCCACGAGGCGGAAGCACAGGTCCACGTCATTATAGGCAACCGGGAAGGATTCATCGAAGCCGCCGACGGTTTCGAACTTGCTGCGCTCCACCATGAGGCACGCTCCGGTGACCGCCAGCCAGTTCGAATCGAGCATGTTGCGCGCGTAATAGCAGGGGTCCTTGGCATTGGCGCCGAGGAAGGCGTGGCTCGGACCATCGGCGATATACACCACGCCCGCATGCTGAACCCGGTGCGACTTGGGATATAGCAGCTTGGCGCCCACGGCGCCGATATGGCTCTGCTGGGCATAGCCGATCATGCGATCGAGCCAGTCGGGCGTGATCACCTCGGTATCGTCGTTGAGGAACAGCAGGACCTCGCCCGAGGCGGCACGCACTCCGACATTGCACAGCGCGGAGAAATTGAATGGAAAATCGTGGCGCACCACGTGCACGCCCTCTTCCCCGGCCAGGCTGTCCAGATAGGCGAGGGTTTCCGTTTCGCTCGAGCCGTTATCAACGACGATGAGCTCGAAATTGCGATAGGTGCTCTTTTCCTGGATCGACCGCAGGCATTGGCGGAGCACCGCCCAATTGTTCTTGGACGGGATGATGATCGAGACGCGCGGCGCCTCGATCACGTCGTACCGCACCCGCATATAGGCCTTCAGGCCTTCCACCGGCTCGCACGTTCCGGTCACCCCGCGACGCTGCATGGCTTCCAGGCGCAGCCGCACGGCGGCGGTGAGCGCCTCCGGCTTGGCGTCGAACTCCGCCGCCGCCGAGCCGGGCATGATGCGCCAATGGTACAGGACCTTCGGGATATGGGAGATCTTGCGGGTGGCCTCGGTGAGGCGGAGCACGAAATCCCAATCCTGCGAGCCGTCATATTCCGACCGCAGCGGCCCGACCTTCTGGGCCAGGCTGCGGCGCACGCAACTCACATGGCACGTATACATCAGGCTCATGAGCGTGTCGGGCGACCAGTCCGGCTTGAAGAAGGGCTCCACGAAGGTGCCGTTGGTCGCGATCTTGTCTTCATCGCTATAGATGAAGTCGGGATCCTCCCGATCGATGCAGGCCGCGAGCTCGTAGAGGCAATCCTCGGTCAGTTCGTCGTCATGGTCGAGAAAGACCAGGAACTCCCCCCCCGCCAAGGCGATGGCTTCGTTGGTGGCGCCGGAAATGCCCTGATTGTCCGTCAGGTTCTTGACGATGACGCGCGGATCCTTGAGCTGCGCCAGAGCCTGGCGCACCTCGTCCCGGGGGCTCCGGTCGTCCACCAGGATCAATTCCCAGTGCGGATACCATTGGGCGTCGACCGAGGCCACCATGCGGCGCAGCACGTCGAGGGGGGTATTATACAGCGGCACGATGATGGAAAAGCGCGGCGTCGCGCGGAAGCGCGCGATGCGCTCGTCCAGATCGGTCGGGCAGCGCGGGGCGATATAGGTGTAGCCGGGGGATTGGCCGCGCCATTCATAGGTGCCGGTGCGCACCGCCGGGAGCGAGGCGTCCATCCGCCCCTTGCGACCCGGACGGAACGCGATATTGCGCGCCTGATGACCCAGAAGCCCGGCCCGGAACGCCGGCACCGTGGTCTTCGCCATTTTCCGGTAGCGATAGGCCCGCAGCCAGCGCAGCCATGTGCGCCAGAGGGCGGACGGGGCCGCTTTCAGGCCGCTGCCGCGCCGCCGGTCCGGCGCCTGCTTCGACAGATAGTCGGCGAGCGGCGATTGCCAGGGCTCCAGCTCGGGATGCTCGTCGCGATAGGCGATGGGGCTGAAGGTGGCGCTCGGAATGCGGCCCTCGGCCTCGCCATAAAGGATATAGTGCCACAGCGGGTTCAGCGCGGCGCCACCGACGTCCGGATAGGTCGCCAGATAGAAATCGGAATCGAAAACGGGATTCGGCCAGCAGCCTTCGAAACCGCCGCGCAGCAGATAATCCACCACCGGCTCGACGCCGACGGAATCCGGCTGGCGATACTGGTCCAGGTAGAACTGCCGATCAAAGAGGCCGGAATCCAGGAGCAGCCGGCAATTGGCCTCCAGTTCTCCCGAACCGAAACGGCGGATCAGCCGTCCCCGCACGCCCCGCACGCCGCGACGCGCCGACACCGGCAAGGCCCGGACCAGCTCGGAAATATTATGCCGCCTGCGGCGCTCCACCTCGGCGCGCGACAGCGCCGCTTCTAGGCGAAGACTCAGATTTCCAAGTTCGGTCTCCTGCTGGCGAATCCGCTCTTCGGCACGGGCGATCTCCTTGTCCAACGTCGCCCGAAGCGCCGCCAGTTCCGCCACATGGGCCCCGTCCATCTCCATCAACACGTTCGCTCCCAGCGGCCTCGAGAGATTGCGAGCCGGCTTATCCACCAACACCGCCGGCCAAGCTTAGAGTGTGGGTAGCACCCTCAAGAATGGCGCGTACATCTCATACGAAGAAGCCTATCCCCTTACCTTACAAACATAGCGTTGTAATTTGATTATATGGACACCGTCGCGTCTGACGCTGCGAACGACCATATAACGGGGAATGATACCCTGGCGGCTCGCCGGATCGCAAGCAAATGTGCCGGACGGGCCTTGCCCCGGACCAATTCGCAGACCTGGGGCGGGGTGACGTTGGCACAACCTTGCCGCTTGCGTCCCGCGTCGGGCTTCCGGTCGCGTTCGGACGATCGCCCGATGCGGGCGATCACGCGGGCGAGCGAAGCGTGCTCCCATGCCGCGCGCAGCCGTGGCTGCATGACTTATCGTGCGCGCCGGCGGCAGCTATCCCTGACAGGGCCCCTCAGCGCCGCGCGCCATTTGGCCTTCGGGCGGCCGTCTCTTTGCGGAAGCACTCGCGTGGAAACGAGGGCGCGTGCAGGGGCGCCCTCAATGCCGCTTTGACCGCAGCGGGGGCTTCGCACGCCGCCGCTTAGGCCTCGGCACCATCATCGCGCACCGACGCCCCGATCATCGTTGCATAGATGACCGTGACGAGCAGGCCCACGAGCGCACCAACGCCGGCCATGCGCAGGGGAGATCCCAGCATGGAGAATTCGACCTGAGGCGCTGTCAACAGCCGCGTCGGCTTCAATTCGGACCGCCGAAACTCGATCCGCGCGTCCTCATACGCCTGCTTTGCCTTGGTCATGTTGACCACCAAATCGCGGCGCAACATTTCCAGCATGGATGTTTTCGCGAGATCCCCGGGCTCGGCGGAATTGATGCTTTCGGACAGGCGCTCGTTCACTTGATTGTAGAGCTTCGCAGATTCCTGATAGTCGGCCTGCGCCCGATCCTCGGCGTCGCGCAAAATCTGGCGCGTTTCCTGAAGCTTGCGATCGTGATCTTCAATCAGAAGCTGTGCCGCGGTTCTGACGGCCGCAAGCGCTATCTGCGGCGTTTCCGCCTTGGCGCGGATCTGAAACAGGCTTTCGCGCGTACGCTCCCGGACGCGCAGGTCGCCATCGCCGCCAAACCGCAAGGCGGGCAAGGTGGAGGCCAGGCTAGGATCTCCCGTCCGGCTGGCGATTTGCTGCGCGAAATCGACCGATTCCATCTGCGTGATGATTTCGGTTCCGGAATCGATCGGCCGCAGCTCGCAGCTGGACACATTGGCCCCTTGCGCCGGCTTAATCTGAGCGATCTCGACGGAAACGACGGCAGAAACCTTGCGGAAAAACAGCTTCTGGATTGCCACGCCCGAGAGGGCCCCAAGACCCATGGCCACGAGAGCAAATATGCCGATTTTCCGAGCCACGTGGGCAAACCTGGTCATCATCTTGCCTCTCGCAATCCGTTTGCCGGCATCTTGAGCTTGGGTTGGGTCTGCCATGGGAGGGCCCATTTCCGCCCCCAGCATTCCATCACCAACGTTAATAGAATGAGTGCGTCCGCAATCGGACGCACATATACACCAAGGCCGACGGTGAGCGTCACCGGGACGATCCGGCCCGACAAAAAGACATCTTGCAGGCCAAAGGGAATCTTCTGGAGCGAGATCAGGTCGAGCGGAAGAAAGATCAGAATTACCAGCCCACACAGCAGCCGGCCATGGCGCATCGTTGCCAGAATTGGAAAGATCGCCGCATACAAGACGAAGGTGTATCCGCCAAAACTAAAACTTGTATTGAGAATTATGACAACCAGGACAGCAAGGGTCTGCTCCTGGCTCAGACGGCGCCCCGTGCGCACGACGCCGATAATGGCGGCGAGCACGAGCGCCAGGGTGCCGACCCTCAAGCCCATGCTCAAAAGGGTCTGCCATTCCTGACGCAGTGGCGATCCGAGATTCCCGGCCACGTCCCAGTCCAGGGCATAGGAAAAGCCCGTCAGGGACGCATTCATGCTCAGCACGGCACTGGGTGTAAAGATGAAGTCGGCGGAAGAAAAGCCAAGCAACCCCGGAATGAACAGGATGAAGCTGGCGTCGCACACCATGCCGGTCACCAAAAAGATGATGCCCGAGACCGCGACGGTCCGAATAAACCAGATGGGGCGCGCCTGGATCAAATCTGCAAAAAGCAGGAGAGCGCAATAAGGCTTGATATTAATCATGAGCGCAATGGCGAAAACTCTGCCCCACCCCCGGCTCAAGAGGGCCCAAGCCAGCAGGGGTGGAAGAAAGATAACCAAATTCCCGCGCTCCAGCGCGAACAAAAATGGCATGGACCCCAAGAAGAACAAAAAATAGCACCACTTTTCCAGCAGCGACTTGTCGCGATATAGATTTGACGCAAAAATAAACTGCGTGCAAAGCACAGAAGCAACAATAAACGCAATCGAAATACCGGTGCCCGCTGCGCGGAGAGAAAAGGCATCCGGAAAGGTCGCATTCCCGAGAAAAAATGAGCTGACCCCATTCAGTATGACAAAGACGAGGGGCGGGTAAACCGATTCCCACTCCGTATAACGTCCGGGATCACTTGCCCAAAACACGCTATGGAACAAATCCATAAACGTGTCGCCCTTATCCAGAGGAAACGGCGCGGGCAGATAATGATTTACCAGAAAAAAATGAACGATACCGATAACGCCCAGAATCTGCACCACGGCAAGCCCAACGGCGAAATATCCTTTAGGCCCTGCCTCATCTTTTCGCCGGAGCTGAAACATAAATATCTCCAAAAATGCGGAAAATAACTTTAATTAATCATCGAAATTTATTCTCTTCATCTCTACCACAATCGGCCGCCTCTGCACATAGGTGAGGATCGTGCCCGTATACTCCCCCAGGATGCTGATAAAAATAAGTTGCACCCCGAACAAGAAGAAACCGCCAATAACGAGCGGGGCGATGCCAAGAGGAAAAGAATTCCAGAAAATAAGCTTCATCACGAGATACGCGAAAGCTGCAAAAAGACTCAATCCGCCGATGACGAAGCCCACAAATGCCGCGATCCGTAGGGGAACTTTGGAGTGCCCGACCATCCCGAGCCACGCCATGTCATATAGCGTGTAGATGTTATTCTTCGAGATGCCGCGCATGCGGCGGGGTTGGACAAACGTAATCGTCTTGACGGGATAGCCAAGCTCAGCCAGCAAGCCGCGGAAGAAGGGATATGGGTCATCAATCTGCCGGATATGGTCAAGCACCACCCGGTCAAAAAGCCCAAAGCCGGTGGCATCCTTGACGATGGCGACTTCGGACATGCTGTCCAGCAATTGATAATAACTGCGCCGCAGCCAGTGAAAGGCCGAATTTCCCTCAGACGAAGGCTTTACCGCCAGAACCAGCTTGAATCCGAGCTCCCAATGCCGAATAAATTCCGGGATCATCTCGGGAGGATCTTGCAAATCGGACGCCAGGTAGACCGTTGCCACGCCGCGCGACTGGAGCACACCATAATAAGGCGAACGGATATGTCCGAAATTCCGGGCGTTCAGAATGACCTTGAAGGTCTTGTCCTGCGCCGCGATCTCTCTCAGCTTTGCTTCCGTCGAATCGGTGGAGTGATTATCAATGACGATAATCTCGAAGTCATAACGACTTTCCAGCTCAACGATCGCCGCCTTAATGCGCCGATACAGCTCTTTAATATTTTCCTCTTCATTGTAACAAGGCGTTACAATGCTGATAAGTGGCTTGCCTGACATCACAAACTCCGCCCTGACGCGGCAACCGCTGCCCTGTCCCCGGCCCCGCACACAGCGGCCAGATCCGCGGAAGCGCCACGGGCCTCCGCTCCGGATCTCACCACCCGCCGCGCCGGTTGGGACAGGAGTCCTATGGAAAAACAATACATCATCGTTACCTGTTCAGCGACTTTTCGGCCCCCGAGGCCGCGCAGCGTGGGGAGAGACCCGGGGCGTTTGACCGCGGCGCGCATGCCCGCGAGCGAGCATAGGCACAGCCGCGCGGCGCACCGCCTGCCGGAGTACCGAAAGAGGGAAGGTCGAAGAGCTGGGTCAATGGTCGAGCTTCCTCAATCGAAAACTGATTCGGCTATGCCAAAGATAACTCGTCGCGATCATCCCCAAAATCAAACCGGCCTGGGCGTAAATCGGGGGAATTTTTCCGATCTCCACAAGAATGGGAAACACCCCCAGAATAACCCAGAACGAAATCGCGTGATAACCAATGAATCGCCCAAACTCCCGCAGCACATTTCCCTTGGTGCGAAACACAAAAATCTTATTCGTCATGTAGGCGAATGAGATCGATAAGATCTGCGCCACAACCAGAGCGATCATGTAGTGAGAGGAATCGCCAAGCGCCCATATGAGAGCCGGGAATATCGCCAGCCCGAACGCAGTATTGAGCCCTCCGGCGAACAGGAAACGAATTTTCGTTTCATGCTCGATCAGAAGTCCGCGCAGACGCTGGGGGATGGCGATATTCATCATTGATCATCTATCAAGTCGATGATCATGTTTTCCCGCAGCTCTTCGCGGCTGAGGAAGGGCGAAAGATCCTCCAACGCCGGCGACGTGATGCGTCCGTCCGGATGCTGCTTGGCCCCGAGCTTCGGGGCGAACGCCACGGCTTCGTCGAGCATCACCTCGCAGATCGCCGGCCCTTCGATCGCCAGGGCCTGCTGGATGACGACGTTGAGCTCGCCATGCGAGGAAATGCGCAGAAACGGGAAGCCGAACGCTTCGGCGAGCCGCTTGAAATCCGGAAAGGTCACGCCGCTTTTGGGTCCGCCACCCACTTCGACGCCAGCAAAGAAATTGCGCTGCGACTGGAAGATCGAAACATATCCGCTGTTGTTCAGCAGGAATATCTTGATCGGCAGCCGGTTTCCGATGATCGTCTGCAATTCCTGCAGGTTCATCATGATGGAGCCGTCACCCGCCAGGCAGATGACTTCCTTGTCGCCATTTGCCTTGCAGGCACCGATCGCGGCCGGCAGGTCATAGCCCATCATTGCGCTTCCGGAATTCGACCACAAGCGCTGGCCCTGCTTCAGCTTTCCGGCCTGGAAGCTGACGATGCACGCCGTCGCATTCGCGGCGACGACGAGCGCGTCCGAGGGTAGATATTCGAACAGGCGGTCCATGAAGCAATAGGAATTGACGACCCGATTGCTCCAATATTCCGGCTGCACGACGGAAAAACGACGGCGGCGCTCCTGCGCCCAGTCCAGCCATTGCGCGTGCTCGGCCGTTGGCCCCGCATAGTCTGCATCGGCAAGCGCCGGCAGAAGCACCGCGAGGTCGGCCACCACCGGCATATCCGCCTTGATATTGGGGCGGTCCATTTCCAGCGGGTCGATATCGACCCAGATCTTGAACGCCTCGCGGGCAAAGGACTGCCAATTGTAGCTGATCTGGCGAATGTTCAGGCGCGTTCCGAGGATGAGCAGGCAATCCGAATTCTGCGCCACGAAATTTCCCGGGCGATCGCCGATGGTGCCGGGCCGCCCGCCGTTCAGCGGGTGGGTCTCCCACAACAGGTCATGGGCGCTGAACCCCGTCACCACGGGGATCTTGAGCTTGTCGATCAGGCGCAGGAACGCCGCGTGCTGGCCGCTCAAATGAACGCCGTTCCCGGCGTAGATCACCGGGCGCTTGGCCGCGGCGATCCGCGCCAAAATCTGGCGGCAGGTGTCCTCGAGCTCGAAATCCTGGCTCCAGGACGCCCCCAGCTCGGCGGGGTCGAAGCCCGCCAGGTCGTCGGGATCGATCAGCGAGGCCTGCACATTGAGCGGAATGTCGAGCCAGCAGGGGCCGGGCCGGCCGGAGACGGCGAGATAGACCGCCTTTTCCAGATGATAGCGGATCGACCGCGGGTCGGTGACCATCTGGACATATTTCGTGACCGGACGAACCAGCTCCTCAATATCCAGTTCCTGGTCGCCATACTGGCGCAGGGGCATGCCGGTGGAGCGGACCGTCGTCTCCATCTTCACCTGGCCGGAGATGACCAGCATCGCGATCGAATCGGCGAATGCGCCATGGACGCCGGTGATGGCATTCGTTCCGCCGGGGCCGGACGTGACATTGGCAACGGCCAGCTTGTTGTTCACGCGATAATAGGATTCCGCCGCGATCGCACAGGCCTGCTCGTGGTGATTGAAAACGCATTCCAGATCGGGGTGCGTGCCGAACGCGTGATTGAGATGCATGGCGCCGCCTCCGGTCACCATGAACACATGCTTCACCCCGAACTCGACAAGCCGCTGCGCGACCCAGTTCGAAAGCTTGACCTTGGTCATTGCTTCCATCCATTCCACATTGCTGTGCGACGTATCGCGTCTTCTAGGGGCACCGTCGTGAACAATTCAAGTTTGGTCGCGGCGCGCTTGGTTTCCGGAACATATCGGCCGGGATTCCAGCCTGTCTCGACCGCGCCAAGCACGGTGAATTCGCCGTTCCCGACCGTGCGCGAAACAATCTGCGCGAGGTCGCGGATCGATATGCCCTGGTCGGAGCCGACATTATAGGCCGCGCCATCCTCGCCCCGGGCGAGCAGATGCCACAGCCAGGTCGTCAGATCGCCGGCATACATATAGGAGCGGACCGGCATCCCGTTTCCGTTCACGATCACCGGCTTCCCGGCCATCGCATCGCGGATGAAATTGCCCGCGGCGAAATGAATGTCCAGCGATATATACGGGCCCAACAGGGCGAAAATCCGTGCGGTGGTGATCGAGAGCCCGAACTGGGCGCGATAGATCGCACACAACATTTCGGCCGCGCGCTTGCCCTCCGCATAGGCATTGCGGGCCTGCGTGCAATCGGGAGCGCCGCGCCAGGTTTCGGCGACGTGTTCCATCTCCCATGGCTGCTGGCCGTAGACCGCGCCGGAACTGAGATAGAGAACCCGGGGAATCTTGTTCTCAACCGCGAAATTGAGCGCGGTGCGCGTCCCGGTCAGGACGGTGTCGAACATTTTCAGCGGGTTGTGCTCATTGAGATCGGCGCTGGCGTCGGTTGCGGCATGGATCAGATGCGTGAAGCCGGCGGCCTTGTGCGTGAAATCGCGGACATCGCCCGTGACGAACTTGAACGCGCGAAACGAGGCGAGGTGCGGGGCCTTCGCTGCGAAGGCATCCACATTTCGCGTCAGAACGGTCACTTCGATGTCGAGGGGCTGGCGCGTCTCGGCATACCGAAGGCTTTCCAACAACCAGCAGCCAACGAAGCCGGTGCCCCCGGTCACGAAGATCCGCGCCCCGCGCATCTGCGCCCACACCCCCGCGGTGTGCCGGAAAACATCGGCCAAGTCGTCTTCGATAGACCAGCGCGTCACTGCGGATGCCCCCTGCTGTCACAACGATCGCCGCGGAGTCCGCGGCACGCTCCAAAAGCTGCTTCCTAACTCGCGGGCGAGCAGGCAAGAAGCGGAAGCGGGTAGCCTTTCTGCTCGATCAACACGCACTTATATCCGAACTTTCCAAGCGTTTTTTCGCAAATCGGCGCCGTCAGCCCGTTCACATCGTGGCACTCGATCATGATCTTCGGTGAATACCTGGCGAAAAACTCCGGGCAGTCGAAGATTTCGGTTTCCGCACCTTCGATATCGCATTTGATGAAATCAACGCGGTCGAGGTTTTGCCGCTCCGCGAGCTGCGCGAGGGTGAGGGAGGCGACCTCGATCATTTTGCCGCGCCCGGTTCCGACGATCGATGTCGCGGAGCTTCCCATGCTGCCTTCGCTCGAGAAGCTGATTCCCTTGTCGTGCTTCCAGATTGCCGCCTTCACCAGATCGATTTTTCGACCCGTGAACCTGCCGTACAGGGCGAAGTTGCGCTCGCATGCGGAAATGTTCTGCTGGTCGGCCTCCACCGCGATCACCCGCCCGCCGGAGGGAATGGCCTGATCGAACAGCACGCAGGTCAGGCCGGAATAAGCCCCGAGGTCGAGAACGACGTCGCCGGCCTTAAGGTCCGCGAAATCAATATACTGGCCCGTGGTCACAATCGGCTCGGCGACGGCCGGGAAAAACACCGGAAAAAGATCGAACCCGCGCACATCGTGCCACCGCGGCGTCGAATAATCGGCGATTTGGCGGTCGCCGACCGTGACCGGCACCACGCCTTCAAAATAGAAATCGAAATTATAGATCGTGTCCTTGAGATATATTTGCTGCTGCACGCCCAGCCGAATTTCACGATTTCCATTTATGATGGAATAAAATTCACTGTTTCCCTTGACAATATAACCACGCCCACGCGACTGCATGCGGACAACAAAATTGAAGATGGGCACGAGGAGGCTCATCGGAACTACGCGACGAACAGCGTTTTTCAATCGTGCGTCCATAGATGCCCCATCACTCCTGCGGCGCCACGACACGCGTGCCGTCAAATCAGCCGAACGTCAGATCCTGGTCGCGTCTTCCACTTCCAATATTTCGTGGATGGTCAAAAAACAGTCAGCCCGACGAACGCCGTCATCATATCCGCCGGCAAAGAAGACGAACCGAATCCCCGCGGCCGCGGATCCTTTTTGATCCACGGTGCTGTCACCCACAAAGATCGCGTCGTCCGGTCCGGTCCCGATGCCGGCCAAGGCCGCCAGGATCGGCTCGCTGCTTGGCTTCGACGAAGACGTGGTGTCACCGCCGATGACGGCACCGAAATAGCCCGCAATTCCGGTGTCTTCAAGCAGTTTCACGCATAGGGATTCCGGCTTGTTGCTACAGATCGCGAGCGCCATTCCCTTGCGCGCCAGGCGCTCCAGCGCTTCCGGCACGCCGCTGTAGAGACTGGATGCGGGCACCGTATAGGCAGCGAGGCGCCGGCGAAAATCGGCCAGCTCCGCATTGCAGTCGGGCCTTTGCAGATCGAGCGCGCGGCGAACCAGCGTCTGCGCCCCGAGGCTGATCCACCCGCGATAGGCGCTGTCGGACATGGGCGCGAGGCCCTGTTCGCCGCGCATCTCGTTCAGGACGGAAGCCACCGAAGGCGCGCTGTCAACCAAGGTCCCGTCCAGGTCGAACACGATGCCGCGTACCTGCATCAGCGTCGCCTGGGAATGGCATACAGAACGGACTCGAACGTATTGAACATATGCTGACGAATATAATAATCGTAATCGTCGACAATGCCGGCGATGAGAAGAAGGAGATCCCACACATCTTGGGGTTTATGATACAGCGAAGCGCAGATGATCGGCCGGTCTTCCGCGATCAGCCGACTCGCGCCCTTCAGCGCCATCGCCTCGCTCCCCTCGATATCCAGCTTCAGAAGATCGACACGGGTGTTTGAAAGCATGTCGTCGAGCTTCACCGTCGCAATGCGGGTGGTCCCGCCGCGATCGACGACGCCGCCTTCGCCTTCGCCCGAAAATGACAGGATTTCGTAGGTTCCCGCGACCGCGAGGGGAAGGCATTTTGCAGCGCCGCTGAACCCGCGCACATTCGCGACCAGGGCTGCATAATTCCTGGTGTCCGGTTCGAACAGATAGGCGTCCGCGACCGGGACGTGCCGGTTCAGCGCGACATAGGAATCACCGTCGAACGCGCCGCAATCCACATAGCAGAACGCCCGGTTTGCGAGGTGCGGGAGCGTGAGGTCGCAGAAATACTGCTCCTCCGGGTCCATGTGGGCGGCGTAGCCGAAGTCCTGCCCAGCGCGGAAGCGGATGATGCGGGAAAAAAGCGTCCGGCTTCTTTCATCCGACAGCATCTCATAGGCCTGGCGAATGCGATCGATCTCGCCCTTCGCAATCTCGGAGGAGCCCAGCCAGAACCGCCACCCCATGTGATCCTCGACCTGGGGATAATAGTCGAACGGCCAGAACAGGCGCTCTATTCCGGCCGCACGGCCAATGCTTTCGATATCGCCGTAGGATGTCTCCCGGTTGAAGATGCCGACAGCAACCTGCGCCCCCGGGCCGAGGGCCTGCGGGCCGGTGGCAATCGGCAGGATCGGCAACCCGTCGCAGCTCTCGGCGGCCGGCTTCGTCGCAACGAAGCCGGACACCTGCGCGCCCTTCGCCCGGAGCGCCGCCGCGGCGGCGCGCCCGAACGATCCGGTGCCATACACCCAGACGGGCAGGCCAAGGTCCAGCGCGCGCGCTTTGTCGTCACTGGCATGGATCGCTGCGGCAAGTTCAGAAAATGACATGGCTGTCTTCCGGCGTAACCGCCCTTAAATGCCGCGCGTTTCGATGAGCGCCCGCAGCGACGGGTTCTCGTTGTACGGTCCGTCGACGTGGGTGATCATCAAGGGCTCGTTGGCCTTGATCGGCTGGACCAGCTTCTCGCCATCCATGACCTCGCGCACCGAAAGCTGACCCTTGAGCAAGGGAATCGCCATGTAGAAGTCGCGCTCGAAGGCCTCCTTGGAGAAAACATAGCCGGGGCTGAGGTCCGTCCGCGCATAGGCGCCGCGCACCAGGGCATCGAGATATTGCACCTCGCGCCGGGTGATCGGCCGGCGCTCGCTGCTGCGGCCGCCGCACATCTCGCGCGCCTTGTGGAAGGCCTTGAACCACTCGTCGCAATTCTCGGGCAGCGAGCAGTAAGGCGACACCGCGACGCCTTCATAATTCACGTCGATATGGCGCTCCCAGGTGCGGGCGCCCTTGCCGTAGGAGATCAGCATCGACGAATGCCAGTCATGATATTCGTGCGTGGACAGCCCGATGACATGATTGGGATAGCGGGTCTTGAAATAGTCGATCTGGTCGAGGTCCAGCTCGGCGTCTTCCGACGGGTACAGGGAGACGCAATGATTGATCGCGAGCGGAATGTTGCGCTTCTCGAAGAATTCGACCAGATCGTCCATGTCCTTTTCGGACGCGCCGCCCGTGGAGACGATGACGGGCCGGCGGGTGCTGGCCACCTTTTCGATCAGCAGCCAGTCGTTCATGTCCGACGAGGCGATCTTGATGATCGGCATGTCGAAATAAACGCAAAGGTCGACGGAGGCCTCATCGAAGGGCGTCGCCATCGGGATGGCATCGACCGCCCGGATCTCCGCCACCATGCGCGCGAATTCATCCTTCGAAAGCTTGGTATCTTCCGTTTTCTTGATATAGCGCAG
The DNA here is from genome assembly GCF_043195135.2 of Roseixanthobacter liquoris. Classification (NCBI taxonomy): domain Bacteria; kingdom Pseudomonadati; phylum Pseudomonadota; class Alphaproteobacteria; order Hyphomicrobiales; family Xanthobacteraceae; genus Roseixanthobacter; species Roseixanthobacter liquoris. The sequence goes on from NZ_CM195537.1 coordinate 282,178, forward strand.
CTCGGTATTGCCCTTGAACTGCGGATGGATGAATTCATCGACGTCGCGGAATTGCAGCTTGATCGCCGCCTTCACGCCGTTGTGGCGGATAACTCGGCCATGATCACGAATGATCTTGAGCCCGCGGTCGAGCTTACCCCAGTGATTGTTAGCGAGTTCGAGAACAAATAAGTTTTCGAAGCGCTCGCGATCCCTTTGCTCAAGCATTGCCGTTTCCCGTCTGAACGAATCCATCGATCTGCGCAAGTGTAACCTTGCGCATTTCATCACCTCGATTAGCAGCCGAATGCCAGGCCACGGTTTCTTCCAGCGCGCGAGCAAGATTCCAGCGCGGTGTCCATTTCAATATCGCTCTTGCCTTTGAACAATCAAGTTTCAACAGGCCGGCCTCGTGAGGCCCGGCGTCATCGTCCAATTCCCAGCGGTTGGGCTCGCCCCACAGGGTCGTCATCTGATCGACGATCCATTGAACCGTTCGTTCATCGGCGGTATCTGGGCCGAAATTCCAGCCCTGGGCGACCGCCGCGCCCTGTTCCACGAGGCGCTGGGCGAGCAGAAGATACCCGCTCAGGGGCTCGAGCACATGCTGCCACGGGCGGACCGCGCCGGGCCGCCGGATCTGAAGCGTCTTCCGCGCGGAGAGTGCCCGGATGATGTCCGGAATCAGCCGATCCTCGGCCCAGTCGCCGCCGCCGATCACGTTGCCGGCGCGGGCGCTGGCAAGAAATGTCGGCGTTCCCGACTGCGACTGATGAAAGAACGAGCGCTGGTAAGCGGAGGTTACCAGCTCCGCGCAGCCCTTCGAACTCGAATAGGGATCGAATCCCCCCATGGGGTCGGTTTCGCGATAGCCCCATAGCCACTCGCGATTCTCATAGCACTTGTCGCTGGTGACATTGACCACCGCCCGAACGCCGCCCTGGGCGCGCACCGATTCGAACAGATTGACCAGCCCCAGCACATTGGTAGCGTAGGTTTCCGTCGGATCGACATAGCTGCGACGAACCAGGGGCTGCGCCGCCAGGTGAAGCACGATCTCCGGCGCGCACGCGCGCATCGCGGCGTCGAGCGCGGGCCGATCCCGGATATCACCGAAAATCGACGTCATCCCGCTGGCGACGTCGGCGACCTCGAAAAGCGACGGCGTGGTATTCGGAGGCAGCGAAAAGCCCGTGACTTCAGCGCCAAGATGTTGAAGCCAGAGGGACAGCCAGCCCCCCTTGAAGCCGGTATGTCCGGTGAGGAAGACCCGGCGGCCGCGCCAAAATTCCGACGCGCTCATGCGAGACCCTCAACGACATCAAGGTCGACCAATCCCGCAACGGCCTCAATCACACCGAACACTCCTTCGCCACCCGGCCCCATTGCCAACAGCCGCCTCAAGCTCCCTGTCGCCAAGACACCTGAAGCGCCTTGGAAAGACCTGCCTCGACGCAAGCGTGAGGGGCCGGCACATTCTTCATACCGCATCGCACGCGCCCGACATTGCCGGGTTGGCATGAACGCGGAATGACATCAGTCCCACACTTTCCACGGCGCCTTGCCGGTTTCCCACAGCGTTTCAAGGCTGGTCTTGTCGCGCATCGTATCCATCGGCTGCCAGAAGCCGGGATGGAACCACGCCTGGAGCTCGCTGGCACGCGCCAATTGCTCGAGCGGCTCGCGCTCCCAGAGCGTGTGATCGTCCGCGATATAGTCCAGGACCTTGGGAGACAGGACGAAGAAGCCGCCATTGATCCAGCCGCCGTCTCCGACCGGCTTTTCCACAAACGCGGAAATGCGGTTGCCGTCCAGCTGCAGGGATCCAAAGCGACCCGGCGGCTGAACCGCGGTCATGGTCGCGAGTCGGCCGTGCGATTTATGGAAATTGATGAGCGCCTCGATATCCACCGATCCGACGCCATCGCCGTAAGTCAGACAGAAATCGCCCTTGATGTAAGGGGCGGCGCGCTTCACACGACCTCCGGTCTGCGTCCCCTCGCCGGTATCGACCAGCGTGACGCGCCAGGGCTCGGCTTTTTTCTGATGCACTTCTATGGAATTATCTTCCATATTGATAGTGACATCGGACATGTGAAGAAAATAATTCGCGAAATACTCTTTAATCATGTAACCCTTGTAACCGCAGCAAATGATGAAATCATTCACGCCGTACCAAGAGTATATCTTCAAGATATGCCAGAGAATAGGCTTTCCGCCGATCTCTATCATCGGCTTCGGCCGGAGGTTGGATTCCTCGGAGATGCGCGTGCCGTAGCCGCCAGCGAGAATGACCGCCTGCATTAATGCTTCCCCGCTCCGCCGCACCAGATATCCCGGACCTACTAAGGCACCTTGATATTGAGTTCAAGCCCTGTATCGGCAACTATAGGTGGGATCGTCGAGCGATCCGGCCAAGAAGCTTGGCAGCACCCGCCGCTGAAAAGCGGCGAGCTGACGCTGCGGCACTCCGCCGCCGGCCGGCCGGGCGACCCGGTCGGATCCGCGGCGGGCGGGACGAAATCAGGCCCAGGGGCCGGACGCGGCCGAAGGGGCGCGCGCCTTATTCGCCGGTTTCCGCGTGCTTTGGCGGTATTTCAGGCTGCCAGATGGGGCCATCGTCATATTTGCCGGATCGCAGATAGTGGACGAGAGGGTTCAGGCCCTCCCGCCTCAGGTCCCGATGCAGCGCATAATAATCCTTGGTCGAAAAGAATGGCCCCGGGTCCCGCCCCTCCTCGGCCCCGTGCAGCAGGTAATGGCGAACCGGATCGACCTTCATCCTGGCGATATCGGGATAGTGCTCAAGATACCATTGCGGATCGAATAGACGCGAGCTTCGCAATAGCCTCAGATCCGGCGACCGATCGAAAAGCCTGCGGCCGAGGCTGAGCAACTGGGCCCCCGCCAGACGAAAAGGGTGGGATGCCATAGCCCGCCCCTGGCGCGCCCGCTCTTCCTTGAACCCCTCGCCGGTCTCAAAGGGCAGGAGCGGCCTGCGCACTTTGCGGCCGTAGGTGAGACCCGCCACGGCGGCCTGGGTGACGTCGATGAAATGGGTGAGCTGGCGCTCGAACGTGGCCTCGGCCTGCCGATATTCCTCGATGACCAGATGCACCGTGCGCTTCGCATGCGCGACCTGTTCGGGGGTATCGCCCCAGGCAATCCCGTTACGGCCGAACTCCTTGTCGGCGAGCGGCACCTGGAAGAAGGGATTCGGCATCAGGATCGTCGGGCAACCACACAGCATCGCCTCCAGGCACAGCGATGTATTCTCGAAACAATAAAAGACTTCGCTGTTACGAAACAGTGTGGCGAGCTCTTCCACCGTCTGCGAGTCGGGTTGATCGCGGGTGATCTCCGTGCTGCCGGCGGGAATCCCGAATACCTCGCCCCCATGAACATATTTATACTTCATGGCGGTGTAGCAGCTGCCGGCGCGCACACCGGTGTCAGCGGCGTTGAAAATACGCGTGTCCACATGGGGCAGAAACAGGACATTGTCCGGCGCCCCGCAGAATTCGGCGAGGATCTTCGTGTAGCCGAACACGATGGTGTCCGGGGGAAAGCTGGCATCTCCGCCGAGAAATCCTGGAAAATTAAGGACGTAGCGGACAACCGTCTCCGCATCGAAGGGATTTCCGGACACCACCTCCGGATAAATGACGATCGGCCGGACCCCGGTCTCGAAATGATAATCGACAATGTCCTCGGTCAATAGCGGGGTCAGCAGGTCCGGATGCGTGCCGATGCCGTCGGCGAGCGGCGTGGGTGAAAAAAACGCGCGCTCGCCTCTCAAATTCAACATATGGCAGAGTAAATGAAGGGACTTGATGCCGGCCGACATGCGCGTATAGCGAGGCGCGACAATATAATAAGGGTTTCGCTGCGGGTCTGGAAATTTCATTAGAGAAGAGATCGACTCGATTGGCTGGAAGACCGAATATTCTTAACAGGGCGCGCGGATGATCGGCGAGGGAGGCTTTTTATGCCGGCACCCTTACAGAGTATGCCCGGTTCGGCAAGGAGCGACAGCCGCAAACGGCATCGTCGCCGAGGAACGCCCGGACCTAGGCGGCGTCCACAGCGGCACCTTGGCCGTCCCCGCAGCGCGGGGCGCGAAATGTCATCATTCCGTATTTCTTGCTGGTTTGACTAGGAAAGGGATAACCGATATCGCAAGCGCGAACGCGTTCGGTTATCCCAGGGCAGTCACGATCAGGTGCCAGTTTCATGAACGACATCCTAATTAAGCAGGCTACCGACGTTCTGTCGGGGGAAACAGACAATCCGGAGGAACTCCGCCGGCTGATCGTCGAACTCGCGGCACGCTATTCAGATATCGCTCACAAGCCCAAGCCCTTTGTCCCCGGCTCGTCTTTCGTGCCGGTCTCCGGGAAGGTGCACGGCGCCACCGAGATGCAGCTTCTGGTGGAAGCGTCTCTCGATTTCTGGCTGACCACCGGCCGCTTCAACGACGCGTTTGAAAAGCGCCTCAAGGGGTTCCTGGGCGCCCGCTTCGCCCTGACCTGCAACTCCGGGTCGTCGGCCAATCTCCTGGCGGCCAGCGCCCTGTGCTCGCCCCTCGTGCCGCGCCACCTAAAACCCGGCGACGAAGTGATCACCTGCGCCACGGGTTTCCCCACCACCGTCAATCCCATCCTTCAGAACCAGCTGGTGCCGGTTTTTCTGGATGTTCACCTCCCCACCTATAATATCCGGTCGGACCTGATCGAAGACGCGATCACCAGCAAGACGCGGGCCATCATGGTAGCCCACACGCTGGGCAATCCGTTCGATCTGGACACGGTCATGGAAGTCGCCCGCAAACACGATCTCTTCGTGGTCGAAGATACCTGCGACGCCCTCGGCGCAACCTATGACGGCAAGACGGTGGGGACGCTCGGCGACATCGGCACGGTCAGCTTCTATCCGGCCCATCATATCACCATGGGCGAGGGCGGCGCGGTCTTCACCAATAAGAGCGTCCTCAAGCGCGCCCTGGAATCGATCCGTGACTGGGGGCGCGACTGCTGGTGCGAGCCGGGCAAGGACAATACCTGCAAGCAGCGGTTCAACTGGCAGCTCGGCGATCTGCCCGAGGGCTACGACCACAAATATACCTATTCGAACATCGGCTATAATCTCAAGATCACCGACATGCAGGCCGCGGTGGCGCTGGGCCAGATGGACCGGCTGGAAGGCTTCATTGCCGACCGCCGGCGCAATTTTGCCGTCCTGAAGGACGCCCTGAAGCCGTTCGAGGAGTTCCTGATCCTTCCCGAGGCGACGCCGAAGTCCGACCCGTCGTGGTTCGGCCTGCCCCTCACGGTCCGGGACGGCGCTCCCTTCGCGCGCAACGCACTGATTCGCCACCTGGAAGACAACAAGATCGCGACCCGCCTGTTGTTCGGCGGAAACCTGATCCGTCAGCCTTATTTCAAGTCTCAGACCTACCGGGTCCACGGCGATCTGACGAACAGCGACAAGGTGATGAACTCCACCTTCTGGATCGGCGTCTATCCGGGCCTGACGTCGGACCATCTGGCATACATGGCGCAGACCATTGCGGATTTCTGCCGCAAGCTTTGACCCGCGGCAGCTTGCAGGGCACGAAGCGGCACGGCGACGAGAGCGTCGCATCCGCCTCGTGCCGCTGCCGCCCGAGAGGGCATGGCCGGCCATCAAGGCGCGGCCGGTCATCTCCGAGAATGTGGCGCGGCGCCGCCGGCCACCGGGGGGCACCCCCGAAGTCCGTGCCAGGGACCATCCTCCCGCATCGCCACCGCATCCAGGGCCGCGGAGGCGCCCCACGCCGAGGCTTGGTGGGAGAAGGGCGCGCGCAAAGCCGGCCAAGCAGCCCGGTTTAGACCCCCTGGGTCACCCGCGCGTCCGCTGGACCCGCCGCCATACCCCCTGACCTTCAAATTCCCCGACGCATAAAAAATGCCCGCTCAAGGCGGGCATTTTTCAGATATCAGCCGACCGAAGCCGATCAGGCCTGGGGCTGGGGCTCGATGCTGCCGGCGGGACCTTCCGGGCGGGGCCGGTTCTTGCCGGCGGTCGGCACGACGGACGCGCGGGGATTGGCGGGCTCGATCACCGTGTCGCGCACCGGCGGCTTGCCATCGAGCAGGTCGATGATCTCGTCGCCCGAGAGCGTCTCATATTCCAGCAGCCCGCGCGCCAGGGCCTCCAGGCCCTCGCGGTTTTCCGTGAGGATGCGGGTGGCTTCCTGATAGCCCTCGTCCACCAGCCGGCGCACTTCCTTGTCGATGGTCTGGGCCGTCGCTTCGGAAATATTCTGGTGGCGCTGCATGGACATGCCCAGGAACACCTCGTCCTGGTTCTCGCCATAGGCCACCTGGCCGAGCAGGTCGGAGAAGCCCCAGCGCGTCACCATCATCTTCGCGAGGCGGGTCGCCTGCTCGATGTCGGAGGCCGCGCCCGAGGTCACCTTGTCATGGCCGAAGATCAGCTCTTCCGCCACGCGGCCGCCCATCATGATCGCAAGGCGCGAGGTCATCTGCTCGTAGGACATGGAGAGCTTGTCGCGCTCCGGCAGCTGCATGACCATGCCGAGCGCGCGCCCGCGGGGAATGATGGTCGCCTTGTGCACCGGGTCCGTCGCCGGAACCTTGAGCGCCACGATGGCGTGGCCGCCCTCGTGATAGGCGGTCAGCATCTTCTCTTCCTCGGTCATGACCAGCGAGCGGCGTTCCGCCCCCATCATCACCTTGTCCTTGGCGTCCTCGAACTCGCTCATGGTGACCATGCGCTTGTTGCGGCGCGCGGCCATCAGGGCGGCTTCGTTGCACAGGTTCGCGAGGTCGGCGCCCGAGAAGCCGGGGGTGCCGCGCGCGATCACCTTCAGGTTCACGTCCGGGGCGATGGGGATCTTGCGGGCATGCACCTTCAGGATCTGCTCGCGGCCCACCACGTCCGGGTTCGGCACCACGACCTGACGGTCGAAGCGGCCGGGACGCAGCAAGGCGGGATCGAGCACGTCCGGGCGGTTGGTGGCGGCGATGAGGATGATGCCCTCGTTCGCCTCGAACCCGTCCATCTCCACCAGCAGCTGGTTGAGGGTCTGCTCGCGCTCGTCATTGCCGCCGCCGAGACCGGCGCCGCGATGACGACCCACCGCATCGATTTCGTCGATGAAGATGATGCAGGGGGCGTTCTTCTTGGCCTGCTCGAACATGTCGCGCACGCGGCTCGCGCCGACGCCCACGAACATTTCCACGAAGTCCGAGCCGGAGATGGTGAAGAAGGGCACGTTGGCTTCACCCGCGATGGAGCGGGCGAGCAGCGTCTTGCCGGTGCCCGGCGGGCCGACCAGCAGCACGCCGCGCGGGATGCGGCCGCCGAGGCGCTGGAACTTCTGCGGGTCGCGCAGGAATTCCACGATCTCGGTCAGCTCGCTCTTGGCTTCGTCGATGCCCGCCACGTCCTCGAAGGTGACGCGGCCGTGCGCCTCGGTCAGCAGCTTGGCGCGGCTCTTGCCGAAGCCCATGGCCTTGCCGCCGGCGCCCTGCATCTGGCGCGAGAGGAAGATCCACACGCCGATCAAGGCGATGAACGGCAGCCAGGACACCAGCAGGCTGACGAACCAGGGCACGTTGTCCTGGATCGGACGCGCCGTGATGGAGACGCCCTTTCCGTACAGGCGCTGCACCAGCGTGGGATCATTGGGGGCATAGGTCTGGAAGGCGCGACCGTCGGTGAACGAGCCGGTAATGGTCGGCCCCTCGATCACCACGTCGCGCACCCGGCCCTGATCCACGTCGGAGAGCAGCTGCGAGAAGGAAATGTCGTTCGCGCTGGTGCGCTGTCCCGGGCTCTGGAAGAGCGAGAACAGGGCCAGAAGCAGCAGAACGATAATGACCCACAGGGCGAAATTGCGAAGGTTGGCGTTCATAAATTCCTCACGGGGAGCGCAGCGACGGCGCTCCCGCATCGGGCTTCCAGTTGCCCGGAATGGCCATTCTGCGTCATCGCTCACCTTGCGTCCGAGGCTAAAATAGGTCGCGCCCTCTGTCTTGCCAAGGAGAACAGCAGCCAGAAGACTCAATTATGCGCTATTGCCCATGCGGCGGGCACGCCGCGGCAAGGCTCGCGCAACCTCCAGCCGGCTCGGCGCGAGATGAATGCGGGCGCCCGCCAGGGTGGCGTAAACGCAGCGGCCGTCGGCCTGCGCGGCGCCGAGGCGGGCCATCAGCCGTTCCAGCTTGGCCAGCTCCACGGGCCCTTCGTCGCCCACCGTGTCGAGCAGGCGCAGCATGACCCGCAGGGCGATTTCCTCCGGCAGGGCGAAGAAAGCGGCGCGGGGAAGGCGGATCGGCCCCGCTGCCGGCCAGGGTTCCGCCGCGAGCGCGGCAAGGGCGTGGTCCGCCGCCTGCTCCAGGGCCGCTTCGGCGCGCGCCATGCGCCGCCCGAGCCGGGAAAGACCGGCGGCGTCAAGCCCCTCGCCCGCCAGCAGCGGCATCAGGGCGCGCAGCCGAACGCGCGTGAAGGCGGGGTTCGCATTGGACGGATCACGGACGAAGCCGATCTGCGACGCCTCCAGCGTGGCGATCAGGCGCGCCTTGGGAATGGCGAGCAGGGGGCGCAGCAGCATCACGCCCTCGCGACGCGTCGCGGCCGCCATGCCGGCGAGGCCGGAGAGGCCGGACCCGCGCGCGAGGCGCATGAGGATCGTCTCGGCCTGGTCGTCGAGCGTATGCGCCGTCACGATGGCCTGCGCGCCCACCTGCCGGGCATGGGCCACCAACAAGGCGTAGCGGGCGGCGCGCGCGCGCTCCTGGATGCGGCCGGTGATCCGCGGGCCGGCCCAGTCCAGGATCGCATGGGGAACGGCAAGGCGCCGCGCCTGATCCGCGACCATCCGCGCCTCGTCCGCCGCCGCAGCGCGCAGCCCATGATCGACGGTGGCCGCGAACAGCGCGGGCGCGGCGGGATAAAGGCGCGCCCATCGGGCAGCGAGCTCCATCAGCGCGGTGGAGTCCGGCCCGCCGGAACAGGCCAGCAGCACCGCCGGAAGGGCGCAAAGCGGGGAAAACAGCGCAGGAAGTTCTTCATCCCCCAGGGGATGCGGCGCGGGTGACGCTGCCTCAGCAGCCGGCACGCTTCTGCTCGCGTTCCACCGCCTGGCGCACCGTGGAGGAGGCGCGGGGATATTTGCGATCCACTTCGCCGAAGGTGGCGCAAGCCGCCTCGCGCTCGTTCAGCGAGGCCAGCGATTGGCCCAAGCGCAGCAGCGATTCCGGCGCGCGGGTGGAATTGGGATATTTGGTCGAAACCTGGAGGAACAGCTCGGCCGCGTCCTTGAACGACTGGCGCTGGAACTGGCTCTCGCCGAGCATATAGACCGCGTCCGGGGTCAGCCGGTCGGAGGGGTAGGCCTGGAGGAACTGGCGGAAAGTCTGTTCCGCCGCCGCATAATCCTGGCGCTGGATCTGGCCGTAGCCGGCATCGAACAGCTCGCGCGCGCTGCCGGCGGGGGCGAGGGCGGCCGTCTGCGCACCCGGAACGCCCGCGCCCGCGACGTTCGCGCCCGCGCGCGGAGGCGCCGCGCCGCCGCCGGGGCCGATCTCCAGCGGCACGCTCGGCCGGGCAAGGCCGGCGGAGGCGCTCGCCGGCGAGCCCAGGGGCTGGGGCGCGCCCGGCGCGACCGGATCCTCGTTCGGATCGAAGGCGTCGGATCGCTTGCCGGTGCCCGGAACGACCGGAGCGGCAACCGGCGGCCCCGCGGGGGGCACGGCCACCGGCGCGGCGCCGGGCACGCCGGCCGGACCGGGGGCACCGGCCGTCGGCGCGGCGGGGCGCGGCCCCTTTCCGCCCGAGAGGCGGTATTCCACATCCTCCTGGAAGCGCCGCACCTGCTGTTCAAGCTGCTGGTTGCGGTACTGCAATTCCTCGATCTGGCCGGTCATCGTACGCAGCTGGTTTTCCAGCCGGTCGATGCGCAGCACGGTCTCGGATTGCGCGGCAGCGGCGGCCTGCTCGTTCTGGACCGCGCCGGGCGGCTTGAAGAGGTCGCCGAAGGGATTGTTCTGCGCCTGCGCGCCGCCGGCCGCCAGGCTCAGGCAGGCGGCGAACAGGAGCGCTCGGGCACCGGAAAGCGGGCGCATCATGGTCCGAATCGCGAAAGGGGTTGACGTGAGGGACATCGCTCAAAGCCCCGCATCTATTGCAGCTTTGCCCAGGGATCGCGTCCAAAGTGTGACCCGGCGCGCAGGGATGGAGACCGCGCCGAGAGGCCCGCGCCCGCCCGTGAAAACGACGGAGCCGGCACCCGAAGGCACCGGCTCGGCCGAAGGGAGAGCTTAGGACGCCGCCGGCGGATCAGGAGCCGCCGGTGTTCAGCACCGTCACGGCGCGGCGGTTCTGCGACCAGCAGGAGATGTCGTTGCACACCGCCACCGGGCGTTCCTTGCCGTAGGAGATGGTGCGCATGCGCGCCGGGTCGATGCCGCGCGAGGCGAGATAGTCGCGCACGTTCTGGGCGCGGCGGGCGCCGAGGGCGATATTGTATTCGCGGGTGCCGCGCTCGTCGGCGTGACCTTCGATGATGAAGGTATAGCGATTGTACTGTTGCAGCCACTGGGCCTGGCGATCCAGCGTGGCGCGCGCCTGGGCCGAGAGATCGGTCTGGTCGGTATCGAAGAACACGCGATCCCCCACCGCCACCACGAATTCCTGCGGCGAACCGGGAGGCCCGCCGGCGCCGCCGGCTCCCGCCGCGTTCTGATCAGGATTATTGGCGCAGGCGGCGAGCGCCAGCGCGAACCCGAATAGAGCGGCGAACCGGAAGCCGCGAGCAAAACCAAAGAAACGCATTCCGGTGACTCCCTTCTCAACGCAAGCCGGAGACCTCGTGTAACAGCCGCTTTCTTAAGCGAAGGTTCCGCAGGCCCCGTCCGGCGTCCGCAGAGCGCGGTGGACCCCGCTTCGCGGGTCGCTACCGTCTCTCGTGGTTAATGCTTGGTGAGCGACGTCGACCGCAGCGGGACGCCGGTTTTTGAGATCCGGCGTCCGGCGGCGGCCGGCAGCCGGTCGCCCGTGCCGCGTGAGGGCGCATCCCGCATGCGGCGAATGCAGCAGTGGTGCGGGGCCGTGGCATCATGATGGCGAAGATGCGGGGCGCAAAAGGCGGGCTTGCCGCGCTTTTGGACATTTTCCGGAAATCGACCTCAAGCCCCTGAAATCGCGGCATTATCCTTAATATGGCGCGAAACCATGGGATACGTTTGCGCGCATCTGTGGCGCAAGGGCAACAGGGGGCGGGAGGATCGGCCGCGGGGAAGCGGCGCGGCGAAGGGCCTGGATCAGGACCGCAGCGGCGACCAGGCCGGATCCGAGGCGTAGCTCGGCGTCGGCACGCGCTGTTCGTTATAGCCCGTCACGTCGATGGTGAAGAGCTGCGGCCCGGCGGATCCGGCCGGGTCGCGGAAGAACATGATCACCCGCCCGTTGGGCGCGAAGGTCGGCCCCTCGTTGTGATAGCCTTCCGTCAGCACCCGCTCGCCCGAGCCGTCGGTCTTCATGACGCCGATGCCGAACCGCCCTTCCGCCTGCCGGGTGAAGGCGATGACGTCGCCGCGCGGCGACCAGACCGGCGTCGAATAGCGCGCATTGCCGAACGAGATGCGGCGCGCGCCCGAACCGTCGGCGCCCATGATGTAGATCTGAGAAGTGCCGCCGCGATCGCTTTCGAAGCAGATCTGGCGGCCGTCCGGGGAATAGCAGGGCGCCGTGTCGATCGCCGCCACGTCGGTGAGGCGGGTCGTGGTCTTCGAGCGCAGGTCCATGACGAAGATGTTGGAATTGCCGCCCTGCTGAAGGCTCATGATGACGCGCTGGCCGTCCGGCGAGAAGCGCGGCGAGAAGCTCATACCGGGGAAATTGCCGACGATCTCGCGCTGCCCGGTCTCGATGTTCAGGAGATAGACCCGCGGGTCCGACCGGCCATAGGACATATAGGTGATTTCCTGGCTGGTCGGCGAGAAGCGCGGGGTCAGCACCAGATCGTCGCCGCGCGTGAGATAGGTCACGTTGGCGCCGTCCTGGTCCATGATGGCGAGGCGCTTGATGCGCCGCTCCTTCGAGCCGCTTTCGTCGATGAACACGATGCGGGTGTCGAAATAGCCCTTCTCGCCGGTCAGCCGTTCATAGATGGCGTCGGCGATGATGTGGGCGACCCGGCGCCAGTTCTCCGGCTGGGTGAAATATTGCTGGCCGAGCAATTGCTGGCCGGCGAACACGTCCCACAGGCGGAACTCGGCCTTCAGGCGGCCATCGCCCTGGCGCGTGACGCGGCCGGTGACGAGGCCCTGGGCGTTGATCACCCGCCAGTCCTGGAAGCGCGGCGCCTGGTCGGGATTGGTGATGTTCTCAACGAACGCCTTCGGCTCGATGGGCGCGAACAGGCCGGAGCGCTTGAGATCGGCGCTCACCACCTGGCTGACGCCGCGCCCCACCTCGCCCTCGCCGATGAAGTCGGTGATGGCGATGGGGATCGGCTGCGGCGTGCCGGAGGTGATGTCCAGCTTCAGCGCGGCCCGGGCCGGTCCGGGGAGCCCGCCGAGGGCGAGGGCGGCCGCGGCGCCGCCCCCCGCCGTCACCAGGGCGCGGCGGGACAGCAGGGTGCCGGAGGCCTCGAACGGTGCGGGTCGCTTCAGAAGGGTCATTCTTTTCTCGTTTCGGCAGATCGGGTGCGGAACGCCTCAGCCACGGAACATGTCGCGCGGCGTGAAGGTCATGTCGATGGTGCGCCAGACCTCGTATTTCGAGGGCGGCAGGAAGGAATAGGGCGAGCAGCGGCGGATGGCGCGGATCGCGCTCTCCGCGAACGCGGGTCCATAGGGCGAGGCGGAGCCTTCGATCTGCACCGGGCTGCCGATGACCGACCCGTCCTGATTGAAGTTCACGCGGATCAGCACCTGCATGTCCTGCGCCTCGGCGGCGCCCACGGGCGGGTTCCAGCATTCGCGCAGGCGCGCCCGCAGCGCGTCCAGCTCGTTCTGAGTCAAGGTCGCGGCAACGCCGGCGGTCGCGCCGAGCGAGGCGGTGTGGGAAATGGCGTCGGCCGCCGCCGCGTTGCGCTGGGGCGTGCGCTTGTCCAGCAAGGCGGCGATCTTGTCGACGTCGAACTTCTGGTCGGTGGGCGTCTTGGCGTCGGCCACCTGCTTGGGCACTTCCTTCGGCGGATCTGGCTTCTTCGGCGGCATCGGCGGGGCCTTGGCCTCCTGCTTCTGCTCTTCCTTCTTCGGCTCGGCCTTCAGCGCCTCGTCCGCCTTCGGCTGCTCGGGCTTGGGCTCCGGCGGCTTCTCGGCCTTGGGCGGGGTCGGCGTGGGCTTCTGCTCCTCCACCTTGGGCGGCGGAGGCGGCGGCACGGCGGCGCTCGGCTGCACCTCGGCCTTGTCGGTGACCTTGAGGTCGGGATTGTCGGCGGGCTTGGGGGTATCGACCTTCTCGGCCACCACTTTCGGCGGCTCGGCCTTCTTGCCCTTCTGATTGCCCTTGGTGAGCTGGGACAGGTCGGAGGCGGAGATCACGTCCACCGCCACCGTCTCGGTGGGAGGCGCGTCAAAGGGTCTCGGGCCCGAGAAGGACACCAAGGCGAACACGAGGACGGCCCCGTGCGCAATGGATGATGCGGTTAAGCCGACGCGCATCCTGATCCTTCTCAACCCCCTTGTTCGACCTCGGTCACCAGCGCGACCCGCTTGAATCCGGCGCCCGAAAGGCGGCCCATGACGCGCATCACGGTGCCGTAGTCCACCTTCTTGTCGCCGCGCACGAAGATGCGCTCGTCAAATCCGTTCTTGGCGATGGCCTGGAGCTTCGCCACTAGGTCGTCGAGCTTGATCTCGGTGTCCTGGATGAAGATCTGGCCCTTGTCGTTCACCGAGATGGTCAGCGGGTCCTTGTCCTGGTCCACGGACTTGGCCTGGGTCTGCGGCAGGTCCACGGGCACGCCCACGGTCATCAGCGGCGCCGCCACCATGAACACGATCAGCAGCACCAGCATGACGTCCACCATGGGCGTCACGTTGATTTCCGCCATGACGGAGACCCGGCGCCGGCGCGAGCGCCGTCCTTGCCATCCCCCCGCGCCGCCTGCCGACATGCCCATGGCGCGTCCTCAGCCCCGTTCGTCGATCTGGCGCGACAGGATCGCCGAGAACTCGTCGGCGAAGCCTTCGAGACGCTGCGCCTGCCGGCCCGCCTGGGAGATGAACTTGTTGTAGAAAATGGTCGCGGGAATGGCCGCAACGAGGCCCATCGCTGTCGCGAACAAGGCTTCCGCGATGCCCGGCGCCACAACCGCGAGGCTCGTGTTCTTGGACGCCGCGATCGACTGGAACGAGGTCATGATGCCCCAGACCGTGCCGAACAGGCCGATGAAGGGGCCGGCGGAGCCCACCGTCGCCAGCACCAGCAGCCGGTTTTCCAGCCGCTCCATCTCGCGGGCGATGGTCACGTCCATGACCTTCTCGATGCGCTGGTTCAGACCGGCGAAGGAGCGCGCGCCGCCCTCATAGGTGCGCTTCCACTCCCGCATGGCCGCGACGAAGATCGCCGCCATGGCATGGTTGGGCCGCCCGGCCAGCGAGCGATAGAGATCCTCCAGGCTCTGGCCGGACCAGAAGGCCTGCTCGAACGTATCCATGGCGCGCCGGTTGCGGCCGAAGGCCAACGTCTTGTCGATGATGATCGCCCACACCCAAACCGACGCGGCGACCAGGCCGAGCATCACCAGCTTGACGACGATATGGGCCTGCATGAACAGGCTGATGAGCGATATGTTCACGCTCGGCGCATCGAGGGCGCCGCTCGCCACGGGAGCGGCCAGGGGCGGAGCATTGCCCGTTCCCTGGGCCAAAGCGGTGGCGCAGGACAGGGCCAGCAGCGCCGCCGTCGCAAGGAGGAGCCGCTTCATCGGCCGCACCGCGCGTTCTCGCCAGACATCATCTCATATCCTCGGCTTCGCTCGGCGATGCAGCATGACCTGCACCGTCGGCGCCTGCGGCTTGCGTTTTCCAGAGTGACGGGTCCTTTGACCGGCGGACTCTGTCCAAACTTTGACCGCGCTGGATTTTCGCCGCGCCGCGGCAGATCGCGCGACGCTGCGACAGAGAACACACGATCATGCTTAAGGAAGCGTTAGCGCTGCGCTGCAACGTCCTGCGCCGCACGCTCCGCGTCGGCCAGGGTCGCCAGGCGCAGGGCATCGGGAATGCGGCGCGCGCGCCCTTGGGATACAAAGGCCACGCGGACATTGGCCGAGACCAGAAGCTCGCCGTTCCGCCGCACGCTCTGGCCCAGCATGATGGAGGCGCCGGCCACTTCCTTGGACAGCGTCACCACCTCCAGCACGTCGTCGATGCGGGCGGGTTTCAGGAAATCGAGCTGCATGGAGCGCACGACGAAGTGAAAGCCGGGCGCTTCCGCGGCGGCTTCCGCGAACAAGGCGCCCTGCGCGACCCCCAGCAGGCGGATATAATCGGAGCGGCCGCGCTCCATGAATTTCAGATAATTGGCGTGGTAGACGATGCCGGAGAAATCGGTGTCCTCGTAATAGACCCGCAGGACCAGCGCATGGCCGCCGGGAATGAGGCGTCCCGAGAGATGGGGATATGCCTCCAATTCACCCGGTGCCGTCGCGCGTTCGCCGCTGATGTCGTTCTTCATGCCGTCTCTCTCGCCGTTGCGCCGATCAGCCCCTGCGCCCCGCCGCATGCGCGGGACGGCGACAAGACCTACTCTTCCTCGTCGAACAGAGGCAAGGCGGAGGATGGTCGCTGCGGCTCCGGCAGGCCGAGATGGCGATAGGCCCCGGAGGTGAGCATGCGGCCGCGCGGCGTGCGCTGGATGAAGCCCTTCTGCACCAGGAACGGCTCGACGATCTCCTCGATGGCGTCGCGCGGCTCGGAGAGCGCCGCCGCCAGCGTATCCACCCCCACCGGCCCGCCGGCGTAGAATTCCGCAATCACGTTGAGATAGCGCCGGTCCATGGCGTCGAGCCCGGCGCTGTCCACCTCAAGCGCTGAGAGGGCGCGATCGGCGATGGCGCGGTCGATGGTCTCGACCTCGGCCACCAGAGCGAAATCGCGCACCCGCCGCAGCAGGCGGCCGGCGATGCGGGGCGTGCCCCGCGCGCGCATGGCGATCTCCCGCGCCCCGTCCGCCGCAATCCCGATGCCGAACACCCGCGCGCCGCGCGAGACGATGAATTCCAGCTCCTCGACCGTATAAAAGCCGAGCCGCACCGGAATGCCGAACCGGTCGCGCAATGGCGTGGTCAGGAGCCCGGAGCGGGTGGTCGCGCCGACCAGCGTGAATTTCGGCAGCGAGATCTTCACCGAGCGCGCCGCCGGCCCCTCGCCGATCACGAGGTCCAGTTCATAATCCTCCATGGCGGGATAGAGGATTTCCTCCACCGCCGGGGACAAACGGTGGATCTCGTCGATGAACAGGACGTCGCGCTCCTCAAGATTGGTGAGGATGGCGGCAAGATCCCCCGCCTTGGCGATCACCGGACCGGACGTGGAGCGGAAGCCCACCCCCATTTCCCGCGCCATGATCTGGGCGAGCGTGGTCTTGCCGAGGCCCGGCGGGCCGACGAACAGCACGTGGTCCAGCGCTTCCTGGCGGGCGCGCGCGGCCTTGATGAAGATTTCCAGGTTCGCCCGCGCCTGCGCCTGGCCGACGAAATCGGCGAGCCGCTGCGGCCGCAGCGTCGTGTCTGCGGTATCGTCGTCGCGCTTTTCCGGCGTCAGGAGGCGTGGGTTCATGGAATCGGTCGAGACTCTTTCAGGCGTGTGCGAAAGACTCTAGGAGGCCGCGGCCATCCTGCCTAGGTTTCTGTCTCCTGCCCCAGGGTCAATCGAAGCCGGCCCCTGCTGGCCGGTCCTCGCAGAGGAGCCGCCATGAGCGCCACCATCCGCCCGTTCCTGATGTTCGAGGGCAAGGCCGAGGAGGCCATGACCTTCTATCTGTCACTGTTCCCCGGCAGCTCGGTCGGCGAGGTGCGCCGCTACGGGCCCGAGGGCCCGGGCCCGGAGGGCTCGATCCTGACCGCGCTCTTCACGCTCGCCGGGCAGGAGGTGATGTGCACCGACAGCTTCGTGGCGCATGCCTTCACCTTCACGCCGTCGTTTTCCTTCTTCGTCACGTGCGAGAGCGCGGAGCAGATCGAAAGCCTCGCTGCCGCTCTCCTGGCCGACGGTGCGGCGCTGATGCCGCTGGATGATTACGGATTCAGCCGGAAATTCGCCTGGCTCAAGGATCGCTACGGCGTGTCCTGGCAGCTCAACCTGCCCTGATCATTTCGCCAGCTCGCGCAATCCCAGGCGGATCAGCGTCTCGGTCGTCGCCCCGTCCCCGCCGCCGCGCACCGCCGCGGCGATGGCCGCCGCCGCCTGGGGCTGGCCATAGCCGAGATTGGTGAGGGCGGAGATGGCATCCGCCACCGGCGCCGCCACCCGCTCGCCCGCGATCTCGCCGGCCAGCTGGGCGAGCGCCGGATCGAGCCCGGAGAGCGCCGGCGTCTTGTCCTTCAGCTCGGTGACGATACGTGTCGCGACGCGCGGGCCGACGCCGGGCGCGCGCGCCACCGTCGCCTTGTCGCCCAGCGCGATGGCCTGCGCCAGCTCGGCGGGGCGCAAGGTGGAGAGCACGGCGAGCGCGGTCTTGGTGCCGATGCCCTGCACCGCCTGCAACAGGCGAAACCATTCACGCTCTTCCTCGCTGACGAAGCCGAACAGGCGGATCTGGTCCTCGCGCACGAAGGTTTCGATGAACAGCACCGCCGCCTCTCCCGCTCGCGGCAGGCCCTGGAGCGTGCGGGCGGAGGCATGGACGAGATAGCCGACGCCGTGCACGTCGAGGATCACATGGTCCTCGCCCTGGCTGTCGATGACGCCCTTCAGCTTGCCGATCATGATGGAGCCTTCACGCGCCCGTGCCGCTCAGCGACGCCCAGAGAAAAACCAGGGTGGCCACGACCCCGAGGCCGGTGCGCACCATATGCAATTGCCCCCAGCAGGCGATCAGATGGGCGCTGTCCGCGCCGGCCTGCGCCTCCGCCGTCGCCATCAGGCGGCGATTGGTGGGCAGGATGGCGATGAGCGTGAAGGGCCAATTGGCCAGCATCAGCACGCCGCCGGCCATCCAGCGCCACTGGCCCGAAACGGCAAAGGCGATTGCGCCCAGCACGAAGCCGAGCAGCGCCAGGCTCGCCTGCATGGCGAAGCCGCGCTGATAGGCGGGCTTCCACTGGCGCAGTTGCGCGGCCGGATCGAGCTGCGCCCGCGCCGGCTGTTCCGCCACGTTGATATAAAAGGCGGCACCGGCAAACAGCGCCGCGTCCACCAGAGCAAGCTGCCCCCACACCATGCCATTCCCCTGCGTCGTGGCCGCATCGGCCTTCGCCTCGCAGCATTCTACAGCGCCGCGCGCCGCAGCGCAGCGGCGCCGCGATGGTGCGCATGGGTGATGGCCACCGCCAGGGCGTCGGCGGCGTCCTCTGTCTGCGGCGTCGCCTTGGGCAGCAGCACGCCGATCATCATGCGAATCTGCGCCTTTTCCGCCCGGCCGGCGCCGACAACGGTCTTCTTCACCAGGAGTGCGGCATATTCGGCCACCGCGAGGCCGGCCTGGGCGGGGGCGAGCATCACGACGCCGCGCGCCTGCCCGAGCTTGAGGGTGGAGGCGGGGTTCATGTTCACGAACGTCTCTTCCACCGCCGCCTCGTCGGGCGCATGGGCGGCGACCACGGCGCATAATTCCCGGTAGAGCGTCGCCAGCCGCACCGCCATCGCCGCGCCCTCCGGCGGCAGGATGGTGCCGCAGGCGATGAAGGAGAGGCGCGAGCCTTCGGCCTCGATCATCCCCCAGCCGGTCCGGCGCAGGCCGGGATCGAGCCCGAGGATGCGAATCGCATGCTGTTTCATTCGCTCACCATGCGCGAGGCGCGTCCGCGCCGCGAGGGGGGACGCGCGGACCGGCGAAGGGCGCCCCGTCTTCGGGCGCCTGCCGGCATGTCGCCGCAGGGCCGGCACGCCGCCGCTGCGGTGCGGGGATAAGCCCGGCCGCCGGCTTTGGCGGGCCGCCGGATCTGGCCTAGCCGCTGGATTTGGCGGAGACGGTGCGCGGCGTCGCCTCGTCCGGAGCCGCCTGGTTCCATTCCGGCTTGCTGGCAATGGTATTCGCAGCCTCGTCCACGACGCCGGGGGTAAAGGCGATCATGGCCGCCTGCGCCCGCCGCAGGGTTTCCGCGTCCGCCCGGCCGACGATATCGTCGCGCTTGCGGGCGCTTTCCGAATCGCCCTGGTTCGCGGCAAGCGCAAACCATTTCCAGGCCTCGCCGAGGTCCGGCGCGCCGCCGAGGCCGCGCGAATAGATCACGCCCAGATTGTGCTGGCTGTCGCGCAGGCCGAGATCCGCCGCCATGCGGAACCAGCGGATGGCTGCCGGCCAATCGGATTTTCCGTCCACGCCCTCGGAGGCCAGCACGCCGAGATTGTGCATGGCCCTGAGGTTTCCGCGATCCGCCGCCCAGGTGTAGAGTGCGCGCGCCTGCTCGACGTCACGATTGGTATATTCATAGAGGCTGCCCAGCTGATAGGCGGCGGGCACCGACCCTTTCGAGACCGCATAGGACAGCCACTTCACCCCGTTCACCGGGTTCATGTCCGTGCCTTTGCCATCCACGTAGCGCATGCCCACCTCATAGGCGGCGGCGGCATTGCCGCCGAGGGCAGCGGCGCGCAAGGCGGGCGCGCCCACGGGTGGCGGCAGATCGCCGAGCGCCGGGGCATTGACCGGCGGCGGGGCCTTGGCGACGGCACGGGATACCGGGGCAGTCGCGGCCGGGGCGCTCACGCTCGCCCGTGCTTCCAGGTCCTGCGCGATCCGGGTGAAGGAGCCGGAGACGGACTGCCCCATGGAATGGGCGAAAGTGGAGATCGGACCGGCCAGTTGCGCGGCCCCGAGAATCACAATGCCGAGGGCGGCGGCGCCGATCGCCACGCGGCCGGCGGCGGGAATGCTCGGGCGCTTTCGGTCGGCCGCGGCGCGCTTGCGCGAGGTGCGACGGGCCATCCGGATGGCGCGATCCTCGCGACGACCGAACAGCGATCCCTTCCCGACCAGCGGGCGGCGCGCCGAGCCAGTCTGCGGCTCGGCCTTGGCCGCAGGCGGCTCGGGGAACGGCGCCCAATCTTCGTCCCGCATCTCGTCGGCGGCATAAGGGTGCGGCCGCAGGTCGGAGAAATCCGCCGCGTCCAGGGCGCCGTCGAACACCGGGCGGGCGCCGTCGAAGCGCGTCGGCTCACCGTCCGGGGCGCGGTCCATGTGTGGCGCGTAATCCGGGTCCGGGTCCGCCGGGCGATGAGGCGGGCGCACCATTTCCTGTTCGGCAAGGTCGCGCAGGCCCAGTTCCGCCTCGGCGGCGAAGAAGTCCTGGGTGCGGCGCTCGAAATCCTGTTGCCGCGCCTCCAGGGCGGCAAGGCCGCGCTTCAAGCCGATCACGGCCGGCGCGTCGTCGCGGGCGGAAAGGCGCATCGCCACCGCCTGCACCGCCTCGGCGGACACGTCGGCGGAGGCGTAGCGGAAGCGTTCCAGCTCTTGCGTCAGGCCTTGCAGGTTGGCTTCGATGCCATCGAGCCGCGCCTGATGCTCGGCGCTGACCTGAACCCGTTCGGCGAGCACGGCCACATGGCGTTCCAGGGCATCGGCGAGCGGCTGAAGGGTCGCGGCCTGCGGCCCGCCGTTCTGGTCCAGGCGCTCCAAAAGCACGGCGACCTTTTCCGCCAGCGCGGCGCCGCCGCCGACGGCGCCCACCTGTTCCGACAGGTCGGTGAGCCGCGCGGTGAGGTCCGCGAGCTGCTGCTGGATGGCTTCGCCGGTCGAATCGGCGGCGGGCGCTTCGTCCAGGCGGGCGATCAGGTCGCGCGTGGAACGTTCCATGGCCGCGCCGGTCACGGCGATGCGCTGGACCACATCCTCGCCGACCCGCAGGAGATCGGCGCGGGACGCGGCCCCGAGGCCGGCGAGCGCGCCGCCCTCTTCCAGCGCGCGCGCCACCAGATCCTTCAGTTCCGTGATCTGCGCCTGCAAGCGGGACAAGGCCTCCGGATCGACCGCCCGGCTGTTGAGCAGGTCCACCTTGCGGCTCAATCCCTCCATGGCGGCGGCAAGCCCGTCGCCGCTCTCGCCATCCGAGAGGAGGCCGAGGCACAGCTTGATGTCGTTGAGATCGGCGGCGAGGCGCGCCGGCTCGATGGCCTGCACCTCGCTCATCTGGCCGTGCAGATGGGTCAGGGCGCGGCCGATTTCCCGCACCGCGGCGCGGGGCGCCGTTTCGCGTAGGTCCTCGCGCAGCCGCTCCACCTCGGCGCGCAGCGTCTCGATGGCGGAGGGCGCAAACAGATCGTGCGCGCCCTCGATCCGGCGACGCAGATCCCCCACGGGATCGGGCTCATCGGCCCGCTCGACGCGGAACTTTCGGGCGGCTGTTTCCAAACGGTCCATGCCCGCCTCCTGCGGCTGGGATGGGGCGAAGCGAAGCGCAACGCCGGGACAAGAAGTTCCGAATCTTTGACGCGGTTTGGTAAACGGTGGGTTAAAGCCCGATTTTGCAGGGATTTGGCGAGAGAAGTAACGGTTACTTTCCCTAAGGGAGCCTGCAACCTTCTCCCTGGGTGAGCCC
This sequence comes from Roseixanthobacter liquoris, assembly GCF_043195135.2. Taxonomy (NCBI): domain Bacteria; kingdom Pseudomonadati; phylum Pseudomonadota; class Alphaproteobacteria; order Hyphomicrobiales; family Xanthobacteraceae; genus Roseixanthobacter; species Roseixanthobacter liquoris. The sequence continues at coordinate 303,878 of NZ_CM195537.1, forward strand.
GTGTTCCCTATGTTCGCACAAGGGTCGAGGGCGCCGGTCACATCGCGGTACGCCGGATGTCGGTTTGTCCTTCGGTCTCAAATCACCTTGCAGGCCTTGGTCGTAGACTGGCGCGATTGCCGTCCTCGATCGCGACCACCTTCAGGAGAGTGTGCATGGACGCAAACGGTTTCGAAATTCGCGAGAACATCGCGCAGACCGACCGGACCTTCGGGGCCGCCAATGTCTTCACCATCGGCGACCTGTCCCGCGAATTCGGTGTCACGTTGCGCGCGCTGCGCTTCTACGAGGACAAGGGCCTGCTGAGCCCGCGTCGCGAGGGGCTTGCGCGGCTTTATTCCGCGACCGACCGTGATCGTCTCTCGGTGATCCTCAAGGGGAAGCGTCTCGGCTTCACGCTCGCCGAAATCCGCTCGCTTGTGGCGGCGCATGAAGGGCAGAGCGTGCAGGATCTCGCGCTCACCCGCGACCGCTGCCTCTCCCAGCTCACGCAGCTGGAGCGCCAGCGCGCCGAGATCGAAGCCGCCATCACCGAATTGCGCGAAACCGCGGACCGGCTCGCCGCCTGATCGGCGGACGCCCGCGTTTCTGTGGATCAAGGCGGGACAAGGGTCCCGCCTCGAACCTTGCCCTCTGAACCCGCGCGATCTCGAACCCGCACGACCTCGACCCGCGCGATCTCGCGCATTTGGGTTTCAGCCCTGCAATCCCCGGCGGAGCGAGGCCATGCGGTCGCGCATGGGCCGGTGATCGCTCCTCCTCTATATATCCCCCGCTTGCCCCATCGGATTTGGTGCCCGCCAGGCGTCCCCTGCGCGGCCGGCACCGGCGCGGCTGGGCTCAGATATAGGCCGAGCGATAAAAATCCTCGGTCGTCTCCGCTCCGCTCGCCAGATGCGGGGCGAGGGGCGTGACTTCCGCCGCACCGGCCGGGTCCAGAAAGCGCAAGCGCAGCGCAATGAGGCGCTCCACCACCTGCTGCGGCGTATCCGACAGGGAATATTCGAACCCGCCGGCACTTCCCGCGACCCGTTCGGGAAACGCCCCGAGGGGCGGCACCAGAACGGCGCGCCGCGCGGCGAACGCCTCGCTCAGCGTAAAGCTGTACGTCTCGGGCCAATGCTGCGGAAAGAAGATCACATGCGGGTCGCCCTTGGCGATCAGGCCGGGAAGATCCTCCAGCTTGTAGCGCCCGGTCTTCGACACAGGCGCGCGCAGGCCGGCGGCCCGTGCATCGAGCTTGGCGGAAAACGCGCCGATCACCTGCCACTCCAGCGGCGCCTTGATGGCCCGGCTGTATTCGATGCAATCCAGCAGGAAAGCCCCGCCCTTGTGCTCGGCGAGAATGCCGAGGACGGCCACGCGCAGGGGAATGTCCGCTGCCAGCGGCGGCAGAAGGGCGGGCTGCTGCCGCCGATACAGGTCCGTCTCGTGCGGCACCACCATGAGACGGGCGTCCGGGGCATAACGGCGGATGCGCTCGGCCACGTCGTGGGACGGGCAGATCACCCGATCGGCCTGCTCGATCAGGGCGACGCCCCGCTCCCGCCACAAGAATATGTCCCGTGAGAAGGGTTTCGGCTCCGCCGCGAGGCAGGCCAGGCATCCCTGCGCGTCGGGCTCGCCGCAATAGAGGCCCCCCGGCGCCAGATTGATGCGCGGGCAGATCAACGCGTAATCGTGGATCGACACGTCATAGGGCAGATTCATCAGCGCCAGGAAGGGCGCCAGTTCGTCCATGGCGGTCAGGGCGTGGTGCACGTGGATGCGCCGCAAGCCGAACGCCCGCAGGAGCGGCGCCACCTCGCCGAGCCGTTCCACACGCATGTCGACCCGCCGCCCGCCGTCGGCATTGGGAATGAACAGGGCCAGACCGATATCGCTCCGCCCCGCCGCCGGCGCGGCGATGATCAAGGTCAGCGAGATGGCGCGCTGCGCCGTATGCGCGATCAGATCCACCACCTGCTTTTCCGTGCCCCCGCCCCAGGGGTGCAGGATGTGCAGGATCACAGGCACGCCCGAGGCCCGCATCAGGCTCGCCTCGATCGCGAGGCGCATCGCGAACGCGGGATCCTCGCGCACCCAGAGGGCGACGGCGGATTCATAATGGGGATGGCGCGCGTCCAGCAGCCCGGCGGAATCCTGCTTGAGCGCGTGCGCACGGCTGCCGAAGCTGACGCTGCCCGCATGATAGACGAACACGTCGCCCGCGAGCACATGGCGCCAGGCCTTCGCGCTGGCGCGGCAGCAGAAGTCCGATTCCTCGCCATAGCCCTTGCCGAACGCGTCCGCGTCGAACGGGCCGATCTCCTCGAGGCAGGCCCGGCGGATGAACATGCAGAAGCCGACCGCGGTCGGCACGTCCACGGAACGGCCGGCATTGACCGTGGCGCAGGCCCGATCCAGCTCGGCGAGCGTGTGGCCCGCCGGCAGGCCCCGCCCTTCCCCGATATCGGGATAGCTACAGATGGTGGCATTGTTCGAGAACGGGGTGACGGTGGCGATGCCCGGATCCGCCGCGGCCTGCGCCGCCATGCGATCCACCCAGTCGCCGCAGACTTCGGTGTCGCTGTTCAGCAGGATCACATCGCGCTGGCCCGCCGCGACCATGCCGCGATTGACGCTGGCGATGAAGCCCTCGTTCTCCGCGTTCACCAGCAGCAGCACATCCGGGACGGTCTGCGCCACCTCCTGGAGATAGGCGCGCAACTGCGGCTCGGGGCCGCAATCGTCGATCAGGATGAGCGTCCGAAAGCTGGTGTTGCTAGCCCGCGAGGCGAGCACGCTCTCGATGCAGACCCGGGTTTCCTCATAGCCGGAATGGACCGGCAGCACGACCGCCACCTCGTCCAAGGGCAGCAGGTCGAGGCCGATGCTGCGGATCGGCGAGGGCGTGAAGCTTGCGAGGTCGAGCGTATGGCGCCGCCCCGCCTTCAGGAACGCGAGGTCCTCGGCATCCACGAACGGAACACCGGTCCGCCCTTCCGCCTGCCCCAAGGAAAGGAAGTGCGCCAACGGATCCATGCCGAGGGCGGCGACATCGGGATTGGCCGAGAGATACCAGCGGGGATCGAAATCCGGGCCGGGCATCCGCCCTTCCTTGCTGCCGTGCAGCAGGTAATGCAGCAGCGGATTTTCGCCGAGTTTCGTCACATCCGGATATTGCGTGACGTACCAGCGGGTCTGGAACAGCGGATTGGGGTCCCGCCCATCCTTCGCGCCATGGTCCAGATAATGGGTCAGGGGGTCCATGCCGGAGGCACCCACATCGGGATAGCGCCGCAGGTAATAGACCGCATCGAACAGGTTCGATTGCTCGAGACGCTTGCGGTTCTTGGCCAGCACATAGGCGGCTGTGCGCACGCCGAACAATTTGGCCGCCCGGCTCAGAAGCTGGCGCAGCCCCGCCCACATCACCTTCGCGCTCTGGCCCAGCAGCCAGGGAAACGAGCGCAGCCGCTGGATCACCTGCAACAATTGGCGTTCGCTCTGGAGCAGCTCAAGCTCGAGAGCCGAGGTTTGCGCGGTCTGCTCCCGCAGGAGATGGCGCAGCCGGGCCGCCTCCCGCGCGAGCATATCGAGGCGCGCACGCCCGGAATCCCTCACCGCTTCCAGCCGCGCGACGTCGGCCGGCTCGCCCGCGCGCGCCGTCTGCGGCGCGTTCGGCGTCCACGCAAGCTTCAGGTCCCGGCCCAGGCGGGAAAAGGCGAGCTGGACGGCCTGCCGGGTCTCGTCCGACACCGGCGGCTCGAACAGCGGACGCAGGGGCGCGGCGATCGGCGCACCCGCGGCCACGACGCCGAGGCCCTCGCCGTGGGGGAAGACGAAATTGAGGTAGCGCGCGCTCAGCACGCGCCATGCCTCCGCTGCGCCCGGCGCGTCGAGCCCGTGGAGCAGGATCACGCCGCCGGGGGACAGGCGCTCCAGCCAGGCGTCCAGCACCGCGCCTGCAAGCCCGCCGGGAGGAACGGCATCGAGGCACAGCAGATCGATGCTGCCGGGGGCAAATTCCCGCCAGGCCGTCGCGGCCGGCGCAAGCAAGGGTTCGGAGGCGCGGACATCATCGCGATTGAACGCGGGACCGAAGGCCGCCGGCTGCGGCCCCGCCCCATCGCCGGCCCATCCCGATACGGCGACGCACCGCGTCGGCAGATCGAGATGCGCGGCCATCTGAAGAAAGCACAGGTGGGGATTGGGCGTGCGCCCCCCGACGGAAACCACGAGGCGCGGCCGCAGGGCGTCGACCAGCCAGAAACCGAACGGAAAATGCTCGACGAAGACAGCAGGCAGGGCGACCCGCGCGGGCTCGAAAAACGCCGGCGTCGTCAGGGATATCCCCAAAGACAACGAAGAGCCCATCATACCCGTCTCCGATCCCGCCCGCGCCCCGCGCGCGGACGGCCAAGCCCATACGTGGCTTTATGCATTTTGCCGGCAGAGTGGGAACCGCGGCCGGCCTTGGCACCCGCCGACGACCCTGGACCTGCAACTGGGCCCCCGGCATGCCTCGCTCCCCTGCGGCACGCCGTCCACCGAAGATTATCAAGATCGCAAGTGATCGTGATCGTTTTGTTATGGCCCCTCCACCGGCGCAATAAACGCAAATCGAGGGGCTGTTTCGCGACAGAATTCAATGGATATCCAGCGTTTGCTTAAACCAAGGCGTAAGATTTTTTGAAGCTTAACGCGCATACCTTTTGAATCTGAGCGGGGTTTAACCAGAACACACGCTTAAGTTGTTCGCAAGCATTTCAACAGCAGGCCTGAACTCTTATTTCCGCAATCTGTCCCGAAGACCGTGACATTCTGATTACGAAAATGGAGGTATCATGCGAGCGTCCAAGGATTATCCCTCGCCGCAACGAAGGTCGGACCAGGATGAGCGGCACCTGCCGCCGCCCCCCGGTGCCGTTACGAAACAATCGTAATGCCAGGAAGCGGGCCCGGACAAGGGTTCTCCCATGCGCCGCACCCTCGGTCGGCGGTGGCCGGGAAAATGGTGCGATGACACCGTGACGCAGGCCAAGCTCAAGGTCGGCGGGAAGGCCGCATCATCGCCCCGCCAGAGCGAGCGCGAAGACGCGCCGCGCAAGGCGGGACTGTCCTGCGCGACAATCCCGTGCGTTCACCTAATTCAGCCGTCAGCCCGATTCCCCGGACTGGGCAACGCCTTCAGGCGGTCATCTTCGCGACCATTGCGTCCGACAGCTCGAAATTGGCCGTGACGCTCTGGACGTCGTCATTGTCCTCAAGCGAATCCACCAGCCGCAGGAGCTTTTCGGCGGTCTCGTCGTCCACCGCGATATTGTTCTGCGGGCGCCACACGAGACCCGCCTTGCGCGGCTCGCCGAACTTCAGTTCGAGCTGGCGTTGAACCTCATTGAGATTTTCCACCGCGCAGATCACCTCGTGCCCGTGCTCGGAGGAGGCGACATCGTCCGCGCCGGCGTCGATGGCGGCTTCCAGCATGGCGTCGGCGCTGGCCTTGGCCGGGTCGAACTCGATCACGCCCACCCGGTCGAACATGAAGGAGACCGCGCCGGTTTCCGCAAGGTTTCCGCCCGACTTGGTGAAATAGGAGCGCACTTCGCCCGCCGTGCGGTTGCGGTTGTCGGTCAGCGTCTCGACGATCACGGCGACGCCGCCGGGGCCGTAGCCCTCGTAGCGGATCTCTTCGTAATTCTCGCTGTCGGCGCCGCCCGCCTTCTTGATGGCGCGCTCGATATTGTCCTTGGGCATGTTTTCCGCGCGGGCGGCGAGAATCGCGGCGCGCAGGCGGGCATTCATGTTGGGGTCGGGCAGGCCCATCTTGGCGGAGACGGTGATTTCGCGCGCCAGCTTGGAAAACAGCTTGGAGCGCACCGCATCCTGCTTGCCCTTGCGGTGCATGATGTTCTTGAACTGTGAATGTCCGGCCATGACCGCCTCCGATTTGCGTTGGGCCTCGGCTCCGCGCGCCCATCCGGCGGCGCCGCTCGAGCCGGGCCTTCTTGTATGAAGCCGGCCTTATAGGTCGGCCGGTGGGCGAAGGGCAAGGAAGCCGCGCAAGGATTCCGCGCCGTCAGCTTTCCCAGAAGCCCGGACGGGCTTCTTCCAGCACCCCGCCGAGTCGCACCGCTGCCACCTTCACGGCGAGCCCCGTGCGGTCGTCGCTCTCCACGGCGAGGCCGGAAAGGCTGGCCGGGCCGGTGGCCGGCTCGAACCGGCCGGAGCCGATCTTGCGCGTGAAGCGCCGCAACGGCTCTTCCTTTTCCATGCCGATCACGCCGTCATAGGCGCCGCACATGCCGACGTCGGTGCAGAAGGCGGTGCCGCCGGACAGGATGCGGTGATCGGCGGTCGGCACATGGGTGTGGGTACCGACCACCAGGGTGGCGCGGCCGTCGCAATAATGGCCGAACGCCTGCTTCTCGCTGGTGGTCTCGGCGTGGAAATCGATCACCGCCGCATCCACCATATGGCCGAGGTCCGCGCCTTCCAGCACCCGGTCGAGCGCGGCGAAGGGATCGTCCAGCGGGTCCATGAAGGTGCGGCCCATGATGTTGGCCACCAGCACGCGGGCGCCGTTCTTGGCTTCCACCAGGATGGCGCCGCGACCCGGCGTGCCGGCGGGATAATTCGCCGGGCGCACCAGGCGGTCCACCCGCTCGATGAACACCAGGGCCTCGCGCTGGTCGAAGGCGTGGTTGCCGAGGGTCACGGCATCGGCGCCGGCGGCGCGAAAATCCTCATAGATGGATTCGGTGATGCCGAAGCCGCCGGCAGCATTCTCGCCGTTCACCACCACCAGATCCAATTGCCATTGGGCGATGAGGCCCGGCAGGCGCGAAGTCAGGGCCTCGCGGCCGGGCCGGCCCACCACATCGCCGAGGAACAGAATACGCATATCACCCGCCGCAGAGAAAAAGTCCCGCCTCCGTTATCATCCCGTCCACCCTCTCGTCATGGGGCTCTTCGGGCACGCGGGGCACTTCCTGGCAGGAAAACGCATAGCCGAAGGCCCGCACCGGGCCGCGCGCGCGCAATCCGGCAAGCGTGCGGTCGTAATGGCCCGCCCCATAGCCGATGCGGTAGCCGCGCGCATCGAAGGCCGCGAGCGGCACGATAAGATCCTGGGGCACCAGCTCGGGCGCATCGGACGAAGGGGTGGGAATGCGATAGGCGCCCACGAGATCGAGCGTGTCGCCCGCCTCCCAGCGACGGAACAGCAGGGGCTCGTCCCGGCTGACGATCACGGGAAGCGCGACGATCGCCCCCGCGTCCCACAGCAATGCAGCGAGCGGAGCGGTGTCGATTTCATCGCGGAAGGGCGCAAACAGGGAAAAGATGCGGCCGGACACGGCCTCAAGCAGGGACATGGCATTGAGCGCCGCGCGCTGGGAAGCGTGGGAGCGGGCTTCCTCGCCCATGGCGGCGCGCCGGGCGAGCGCCGCGCGGCGCAGGGCCGCCTTTTCGTCCCGCCGTTCGGCCGCGTCGCGCTTCGACGCGGGACCATCCGCGCCGATGGCAGTGGATCCGGAAGGGGAAGGGCCGGAAGCGGAAAGCGAAAAAGTCATGTGCGGAGCCGCAAAAGCCGTCGGAGGTCGATCCCGGGAAACCTACAGCGTAGGTGGGCGCCGTATGGCCAAGCCCACGGGCAAGGTCAGGTACAGCTCCCTTAAGGATCGATAAGGCCCCGGGGAATGTTCTCCTAACGAACCCCACAGCCCCGCCGATTGAATGTAGGCCCGCCGGGCGCCGGGCGCCAGGGGCGGTTTGAAATTTACCCAGATAACAAACACGCGCGCCGAGCCGGAACCGGCACCCGCCGGTGCGGATCAGGGCGGATCGACATTCAGCAGCGGGGTGGGTCGTCGAGAGGCCCGACGGCAGGGGCGATTGTGTTTCTTTCGCCAGCCGTCATGGCCGGGCCGTCCGGCCATGACGATGCTCTGCCGCCATCGCGCCAAGCCGTGACGGTCGAGCGGTCTCAGCCCATGCCGACATTGGCGGTGGGCGCCGGGCCGACCTCGCGGGCGAGCTTTTCCAGGCGCTCGGCGACCTCGTCGATGGAGCGGGCGACCGCTTCCTCGCTGGCTTCCATGCGGGCAAGCGCCGAGGCGCGGGCATCGCGCTGGCCCTCGATGTCGCTTTCCAGCGCGCGGATGCGGTTGCGCGCCTCGGCCAGTTCGTCGGCGATGGTGACGGCGGCCATGACGGTGAGGCGCTGGTCGCCGATCTCGCCGAAGGCGGTGCGCAATTGGGCGATGCGGCTGTCGATGTCGCGGGCGAGGCGGATGAGATGCTCTTCCTGCCCCTCGTCGCAGGCCATGCGATAATAGCGGCCGGCAATGGTGACGCTGACTTGCGCCATGCTATCCGCCGTGAGTCGCGAGCACGTCGCGGATCGTGCTCATGGCCACATCCAGGCGCCGGGTGACTTCCTGGGCCACTTCCCCGAGCTCCGCCACCTTCTCGCGCGCGCCGTCCAGTTCCTCGGCGAGGCGGGCGCGGTCGTTGCCCATGGCATGGAGCTGCGCCAGCAAAGCCTGCTGGTGGCGATCGGCATCGCGCCGCCGCTCCAGCGCGTCGGTCAAGGCATCGAGCGCGGCGTGCAGACGCTGCGTTGCCGTTTCGATGGGTCCAGTCTCGGCCGGGCGTTGCTTCAAGGCGTACATGAAATTCGAGTGTAGCTGAGTCGGAGCGAAAACAGAGCCGTCTTGCCACTTGTCAACGGGAATTAGGGCGAGCAAGAGACCGTTTGGCCGGCCGGCGGGGCGAAACCCGCCCTGCACCGGCCGGAACGAAGCAGGACGCGATGGGTGGAAACGCGATGGGCGGCACGGGGAATGGCGGGGCGCGGATTCCCGCCGCGCGGAACATGACGCGAGTGGCGGGGCGCGCCCTGCTGGTGATGGCCGCCGTGCTGGTCGCGGCATGGACGCACCTGCTCCCGGCGGCGGCGCAGGGCGCCAAGCCCACGCCCGCCTCGGCCCAAGCCGGCCAGTCGGGCCAGACGCCGGACGCCGTGGTGCGCGCGCTCTACCAGCATTATTTCGACACCGCTCCCGAGGCGGTGGTGAGCTTCGACTATAACGACCCCGCGACCACCAAGACCTATTTCGATCCGACCCTGGCGAAGCTGATGGTGGCGGACGCCAAGCGCGCCGAGCCGCGGCTCGATTTCGACCCCTTCATCGACGGGCAGGATTTCGAACTCTCCCCGGTGACCTACCAGACCAAGACGGTCTCGCCGGGCGAGGCGCTGGTGACGGCGCAATTCCTGAATTTCGACGAGACCAAGTCGATCGCCTACAAGGTGGTTCGCACCAGCGCCGGCTGGCGCATCGCCGACGTGCAATGGGGTGGCGGGCGGGAGTCCCTGCGCGCCCTGCTGGCCAAAGCCGGCAAATAAGCCTGCGACATTATCGGCCGATCTGCGCCCGCGGCCGGGTGTTTGCGCCGGCCTGCCGCGCTGCGGGAAAAATGCCTTTGCGAACAAATGGCAACAGGCGCGCGGCGCCGGGGCGCGACCATCCGGCGCGGCGCGGCCGGGGCCCGATCCCTTGACCTACGACTTCCGCTGCGTTTGACACCCCTGGCAGCGCTGCTATCACTGCCGCGCCGCGGCATCTGCCGCTTGGCTCTTGTTGCCCATAGGGCGCCCCGGGCGCCGGAGACTTGCCCCGCATGTCCAGTCGCGAACGCCATGACCGCATGGCCAACGCCATCCGCTTCCTCGCCATCGATGCCGTGGAAGCCGCGAATTCCGGTCATCCCGGCCTGCCCATGGGTGCCGCCGACATCGCCACGGTCCTGTTCTGCGACATCATCAAGTTCGATCCGGCCGATCCCAAGTGGCCGGACCGCGACCGCTTCGTGCTCTCCGCCGGCCACGGCTCCATGCTGCTCTATGCCTTGCTGCACCTGCTCGGCGTGGAAGGCGTGAGCATCGAGGAGATCAAGAAGTTCCGCCAGCTGGGTTCGCTCACCCCCGGCCATCCGGAAAACTTCATCACCCCCGGCATCGAGACCACCACCGGCCCACTCGGCCAGGGCATTTCCACCGCCGTCGGCATGGCCATGGGCGAGCGCCTGATGGCGGCCCGCTTCGGCCGCGAGGTGGTGGACCACTATACCTACGTGCTCGCCTCCGACGGCGACCTGATGGAAGGCATCAGCCAGGAGGCCATCGACCTCGCCGGCCACATGAAGCTCTCCAAGCTGATCGTGATGTGGGACGACAACCGCATCTCCATCGACGGCGCGACCTCGATTTCCGGCTCCACCGACCAGCTCGCCCGCTTCGCCGCCTCCAATTGGGCGACGACGCGCGTGGACGGGCACGACCCGGTCGCCATCCGCGCCGCGCTCGAAGCCGCCAAGGCCGCGGACCGGCCGACCCTGATCGCCTGCCGCACCACCATCGGCTTCGGCTCCCCCGCCAAGGCGGGTTCGGAAAAGGCCCATGGCTCGCCGCTCGGCGCCGCGGAGATCGCCGCGACCCGTGCCGCGCTCGGCTGGGAAGCCGGCGCGTTCGAGATCCCGGACGATGCGCGCGAGGCCTGGGCGCAAGCCGCCGCCCGCAGCGCCTCCGCGCGCAGCGCCTGGGCCGAGCGCCTCGCCGCGCTGCCCGCCGCCGACAGGGCCGAGTTCGAGCGCCGCGTCTCCGGCATCCTGCCGGCTGCGCTCGACGCGGCGGTGAAGGCCGCCAAGGCCAAGGCGGTGGCCGACGGCGGCGCCGTCGCCACCCGCAAGTCGTCCGAGATCGTGCTGGATGCCCTCACCCCGGTGGTGCCGGAAATGCTCGGCGGCTCGGCCGACCTCACCGGCTCCAACAACACCCGCGCCAAGGGCATGAAGGCGATTTCGCCCGACGATTTCGCCGGCACCTTCGTCCATTGGGGCGTGCGCGAGCACGGCATGGCCGCCGCCATGAACGGGCTGGCGCTGCACGGCGGCATCATTCCCTATTCCGGCACCTTCCTGGTGTTCTCGGATTATTCGCGCCCGGCGATCCGCCTCGCGGCGCTGATGGGGACCCAGGCGATCCATGTGCTGACGCATGATTCCATCGGCCTCGGCGAGGACGGCCCCACCCACCAGCCGGTGGAGCATCTCGCCGCCCTGCGCGCCATTCCCGGCCTGCTGGTGCTGCGCCCGGCGGACACGGTGGAGACGGCGGAAGCCTGGGAGATCGCGCTGAAGGCCAAGGACCGGCCGAGCGCCCTGATCCTCTCGCGCCAGAACCTGCCCCTGCTGCGCGCGAGCGACGATGCCAACCGCACGGCGGAAGGCGCCTATGAGATCAGCCCGGCCAGCGCGGAGGCCCAGGTCTCGCTGTTCGCCACCGGCTCGGAAGTCTCGCTCGCGGTCGAGGCCCAGAAGCTGCTGGAAGCGCAGGGTGTCGCCACCCGCGTGGTGTCGGTGCCCTCGTTCGAACTGTTCCTCGCCCGCCCGGCGGCAGAGCGGCGCGCGGTGGTCGGCAACGCCCCGGCCAAGGTCGGCATCGAGGCCGCCATCCGCATGGGCTGGGACGCGATCATCGGCTCGGATGCCGCCTTCATCGGCATGAGCAGCTTCGGGGCCAGCGCCCCGGCGAAGGAACTGTACAAGCATTTCGGCATTACGGCTGAGGCCGTGGTTGCCGCGGCCTTGGCGCAACTGCGCCAGGATTGAGCCGCACGGAGCTGTTTTAAGGAGCCCCGCGTCGTTCGCGGAGGACGCAGGGCTCCAACCGGATCGGGCGACGCGCAAGCGGGGCCTCACAAACGGCGCGGCGCATGGCGCGGCGTCTTGAATGGTCAAGATATGGCATCGGCCTGAAGGGTCGGCCAATGGAGGATGACATGACGGTGAAGGTGGCCATCAACGGTTTCGGTCGTATCGGGCGCAACGTGCTGCGCGCCATCATCGAATCGGGCCGCACCGACATTCAGGTCGTCGCCATCAACGACCTCGCTCCGGTGGAGACCAACGCCCATCTGCTGCGCTTCGACAGCGTGCACGGCCGCTTCCCGGCCCAGGTGGTGGTGGACGGCGACACGATCGATTGCGGCCGGGGCAAGATCAAGGTGACCGCGGTACGCGATCCCGCGCATCTGCCCCACAAGGAACTGGGCGTCGACATCGCGCTCGAGTGCACCGGCATCTTCACCAGCAAGGAAAAGGCCTCGGCCCATCTGACCGCCGGCGCCAAGCGCGTGCTGGTCTCCGCCCCGGCCGAGGGCGCCGACATCACGGTGGTCTATGGCGTCAATCACGAGAAGCTCACGGGCGAGCATGTCGTGGTTTCCAACGCCTCCTGCACCACCAATTGCCTCGCCCCGGTGGCGAAGGTGCTGAACGACGCGGTGGGCATCCAGCACGGCTTCATGACCACGGTGCACTCCTACACCAACGACCAGCCCTCGCTGGACCAGGTGCACAAGGACCTCTACCGCGCCCGCGCCGCCGCGCTCTCCATGATCCCGACCTCCACCGGCGCCGCCAAGGCGGTGGGCCTGGTGCTGCCGGAGCTGAACGGCAAGCTGGACGGCGTCTCGATCCGCGTGCCGACCCCGAACGTCTCGGTCATCGACCTGAAGTTCGTCGCCAAGCGCGCGACCACGGTCGCCGAGATCAACGAGGCCATCAAGCGCGCCGCCGAGAACGAGCTGAAGGGCGTGCTGAACTATACGCTGGCCCCCAACGTCTCCATCGACTTCAACCACGATCCCCATTCCTCCACCTTCCACATGGACCAGACCAAGGTGATGGACGGCACGCTGGTGCGCGTCCTTTCCTGGTACGACAATGAATGGGGCTTCTCGAACCGCATGGCGGATACGGCGGTCGCGCTCGGAAAGCTGGGCTGACCGGCGGCTGGGGGAGGCATCATCATGACCGCCATCGCCGACGCCGACATCACTGCCTTCCGCACGCTCGACGACGCGGACCTCACGGGGAAGACCGTGCTGGTCCGGGTCGACCTCAATGTCCCCATGGACGGGGACCGGGTCACCGACGACACCCGCATCCAGGCCATCATGCCGACGGTGCGGGACATCACCCGCAATGGCGGGCGGGCGATCCTGCTGTCCCATTTCGGCCGGCCCAAGGGCCGCGACGAGAGCCAGTCCCTCGGGGCCGTCATGCCGGCGGTGCGCGAGCGGCTCGGCGCCGCGGTGGGCTTCGTGCGCGACTGCGTGGGCCCGGAGGCGGAGAACGCCGTCGCCAGCCTGCCGGCGGGCGGCGTGCTGGTGCTGGAGAACACCCGCTTCCACGCCGGCGAGGAAAAGAACGCGGCCGATTTCATCGGCGCGCTCGCCAAGCTGGGCGATCTCTATGTGAACGACAGCTTCTCCACCGCCCATCGCTCCCATGCCTCCACCGAGGGGCTGGCCCACAAGCTGCCGGCCTATGCGGGCCGGGCCATGCAGAGCGAGATCGAGGCCCTCACCAAGGCGCTGGAAGCCCCCGAGCGCCCGGTGCTCGCGGTGGTGGGCGGCGCCAAGGTGTCCACCAAGCTGGAATTGCTGGGCAACCTCTGCCGCAAGGTGGACGTGCTGGTGATCGCCGGCGGCATGGCCAACACCTTCCTGGCCGCGCAGGGCCATGCGGTGGGCAAGTCGCTGTGCGAGCATGATCTCGCCGCAACCGCGCGCGACATTCTGGAAAAGGCCAAGGCGCGCGGCTGCGAGATCGTGCTCCCGGTGGACGCCGTGGTGGCGAAGACCTTCGCCGCCCATGCGCCCCATCGCGTCGCCGACATCGACGACGTGGCCGCCGACGAGATGATTCTCGACGCCGGCCCGGCCACCATCGAGCTGGTGAAGCGCAAGCTGGGCACGGTGAAGACGGTGGTCTGGAACGGGCCGTTCGGCGCCTTCGAGCTGGCGCCGTTCGATGCCGCGACGGTTGCGGTGGCGCAGGCGGTCGGCAAGGCCACCAGCGAGGGACGGCTGATCTCGGTCGCCGGCGGCGGCGACACGGTGGCGGCGCTGAACCACGCCGGGGCGGCGGACGACTTCTCCTATGTCTCGACCGCCGGCGGCGCGTTCCTCGAATGGCTGGAAGGCAAGTCGCTGCCCGGCGTTGAGGCGCTGCGTCGCTGAAGCGCGTTTGCTAAGATCAATTCCAGGGTCAAATCGGCTGCGAAAAGCGGCTTTTCAGATGGGTGGACTTAAATGATGACGGCTGAGCTTGACGCGATCGCACAGAAGATGGTGGCCGACGGCAAGGGAATCCTGGCCGCCGACGAGAGCACCAGCACCATCAAGAAGCGGTTCGACGCCATCGGCGTCGAGAACACCGAGGACAACCGCCGCGATTATCGCGAGCTGATGTTCCGCACCAAGGAAGCGATGCAGGATTATATCTCCGGCGTCATCCTGTTCGACGAGACGATCCGCCAGAAGGCCAAGGACGGCACGCCCCTGGTGCAGCTGATCCAGGACGCCGGCGCGATCCCGGGCATCAAGGTGGACGCGGGCGCCAAGCCCCTCGCCTTCTGCCCCGGCGAGACCATCACCGAGGGCCTCGACGGCCTCGGCGGCCGGCTGAAGGAGTATTACGACCTCGGCGCGCGGTTCGCGAAATGGCGCGCGGTGATCGATATCGGTGCCGGCATCCCGAGCTATACCGCGCTGCGCGCCAATGCCCATGCGCTGGCCCGCTACGCGGCCCTGTGCCAGGAAAACAAGATCGTCCCGATCGTCGAGCCGGAAGTGCTGATGGACGGCGACCACGGCATCGACCGCTGCTACGAAGTCACCGAATGGGTCCTCAAGACCGTGTTCGAGGAACTTTATTATCAGCGCGTGCGCCTGGAAGGCATGGTGCTGAAGCCCAACATGATCGTGCCGGGCAAGAAGGCCCGCACCCAGGCTTCGGTGGAGGAGGTCGCGGAAAAGACCGTGCGCGTGCTCAAGAGCTGCGTGCCGTCCGCGGTGCCGGGCATCGCCTTCCTCTCCGGCGGCCAGTCGGACGAGGACGCCACCGCCCATCTCGACGCCATGGTGAAGCTGGGCGGCCTGCCCTGGAAGCTCACCTATTCCTACGGCCGCGCGCTCCAGGCCGCGCCGCAGAAGGCATGGTCCGGCAAGGCGGAAAACGTCGGCGCCGCCCAGGCCGCCTTCACCCACCGCGCGCGCATGAATTCGCTGGCCGCCCTCGGCCAGTGGTCGAGCGCGCAGGAACAGAAGGCCGCCTGAGCCTGTCCGTCCCGCTTTTGAAAGGCCCGTCCCCGCCGGGGGCGGGCCTTTTTCGTGCCCGGCGCCGGGCGATGATTTGAGGGAAATGCCGGGAAACGCCTTCGCGCGCCCTTTGGCGGCGAGCGCCCCTTGCTTTTTCCCGCCCGCTGGGACTAGAGCCTGATCCGATCGGGTTGAAACAACCGGATCGGTGAATCAGTCTCTAAGCATTTATGAGAGAACGCGTTATCCGGTCAGCTTGCGATGCCAGCCGACCGGCGCGTGCCCGAGCCATCCTGCGCGGCCGCGTTCCTCGGCCGTGTTTTCGCCCGCTTCTTGGCAGACCGATCGGACCCATGTCGAACACACAGCAGGCGCAGGGCGCCCGGCTCATGCTGATCCTTCCCGCCGCGCCGGCCCTCGGCCGCAGCGCCGTCGCCGCGCGGGTGCGCGCCGGCGACATGGCCGCCGTCATCGCCCGCATGGGCGAGGGCAAGGGCGAGAAGGACCGGCTGCGCGGCCTGATGGCCCCGGTGCAGGAGGCGGATGCCGCCCTGATCGTCGATGGACGCGCCGACGTGGCGATCGACATCGACACCGACGGCGCCCATCTCGTGGGCGTCGCGGCGCTGAAGAAAGCCATCGGCATCCTCAAACCGGCGCGGATCGCGGGTGCGGGCGGCCTTGCCTCCCGCCACGACGCCATGGAGGCGGGAGAGGCCGGCGCCGATTACGTTCTGTTCGGCGGCTGGGAGGCGGATGCCCCGCCGTTCGAGGATGTGCTTGAGCTGGTGGCCTGGTGGGCGGAATTGTTCGAGGTCCCCTGCGTCGGCGTCGCCACCTCGGCCGAGGAGGCGGAAGAGCTGGCGCGCGCGGGGGCCGATTTCATCGCCGTGTCGGGCGACTGGATCACCGGTGCGGACGCGGAAGCCCGCATCGCCGAGATCGCCGCCCGCGTCGCCGCGGTGGAGAGCACGCCTTGAGGCGGCCGCCCGCGTTGAACCCTCTTCTCCGGCCCGGCACGCGCCCCGGGGAGCGGGACCTTGCTTTCCCGGGCGGAGAGGCGCGCCAGGCCGGCCATCCGCCTGGGACCGGCGATTCCCGCCCGGGCCGGACGCCGGCCCTTCGCATCGCCGTGGCCGGTCTGCTGCTGATGGGCCTCGCCGCGCCGCTGCCCGCCCGGGCGCAGACCGGCGAGAAGCCCCCCGTCGCGAACGGCGCCAAGACCGGCACCGGCGCGAAGACGGGGAATGGCGCCAAGCCCGCCGCCCCGTCGGCGGGGACGCCCGCTCCCGCCACCACGGCACCCGCCGCCGCGGCGCCGGCGCCGAGCGGCCCGGTGGATGTGGCGTTCGGCGCCTATCAGGCGGGCAATTACCTGACCGCCTATAAAGAAGCCATGAAGCGGGTCGAGGCCGGCACCGATCCCGCCGCCATGACGCTGCTCGGGGAATTGTACGCGCGCGGCTACGGCATCCCCTACGATCCCGCGAAGGCCACGCAATGGTACGAGCGCGCCGCCAAGGCCGGGTCGGGAAACGCCATGTTCGCGCTCGGCATGATGAACCTGACCGGCCAGGGCAAGGCGGTGGACGAGACCGCCGCGCAGAAATGGTTCGAGCAGGCGGCCAAGACCGGCAATCCGGCGGCGGCCTATAATCTCGGCCTGATCTATCTCCAGGGGCGCGGCGTCACGCAGGATTTCACCAAGGCGGCGAGCTATTTCAAGCAGGGCGCCGACGGCGGGGTCGCGGACGCGCAATATGCGCTGTCGGTATTGCTGAATGCCGGCAATGGCGTGCCGGTGGACAAGGCGGCGGCCATCAAATACCTGACCGCCGCCGCGCAGCAGGATCACGTGACCGCGCAGGTGGAACTCGCCATTGCCACCTTCAACGGCAATGGCGTGCCGAAGGACGAGACGGCCGGCGCCGCCTTGTTCCACAAGGCCGCCCTCGCCGGCAACCCGATCGCCCAGAACCGCTATGCCCGCGTGCTCTCGGCGGGCCGGGGGGCGCCTCAGGACAAGGTGGCCGCCGCCGCCTGGCACCTCCTCGCCAAGGCGCAGGGGCTGGGCGACCCCTATCTGGACGGGGTGGTGGACGGCCTTTCCCCCGACGAGCGCAGGAAGGCGGAAGCCATCGCCCGCAGGTGGATCGCCCTCACCCCGAACGCGGTGCAGCCTTGACGCAGCCGTGCGGGACGGGCAGAGGATCGCGCTCAATTCAATTGACGGCCGCAGGCGCGGCCTCCTTTTGCAGAACCGGCCTGGAGCGAAGTGCCTTCGCGCCGCCGGGTCTGCGCCCTCACAGCGGCACGGCCGGCGCATCGTCCCTGATGGACGGCGCCGGGGCCCGTGCCGCATGGCCGGAATGGTTTTTCGCACAATGATCCGCTCTCCGCTCATCACCGTCATGGTCCAGGCCGTCCGCAAGGCCGCGCGCGGGCTCACCCGCGATTTCGGCGAGGTCGAGAATCTCCAGGTGTCGGTGAAGGGCCCGGCGGATTTCGTCTCGGCGGCGGACCGCAAGGCCGAAGAGATCCTGTTCACGGAACTTTCCCGGTCCCGCCCCGGCTTCAGCTTCCTGATGGAGGAGCGCGGCCGGGTGGAAGGCACCGATCCGGCGAACGAATGGGTCATCGATCCGCTCGACGGCACCACCAACTTCCTGCACGGCATTCCCCTGTTCGCCATCTCGGTGGCGCTGGTGCGCAACGGCGCGCCGTTCGCCGGCGTCATCTTCAATCCCGTGACCGATGAGTTGTTCGTCGCGGAAAAGGGCCAGGGCGCCTATCTCAACGACCGCCGCCTGCGTGTCGCGGGCCGCCGCAAGCTCGCCGAATCGGTGGTGTGCTGCGGCCTGCCGCACATGGGCCGGGGCGATCACACCCGCTTCAATCGCGAGCTGGCCAAGGTGCAGACCCAGGTCGCCGGCCTGCGCCGCACCGGCGCGGCCGCGCTGGACCTCGCCTGGGTGGCGGCGGGGCGGTTCGACGCGTTCTGGGAGCGCAATCTCTCCGCATGGGACATGGCGGCCGGCATCCTCATGGTGCGCGAGGCGGGCGGCTATGTGTCCGATCTCGACGGCGGCGACCAGATCCTGGAAAAAGGCGACGTGATCGCCGGCAACGAGGACATGCGGCGCGACCTGCTGGCGCTTCTCAAGGCGGCCTGAGGCCGGTCGCGCGCGGCGCCGTGCCGATCCGCCACGGCCACGCCCTACCTTCACACCGCTCCAATTTGCCCGGCGCGTGCCGGGCGCGGTTCCATTTGCGGCCATCTGTGCCATAGTCCCCCTTCAGGGGAACGGCCTGCGGGAGCGAAAATGGCGCGTGTCGTTGATCCGTACGTGAAGGTGTCCTCGCCCCGCATCTTCCTGGTGCGGATGGTCATCTTCCTCCTGCTCTGCGCCGCCCTCGCCGCGGTGCTCTACCAGCAGATCCAGGCCGCCTTCCTGAACAATCCGGGCCTGAACGCCGTGATCTTCGGCGTGCTGGCCTGCGGCATCATCCTCGCCATCCGGCAGGTGTCGCGGCTGTTCGCGGAAGTGGAATGGGTGAATTCCTTCCGCCTCGCCGATCCGGGCCTCGCGGTTGCCCGCGCGCCCACCCTGCTCGCGCCCATGGCGGCGCTGCTGGGCGACCGCATGGGCCGCATGGCGATTTCCCAGGCGACCATGCGCTCGATCCTGGATTCCATCGGCACGCGGCTCGACGAAGCGCGGGACACGGCGCGCTATCTCACCGGCCTGCTGGTGTTCCTCGGCCTGCTCGGCACCTTCTGGGGCCTGCTGGAGACCGTCTCCTCCATCGGCGGGGTCATCTCCTCGCTGGAGGTGCGGCCCGACAGCGGCTCCATGTTCGACGAGATCAAGCGCGGCCTCTCCGCGCCGCTCGCCGGCATGGGCATTTCCTTCTCCTCCTCCCTGTTCGGCCTTGCCGGCTCGCTGGTGCTGGGGTTCCTGGATTTGCAGGCCGGCCAGGCGCAGAGCCGCTTCTATACCGACCTTGAGGACTGGCTCTCCACCACGGTGGAGGATCTCGGCGATCCGGTCGGCCCCATGCCGCGGGAGCGGGCGCCGGTGCTGTCCGCCCTGCCCCCAGGCAGCGGCGCGGCCGCCCTCCCCCTTGCCCTGCCGCCCCCGCCGCCGCTGGATGTCGCGCCTTTGGTGGACGCCATGGCGAAGCTGGAGCGCACGTTGAACGAGGCCGGCTCCCAGCGCGTGACCTCGGCGGTCGCCCAATTGGCCGAGAGCCTTCAGGGGCTCGTCACCCACATGCGCTCCGAACAGGCGCTGATGAAGCAGATGATCGAGGTGCAGACCGGCCAGCAGGAGGAATTGCGCCGCATCGTCGACCGGCTGGACCAGACCCTGGACGCCTATGACGGGGGCGAGCCGGGGCCGGGCCGCGGCGGCCGGGGGGCCTGAGCATGGCCCTCGGCCGGCGCAGCCGCGAGCGCACGATCGATTACTGGCCCGGCTTCGTGGACGCCTTGTCCACCTTGCTGCTGGTGTTCATCTTCCTGCTCTCCGTGTTCATGATCACCCAGTTCTTCCTGACCCAGGACATCTCGGGCAAGGACGACGCCATGCAGAAATTGCAGGCGCAGATCCGCCAGCTCACCGAGCTTCTGTCCCTGGAACGGGCGACCGGGCTGACCGCGGAAGGCGAATTGAGCGCCCTGCGCGCCAATCTCGACGCCGCCACCGCCGAACGCGACCGCCTCAAGGGCCAGTTGAGCGCCGCCCCGGCCGCGCCCGACCCCTCGCGCGAACAGGCCCTGTCGCGCGAAGTGGACATCCAGAAGGATGCCGCCTCCCGCGCGCTCGCCCAGATCGAATTGCTGAACCAGCAGATTTCCGCTTTGCGGCGCCAGATGGCGGCGCTGGAAGAGGCGCTCAACGCCTCCGAGCAGCGCGACAAGGAAAGCCAGACCCGCATCGCCGACCTCGGCCAGCGGCTGAACGTGGCG
The DNA here is from genome assembly GCF_043195135.2 of Roseixanthobacter liquoris. Lineage (NCBI taxonomy): Bacteria > Pseudomonadati > Pseudomonadota > Alphaproteobacteria > Hyphomicrobiales > Xanthobacteraceae > Roseixanthobacter > Roseixanthobacter liquoris. Next base: position 324,005 of record NZ_CM195537.1, read on the forward strand.
CTCGCCCAGAGGGTGCAGGAGCTGAGCCGGTTCCGCTCGGAATTCTTCGGCCGCCTGCGCGAGATCCTGGGCAACCGGCCGGACATCCGCATCGTCGGCGACCGCTTCGTGTTCCAGTCCGAGGTGTTCTTCGACCGCGGCTCCGCCACCCCGCGGCCGGAGGCCCTGGCCGCCCTCGACCAGCTCGCCGGCGCCATCCTCGATCTGGAAAAGCAGATTCCGCCCGATATCTCCTGGGCGTTGCGGGTGGACGGGCACACCGACAACCGCCCCATCTCGACCCCGCAGTTTCCCTCGAACTGGGAATTGTCGGCCGCCCGCGCCATCGCGGTGGTGCAATATCTGATCGCCAAGGGCGTGCAGCCGACCCATCTCATCGCCGCCGGCTTCGGCGAATACCAGCCGCTCGACCCCGGCACCACGGACGATGCCCAGGCCCGCAACCGGCGCATCGAATTGAAGCTGACCGAGCGCTGAGGCGCCCGACCGGCGCGCTCGCGCTTTCGGATATTTTGCGCAGGCCGATTGTATGGCGGCGGGGAGCCCGAGCATTATGCCGTATGCGACCGGAGCAGGCGGTCTCAGATCGGGGGGGCATATCGGCCATGCTGTTCAAGAACGAGTTCCATGAGGACTTCGGCACGTGGCCGCTGGCCTATATCCCCTATGGCGGCGCCGATTTCGGCGAGGTCAGGGCCGTGGCGGACGCCGTCGGCGATGGCGACGACGGGGCCTTCCATGACGCCTTCGTCGCCGCCGGCGACCGGCTCAAGGGACAGGGCGACGAGGCGCTCGCCAAGGGCCATGAGGCCAGCGCCCGCGAATCCTATCTGCGGGCGAGCACCTTCTATGCCGCCTCCTTCCATCCCATCTTCGGCGCGCCCGTGGATCCGCGCCTGCGCGCGGCGTTCCGCAAGCAGGTGGAAGCGCTCGACGCGGGCCTGGCGCTCGGTCCCCATCCGGTGCGGCCGCTGAGCATCCCGTTCGGGGCGACGCCCATGCCGGGCTATTTCATTCCCGCCCATGGCTTCGAGACCGAGGTACGTCCGCTCCTCATCCTCAATAACGGCTATGACGCCACCATCACCGACACCTATTTCGCCTCAGCGGTGGCGGCCTCGCGGCGGGGCTATCACGCCTTGCTGTTCGACGGTCCCGGCCAGGGCGCCATGCTCATCGAGCAGGGCGTTCCGCTGCGGCCCGACTGGGAGGTGGTGATCAAGGCGGTGGTGGACTATGCGCTGACCTTGCCGCTGGTGGATCCCGCGCGCATCGCGCTCTATGGCTGGAGCCTCGGCGGGCATCTCGCGCCCCGGGGCGCCTCCGGCGAGCCGCGCCTCGCCGCGCTCATCGCCGATCCCGGCACCTGGAGCATTTCCGATGGCTTTCGCAAGGTGGTGGTGGGCAAGTTCGGCGTCGCCCCCGAGGCGGCGGCCGATCTCGGTACCCTCGACCAGGCGGTGATCGACCGGCTCGACGCCATCATCCGCAAGGACCGCGTGCTGTATTGGAAAATCGTCCAGCGCGGCTTCTGGGTGCACGGCGTGGACAATCTGCGCGCCTTCTTCGCCTCCGCCGAGCCCTTCACCATGAAAGGGCGGGCCGGATTGATCACCTGTCCCACCCTGATCACCCAGACCGAGGGCGATGCGCTCGCCGAGGATGCCGGCGCCTTCCTGGACGCGCTGAGCTGCCCCAAGACCCTTCTGCGTTTCACGGCTGCCGAGGGCGCGGACGGGCATTGCGAGATGCAGAACCGCTCGCTGCTCAACCGGCGGGTTTTCGACTGGCTCGACGAGCAGTTCGCCTGACGCGCCTCACGCCTCGGTGGCGGGCGCCGCCCGGAGCGAAAGGCGCAGCGCGGCGAAGGCGGCGAGGCAAAGCGCGATCACGGCGGCGGTGACGGCGAAGCCGCCGGCCGCCGTCAGGCCGAACAGGGTGGTGGCGCCAGAGGTGAGGATGGGGCCGATCGCGGTGCCGATGTCCCCGGCCGCACGGTTGGTGCCGGTGACGGCGCCGGTCTGCTCGGGCGGAATGTCTTCCAGCGCCACGGTGGCCGCCGCCGTCACCAGCGCGCTGGTGCCGATCATGACGAAGGCCGTGCCCACCCACAGCGCCCACTGCACCGGCGCGAGCCACATCAGCACCACGCCGGCGAGTGTCAGCACGCTTGCGGCCAGCACGGTGCGGCTGGCGCTCCAGCTGTCGATGAGGCGGGCGTTCAGCGGCAGGAACACGAGATTGAGGGCGGTGCCCACGCCGATGATCAAGCCGTAATGCTGCGGCGACAAAGACAGCATGGTGGTCGCCACCGCCGGAACCACGACCCAGGAGACCGTGATGCGGGCGAGGAAGCCGGCGAAGGTCATGACCGTGCCGCTGGCGAGCCCGGCGGTGATGCGGATGGCGCCCACCGCCTTTTTGGCCGCGCCGGCGGCCTTCGGCATCAGCAGGGAGATGGGCAGGGCGAGCAGGCGCAGCAGTGCTTCCACCATGAAGGGCGCGCGTGGGCCGAAGGCGCCGACCACATAACCGCCGACCACCGGCCCCGCCGAATAGGAGAGCAGCAGCGCGCCCTGGAACAGGCTCTGCGCGGTGCCGCGCCCCTTCGGCCCGAAGATGTTGATGAGGGCGGTCATGGCCGCCGTGGAGAAGATGGCGATGCCCGCGCCCTGCACCACGACTGAAGCCATGAGCATGCCGTAGCCGAGGTTCGGCAGCCCCAGGAGCGCACCTGCGATCATGATGCCGAGGCCGATCACCGAGGAGAGGCGCGCGCCCACGCGGTCGATCGCGAAGCCCGCGGGCACTTCCACCAGGATGCGCGCGAACGCGAAGGCGGAGATGAGGGCGCCGTGCGCCACGGCCGGCAGGCCGGCCGTCAGGGCCGGGATCGCGGGGATCAGCATGCCGATGCCCAGCGTCGCGGCAAAGGCGGCGATGATGATGGCGAAGACCGGCGTGCGGTGTTCCGCGGGAATCATGGGACATCTCCACCTTCTGGCGCGATGCAAGACTAGCATGCGGCAGCGGGCGCACCATCGGCGCGCCCGCCGTCCGCTTTCCCTCGACGGTCCGGCTATTTCTGGCCGTACCGATAGATGACGGTCGCCGTGGCGAGGGTGTGATAGTGGAGCGCGAACCCGACCAGCGCTCCGGAGGTGGTGTTGTCCACCGGCAGCCGGTCCGTATCGACGGCGTGGAGCGTGAAGATGTAGCGGTGCGGCGGGTCACCCGCCGGCGGTGTCGGGCCGAAATAGCCGGCGACGCCGGCATCGCCGAGGCCGAACACGGCGCCCGCCGGCAGCCCCGCCCCGCCGACGGCACCGGCCCCTTCGGGCAGGCCTTCGGTCGAAGGCGGCAGATTGGCGACCAGCCAGTGCCAGAAGCCGCTGCCGGTCGGCGCGTCGGGGTCATAGACTGTCAGCGCCAGGCTCTTCGCCGATGCAGGCACGCCGCTCCAGGTCAGCGGCGGCGAGATATCGCCGCCGGTGCTGCCGAAGCGGTTGCCGACAAAGCGTTCCGGGATCAGGCCGTTGGCATCGATCGCCGGAGAGAGGATCGTGAAGGGATTGGGCATTGGGATACCTCGAAGGTCGATGGAGGTGCAACGCGATGACCGGCGATGGAGGGGCGCACCGTCTCCGGTGCGCGCCCTGTGTTGCGGCTCAGCTCCGGACGAAGGCGAGCAGATCCGCGTTGAGGACGTCGGCATTGACCGTCAGCAGGCCGTGGCCGTAGCCCGGATAGGTCTTCAGCGTGCCGTTCTTCAGCAGCGGGGCCGAGAGCCGGGCGCTGTCGTCGATCGGGACGATCTGGTCGTCCTCGCCGTGCAGCACCAGGGTCGGGACGGTGATCGCCTTCAGGTCCTCGGTCTGGTCGGTCTCCGAGAAGGCCTTGATGCCGTCGTAATGGGCCTTGGCGGAGCCCATCATGCCCTGCCGCCACCAATTGTTGATCACGCCCTGGTCGATCTTCGCGCCTTCGCGGTTGAAGCCGTAGAAGGGGCCGGTCGGCACGTCGAGGAAGAACTGGGCGCGGTTGGCGGCGAGCGCGGCGCGGAAGCCGTCGAACACCTCGATGGGCAGGCCGCCGGGATTGTTCGCCGTCTTCACCATCAGCGGGGGAACGGCGCTCACCAGCACCGCCTTGGCCACCCGGCCCTGGGGCTCGCCATGGCGGGCGACATAGCGGGCGACCTCGCCGCCGCCGGTCGAATGGCCGATGTGGATGGCGTTGCGCAGATCGAGATGCTGCACGACCGCCGCGGCGTCGGCCGCATAATGGTCCATGTCATGGCCGTCCCACACCTGGCTGGAGCGGCCGTGGCCGCGCCGGTCATGGGCGACGACGCGATAGCCCTTGGCGAGGAAGAACAGCATCTGCCCGTCCCAGTCGTCCGAGGACAGGGGCCAGCCGTGATGGAACATGATGGGCTGGGCATCCTTCGGACCCCAATCCTTGAAGAAGATTTCGGCGCCGTCGGTGGTCTTAACCGTGCTCATGATCTGCGCTCCTGGCTGTGCCGGGCTCTGTCGTCCCCGGCGGCTCATTTGATGGGGAGACACTAGGCGTCCGCGGCCCGCTTTCGGATTGGCGCGAGCGACAGATTTCAGGCCATAAGTGACAAATGACGAAACCGACGCCCTTGGCGGAAATCGCCGTCCTGATCTATCCCGGCGCGCAGCTCGGCGCGGTCCATGGGCTGACCGACCTGTTCTCGGTCGCCAACCTGCTGGTGAGCCGCCGTGTCGGCGCCGCATCGCCGCGCATTCGCATCAGCCATTGGCGCGGGCGGGAAAACGGCGCGGGCGCGGAACGCGTCTTCGACAGCGATCCGGGCGCTTCCGGCGAACCGGATTTCATCATCATGCCGCCGGCCGTCATCGCGCCCATCACGTCGGACGAGGCGGCGCCGCTGGCGCTCTGGCTGCGCGAGCGCCACGCGCGCGGGGCGACGCTCGCCTCGGTCTGCGCCGGCGCCTTCCTGCTCGGCGAAACCGGCCTGCTTGCGGGCCGCGCGGCCACCACCCACTGGTTCTATGCCAACGATTTCGCGGAACGGTTTCCGAACGCCCGGGTGGACATCGACAAGCTCGTCATCGACGACGGCGATCTCATCACGGCGGGCGGCCTCATGGCCTGGACGGACCTGGGGCTCAAGCTCGTGGACCGGCTGCTGGGACCGACCGCGATGCTGGAGACCGCGCGCTTCCTGCTGGTCGACCCGCCGGGCCGCGAGCAGCGATACTACAGCGTGTTCTCGCCCCGGCTGCGCCATGGCGACGAGGCGGTGCTGAAGGTCCAGCACTGGCTGCAGGCGACCGGCGCCCGCGACGCGACGCTTGCCGCGATGGCGGACAAGGCGGGGCTGGAGCCGCGCACGTTTCTGCGCCGCTTTCACAAGGCGACGGGGCTGAAGCCGACCGAATATTGCCAGCACCTTCGAATCGGCAAGGCGCGCGAGATGCTGGAGACCACGGCGCGCCCGGTCGAGCAGATCGCATGGGATGTGGGCTACGAGGACCCGGGCTCGTTCCGAAAGGTGTTCGTCAAGATGACCGGGCTGAGCCCCCGCGACTATCGCCAGCGGTTCGGGATCGCGGCCGGTCGCGAGGGCACCGGCGGGGAATCGGCGCTGCGGGAGGCCTCGACGACCGGCACCCCCTCGCCCCTCGCGGCCCCTCGTCGAGACCGGTAACGCGAAGCGGCGCTTCAAGGACGCAAACCCAACGCGGCCACGCTCCTTCCCCGATCCCGCGTGCCCCCCTGTGCGACACGCTTGACTCTCCCGCGCCGTTCCGGAATCTATAAGAACAAATAGGGAACAAGCGAGCCCTCTCCGGAGGCGGCTCGCGCGCTCCCTCGAACCCCCGGCATTTCGCGCGGGCGGCGGCGTTTGCGTCGCTCGCGGGGATGCGGCCTAGCGAAACGGACGGCCCATGTCCAATCCGAGCGCGACTCGCGCTGCGGGCGAGCTTGCGCGCCTGCGGCGCTGCATTTCCGCCATCGAGCGGCGCGTGGACGCCCCGCCGACCCGCCCCCCCGTGCCCTGGTCGGCGGGCGAGGCGGTGGAATGGGACGAGGAGGCGCAAAGCCAGGAAATCCGAAGCCAGGAGATCGGGAACCAGGAGATCTGGAACCAGGAGATCTGGAGCCAGGAGATCTGGAGCCAGGGGAATTGGACCGGCGGCGATCGAGGCCAGAAAAGCCGGGATGAGGAAGGCCGGGATGAGGAAAGCCCGGCCGGCGCGGCGCGGGCGGGAGCGCGAGCGTCCGCGCGCGGGATTTGCGTCCCGGCAAGGCCGATCCCGAGCGGCTCCGCCGGGGCGGCGCGCGCCCCCTCTGCCCCGTCTCCCCCGCAGACCTCCGGCGGCAATCCGGCGCCCGGCGGGAGCGAAACCGGCGCCCCCGTACAGGACCAGGCGCCGCTCGATGATGCCGGCCCCGCCCTTGCCCCGCCCCACCCGCTTCTGCCCCTCGGCATCCCCCCGCTGGATGGGGCGCTGGGGGGCGGGCTCGCCCTCGGCGCGCTGCACGAGGCCGCCGCCCGCGGCCCCGGTGCGGAAGGCGCCCTCACCGCCTTTGCCCTCGCGCTCGCCGCCCGCGCCGCGTTCCAGCTCAAGCGCCCGGTGCTGATGGTGCAGCACGAGCTGGCGGAGCTGGAGGCCGGCAGCCTCTATGCGCCCGGCCTCGTGGAACTCGGCCTGTGCGACGGCGCGCTGGTTCTGGTGCGGGTGCACAAGGCGCAGGACGTGCTGTTCGCCATGGAGGAGGGCCTCAAATGCGGCGGGCTTGCCGCCGTGCTCGGCGAAGTGGGCACGGCCTTTCCCGAACCCCTCACGGCGACCCGGCGGCTCTCCCTCGCGGCGCGCGCGCACCCGGTGCTCGGCCTGCTGCTGCGCCAGAGGCCGGACGGCGCCGCCTGCGCCGCCCTCACCCGCTGGGCGATCGCCCCCGCCGCCAGCACGCCGCGCGATTCTTATGGCGGGCTCGGCCTGCCGACCCTGGAGGCCGCCTTGACGCGCAACCGCCTCGGCCCGCTGGGACGCTGGACCCTCTGCCTTGCCGGCCCCGCCTTCCTTTCGGCCGCGCCCAGCCCCGCGCTTCCCCGCCAGGCCCGCGAGGCCGGATCATGACCCCGTCCCCCGCGCCCGGCCGGCGCTATCTGTGCCTGTGGCTGAACCACCTTTCCACCGACCGCATCGCGCGCAGCTTGCCGCTGGAGCTGCGCGCGGCCCCGCGCGCCACCCTGGTGCTGGAGAAAAGCGCGCTGCGGCTCGCCGCGCTCAACCCCGCCGCGCGCGACCTCGGCCTCGTGCCCGGCCTCTCCCTGGCGGACGCCCGCGCGCGCCATCCCGAGCTTCAGGTGGCGGACCATGCACCCGAGGCGGACGCGCGCCTGCTCGGCCATGTGGCCGACGCCTGCGAGCGCTATACGCCGCTGCTCGCCCTCGATGCGCCGGACGCCCTGATGCTGGATGTGTCCGGCTGCGCCCATCTGTTCGGCGGCGAGCGCGCTCTGGTGGGCGACCTGCGCGCACGCGTCGGCGCACGGGGCTATGCCACCCGCGCCGCGCTCGCCTCCACCCTCGGCGCGGCCTGGGCCCTCGCGCATTTCGGCGCCCGCCCGGCCCTGGTGGTGGAAGAGGGCGCCGACCTTGCCGCTCTGCTCGCCCCCTTGCCGCTCGCCGCCCTGCGGCTGGAGGCGGGCGCCCTCGCCGCCCTGGCCCGGCTCGGCTTCACGCGGATCGGCGATCTCGCCGGCAAGCCGCGCGCGCCGCTCACCGCGCGCTTCGGCACCGATTTGCTGCGGCGGCTCGACCAGGCCACCGGCCTCGCGCGCGAAGCGGTGGAGCATCGCTTTCCCCCGCCGCGCTTCTGCGCCGAGCGCAGCCTCTCCGACCCCATCGAGCGGACGGAAGACGTGCTGGGCCTCGCCCATCATCTGGCGACCAAGCTGGCCCCCGCCCTGGAGCGCGCGGGCAAGGGCGCGCGGCGCCTGGAACTGACCCTGTTCCGAGTGGATGGGCAGGTGACACGGCTGACGGTCGGCGCGAGCCGGCCGCTGCGCGATCCCCTCGCCATCCGCCGCCTGTTCGCGGAGAAGATGGCGCAGGTGGCGCATCTCGACGCCGGCTTCGGCTTCGATCTGCTGCGCCTCGGCGTCACTTTGGCCGAGGACATGGCGCCCCACCAGCACGGCTTCGATGCCCGGCAGGCGGAGGAAGCCGCGCTGGACGGCCTCGTGGACCGGCTTTCCGCCCGCTTCGGCGCCGCGCGGGTGCAGCATCTCGGTGTTCTGGACGCGCATCTTCCCGAAGAGGCCGGGCAGGCGACCGCCCTGGCGCGCCGGCGCCTGCCGTTCGATGCCGGCGCGCTCGCCGACCCGGCGCGGATTCAGGCGCAGATCCTGGCCGGGAGCGAAACCCTGGAAGCCGGGCCAGGCCAAGCTTTTGCCTCCATCGACAAAACCACCCCGCCCCTGCCGTCGCAGGGCGCGCCGGCGCCGGGCGGAAGGCAACGAGAGCAAGGGGGAGGAGAGTCGCAAGGGGAAGACAGCGGGCAGGACGAACGGGCGGGGCAGGCAATCCCCTTCCCCGCGCGCGCCCGCTCCGCTTCGCCCCCCGCCGATGGGGATCGCCCGTCCCCCGTCCTGATCCCCGTTTCGATCCCTTTGCCCCGCGCGTCCGCCATCCGGACCGGGGCGGCCGAAACGCGCCCGCCGGCCCCGGCAAGGTCCGCAGCAGCCGGGGGCGCTCGGGAAAGTCGCGCACCGCAAAGCCCCGCCGGCGCTCTTTCTCTCACAGCCGATGTCCCCCAGCCGAAAGACCCACCGGAAGACCCGGCGATGCGCCCGCCCGCGCATCCCCCCTTCGCCACGCCGCCGGCCCGCTCGGAAACCACCGGCGCGCACCTGGCGCCTTCTCCTCCCACCCTCAGGGACCGGGACCCGGCGGCGGACGTTCCCCTCGCTCCGGGCGCGATCCCGCCGGCGCGGGCGGCAGCGCGGCGCGCGCCGGCGCCTCCCGCGCCGGCCGAGCGGCCCGATGCCGATGGCGCCGTGCGGCCGCAGCGCCTGTTCGCCGTTCCCGAAGCGGTGGAAGCCGTGGCCGAGGTGCCGGACGGCGCCCCCGTGCGCTTCCGCTGGCGCCGCCGCCTCCACCTTGTGGCGCGCGTGGAAGGACCCGAGCGCATCGCCGCCCCCTGGTGGCGCGAACCCGCCCTGCGCCTCACGGGACTGCCGCCCGCCGCGGAGCCCGGCGCCGGGCGCCAAGGTGCGCTTTCCACTCCGACCCGGGATTATTTTCGCGTGGAAACAAAAGAGGGGCTGCGCCTCTGGCTGTTCCGCGCCGGGCTCTATGGCGCGGAAACCAGCCGCCCCGCCTGGTATGTGCACGGGCTGTTCGCATGAGCGGCGATCTTCTCACCCCCGCTTTCGCCGGCCGCTCCGGCCCGAGCGCCGCCTCGCCCGCCCCGCCGCCTTATGTGGAGCTGGCCGCCACCAGCAATTTCTCCTTCCTGCACGGCGCCTCGCACCCGGAAGATCATGTGCGGCAGGCGCACGCGCTCGGCCATCGCGGCATCGGCATCGCCGATCGCAACACATTGGCCGGCGTGGTGCGGGCCCATTCCATGGCGAAGGCGCTGGATTTTCCCCTCGCCATCGGCGCCCGGCTGGTGTTTTGCGACGGCACGCCGGACATCCTCGCCTATCCCGTCGACCGGCCCGCCTACGGCCGGCTCTGCCGCCTGCTCACCACCGGCAATATGCGGGCGGAAAAGGGGGATTGCCGCCTCACCCGGGCCGATCTGCTGGATTTCCAGGACGGCCTGTGCCTCGCCGTGCTGCCACCGCGCCGGCTGACGGAGGCGTTTGCGGAACTGATTAGCCAGCTAAATGAGGCCGCGCCGGACCGGACATGGCTCGCCGCCGCGATCGCCCATGGCGGGGATGATGCCCGCCGCCTCGCCCGCCTCGCCGACTTCGCGCGGCGCGCGCGCCTGCCCGTCCTGGCGGTGGGCGACGCGCTCTATCATGCGCCGGAGCAGCGCCCGCTGCATGACATCCTCACCTGCATCCGCACCCATGTGACGCTGGATGCCGCCGGCACGCGGCTCGCCCCCAATGCCGAGCGCCACCTCAAGCCGCCCGCCGAGATGGCGCGCCTGTTCCGCGCCCTGCCGGGGGCGATGGCGGAAAGCCTCGCCTTCTTCTCCCGGCTCGATTTTTCCCTGGACCAGCTCAAGCCCACCTATCCGCGCGAGGCGCGCGACGGCTTCGCCTCCCCGCAAGAAGCGCTGGAAGCGCTGGCCTGGGCGGGCGCGCGCACGCGCTATCCCGAAGGCATACCGGACAAGGTGAATACCACCTTGCGCCACGAACTCGGCCTGATCGGCGAGCTCGGCTATGCGCCCTATTTCCTCACGGTGGACGAGATCGTGCGCTTCGCCCGCGGCGCCGGCATCCTGTGCCAGGGGCGCGGCTCGGCGGCCAATTCCGCGGTGTGCTTCTGCCTCGGCCTCACCGAGGTGGACCCGATGAAATCCGCCCTGCTGTTCGAGCGCTTCATCTCCCGCAACCGCAACGAGCCGCCCGACATCGACATCGATTTCGAGCACGAGCGGCGCGGCGAGGTGCTGCAATTCGTCTACCGGCGCTATGGCGCGGCCCATGCGGGGCTCGCCGCCACCACCATCACCTATCGCACCCGCTCGGCGGTGCGCGAGGTGGGCAAGGTGCTCGGCCTCTCGGAGGATACGGTGGGCGCGCTCTCAGGCTCCATCTGGGGCTGGTCCTCCGACGGGGTGAAGGCGGAGGAGGCGGTGCGCCTCGGCCTCGACCCCACCGACCGGCGGCTGTCGCTGACGCTGGAACTCTCCCGCGCGCTGATCGGCTTTCCGCGCCACCTCTCCCAGCATGTGGGCGGCATGGTGGTGACCCACGACCGGCTGGACGAGACCGTGCCGCTCACCCGCTCGGCCATGGACGAGCGGCCCATCATCGAATGGAACAAGGACGATCTGGAAGCCGTCGGCCTGCTGAAGGTGGACGTGCTGGCGCTCGGCATGCTCACCGCCATCCAGAAGTGCTTCGCCTTGCTCAACGCCCGGTACGGACACGCTTTCAAGCGCATCTGCGACATCCCGCCGGACGATAAGCGCGTCTACGCCATGCTCCGGCGGGCGGATTCCATCGGCGTGTTCCAGGTGGAAAGCCGGGCCCAGCAGACCATGCTGCCGCGCCTGAAGCCGGAAAAATTCGAGGATCTGGTGGTGGAGGTGGCGATCGTGCGCCCCGGCCCGATCCAGGGCGGCATGGTGCATCCCTATCTGCGCCGCAAGCAGGGGCTGGACAAGGTGGTCTATCCCTCGCCCGAGCTGAAGGAGGTGCTGGAAGGCACGCTCGGCGTGCCGCTGTTCCAGGAACAGGCCATGCAGATCGCCATCGTCGGCGCCGGCTTCACGCCGGAGGAGGCCGACAAGCTGCGGCGCGCCATGGCCACCTTCAAGCATGTGGGCACCATCGACACGTTCAAGGACAAGCTGATCCGCGGCATGCTGGCCAAGGGCTATGAGCGCGCCTTCGCGGAAAGCCTGTGGCAGCAGATCAAGGGCTTCGGCTCCTACGGCTTTCCCCGTTCCCATGCCGAGAGCTTCGCGCTGCTGGTCTATGTCTCGGCCTGGATCAAGTGCCATTATCCCGATGTGTTCGCCGCCGGCCTGCTGAACGCCTGGCCCATGGGCTTCTATGCCCCCGCCCAATTGGTGCGCGACGCTGCCGAGCACGGCGTCGAGATCCGCCCCGCCGATATCAATTCATCGCACTGGGACCATACGCTGGAAGCGGAGGACGGCGCCGCTGCCCTTTCGGCCCCTCCCGCAGAGGCTGTCGATCACGGGCTCTCCCTCCTCAAGGCTATGCCCCCCCTCTCCCGCTTGCGGGGGAGGGCTGGGGAGGGGGAAGAGGGAGGACGTGCAGAATCGGAACGGCCCGGAGGAAGAGAAGGCGCACCGGTGTCCCGCCCGCAAAGCCCCCATTCCCCTCCCGCCGCACGCCCGTGCCCCGAGGCGGCGTGCCCCCTCCCCAACCCTCCCCCGCAAGCGGGAGAGGGCGCAAGGGTGGCGCGCGCCGCCGGGCGCATTCATCCCCGCCATGGCGACATGGCCGGCGATGTGAGGACAACCCATGCCCTGCGGCTCGGCCTGCGGCAGATCGAGGGTCTGCACGAGGAGGCGGGCCGGCGCATCGCGGCCCTGCGCGGGCCGGGCTATGATTGCGTGCGCGACCTGTGGCTGCGCACCGGCCTGTCACCCGCCGTGCTGGAGCGCCTCGCCGATGCCGACGCCTTCCGCTCCCTCGGGCTCGACCGGCGCGCCGCGCTCTGGGCCGTGCGCGGCCTGCGCCGCGCCGGCGACAAGGACGACCTGCCCTTGTTCCGCGCCGCCGCGGCGGCCCGCGAAGAGAGCATCCGCGAGGCGGAGGTGGCGCTTCCGGTCCTGCCGCCGGGCGCGCAGGTGATTGCTGATTACCGGCATCTGAAACTGTCGCTGAAATCCCATCCGCTGGCCTTCCTGCGCGCCCGGCTCACCCGGCGCGGCGTGACGCCTAACGGGCGCCTGCCGGAGCTGGCGAGCGGGCGCCGCCTCACCCTCGCCGGGCTGGTGCTGGTGCGCCAGCGGCCGGGCACCGCGAGCGGCGTCATCTTCATGACCATCGAGGACGAGCAGGCCTTCGCCAATGTCATCGTCTGGCCCCGCGTGTTCGAGGCCTTCCGCCCGCAGGTGATGGGCGCGCGCCTCGTGGGCGTCACCGGCCGGCTGCAGAACGAGAGCGGCGTCATCCATCTGGTGGCGGAGAAGATCGAGGATTGGAGCCATCTCATCGACGAACTGGACCGCGACGGCTCGCCCATAAATCCCGCCATGCCGCCCGACGAGGCCAAACGCGGCCCCGGCCGCGATCCGCGAGAGACAAGCGGCCCCGGCCGCGATCCAAGAGAGACAAGCGGCCCCGGCCGCGATCCGCGCGACCCCAAAGAGGCGCCGCACCGCCGGCGCCCCGCCCCCCTGGTGCCCGCCAATGCCCCCGCCTTGCCGAAAGGACGGAATTTCCATTGAGGCCACCGATCGCGCGGTCGATCCCGCGGCGGCAAGCCACCGGCTGTGACGGTATCGCGCGGCCGCGAAAGGCAAAACCTAATTGACGCGGAAACGCCCCTGGGCTCACCTCCGCCCATGACCTATGTGCTGCTCCTCGTCGCCATCACGGCGGAAGTCATCGCCACCTCCGCCCTCAAGGCGGCGGAGGGATTCAGCAAGCCGCTGCCCTCGGTGATCGTGGTGATCGGCTATGCGGTGGCGTTCTATTGCCTCTCGCTCACCTTGAAGGTGCTGCCGGTGGGCATCGCCTATGCCATCTGGTCGGGCGTCGGCATCGTGCTGGTGGCCGCCATCGGCCTCGTGGTCTACGGGCAGAAGCTGGATCTGCCCGCCGTCATCGGCCTCGGCCTTATCATCGCCGGCGTGCTGGTGGTCAACCTGCTGTCGAAGAGCGTGCCCCACTAGGACCCGATCGGGTTCGGCAGCCTCAGGCCGCGCGCGAACCCGGCAGCAGCAGGTCGATCACCCGCCCCGTGGCCCGCACCTGGGCCTGGAACACGGTGCGCGAAACCCCCTGCGCATCCGCCGCCGCCTCCCGCGCCAGGGAAAGCGCCGTGGGATAGGGCGCCGTCAATTGCGCCACCACTTCGTCGGATTCGAACTTCAGGTCGGCGTCGAACTTGCGCGCGATCTGCTGCATGCGGCGGTTGTGGGCGAGGCAGTTCATATAGAGCGTGCGGATGCCGCGATTGCGCGCGGTGAGCAGGGTGCGCTCCATCAATTGGGTGCCGAAGCCGCCGTTCTGGAACGCGCTCTCCACGCTGAACGCCGCCTCGGCCTCACGCGGCAGGACGCCGGAGAAGGGATAAAGCTCCGCCGCCGCCCGCAGCACGCCGTCGATGAAGCAGCCGTGGACCACCGCGCCGGAGCGGAACACGCGCTCGGCATAATGCTCGATGAAGGATTCCGATACGGCGGAGCCGAACCGGTTGCGCCGGCTTTCCTTATCCAGCCGCAGAAGATGTTCGCGGAACAGCTGGGCCTCTCCGGCCCAGAGCTTGCGGATGATTCCAGGCGCAACCTGATCGTTCATGGTGGTCTCCTGACCTATGGTCCGGACCCCCCGGTTCCTCTGTCCGCAATCTATGTGCAATGCAGCAAAGGTCAAGGACATTGACCCATCCGCCCCCCGTCAAGCCCCCGCCGCCTCCGCCGGCAATGGGCCTAATAATTTGACATCCCTCAATTTCCTACCGCCATGCGGCGCGCGCAAACCTGCTGCGCCGCAGCAATAGCCGGGCCTTTACGCGGTTTTAGCGGATCAGGATGGCGCGGAAATCATTCACATTGGTCAGCGTCGGCCCGGTCATCACCAGCCGGTCGAGCTTCTGGAAGAAGCTGTAGCCGTCATTGTTGCCGAGATGATCGACCGCCGAAACGCCGGCCGCGCGCGCTTGGGCGAGGATCTGGTCGTCGAACCAGGCGCCGGCATTGTCCTCGGTGCCGTCCACCCCGTCGGTATCGCAGGCGATGGCGGAAATGCCCTTGGCCTCCTTCAGCGCGAGCGCCAAGGCGAGCAGGAATTCCACATTGCGCCCGCCGCGCCCGGTGCCGCGCACCGTCACAGTGGTCTCGCCGCCGGACAGCAGCACGCACGGCGCCTTCGCCGGCTCGCCGTGGGTCGCCGCGCTGAAGGAGATGCCGGCGAAGACGGTGGCCGCCTCGCGCGCCTCGCCCTCGATGGCATCGCCGAGGATGACGGTCGAAAGGCCGAATTCCTTTGCCTTCTCCCGCGCCGCATGCAGCGCCATCATGGGGGTGGCGATCATGTGCACCTCCTGCCCCGGCAGGGCATCGCCGGACACCGTGTTGGCGCGGATCACCTTTTCCATCTGCGCGCTCACCGGCACGTCATAGGCGCGCATGAGGGCGAGCACCGCCTCGGGATCCGACTTTTCCGGAATGGTGGGGCCGGAGCCGATGGCGCGCGGGTCATCGCCCGGCACGTCGGAGATGAGATAGGTCACGCAGCGGGCCGGGGCGATGGCCGCCGCGAGGCGCCCGCCCTTGATGGCCGACATGGATTTGCGCACCTGGTTCATGATGCCGATGGGCGCGCCGGACTTCAGGAGGGCCTTGTTGAGGGCCTGCTTGTCTTCCAGCGTCATGCCTTCCGCCGGCAGGGTGAGCAGGGAGGAGGCGCCGCCCGACATCAGGCAGATGACCAGATCGTCCGGCCCGGCCGAGCGGGCCAGCTCCAGGATGCGCTGCGCCGCCTTGAGGCCCGCCGCGTCGGGCACCGGGTGGGAGGCCTCCACGATCTCGATCTGGCGGGTTTCGCAGCCATGGCCGTAGCGCGTCACGATCAGCCCCTCGCAGGGCTTCTGCCAGGCGTCCTCGAACGCGCGCGCCATGCGGGCGGAGGCCTTGCCGGCGCCGATGACGATGGTGCGCCCCTTCGGCGGCTCCGGCAGGCGCCCGTCGAACTTGCCCTCGGGCAGGGCGGCCGCGAGCGCGGTCTCGAACAGAGCGCGGAGAATTTCCTTATCGGACGGCATGGCGGCTCCCTTGGCCCCCGCGCGGGAGGGCGACATCCCGCGCCCTTAGGGCTTGTGGGATTCATTATTTCATCCCGTCACTAGCGCCCCGAAAGGTCGGGATCAATGGCCCGCGCCCGCGAAATCGCGGCGCGGCCTGCGGGCCGCACCGGGGTAGGCGGTTTAGACTTTCGTCTGAGCCATAAGAAAGCAGGTGGCCTTTGCCGCCGAAGGCGCTAGCCTTCCGGGAAAAGACACAACGATATCGGAGGAGCGTTCATGAAAAGCTGGAAGATGGCTGCCCTGTCGGTCGCGCTGGCCTGCGCGCCCGTGGCGGCGCAGGCGGCGGAATTCGTCAACATCCTCACCGGCGGTACCTCGGGCGTCTATTACCCCATGGGCGTCGCCATTTCGAACATCCTGTCCACCAAGGTGGCGGATGTGCGCCCCTCGGTGCAGGCGACGAAGGCCTCGGTGGAAAATCTCATCCTGATCCAGCAGGGCAAGGGCGAGATCGCCTTCACCCTCGCCGACAGCCTCGCCGACGGCTGGGCCGGCAAGGAGGAGGCCGGCTTCAAGGCGCCGCTCAAGAAAGTGCGGGCGCTCGCCGCCATCTATCCGAACTACATCCAGATCGTCGCGTCCAAGGACAGCGGCATCAAGACCCTGGCGGACCTGAAGGGCAAGCGCCTGTCGGTCGGCGCGCCGAAATCCGGCACCGAGCTGAACGCCCGCGCCATCCTCAACGCCGCCGGGCTCAAATATGAGGACCTCGGCAAGGTGGAATATCTCCCCTTCGCCGAATCGGTGGAGCTGATGAAGAACCGCCAGCTCGACGCCACCCTGCAATCGGCCGGCCTCGGGGTGTCCTCCATCAAGGACCTCGCCACCGCCGTCGAGATCAATGTGGTCGAGATTCCGAACAGCGTCGTCGACAAGGTGGGCACGCCCTATCTGAAGACCGTGATCCCCGCCGGCACCTATACCGGCCAGGACAAGGACGTCGCCACCGCCGCCGTGCCGAACTTCCTGGTGGTGCGCGAGGACATGAAGGACGCCGACGTCTATGCCATGACCAAGGCGATCTTCGAGAATCTGCCGGACCTCCAGGCCGCCCACGCCGCCGCCAAGGCGATTTCGCTCCAGGGCGCCATGAAGGGTTCGCCGGTGCCGTTCCATCCGGGCGCGGAAAAATACTTCAAGGAAAAGGGCGTCTCGCCCTGACCTCTGGGAAGATGACGTGAACGGGCGCGCCCCAAGCCCTTGATCTGGTGGATCAATTTTTCGAAACGGATGGGCGACCATCCGTTTCGGCTGATCCGCCAGCGGTGCGCCCGTTTCCCATTCCCGCCGCCGGACGCACGGGCAGGACCCGCCGGCCGGTCCGGCCCGGACGACCCGGAGCCAGCGATTTCTGGAGCCAGTGAAGATGAGCGCGCCGAGCCTTTCCGCCGATGCCGACGTCACGCCCCCGCAGAGTTTCGCGCCCATCGACGACATGGAGCACGGCCTGCCGCCAGGGTTCGGCGAGGGGCTGAAGGGCCAGATCCTGTTCTGGATCGCCATCGCCTTTTCCGCCTACCAATTGTTCGTCTCCACCTATGCCATCCTGCCGAGCCAGGTGATCCGGGGCCTGCATGTGGGCTTCCTGTGCCTGATCGCGGCGGCGCTGATCGCCAATCACCGCAGCACGTCGCGCCTCACCCTGGCGCTCGGCTGGGGCGTCGGGCTCGTCGGCTTCTCCACCGGGCTCTACCAATGGATCTTCTATAACGACCTGATCCTGCGGGCCGGCGAGATTTCCAACGCCGACTTCGTGATGGGCATCGCGCTGATCGTCGTGGTGTTCGCAGTCTCCTGGCAGATGATGGGCCCGGCCCTGCCGCTGATCTGCGGCGCCTTCCTGGCCTATGGCCTGTTCGGCCAGTATCTGCCGGCGCCGCTGGACCATCGCGGCTATTCGCTGGAGCAGATCGTCGAGCAGATGTCGTTCGGCACCGAGGGCATCTATGGCGTGCCGATCGCGGTCTCGGCCACCTATATCTTCCTGTTCGTCCTGTTCGGCACGTTCCTGGAGCGGGCCGGCATGATCCAATTGTTCAACGATCTCGCCCTCGGCCTGTTCGGCCGCGCGCGCGGCGGGCCGGCGAAGGTGGCGGTGTTCTCCTCCGCGCTCATGGGCACCATTTCCGGCTCGGGCGTCGCCAATGTGGTCACCGTGGGCCAGTTCACCATCCCGCTGATGAAGCGCTTCGGCTATTCCTCCTCGTTCGCCGGCGGGGTGGAGGCGACCGCCTCCATGGGCGGGCAGATCATGCCCCCGGTCATGGGCGCCGTGGCCTTCATCATGGCCGAGACCATCGGCGTGCCCTACGCCACCATCGTCAAGGCGGCGATCATTCCCGCCATCCTCTATTTCGCCTCCGCCTTCTGGATGGTGCATCTGGAGGCCGGCAAGCGCGGCCTCATGGGCATTCCCAAGGACAAGATCCCGCTCATCCTGCCGGCCCTGCGCAAGGGCTGGTACCTGCTGCTGCCGCTGATCGTCCTGGTCTATCTGCTGTTCGCCGGCTACACGCCCCTGTTCGCGGGCGCCGTGGGCCTGGCGCTGACCGTGGTGCTGATCCTCGGCCAGAGCATCGCACGCGAGACCGCCGCGCCGATGATCCGCCTCGCCTTCTGGATCGCGCTCGGGCTCGTGTGCGCGGCCTTCTTCGAATTCGGCGTGGTCGTGATCGTCGCCCTGGTGGTCGCCCTGGTGGTGGGCAACCTGATCACGCGCGGCGGGCGGGCAACGCTCGCCCTGTGCCGCGACGGGCTGGCGGAAGGCGCGCGCCAGGCGCTGCCCGTGGGCATGGCCTGCGCCATCGTCGGCACGGTGATCGGCGTGCTGACCCTCACCGGCTCGGCCACCATCTTCGGCGGCTGGGTGGTCTCCATCGGCAAGGAGACGCTGTGGCTGTCGCTGCTGCTGACCATCGTCACCAGCATCATTCTCGGCACCGGCATCCCCACCATCCCCACCTATATCATCACCGCCTCGCTGGCCGCGCCGGCCCTGCTCACGCTCGGCGTGCCGCTGATCGTCAGCCACATGTTCGTGTTCTATTACGGCATCATCGCCGACCTCACCCCGCCGGTGGCGCTCGCCGCGCTCGCGGCGGCGCCCATCGCCAAGGCATCGCCCGACGCCATCGGCTGGCAGGCGTGCCGGATCGCGCTGGCCGGCTTCCTGATCCCGGTGATGGCGGTCTACGAGCCCACCTTGATGCTCCAGCAGGGCGGGGAGATCGCCGCCCAGTACGGCTATTGGGTCGAGGTGGCCTATGTGTTCGCCAAGGCCTGCATCGTCATCGGCCTGCTGGGGGCGGTGGCCATCGGCTGGCTGTTCGGGCCGCTGTCGATCATTGAACGGGTGGTGGCGGCGATCGCGGCTTTGCTGTTCGTGGCCTCGGTGCCCATGTCGGACGCGGCGGCATTCGCCCTGTTCGCCGCCTTCCTCGCCTGGCACATGATCCGGACGCGCAACGCGCCGGCCCGCCCGGCGTGAGCCTCGTCTGCCTGGCCGGCGGCGGGGTGACGCTCCGCCTCGCGGCCCTGATCACCCTGGCCTGGACCCATTCGGTGCAGAAGACCACCTGGGAGGAGGATTGGCGCGCGACGCCCGCCGGCCTGGTGCTCGCCGAAATGCGCATCGAGGGGTCCGGCGCGGGCATGGAGCCGCCCGAAGGGGCGGTGCTGAAGGACGGGCGCTATGTCGCCCATCCCGCGCTGGCGCCGCAGAAGCAGATCGTGATGCGCCGTTCCGGCGCCACGGCGGATTATCGCGTCTGCATCGACGGCGCCTGCCGGCCCATGGGGGCGCTGTTGCCGGAAAGCGCCGACCCGGTGACGCTGTCGGCCTGCGAATGAGACGCCCTGTGCAAGGCCGGGGGCGCGGGCTTATATGGCGGCCATGAGCAGCCCTCTCGTGTTCGACCGGCCCTTGCTGCGCCGCCGCCTCGCCCGTGCCGCCACCCTCGGCCCGGCCGATTTCCTGCTGGAGCGCGTCGCCGAGGATGTCGGCGACCGGCTGCTGGCGGTGAAGCGCGATTTTCCCCGCGCGCTCGATCTCGGCAGCGCCACCCCTGCCGTGGCGGAGACACTCGCGCGCCATCCCGGCATCGAGACCGTGTTCCGCGCCGCCCCGCTCGCCGCCGCGGCGGGCCCCGGCTTTCCGGCCGTGGTGGCGGACGAGGAGGCCCTGCCCTTCGCCGAAGGCGCGCTCGACCTCATCGTTTCCGGCCTCTCGCTCCAGCATGTGAACGATTTGCCCGGCGCGCTCACCCAGATCCGCCGCGCGCTGAAGCCGGACGGGCTCTTCATCGCCGCCCTCGTCGGCGGAGCGAGTCTCGCCGAACTGCGCGAAGTCTTCGCCATCGCCGAGAGCGAGACCACGGGCGGCCTTTCGCCCCGCGTCGCGCCGTTCGCGGATGTGCGAGACATGGGCGCGCTGCTCCAGCGGGCGGGCTTCGCCCTGCCGGTGACCGACGTCGACCGGGTGGTGGTGCGCTATGGCTCGCCCTTCACCTTGTTCGCGGATCTGCGCCGCATGGGGGCGGCCAATGCGCTCGCCGAGCGGCGGCGCGTGCCGCTGCGCCGCGCGACGGTGCTGCGGGCGGCGGAACTCTATGCGGAGCGCTTCGCCGATGCGGACGGCAAGGTCCGCGCCACGTTCGAGATCGTCTGGCTGTCCGGCTGGGCGCCGCACGAGAGCCAGCAGAAGCCGCTGCGTCCCGGCTCCGCGCGCATGCGCCTCGCCGACGCGCTCGGAACCAAGGAAGTGAAGACCGCGGGGGATTCCCCGTCCGGGTCGGAACAGCCAGAATAGACCGCGTTTCGCGTCGCGCGCGAACATCTGAGGGGGAGCCATGTCCGGGTTCGTGTTCAACACCACGCCGAGCATCGTCTGCGCCAGCGGCGCGGCGCTGCGGGTGGGCGATCTGTTCGCGGCGCGGGGCGTGTCGCGCATCCTGATCGTCACCGATCCCGGCATCGTCAAGGCGGGCCTTCTGGCGCCGACCCTGGAAGCCCTGCGCACGGCGGAAATCGCCCATCGCATCTTCGACCAGGTGGTGGCCGACCCGCCGGAGGACGTGGTGTTCGCCGCCACCTCCGAAGCCGTCGCCATGGGCGCGCAAGGCGTGCTCGGGCTCGGCGGCGGCTCCTCGCTCGACGTGGCCAAGCTGGTGGCGCTGCTGGCGCTCGGCCAGGAGGCACTGACCGAAATCTACGGCATCGGCATCGCCAAGGGGCCGCGCCTGCCGCTGATCCTGGTGCCCACCACGGCCGGGACCGGCTCGGAGGTCACGCCCATCTCCATCGTCACCACGGGGGAGACGGTCAAGAAAGGCGTGGTCTCGCCCTGCCTGATCCCGGACGTGGCGCTGCTGGATGCCGACCTCACCCTCGGCCTGCCGGCCCATGTGACGGCGGCGACCGGGGTGGACGCCATGGTCCATGCCATCGAGGCCTATGCCTCGGCGAGCCCGAACAACAATCCCATCTCGCGCGGCCTCGCCAAGGAGGCGCTGCGATTGCTGGGGGCGAACATCCGCACGGCGGTCCACCAGGGCACCGACCGGCCGGCGCGCGAAGCCATGCTGCTCGGCTCGCTGCTGGCGGGGCAGGCATTCGCCAATTCGCCGGTGGCGGCGGTGCATGCGCTCGCCTATCCCCTCGGCGGGCATTACCACCTGCCCCACGGGCTCACCAACGCCCTTGTGCTGCCGCACGTGCTGCGCTTCAACCTGCCGGCCGCCGCGCGCGCCTATGCGCAGATCGCGCCCCATGCCTTCCCGGACATTGGTGAAGGCACGGACGCGCAGGTGGCGGAACGTTTTGTCGAGCGGCTGGCCGCTCTCGCCATCGATCTGGGCCTGCCCCGCTGCCTGAGGGAAGTGAACGTGCCGGAACACCATTTGCCCATGCTCGCCGCCGACGCCATGAAGCAGAGCCGCCTTCTGGTGAACAATCCCCGCCCCGTCCACGAGGCGGACGCGCTGGCCATCTATCAGGCGGCCTGGGCATGAGCGGCGCGGGACAAGAGGGCAAAAGCGCGGGGCGCGAGCAGCCGGCGCTGATCTCCGCCTTCCCGCACCTCCTCACCATCACCACCCGCTGGGCGGACATGGATGTCTACGGCCACGTGAACAACGTGGTTTTCTATTCCTATTTCGACACGGTGGTGAACGAGTATCTGATCGCCAAGGGCGCGCTGGATTTCGAGAAGAGCCCGGTCATCGGCCTCGTGGTGGAAACCCGCTGCGCCTATTTCGCCAGCCTCTCCTATCCGGCGGTGGTGCAGGCGGGCCTTCGGGTGGCGAAGCTCGGCTCCAGCTCGGTGCGCTATGAGATCGGCCTGTTCCAGGGCAGCGACCAGGCGGCCGCGCAGGGGCATTTCGTGCACGTCTATGTGGATCGCACCACCCGCCGCCCGGTGCCGCTGCCGGACGCGCTGAAGGCGGCCTTGCTGCCGCTGACCTGACTCCTCCCGTGTCCCGGCCAAGTGCAGCGACGGCACAGCCAGCGCGGAACGCGAGCCGGGACCCAGCGCAAGGGATTGCCGCAGGCGCTTCAGCGCGGAGAGCGCCGCATGTCGCGGGGGCACAGGCGCTTCAACCCATAAAAGCGCGCAGCGCGTTTGTCTGCTCCGCAGAAATCTCGCGCTGGGTCCCGGCTCGGCGCTCCGGCATCGCCGTCGCTGGGCCGGGACACCTCAAGGGGATCACCTGCCGGACGATCCGAAGGCCGCCTTGCTGCCGCTGACCTGAGTCCCCCCGTATCCCGGCCAAGTGCAGCGACGGCACAGCCGACGCGGAACGCGAGCCGGGACCCAGCACAAAACACCGCCGCAGGCGCTTCAACGCGGAGAGCGCCGCATGTCGCGGGGGCGCAGGCGCTTCAACCCATAAAAGCGCGCAGCGCGTTTTGTCTGCTGCGCAGAAATCTCGTGCTGGGTCCCGACTCGGCGCTCCGGCATCGCCGTCGCTGGGCGGGGACACCTCAAGGGGATCACCTGCCGGACGATCTGAAGGCGGCATTGCTGCCGCTCGCCTGAGTCCCCGTGTCCCGGCCAAGTGCAGCGGCGGCACAGCCGGCGCGGAACGCGAGCCGGGACCCAGCACAAGAGATCGCCGCAGGCGCTTCACCGCGGAGAGCGCCACAAAACGCCGCCGCAGGCGCTTCAACCCATAAAAGCGCGCAGCGCGTTTTGTCTGCTCCGCAGACATCTCGCGCTGGGTCCCGGCTCGGCGCTCCGGCATCGCCGTCGCTGGGCCGGGACACCTCAAGGGGATCACCTGCCGGACGATCTGACGGCCGCCTTGCTGCCGCTCGCCTGAGACCCCCCGTGTCCCGGCCAAGTGCAGCGACGGCACAGCCGGCGCGGAACGCGAGCCGGGACCCAGCGCAAAACACCGCCGCAGGCGCTTCAACGCGGAGAGCGCTGCATGTAGCAGGGGCGCAGGCGCTTCAACCCATAAAAGCGCGCAGCGCGTTTTGTCTGCTGCGCAGACATCTCGTGCTGGGTCCCGGCTCGGCGCTCCGGCATCGCCGTCGCTGGGCCCGGACACGAAGATGCGGATGCGGCGAGGCCTTCCCTACGGCCCCAGCAGGTCGATCAGCGCCGGGATCAGCGGCGCGTCGGCGGGCGGCATGGGCAGGTCGCGCAGCTTCGCCGGGCGCAGCCATTTCAACCCGGAATGCTCGCGCGCCACGATCTGCCCCTCCCAGCGGCGGCAGATCCACAGCGGCATCAGCAGGTGGAAGGTCTCATAGCCGTGGCTGGCGAAGGTGAGGGGGGCAAGGCACGCCTCCTTCACACTGATGCCGAGTTCCTCGTCCAGCTCGCGGATGAGGGTGTCCTCCGGCCGCTCGCCCGCCTCCACCTTGCCGCCGGGAAATTCCCAGAGGCCGGCCAGTTGCTTGCCTTCCGGGCGCTGGGCCACCAGCACCCGGTTGTCCACATCGACCAGCGCGCAGGCGGCGACGAGGACGATCTTCACGAGCGGTAGTCGCCGTTGATGGCGATGTATTCCTTGGTGAGGTCGCAGGTGAGCGCGCGGAACTTGCCGTCGCCGAGCCCGAGGTCCACCCGGATGTCGATCACATCGCCCTTCATATATTGGGACACCGTCGCCTCGTCGTAATCCGGGTCGCGGCCGCCGTGGGCGGCCACCTGGATGTCGCCGAAGGAGATGGCGAGCAGGTCGCGGTCCGCCGGCTCGCCGGCCTTGCCCACCGCCATCACCACCCGACCCCAATTGGCGTCCTCGCCGGCCACCGCGGTCTTCACCAGGGGCGAATTGGCGATCGACATGGCGATGCGCCGCGCCGACTTCTTCGATACCGCGCCGCTCACATGCACGCGCACCAGCTTGCGGGCGCCCTCGCCGTCGCGGGCGACCTGTTCGGCGAGATCGGCCATCACGCCCTTGAGCGCGGCGCGGAAGCCTTCCACGCGCGAATCGTCCCAGCGCTTGATGGTGCCGACGCCCTGCGCCTTGGCGGCGCCGGTGGCGAACAGCAGCAGCGTGTCGGAGGTGGAGGTGTCGCCGTCCACCGTCACGGCGTTGAAGGTGCCGCCCACGGCCTTCGACAGCATCTTCTGGAGCACGTCGGCGGCGATCGGCGCGTCGGTGACGATGAAGGAGAGCATGGTCGCCATGTCGGGCGCGATCATGCCGGCGCCCTTGGCGATGCCGGCGATGGTCACGTCCACTTCCCCCAGCTTCACCGTGGTGGTGGAGAGCTTGGGGAAGGTGTCCGTGGTCATGATGGCGCGCGCCGCCTCGGTCCAGTTCTCGCTGGCGAGGCGGGTGGCGGCGTCCGCGAGGGGGGCTTCGAACTTGTCGGCATCCAGCGGCTCGCCGATCACACCGGTCGAGGCCAGGAACACTTCCGAGGGCTTGCAGCCCAGCGCGGCGGCGGCATATTCGGCCGTGGCGGCGGTGGTGTCGCGGCCGGCCTCGCCGGTGAAGGCGTTGGCATTGCCGGAATTCACCACCAGGGCCCGCGCCCGGCCGCCGCGCAGCGCCGCGCGACACCATTCCACGGGCGCGGAGGGGCACAGCGAACGCGTGGTGACGCCGGCGACCGTGGTGCCGGGCGCGAACGCCATCAGCAGCACATCCGTGCGGCCCTGGTATTTGACGCCGGCGGAGGCGGTCGCGAACCGGACGCCCCCGACGGGCGGGACATAGGGAATCAGCCGGGGGGCGAGCGGGGACAGGGGAGCGGACATCGGCATGGCCTTCCGTGAATGGCGGGCGACATGTGCCGCAGGCCGCGCCCGCAGGCAAGCGCTTCGCGCGCAGAGCGGCCCTTCGCACGCGCATTCCGGTTCCTGCATGGGCATTCTGGATGGCCTGCGTGCGGCGGCCTTGCCTCGCTGTGCCACCCATGCCACGGTCGGCGCCATCTCGCACTGCTTTCCCTCAGGGGCCATGCCACTGCTTTCCCTAACGGATCTCGCCCAGACCGATCTTGGCCCCTGGCCGGCCCTCGGCTACCAGGGCAGCCCGCTCGACCGCGCCGCCCATCTGCGCGGCACGGTGGACGACCTCGCAAAGCGGGCGGATGCCCGCTTCTATCTCCTCGGCGGCGAATGGGTGGTGCTCCATCCCGGCGAGCCGCTGCGCGACCCGCTCTTCACGGCCGACGCGGCGACCGCGCTCGGTGCCGGCAAGCGGATCTTCCTCGGCCTCGCCGACGGCGCGCCGCGCTTCGCCGCGCGGGTCGATCCGGCGGAGAAGGACCGGCTGGAGGCGCGCGGCCTGCTGGTGCCGGATCTGCGCTCCACCGCCGTGCAGGGCCTGGTGTCCACCGACCATCTGGCGGCGCTCGCCTGCGGCAAGGCCATGCTCGCCTGGCACGGGCGGCATCGCTTCTGCGCCAATTGCGGCACCCGCACCCGCGCCATCGAAGGCGGCTGGCGGCGCGATTGCCCGAGCTGCGGGGCCCAGCATTTTCCCCGCACCGATCCCGTGGTGATCATGCTGACCTATCGCGGCGATGAATGCCTGATGGGCCGCGCGCCGCATTTCGCGCCGGAAATGTGGTCCTGCCTCGCCGGCTTCGTCGAGCCGGGCGAGACCATCGAGGAAGCGGTGCGGCGCGAGACGCTGGAGGAAACCGGCATCACCACCGGCGCGGTGCGCTATCGCTGGTCCCAGCCCTGGCCCTATCCCATGTCGCTGATGTTCGGCTGCATCGCCGAGGCGACCTCGCAGACCATCACGATGGACTCGAACGAGCTGGCGGGCGCCCGCTGGTTTTCCCGTGCGGAAACCGCGAAGATGCTGGTGCGCGCGCACCCCGACGGGCTGTTCGTTCCGCCGGCGAACGCCATCGCCCATCATCTGATCCGCGCCTTCGTCGAGGGCGCCACCGTCTGAAAGAGCACCCGTGCCGGATCAACACCCCAGCTCCGGACCCGAGATCCAGAACCGGCCGCAGCAGGACGACGCACGGCCCGCGCACCCTCGCTCCCCCCGCCTGCATTGGCGCGGCGCCCTGCGCGCGGCCCTGCGGCCGGTGCGCAGGTTGATCGCCCCGGAGCGCGGCACCGCCCCCCGGCCGGTGCGCCGGCCCTCCACCCTGGTCTATGGGCTGGAGGACAAGGTTCCGCTCTCCGCCCTCATCCCCCTGTCCACCCAGCATGCCATGCTGGCCCTGACCTTCCTGATCTATCCCATCGTCGCCGCCACCGAGGCGCGGCTGCCGGAAGACCAGGTCGAGGCCATGCTGAGCGCCTGCGCCATGTGCATCGGGTTGACCACCATCATCCAGTGCGCGCGGACGCGCTTCGGCAGCGGCTATCTGGGAATCCATATTCCCGCCGCCGGCGCCATTCCGCTGGCGGTGCAGGCGCTCACCATCGGCGGTCTGGGCCTGATGGCGGCGACGACGATCCTGGTCGGCGTCTGCCAGCTCTTCATGGCCCGGCTGGTGCGGCCGCTGCGCGTGCTGCTCCCGCCCGAGGTGTGCGGCGTCGCCGTCACCATGCTCGGCGTCTCGCTGGCGAGCCCGGCCCTGCGACGCGCGCTCGGCCTGGAAACCGGCAGCACGCAGGTGGAGCTCGGGCCGCTCGCCGTCTCCATGGTGACGCTGGCGCTGATCGTGTGCGTCACCGTGTTCGCGCCGCGCCGCTTCAAGCTGTTCGCGGTGCTGGTGGGCGCCTCCAGCGGCTGGGCGCTGGCCTCCCTCAGCGGCGTCGACCCCATCGACCTGGGCGCCACGCTGGCCAAGGCGGATTTCGTCGCCCTGCCGCACCTGCAATTGCCCTCGCTGGCGCTGGAGCCGCGCCTGTTCCCGCTGGTGGCCCTGCTGGTGATGATGGGGCTGGTGGACGTGCTCGGCGTCACGGTCTCGCTGGAAAAGATGAACGATGCCGAATGGCGCCGCGCCGACATGAGCGCGGCCGGGCGCGCGGTGACCGCGTGCGGCATCGGCAACATCCTCAACGGCATGACCTCGGGCTTCCAGTCCGGCCTGTCCTCCTCGGCGGTGGGCCTCGCCTTCGCCACCGGGGCGACCGCGCGCAGCATCGGCATTCTCGCCGGCGGCGTGATCTTCGCCACCGCCTTCTTTCCGAAGGCGATCATGGCGCTGACGCTGATCCCCTCGCCGGTGATCGGCGGCATCCTGCTCTACACCTCCGCCTATCTGCTGGTGGCGGGCATGGATCTCATCCTCTCCCGCCGGCTCAGCGAGCGGCGGGTGTTCCTGGTGGGACTCTCGGTGCTGGCGGGCCTCTCGGTGGCGCTGCTGCCGCTGAAGGGGCAATTGCCGTTCTGGATCCAGCCACTGTTCTCCACCCCGCTCACCGTGGCGGCGTGCAGCGCCATCGCGCTGAACCTGCTGTTCCGCATCGGCATTTCCAAGGAAAGCTCGTTCCAGGTGCCGGAGGGGGCGAACGCCTTCCTCACCGCCCAGGATTTCCTGGAACGCCAGGGGGATTTGTGGGGCGCGCGGCGCGACGTGATCGCCGCCGCGATCCCGGTCGCGGCGCAGGCGCTGGAGGTGATCGTCGACACCGGCATCGCCGAAGGGCCGGTGGAATTGCGCGCCCGCTTCGACGAGAGCCACCTCGACGTGTTCGTCCTCTATGACGGGGAGGTGCTGGAGGTGCCCAAGGAGCGCCCCTCCCCCGAGGCGCTCTTGGGCGACGCCAAGGAGGTCGCCGGCTTCGCCGCCTATCTGCTGGTGAAGCTGGGCGACCGGGTCACCTTCGGCCGGGCGGCCGGGCGCGCGCGCATCACCCTGCGCTTCGATCATTAGGGGCGCGGACGGCGTTTCGCGAAGATTCGTGGAGCTTGCGCGGAACACGCGGTTTCTTCGCCCGAAGGAGCGCGGAACAAGGCTTCTCCGCGCGCTTCGTCTTCCCCGCGCCGATGTTTCACGTGAAACATCTGGCCCGGCCGGGCCCTAGTCGCCGCGCACGATGGTGCGGCGGAAAGGGTGCGCGGGATACACGCCGAGAATGCGTAACTCCCTGGAAAAGAACGCCAATTCTTCCAGTGCCCGCTTCACCGGGAGATCGTCCGGGTGGCCCTCCACCTCGGCATAGAACTGGGTGGCGGTGAACTCCCCGTCCATCTGGTAGGATTCCAGCTTGGTCATATTGACCCCATTGGTGGCAAACCCACCCATGGCCTTGTAGAGCGCCGCCGGCACATTGCGCACGCGGAACACGAACGAGGTCATCACCGGCCCGTTGTCCGCCGCCGCCCATTCGCCCTCGCGCGCCAGAATCACGAAGCGCGTGGTGTTGTGGCTCTCGTCCTCGATATTCTCCGCCAGGATTTCCAGCCCGTAGAGCTCCGCCGCGAGGCGCGAGGCGATGGCGGCGCGGGTGACGTCCCCCGCCTCGGCGATCTCGCGCGCGGAACCGGCCGTATCGGCTCCGATCACCGCCGTCAAACCGAGCGTGCGCAACGCCTTGCGGCACTGGCCGAGGGCCATCACATGGCTCTGGGCGGTCTTCAGCGTGGCGAGGCTCGCCCCCTTCACCGCCATCAACTGATGGGACAGCGGCAGGAAGAATTCGCCGATGATCTTCAGGCTGGCGCGCGGCAGCAGATGGTGGATGTCCGCCACGCGGCCGGCGACCGTGTTCTCGATCGGGATCATGGCGAGATCGGCCGTGCCGCCCTCCACCGCCGCGAACGCATCTTCGAAGGTGTGGCAGGGCACCACTTCGTAATCGGGATAGGTCTCGCGGCAGGCGATATGGGAATTGGCGCCCGGCTCTCCCTGGAAAACGATGCGGCGGGTCATGCCTGCGTCCTCATGCCAAAATCCTCATGCCAGATCTCCCGATGAGCGCTCCGCCGCGAGCAGCGCACGCGCCCGTTCCAGATGGGCCGGTGTATCCACGCCCAGCGGCACCGCGTCCACCACCGCCACATCGATGCGCATGCCGGCTTCCAGCGCGCGCAGCTGCTCCAGCTTCTCGCGCTGCTCCAGCGGCGAGGGCGCGAGCGCCACGAACCGCGCGAGCGCCGCGCGGCGATAGGCATAAAGGCCGATGTGGTGGTACAGCGGCCCCTCGCCAAAAGGCGCGGTGGCGCGGGTGAAATAGAGCGCCCGCAACAGGCCGGGCGCGATCGGGGAACCGACCACCTTCACCACGTTCGGGTCGGTGCGCTCCTCCTCCAGCACGATCTGCGCGGCCAGCGTCGCGATGTCCACCGCCGGATCGGCGAGCGGCGCGAGGGCCCGGGCGATGGTGGCGGGGGCGATGGTGGGCAGGTCGCCCTGCACATTGACCACGATCTGGACCCGCCCCTGCGGGTCGAGCTGCGTCAGCGCCTCATGGATGCGGTCGGAGCCGGAGGGATGGTCGGCGCGCGTCATCACCGCCTCCAGGCCGGCGCCGCGCACCGCCTCTGCAATCTCCGCGGCATCGGTTGCAACCGCGACGCGGCCGATATTGGCTGCGACTGCTCGCCGCGCCACTTCCACGATCATGCTGCGTCCGCCCACGTCGGCGAGCGGCTTGCCGGGCAGGCGGGTGGCGGCCAGACGGGCGGGGATCAACACCAGAACTTCCGCAGCGTTCATGATCGTGGCAACCTTGGGGCGGGAATGCGCCGCGACTGGCGCGAAACGTGGCATTGGGGCGCGCCTTATACGGGTTGCACGGCGCCAATCAAAGTGATTAGTGTCCGACCGGCTGCGCCTTAATTGGGGCGACGGCCCAAGTTTTTGCCGGTCGACCGCGAATTTAGGGGCTCCGAGGAGCGAAGCGCCGATGGATAGTTTCGAATTGAACAAAATCGCGGGGGCGCTGCTCGGCACCCTGACGCTGACGATCGGCCTCGGCATCGTTTCCGAAATTCTCTTCGCACCAGAAGCGCCCGCCAAGCCCGGCTATGAGATCGCCGTGCCGGAAGGCCCGGCCGGCGGCAATGTCGCGGAAGCCAAGCCCGCCGATGTTCCGATCGAGCAGCTGTTCGCCACGGCTTCCATCGAGAAGGGCGCGAACGTCGCCAAGCGCTGCGCCTCGTGCCACAACTTCCAGGAAGGCGCCGGCGCCAAGGTCGGCCCCGACCTCTACGGCGTCGTGGACCGCAAGAAGGCGAGCGTGCCGGGCTTCGCCTATTCGGCCGCCATGCAGGCCAAGGGCGGCGATTGGACGCCGCAGGACCTCAACACCTTCCTGACCAATCCCAAGGCCTATATCCCGGGCACGGCCATGGCGTTCGCCGGCATTCCGAAGGAAAGCGAGCGCGCGGACCTGATCGCCTATCTCAACTCGCTCGCGCATTCGCCCAAGCCCCTGCCGACGGCTTCCGCCGCGGCCCCGGCTGATGCCAAGCCTGCCGACGCCAAGCCTGCCGACGCCAAGCCTGCCGACGCCAAGCCCGCCGACACGAAGCCCGCGCACTGAGGCGGCCGCCATCGGTTGCGGCGCGCTAACCATGGCGCGCCGGGCCGGAGCGGCCATCCGGCGAGCGGTTCGGTCCGAAACGCTCCGGCAAGAATGCGCCGGCAAGGGCCTGGTAAAAAAGCCCAAAAAAAAGCCGGCCGCAGGGCCGGCTTTTTCGTTTCCGCTTCAGATGGCACCCATCTGGCGCCACATGGGAAGGCGATTCTCGAAGCACCATTGCACGCTTTCGGCGACGACGGCCCGGGCCTCGCCGGGGTTTTCGATGCGCTTGCCGTCGCGCATCAGCGGCACCGCGTCCGCCGCCATGCAGGCTTCCACATGGGCCAGCACCGCCGGCAATTCCGCCGCCACACCCTGGGCAAGGCCGTCATAGACCAGGGCTTCCATGGTGGTGAGGGTCAGGCCCGAACCGGTGAGCGGCGCCGCCACCACCGCCGTTTTCGCCCGCTTCTCCGCGACCTCGCGTACGGCGGCGCGGTTCAGCGCAAGGCTTTCTGCATTCGCGCCGGTCTTCAGGCCGAACGGCACGGGGAGCGCCTGCGCGCTGCCGACGAGGATGCCGGCCAGCTCCACGAGGGAAGGACTGCCCACCTGTCCCCGCAGCGCCGGCAGGTCCGCAAGCTCGCCGAGCGTGCGCGGCCGCTCGGCCAGCGCCTCGAACACCGGGCGATAGAAGCGCTCTTCCAGCTGCGCCTTGCCGGCGGGCACGTCGAGCGTGGTCTTCGTGTCGGCCAGCGGCACACTCAGGGCGAGGGCGAAGTCGCGCAGCCGTGCGTCGCGCACCGCATCCGGCATGCGGCGGGCGCCGCGCACGAAAATGTCGCGGCGGAACGGCCGGTTCACCAGATAATCCTTCACGCTCTCCCGCAACGGCCCGGCGGGCACGGTGGCGAGAATGTCCCGCTGGGCGGGCTTGAACAGCAGGTCTTGAAAATTCTCGATCAAGGTCGCCGAGCCGACAAAGCCGAGCTTGGCCTCGCCCAGCAGGCGCGCGGTGTCCATATGGTAGAGCGGCTGCCAATTGGCATTGAGATATTCATGGGCGAGATAGACCGCCTTCTCGTCGCCCGCATGCTTGGCGGAACCGGCGCGCAGCTGCTCGAACAGGGTGGACGAACCCAGCACGCCGGACCCGGCCTTCTCCAGCCGTTCGGCGAAATCCAGCGCCTGCATGGCCTGCACGTCGCTGCGCTCATGGCTGAGCGCCGCATGTTCCAGCATCAACCGCTGGAGCGGCAGAATGGCGGTCCAGCCGGGCATGGCGTTGTAGCTCAGCGACACGAGGCCGCCCGGCTTCACCCGCCGCGCCAGGAAGGCGGTGATGGCGGCGCGGTGTTCGGCGCTCACCCAGGACCACACGCCGTGCAGCGTCACCATGTCGAACGCCGGCAGGTCGGCCTTCTCCGGGTCCAGCATCTCCTCGAAGCTCAGTTCGAGGAACTCCACATTCTCGATGCCCGCCGCCCGCGCGGCGCCGCCGGCCCGGGCGATGTGGGCCGGGTTGAAATCCACCGCCACCACGCGCGCCGCCGGATTGGACGCGGCGACGACATTGGCGGTGACCCCCTGCCCGCAGCCCAGCTCGCAATAATCGAACGTATCGCCGAGCAGCGGCGGTTCGATCCCGTTGATGAGGCAGGCCAGGATCAGATGCCCCGGCGTCTGCTCCACATACATGCCGGGAAGATATTCGATGTCGCTGACATAGCCGGAAGCCCAGGAGGTCATGAGGTGCACGCTTCGATGTGAAAGGGAAGGAACGGGCCGGGATCAGTCGAGCCGGCCGGCGGGAAAGACGGCGTCGGAGCGGTCGACCGGGCTCGGCGCCGACAGGATCCAGGCGGTTTGCCCAAGCCGGGCGGCGCCGGCATCGTGCGCGGCGCTGGCGAGGCGCGCCGCCGGCACCGCGTCGGCCTTGATGATGACGTTGATGTCGAAATCGAATTCCAGCCCGCAATACAGCCGCACCAGATCCACGATGCGGTTGGATTCCGGGCCGCCGGGCAGCAGGTCTTGCAGCCCCGCCCGGTCCACCGGGCCGATCACGACGCGGAAGCAATCCTGCGCCGCCCAGGCCCGTGCCCCGAGCATGGCGCTGGAATCGAGACGGCAATGCAGG
The DNA here is from genome assembly GCF_043195135.2 of Roseixanthobacter liquoris. NCBI lineage: Bacteria > Pseudomonadati > Pseudomonadota > Alphaproteobacteria > Hyphomicrobiales > Xanthobacteraceae > Roseixanthobacter > Roseixanthobacter liquoris. The sequence continues at coordinate 356,700 of NZ_CM195537.1, forward strand.
CCCTGCGGCGCGCCGGGAAACGGCAGGCGGGTCTGTTCGGACGGCGCGACGGACAGCCAGCCGCCGACAAAGGAGACGATCGACACCGGATGCGCCAGCTCGTTCACCAGCAGCGCCTCGAGCCCGGACATGGGCCGCGCCTCGCTCGAGAACAGGCCTGCGTGGTGCAGCACCACTTCGTCCGCCACCGCGAGGCAGTCGTGCAGCGCCGGCGGGCTGAGGCCGACCAGGGCGCGCAGGACGTTGGCGAAGGGATCGGGGGTCTTGGGCGTGCGCTGCTCGTGGGACGCGGCGAGCCGGTATTTGGTGGAGGCCCGATAGAATTGGGTCACCGCGCGGTGCTGGAAGATGTCCAGGAAGGCCGCAAAGGCGGAATTCTTCTCGTGCAGGCTCTGGGTCGCGAGATTCGTATAGCCATAGGGCATCACGCCCAGCGGCCCGATGAGGCCGAACAGGGCGACCGTGAGCTGCACCGGCCCGTCGCCCTCCGACGCCACTGCGCGGGTGATGGTGGCGGTGGGATATTTGAGCGAGGGCTCGGAGACGAAGCGCACCGCGTCGAGATGCACGTCGCGCTCGTCGCCGAAGGCGGACGACCAGCTGCCGCGCTGGTCGTGGTTCGGGCCCTGCTTGTCGCGCCACCGCCGCTCCAGCACGCGGACCGCCTGGATCAGGTCGAAGCTCTCCGGCGCGGCGATGAGCTGCTCGATTACAGTAGCGGACGGTATCCGGCGCGAGCGGGCCATGTGCACAGGGTTCCTGACTGTCCCTTGATCGTGGCGGTCAGCCGCGTGAAGGAATTGATGGAGGCATAGAGCCCGAAGAACTGATCCAGCACCATGGCGAAGAGGAACATGGAGCTGCCGCTGAAATTGGCGGGATCGAACTCGATGCCGATGTCGATACCGCGGCAGATGGCGTCGCCCCAGGCCACGTCCCCGGGCCGCACCGGCGCCCGGGCCGTGCCGCGCCGGGCGGTCAGTTCCACGATCCCGTCGATCAGCCGGTAGCTCTCGGCGGAATCGCGGAAATCATAGAGCCGCAGGATTTCCTTCAGCGCCTCCAGGCCGTGGGCGCCGGAAATGGACAGATGGTTGAGCAGCAGGTGCGAGACCAGCTGCCAGCGATGCCCCTGCCCGGACCCGAGGCGCAAGGTGCGCGTCGGGGGCGAAATGCAGCTGATCTCGCCCACCGTGCCGATGCCGTGCACCGGCTTGAGGTACGGATGCCCGCCGCCATAGGGCAGCTTGGAGGGCAGGTCGCGGTTGAGGCACAGGGTTTCCAGCGAGATCACCCAATCCTGCTGGCCGGTCGGGTCGCGGTCCAGATCGACGAAGGAGAGGAACACCTCGGTGCCGGGGTCGCGCCCGCCCGCGGGCCGGCGCGAGGCGGCCCAATAGGCCGGCGCGTTCACCTCGCGGCCGGCGCGGCGGCGGGCATAGAAGGGCAGCACGGGTCGCTGCTCGCCATCGGCATCGGTGCCGATGACGGAGAGGATGGAATGCACCTCCAGCACGCCCTGCCGCCGGGCATCGGGAATGACGCGATGCTCATAGCGGTTCTGCGCGAGCACCAGGGGCTCGGCGCGCTGGGGAAACAGATTGATGATCGGGGTGCAGCCGAGCGCGAACAACTCGCGCGAGACGGTGCGCTCCAGCGTCACGTCCGTGCGGTCGAAATAGAAGAACACATCCATCGCCGCGCCGGCGTCGCGCAGCACCTTGGCGGACAGGTCGATGTCGAAGAACAGGAATTTCTCGGGAAAGACGAAGAATTCGGTCAGCAGGCGATAGGCATGCTGCGACTGCGGGGGATAGGGCAGCATGTTGTCTTCGGCCGCGAACCCCACGGGCGAAACCGCGCTCGGCGGCAGGATCACCGGATTCTGGTCGCCCACCCCGTCCGCCAGGGCGATGGAGACGGTGTTGTTCAGGATGAATTGCTGGAGCGTGTAGACTTGGTGCGGCTGGCCGCGCAGGTACACCCGCAGCTTGTCGGGCTGGAGCTGGGTGAAGGTGACGCCGGGGGTGGTGCAGGCGAGGGAGAGGCGCAGCACCGCGGCCGCGCCATCGGCGGCGGGGTTGGGCGGCGCCACCAGCGGGCGCCCGGTCATCGAGGCGTCGTTCAGCACGATCGGCCAGAGCGTCACCGGATAGCGGGTGCGGAAGCGGCAGACCTCGCCCTGCACCGCTTCCGATTCCAGCTCGGTGTCGGCGGGAATGAGCTGGGGCCCGGTCATCTCCGCCTTGGGCTGGAACTGCACCGTCGCCATGGACGGGATGGGCGCGAGATAATGCGGATAGAGCACTTCCAGCAGCGCATTCACCAGCTCGGGAAATTCGTCGTCGAGCTTGCGGCCGATGCGGGCATTGAGGAAGGCGACGCCCTCCATCAGCCGCGCCACATGGGGATCGTCGATGGCATCGCCGGACAGGCGCAGATGACCCGCGATCTTGGGATTGGCATTGGCGAATTCGCTCGCCATCTGCCGCAGATAGGCGATCTCGCGGTTGTAATAGGACAGAAGATCGTCAGTCACTGCGCGCACTCGTGAGGGAAATCGTATTGCCGAGCGGGTCGATGAGGGTATCGAAGATCATGGGCTCGGGGGAGGGCTCGATCAGGATCTCCGCCTCGATGCGCATGCGCAGCGAGCGATCGCTCGAATCCACGTTGGGCACGGCGCTGACCCGCATGTTCGCCAGCCGCGGCTCCCATTGGCGGATGATCTGGCCGATTTCCTCCACCACCTGGGCGCGCCGCTGCTCCGTCGACAGATTGACGGTGGACAGGCACATGACGCCGAAATTGATCAACGAGGTGTCCAGCTCGGCGAGATCCGCCGCCCAGCCGATCACCCGCCGGTCGGTGTTGAGCAATTCCTCCAGGTCGCGCCGCAGCCCGTCGCGGAAAGCGGCCACCGTGGGCCGCTCCGTATCGAGGAGACGGTCCACGAGCGAAAGGCCGAGCGGGGCCATCTGCTCCGGGCGCTTCATGCGGCGGGGGCATCCTGCTGCGCGGAAACCGCCTGGGTGAAGGCGAGCGCGCGCAGATCCAGGATCGAGACGCTCTCCTCGCCCACCAGGAAGCAGCGCAGGCCCTCGCCGGTGACGAAGCCGGCGCGGTCCTCGATCCAGTCGGTGGCGCGGCCGAGCCGCAGCGCCTCGCGCAACGCGCCGGCGCGCACGGGATAGGTGGCGGGAACCACCACCTCGCCTTCCGGCCCGCCGCGCACGCTCATCTGAACCGTGCGCCAGGCGCTGTCGAGCGGGCGGCTCGGCGCCGTGAACACCGCTTCGTCCACCTGCTCCAGGGGAATCCAGAAATATTTGCCGGTCACGGTCATCACTTCGAAGATCCCCGCGGTGAGATCGTCGAGATCGCGGAAATCCTCGAACGGCACGCCGTTATGGGTGCCGCCGACCACCGGGCGGGCCTCCTCCGCGCGGGCGAGGCAGGCGCCGGCCTCGTCGGGGCGGCCCTCGCGCAGATGCATCAGCGCTTCCAGGCGCAGCGTCACATGCTCGGGCGGGGTGCCGGCGAATTCGGGCATGCGGCCCTCGGTCCACACCTGGCGGCGCGCCATGTCGGCGCGCACCAGCTGGCGCAGCGCGGCGACGCGCACGGCGGTGGAGGGATCCTGGGTGGAGATGGCGTCGAACTGGCGCTCGGCGCGCTCCAGATCGCCGGCGATGCACAGCAGCTCGGCCAGCAGGCTGCGTCGCTGAATGTCCTGCGGGGCGGCCTTCACCTCTTCGTTGGCGGCGGCGATGGCGTCACTCAGACGGCCGGCTTCGAAAATCTTCAGCGCGGAATCGGTCATGGGAGAGTCTCCTGGACGTCGGTTCAGCCGGTCCGCGACGCGGCGATGGCCACGTCCGTGACGAGCTTGAAGGTGGTGAAGATCTGGTCGAGTTGGAAATGCGGTCGCAGATGCATGACGCAGGCGAAGGTGCCGGGGCGGCTCGGCACCGCCTTCACCTCGACGCTCGCCTCGCGCAGCGGGAAACGGGCCTTCATGTCGGGGCCGGCATCGTCATTGCCGAGGCAATAGGAGTGCAGCCACGTCTGGAGGTCGCGCTCGCACGCCTCGGCATTCACATAGGCGCCGATCCGGTCGCGGATCTTCACCTTGGCGTAATGGGCGAAGCGCGAGACGCACAGGATATAGCGCAGCATGGCCGAGAGGCGCGCGTTCACATTCGCCGCCGAATGCCCGCCCTGCGGCACCTTCTGGATCGACGGGCTGGAATGGAACACCAGATAGGGCGTGTCCTTGCAGACATTCACCGTCATGAAGCCCATCTGCCAGAGGTCGAACTCGGTCTGGTTGGCGATCGCCAGCTCGCTGCCGAACCGGTCCACCACGCCCGGCGTATCGGTTTCCGCGCTCGGCGCCTGGATGCCGGTGACGAGCCCGTTGTCGATCTCGTCGCGCCGCGTGCCGCAGATGTCGGCGAACCAGCCATGCAGGTCGAAGGCGCGGATCAGCACCTCGCCGAAGGGATAGACCGCGCTGCCCCAGCACATGTCATCCTCGGTGAGGCCGCGCAGATCCTCGCGATAGCGAAAGCCGACGCCGGCGACCCCATCCTGGGTATAGGGCTTGCGCATGAGCACGCGCGGCAGCACGAGCCCGAGGAAGCGCACGTCGTCGGTGCCGCGCAGGCGCTCGAACCGGGCATATTCCGCCCCGCGGTACAGCCCGCTCAGGCTCGGCAGGTGGCTCAGCTCGGAAAAGCTGTCGAGGCCGAGCATGCGCGGGGAGGCGCCGAGGATCGCCGGCGCGAAGGCCGCCGCGGCGACGCCCGCGAGCCCCGCGAGCCCCGCCACATCGTCGGTGGGATGATCGAGCGTCGGGCGGTGCTGCACCTGGTAGTCGCACAGCAGCACGCCGTACGGCAGGCCGCCGGGCATGCCGAATTCCTCGTTGTAGACCTTGCCGAAGAGGTGACTCTGGTCGAAGTCCGAGGCGCGGTCGAAATCGGCGCACACCTCGCTCCAGGACAGGTTGAGCACCCGCACCACCACCTTCTGGGCCGAGGCGGCGCAGGCGCCGAGATAGGCCAGCCCGCGCCAGGAGGCTTCGAGCGCGCGGAAGCGCTCGTGGTGCAGCACCGCGTTCAGCTGGTCGGTAAGCAATTCGTCGAGAAACGCGATGTCGCGGTCGATCAGGCCGGCGAGGGCCGTGCCCTTGGGCATCTGCCTCAGATCCTCGCCGAACCACGCGATGAGCGCGCGCAGGGGATCGTCCTCGGCCAGGAACGCGGTCAGGCGCGCGTCATCGGCGCGGCCGAGCGCCATGTCGATGGCATGGCGGCGCAGGGGCGTCGGCAGCGGGGCCAGCAGGTCGAGATCCGACCGCCGCCCCGCACCCGCCATGGGACCGGGCCCGGAAGGCGAAGCCTCCGGGCCCGGTTGCAGCTGGTCCACCAGGGAGTCCAAACGGGTGTCCTCCCGTGGCGCTCAGTCGGTTCAGGACGCGGTCGGGATGCGGGCCACCATGCGCAGCGAGGTGGTCAGCTCTTCCATCTGCAACCACGGGCGCAACCAGGCGACCGCATTGTAGGAGCCGGGCTTGCCGGGGATCTCGCGCACTTCGACCTTGGCCTCGGCGAGCGGATACTTGGCCTTCATGTCCTGGCCGGCATCGGGATTGCCGTTGACGTAGTTGATGATCCAGCGGTTCAGCCACTTCTCGCAATCGCTGGCTTCCATGAAGGAGCCGACCTTGTCGCGTCCCATGATCTTCAGATAATGGGCGAAGCGCGAGGTGGCCATCATGTAGGGCAGGCGCGCCGAGATCGCCGCATTGGCGGTCGCCTCGGGGCGGTCGTACTTCTTGGGCTTCTGCGTGGTCTGCGCGCCGAAGAACACGGCATAGTCCGTGCCCTTGTAGTGGCAGAGCGGCAGGAAGCCGAGCTTGGAGAGTTCGGCCTCGCGACGGTCGGTGATGCCGATTTCCGTCGGGCACTGCTGGTCGCTGTCGCCGTCGTCGGAGACGAACACGTGGCTCGGCAGGTTCTCCACCTTGCCGCCGCCCTCGGCGCCGCGGATGGCGGTGCACCAGCCGTGCTGGGCGAACGCGTCGGTCAGGCGCACGCCGAGCACATAGGCCGAGTTCATCCAGGTGTAGTCGGAATGGTTCATGGCGCGCGGCACGCCATTGACCACCGGGGCCTCCTCATAATCGAACGCTTCCACCGGCTTGGTGTCGGCGCCGTAGGGCAGGCGGGCGAGGGTGCGCGGCAGCGTCAGCGTGACGAAGCGGGAATCCTCGCTGTCGCGGAACGAGCGCCACTTGGCGTATTCGATGGAGTCGAAGATCTTCTCCAGGTCGCGCGGCTTGGACAGCTCGGTGTAGTCGTCGAAGCCGAACAGCTTGGGGCTGGAGGCGGCGATGAACGGAGCGAACGCCGCGGCGGCCACGGAGGACATCTGCGTCAGCAGCTCGATGTCCTCGGGATGGTTGGAGAATTCGTAATCGCCGATGAGCGCGCCATAGGGCTCGCCGCCGGGGCTGCCGAACTCGGTCTCGTAGATCTTCTTGAAGATCGTGCTCTGGTCGAATTCGGAGGACTTGGTGAGGCTCTTGTAGAGCTCTTTCTTGGTGCAGTTCATGACGCGGATCTTCATGCCCGCGCCGGTTTCCGAATTCATCACCAGATAGTTCAGGCCCCGCCAGGTGCCTTCCAGCTTCTGGAAGTCCGGGTGGTGCATGATGGCGTTCAGCTGGGTCGAGATCTTCGCGTCAATGCCCTTGATGGCATTGTTGATGGTCTGCGACAGGTTCTTGGAATAGGTCACCGTGCCGGACATCGCTTCGCGGGTGAAGGTGCGCAGCAGTTCGGCGGTGCGGTCGGGATCGGTCTGCTTGGTGGCAGCAATCGCCTGGTCGAGGAAGGATACCGCGCCGGCTTCGGCGACGGCACCTTCCGGGGCGGCGCCTTCCTGGGTCTGAGCGTCGGCCATGATCAGCCCTCCTTCTTTTCGGTTTCGGCTTCGAGCCCGAGCTGGCTGCTCAGCGTCTTCAGGTCTTCTTCCTTGGTCAGGATCTGCTCAAGCAGGCTTTCCAGGTTTTCCGAACGGTCGGCCTTGGAGAGCAGGTCGCGCAGCTGGTCGCGCGCTTCCATCAGCTTGCGCAGGGGTTCCACGCGCTGCACCACGGAGGCCGGGTCGAAATCGTCCATGGACTTGAAGCCCAGCTCGACCAGCATCTGGCTGCCGTCGTCGGCGAGGGTGTTGTCCACCTTGATCTTCAGGCCGGGGGTCATGCGCGCCAGGATCTGGTCGAAATTGTCCCGGTCGATCTGGATGAACTTGCGATCGTTCAGCGGCTTCAGCGGCTCGGTGGGATCGCCCGAGAAATCGCCGAGCACGCCGACAACGAAGGGCAGTTCCTTCTGGACGACCGCGCCCTCGGTCTCGACATCATAGGTGATGTGGACACGCGGCTTGCGCACGCGGTTTAGCTTTTCGTGAATGCTGGGCATCGCGCTTCAACCCCTTGTTCTCGGCTACGCAGTTGGCGTTACGATCTCCGACATCCGGCACGGCGGCCGGGCGCGGTCAACTCTCCACTTCCGGCGCCTTCAGGCCGGAGGCGATGTAGAAATACCGCCGGGCATCGTGGTCGATGATCAGCTCGTCCAGGAGCTGGGCGAGCGGCATGCGCCCGCGCCGCACGATCTCCTCCAGCGTGTAGGAAATGGGCGAATGCGGCTCATGCTCGCGGAAATAGGCGGCGATGCGCAGGATCTGCCGCAACGCGTCCTCGCGGTTCGAGGGCGCGCCGAACGCCGCCGTCGCGCCGCCCTGGGCGGCGCCGGCGCCAGCGCCCTCTTCGCTCGGGGCGTCGGACTGGGAGGTGTGCATCTCGCTCTGCTGCGCGGCCTGGGCCAGCTTGTCGGCCGCGAACACCCGCACCGCTTCCAGCACGCCCGTGAGCACACCGCGAATGGTGCCGGCGGGCGGGGCGTCGCGACCCACATGGACGCTGAAGGCTTCGGAAAGCGCGTTCAGCGCTTCCAGGCAGGCTTCGAGCTCGGCCACGAGATTGGAATAGAAGGAGGCCGGCGTCGACTGCACCGACGCGGTAAAGGCATCGAGCGTCAGCCCGCCCGCCGCCAGCCGCGCGTCGCGCTTGGCCGGATCGGCGATGTGGACGATATCGTTCGCCTGCTCATACTGCCAGAAGGCGTAGGGCGGATCGCCCGCCGTGATCGGCAGCTTGCGCAGCGGCTGGATCAGAGTGCCCTGCCCGTCCACACCGTTGAGGCCGATGAAGGGCGCGAGACGCGCCTCGTTCCCGTCCTCGTCGGGCAGCGGATGGATTCCGTCCCAGAAGGTGCTGACGAGGCCCTCGGCCGCCTTGAGCGCGGTATAGAGGCCGCTATAGCCGTCGATCCGCACCATGCCTTCGATCATCCAGGCCATCACCTCGAGGTCCTTGCCCTCCAGGGACAGGATCTCGCCCGACAGATCGACCACATCGCCCCATTCCTGGAGCGGGGGCGCGCCGTCGTTGTCGACATCATTGGCGCGCTCGGTGCGCCGGGCCGTGGCGCGGGCATCCTTCACGCGCAGGTAACGCGAGGTCACGGAAATGTCGGCCCGCGGATCGGTGCCGCACGGCGCCTCTTCGCTGATGGGCTGAAGCAGAACTTCAGGATCAAAAGTGGTTGCAATGGCCATGGGTTACCGAGCGTGCCCTAGATGTGCTGCACCCGATGTCGATGCGCGCAGTCGCAGCGCCGTCGCATCGGGAAATACGCTATCGGATGTGTCGGCTGGAAGCTAGGCCGGAGACCAAAACACCATTGTGACAGCGCAATATTTGTTGGCTCGAAGGATTGTGCAATGCGAATGGTGGTGATCATGGCACCAGCGAGGGCAGGCATTTGAACCCGGTCATCGGGTTCTGGCGGAACGGATTGTTGACGCTCGCCGCGTCCAGCGTGAAGCCCGCCGAGCGGGGGCCGAGATTCACATTGAAGGAGAATCGGTTCGCCGTGAGGCGCGTGAGGCCGCGCGCATTCAGGAAGCGGAACAGCGCCCACGGCCCGTTCACGGTCAGCGAGGAGGGCTGGCCGCTTTCCTGCGCGCCGAACTCGACGCGCATGATGCCGGTGGCGCCGGGCCATTTCACCGCGAGCGCCTGCGGCGGCCCGTATTGGTAGATGATCGACTGGCCGTCGATCTCCAGTTTCACCCGCATGGCGCCGGGATCGAGGCGGGTCGGCGTGACGTCGAAATTGAGCTGCGGCGCCGTGGCGCCGGCGGGGAAGAACATGGCCCGGATACGCGCCGCCTGCTCGAAATAGCCGAGCGCGGCGACCGTGATGTCGGGCCGCGCGCTGGCATTGGACAACAGCTTCCAGGGCGCGATGCTGGTATCGACGAAGGGCTTCAACTGCTTGTCGAAAAACTGCTCCAGCAGGCCGCCGGGGGCGAACATGCGGGTGAAGTCCGGCAAGGTCGCCTCGTTCTGCGAATTCTCGAACGGATAGCGCCCATTGATGGCCGCCTGGCAGAATGGCAGCACCTGCGCCTTCCAGGCGGCGTTCATGTCCTCGCGCACCCCGGCGTTGGTGATGGTGGAGGTCTGCCGCACCAGGGCCATGATGGATTCCGCCAGCGCCGGCGGCGCCGTCAGCGTGCTCAGCTTCAGCTGCCCGAGGATCTGCGCGAACGCGGGTCCCGAGGTCAGCTCGGTCACCTGGGAGGGGCTGGCGTCGCCCGCGCTGGCGGCGGGGCCGATGGCCATGCGCAGCTGGGTCAGCGCCTTGACCACATCGTCCACCGGGCTCGGCGTACCCGATACGAACTTCTCCAGGCCGGCGAAACGGTCGGTCACCGGCTGGCCGGGCGAGGGACCGCCGCCGAGCAGGCTCTCCAGCTCCGCCTTGGCGGCGGAGGCGTTCTGCACCGTAGTGGGCTTGGCGGGCGGGGCGAGGGTGGTCTGCTGCGCCACCGCGCTCAAATACATCTTCAGCGGCGAAGGCGGGCCGATCAGCGCCTGAAGCACCGCCATTTCCTGCTGGAGCGTGTTGAAGGGCGCGATGGTGACATCGCTCAGCAGGTCCTCCCACTGGGCGGCATAATCGCTGGTGTAGAGCGCGAGCATGTCCTTCTTCAGCTGATCCGTGCGCACCAGGGCGGGGGTATTGGGATTGGCCGGGGTGCGGACCCAATCCTCGCGCACCAGGGCTTCCGCCACCTTGGAAATGGCCGGCAGCACGACGGTGAAGAAATTGGCCGCCGTGTACATGCCGGCGATGCCGTCTGAGAGCGACTTGCCGCTGCGGCGCACCAGGGCGTAGGGGGCGAGGGGCCCCGCCGCTTCGGCCAGCGTCCAGGGCGTCAGGTCCTTCACTTCCGGCAGGTCTTCCAGGATCGCGAGGCCGCGCTCCGCCGCCGGGTACTGGTTCAACACCGCCCGGGCGCGGGCCACCAGATTGTTGTTGAGATCGAGCTTGGGAAAGCCGGCCTGCAACAGGTTGGTGAGCTGCGTGACCAGCGCGGCCCGCAGCGGCGCCTGGGCCGGGCCGGGATAGGCGCTGGCCCAGTCCTGCCGCATCCAGGCGATCACCAGATCCTTGTCGATGGGCGCCACGCCGCCGAACATCAGATAGACCATCAGCGCGCCATAGAGCGCGCTGGGCTTGCCCATGTTCGCTTCGACCTGCCGTTGCAGGCGCAGGTCGAGACGGGGAAGGAACAGCGTTTCCAGGGCGTCGGTATATTCCGAGCGGGTCGCCGCCGCCAGCAGCGGCGTCTGGCTCAGTCCCGCCGTGAGGCGCAAGGGCACGCCCTGATTGCGTTCGTTCCACCCGGTCGGCATGGCGGCGAGCGTAGTGAGCGCGGGTATGGTGGCGGAGAGATCCCCGTCGTCGCCGGGCTTCACATTGGTGCTGTTGCCGAGCGGCGCGATCACCACTTTCGCCTTGTCGGCGGCGCGATCCACCTGCTCGATCAATTCGCGATTGCCGATGAAGCTCATCGCCCACCAGACCGAGAGCCCCGCCGCCAGACAGGCGGTGAGCGCGGTGAGCCCCCACATCGTGCGCTTCTGGCGCCGTCTCAGCTCGGCATCCACGCCGACGAGGCCGGCCTCGCCGAAGATCACCTTCTCCAGCGCATCATGGATGAAGAAGCCGGTCCGGCGGCGCTCGACCACGGCGGTGCCGCCTTCCGGGCGCTCCTGCGGGATCAGGCGATAGGGGCTTTCGCTGGCGACGTCCTCGGCGTCGGCGCTGGTCAGGTAGAGGCCGCGCAGCAGCAACGGCCGTTCATAGCCGCTGGGCTTGAACATGTCTTCCAGCAGGTCGCAGATCGCCGGCTTCACCGCCGCCAGATAGGGCAGGAACATGAAGGTGTCGAAGCGCCGTTCGGTCTCGGCCTCGGTGTTCACCCGGTTCAGCACGCGCGGCAATTGCCACTGCAGGAGGTTGTCGTATTCCCGGTTGAGGAAGGCGAACATGGTCTCGCCGTCGGCGGTGAGGCCGTTCTCGTCGCACAGCGGGAAGGTGAGGCCGAACACGCGGTTGCGCTCTTCCACCGTGATGCCGTCGAAGAAGGCATGGAAGCCGGGGATGCGATCGGCCTTGGTGATGATCACGTAAACCGGAAAGCGCACCTTGAGGCGGGTCTGCAAGCCCACCAATTGCTGGCGGATGTCGGCGCCATGGGTGAGGCGGTCGGTCTCGCTCCAGTTCTCCAGGTCTTCCAGGCTGAGGGTCAGGATGACGCCGTTGATCGGCTGGCGCGGCCGGTGCTTCTTCAGCAAGCCGATGAAATTGTTCCACACCTGCCGGTCGCTGCCGGAGGCGACGCCATCGCCGCGAAACGGCCCCTGGGTATCCACCAGGACCGCCGCATCGGAGAAGAAGAAAGCGCAGCTGTTGCCGGCGGCGATCTGCCCGCCCGGCCCGTCGCGGCGGTCATTCACCGGAAAGCGCAGACCCGAGCGGCGGATCAGCGAGGTCTTGCCGGATCCGGCGATTCCGGTCACCAGGTACCAGGGCAATTGATAGACGTAGGAGCGTCCCCAGCGGTGCGACAGGCGCATGCGGCGCAGCACGCCCAGCGCGCGCTGCATGCCCTCCGCCATGGCCGATGTCTGCGCCTCCGCATGTTCATCGCGCGCGGGAACCACGCCGGCGGGCATCAGCCCCTTCTTGTCCTGCGGCAGGCCCGCGGTCGCCGGCGCCGGCGTGGCCGGTCGCCAGCTCAGCACGATGAGGACGCACACCAGCGCCAGGACCAGCAGTGCCAGCACGCGGGGCGTCACGGCCGCCAGCGGGGCTTCCCCGGCGATGCTGAGATGCGGGGCAAGGAACCAGATGGCCACGGCGACCAGAGCGGCCACCACGATCAGCACCACCCAGCGCCAGAATGCGCGCGATGTCAGCATTTTCACCATGGAGATTGTCCCCTCACCTGGGCTCTGCGGGGCGCTATTGGGGAGTCAGCACGATTTCGACGCGCCGGTTGGCCTGGCGGCCTTCGGGCGTCGCATTGGACGCGATGGGATCGGCCGACCCGCGCCCGGTGGCACTGATCCGCGCCGGGCTGCCCATCTCCGCGGCCAGGAAATCGGCCACCCGTCCGGCGCGCGCCTGGGAGAGAACCTGGTTGTTGGGATAGGTCGCGGTATTGATGGGCACGTTGTCGCTATAGCCGATCACCTCGATCGTGCCGGGCGTCTTCATCAGCGCCTGCCCGATATGATTGATCACGCTGGTGAATTGCGCGCGGATCCCGGTGCTGGCGGTGGCGAACACCTCGCCCACGGTGCGGATCACCACCTTGTTGTCCTGCTTGATCACCTGCAGCACGCCGGCCTTCTGCTCGGGCGCCAGGAAGGTGGAGATGATCTGGTAGGGATCGGGCGCGGGCACCGCCGGCTTGGGCGGGGCCGCGGGTGCGGGCGCCGGCGCCGGCTGGGCGGGCGCCGCCGCGACCGGGGTCGGCGGCTTGGCCACATGGGGCGCCGGGGCGACCAGCAGGGCGGATACCTTCTCGGCCGCAAGGCTGCTGTCGTGCCGCAGGACCGCGGCGAGCGCGACGAAGCCGGCCACCAGCAAGGTGCCGAGGATCGCTCCGCCCACCCAGATCGGCAGGAGGTCGCGCAGCTGATGCTGCTCGACGCTGACGCCGCGCCATTTGGGCGAGAGATCGGTCTTCACCGGCCCCTGCGCGCTGCGCAGGGTCTGGAAGATCTCCTCGCACAGATGGGCCAGCTCGCCCGCCCCGTTCGCCGCGAGGCGATATTTGCCCTCGAAGCCGAACTCCAGGCAATAATAGAAGAATTCGATTTCCTTCAGCACCGATTGCGGCGCCGCCATCATCTGGTTGAGCAAGGCGAAGAAGCGCTCGCCGCCCCAGGTCTCGCGGAAGAACATGGAAATCATGCTCTTCGAGGACCAGAAGCTGTCCTTGCCCCAATTGGTTTTCAGCACCCCGTCGTCCACGGTCGCGGCGAGGGCATACAAGGTGATGCGCACCTGCTGGGAATTCAGGCCGTTGGCGGTTGCCTGGGCCTCGAAATCCTGGAGCCCCTGCACCAGGGTCTGGTGCAGCCATTCGATGTCGGGGGTCTGGGTGGTGGCCTCGACGCTGGCCAGAAGATCGAAGATCGGCGCCGCGAGGCCGAGGCTGGGATTGTCGCGATAGACATCGAACGCGGCATAGAGCGCATCGGAGCGTTCGGTTCCCGCCGGCGGCCCCTTGCGCGGCGTGGCGCGGGCCTCGGGTCCGCGTTGTGCGGAGACGGCCGGGCTCGGCGGCGGCGGCGCGGCCGAGCGGGTTTGGTCGAACGGCGATGCGGGCGCCGACCGGCCACGACCCGGCGGCGGAGGCGGCGGGGCCGGCTGCGCCTTTACCGAACCATCGGCCGGCGCGGCGACCACGGAACCAAGCTGGCGCGCAGCAACAGCTGGGCGAGCGAAAATGGTGTCATCCATATCCCCTTCGCTCGGCCCGTTGCGGTTCATGTGATCAGTTTCCAGCTTGGTTCATCATACCGCGTGTACGCTGACCTTGTGATGCTTTCCTGTTGCGATCCGATGACTAATTCCTGAAAGCTCCGCTTAACCTTAATTGCGGATCGCCCACATCTCCATATGGACGCCGGGAAAATCGCCCGCGAGATGGACCGCGATACCGCCCGACACGGCCAATTGCTTCCAAAGCGGACTGGCCGGCTCCAGTTCGAAGTAAACCGCCCCGGCATTGTAGGGGATCTGGCGCGGAGCCAGCGCCAGGGGCCGGACGCGGATACCGGGAAGCTGGACGTTCACAAGCTCGCGGATCTGCTCCACGGGGCCGATCTTGATCAGCGCCGGCAGCGACCGGCGGATCGTCTCGCCGGGCATTTCCGCCTTCACCACCAGCACGAAATTCGCGCCCGAAATCAGCGTACGGTCCTGGATCGTTCCGACGCGGATGCCGTACTTGCGATCCTGAAGCGGGATCTGCACCGCGCTCTGCTCCAGCACCGCGCTGAGCGAGCGGCGCAATTCCACCATCACCGGCTCGAAGGTCTCTTCCAGATTGTCGTGGCGATAAACGGCGAAATCGCGCGGCCGCTTCTGGATGGCGGTGAAGGTGGACAATTCCCCCGCCAGCTCCAGGAAGGTGGCATAGAGGCGCTCGGGATGCAGGCCGGAAAGCCGCGCCAGATGGGCCAGGTGCGGTTCCGCGCGATTGATCACCTGGAGCATCAGGAAGTCGGCGATCTCGGCGACGCCGTGGCTGTCGGAGCCGGTCACGCGCGGCGCGAGCGCCTCGCCGCGATGATGCAGCATCGCGGTCAGTTCGTTGAGGAAGCCGGAGAGCGCAGGCGAGGCGGCGGCATCGAGAAACGGGGGAATGTAATTGGCATCGAGCCGCACCTTGCGGTCCGCCCCCACCTCCGCCACCCGCGCGAGCCCAAGGCAATGGAAGCCGCTGCGGTCCTGATTGTGCAGCAGCAGGGAAAGCCGCAGCTTGGCGGTCCGGATGCGGGCGGTGTTGTTGGAGCCGCTGATCTCGTCCACCACCTCCATCTCCTCGGAGCCGAAGCGGGCGGCGGAATTGCGCATGGTGCCCACCTCCACGTCCGCCGCGCCGCGCTGGCGCACCGGAATGCAGAGGTAGACGATGGAATCCGTCAGGCTCACCGGCAGGTCGATGGGCTCGGGGTGCTCGTGATCCTCGGGAATGTCAAACGGCGTGCCGTCCTCGAACACGCCCTGGCAGCGGTCGAGCGCGAATTTGCCCAGCGCCAGCAGGTCGCGGTTGATGGACAGCGCCCGCAGGCCCCAGGGGAACGGGCACAATCCCTCCACCCGCAGGCGCACCAGGCGTTCCAGATAGCGATCCTGCTGCTGGAAATGCTGGGCGCGCAGGAACATGCCCTCGGACCAGACGACCTTGCCGTTGGTGTTCATCGCGTGTCGTCTCCGTCAAGGGGGCGGCGGTAAGGGGCCTCGGGGTCGGGGGCGTCCCACGCGTCCGGCAGCATCTGCGTGTGCGGGGCCGGAGCGTGCGAGAGGTCGCGGTCGGCCCGCAGCTGGCTGGTGATCCGCACCGACAGGCTGACCAGGGAGAGGCCCGCCCATTCGGGATCCAGCGCCGCAAGGCGCGCGACGGCTTCTTCCGCTGTGCCGGCGAGAATGTCCTCGCCGGCCTGGACATCCGCGGCCTCGGAAATGCGGGCGAGCGCCTCCACCAAGGCGAGCACGGTCGCGCGCGGCAAGGTGGGCGCGGCGGTGGCGGAAGCCCCGCCCGGACCGCCGAAAGGCGGGGGCGGCGCGCCGTAGGCCGGGGCCGGTGTGCCGTAGGCGGGGGCGGGCGTGCCGAAGCCGGGGCTCTGGCGCGCCGAAGGCGTCCCCAGCACCTCGTCCTCCCAGCTCTCTGGAATATGCGTGTTCACCGGCGTCACCGTGCCCAGCGCCTGGAGCTCGGCCGGCACGTGGTCCGGTTCGGTCGCGTTCTGCCACGGGCTGGTGGCGAACAGCGGATCCGGGAGGGGCGCGGGCGGATCTTCCGTCCAGGGCAGAAGCGAGGTGGGCGAATAGGGCGTGAAGGCGGTGCTCTGCCCGATCTGCGGCGCGTCGGCGAAGGGATCGGCGGCCGGCGCCGGGGCGGTGCGGGAGCCGGCCGCGCCGGGCAGGATCGCCAGGAACGGATCGCGCTGCGCCTCTGCATCCTGGAGGCTCGCCTGCAAGGTGACGCTGGCGAGGTGCAGCAGGTCGCCGTCGTTCAGGATCACGGAATTGCCGCGCCCCAGCGGCTGCTCCGCGCTGTTCACGAACAGGCCGTTGACCGACGTGTCGATCACCACGAACACGCCGCCCTTCAGGTCGATGGTGCAATGGTGACGGGACATGAGCCGCGCCGGGTCCTCGATGACCCAGTCGTTGTCGTCCACGCGGCCGATGCGGAACGGCCCCTGCGTGACGCTGCGCGTGCGCTCGTGCAGCGGCAGGTTGGCCGGATCGACGATGGTCAGGCGAAGGCTCGGTGCCATGCTCCTCATGCGCTCCTTCAGGTGGCCGACTGTCCGCTGCCACCATTGGCGATGTCCGCCCCGATCATCAATGCCGCCGCATGGCGCTCGCCGATGGTCTTGGCCGGACCGGGCACGCAGCACAGCAGCAAGGAGGCGCCGATCGCGCTGCCGGTCAAGGCATCGCCCGGCGGCACCACCAGCACCGATTCCGGCGGCGCGAGGCTGCCCCCGGACCAGAAGGTGCCGAGCGCCGCATAGGCCCCGGCGGTCTCGAACTTCAGGGCTTCCGCCGGACGATAGGCCGCCCGCCGGTTCGCCTCGGTGGGTTCATAGACCCAGGTCTCGGCCGCGTTCCAGGCCGCGGTTTCCTTCTCCGGCAGCTCGCCCGGCAGGAAGCGCTGGCGCGCCGCGCAGGCCCACCACACCGCCTCGCGCCGGGGCAGGCCCAGCGCCAGAAACCGCAGCGCTTCCGTGGTCAGCTCGGCGTCGGCAAGCGCCTGGATGAAGCCGGCCGCGGTGAGGCCCGGCGTCAGCAGCGCCTGCGCCTCCTCGCTCGGCTCCAGTTGCGCCGTGAGATGCTCCGCCAGCGCATAGCGCAGCTTGGGGAGAAAACCGAGTTCCATGTTCCCCTCCCCTAGTTGATGGTGACCAGGCCGCCCTGGACCTGCACCGTGCCGCTGCCGTTCACGGACACCATCGGCCCGCTGACCGCAACCTTGGCGGTGCCCGAAATGGTGACCTGCGTGGCGCTGATGGCGACGCCGCTCTGGCTGATGGTGATGGAATTGCTCCCCACCTTGAGGGTGATGGTCTGCGCCGCCTGCAAGGTGATGCTGCCGCCGTTGCACTTCAGCGTCGCATTGCCCGAGCCGAGCGTCACGGTCTGGTTGCCCTGGCTGATGTCTGTGGTGGAATTGCCCTGCGAGACCGTCAGCGCGTGATTGCCCTGGCTCACGGTGGTGGTGGAATTGCCTTGCGAGACGGTGAGGGTCTGGTTGCCCTTCGAGACCGTCAGGTCCTCGTTGCCGGTGGTGATCGTCACCGCCCGATTGCCCTTGGAGACGGTGACGGTCTCATTGCCCTCCGACACGGTCTCGGTGCGATTGTTGGTGATGGTGATGATCTGGTCGTGCTTGACGTTCAGCGTGTCGTCATTCTCCACGTCGCGCGTCTGGTCCTTCTGCGCGTGCATGTAGATCAGCTCGGCGCCCTTCTTGTCGTCGAAGCGCAGCTCGTTGAAAGTGGTGGCATCGCCGCCGGTGGTGGAGCGCGTCTTCAGCCCGCTCTGGGTCTTGTTGTCGGGCTGGGTGTAGGGCGGCATGTTGGTGGCGTTGTAGACGCAGCCGGTGATCAGCGGCCGGTCGGGATCGCCCTCCAGGAAGCTCACCACCACTTCCATGCCGACGCGCGGCGTGAACAGGGCGCCCCAGCTGTTGCCCGCCATGCCCTGCGAGACGCGGATCCAGCACGAACTCTTCTCGTCATTGGTGCCGAGCCGGTCCCAGTGGAACTGCACCCGCACGCGCCCGTACTTGTCGCAATAGATCTCCTCGCCCGAGGGCCCGACCACGGTCGCGGTATGGGGACCCGGAATGAGCGGGCGGCGCGTCACCGGCGGCGGGCGATAGGCGACCGTGGCCGGCAGGGCGGTGAAGCTGTTGGAATAGACCACGTCCCGGCTCTGGTTGCCGATGTGGGTGGGATCGCGCGCCTCGTGCGTGACCGTGGCGAGCACGTAGGGCTTGCCCTGCTCCGCGGCCACCTCGTGCTTGGCCATGGTGAATTTTGAGCCGGCCTGGAAGGAGGCGTAGCTCGCCTCCCCGCGCACCACCGAATAGGTCGCCTCCACCGCTTCCATGCGCACCCGCGACAGGGAGGTGCCATCGTCCTTCTTCGTGTAATCGCCGGGATAATCGTAGATTTCCCAGGACTTGAAGGCCGAATTGGTGAGCACCGTGGAGGTGGTGGAGGTCAGATCCGTGGTCGGTTGCTCGAAATTGTAATCGTCCAGCGTCGTCTTGCCGGATTCGAAATGATAGGAGGATTCCCAGCGCTGCACCGCCACCGTCTCGCCGCTCTGCGGCTGGGCATGCTGCACGCTCTTGTCGGCGCAGTCGGTATATCCCGCGGTGCTGTCGCTGAGGATCAGCGTGTGCTTCCCGTTGGCGTGCTGGAAATAATAATAGATCCCCTCCTCCGCGAACAGGCGGGTGAGGAAATCGAAGTCGGTCTCGCGATATTGCACGCAATAGTCGCGGGCCGGGTGCGAGCCGGTGAGGCCCTGCTTCTGATAATCGGTGATGCCGCCGTCCGAGAACAGGGTGTCGGCGATCTGCGTGACGCTCTGGTTCTGGAAGATGCGGCAGTCGGCGGTGCGGGTGAGCAGCCAGAACTTCGGCGCCAGCACCGCCTCGTAGCGGCGCATGCCGTCCACGGTCTTGTCGGCCGCCGCGAAGGAGATCACGATTCCATTGATGTAGCGCGGGTCGGCGCCGGGGCGCGCGATGGCCACCGTGATCGGCTTTCCGAGCAGGCTGTCCGGAGTGATCGCGGTGTTGGTAGACACCATGGAGAGGGTGAAGCGGAACAGCTGCGACAGGCCCTCCGTCCCCGAAAACGCAGTGGCGATGAGCACATCGCCGCCAAGCGGGGTGGTGAGGGTCAGCAGGCGATCGGTCTGCACCGGCGCTTCGGTACTCATAGGTCAGGTCCCGTGGCGCGCGAGGCCCGATTGGCGTCCCGCGGCGCAGTTTGAGCGCGGCGCAGTGTAGCGCGATGCCAGAACCGGCAAAGCCGGAATGCGATGGCGCGCGCCCCGCATCCCGGCTGGCAACGAAGGGGCCGGCGCGGCGCGCCGACCCGGGCTCCAGGTCGGATCAGGAGGTCTTGGTGGTGGCCATGTCGTACGACACGGTGACCGGGGTGCCGGCCTTGTTGGTGTCGTCGTAGGGCGTGAACTTGAACTCGAGCTTGGTGAAGCTGATCGAGATCGACTCGGTCGGGCGGTCGCCGCCGGAGGAGACCGAATAGGACGAGATCAGCGCATTGGTCAGCGTGTAGGTGCAATAGGTCACGCCGGGGCTGCCGGTGGTGGTCAGATCGATCTTGACCGTCTTGCCGGTGTTGCCGGTGCAGGCTTCCGTGAACAGCTTGGGCGAGGAGGAATCGAACATCTTGACGATCGACACTTCGCTCACCGACGGCTCGGAGGCTTCACGGTTGTTCGTGGAGCCCGAAACGGTGGCGATGCCGCGGCCGACACCCCAGGAGAGCGACAGCACGTCGATCCACTTGGTGTGGTCCTGCTGGGTGGCTTCACCCGGAATGCCGTCGTAATTCACGTAGATGGCCATGTCTGCCCTCCTGCTATTTTTACCGGTTGGAGAAAGTCGCACTCCCGGCCCTTGTGGGGCCGAAGGTCAAATCATTTGACTGCCGTGGCGGAAATCTTTTTGCACACCTCATTGAGGGCGAGCTTGGTTTCCTTCCAGCTACAGAAGCCCAACGAAATCTTGCCCACGTCCAAAGAGAAGGCCACGACGGTGCAAAAGGCGATCACCATCGCGCGCTCGGTGTTGCTCGGGCTCACCGACCAGCGCAGCTTGCCCGTCGCCGCCAGCGTCGCCTTCTTCGCCTTCGTCACGACGCCGAACGTACCGACATAGCGCTCGATGAAGCCCGCGTCGTCCAGCATCTGGATGTAGCGGCTGTCGATGGAGGTGGCGTCGGTGGTGGGCGTGATGGCGCGCGAGAAGCGGGTAAGCTTGCTGGTCTCCTTCAGCTTCGCGTCGCGCAGGGTCTGGTTGATGATGAGGTTGGCGCCGATATAGACCTTCCACATCTCGACCATGTCTTTGTCGTTCATGATCCCTTCGTTGCCCTTGTTCATGGCGGTCGAAATGTCCGACACGAGGGCGTCCTTCAGGGCGCTGAAATATTCCTTCGAGGCCGCCTTCACCTGATCGAGCTTGTCGATGGAGATGTCGGCCCGGGTGAAGGTCGCCCCAAGGAAGTTCTTCTTGCTGAGCGCGGTGCTGGCTTTCTGGTAGGTGGCGAAGCTGGTCGCCATCAGGGCGTCGTCCTGGTTCCCCGCCTGCTGCCAGAAGGAATGGATCGCCGTCAGCGTGTTCTTCTTCGACATCAGCTGGGCCATCTCCTGCTGAATCGAGGCGATCTGCCCTTCCTTGGTGCGCAGGTCGCTGTTGAGCTGGTTGATCCGGTCCTCGATCGGACCGCGATCAATGCCCTGCGCATTGCCCAGATCGCCGGTATTCCGCTGGATGCTGGTTTCGATCACGCCCTTCTCGCCGGTCAGCCGCTGAAGGTCGGTGTTGTGCGTCACCATCTGGGCGCCCTTGTCCCAGCGTTTCGCATAGAAATAGCCGAGGATGAGCAGCGCGATCTTCTGCTCGTTGCTGAGCGGGCGATCGATCTTATCCGTCGAGCTCTTGAAGGATTCGCGCAAGCCGGCCGAGATGACCTGGCTGATCAGCTTGTAGAAGGCGATGAACATTTCCTGGGTCTTGGTGCGGAAATCGCCCAGGGACTTCTTTTCGTCCAGGTAGAATTTGGTGCGGTCGGCGGTCGGCCGCAGCACGTCCGGCAGCTTGAGATTGACCTTGTTGAGGCTGTTGATCTCCACCGCCACCGACTGGTTCTGCGACTGGACCTGGCCCATCATGACATTGGTGAAGGCGCGCCCGCTGACGGAATCGGGGTTCTTCAGAACCGATTCCTCATTGCGCTTCACCAGCATGCCGATGCCGGTCGCCACCAGGCTAGCGATGCCCTTCTGCGCGGCCAGCTGTCCGATGGTGCTTTCCTTGTCGAAGGCGCCGAAGGCGTTGGAAACGCCGCTGCTGATGGCCTTGCCGGCGTTGCCCGACGCATCCGCGCGGTTCTGGGCGGAATTGACATCCGAGCTGCCGGAGATGGCGGTCTTCTGGTCGGCCTTCTGCTGCGCATTGCCGGTGTTGAACAGAAGCGCCGGATCGTCCGCCGCGCGCTGGATGCCGGCATTGATGCCGAACCCGATGGCGCTGCCGAGGCCCTGCGAGAGCGGCACCAGGAACGGCCCGGCCACCGGCACGAAGGCGAGTCCAGCGGTGATCGAGGTGTCCATCACCGCCAGCAGCACGCCCATCATGCCCGCCGGCGGCGGCTTCACGCCGGCCAGGACGGCGCTGAGGTTCGCATCGAAGCGCTGGGTCTGGTAGACGAGCGCGCCCATGGCGGTGGTCGCACCGGTGGTCGCCTGCGCCGGCAGTCCGTTCACCACCAGCGCAAGCTCCGCAAGCGCATTGGCGAACTGCTGGTTCGGCACCCGGACCATATGCTCGTCGTAAAGCTCAAGCGCCTTGGTGACGGCCTTGTCCTTCATGATCTTGTCGGTGAGGGGGCCATACTGGGCGACCAGGGGACCCGCCGGCTTCGTCATGCACGCCGCAAGCGTATCGGCGCCGCCGGCCGCCGTCACGGTCGATTCGATGAGCGCTGTGAACTCTTTGATATCCATGACGTCCCCCTTCGAAAAACCACGGGCGCGGCGACAGGCTTAACTGGTTGGCCGGGCAACGTCCGCTTGGTCCCCGACAAGCACGAGCCCCCGGGCCGGCGCGGCGCGCCGACCCGGGCTCCAGGTCGGATCAGGAGGTCTTGGTGGTGGCCATGTCGTACGACACGGTGACCGGGGTGCCGGCCTTGTTGGTGTCGTCATAGGGCGTGAACTTGAACTCAAGCTTGGTGAAGCTGATCGAGATCGACTCGGTCGGGCGGTCGCCGCCGGAGGACACCGAATAGGACGAGATCAGCGCATTGGTCAGCGTGTAGGTGCAATAGGTGACGCCGGGGCTGCCGGTGGTGGTGAGGTCGATCTTGACCGTCTTGCCGGTGTTGCCGGTGCAGGATTCCGTGAACAGCTTGGGCGAGGAGGAATCGAACATCTTGACGATCGACACTTCGCTCACCGACGGCTCGGAGGCTTCACGATTGTTCGTGGAGCCCGAAACGGTGGCGATGCCGCGGCCGACACCCCAGGAGAGCGACAGCACGTCGATCCACTTGGTGTGGTCCTGCTGGGTGGCTTCACCCGGAATGCCGTCGTAATTCACATAGATGGCCATGGTGGGATTTCCCTATTTTCACCCATGATCGGCGCGGCTGCGGAGATCATCGAGGCTTGGCTGTAGCACCCAATATTGACAGTCGTACAACTGGTTTTACCCGTACTCCTGAAATTCCAGATCAGTCCAGTGAGGCGGTGAGTAGATGAACCGCGTAATGCATCGCAGCACGATCATGCAGGCGTACATGCCAGTCCAGGTCGTGCGAAGGACCGGTCTGGACCAGGGCGCCAAACCCCGCCTGGCGGGCCTGGGTGCCGACCTCCGCCATCAGCGTGTCCAGCGCCGCCGGCCCGTCCACCCACGCCTCCGGTGAGGTGACCTGGCTGCTCCAGTCGAACGGGGTCGCGATCGCCGCGCCGCCGCCGCTCATGAGCACGCGCGCCATCTCGGCGATCAGCCGGGGCGGGGCGCTGACGCAGTCGATCACATTCATGGCCACCGCGAGGTCGAACGTGTGCGCGCGGAACGGCAGGGCGAGCGCGTCGGCGATCCAGAAATCCACCCGGTCGCTGCCGGCGAACGCCACCGCATGGCGCCGGCGTTCGAACCGCATGCCCAGCCGCCGATGCGGATAGGACAGCACGGCGCGGTCGAGGATGCCGCGGCCGATCGCCAGCAGCGGCCAGTTCAGGTCGATGCCGAGGACGAGCCCGGGCGTCGCCGCCGCGAGATCGAACGCCGTGCGGCCCACGGCGCAGCCGATGTCCAGCACCGGCCCGGTGGTCGCGGGCAATTGCGCCAGCGCCGTGGCCAGGGTGCGCCGCACCGCGCCGGGCACGAGCGGCGTCGGAGCCGGCGGCGGTCCGAACAGGGCGGGCGCGCTGTCCGCCTCCGCCAGGTCGCCGTAATGGTCGTGGGCGTAGCTCGCCTGCTGGGTGCGGATCACGTTGAACGCCGCGTCCGGCCCCAGCGCGGCCGCCACCACCGCTTCCACCGGGTCCGGCAGTTCGTGGCGCTGCAGCAGCAGATGTCCGTTTGCGGCGAGCCAGGCGCCGAGGTCCGGCACCAGCACCGGCGCGCCGTCGATGATGGGATAGGCGATCCCGCAATCCAGCGCGGGGCAGCGCAGCAGGCCGGCGCTCACGCCGGCGGCATCCTCCAGCGCCCCCGGCGCCAGCAGGAGCGGAGAATCGATGCCACGGCGCTGGCACGCCGGACACACCGGCTGGAGAGCCTCGAAATGAGCATGGCGCATGGGTCAGCCGCCGATGATCACGGTGGGGCAGCCCGGCGGCAGAATGCTTCCGCTCGGGCTCGGAATCGGCGCGACGCAGCTGGAATGCAACGAGGAATCGCCGACGCGCGCGGCCGGCATGCTGCCGATGAGCACGGTCGCGGAACCCTTCATGATCATGCCCGGCCCGCCCGGCACGCAGCCGATCAGCATGCACGGCATGGTGGTGTCGGTGAGCCGCGCGGCGGGCATGTTGCCGATCAGCACCGTGGGGCACCCCTTCATGATCATCAGCGGCGTCGCCGGGTGCGGCACGGGCGTCGGCACCGGCGCCGGCGGATGCATGGGCGCATGGCAATGGGGCGCGCTTTGCAGCACCTGATCACCCATGCGGGCGGCGGGGGGCATCAGGCGCGCCTCCGCACGGCCGGCGCGGACGTCGGCCGGGAGGGGAACGGACCGCGTTCAGGCGACGTCATAGGTGAAATGCCCGTCTTCCCCGAGACCGACGGAGATGCTCGTGATGGGGGTGCCCTCGGTCAGCTTCTCCAGGACGCGGGCGGACATTTCCGGCAGCAGGGTGCGCGAGAGGATGTTTTCCACATTGCGCGCGCCCGACGAGCTTTCGGTGCAGCGGGCGGCGATGGTTTCCACCAGTTCGGGGGCGTAGCTGAACGCGGCCTTGTAGGCCTCGCGCACGCGCCGGGCGATGCGGCCGAGCTGCAAGCCGACGATGGTGCGGATGGTGTCGTCGCTGAGCGGCAGGTAGGGCACCAGCGTCACGCGGCCGAGGAACGCGGGCTTGAAGAATTTCATCAGCTCCGGCCGCAGGGCCTCGGCGAGGACCCCGGGCTCGGGCATGGTTTCGGGATCGGCGCACAGCTTCGCCAGCAGGTCGGAGCAGGCGTTGGAGGTCATGATGATGATGGTGTTCTTGAAATCGATGTCGCGGCCTTCGCCGTCCTTCATATTGCCCTTGTCGAACACCTGGTAGAACACGTCCTGCACGCCGGGATGGGCCTTTTCCATCTCGTCCAGCAGCACCACCGAATAGGGCTTGCGGCGCACCGCCTCGGTCAGGATGCCGCCTTCGCCATAGCCCACATAGCCGGGAGGCGAGCCCATGAGGAGGCTCACCTTATGCTCTTCCTTGAACTCGCTCATGTTGATGGTGGTGAGGTTCTGCTCGCCGCCATAGAGCAGGTCCGCGAGCGTCAGCGCGGTCTCGGTCTTGCCGACGCCGGAGAGGCCGACCATCAGGAACACGCCCACCGGCTTGCGCGGGTCGGTGAGCTTGGCGCGCGAGGTGCGGATCGCTTGCGCCACCGCCTCCAGGGCGTGCGACTGGCCGATGATGCGCTTCTCCATCGCCTCCTTGAGGGCGAGGACGGTGCGGATCTCGTTCGACTGCATGCGGCCGGCCGGGATGCCGGTCCAGCTCTGGACGATCTCGGCCACCGCCTGGCCGTCCACCACCGGGAACACCAGCGGCTGCTCGCCCTGCACCGCTTTCAGGCGCGCCACCGCGTCCTGGAGGGCAGCGCGCAGGGCGTCCTTGTCGTCGAGCAGGGCGGGATCCTCGAGCTTCGCCCGCAGGGTCTCGAACTCCTCCACCAGCGCCTTCTCCTCGGCCCAGCGCTGTTCCAGCGCGGCGAGCTCGGCGGTGGCGGTGGCGCGCTCGTCCTGGAGCTCGGCGGCGCGGGCGGAATGCTCGCCGCCGGAGCGGGTCTCGCGCTCCAGGATCCCAAGCTCGGTGTCGATCAGCGAGATCTTGCGCTGGCGATCCTCGATCGGGGCGGGAATGGTGCTCTGGCTCACGGCGACGCGCGAGCAGGCGGTATCGAGCAGCGACACCGCCTTGTCGGGCAGCTGCCGGGCCGGGATGTAGCGGGCGGAGAGGCGCACCGCATCGCCCACCGCCTCATCGAGGATGCGCACCTTGTGATACATTTCGAGGGTCGCGACGAGGCCGCGGATCATGGCCATGGCGGTGGGCTCGCTCGGCTCCTCCACCTTCACCACCTGGAAGCGGCGGGTCAGCGCGGCGTCCTTCTCGAAATACTTCTTGTATTCGGCCCAGGTCGTGGCGGCGATGGTGCGCAATTCGCCGCGCGCGAGCGCCGGCTTCAGCAGGTTCGCGGCATCGCCCTGCCCCGCCGCGCCGCCGGCGCCCACCAGGGTGTGGGCTTCGTCAATGAAGAGGATGATGGGGGTGGGGCTCGCCTTGGTCTCGTCGATCACCGAGCGCAGGCGGTTCTCGAACTCGCCCTTCATGCCGGCGCCGGCCTGGAGCAGGCCGAGGTCGAGCGTGCGCAGGGTCACGTCCTTGAGGGCGGGCGGCACGTCGCCGGCGGCGATGCGCAGGGCGAAGCCCTCCACCACCGCCGTCTTGCCGACGCCGGCCTCGCCCGTGAGGATCGGATTGTTCTGCCGGCGGCGCGACAGGATGTCGATGATCTGGCGGATCTCCTCGTCGCGGCCGAGGATCGGGTCGATCTTGCCCGAGCGCGCCTGGGCGGTGAGGTCGATGGTGAATTGCTCGAGCGCGCCCTTGCCGCGCGGCAGGGCCATGTCGTTGCCGCCGCCGTCGCTCGCCTGCGCGGTGCGGGCCACCGAATTCGCCTCGCCGGTGGTCATGGTGAGGCCGGAGAGATCGCGCTTCAGCGCGTCCGACTGGATGCGGCGGAACTGGTCGGAAATCTCGTAGCTGCGGCGCGCCAGCGCGTCGTCGGCCACCATCGCCCAGAGGATATGGCCCGAGCGGACGCGCGACTGGCCTTGATCCAGCGAGGCGAGCAGCCAGGCCTGCTTGGCCAGATCCACCACGTCCGGCGCAAGGCCCGGCGGGCGGGCATTCCCGGTCTTCATCTTGTCCAGGGCGCGGTTGAGGTCGGCGGCCAGGCGGCCCTGCTCGACCCCGTAATGATTGAGCACGGCGATGAAATCGGCGTCGTTCTCGCCGGCCAGCTTGGCGACCCAGTGCTCGACCTCGACATTGTAGTGCGTGCGCATGAGCGCGAAGCCTGCGGCGCTTTCCAAGGTCGCGCGGCACACGTCGTCCAAGCGCAGAATCAATGATTTGAGATCCACAGCCGCCATTGTCGTCCCCACGCCGCTGATCCGGCCCGCGCGCCCGCGCAGGTCGCTCGCCGCAGGGTGCAATCCCCCGCGCCGGCGCGAACCTATTCACGAATGACTAGAACAATATGTCGGTTTGCGACGGCCAGCGAGCGCACCGGGCGGCGGAAGCCCGGCCGGGCGGAAGCTGCGGCATGGCAGCAAAGCAGGCCGGCCGGCGGGATATAAGGGTTTTCCCGTATGCCCGCACCGCTTCAGCCCGAATGGCGTCCAATGCTGCCACCAGGGGTAGCAGAAAGCGGCCCTCAACTGCGGCAATATAGCACATGTTACGTTTTGAGCCGGCTGAGAATTGCTGCGATGCGGAACCGCGCCCGCCGTGAAATCCCCTCCTCCAACGGCAGGACCGCAAAAAACGGTTCTGTCATTTTTCGATGCTACATCTTAGCTTTCCTCGCCTTGCGGCAGCATTCGTGCCGCGCGGGGACGGCAGCGGCGGAGCCCGGCATGGCGGAGCAGGACAGCGAAACCCAGGCGCTCGATCAGCTGCGCACGCTGTGCGAAGCCATATCCGGCGGACGCTACGAGGATGTGGACGTGCTGCTCGCCATGACCGGCGATTGCGCGCTGCCCGACACGGTGCGGCGCCTCGCCGAGGCCTTCGGGATGATGATCGTGCGCGTGGAGGCGCGCGAGCTGCATCTGGAAGAGACGCTCGCCGCGCTGAAGGAGGCGCAGGCGCTGCTGGAAAAGGACAACCGCAACCTCGCCGCCAGCAACGAGGCGCTCTCCGCCGAGGTGCACCGCCTGCGCATCGACATCTCCCAGCGCGACCGCGCGGTGGCCGAGATCGTCGATACCGATCAGTTCCGCGCCGTCCAGGCCATGGCCAAGCGGCTGCGCGATCGCCCCCTCTAGAGAATCGTGCCCTTCATGACCCAGATCCTCGCGCTGCACTCCTATCGCGGCGGTACCGGAAAAACCAATGTGGCCGGCAATCTCGCCGCCGAGCTGGTGCGCGCCGGCCGCCGCGTGGCGCTGGTCGACGCGGATATCCAGTCCCCCGGCATCCATGTGCTGTTCGAGGTGGATGTGGACGAGGTCAGCACCCTCAACGATTTCCTCTGGGGCCGCTGCACGATCGACAAGGTGGCCGTGGACGTGACGCACATGGTGGCCCGCGCCGTGCCGCCGGAGGAGGCGCCCCGTCTCGGCCATCTCAGCCTGCTGCCCGCGAGCCTGAAGGCGGTGGATATCGCCCGCGTGGTGAAGGAAGGCTATGAGGTGGAGCTGTTGAACGAGGGGCTGATCGCGCTGTGCCGTTCGCTCGCGCTCGACTACCTGATCCTCGACACCCATCCCGGCCTCAATAACGAGACCCTGCTGTCGATCGCTATTTCCGATATCGCGTTGATCCTGCTGCGGCCGGACCATCAGGACTACCAGGGCACGGCGGTGACGATGCAGCTGGCCCGCCGGCTCGAAGTGCCGCGCATCGTCATGGCGGTGAACAAGGTGCATCCCGATTTCGACACCGCGGTGCTGTCGGAACGGATCTCGGAGACCTATGGCGCGGAAGTCGGCGCCATGATCCTGATGAGCGACGAACTGGTACGCACCGGCTCGTCCGGGCTCGTCTCGCTGCTTTATCCGCAGATCGACTTCTCGCGCGGCGTGCGCCAGCTCGCGATGGCGCTGGAGCGGGACGCCTCAATCCTCCCCGCGACGGCCGATGAGGCTGGGCAATAGCGCGGCGGCAAGGGCGCGGGCGTCGGCGGGCCGCTCGTCCCGGGTGAAGGACAGCGCGCACTCCAGCGCCCACCGGGCGGGGTCCGGCATGCCGGGGATGGGCGCGGGCACCAGCCCGAGCTGGGCCGCTTCTCCCGCCGGGCGCCGCCCATAGGGGTGCTGGCCGGCATAGATGAGATAGATGAGGCAGCCGAGCGAGAACACATCGTCGCGCGGATCGCGCGGCGCGCCGGCGATCATCTCCGGGCTGGAGAAGGCGGGCGTATAGGCCGCCAGCCCCTCGGGATTGAACCCGCCGCCCCGCAGCGCCACGGCGACGCCGAAATCCAGCACCTTGGCCATGCCGTCGCGGGTGATGAACACATTGCCCGGCTTGAGATCGCCATGCACGATGCCGAGCGCATGGGCGTGGGACATGGCGGCCAGCACCCCGGAGACCACGGGGCCGGCGAGATCCGCGTCCAGCGGCTCCCCCGGCGCGCGGCGCAGCGCGAGGTCGAGCGTCTCGCCCTGGAGCAGCTCCATCACGAAGAAGGCATGCGGACCGTCGCGATCGAAATCGAAGATCGGGCAGATGTTGGGGTGCGAGAGCAATTGCACCTTGCGGGCCTCCGCCTCCAGCGCCGCCAACGCGTCGGGATGCAGGCGAAACTGGGCGGACAGCACCTTGAGCGCCACATAGGGGTCGGGGTCGCCCGCCTCCAGGCGGCGGCGATCCACCGCGCGGAACACTTCGCCCATGCCGCCATGGCCCAGCTCGTCGTCGAGCACGAAGCGGTCCTTCAGCATGAAGCCGATGGCGAGCCGGGGCGCGTCGGTGGGCAGGCGCTTGGGCTCCAGCCGCTCGCCCTCGCGCACCAGGTCCGCCTGGCGGCGCACCCGCATGCTGCGGAAGCCGGAGAGCCAGCCGTCCAGATGGCGTTCGTTGAGCCCGGGGCCGTGCGTCTCTCCACCCTTGTGGCGCAACCCCTTGAGGCCGGACAGCAGGGCCGAGGTGATGCTGTCGTCGATGCGCGCCCGGGGCGTCGCGGCGCCCGCGTCCGGCCCGTCCGGGGCGGCGGCGAGCGGGGTGCGGCCGCGGGCCCGCGTGGGCAAGGTGGGAAGCGGAAGCGGTGCGGGAGCACGAGGGGCGGCGGGCGCGGGAAGCGGCCCCGCCAGCGCGCCCGTGGCGGTCGGCGGCAGCAGCGGCCTGCGGGCCGCGGCACTCTCGGCGGCCCGGTCCGGAGCGGGTGCGGCGGCGGGCGGGACCGGCGGCGGGGGCGCGAAGCCCGTCCGGTCGCGGGCGAACCGGTCGGACGCACCGGAAGGGGGCGGGGTGGCCGGCGGCGGGGCAAGCTCCGGCGGCTCGAAGGCGCGGACCGCGCCCGGCGCGAGGCCGCGCCGGTCCAGCGTCGGGCGCTCGCCCCAGCCGGTTCGCCCGTCCGACACCGGCAGCGGGCGCGCGGAGCGGCGCGGATCGACGACCGGGCGCAGCGTGCGCTCCTCCTGGGGCTGCGGCAGCGGCGTGCGCCGGTGCCATCCGGCTTCGGAGACGCCGGGGGGCGCCGGCTGGAACTCGGCGGGATCCGGCGGATGCAGCGGCTCGGGCCGCGCTGGGGGGGCGCCCGTCTCCGCCGCAGGCAAGGCACGGCGCGGATCGGTGGGGGAAGAGGACCGGCGGCGCTCCGGCATGGCGCCGGCGCGCACGCGATCCAGCAGCAACGCCGCGAGGCGATCCGGCAGGCGGCCGGAGGCGACGAAGTGCGTCAGGACGGCGGCGATCTCGTCCGGCGCGACACCGCAGCTCGCCAGCCGCTCGCCCAGATGCTGAACGCCGATCTCGCCGGTCAGGAAAAGCTCGATGGCCTCGACTGCGGAGGAATATCCGGCCATGTCCCGACCCTTGTGCTGACCCGTGACACGCCCTGTTTCCGTCGGGTCCTGGTTGCGTCCGCACCCCGCGCTCCGGCGCCATCGCGCCGGCGACGGGACTGCCTGCCCGCCCGAGATCGCAGCACCTTAGCACCCGCACGGGAGAACGGCAGCGATTTCCCGGCCGAACCTGTGTCGCGCAAGCCTAGAACCAGTTGTGATAATAAACTTTCACCAGCGGGATCGCGACCGACAGGGCGGTGATGTTCACCGTCGCCGCATTCAGCGCATTCTCCTGGATCGGCGCGATCGCCCGCCAATCGGCGAAGTCGATGTTGCGGAAGCCCACCACCACGCCGAGGAACGCGGTGTCCAGCGGCACGTCGTCCTTGTAGCCCTCGACCTTGCCGGGAGCCATGAGGAATTCGCGCTTGCCCAGCATGTCCTGCCCGAGGGTGGCGGCGTCGGCGTTGAACAGGGACGAGAAATCCGCCTGCTGAAAGGCATTGTCGGTCTTCAGCGTATAGAGCCGGATGATCACCGGCGTGGCGGTGCCATCGGGCGCCGGGTTGATCGACAGGTCCGCCGTGATCTTCGCGCTGACCTGGGTGGATTTCGGCGGCTTCAGCGCGCTGCACCCGGCGAGCGTGAACAGGCCGCCGAGCACGAGCGCCCGGCGCCCGCTCTGGAACGAGGCCTGCTGCCCGCGGGCGGCGAAATCGCGACCCATCTGATCCTGACCCATCTGATCTCGTTGCGGAATGGGGGCTGGCCCGTTGCGGTGCGTGGCGGTGCGAAGCGTATCGGTACGGTTCGTATCGGTACGATGCGTGTCGGTACGGTGCGTGCCGATGCGCTCGCACCCGGGCTGGGGATGCGGCGCGGACACGTCGGCGCGCGCCAATGCCGGGTCGGAGGACTCCAAGCGACGCGGCGTTAAATCACGATTTTCGTTACAGAATGACGACGGCGCGCCGTCCGGGGGGGCGCTCATGCGGGAAACCCTTCGCCCGCGGCCTCGATGCGCGGAATGCGCGCGATGACGGGGACGCCGAAGATGCGCGCGAAGTCGCCCGGCTTGCGCAGGCGGGTGTCGAGGAATTCCGCCATGCCGGCCAAGCCTGCTCCAAGCGCTATGCCGGCGACGACGCCGGCGAGGACATAGACGATATAGCCCGGCGTGACCTTGCGGGCCGGGCTCTCGGGATCTTCCAGCACCTTCACACGCTCCGGCGCCTCGAACACGCCGAGCGCGCCGGTGACGCGCGCCATCTCATAGCGCTTGGCGAGGGCGTCGTAATTGTCCCGCGCCATGCCCACGTCCCGCTCCAGCTTCTGCTGCTGCCGGTCGATGGGCCCGAACGCGGCGATGTCGCGTTGCAGGGTGGCGCTGACTTCCTTGATCTGCTCGACTTCCTTGGCCAGCGTCACCCGCCGGGCCTGCGCCTCCTGGAGGCGCTGCAATTGCGACACCAGCAGCGGGGCGGAGCCGAGGGCCTGGCCGTTCTCGCCGGCCTGGGTCACTCCGGCGGCGAGGTTCCACAGCCGGTCGAGATCCACGGTCTCGATATTCTTGGCCGACCCGAGCAGGCGCTGGCGCTCCTCCTCCAGCCGCGCGAGCTTGCGCTCGGCCGCCTGAACCTCGGAATGCTCGTCGGTGTAGCGCGCGCGCAGGCTCGCCAGTTCGGCGGAAACCTGCACGATGGATTCCTCGATCCGGCCGATCAGCGGATTGGTGCTGGCGAGGCGCTTGCGCAAATCCTGGAGCGCGGCATCCGCGCTGGCCAGCGCCATCTGCTTTTCCTCCAGCTGCTGGGTCAGCCCGGCGAGCCGCTGGACGGTGGCGTTGTAGAGCGCCGGCAGCTTGTCCGCATTGGCGGAACGGAAGGTGGCGAACGCCTGCTCGGCCTGGTCGAGGCTGGCGCGGCGCTCGTCCATCTGCTGCTTGAGGAAGCGCTCGCTGTCCTGCACCGCCGTGCGCTCGGGCGAGACCAGGCGCTCCACGAAGCGGTTGGCGATGGCCGTCAGCGTCGCCGCCGGCGAGAGCGGATCGCCGGAGCGCAGCCGCATCTCGATGATGTCGCTCCCCACCAGCTGGATGTTCACCGCCAGCGAGAGCGCCCGCACCATATAGTCGCGGTCGCGCGGATCGGTGGTCGGCCCGATCCGGCCGAGATCCTCCAGCACCTTGCCCAGCACCACCTCCGAATGGGCGAGGGCCACCAGGGCCGACATGCGCTCCTTCAGGTTGGGATTGATGGAGATGTCCTTCAGGATCGGGTTGAGCTTGGAGGGCTCCTGCACCAGCATCGTCATGCGCGCCTCATAGCGCTTGGGGGCGACCATGGCGGTCACCACCGCGAGCGGCGGCAGCAGCAGCAGCGGAATGAAGGCCAGGAACCTGCGCCGCCACGCCACCTGGGCGATATAGGCGAGGGTGTCCGACGTGCTTTCGAACAGCGCGCTCATTCGCGGCTTCCCGCGAGGATGCGCACCGTGTCGGGCTCAAGGTCCGGGTCGTAGAGCTGGGTCGCGGGAATCTCCGGCGGCAGAAGCGCCTTGACCGCGCGCGCCCGCTTGTTCGCCAGCAGCGCCTGGGCGAACGGATCGGCGCCGGAGCCCGGGCCCGCCAGCACGGTCACCGGGCGGCCGGGGCCGAGCCGGGCCGCCTTGAGCGCCTTGGCCAGCGCCGCCCCATCGGCCGCGCTGGGCATGTCCTGCCCGGGCTCGAACACGATGTCGATCAGCGGCGCGCGGGTGGACGGACGCGGCAGGGCGCCTGTGGTATCGGCGGCGAACGCGCTGACCTGCCGCGCCGCGGGCGGGCCGGCGAGCGCCGGAGAGGGCGATTGCGCGCCAGCGGGAGCCTGCACA
Source organism: Roseixanthobacter liquoris (assembly GCF_043195135.2). NCBI lineage: Bacteria > Pseudomonadati > Pseudomonadota > Alphaproteobacteria > Hyphomicrobiales > Xanthobacteraceae > Roseixanthobacter > Roseixanthobacter liquoris. The sequence continues at coordinate 390,049 of NZ_CM195537.1, forward strand.
CCACCGGGCGATTGCAGGCTACCGGAAGGTTGCGCCAGGGCCAGGAGGGCCCGGCGGGCGGCGGCGGCCTCCGGCGTCGCAGCCGCGGGGGAAGGAGCCGCTGCCGTCGCTATCGCGGAGGCGCCATTCGCGGGCGCCCCGGTCGCCGTTGCCGCGGCGATCGCCGGCTGGTCCGGCGCGGCACGCGCACGCGCCAGGATGTCGGTGACGCTGACGGCTGTCCCCTCGCCCTTCTGTGCCGCGGCGGCGGCGCGCGCCTCGCGCAATTTGTCTTCGGCCATCAGGCTATTCTGCACCGGAGCGGGAATGAGCGCGGTGGGATCGCGCGGGCCCGCGCAGCCGCCCAGACCTCCCGCGAGCATGGCCCACAGAAAGACGGCGGCGAAGCGTTCTGGACCACGCCGGCTCCCCATCACCCCTTCCCCCGAAGCGCCCGTCCCCGAATCGGCGGATCACAGGCAGGCAGTCTAGTGTCATCCGCCTTAATAGATGATTCCGCCGCGCCCACATGCATCGCCGCGCTCAGAATCGCCCGAGCGCGGTCTCGACCGCCTCCGCGCGCCGGTCCCATCCTTCTTGCGCGACCGCCAGTTGCCGCAGCCGCGCCAGGGCGCCGCCGGCCTGGTTCGCCGCCGCCTCGATGGCGCCCGCGAGATCGCCGTCGGGCGCGATGGTGCTGACCAGATGGGCATAGGGCTCGAGCGCGGGAAAGCGGGTGGCCGCCACCGGTGTGCCGCTGGCGAGATATTCCCGCAGCTTCAGCGGATTGCACGCGCGGATCTGCGGCGTGTCGCGGAACGGGATGAGCGAAACCGTCCAATGCTGCACATAGCCCGGCAGCGCCGCATGGGGGCGGGCGCCGAGAAAGCGCACATTCTCCAGCCGCGCCAGGGCCGAAACATCGGTGCGCACCGGCCCGATGAACACGAAGGTCCAGTCGAACAGCGCCTGCGCCGCACGCGCCAGCATCGGCACGTCCAGCCAGTCGGAGATGCTGCCGTAGAAGCCCGCCACCTTGCCCCGCGGAAGGTCGGCGGCGGGCGGGGCGGGGCTGGAGAACACGCGCGCATCCACCCCGTGGGGCACCAGCACCGTCTTCTCGCGGGGAAAGCGCGCGGCGAGCACCGGGCTCGCGGCGATCACAAGGTCCGCCTTCTCGACCAGCCGGCGTTCCATATCCAGCACCGGCGCGTGGTCCACCCCCGAGAGGGCGCCGAAATCATCGCCGCAATAATAGACCACCGCCCGTTCGCCGAGCGTCCCCACCACCGGCAGGGCGCTCGGCAGCGAGGTCCACAGGATCGGCCGGACGATGTTTTCCTGCGCCATCACGGCGCGCAGCTGCCCGCCCAGCAGACGGGCGTTCGCCGCTTCAGCGACCGGGTTGCCGGGCCAGGGAAGGGCGCGCGGCGCCACCACGCGGAACCCCGGCGCGGCGCCGGGCGCATCTTGGGCCGGCGCGTCGATGGATGGCGGCGACCCGGCCAGCGCGGCGAGCTTGTGCGCCACCCGCCGCACGTCTCCCAGGCGCGGGCGCCGCAGGCCGATGGAATTGACCCATACGATCTTATGGGTGCGCGCCAGATGGCCGACGAGGTGCTGGGTCGAGGAGGGATGGCCGCCCCAATCCTCGCCGAACACGATCAGATCAGCTGCCATGGCCGCCCCGTTCCCCTTGGCCGGGCGGCGCCGGCCTGCGCGCGAAAGACAATCCGGCCCCGGGCGCCGGGCGCGGCGGGGGGAGAAAATCCGCTTCCCCCTCCACCTCCGGCGGCGCCAGCGCGCGGTCCAGGGCAACGCTGAGGGCAAGGATGACATAGAGCGGCCATGTGGTGCCCTGGGTGAGGAAGGTGCCGGAGACGCAGAAGCTGGCAAGGCCGGCCAACAGCGCCACCGCCGACATTTTCAAGCGCACATCCACCTCCGGTGCCTGCGCGGCCTTCAGGGAGTTCAGACACATGCGCCACATACAGGCGACCAGCACCATGAGTGTGACGAAGCCGGGCACGCCGATCTCGCCGAGAATGCCGAACCAGGTGGAGTGCACGGCATGGGGCGTGCCGTCCCAGGTGTCGGAATACTCGAAATAATTCGCCGTGAAATTGGCGATGCCGACGCCGGTGAGCGGGTTGTGGATCGCCATGCTGGTGGCGGCGCGCCAGGCGGTGAGGCGGCCCTCGGACGATTCGTCCACGATCGCCCCTTCGCTCGCCCCGCCCGACGAGCGCCCGGAGATGCCGGCTGCGGCGAACAGGATGATGAGGAAGGCGAGACCGCCGCCGATCAGCACCAGCTTGCTCTTCACGAACCGGCTGCCGATCACCGCCGCCACCGCCGCGAGCCCCAGCAGCCCGCCGCGACTCTGGGTGCACATGATGCCCCAGAAGATGGTGCCGCAGGCCATGGCGCCGAGCAGCCGGTCGCCCCAGCCGCAGCGCCCCATGAGCAAGGCGGCGGCGAAGGAGAAGGGAAACAGCAGCGCCAGCGCAAGATCGTTGGGGTCGCCCAGCAGCGAGCGGATGTCGCGGCCGATGGTGACGCGTGTGCCCTCCACGAGGCCGATGCCGTTCATCCAATTATAGATCGCGACCATGGCCACCACCGAACCGAACACGCAGAACGACCGGCTGATGAGGCTGAAATCCGCCGGCTTGCGCGTCGCCCAGGCCACCACGAAGGTCATCAGCCCGATCTTCACGAACACGTCGGACCAGAAGCTGAAGGCCAGATCCTTGCTTTTCGCGAACACCACCGAGATCGTGCAGAAAAAGAAGAACAGCGCGAAGATCTTCAGCTCGCGCGTCCAGAACACCTTCATCGTGCGCAGGAAGAACAGGTGCCAGCCGATCACGACGATGGTGAGCACGGCCAGCAGCAGCGGGATCTTCAGATTGAGCAGGACCGGGAACACCTCGGGAATGCGCAGGAACGAGAAGATGATGAACAGGATGCACGGCACGAACGGCCAGCGGAACGCGAAGATCAGGAAGATCAGCCCGAACGCCAGGGCGATCGGCACCAGCGGCTCGGTCACGCTGAGCCAGGCCGCGAACACCGCCAGCACCGCGCCCACCGCGATGGCGATCTCGCGCCACGGGCGCGGGCGCGGATCGGCGGGAGGATCGAAAAGGCGTTCGGTCACACAGGGGCTCGCGGCGCAGCGGGGGCGTGAATCGAGTCTACACGCGCCCATCCCGCCCCGCGAGGGCGGCATCATAAAGCGCGAGAATTTGAGGCAGCCGCGCCCGCGGCCCGTAGGCGGCGTGCACCCGCTCCCAGGCGCGCAGCGAGAGCGCGGCGCGCGCCGCATCGTCCGCTCGCGCCCACGCCTCCAGTGCGGCCGCGGCGGCATCGAGATCCCCGGCGGGGAACAGATAGCCGCTCGCCCCACCACCATTCACGCCATCGCCGATCAGCTCCGGCAAGGCGCCGAGCCGGCTCGCCGCCACCGGCACTCCCGCCGCCATCGCCTCGATGGCCGCCATGGGCAGCCCCTCCGCCCGCGAGGGCATGAGCAGCAGGCCGATGCCCGGCCAGATGCGGGACGGATCGCTCACCATGCCGTGGAACCGCACCCGCCCGCCGTGGGCCGCCTCCAAGGCGGGGCGCAGGGGGCCGTCGCCGAACATCTCGAACGACAGGGCACCGGCAAATCGTTCCGCGAGGGCACAGAACAGGTCCGGCCCCTTTTCCACGCTCAGCCGGCCGACGAAAGCGACCGTGCGGGAGGACGGCGGCGGGGGCGCTTGGTCCGGCACCGGCACGAAATTGCCGATCACCGACACCGGCTGCGGCAAGGCCTGCGCGATCGGTTCGCTCACCGCGATGCGCGGGCCGAGGCGCGCGGTGGCGGCATCGATCGCCTGATAGAGCGAGACCGGAAACCGCCCCGTTTCGCCCGCGTGGAAGGTGGACAGGCAGGGAATCCCCGCCAGGCGCGCGGCGAAACGCCCGAGAATGCCCGCCTTGTAGCCATGGGTGTGCAGCAAGGCGGGCCGCGCCTCCGCCAGCGCCGCGCGCAGCGCCCGAAAACCGCCCGGCAGCACGGTGAACGGCACGGCGGCGGCGCGCAGCTGACGCAGGAAATCATGATCGCCGTGGTCGGCCAGCAGCACGGCGCGCGCCGGCCGCCCGGCGGCGTTCAGCGCCTGCGTGAGGATCGCCACATGGCGCTCGATCCCGCCGATGCCGCGCGAATCCACCAATTGCCAGATCTCCCCCCGCGCCACGCCGCCCCTCCTTGCGCCCCGGACCCGCCGCCCGGCTCCCGCGGCGGTCGTCCAGCGTCATGCCCGGCCTTGCGCCGGGGATCCAGACTGAACCGCCAGCGCTAATTTGAGAAAGTCTCACCCGGCCACCGGGCGGGCCATCCACCGGTCCAGGATCGGCGGGATTTTCAGCCGGCCCGGGCGAAGGGTCCCCCCGGGCAAGGGACGGCTTGTGGCGATTGGACCCAGCCCTGCGCCCCGCGCGCATCTTCGGCTGCGCCGCCGGGTGCCCATGGACGCCGGCTCTGATATATGCGTTTTCCGCACACGAACGAACGAAGGGCGCCGCCGATCATGGCCAATGTGACAGCTTTCCCGGATAAGGCCACCATTGCCGCGCTTTCGGCGCGCATGTTCCTGGAAGTGGAGGCGGTGCGCTTCTCGTCCGGCGAGCCCTTCATTTTCACCTCGGGCTGGGCGAGCCCGGTCTATATCGACTGCCGCCGGCTGATCTCGTTTCCGCGCGTGCGCCAGGCGCTGGTGGATTTCGCGGTCTCCACCATCTATCGCGAGATCGGCTTCGAGAAATTCGACAGCGTCGCCGGCGGCGAGACGGCGGGCATCCCGTTCGCGGCCTGGATTTCCGACCGCATGATGCTGCCCATGCAGTATATCCGCAAGAAGCCCAAGGGCTTCGGCCGCAATGCCCAGATCGAGGGACATCTCTCGGCCGGCGAGCGCGTGCTGCTGGTGGAGGATCTCACCACCGACGGGCGCAGCAAGGTGAATTTCGTCAACGCCCTGCGCACCGCCGGCGCGGAGTGCGAGCATTGCTTCGTGTTCTTCTATTACGACATCTTCGCCGAGGCGGCGGGGGTGTTCAACGAATCCGGCCTGTCGCTGCATCGCCTGCTGACCTGGTGGGATATCCTCGCCGAGGTGAAGCGGCAGGACCTGTTCCCCGCCGCCCAGGTGGCCGAGATCGAATCCTTCCTGAACGATCCCCATTCCTGGTCGAAAGCCCATGGCGGCGTCGCGCAGATGGCCGAATAGCCGCAGCGCGATGGATTTCTACCCTCTCCTGCGTCCCGCGCTGAGCCGCATCTCGCCCGAGACCGCCCACACGCTCGCGATCCGCGCCCTGCGCGCGGGTTTCGGGCCCAAGGCGCGGACCGATTGCGATCCCATTCTCGCGACGCGGGTCTGGAACCTTGATTTCCCCAATCCGGTGGGCCTCGCCGCCGGGTTCGACAAGCATGCCGAAGTCATCGACCCGCTGCTGCGCATGGGGTTCGGCTTCGTGGAGGCGGGTTCGGTGACGCCGCGTCCGCAGAGCGGCAATCCCAAGCCGCGCCTGTTCCGCCTGGACGAGGATTGCGGCGTCATCAACCGCTTCGGGTTCAATTCCGAGGGCCTCGCGCCGTTCATCTACCGGCTCGGCAAGCGGCTGGGGTCCGGCGGCATCGTCGGCGCCAACGTGGGGAAGAACAAGGATACCGAGGACGCCAGCGAGGATTACGCCGCCGGCATCTCGGCCACCTGCCGCCTCGCCGATTATCTGGTCTGCAACCTCTCCTCCCCCAACACGCCGGGCCTGCGCGACCTGCAGGCGCGCGCCGAGATGGGCCGGCTGATCGGCCATGCCATCGGCGCCCGCAACGAGAGCATTCCCGATCCCGCCGGCCGGCCGCCGCTGCTGGTGAAGATAGCCCCGGACCTCGACGACGCGGCGCTCGCCGACATCGTCGAAGTGGTGCTGGAGACCGGCGCCGACGGCATCATCCTCGGCAACACCACCCTGTCGCGCCCGGCGAGCCTGCGCAGCGCCCACAAGGGGGAGACCGGCGGCCTCTCCGGCGCGCCGCTGATGGCGCTCTCCACCGAGCGGCTGGCGGCCCTGGCCCGCCTCACGCAGGGCCGCATTCCCCTGATCGGCTGCGGCGGCATCGCCTCCGGCGCGGACGCCTATGCCAAGATCCGCGCCGGGGCGAGCCTGGTGCAGCTCTATTCGGCGTTGGTGTTCAAGGGGCCGGGCTTGGTGGTGCGGGTGCGCGACGAACTGGCGGCCCATTTGCGGGCCGACGGCTTTTCCTCCGTGGCCGAGGCGGTCGGCGTGGACGTGCGCTGACGCTTGGCGGTTTCCTCGCCCCGTTCCTCCGATGCGGGGAGGGCGGCGAGGGATTCGTGCACCATCTCCGCCTTGTGGCGCAGATGCTCGCGCAGGATCGCGCCCAGCGCCGCCCCGTCGCGGGCGATCAGCGCCTCCATCATGCGCTCATGGTCCTCCACCGCCTCCAGCCAGCGGGCGGGCGACTTGCGCGCCACGAAGCGGATCGCGTGGATGCGCACCATCATGGAATTATAAAGCTGGGTCAGCGGCGCATTGCCGGCGACCTCGAACAGCGCCTCGTGGAACGCCCGGTTGAGCTTGAGATACGGCGCGGACTGGCCGGCGCGATAATGCTCCACCATGGCCTCGTGCATGGCCTTCAGCTCGGCCACCTTCGCATCGGTGATGCGCGCGCAGGCGAGTTCGCCCGCCAGCGCCTCCAGCGCCCCCATGATCGGGAACAGGGCGTCGATCTCGCCGTCGGACAGGCGCGCGACCATGGCGCCGCGATTGGGCGTGAGCGTCAGCAGCCCCTCGGCGGCGAGGACCTTGAGCGCCTCGCGCAGCGGCGTGCGCGACACTCCGAACCGCGCGCACAGCGCCTGCTCGCTGATCTTGTCGCCGGGCTGGAGCTCGCCGCCGAGGATCAGGTCCCGCACCAGGGGCACCAGGGCGCCGTGAAGGCTGCGGCGGACGATCAATGCGCTGTCGGACATGATGATCTCATTTCTGCGCCCAGAGATTTGCCGCCGCCGCGCCGCGATGCAAGCCCCGCGCGCATCCCCCGGGCGCTTTCCCGCCGATCGGCCTTCTTTGCAGCCGCCGCGCCCGCCAAACAGGCAGGGGCGCGCGCAAAAACCGGTCAGACGGACCGCGCGCCGATGCCGGCCAGCAGGCTTGCCGCGATGCCGCGTACGATTTCCGGCGAGGGCTCGTCCGCGAATGCCCTGAGTCGGCCGACGAGCGAGGCCCAGGCCCGGCCGGCCGCAAGGTCGGCTTCCGCCTCCACCAGGGTGATCTGGGTGCGGGCCCGGCGGATCGATCTCACCATCGCCGGGCTGGCGCGATCCGCATAGGCATCGACGATCGCATGCAGCGCCGCGATGCGCGCGGCCACATTCTTGGACACGCTGCCGGGCCGGTCGAGATAATCCACCAGGGTCGCGCCGGAGACGGCGACCGGGTGCCGGTCGGCGATCTTGAGCCACAGGGCCCAGTCCGAGGCGGAGGGCACGTCGGTGGGAAAACCCTCCACGTCCCGCAGGGCCGCCGTGCGGGCCACGGCGGTGGAGGTGCCGATGAGATTGCAGCCGAGCAGCGCCGCGCAGGGGTCGGCGAGGCGCTGGAACGCGGGCGCCCCGAAGAAGAACTCGTCCGGCTTCACAAGGTCGAAGAAGGTGCCGAAGGCCTGCCCCGCCTCGTTCACGAAGCGATAATCGGTGCCGGTCAGCGCCACGTCGGGATTGGCCGCATGGAAGGCGAGCTGGCGCGCCAGCTTGTCGTCCAGCCATACGTCGTCGGCATCGAGAAAGGCGATCAGCTCGCCCTCGGCGACTGCGATGGCGTGGTTGCGCGCCCGCGCCGGGCCGATGCCGTCCGTCGAGAGCACTCGCAGCCCCGGCCAGCGGCCCGCCTCCTGCGCCAGGAAGGCGTCGGTGCCGTCCGTCGAGCCGTCGTCGACGACCAGGACTTCCAGCCCCTCGACCTGCTGGAGACGAATGCTCTCAAAAGCCTTCGGCAGATAGGCGAGGCAATTGCGCGTCGGCATGACGATGGAACAGATCGGCCGCATGGTCCCCCCGAGCTTCCCGCCTGCTCTAGCATGGCCCCCGCCCGGTCCATAGCGGCGCACGCGCCGCACCCCGGCCGGGCGCGGCACGGGGTGCGGGACGAGGGCGGGATGGGGGGCGGGACGGCGCGGCGCCGGCCGGCACGCACCGGCGAAATGGCTTGCGCGGGATCGGGAATAAGGGAATCTTCCGCCCGCTTCGCCGGAATGATCGCGGGGCGGATAGAGGCGCAATGACCTTCTGGACCCGCTTCAGCCTCCAGAGATTGCCGGGCGGGGTGCGCGAGAGCCTGTATTACGCCACCGGCATCATTATGGTGCGGGCGATCGGCCTCATCCTGCTGCCGGTCAACACACGCTTTCTCTCCGCCGACGATTACGGCCATCTGGAAGTGCTGCTCGCCTTTGCCGACGTGGGCTCGCAATTGTTCGCCCTCGCCCTGCCCACCGCGCTGAGCCGGTTCGTCGGCGCGGCGGCGGGCTGGGACGAGCGGCGGCGGGTGTGCGCGGAAATGTTCGGCGTGGCGCTGGTCACCGCGCTCGTGTTCGGCGCCGCCGGCCTGGCATTCGCGGTGCCGCTCGCCACGGTCCTGCCGGGGCCGCCCACGGCCTGGGAAGTGCGCATGCTGCTGATCGCCCTGTGCACCGAGGGACTGCTGGCCGTGGGCCTCACCTGGCTGCGGATCCGCGGGCAGGCCGGCACCTTCCTCGCCCTCAGCCTCGGACGCACGGTGCTGTTCGCGCTGCTGTCCATCAGCCTGCTGTTCGCCGGCTTCGGCGTCATCGGCATCCTGATCGCCACCGCCGCCTCGGCCGCGGCGCAGACCCTGGCGATGGTGTGGTTGGTGGTGAAGGACACCGGCATCCGCCTGCGCGGCATCAATTGGCCGGGGCTGGCGCTCTATGTGGTGCCGCTGCTGCTCTCGGGCATCGCCGCGTTCGCGCTCGGCACCTTCGACCGCTGGATCCTGGCGGACGCGGTGGACCCGGCCGAACTCGGCCTCTACGGCGTCGCGGTGCGCATCGGCGTGCTCACCGCCGTGCTGCTCCAGCCGTTCCACATGTGGTGGATGCCCAAGCGCTTCATCGTGCTGGAGGAACCCCACGGCGCGGACCGCAGCGCGCGCATGGTGGGCCTGGGCATCATCATCACGCTTCTCGCGGCGGCGGGGGTGGCGCTCGCCGGGCCGCTGGTGATCACCCTCATGACGCCGCCCGCCTTCCATGCCGCCGCGCTCTATGTGCCGTGGCTGGCGCTGATCTATGTGGTGCAGGAATCCACCTCCCTGGTGGGGGTCGGCTGTTTCCTGCGCAAGGACGGCTTCGCGCCGCTCGCCATCAATCTGGTGGCGGCGGGGGTCGTGATCGCGCTCTATGTCCTGTTGATCCCCCGCCATGGGGTGGCCGGCGCCATCGGCGCGACATTGGCCGCGCAGGTGCTGCGCTTCGCCCTGACCCTGGCGATTTCTTACCATTACGCGCGAATCGCCTACCCCTTCGGCCGGCTCGCCCTGGTGGCCCTGTTCCTGCTGGTTGCGGTCGGTGCGGCGAACGCCTGGGCCGGCGGCGGGGCCAACGGCTGGGGCGGCCCGCTGGCGCTGTTTCTGCTCGGAGGGCCGGTGCTCGCGCTCGGCGCCGGGCTGACCTTGGTGCTGGGGCTGGTGCCGGCCCTCTCCGAGCGATGGCCGCTGCTGCGCCGGTTTTCGCCCCTGGGCGGGCGCTGAGGCGGCGCGCGGGAAGGTTCTGCCCGCGGCGCGGCGGCGGATCGCCCCGCCCGGGGCACGCCTGCTCCGCGCGACGGCTGCGCGCGGGGCGGCGCCTGCCCCAAGTGGCGGCGTGACGCTTTCATGACTTTGAGCGCGCCCCCGCCTATGATAGGGAGTGCCGCGCTCGCAACGCGCGCAACCTCGAGCCTGGCCTTGCCGGACCTTGAGGTCTAACGAAACTCACCCCTTCGTGGGCAGCATGGCGATACCCGTTAGAATGGCCGAGCGGCAGACCAGCTTCGAGTATGAAGACCTCCTCGCATGCGGACGCGGCGAACTGTTCGGTCCCGGCAACGCCCAATTGCCGCTGCCTCCCATGCTCATGTTCAATCGCATCGCGGAGATTTCCGAGACCGGCGGCGAATTCGGCAAGGGCTTCATGCGCGCGGAACTCGCCGTGCGGCCGGACCTGTGGTTCTTCGACTGCCACTTCAAGGGCGATCCGGTGATGCCGGGCTGCCTCGGCCTCGATGCCATGTGGCAGCTGGTGGGCTTCTATCTCGGCTGGCTCGGCTCCACCGGGCGCGGGCGCGCGCTCGGCCTCGGCGAACTGAAGTTCTCCGGCCAGGTGCTGCCGAGCGTGTCCAAGGTGGTCTACGGCATTGAGTTCAAGCGCGTCATGCGCTCCAAGCTGGTGCTCGGCATCGCCGACGGCTGGCTGGAGGCGGACGGCACGGTGATCTACCGCGCCAAGGATCTGAAGGTCGGTTTGTTCCAGGCGGACGCCCCGGCGCCGGTGGGCGGCTGACACCGCTCCGCCACGATTGCCGGCCAAGGTGCCGGCTCCGATTTAGGGAGGGGACATGCGTCGCGTCGTCGTGACCGGAATGGGCATTGTATCGTCCATCGGTAATTCCACCCAGGAAGTCCTGGCCAGCCTGCACGAAGCCCGCAGCGGCGTCACGTTCGCGGAAGACTATGCCAAGCTGGGCTTCCGCTCGCAGGTGCAGGGCGCGCCGACGCTGAAGGCCGACGAGGTCGTGGACCGGCGCGCCATGCGCTTCCACGGCGGCGGCACCGCGTGGAATCACGTCGCCATGGAACAGGCGATCCGCGACGCCGGCCTGGAGCAGGACGAAATTTCCAGCGAGCGCACCGGCCTCATCATGGGCTCGGGCGGGTCCTCCACCAAGACCATCGTGGAAGCCGCCGACATCGCCCGCACCAAGGGCCCCAAGCGCGTCGGCCCGTTCGCGGTGCCCAAGGCCATGTCCTCCACCGCCTCGGCGACGCTCTCCACCTGGTTCAAGATCAAGGGCCTGAGCTATTCCATCTCGGCCGCCTGCGCGACCACCAACATCTGCATCGGCAATGCCTACGAGCTGATCCAGTTCGGCAAGCAGGACATGATCTTCGCCGGCGGCTGCGAGGATCTCGACTGGACCCTCTCGGTGCTGTTCGACGGCATGGGCGCCATGTCCTCCAATTTCAACGACCGCCCGGCGGTCGCCTCGCGCGCCTATGACAAGGACCGCGACGGCTTCGTCATCTCCGGCGGCGCCGGCGTGCTGGTGCTGGAAGAGCTGGAGCATGCCAAGGCGCGCGGCGCCCGCATCTATGCGGAAATCGCCGGCTATGGCGCCACCTCCGACGGCTCCGACATGGTCGCCCCCTCGGGCGAGGGCGCCACGCGCGCCATGAAGCTGGCGCTCGCCGGCATCAAGGCGCCGATCGACTATATCAATCCGCACGCCACCTCCACGCCGATCGGCGACCTGAAGGAAATCGAGGCGATCCGCGCGGTGTTCGGCGACAAATGCCCGCCGATCTCCGCCACCAAGTCGCTGACCGGCCATTCCCAGGGCGCGACCGGCGTGCATGAGGCGATCTATTCCATCCTGATGATGCAGAACGGCTTCATCACCAAGAGCGCGCATATCGACGAGATCGACCCGGCGTTCGCCGACATGCCGATCGTGCGCGAGCGGGTGGACAATGCGAAGCTCGGCCACGTGCTATCCAACGGCTTCGGCTTCGGCGGCGCCAATGCCAGCCTCGTGCTGAAGCATCTCGACGCCTGAGCCCTCCCCCGGCACCGGCCGCACGGCCGCTGCCGGGACCGGCAGGCGCAGACCGTCAGGTTCTGAAATGCCAGGTGATCGCGTTCGGGCCTGCGCGAGCGACTTGGCGATGGTTTCTGGCGGCAAGGTCTGATAATCGCCGTTTCGAACGTTTCCGACCCGACAGGGTCGCACCTGGGGTAGCCGGCAATGCAGGACCTGATGAAAGGCAAGCGCGGCCTCGTGATGGGGGTGGCCAACGACCATTCCATCGCATGGGGCATCGCCAAGGCCTTGGCCGGTCAGGGCGCCGAACTGGCCTTCACCCACCAGGGCGAGGCCATGGCCAAGCGGGTGCGCCCGCTGGCGGAAAGCCTTGGCTCCTCCATCATCGCACCTTGCGACGTGGAGGATCTGGCCAGCCTGGACGCGCTGTTTTCCCGGCTCAGGGACGAATGGGGCACGCTGGATTTCGTGGTCCATGCGGTCGCCTTCTCCGACAAGTCGGAGCTGAAGGGCCGCTATGCGGACAGCAGCCGGGAGAATTTCTCCCGCACCATGATCATTTCCTGCTTCTCCTTCACCGAGATCGCCAAGCGGGCGGCGGACCTGATGCCGAACGGCGGCGCGCTGCTGACGCTGACCTTCGGCGGCTCCACCCGCGTCATGCCCAATTACAACGTGATGGGCGTCGCCAAGGCGGCGCTTGAAGCGAGCGTGCGCTATCTGGCGGCCGATTTCGGCCCGGCCGGCATCCGCGTCAATGCGCTGTCCGCCGGCCCGGTGCGCACGCTGGCGGGCGCCGGCATCGCCGACGCGCGGCTGATGTTCAATTACCAGAAGCGCCACGCCCCGCTGCGCCGCACGGTGAGCATCGAGGAAGTGGGCAATTCCGCGCTCTATCTCCTGTCGGAACTCTCCAGCGGCGTCACGGGCGAGACCCATTTCGTGGACAGCGGCTACAACATCATCTCCATGCCGCATCCCGACGTTCTGAAGACCCAGGAAGACGCCGAGGCGAAGCTCGCCGGCGCCCTCCCCGCCGACGCCGCCGAATAGCGGCGCGGAACCCGAGGGGCGGGAGGAATGACGGCGCGCTTCGAAACCCTGTTGCGCACCGCCCCCGCCATTCTCGCCGATGGCGGCCTCGAAACCCGGCTGATCTTCGAGGACCGTCTCGACCTGCCGGAATTCGCCGCCTTCCTGCCCCTGTTCCGGGACGGCGAGCGGCATGTGCTCGCCCGCATCTATGGCGAATATCTCGACATCGCCGCGCGCCACGGCCTGCCGATCCAGATCGGCACGCCCACCTGGCGCGCCCATCGCGATTGCCTCGCCCGCCTCGGCTTCGCGGCGCCGGGCGATGTGGCGCGGGTGAACGCGGAAGCGGTGCGGCTCCTGAAGCAGCTGCGCGCCGAAAGGGGCCTTGAGGACAGCGCGATGATCGCCGGCGTCATCGGCCCGCGCGGCGACGGCTATGACGCCGCCCAGGCTCCCGACGTGGCGACCGCCGCCGCGTATCACGGCGAACAGGCGGAGATTCTCGCCGGCCTCGGCGTGGACTTGCTCTATGCCCCCACCTTCGCCGGCGCGGCGGAGCTGGAAGGGGTCGCGCGCGCCATGGCCGCAACCGGCCTGCCCTATGTGCTGGCGCCGGTGGTGAATACCGATGGCACGCTGCGCGACGGCACGCCCTATGCCGCGTTCATCGACCGCCTCGATGCCACGCTCGCGCCGGCGCCGCTGCACTACATGGTGGGCTGCACCCATCCCACGCGCTTCGCCGCCGCCGAACGCGCCGCCCCCGCCCTTGGCGCGCATAGGGGCCGCCTGGCGGGTCTGAAAGCCAATGCCTCCACCTTGCCGCCCGAGGCGCTGAACGATCTCGACCGCCTGGAGGAAGGCCAGCCCGAGGCTTTCGCCGAAGCCATGATGGAGGTGCGGCGCGACTATCGCCTGCGCATCCTCGGCGGCTGCTGCGGCACCGGCCGCGCCCATATGGAGGCCCTGGCCGGCGCCCTGCGCGCCGCCTTGCCGAAGTGAGCGCGCCCGGCCCCGCGGATACCGGTTCGCGTGAAAAAAACGCGTAAAAGCAAAAACCCAGATCGGTTCCCCGTTTCATAGAAACAGGGAAACGATCTAGAACGGGCCGCGGTACAGCTGCTCCAGATCGGCATATTTGCGAAAGACGGAGACGTTCCCGTCGCGCTCGCGCCGGTAGATGAACTTGCCGTACTTGCGGGAGGGCAGAATATCCTCCTTGCGCCGGCTGGCATTGTCGATCCGCCAGCGATCCTTCAGCACCTTCTCGTGCTCGGTCGTGGCATGGGTGTGCGGCAGCGACATATGCTCTTCCAGGGCATAGAAGTCCCTGATCTTTCCCTGCTGGCCGTAATGCTCCATCATGTCCTGGTATTTCTGGCGCACGACGGGCGCATCCAGCTCGCGCGCGAGATCCTCCAGTTCGATCACCGCCCGCACGCCCGCCTCGGTCTCCACATAGGAGGAGCCGTCCTCCAGGAACTGGACCGCGCCGGTGCGCGCGGTCATCACCACATTGGCCTGCGTATGCTCGCACAGGAGCTTGTAGAATTTATAGGCGAGGCTGGATTTGATGTCGGCTTCGCTCAGCGCGCCGTCGTGATCCTTGCGGTAATCTTCCGCGCGCGCGGCATAGCAGATGATGAGCGCGAGCTTGTAGCTCTGGTCGGGATGGAGAAAATCCGCCGTCATCCGCGCGAGTTCGTCATATGTGCCGGCATGGCCGGTGCCCAGTTCCCAGCCCAGCCCCTTCCTGAGGGTCTCGGTGTCGTTGTGGCTGCCGTGGGCGCCCAGCAGGATCTTCCGGGCGGTGCGGCACGCCTCGCGGATCTGCGCCATCTGGGTGTCGTAGGCGATGCGGTGCTCCTGGCGCGCGTCCAGGGAGAGCGACGGGTTCGCGGCGGCGCGCCGGTGCTCCAGCAGCTCGAACAGATTGACCACGTCCACCACCACGTCGCCGAAGATCAGCTGGGTGAAGCGCTGCATGCAGGTGCGCGGCACGAATTTCTGCGCAAGATTCTGCGCGCTCTTCTGCACCAGCCCGGTCGGCTCCATGTCCGCGAGATTGAGAAATATGATCCGCTGCGTCATGGGCGCCTCCCCTCCTCCGCCGGCCGTTGGAACCGGCCGTGCGCGCATGCCGGCAAGATTCACCGAGGCGTGCCGGGCAATATCAGTACAGTTGCCGGGCGCCGTAAACCGCGATTTCGAAATGCCGTGAACCGCGCCCGGGCGCGTCCTTCCCTGACGGTAGTCCGATCCGCTATTGCCAAGATCATGTCGGTGTTCTAGCAGGAGCTTACTTCCCAGGCATCGCACCTATGGATCGGAAATGGACGCTCTAACCCTGGGCTTTATCGTTTTCATCGCTCTGTTTGGCGGCGCGGTGACCGCAATACGGATCGCGCCCTCGCTCCCGCCGCATCATCTCAGCAAGGATAGCCAGGACGCCGTGAAGCTGGGCGTCGGCATGATCGCCGCCATGGCGTCCCTGGTCCTGGGTCTGATGACCGCCTCGGTCAGCGGCAATTTCAGCAACGCCAGCAAGGACGTGAACAGCTACGCCCTGAACCTGCTCTCGCTCGACACGGACATGCGGCATTTCGAGCCGCAGAGCTGCCCGGCCCAGGTTCTTCTGGCGGATTATATCCGCAGTGTCCTCCATGAGACTTGGACCGGCGCCACCGACCTGCCCGAGCAGCGCAATCCCGCAAACTCGGGGCAGATTCTGCTTCAGCTCGACGGCGTGGTTCACGGCTGGACGCCCACAACCGCCGACGATGCGGCCGTGCGCACGAATGTGCAGAATGGCCTGCGCACCGTGCTGACCAGCCGCTGGACCATCAGCCAGGATTCCACCGCTGCCATTCCCACCGCCTTCGTGGTGGTGCTGGTGGCCTGGCTGGCGCTGATCTTCATCAGCTTCGGCCTGTATTCCCCGCCCAATATGGTGGTGATCGGCTCGCTGCTTCTGTGCGCGGCGTCCATCGCCGGCGCGCTGTTCCTGATTTCGGAAATGAGCGGGCCGTTTGACGGTCTGGTCAGCATCTCTCCCCAACCCATGGTCGGCGTCCTGAACTTCATCGACACGCACGGCTGCGGAACCTAGCTGCGGGCGGGGCTCGACAGCCCCAGGCAAGCGTTCGGCCGGATTGATAGCTCGCTTATCAATCTTGGACGGACACAATGGCCATTCGCATGGGTATCGGCCTGAAGCTCGGGATCACCTCCACACTGCTGGTCCTGCTTTCGGGAGGCGTCATCGTCAGCCGCCAGATCGCCCTGTCGCGGATCGAGGCCGCGGCGGCGGACGTCCAAACCCAGGCGGAGATCCTCCAGGAGGCGGAGAAAGTCGGCGCCCTGCTCAGCGCGATCCGCGCCAATGCCACCGAACTGATGCTGTCTTTCACCAATATCGACAACGACACCTTGCTGAAGCAGGCGCTCGCCGATATCCGCGCGGCCCAGGCCAGCCTCGACCGGCTGCTGGTGGTGGAAACCCATGAGGACGACCGCGAGGAATTCCGCAAGCTGAAGCGGCGGTTCGACGAGATCGGCAAGGCGACGACGGATATCGCCCGCTCCGAGACGGCCCAGCTCGACGCGGTGGATGCCCGACCGGCGATCCGCCTGCGCGCCCGCTCGGCCTTCTCGATGCTGGCGCTGGACCTCGGCAATGCCGGCAAAGCCGCCGCCGAGCAGCGCGCCCAGACCCTCGACACGCTGCTGGACCAGATCAACCTCGCCTCCTCCATCTACATGATCGAGCAGGACGCCAAGCAGCTGACCATGATCAAGGCCATGGAGGAGTCCGGCCTGCGGACGCTGGAGGAGATCAGGGACGCCGTCGGCGACGACGACCGCGCCGGCGACACCCTCGTCCTCGCCCGCCAGGCGTTCGAGGCCTATGTGGCCTCGATCCGCACCGGCCTTGCGGAAATCCAGGCGCGCGAGGACATCGTCCTCCAGCGCAGCAAGCCCGCCTTCAACGTGGCGACGGCGCTGCTGAAGCACGTGACCCAGGAAAGCCGCCTCCAGGCCGAGGAGGCCGAGCGCGACTCGACCGGGGCGCTGGACCGCGGGATGACGCAGATCCTGATCTTCTCGATCATCGCCATCGGCGCCTCGATCGCGGCGGCCGCCTATTCGGCGCTCGGCATCGCCGCGCCCATCAAGCGCATGAGCGAGGCCATGGAGGCGCTTTCCGGCGGCGATCTCACCGTCGCCATCCCCTATGCCGGCCGCGGCGACGAGGTGGGCGACCAGTCCCGCGCCCTGACCGTGTTCCGCGACAGCCTCGCCGAGGCCCAGCACCAACGCGACCGGCGGCGCGCCGAAGAGATGGCCGCCGACGCGCGGCGCAAGGCGGAGATGCGCGCCCTTGCCGATCAGTTCGAAAGCGCCATCGGCGCCGTGGTGGACACGGTCGCCTCGGCCGCGACCGAGTTGCAGCAGGCGGCGGAAACCTTGAGCTGCACCGCCGAGGAAACCACGGCGCAGGCCGCCGCCGTCTCCTCCGCCGCGGGCCTTGCCACCACCAATGTGCAATCGGTCGCCTCGGCGGTGGAGGAACTCTCCGCCTCCGCCCGGGCCATCGGCGAGCGCCTGCGCCACTCCACCCAGATGACCGAGCGCGCGGTGGCGGAAGTGGACAGCACCAACGGCCAGATGGGCGAGCTGCGCGCCTGCGCCGACCAGATCGGCAGCATCGTCAGCGTCATCGACACCATCGCCGGCCAGACCAATCTGCTGGCGCTGAACGCCACCATCGAATCCGCCCGCGCCGGCGAGGCGGGGCGCGGATTCGCGGTGGTCGCGCAGGAGGTGAAGCAGCTGGCCGGGCAGACCGCCAAGGCCACTGCCAATATCTCCGAGCGCATCTCGGGCATCCAGGATTCCACCGGCGACGTGCTCGGCGCGATCACCGGCTTCAGCCACACCATCACCGAGCTGAACGCCGGCTCGCTGGCCATCGCCGCCGCCATGGACGAGCAGAATGCCACCACCGGCGAGGTCGCCCGCAGCATCCAGCAGGCGGCCGCCGGCACCAATGAGGTGACCGTCAACATCGTCGGCGTGGAGCGCGCCGCCCAGGCCTCCGCCAGCGCCGCCGTGCAGGTCCTGTCCTCCGCCACCGGCCTGTCGCAGCAGGCCGAGCTGCTGCGCGGCCAGGTGCGCAGCTTCCTCACCACCGTGCGCGCGGCCTGAGCGGGCCGAAGCGCGCGGCGCTCAGCGGAGCGCCGGCCCGATCACCCGCAGCACCTCGCTATTCATCTGGGCGACATTGAAGCGCATCAGGTCGCCGGCCGATTGGGCGACGCTGAAGACATTGCCGGGAGCGAGCACCACCCCTTCGCGCAGAGCCGCCCGCGCGACCTGCGCCGCGTCCCGCCCCTCCGGCAGGCGGCACCACAGAAAGAAGCCGCCGCGCGGCAGCGTCCAGGGGCGGATGCCGAGCGCTTCGAGCTGGCCGATCACCTCCCGGCGGCGCTTCGCCAGCCGGCCGCGCAGCCCGGCGAGATGCTTGCGATAGCTGCCGTCGCTCAGGGTCGCGAACACCAGCTCTGACGCGACCGGGCTCGGCCCGCCGAAATTCGTCGCCACCTGGAGGTCAATGAGGCCCTCGATCCAGTCCGGCCGGGCGACGATATAGCCGCAGCGGATGGAGGCCGAGAGCGTCTTTGAAAAGCTGCCGATGCGGATCACGCGCGCAAGCCCGTCGAGGGCGGCGAGGCGCGGCGACGGCTCGGGCTCGAAATCGGCGAGGATCTCGTCCTCGACGATGGTCAGGTCGTGGGCCGCCGCGAGGGTGAGGATGCGATGGGCGGTCTTCGGCGAGAGGGTCGCGCCGGTGGGATTGTGGAGCGCCGCATTGGTGAGATAGAGGCGCGGCCGGTGGATTGCGAGCGCCTCGGCGAACCGCGCCACATCCGGCCCGCTCGGCGTATAGGGCGCGCTCACGATGCGCGCACCATGGGCGCGCAGCACCGCCTGGAAATTGAAATAGCAGGGATCGTCCACCAGCACCGTGTCGCCGGGCTTCAGCAGGAACCGGCAGAGCAGGTCCATGGCCCGCGAGCCGGACGGCGCGAGCAGGATCTGGTCCGCCCCCGCCTCGATCCCCTCGGCCGCGAACTGGCGCGCGAGCAGCCGGCGCAGGGCGAGCGATCCGCGGGTGGGCCCGTAATCGGTCAACACCGTGCTGTCGGCGCGGGCGAGCGCGCGGATCGCCCGCCGGATCGCCGCTTCCGGCATCCAGTCCGCCGGCAGCCAGCCGCAGCCGGGCCGCAGGATTTCGGGCGCCGCGTCCAGCGATTGTCGGGAGACCCACAAGGGATCCATGGCGCGGTCGAGCCGCGGCGCCACGTCCCGCAGCGCACCGGCCGGCATGGCGCCGGCGACGTAGAAGCCGGAGCCGGGACGCGAGCGGATCAGCCCTTCCGCCGTGAGGCGATCGTACGCCTCGACCACCGTGGACGGGGAGACCTGCATGTCGCGGGCGAACTTGCGGATCGACGGCAGCTTTTCGCCCGGCGCGAGGGCGCGGCTCGCCATGCGCCGGCGGATCTCGGCCATAACCGAGACCGTGCGGGTCGCGCGCCCACCCGCCGGATCGCCCTGCTGCGCTTGCCCATCCGGCAGGTCGGTGGCGCTTGCGGTTTCGCTCTCCAGGTCACCGATGGCCAAGTGTATGGCCTCCGCCATCCATACTGTTCGGCGTCACCGTATGGGTGTGTGGCTGTCGCCGCAAGGCCGCGCGGGCTATCGCGGCGGCAGAGGCGAGGACCATCATCATGCAGCGTGCGACGGACGGCTGGGGCAGCGGCCTCCTCGGTGTCATCATCTTCAGCGGCTCGCTTCCGGCGACCCGGGTGGCGGTGGGTGGATTTTCGCCCGTGTTCCTCACTTCGGCGCGCGCCGTGATCGCCGCCTTGCTGGGCGCGGCCCTGCTCCTGCTGCTGCGCCAGAAGCGACCCGCCCGGGCCGATCTCCTGCCGCTCGCGGTGGTGGCGCTCGGCGTTGTGGTCGGCTTTCCGCTGCTCACCGCTCTGGCGCTCCAGCACGTCACCTCCGCCCATTCCATGGTGTTCATCGGCCTCTTGCCGCTGGCCACCGCATTGTTCGGGGTGATCCGGGGCGGCGAGCGGCCGAAGCCGGCCTTCTGGCTGTTCTCGATGGCCGGCGCCGCCCTGGTGGCGGGATTTGCCCTGGCGGGCGGCGGCGGGGCCTCGCACGCCGGCGACCTGCCGATGGTCGCGGCGATCCTGCTCTGCGGCCTCGGCTATGCGGAAGGCGCCCGCCTCTCCCGCCGGCTCGGCGGCTGGCAGGTGATTTCCTGGGCGCTCGTCCTCGCCCTGCCGGTGATGGCGGTGATCGCGCTGTTCACCCTGCCGCAGGCCTGGGGCGACATCGGCGCCCCGGCGTGGCTGGGGCTCGCCTATGTGTCGGTGTTTTCCATGCTGGTGGGCTTTGTCTTCTGGTACCGCGGGCTGGCGCTGGGCGGCATCGCCGGGGTGGGCCAGTTGCAATTGCTCCAGCCGTTCCTCGGGCTCGCGCTGGCGGCCCTGGTGCTGGGCGAGCCCGTGGCCTGGACCATGATCGCTGCGACGGCCGGTGTGGTGCTCTGCGTCGCCGGCACGCGGCGGTTTGCCTGAGTCGTCCGCCGGGGAAGAGGCGGGGCGAAGAGGGAAGGCTTTGCCCAAACGAAAAGGGCGGCCCGAGGGCCGCCCTTCCGTTCAGATGTGGCGTGGCGGAACGGCCGATCACTCGGCGGCGCCGGCCTCGGTCTCTTCCTTGGCCGCGTCGCGGGCGGCGTCGCGCTCCGCCTTTTCCTTGGCTTCCAGGTCCTCGCCGGTGGTCTGGTCGACCACCTTCATGGACAGGCGGGTCTTGCCGCGCTCGTCGAAGCCGACCAGCTTGACCTTGACCTTGTCGCCTTCCTTGACCACGTCGGAGGTCTTGTTCACCCGCTCCTTGGCGAGCTGGGAGATGTGAACCAGGCCGTCCTTGGAACCGAAGAAGTTCACGAAGGCGCCGAAGTCCACGACCTTCACGACCGTGCCGTCATAGATCTGGCCGACTTCCGGCTCGGAGGCGATGGACTTGATCCAGTTGATCGCCGCCTTGATCGACTCGCCATTGGCAGAGGCGATCTTGATGGTGCCGTCGTCCTCGATGTTGATCTTGGCGCCGGTCTTCTCGACGATCTCGCGGATCACCTTGCCGCCGGACCCGATCACTTCGCGGATCTTGTCGACCGGGATGTTCATCACCTCGATGCGGGGCGCATGCTCGCCCAACTCGGAGCGGGCGGAGGTCAGCGCCTTCGCCATCTCGCCGAGGATGTGGGCGCGGCCTTCCTTGGCCTGGCCGAGGGCGACCTTCATGATCTCCTCGGTGATGCCGGCGATCTTGATGTCCATCTGGAGCGCGGTGACGCCGCGATCCGTGCCGGCCACCTTGAAGTCCATGTCGCCGAGGTGATCCTCGTCGCCCAGGATGTCGGAGAGCACGGCGAAGCGCTCGCCTTCCAGGATCAGGCCCATGGCGATGCCGGCCACCGGACGGCGCAGGGGAACGCCCGCATCCATCAGCGAGAGCGAGGCGCCGCAGACCGTCGCCATGGAGGACGAGCCATTGGATTCCAGGATCTCGGACACCACGCGCAGGGTGTAGGGGAATTCATGCTTCGGCGGCAGCATGGGGCGGATGGCGCGCCATGCGAGCTTGCCGTGGCCGATTTCGCGGCGGCCGGGGGAACCCATGCGGCCGGCTTCACCCACCGAGAAGGGGGGGAAGTTGTAGTGCAGCAGGAAGTGTTCCTTGTAGGTGCCTTCCAGGCTGTCGATGAACTGCTCGTCCTCGCCGGTGCCCAGCGTGGCGACAACCAGCGCCTGGGTCTCGCCGCGGGTGAACAGGGCCGAGCCGTGGGCGCGCGGCAGCACGCCGACTTCGGAGACGATCGGGCGCACGGTGCGCACGTCGCGGCCGTCGATGCGGATGCCGTCGTCGAGGATGGCCCAGCGCACGATCTTGGCTTCGAGCTCTTTCAGCACTTCGCCGACCTGCTGGCTGGCGGGGGCCGCCTGGCCGTCCATGGCCAGTTCCTCGAAATACTTCTTCACCTTGGACTTGGCGGCGCCCACCGCTTCGTAGCGGGCCTGCTTCTGCACGATCTTGTAGGCGGCGCGCAGGTCGGCTTCCGCGATCTCGCGGATCTTGGCTTCCAGCGCCGAATTGTCGGCGGCGGCGAACGCGCGCGGCTCCTTGGCGGCCTTCTCGGCGAGGCGGATGATGGCCTCGATCACCGGCTGGAAATGGCGGTGGCCGAACATCACCGCGCCGAGCATGATCTCCTCGGGCAGTTCCTTGGCTTCCGATTCCACCATCAGCACGGCGTCGGCGGTGCCGGCGACCACGAGGTCGAGGGCGCTTTCCTTCAGCTCGTCGGTGGTCGGGTTCAGCACATATTCATTGTCGATGAAGCCGACGCGGGCGCCACCGATGGGGCCCATGAAGGGCACGCCGGAGAGCGTGAGCGCGGCGGAGGCGCCGACGATGCCGGCGATGTCCGGATCATTCTCCAGATCGTGCGCCAGCACGGTGATGACCACCTGGGTCTCGTTGCGATAGCCGTCGGCGAACAGCGGGCGGATCGGGCGGTCGATCAGGCGGGAGACCAGGGTCTCCTTTTCGCTCGGGCGGCCTTCGCGCTTGAAATAGCCGCCGGGAATGCGGCCGGCCGCATAGGTCTTTTCCTGGTAATTGACCGTCAGCGGGAAGAAATCGATGCCGGGCTTCGCCTCGCGGGCGGAAACGGCGGTGGCGAGAACCTTGGTGTCGCCATAGGTGACAAGAACCGCGCCATCAGCCTGGCGGGCCATCTTGCCGGTTTCGAGGATCAGGGGACGTCCACCCCAATCCAGTTCCTCGCGATGAATATCGAACATTTGAATTATCTCTCTCGTCCTTCGAAGCGGGAGAGCCATGAGCAAGACGGCCGGACGCACCGCGCGCCGGCGCGTCCCGCATGGGGACGGCGTGCGACGGTTGCGTCCGGCGATCCTGCCATGACTTTCCCTTGAGCTTCGCTTTTGCGCGGCGGGCCCCATGCCCGACACGTCGTGCCCCGCCTCACGGGCGGCGCACCGGAGCCCGCAGCGGAAAAGGTCCGACCTTTTCGACCGCGGCAGGCTCCGCCGGCATCAGCGACGCAGGCCCAGACGCTCGATCAGCGCCTTGTAGCGGGCTTCGTCCTTGCGCTTCAGATAGTCCAGAAGGCTGCGGCGGGTGGAGACCAGCTTCAGCAGGCCGCGGCGGGAATGGTTGTCCTTGTTATGAGACTTGAAGTGCTCGGTCAGGTTGGAGATGCGTTCGGACAGAATCGCAACCTGGACCTCCGGCGAACCCGTGTCGCCAGCCTTGGCACCGAAATCCTGAATGAGCGCCTGCTTGCGCTCGACCGTGATCGACATCGGATGATCCTTTCAGTCAGAAGAAAACGAAAGGCTCCGCCTTGGCACAGGGGCCGCAGCGGCGAAAACGGGCTGCGGAACACGGTGGCGAGGGGGCCTTGCCCCTTCGGCCGGGCCGGGATGTCGTCCAGCGCGGTCAAAAGAAGGGCGTGCGCAAATCCTGGAAAACTCCAGGGCTCTGCACGCGGGCACCATACACGAAAGCCTCTCAAGCGCCAGCGGTTCTTGAAACCGGCGGCGCGGAGTCTCCCGGCAAGCGGAGGGGGATTGGGTGCGGCCGCGAAATGATGGCGCCGAAAGCGGGGGCCCCCTCCCCCCGTGCCTGCCCCCTCCCTGGCCTTCCCCGTAAACGGGAGAGGGGATGGGGTAGCCTTGTGAGGAGGTGAAGGGACGAAAAGCGCCATCAGCCCCCTCCCCCCTTGCGGGGGAGGGTTGGGGAGGGGGGTGCAGGGAGGGTCGGGGAGGGGGGCGCAGGGGAGAGTTGAGGTGGTGCAGTCCGCCCCCCGGCGACACGGTGCTGGCGGAGAGATACCCCCCACCCCGCCCTCCCCCGCAAGGGGGGAGGGAGAATTGCGATCCCCGATGCCCCTCCCTGGCCCTCCCCCGTAAACGGGAGAGGGGATCGGGCAGCCTTCTAAGGAGGTGAAGGGACGAAAAACGCCGTCAGCCCCCTCCCCCCTTGCGGGGGAGGGCTGGGGAGGGGGGTGCAGGGAAGGGTTCGGGAGAGGGTGCAGTCAGCCCCCCGGCGACACGGTGCTGGCGGAGAGATACCCCCCACCCCGCCCTCCCCCGCAAGGGGGGAGGGAGACCGCGATCCCCGATGCCCCTCCCTGGCCCTCCCCCGTAAACGGGAGAGGGGATGGGGCAGCCTTGTAAGGAGGTGAAGGGACGAAAAGCGCCGTCAGCCCCCTCCCCCCTTGCGGGGGAGGGCTGGGGAGGGGGGTGCTGGGAAGAGTTAGGGAGGGGGTGCAGGGAAGGGTTCGGGAGAGGGTGCAGTCAGCCCCCCGGCGATACGGTGCTGGCGGAGAGATACCCCCCTCCCCGCCCTCCCCCGCAAGGGGGGAGGGAGACAAGGGGGAGGGAGAATTGCGATCCCGGTCCGCCGCGGACCGGGCGCCTCAGGCCGGAGCCCTCACGCCGTGCGGCGCAGGGCGCGGGGCATGGCGCGGGACCAGTTGAACACGCGGTGCGGGCGGATCTCGCCTTCCACCATGTCGCCGATGGCGACCAGGCTGCCCTGGCAGCTCACCGCCACATGGCCGTCGAAGATCGGCGCGTCGCGGCCGCGCAGGAACACATTCTGCCCGCAGCGCAGGCGATGGGCGTCCTGCGGCGAGAGCGAGAGCTGCGGCAGTTCTTCGAGCGCGCAGTCCACCGGGTCGAGCGCCTCGAACAGCGGCCCCTCGCCGGCATCGGCGCGGGCGCGCAGATCGTCGAGCGTCACCAATTGCTCCTCCAGGAACGCCCCCACCGCCGCGCGGCGCAGCATGGAGACATGCCCGCAGGTGCCGAGCATACGGCCGAGATCGCGGGCGATGGCGCGCACATAGGTGCCCTTGCCGCATTCCGCTTCCAGCACCGCATGGTCGGCGTCGGGCCGGGCCACGAGATCGAGCCGGTGGATCAGCACCGGGCGGGCTTCCAGCACCACCTGCTCGCCCTCGCGGGCGAGATCATAGGCCCGCTCGCCGCCGATCTTCAGGGCGGAATAGGCGGGCGGCACCTGCATCACCTCGCCGCGGAACTGCTCTAGCGCGTCGAGAATGTCGTCGTCGCTGGGGCGCACGTCGCTGGTGGCGACCGGCGTACCCTCGGCATCGTCGGTATCCATCTCGGTGCCGAAGCGCACGGTGAAGCGGTAGGTCTTCTGTCCGTCCATCACATAAGGCACGGTCTTGGTGGCCTCGCCGAAGGCGATCGGCAGGCAGCCGGAGGCGAGCGGATCGAGCGTGCCGGCATGGCCCGCCTTCTTGGCGTTGAACAGGCGCTTCACCACCGAAACCGCCTGGGTGGAGGTCATGCCCACCGGCTTGTCCAGCAGCACCCAGCCGTCGATGTCGCGCTTCGGCAGGCGCGGGCGCTCGGGATCGTCCGGCGCGCGCGGCGTGCGGGGGCGCGGATCGGCGCTCTTGTAGCGCGGGCGCTCGCCCTCGCGCGGCGGGCGGCCGCCGAATTCGCTCTGGCGCGCATCCGCGGCGGTCACGCGCGGGGTGGTCACCTGCGGGGCGTCGGCGGCCGGCAGGTCGGCCGGAGCCGGGTTCAGGCCCGCGTTGAGGTCCAGGGTTGCCACGCCGGCGTCGTCCTCGGTCCGCATCATTCGTTTTCCGTCTTGGTCTTGTCGTCGAGGGTGAAGGGCTCGTGCGCGAGGTCGCGCAGCACTTCCGGCTGGCGCAGCAGCGCGTCGATGCGCGCGCCTTCCTCGAACGAGGTGTCCTTCATGAAGCGCAGGGAGGGAACCGACTTCAGCTCCACGCGGCGGCCGACCTCGGTGCGCAGCACCTTCTGGTGCGCCGCCAGGGCCTTGAGCACCGGCTGGATGTCGGCGCCGCCGAGCGGCATGACATAGCAGGTGGCGATCTTCAGGTCGGGCGACATGCGCACTTCGGGCACGGTGATGATGCGGCCGGACAGCACCGGGTCCACCACCGCATCGCCGCGCGCGAGCACATCGGCCAATGCGTGGCGCACCAGTTCGCCGACGCGCAGCATACGCTGGCTCGGGCCCGAGCCCGGTCCAGAACGAGTTTGAGTCTTCATTGTCGAAACCTTCTCGGCGCGCCGCTTGTCGCGGATCTTCGGCGCCAATGGAAAACATGAGGCCGGCGGGCTTGGACCGTCCGGCCTCGATGGCAATCATACCGGCAAACCCGGCGAACGCATGGCGGTCGCTGGCTCGGGGCATTGGCGGCTCGCGCCGCTCCCGACGACTCCCCTCCCCCCTTGCGGGGGAGGGCTAGGGAGGGGGGTCACATCTCGCCCGCCTTGCGAAGACGGTCCAGCGAGGAGATACCCCCCTCCCCAACCCTCCCCCGCAAGGGGGGAGGGAGTTCCTCGGCGAAGAGGAGCCTCAGCCCGCCTTCACAGCGAGCGCTGGATGACCTCGACGCGGTAGCATTCGATGATGTCGCCGGCGCGCATGTCCTGGTAATTCTCGAACGACATGCCGCATTCCTGGCCCGCGACCACCGTGTTCACGGCGTCCTTGAAGCGGTTCAGGGTGGCAAGCTTGCCCTCGTGGATCACCACGTTGTCGCGAATGAGGCGCACGTGCTGGCCGCGCTCCACATTGCCGTCCGTGACGCGGCAGCCCGCGACCTTGCCCACCTTGGAGACCGCGAAGATCTCCAGGATGAGGGCATTGCCCAGCATCGTCTCGCGATTGATGGGGGCGAGCAGGCCGCTCATGGCCTTTTTCACGTCGTCCACCAAGTCGTAGATGATGTTGTAGTAGCGGATCTCGATGCCGGCCTGTGCGGCGGCATCGCGGGCTTCCTTGTTGGCGCGGACGTTGAAGGCGATGATCGCGGCGCCGGAGGTTTCCGCCAGCGTCACGTCGCTCTCGTTGATGCCGCCGGCGCCGGCGTGGATCACGCGGGCCTGCACCTCGTCGTTGCCGACCTTCTCCAGCGCGCCGATGATGGCTTCCACCGAGCCCGACACGTCGCCCTTGATGATGAGCGGGAATTCCTTCCGGCCGGTCGACTTGACCTGGCTCATCATCTGTTCGAGCGAGCCGCGCATGGTGGCGGAGCGGGCCGCCGCCTTCTCGCGCTTCTGGCGCTGGCGGTAATCGGTGATCTCGCGGGCGCGGGCTTCGTTCTCCACCACCGCGAGGCGGTCGCCCGCCTCCGGGGTGCCGTTGAAGCCCAGCACTTCCACCGGCACCGAGGGGCCGGCTTCGTCCACATTGGCGCCGGTGTCGTTGATGAGGGCGCGCACGCGGCCCCATTCGGCACCCGCGACCACGATCTCGCCGATGTGCAGCGTTCCGCGCTGAACCAGCACGGTGGCCACCGGGCCGCGACCGCGATCGAGCTTGGCCTCGACAACCGTTCCTTCCGCGGGGCGGGTGGGATCGGCGGTCAGGTCGAGCAGCTCGCTCTGCAGGGCGATCGCTTCCAGCAGCTTGTCCAGATTGAGCTTCTTGGTGGCGGACACCTCGACTTCGAGGGTTTCGCCGCCGAGGCTTTCCACCTGGATCTCGTGCTGGAGCAGTTCCGAGCGCACGCGCTCGGGCTTGGCGTCCGGCTTGTCGATCTTGTTGATGGCGACGATGATCGGCACGCCCGCCGCCTTGGCGTGGGCGATGGCTTCCGCCGTCTGGGGCATCACGCCGTCGTCGGCCGCCACCACCAGCACCACGATGTCCGTCACCTTGGCGCCGCGGGCGCGCATGGCGGTGAAGGCCGCGTGGCCGGGGGTGTCGATGAAGGTGATCTTGCTGCCGGACGGCGCGGTCACCTGATAGGCGCCGATATGCTGGGTGATGCCGCCGGCCTCGCCGGAGACCACCGCGGTCTTGCGGATCGCGTCCAGCAGCGAGGTCTTGCCGTGGTCGACATGGCCCATGATGGTCACGACGGCCGGGCGCGGCTGCAGGGATTCGGGCGCGTCGACGGTGTCGAACAGGCCTTCTTCCACGTCCGATTCCGACACGCGGCGCACGGTGTGGCCGAGATCCTCGGCGATCAGCTGGGCGGTGTCGGCATCGACCACATCCGTGATCTTCACCATCTGGCCCTGCTTCATCAGCATGCGGATCACGTCCACCGCACGCTCGGACATGCGGTTGGCGAGTTCCTGAATGGTGATGGTCTCGGGCAGGATCACCTCGCGGCTGATCTTTTCCTTGCTCTCCTGCACCCGGTGGCCGGTCATGCGCTGGGTGCGACGGCGGAAGGAGGCGAGCGAGCGCTGGCGCTCCTCGTCGCCGGACAGGGCGGTCACGAGGGTCAGGCGGCCGCGGCTCTTCTCGGCGCCGGGGCCCTTGGGCAGCTTGGCCGGGGGGGCCGGACGCGGCGCGGCGGGGCCACGGCGCACGGCACCCTTGCGCTCTTCCTCTTCGCTCGTCTCGGTGGCGGCGGTGCCGGCGGGACGCGGGGTGAGCGGGCGGGCGGTGGTGGTGGTCGCCGGAGCGGCCGTGCCGGAGCGGGCGCCGCTCTGGTCCTCGCCGCCGAAGCGCTTGCGCGCTTCCTGCTCGGCGCGACGCTTGCTCTCGTCCTCGTTGGCGCGGCGGCTTTCTTCCTCGCGCTTGCGGGCCTCGGCGGCCTCGCGCTCGGCACGTTCGATGCGCTCGCGCTCGGCGCGGCGACGCGCCTCTTCCTCGGCGATGCGGCGTTCTTCCGCCATGCGCCGCTCTTCCACTTCGCGGACGCGGGCGTCGGCGAGGGCGCTGGCGCGCATGTTGCGCTCTTCATCGGTCAGGGTGCGCAGCACCACGCCCGATCCGCCGGGGCGGTTGGAGCCGGGACGTCCCGCCGGGGCGCCGCCGGCACCGGGGCGGCGCTCGCCGCTCGGCGCGGCACCGCCACGCTGGGGGCCACCCTGGCCGGGGCGCTGGCCCTGGCCGGAAGAGGATGCGCCGGAGCCCGATTGGCCACCGCGCTGCGGGGCGCCGGAGGCGCTGCGATTTCCACCCGCACCGGCCGGGCGCGCGGAGGAACCGGACGCACCGGTGCGGCCTTCGCCGGTCCGGGCGGATGCGGCGGGCCGCGTCTCGGCAGCACGCGGTTCGGCCGCGCGGGGTTCTGGGGCTTTTGCCTCGATTGGCTTTGCGTCCATCGGCTTTGCTTGCGAGACGGGTTCGGAGGGCGCCTTGGCGGCGGGGGCGGGTTCAGCCGGCGCCTTCGCCTCGGCCGCCGGAGCGGCGGGCGCGGGGGCGGCCGGAGCGGAAACAGGCGCGGCGGGCGCGGGCGCCTTGGCTTCCACCGGAGCGGCGGGCGCCTCAGCCACCGGCGGCTTCGCCACGGCAGCCTTGGCCGCCGGAGCGGCGGGGGCCGCTTCGGGCGCCTTGGCTTCCACCGGGGTAGCGGGGGCTTCGGCGCGGGCCGGGGCGGCGGGCGGCGTGGATGCAGCCGGGCTGGGCGCAGCCGGGCGCGGCGCCGCCGGAGCGGTTCCGGCAGCGGCGGCAGGTGCGGCCGGGCGCGGCGCGGGGGCCGCCGGCGCAGCCGGGGTCGCGCTCGCCGGCGCGGCGTCGCCCGGACCGAAGACGCGGCGCTTCACCTTCTCCACCACAACCGCCTTGGAGCGGCCATGGCTGAAGCTCTGGCGCACGGTGCCCTGCTCCACGGGTCGCTTGAGGGTCAGCGTCTTGCCGGTGGCAGGGTGGAGCGTCTTGTCGCCGGGTGTCTTAGTGTCGTTCATTCCGTATCCGTTCCTGGCATCCGGTCGAGCGTCAGGCCATGCCCGTCCGGTGCGCGGGCGGATGTTCCCATCCGCCAGCGCTCGAGCTTTCGGCAGCGCGCGAGAAATCCCGCGGTCGTCGGATGCGCGAGCAGCGCAGCGTGTACCACATTTGACCGCCCGAGCGCCAAGTCCAATTCGAGGCCCGATAAACAGTCGACGATGGCCACCGGGCTCATGCCGGCAGCTTCTCTCTGACGGGCGATGCCGTCGAGTTTGCGTTTCCCGTCCGGGCGGCCGTCGGCGGCATGCAGCAGCACGCTCACCGGGTCCGCATGGAGGGCGGCATCCACCTTGGTGGTGCCGGTGATGACGCGGCCCGCTTTGTTCGCCATGGACAGGGCGCTGCGGACTTCGGTCAGGATCAGGGATTCGATGAGGTCGGGCAAATCCGGGGCGATGGTGCCCTTGCCCTTGAACGCGCGGCCGAACGCCTTGCGCTTCAACGCCTCGGCGAGCGCGGCGCGGGTCGCGGTGACCCAGGCGCCCCGGCCGGGCAGCTTAGCGGCGAGATCCGGGACGATGGTGCCGTCCGGCCCCACCACGAAGCGGATCATCTGCGCAACCGGCGTGACGGCGCGCGTCGCGAGGCACAGACGCGCCAGCGGCGCACGCGCGGACACAAGCCCGCGCGGCCCCCCATCGGTCTCTTCCTCGATCAAGCTCGCTGCCAGCACGCCGGGTCATCTCCACTTCTCTCAGGTCTGGGCTTCGTCGGACGGGTCCTCGTCATCCGCGCCGTCGGCGGGGGTGTCGAGATCGTCCTGCGAAATCCAGCCGGCCACGACTCGGGCCTGCATGATGATGTGTTCCGCGTCCTCGCGGCTCAGCTCGAAGCCGTCGAGCGCGCCGGGGAAGCGGGTGGTCTCGCCGTCCTTGCGCTCGGACCAGCCGGTCAGGTCGTCGGTGGCGCAGCCGGCCAGGTCTTCCACGGTCTTGATGTCGTGCTTGCCGAACGCCACCAGCATCTTGGACGTGACGCCGGGCACCGTGGCGAGCGCGTCTTCCACGCCGAGTTCCTTGCGCTCGTTGTCGAGCGCCTCTTCCACGTCCGCGAGATGCTTCAGGGCACGCGCCTGCAATTCGCCGGCGGTCTCCTCGTCGAAGCCCTCGATGGAGGCGAGTTCGGAAATCGGCACATAGGCGATTTCCTCGACGCTCGCGAAGCCTTCGGAGGCGAGCAACTGGCCCATCATCTCGTCGAGATCGAGCGCTTCCGCGAACATGGTGGTGCGCTCGGCGAATTCCTTCTGGCGCCGCTCGCTCTCTTCCTGCTCGGTCATGATATCGATGTCCCAGCCGGTGAGCTGGGAGGCGAGGCGCACATTCTGCCCGCGCCGGCCGATGGCCAGCGAAAGCTGCGCGTCCGGCACCACGACTTCGATGCGCTCGCGATCCTCGTCCAGCACCACCTTGACCACTTCGGCCGGGGCGAGCGCATTGACGATGAAGGTGGCGATGTCCGGGTTCCAGGGGATGATGTCGATCTTCTCGCCCTGCAGCTCGTTCACCACCGCCTGCACGCGCGAGCCGCGCATGCCGACGCAGGCGCCGACCGGGTCCACCGACTGGTCGCGCGAGATCACCGCGATCTTGGCGCGCGAGCCGGGGTCGCGGGCGACCGCCTTGATCTCGACGATGCCGTCGTAGATTTCCGGCACTTCCTGGGCGAACAGCTTGGCCATGAACTGGGGATGGGTGCGCGAGAGGAAAATTTGCGGCCCGCGCGGCTCGCGCCGCACGTCGTAGATATAGGCGCGCACGCGGTCGCCGGTCTTCACCACTTCGCGCGGCAGCAGTTCGTCGCGCCGCAGGATGGCTTCGCCGCGGCCGAGATCGACCACCACATTGCCGTATTCCACCCGCTTCACGAGGCCGTTGGAAACCTCGCCGATACGGTCCTTGTATTCGTCATACTGGCGGTCGCGCTCGGCCTCGCGCACCTTCTGCACGATCACCTGCTTGGCGCTCTGCGCGGCGATGCGGCCGAAATCGAACGGCGGCAGGGTATCGGCGATGGTGTCGCCGACCTGGGCGGCGGGATTGTGCCGGCGCGCGCCTTCGAGCGTGATCTCGGTGGCGAAATTCTCCACCTCGTCCACCACCAGCAGATGGCGGGCGAGCCGCAATTCGCCGGTCTTGGGATTGATGTCGGCGTGGATGTCCGTCTCCTGGCCGTAGCGCGAGCGCGCGGCCTTGGCGATGGCGTCTTCCATGGCGGCGATGACGATGCTGCGATCGATCGTCTTCTCGCGGGCGACCGCTTCGGCGATCTGCAGCAGCTCGAGCCGGTTTGCGCTGACGGCAACCATCAGTGCGTCTCCTTCGCTTTGGCATTGCCGCCCTTCGCCTTGCGGGCGGACGGCTTCGATTGGGACTTGTCGGCCTTGGGCTTCGCGAGCTTGCGCGGCTGCAAGGGTTTCGCCGGCTTGGATTTCGCCGGATTGACGGGGGCGGCGGGCGCCTCCGCGGCCTCGTCGGCGAGATCGTCGAGCGCGCTGTCGGCCAAGTCCTCGTCCGCATCTTCCATCGCGCGGCCGGCGGCTTTCGCCCGGCGCAGCGCCTCGGTGATGAGGTCGTCGGTGAGGATCAGCCGCGCATCGCCGATATCGGCGACCGGCAGGCGCGAGACCGGATCTTCACCGGCCGGCGCATCGGGACGGCGCACCAAAGCCAGGCCGCCCTCGGTGCCGAGCAGGATGCCGCGGAAGCGCTTGCGGCCCTCCAGCGGCACGGCCATTTCCACCTTCACCTCATGGCCCGACCAGCGGTCGAAATCGGTGAGGCGCACCAAGGGCCGGTCGATGCCGGGGGAGGAAATTTCCAGGCGATAGGCGGAAGCGATGGGGTCTTCCACGTCGAGCACGGGGGAGATGGCGCGGGAGACGGCTTCGCAATCGTCGATGGTCATGGAGCCGTCGGGCCGCTCGGCCATGATCTGCAGCGTGCCGCCGTCGCGGGCCGTGTGCTTCACGCGCACCAGCCGCATGCCGAGGCCGGTGAGCACGGGACCGACGATGCCGGCGACGCGCGCGGCCACACCCGTCTCAATGATGAGGCGGGGCTCGTTCAGGTCTGCGGTGTCCACACCGTGGGTCGCTTGCGTATCGGTCATGTCCCTCGGGGACGTCTTTCTTTTCCTGTGGCGCGGATGCGCCGAATTTTTACCGGCGCGTGTGCGCCGTCTTGTCGTGCGGCGCGTGGGCGCCGAACCTTGGCCTTTTCGCCGCCTTCACCCCGCACCCGTCCCGCCCGAGGGGGCGGCGACGCGGACCGGATCGAAGGGTTTCGAAAACGCAAGCGTGCGGGCCTTCTGCGCCCCGCGGACGATCGCGTAAACGAAAATCGAGCGGGTCCCGGCCGGGGCCCACTCTCATCACCTTCGACGACGATGGCTCTGAGGTATCCCCGTTTGGGGGACAGCGCTAATATAGACGGAACGGCGGGGGATGCAAGGGCGGGGGATGGGTGGGGGATGGGCGGGGGATGGGCGGGGGAAGACACCTCCCTATAGGGGGCCGGCCACTATGGCGACTACCCGAATTGATCCCATAAAAAACTCAATATTGAGTACACAAAATGGAAAAATATAAAAATCGAATTTTTCAAAATCTATCCGGCGTTTATTTCATCAAGCTTTTCTATAAACGATCGATCTCCGAACTGCTCTATCACCAACTTTTCCAATTCTCCGTATACCGGTATTTTTATATCTATAAATGGTTTTCTTTCATCGTCAATAAACGCCTGAAATTGACCATCATCGCTTTTTCTTTTTGATCGCTCAAATATTTCTCTATATCTCCTCGGCGAAACTCCGTAAAAGTGCTCAAAAGATACAGCCGGATATTTGCTATACTGCCCTCTATCATTGTTTTCAATTTGAATTGAATCTGAGTGAAGATCAGAGGCAAGGCTTTTTGGATATGGTTCTAGAAATATTACTTTGCTTAATCCGGCAGAAACAATATGTTTCGCGCACATATGACAGGGAAACGTCGTTGAGAAAAGAGTACCAGACTTAACAGAGCGCCCTGTTCTAGCCGCGTCACAAATAGCCGACATTTCCGCGTGAGTAATACGACCGTACTCAAGCGCATCCATAATCTGCGCTTCTTTGATATTATTATTTTTTAATATATCATTAACGTATTCATCTGGGATAAATCGTCCGAGAAGATCGAATGTTATTTCTTTTTTTTCGCCGCTCATTACTATCAGATCCGTGCATATACTCTCGATCATCAAATGGATCATCGCACCAATACGTTCCTCCCGTTGCCTTAGGCACTTCATTGGAACCGAGTGAAATAATTTCGCGTTCCTGCGAAAATATCGCGGCACCCACCTGCCTAGATAAATCCAGAGACCGTAAAGCTGCGGCCTTAGCAAGGAACATCCCATATTCGATATGCGTAGGCGAGATCGAATTTGAAGAGAAAACTAAATCGCAAAACCTACTTATCTGCTCGTTGATAGACACAGGAGCGTCATGGCTAACAATTAAATCCGCATCATGAAATATTTTCGCCACGCGTTGGCCATGCGAATGATCGGATTCATCCTCATCTTTCTGAATTAACGCCTCTGCATCGGATCTAAATTTACTCGTCCCAACAACATTCTGACTTTTCGCAAACAGTCTTGACAAATGGTCAACCCTTGCACCCTTACGGGAATAAACTGAAATTTGAAAAAATAATCGGCCATAAATACTTCTCAATAAATCAATTTCTTCCTTCCTTTTAAACTGATGGATGAGGAATGCTGTTTTTTCAAAAGGTGTTGAATTGGTTATATCTGCAAACCTAATTCGCTTTTGAACTATTTGCCTTATGGACGACACTCCTAATATTGCATCGTCATCAAAATGAGAACGCAATTGATTACCATACGAAATATAGGAATAGTATCTTTTATCTAGTGGACTTCTAGATAATTCTACTTTTGGGATGATGTAATTTTTCAATGCCGGAAATACGTCTGTGGCCTTTATCTCAACGACTTGATAACCTGTTTCAGCTAGTTTTTCTCTGAAATCCGCCAAAACTGAGTTCAAATCCGCGCCGATCGGTGCAACGAAACCAAAAAAAAGTTCCGGAAATTTAATTCGTTGGACCGTGGTTCGCATGGATTCACCGCGACTCAGGAGTGTGATACGAGTTTAACGCTTCGGCAGGAGGATGGAATGCGCGGATTGATTCCAAAACGGAAAACCCGTGAAGAACTCGAAGACGCAAACCGCAAGCTGCTCGCAAAACACGAAGCACTTCTGCGTGCTTGGAAAACAGCGTCCACTCAACGCAATGAGGCTACAGAGCGCCAAGATATCGCTGGCACGACCGGGCATTTGCAGCCCACAGCTTAATTGCAAAAGTGAGGCTTAAGCCTCACCCCCTTACAAACTCCAGATACGTCGGCACGCGCCCTTCCCGCAGGGCCTTGGCCTCGTAGCGGGTGCCGGGCCAGCCGGCATAGGGCAGGCGCCAATCGTCCGCCGTGCGGGCGGGCCAGGTGAAGGCGCCGTGGGCGCGGATCTCGCGCAGGGTCCAGTCCACATAATCCGGCACGTCGCTGGCGAAGCGGAAGGTGCCGCCGGGCGGGAGCGCGCGGGCCAGCAGGTCCAGATTGTCGGCGCGCACGAAGCGGCGCTTCCAGTGGCGGCGCTTGGGCCAGGGATCAGGATAGAGCAGGCTCGCGCCGGCGAGCGATCCTTCCGGAAGGCGCGCCAGCAGCAGCGCCGCATCGCGGTCGAACAGGCGCACATTCTCGCGCGGCACCGCCTCCAGCGCCGTCACCGCCTTCACCATGCCGTTGAGAAAGGGCTCGACGCCGATGAAGCCGGTGCGCGGCGCCTCCGCCGCCCGGGCCAGCAGATGCTCGCCGCCGCCGAAGCCGATCTCCAGCCGCACCTCATCCACCGCGCTCGCGAACAGATGGCGCAGGGACATATCGGGGGCGATGGTATCGAGGTCGATCAGATAGCGCGGAAGAACATCGCGCAAAGCCGCCACCTGGTTGGGCCGCAGCGGCTTGCCCACCCGCCTCCCGTAGAAGGCGCCCTTCTCGTCATAATCGGCAATCATGGGTCTTCGTTCTGAAACCGGCGGCACGCGGCAGGATTTTACCGCCCCGCCGAAATTCGGGAAAAAACATTCGCCGAAAGGACGCGGAAAAGCCCCGAAAGCCTTACGGAGAAGTGCCGAAACGTGCCGAAAAAACGCGTTCGGCAGGCGGGAATGGCTCCCCGCCTGCCGACCGAAAATGTTTCACGTGAAACCTCAGAGCGCGGACTTCAGCGCATCCACAAGGTCCGTCCGCTCCCAGGAGAAGCCGCCGTCGGCATCCGGCGTCCGGCCGAAATGGCCATAGGCGGAGGTGCGGGCATAGATCGGCTTGTTGAGCCCGAGATGCTCGCGAATGCCGCGCGGGCGCAGGTTCACCACCTCGCGCAAGATCTTCTCCAGCTTGGCTTCTTCCACCTGGCCGGTGCCGTGCAGGTCCACATAGACCGCCAGCGGATCGGACACGCCGATGGCATAGGCGAGCTGGATGGTCGCGCGGTCGGCAAGGCCGGCGGCAACCACGTTCTTGGCCAGATAGCGCGCGGCATAGGCAGCCGACCGGTCCACCTTGGTGGGATCCTTGCCGGAGAAGGCGCCGCCGCCATGGGGCGCCGCTCCACCGTAGGTGTCCACGATGATCTTGCGCCCGGTGAGGCCGCAATCGCCATCGGGCCCGCCGATCACGAACTTGCCGGTCGGGTTCACGTGCCACACCGTCTCGGGGGAAATCCACCCGTCCGGCAAGGCCTTGGTGATGTAGGGCTCAACCAGCGAGCGCACGTCGTGGGAGGTGAGGTGCTCGTCCAGATGCTGGGTGGACAGCACGATCTGCGTCACGCCGACCGGCTTGCCATTCTCATACTGCACGGTGACCTGGCTCTTGGCGTCCGGGCCGAGGGCGCGGGTCTCGCCGGAGCGGCGGGCTTCCGAGAGCGTCTTCAGGATCTTATGGGCGTAGAAGATGGGAGCCGGCATCAGCTCGGGCGTCTCGCGCACGGCATAGCCGAACATGATGCCCTGGTCGCCCGCGCCTTCATCCTTGTTGCCGTCGATGTCGACGCCCTGGGCGATGTCGGCGGACTGCGCATGCAGCACCACTTCGATATCGGCATTCTCCCAATGGAAGCCGGCCTGCTCGTAGCCGATGTCCTTGATGGCAAGGCGGGCCTTGTGGGCGATCAGGTCCTTGGTGATGGTCGAGGGGCCGCGGGTTTCGCCGGCGATCACGACCTTGTTGGTGGTCGCGAGCGTCTCGGCCGCCACGCGCACCTGGGAGGGATCGAAGCCCTGCTCTTCCGACACGCGGAAGAAGGTATCGACCACCTCGTCGGAGATGCGGTCGCACACCTTGTCGGGATGGCCCTCGGACACGGACTCACTGGTGAACAAATAGGATTGACGCGACATCTGCTTCCTCTCGCCCACCGACGGAGCTCGCGGTCCTTGTGTCAAAGGCCTGCGAGCCGGTCAAGACCGGCTCGCGGGACTATTTGGATTCAGACCAGCCGCTCCGCGGCCTCCTCCTCGCCAGCGATCGCGGTCACCAGTTCCACGATGCGGCGGCGGATCTTGGCGTCGGTGATGCGCATGAAATTGCGGGTCAGGACGAGGCCGTCGGATGTCGCAAGGAAATCCGAGACATAGGCTGGCGAGTGCGCTTCTCCGAAACCTTCGGAATCGGTGGTCAGAGACGGCGCGCCTTCGAAGAAGAAGGCAACGGGCACGCTGAGCACGAGCGAAATCTGCTGCAATCGGCTCGCACCGATTCGGTTCGTGCCTTTTTCGTACTTCTGGATCTGCTGAAAGGTGATGCCGAGGCTCTCACCAAGCTTCTCCTGGCTCATCCCAACCATCATGCGTCGCATACGCACGCGGCTACCTACATATTTATCAATAGGATTTGGCGCCTTCTTGGCCATGTTCTCTCCGGCTGGATCGGAAATGTGTCACACTTCGCATCGCGAAGGCTGCCCTGACGCCGCGAAGATACGCATACATGGTTAGCGCGTCGATCAACTTTTGCGTGCAGCTTGCATGATCCGCAAGCCTCCGGCACCCAGCCACGCGGACATAAGAATCAAAAGAAATATGGATAGGACGATGGAACCACCGACGCGAGAAGCGGGAGGCGGATTCTCCAACGCTTGCGGGAGGTATCCGTCCACTACACCGTGTATGTCCAATCCCAAATCTGCGACAATACGTCCCAGCGGATCCACAATCGCGGAAATGCCCGTATTTGCTGACCTCACCAAAGGCAAACCCTCCTCGATCGCGCGGATGCGCGCTTGCAGGAAATGCTGGTGGGGCCCCGGCGTCTCGCCGAACCAGGCATCATTGGTGACGTTGAGCAGGAAGCGCGGGCGCGGACCTTCGGGAATGACGGCCCCGGGGAAGATGGCCTCGTAACAGATCAGCGGCGCAGCCAGGGGTGCCCCGGGAATATTCAGGGCCTGCAAGGCTTCCCCAGCGGAAAACCCGCCTCGCACCCGGGTCAGCTGTTCGAGGCCGATGCGCTCCAGGAACGCCTGGAAGGGCAGATATTCGCCGAACGGCACCAGATGCACCTTGTCGACGCTCTGGAGCACGGTGCCATCCGCCGCGATGACACGGATGGAATTGAAATAGGGCGACACCTGCCCGAGCGGCGGGGCGCCGTAGCGGGCGGCGCCGGTCACCAGAACCAGGTTGCGCGGCAGGCTTTCGCCGATTCGCCGGGCCGCCCACGGCTCGCGCTCATACAGGAAGGGAAAGGCCGATTCAGGCCAGATCAGCAGGCTCACGTCCGTGAGTCCCCCGGGATATCGGGCGCTCGGCGTGGCGCTGAGGGCGAGATAATCGTCGAGAATCGCCTCGCGCCGGCCATAGGCAAATTTCTCGTCCTGCTGCAGCGCAGGTTGCATCAGGCGCAGGTTAACGCCGGGCACGGAGCCAACCTGCGTGTGCGCCAGCCGAAGCGCGCCGGCGCCATACATCGCGCCGAGGGAAAGCCCCGCGAGGGCGAGAAAGCCCAGATCGCGCCGCCGCGCACCCGCAGAAAACACCAGGACCGGCGCAGCCAACAGCAGGATCGTGAGAAACGTCAGCCCGCCAATGCCAATGAGCGCCGTGCTCTGCGCCAGGGCGAGATTCTCGGCCAAGGCATAGCCGAACGTGTTCCAGGGAAAGCCGGTGAGCACATGGCCCCGCAGCCATTCGGCACCCCCGAGGCCGGCGGAAAGCGCACACAGGCGCGCAGCCCCCCGAGACCACAGCAGGCGCGCGGCCAGAAGGCCGAGCGCGGGAAACAGGGCGAGGCCCGCCGGCAGGCAGACGACCGCCACCGGCAACAGCCAGGCAAAGACATCCGCCTCCACCAGGAATGCGGCGCCGATCCACCACAAGGAGCAGAGGAAATAGCCGAAGCCGAACCACCAGCCGATGGCCGCCGCGGTGCGCAACGGGCGCCGCGTGCCCTGGCGCGTTCCATCCAGAAGCAGCACCACGACGGGAAAGCTGATCGCCAGCACCGGCCAAAGACCGAACGGAGCGGTGGACAGGGCGGCAAGCGCCCCTGCGCCAAAAGCCGCCGCGAGGCGGCGCCAGCCCGCAAGCGCGCTCACCCTGCGGGCGAAGAGACCGAGCGTCAGGGCAAGACGCGTCAGGATCCGGCGTGTCACGCCTGATCGCCGTCCGAAGCCTCTGCCGCGTCGTTCTCCGCCTGCGCGGGCGGGAGAATCCGCAACATCTTGACCCGGCGCGGATCGGCGTCGAGCACCTCGACGCTATGGCCGCCCGGCAAGGTGATGATCTCGCCCACGGCCGGAACGCGGGCGGCGATCGTCACGATCAACCCGCCGAGCGTGTCGACTTCCTCCGCCACATGGGCGGGGGCGAAATCCTCGCCCAGCACGTTCAGCACATCCTCAAGCGGGGTGCGCGCATCGGTGACGAAGCTGCCGTCGCCCTGGCGCTGGATCAGCGCCGCCTCGTCGTCATGCTCGTCCTCGATCTCGCCGACAATCTCCTCCACCACGTCCTCGATGGAGACGAGGCCGTCGGTCCCGCCATATTCGTCGATCACCAGGGCAAGATGGGTGCGCGCAGCCTGCATGGAGACCAGCAGATCCACCGCCGGCATGGAGGGCGGCACATAAAGCAGGCGCCGCACCAGGCCTGCATCGGTCAGCGACTGGCGCAGATCCACCTTCGACAGGTCGATTTCCTTGTCGACGGGATGGTCCTCCGCGCCGTCCGGCAGCGGTCCGGTCATGAATGCCAGCAGGTCGCGGATATGGACCATGCCGACCGGGTCGTCGAGATCGTCATCGAACACGACCAGGCGGGAATGGGCGGCATTGGCGAAGGCCACCATCAATTCGCCCAGGGACACATCCTTCTGAATCGCCACGATCTCGGACCGCGGGACCATGATATCGCCGATGCCGACCTCCTTCAGATGAAGGATGTTGCGCAGCATCTTGCGCTCGGATGGCGAAAACTCGCTCACCTCCCCGGAGCTTCCGCCTGCCTCCTCAAGCACCTCGACAAGGTCGGTGCGCAAGGAGCCATGGGGTCGGAACGTCCCGAGGAGGGCACGCAATCGATCGATGAAACTCTGCGGCTCCGCGGAGGCGGGGTCGCTCGACTGGTCGATGTTGGACATGGTCTCCCTTTGGGGTCGGCCTCAAGTTTCCGCGGGCAACGCATAGGGGTCGGAGATGCCGAGCCCCTCCAGGATGCCACGCTCCATTTCTTCCATCTCTTCCGCCTCGGCATCGTCCTCATGGTCGAAGCCCAGCAGATGCAATGTTCCGTGCACGACGAGATGCACCAGATGATCCTGCGGCCGCTTGTCCTCGGCCTGGGCCTCGGCCAGCACGGTCTCCAGCGCCACGATGACATCGCCCAATGGCTCCGGCGTGACATCTTCCGGCACTTCGGCGGCGGGGAAGGACAAAACGTTGGTCGCCTTGTCCTTTTCGCGCCACTGTCGGTTGAGCACGCGGATGCGCGCATCGTCCGTGAGGGTCACGCTCATCTCGGCCGCGCGTGCGAATGCATCGCCGCAGGCCGCGAGCGCCGCCTGGGCGGCGCGTTCCGCGAGCGCAGGCGCCTCCGGCACGCTTTCCCACCGCGGGTCCTCGACCAGAATGTCGATCGCGAACCGGTCGGGCGCGGGTGCGGTGGGTGCGGCGCGCGTCATGTCAGCCCGCCTTGGCGGCAAGGCGGGCCGCCTCGTGGGCCTCGTAGGCGGTGACGATGCGGCCCACCAGTTCGTGGCGCACCACGTCCGCCGCCTTGAACTGGGTGATGCCCACGCCCTCGATCCCGTCCAGCAGCCGCACCGCTTCCGCAAGGCCGGAGGTCTGGCCCATGGGCAGGTCGGTCTGGCTGGCATCGCCGGTGACGATCATGCGCGAGTTCTCGCCCAGGCGGGTGAGGAACATCTTCATCTGCATGGAGGTGGCATTCTGCGCCTCGTCCAGGATCACCGCCGCGTTGGAGAGCGTGCGGCCGCGCATGAAGGCCAGCGGCGCGATCTCGATCTCCCCGGTCTGCAAGGCCCGCTCGACGAAGGCGCGGTCCATGAGATCATAAAGCGCGTCATAGATCGGCCGCAGATAGGGATCGACCTTTTCCTTCATGTCGCCGGGCAAGAATCCGAGCCGCTCGCCCGCCTCCACCGCCGGGCGGGACAGGATGATGCGATCCACCATGCGCCGTTCCAGCAGGTGAACGGCATAGGCGACGGCGATCCAGGTCTTGCCGGTTCCGGCCGGGCCGGTGCCGAAATTCAGGGTGTTGCGCTTCAGGGCGCGGATATAGGCATCCTGCGCCGCCGTGCGCGCCCGCACCGGGCGCCGGCGCAGCTGGATCTCGTCGAAGGCCTGGCCTTCGGCCGGGTCGAAATCGAACAACGAACCCTGCGCCACCGCTTCGCGGATTGCGCCTTCAACGTCCCCGACGCTGATCTCCCGGCCGCGCTTGAGGCTCTCGTAGAGATGCTCCAGCACCTTGCGGGCCTGCTCGCAGCCTTCGCGCCCGCCTTCCAGGCTGACGTGATTGCCGCGCGAATCCGCCTTGACCCCGAGCTTGCGCTCGATCAGGGCGAGGTTGCGTCCGTAATGGCCGAACAGCAGCGTCGCAAGGCGATTGTCGTCGAAGGCAAGAACCACCTGAGCCGGGGTGTCGTCGCCGTTTATGGCCCAGGGATCGCTGATGGCCGCCCGTGCGGGGGCCTGCACCGAAGGAGAAGGACGGTCTTTATCGGCGCCGGACTTTCGCAAGCTCAAGCCTCCATGGCGGCGAACGCGGGTGCGTCCGCGGGCGAGGGAACAGCAATGACGCGGCCCGCGAGGCTGTTCGGCCCCACGTCCGTGATGGTGACCGTAACGAAGGCGCCGATGCCCACCGGCGGATTGCTCACCACCACCGACTGGAGATAGGGCGAACGGCCGATGAACTGGCCCTCCTGGCGACCCGGCTTTTCCAGCAGCACATCCAGGGTGCGGCCGAGGCAGGAGCGGTCGAAGGCGCGCTTGGAGGCTTCCAGCGCCTGCTGGAGGCGGGCGAGCCGCTCGGTCTTCACCTCTTCGGGAACCTGCAAGGCGAGGTCTGCCGCCGGCGTGCCGGGGCGCGGGCTGTATTTGAAGGAATAGGCGCCGGCAAATCCCACCTCGCGCACCAGATCCATGGTCTCCTCGAACTCGGCATCGCTCTCGCCCGGGAAGCCGACGATGAAATCCGTCGAGAGCGCCATGTCCGGCCGCGCGGCGCGCATGCGGGCGACGATATCCAGGAACACGTCCTTGCCGTGCTTGCGGTTCATGGCGGCGAGCACCCGGTCGGAGCCGGACTGCACGGGCAGATGCAGATAGGGCATCAGCGCCGGCAGGTCGCGATGGGCGGCGATGAGGTCCTCGCCCATGTCGCGGGGATGGCTCGTGGTGTAGCGCAGGCGGGCGATGCCCGGAACCTCCGCCAGCGCATGAACCAGGCGCGCCAGCGTCCACACCCTTCCGTCGGGGCCGAGGCCGTGGAAGGCGTTCACATTCTGGCCGATCAGGGTCAGCTCGCGCACCCCCTGCTCTGCGAGGCGCTCCGCCTCCGCCAGGATCTTCGCCACCGGGCGGGAGACCTCGGCGCCGCGGGTATAGGGCACCACGCAGAAGGTGCAGAACTTGTCACAGCCTTCCTGCACGGTGAGGAAGGCGGTCGGTCCGCGCTTGCGGGTGGCGGCGTCGCTCGGCGCCGGGAGATGATCGAACTTGTCCTCGACCGGAAATTCGGTGTCCACGGCGCGCACGCCGGCCTTCACCTGCGCCAGCAACTCGGGCAGGCGGTGATAGCTCTGTGGCCCCACCACCAGATCCACCACCGGCGAGCGGCGCATGATCTCGGCGCCTTCCGCCTGGGCGACGCAGCCGGCGACGGCCACCAGCGTGTCGCGCCCGTCCTCGGCCTTGGCTTTGCGCAGCCGGCCCAGCTCGGAATAGACCTTCTCGGCCGCCTTCTCGCGGATGTGGCACGTGTTCAGGATGACGAGATCGGCATCAGCCGGATCGTTCGTCTCCACATAGCCTTCGTTCGCCAGGGTGTCCGCCATACGATTGGAATCGTACACGTTCATCTGGCACCCGAAGGACTTCACATAAAGCTTGCGGGGTTCGTGCATGTTTCGCGTTCTGCCAACTCCACCATCGCGCATGGGCGCGACGCTCCCGTGACGCCCGCGCAGTCCGCCCCCGATTGAAAACCTGGAACGTTTGTCTTACCGGCAAATTGGCGTTTTGGGAACTCAGGCCGCGGGTGCGCGGCCCATCAAACTCGTCTCGCTGAGCCGGCGCACGGCCTCTTCGCTCGTCCGGGTCACGGCCTTGCGATCCGCCGCGCCGTCGAGCGCCTCGGGCTCACCGAACGTGACCTCCACGTCAATGGCGCCCTGCCGCAGCACTTCCAGCAGGTGGGGCGCCAGATCCATGTCGCCGAACCAGGCGGCGATTCCGCGATGGGAGCGGCCCATGGGGATGCCTTGGATCTTCACATAGGCGACGCACAGGGGCTGGACCAGCACCTGGCCGTTGGCCTTAAAGGTCTCGCGCACCGCCCCCACCAACGCCGAGCGGAAGGGCAGGATGCGGTTGCCGTCGCTCGAGGTGCCCTCCGCGAACAGCACCACCGGATCGCCCTCCGACAGGCGCGCGGCGATGGCGGCATTCACCTCTCCGGTGGCATGGCGGCGCTGGCGATCGACGAAGATGGTGCGCTGGAAGGCCGCCAGCAGGCCGATCAGCGGCCAGCGCGATACCTCGCTCTTGGCCACGAACACCAGCGGCGTCAGCGATCCGAGCACACAGATGTCGAGCCAGGACACATGGTTGGACAGCAGCAGCAACGGCCGCCCGGCGGCCGGCGCGC
Source organism: Roseixanthobacter liquoris (assembly GCF_043195135.2). Taxonomy (NCBI): domain Bacteria; kingdom Pseudomonadati; phylum Pseudomonadota; class Alphaproteobacteria; order Hyphomicrobiales; family Xanthobacteraceae; genus Roseixanthobacter; species Roseixanthobacter liquoris. The sequence goes on from NZ_CM195537.1 coordinate 434,305, forward strand.
CCCGCACATGCCGGCGCACGCCGATCAGGAACAGGACGATGCGGTGATACAGCAGCGGAATGGTGCGCCGGCTGGGCAGGTGCAACTTCAGCGAAACCCATTGCAAGGGAATGCCGATCGCCGTGACGAGCCCCACAAGCGTGAGGATGACGCCCACCCGCACGGTATCGAAAGCGCCGCCGAGGCGGGGCTGGTCCGGCCCGAGGTCGGGCATGGGCTCGGCATCGAAGCTGGAACGCGGCATCGGCTCCGCCGAATGGCCGAAGAAGGAGCGATGCTTGCGCGGGCGCTTCGTGCGCCCGCCCGCCAGCTCGTCGAAAATATTGACCTCGTCGCGGGGGGCGCTCACGAGGGGTCCTCGTCCAGCGGCAGGACATGCAGCTCAAGGCGGTGCCCGACGAGGCGATAGCCGAGCCGGCGCGCGATCTCTTCCTGGAGCCGCTCGATCTCCTCGGAGCGGAACTCGATCACCTTGCCGCTGCGCAAATCGATGAGATGGTCGTGGTGTTCCTCGGGCACCGGCTCATAGCGGGCGCGGCCGTCGCCGAACTCATGGCGCTCGATGATGCCGGCATCCTCGAACATCTTCACCGTGCGATAGACCGTGGAAATCGAGATATTGTCGTCGATGGCGCTGGCGCGGCGATACAATTCCTCGACGTCGGGATGGTCCTCGGCGGCCGTGAGCACGCGCGCGATCACCCGCCGCTGGTCGGTCATGCGCATGCCCTTGGCGGCGCAGGCGTGCTCGATGGCACTGATGATGTCGCTCAAGAGCCAATCCTCACTCAAATCGCCGCTCTTATCGCCGCCCGCGCCTGTCCCCGCAAGGCATGCGCCGTGCAACCTTGGGTCACAGATCCCGGCGCATCACCAGGGCATCCGTACCGCCGGCATAATAGCCCTTGCGGCGGCCGCTCTCCACATAGCCGAGGGCACGATAGAGTCGCAACGCGGGCTGGTTGCTGTCCTCCACCTCCAGATGGGAGACCGTCACCCCCTCGCAGACCAGCCGCCTCAGGTGATGATCCAGCAGCAGCGCGCCATATCCCTTGCCGCGTGCCGACGGCAGCACGGCCAGGGAGAGAATCTCCGCTTCCGGCACCACCACGTGGGACAGGACGAAGCCGATGGGCGGTGTTTTTGGCGTCGCGCACAGGAGATGACCGCGCGCCGCGCGCTCGCTCAGCAGGCGCTCGAACTCGTCGATGCCCCAGCCGCGATGAAAGGAGGCGGCATGGATGCGCGCCAGATGCTCGCTGTCCCGTCCTTCCGCCGCGCGGATATAGGGCGGGCGCGGGCGCGCGGAGAACAGGCCCAGCAGGTTCACCGGCGTGCGATCCGCGCCCCGTCCTGGGGCTTCGCGTCGGGGGCGCGCAGATAGAGCGGGCGCGGCTCAGCCCGTGCCGGGTCGGCCACGGCGCCGAGCCGCGCCACCCAGGCCACGTCGGGCGCCGGCTGGACATCGACGCTGAACGGCAGCGTCTCGCCCGGCGGCCACGCCTCCGCCACCAACGCCGCGCCCGAGCCGACGAGGCGAATGGCGCCGATGGCGGCGGAGCGCGCCGCATCCTTCGCCGCCATGATGCGGGGGGCGATCAGCGTGCGCCCGCCGGCCCCGAACATCTGCAGGAACACATGGCCGTGGCGCGCGTCGATCGCACTCACCACCGGCAGGGTATCGTCCATGGCCAGGAACGGCGCGGCGAGGGCCGCCAGCGTCGTGACCCCCACCACCGGACGGCGCGCCGTGAGGCCGAAGCCGCGCGCCGCCGACAGGCCCACCCGCAGCCCCGTGAAGCTGCCCGGACCGACGGTGACGGCGATGCGGCTGAGGGCGGGAAATTCCAGCCCCGCATCCGCCATCACCTGCTCGACGATGGGAATCAGCGCTTCGGCGTGTCCGCGCTCCATGAGCAGCGAATCGCCCGCGACGATGGAGTCGCTTTCCGCGTCCAGCACGGCCACCGAACAGGCGGTCAGCGCGGTATCTATGGCAAGAACTAGCATGATGAATGTGGACGCCCGAATCCCGCGCCCACAATCCATCGAAAACGCATCTGACGGAAGGGGATAGTGCCAAATCCCCGGTGCGCACCGCAAATCAGCGGGGCACAGCTCAGACCGGACGCACCTCGACCACCTCGGGCACGAAGTGCCGCAGCAGGTTCTCGATGCCGTTCTTCAGCGTCGCGGTGGAGGACGGGCAGCCGGAGCATGAGCCCTTCATATTCAGGAAGACGACGCCTTCCTTGAAGCCGCGGAAGGTGATGTCGCCACCGTCATTGGCCACCGCCGGCCGCACGCGGGTCTCGATCAGCTCCTTGATGGTCGCGACCGTGTCGGTATCGGCCTCGGCGAAGAATTCCTCGGCATCGTCGCCGTCCGCCGCCGCACCTTCGGCGAGCACCGGCGCGCCGGACATGAAATGCTCCATGATGGCGCCGAGGATCGCGGGCTTCAGATGCGCCCAGTCCCCGCCGGTCTTGGTGACGGTGATGAAATCAGAGCCGAGAAACACGCCGCCGACCCCGTCCACGTCGAACAGGCGCTGGGCGAGCGGGGAACGGTCCGCCTCGCCAGAGGTCTTCAGATCAAGCGTGCCCTCGCCGAGCACGTCGCGGCCGGGCAGGAACTTCAGCGTCGCCGGATTGGGCGTCGGCTCCGTCTGGATGAACATGGTTCGCATCCTCGCGCGAAAGGGAGGCGGCCTGCGCCGCGTATATGGAGCTAAAGATAAGGTGCCGGGCGGCAAACGGAAAGGGCCGTGCCAGATCGGCACAGAGCGCGCAAACGGACGAACGCGAGGGGAACAAAGCAGGAGCGAATCGCTGGCCGGCGGCTGATGCCGTTTTGTTCGCGCGCCGGCGGGCATGACCTTGCGAGAGATGGGCGCGCTTCCCATCCTAAGAGGCGTATCATCGGCGGCGCCATAGCCGCCTCTTGGAGGAGACAATGAACTATCTGAAGACGGCGATCCTGCTGGCGGGCCTCACCGCTCTGTTCATGGCCGTCGGCTTCGCCCTCGGGGGCACCAGCGGCATGTTCATCGCGTTCCTGGTCGCGGCGGCCATGAACGTGTTCAGCTATTGGAATTCGGACAAGATGGTCCTGCGCATGTACGGCGCGCGGGAAGTGGACGATCGCACCGCGCCGGAACTCGTCTCCATGGTGCGGGAGCTGGCGGCGCGGGCGCAATTGCCCATGCCCAAGGTCTATATCATGGACAACCCCCAGCCGAACGCCTTCGCCACAGGGCGCAATCCACAGAATGCCGCGGTCGCCGCCACCACCGGCCTGTTGCAGATGCTCACCCGCGAGGAAGTCGCCGGCGTGATGGCGCACGAGCTGGCGCACGTGAAGCATCACGACACGCTGACCATGACGATCACCGCCACTTTCGCCGGCGCCATCTCCATGCTCGCGAACTTCGGCCTGTTCTTCGGCGGCGGGAACCGGGAGAACAATGCGCCGTTCGGCATGGTCGGCACCATTCTCATGGCGATCCTTGCTCCCATCGCCGCCATGGTGGTGCAGATGGCGATCTCGCGGTCGCGCGAATATGTGGCGGACCGGACCGGCGCGGAAATCTGCGGCCATCCCATGGCGCTCGCCGCCGCGCTCGCCAAGATCTCCGGCGCCGCGCACCACATCCCGAATTATGAGGCGGAGGGCCACCCCGCCACCGCGCACATGTTCATCATCAATCCCTTGTCGGGCGAGCGGATGGACAATCTGTTCTCCACCCACCCGGCCACCGAGAACCGCATCGCCGCCCTGCGCCAGCTTGCCCAGGAGATGGGCGCGCGCGGCTTCGCCAGCGCGCCCGTCGCCGCGCCTTCCGGGCCCGCGTCCCGTGGACCCGTGCCCCGCGGCCCGTGGGGCGGATCGGGCAGCGCGCAGCGGCGCGGACCCTGGGGCTGATGGGACCGGGCGGAAAACGGGCGGATCAGGCGGAATTGACGGCGCGAAGGTTCAGAAACCAGTGGCTATGGTTGCCAAGCGCCCCGCATGGCTCTAGGTGCGCGCAATGAAAACCCCGTCCCGCCCGAGATCCGCCGCCCGAAACGCCCACCGCTCGCCCGAGCGGCGCCCGCCGGAAGCCGCCGGCCTGCGCGCCCGCCTGGTTGCGGCCGATGCCCTGGACCGCGTGCTGCGCGGCAGCACCGCGCTGGAAGACGCGCTCGACAATGCCGCCGGCCTCGAGCCGCGCGACCGGGCGCTCGCCTTCCGCATTGTCGCCACCGCTTTGCGCCGCCTCGGCACCTTGCGCGCCGTTGTCGGCCCCATGCTGGACCGGGGATTTCCCAAATCCGCGCCCAAGGTCGAAACCGTCCTGCTGGTGGGTGCCGCGCAGATCCTGTTCATGGACGTGCCGGACCATGCGGCGGTCGGCCTTTCGGTGGAGATCGCGCGCGGCGACGGCACCACTTCGGGCTTCGCCGGCCTCATCAATGCGGTGCTGCGCCGCCTGACGCGTGAGGGCGCCGAGCGCCTCGCCGCGATCGATGCCCTCGCCGCCGACACGCCCGACTGGCTGCGCCAGCGCTGGACGAAAACCTATGGCGCCGAACGTGCTGCCGCGATCTGTGCCATGCACGCCCACGAGCCGGCCCTCGATCTCACGGTGAAATCCGATCCCGAAGGCTGGGCGCTGAAGCTGGGTGGCGAGGTGCTGCCCACCGGCACCGTACGCATTCTCCACGCCGGCCCGGTGCGGGCCCTGCCCGGCTATGAGGATGGCGAATGGTGGGTTCAGGACGCCGCCGCCGCCCTGCCCGCCCGCTTGCTCGGTGACGTGGCGGGCCTGAACGTCCTCGATTTGTGCGCGGCGCCCGGCGGCAAGACCGCCCAGCTTGCCGCCGCGGGCGCGCGCGTCACCGCGCTCGACCGCTCCGGCCAGCGCCTGGTGCGCCTCTCGGAAAATCTGGCCCGGCTCAAGCTCTCGGCCACGGTGGTGGAGGCGGATGCCGCTGAATTTTCCGGCGGTCCCTATGACGCGATCCTGCTGGATGCGCCCTGCACCGCCACCGGCACCCTGCGTCGCCATCCGGACATCGCCTGGAACAAGCGGCCGGGGGACATTGCCGGCCTCGCGGAGCTTCAGGGCCGGCTCCTCGACCATGCGCTCGACCTCCTGAAGCCCGGCGGCGTGCTGGTCTATTCCACCTGCTCGCTGGAGCCGGAGGAGGGCGAAGCGCAGATCGCCCGCCTGCTTTCCGCCCGTCCCGATGCGGAAAGAGCCCCGCTGACGCCAGAAGATGTCCCCGGCATCGCGTCGTTCATCACTCCTCAAGGTGATTTGCGCACTGTGCCCAGTGATTGGGTGCGGGGAGAGCCGGAGCGGTCCGGCCTCGACGGCTTCTTTGCCGCACGGATAGTGAAAGGCGGCACGCGCCGTCGGGGGTAGTCACCAGGCATGACCCGCGGAGCCCTGGCAGAACGCATGCGCCTCGCGGCCTTCGTCGCGGGGCAGGGCTGGCGCTTGCTCCTCGCGCGCCTGCCGGGCCTGCCGCTGTCCATCGGCCGGGTAAGCATTCCGGTTCCCGAGCGTCTGCTGATCGCCCCGCAGGACCTGCGCACGGGCGACGCCACCCGCGCCAGTGAGATTTACGCCGGGCGGTTCGCCTTCGCCGGCAAGATCGCCCTTCTGGACGGCCGCACGCCCTTCGAACTGGAGCCGCCTTCGCACGAATGGGCGCAGACGCTGCACGGCTTCGGCTGGCTGCGCCACCTGCGGGCGGCGAGCACCACCATCGCCCGCGCCAATGCCCGCGCCATTGTCGGCGATTGGATCCGCAATCCCGGCGAAGCCCGTGCCATCGCCGCCGAGCCGGAGGTGACGGCGCGGCGGATCATCTCCTGGCTCACCCAGGCGCCCTTCATCCTCCAGGACGCGGACCACGAATTCTATCGCCGGTTCATGCGCAGCCTCGCCCGGCAGGTGCGCCACCTGCGGCGCAGCGCGATCGCCGCGCCGGACGGCTATCCCCGCCTCATCTCCACCATCGCGCTGGTGTTCGCGGGCCTGTGCATGTCCGACCAGAGCCGGCTGCTCAAGGTCTCCCAACGCCGCCTGGAGGAGGAGCTGGACCGGCAGATCCTGCCCGACGGCGGCATCATCACCCGCAATCCCGACAGCCTGATCGCCTTGCTGCTGGACCTTCTGCCCCTGCGCCACGCCTTTGCCGCGCGCAACCAGCCGGCGCCGCAGGCGCTGATGAACGCCATCGACCGCATGATGCCCATGCTGCGCTTCTTCCGCCACGGAGACGGCGCGTTCGCCCATTTCCACGGCATGGGACACACCGCCGCCGACCAATTGGCCACCATTCTCGCCTATGACGATGCGCGCGGCGCGCCTGTCGCCAACGCGCCTCATTCCGGCTTCCAGCGGCTCGACGCCAAGGGCAGCGTGCTGATCGCGGATACCGGGATCGCCCCGCCGCTGGCCGCCGGCTGGGAGGCGCACGCGAGCTGTCTCGCGTTCGAATTCTCCAGCGGGCGCAACCGCATCTTCGTCAATTGCGGGATGACGGCGATGAACCGCGAGACCTGGTGGCAGGTGGCGCGCGCCACCGCCGCCCATTGCACCGCGGTGATCGGCGACACCTCCTCGGCCCGTTTCCTGCAATGGAAATGGCTGGGCGCCCTGGTCGGCTTCCCCATTGTCTCGGGCCCCACGGCCGTGCCGGTGCAACGGGGCAAGAGGGACGATGCCCTGATGCTGCGGGCCAGCCACGATGGCTATGCCGCGAGCTTCGGCGTCGTCCACCAGCGCTCGTTCCGGCTTGCGAGCGAAGGCGCGCGGCTCGACGGCGAGGATCTGTTCAAGCCGGCGGAAGGGGCCCCTCCCGCCTTGCCGGCCGTCGCCTTCGCCATCCGCTTCCACCTGCACCCGAGCGTGACGGTGGAGCGGCTCGACGATCCGAGCACCGTGCTGCTGTCCCTTCCCGGTGGCGAAGCCTGGGCGTTTCTCGCGCCCAATCAAAGCGTTCTGCTGGAAGAGAGCATCTATCTCGCGGCCCCTGACGGCCCGCGTCGCACCGTCCAACTGGTGATTTCCGGTTCGCTCGTCGAAACCGGCCGCGTGCTCTGGACCCTGGTGCGCACGCGCGAGCGGCAGCCCCCGCTTCCTGCGGGGGGCAGCTCTTCCGCCCGGACCCGGTGACGGCGACCGCCACTCCGTGATAGGGCGAGCGCAATTCAGATCCGGAGTTGCCCCATGCCCGCCGACGTGCGCCCCGTCACCCGTGCCCTGATCTCGGTGTCCGACAAAGCGGGCCTGATCCCCTTCGCCACCGCGCTGGTCAAGACAGGCGTTCAGCTGGTCTCCACCGGCGGCACCGCCAAGGCCCTGGCGGAAGCCGGCCTTGCCGTGGTGGATGTGGCCGAGCTCACCGGCTATCCGGAAATGATGGACGGCCGGGTGAAGACGCTGCATCCCCGCGTCCATGGCGGCATCCTGGCGATCCGCACCGATCCCGGCCACCAGGCCTCCATGGCCGAGCACGGCATTCCGCCGATCGACCTGGTGGTGGTCAATCTCTACCCCTTCGAAGCCACGGTCGCCCGCGGCGCGGACTTCGACGAAACCATTGAGAACATTGACATCGGTGGCCCCGCTTTGATCCGCGGCGCGGCCAAGAACCACAATGACGTGGCGGTGGTGGTGGATGTTGCCGACTATTCCGCCGTGCTGGCGGAAATCGAGCTGCATGGCGGCACCACCCTCGCCCTGCGCCGCAAGCTGGCGCAGACCGCCTATGCCCGCACCGCCGCCTATGACGCGGCCATTTCCAACTGGTTCGCGGTCGAGGTGAAAGCCGAGGCGCCCACCTATCGCGCGGTCGGCGGCAAGCTGATCGAGGCCCTGCGCTATGGCGAGAATCCGCACCAGACGGCGGCCTTCTACGCCACGTCCGAGCAACGGCCCGGGGTCGCCACCGCCCGGCAGGTGCAGGGTAAGCAATTGTCGTTCAACAATATTAACGACACGGACGCGGCCTTCGAATGCGTCGCGGAATTCCACCCGGCCCGCACCGCCGCGGTGGTGATCGTCAAGCATGCCAATCCCTGCGGGGTCGCGGAGGGCAGCTCGCTGGCGCAGGCCTATGCCAAGGCGCTGGCGTGCGATCCGGTCTCGGCGTTCGGCGGCATCATCGCCGTCAACCGGACCCTGGATGCCGAGGCGGCGCGGGCGATGGTGGAGATCTTCACCGAGGTGATCGTCGCCCCCGACGCCACCGACGACGCGATTAACCTCATAGCCGCAAAGAAGAATCTGCGCCTGCTGCTGACCGGCGGCCTGCCCGATCCGCGCAGCCCCGGCCTCAATGTCCGCACCGTCGCGGGGGGGCTGCTGGTGCAGAGCCGGGACAATGCCTCCATCGACGATCTGGACCTCAAGGTGGTCACCCGCCGCGAGCCCACAGAGGCCGAACTGACCGACATGCGGTTCGCCTTCCGGGTTGCTAAGCATGTGAAATCAAACACGATTATCTATGCCAAGGACCTCGCGACGGTGGGCATCGGGGCGGGCCAGATGAGCCGGGTGGATTCCGCCCGCATCGCCGCCCGCAAGGCCCAGGACGCCGCCGAGGCGGCCGGGCTGACGGTGCCGCTCACCAAGGGCTCCGTGGTCGCCTCCGATGCCTTTTTCCCCTTTGCGGACGGGCTGTTAGCAGCAGTCGAAGCGGGCGCCACGGCGGTCATTCAGCCCGGCGGATCCATGCGCGATGCCGAAGTGATCGCCGCCGCCGACGCCGCGGGCCTTGCCATGGTGTTCACCGGCGTCCGCCACTTCAAGCACTGACGAACCGCGCGGAGAAACCCACCTCCGCGCCACCACGGCGGGATTCGGCCCGATATCCGCGCATTTCGGCGGATGTCCGGCTCCGGCCCTCCGGACCCGCGGCGCGCCGGCGACCCTTGCGGTGAATCAAAGCGATTCGTCGGCGTTTCGCCGATGATCGCCGCATCATGAATGCAGATCTGCTCGCACGCGCCGGCCGCCCGGTGCCTCGCTATACCTCCTACCCCACGGCCCCCCATTTCGGCGCGGAGGTCGATGCCGCGACCTATGCCGCATGGCTGGCGGCGGTGCCGGCGGAGGCGACGGCGTCGCTCTACCTGCATGTGCCGTTCTGCGCGGAGCTGTGCTTTTACTGCGGCTGCCACACCACGGTCGCGCGGGGCGTCACGCCGCTGGTGGCCTATGCCGAACGGCTGGCGGAGGAGATCGAGCTGGTGACCGCGCGCCTGCCCGGCCGACTGGAGGTGGGGCACCTGCACTGGGGTGGCGGGACACCGACCATGCTGGGCAATCCCGATTTCCGGCGCATCATGGCGCTGCTGCGCGCGCGGTTCGCGGTTCGTCCCGATGCCGAGGTCGCGATCGAGATCGACCCCCGCGTCATGGACCAGGCGAAGGTGGACACCCTGGCGGCCGCCGGCATCAACCGGGCGAGCCTGGGCGTCCAGGATTTCGACCCCAAGGTCCAGGAAGCGATCGGTCGCCGGCAAAGTTTTTCCGAGACCGCCGCCGTCGCCGACGCCCTGCGCACGGCCGGCATCGGCGCCATCAATCTCGACCTGATCTATGGCCTGCCGCACCAGACCGCCACCTCCGTCACCCGCACCCTCAAAGACGCGCTGGCCCTTGAGCCGAGCCGGGTCGCGGTGTTCGGCTATGCCCATGTGCCCTGGATGAAAAAGCACCAGGCGCTGATCCCGGAAGCGGCCTTGCCCGGACCCGCGGCCCGGCTCGAACAGGCGGAAACAATCGCCCGGCTGTTAAACGAAGCCGGCTATGTATCCATCGGACTGGATCATTTCGCCCGCCCCGACGATGCCATGGCCCGTCGCGCCGAGGCCGGGACACTGAAGCGCAATTTCCAGGGCTACACCACCGACGACGCCCCCGTGCTGCTGGGCTTCGGCCCGTCCGCCATCGGCGCCCTGCCCCAGGGCTATGTGCAGAACCTGCCCGCGACCCCGGGCTGGCACCAGATGGTCGCCCGGGGTGAATTGCCCATCGCGCGCGGGCGGGCCCTGACCGCAGACGACCGGCTGCGGCGGGCGGTGATCGAACGGCTGATGTGCGATCTGAGCGTCGATCTCGACGCCGTATGCGCTGCGCACGGCACCGATGCCGGCGTGTTCGCCCGGGAGCTGGAGGCCCTCGCGCCGCTGATCGCCGAAGGACTCGCGGTGCGGGACGGGACGTCGGTGCGCGTGCCGGAAACGGCGCGGGCCTTCACCCGCACCGTGTGCGCCGTGTTCGACGCCTATCTCGCCCCCCTGGCGGACGCGGCCCCGGCGCCGCGCCGGCACGCAGCGGCGGTGTGAGCGCGAGGCAGATCGACATCAATGGAACGGGACCACTTGAAAGAAGGCCGGGACGCCCTCCCGGCGTCTTTCGCTGCGGCGTCTTTCGGTTTCGTCATGGCCGGGCGTGTCCCGGCCATCCAGGCCGGGTCGACCGCGCGAGCGCTGAAAAAGCTGGCGCCAATGGCAACAGGTGGATGCACGGGTCGCGCCCGTGCATGACGCTGCGCTGCTGTTATCGCGCCGGACCTTGACGCTCGATCGGCTCGAGGGCGGCGGCGAAAGGGAATGAACGGTAGTAAACCCGGCGGCGAACGTGCCGCGCCCTTGCCCGCGCGGCGGGCTTTATCGAGGGGCGCGCCCCTCGACGCCTCAGCTGTCGAGGCGACGCAGCGCGTTGCGGTCGCGCAGCACGATGCAGCGGGAGGACGGCAAGGCGATCGCGGCCGAGCCTTCGAGCTGGGTCAGGGTGCGCGAGACGGTCTCGATGGTGAGGCCGAGATAATCGGCGATATCCTGGCGCGACATGGGCAGATGCACTTCGCTGACATCGGCCGGGCTGGAGCGGCGGGCGAGGTCCAGCAGGAAGGTCGCGACCCGCTCCTGCGCCGTCTTGCGGCCGAGCAGCAGCAAATGGTCCTGCGCCCGGTGCAGTTCGGTGAAGGTGAGGTTCCAGATGGCGCGGGCGAGCACGCTGTCGTCGGTGGCCCGGCTGAACAGCAGGGAGCGCTTCACGCGCGCCAGCCGGCATTCGCTGACCGCCTCGGCGGAAAACCGGGTGCGCTCGGCGGTTTCCCAGCCGAAGGCGTCGCCCTTCAGGCAGAAGGTCTCGATCTGGCGGCGCCCGTCGCCGAGCAGCTTGCAGATGCGCACCACCCCGGAGAGCACCACGAACACATGGTCGGCGGGCTCATCCTCGCCGAAGATCTCGGCATTGCGGGCAAAGCTGACGACGGTTCCCATGCGCGCCACGGCGGCGGCGGGGTTAAGCACGTCTTCTTCCTCCCGGATGGCGGCGGGCAGCGGGGCGGGAAAGGCGCGGTTCGCGACGATAGCGGCGGCGGTGGCGGGCATCGAACAGGCCTCCAAAGGGTCGCTAAAGGCTTAGGTCTTTGCTCTCGATCAATAAATTCGGATCGAACCCTTAAGTAGGGCTCCCTAAGGGATTTCCCGGAGGCGCGGAGTAGGCCAAAGTGCATGTAAGCGGCGAAGGTAGCCGGCAGGCGCACGGCGCCACCGCGGCTGCAATGGGGTACGGACAGGCGGGATGACCAGCCAGAACGAGAGCGAAACCGTCGCCGCCCCGGCCGCGCCGGCGCCTCCGGCCGCCGGCGGCCAGATGGCGAGCTTCACCGGCGAGGCGCTCACCAGCCTGTTCGCCGGCACCTCCGCGGCGATGGTCGCCGTGGTGGCCGGCGACCTCCTGGGCTGGCCGGCCTTCGGCACGGCGGCGCTGCTTCTGTGCGGCATCGCCGTGGTGCTGGTCAGCGGGCGCGGCCTTGCCGCCAGCCTTCCGGCGATCGCGGTCGCCCTCGGCGCGCAATCCGCCCTGGCCGGGACCGGAGGGGTGGGCGCCTCCGCCGCCCTCGGCACGGCGCTGCTGTTTCTCGCCTTCGGGCTTTCCGCCAGCGTGCTCGGCGAGCGGCTGCGCCGCACCAAGCTCGACGCCGCCGCGCGCGACCGGGCGCTGCTGGCGCGCGAGGCGCACCTCTCCTCGATCCTCGACACCGTGCCCGATGCCATGATCGTGATCGACGCCCGCGGCAACATGCAATCCTTCTCCAGCGCGGCCGAGCGCCTGTTCGGCTACACCGCCTCGGACGCCATCGGCCGCAACGTTTCGATCCTCATGCCCAATCCCCACAAGGCGGCGCACGATTCCTACCTGGACCGCTACCTCACCACCGGGGAGCGGCGCATCATCGGCATCGGCCGCGTGGTGGCGGGGCTGCGCAAGAACGGCTCCACCTTCCCCATGGAATTGTCGGTGGGCGAGATGCGGTCCGGCTCCGGGCGCTTCTTCACCGGCTTCATCCGCGATCTCACCGAGCGCCAGGCGACCGAAGCCCGGCTCCAGGAATTGCAGGCGGAGCTGGTCCACATCTCGCGCCTCACCGCCATGGGGGAGATGGCCTCCAGCCTCGCCCACGAGCTGAACCAACCCCTTTCGGCCATCGCCAACTACATCAAGGGCTGCCGCCGCCTGTTGGACCAGGACGGCTCGCCCCATGTGCCGCAATTGCTGGGCGCGCTCGACAAGGCGGCGGAACAGGCGCTGCGCGCCGGCGACATCATCCGCCGGCTGCGGGATTTCGTGGCGCGCGGAGAAAGCGAGCGGCGGGTGGAGAGCCTCTCCAAGCTGGTGGAGGAGACCAGCGCCCTCGCCCTCGTGGGCGCCAAGGAATATGGCATCGAGGTGCGCTTCAAGTTCGATCCCGCCTGCGATCTCGTGCTGGCGGACAAGGTGCAGGTGCAGCAGGTCTTGCTCAACCTGATCCGCAACAGCATGGAAGCGATGATGGAAGCGCCGCGCCGCTTCCTCGTGGTGCAGACCAGCCCGGAGGAGGACGACATGGTCGCCGTTTCCGTGTCCGATACCGGCCACGGCATCTCCAAGGAGATCGCCGACCAATTGTTCATGCCCTTCATCACCACCAAGCAACATGGCATGGGTGTGGGGCTTTCCATTTCCCGCACCATCATCGAATCCCACGGCGGCCGCATCTGGGCCGAAGCCAATCCGGAGGGCGGGACCATTTTCCGTTTCACGCTGCGCGCCGTGCAAGAGGAGGCCCTGGGCAATGCCTGAGACCTTTCCCCAGGATACCTTGCCGATCCATGTCATCGACGATGACGATGCGGTCCGCGATTCCCTGTGCTTCCTGCTGGAGAGCGCCGGCCTGAAGGTGCAGGCGCACACGTCCGCCGGCGCCTTCATCGACGGCGGCGTGCCCGCCACCGCCGGCTGCATCATCACCGACGTGCGCATGCCCGGCCTCAGCGGGGTCGAGCTGCTGCAATATCTCAACACCCGCGGCTCGAAGATTCCGGTCATCGTCGTCACCGGCCACGGCGACGTGCCGCTGGCGGTGGAGGCGATGAAGCTCGGCGCCGCCGAATTCCTGGAAAAGCCGTTCGACGACGACGCCCTGCTCGCCTCGGTGCGCACCTGCCTCACCCAGGCCGCGCTGCATCACCACCAAGATACCGTGCGCAGCGATGTGGAAGTGCGCATCGCCGCCCTCTCCCAGCGCGAACGCCAGGTGCTGGAACTGCTGCTGGTGGGCCACGCCAACAAGGTGATCGCCCATGACCTCGGCATCAGCCCGCGCACGGTGGAAGTCTATCGCGCCAATGTGATGACCAAGATGAAGGCCGCCAGCCTCTCCGAGCTGGTGCGCATGGCGCTGCTCGCCGGGGTCGGCGGCGCGGGGAGCTGAACCGGCGCCAGAAGCCGCGCGGGGCCCTTGATCTATCTCAAGGCCGGTATGTCGCCATACCGAAATACTCCATCCTGCCGGCAGCGCGAGGTACGGCCGATCGCGTCGGCAGGCGATATCTCACGACACACGCAGGGCGTTCACGAAAGAGGCACATGGCGGTGTTGATGGCCGGCGAAAACCAGAACATGCGGGTCGTTTCCGGCAATGTGGTTCTGCTGGTGGATGACGATCCGGCGATCCGAAGCTCGCTGAAGTTCGCTTTGGAGCTGGAAGGCTTCGACGTGCGCACCTTCGCCGCGCCGGAGGAGATTCTGGCCGCCGACCTGCCGCTGCGCGGGTGCATCGTCGTGGATTATTACCTGCCCGGCCAGAATGGACTGGAATTGCTGGGCAAGCTGAAGGCCCGCCACGTCTCGCTTCCCGCCATCCTCATCACCACCAATCCGCCCGACAACGTGCGCCGCCGGGCCTCTTCCGCCGGTGTCGCCATCATCGAAAAACCGTTGCTGAGCAATGCCTTGAGCGATGCGGTGCGGGACAGCCTCGCGCGCAGCGCCTGACGCCCCGGCGCCTCCCGCGCGCCACCTGGAATCGCAAGCTCCAAAACCTGCACGCGCCGTCTCCCGGCCGTCGCGGGAATGCGTCATGATCGACACGAAGCTCCATCGCTCTGTCCGAGTTCCTGCCAAAGGTCCCGCCCATGACGATGCGCAATCTCGACGCCCTGTTCACGCCCTCCGCCATTGCCTTGGTGGGCGCCAGCAGCCGCGCCGGCTCGATCGGCACGGTGATCGCCCGCAATCTGTTCGAGGCCGGCTTTAACGGGCCGATCCTCACGGTGAAGGCGGGCGAGCGGGCGATCCGCTCCTCGCTGAATTATCCCACCATCGAGGCGCTGCCGATCCCGGTGGACCTCGCCGTGATCGTCGCGCCGCCCGGCAAGGTGCCGCAGGCGGTGGCCGATCTCGGCGCCAAGGGCTGCCGCGCCGCCATCATCGTCACCGCCGGCTATGATGTCGCGGACGGCGTCTATGATCCGGCGCTGCGCCAGCAGGTGCTGGACGCGGCAAAGCCCCATCTGCTGCGCATCATCGGGCCGAACAGCCTCGGCTTCATCTCCACCGGGCCGCGCATCAACGCCAGCTTCGCGCACCTGATGCCGGCGCGGGGCCATATCGCCTTCGTCAGCCAGTCCGGTGCCATGGCGACCGCGGTGCTGGACTGGGCCCATGCGCGCGGGCTCGGCTTTTCCCACGTGATCTCGCTCGGCGAGAAGGCGGACGTGGATTTCGGCGACCTGCTGGATTATCTGGCGCTCGACAATGCCACCCGCGCCATCCTGCTCTATGTGGAATGCCTCACCGACGCCCGCAAATTCATGTCGGCGGGGCGCATCGCGGCGCGCTCCAAGCCGGTGATCGTCATCAAGGCCGGGCGCAGCGCGGCCGGGGCCCAGGCCGCGCTCTCCCACACCGGCGCGCTCGCCGGCTCGGACATGGTGTATGACGCCGCCTTCCGCCGCGCCGGCATGCTGCGGGTGCACGAACTGCGGGAATTGTTCGAGGCGGTCTCCACCCTCTCCTCCGGCATCCGCCTCCGGGGCGAGCGGGTGGGCGTGCTCACCAACAGCGCAGGCGCCGGCATCATCGCCACCGACACGCTGGAGGACATGCCCGGCGAACTGGGCGCGCTCGACCCCAAGACCCTGGCCAAGCTCGACGCCGCGCTGCCGCGCGCCTGGTCCCATGCCAATCCGGTGAACATCGGCGCCGATGCCGACGGCAAGCGCTATGCCGACGCGCTCGCGATCCTGATGGAGAACGAGGGCACCGACGCGACCCTGGTGCTCAACAGCCCGAACGCGGTGGCCGACAGCGGCCAGGCGGCGGAGGCGGTGATCGCCGCCCTCGCCCTGCGTCCCCGCGCGCCGGTGCTGACCTGCTGGATGGGCGAGAGCGCGGTCGCCGATGCCCGCCGCAGCTTCACCGCGCACCGCGTGCCCACCTACGAAACCCCGGACGAGGCGGTGCGCGCGTTTGCCCATCTGGTCTCCTACCAGCGCAACCAGACCCTGCTCATGGAAACCCCGCCGGCCCGCACGTTCGACGAGCCGGACCGCACCAAGGCGCAGGATGTGATCCAGAAGGCGATCGCCGAGGGCCGCTCCACCTTGAGCGAGTTCGAGGCCAAGGCGGTGCTCGCGGCTTACGACATTCCCATCGTCGAGACCCGCATCGCGCGCGATCCCGCCGAGGCCGGGCGCATCGCCGCCGAAATGGGCGGCGTCCTGGTGCTGAAGATCCTGTCGCACGACGTGCTGCACAAGACCGACGTGGGCGGCGTCCGCCTCGACCTGCACGGGCCGAAGGCGGTGGAAGAGGCGGCGCGCGACATGCTGGAGCGGCTGGAAGCGCACATGCCCGGCGCGCGGGTGGAAGGCTTCACGGTCCAGCCCATGATCCGCCGGCCCAATGCGCAGGAGCTGATCGCCGGCATCGCCAATGATCCCACCTTCGGCCCCGTGGTGCTGTTCGGCCAGGGCGGCTTGGCGGTGGAGGTGATCGCCGACCGCGCCGTCGCCCTGCCGCCGCTGAACGCCGTGCTGGCGCAGGAGATGATCAGCCGCACGCGGATTTCCAAGCTGCTCGCCGGCTATCGCGACCATCCGCCGGTGGATCTCGAAGCGGTGGCCGCGACGCTGGTGAAGATCTCCGACCTGCTGGGCGACCTGCCGCAGATCGCGGAACTGGATATCAACCCCCTGCTGGCGGATGAGCACGGGGTGATCGCGCTCGACGCCCGCATCGTCGTGCATCCCACCCAGGGCGTGGGCACCGAGCGTTTCGCCATCAAGCCCTTCCCCACCGGCCTCGTGAGCGAGATCACCCTGTCCGACGGGCTGGTGCTGGATCTGCGGCCGATCCGGCCCGAGGACGAGCCGGGCATCGTCGACATCGTGCGCCGCTCCGACCCGCGCGACGTGCGCATGCGGTTTCTCGGCTCGCTGAAGGATTTCCCGCACCTGCTCGCGGCGCGCCTGTCGCAGATCGACTACGACCGGGAAATGGCCCTGGTGGCGGTCGACAAGGAGGGCGGCTTTCGCGGCGTGGTGCGCATCATCGCCGACCCCGACAACGAGACCGCCGAATACGCCATCATGGTGCGCTCGGACATGAAGGGCAAAGGCCTCGGCTACCGGCTCATGAACGAGATCATCGCCTATGGCCGCCAGCGCGGCCTGAAAATGATCTATGGCGACGTGCTGCGGGAAAACCAGCCCATGATGCACATGGCGCAGGATCTCGGCTTCGTCGCCAAGACCGGCGAGGATTATACCGTGATGCGGGTGGAACTGGACCTGAAGGGATCCTGAAGGGATCGGGCAGCGCCCGGGTCTTCGCCCGCGCGCACTTTGCCCCGGCGGGACCTGCCGGACCGGCTCAGATCGCCATGGCGGTCAGCACGGCCGCGCCGACGGCCATGGCCAGCACGATCAGGCTCCACATGGTCCAGGTGGGATGCAGGCGCGATCCCGCGCGGGGGTCTTCCGCGCTGAGGAACGGCGTCAGCGGATCCCCCGCATCCGGCCCTACGGCGGTGAACACGGGCGGATAGGGACGGGTGGTGGTGGGCGTGACGCCGGCCGCCTCGTCATCCGTGCCGAGCGGCGCGGCGGCCGGGCCGAACGAGGCATCGGTGGTGAAGGAGCGCAGCGCCCGTTCCTCGCTCGGCGTCAGGGCGGGCCTGGCCCGCGCTGGCGATGCGTGCGGCGCTGTGGCACCCGAATCCTCGCGGCGATCCCCCGCCCGGTCGCGCATCCTGTCGTGCGGCGGCTCGTTTCGTCTTGAACGGGGATCATCGTGAAATCTGGGCGGGTGCATGTCGCGTCTCCTTTCGTCAGGAGCAACACCGTGCGCACCAGCCTGTTCCGTAATTCCCTACAGGGTCAGGCGAACCATTGCGGCTGGCGATCCAGCGCAATCAGAGCCTCGGCCGGAACGCGCGGCCGCACCACCGCATGTTCGCCGCCGCGCACCAGGACTTCGGGGACCAGCGGGCGGGTATTATAGGTGCCCGCCTGCACCGCCCCATAGGCGCCGGCGGTCATCACGGCCAGCAGGTCGCCCGCCTTCAGCTCCGGCAGGGTGCGGTTGAGGGCGAGATAATCCCCGGTCTCGCACACCGGCCCCACAACGTCCGCCACCAGGGTGGGCGCACCGGCCGCCGGCTGCACCACGGGCAGGATATCGTGATGGGCGTCATAGAGCGTCGGGCGGATGAGATCGTTCATGGCCGCGTCGACGATCACGAAGGTCTTGCCCTCGCCGTGCTTCACATAGAGCACGCGGGTGACGAGGATGCCCGCATTGGCCACGATCATGCGGCCCATCTCGAAGATCAGCGGCAGATTAAGGCCGCCCAGCGCGCGGTTCACCGCCGCCGCATAGGCATCCGGCGCGGGCGGCACGGGATCCGACGCCGCATAGGGCACGCCGAGCCCGCCGCCGAGATCGAGATGGCGCAGCGTGTGGCCGGCGGCCATCAGGTCGCGCGCCAGTTCCGCCAGCAGCAGGATGGCATTCTCGAACGGCGCCATGTCGGTGATCTGGCTGCCGATATGCATGTCCACGCCGGCGATGCGAATGCCCGGCAGGCGCGCGGCTTCCGCATAGACCGCACGGGCGGTGGAGATGGGAATGCCGAACTTGTTCTCCGACTTGCCGGTGGAAATCTTGGCGTGGGTTTTCGCGTCCACGTCGGGATTGACGCGCAGCGACACCGGGGCGATCTCGCCGCGCGCGGTGGCGACCTGCGACAGCTGCTCCAGCTCCGGCTCGCTTTCCACATTGAAGCACTTGATGCCGGCGTCGAGCGCGTCGGCCATTTCCTGGCGGGTCTTGCCGACGCCGGAAAACACGATGCGCTCCGCCGGCACGCCGGCGGCGAGCGCGCGCTTCAATTCCCCGCCGGAGACGATGTCCGCCCCCGCCCCGAGACGGGCGAGCGTTGAAATCACCGCCTGGTTGGAATTGGCCTTCAGCGCATAGCACAGCAGCATGTCGCGGCCGGCGAAGGCCTGCGTGAACACGCGATAGTGCCGCTCCAGCGTCGCGGTGGAATAGCAATAGAAGGGCGTGCCCACGCCGTGCGCGAGCGCGGTGAGGTCGACATCCTCCGCATGGAGGCGGCCGTCGCGATAATCGAAATGATGCATGGCGGCTCCGGGCGCGTCAGAGCAGCCCGTCCAGGATAAAGGGACGTTTGGCGATATTGGGGGTCTGCGTCACCGGACGGGAGACCGAATCGCCGGGGGTGTTCGGCGCGACATAGGCATTGCCGGAGGCCGCGCGCGCATCGGCGCTGCCGGGCTGGGCGGAATTGGTGGACATGATGTCGTCGGTCGTGATCAGGCCGGCCGTGTTGTCGGCGCTGCCCTGGGGCGCGACCGGCGCGGCCGGGCCGGTGGCGGCCGGCGCGGGCGCCGCAGGGGAACCGGCGGTCGCGGCGGCGGCCTTCTGGCCGGGCGGGGTGGGCGGCTTGGTGCCGGGGGGCTCCAGCGGGCCCTTCACGCCGCAGCCGGCGAGCGCCAAGGCAAACAGGAACGCCAGGGAGACAGGCAAGCGATGCGACACGGCGAGGCCATCCAAGAAAATTCGACGCCACTATAACGAGCGACGCGCCAAAGGCGAGCCCCGCGCACGGCGGCGCTTCTCTCTACCGCACCGCAGCGCCCCTGTCGCGCCCGAGTGCGGCGCCGGCGACACAGTGCGGCCGGGCCGGGTCGCTCAGCGCCGGAGCACGAAACCTTCCGGCGGGTGGCGGTGCTCCCAATGGCGGGTTTCCAGCTCCGGCACGGCGCTTTCCGCGCGCGGAAAGCCGAGGCAGAAATAGCCGATGAAGCGCCAGTGCGCCGGCACGTCCATGAGTTCGCCCATGCGGTCGGGCGGC
Source organism: Roseixanthobacter liquoris (assembly GCF_043195135.2). Taxonomy (NCBI): domain Bacteria; kingdom Pseudomonadati; phylum Pseudomonadota; class Alphaproteobacteria; order Hyphomicrobiales; family Xanthobacteraceae; genus Roseixanthobacter; species Roseixanthobacter liquoris. The sequence continues at coordinate 454,026 of NZ_CM195537.1, forward strand.
AGGATCGACACCCAGCCGAGGCCGATGCCCTCCGCCCGCGCCGCGAGCCACAGGGTCTGCACCGCCATCACCGCCGAATAATCCAGCGTTTCCGGCATGGTGAGCCGGCCGAGCCCATGCCCCTGGGCGGTCTCGCGATCGGCGAACAAAGCGAAATGCACCGGCGCGTCGTCGAGCCCGGCCAGCTTGAGGCGGGCATAGGCGGCGCTCTTGTCCGCCGACTGGCTGGCGAGCGCATGGGCGTTGCAGGCCTCGAAGCAGGCGCGCACCGCCGCCCGGCGGGCGGGATCGTCCACCAGCACGAAGCGCCAGGGCTCGCTCAGGCCCACGGAGGGCGAGAGGCAAGCCATTTGCAGCAGCCGCGCCATGGTGCCGTCGGGCAGCGGATCGGTGCGGAAGTGCCGCACGTCCCGCCGCCAGGCCAGCAGATCATGCAGCCGCGCGCGGAACGCGGCGTCGAAATGGGGCGCGGGATGCGCACCGCCGTTTGTCCCCTCGTGCGCGACCATGGGTGCCTCCCTCCCTGCCGCCGTTCGCCCGCCGTTTTCGGCGGTGCGATCCTGTCGGGCCGCCTCAGGCCTTTTGCGCCTCAGGCCTTGGCCGCCTCCGCCTGGAGGCGCTTCAGCCAGCGCTTGGCCTGCGCGCGCACCCGGCTCGGCGCGGTGCCGCCGTAGGATACCCGGCTCTGCACGGAGCGGGTGACGGACAGGACGCTGAACACATCCTGCGTGATGCGGCCATCCACGCTTTGCATGTCCTCCAGCGACAGACGGTGCAGGCCGATGCCGCGATCGGACGCGAGCGCGACGATGCGGCCGGTGACGTGATGCGCCTCGCGGAACGGCAGGCCCGCCGCGCGCACCAGCCAGTCGGCGAGATCGGTGGCGGTGGAATAGCCTTGCCCGGCCGCGCTCTTCATGCGCGCCGTGTCGGGCTCGATGTCGCGCACCATGCCGGCGGTGGCGGCGATCACCAGGGACAGGGCCGAAAAGGCGTCGAAGGCGCCCTCCTTGTCTTCCTGCATGTCCTTGGCATAGGCGAGCGGCAGGCCCTTCATCACCACCAGCAGCCCGGTCAGCGCGCCGATGATGCGGCCCGCCTTGGCACGCACCAGCTCGGCGGCATCCGGATTGCGCTTCTGCGGCATGATGGAGGAGCCGGTGGTGAATTTGTCCGACAGCCGGATCAGCGCGAACGCCGGCGAGGTCCAGATCACCACCTCCTCCGCGAAGCGCGAGAGATGCACGGCGCAGATGGCGGCGGCGGAAAGCGTCTCCAGCACGAAATCCCGGTCCGACACCGCGTCCAGCGAATTCGCGGTGGGCCGGTCGAAGCCGAGCGCCTTGGCGGTCATGTCCCGGTCGATGGGAAAGGACGTGCCGGCCAGCGCCGCCGAGCCGAGCGGGCATTCGTTGAGCCGCGCGCGGGCATCGCGCAGCCGGCCGCGATCGCGCGCCAGCATCTCCACATAGGCCATCAGGTGATGGCCGTAGGTCACCGGCTGGGCGGTCTGGAGATGGGTGAAGCCGGGCATGACGGTGGCGGCATGGGCGAGCGCTTTTTCGCTCAGCGCCAGTTGCAGGTCGGCCATCTGGGCGTCGAGCGCGTCCAGCGTGTCGCGCACATAGAGGCGGAAGTCGGTGGCCACCTGGTCGTTGCGCGAGCGCGCGGTGTGCAGGCGCCCCGCGCTCGGGCCGATCATGTCGGCGAGGCGCTGCTCCACATTCATATGGATGTCTTCGAGGTCGCGCCGGAAGGTGAAGGTGCCGGCCTCGATCTCTGACAGGATCGTGTCTAGACCGTCCTGGATCTTCTCGACATCCTCGCCCGCGACGATGCCCTGCTGCGCCAGCATGGCGGCATGGGCCTTGGAACCGGCGATATCCTGGGCGAAAAGACGCTGGTCGAAGCCGATGGAGGCGTTGATCTCCTCCATGATCGCATCGGGGCCCGTGGAGAAGCGCCCGCCCCACATCTTGTTGCTCATGACGGATCTCCGCTGATGACCGAGCCGACCTTGCCGCCCTCGCCCCCGGACCACCGCGCCGCGCCCGCCCGTGGCGGCAAAGGGCGCATGCTGGCTGTGGTGGCAGGAGCGGCACTTGCTGGCGCCGTGGCCGGCGCGCTCGCCCTATACGGGATGAATGCCCTTCCCGGCAATGCACCCGCGCTCACGGCCGCTTCATCGGCGCCGAATTCGCAGGCGGCCGCTGTGCCCGAGAGCACCAGTTCGGCCCGCGATCCCGCCTGCGCCCCGGCGGTGGAGGCGGCGAAGCGGCTCGCCCCGCTCGCCAAGGGCGAGATCGCCGCCTTTACGCTGGCCACCGAGCCGCGCCGCCTGCCGCCGCTCTCCTTCGCCGACGGCACCGGCACGCCGAAGACGCTGGCGGATTTCAAGGGCAAGATGATGCTGGTCAATCTCTGGGCCACCTGGTGCGTGCCGTGCCGCAAGGAGATGCCCGCCCTCGACCGTCTGGAGCAGACCCTGGGCGGAGCGAATTTCCAGGTGGTGGCGATCAATCTCGACACCCGCGACGCGGAAAAGCCCAAGGCGTTCCTGAAGGAGATCGGCATCTCCAACCTCGTCTTCTACGCCGATTCCGGCACCAAGACCTTCCAGGCCCTGCGCGCCGTGGGGCGCGGCTTCGGCCTGCCCACCACCTTGCTGGTGGATGCCCAGGGCTGCGAGCTCGGCTATCTCGCCGGCCCGGCGGAATGGGCGAGCGAGGATGCCCAGCATCTCATTAAGAGCGCCTTGGACGGCGGGCGGAGCTGAGTTTGGGGAAACCGGGTTTAAGCGCGCGGGCCCCCTCCCCACCCCTCCCCCGCAAGCGGGAGAGGGAGCCTGCGGGGCCTGCGGGGCCTGCGGGGCCTGCGGGGCCTGCGGGGCCTGCGGGGCCTGCGGGGCCTGCGGGGCCTGCGGGGCCTGCGGGAGGCTATTCCTTTTTCAAGCCTTGCAATCCCCTCTCCCGCGTGCGGGGGAGGGCTAGGGAGGGGGCAATCGGGGTCAGAGTCATCGAGGGGAAACGGAACAACTGAAGCGGCGCCGCCCCCGCACGTGACGCCTCTCAAACCCCCAGCAGCAGCTTCATCGCCCGCACGCCGACGGGCGTCGCCGAGGGGCCGTTGCAGAGCACGAACACCCCTTCGCCCGAAGGCTTGCCGCTGCCCTGCCAGGCGGAAAAACCCATCCAGGCGGTGAAGCCCGCCACCCCGCCGTCCTTGGTGAGCACCGTGACGCGCCCGCGCGGCGCCGTCGCATCGGCGCGGAACCAGCCATAGGCGGTGCGCGAGGCGCGTCCCCCGGCGCAGGCGGAGGCGGAGAAATCCGCGCCCTGCTGATAGGCGAGCGCGGGATCTGAGAGCCCGCCCTTCGCAAGGCCCATGTTGAGCCGCAGATAGGCCAGCATATCCGCCCCGGTGCTGACGATGCCGCCGGCGCCCACCGCCAGCGCATGGGTCGGCCGATAAGGCGCATCGCGCGGCAAAGGCTGCCATTGCTTGGTATGGCCGAGCGGCAGGCGCGCCTTCATGCCGGGCCGGAACCAGCCCGTGTCGCCGGCGCCGAAGGTGGCGCAATAATCCCCCAGGCGGCGGTCGTAGCGCTCGGCGAAGCCGTCCGCGTCCGCGCCCGCGATCCCCGTTCCGGCCATGGCGAGCAGCGCCCAGCCGAGGTTGGAATAGGCATAGCAGGCGCCCTGCTCCATGGGCGGATTATAGGTGGACAAGAAGTCGAACAGAGTCTGGAAGCCGGCCATGGTGCGCGGCGGATAGGCCCCGCCCTGGTTGTCCTGCGGCAGGCCGGGACGATAGGTGGCGAGATTGACGAGGCTCAACCCCTCCACCGCCGGCGACAGGCGCGCGCTGCCGCCGAGCCAGGTGCCGAGCGTGCCCTCGAACGGGCCATGGCGCTTGTAATGCACGCTGGAGGTGAAGACCTTCGAGATCGAGCCGATCTCGAACGGCGTCTTCGCGTCGAGGGCGAGCGGCTGGCCGAGAGGATTGGTGAGGTCCGCGCCGCCGGCGAACAGCAGGCGCCCCGCGCCGCCCGGCCCCACAACGCCCAGCACCAGGGCAAGCCGCGCCGCGCGCGAACTCCGCGCCCGTGCGCATTCCGAATCGATCAGGGCCTGGAATGGATCGGTGTCGCCGGACACGGCCGATGCGGCAGGGGTAGGGGCGCCGATCGGCTGGGCGCGGGGGCCACGCGCCCCGAGGGGCGATGCGAGCCCGCCCATCGCCAGCCCGCCCAGGACCATCGCGCGCCGTGTCAGCATTCGCCGCTCCCCCGACCTTCGCGCCCAGGCAAGGCCCGGTTTGCGGCAAGATCAGGGACGGCGCGTGCTGTACACGCAAACGGGAACGGCCGGGATCCCGTCGCGCAGCGGCAGCGCCGCGGGGGTCCGGATCAGCGGGTGGGAACCGGCTTCTCGCCGCGATAATCGTAGAAGCCGCGCTGGGTCTTGCGGCCGAGCCAGCCGGCCTCGACATATTTCACCAGCAGCGGGCACGGGCGATACTTGCTGTCGGCCAGGCCCTCATGCAGCACCTGCATGATGGCAAGGCAAGTGTCGAGGCCGATGAAATCCGCCAGCTGCAGCGGGCCCATGGGATGGTTGGCGCCGAGCTTCATGGCCCGGTCGATGGCATCCACGGAGCCGACGCCCTCATAGAGCGTATAGATGGCTTCGTTGATCATGGGCAACAGGATGCGGTTGACGATGAAGGCGGGGAAATCCTCCGCCACCGCATAGGTCTTGTGCAGCCGGGTCACGAACTGCTTGGCGCTCTCGAAGGTGTCGTCGTCGGTGGCGATGCCGCGCACCAGCTCCACCAGCTCCATCAGCGGCACCGGATTCATGAAATGAATGCCGATGAAGCGCTCCGGCCGGTCGGTGGAGGCGGCGAGGCGGGTGATGGAGATGGACGAGGTGTTGGACGAGATCAGTGCGTCCGGCCGCAGCACCGGGCAGAGATCGGCGAGGATCTTGCGCTTCACATCCTCGCGCTCGGTGGCCGATTCGATCACGAGGTCGCACTCGGCGAGCCCGTCCATGGTCGGCGCGCCGACGATGCGCTGAAGCGCGTCCTGGCGGGCCTGCTCGGTCACGGTGCCCTTGGAGACCTGCTTGGCCATGTTGCCGTTGATCGTGGCAAGGCCGGAGCGGATGCGGTCCGGATCGGCATCGCTCAGCGCCACGTCATAGCCCGCGAGCGCGCAGACATGGGCGATGCCGTTGCCCATCTGGCCGGCGCCGATGATCCCGACCTTCTTGATCTCGAGCGGCATGATGCTCTCGTCTTTCCGATATTGGGGGCCGAGATGGCCCCGGTCGGCGCCGAGCCGGGTGGACCGGCGCCGCATGGAGATGTCGCCCGGCTTCGATGGGCGCCGGGCGGGCCCTCAGCCCTTCGCCTTGGCGATCGCCGCCTGCAACTCGGGCACGATGGAGAACAGATCGCCCACAAGGCCATAGTCCGCAACCTGGAAAATAGGCGCTTCCTCGTCCTTGTTGATGGCCACGATGATCTTGGAATCCTTCATGCCCGCCAAGTGCTGAATCGCACCCGAGATGCCCACGGCCACATAAAGTTCCGGCGCGACCACCTTGCCGGTCTGGCCGACCTGCCAGTCGTTCGGGGCATAGCCCGCGTCCACGGCGGCGCGCGAGGCGCCGACCGCCGCGCCCAGCGCGTCGGCGAGCGGCTCGATCACCTCGGCGAACTTCTCCTTGGAGCCGACCGCGCGGCCGCCGGAGACGATGATCTTCGCCGCCGTCAGCTCGGGACGGTCGGAGGCGGCGATGCTCTCGTCCACGAACGAAGACACGCCCGGATTTTCCGCCGCACCGATGGTCTCGACGCTGGCCGAGCCGCCCTCGGGCGTGGCGCCGAACGAGGCGGTGCGCACGGTGATGACCTTCTTCGCGTCGGTCGCCTGAACGGTCTGGATGGCGTTGCCGGCATAGATCGGCCGCTCGAACGTATCGGGCGAAACCACCTTCACGATGTCCGACACCTGCATCACGTCCAGCAGAGCGGCGACGCGCGGCAGCACGTTCTTCGCCACCGAGGTGGAGGGGCCGACGATGGCGTCATAGGCCGGGGCGAGCGAGACGATCAGCGCCGCCAGCGGTTCGGCGAGGCGGTGGGCATAGGGTTCGCCATCGGCGAGCAGCACCTTTTCCACGCCGGAAAGCTTGGCGGCGGCCTGCGCCACGGCGGCGGCATTCTGCCCGGCCACCAGAATGTGCACCGGGCCGCCCAATGCGACCGCGGCGGTCAAGGCCTTGGCGGTGGCGCCGTTGAGAACCGAATTGTCGTGTTCGGCGAGCAGCAAAGTCGTCATCAGATCACCCCCGCCTCATCCTTGAGCTTCGTCACCAGCTCGGCCACCGAGCCCACCTTCACCCCGGCCTTGCGGCCCGCCGGCTCGGCGGTGTTCAGCACCTTGAGGCGCGGCGCCACGTCCACGCCATAGGCATCGGGCGTCTTCTCGTCGATGGGCTTCTTCTTCGCCTTCATGATGTTGGGCAAAGAGGCATAGCGCGGCTCGTTCAACCGCAGGTCGGTGGTCACGATCGCCGGCAGGGCCAGCTTGACGGTCTGGAGGCCGCCGTCGATCTCGCGGGTGACGAGGGCCGCGCCCTCTTCCAGCACCACCTTGGAGGCGAACGTGCCCTGGCCCCAGCCGAGCAGCGCCGCCAGCATCTGGCCGGTCTGGTTCGAATCGTCGTCGATCGCCTGCTTGCCGAGGATCACGAGCTGCGGGGCTTCCTCGCCCACCACGACCTTGAGGATCTTGGCGACCGCGAGCGGCTCCACCACGCCGTCCACCTTCACCAGGATGCCGCGATCGGCGCCCATGGCGAGCGCGGTGCGCAGGGTTTCGGTGGCTTGCGCCGGGCCGATGGACACCACCACGACCTCGGTCGCCTTGCCCGCTTCCTTGAGGCGCAGGGCTTCTTCCACCGCGATCTCGTCGAACGGGTTCATGGACATCTTGACGTTGGCCAGTTCCACACCGGACCCGTCCGCCTTCACACGGACCTTCACGTTGTAGTCCACCACCCGCTTGACAGGCACCAGGATCTTCATTGTTGAGCGCTCCTCCCGACCCACTTTAAGTGCGGCTGCGGAAAACCTCCCGCGCCGGAGCCATGCGCCGCAAACCACGCAGCGCAGCAAACCTTGGGGCGGGCAACCTAGGAGTGGCCCGAAACCGTGTCAACGCGGAAGCTGGCGCGGGTTTATACCGCTCCGCGCACCGCCCTCATTTCTCCCGGAAGGATCGCGTCAGGGCGTCCGTGAGGGGGCGCGTCAAATAGCTCATGACGCTGCGTTCGCCGGTGTTGAAAACCACTTCCGCCGGCATGCCCGGCCGCAGGCGCGCCTTCATCTCCTCGGGGATGTCCGTGCTCGCCACCGCCACCACCGCCTGGAAATAGGGCTGGTGGGTGGTCTCGTCGATGAGCCGGTCGGGCGAGACCGTGCGCAGCTCGCCGAGGATCAGCGGCGTGGTGCGCGAATGGAACGCGGGGAAGCGCACCTCCACGCCCGTGACGCCGCCGTGCAGGCGGTCGATGTCGGTGGTCGGCACCTGGGCATCGACGATCAGATCGTCGTTCTGCGGCACGATCTCCAGCATGGTGTCGCCCGGCCGCACCACGGCGCCCACGGTATAGATCTTCTGGTTGATGTTCTGCACGATGCCGGAGCGCGGCGCGCGGATGTCGATCCGGCTCAGCACGTTCTTCGAGACGTTCAGCTTCTCGCGCAGGTCCGCGATCTTCTGTCGCGTCTCGACGATCTGCCCGGCCACCTCTTCCTGCTGCTTCTGATCCAGCTGCTGGATCTGCATCTTCATTTCGCTGATGGTGTTGGCCGCCTTCGCCGCGTCGGCGATGTTGCGGCCCACCGTGCCCTGGAGCCGCGCTTTCTCGCGCTGGAGCTGGGCGACGCGCGGCTTGGAGACCAGGCCCTTGTCGTTGAGCTGCTGCACCCCGGCCAGTTCGTCGTCGATATAGAACAATTGCTGGTCGGCGGAGGCGCGTTCGCGGGCAAGGCCGTCGATCTCCGTCTGGCCCTGGGTGATCCGGCTGTTGAGGATGGCCGTCTGCCCCTCCAGCGAGGCCTTGCGGTCGCGGAACTGGGCCACCTGGTCGGCGAGGATGGATTTCACCGAGGGGTCCTCGGCGCGGGCGAGAAGCTCCGGCGGAAAGGTGATGGCGCTGGCGTGCTCGCGCTCCGCGGTCAGGCGAGCATCGTTCGCCAGCAGCGTGTCGAGCTGGCTGCGCAGGGAATCGTAATTGGATTGCGGATTGGTGGGATCGAGGCGGAACAGCAGGGCGCCGCGCTCCACCGCCTGCCCGTCCTTGACGTGGATCTCGGCGACGATGCCGCCTTCCAGATGCTGCACCACCTGGCGCTTGCTCTCCACCGACACCACGCCCGAAGCGATCACCGCGCTGTCGATATTGGCCAGCGCCGCCCAGCCGCCGAACACGCCGAAGGTGAGGAAGATCACGCCATAGCCCATGGTGGCTACGCGGCGGAAATCGCTGGAGGCCACGGGTGCCTTCATGCCGTTGTCCGCGTCGGCGATTTCCGGGGGCGGGGGCGGCAGGATCACTTCCCGCACGAACCGCGCGCAAGTTTCCCGCACGGCGGCGAGCCGCGCGGGCACCGCCTGGACGAACGCGCTTTGGCCGAGCGCGCTTTGCCCGAGCGCGCTCTGATCGATCCCCCGAAGCGCGGCGCCGAGCCGCGCGCGGGCGGTGCCGGCGGCATCTTTCACGGTGCGGAGGGAGCTGTCAGGACGAATGGACATGGGCTTCCCCTCAAGCGCCGGCGGCGTGGCCGCCGATATGTGCGGGCGCCGGGCCTTCCGCCGGTTGCACGAGGCGGGGGCCGAGCACCTTGGCGAGCACTTCGTCGCGCGGGCCGAACCCGTGCACCACGCCTTCGTTCAGCAGCAGGATGTAATCGCACAGCCCGAGGCTGTTGGTCTTGTGGGTGACCAGGACCACGGTGCGCCCGGCCTTCCGCAACGCCTGCACCGCCACCATCAGCGCCTGCTCGCCGGCGGCGTCTAGGCTGGCGTTGGGCTCGTCCAGCACCACCAAAGCGGGGTTTCCGTAGATGGCGCGGGCGAGCGCGATGCGCTGGCGCTGGCCGCCGGACAGCGAGGCGCCGCTCTCGCCGATCTCGGTATTATAGCCGCGCGGCAGGCGCTGGATCATCTCGTGCACGCCGGCCATCTGCGCGGCCTGGACGATCTGCGCCTCGTCGCGGGTCGCGAAGCGGGCGATATTGTCGGCGATGGAGCCCGCGAACAATTCCACGTCCTGCGGCAGGTAGCCGAGGCAGCGGCCGAGCTGCTCGGGGTCCCAATGGCCGAGGTCCGATCCATCCAGGCGGACCGCGCCGGCGCTGGCCGGCCACACGCCCACCAGCACGCGGGCAAGGCTCGATTTTCCCGCCGCGCTCGGGCCGATGATGCCGAGCACCGCACCCGCCGGCACGGCGAACGAGACGCCCCGCAGCACCGGCACGTCGCGGCCCGGCGCGTGGGCCACCAGATTTTCCACCTGCAGGGCGCCCGAGGGATCGGGCAGGCGCATGCGGGCGGTGGGAGCCGGCGACATGCGCAGCAGCTCCTGCACCCGGCGGAACGCCGAGCGGGTGGCGACGATGCCCTTCCAATTGCCGATCGCCATCTCGATCGGCTGGATGCAGCGCCCGACGATGATCGAGGCGGCGATCATCATGCCCGGCGAGATTTCCCGGTTGATGGCGAGATAGGCGCCGAGCCCGAGGATCAGGCTCTGCATGAACATGCGGTTGAACTTGGTGGCGGCCATCAGGAACGCCGCCCGGTCGGACGCCAGCGCCTGCCAGCCGAGCGCCGCGCCGCGATGGGTGATCCAGCGCTCGCGCAATTGCCGCACCATGCCCATGGCCTGGAGCACCTCGGCATTGCGGAAGGTGGTGGTGGCCTCGTTGTTGGCGCTGATGTTCGCCTTCGTCGCCCGGTCGAGGATCGGCCGCGTCACCTTGTCGTTGGCGAACGCGAGCACGCCGGAGATCAGGCAGCTCACCACCGCCAGGATGCCGTACCAGGGATGCAGCAAGGTGGCGAAGATGATGTAGATCGGCACCCAGGGCACGTCGCAGCAGGAGATCAGGCCGGGACCGGCGAAGAATTCGCGCACCGTGTCCACGTCCCGCAGGGCCTGCACATGGCTGGGCGAGGGCCGCCGCAGGGAAGCGCGCTGCACCGCGTCGAACGCCTCTTCCTTGATGCTCTCGTCGAACTTCGCCCCGGCGCGCACCAGCAATTGCGTGCGCAGCGCCTCGAGCGCGGCGGAGACCATGTAGAGGATGGCGACGATGACGGTGAGCAGCACCAGGGTTTGCAGATTGCGGCTCGCCAGGACGCGGTCATAGACCTGCATCATGTAGAGCGAGCCGGTGAGCCCGAGAATATTGATGAAGAAGCTGAACACCACCACGGTCCACAGGGCCGGGCGGGCGGCGTGCAGCGCATGGTCGAGCGCAGTCGGCGGTGATGGAAGCGATGGACGCGCAGCGGCGAGCGACTGGACCATGGACCCCCCGGACCCGGCGTCCCGCTCGGGGACGCACGCTTTCCCCGGCCCACGGGCCGGTTTTCTCTTGTCGCTATCGAACCGCCCCTTGGCAAGAGGCGAAAGTGTTGTGCCGACTTCGCTCAGGCGCCGGAACGGACAACCGGCGCGAGGTTCCGCACTGCGGTCGCCGCGAGGGGTAGCCGGTGCCGGCCCGCAGCATTTGCTTCGCTCATGCAAAAAAGCTCGTTAGACTAAAGGCGGAATACAGCGAAGCGGCGACGGGGGTCGGGCACATGTCGAGTGCGGTCTGGGCGGGGTTGAACGAGCCGGCGGACGAAACCAGCGATAAGGATCGCCCGCTGCGGGAGGACATCCGCCTGCTGGGCCGCATCCTGGGCGACACGGTGCGCGAGCAGGAAGGCGACGATATCTTCGCCCTCGTGGAGCGCATCCGCCAGACCTCGCTGCGCTTCCACCGCGATTCCGAGGAGGGCGCACGCCAGGAGCTGGAAGGCCTGCTGGAGAGCCTGAAGTCGGACACCGCCGTGCGGATCATCCGCGCCTTCAGCTATTTCTCGCACCTCGCCAACATTGCCGAGGACGTGCACCACACCCGCCGCAACCGCGCCCACGCGATCGCCGGCTCCGCGCCGCGCGTCGGCACCCTCGCCAACGCCTTCGCCCGCGCCGCCGCCGGCGGCAAGAGCCCGGACGCGCTCAAGGCCTTCTTCGACACGGCATTGGTCAGCCCCGTGCTCACCGCCCATCCCACCGAGGTGCGGCGCAAGAGCACACTCAACCGCGAAATGGAAATCGCCGCCTTGCTGGACCGGCGCCAGCGGGTCGAGGCCACCCCCGAGGAAGCCGCCCGCGACGTCGAGACCCTGCGCCGCGCCGTGCTCACCTTGTGGCAGACCGCCATCCTGCGGCGCATCAAGCTGACCGTGCTCGACGAGGTGGTGAACGGCCTGTCCTATTACGACTACACCTTCCTGCACGAGGTGCCGCGCCTGTTCTGCGCCATCGAGGACCATCTCGAACGGCTCGACCCCGAGGCCGGGCCGGTGGATGTGCCCTCGTTCCTGCGGGTCGGCAGCTGGATCGGCGGCGACCGGGACGGCAATCCCTTCGTCACCGCCGACGTGCTGCGCACCACGGTGGAGCTGCACCGCGACCGCGCCATGCAATTCCACCGCGAGGAAGTGGAGGCGCTTGCCGCCGAACTCTCGCTCGCGAGCCGGCTGGTTCCGGTTTCGGCGGAGCTGACCGAACTCGCCGCGCGCTCCCCGGACACCTCCGCCCGCCACCAGGACGAGCCCTATCGCCGGGCCCTCGCCACCCTCGCGGCGCGCCTCGCCGCGAGCGAGGCGGCGCTGAAGGGCGCCACCGTCCCCGCCGACCCGGCCTTTCCGCCCTATGAGAGCGCCGCCGCCTTCAAGGCCGACCTCGACATCATCCACCGCTCGCTGTGCGAGAACGGCTCGCGCGTCCTGGCGCGGGGACGCCTGCGCAACCTGCGGCGGGCCGCCGACTGCTTCGGCTTCCACCTCGCGAGCCTCGACCTGCGGCAGAATTCCGATGTCCATGCCCGCACGGTCGGCGAACTGCTGGAGGCGGTCTCGCCCGGCACCAATTATGCCGGCATGGACGAGGAGGCGCGCATCGCCCTGCTGACGGGCGAGCTCACCAACGCCCGCCCCCTCGCCTCGCCCTTCCTCACCTATTCGGACGAGACCCAGTCGGAACTCGCGATCCTGCGGGAAGCCGCGCACGCCCACCGCATGCTGGGCGGCGCGGTGATCCCCAATTGCATCATCTCCAAGGCGGAGGGCGTCTCGGACCTGCTGGAAGTGGCGCTACTGCTGAAGGAAGTGGGGCTGGTGCAGGCGAGCGGCACCAGCGCGCTCAACATCATCCCGCTGTTCGAGACGATCGGCGATCTCCAGGCCTGCGCCAAGGTGATGGATCGCATGCTGGCGATCCCGCAATATCGCAGCCTGGTGGACAGCCGCGGCGGCGAGCAGGAAGTGATGCTCGGCTATTCCGACAGCAACAAGGACGGCGGCTTCGTCACCTCGGGCTGGGAATTGTACAAGGCCGAGACCTCGCTGATCGAGGTGTTCGCCCGCCACAATGTGCGGCTGCGCCTGTTCCACGGGCGCGGCGGCTCGGTGGGGCGCGGCGGCGGGCCGAGCTATGACGCCATTCTCGCCCAGCCCGCCGGCGCGGTGGACGGGCAGATCCGCGTGACCGAGCAGGGCGAGATCATCGCCTCCAAATATTCAAATCCCGACGTCGGCCGGCGCAATCTGGAGATCCTGGTCTCCGCCACCCTCGACGCCACGCTGCTCCAGCCGGAACAGGCCGATCCGCGGCCGGAATTCTCCGCCTTCATGGAGGAATTGTCGGACCGCGCTTTTGCCGCCTATCGCGGCCTCGTCTATGAGACCCCCGGCTTCGAGGATTATTTCTGGTCCTCGACCGTGATCAGCGAGATCGCCACGCTGAACATCGGCTCGCGCCCCGCCTCGCGCAACAAGACCCGCTCCATCGAGGCGCTGCGGGCGATCCCCTGGGTGTTCTCCTGGGCCCAGTGCCGCCTCATGCTGCCGGCCTGGTACGGCTTCGGCACGGCGGTGAAGGGCTTCCTCGCCGCCCACCCGGACGACGGGATGGCGCAATTGCGCGCCATGTACAAGGAATGGCCGTTCTTCCGCACGCTGCTGTCCAACATGGACATGGTGCTCTCGAAAAGCTCGCTGGCGGTGGCCTCGCGCTATGCCGAGCTGGTGCCGGACGAACTGCTGCGCGCCCGCATCTTCGAGCGCATCCGCGCCGAATACGAAACCTCCATCGAACTGCTGCTCGCCATCATGGGCCAGAAGCGCCTGCTGGAGGGGAACCCCCTGCTCGACCGCTCGATCCGCAACCGCTTCCCCTATCTCGACCCGCTCAACCATGTTCAGGTGCACATGCTGAAGCTGCACCGCCGCGCCCAGGCGGGCGAGGATGTGGGGGACAAGGTGCTGCACGGCATCCAGCTCACCATCAACGGCATCTCCGCCGGATTGCGCAATTCGGGGTGAAAAGGGGGCTTGGACGCAGATCACACGCGAAGCGTTGTGGGATATCTTCCCGTTGCCTTTGAACTCGGAAGCGTTATGTATATCCAACGTAGATACGACGTAGGATAGAGAGAGCGGAGGCGTTCCCGATGATCACCACAATTGCAAAATGGGGGAACAGCATGGCGCTGCGCCTTCCCGCCGCCTTCGTGCGTGAAATCGCCGTCCGCGAGGGTACGTCGGTCGATATTTCCATCGTCGACGGCGCACTCGTGGTGCGCCCTGTCGAACCAATGCCGACCTATGATTTAGATACCCTTCTGAGGCAAATCAGCGACGACAACCGTCACGACGAGGTGCTTGCAAGCCCCTCTGTGGGCAATGAATTTTAATGCCCTATTGCCCCGAAAAATACGATGTCATCTGGATCGATTTCGATCCGCAAACCGGAAGGGAACAAGCCCACAGGCGCCCGGCCTTTGTGTTGTCTCCCGCCAGATACAACGCGAAGGCCCGCCTGTGCCTCCTTTGTCCGATTACAAATCAGGAGAAGGGATATCCCTTCGAAGTGAACGTTCCCGGCGGCCACAAGACGAGCGGTGTGGTCCTCTCAGACCAAATCAAAAGCCTGGACTGGTCCGCCAGGAACGCAGCCTTTATTGAAAGCCGCCCCGACTTTGCCGGCGAGGTGCTTGCAAAAATGCGGGCGATCCTCGGCATTTAAGTTCCAGGCGGGACATGGTCGGCAAACGCTCCGCCTTGCCTCGCAAGCCCCGATCCCGTAAGACGCACCCATCTGGCCCCGGACAAACCGGGGCTTTGCTTTGTTCGCGCGCGCCGCATCCGGCCGCGCCCCGGCGGAGGACCGCTCACCTTGGCCAACGTGGTCGTTGTCGGCTCGCAATGGGGCGACGAAGGAAAAGGCAAGATCGTCGACTGGCTCTCCGAGCAGGCCGATGTGGTGGTTCGCTTCCAGGGGGGCCACAATGCGGGCCATACCCTGGTGGTGAACGGCGTCACCTATAAGCTCTCGCTGCTGCCCTCGGGCGTGGTGCGCCCCGGCAAGCTTTCGGTCATCGGCAATGGCGTGGTGCTCGATCCCCAGGCGCTGGTGGATGAACTCGCCCGCCTCGCGGCTCAGGGCGTCGTCGTCGGCCATGAGCGTTTGCGCATCGCCGAGACCACCCCGCTGATCCTGCCCTTGCACCGCGAGCTGGACGCCCTGCGCGAAGGCGCCAATCCCGGCACCCGCATCGGTACCACCAAGCGCGGCATCGGCCCGGCTTATGAGGACAAGGTGGGCCGCCGCGCGATCCGCCTCGTGGACCTCGCCGACCTGTCGAGCCTGCCGGCCAAGGTCGAGCGCCTGCTCAGCCATCACAATCCCCTGCGGCGCGGCCTCGGCCTGGACGAGGTGGATTCGGCGGCGCTGATCGCCGAGCTGGAAGCCATCGCCCCCAAGGTCCTGCCGTTCATGGACCGGGTGTGGGAACTGCTCGACAGGGCGCGCCGCGACGGCAAGAAGATCCTGTTCGAAGGCGCCCAGGGCGCGCTGCTGGACATCGACCACGGTACCTATCCCTACGTCACGTCGTCCAACACCGTCGCCTCCGGCGCGGCGAGCGGATCGGGCGTCGGCCCGGGGGCGCTGGACTATGTGCTCGGCATCACCAAGGCCTACACCACGCGCGTCGGCGAGGGCCCGTTCCCGTCCGAGCTGACGGACGAGGTGGGCAAGACGCTCGGCACCAAGGGCCGCGAATTCGGCGTCGTCACCGGCCGCCCGCGCCGCTGCGGCTGGTTCGACGCCGTGCTGGTGCGCCAGACCGTGAAGACCTGCGGCATCCACGGCATCGCGCTGACCAAGCTCGACGTGCTGGACGGCTTCGAGGAGCTGAAGGTGTGCGTCGGCTACCGGCTCGACGGCAAGGAGATCGATTATCTCCCGGCCGAGAGCGGCCAGCAGGCCCGCGCGGTGCCGATCTATGAGACCATTCCCGGCTGGAAGGAATCCACCGCCGGCGCGCGCTCCTGGGCCGATCTTCCGGCCGAGGCGGTGAAATATGTGCGCTGGGTCGAGGAACTGATCGGCTGCCCGGTGGCTGTGCTTTCGACGAGCCCGGAACGGGATGACACAATTTTGGTGCAAAATCCGTTTCAAGCTTAACCAAAGCTTTGCTGATCTCCTCCAATCTTAAGCGCTGATGGCTGATTATTACCCGCTCCTGGTTCGCGCGATCGCCGGTCTCCCGTCCAACACGGCCGAGACGCGGAAGATCATGTTCGACCGCGCGCGGAACACGCTCCTGAAGCAATTGCGCGGCGTCGAGCCGCCATTGCCCGAAGGGGAGATCACCCGCGAGCGCCAGTCGCTGGAAGAGGCCATCCGCCGGATCGAAGCGGAGCAGAAGGCTCTTTCCCCGGTGGCGGAACCGCCCGCCCCGCCGGAGCCGCCCCCGCCCCCCGAACCTGTGGCCGCTCCGCCGCCGGAACCGGCCGCCGCCGCGCAGCCGCCGGTTTCCACCGGCGCCGAGCCGCCGCGCCGCCGCCTCGGCGAAAACCTCGCACGCCCGAGCTTCTCCCCGCCGTCCGAGAACGAGGCGCCGGATGCGGCGACGGACGACAGCGCCACCGACCAGCGCCCGACCCTCGGCAAGCCCAAGGTCGCGAGCCGCACCCCGCGTCCGCGCATGCCGGTCTCCGACGATGCCAAGGCCAGCGGGCGCGGCCGCCGCACGCTGATCTATTTCGCCCTGGCCATCCTGGCGGTCGGCGGCATCGCGCTCGGCGTGGTCAATCACGAAACCCTGGAGCAGCTCGTCTTTTCGCGCTCGGCCGCCCCGCCGGCGCCGGCCCAGCAGGGCGCCGATGCCGCGCGGCCCGCGAGCGAGCCGGCCAAGAGCGCGGATCGCGTCGCCCAGGCGTCCGGCGATGCCGCCCGCCGTCCGCCGCCGATGCCGCAGCGCCCGACCAGCGGCACCCAGCGCGCGGTCCTGTTCGAGGAAAGCGCCTCCGGTCCGCAGGGCCTGCAAAGCTATGAAGGCACGGTCACCTGGAAGACCGAGACCTTCAACGCCGGACCCGGCCTGCCGCCCGACACCGGCATTCGCGCGGAATTGCAGATTCCCGAACGGCGCATGGCGCTTTCGTTCGTGCTGCGGCGCAATACCGACCAGACCCTGCCGGCTTCGCACACCATCGAGATCGGCTTTACCCTGCCGGCGGACTTCCCCTATGGCGGCATCACCAATGTGCCCGGCATCCGCATGAAGCAGACCGAAGGCGCCCAAGGTGCGCCGCTGGTGGGCTTGTCCGTGCGGGTGAACCCGACCTATTTCCTGGTGGGCCTCTCGGCCGTGCCGGCGGATCGCCAGCGCAATATCCAACTGCTTCAGACCCGGCCGTGGATCGACATTCCGGTGGTCTATACCAATAACAAGCGGGCGATCATCGCGTTCGAGAAGGGCGCGCCGGGGGAACAGGCGTTCCAGGATGCCTTCACCGCCTGGGGAGAATGGCAGCCGCAGGTCTCAGCCCCGCCGCCGCTGGACGCCGGCACGGCCCCCATGACCGCGCCCCTAGCCGCGCCCGCGCCGGGCGGCGGCTGATCCGGGGCTTTTCTCCCCGCCTCACGAGGGCGGCGGCATGCGCTTCCTTCTTGAGCTGACGCATCGTCTCGGCGCGCGCCCTCTCAGCCGGCCTTCTGTGTCCGCAAGCCCTTGAGCTTGTACAGCGCCTCCAGCGCCTCGCGCGGCGTGAGGCTGTCGGGATCGAGCCCGTCCAGCGCCGTCAGAGCGGGATCGGGCGCCCGCGCCGCGGCGGGCGGGTCCGGCCGGCGGGCGGCGGCGAACAAAGGCAGCTCGTCCAGCAGCTTCTGCGCCGGCGCCGCCCGCTCCGCCGCTTCCAGTTCCGCCAGCACGGATTTGGCGCGGGCGATCACCGCAGGCGGCAGGCCGGCGAGCTTCGCCACCTGGATGCCGTAGGAGCGATCCGCCGCTCCGGCGATCACCTCATGCAGGAACACCACGTCGCCCTGCCATTCCGCCACCTTCACGGTGGCGTTCATCAGCCGCTCGCAGCGCTGGGTCAGGGCGGTCAATTCGTGGAAATGGGTGGCGAACAGGGCCCGGCTGCGGTTGATCTCGTGCAGGTGCTCCAGGCTCGCCCAGGCGATCGACATGCCGTCGAAGGTGGAGGTGCCGCGCCCGATCTCGTCGAGGATCACCAGCGAGCGCGGGGTCGCCTGGTTCAGGATGGCGGCGGTCTCCACCATTTCCACCATGAAGGTGGAGCGGCCGCGCGCCAGATCGTCCGCCGCGCCGACGCGGGAAAACAGGCGATCCACCACCCCCAGCCGCGCGGCGCGCGCCGGCACGAAGGCGCCGGCCTGCGCCAGCACCGCTATCAGCGCGTTCTGGCGCAGGAAGGTGGACTTGCCCGCCATGTTCGGGCCGGTCACGAGCCAGATCCGGCCGGCCTCCTTGCCGGGCGGGGCGGACAGATCGCAATCATTGGCGACGAACGGCCCGCCGCCCTTCGCCAGCGCCTGCTCCACCACCGGATGGCGTCCGCCCTGGACCTCGAAATCGACGCCACCGGTCATCTCCGGGCGCACATGGCGCTCGTCCACGGCGAGGCGCGCGAGGCCGGCGAACACATCGAGTTCCGCAAGAGCCTCGGCGGCGGCGCGGATCGCGCCCGCCTGCGCCACCACGGCGGCGGCGAGGCGGTCGAAAATATGCTGCTCCAGCGCGAGCGATCGCTCGCCGGCGCTGGCGATGCGGCTTTCCAGATCGCCTAGTTCCACGCTGGTGAAGCGCACCGCGCCGGCCAGCGTCTGGCGATGCACGAAGGTGGCGGAAAACGGCGCCTCGCGCAGGCGCTCGCCATGCTGGGCGGTGACCTCCACGAAATAGCCCAGCACCGCATTGTGCCGGATCTTCAGGGAGCGGATGCCGGTCTCGTCCACATAGCGCCGCTCCAGCGCCGCCACCACGCGCCGGCTCTCGTCGCGCAGCGCCCGCGTCGCGTCGAGGTCGGCATCGTAGCCCGCGCGGATGAAGCCGCCATCGCGGCGGGTGAGCGGCGGCTCGTCCTCCAGGGCGGCGGCAAGGTCGCGCGCCAGCTCCCGGTCCATGCCGGCCAAAGCGAGGATGGCGCGGGCCAGATCGCGCGGCGGCTCGTCGACAAAGGCGGCGGCGAGCGCGAACCCTTCCTCCAGCCCCCGGCCGACGGCAGCAAGGTCGCGCGGGCTCGCCCGGCCGAGGGACAGCCGGGAGAGGGCGCGCGCCAGATCCGGCGCCCCGGCCAGCCCGCGCCGCAGAACGGCGAGGATCTCGGCATTGCCGGCGAGAAATTCCACCGCATCGTGCCGCGCGCGGATGGCGGCAAGATCGGTGAGCGGCTCGGAAATGCGCCGTGCCAGCAGGCGCGCGCCGGCGGCGGTCACAGTGCGATCGACGGCGGCGAGGAGCGAGCCGCGTCGCTCGCCGGCGAGCGTGCGCACCAGCTCCAGATTGGCGCGCGTGCCGGCATCGATCAGCATCAGGGCGCCGTCGGCCTCGCGCACCGGCGGTGCCAGGGCCGGCCGCGCGCCCAATTGGGTGCGCTCCACATAGGCGACGATGGCGGCGGCGGCGATCAGCTCGGCGCGGGAGAAGGCGCCGAATGCCTCCAGCGTCGCGACGCCGAAGAAGCCCGCGAGCCGGCCTTCCGCGCCCGCGCCCTCGAACCCCTGGCGCGGCAGGGGGGTGACGGCGGGAAGCTGATCCCAGATCTCGCGCAGGTCGCCGTCTTCATACAGCGCGTCCGAGATCAGGACTTCCGCCGGCTCGATGCGGGCAAGGTCGGCGGTAAGGTCGGCGCGATTGGTGGAGACCACGCGGAAGCCGCCGGTGGAAACGTCCGCATAGGCCAGCGCATAGGCATGGGCATCGCCCTCCCCACCGGCGCGGGTGCGGGCGACGGCGAGCAACACATTGTCGCGCCGCGCGTCGAGCAAGGCGTCCTCGGTGAGGGTGCCGGGGGTGACGAGGCGGGTCACGTCCCGCCGCACCACGCTTTTGCCGCCGCGCTTGCGCGCCTCCGCGGGATCTTCCAGCTGCTCGCACACCGCGACGCGGAAGCCGAGCGCGATCAGCTTGTGGAGATATTCCTCCGCCCGCGACACCGGCACGCCGCACATGGGGATGTCCTCGCCCAGGTGCTTGCCGCGCTTGGTGAGAACGATGCCCAGCGCCTGGGAGGCCTGCTCGGCATCCTCGAAGAACAATTCGTAGAAATCGCCCATGCGGTAGAACAGCAGGCAGTCGGGATTGGCCGCCTTGATCTCCACGAACTGGGCCATGACCGGCGTGACATGCCCTTCGGCGGCGCGCGGCGCCTGAGCCTTTGCGGCGCGCGCGCCCTCCCCCGCCGCGGCCGGGACGGGATCGCTTTCGACGGGATCGGCTTGCGGATGGAGCCCTTCGCTGGTCATGGCCGCAGGCTAGAGCACGCGGCCGGGCAAGGAAATCGCGCCGCCGGCGCTTTCCCCCGTCATTGGGGGCCGGCGAGGGAAAAGGGCGCTCCTTCCCTCATCCCTCGGAGAGGCCCGGCCGTGACCGCCCCCTGTCCGACGCAAGGGCGCGAAAGGAATGCGCGAAAGGGGGCGCGCGCAAACGAAAAAGGCGCGGCACCCGAAGGTACCGCGCCCATGTCGGACCCGTGCGGCGCGCCGGGGCAACCGGCCGCCCCGCCCGGTCACATCAGCTGGCGCAGCAGGATGTAGAGCCCGCCGGAGAGGATGATCGCCACCGGCAGCGTGAGCACCCAGGCCATGGCGAGGTTGCGCACGGTGGAGAGCTGGAGACCGGACTTGTTGGCCGCCATAGTTCCCGCGACGCCCGAAGAGAGGACGTGTGTGGTGGAAACCGGAAGGCCATACATGTCGGCGGCGAAAATGGTGCCCATGGCGACCAGTTCCGCGGAACCGCCCTGGGCGTAGGTGAGATGGGTCTTGCCGATCTTCTCGCCCACCGTCACGACGATGCGCTTCCAGCCCACCATTGTGCCGAGGCCAAGGGCGATGGCCACCGCCACCTTCACCCACAGCGGTATGAATTTCGTGGCGTTGTCGAGGGCGCGCTTGAAGGCGGCGAGGTTGTCGCTGGTCTCGGTATCGAAGGTGGGTTCCTTCTGGCGGCCCATCAGGCGGATGGTTTCCGAGGCCAGATACATGTCGTTGCGCATGTTGGGCACGGCAGCGGCAGGCACCTGGGCGAGCGTCTCGTGATTGCCCACCAGGGCGGAGATTTCACCCGCCACGGCGGCGAGGGCCGGCACCGTTTCAGGGCTCAGCTTGCGGTCGCGCACATAATCGGTCAACGCCTGGCGCGGATCGGCGGGCGCGGCGGCATTGTTGGAGGCCTTGACCAGCGACGCCTGGGTCACCGAGGCGAGGGCGCGGAACTGGGCGACGTCGGTGGAATCGATGGCCCGGTTCAAAGCATAGGCCGTGGGCACGATGCCGATCAGGATCAGCATGATGAGGCCCATGCCCTTCTGGCCGTCGTTCGAGCCGTGGGCGAAGGAAACGCCCGTGCAAGTGAGCACCAGCAAGCCGCGGATCCACCACGGCGGCGCATGATTGGGCTTGGGCTCGGCATAGAGGGCGGGGTTCTTGATGAGCACCTTCATGGTCAGCAGCAGCAGGCCGGCGGCGAAGAAGCCGACCACCGGGGAGAGCAGCAGCGCATAGCCCACATTGGCGGCCTGGCTCCAGTCCACGCCGGCGACGCCGCTCTTGCCCTGGATGAGCTGGTTGGCGATGCCGACGCCGATGATCGAGCCGATCAGGGTGTGGGAGGAGGAGGCCGGCAGGCCGAGATACCAGGTGCCGAGGTTCCAGATGATGGCGGCGATCAGCAGGGCGAACACCATGGCCATGCCGGCGCCGGTGCCCACGTGCAGGATGAGTTCCACCGGCAGAAGTGAGATGATGCCGAACGCCACCGCACCCGAGGACACCAGCACGCCGAGGAAGTTCCAGCCGCCGGACCACACGACCGCGAAATGGGCGGGCAGCGAATTGGTGTAGATCACCGTCGCCACCGCGTTCGCGGTGTCGTGGAAGCCGTTCACGAACTCGAAGCCGAGCGCGATCAGCAGCGCCAGCAGCAGCAGCATGAACGGCGCGAAGGTGAGCACGCCCGGGGAGGCCGCCTGCACGTCGGTCCAGATGGACCACACCGTGTAGCCAAGGCCACCGATCAGCAGGGCGAAGAAGATGAAAATCTCCGGTGCGCCGTTCTTGCGATCGAGCTTCACCGGCTTTTCGCGATGCGCGTGGCCGTGCGCCGCCCCATGGGCATGCGCCGGTTTCGCAGCAGTGTGCGCCGTCATCGAACCCCCCTCAACCGACCCGGGAAAACCTTCCGTTACCTCGCACCAGCCCGTGACACGCGCATGACGCGTTGCAGCATAAAGATTTGTGCGGCTGGGCGTGGGGTGGGGGAAAAGGCGGGAAAGGTCTTTGCCGGATCAGGCCGGAGGCATCAGGCTACGCCGAGGCGGCGGCAGATCAGGTCCAATTGGTCGAGGTCGCCATAGCGGATGCGCAGTTCGCCCGCCTCGCCCCTGGCCTGGAGGCTCACCGCCAGCCCGAGCGCATCCGTGAGGCGCTTTTCCAGCGCGCGGGTATCGGCATCCTTGGGGGCGGGGGCGGGCTTGGGCGCCGGCGCGGCGACAAGCGCGTCCCGCACCTTGCCCATGGCCTCCACGTCCCGCACGCTCAGGCCCTTCTCCACCACGTCACGGGCGATGCTGGCGGGATCGTCATGGGCCAGGAGGGCGCGGGCGTGGCCGGCGGAGAGGCGTCCCTCGGCGAGATAGGCCTTCACGCTTTCGGGCAGCTTCAGCAGCCGCAAGGTGTTGGTGATGTGCGAGCGGCTCTTGCCGATGACCTTGGACAGATCGAGCTGGGTATAGTCGAACTGCGCCATCAGGGCCTCGTAGCCCAGGCCCTCTTCCACCGGGTTCAGATCGGCGCGCTGCACATTCTCGATGATGGCGATTTCCAGCGCCTCGCGGTCGGTGAGCTCCAGCACCACCACCGGCACCTCGTGCAGGCCGGCGCGCTGGGCCGCGCGCCAGCGCCGTTCGCCGGCGACGATCTCGAAACTGCCCGGATGGTCCGCCACCGGACGCACCACGATGGGCTGGATGATGCCTTTCTCGCGGATCGAGCTGGCCAGATCGTCCAGCCCCTCCTCCAGGAAGGTGCGGCGCGGGTTGCGCGGGTTGGCGCGCACGAATTCGATCGGCACCTTGCGCGTCCCCGCGCCCTTCTGGCTGGGCGCGGGACGGGTATCGTCCTGCCCCATGTCGCCGATCAAAGCCGCGAGCCCCCGGCCGAGCCGCGAGCGGCCTTCTTCCGCCATGTCCTTCTTCCCCATTGGAACGTGCCGCCTCAGGCCGCGACCGCGCGGGCGGCCCGCTCGCGCTGGATGACTTCGGAGGCCAGCCGCAGATAGGCCTGCGAGCCCGCGCATTTCAGATCATAGAGCAGCACCGGCTTGCCATAGGACGGCGCTTCCGAGACCCGCACATTGCGCGGAATCACGGTCTCGTAAACCTTGTCGCCCATGAACTGGCGCACGTCCGCCACCACCTGGTCGGAGAGATTGTTGCGCGCGTCATACATGGTCAGCACGATGCCGTGGATGGTGAGATCGGGATTGAGGGCGGTGCGCGCCTGCTCCACGGTCTTCAGCAATTGGGAGAGGCCCTCCAGCGCGAAGAACTCGCATTGCAGCGGCACCAATATGGCATGGGCCGCCGCCATGGCGTTCACGGTGATGAGCGAGAGCGAGGGCGGGCAATCGATCAGCACATAGGTGAATTTCGGCGCCGCCGGGTCGTTCGCCATGTCGCGCAGGGCGTTGCGCAGGCGGAAGGCGCGGTCGCGCTCATTGGCGATTTCCAGCTCCAGGCCGGAAAGATCCAGCGTGGAAGGGGCGACGAACAGGGAGGGCACGCCGGTGTCGACGATCGCCTGCGCCAGGGTGGCGTCGCCGCTCAGCACGTCATAGGTGGACAGCTTGCGCCGGCCGCGATCGATGCCGAGGCCGGTGGAGGCGTTGCCCTGGGGATCGAGATCCACCACCAGCACGCTCTCGCCGATGGCCGCCAGCGCCGTGCCGAGATTGATGGCGGTGGTGGTCTTGCCCACCCCGCCCTTCTGGTTCGCCAGCGCCAGGATGCGCGGCGTGACGCCGCCGACGATGGGGGCGGTGACGGAGGAATCAGTCATGTGCGCTTCCGCGTAGGTGTCCGCCGGGGACGGCCGGGGACGGGACCGCTTTGAGGGCGCGCGTCACAACCAGGATCTTCCCGTGGGGATCGCTGAGGCTGTCGCGCAGTTCGAGATCGAGTGTCCAGTCTTTGCGGGCTTCGGTCAATTCGCGCTGCCAATCCTTGCCCTTCGGAAAGATCCCGACGGCGCCGGCGGCGAAAAACGGCGCGGCGAGCGCCAGCAATTTGGGAAGCGGCGCCAGAGCGCGGGCGGAAACCACCTGTTTTCCAGGCGCCAATGCCTCCGCCACCTGCTCGATGCGTTGGGGATGCACGCTCACCGGAAGGTCCGCGAGGCGCGCCGCCTCCCGCAGGAAGGCGGACTTGCGGCTGTCGCTCTCCACCAGATCCATATGACCGCCTTCCCGCTCCGCCAGCACCGCCGCCACCACCAGACCCGGAAATCCGCCGCCGGAACCAAGATCAACCCAGGCGCGAACATCCTCACTCACATTGGTCATAAGTTGCAGAGAATCGGCGATATGGCGCGTCCACAACTCCGGTATGGTGGCGGGGGAAACGAGATTTATCGTTTTCTGCCATTTGGTTAGCAGAGCAGCGATGGTTTCCAGGCGCGAAAATGTTTCACGTGAAACATTTTGCGCGATGGCCGCCCGTGCCGAATCCGAGGTGTTTCTCATGCGCTTTTCGTGCCCATTTCCGCGGCTTTATCGCACGTGAAACCGCAGATTCGGCAGATGGATTTCGCCGAAATCTGCACGCCGGAATTTTGGGCCGGGTTACGGGTTACGTTCCCCAGGATTCACACGGGCGAGTCCCGACCGGGAGGCGCCCTCGGTCTCCGGCCGGAAGGCTCCGCCCCTCCCCTTCCCTCCGCACGCGGACGACGGGGACAAGGTTCAAGGGCGATGATTCGCCCCCACCGGTCTCAGCCCACCGCCTGTGCCGCACCCGCGACCGCTGTTCCGCTTCCCGCCACCGCCGCTTGCCGCCGCGCATACGTGACCAGCAGCGCGAGGGCGGCGGGCGTCATGCCTTCCATGCGGCCGGCCTGGCCGATGGTGCGGGGGCGCACGCGGGCGAGCTTCTGCTTCAGCTCGTTGGAGAGGCCCGGCAGCGGGGCATAGTCCAGCGCCTCGGGCAGGAGCAGGTCCTCGTCGCGCCGCAAGGTGGCGATGTCCGCCGCCTGGCGATCCAGATAGACGGCGTATTTCGCGTCGATCTCCAATTGCTCGGCCAGCGCCGGGCTCAGCGCGGCAAATTCCGGCCAGATGCGCGCCAGCTGCTCCAGCCCGATGTCCGGATAGGCCAGGAGATCGAACGCGCTGCGGCGCTGGCCATCCTTGTTCACGTTCAGCCCGAAGGTCGCCGCTTCGTTCGGCGTCAGGTTCAGCGCGCGGGCCCGAGCGCGGGCGCCGTTCAGCGCGGCCATCTTGGCGGAAAACTGCGCCGCCCGCTCCGCCCCCACGAGGCCGAGCGCCAGGCCCCGCGCGGTGAGCCGCTGGTCCGCATTGTCGGCGCGCAGGGTGAGGCGATATTCGGCGCGCGAGGTGAACATGCGATAGGGCTCGGTGACGCCGCGCGTGACGAGATCGTCCACCATCACGCCGAGATAGCCCTCGGCCCGGTCGATGATGATGCCGTCGCCGGTCTCCCCTGCCCCGCTGCCCGCTCGCCCGGCGCGCCGCGCGGCGTTCAGCCCGGCGAGCAGACCCTGGGCGGCGGCTTCCTCATAGCCCGTCGTGCCGTTGATCTGGCCGGCGAGGAACAGGCCGGGCGCGCGCTTGGCCTCCAAGGTCGGGGCCAGCTCGCGCGGGTCCACATGGTCATATTCGATGGCATAGCCCGGCCGCAGCACCTCCACGCGCTCCAGGCCCGGAATGGTCCGCAGGAACAGGTGCTGCACCTCTTCGGGAAGCGAGGTGGACATGCCATTGGGATAGATGGTCGGGTCGTCCAGCCCCTCGGGCTCCAGGAAGATCTGGTGGCCGTCCCGGTCGCCGAAGCGCACCACCTTGTCCTCGATGGAAGGGCAATAGCGCGGGCCGGTGCTTTCGATGCGGCCGGAATACATGGCCGAGCGCGAGAGGTTCGCGCGGATCACATCGTGGGTCTCTTGCGTGGTGCGGGTGATGCCGCACTGAACCTGCGGGTTGGGCAGGCGCGTGGTGAGGCTGGAGAAGGCCTCCGGCGGCTCGTCGCCGTCCTGCATCTCCAGGCCCGCCCAATCGATGGTGCGGCCATCGAGGCGCGGCGGCGTGCCGGTCTTCAACCGTCCGAGCGCGAGGCCAAGGCGCTTCAGCGTGCCGGAGAGCCCGAGCGCGGGCTTCTCGCCCATGCGGCCGGCGGGGATCTGTACCTCGCCCATATGGATCAGGCCATTGAGGAACGTGCCAGTGGTGAGCACGACAGCGCCGCAGGAAAAGGCGCGGCCATCTGAAAGCCGCAGGCCGGCGACCCGCCCGCCCGCGAGGATCAGATCGTCCGCCTCACCTTCGACGATGGTAAGGTTTTCCTGGGCCGCAAGCGCCGCTTGCATGGCGCGGGCATAGAGCTTGCGATCCGCCTGGGCGCGCGGGCCACGCACCGCCGGGCCCTTGCGCCGGTTGAGCACGCGGAACTGGATGCCCCCCTGATCCGCCACCCGGCCCATGAGCCCATCCAGCGCATCGATCTCGCGCACGAGGTGGCCCTTGCCGAGCCCGCCGATGGCGGGATTGCACGACATGGCGCCGATGGTGCCGGGGCTATGGGTGACGAGCGCGGTGCGCGCGCCGAGGCGCGCCGCGGCCGCCGCCGCCTCGCAGCCCGCATGGCCCCCACCCACCACCATCACGTCGAACACGATTTCCAGCTTGCTCATTCACATCTCGTGGCCCAAGGGCCGTGGGCGGACGCGCCGCCGGATTTTTGGATTGGACCAACAGGAACGGCACTTTCGCGGCGCGGTCAAGGCGGGCGAGACCGCGCGGGCCTGCACCCGAGAAGCGCGAGATGTTTCACGTGAAACATTTTTCTCGGCAAGGTGCCGAGGCGGAAGCAGAACGGCACGCTCCGCCGGCCCCCTCGCTCAAGCCCCCGCACTCCGAATGTTTCACGTGAAACATTCGGGCCTTTGGGCGGGGCGACGCGCGGGGGGCGGAGGACGGAGGGGGCGGAGGCCGGAGGGTCCGCCTACCTCCCAAATGTTTCACGTGAAACATTCCCGTTGGGACCTGACCGCATCGCCCGCGATGCTGCCTCTTTCGACTGCGATTTTGAAGGTGCCGCGCGGGGAGACAGCGGCTGACGTGTCCGCTTACCTCCCAAATGTTTCACGTGAAACATTCTGGGCCCGTAGCCCGTCGCGTCGCTCACGCGGCATCGCCGCCAGGAAAAATCCGGGGCCGATTATTGGATACCCCAAGACCCCTACCTCTCCCCCATGGGGAGAGGTCGACCGCGACAGCGGGCGGGTGAGAGGATGCGCCGCGCCGAACGCAATGCTGGCACCCCTCACCCAACCTTCTCCCGAGGGGAGAGGTAACCTTCGCCGCCCTTGCCGTACGGCTGGCTCATGCCTCGCCAGAATGTTTCACGTGAAACATTCTGGAGCCGTAGCCCGTCGCGCCGCTCACGCGGCCTCGCCGCCAGGAGATATCTGGGGCTGATTATTGGATGCCCTGCCCTACCTTTCCCCGAGGGGGAGAGCCCGACCGCGACAGCGGGCGGGTGAGGGCGCCGCGCCGCGCCGAACGTAATGCCGGCACCCCTCACCCCGCCCCGCTCCCCGAGGGGGAGAGGAGAACGCAGCGCAACGCCCTTCCCCGTCCGCGGCGCCGTACGGCTCACGCCTCGCCGAAATGTTTCACGTGAAACATTCCCGTTGGGACCTGACCGCATCGCCCGCGAACTGCCTCTTTCGACCGCGATTTTGAAGGTGCCGCGCGGGGAGACAGCGGCTGACCTATCCGCTTACCTCCCAAATGTTTCACGTGAAACATTCTGGGCCAGCAGCCTAGCGCACCGCTCACGCGGCGCGCCGGCAAGAGAAATCCGGGCCGATTATTGGATGCCCCCAAGACCCCTACCTCTCCCCCATAGGGAGAGGTCAACCGCGACAGCGGGCGGGTGAGGGACTGCGCCTCGCCGAACGCAATGCTGCACCTCCCCCCACCCCTCCCCCCGACGGGAGAGGGAGAACGCAGCGCAGCGCCTTTCGCCACCCTTGGTGCCGCACGGCTCATGCCGTGCCAGAATGTTTCACGTGAAACATTCGGTGGCCTTTGGGTCGGGGGGCGACGCGCAAGGGGGTCGGAGGGCGGAGGAGCGGCCGGAGGCTCCGCCTACCTCCCAAATGTTTCACGTGAAACATTCCCGTCGAGAGCCGGCCCGGATCGCCATTAGGGGGTGTTGCATCGTCGAGGCGCCTACCAGCAGGTGCGCTTGATGTGCTTCTTCCACCTGACGTCATGGCCGGGCCGATAGCGCGAGGCTTGAAAATCCGGCGCCAGCGGCTCCACATGGATGCACGGGGCAAACGATGCATGACGATGCTCTGCTGCACCGGCGTCACGCCAAGAAAAGTGATGGGCCCTACGCCTGTCGCGGGATGCGGTCCGCTTTCCGGCGGTCGGGGCGGAAAATGTTTCACGTGAAACATTTCGGAGAAGGCGACGGGCCGCCGAATCTGCGTGGCGCCCCCGGGCTGGCTCTTTCGACCGCGATTTTAAGGTGCCGCGTGGGAGCCGGCGGCTGACGTGTCCGCTTACCTCCGACATGTTTCACGTGAAACATTCTGGAGCCGTAGAACGTCGCACCGCACTCTCCCCGAGGGGAGAGGGAACGGACCCCAG
This sequence comes from Roseixanthobacter liquoris, assembly GCF_043195135.2. Taxonomy (NCBI): domain Bacteria; kingdom Pseudomonadati; phylum Pseudomonadota; class Alphaproteobacteria; order Hyphomicrobiales; family Xanthobacteraceae; genus Roseixanthobacter; species Roseixanthobacter liquoris. Next base: position 482,811 of record NZ_CM195537.1, read on the forward strand.
CGCCCTTTGCCACTCCTGGTGCCGCATGGCTTACGCCTCGCCAAAATGTTTCACGTGAAACATTCTAGGCCCGTAGCCGCCGCACCGCTCACGCGGCCTCGCCGCCAGGAGATATCTGGGGCTGATTATTGGATGCCCTCGAGACCCCGACCTCTCCCCGATGGGGAGAGGTCGACCGCGACAGCGGGCGGGTGAGGGCGCTGCGCCTGGCCGAACGCAATGCCGGCTCCCCTCACCCGCACCTCTCCCCGATGGGGAGAGGGAGAACGCACCCAACGCCCTTCGTCGCCCATGGGGCCGTACGGATCATGCCTCGCCAGAATGTTTCACGTGAAACATTGGCCCCTCCCAGCCACGCGCCGCCGGTCACTTGCCGATGCAAAAGGTGCGGAAAAGGGTGTCGAGCACATCTTCGATATCCACCCGACCCACCAGCGCGTCGAGCGCCCGGGCGGCAAGGCGGAGGTCTTCCGCCAGCAGGTCCTCCCCGCCTCGCCCGGCACGCTTCAATGCAAGATCGAGATGCGCCAGCGCATCGCGCAGCGTGAGCCGCTGGCGCTCGCGGGTGATCAGGGCCGGCTCGCCGCCGCCGAGCTCCGACGCCCGTGCCTCGATCCGGGCGATGAGTTCCTCCATGCCCTGCCCCGTGGCGGCGGAAATGGCGAGCTCCTCGCCCGCGCTCGCGCCGCGCGGCGCATCGGCCCCGCGTCCCGCCCGGTCTGACTTGGTGCGCACGGCGAGCGCATGCGCCAGCTCGGGCGGCGGCGGCGCGCCGTCCTCGCTCAGCCACAGCACCAGGTCGGCAGAGGCGGCACGGGCGCGGGCGCGGCGGATGCCCTCGGCTTCCACTTCGTCCTCGGTCTCCCGCAGGCCGGCGGTGTCCACCAGCGTCACCGCCTGCCCGGCCAGTTCCAAATGCACTTCCAGCACATCGCGCGTGGTGCCGGGCCGGTGGGAAACGATGGCCGCCTCGCGCCCCGCAAGGCGGTTGAGCAAGGTGGATTTCCCCGCGTTCGGCGGGCCGGCGATGGCTATGCACAGGCCGTCGCGCACCCGTTCGCCGCGCGCGCTGTCGGCCAGCGCGGCCGCCAGTTCCTCCCGCAACAGGCCGGTTTCCAGCAGCGCCGGGCCGGTGAGATCCTCCGGCACATCGTCCTCATCGGCGAAATCGATGGTCGCCTCCACCAGGGCCAGGGCGCGGATCAGCCGTTCGCGCCAGCCGGCGACGCGCCGGGAGAGGACGCCGGAGGCTTGCGCCAGGGCCTGCCGGCGCTGGGCCTCGCTCTCCGCAGCGATGAGATCGCCGAGGCCCTCCACCTCGGCGAGGTCCATCTTGCCATTGGCGTGGGCGCGGCGGGTGAATTCGCCGGGCCCCGCGGGCCGAAACCCCTCCAGCCGCGACAAGGTTGAAAGAACGGCGGCAACCACCGCCCTGCCCCCATGGAGGTGGAGCTCCACGAGGTCCTCCCCCGTGGCGCTGCGCGGCCCCTCGAAGAACAGGATCAGCCCCCGGTCCAGAGCCTCCCCCGTGCCGGGGGAGCGCAACAGGGCATAGGTCGCCTGCCGGGCCGGCGGCACCGCGCCCGCAAGGGCCGATGCGGCGGCCCGCGCCGCGGGGCCGGAAATGCGCACGAGCGCCACCCCCGAGGGCAAGCGCCCGCTGGACAAAGCAAAGATCGTGTCCGATGACCGCATCACGCGCCGGCCTTGAAACTGGAGTTGGGACGATGACCGAAAACCGCCTCGGGTCCGAGACCAGTCCCTATCTGCTTCAGCATCAGGACAATCCCGTCCATTGGTGGCCGTGGGGGCCCGAAGCGTTCGCGGAAGCCCGCCGCACGGGAAAGCCGGTTCTGCTCTCCGTGGGCTATGCGGCCTGCCATTGGTGCCATGTCATGGCCCATGAAAGCTTCGAAAACCCCCTGGTGGCAGGGGTCATGAACGACCTGTTCGTGAACATCAAGGTGGATCGCGAAGAGCGGCCGGACGTGGACCAGATCTATATGGCCGCGCTCCAGCAGCTGGGCGAACAGGGCGGGTGGCCGCTCACCATGTTCCTCGATGGGGAGGGAAAGCCGTTCTGGGGCGGCACCTATTTTCCCCGCACGGCAAGCTACGGCCGCCCCGGGTTCACCGACGTGCTCCAGCAGGTCTCGCAAGTCTATCGCGAGGCGCCGGAGAAGATCGCGCACAATCGCGATGCCATCCTCGAGCGCCTCCAGAAGGCGGCCCGCCCGCAGGGCGAGGTGGTGATCGGCCTGGCGGAGCTGGATCAGGCCGCCCGGCAGATCGCCGGCCTGTTCGACAAGTCCAATGGCGGGCTGCGGGGGGCGCCGAAATTCCCCCAGACCGGGCTGATGGAAATGCTCTGGCGCGCCGGCGAGCGCACGGGGGACGGCACCTTCAAGGCCATTTGCGCCTTCACCCTCAATCGCATGTGCGAGGGCGGCATCTATGATCATCTCGGCGGCGGCTTCTCGCGCTACAGCGTGGACGAATATTGGCTCGTGCCGCACTTCGAGAAGATGCTGTACGACAACGCCCTGCTGCTGGAATTGCTGGCCCTCGCCCACCAGGAGACCCGCGACCCGCTGTTTCTCGCCCGTGCGCGCGAAACCGTCGGGTGGCTGGAACGCGAGATGCTGACCGCGGGCGGCGCCTTCTGCGCCAGCCTGGACGCCGACAGCGAGGGCCACGAAGGCAAGTTCTATGTGTGGACTTTGGCCCAGATCGAGGACGTCCTGGGCGCGGACGACGCGGCCACTTTCGCCGGATTCTATGACGTGAAGCCCGGCGGAAACTGGGAAGGCGCCACCATTCTCAACCGCACCAAGGCCGGCAACGTGGCGCCCGAGGACGAGGCGCGCCTCGCCCCGATGCGCGAAAAGCTCCTTGCCGCGCGGGCCAGGCGCGTGCGGCCGGGGCTGGACGACAAGGTTCTGGCGGACTGGAACGGCCTGATGATCGCCGCCCTCGCTCGCGCCGGTGCGTTGCTGAACGAGCCCGCCTGGATCGCGCTTGCGGAGCGGGCGTTCGCGGCGGTGGTTGATCTCATGGCGGAAGGCGACCGGCTCGGCCATTCCCATCGCGCCGGGCGCACGCTTTTTCCCGGCCTCGCGAGCGATCTCGCCGCCATGGCACGGGCCGGTATCGCCCTGCACGAGGCGACCGGGGAAGGCGAGCCGCTGAACCGGGCGGTGGCCTTCCTCACCGTGCTGGAGCGGCACCATCTGGACCCCGCGAGCGGCGCCTATTTCCTCACGGCCGACGATGCGGATGCCTTGGTCGTGCGACCGCTCTCCACCATGGACGAGGCCCAGCCGAACTATAATGCGGTGGCGGCCGATGCCCTGGTGCGCCTCTCCGCTTTGGTGGGCGACGACGCCTTGCGCACCCGGGCCGACCGCATCCTGCGGGGCCTCTCGGCCGCGGCGGCGGGAAACGCGCTCGCCCACGGGGCGCTGCTCAATGCCATCGACACCCGCCTGCGATTGGCGGAGATCGTCACCACCGGCGCCGCGAGCGCGGCGTTGGCGGAGGCCGGCTTGCGCCTCTCCTTCCTCGCCCGCGTCGTGATCCGCGCCGCCGCGGCGGACGATCTGCCCGCCGGGAGCCTTGCCCGCGCCCGCATGGAGAGCGCGCCGCCCTCCGGCGCCGCCTTCATCTGCGTGGAGGGGCGCTGCACCTTGCCGATCACCGAGCCCGAGGCGATCGGACCCGCGTTGCAAGCGGCGCGGGCTTGAAATCGGAAAATTTGTCCGCTCGGAAACGTCTATGCCTCTAGAATCGATTTTGGAAGCGCTGGGCGGCCGTTTTTGTTCGGACGAGGAAAGTACCGTCCGACGTCCGATTTTGCCGCCAGCGGCCTTCTGGTTCGATCAACTTTTTCGCGAATTATGGTTGTAAATGCGCCTTTAGCGCGCATTTTCCGGCGCGCCGGCGGAAGCCCCATTTTCTTCGCCGGCGAGCTTGTCCGGAGCCGGCCTCTCTCGACGCACCGGCATCCGGGGCACCGAGGCGAGAAGGTCCCCTCCCTGCGCATGCGCCGATGCGGGTCGCAGAAGATCGGCCATCACCTGGTCCACCACCGCCGGCCAGGAATACCAGGTGAGGTTCGAGATGCGATGCTGCGATGCAGCATAGATCGCAGCATCCTCAAGGGCGCGGATCGCCTCCGGCATGTCGCGCCTGCTTGAAAAATACCGCCCCGCCGGGCCCAGCACCTCGCGGACCACCGCAATGTCGCGCGCCAGCACGGGCAGCCCGCGCGTCGCCGCTTCCAGGGGCGGCAGGCCGAACCCCTCGGCCAGGGAGGCAAACAGCAGGGCATGGGCGCCGGAATAATGCGCGGCCACTTCGGCGTCGCCCAGGTCCTGATGCCAGAACAGCCGCTGGCCATACCAGGGCGAGCCGCAGATGATCTCCAGCATGTCCTCGCTCATCCAGCCGCGACGGCCGATGATCACGAGGGGCCGCTCATAGCCTTCCCCCCAGAGCCGCTCGAACGCCGCCACCGCATCGCCGTGGCCCTTCTTGGGCTCCACCGTGCCCACCATCAGCCACGGGCGCCGGGCCAGCACGGCGCGATGCGCATCGCTCAGCGCGGCGGTCGCAAGCGCGCCCTGCCCGTCCGTGGGATCAAAGCCATTATAGGCGATCGCGCCGCTCACGCTCTTTCCGTACCAGTGCGCGAAATCGCGCAGATCCTCCAGGCTTTGCCCGGAGACCGCATAGAAATGTCCGCCCGTCTCCACGGCCTGCACCAGGGCGCGCTGGAATCTCAGGCGCCAGGGATATTGATAGAAGGTCGGCATCAGCGCCGGCAGGATGTCGTGGACGAGAAACACGATCCGCGCCCCGGCGGCGGCCGCGCGCCGATAGGCGCTGAAATCCATCTCGTGCCAGAAACCGGCGCAGAACAGCACGTCGCCCGGTGCGAAGTCGATCGCCGCGCCGCGCGCCGGCACCGGTGCAAGCGCGGCGCGCATTGCCGGAACGAGACCGTCCATGGTCCGTGAAAAGGCCGCGCTGCCCCGCTTCAGCGGCGCCGCCGGGATCAGGCTCGCCGCAAACCGGCTTCCCGTCGACAGGACATGGCTGACGTAGCGCAGCCCTTCAAGGCCGGCGCGAAGGGCGATGCGCGCCGCGGGAGCCGGCGCGGCCGGCGCGGGCGCGGTGCCCACCAGCGGGTCCAGCCGGCGCACGAAACCGCCGTCCGCAGCGCATTCCACCAGCTCGAACCCGACCCCCGCCCGCGCGGCGAAGCGTGCGCCGTGATCGGCATATTGGGTGAGCACCCGGTGGATGCCGAGCGGTGCGGGATCCGGTTTTATGAATGAGGTGTCCAGCAGCACCCGTCGCACGCCGGCCTGATGCCGCGCCTCGTCCCGCTGGCCGCCCGGATCGCGCATCGCACTTCCAATCCCCATGATCGACGTGCCGCCCCCGGCGCCAGATCGCCGCGCCATCATGCGCACGGATCGGGATAAATCCATGCGCGGTCGATGCGGCGTTGGACAAAAAAAATCAGCCGCAACGGGTGCGGCTGATTTTCGGTTTCCTCGGAAAATTTCCCGATCAGGTGTTCATGGAATCGAAGAAATCCTGGTTGGTCTTGGTCTGCCGCAGCTTGTCCATGAGGAATTCGATGGCGTCCACCGTTCCCATGGGGTTGAGGATGCGCCGCAGGACGTACATCTTCTTGAGCACGTCGGCGGGAACCAGAAGTTCTTCCTTGCGGGTGCCGGAGCGCGTGATGTCGATGGCGGGGAACACCCGCTTGTCGGACACCTTGCGGTCCAGGATGACTTCCGAATTGCCCGTGCCCTTGAACTCTTCGAAGATCACTTCGTCCATGCGCGAGCCGGTGTCGATGAGCGCCGTCGCGATGATGGTGAGTGATCCGCCTTCCTCGATGTTGCGCGCCGCGCCGAAGAAGCGCTTGGGCCGCTGGAGGGCGTTGGCGTCCACGCCGCCGGTCAGCACCTTGCCGGAGGAGGGGACCACGGTGTTGTAGGCGCGGCCGAGGCGGGTGATGGAATCCAGCAGGATTACCACGTCGCGGCCATGCTCCACGAGGCGCTTGGCCTTCTCGATCACCATTTCGGCGACCTGCACGTGGCGCGAGGCCGGCTCGTCGAAGGTGGAGGAGATGACCTCGCCCTTCACCGAGCGCTGCATGTCCGTGACTTCCTCCGGCCGCTCGTCGATGAGCAGCACGATCAGGAAGCACTCGGGATGATTGGCGGTGATGGACTTGGCGATATTCTGCAGCAGCACCGTCTTGCCGGTGCGCGGCGGCGCGACGATCAGCCCGCGCTGGCCTTTGCCGATGGGCGAGACGATGTCGATGATGCGCGCCGAATAATCCTTCTTGGACGAATCCTCGAATTCCAGCTTCAGGCGTTCGTCGGGATAAAGCGGCGTCAGATTGTCGAAATTGATCTTGTGCCGGGTCTTCTCGGGGTCTTCGAAATTGATCGTATTGACCTTGAGAAGCGCGAAATAGCGTTCGCCCTCCTTGGGGCTGCGGATCTGGCCGTTGACCGTGTCGCCAGTCCGCAGGCCGAAGCGGCGGATCTGGGAGGGGGAGACATAGATGTCGTCCGGGCCGGGCAGATAATTGGCGTCGGGCGAGCGCAGGAAGCCGAAGCCGTCCTGGAGCACTTCGACGACGCCCTCGCCGATGATCTCGGTTTCGCTGGCAGCGAGTTGTTTCAAAATCGCGAACATCAGCTCCTGCTTGCGCAGGGTGCTCGCGTTTTCGACCTCGTTTTCTTCAGCGAAGGCGAGCAGTTCGACGGGGGTTTTGGACTTGAGATCCTGGAGTTTCACTTCCCGCATATGGGAAAGCCTCGAAATCTTGAATTGGGCCGGCGGCTTCGTGAACCAAAGCCGGGCAGATGGAAGGGGCGGGGAATCGCAGATCTTCAGGAAACACCGGGATACCGGGATCTCACCTGACGTTCCGTATCGGCCCCATGACGTGGCCGTAAAAACGAAACGCGCGCTGCCTGCGTTTAGGAAAGCGAAAGAACAATACCGGAATCGCGGGCCTTTATGCAAGCCCTGTCGCGGCCCGCCGGCTCATCAAAAGGGCTTAAGGATCACCAGGATCACGATGCCGATCATCAGAACCGTCGGCACCTCGTTGGCGATACGAAAGAATCTGGCGCTTTTGGTGTTGCGGTCCTCGGCGAACGCCCTCGTCCATTTCGCGCATTCCCCGTGGAAAGCGGACAGGGCCAGCACCAGAACCAGCTTGGCATGCAGCCAGGGCGAGGAAATCCAGCCGCCCTCATAGATCAGGAAACCGCCCGCGAGCCAGGTCACGATCATGGCCGGATTGGAAATCGCCTTCAGCAGGCGGCGTTCCATGACCTTGAACGTCTCCGATTGCGCCGAGCCCTTCGGCGCGTCGCAATGATAGACGAACAGGCGCGGCAGATAGAACAGCGAAGCCATCCAGGAGATGACCGCCATCACGTGCAGCGCCTTGATCCAGAGATAGAGCATGTCAGCTTCCGCCCTCGGCGGCACGCATCGTCGCGCACCGGATGATCACAGGCTTGTCCGCACCTTTTCCACAAGGTTTTCCACATGCGCGAGGGGGGTCTCCGGCTTGATTCCGTGGCCCAGGTTGAAGATGTGGCGCGCGCCCTGAAAATCCTTGCGGATATTGAAGATTTCCTCGTCCAGCTGCGCCCCTCCGGCGATCAGCCGCAGCGGGTCCAGATTGCCCTGGAGCGCCACTTTATCCCCAAGCCTCGTCCGCGCAACGCGGCGATCCGCGCTCCAGTCGAGCCCGATACCGTTGAGCCCGAGGGCGGCGAGCTTTTCCAGCGCCTCCATGGTCGCGCCCTTGGGGAACGAAATGATCCGCGCGCCGGGATGCACCGCCCGCACCCCTTCAACGATCCGCGCCAGGGGCTTGGCGCACCAGCGCTCGAACGAGGCCGGGTCGAGCACGCCGGACCAGGTGTCGAAAATCTGCACCGCATCCGCGCCGGCGGAAATCTGCCCGTTGAGATGGGCGATGGACATCTCCACCAGTACGTCGATGAGCGACTGGAACAGGTCGGGATCGCGCAGGGCGAGCAAACGCGCCGGCCCCTGGTCGTCGGTGCCCTGCCCGGCCACCATATAGGTCGCAACCGTCCAGGGCGCCCCGCAGAAGCCGATCAGCGCGGTTTCAGCGGGCAGGGCCGCTTTCACCAGCGAAAGCGCCTCGTAGACCGGCTGGACGCGATCCGGGTCGAGCGCACTGCGCAGTGCCGCCACGCCCGTGCCGCTCGTCACCGGCTCCAGGCGCGGCCCCTCGCCCGCCTCGAAGCGCACGTCCACCCCGAGCGCATGGGGAATGACCAGGATGTCGGAAAAGATGATCGCCGCATCGAAGGCGAAGCGCCGGATCGGCTGAAGCGTCACTTCGGCGGCGAGCTTGGGCGTGTAGCACAGGGTGAGGAAATCGCCGGCCGTGGCCCGCACGGCGCGATACTCGGGCAGATAGCGCCCGGCCTGCCGCATCATCCAGAGCGGAGGGATCGCCTGGGGCACGCCATCGAGCACGGCGAGAAAGGGGGAAGGCTGCGCCGCGCTGTTCGTCATCCCGCTCCAACTATCTAAAAAGGAATCTTATTTAAGAGATGAGTCTTTTACGTCTTAACGGTTGATTAACTATTCGCAGCGCCGTCGACAACCGGTCCACAGGCTGACACGTCCGCGCACCCGTCCCGGTGAGCCGGCCAACAATCGTTAACAAAAGGTAAATCGCCGCCCATCGGGAGATTTCCCCACAAGCCCACAGAGGGTGCCTTTGAGTCAGTCCCGAGGGGTTCAATTGTGGACGACGATGCCCATGACTCTTTCGCCGGCCTTGCATGACCCCGAAGGGCGTGCGTTTCTGCACCGACCGTCCACAGGCCGGTGGATAAATGGCAGGATATGACGTGACGGCACCGCGCGTTCCCAACGAAAGCTATTTCCATCTGCATCTCGTGTCGGACGCCACCGGCGAGACGCTGATCAATGTGGGCCGCGCCGCCTGCGCCCAATATGCCAATGTGCTGCCGATCGAGCACGTCTATCCGCTCGTGCGCTCCATGAAGCAGCTCGAGCGCGTCTTGATCGACATCGAGAACAATCCCGGCATCGTGCTCTACACGCTGGTGGACAAGGAAGTCCGCGAACGGCTGAAAGAGCGCTGCCGGGAACTCGGGGTGCCGTTCCTCTCGGTGCTGGCGCCGGTGGTGCAGATGTTCCAATCCTATCTCGGCGGCGAGCCGCAGCCGCGCGTCGGCGGGCAGCACGCACTGGATGCCACCTATTTCAAGCGCATCGACGCGCTCAATTTCACCGTCATGCACGACGACGGCCATATGACCGACGATCTGGAGCTGGCGGACGTGGTGCTGCTCGGCGTGTCGCGCACGTCAAAGACGCCGACCTCGATCTATCTCGCCAATCGCGGCATCAAGACCGCCAATATTCCCCTCGTGCCCAATGTGCCGCTTCCCCCCGGCCTGGAGCGGCTGAAGAAGCCGCTCATCGTCGGCCTCGTCGCCAGCGCGGAACGGATCGTGGAAATCCGCCAGAACCGCCTTCTGGGGCTGAATGCCGCCACGCCGAACACCGCTTATGTGGACCGCGAGGCGGTATCCGAGGAACTCGCCCTCTCGCGCCGGCTGTGCGCGCGCCACGGCTGGCCGCTGATCGACGTGTCGCGCCGCTCCATCGAGGAGACGGCGGCCGCCATCATCGGCCATCTCTCCGAGCGCCGCCGGCGTGCGATCGTGGAAACCTGAGCGGACGGACCCGGCCATGAGCCTCTGGCGCGACCCCAATCCCCTCGCGCTCGCCTCGCGCAGCGCCACCCGGCGCGCCTTGCTGGAGGCGGCGGGCCTGCCGGTGGACCTGGTGGACGGCGATGTGGACGAACGCGCCATCGAAGCCTCGGCCCAGGCCTGCGAGGCCGGGCCGGACGATGTCGCCCGCATGCTCGCCCGCGCCAAGGCGTTCGCGGGCGCGCGACGGGTCGGCGCGGACCGCCTTGTGGTGGGCGCCGACCAGACCCTAGCCCTGGCGGGTGAGGTGTTTCACAAGCCGAAGGACCGCGCGCGGGCGCGCGCCCAGCTCTCCCGCCTTGCCGGCCGCACCCATGCCCTGCATTCCGCCGTGGCGGTGGTGCAGGCCGAGGAGGTGGTGTTCGAGACGGTTCAAACGGCGCGGCTGGCCATGCGTCCCCTCTCCGATACCGCGCTCGACGCCTATCTCGACGCTGCCGGACCGGCGGTGCTCACCAGCGTCGGCGGCTATCAGCTGGAAGGGCTGGGCGTGAACCTGTTCGAGGCCATCGACGGGGACCATTTCACCATTCTCGGCCTGCCGCTGCTGCCGCTGCTGGGATTCCTGCGCGACGAGGGCGTTTTGCTGTGAGCGTGACCCTGTGCATCAGCGGCCATCCCGTGGCCTATTCCCGCTCGCCCATGCTGCATGGCTATTGGCTGGAAAAGCACGGTCTCTCCGGCACCTACGGCCGCGAGGACGTGCCGCCGGAGGAAGCCGCGGCCTTCTACGCGAACTTCGCCGCGCGCGGCTATGCGGGCGGCAATGTGACCGCGCCCAATAAGGAAATCGCCTTCCGCGCCGTCGCCGAGGCGGACGAGACCGCCCGCGCGCTCGGGGCGGTGAATACGCTGTGGATCGAGGACGGGCGGCTCCACGGCGGCAATACCGACGTCTACGGCTTCTTGGCCAATCTCGATGCCGGGGCGCCGGGCTGGGACCGCACGGGCGGCCCGGTGCTGGTGCTCGGCGCGGGCGGTGCCTCGCGGGCCATCGTCTATGGCCTGTTGTCGCGCGGCGTGGAAAAGCTCTGGCTCGCCAATCGCACCGTGGAGCGCGCGCAGGCGCTGGCGGACCAGTTCGGCCCGCGCGTGGTGCCGATCGGCCTCGGCGAGATCGCCGCGCCCTTGGCGGATGCGGCTTTGTTGGTGAATACCACTTCGCTCGGCATGAAGGGCCATCCGCCGCTCGAACTCGATTTTTCGCCCCTGAAGGCCGAGGCGGTGGTGACGGACGCGGTTTATGTGCCGCTGGAGACGCCCTTGCTGAAGGCGGCGCGGGCGCGCGGCCATCGCATCGTGGATGGGCTCGGCATGCTGCTGCACCAGGGCGTGCCCGGCTTCGAGCGCTGGTTCGGCGTGCGGCCGGACGTCGATGCGTCGCTGCGCGCGCTGATCGTCGCCGACTTGCGCGCCAAGGGCCAGCTGGAGGCCTGATCCATGTGGATTCTCGGGCTCACGGGCTCCATCGGCATGGGAAAATCCGCCACCGCGCGCCTGTTCCGCGCCGAAGGCGTGCCGGTCTATGACGCCGATGCGGCCGTCCATGCGCTTTATCGCGGCGCGGCCGTGGCGCCGGTGGAAGCCGCCTTTCCCGGCGTGACGAAGGACGGGGCCATCGATCGCCCGGCCCTGTCCGCCCGCGTGCTGGGCGATGGCGAGGCCATGAAGCGGCTGGAAGCCATCGTCCATCCCCTGGTGCGGGCGCAGGAGATGGCGTTTCTCGACGAGGCGCGGGCCGCCGGCGCGCGGCTGGTGGTGCTGGACATTCCCCTGCTGTTCGAGACCGGCGGGGACCGGCGCGTGGATGCCGTGGCCGTGGTGAGCGCGCCGCCAGCGGTGCAAAAGCGGCGGGTGCTGGAGCGCGTGGGCATGACGGGCGAGCGTTTTGCCGCCATCCTGGCCAAGCAGCTGCCCGATTCGCTCAAGCGCACCCGCGCCCATTTCCTGATCGATACGGGGCGCGGGTTCGAGAGCGCCCGGCATCAGGTGCGCGGCATCGTGCGCGCGCTGAGCGGGCCGGGCCGGCGGCGTCAGGCCGGGAATTGAGCGGAAAAGACCATGCGGGAAATCGTCCTCGACACCGAAACCACCGGCCTCGACGCCAATAAGGACGACCGGCTGGTGGAAATCGGCTGCGTGGAAATGGTCAACCGCATCCTCACGGGCACGGTGTTCCACGTCTATATCAATCCGGAACGCGACATGCCGGTGGAGGCGTTCAACGTCCACGGCCTGTCCGCCGACTTCCTGTCCGACAAGCCGAAATTCGCCGAGGTGGCGGACGCGTTCCTGGACTTCATCGCCGACGACACGCTGGTGATCCACAATGCGGCGTTCGACATCGGCTTCCTGAATGCGGAACTGACGCGTTCCGGGCGGCCGGTCATCGCCCGCGACCGGGTGATCGACACGCTGGCCCTGGCCCGCCGCAAGCATCCCGGCGCCCAGAACAGCCTCGACGTGCTGATGAACCGCTACGGCATCGACAGTTCGCGCCGCGTCAAGCACGGCGCCTTGCTGGATGCCGAGCTGCTGGCGGAAGTTTACAGCGAACTGCTGGGCGGCCGGCAGGCGATGCTGGTCGGGCTGGTGGAGGAAAGCGGCAATGCCGCGCCGCGCCTGGTGGCCGATACGGTGATTGCCGCCCGCGCCCGTCCGGTGCCGCTGGCGCCGCGCCTCAGCCAGGAGGAGCGCGACATCCATCGCGCCTTCATCGAACAGATGGGCGACAAGGCGCTTTGGGCGCAATATCTCGTGGACGAAGTCCGGGCCGAAGAGGCCGCGCGGGGCTGAAGCTCTGGGTCTGCGGCAGTGCGCGAACCCCCTCACCCGTCCGTTGCACGGCCGACCTCTCCCCGGCGGGGAGAGGTGAATTCGCGCTCCCTCTCCCCGCCGGGGAGAGGGTTGGGGCGAGGGGCGCCGCCGCGATCAGCGAAAGCCCGCACCCTGCGCGGAAATCCTCAGGCCTGGCCGACCGGCTGGAAGCGCTGGGCTTCCGCCATCATGCGCTGCTGATAGAGGCTGGCGAAGTCCACGGGATCGATCATCAGGGGCGGGAAGCCGCCGTTGCGCACCGCGTCCGCCACGATCTGGCGGGCGAAGGGGAACAGCAGGCGCGGGCACTCGATGAGCACCACCGGCTGGAGGCTCTGCTCGGGAATGCCCTGGATGCGGAAGATGCCGCCATAGGTCAGGTCGAAGGCGAACATGGTGTTGCCCTGGACCGAGGCCTTGCCATCCACCTTCAGCTCGACTTCGAACTCATTGTTCGCGAGCGGGCGGGCGTTGACGTTGATCTGGACGCTCACGTCCGGCTGGCCGGCAGGGCTCGCCAGGGAATTCGGAGCGTTGGGATTCTCGAACGAGAGATCCTTGATATATTGTGCGAGGACATTGAGCGAAGGCGCCACATTGTCCGCCGGGCTGCCATTTTGAGTCGCCATGCTCGTCTCCCTTGAGGCTGGTCCTCGTCCCCATGCGAGGTGGCGGGTCGCTAGCATGCCTCAGGACCAGGGGCAAGGACGCCAGCGGGGATGCACCATCGGCAGCCCCGCTTATGACAGGAGGAAGACCAGCATGAGCGAAACCGAAATTCGCGCGCCGGCGGCAGCGCCCGGCAAGCCCCTTTCCCCGGCGGCGCAGCGCGCCTTGGCCGAGGCGGCGGAACGGCGCGCGGCGATCGACGCGGTGGCGAAATCCATGCCGAAGGAACTGAACGGGCGCGGCGGCACCGAGCCCGTGCGCTACGGGGATTGGGAAGTCGGCGGCATCGCCTCCGACTTCTGACGGGGCGAGCGCTCCCTCAGTGCACGATGGCGAGGCCGATCAGGCCCGCAACGCCCACGATGATCCGCCACCAGCCGAACACCGCATAGCCGTGGCGGGAGACGAAATCGAGCAGCGAGCGCACCACCAGGACGGCGGCGCAGAAGGCCGCGACGAAGCCGATGAGGATCAGCAGCCCATCGTCCAACGACAGGAGGGAGCGGTTCTTGTAGAGGTCATAGACGAACGCGCCGAACATGGTGGGCAGGGCGAGGAAGAAGGAGAATTCCGCCGCCGCCCGCTTGTCCACGCCCATCAGCATGGCGCCGACGATGGTCGAGCCGGAGCGCGACATGCCGGGGATCATGGCCAGGCACTGGAAGAAGCCGATCTTCAGCGCCAGCAAAGGCGGGAAGCCCATGGCGTTGTTATAGCGCGGCTCCGGCACGATGCGGTCCACGAACAGCAGCACGATGCCGCCGAAGATCAGCGTGAAGCAGATCAGCATCGGGCTTTCAAACAGCACCGCCTTGATGAAGCCGTGCAGCGCGGCGCCGATCACCGCCGCCGGCAGGAAGGCGATCAGCACGCCGAGCACGAAACGCCGCGCGCCGGGGCTGGTGGGCAGCGCCAGCGCCACCTTGAGGAACCGCTGGAAATAGACCGTGAGGATCGCCAGCACCGCGCCGAGCTGGATCAGCACCTCGAACGTCTTGCCGGTGCTCTCGAAGCCAAGGAAATGCCCGGCCAGCAGCAAATGGGCGGTCGACGAGACGGGGATGAATTCGGTGAACCCTTCCAGGAGGCCGAGGAGCAGGGCTTCGAGCATGGTGCCGAGGGTCATGGCGCGGGAGTCCGGGCGTGAAGGGGAAATGGCCAGGGGCCATGAAGCGGCGGCATCCTGAAATTTTCGCTTAATCGGTGCAATGCAAAAGCATCCGCCGGCGCGGACGCGGACGTTGGGTCAGGCGCTTGGTTTGGTTCACCATGTGGCCCTATTGCCACAGCGCGCCCGTCCATTCGGTCTTGCGGCACTGCGAGAACCGCTCTAGACCGGGGATCAGCCGCAGCGGCGAAATCCCCCAGACATGCATCTGCACCATCATCCTTTCTGCCCTCATTCGCGTTTCGTGCGCCTCCTGCTTGCCGAATACGGCATCGAGCCGGAGCTGGTGGAAGTGCGCGTGTGGGAACGCCGGCCGGAATTCCTGGCGCTGAACCCCGCCGGCGAAACGCCGGTGATGGTGGAGCAGCAGGCCCCTTCCGTTCCCGGCGCCAGCATCATCGCGGAATATCTCGACGAGACGCGCGGCCTTGCCCTCGCAGACCGCCGCCTGCTGCCGGAAGACCCGGCCGGGCGCGTGGAAGTGCGGCGCCTCGTGGCCTGGTTCAACGACAAGCTGTTCCTGGAGAGCACCGAGCATCTGGTGCGCGAGCGCATCTACAAGCGCTATATGAAATCCGACCAGGGCGGCGGCCCGCCCGATGCCCAGGCGCTGCGTGCGGCGCGCACCAATCTGCGCTACCATCTCAAATATATCGGCTGGCTGGCGAAAGGCCGCAATTGGCTGGCCGGCGAGCGCATGAGCCATGCGGACCTTGCCGCCGCGGCCCATCTCTCGGTGGCCGATTATCTGGGCGACGTGCCGTGGGACGAGGACGAGGACGCGAAGGCCTGGTACGCGCGGCTGAAATCGCGCCCGACCTTTCGCGGCCTGCTGAACGATTCCATTCCGGGAATGCCGGCCTCCAGCACCTATGCGGACCTGGATTTCTGAGCGGGCCGGCGGTGCGTGAAAATCCCCCTCTCCCGCGTGCGGGGGAGAGGGCGTCGACGGCGGTGGAGACACCGCCGGATATGGCCGCCCTCAAGGCGCATCTGCACGCGCTCGCCCTTGCCGAGGGGTTCGACGCCTTCGGCATCGCCGATCCCGAGGCCGCCTCCGCCTCCGCCGCCGGGCCGCGCCTGCGCCAATGGGTGGCCGAGGGAAACCATGGCGACATGGGCTGGATGGCCGAGACCCTGGATCGCCGCGCGGATGCGCGCACCCTATGGGGCGAAGTGCGCACGATCGTCATGCTGGGCCTCAATTATGGGCCGGACGAGGACCCGCGTGCCGCCTTGGCCCAGCGCACGGGCGGGGTGATCTCGGTCTATGCGCGGGGCGAGGATTATCACGAGCTGATCAAGGCGAAGCTCAAGCGCATCGCCCGCGCGCTGCTCGCAAAAGCCGGCAGCGGCGACGTGAAGGTGTTCGTGGATACCGCGCCGCTGATGGAAAAGCCCCTCGCCCAGGCGGCGGGGCTCGGCTGGCAGGGCAAGCACACCAATCTGGTGTCGCGGGCGCGCGGCTCCTGGCTGTTCCTCGGCGCCATCGCCACCACGCTCGACCTGCCGGCGGATGCGCCGGAAGACGATCATTGCGGACGCTGCCGCGCCTGCCTCGACGCCTGCCCGACGGCGGCCTTCCCCGCGCCCTATCGCATCGATGCCCGGCGCTGCATTTCCTATCTCACCATCGAGCATGCCGGGCCGATCCCGCGCGACCTGCGCCCGCTCATGGGCAACCGCATCTATGGCTGCGACGATTGCCTCGCCGCCTGTCCCTGGAACAAGTTCGCCGAAGCCGGGCGCGAGATGAAGCTCGCCGCGCGGGCGGAAAATCGCGCCCCCGCCCTGGCGGAGCTGGTCGCGCTGGACGACGGGGGGTTCCGCTCCCGGTTCGCGAAAAGCCCCATCAAGCGCACCGGGCGCGTGCGCATGGTGCGCAATGTTCTGATCGCCATGGGCAATTCGAACCATCCCGCATTCGTGCCGCAGATCCTGCCTTTGCTGGCGGATGACGCGCCGCTGGTGCGCGGGGCGGCCGTGTGGGCGCTCTCGCGCCTGATGCCGCCGGCGGAGTTCGCGCGGCTCGCGGCATCGCGCGCGCCCGATCCCGACGACGCGGTGCGGGCGGAATGGGACGCCGCTCTCCCCTGAGTGGGGGGCGGGTGAGTCGGGGGCGTTCCGGCGCAACGGCCGCTTTGGCCCTTGCCGGAAGCGCGCGGCTGCGTCATGACCGATGGCATGAGCACGCTGCTGGCGGTGGGATTGGGATATTGCGGGCGCGCCCTTCTGGCGCGCGAAACCGTGCCGTTCTCACGCGTGATCGGCACCAGCCGCACGCGCGAAGGCGCGCAGGCGCTCGCCGCGCTGGCGCGGCCCGGCCTTCCCGTCGCGGGCCTGCCGTTCGACGGCGTGCACCTCTCGGCCAATCTCGAACAGGCGCTGCGCACGGCCAATGTGCTGCTGCTTTCGGCCCCGCCGGGCGAGGCGGGGGATCCGGTTCTCGCGGCGGGCCGCGCGGCGCTGATGGCGAATGCCCATCTGCGGTCGGTCGTCTATCTCACGACGCTCGGGGTCTATGGCGACCACAAGGGCGCCTGGGTGGATGAGCGCACCAAGCCGAAGCCGGGTTCGCTGCGCCTGGAACGGCGCCTTGCGGCGGAGGCGGAATGGCTGCGCTTCGGTGGCGCGCGCGATGTGCCGGTCGCGATCCTGCGCCTCGCCGGCATCTATGGGCCCGGCCGCAACGCCTTGGTGCAGGTGGCGCGCGGGGAAGCCCGGCGCATCGACAAGCCGGAGCAGGTGTTCAACCGCATCCATGTGGACGATATCGGCGCCAGCATCCGCGCGGCGGTGAAGCGGCGGTTCAACGGCGTGGTGAACGTCACCGACGATCTGCCCACCGCGCCGGGCGAGCCGATTCTCGCCGCCGCGACATTGCTGGGGGTGGACCCGCCGCCGGCGATCCCCTTCGATGAGGCGGCGCGGGACATGACGCCCATGGCGCTGTCCTTCTGGGCGGCCAACAAGCGGGTCGCCAACGGCCGGCTGAAGCACGAGCTGGGCGTGACCCTGACCTATCCCACCTATCGCCAGGGCCTCGCCGCGCTCTATGCCGCCGGCGAAGGGCGCGACCAGAAATAGCCTGAAATCGCCGACCTTTCGTGGCGCTATGGATGCTGCGCCAGCCAGGATTTCAGCTTTTCCAGCTGGTGCGGCCCCTGAAGGGAAAGCGCGCGCGCCGGGCCGAGTTGCGCGGCGTCGTCGGCGGCGTGCTCCACCTGGCGGGCAAGGTCGGCGGCGCCGGCAAGGCCGAACTGGCCGAGCAGGCCGGCGAGCGCATGGGCTTCGCGCCGCAGCGCGGCCGCGTCCCCTGCCGCGACCAATGCGTCCCAGGCTTCGAACCGGCGCGCGGCATTTTCCACGAACCGCTCGGCGAGGGACTGGAACGCGGCCGGGCTCACCGCGTGGCGCAGCGCCGCGACGCCGGAGAGGTCGAGCCCGTCCGCATCCGCCGCCCTTGGGCGATCGAGGGAAATCGGCGGCGGGACGGGTTCGGGCGCGGGAAGATCAGCGTGCGGGGCGGCGGGATTTTCGGCCGAACCGGCCTCAGCGGCGGCGACGGGCGTGGCATCGCGGTGCGGGTCCGGATCGACGGCATCCGCCGGCGCTTGCGCGATCTCGGCGCCGGCGGTGTCGCTGCGCTCCAGCAGGATCAGCATCCAATCGTCCTGCGGATCGGGGCCGAGGCGGGCGGAGATGCGCGCGGCGGTGCGGCCGGCGGCGGCCGGCAAGGGCAGGGCGGCGCGGCTCTGCACCTCGCCTACCAACCAGTCCGGGCAGCTGCCGCCGCTCGCGAGTTCCGCCGGGTCGAGCCCGTCGGTCGCGAGCAGGAGGCGCTCCCCCGGCGCGAGGGCCAGGCGCAGATCCTCGTAGCGCGGGCGGTCGGCAAATCCGAGCAGCGGCCCTTCGCAGGTCACCGCCCGCGCCGAATCCGCCGTGAGGATCATGGGATGGGGGTGCCCGGCGGAGGCGATCTCGATCGTCCCGTCCGCCAGCAGGTCCACCACCAAAGCGGTGGCGATGGCGGCATCGAAGGCCGGCTCGCCGAAGATCAGGTCCGACCAGCGGGCCAGGAATTGCCCGGGTGAGAGGCCGGGGTCGAGATCCAGCGCGCGCACCATGGCGGCATGGGCGATGGCGCCGGCCTTGGCGTCGATGCCATGGCCCATCACATCCACCATCACGATGCGCTCGCGCCCCGGGCGCGGCAGGTGCACCACGAGGTCGCCGCCGCCGATGTCGGCGGTCTCGTGCAGCAGCGCCAGCGCGAACGGGCCGAGCGCCTGCGGCAGGTTGGGCTGCACCAATTGGCCGAGCGTGGTGCCGAAATAGCGGAACAGCCGCAGCCGCTGGCGCAGCGCGCGGGTGAGCGCGAGCTGGATGGTTTCCAGCAGGGCTTCCGGCGTCACCGGCTTGGTAAGAAAGGTGTCGATGCCCAGTTCCAGGGCGCGGGTGCGCACGGTGGAATCCGCCGTGATCATGACGATGGGGATGGGCGGCCGGTCGCGGTCCTCCTCCAGCGCCGCCACGAGGGCGGTGCCCGGCTCCGCGCCGAGATGAAAGTCCGTGAGGATCAGGTCCACCTTGGTTTCGCGCGCCAGGGCCAGCGCGCTGCGCAGGTCGCGGGCGGCGATCACACGATAATGGGGCTCCAGGAGGCCGAGATAGGTCTCCAGGAGCAGTTCCTCGTCCTCCACCACCAGCACCTGCGGCCGCCGGCGCGCCAATTGGCGGCGCAGGCGCAAGCGGTTGGGTGGGCCGGGGTCGTAGCTCGCCTGGTCGAGGAAATGCCGGGCCAGCGGCAGGCCGCGCCCGGATTCCGCCTCGGGCGCGACGCGGGTGAGGCTCGCCGCCTCCCAGGCCGCCGCGAAGCCGCGGAACGGGCCGCCGTCGTCCTCCAGGTCCAGGGTCAGCACGATGCCTTCCAGCCGCACCCGCACGGTGAGCGTGCGCGCCGGCGGGCGGGCGTGCTGCACGGCATTGGTGGCGAGTTCCACCAGCGCCAGCACCACCTCGTCGCTGATGTCGGCGCCGATGCGCAATTGCGCCAGCTGGCGCCGCAACGCCTTGCGGATCCAGGAGATGCTCTCCAGCGTGGCCGGCCTTTGCGCCTCGAACAATTCCAACGCCCGTCCCCCTCCGTTGATCCCGTGCGGCCGTCCGCGCGCCGTTCGCCCGCCTCAGGCGAGGGCGTCCAGCTCCTCGTCCGAGAGGGCGCCGGGCACGATCGTCACGGGGATCGGAAAGCGCGCCGCATGCGGCCCGGCGGCGGCGGCGACCAGCGGCCCCGGCCCGTCCGATCCGGTTCCGGCGGCGAGCACGAGGATGGCGATATCGCGGTCCTCGCCGATCAGGTCCAGCAAGGCGGCGCTCTTGCCGCCCTCGCGGATCACCGTTTCGGCCTCGATGCCGGCGAGCTGGCGGGCGCGAGCGGCATAATCGTCGAGATGGGCCTGCATGGCCTCGGTGGCTTCCGCGCGCATCAAATCGGCGATGCCGAGCCATTGCTGGCGCGCGCCCTCCAGGTCCAGGATGCCCAGCATCACCACGCCGGCGGCGGTGCGGGCGGCGCGGCGGCTGGCATAATAGACCGCGCGGTCGCATTCCGGGGTCTCGTCGATCACCACCAGGAACTTGCGGCGGTGCCCCGGTTCGTTGATCTGCCGCTTGGGATTGGTGTTGGTGATGGGATGCATGATCCGGCCCTCGCCCGCCGCGCCGCGATGCTGCCACGCGCGGCCCCTGCCATCGACAAAAAACCGCGCCCGCGCAACCGCCTCGGTGTCTTTCCCCGCCCGTCTTTCCCTGCGGCCGGGCTTGTAATACTTCTCTCGCGTCGCACGGGGCGGCACGGGAGACGCGCATGTCGGTTTTGACCCTCGACCAGGCCCAGACCATCCTCTCCACGGCGCTGCGCCAGGCAGTCGCCCAGAATCTGAGCCCGCTGGCGATCGTGGTGCTGGACGGGCGCGGGGCGCTGAAGGCGTTCGCGGCCCAGGACGGCACCAGCCTGAAGCGCGGCGAGATCGCCATCGGCAAGGCGCGCGGGGCGCTGGCGCTGGGCATGGGCTCGCGCTCCCTGTTCCGCCGCGCCAAGGAGCAGCCCTTCTTCATCGCCGCCGCCGGCGAAGTGGTGGGGGACCTCATCCCGGTGCCGGGCGGCGTGCTGATTCGCGATGGGGCGGGCGCCATCTGCGGCGTGGTCGGCGTTTCCGGCGACACCTCGGACAATGACGAGGCCTGCGCCGTCGCCGGCATCGAGGCGGCGAGCTTCCGCGCCGATCCCGGCCAGGACTGAGCATGGACGACGATACCGGGGCGCGGGCGCAAGCCTTGCGTCCCGCCGCGTTCCTGGATCGGGACGGGGTGCTGAACGTCGATATCGGCTATGCCTTCCGCCCGGCGGACCTGCGCCTGATGCCGGGCGCGGGGGAAGCGGTGGCGCGGCTGAATGCGGCCGGCTATCTGGTGTTCGTGGTCACCAACCAGTCGGGCATCGCGCGCGGGCTCTATACGCTGGAGCAGGCGCAGGCGTTCAACGCAGCGCTGGCGGAAGCACTGTCCCGCCACGGCGGGCATGTGGACCGCTTCTATCTCGCGCCGTTCCACCCGGACGGCAGCGTCGCGGAATATGCCCTCGACCATTTCGACCGCAAGCCCAATCCCGGCATGATCCTGCGCGCGCTCGCAGAATGGCCGGTGGAGCGGGCCCGCTCCTTCCTGATCGGCGACAAGGAGACCGACATGGAAGCGGCCCGGCGCGCCGGGCTGCCGGGCCATTTCTATGCGGGGGGGAATCTCGACGAACTCGTCCGCGAAATTATCGGCGGGATGGAAGGGAAAATTCCGTCCCAAGGCGGGGCGAGGGGGGGCGGGGCCGGCCGGGAGGCCCTGTAAACCCTGGGTTTTCGGCAGAATGTTTCACGTGAAACATTCGCCTGCCGCGGACGAACGGCGGATCCGTGAGCGATCACGCCGCCTTTTCGGGCGATGAAACCGCCTGTTCGCCCGAATGCGCGCCTGCGTTCGGCAAGCCGGTTTTTTGTGGGCGACTCGTGCAAGAGGCGCCTCCGCGAAGGCGCCTCTGCGATGAGGGAGCGATGGGGCGGGAGCGGTCCGTCGCTCAGAGGATCTTGGCGCCTTCCTCGAACGGCAGGCGCGGCAGGCGCGGCATGACCTTCGAGGGGTCGCCATGGCCGAGGGCGGCGATGAAATTGCTCTTCACCTTTCCGTCCGGGAAGAATTCCGCATCCAGCTTGGCCGCGTCGAAGCCCGACATGGGGCCGACGTCC
Source organism: Roseixanthobacter liquoris (assembly GCF_043195135.2). Classification (NCBI taxonomy): domain Bacteria; kingdom Pseudomonadati; phylum Pseudomonadota; class Alphaproteobacteria; order Hyphomicrobiales; family Xanthobacteraceae; genus Roseixanthobacter; species Roseixanthobacter liquoris. Next base: position 504,605 of record NZ_CM195537.1, read on the forward strand.
AGGCCCACCGCGCGGGCGGCGAGGATGAAATAGGCGCCTTGCAGCGAAGAGTTGCGGAAAGCGTGGGGTTCGACCATGCCGGGATTGTTCACGAACAGATCCTTGAAGCCCGGCGCATGGGGGAACAGCTGGGGGATCTTCTCGTAGAATTCCAGATCGTAGGCGATGATGGCGATGACCGGCGCGGCGAGCGCCTTGAGATTGCCTTCGGAGAGGGCCGGCTTCAGCCGCGCCTTGGCTTCCTCGGACGCCAGGAACAGGATGCGCGCGGGCTGGGTGTTGGCCGAGGTCGGCCCATAGATGGCGAGGTCGTAGAGCGCGCGCAGCTCGGCTTCGCTGACGCCCTGGTCGGTCCAGCCGTTCTGCGAGCGCGCCTTCAGGAACAGAGTGTCCAAAGCGGCCTGATCAATCGTGTAGCTCATGGCATCACCGTATGGAGGAGGCCGGGCCGCCGGCCCGGGATGGCTTCGACTTAGGCTTGCGGCGCGAACATGGATAGGGGGTCGCCTTGCAATGGTCCTTTGCAAGGATGCAAACCACGCATCAAGAATGCTGATTGATCGGTCACGGCATTTGATGGGTGCTGGCGGCCGAACACGGCTATGGTCGCCGCTCTCCCACCGCGTCCCCCGCGTCCCCTGGCTCGAAGAGGCGCCTCCACCGCGTCCTTGCCAAGGGCGCCTCCCACCGCGCCGTCGCGCCCGAAGGCTTGCGCCCAGGTTGTCCCCATGACCGCTTCCGCTTCCGCATCACCCCCCGCCTCCCAGCCCGCCGCTTCCGCCGCCGATCCCCTGCTGGAGGCGGTGCGCGCCCATGTGCGCGCCCTGCCCGAGAGTGGCATCGTCGAAGTGATGAATTACGGGCGAAACCGCGACGGCATCGTGCCGCTCTGGGCCGGGGAGGGCGATATCCAGACCCCCGCCTTCATCTGCGAGGCGGCGGCGCAGGCGCTCCATGCCGGCGAAACCTTCTACACCTGGCAGCGCGGCCTGCCGGAGCTGCGCGCGGCGATCGCCGCTTATATCGCCGGCCTCTATGGCGTGCCTTCAGATCCCGAGCGCGTCTTCGTCACCGGCTCGGGCATGCAGGCGATCCAGATCGCCTTCGCCCTGGCGCTCGGCGCGGGCGACGAGGTGATCATCCCCTCGCCCACCTGGCCCAATGCGGCGGCGGCGGCGCTCAAGGCCGGCGCGCACCCGGTCTATGTGCCCTTCTCCTACGGCCCGCAGGGCTTCGCGCTGGACCATGCGCGCCTCGCCGAAGCGGTGACGCCGCGCACCCGCGCCATCTTCCTCAATTCCCCCGCCAACCCCACCGGCTTCGTTGCCTCGCTGGAGGATCTCAAGGCCGTGCTGGCGCTCGCCCGCCGGCATGGGCTCTGGATCGTCGCCGACGAGATCTACGGCCGCTTCCATTATGGCGAGGGCGTGCGCTCCCCGTCCTTCCACGATGTCATGGACGCCGACGACCATATCCTGTTCGTCCAGACCTTCTCGAAGAACTGGGCCATGACCGGCTGGCGCATCGGCTGGATCGAGGCGCCGGCGGCGCTCGGGCAGGTGATCGAGAACCTGATCCAATATTCCACCTCCGGCGTCGCCGCCTTCATGCAGCGCGGCGCGGTGGCGGCGCTGACGCAGGGCGAGCCGTTCGTCGCCGCGCAGATCGCCCGCGCCCATCGCGGGCGCGATCTGGTGGCCGACGCGCTGCTGGCCACCGGAAAGGTGGACCTCGTGAAGCCGGACGGCGCCTTCTACCTGTTCTTCGGCATCGAAGGGGAACGCGACGTGCGCACCCTCGGCCTGCGGCTGGTGGACGAGGCGAATGTGGGCCTTGCCCCCGGCACCGCCTTCGGCGCGGGTGGTGAAGGCTTCATGCGGCTGTGCTATGCCCGCGGTGAAGAGCAGTTGCGTACCGCCGCAGACCGGCTGGTGCGTTGGCTGGAGGCCCGCCCCCCGGGCCGGTGAAGCGTTCAGGCATCGTCTCATGACCCTCAATCTTCCGCCGCGCTGGGCGTTCCTGGTGGCGAGCCTCATCACCCTCGCCAGCGGCGCGCTGGGAGGTCTGGTGTTCTTCCGCCTCGGTCTGCCGGCGGCCTGGATGTCGGGCGCGCTGATCGCCACCACCGCGCTCGCTCTGTGCGGCGCGCGGCTGGAAGTGCCCACGCCGGTGCGGTTCGTCGGCTTCCTGGTGCTCGGCGCCTCCATGGGCACCGCCATGTCGCCGGACATGCTGACCCATGCCGCCACCTGGCCGATTTCCATGGCCCTGCTCGCGGTCAGCGTGGTGGGCGTGATGGCCGGCAGCATGGCGTTCCTGGTGCGGGTGGCGCGGTGGGATGCGCAATCGGCCTTCTATGCCTCCGCGCCGGGCGCGCTCAGCACCGTGGTGGCCATGGCCGCGACCACGCCCGCCGACATGCGCAAGGTGGCCTTCTCCCAGGCCATGCGGCTGTTCCTTCTGGTGGCGGCCCTGCCCCATGTGATGGGCCGGGTGGGCCATCCCTCCGGCGCGCCGGCGGCGGTGCCGCTTTCCTCCCTGCCCGATGTGGCGATCCTGCTGGCGGTGAGCCTCGCGACCGGGGTTGCCTTCAACCGGCTGCGGGTGCCGGGCGGCATGCTCGTGGGCGCCATGACCGGCAGCGCGCTGCTGCACGGCTTCGGCTTTTCCCATGCCTTCGTGCCGCCGATCCTGCTGATTCCGAGCTATGTGGTGCTCGGCGCGGGGGTGGGCGCGCGGTTCCAGGGCACCGACCGGGCGACCCTGCGCTCGTGCCTGTTCGCCTCGCTCGGCGCGTTCGCCGTGGCGCTGGTGGTGTCGGTGGCGTGCGCGCTGCTGGCGGCGCAGCTGACCCATGACGACCCCGGCAAGCTCATCACGGCGTTTTCGCCCGGCGCGCTGGAGACCATGACCGTGCTCGGCTTCGCCATGGGCTATGACCCGGCCTTCATGAGCGCACATCACCTGTTCCGCTTCGCCGGCATTTCGGTGTTCCTGCCCCTCGCCGCCCATCTGCTGTTCACGATCCGCCGCCAGCACGATCGGAAATAGGCGCGCGCACGGTCACCGCATCGTGAGCCGGGCCGTGTTGCCTTGTGCCGGGCGCGCGGCCCAAAGAGTGCCGATACGTCTGGACATGCCGGAGGGGCACTCATGAACCGTATCGACGATCTTGCCTTGCTGGTCGGCCGCCTGCTGATGGCGGCGCTGTTTCTGCCCTCGGGCATCCGCAAGGCGACCAATCTTGGCGGAACGGCGCAATATCTCGGCGCGCTCGGCGTGCCATCGCCGGACCTGATGGCGATCGCGGCGGCGGCGACGGAAATCGGCCTGCCGATCCTGCTGGTGCTGGGCGTGGTGCCGCGCCTCACCGCCTTTCTCACCGGCGGCTTCGTGGTGGTGACGGCGCTGATCGCGCATCGCTTCTGGGATGTGGCGGACCCGGCGGCGGCCGCCGGGCAGCAGATCCATTTCCTCAAGAATGCCGCCATCGTCGGCGGCACCATGTTCTATTTCGTGTCCGGCGCCGGCGCCTTCTCGCTCTCCGGCCGCAAGGCGTGACCTAGCCGTCGGCGCCGTAGCTGTGCAGGCTGGCGCCATTGGCGCGCAGCCAGGCTTCGGCGCCCTTGCGCTCGGGAAAAATGCGCTCCACGGCGCGCCAATAGCGCGGGCCGTGGTTCATTTCGAGCCGGTGCGCCACCTCGTGGGCGGCGAGATAATCCAGCACATGGGGCGGGGCGAAGATCAGCCGCCAGGAAAACGACAGGTCGCCCGAGGCGGCGCAGGAGCCCCAGCGGCTCGCCGTGTCGCGCAGGGTGATGGCGCCGATCTCCACCTGGAGCGCGGCGGCGTGGCGCCGCACGGCGGCGGTCAGGTCGGCCCGTGCCTGGCGCTTGAGATAATCGGCGATGCGGCGGGCGATATGGGGCAGGTCGCCGGGCACGCACAGCAGGTGCATGCCGTCCTGCGGGTCGATCTCCAGCGAACAGGTGCCGCGCAGGCTCTCGCGATGGACGATGCGATGGGGAATGCCGCGCACGGGGATGATCTCCCCCGGCGCGAAGGGCACGCGCTGCGGCAGCCGCACGAGGCGCGTGCGCACCCAATCCAGATGGCGCTGCACGAACGCATTGGCGGCCGCGAGCGGCACATGGGGCGGCGCGGTGAGCGTGACGTCGCGCGAGACCGTGCGCACGCGCAAGGTCAGCCGCCGTGCCGTTGGATGCCGCCGCACGCACACCCGCACGGTTTCCCCATCCACCAGCAGATCGATCCATTCGGCGCCGCGCCGCGCCGCCGGCGATGTATCCTGCCTGCGAAACAGCATGGCATTCCGACGATTGGGTGGGCCAGAAGCGGCCGGGAACAAGCTTATCCCCGAATGTGAAAAGATTCGCCGCCGAAACGCTACCCCCCTGCCGCATCAGCGTGGGGGAAAAGCGCAAACGGCCAAAGAGTGGCGCCCCTCCGCGCGCGCCCGCCGCAGGTCGCGGCGGCCGCCGAAGGCGCTCCATCCTAGGTCGGGAACAGCTGGGTCACATTATCGGCACCGGAGCGGTGCGGCGCCGCCGGATGGGCGTCGGCGCGCGGGCGCTCCTGGGTCATGATGAAGTCGGAAATGCGCGGCGCGATCTCCGAGCGGAAGCGCGAGCCGTTGAACACGCCGTAATGGCCGACGCCCGGCTGGAGGTAATGGGCGCGCTTGTCCTGCGGGATGTTGGCGCACAGGCGATGCGCCGCGAGGGTCTGGCCGACGCCGGAAATATCGTCCTTCTCGCCTTCCACCGTCATCAGCGCGACCGTGCGCACCGCTTCCGGCCGCACCAGATGGCCGCGATGGGTCATCTCGCCCTTGGGCAGGGCATGGGTGATGAAGCCCTTTTCAACCGTTTCAAGATAAAAGTCGGCCGAGAGATCCATGACGGCGAGATACTCGTCATAGAATTCGCGATGCTTGCCCGCCGGCTCGCCGTCGCCCTTCACGAGGTTGCGGAACAGCTCGTAATGCGCCTGGACATGGCGGTCGAGGTTCATGCTCATGAAGCCGGTGAGCTGCAGGAACCCCGGATAGACCTGCCGCATGGCGCCGGGATGGGCCCAGGGCACGGTCGTGATGACGTTGCGGCGGAAGAATTCGATGCCCTTGTCCATGGCCAGCCGGTTCACGGCGGTGGGCGCCTCGCGGGTATCGATGGGGCCGCCCATGAGGATCATGGAGCGCGGCGCGTTGGGGTCCTGCTCGTCTTCCATGCGCGCCACCGCCATCAGCACCGGCACGGCCGGCTGGCACACGGCGAGCACGTGGCAGTCGCCGCCGAAGCTGCGGAAGATGGAGATCAGATAGTCCACGTAATCGTCGAGGCCGAAGCGGCCTTCCGCCAGCGGCACCATTTTGGCGTCCGCCCAGTCGGTGATGTAGACGTCATGGGTGGGCAGGAAGGCTTCCACCGTGCCGCGCAGCAGCGTCGCGTAATGGCCCGACATGGGCGCCACGATCACCAGCTTGGGCTGGGGGCGGCGCGGGGGATATTCGAACGCGCGCGAGAAATGCAGCAGCCGGCAGAACGGGCGGCTCCACACCGGGTTGATATGGACCGGCACCTTCATGCCGCTGACCATGGTATGGGTGATGCCCCATTCCGGCTTGCCGTAGCGGCGGGTGGTGCGCTCGAACAGTTCGAAGCCCGCCGCCATCGACTTTCCGGCGGTGGTGTGGGACGCGGGATTCATGGGATTGGCGAAGAACATGCGGCTGGCATCGGCGAGCGCCCGCGACGGGTTGAGCGCCGCGTGTGTCATCTCGTACATCCAGTACAAGGGCGCGGACAGACTGGTCCCATTCACGGATGGCTGGCGCGCGGCGCCGCCAAATTCACCGATAGCCATGGTCGTCCCTCAGGTTCTTTATTATCGCAGGAGAGTGTGGCCGGGTTTTCGAGCGGTCAATCTCGACAAAAGGTCTACTCAAGGGTTGACCCATGTCATCCACCATTATGCTTGCGCGAGCCTAACGATATCCTGACGTCACACAGAGAACCCGGCATGCAATATGGATCGGCGACCTTCCCGTATGGCAGATCCTTCGGACTGCGGCTCGACACGCTGATTCGTCTGCGCTGGCTCGCGGTCGCCGGGCAGCTGCTGGCGCTGCTCGTGGTCCATGGCCTGCTGGGATTTCCGGTTCCGCTCATTTCCTGCCTCTTGGTGGTGTCGCTTTCCGCATTGGTCAACCTTCTGCTGCGGGTTCGGTTCCCCATCGCTCGCCGGCTGGAGGATGCCGCCGCCGGCCCCCTGCTCGCCTATGACGTGCTTCAGCTCACCGGCCTGCTCTATCTGACGGGCGGGCTGAACAATCCCTTCGCCCTGCTCTATCTGGCGCCGGTGACCATCTCCGCCACCGCCTTGTCCTGGAGCACCACGGTGGCGCTGGGCGTGCTGGCCATGGGTTGCGCCGGCGCGGTGGGGCTGTGGCACCAGCCGCTGCCCTGGTCCGGGCCCGACGCCCCGGCCCTGCCGGACCTGTACCTGGCGGGAACCTGGGTCTCCATCGCCGTGTCCATCGGCTTCATCGGCCTGCATTCCTGGCGGGTCACGGAGGAGGCGCGAGAACTCGCCGACGCGCTCGCGGCGACCGAGCTGGTGCTGGCGCGCGAGCAGCATCTCTCCCAGCTCGACGGCCTCGCCGCCGCCGCCGCCCACGAGCTGGGCACGCCGCTCGCCACCATTGCCCTGGTGGTGAAGGAGATGGCGCGCGGCACCGCGCCCGACCATCCCATGGCCGAGGACATCGCCCTGCTGCGCGACCAGGTGCAGCGCTGCCGCGACATCCTCCAGACCCTGACCTCGCTCGGCTCGGGCGACGCCCCGTTCGACCGCATGCCATTGTCGCTGCTGCTGGAGGAAGTGGTGGGCCCGCACCGCGACTTCGGCATCTTCATTTCCGTCACCCTGCCCGAGGATCGCAGCGCCGAGCCGGTACTGGCGCGCAATCCCGGCCTCATCTATGGGTTGGGAAACTTGGTGGAGAATGCGGTGGACTTCGCGACCGCACGGGTAGAGATCGAGGCGCGCTGGACCACGACGCGCATGGAAATCCTGGTGCGTGACGACGGCCCCGGCTTTTCCCCGGAGGTGAGCGACCGCATCGGCCAGCCCTATGTGACGAGCCGCGCGCGCGACCGCCAGAACAGCGAGGAAGAGAGCGGGCTCGGCCTCGGCTTCTTCATCGCCAAGACGCTGCTGGAGCGCACCGGCGCTGCGCTGGTGGTGGAAAACCGCGCCATGCCGGGGCGCGGCGCGGAGGTGAAGATCTCCTGGTTGCGCAACACCATCGAGATGGATCCCGACGACGCCGGGACAAATACGCGTCCCGCCCCCTATGCTGAAGCCAAGCCGGGCTGAGGCGGCCGCAAGGCCACCCCGTCCCGGACCAGGCGCCGCTGGAAGAACAGGCGCCCAAGAGGTAAACGAGATGATGTCTGAACCCACCTTGCCCGAGATCGAGGGCCCGCGCTCCGTCCTGATCGTCGATGACGACCGTTCGTTCCTCCAGCGCCTCGCCCGCGCGCTCGAAGCCCGCGGCTTCGAGGTCTCCACCGCCGAGAGCGTGGCGGAGGGCCTGTCCCTGGTGGAGAGCGGCGCCCCGGCCTATGCCGTGGTGGACATGCGGCTCGGCGACGGCACCGGGCTCGACGTGATCTCGGCGCTGAAGAAGAAGAGCCCCGGCGCGCGCGCCATCGTGCTCACCGGCTATGGCAACATAGCCACGGCGGTGACAGCGGTGAAGCTCGGCGCGGTGGATTATCTCGCCAAGCCCGCCGATGCGGACGACATCGTCGCCGCCCTCATGGCCAATGCCGACCACAAGCCCTCGCCGCCGGAAAATCCCATGTCCGCCGACCGGGTGCGCTGGGAGCATATCCAGCGGGTCTATGAATTGTGCGGCCGCAACGTCTCGGAGACCGCCCGCCGGCTGTCAATGCACCGTCGCACCTTGCAGCGTATCCTGGCCAAGCGCGCGCCGCGCTGATACGGCCTGTGGTTGCAATCTGATTTTAGGGTTGTAATAAACGGGAACCGGACGCCGGGTCGCGGCGTTTCGGTGTCGGCGGGAAGGTCCCGCGCTTTGTCCGGCCCGTGTCCACGGGACGGCGCCTTCTCATCGATGAAGCGGACAACCGGCGGCATGGCAGGACTTTCCCTCGTTCGCCTGGCCCTTGCGCTCGCCCTCATGGTGGCGGTCCAGGTGCCGTGCGCCGTCCGGGCGCAAAATCTCGACACCTATCGCGGCCGCGCGCCGGCGGTTTTCATCGTCGCGCCGGGCATCGATTCCCCTGTGCTCGCCGCGCAGATGAAAAGCCTGAACGAAGCCGTCGCGGGCGTGCTCGCGCGCGACCTCGTGGTGATCGAGCTGGAGGATCTGACCGACGTGCAGCGCCAGCGCTTCGATGTGCCGCCGGACGCGTTCCAGGTGATCCTGGTGGGGATCGACGGCCACGTGATCCAGCGCTGGGACGCCCCCGTGGCGCCGGCGACCTTGTTCAAGCTGATCGACGAGGCGGGCAAATAGCGCGCGTCCGGCGCCCTTGGTGCGCGCGATTGCCTTTCTTTCACCGGTCGTCGGGACGATTGTCTCCCGCGGCGACGTCAGGCCAGGACTGTCGATCGGTCCTAAAGATCGCTCATGCCGCGCAGTTCGGGATCGTGAAGGGCGGCGAGGCGGCCGGCGGCGGCGCGGGCGAGGCGGATCAGCAGCGCCTTGCGGGTGGCGGCCGGCAGGGGATGGACCGGCGCCGGGCGGATCACCGCCGCGCCGAAGGCATCGCCCACCAGTATGCCCACGTCGGGCGGAAGCAGCTCCTGCGGAAAGTCGACCGTGACGGCGAAATAGAGCCGGTCGCAATGCAGCCGATAGTCGGGCCATTTGGCATCGGCGCGGAAGTCGGCGACGCTGGACTTGATTTCCACGATGCTCACCTCGCCCTTGAGGTCGAGCGCGGCGATGTCCGCGCGCCGGCCGCTGGCGAGGCAGAATTCGGGAATGCCGATCAGCCCCAGCGCCGCGAAATGGCGCAGCACCCCGCGTTGCAGCGCCAGCGCGGTGGGCGACTGGCGCCCGTCCGGCGGGGGAACCGGCAGCGCGCCGGCCGGCCTCACAGGTCGGGCTCCAGCACCAGCCGCTCGCGCGCGGCCTGGCGCGAGCGCAGGCGGGCTTCGCGGGCACGGGCGATGGCGGCGTTGAACTCGCCGCCGAACACGAAGATCGTCGCCGTCAGGTAGAGAAACACCAAAGCGATCATCACCGAGGCGAGCCCGGCATAAGTGGTGACGTAATTGGCCGGGAATTCGGACAGATACATGCCGAATACCGTCGCCGCCACCAGCCAGAGCGTGAGCGTCATGACGATGCCCGGCGTCACCTCGCGCAGCGACCGGCGCCCGGCCGGCAGCCACAGGTGCGCCACCAGAAGGCCGATGATGAGAATGACCGTGGTGGCACCGAACCGGGCGGCGGTGACGATGCCGCTCAGCGGCTGGAGCGCCGGCACGTTATAGATCACCGTACGCCAGATCAGCGGCCCCAGCACCACCAGGAACGACAGCGCCAGCATGCCGGCGGCGCCGATCACCACGAACACGATGGATTCCAGCCGCAGCCGGTACCAGGACCGCGCCTCCTTCACCTGATAGGCCCGGTTGAGGCCGATGCGCAGGCTCTCGATGCCGTTGGAGGAGAAATACAGCGCCAGCACCACGCCGAAGGTGATGACATCGGTGCGCACATGGCTGACCACGCTGCGGATTTCCTGGGCGATGGGCGCCGCCACCTGCTGCGGCCAGGTGTCGAGGATGAGCTGGATGGTCTCGTTCGCGAGCGGCCGCAGATCCAGAAATCCGGCCAGCGCCGTGACGAAGATCAGGAACGGGAACAGCGACATCAGGATCGACAGCGCGATATGGCTCGCGATGGCCCATCCGTCGTCGGCGACGAAGGTCCACACCGCATCCATCACGATTCGGTAGGCGCGCATCACCATCCCGGGGGTCGTCTCCTCTGACAGGGGTTGTCGGCGCGAGGCGCATTCCTCCACAGCGTACACATGATAAGGAGAAGCCCGTCGCAGGGCCATCTGTCCAGAGGTAACTCCCTTTGCCACACATCGATCCGGCCCATCTTCGCCTTGCGGTCCGCGCCACCGTGGCGGCGGCGGTCGCCTTTCTGCTCGCCTGGCTCCTCGGCCTGCCGAAGGGCTATTGGGCGGTGCTCACCGCGATCCTGGTGGTGCAATCCTCCATCGGCGCCAGCCTGGCGGTGGCGGTGGACCGTTGCCTCGGCACCCTGGCCGGCGGCGGCGTCGGCGTGGCGCTGGCGATGATCGCCGGCCCGTCCTGGAGCCTCACCTTCGCGCTGCTCCTGCTCGGCACCTTCCTCTCGGCTTTCCTCGCGGCCCGCAATCCCAGCTTCAAGCTCGCCCCGGTGACGGTGGTGATCGTGATGCTGGCGGATCCCACCCATGCCGAACCCTGGATTTCGGGCCTGGAACGGGTGTTCGAGATCGCGCTCGGCGGGGCGGTGGGCCTGGCCTGTGCGCTGCTGGTCCTGCCGGACAAGGCGCTCGGCTATCTGTTTCCCCATGTGGCGGACGCCCTGGAGGCGAGCGCGGAGCTGCTGGAAGCCGGGGTCTCCGCCCTGCTCGACGGCGGCCTCGATCCGGCGCGCATGGATGCGCTGAACCAGAAGGCGCGCGCCGCCCTGCGCGCGGCGGACGTGCGGGCCGGGGAGGCGCGCCGCGAGCGGCTGGGCCCGTTCAATGCCGCGCCCGATCCCGGCCCCATCGTGCGCGGCGGGCGGCGCCTGTGGCATTCGGTGATCATCCTGCTGCGCGGAGCCGACCGGCCCTTGCCGCCGGCGGTGGCGGACCAGGTGCGGCCCGTCCTCTCGGCGGCGGCGCAGGCGCTCGGGCAGGGCGTGCGCGCCACCGCCGCCGCCCTGCGCGGCGGTCCGGCGGCGGACCTTGCGGCCACCGATGCCGCCGTGGCGGCGCTGGAAGCGGAGATGGAGCGGCTCGGCAGCGCCGGCGCATGGGCCGGCGAGGGGCCGAGCCTGATGCAGCTTTATGCGGCGGCCGCCGGCTGCGCCTATATCCACGACAATCTCACCGAGCTGGCCGCCCGGCTCGCCGAGGCGCGCAAGGACGCCGCCTGAGCGGCGAAGTCGCCCTGGGCCGCAGCGTGAGCGGTGCTGCGCCGTATTAGCCAAATCTCCCGTTGCGTCGCGGCGGTCGCGGGATAATCTGGCAAGAAAATTCCGCACCGCACAACCAGAGGAAATTCCGCCATGTCCAGCAGTGCCGCGCTTCAAGCGCTCGATGCCGCCCCCATCGACGCCGTGGCCCTCGGCCGGACGGCGATCCCTGTGTTGCAGAGCGTGCTCGCGGAAGCTACCTCCCAGGTGCGCGCGCGGGTGAGCGAGGGCGGCAAGCTGTCCTCCAAGCTGCTGGACGCCGAGCAGCGCGCCTCCCACGGCCTCGCCTGGCTCGCGACTTACGTGTTCGGCGTGCGCGAGCTGGTGCATTATGCCGACAGCCTGACCGCGACCGGCCAGTTCGGCGAGACCGAGCGGCTGCTGGTGCAGATCGGCCTTGGGGAATATGTGGCGCAGATCCTCGGCGGCATTCCCATGAGCCAGGGCGAGATCGTGCGGCTGGAGGATCTGTTCCTCGGCCCCGAGACCATCGCCGCTTTGCGCGCCGAGCCGGCCATCGCGGAACTTGCCCGCGCCGGCAACACCGCCGAGAGCCGCGCCGCGCTCGCCGCCATCATCCGCGAGAGCCACAGCGGCACCGTGGGCGAAACCGGCCTCGACGAGACCATGGCGGCCATGCGCACGGAAATCCGCCGCTTCGTCGAGGCGGAGGTGGCCCCGCATGCCCACGAATGGCATTTGAAGAACGCCTATATCCCCATGGAGATCATCCAGGGGCTGGCGGACCTCGGCGTGTTCGGCCTCACCATCCCGGAGGAATACGGCGGCCTCGGCCTCTCCAAGGAGGCCATGTGCGTGGTCACGGAGGAGCTGTCGCGCGGCTATATCGGCGTCGGCTCGCTCGGCACCCGGTCGGAGATCGCGGCCGAGCTGATCCTCGGCGGCGGCACGGAAGAGCAGAAGGCCCATTACCTCCCCAAGCTCGCCTCGGGCGAGATCCTGCCCACGGCGGTCTTCACCGAGCCCAACACCGGCTCGGACCTCGCCTCGCTGCGCACCCGCGCGGTGAAGGAAGGCGAAGGGGAGGGTGCGGTCTACAAGGTCAACGGCAACAAGACCTGGATCACCCATCCCGTCCGCGCCGATCTGATGACGCTGCTGGTGCGCACCAATCCGGCCGAGCCGGGCTATCGCGGCCTCTCCATGCTGCTGGCGGAAAAGCCGCGCGGCACGGACGCGGAGCCGTTCCCCGCCAAGGGCATGACCGGCGGCGAGATCGAGGTCCTCGGCTATCGCGGCATGAAGGAATACGAGATCGGCTTCGACGGCTTCGAGGTGCCGGCGGGCCAATTGCTCGGCGGCGAGGAGGGGCAGGGCTTCAAGCAGCTCATGAACACGTTCGAGGCCGCGCGCATCCAGACCGCCGCGCGCGCCGTGGGCGTCGCCCAGGCGGCCATGGAAACCGCCCTGCGCTATGCCGAGGAGCGCATCCAGTTCGGCAAGCCGCTGATTTCCTTCCCGCGCGTCGCCGACAAGATCGTGATGATGGCGGTGGAGACCATGATCGCCCGTCAGATCACCTATTTCGCCGCTAGAGCCAAGGACGAGGGGCGCCGCACGGATCTGGAAGCCGGCATGTCCAAGCTGCTCGGGGCGCGCGTCGCCTGGGCGGCGGCGGACAATGCCTTGCAGATCCACGGCGGCAACGGCTTCGCGCTGGAGTATCCGGTCTCGCGCCTGCTGTGCGACGCGCGCATCCTCAATATTTTCGAGGGCGCGGCCGAGATCCAGGCCCAGGTCATCGCCCGCCGCCTGCTGGAAGGCGGGAACTGAGCTTTCCGCACGAAAAAGGCGGTCCCGGCTTCGGCCCGGACCGCCTTTTTCATTTCAGAGGACCTGTTGCGGCCTCACGCGCTCGGCAGCGGTGTCGTCACCTTGGCGCCGGCGGCCTCGCGCGCCCACAGATTGATGCCGATGAGGGCACCCATCACGCAGATCGCCACCAGATAATGGGCGTGCGCCATGGGGTCGATCTGGAGCGCCAGCGTCACCAGCAGGGGCGTCAGCCCGCCGAACACCGCATAGGCCACATTGTAGGAGAAGGACACGCCGGAGAACGCCACCGCCGGCGGGAAGATGCGCACCATCACGAACGGCGTGGTGGAGATGATGCCGACGAAGAAGCCGGCCAGCCCGTAGAGCGGCAGCAGAAGGCCCGGTTGCGCGCCCACCAGGGCATAGAGCGCATAGGTCGAGGCGCCGAGCGCGGCGCTGCCGAGGGCGAGCACCCGGCCCGCGCCCAGCCGGTCGCAGGCGAGCCCGGTCAGCACGCAGCCGATGGACAGGGTCAGCGTGGCGAGGCTGTTGGCCGTGAGCGCGTCGGCGGCGCTGATGCCGTAGCGGGTCTGGAGCAGGGTCGGCGTCATCAGGATCACCACCACGATGGCGGCGGAGAGCATCCAGGTGAGCGCCATGGACAGCAGCACCTGCGGCGCATAGCGGCGCATCACCAGCTTCACCGGCAGTTCGGCGGCGAGCGCCTTGCGGGCCTTCATCTCCTTGAAGATGGGGGTCTCTTCCAGCCAGGAGCGCAGATAGACCGCGCAGAAGCCGAACACGCCGCCCAGCAGGAACGGGACGCGCCAGGCCCAGTCGTGGATCTCCGCCGGGCTGAAGCCGCGATTGATGGCGGTGGCCACCAGCGAGCCCAGCAGGATGCCGGAGGTCAGCCCGCAGGTGAGGATGCCGCAGGCCAGGCCCACCCGGCCGGCGGGCACGTGCTCGGACACGAACACCCAGGCGCCCGGCACTTCCCCGCCGATGGCGGCGCCTTGCAGCACCCGCATGGCGAGCAGCAGAACCGGGGCGGCTATGCCGATGCTCTGGTAGCTCGGCAAAAAGGCGATGCCCAGGGTGGAGAGCGCCATCAGGAAGATGGAGAGCGTGAACATGCGCTTGCGGCCGAGCGTGTCGCCGAAATGGGCGAGCACGATGCCGCCCAGCGGGCGCGCCAGATAGCCGGCGGCGAAGATGCCGAACGCCTGCAATTGCACCAGCCAGTCGGGAATGCCGGGCGGAAAGAACAAATGTCCCAGCACGGTGACGAAGAACACGAAGATGATGAAATCGTAGAATTCCAGCGCGCCGCCGAGGGCGGACAGCACCAGGGTGCGGTAATCGGCGGCGTTCAGGCGGCGAGGGGCGGCCGATGCACGGGGGGCGGATGGCTTGGACATGGCGAACTCTTTGCGGCGTCTGGCGCCGGGAATGACGGTGAGTTGACAGCCCTTTGCGCTGCGATGCAGCAATATTCAAGCAGGAAAACGCGCCTTCCGGGTTCTTTGACGCATGGCGGACCCGCGTTTTCGGCAATGTTCGCAAAGCTTGGCCGGTGGCGTGCGCCTCCGCTCCCCCGCTTTCAGCGCCCTTGACGGGGCGCGTTCCGGCCGCGAGGCTCTGCGCCCCTCCGGCCCCTGCGGCCGAGCCGATGGAGTGCCCATGCCCGCCGTTCCGGCCGGAGCCTCTCCGCTCCCGCGCTCTCTCCTGCGCCTTCTCGCCTGCCTCGCGCTGGTGGCGCTGGTGAGCCTCCTCGGCGGGGCCACCACCGCGCCGCAGATCCCCACCTGGTACACGACGCTTTCCAAGCCCGCCTGGACCCCGCCCAACGCCGTCTTTCCCATCGCCTGGACGCTGCTCTACCTCATGATGGCGGTGTGCCTCTGGCGGCTGTGGGACAAGGTGCCGCCTTCGCCGGCGCGGCACCGGGCGATCCTGCTATTCCTGCTGCAACTGGCGCTGAACGCGATCTGGTCGCCGGTGTTCTTCGGCCTTCACGCCATCTGGCCGGGCCTGCTGATCATCCTTACGCTGCTGGTCGCCCTCTTAGCGACGCTGCGCGCCTGCTTCCGGGTGGATGCGCTCGCGGGCTGGCTGCTGGTGCCCTATCTGATATGGGGCTGCTATGCCGCGAGCCTCAACGCCGCGATCGCGGTGCTGAACTAGCAGGCTTGCGCCGCCACGGAGCGCAACAAGCGGTTTCCAACCCGCGCGAACATGCCATAGAATACCCGACATGCTGCATTGGACCATCTATCTGCTCATTCCGCTGGCGCTGGCCAGCGTCGCCGGCGTGCTCGTGCTCGGGCTAGTCAATCTGGCGGCCGGCGGGTCGCCGCAGCGCTCGCAGAAGCTGATGCAATTGCGCGTGCTGTTCCAGTTCCTGGCCATCGTGCTCATCATGATCACCATCTTCGCCATGGGCCGGTGACGGGAGCGCGGATTGGTCAAGCTGAACAAGATCTATACCCGCACGGGTGACGACGGCACGACCGGCCTCGGCACCGGCGAGCGCGTGGCGAAATACGATGCCCGCGTGGAAGCCTATGGCACCGTGGACGAGACCAATGCCGCCATCGGCCTCGTGCGGCTCCATCTGGCGGACGCGGCCGATCTCGACGCCATGTTCGCGCGGATCCAGAACGATTTGTTCGATCTCGGCGCCGACCTGTGCACGCCCGAGCGGCCCGGCGCGCCACCGCCGGCCTATGAGGCACTGCGCATCGTGCCGGCCCAGGTGGAGAAGCTCGAAGCCGATATCGACCGGCTGAACGCGGACCTCGCGCCGCTGCGCTCGTTCGTGCTGCCGGGCGGCACGCCGGCGGCGGCCTATCTCCATCTCGCCCGCACCATCGCGCGCCGCGGCGAGCGGCAGATGGTGGCGCTCGCCCAGGCGCCGGGGGAAAAGGTGGGTCCGGCGGCGATCCAATATATGAACCGCCTCTCCGATCTCCTGTTCGTGGCGAGCCGCTATGTGAACGCCCGCGGCGCCGGCGACGTGCTCTGGGTGCCGGGCGCCAGCCGCTGAGGCCTGAGGCCGGGCGCAGATTCCATCAGCCGGCGGCGGGGCGCAGCGGGCTCGGCGCGCTTTCGGCCTTGGCTGGCACCTTTACCCAGGCTTCGCCGTCCAGCACCAATTCGTCGCCCACCTTGCAGGTGCAGGCGAGGCGCGCGCGGCGCCGCTCGGGGATCAGCTCGGCCACTTCCACCCGCACCACCACCACGTCGCCGATCTTCACCGGCGCGCGGAAGTTCAGCGTCTGGGAAATATAGACCGCGCCCGGCCCCGGCAGGCGGGTGCCCAGCACCGCCGAGATCAGGCTGGCGGTATAGAGGCCGTGGGCGATGCGGGTGCCGAACGGCGTCTTGGCGGCAAAATGCTCGGAGAGATGGATCGGATTGCGGTCGCCGGTCACTTCGGCGAATCCCACCACGTCCGTGGAGACGATGGTTTTATGCAGCTCCTCCGACAGGCCGACGGTGAGGTCCTCGAAATACAGCACGCGCAACTCGGGCAGCATGAACGTCTCCTTAGGTGCCTGCGGTGGAGCCTGCGGACGAGGTTGCCCTCGGCGAGGCGCGCCCTTCTTCCGGGGCGGGCAGGCATAAGGATCGCAAAGCGCGCCGGTTTCAAGCGCGACCATCGGGGGAGAGGCCCGGCGGGCGGCGATCCCTGAGGCCGCCGCCCGGATGTGCTGCGCCGCCCGGAGGCGGCGGGCCGTCACGGCATCACGCGGCCGATATTGTAGATCTGCACGCGGCGGTTCACCGCGGCGTCGGGGTTCTTGGTGTCCTGAAGCGCTTCCTTGCCGAGGCCGACCGCCTGGAGCCGGTTGGGCGCCACGTTGAACACGGTGGTGAGCGCGGCGACGATGGCGTCGGCGCGTTCCTGGCTGAGCTTCAGATTGTATTCGCGCGAACCGACGCCGTCGGTATTGCCCACGACCAGGAATTTGTAGCCCTGGAGAATGGGATTGTGCAGCGCGTCGGCGATCGAGCCCAGGGTCCGGTAGGACGAGGGGAGGATCATCGCCGAGTTGAAGTCGAACTGGATCTGCACCGTGATCTGCGCCAGCTTGTCGAGGCTGAGCACCAGCGGCGGCGGGACGATCTTGTCGCCCGGGAACTTCACCATGTTCTGTTGCGCCTGCTGCTTGAGCAGTTCGGCGCTGATGCCCGGCGCATTGTCGGTCAGGCCCTTCAGGCCGTCGACGATCTGCGCGTTGGAAAGGTCCGTCTGGGCAAGGGCGGGGGTCACCGACAGGGCGAGACCGGCGGCCAGAGCGAGGCGGATCAGAGGCGACGTCATGGTTGTCGTCCTTCTATGAATGGATCTCGGTTATGGGCTCGGCGCGGCGCTCAGCGGAAGCCGGCGTCGGTGATGGTCTGGTTGCAGGCCGGCGAAACCACCTTTGTGGCCTCCAGCAGGCAGGACAGCAGATTGCCGTCGCCCATGACCATGCCCTGGCACAGCCGCGCGGCGTCCGCATTGCAGACCTTGAGGATCGATTGCTGCGCGGCCACGCGCTTCTCGATCGACACCATCACCTTGGCATAGTCCGACTTGCACTGGGCCGAGACCTTGTCGGCCTTCGCGTCCAGGCACTGGCGGATCAATCCATTGCCGAGATTGACGCCCTTGCAGAGGGTTTCGATATCCTTGCCGCAGCTTTGCGCCAGCAGCCCGGCCGCGTCGGCGTAGCTGATGGTCTGCGCGCTTGCGCTCACCACCGAACCTGCCAGCAGAGCGGCCGCCAGCATCACTCGAATGCGCGTCATCATCCGTTCTCCCTTGCCCCTTGGGGAGGATCCGGCTTAGCAGAACCGAAGTGCCCCCAACAGGCCAATCGGAGCCGATTTCAGGCAAGACCGCCAGTTTTTCATGTGGTTGCGGTGCACACGACGGGCCGCGCGTCGGCTCCTATGTGCCCTTACGGAAGTCCGCTTCTGAGCTGCGGCCGATCACCGCCTCCAGTGCGGCGAGGCAATGGGGATCGACGACGGTACCCGCGCCCTGCCGCAAAATGTCGAGCGCCTGCGCCATGGGCATCGCCGCGCGGTAGGGCCGATCGGCGGAAAGGGCATCGAAAATATCCGCCACGGTCAAAATGCGTGTTTCAAGAGCAATTTCATCGCCGCGCAAGCCGAGCGGATAGCCCTTGCCGTCCAGCCGCTCGTGATGGGCCGCGGCGATCGGCGCAAAGGCGCGGAAGGCCGATATGCGGCTGAGGACCTCGCCGGTATAGCTGGCGTGGCGCTCCATGGCGGCGCGTTCGTCGGGCGTCAGCGCCGCCGGCTTGTCGAGAATGAGATTGCTGACCCCGAGCTTGCCGATGTCGTGCAGCAGCGCCATGCGGCGTATCCAGCGGCGGTGCTCCGCGCCGATCCCGAGCTCGGCCGCGATCGCGTTCGAAACCAGGGCCACCCGCTCGCTGTGCCCGGCGGTGAACGGGCTCTTGGCATCGATTACGCTGGCGAAGCCGTGGACGATGTCGTCGAGGAACCGCTCGTCCACGACGGTCACCCGCTGGGCCGGTTCGAGCGCGAACAGATGCTGCGCCAGATCGGGCGCCCGGAGCGCATCCCAGAAGCCCGGATACTGTGCAGCGTCCTCGAAGGCGCGGGTCAGGCTGGGGTCGAACCAGTGACCCGCGCGGCTGCGGACCGCCTCGAGCGCCGCCAAGGGGCCGGCGCCGGCATGGAACACGTCCGCCACCTGGGCGAGGAGCGCGATGCGCGCATAAAGCGGAATCTGCGTGCCCCGCATCCCGCCGGGCAGGCCGCCACCATCCCAATGCTCGTCGAGGGCGGCGATGCCGGCGGCCACCGGCTCGGGAAAGCGCATGCGGCGGGCGATCAGCGCGCCCCGGTGGCACCGGGTCTCGATGAGATCACGGGCCGCGGCCTTGCCGCGCCGCACCACATGGGCCAATTGGGCGACGCGTTGTGCGAGCGGGGCGCCAGCGCCGGTCTGGCCGACGATGAAGGACAGGATTTGCGGCAGGCCGCTGACCTTCTTGAAGCCGCGCTTGAAGGCCAAATCGTCGGCCAGATACAGGTCGCACAGGCGGGCGGCATTGCTGCTGCATCCGAGATCTTTTAGCAGCACCGTATAATACAGCTCCCAGGTGCCTTCGCGCGGCAGATCGATCTGTCGGGCGATGGCAAGGGCGATCCAGCAGGCGCGGACGCAATGGCCCTCCGGCTGGCCCTCCGTAAGGTCCAGGGCGAAGCTCAGGGCGCCGAGCAGTTCGGACAGGGGGATGCCGGCCGCCTCGGGCAGCGGGGTGAGGGTCGGCGCGGGACCCTTGTTCCGCGGCTTAAGGGACTGCATCTGCCGATCTTACCTGAGTGTCGCGCTTTTCAGCATAACGCGGATCGAGTTTACGCGTTCCCATAGGAGATGGAGCCTGCGTCGGGCTGGATGCGAGCGTGAAGTAAAATATGACTGACTCGTCAGTCATATTTCGGTATGGTGCGAAATGCCCGATCGCGCCCGTCCCGCCGCCCCCTCCGCTCCGCCCCCGAAGCGCCGCCGTGCCGGCGCGGCCAACGGCCCGGACCAGCGCGAGGCGCGCCAGGCGGCGATCCTGGCGGCGGCGCTGGCGCAATTCACCGAGCATGGCTATGCCGCCACCCGCCTGGAGGATGTGGCCCGCGCCGCCGGAATCGCGAAGGGCACGCTCTATCTCTATTTCCCCGACAAGCAGGCGCTGTTCGAGGCGGTAGTGAAAGCCACGGTGGCGCCGGTGCTGAGCGATGCGGCGGCCCTGCTACCCGCCTATCAGGGCACCACGCGCGAGCTGCTGCACACGATTTCGGAAATCTTGATCTCGCGCATCGTCGAGGGGCCGCCACGGGCTATCTTGCTGCTGATGATCGCGGAAGGCCCGCGCTTCCCGGAACTTGCGGCGTTCCACCACCGCGAGGTGGTTTCACGGGGGGTGGCGCTGATCCGCGCCATCGCCGAGCGCGGTCTTGCGCGCGGCGAGATCACCTCCGACGCCGCCGTCCGCTTCCCGCAGATCGTGATCGCCCCCGCCATGACGTCGCTGGTCTGGAACAGCCTGTTCGCGCATATCGAGCCGCTGGACGTGCGCGCCTTCATCCAAACCTACAGGGACGTGCTGCTGCGCGGCCTCGGGAGCACGGACGCATGAAGCCCGCCCTCGCGCGCCTTTCGCTCTTCGTCGCGGCGGCGCTGGTCGCCCTCGCCGGCTGCTCGGCGCCGCCCGACAACCAGTTCACCGGCTATGTGGAAGGCGACCTGCTGTTCATCGGTCCGCAGGAGGCGGGACGCGTGCTGACCTTGCCGGTGGCCGAGGGCAGCGCGGTGAAGGCCGGTTCCGTGATCGCGACCGTGGAGAACGATGTCCAGAAGGCGGACCTTGCCGCCGCCGTCGCCGCGTTGGGCGAGGCCCAGGCGCGGCTGGACAAGGCGAAGGCGGCCCAGCAGCGGCCGGAGGAAATCGCCATTCTCGATGCCTCCCAGCGCCGGGCGAGCGCGGCGCTCGATCTCTCGCGCATCGAGCTGGAGCGCCAGAAGACCCTGGTGCCGAAGGGCGCCTCCTCCCAGGCGAACCTGGACACGGCCCAGCACCAATACGACCAGAACCTGGCGAGCCTGGACGAGATCCGCCGCCAGATCGACAATGCCCGCATCGCCTCGCGCGACGAGGATATCGCCGCCGCCCAGCAGGCGGTGATGCAGGCTGGGGCCAATCGCGACGCCGCCCGGATCCGGCTCGACCGCCGCGCCCTGAAGACGCCGTCCGACGCCACGGTGCAGACGCTCTATTATCGCGTGGGCGAACTGGTGCCCGAGGGGCGGCCGGTGGCCTCGCTCCTGCCGCCGGGGCTGGTGAAGGTGCGCTTCTTCGTGCCCCAGGCGGCCTTGGCCAAGATCGTGCTCGGCGCCCCGGTCGCGGTGTCGTGCGACCATTGCCCGCCGCTCACCGCCGATGTGTCCTTCATCGCCGATGCCGCCGAATATACCCCGCCGGTGATTTACAGCCGCGAGGAGCGCGCCAAGCTGGTCTATCTGGTGGAGGCGCGCCCGCGCGATCCCTCCGCCGCCCGGCCGGGACAGCCGGTCACGGTGACCCTGGCGGGACCGGCGCGGTGAGCGCGGGCGGCCCCACGGCGCCGGCCCCCGCGCCCTCCCCGGACGAGGGCGACGGCCGCACGATCGTCATCGAGGTGGAGGGCCTGCGCAAATCCTTCGGCAGCCGGGTGGTGGTGGACGATCTCTCCATGCGCGTGCGCAAGGGGCAGATCTACGGCTTCCTCGGGCCCAACGGCTCGGGCAAGACCACCACCATCCGCATGCTCTGCGGCCTGCTGACCCCGGATGCCGGGCGCGGCACCTGCCTCGGCCTCGACATCCTGACCCAGGCCCGCGAGATCCGCAGCCATGTCGGCTACATGACGCAGAAATTCTCGCTCTATGCCGACCTCTCGGTGCGCGAGAACCTGGAATTCGTCGCTCGCCTCTACGGCGTGCCGAAGCCCGAGCGCGCCGCCCAGCAGGCGCTGGAACGCCTCGGCCTGGAAGGGCGCGGAAAACAGCTCGCCGGGGAATTGTCCGGCGGCTGGAAGCAGCGCCTCGCGCTCGGCGCCTGCATCCTGCCCTCGCCCGAACTGCTGCTGCTGGACGAGCCCACCGCCGGCGTCGATCCCCAGGCGCGGCGGGAATTCTGGTCGCAGATCCACGCGCTGGCCGCCGAGGGACTGACCGTGCTGGTCTCCACCCATTATATGGACGAGGCCGAGCGCTGCCATGAGATCGCATACATCGCCTATGGCCATCTGCTGGCGGAAGGGCGGGTGCCGGACGTGATCGCCGCCTCCGGCCTCTCCACTTATACCGTTGAGGCGGTGGGCGGCGCCGATCCCGGCCGCACCATGGCGGTGCTGGCGCGCACGCTGGAAACCACGCCCGGGGTGGACATGGTGGCGCCGTTCGGCAA
The DNA here is from genome assembly GCF_043195135.2 of Roseixanthobacter liquoris. Classification (NCBI taxonomy): domain Bacteria; kingdom Pseudomonadati; phylum Pseudomonadota; class Alphaproteobacteria; order Hyphomicrobiales; family Xanthobacteraceae; genus Roseixanthobacter; species Roseixanthobacter liquoris. Next base: position 526,616 of record NZ_CM195537.1, read on the forward strand.
TCGCCTGCACATTTCCGGCCGCGACCTGAACGGGCTCGATGCCGCGCTCGCCCCCTATCGCGCGCGGCCGGACCTCTCCTTCCAGCAGGACGCCCCGACGCTGGAGGATGTGTTCATCGACCTCATGAGCCGGTCCAAGGACGCGCTGCGATGATCGCCATTCCCGGCTTCTTCCGCCGCGTCTCCGCCATGGTGCGCAAGGAATTCATCCAGCTGCGGCGCGACCGGGTGACATTCGCCACCATGATCATGATCCCGCTGCTGCAACTGGTGCTGTTCGGCTATGCCATCAACACCACGCCGCGCCATCTGCCGACGGCGGTGTTCAGCCACGAGAACAACGAGGTGACGCGGGCGATCCTTGCCGCCCTGCGCAATACAGCCTTCTTCGCCTTCACCCGCGAGGCGCAGAGCGAGGCGGAAGCCGAGCATCTGGTGCGTGGCGGGGAGGTGCTGTTCCTGGTGGAGATTCCCGCCGGCTTCGAACGGGCGCTGCGGCGCGGCGAGGATCCCCAGCTCCTGGTCGCGGCGGATGCCACCGATCCCGTGGCGGCGGGCAATGCGCTCGGCGCGCTCGCGGGCATCGTCGGCACGGCGCTCAAGCAGATCCGCTTCGTGGATGCCGTCGGCGCGATGCCGTTCGAGATCGTCCAGCACCGGCGCTATAATCCCGCCGGCACCTCCCAGCTGAACATCGTGCCGGGCCTGCTCGGCACCATCCTCACCATGACCATGCTGATCTTCACCGCTCTGTCGGTGACGCGGGAGGTGGAGCGCGGCACGCTGGAAAGCCTGCTCTCCATGCCGATCCACCCGGTGGAGATCATGCTCGGCAAGATCATTCCCTATGTGCTGGTGGGGGTGCTCCAGGCGGTGCTGATCCTCGGCGCCGGCGTGGTGCTGTTCGGCGTGCCGGTGGAAGGCTCGCTGCTCCTGCTGTGCATCGTGACCTTGCTGTTCATCACCGCCAATCTCGCAGTGGGCTATACCTTCTCCACCCTGGCGCAAAACCAGCTCCAGGCGGTGCAGATGTCGTTCATGTTCTTCCTGCCGAACATCCTGCTCTCGGGCTTCATGTTTCCCTTCGCCGGCATGCCGCTGTGGGCGCAATGGATCTCCGAATGCCTGCCGCTCACCCACTACCTGCGGATGGTGCGCGGCATCTTGCTGAAGGCGTCCACCTTCGCGGACCTGCAACTCGACATCGCGATCCTGGCCCTGCTGATGCTGATCGCCATGGGCATTGCGGTCGCCCGTTTCCGCCAGACTTTAGACTGATCGGCGCCGCCTTTTCGCCACGGGTGCGGCAATGGGGCATCCGGGTGATCCCGTAGCTTTGACCTGTATCAAGGAGAAAGAGCATTCCCGGCCCATGTTGCGGCTAAGGCTTGCAGGGCGGGTTTGCACCGCCCCCGCGCAAGGGGTGCCCAATGTCCATTGTCCAGACACCGACCACGAAGAGCATGACATTTGGGGAACTTGGTCTCCTGATCGTGTTCTCGCTTTTCGCTTTCTTCGCCGTTGTGGTGGCCGCCAAGGCCCACACTTCGGCCTATGCCTTCCATGCCTTCGTGTTCGCAGCGGCAAGCGTCGCTGCGGTGTTCGCCATCGGCAATCGCTACATGGATCGCGATGCCGAACTTCCGCCGCAAACCATCGACGGAAAGCCCAATTACAATATGGGCCCGGTGAAGGTCGGCACGCTGCTGGCCGTGTTCTGGGGCATCGCGGGCTTCCTGGTGGGCGTCATCATCGCCCTACAGCTGGCGTTCCCGCTGCTGAACTTCGACCTGCCCTGGACCTCGTTCGGCCGGCTGCGGCCGCTGCACACCTCGGCGGTGATCTTCGCGTTCGGCGGCAACGTCTTGATCGCGACCTCCTTCTATGTGGTGCAGCGCACCTCCCAGGCGCGCCTCGCGGGCGATCTTGCCCCCTGGTTCGTGATCTGGGGCTACAATCTGTTCATCGTCATCGCGGGCACGGGCTACCTTCTGGGCATCACCCAGGGCAAGGAATACGCCGAGCCGGAATGGTACAGCGACCTGTTCCTCACGGTCGTGTGGGTGACTTATTTCCTCGTGTTCCTGGTCACGGTGCTGAAGCGCAAGGAGCCGCATATCTATGTGGCGAACTGGTTCTACTTCGCCTTCATCCTGACCATCGCCGTGCTGCATCTCGGCAACAATGCCGCGATCCCGGTCTCGGTGTTCTCGCCCAAGTCCTACATCCTGTGGTCGGGCGTGCAGGATGCCATGGTGCAATGGTGGTACGGCCATAACGCGGTGGGCTTCTTCCTGACCGCCGGGTTCCTGGCGCTGATGTATTACTTCATTCCCAAGCGCGCGAACCGGCCGGTCTATTCCTACCGCCTGTCGATCGTGCACTTCTGGGCCCTGATCTTCCTCTACATCTGGGCCGGCCCGCATCACCTGCACTATACGGCGCTGCCGGACTGGGCGCAGACCCTGGGCATGACCTTCTCCATCATGCTGTGGATGCCCTCCTGGGGCGGCATGATCAACGGCCTGATGACCCTCTCGGGGGCCTGGGACAAGCTGCGCACCGACCCGGTCATCCGCATGATGGTGGTGTCCGTCGCCTTCTACGGCATGGCCACCTTCGAGGGCCCGATGATGTCGGTGAAGGCGGTCAACTCGCTCAGCCACTACACCGAATGGGGCATCGGCCACGTGCATTCCGGCGCGCTCGGCTGGGTCGCCTACATCTCCTTCGGCGCCATCTACTGCCTGGTGCCCTGGCTGTGGAACAAGAAGGACATGTATTCGGTGAAGGCCATCAACTGGCACTTCTGGATCTCGACGCTGGGCATCGTGCTCTACATCTCCTCGATGTGGGTCGCCGGCATCCTCCAGGGCCTGATGTGGCGGGCCTATACCTCGCTCGGCTTCCTTGAATATTCCTTCATCGAAACGGTCGAGGCCATGCACCCGCTTTATGTGATCCGGGCGCTGGGCGGAATCCTGTTCCTGATCGGCGCGCTGATCATGGCGTGGAACGTGATCATGACCATCCGCTCGCCGGAGACGGTCGCCGAGACCACCGGCGCCGCGCTCGCTCCCGCCGAATGACGGAGATAGAGATGTCGACCAAGACCGCTTCGATCTGGAGCAAGCACGCGATCTTCGAGAAGCACTCGCTGATCCTGCTCCTGGGGGTGCTGGTGGTGATCTCCATCGGCGGCCTCGTGGAAATCGTGCCCCTGTTCTACCTCAAGAGCACCATCGAGAAGGTGGATGGCGTCCGCCCCTATACGCCGTTGGAGCTGGCGGGGCGCAACATCTACCTGCGCGAGGGCTGCTACAATTGCCACAGCCAGATGATCCGCCCGCTGCGCGACGAGGTGGAGCGCTACGGCCATTATTCGCTGGCGGCGGAAAGCATGTACGACCACCCGTTCCAATGGGGGTCCAAGCGCACGGGGCCGGATATCGCCCGCGTCGGCGGCAAGTATTCGGACCTCTGGCAGCTTGAGCACCTGAACAATCCGCGCTCCGTGGTGCCGGCCTCGATCATGCCGAGCTATCCCTGGCTCGCGCACAACAAGCTCGACGCCAAGCATATCGCCGACGACATGAAGGTCCTGCGCGTGGAGGGCGTGCCCTACACCGACGAGATGATCGCCAATGCGCAGGCCGACCTGAAGACCCAGTCCACCACCGACGCCGACGACATGGACGCGCTCCAGAAGCGCTATCCCAAGGCGCAGGTGCGTGATTTCGACGGCAATCCGGGGGAGCTGACCGAAGCCGACGCCCTGATCGCCTACCTCCAGATGCTCGGCACGCTCGTGGACTTCAAGCTCTACGACGACAAGGCGAACGTGAGGTGAGCCATGCGTGACATCTATATGTTCTTGGCGTCCTTCGCGCAGACCTGGGGGCTGATGCTGTTCTTCCTCGGTTTCGTCGGTGTGATTGTCTACGCCTTCTGGCCTTCGAAGAAGATGCAGAAGAACTTCGACGAAGCCGCCCAAATTCCGCTGAAGGAGGATTGATCCCGTGAGCACCGCACACGAGAGCCATGACGCGCACGTGGACGCCGCGAGCGGGACCGTCACCACCGGCCACGAATGGGACGGCATCCGCGAACTCAACAATCCGCTGCCGCGCTGGTGGCTGTGGACCTTCTATGCCTGCATCTTCTGGGCGGTCTGCTATTGGATCGCCTTCCCGGCCTGGCCGCTGATCTCCGGCTATACGCCGGGATTGCTGGGATGGAACTCGCGCCAGGCGGTGCAGGGCCAGCTGGCGGACCTGCGGGCGCTGCGCGCCGCCACGTCCGAGAGGCTGGCCACCGCCTCGCTCCAGGACATCGAGAAGAGCCCGGATCTGCTGGCGCTCGCGCGGGCGGAAGGGCGGGTCGCCTTCGCCGACAATTGCGCGCCGTGCCACGGCGCCGGTGGCGGCGGGGCCAAGGGCTTCCCCAACCTCAATGACGACGACTGGCTGTGGGGCGGCACGCTGGAGCAGATCCAGGAAACCATCACCCACGGCATCCGTTCGGGCGACGATCTCGGCCACCAGGGCAACATGACGCCGTTCGGCGCCGTGCTCTCGAAGACCGAAATCTCCGATGCTGCGGATTTCGTGCGCTCGCTGTCGGGCCTGGTGCCGGCGGATACGCCGAGCGTGCAGAAGGGCGCGGCGGTGTTCAAGGCCAATTGCGCCGTCTGCCACGGCGAGAATGCCAAGGGCAACCAGGAGCTTGGCTCCAAGAACCTGACCGACGGCATCTGGCTGTATGGCAGCGACAAGGCGACCATCGTCCAGACCATCACCTACGGCCGGGGCGGCGTGATGCCGGCCTGGGGGGCGCGCCTGTCGCCCACCACCATCAAGGCCCTGACGGTCTACGTCCACACCCTGGGCGGCGGCCAGTAGCAAAGCCGTCCCCTCCGCCGGCGCCGGCTTCGGGCCGCCCGGCGGAGGGGCTTCGCGCGTGAGGGCATGCGACCCTCCTTTTCCACGCCTTTCCCCACGGGGGCGGGCAAAAGATCAGTGATGTGATGACCGTTCCCGCCGCCAAGACCAATGCGCCCCCGCCAGCCGCACCGGACGCCGACGATGCGCCGCTGTATGCCGCGCGGCGTGCGATCTATCCGCAGAGCGTCCACGGCACGTTCCGGCGCATCAAGTGGATCGTGCTCATCGTCACGCTCGGCATCTATTATTTCCTCCCCTTCGTGCGCTGGGATCGCGGGCCGGACGCGCCCAACCAGGCGGTGCTGATCGATTTCCCCGCCCGGCGCTTCTATTTCTTCTTCATCGAGATCTGGCCGCAGGAATTCTATTATGTGGCCGGCCTGCTGATCCTCGCGGCGCTGATCCTGTTCCTCATGAATGCGGTCGCAGGCCGGGTGTGGTGCGGCTATCTGTGCCCGCAGACGGTGTGGACCGACCTGTTCATGGCCGTGGAACGGCTGATCGAGGGTGACCGCCGCGAGCGCATCGCCGCCGACAACGCCCCCTGGACCATCGACAAGATCTCCCACAAGGCGCTCAAGCATACGCTGTGGCTGCTGATCGCCTGGTGGACCGGGGGCGCCTGGGTGCTCTATTTCGACGATGCCCCGACCCTGGTGCGTGAGCTTGCCACCTTCCAGGCCTCGGCGACCGCCTATATTTCGATCGCGGTGCTGACCTTCACCACTTATGTGCTGGCCGGCCACATGCGCGAGCAGGTGTGCACCTATATGTGCCCCTGGCCCCGCATCCAGGCGGCGCTGACCGACGAATACGCGCTCAACGTCACCTATCTCCTGGATCGCGGCGAGCCGCGCGGATCGCTCAAGAAGGTCGCCCAGCTGCGGGCCGAGGGCAAGCCGGCGGGCGATTGCATCGACTGCAACCAGTGCGTCAATGTCTGTCCCACCGGCGTCGACATCCGCAAGGGATTGCAGCTGGACTGCATCCAGTGCGGCCTGTGCATCGATGCCTGCGACACGGTGATGGACAAGATCCATCGTCCGCGCGGGCTGATCCGCTATGAATCGGAAGCCAATCTGGAAGCGCGGGCGCGCGGCGAGGCGCCGGTGCGGCGCATCGTGCGCATGCGCACCATCCTCTATGCGGCCCTGATCTGCGGCATCGGCGGGCTGATGCTGGCGACGCTGGTCAACCGCTCCACCGAGGGGCTCGCGGCGATCCATGATCGCAATCCGGTGTTCGTGCGCCTGTCCGACGGTTCGCTGCGCAACGCCTATACGCTGCGGCTGATCAACAAGAAGCTGTACGACCGCACGTTCGCGCTCTCGGTCTCGGGCGTGCCGGGCGCCAGCCTGACCGTGGTCGGCACCGACGCCGGATCGGAAAACGACGCCCTCCTCGTCGGTCCCGATCAGACGCGCGAAGTGCGCGTGCTGGTGACCACCAAGGACAAGCTGGACGCCGGCGCCTCCCTGCCGGTGACATTCGAGATCCGCGACACGGCCACCGGCATCGCCGCCCGTGCCAGCGACCATTTCATCGCGCCGTAAGGAAGCATTCGATGGCACAGCTTGGCCTCGCCGAAAAGCCGCCGCGGGAACTCACCGGCCGCATGATGCTGCTGATCATCCTCGCCTTCTTCGGCGTGGTGGTGGGGGTGAACGTGGTCATGGCCCGGTTCGCCGTCACCACCTTCGGCGGGGTGGAGACCGAAAGCTCCTACAAGGCAGGCCTCGCCTTCCGCAGCGAGGAGGAGGCCGCCGCCCAGCAGGCGACGCGCGGCTGGAACGTGGAGGCCGACGTGGAAAGCCGGGGCGAGGCGCGTCACGTCGTGCTGATCGTGCGCGACGCGGCCGGCAAGCCCTTGAGCGGGCTCGATGTGACGGGGCGCCTGTTCCATCCCACCGACGCGCGCGGCGACGTCACCCTCGTCCTCGCCGACATCGGCGGCGGCCGCTACACGGGCGCCGTCACCGCCCATGCCGGGCAATGGGATCTGATGCTTGATCTTGCGCAAGGCGGGCAGCGCTTGTTCCGGTCCAAGAACCGGGTTCAACTGCATTAGCCCGTCCTGCGGACGTCGATGCGGGGGCTCGCGTGATTTCCGGGTGCTGCGCACATGGCCGAGGCCGTCGATTATTCCATCTTTCTCGCCCGTGACGCGGAGGGCCGCGCCGAAGTGAATCTCGCCGTGGACGGCGTGGATTGCGCCGCCTGCATCAGCGACATCGAGAACGGCGTAAAATCCCTGCCCGGCGTCGTCCATGCGCGGCTGAACTACACCACCCATCGCCTGACCGTCGCCTGGAGCGGCGAGGGCGCGCCTGCCGAGGTGGTGCAGCGCCTGGAATCGCTGGGCTATCGCGCCCATCCCTTCGCCGGCCGGGTGGAGGAGGAAGAGGCGCGGCGCGCCCGCTGGCTGCTGCGCTGCATGGGCGTCGCGGGCTTCGCGGCCATGAACGTGATGCTGCTGTCGGTCTCGGTCTGGTCCGGCAACGTCACCGACATCACGCCCGAGACCCGGGATTTCTTCCACTGGCTGTCCGCCCTCATCGCCCTGCCCGCCGCCGCCTATGCCGGCCAGCCCTTCTTCCAGAGCGCGCTGCGCGCCGTGCGCACCCGCAAGCTGAACATGGACGTGCCGATCTCGCTGGGCGTCATCCTGGCGCTCGGCATGTCGGTGGTGGAAACCGCGCTGCATAAGGAGCACGCCTATTTCGACAGCGCGGTGATGCTGCTGTTCTTCCTCCTGGCGGGCCGCTATCTCGACCATGAGGCGCGCCGGCGCACCCGCGCCGTCGCCGGCAATATCGCCGCCTTGCGCGGGGAGATGGCGCATCGCCTTGGGCCCGACGGGGTTCCGGTTCTGGTGCCGGTGCAGGCGCTGGGCGCGGGCGACATGATGCTGGTGGCCGCCGGCGAGCGGGTGGGCGCGGACGGTGAGGTGGTGTCCGGCGCCTCGGCGGTGGACGAGGCGCTGATCACCGGCGAGACCCTGCCGCGCCTCGTCGGCCCCGGCGCGCGCATCTATGCCGGCAGTCTCAACGGCTCCGGCGCGCTGAACGTGCGCGTCACCGCCGGCGGCGAGGGCACGCTGATCGACGATGTGCAGCGCCTGCTGGACGGCGCCCTGAGCGCGCGCGGCGCCTATGTGCGCCTCGCCGACCGGGTGGCGCGCCTCTATGCGCCGGTGGTCCATCTGACCGCGCTCGTCTCCGCCATCCTGTGGCTGGTGCTGGGCGCGAGCGTGCATGACGCGGTGATGATCGCGGTCGCCGTGCTGATCATCACCTGCCCCTGCGCGCTGGCGCTGGCGGTGCCGGTGGTGCAGGTGGTGGCGACCGGGCGGCTGTTCCGCGCCGGCCTGCTGGTGAATGCCGGCGACATGCTGGAGCGCCTGGCGCCCGTGGACACGGTGGTGTTCGACAAGACCGGCACGCTGACCTTGCCCGATGCCGTGCTGCGCCTGCCGCAGGACGCCGATCCGCGCCCGCTCGCGCTCGCCGCGCGCCTCGCCTTGTCGAGCCGCCATCCGCTCGCCACCGCGCTCGCCCGCTCGGCCCAGGGCGCCCCCTTCGCCGAGGTGGAGGAGATGGCCGGGGCGGGCGTGCGGACCCTGCTGCCGGAGGGCGAGGCCCGGCTCGGCAGCCTGGATTTCTGCGATGCGCGCGTGCCTTCGGACCTGCCCGCCGATTGTTCGCTGATCGCGTTCCGGCTCGGCGCGGCGCGCCTCGTCATCGGCATCGCCCAGCAGGTGCGGCCCGATGCGCGGGACGTGGTGGACGCCCTCAAGGCGCGCGGCATCGCGGTGCGCATTCTCTCCGGCGACCGGCCGGAGGCGGTGGCGCCGGTGGCCGCGCGGCTCGGCATTGCCGATTATGAGGGCGGCCTGCGCCCGGCCGACAAGATCGCGGTCCTCGAAAAGTTGAAGGCGGCGGGGCATCGCGTGTGCATGGTCGGCGACGGGCTGAACGATGCGCCCGCGCTCGCGGCGGCGGACGTCTCGCTCTCCCCGGCCAGCGGCGCGGCGGTGACGCAGGCCCAGGCCGACGCGGTGTTCATCGGCCCGCGCCTCGCCCCGGTGCTCGCGGCTCTCGACGGCGCGCGCACCGCCGGGCGGCTGATGCGGCAGAATCTCGGCCTCGCCATCTGCTATAATTTCATCGCTGTGCCGCTGGCCGTGGCGGGGTATGTGACGCCCCTGGTGGCGGCGCTCGCCATGTCCGGGTCGTCCATCCTGGTGACGCTGAACGCCCTGCGCGCCGGCCGGCCCGCGGCGGGACAGGCGCCCCTGGCGGCAGTGGAGGAGGTGCGCGCATGACGGTCCTGCTCTATCTGGTGCCGATCGCGCTCGGGCTCGGGCTGATTGGCCTGTTCGCCTTCCTCTGGAGCCTCAAGAGCGGCCAGTATGAGGATCTGGACGGCGCCGCCTTCCGCGTGCTGAGCGACGACGACCTTCCCGCCACGCCCCATGCGCCCGCCAAGCGGGACCCGCGCCCATGAGGCCCGCGACCCCCCTGCCCGGACCGCGCGCCGGCATGCTGGTGTGCATCTGCGATCCCCAGTTCGATCCGCCGGCCAATGACAATGCCGCGCGGCGGGCCCCGCCGTTCGCCCTGGCCTTGGGATTTGCCTTCGCGGTGCTGGCGCAGACGCTGGCGAGCGGCATCCTGCCCCTGGCGGGGGCCGCGCTGGCGCGCGATCCCCATTACGCGACCCTGCCGTTCGCCGCCATGCTGGTGGGCGCGGCGCTGGCCTCCTTCCCCGCCTCGTTTCTCGGCGATGCCTTCGGCCGCCGCACCGGCTTTGCCCTCGGCGCCTCGCTCGGCGTGGGCGGCGGCGCCTTGCTGGCGGTCGGGCTGGTGCAGATGCAATTCGCCTGGGTGTGCCTCGGGGCGCTCTGGCTCGGCATGGCCCAGGGCTTTTCCTTCTTCTACCGGCACGAGGCGGCGGCCACCGCCGGGCGTCCGGTGGCCGCTGCCGCGGGCGTGCTCACGGGCGGCCTGCTCGCCGCCTTCGCCGGCCCCCTGCTGGCAATGGGCGCCGAATGGCTGTTCTCGCCCTTCTTCCTGGTCGGCTCGGCGGTGCTGGCCGCGCTCGCCCACACGCTGTCGCTCGCCGTCGCTGTTCTGATGGCGCCCGACGCCGCGCCGCGCTTCCGCGAGAAGCTCACCCTGCCGCTGGGCGCCATCGCGGTGCCGACGCTCTGCGGCGCGCTGGCGTGGCTCGGCATGAGCCTGCTGATGGCGCAGGCGCCCCTGGCGCTGCTCGGCTGCGGCATCGGCGAGGGGGCGGTGTTCGGCTTCATCGCCCTGCATGTCGCCGCCATGTATGCGCCGGCCGCCCCGCTGGCCTATTTCGGCGCGCGCCTCGCGCCGCGTCCGCTTGCCCTTGGAGGGCTCGCCCTGGTGGTGCTGGCGCTCGCCCTGCCCGCCGCGAGCGCGCTGCTGCCGGCGCGCCTCTCGGCGGAAACCTGGGGCTGGACCGTGGCGCTGATCCTGGTGGGCGCCGGCTGGTCGCTCGCCACCATCGGCTGCACCGGCTGGATCTACCAGAAGGGCGCGCCCTCGCGCCTTGGGCTCGCCCTGCATGACGGCGCCCTGTTCCTCTCGGCGATTCTCGGTGCCGTGCTCGCGGGCAGATTGCTCTAGCGTCGACTTGTGAACACCGAAGGGATCTGCCAAGGCTCCTGTGACGGTACGTCGGGAGCGCGGCATGTCTCAGCTTTTTTCGCTTGCCGGGCGCACGGCCCTGGTCACGGGAAGCGCCGCCGGGCTCGGGTTTGAAATCGCCAAGGGCATGGCGCAGGCGGGCGCCCATGTGCTGCTCAACGGGCGCGATCGCTCCCGCCTGCTGGCCGCCGCCGCCCGCCTCGCCGATTTCGGCAAGGTGAGCCTTTTGCCGTTCGACATTTCCGACGCCACCACGGTCGCCCACGCGCTGGAGGAAGCGCCGCCGGTGGACATCCTCGTGAACAATGCCGGCGCCCGCGACCGCCGCCCGTTCTTCGAACTGGACGACGCGGCGTTCCAGCGCCTGATCGACGTGGACCTGATCGCCCCCGCGCGGCTGATGCGGGCGGTCGCGGGCGGCATGGCGGCGCGCGGCAGCGGCCGCATCATCAATATCACCTCCATCGCCGGGCCGATCGCGCGCTCGGGCGATGCCGCCTATACCGCCGCCAAGGGCGGGCTGGAGGCCCTGACGCGGGCGCTGGCCGCCGAGTTCGGGCCGCGCGGCGTCACGGTCAACGCCATCGCGCCGGGCTATTTCGCCACCGATGCAAATGCCGCCATGGCCTCGGATCCGGCCATCGGCGACTGGCTTTCGCGCCGCACCTCGCTCGGAAGATGGGGGCAGCCGCAAGAAATCGCCGGCGCGGCGGTATTCCTGGCGTCGCCGGCCGCAAGTTATGTCACCGGCCATGTTCTGGTTGTGGATGGCGGATATCTCGCGCATTTCTAGGAGCTCATTTCGGGCTCACTATCCCTGCGTCGCATTTGAGAGATAAATTCAGCGAAAAGGGGAGGCGGCAAGATCGACGATGGATGACGGACGACTCAACTCCTTGACGGGGGAATTCGTCGAGCCGATCCGCGAACAGGTCTTCCGGAGCCAGCGTTTCGGCGAGTTGGTTCGGCACAGCCGCGTGCTGTTCCTCCTCTCCTCCATCCTCAACGCGCTGTTCCTGTTCAGCGATTGGCGCTTCGAGGGACAGTCGCATTTCTTCGAGGCGATCTACGCCCGGTGCCTGTTGATCGCGGTGTCGCTGGCCTGCGCCGCCCTCGTCAACCGCGCCGTGAGCTTCCGCGCGGTCCAGTGGATCATCGTCGTCTGGCAATGGATCACGGCTGCCGGGGTGGCGGTGCTGGTGCATTCGCGCAGCGACATCGCCCTGTTCGTGGTGCTGCTGCTGCCGGCGATCTATTATCTCGTGGTGCCGGTGTCGTTTCGCTGGTCGGTCGCGAGCGGCCTGCTGTGCAGCGTGCTGATGCTGGTGGGCTATCTCGGGGTGCCGCCGCAATCGGACACCGCGCTCGGGCTCGCCTTGGCGGTGGTGATGCTCAACGCCGCGCTGATCCTCGTGCTGGTGCGCAACAACCGCCAGAGCCGCCTCGAATGGATCGCGACCCAGGATCAGAAGGCCGCGCGCGAGGTGCTCTCGCAAAGCGAGCGCCTGCTGGAGCGCACCTTCATGGCGGTGCCGATCCCGCTGCTCATCACCGAATTGGAGAGCGGGCGCATCGTGCGCTACAACGCCGCCGGCGTGAGCTATTTCGGCGGCGAGCCGCAGGAATTCGGCGTCCAGTCGGTGTGGCAGATCTATGCCGATCTTGGTGCGCGCCGGGTGTTCCTGGAGCGGCTGATCCGCGACGGCTCGGTGACCAATTTCGAAACCAAGATCCGCCTCGGCAACGGCGAGCTGCGCAGCGTCCTGGTGGCGGCCACCTTCATCGAGATCGACGGCGAGGCGTGCCTCGTCTCCGGCGTCATCGACATCACCGACCGTCTCGCCGCCGAGCAGAAGATCCGCTATGCGGCGAGCCACGACGCCTTGACCGGGCTGACCAACCGCGCCGCCTTCCAGGCCCAGCTCGATGCGGCGATCCGCGAGGCGCGCACCAAGCCCGGCGCGATCTTCCTGCTGCTGGTGGACCTGGACGGGCTGAAGGACGTGAACGACACGCTGGGCCATGCGGCGGGCGATGCCCTGCTGGTGGAGACGGCGCGGCGCCTGGAGCGGCTCGCGGGCGAGCGCGCCCTGGTGGCCCGGCTCGGCGGCGACGAATTCGTCATCCTGCTGCGCGGGGCGATCTCGCTGGAGGAGGCGCAGGCCCTGTCCCAGGCGATCATCGCCGATTTCCGCCATCCGCTGGTCTATCAGGACCGCTCGCTCTCCACCAAGGCGAGCATCGGCCTTGCCGCCTGCCCGAACGCCGATTATGCCCCCGGCGAGCTGATGAAGGATGCGGATCTGGCGCTCTATGCCGCCAAGCAGGAGGGCCGCAACCGCGCGGTGCTCTATGCTCCCTCCATGCGGCGCGCCATGAACGAGCGCATCTCGCTCAACCGTTCGCTGGTCAATGCGGTGGCGGGCGACGAGATCACGCCCTATTATCAGCCCAAGGTGTCGCTCGTCACCGGCCAGTTGATGGGGTTCGAGGCGCTCATGCGGTGGAAGCGCTCCACCACCCAGGTGCTCCAGCCCCACAGCTTCCTCACCGCCTTCGAGGACCCCGAGCTTGCCCTGCTCATGGGCGACACCATGCTGCGGCAGGTGGCGCGCGACGTGCGCAAATGGCTGGATCTGGGCTATCCGGTCGGGCGCGTGGCGGTGAACCTCTCGCCGGCCCAGTTCACCCATCGCGATCTTGCCAACCAGATTCTGGAGCTGCTGGCGGCGGAGGGCGTGACGCCGAGCCATTTCGACGTCGAGATCACCGAGACCGTGTTCCTCGGCCGCAATTCGGATTTCGTCGCGCCCATTCTCGGCCAGTTGCACAGCGCCGGCATGAACCTCGCGCTGGATGATTTCGGCACCGGCTATGCGGCGCTGACCCATCTCAAGCAATTGCCCATCGACACCATCAAGATCGACCGCAGCTTCGTCCAGGATACCGAGAGCGATTCCTTCGACGCCGCCATCGTGTGCACCGTGATCGAGCTCGGCAAGAACCTCGGCATGTCCGTGGTGGCCGAGGGCGTGGAGACGGTCGGCCAAGCGCGCTTCCTGCGGGAGCGGGGATGCGAGGTGGCGCAGGGCTTCCTTTATGCCCGGCCGATGCCGGCCGCCGCCACGGCCGAGTTCCTCGCCCGCGAGACCCGCGACACCGCCGCCGCCCGGGTCTGCGACCTCTGGGGGCGGTGAGGGCGAAGGCTCAGGGAAACAGGGCGCGCGCGGCGTGAACGAGCGCGGCGGCATCCCGCGCGATGGCGTCCACGGGCTTGCCGGGCTTGTAGAGCGCGGAGCCGAGCCCGAAGCCGTCCGCCCCGGCGGCGTGATAGGCCGCCATGTTGCCCGCGTCGATGCCGCCGACCGGCAGCAGAACGACGCCCGTCATCACCGCGCGCCAGGCCTTGAGGATCTGCGGCGGCAGGCCCTCGGCGGGGAACAGCTTGAGCGCGTCGGCCCCGGCGCGCAGGGCGGCGAACGCCTCGGTGGGGGTGGCGACGCCGGGGGTGCAGACGAGCCCGGCAGCCTTGGCGGCGCGGATCACCTCGCCGTCCGAATGGGGCATGACGATGAGCCGGCCGCCGGCCTGCGCCACATCGGCCACGTCCGCCGGCGACATCACCGTTCCCGCCCCGATCAGGGTCTCGGTGCCGAAGCGCTCGGCCAGCAGGGCGATGGAGCGCAGCGGATCGGGCGAGTTCAGCGGCACCTCGATGATGGCGATGCCGGCATCCACCAGCGCCGCGCCCACGTCCAGCGCCTCCTCCGGCTTCAGGCCGCGCAGGATGGCGACCAGCGGGCAGCGCGCCATGGCTTGGGTGAAGGTGAGGGTCATCGCGCGTCGTCCCGTCCGAGGGTCAGAGGAGGCCGGCGGCGCGCGCGATCGCGCACAGGCCGGCGGCGGCGCAATCGGGCGGCGCGCGGTCGTGCGGCAGCGCGAGCAGCGCGGCGGCGGTGGAATAATGCTGCGTCAGCGCGGCATTGGCGATCAGCGTGAAGCTCTCGCGGCCGTCGGTCACGCTCGCCAGTTCCGCGCCGATCAGCAGGCCGGAGAGGAAATCCGCGCTGTCGGCATCGGCGAGGCCGCCGGTCAGGCCCAGGGCGCGGATCGTGAACAGGCGCGAGAGCAGGGCGCCGGGACCGTGCAGGTCGCGCGAGGCGGCGACCCCGGCGCGGAAGCCGGCGGGGGATGGCGCCGCATCCCCCATCATGCGGCCGAGAATGGTATGCCCCTTCAGCGCCGCGAAGATCTCCCCGGTCATGAAGGTGGCGAAGCCGGTGACGCGGCCGCCTTCCACCAGCACCCATTTGGAATGGGTGCCCGGCAGCACGAACAGCCCGTCTGACCGTCCCAGAACGGCGAGGGCGCCGAACAGCTCGGTCTCCTCCCCGCGAATCACGTCGGGGGTCTTGGGATCGTCAACCAGCAGGCCGGGCACGATGTGGACCGGGCCGAGGGCGGGATCTTCCACCGGCAGCGGCATGAGGCCGGCGGCCAGCGCGTCGAGACCGGCGGGGCAGGTCACATAAGGGGCTTCCGCCCAGCCCTGCCGGCTGCCGATCATGCCCGACAGCAGGATCGGCAGGCGGCCGTGCGCCTGCGCCCACGGGCCGGCGATGCGCGAGAGGACCGGCGCGAACGCCCGGTCCTTCACCGCCATCAGCCCTTCGGCGGATTCGATCCGGTCCAGGATGCCGCCGTCCCCATCCAGCAGATAGGCGCGCAGCGAGGACGTGCCCCAGTCCAGGGCGATGAGGGACGCGCGTCTCACGGGCGGATCTCGCTTCTGCTTGGGGTGCGCGGGCTCAGGGAAAGGGGCGCCGGGGTCCGGCGCCGGTTCAGTGGTGCAGGATCTGGCCGAGGAAGGTGCGGGTGCGCTCGCTCTTGGGATGGGCGAAGAAATCCTCCGGCGCGCCTTCCTCCACGATCTCGCCCTTATCCATGAAGATCACCCGGTCGGCGACCTGGCGGGCAAATCCCATCTCATGGGTCACGCAGATCATGGTCATGCCGTCCTGGGCGAGCGAGGTCATGGTGTCGAGCACCTCCTTCACCATTTCCGGGTCGAGGGCGGAAGTGGGCTCGTCGAACAGCATGATCTTGGGGCTCATGCACAGCGCGCGGGCGATGGCGACGCGCTGCTGCTGGCCGCCGGACAGCTGGCCGGGATATTTGTTCGCCTGCTCGGGAATGCGCACCCGCTCCAGATATTTCATGGCGATCGCCTCGGCCTCCTTGGGGGCGAGGCCGCGCACCTTGCGCGGGGCGAGGGTGCAATTCTGCAGCACGGTGAGGTGGGGAAACAGGTTGAACGACTGGAACACCATGCCGACCTCGGCGCGCACCTTGTCGAGGTTCTTCGAGGAGGTGCCGACTTCCACCCCGTCCACCTCGATGCGTCCGCCCTGGTGGTGCTCCAGCGCATTGATGCAGCGGATGAGCGTCGACTTGCCCGAGCCGGAGGGCCCGCAGATGACGATCCGCTCGCCGTGGGTGACGGTGAGGTTCACGTTCTTGAGCGCGTGATAGGTGCCGTAATGCTTTTCCACGGCCTCCATGCGGATCATCACTGGCCCGCTCTGCTTGGAGGGCGCGGCCGCGGCGCCGAGATCCGGGCTCCGGCCTTGGCTCTGGCTCTCGCCTTCATGGGCAGTGGTCATGACGAAGTCTCCGAACGGCGCTGGCGGGTCTGTGCGGGGCTGCGCAGGGCCACGGACGCGCGTCCGTGGCCCGCGGTGCGGGGGTCAGAAGGTGGGCATCACCGGAAGCGGGGTCTTGAACCACTTCTGGTTGATGGCGTCGAGCTCGCCATTATTCTTCACGAAATACAGGAACGTATTGATCCACTGAAGAAAATCTGTCGAGCCGCGACGCACCGTGATGCCGTTGTACTGGCTGCGCAGCACGATCTTGCGCTCGATGCCCATGTCCGGGTTGGCCTCGGCGAGCTGGGTGCCGATGAGGTTGTTGGCGCCGAGCAGGTCGGTCTGGCCGGAAACGAACGCCTGGGCGGCGGTGGCATCGTCGTCGAAGCGCATGATGGTGGCGCCCTTGGGAACGGCGGCGGTCAGCGCGGTATCCTGGGTCGAGGCGCGGGCCACGGCGATCTTCTTGCCGACGGTCTGGTCCAGCGTCTTCACATCCAGCTTCTTCGGGCCGATCAGCTGGATCTCGATTGCCGAATAGGGGATCGAGAACTGCACCTGCTTGGCGCGCTCCGGCGTGATGCCGAAGGTGGCCACCAGCACGTCGATCTTGTTGGTGAGCAGATAGGGAATGCGGTTCGGCCCGGTGACCGGGACGATCTCGACCTCGACGCCGAGATACTTGCCCATCAGCTTCGCGACGTCGGCATCATAGCCTTCCGGCTTGCCCTCGGTGTTGAGCAGGCCGAAGGGCGGCAGATCCACCAGCATGCCGACCTGGAGCTTCTTCTTCGACAGGATGTCGTCGATGCTCTGGGCCGAGGCGCCGTGGGAAAGGGCGGTCGCGGCCAGCGCCGCGAGGCCGAGGGCGGCGAAGGCGCGCCGCGTGGTGGTCAGGACGGACGTCAGGGACATGTGCTTTCCTCCGATTGGCCCCTGGCGGGGCAGGCGCGCCGATGAGGGGCGGCGCGGATTGGATCGATCCATATGCGTCCCGCTCCTCAGCGCGCGACGGTTCCGAACTTCTTCTCCAGGTGGCGCGAATAGAGCGAGAGCGGCCAGCACAGGATGAAATAGATCACCGCCACCACGCCGAACACCAGGAACGGGCGGAAGGTGGCGTTGTTGACGATCTGCCCGGCGCGGGTCAGCTCGACGAAGCCGATGATGGAGGCGAGCGAGGTGCTCTTCACCAGCAGCACCAGGAAGCCGACCGTGGGCGCCACCGCGATCTTCGCCGCCTGGGGCAGGATGATGTCCTTCATGCGGGTGAAATAATGCAGGCCGAGCGCGGTGGAGGCCTCCCACTGGCCCTTGGGAATGGCCTGGATGCAGCCGCGCCAGATCTCGCCCAGGAACGCCGCGCCGTTGAGCGTGAGGCCGATGGCGGCGGCCATCAGCGGGTCGATGGTGAGGCCGAGGAAGGTGGCGCCGAAGAACACCAGGAACAGCTGCATCAGCAGCGGCGTGCCCTGGAAGATCTGGATGTAGCCGGCGGCGGTCGCCCGCAGCCAGGGCCAGGTGGAGGTGCGGGCGAACGCCACCAGGAGCCCGCCGGTCGCCCCGCCGACGAAGGCGATCAGCGAGAGCAGCAGCGTCCAGCGCACGGACGAGATGAGGAACAGCAGTTCCGCGGAGGTGAATTGACGGATCATGGCATCCTCCTCAGCGGGTCACATCGGTGGGCGCGAACACCATCTTGTAGATGAGCGCGAACACGCCCGAGAACATCAGCGACATGGCGAGATACATGGCGGTGACCACCAGATATATCTCGAACGAGCGGAAGGTCTGGGACTGGAGATTGTTGGCGATGGCGGTCAATTCCTCCGCCGAAATGGCGGAGACCACGCTGGAGGTGAGCATCAACAGGATGAACTGGCTGGTGAGCGCCGGATAGATCGCCTTCAGCGCCGGGAAGATCACGATATAGGAGAATACCTGCATGGGCTTGAGCCCGAGCGCCTTGCCCGCCTCGATCTGGCCCTTGTGGATGGTCTCGATGCCTGCCCGCACGATCTCCGTGGCATAGGCGCCCACATTCACCACCATGGCGAGAAGCGCCGCCTCGTTCGCGTCGAGCCGCACCCCGGCGCGCGGCAGGCCGAAGAAGATCAGGAAGATCTGCACCAGGAACGGCGTGTTGCGGATGATCTCCACATAGGTGTCCACCAGCCAGCGCACCGGACGCGGACCGGCGGTCTTGCCGAGCGCGCCGGCCACCGCGACGATCAGGCCGAGCACCATCGCCATGGCCGAGAGCTGGATCGTCAGCCAGGCGCCGTAGAGCAGGTCCTGCCAGGCGTTGAAGACTTCTCCGAACTGGAAGACGTAGTTCATGTCCCTGCGCTTCCCTTGAGGGTGTGAGGAGTGGAGCGGCGGGGCCGCCGGACCCCCGCCGCACCGACATCGACGGGGACGGATCGGGCCGGGGGCGCGACCGACCGGCCCGGCCCGGCGCTGCCGCACGATTGGCGGATGATCAGGCGCGGCGGCACGATGATCTGCTCCGGGGGGCGACCCGGATTATCGATCCGCCGCAGCAGCAGCCGCGCCGCTTCCCGGCCGACCACGCGCGGATCGGTGGTGAAGGTGGTGAGCGCCGGCCGGTGGAGGCCGGCCTCCGCCACATCGTCGCAGCCGACCACGGCCACGTCGCGGCCGGGTTCGAGCCCCCGCTCGGTCAGCGCCAGCATCACGCCGAACGCGACGATATCGTTGTAGCAGACCAGGGCGGTGGGCGGATTTTCCTCCGCGAACAGGTCGCGGGCGGCGGCATAACCCGAGGAGCGGTCGAGCACCGGGCAGGGCACGATGGGGCCGATCTTCAGCTTGTGCCGGCGCAGCGCCCGGCGAAAGCCCGCGAGGCGTTCGCTCAAGGGCGCGATGCGCCGCACGCCGCCGATGAAGCCGATATGGCGATGGCCGAGGCCGATCAGATGCTCGGTGACGAGTTCCATGCCGGCGGCATAGTCCGGGCCGACATAATCGGCGGCGAAGCCGTCCACCCGGCGCTGCGCGAGCACGCAGGGCAGGCCCGCGCAATGGGCCTCCTCCAGCGCGTCGGCGCGGGTTTCCTCCGCCGGCACTAGCACGATGCCGTCGACGCCATGTTCCTGCATGCGCACCAGAACGCGCCTCTGGCGCGCCGCGTCCTCGGCCGTATTGGTGATGAAGCCCACATAGCTTTCAGCATCCAGCACGTCGTCGATGCCGGCGGTGAACTGGGAATAATTGGGCGTGATGATCTCGCACAGCACGAGGCCGATGGTGCGCGAGGCGCCGGAGCGCAGATTGGCGGCGCGGCGGTTGTAAACATAGCCGAGGTCCGCCATCGCCTGGTCCACCCGGTTGCGGGTGTCTTCCTTCACCAGCGGGCTCTTGCGCAGCACCAGCGAGACCGTGGCGCGCGAGACCCCGGCATGGGCGGCGATGTCGTTCAGCGTCACGCGATGGGCAAGCGGAAGGGCCGCTCCGCCGGGGGCGGTTTCGCTCGCTGGGCGAGCGGGCGCGGACGCCCCTTTGGCTTTCCTGAGATCCACCCGGCGTTCTCCCCGCCGGCGCTATTTCTGCGCTCGGCCAGGGTTCTCTAGGGGAGGCAAAACCGGCGGTCAACGAAAAATTAGATCGATCTAAATCGGTCTTTCGTCGCGTTTGCGGTGCAGCATCGCGCAAGGGATTGGAGGCGCAGGGCGGTTCCCCCCGCGCCTCCGCTTGGGCCGGTCAGCTCTGCCGCGATGCGATATAGGCGCGCCATCCGCCAAGGGCGGTGATCTCCTGCGCGCCCGCCACCGCATGGGCCTCGCACAGGAAGCCGGGCACCTGCGAGCCGTCGTCCAGGGTCAACTTGCCGATGCCGAGCGGCGCCGGGATGCGGGCGACGAAGGCTCCGAAGGCGGCGGCATCCAGCGCCCAGACTTCCACATCCAGCCCCGGGCCGGAGAAGCCCGGCTCGCGCACCACGCCCGGCTTGGCGGGCACCGTGTCCGGCAGCACGAACAGGCGATAATCCGGCGCGGTGCGGCAGCGCTTCACGAGCGCCCCGCCGGCGCCCGTCAGTTCGCCATTGAGCGGCATGCCCGAGAGGTGGGCGCCGACCACGGCGATCGGCAATTGCCCGCCTGCGACGGCGCCCGGCTCGGAGGGGGATGCGGGCGGGGAATGGAGGCCGCTGAGCGGGCTCTCGCTGAACTTGCTGGTCACGACATTGCCTCCAGAACGGCCACCACGTCTCCGGTGCGCACCGTGCGCCCGGGCACCATGCGCACGGCGCGCACGCGCCCCGCGGCATGGGCGGTGATGGAGATTTCCATCTTCATGGATTCGATGATGGCGATGGTCTCTCCCGCCGCCACCTGCGCATTCTCTTCCACCAGCACCTTCCAGACATTGCCCGGAACATTGGCGCTGACGCCGAAGCAGCCTTCGGGAATGGCCTCTTCTTCGCCGCCCGCAATCCCCTCGTCGGCAACGAAGCTGTCGAGCCCCTGTTCCTTCCAATGGGCGCGCTCGGCATCGAAGGCCGCCTGCTGGCGCGCCTTGAAGGCGCTGATCTCGCCGGCATTGCGGGCAAGCTCCGCCGCATAGTCCGCATAGGAGAATTGCGTCTCCTCGATGCGCAGCGGATAGGCGCCATGGGGAAAGGCGGCGCGCGCCTCCATCAGCTCCGCATGGCTCACGGGGAAGAAGCGGATCTGATCGAAGAAGCGCAGCAGCCAGGGCGTGCCGGGCTTGAACTCCGGCGTGGTGCGCCAGGTGTTCCACACCTGGATGGTGCGGCCGAACAGCTGGTAGCCGCCCGGCCCCTCCATGCCGTAGATGCACATATAGGCGCCGCCGATGCCCACCGCGTTTTCCGGCGTCCAGGTGCGGGCCGGATTGTATTTGGTGGTGACGAGGCGATGGCGCGGGTCCATGGGGGTGGCCACCGGCGCACCGAGATAGACGTCGCCGAGGCCGAGCACGAGATAGCGCGCGTCGAACACCAATTCGCGCACCGCCTGCTCGTCCTTCAGCCCGTTGATGCGGCGGATGAACTCGATGTTCGAGGGGCACCAGGGCGCGTTCGGGCGCACCAGCTCCTGGTATTTGCGCATGGCGAGCTGCGCATCCTCGTCGTTCCACGACAGCGGCAGATGGACGATGCGGCTCGGCACCACCACGTCCTCGGCCGCGGGCAGGGACCGTTCGATCTCGTCCAGCAGGCCGAGCAGTTTTCCGCGCGGAAGCTGCGTGCCGTCATAATGGAGCTGAAGCGAGCGGATGCCGGGCGTGAGGTCGATGAGGCCGGGGATCTTGGCCTCTTCCACCGCCGCCGCCAGCAGATGGGCGCGCAATCGCAAGGCGATGTCCAGCGTCATGTCGCCGAACTCCACCAGCAGGTTATCGTCGCCCTGGCGGCGATAGACCACGCGCACCGGCCCGTCGTCGCGCTGGGCGAGGATGGGGGAGGCGGCCTGCGGCACGCTCTTCACCGCCGGTCCCGCCACCGGGTCGTGCGGCCGGGCCAGCGGATGGAAGCGCACCTGATCGCCGGGCTTCAATTGGCCCATCTTCCACAGCTCGTCCCGCGCGATCACCGCCGGGCAGACGAAGCCGCCGAGCGAGGGACCATCCGGGCCGAGGATGATGGGCATGTCGCCGGTGAAATCGATGGCGCCCACCGCATAGGCATTGTCGTGCAGATTGGAGGGGTGAAGCCCCGCCTCCCCGCCGTCGGTACGCGCCCAGCGCGGGGTCGGGCCCATCAGCCGCACGCCGGTGCGGGCGCTGTTGAAATGCACCTCGTAGGTGGCGTCGAACAGGTCGGCGATATCCGCGTCCTGGAAGAAGTCGGGCGCGCCGTGGGGGCCGTAGACCACGCCGATGTCCCACGCCCGCGTCAGCGGCGCGGGTTCGGCCGCCACCGTCTCGGGCAGGGGCGGACGGGTCGCCGGCGGGTTGAGGTGGAGCACGTCGCCGCCCTTCAGATTGCCGGTGGCATGGCCGCCGAACAGGCCGAGGGCGAAGGTGGCGCGCGAGCCGAGCACCTCCGGCGCCGCGAACGCCCCGCGCACGGCGAGATAGGCGCGCTGTCCGGGTCCGGAAATGGCGCCGATGGAGAGTGTCTGCCCCGCCTTCACCGCGAAGGCTGCATCGTGGGGCACCGGCACGCCATCGAGGGTCGCCGGCATGTGGGCGCCGGCGATGGCGATGTCGGCGTCGGTGTGGAAGCGCAGCGTCGGGCCGTTCACCGTCATTTCCAGAGCGACAGCGGTTTGCTTGTTCCCCACCAGCGCATTGGCGCGGGCGAAAGAGCGCGCGTCCATGGGGCCGCTCGGCGGCACGCCCACATGCCACAGATGCAACCGCCCCGGCAGTTCCTGAAGGCTCGATTGCGCGCCGGGACTGAGCACCTCGATGCTCTCCGGGCGGAAGGCGAAATCCTTCAGCGCCGTGGTCGCCACCTTGCCGGAGGCCAGCAGGTCCGACGCGGCAATCGCGCGCAGATAGGCCAGATTGGTCTCGATGCCGCTGATGGCGGTCTCTTCCAGCGCCGCCCGCAAGGCGGCGAGCGCAGCGGGGCGGTCGGCGCCGGAAACGATCACCTTGGCCAGCATGGGATCGTAAAAAGGCGTCACCTCCGTGCCGGTCTCCACCCAGCTGTCCACGCGGGCGCTGGGGGAAAACGTCACCTGCGTCAGCAGGCCGGCGCTGGGCTGGAAATTGGCGTGCGGGATTTCCGCATAGACCCGCACCTCCATGGCCGCGCCCTTGGGCACGAGGGGAGCGGCGGGGATGATATCCTCGCCGGCCGCCTGGCGGATCATCCATTCCACGAGGTCGATGCCGAACACCGCCTCGGTGACGGGATGTTCCACCTGCAGGCGGGTGTTCACTTCGAGGAAGTAGAAATCCTCCCGCGCCGGGTCGTAGATGAATTCCACCGTGCCGGCGGAAGCATAAGACACGCTTTCCCCCAGCTTCACCGCCGCGGCGTGAAGACGGGCGCGGGTCGCATCGGAGAGCAGCGGCGCGGGTGTCTCCTCGACGACCTTCTGGTTGCGGCGCTGGAGCGAGCAGTCGCGCTCGCCGAGCGCGATCACCTTGCCCTTGCCGTCGCCGAAGATCTGCACTTCCACATGGCGCGCCTCGGAGACGAACCGCTCCAGATAGACCCGGGCATCGCCGAAGGAGGCGCGGGCGGTGCGCTGGACGCGCTCGAACGTCTCCTTCAGCTCCTGCGGCGTATGGCACAGCTGCATGCCAATGCCGCCGCCGCCGGCCGTGCTCTTGAGCATCACGGGATAGGTGATGGCCTCGGCGGCCTTCAGCGCTTCCTCCACGTCCTCCAGCAGGCCGGTGCCCGGCAGCAGCGGCACGCCGCTCTTCTGCGCGATCTCGCGGGCGGTGTGCTTGAGGCCGAAGGCGGTGAGATGCTCCGGCCGGGGCCCGATGAAGACGATCCCCGCTTCCGCAAGCCGTTGCGCGAACGCGACATTCTCCGAGAGAAAGCCGTAGCCCGGATGCACCGCCTGCGCGCCCGTCGCCACGCAGGCGGCGATCACGGCGTCCACGTCGAGATAGCTCTCGCTGGCGGGGGCGGGACCCACGCGGACGGCTTCGTCGGCGTCCAGCACGGGCCGTGTGAAGCGGTCCGCGTCGGAATGGATGGCGACGGAGGAAATTCCCATCCGCCGCAATGTCTTGATGATCCGGCCGGCGATCTCGCCCCGGTTCGCGATGAGGACCTTGGAAAACATCTTCAGCCCTCGGCGCCCGCGAAGATCAGGACGCGGATCGGCGTCGGATTGAAGCCGTTGCAGGGATTGTTGATCTGCGGACAATTCGAGATGACGCACAGGACATCCATCTCCGCCTTCAGCTCCACATAATCGCCGGGCTTGGAGACGCCATCCACGATCGCCAGCTCGCCGGAGGGCTCCACCGGCACATTCATGAAGAAATTGATGTTCGGCACGATGTCGCGCTTGGACATGCCGTGTTTGGAGACTTCAACCACGAAATTCTCGCGGCACGCGTGCAGATACTTGGTGTGGTGGCCGAAGCGCACCGTATTCGACTCGCAGGAGCACGCCCCCGCCGAGGTGTCGTGCCGCCCGCTCGTGTCGGCGGTGACGGTGAGCATGAGATGCCCCTCGTTGGAGATCAGCCGCGTGCCGGTGGAGACATAGGCCGAGCCCTGGACGCGCAGCGTGTCCTGGGAGGAATAGCGCTCGGCGAAGTCGTCGGCGCGGTAGAACAGGGTGTCCACCGCCTGCTGGCCTTCCAGGTCGATGATGCGGATGAATTGTCCGCGCTTGACGAGCCCGGACCAGGGCGCCTGGGCGGGAATGTCGTAGGCCGCGATGGCCTTGGCGGGATCGTGCACGGGGGCGGCGAAGAATGGGGTGCTGTTCATGTTCGCTCTCCCTCAGCGCGCGAGATTGTCGAAGCCGCGCACGGCTTCCTGGGTGGCGGTGCGGCACAGGTCGTCGGCGGCGGGGGCGGGCGCCTGGAAGCGCACCACTTCCACCGGCCTGGGCTCATAGGCCGGGTTCGGGTCGAGCGGATGGGGGCAGTTGGAGAGCGCGACCAGCACATCCATTTCCGCCCGCAGGTCGACGAAATCGCCCTGCTGGCGCTTGTCCTCCAGCCACACGAAGCCGCCCGCCTCATTGGTGCGCACGGGGGCGAAGAAGGTGATGCAGGGCGGAATGTCGCGCCGGTCGAGGCCGAGCTTTCCCGCCGCCAGGATGAAATTGTCCCGCGTGTTGCGCAGCGCCCCGGCGCCGTAGCGGGCGCGGTTGGAGGCCGGGGTGGAGCCGCCCATCAGGGCGTCATGGGCGCCGGTCGTGTCCTCGACGATGGAGAACATGACCTTGCCCATGTCGGAGAAGATCACCCGCCCCTTGCCGAGCGCCGCGGTCCATTGGACCTTCACCGTATCGGCATAGTTCAGCCGCTCGGACGTATCGGCGGCGTTCCAGGCGATCAGGGAGACGGCGGAGGGGCCTTCGGGTAGCGAGATGCGCAGCGCCTCGCCCGCCAGCACCTTCACGGTCCAGTACCAGCCGCCGGGAATGGTTTCCCGATGCAGCGGGCCGGGCGGGAGCATGACGCTCCAGCGCTCGGTGGGCGGCGGCAGGGCCAGGGGCGCGTGGTCCTGGCCGGCGGCCTTCAATTCCTCATAGCGGCGCTTGTTCGCCTCGATGAGGGCGCGTGTCTCGTCATTCATCGTCATGCGTCTCTCCTCAGACCGACAGAAGCGCCGGGTCGTCCCGGCCGGTGTCCTCGGGGGAGATCGGGCCGTCCCGATCGGAGGATGGAAGGGGCGGCCGGCCGGCGATGCGCCGGGGCCAGACCTCGATGTCGTGGGCGATGGTGGCGCCGAAGCGCTCGCGCTCTTCGTCCCGGTTGCGCTTGCGCTCGAAGGCGATCACCCGCGTCGCCAGCGTGAAGGCTTCCTTCAGGTCGTGAGTCACCATCACGACGCTCATCTCGCAGCTGTGCCAGAGCTTGAGCATGAGCGCGTGGATATCGCCGCGAATGCCGGGATCGAGCGCGCCGAACGGCTCGTCCAGCAGCAGGATCTTCGGTTTGCGCATGATCGCCTGGGCGAGCGCGAGGCGCTGCTGCATGCCGCCGGACAAGGCGGCGGGATATTTATCCTCCGCGCCGGCGAGCCCCACTTCGGCGATGAGGGCGCGTGCCTCCTCCCGCGCGCGCCGACGGGCCGCGCCGAACAGATGGCCGGTGAAGGGCGCGCCGGGAATTTCGGCGGCGAGCAGCACATTGCCCAGCACGGTCAGGTGCGGGAACACGCTGTAGCGCTGGAACACCACGCCCCGGTCGGCGCCCGGTTCCCCGGCGAGCGGCTTGCCGTCGATCAGCACGCGGCCGCGCGTCGCCGTCTCCTCGCTCAGGAGGATGCGGAGGAAGGTGGTCTTGCCGCAGCCGGAGGGACCGACCAAAGCGACGAAGGAGCGCGGCGCGAAATCGAGGGAGATATTCTCCAGCACGATCTGTTCGCCATATTCCTTCCAGAGATGCTCAACCCGGATCGCGGTCATTTCGCGCCTCCGAACCAGGGAAAGGCGACGTCGCGCAGCCGGGCGAGGGCGAAATCCATGATCACGGACAGCAATGTGATCCACGCCACATAGGGCAGGATCACATCCATGGAGAGATAGCGGCGCACCAGGAAGATGCGATAGCCGAGCCCGGAATCCGCCGCGATCGCTTCGGCCGCGATCAGGAACAGGAAGGCCGGGCCGAGCGAGAGCCGCACGCCGTCGATGAGGCGGGGCAGGATCTGCGGCAGCACGATGCGCAGCGCGATCTGCCAGGTGGAGGCGCCGAGCGTCTCCGCCTTGATGATCTGCTCGCGCGGCAATTCCTGCACCCGCATGGCAAGGTCGCGGATCAGGAACGGCGTCACGCCGATGACGATCAGCGCGATCTTGGAGGCTTCGCCAAGGCCCAGCACGATGAACAGGATCGGCAGCAAGGCGAGCGGCGGCACCATGGAGACCATGCCGACGAAGGAGGCGAGCAGCGCCCTCACACCCGGCAGCAGGCCGATGAGCATGCCCGCGACGAGCGCGATGACGGTGGAGAGCGCGAGCGCGGAAAACAGACGCTCCAGGCTCGCCAGCGTGTCCGACCACAAGATGTAGTCCCCGGTGCGGGCATCGGGAATGAAGGCGACGCGGGCAATGGCGTCGCCGATGGTCGCAAGGCTCGGCAGCAGCTTATCCGCCGGGTTTTCCGCCAGGCGCTCCGCCGAGCCGAGCACATAGGCGAGCAGCACCAGGGCGAACGGCAGGATCGCGAGCAGGAGCCCCGCCGTGCGGTCCGGTCTGCGGTTGATGAGACGCATGGAGGAAGGTCCGATCTGCCGTTGCCGTTTGTCGTCCCTCCCCCCTTGTGGGGGAGGGCAGGGAGGGGGGTGTCCCTCCGTTTATGCTGGCGAGGGAGGATGCTTGCGGCACCCTACCCCCCTCCCCACCGCTCCCCCGTGAAGGGGCAGGTGGCTCCGCAATCTGATTTCTCCCTCCCCCCTTGTGGGGGAGGGCAGGGAGGGGGGTGTCCCTCCGTTTATCCTGGTGAGGGGGAGGCTTGCGGCACCCTACCCCCTCCCCAACCCTCCCCCACAAGGGGGGAGGGGGCGCCGCGAATCTGATTTCTCCCTCCCCCCTTGTGGGGGAGGGCAGGGAGGGGGGTGTCCCTCCGTTTATGCTGGCGAGGGAGGATGCTTGCGGCACCCTACCCCCCTCCCCACCGCTCCCCCGCGAAGGGGGAGGTGGCTCCGCAATCTGATTTCTCCCTCCCCCCTTGTGGGGGAGGGCAGTGAGGGGGGTGTCCCTCCGTTTATGCTGGCGAGGGAGAGGCTTGCGGCACCCTACCCCCCTCCCCACCGCTCCCCCGCGAAGGGGGAGGTGGCTCCGCAATCTGATTTCTCCCTCCCCCCTTGTGGGGGAGGGCAGGGAGGGGGTGTCCCTCCGTTTATCCTGGCGAGGGAGATGCTTGTGGCACCCTATCCCCCTCCCCACCGCTCCCCCGTGAAGGGGGAGGTGGCTCCGCAATCTGATTTCTCCCTCCCCCCTTGTGGGGGAGGGCAGGGAGGGGGGTGTCTCTCCGTTATGCTGGCGAGGGAGGATGCTTGCGGCACCCTACCCCCCTCCCCAACCCTCCCCCACAAGGGGGGAGGGGGCTCCGCGAATCTGATTTCTCCCTTCTCCCGCAAGGGGGAGGGGGATGCGCGAGGCTAGAGCTTGCCGTCGGCGGCGGCGGCCATGTAGGTGTCGGTGAAGCGGAACTTCACGTTCTTCGCATCGCCGAGAATCTTGCCGTCGGCCAGCTCGATGCCCACCGCGTCGGCGGACTTGGCGTCGTTGCCGAGCAGCTTCTTCTCGAACAGGAACTTGCGCACCCGGTCCATGGTGGTGCCCACGGCCGGCGACTTCACGAAGGCGACGGCGTCGGAGGCCTTGTCGAACAGCTTGGTGGCGGCGAGCTGGCTTTCGAAGCCGGCGAGGTCGGTGCCGGAGGCCTTGCCCATGGCGGTGCGGGCGGCGATGCCGGCCTCGGTCTTGGCGGTGGTGAGCGCCATGGTCTCGTACCAGATGCCGACCAGCGCCTTGCCGAAGTCCGGATTGTCCTTGAGCGTCGCGGTGTTGGCCACCAGCAGGTCCATGATCTCGCCGGGGATCTTGGAGCTGTCGAACACGTTGTGGGCGTTCTTGTCGGCCAGGATCTCGGAGACCAGCGGGTTCCAGGTGACGACGGCGGTGACGGCCTTGGTCTTGTAGGCGGCGACCATGTCGGCGTCGGAGGTGTTGGTCACCTTCACGTCGCGCTCGCTCATCTTGATGGATTCGAGCGCGCGGGCGAGCAGGTAGTGGGAGACGGAGAACTCGACCAGATTGACCTTCTGTCCCTTGATGGCGGCAAGGTCGGTCTTGTTCTTGAGGATCACGGCGTCATTGCCGTTGGAGAAATCGCCGACGATCACGGCGGTGGTGTCCACGCCACCGGCGGCGGGCACGGAGAGCGTGTCCATATTGGTGACGGTCAGGGCATCGAAGGCGCCGGCCGTGTATTGGTTGATGGATTCGACGTAGTCGTTGAACTGGGTGACGTCGATCTTGATGCCGTATTTGTCGGCCCATTTCTTGACGATGCCGGTCTCGGCGGCATAGCCCCAGGGCATCCAGCCCACATAGATCGACCAGGCGACCTTGAATTCCTTCTTCGGCGCGGCGAGCGCCGGGGACGCGCCGGCGATCAGCGCGGCGGCACAGGCAAGGCCCAAGAATTTCGAGAAGCGAGAGCGCATATTCTATTCCCCTTCGTTAGGTCGAACGATGAGGAATTGGCGAGACTCCAGTGCCGCCAATTCCTTGGCCACCGAGGTCTCCCGGGCTTTTATCCCGCCGTGCACCCGGCCGGATGTCTCCCGGACCGGTGGCAGCTCTCGGACCAGCACACCGCGGGATGCGATGCCGGAACCCTAGCCGCCAACTCTGTCCTATCTTCAGCAAATCACGTGCCAGATGCGACCGACGCAGATTCAAGGGCTTCCGGCGCCGCCCGAGCGGGGGCCTGCACGCGAAAAGAGCAGTGTGGGTCAAAAAAGGGCAGAATTTGTTCTTCCGGCCACCCATGCATGCAAAAGGCCGCCGGCTCCGGACCCGCTGCCGCGCGCCTCAACCGAGCGCGACATGGGTGTCGGCGGAGACCCCGAGAAGCGCGGCCTGCGCATCCGCCGCCTTGTGCGCGGCATCGAGGGTCGCGGCCCATTCGTCGATGATGCTGGCATCATTGCCGGTGACATTGGCGAGGCTCAGCTGGTCCAGCGCCACGCCCTTCAGCGTATAGGTGCGCAGGTTTTCCGGCAGGGCGATCACCGTGGAGCCGTTGACCTCGCTCAGCACCACGCTGTCGGCCGACACCCAGCCGAAATTCAGCACGTCGGTCGAGGGCTGGAAGTCGGTGATCACCTCCTGCTTGCCCCAGTTCCAGGTGATGTCGATGGTCTCCGGCGCGTGGGCGACGGGTGCGGCGGAGACCACGCTGTCGAGCACGCCATTGCCGCCGATCACCGTGTCCGGCGTCAGGCTGGAGGCATTTGCGATGTCCGAGAACGACTTGCCCTGCACCCAGCTCTCGTAGGCGGCCTTCACGAGGCTCTCCGCGCTGCCGGTCGCATCGCCCGAGAGATCGTAGAACATCATGCCGCCGAGCCCCTGGGACTGGGCCCATTCCGCCTTCATGGCCACCGAGGCGGGGGTCTCGACCGAGGAGAAGATGCCGAGCTTGGCATTGTAGACATAGGCCGCCTGGGCGTCGTCGTCCCAATAGAGCGACCAGCCGCTGTTGGGATCCTGAAGCTTGGCGAGGATGTCGGCATAATCATAATGGCCGACCGAGGAGCCGACGGGAAATCCCGTGCTGGCGGCATCGAGCCCGCCGTCGCCGCCGTCCGCCACCCCGCTCCAGGCGGCGGTATAGAGCGGCGCGCCGAGCACCATCTTGCCGGGGTCGATGCCCTGGACGAGATATTGCGCCACCGCGCTTTCGATGCCCGTTCCATCGGCGGAATCCACCAGCGGCGCGAGATGCCCGGTGGTGGTCTCCCAGGTGCCGTGGAAGTCGTAGGCCATCACATTGAACCAATCCACATAGGGATCGAGGCCCGCGAGATTGAAATTGGCGATCTTGGTCGCGCCCACCGGGGAGGCGACGGAAATGGTGTAGTCGCGCCCGGTCTCCGCCTCCAGCCCGTCGAGCGCATGGCGCAGATCCGCGACCAGCAAAGCGTAATTGGCGCCATCGTCCGGGCGCACGGAATTGCCCGCCGCGCCTTCCCCGCCGGGAAACTCCCAGTCGAGGTCCACGCCGTCGAACATGGGATAGGTCTTCAGGAAATCCACCACCGACTGCGCGAACGTGTCCCGCCCCTCGGCGGTCGCGGCGGCGTCGCTGAAATGGCCGGAGAGGGTCCAGCCGCCGATCATCATGGAGACCTTCAGGTCGGGATGCTCCGCCTTCAGTTCCACGATCTGGTTGAAGCTGCCCGCCAGGCCCTGGCCCGCCTTGTCGGCGATGCCGTCCACGCTGTCGGCGGCGGAAAACAGCATCTGCGTGTCGCTATAGGGATCGAACAGCACCATGCGGCCGCTGGCATCGATATTGGCCGAGGCATAGATGAGATTGGTGAGCTGGTCGGCGGGCACGTCGGAGATGGTGTAATTGTGGTCGTAGACCGTCCAGTCGGCATAATAGCCGGCGAGGATGGGTCCTTTCGCGCCGCTCGCGGGGGTATCCGCGGGCGGGACCTCCACGACGGGCGGCGTTTCCACCACCGGCGTTTCCGTGACAGGCGTTTCCGTAACAGGCGTGTCCGCCGCCGGCGGCTGCGTTGCCGGGGGCTGGGCCACCGGCGTTTCGGCCACCGGTGTTTCGGCCACGGGAGTGTCGACGACAGGGGTGTCGACGACGGGCAGATCAACGGCGGGCGGCGTGGGGGGAAGCGGCTCGGCCGGGGGGACCACCGGCGCCTGCGGGCCGGTCGTGCCGCCCGCGTCATCATGCGCCGCATGGGCGGCGGTGAGCGCGGTGGACCAGGCCATCAGCGTGGAGGCATCGTCGGCGCTGATGTTGGACAAGGAGAGTTCGGCCAGGGCGACGCCGCTCAGCGTATAGGTCTGGTCGCTGGCCGGAAGGGCGATCACCGTCGAGCCGTTCACCTCCGACAGGGTGAAGTTGGCGGCGCCCATCCAGCCGAAATCCAGCATGTCGTGGGCGGGATCGAAGGCGACGGTCTCGTGGGTCGCCCAGCCCCACTGGATGTCCACCTCCTTGCCGAGCCCCGCATTGCCGCCGAAGGCCCCGTCGCCGGGATCGAGGATGCGGCTCCAGGCCACCAGCGCCGAGGCATTCAGCGCGGCGATATTGGCGAGTGAAAGCTCAGCCAGGGTGACACCGCGCAGCGTATAGGTTTCGGCGCTGGAGGGAATGGAAATCACCACCGAGCCGGCGACTTCCGCCACCGTGAACGTGTCGGCCGTGAACCAGCCGAAATCCAGCGTATCCCGCGTGGGGTCGAAGTCGAGCACGGTATTCGTGCCCCACGCCCAGGTCAGGGCCGTGACGACGGCGGGGTCGCCCTGTTGGCGCTGCGCTTCCGCGTCCCATTCGTCATCGTTCAGCGTGCTCGTCACGGTTCCAGTGTTCCCGCTCGACATGCCCGCCTCCCGCCCCGCCACCAACTAATGCATTTGATCTGAATCATTAACGCTTGCGGGTGACGCCAGCATGGCGGAAGCCAGTGGGGATTGTCGAGCGCCTTTTACAGGCGAAATGCTCAACCAATTGGTTTATTCATGAAAATTTAACCAATCAGTATTTTCCACAGGACAGTAAAGAAGGCTTTGGCCCCGCGCGAAGACGCTGGTTGCAAGGAGGTAGCATGGTGTCCGGCCGCTGACGCCGTCGGGCGCGACCGGGTCCGCCCGATGCGCACGCCGTCCAAGCGCGCGGGGCATCTCGGATGCGCACGCCGTCCAACGGCGCGCCACCTCGGCCCCAGGCGCGCGGCCCGCACTTGACGCTGTCTCCGCGCAGCCGGAGATTGCGCTCCGACAGCAGACAGGAATTTCATGTTCGATTCCATGAAGATCGAGCGCAGTCTCGACAAGGCGAGCTTCAAGGCCCTGGAACCCGGCCTGCGCGAGGGGCTGCTGGACCTCCAGTCCGAGCTGATCGCGCAGAAGCGATCCACCATCCTCATTCTTATCAATGGCGCGGATGGCGTGGGCAAGGGCGCAATTCTCAACCAGCTCTACGGCTGGCTGGATGCGCGCAAGCTCGCGACCCTCACCTATGAGGCGCCGACCGACGAGGAGCGGGCGCGCCCGGCGGTCTGGAAATATTGGCGCGACATGCCGGCCCACGGGGAAATCGGCATCGTCCTCGGCTCCTGGTATCACACCCCGCTCGAAACCCATGCCCTCGGCGGGCCGGACGGGGCGGAGCTGACCCAGGCGCTCGATGCGATCAATCATTTCGAGGCCATGCTTCATGCCGAAGGCGTGCTGCTGCTGAAACTGTGGCTCTATCTCGATCCCGAGGACGCCAAGGCGCGGCTGAAGGCGCTGGACGAGGGCCCCTACGACCGGCCGGTGGTGCGGGAATGGGCGCGCATCACCAGCAGGAAGACACGCCGCCGGCTGGAGGCGAGCGCCGCCGAGGCGTTCCGGCAGACCTCCACCGGCATCGCGCCCTGGACCATCGTGCCGGCGGCCGATCCCCATTATTGCGCGATCGCGGTCGGCAATGCGCTGATGGAACTCCTGGTACGGGCGACCGCCCTGCCGCCGGCGGCGTGCGCGGTCCCCGTGCCGGCCAGCCCGCCGGACCATCCCCCGCCAAGCCCGGCGGCGCTGCCGGCGGTCAGCATCCTCTCCACCCTGGATTTCACCCGCAAGCTCGACGAGGCGAGCTATCGCGCGCAGATCGACACGGAAAAGCAGCGCATCACCCACCTCACCAATTCGCGCGCCTTCGCCAAGCGGGGGCTTGTCTGCGCGTTCGAGGGCAGCGATGCGGCCGGCAAGAGCAGCACCATCATGCGCCTGCGCGAGGCGCTGGACCCGCGCCGTTTCCGCGTCCACCCCATTTCCGCCCCCACCGATGAGGAGCGCGCGCGGCCCTATCTGTGGCGCTTCTGGCGGCGCATTCCCGCGCGCGGCTCCACCGCCGTGTTCGACCGCTCCTGGTATGGCCGGGTGCTGGTGGAGCGGGTGGAGAAACTGATCCCGGAGGAGGATTGGAGCCGGGCCTATGGCGAGATCAATGATTTCGAGCGCCAGCTGCACGAGGGCGGCTATGTGCTGGCGAAATTCTGGCTCGCCATCAGCCCGGACGAGCAGGCGCGCCGCTTCGCCGCGCGCGAGCGCGTCGCCTACAAGCGCTTCAAGCTGACGCCGGAGGATTGGCGCAACCGGGAGAAATGGCCGCTGTACGAACAGGCGGTCACCGACATGGTGGACCGCACCAGCACCTTCTATGCCCCCTGGACCCTGGTGGAGGCCGAGAACAAGCATTTCGCCCGGGTGAAGGTGCTGCGCACCATCGCCGACCGGCTGGAAGAGGCGCTGGGCTGAGGCCGGCGGGGCCTGCCGGGCGCGGGCGCCCGGCGGCCTCGGCCGTGCGACGCGGCATCGCCGGCCTCAATGCATGTGCAACCCGCCGTTCACATCGAGGACAGCGCCGGTGACATAGCTGGAAAGGTCGCTGGCCAGGAACAGGCAGGCGTCGGCGATTTCTTCCGCGCGGGCCAGCCGGCCCATGGGCACGGCTTCTTCCACCGCGCGCCGCCGCTCCGGGGTGAGCTGGCCCTGGAAAATATCGGTATCCACCAGCCCCGGCGCGATCGCATTGACGCGGATGCCGTCGGCGGCCAGCTCGCGCGCCATGGACTTGGCGAGGCTATGCACGCCCCCCTTCGCGGCGGCATAATGCGGGCCGCCGAACACCCCGCCGCCCCGCAGGGCCGCGAGCGAGCCGATGCACACGATCACGCCGGCCCGCCGCGTGCGGAAATAGGGCACGATGGCCTGGCTCATGTTGAAGGTGCCGCGCAGGCTCGCGTCCATCACCAGGTCGTAATTGGCGCGGTCCACGTCCATCAGGCGGGTGGGCTGGCTGACGCCGGCATTGTTCACCACGATGTCCAGCGCGCCGAAATGGGCGAGCACGGCATCGACGGCATGGGCGCATTGCGCCGGATCGGTGACATTGCAGGCCAGGCCCAGATGCGCGGTGCCGAGGCGCGCCGCGGCGTCGGCGGCGGCCTTGCCGTCCAGGTCGAAGATGGCGATGCGCGCGCCTTCGCGGGCGAAGCGGGTCGCGGTGGCAAAGCCGATCCCGCGCGGCGTGGCCGCGCCGGTGACGACCACGACCTTTCCTTCCAGCAACATGATGATGTCCCTTGATTGTTGGGGGCCGGTGCCGGCGGCAGACGCGGCACCGGCTTTTTTGTCCTCAGCCGCGCTTGACCAGCGGGCAGGAGCCCTTTTCCATCGACTGGAAGGCCTCGTCGCCGGGCACCACGGCTTTGACGATCATGTCGTCCCACGGATACTTGGACTCTTCCGGCTTCTTCACCTGGAGCAGGTACATGTCGTGCACCATGCGGCCATCGGGGCGGATGATGCCGTTCTTGGCGAACATGTCGTTCACCGGAGTCTTGCGCATCGCCGCCATCACCTTGTCGCTGTCCTTGGACCCGACGGCGGCAACCGCCTTCAGATAGTGCAGCACCGAGGAATAGTCCGCCGCCTGGGTGACGGTGGGCATGCGGCCGACCTTCTCGAAGAAGCGCTTGGACCAGGCGCGGGTCTCGTCGTTGAGATCCCAGTAGAAGCCTTCGGTGTAGAGCAGGCCCTGGGCGGTCTTCAGGCCGATGGAGTGCATGTCGGTGATGTAGCCGCCGAGCACGGCGAGGCGCTGCTTGCCGTCCTTGGTGATCTTGAATTCCTCGGCCTGCTTCACCGCATTGATGGTGTCGCCGCCGGAATTGGCGAGCGCGATCACCTTGGCGCCGGAGGATTTGGCGCTGAGCAGGAAGGCGGAGAAGTCCGGCGTGTTGAGCGGCGTCTTCACCGAGCCGATCACCTTGCCGCCGGCGTCCTTGACGATCTGCGCGGTGTCCTTCTCCAGCGCCAGGCCGAAGGCATAGTCGGTGGTGAGGAAGAACCAGGTGTCGCCGCCGTCCTTCAGGATCGCCTTGCCGGTGACGTTGGCCCAGGAGATCGTGTCGAAGGCGTAGTGGATGGAATAGGGCGTGCACTTGTCGTTGGAGATGCGCGAGGTGGCGGCGCCGACGACGATGGCGATCTTCTTGAGCGAAGCGGCGATGTCCACCACCGCGATGGCGACGGCCGAGTTGGAAATATCGGTGATCATGTCGACATGATCGGTCTCGTACCATTGCCGGGCGATGCCGGCGCCGATGTCGGCCTTGTTCTGGGTGTCGGCATAGACGAGGCCGATGGGCTCGCCCAGCACCTTGCCGCCGAAATCATCGATGGCCATCTGAACGGCGGTCACGGAGCCCTGGCCGGAAATATCCGAGAACAGGCCGGACATGTCGGTGAGCACGCCGATCTTCACGCCCTCTGCGGCATGCGCCGTGCCGAACGGCAGGGCGGCTGCGAGGGCCACCGCGAGCGCGGGAAGCGAGAACAGTTTCTTCATTTTGGACGATCTCCCCTTACGTTTTGTTTTTCACTTTTGACTGCTTGTGCATACGTATGCATCCACAGGCCCGCGCGCGTGTCAATGGGCGTTCTCCCGGCGCGCGCGGTGTTATTCCGCCGGGTGTTTTGCGGCGATGAGCGCAGACGAGCGCACGATCAGTTCACCCGGAAGCCGCTCGGTGACGGCCTTGCGCTTGGTCTTGCGCTCCGGGTCGAACAGCAGCGCCAGGGCGCGCTCGATCATGGCGTCGATCGGCTGGCGCACCGTGGTGAGCTGGTAGCTCGGCCAGGAGGCCGAGGGGATATCGTCGAAGCCGACGATGGAGAGGTCCTGCGGCACGCGCAGGCCGAGTTCGAAGCGCGCCGCGTCCAGCGCCCCCATGGCCATCACGTCGCTGACGCAGACGATGGCATTGGGCCGCCTGCGGAAACGCAGCAGGCGCAGGGCGGCGGCGAAGCCGCCCTCATAGGTGTTGCTGCCCATCTCGTCGCCGACCAGGGACAGGCCGTGGCGCCCCAGCGCCTCCTCCAGCCCCTGCTTGCGCTCGATATGGGTCGAGGTGTCGGCCCGCCCGCCGATGATGGCGAAGCGGTCGTGCTCCGCCTCGATCAGGCGCTCCGTCAGGTCGAAGGAGGCCTGCACATTGGCGCAGCACACCGAGCAGACCGCCTCCTTGTAGGTGGCGCGGTTGAACAGCACGACCGGCGTCTTGTTGCGCTCGCACGCATTGGCCATCTTGCTGGACAGGGCCGAGGACGTGATGATGACCCCTTCCACCTGATATTGCAGGAGAAACGGCAGCACGTCGTCCACTTCCCCGCCCGGCGGCACGGTGAACAGCAGCACCCGCTTGCCGCGCTTCTGCAACGCCGCGACGAAGCCGTTCAGCACCGTCGGATAGAACGGGTTGAGCAGGTCCCCCATCACCAGGCCGACGATGTTGGACTTGTTGCTCAGAAGGCTGCGCGCCAGCTCGTTGGGCGTATAGCCGATGCTCTGCGCGGTCGAGAGAATGCGCTCGCGGGTATCGCTCGAAATGCGCTCGTCGCCGGCGAGCGCCCGCGAGACCGTGGATTGCGAGACGCCCGCGGCGCGCGCCACGTCGCGCGAGGTAATCTTGCTCATCCGTCCTCCGCACTGGCCCGGCGCATCCGCGCGGCCACGTTATAGCCCGGTCGATCCCGGCGTTCCAAACGGCGGGGCGCAGGCGAGGACCTGCCCGCCGGGCGAAGCGGACGGGCTGCGCCCGCCCGGCCGCCGGGCCTTCATGTGGCCCTGCGCGCTGCGCCGCCGGTCGCGGCGCGATTGGCGTGGGCGCGCCATTTCAGAAGTCCGTGCTGGGTCGCGGCGCGGGCGTGAACCGCCCGTCCGCCCGTCGCCGCCGCCAGAAGGCGGGGAGCTTGGCGAGCCGGTCGAGCTCGCCCACGATCCCGCGCCGGAAGGCGAGCACGCAGACCACGAAGATGGCGCCCTGGATGATCGTGACCCAGGAACCGAACTGGGCCAGATATTGCTGCATGCCGGTGACGATCAGCGCGCCCATGACGGGCCCGGTCAGCGTTCCCGCGCCGCCGAGCACGGTCATCAGCACCGCTTCGCCCGAGGCTTGCCAGCTGACGTCGGTGAGCGAGGCGAGCTGGAACACCAGCGCCTTGGTGGCCCCGCCCAAACCCGCCACGCCGGCGGAGATCACGAAGGCGGCGAGCTTCACGTGACGCGTCTTGATGCCGAGCGAGGTGGCCTTGATGTCATTGTCCCGCACCGCCCGCAGCACCTGGCCGAACGGGGAATTGATGGTGCGGTAGATGATCAGGAAGCCGATCAGGAACACCCCCATGACGAAATAATACATCGCCATGTGGCTGCCGAGCGGGATCAACCCGAACAGATCGCCGCGCGGCACGCTCTGGATGCCGTCCTCGCCGCCGGTGAACTCGGCCTGGAGGCAGAAGAAGAACACCATCTGCGCCAGCGCCAGCGTGATCATGGAGAAATAGATCCCCTGCCGGCGGATCGCCAGCCAGCCGAACGCCGCGCCCAGCACGATCGCGACGGCGGTGCCGGCGAGGATCGAGAGTTCCGGTGTCAGGCCCCAGTATTTCGCCGATTCCGCCGTCACATAGGAGGCGATGCCGAAATAGGCGGCATGGCCGAAGGAGAGCAGGCCGGCAAAGCCGAACAGCAGGTTGAAGGAGCAGGCGAACAGGGCGAAGCACAACACCTTCATGGCGAACAGCGGGTAGACCATGAAGGGGAACACCGCGAGCGCCGCGATGCCGAGCGCCCAGGCGAGGACCTGGCGCCGGCGCGCGGCGGCCGCCCGGGCGGCGAGGGGCGCGGTCACGGGCGTGGTAACGGGACTTGCCATGAGCATGGTCACGCCCTCCTTCCGAACAGGCCGGCCGGCTTCACCAGCAGGACGCAGGCCATGAGGACAAATACGACGGTGCTGGACGCGGCGGGATAGAACACCTTGGTCAATCCCTCCACGAACCCCACCAGGAAGCCGGAGACGATGGCGCCCGACATGGAGCCGAGGCCGCCGATCACCACCACCGCGAACACCACGATGATGATGTTGGAGCCCATCAGCGGGCTCACCTGGTAGATCGGCGCGGCGAGCACCCCGGCGACGGCGGCGAGCGCGACGCCGAGGCCGTAGGTGAGGTTGATCATCTTCGACACGTCGATGCCGAACGCCCGCACCAGGTGGGGTTTCTCCGTCGCCGCGCGCAGATAGGAGCCGAGGCGGGTGCGCTCGAACATGTACCAGACCGCGAAGCAGATGCTGATGGAGGCCACCAGCACCCAGGCGCGATACGTGGGCATGTACATGAAGCCGAGATCCCAGCCCCCGCGCAGTTCGGCGGGGATGGCATAGGGCTGGCCGGAGGAGCCGAGCTTCTGGCGGAAGCTGCCTTCCAGCAGTAGGGCGAGGCCGAAGGTCAGGAGCAGGCCGTAGGCCGGGTCGAGCGCATAGACCCGCCGGAGCACGAAGCGTTCCAGCAGCAGGCCGAACGCGCCGACGATCAGGGGCGCCAGCAGCAGCGCGGCCCAATAATTGACGCCCAGGGTCTGGAGCAGGATCCAGGCCAGCATGGCGCCGAGCATGTATTGCGCGCCATGCACAAAATTGACGATGTTGAGCATGCCGAAAATCAAGGCGAGGCCAAGGCTCAGCATCGCATAGAAGGCGCCGTTGATGAGGCCCAGCATGAGCTGGCCCATGAACGCCTCAATGGAGAGATTGTAGAGGGTATCCAATATATTATGCATATTACCCTCCTATGCGTGCAAATAGTTGGCGATGGCGCGCACTTCGTCGGCCTTGGCGGCATGGGGGATGTGTTCGACCACGCGGCCGTTCTCCAGGACATAGTGCTGGTCCGCCACGCGGGCGGCGAACTTGATGTTCTGCTCCACCAGCAAAATGGTGTAGCCGAGCGTTTTCAGTTCGCGGATCACGGCGCCGATCTGCTTGACGATCACGGGGGCGAGCCCTTCCGTCGGCTCGTCCAGCAGCAGGGTGTCGGCGCCGGTGCGCAGGATGCGGGCGATGGCCAGCATCTGCTGCTCGCCGCCGGAAAGCTTCGTGCCGCCGCTCTTGGCGCGGTCCTTCAGGTTCGGGAACAGGCGATAGATGGCGTCGAGCCCCATGCCGCCGTCGCGCAGCTTGGGGGGCAGGCGCAGATTCTCTTCCACCGAGAGGGTCGCGAAGATGCCGCGATCCTCCGGGCAATAGGCGAGGCCCTGCCGCGCGATCTGGTTCGCCTGGGCCGCGATGGTCTCCTTGCCGTGAAACAGGATCGAGCCGCGGCGCTTGTCCAGCAGGCCCATCATGGCCTTGAGCGTGGTGCTCTTGCCGGCGCCGTTGCGGCCGAGCAGCGTCACCAGCTGGCCCGGGCGCACGTCGAAGGAGACCGAATGCAGCACGTGGGAATCGCCGTACCAGCCGTGCAGGTCGCGCACGCAGAGGACGGAGGCGCTGGCCTCATTCATCGTCGTCGTCCTCCCCGAGATAGGCGGTGATCACGTCCGGATTGGCGGTGACTTCCGCATAGGTGCCGCTGGCGAGAAGCTGGCCGCGCGCCAGCACCGTGATGGTGTCGGAGAGGGTCGCGACGACCGGCAGATTATGTTCCACCATCACCACCGTCCGCCCCTTCGCCACGGTGCGGATCAGCTCCGTGATCGGGCCGATGTCCTCCGGGCCGAGGCCGGACATGGGTTCGTCCAGCAGCAGGGTTTCCGGCTCCAGGGCGAGGGTGGTGGCGAGTTCGAGCGCCCGCTTGCGGCCATAGGCGAGGGAGCCGGAAGCGGTGTCGGCATAAGCGGTGAGCCCGACCATCTCCAGCAGTTCGTCGGCGCGGTCGTCGAACCGGGCAAGCGCGGCGGTGGAGCGCCAGAAGCAATAGCTTCCGCCCTCTTTTCCCTGGAGCGCGACGCGCACATTGTCCCGCGCCGAGAGCTGGTCGAAGACCGAGGAAATCTGGAACGAGCGCACCAGGCCGAGGCGCGACACGGCGGCCGGCTCCAAATGGGTGATGTTGCGCCCGCGATAATGGATCGAGCCGTGGGTCGGCTTGAGGAAGCTGGTCAAGAGATTGAACAGCGTCGTCTTGCCGGCGCCATTGGGGCCGATGATGCCGTGTATGGTGTGTTCGGCCACCTGAAGGCTGACGTCCTTGACGGCGAAAAAGCCGTTGAACTGCTTGCTCAGGTCGCGCGCTTCGATCGCGATGCCCATGTCCCTCCTCCGGTAATGCGGAGACCCGGCGCGGTCCGTCCTCCGGCCGGTGGCGGGGGCCGGAGGCGGGCGCGGGAGAGCGGGATTCCTCTAGGGAAAGCCGCTTCCATCGCGCCGCGCGGGTCGTCCTTGGCGTTCAGCGTTTCCTCCTCCCCCGCCTTTTGTTTTATGGCGGTGGGAGATTTTACCCGGTCTAGACGGCGCGCCTCATCTGGTCGTCCTCGCCCGCGGCACCGGCCGCCGCGCCTTCGGGCACCTTCATCATCATCTTGATGATGCTGCCATAATCCAGATGCCCGTTGCCGCTCTGGCAATGCAGCGCGAACAGGTCGCACGCGAGATCGCCGAGCGGGCTCAGGGATTTGTATTCCGCCGAGAGCTGCTTGGCCAAACGCATGTCCTTGAGCTGGAACTCGGAGCGGAAGCCGCCCTGGTAGCCGTGGGAAGACGGCACATGGGGCATGATGCCGGGATAGGGATGATAGCGCTCCAGGGCATAATTGGTGCCCGAGGAATTGCGCATCACCTCGGAGAGAACCGCCGGGTCGAGGCCGTTGGCGACGCCGAGCGCGAGCGCTTCGGCCGTGGCGGCCATGCACACGCCCGAAAGCATGTTGTTGCAGAGCTTCGCGGTGTGGCCGGCGCCGTTGCCGCCCACATGGAAGATGCGCTTGCCCATGGCTTCCAGCAGCGGGCGCGCCCGCTCCAGGTCGGCGGCGCTGCCGCCCACCATGAAGGTGAGCGTGCCGGCTTCCGCGCCCGGCGTGCCGCCGGAGACCGGCGCGTCGATCATGCTCTTGCCGGCGGCGTGGGCCTCGACGGCGATCTCGGACGAGACGGTGCTCGAAATGGTGCTGGAATCGATCAGCAGCGTGCCGGGACGCGTCTTCGCCACGAGGCCGTCCGGGCCGAGATAGAGATCGCGCACATTCTGCCCGGTGGGCAGCATGGAGATCACCACGTCGGCCTCGGTGGCGGCACCGTGGGGCGAGACCGCCGCATGGGCGCCGAGCCGCACCGCCTCGTCGAGGGCGGAGACCGAGAGGTCGTAGGCGAAAACGGTGTGACCGGCCCGGATCAGATTGCGGACCATGGGACGCCCCATGTTTCCGATGCCGATGAATGCAACCCGCATGATGCGCTCCCTAGGCCGAAATGTTCGGATTGATGATGGCGGTCTTTGACCAGGTGAAGTGATGCAGCATGCTTTCCAGGGACAGTTCCTTGCCCATGCCGCTCATCTTGGTGCCGCCGTATTCGATGTTCGCTTCGGCCACCGCATACTGGTTCACCTGCACGAAGCCGGCATCCACCTGTTCGATGAACTGGAAGGCCTTGGACAGATCGTTGGTCCAGACCGTGGCGGCGAGGCCGAACTTGACGTCGTTGGCCTCCTTGATCACCGCGTTGAAATCGGTCCAGCGCGCGAGCGTCGCCACCGGGCCGAAGATCTCGTCCTGGCACACCTGCGAGGCGTGCGGGATGCCTTCGATGAGGGTCGTCTGGTAGAAATAGCCGTCCTTCAACGCCGGGTCCTGCGGGCGCGCGCCGCCGGTGAGGATGCGCGCGCCCTCGGTCTGGCGCGCCATCTGCACATAGCGCTCCACGCGGTCGAGCTGCGACTTGGAGATGATGGAGCCGACCTGCGTGCGCTCGTCTAGCGGGTCGCCGACCCGGAACGTCGGAATCACCGCGAGCACCCGCTCCACCACTTCGTCATAAAG
Organism: Roseixanthobacter liquoris; assembly: GCF_043195135.2. Lineage (NCBI taxonomy): Bacteria > Pseudomonadati > Pseudomonadota > Alphaproteobacteria > Hyphomicrobiales > Xanthobacteraceae > Roseixanthobacter > Roseixanthobacter liquoris. The sequence goes on from NZ_CM195537.1 coordinate 569,102, forward strand.
CGAATCGTGGATATAGACCCGCGTGCCGGCGGTGCAGGACTGGCCCTGGCGCTGCAGGCGCAGGCCGCGGACCACGCCGTCGGCGGCCGCTGCGGGGTCCATGTCCGGCAGGAACACGCTCGGGTTCTTGCCGCCCAGTTCCGCCGTGACCGGGGCGATCTTGTCGGCGGCGTAGTGCAGGATCTTCACGCCCACGGCGCTCGATCCGGTGAAGGTGACCTTGCGCACCTGCGGATGCTCGCACAGCAGGCGGCCGGCTTCCTCGCCGAAGCCCGAGATGCAGTTCGTGACGCCCGGCGGCAGCACTTCCTGGAGCAGCTCGAAGCAGCGCAGCACGGCCAGCGGGGCCTGTTCCGCAGTCTTCAGCACCACCGTATTGCCGGCGGCGAGCGCCGGGCCGATCTTGGATGCGAGTTGCATCAACGGGGCGTTCCAGGGAATGATGGCGGCGACCACGCCAAGCGGCTCGCGCTTGGTGAACAGCAGGCGGCCGTCGAGATAGGGAATGGTCTGCCCCTTCACCTCGCCGGCGAGGCCGGCAAAGAAACGCAGGATATCCACCATGGTTGCGGCTTCGCCGCGGGTCTGGGTCGCGAGGGCGTTGCCGGTCTCGAACGCGGACAATTGGGCGATCGATTCGGCCTCGCTCTCCAGCCGTGCGGCGGCCTTCACCAGGAAGGCGGCGCGGTCGCGCGCGGTGAGATGGCGCCAGCTGGCGAAGGCGGCCTGGGCGGAGGCGACGGCGCGGTCCACGTCGGCGGCGCCGCAGCGCGGCGCGTGGCCGATGATGCGGGCGGTGGCGGGATTATCGACGTCGAACGTATGGTCGGTGAGCGCGGCCTGGAGGCGGCCCTCGCACACCACCATCCCGGACAGGCGCTTGGCTTGCGCGGCGGCCGCCTCGGCGCGCTGCACGGGCGATATTGCCTCGCTGATATCGAGCATTGGCTTCCTCTCGTTTCCACCCCGGCTCCGCTCTTTGAGTCTGCCGGCGGGCCATTCCGTTGCACTTCGGCGCGGCGGGACGGGGTCCCGGCTCTGCTTGCGCATACGTATGCACTAGTGCTAATCGACGGCTAACAAGAAGTCAATCAGGTGATTGGAGACGTAAATGGCTCGTATTGGAATGATGCTCGGCGACCCCGCCGGGGTGGGGCCGGAGGTGGTCGCCAAGGTGCTTTCGGCCAACCGCACCGTGCCGGTCGCCCTGTTCGCGGATCCCGAAGTGTTCGCGCGCGCACAGGCGATCGCGGGCGTCAGCATCGATGTCGAGCCGGTCGCCGATAGCGCCGCGAGCGCCGCGTCCGACGCCCTCGTGACCCTGGTCGCGGTGCCGCTGGCCGACGGCGAGAGCCTGCGCCCCGGCATCGCCTCGGCCCAGGCCGGGCGCCACACGCTCGCGAGCCTCCAGGCGGTGGCGGCGGCCGCGGCCGCGGGGCATGTGAACGGCATCCTCTACGGCCCGCTCAACAAGCAGGCGATGAAGCTCGCCGGCCATCACGCGCTCGACGAGATGCACTATTTCCAGGAATTGCTGAACTGGCGCGAGACCTGCTTCGAGCTGATCAACCGCGGCCCGCTCTGGACCACCCGCGTCACCTCGCACATCCCGATGAAGGAGGTCGCCGCGGCGATCACGGTCGATCGCATCCTTGAGGCGACGCAGATCGGCCTGCGCGCGGCGCGCGCCGGCGGCATCGCCGCCCCCCGCGTCCGCGTGGCGGCGCTCAATCCCCATGCGGGCGAAGGCGGGGCCATGGGGCTGGAGGAGATCGAGGTGCTCACCCCCGCCGTCGCGCGGATGAAGGCGGACGGGCTCGACGTGGAAGGTCCGTTCCCCGCCGATACCATCTTCCGCAGCGCCCTGCGCGGGGATGCCGACCTGATCGTCACCATGTATCACGACCAGGGGCAGATCGCCCTGAAGACCGTCGCGTTCGGCGAGAATGTCACCGTTCTCGGCGGCATGCCGGTGCCCATCGTGACCTCGTCGCAAGGCACCGCCTTCGACATCGTCGGCCAGAACAAGGCTGATCCCTCGGCGCTGCAACACGCCTTCGATCTCGTGGTGCGCCTGGCCGGTGTCGGCGCGGCCTGGCGGGGAGAACAGGTCGCGGCCTGATCGCCCTCTGGTTGGTTTCCCGGATCAAGGTTCCAGGAAGCCCGCCGGCGCGCTCATTGCGAGGTGCCGTCATGCACCGCGTGATAGCGGCGGCCGAAATAGATCAGCGCCTCCGGGGCCGCCCCGGCGGCGATGCCGACCACCTCGCAGAACAGCACGCAATGGGTGCCCACATCCACGGTTCGGGCCACCCGGCAATCGAATGCCGCCACCGCGTCCGCCAGCATGGGTGCGCCGGTGGCGGAGGGCGCCCATTGGGCCGCCGCGAAGCGCTCCTCCATGGGCGTCTTGCCGCCGAACAGCGCCGACAGGCCCTTGTGGCTCGGTGAGAGCGTGTTGACGCACAGCACCCCATTGGCCTGGAAGGCCGGGCTGACCGACGAGCCGCGATTGAGGCACACCAGCAAGGTGGGCGGGCTGTCGGTGACGCTGCACACCGCGGAGGCGGTGAAGCCCGCCTTCCCGCCCGGCCCGTCGGTGGTGACCACATTCACCGCCGCGCCGACGCGGGACATGGCGTCGCGATAGCTCTGCTGGGTCACGGCCGGCGCATCGGGCGGGCCGGCGTCCGCCGGCGGGGTCTGGCTGAGGTTCATCGGGGTCCCTCCGGGATGGCGGGGAGTGGCGGGCGCGGCCGGGCTCATGCCAGCACGCAGGCGTCCGCGAAATCGAACCGCGGCAACCGGCCGAACACGCCGGAGGGGTCGCCATGGCCGAGATTGACCAGGAAGTTCGCGGTCCAGCTCGTTCCCGCGAAGAAGGCCTCGTTCACCTTGGCCTTGTCGAAGCCGGACATGGGCCCCGCGTCGAGCCCGAGCGCGCGTGCGGCGAGGATCAGATAGCCGCCTTGCAGCGTGCTGTTGCGGAACGCGGTTTCCCGTGCCGCCTCGGGGCTGGAGGTGAACCAGGACTTGGCGTCCGCATGCGGAAACAGCTTGGGCAAGTGGTCGTAGAAGGCCTCGTCCTGGGCCACGATCACCGTGACGGGCGCGGCCATGGTCTTCTCCAGATTGCCCTTGGAGAGCGCGGGGCGCAGCTTTTCCTTGCCTTCGCGCGTGCGGACGAAGACGAAGCGGCCGGGCGAGCAATTCGCCGAGGTGGGGCCCATCTTCAGCAGGTCGTAGAGTTCGACCAGGGTTTCGTCCGCGATCTTGCCGTCGCGCCACTTGTTGTGGGACCGGGCCGTGCGGAACAAGGTGTCGAGACCATCCGGGCCGACGGCGCCGGGGTGCGATGCTTCGCTCATGTGCCTCTCTCCAGGGTGCGGGGGGTGCGGCGGCGCGCGGATGCGGCCGCCGCTTCGCCGTCAGAATTCCAGCAGATTGTCGCGCAGCTTCTCGTGGGTATAGGCGGTTCGGGTCAGGCCCCGGCGCTGGAGCGCGGGAACGAGGCCGTCGGCCACCTCCATGATGTAGCGGCGCGAGACGCGCAGCACCGGCGTGGTGATGAGGAAGCCGTCGCCGCCCACCTCTTCCATCACCTCGCCCATGCGGTCCGCCACCTGGTCGGGCGTGCCGATCAGCTCCACCGAGGAGACGAGGCCGCCGCCGCCATCCACCACCAGTTCGCGCACGGTCTTGCCCGAGCCCCATTGCTGGAACTTGTCGAGCGTGCCCGACTCGCCATTGGTGACCAGCTTTTCCGGCAGCGGCTTGTCCACGTCGTATTTGGAGAAGTCGATCTCCGTGATGGCGGAGAGCGAGGACAAGGTGTCGTTGATGAAATGGGGCGAGGAGACGAGGCGCTGATACTTGGCCTTTGCTTCCTCCTCGGTCTCGCCGAGCGTCGGGGTGATGCAGAACAGCACCTTGATGGCATTGGGATCGCGGCCGAGCTTCACGGCGCGGGCGCGGATGTCATCGCGGAACTTCTTCATCTCGGCGACGCCGCTCGCCACCGAGATGATGGAATCCGCGTGGAGCGCCGCAAAGTCCCGGCCGCGCGGCGAGGCGCCGGCCTGCACATAGACCGGCCGGCCCTGGGGCGAGGGCACCGTGTTCAGCGGGCCGCGCACCTGGAAATACTTGCCCTTGTGGTCGATGGTGCGGACCTTGGAGGGATCGGCATAGATGCCGTTCTCCCGGTCGAGGACGATGGCATCGCTATCCCAGCTGTCGAACAGCTTGCTGACCACTTCCATGTATTCGTCCGCCATCTCGTAGCGGATTTCGCGCAGCGGCAGCTTGTCCATGCCGAAATTCTGCGCGGCGAGATCCTCCGCCGAGGTGACGATGTTCCAGCCGAAGCGCCCGCGCGTCAGGCTGTCGATGGTGGAGCACAGGCGCGCCAGCAGATAGGGCGGATAGGCGAGCGTGGACATGGTGGCGACCACGCCGAGGCGGCTCGTGGCCATGCCCATGGCGGTGGCGAGGGGGGCGGGGTCGTGCTTCGGCACCATCATGGCATTCTTCAGCGCGAAGTCGCGCGAGCCGCCGAAGGTCTCCGGCACCATCAGCTTGTCTTCGATCATGATGTAGTCGAAGCAGGCGCGCTCCAGCGTCTGCGCCATTTCGATATAGAAGCGGCCGTCCCAGGGATACCCGCCATTGCCGAACGGCTCGCGCCATTCGTCGGGGGTGAAGTTCATGAACCAGGCCAAGTGAAAGGGTTGCGCGACCATGTGGCGTGCTCCTAGGCGTTGGATGTTGCAGGCGGGCAGGGCGGTTAGGCGGCGCCGGCCTTGAGGGGGAAGGGGTGGACCATCGCCAGGGCCGGAGGCGAGGCCCCGCTTTGGCCGTGGTCCTGCCGCGCCTTGGCGCGGGCGGCTTCGAAGCGTTCGGATTCGCGGACGATCCGGCACTTGGCCTCGAAATCGGAGGTGATCGTCGCCCCGTAGCGCTCGGGCGCCTGGGGATCGCGGCGCGGACGGTCCACGGCGATCACGCGGGTGCCGAGGGCGAACGCCTCGGCAAGGTCATGGGTGACCATGACGATGGTCATGGCATGCTCGTCCCACAATTCGCGCACCAGCACGTGCATCGCCTTGCGGGTGCCGGGATCGAGCGCGCCGAACGGCTCGTCCAGCAGCAGCACCTTGGGCTTCATGATCAGCGCCTGGGCGATGGCGAGGCGCTGCTGCATGCCGCCGGAGAGCTGCTGGGGATATTTGTCCAGCGCCGCGCCGAGGCCGACGCGCTGGAGCAGGGCGGTGGCCTGTTCCTTCAGCGCGCGGTGCGTCTTGCCGAAGAAGCGGCCGAGCAGCGGCGCCTGCGCCCATTGCGGGCCGAGCATCACATTGCCCAGCACCGTCTTGTGCGGAAACACCGAATAGCGCTGGAACACCACGCCCCGGTCGGCGGTGGGCTCGCTGGCGATCGGCTTGCCGTCGATCAGGATCTCGCCGCGCGTCGGCGTCTCCTGGCTCAGCAGCATGCGCAGCAAGGTGGTCTTGCCGACGCCGCTCGGTCCGATGATGACCAGGAATTCGTGGTCCGGCAGGTCGAGGCTGACGTTCTCCAGCACGACCGTGTCGCCATATTCCTTCCAGACCTTGTCGATCTTGATCGCCGTCACCTCAGCTCTCCTTCAGCGCGGCCCAGGGGAAGGCGTAGGTGTTGAGGCGGCGCAGGCCGTAATCCATCAGGAAGGCCAGCAGGGTGATCCAGGCGACGTACGGCAGGATGACGTCCATCGCCAGATAGCGGCGCACCAGGAAGATGCGATAGCCGAGCCCGCCTTCCGCCGTGATCGCCTCCGCCGCGATCACGAACAGCCAAGCGGCGCCGAGCGAGAGGCGGACCGAATTGATGAGGTTCGGCATCACCTGCGGCAGCACCACATGGGTCATCATCTGCCAGGTGGAGCCGCCCAGCGTCTGCGCCTTGATGATCTGTTCGCGCGGCAGGCTCTCCACCCGCAGCACCACGTCGCGGATCAGGAACGGGGCGATGCCGAATACGATCAGCACGATCTTCGACACCTCGCCCAGCCCGAAGATGATGAACAGGATCGGCAGCACCGCCAGCGGCGGCACCAGGGAGAGCGCGGCCAGCACCGGCTCGAACATGGCGCGCAGATGGGGGATGAAGCCGATCAGGATGCCCAGCACGCACCCCATCAGGGCCGAGATGCCGAGCCCCACGCACAGCCGCCAGAGGCTGAGATAGGTGTCGAACCAGAACAGATACTGGCCGCTGGAGCGGTCCGGCTGCGCCATCAGGCGTTCCATGGCGGCATAGAAGGACGAGAAGCCGGGGATGAGCTTGTCGCCCGGATTGGCCGCGAGGCGGGCCTCGGAGGCCATCAGATAGATCAGCAGGATGGCGAGGAAGGGAAGGATGCCCAGGATCAGCTTCTGGCCGCGCGCGGGCGGATAATTGATGATGCGTCGCAAGGATCGGCCCTCCCTTCGCTCGCCGAGTGTCAGAGCTTGCCGTCGGCCGCCGCCTGGGCGAACGAGGCGTTGACGCGCATCTTCACGTTCTTGGTGTCGCCGAGGACGCTGCCGTCCGGCATCATGATGCCGATGGCATCCACGCTGGTCGCGCCCTGGCCGAACAGGCCGCGGTCGAAGCAGAAGGTGCGGATGTAATCCCAGGCCTTCTTGGTGCTGGCGGCGGTGAGGAAGGTCGCGGCGTCGCCGGGGGTGTAGAAGAAGTGGGTGGTCTCCACCTGCGACTGGAGGCCCGGAACGTCCGTGCCCATGGCGCTGGCCATGATTTCGTTGATGGGCTTTGCGGCATCGCCGCCGGCCTTCATGGTGGCGAGGGCCTCATACCAGGCGCCGGTGATCGCCTTGGCGAAGCTAGGATTGTCCTTCAGCACCTCGGTCTTGGCGATGAACACATCCATGATCTCGCCGGGGATCTTGGAGCTGTCGAACAGGATCTTGGATTCCTTGCTGCCGGCGAGCATGTCGGCGGTCATCGGCTTCCAGGAAACCGCGTGCTTCAGTTCCGGCTTGGTGAGATAGGCGGAAGCGATGTCGGCGTCCGAGATGTTGATGGTTTTCACTTCGCCGACGCCGTGCAGGCCGTTCATCACCAGCGCGCGGTCGAGCAGATAATGGGAGACGCTGAACTCCAGCAGATAGACGTCCTGCCCCTTCAGCTCGGCCACCGATTTCGCCGTCTTGGACAGCAGCACGTCATTGCCGTTGGAAAAGTCGGTGATGAGGAAGATCGAGGTATCCACGCCGCCGGCGGCGGGCATGGTCAGGCCGTCCATGCCCGCGACGCCCACCGCGTCCAGGTCTCCGGCGATGAACTGGTTGATGGAGCCCACGTAATCGTTCACCAGCACGATATCGATATCGATGCCGTATTTGTCGGCCCACTTCTTGAGGATGCCGGATTGCTTCATGTAAGCCAGCGGCATGAAGCCGACATAGATGGAATAGCCCATCTTGAAGGATTTCTTCTCGGCGGCCTCGGCGCGATTCGGGCCGGCGCCGAACACGGCGCTACAGAGCAGGGCAAGCAGGACCACGGCGCGTAAAATGCGGTTCATAGGCGAACTCCGACGGTCGAATGCGACAAGACGACGCTTATTAAGCGAGTGTTCAATACGCACCTGCAAGAGAGATTTTTGCGTCGCACAACATTTATGCAAAACCTTATGCCGCAAGGCGTGAAAGGCCCTATCTTGTGCAGTGGCGCGCCGGTATTGCCTGCGATATCGGCAGCGAAAACCGGGCTTTCGCCCTATGACCTACGGGATAACCCGAAGTGGCCGCGTCCGGCGGGGCATGCGATGCTTCGCCCGAAGGGAGAGGTTTAATGAGCGTGAAGGTGGTGCGTCAGCGCCTCGATCCGGCCAAGCGGTCGGAACTTATCCTGGATGAAGCGCTGAGATTGTTCGGCACGTCCCACTACAGCATCGTCACGGTGCGCGACATCGCGCTCGCCTGCGGGATCAATGTCGGGCTGATCTACCATTATTTCGAGAACAAGGATCATCTGTTCCGCAGCGTGCTCGCCCATGCGCTGAACCAGATCATGGCCGGCTACGAGGCGCGGCGCGGCGCGCGGGACAATGATCCCCTCTCGGATATCGGCGCCTGGCTCGACATCCAGATCGAGATCGCCCCCACCGTCACGCGCATGGTCAAGATCATGGCCGACTATGCGGCCCTCAATGCCCGCGATGCACAGGTGGACCAATTGGTCGCGGATTTCTATCGCGACGAGCGCATCCTGGTGGAAGAGACGCTGGCCCGCGGCATCGCCGCCGGCGTGTACCGGCCGGTCGACACGGCCAAGATGGCGCGGCTGATCGGCCTGCATCTCGATGGCATCTTTCATGCCTCCGCCAGCCGTGGCGATGATCGCATCGCCGCGGACATCGAGGAATTGCGCGAGTTCCTGCTTCATTTCCTGGGCGTGCGGCCGGGGCCGGCCGCGGCCTGACCTCGATCCGCCCCCGCACGGCCATCCGACGGAGCGTTCATGCTGATCGCCTTATTGCAAATGACCCCCGTCCCCGCCGACCCGGCCGCCAATCTCGCCCGCATCGAACAGGCGGCCATGGCGGCGGGCGCGTTCGGCTGCGATCTGCTGGTGACCCCGGAAATGGCCGTCACCGGCTACAATATCGGCGCCGATATCGCCCGCCTCGCGGAACCGCGCGACGGCCCCCTGGTCGCCCGGCTGGCGGAAATCGCGGCGCGCGCCGGGCTCGCTCTGGTCGCCGGCTTTCCCGAGCGGGCGGGCGGGGACGTCTATAACAGCCTCGCCCTGGCGCGGCCGGACGGCGGCACTTTCGTCTATCGCAAATGCCATCTCTACGGGCCGGACGAGAAGGCGGCGTTCACCGCCTCCAGCGCCTTTTCCCAAATCGTCGAGATCGCCGGGCTGAAGGTGGGATTCCTGATCTGCTACGACGTGGAATTTCCCGAGATGGTGCAAGGGCTCGCGCTGGCCGGCGCGGATCTGGTGGTGGTGCCGACGGCGCTCGCCGCCACCGCGTCCTGCCGGCGCATCGCGCTGAGCCTCGTGCCCGCGCGGGCGCTGGAGAACCATGTCTTCATCGCCTATGCGGATCTCTGCGGCAGCGAGCGCGGGCTGGCCTATCAGGGCTGCTCGGTGATCGCGGCGCCGGACGGGGAGGATCTGGCGCGGGCGGGCGAGGCCGAGGCGCTGCTCATGGCCCGCATCGATCCCCGCGCCTATGACGCCGCGCGGGCGGAAAATCCCTATCTGGAAGAGCGCCGGCCGGCGCTTTACGCCACCCGGCGCGCGGTCACGGCGGAGGAATAGTCAGGAGGCCGGGACGGTTCCGGCCTTGGTGCGCGGGACGCGAGCCGCGGCCTTGCCACGCGCCGGCTGCGGAGCCGGTGGCGTTTCGCCGGAGTCCGGGCGAGGCGCGCCGCCGGCTTTGGGGGCCACCCGCTTTCCCGCCGTGCGCGGCTCGGGCTTCTCCTTGGCATCGAGGCCGGCGAGGGATTCATGCACCATGCCGGCCTTGTGGCGCAGGTGGTCGCGCAGGATGCGGCCGAGCCGGGGGCCGTCGCGCTCCGCCAGCGCTTCCATCATGCGTTCGTGGTCGTCCACCGCCTCGCGCCAGCGGGCGGGGGACTTCTTCGCGACGAAGCGCACCGCGTGGATGCGTATCATCAGAGTGTTGTAGAGCTGGGTCAGCGGCGCGTTGCCGGCGATCTCGAAGAAGGCGGCGTGGATCGCCTTGTTGAGGTTGAGATAGGGCGCGACTTCGCCCGCCTCGTAATGGGCGACCATGGCGTCGTGCATGGCCTTCAGCCGGGCGAATTGCGCCGTGGTGATGCGGGTGCAGGCGAGCTCCCCGGCGAGCGCTTCGAGCGCGCCCATGATGGGGAAACAGGCGTCGATCTCCTGATCCGAGATGCGCGCCACCATCGCCCCGCGATTGGGCGTGAGCACCAGCAGCCCCTCGGCCGCGAGCACCTTGAGCGCTTCGCGCAAGGGCGTGCGCGAGACGCCGAAGCGGGCACAGAGCGCCAGCTCGGGGATCTTGTCGCCCGGCTGCAATTCATCGCCGAGGATCATGTCGCGCAGCAGCGGCACGAGTTCGCCATGCAGGCTGCGCCGGGCGATGAGCGCCTTTTGCGGGGGTTCGGGCATGGAACGCTCGCTCTCCTGAGGCGAGAAGGGTTCCGCGCCGGCGCGGGGCGAGGCCGCCCGCGCCGGCCGTCGAGCGCGCGCTATTCGGCGGCGACCGGCACCTGGTGGCGCGCGGCGGCGGCGAGATAGTCCATGGCCGCCTGAACCCCGCCCTTGCGGTGCGGGATGCCGGCGAGCTCCAGCCCCATCTCCACGCCCGCGAGCGCGCCCAGGATGGTCAGGTCGTTGGTGTCGCCGAGATGGCCGATGCGGAACACCCGGCCCTGGAGCTTCGTGAGGCCGGTGCCGAGGGAAATGTCGAAATGCTCCAGCGCCACCTGGCGGAAGCGGTCGGCATCATGGCCGTCCGGCACCAGCACCGCGGTGAGCGAGGAGGAATAATATTTCGCCTCCCGGCACAGCACCTCCAGCCCCCAGGCGCGCACGGCGCGGCGGGTGGCCTCGGCATGGCGGTCGTGGCGGGCGAAGACATTCTCCAGCCCCTCCTCGTGCAGCATGTCGATGGCTTCGGCGAGGCCGTAGAGCAAGGTGGTGCCGGGCGTGTAGGGGAAGAAGCCGTTGCGGTTCGGGCCCAGCATCTCTTCCCACGCCCAGAACAGCTTGGGCAGCTTCGAGGTCTTGGTGGCGGCCAGCGCCTTCTCGCTCACGGCGGTGAAGGAGAGGCCGGGCGGCAGCATCAGCCCCTTCTGCGAGCCCGCCACCGTGACGTCCACGCCCCATTCGTCGTGGCGATAATCGATGGAGGCCAGCGAGGAGATGGTGTCCACCATCAGCAGCGCCGGATGGCCGGCGGCATCGATGGCCCGGCGGATCTCGGGCACCAGCGTGATGCAGCCCGTGGAGGTCTCGTTGTGCACCACGCACACGGCCTTGATCTCGTGCGCCGTGTCCGCGCGCAGCCGCGCCTCGATGGCGGCGGCATCCGCGCCGATGCGCCAGTCGGAGGCGATGAATTCCGGCTGGATGCCGATCTTCAGGGCCATGTTCTTCCACAGGGTCGCGAAATGCCCGGTCTCGAACATCAGCACCTTGTCGCCGGCGGAGAGCGTGTTCACCAGCGCCGCTTCCCACGCGCCCGTGCCCGAGGCGGGGTAGATGATGACCGGGCTGCTGGTGCGGAAAATCGTCTTGATGCCGTCCAGCACCCGGCGCCCGAGCTTCTGGAAATCCGGTCCGCGATGGTCGATCACGGGCATGTCCATGGCCCGCATGATGCGGTCGGGCACCGGCGTCGGGCCGGGAATCTGCAGGAAATGGCGCCCCGCGATGCGGGCGGAATTGCTGGCCATCGGGTTTCGCTCCCCTTGGATCATTGGGCGACCGGAAAAATCCGCGCCGCGATTTAGCGTTCTGTTTCAGGCCTTTGACCTTCGCGGCCAGCGCCGGTCCGGGGGGCGGACACGGCGCGGCGACGGCAGCGCGCGAAACGCATCTTGCATGAAATGAATTATGAATGCAAAATCAGTTTCAAGCCCGGCACTGAGACCGGAAATGAAGATGCCAGGGTGGGAGATGCGAGGATGGCGGCACGTCTGATGCCCGGGCTGGAACGTCGGCTGCGCGCCGAGACCACCGGCGACGTGCTGTTCGACCGCTTCAGCCGCGGCCGCTATGCCACCGACGCCTCGGTCTATCAGATGATGCCCGTGGGGGTCGTCGTGCCCCGCTCGGTGGACGAGGCGGAGCGCGCCATCGCCCTGGCGCGGGAAGAGGGTGCCCGCGTGCTGCCGCGCGGCGGCGGCACCTCCCAATGCGGCCAGACCCTCAATGATGCGCTGGTGGTGGATTGCTCCAAGCATTTGACCCGCATCCTCGACCTCGACGTGGAGGGGCGGCGCTGCGTGGTCGAGCCAGGCATCGTGCTGGATGAGTTGAACCGCCAGTTGAAGCCGCACGGCCTGTGGTTCCCGGTGGATGTCTCCACCGCCTCGCGCGCCACCATCGGCGGCATGGCGGGCAATAATTCCTGCGGCGGCCGCTCGCTGCGCTACGGCACCATGCGGGACAATGTGATCTCGCTGGACGCCGTGCTGGCGGACGGCACGCCCGCGCATTTCGGTGCCGTCTCCCCCAATCTGCACGAGATCGAGACCGGCTCGCCGCTGCTTCCCCTGGCGCAGGATCTCCTGGCGCTGGGCGCCCGCGAGGCGGACGAGGTGGAGGCGCGGTTTCCCAAGGTCCAGCGTCGCGTGGGCGGCTATAATCTCGATGCCTTGCTGCCGGGCAGGCCGCTGAACCTCGCCCATCTTCTGGTGGGCTCGGAAGGCACGCTCGCCTTCTCCACCCGCATCGAATTGAAGCTGTGGCCGGTGCTCGGCAAGCGGGCCCTCGGCGCGTGCCATTTCGGCAGCTTCTACGAGGCGATGGATGCCGCCCAGCATCTGGTGAAGCTGAAGCCCATCGCGGTGGAACTGGTGGATTCCACCTTGCTCGCGCTCGCCTCCGACATCGCCATGTTCCGCCCCACGCTGCGCCAGTTCGTGCGCGGCACGCCGGAAGCGATCCTGCTGGTGGAGTTCGCCGAAACGGAAGAGGAAAACGCCCTGCGCCTGGAGCGCCTGCACCAGGTGATGGGCGATCTCGGCTTCGGCTGGGACCGCACCGGCGCCAAATGGGGCGGGGTGGTGGACGTGCTGAACCCGGCGCTCCAGGCGGCCATTGCCGATGTGCGCACCTCCGGCCTCAACATCATGATGTCCATGAAGGAGGCGGGAAAGCCCGTGTCCTTCGTGGAAGATTGCGCGGTGCCGCTGGAGCATCTCGCCGAATATACCGAACGCCTCACGCAAGTGTTCGAGAAGCACGGCACGCGCGGCACCTGGTACGCCCACGCTTCCGAAGGCTGCCTGCATGTGCGCCCGGTGCTGAACCTGCGCCAGGACAAGGATCTCAAAGCCATGCGCGCGATCGCCGAGGAGGCGTTCGCGCTGGTGAAATCCTACAAGGGTTCCCATTCCGGCGAGCACGGCGACGGCATCGTGCGCTCGGAATTCCACGAGACCATGTTCGGCACCCGCCTCGTGAGCGCATTTGCCGAGGTGAAGGACCGCTTCGATCCGGACGGCCTCTATAATCCGGGCAAGATCGTGCGGGCGCCGAAATTCGACGATCGCAGCGTGATGCGCTACGGCCCCGGCTATGCCGGCCTGCCCATGGAGACGCAGCTCGACTGGTCGGCGTATTCCGGCTCCGGCGGCGGGTTCCAGGGCGCGGTCGAGATGTGCAACAATAACGGCGCGTGCCGGAAGCTTTCCGGCGGCACCATGTGCCCCTCCTATCGCGTCACCCGCAACGAGAAGGACGTAACGCGCGGCCGCGCCAATACGCTGCGCCTTGCCGTCACCGGCCAATTGGGGCCGGATGCGCTGACCTCCGACGACATGGCCGAAACGCTGAAGCTGTGCGTCTCCTGCAAGGGCTGCCGGCGCGAATGCCCGACCGGGGTCGACATGGCCCGCATGAAGATCGAGGTGCTGGCGGCGCGCGCCGAGAAATACGGCCATTCCCTGCGCGACCGGCTCGTGGGCTGGCTGCCGCATTATGCCCCGCTCGCGGCGAAGCTCGCGTTTCTGCTCAATCTGCGCGATCGCCTGCCGGGTGCCGCGAAGCTGTCGGAAAAGCTCACTGGCTTCAGCGCCCGGCGCAGCCTGCCGCGCTGGCGGCGCGACGTGTTCGCGCCCGCGGGCTTCACATTCGGCGAGATGGGCGGCCGCGAAGTGGTGCTGTTCGCCGATACGTTCAACCGCGCGTTCGAGAAGGAAAATCTCGACGCGGCGCTGGACGTGCTGCTTGCCGGCGGCTACCGGGTGCATCTCGCCCTGCCGCCGGCCGGCGAGCGACCCCTGTGCTGCGGGCGCACCTTCCTGTCCGTCGGGCGGCCGGATCTCGCGAAGGCCGAGGCCGAGCGGGTGATTGCCGCGCTCGATCCGTTCCTCTCGCGCGGCGTGCCGGTGGTGGGCCTGGAGCCGAGCTGCCTGCTCACCTTCCGCGACGAGGTGCCGGCGCTGCTGAAGAGCGCCGCCGCGGACCGGCTCGCCGCCCATGCCTTGCTGTTCGAGGAGTTTCTGGCCCGCGAGCACGACCAGGGGCGCCTCGCCCTGCCGCTCGGCGCGATCGAGGGCACGGCCTTGCTTCACGGCCATTGCCACCAGAAGGCGTTCGCCGCCATGGGCGCCGTTGAAAAGACGCTACGCCTCGTGCCCGGGCTGAAGGTGGAAACCATCGAATCCAGCTGCTGCGGCATGGCGGGCGCGTTCGGCTATGGGGCGGACACCATCGAGGTGTCCCTGGCCATGGCGGAACTCTCGCTGCTGCCGGCGGTGCGCGCGGCCGGCGAGGACACGATCCTCGTCGCCGACGGAACCTCCTGCCGGCACCAGATCGCGGACGGCGCCAAACGCTCCGCGATCCATGTCGCCCGTCTCCTCGCCCGCAGCCTCGCGGCCGGCGTGGACCAGAAGCGGGAGGCGCAGGAGGCCGCGCAATAGCTGCGTGCGTAACCAAGACATCGCCAGCCGGAACGAGCGTCGCAAAGGCGCCGGACATCAAGGAGGAAGCCATGTGGAGTGCCGAGCTTAAACGCGGTGCCGTCGCCGCCATCTTCGCCGGCGGCCTGTGCGCCGCCGCCCCCGCCCTCGCCTGGGAGCCCACCAAGCCCATCGAGATCATCGTGCCCGCCGGCGCCGGCGGCGCCACGGACCAGATGGCGCGCATGATCCAGGCCGCCGTGCAGAAGAACAATCTGCTGAAGGTGCCCACCGTGGTCTCGCTGAAGGGCGGCGCCTCGGGCGGCGAGGGCCTCATGGACATGAAGGCGAGCGCGGGCGACCCCTACAAGTTCATCATCGCCCAGTCGTCGATCTATACGCTGCCGTTCTCGGCGAAACTGCCCTTCTCCTGGAAGGACATGACGCCGGTTGCGATCATCGCGCTGGATGAATTCGTGCTGTGGGTGAATTCCACCGCGCCCTACAAGACCACGGCGGAATTCACCGCCGCCGCCAAGAAGGCCGGCACCGAGACCCTGCGCATGGGCGGCACCGGCTCCAAGCGCGAGGACCAGATCCTCACCGCCGCCATCGAGAAGGCCACCGGCGCCAAGTTCGCCTACATCCCCTACAAGTCCGGCGGCGAGGCGGCGACGCAGCTGGTGGGCAACCACACCGAGGCGAACGTCAACAACCCGTCGGAAAACGTCGCCCAATGGCGGGCCGGGCAGGTGCGCGCGCTCTGCCTGTTCGACACCACCCGCCTGCCCTACGACGAGAAGGTCACGCCCGACATGGCGTGGAAGGACATTCCCACCTGCAAGGAAGTCGGGCTCGACATCGACTACACGATGCTGCGCGGCATCTTCCTGCCGGGCAAGGTCACGCCCGATCAGGTCGCCTTCTATCAGGATCTGTTCCGCAAGATCGCGCAGACCCCTGAATACAAGGATTACCTGAAGAACCAGGCGCTCAAGGCCGCCTATATCGAGGGCGAGGCCATGACCAAGTTCCTCCAGGAGGACGAGGCCCGCCACAAGGCGCTGATGACCGAGGCCGGCTTCATCGCTTCCAACTGAGGCGCGTCCGCGCCGCCGCCCTTCCCCACACGCGGGGGGAGGCAAGGGGGAGCGGGAGGCTCGGCGCGTTGTCAGGGCCGCGCCGGCGCCCTCTGCTCAGGTCCGCCCGCAAGGCGAGGCTCCCTCTCCACCCTTCCGTTTCGGCGGGAGGGTGGAACGCCTCGCGCCGGACGAGGCCCCGTTCCTGGCTCACCGGATGGCCGCTCTGGCCGCACGCCCTTCTCACCCGCGGAGCACGCCATGTCCGCCGACCTTCAGTCCTCCCCAGCGGCCGACGACCGGGCCGTGATCTCCCGCCGCGCCGTCGATCTCTCGGTTTCGGTGCTTCTGTTCCTGGTTGCGCTCGCGCTCGCCTACGACAATTGGAAAGTCGGCATCGCCTGGGCTCCCGATGGGCCGGAGGCCGGCTATTTTCCGTTTTATCTCTGCATGATCATGGCGGTGGCGTCCCTGGTGGGCGTCGCCCGCAGCCTCACCGACGCGAACGGGCGGGATGGCTTCGTCACCCGCGGACAGGCGCGGCGGGTGATGCAGGTGTTCGTGCCAACCCTGGTCTTCGTCGGCCTGATCCAGCTGCTGGGCATCTATGTGGCGAGCTTCGCCCTGGTGGCGGGCTTCATGATCTGGCTCGGCAAGGCGCCGGCCTGGAAGGCGGTGCTGACGGCGGCGATCTTCACCGCCTTCATGTTCTACGTCTTCGACGTGCAATTCACCGTGCTGATGCCCAAGGGACCGCTCGAAGCGGCCTTCGGTCTCTGAGGAGTATTGACATGGACGCGCTCCTCTCCCTGATGCACGGTTTCGAAGTCCTGCTGACCTTCGACAAGATGCTGCTGATGCTGGTGGGCATCACGCTCGGCATCCTGGTGGGCGTGCTGCCGGGACTCGGCGGGCCGAACGGCGTCGCCATCCTGCTGCCGCTCACCTTCTCCATGGACCCGACCTCGGCCATCGTGATGCTCTCCTGCCTCTATTGGGGCGCGCTGTTCGGCGGGGCCATCACCTCCATCCTGTTCAATATTCCGGGCGAAGCCTGGTCGGTGGCGACCACGTTCGACGGCTATCCCATGGCGCAGAAGGGGCAGGCGGCGGAGGCGCTCACGGCGGCGTTCACGGCCTCGTTCGTGGGCTCGCTTGTGGCGGTGCTGCTCATCACCTTTCTCGCGCCCAGCATCGCGGAATTCGCCATCTGGTTCGGGCCGCCGGAATTCTTCGCGGTCTATCTGCTCACCTTCTGCTCTTTCGTTGGCCTCGGCCGGGAAGCGAAGCACAAGATCGTCATCTCGCTCATCGTCGGCTTCCTGCTGGCGGCGGTGGGCATGGATACGGTCTCGGGCCAGCTGCGCATGACCTATGGCTCGGTGGAGCTGCTGCGCGGGTTCGACTTCCTGGTGGCGGTGATCGGCCTGTTCGGCATCAGCGAAATCCTGCTCACCATGGAGGACCAATTGGCCTTCAAGGGGCAGAAGGCGGTGATCCGCATGCGGGTGGTGTGGGAAACCTGGAAGACGCTGCCGCGCTATTGGGTGACGCTGCTGCGCTCGTCCGCGATTGGGTGCTGGCTCGGCATCACGCCGGGCGGGGCGATCGCCGCCTCCTTCATGGGCTACAATCTCGCCAAGCGCTTCGCCCGCGACAAGGAAGGCTTCGGCAAGGGCCGCATCGACGGCGTGCTGGCGCCGGAGACCGCCGCCCATGCCGCCGGCACCTCGGCTCTGCTGCCCATGCTGGCGCTCGGCATTCCCGGCTCGGGCACGGCGGCGGTGCTGCTGGGCGGGCTGATGGTGTGGGGGCTTCAGCCCGGTCCGCTGCTGTTCACCGAGCATGCGGATTTCGTGTGGGGCCTCATCGCCTCCATGTATCTCGGCAATATCGCGGGGCTGATCATCGTGCTCGCCACCGTGCCGCTGTTCGCGGCGGTGCTGCGCGTGCCGTTCGCCACCATCGCGCCGATGATCATCGTGTCGTGCGCCGTGGGCGCGTTCGCGGTGCAGAACGCCATGTTCGACATCTGGCTGATGCTGGCATTCGGCGTGGTGGGCTATGTGTTCAAGAAGCTGGACTATCCGCTGGCGCCCATGGTGCTGGCCTTGGTGCTGGGAGACAAGGCGGAGGACGCCTTCCGCCAGGCCATGATCGGCGCGCGTGGCAATATGGGGGTGTTCTGGTCCAACGGGCTGGTGGGCACCATCACCACGCTCGCCCTGCTCATGCTGTTCTGGCCGGTGATCATGAAGCTGGTGAGCCTGGTGCGCGGGGATCGCGCGCCGCGCACCGCCTGATGCGAACGGCCCCGGTCGGTGACCGGGGCCGCGTTTTCGTTCAGACCTGACGAGTTCAAGACTGTGCGCGGGTCAGGCCGCCTCGCCCAGCAAGGCCAGGGCGGTGCCGGCGCCGATCCGCTCGCGCTCCGCATCCGAAAGGCCGGGCACGGCGGCGAGGCTCTCCAGCGGCGTCTCGTCGCCCATGTCGAACGGCGCGTCGGTGCCGAGCACCACGTGATCGGCACCCACCACGTCCACCAGATGGCGCAGCGCCTGCGGATCGAACAGGATGGTGTCGAAATAGAGCGTGCGCAGCAGGTCGCGCGGCGAGGAGGTGGTAAGCGCCTTGGGCTCGGCGCGCACCTTCTGCCCGTGCACGAGGCGGCCGATCTGATAGGGCAGATAGCCCCCGCCATGGGCGACCAGCAGCTTTAATCCCGCAAGTTCGTCGAGCGCGCCCGAGAACAGCAGGTTCGCCAGCGAGACGGTGGTGTCGACGGGATTGCCCACGAGATTGGTGAGGTAATAGGCCTCCAGCCCGGCTTTCGCGCCCACATAATAGGGGTGGATGAACACCAGCACGCCGAGGTCGCGCGCCTTGCGCAGGAACGGGCGGAAGCGCGGATCGGCGAGCTGGACGCCCTCGATGGTGGTGCCGATCTCGACCGCGCGGAAGCCGTGGGTCTTCACCGCGCGCTCCAGCTCGGCGACCGCCAGCTCGGGATGCTGCATGGGCACGCTCGCCATGCCGCGCAGGCGGTCCGGGGCGGTCGCGACCATCTCCGCGATGCCGTCATTGACCAGCCGCGCGGCGGTGGCGGCCAGCTCCGGCTCGGCCCAATAATAGAACATGGGCGGGGCGGTGGAGACGATGGAGCGGTCGAGCCCCTTGCGGTCCATCACCTTCAGCTTGGCGGCGGGGTCGATGAATTCCTCAAACAAAGGATAGATATAGCCCTGCTCGTGCACCATCCGCCGCTGCGCGCCCGTGCCCTCGATGCGCGCCGCAAATCCCTTGGGATCGGCGGCGATGGCGTCGAGAATGCGCGGGGGAATGACGTGGCTGTGGATGTCGATACGCATCACGAATACCTCTTTTCGACACCGTCTTCCGCGTACCAGTCGAACGGCGCATCGGAGAGGTTGACGATCACGTTCTGGATCTGGGTGTATTCCTGGTAGGCGATCAGGCCGTTCTCGCGCCCGATGCCGCTCATCTTGAACCCGCCCCAGGGGGAAGAGGGGTCGATGCGGTGGTGGTCGTTGATCCACACGATGCCGCTCTGCATGGCGTGGGCGACCCGGTGGGCGCGGGAGAGGTCGCGGGTCCAGATCGAGGTCGCGAGGCCGAAGATGGTGCCGTTGGCGAGCGCGATCGCCTCCGCCTCGGTCTCGAACGGCAGCACGCACACCACCGGCCCGAAGATCTCCTCCTGGGCGATGCGCATCTCATCGGTGACGTCGGTGAAGATGGTCGGCGTGAAGAAGAAGCCGGCCTCGAACGCCCCGCCCTCCGGCCGCTTGCCGCCGGCCGCGAGCGTCGCGCCCTCGGCGAGGCCGATGTTCACATAGCGCTCGGTCAGCGCCCGCTGCTTCTCGGAGACCAGGGGGCCCATCTGGGTGGCCGGGTCCTGGGGATCGCCGATGCGGATCGCATTGGCGCGCGCCACCAGCTTTTCCACCACCGCGTCGTGGATCGAGCGGTGCACCACCAGCCGCGCACCCTGCACGCAGGTCTGGCCGGCGGCGATGAAGGAGGCGAACAGGGTGGCGGAGACCGCCCGGTCCACATCGGTATCGCCGAACACCACCACCGAGGCCTTGCCGCCCAGTTCGGCGGAAACCTTGGTGAGGTTCTGCGCGGCGAGCGCGGCCACCGCCTTGCCTGTTTCCGTGCCGCCGGTCAGGTCGATTTTCTTGATGCGGGGATGGGTGGTCAGGGCATAGCCGGCGGTGCCGCCGAAGCCCGGCACCACATTGTAGACGCCGTCCGGCACGCCGGCTTCCTTGAACACCTCGGCGAGCAGCAGCGGGGTGATGGGCGCCAGCTCGCTCGGCTTGACCACCATGGTGTTGCCGGCCGCCATGGAGGGCGCGACCTTCTTCACCAGGATCAGCAGCGGGTGGTTCCAGGGCGTGACATGCCCCACCACGCCGAGCGGCACGCGCCGGGTGTAGTTGAGATAGCTGCCGCCGAATGGGGGCACCGTATCCTCATGGGTGCGGGCGACGGCGCCGAAATAGCTGAACCATTCCGGCAGGCGCGCCAGCTGGGCGGTCATCTCGCGCCGCGCGCGGCCGATCTGGTCCACCTCGATGCCGACGATCTCGGGCAGGCGCGCCTTCAGGATCGCCGCGGCGCGATGCATGATGTCGCCGCGCTCGGCCCCCGAGAGGCCGGACCAGACCGGAAACGCAGCTTCCGCCGCCTGGACGGCGCGCTCGATGTCGGCGGCATCGCCTTCCGCGACGCGCCCCACGAGGGTTCCGTTCTTGGGGTTGCGCACGTCGAGCACACGGCCCGAGGCCGAGGGCACATAGGCGCCGTTGATGTAAAGGCCGAGCGGTTCCGCTCCACCGGGGGTGAACATGGCACTCTCCTCGATCTGGGAAGGCGACGGGCTCAGAGCGGCCGCCGCGAGGCTTCGGTCATGATGTTGAGCACGGCGCTGCGGCCCGAGCGGACGGCCGCGAGCGCTTCGAGCAGCGCCGGCTCCACATCCTCCATGCGGGTGACGCGCCGCCCGAAGGCGCCGCACGCCTCCGCCAGCGCCTCGAACGCGGGCGATTGGGGCAGCAGGCTGCCCACGTGGCCGAACTGTTCCTGCGCGCCGTTCGGGAAATCCTGGCGCGAGGCGAGCACCACCGAATTATAGCTCTCGTTGTTCAGCACGATCACCAGCAGCGGCACGCCGTTCTGCCGCGCCGCCCAGAGGGCGGGGGTCGGCGCGCCGAACATGAAGGCGCCGTCGCCGACCACGGTGACCACGAGCCGGGCGGGATCGCCGAGCTTCGCGCCCAGCGAGGCGCCGAGCGCCCAGCCGAGATAGGAGCCGCCATTGCGGTAATAGCTGCCCTCCTCGCCGGGCGTGAAGCCATAGGCGAAGGGATTGCCGGAGGTTACCGCCTCCTCGATCACCATCGCCTCGGGGGCGAGGCGCGCGAGGATCGCACCGACTTCCATGGGCGAGATGGCGCCGCCGGAAAGCGCCGCCGCGCGCCGCTGGTCGCGATCCGCCATCATCTTTTCATGGCGCGCCGCGATCTGCGCCTTGCGCGCCGCGATGCGAGGATCGTCCTTGTGCGTGCGGGCGACGGCGATGAGGGCATCGAGGGCGCGGCCCACGTTCACGCTGTGCACCGTGTCGCTCGGAAAGCCCCAGGTGGTCCAGCGCTGCTGGATCGGATCATTGCCGATGTGGATGATGTGGACGTCATCCTGCAAGGTGAGATCGGCGGGCACGAACGGCACGTCGTGGTCCACCACCACCATCAGGTCGGCGTCCACCACCTGCTGCTCCGGGTTGAAGCCGAGGTGCTGCGGGTGTTCCAGCGGGGCGTTAAAGCGCCCGCGATACTCGGTGATGCCGGCACCCGTGAGTTCCGCCAGCTCCACGAAGGCGCGGCGCAGCTCCGGCGTGCGGCCCACATAGGCGGTCACGAGCAGCGGATTGCGGGTGGCGATGAGGCGTTCGACGATCGCCTCCGCCTCGTCCAGCGACAGCGTGCCCTGGCGCACGGAGCGGATGCGCGCGGGGCCGATCAGCCCGCCGTCCTCCACCTCGCTCATCAGCGTCTCGCGCGGGAACGCCATGTAGACCGGGCCCTGCGGCTCGGAATTGGCGATCTGGAACGCGCGATCCACCGCCGGGCCGATGGCGGCGGGCACGGAGATAGTCTGCGTCCACTTGGTGTAGTTGCGCACCAAGGCGTGCTGGTCCGGCACGTCCTGGTGCCAGTTGATGAATTTCGAGCGCCCGCCGGGCACCGAGGAATCCAGCGCCGACGGCGACATGCCGGCGCACAGCAGCACCGGGATCTGCGAGGCGCGGGCATCGTTGAGGGCGCCGGCCGCATTGGCGGTGCCGACATCCACATGCACCAGCGCCACCTGGGCGCGGCCGGTGGTGAGATAGGCGCCCTGCGCCGCCGCGCAGGCGATCACCTCGTGCGGGCAGGTGACGAGCCTGGGCAGCTTCACCTGCTGGTGGGTCAGGCTGGCATAGGCTTCCTGCAAGGCCGGCGTATCGGTGCCGGGATTGATGAAGATGGCGTCCACGTCATGGAGCGCGAGGCCCCGCAGAAACCATTCCGCGACTGTCGGCATGTTCGGTCCTTTGAAAAGTCAGAGCGTCTCGGCGGGGTGCGGCGGGGCGGCAGATGCGCTCGCGCGTTCGGCGGCCACCCGCTGCACCATGTCGGCGGTGTCGCGGAAATGCTCCGTCAGCACCCGTTGTGCCGCGCCCACGTCCCGGGCGCGGCAGGCCTCGTACAATGCCCAGTGCTGGCGCTGGGGTGTCTCGTAGCCTTCCGCGTCGACCCAGATGCGCACGTAGCGCTCCACGTTCCGGCGCAGCACGTCGATCTGTTCCACGAGGCGCGGCCAGCCGCTGGCGGCATTGATGATGGAATGGAAGCGCTGGTTCAGCTCGCGCCAGCGCGCGCGGTCCTGCGGGGCATCCATGGTGGCCAGGATCTCGCCCATCTTGGCGATCTCCTGGTCGGTGAGGTTGGGGACGGACCGCGTGAGCGCCAGGCATTCGAGGGCGGTGCGCATGGCGAACAGCTCCGCCACCTCCTCGGCCCGCAGCTGCGACACCTCGGTGCCGCGGAACGGATAGCAGGTGACGAGACCCTCCACCTCCAGCACCTTCAGCGCCTCGCGGACCGGCATGCGGCTGCATCCGAGGTCGGCCGCGATGCGGTCCGGTTCCAGGCGCGCGCCGGGTCCCAGCCGCCCCTCGATGATGGCGGTGCGCAGCACGTGCAGCACCGCTTCCTTGCGGCTTGGAATGCTGCCCAGAAGCAGCTTTTCGCCGTCGGTCAGGCCCATGGTGGTCGTCCTCGCTCGGGATTCATCCGCTCACTTCGCGTCGGGCGGGCGGTACCCTTGCTGGAGCGAGAAATCCACCGCCGCCTTGAGATCCACCGGCGCGCGCAGCACCTTCCACTTGAGCAGGTCGTCCTCGGTGAGCTTGAGGAAATCCTCGGGGATCGTGCGCTGGTCCCAGCCCGCCTTGGTGTAGCCGAGCATGGCCTCGTCCACGCTGGTCTTGGCCCGGCGGGCGAGCACTTCGGCGGCGCGCTTGGGATCGCTCTGGATGATGTCGAGCGCGGCGAGATGCGCCCATACCACCTTGCGCGCTTCTTCCGGGTGCGCCTTGATGAAGTCTTCGTTCAGCACCAGGGCGTTGCGGTAGATCTGGCCGTTGGCGAACACCTCGCGCCAGTCCCACAGAAGCTTCGCCTGGCCCTTCTCGATCATCTGCGAGGCATAGGGCTCGTAGACGTAATAGGCGTCGATGTCCTTGCGCTCGAGGGCGATGCCGGCCTCGGGCGGGGGCACCTGGATGAATTTCACGCCCTTGGGGTCGATGCCGTGGCTCGGCAGAATGTGCTCGGCGGCCAGCAGGTGCATGGTGTCGAGCTGGCGCACGATGCCGAAATTCTTGATGTCCTTGTCGGAGGCGAGGTCCTTGCGGGCCACCACGGTCGCCGAGCCGTAGCTGGAGGCGCCGGCGATGATGATCGGCAGCCCCCGTGCGCGATAGGTGAGGGCGGTGGCGATCTGGGTATAGGCCGCGTCCCATTCCCCGGTCTGGAGCACCTGGCTCACGCGCTGGGAGGAGCCGCTGTCGAAGATCGGGTCGAGGCCATAGGCTTTCCAGATGCCCAATTCCTCGTCGAGGAAGGGCATCAGGTGATCCCAGCCGGGATAGCCGGCGAAGATGCGCGGGCGATAGGGCTCGGCGCTCGCCTGCGCCACGCCGAACAGGGTTGCGGCGCATAGCGAGAGGGCAGCGATCAACCGCCCGGGTCGGAACGAAAATCCGTGCCTTGTCATGTCGGCTTTTCCTGTTCTGCTCTGGAAGGGAGGGGTCAGTCGGTGCGCTGCATGCCCCAGCGGCCGATGGTGCGGCGCTCGAGCCAGTCGAAGAACACGGTCTCCACCAGCAGGCCCACGATGCCGATGATGAGCATGCCGCCGATCACGAGGTCCGGGCGCAGCTGCCAGCGGGCATTGTCGATCATGAAGCCGAGCCCGTCGGTGGCGGCGAGGATCTCGGCGGAGATGATCACGCGCCAGCCGGTGCCGTAGCCGAGCCGCAGGCCGGTGAGGATGAACGGCATGGCGGCCGGGATCACCACCCGCACGAAGGCGCGCAGCGGCCGGGTGCCGAACACCTTCACCACGCGGATATATTGCTCGTCGATGGCGGCGACGCCCGCCGCGGTGTTCACCAGGATCGGGAACACGGCGGTGATGAAGATGGCGAAGATGATCGACTTGAAGCCGAGGCCGAACCACAGGATGGCGAGCGGCACCCAGGCGACGCCGGGGATGGGATAGATGATGCGGATCGTGGTCTGCAACGCGCTCTGCGTCCAGCGGGACCAGCCGACCACGAGGCCGAGCGGCAGGCCCACGATCACCGAGGCCACATAGCCGACCACCTGGCGCTCCAGGGAGCGCGTCACATTGTGGATCAGGTCGCCGTCGTCGAACGCTTCGCGCACCGCCTGCGCCACTTCCGCCGGGGTCGGAAGGAGATGGCGCGGATAGATGCCGCTGGTGGCCGCGAGGTGCCAGAGCAGGATCACGCCGACCAGGAACAGATATCCCACGGCCGCATGGGCAAAGCGCGTGGCGCGCGGGCCGCGCAGGCGGTCGATCAGGGGCCGGGTGCCACGTTCCGTGACGGCGGCGGGGGTCGCATCAATTGGCGACATGGCTTGCTCCTTCCTGCGCCGGAGCCGGCACGCCGGCGCCGAGAATGTCCGCGAGGCCGCGATAGGTCTTGTGATGGCCGAGGCCCATCTCCTCGCCGAGCGAGGCGCGCACCTGATTGACGCGTTCCAGATAGGCCGGCGAGGTCACGTCGCGCGGCCGGGGAAGGTCGTTCTCGACCACCAGCTTCATGCGGCCGGGTCGCGAGGTCATGACGACGATGCGGTCGGCGAGCTGGACCGCCTCGTCGATATTGTGGGTGACGAACAGCACCGTCTTGTTGAGCGCCTCCCAGATCGAGAGCAGTTCGTCCTGAAGCTGGGCGCGGGTGAAGGCGTCGAGCGCGGCGAACGGCTCGTCCATCAGCAGCACCTTGGGATTGACGGCGAGCGCGCGGGCGATGGAGACGCGCTGGCGCATGCCGCCGGAAAGCTGCTTGGGATGGGCGTCGGCGAATTTGTCCAGCCCCATGACAGCGAGGATCGCCCGCGCCCGCTCCAGCCGCGGCGTCTTCTGCCAGCCCTGGGATTCCAGCCCGAAGGCGACGTTCTCGGCCACCGTCAGCCAGGGAAACAGCGCATAGTCCTGGAACACATAGGCGCGGTCGGGCCCGGGGCCGGTGACCTTGCGCTCGTCCACCCGCACCTCGCCGCCGGACTGTTTGAGCAGGCCGGCGACAATGTTCAGCGCGGTGGTCTTGCCGCAGCCGGACGGGCCGAGCAGGCAGATGAACTCCCCTGTCGCAATGTCCAGGCTGAAGTCCTGGAGGGCCACCACCTGGTTTCCGCCGGGGGTGGAATAGGTCTTTCGCAGATTGCGGATTTCGACGCGGGACATGTCATCCTCAGCGATATATCGGATCAGATATTTGTCCGCATCAGACGGACTGGCGCCGTATTGGTCAAGCCCAAATTTTACGCAAGTCCTTGATTAAAAAGTAGATTTCGCCAACTTGCAGACGCGCCGAAGCGCGCCGCCTCCGGTTTGGAGGGACGGTCTCCCGGCGCGGACGGCGGGGAAGCTTCCCCGCCGCATGTGTCGGCGGTCGTGCCGCCGGTGTCGGCCCTACTTCACTGAAGCGCGCCGCAATCCGGCGGGATGCGCGTGTGAAAATCGGTCCTTTGCTGATAGGCGTCGGCCGCGCGCAGCAGCAGGTCTTCGCCATAGGGGCGGCCGACCAGCTGGAACGAGGCGGGCAGGCCGTTTTGCGTGAAGCCGCACGGCACCGCCACCGCCGGCAGGCCGAGATAATTGATGCCGCGCGTGCAATGGGTGAGCTTGCCGAGCACGGTGGCGAAATCCGCCTGGGTGGTCTCCGCGATCGTCGGCACGGGAATGGCGAAGGTCGGGATATGCACCATGTCCGCCTCGCCCATGGCGGCGGCAAGCCATTCGCGGGCGATGGTGGCGCGCATCATCAGCGCCTCGGCGTAACGGGTCGCGGGGTAGGAGAGGCCGGGCATCAGGCGCGCGCGCACCTGGGCGCCGATGTCCTGCGGCCGCTCCACCAGCGCCTTGCGATGCAGGCTCGCGCCTTCCACCGCCATCACCAGCATGATGAGGGCATTGACCAGCGCCATGTCCGGCACCGCGGTTTCGATCACGCGCGCGCCGGCGTCCGTCATCACCCGCAGGCTCTCGTCCAGCAGCGCGTTGATCTCGGGCGTCGCGGCTTCGCGATAATAGGCCCGCGGCACCGCGATGGTGCGGCCGGCGAGATCGCCCGTCAGCGCAGCCTCGTAATCGCGCACAGGCGCGTTCACGCTGGAGGCGTCGCGGGCATCCGGCCCGCCGATCACGGAGAGCAGGCGCGCCGCGTCCCGCGCGCTGGTGGCGAGCGGCCCGAGCGTGTCCAGCGAGGGCGCGAGCGGCATGGCGCCATACAAAGGCACGAGGCCATGCGTTGGCTTGACGCCGGTGATGCCGCACATGCCGGCGGGATGGCGGATGGAGCCCGCCGTATCCGAGCCGAGCGCCGCCGGCACCAGCCGCGCCGCCACCGCCGCGCCCGAGCCGGAGGACGAGCCGCCCGGGCCATAGGCGGTGTTCCAGGGGTTAAGACCGTGGCCATATTGGGCGTTGAAGCCGGTGGGCGACAGCGCGAGTTCGGCGAGGTGCAGCGTGCCGAGATCCAGCGCGCCGGCCGCGTCCAGCCGCTCCAAAGCGGTGGAGGTGATGTCCGGCACGAAATCCTTGCGGATCAGCGACCCGCCCGTGCACACGCGCCCGGCGCGATAATAGAGATCCTTATGGGCGAGCGGCACGCCGGCGAGCGGGCCGAGCGTCTCGCCCCGTGCCCGCGCCTGATCCACCGCCCGCGCCGCTTCCAGCGCGCTGTCGCGGGTGAGGAGCATGATGGCGTTGAAGCGCGGACCCAGGCGCTCCAGCCGGTCGAGGGCGAGGGTGGCCACCTGCTCGGCGGAAGCCTCGCCCTTGGCGATGGCGTCGGCGGTCGCGACGACGCCCCATTCGTGCATGGCGCTCATGGCTTGGCCTTTGTCTCGGGGGCCGGCGCGGTGAAGCTGGCGAAAAAGCTCGCGAGGCTCCAGGGCGCATCGGCGAGGGTGATCCGCTCGCGCGCGCCGGCTTCGATGGTCGCGTTGATTCCCAGCGCCACGTCGCGCGCCGCCGCCGCCTGCGCGGGATCGAGGGTGACGCCGTTGAGCGCGCGCATGCGACTCGTCCAATCATCTTCGGTCATGGTGAGGCCTTTCAGTGCACGCCGAGGAAGCGGGTGAGAGTTTCGGGCTGGCGGGCGATCTCGGCGGCGGGCGCCTCATGTACCACGCGTCCGGTTTCCAGGATGTAGACCCGGTCGGCCACCGCCAGGGCGCTGTAGAGGTTCTGCTCCACCAGCAGGATGGAGAGCCCGGCGCGCTTCAATTCGCCGATGATGCCTTCGAGATGCTGAACCATCACCGGCGCGAGGCCCTCGGAGGGCTCGTCCATCAGGATCAGCTCGGGGTCGATCATCAGCGCGCGGGCGACCGCGAGCATCTGCCGCTCGCCGCCCGAGAGCTGGTTGCCGCGATTGTGGCGGCGCTCGGCGAGGCGGGGGAAGAATTCGAACGCCTTGGCCACCGTCCAGCCATGGGTGGCGCTGGCGGGCTTGAGCACGGTGAGGTGCTCGGTGACGGTGAGCGAGGGAAACAGCCGCCGCCCCTGGGGCACCAAAGCGATGCCGCTGCGGGCGATGAGATGCGGCGCGACGCCGAGCAGGCTCTTGCCCTTCCAGCGCACCGCGCCCTGCCGCACATTGGGAGGCGAGAGCCCCATGATGGAGCGGATGAGCGTGGTCTTGCCCATGCCGTTGCGGCCGAGCAGGGCGACCACTTCGCTTTTGCCCACATTCAGGCGGGCGCCGTGCAGCACATGGGCGTCGCCGTAATAGGAATGGATGTCCGCGACCTCAAGCATTGTGGCGCGCCTTGCCGAGATAGACGTCCTGGACGTCGCTATTGCCGCGGATCTCAGACGGCGGCGCCTCCACCAGCAGCTTGCCGTTGTTGAGGCAGGTCACGTAGTCCACCAGCGAGAGGATCAGGTCCATGTCGTGCTCGATCAGCACCAGGGTCAGCTCGCGCGGCAGGGCGCGGATGATGTCGGAGACGATCACGCGCTCGGCCGGAGAGAGGCCGGCGGCGGGCTCGTCCAGCAGCAGCAGCTTGGGCTGGGCCACCAGGGCCATGGCCATTTCCAGCTGGCGCTGCTCGCCATAGGAGAGTTCCTTCACCGCCGCGTCGCGCCGCGTGTGCAGGCGGGAAATCTCCAGCGCCGCGCCGGCGCGGCGGGTTTCCTCCGCATCCAGCGCATCCTTGCCGAACAGGGAGAACTTGCGCGGCGAGAGGCCCCGCACCGCGAGCCGCATATTCTCCGCCACCGTGAGGTTGGGAAACAGATTGGTGATCTGGAAGGTGCGGCTCATGCCGCGCCGGGCGCGCGCGTGCACCGGGGCGCGGGTCACGTCCTTGCCGGCGAAGATCACCTGGCCGGAGGTGGCCGGCACGACGCCTGTGATCGCGTTGAACAGGGTCGTCTTGCCGGCGCCGTTGGGGCCGATGATGGCGCGCCGCTCGCCCGCGCGGACACGGATCGACACGTCATCCACGGCGCGCAGCGCGCCGAACTGGACCGTGACGGAATCGAGTTTCAGAAAATCGGTCACGACGCGGGGCGCCTCGGTTCTGTGCCGGCCAACCTGCCGGCGAGGGGGGAGCGAGAGGGGTCGGCGTCAGGGCAGAGCCCACCCCTCTCGCCAGCCGAAGCGGAGCCTCCAAAGGGGGAGGAGGCGGCTCCGCCGCGGCATCTCAGCTTTTCTTGATGCCCTGGAAGTCGCGCGAATAGGGCGGCTGCTTCATGTAGGTTTCCGGATCGTATTTCCAGAATTGCGACACCTGCGCATAGGACGCGACCGGGACGTTCCAGTATTTGCCGTCCGCGTTCTTGACCACCTTGCGGATGGAGACGTCGTAGATCGGATTGCCGAAGGCATCGAGCTTCACGGTGGTGCCGAGGGGCGAATTGACGAGATCGGTCTTCATCACCGAAGCCAGGAACGCCTCGCGGTCGGCGGTCGC
The DNA here is from genome assembly GCF_043195135.2 of Roseixanthobacter liquoris. Lineage (NCBI taxonomy): Bacteria > Pseudomonadati > Pseudomonadota > Alphaproteobacteria > Hyphomicrobiales > Xanthobacteraceae > Roseixanthobacter > Roseixanthobacter liquoris. The sequence goes on from NZ_CM195537.1 coordinate 598,616, forward strand.
GCCATTAAGCGGCTTCAGCGCCTCGTCGATCCACATGGCGCCGGAATACATGGAGAAGCCGTAGAGCGAGGGCAGCTTGGAGAATTTCTTGCCGTAGGCCGCCACGAATTCCTTGGTGCGCGGATTGTCCGAGCCCTCGGCGAAATGGGCGGCGACGACCACGCCCTCGACCTCGTCGCCCATGGTGCGGATCACCGACTGGTCGGTGACGTTCATGGCGCCCACCAGCGGGATCTGGCCCTTCAGGCCGAAGCTCGCATATTGCTGCATCAGGCGCGCGGCATCGGCCCCGGTCTCCATGCAGAAGATCACGTCGGCGCCGAGATTGGCCAATTGGCCGAGATAGGGGCTGAAGTCCGAGGTGTTGAGCGGATGCCAGAACTGGCCCAGCACCTTGCCGCCGCCCTCGGTGAAGGTCTGGCAGAAGCCGCCGCACTGCTCGTGGCCGAACGTGTAGTCCTGGCTGATGGTCGCGACCTTGCGATAGCCCTGCTTGAGGCACCAGTCGGCGAGCGGACGGGGGAACTGGCTCGCGGTATAGCCGGCGACCCGGATCACGTTCTTGATGCGGTTGCGCTGGGTGAGATCGTCGGCGGCGATGATCGGGATGAAATAGGGCGTGCCGTTGCCCTTCACGTAATTGGCCACCGCAAGGCCGGTGTTGGCCAGCAGATTGCCGAACAGCATGTCCACATTCGCCTGTTCAACCAGGCGGCGGGCCTTCTGGAGCGCGGTATCGGGGTTGGAGGCGTCGTCTTCCACGACGATCTCCACCTTGCGGCCGCCGGACTGGAAGCCGCGCTCTTCCCAATACATGTTGAAGCCGTCCACCATCTCGCGGCCGCCGGCGGCGACCACCCCGGTGAGCGGCGCCATGACGCCGATCCTGATCGGCCCGCTGGCCTGCGCGCGGGCGACGTAAGGCATCGCCACGGGGCCGATGGCGGCCAGCGCGGCGCTTGATTTCAGAAACGTCCTGCGATCCATCTGTCCCGCTCCTGTCTGGATTTGTTTATTGTCGTCTTCAGCGGCGTCGTTGCGCCACAAAGCTGCGAATGCGCCCGAGAATGCCTTCGGGGGCGAAGATCATGATCAGCACGAACATCGCGCCGAGCACGCTCTGCCAGCGCTCGGTGTAGAGGCTGACGAGATTTTCCAGCCCGATGATGGCGAAAGATCCGATGAACGCGCCGAACAGCGTGCCCACCCCGCCGGTGATGGCCATCAGCAGCCCTTCCACCGATTGGGAGAGGCCCACCGTCGAGGGGCTGACGAAATCGTTGAACATGGCATAGAGCGCCCCGGCGATCCCGGCGAAGAAGCCGGAGAGGGTGAAGGCCAGGAACAGGTGCGCCGGCACGTTGTAGCCGAGCGAACGCATGCGGCTCTCGCTGTCGCGGATACCGCGCAATGTCAGCCCGAAGGGCGAGCGCACGAACCGCCACATCACGAAGGCGACCACGGCCACCGCCGCGAACACCGCGTAATAGAAAGAGAAACCATCGGCGAGGGCGGCCGGGCGCACCGCGCCGCGCAGGCCGTTTTCCCCGCCCGTGACGCTGGTCCAGCGCAGGCACACGCCCCACACGATCATGCCGAGGGCGAGGGTGAGCAGCAGGAAATAGACCCCGGAGGTGCGGATCGCCAGAAGCGCGAAAATCGCCGCGACGCCGGTCGCCGCGAGGATTCCCACCACCGCGCCCACATAGGGCGAGCCGCCCATCTGCGCGGTCCAATAGACCGCCACATAGGTGGAGAAGCCGAAGATGGCGCCATGGCAGAGCGGCGTGCGGCCGGTGTAGCCGGCGAGAATATCCACCGCCATGGCCAGCACCGCGAAGATCAACACCTCGGTCAGGATGCTCACCTGATAGGTGGGCAGGAGCAGCGGCAGCAGCGCGAACGCGAGCGCGCCGAGGGCGATGGCGCCCATGGCGAGGCGCGACAGGCCGGCCTCGCGGGCCGGCGTCGCAGGGGAAATGGGGGCGGGGTTGGGAGCCGGGGACGCCATCACGCCGCCTTTCCGAACAGGCCCAGCGGGCGGAAGGCGAGGATCGCCGCCATGGGCCCGAAGATGACGAAATAGGCGAATTCCGGGAACATCACCTGGCCCACCGTATTCAGCAGGCCGACGATCAGCGCCCCCACCGCCGCGCCGACGAGGCTGCCGCGCCCGCCGATGATCACCACCGCGAGCGAGAACACGAGGATCTCCGCATCCGCGCTCGGATAGAGCGTGAGGAAGGCGCCGCCCACCGCTCCGCCGAGCCCGGCCAGCGCCGCGCCCAGCATGAAGGTCAGAAGGAAGATGCGGCGGATGTTGATGCCCATCGCCTCGATCGTCTCAGGATCGTCCACCCCGGCCCGGATGAGCGCGCCGAGCCGCGTCTTGTTGAGCAGCAGCCAGAGCGCGAGGAAGATGAGGAGGCCCAGCGCCAGCACGAACAGGCGATACTTGGGATAGAACAGGCCGGCGAAGCGCACCGCCCCGCGCAGGAAGTCCGGCGCCGGCACCGTGTAGGTATCGCCGCCGAAGATCACCAGCGTCATGTCGTTCAGGATGAAGGCGACGCCCAGCGTCAGCAGCACCTGGCGCAGCTCGTAGCCACGCACGAAGCGCAGCAGGCCCTGGTCGAGCACCAGCCCGGTCACCGCCACGGCGGCCATGGCGGCGAGGATGCCGAGGAAGAAGTTGCCGGTGGCGCTCGCCGCCGCATAGCCCGCATAGCCGCCCAGCAGATACAGCGCCCCATGGGCGAGGTTCACGATCCGCAGCAGGCCGAAGATCAGCGTGAAGCCCGAGGCCACGATGAACAGCAGCGCCGCGAAGGTGAGCCCGTTGAGCAGCTGGAAGGCGTTGAGGCCGCTCATCCCGCAACCGCCGTGCTGAGGGCGTCCGGGCGCTGGCCGAGATACCAGTCGTAGATCTGTTCCCCGGTCATGAAGGCGACGTCGTCCTTCGCCTTCATGGTCTCGAAGATCTTGCGGAAATGCTTCAGCCGGTGCGGCGCGCCCATGATGTAGGGATGCACCACCAGGGCCATGATGCGCGCGCTGTCGCGGCTGTCGTGGTGGATCTGCTCGAACTGGTCGATGGCGCGGTCGTAATATTCGCTCGCCTTGTGATGCTGGATCAGCATCATCGCCACGTCGTTGCATTCCTGGGTGTAGGGAATATTGACGATGGGCGTGGTGCGGGTCTTCAGCACCACCGGCTGGTCGTCCAGCACCCAGTCGCAGACATAATCATAGCCCTGCTCGATTAGGATGTCGGGGGTTTCCCAGGTCTCGGTCAGGCCCGGCCCCAGCCAGCCGCGCGGGCGCTTGCCGGTGAAGGCTTCAATCGCCTGGGTGGTCTTGGCGATGTCCTCGCGCTCGTCCGGCACCTTCTGCATGTTCTTCTGCGAGAAGCCGTGGCCCATGAATTCCCATTCGCGCTCCAGCGCGGCTTCCGCGATCGGCGCGTAGCTGGAGATGGCGGAGCCGTTGATCGCCAGTACCGCCGGCAGGGCGAACTCGTCGAAGACTTCCAGCATGCGCCAGAAGCCGACGCGATTGCCGTATTCGTGCCAGGCCCAGTTCGGAATGTCGGGCGTGGGTGAGCCGCCGGCCGGCGGGGTGAGGACGGTGCGCGGCATGGTCTCGCGCGGGTTCCATTCCTCGATATTGACGATCACCCACACCGCCATGCGGGCGCCGCCGGGCAGCGTCAGCTTGGGCCGGCGGGAGATGGGGGAAAAGGCGAGGCGTTCGGTGGGCAGCATGCTTCAGGCCTCCGGTTCGCCGATGGTCAGCGTCAGCGTGCCGAACCCGGCGATGGCGCCGAGGATGCGATCGCCGGGTTGCACGGCGCCGACCCCGGCCGGGGTGCCGGTCATGATGAGGTCGCCGGGCTCCAGGCGATAGGCCCGCGAGAGATTGGCGACGATTTCCGGCACGTTCCAGATCATCTGCGCGAGGTCGCCACGCTGGTGCTCGACCCCGTTGACGCTGAGCGTGATGGCGCCGCGCGCGGGATCGCCGCCCGTGCCTATGGGATAGAGCGGCCCGCAGGGGGCGGAAAGATCGAACGCCTTGCCTGCTTCCCAGGGCAGGCGCTTGTCGCGGCACTCGCGCTGGCGGTCGCGGCGGGTCAGGTCGATGCCGATGCCGTAGCCGAAGATGGCGTCCTGCGCCCGTTCGACGGCGATGTTGCGGGCGCTGGCGCCGATGGCGACCACCAGCTCGATCTCATATTGGAAATCGCTGGTATCCGCCGGATAGGGGATGGTCGCGCCGTCCGCGACGATGGCGTCGCGCGGCTTCTGGAAGAAGAACGGCGGGTCGCGCTCGTCTTCCGCTTCCTTCATCTCGCGGATATGGGCGAGATAATTGCGGCCGACGCAATAGATGCGGCGCACCGGGAAGCGCGCCGCGCGACCCACCACGGGCAGCGCGACGATCTCGGGGACGGGAACGGCGAAGGCGGTGCTCATGGATGCGCTCACGCCTTTGTCTTGGTCTTCTGGTACCAGTCGAGGATCTCTTCCCCGTTCCAGAACAGCACGTCGCCGAGGCTCGCGGCATAGTCGTAGATCTGTTCCAGATACTTGATGCGGTGCGGCTGGCCGGAAATATAGGGGTGGATCGCCACCGCCAGCACCTTGGCGCGGTCGGCGCCCTCTTCATGCAGGCGGTCGATGCTGTCCTTGAAGCGCTGCACCCAATAGGGCGATTCATGATGGGCCACCGCCATCATGGGGATGTCGTTGTGCTCCACCGTATAGGGCAGCGTCACCAGCGGGCCCTTGGCGGTGGTGATGTCGCAGGGCTCGTCGTCCCACACCCAGTCGCCGATATATTTGACGCCGGCTTCTGCGAGGTTTTCCGGGGTCTCCAGGGTCTGCGTCAGGCCCGGTCCGAGCCAGCCCTTGGGGCGCTTGCCGGTGAATTTTTCCAGGATGTCCATGGAGCGGAAGATCATGCCGCGCTGATCCTCCTGCTTGTGGATCGGCCCCTGGTCATAGGCATGGCCCATGAATTCCCAGCCGGCATCGCGCGCCTGGGCGGCCACGCGCTCATAATCCTCGGTGACGCGCGCATTGATGGAGAGCGTGGGGCGGATGCCGAGCTTCTCGTACAGCTTGAAGAAGCGCCAAGCGCCGACCCGCATGCCGTATTCGTGCCAGCTCCAGTTCGGCACGTCGGGCAGCAGGACTTGTCCGGTGGGGGCGGGGAGAACCTGCCGCGCCATGGGGCGGGCGATGTCCCACACTTCGAAATTCACGATGGTCCACAGGACCACGCGCGCCGTGCCGGGCAGCTTGAGCGGCGGGCGGTCGACAATGGCGGAATAGGGCGCGCGCTCGCGCGGCTGCAGGGTCATTCAAACTCTCCGCGAAATTCAGCGATGCGGGAAAAAGGCGCGGGTCTCATCCGAGTGCCGCCTGCCGGATGGCGGCCACGCCGGGCCGCAGCAGCGACGCCAGCGTGGCATAAAGGAACGTGGCGCCGCGCCCGACCCAGTGGGCGGTGGTCTGCTCGCTCACCGGCAGGCCGAAGGCGCGGCCGGCGGCGGCGATGTCGTCCACCGCTGCGGTTAGCTCGGGACGGCTGGTATCGCCGAGGAACCCCATGGAATGGGCAAGGTCGTTGGGACCCACCAGGATCACATCGATGCCCGGGGCGGCGGCGATGGCATCCAGGCGGGCGTGGCCCTCGGCGCTCTCGATCTGGGCGATCAGCAGCAGATCGGCTTCCCGTCCCCGCGTCGCGGCCCGGGCCGTGGCGTGGAGCATCGCGCAGGTCTCCGCGCTTTCTACCTGCGGCAGGACCAGCCCGTCGATGCCGCAGTCGAAATAGCGGGTCAGGATGGCGGGGTCCTTCGAGGGCGACCGCACCACCGCGCTCATGCCGCAGGCCTGGGCGGCGCGGGCGAGCATGGGAACGCTTTCGATCGACACCGCCGTGCGCTCGCAATCGATGAACAGGCAGTCGGCGCCGCAGGCCGCGAGCGCCTCGACCGCCGGGAGCGACACGCCGCCGGGATTGACCGCCAGCACCGGACGGCCCGCGAGGATCGTCGCCTTGGTGCGCGGCACGCTGGAGCGGACCCTCATGCGGCGTCTCCGTCGCGCGGCGGCACGGGCAATGCGCAGCCCTGGGGTGCGGCCGATCCGGCGGGAACGAGGGGGGCGGACATGGGCCGGAAATCCTTCCTGGCACGATCTGAGGCGTCAAAAATTGCGTACAATCCATGGGTCGTCAATAATTAATGTATACAATTTCTGCTTAAAAATTCACCCGCTTCTGCCCGCAATATAAGCTTGAAGCCTTTCATTTCCGGGTTCTAGCTGGGGCACCTCCCGCGTCGCAGGCGAGCTTCGGCGCGGGTTGGATTGTATCCTCGCGTGGGTTCGGGTATGGCGGCTATGGCTGATCAAAAGGAGCGACCACCCGGCATGTCAGCGACCGTTTCCGACGCGCTCGGCGAAACCGCCCCGGACCTCTCCGTCGATGGGGGAGATGGGGAACGCGCGCCGACCCGCTCGCTCTCCGTGGCCGACCGGATCCGCGCCTCCATCCTCTCGGGGGATTTCGAGCCCGGCGCGCGGCTCCACGAGGTGCGCCTCAGCGAGCGGCTCGGGGTTTCGCGCACGCCGGTGCGCTCGGCGCTTCAATCGCTCGCCAGCGAGGGGTTGCTGGAATATGCGCCGAACCGCGGCTATTCGGTGCGGCGCTTCCTCACCTCCGAGATCGTCGATGCCTATGAGATCCGCACCATGCTGGAATCGCTCGCGGCGCGGCTCGCCGCCGAGCGCGGCCTCAGCGACGCGGAGCGGGCGGTGATCGAGGGCGCGCTGGCCGATGGCGACGCCATTCTCGCCAAGGAGGAATTGGAGGAATCCGACCGGATCGGCTATGGCGCGGTCAATTTCGCCTTCCACGACACCATCCACACCGCCTCGCGCTGCCGCATGCTGGGCGACATGATCCGCATGTGCCAGAGCGTGCCCCAATCCTCCCACCGCAACGTGGTTTCGTTCGAATATCTCGAAGTGCGCCGCCGGCACGAGGATCACCACCGCATCTATGACGCCATCCTGCTGCGCGATGCTTATCGCGCGGAAATGCTGATGCGCGAGCATGTGGCGAGCGTGAAGACCGGCCTCGTGCGCTCCATCAGCGGGCGTGCGCCCAGAAGCCGGCGCTGAGGGGCGCCCTTTCGGCCCGCGCCGGCTTGTTCTACGCTCCGGCCGCCCGAACAGACCGGCCGGAGACCAGGCGTGCAGATCGCATCCATCGACCACATCGTGCTGACGGTGGCGGACATCGACCGCACCGTGGATTTCTACACCCGCGTTCTCGGCATGCGCAAAGAGGTGTTCGGCGAAAATCGCGTGGCGCTCGCGTTCGGCACGCAGAAATTCAATCTTCAGGACGGGCGGTCGAAGCAGGATATCGTCGCGGTCGCCGCCCATCCGACGCCCGGCTCGGTGGATCTGTGCCTGCTGTCGGCGGTGCCGCTGGATGCCGTGATCGCCCATCTGAAGGCCTGCGAGGTGCCGATCGCCGCCGGCCCGGTGCGCCGCACCGGCGCGACCATGCCGCTGCGCTCGGTCTATATCCGCGATCCCGATGCCAATCTGATCGAGATTTCCGTCCGCTGGGAAGAGGAAGCGTCGGCCGCGCACTGAGGCGGCGCCCCTCCTCCGTGGGGAGAGGGGCGCCTTCAGGCCCGCGTCAGCCCACCGCCTTGATCTCGTTGCGGATCAAGCCGATGCCGGTAATCTCGGTCTCCATGACGTCGCCCGGCTTCATGAATTCCTGGGGCTTGCGCGCAAAGCCGACGCCCGGAGGCGTGCCGCTGGCGATGATGTCGCCGGGCTCCAGCGTGAGGCCGAGCGAGAGTTCGGCGATGATGCGCGGCACCTTGAAATACATCTGGCTCGTATTGGCGTCCTGCTTCACCACCCCGTTCACCCGTGTGACGAGGTGCAGGTCGTTCTGGTCGAACGCGCCCTTGGTGACGATCCAGGGGCCCATGGGGCCGTGCCCGTCCAGGCTCTTGCCCTTGAACCATTGCCCGCCGTGGCGCGCGTTCTGCACGTCGCGAGCGGTGGTGTCGTTGATGACCGAATAGCCGAACACGTAATCCATGGCTTCGGCCTCGGGAATATTGCGGCCGTGCTTGCCGATGATCACCGCCAGCTCGCCTTCCCAGTCGATCATGGTGGAGACCTTGGGGTCGAACGGGATGGAATCGTAGGGGCCGTTGATGCAATGGGTGCCCTTGGTGAAGAACACCGGGTGCTCGGGATATTTGACGTCCGTGTTGCGCGCCGCCTGGCCTTCGGCGAAATGCTCGAGATAATTCCAGCCGACCGCGTACACATTGCGCTTCGGGTCCGGGATGGGCGCGAGATAGAGGATTTCCGTCAGCTTCGGCCGGCCGGCGGCGGCGCCCTGCACCAGAGCGCGCACTTGCGCGAGACCCGCATCGCCGGCGGCGATCAGCGAGACCATGTCGCTCGGGTCGAAGGATAACGTCTTGCCCGTCCGCGCCGCCTCCGCCACCAGATCCACCACGGTTCCATCCGCGAGCGCAACGCCGACCCGCCCGGGCGCGCCGTTCTGGAGCCTGAAGCTCAGCAGCTTCAAGGCGCTGTCCGCACCCTGCGCGGGCACGGGCGTGGCGGCCGTGGCCGCCGGCGGGCTGGCCGCCGTCTGGGCGTTGGCGGAGAGGATCAGCGGGGTGGTGGCGGCCGCAGCAGCCATCGAGGTGAGGAAAGATCGGCGGGTCTTGTCCATGGCGTCATCCCTGAATTTTATGTAATTCTTAATTACATTATTATGCAGGAACGTTATGGACGGTAGATGACAGTGTCAAACGTCAGGTGTGCACTGCATATATGACCTAACGGCAGGTTATCGCAAAGCAAAAACCGCAGGATCATCCATGCCGAAGCTTCCGCCGGACCAGTAGGACGTACACGAAAGCGGCCCGCGCAACGCGGGCGCGACCGGCGGCCGCCTGGCCCCGGCGGGGGCTCAGGCGTCGAAGGCCCGCACGTTGTAGCCGGCCGGCTGGGTGCGGGCATAGGCGCAGGCGGCGCGCACCACATCGTCTTCGCAATAGGCCCGCGCGACGATCTGGAGGCCCACCGGCATGCCGTCGCCCGCGATCCCCGCGCACACCGCGCCAGCGGGCTGGCCGGTGAGGTTGAAGGGATAGGTATAGAACACCCAGGACACGAGATTGCGGTCCGGCAGGCTGTCGGGAATGTTCTTTCCCGCGTCGAGAGAGGTGACGGGCAGAACCGGCGAGATCAGGATGTCGTAGCGCTCGAAGAAGGCGCGCAGCTTCTCGCGCAAGGCATAGCGCTCGAACACGCTGGTGTAATAGCTGCGCATCTCCTGGGCGAGCGCGGGGGCGAGCACCTCCGCCACCGCCGGGTCCAGCAGATCGCGCTGGTTTTCCATGAAGGACCGCAGGCGGATGCCCACCCCGGCATAGAATTCCGCGGTCCAGAGGTCCGCCGGATCGGTGTCGAAGACGCTCTCGACCAGATCGACCTCGCAGCCCAAGCTTTCGAAGGTCTTCGCCGCGCGATCGGTGATCGCCACCACCTCGGGGTCGGGCCGGGCATAGCCGAGGGTCGGGCTATAGGCGACGCGCATGCCGGCCACCGAAGCCTTTGTCGCGCCCATCACATCCGGCACCGGGCCGGCGACGCCGAACGGATCGCGCCGGTCGGGCCCGGCGATGGCGGAGAACAGCAGCGCCGCATCTTCCATGGAGCGGGCGATGGGCCCCACATGGGCGAGGGTCGGGGTGGCGGAGGTGGGCCACACGGGCACCCGGCCGAAATGCCCCTTGATGCCGGCAAGCCCGGTGAAGGCGCAGGGAATGCGCACCGAGCCGCCGCCGTCCGTGCCGAGGGCGAACGGCGTGATGCCCGCCGCCACCGAAGACGCCGCGCCGGCGCTGGAGCCGCCCGGCGTCTTGTCGAGGTTCCAGGGGTGGCGCGTGATGCCGGTCAGCGGGCTGTCGCCCACCGGCTTGCAGCCGAATTCGCTGGTGGTGGTCTTGCCGATGAGGATGCCGCCGGCCGCCTTGGCGCGCTCCACGGCGGGCGCATCCACGCTCGCGACATTGTCCGCCATGGCGCGCGAGCCGGAGGCATAGCGCTGACCCTTCACAGCCATGAGGTCCTTGGCGGAGAACGGCAGGCCGTGCAGCACGCCCAGTGGTGCGCCCTTCATCACCGCATCCTCGGCGATACGGGCGGCGGCCATGGCCTCGTCCTCCATCAGCAGGAAGAAGGCGTTCAGCGTGCCTTGCGTCGCCTGTGCCTTGTCGAGCGCGCGCCGCGTCAGCTCCACGGGAGAGATTTCGCGGGTGCGGATGCGCCGGCGCAGCTCCAGCGCGCTCATGGTGTCGAATGCAGCGGACATGGGGCTCTCCGGAGGCGAACGAAGATTCCCTCTCCCGCTTGCGGGGGAGGGGCAGGGAGGGGGGCTGCCGCAGGCCGGAAGGTGCGGGAAATGGGGAGATGGCATTTGCCCCCTCCCCAACCCTCCCCCGCACGCGGGAGAGGGGGCGCGCCGTCAGGTGGTGATGAAAGGTGCCGGGCGGCGTGGCAGTCTGCCGTCCGGCACCTTTTTGCGCCTCGTCAGGGCTTGAGGCGCAAACCGTTCAGTTCAGCACGGCGAACGCGCGCACCGGGGAGCCGGAGCCGCCCTTGAACTTCAGCGGCGCGCCGAAGAACTGGAACTCGCCCTTGCCCACCAATTGCTCCAGGTTCACCAGCCATTCCCAATGGCTCACCCCGAGGTCGCGGCACAGGCGGTGCTGGGCGAAGATATTGTCCGTGGGCTTGTCGGTGGAAGGACCCTCCACGCCGTGCATCTTCGAGCCGCGATCATAGAGCCACTTCGTGGCCTCGGCAGTGAGCAGCGGGTTTTTCCAGACCGAATCCAGGCTCGGATAATTGCGCGCGTGGAAGCCGGTGCACAGCAGCACGATATGGCCGTCCACCTTCACGCCGGCCGTCTTCTCCGCCTCTTCCATGTCGGCGACGGTGATCTCGCCGAGGTCGGGAATATGGCGCAGGTCGAAGCACACCGCCTTGCCCATGAACTGTTCGAGCGGCATTTCGTCGATCGGCGCGCCGTCCGGATTCACATGGCGATAGGCGTCCACATGGGTGCCCACATGGTCGAGCATGGCGATGAAATTGGTCTGGAAGGTCATGGCGTCGCCCGGCACGCCGAGATTGAGCGCCTTCGATCCCTCATGGCTCATGTGGGTGGTGATGACCGGCCGCTGGAACAGCTTGTGGGCCGGCATATTGTCCTCGATGAGGAGGGAGAGGTCGATGATCTTGGACATAATCGCTCCTTGACGGGCTTGGTCTTCGGGGGAAAGCAAAGTGCGGCGCGCCGGCTCAGGCCGCCGGTTTCTTCTTCTTGCCGAGGAAGGCCTCCATCACCTCCGGGTCGCGCGCGAGATCGGCGCTCGGCCCATGGCGCGCCACCCGCCCGTTCGCGATCACATAGGCGTGGTCGGCGATGGCGAGCGCGTAGCCGGCAAGCTGTTCGACAAGCAGAATGGTGAGGCCGGCCGCGTTGAGGTCGGCGAGGACCCGCATGAGCTGGTCGACGATCTTGGGCGCGAGGCCGAGCGAGAGTTCATCGATGATGAGCAGCTCGGGTTCCGCCATCAGGCCGCGCGCGATGGCCAGCATCTGCTGCTCGCCGCCGGACATGGAGCCGGCCTGCTGGGGCAGCCGCTCCTTGAGGCGCGGGAACAGGGCGAGCACCTTCTCCAGCGTCGCCTTCGAGCGCTCGGATTTCAGCCCGCCGTGGGCATAGGCGCCGAGGATGAGATTGTCCTCCACGCTCTGGTCGGGAAACAGCAGGCGGCCTTCCGGCACCATCACGAGGCCGCGCGCCACCTTCCGGTCGGCGGAGAGGCGGGTGGTGTCCTCGCCCTTGAACAGCACCTGCCCGCCGGAGGGGCGCACCAGGCCGGTGGCGCCGCGCACCATGGAGGATTTGCCGGCGCCGTTATTGCCGATCACGGCCACCAATTGCCCGCGCTTCACGCTCAGCGAGACGTCGCGCACCGCCACCGCCGCGCCGTAGCGCAGTTCCAGGCTGCGGATGTCGAGGAGAATGTCGGTGTCGCTCATGCCACCTCCTCCGCCGTGCCCGCCTCGAGGGAGGCGCCGAAATAGGCCTCGATCACGCGCGGGTCTTCCTGCACGATGGCGGGGGTGTCGCTGGCGATCACCTGGCCGTAGTCGAGCACGGTCACGGTGTCGGCCACCGCCATGATCAGTTCCACATGATGCTCGATGAGCAGCACCGAGATGCCGAGCGCGGCGATGGCGCGGATCATCTCCTCCAGCGCGTCGATCTCCTGGGTGGTGAGGCCGGCGGCCGGCTCGTCCAGCAGCAGCAGGCGGGGTTTCGCCGCCAGCGCGCGGGCGATCTCCAGCCGCCGTTGCAGGCCGAAGGGCAGGAAGCGCGCCTGCTCGTTGGCATAGGCATCGAGCCCGACGAAGGTGAGCAGGCCGATGGCGGCGCGGCGGCTCTCGCTTTCCTCGCGGCGCAGGCGCGGGGTGCGCAGCAGCGCGTCGGCGATGCCGTAGGTCAGGCGCTGCTGATAGCCCACCAGCACGTTGTCCAGCACCGTCAGCTCGCCGAACAATTCGGTGTTCTGGAACGTGCGGGCCAGGCCGATGCGGGCGATCTCATGGGAGCGCTTGCCGGTGAGCTGGATGCCGTCCAGCTCGAACTCGCCTTCCGTCGGCTTATAGAAGCCGGAGATGGTGTTGACGAAGGTGGACTTGCCGGCCCCGTTCGGTCCGATCAGGGCATGCACCTCGCCGGGCTTCACCCGCAGCGAGGCCTTGGAGAGGGCGGTCAGGCCGCCGAAGCGCACCGTGAGGTCGCGCGCCACCAGCTCCGCCTCGCCGGCGCGCACGTCGTGGCGCAGGCTCTCCTCCGCCGGAATGCCCTCGGCGGGATCGGCCGCGCGCTTCTGCGGCTTGAGGCGGGTGACCAGCATCCACGCCGTGCCGACGATGCCGCGCGGCAAAGCGAACATCACGACCAGCAGCAGCGCGCCATAGGCGAACTTCTGCCAGAGCTGGAATTGCTGCAGGAATTCCGGGAGATAGGTGAGGATATAGGCGCCGATCACCGGCCCGAAGGTGGAGGCCGCCCCGCCCAGGATCACCATCAGCAGAAAGCGCACACTGTCCGAGAATGTGAAGATGTCGGGCGAGATGTAGGAATTGAGGAAGGCGTAGAAGCTGCCGGCGATCCCCGCCGTGACCGACGCCACCACGAAGGCGAGGGTGCGCATGGCGGTGGCGTTGATGCCGAGCGCCCGCGCCGCCGTCTCGCTCTGGGATACCGCGAGCATCGCCCGGCCGTAGCGGGAGCGCTTGAGATTGTGGGTGGCGAGCGTCGCCAGGAACAGCGTCACCGCGAGCACGCCGTAGAAGGCGAAGCCGGAGATGCGATAGCCGAAGATGTTGGGGCGCGGGATGGAGGAGAGGCCCGTGGTGCCGCCGGTGAGCGACTGCCATTCGATGGCGACATTCTCCACGATGATGCCGAAGGCGATGGTGACGACGGCGAGATAGACGCCGCGCACCCGCACCGTGGGATAGGCCAGCAGCACGCCGAACAACCCGGAGACGATCGCCGCGCCGATGCTGGCGCTCAGCATGTCGAAGCCGAGCCGCACGGCGAGGATCGCGCCGGTATAGGAGCCGAGCGCGAACAGGCCCGCCTGGCCGAGCGAGACGAGGCCGGTGAGGCCCACCAGCACGTTCAGGCCCACGGCGATCACGCCATAGATCAGGAACAGCATGAACAGGCGCAGCTCGTATTCGTTGCCGGCGGTGAGCGGCACCGCGACGAGGATCGCGGCGAAGACGAGGAAGCCGAGCGCGGTGAGGTGTCTCATACCTTGAGCACCTCCCTTTTGCCGAACAGGCCCTGCGGAAACACCAGCAGCACCAGGATCATGGAGGAAAAGCCGATGATCTCCCGGGCGGCGGTGGAGATGTAGCCCTCGACGAATTTCTCCATCACGCCGAACAGCAGGCCGGCGATCACCACGCCGGGCGCGGAGGTGATGCCGCCGATGATGGCGACCGCGAAACCCTTCAGCCCCAGCAGCGTGCCCATGGTGGCGGACACCTGGATCACCGGCGCCACCAGGATGCCGGCGGCCGCGCCGAACAAGGCCGCGAGCCCGAAGGAGAAGGCGACGATGCGGTTGACATTGATGCCCATGAGGGCGGCGGCGCGCTTGTCATGGGCCACCGCCTGCATGGCGCGGCCGACGAGCGTGTGCTTCTGCATGAATTTCAGCCCCACCATGGCGAGGACCGCGACCAGGGGGATCAGCAATTCCTGCGGATAGATGCCGGCGCCGAGAATGTGCACCGCCTTCTCCACGCCGGGCGAGGGCAGGGGACGGGAGAAGCCGCCGAACTGCATGGTGGCGAGGCTCTCGATCATGATGCCGACGGCGATGGTGGTGAGCATCCAGCCGATGGAAGTGGTGCCGCCGGTGAACGGGCGCACCGCGAAGCGTTCCAGCAGCACGCCGAACACGGCCCCTGCGATCACGCCGAGCCCGCAGGCGAGCCAGAGCGGCAGGCCCGCGTCCACCCCCAGCACGGCCAGCACCGCGCCGATCATCAGCGTGTCGCCATGGGCGAAGTTCACCGCCTTGGCGGCGGTCCACATGATGTGGAAGCCGAGCGCCACGAGCGCATAGATGCCGCCGATGGCGAGGCCGGAGAGGGTGTATTGAATGAAGGTGGTCATCGTGCCGCGGTGCCCGTTTCACCCTCCCCCCTTGAGGGGGAGGGCAGGGTGGGGGGAGGTTCCGCTGGGAACCTGAAGCCGTGATCCTGCCGGTGCCGTACCCCCCTCCCCACCCCTCCCCCTCAAGGGGGGAGGGAGCAGGGCGCGCCTGGCTTCAATGTCGTGCCGAACTGAAGCCGCGGGACACATCCCCTCTCCCGCTTACGGGGGAGGGTTCGGGAGGGGAAAGCCGGAGGGCCAGACCTCAGTTGGTCTTGCCGTACTTGGTCTGCTCGATGGGCAGCAGCTTGCCGTCCACCCACACCGTCAGCTTGTAGTATTTGGGCAGGATGGCGTCCTGGCGCTCCGGGTCCTTGGCGTCGAAGGCGGGCTTATATTCCGCCACCAGCCCGTCCATGTTCACCGTGTAGAGCGCGTCATGCACCTTCTTCCAGTCGAAGGCGCCGGCCTTCTCGATGGCGGCGGCGATGATGTAGACCGCGTCATAGGCATTGGCGACGCCCGACGGCATCTTCACGTCGGAGGGCTGCTTCAGGCCGTATTTGGCCTGGATCTTGTCCCACAGCGCCTTCTTCTTGGGGTCCATGTCGCCCATGAAGGTATAGGTCTGGATCACTTCCACGCCGTCGGCCAGCGGGCCGGCCAGCTCGCCGAGATTGCCGGCGATGCCCCAGGCGCCGATGACGGTGGGCTTGTAGCCGACCTTGTCCATGGAGCGCAGGATCTGGTTGCCCTCGCGGTCCAGCGCCCAGAACAGCACCACGTCGGCCCCGGCGTCGCGGGCGCGGATCACCTGCGGGCTCATGTCCTGGTCGTTCCAGTTGAAGGTTTCGGCGGCCACCAGCTCCTTGCCGGCCTTGGCCATGGCGTCCTTCACGTCCGGCAGGGCGCCGTTGCCCCAGCCGGTGTTCTCGTAGAAGAACGCGATCTTGCCGGTCTTGGAGGCTTTCAGCGCCTGCTCGACGAGGAAGCGCGCCACCCATTTGTCCTTCGCCGAGACGCGGAACATGTAGTTGGGATTGGCGCCGTTCTCGATCGCCTTCGTATTGGCGGCGAGCACGCCCACATAGGGAATGCCGATCTCGTTCACCGGCTCGGCCTGGGCGACCGCGACGGTGGAATGATAGCCGCCGAGGATGGCCACGCACTTGTCGGCGAGCGCGATGCGGCGGGTGTTGTCGACGCCGCGCGGCGGGGCGCCAGCATCGTCATATTGCACGAAGCTGAGCTTCTTGCCGAGCACGCCGCCCTTGGCGTTGATCTCGTCGATGGCGATTTCGGCGCCCATCTTGATGGCGGCGCCGCCGAACGCGGCGGGGCCGGTGGTGGCGGCGGAATTGCCGATGCAAGGCTGCTGCTGCGCCATCGCCAGCGTGGACGAGAGGCCGAGCATCACCGTCGCGGCCAGGATCTGGCCACGTAAATTGGTTTGTGAAGGCATGTATTTATTCTCCTGTTGTCTACAGGATGTGTGGGCATTTCGCCCGTGTTCCCATCTGCACAATAAAGCTACCGACAAGTCCGGGCCGCGGACAAAGATGATTTTCCAATCGGCGATATAGGATGTGCCTATGAACGCAATTTATAGGCAGAAGCGATGCTATGTATGATGACATAACAATTTGAAAAACAACATGTTTTTAAGAAATGCTGCCCATAGTTTAAGCAGCTTGGCGCGAGGGAAGTCGTTTGACAAATCGAATCCTCTCGTGAGAATTCAGGGCCTGCAAAGGTGGTCCATGGATCTTCGCCAGCTCAAATACTTCGTCCAGATTGCGGAAAGCGGGAATTTCTCGCGCGCCGCGGAAATCCTGCGGGTCGCCCAGCCCTCCTTGAGCCAGCAGATGAAAAACCTGGAGGATGAACTGGGCGTCGACCTGCTGCTGCGCCACGCACGCGGCGTGACCCCTACGGAAATCGGCCAGCAGCTCTATGACCATGCCCGCCGCATCCTCCAGGAGGTGGACCGGGTGAAGGACGTGGTGCGCTCGCAATCGGCGAACCCGTCCGGCCGCGTCTCCGTGGGCCTGCCCACTTCCGCCTGCCGGGGCCTCTCCATTCCGCTCATCAACGCCCTGGCCGAGCACCAGCCCAACATCACGCTGCACGTGGTGGAGGCGATGACCGGCTATCTGGACGAATTCCTCCAGCTCGGCCGGCTCGACGTGGCGCTGCTCTACGACCACAAGGCGTTCGAGCATGTGGCCTGGACCGAGATGATGGTCGAGGACCTGATGCTGTTCGTGCCGCCGGGCCATCCGCTGGCGGCCGAGGGCGAGGTCTCCTTCAAGCGCATGTTCGAATTGCCCATCGTGCTGCCGGGCCGCCCCAACGTGCTGCGCACGGTGGTGGAGCAGTTCGCCGCCCGCCACGACGTCGTGCCCGCCGCCATGGATTGCGACAGCCTGCCGGCCATCGCCAAGCTGGTGCGCCAGTCCACGGCCCTGGCGGTGATGCCCCATTTCGCCTTCACCGAGGAGATGACGCGCGGCGAGATGGTGGCGGTGCGGATCGTCGACCCGACCCCGTCCTGGCGCCTGTCCGTGGTGGTCTCCCAGCGCACCATGAATGTGCGCGGCAGCGAGGCGGTGGCGCAGGTGATGGCCGATGTCATCGCCGGCATGGTGGAGGCCGGCGTCTGGCGCGCCCGGCTGCGGGCCGATAAGACGCGTGGCGAGCCGTTCCGGGCGCCGGCGAAATAGGCCGCGCCCGCCGGGCCCGGTGGGCGATGCCGCGCTCCCGATCCGCCCGCCCCATCATCGCCCTTGCCTCCGGCGCGGTCGTCCGGCGCCGTCGGGCGGGGGCAGCAGCCGGCGCGGCAGCCGGTGCGGGATGCGCGCGCCGAACGCTTTTCGCAGGCCCTCGGAAATATGTGCCGAACCTTGGGCGAATTCGCGGTGTCATCGCGCTGTGGAGCGCGGAAACGGGTCTTCAAACCGCTGTTCGTCTGCGGCAAGTCCTTGGTTTCACGTGAAACATTTCGCGGAAAACGGCCCTTCGCGGCGTCCGGCGCCGGCGCGGTCAGGCCGGCTCCAGGGCCCGCCGCACATGCCGCACCCCGAGTTCGGGGCTGGTGAGAATGGGGATGGAAAAGCCGTTATCCCCTTGGTCCTCAAGGGCCCGCGCCATGGACGCCTGGGCCAGCACCACCACGTCCACCTTGGGCGCCAGGGCGGCGAGTTCCGCCCGCACCAGCGCGTCATGTCCGGCCCGGTCTCCCGCCGCCAGCCGGGCGAACGCGCCCTCGCAGACCCCACTGCTCAACGCCACCCGAACCCCCATTTGCGCGGCGTGGCGGTTCAGAAGATCGGTGGTAGGAACGAGGGTGGTGGAGAGCGTCGCCAGCACCCCGATGCGGGTGCCTTTCTCCAATGCCGCCAAGGCCATGCCGTCATCCACCCGGAACAGCGGCACCGGGCAGAGCGGGATCGCGGCATCCACCGCCGGGCCGAGGGAGGAGCAGGTGACGAGCACCGCATCGGCCCCCGCGTCCACCGCCGACCACACAGTGCCGGCCAGCCGGCGCATGGTGAGGCGGGAGAGTTCGCCCGTGCGGATGGTGTTCCGCAGCAGGCTTTCATCCACGATGTTGAAGGTTTCCCAGCCAGGCAGATGGTCCCGCGTCAGCGCCTCGAACACCGGCACCAGTCCGGCGACCGTGTGGATGAGCGCGAGGGTGCGGGGTGCGGGCGGGGGCGTCGTCATCGGCAGGCGGCTCGGCTATTTGGGGAAGGCGGTGTTCAGCTCGTCGATCTGCGCGGGGGTGAGCAGGCGCGGATTACGATCCCGCAGCAGCACCAGCAGCTTGGCGGTTTCCTCAAGTTCCTCAGCGGCATAGACGGCGCCCTGGAGGTCCTTGGCGGTGACCACCGGGCCATGATTGGCCAGCAGCACCGCCGCGCATTCGCCCTTCATCTCCCGGATCAGCGTGCCCATGGCCGGATCGCCCGGCCGCACATAGGGCAGCAGCCGCACCTTGCCGACCCGCATCACCACATAGGGCGTCAGCGGGGCGATGCAGTCGGCGGGGTCGAGCTCCGGCAGGCAGGACAGCGCGGTCGCGTAGGTGGAATGCAGATGCACCACCGCGCCCGTGCCGGGGCGGGTTTCGTAATAGGCGCGGTGCAGGAACACTTCCTTGGAAGGCTTGTCGCCGGAGATGTGCTGCCAGTCCCGGTCGAGCTTGGAGATGCGGGCGGCCTCCAGAAAGCCGAGGCAGGAATTGGTGGGCGTGATCAGCACCCCGTCCTCCACGGCGACGGAGATGTTGCCCGCCGAACCCACCGAATAGCCGCGCTCGAACAACGAGCGCGACAGGCGCACCAGGAGGTCGCGGGTGCCGACTTCGTCCATGGGTCAGGCCTCCGCCGTGCCGGCGATGGCGCCGAGCGCCTTGCCGAAGAAATCGGGCGCGCCGAAATTGCCGGATTTCAACGCCATGCCGAGGCCGGTGCCGTCTTCCGCCACCAGGACCGGAACGCCGGGATCGATCTCCGGGCCGATGCGGAACGAGGTGACGCCAAGCGCGGAGACCACGGCGCCCGAGGTCTCCCCACCCCCCACCACGATGCGCCGCATGCCGGCGTCATAGAGCGCCTTGGCGGTCTGCGCGAAGATGCCGTCCAGCTTGTGGGCGACCGCGGTGCGGCCGTATTTCTCCTGGAGCGCCGCCACCTGCTCGGGCCTGGAGGAGGAATAGACCAGCGGCGCGTGGCCGGGGTTCGCCTGGATGAAGGCGACGAGGTCGGCGGCGGTGACGGAGCCGTCCATCACCTTGTCCACGTCGATGGCGAGCACCGGGTGGTCCTTGCCGTGCACCTCGATCTGCTGGAGCGTGGCGCGCGAGCAGCTTCCCACCAGCACCGCTTCCGGCCCGCCGATCAGCTCCACCGCAGGATTGCCGCCCTTCGCGAGGCCGGCCTTGATGAAATTGCGCGGCAGGCCGAGCGCAATGCCCGAGCCGCCGGTCAGGAGGCGGGCATCGGCGCAGGCGGCGGCGATGGCGAGCAGATCGGCATTGGTCAGGGCATCGACAATGACGAGCCGCTCGCCTTTCTCCGCCGCCGCCGCAAGACCGGCGCGGATCGCGTCGGGGCCGCGCTGGAGCACGGTCCAATCCACCAGGCCCACCGGGTCCTTGCACTGGAGCTGCAACCAGCGCCGCAGATCGGCGTCGGTCATGGGGTTGAGCGGGTGATGCTCCATGCCCGAATCGTTCAGCAGCCGGTCACCGACGAACAGATGGCCCTTGTAGATGGTGCGCCCGGCATCGGGAAAAGCGGAGCAGGCGATGACGCCCTTCTCGCCGAGCCGCTGCGCCAAAGCCTCGCCCACCGGGCCGATATTGCCTTCGGGAGTTGAATCGAAGGTGGAGCAATATTTGAAGATCACCTGCCGGCAGCCCTGGGCCTCCAGCCAGTCGAGCGCGGCCAGCGACTGCGCCACCGCCTCGTCCGCCGGGATGGAGCGGCTCTTCAGCGAGATCACGCAGGCTTCCACGTCATCCGCCGCCGGGACGGTCGGAATGCCGAGATATTGCACCGTCTTGAGGCCGCCTTCCGGCGCGATCCCCTTGGCGATGGTGTTGGCGATGTCGCTCGCCCCGGTGAAATCGTCGGCGATCACTCCAAGCAGCATGGCGGACACTCTGTGAGAGATGGCGAGGGGCGGCGGATGGCTCCGCCGCCGGTCAGGCGTTTTCCTTCAGCACCGCGCGCTTGGCCTTCACCAGGGCGGCGAGGCAGCGGTCGCGCCAGGCCTTGCGGGCATCGAGCTTGTCCGCCGGAGTCTTCGCGCGCCGCTGCGCTTCGACCTGCGCGACGAGGGCTTCGCTCCAGGGGCGCGGGTCGGCCTGTTCTTTCGCGAGATCGTAATACATGGGGCCGAGCTTGGCGCAATAATCCGCGACGCCGCCCTGGGCATTGAGGTCGATGGTCTCGAACGGGCCCATGAAGAACCAGCGCAGGCCGAGCCCCTCGGAGATGGCCGCGTCCACGTCGGTGGCGGAGACGATGCCGTCCTCCACTAGGCGGAAGGCTTCGCCCAGCACCGCGCTTTGCAGGCGGTTGACCACGAAGCCGGCGATCTCGCGGTTGAGGCGGATCGGCACCTGTCCCACCGCCTTCATCAGCGCGTCGGTGCGCTCGACCACGTCCGGTGCGGTCCAGGGGGCGGGGATGATTTCCACCAGCGGGATCAGGTGCGGCGGGTTGATGGGATGGGCCACCACGCAGCGCGCGCGGCCCTCGATCTCCGCCGTGAAGGAGGAGGCCGGCAGGCCCGAGGTCGAGGAGGCGATCACCGCGTCCGCCTTCGCGAGCTTGGCCAGCTCCTTATAGAGCGCCTGCTTGATGGGGAGCCGCTCCGGCGCGCTCTCCTGGATGTAATCGGCGTCGGCCACGGCATCCGCCAGGCTCGCCGCCGGCTTGAGGCGGGCGAGCACGGCGGCGACGGTTTCGCCGTTCAGCAGGCCCTGTTCGGCAAGGCCGGGGGCGGCGCCGGCGGCAAAGTCGAGCGCCGCCTGGAGGGAAGCGGGCGAGGGATCATAAAGAGTCACGTCAAAGCCGGCGCGCGCGAACACGAGGCCCCAGGAGCCTCCCACAAGGCCACAGCCGACAAGAGCGATTTTCGTCATCTGGGAATGTCCCGGTTGGTGTTGAAGCCGGCGGCGGGCCGCGCCGCCGGTTCGAAAGAGGCGGGCGACCCGCCGGACATCACGCGGAGGCGGCAAACCCGCCGAGATAGGCGGCGCGCACCTGGGCGTTGTTCCACAATTCATCCGGCTTGCCCGACACCAGCAGCGAGCCGGCCTCCAGCACATAGCCGCGGTCGGCGACGGAGAGCGCCATGTTGGCGTTCTGCTCCACCAGCAGCACCGTGGTGCCGCGCTCGCGGATCTGGGCGATGATGCGGAACACCTGCTGCACGATCTTCGGCGCGAGGCCGAGCGAGGGCTCGTCCAGCAGCAGCAGGCGGGGCTTGGCCATCAGCCCGCGCGCCACCGCAACCATCTGCATCTGCCCGCCGGAGAGTGTCCAGCTGTAGGCGTGCTCCAGGCGTTGCAGGTCGGGGAAGAAGGCGAACATCTCGTCCGCCTCCCGCTCCAGCTGCGCGCGGCTGATGCCGGAGCGGTTGGAGGAGCCGAGCAGGATGTTGTCGCGCACCGTGAGGCCGGGAAACAGGCGCCGGCCTTCCGGCACATGGGCGATGCCGAGGCGGGCGATGGCGCCGGTCTTCATGCCGAGGATCGGCGTGCCGCCGAACAGGATCTCGCCCGACGTATTGGACATGAGGCCGGAGATGGAACGCAGCGTGGTGCTCTTGCCGGCACCGTTGGAGCCGAGCAAGGCGACGATCTCGCCCTCGTTCACCGTGAGGTCCAACCCCTTGAGGACGTCGCTCGCGGTATAGCGCGCGGTGAGCCCCTTGATCTCAAGCAGCTTCATTTTGCGGCTCCCCCAGATAGGCGGCGATGACTTCGGGATGGCTGAGCACGGACTTCGGATCGCCGTCGGCGATGCCACGGCCGAAGTTCAGCACCGTGATGCGGTCGGCCACCTGCTCGATCAGCTTCATGTCGTGGTCGATGATGACGATGGTCAGCCCGTGGCCCTTCAGGCGCTTGAGCAATTCCGCCATCTCGCCCTTCTCCGTCAGGTTGAGGCCGGCGGCCGGCTCGTCCAGCAGCAGGATTTCCGGCGAGCCGGCGAGGGCGCGGGCGATCTCCACATAGCGCTGGTGGCCGTAGGGCAGGTCGCCCACCGGCAGATGCGCGACCTGGCGCAGGCCGACGAAGTCGAGCGCGGCAAGCGCCCGCTCCACCGTGGCGTCGGCGCCGGAAATGTCGTTGCCGGGCCGCTCGGCGCCGATGGTGACATTCTCCAGCACCGAGAGGCCCCGGAACACGCGGATGTTCTGGTAGGTGCGGCACATGCCGCGCTTGGTGCGCTCGTGGGGCGGCAAGGCGGTGATGTCGTCGCCGAGCAGCTTCACCCGGCCCGCCGTCGCGACGTAAAGGCCGGTGATGACGTTGAGCATGGTGGTCTTGCCCGAGCCGTTCGGCCCGATCAGCGCATGGACCGAGCCCTTGCGGACCTTGAAGTCCACGCCGTCGAGGGCTTTCAGGCCGCCGAAATGCTTGGCGAGCCCGGTCACGTCCAGCACCACGTCCGCCGACATGGTTCCGGTGCGGCTGAGCAGCGGCAGGGGCTTCACCGGGCCGGTATCGGCGGGCGCGGGCTTGAAGAATCGCTTGGTCAGCAGGCCCCACACGCCATTCGGCAAGAAGATCATGATGGCGATCACCGCCGCGCCATAGACCGCCAGATAGGCCTGGCGCAGGAAGCGCAGCCATTCCGGCAGCAGCACCAGCAGCACCGTGCCGAGCAGGGCGCCGATGGGGGACTGCACCCCGCCCAGCAGCGCCATGGTGAGCAGCACGATGGATTCGTTGAAGGTGAACTGGTCCGGCGAGATGTAGGAGAAGGCGCCGGCGAACAGCCCGCCGCCGAGGCCGCCCAGGGCGGCGCTGATGCCGAAGGCCACGGTCTTGGTGCGGAACACGTTGATGCCGCAGGTGGAGGCGGCGATCTCATTGTCGCGCACCGCCTGCATGGCCCGGCCGAGGCGGCTGGTCTTCAGCAAGGTGGCGTAGAGCGTCACCACCACCAGGAACACCATGCACAGGCCGAGATAGGTGGAGCCGCCGGAGAGATCGAGCGGCCCGATCATCGGGCGCGGAACGCCGGAAACGCCGTCCGGCCCACGGGTGAGGCTGATCCAATTGGTCAGCACCATGGTGACGATCATCTGGAAGCCGATGGTCACCATGGCGAGATAATGCCCGCCGAGCCGCAGGGAGGCGAAGCCCAGGAACATGCCGCCGAGCCCGGTCAGCACCACGCCCATGCCGAGCGCGACGAAGAAGGGCAGGCCGTAATCCACCGTGCCGAGGGCGACGCAATAGGCGCCGATGCCGAGGAACGCGGCCTGGCACAAAGCGAGCTGGCCGCAATAGCCGAGCACGATGACGATGCCGGCCACCGCGATGGCATAGGTCGCCGCCTGCATCATGATGTTGAGGTAATAGCCGTGGGTCGGCGCCGCGAAGGCGATGGCGATCACGGCCAGGATGGCGATGCCGCCGAACAGGAGACCGCGATTGCGGTGCGAGGCTGCGGTTTTCATGGGTGCCTCCTCACGCCTTCTCGGCGATGCGTTCGCCGAACAGCCCCTGAGGGCGGACCAGCAGCACGGCAAGCAGCATCAGGAACGCGAACGCGTCCTTGTAGGGAACGGAGATGTAGGCGGCGCCCAGCGTCTCCACGATGCCGATCAGCAGGCCGCCGACGATGGCGCCCGGGATCGAGCCGAAGCCGCCGATGATGTTGGCGGCGAAGGCCTTCAGGGCGATCAGCGGGCCGATGCCCACGGACACGAACAGGATCGGCGCCACCAGGATGCCGGCAAGGCCGCCGAGCGCGGCGCTGTAGGCGAAGGTGCCGAGGATCATGGCGATGACCGGAATGCCGAGCAGGCTCGCCATTTCCTTGTCCTGCGAGGTGGCCTGCAATTTCTTGCCGACCATGGTCTTCTCGAAGATCAGGTATTGCAGGCCGACGAGCAGCACCGTCACCACGATGATGGTGAGATACTGGCTGTCCATGAACACGTTGCCGACGAGAAAGCCCGCCCCGTCGAACAGGCCGGGCAGCACCTGGGGGCTCGGGCCGTAGGTGGCGAGGATGAGGTTCGACAGCAGGATGGTGGCGCCGATGGTGGAGATGATGACCGGGATCTGTCCGCGGTTGCGCAGCGGCCAATAGGTGATCGAGGCGAAGATCACGCCGAATACCGCCATCAACACCACGGCGAGGCCGAGCGAGACGAAGTAATTCAGCCCGAAGCCGGTGAGCAGGATCACCATGAAATAGGCGCCGAGCATGGAGAACTCGCCCTGGGCGAAGTTGACCACGTTGGCCGATCGGATCAGCAGCACGAAGCCGAGGGCGACCAGGGCATAGATGCTGCCGATGCCGATCCCCGTGAACAGAAGCTGTGGAAGAATACTCATCGCCGGCCCCGCGCGCGAGAGGACAAGGTCTTCCCGCCGGCCCGAAGGCAGATCGGCAGGAAGGCGAATGCGATCAGGAGATCACGAAAGGGGCAGCCACACGGACGCGGTCGCCTGAGATGACGCCACGTGTCCGGGACACGTGGCGCGGGATGAAAGGCGATCAGTTGTCGAAGGCGATATAGCGATCGAAGACAATCGTGCCGTTGTCGTTGCGGACAATGTTGTAGCCGCGCAGGCCGTCGCCGTTCTGGTCGAAATTATAGGTGCCTTCGGCGCCCTTGAAGTCCTTGAGCGAGAGCAGCGCCTCGCGGAGCTTCGCCGGGTCGGTGCTGCCGGCCTTGCGGACGGCTTCGGCGATCAGGCGGATCGAATCATAGGTCCAGGCGGAGGTGTAGTCCGGCGGACGGCCGACCTTCTTGGAGAAAGCGTCGAAATAGACCTTCGCTTCGTCATTGGCGGTCGAATTATAGTCCGCAACGGCATAGGTGCCGAAGAGCGCCGGGCCGGCGAGCTGGAGCGCAGTGGTCGAGGCGACGGAGGCCGAGCCGACCCACGGCGCGCTGATGCCGAACTGCTTGAACTGGCGCGCCAGCACGGCGACGTCGGTTTCGAGCGGGGTGTAGGTGGCGATGATGTCGGCGCCCGACTGGCGCACCGCCAGCACGATCGGCGTCATGTCGGCCTGGCTGTTGTTGAAGCCCTGATCGAGCACCGGCTCGATGCCGAACGCCTTGAGCGAAGCGGTCAGCGCCTTGGCACCGGCGGTACCGAAGGCGTCGGTCGAGTGCACGATGGCCCACTTCTTCTTGCCGAGCGTATTCACGCCGTAGTCGGCGATCACCTTGGCGGAGTAGGAATCGTTCGGCCGGGTGCGGAAGAACCAGGGATTGCCGTTCTGCGTGAGGGACGGGTCGGTGCCGCCGAAGAACACCGGGATGCCGGCCTTCTTGGCGTCGCTCGAAATGGCATTCACCTGGGTCGAGCGCAGCGAGGCCAGGACGGCGACGAGATCACCACGGCTGATCAGACGCGAGAAGGCGAGCACGATGCCGGGGTTGGTGGTCTGGTCATCCTCGATCACCAGCTCGAACTTGCGGCCCAGGGCGCCGCCTTCGGCGTTCACGCGCTCGATGCCGAGCTGCGCGCCGGCCTGCTGGAAATGCCCGACCTCGGCGGCGACGCCGGTGAGCGGCGCGGCCATGCCGATCTTGATGGTTTCCTGCGCCGTGGCAGCGCCGAAAGAGCCCAGGACGGCGGCGGCGGAAAGCAGGCCGATGGCCGTGCGGCGGGACAGGCCCATAGTTTGTCTCCCTATATCCGATCCGATTTGATATCGGAATTGATGGCCGCGAACATGGCTGTTATGATTTCCCGAAGTCAAGAGGATTGGTGGCCGCAAGCGGACATTTCATTGACTTTTTTATGATAATCGAGAAAAAACTCCTCAAGATCGACGGCTGGGCGCCAAATGAGCAGTATCTATCAGATTTCCAAGCCCATCCGCTTGGGCAACGAAGTCTATGACGTCCTGCTCAAGAAGTTGATGTCGCTCGAGATACAACCCGGCGAGCGCATCGGTGTCGACGGCCTCGCGCGGGAGCTTGGCGTCTCGCAGACACCCATTCGCGAAGCCCTGTCTCAACTGGAGGCGCAGGGGCTGGTGGTGAAGATCCACCTCTCCGGCTATCGCGCGGCCTCGCAATTGACACGCAAGCAATTCGACAATTTGTGCGAGCTTCGCCTGTTGATCGAGCCGCCCGCAGCCGCCAAGGCGGCCCTGCTCATGTCGCCGGAAGAATTGGACGGCATCGCCGCGCTGGCGGCGCACATGCGCGAGTCCAAGCCCGACGACGCGCAATCCGCCTATAACGCCTTCGCCCAGGAGGATGCCCGCTTCCATGCGGCGATCGCCAAGGCGAGCCAGAACGATCTGCTGCACGACGTCATCACCCAGCAGCGGGTGCATCTGCATCTGTTTCGGCTGCGCTTCTATGCCCGCGTCACCCAGGATGCGATCGTCGAGCATGCGCGGATCCTGGACGCCTTCGCCCAGAAGGACGCCGAGGGCGCCGCCGCCGCCATGCGCCTTCACATCGAGAAGGCCCACGAGCGCTTCAAGAACGTCTTCGAGGGTTGAGGACGCGCGCGCCGTGAAACCTTCCGGCCGCCAACGCGTTGCCCTCGCGGGGGTGGGACTCTGCGAGGATGTCATGCCTGCAAAATCCAAGGCGCAGCAGATGGCCGCCGGCGCCGCCCTCTCCGCCAAGCGCGGCGAGACCAAGAAGAGCGATCTGAAGGGCGCGTCGCGCTCCATGGCGGAAACCATGAGCGAGGCGGAGCTCGAAAAAATGGCCGCGACGAAGCGCAAGGGAAAGCCGCAGCACGCCGCCAAGTCCTAGCAATACCTCGGCCGGACCGCCATTCAAGGATGTCCGACGGCGCTGCTACGGCTTCGGCGCGGTTCCAGCGCGCGGGCGGCAGCGCAGGCAGGCGCGCAAGCCGGCGCGTTCGGCGGCGGACCATTCGGCATGGAAGGTCACATGTTCCCGCCGCGCCGGGCGCGAGCGACAGGACGGCCGGCAATAAACGCCCGTCGTGCGCACGCCATAGACGAACGCGCCGTCCCCGGCGGGGTCCCGCGTTTGAACCATGCGCCAGAGACGATCGACATTTTCGCAGCTAAGGTCGTTGGTCGGCATCGGACGCTCCTGCGCAGGCGGTTTCCCTGCATTGGATACCAGCCGGGCGGTAGGCGCAGCCCGGTTTCGACGGCACCCGCGGCCGCGTTCACGACCTTGCGATGTCGACCGGGCAGCGCTCCCGCGCTATACCCCGCGCCATGCAGCCGATCCTCTCCATCAGCCATCTGTCGAAGACCTATGCGTCCGGCCACAGCGCCCTCAAGGACGTCTCACTCGATATCCGGCGCGGCGAGATCTTCGCCTTGCTGGGTCCCAATGGAGCGGGCAAGACGACGCTCATCTCCATCGTCTGCGGCATCGTCAATCCCAGCGGCGGCACGGTGAGCGTCGACGGCGCCGACATCATCAAGGATTATCGCGCCGCCCGCAGCCAGATCGGCCTCGTGCCGCAGGAACTCACCACCGACGCCTTCGAGAGCGTATGGGGCACGGTGAGCTTCAGCCGCGGGCTGTTCGGCAAGAAGCCCAATCCGGCGCATATCGAAAAGGTGCTGCGGGACCTCTCCCTCTGGGACAAGAAGGACAGCAAGATCATGACGCTTTCCGGCGGCATGAAGCGGCGCGTCCTGATCGCCAAGGCGCTGTCCCACGAGCCGCGCATCCTGTTCCTCGACGAGCCGACGGCGGGCGTGGACGTGGAGCTGCGCCGCGACATGTGGCGGGTGATGCGCACGCTGCGCGATTCGGGCGTCACCATCATCCTCACCACCCATTATCTGGAAGAGGCGGAGGAGATGGCGGATCGCATCGGCGTCATCCGCAAGGGCGAGCTGATCCTGGTCGAGGAGAAGCGCACCTTGATGCGCAAGCTCGGCAAGAAGCATCTCACCCTGCAACTCACCGCGCCGCTTGCCTCCATTCCAGCGTCCCTGTCGGCCCATCAGCTGGCCCTCTCCGCCGACCGGACGGACCTGATCTATACCTACGAGAGCGACAGCGAGCGCTCGGGCATTGCCGACCTGCTGCGCGATCTCGCGGTCGCCGGCGTCGCCTTCAAGGATCTGCACACGGAGCAGAGCTCGCTTGAGGATATTTTCGTGAGCCTGATGAGAGACGCGCAATGAACATCCATGCCATCCGCGCGATCTACATCTTCGAGATGGCCCGCACCGGCCGCACCCTGCTGCAATCCATCATCTCGCCGGTGCTCTCCACGTCGCTGTATTTCGTGGTGTTCGGCTCGGCCATCGGCTCGCATATGGCCGAGATCGGCGGGGTCAGCTACGGCGCCTTCATCGTGCCGGGCCTGATCATGCTGGGCCTGCTGACACAGAGCATCTCCAACGCCTCGTTCGGCATCTATTTCCCGCGCTTCGTCGGCACCATCTACGAATTGCTCTCGGCGCCGGTCTCGGCGGTGGAGATCGTCATCGCCTATGTGGGGGCGGCGGCGTCAAAATCCATCATCCTCGGGCTGATCACGCTCGGCACGGCCTCGCTGTTCGTCGATCTGCACATCGTGCATCCGGTATGGATGCTGTCCTTCCTGGTGCTGACGGCGGTGACCTTCTCGCTGTTCGGCTTCGTCATCGGCATCTGGGCCGACAATTTCGAGAAGCTGCAACTGGTGCCGCTGCTGATCGTCACGCCGCTGACCTTTCTCGGCGGCAGCTTCTATTCCATCGACATGCTGCCGCCGTTCTGGCGCACGGTCACGCTGTTCAACCCGGTGGTCTACCTGGTGAGCGGGTTCCGCTGGAGCTTCTTCGGCATCTCCGACGTGGGCGTGGAGATCAGCCTTGCCATGACGCTGCTGTTCCTGTGCGTGTGCCTGGGCATCGTGATGTGGATGTTCAAGACCGGCTATCGCCTGAAGAGCTGATCGCGTGCGGAGGTAGCCCGGTCGAGCGCAAGAATTACCAGGATAGGGGTATCCGAACGTAAAAATGGCATCGCGTGTATGGCCGAAGTATGCAACTAAACGCACTGACCAGGCCGGAGGCGGCCCGGAGCGAACAAGAACAGAGTGCGCGTATGACGATCCTCGGCATTTCCGATTCCCACAATGCGGCGGCGGCGATTCTCACACCCTCCGGCGCATTGGACGCCTTGCAGGAGGAGCGCCCGCGCCGCGTCAAGAATTTCCACGAGACGCCCACCCAGTCCCTGGAATGGCTGCTCCAGCGGCACGCGCTGAAGCCGGAACAGGTCGCGGTTGTGGCGCTCGCCGGGCACCTGCCCATTCCGCCGCTGGACCGGGAGGGCTGGATCCGGCTGTTCCGCAAGTCGGGGCGCTGGCAGGGCAAGGCGCGCGACCTGCTGCGCCACACGCCGCTGCGGGCGATCGTGCAGAGCGAGAAGCGGCGCAAGCGGCGCGAGACCTACCTCGCGCTCGGCTTTCGCCCCGACGCCATCAAGACCTACGAGCACCATGAATGCCACGCCGCCACGGCCTATTTCGGCCAGGGGGTCCGCGAGGAGCCGGTGCTGGTGATCACCGTCGACGGATCGGGCGATGAGCTGTGCTCCACCGTCAGCATCGGCCGCGATCACGGGCTGGAGCGCCGCTTCGCGACCCATTGGAGCCATTCCTTCGGCACCCTGTACGGGGTCGTTACCTATATGATGGGCATGGTGCCCAACGAGCACGAATACAAGCTCATGGGCATGGCGCCCTATGCCTCGCCCTCGGCCTCGCGCCGGATCGCCGACAGGCTGCACGGCCTGTTCGACTGGGCGGCCGACGGCAGCCCGAGCTGGCAGCGCCGCCCGGGCGTGCCGCACACGATGCATATCCAGCCGGTGCTGGAGCGGCTGTTCTTCGAGCAGCGGTTCGACGCCGTCATGGGCGGCTTGCAGCTGTTCACCGAGGAGATGCTCTGCGAACTGGTGCGCCGGGCGGTGAAGGCCACGGGCATCAAGCGCGTCGCGCTGGCGGGCGGGGTCTTCATGAACGTGAAGGCCAACAAGAAGATCATGGAGCTGGAGGAGGTGGAGCACATCTTCATCTTCCCGTCCTGCGGCGATGAGACGAACGCCATCGGCGCCGCCTATCTGGCGCGGGCGGAACGATCCGGCGGGGCGAGCGTGCCGGCGCTCGGCAGCTTCTATCTCGGCCCGGACTGGAGCGAAGCGGAGATCCTCGCCGATCTCGATCCCCACCTCGCCAGCGGCGAGATCCGCGTCGAGCGGCCGAATTCCGTCAATGAGGCGGTCGCGGACCTGCTGGTGGAGGGGGCGGTGGTCGGGCGCTTCGCCGGCCGGGAGGAATTCGGCGCGCGCTCCCTCGGCAATCGGGCCATCATCGCCGACCCGCGCAATCCCGAGGTGATCCGCACCATCAACGAGATGGTGAAGAGCCGGGACTTCTGGATGCCGTTCGCCTCCTCCATCGCCGACAGCCATGCGCCGGCCTATCTGGACAATCCCAAGCAGGTGGCGGCGCCGCATATGATCCTGTCGTTCGACACCACGCAGCTCGGTGCCGAGGTGCTGAAGGCGGGCATCCATCCCTATGACCGCACCTGCCGGCCGCAGGTGGTGACGCGCGCGGCCAATGCGGAATATTGGGACCTGATCCAGTGCTTCGCGGCCCGCACCGGGGTCGGCGGGGTGTTGAACACCTCGCTCAACCTGCACGGCCTGCCGCTGGTGCATCGTCCGGCCGATGCGGTGCACGTGCTGCTGAATTCCGGGCTCAATGTGCTCGCCGTCGGGCCCTTTCTGGTCACCAAGCCGAAGGCCTGAGGCGGACCCTGGCGCGGGCTCAGGCCGCCAGTTCCGCCGGGACGGCGGTCTCGCAGAAGCGGGCGAGGACGCCGGCCAGCGCCTGCGCCGCCTCTCCCGCCTGGGGCGCGAGGCACAGGGCCAGCTCGCCGTCGATCACGTCGGGCAGCCCTTCCGCCGCCCCGAGCTGACGGTGTGCGGGGGTGAGGCTGCGCCGTTCCAGCAGGGCGATGCCGAGCCCGCCCGCCAGGGCCGCCTGGATGCCCATGAGATTGGGGCTTTCATAGGCGATCCGCCAGGTGAGCCCCGCCGCCTCCAGCGCATGGATGGCGCGGTTGCGATAGATGCAGCCCTGCGGGAACGCCACCAGCGGCACCGGATCGAGGGGTGGGAGGCCCTGGTCCGCGGCGGCGATCCACACCAGGTGCTCCGGCCACACGGCCACCGCCTCGCCCGGGCCGGGCTCGCGTTTCAGCAGGGCGACGTCGAGATCGCTGCGGGCAAGGTCGGCCGCGAGGTCGCGCGACATGCCGCAGCGCACGGAAAGCCGCACATCGGGCCGCATCCGGGCGAAGGCGGCGATGGTGCGGGTCAGCGGGATCAGGGCGAAATCGTCGGGGATGCCGACCCGCACCGTGGTCTGCGGTGCGTCCTGGCGCAGGGCGGCCTTGGCCTCGATGCTCAGCGCCAGGATGCGACGGGCATAGCCGATGAGCCGCTCGCCCTCCTCGGTCAGCCGTACGCCCCGGCCGGCGCGATGAAACAGCGCGCAGCCGGCCGCTTCCTCCAGCCGGCGGATCTGCTGGCTGACGGTGGACTGGGTGCGGTGGACGCGCTCACCGGCGCGGGTGAAGCCGCCGGCATCCACCACGCTGACGAAGGCCCGCAGGAGATCGAGATCCAGCATGGTCGGCCATTCATTCGATTTTCGACTATTAAAGATCATGACATTCCATTTTTCAATGGGGCTGCGGGGCGCTAACAAGGCCGAACCGCGCACCCGCCTCCGGGTGCCGGGATCGCCCTAAAGACCGCCGTTCCAGGACCGCCGCCATGAAACCCACCGCCGCACCCCTCGCCGCTTCTCGCTCCGCCGGTTCCGCGCCGGCCGCCGCGACGCCGGCGCTCGTGGCCCTGTTCTGCGTGCTGTGGAGCTCGGCCTTCGTCTCGGCGAAGATCGCGGTGGTGGATTGCCCGCCGCTGCTGCTGCTGTCCGTGCGGTTCCTGCTGGCGGGGGCGATCCTGCTCGCCGGCTGTGCGCTGGCCGGCCGGCTGAAGCCGATCTCGCGCCGGGAGCTGGCGATGCTCGCGGTCTCGGGCGTGCTCAACAATGCGGTCTATCTGGGCTTCAGCTTCGTCGGAATGGTCACCGTCTCCTCGGGCTTCGCCGCCGTGATCATCAGTGCAAACCCGCTGCTGGTGGCCTTTCTCGCCGGTCCGGTGCTGGGCGAGCATCTCACCCGGCGCAAGCTGCTGGGGCTGGTCCTCGGCCTGCTCGGGGTCGCCGTCGTGCTGCGATCGCGGATCGCCGGCGGCCACGAGGATGTGGTCGGAACGCTCTTCATTTTCGCGGCGCTGGTGGCGCTTTCGGCGGGAACGCTGGTCTACAAGCGGGTGCGCACGCCGGCCGATCTGTTCATGGCGAGCGGGGTGCAGAGCTTCGCCGGCGGGCTCGCGCTGTTGCCCCTCGCCCTCGCGACCGAGAGCCTGGGCGCGGTGAATCTCACCCCCGCGCTCGTCGGATCGTTCGCGTATATGGTGCTGGCGGTATCCGTCGGCGGATACAGCCTGTGGTATTTCATCCTCGGCCGCGCCAGCGCCACCGAGGCGAGCGCGCTGCATTTCCTCATGCCGCCGCTGGGGCTGCTGTTCGGCTGGCTGCTGCTGGGCGAGCATGTGCCCCTGCTGGATCTCGCCGGCATCGTGCCGATCGCGCTCGGCATCCGCCTCGTCACCCGGTGAGGCTCAGGGGAAGGCGGCATCCGCCGCCGCGCCGATGGCGTCGGGATCCAGGCCCAGGGCCGCAAGCGTCGCGGCCATATGGTCCGGCAGCGGGGCGCTGACATCCAGCGCCGGCCCGTTCTTCGCCACCGGCAGGACGATGCGGCGCGAATGCAGGTGCAGCATCGGCCCGCCGGGCAGGCGCGAGGCGCCGCCATAGATGGCATCGCCCAGGATCGGGAAACCGAGATGGGAGAGGTGCGCGCGCAATTGGTGGGTGCGCCCGGTCACCGGCGACAAGGCCAGCACGCTCAGGCCGTCGCCGCGATGGAGGACGCGCCAGTCGGTGACGGACTCGAGCGCGCCGGGCGACCCTTTCGGCACCGCCTGCATCCACCAGCCGCGATGGGGCGAGCGCTTGGCAAGCGGCTGGTCGATGCGGCCGGCGTCCGCCTCCGGGGCGCCCTTGGCGAGCGCCACATAGGTCTTGTCCACCTGCCCGGTGGCGAACAATTTATTCAGCAGGGCCAGCGCCTTGGCATGACGGCCGAGGACCAGGCAGCCGGACGTGTCCTTGTCCAGCCGGTGCGCCAGCTCGGGGGCGCGCGGCAGGCCGAAGCGCAGGCCGTTCAGATGATCGTGCAGCGTTTCCCCGCCCTTCGGGCCGGGATGCACCGGCAGGCCGGCCGGCTTGTCCAGCACCAGGACCATGCCGTCGCGATGCAGTATGCGGGCCGCGAGGGGGGATTGGGTTTCCAGGGGAACGGCTGGCGCGGTCGTCATCGGCGGTGTTTCGGGCTGGGTGCGATGGCTCCCCATAGCATGATTTGGCCCGCGCGGGCGCCCCGGCACCGGCGAACGTGCCGCGCCGCGGCAGAAATCTGCGCGATTCAAGCCTGTTAGCTGTTGCGCGGTGTCATGACGGCGCGGCACAGGCGTGCCAAGGTCGGGCCATCGCGTCTGTGAGAGGAGCTTCGGCCATGGCCCATACCAGAAAGAACGAGCGCCGCGTGCTGTCGGAGGGCGAACTGGACTTCGTGGACAAGGCCCGCCATCCCGCCCTTGCCGAGATGCCCCATGCCGAGCTTCACGCGCTCATCGGCCATCTGCGGGAGCGGCGCGACCGGGCGCAGACCATCGCCAATGGCCAGCGCCGGGCCTTGCGCGGCAAGGGGCCGGGCGATGTGCGCTACGACAAGGCCGATCTCGGCAATCGCCAGAAGGCCGCGGTGCTCACCGACGCGCTCACCCGCGCCCGCCGCGAGATGACCCGCCGCAACGAGAAGGCGGCCCGCGAAGAGCTGATGGCCAATGCCCGCCACGCCTGGGCGCTGAAGCAGGCGGCCGGCGGCCCGCAGCATCCCGACGGCGGCCCCACCGCCAATGAGGGCATGCGCGCCAAGGCCCGCCAGCGGGTGGATTCGCTCGCCCGTCCGGCGGAAGCCGGCCGCGTGACGAAATTCGTCGCCACCGCCCAGGCGAAAAAGGACAATCGCTGAGGCGTCCCCCGCCCTCCGCCGGACCACAGGTTCGGCGGAGCGGCGCAAATGCGCCCTTTGCGATCAAAATGTTTCACGTGAAACAATGGCTTGGCGCAGACGAACAGGGGTTTCGTGGCGCTGTACCGCGCCTTTCCGGGTGAAGAAACCGCCATTTCGGACGAAGCTTCGCCGTTGAATTTCGGCAAGCGGCGACGGCCGCCGCCGCTCCCCGGCCGGCGGGTTCGTCCGGCGGAGACATCGGTGCGATGGGCGGGCGTGCGCATTGGGACGGCGCGCCCATGGAAAAGCGCGTCCGGCATTGCTACATTGTTTCATCGGATGCCGCCCGAAGGGCGCCTCCACCTGCGGCCCGGCTTTTGCCGCCGGCCGCCGAAGCCAGGATGCAGGTCGAAATCCAGATGCCCGGTTCCGCCGCCCCGCCGCTCCATCACCACGACCATGCCGCCTGCGTCTTGGGCGCGCTGGCGCGGATCGAGCATTTGTGCGCGCAGAAGGGCATGCGCCTCACGCCGCTGCGCCGGCGGGTGATGGAGGCGCTGGCGCAGAGCCATGTGCCGCTCGGCGCCTATGAGCTGGTGGACCGGCTCGGCGCGGCGGGCGAGCGGCCGCCGCCCATGTCGGTCTATCGCGTGCTCGATTTCCTGGTGACCGAGGGGCTCGCCCATCGCATCGAGAGCCGCAACGCATTCCTGGCCTGCGGCCATGAGCACGACAAGGACGAGGTGATCGTCTTCCTCATCTGCGAGCAATGCGGCGACACGCGCGAGGTGCGCTCCCATGCGGTGGGGCGCGATCTTTCCTGGGCCGCGCGGGCGGAAGGCTTCGAGCCGCGCCAGCGGGTGCTGGAGATCGCCGGCAATTGCGCACGTTGCCGCGAGTGAGGATGCGCCCGCCGCGCGAAACATTGACGCTCGCCCGCGCGCGGCCTACCTCCTAGCCAGATCGCGCCTCCCAGCAGATCGCGCCGCCGACCTGCGGGACGGGGGTGCCGCCGCCCATCACAGGATGCTCCCATGACGCAGCAGCCCGTCGTGCCCACCGAATTGCTGGAAGCCGGCCCGGCCTTGCGCCGCACCACCGTGGGCGTGCCCGTGGGCAAGGTGATGGTGGGCGGCAACGCGCCGGTGGTGGTCCAGTCCATGACCAATACCGACACCGCCGACATCGACGGGACCGTGCGCCAGGTGGCCGCGCTCGCCCGTGCCGGCTCGGAGATCGTGCGCATCACGGTGGACCGGGACGAGGCCGCCGCCGCCGTGCCGCGCATCAAGGACCGGCTGCTGAAGATGGGCGTGGACGCCCCGCTGGTGGGCGATTTCCATTATATCGGCCACAAGCTGCTGGCCGACCATCCCGCCTGCGCCGAGGCGCTGGACAAATACCGCATCAATCCCGGCAACGTGGGCTTCGGCGACAAGAAGGACCGGCAGTTCGCCGCCATCGTCGAAACCGCCATCAAATACGACAAGCCGGTGCGCATCGGCGCCAATTGGGGCTCGCTGGACAGCGAATTGCTGACCGCCCTCATGGATGAGAACGCCAAGCTCGACCGCCCGGCGGAAGCCCGCGCCGTGACGCGCGAGGCGCTGGTGCGCTCGGCCCTGCTCTCGGCGCAGCTCGCCGAGGACATCGGTTTGCCGCGCAACCGCATCATCCTCTCCGCCAAGGTCTCGGCGGTGCAGGACCTGATCGCCGTCTATACCGAGCTCTCCCGCCGCGCGGATTATGCCCTGCATCTCGGCCTCACCGAGGCGGGCATGGGCTCCAAGGGCATCGTCGCTTCCACGGCCGCCATGGGCGTGGTGCTCCAGGCCGGCATCGGCGACACCATCCGCGTGTCGCTGACCCCGGAGCCGAACGGCGACCGCACCCGCGAGGTGCAGGTGGCGCAGGAAATCTTGCAGACCATGGGCCTGCGCACCTTCGTGCCGCTGGTGGCCGCCTGCCCCGGCTGCGGGCGCACCACCAGCACCGTGTTCCAGGAACTGGCGCAGAGCGTGCAGGACATGATCCGCGAGCGCATGCCGGAATGGAAGAAGTCCTATCCCGGCGTCGAGGCGCTCAATGTGGCGGTGATGGGCTGCATCGTGAACGGTCCCGGCGAGAGCAAGCATGCCGACATCGGCATCTCGCTGCCCGGCACCGGGGAGACCCCCTCCGCCCCCATCTTCATGGACGGCAAGAAGGTCGCGACCCTGCGCGGCCCCAACATCCAGAGCGAATTCCGCGCGATGGTGGAGGATTACGTCGCCAAGCGCTACGGGGTGCTTGGGGCGGAGGCGTTAGCTGAGTGAGGGTTTGTCAAGGGAAAATTTCACTTGCTCACTCGGAACCAAATATGTTCCCTGTATGTTCTGGAATCAATGCGATGCGACCCGAATAATTATGTGCATTATATCTTTACACATTGAGTCGCAGCATCATTTTGCGCGTCATGGAGGGTAGCATGCAGCTGAATGTTGATGTCGTAGGTGAGGGGCTGCACCCAAGTGAAAAGGTTGTGCTTGTAGATACCAAGACCGGTCCAGAGGAATTGGTTCTGCATGTTGCTTCTGTTAGGCATAATTTGATTGACGTTGGGTGGCCTGTCGGGCAGGATGGGGAGTATTTGTTAGTGGAGTTGCCGCGTCAGACCGCCCGAGGTATATCAAGGGTATGGGTTCGGCGCGATCTAGTATCAAATAGCGAGCAGGCTGCATGATCCTTACGGATCGAGAAATTAAAAACTCTTTAGCTTCTGGCCTTATCGATATTTCACCGAGGCCAGAAGCTGATGCGTATGATTCGACGAGTGTCGATCTCACCTTAGATGCCAACATTCGTGAGTTTAACGAAACAAATACTGGTCTTAGCGTTGCAATAGATCCCGGTTCTCCTGGCTTTAAGGCTAGGGATTTACTTTCTAATATTACTTCGTCTAAATTATTATACGAAGATCAGTATAAACTTATACCCAAAAAGCTCATTCTCGCCTGGACCAGAGAGCGGGTGCATCTGAAGAGCTTGGGTAGAGTCGCCGCTCGCGTGGAGGGCAAGAGCT
Source organism: Roseixanthobacter liquoris (assembly GCF_043195135.2). NCBI lineage: Bacteria > Pseudomonadati > Pseudomonadota > Alphaproteobacteria > Hyphomicrobiales > Xanthobacteraceae > Roseixanthobacter > Roseixanthobacter liquoris. Next base: position 636,380 of record NZ_CM195537.1, read on the forward strand.
CTTTAGCGAGAATGGGGCTAGCTATACACGTGACAGCGCCCACAATTCATTCTGGGTTCGAGGGTACAATTCAATTGGAAATAATAAATCATGGGCCGCTTCCTATCATTTTGCGCCCAGGAATGCATATTTGCCAATTGATACTTGGGGCAACTACCGGGATGCCTGATAAGGCCTATAAAGGTCAGTTTCTTGGGCAGGGTACCACCTAAGCCATTCTTATCCCACCTTATGCCGATCTCGTTGGTCTTGGCGTTGAGCCATAGGGTTATTCCTGCCCGGTTCACGAATCCTTCATTTGAACTCGCAGGTGCCGCAACGTAGCGTCGTCCATTCCTGGCGTCGGCCGGCAGGCCGCGCCCCCATGGGACATCTCAGCATGAAATTTGCGCGCCTCTCCGCCGCCGTGTTCTGCCTCGCCCTGCTCGCGCTGCCCGCGCGCGCCCAGGATGCCGGCACCAGCGATCCCGGCGCGGTGAAGGCCGGCACCTATGTGCTGGACCCCGGCCACAGCCGCGTGACCTGGAGCGTGACCCATCTCGGCTTTTCCACCTATAGCGGCCTGCTCCCCGCCGCCGAGGGCACGCTGGTGCTCGACCCCGCCGCGCCGGAGAAGAGCACGCTCGCCGTGACCCTGCACACCGGCAAGGTCGGCACGCTCGACCCGGCGCTGGACAAGCATCTGAAGAGCGCGGAATTCTTCAATGTGGAGAAATTCCCCACCGCCACCTTCAAGGCGACGCGGATCGTCGCCACCGGCAAGACCGCGAAGATCACCGGCGATCTCACCCTGCTCGGCGTGACCAAGCCCATCACGCTGGACGCCACCTTCAACCAGGCCGGCACCAACCCCCTGGACAAGACCTATTCGCTCGGCTTCGACGCGAAGGCGGTCATCAAGCGCTCCGACTTCGGCATGAAGACCTATGTGCCGGCGGTGAGCGACGAAGTGACCTTGCAGATCGAGACCGAGCTGAAGGCGAAATAGCCGCCGCGCTCCGCAACCCGACTAAAAGAATGCCTCCGCAGCTTGGCTGCGGAGGCTCATTGCAGCGCGCTTGGCAGCTCCCTACGCTGGCCTGGACAGCGTGAAGTTGTTTTCAAACTCCAGAAAAACCCTGGAAATTTCGTTGATTCGCCAGTAACGGAGATGCGCGGTTTTCGCTGTCGGAGCATCGTGGCGCGCGTTGCTGTCGCAGAGATCCCGCGGAACGATAAAAATTCGCCGCGATTGAGCTTCCGGACATTTGAGTATCACCATTGCCAGCCAGTCAAATTCGTCTGTTTCTTTGTACTCAAGATATGCTGATTTATTACTGAACGTACGAGCCTTAACAGAAATTCTAACAGGCTGCGCTCGCTCGCGAGGCTGAGCGATAACGTCATAATGGGGCCAGTTGTCCGGAGCCTTCAAAGCCGGAACACCCGCGAGAGTCAGTTCTGCGGCAACGAGCATCTCGCATGCGTCACTCATTTGCTTGGTCGTATATGGGCGGATACCTGAGGCGCTCAAATAATTCATAACCTGCCCCCCTCACCCCACCTGGCGCCGGTCCTCGATGGTCTTGGCGTCCGCCGGCAAGGTCCCCGGCGCGAGCAGGGCGAGGCGGCCGCGCAGCTTGGTGGTGGCGCGCAGATCCTCCAGCACGGCGTCCTGGGACAGCACCGCGGCATCCGCCACTTCCACTTCCAGCAGCATGTCGTCGCTGTCGCCGGCGCGGTCCACCACCAGGCGGGCGCGCCCGATGGCGGGATGCTTCTTCACCGCCGCGCTCACCTGCACCGGATGCACGAACATGCCGCGGATCTTCGTCACCTGGTCCGCCCGGCCGAGCCAGCCGCGCAGGCGCGTGTTGGTGCGCCCGCACGGGCTGATGCCGGGCAGCACGGCGGACAGATCGCCGGTGGCGAAGCGGATCAGGGGATAGTCGCTCTCCAGCAGCGTCACCACCACTTCGCCCACCTCGCCCTCGTTCTCCACCGGGTCGGGCGTGCCGGGGCGCAGGATTTCGATGATCAGGTCCTCGTCGGCGATCAGCCCCTCTTCCGCCTCGCTCTCATAGGCCACGAGGCCGAGGTCGGCGGTGCCGTAGCATTGGCGCGCGGCGATGCCGGCGGCCTTCAGCTCCGCCCGCTGGCTGGGCAGAAAGGCTTCGCCGGAGACCAGCGCCTTCTTCAGCGAGGAAATGTCGATGCCCCCCTCGCGCGCCTTGTCCACCAGGATCTTGAGGAAGGAGGGGGTGCCGCCATAGCCGTCGGGCCGGATATCGGCGATGGCGCGCAATTGCAGGTCGGTCTGGCCCACCCCGCCCGGCACCACCGCGCAGCCCAGCGCATGGGCGCCGCTCTCCACCATCGAGCCGGCGGGGGTGAGGTGGTAGGAAAAGCAATTGTGCACGATCTCCCCGGCCCGGAAGCCGGCGGCGAACAGGGCGCGGGCGAAGCGCCAGTAGTTCGGCCGCCGCCCCTCGGGATCATAGATCGGCCCCGGCGACATGAAGATGCGCGCCATCTGCCCCGGCGCGGCGCCGTTGAGCCCGCCGAACGGCAGGCTTTTCGGCTGGATCTCCAGGAGGTCGAACTTGCGCGTGACCGGCAATTGGGCGAGGGCGGCCCGGCTGGTGACGGCGTTCGGATCCACGTCCTTCAGGAGCGCGCCGAAATAGGCCGAGCGGGTCTTCGCCGTCGCCACCTGCGCGGCCAGCGCCTCCATGAGGACGGCCTCGCGCACGTGCGGGTCGCGGGTTTCGGCGGCGTCGTAATGGCGGGTGCGGTCGTTCATCTGGGCCTCGTCATCTCGTATCGTCGCCACAAGCACTTCCTCGCATCCCGGACGCAGGCGGCGTCAGCGCACTGCGCGCCGGGATCCGGCGCGAGGGCTGGCGCATCAGCGCCCCGTCTCGCGGCGCGCGCCGCGTATCGCCTGCTGCGCAGAGACCGCGCGCTGGGTCCCGGCGCGGCGCTCCGGCTGCGCCGTCGCTGGTCCGGGACACGCGTGCGCGCCAATGGCGCGAGGCTGGCTAGAGCCACCTTTTCCTGCGCTTGAACGATTTCAGGTTCTTGAAGGATTTGCGTTCCTCTCCGCCGCCCTGGCCGAGATAGAATTCCTTCACGTCCTCGTTGTTCGCGAGCTGCTCGGCGGTGCCGTCCAGCACGATCTTGCCCTGCTCCATGATGTAGCCGAAATCCGCCACGGAGAGCGCCACGCGGGCGTTCTGCTCCACCAGGAGGATGGTGACGCCAAGATCCCGGTTGAGCTGCTTGATGATGGAGAACACCTCCTTCACCATCAGAGGCGAGAGCCCCATGGAGGGCTCGTCCATCAGGATCAGCTTGGGGCGCGCCATCATGGCCCGGCCGATGGCCAGCATCTGCTGCTCGCCGCCGGAGAGATAGCCGGCGAGCCCGGTGCGCTCCTTCAGCCGCGGGAAATAGCCGTACACGCGCTCGATATCGGCCTTCACCTCGTTGTCCTTGCGGGTGAAGGCGCCGAGCCGCAGGTTTTCCAGCACCGTCATGTCCGAGATGATGCGGCGGCCCTCCATCACCTGGAAGATGCCGCGCCGCACGATCTTGTCCGGCTCGATGCCGTTGAGCCGCTCGCCGAGGAAGGTCACGTCGCCGCGCGTGATCTCGCCGTCCTCGGTCTTCAGCAGGCCGGAGATGGCCTTCAGCGTGGTGGACTTGCCGGCGCCGTTGGAGCCGAGCAAAGCCACGATCTTGCCCTCCGGCACTTTCAGCGACAGGCCGCGCAGCACCAGGATGACGTCGTTATAGACCACCTCGATATTGTTCACCGCCAGCATGGGCGCCGGCGCGGCCTCGGGGCGGGGTTCGAGCTTCAAAGCGGCGTTGGACATGGGTCAGGTCCCGGGCGCAGAACCCTCTCCCGCTTGCGGGGGAGGGCAGGGAGGGGGAATGCCGGGAGGCGGCCCGTGCGGCCCCCTCCCCAACCCTCCCCCGTGAGCGGGAGAGGGCGCGCGTTGCGCAGGCCGTCAGATCACCAGCCGAGCAGCTCGGTCTTGCGCGGCAGGTTGATGGTGGTGACCTTCTCCAGCTTGATGGCGCCGCTCTTCACGAGGTCCGAGACGCTGCCTTCCGTCGCCCCGGAGACCACGGCGCGATAGAGATCGACCGTGGTGGTGGGGCGATGGTCGCTGGCGGTCCAGGTGGAGGGATTGCACACGCCGTCCGTGCCCTTGGGCACCCAATTGGCCTTCTGGTACATGCCGTCGCGGATCTTCGGGCCGGTGATGCCGCCGTTCTTGTCGGCCCATTCCATGGCTTCCTTCATGTACATGACGGTGCAGATGGCGGCCATGTAATGCACCGGGCGATAGGTGGCGCCGCTCGGGTCGGACATCTTGGAAATGTCCTTGAAGGTTGAAAGGCCGGGCGCTTCCCCGGTCCAGGTCACGGCGGTGCGCACCGGGAAGATGACGCCGTTGGCGGCGCTGCCGGCCGCCTTCATGGCGTTCTCGTCCATGCCCCACACATTGCCGAAGAACTGCACCTTCACGCCCGCGGTCTCGCACGCCTTCAGCACCGAGATGTTGGAGCCGGCGGTGTTGCCGAGATAGGCGTAATTGGCGCCGGACTGCTTCAGCGTCAGGCACTGGGCGGTGTAGTCGCCGGGGGTGAGGGCGAAGGTGATGGGGTCCAGCACCTCGAAGCCGAGTTCCTTGGCATAGGCTTCCGCCGCCGCCTTGGGCGAATTGGGGAAGGGATGGTTGGCGCCCATGTGCACCCATTTGGGCTTGCCCTGGCCGCCCTTCTTCTTCCAATCCTCGGCGGCCCACTGCACCTCGGCGCGGGCGGCGTCGGAATAGGACGGGCCGTAGAAGAAATTATACGGCGCGGCGCGCTCGCTCCTGGGGCCGCCCTTGCCGGTGGGGTCGGTCAGGGTCGCGGCATAGGAGCCGGAATAATAGGGAATCTCTTCCTTGGTCACCATGGCGACCAGCGCCTCGGTATCGGCCGTGCCCCAGCCCTGGATGGCGACCACCTTGTCGTTGCCGACCCATTTCTTGAACGCCGCGAGCGCGCGCGGCACCTGGTAGCCGTATTCGGTGAAGTCGGAATTGATCGGCTTGCCGTTCACGCCGCCGGTCTTGTTGATATAGGCGATGGCGTCTTGCACGCCCTGGCCATAGGGCGTGCCCACGTCCGAGGTGCCGCCGGAATAATCGGCGAGATGGCCGATATTGATGGACTGGGCCATGGCCGGCACGGCCGCCGAGAGGGCGAGCAGGCTGGCGAAGGTGGTGACGATCCGTTTCATGCGTGTCTCCTGGGGTTGGGGTGTCCGCGTTTCCTGGTGCGGCCGGCGCTCTTTGGTGGTGCCGGTCCGCCGTCGTGATCAGAACGAGAAGGGGTAGAGCTTCCAATAGGCCTTGATCTGCTTCCAGCGGTGGGCGAGCCCGTCCGGCTCGAAGATCAGGAACAGGATGATGGTGGCGCCGATCAGCATCTCGCGCATGTAGGTGATGCCGTCCTTCAGATGCAGCGCCTTGTCGATGGCGCTGCCCTGGAGCACGCCGGCGAGCGCGCCGGTCAGCTCCGGCAGGAGCACCATGAAGATGGTGCCCAGCAGCGAGCCCATGATGGAGCCGAGCCCGCCGATGATGATCATCGCCAGGAACTGGATGGAGAACAAAATGTCCAATCCCTCCACCGACATGTAGCCGATGTAGTGCGCATAGAGCGCGCCGCCGATGCCGGCGTAGAAGGAGGAGATGCCGAACGCCATGGTGCGGTATTTGGCGAGGTTCACGCCCATCATCTCGGCCGAGAGATAATGGTCGCGCACCGCGATCAGCGCCCGCCCGTCGCGGGTGCGCATGAGATTGGCGGCGAACAGATACATCACCACCACGAACACCAGCACCACGTAGAAATAGCGCCGGTCGCCGGACATGTCGAAGCCGAGGAGGGTGAACGGCGCCGCCACCGCGCCCGACGAGCCGCCGGTGAACCAGGCCGCTCGCACGAAGAAGTCCTGGAGGATGAACTGGGCGGCCAGCGTCGCGATGGCGAGATAGAGCCCCTTCACCCGCGTCGCCGGCAGGCCGAACAAAAGGCCGACCGCCGTGGTCCACAGCCCCGCCAGCACGATGGCGATGGGCACCGGCACGCCGTGTTCGGCAAGATAAGCGGAGGCAAAGCCGCCGAAGCCGAAGAATACCGCGTGGCCGATGGAGATCTGGCCCGAGAAGCCGACCAATATGTTCAGTCCCAGCGCGGCGATGCCGAGATAGCCGATCTGGATCATCAGGCTCAGCAGATAATTGCTGAGGAACAGCGGCGCCAGCGCCAGCAGGACGATGCCGCCGACGATGAAGGCGAAGGTCAATCGCGTGTCGAAGATGGTCTGGTCGGCGCGGTAGCTGGTGCGATAATCGCCGCACGGGCGCATGGTGTCGATGGCCATGGCTTTAGACCCTCTCGATATCGCGGGTGCCGAACAGGCCGTAAGGCTTGATCATGAGGATGATGATGAGGACGTAGAAGGGCACGATTTCATACAGGTTCCCCCAGTGCAGGAACTGGCTGTCGAAATAATGCGCGATGTTTTCCAAGAGCCCGATGATGAGCCCGCCCACCACCGCGCCGAACACCGAATCGAGCCCGCCGAGGATCACCGCCGGGAACACCTTGATGCCGAAGAACGAGAGCGCGGAGGACACGCCGTTGACGATGCCCACCACCACGCCCGCGACCGCCGATACCGCCGCCGAGATGCCCCAGGAGAGGGCGAACATCTGGCGCACCGAGATGCCGAGCGATTGCGCCACCTGCTGGTTGAAGGCGGTGGCCCGCATGGCGAGGCCGATCTTGGAATATTTGAAGAACCAGGCGAAGCCGGCCATGATCAGCACGCTGACGCCGGTGGACATCAGATAGGCGCTCTGCACTTGGAGCCCGAATATATCCACCTTGCTCACGGCGAAGATCGGCGGGAACGGCTGGGCGAACGTGCCGAACATCCATTTCATCAGCGCCTGGAAGAAGATGGAGAGGCCGATGGTGACCATGATCACCGAGATCACCGGCTCGCCGATGAGCGGCCGCAGCACCAGCATCTGCAAGGCCAGGCCGAACAGCATCATGAAGGCGAGCGAGATCAGGAAGCCCCAGACGAACGGGATCTGCCAATAGGTCAGCAGCCACCAGCAGGCCCAGGCGCCGATCAGCAGGAACTCGCCCTGGGCGAAGTTCACCACCTGCGAGGCCTTGTAGATGAGCACGAAGCACATGCCCACCACGCCATAGAGCGTGCCGATGATCAGGCCGTTGATGCACAATTGGATGAAGAGCTGAAGGGTCATTGTTGCGCCGCCGCAAAGGCCCTCTCCCGCTGGCGGGGGAGGGTTGGGAGGGGGAAGGACGCGGAAGAGCGAGCGGCGCTCGGGGCAGAGGCCGGCGAGGGCCCCCTCCCCAACCCTCCCCCGCAAGCGGGAGAGGGAGTTATGCCGCGCTGGACTGAGCGCTGCCGTCGGATGCGCTCAAGCTCCCTCCCCCCTTGCGGGGGAGGGTTGGGGTGGGGGGTATGGCGCCGCCTGGGGTTGGGCGTTGCGCTGCGGGGCGTGGCCGTCTTCATCACGCCGCCCTCTTCTTGCTCGCACCGGCGGCGGGCGGCGCGAGCTTCAGGTCGATGACCTTGAGCGTCGTGCGGATGCGCTGCTTGGTGCCGTCCTGGAACGCGATGGTGGTGTCCACGTCGATGGTGGGGTCGCCGCGATACATGGCGTCGATGATCTCGCCATAGCGCTCGTTGATGACCCCGCGCCGCACCTTGCGGGTGCGCGTCAGCTCGCCGTCGTCGGCGTCCAATTCCTTGTAGAGCAGCAGGAATTTCGAGATGCGCTGCTTCTCGGGCAAGGTCTTGTTCACCTGCTCCACCTCGCGGCGCAGCATGTCCGTCACCTCCTGCTTGGCCGAGAGGTCGGTATAGGTGGTGAACGAGATGCGGTTCTTCTCCGCCCATTTGGACACGATGGGGAAGCGGATGCAGATCATGGCGGCGAGATGCTCGCGCCCGTCGCCGAGGATCACGGCTTCCGCCACATAGGGCGAGAATTTCAGCTTGTTCTCGATATATTGCGGCGAGAAGCGGTCGCCATGGGCGGTCTGCGCCATGTCGCGCACCCGGTCGATCACCACCAGATGGCCGCGCGGATTGACGAAGCCGGCATCCCCCGTGCGCATCCAGCCGCCGTCCACGAACGACTTCGCGCTTTCTTCCGGGTTGTTGTAATAGCCGGTGAACGTATTGCCGTGGCGCGTGACGATCTCGCCGAGCCCGTTGGGATCGGGATCGTTGATGCGGATCTCCACGCCGTTCATCGGCACGCCGACCGTGTCGAAATCCACGTCATTGGCGGTGTGGATGGTATAGGCGCCGAGCAGTTCCGTCTGGCCATAGAGCTGGCGCATGGGCACGCCGAGCGCGAGGAAGAAGCGGAACGTATCCGGCCCCAGCGCCGCCCCGCCGGTGGCGGCGGATTTCAGGTGCGAGAAGCCGAGCCGGTCGCGCAGCGCCCGGAACAGGATGAAGTCTGCCAGCTTGGAGCGCTGCCCGCGATCGAGCGCCGCAAGGCCGAGCTTCATGCCGAAGTCGAACATGGCCCGCTTGAGGAAGGACGCGTCCATCATGCGCGCCCGCACGTCGGCGGCGATCTGCTCCCACACGCGCGGGGCGAACAGCACGAAGGTGGGGCCGATCTCCCGCATGTCGGCCATGGTGGTTTCCGGCTCCTCGACGAAGTTCACCTTCATGCGGGAGAGCAGGGCCTGACCGAAGGCGTAGATCTGCTCCATGATCCAGGGCATCTGGAGCACGGAGACATATTCGTCGTCCGGCCCGCGCATGTCGGCGGCGAGATAGGCCGCGCAATGGCGCAGCACGGCGCCGCCCGTGAGCATGGCGAGCTTGGGGTGGGAGGTGGTGCCCGAGGTGGTGCACAGGATCGCCACGTCGGCGCCGGAGCCCTGCGCGACCAGCCGCGGGTAGGCCTCCGGCTCGGCCGCCGCGCGCGCCGCGCCGCGGGCTTCGAGGTCCGCCAGGGAAACCAGGCGGGCGTCCTCATATTTGCGCAGCCCGCGCGGGTCGGCATAGATGATGTGCCGCACCGTGGGGATGCGGTCTTCCAGCTGGAGCAGCTTGTCCACCTGCTCCTCGTCCTCGGCGAAGAGGACCGCCACGTCCGCATAGGTGACGAGATAGGCCACCTCGTCCGCCAGCGCGTCGCGATAGATGCCGAGCGATTGCCCGCCGACCGCGTGGATGGCGATCTCGCCCATCAGCCATTCCGGGCGATTGTCGCCGAGCAGCGAGATCACGTCGCCGCGCGCAACCCCGAGGTCGAGCAGGCCGAGCGCCATGTTCTGGACGCGCGTGTTCACCTGCTGCCAGGTATAGGCGTTCCAGATGCCGAGGTCTTTCTCGCGCAGCCAGGTATCGGCCGGGTGCTGGCGCGCATTGAGCGCGAGCAGCTTGGGAAACGTGTCGTAGATCGCCACGTCGGGCAAGGCGGAGGCGGGGCTGTTCACGCTCATGGCTGCCTCACGCGGACACGGCCTGGAGGAGGGGCGCATCTTCGACGACGAGGTCTTCCTCGCCCAGATAGGCCTTGCGGACATTGGGATTGGCCAGCACGTCGGCGGGCAGGCCCTCGGCGATCTTGCGGCCGAAATCGAGCACCATGACGCGGTGGGAAATGTCCATCACCACGCCCATGTCGTGCTCGATCATGATGATGGTCATGCCCCATTCTTCGTTGAGATCGACGATATAGCGGGCCATGTCCTCCTTCTCTTCGAGGTTCATGCCGGCCATGGGCTCGTCGAGCAGGATCAGCTTGGGCTGGAGGGCGACGGCGCGCGCCAGTTCCACGCGCTTGCGCAGGCCGTAGGAGAGCGTGCCGGCGGTGGCCTTGCGCACATGCTGGATTTCGAGGAAGTCGATGACATCCTCCACCGCCTTGCGGTGCTCCAATTCTTCCTTCTGCGCGCCGCCGATCCAATAGATCGCGCCGGTGAACAGATTGTTCTTCAGCAGATGGTGGCGGCCGACCATGATATTGTCGAGCACGCTCATGTGGTGGAACAGCGCGAGATTCTGGAACGTGCGGCCGATGCCGGCGGCGGCGCGCTTGTTCGGCTTCAGGCGGGTGATGTCCTGCCCGTCGAACGCGATGCGGCCTTCCTGCGGCGAATAGCGGCCGGAAATGCAGTTCAGCAACGAGGTCTTGCCCGCGCCGTTCGGGCCGATGACCGAGAACAGCTCGCCGCTGCGGACGGAAAATCCGACGTTGCTGAGCGCTTTAAGACCGCCGAACCGCAGCGAAATGCCATCGACATTCAACAACGACGAGTCGGCGGCGGATGCGCCAGGACCCTTGCCTGTCGACATGTTCCCCTCCCGAATTCCGCATATGCGCGGGTGGCTTCTATGGCCGCATCCCACATTGTGAGATGAATTGGATTGATTATCTAGCGAACGTTTGCTTCTTTCAAGGGAGATCGCAGTTGCTCTCCTGAAATATTGCGGCACCGACGATTTTGTCTCACATTGTAGGACATGACCGACGACGAACTTGACCAGACGGCGCCGCGGGGCGCGCAGAGCCTCGGGCGGGCCATCGCCGTCCTGCGGGTTGTGGCCAATGCCGCCCCGCACCCGGTGCGCCTCGCCGACCTGATCCAGGGCACCGGACTATCCAAGGCCACCGCCCATCGCCTGGCGACGACCTTGGTGTTCGAGACCCTGCTGGCCTATGACCCCCGCGAGCGATGCTATGCCCTCGGCGCCTTCTTCTCGAAGTTCGTCGCCGGCAAGGCTCAGGCCGCCTCGCGTCTGCCGGTCGAGGAGGACGGGGCCCGCCCGGCGGCGCATCCGGACCGCTACAGCGGCAGCAAGATTCCCCTGGCCCATCTGCTGTGCGACCGGCACCTCGCGGTAAAACGCGCCCATCCCGCGATGATTCACGAGACGGTCTCGGGCCAGACTTCTGAATTGAGCTTCGGCAAGCTCGCGGAATATTCATCTCGATTTGCCCGTGTTCTTTCGGCGGCGGGCATCCGGAAAGGCGACCGGGTCGCCGTCCTGCTGCCCAAGGGCATGGAACTGGTGATCACCGCGCTCGCGATCTGGCGGATCGGCGCGGTCTACATGCCGCTCTTCTCCACCTATTCGCCCGCGGCCGTGGAAGCCCGGCTGAAGGCCGGCGGCGTCAAGGCCGTGGTGGCGAACCGCTTCCTCATCGATCGCGCCTCCCGCTACATCACCGAGAAGACCTTCGTCTGCTTGATCGAGGGCGACCAGATCAACCGGATCGACGGCAAGGTGACCCAGTTCTGGTCGTCCATCTATGCGTCCGAGCCGCTCGAAGGGGTGGAAACCTACGGCGCCAACGACCCCTTCACCATGACCTATGCCCCGAGCTTCGTGGAGGCCCGGCTCGGCCTTCTGACGCCGGTGCGGGCGCTGGCGGCGATCGAGCAATATATGCGCATCGGCATGGATGTCCGTGACGACGACGTCTATTGGAACATGGCCGACCAGGGCTGGGAATACGGCATCTATTACGGTCTCATCGGTCCTCTCCTGATCGGATGCTCGATCCTGTTCTGCGATGGGCCGTACGACGTCTCGCAGGGCTATCGCGTGCTGTCGAAGTTCCGCGTCACCAACCTCACGGCCGCCCCGTCCCAGATCAAGGCATGGCGGCGCGGCGATCCGAACGACGCCACATCGCCCTTCGCCATCCGCATGGTCACGGTGGGGGGCGAACCGCTCCCGCCCGACGTCATCTCCTGGGTGACGCAGAAGCTCGAAGTGCCGCTGATCAACCAGTATGGACACCGCGAGACCGGCATGATCGTGGGGATGAAATACGACCCGCGCGATCCCGCCGCTTCGCGGCGCTCCTCCGTCGGCCGCGTGATGCCGGGCTTTGCCCTTGCGGTGCTCGACAAGCACGGCGCCGAACTCCCCGCCGGCGCCGAGGGCATCCTCGCCATCCATGTGGCGCGCTCGCCTTTGTTCTGGTTCCGCTCCTATTTCAAGGACGACGCCAGGACGAAGACGCGATTCCCGTTCGGCAACGACTATTATATTCTTGGCGATACCGGCTTCATCGACGACGAAGGATGGGTCCACTACAGCGGACGGGCATCCCATGCCATCTTGATGCAGAAAGATTGAAGGCGCGTCCGTGCGCGGGTCATGCTTTCTCTCCCATAATGGCGGCCGTCTCGGCTGGCGTGGCGCGCGGTTCCCGATCATTCCGTCGGGTTATCTGGAAACAATCGAACGTTCTTTTTCTCTCCCGGTCAAGGCCATTTTTGGCCGCTTGCGTCTTGCGCCGCCGCCGCGCTGCGCCCACTCTAGGCCCGGCGCCGGGGTCGGCGGCCGCATCCATCACCCAAGGCTCGCGCGCCCAAGAGCGCGACTGCAAATTGAGAAAAAGATGGCGCGTACAGTCGGTTCCAACGGTGCCCGCACCGCCCAGGCGATCCGCCAGGCGGGGGTGCTGCTGATCTACAAGCACGGCTACGAAGCCATGAGCCTGCGGCAACTCGCCGCCGAGGTCGGGCTCCAGTCCGGCTCGCTGTACAAGTATTTCGAAAACAAGCAGAGCCTGCTGTTCGATATCGTGCGCGACCACATGGAAGACCTGACCGCCCGCGCCCGCGAGGCGCTGGACGGGCTGGATGATCCGCTGGAGCGCCTGCGGGCCTTTACCGGCTTTCACCTGCGCTATCACATGACACGGCGCGCCCACGTCTTCATCGCCAACATGGAAATCCGCTCGCTGGATGACGCGCATCGCGCCGTCGTGGTCGAGATGCGGCGCAATTACGAGGGGCTGCTGGAGCAGATCCTCCGCGATGGGGCCGCGCAGGGCCTCTTCCGCGTGAGCGAGCCCAGGGTCTCCACCTATGCCATCATCTCCATGCTCACCGGCATCTGCATGTGGTACCGGCCCGACGGGCGGTTGAGCCAGGACGATCTGGTGGCCATCTATGGCGATCTCGTCACCCAGGGGGTCGCACCGGGATCGCCGCACGGGCTGCCCCCGGCCCATGACGCGCCGCCCGTTCCGGCCACCGCCCCGCCGCCCCGCGCAAAGCGCAGCGCACGCGCCTGATTTGCCCTTGCGGTTCTCATAAAAAAACGTACGATCGTTTCCAAGCCGACGCGAAGCGGCACGGGAGGAAACACGGTTCGAGGGCCCGCCCGCCTTGCCGGCGCGGTGATCGGGGCGTTCGTCCTTCCGCAATCGACACTCAGGGGTGAGGCCTCATGGCGATCATCGAGGATGCGGTGGACCGCCGCTCCGAAGCCTATGTCCGCAATCGCGCGGCGTTGTTCGCCAGCGTCAGCGATCTGCGCGAAAAGGTGGAGCGCATCTCCCAGGGCGGTGGGGAAGTCGCCCGCGAGCGCCATCTCAAGCGCGGCAAGCTGCTGCCGCGCGACCGTATCCGCACCTTGCTGGACACGGGCTCGCCGTTCCTGGAGCTCTCCCAGCTCGCCGCCTACGACATGTACGAGGGCGAGGTGCCGGCCGCCGGCATCATCACGGGCATCGGCCGCGTGTCCGGCCGCGAATGCATGATCGTCGCCAATGATGCGACGGTGAAGGGCGGCACCTATTTCCCCATGACGGTGAAGAAGCACCTGCGCGCCCAGGCCATCGCGCGGGAAAACCATTTGCCCTGCGTCTATCTGGTGGACAGCGGCGGCGCCAACCTGCCGAACCAGGACGAAGTATTCCCGGACCGCGAGCATTTCGGCCGCATCTTCTTCAACCAGGCCAATATGTCGGCCGAGGGCATCGCCCAGGTGGCGGTGGTCATGGGCTCCTGCACCGCCGGCGGCGCCTATGTGCCGGCCATGGCCGACCAATCCATCATGGTGAAGAACCAGGCCACCATCTTCCTCGGCGGCCCGCCGCTGGTGAAGGCGGCCACCGGCGAGGTGGTCACCGCCGAGGAACTGGGTGGTGCGGACGTGCACACCCGCGTCTCCGGTGTCGCCGACCATATGGCGGAGAACGATGCCCATGCGCTCGGCATCGCCCGCACCATCATCGGCGATCTCAACCGGGTGAAGCGGCATGATCTCGACATCCGCCCGCCCAAGGCGCCGCTCTATGATGCGGAAGAGATCTACGGCATCGTCTCGGAAGATCCCAAGAAGCCGTTCGACGTGCGCCAGATCATCGCCCGCATCGTCGACGGCTCGGAGTTCGACGAGTTCAAGCCGCTCTACGGCCAGACCCTGGTGACCGGCTTTGCCCGCATCTTCGGCTATCCCGTCGGGATCATCGCCAATAACGGCATTCTGTTTTCCGAGAGCGCGCTGAAGGGCGCGCATTTCGTGGAATTGTGCTGCCAGCGCAATATCCCGCTGGTGTTCCTTCAGAACATCACCGGCTTCATGGTGGGCCGCAAATATGAGGCCGGCGGCATCGCCAAGGACGGCGCGAAGCTGGTCAATGCGGTCTCCTGCGCCAGCGTGCCGAAATTCACCGTGGTGATCGGCAATTCCTTCGGCGCCGGAAACTACGGCATGTGCGGGCGCGCGTACGATCCGCGCTTCCTGTGGATGTGGCCCAATGCGCGCATCTCGGTGATGGGCGGCGAGCAGGCGGCGAACGTGCTCGCCCAGGTGAAGCGCGACGGCATCGAGGGCAAGGGCGGCACCTGGCCGGCCGAGGAGGAGGCCGCCTTCAAGGCGCCGATCCAGGCCCAGTACGACCGCCAGGGCCATCCTTATTATTCCTCCGCGCGGATCTGGGACGACGGGGTGATCGACCCCGCCGACACCCGCATGGTGCTGGCGCTCGCGCTCTCCGCCGCGCTCAATGCGCCGGACAGGGAGACGCGCTTCGGCGTGTTCCGCATGTGAGGAGTCTTACGCCGGCCTTGCCGCGCCATTTCCCCCTCCCAACCCTCCCCCGCAAGCGGGAGAGGGCTTTGCCGTTGCGTTCTCCGCAAGCTCCCTCTCCCGCTTGCGGGGGAGGGCTGGGGAGGGGGCATGCGCACTCGCTTCGGAGCGCCCGTCCATGAGCCTCATCGTTTCCCATGAAGACGGCATCGCCACCCTCACGCTCGACCGGCCGGAAGTGCACAATGCCTTCGATGACGGGCTGATCGCGCTCCTCACCGCCGCCTACCACCATGCCGCCGGCGATCCGGCCATCCGCGCCGTGCTGCTGCGCGCCAACGGCAAGTCCTTCTGCGCCGGCGCCGATCTCAACTGGATGCGCCGCATGGCGGACTATTCCCACGACGAGAACGTGGCGGACGCCAGCACCCTGGCGCATCTGCTCCATGCCATCGACACCTGCCCCAAGCCCACTTTGGCGCGGGTGCAGGGCTCGGCCTTCGCCGGCGCGGTGGGATTGATCGCGGCGAGCGACATCGTGGTCGCCGTGCCGGAGGCGGAATTCGCCATCACCGAGGTGCGCATCGGCCTCATCCCGGCAGTGATCAGCCCCTATCTCGTGCGGGCCATGGGCGCGCGGCAGGCGCGGCGCTACGTGCTCACCGCCGAGCGTTTTTCGGCGCAGACGGCGCTCGCGCTCGGCCTCGTGCACCAGGTGGTGCCGGCCGACGACCTCGACGACGCCATCGCCCAGCACCTCAAGGCCTTGAAGGCGGCGAGCCCCGCGGCGCTCAAGGCGGCGAAGGATCTGGTGGCGGCGGTGGACCGGCCGCTGACCCACGAACTGATCGAGGACACGGCGCTGCGCATCGCCCACGCCCGCGCCAGCGCCGACGGCCGCGAGGGCGTCTCGTCCTTCCTGGAAAAACGCAAACCCGAATGGGGGCAAGCATGACCCGACCCATCCGCACCCTCTTGGTGGCGAACCGGGGCGAGATCGCGGTGCGGATCATGCGCACCGCCAAAGCCATGGGGCTGAAGACCGTCGCGGTCTATTCGCAGGCCGATGCCCACGCGCTCCATGTGGAGCGCGCGGACGAGGCCTATCCCATCGGCCCGGCGCCGGCGCGCGAGAGCTATCTGAAGATCGAGGCGATCCTCGATGCCGCGCGCATGAGCGGGGCGGACGCGATCCATCCCGGCTACGGCTTCCTCTCCGAGAATGCGGATTTCGCGGACGCCTGCGCGCGGGCGGACATCGTGTTCGTCGGCCCGCCGGCCTCCGCCATTCGCGCCATGGGCTCCAAGAGCGCGGCCAAGGCGCTGATGGAAAAGGCCGGCGTGCCGCTGGTGCCGGGCTATCACGGCGCCGACCAGGACGAAGCCCTGCTCGCCCGCAAGGCCTCTGAGATCGGCTATCCGGTGCTCATCAAGGCGTCCGCCGGCGGCGGCGGCAAGGGCATGAAGGTGGTGCGCGCAGCGGAGGAATTCGCCGAGGCGCTCGCCTCCGCCAAGCGCGAGGCGAAGAACGCCTTCGGCGACGACACCGTGCTGATCGAGAAATACCTGACCAAGCCGCGCCATATCGAGGTGCAGGTGTTCGCCGACACCCACGGCAATGCGGTCTATCTGCACGAGCGCGACTGCTCGATCCAGCGCCGCCACCAGAAGGTGGTGGAGGAGGCGCCGGCCCCCGGCCTCACGCCGGAGCGGCGCGCGGCCATGGGCAAGGCGGCGGTGGATGCCGCCAAGGCGGTGGGCTATGTGGGCGCGGGCACGGTGGAATTCATCGCCGAGGGCGACGACTTCTTCTTCATGGAGATGAACACCCGCCTGCAGGTGGAGCATCCCGTCACCGAGGCCATCACCGGGCAGGACCTGGTGGAATGGCAAATTCGCGTGGCGCGCAGCGAAAAGCTGCCGCTGGCGCAAGCGGATATTCCGCTCATCGGCCATGCCATCGAGGTGCGCCTCTATGCCGAGGACCCGGCGCGCGATTTCCTGCCCCAGGTCGGCCGGCTCGACCATCTGCGCCTGCCGTTCGACCTCGCCGGGCTGCGGGTGGACAGCGGCGTGCGCGCGGGGGATTCCGTGTCGATCCATTACGATCCCATGATCGCGAAAATCATCGCCTTCGGCGCCGACCGCACGGAGGCCCTGGGCCGGCTCGCGGCGGCGCTGGCGGCGACGGAAGTCGTGGGCCTGCCCACCAACCGCATGTTCCTCCAGGCCATCGTTTGCGAGCCGGCATTCGCGGCGGCCGAGCTGGACACGGGCTTCATCGAGCGGCACCGCGCGACGCTGCTGCCGGAGCCGATGCCGGTGAACGACCGGGTGCTGGCGCTCGCGGCGCTGTTCCTGCTGCTGGACGAGGCGCGGATTTCCGCCGCCGCGGCCGATCCCGCCGATCCCTGGTCGCCCTGGGGACTCGCGCCCGGCTGGCGGCTGAACCGCTCGGCCTTCGTGGACCTGACCTTCGCCGACCGCGAGGCCCGCATTCCCGTGCGCGCCCATTATACCGACGGCGGCTTCCTGCTGGACCTGCCGGGCGGGCGCATGGCGGTGGAGGGCACGAGCACGCAGGATGGCGGCCTGATCGCCCGGCTCGACGGCGTGCGCACCCAGGCGCGGGTCGTGCGCAGCGGGGCGCGTCTGACCATCTTCTCCGCCGGCACGGAACGCAGCCTCGACCATATCGACCCCCGCCTCGCCAGCATCGAGGCGACGGGCACCGCCGGCCGTCTCGTGGCGCCCATGCCGGGCACCATCATCCGCGTTGCCGTGAGCGCCGGGGAGGAGGTGACGAAGGGCACCGCTTTGGTGGTGGTGGAGGCCATGAAGATGGAGCACACGGTGACCGCCCCGCGCGACGGGCGGGTGAAGAGCGTCGCCTTCGGCGTCGGCGATCTCGTGGACGAGGGCGCGGAACTGCTCGTGCTGGAGGATGTGGCGTGAGCCGGCCGGCGCGGGTGCGCATCGTCGAGGTGGGGCCGCGCGACGGCTTGCAGAACGAGCCCGGCCTCGTGCCGTTCGCGGCCAAGGTGGCGTTGATCGAGGCGCTGGCGGATGCCGGCGTGACGACCATCGAGGCGGGCAGCTTCGTTTCCCCCAAATGGGTGCCGCAGATGGCGGATACGGCGCAGGTGCTGGCGGCCATCCGGCCGCGCGCGGACGTGCGCTATCCGGTTCTCGTGCCGAACATGAAGGGGTTCGAGGCCGCGCTTGAAAGCGGCGTCACCGAGATCGCGGTGTTCGCCGCCGCCTCCGAGGCCTTCAGCCAGCGCAACATCAATTGCACCATCGCCGAGAGCCTGGCGCGCTTCGTCCCGGTGATCGCGGCGGCCGGCGCGGCCGGGATCGCGGTGCGCGGCTATGTGAGCTGCGTGCTCGGCTGCCCCTACCAGGGCGATGTGCCGGTGGCGAAAGTGGTGGAGGTCTCGCGCGCCCTGGTGGAGATGGGCTGCTACGAAATTTCGCTGGGCGACACCATCGGTGTCGGCACGCCGGACAAGGCGAAGGCCATGGCGGGCGCGGTGGTCGAGGCCATCGGGGTGGAGAGCACGGCGGTGCATTTCCACGACACCTACGGGCAGGCGCTGGCCAATGTGCTCTCCTGTCTCGATCTCGGCATCTGCGTGGTGGACAGCGCCGTGGCGGGCCTCGGCGGCTGCCCCTATGCCAAGGGGGCGTCGGGCAATCTCGCCACCGAGGATCTGGTCTATATGCTGGACGGCCTCGGCATCGCGACCGGCATCGATCTCGCAAAGCTCGCCGCCGCCGGGCGGGACATCACGGCCGCGCTCGACCGGTTTCCGGCCTCCAAGGTGGCGCAGGCGCTGGCGGCGAAGCTGTAGCGGGGCGTTGGGATCGGCGGAAGATCTGGCCAATTCCCTCACCTGAACGATTCGAGTCCATCCCCTCTCCGAGCGCTCGTCAATTCCCTCTCCCGCTTGCGGGGGAGGGTTAGGTGTCGAAGCTATGAAGGTTGTTCATCCGGAGCTTGGCTGAGAAGCTGGGGTTGCGAGCCAACCAACCCTGAGCCGGAGCTTCCCGGATGAACGTTCATAAGAATGCCCGGCTGACACCGTCGGGTCGAGCCCTGCTTGTGGATCGGATAGAGACGGGCTGGCGCGTACGGTCGGCGGCGGCCGCTGCTGGTGTATCGGTGCGAACGGCCTACAAGTGGCTGGGCCGGCATCGGCGAGGGGGCGCGGGCCGGCATTGTGACCGCAGCTCGGCGCCCCGCCGATGTCCCCGTGCCACGCCGGCAGGGCGGGTGGCCGAGATCGAGCGGCTCCGGCGCCAGCGCATGAGCGGCCCCCAGATCGCAGCCTTGCTCGGCATGGCGCGCTCCACGGTTGGGGCGGTCCTGCGGCGCTTGGGACTGGGCCGGCTCTCGGCGCTGGACCCCAAACCTGTGGTCGTCCGCTACGAGAAGGCGGCGCCCGGCGAACTTATCCACATGGACATCAAGAGCCTGGGCCGGATCGATGGGATCGGCCACCGCATCACCGGCCAGCATGCGGGCCATCACCGGGCCCGGGGGATCGGTTACGAACACCTGCACGTCGCCGTCGATGACGCCTCGCGCCTGGCCTATGTCGAGCTGCTGCCGAGCCTGGGGCGCGAGGATGCCACCGGCTTCCTGCGGCGGGCCCTGGCCTGGTATGCCCGCCACGGCATCACCGTCCAGCGGGTGATGACCGACAACGGCTCGGCCTATCGCTCCAGGCTATTCGCCGATGCCTTGCGGGACGCCGGCGCCCGTCACGTCCGCACCCGCCCCTACACCCCGCGCACTAACGGCAAGGCCGAGCGCTTCATCCAGACATCCCTGCGCGAGTGGGCCTACGCCAGGCCCTATTGCTCCTCAAGGGAACGGGCGGCCGCCGCCCACACCTGGGCAGACACCTACAATCTCTCCAGACCCCACACCGCTCTCGGCGGACTGCCACCTTGGAAAAGGCTGAACAACCTTCTTGGAAACGACAGTTAGGGAGGGGGAAAGGAGTGGCGGGGTTAGACCAGCGGAAGGCTCGGCCGGTTCGCAGCCCGCAGGGCGGCGCGGGCGAAGGCCCCCACCCCAACCCTCCCCCGCAAGCGGGAGAGGGGGCGGTCGGTGCGCGAAGGCGCCTCAGCCCCGCCCGCGCGCCGCGCGGGTGGGAAGCACGAGCTGCTCGATCCAGTTGCGGATTTCCACCGTGCGCAGATCCTTGGAGATCACCGCGCCGTCCACCCCGTGGCGCCAGACCAGGGGCTGGTTGCCGGGCTCGCGCTCCAGCGTCTCGAGATCGCCGATGAAGCTCTCCTGCGCCTCCTCGTCGGCGAAGAAGCCCTCCGCCACCAGCGAGGGGCTCAGCCGGCGGAAGATGGCGGCCATTTCCCGGAACGGATATTCGGGATGATATTGCACCGCCCAGGCGGTGCTGGCGCCGGCGGGGATTTCCGCGGCCTGAACCTGCGAATGATCATTGGTGGCGAGCAGGCGCGCGCCCTCCGGCAAGGTCTCCACCTCGTCCAGATGCACGGTCATGGCCTCGAACACGCGCGGCTTGCCGAGGAAGATGGGATGGGTCTCGCCGTGCTCGGTCATGCGGATGCGCCGGCCGAAGCCGACCTCCCGCCCGCGCGGATTGCGCCGCACCACGCCGCCGGCGGAAACCGTGATGAGCTGCAAGCCCCAGCAACTGCCGAAGATCGGCGTGCCGGTGGCAAAAGCGCTGCGCAGCAGTTCGATCTGCTGCTCGATGGGCAGCCCGCCATTATAGATGTTGAGCGAGGAGCCGGTGATGGCGATGCCGTCATAGCCCTCCAGGCCGCCCGCGTCGGGAAGATTGGCGCCGGGGTCGGCCGGATAGCAGATGTCGACCACGGCACCGGGGCACAGGTCGCGCAGCAGGCGGGCATAGCCCTCGCTCGCCGCCTCGCCGCCGAACTTCACCTGGCGGGCGCGGGCGTCTGCGGTATTTCCTTCAACAACGAGCAAATGGGGGGCGGGCATGGGGGCAAGGTCCGAATTCTGTGCCTCGCAGCATAAGACCTAATTTGACGAAAGCGAGGAAGCGGCGGGATTTTTCCCTGTTTCCTCAATCGGGGGTGGTCGCATAAAGCGTGTTGCGCGCCCGCGCCCTTCGCTCCTGCAACAAAAGATAAATGCCGGAACCGACCACCACCGCCGCGCCCGTCAGCGTCCAGCCGTTGGGCAGATTGCCGAACAGCAGCCAGCCGAGCACGATCATGGAAATGATCTGGGTGTAGATGAAGGGCGCCAGCGTCGCCGCCGGGGCGCGGGCATGGGCGAGGATGAGCAGGAAATGCCCGGCGCCCACCACCGCGCCCAGTTCCAGCATGGCGCCCAGCACCAAGGGCTCGCGCGGGGTTTCCCACACCCAGAACAGCGGCAGGGAGGCGGCGATCGCGCCCACCAGGGCGGAATAGAGCAAGGTGGTCTGGGACGCGTCGGTCGCGGCCAGCATCCGCGTGGTGATGCCGTAGAGCGAATAGCACACCGCCGCCGCCAGCATGAGCAAAGCGGCGGGGTGGATGCCGCCCACCCCCGGCCGCGCCACCAGGATGATGCCCGAAAAGCCCACCAGGATCGCCGCCCAGCGGCGTATCCCGATCCATTCCCCCAGCATCGGCCCGGCGAACAGGGCGACGAAGAAGGGGGTGGAGAACATGATGGAGACGGTCTGGTCCAGCTGGAGATATTGCAGCGCGTAGAAATTCAGCATCGTGCAGGCGAACAGCAGGGCGGAGCGGAACAATTGCAGCCACGGCCGGCGGGAGCGCATCAGGCCCGGCACGGTCCAGGGATTGAACACCAGCAGGGCCAGCACGAGCTGCACCATGTAGCGCGCCCACACCACCATGAACACGTTGATGTGCCCGCTGAGCCATTTCGCCGTGGCGTCGCACAGGGCGAAGCAGACCACCGCCAGGCACATGAGGCCAATTCCGGCGAGCGTCGAATCGCCTCGCCCCGAAACCTGCACTTTGTGTCCGGCGATGGTCATGGGAGGCTTTCCGGCGCCGTGCGTCGGCACGGCGCTTCTGGTCAATAGGTGGCGCGGCCCCCGGACAGATCGAAGACCGCGCCCGTGGTGAACGAACAGTCCGCCGAGGCGGCGAAGGCGATGGTGGCGGCGGCCTCGTCGACCTGGAGGAAGCGGTTGCGGGGGATCTTGGAGAGCATGTAGGCGATGTGCTGTTCGCTCATCTGGTCGAATATGGCGGTCTTGGCGGCGGCGGGGGTGACGCAGTTCACTGCGATATCATATTCCGCCACTTCCTTGCCCAGCGATTTTGTGAGCGCGATCACCCCGGCCTTCGAAGCGGAATAGGCGGAGGCGTTGGGATTGCCCTCCTTCCCGGCGATCGACGCCACATTGACGATGCGGCCGTAATTCTGCGCGATCATGCCCGGCACCACGGCGCGGCAGCAATTGAACGGGCCGGTGAGATTGATCGCCATCACCTGCGCCCAGGCGTCCGCCGGATAGTCCCAGAGCTTGTGGTTGGGCCCGGCGATGCCGGCATTATTGATGAGAATGTGGATCGCGCCGAGCGCCGCCAGCGTCGCGTCGCGGGCGCGCTCCACCTCGGCAAGGCTGGTGACGTCCACTACCACGGGCACCACCTTTTCCCGGCCGAGGGTGTTGGCGAGGCTCTGCGCGAGATCGGCGTCGCGGTCCCAGATGGCGACCTTGGCGCCGGAAGCGAGGAAACGCTCGACGACGGCGCGGCCGATGCCCTGGGCGCCTCCGGTGACGATCGCGCAGCGTCCGGCAAGATCAATGGCGTTGGACATGGCTCCCTTTCCGGCCGAAATCACGTCTCGGCTCTTAATCGATTAGATTTCCAGCAATACCGCGAGCGCGCGACACCGGCAAAGCTCTAATCTTGCATGGATCGGGAAATCGCCCATGCGCGCCAAGCGGAGCGGGTGACCCCGGCCGCACGCGGCGCGCGAAGCACGGCACGGACGGCGCTCCGCCCCTCCCCGCCCCGGTGCCGGTGCCGGCGTCCCGCAGCACGCCGGCGGCCTCGCGGGGACGGCCGGACGCATCCGGCGCCGGTGATGCGAACGAGGCCGAATGGGGCGGCGGCGGGCACCCGCGGCCCGGCGGCGCCGAGCGGGCGCGCCGCACCTCTCAATTGTCGTCTTCTTCGTCCGCCGGCTCGGCCTCGTCATCGACGCCGCCGTCGGCGCCGAGCCGCAGGGCGAGGTTCTTCTCCACCTTGCGCAGCAATTTGCGCAGGCGCTTGCGCTCCTTGCTTTCCAGGCCGGCGACCATTTCGTTTTCCAGCGTGTCCCACACATGGTCGATGGCGCTGCCCTTGTCGCGGCCGGCGGCGGTGAGGAACACGCGCACCAGGCGGCCGTCGCCGTCGGTGGCGCGGCGCTCCACCAGGCCCTGCGTGGTCAGGCGGGCAATGGTCTTGGACGCCGTGGGCGGGCGGACGCGCAAGGCGGTCGCCAGATCGCCCATGGTGCGGCCGTCCTCGTCGATCAGCAGCTTCAGCACCGATTCCTGACCCGGAAACAATCCGAGATCCGCCAGCAGCCGGGCCGAGAGGGCCTTTTGCAGCCGGGCCGTGTGCGTGAGGCGGTAGCCGATGGTCTTTGCAATCGGATCCTTCATCCCAACCCCCTGGCGCGCCCCCAAGCACAATCGTCCGCAGGCCGTCGATTGCCGCGCGCAGCGTACCTTATCCACGCGCCGGCTTACAATTTTGCGAAGGTCTTGTGCCGATTGGGAGACAAGTGCCCGCCGCCTGCTTGCGGTGCAGCAGGCACGCTCCTAATGTCCGCGCCGAAACGCGGGCCCGGGCCCGGGCGCGCCCGCCCTGCGACCAAGACGGCACGCGCACGACGGCACGGGGCATGACGGCACGGGTTCTTCCATGACACACCGATTTTGGGCCGCGCTGTCATCGCCGGCCCTCGCGGCCCTGGACCGCGCGGCGGCGATCGCCATCCTGCCGGTCGCGGCGGTGGAACAGCACGGGCCCCACCTGCCGCTCGGCACCGATACCTTCATTTCCCAGGGCTATATCGACCGCATCCTGCCCTTGCTGCGCGGCGACATGACCGCCCTGTTCCTGCCGATCCAGTCGGTGGGCAAGTCGGACGAGCACCAATCCTTCACCGGCACGCTGACCCTGTCGCCGGAAACCGCGCTGCGCGCCTGGACCGAAATCGGCGAGGCGGTGGCCCGCGCCGGCATCCGCCGGCTGGTGCTGCTCAATACCCACGGCGGCAATGTGCCGGTGATGGATCTCGTCTCCCGCACGCTGCGAGCGCGCCACAAGATGCTGGCGGTGAACGTCTCCATGCACCGCTTCGGCTATCCCGACGGCCTGTTCGCGCCGCAGGAGCGCGCGCACGGCATCCATGGCGGGGATATCGAGACCTCGCTGATGCTCGCCTTCCGCCCCGATCTGGTGGACATGGCGCAGGCGCGCGATTTCGCCCCCTGGAGCATCGCCATGGAGCGCGATTTCGCCCAGCTGCGCGCGAACCATCCGGTCGGCTTCGGCTGGATGAGCGAGGATCTGAGCCCTGCCGGCGCCATGGGCGATGCCCGCCCGGCCAGCGCGGAGAAGGGCGCGGCGGCGGCGGATTTCGGTGCCCGCGCCTTCGTCGCCCTGCTTGAGGATGTCGCCGCCTTCGACCTCACACGGTTCGATGCGCGGCCTGAAGGAGAAGACCCGTTATGACCGAGGGCCGCAGGCTCGATCTCGACGGCGCGCGCGCCTATGCCGCCGCCGTGCTTGAGCATTTCAACACCAGCGCCGAAAACGCGGCCGTGGTCGCCGATGCGCTGATCGCGGCGGAGGCGGACGGCCTGCCGAGCCACGGCCTCGCGCGGCTGCCGAG
The DNA here is from genome assembly GCF_043195135.2 of Roseixanthobacter liquoris. Classification (NCBI taxonomy): domain Bacteria; kingdom Pseudomonadati; phylum Pseudomonadota; class Alphaproteobacteria; order Hyphomicrobiales; family Xanthobacteraceae; genus Roseixanthobacter; species Roseixanthobacter liquoris. The sequence continues at coordinate 661,159 of NZ_CM195537.1, forward strand.
CTACGGCATGCAGGCGATGACCGGCAAGATCGACGGCCACGCCGTGCCGACCCTGCGCAAGGCCGCGCCCTCGGTGGTGGGAATCGATGCCGCGAGCGGCTTCGCCTATCCCGCCGTGCGCCTCGCCGAAGAACATCTCGCGCCGCTCGCCAAGGAGATGGGTATCGCCATCGCCGGCATTCGCCGCTCCAGCCATTTCGGCGTCGCCGGCCATCCGGTGGAGCGCCTCGCGCAGGCGGGGCTGATCGCGCTCGCCTTCACCAATGCGCCGGCCTCCATCGCGCCGTGGGGCGGGCGGCGCTCGGTGTTCGGCACCAATCCCATCGCATTTGCCACCCCGCTGCTGGACCGGCCGCCGGCGGTGGTGGACCTCTCCGTCTCCAAGGTCGCGCGCGGCTACATCCTCGCCGCCGCGCAGAAGGGCGAGCCGATTCCCGAGGGCTGGGCGCTGGATCCGGAAGGCCGCGCCACCACCGACGCCAAGGCCGGCCTTGCCGGCACCATGGTGCCCATGGGCGAAGCCAAGGGCACCGCGCTCGCCTTCATGGTGGAAGTGCTGTCCGCCGCGCTGAACGCGGCCACCTTCTCCATCGACGCGCCGTCCTTCTTCGACGGCGAGGGCCCCCCGCCGGCCATCGGCCAGACCCTGGTGGCGATCGATCCGCGCCCGCTGGCCGGGGCCGGCTATCTCGACCATCTGGCGCGACTGGTGGAGAGCATCGACGGGCAGGACGGCGCGCGCCTTCCCGGCTCCCGCCGCATCGCCGCCCGCGCCCGCGCCGCGCGCGAGGGGGTGCTGGTGAGCGCCGCCCTTGAGCGCGAGCTCGCGAAGCTCGGGTTTGCGGGCTAGGACCGATCGACAATCCCGGCGTGGCGCCATTTTTGCTGAACATCGTCATGCACGGGCTTGTCCCGTGCATCCACGCGGCACCGCTGGCGCCAGCCTTTCAAGGATCGCATCTGCGGCCAGACGTGGATGGCCGGGACAAGCCCGGCCATGACGCACAAGGGACGGCGGCTAGAAAGAGCGCCGCGCACAGGGCGCGGCCCGCGGCGAAAGCTCAGGCTTCCGCCCCGGCCTTCGCCCTGGCGGCGAGATCCGCCACATGCGGACGGTTGAGCGCCAGCCATTGCAGCGCGATGCGGGTATAGCCGTTCATCACGCAGCCGGGGCTGAGCATGGCGAGCGCATCGTCCAGGCCGAGGGTGAAGGGCGCCGTCACCTCATGCTCATGGGCAAGGCCCGCGCGCGCGGGCAGGGCATGGGAATCCACGATGCCGAGATAGAGCGTGCAGAGTTCGTCCGTCACGCCGGGCGTCGGCATGAATTTGAACAGCTCTTCCAGGCGGGTCGGCGCGATGCCGATCTCCTCCAGGCATTCGCGATGGGCGGCCGCCGCCGGCGCCTCGCCGGGATCGACCCGCCCGGCGACGATCTCCACCATCCGGCCGCGGCCGGTGGCGAGATGGGCGGCGAGGCGGAACTGGTGGATCAGCACGATGAGATCGCGCGCCGGATCGAAGCACAGCACCCCGACCACCCGCCCGCCGACCACGATGTCGCGCTGCGACGTCTCGGCCGCGCCGCCCGGCTCGTGCGGCAGGCTCACGTCATAGCGCAGATAGTCGCGAAACCCCTTGCCCAGGAGATGGGGCTGGGACACCTCCACATCCGCCGCGGCATCGCCATGGGCGCGGGGCGGGTTGATCCTGCTCGGCTCGCTCATTGGGCGGTCACTCCCGGCTGGGCTGTTTCCAGATTGAATGCGGCGGCAAACAGCGCCTTGGTATAGGCTTCCTTCGGGTTTTGGAATACCTCTCGTGCCGGGCCTTCCTCCACCATCTTGCCGTTGCGCATCACCAGGATGCGGCTCGCCAGCGCGGAGACCACCCGCAGATCGTGGGAGATGAACATATAGGTGAGAGATCGGCGCCGCTGCAGGGTGCGCAGCAATTCCACGATCTGCGCCTGGACCAGCATGTCGAGCGCGCTGGTGGGCTCGTCCAGCACCACGAAGGAGGGTTCGAGCGCCATCGCCCGCGCGATCGAGATGCGCTGGCGCTGGCCGCCGGAGAATTCGTGCGGATACAGATGCCGGCTTTCGGGATCGATGCCGACATCGGCGAGCGCGGCGATCACCCGCTGCTCGCGCGCATCGGCGTCCAGCCCCTTCTGGTGCACGCGCAAGCCCTCGCCGACGATGTCCTCGATGGACATGCGCGGGGAAAGGGCGCCGTACGGGTCCTGGAACACGATCTGCATGTCCGCGCGCAGCGGCCGCAATTGCTTGAAGCGCAGGCCGTCGATGCGGTTGCCGAGGAAGGCGATGGGACCGCTGGAGGAGATGAGGCGCAGCAGCGCGAGCCCGAGCGTGGTCTTGCCCGAGCCGGATTCGCCCACCACGCCCAGGGTTTCGCCCTCATGGATGTCGAGCGTGACCCCGTCCACCGCCTTCACATGGCCGATGGTGCGGCGAAGAATGCCGCGCTTGATGGGAAAATGCACCTTCAGGTCCTGGGCGGAGACCACGACTTTCGCGTCCGGCGCGGCCGGGGCGGGGTCGGGCTTGGGCTCGGCATGCAGCAGCGCCTGGGTGTAGGGGTGCTTGGGATGGAGGAAGGTCTCCTCCGCGCCGCCCTGTTCCACGATCTCGCCCTTGCTCATCACGCACACCCGGTCGGCGATCTTGCGCACGATGCCGAGGTCGTGGGTGATGAACAGCATGGCCATGCCCATGCGCGCCTGGAGATCCTTCAAGAGCTTGAGGATCTGCGCCTGGACGGTCACGTCGAGGGCGGTGGTGGGCTCGTCCGCGATCAAGAGGTCCGGCTCGTTGGCGAGCGCCATGGCGATCATGACGCGCTGGCGCTGGCCGCCGGAGAGCTGGTGCGGATAATCCGACAGCCGCCGCTCGGGATCGGGAATGCCCACCTCGTGCAGCAATTCCAGCGTGCGTTCGCGCACCTGCGGCCCGCCCATGCCGCGATGGAGGATGAGCATCTCGCCGATCTGCTGGGCAATGGTGTGCAGCGGGTTGAGCGAGCTCATGGGTTCCTGGAACACCATGGTCACGTCATTGCCACGCACGCCGCGCAACTCCCGCTCCGGCAAGGTGAGCAGGTCGCGGCCCTTGAACAGGATCTTGCCCGTGGGATGGCTCGCGGCCGGGTAGGGCAGCAGCTTGAGCACCGACAGCGCGGTGACCGATTTTCCCGAGCCGGATTCGCCCACCAGCGCCACCGTCTCGCCGGGCGCGACATCGAACGAAACGTTCTTCACCGCAAGAAAATCCCCGCCCACCCGGCGGAAAGCGACGGAGAGGTCTTGCACGGAGAGGAGGGGGGAGGAGGTCATGCGGGGCGCAGGATGTCGTCGACTGTGAAGGGGGTGATGGCGAGGCGGGTCAGGCCGTCCGGCACGTGCAGCCGTTCGTCGGCGGTCACGAAATGCGAACACCGCGCGGCAAGGGCGGTCGCGAGATGGATCGCGTCCGGAAGCCGGATCGCGCGGCGCGCGGCACGGATCGCGGCGGCGGAGATCAGCAGCGCACGCCCGACCTCCAGCACCTCGAAACCGGCCGTCGGCGTGATCATGTCCGTGTAAGCCTCGACGACGGTTGTTGTCTGCGCTTCCAGCGGCTTGACGAGAATCTCGGCAAGGGTGATCTCGCTCGTCACGCCGATGATTTCTTCCGCCTCGATGGCGTTCAATATCCACCACGCATGGTCCGAGTGGGCGCCGACATGCTCCAGCGCGGTGATGAAGACGTTGGCGTCGAGATAGACGCGCGGAAGCGTCATCGGCGATCCCATTCGTCCCGCAGCGCGCGGACATGGGCGACGATCTCTTCCGACGATTCGAAATGGCTGCGCCGTGCGCTTTTCCATTTCGAGAAATGACCTGCGGATGCAGCTTTCGGGAGGTCGTCTTCGAGCACCACGCGCACCGTTGTTCGTGGGGTGACGGTGACCCGCAGATCCTCCGGCAGCTTCTCCACGGGATAATGCTCCCGCACGATCCTGTTCATGGCTTCGTCTCCGTGGCGCGCATTCTACCACACCTCACCCGAAGGTCTTGCGCGGGTCGAAGGCGTCGCGCACCGCTTCGCCGATGAAGATCAGGAGGCTCAGCATCAATCCCACGGTGAAGAAGCCGGCAAGGCCCAGCCAGGGCGCCTGCACGTTGGATTTGCCTTGCGAGAGCAGTTCGCCCAGCGAGGGCGAGCCGGGCGGCAGGCCGAAGCCGAGGAAGTCGAGGGCCGTCAGCGTCATCACCGAGGAGGAGAGGATGAACGGCAGGAAGGTGAGCGTCGCCACCATGGCATTGGGCAAAAGGTGCCGCACCATGATGGTGAAATTGCCCACCCCGAGGGCGCGGGCCGCCTGCACATATTCGAAATTGCGCGCCCGCAGGAATTCGGCGCGCACCAGGCTCACCAGCGACACCCAGGAGAACAGCAGCAATATGCCCAGCAGCACCCAGAAGCCGGGCACCAGCACCGAGGAGATGATCAGCAGCAGATAGAGCGAGGGAATGGAGGTCCACACCTCGATGAAGCGCTGGAACAAGAGGTCCACCCAGCCGCCGAAATAGCCCTGCACCGCCCCCGCCGCGACCCCGATGGCGGAGGAGATGATGGTGAGCGCCAATCCGAACAGCACCGAAATGCGGAAGCCGTAGATCAGGCGGGCCAGCACGTCGCGGCCCTGGTCGTCGGTGCCGAGCCAGTTGTATTCGAGCCCCGCGCAGCCGGAGACGCCCTTGCGCTCGGCGACCGCCTTGCACTGCTCCTCGCTCAGCATCCAGGTGGGCGGCGAGGGGGCGGGGGTCGGCAGGTCCAGATTGTGAGTGGAATAGCTGAAATGCACCGGCGGCCAGATCATCCAGCCGCCCTTCTCGTCGATCAGCTTGCGCAGATAGGGATCGCGATAATCCGCCGTGGTCTCGAAATCGCCGCCGAACGTGGTCTCGGGATAGGCCTTCAGCACCGGGAAATAATAGGCGCCGTCGAAGCGCACCAGGATCGGCCGGTCGTTGGCGATGAATTCCGCGAACAGGCTGAGCACGAACAGGATCATGAACAGCACGAACGACCACCAGCCGCGCGTGTTGGCGCGGAAATTGGCGATGCGCCGCTGGTTGAGCGGGGAGAAGAAGGGCCGCTTGCTCGGCTTCGCCACCGGCAGGGGGGCCGGCGGGGTGGCGGGGGCGGTCTGGGGAAGGGTGGGCAGGGCCGTCATGGCTCAGACGTCCCGCGTCTCGAAGTCGATCCGCGGATCGACCAGCATATAGGTGAGGTCCGACAAGAGGCCGACCACGAGGCCGGCCAATGAGAAGATATAGAGCGTGCCGAACACCACCGGATAATCGCGGTTCAGCACGCTCTCGAAACCCAGCAGGCCGAGCCCGTCGAGGGAGAAGATGGTCTCGATCAGCAGCGAGCCGGTGAAGAAGGCGGAGATGAAGGCGCCGGGAAAGCCGGCGATGACGATCAGCATCGCGTTCCGGAACACATGGCGATAGAGCACGCTGCGTTCGGAGAGGCCCTTCATGCGGGCGGTGGTGACATATTGCTTGCGGATCTCTTCCAGGAACGAATTCTTGGTCAGCAGGGTCATGGTGGCGAAGGCGCCGAGCACCATGGAGGTGAGCGGCAGCACCAGGTGCCAGCCATAATCGGCGATCCGTGCGGGCCAGGACATCTGGCTCCAATTGTCCGAGGTGAGGCCGCGCAACGGAAACCAATCCAGGAACGAGCCGCCGGCGAACAGGATGATCAAGAGGATGGCGAACAGGAAGGAGGGAATGGCATAGCCGACGATGATCACCGCCGAGGTCCACACGTCGAAGCGCGAGCCGTCGCGCATGGCCTTGGAGATGCCGAGCGGAATCGAGATGGCGTAGGTCAGAAGCGTCATCCACAGGCCGAGCGAGATGGAGACCGGCATCTTCTCCGCGATCAGGTCGATGACGCGAATGTCGCGGAAATAGGAGCGGCCGAAATCGAAGGTCGCGTAATTCTTGATCATCAGCCAGAAGCGCTCATAGGCCGGCTTGTCGAAGCCGAACTGCTTTTCCAGCTCCTGGATGAATTTCGGGTCCAGCCCCTGGGCGCCGCGATATTTCGAGGCCGAGGCATCGGCCCCGCCGCCGCCGGGCATGGCGGCCCCGCCGGCGAAATCGCCGCCCTGGCCGGAAATGCGCGAGGTGGCGGAGGCGCCGTCGCCGGTCAATTGGGCGATCACCCGCTCCACCGGGCCGCCCGGCGCGAACTGCACCACCACGAAGGAAACCAGCATGATGCCGAGAATGGTCGGGATCATGAGGGCGACACGGCGGATGATATAAGCGAGCATCGGGTCTCCAGGTTCGCGCCGACGGTGCGGGCTCTCGCCGGCGGCGTCAACCGCCCTTTACGGGCGGCAGCGAGGATGCCGGCTTCTGCCACCAGGTGTCGAGCACCCCGCGATCATATTTCGGCTTCACGGCGGGCCGGTCGAACAGGTCCCAATAGGCGATCCAGTGGGAGGCCTTGTTCCATTGCGGCACCCAATAGCGCCCCGCGCGCAGCACCCGGTCGAGCGCGCGGGCGGCGGTGACCAGTTCCGGCCGGGTGCGGGCGGCCAGCGCCGCGTCGATCAGGCCGTCCACGGCGGTATCGGAAATCCCGGAGAGATTGTTTGAGCCGCGGGTGCGCGCCGCCTCGCTGCCGAAATAGGCGCGCAATTCCTCGCCCGGATTGAGCGAGACCGAATAGCGGCGCACCACGATGTCGAAGTCGAAATCCTTCAGCCGCGCCTGATATTGCGCCGGATCGACGATGCGATAGGTGGCGTCGATCCCGAGCAGCTTGAGATTGCCGATGTAGCGGGAGGTGTGGCGCTCGAACGAGCCTTCGTCGTCCAGGAACTCGATCTGCAAAGCCTGGCCCTTGCCGTCCACCAGCTTGCCCTGCTGGATGACGTAGCCCGCCTCCTTCAGCAGGGCGGCCGCGCGGCGCAGCAGGGCGCGGTCCTGCCCCGAGCCGTCGGTGACGGGGGGGATATAGGCCTCCTCGAACACGTCCTGCGGCAGGCGTTCGGCATAGGGGCGCAGCAGCTTTTCTTCGGCGGGGGAGGGCTTGCCCTGCGCCATCAGGTCGGAATTCTGGAAGAACGACCAGGTGCGCTCATACTGGCCGAACATCAAATTCTTGTTGGTCCATTCGAAATCGAAGGCGAGCGAGATCGCCTCGCGCACCGAGCGATCGAAGAATTTCGTCCGGCGGGTATTGAAGAACCAGCCCTGGGCGCCCGAGGGCGTCTCGTCCGGCAGCACGTCGCGCTTCGCATGGCCGTCGCGCAGCGCGGGAAAATCATATTGGGTGGACCAGGCGCGCGAGGTGAATTCCTCGCGGAACAGATAGACGCGGGCCCTGAACGCCTCGAAGCCCACGTCCCGGTCGCGGAAATATTCAAAGCGCACGGTATCGAAATTGTTGCGCCCCAGGTTCACGGGCAGGTCCTTGGCCCAATAGTCCGTCACCCGGTCGTATTCGATATAGCGGCCGGACTCGAAGCGGCCGATTCTGTAGGCGCCGCTGCCGAGCGGCGGCTCCAGCGTCGTCTCCTCGAACTTGTGCTTGGTGTAATAGGCCTTGGAGAAGATCGGCAGGCTCGCGGCATAGAGCGGCACGTCGCGCGGGCGCTGGGCGGTGAAGCGCAGGTTGAGGGTGCCCGTCCCGTCCGCCTCGGCGCCGATGAACTCGCGCAGCGCCTGGCGGATCAGCGGATGGCCCTGCGCCTTCAGCGTATTGAGCGAGAAGGCGACATCCTCGGCGGTCAGCGGCGTGCCGTCGTGGAAGCGCGCCTGCGGGCGCAGGCGGAAGGCGTAGAGCTGGCCGCTATCCCCGATGGTCACGCCGGAAGCGACGAGGCCGTAGAGCGAATCCGGCTCGTCGTTGGCGCGCGCCATGAGGCTGTCGAAGATCAGCGCCAGCCCCTGGGCGCCGTCGCCGCGCAGGATATAGCCGTTGAGCGAGTTGAAGGTCTGGTACGACTGGTTATAGGCCGCCGTCGGGCCGATCTGCGAAAACGTGCCGCCCTTGGGGGCGTCCGGGTTCACATAGTCGAAATGCTTGAAGTCCTTGGGATATTTCAGGTCTCCGAAGGAGGAGATGCCGTGCCGCTCGACGCCCGGCGCGGCCGGTGCATCGCCCTCGGCCGCCGCCGGGCCCGAAGGCGGCGCAGCCGGGGCCTGGGCGAGTGCCGGCCGGGCAAGCAGCGTGGCCCCGCCGGCGGCGGCGAGGCGCAGCAAAGCGCGGCGATCGAGAGGGCTCATTGGCCGCGGGTCCCGATCTTGGCCGCCTTGGCCGCGTCCCACCACCAGATTTCCGGGAAGGCGTAGGAATAGCGCGGCAGCTTTTCCGGATGGCTGAAGCGGTCCCAGCGGGCGGTGCGGGTGTAGCGCAGCGTCCAGGCGGGGATGACATATTCGTTCCACAGCAGCGCGCGGTCGAGCGCGTGGGTCGCCGCCACCAGATCCTCGCGGCTGGTGGCATAGATCACCTTCTCGATCAGCGCGTCGATGGCGGGATTCGAGATGCCGGCATAATTGCGCGAGCCGTCGCGGGTGGCGGAGTCAGAGCCCCAATAATCGCGCTGCTCATTGCCCGGCGAGAGCGACTGGCCCCAGCTCGCGACGATCATGTCGAAATCGCGCGAGCGGATGCGGTTGATATATTGCGAGGTATCCACCATCCGCACCGAGACGGCGATGCCGAGGCGCTCCAGCGCCGGCTTGTAGAACAGGGCGACACGCTCGAAGGAGGGGCTCGCCAGCAGGATCTCGATGGTGAAGGGGGCGCCGGAGGCATCCACCAATTGCTTGCCCTTCACCTGGAACCCCGCCTCCTTCAGCAGGTCCGCCGCCTTGCGCAGATTGCTGCGGCGGTCCTGGTCGGTGCCGTTGACGGGATTGACATAGGGCGTGGTGAACACCTCGGCGGGCAGCTTGTCCTTCAGGGGCGTGAGGATCTCCAGCTCGCGGCCGGCGGGCAGGCCGGAGGAGGCCAGCTCCGTGCCGCTGAAATAGCTGTTCACCCGCTCATACTGGTCGAAGAACAGGGTCTTGTTCATGCCCTCGAAATCGAGCGCGTAATTCAGCGCGCGGCGCACGCGCGGGTCCTGGAACTTGGCGCGGCGCAGATTGGGCACGAACGCCTGCATCACGCCCGAGGCGCGGTTCTCGAAGGTTTCCAGCAGCACCTTGCCGTCGGCCTTGGCCGGGAAGTCGTAGGCGGTGGCCCAGTTCTTGGCGGAGATTTCGACGCGGAAGTCGTATTGGTCGGCCTTGAAGGCTTCCAGCTCCACCGTGTCGTCGCGATAATATTCGTAGCGGATCTCGTCGAAATTATTCGTGCCCACGTTCACGGGCAGGTTCGCGCCCCAATAATCCTTCACCCGCTCGTAGACGATGGTGCGGCCGGGCACGAAGGACTTGATCTTGTAGGCGCCCGAGCCGAGGGGGGCTTCCAGCGTGCCCTGGGTGATGTCGCGGGCGCGGCCGGCGCCGTCGGTGCCGGTCCACCAATGCTTGGGCAGGACCATCATCTCGCCGACGATCTGCGGCAGTTCGCGATTGCCGCCCTGGTCGAAGGTGAAGGTCACCTCGCGCTCGCCGGTCTTCTGCACGTCCTTCACGTGGCGATAATAGAAGGCCTGGCCGGGATTGTTCTTGGTCAGCACGTCGAACGACCACACCACGTCGTCGGGGGTGATGGGCGTGCCGTCATGCCATTTCGCCTCCGGCCGCAGGCGATAGGTGACCGAGGAGAAATCCGCCGGGAAGCGCATGCCGTCGGCGATCAGGCCATAGGCGGTCGCCACCTCGTCGCGCGACTGGGTGGTGAGCGTATCGTAGATCAGGCCGAGCCCGGCGCCGGGCGTGCCGCGCGTGATGATGGCGTTGAAGCTGTCGAACGTGCCGTTCTCGGACAGGCGCACGGTGCCGCCCTTGGGCGCGTCCGGGTTCACATAGTCGAAATGCTTGAAATCCGCCGGATATTTCGGCGTGCCCATGAGGGATGCCGCGAAACGGAAGGGCTCGGCATCCGCTGGGGCTGCGGCGGGAGCGCCCTGCGCGGCCGCGTCGCGGATCGTCCCCGGCAGGCCCAGGATGGGCAGGAGGGAAACGAGGAGGGCGGCGAGGCGGACCTTCACAGGCATCAGCGGCTCCGGAGGCTGGGATAAGCGACTGCGCTTCAGCCAATATCCGATTATGGCACCTGCCGCGACGGCATAAAAATGGCGGCGTGCGCAGGCGGTGCCACATTCTCGCCGACCCGCGTGCACGTTGCGGTGAGGAGGCGCGGGGCGGAAAACGAAAAAGGCCCTACCCCGGGGGGAGGGCCTCGTTCAGGGGCGAAGGCGCGGGTCGCAGCTGGCGCGCTCAGCGCACGAAGCGACCTTGCGGTCAGCGCACGATGATATTCTTGAACTGCCAGGGGTCCTCAAGGTCGATGTCCTCGGGGAACAGGTCCACGCGCTTGGTGAGCGGGGTCCAGTCGGTATAGGTGCCCTTCACCTCGCCGAGATAGGGCGCCTGCACCTGGAGGCAGCGGCGGAAGTCCATCTCGTCGGCTTCCACGATGCCGGCTTCCGGGTTTTCCAGCGCCCACACCATGCCCGCGAGCACGGCCGAGGTCACCTGGAGGCCGGTGGCGTTCTGGTAGGGCGCAAGCTCGCGCGCTTCCTCGATGGAGAGGTGCGAGCCGTACCAATAGGCGTTCTTCGCATGGCCATAGATCAGCACGCCCAGCTCGTCGCGCCCGTCGACGATCTCGTTCTCGTCGAGGATCTTCCAGGAGGATTGCTGCACCCCGCCGGCGCCGAACATCTCGTGCAGCGACAGCACCGCGTCGTTGCAGGGGTGGTAGGCATAATGGCAGGTCGGGCGGTAGAGCACGTTCGCCCCGTCGCGCACGGTCAGATAATCGGCGATGGAGATCGCCTCATTGTGCGTGACCAGATAGCCGAACTGCGGGCCGGGCGTGGGGGTCCAGCTGCGCACGCGGGTGTCCGCGCCGGGCCGCATCAGATAGATGGCGGCGCCGCAGCCGCTCGCATGGGTGCGCCCGTCCGGGGGAAGCTGCTTCTCGTGGGTGCCCCAGCCCAGTTCGGCCGGCTGCAGGCCCTCGGAGACGAAGCCTTCCACCGACCAGGTGTTGACGAACACGTCGGCCGGCTTGGGATCGCGGGCGCGCTGGGTGTCGCGCTCGGCGATGTGGATGCCCTTCACGCCGAGGGCGCGGGCGAGCTGCGCCCATTCCTCGCGGCTGGCGGGCTCCGGCCGGTCGAGCCCGGTGTCGGCGGCGATGTTCAGCAGCGCCTGCTTCACGAACCAGGACACCATGCCCGGATTGGCGCCGCAGGTGGAGACGGCGGTGGGGCCGCCCGGCGCGCGGCGGCGCGCGTCCAGCAGGCCCTCGCGCAGCGCGTAATTGGAGCGCGCCTCGGGGCCGAGCGTGTTGTCGAAATAGAAGCCCTTCCAGGGCTCGATGACCGTATCGACATAGAGCGCGCCGATCTCCCGGCACAGTTCCATGATGGCGACAGACGACACGTCCACCGAGAGATTGACGCAGAAGCCGCGCCCGCCGCCCGCCGTCAGCAGGGGGGTGAGCAGGTCGCGATAATTCTCCGCCGTCACCTCGGACTGGATGAAGCGGATGCCGCGCTCGTCCAGCAGAGCACGATCCTTGTCCACGGGATCGATAACCACGAAGCGGGATTTATCGAATTCGAAGTGGCGCTCGATAAGCGGCAGCGTGCCGCGACCGATCGACCCGAAGCCGATCATCACAATGGGGCCATCGATTTTCGCGTGAACCGGACATTGGCTCATGATGGGGAATACTCCTCGTCAACGCCCAGATGTAAGCGCGGCCGCACCATGCGGACGGGCGGTCCCGCCGTCAACACTTGCCCGGTGAAAAGTGAAGAAACACAAGGCTTGGGACGGGATTTTAGGGGGGCGACGCGGGGCCGGGACGACATAAAAACGTCATGTCGGGTTCCCGGGGCGCCGGGCCGGCCGGCGGCGGCGAGAACCTGCAGGAAGCTGCCGTAGCGTCGTGCGCGCGTGTCCTCTCGGACCCATCGACATGCGGCGGTGGGGCGGATCGTCGAGGCGCCTGGCGGCAGGGGCTCGCGCGATTGCCTTATCTTGGGCTGAACGTCATGGACGGGCTCGTCCCGGCCATCGCACGGTTTCACGGACCGGTGGAGGCTCCGGGCGCGCGGCGGTTTGTCGCCCGAATAAACCGCGCGCAACGCCAGATGGACCGCGCTTTGGAGGGTACGGGGCGCGTCGTGCCGCCTGCGACCGGCGGTCAGGCCCGGTTCTGCATATGGGCGGCGAGCGCTTCCACGCGCGGCAGCACTTCGGCGGCGGCGGTGCGGTCGGAGACCGTCTCGGCCAGCGCCCGGCGGAAGCAGGCCAGCCAGCCGTCCCGCTCGGCCGGGCCGATGGCGGCGGGAAAATGGCGCATGCGCAGGCGCGGATGGCCGTTGCGGGCCACGTAATCGGACGGGCCGCCGAGCCAATAGGTGAGATATTCCTCCAGCTTGCGCGCGCTGCCGTCCAGGCTCGGGGGATGGATGGCACGGCATTCGGCAGCCTCGGGCAGCGTGTCCATCAGGTGATAGAAGCGTCCCACGAGCGCGCGCACGCCGGCCGCGCCGCCGATCCGCTCATAGAGGCTGGGCTCCCCGACGTCTGGCATATTTCCTTCCCGTCCCTTTTTGGCTTGTCGCCGGAACCCTAGCGCGGCCGGCGCGCCGGCTCATCCTGGGAGGATTGCGGAGTTTCCCCGGCCTTGATCCGTGCCTGCTCCAGATCCGCCGGCGTATTGACGTTGAAGAAGATCTCCGCCTCCGCCGCATAGGCGGCGACATCGGAGGGCGGCAGGATCATCGCATCGAGGGCGGCGATGAAGCCGTCCATGCGCAGGTCGCGGCGGCCGATGAAGGGCGGGATCAGCGGGGCGATGCGGCGGGCATAGATGGCGTGGAGTGGCTGCAAGCCATAGCCGTCGCGCGGCACGGCGGCGTCGTGCCCGCCGATGCTGGCATTCAGATGATGGATCAGCGGCGGGGAGATGAACGGCATGTCGCAGGCGCACACGAAGACCTTGTCGGTGCGCGCGTGGGTCAGCGCTGTATGCAGCCCGCCCAGCGCCCCGTTGCCGGGGGCGATGTCGGGATGGACCGTGAGCCCGCGCGCCGCATAGGGCTCGGGATCGGCGGCGATGACCATCAGCTCCTCGCACAATGGCGCGAGGCGGGCGATCAGCCGGTCGATTACCGGAACGCCGCCGACGCTCACCAGCGCCTTGTTGACATGACCCATGCGGCGGGCCTGGCCGCCGGCGAGAATGGCGGCGCTGAGGCCGGAAATGCGCTGCTCACTCATCACGCTCTGCTCCGTCCGGGGGCCGGCCGGATATGGACGCGCCGTCGGGCGCTGGCAAGGCGCCCGGCGCGGCTCGCGAAAAAGTGGACCGGCTCGCGTTCGGTCATGCTGGACAGGGCTAAAGATACTCTGTATCAAAACCCCCATGACGCTGCTTGACCCCATCTCTTCGGCCTCCGCGCACGCCGCCCCTCATCGCCATGGGCCGTCCGGCGCGATGGCGCAGGCGCAGCCGGCGCCGTTTTCGGTGCTGCGCTCCTCGCTCGCGGGGCGGCTGGCGGTCGTTGCCGGGCTCAGCGCGGTGATGTGGGCGCTCGTGCTGTGGGTGGTCGCATGACCGCGCCGATCCAGCTGCGCTTCCGCGACCTCACCCTCGGCTATGAGCGCCACCCGGCGGTTCACCATCTGGACGGCGCGGTGGAAGAAGGTGCGCTGCTCGCGGTGTGCGGGCCGAACGGCGCCGGCAAGTCCACCCTCATGAAGGCCATTTCCGGCGCGCTGCGCCCGCTCGGCGGCGCCATCGAGCGCTGCGGGCTCGATTCCCGCGACATCGCCTATCTGCCCCAGGGCGCGGAGGTGGATCGCTCCTTCCCCATCAGCGTCTATGATCTGGTGGCGATGGGGCTGTGGCGCCGCGCCGGCCTGTTCGGCGGCATCGGCAAGGCGGACCATGCCCGGATCGCCGACGCCATCGCCGCGGTCGGCCTCACCGGCTTCGAGCGCCGGCCCATCGGCACGCTCTCGGGCGGCCAGATGCAGCGCACCCTGTTCGCGCGCCTGCTGCTCCAGGATGCCCGCCTGATCCTGCTGGACGAGCCGTTCAACGCGCTCGACGCCAAGACCGTGTCCGACCTGCTGGAGCTGGTGCGCCGCTGGCACGGGGAAAAGCGCACGGTGCTGGCAGTGCTGCACGATTTCGAACTGGTGCGCGCGCATTTCCCGCAGACCCTGCTTCTGGCGCGCGGACCCGTCGCCTGGGGGCCGACCGCCGAGGTGCTGGCGCCGGACAATCTGCTTCTGGCCCGCCGCATGACCGAGGCGCCCCAGGACGGCGCCGCCCCGTGCAGCGCGGCGGCCTGACCCATGACCGTCTACGACCTGCTGGTCGGTCCGTTCGCGGAATTCGAATTCATGCGCCGGGCGCTGGTCGGCGTGTTCGCATTGGCGATCGGCGCCGGCCCGGTGGGCGCCTTCCTGATGCTGCGGCGCATGAGCCTGACCGGCGACGCCATGGCGCACGCCATCCTGCCCGGGGCGGCGCTGGGCTTCCTGTTCTCGGGGCTGAATCTTTACGCCATGACGGTCGGCGGCATCGCCGCCGGGCTGCTGGTGGCGGTGGGCGCGGGGGTGATCGCCCGTGCGACCGAGCTGAAGGAGGACGCCTCGCTTGCGGCCTTCTACCTGATTTCCCTGGCGCTGGGCGTGATGATCGTCTCGCTCAAGGGCTCGAACGTGGATCTCCTGCACGTGCTGTTCGGCACCGTGCTGGGGCTTGACGACCCGACGCTGATCCTGGTCGCCGGCATCGCCACCCTGACCTTGGTGACGCTGGCCATCATCTGGCGCCCTCTGGTGCTGGAATGCGTGGACCCGGCCTTCCTCGCCTCGGTGAGCCGGGCCGGTGGGCCGAGCCATATCGCCTTCCTGGCGCTGGTGGTGCTGAACCTCGTGGGCGGCTTCCACGCCCTTGGAACCTTATTGTCGGTGGGCCTGATGATGCTGCCCGCCGCCACCGCCCGCTTCTGGGTGCGCGACCTGACGCCCCTGGTGGCGCTGGCCACTTGCATTGCGTTCGCGAGCGGGGTCGTCGGCCTGCTCGTGTCCTACCATTTCGGCGCCCCCTCGGGGCCGGCCATCATCCTGGTGGCCGGAACCGCCTACGCGGTCTCGGTGCTCGTCGGGCCGGCCGGCGGCATCGTATCGGGACGCGTCCGAAGACGGCATCTCGAAGCCTAACGGAGTAAGCCATGCTCTCTCGTCGTTCCCTGCTCGCCGCGGCACTCGTGCTCGGCGTAACCCCCGCGCTCGCCCAGAGCGAGGCCGGCGCCCCCGCCGCGAAACTGCCGGTGGTGGCCTCGTTCTCGATCCTCGGGGATTTCGTGAAGAATGTCGGCGGCGACCGCATCGCCGTGACCACCATCGTCGGGCCCAACAGCGACACCCACGTCTACCAGCCGACCCCGAGCGACGCGAAGACGCTCGCCGCCGCCAAGGTGGTGTTCGTCAACGGCCTCGGCTTCGAGGGCTGGATGGACCGGCTCGTGAAGGCCTCCGGCACCAAGGCGACGGTGGTGGTCGCCACCACCGGCATCAAGCCGCGCGAGCGCACCGCCGACGAGCCGCAGGACGATGACGACGCGCCGAAGGGCAAGAAGGACGCGCACGCCGGCCACGACCACGGCCCGATCGATCCCCACGCCTGGCAGTCGGTGGCCAATGCCAAGGTGTATGTGGCCAATATCCGCGACGGCCTGATCGCCGCCGACCCCGCCGGCAAGGACGCCTACACCGCCAATGCCGACGCCTATCTCGCCAAGCTCGACGCGCTCCAGGCGGATGTGGTGAAGGCCGTCGCCACCATCCCGGAAGACCACCGCCGCATCATCACCTCCCATGACGCGTTCGGCTATTTCGGCGATGCCTATGGCCTGAAGCTGCTGGCGCCGGAAGGAGTCTCCACCGAGAGCGAGGCGTCCGCCAAGGACGTCGGCCGCATCATCCGCCAGATCAAGGCGCAGAAGATTCCGGCGGTGTTCCTGGAGAATGTCACCAATCCGCGCCTGGTCGACCGCATCGCCAAGGAAAGCGGCGCCAAGGTGGGCGGCACGCTCTATTCCGACGCCCTGTCCGATGACAAAGGGCCGGCCACCACCTACATCGACATGGTGCACTACAACCTGCGCCAGCTTTCGGCCGCCCTGGCGAGCTGAAGCTCCTCCCGGGTTGGGGGCAAAGGATTTTCATTGGACCCGCGCGGCCGGTGCATCGCCGGCCGCGCGGCATGAGGCGGGACCGAAGCCCGCGCAGGAGAAATCATGTCTGCAAGCGCATCCGAAAAGATCCCCGTCACCGTGCTCACCGGCTATCTCGGCGCCGGCAAGACCACGCTGCTCAACCGCATCCTCTCCGAGCCGCACGGCAAGAAATACGCCGTTATCGTCAATGAGTTCGGCGAGGTGGGCATCGACAACGACCTCGTGGTGGGCGCCGACGAGGAAGTGTTCGAAATGAACAACGGCTGCATCTGCTGCACCGTGCGCGGCGACCTGATCCGCATCATCGACGGGCTCATGCGCCGCAAGGGCGGCTTCGACGGCATCATCGTGGAGACCACGGGCCTTGCCGATCCCGCCCCCGTCGCCCAGACCTTCTTCGTGGACGAGGAGATGGGCGCGCGCACCAAATTGGACGCCGTGGTGACGGTGGCGGACGCCAAATGGCTCACCGACCGGCTGAAGGATGCGCCCGAGGCGAAGAACCAGATCGCCTTCGCCGACGTGATCCTGCTCAACAAGACCGATCTCGTCACGCCGGAGGAACTGGCCGAGGTGGAGGCGCGGATCCGCGCCATCAATCCCTATGCCAAGCTTCACCGCACCCAGAAGTCGGCCATCGCCCTGGACCAGGTGCTGGACCGCGGCGCCTTCGATCTCGACCGCATCCTCTCGCTGGAGCCGGCGTTCCTGGAGCAGGACGAGCATGTGCACGACGAGACCTGCGGCCCGGACTGCGGCCATGATCACGGCCATGACCATCACCACGACCACGGGCACGGCCACCATCACGGCCATGGCGGGCTGAAGCATTTCCACGACGAGGACATGCAGTCGGTCTCCATCTCGACCGACAAGCTCATGGACCCGGACAAATTCTTCCCCTGGGTGCAGGATCTGGTGGCCACCGAGGGCGTGAACATCCTGCGCTCCAAGGGCATATTGGCGTTCAAGGACGATCCGGACCGGTTCGTGTTCCAGGGCGTGCACATGATCCTGGACGGCGATCACCAGCGCCCCTGGAAGCCGGAGGAGAAGTTGCAGAGCCGCATCGTCTTCATCGGCCGCAATCTCGACCGCACGAAGCTGGAAGACGGCTTCCTCAGCTGCGCGGCCTGAGCCTCCCTCCCCGCCCTGCGCCCGGCCGGTCTCCGGCCGCGGCCAGCCCGGCGCGCGTCCGGCATCAGCCGCGCGCGTGCGCCGGACGCAGGCGCCGGAGCGGGGCGGGTAGCGTGCGGTCGATCCAGGCCGCGAATACCTGGCGGCGCGGGTAGAGCCACAGGCCCGCGCCCATCACCGCGGCCCCCAGCACCGAGAGCGCGAACGGAAACAGCAGCGAATCCTTGAACACCTCCCCCACGAGGTGGCCGACATAAATGCAGATGCCGATCGCCCCGAACACGGCATAGACCCGTCGCGCCAGGAAGATGGCGAGCAGAACCAGGGCGATATTGATCAGGCCATAGAGCGCCATCGCCCATTCCGTGCCGCCGTCGTGCAAGCTCAGCCCGCCCCAGAAGGTCACAGCCGCCACCAGATGCAGCCAGAAGGCGAAATCGGCGCGGGTGGCGGCGAGATCCACCGCCCAGGCGATCAGCAGCATCGCGAGGCCGAAATAGAGCGAGACGTCGCGCCGCTCGTCCAAGCTCAGGTCCGGCGTGTGGAACAGCACCGGGGCAAGATCCATGGAGAGGAACCAGAGCGCGAACGCCATGATCGCGACGATGAACGGGAAGCGATAGAAGGCCAGGGCGCCGGCGCCCGCCGCGAGGGTGGCGAGCTCCATGGGCAGCCAGCTGCCGTGGACCCAGCGATAGAAATCCACATAGGTGCCCGGCGCCCCCTGCGCCCCCCAGGCGCCGAGCGCGTCCTGGAGGCCGAACACGGCGAGCGGCGCCATGCCGACCGCGACCGCGATCATCAGCCCGCCCGGCGTGGTGAGCCCGCGCCGCCACAATTGGTCGCCGGCGATCAGGAACACCCCGGCATAGGCGATGGCGGTCAGCATCAGCGCCACCCCGCCCATCTGCGCGAAGGCGAGGGTGGCGAACAGGGTCATGGCGCCGATGATGGTCAGCGCCCCGCCGTACCAGAGCAGGTGGGTGAGATCGAAGCGGGGCGTCGCCATGGCGGCGGCGTGTGGGGATGGGTCGGCCGGCAAGGCGGCCAGCAGCCGGGCCACCGCCTCCGGGGCGATGGCGGCGGCGGTGGCCGCCTCGGCGATCTGTTCGCGGGTGAAACAGTGTTCGCGGGTGAAGGACATCGCCTTGCTCCGTCTCCCCCCCGCCCGGCCGCTAGATGAAATACAGGAAGGTGATGAGCGCGAAGCAGGGCAGCAGGAACACGCAGGACCAGCCCATATAGCCGAAGAAGCTCGGCATCTTCACGCCGCGGTGGCGCGCGATGGACAGCACCATGAAGTTGGGCGCATTGCCGATATAGGTCATGGCGCCCATGAACACCGCGCCCGCCGAGATCGCCTCCAGCGTCACCTGCAACGGCCCCATGAGGCGATAGGCATCGCCGCCGGCGAGGTTGAAGAAGACGAGATAGGTCGGCGCATTGTCCAGGAACGAGGACAGGATGCCGGTGAGCCAGAAATACCAGACGTTCACCGGCTGGCCGCTCGGATCGGTGACGAGGTCCACCAGCGGCGCGAGCGCGCCGGTGGAGCCCGCGCGCAGGATGGCGATGACCGGGACGATGGTGAGGAAGATGGCGGCGAACAGCTTCGCCACTTCCAGGATCGGCTCCCAGTCGAAGCCGTTGCGCTCGCGCACCAGGCGCGGCGTGATGGCGAGCGAGACGAAGGCGATGGCGATCAGCAGCACGTCGCGGATCACCCATTGCAGCTCCACGCGGGTGCCGTAGACGTCAAACACGATGCCCGGCTTCCACAGCGCGCTCAAAAGGATGGCGCCGATGATGCCGAACAGCAGCGGCACGTTCTGCAATCCGCGCACGGTGACGCGCTCGGTGTCCGGGGTGGGATCGCGCAGCGGCGGCGGGGTTTCCCTGGAATAGAAATAGCGGTCGAGACAGTAGAAGGCGACCAGCAGGATGCCGGCGACCACCACCGTGTCGTGAAACAGGTGGGTGGTGGTCCAGAAGAAGCTGACGCCCTTCAGGAAGCCCAGGAACAGCGGCGGGTCGCCGAGCGGGGTCAGCGAGCCGCCGATGTTCGACACCAGGAAGATGAAGAACACCACCACATGCACGTTGTAGCGCCGGTTGTCGTTCGCCCGCAGCAACGGGCGGATCAGCACCATGGAGGCGCCGGTGGTGCCGATGAGGCTCGCGATCACCGTGCCGAACGCCAGGATCGCGGTGTTGGTCAGCGGCGTGCCGTGGATGTTGCCGGCGATGAGAATGCCGCCGGACACGGTGAACAGCGAGAACAGGAGGATGATGAAAGGAATATATTCCAGCGTCGCCGTATGCACCACTTCGTGCAGGGTCAGGCTGGGTCCGAAGGTGAGCGCGAACGGCACCACGAAGCAGGCGCCCCAGAACAGCGCCACCTTGCCGTAATGATGGTGCCAGAAATGGTTGGCGAGCAGCGGAAACAGCGCGATCGACAGCAGCATTCCGGCGAACGGCAGGCCCCAGAGCAGGTTCAGATCGGCGCCGTTGATGCTCGTCGCACCCGGCGCGGCCGCCTGGGCGAGCGAGGCGCCGAGCAGAACCGGAGCGGCGGCCAGCAGGCCGGCGAGCGTGCGCACTCGACCTCGCCCGTGGGATGCATGCGGCTCTGCGGTTTCACGTCCCGGATTTCGCGCCACCGTCCACTCTCCCACGTCTGCCAAGCTTTTTGATGGACGATGCAGGCGGCTAACGCAAGCTGGCCGCACCGCTTTCGGCCGTGCGTCTGCCGCTGCGTCAGGGCGGATCAGGTGCCGCGCGGTTTCGCCCGGTGCGTCGGCGGCGCGGATGCGGGGTCCTCCGGCCAGGGATGGCGCGGATAGCGCCCGCGCATCTCGGCCCGCACGTCGCGCCAGGAACCGCGCCAGAATTGCGGCAGGTCCTTCGTCACCTGGATCGGCCGGTGGGCCGGCGAGAGCAGGGAGAGGATCAGCGGCACCTTGCCCCCCGCGATGGCGGGATGGCGGGTGAGGCCGAACAGTTCCTGCACCCGCACCGCCAGCAGCGGCCCTTCGGGATTCTCATAATCGATGGGCAGGCGCGAGCCCGAGGGGGCATCGAAATGGGTCGGCGCCTCCGCCTCCAGGCGGGCGGCGAGCGCATAGGGCAGCAAGGCGTGAAGCGCATTGCCGAGATCCCCCGCGCCGATCTGGGCGAGTGCAGACTTGCCGTCGAGAAACGGGGCGAGCCAAATGTCCGCCGTCGCGGCGAGGGTTGGGTCGGAAAGGTCGGGCCAGCCCTGTGCCTCGCCCTCCGCATGGCGCAGGAACTCCACCCGGTCGCGCCATTGGGCGAGCGCCGCCGTCCAGGGCAGGCGGTTCATGCCGAGGCTCGCGATCCCTTGCGCCAGCACCCGCGCGGTTTCCGCACCCGCCGGCACCGGGCGCGGCCGGTCGGCGAGCACGAGGGCGCGCAGGCGCCGCGTCTCGCGCGCCCGCACGGCGGCGGCCTCGGCGTCGAAGGCGATCTCGATGCCGGAGCGGATCTCGCCCGCGAACAGGCGCTCCAGCTCCTCGTCGGATAGCGCGGCGGCGAGCGAGATGCGCGCCGCCTCCGCCCGGCCGGAAATTTCTGCCACCGCCAGCAATGGCGCCTTGGCGAGCGTGGCGGACGGCTCCATCACCCCGCCGCGCCCGTTCGCCAGCAGGAAGCGCGTGCCGTCGCCGCGCGCCTTCGCCACCCGGTCGGGAAAGGCGAGCGCCAGCAGGGCGGCGGGGGAGGGGGCATCGCCCGTCTTCGCCCCGCGCGCGCCGGCAAGATCGGCCCAGCGCTCCGCGAGGCGGCGGGCATCGTCGGCGCGGCGGGAGCGGTCGCGGCGGAACTCCTCCAGACGGTGCAGCAGGTCCACGCTCTCGCCGCCGAGACCGCGTTCCACCAGGATCGCGGCGATCTCTGCGGCAAGCGCGGCTGCGCCGGCATCGGCGCCCCTCACCACCATATGGGCGAGGCGCGGCGGCAGGGGCAGGCGCGCCATGCGCCGGCCGAGCGCCGTCACCGCGCCGTCTTCGTCGAGCGCGCCGAGCAGCACCAGCAGCGCCTTCGCCTCCGTGAGGGCGGGCAGCGGCGGCGGATCGAGAAAGGCGAGGCTGCGGGCATCGCGCACGCCCCATACCGCGAGATCGAGCACCAGGCCGGAGAGGTCGGCGGCGAGGATCTCCGGGGTCGCGAAGGCTTGCAGGCTGGCGGTCTCCGCCTCGCCCCACAAGCGATAGCACACGCCCGGCTCCGTGCGGCCCGCGCGGCCGCGCCTTTGGTCGGCGGCAGCGCGGGAAACGCGCACGGTCTCAAGGCGCGTCAGCCCCACGTCCGGCTCGAAGCGCGGTACGCGGGCAAGACCGCCGTCGACCACCACGCGCACCCCCTCGATAGTGAGGCTGGTTTCGGCGATGGAGGTGGCGAGCACCACCTTGCGCCGCCCGGCGGGCGCGGGCAGCACCGCGCGATCCTGCTCGGCGGAATCCAGCGCGCCATAAAGCGGCACGATATCGACGGAAGGGTCGCGCACCTGCGCGCGCAGCAGGTGTTCCGTGCGGCGGATCTCGCCCGCGCCGGGCAAAAACGCCAGCACCGAGCCGCGCTCGGCGCCGAGCGCGGTCTTCACCGCCTCCGCCACCTGGGCGTCGATGGGCGCGCGGGCATCGCGGCCGAGATAGCGGGTGGTGACGGGAAAGGCCCGGCCCTCGCTCGCCACCACCGGCGCCGGCTCGCCCGCCCCGCCCAGCAGCGCGGCGACGCGGGCGCCGTCGAGCGTTGCCGACATGGGCAGAATCCGCAGGTCCTCGCGCAGCGCGCCTTGCGAATCGAGCGCGAGGGCAAGGCCGAGATCGGCGTCCAGGCTGCGCTCGTGATATTCGTCGAACAGCACCGCCGCGACGCCGGACAATTCCGGATCGTCCAGGATCATGCGGGTGAACACGCCTTCGGTGATCACCTCGATCTGGGTGCGGCGGGACACTTCCGAGCGCAGGCGCACGCGGTAGCCGACCCGATCCCCCACGCGCTCGCCGTGGGTCTGCGCCATGCGGTGGGCGGCGGCGCGGGCCGCGAGGCGGCGCGGCTCCAGCACCAGGATGCGCCGGCCCGCGACCCAGGGCTCGTCCATCAGCGCCAGGGGCACGCGCGTGGTCTTGCCCGCGCCCGGCGGCGCGACCAGCACGGCGCTCGCCCGCGCGCGCAGCGTCGCGGTGAGGGCGGGAAGAACGGCGTCGATGGGCAAAGCGGTGTCGAACATGGCGCGGCAGACCGGGAACATCGCCCCTTAGGCCATCAAAGCGCGGGGAAATCCAGCGCCGCGCCCTCCGCGCGGCCCGATGGCGTTACAAGCCCGCGGCCTTGGCTTATGAAGACGGCATCCGACCCGCCTTCATGGAATGTCGCCCTCGATGCCGTCCACGCCGTCTTCGCTCACCGACAAGGTGCGCACCTTCGCCCTCGACGGGGCGACCGCCTCCGTCGCCTTCCTTCGCGGCACTTGCGTCTTCATCGCCGAGAGCGGCACCGCGCTCTTCCCGGCGACGGACAGCACGCTCGCGCTGCACGACGGCGTGGTGCTGTGCGCCGCCGGCGACGGGCAGCGCCTCGTCACCGGCGGAGACGATGGCAAGGCGATGGAGGTGCTTGCCACCGGGGAAGCGAGGACCATCGCCACCCAGAAGGGTCGCTGGATCGACCGGATCGCGCTGGGGCCGGACGGTGCGGTCGCCTATTCCGCCGGCAAGACCGCCCATATGGTGCCGGCGAAGGGCGAGGCGCGCAGCTTCGCGGCGCCGTCCACCGTGGGGGGCCTCGCCTTCGCGCCCAAGGGTCTGCGGGTGGCGGTGGCGCATTATGGCGGGGTGAGCCTCTGGTATCCCAACGCCGCCGACGCAAAGCCCGAGGTGCTGGAATGGAAGGGCTCCCATCTCGGCGTCACCTATTCGCCGGACGGGCGCTTCATCATCACCACCATGCAGGAACCCGCGTTGCACGGCTGGCGCCTGGCGGACGGCGCCCACATGCGCATGACCGGCTATCCGGCGCGGGTGAAAAGCTTCGAATTCACCCATGACGGCAAGTGGCTCGCCTCCTCCGGCTCCACCGAAGTGGTGCTGTGGCCGTTCGCCACCAAGGATGGTCCCATCGGCAAGCAGCCCTCCATGCAGGCGCCCTCGGCCAATGGCGGGCGCGTGACCCTGGTTTCCTGCCACCCCAAGGACCCGGTGATGGCCGCCGGCTATGACGACGGCATGGTGCTGATGGTGCGCCTGACCGACGGCGCGGAAATCCTGCTGCGGGCGCCCGACGCCTCCGCCGTCTCGGCCATCGCCTGGCGCAAGGACGGCGGCGCGGTCGCCTTCGGCACGGAAAGCGGCAGCGCCGGCCTGCTGGAATTTTAGGCCCTGCGTGGGCGGGCGGGATGCGGCGGTCCGCGGCGTGGGCGCCGCACCTCAAACCCGGCGCCGGCCCCTGGCTGGTTGTGATCGTCGCGGGGCTGTCACGTCGAAAGGCTATCGGCTAACGTCAGCGTCATCTCGCAGGCGCGAGATGCACCAAGCCGGTCGGAGATGCTCCATGAAGATCGAGGACGTTCGCCGCAACGCCTACTCCATGCCCTTGACGAATCCCGCCTATCCGCCGGGACCCTACCGCTTCTTCGACCGCGAGTTCATGATCATCACCTACCGCACCGACATCGAGGCGCTGCGCCGCGTCGTGCCGGAGCCGCTCGAAGTTTACGAGCCGCTGGTGAAGTATGAATTCATCCGCATGCCCGATTCCACCGGCTTCGGCGACTATACCGAGACCGGACAGGTGATCCCCGTGAAGTTCAACGGCGTGGAAGGCGGCTACGTCCATTCCATGTATCTGGACGACGAAGCGCCGATCGCCGGCGGCCGCGAACTCTGGGGCTTCCCCAAGAAATACGCCCACCCCAAGATGGAAGTGGAGAAGGACGTCCTGGTCGGCCGCCTGCACTATGGCAAGACCCTGTGCGTGGAAGCCACCATGGGCTACAAGCACAAGCAGGCCGACAAGGACGCGGTGCTCGCCGCCCTGAAGACCCCGAGCTTCCTGATCAAGATCATCCCCCATGTGGACGCCACCCCGCGCATCTGCGAGCTGGTGCGTTACTATCTGGAAGACATCCAGCTCAAGGAATGCTGGACCGGCCCGGCCGCGCTCGGCCTCTATCCGCACGTGATGGCGGACGTGGCCAAGCTGCCGGTGCTCGAAGTGGTCTCGGCCCTGCACCTGCGCGCCGACCTGACCCTCGGCATGGGCGAAGTGGTGTACGACTACATGACCGAGCCGAAATGATCCGGCCCGGAGCGCTTGCCGCCCCACGGCGCTTGCGCTCCGGCGCCTGATTCTGCCTTCTTCGAACCGACGGCATGGCCCGGCGAGGGGTGGCTTGGAAACCCACCCCTCGCGCGCTGAACGGGCCGCTGGCCGCCAAGCTGGATGGGGAACGACCGACATGCGCACGCGGATCTGTGAAAATCCCAACGACATCAGCGATATCGTCAGGGATTACGATCGTATCGCCCTGGTGTTCCAGGGCGGCGGCGCGCTCGGCGCCTATCAGGCGGGCGTCTATGAGGCCCTGTCGATCGCGGGGGCCGAGCCCAACTGGATCTCCGGCGTGTCCATCGGCGCCATCAATTCCGCGATCATCGCCGGCAATAC
This sequence comes from Roseixanthobacter liquoris, assembly GCF_043195135.2. Taxonomy (NCBI): domain Bacteria; kingdom Pseudomonadati; phylum Pseudomonadota; class Alphaproteobacteria; order Hyphomicrobiales; family Xanthobacteraceae; genus Roseixanthobacter; species Roseixanthobacter liquoris. Next base: position 686,413 of record NZ_CM195537.1, read on the forward strand.
CCCGGAAAACCGCATTCCCCGCCTGCGGGAATTCTGGGAGACGGTCTCCGGCCGCAAGATCTGGCCGTTCACCCCCGACGGCGACGTGTTCCGGGCCCTGCGCAACCAGATGAGTTCCTATGTGACCATCAACCTGGGGCAGCCGGGCTTCTTCAAGCCGCGCTGGCCCAATGCCTGGCTGCTGCCCACCGGCGCCGAGGGCGCGACCAGCCTCTACGACACCACGCCGCTGCGCGAGACCCTGCTGAAGCTGGTGGATTTCGATCTCATCAACAGCAAGCAGAAGCGCTTCTCGGTGGGCGCCACCAATGTGCGCACCGGCAACTTCGTCTATTTCGACAACACCACCCACCGCATCGGCCCCGAGCATGTGATGGCCTCCGGCGCCCTGCCGCCGGCCTTCCCCTCGGTGCGCATCGACGGCGAATATTACTGGGATGGCGGCGTGGTCTCGAACACCCCGCTGCAATGGCTGCTGGACCAGCCGGACCATCCCGGCGCGCTGGTGTTCCAGGTGGACCTGTTCAGCGCGCGCGGCGAACTGCCCCGCGACATGTTCCAGGTGATCGAGCGCCAGAAGGACATCGGCTATTCCAGCCGCACGCGCTACACCACGGACCTGTTCCGCCGGGTGCAATTGCTGCGCTCCAAGCATGCGGAAGCGGTGCTGCGCATTCCCGAGCAGCTGCGCACCGAGGAAGACCTCCAGGTGATCGCCGATTACGAGCGGTCCGGCGCGGTCAATATCTGCCACCTGATCTATCAGGAGAAGGATTACGAGCGCGACTTCAAGGATTACGAATTCTCCGGCACCTCCATGCGCGACCATTGGGCGTCGGGCTTCGAGGATACGGTGAAGACCCTGCGCCATCCGCAATGGCTGGTGAAGCCGGACAAGAGCAAGGCCATCGTCATCCACGACGTGCATCGCACCGACGACTGAGCCGGTTCCCGCGCTCCCGAAACGCGACATCCCCGGCCCTCGGCCGGGGATTTTCGTTTGCGCCGCCGGCGCCGCTCAGGCGAGGACGCCGCGCGCCAGCATGAAGGCGCCGAGGCCGAGCAGGCCGGCGAAGAAACAGGTCTTGAAGGTCGCCGGCGAGAAGGAGAGGCGCATGCGCCGCCCCATCTCCATGCCGATCAGCGCCGGCACCAGGGCGATCAGCGACAGCATCACCGCATGCGGGTCGGCAAGCGGGGCGTCCCCGCCGGTGAGGGCGAAGGCGAGGGTGAAGTTCGCCACCGTGAAGGTGAGGCCGAGCGCCTGGATCAGGTCCTCCCGCTCCAGCGCGAGCGATTGCAGATAGGGCGCGGAGGGCATGACGGTGACGCCCGTCGTGCCGGTGAGGAAGCCCGAGGCGAGGCCGATGATGGGCGAGAGCCATCCTTCCCACGCGGTCGGCGTGTGGAAGTGGATCGCCCGCAGGCCCAGGACGCCATAGATGAACAAGGTCAGCCCCAACAGCGGCGGCGCCCAGTGGGAACTCAGCCCGCCCAGCCAATAGCCTCCCACCAGCGTGCCGGTCATGAGGGTCAGCAGCAGCGCCCAGAACCGCTTCGCATTGGGCAGGATGCGCGGGCCGCTGAACAATTGCAGCACATTGGTCACGGTCGCCGGAACGATGATCATCGCCGCCGCGTGGGAGGGCGGCATGACGATGCTCAGCAGGCCGACGCCGATGGTCGGCAGCCCCATGGCGATGACGCCCTTGACCACGCCGGCGAGCACCAGCGCGAAGGCGATGAAGAGGAGGGTGAGGAGGGACCAGTCGGACATGGGCGCGAACATGCGGCTTCCCTCCCGCGCCGGCAATGTGGAACTTCCGCTTCTAGCCTTCGGATCCTCCGAAGGATAAGCTTCGCTTATGCGCTTTGATCTCTCGGACCTGCGGCTGTTCCTGAATGTGGTGGAGGCCGGCAGCCTCACCGCCGGGGCCGCCCGCGCCCATCTGGCGCTGGCCTCGGTGAGCGCGCGCATCCGAGACATGGAGGCGGAGATCGGCACGGCGCTGCTGGAGCGCGGCCGCGCCGGCGTCGCCGTCACCCCGGCCGGCGAAGCGCTGGTGCATCACGCCCGCCTGATGCTGGCGCAGAGCGAGCGCATGCGCGGCGAACTCGCGGGCTATGGCAAGGGATTGAAGGGCCATGTGCGCCTGTGGTGCAACACCGCCGCCTTCGGCCACGGCCTCTCCGCGGAACTCGCCCGTTTCCTCGCCGCCAATCCCAACATCGACATGGACCTGGAGGAGCGGCCGAGCTGGCAGATCGCCCAGGCGCTCGCCGAGGGCCTGATCCATCTCGGCATCACCTCGGACGCCGCCGATACCACGGGGCTGCATCTCACGCGCTATCGGGAGGATCATCTGGTCGTCGCCCTGCCGCGCGGCCATCCCCTGTGCGACCGCGCGCGCCTGCGCATCGCCGACCTGCTGGACGAGCCGTTCGTCGGCCTGCCGGAGGGCAACGGCCTGCAAAGCCTGGTCGACCGCAATGCGGTCCGCGCCGGCGGGGCGCTGAAATACCGGGTGCGAGTGAACGGGTTTGCCGCCGTCGCCACCATGGTGGGGCCGCACATCGAGGCCCATGTGGGGCTCGCGGTGATCCCGGCGGCGGTGGCGCAGCAATTGCGCGAGAGCCACGCGCTCGCCTTCGTGCCGCTGGACGAGCCCTGGGCGCGCCGCACGCTGGTGATCGCGGTGCGGCGCGAAGACGTGCTGCCGGCCTATGCCCAGCGCCTGCTCGCCTATCTGCGGCCGGCGACCTGAAGGTGGGCGAGCGATGTGGGCCCTAAAATTCGACGTCCAGCTCTTCCAGCTCTTCCGGCTCGCTCTTCGCCCCGGCGATCCATTCCTGCATGAAGGGATGGGCCATCATGCGGTCGCGATAGGCGGCGCAGGCGGCGTCGAGGGCGACGTCATAGGTGGAGAAGCGCGAGCACACCGGCGCATACATGGCGTCCGCGAGCGTGATGCTCGGGCCCATCAGATACGGCCCCCCATGGGCGGCGAAGCAGCCGCGCCAGATGGCCAGGATGCGCTCGATGTCCGCCTGGGCGCCGGCCCACACCTTGAAGCCCGGGAAATGGGCCTTCATGTTCATCGGCAGGGCCGAGCGCATGTTGGCGAAGCCGGAATGCATCTCGCCGGAGATGGAAAGGCAGTGTGCCCGTGCCGCGCGGTCGGCGGGCAGCAGCTGGGCTTGCGGGAAGACTTCGTTGAGATAGGAGGCGATGGCCAGCGTATCCCACACGGTCACGCCCTCGTGCACCAGGCGCGGCACGAGGAAGGAGGGGGAGAGCAGCAGCAGTTCGGCCTTCGCGTCCGGATCGTCCACCGGCACCCGCTCTTCCTCGAAGGCGAGGCCCGCCATCTTGCACAGCAGCCAGCCGCGCAGCGACCAGGAGGAGTAATTCTTGCTGGAAATGGTGAGGGCGCTCATGAACGTCACCGCTGGCTCGAAGGCATCTGGAGCAATCTTAGCGGTTGTGTGTTGCAATGCACCACCCCCCGCTCCAATATCCTTTCTAGAAGTACATCCGATCGAGCGCGTAGGGAAGTGTAGAACAGAAATTGCGCCAAAGCCTTAGCTCTTTCGGACAGGTCGAATTGCGGGCCGGCCCGGGTGTCGGCGTGGCCCGCTCAGCGGGTATCCAGCGGGTAAAAGGCGTCCAAACGCGATGAAAAAGAACCTGTCTTCCAGGACCCAGCTCCCCTCTTGCCGGCAGCGAAGGGCATCATGATGTACCTCGCTTACCAGACCCAGTCCGACCTGATGGACCCCTTGCGCTTCGGGGCCCATATGGCCCGGCGCGCGCTCGACAATTCCTTCCTCTCCCTGTTCAGCACCGAAGGCATGCGCACCGGCATGCGCCATCTCTCGGCCGCGTTCGAGATGGTGGAGCGCGCCGGGCTCAGCCACGCGCGCCTGCCGTTCGGCATCTCCAGCACCATGGTCGGCAACCAGGAAGTGGAAGTCACCGAGGAGCCGGCCCATGTGCTGCCGTTCGGCACCTTGCTGCATTTCAAGAAGGACACCGCGGTGCCGCAACCGCGGGTGCTGGTGGTGGCGCCGCTCTCCGGCCATTTCGCCACGCTGCTCGTGGGCACGGTGAAGACCCTGCTGCCCGACCACGACGTCTATATCACCGACTGGCACAATGCCCGCGACGTGAGCCTGGAGCACGGTGCCTTCGGTTTCGACGATTATGTCGAGCACGTCATCAAGTTCCTGGAATTCATGGGGCCGGGCTGCCACATCCTCGGCGTCTGCCAGCCGTGCGTGCAGGTGCTGGTGGCCGCCGCCGTGATGGCGCAGGAGGGCAACCCCGCCTATCCGCGCTCCATGACGCTCATGGCCGGCCCCATCGACTGCCGCGTGAACCCCACCAAGGTGAACGAGCTCGCCACCTCCAAGCCCATTTCCTGGTTCGAGAAGAATCTCATCGCCACGGTGCCGATGGGCTTCAAGGGCGCGGGCCGCAAGGTCTATCCCGGCTTCATCCAGTTGACCGCCTTCGTCAGCATGAATCTCAATCGCCATGTGAAGGCGCACATGGAGCTGTACGAGAACCTCGCCGCCGGGGAGCTGGAAAAGGCCGAGACCACCAAGCATTTCTACGATGAATATTTCGCGGTGCTGGACCTCGCCTCGGAATTCTACCTGGAGACGGTGAAGTACGTGTTCCAGGATTACCTTCTGCCGAAGGGCGAATTGACCTATCGCGGCAATCCCATCGACTTCAAGGCGATCCGCCGTACGGCGCTGCTGACCGTGGAAGGCGAGCGGGACGATATCTGCTCCATCGGCCAGACCATGGCGGCGCAGGATATCTGCTCGGGCCTGCGGCCCCACCGCAAGCGCCATCATATGCAGGCGGGCGTGGGGCATTACGGCGTGTTCAGCGGGCGCAAATGGGCCGGCCAGGTCTATCCGCTGGTGCGCAACCACATTCTCGCCAGCGACTGAACCCCATCCCCCGGCTTCGGCCGGGGGATGATGCGTCGCGGACCGGACCCCGCCGGGATCCGGCAGGCATCGTCACGCCGCGCGCTGGCCGCCGTGTTTGCCCTCGGCGAATTCCTCGATCATCTTGGCGTTGAAATCGGGAATGTCCTTGGGGTTGCGGCTGGTGACGAGGCCCTGGTCCACCATCACCGATTTGTCTTCCACCTTCGCCCCGGCATTGGCGAGATCCACCTGGATCGCCTTGTAGCCGGTCATGGCGCGGCCCTTCACGAGCCCGGCCGAGATCAGCACCTGCGGCCCGTGGCAGATCGCGGCCACGGGCTTGTGATCGGCGAAGAAGGCGCGGGTGAAGGCGAGCGCCTTCTCGTTGATGCGCAGCGCGTCCGGGTTCATCACCCCGCCGGGCAGCAGCAAAGCGTCGAAATTTTTCGCATCGGCGGCGTCGAGGGCGACATCCACCGTGATGCGGTCGGCCGGCTTGTCGTGGTTCACGCCCTGGACCTCGCCCTTCTCGGGGCTGACGATCTTCACGTCGGCGCCGGCGGCTTTCAGGGCCTTCACGGGTTCCGTTAGCTCCACATTCTCGAAGCCGTTGGCGACCAGGACCGCGATCCTGCGTCCGTCGAGACGGTTAGCCATGGAAATTCTCCTTTTTGCTCATTGGTGCTATCGGTGCGCTCAAGCCCTGTGGCGTGAGGACGAGCCCCGTCCGGCCCCGGGGAACAACCCGAGGACGCAGCAAGGGGTTCCCGGCGCAGCCGGGCACCCGAGGGAGAGACGCCATGTTGAAAACCGTCGCCGCCTTCGACCGGATCGGCGAGGAAAATGCGTTTGCCGTTCTGGCGCGCGCCACCACGCTCGCGAGCCAGGGCCGCGACATCATCAATCTCGGCATCGGCCAGCCGGATTTCCGCACCCCCGAGCATATCGTGGACGCCGCCATCAAGGCGCTGCGCGACGGCCAGCACGGCTATACGCCCTCGGTGGGCATCGCGCCCTTGCGCGAGGCGGTGGCGGCCGACCTGCACAAGCGCTACGGCGTGGACGTGGATCCCGGCCTGGTGATGATCGTGCCCGGCGGCAAGGTCACCATGTATGCGGCGATCCGCCTGTTCGGCGAGCCCGGCACGGAAATCCTCTATCCCGATCCCGGCTTCCCCATCTATCGCTCGATGATCGAGCACACCGGCGCGACGCCGGTTCCGGTGCCGATCCGCGAGGAGAATGCCTTCGCCTTCTCGGCCGAGGAGACGCTGGCGCTGATCACGCCCAAGACCCGCCTGCTGATCATCAATTCCCCCGCCAATCCCACCGGCGGCGTCACGCCCAAGGCGGAGATCGACAAATTGGTGAAGGGCCTCGCCGCTTATCCCCACGTGGCGATCATGTCGGACGAGATCTACGATCATTTCGTCTTCGACGGCCAGGCCCACCAGACCCTGCTCGCCTATCCGGAGATCCGCGACCGGCTGATCCTGCTCAACGGCTGGTCCAAGACCTATGCCATGACCGGCTGGCGGCTCGGCTATTCCATCTGGCCAAAGGGCCTGTACGAGCAGGTGCGCAAGCTCTCCGTGAATGCCTGGAGCTGCGTCAACGCCGCCACCCAATATGCCGGCATCGCCGCGCTTCAGGGCCCGCAGGACGCCGTGCACGCCATGGTCGCCGAGTTCGATCGCCGTCGCCACATCGTGGTGGAGGGGCTGAACGCCCTGCCCGGCGTCTCCTGTGCGACGCCGGGCGGCGCCTTCTATGCCTTTCCCAACATCGCCGGCACGGGGTGGACCTCGGCCAAGGCGCTCGCCTCCGCCTTGCTGGAGGACGCCGGTGTGGCGGTGATCGGCGGGCCGGATTTCGGCGTCTACGGCGAAGGCTATCTGCGGCTGTCCTATGCCAATTCGGCCGAGAATATCCGTGCCGCGCTCGGCCGCATCTCCGCCTTCCTGGCACAGCGGCAGGTGGCCTGAGCAGCCGGCGGGCGGAGGGGGAATGACACGCCGCGCCTTCGCCCGCAGGACCTTCGCCGGCACGACCTTCACCGGCCGCATTCCGGCGCGCCGTCTGCCGTTGCTCGGCCCGCTGCTGATCTGCCTGCTGCTGCTCGGCCTGTTGATCTTGGCGCCGGGCGGGCCGGCGCGGGCCCAGCCGGCGGCCGGGCCGGCCAAAGCGGCGACGGCGGAACCCTGGCCCGCCACCGCCCGCTGCCGCAGCGGCGAAGTGTTGGCCCGCGAGTACAATCGCTGCCTCTATGACGCGATCCAGCTGTCCGAGAAGGGGATGGAAGCCGCGCTCGCCAATGCCTTCGCGGTCATCGACGCGCGTTCCGACCTTCTGCCGGCCCAGCGCAACCGCTGGCGCACGCTGCTGGACGAGGCGCAGATCCGCTACGGCATGTATCGCAATTTCGATTGTCAGAGCGTGGCGCCGTTCGAGGGGCGGCGCGGCATCGGCGATTTCGAGCAGCGGGCCTTGTGCCTGATCGCCAATAACGAGCGCCGCGCCGAGGATCTGCGCCGCCGCTATGGCGAGGTGCCAAAGCCCGTCGCGCCGGCGCCGGCCCTGGTGGTGGAGAATATCGGCACCCGTCCCGCCACCTGGCTCGCCGCCGTGGCGCGGCCGCTGGACTAGCCGGGCCAGCTTCCAGAGAGAGAACCCCCTCTCCCCATCGGGGAGAGGGTTGGGGTGAGGGGCGCGCCGCCCGCGCGAAGGCCGGGCGTTGCCATGCCGAGGGTCCCCTCACCCGTCCGCTGCGCGGTCGACCTCTCCCCCTCGGGGAGAGGTGGGGTCCCGTCCGGCCCGGCGTCTGGCTTCCGGAGAGAATACCCCCTCTCCCCGTCGGGGAGAGGGCTGGGGTGAGGGGCGCGCCGCTCGCGCAAAGGCCGGGCGTTGCCATGCCGAGGGTCCCCTCACCCGCCCGCTGCGCGGTCGACTTCTCCCCATTGGGGAGAGGTGAGGTCCCGTCCGGCGCGGCTGCTGGCTTCCGGAGAGAGAACCCCCTCTCCCCGTCGGGGAGAGGGTTGGGGTGAGGGGAGCGCCGCCCGCGCGAAGCCCGGGCGTTGCCATGCCGAGGGTCCCCTCACCCGTCCGCTGCGCGGTCGACCTCTCCCCCTCGGGGAGAGGTAAGGTTCCGTCCGGCGCGGCGTCTGGCTTCCGGAGAGAAAACCCCCTCTCCCCGTCGGGGAGAGGGTTGGGGTGAGGGGCGCGCCGCCCGCGCGAAGGCCGGGCGTTGCCATGTCGAGGGTCCCCCTCACCCGTCCGCTGCGCGGTCACCTCTCCCCTCGGGGAGAGGTGAGGTTCCGCCCGGCGCGGCTGCTGGCTTCCGGAGACAAAACCCCCTCTCCCCGTGGGGGAGAGGTAAGGTCCCGTCCGGCGGGGCTGCTGGCTTCCAGAGAGAGGACCCCCTCTCCCCGTCGGGGAGAGGGCTGGGGTGAGGGGCCGTCCCCCGCCTAAAACCATTAGACTTGCGCCGGCCACGTGGTTTCGCCAAAGGTGCGGGGCGATGCGTTCGAGGAAGTGCAATGGCCAAAGTGGTTTGCGTGGGCGAAGTGATGGTGGAGCTGGCGCGCGGCAATGACGGCCGGTTCGGCCTCGCCTTCGGCGGCGATACCTTCAACACCGCCGTTTATCTCGCCCGCGCGGGCATCGAGACCGCCTATGCCACCGCGCTCGGGGACGATGCCTATTCCGCCCAGATCCTGGACCTCGCCGCCACCGAGGGCGTTGAGCGCGACGCGGTGCTGATCGCCCCGGGGCGGGTACCGGGCCTCTATCTCATCACCACCGACGACCGGGGCGAGCGCACCTTCCATTACTGGCGCGACACCGCCCCCGCCCGCTCGCTGTTCGAATTCGAGGGCTGGCAGCGTGTCGCGGAGATCCTGGTGGATGCGCGGGCCACCTATTTCTCCGGCATCACCCTGTCGCTCTATTCCAATGTCGGGCTCGGCCGGTTCCTCGCGGCGCTGGAAATGGCCGGCGAGCGGGGCGCGTGGCGCGTGTTCGACGGCAATTACCGCCCGCGCGGCTGGGGCGGCGATGTCGCGCGCGCCCGCACCGTGTTCGCCGAGGCGCTGAAGCGCGCCTCCATCGCCATGCCCACCTTCGAGGACGAGGCCGCGCTGTGGGGCGATGCCTCGCCGCTCGCCACCATCGAGCGCATGACCACCTATGGGGTGAGCGAAGTGGTGGTGAAGAACGGCGCCGGCGGGGCCCTCGTCTATGCCGACGGGCGCCTCGTCGAGGTGCCGGTGGAGCGCGAAGTGCGCCCGGTCGACACCACGGGCGCCGGCGACAGCTTCAACGCCGCCTATCTCGCCGCCCGTCTCGCGGGCGCCAGCCCGGAACAGGCGGCGCGCGCCGGCCATCGCCTCGCCGGCACGGTGATCCTGCATCGCGGCGCCATCATCCCGCGCGCCGCGCAAGAGGGGCTGCTGGCGCATTGAGCGCGATGTGGAAGGCCAGTTGGAAGTGATGAAAGCAATGATTCAGGTTGCAATTTTCTGTCGCATCCGAAATAGTTGCATCTCTTCAGATGATGTCTGGCGATCTAAATGGACGGGACAGAACGTGATCCAACCAAGACCATTTGGTATGTCACATTAGATCTTTTCATCAAAAGCGTATCAGCTCTGGGCGTCGTTATCCTCGGGTTTGTTGGCTTTCGGTTGCAGTCGGACGGACAGCTCCATGATCAAGAGCGGAGATTGTCCGAGGTAAGATCAGGCATTTATTTGCCCGCTCTTCAGGTTCTTGCTCAGTTGCAGGTTGCTTTTTCTGTTTTAGCTCCTGAGCTTAAATTTACAGGAAATCACTCGCATGAAGATGATTCCAATAAAAATTGGAAGCTGCAATTTTTGATTGGTTCCTTGCAATATCCGCAAGATATCAGTGACTCGATCAAAATCGCTCGGCTCGCTGAGTACAAGGATGGGCGAAGCGCGGCGGGTACGGAGCCGGTTTCCTACAAGGCTGCAGCGAGGATGGCTGGAGAGTTTTGGGGAAATATTTCCCTGTTCCGGAAAATATGTGAACCTACTGATCGATTTTCGGAAAATCTAAGAGTTAGAGTTCAAAGCAACCCGCCGGCACTCCATTTCTTCTTGACCTTGGACCTCCAAGCTCTTCCGGGGGACGAGACGATTCCCCTTGATCCGGAGAGCTTCTCTGCATGGAATGGGTGGATTTCGCCAACGGGGGTGACCATGCCGCAATTTTGCAGGACAAATTTTGAACAATTATTTAAAGACTTGGCAAACGGGGCTTTGACTGTTTCCGACAGAGTATTGGATAGGTACCCCATTCTTTCAGAAAAATCTGTGACCATGCGTACGGACGCTTTGAAGGCGAGCGACGCTTTATGGAAATAAAGAGGTTGCGGTTTGCGTTAGCTTGAGCCGCAACCAGAAAATATGTATGCCGCGTTTGAAGTTGACTTTGTTATTTTGACTACTCAGCCGAACTTCGCCGCCCGCGGCAAGGCGGCCGCGACGCTTGCGAGATCGCGGATGGCGGTGAAATCTCCGGCGCGGATCAGGTCCGCCGGCACCACCCAGGAGCCGCCCACTGCGACCACGTTCGGCAGCGCGAGATAATTCGCCACATTGCTCGGCCCGATGCCGCCCGTGGGGCAGAAGCGCAAATGCGGCAGCGGGCCGGCCACCGATTTCAGGAAGGCGACGCCGCCCGACGCCTCGGCGGGGAAGAATTTCAGCACCTCGAATCCGAGGCCGGACAGCACCATGGCTTCGCTCGTGGTGGCGCAGCCGGGCAGCACCGGCACGGGCGCCTGCGCCAGGGCTTCGGCGAAGCGGGGCGTCGTGCCCGGGCTCACCAGATAGGCCGCGCCCGCTTCGATGGAGGCTTCCACCTGCGCCTGGTCGGTGACCGTCCCGGCGCCGGCGAGCGCGCCTTCCACGTCGCGCACGATATGGCGGATGGCCTCCAGCGCCACGGGCGTGCGCAGCGTGACTTCGATCAGCGGCAGGCCGCCCTGCACCAGGGCGCGGGCAAGTGGAACGGCGTCTTCCAGGCGTTCGATCACCACCACCGGGATGACGGGCGCGCGGGCGACGAAGGGGAGCGGGCTTGGAAGGCTCATGATGTGTCTCTCTCAACCGAGCCGCCTTTGAACCCCACCCGCCGGCCGCTGTCGAGGGGGCAAGGCGCATGCTCGGGCAGCGCGGTCGCGGGCGTTGCGTGTCAAAGGATTGAAACGATTTAAGAAATGCTCGACCGAAAATCGGCGGCCCGGCGCGGGGCGGGTCAGACCAGGGCGGTCATCAGGCTGGAGCTTGGGAACAGAGCCAGCCCCGCGCCGGCGAGCGCCACCCCGTAGGGCAGGCTTGCGGCCATCCCGAATCCGCGCCATCCACGCCGCGCCCAGAGCGTGACGCCGCCCACCAGCAGCGCGCCGAACACGCCGCAGATCACGGCGAAGGCCGGCAATTGGGAGGGATCGAGCCACAGGGCGAGGGCTGCGGCGAGCTTGGCGTCGCCCGCGCCGATGAGATCATGGGCGAACAGCCAGAACCCGGCTGCCAGCACGCCCGCCGCCAGCATCGCCCGCAGCGCGAGGTCGTCCACCCGGCCCGCGGCGGCGAGCACGGCGAAGCCGCCGGCGAGGGCGAGGATGATGAGATTGGGAATGATGCGGCGCGACAGGTCGGTGGCGATGGCCACCGCCAAAGCGGCCGGGAACAGGCCGAGCACCAGCAGGTGGTCGAGCGGGAAAAGCGCCACGTCGCTCAATTGCCCGCCGCTGCGGCGCCGGCCTTCAGGCGCGCCAGGGTGAGGCCGATCTGGGTCAGCACGGTGACGATGGCAATGGACAGCCCGGCGGCGATCAGCCCGTATTCCAGGGCTGTCGAGCCGTGTTCTTCCCTTACGAAGCGGGCCAGCAAGAGCTTCATCGCGCACCCTCGTCCGCGCATCGCGGCGCGGCGGTCTCAGACGGTGTGACACCCGTCCTTGGGTCCGAACGCTAGGGGATGCCCCTTTGCGGAGTGGTAAACGCGCCCCGCCCGGCGGCGCCTGTGCCGGCACAGCTTGTGCGGAAGGTTAACGCTCCCTCAGCAGCGCTCCGCCGCGACCGGCGCCGCGCGGGCCTCTTGTCGCTGCGCGCGGGCGTCCAGCCGTTGCGAGATCAGCCCGAGGCACAGGGCCATGCAGGCGAGCGCGATGCCCACGAACGGCAGGTTTTGATAGGCGAGGCCGTGGGTGATGGCGATGGCGCCGATCCAGGCACCGGCCGCATTGCCCAGGTTGAAGGCGCCCTGGTTGAGGGTGGAGGCAAGGTTCGGCGCCGAGGCGGCGGTATCCACCACGCGCAATTGCAGCAGCGGCACGAGGGCGAAGGCCAGCACACCCCACACCGTGAGCACGACGAGCGCGGGCGCGGGCATGGTGCTCGCGGGCACGAACAGCACCAGCACGGCGATCAGCACCACCAAGGTGCCGATGAGCGAGGGCATCAGCCGCCAGTCGGCGAGCTTGCCGCCCAGCATGTTGCCGGCGGTGAGCCCCACGCCGAACAGCAGCAGCGCGCCGGTGATGGCGTTCGCGGAAAGCCCGGTCACCTGCGCCAGCAGCGGCGAGATATAGGTGAAGACGCTGAACAGGCTGGCGGAGCACAGCACGCTGATGAGCATGGCCAGCGCCACCTGGACATCGCCCAGCACGCGGAATTCGCTCAGGATGCGGCCGCTCTTCATGGGCAGGCCCTTGGGCAGCAGCACCACCAGGGCGGTAAGCGCCGCGGCCCCGATCAGCGCTACCGCGAAGAAGGTGGAGCGCCAGCCGAGCCATTGGCCGAGCGCCGTCCCGGCCGGAACGCCCAGCACATTGGCGATGGTGAGGCCGGCGAACATGAGCGCGATCGCCTGCGCCCGCTTGTGGCGCGGCACGAGGTCGGACGCCACCACCGAGCCGATGCCGAAGAAGGCGGCATGGCAGAAGGCGGTGACGATGCGCGCGCCCATCAGCAGGCCATAGCTGGGGGCGAGCGCGCACAGGATGTTGCCGCCGATGAACACCGCCATCAGCCCCACCAAGGTGGTCTTGCGCGGCCAGTTGGCGGTGAGGATGGCGAGCAGGGGCGCGCCCACCACGACGCCGAGCGCATAGCCGGTCACCAGAAGGCCGGCTTCGGGAATGGTCACGCCCAGGTCGCGGGCCACGTCCGGCAGCAAGCCCATCACGACGAATTCCGTGGTGCCGATGCCGAAGGCGGCGACGGCGAGGGACAGGAGCGACAAGGGCATGGGACGTCCGCGCTGAGAGGGGCCGGCGAAGCGTAAGATTTGACTTTGATCAAATTGACGCAGTGCAGCAAGTGCGGCGTGATCGGGCCAGCCATGCGCGGCGCGCCGGAAGCCGCAGCGATGTGGGCAAGTTTGGCGCGGGCAAGTGTGGCGCGGGCAAGTTTAGGGGCAAGTGTGGGCGGGCAAGCTGGCGTGGGAACATCGGCGCGGGCCGGCGGCTCGCCCCCCTCGGGTTTCTGATATGTTGTCCGGCATCGATGACGGGGCGGACCGGGGCGGGGAGCGGGGCGATGGGATTGATGTTCAAGGACGACCTGTTCGACGCCCAGTTCCTGCGCACGCTCGGCCATACCTATTACGGCGGCGCCGATATCGGCGAATGCCTCGCGCTCGCCGCGCGCATCCCGCCCGGCGATACTGCGCGCTGGCATGGCGAATGGAATGCGCTGGCCGAACGGCTCTATGACGCCGGGCAGGCGAGCCTTGCCGCCGGCCGTGGCACCAGCGCGCGCCAGGCGTTTCTGCGCGCCGCCAATTATTTCCGCGCCTCGGCGCTGTTCCTGCTGGCGGCACCTCTCGATCCCCGCGGGGTCAAGGCCTATGAGCGCCAGGCCGAAGCCTTCGCCCGCGCCTGCGCGCTCATGGCCCATCCGGTGGAGAGCGTGCGCATCCCGTTCGAGGACACGAGCCTCCACGGCCTGTTCCTGCGCCCTTCGGCGGACGACACGCCGCGCGCGACGCTGATCGTCACCGGCGGCTATGATGGCACGGCGGAGGAGAATTACTTCTTCAGCGGCGCGGCGGCCCTGGAGCGCGGCTATAACGTGCTGCTCTATGACGGGCCGGGGCAGGGCGAGGCCCTGTTCAAGCAGGGCCTGCATCTGCGGCCGGATTGGGAAAACGTGCTGCGGCCGGTGGTGGATTTCGTGCTCGCCCAGCCGGCGGTGGACCCCGAGCGCATCGCCCTTCACGGCCTCAGCCTCGGCGGCTATCTGGCGCCGCGCGGCGCCAGCGGCGAGCCGCGTCTCGCGGCCCTGGTGGCGGACCCCGGCCAATATGCGCTGCTGGACGAGATGCGGGCGCGCCTGCCGGCCTGGCTCGGGCGCGGCCTGCCGAAGGGCAATGCCATCACCCGCCGTGTGATTAGTCGGCTTATGGAGCGCATGATGCGCAGCCCGACCAAGGGCTGGGGCCTGCGGCGCGGCCTGTTCGTCAACGGCGTGGCGACGCCGTGGGATTATGTGCAGTCGATCGCCACCTATACGCTGGAGGGGCGGGTCCAGGAGATCGCCTGCCCCACCATGGTCTGCAAGGCGCAGGGCGACGAAATCGGCGCCACGGCCGAACGCTTGTTCGAGCATCTCGCCTGCACCAAGCGGCTGGCGATCTTCAAGGCGGAGGACGGCGCGGCGGCCCATTGCGAGGGCGGCGCGCGCGCCTTGTTCAATCGCGAGATGTTCGACTGGCTGGATGCCGTGCTCGCGCGCTGAGCATCGCGCTCAGGCGGCGTCTCTTCGGCGCACGGCGAGGTTCAGCAGCACCCGTTCGGTGATCGGCTGGGCCATGGCGGCATTGCGCCGGCAGGCGAGAACAGCCTCGTCCACGGTGAGGATGGCGCGCAGGCACCGGTCCGGCGTGAATGCGCGCAGGGCCTTGTCCACCAGCGGCTTGCGGGAGAAATGCACGGCCGGGCGGGCCTGGTCGATCACCCGCTCGATGCTGCTGCCGCCTTCCACCGCCAGCGCCATCTGGTGCAGCGACAGGAGCGCCCGCAGCAGCGCGCCGAGAATGGCGTCCGGCCGGGTCGCCGCGCCCCAGGCCTTGGCGAGCGCGGTGGCGGTCTGCGCCGGCTGGCCGGCGAGCGCGGCGTCCACCACATCGTCCATGGCGAGGGCCGAGGCATCGCCCACGATCACCCGCACATCGTCCAGGGTCACGCGCCCGTTGCCCTTGGCGTAGAGCGCGAGCTTCTCGATCTCGCCGCGCGAGGCCAGGCGATCGCCGCCGATGAGGGAGACCAGCAGGTCGCGCGCGTCGCGGTCGATGGCGAGGCCCGCTTCGCCGAGCATGGTGTCCACGAGCCGCATCAGGTCGCGCTCGCCGTCGGCATAGCAGGGAATGGCAAGCGCGTTCGGCGCGCCTTCGCATAAAGAGCGCAGCGGCGCGCCCTTCTTCAGGTCGCCCGCCTCCACCACCACCAAGGCGTCGCACGGTTCGGAGAGCACCGGTTCGAGCGCGGGCACGAGGTTGCGGCTGCCGGCGCGCACCCACACCACGCGCTGGCCGCCGAACAGGCCGATGGTGCGCGTTTCGTCCATGAGCCGGCGCGGATCGGAGGAAAGGTCGTCGCCGTCGAGCCGCACCACCGCGAACGGGTCGGCCGCATCGGGCACGGCGCGGCGCACGAGGCCGGCGGCACGCTCGCGCACCAGCCCCATGTCGGGGCCGTAGATCAGTACCACCGGGCGCTTGGGATCGCGGCGGGCGAGGGCGGCGTCGGCCTCGCCCGCGCGCACCGCGACCATGGCTCAGCGCGCCGGAGCGGTGGCGGGGGCTGGAGTCGCAGCCGCCGGGGCTGCAGCCGGTGCCGCCGGCGGGGGGGCGACCGGCGGGCTGCCGGTGGGGGGACCACCGGGCGCGGGGGTGCCCGTGGGGTTCTTGATGAAGAAGGCGGCGAGCTGCACCTTGATCTGGTCCGCCAGCACCTGGGACGCACGGCTCTCGGCGTCGCGCGCGGCGCTGTAATTGGCGAAGCGCTGTTCGCTGACGTCGGTCGAGACGGCGGCGGCCGCCTTGCCGGCGGCGATCGGCGGCTTGGTCTCCTCGCCCGCCCGCACCAGCTTCCAATCGCCTTCGACGCGGTAGGTCTTGGCTTCCGGCAGGCCCGATTGCGTATCGACGATGGCGAACGAGCTGGACGAACGGACCGTGATGAACATCTTGTACGGCGCGTTGGCGGGATTCCCCGCCCCGCCGGTGAGATTGTAGATCAGGTCGTTGCGCAGATCGTTGCCGATGCGCCCGTTGATCTTGACGATCTCGATGTCCTGGAGCCGTTCCTGGAGGGCAGGCCCGGCGGTGGTGGAATTCGCCGCATACATGGGCTGGAAACAGCCGGCGAGCGCCCCGGAGAGGGCGCACACGAGGCCGAGGCGGGCGAGCAGCGCGGCGCGGTCAGGCGACAACATTCACGATCCTCTGTGGAACCACGATGATACGCTTCGGCGGCCGCCCGTCGAGGGCGCGCTGCACGGTTTCAAGGGCGAGCACGGCGGCTTCGATCTCCGCCGGCGTCGCCTCGCGCGGGACGATGATGTCGTCGCGCTTGCGGCCGTTGATCTGGATCGGCAGCGTGATGGTGTTTTCCACCAGCAGCGCCGGGTCCACCTGCGGCCATGCGGCCTCGGCGACCAGACCCTCGTGGCCGAGGGCGGCCCAGCATTCTTCCGCCAGATGCGGCGTCATGGGGGCGACGGTGCGCACCAGCATCTCGGCCGCCTCGCGCAGGGCGAACGCCATGTCGGGGGCGACCTCGCCGGCGCGCACGGCGGCGATGGCCTGCCCGAACACATTGGCGAATTCGTGCACATGGGCCACGGCGACGTTGAAGCGCAGGCGCTCCACATCCTCCGCGACGGTGGCGACCAGGGCATGGGAGGCGCGGCGCAGGACGGTGGCTTCCGCGCCGAAGCCGTTGGGCATGGGGGCCTCGGCCGGCGCGCCGAGGGCGATGCCCTCGTGCACCAGGCGCCACACCCGCTGCACGAAGCGCCACGCGCCCTCGATGCCGGACTGGGTCCATTCGCTGTCACGCTCGGGCGGGGTGTCGGCGAGCATGAACCAGCGCGCGCAATCCACGCCATAGGTGTCGGCCACCACTTCGGGCGCCACCACGTTGCGCTTGGACTTGGACATCTTCTCCGGCGCGCCGACCACCACCTCCTCGCCGGTGTCGATCTTCACCGCCTTGCCGGTACCGAGGAGCTTCACCTCCTCCGGGAACAGCCAGCGGCCGGCTTTGTCCTTATAGGTCTCGTGGACGATCATGCCCTGGGTGAACAGGCCGGCGAACGGCTCCTTGATGTCCACGCGGCCGCAGGCGTTGAGCGCGCGGGTGAAGAAGCGCGAATAGAGCAGGTGCAGGATCGCGTGCTCGATGCCGCCGATATATTGGTCCACCGGCAGCCAGTGGCGCACGGCGTCCTTGTCGAGCGGCTTGGCCGCATCGTCGCTGGCATAGCGTAGGAAATACCAGGACGAATCCACGAAGGTGTCCATGGTGTCGGTTTCGCGCTTCGCCGGCGCGCCGCACTTGGGGCAGGGCACGTTGCGCCAGGCCTTGGCGCGGTCCAGCGGATTGCCCGGCATGTCGAACGTCACGTCGTCCGGCAGCGTCACGGGCAGCTGCTCGCGCGGCACGCCCACGGGGCCGCAGGTCTCGCAATGGATGATGGGGATCGGGCAGCCCCAATAGCGCTGGCGCGAGATGCCCCAGTCGCGCAGGCGGAAATTCACCTGCCGTTTGCCCTGCGGCTCGTCGCCGACGCGGAACCGCTCCAGCCGGCGGGCGACCGCCTCCTTGGCGTCCTCCACGCGCATGCCGTCGAGGAACTGGGAATTGAACAGCGTGCCCTCGCCGTCATAGGCGATATCGCCCACGGTGAAAGTGGCGGGGTCGGCGTCCGGCGGCAGCACCACGGGGGTGACGGTGAGGCCGTACTTGCGGGCGAAATCCAGGTCGCGCTGGTCGTGCGCCGGGCAGCCGAAGATGGCGCCGGTGCCGTAATCCATCAGCACGAAATTGGCCACATAGACCGGCACGGTGCGGCTGGCATCCAGCGGATGCACTACCTTCAGGCCCGTGTCATAGCCCATCTTCTCCTGGGTCTCGATCGCCTCGGCGGTGGTGCCGCCCTTCTTGCAGGCGACCACGAAGGCGGCCAGCGTCGCGTCCTTCGCGGCCAGCGCCTGGGTGAGCGGGTGGTCGGGCGAGAGCGCCAGGAAGGACGCGCCGAACAGCGTATCGGGGCGGGTGGTATAGACCTTCACCGCCGCGGTGCCGGCCGGGATCTTCTCCCGGTGGTGCGCCTTGGACAGCTCGAACAGGACTTCGAGGCCTTCCGAGCGGCCGATCCAGTTGCGCTGCATGAGGCGCACGCGGTCCGGCCAGCGGTCCAGCGTGTCGATGGCGTCGAGCAGGTCCTGGGCGAAATCCGTGATGCGGAAGAACCATTGGGAGAGCTTGCGCCGCTCCACCACCGCGCCGGAGCGCCAGCCGCGCCCGTCGATCACCTGCTCGTTGGCGAGCACGGTATTGTCGATGGGGTCCCAATTGACCTCGCTCTCCTTGCGATAGGCGAGGTCCTTGTCGAAGAAGTCGAGGAAGATGCGCTGCTGCTCGACATAATAAGAGGGATCGCAGGTGGCGATCTCGCGGTTCCAGTCCAGCGACAGGCCGAGCAGCTGGAGCTGCGCCTTCATGGAGGCGATGTTCTCGTAGGTCCAGGCCTTGGGATGGATGCCGCGCTCGATGGCGGCATTCTCCGCCGGCAGGCCGAAGGCATCCCAGCCCATGGGATGGAGCACGTTGAAGCCCTGCATGCGCTTGGTGCGCGCGAGCACGTCGCCCATCACATAATTGCGCCCGTGGCCGATATGGATGCGGCCCGACGGATAGGGGAACATCTCCATCACGAAGAATTTGGGACGCGGATCGTCGTTCCGCGTGCGGAAGATGCCGCGGTCCTTCCAAATCTTCTGCCAACGGGGTTCGGCGTCGCGCGCGTTGTATCGGTCTGTGGTCATTGACTGTCTGTGGTCCAGGGGCGGCGGGACTAGGACAGAAACCGCGCCACGGGTCAACCTTCGCGGCTGCGGCAGAGGGGTGCGGGGCGCGAGTCGTTCTTGCTTCCCGGCCAACTTGCTTTCCAGCCAACTTGCTTCCCGGCCAAGTGGAGCGCCTCCGGCGCGGAGCGCGAGCCGGGACCCAGCGCAAGAAATCGCCGCAGGCGCTTCCCTCCTGAAAAAAGGCGCGCGGCGCCGTGTGCCGGCTTCGCCGCTTTTTCCTGGGTCCCGGCTCGGCGCTCCGGCTGCGCCGTCGCTGGGCCGGGACGCGAAACGCGCCATCCCGCCGCCGCGCTGGTCCGCCGGCCAGCTGGTCCGCCGCCTGGCTTGGCCGCCGCCTTGGCCCCATGCTAACCAGCAAGGCCAAGGAGACCGCCATGCCGATCGTGATGCCCGAGTGCTTCGCCCCCGCCGCCATGTCCTCCGTGCCGGTGCGCCTCGTGACCCGGGAGGGCTTCAAGTCCGCGCCCCTAGCCGCGGCGGCGCGGCGGTTCGCGGAGGCGGCGGGCTTCAAGGGCGAAAGCGGCAAATTGCTCGCTTTGCCGGGTACGGAGGAGGCGGTCTCGGGCTTCCTGTTCGGCGTGCCGGGGGAAAAGGGCGATCCGTTCGCCGCCGGCGCCCTGCCGGGCCTGCTGCCGGAAGGCGATTATCATCTGGAGGGCGAGATCGGCGCGCTGGATGCGCTGGCGTTCGCGCTCGGCACCTATCGCTTCACCCGCTATCGCGGCAATTCCAAGGGCCGTGTCCGCCTGAAGCTCGGCGCGAGCGATGATGCCGCCGCGCTCGCGCGCACGTTCGAGGCGGTGAGCCTGGTGCGCGACCTGGTCAATACGCCGGCGAATGATCTCGGTCCCGCCGAGCTGGAGGATGCCGCCCGCCGCCTCGCCGCCCGCCATGGGGCAAGCTTCCGGTCCATCGTCGGCGCGGATCTGCTGGCGCGCAATTTCCCGCTGATCCACACGGTGGGCCGCGCCGCGCCCCGCGCGCCGCGCCTGCTCGATCTTGCCTGGGGGCCGGAAGATGCGCCCAAGGTGACCCTGGTCGGCAAGGGCGTGTGCTTCGATACCGGCGGGCTCGACATCAAGCCCTCCTCCGGCATGCTGATCATGAAGAAGGACATGGGCGGGGCGGCGACCGCGCTGGGCCTTGCCCATCTCATCATGTCGCGCGGCCTGAAGGTGCGGCTGCGCGTGCTGATCCCGGCGGTGGAGAATGCCATCGCGGGCGACGCCTTCCGCCCCGGCGATATTTTCGCGAGCCGCAAGGGCCTCACCGTGGAGATCGGCAATACCGACGCCGAGGGGCGCCTCGTGCTGGCCGATGCGCTCTCGCTCGCGGACGAGGACAGCCCGGACCTGCTGGTGGATTTCGCCACCCTCACGGGTGCGGCTCGCGTCGCGCTCGGCCCCCATCTGCCGCCGGCCTATACGGACGACGAGGCGCTCGCGGCGGATCTCGCCCGCCATGCCCAGGCGCAGGCCGATCCGCTCTGGCGCCTGCCCCTGTGGCGGCCCTATGCGTCGATGATCGACTCCAAGGTGGCGGACATCAACAATGCCGGCGCGGGCGGCTTTGCCGGCTCCATCACGGCGGCGCTGTTCCTGGCGCGTTTCGTCGAGACCGCCAAATCCTGGCTGCATCTGGACATCTATGCCTGGAACCCCTCGGCCCGCCCCGGCCGGCCGGAAGGCGGCGAGGCGCAGACCATCCGCGCGCTCGATGCCCTGATCGCCGAGCGCTACGGCGCATGAGGCCGGTTTTATGAGCGATCTTCCGCAAGGCCGCGACCCGCGCCTGACCCCGGCCAAGGCCAATCTTGCCGCCGAGAGCCTGCGCGGCATCGTCGATGCGCCGTTCTATAATGAGGGCGTGAAGCGCCGGGTGGTGGAGCCGGTGGCGGCGGTGCGGCGCGCGCCCTCCTCCACCGCCGCGCTCGATACCGAGGCGCTCCTCGGCGAGATCGTCACCATCTATGAGGACGAGGGCGAGGGCTGGGCCTGGGGCCAGCTCGAAAGCGACGGCTATGTGGGCTACCTGCCGAGCGAATCGCTCGCCGCCCTCGGCCCGCAGCCGACCCACAAGGTGCGCGCGCAGCGCACCTTCCTGTTCCCCGGCCCCGACATCAAGTTGCCGCCGCGCGCAATTCTGCCGTTCGGCGCGCAAGTGGAGGTGCGCGAGCTGCGCGGCGCCTTCGCCGTGACGCCGCACGGGTTTTTGCCCGCCGTGCATGTGGCGCCGCTGGATGTGCTGGAGGCGGATTTCGTCGAAGTGGCGGGGCGGTTCCTCGGCACGCCCTATCTGTGGGGCGGGCGCTCGGCGTTCGGGCTCGATTGCTCCGGCCTGGTGCAGACGGCGCTGACCGCCTGCGGCATCGCCGCGCCGCGCGACAGCGACCAGCAGGAAGCCGCCCTCGGCACGGCCGTGCCGCTGGATGCGCCTTTGCGGCGGGGCGATTTGCTGTTCTGGCCGGGCCATGTGGGCCTCGTCGAGGATGAGGCGAACCTGCTGCACGCCAACGCCTTCGCCATGTCCGTCGCCCGCGAGCCTCTGGCGCATGCGCTCGCCCGCATCGCTGAAAAGACGCCGCTGCGCAGCATCAAGCGCCTTGGGGTTTAGGCGCCTCGAGCCCCGCTCTCGCGTCCCGGTCCAGCGACGGCGCAGCCGGAGCGCCGAACCGGGACCCAGGGGTGGACGCGGCGAAGCCGTCAAAAGCCGTGCCCGCTGAGGGATTGAAGCGCCTGCGGCGGTTTTTTGTGCTGGGTCCCGGCTCGCGGTCCGCGTCGGCCCCGCCGCCGCTTCCCTTGGCCGGGACGCGCATTTTTTGCGGCCGGCCCCGCCATGATGGGGAGATAGGGACGTCATCCCCCGCCCGCAGGAAAGTGCGCCCCGCGCCCGTCTCGCGTCCCGGTCCAGCGACGGCGCAGCCGGAGCGCCGAACCGGGACCCAGGGGAGAACGCGGCGAAGCCGTCAAAAGCATCACCCGCTTGAGGGATTGAAGCGCCTGCGGCGGTCTTTTGTGCTGGGTCCCGGCTCGCAGTCCGCGTCGGCCCCGCCGCCGCTTCCCTTGGCCGGGACGCGCATTTTTTGCGACCGGCCCATCGCGTCCCGGTCCAGCGACGGCGCAGCCGGAGCGCCGAACCGGGACCCAGGGGAGAACGCGGCGAAGCCGTCAAAAGCGCCCTGCCCGCTGAGGGATTGAAGCGCCTGCGGCGGTCTTTTGTGCTGGGTCCCGGCTCGCGATCCGCGTCGGCCCCGCCGCCGTTTCCCTTGGCCGGGACGCGCATTTTTTGCGGCCGGCCCATCGCGTCCCGGTCCAGCGACGACGCGGCCGGAGCGCCGAACCGGGACCCAGGGGAGAACGCGGCGAAGCCGTCAAAAGCCCTGCCCGCTGAGGGATTGAAGCGCCTGCGGCGGTTTTTTGTGCGGGGTCCCGGCTCGCAGTCCGCGTCGGCCCCGCCGCCGCTTCCCTTGGCCGGGACGCTAGAGCCCGGCTGCGTCCGCCGCATCCTTCTTTGCCAGCGCCTTGAAATGGCCGCGCACCTGGAGCCAGGCCAGCAGGATCAGGCCCGGGATGCCGGCGATCACGGTGATGACGAAGAACAGCGCCCAGCCGGTGACTTCCACGATATAGCCGCCGCCGGAGGCGAGGAAGGTGCGGCCCACGGCGGTGAGGGCGGTCAGCAGCGCATATTGCGTGGCGGTGTGCGCCCGCGCCCCGCACAGGGCCGAGAGATAGGCGACGAAGATCACCGTGCCGATGGCGCCGGTGAAATTCTCCACCACCACGGTGGCGGTGAGCGCCGGCACGTTCACCCCGATCAGCGCCTGGGCGGAGAAGGCGAGATTGGACGTCATCTGGAGGATGCCGCCGATCCACAGGCAGGTGACGAGCGGATAGGCGCGCGCGAGGGCGCCGCCGGCAAAGCCGCCGAGCAATGCGGCGGCAAGGCCGACGCCCTTCACGATGGCCGCATAGGTCGCCTTGTCGAAGCCGATGGAGATGACGAACGGCGCCGTGAGCACGCCGGCGAGCGCATCGCAGAATTTATACAGCAGCACGAACAGCAGGATGGTCACGGCCTGGTCGCGCGAGAGGAATTCGCTGAAGGCCCCGACCGCGGTTGCGATGACGCGCTTCAGCGCGCCGCCCTCGCGGGTGGGCGTGTCGCCGTCGTGCCGCACCGGGGCATCCGGCTCGCGGGCGAGGAAGGTGGCGGCGATGCCCACTCCCATGAAGAGGGCGGCGGCCACATAGCCCCAGCTCCACACCTGCGCGCGCGGAACCCCATAGGCTTCCAACGCCGCGACGATGGCGATGACCCCGGCGCCCGAAACCAGCATGCCGATGCGATAGGCCGCCACATAGCCCGCCATGCCGGCGGCCTGCTCGGACGTGTCGAGCCGCTCCACGCGGAACGCGTCCACCACGATGTCCTGCGTCGCCGAGACCGTGGCGACGATCACCGCCCCGAGCGCGACGGCGAACGGCGCCGCCATCGGGTCCTGGATGCCGAGGAACAGGATGGCGCCGGCGAGCACGATCTGGGTCGCGAGCAGCCAGCCGCGCCGCCGGCCCAGCCAGCGCGAGAGCAGCGGCACGTCCAGCGCATCGACGATCGGCGCCCACAGGAATTTCAGCGTGTAGGGCAGGCCCACCAGGGAGAACAGGCCGATGGTGGCGAGATTGACGCCGGCTTCCGTCATCCAGACCGACAGCGTGGTGCCGGTGAGCGCCAGCGGCAGGCCGGAGGAGAAGCCGAGCAGGATCACCACCAGCACGCTCGGCCGCAGATAGACCGCGAGCGTCGACATCGCCGAGGAGACGCGCGCATTGGCAGAGGTGAGGCTCATGGGGCGGTCTCCTGCCAGGGGAGCCGGCGGGCGGGCGCGGGCTCGGATCTTCGGGCGTTCGGTGTGCGGCCGGCTCAGGCCTGCCCGTGGCTCCACAGGCCGGATTCCACCTTGGACACGGCGATGACGGCCTGGGTGCGGCTTTCCACGCCGAGCTTCTGGAGGATGGCCGAGACATGCGCCTTCACGGTCGCCTCGGACACCGACAATTCATAGGCGATCTGCTTGTTGAGCCGCCCTTCGGACAGCATCATCAGCACGCGCACCTGCTGCGGGGTCAAGGTGGAGAGACGGGCGAGGATGGCGTCGGATTCGCTGTCGCCCCGGCCGGACAGGTTGATGTCCGGCGGCGCCCAGCTGCCGCCGGCGAGCACGGTGGCCACCGCATCGCGCATGGCGGTGACGCCGAGGGTCTTCGGAATGAAGCCGGAGGCGCCGAGATCGAGGCAGCGGCGGATGATCGGCGCCTCCTCGTTTCCCGAGACCACGACCACCGGCACGCCGGCATATTGGGCGCGCAGATAGATGAGGCCGGAAAAGCCGCGCGCGCCGGGCATGGTGAGATCCAGCAGGATCAGGTCGAAATCCGCTTCCTTCTCCAGCAGGGCATGGAGATCGTCGAACGTGCCGACCTCCGCGATCTCGCTCTGCGGATAGAGGGCGGTGAGCGCCTCGCGCAGGGCGCCGCGAAACATCGGATGGTCGTCGGCGATGACGAGCCGGAAGGCGTTGGCGTCTCCCAAATGGCTTCTCCCCCCGGTCCCACCGGCTGTTACGGGCTCACCGTCTGTTGCTTGCCCGCCGGCTTGCTTGAGGCCCGCGCCCGAATCGGCCTTCAGCGAATGATCCGGCCCGTCGGCGCGCGTTGCAAGCCGGCTTATCCACCCGTGCCTTGAGGGCATAGGGGGCGGGGCGGAGTCAAGCGGGCAGGTCAAACCGGGCTGCAATCGGCGCAGAAGGGGATCGCGTCGCGGCGCGGATGAAGGATGCCTATTCAAAAGGCAGTCATGCATAAAAACAGAGCAAACCCGGCTCTCGCGGGGATGTTTCCGCCGCGGGGCGTGTCCGCCTCAAGCGCGAGAAGGATTTTTGCGCGAGGCAAGGTGACGCGGGCGGGGCGCTGCAAATAAAAAGGGCCGGCGCTCGTGCGGGCCGGCCCTCAGGTGATGTGCAAGTGTTTGAAAGACGAACGTGGCATGGGTTGCGTGAACGTCTTGAATTCAGCGCTTGCGCGGCGTCTCCGCATCCTGAATTGCGGCTTCGTGGTACCAGCTGCTGCCGAAGTTCATGGTAGCGATCTGCATTGCAGCAATTTCGTTAACCGGCTTCGCGGGGGTCTGCCGGCTGGAAACACCCGCGCGGCCGCCGGCGGGGAAGGCGTAAATCTTTGCAGATCCCGGATACTGACTCGTGGCCATTCTATCTCTCTCTCGGTTTGTGCTGTGCGATAACGCATCAGACGTTGGGTGAGCATAGCATGGTGTGCTCGCGTTTTATACAAGCTGCCTCTTTTAAAATCATCGTTTGACTACATTATCAGCACTTCGGTTTTTGCATCTTCGGCTAGCATTCCTCGAAGAGGGAACGTGCGGTTACGCATGAAGTTCCAGCCGCGCCCTGCGGCATTCCACGGGGTTGCTGTCAAATGGAGCCTGTTCATTTCCTGGGCACGCCATCCGACCGGATGTTGAGCCGTCTATCTTGTGCGGGCCTGGGAGAATCCGTTGTCGCCGTCGATTTCGCGGCCGGATCTGCCCGCTTTCGGCCGCTCGGCCGGGTTGGCATAGGAAATGCTTGGGAGAGGCCAGCCAGTTGGCGGCCGAGCACGCCATTCGCTGCCGGCCCCTTTTCGGGGTCGCGCATCCGAACACGGTCACATGTCGCGTCATCAGCTCACGAGAGGCTCGTAATGACAAAGTACAAACTCGAGTACATATGGCTGGACGGGTACACACCCGTCCCCAATCTGCGAGGAAAGACGCAGATCAAGGAATTCGACCATTTCCCCTCGCTCGATGAGCTGCCGCTCTGGGGCTTCGATGGCTCGTCCACCATGCAGGCCGAAGGCCGCAGCTCGGATTGCGTGCTGAAGCCGGTCGCGGTCTATCCCGACCCGGCGCGCAAGAACGGCGCCCTGGTGATGTGCGAAGTCATGATGCCCGATGGCGTCACCCCGCATGCCACCAATGCCCGCGCCACCATCCTGGACGACGAAGGCGCCTGGTTCGGCTTCGAGCAGGAATACTTCTTCTACAAGGACGGCCGCCCGCTCGGCTTCCCCGAGCATGGCTATCCGGCCCCGCAGGGTCCCTATTACACCGGCGTCGGCTTCAAGAATGTCGGCGACGTGGCCCGCGAGATCGTCGAGGAGCATCTTGAGCTCTGCCTCGAAGCTGGCATCAACCATGAAGGCATCAACGCGGAAGTCGCGAAGGGCCAGTGGGAATTCCAGATCTTCGGCAAGGGCTCCAAGAAGGCCGCCGACGAAGTGTGGATGGCCCGCTACCTGCTGCTCCGCCTGACCGAAAAGTACGGCGTGGACATCGAGTTCCACTGCAAGCCGCTCGGCGACACCGACTGGAACGGCTCGGGCATGCATGCCAACTTCTCGACCAAGTACATGCGCGAAGTCGGCGGCAAGGAGTATTTCGAGGCCCTCATGGCGGCCTTCGACAAGAATCTCGACGCCCATATCGCCGTGTATGGTCCCGACAACCACATGCGCCTGACCGGCAAGCACGAGACCGCGCCGTGGAACAAGTTCAGCTATGGCGTGGCTGACCGTGGCGCCTCGATCCGCGTTCCCCACTCGTTCATCAAGAACGACTACAAGGGCTATCTTGAGGATCGCCGCCCCAATTCCCAGGGCGACCCCTACCAGATCGCCTCGCAGATCCTGAAGACCATCTCCGAGGTTCCCACCAAGGACAGCGTCTCGGCCGCGGCCTGATCTTTTCGCATGGATATGAAAATGGCGCGGGCCTTCGGGTCCGCGCCATTTTCTTTTGGCGGTCGCGATGGGGCCGCTGCGCCGCCCTCAGTCCCGCGTTTCCCCGCAGAAGCACAGCACCACCTCGCGCACATGGGGGCGGGCGCGATGCTCGATGAGATAGAGCGCCTGCCAGGTGCCGAGCCGCAGCGCGCCGTCCGCCACCGGGATGGCGAGGTCGCTCGCGGTCAGCATCGTGCGGATATGGGCGGGCATGTCGTCCGGCCCCTCCAGGTCGTGCACCCAGGGATGGTCCGCCGGCGCGAGGCGCCGCAAAGCGGTGAGCAGGTCCACCCGCACGTCCGGATCGGCATTCTCCTGGATCGTCAGCGAGGCGGAGGTGTGGCGGCAGAAGGCGTGCAGCAGGCCGTCCCGCGCGCCGATCTCCGCCAGGAAGGCGCGCGCCTCGCGGGTGAGGTCGGTGAAGCCCTCGCCGCGCGTCTCCACCTCCAGCTGCGCCTGGGCGCAGATGTCGAGGGCGCTCACGCGCGGGCGACCGCGCCGGATCTGGCTCATGCCGGCCTCCCTTAAAGCATTTTCGAGCGAATCGGATCCCGGCTTGCGTGAAGAAAATGCGATGACACAATAAGTTAGAGCATTTCATCGTTTCTAATAATGATGAAATGCTCTAGAGCGCGACACCCTTCACCAGGGCCGTGATCAGCTGCGCGATCCGGCCCGAGGGTTCGGCCATGGTCTCCAATATGGTGAAATGATTGGCGTCGGGAATTTCCTCATAATGCAGCGGCAGGCCCTGCGCCGTGCGGTGGGCGGCGAAATCGGCGGTCTGCTTGCGCATGAGGGGCAGCTCGGCGCTGCCGGCCACCAGGATCAGGGGAACTTCCCCGCCCCCGGGCAGCAGGGTGGGCGAATTGCGCGCCACCGCCGCTTCGTCGAGCCTCAGCTTGGCGTTGATATAGATGTGCCGCATGGGCTCCAGATCGAACACGCCCGAGATGGCGAGGCCGCCCTTGATGAGGGGATGATCGAGGTTCATCACCGCCAGATGCCCGCCGGCCGACCAGCCGGAGAGGAACACGCGGTCCACATCGCCGCCGAGCGCCGGCAGTTCGCGCGTGAGATGGCGCAGGCCGGCGCGGATCTCCCGGCTGATCTCGTCGAGGGTGGCATCCGGCGCCAGCGTATAGCCCATGAGCGCCACATTGATGCCGTGGGCCAGCGGCCCGGCGGCGCAGAAGGTGAAATCCTCCTTCGCGCGCATCTGCCAATAGCCGCCATGGATGAACACCAGGGTCGGGGCATTCTCGCCGGCTTTCAGGAAATCGATGCGGTTGCGCGGGCCGGGGCCGTAGGGCAGGTCGAGGGTGAGGCAGCATTGCGCCCGCAGGGCGGCCGAGCGCTCGGCCCAGCCGCGCAGGATGTCGGCGCTGTCGGCGACGGCGGCCGCATTGTTGAAGGCGCGGTCGCGGGCCTCCTGGTCGAGGGCGCGCCAATCGGGCGCTTCAATCGCCATGTCCATCCTCGCTGTCTCCCGCGCGCCGAATCCGTTTCGCATCGAGCCAGAGCCGACACCGGAACGGCGCGGCATTCAAGAGGCGCGGCAATGTTCCGCGCCCCGTCGGGCGAGACCTAACGCATCAGCTCCGCGACCCGCGCCCCGTCGAGCGCCGCCACATGCCGCCCGCGCTTGCCGGTGACGGGATCGGCCGCCAGCATGGCGTTCAACACCGCCTCCTCCACGCTCTCCACCGCCGCCAGGAAGATCGGGTCGAGATCGTCGCTGGAGAGCGCCTCCAGCTTCAGGCGCGGTGGCTCGGGCAGCGGGCCGGGGGAATTGGCGGTGGTGAAGGCCAGGAAGATGTCGCCGGAATTATTGCCCGAGGGCGTGCCGCCGCGCCCGATGCCGATCGCCGCCCGCTTGGCGAGGCGCTGCATCTGGGTCGGCAGCAGGGGCGCGTCGGTGGCGAGGATGACGATGATGGAGCCGCGCTCGCGGGTCCACAGCAGGTTGTCGGTCAACGTCTCGCCCAGCCGGCGGCCGCATATGGTGAGCCAGGGCCGGATGCCGTGATTGGCCTGCACCAGCGCGCCCACGGTGAATGCCCCCGTGGGGGTCTGGGCGATGCGCGAGGCGGTGCCGGTGCCGCCCTTGTATTCATAGCAGATCATGCCCGCGCCGCCGCCCACCGAGCCCTCCGCCACCGGGCCGTCCCGGGCACTGTCGATGGCCGCGCGCACATCCTCTTCCGTGATGTGGAAGCCTGAGATGTCGTTGAGATATCCATCATAGGTCTCGGCCACCACCGGCAGCACCCACAGGTCCTCCCCGATCATCGGGCCGAACCGGTGGCACAGCCAGCGCGCCGTCGCATGATGGGCCATGCCGAGAGAGAGCGTGTTGGTCAGGACGATCGGCCCGGTGAACCAGCCGGCCTCGTGGATCCAGTGCACCCCGGTCATCTCGCCATTGCCGTTCAGGGAGAAGGCGCCGGCCCAGATGGGTTCGAGCAGGGCATCGGGCAGGCGGGGCAGGACGGCGGTGACCCCGGTGAGGATGCCGTCTGCCGGTGCCGTGCGCGTCGTCATGCCCACGCTGACGCCCGCCACATCGGTGATGGCGTTGAGCGGGCCGGGCCTCCCCGGCAGCTTCAGCCCGAGGCCGAGGGCGCGCGGCCGGCCGGTGGCGGCATGGGTCGCGGGGGCGAATCGGATGTGAGGTTCGCTCATGGTTCGGCCTTCGCGATTGCCTCGGGGAGGCGCAATTGCGGACATCGGGCGAAATCGGGGGGAAAAGACCCGAACATTGGTTTCGTGGCGCGTAAAGCGGGGATGAAACCGACGTTCGTCAGGTGCGGTCGCCGCTCGGCGTGCCGTTCACCAGGTCGCGCAGGCGGCGGAAGGCGCGCTCGGCATAATCCAGGGCCGCGTCGAAATCCGACTGGCTCGGCAGGTAGGATGATCCCGCTTTCGGGGCGGCGGCGGGTTGTCCTTCCAGGGTGGCGATCCGGGCCTGGAGGCGGGCGATCTCCGCCTCATAGGCATCGCGGGAATCCGGCACCGCCTCGCAGGAATAGCCCGCAGAACCCTTGCCGCAGAAGGAAACCTGCCCGGTCTGGGTGTCGAGCTTCAGCGCCCCTCCCTCGACGGGAGAGAAGGTGTAGCGCGGTCCCGCCGGTGCCTGGGCCCGTGCCGCCGTCCCGGGCGCGGCCGGTTCCGCCGCGTGCGCCGGTACCAGTAGAAGCGCCACAAACCCAATGCCCGCAAGGGCTGGCCGGCCCATGGAAACCCAGTTCATCGTCCGTCTCCCGTCAGGCATCGTTGAATCGACTGTCGCAGGGGAAAGGGGCCGAACAGCGGCGCTCAGGCCCGCTCCACGGGGCGAAACGGCGCCCGGCCGCTGGCCAGCGCATCGTCCAGCAGCTCGATCCGATCCTGGCCCCAAAACACTTCCCCATCAAGCACATAGGCCGGTGCGCCGAAGACGTCGGCGGCCAATGCCTGCTCACGGTTGGCGAGATAGGCGGCGTCAACCTCGGCGGTTTCTGCGGCGGCGAGCAGGTCCGCGCCGGGCAGTCCGGCGGCATCGCACAGGGCGGCGATCACCTGCGGGTCGGCCAAGTCCTGCTGCTTCTGCCAGATGCCGGAAAAGATAAGCGGCAGAAGGGGTTCGATGTTGTGCCCGCGGGCCAGCGCGGCAATCAGCACCTTGTCGGCGCGCGCCCCGTCGAGCGGCCAATGGGCCGGATGAATATGGAAATCCACCCCCAGCTTCACCCGCCAGCGCTGGAGTTCCAGCAGGCGATAGCGCTGGCGCTGCGGCGCCCGCCTGGCCAGTGGCAGTCCTCCGGATTCCGCGAACACCGGCCCCAATTCCACCGGAACGAACCGCACCTGCGCTTTGTGCCGCGCCGCGACCGCCATGAAAGGGGCATGGCCAAGGAAGGTCCAGGGACTGACGACGGAGAAGAAATAGTCGATATGGCGGGATGTTGCGGACATGGACGCCTCCGATTGCGCGTGTTCTAGCACGCCGGCGCGGGAGACGGAGCAGGGGGACTCGCTCCAAATAAACAATATTATAGTGTGATATAATTCATATATTGACTCGATGATGTGAAATTGGCATCGTTCGGCATTGCCTGCTGGTTCGTTCGTCATGTCGAACACCCCGCAGCTCTGGTAGAGGTCCTCCCTGACACCTTTGGGCGCGAACGCCGGTTCGCGCCCTTTTTCTATGATCGGCCCAAGCGCCCGGCGTTTGATGCGGGTCAAGGCGCGGAGGCGGCACAGGCGCATGGTTTCGCAAGACTTTGCCGAGCGGGGCCGCCGTGTCTAAGCTGTAGCGAGACCGTCGTCCGGCCGCTCATTCGAAAAAGGCCCGCCATGGCAACCCGCCGTCCCGAACTCGACGCCCTTAAGGCCGAACTGGCGGCCCAGTCCCCCGCCGATCCCGCGCCGGCGCCCCGCGCAACGCGCGCCCGCACCAAGGCGGCGGCGCACGATGGTCCGCCCGACCCGACGCGCCAGGAGCCGCCGCCCCCGGCGGACGAGGCCGCCCCCGACGCCGAGGCGGCAGGGGCGGCGGAGCCGAGCCTGAGCGAACTCCAGGCCCTCGTGCGCGATCTCCAGGCGGCCGTCACCGATGCGAAGGCGCAGGCCGACGCCACCGTTTCCGCCCATCCGGCGGTTTCCGTCGCCTCGGCATTCCTTCTCGGCGTCCTGGTGGGACGCGCATGGGGACGTTCGTCATGAAGCTCGACAATGCCGTGCGAAACCTGCGGGTGCTGTGGCGCGCCGATTCCATCATCGCGGACATTCACCTGCGCACGCTGCTGGCACGGTCCGGCATCTTCGTTTTCGCCGCCCTGATCGCCTCTGGCGGCGTACTGATGCTGGGCGTCGCGGCCTATCTCGCCTTGTCCCAGCTGTGGGGACCCATCTGGGCGGCAGTTGCGGTGGGCGGGGGAAACATCGTCGTCGCGGGCCTTGCCGCGGTGATCGCCAGCGCCATCAAGCCCGGGCGCGACCTGGATTTCGCAAATGAAATCCACAAATCGGCCATCGAGGCGCTGGCGGCGGACCTGCGCGAGGCGGAGGGCGAGGTGAAGGCGATCGCGAACGCGGTGCGCCACCCCTTCGATTCGGCCTTGCCCGCCTTGCTGGTGCCGGTGGTGGGATCGCTGCTGAAGGGGCTGCGATCCGACCGGGGAAAGCAGCAATAGGGCAAGGGTCTACGCCTTGCGCACCCAGCGGCCGTTCTCGTCCTGCTGCCAATAGGTGAGGGTGTGGCCGGCGGCCTTGGCCTCGCGCCAGCGGTCGCGCGCCGCGGCGACGGCTTCTTCGTCGCGGCCGTTGAACATGTGGACCACACGCACATAAGGCGTGGCGTCGGCGAGGATCGCACCATCCACCAGGAAGCGCACCTGCGCCCCGTTGGGATTGTCCTCGGTGGTGGTGATGAGGATCGGCTGGCGCTCCACCTGGGGCTGCGCGTCCGTGCCGTGGGGCAGGAACGAGCTTTCGTTATAGGTCCACAGATGGGCGTCGAGCGCGTCGCGCCGCTCGGGCGAGGAGCATTGGACGATGCAGCGCCATCCCCGCTCCAGGCTCTTTTCGAGCAAGGCGGGAAGCGCGTCCTCCAGGGGGCGCCGCTCCAGATGGTAGAAGACGACTTCGCTCAACGCCCGTTCCTTCGCCGCGCGACCGTGCGGAGTTGGAGCATTTCATTGTTTCACGGAAACAATGAAATGCTCCAACTCATTGCTTTTTTGCATTTTCTTCACGCGAACCGGTATCCACCTCGCTCGAAAATGCTCTAAGCGCCAGATGTGCGGCGCCCCGTGGGCCGGGTCAAGCGGCGCGCGGTCAGACGAATTCCTCCAGCACCGCCGTGAGCCGCTCCAGATCCTCCGGCCGGGAGAGGCGATGGTCGCCGTCCTTCACCAGCGAGAACACCACGTCGTCCTCCGCGAGGCAGGATACGAGGCGCATGGCGTGCTGCCAGGGCACGTCCACATCCTGTGCGCCCTGGAGGATGCGGACCGGACATCCCACCGCGAACGGGGCGCCAAGAATCAGATGGCGCCGCCCGTCCTCGATCAGGGCGCGGGTGATGACATAGGGATCGGCGCTGTAGTCGGAAGGCCGCTCATAACGGCCGGTCTCCAGGATCGCGTGCTGCGCCTCGGGCGGAAAGCGTGCCCACATGAGGTCCTCGGTGAAGTCGGGCGCGGGGGCGATGAGCACGAGGGCCTTCAGCCGGCTCTCGCCCCGTGCCGCGAGGGTGCGGGCGAGCAGCAGCGCCATCCAGCCGCCCATGGACGAGCCGACGAGGATCTGCGGCCCTTGGGTCTCCCGGTCGAACACGGCGAGCGCCTCGTCGGCCCACGCCGAGATGGTGCCATCCTCGAACTGGCCGGCGGATTCCCCATGGCCGGAATAATCGAACCGCACATAGGCCTGCCCGCGCTGGGCCGCCCAATGGGCAAGCGCCTGCGCCTTCGAGCCCATCATGTCGGACTTGAAGCCGCCGAGCCACATCACGCCGGGCACTTGGCCGGGCAGGCGGCGCACCGCGATGGCGCGGCCGTTCACGTCGAGATGGGAAAGGATTTCCGCGCCGGGAGTGGTCATGGTCGGTTCCGAACGGTCAGGCCGCGAAGGCGGCGAAATAGCGCGCGATCATCAGCTCATAGATGCGGGTCAGGTCTTCGAGGTCGGCGACCGGGGTGGATTCATCGACCGCATGCATGGTGCGGCCCACGAGCCCGAACTCTACCACCGGGCACAGGTCCTTGATGAAGCGGGCGTCCGACGTGCCGCCGGAGGTGGAATGCTCCGGCACGCAGCCCGTCACTTCGGCGATGGCGCCGCTGACGAGATCGACGAACGGGCCGGGCGCCGTGAGGAAGCTCGTGCTCGCACCGGTCTGGAAGCTCACGTCATAGGACCCCGTGCGGTGTGCCGAGGCGAGGCGCCGGGTGATCTCGGCCTTCAGGCTGTCGAGCGTGAACTGGTCGTTGAAGCGCACGTTGAACTTGGCCTGGGCCTCGGAGGGAATGACGTTGAACGCGGGGTTGCCGACGTCGACCGACACCACTTCCAGGTTCGAGGGCGGAAAATGCGCCGATCCGGAATCGAGCGGCTGCGCGGTCAAGGCCGTCAGAAGCCGCAGGAGGCGGGGCACCGGATTGTCCGCCAGATGGGGATAGGCCACATGGCCCTGCTTGCCGTGCACGCGGATGATGCCGGAAAGGCTGCCGCGCCGGCCGATCTTCACCGCATCGCCGAGCGCCGAGGGATTGGTGGGTTCGCCGAGGATGCAATGGTCCACCCGCTCGCCGCGGGCTTTCAGCCATTCGACCACCTTCACCGTACCGTCCAGGGCGGGGCCTTCCTCGTCGCCGGTGATGAGGAAGGAAATCGCGCCCGTGTTCGGTGCGCCATGGCGTGCCGCCGCAGCCAGAGCCGCGGCGACCGCGCCCTTCATGTCCACGGCGCCGCGGCCGAAAAGCTGCCCGTCCGCCACCTCCCCGCCGAACGGGGGATGCCGCCAGGTGGCCTCATCGCCCGGCGGCACCACGTCCACATGGCCGGCGAAGCACAGATTGGGCGCGCCGGAGCCGATCCGCGCATAGAGATTGGCGATCGGGGTCCCCGCGCTGTCGAACGGCAGGAGCGTGACCTCATAGCCGACGCTTTCGAGAATCTGGGCGACCAGGGCGATGGCGCCTTCGGCATGGGGGGTCACCGAGGGCGCGCGCACCAGGGCCTGGGCCAAAGCAAGGGGATCACGCACCGCGATCGGGGCTTCGCTCTTGACGGGAAGGGGGCTGCTCATGGAGGTAGGTCCGCCGAGGTTTTCCTGTTCTTAGTGCGCTTCGCCCACGAATGGAAACAGTCGCGCGCGGCGGACCCGGTGCGTATCGCGGCCATTTGCGGGCGGCCATCAGTCTGCCGCCTTCGCTTTCCTATAAGGGCGCCTTGGTACGGGCGCCCCCTGGAGGTTTTCTCATGTCGCGACCGATCGCGCGCGCCGCCGTTCTGGCCGCAGTCCTGATCGCCGTCCTGCTCGCCGGCATGGCCGCGCCCGGCTTTGCCGCCAGCGATCCGGCCGTGCAGGCCGCGCGCGAGAAGGTGGACGCGACGCGGTCCTCGCTCGACAGCATCGAGGGCGCGCTCTCGGTGGAGGGGCTGCGCGCCGACGATCTCGACGAATTGCGCAACCGCCTCGATCCGGTGCGCCGCGAACTGGCCCAGCGCACCGATGCCCTGGTGCCGCGCCTCGCCAATGCCAAGACCCGCGCGCAGGAACTGGGCGAGCCGCCGGCTGCCGGCGCGCCGCCGGAAGATCCCTCCGTCACCGCCGACCGCGAGAGCATGCAGAGCCTGATCGCGGAGCTGGATGCGGTGATCAAGCAGAACCGTGCCCTGCTGGTGCGGGCGGACCAATTGTCGGACCGCCTGTCGAGCCGCCGCCGCAGCCTGTTCACCGGGCAATTGTTCGACCGCTCCATGAGCATCCTCGACCCGAGCCTGTGGACCGGGGCGGCGAGCGGGCTCGGCAGCGAGGGCCGCTCGCTGCGCTTCCTCGCGAACGACTGGCTGGCTTTCGCCCTGCAACGCCAGGGCGCCCCGGTGCTGGTGGCGATCAATGCCGGCGCGCTGCTGATCTTTGCCCTGGTGTTCGCCGGCGGGCGTTTCCTGCGGCGCAAGTTCGCCTGTCCTCCGCCGGCGGAGGGCAACAGCTATTCGCGGCTCCGCTCCGGCCGCGAGGCGGTCAAGATGGGCGTGTTCAACGCCTTGACCACGCCGGTGGCGGTGATCGCGGCCTTCGCGTTCCTGGGCGGTTTCGACATCACGCCGCCGCGCGCCGCCGACGTGATCCACGGACTGCTGGTGGCGGTCTTCATCCAGTCGATCGGCCTTGCGGTGTCGCGCGCGGTGCTGGCGCCGGGCGAGCCCTGGCGGCGGCTCCCGCCCCTGTCGGATTATTCCGCGAGCCTCGGCTATCGCTATTTCACCTGGATGGTGTGGACGCTGTCGATCGCGGCCTTCCTCAATTCCATCCATCGCGCCCTGTTCGCCCCGGTGGCGCTGACGGTGGCCACCAGCGCGGTGATGGCGCTGCTGATCGGCCTGTTCATCTCCCGCATGCTGGTGGTGCTCGCCCGCGAAGGCGAAGAGGAGACGGGCACGGGGGAAATGCCGAGCAGCGGCGTGCCCTGGGTGCGGTTCCTGATGTGGCTGCTGCTGGCGGGGCTCGCCGGCGCGCTGGTGGCGGGCTATGTCGGCCTCGCCGCGTTCGTCGCCGCGCGGATCGTGGTCGCGACCACCGTGATCGCCGGCCTCTATGTGCTGAACGCGCTGATCGAGGCCTTCTTCGGCAGCCTTACGCCGGAAGCGATCCATGCCCGCCAGCTGTCGCGCACCCTCGGCCTGCGGCAGGAACGGCTGGACCTGCTGGGCACGCTGATCGCCGCGCTGCTCAAGCTGATGCTGCTCGCCATCGGCCTGCTGGTGATCGCAGGCAGCTGGGGCACCTCCACCGCCGACGTGATGGACACCATCGAGCGCGCCTCGTTCGGCGTGCGCATCGGCGCCACCACCATCACGCTGAGCAACGTGGTGTATGCCGTTGCCCTGCTGATGGCGGGTATCTTCATCGCCCGCACCATCCAGCGCTGGGTGTCCACCAAGTTCCTGCCCCGCACCGGCCTTGAACCGAGCCTGCAATCCTCCATCGCCACCATCGTCGGCTATATCGGCACCATCGTCGCCCTGATGGTCGCCATGGGGGAGATCGGGCTCAATCTTGAGAACATCGCCCTGGTCGCCGGCGCGCTCTCGGTCGGTATCGGTTTCGGCCTGCAATCGATCGTGTCGAACTTCGTATCCGGCCTGATCCTGCTGGCGGAACGGCCGATCCGGGTGGGCGACACCATCAATGTGAAGGGCGAGGAAGGCTATGTGCGCCGCATCAGCGTGCGCTCCACCGAGATCGAGACCTTCGAGCGGGCGACCGTCATCGTGCCCAATTCCGACCTGATCTCGGGCATGGTGAAGAACTTCACGCACTCCAACACCACCGGGCGCGTGATCGTGGCGGTGAACGTCACCTATGACGGCGACCTGGAGGAGGTGCGGGACATTCTGGTGGCCTGTGCGTGCGACCATCCCCAGGTGCTGCAATCGCCGCCGCCACGCGTGTTCCTGACCAAGTTTTCCGACGCGGGCCTCGGCTTCGAGCTGCGCTGCGTGGTGGCGAACGTGGATTACGGCCTGACGGTGAAAAGCGATCTGCACTTCGCCATCCTGACGCGCTTCCGCAAGGCGGGTATCGGCATGGCCTGCCAGCCCTGGGCGGCGCTGGCGCGCGCCCCCGCCGACCTGGTGCCCCCTCCGCCTCGGCCGGAAGGCGCCCCGCCGGCAGAGATTGCGCCGCCGCCTGCCGCCCCGGCCGCAGCTCCCCCCGCGCCCTCGTCGGCCCCCGTCGCTGATGCCGCGGAGGAGGAAAAGCCCAGCCGCCCGGGCATCATCGGCGCGGCGCAACAGCCGGAGGGCGCCTGAGGGAGAGGATGCTAACGCTTCCTAAACCTCGCCGCCCTCACATAGCGGGCCGAAACCTTTCCAGTTCTGGAGGCCGCATGCGCGCCGCTCCCCTCATCGTGCTCCTGTCTTTCCTGCTGGCCGCCTGCGGCACGACGGAAGTGGAGCCGACCAAGCCCGCTTTCTATGACGATCTCGCCAAGAGCGGGCAGCCCGTGGACCCGGCCGCCGCCGCCTCCATCATCAGCGCCTACCGGACCGGCAAGGGCCTGTCCGCCGTGACCATCGATCCCGCCCTCAGCCGCGTCGCCCAGGACCAGGCCGATGCCATGGCCAAGGCCGACACGCTCTCGCATGAAGTGGGCGGACGCACCTTCGTCATGCGCATGAAGGCCTCGGGCTATGACCCGGCGATTGCGGTGGAGAATGTGGGCGCCGGCTATCATACCCTCGCCGAGGCGTTCTCCGGCTGGCGCGACAGCCCGCCCCACAACAAGAACATGCTCACCCCCGGCGTCACCCGCATGGGCATCGCGACCGCCTTCAATCCGCGCTCCAAATACAAGGTCTATTGGGCCCTGGTGCTGGCGCAGCCGGAGAAGGTGCGCTGACGCGGGCGTCCGTGTCCCGGCCGGTGCATCGCACAATGAGGATGGACGCGGACGCAACAGCGCTTTAGCTTGCGTTCCTGCCTAAGCTTTAAGCAGGAAGGTGACGTTGTCCGCATCGGGTGAGTATGAACGCCGTCGTGCCGCGTTCCAATGGCACGTTCCTGCGCGCTACAACATCGCAATCCACGCCTGCGACAGCTGGGCCGAACGCGAGCCGGATCGCCCGGCCCTGTTCCTGCCGCGCGAGAACGGCTTCGCGCCGCTGAGCTATGGAGCGGTGGCCGCCGCCTCGAACCGGCTGGCGCGGGCACTCGCCCGCCGCGGCATCGGGCGCGGCGACCGGGTGGCCATCCTGCTGCCGCAAGGGCTGGAAGTGCTCGCCACCCATCTCGCCCTCTACAAGCTCGGCGCCATCGCCGTGCCGCTGGCGGCGGTATTCGGCATCGATGCCATCGCCTATCGCCTGGAGGATTCCGGCGCCGCCGCGCTGGTGAGCGATGCGGCGGGCCTCGCCAAGCTGCCGGTGCGGCCGGCCGGCCTGTCGGTCCTCGTCTCCACCGACGGCCCCTCGGGCGACGTGCTCGGCTTTCAGGAAATGAGTGCCGGCGAGAGCCCGGCGCCGCTGCCGATCGACAGCGGGCCGGACGATCCGGCGCTGATGATCTACACCTCGGGCACCACGGGCCAGCCCAAGGGCGCGCTGCACGGCCACCGGGTGCTGCTGCCCCATGTGGCGGGCATGCAATTCACCCATGACGATCTTCCCAAGGCCGGCGACCGCATGTGGACCCCGTCCGACTGGGCCTGGGCCGGCGGGCTGCTGAACACGCTGTTCCCTTCGCTCGCGCTGGGCGTGCCGGTGGTGGTGCAGCCGCCGGGCAAGTTCGACCCCGAGCGGGCGTTCCACATGATGGCGCGGGCGCAGGTGCGCAACGTCTTCATCCCGCCGACGGCGCTCAAGATGATGCGGGCGGTGCCGCGCCCGCGCGAACGCTTCGGCTTCGACCTGCGCACCGTGGGGTCGGCGGGGGAGGCGCTGGGAGCGGAGACGTTCCAATGGGGGCGCGAGGCCCTGGGCGTTGCCATCAACGAATTCTACGGCCAGACCGAATGCAATTACGTCATCGGCTCCAACGCCGCCATGGGGGTCGCGCGGGCCGGCGCCACGGGCAAGCCTTTGCCAGGCCATGACGTTGCGGTGCTGCGGCCCGACGGCACGCCGTGCGCCGTCGAGGAGATGGGGCAGATTGCCATTCGCGCGCCCAACCCGGTGATGTTCCTCAATTATTGGAACCGTCCCGAGGCGACGGCGGAGAAATTCTCCGGCGACTGGATGCTGACCGGCGACCTCGCCCGGCAGGACGGCGACGGCTATATCCATTTCCTCGGCCGGGATGACGATGTCATCACCTCCGCCGGCTATCGCATCGGCCCGGCGGAGATCGAGGACTGCATCCTGCGCCATCCCGCCATCGCCATCGCCGCCGTGGTCGGCAAGCCGGACCCGGTGCGCACGGAAGTGGTGAAAGCCTTCCTGGTGCTGAAGGACGGCGTGGTGCCGAGCGAGGCCTTGAAGGCCGAGGTGCAGGCGCTCGTGCGGAACAATCTGGCGGGCTACGAATATCCTCGCGAGATCGTGTTTCTGGAGGAACTACCGCTCACCAGCTCCGGCAAGGTGATCCGCCGCCTGCTGCGGGAGGGGGATTACTGACGCCCTGAGCCAGCTGCGGACCCGCGAGGTTCATATTCTCGTATTCTTCAAATTCTAAGACCGTCGCCGGCAGGTACGGGAGGTACTGGAGTGTCGTCACGCTCCGGGCGTTGCCACCCGTCTCGGTGAGCCACCGCCGTCGGAAGACCGCGGTCGACATTATTCAATTTGAGGATATGAGAATGACGGTCTCGTCCCGGGCCAAGTGGGCTGAAGACGCGCGCTATTTCGAATACACCAAGGTTGCAAATCCGATTGGGCATCAAACTCCGAAATGCCCCCTTGGAAGTTTTGACCGTCAGCTGCATCAGGGCGGCGAAACCCGCATCATCCCGCTGGATCTCAGCGCGGGCCTCATGTGTCCCAGTCCGGCGACAAGCCCCAATCTGAGCGCCAACTTCATTCGGATCAACGCCGGCGAGAGCATCACGACCTCCATCAATGCGACGTCCGAGCTTTATTTCGTGATCGAAGGCAAGGGTCAGACGCAGATTGGTGGCGACGCCCTTCCCTGGGAGCAGCACGATCTGTTCACGCTGCCCCTCGGCGCGGCGACGCACGTCGCCACCACGGACAGCGTCCTCTACTGGGTCCACGATCAGCCGCTGCTGACCTATCTCGGCGTTCGCGCAGAGACGCCGCGGTTTCGTCCGACCCTCTTCCGGCACGAGGACGAAGACAGCAATCTGAGCGCGATCCGCAATGATCCGCATGCAAAGGACCGCAATCGCGTCAGCGTGCTCCTGGCCAACAGCCAGTGCGCGATGACCGAGACCGCCACGCACGTTCTCTGGGCCATGTATGGCGTTCTGCCCGCCGGAGCGACCCAGCTGCCTCATCGCCACCAGTCCGTGGCGCTCGACCTCATCATCCATTGCAAGCCCGGCTGCTACAGCCTGCTGGGAGAGGAACTGGACGCAGACGGCAATATCATCAATCCGGTCCGCGCCGACTGGAACACCGCCTCCGCCTTCGTGACGCCGCCCGGCTGGTGGCATGCCCATTATAACGAAACCGACGAGGACGCTTTCCTGTTGCCGATCCAGGACGCGGGTCTCCAGACGTTCATGAGAACGCTCGACATCCACTTCTTCCACAAGGATCACCAGAGCTTCATCTCGTTGAAGAAGTGAGAAGCTCTGAGCGGAGGCTGGAGGTGCAATCCATCGCCGCGCCGCACTGATTTCGGGTGCGGTCAGGAAAAGCCGGACCGGGCCGTGGCAGCTCTACATGCTTCCGCGGCCCGGCCGGCCCGAGCGGCGTTGCCCGCTTCAGGCGCGGGCGCGCTCCGGGCCGGGCCACGCCGGCATGCGGGCGATGAGGGCGCGATAGGGGCCGAGGAACAGCAGGATCATGGCGAGCTTCACCCCATAGTCGAACACCGCCCAGGTCTGCCACGGCAGGTCGGTGCCGGCGAAGGCGAGGGTGAAGAAGACGATCGTGTCGATGGCGCTGGAGATCAGGCCCGAGACGAAGGGCGGCATCCACCAGGCGCGGCGGCGCAGGCGGTCGAACACGCGCGCGTCCAGCAATTGGGCGGCGAGGAAGGCGGTGCCCGAGGCGAGTGCGATGCGCGGAGTCGCCAGCCATGCGGAAAGCGCCACCGCCAGCGCAAACCCCACATAGATCACCCGCCGCGTGCGGGCGGGCCCGAGGCGTCGATTGGTGAGATCGTTCACCAGGAAGGTGACGGGATAGGTGAAGGCGCCATAGGTGAGGTAATCCGCGAGGCCGAACGGCTCGAACGGAAACTGCACCAGCACATTGGCGGTGAGCACCGCCGCGCACATGAAAAAAACCGCGAGCGCAAACGCCCGCGGTTCGGATTGCAGCGGAAACAGGCGCGCCATGGCGGACCGCCCAGACCGTCGATCGCGAGACGCGATCAGGCGGCCGGCTTCGCCTCGGCGAGGGCCTTGACCACGAGACGCTTCAGCTCGAGGGCGCGCTGGGAGAGCTCCTCGTCGCGCGCCTTCTTGAGGAAGGCATCGAGGCCGCCGCGATGATCAACGCTCTTCAGCGCGTTGGCGCTGACGCGGAAGCGCACCGAACGGCCGAGCACTTCGCTCTCGAGCGTCACGTTGCAGAGATTCGGCAAGAACCGGCGCTTGGTCTTGTGGTTCGAGTGGCTCACGAGGTGGCCAGTCAGAACCCCCTTGCCGGTCAGGTCGCACCGCCGGGACATGGCAGAAGTCCTTCAAATTCGTTGGTCACGGACGCGGAAGCCCAGGGCCGAACCCGACCCCTCGTCTCACACCCGCATGTATCGGGAAGGCGCTCGTATAAGGGGAGCCGGCTTCCGCGTCAAGGTGGGGAGGCGGGTTCCGGTGTCATGGCGCCGGGCAGGGCGCCTCCGGCGGTGCCGCTGGGGCACGGGGAGAGATCCGCAATCGGCGTGTATGGTGGCGCCCGAACGTCGATTTTCAGCCCAGGGCCGCCCCATGCCAGACCAGCCGGACGAACGCCTCGATCGCCGCGACTTTCTGATCGCGTCCCTTGCAACGATCGGCGGCTCGGCCGCGCTGGTCGCCGATGCGGGCGCCGCGAGTGCCCAATCCCAGCCCCCGACCGCACCGTCCTCGGGCACGGTCTATACCGGCGACACGATCCAGGGAAAGCAGGTCGTCAGCACGCTCGACGTCGGCGACCTGGAGCCGGGGCGGACGCACTTTTTATATTTTCAGGGCGTCCAGATGCCCACGGGACAATATTGGTACGTGTCCGTCACCGTCGCCAGGGGGGCAAAGCCGGGCAAGCGCGTGGTGCTGGTCAGC
This sequence comes from Roseixanthobacter liquoris, assembly GCF_043195135.2. NCBI lineage: Bacteria > Pseudomonadati > Pseudomonadota > Alphaproteobacteria > Hyphomicrobiales > Xanthobacteraceae > Roseixanthobacter > Roseixanthobacter liquoris. Next base: position 728,926 of record NZ_CM195537.1, read on the forward strand.
GGCGTGCACGGCGACGAGATGAGTTCCGTGCATACGGTGCAGAGCGTGATGAATCAGCTCGATCCGCGGCAGATGTCGGGCACGGTGATGGCGGTGACGGACGTCTCCCGCCCGGCGCTGGAAGGCATGCAGCGCCGCTGGCCCAACGCGGGCCGGGGCGCCGATCTCATTGACATGAACCGGGAATGGCCGGGCAATGAAAACGGCCTCACCGCGCCCAGCCGGCATGCCGGGCTGCTGTTCAACCGCCTGCTGCGGCCGAACGCCGATGCGGCCATCGATTTCCACACCGGCACCACCGGCTTCGATGTCACCGCCTTCAACATCGCCGGCCTGGATGTGCCCGCCATCAAGGCCATGGTGGAGCTTTATCCCGTGGCCCAGATCTTCGACAATCACGTCTATCCCGGCGTGCTGCACAATGCCTTCATCGACGCGGGCATTCCCGCCTTCACCCCGGAGATCGGCGCCGCGCGGGTGCTGAACCTCGAAATGGCCGCGCTGTTCGTGGAAGGCACGATGAACGTCCTCAAGCATCACGGCATCCTGCCCGGGCCGATGGGGCGCACGGGGAAGGACGTCAACGTCTTCATCGGCAATAGCGCGTTCCCCATCCTCGCCACCCAGGGCGGGCTGGTCGAGCATCTGGTGAAGCTGAACGACAAGGTCGAGGCCGGGCAGAAGGTGGCGGTCCAGCACGACAGTTTCGGGCAGGTGGTTGCGGAATATACCAGCGGCGTGGCCGGCGCAGTCACGGGCCAGCGCAGCGACGCCATGGCCGAGCCGGGCAACCCCCTGATCTTCATCCTGTTCCACAAGCCGACGCCGGATGGCGGCGAGACCTATCCCGAATGATCGGGCGGGGCGGGCGCCTCTGAGCGCTGGCCAGGCGCGGGTTCGAGGGACACGGCTTTTCCCTTCGTCTCCCCCCGTTCGGCCGGCAGAAATACCGCCTGCGCCTCCCGCGCCGCCTTGGCGATGAAATCGGCGGCGACTTTCACGCGGGCGAGATCGCGGGTGTCGGCATGGGTGAGCAGCCAGAAGCTGCGGATCAAGGACACCTCCTGCGGCAGAAGGGGCACGAGGTCGTCGGCGGTGTCGCCCATGAAGTTCGGCAGCACGCACACCCCCGCCCCGCCGCGCGTCGCCATGAATTGCGCCACGAGGTTCGAGCTTTTCAGGCGCGGTCGCAGCTCGCGCGAGACCAGCGGCACATAGTCCAGTTCGGGCGCATAGATCAGATCGTCGATATAGCTGATGAAGGGATGGCGCAGCAGCGCCGCCCGGCTCTCGATGGGTCCGTGGCGGGCGAGATAATCGCGCGCGGCATAGAGGCCGAGGCGATAGTCCGTGAGCTTCCTCGCATGCAGGCGCCCTTCCTTCGGCCGGCTGATGGAGATGGCGATATCCGCCTCGCGTTTCGACAGGCTGAACAGGCGCGGCATGGCCAGCAATTGGATGTCGAGCGCGGGATGCAGCGCCGCGAGCGCGCCGATGCGCGGGGCGAGGAAGAAGGTGCCGAAGCCGTCCGGCGCGCCGATGCGCACCGCCCCGGAGACGCCGAGATCGGCCCCGCCAATCTCCTGCTGGGCGCCGGCGGCCAGCGTCTCCATGGCTTCGGCCGTCGCCATCAGCCGTTCGCCCGCACTGGTGAGCACATAGCCGGCCGGCTGGCGATCGAACAGTTTCGCCCCGAGGCTATGCTCAAGCGCCGCGAGGCGGCGGCTGACCGTGGAATGCTCCACCCCCAGCAGGCGCGCCGCCGTAGTGAGCTTGCCGGTGCGGGCGATGGCCAGGAAATGGCGCAGGTCCGCCCAGTCGAACGCCGCCGATGGCATGTGAAAATCCGCACAGTTACCGTGCGACAATAGCCCTGGATGTGCAAAAAATGATAGGCCATTGTGCCGGCCAACAAGCGACGCCAAAATCTGGGAAACGCTTTAAGCAGGGAGGCGCATCATGCGCGATATCGGCCATTTCATCGGCGGCAAGCACGTCGCGGGCACGTCGGGACGCTATGGCGACGTATGGCAGCCCATGACGGGCGAAGTGGTGGGCCGCGTGGCGCTCGCCTCGGCCGCCGAGATGCGCGCCGCCGTGGAGAATGCCAAGGCCGCGCAGATCGGCTGGGCCGCCACCAATCCCCAGCGCCGCGCCCGCGTGATGATGAAGTTCCTCGAACTCGTGCAGCGTGATTACGACGCCCTCGCCGACCTGCTCGCCCGCGAGCACGGCAAGACCGTTCCCGACGCCAAGGGCGACATTCAGCGCGGCCTGGAGGTGATCGAGTTCGCCTGCGGCATCCCGCACCTGCTGAAGGGCGAGTTCACCGACGGCGCCGGCCCCGGCATCGACGTCTATTCCATGCGCCAGCCGCTGGGCGTGGTGGCCGGCATCACGCCGTTCAACTTCCCGGCCATGATCCCCATGTGGAAGTTCGGCCCCGCCATCGCCTGCGGCAACGCCTTCATCCTCAAGCCGTCCGAGCGCGATCCCGGCGTGCCCATGAAGCTGGCCGAGCTGATGATGGAAGCCGGCCTTCCGGCGGGCATCCTGAACGTGGTGAACGGCGACAAGGAAGCGGTGGACGCGATCCTCGACGACCCGGACATCCAGGCGGTCGGCTTCGTCGGCTCGTCCAACATCGCGCAATATATCTATGCGCGCGGCGCGGCTTCGGGCAAGCGCATCCAGGGCTTCGGCGGCGCCAAGAACCATATGATCATCATGCCCGACGCGGACATGGACCAGGCCGTGGACGCCCTGATCGGCGCCGGCTACGGCTCCGCCGGCGAGCGCTGCATGGCGATTTCGGTGGCGGTGCCGGTGGGCGACTATGCCGCCGAGAAGCTGCTGGAAAAGCTCGTCCCCCGCGTGGAAAGCCTGAAGATCGGCCCGTCCACCGATGTCACCGCCGATTTCGGCCCGCTCGTCACCCGCGAGGCGCTGGAGCGGGTGAAGAATTATGTCGACATCGGCATCAACGAAGGCGCCAAGCTGCTGGTGGACGGCCGCAATTTCAAGCTCCAGGGCTATGAGAACGGCTTCTACATGGGCGGCTGCCTGTTCGACAATGTCACCGCCGACATGCGCATCTACAAGGAAGAGATCTTCGGCCCGGTGCTGAGCGTCGTCCGCGCGCCGGACTATAAGGAGGCCCTGCGCCTGCCGACCGAGCATGAATATGGCAATGGCGTCGCCATCTTCACCCGCGACGGCGATGCCGCCCGCGACTTCGCCTCCAAGGTGCAGGTGGGCATGGTGGGCATCAATGTGCCGATCCCGGTTCCCATCGCCTACCACACCTTCGGCGGCTGGAAGCGCTCGGGCTTCGGCGATCTCAACCAGCACGGGCCGGACGGCGTGCGCTTCTACACCAAGACCAAGACCGTCACCTCCCGCTGGCCCTCGGGCGTCAAGGACGGCGCGGAATTCGTCATCCCCACCATGAGCTGAGCCAAGACGGCGCGTCTGGCCTTGCCGGCCGCGCCGGTTCGCTCCAACCGTTGTAAGCGTAGACGCCTCAGGCGCATGACGCGGCCGGTTCCAGCGCCATGCGCCTTCCTGCGGCACGCCGGGCCAACCGGCGGCCGGTGGTTCGTATTCGGGAGGGTGCCGTGTTTGAATTGACGGAAGACCAGCAGGCCATCCGCGCCATGGCGCAGGATTTCGCGCGCGAGGAGATCGCCCCCCACGCCCTGGCATGGGACGAGGCGGAGCATTTCCCCATTCCCACCCTCAAGGCCGCCGCCGCGCTCGGCATGGGCGGCATCTATGTGCGCGAGGAGTTCGGCGGCTCCGGCCTCTCGCGGCTCGACGGCACGCTGATCTTCGAGGCGCTGGCCAGCGGCTGCCCGGCCACCTCCGCCTTTCTGTCGATCCACAACATGGTCGCGGCCATGATCGACCGCTTCGGCGACGATGCCCAGCGCCTCGCCTGGCTGCCGGGCCTGTGCAGCATGGAGCGGGTGGCGAGCTATTGCCTCACCGAGCCCGGCAGCGGCTCGGACGCGGCGGCGCTGAAGACCCGCGCGGTGAAGGACGGCGACCATTATGTGCTCGACGGGGTGAAGCAGTTCATCTCCGGCGCCGGGGTCTCCGACCTTTACGTGGTGATGGCGCGTACCGGCGGCCCCGGCCCCTCGGGCATCTCCGCCTTCCTGGTGGAGGCGGGCACGCCCGGCCTCTCGTTCGGCGCCAATGAGAAGAAAATGGGCTGGAAGGTCCAGCCCACCCGCGCGGTCATCATGGAAGGCGTGCGCGTGCCGGCGGCAAACCTGCTGGGGCGGGAAGGCGAGGGCTTCAAGTTTGCCATGGCCGGGCTCGACGGCGGCCGGCTCAATATCGCCGCCTGCTCGCTCGGTGGCGCGCAGAGCGCCTTCGACAAGGCCCTCGGCTACATGCGCGAGCGCACCGCCTTCGGCAAGGCGCTCAACGAATTCCAGGCGCTGCAATTCCGCCTCGCCGACATGGAGACCGAGCTGGAGGTCGCCCGCACCTTCCTGTGGCGTGCCGCGGCCGCCTACGACCGGGCGGACCCGCAGGCCACCCGCCTGTGCGCCATGGCCAAGCGCGTGGTGACCGACAGCGGGTTCGAGGTGGCGAACCAGGCGCTGCAATTGCACGGCGGCTACGGCTATCTCGCCGATTACGGGGTCGAGAAGATCGTGCGCGACCTGCGGGTGCACCAGATCCTGGAAGGCACGAACGAAATCATGCGGGTCATCATCTCCCGCGCCCTGGTGGCGCGGGCGAACTGATCCGGCAACGAGAAGATCGGGAGGAAGACATGGCCAGCATCGGTTTCATCGGGCTCGGCAACATGGGCGGGCCCATGGCGGCCAATCTGGTCAAGGCGGGGCATGCGGTGCGCGGGTTCGACCTTTCCCCCGCCGCGCTGGAGGCCGCGAAGGCCAAGGGCGTCGCGATCGCGCCCACCGCCGCCGATGCGGTGGCGGACGCGGAAATCGTCGTCACCATGCTGCCCAGCGGCAGGCATGTGGTGGGCGCCACGACCGGCGACAACGGCCTGTTCGCGGCGGCAAAGCCCGGCACTTTGTTCATCGACAGCTCCACCATCGACGTCGCCTCGGCACGCGCCTTCCATGATGCGGCGCAGGCCGCCGGGCACGAACCCCTCGACGCGCCGGTGTCCGGCGGCGTGGGCGGGGCGGAAGCGGGCACGCTCACCTTCATGGCCGGCGGCACGGCGGAGGCGTTCGCGAAGGCCCAGCCCATCCTCGCGCTCATGGGCAAGAAGATCGTCCATTGCGGCGACGCCGGCGCCGGGCAAGCGGCCAAGATCTGCAACAATATGATCCTGGGCATTTCCATGATCGCGGTCAGCGAGGCGTTCGTCCTCGGGGAAAAGCTCGGCCTCTCCCATCAGGCGCTGTTCGATGTGGCCTCGACCTCCTCGGGGCAATGCTGGTCGCTGACCACCTATTGCCCCGTGCCGGGGCCGGTGCCCACCAGCCCCGCCAATCGCGGCTATCAGCCGGGCTTTGCCGCCGCGCTGATGCTGAAGGACCTGCGCCTCTCCCAGGAAGCCGCCGGCCAGGCCGGGGCGGCGACCGCGCTCGGGGCCGCCGCCACCGCGCTCTACACCGCCTTCGAGGAAGAGGGGAATGCCGGCAAGGATTTCTCCGGCATCATCGAATGGGTGCGCACTCGCGAGGGGTGAGGCGCCCGGATCGAGCCGCACGACGCGCGATGCCCCGGCTGGTCCGGGGCATTTTTTTGTCGGCGCGTTGGACGCGCTGGCATAGGGACAGGACGCGCGAGGCATGCCGGCGCGATGTCTGTTCAGGACGATGGATCGGGACGATGTCGGCCGGGAGGCGAATGGTAGCAGCGGGCGGATTTGAACCGCCGACCTCCGGGTTATGAATCCGGCGCTCTCACCAACTGAGCTACACTGCCACATCGCACGCCGCTCGGTGCCGGGCACGCGAGCTTGCGGAGGACGGGATATAGGGGAGCGGGCGCGGCGGTGTCAAGAAAGCGCGTGCGTTCTTCAACCGCTCTGCCTGCTCCTTTAGAGCGCGATCGGTGAATCGCCCTCTCCTTTATTGAACAGAGACGGATCCAGCTCTAGCCGCGCGCTTTCTTGATGCGCACCAGCTTGAAGAAGCCGACCGGGAAAACCGGCGAGATTTCCACCACTTCCATGTCGCCCTGGCGGGCCGCCCAGGCGCCGAGGCGGCTGGCCTTGAAGGCGATGCTCCAGCCCACCTTCTTCACCAGCGGGGCGAGGGCGGTTTCCACATGCATGGCGGCGCCCGCATCGGCGCCGAGCTTGGAAGCGATAATGATCTCGCCGTTCGGCTTCAGCACGCGGCGCATCTCGTCGAGCGCGCCTTCCGGGTCCGGCACGAGGGTGATGACGAAGGGCACGGTGACGGCGTCGAACCGGGCATCGGGGAAGCCGAGCGCGCAGGCGTCCATGGCCGCCAGCAGCGACACCTGCTTGAGGCCGCGCGCCGTGGTCTTCTGCACCGCCTTGCGCAGCATGTCCGAGGACAGATCGATACCGGTCACGCGGCAGCCGCGGGGATAATAAGGCAGGGTCAGCCCGGTGCCCACGCCGACTTCCAGAATGTCCGGGCCGCAGCTCGCGGCGGCGTTGGCGGCCTTGCGCTGGGCGTCGGCCAGCAGCTTCTCATAGACGGTATCGTAGATGGGCGCCCATTTCGCATAAGCGCGCTTCTGGCCTTCGAGATCGTACTGGACCGCCATGTCTGCCTCTGCCCCAGCCTGTGCATCCCGGCGATCGCCCCGCCGGGACGTGGTGTCGTGCGGCGTGTGGGCCGCGAAAATCTCGTTCGCTCAGGCGACCTGCGCCTGCATCGCGTCGCGCACCGCCGAGCGGGTGCGCAGGATGGTGCCGCCGCCCAGCAGGCGGGCGCCGCCGTCGGGTGCATCGTAGAGCACGCATGCCTGCCCCGGTGCAACGCCTTCTTCGCCCAGATGCAATTGCACCAGCGGCAGGCCCTGGGCGTCGAGCCCCAGCCGGCCGGGGGCCGGCGCGCGGGTGGAGCGCACCTTCACGAACACCTCGCGCCCCGCCGCACAGGCCTCCGCGAATGGCTCGTCGCCGAGCCAGTTCACGTCGGCGATGCGGATGGCGTGCACCGCCAGCGCCTCGCGCGGGCCGACCCTCACCTCGCGCCGCGCGGCGTCGATGCCGATCACGTAGAGCGGCTCCGGCGTGGAAATGCCGAGGCCCTTGCGCTGGCCGATGGTGTAATGCATCACGCCGCGATGGCGGCCGAGAAGGCGCCCGTCCAGATGCACGATGTCGCCGGGATCGCCCGCCTCGGGCCGCAGGCGCTGCACCACCTCGGCATAATCGCCGCCGGGCACGAAGCAGATATCCTGGCTGTCCGGCTTGTCGGCGACCACGAGCCCCAGCTCGGTGGCGAGCGCGCGCACCTCGTTCTTCTTAAGATGACCGAGCGGAAAGCGCAGCCGTGCCAGCTGCGCCTGGGTGGTGGCATAGAGGAAATAGCTCTGGTCGCGATTGTCCTCGGCGGCGCGATAGAGCGCGCGGCGCCCGTCCGGCAAAGCGCGGCTGGAGACATAATGGCCGGTGGCCAGGACCTGGGCGCCGAGATCCTCGGCGGTGGCCAGCAGATCGCGGAACTTGACCGTGCGGTTGCAATCCACGCACGGAATGGGGGTGACGCCGGAGGCATAGCTGTCGGCGAAGCGCTCGATCACTTCCTCGCGAAAGCGGCTTTCGTAATCGAGCACATAATGGGGAATGCCCAGCTTCTCGGCGACCGTGCGGGCGTCGTAAATGTCCTGCCCGGCGCAGCAGGCGCCCTTGCGCAGGGCTGCGGCGCCCTGGTCGTACAATTGCAGCGTCACGCCCACCACGTCATAGCCGGCGTGCGCCAGCAGTCCCGCCACGACGGACGAGTCGACTCCACCCGACATGGCCACCACCACCCGCGTGGACGCGGGGTCCGCGCCGATATCGCCGATCTGGTCGAGGAGGGTCGGAGGCAAATTCATGGGGCGGTGTCACCGGCAGAAGGACTGGCGCATGGCCAGAACCTGCGCGACCACGCCCCTTTAGTATAGGTCGCCGTCGCCAGTGTGCAATTGCGACGCAACACAACGTGCATGTGCGCCAAGCAGGGCAGGCGCCCCACCGGCGCGTGCGGCGCTCAGCTGAGCCCGGTCGCGCCGGCGAGATGATGCAGCACGATGCCGCTCGTGGTGGCGACATTCAGGCTGTCGAACCCGGCCGCCATGGGGATGGAAACGCTGCGCGTGCGGGCGAGCAGGTCCGCCGGCAGGCCCGGTCCCTCGGTGCCGAACAGGGCCGCGACGCGCGCGCCGCGGTCCAGCCGCGACAAGGGAAGCGTGCCGGAGGGGCTGAGCGAGACGATGTCGAAGCCGGCCTGTTCCAGCAGCGCCAGCATGTCCGCGCCACCGGCAACCCGCGCATAAGGCACGATCAGGCTCGCCCCGACGGAGACCCGGATCGCCTTGCGATAGAGCGGATCGCAACTCGCCCCGTCCAGCAGCACGGCGGCGGCGCCGAAGGCGGCGGCGTTGCGGAAGATGCCGCCCATATTGTCATGGTTGGAGATGCCCACCAGCCCCACCACCAGCGCACGCGCCGGCAGGGACGCGAGCAAGGCGGCCGGTTCGGGCGGCGGCGGCGGCTCCACCAGAGCGAGGATGCCGCGATGGATATGGAAGCCGACGATGGCGTCCATCACCGGCTGGGTGGCCACATGCACCTGCACCTCGTCCGCGAGCCGCTCGAGCACATCGGCCAGGCGCGCGGCGCTGGCGGCCGAGAGCAGCAGGGCCCGGATGCGGTGGTCGGCGCGCGGCGCCAGCAGGCGCAGCACCACCTCGCCCTCGGCGATGAAGCGGTCTTTCCGGCCGATCAGGTCACGCTCGCGCACGGCGACGAAATCGGCGACGCGCGGGTCGTGCGCATCGCTGATGGTGACGATCTCCGGCACGTCAGCGCGCGGGGCGGGCCGGCGGCGGGCCGGCGGAGGCGCGCGCCACGAGCCGCGGTTCCAGCACCACGCGCTCCACCGGGCGGGAAGGCGCGGCGATGCGCGCCAGCGCGAGCGCGGCGGCGGAGCGGCCATATTCGGGAATGCGCGTGTAGACGGTGGTCAACGCCGGATGCCACAGCGCGGCCTCGCCGATGTCGTCATAGCCGACGATGGAGAAGTCCGCCCCCACTTCCAGCCCCGCGGCCTGCACGCCCATGACCGCGCCGAACGCGCACAGATCATTGAAGCAGACCGCGGCGGTGGGCGGATGTTCCAGCGCCAGCAGGCGCGCGACGCCCTCGCGGCCATATTCGCGCAGGCCGGGACCGGGCACATGCAGCTCGGGCTCGAACGGCAGGCCCGCCTTCGCGAGCCCGGCCTTGTAGCCGGCGAGGCGCTTGCGCCCGGTGGAGGTTCCCTGCAGCCCGCCGATCATGCCGATGCGGCGATGGCCGAGCGCCACCAGATGGGCGACGCCGAGGCTCACGCCCGTTTCATCGTCGGAGCCGGCGAAATCGAAGCCCGATCCCTCCACTTCGCGCGTCACCTGCACCACGGCGATGCCGCTGATGGCCAGCGCTCGCAGGTCGGCGATGGTGGTGTCCACGGCGGGCGAGATGATGAAGGCGTCGGGCCGGTATTCGGCCAGCGTGCCGAGGGTGCGGGCCTGGCGCACCACGTCTTCCTGGCTCACCCCCAGCAGAATGGTCTTTCCGGCGCCGCTCAGCGCATCCTCGAGCGCCGCGAGCAGCTCGGTGAAGGAGGGGTTGACGATATCGTGCAGCCCGACACCGATGATGTTGGTGCGGGCGGTGCGCAGGGAGGCGGCGCCGCGATTGGCCACATAGCCGCGCTCGCGGGCCATCTCCTGCACCCGCTGGCGCGTGGCCTGCGCCACCACGGGGCTGTCGCGCAGGGCAAGCGAGATCGTGGCCGTCGACAGTCCCAGTTCCGACGCCAGACGTTGCAGCGTGACCCGACCGAGGCTGGCAGTCTCCGTATCGTCCATGATCCCTCCGTGCTGCCAAGTCTTAGACGCTTCGCTTGCTCACTTCATCCATGCTAAACGATTTAAGCCCCGCGACCAAAAGACAAAGTCACTCGGAGGAACCGGAAATGGAAAAACCGCGCATCGGCTTCATCGGCGTCGGCATCATGGGCCACGGCATGGCGAAGAACCTGCTGGAGAAGGGTTTTCCCCTGACCGTTCTCGCCCATCGCAACCGGGCGCCGATCGAGGATCTGCTCGCGCGCGGCGCGCAGGAGGCTGAGAGCGCGGCGCAAATGGCCGGCACCTGCGACATCATCTTCCTGTGCGTCACCGGCGCGCCCCAGGTGGAAGCGGTGGTGCGCGGTCCCGGTGGCCTGCTGGAAGGCGCCCGGCCGGGGCTGCATCTGGTGGATACGTCCACCTCGGAGCCGGCCTTGACCATCGCCCTGCATGCGGAACTGAAGGAAAAAGGCATCGCTCTCTGCGATTCCCCGCTCGGGGGCACGCCCACCAACGCGGCCGAGGGCACGCTGATCGCCATCGTCGGCGCCGAGGATGACGCCTTCGCCGTGATCAGGCCGGCGTTGGAGGCGATCGCTGCGCGGATCAATCATGTGGGCGCCCCCGGCGCCGGCCACACCATGAAGCTGCTCAACAATTTCCTGTCGCTGGGCTATGGCGCGCTCTATGCCGAGGCGCTCTCGCTGGCCGCCAAGGTGGGCGTCTCGCCACAGACCTTCGACAGTGTCATCCGCGGCTCGCGCATGGATTGCGGCTTCTACCAGACCTATTTCAAATATGTGCTGGAGCGCGACGAGAACGCCCATAAGTTCACTCTGTCCAATGCCCACAAGGACATGCGCTACGTGAACAATCTCGCCTCCGCGACCGGGGCGGCGAATTTCATCGGCGCCACCATCAAGAATGTCTATGCCGCAGCCGAGGGGCTCGGCCGGGGCGATTGGAACGTTCCGCAAATTTCCGACGTGGTGGCGGAGATGAACGACGTCTCGCTGGGCGAGATCCCGCAGATGAAAGCGGCGGCGGAATAGGGGCTGGAGCATTTCGTCGTTTCATAGAAGCGATGAGATGCTCTAACTCATTGCGTTGACGCATTTTCTTTACGCGAAGCGGTGTCCGTTTCGCGCGAAAATGCTCTATTCCACCTCGCTTTCCACCGGGCCACCGTCCATCAGCCGGCGCAGCGCCAGCAGCGCCTCGCGCAGGACCGCATGCGAGGGGGGCGACAGCGCGAGCCGCACCGCGTTCGGCGCATGGCCGGGGGTGACCGCGAACGCGCTGGACGGGGTGATGGCGATGCCCTGCCGCGCCGCGGCGCCGGCGAAGGCTTCCGCGCGCCAGGTGTCCGGCAGTTCCAGCCAGGCGTGATAGGAGCGCGGGTCGGTCTTCAGCATCGGGCCGTCGAACACGCTGCGCACGATCGCCTGGCGCGTCTGCGCATCCGCGCGCTTCGCCGCCACGAGACGGGCGACCACGCCCTCGGCCATGATGTGCAGCCCCTGGGCCAGGGGCAGGCCGGTCACCGCCCAGGCGCCGGCCCGCACCGCCGCGACCAGCCGCTCGCTCCAGGCCGGCGGCGCCGCGATGAAGCCGAGGGTGAGCCCCGGCGCGACCTGCTTGGACAGGCTGTCCACCAGCAGCACATGGTCCGGCGCGCGCGCGCTGAGGGGCGCGTCGTCGCACAAAAAGCCGTAGATGACGTCTTCCACGGCCATCAGCCCTTCGCCCGTCAGCAGATCGGCGAAGTCCGCACGCCGCGCCGCATCCATGGAGACGCCCAGCGGATTGTGCAGGCTCGGCTGCACATAGACGCCGCGCAGCGGCGCCGCGCGATGGGCGCGCAGGATGGCGTCGGGCTTGAGGCCCTTCTCGTCCATGGCGAGCGGCACCAGCGTGATGCCGAGGCGCGCCGCGATCCATTTGACGGCCGGATAGGTCATGGCCTCGACCCCGATGCGCTCTCCGGGCGGGGCGAGGGCGGCGAAGCTCGCGGCGATGGCCTGCCGCCCGTTGCCGGTGAACAGGATGCCGGCGGGATCGGGCTGCCAGCCGGCGCGGGCGAGGAAATCCGCCGTGGCGCTGCGGGCCGCGCGCGTGCCCGCGGCGCCGGTGGGTCGGAACGCCGCCGAAAGCCCACCCTGCCGGGCAAATTGCGCCAGGATCTGCTCCAGCTCCGCATCCTGGTTCGGCAGCATGGGGAAATTGAGCTGGAGATCGACCGACGCCTGCACCGGCTCGCCGAGCCCGCTGGTGCCCGTGGTCGGGGAGGTGCGTACATAGCTGCCGCGCCCCACCTCGCCCGAAACCAGGCCCCGCCGCACCAGCTCGGCATAGACGCGGCTGGCGGTGGAGGGCGCGATGCCGACCGTATAGGCGAAGTCCCGCTGGGTCGGCAGCCGGCTGCCGGGGGCGAGACGGCCGGCCGCGATATCGGCGGCGAGCATGTCGGCGAGAGCGCGATAATCGGTCGAAGGCATTATTGATCCGAGTGCAATATAATAATTGCACCGATATCATGGCGGCGCAATGAATGCGAGCAATTCATGAGGATCTCACCATGACGCCGCGCATTCGCCAGATTACACCGACCGAGAGCCGGGGACGCCCCTCGCTCCCCGGTGCGCACCCGCTCCGGCCGACCCCGCTCTCCGCCGCGCGCGGGCGGGTGGCCCATCAAGACGGGATCACGGAGGCCTTCGGCGCGCCGCAGGATCGGCTCGCGGGGCTTTGGGGGCTGCTGCGGGTGTGGCTGCGGCGGGCGCGCGAGCGGCGCGCCCTGGCGGATCTGGACGACGACCAGATGCGCGATGCGGGCATCAGCCGGGAGGCGGCGCGCCGCGAGGCGGAAAAGCCGTTCTGGCGGGCGTGAGCGCGCTCAGCGCTTCACGCCATAGGCGCCCATGAACATGCGCACCGCGCGGCCGACCACGGCCTCGATCTGATCATGCTGGATCGTGGCGGCGGCCCCGAACAGGACCGGTGCCAGGATGGTATCCTTGGACAGCGACAGGAACTGGCTCGCTGCCGCCTCGGTGTCGTCGATATCGAGCACGCCCTGGTCCACCTTGGCCTGAAGGAAGGCGGACAGGCGCTGCGTGCCGGAGTTTGGCCCCGCCTCCAGGAACCGCAACCCGATGGCGGGGAATTTCTCGGCGATGGCGATCACGCTGCGCACGGTCGCCACGTGGCAGGGCCGCAGCATAGCTTCGATGAAGGAGATGCCGAGCTTGGTCAGCGCCGCTTCCACGTCCGGCTCCTTGGCGTCGAGCACGAACAGGCGCTCGGCGGTTTCCGCGCATTCGCAGCTCACGAGGCTGGCGAAAAGATCGACCTTGTCGTGGAAATAGACATAGAGCGTGCCCTTGGAGACGCCGGCCGCGCGCGCAATCTCGCCCATGCTGGCGGCGTCGAAGCCCTGGTCCAGAAACACCTGCCGCGCGCCGGCCAGGATCTGCCTGCGCTTTTCCGGGTCCTGGCCCGCCACTGCTTCCCTGGTTTCCACAACCGACAAAATATGTTCTCCGCGCTCCGCCACGGCGCGCCAAGGCGCTGCCAATGTTGCATTACCCTTGGCTGAAAGGACCGCCGCGTCAATTGTCTGCGCGCCGACAATGGTTAAAAATTGACCGAACCGTTCAGTACCACTTGCATCGATCTAAAAGCTCAGCTAGATAGAGGATGTCTTGACCGAACCGTTCGGTCACGTCCGGTGCCGCAACCCGGATTTGACTGGCGTTGAGGGAGGAGAGCACCGCCCCCGCTCTCCTCCCTCATTCTCTCCAAGACCCTCTTTCCCAAGACCTTCCCGCCTCTCCCGTGCTGAACCGGCGGATCTCCTCGCCCGGGCGCGCGCCTTCACGCGCAATGGCCCTCACGCCGGCCCTGGGGTTCGCGCGCTTGGGTTCACCGCTGCATGGCCAGCGCGGGTGTTTCGAGGGGGGCGGCGACGCTCAGGTGATTGTGGCCCTCGCGCTTGGCGTCATAGAGCGCCCGGTCCGCCGCCTGGAGAAGCGCCTCCATGTTGCCGGTCGTGCCGGCGCGGGTCGAGGCGATGCCGGCGGAAGCGGTGCACAGGCTTTCGCAGCCCTCCACCATGCCCGAGAGATGGGTGAATGTGACCATGATGCGCCGCGCCGCGATGGCCGCCTGCTGGCCATCCGTTTCCGGCAGCAGCACCGCGAATTCTTCGCCGCCGATCCGCCCGGCCATGTCGCCGGCGCGCAATTGCGTCGTGGCGGCGCTCGCGAACGCCAGCAGCACCGCATCACCCACCGGATGGCCGTAGGTATCGTTGATGTATTTGAAGCGGTCGAGATCGAACACGATCACCGCGCTCGGCCGCGCGCGTCGCGCATCGCGGGCCAGAGCGGAGACCGCGTGAACGAACAGGGCGCGCCGGTTCGGCAGGCCGGTCAGCGCATCGGTGTTGGCGGCGAGCCGCAGGTCCACCGCGATCTTCTCCTTGGTCAGGGTTACCAGGAGAAAGGCGAACAATTGCAGCATCATCACGTTTTCAAGCGCAATCGGGATGAACCACGGATTGGCGAACATGAAGATCGGCCCCTGGGGCTGCGCGAGCGCCAGCGGGATGCGCAGCAGCAGGCCGATGCCGTGCACGAACAGCAGGCCGGCCAGCAGAATGCGGCTCGGCAGGCCCTTGGCCCGCAGGAACTCCAGCGCCGCGGCCGCGCAATAGCCCGCCAGCAGCACCGAGGCGAGCGTGATGCGGCCGGCCGTGTTGCTGTAGAAATCGGGGAATTGGCAGGCCATCAGCCACAGCACGGCGCCGGCAATCGCGACCAGGGGCTCCATCTGCCGGCCGTTGAAGGCGCGCGCGGCGGCATACATGAGGCCGCCGCCATAGATGACGAGGCCGGTGCCCAGCATCTGCGAGAACAGCGCCGGCAACATCTCGCGCGCCGCATTCAGCAAGATGCCGAGCGTGATGATCGCATAGGCGATGCCGCCCCACAGCAGCAGCCGCTCGCTGCGCGCCTGCGACCACGCCCAGATCTGAAGGCAGGCGCCGATCGCGGACGTGAGCACAAGCAAGGCGAATAGGGTATAAGGCTCTGACGGCATCGGGATTTTCGTGGCCTGCGGCGAAAAGCTACGCGCGGGCGATCGTCGCGCCAAGCCTATATAGCACCGCCCTGGGTTGTCGTCGCGCGCTCCGGCCAGTGGGTGCTGCGGCCAGCGTGCAATGCCCTGGCGCGCCCTCCGGCGGATCGGCTAGTCTGCGCCTCATCTGCCTTCGCGCGCGCCTCAGGCGCCCCCTTGCCCGGACGCCTCGATGACCCCTCAGGCCCGCAACGACACCCGCTTTTCCCGCCAGGCGTGGGACGCCAACGCGCCGCTCTACGACGCCATCCGCGCCATGCCGTTCAATGCCGAGCTTGCGGCGGGGTCGCTGGAGGAGGCGCGGTTCAAGCAATATATCGTGCAGGACGCCCATTATCTGATCGGCTTCGGCCGCGCCCTGGCGCTGGCGGCCGCCAAGGCGCCGACTCCGGACCGGATCGTGCAATTCGCCAAGGGGGCGGAGGTCGCGATCATCGTCGAGCGGGAATTGCACGGCTCGTTCTTCCTCCAGTTCGGCATCGGCCCGTCGGCGTTCGCGCACACGCCCCTGTCCCCCGCCTGCCATCATTATGTGTCCTTCCTGCTGGCCACCGCCCATGGGGAACCGTATGAGGTGGTGCTCGGGGCGCTGCTGCCGTGCTTCTGGATCTATGCCGAGGTGGGACGCGACATTCTCGCCCGCGCGGCGCCCGCCAATCCCTATCAGGCCTGGATCGACACCTATGCCGGAGAGGAATTCCACGCCGCCGTGCGGGAGGTGATCGCCGCCACCGACGAGGCGGCGGAGCAGGCCTCCGCCGGCACCCGCGCACGCATGCATGCGGCCTTCACCCGCGCGACCCAGCTCGAGTGGATGTTCTGGGACTCCGCCTATCGCCTGGAAGCCTGGCCGGTCTGAAGGCGCGATTCCCCCGCCAGGGGCAGCCATGCGAAAAGGGACGGGAAGACGCGCGCAATTCGTCCACAGCATGGTCTTGCCGCCGTCGCCGGACATGGACACACTCCGCCGCAAATCACCCCGGAGCCGCGCCGCGAGCGGCTGCACGGGCCGCGCAGATGGAGCCGCCATGACCGCCCAACCCGCATTCGTCCGCACCGTCGCCGCCTGCGTCGCGGCTGCCGGCCTTCTGGCCGCCGTGGCGGTTCCGCTGGCGCCCGCGCGCGCGGAAACCTGCCTGGAGCAGATCGTCGCGCTTCAGAAGCGCGTGGACGCGGTGCAGGGCCAGCCCGCGACCCCGCGCTCGGAGCCGCAGACCGTCGGCGCCCAGCTCGACCGGCAGCCGACCCCGGGTTCGGTCGCCGCCGCGGCCGGAGACCTGCCGCCGCCGGTCGGCCCGGCCGCCGCGCTCAATGCGGCGCAGAATTTCCAGGCCGCCGGCGATGAAGCCAAGTGCCTGAAGGCGGTCGGCGAGGCCCGCGACATGCTGGAAGGCCGCTGAGCGACCGCTTTTTTCCGCGCGGCTGTCCTTGCGGCCGTCCTTCCGTCTGCCCGCAGGCCGCGGACAGCGCAAGATCCCGGTGACGGCGCACGCCGGCGCCGGCAGCCTCAGGGGCGTGCGGCGGGGCGGCCTTGTCGGCCTTATCCATTTGGCTAAGGTGGCGCCATGATCGATCCCTTCCTCGCCGGCCGCCTCACCTTCACCCCCACCGCCCCGAGCAAGCCGCCGCTTTCCCCCGGCCGCCATGCGCTGGGCATCGCGGCGGAGCGCGACGCCATCCTGTTTGTGCCCGCCGGGCTTGATCCCGCCCGGCCGGCGCCGCTGGTGGTGCTGTTCCACGGCGGCGGCGGCAGCGCGGAGAAGATTCTCCCCGTGCTGGAAGCCCAGGCGCAGATGCATTCCTTCCTGCTCCTGGCACCGCAATCGCAGTTTCCCACCTGGGACATCGTCATCGCCGGGAACGGCCCGGACCGCGAGCGGCTCGACAAGGCGCTGGCCGAGGTGGCGGCGCATTTCACCGTGGACCGCGGCCACCTGGCCTTCGCCGGCTTCTCCGACGGCGGCAGCTATGCCCTGTCGCTGGGCCTGACCAATGGCGACATCGTCAGCCATATCATCGCATTCTCGGCCGGCTTCATGTCGGTGCATGTGCAGGAAGGCGCGCCGCGGGTGTTCATCGCGCACGGCCTCCAGGACGAGCAATTGCCCATCGCCACCGCCGGTCGCGCCAATGCCGCCAAGCTCCAGGCGGCCGGCTATGATGTGCAATATGTGGAATTCAACGGCAACCACTCGGTCCAGCCGCCGATCGTGTTCCTGGCCATGAGTTTCTTTCTCGGCGCCGGCGGGGCGGCGTGAGGCGCCGCACCCTCAGGGCTTGGCGTTCAGGAACTTGATCCGGCCCACCGCCGCGATCAGGGCTGCGACCAGGCGCGGGGCAAAGCGCTGGTAGCGTTTCGCCTCGCGGGTGATCTCCTCCGCCACGCTTTGGTTGAAGCGATCGTTCATCACGATGCCGCTCAAGGGCGCATTGGCGGTGCGCAGGGCGGCGGCGGCGCGGGACAGGGCGATCCGGGAATCGCGCCCCGGCATGCACAGCACCACGACGCTGTCGCACGCCGCGGCGATGCTCGTCACCGGCACGGCGACGCGCTCGCGCGGCTCCACGGCCGCAAGGTCGAGCACGATGGCGTCGTAGGACTCCAGCAATTGGTCGAGCATGGCGCGGATCGCCGGCGCGCTGCGAAAGGCGAAACTGGCTTCCGGCAGCGGCGCGGCGAGCAGCGTATCGAAGCCGCGCGGGTCGGCGCCGACGAACGCGAGCAGGTCGGGGTCGCCGGGGGTCCAGGCGGTCGCCTGCGCCGGCACGGCGGCGGTGGGGTCCGCAAGGCCGATCAGCAAGGTGCGGTTCTGGCGCTGCGACCGCACCGCCAGAGCCCCCGACAGCGCCGACACCCCGCTGGCGCTGTGCACGCTGGTGATGCCGACCGCGCGGGCGCCTTGCCCGAAGGTGGAGAGGTAGATGGATTCGACCTCGCGCAGGCTGCGTCCCCTCACCTTACCCTCCCATCGCCAGAATGAGCGAGATCACCGGCAGGATGTTGCGCATGGCGTCGACGAAGATCTTCCACTCGCTCTGGGAGGAGTTGGGCACATAGACGGTATCTCCCGGCCCGACCACGGGCAGCATCGTGATGTCGCCGGTGCGGGCGAACTCCACGAGATCGAACACCCGCGCCTGCTCCCGGCAGCAGCCAAGATTCACCACCACGATGCGCTGCTGATAGGCGTCCGCCGTGGGGCCGCCGGCCTCGGCGAGGAGATCCAGCAGGGTCATGTTGGCGGCGAAGCGGTAGCGGCCGGGCTTGCCCACGGCGCCCAGCACCCGCACGGTGTTTTCGGCGGGTTCGTCGAACCAGTCCTTGTTGGTGCGGTCGGGCACGAAGATGACATCGCCGGTGCGCACCTTGGGCAACAGCTTTTCGTCTCCGGTGGCGAAATATTGCGCCAAGTTGACCTGGGTGACCTTCGAGCCCGGCTGGTTGCGATGGGATACCCGCACGTTGCGCAGGTCGGCATTGGAGGTGGGCCCGTTGGCGGCGGTGAGGATGTCCATGAAGGTCATGCTCTTGTTGAAGGCATAGCGCCCGGGCGCGCCCACCTGTCCCATCACATAGATGGCGTCCTCCTTGGCCAGCTGGACCCACTTCGCCTTGTTGTCCACCGGCGAATCCGGCAGCGACGGCACGCGGATCACGTCGCCGGCCTCGATCTTCGGCAGGTCCGACAGCTTCCCGCCCGTGGTGATGAAGGCGCCGAGATCGAAGCTGATCGCCTTGCCGCCCTGGCGCGCCTTGAGAATCTGCAAATGGGCGATGTCGCCGTTCTGGGTCGGGCCGCCCGCCTCGCCCAGCAGGTCCAGCAAGGTCATCTCGTCGGACCATTCGTAGCGGCCGGTCCGCTGCACGGCGCCCAGCACCTCCACCGCCCGGCCGGGAGGGATCTTCAGCCAGGAGGGGCGATCCGAGGCCTCGACCTTCTCCGGCACGAACACCGCATCGCCGGGCAGGATCTCCGGCAGGGGCTTCTTGTCGCCCTCCGTATAGGCGAACAGGTTGAATTGCAGGACGCTGCCGTCGGCCTTCAGGATCTTAACCCGCGTCGTATCGGCGAAGCGGGTCGGGCCACCGGCATTGGCGAGGATCTCCACCAGCCGCGCATCGGGCGGGGCTTCTAGCGAGCCCGGCCGCGCCACCTCGCCGATCACATAGACAGTGCGCACCGAGCGGCGGATCTCGTCCTCCTGCTTGGGAATGAAGATGGTGGCGCCGGGCTTCAGCGGCGGCATCAGCTTCGCGTCGCCGGTATCGAGATATTTGCGCAGGTTGAAGATCTTCGGCTCGCCGCCGTCTATCACCCGCACCTGGTCGATGGAGGAGAAGCGGGTGACGCCGCCGGCGCGCATGATCATGTCCACCACGCTGAGCCCCTCCTTGTAGGCGAAGGAGCCGGCACGGCTCACCTCGCCGAACACCTTCACGGCGGACGGGGATTCGGCGGCATCGCCCTGCTCGGCGAGGGTGCGGCTGTCGAAATTGATCTGGACGTTGCCGGTGGCGGGGGAGGCCGGCACGAAGATGATGTCGAGCGGCTGCAATTGCGGCAGCAGGCTGGTATCGCCGGTGTCGAGATAGCGCTTGTAATTGAACACGGTGGTGCGGGTGCCGCGGCGCACCTGGAGGCGGTCGAGCTGGGCCCCCTGGAGCAGGCCGCCGGCCGCGCCGATGGCCTGCTGCACGTTGGAATCCCCCGGCAGATCCACTTCGCCGGGCTTGTCCACATAGCCGAGCACGGTGATGTAGAGCCGCCGGTCCTTGAGCGTCACGGTGAGGCGGTCCAGATCCCGATAGGCGCGCCCCAAGGTATTGCGAATCAACGCGGAAGCTTCCGCCAGCGTGCGGCCGGCCACATCCAGGGCGCCGACTTCCGGCAGCGTCACGCGGCCGCGCCGGTCGACGTTCAGATCCTTGTTGAGCGCCGGTTCGCCGGGCAGGGCGATGGCCAGCAAGTCGCCGATCCGCAACCGCACCTCCTCGCCCGCGCCGGCGGACTGGGCGCGCGCCGTCCCGCACAGGCCCAGCGCCAGCGCGATCAGCGCTGCGCAGAGCCAGGCGAGGGCCAGGGCACCAGAACCGGCGAGGGGCAGGCAGGGGCGTTGCATATCACGGCGCCCGCTCGCCTTTTGGCCGCGCGAGCGCATGCTCGATCTGGTCGAGCTTGCGCTTCAGGCGCGCCATCTGGATTTCCGCGTCTTCCGGCAGGCCGCCTTCCGAGAGCCGACGCACGGAGACGAGCATCATCTCCGCATCGGCATAGTCCGCAGCCGCATAATAGCGCGCGTTGCGTTCGGTCAGCGCCATCAGCCGCCGTTGAAGCGCGTCGATCCGCGGGTCCTCGGACGGGCGGCGTTCGGCCATGCCCCCGGCGCCCTTCGGAGGCCAGGGCACATAGGTGACCGTGTCGCATGCCGACGTGAGAAGTCCAGCGACGATCGCAAGCACGATATGATCGTGCGCGATCCTCATGTGGCGCAGCTCTCTTCCGTCAGATCGGCGAGGCGCAGGTGGTTGATGAGCCGCATGGGCTGGCCGCTGGCACCCCGCAGGCGCAGCGTGCGGCCGGCGATGCGCAGGCGCTTATAGAGATAGACGATGCCGCCGATGCCCGAGGAATCGATGAATTCCACCGCGCTCAGATCGAGCGTGACGTCGTCGGTCGCGGTTCCGAGCTCCTCGAACACAGGTTTGAGCTTAGCCATGGACGCCGCGTCCATGTCCTCGACGATCTGAACCAACTTTGACATTGATTGCCCACCTGGTTGGTCTTCCGCGATGCCGCAAGCGCGCGTTTCGCCGGCCCGGTGAGCGCAAGCGCACACCGTCCCCTGCCGGGCGAATCGAGCATGTTGTGTCGCAGCATCGTTCCCTCGCAACAAGGAACCATTTACCTTAATGAGTGGTGAATAACGGGCGATGACAGGGGGATTCGTGTCCGGCGCATTGGTGCAGATTGTGCAGCGCCTTGCTCCGGGCGGTATCGAGGTGCTAGCCCTTGAGCTTGCACGCCGATTGCCCGGATCCAACCCCGTTTTCAGCCTCGACGGCGACACGCAAAGCCTCGTGGAATCCTGGTCCGCATTGGCGCAGGCAGGGATGGTGGAGGGGCTCGACAAGGCGCCCGGCCTGCGGCCCGGCCTCGTCGTCTCGCTCGCCGCGCGCCTGCGGGCGCTGAAGCCGCGTGCGGTCCTCCTTCACCATATCGGCCCGCTGCTCTATGGCGGCCTCGCCGCGCGGCTCGCGCGGGTGCCGGTGGTGGCGTATGTCGAACACGATTCCTGGCATTATGATGCGCCGCGACAGCGCACCCTCACTGCCGCCCTCGCGCGGATCGTGCGGCCGCAGGTGGTGGCGGTCTCGCAGGCGGTGGCCGAGGTTTCGCGCACCGTCATGCCGGGCGCCCCGGTGCGGGTGATCTTAAATGCGGTGGACACCGAGCGCTTTCGCCCCGCCCCCCGCGCGGCGGCGCGGGCCGCGCTCGGGCTGCCGGCCGAGGGGGCGCTGGTCGGGTCGGCGGGCCGGCTGGAACCGGTGAAGGGTCACGACGTGCTGCTGCGGGCCATGGTGGAGGTGCCCGAAGCCCGGCTCGTGCTGATCGGCCAGGGCAGCGCGGGCGAGGCCCTGCGCCACCTCGCGGACCAGCTCGGCCTCGCCGGACGCGTGCATTTCCTCGGGCATCGTGGCGACATGCCACAGGTTCTCCCTGCCCTCGACCTGTTCTGCCTGCCATCCCGCAACGAGGGCCTGCCTCTTTCGGTGATCGAGGCGCAGGCCTGCGACATGCCGGTGGTTGCGAGCTCTGTCGGCTCGCTGCGCGAGGCGGTGTGCCCGGTCTCCGGCCGGCTGGTGCCACCCGAGGATCCGGCGGCGCTGGCGGCCGCTATCCGGGCGGGGCTCGCCGCCCCCCCGCCAGTCGCGCCGCGCGCGTTCGTGCGCGCGCATTTCTGCTGGGACCGGATGCTGGCCGCCTATGAGGACCTCATGGCGGGGCGCCCGCCATGCTGATGCTTCAGATCCTGTTCTGGGCAAGCGTCGCAGCCGTGGTCTATCACCATGCCCTCTATCCCGCGGCGCTGCGCCTGCTGGCGCGCCTGCGTCCGGCGGCGCCGCTTCCGCCGGTGCCCGCCGCTTCCGCGCTGCCCTTCGTCACCCTCGTCGTTCCGGCCTATCAGGAGGCCGCCTATATCGCGCTGAAGCTGCGGGACTGCGCGCGCCTCGCCTATCCGCGCGACCGCCTGCACGTGATCGTCGCCTGCGACGGCTGCACCGACGACACGGTGGGCCTCGCCCGAGCCGCTCTGGTATCGGGCGACTGTGAGGGCCTGAGCGCCGAGGTCCGCGCCTTCCCGGTCAATCGCGGCAAGGTCGCGGTGCTGAACGAGGTGATCGGCTCGATCCCGGGCGGCATCGTCGCGCTGTCGGACGCCTCGGCCACCCTCTCCGCCGATGCCCTGATGCGCGCCGCCGCGCATTTCTCGCGGCCCGAGGTGGGTGTGGTGGCGGGCACCTATGCCCTGAAGGAAGCGGGCAGCGCAGGCGAAGCGGGCTATTGGGCCTATCAGACCGCCATCAAGGCCGACGAGGCCGCCCTCAGCGCGCCGTTCGGGGTCCACGGCGCCTTCTATCTGTTCCGCCGCGCCCTCTGGACCCCCCTGCCGGGGGACACCATCAATGACGACGTGGTGCTGCCGATGGCCATCGTCGCCGGCGGCGCGCGGGCGGTCTATGACCTGAAGATCGTCGCCACCGAGGAGGAACGCAGCCGGCGAGGCCAGGAATTCCGGCGCCGGGTGCGCATCTCCTCGGGCAATGTCCAGCAGGCGCTGCGCCTGTGGCGCCTCGCCGACCCGCGCCGCCCGGGCCTCGCCTTCGTGTTCCTTTCGGGCAAGGCCCTGCGGGCGCTGGTGCCCGTGCTGCTGGTGGTGGCCTTCCTGAGCAATCTGGCCCTCGCATTGGCGGGAATTGCGCTGTACCAGCTGCTGCTTGCGAGCCAGGTCGCCTTCTACCTGCTGGCGGGCGTCGCGATGACGCATCGCGGCAATCTTCCCCGCGCGGCGCGATTCGCGGCCTATTTCGTGGAAGGGCATGCGGCGGGCCTGGTGGGGGGAATGCGCCAGATCGCCGGGCGGGACAAGGGACGCTGGCATCGGGCGGGGGGAGCGCAGCCGTGAGTTTCGACGAGGATTTCACCCATCCCCTGGTGCGCCTGGGAAAGCGCGTGTTCGATATCGCCGTGGGCCTTGTCGCGACCGTGGTGCTTGCGCTGGCCTTCCTGCCGGTGGCGCTGGCGATCAAGCTCACCTCGCGCGGCCCGGTGCTGTATCGCCAGCTGCGCGTGGGCGAGGCGACGCCCACCTGCACCCGCCTGTTCTATCTTTACAAGTTCCGCACCATGTATGTGGATGCGGAGGCGCGCACCGGCGCCGTGTGGGCCAGCGTGAACGATCCGCGCGTCACCCCTGTCGGCCGCTTCATGCGCAAGACCCGCATCGACGAACTGCCGCAGGCGCTGAACGTGCTGAAGGGCGAGATGTCGATCGTCGGCCCGCGTCCGGAGCGGCCGGCCTTCTTCGCCAAGCTGGAAACCGAGATCCCCTTCTATACCGAGCGCACCTTCGACCTGAAGCCGGGCATCACCGGCCTTGCCCAGGTGAACCAGGGCTATGACGCCTCGATCGAGGATGTGCGCTCCAAGGTGTCCTACGACCACGCCTATGCCATGCGGCTGCTGGACCCGCTGGACTGGTTCAAGACCGACCTTTGGATCATCCTGCGCACCGCCTCCACCATGGTGCTGGGCAAGGGCCAATAGGGCCGGCGCAACATAGCTTTTGATCTTGCCGCGTTCTGGGGGTAGAGGATCAGGCCGATTGTGAGCCCCATGAATTCCTCAGCGCCCCCTCCCGTTCTCGCCGACCTGCGCGCCGAGATCGACCGCATCGACGAGACCATGCACCGCCTCCTGATGGAGCGCGGCGAGATCATCGATCGCCTGGTCGCGGTGAAGCGCAGCCAGAGCGAGGGCTCCGCCTTCCGCCCCGCCCGCGAGGCCGCCATGATGCGCCGCCTCGTGGACCGGCACGCCGGCCTGCTCCCGCTCGATACGGTGGAGAGCATCTGGCGTGTCATCATCTCCACCTTCACCTATGTCCAGGCGCCCTATGCGGTGCACGCCGACCTTTCCGTGGGCGAGCCGCAGATGCGCGACAGCGCGCGATTCCATTTCGGCTTCACCACGCCGTTCGTGACCCATATGGGGCCGCGCGGCGTGATCGACGCGGTCGTGGGCTCAAAGGGCGACCTCGGCCTTCTGCCGGCCTCCGCGCTTTCCGGCGGGGATGGCTGGTGGACCGCGCTCGAAGGGACCGACGCGCCGAAGATCATCGCGCGCCTGCCGTTCGTGGAGCGGGCGGACCATCCCGCCGGCCTGCCGGTGTTCGTGGTCTCGCACCCGATCAACGATGCCGCCGTGACCGAAGTGGAGACCTGGAGCCTCCATCTGTCCGGCTGGAGCGCCCGGGCCGCCGGTGCGCTGGGCGGGCAGGGCGACATGCTGGTCGCCGCCGACCGCGCCCCCGGCCAGGCCGCGGTCCTGCTGAGCGTGCCCGCCGGCACCCGGGACGCGGCGCTGGAGGCCCTGCGGCAAGCCGGGGCGCAGATTGGCGCCGTTCTCCCCGTGGGCAGCCACGCTGCCCCCTATCGTCTTGGCGCGGACGGCACCCGCCGTTCGTGACCTGTGGAGTTCAGTATGTCCACCCCCGCGCAAAGCCCCCATCTTCCCGTCCGCCCCGTGCCGCGCCCCGGCGTGCTCGATATCCGCGCCTATGTGCCGGGCAAGAGCCATGCGCACGGCGTCGAGAAGGTGTTCAAGCTCTCGTCCAACGAGACGCCCATGGGCCCGAGCCCGGAGGCGCTGAAGGCGTTCGCGGAAGCCGGCGCGCATTTGCAGGATTATCCCGACGGCACCGCCGGCGTGCTGCGCCGGGCGATCGGGCGCACCTTCGGCATCGATCCAGAGCGCATCATCTGCGGTGCCGGCTCGGACGAATTGCTGAGCATGATCGCCCACACCTATATCGGGCCGGGCGACGAGGCGATCTACAGCCAGTACGGCTTCCTGGTCTATCCCATCGCGACCATGGCGGCCGGCGGAACGCCCGTGGTGGCGCGCGAGACCGACCATACGGCAAGCGTGGACGCCATCCTCGCGGCCGTGACGCCGCGCACCCGCGTGGTGTTCCTGGCCAATCCCAACAATCCCACCGGCACCTACCTGCCGTTCGAGGAGGTGCGCCGCCTGCACGCGGGCCTGCCGGGCAATGTGCTGCTGGTGCTGGACGCCGCCTATGCGGAATATGTCCGCCGCAACGATTACGAGACCGGGCTCGAACTCGCGCTGACCGCCGAGAACGTCATCATGACCCGCACCTTTTCCAAGATCCACGGGCTCGCGGCCCTGCGGGTCGGCTGGGCGGTGGGGCCGGCGGCGGTGCTCGACGCCATGAACCGCGTGCGCGGCCCGTTCAACATGAACACGCCGGCCATTCTGGCGGGCGCCGCCGCGATCGCCGACGCCGCCCATGTGGACCTCGCTGTGGCGCACAACGACCGCTGGCTGCCCTGGCTCACCAGCGAGATCGAGAAGCTCGGCCTCAAGGTGACGCCATCGGTCGCCAATTTCCTGCTGATCCATTTCGACGAGACGCCGGGCCGCACCGCCCGCGACGCCGACGCCTTCCTGAGCGCGCGCGGGCTGATCCTGCGTTCGGTCGCTTCCTACGGCCTGCCGGGCGCACTGCGCATGACGGTGGGCACCGAGGAAGCGAACCGCCTGGTGGTGGAGGCGCTCGCCGCCTTCCTTTCGGGGGCGGAGCGTTGAACGCGCCGCTCGTCGGGCGTCTTGCGGTCATCGGCGCGGGCCTGATCGGATCGTCCGTCGCCCGTGCCGCGCGCGAGAAGGGCCTTGCCGGCGAAGTCGTGGTGTTCGATGCCGACGCCGGGGTGCGCGACCGCGTGCGCGCGCTCGGGTTTGCGGACCGCGTGCCCGAGAGCGTGGCCGAGGCGGTGCGCGGCGCCGACATCGTGATCGCCGCCGTGCCGGTGGGAGCCTCCGGCGCCGTGGCGGAACTGGCAGGGCCGCATCTTGGCCCCGGCGCCATCCTCTCCGACGTCGGATCGGTGAAGGGGGCGGTGGTGGAGGCCATGGCGCCGTTCGTGCCGGCGCATGCTCATCTCGTCCCGGCGCATCCCGTGGCGGGCACGGAATTTTCCGGACCCGAGGCGGGGTTCGCCAGCCTGTTCGAAAACCGCTGGTGCATCGTCACGCCGCCCGACGGCGCCGACCCGGCGGCGGTGGAAAAGCTCTCGGCGCTCTGGCGCGGCTTCGGCTCCAATGTGGAGCAGATGTCGGCGCAGCATCACGATTTGGTGCTGGCCATCACCAGCCACGTGCCGCATTTGATCGCCTACAATATCGTCGGCACGGCCGAGCACCTGGAGCAGACGCTGACCTCCGAGGTGATCAAATTCTCGGCCGGCGGGTTCCGCGACTTCACCCGCATCGCGGCGTCCGATCCCACCATGTGGCGCGACGTGTTCCTCTATAATCGCGAGGCGGTACTGGAGATGCTGGCCCGCTTCAACGAGGACCTCATGCAGCTCCAGCGGGCGATCCGCTACGGCGACGGCGAGGCGCTGTTCGAGCATTTCACCCGCACCCGCGCGATCCGCAAATCGATCATCGACATCGGCCAGGAAACCGCCGCGCCGGATTTCGGCCGCCGGGGCGGCGAGGGCGGCGCCGCTCAATAGAGCGGCGGAATGATCCCGACCGGGAACTTGCCGAGCTGGAGCACGCCTTCCTTCAGCAGCAGCGAGAAGGTCGCCCCCCGGCGCCCGGCAACGTCGCCGGGCTTTCCGGCCATGGCCAGCGCGCCGACGATGGGCGCCATCTCCTGGGGAATGACGCCGCTGCGCGAGAGGTTCCGCGCCAGGTCCTCGATGCCGGCAAAGCCGACGTTCACGGCGCCGTTGAGGCGGCCGGCGGGATCGAGGGCGAGCGCGCCCGATGCGCTCACGGCGGCTTTCGGCGTGGTGATGGCGAGCGTATCGAGCTTCAGGATGCCGCCCGCAGCCGCCCAGGCGCGCAGGCGGTCGGTCACGGCCATGGGGCGGAAATCCTCGGCCGCCGTGACCGTGCCTTGCAGGTTCAGGTTCAGCGGGCCGGTGGCGCCGGCGGCGGCCAGCATGGCGCTTTCCCCGCCCTCGATGGTGGCGGCGTAATCCACGCCGTCGGGCACGGCGGTGGTGGCCGGGTTGCGCCGGGCATGGATCTCCAGGTGCGTCGCGGACAGCACCGGCAGCGCGTCGGCGCCCGGCGCGGGCACCCATTTCACGTCCGGCTGGTCCACCACCAGGGCGAAGCGCTGGGGGCGCCCGCTGGTATCGCCGATGCCGCTCATCTGGAGCAGGGTCCAGTTCGCCTCATAGATGCGGCCGGTCTTGGGGTCTTCCACGCGTGCGGGCGCGGCGAACTCGGCGACGATATGGTTCGGCGCCCACACCTGCGCGACCGCATGGGCGTTGGCGGCGCTGATGCGCAGCGGGTCTCCGCCCTGGGTCTCCAGCGTCGCGGACTTGCACAACAGCTCGAAGCGGAAGGGGAAGCCGCCGAGGCTTCGCTCGCCGCAATTCCAGATCCGGCCGAGGCTCTTCTCGCGCACGATCCAGGCGTCGATCTCCCGTTCCGCGCGGCCGGCGGCATAGAACCACAGGCCGCACCAGCCGATGGCGAGAATCACCACCAGGGCGAACGGGATGGCGACGATCCAGCTCTTGCGGCGACGCGGCGCGGGCGAAGTATCGGTCATGGGCGTTCCTATGATCAGTCCGGACGAAAATGCCTGCGCGAATGGCCGGAAATACGGCCTGCCCGGGCGCGCGCGGCGCGGCTTGCCCTTGCAGACGGTGAAAGACGCTGTTAGGCGACGATGAACGTTCCGTGTCAATGCCGGCCCGCGCCGCGATGATCTCCCCTGCACACATGCCCCACGACCATTGGGTGTTCGCCTATGGCTCGCTGATGTGGAATCCCGGCTTCGCATTCGCGGAGAAGGTGGAAGCGCGGCTGCTCGGCGCGCATCGGGCGCTGTGCGTGTATTCGTTCCACCATCGCGGCACGCCGGAACAGCCGGGCCTGGTGCTGGGGCTGGACCTCGGCGGGTCGTGCCGGGGTATCGCCTATCGCATCGCGCCCGAGGATTGGGCGCAAACCCACGCCTATCTCACCGCGCGCGAACAGATTTCAGGGGTGTATCGCGAGCGCGTGCGGCGGGTGCAACTGCTGGATGGCTCGCGGCGGGATGTGGCGGCGGTGGCCTATCTGGTGGATCGCAGCCACGCGCAATATGCCCGGCGGCTGGATCTGGAAGACCAGCTCCACCTGGTGCGGCGCGCCCATGGAAAATCCGGGCCGAACCGGGACTATGTGCTCTCCACCGTGCAGGCGCTGGAGGCCATGGGGATCGCCGATTCGGGCCTGGGCTGGATCGCCCACCGCCTGAACGCGGGCCGCGACTAACGGCGGCCGCGAAGCTGCGCCGGCCACCGTGCGGCGGTTCAGGCCGCCTGGCGGCTGTGGTTCGCGAACCGGGGTGCCAGGGAGGCGGGCGCGGGCAGGGCGAGGCATTCTTCCGGCGCCTGATGGGGCCGCAGGAAGCGGGCCAGGGTTTCCGGCACCTCTTCGCCGAAGACGTGCACGTGCACTTCCTCCGCCTGCATGCGCCTGGCCGCCCGCCGCGCCGGCTCCCCGGCCGGGCCCGCCCACATGGCGATGGGACCCGCCGGCGTGCGCCGCGCCACGATGGCGAGCGCGTCCGGATAGTCCGGCACCGCATCGGCGTCGTAGATGGAGAAGATGTGGCGTTGCCCGTCCGCGTCGCGCCAGAATCGATAGCGCGGGCCCAAAGGACCACCCGTCAGCCCGGAAAGCCGGCCGGCATCGAACAAGGGGATAAGGAGCGAATCAGTCGCGTTCATGAGAACGAAACTAGAACGGCCCGAATCCGCGATCAAGAGTTTTCCACAGATGCGAATTATGGGGATAAATCGTCCGCCTCGGCGCCCGCGGTGCGGTCGATTTTCGGGGCGTTCGGGCCAAGCTCCTGCAATCCCTCTTCAAGCAGGCGATCGGACGCGGTTTCGATGGCCTCCTGCATGCGCTTGAGGAACACGCCGCGCGGCAATCCAATGGGGATAACCGGCAAGATCTCCACCCGCACCGTGCCCGGGCGGCGGATCAATTGGTTGCGCGGCCAGAACAGCCCGGAATTGAGCGCGATGGGCAGGCAGGGCGCCTTCAGCGTGGTGTAGAGGTGCGCCACGCCGAACTTATAGGCCGGTGGTGCGCCGGGCGGGCGACGGGTGCCTTCGGGGAAAATCAGGATCTGGCGGCCCTCGGCGATCTTTTCCATCGCCGCGTCGGTCATGCCCCGCAGCGCCGAGGAGCCCGCGCTGCGATCGATGGGGACCATCTCGGCCTTGGCCAGGAACCAGCCGAACAGCGGCATCGACATCAATTCGCGCTTCAGGATGAACACCGGGTCGGAGAACAAGGGCAGGAGCGCGATGGTCTCCCACGCCGACTGGTGCTTGGCGACCACCAGAAGCGGGCCCTCGGGAATGTTCTCCCGGCCCGTGATCTCCACCTTCATGCCCACCACCACCCGCAGCAGCAGCATGACGATGCGCACCCACAGCATGATGAAGCGATCCCACAGCACCCGCCGGGGGAGAACGGCCATCAGCGGCAGCAGCAGAAGCATGACGATGATTGTGATGCCGTAGAACAGCACCTGAAACAGGATCGACCGCAGAACAATCACGCTTCGTCCCCTGGCCCCATCGTGCGCGCCTTTCGGCGGATCAGCGATTGGCCGAAACCTGCGCGGGGGCGGGCGGCGGCGAATCGAGCGGCGCGACCGCCTGGGCCGGGCGGATCTTGGCCTTCGCCATCATGTACTTCAAATATTCCTTCACGAGGAGCTTCACCATGTGCGGATCGCTCCACCAGTCGCGCGCGCTCATGCGGTCGCTCACCACCGGGTAGGCGACCAGCTCCACGTCCGGCAGGGCGCGGCCGAGTTCGAACAGGGCGCGCGGCATGTGCCAGGTTGAGGTGACCACCATCAGCGAGCGGAAGCGCTTCGCCCGCGCCCATTCCGCCGCCTCGATGGCATTGCCCCAGGTGTTGAGCGCCTTGTGGCCGAGGTCGACGCAGCAGTCGAGCAGCGCTTCGCTTACCGGCAGGGCGCGGCGCAATTCTCCCGGCGAGGTGCTGCGGTTCACGCCGGTGATCAGCAGCCGCTTGCCGTGGCCCTCGGCGAGCAATTGCACGCCGTCCGACACCCGCGACTGGCCGCCGGTCAGCACCACGATGGCATCCACGGGCTTCAGAGCAACGGGTTCCCGGCCGGCGATGCGGGCGGTGAAGAGCAGGAAGCCGCCGGCCAGCGCCAGGGTGGCGCTGCCGATGAGAAGGCCGACCGCCAGCGCCGCGATCCGGCACCGGGAATGCCGCCGTTTCCCGTGCGAAGCCGGGCTCTTGTCCGTCCTGGTTCCTGTTGCTGCGTCAGAAGCCATCATGGGTGCAGCATGTCGGTGGAATAAGGCGGGGGCGAGGAGAAATTTTGAGCCGCCTCACTGGATCGTCCTCAACGTCCGGTAAACGGTCATGCGCGAGGTCAGCGCGGTGACGCCGGCCACCAGCAGCACCAGCCCCGCGATGCCGGCGAATCCCAGCAGGCCGGGATAGAGCCAGGTGAGGATGGAGGGATTTTCCGGATCGCCGCCGAAGCCGAGGCGCGGCAGGCTGGCGATGGCCAGGAAGACCGCGCTCGCGGTCAGCCCGCCGAGCAGCCCGCCCTGGGCGCCGATCTTCAGGAAATGGCGCTGGAACTGGGCGGCGATGAAGCCGTCGCGGGCGCCGACGAAATGCAGCACCTCGACGATGGTGCGGTTGGTGGCGACCGCCGCGCGGGTGGCGAACACCACCGACAGCACGGTGGCGATGGCCACCAGCACGAGGAGGCCGATGCCGGTCGCCATCACGCCCTCGGCCATGGAGCCGAGCCGCCGCGACCAGGAGCGGTGATCGTCCAGGGTGGCGGTGGGGATCTTGTCGGTGAGCGTGCGGCGCAGGCGCGCGAGGTCCGGGCTCTGGCTCGGATCGAGCCGCAGCACGATGATGCGCGGCACCGGCAGGTCGGAAATATCGAGCCCGGTCCCGAGCCAGGGCTCCAGCAGCCGCCCGGTCTCGTCCTGGCTCAGCACATGAACTTCGCCGATGCCGGGGGTGTGCTGGGCGATGTCCGTGGCAGCCTTCACCTGGGCATCCACCGCGGCCGGATCGCCGGCCCGGATCTGGATCGTCACCTCGCGGGCCACGTCGGAGCGCCACATGTCGGCGGTCGCCCGCACCGCCATGACGGTGCCGAGGGTGAGGCTGGCGAGGAACGTCATGATCGCCACCACGGCCACCAGCGCCCGGCCGGCGACGGTGGCGCGCGGCACGATGGAGCCCTGGGCCTTCCGGCTCGCCTTCTTGCGCGGCGCGGCGGGCGCATCCTTCGTGGCGGGGGCGGGGCTATTCATAGACATAGAGCCGCCCGTCCGCGATCACGAGGCGCCGCGCGTCGAACTGATCCATGAGCGCGATGTCGTGGGTGGCCAGCAGCACCGAGGTGCCGGATTTGTTCAATTCCACGAACAGGCGCAGCAGGCGGCGCGCCAAGGTGGGATCCACATTGCCCGTGGGTTCGTCGGCGAGCAGGAATTCGGGCCGGCCGATCAGCGCGCGGGCGATGGCGGCGCGCTGCTTCTCGCCGCCCGAGAGCACGGGCGGCAGCACGTTCATGCGGTCGCCGAGGCCGACCCAATGCATCAATTCCGTCACTTCCGCGCGGTAGCTGGTCTCCTCCTTGCCGAGCACGCGCAGCGGCAGGGCGACATTCTCATAGGTGGTGAGATGATCCAGCAGGCGGAAATCCTGGAACACGATGCCGATGCGTCGGCGCAGCACCGCCACCTCGTCGGGGTCGAGCGAGGAGACGTCGCGGCCGAACAGGGTGATCAGCCCCCGCGTCGGCTTGAGCGAGAGGAACAGCAGGCGCATCAAAGTGGTCTTGCCGGCGCCCGACGGCCCGGTGAGGAACTGGAACGAATTGGGCTCGATGCCGAAGGTCACGTCCTTCAGCACTTCGGGACCCATGCCGTATCTCAGGCCGACATTCTCGAAGCGGACCAAAGCCCCCACCTTAAGCGAATCGGACGTCTTGCGCCCGCCAACCATAGACCGTGCCGGCGCGCGAGGCGAAACGCCTCGGCGCATCCGGCGCTTGCAGGCCGAGTCTGGACGCTTGCCCGCGCCCGGTCCATGCTCGCACGAAATGAGAGGAACCATGTCGCTCCCTACGGTTAAAGTTCTGTTCGATGAGAACCGCATCGCCGCCCGCAATCGCGAGCTGGCGTTCGAAATCGCTGCCCTGGAGCCGGAAAAGCTCCTGGTGGTCGCGGTGCTGAAGGGCTCGTTCATGTTCGCGGCGGACCTGCTGCGGGCGCTGCATGGCTCCGGCCTGACGCCGGAAATGGAATTCGTGCACCTCTCCTCCTACCGCGAGGCGACCGTCTCCTCCGGCCAGGTGCAGATCCTGCGCGACGTGGAAAGCGACGTGCGCGACCGCGACGTGCTGCTGGTGGACGATATTCTCGAATCCGGCCGCACCCTGGCGTTCGCCAAGGACCTGCTGGCGGCGCGGGGCGCGCGGCGGGTGCTGGTGTGCGTGCTGCTGGAAAAGCCCGGCAAGCGGGCGGTGCAGATCGAGGCGGATCTCGTCGGCTTCGAGTGCCCGGATGTGTTCGTGGTCGGCTACGGCATGGATGTCGCCCACGCCTTCCGCCAATTGCCGTTCATCGGCCATATCGAGGGGCTGGAATGACGACCCCGGCCTCCGCCGCCCCCGAAGAAGCCGTGCGCAAGTTCGATCCCGCGCGGGCGGGCGAATACCAGGCCCAGAGCCGGATCGCGCTCGCGGGCTATGATGCCTGCCACGAATTGTCGGCCTGCATGCTGGCGGCGGCCATCGGACCGGGCGTGCCCGCGCACATCCTGGTGGCGGGCGCGGGCGGCGGGGCGCAGGAGGTGCTGAGCGCCGGCGCGCTGGAGCCGCACTGGCGCTTCACCGCCATCGACCCCTCCGCGCCCATGCTGGAGCTTGCGGTGGCGCAGGTGCTGCGGGCCGGACTTGCCGAGCGGACCACCTTTCGCCTCGCTTTGGTGTCCGACCTGCCGGCCGAACCGCAGTTCGACGGGGCGACCTTGATCGGGGTGCTGCACCACCTGCCCGGGCGGGAGGCCAAGCGCGCGATCCTCGCGGATCTCGCCGCGCGGCTGAAGCCGGGCGCGCCGCTGATCCTTGCCGGCAACCGGTTTGCCTATGCCAGCCAGCCCTTGCTGCTGAAGGCCTGGGGCGAGCGCTGGCGCATGCATGGCGCCTCCGCGCTCGAGGTGGAGGCGAAGCTCGGCAAGATCCTGCAAGGAGCGGACCCGCCGCAATCGGAGGCGGAAGTGGCGCAATTGCTGGAGGAAGCCGGCTTCGAGCCGCCGACCTTCTTCTTCTCCAGCCTGTTCTGGGCCGCCAGCCTCTCGCGCCGCAAGGGCTGAGGCCAGGCACCGCGGACGCGCTGCGAGCGGGCGAGAAACTCCGGTTTCGTGCCGCTTCTCGCCGCCTTTGATGTGAAGTTCGGCGCTTCAAACCGCCTTTTCGGCCGGACGCATTTCGGCGCCGGACGACCAAGTCAGCCGCGGATCAGAAATTCTCCAGCAGGCGCTCGATATAGTCGAGTTCGAGCTGGGGCCGGTTGGTCTGCTCCAGGCGGCGGCGCAATTCCTCCAGCACCTGGCGGGCGCGCTGGACATCCACCTCCTCGGGTACCTTCACGGAATAATCGTCGCCATAATCCTGGCTGCGCAGGGGGCGGCCCATGGGGTCGGTGCGCTGGGCGCCCTGGCCGGAGGGGCCGCCGGGGCCCTGGCCGTTGGGATTGGACTGCTGGCCTTCCGCCATGGCCTGGGCGCCCTGGCGCAGGGCCTGGAGGGCGCGGCCCTGGGAGTCGAGCGCGCCCTGGGCATTGCCTTCGCCGAGCGCCCGCTCGGCATCGCGCATGGCCTGCTCGGCGCGGCCGAAGGCGCGGCCCGCGCGGCCGGCGGCGCCCTCGCCGCCTTCGCCCGCCTGGCCCTGCCCCTGACCCTGGCCTTCTCCCTGTCCCTCAGCCTGGTCCTGGCCCTCGCCTTGTCCCTGTCCTTGCCCGCGCTGCTGCTGCTCCATGCGGCGCATTTCGTCGAGCATCTGGCCGAGGCGGCGGCGCAGGCTCTCCTGGCCCTCCTGGAGCGGACCGAAGGCGCCGTCCTGCCCCTGCTCGCCCTCCTGTCCCTGCTCGCCCTCCTGTCCCTGCTGTCCCTGCTGGCCTTGCTGTCCCTGCCCCTGCTGCTGGCGCTGCTTGTAGGTGCGATCGCGCAGGCGCTGCTGCTCCTGGATCATGTTGCCCAGCTCGCTCTGGCCCTGCTGCCCCTGCTGGCCGGCCTGGCGATTGCCCGGCTTGAGATTGTCCATCATGGCCTGGAGTTCATCGAGCAGCTGCTTGGCGGCATCCTTGGCGCCGCTGCGGGCGAGGTTCTCGATGCGGTCCAGCATGCGCTGGAGGTCCTGCGGGCGGATCACGCGGCTGTTCTGGTCGAGCGGGCGGGCGTCGGCATTGCCGTTGCGCTGCGCTTCCTCGGCGAGCTGGCGCATCATCTTTTCCATCGCGGCGCGCAGATCCTGCGTGAGGCGCTTGATTTCCTCATCGCTGGCGCCGCGCTCCAGGGCATCGCGCAGGGCCTGCTGGGCGTCGCGCAATTCCTTCTGGGCGGCGCTGAGATCGCCGTCCTCGATGGCGAGCGCCATGTCCCACAGATAATCCACGACGCCGCGCAGATCGTCGTCCGAGCGGGCATTGTGGAGCCGCCAATAGGCGCTGCGCAGGCCGAGATAGGGCCCCGGCTCGATGCCGAACTGGTCCGGCGCCAGGGCCAGGGCCGACAGGACGTCCTGGACCCGCCGGCTCGCCCCGGCGTCGAGCGCGAGATGCTGGCGCTCCTCGATCAGCGCGCGGGCGAGCGGCTTGGTGAAGGCGCGGGCGGGCAGGCGGAAGGTCTTGGTCTCGCTCTCGCCGGTGTTGCCGGCCTCGTCTTCCACCTTCAGCGTCAGGCGCACCAGGGCGCCGGCCCAGGGATGGGCGACCAGATCCTTCTGGGTCTGCGCCGCGCCGGTCTTGCTGCCGGCGCCGGGCAAGGCGAGGCTGAAATCGGGCGCTTCCACCAGGGGCTTCGGCGCCACCGGGGCGGGTGCGCCGGGACGCGGGAAGAAGGGCGGGGGCGGCGGGGCGGCCTCGAACACCGCGCGTGCGGACTTGGCGCCGTAATCATCCTCGATGCGATAGGCGAGCACGAGCTGGTTGCGCTGGCCGCCCTGGGGATCCTTGGCGAAGGCGATGGTCGGCTTGGCGTCCGGCAAGGCCGTGAACTTCCAGGTCACGCTGCGCCGGTCCGGTCCGGCGAGGGAGACGGTGCCCGCCTGGCTGATCTCGAACCGCCGTTCCGGCGCCGGGGCGGCGGGCGCCGGCGGGTTCTGGGCGGTCTCCTCCTGCGGTTTCAGTTCGGCGATGCCGCCCTCGGTCTTGAGCGCGGAGGCATCCAGCCCCACGGCGCGCACCACCAGAACACTGCCGGCGGGCACCGACAGGGCCATGGCCTGCAAGGTGGTGGGATCGTCCGAGCGCAGGCCCGGCAGCACCACGGGCGGGCGGCCGGTATAGGCGGGCGGGTCCACCCAGGCGTCCAGGCGATAGGGGGTGCGGATGACCGCGCCGGACCAGTCGAACGCGCTCTCGATGCGGCTCCAGCGCTCGCCGCCGGCCAGGAAGAAGGTGGCGAACAGGGCCAGCACGGCGAGGGCACGGAAGGCGCGGGGGTCGCGGGCGGCGAGCCCCGGCGCCGGCAGGCCGGCCTTGAGATTGCGCGCTGCCGCCAGCGTCTTCGCCACATGGGCGCGCCACAGGGCGGCGCTGATGGGATCGTCGGCGCGGGTCGCCAGGGCGTCGGAGATGGCGGTCGCCGGGCGATGGGCGAGATGGCTTTCGCGGTCGAGGCGGGCGAGCGCCTCCTCCCGGCGCGGCCAGCGCATGCGGATCAGAGGATAAAGGCTGGCCAGGAAGGCAAGGGCGAACAGGCCGAAGCCCGCCAAGCGGCCGAGCGGCGGCAGCGCCATCCACAGGCCGGCCCAGGAGACGGCGAGAAAGGCGGCGACGACCACCAGGGCGGTGGCGAGCACGGGCCATGCCCGCTCCCACGCCAGCACCCTGCGGGCGCGCATCACCGCGCGATCAAGAAACGCCGTCGCGTTGCCGTCCGCCTCGGGTCGCGCGGGTCCGCGCGGCTTCTTCACTTCCGGTGTCCCGCTCACGCGACCTCCGAACACCAGCCCCAAAGAAGGGAGCTTAGCACGGCTGTCGGTCCTGGCCAGCGTGAGCGCCGCGCTCCGCGCTCACGTCTCGTTCAGATGGCGCGGCACGGACCGCTCAGAGCCCCCAGCCCTCGGGCCGGGACCGGCAGGCCGCGCGCTCGGCGGCGGCGATGTGGCGCACCGCCTGCGCCCGGTTCAGGAACGGGCCTTCCAGCGGCGCGCCCTCGGCGGAGACCACCCACCAGCCGGCATGCGCCGGGGGCGCGTGACGAAAGCGGGGATGGGAGAAGGCGAGGCGGCCGGCGGGCGGCTGCACGGGGCGGGGGCGCATGGTTCACATCCCCCAATAATAGGGCGCGCGATAATAATCGTGCACGCGGGTTTCATAATCGCGGTCCCAGGTCGGCTGGTCCTCGACGCCATAGGCGGGCGCACCCTCCAGCTGTGTGCGGCTGAGATTCACCACATAGCCGCCCTGCGCCGGGTCGTAATCCAGCGTGGACCAGGGCAGCGGGTGGTATTTCTCGCCGATGCCTAGGAATCCGCCGAACGACATCACCGCATAGGCCACCTTGCCGGAGCGCTTGTCGAGCATGAGATCGTGAATCGTGCCCAGATGTTCACCCGCCGGATTGTAGACCGCCGTGCCGGACACCTTGTCGCCGGCGATCAGGGAGGTGGTTTCATCGCGAATGTCCATGACATTCTCCTTGAAGACATTTCTCCTTTATGAAACGTCCTGCGCCCGCCAATGTTCCGCTGCGGCTTGCGCGCCTGCTGCAAGTCACAACAAGAAAAACCCGGCGTCGAGACGCCGGGTTCTGTATTGCGTGCGCAAAGAACGTGGATCAGCCGATCCAATAGCCTTGCAGGCCGTAATGCCCATGCAGCCGCTGTTCGGCGGCGCGGCGGTCGTCGAACTCCTGCGCGTCGGGCCAGGGCGGGGCGTCGCGCAACTGGTCGATGGTCACGCCGGTCACATAGCCGCGTTGCCGGGTGTCGTATTTCAACGCGGCCCAGGGCAGGGGCTGATGGTCGCCGCCCAGGCCCAGCACGGCACCGAAGGTGAGCACCGCATAGGCCACCCGGCCCGAGCGCTTGTCGAGCATCACATCGCTGATGAAGCCGATGTGCTCGCCTTCGGTATTATAGACGTCGGTGCCGCTGACCTTGCTGGTGGAGATCAGCGACGTGGTTTCTTCGACGGGCATCTGGCGCGTGTCCATGGGTGTCTCCTCGCGGATATCTTCTTAAGGAAACCCCCCAGCCGGCGGCGCGGTTCCGCGCGTCCTCACGCGATGCGCGAGACGTGATTGTCGAAGCGCGGGCCGCCGGTGTGGCGAGCGAGGATGCGCGGTTCGCGATCCTCCACCGCGACCAGGATCACCTCGCCATAGCCGCTGGTGGCCAGAAACCGCCCGGCTTCGGCCGTGGGAGCAAGGCCGCAGCCGTCCGCAAACGGCACGAAGCCGAGATAGCGCCCCGTGCGCTCGAAGAACGCCACCCGCCCGCCGCGCGGGCATGCCGCCGCCACGATCCGCCCCGAGGCGTCGAGCGCCACCGAGCCGATATAGCCGCGCAGGCCCATCCAGGCCTCGTCCGGCGCCTCATAGGCGGTGAGGCCGCGCGCTTCATCGATGGCGAAGAGGAGCGGCTTGCTGGAGGGCACGAGGGAGATTTCCTGCGCCGCCACCACCGCGCCCGCCCCGTCCCGCGCGAGGTGGCGCAGCGAGAGCGAGGCGAGATCGCCGCCGGGGGCGAATACCGCCCGCGTGCTGCCGTCCTTGCCGAGGACGGCGAGATTGGCGCCGGTCTCCTCGCAGCCGACGGCGGCCGGCGTGCCCGGCTCGACGCCGCCATTGGCGATGATCAGGCTGTCGCCCATGTGCAGCATGTCGTGCGGGCCGGGGCCGCGGGTGGGCCATTCGGCGACGATCTCGAACTGCCCCGCGATGCTGCGCAGGGCGAGCGTGCCCTGGTCGCTCGCGGGGTCGATTTCCACCGTGAGGAAGCCGGTCGCGTCGGGTGTGAAGCGGCCGTGGCCGGAGAACACGCGGTCCCCGCCGGGGGCGAAGCGCGCCACTTCCTTGCCGGCCGCGCGATCCAGCACCAGCGCCACCTTGCCCGGCCGCCGGCCCACCGCCACCGCCAATGGCCCGTGGGCGGCAGGCTCGATGGCATGCAGACGGGTGGGGCTGAGCGCGAGCGGATCGGCCTCGAACGCGCCGTCGAGGGCAAGCGGCGCGAAGCCGCCCTCCACCTGCCCGGTCGCGAGCCATCCCTGGATCAGCGTGTCCTGCGCGTGGGACATTTCGTGCGCGCGGGCCAGATCCAGGCGGGAAGCGGCGGCGAGGGCAGCGGCGCCCCGCAGCAGGGTGCGGCGGGAGATCATGGCTCAGTCCCCGTCCAGCGCATTGAAGCCGAGCGGCACGCCGAGCGTGGAGGCGAGGGGGGTCACCACCGCCTTCTGGGCCGCCTTCACCTCGCTGACGGCGGTTTCCAGCAGCTTGCGCCGCTTGGGATCGGCAGCGGCGGCGCCGAGATCGGCGGGCAGGGCATCCACCGCCTTCTGCGCCGCGGCGAAGCGGGCGAGCACCTGCCCCTTGGCGGGGTCCTGAAGGTCGGCGGCGAGCAGGGCGCCGAGCGCATTGGCGCTCTTCACCATCTGCTGGAGAATGGCGGCCTCGCGGCCGGAGCGGCGCCCCTCGCCCGCCTGGGGCTTGGCCTCTTCCAACGATTTGCCGAGCACGCCGATGAGCCCCTGGTCCACCACGCGCTGATAGGCGCCGGCGAGATCGGTGAGGATCAGGCTCGGCACCTGGGCGGGATCGGGCAGGAACACCTTGTCGCCGGTGCCGCTCTTCACCTCCGCCAGCAGACCGGAGGTCTCGGAGCCCCAGCCGGCGCGGATCTCCTTCGCGATGGTGGCGAGATTGAGCGCGATGGCCGCGCCCAACTGGCAGCGCCGGGCGGCCTGCGGCCCGCTCACCAGATCCTGCGCCGCATTGGGCTCGAACAGCACGCGCTCCAGCGCCGGCAGGCCCTGCACGGCGGCGGAGAGGCGCGGGAAGCGGTCCGCCTGGAGGCGGCTGTCGTCGGGGTCGGCCAGCAGTTCGGGAATCGAGCGGGAGACCGCGTTGCGCTTGTCCGGGAACAGGTTGAAGCGGTCCGCCCGCAGCGCCAGGATCACCGGGCCGAAGGTGACGAAGCTCACCTGCGCCCAGGCATCGCCGACAGCGCGGAAATCGCTCGTGAGTGTGGCGACGCCCTCCGCCGTGGGCTTGGCGCAGAAGGCGCGCCAATCCTCGTCCTGCCGGGCGGTTGAGGCGGCGAGCGCGTCATAGCGCGGCAGCAGCCAGGTTTCGATCACCGGCACCGCATTGGGTGCCGCGCGGGCGGGCTGGCTTGCGAGGGTGGCGCCAAACAGGACGATGCCGGACACGACCATGCCGGACACGAGCGCGCCGGATACAATCGCGCGAAGGCGGGACGGGGGGAGAATTCGGGGCATCGGCGCACCTTCGGGCGAGGAATCGGCGGAGCAAAAATCGTGCGGGCGAGGGTCTGTCCCGGCGCGGCGGGCTCTAGAGACCGGAAACATAACGGATCAGCGCATCGCGGTCGCGGGCCGGAAGCTTGCCATAGCGCGCGAGGGCGCTTGCGGCCTCCCCGCCATGCCAGGCGAGCGCGGCGTTCACATCGCTCGCGCGCCCGTCGTGCAGCAGGCCGGTGCCGCGCGCCAGCGCCTGCGAGAGGCCGGCCAGCGGCGCGGTGCGCCAGTTGCGGCCGGCGGCGCCGGGCGTGTCGAGGCCGTCGTCGAGGCCGGGGCCGAGATCGTGGAGCAGCACGTCGGTGAACAGGGCCGCCGTGCCGCCGCCCTCCAGCGGCAAGGTGGGGCGATGGCAGGCTGCGCAGCCGGTTTCCGCGAACAGGCGGGCGCCGGCGAGGTCGGCGCGCGCGCCGGGCACCGGAAGATCCGCCACATAGGCGACGAGGGCGTTGAACAAAGCGGGCGAAATCTCGCTCTCGCCCTCGTGCGTCACGCCATGGGGCGCGGCGCGGCAGAGCGTCTGGGCCGGCGTGCAATCGCCCCACGGCTCAAGCAGCAAAGGCGTGGAGAGGCCGAGATCCAGATGGAACGCCTCGGCGATCTGGCCGGAAAGGGTCGGCTGGGCCGCCTTCCAGCCGAACCGGCCCAGGCTTTCCCGCCCGTCCGCGCCGATGACGCGATGGGCACGGCCGCGCACGCCATCGCCGTCGCGATCCTGCGGGTCCTCCAGCGCCAGGATGGCGGCCTGCGGTACCCGCTCCAGCAGCCCGCGTCCGCGCAGGTCCGGCGCGAGGCGCAGGCGCGGCACCGTGTCGGCGGCGAGCGGGCCATAGGCGAGCGCGCTCAGCACCGGCGTGCGAACGGTGCGGCCGGCGCCATCGCGGCTTTCGCGGACGCGCACGATCGCCTCGGCATCGAGCCCCTGCACCGCTTCGGTCTGGAGGCGGGCGCCATAGACCGGGTCGGGCGCCCCGCCCGGCCGGGCAAGCGCCACCACCAGCCCGTGGCCGAGCGGCGCGCCGTCGGCGCCGAGACGCGCGGTGCCGCGCCCGTCCTTGGGATGGCAGGCGTTGCACGAGCGGGCGTCGAACAGCGGGCCGAGCCCGTCATTGCCGTGCGTCGAGGAAGGCGCCGGCACCCAGGGCCGGTCGAACACGGCTTTTCCCACCGCGATGTCGAGCCCGTCGGCAAGGCCGGTGCCGGCGCCGAGCAGGCAGAGCGCGGCCGCGAAGAGGAGCCGCGCCCGCGCCCGGCCCATCAGGCGATGCTCACATAGCCCATCATCCCCGTCTCCATATGGTCGAGGATGTGGCAATGGAGCACCCAGTTTCCCGGCGCCGCGACGAAGGCGATTTCCGCCGTTTCGCGCACCTGGAGCAGCACGGTGTCGGCGTAATGGCGCGGCCGCTTGGACTTGCTGGCGGAGATCACGTCGAACACATGCCCGTGCAGGTGCACCGGATGCAGGTGTTGGGTGGGATTGGTGAGGCTGATGACATAGGAGCGCCCCGCCACCAGCCGCGCCAGCGGCGCCGGCATGGGCCTGGTGCCGCCGGTGGGCCAGGAATTCTGGTTGATGGCCCAGAAGGTGCGCGGCCCGGTGCAATATTGATCCACCAGCGCCTTGGCGAGCGGATCGCCCGGCGGCAGGCCGTCGAGCACTTTCGCGGCATCGTCGGTGGCCTGCTGGAGGCTGAGCGAGAGCCGCTCGGCCTTGCGCAGGTCCGGCTTCGGCACGTTCGGCGCCGGCAGGGCGATGGGCTTGAACGGGCGCTTGCGGAACGACGAGGCGGTGGCCTCGATCCGCGCCAGCAGGAAGGGTTCGCCGCCGGTGCGGTAATCATAGATCGAGACGTTCTGCCCCTCGGCGGGCATGCGCACATGCAGGTCCAGCCGCTGGGAGGAGCCGAGGTCGCAGGTGTCGAAATCCGCTGGCGGGACGGCATGGCCGTCATAGGCGATGATATAGCCCTCGGCCTCGCCGGTGCCGACCTGAACGGTGCGGGTGGAATCCAGGTTGAGGATGCGCAGGCGCAGGTCCGCATGGGCGGG
Organism: Roseixanthobacter liquoris; assembly: GCF_043195135.2. Lineage (NCBI taxonomy): Bacteria > Pseudomonadati > Pseudomonadota > Alphaproteobacteria > Hyphomicrobiales > Xanthobacteraceae > Roseixanthobacter > Roseixanthobacter liquoris. The sequence goes on from NZ_CM195537.1 coordinate 771,263, forward strand.
CGCGGACAGCCGCGCCGGCCCGACCCCGTTGACGCCGCGCACGGTGCCGAAGGTGCCGGCCTTCGAGGCGCCCTCCTCCGTGAGGAAGGGCAGGAAGGCGCCGTCCGGCGCCAGCCGCCAATCCTTGATGACCAGGATATGCTCGGCCTGGAAGGGAAGCTTCTCCTCCTCCTCCACGATCAGCACTCCGGCGAGCCCGCGTCCCACCTGGCCGGTCTCGTCGCAATGGGGGTGGAAGAAATAGGTGCCGGCGTCCGGCAATGGCACCTCATAGGTGAATTGTCCGCCGTTCGCGGGGATCAGCTCCTGCGTCAGCCCCGGCACGCCGTCCTGGGCATTGGGCAGGCGGATGCCGTGCCAATGCACGGTGGTGCCCACCGGCAGGCGATTGTCCACGGCGACCTTCAGCCGCGTGCCGCGCCGGGCGCGCACCACCGGGAAGATCGTGTCGTTGAAAAGATAGAGATCCTGCGCCTGCGTGCCCGGACCGAGCAGGGTGCGCGGGCTGATGCGCGGCGTCAGCGCGAGCGGCTGGATGGGCGCGCGCGGGTCGGTGGCCGCGGCGGCCTGCCCAAGGCGCTGCGGCAGGAACCCGCTGAGGGCTCCTGCCGCGAGGCCGGTCAGAAGGGTGCGCCGCGTGACCATCTCGCTCAGTGCGTCTTCACCTTCGAGGGATCGTCGAGGCTCTTGGAGCCCTCCACCTTGATCTTCACCCCGAGGGCGGCGACCGCCTGCTCCAGCGCGCGGGTCTGGGCCACCAGGGCGTCGATGCCGCGCTGGACGCGGGCGTTGCCTTCGGTATTCCCCTCGCCGATCATCTGGTCATAAGCTTCCTTGCCGCTATCGGCGGTGTCCTTGATGTCCTTCAGGGCGGCGAGCGCGGCGTCCATGCGCTCCTTCACCGTGGCGGCGACCTTCGGGTCCTTGGCGGCCACGAGATCGGCCACCGAGGGGCCCTGCACCACGCTGCCGTCGAGGCGGGTATAGCGGCCGGTATAGATGCCGGTGATGCCGACTTCGTCGTAATAATGGGAATTGTGGGTGTTGTCGGAGAAGCAGTCATGCTCCTCCTCGGGGTCGTGCAGGATCAGGCCGAGCTTCATCCGCTCGCCCGCCAGTTCGCCATAGGAGAGCGAGCCGAGGCCGGTGAGGATGATGCCGAGCCCGGCCTTGTCGGACTTGGTCAGCACGAAGGCGCGCGCCTTGCCCTTGGGCCCCCATTGCGTGACGATCTCCTGGAGGTCGCTCACCAGCAGGTCGGTGGCGGCCTTCAGATAGGCGGCGCGGCGGTCGCAATTGGCGTTGGTGCAATTCTTCAGGTCGTAGTCGCTGGCGGGGCGGTTTCCGGCGCCGGCCTTGGTGCCGTTGAGATCCTGGCCCCACAGCAGGAATTCGATGGCGTGATAGCCGGTGGTGACATTGGCTTCCACGCCCGCCGCCTCGGCCAGCGAGGCGATCAGCTTGGGCGTGATGGTCGAGGTGTCCACCATCTTCTTGCCGACCCGGATCTGCTTGTTGGCGATGATGTTCGCCTTGTAGAGCGGGTTCTCGTCGGAGGTGTCGCCATAGGAGGGCGCCACATAATCGATCAGGCCCTCGTCGAGCGGCCAGGCGTTCACCTTGCCCTCCCAGGCATCCACCACCGCATTGCCGAAGCGGAAGCCCTCGGTCTGCTGGTAGGGCACGCGCGCGGCCTTCCAGGCGTCGCGGGCCTTGGCGAGGGTGGCGTCGGTGGGGGCGGCGAGGAAGGCGTTCACCGCGCCCTGCAAGGTCTTCGCCGCGATCAGGCTGTCGCCATACATGGCCTCGGCCAGATTGGCGTAAGTGAAGAGAACGTCCTTAACATTGGGCGTCGGCGCGGGATCCGCTTTCGCAACAGTAATTGCGGACAGAGCCGCACATCCCAAGGCAAAGATGAAAGTCTTGGCGCGTATCACAGCAAATGCTCCCGCGTCGCCGGGCAGAAATCGCCGGGCCACCCCGCATCAGCCATAACCGAGGGTGAGATATCCCGCAAGTTGAGCGCGCAAACTTGGAATGACTACAGGCTGGATGCTTGGCGCGCAAAACCCGGACGCGAGGGAAGCGGTTACGCGCGACGGCGCAGGATTTTCAGACGCCCCAGCAGTTCCGCCACCGCCTCCGGCGGCAGCACGGCGATTTCCTTGGCCAGCAGATTGGCGAGTTCGGTCGCCTCCGGCGTCAGGCCGGCGGTGTCCACGGTGACGCGGGGGTGGGAGACCTCGGCGAGCCGCTGGAGGTCCTCCGCCTCGTCCCAGATCACGTTGAAATAGGCGATCACCCGCTGCACCAGCGGCCAGGTGGGGCGTCCGCGCTTGCCGTTCTCCAGCGCCGAGAGATAGGTCGGCGTCACGCCCACGGCATGGGCCATCTCGCTGAGGGTCACGCCCTTGCGGGCGCGCAATTCGCGCACCCGGCGCCCGAACGGGGTCATGCGGGCGCGCTCACGCCAGCGGCTCGCGCGCGCCGCGCCGCCGGCGGATGCGGATATAGAGCGCGCCGTCCCCACCATGGCGCCGCGCGGCACTCTCGAAACCCACCACATAAGGCCGCATGGCGGCGTCGGAGAGCCATTGCGGCACCGCCCGGCGCAGCACGCCGCGTTCGGGCGTGCCGGTCATGAACACGGTTTCCGGGTCCCCCTTGCCGGTGATCACCAGCACCAAGGCGTGGCCGGCGGCCTGCGCCTGCGCGACGAACAGCAGCAGCTGGCGATGGGCGGCCGCCTGGGTGAGGCCGTGCAGGTCGAGCCGGGCATCCACCTCGCCGCCCCGCGTCAGGCGGCGCCGCACCTTGGGTTCCAGCACCGACAGCGGCGGCGGGGCGGGGGCCTCCAGCGCGCGGCGCGCGGCGGCGCTGCCGGTGGGCTTGAGGATGCGCTTCTTCGCAACCGGTGCCTTGGGACCGGGCGCCGCCGGTTCGGCGGCGGGGATCTCCGGCTCCGGTGGCAGCGGGGCGCCGATCGCGGCGGGCGGCGGCGCAAGCGGACGGGGGGCGGCGCGCAGCGGGGCGACCGAGCGCACCACATGCTGCCACAGGGCGCGTTCCTCCTCGTTCAGCAGCCGCCTGCGGCCCCGCCGGCTCATGGCGCTTTCGCCTGCGTCGGCTCCAGGCGCGGCACCAGCACGGTGAAGGTGCCGGGATGGCGGATGCGCCCGGCCATTGCCGCCGCCGCGTCGCCCGCGCCGAAGAACAGATCCGCCCGCGCCGGCCCGACGATGGCGGAGCCGGTGTCCTGCGCGATCATCAGCCGGCGGAAGGGATCGGCGCTGCCGGCGGTCGCGAGGGGAAGCGCGGCGTCGATGAAGACCGGCGTGCCATAGGCATGCAGCGCGCGGTCGATGGCGATGGAGCGGCCGGCGGTCAGCGGCACGCCCTGGGCGCCGAGCGCCCCCGCGTCGGCGGCGAGCGGCACCGCCCGGAAGAAGACGAACGAGCGGTTCTCCCGCATGAGCTCCGCGCCCGCCTGCGGGTTCTGCTCGATAAAGCTGCGGATGGCGGCCATGGACATGGCCTCGCGCGCGACCAGCCCGCGCTGGATCAGCAGGCGGCCCACGGGCGTGTAGGGATAGCCGTTGTGACCGTCGTAATTGAGCCGGAGGGCCTTGCCGTCCGGCAGGCGGATGCGGGCCGAGCCCTGGATCTGCATGAAGAACAGGTCCACCGGATGGGCGATATAGGCGATTTCCAGCCCGCGCCCGGCGAGCGCGCCGTCCTCGATCTGCGCGCGGTCGTAATAGGGCACGAACCTGTCGCCGGCGCTGCGCACCGCGCCGCCCTTGTTGCTGCCCGCCGGGCCCGTGGGGATGAGATCCCCCGGCCGGGCGTAGACCGGCACCGGGAATGCGCCCGTCGGGGTGAGCGAGCCGTCCAGCTCGGGCTCGTAATAGCCGGTGAGGAAGCCGGGCGGGTTCTTGTCCGGCACGATCCTATAGGGGCGGAAATTGGCCTCGAAGAACAGCCGCGCCACGGCCGCCGATGCGGTCTCGGGCGCGAGCGTGCGCACCAGGCGGCGGGCATTCTCGCAGGCGACGCGCAGCCCCGGCACCAGCGCGGGATTGTCCGGCGGGCCGACTTCCGCGGGGCGGGCGCGCAAGGCGCCGCAGCTGGCGAGGAAGGTGGAGAAGGCGGCGCCCTGGTCGTCCTGCGCCCAGCCGGGCAAGGCGGCATAGGCCGCGCTCTCCAGCCGCGCGCCGGCGATCTGCGGACGGGCAACGGGCGCGAGGAGGGCGGACGGGCCGGTGCCGCCGCTCGCCGCCACGGGCGCGGTTCCGAGCAGGGCCGCAAGCAAAAAACCGGCGAGCAGGGGCATCCCGGCAAGCATGGCGCGCCTTCTGGGACGGAGCGCGCCCGCGGCGATGTCCTGCCGAGGGGGGCCGTCCCTTCGGGTTTCGCGCGCCCGCATGTCCGAGCGGCCCGGCGCCGCCGCCCCCGGGCGAGCGGGTGCGCGGCGCGGCGCGGCGGCGGGCGAGGGGCGCGCGGGCGCCATGGGTGGGCCTTACTGCGCCGCTTCGGTGGCGACCAGCTTCCAATTGGGGTCGCGGGTGCCGAGGTCGCGCGCGAAGGTCCACACGTCGGTCACGTCCGAGACGCTGTCGGGGCTGCCGTCCGCCACCGATCCGTCCTTGGCGCGGGTCACGGAAATCAGCTTGGAGACGAAGCGCACCGTGACCTGGGCCGTGCGGCCGCGCACGTTGGCGTCCAGCAGATCGGCGGTTTCGATGGAGACGAAGCGCGATTCCATGGTCTCGCCCCGGCTTTCGCGGTCGGCGATGGCGGCGATGAAGCCGTCATAGACGTCCTTGGCCAGCAGGTCCTTGAGCTGGCGGCGGTCGCCGTTGGCGAATGCGAGCACGATCAATTCATAGGCGCCCTTGGCACCGGCGAGGAATTGCTTGGCGTCGAAATCCGGCTCGATGGCGACGATCTGGTCGAGCGCCTGGGCGACCGGCGACCTTTCGGTCGTCACGCCCTGCCAGCGGAAGCCGCCGGGCGGGATGTCGTCGTTCACCGGCGCGCGGGCGGGCAGGTCTCCCGTGCGCTCCGGCAAGGTCACCACATTGTCGGCGGGCGCCGGTGGCGGGCGCGTGGCATCGCGCGAATAGGGGTCATAGGGCGGCCGCTCCTTGCCGGTGCGCTGGCCGAGCACGGCGCGCAGGCGGAAGAAGATGAAGACCGCGAGGGCCAGGAAGATGATCGTGTAAATGTCGAGCACTGCGCTTCGCCATGCCTCCGGCCGCGCGGACAAGCCGCCACCGCCTCTGTTGCCGCCGCTTGAGGCCCCTCGCCATCCCCAAGGACGCCAAGCGACCCCACCCCTGGGACACGACCGATCCTCGGTTCAGATGGATATCCTAACCGGCCGCATTCCGAAACCCGCCTCGTCGGCCAATGCCCCACCCCGCCCGGGCAATCGGCCGATATGCACCTTCATACCCCTATATGTACGTGGTCCGGGCGCTGCCGCCACCCCCCGCGGCGGCGCAGACCGCGAATAACCTTAGGGCAGGGGTTGCCGGAACGCCACATGCGCCACCGCGCCGCATGCTCCGTTGACCGCTGACCAAGGGTCACCTAAGTTGTTTCAAACGATTAAAACGATTTGCCGCTCCACCCAAAGGCCACGCCAATCAAGGCCGGGGGAGGAGGCAAAAGGGGCCGCCGGGGCCTCGCAACGGGAGGAACGCATGAAACGATTGCTCGTCGCCGGGCTCAGCCTCGCCATGTCCGCCTTGCTGCCGCTGGGCGCTGCGAAGGCGGCCTATCCCGAACGGCCCATCACGCTGATCGTGCCCTGGGGCGCGGGCGGCGGCACGGATGCGGTGGCGCGGATCATCGGTTCGCTGATGGAGCGCGATCTCGGCCAGCCGGTGGCCGTGGTGAACCGCACCGGCGGCCAGGGCGTGGTGGGCCACCAGGCGATCGCGGACGCGGCGCCGGACGGCTACACCATCGGCCTGCTGACGGTGGAAATCGCCATGATGCACTGGGCCGGCCTCACCAAGCTCGACCCCTCCTCCTACACCCCCATCGGCCTCGTGAACGAAGATGCCGCCGGCCTCCAGGTGCGCGCCGACGCGCCCTACAAGACCGCGCAGGAGGTGATCGACGACATCAAGAAGAACCCCGGCAAGTTCAAGGCCTCCGGCACCGGGCAGGGCGGCATCTGGCACCTGGCGGTGGCCGGCATGCTGTCCTCGCTGAAGGTGGACCCGGCGAGCGTGCCCTGGGTGCCGAGCGCGGGCGCCGCTCCCGGATTGCAGGACCTGATGGCCGGCGGCGTGCAGATCGTCACCTGCTCGCTGCCCGAGGCGCGCGCGCTGATCGAGGCCGGGCGCGTGAAGAGCCTCGCCATCATGGGCAAGGAGCGCTCCAAGCTGATGCCCGATATCCCGACCCTCAAGGAAGCCACCGGCAGCGACTGGACCATCGGCGCGTGGCGCGGCATCGCCGGGCCGAAGGGCCTGCCCAAGGAGGTCACCGACCGGCTCGCCGCCTCGGTGAAGAAAGCCTACGAGAGCAAGGAATACCAGGAATTCCTCACCAATCGCGGGTTCGGCGGGCGGTGGGCGGAAGGCGCCGCGTTCGGGGCCTTCATGGCGCAGAGCGACGCCGCCCTGGGCGCGGTGATGAAGGAAGTGGGGCTCTCGAAATAGCCTCCTCACCCCGGCCTCTCCCCGCCGGGGAGAGGCGGCACCGGAGGGCTCTCCTTCTCGTCATGCGGGAAGCGGGACGCATCTCTCCCCGTGGGGGAGAGGTCGGCCGGGCAGCGGACGGGTGAGGGGCGCCGGTGCTGCCGGAAGGCGCGGCCTCCCTCGCCCCGGCCTTCTCCCCGTCGCAGAGAGGGGTCGTCTCTTCCGCGCCGGGGGGCGGGCTTCCGGGATCGGAGCTTTCTTTCTTTGTTTCCTGTGCACCTAAGGACTGCACCATGCGCGTCAATGATTTGATCCTCGCCATCGCCGTGATGATCGGGGCCGCGGCGCTGGCCGCCGCCGCCTCCACGCTGCCGCCCATTCCGGGCCAGAAGTACGGGGCGGACGTGTTTCCGCTCGCCATATCCGCCGGCCTGTTCCTGTGCGGCCTCGTGCTGGCGGTGCAGAGCCTGCGGGCCGGCGCGGGGCCCGCGCTCATGCTCGGCTGGGCACGGGAGATGCCCGCTCTGCTGCGCGCCGCCGGCACGCTGGCGGCGGTGGCGCTCTACATGGTGCTGGCGCCGCTGACCGGCTTCATCATCGCCTCCACGGCGATGCTGATGGTGCTGTTCCTGATGCTGAAGGTGCGACCGCTCGCGGCCGTGCCGGTGGCGCTGATCGCGACGCTGTGCGTCTATTATTCCTTCGCCCACGGCCTGCGCGTTCCGCTGCCGCGCGGCCTCATCGAGGGCATGCTGTGATGGGCGCCATCGAAGCCGGCATCGGCCTCGTGCTGCATTGGCACGTCATCCTGACCATTTTCATCGCGGCGGCCTTCGGTCTGGTGGTGGGGGCGATTCCCGGCCTCACCGCCACAATGGCGATCGCGCTGCTGGTGCCCATCACCTTCTTCATGGATCCGATCTCGGCGGTGGGCGCCATGATCTCCTGCTCGGCCATGGCGATCTTCGCCGGCGACATTCCGAGTACGCTGATGCGCATGCCCGGCACGCCGGCTTCCGCCGCCTATACCGACGAATGCTATGCCATGACCCGCAAGGGGCAGGCCGAGGTGGCGCTCGGCGCCAATGTGCTGTTCTCGGCGCTGGGCGGGCTGTTCGGCACGGCGGTGCTGATCGTCTCGGCGCCGCTGCTGGCGGAGGTGGCGCTGGGCTTTTCCTCGTTCGAATATTTCTGGCTGGCGCTGCTGGGGCTGACCTGCGCCATCTTCATCGGCTCGGGCTCGCCGGTGAAGGGGCTGATCTCGCTGTTCCTCGGCCTGTTCGTGGCGTGCATCGGGCTCGACAATCCGGCCGGCATCCCGCGCTTCACCCTCGGCAATACCGACCTCATGAGCGGGGTGGATTTCATCCCCGCCATGATCGGCCTGTTCGCGGTGTCCGAGGTGATCCGCGCCATGGCCTCGGGGGCCAAGGACTGGGACGTGAAACAGACCTCGCTCGGCAATCCGCTGCGCGGCTGGGGCACCATGTTCGTCAAATACTGGCCGCAGCAGATCCGCGGCAACATCACCGGCACCGCCATCGGCATCCTGCCCGGCGCGGGGGCGGACATCGCGGCCTGGGTCTCCTATGCCATGAGCCGGAAATTCTCCAAGACGCCGGAGAAATTCGGCACCGGGCACGTGGAAGGCATCATCGAAAGCACCTCGTCCAACAACGCCGCGCTCGCCGGCGCCTGGGTGCCGGCGCTGGTGTTCGGCATCCCCGGCGACAGCATCACCGCCATCGTCATCGGCGTGCTCTATCTGAAGGGCCTCAATCCCGGGCCGACGCTGTTCCTGAACAATCCCGAATCCATCTATGCGGTGTTCTTCATCTTCATCGTCGCCAACCTCGCCATGATCCCGCTCGGGCTCGCGGCGCTGAAGGCGGGCACGGCGCTGCTGAAGGTGCCGCGCCGCATCCTGATGCCGGTGATCCTGCTGTTCTGCGTGGTCGGCGCGTTCGCGGTGAACAATTCGGTCTATGGCATCGTGGTGATGCTGGGCTTCGGGGTGCTCGGCTTCTTCATGGAGGAGCACGAGGTGCCGATCGCGCCCTGCGTGCTCGGCATCGTGCTCGGCAAGATGCTGGAGGAGAGCTTCGTCACCTCCATGATCAAGGCCGACGGCGACCTGCTGGGCTTCTTCTATCGGCCGATCTCGGCGGGGCTCGGCCTCGTCACGATCGCGGTGCTTCTGCTGCCGCTGTGGGGCGTGCTGCGCCGCCGCCTCGGCGCGCCCCGCCCGGCCTGAGGGCGCATCCCGCGGCCCGGAGGGGCGGCGCGGCCGCCGCCCTTCCGGCATCCTGCCTTGATTACACCGGAAACGCCGCCCAATTCTAAGCGCCCCGATGCCTTCCTGACATGGATGCCCGATGCCCGCGACGCTTCTCCTTGCCGATATCGGCGGCACCTCCACGCGCATCGCGCGCGCCGGCCGGGACGGCACCTTGTTCGATTTGCGGGTGGAGGCGAACGATTCCTATGCCAGCCTGGAAGACCTGTTCGGCGTCTATCTCGCCAATATCGGCGGCCCACGCCCGAGGGCCGGGGTGTTCGCGGTGGCGGGCCCGGTGGACGGCGACGAGGTGAAGCTGACCAACCGGGCCTGGCATTTCTCCCGCCCGGAGCTTGCCCGCACGCTGGGGCTGGACGCGCTGACCGTGCTGAACGATTTCGCGGCCCTGGCCCATGGCGTGGTCGGCCTCGGGCCGCAGAACCTCGTGACCGTGGGCACCGGCAAGGCGGTGGAGGGCGCGCCGATGCTGGTCTGCGGTCCCGGCACCGGGCTCGGCACCGCGCTCGTGCTACCGCGCGCCGACGGCTTCGAGGTGTTGCCGGGCGAGGGCGGCCACGTGCGGTTCGGCGCCGTCACCTCCGAGGAAGCGCGGGTGCTCGCCCATCTGGTGCAGGATCTCGGGCCGGTGAGCGTCGAACACGTGCTGTCCGGGGCCGGTCTGGTGCGGCTGCATCGCATTCTGAGCGGGGAGGTGGCGACCTCCCATTCGATCATCACCGCCGCGCTCTCGGGCCAGCGCAACGAGCGCGAGACCTGCCACGTGTTCCTGCGCCTGCTGGGCCGGGTGGTGGGGGATTTCACCCTGCTGACCCTGGCGCGGGGCGGCGTGTTCATCTCCGGCGGGGTCGGGGCGGCGATGGCGCATTTGTTCGCCGAATCCCCGTTCCGCGCGGCGTTCGAGGATCATCCGCCCTATCAGGCCCGCCTCGCCGCCATCCCGGTGCGGGTGGTGGTGCACCCCACGCCGGGCCTTGTCGGCGCGGCGGAAGTCGGCCGGCGCCTGCTGGCCGCCCTCGAACCCGTCTGAGCCCCGCCGGCACGGGCCGCCGGCTCGCTCAGGCGCGGCCCGCCATCTGCCGCCAACGCAGGAATTCGTGCACGGTCGGCGACTGCTCGCGCCGCCGGTAGATCATGTACACGTCCGCCACCAGGGCCGGGGCGATGGGTACGAACACCACGTCGTCGCTGGTGAAGGCGGCGGTGGAGGCCGGCACCAGCGACACCCCGAACCCCGCCGCGATCAGGCTCGGGATGGACTGGGAATCCACCACCTGCTGGGAGATGCGCGGCAGGAACCCCGCGTCCACGCAGCAGCGCTGGAGATAGCGGGCGAAGTGCGAGGAATCCGGATGCAGCATCACATGCTCGTCCGCGCTCAGTTCCGCGAGGCCCACATGGGGCCGCCCGACCAGGCGATGGCCGCGCGGCAGGATCACCGAAATGGTTTCCTGCCACGCCAGCGTGCTCGCCAGCTCCGCGCTGTCGGCCACCGAGCGGTTGAAGCTGATGTCCGTGCGCAGCTCCAGCACCGCCTTCACCTGGAGCGCGGGGGCCTGCTCGAAGATGACGGTGCGCACATCCGGGGCGTGGCGGCGATAGGCGGAAAGCCATTGGGCAAGCCCGCCGCGCAGGATGGTGCCGGTGGCACCGATGGCGATGGTGCCGCTGCGCCCGGCGCCGATGGCCTTCACATGCAGCCGGGTGCGCGCCGCCTGTTCCAGCAGGGCGCGGGCCTGCGCCTCCAGTTCCTTCCCTGCCGCGGTCAGCTCCACCCGCCGGCTGGTGCGGGTGAACAGCTTGGTGTCCAGCTCGGCCTCCAATTGGGCGATCTGCTGGGAGAGCGGCGGCTGGGAAATGTTCAGCCGCGCCGCCGCGCGCGTGAAGGACAGTTCCTCGGCCACCGCGAGGAAATAGCGGAGCTGACGCAGATCCATATTCAAAACATATCGATTAATCCCAACGATATATTGGACCTATGCCTGCTGCGGCGCAACACTGTCCGCAACAACCGGGGCAGGGCTGGGCGCGCTCAGGCCGAAGCCCCGGTGGGGAACAATCGCAAAACAGGACCTTCCAGATGACACGGGTGAAAAGCTTCCGTCTCGGGTGCGCCGTCGCGGCGCTTGTGGGTGTGTTCGCGGCGGGCGCCCTGCGCCCCGCTTCCGCGGACACTTTGGCCGATATCGAAAAGGCCAAGGTCATCAAGATCGCGGTGCCGCAGGATTTCGCGCCCTTCGGTTCGGCGGGGCTCGATCTCAAGCCCGTGGGCTATGATATCGACATGGCTAATTACATCGGCGCGCAGCTGGGCGTGAAGGTCGAGATCGTGCCGGTGACCAGCGCGAACCGCATCGCCTATCTTCAGACCAAGAAGGTGGACCTGGTCATTTCCAGCCTCGGCAAGAATCCCGAGCGCGAGAAGGTGATCGATTTCTCGGTGGCCTATGCGCCCTTCTTCTCCGGCGTCTATGGCCTGAAGGGCGAAACCTCGGCCAAGTTCGACGATCTCGCCGGCAAGACCGTGGGCGCAACGCGCGGCTCCATCGAGGAGCAGGAATTGACCAAGAGCGCCCCCGCCTCGGCGACCGTGAAGCGCTACGAGGATAATAACGCCACCATCTCCGCCTTCATCTCCGGCCAGGTGGACCTGATCGCCACCGGCAATACGGTCGCCGCCGCGATTGCCGAGAAGAGCCCGGCCCGCAAGCCGGAGCTGAAGTTCATCATCAAGAACAGCCCCTGCTATGTGGGCTTGAACAAGGATGAGCCGGCCCTGCTCGCCAAGGTGAACGAGATCATCGCCAAGGCCAAGGCCGACGGCACGCTCGCCAAGTTTTCGGAGAAGTGGCTGAAGGCGCCGCTGCCGGCCGAGTTCTGATCCCCGCCGCAGTCTCAACAGCCAGCGGGGGGCCGGTCGCATGACCTATCACATGAGCTTCGGCGACCTGCTGCCCTATTGGGACGTGCTGGCGCGCGGATTGCTCTACACCATCATCCTCACGGTCGTTTCGACCGTCACCGGCCTCGCCGTGGGAACGGCGGGCGCCTGGGCCCGGAGCTTCGGGCCGAAATGGGCGGGTTATGCGGTCGGCGCCTATGTGGAGCTGATCCGCAACACACCGTTCATCGTGCAGCTCTTCTTCGTTTTCTTCGGCCTGCCGGCGATCGGCGTGAAGATGACGGAATCAGAAGCCGCATTCCTGGCCATGGTGATCAATCTCGGCGCCTATTCCACCGAAATCATCCGCGCCGGCATCCAGGCGGTGCCGAAGGGCCATCTGGAGGCGGCGGCCTCGCTCGCCATGAGCCGCCTGGAGACGTTCCGCTACGTGGTGCTGAAACAGGCCTTCATGAAGGTCTATCCGGCGCTGTCCTCGCAGATCGTCATCGTCATGCTGGGGTCGGCGGTGGTGTCGCAGATTTCGGCCGAAGACCTGACCTATGCGGCGAATTTCGTGCAATCGCGGAATTTCCGGGCCTTCGAAGTCTATCTCGTCGCCGCCCTTCTCTACTTGCTGCTGGCCATCGCCATGCGCGCGATATTGCGTGGCATCGGCCGGGCCCTGTTCCCGAAGGCCTGAGCCATGATCGAATTCTCCTTCGCGATCATCCTTGAAAACCTGCTGCTGGCGACGCGCTGGACCATTCTCCTGTCGCTCATCGCCTTCGTCAGCGGCGGCCTGGTGGGACTGCTGGTCCTGTTCGGCCGCGTCTCCAAGCACGAAGTGCTGCGCCTGCTCACGGCGGGGTACATCGAATTCTTCCAGGGCACGCCGCTCTTGATGCAACTCTTCCTGCTGTTCTTCGGCATCGCCTTGTTCGGCGTCGAGGTCAGCCCCTGGGTTGCCGCCTGGCTGGCGCTGACCTTCTGGACCAGTGCGTTCCTCTCCGAGATCTGGCGCGGCTGCGTGGAATCGGTGCCGCGCGGCCAGTGGGAGGCCTCCGGCACGCTCGCAATGACCTATCTGGAGCAGATGCGCTACGTCATCCTGCCCCAGGCCATGCGCATCGCGGTGGCGCCCACCGTCGGCTTCTCGGTGCAGGTCATCAAGGGCACGGCGCTCGCCTCCATCATCGGCTTCGTCGAACTGACCAAGGCCGGAACCATGCTCAACAACGCCACCTTCCGCCCGTTCCTCGTCTATTCGCTGGTGGCGCTGATCTACTTCTGCCTCTGCTTCCCTCTGTCCTGGTGTTCCAAGCGCCTGGAGGCTCGTCTCAATGTCGCTCGTTGATATCCAAGATGTCCGCAAGAATTTCGGTCCGCTCGAAGTCTTGAAGGGCGTATCCATCGCGATCGACCGCGGCGATGTCGCGGCGATCATCGGCCGCTCGGGCAGCGGCAAGAGCACGCTCCTGCGCTGCATCAACGGGCTGGAGGAATTCCAGGCCGGCGCCATCTCGGTGGACGGGATGCCGGTGGGCAAGACCGATCTGCGCACCCTGCGCCGCCATGTCGGCATGGTGTTCCAGCAGTTCAACCTGTTCCCCCATCTCACTGCGGGCGAGAACGTGATGCTGGCGCCCACCGTGGTGGCGAAGCTCCAGAAGGGCGAGGCGCGCGAGCGCGCCGCCGCCTTGCTGGAGAAGGTCGGGCTCGCCGGCAAGTTCGATGCCTATCCAAGCCAGCTCTCGGGCGGCCAGCAGCAGCGCGTCGCCATCGCGCGGGCGCTGGCCATGGAGCCGACCGTCCTGCTGTGCGACGAGATCACCTCCGCCCTCGACCCCGAGTTGGTGAACGAGGTGCTGCGCGTGGTGGAGCAGCTCGCCAGCGAGGGCATGACGCTGATCCTGGTGACCCATGAAATGCGCTTTGCCCGCGACGTCGGCACAAAGCTCATCTTCATGCACCAGGGCCGCGTCCACGAGGAGGGGGCGCCGAAGGCGCTGTTCGCCAATCCGCAGACGCCCGAACTCGCGCAATTCGTGACCGGCGCGCACTGAAGATCATGCGTCCGCACAAGGTCACAAAACGAGAGGCCGCCCTCATGGAGCCTGCGCGCGAGGCGCTGCCCGAAGCGTTGCCCGAAGCCATGGCGACCCGCATCGTCGCGCGGATCGACGAACTCGCCGCCATCTCGCAGGATGACGGCGCCATCACCCGCGTCTGCTTCTCGCCCGAGCACCGGCGCGCCGCCGACCTCATCCTCGGCTGGATGCGGGAGGCCGGCATGACCGCCCGCATGGACGAGATCGGCAATGTGGTCGGCCGTTATGAAGGCACCTCGCAGGGCCTGCCCTGCCTGATGGTGGGCTCGCATTACGACACCGTGCGCGATGCCGGGCGCTGGGACGGGCCGCTCGGCCTCATCACCGCGATCGAATGCGTTGCGCGCATCGCGCAGGCGGGAACGCGCCGGCCTTACGCGCTGGAGGTGATCGGCTTCGCGGACGAGGAGGGCGTGCGCTTCTCCTCCACCCTGCTGGGCAGCCGCGCGGTCGCCGGCACGTTCGACGAGGGCGTGCTGGAGACGCGCGACGCGTCCGGGATGAAGGCGCGCGACGCCATCGCCGCGTTCGGGCTCGATCCCGCCCGCATCCGCCGCGCCGCCCGCCGCCGCGCCGATATTCTCGCCTATCTGGAACTGCATATCGAGCAGGGTCCGGTGCTGGAGGCGCAGGATTTGCCGGTGGGCGTCGTCACCGCCATCAGCGGCGCGAGCCGGTTCGCGGTGGACCTCACGGGCATGGCCGGCCATGCGGGCACCGTGCCCATGGGCCTGCGGCGCGACGCGCTCGCCGGCGCGGCCGAATGCATCCTCGCCATCGAGGCCCTGTGCCGCGACGCCGGCGCGGGCGTGGTGGGAACGGTGGGCCAGATCCAGGCCGCGCCGGGGGCGACGAACGTCATTCCCGGCGACGTGCGCTTCACCATCGACCTGCGCGCGGCCACCGACGCCCAGCGGCGCGCCACCGTCTCCGCTGTGGTGGAGGCCATCGACGAGATCGGTGCGCGCCGCCAGCTGAAGGCGCGCATCACCAAGACCCACGACAATTCAACGGCGCTGTGCGCCCCCTGGCTGTGCGCGCAGCTCGCAGATGCCATCGCGGCGTCGGGCTATCGCGTGCATGCGCTCCCGAGCGGGGCGGGGCATGACGGCATGGCGATGATCGACATCACCGACATCGCCATGCTGTTCGTGCGCTGCCGCGGCGGCGTCAGCCATCATCCGAGCGAGCATGTGGAGGCGCGCGACGTCGCCGCCGGCGCCAAGGTGCTGCTGCATGCCATGGAACACTTCACCCCAAGGGCGTCATGACCGAAGATTTCAAGACCGCAATCGCCGAAAGCCTCGCCGCCCGAAAGGAAGCCGAGATCCAATTCCTGGCCGAGCTGGTGCGCATGCCGTCCGACAATCCGCCGGGCGATTGCGCGCCCCATGCGGCGGTGGCCGCGCGGCTGCTGGAGGATCTGGGCTTCGCCGTCGAGCGCCATGCGGTGCCGCAGCAGGCGGTGCAGGACGGCGGCATGGTGAGCATCACCAATCTCGTGGTGCGCGAGCGGTTCGGCGAGGGGCCGACCATCGCCCTCAACGCCCATGGCGACGTGGTGCCGCCGGGTCTCTGCTGGACGTTCGATCCCTATGGCGCGGAGATTGCCGACGGCTTCATGTATGGGCGCGGGGTGGCGGTCTCCAAGTCGGATTTCGCCACCTATGCCTTCGCCCTGCTTGCGTTGCGCGATGCCGCGCGGGCCGGCGCGCGCTTTTCCGGCACGGTGGAGCTGCACTTCACCTATGACGAGGAAATGGGCGGCCTGCTCGGCCCCGGCTGGCTGCTGGCGCAAGGCATTTCCAAGCCGGATTACGCGCTCTCGGCGGGTTTTTCCTATGACATCGTCACCGCCCACAACGGCTGCCTGCACCTGGAGGCGGAGATCGTCGGCCGCTCGGCCCATGCCGCCATGCCGGAAACCGGCGTCGACGCGCTGGAGGCGGCGACCGGCGTGCTGGCCGCGCTCTATCGCCTGCGGCACCAATTGCGCGCACAGGTCTCGCCCCTTCCGGGCATCGGCGCCCCGGGGCTGACGGTGGGGCTGATTTCTGGCGGCATCAACACCAATGTGGTGCCGGACAAGGTCACCCTGCGCATCGACCGCCGCATCACCCCGCAGGAGGACGCGGCGGCGGCCGAAGCGGACCTCAGGGCGCTGATCGAACGGGAAGCCGCCGCCTTCCCCGGCATCTCCTGCCGGTTCCGCCGCCTTCTGCTGGCGGAACCCTTCGTGCCCATGCCGGGCCAGGACCGCCTGGTGGCGGCGATCCAGCGCGCGGCGCTGGGGGTGATCGACCAGCCGGTGGGCACGAAGGGCGTGCCGATCTACACCGACGCGCGGCTCTATTCGGCGGCGGGCATTCCCACCGTGCTCTACGGCGCGGGGCCGCGCACGATCCTGGAGGCGAACGGCCACCGGGCCGATGAGAAGCTCTCGCTGGCCGATCTGGAGCGCGCGACCCACGTCGTCGCCCTGGCGCTGGCGGACCTGCTCGCCGGGGAATGAGTGCCCCGCCGGGCTCGCCCTGAGACGGTTTCCCGCTATCGCCGGTAGTCGGCGAGGAAATTTGTCAGGCTCTTGGCATCCAGCGGCCGGCTGAACAGATAGCCCTGGATCTCGTCGCAGCGCAGCTTGCTTAGCAGATCCATCTGCTGGCGGGTCTCCACCCCTTCGGCGATCACCTTCAGCCCGAGCGAATGGGCGAGCGAGATGATGGCATCCACGATCATCATGGTATCGCGCCGGGGCGTCATGCCGGAGACGAAGGAGCGGTCGATCTTCAGCGCCGAAACCGGCAGCTGCGCCAGATATCCCAGCGAGGAATGGCCGGTGCCGAAATCATCGATGGCCACCTGCACGTCGTGGGCGCGCAATTGCTGGAGCTGGACCACGGTGCGGTCGATATCCTCCATGGCGGCGCTTTCCGTCAGCTCGATCTCGAGCCACGGCGCGGGCCACCCGGAACCGGGCGGCGGCGCCATCTTGTCCAATATGGCGAGCACGTCCTCGACGAAATTCGGCTCGCGCATCTGCACCGCCGAGACGTTCACCGCAATCGGAAGATAAGGCAGCCCCGCCGCGAGCCAGGACGATTGGTCCTCCATGGCGCGGCGGATCACCCACAGGCCGACATCCACGATCATGCCGTTTTCTTCCAGCAGCGGCACGAACTGGCTTGGCTGCACCATGGTGGTCTCGCTGTCCTGCCAGCGCAGCAGGGCTTCCAGGCCGATGATGTTGCCGGTGGAGATTTCCAGCTTCGGTTGATAATGGAGCTGGAATTCGTGGCCCGAAATGGCCTGGGCGAGGCGCATTTCCACTTCCATGCGGCGCGCCATCTCCTCGTGCATGCGCGGCTCGAAGAAGGAGATGCGCGCCCCCGAATTGCGCGCCCGGCGCAAGGCGGTCTCCGCATTGGCCAGCAGGGCGTCGGCGTCGTCCGCATCGTCGGGATAGATGGCGACGCCGGTCTGTATGGTCAGGGTGACCTCGTGCGTGCCCACCTTGAACGGCTTGGAGAAGGCTTCGTCCAGCGAATGGTCCATGCGCAAGGTCGGCTCGCTCGGGTCGGCCTTGTTGGGCAGGAAGGTCGCGAACAGATTGCCGGAGATGCGTGCCACCCGGTCGGGAAAGCGGGACGCGGCCTTCAGCCGGTGCGCCACCTGGCGCAGCACGTCGTCGCCGGCGGCGCGGCCGAGCGTGGTGTTGATCGAGACGAAATTGCGCAGGTTGCCCAGCACGACGAGAAGCTGTTCCCCGTCTTCCTGCGCATTGTGCATCGCCTGGCGCAGGCGTTCGAGGAACAGGGCGCGATTGGGCAGCCCGGTGAGGCCGTCATATTGGCTCAGTTGCGCGAGCCGGTTCTGGGTCGAGAGATGGGTCAGCGCGAAGGAGATGTCCGCCACCAATTGCTTGAGCAGCAGCATTTCCTCGGCCGTGAAGAAGCCGCTGGCGCGCGCGCGGAGCACCAGCACGGCGATCAGGCGGGCGCCCTCGGCCAAAGGCAGCGCGACGCAGGAGGCCTTGCCCGACAGCGCGTCATTGTCGATGGCGGGGGCGCCGGTGGCGATCGCTTCCGCGATCAGCTGGGTGGTATCGATCGGCGCGAGGCTTGGCGCTTCGCTCGGGCCGGGATGCGCCTGCAGCACACCCTCGGCGCTGGCGGCGACCCGGCGCACCGGCAAGCCGCCGTCTGCCGCCCTGACATCGAGCAGCACCACCTCGGCCTTGGCGAACTGGCCCTCCTCGACCGCGATCTGGCACGCGCCCTCCAGCAGGGCGGTGCGATCGGCCACCCGGACGATCAGGGAATTGATGCCGCTGAGCACGGCGCGGATGCGGGAGAGCCGCACGAGACGCAGTTCCTGCCGGCGCCGGTCGATGAACTGGCCGACCTGGCTGCCGAGGGCGGTGAACAGGGTGCCGAGGGCTGGATTGGAGGCGCGGGACGCCTGGCCGAAGAAGCCGAGCACGCCGATCACCTGGCCGCCGGTGACGACGGGAAACGCCAGCGCCGACGTCATGCCGAGCGCGCGCACCACGCTCGCGCGGCGGCACACCCGGTCGAGCTCGGCCTCGTCCAGCCAGACCGGGGCGCCGCTCTCCCAGGCCTGCCCCAGCAGGCCCGCGTTCTTGGGAAAGTCGAACTGGCGGGTTTGGGCGAGAAAGTCGTCGGCCGCCGCGCTGTCCGCGTGCCAGGTGGCGACATGGCGCAGGCGGTCCGCGTCCGCGTCCATCTCCCACAATTCGCCCAGCTGGAAATCGGCGAGGGCGCAGATGGTGCGCAGGATTTCCGGCGCCGCCTGATCGATGGAGGAGGTTTCCGCCAGCACGCCGGCGAGGGCATACTGGATCTCCAGCCGCCATTGCGCCGCGGCGCGCTCGGCCACCTCCCCCTCAAGCTGGCCCGAGCGTTCGGCGAGCTCGCTGAACAGGCAATGATTCTCGAAAATGCGGCCGACATAGGAGGCGAAGATGGAGAGCAGGCGCTCGTCGTCCGGCGAGAAGCCGTTCCGGCCGATCTTGTTCGAAGCGCAGACCCAGCCGAACGCGCGCGTGGTCGAGCGCACCGGCACGAACAGAAGCGAGCGCACCCTCGGAAACGCCACCGGCAGGCCGAGGTTGACCGCGTCCGTGGCATCGGCGAGATGGCGCGCCGCGCCGTTGGTGCCGAGCGGGATCGGCTGCGGCCCGTTCCGCAGAAGCTGGCTCTCCACCTCGCCGATCAGCTCCTCCGGCAGCCCGCTCGCGGCCGCATAGCCGACGCCGGGCGGGTCCGGCTCCCAAAGCCCCACCACCGCATGGCGCGCGGCGACGAGATCGCGGGTCCACCGGCAGAACACCCGGGCGATCTGCAAGGGCTCGCGCTCGGCGGCGATCTGGAGGCTCATCTCGATCAGCGCCATGAGCCGGCTGGTGGTCCATTCCAGCTCCTCGGTGGCCTGGACCAGCTTGTTGGAGACCAGCCGCAGGTGCTTGCGGTCGAAGCCGTGGTTATTGGGAGCGTCGGAGGGAACGATGGTGCGCTTGTGCGTCAGCACGTCGTTGACCACTTCCAGGATCAGCGCCGGGTCGGCCGGCTTGGTCAGCACATATTGGACGCCGCAGGCCTGGGCGAGGGTGAGCGCCTCGCGCTCGTTGTAATGGGCCGTGTAGAAGATGACCGGAATATCGGCGAGGCCGCCGGCCTGCCGCAGGGCGCGCACCAACTCGTAGCCATCGCCCGACGGCATCAGGATGTCGGAGATGACAAGGTCGGGAAATTCCTCATGGGCGATCGCCAGCGCGGTCGTGCCGTCGGCCGCCTCGATCAGCCGATGATCGCCATACTTGAGCAGCGTGACCAGGAACTCACGGTTGATCGCATGGTCATCGACGATGAGGATGGTCGCCATGTCATTGGCTCGATCGCTGTGGCGGCAGGTGACGGGCGATCTGATGGGCGAAGATTTCCGGATCGATCGGCTTGGACAGATAGTCGTCGAACCCCGCGGCGATGATGTTCTCGCGATCGCCCGACATGGCCGAGGCGGTCACCGCCACCACCGGGATCGCGGCAAGCTCGGGATCCCGCTTGATGGCGGCGACGATCTCGAACCCGTTCATGCCCGGCAGCTGCACGTCGCTGATGACGAGATCCGGCCGGTGCGCGCGGGCAAGATCGAGCCCCGCGCGGCCATCGCCGGTCTCGATCACCTCGTGGCCCGTGCACCGCAGAATGTAGGTCATGAGCTCGCGGCTGGTGGGATGGTCTTCGATGACCAGGATCTTGGTCATGATCCGGCCTCCGCCGGCAGGATCAAGGTGAAGGTCGAGCCCTTGCCATATTCGCTTTCCAGCTCGATGCGCCCCCCGAGATGTTCCGCCAGCCGGCGGCTGATGTGCAGGCCGAGGCCGCTGCCCTCGCGCGGCCCGGTTTCGGATTCGAAGCGGGCGAAGGCGTCGAACACGGTCGGCAGGTGCTCGGCGCGAATGCCCATGCCCGTGTCGGTCACGCTGAACCGAACCTCGCCGCTCGCGCCTTCGGCCGCCGGGCGCAGGCCGACATGGATGCTGCCCCGGTCGCAGAACTTGACCGCATTGGCGCTGAGATTGGTGAGGATCTGGATCAGCGCGCGCCGGTCGGTGCGGGCGATCAGGTTTGCCTCCGGCATGTCGAGGCTGAACTGAAGCCCTTTCTGCTCCACTTGATGCTGAAGGGCGCCGAACACGCCGCTCAGCACCTCCTGGCACACCACCGGCTCCATCCGCAGCTCGAATTTGTCGGCCTCGATGCGGGCGAGGTCCAGCAGGTCGTTGATCAGGGACAGCAGGTGGCGCCCGCTGCTCTGCACGGTCTTGAGCTGCCGTTCCTGGTCGTCGTTGAGAGGACCGGGCAGGCGCATCAGCAAGGTGCCCGTGAAGCCGATGACGGCATTCAGAGGGGTGCGCAGTTCATGGCTCATGGTCGCCAGAAAACGATCCTTGGCTTGCATGGCGCTGGCAAGCTGCTCGTTCTTCTCGCGCAGCGCGGCTTCGAAGCGCTTGCGCTCGGTGGCGTCGCGGATGGCGCTCAGCACCAGCGTGCCTTCCGGCGTCTGCAGCGGGCTGAGGCTGATGTCGACGGGGAATTCCGATCCGTCCGCGCGCAGGCCGTGCAGTTCGAGGCCCACCCCCATGGCGCGGACGCGCGGCTGCGCCACATAGCCTGCCCGGTGGTGGAGATGGGCCTTGCGCAGGCGCTCCGGCAGGAGGCGTTCCACCGGATCGCCGATCAGGCTGCCCGCGGGATAACCGAACAGCGCCTCGGCCTGGCTGTTGATCAGCACGATGCGGCCGGTGGCGTTGAGCACGACGATGGCGTCCGGCATCAGCTCGAACAGGTCGCGGAAACGGGTTTCCAGCAGCTTGGCGTCGCGCTGCACCCGCAATTGCGTCACATCCTTCTCGCCCAGCACGATCAGCGGGGCGGCGCCGCTGCCGTTGGTGTGGGTGATGCGCTTGGCGGTGACGTCCACATACATCAGCACCCCGTCCTTACGCCGCCGCAGCGCCTCGTATGTGCTGGGGCCGGCGGGGGGCAGGGTGTTGAGCGGGTCGGCCGTGCCATCGGGCGCGTCGCGGGGCTGGACCAGTTCGCGCAGGCGCTCGCCGAGGGCTTCGGGCTGCGTATAGCCATACAGGCGCTCGGCGCCGCGATTCCACACCAGGACCCGGTGCTCGGCATCGATGGCGATCACCGCGTCGGGTGCCTCTTCCAGGATCAAGGCATCGTAGGCGCGGTCGCTGTCCATGATCCGTTGCTCTCTGCTCTGGCGCGGATACGATCCGAAGCTTGCGTGCAGCTGACGCGCGAAATCTTTTCACCTGCCCTGGGCCCACGTCCTCATTTCAGCGGGGGGCCACTTTCATTGTTATAATTATGCGACGCAACTTGCGATAGATGTTCCGTGCGAAAACGGCCGTCTATTTGTGGCGTCGCCGCGCGCTTATTGTGCAAATGCGGGAAGCATTTGCGGAAAAATGGTAAAATCGTCCGAATTTCGTGCCGCGCCGGAAGTGGCGCCGCAGCAAATCCTATCGAATAGTGTGAGGAAGGGGCTGGCGCCGCACGAAAGCGCCCGGGGGGGGGCGAGGCCGCGGAGCGCGGGACGGCGTGCGATTCGTCGGCCGCGTGCGGGCGGCTTCGTCATGCACGGGTCAAGCCCATGCATGACGATCTCTCCTGAACGGCGTCAATCCACGACTGTCGATCGACCCTAGCGCAGCGCGCGGGCGATCAGGCGGCCGAGCCGGGCGGAAAAGGCGCGGGGATCGCTCGGGCGCTCGCCGTCGGCGATCTGCGCCTCGTCGAGCAGAAGGCGCGCCGCATCCTCGCGGAACGCGGCCTCGTCCTCGCCCAGCTCCGCGAGCTTCACCACCAGATCGTGACGCGGGTTGATCTCCAGCACCGGCTTGGCACCGAGGCCGGCGCGCCCGGCGCTGGCCAGCAGCTTTTCCAATTCCCGGTCCATCCCGGTGTCGGCGGCCACCAAGCACACCGGGCTTTCCGTGAGCCGGTCGGACGCGCGCACGTCGGAGACCGCCTCGTCCAGCGCCGTCTTGAGATAGGCGATGAAGGCGGAAACCGCTTCGCTGGCCTCGGCGGCGGGCTGGTCCGCGCCTTCCAGCAGCGGAATCAGCTTCAGGTCCGCCGAGCCCTGGGTGACGGATTTGAACGGCTTGCCCTCGAAATCCAGGCCCGCCGTGACCCAGAAGCTGTCCACCTGATCCGGCAGCAGCAGCACTTCGATGCCGCGGGCGCGGAAGCCCTCCAATTGCGGCGAGGCGGCGATGCGCTCCAGATCGCTGCCGGTGGCATAATAAATCGCGGTCTGGTTCTCCCGCAGCGCCGCGACATAATCCTTTAGCGAGCGCCATGCACCGCCGGAGGCCGAGGTCTTGAAGCGGGCGAGGTTCAGAAGCGCGGCACGGCGCTCGTAATCCTCATAGAGACCTTCCTTGAGGACCGGTCCGAAATTCTCCCAGATGCCCGCATAGGCCTCGGCATCGTTGGTGGCGAGCTTCTCCAGTTCGCCGAGAATGCGGTTCGACACGCCTTTCTTGATGGCGGCGAGGATCGGGCTTTCCTGGATCATCTCGCGCGACATGTTCAGCGGCAGGTCGGCGGAATCCACGAGCCCGCGCACGAAGCGCAGATAGCGCGGCAGCAATTCCGCCTCGTCGGTGATGAACACCCGCTTCACATAGAGCTTCATGCGCCCGTGGCGGTCGGGGTCGAACAGGTCGAAGGGCTTGGCGCCGGGCACGAAGGCCAGCACCGCATATTCGTGCCGCCCTTCCGCGCGATAATGGAGCGTCAGCGCCGGGCGATCGAACTGGCCGGCGACGCTGCGATAGAAGTCGGCATATTCGTCTTCGCTGATCTCGGACCTGGGCTTGGTCCAGAGCGCGGCGCCGTCGGCGATTTCGGAGGGCTCCTCCTCGTCCGTGCCGATCAGGACGATCGGCACCGGCACATGGCCGGACTGGGCCTTGACGATGCGCTCCAGATTATGGCGCTCGCAATAGGCGAGGGCGTCCTCCATCAGGTGCAGCACCACGCGGGTGCCGCGCGCGGGCGCCTCGGCCAGATCGATCGGGGCGATGGTGTAGGTGCCCTTGCCGTCGGAGGACCAGAGCGAAGCCTGCTCGGTGCCGGCACGGCGCGAGATCACGTCCACCTTCTCCGCCACCATGAAGGCGGAATAGAAGCCGACGCCGAACTGGCCGATGAGCTGGGTGCCTTCCCCGCCCGCATTGGCGGCGATGCGGTCCATGAACGCCTTGGTGCCGGAACGGGCGATGGTGCCCAGCGCTTCCGCCATGTCGAGCGCGCTCATGCCGATGCCATTGTCCTCGATGACGAGGCGGCGCGCCGCCGCGTCGGGATGCAGCGTAATCCGCAGCTTCGGGTCGTCGCCGAGAAGGGCAGGGTCGCTGATCGACTCGTAGCGCAGCTTCTCGCAGGCATCGGCGGCATTGGAGATCAGCTCGCGCAGGAACACGTCCTTGTCCGAATAGACCGCGTGCACCATCAGGTGCAGCAGCTTGGCCACATCGGCCTCGAAGGCGTGGGTCTCGGCGGCGGGGGCGCTTGGGGCGGCGCTCTTGGTGGCGGCGCTCTCGGGGGTCATGGCGGCAGCTCTCCGGTTGAAGGCGACGACCAGATGGCGGATGCCCCCGCCGATTTCAAGGGGCGGCGTGGGCGCAAACCGGCCCTCACGACCCATCGGGGAACGGCAAAGGCGCGCATCTCCTCCGGCATCGGATTCACTAACCCCAGGCTGCGTGGGGCACGCTTTCATCTTTAGCCATCTTCTTTATTTTTGCGGGGTTGTGGCGCCTGAAGATGAGGGAGGGTGGAGAAATTATGCACCAATTGGATGCGAAAATGTCTTCTTCAACCGCAAAATGAGTCTTAGTCTTCGGCGGTCGAAGTGCCGCTGGGGGAGGGGATCATGGCCGTTTATCGGATCATCGGGGATCACGTCATTGCCGAAGAGGATTTGCGCGCCAATCCATCCATGATTGGCAAATTCCTGCCAAACCCCGAGCTGCCGCCGGCGCTCGGCGGGCAGATCAAGCCGCTGGGCGCCACGACCCCCTTCGTGCCGATCGGCAAGGGCCTGCCGCTGACCGTGCTGATCCGCCACGTCTATACCGGCCAGTATCCGGACCCGAATGTCTTTGGCCGTAACGGCGATATCGCCGTGGTGTCGGGCGTGCGGGACTTCGACGTGTTCAACGCCGCGTCGCGCGCCCTCAATTTCATTCAGCAATCGGTGCCGCCCTGTTCGCATTTGACGACGCCCAGCGCCTTCACCGACGGCACGCCGCTGGTCGCCTATTCGCCCGCGGTGCTCGCCGACTCCATCACGCTGACCATCGAACTTGCGGCCGCGCGGTTTCCGCAGGGCTTCGTCAAATCCTTGTCCGGCGCCTTCACCGCGCTCGCGGGGATTCCGATGCTGATGCCCTATGCGGGCTGGCTCCTCGGCAGCGGGCAGATCACGAAGCTGGCCGGCGACATCGGCCACGCGCTGATGGACGGGCCGGTGTTCACGAAGACCGAACAGCTCGATTTCGAGTGGCCCGGGACCGAACAGGCGGTCGCGGATTTTCGCGTGATCTCCCGCCCGGAGTTCCGCGCGGATCTGTTCAAATACAAGGACGGCCGGGGCCTCGTCGATCTCGACGACCAAGCCTATCGGGGCGAGCAGCCTTATGTGATCGTGAGCCTCGACGGGCGCAGGAACGACAAATACGCGAAGTTCGCCCCGACGCTCGCCAGCGCCGCCGTGCTGGAGCGCTTCTTCCAGGTGAAGGAGGGGCAGCAGGCCGCCATCGATACGCTGATCGAGGGCATGCGGCTCGCCTCCGATCTGAAATATCGGCAGCTGGCCGAAGGGCTGGCCCAGGAGATCGCCGCCGCCGCGGGCGATGCGGAGACGATCAAGTCCCTCACCCAGCAATTGAAGGCGGTGCGCGACAACATCCAGACCCCGGCGCTCCGCCCGCCCATGCCCTGAGCGGGGCGCCGCGCCCCCTCACGTCGCCGGTCGGCGTTCAGGGACGCCCGCCGGATCGGGCAGGCAGCCGAGCCCCGCGAGGGTCTCGGCCATGGCGTCGGCCAGCGGCGTGTGGGGCTCCGCGCCGAGGAAGGCCACGAGGCGGGCATTGTTCATGCGCAGCGGCACCCGCCAGAGATAGCGCATCTCGCCCATCTCCCGGAACGTGGTCACGAACGGCGCGGCGAGCGTGACCAGCCACCAGGGAAAGCGCCGCACCTTGAGATCCGGCCGGCCCGTTGCCGCGCGGATCGCCGCACTCATCTCGGTTCCGTCGGCATCCCAATGGCCGTCCATGTGGAACACCGCGAAAGCGTCGAGGGCATCGCCGCGTTCCACCAATTGCACCATGGTCCGCGCCACGTCCGGCAGATAGGCCCATTGGTGGCCGATGCCGGGCGCCCCCGGCACGCTGATGGCGCGCACCGGCCGGCCGGGCCGCACCAGGCCCTGCGAGAACCAGTTGTTGCCGGCATGGGGGCCGAAGAAATCGCCCGCCCGCACGATCAGCGATCGCACCCCTTCCGCCGCGACCGCGCGCAGCCGGCGTTCCATCGCGACGCGGATCGCGCCCTTGCGGGTGGTCGGGTTCTGCGGGGCGTTCTCGCCGGGCGCGGCGAAAGCGTCCGGGCCGAAATTATAGACCGTGCCCGGCAGCAGGAGGCGCGCGCCGCTCGCCCGCGCCGCGGCGATGGAATTCTCCAGCATGGGCAGCACGAGCCTGTCCCAGTCGCGATAGCCGGGCGGATTGACGGCATGGACGATCAACGTCGCCCCTTTCGCCGCCGCCACCACCGCGCCGGCATCCATCGCATCCCCCTTGAGCCAATCGACGCCACGCTCCGGCCGGCGCCATCGCGCAGCGGCGGCTTGCGGATCGCGCGCGAGGGCATTCACCCTCCACCCCCGCCGCAGCAGCTCGGCCGCGACCTCGCCGCCGACGCCGCCCGTCGCGCCCAGCACCAGCGCCGTCTTTTCCGTTGTGTCCGTCATGTCCGTCTCCCGTTCTCGCCGGGATACGACGGCATTTCGCGCTCATATGGAATTGTCAAAGCTGGAGCATCAGCTAGTATGAAATATATGAGCCTGACCGCCGCCGACTGGGAAAATCAGCGCGCTTTTCTCGCGGTGCTGGAGCATGGCAGCCTGTCCGCCGCCGCGCGCGAACTGGCCGTGGCGCAGGCCACCGTCCGGCGGCGGCTGGAGGCGCTCGAACGCGGGCTCGGACAGGCGCTGTTCACCCGCTCGCCCTCGGGCCTTGCGCCCACCGCGGCAGCGCGCGCGCTCGGTCCCCATGCGCGGGCCATGGCGGCGGCCGCCGCCGCCTTTGCCCGCACCGCATCGGCGGACGCGGGCGCGATCGCCGGCACGGTGCGCGTCACCGCCAGCGACATGGTGGGCGCTCATGTGCTGCCCGCCATCCTGGCCGAACTGCTCGAGCGCCATCCGCGCCTGCGGTTCGAAACCCATCTCAGCAACCGCACGCAGGATCTGTTGCATCAGGAAGCGGACATCGCCGTGCGCATGGTGCGGCCGGTGCAGAGCGCGCTGGTGGTGAAGCCCGTGGGTTCGGTGAAGCTGGGCTTGTTCGCGGCGCCGGCCTATGTTGCGCGGGCCGGCCTGCCGCGCGATCTGGCCGACCTCGCCCGCTTCGCCATCGTCGGCCCGGATCGCGACGGGGAGTTCCTGCGCGCCCTCGCCGCCCTGTGTGAGGGCGCGGTGACGGACGCTCTGGCCTATCGCACCGACAGCCATCTCGCGCAGCTGGAGGCGATCCGCGCCGGCGCCGGCATCGGCGTCTGCCAGGTGGCGCTCGCGGCGCGCGCGCCGGTGCTGACGCACGTTCTGCCGGGCCTGTTCGCGCTGCCGCTGGAAACCTTCGTGGTCATGCACGAGGACCTGCGGCAGGTGCGGCGGGTGCGGGCCACGTTCGATCATCTGGTGTCCCGCCTGCGGGCCTATTGCGCTTTGGCCTGAGGCCGGAAGATCGTGAGCCGCGCTGTCACGGCGCTGTCATGAAACGCGTCGACACCTCCGGTTCGGATCAGAGCGGGTGCCCAGATGGACTATTTCAAGCGCTTCAACTTCCTGTTCGCGACCCCGGTCTTCGACGCGGAGGATCTGGAGGGCGCCCGCTACAACCAGATCGTCGCGGAGATCGAGCGCTCCGGCTTCGAGGTGGTGAAGGCGCGCAACCTGGAAGACGCCGAAATCGCCGTGCAGACCGACGCCGCCATCGGCTGCATGCTGGTGGACTGGGGCAAGAAGGGCCTTGAGGGCAAGACCGCTTCCCTCATCAACCTCATGCGCCGGCGCGGCCTGGATTTCCCGATCATCCTGCTGATCCGCCGCAAGCGCTTCGAGGATGTGCCGGTGGAGGTGCTGGACTTCATCGACGGCTATGTCTTCCTCTCCGAGGAGACCCCCGCCTTCATCGCCAAGAATCTCATCAGCCGGCTGAAGCAATATGCCGAGACGCTGAAGACCCCGTTCTTCGGCGCCCTGGTGGATTATGCGGAAGAGGGCAACCAGCTCTGGACCTGCCCGGGGCACAACGGCGGCGTGTTCTATTCCCGCAGCCCCATCGGCCGGGTGTTCATGGAGCATCTGGGCGAAGCGGTGTTCCGCGACGACCTCGACAATTCCGTCCTCGACCTCGGCGACCTGCTGACCCACGAAGGCCCCGCGCTCCAGGCGCAGAAGGAAGCGGCCAAGATCTTCGGCGCCGAGAAAACCTATTTCGTGCTGAACGGCACCTCCACCTCCAACAAGGTGGCGCTCACCGCCCTCGTCACCGACGGCGATCTCGTCCTGTTCGACCGTAACAACCACAAGGCGGCCCATCACGGCGCCCTGCTGATCGCCGGCGGCATTCCCGTCTATGTGCCCACCGTGCGCAATGCCTTCGGCCTGATCGGCCCGATGGATTTCGCGGCGCTGGACGAAGAGGCCCTGCGCGAGCGCATCCGCACCCATCCTTTGGTGAAGGACCCCGAGGCGTGGAAGAAGCCGCGCCCGTTCCGCGTCGCGGTGGTGGAGCAATGCACCTATGACGGGACGATCCACAATGCCGAAATGATCCTGAAGGCGATCGGCCATCTGTGCGACTACATCCTGTTCGACGAGGCGTGGGCGGGCTTCATGAAGTTCCACCCGCTCTATGCCGGGCGCTTCGCCATGGGGCTCGCGGACCTCGGCCCGGACGCGCCGGGCATCATCGCCACCCAATCCACCCACAAGCAGCTCGCGAGCTTCTCGCAGGCCTCGCAGATCCACATGAAGGACCGGCACATCACCGGCCAGAAGCGGCGCGTGGAGCACCGGCGCTTCAACGAGAGCTTCATGCAGCACGCCTCCACCTCGCCCTTCTATCCCTTGTTCGCCTCCCTCGACGTGGGCGCGCAGATGATGAAGGGCCGCTCCGGCGAAGTGCTGTGGGACGATACGATCCGCCTCGGCATCGAGCTGCGGAAGAAGATCCGCGCGGTGCGGCGCGAGTTCGAGGAGAAGGAGCAGCGCCCCGAGCGGCGCTGGTTCTTCGAGCCGTTCGTGCCCGACCGCGTGGCGATCCCCGACGTGTCGAGCCCCGGCGCGGTGCATGACGTGCCGTGGGAGAGCGTCGCCACCGACCAGCTCGCCACCAACCCGGCCTTCTGGCACCTCACCCCCGGCGCCGCCTGGCACGGCTTCGCCGGCATGGCGGCGGGCTTCGCCATGACCGACCCCAACAAGCTCACCCTCCTTACCCCCGGCTTCGACCGCGCCACCGGCGCCTATGCCGAGCACGGCATTCCCGCCCCGGTGGTGGCGCAATATCTGCGCGAGAACCGCATCGTCGCCGAGAAGAACGATTTGAACTCGCTGCTCTTCCTGCTGACGCCCGGAGTGGAGGCCAGCAAGGCCGGCACGCTGATCAGCGGCCTCGTCGCCTTCAAGAAGCTGCACGACGACAATGCGCTGCTGGAGGAGGCGATCCCGGAATTCTTCCGTCGCCGGCCCGTGCGCTATGTCGGGGTGCGACTGCGCGACCTGTGCGGGGACATGCATCGCTTCTTCCGCACCGCGAATGTCAGCGCGCTCCAGGCCATGCAGTTTTCCGCCGCCCACCTGCCGCAGATCGCCATGTCGCCCCATGACGCGGCGCGCGCCCTGGTGCGCAACGACGTGGATTATCTGCCCATCGACGCCATTGCCGGGCGGATCGCCACGACGCCGTTCGTGGTCTATCCGCCGGGCATCGCCACCATCGTGCCGGGCGAGCGGCTCACCGAACGGGCGCAGCCGATGATCGATTATCTGAAAATGTTCGAAGCCTGCTTCAACACCTTCCCCGGCTTTGACGTGGAGATCCAGGGCGTCTATCGCGAGAACGATGCATCGGGCCGCGTGCGGCTCCATACTTATGTTGTCGCCGAATAGGGCGGGGAATGTCGGGTTTATCCATGGAGCAGGAGCAAGCTGTCGTCATCCGCCCGTCGCGGGATTCGGACGTGGATGCCATGCTGGCCATCTATCGCCGCCACATCCGCCGCGGCGTCGAGGAAGGGGTGGATGACGGCGAGATGCCGCAGCCGGACGATCTGCGGGAGCGGCGCAAGAACCTGAAGAGCCGCCGCTTTCCCCACATCGTCGCGGTGCAGGGCGGGGAGGTGCTGGGCTATGCCTATGTGGTGCTGTTCCGCAAGCGGCCGGCCTATCGCTACACCGTGAAGCACTCGATCTATGTGCACCACGAGCATCTCGGCCAGGGCATCGGCCGCATGCTCATGCGCGGGCTGATCGACGCCTGCGCGGCCGCCGGCTTCCGCCAGATGATCGGCTATATCGATGCCGACAACAGCGCCTCGCTCACCCTGCACGAGCGGTTCGGCTTCGTGCGCGTGGGCCTGCTGCCGGGGGTGGCCTATCGCTACGGCCGGTGGTCGGACAGCGTGATGGTGCAGCGCTCGCTGGGCGCGGGCGGCACCGCCCCGCCGCCGCCTTTGCCGCTTTCCACCCGCTGAGAGGCGCGACCCGGCCTCTCACATCCGGTGCGCGCCGGGCGCGATCGTCCCGCGGCGTGTCACACCGCGTCGGCCTCGAAATCGGCGGGGATGGCGCCGGACAGCAGGCAGGGCGAGAAGAACAGGCTGCGGTCGATGGCGCCGCGCAACGTGCGATAGGCGATGATCGCCCACAGGACCACGAGACAGATCACCAGCGCCCCGCCGATCACGAGCAGGAAGCTTAAATGCGTCTGCCGGGCCAGCGCCAGGGTCGCGACCGCATAGACGCCGAGCGGGAAGGTGAAGCCCCACCAGCCGATGTTGAACGGCAGGCCCTGGGCGAGATAGCGCATCGTCGTCAGCACCGCGAGCAGGAACCACCACGCCCCATAGCCCCACAGGATCGCTCCGCCGACGAGGCCGATGCCGGCCGCCACATTGCCCATGCCGGCAAGGCCGGCGGCGGCGAACACTTGCGGCGCGGCCGCGCCCAGCAGCAGGAGCCCGAGCGCGCCGGTGCCGATCGGGCCGAGCGACAGCCAGCCGGAGGCCGCCATGTCCTTGGGCGGCAGCTTGTGGAGCACCAGGCGCAGCACCAGGATGACGAGAATGCTCATGGCCAGCGGCACGGAATAGGCCCAAAGCGCATAGGCCAGGATCAGCAGGCGCCAGGCCGCATCGGGATCCGAAATCTGGGGCACGATCAGGCCGGCGGTCGCAGCGGCGACTTCGGCGGCGACGATCGGCAGCAGCCAGACCGCGGTCATCTTCTCGATGCTGTGGTTCTGCCAGGTGAACATCAGGAACGGGATCAGCACGCCGCAGGCGATCGCGATCGCGGCATCGACCCACCACAGCGCCAGCGCGATATCGATCGCGACCGGCCCCCACAGCGGCAGCCCGAAGGCCACGAAGCCGTTGATGATGGTGGCAAGCCCCATGGGGATGGCGCCGAAGAACATGGACATCACCGAATGGCCGAAGATGCGCCGGGCCTCGGCCGGAAACAGCAGCCAGCGCGCCGTGTAAAGCGCGGTGAAGACGGCGAACAGCACGATGTTCGCCAGCCAGATGCCGGTGGCGAGTTCATGCTGTCCGGGAAAGGAAACGGGGAACTGATTGACCGCGATCGCCAGGATGCCGGTGCCCATGGTGGCGGTGAACCAATTGGGGGTGAACTGGCGCACCACCTCCCGGAGCGTGCCGGGCGTCTGCTTCGGGTCGTGGCCGGCCAGGGCGGCGGGGGAAGGAGAATGGGCCAATTCCGACTCCGAATCGCGTTCGTGCTACAGGGATTGGGCACCTGCCAAGCCCGCGCGGGGGATGCACCGCGCAGCCGCCGGGAAGCCTCACCCGGGAAGCCCCACAAGGCCTTGATATTCATACCATGCCTAGCGCCGTGTCCGTAACGGGAGAATGACCGTTGGCGTACGAGCCGGCGCCGGCCCCGGCGGCGAACGGGGGTGCGGGGCGAGCAGGGCGCGGTCAGCCGCGCGGGCGTGCCTGTGGATCCGTCCGCGGGGCATCGCAGCGTCGCCAGGGCAGGAGGAAGAGTTCGCCTTCGCGCCGGCCGGTTTCCACCGTGACGCCATAGGCCTGCGCCACCCGTTCGGGCGTGAGCACGTCGGTCGGCGACCCGGCGGCCAGCAGGGTGCCGTCCCTCATCAGCGCCAGGCGATCGCAGAAGCGAGCGGCCAGCGTCAGGTCGTGCAGCACCACGACCACCGTGGTGCCGGCGCGGGCCAGGTCGCGCAGCAGCTCCATGGTCTGGAGCTGGTGATAGGGGTCGAGCGCGGCGACCGGCTCGTCCGCCAGCAGTACCGGCGCTTCGACCGCCAGGGCGCGCGCCAGCAGCACGCGGGCGCGCTCGCCGCCGGAGAGCGAGCCGGCCGTCCGGTCCCGCAGGTGCATCACGTCCGCCGCCGCCATGGCGCGCAGCGTGGCGGCATCCACCTGCGCCGCGCCGTGCGGCAGGCGCCCCAGCGCCACCACCTGATCCACCCGCAGCGGCCAGTGGATGCGCCCGCCCTGCGCGAGATAGGCGAGGGTGCGGCCGGTGGCGCGCCGGCCGATCTCGGCCAGGGTGCGTCCCCCATAGGCGACACGGCCCGAGGCGAGCGGCTCAAGCCCGCACAGCGCCCGCAGCAGCGAGGTCTTTCCGGCGCCGTTGGGGCCGATGAGCCCGAGGAGCTCGCCCGGCTGCGCCTGCAGGGAGAGATCGCGCACCACGCGGGCCGTGCCGCGCGCGACGCTGACCTGGAGCACGTCGAGGATCATTCCGCCTCCACCTTCAGGCGCCGCAGCATGGCAAGAAAGAAGGGCGCGCCGATAATGGCGGTGATCACGCCGAGCTTCAGTTCGGGCCGGCTCGGAATGAGCCGCACGGCGATGTCGGCACCGAGGGTCAGCGCCGCGCCCGCAAGGCCGCTGAGCAGCAGCAGGCGGCCGGGCCGGTTTCCCGCCAACGGCCGCATGAGATGGGGCACCACGAGCCCGACGAAGCCGATCGCCCCCGCCACCGCCACGCTCGCGCCCACCGCCGCCGCGGCGCCCCCCACCACCAGCAGCCGCGTGCGCGTCAGGGAAAAGCCGAGGCTGGCGGCCGTGTCCTCGCCCAGGGTCAGCGCATCCAGCGCGGGACCGGCGGCGAGCACGAGACCCCAGCCGACCATCATGAAAGGCAGCGCCAGCGTCACATGGACAAGGCTGCGGTCCGACACGGAGCCCATCAGCCAGAACACCACCTCCAGCGCCGCATAGGGGCTGGGCGCGAGATTGAGGGCGAGCGCCGTGAGCGCGCCGGCGAGGCTGTTCAGGGCGACCCCGGCGAGGATCAGGGTCGCCGTGGCAACGCCCTGGCGCGCCAGCATCAGCAGGAATGCGGTGGCCATGCCCGCGCCGATGAGGCCGCCAAGCGGAAGCGCGAGGGCGAAGCTGGCCGACAGGCCGAAGTAGAAGGCCACCACCGCCCCGAGCGCCGCCGCGCCGGACACGCCGATCACGCCGGGATCCGCCAAGGGATTGCGCATCAGTCCCTGGAGCGCGGCACCGGTGATGCCGAGGCTGAATCCCACGGTGGCGCCGAGGATGGCGCGCGGCAAGCGCAGTTCCGACAGCACCAGCGCCGGCAGGCTGGCGCGCCCGGCGACCAGGTCGGCCAGGGCGGCGGGCATGTCGAGCGTCGCATAGCCGATGGCCGTCGAGCCCAGGAACAGGACAAAGACGAGGACCGCGAGGGCGACGACAAGCGCACTCTGGCCCGGATGCGCGGGCGCCCTCATCGCGCCATCCCGAGGCGCGCGCCGGCGAGGCGCTTTGCCGCCAGGCGCTGCGCGGCCAGCGCGAGTTCGGGACCCGCACAGGTCCACAGGCGGGTGGGGAGGGACAGGGCGCGTCCCTGGGCCGAAAACGGCGCGAGGGCGGGATGGTGCAGGAGGTCGTCGGCCAGGGAGGGCGCGGCATCCGCGTCGCCGCCGTTGATCACCAGCAGGTCCGGCTGGGCCTCGACGATCTCTTCCAGATTGAGCTGGCCGAGGCGGTCGGTGGAGAGCTGCGCGGCGAGATTCTCGTAGCCCGCGCGCCCGAGGATCTCGTCGACGATGGAGCCGCGCCCGGCGGTGAAGCCGTTCGGCCGCAGCACGATGGCGGCGCCCGGGTGCGCGGGCACGGGCGGCAGGCTCGCGAAGTCCCGTTGCATGGCGGCGATCATCGCCTCGCCGCGCGCCGGTTCCCCGATGCGCGCCGCGACCGTGCGGATCTGGGCATAGGCCTCCGCCAGGCTGGCCGGCAGGCCCAGTTCCAGGATCGGCATGCCGAGATGTTTCAGCATGGCGGCGGTGGTGCGGGTGGTGAAGGCGCCGACGATGACGAGATCGGGCGCCAGCGGCACGATTTCCTCGGCGATGCCGCGGTTCACCGGCACCCGTCGCGCGAGATCCGCGACATTGGAGCTGCGCGGATCCCGGGCGAGATAAGTCACCGAGGCGACCTTGTCCGGATCGGCGAGCCGCAGCACCAATTCGTCGGCGCATAGATTGAGCGACGCGATGCGAGCCGGCTTCTGCGCTCCCGCGGCGGCGGGAGCACAGAGCAGCAGAAAAGCGAGCAGGCCCGCAGCGCGTTTCATTCCGTCCGCCTCAATAGGTGAACTTGAGGCCGCCATAGGCCCCGAAGCCGGGGGCAAGGAAGCCGTTCGGGTTCTGGTAGGTCTGGTCGAACAGATTGTCGATGCGCCCGAACAGGGTGGCCTGCTTTGTCAGGGCGTAATTGGCCGCGACGTTCACCACGGTGTAGCCCGGCTGGTCGATATAATCGCTGGTGAGGCGCACGATGTCCCACCAGGCGGAGGCATAGATCAGCGTGGCGGAAAGATTGAGCTGGTCCGTGGGGTTCCAGTCCGCGCTGACGCTGACCTTGTTGTTCGGCCGCCGCAACGGGGTGCAGGAGGTGTCCGTCAGCGGCGCGCAGGCGGCACCGAAGGAGGTGTCGGGCGGCATGTAGCCCACCGCCTCGGTATAGGTGTAGTCCACCCTCAGCTTCAGCCGGTCGGTGACCGCGAAGGCGACGAAGGTTTCCGCGCCCTGCGTCGTCGCGCTGGAGATGTTGACGTTCTGGTACGAGACCGGGTCGTAACTGATGAGGTTGGTGATGTCGTTGTGGAAATAGGTGGCGCCGAAGGTCACCCGCCCGCCGAACGCCTCCTGCTCGAAGCCGGCGTCATAGCCCGTGCTTTCCTCCGGCTTCAGCCCCGCATTGCCGTAGACGGGAGCGTAGAGCTGATACAGCGAGGGCGCCTTGAAGCCGGTGCCGTAGCTGGCTTTCAGCTTGGTCCCCGTCTCGGGAATGAGAATGCCCGGCGCGAGGCGGTAGGTGGAATGGTCGCCGAACGTATCGTCGCTGTCGAAGCGGATGTTGGCGGCGCCGAAGAACCGATCCCCCAGCTTCCCCTGGAGTTCCGCATAGGCGCCGGTGTCGCCGGTGCTGGCGGAAAGGTCGGTGTATTGGGTCGACGAGGTCATCGCCTCGTTGCGCCGCTCCACGCCCACCAGAAGGTTCTGTCCGGGGGCGAAGGCGAGGTTCGAGCGCAGATAATAGGTCTGCCGGTCGCCCTCATATTGGCCGTTCACATCGGCATTCGGCCCGGTGGTGGGGTTTGAGGTGGTCATGGCGCTGACGCCGAAGGTGGTGTTCAGCGCGCCGTCGAGGGCGGTCCACACCCCTTCCCCCTTGGTGAAGAACATGCTGGCAAGGCTCGTGGAGCGCTCGGCCGCGGGAAGGCCCTCGTACAGCGGCGGGGGATAGACATCCGGCGTGTAGGCGAGCCGGCTGTCGATGTAGCGGGCGATAAAATTGACTGCGAACGCATCGCTCATCTGGAAATCGAGGCGGGTCGAATAGGTCCAGTTGTCATAGGCGTTCGGGTTGATCGGATAACCGGGCGGCACGATGCCGGGCGGCGTCACCGGGATTTCCGTCGAGGAAAAATGGGTGACGTTGAAGGAATAGCCGACCTTTTCCGTCGAGCCGCTGAGGGCCGCAGCCTGGTTGAAGGTGCCGAGCGCGCCGCCTTCCACATAGCCGAACACCTTCGCCGGCCCCTCGCCCTTCTTGGTGGTGATCGAGATCACGCCGCCGATGGCGTCCGAGCCGTAGAGGCCGCTCTGGGGGCCGCGCAGCACCTCGATGCGGGCAAGGTCGGTGGCGAGCAATTGGCCGAAATCGAAGGCGCCGTTGGGGGTCGAGGGATTGCCCGCGTCGATGCCGTCCACCAGCACCTTCACATGGTTGGAATTGGTGCCGCGGATAAACACCGAGGTCTGCCCGCCGGGGCCGCCGGTCTGCACCACATTCAGCCCCGGAAGCGACTGGAGCACTTGGGGAACCGTGCGCAATTGCTGGCGGTCGATATCCTCGGCGGTGACCACGCTGACGGAGGAGGCCACCTGGTCCGCCGGCGTCGGCAGGCCGGTGGCGCTCACCACCACCTCGGGCAGGTCGATGGATTGCGGGGCGCCGCCGCCGGGCATCGATTGGGCGCAGGCCCATTCGGAGGCCGATGAAAGCAGCAGCGCTGCGACGACGGATCGGCCGGCGGCGCGCGCGGCGCCGCGTGGAAGGAAAACAGGAACGGAAAGCATAAATGCCTCAGCGGGACGAGTGGTCCGTCACCGCGAACGAGGCCTCCGCGCGACGCAAGCGCCGCAGGGAACAACCACCATCAGGACACCCCGCCCAATGTGCTCGCGCGTGACCACGGCTGACGGCAGGTCTCCTGGCTCGCGGGTCAGCGTCCGTATCGTCGCCTTCCCAGGCCAAAGGCCCAGTGGCTGATGACGATGGACTCGCCGCTTACAGTTGCGGGGGCAGCCGCGGCTTCGACCAGCGCTTGTTTCCAGGCGCCGACTCACCGCGTTCCCTTTTGATCCCCAAGGGGAACCGTCGCCGTAACCGTAGACGCAGGGCGCTCGGACCGTCAAGCGGCATGGGCCGGGCTGTGCGCCTCAGCCCGGCGCGCGCCGGTTCTCGTACAGCTTCAGCGCAACGCCAACCGCCTCCAGCAGCGGCACCGGAAGCGCGAACGCCCGGGCGCGCGCGGCGAGGTCGCCGATGATCTGGTCGGCTTCCACCGGATAGCCCTGGCTCAGGTCGCGATACAGGGAGGAGGTCATGGGCGAGCCGTCCGCCGTCAGCTGCGCCTGTGTCCAGGCGAGGAAGGCGGGACGCGGGCCGTATCCCGCCGCCTGCGCGATGGCGGCGCATTCGCCGACGATGGCGAGCGCGACGGCCTTGCCGCCCGCGGCGGCCACGTCCCCGATGCTGCCGCGCATCAGGCAGGTGGTGGCGCCGAGGCTCGCGAGGAAGACCCATTTCTCCCACATGTCGAGCAGGATGGTGTCCGAGAGGCGGGCGTCGAAGCCGGCGCCCTGCATCACTGCGTCCAGGGCGGTGATGCGCGGCGAGCGCGTGCCGTCGGTTTCGCCATAGGTCAGTTCGTGCAGCGGGCTCATCTGCACGATGCGCCCCTCCTCATCGATCCGGCCCATGATCTTGCAGACGCCGCCGAGCAGCCGTTCCGCCCCGAAGCGCGCGGCGAGCACATCCAGGTGCCTCATGCCGTTGAGCACCGGCAGGATCATGGTATCGGGTCCGATGGCCGGAGCGACGTCGGCCAGCGCCGCATCGAGGGCGAACGCCTTCACCGAGAGCAGGACGAGGTCATAGGGCCGGGCGATCTCATCGGCAGTCACGATGGCGGGGTGAAGCGTCGCACCGCCGTGAGGGCTGACGATCTCAAGCCCGCGCTCGCGCAGGCGCGCCGCGCGGCTCGGGCGGACCAGGAAGGTCACGTCCCGTCCCGCCTGCGCGAGGCGACCGCCGAAATAGCCGCCGGTCGCGCCGGCACCAACCACGAGAATGCGCATCATGTGCTCCGATGAACCGGCCCGGTGGGGCGCGATCAGGGTGAAACCGTGAAAATAATGCCTTCAGCGAAACCAGGAACCCGAGGCGACGGAGACGCCGACCACGGCACCATAGGCTAACAGCCCGAAGGCATAGACCGCGAACAGCCAGAGCAGGGAGCCGGTGGCCGCAAGCACCAGCGCGCCGCCGACGGTCGCGATGATCATCCGCAGCAGGCTGGCGAGGAGCGGCCAGCCGAGCCGGCCCGCGCCCTGGGACGCGAAATAAAGGGTCATGCCGAGCCCGAAGAAGCCGAAGAACGGCCCGACGATGCGCAGATACACCGTTCCCACCGCCAGCATTTCCGGCGTCGCGTCGAACAGGCGCAGCCATGCCTCCGGCCAGATCGCGGCGGCGATCCCCACGGCTTCCGTCAGCGCAAAGGCGAAGCCGCCGCCGATCAGGGCGATGCGCAGCGCCCGCCGGTTCTGTCCGGCGCCGATATTGGTGCCCACCAGTGCCACCAGCGGCGCGCCGAGGCCGAAGGCGAGGGGCGGCAGCAGATATTCGAGTCGGGTGCCGGTGCCGAAGCCGGCCACCGCGCCCGGCCCCGCATGGGCCGCGACCAGGGCCATGGTGACGGCGATCGTCACGTTCAGCTGGACCGTGTTCACCGCCGCCACCGCGCCCACTTTCAGGATGTTCCAGGCATAGGGCAGGTGCAGGCGGGTCCAGGCGAAGCGCGCCACATTGCGGCCGCTGGCGACGTACCAGCCCAGGATCGCGGTGCCGATGGCATAATAAAGCACCATGGCGATCGCCCCGCCGGCGATGCCGAAAGCGGGAATCGGGCCTGATCCGAGGATCAGCACATAGGAGAGCGGCGCCAACAGGATAGCGCCGCCGCAGATGACGATCCCGGGCACCAGCATGTTGCCGGTGCCGCGGATGATGCTCGCCAGCGCATTGAACACCCAGAGCAGCACCATGCCGGCGAACAGGATGCGCGAATAGGTGATCGCCGCCTCCAGGGACGGGCCGCTGCCGCCGAGCAGGGCAAACAGATGGTGGCCGAACAGAAGGACGAGCGCGGAGAAGGTCAGGCCGAATCCGGCATTGATCAGCAGCGCGTGCAGCACCAGGCTGTCGGCTTCGGCCCGGCGCTGGCCGCCGAGGGCGCGGGCGATGGCGGAGGAGATGCCCCCGCCCATGGCGCCCTGGGACATGTTCTGCATCAGGATCAAGACCGGAAGCACCAGCGCCATGCCGGTGAGCGCGTCGATGCCGAGCCGGGCGATGAACGCCATTTCGATCAGGCCGGTGCTCGATTGGGCGAGCATGACCAGGATGTTGGGCCACGCCAGCCGCGCGAGCAGCGGCACCACCGGGGCCTCCAGGAGCGCGCGGGTGCGCGCCGACATGGCGGGCGGAGCGGCAATCGGGGCCGGCGCGGGGAACGCGGCGCGGGTCGGAGGTGACAAGGTTTTCAGCATGTCGGGTTCCCGTGCGCCGGGCGAAGGGGCGCGCGTCGCCTTGATTTATGGGCATATGCCCATAAATTTGAAAATAGTGGCATATGCGAGTATTCGTCAATTGACGGCCCCGTGAGGAGCTCAGGAATGGCAGGGCGCAAGACGTCGTCGGCACAGACAGGATGCGCGCCAAACCCCGCGCCGACCGGGGCTTATCCCAATGCCGGGCGCTGCAACGGCACGGCCTTGCGCAAGGCCACGCGGCGCGTGTCGCAGCTCTATGATTCCGTCCTGGCGCCGTGCGGCCTGAAGGGGACCCAGCGCTCGGTGCTCATCCATGTGGCGCGGGCGGGAACGCCCACCATGGGCGAACTGTCCGCCGCCCTGGTGCTCGACCGCTCGGCGCTCGGGCACAATCTCAAGCCGCTGGAACGCGACGGCCTGATCGCCCTGGTGCCGGATGAACAGGACAAGCGCAGCCGCCGGGTGGCCCTGACGCCGCTCGGCAAGGCGAAGCTCGATGCCTCCATGGCATTGTGGGCACAGGCGCAGGCGCGCTTCGAGGCAGTGTTCGGGGCCGCCGAGGCGGCGGCGCTGCGCGCGTCGCTGGAGCGCATCGCCTCGCCGGAATTCGCCGCCGCATTCGCCGGCCGCGAACCCCGCGAATAGGCGTCCGTGCGGGCCGCATCGGGTTCGTCCGGGGGCCGACATGGCAACGTGATTTGACGCGGCGGTGCGCGCGTACTTCTAAGGGAGCCGTTCCCGCCCGAACCGAGACTGCGCCCATGACGAAATCCCCCTTCCGGACCTGGCTCATCACCGGCTGCTCCGCCGGTTTCGGCCGCGTGCTCGCGGAAGCCGCCCTCGCGCGCGGCGACCGCGTGATGCTGACGGCGCGCGATCCCGGAAAGCTCGCGGACCTCGCCGCCCGCTATCCGGAAACCGCGCGCACGGCGAAGCTCGACGTCACCCATGCCGGCGATGCGGCGGCGGCGGTGGCGGCCACGCAGGCGGCCTTCGGTGCGCTGGACGTGCTGGTGAACAACGCCGGCTATGGCTTTCTCGGCGCGGTGGAGGAGGCGGCGCCGGAGGAATATCGCGCGCTGTTCGATGCCAATGTGTTCGGCCTCATCGAGATGACGCGCGCTGCACTGCCGCTGATGCGCCAGGGCACGGGGGGACGCATCGTGCAGTTCTCGTCGAACCTCGGGCTCCAGTCGCGCGCCGGCTATGGCTATTACAGCGCCACCAAATTTGCCGTGGAGGGCCTCTCCGAGGCGCTCGCCGCCGAGCTGGAGCCGCTTGGCATCTGCGTGATCCTGGTGGAGCCCGGCGCCTTCCGTACCGATTTCCTCGGCCGCTCCATCGCGTTCGCGGCGGACCGGATTGACGCCTATGAGGCGACGGTGGGCGCGGTGCGCACGGCGGTTCCCACCCGCGCCGGCGCGCAGCCGGGCGATCCGCGTCGGGGCGTCGCCGTCATTCTCCAGGCGGTCGATGCACAGAAGCCGCCGTTGCGCCTCGCCCTCGGGCCGGATGCCCACCGCAACATCCGCGCCAAGCTCGCCCGCGTGGCGACCGACCTCGATGCCTGGGAGCACGTGGCGGCCGATACGGATTTCCGGGAGTAAGCAAGCGGGCCCTGCGGTCCGTCCCCTCCTCGCCTTCGAAGTAGGGGACGGGGCCGCCTGGTGGTCTGTGTCGGGGCTCAGCCGCGCCCGACGAACGGCATCTTGGTGGCCATCACGGTGATGGTCTGCACGTTCGCGCTCAGCGGCAGGCTCGCCATGTAGACCACCGCGTCCGCCACATGCTTGGCGTCGATCATCGGCTCCGGCTTCATGGAGCCGTCCGCCTGGATGATGCCGTTCTTGATGCGCTGGGCCATTTCGGTGTCGGCATTGCCGATGTCGATCTGGCCGCAGGCGATGTCAAAGGCGCGGCCATCCAGCGAGGTGGATTTCGTGAGCCCGGCGATGGCGTGCTTGGTGGAGGTGTAGGGCGCAGAATTGGGCCGGGGCGTGTGGGCCGAGATCGATCCATTGTTGATGATCCGCCCGCCCATGGGAGTCTGCGCCTTCATGATGCGGATCGCCTGCTGGGTGCACAGGAACGGGCCGGTGAGGTTGGTATCCACCACCGTGCGCCATTGCTCGTAGGTGAGATCCTCCATCGGCACGCCGGGAGCGCCGGTGCCGGCATTGTTGAACAGCAGGTCGAGCCGGCCATAGGCCTCCTTCACCGCCGCGAACAAGGCGGCGACGGAGGCAGGGTCGGTCACGTCCGTCGGCACCACCAGCGAGGGCGCGTCGCCGAGCGCGGAGGCGGTGGCCTCCAACGCCTCGCGGCGCCGGCCGGCGAGCGCGAGGCTATAGCCCGCGGCGGCCAGGGCAAGCGCGACGGCGCGGCCGACGCCGGAGCCGGCGCCGGTGACAAGGGCGATCTTGGTGGCGGTCATGAAGTCTCTCTCCCGAGTGTTCTCTATTCTCTTCCCGCCGTCCCTGGGGCGGGCCCAGGGTGCGCCGGCGCGCGGACCTTATGCCGTGCGAAGAGTGGCCCGCCATGGAAAGCCCAAGCGGGAGGAGATTTCAATCGTTTTGATTTGACCTGCCGCGCGGTACCCCGCGCCCGCGCTCAATCGGGCGCGCGGGCGGCGAGCACTTCGAAATCGATATAATGGCCGGCGCGGTCGCGTTTGGAGGCGAGGTAGCGCACATTCTCCAGCGTCGGGCGCCCGAGCACCCGCT
The DNA here is from genome assembly GCF_043195135.2 of Roseixanthobacter liquoris. NCBI lineage: Bacteria > Pseudomonadati > Pseudomonadota > Alphaproteobacteria > Hyphomicrobiales > Xanthobacteraceae > Roseixanthobacter > Roseixanthobacter liquoris. Next base: position 813,407 of record NZ_CM195537.1, read on the forward strand.
GTTCCGCCACCACGTCCAGCCCGGCGGCCTTCAAGGCGGCGATCTTCTGCGGATTGTTGGTGATGAGCTGCACCGCCGTCACCCCGAGCTGCCGCAGCATCTCGGCGGCAAAGTCGAAGCGCCGCTGGTCGAGCCCGAAGCCGAGCACGGCGTCGGCGTCATAGGTGTCGTAGCCCTCGGACTGGAGCTTGTAGGCGCGCATCTTGTTGGCGATGCCGTTGCCGCGCCCTTCCTGGTCGAGATAGAGCAACACGCCGCCCGCCCCGCGCGCCATGCGCTGGACCGTATCGCGCAACTGGTCGCCGCAATCGCATTTCAGGCTGCCGAACAGGTCGCCCGTGAGGCAGGCCGAATGCAGGCGCACCGGCACCGCCTGGGAGAGGTCCGGCTTGCCGACGATGATCGCCACCTGGTCGCGCAGGCCCTCGCCGCCGCGAAACACCACGAATTCCGTTTCCGGCGCGCCTTCCAGGGGCACCGGCGCGCGGCCGACGATGGTGAGGCGCGCGGCCTGGTCGGCACGAAAGGCGGCGATATCGGCACCGTCCACCCGCAGCACCTGTTCGAGCCCGGCCCCGTCGCTGGGCGCGACCACCGCCGCCGGCAGCACCAGGGCAAGGCCGAGCAGATCGAGCGCGGCAAGGTCGAGCGCGGTCGCCGGCGCCACCGGGGCATCGACGCGCGCATCCACCTTGAGCGTGAGCAAGCCGACCCGCTCCGGGTCCATCTGCGGCAGGGCGATCGACCCGTCCTCATCGCGCGGGCAGCCCAGGCGGGAGAGGCGCGGACCGGGCAGCACGAGGCGCCCGATGCCGTTGACGTGTTCGGCGAAAGCGGCGGCCAGGGACGCGTCGAAGGCTTCGGCACCGATCACAAGCGCGCGATCCCCGCCCTGCGACAACAGGACCGGACGACCGGACCGCAGTTCGGAGATTGCGCGTTCCACGGCGGTGATACGCGGATCGGCGCGACCGAGAATATTCAGACTAGGGGACATTACAGCCTCTTCACCCACTAACATGTGCCACGGCCGCGTTTCTGCAAGCCCCGTCGTGCCATCAGGCCCCGCGCACCTCGCCGCATCCGTTCCATGCGGACGCCCGTGCGTGGCCTTCGTCACCAAACGGTGCCGCTGCCGTTGCGTTCCCAGCCCACCCCCACCCGGCGTGATCGTGCCGTGCGCCGCGCCGGCCCCTGCATCCGGCGGCGCCCGTTTATGCTAAGTCGAGGGCGATGCAGAACTATGACCCATTCCTGAGCCTGAGCGCGAGCGCGCAATGCGCGGATCGCTCCCTCGTGATCGGCCAGCTCGGCCAATCGCTGGACGGGCGTATCGCCACGGTTTCAGGCGAATCCAAATACATCAGCGGCGGGTATGCGCTGGACCATCTGCACCGGCTGCGGGCGAGCGCCGACGCGGTGCTGGTGGGGGTCGGCACGATAGCCGCCGACGACCCGCTGCTGAACGTGCGCCGCGTGCCGGGCAAGAACCCCGCCCGCGTGATCATCGATCCCTCGGGCCGGCTCGATCCCGCCGCCCGGTGTCTCGGCGCCGACGGGGCGCGCCGGCTGGTGTTGCGGCGCCCGGGCGTGACCGGCGCGCTTCCTCCCGGCGTCGAAGCGGTGGCGGTGGCCGCCGACGCGGCGGGGCGCATGACGCCGGAGGCGATCCTGGAGGCGTTGCGGGGTCAGGGCCTGTTCCGCGTGCTGGTGGAAGGGGGCACGCGCACATTGTCGTCATTTCTCGATGCGGGCTGCATGGACGGCTTCCATGTGCTGGTGTCTGCGGTCATTCTCGGGTCCGGCCGTGCGGGCCTCGAGCTGGCGCCCATCGCCGCGCTGAAGGATGCGCTGCGACCGGCGAGCCGGGTCGAGGTTTTTCCCGACGGCGACGTGCTGTTTGCGTGCGATCTGCGCCTGCCAGCGGCCGGGGGCGCCCGAGATGTGGAAACCGGCACGGGGGATGGCCGCTCCCCCCATGAGGACGGGACGCGCGACCATGAGCGAGCCGCAGGTCATTCCTTATTCTCCGCCGGCTAGGTGGATACACTGGCTCACCGCGGCGGCGGTGCTGCTGGTCATTCCGTTCGGCTTCATCATGCTGCGCCTGCCGGACGGACCGGCGCAGGACCGCCTGTTCGACCTGCACCGCTCCATCGGCTTCACCATCCTGTGCCTCGCGGTGCTGCGGGTGGCCGTGCGGGTGGCGAACGGCAAGCCGCCGCGCCCGCCCGGCCTGCCGGATTGGCAATGGGCGGCCTCCAACGGCGTGCATCACCTGCTCTATGTGCTGATCTTCGTGATGCCGCTGCTCGGCTGGGCGGGTTCGTCCGCCTATGGTTCGGCGGTGAGCGTGTTCGGCCTGTTCACGCTGCCGGCCATCGCGCCGAAGAATGACGGCCTGTCCGACCTGTTGAACAGCGCGCACCAATATCTCGGCTATGCCACCGCCGCGCTTGTGGCGCTCCACATTCTCGCCGGCCTTTACCACGGCATCATCCGGCGCGACGGGGTGCTCTCGCGCATGCTGCCGCAGCTCAGCCGGAGCTGAGCGGGCGCGCCTCAAGCGGCCAGGCGAGCAGGTCGGCATGGCCGATCTCGCAATTCGCGTGCCGGCGCGCGTTCAACCAGGCGGAGACGGTCTCCTCCGCCAGCAGCCCGGTCTGCGCCGCCGCACCGGCCGTGCCCTCCGCAAGGGCGGCGATCAGCTGAAGCTCGCCCGGGCCGAGCCGCCAGGGGCTGCTTTCCTCCCGCGTCCCATAGCCCTGCGCCCGGAAGGCTTGGGCCAGCAAAGCGCTGGCCTGCGGACCCGCGGCCGGGCCGAAGCCCTTGTCGCGCGCCTGATGGGCCTGGAAGGCGCGGGCGATCTCGCCATCGGCCGCATGGCCGGGATGCCAGGCATCGCGGCCATCGCAGGTGAGCACCGTGTAGAACAGCGCGTCCCGTTGCGCGACCTGCCCGGCGAACCGTTGAATCCACGCGGCGGAGACGAGGTCGAAGAAGGCCGAGGCCGTCACGAGATGCGGCGCGTCCTCCCCGATGGAATCGAGGCCGACCGCGGGATCCGCGGCGAGGTCGGCCTCGGCGAAGGCGATGGCGATGTGCCGCTGCGGTCCTTCCAGAACCAGCCGGTCGCCCGCCACATGTGCGGACATGCCCCGTTCTGCACCCCAGGCCGCCAGGGCGGCGCGGGCTTCGTCGAGCAAGGCGGGGTCGTGGTCCAGCAGGCGCCAGCTCTGGCGCGGGCCGAGCAGGGGCGCCGTCGCGCGCAGATTGGAGCCGGTGCCGGCACCGAGATCGACGATGCGCTGCTCGCGATCCGCGCCGCCCGCCTGCCGGGCCAGGCGCAACGCGAGGTCGGCGGCCAGCGCGACATGCCGCGCGGCGATGTCCGCAGGCTCGCGCAAGGCGAGCCATTGGGCGGAAAATCCTGTCATGGCAAGGTCTCCAGCGCTGCGGCACGTACGAGTGCGCCGGCGATGAGATGCGCGGTGTCGTCCCAGCCGGGCAGCTTCTGCCCGGCGGCGAAGGCGGCATCGGCGAGGCGCCGGCGCTCCTTCGGAGACAGCAGGCAGATGCGCAGGGCGCCGGCGAGGGACTCCGCGTCCCCCGGTGGCACCTTCAGCGCGGCGCGATCCGGCACGGTCTCGTTCGCCGCGCCGCCGGTGGTGCAGATCATGGGCAGGCCATGGCGCATCGCTTCCGCCAGCACCATGCCGTAGCCCTCGTACAGCGAGGGGTGGACGAACAGGTCGCAGCCGGCAAACGCCTGCGCTAGATCTTCCGCCGGCCGGGCCCCGGCAAGGGTGATGCGCGCGTCCAGGCCATGGGCGGCGATGAGCGCGCGCACCTGGGCCGCCGTCGCGGGGTGCAGGTCGAGGCTGCCGATGATGGTGAGGCTCCAGGCGAAGCTCTTCAACTGGCCAAGCGCCGCGATCAGCACGTCGTATCCCTTGCGCGGGATGAGCGAGCCCACGGCCAGGAGGCGCGCCGGGCTCCCGTCCGCCGGGGCTCGCGCGACCGGCGCGGAGCCAGGCGGCGCGATGGTCAGGCGCGCGGGATCGACGCCGAAATCGCGGATCAGGGTACGGCCAGTGGCGGGGCTGGTCGCCACCACGTGGACGCATCGAGCGAGGGCCGCGCGTTCGCTGGCCGCAAGACGCGCGCGCTCTTCGGCCGAAAGGCCGGCCTCCAGGGAGAACGGATGGTGGATCAGGGCGACGATGCGCCGGTCGAGCGCCGCGAGCCCCTCCGCCGGCAGGGCGCCGAGGGCGAGGCCATCGATCAGCAGCAGGGTCTGCGGCGCGGTGGCGGCGAGGGCGGCCAGCGCCTCGCGGACCTGCGCTTCGCTCGGCGCGGGAAAGCCGGCCGGCAGGGCGAGATGCGCGAGGGACAGGCCGTCCATCGGAAAGCGGCTCAGCACCGCGCGGTCATAGGCATAGCCGCCGGTCGGCAGATCGAGGGCGCCGGGGATCGCGAAGGCGGCCGCAATCATGCGGCGATATCGCCCTCGAACCAGGCCCGGGCCACATGGGATTCATGCAGCGTCACCCGCAGCTTGGCCAGCGCATCGCCGCCCGTGCCCAGGGCGCCGGTGCGCGCCGCGTCCGCCATGCGGTCGAAGATGTGGCGGCACAGCACCTCGGTCGTGGTGTTGCGCCCGGCGAAGTCCGGCAGGTCGTCGAGATTGCGATAGGTGAGGGGGCCGAGCACCGCTTTGAGCGCATCGAGGGCGCGGCCGATGTCGACCACGACGCCCTCCGCCGTCAGCTCGCGGCTGAAGAAGGCGACATCCACCACGAAGGTGGCGCCGTGCAGCGCCTGGGCCGGGCCGAACAGGTCGCCCTTGAAACTATGGGCGATCATGATGTGATCGCGCACTTCCACTGCATACATGGGAAAATTCCTAGCCGTTCAGGCGCTATAGCGCACCACGGTCGCCACCGCATCGGGGCGGGCGCCGAGGATGCGGTCGAGGGATTGGGGCAGGTCGGCGAAGGCCACCTCGTCGGTGATCAGCGCGTCCAGCCGGGGGTCGGCGAGCAGATCCAGGGCCTTGGCGAGGCGCCGCTTCAAGGTCCAGCGCGGCTGGCGCTCCGGCGGCACCGCGCCCACCTGCGAGGAGAGCAGCCGCAGCCGCTTGGCATGGAACGGCCCGCCCAGTTCCACGGTCACCGGCTTGTCGCCATACCAGCTCACTTCCACGAGGGTGGCCGAATGGCCGCAGCAGCCGATGGCGGCGGCGAGCCCTTCGGACGTGGCGCTGGCATGGAACACCACGTCCGCCTCGGCAATGGGGGCGGGAGAGGCGGAAAACCGCGCCCCGAAGGATTCGACGATCGCGCGGCGCTGTTCGCACGGGTCGAGGGCGGTGACGTCCGCGCCCGGAAGCCGGGCGGCGAGATAGACGATCAGCAATCCCACGAGGCCCGCGCCCACCACCACGATGCGGTCGCCCGCGCCGGCGCCGCTGTCCCACAGGGCGTTCAGCGCGGTTTCCATATTGGCGGCGAGGGTGGCGCGGCGGGCGGGCACATCGCGCGGCACCAGCATCGCCTTGTCGGCGGCGATCAGGAACCGGTCCTGGTGGGGATGCAGGGCGAATATGTCGCGGCCGAGCAAGGGGGCCGGGCCGGCGGCGACGCGGCCGACCGCGCAATAGCCGTATTTGACCGGGAAAGGAAATTCGCCGGCCTGCATGGGGGCGCGCATGCAGCCGCGATGCACCGGATCGGTCAGGCCGTCATAGATCAGGCGCTCGGTGCCCCGGCTCACGGCGCTCCAGGAGGTGGTGATGAGAAGCTCGTCCCGTTCGCGCGGGCGCAAGGCTTCGCTCCTGAGGCGCGCGCAGCGCGGAGCGACGTACCACAGCGCCTGGGCCTCGGCTTCGGGAGGGGCCGTCTTTTCGGTGTGATCGACAGGGTCCACGCCCATGATATCTCCGGCCCGCTCGCGAGCTTGTTCCTGGCTTTGGTGCGCAGCTCGTTGTTTCCTCATCGCAATCCCGCCGACTCCCCGCCTTGATCCATTCCATCCACCGGAGCCTTCATGAACGTCCGGCCAGAGCCTTCCGCCTTGTGCGCCGACCTCCCGGCCGTCACCTCCGCGCACCCGCGGGCGATGCGTCGCCGCCGCCTGACCATGCTGGCCCTCAATCTCGCCACCCTGGCGCTTGTCGCCCTGCTGGCGGGCCGGCTCGCGGCGCAGAACGGCTGGCGGGCGGTCGATCTGGTGCTGCTGGCCTGCGTCCTGGTCGCAACGCCCTGGAATGCGATTGGTTTCTGGAATGCGGCGGTCGGTCTTTTCCTTCTGCACGCGCGCCGTGACGGCGTGATGCAGGCGGCGCCGTTTCTGGGCCGCATGCGCGATGCCCCCGTCTCCACGCGCACCGCCATTCTTATGACGCTCCGCAACGAAGATCCCGAACGGGCTCTTTCACGTTTGCGTGCGGTGAAAACCGGGCTCGACGCCACCGGCTTCGGCGGCCAGTTCGGTTATTTCCTGCTGAGCGACACCAATCGCGCCGACGTGGCGCGGGCGGAGGAAGAGGCGGTGGCCCGCTGGCAGGCGGAAGAGGGCGGCGGCATCCTCTATCGCCGCCGGCCGGTGAACACCGGCTTCAAGGCCGGCAATGTGCGGGACTTCTGCCTCACCTGGGGCGGCGCCTATGACTTCATGCTGCCGCTCGATGCGGACAGCCTGATGGGAGCGCCGGCGGTGCTCGACCTGGTGCGGACCCTGGAGGCGAACCCGCGCATCGGCATCCTTCAAAGCCTCGTGGTGGGCCTGCCCAGCGCCAGCGGGTTCGCGCGCCTGTTCCAGTTCGGCATGCGACACGGCATGCGCTGCTACACGCTCGGCGCCACATGGTGGGCGGGCGATTGCGGCCCGTTCTGGGGGCACAATGCGTTGATCCGGGTGCAGCCCTTCACGCTCCATTGCGAACTGCCGCTCTTGCCCGGAGAACCGCCGCTGGGCGGGCCGATCCTCTCCCACGACCAGGTAGAAGCCGTGCTCATGCGCCGGGCCGGCTACGAGGTGCGGGTGGTGCCGGTGGAGGGGGAGAGCTTCGAGGAAAATCCCCCCACTTTGCTGGATTTCATGGCCCGCGACCTGCGCTGGTGCCTGGGCAATCTGCAATACACCCGCCTGCTCTCCCTGCCGGGCCTGCCGCCCATGAGCCGGTTCCAGCTTTTGTGGGCGATCCTGATGTTCGCCGCCATGCCGGCGGTGCCGCTGGCGCTGGCGCTGCTGCCGTTCGCGGCGGGGGATGCCTCGCCCGAGGTCGGGGCGGGAACGGCGGGGCTTTATCTCGGCCTGCTGTTCCTCTCCCTGTCGCCGAAGCTCGCCGGGCTGGCGGACGTGGCGCTCACGGCGGGCGGCGTCGCGCGCTATGGCGGAGCGGGGCGGTTCGCGGCTTCGGCGCTGGCGGAACTGGCGTTCGCCTTCCTGCTCGCGCCCATCATGGCGCTGTCCACCACCCGCTTCCTGGCGCTGCTCGCCTTCGGCCATGTGCACGGCGTGTGGAACGGGCAGGCGCGCGACGCCCATGCCCTGTCCTGGCGCGTGGCGGCGCGCGCGCTGTGGTTTCCCACGGTGTTCGGGCTTGGGGTGGCGCTCGCCATGGCGCTGACGGCGCCAGTGCTGCTGCTGTGGACCGCGCCGCTGATCGCCGGCTGCTGGCTGGCGATTCCGTTCGCGGTGTTAACCGCCGATCCGCGCTTCGGCGCCTGGCTCGCGGCCCGGCGGCTGTGCGCGACGCCGGAGGAAGCAGCCCCGCCGGCGGTCTTCTCGGCCCTTGTCCCACAGGCTCCGGCGCGGCGCCGCGCGGCGGCCTGAAGCTCTTGCCGCATCGCTGGAAAAGGCCGGGGACGCCGAAAATGTTTCACGTGAAACATGGACTTAGCGCAGACGAACAGCGGTTTCGTGACGCCTCTCCGCGCCGTTTCGGCCGATGACACTGCAAATTCGGCCGAGATCTTCGCCATGAATGAATCCGGTTCGCGCCGGCCGGCCCCGAACGCCGCGACCGTTCAGCTGGCGCGGCGTTCGCGCTGATCGGCGATGAACTCCAGATAGGGGCGCAGGGACATTGCAGGCTCGCATCGCGATCCGTGCCGGCCGCTGTCGGGCGGCGGGATAGAAACGGGCGCCCCGAGGGGCGCCCGCGATCGTCTCAAGCGGTCTGTCGACGTGCGAATGTCAGCGCCGGAAGCCGCCGCCGCCGAAGCGCGCGCCGCCGCCATAGCCGCCGCCGAAGCGGTCGGCGCCGGCATTCACCCGCTCGTTGCTCCACTGGCGCGCCTGGCGCTCCTGGTCGAGGTTCGCGGGCGCGGCATTGTGGTCCACCGACTGCCAGCCGGACGATGTGGCCTTGTTCCAGCCGGTGTCCGAGTGCTGGTAGACGTTGCCGTCATGGTCCGCATAGACGTTGCCGTTGTTCCAGCCCACCGTGTTGCCGGTGCGCTGGTTGGTGGCGACGCCCTTGCTGTCCACGTCCACATGCCCGTCCTCGCGGCTGACCGAGGTGGTGGAGGCGTGGGCCGTGCCGGCGGTGGGATTGACCCCGGTGGATTCGCGCGTCGCTTCCTTGTTGCCGGTATAGGCATTGCCGGTGACGGTGGCGCTGGACTGGCCGCGCGCCCCGGTGGCGGGATTGTAGCGGGAATTGTCGCGGGTGGCGCCGTAATTGCCGGTATAGGGATTGAACGCCGCCGCCGAGCGGCCGGCGAAGTCGGTGCCGCGGGCCGTGGTGCCGGACCAGGCGCGCGAGGACCAGGCGGTGCCGTTGGCGGTCACGCCCCAGGAATGGGCCACCACCGCGTCGCCGCCCCAGCGGCCGTACATGTTGGTGTAGTTGAGATTGGTATAGCCCCAATGGCCGCCCCACGGGCCGGCGCCCCAATAGGGGCCCCAATAGGGGTTCACGGCGGCGCCCCAGGCCCAGCCGGCGGCGAAGCCGAAGCCGAAGCCCACGGTGGCGCCGAGCGCGAAGCCGGCGCCATAGCCATAGGTCGCCGGGCAGCCATACCACCAGGTGGCCCCGGCATAGCCGGTGCAATAATAGCCGCTGCCATAGACCACGGTGCCGCCGGGCGCGACCATCACGCCCATATAGCCGGGGGTGTAGCCGACCACGACTGTCTCCGGCTGCACCGAATAGATCCGCACATAGGTCACATAATGCACGGGCGAGGAGACCGGGATCGTATAGATCACGTCCGGCACCGCGTCGGCCACGCGCCAGGGGCCGGTGGGCGAGGCGGAGACGAACCACACGCCCTGCGAGACCATGTAGAAGCGGTTGGAGCTGACCTGGATCACCGGCAGCGGCGTGTTGACCGCATATTGCAGGCTGGTGCCGGTGATCGGCGCGAACTGCGGCGCGCCCTGGTAGGTGACGCTGCCGCTGGTGGAGCGCTTGACGGTGGCGGTCTGGGGAATGGTGGCGGCGATGGCCGCTTCCTTGGCCTGCGGGGTTCCCGCCACCGAGACCAGCACATTGGCCTTCGGGTCCTGCGGCGAGATCTTCGCGAAGTCCGCCGGCAGCGCGTCGGAGGCGACGAACGCCCAGGGTCCGCGCAGATCGGTGGCGCGGAACCAGCGGCCCGAGATCAGCACGTAATAGGCATTGTTGGTCGGGTCCATGAACACCGCATGGTCGGCATTGCTCATGGAGAGCAGGCCGGTGCCGGCGACCGGGAGCATCTGCGGCTGGCCGTTGGTCTGCACCAGCTCGGTGGGGGTGGCCGAGACATAGATCGCCGGGGGCGGGGTGATCGGCTTGCCGTCCTGCGCCAGCAGCGGGTCGGGCGCATTCTGCTTGGCGGCGATCTTGGCCGCGTTCTGGAGCGCGCTCGCGGGCTGGGGCGTCACCACCCAGGTGCTGTCGAGGCTGCTGGTCTCATACCAGGTGCCGGCCGCCTGGAGATGATAGACGCCCTTGTCGTCGCGCAGCATCAGGGGCCGCGTGTTGATGACGCGCTGGAAGCCCTTCGCCCCGTCCACCGGCTTCAGGTCGGGATCGCCGGAGATCAGCACCAGCACGGTGAGCGTGTCGGTGAAGACGATGCGCGGCGGGGTGTTCTCCACCGGCTGGGTCTTCAGCGCGGCGATCTTCTGGTTGACGGCGTAGCTCGCCTGGAGATGGTCCAGCGCCACGGTGATGCCGTTCGGCGGCAGGCGCTTGGTGAGCGCCTCCTGGATCGCGGCGACCTTCTCGGGGGCGGTCGGCACCTCCACCTTGGCGATGGCGATATTGTCGAGATGGACCAGGCCCTCCGCCTTGTCCACGGTGGTGGTGGCGGTGAAATCGGCGAAGCCATAGGTCGGCGCGCCATCCTTGGGGCCGATGGCGACGGCGGCGCGGCCGCCGATCTTGTTGCCGTCCCAGCTGTTGATCTGCGGCTGGTAGAGCTCCAGCCGGCTGTCGCCCACGTCGAAATCGCGCGGCCAGGCGAGGCCGGCGCCCGGCGCCGCCTCGGTCTGCTGCTGGGCCGGCGGCTGCTGGCCATAGGCAAAGGGCGCAGAGAGCATGGACGCGATGGTCAGCGCGGCGATCGCGCTGGTGCCCTTGAGCCGCACTTTCAGCATTAGCGTTTCCTCTTCCCGAATTGCCCGCCCCAATGGCCAAGACCTAGCATTTCCGATTGCTTTCGTCAGCCGCGGCGGGATCCACCCGCAAGCTTGACGGGTGCGCAAAAACGGACCGCTAATGTGGTGCGTCGCCGCGCCTCAGGTGCGGCGGGGGATGCGTGCAGCATCCGGGCAGGGAGAAGGCAACGTGAAAAGATACGTCGCGGAATGTCTCGGCACGGCAACGCTCGTGCTTTTCGGCTGTGGCGCTGCGGTGGTGACCGGGGCGGGGGGCAACCATGTGGGTCTCCTCGCGGTCGCCTTCGCGTTCGGCCTCGCCGTCACCTCCATGGCCTATGGCATCGGCCATGTGTCCGGCTGTCACATCAATCCCGCCGTGACGCTGGGCGTGTGGGCCGCCGGGCGGCTGCCGGCGATCGAGGTGCCGAAATATATCATCGCCCAGGTCCTCGGCGGGATTCTCGGCGCCGGCATCCTCTATGCCATCGCCTCCGGCCGGCTCACCGGCTTCGATGCCGAAACCGAGGGGCTTGGCCAGAACGGCTGGGGCGAAGGCTATCTCGGAGGCTACGGGCTCGGCGCGGCGGTGGCGGCCGAGCTGGTGGGAAGCTTCATCTTTCTGGTGGTCATCCTCGGCTCCACCTCGCGGGCGGGAATCACCCAGGCGGCCGGCCTCGCCATCGGCCTGTCCCTGGTGATGATCCACATCGTGCTCATCCCGGTGACCGGCGTGTCGGTCAATCCGGCGCGCAGCATCGGCCCGGCGCTGTTTGTCGGCGGCAAGGCGCTGGCGCAGCTCTGGCTGTTCATCGTCGTGCCGCCCATCGGCGCGATGCTGGCGGGATTGCTGTTTCGCCTGCGCGTGCTGGAAGACTGAGGCCGGGCGCACCCGCGGGCGGCGATCGCTCCTTCGCCCGCCACCGGGCGCGCGCGCCCGTTCCCAACACGGGCCTTTGTCGCGCGCCTTTGCGCGCCGTACCCGCGTGCCGGCCTGCCATGTGCGCGTCCTACAGGGGTGCCGTCGGCGCCCATGTGCCATGCACCGCCATGGCGCGCCAGAGCCTTGCCACCCGCGCGGTTCGCGGCTAAGCCCGCTGAAAGCGTGAGGATAGAATGGCTCAGGACGGTCTCAATTATCGCGACGCCGGGGTCGATATCGATGCCGGAAACCGGCTCGTCGATCTCATCAAGCCGCTGGTCAAGGCCACCGCCCGGCCCGGCGCCGATGCCGACATCGGCGGTTTCGGCGGCCTGTTCGATCTCAAGCGCGCCGGTTTCCTCGATCCGCTGCTGGTCGCCACCACCGACGGCGTGGGCACCAAGCTGAAGATCGCCATCGAAACCGGCAAGCACGACACGATCGGCATCGATCTCGTCGCCATGTGCGTGAACGATCTGGTGGTGCAGGGCGCCGAGCCCCTGTTCTTCCTGGATTATTTCGCCACCGGCCATCTCACCCCGGATGTCGGCGCGCAGATCGTCGCCGGCGTGGCGCGCGCTTGCAAGGAAGCGGGATGCGCGCTCATCGGCGGGGAGACCGCCGAGATGCCGGGCATGTATTCGGAAGGCGACTACGACCTCGCCGGCTTTTCGGTGGGCGCGGTGGAGCGTTCCGCCGTGCTGCCCCGCCCGGACGTGGGGCCGGACGACGTGATTCTCGGCCTGGCCTCCTCCGGCATTCATTCCAACGGCTATTCCCTGGTGCGCCGGATCGTCGAGCGCGCGGGCCTCGCCTTCGACGTGGAGGCGCCGTTCGCGCCCGGCGTCGACCTCGGCGTGGCCCTGCTGGAGCCGACCCGGCTCTATGTGCGCAGCGTGCTGGGCGTCATCCGCCAGACCCATGCGGTGAAGGCGCTCGCCCATATCACCGGCGGCGGCATCACCGAGAACCTGCCGCGCGTGCTGCCGAAGGGCACCATCGCGCGCATCGACCTTTCCAATCTCATCGTCCCGCCGGTGTTCCGCTGGCTCGCCCAGGCGGGCGGGGTGGCGCCGGAGGAAATGCTCCGCGCCTTCAATTGCGGGATCGGCATGGCGGTGGTGGTGGCGGCCGAGGACGCCGAGCGGGTCGCCGACGCATTCGCCGACATGGGCGAGAGCGTGGTCCGCCTCGGCGTCATCGAGCCGGGCGCGGACGCGGCCCACGTGGTCTATGACGGCACGCTGGGGCTCGATGCGCCGGTGGGTGACGCCTGATGCACAAGAAACGCGTCGCCATCCTGATTTCCGGCCGGGGCTCCAACATGGCGGCCCTGGTGAAGGCCGCCGAGGCGTCCGATTTCCCGGCCGAGATCGCCCTCGTCGTCTCCAACCGGGCGGATGCGGCGGGCCTGCAATTCGCCGAGGCCGCCGGCATCCGCACCATGGTGCTGAGCCATCGCGATTTCGCCGATCGGATCGCCTTCGACGCCGCGCTCGACGCGCATTTGCGGATCGAGGGAATCGAGATCATCTGCCTTGCCGGCTTCATGCGCATTCTCACCCCCTGGCTGGTGGAGCGCTGGCGCGACCGCATGATCAATGTGCACCCCTCGCTGCTGCCGAGCTTCAAGGGTCTCGACACCCACGCCCGCGCGCTGGAAGCCGGGGTGCGCTTCCACGGCTGCACGGTGCATCTGGTGCGGCCGGAGATGGACGACGGACCCATCGTGCTCCAGGCGGTGGTGCCGGTGCGGCCCGACGACACGCCGCAGACCCTGGCGGAGCGCGTGCTGACGCAGGAGCACATCATCTATCCGCGCGGGCTGGCGCTGCTGGCCGGCGGGCGGATCCAGGTGAAGGACGAGCGCGCGCTCATTTCCGGCGCGCGCACCCCGCTCGACGTGCTGATCGCCCCGCGGGTGTGAGGCCGGCGCCGGGGTCCTGTGCGCTGGCGTCTCGCGTCTCGGGGGCGTGACGCTTGCGCGTCGTGCGCGTGCGGGAAGGAACGGGTTGGCATGACATCCTCGCCGTCGAAGCCGGGCGCCGCGCGCTATCCCCTGGTGCTCGCGACCCTGATGACCGGGGCGGCGGGCTATGTGGACGCCGTGGGCTATGCCCAGGCGGGCGGGCTCTATCTCTCCTTCATGAGCGGCAACACCACCCGCCTCGGCACCGCGCTCGCGGCGCTGAACCTGCATGTGCTGCTCGGCACGGCCATGGTGATCTGCGCGTTCGTGATCGGCGCGGTGGCGGGCACGCTGGTGGTGGAAGCCCCCGTGCGCCGGCCCATGCTGGCGGTGCTCGGGGTTGAAATCCTCCTGCTGTGCGGCGCGCTGGCCCTGGTGGCGGCGGGCAGCCTGATGCCGCCGCTGTTCCTGATCTCCATCGCCATGGGCATGCAGAATTCCGCGCACCAGGTGGTGCAGGGGGCCGACGTGGGCAAGAGCTTCGTGACCGGGGCGCTGTTCAGCTTCGGCCAATCCCTGGTCGCGGCGGCCAAGGGCCGGGTGCGGCCGATGGAATGCGCGATCTACGGCCTCTCCTGGCTCACCTTCGTGGCCGGCGTGGCGCTCGGCGCCCTGACCGTCACCGCCTTCGGCCTGTTCGAGGCGCTGGCGATCCTGGTGGCGGCGCTGGCGGTGGCGATGGTGGGGATCTGGAGGGGGTGGGTTTAGGGGGCTGTGCGGTTTCTTGTGAGGGGAGGTTGGGCCGGCGGGACCGACGTCCCTGCCTACCCTGCGACTCTCAACCTATATTTAATACGGCGCATCTGTATCTTTTCTTGACTGCGGCAATCGGTGTGCATCTATATTTTTTAGATGCAGTGTCTCTGTAAGCCGGCTTAAAAATTATGCAAAAAAAAGACAGAAAATGCATACTTTGTTTGCGCGCGATCTTAGGCGAGACAAAGCCGGAGCATATCCTCCTAAATGCGCTTGGGGGTAGGGTGGCCGTTAAAAATATTATTTGCTCTGAGTGTAACGAGGGCATGGGGCGAGGGCCCGATCGCGATCTAGCCGATAGCGTTGCCATGCTGAGAAGTATTGGACACTTGCGTTCTGGCAATGGTGATGCGCCACCCACTATCCGTGGAGTCAAGAGCGAGGGAATGACATTCAATCTTGAATCAGGGATGCGTGTTAAGCCGCGCTCCGAAGGCAAGCAGGTCAACGTTAATGTAAAAGATAATGACGTAAATATTTCAATTTCAGCTCGTAATGAGAAAGAGCTTGAATATTTGATGAATAGCGCAGCTCGTGCCGTTGCTAAAAAATTAGGCTATTCCGAGCCAAAGGTGATCGAGGCGATCCGAGCCGACATTCTTTCAGCTCACACACGTAGCGATACCATCGTCCCCGCGCCATCAATTAAGGGTGATTTGCAATTTGGTCTAGGGCAATCACAACAGTCTATGGCCAAAGCAGCTCTGGTTCTATGGGCGCGTCTCGTCGGCAGCGAGGAGATCACTCGGCCCTCGTATGATCAAATCAGAAATTTTATTTGGAATGGAGATAAGTCAAATGATCCAACCGTATTGGTGAAATTAGACTATCGAAATATTTTAGAAACACCGCCAGAATTCGGCACAAATCCGAATATTATTCAAATAATAAGTGACAAAAATGGCGCCGTATATGGATATTTTAGATTGTATGGCGCAATCGGATGGCGATTTTTGCTGTCTTCATCCGGGGCTCCTCCAAGAAGGGCGTGCTCTCTTATCTCAAATCCTTTCCAAAATGAGGTTTTTAGCCTAGATAAAGACGAAAAGGCCGTTCTGCCTGCAGAATGGATTTTGGCCGACTGGAGTCTAGATCTTGACAATATGAACCCTGCCATGGACCGGCTTGGCTTCTTGATCGCTCGTGGACAAGATCTATCTCAGCGGTTAATGATTGAAGATTGGTTCAAAGAGGCTTGCGCACAATGCGGGTGCAAAGAAGGTGAAGAATTTACCGAAGAGCATTTAAAATTCATTTCTGAATACGTGTCGAAGCGGGCAGTCGTACACCTCACCCGAAGATCGGTTAGCTGGAGTTCTGCTCGCAGTTAAACTCGTACCTAGCGGTTTTTTTGAAGCTGTGAACCAATTCCACCTCCCCCCTCACACCTTCCCCACCCCCACCCGATTGTCATGAAACGCCGCCCCGCCCCACCGGGGCCACCGGGTAGGCCGCTGACGTGGCGCTGGGCGCCCTGACGGTCACCGCCTTCGGCCTGTTCCACGCCTTGCTGATCCTGGTGGTGACGCTGGCGCTGGCGATGACGGGGATTTGGATGGGGCGGGTGGGGGGAGGGGACTGTTGGAGGACATCGTTAGCCTACCAAGGCAACACGCTGTCAAGAAAGGCGACTATGGCTCCTGACTTGAGCACGTAAAAATCCTCTCGACCGGCCCGGAGGACAATGCCAGCGAAAAAGGCGCGAGGCCCACCCTCTGCGTCCTGGATCACGAATGCGGGCCCGCCGCTCATCCCGTCTGGATTGATCTCTAATGCCCGCGTTGGCGTAACCCGCAATAATGCTTTGTCCGTCGGCTGTTCCTCATGTGGTAAGCAAGCAACATGGAGACGGTAAAAGCCTAAGCGATTGTTTTCATAAAGGTCATAATCCTGCACGGCAGATGGAAAACCCACAATAAGCGCTGCCAGCGTAATGTCTGCCTTGAAGTGGGCGGGTATTGTGGTCAGATCAAAAAATCGCGGCTTCAGCTCTGGAATATTTGCGACTGGGTCTGTGAAATTGAAGGCGACAACGTCGTTTGCATCGCTTTCTAAGGTTGGGTGATAGCCTCGGCGGCCGCTTGATGTGATGACCCGGCTGCCGTCATCTGTCAGCATCCCCACCCGACTTTCATCGACCCCTTCCAGTTGGTGTTGTGCGACGAGCAAGAGGTGATGGCCGCGATAATGGATGGCCGTCGCAGACCCAGGCAGCGAGACTTTAAACGTCTCGTCTCCCTCGTTATAGATCACGAGGCTCAATGCGTGCCGAGCGAGCACGCCCTCAATTGAACGGCCAGGAATGATCACGCCATTCAGGCTGATGCCGAGCCTCATGAAGCTATCAAGGAGAGTCACAGTCTCTCACAAACTCCTCGGTATTCGCTTTAGCGGGAAATTCGCGTCTGCCTTAGATGATCGGCCAAACTCTACTATCGTCCCCCTCACCCCATCCGCATCACCCCCACCCGATTGTCATGAAACGCCGCCCCGCCCACCGGGGCCACGGGGTCGGCGCCGGTGAGGGTGTTGATGCCGCGGCCGCCGGCGTGGGCGGCGTTGGGGTGGATCTGCTCGGCCACCACCACGCCGCGCCGCACGCCGTCGAACAGGCGGGCGGTGAGCTGCACGCGGCCGCGCGGGTTGGAAACCTCCACCGCATCCCCGGTTGAAATGCCGAGCGCCGCCGCGTCGGCGGGGTGGATGAGCAGGGTCGGCCCGCCCTCCTTGTGCGTGGAGGTGGCGGTCTGGTTGAAGGTGGAATTGAGGAAATTGCGCGCCGGCGCGGTCACGAGGCGGAACGGGTGCTCCGCCGTCGCCTCCTCGATCACCGCCCAATGGTCCGGGAATTCCGGCATGTCGGCGACGCCGAATTTTTCCGGCGCGGCGAACGGCACCTTGTCCCAGCGCGGCTTCAGGCGAAAGCGCCCGTCGCGATGGCCGAAGCCGTTGAGATAATGGGCGGTGGCGAAATCCGGCTGCACATCCTTGAAACGCGCGGCCTCCAGCTCCTCCAGCGTGCCGCGCTCCGAGGCGCGCAAGGTCCAGTCCACCAGTTCGCGCGCGCTCATCTCGAAGCCTGGATGCTGCGCGCCGAGGCGCGGGGCGAGCGCGCAGAGCAAGTCATGGTTGGAGCGGCATTCGCCCGGCGGCTCCACCAGTTTGGGCCCCATCTGGATGTGCTGGTGCCCGCCGGAGAGATAGAGATCGTCATGCTCGGTGAACATGGTGGCGGGAAAGACGATGTCCGCCTGCCGCGCGGTCTCGGTGAGGAAATGCTCGTGCACCGCCACGAACAGGTCGTCGCGCGCGAACCCGCGCTTCACCGCCTCCTGGTCGGGCGCGACGCTGAGGGGATTGGTGCTCTGGATCAGCATCGCATGCACCTGCGGCCCGTCATAGAGCGCCGCGCGGTCGCCGGTGAGGATGGCGCCGATGCGGGATTGGTCGAGTTCGCGCGTGGCGGGATCGCGCACGTCCAGCCCCTCGATCAGCGTCTTCTTCAGCCGGTAGATGCCGGAATTGGAATGAAACGCGCCGCCCCCCTCGTGCTGCCAGGCGCCGGAGACCACGGGAATGCAGGAGGCGGCATGCATGTTCACCGCGCCGTTGCGGCTGCGCGACATGCCATAGCCGAGGCGGAAATAGCTCTTCGGCGTTAAGCCCACCAGCGCCGCGAAGGCCTCGATCTCCTCCACGCTCAGCCCGGTGATGGCGGCCGCCCAGGCGGGCGTGCGGGTTTCGAGATGGGCTTCCAGCGCCGCCGCATCATTGGCATAGCGGGCGAGATAGGCGCGGTCGGCGCGATTGTCGCGGAACAGCACGTGCATCACCGCGCAGGCGAGCGCGCCGTCGGTGCCGGGGCGGATCAGCAGGGGAATGTCCGCCTGCTCCATGGTGGGGGTGCGATAGACATCCACCACCGCGATCTTCGCGCCGCGCTCCTTGCGGGCGCGGATGGCGTGGGTCATCACATTCACCTGCGTCGCCACCGCATTGGTGCCCCAGATGACGATCAGGTCCGCCGCGCGGCTGATCTCGCGCGGATCGGCGCCCGCGAGCCGCCCGGTGCCGGCCATATAGCCGCTCCAGGCCGGGTTCACGCAGATGGAGGAGAAGAAGCGCGAATAGCCCTTGGCATGGGTCAGGCGGTTGATGCCGTCGCGCATCACCAGCCCCATCGTGCCAGCATAATAATAAGGCCACACGCTCTGCGCGCCGTGGGTGTGCTCGGCGGCGAGCAGGGCCTGCGCGGTGCGGTCCAGCGCCTCGTCCCAGGAGATGGGGGCGAATTGGGTGGAGCCCTTGGGCCCGGTGCGCTTCAGCGGCGTCATCAGGCGGTCGGGATGGTGCGCGCGCTCGGCATAGCGGGCGACCTTCGCGCAGATCACGCCGGCGGTATAGGAATTGTCCGCCGCCCCGCGCACCCGGCCGATCCGGTTGTCCGCCAGCACCTCCACTTCGAGCGCGCAGGTGGAGGGGCAATCGTGGGGGCAGGTGGAAGCGCGCATCTGCGGGGCGCGCGCCGCCAGCGGGCGGACGTGATCGTTCATGAGCGAGGCAACTCCTTCGCTCCCTTATAGCGTCGCCACGCCCGGCGGGCCAAACGCGTTTCGCCCCCGGCCGCGGCCACGACCGGGGGCGATGCGCGGGCGAAAGGCCCGCGGGCGATGCGCGAACTCAGGTGGCGTGCGCCTTCTCCTTGCCGCGCCCGCGCAGCAGGAAGCCGAGCGTCACCACCAGGGCCGCGCCGACGGCGCTGGCCAGATAATGCGGCAGGTTGGCGGGCTTCAGCCCGCTGGGCGCTTCGGAATCCGGCTTCACCCACTCGGGATTGACGCTCTGCATGTATTGCAGGGACATCACGTCGCCCACCACCATTTCCCCGGCGATCCAGCCGAGCAGGGCCGCGCCCGCCCACACCAGCACCGGCAGGCGGGTGAGCAGCGCCATCACCAGCTGCGAGCCGGCGATGATGAGGGGAATGGTGAGCAGCAGGCCGAAGATGAACAGTTCGGGATGGCCGCGCGAAGCGGCGGCGATGGCCACCACATTGTCGAGGCTCATCACCGCGTCGGCGATGGCGATGGTGCGCACCGCCTTCCACAGGCTGTCGGAGGCGGCAACCTCGTGCGTTTCGCCCTCATTGTCGGTGACGAGCTTCACCGCGATCCAGATCAGCAGCAGGCCGCCGGCCACCTTCAGCAGGGGAATGCCGAGCAGGTAGGAGACGGCGAGGGCGAAGATGATGCGCAGGCCGACCGCCGCGCCGGCGCCGAGCAGGATGCCCCAGCGGCGCTGGCCGGGCGGAAGCGAGCGACACGCGAGCGCGATCACCACCGCATTGTCGCCCGACAGCAGCAGGTCGATCCAGATGATCTGAAGAAGCGAGACCCAAAAGGTCGGATCGGAAAAATCCATGCGACAGTCCTTCTGTCCTGATGGGATGCGCGTGGGCGCGATCCGCGAAATCCGCCGGGAGCGCCGTATCGCAATGACGTTACGGCATGTATGGGGCGCAAAAAAGGGGGCGGATGCCCCCTTCGCGTCGGCAAGTGTCAGTTGTGCGAGGCCGCCTGCCTGGCGCTGCGCATGCGGCCGATGATCCAGGCGATGGCCACCACGAGCACGGCGCCGGCCGCCGCCGCGGGCAGGTGCCAGGCCTCGCTGGCATCATGGCCGCCGAGGCGGTCGGTGATGGCGACGTCGCTCAGCAGCATCTCGCCGGCGACCCAGCCGAGCAGGGCCGCGCCCAGCCAGATGAGGATCGGGAACCGGTCGAGAATGGCCATGACGATGGAGCTGCCGGCCACGATCAGCGGAATGGAGATGGCGAGGCCGAAGATCAGCAGCGTCCAATTGCCGTTGGCGACGGCGGCGACCGCCACCACATTGTCGAGGCTCATGACGATATCGGCGATCGCGACGGTGCCGACGGCCTTCCACAGATTGTCGCTGGCGGCGACCGCATCCTCGTTTTCTTCATTGGGAAGGGCGAGGTCGACGGCGATGTACATCAAGGCGAGGGAGCCGACCACCTTCAGCCAGGGCAAGGCTAGCAAGGTGGCGACGATGCCGGTGAAGAGGATGCGCAATCCCACCGCCACGCCCGCGCCCAGCACGATGCCCCAGCGGCGCGTCTTCTCCGGCAGGGAGCGGCACGCCATGGCGATCACGACCGCATTGTCCCCGGACAGGAGAATGTTGATCCAGATGATTTGCAGCAGCGCCAGCCACAGCACCGGAGAGTCAATCGCCATCGTTCCCCATCCTCATTCGCGTTTCCCGGCGGGTATGCTGCGTCTGGTGCGCCGTATTATGCATTCCCTAACGGGAGGCTAATGGAGTGGCGCGGGGCCTACAATCAAAACCGGACACCGCGCCGCGCAAAAAGCATTGTGCACCGCGGTGTCCGTAGGGGAAACGCCTCAGCCGACGATTTCGTTGCCGGAAAAGAACTGGGCGATTTCGATGGCGGCATTCTCGGCGCTGTCGGAGCCGTGCACGGAATTCGCCTCGATGGACTCGGCGAACAGCTTGCGCAGGGTGCCTTCCGCCGCATTGGCGGGATTGGTGGCGCCCATGACTTCGCGATACTTGAGAACCGCATTATCGGCCTGAAGCACCTGCACGACCACCGGACCGGAGGTCATGAACGCCACCAGCTCGCCGAAGAACGGCCGCTCGCGATGGACGCCGTAGAAGGTTTCGGCCTGTTCGCGGGTGAGCTGGATGCGCTTCTGGGCGACGATGCGCAGACCCGCATTCTCGATCACGGCGTTGACCGCACCGGTGATGTTGCGACGCGTCGCGTCGGGCTTGATGATCGAGAAAGTGCGCTCGATCGCCATGGTGACCGTCCTGTCGTTATGAATGAAAATGGCTCCGCGACTGCCGCGGACGCGCGGGCTTTAGCAGCGATGCCGCTCTGCGGCAAGGGAAGGCGCCGAGAGGACCGCCTTCCCGACGCCAAACGGGCGCCGCATGCCCGGACGCCGGCCGCTTCGGACGGCGGCGCGATGCTTCAGCGCCGCAGGATTTCGGCGATGGCGCGGTCCGTCACCACCGCGATGGAAAAGCGGATCGGGCTCCCGAGCAGGCGCGGCCAGAACAGGGGCTCCTTGATGGCGCCCAGGAATTGCGCGGCGGCAAGGCCGGTATCGAGCGAGGCCGGCAGCTTGCCGGCGCCGCGCAGCACCTCCAGATAGGCCGTGAGCTTGCGCAGCGTCGGTTCCTTGCCGGTGCGCGAGAAGGCCTCCGAGAGTTCGGGAAAGCGCGGCGCCTCGGCGATGATCAGCCGGAGGATGGGGATCACGTCCGGCTGGTCCCAATGGACGCACATGCGCGCGACGAACTCGCGCAGCACCAGGCGCGGGTCCGCCTCGGCCGTGGTCGGCAGGTCGGGGCCGCCGGTGAAATGCGCCCAGACCTCGGCGATGATCGCGCCGAACAGCTCCGCCTTGCTGGGATAATGTTGATACAGCGTGCGCTTGGAGGCGGGCGCGGCGGCGGCGATGGCGTCCATGCTGGTGTTGCCATAGCCGCGCTCGATGAACAGCCGCCGCGCGGCGGAGCGGATGCGGCGGCCGGTGCCGCGCGGATCGCGCGCCGCGAGCCGCGCCTCGGGCGCGGGGCCTTTTGCCGGTGCCGTGCCGCTTGCGGGTGCCGTGCCGCTTGCCGGTGCCGTACCGGTGTCGGGGGCGCGCGCGGCCTCCGGAGCGGGCTTTGCAGCGGCCTTCGCGGCCGGTCCGGCGGTGGCGAGGGGTGGTTTTCGAGTGGTCATGATTGACAATGTAAACTAAACGGTATAGTTTACATATGGCGATTGAGAGCGCGCCCCGCCAGACCGGTGTCTGCGGCCCGCGCCTCCCCGCCCCGGCGCCGCCTCCTGTCCCGGCATGTCCGCGCCGCTCCTCATTTGTCCATCACCTAGTCTCTCATCCGCGAGGTCTTCCATGAACCGCCGCTTCCTGGGCCGTTCCGGCCTGTCCGTGTCCGCCATCGGCCTCGGCTGCATGGGCATGTCCGAATTCTACGGCAGCAGCAATGATGCGCAATCGCTCGAGACCCTCGACGCCGCGTTCGAGCTGGGCGTGACCTTCTTCGATACCGCCGACATGTACGGCGTCGGGCACAACGAACGCCTTCTGAGCCAGTTCCTGAAGGGCAAGCGCGACAAGGTGGTGCTGGCCACGAAATTCGGCCATATGCGCGGCCCCAACGGCGAGCGGCTCGGGGTCAATGGCAAGCCGGATTATGTCCGCACCGCCTGCGATGCCAGCCTTGCCCGCCTCGGCACCGATGTGATCGATCTTTATTATCTCCACCGGGTCGATCCCGCGACCCCCATCGAGGATACGGTCGGCGCCATGAAGGGGCTGGTGGAAGCCGGCAAGGTGCGCTTCATCGGCCTCTCCGAATGTTCGGTGGCGACGCTGAAGCGCGCGAGCGCGGTCCATCCCATCACCGCCGTGCAGAGCGAATATTCCCTGTGGAGCCGCGAGCCCGAGGACGGCATGCTCGCGGCCTGCCGCGAACTCGGCACCGCCTTTGTGGCCTACAGCCCCCTCGGCCGCGCCTTCCTGACAGGGACCGTGGCGACCGGCGCGCTGGAGGCGAGCGACTTCCGCAACCACAATCCCCGCTTCCAGGGCGAGGCGGCGGCGCAGAACGGCCGCCTCGTGGCGGCGCTGGCGCAGATCGCCCAGGGGCTCGGGCTGACCTCCGCCCAGCTGGCGCTGGCCTGGATTCTCAACAAGCAGGACAATGTGGTGCCGATCCCCGGCACCCGCCGCATCAAATATCTCAAGGAGAATATCGCGGCCACCGAAGTGGTGCTCTCGCCCGCGCAGATCGCGGAGCTGGACGCCCTGTTCGCGCCCGAGGCCATCGCCGGCACGCGCTATCCCGAAGCCGCCATGGCCGGCCTCAATCTGTGAGGCACAGGGGCGGGCTGCGGCCCGCCCGCGCTCAAGCCCTCTCCCGCATGCGGGAGAGGCGGCTGCCGTCCCTCAGGGATGGCGCTGCACGAACACCCGGCTTTCGAAATCGAACACCAGCACGCCGTCCTGGTTGGTGCCCGTGTTGTAGGCGATCAGCATGCCCCAGTCCGGCCGGCTTTTGGGCAGGATCTTCTCCCGCGCCTCGGTGGCATAAGTGATGACGTCGTCCACATAGACCGGCTTCAGCCAGCGCAGGTCCTTGAAGCCGGGCGACGGTCCCGTCACCGGCACCGGAATGCCCTTGGCCACCCGCTCGGCGGCGGTGCGCTGCTGATAGGCGACGAAATATTTCATCCAGGTGGCGGCGGTATGCCAGCCGGAGGCGCACAGCGCGCCGAACAGGCTGCGCTTGGCCGCCTCGTCGTCCACATGGAACGGCTGCGGGTCGTATTTGCGGGCGAACGCGACGATCTCGTCCCGGGTGAAGGTGTGGGTGCCGAGGATCTCGCGGTCGCCCACCTGGATTTCATCGAAGAAGTTCATGCGAGGCGCGCTCCCGGATTGCGGCGGCTGAACAGGACCACGCATTCCTGTTCCAGCGCCACGCTGCCCGAAGGTTTCAGCAGTTCCAGCTTCAAGGTCACCAGCCCGAGGTCGGGCCGCGACTTGGAGCTGCGGCTCTGGACCACCGTGCGCCGCAAGGTGACGACATCGCCGGGAAAGATCGGCTCGCGCCATTTGGTCTCGGTCACGCCCGGCGAGCCCTGGCCGGCGGCGCGCAGCAGGAAGCCGTCGCACATCAGCCGCATCATGATCGCGCAGGTATGCCAGCCCGAGGCGGCAAGGCCGCCGAGCATCGACGCCTTGCCCGCCGCCGCATCGAGATGCATGGGCTGGGCGTCGAACTCGCTGGCGAAGGCGATGATCTCCTCCTCGGTGACTTCGTAGGAGCCGAAGGTCTTCACCTCCCCCTCGACGAAGTCCTCCCAAAAGATGTCGGGCATCCCACCTCCTCCTGCCTTTTTCGAATGAGAGGGGAGGCACGGGGCGCGGTCAAGCCACGCCTGTGCGATCCCGTCCCCGCATGCTAGTTGGCGAAGCGGAAGTGCAGCACGTCGCCGTCCTGCACCACATATTCCTTGCCTTCCAGGCGCAGCCGCCCGGCGTCGCGCGCGCCGGATTCGCCCTTGTATTGGACATAGTCCGCATAGGCGATGGTTTCCGAGCGGATGAAGCCCTTCTCGAAATCGGAATGGATCACGCCGGCCGCCGCCGGGGCCTTGGTGCCCTTGGTGATGGTCCAGGCGCGCGCTTCCTTCGGGCCCACGGTGAAATAGGTCACGAGGTGCAGCAGATCGTAGCCGGCGCGGATCACCCGGTTGAGGCCCGGCTCGTCGAGGCCGATGGCGTCGAGATAGTCCTTCTGGTCCTCGGCCGGCAGCACGGCGATCTCGCTCTCGATCTTGGCCGAGACCACCACCGCCTTGGCGCCTTCCTCGGCCGCGCGCTTGAACACCTCGGCGGAGAGCGCATTGCCCTCCAGCGCCGAGGCCTCCTCCACATTGCAGACGTAGAGCACGGGCTTTGCGGTCATCAGGCCGAGCATGGAGAAGGCCTGCTCCTCCTCGGGCTTGCGTTCGACGAGGCGCGCCGGCTTGCCCTCGCGCAGCAGCACCAGGGCGCGGTTCATCAGGTCGAGGGTTTCCTTGGCTTCCTTGTCGGCGCCGTTCTTGGTCTTCTTCTCCAAAGCGGCGGCGCGCTTTTCCAGGCTTTCGAGATCGGCCAGCATCAGCTCGGTCTCGATGGTCTCGATATCGTCCACGGGGGCGATCTTGCCTTCCACATGGGTCACGTCGCCATCCTCGAAGCAGCGCACCACATGGGCGATGGCGTCGCATTCGCGGATATTGGCCAGGAACTGGTTGCCCAGCCCCTCGCCCTTGGAGGCGCCGCGCACCAGGCCGGCGATGTCCACGAAGGTGAGGCGGGTGGGGATGATCTGGCCCGAGCCGGCGATGGAGGCCAAGGTATCGAGGCGCGGATCGGGTACCGCCACTTCACCCACATTGGGCTCGATGGTGCAGAAGGGATAATTGGCCGCCTGCGCCGCGGCGGTCTGGGTAAGCGCGTTGAAGAGGGTCGACTTGCCCACGTTCGGCAGGCCGACGATGCCGCATTTGAAGCCCATAGCTCAGCGATCTTTCAGCGAGGAGAAGACGGTCTCGATGTCCGTCGTAAAGGGATTGATCACGGTGGTGCGCTCGATGGCGAGGCCGTCTTCAAGATCCTCGCTCATCAGCAGCCGGCAATCGGCAAGGAGCGCGGATGCAATCATCAGGCAATCCCACCATTCGAATTTGAAGCGATCCTCGATGTGGAAGGCCCGCCCCATCAGCTCGCTGGGCGAGGCGGAGTGGCAGGCCGGCATCAGATCGCCGAGGAAGTCCCGTATGGCATGGCGCGGCAGGAAGGGAAACCGGTCGATGGCGCGCGCATAGAACTCGCTCGCCACCTGGGGCGTGATCACCAGCTCGCCGTGGCGGCGGATGGAGCGCAGGCTATGCCTCGTCAGCGCCCGTTTGCGCGCGTCGCTGCGGTCCTGGAGGGAGATCAGCATCGGCGCGTCCACGAAGCATCGCAGGCTCATGGCTGTCCTCACGCATCGGGGGTGGGGGTCCCTCCGGGTCCCAGCCCGGGCCGGAGAGCCAGCGGTCGAACGGCGCAAGCGGATCGGAATGACCGCCGAGCGCCCGGCTGAGGCGGTCGGCGATGAATTTGGAGAGGCTCTTGCCCTCGCGCGCGGCGGCGAGGCGCACCTGGACGGTGAGTTCGTCGGACAGGGTGATGGTGATGTTCTTCACGGGCGGCCCCCGCCTGCGCAGGTCGAACGGGCGCCCCACACTGGGGTCAGGCGCGCGGATCGCCAACGGCTTTCTTGTCGCCGAAGCCCTGGGCGTCCAGGAACAGGTGCGCCCGGTTCTGGAATTCCTCCGGCTTTCCGGCCACCAGCTGTTCGGCGAAGTCCGCGCATGCCTCGCACACCCCCTCGACCCACGGCTTCTCGCTCTTGGCGAAATCGCCCAGGACATAAGGGTGCACCAGCGTCTTGTCGCCCGGATGACCGATGCCGAGCCGCACCCGCCAATAGTCGTTGCCGCAATGTGCGGTAATGGAGCGCAGGCCGTTGTGGCCGGCATTTCCGCCGCCCTTCTTGGTGCGGATCTTGGCCGGGGGAAGATCCAGCTCGTCGTGGAACACGAACACGCGCTCCAGCGGGATCTTGTAGAAGCGCATGGCTTCACTGACCGCGCGGCCGCTCTCGTTCATGAAGGTCTCGGGCAGCAGCGCGAGCACCTTTTCCCCGGCGATCTCGCCTTCGGCGACCGCGCCCTGGAAGCGGCGGCGCCAGGGGGAAAGCCGATGGCGGCGGGCCAGGGCCTCCACCGCCATGAAGCCGATATTATGCCGGTTGCCGACATATTTCGGGCCGGGATTGCCGAGGCCTGCGAGCAGGATCACGGTTCAACTCCGGCCCGAGAGGTCGATCAGGACTTGGTGGAGGTCGCGGCGGCGGAGGCGGCGGCAGCCGCCGCATCGTCCGCTTCAGCATCCTTCAGGCCCGACGGCGCCACGACGGTCGCCAGGGTGTCGTCGCCATGCAGCGCCGAGACCACGCCTTCCGGCAGGGTGACCGACGACAGATGCAGCGACGCGCCGAGCGGAACGCCCGTCAGGTCCACGGCGATGTGGTCGGGAATGGATTCGGCCGGGCAATCCAGCTCCACCGCATGGTGGACGATGTTCAGTGTGCCGCCCGCCTTCAGGCCGGGAGAGGCTTCCTGCTTCACGAAGTGCACCGGCACTTCCACCGTGACGCGCGCACCGGCGGACACCCGCAGGAAGTCCACGTGCAGCGGCAGATCCTTCACCGGATCGAGCTGGTAGTCGCGGGGGATGACGCGGTGCTTCTTGCCGTCCACTTCGATCTGGAAGAGGGTGGTCAGGAAGTGGCCGGCGTAGATGGTCCGGGTGATCTCCTTGTGTTCCAGGGAGATGGTGATCGGATCCTGCTTCTCGCCGTAGATCACGGCAGGCACGCGTCCGGCGCGGCGCTCTTCACGGGCGGCCCCCTTGCCGGCCCGTTCGCGCACCACGGCCTTCAATTCTTTGATGGCAGTCATGGCACTTCATCCTAATGTCACTGGTTCCAGAAAGGCCAACGGCCGCTCGCGCGGCCGTCCGGCTTTCGCCTTGGCACGCCTCCAGGGGGGCGCATGCCGAAACGAAGGCGGGCTTATAGCCGCGTTGGCCCGCAAACGCAATAAAGACGGGCACCGGGAGGGGAAAATGGGGCAGTGGACGGCACGCGGGGTGGTTCTGGCGATGCTCATGCTCGGCGTCAGCGGCGCGGCGGGCTGGGCGCAAGGCGCACCGGCCGCGCCCACGGCGCCGGGGAGCGGGGCGCGGATCGTCGAATGGGATATCCCGCAGATCAGCACCTTGCCGGACGACGCCTTCGGCCGCCTCGTGCGGTTCGGCCGCTCGGTGCTGGAGGCGACCTATGCCCATGTGGGCCCCGCCGCCGCCGACCCCGCGATGCGCTTTGCCGGCAACAATCTCGCCTGCGCGAATTGCCATCTCAATGACGGGCGCAAGAAGTTCGGCCTGCCGCTGGTGGCCGCCGACGCCGATTATCCGGCCTATTCCGCCCGCACGGCGCGGGATCTCACCCTCGCCGACCGGGTCAACCAATGCATGACCCGCTCCATGAACGGGCGTCCCATGCCGGCGGACGCGCCGCCCATGCAGGCCTTGCTGGCCTATCTCGCGGTGCTGTCCACCCATATTCCCGAGGATGCGAAGATCTCCGGGGGTGGGGCGGGCACCATGCCGGAGCTGGATCGCGCGGCCGATCCCGTGCGCGGCGCCGCGGTGTTCCGCGCCCAATGCGCCGATTGCCACGGAGTTTCCGGGCAAGGCGTGCGGCGCAATGTGGCCGACGCCGCGCTCGGCTATGGCGTGCCGCCCCTGTGGGGACCGGACAGCTTCAATGACGGCGCGGGAATGAGCCGGCTCATGACCTTGGCCAATTTCGCCCACAACAACATGCCCAACGGCACAGATTGGCTCATGCCGCAGCTGAGCCCGCAGGACGCCTGGGACGTGGCGGCCTTCGTCGAATCCCAGTCCCGCCCGGCGCTGGCCGGCCTGGAACGGGACTTTCCCGACCTGCTTCTGAAACCGATCGACGCGCCCTACGGGCCCTATGCGGACGGCTTTTCCGCCGCCCAGCACAAATACGGCCCCTATGGGCCGATCCGGGCGGAGATCGCCCGGCTGAAGGCGGAAAAGGGCAGCGTGCCCAATCCCAACCTCAAATAGCTATTTGGGCAGCGGCTCGGCGGAGCAGGCGTGCGTGGGCGTCACCTTGAACCAGTCGCCGCACTTGTCGCAGCCGGCGAGGCCGAGGCCGAGGCCCACCACGAGGGCGATCTGAAGAATACGGCGCATGTCGCGCTCCCTGATCCTGCGTCGCGCCGCACCATAAAGCAGGGCGCGCCGCTTTCAACCGGCGCGTTGGGGGCGCGGCCATGCAGCCGATCACAGAAAGCTCAGCGGGTCCACGTCGATCGCCACCCGCACGTTGCCCGTGGGCTTCGGCGCCTTCTCGCGCCAGCCCCTGAGATAGGCGGAGAGATCGAACGCGCGGGGCGCGCGCACCAGCAGCCGCCAGCGATGGCGCCCGCGCAGCAAGGCGAGCGGCGCCTCGGCGGGGCCGAGCACGCGCACATCCGCATGCAAGGGCGCGCTCGCGGCGAGCCGGCGGGCATGGCCTTCCGCCGCATGGGCCTCGCTCGCCGAGACGATCAGGCTCGCCATGCGGCCGAACGGCGGCAGATGGGCTTCCTCGCGCGAGGCGATCTCGCTTTCATAGAAGGCGGCCCGGTCGCCCAGCATCAAAGCCTTCATCACCGGGTGCTCGGGCATGTGGGTCTGAATGAAGCCGCGCCCTTCGGTGGAGCCGCGCCCGGCGCGCCCCGCCACCTGGTGGACGAGCTGGAAGGTGCGTTCCGCCGCGCGCGGGTCGCCATGGCCGAGGCCGACATCCGCATCCACCACCCCCACCAAGGCGAGGCCGGGGAAATTGTGCCCCTTCGCCACCAATTGGGTGCCGACGATGATATCCACCTCGCCCTTGGCCACGGCGTCCAGCTCCGCCCGCATGCGCTCGACGCCGCCGGAGAGATCGCTGGAGAGCACGAGGCTGCGGGCGGCGGGGAACAGGGTCTGCACTTCTTCCTGCAGGCGCTCGACGCCGGGGCCGCAGGGGATCAGGCTGTCCTTGGCGTTGCAGGCGGGGCAGGTGTCGGGGATCGGCGCCTGGTAGCCGCAATGATGGCAGGCGAGCCGGCGGCGGAAGCGATGTTCCACCAGCCAGGCCGAGCAGGAAGGGCAGCGCATGCGGTGGCCGCACGCCCGGCACATGGTGAGCGGGGCATAGCCGCGCCGATTGAGGAACAAAAGCGCCTGCCCGCCCGCCGCCATGGTATCGGCGATCTCGGCCTCAAGGCGCGGGGCGATCCAGCGGCCGCGCGGCGGGCCCTCCTTGCGCAGATCGATGGGCGAGAGCCCCGGAACCTTCGCGCCGCCGAACCGCTCCGGCAGGGCGAGGCGCTTGTAGCGGCCGCGCCGGGCGTTCACCTCGGTCTCGATGGAAGGGGTCGCCGAGGCGAGGACGATGGGCGCTTTCGCCAGCCGCGCGCGCACCACCGCCATGTCGCGGGCGTGATAGGCGACCCCGTCGTCCTGCTTATAGGCCGGGTCGTGTTCCTCATCGACGATGGTCAGGCCGAGATCGCGGAACGGCAGGAACAGGGCCGAACGCGCGCCCGCGACCACGCTCACCTCCCCGCTGGCCACGCCCCGCAGCACCCGCGCCCGGCGTTTTGTGGAAACGCCGGAATGCCATTCCGCCGGCTTCACGCCGAACCGGCGCGTGAACCGGTCCATGAAGGCCTGGGTGAGCGCGATTTCCGGCAGCAGGATGAGCGATTGCCGCCCTTCCATGATCGCCTGGGCCACCGCCTCGAAATAGACCTCGGTCTTGCCCGAGCCGGTGACACCATCCAGCAGGTGCACGCTGAAATCGCGCGCGGCCACCGCCGCCCGCAGCGCCTGCGCCGCGCCGGCCTGCTCGGGCGAAAGCTCGGGCACGGCAAAAGAGGCATCGGGCGGATAGGCGGCGGGCTCGGGTGGAAGGACGAGGGTTTCCAGCGCCCCGTCGTCCACCAGGCCATCCACCACGGAGGGGGAGACCCCGGCTTCGCGCGCCGCCTCGCTTTTGCCGCGCACGAAGCCGTCGGCGAGGAAAGCGAGCAGGCGCGCCCGGGCGGCGGTCATTCTCTCGGGGGCATGGCCGGTGGCGCGCACGCCCACCCGCTCGCGCGTCGGACCCGGGCTTTCGTCGTGGCGCAGGGCCATGCGCAGCACCATGCCGCGCGGCGCCAAGGTATAGTCGGCGATCCAGTCCACCAGCCGGCGCAATTCCTGCGGCAAGGGCGTGTGGTCGAGCTTCGCCTTGACGCTTTTCAGCTTGGCTTGATCGACCCCGCCCGCATCGCTGCGCAGCGCCCACACGCACCCCACCATGCCGCGCGAGCCGAGCGGCACCTGCACGAGATCGCCCGGCGCGAGCGCGAGCCCATCCGGCACGGCATAGGAATAAGGGGCGTCGAGGCCGAGGGGGAGCAGGACATCGACGAGGCGTTGGGTCATGTTGGTTTTTTGGTCCGGCGGGAGCGAAAGGTCAAAGGGGAAGGGGAGAATGGCCGCCGGGTGACGGCGAACCCGCTCCCGTGTCCACCGAAACCACGAAAACGTAGCGTCCACGCCGTTCCGGCCTTGCCTTCGCCATCACGCGCGGCTACCTGCAAGCCATGAAATTCCTCGATCTAGCCAAGATATATGTACGTTCCGGTGATGGCGGGGCGGGGTGCGTCTCGTTCCGGCGCGAAAAGTTCATCGAGTTCGGCGGTCCCAACGGCGGCGACGGCGGACGCGGCGGCGATGTGTGGGTGGAGTGCGTGGACGGGCTCAACACCCTGATCGACTATCGCTACCAGCAGCATTTCAAGGCCAAGAAGGGCGAGCACGGCATGGGCGCCAACCGCACCGGCGCCAAGGGCGCCGACGTGGTGCTCAAGGTGCCGGCCGGAACCGAGATCCTGGACGAGGACGAGGAAACCGTCCTCGCCGACCTCACCGAGGTGGGTCAGCGCATCCGTTTGCTCGCCGGCGGCAATGGCGGGTTCGGCAATGCCCAGTTCAAGACCTCCACCAACCAGGCGCCGCGCCGCGCCAATCCGGGCCTGGAAGGCCAGGAGAAGTGGATCTGGCTGCGCCTGAAGCTGATCGCCGACGCCGGCCTCATCGGCCTGCCCAATGCCGGCAAGTCGACGTTTCTCGCCGCGACCACCGCCGCCAAGCCCAAGATCGCCGATTATCCCTTCACC
Organism: Roseixanthobacter liquoris; assembly: GCF_043195135.2. Classification (NCBI taxonomy): domain Bacteria; kingdom Pseudomonadati; phylum Pseudomonadota; class Alphaproteobacteria; order Hyphomicrobiales; family Xanthobacteraceae; genus Roseixanthobacter; species Roseixanthobacter liquoris. The sequence goes on from NZ_CM195537.1 coordinate 845,102, forward strand.
ACCTTGCATCCCGGCCTCGGCGTGGTGCGGGTGGACGACCGCGAATTCGTGCTCGCCGACATTCCCGGCCTGATCGAGGGCGCCCACGAGGGCCACGGCATCGGCGACCGGTTCCTGGCCCATATCGAGCGCTGCCGCGCTTTGCTGCATCTGGTGGACGGCACCTGCGAGCATGCCGGCAAGGCTTATAAGACCGTGCGCGCGGAGCTTGCCGCCTATGGCGCCGGGCTCGACGAAAAGCCGGAGATCGTCGCCCTCTCCAAGATCGACGCGCTTTCCCCCGAACTGCTCAAGCAGCAGAAGGAGCGGCTCCAGCGCGCGGCGAAGAAGAAGCCGCTTCTGCTCTCCGCCCAGTCGGGCCAGGGCATGCAGGATGCGCTGCGCATGCTGTTCAAGGTCGTGACCGACGGCCGCCTTGAGGAGGAGGAAGCGGCGCCCAAGCCCGAGTGGCGGCCGTGAGCGAAGGGGCGGCGGCGGTCTCTCTTTCCACGCGCCGCCTGCTGCTGCGTCCGCTGGCGGCCAAAGACGCCGAGGCGCTGCACCGCGCCTATGGCGATCCGCATGTCATGCGGCACTGGCACACCCCGCCCCATGACACGCTGGCGCAGACCCGGGCTCTGCTGGAAGGGATCGGCGCCGGCTCGGCCTGGGTGCTGGTGCCGCACGGCGGCGAAGAGGCCGTCGGCCTCGTCTATTTTCTCAGCGGGAAAGGCATCGCCGGCCTCGGCTACATCCTCGCCCGCGCGGCCTGGGGCCAGGGCTTCATGCCGGAGGCGGTGGAGCGGGTCGTCGCCTATGGGTTCGAGGCCCTGGGGCTCGACGGCATCGAATTGTGGATCCATGCGGCCAACCCTGCCTCGCGGCGGGTGGCGGAGAAGACCGGCTTTGCCCGGCGTGGCGCCTTCCCGCAAAAGTTTGCCCACGCCCCGGCCGCGCACGAAACCCTGGTTTATGGCCTCAAACGGACGGAATGGGCCGGCGCCGCGGCCGGCCCGGATGCGCCGGCCGAGGCTTACGGCCTGACGCCGGTGCTGGCGGTCCGTGACGTCGCCGCCACCGCCGCATTCTACCGCGACATGCTGGGGTTTCGAATCGAGTTCCTGGAGGGCGATCCGCCGGTTTATGGCGGCGTCGCGTTCGCCACCTTTGCGGCGACGGGCGCGCGGCTGCACCTCACGCATCGTGAGGCACCGCCGCCTGTGGAAGGCCTTTCCCTGCGCATCCTGGTGGACGGTTCCATCGATTGCCTGCATGAGCGGTTCGCCGCGCGCGGCGTCGCGATCGCCGCCCCGCTGACGCAGCAGCCGTGGGGTGCGCGGGAATTCGCGGTGCGCGACAACAACGGCTATGTGCTGATGTTCACCACCCCGGCCTGAGGCGCGGCGGCGGGCGTGGCGCATGGCTGGTTCCACGGCAAATCTCTTGAACTCGCGCCCCGCTCTATCTATGCGATGCACTTCCGCGCCACGGCCGCTTTCCTCGGCGCGCGCCCCCATGACCGAAGACCGCCCGTGACCCACGCACCCGCAGCAGCCGTTCCCTCGCTCGCCGATTTCCGCCGCATCGTCATCAAGGTCGGCTCGGCGCTGCTCGTTGATTCCGCGCGCGGAAAGGTCCGCCTGCCCTGGCTCACCTCGCTGGCGGAGGACATCGGCGCGCTGCATGCCGAGGGCAAGGACGTGCTGGTGGTCTCCTCGGGCGCCATCGCGCTCGGGCGCACCGTGCTCGGCCTGCCGCGCGGCGCACTGAAGCTGGAGGACAGCCAGGCCGCCGCCGCCGTGGGACAGATCGCGCTCGCCCGCACCTGGTCGGAAATCCTCGCCCACGAGAATGTCACCGCCGGCCAGATCCTGCTGACGCTCGGCGACACCGAGGAACGCCGGCGGTATTTGAATGCGCGCTCCACCCTGGCGCGGCTGCTGGAATATCGCGCAGTGCCCGTCATCAACGAGAACGACACGGTGGCGACCAGCGAAATCCGCTATGGCGACAACGACCGCCTCGCCGCGCGCGTCGCCACCATGGCCAGCGCCGATCTGCTGGTGCTGCTCTCCGATATCGACGGACTCTATACCGCTCCGCCGGCGCAGAACCCGGAGGCGCGCCATATCGCCGTGGTGCCGCGCATCACCGCCGAGATCGAGGGCATGGCGGGGGCCGCCGGCTCGGAACTCTCGCGCGGCGGCATGCGCACCAAGATCGAGGCCGGCAAGATCGCCACCTCCGCCGGCACCCATATGGTGATCGCGTCCGGCCATGTGAAAAACCCGCTGCGCGCGATCCTCGATGGCGGGCGCTGCACCTGGTTTCTCAGCGGCGCGACCCCCGCCCGCGCGCGCAAGGCCTGGATCGGCGGCGCGCTGGAGCCGCGCGGCATCCTGCATCTGGACGAGGGGGCGGTCGCGGCTCTGCGGCGCGGCGCGAGCCTGCTGCCGGCCGGCGTCACGCGGGTGGAAGGCCTGTTCGAGCGCGGCGACGCGGTGCTGTTGCGCGGCCCCGACGGCGGCGAGATCGGGCGCGGCCTGGTGGCCTATGACAGCGACCATGCCGAGCGCATCATCGGCCGCGCCAGCGCCGAGATCGAGGCCATCCTCGGCTTCCAGGGCCGGCTGGAACTGATCCACCGCGACGACATGGCGGTGGGCGCGGAATAGGTATCGCCCAACAGGCGACCCTTGAAACAGGCTACCTTTGGGGCCGCGCCTGCGTTATGCGTGGAGCCGGCGTGCAAGGCTTGCGGTTGCGCGGCTTCCGTCCGCACGCCACCTGATGGTAAGGCTTGAGGCCGTTTCGCTTTTTCCGGCGACGGCCCGATCAGAGAGTGCGCCATGTCCACGTCCAGCGCCGCCCGAGTGAACGCCCCCGCGATCGCCGATCGCGCGGTGCCGCCGCAGGATATCGCCGGTACCCTGCTGGACATGGGCAAGCGCGCCCGCGCCGCCGCACGCAGTCTCGCGGTGGCGGACCCCGAGGTGAAGACGCGGGCGCTCCTGGCCGCTGCCCGCGCCATCCGCGCCGCCGCGCCCGAAATTCTCGCCGCCAATGCGGACGATCTGGCGCGCGCGCGGGCCGATGGCATGTCCGCCGCGTTCCAGGACCGGCTGGCGCTGACCGACGCGCGGATCGAGGCGATCGCCGCCGGCATCGAGGCGGTGGCGGCCTTGCCCGATCCCGTCGGCAAGGTCACGGAACGCTGGACCCGCCCGAACGGCCTGATCATCGAGCGCGTGCGCACGCCGCTCGGCGTCATCGGCGTGATCTATGAAAGCCGGCCCAATGTGACCGCCGATGCGGCGGCACTCTGCGTGCGTGCGGGCAATGCGGTGGTGCTGCGCGGCGGCTCCGACAGCCTCGGATCGAGCGGCGCCATTCACCGGGCGTTCGTCGCCGGGCTCGTGGAGGCCGGCTTGCCGGCGGATGCGGTGCAATTCGTGCCGTTCGCCGATCGCGGCGCGGTGGGCGAGATGCTCAAGGGCCTCGGCGGAAACCTGGACGTGATCGTGCCGCGCGGCGGCAAGGGCCTGGTGGCGCGGGTACAGAGCGAGGCGCGCGTGCCCGTGTTCGCCCATCTCGACGGCATCGTCCATGTCTATGTCCATGCGCCGGCCGATCTCGCCATGGCGAAAACCGTGCTGCTGAACGCCAAGATGCGCCGCACCGGCATTTGCGGCGCCGCCGAGACGCTGCTGGTGGACGAAGCGAGTGCGCCGACCCATCTCAAGCCGCTGATCCAGATGCTGCTCGACGCCGGCTGCGAAGTGCGCGGCGATGCGGCGGCGCAGGCAGCCGATCCGCGCGTTTTGCCGGCAAACGATGCCGATTGGGACACGGAATACGAGGATGCCATCATCTCGGTGAAAGTGGTGGCGGGGCTGGACGAGGCCATCGCCCATATCGAGGGGCATGGCTCGCATCACACGGATTCCATCATCACTCAGGATGAGGATGCGGCCCGCCGGTTCCTCAGCGAAGTGGATTCGGCGATCGTCATGCACAATGCCTCCACCCAGTTCGCCGACGGCGGCGAGTTCGGCTTCGGCGCCGAGATCGGCATCGCCACGGGGCGCATGCATGCGCGCGGCCCGGTGGGGGCGGAGCAGCTGACCTCCTTCAAATACCGCGTTCACGGGGCCGGGCAGACCCGTCCGTGACCTGCGTGCCAAGCCCGCGCATGCGAGACTCCCGAGCCCCGGAGAGATCGCCGGCCGCGCCGCTCGGCGAGGGCGCGGCCACGCGCCTGCCGCTGGCTACGGCGGGCATGCGCATCGGCCTGTTCGGCGGCAGCTTCAATCCCGCCCATGGCGCGCATCGCGCCGCCAGCCTGCTGGCACTGCGGCGGCTGGGGCTGGACCGGGTGTGGTGGCTCGTGACGCCGGGCAACCCCTTGAAGGACAATCGCGATCTTCCTTCGCTCGCGGCCCGGGTGGCCTATGCCCGCACGGTGGCGCACCATCCGCTGATCGATGTCACGGGCATCGAGGCGCGGCTCGGCACGCGCTATAGCTACGAGACCGTGGCGGCGCTGCGGGCGCGCCTGCCGCAGGTGCGCTTCGTATGGCTGATGGGGGCGGACAATCTCGCCCATTTCAGCCGCTGGCAACGCTGGCGGGATCTGGCGAACCTGCTGCCGATCGCCGTGGTGGACCGGATGGGCGACAGCCTCGCCGCCACCGCCTCGCTGGGCGCCCAGGCGCTCGGGCGATTCCGAATCGACGAGAGCGACGCGGCCATCCTGCCCACCCTCGATCCCCCCGCCTGGGTGTTTCTGCACGGGATGAAATCCCCAGTTTCCTCAACGGGCATTCGCGCCGCACAACGGCTCGCGGAATGGCCCGCGCGGGGGCCGATGGGCCACAAGTCTTGATTTTTCGTTGATTTGAGCGCATTTTACTTATGCGGCCTCAGGGTTCGGCTTCGCCTGCCCCAGGAGTCCGCATCAATTTTCGAGAGGATTTGGACCACTGTCCACGACGGCTCTCATGGCGGCCGCCCCCAACCCGGCGCCCGCATCGATTTCCGAAGCGCCCGACGCTGAGGAAGTCCTCGCCCTCGTCACCGCCCAGCTGGACGACGACAAGTCGGAAGACATCGTCTCCATCGACCTGCGGGGCAAAACATCGATCGCCGATTACATGGTGGTGGCGTCCGGTCGCTCCCAGCGACATGTGGGCGCCGTTGCCGAGCACCTCATCGAGGCGCTGAAGGCGGCCGGTGTGCGCGACGTGCGGGTCGAAGGCCAGCCGGCCTGCGACTGGGTGCTCATCGACGCCGGGGACGTGATCATTCACGTTTTCCAGCCCGAGGTTCGCAGCTTCTATTCGATCGAGAAGATGTGGTCCGGGACCGCGCGCGCCTGATGGCGCGCGGCGTTTCCCGTTCGGGCTGACCGCGCGGTGCGCATCCTGCTGGTCTGTATCGGCCGGTTGAAAGCCGGGGCCGAACGGGATCTTGTGACACGTTATGTCGAGCGGGCGCGGGCCAGCGGCCGCGCGCTCGGGCTCACCGGCTTCGAGACCCTGGAATTTTCCGAATCCGCCGCGCGGCGCGCGGAAGATCGCATGACCGAGGAAGGCGCGGCCCTGCTTGCCGCCCTCCCGCCCGGGGCCATGGTGGTGGTGCTCGATCCGCGCGGCCGCGCGCTCTCCAGCGAGGATTTCGCCACCCGTATCCAGACCGAGCGCGATGCCGGCACCGCCGCCCTGTGCCTCGTCATCGGCGGCGCGGACGGGCTTGCCGAATCGCTGCGCGCGCGGGCGCAACTGATGCTGGCGTTCGGCGCCGCCACCTTTCCCCATCAATTGGTGCGCGTAATGCTGGCCGAGCAGCTCTATCGCGCCACCACCATTCTCTCCGGGCACCCCTACCACCGGGCCTGAAGGCTATTGACCGGTCCGGGCGCGTGATTTCGCCCTGTCCGGGGCGAAGCTGTGCGATGGTTTACACATCCTCAACTTCGCGTGCTTAAGTCTACGTTCATGATCTTTCGCGCCGGGCCCTTCTTCTGCGTGGTGGCGGTCGGCTTCGCGCTGGCGCAGGCCGGGCCGGCGCATGGCCAGGCGTCATCCCCCGGAGCGGGCGCGCCGGTGCCGGTTCCGCGTGCCGCCAAGCCCGCGCCGCGCCCGGCCGGCGCCCCGCCGGCGGTGGATACCGAGGCGCTGCAGAACGATGTGCGGCGCAATGCGGCCTTCCAGGCCCAGCTCCAGGCCGATCTCGCCAGCGCCTCGGGCGACCGGGGCAAGCTCTCCCAGATGCTGGTGGACACCACCACCCATATTCGCGAGGTCGAGCAGAAGCTGACCGATGTGGAAGGCCGCATGGCGGAGCTGGACCGCAGCCGCTCGGCCCTCGCCGCCTCGCTGGTGAGCCGGCGCGAGGTTCTGGCCGACGTGCTCGCCGCCCTGGTGCGGATGGGGCGCAATCCGCCGCCGGCCTTGCTGATGCGGCCCGACGATGCGCTCGATGCGGTGCGCTCGGCGATCCTGCTCGGCGCGCTGCTGCCGGAAATGCGGGTGGAGGCGGAAACGCTCGCCACCGACCTTGCCGAGCTGAACCGGGTGCGCGCCGAACTCACCAGCGCGCGCGACACGCTCACCACGCTGCGCGCCTCGCTCGGCGAGGATCGCGCGCGGATCGCCGCGCTCGTGACGGAACGCCAGCGGCGCCAGGCGGAGAGCGGGGCCATCCAGCCGGGCGACAAGGCCCAGGCCGATTCCCTCGCCAAGACCAGCGGCGACGTGCACGATCTCGTGACCCGCCTGGAAACCGAAGTGGCGCCCGCCGCGCGCGCCGCCGACGCGGCTCGCTCCGCGCCGCAGGATGCCGCTGGGGCAGGTGGGTCGGGAAAGACCCAGGTCGCGGCCCTGACCAACCCGGCGCGGCTTGCGCCGGCGATCGCCTTCACCGAGGCCAAAGGCTTGCTGCCATTACCCGTTGCCGGAGTGCGGCTGCGCGAATTCGGCGCGCCGGACGGGCTCGGAAGCACGGAAAAAGGCTTGACCATCGCCACCCGCGCGGGCGCGCAGGTCGCCGCTCCGAGCGACGGCTGGGTGGTCTATGCCGGCCCGTTCCGCTCCTACGGCCAACTCTTGATCATAAATGCCGGCGGAGGCTACCATATTCTCATGGCGGGAATGGAACGCATCACCGTGGACCTCGGGCAGTTCGTGCTGACCGGGGAGCCGGTGGCGGTGATGGGAAACGGTCCGCGGGCAGCGAATTCGGCCTCGGGACAGCCCCATTTATATGTCGAATTCCGTAAGGACGGAATTTCAATCGATCCCGCCCCCTGGTGGGCGGCAACGGACAGTCAGAAGGTGCGCGGATGATGCGTCGTACGTCTCTATTTCTCTTTGGCGTTGCGGCCGGCGCCCTGGTGGCCGTAGCGGCAACCCAGCCAGGTATGCTTTCCAGCATGACCGCGCAGGCGGCGGCTTCCGACACCTACCGCCAGCTCAACCTGTTCGGTGACGTGTTCGAGCGCGTGCGATCCGATTATGTCGAGAAGCCCGACGACAGCAAGCTCGTGGAAAGCGCCATCAACGGCATGCTCCAGGGGCTCGACCCGCATTCCTCCTACATGGATGCGAAGAGCTTCCGCGACATGCAGGTGCAGACCCGCGGCGAGTTCGGCGGCCTCGGCATCGAGGTCACCATGGACGACGGCCTCGTGAAGGTGATCGCGCCCATCGACGATACCCCGGCCGCCAAGGCCGGCGTGCAGGCGGGCGACATCATCACCAAGCTCGACGACGACCAGGTGCAGGGCCTCACCCTGAACCAGGCGGTCGAGAAGATGCGCGGCGCCGTCAACACGCCGATTCGCCTCACCATCGTGCGCAAGGGCCAGGACAAGCCGATCGAGATCAAGGTGGTGCGCGACACCATCAAGATCCGCGCGGTGCGCTCGCGAATCGAGAATGGCGACATCGCCTATCTGCGCATCACCTCGTTCAACGAGCAGACCTTCGACAATCTGAAGAAGGCGATCGAGGACACCACCGCCCAGATCGGCCCCGACAAGATCAAGGGCTATATCGTCGATCTGCGCAACAATCCCGGCGGCCTGCTCGACCAGGCGATCGCCGTGTCGGACGCGTTCCTGGAGAAGGGCGAGATCGTCTCCACCCGCGGCCGCAACGCCGACGAGACCCAGCGCTTCAACGCGCGCGGCGGCGACCTGACCAAGGGCAAGCCGGTGATCGTGCTGACCAACGGCGGCTCCGCCTCGGCCTCGGAAATCGTCGCCGGCGCGCTCCAGGACCATAAGCGCGCGACCATTCTCGGCTCGCGCACGTTCGGCAAGGGATCGGTGCAGACCATCATCCCGCTCGGCGGCAACGGCGCGCTGCGCCTCACCACGGCGCGCTACTACACGCCGTCGGGCCGCTCCATTCAGGCCAAGGGGATCGAGCCGGACATCATCCTGATCCAGGATCTGCCGGAGGACCAGAAGGCCAAGATCGGCGCCGCCGCGGGCGACACCACGCGCGGGGAAGCCTCGCTGAAGGGCCATCTGAAGAACGGCGACGACGAGCAGGCGGGTTCGCCCTCCTACGTCCCGGCCGATCCGAAGGACGACACCCAGCTGAAGATGGCGGTGGATCTGCTGGAAGGCACCATCAAGAACGCCGCCTTCCCGCCGAATCCCAACAAGACCACCTCCGCCAACTGAGGCGAATCCGGGCGGTGCGCCGTCCGGACCCGTTGGAGCGTTCAAGGCCCGCCGGTTTTGCCGGCGGGTCTTTTTTTGCCGGAAAAAGACTGTTTCCGTTTTGCGCCGCACGCCCGGCGCGATTGCTTGCCGGCGGACGATTTCGCGGGCAAAGCTGCGGGATAAAAGGAAAATTTCTGCCCTAAGGGCAGGGAATTGCGGGCTTCGCGCGGCTGCGGTGCGTCAATGCGGCACTGTGCCCTTCACTCGGTCGTGTTGCCGCTTCGCAAAGCCTGTGTTAGGCAACCCCGACTTCCGGAGACCGGCCTTGCCGGCGTTTCGGGGGGGAGCATCGATATTCCCAACAGATCAAGGGTTTGGGTCTCCAATCGCGCGGATCGCGCGGCGGAGGTTGCGGACCCGAGAGAGGCGCGGGTGGCGGAGACGATCGTGTCAGGCATGGCGGGGCGCTATGCGACCGCACTGTTCGAATTGGCGAACGAGGCGGGAACCCTCGACGCCGTGAAGGCAGACCTCGGCACGTTGTCGGGCCTGATCGCGGAGAATGCCGACCTCGGCCGTCTCGTGCGCAGCCCGGTCTTCGGCGCCGAGGAACAATCCCGCGCGATCGCCGCCGTGATGGACAGCATCGGCATCACCGGCATCACCGCGAATTTCGTGAAGCTGGTCGCCAGCAACCGCCGCCTGTTCGCGCTGCCGGCGATGATTTCCGCTTTCAACGCTCTGGTCGCCGCCCATCGCGGCGAGGTGACGGCGCAGGTGACTGCCGCCGAGCCGCTGAGCGATACCCACATCGCCGCGCTGAAGGAAGCGCTGGCTCAAAAGACCGGCAAGGACGTGAGCCTCGACGTGACCGTCGACCCGTCCATCATCGGTGGTCTGATCGTGAAGCTCGGCTCGCGCATGGTCGATGCTTCTTTGAAGACCAAACTCAATTCTATCCGGCATGCGATGAAAGAGGTCCGCTGATGGACATTCGAGCCGCTGAAATCTCTGCCATCCTGAAAGAGCAGATCCAGAATTTCGGCCAGGAGGCGGAAGTCTCGGAGGTCGGTCAGGTTCTCTCCGTGGGCGACGGCATTGCGCGCGCTTATGGTCTCGACAACGTCCAGGCGGGCGAAATGGTCGAGTTCGAGAACGGCACGCGCGGCATGGCGCTGAACCTCGAAATCGACAATGTCGGTATCGTGATCTTCGGCTCCGACCGCGAGATCAAGGAAGGCCAGACCGTCAAGCGCACCGGCGCGATCGTGGACGTGCCGGTCGGCAAGGGTCTGCTGGGCCGCGTCGTGGACGCGCTGGGCAATCCGATCGACGGCAAGGGCCCGATCGAATACACCGAGCGCCGCCGCGTGGACGTGAAGGCCCCCGGCATCATTCCCCGCAAGTCCGTGCATGAGCCCATGCAGACCGGCCTGAAGGCGATCGACGCCCTCATCCCGGTGGGCCGCGGCCAGCGCGAGCTGATCATCGGCGACCGCCAGACCGGCAAGACCGCCGTCGCGCTCGACACCATTCTCAACCAGAAGCCCATCAACCAGGGCACGGACGAGAAGGCCAAGCTCTATTGCGTCTATGTGGCGGTGGGCCAGAAGCGCTCCACGGTCGCCCAGTTCGTTAAGGTGCTGGAAGAGCAGGGCGCGCTGGAATATTCCATCATCGTCGCCGCCACCGCCTCCGATCCGGCCCCCATGCAGTTCCTGGCGCCGTTCTCCGGCACCGCCATGGGCGAGTTCTTCCGCGACAACGGCATGCACGCCCTGATCGTCCATGACGATCTGTCCAAGCAGGCGGTCGCCTATCGCCAGATGTCGCTGCTGCTGCGCCGCCCGCCGGGCCGCGAAGCCTATCCCGGCGACGTGTTCTATCTCCACTCCCGCCTGCTGGAGCGCGCGGCCAAGCTGAACGACGCCAACGGCGCCGGCTCGCTGACCGCCCTCCCGGTGATCGAGACCCAGGCCAACGACGTGTCGGCCTATATCCCGACCAACGTGATCTCCATCACCGACGGCCAGATCTTCCTTGAATCCGACCTGTTCTACCAGGGCATCCGCCCGGCGGTGAACGTCGGCCTCTCGGTGTCGCGCGTCGGCTCCTCCGCCCAGATCAAGGCGATGAAGCAGGTGGCGGGCAAGATCAAGGGCGAGCTCGCCCAGTATCGCGAGCTGGCGGCCTTCGCCCAGTTCGGCTCCGACCTCGACGCCTCCACCCAGAAGCTGCTGAACCGCGGCGCGCGCCTGACCGAGCTGCTGAAGCAGGGCCAGTTCTCGCCGCTGAAGGTCGAGGAGCAGGTGGTGGTGATCTTCGCCGGCACCAACGGCTATCTCGACCCGCTGCCGGTCTCCAAGGTCCGCGAGTTCGAGGCCGGCCTGCTGCTGGCGCTGCGCTCGCAGCATCAGGACATTCTCGACACCATTCGCACCTCCAAGGAAATGTCCAAGGAGACCCAGGAGAAGCTCACGAAGGCCATCGAGGCCTTTTCCAAGAGCTTTTCCTGAGCCTTTCCTCGAGATTGATGGACGGGCGCAATGGCGAGCCTGAAAGAACTTAGAAACCGGATCGCCTCGGTCAAGGCGACGCAGAAGATCACCAAGGCGATGCAGATGGTCGCCGCGGCGAAGCTGCGTCGCGCCCAGACCATGGCGGAGGCCGCGCGCCCGTTCGCCGAGCGCATGGATGCCGTCCTCGGCAATCTGGCCTCCGGCGTCACGGTCAGCGCCGACACGCCCCTCCTTCTCGCGGGCACGGGCAAGGACGAGAAGCACCTGCTTCTCGTCTGCACCTCCGAGCGCGGCCTGTGCGGCGCGTTCAATACCCAGATCGTGCGTTTCGCGCGTGAGCGGGCCTATGCGCTGATGGCCCAGGGGAAGGACGTCAAGTTCTTCTGCGTCGGCCGCAAGGGCTACGACCAGCTGCGCCGCACCTTCCCGAACCAGATCGTCGAGCTGGTGGACCTGCGGGCGGTGCGCACGCTCGGCTTCGTGAACGCCCAGGACATCGCGGAAAAGATCATCGCCCGTTTCAACAAGGGCGAGTTCGACGTCTGCACCCTGTTCTTCTCGCACTTCAAGTCGGTGATCTCGCAGATCCCGACCGCGCAGCAGATCATCCCCGCCACCTTCGAGGAGAAGGCCGGCGAGGCGAGCACCTATGATTACGAGCCGGACGAGGGCGAGATCCTCGCCGACCTCCTGCCGCGCAACCTCGCGGTGCAGGTGTTCCGCGCCCTGCTGGAAAATCAGGCGTCGTTCTATGGCTCGCAGATGAGCGCCATGGACAATGCCACCCGCAATGCGGGCGAGATGATCAAGAAGCAGACCCTCATCTACAACCGCACGCGCCAGGCCATGATCACGAAGGAACTCATCGAGATCATCTCCGGCGCAGAAGCGCTCTGACGGCAGCGCGGTCGAGACACAAGGACGACGAACTATGGCCAATCCCACCGGACGCATCTCTCAGGTCATCGGCGCCGTCGTCGACGTGCAGTTCGACGGCCACCTGCCGGCAATCCTCAACGCGCTCGAGACCACCAACCAGGGCAACCGCCTGGTGCTCGAAGTGGCCCAGCATCTCGGCGAGAGCACCGTGCGCACCATCGCCATGGACTCCACCGAAGGCTTGGTGCGCGGCCAGCCGGTCACCGATACCGGCGCCCCGATCCGGGTGCCGGTGGGCGAAGCCACGCTCGGCCGCATCATGAACGTCATCGGCGAGCCGGTGGACGAGCTCGGCCCGATCGTCGGCGAGATGGTCCGCGCCATCCACCAGGAAGCCCCGAGCTACGCCGAGCAATCCACCGAAGCCGAGATCCTGGTGACGGGCATCAAGGTGGTGGACCTGCTGGCGCCTTACTCCAAGGGCGGCAAGATCGGCCTGTTCGGCGGCGCCGGCGTGGGCAAGACCGTGCTCATCATGGAGCTGATCAACAATATCGCGAAGGCGCACGGCGGCTATTCCGTGTTCGCCGGCGTGGGCGAGCGCACCCGCGAGGGCAACGATCTCTACTACGAAATGATCGAGTCCAAGGTGAACGTGGACCCGCACGAGCATGACGGCTCGGCCGCCGGCTCCAAGTGCGCCCTGGTCTACGGCCAGATGAACGAGCCCCCGGGCGCCCGCGCCCGCGTCGCGCTGACCGGCCTCACCGTCGCCGAGCATTTCCGCGACCAGGGCCAGGACGTGCTGTTCTTCGTGGACAACATCTTCCGCTTCACCCAGGCCGGCTCGGAAGTGTCGGCTCTGCTCGGCCGCATTCCCTCGGCGGTGGGCTATCAGCCCACGCTGGCGACCGACATGGGCGCGCTCCAGGAGCGCATCACCACCACCACCAAGGGCTCGATCACCTCGGTGCAGGCCATCTACGTGCCCGCCGACGATCTGACCGACCCGGCGCCCGCCGCCTCGTTCGCCCATCTGGACGCGACCACCGTTCTGTCGCGCTCGATCGCGGAAAAGGGCATCTACCCGGCGGTGGATCCGCTGGACTCCACCTCGCGCATTCTCTCCCCGCTGGTGATCGGCGACGAGCACTACAACGTCGCCCGTCAGGTTCAGCAGACCCTTCAGCGCTACAAGTCGCTCCAGGACATCATCGCCATCCTCGGCATGGACGAGCTGAGCGAAGAGGACAAGCTGGTGGTGTCGCGCGCCCGCAAGATCGAGCGCTTCCTCAGCCAGCCGTTCCACGTGGCCGAAGTGTTCACCGGCTCGCCCGGCAAGCTGGTCGATCTCGCCGACACCATCAAGGGCTTCAAGGGCCTGGTGGAAGGCAAGTACGACCACCTGCCGGAAGGCGCCTTCTACATGGTGGGCACCATCGAGGAAGCCATCGAGAAGGGTAAGAAGATGGCGGCCGCCGCCGCCTGAGTTTAACTGCCGGAGCCTGCGGGCCTGAAGGTTGATAGAGGCCGATCCCAGGTCCGCACCGGCGGATGCGGGGTCGGCATCGCACGCATCAAAGGCCCGCGCGGTCGGAGACACACAGATGGCCACCTTCCCCTTTGAGCTTGTCTCTCCCGAGAAGCTGCTCTTTTCCGGCCAGGTGCAGGAAGTGGGCGTGCCCGGGAGCGAGGGCGATTTCGGCGTCATGGCCGGCCACGCGCCGTTCATCGCCACCCTGCGCCCCGGCATCCTCACCATTCACGCCGATGGCGGCGCCAAGCGCCTGTTCGTGCGCGGCGGTTTCGCCGAGGTGAACCCCGCCGGCCTCACCGTGCTCGCCGAGCGCGCGGTGCCGGTGGAAGAGATCAAGCCGGAGATGCTGCGCCAGCTGATCAAGGACGCGCAGGAAGATATCGCCGACGCCCGCACCGACGAAGCGCGCCAGCGCGCTGAAGCGCAGGTTGCCGATCTCAAGCAGGTGCTGGATATCCTGGTTCCCGGCGAAGCGCCGCTGCCGCATTGAGCAGCGCGGCCTTTCCGAGGCGGTGATGACAAATCAAAGGCCGGCTCGCGCCGGCCTTTTTCTTTGCGCCGTTCCATCTTGCTCCGCGCCCCCTGGCGGGGGGCACCCGCCCCCCACATCGCCGCGGCTTTCGATACCGCCAAGGGGTCTTCCTGCCGCCGAGCTGTCTTCCTGCCGCCGAGGGCGGGCCCGCGCGCGGCGCGCCGAGGTGCGTCAGGGCAGGGTGAAGCGGCGGAAGTCGTGGATGACCCGCTCATAGACCGCCCGCTTGAAGGGAACCACAAGCTCAGCCGTACGCTCCAGGCTTTCCCAGCGCCAATGGACGAATTCGGGCTTATGCTGGCCGCCGCCGGGCTTGTGGATGTCGATCTCGCCGTCCACACCGGTGAAGCGCAGGGCGAACCAGCGCTGTGTCTGGCCGCGATACCTGCCCTTCCAGGCCTGGCCCGCGATGCGGCCGGGAAGGTCATAGGTCAGCCAGTCCTCCACCTCGCCGAGCCGGACGACGGAGCGGATGGAGGTTTCCTCGTATAATTCCCGCAGCGCGGCCGCGAACGGCTCCTCGCCCGCATCGATGCCGCCCTGCGGCATCTGCCAGGAATGCTCCATGTCCACATGTTCGGGGCCGCCCGAGCGCTGGCCCATGAAGACCTGCCCGGCCGCATTGAAAACGGCGAGGCCCACGCATCGACGATAGGGCAGGTCTTCCTGGCGTTTCATGGTGCACCTCGTTTGGCCGCCCGGACCGGGGGCGGGGGATCTGCGCGCCTGCTTAGCAAATCCGCGGCTCCCGCGCGCGGGGGGCGCCGCGCCGGCCCACGCGGAAAAACCGCGCAGGTCCGGGCCGCCCCCGTCGGAGGCTTCAGTGGGCGCGCATGCCGCGCGGCAGGGCGGTCGCGGCCCAGGCGCGCAGGGACACCCAGGTCCGGCGGTCGAGCAGGAAGCGATCCACCGGCACCGAGGCGGCCAGCGCCTTCACGCGGCACAGGCCGGCGCCGCACCACTGGAAGGCGCACTTCTCCAGCACCCGCCGCGAGGCCGGATTGACCACCCGGGCGGCACCGGCGATCTGCGCGATGGCGGTTTCGGAAAAGGCATAGTCGATCACGGCGCGCGCGGCCTCGGTGGCGATGCCGCGGCCCCAGAAGGGTTCGCCGATCCAATAGCCGAGCTCGGGCGCGGGCTCGCCGGGGCGGCGGGCGAAGCCGCACATGCCGACCAGGGTGAGCGCACCTTCCTGCTTCAGGAGCACGGCGAAGGTGGCGGCCTCCTCGCCCTGCGGCGCATGGGCGATGAAGCTCAAGGCGTCGGTGGCGCGATAGGGATGGGGCAGGTTGGCGGTCATTTCCGCGATGCGGCGGCTATTGGCCAGCGCCGCAATGGCGTCCACGTCCTCGATCTTGGGCGCGCGCAGCACCAGCCGCGCGGTTTCGAGGACGGGAATACAGCTTTCCTGTAACGGAACTCCGGGGGGCGTCTCGATGATGGTCATGGCGGGCTCCAGGCCAAGGCAAAAGAAAACCGGGAAGACGTGCCCGTCTCCCCGGTTTCATCGGAGCCCCAGCTTCCTGGTTCAGGCTCCCTCCGGTTCGACGAGACCGGCGGGATCCTGCATTTTCAGGTCTCGCCGGTTATTCAGCCGCCTCAAGGGCGGGGGTAGCTACTACAGAGACGAACGTGCGGTCGTTGGCTTTGGTGCGGAACTCGACGCGGCCTTCGATGAGGGCGAACAAGGTATGGTCCTTGCCCATGCCGACGTTGAGGCCGGGATGCCATTTGGTGCCGCGTTGACGCACGATAATGTTGCCGGGAATGACTTCCTGGCCGCCGAAGCGCTTCACGCCAAGGCGACGGCCGTCGGAATCGCGGCCGTTGCGGGACGAACCGCCTGCTTTCTTATGAGCCATTTGCGCTCTCCGTTCTCAGATCAAGCTTCGGCCGAGGCCTGTTCGGCCGGCGCAGCTTGGGTTGCGGGGACGACGGCCTTGCCGTCGGTTCCGAGAATCTCGGTGATGCGCACGACGGTGAGGTCGGCGCGGAAGCCGCGCTTGCGGCGCGAGTTCTGCCGGCGACGCTTCTTGAACGCGATCACCTTGTCGCCGCGGGTCTGTTCGACCACTTCCACGGTAACGGAGGCGCCGTCCACGAGCGGGGCACCGATCACGGTGGTCTCGCCTGCCAGCATGAGCACGGGGAACGACAGGGTCTGGCCGGCTTCGGCGTCGATGATCTTGTCGACCGTGATGACGTCTTGCGGGGCGACGCGGTACTGCTTGCCGCCCGTCTTGATGACCGCGAACATCTTTGTCTCGCTTTCGTGTTCCACCCGCCTCGAAGGGAGGGCTTCTTTCGGTCGATTGGGAATATGGGCACAGGGGCCCACGCGAAGCGGCTCGTGTACCCTTTGCCGGGTCGGTTTGTCAATGCGCGCGCCCCGGCAAAAACGCGGAGCGGTGCCGGTTTGCGTCCGGCCGCGTGGTGTCCTAACCCTGCGTTTGAAACATCTCCAGGCGGGCTCCAGACAGGGATCCGCCGCTGCCGACGCGCCAGGCTCGATTCGCAAGGATCCCATCATGCACGACAAGCAGGCCGAAATTCCGGACGGCATGCCCGCCATCCGCACCATCGCCATGCCGGCGGACACCAATCCGAGCGGCGATATCTTCGGCGGCTGGCTGATGTCGCAGATGGATCTTGCGGCCGGCAACATCGCCGCCCGCCGCGCCCGCGGCCGCTGCGCGACGGTGGCGGTGGAGGCCATCACCTTTCTCGGCCCGGTGTTCGTGGGCGACGAGGTGAGCCTGTTCGCCAACATCCTGTCGGTGGGCCGCACCTCCATGCGCATCGAGGTGGAAGCCTGGCGCCGCGCGCGGGAAGGCGAGGATACGCGCAAGGTGACGGAAGCCGTGTTCACCTTCGTCGCCATCGACGCCAACGGCAAGCCGCGCCCTGTGGGCGACGCCGCCTGAGGCGCGCGCCCTTTCGGCGGGCGTGGAAAGCCTGCGCGGGGCGTCTTGTGCTTGTTTCCCGGCTCGGCTAGAAGCGCAGAACCACATAAACGGGCGCCGCGCGCCCGTGCCCCGGTTGGAGAGGTGGCAGAGTGGTCGAATGCACCGCACTCGAAATGCGGCATACGGGCAACCGTATCGGGGGTTCAAATCCCTCCCTCTCCGCCAATCATTGCGATAAGTCGTTGAAAATAAAGATTTATCGCTCTCGAACGATACCTCTCCCCACATTGCACCCCACATTCTGAGCGTGCTGCTCTCGCGTGCGCGCGAGGCGATCATCTCGAGTCGATGAACACGTTCTGCGCCTCCGCGTTGAGCAGCAATCTCGACTGTATCGGGCGTCATGCCTGCCCAAAGCCGCTCTCGCGGGCAGATCAAATACATCGCAGCCCTGAACCGCTGAGGTTCAAATACTCAAGCGCGATTTGAGGTTCGGCTTGAAGCCAAAGCGTCCCTCAGCACGAGTTGCTTGACAAAATGACGGTATTATGATACAATACAGAGGCGGAGACTGCCGCCAGCCTCACGAAAGATCACATCATGACTGTCAAATCTCAGACCACCTCGCACGGCATTCTCGTGCTCTTCAATGCCACGCCGTCCCAGGCCGCAAAGTTCGAAGGCGAAGCCGCTGAAAAGGCGCGCGCTGTTGCCGAGGGCCTCGGCCTTCGCTGCGCGACGCTGAACCCGGCGAAGGACGCCAAGCTCATGGCGAGTCTCGCGCGCGGCGCCTTCGACAAGGAGGGTGCTCCCCTGCTCGGCGCGGTCACGCCCCGCATGATCAGCGAGCTCGCGGCCGTGGCCGAGAGCGCGGCCAAAACGGCGCCTGTCGTGCAGTTGATTCCGAAGGCCGCTGAGGCCAAGGCGGCCGCGAAAGCGACAATGCCAGCGCCTGCCGTCGAAACGGCCGCTGACGCCGCCTCGGGCGCCACGGACAAGCCTGTATCTGCCGTGGCCATCGCATCGCAGAACATGCTCGACGGCGGCAATCTCGGTGTCGTCAGTAAGGAGGTCGCCGTGGGGCTCTGGCCCGAGATTGCCAGCGGCCATCTGGTGCTGGCACCGGACTATGAAGAGGGTGCGTTCAACGGCTGGTGGCCAGCCGAGGTCATCAATCGCGACGCGACCCGGGCCACGCTCAAATGGCACGGCTTCGACGATCTGCCGGTGATCACGCGGCCGATCAGCCAGCTCGCCCTCATGCATCCCGATTGCAAGGCGTGAGCGGGAGGCTGGGAGGCCTCATGGCCTCCCAGCACTTATTGCCTAGGCCGGGCCGGACAAGGGCTAAGGCCGCTTGCGGCCACCCTTCAGTGGCGACGGCGGCACTGCATCTGCAGGAGGCTTCTGCAGCAGATCCGCCACGGGCACTTCGAGTACATCCGCCAGTCTATCGAGAAGATCTATCGTGGGATTTTCCGTCTGGCGCTCGATGCCACCGACATAAGCGCGATCAATGCCGGAATCAGCTGCGAGTCGCTCTTGCGAGACTCCGCGAGCCACGCGCAATGCGCGGACGTTCCAAGCCAAAATAGCGCGCCCCTTCATGCGCTCGAAAGCAGCAGCCAGATGGCTATTAAACCACTGGCTATTGCCATCATGTATGAATATCTTCGTCGCGAAATACCTCCGCGCCTCAGAAAGGAATCCCTCCGATGGCCTCTCCCAGGCTGATCAGGACGCTTGCGCTGTGCGGCTGCCTTGGCCTGCTCGCCTTCCCTCACTTCGCTAAGGCCGAGTACGGCTACAAGGACCGGATCTTCGAGCAGAAGTACGTCCTGCCGGAACAGCCCACCGACGATGAGCTCATTCAGCTCCGCCTGGGGCTCATGCTGCTCGGGGCCGACCCCGGGCAGGTCGACACGCTCTTCAGCGCGGAACTGGCACAGGCCATGGGCGGCATGTGCGACACCGTCGTGATCCTGAAGAAGGTGGTCTCCCGGCCGCCTCCCTCTGAGGCGCAGACTGTCCTCACGCAGGCCGCGGAGTCCGGGACGGTACAGGCCGTGAAGATGCAGCGTCCCGAGGTGCCCGGCGCCGAGCTTTGCCTGGCGCAGACCGTGCTCTTCAAGAAGGCCTTTGCCGATAGCCTCTCGACCGATCGGCAATTGAGCGATCTGGCGGCCGCGACCCGCAGGCGCTTCGCCGCCAACTGGATTGCGCAGGCCGAGCTGCAGCGGCCGCAGGTGCAGGCCGCCGCCCAGCGGCTCTCGAACATTCTCCAACGTGTAGCGCGCCTCGCCGCTGTCGGCGTCGTCGTGTCCGCCGCCGATGGGGGCGCCATGCAGGACAGTCCCATCCAGGAGGCACTGACGCAGCTTTCCGGGGACGAGCCCTATGCCACCATCGACCGCCGCCTGACCGAGATCGAGGAGGAGGCGGTGCGCTCCCTTGAAGAGCGCGGCGCGACGCTCAAGCAGCAGCAAGCGCGGTACGAGGAGGAAGCGCGCCGTCTGGATGAAACGCGGCGTCAAGAGTTGGACCGCGCGATCCACGGCACTGAGGCACCCCGGGCACAGGTACAGGCGCCAACCGTCACTCCGACCACCATTGCCGCCGATGCTTTGGATGCCGCCCAAGGGCGTGTCGCGCGAGCACGCCAGGCCGTGCAGGCAGCAGAGCGGCGCTTGCAGGAGCGCTCCGCCGCGATCCAGGCCGATCAGGCGCGCCGCATGCAGAGCCTGGCCATGGGCATGGCGCGGGGCCCATACGGCGTGGCGCAGGCGTTCCAGGATCTGGCGGGCGGCGGTGGTGCCGATCCCCTGGAGGGATTGCGGCGCGAGCGAGCAAGGGCGCAGCGCGAGCTCGATCAGGCCCTGGCCGCTCTGGCCGCGCTGCGGTCAGCGCAGAAGACCGCATCTGCATCGCAGGCCGCACCTGGCGCGCAGCCAAGCGAAGAGCGCTGCGTCGAAGGCGGCCGCTGCACCATCGTCGAGCGCACGGTCTTCTGCCGCACGCCGCAACAGCTCGCCACTTTGCTCTCGGAACGGCCGGGACCGGCGCGGCGGCGCGTGCGCGATCTCTTCGCCAGCACGGGCGACTGCACCATCCTCGACATCGGCGACACGCTGCAATGGGTCGACGCCCTCGTCGTCATCCAGCCGAAGGGCGAGGCGCCGGCCGAACTCATCCCGGTCGTACGCGCCGACGGCCAGCGCGGGCTCGTGCTCAGCGGCGGCGTGGGGATGGCCGCGCCCGCCACGGCGCAGCGCTGAGCCGCGATCTCACGCGCGTTTCCATAGCGTCATCACATCATCGCTTCATTATGGGGGAAAGCATGAAAGTTCTGATGAAAAACCCGAAGACGGGCGAGCTCAAGCGCATCAAGGTCGGCTGGAGCTGGGTCCTGTTCTTCTTCTCCACCTTCTTCGGCATCCCGCTGTTCCTGCGCCGCCTCTATGTCTGGGGCATCCTGATCAATGTGATCAACTTTTCCACGACCATCAGCCAGAGCCTGGCGGACCTGGAGCCGAAGGACGTGGCCCTGGTCGCGCTCGCGGCCTGCATCCTCGATTTGATCTTGATGATCTTCTTCGGCGTCAAGGGCAACGAACTGACGGCCAAGAACTATCTGGAGCACGGCTGGGTGTTCGCCGATCCGGATTCGCAGGAGACCTGGTACGCCAAAACCCGATGGAGCCTTGCCATCGACCGGCCGCCGTATCGCACCGAGCCGCATCCCATGGAGCCGAACCGCACCGAGCCGACCCTACGGAGCGAGGGATGATTTTTCGCGCGAGATGCATCTTCGCAAGCATTGCCGCCGTCGCCGTATTGGCGATGGTGGCTTCCTCTTGCCGGGCACAGGAGGCAGAGCCGGATTGCGATGCGCCGGATTATCGCCCCGCCGATTTGCGCAAGCCCATGCGCTTCTTCTCCCCGCCGAGCGCGATCTGCAGCGGCAATGCCGTCGAGCGCGCCGACCTCGCCGTCGGCATGATCACGCCCGACACGCCGCAGGCCTTCGCCGCCTTTGCCCGCGACAATCCCGATGGCGGCATGCTGCGGTTCGTCTCGCCGGGCGGGGATCTCGCCTCCGCCGCCAAGCTGGGCGAACTGATCCGCAAGGCCGGCTTCGGCACCAGCCTCGGCGAGATCTGCGTCGGCGCCTGCGCCTATGCCATCCTCGGCGGCGTGAAGCGCTACATGATCGCGCAAGACTCCGGCGCCGAGGATGCGGGTGATCTCTTCGACCGTTTCGAGGGCGCCACCGGCACCCGCCTCGGCGTGCATCAATTCTCCTTCTCGGGCACGACGGCCTATGCCCAGCAGATCATGGGGCGGCTGATCGACTACACGCTGGCCATGGGCATCGATCCCCGCTTTCTGGCGCTCGCCGCCAAGACGCCGGAGGGCGCACCCCGCTGGCTCACCCCGGACGAGATGCGCGCCTGGAATATCGACAACACGGCGCGCCGCTATGCGCCGCTCAGCCTGCAGGCCGCCGGGGGCATGGGCTCCGCGATCGGCGCCACTGCCGAAGTGGCCAGCAGCCGCTTCGATGACACGACGCGCCTGCGCCTGTTCTGCCGCAAAGGCCGCAAGACCCCCCTCGTCGCCTTGGTGTTCCAGCCGGGCTCGCGCGACACGGCGCTCGGGCAAAAGACCAGCCGGCCGGAGGATGTGCTGAGCATGCTCGAAAACCTCGACATGGAGGTGCGCTTCGAGCGCGGCGGCACGCGCAAACTCGCCGCGCGCGTGCTCGACATCAAGCCCAGCCCCACCGCCGAGGCACCGTTCCAGCTCATCGCCGTTCTGGAGGTCTCTGGCGTGTCATTCCAAGAGCTGGAAGCCATAGTCGCGGTCTCCTTCCAGGACGCCAGCGATCTCTCCCACGCCGACTGGTCGATCCAGGACGCCCTGCACTTCCGTATCTTCGGAGACCGCCGTCTGATCCACCTCGCCATGGCGACCTGCACAGAGTGAACTCTCGCCAATGAGGAGGCCTTCGATGAATCCACCAGCCATTCTGCGTCGCTTGCTGCTTGGCATCGGCGCTGCCACCTTCGCCGTCCCGCTTCTGCCTGCCCCCGCAGGCGCGCAGACCTATGCGGATTTATCCTGCCGGGCGCTCTGGTACAGTCGCAACGCGATCTATGCCGACCGCGGTTATTGTTTCCGCACCCCCGACGCACGCGCCGTGTTCGGCAACGCCTGCTTCCCACCCTACGGCCAGCTTTCTGCCAGCGAGCAGCGTGAGGTGGAGATCATAAGATCCTGGGAAGCGAGGCGGGGGTGTCCGAGGTAAAAGGGCAGCAGACGGGGCATCTGGAGAGCAAAGAGCCGCACGTGCCGACGATCCAATGGCCTCTGCGCATCATCGATTTTGAGGCGAGCTCACTGGAGGATGGCGGATATCCCATCGAGGTGGGACTTGCCGTCTGGCCGGCGCCGGAGGAGCCCATCCAGGTGTGGTCGGCGCTTATCCGGCCGACGCAGGATTGGAGCGACTTCGGCCATTGGAGCGAACTGTCGCAAGAGGTGCACGGCATCGACCGGGCCGAGCTTGCAACAGCCGAATCGCCGATGGCTGTCGCCAGGACCCTGAACACGCTGATCGGCGACGGGCCAGTTTGGTGCGATGGCGGGCCATTCGACGCTTATTGGATGGATGCACTGTTCGACGCAGCGGGCATAAAGCCCGGCTTCATGCTGCGCAGTTGGGACGGCCTGCTTCGCGAATTTGGCGATGAAGTGAGCGAGGGGATACGGGATCAGCTGGAACACGCCGAAGTGCGGCACCGGGCCGGCGAGGATGCTGCGATGCTGATGGAGGCGCTTGCGGCTGAGTTGAGGCAAGGGCGCTGACCGGCGGGGTGCCACCGATCTGGACAGCGAGTAGCGCAGCGCAAATGAGTCGGTTTGACCCATACGTGCCCCTCGACTGCCCTTTCAGGGACGTCCGCTTTGCGCCCGATTCCGTTGAAAAAGTCGGCCTGTGAGGCGCGCCGGCACGAAGCCGGATTTGGCGGCCGGACGTCGTCTCCGGTCATGCTGGCCTGACCTGCGGCCCGCTCGGGAGGAGCTTGGCGAGCTTCCTGAGGTTCTGAGCAGTGGCGGCGAGGTGGAACTCGTCCCGGGCGCCGTTTGGGCCGCGTAGTCGCAGACGGTCGAGCCTGAGGATGCGCTTGAGGTGGGCGAACAGCATCTCAACCTTCTTCCGCTGTCGGCGTGAGGTGACGTAGTCGTCCGTAGTGGCAATGTCTCGTGCCATGTCGCGGGCCCCTTCGTGGATCGAACGCGGGATCTTGCGGGCGGGTGTATTGGGACAACACCGAGGCTTCGACACGCAAGCCTCGCAGTCCAGTTTGCTGGCGCGGTAGCGCATCACGCCGTCATCATCGACAAGCGGGCGCGGCATCCGGTAGGCCTTCTGCCGCTGCCGCAACGGCTTGCCGGCCGGGCAGATATAGGCGTCCGCATCGCGATCGTAGGTGAAGTCCGACCGGCTGAAGGTGCCGTCCTGGCGTTCGGATTTGTCGAACACCGGGATGTGCGGCTCGATTCCGCGCTCGTGGACCAGCCAGGCGAGGTTCTCCGCCGAACCATAGGCGCTGTCGGCGGCCAGGCGCGCTGACTAGAGGCCGAAGCGATCTTGTGTGCGCTCGATCATGGTGCGTGCCGCCCCGACCTCCGCCTGCCGGATGACGCGGCATGCTTCCACATCGACGATGACGGCGTGATCGAGGTCGATCAGGTAGTTGGTGGCGTAGGCGAAGAAGGCATGGCCTTTCAGGGCGCCGGTCCATTGCGCCGCCGGATCCGACCTGGAGACGAACTTCGGCTTCACCTCGCTCGCGGCGCCCCAGGCGGCCTCGTCGAGCGTGTCGAGATATTCCCGGACCGACCGGCGCGTCTCGGCGAGCCCCTCCCAGTCCACCTGCTCCGAGGCGGCGGCGGACCGCTGCTTGTTGGCATCCGCTTTGATCAGACTGGCATCGACGGCGAAACCCTCGCCGCCGACCAGCCCCTCTTCGATGCAACGCCGCACCGTGGTTTCGAACAGCTCCCGCAGCAGGTCACTGTCGCGGAAGCGTCCGTGGCGGTTCTTGGAGAAGGTGGAGTGGTCCGGCACCGCACCTTCCAGTCCGAGCTGGCAGAACCAGCGATAGGCAAGGTTGAGATGCACTTCCTCGTACAGCCGCCGCTCCGAGCGGATGCCGAAGCAATAGCCGGTGAGCAGCATCCGGATCATCAACTCTGGGTCGATCGAGGGGCGCCCGGTCTCGCTGTAGAACGGCCTGAGGTGCGCCCGGATGCCGGAAAGGTCGACGAACCTGTCGATGGCCCGCACGAGGTGGCCAGCGGGGACATGGGGCTCCAGGCTGAACTCGTAGAACAGCGCGTCCTGCACCTCCGTCCGCTCGCCCATCATCGGCCCATCCTCCATCAACAAGGACGACTGAATCAGGACTTCAGGCCGACAGCAACGCCGACTTTTTCAACGGAATCGACCCTTAGCCGTCCTTTGAAATGCCCACTTTCGAGCTGTCGCTCAAGCTTCGAGCTTAGAGCAGAGAGCCACTCTTTAAGGTTGCAGTGAATGTCTCTGCCGTTCAGTTCGCCAGTGGCGACGTGCTGGCACGGATCCTGGAGGTTCTGCACGATAGGGGTCTGCCGGTCGACCGGCTGAAACTGAAGCTGACGGAAACGGCAATCTCCAAGGGTCGTAGCGTTTGCAGCGGAACAGGCAGCACGTTAACCAGCGGATGACTGGCGAGGCGGATGCTAGGGTGGACATCCCCTTCATGGCATTCGCCATGAAGGGGATGTCCACCGCCCAGGGGCTGCGAGCATCCCATAATCACACTTTCACCATTTTGCTTTCAGCTTGAGTTTCCGCTGAGGAATATTAATCTTGCTCGGAAGATCGACCACAGCGCATCCGCTGAGTTTCGGGAGGGGACGGCAAGATGAAGAGCATCGCGCGAATTCTTTTGAACGGTGTGTTCTCTGCGCTCGGGGCGTTGGGGTTGACCGTCGACATGTCGAAAGCCGTCCAAGCCGAAAGTCTCGGGAAGCAGTCCCTTGGCGATGCGGTGCGGTCTTTGCCGCGCTACCCAGGGGCAGAGCGAGGCGATCAGGGGGGAGTGGAAACCTACCTCAACACACCAATGATCCTCACGGCGGAGCAACAGGCGGACTCGCTGTTCGGGGGCAACCGGGCCTGGCGCGTGGACAAAAAGAGCGCAAATCCCGTTACGCCGCAAGCCACTACTCCAGGTGCACAGGGCAGCAAGAAAACCGGAACCATTCCATCGCAGACCACCGCCCCTGGAAGTAAATAGGCTGGCCGATTGCCCTCCGGCGTTAAGTTCAGGGGCCGGCTCAAAGAGAACGTCGTGCCACGAATACGTTTTCCTGGGGGATCAGTCCAAATACATTCTGCGCGCCCCCATACCGTTCCGGCTCCGATCGCCAGCTGAAGATCTCGACGGTGAACCCCGCTTCTCCCAAGCGATCGGGAAAGTCCGCCCCATAGAGGCGCACGTGGCCCCGCTGGCCAAAGGCCATCCGCTGCTCCTCTGCGCAGATGATGGAGGGATCTTCATACGTTGCGCCATTGGCTGCGATCGGAACTTGCAGGATCGCCCATCCCCCGGGGCGCAGCACGCGGAAAAGCTCCGACAGCGCCCGGCGGTCGTCCGGCACATGCTCCAGCACATGACTGCAGATGACCGCATCGACACATGCATCTGCCAGAGGCATGCGCATCAGGTCCATGATGAGGTCGACGTCCGGCCTGTCGATGTCGGCGGTGACATAGTGAAGGTCACTCATCCGAAGAAAGCAGGCTCGCAGATGCGGCTCGGGCGCCACGTGCAGCAGACGGTGCATGTCCGCCAGCAGATCGGTGCGGTTTCTCAGGAACAGGTAGAGCAGCCGGATCCGGTCCGGGCAGCCGCAGATGGGGCAGATGGCGTGCGGTCGCCTGCCGCCGCCAATGACCCTGCGCTCTGCGAGCACCGGTTCATCGATCCCGCCGGGCAGGAAGGACGGCAGTCGAGCCTCGCACACGGGGCAGCGCAGGCGCCAGCCAAGGTGCTTCAGCCAGCCCGCGCGCGGAGCGCATGCAGGGATCAGTCTGTCGATGATGCCGAGAGACATGGATCCTATCCTCTCGTTCTTCCGATATGCTTCGCTGCCCGGCCGCGGACGCGGAGATAAAAGTCTAGCGTGCGCCGGGCGACCGCGTCGGGATCGAACGCGGAAAGGTCAGGAGACCCCGGTCGGGCTTGCGTTGCCCATGCGAGAGACTCCGAGAGGAGTTGGGGCGTCAGTTCGCCCTCATAGGTCATCACCCACTCCCGTCCGATGTCGTTCCGCAGCTCCAGACTGGATGGCGTCGACGGCAGGAGGACCGGCCGGTCGAGGGAAAGGGCCAGGATGGCGACGCCGGAATTCAGCAGGTCCCGATACGGCAGGACCACCACCGCAGAGGCGCCGAACAAAGCAGCTATCTCCCTTTCCGGTACCCAGCCGATCCGAAGATCGATCCGTTCATCTGCGGCGGCAAGCTGCGCGATCCAGCTCATGTAGTCAGGATTCGCGAATGCGGCTCCGGCACAGACGAGGCGCGTGCGCGGAGCCGCCAGCGCGCTGAACGCCGTCATCAGCCGGTCGAGGCCCTTGTAGGGCCGAATGACGCCGAAGAACAGGAACTGGTGGCCGTCCGGCTCGCGCGTGCCTGTCTCCGCGACATCGGCGAAGATCGAGCGTACATTCGCGGCGGGAATGACGGCCGAAGCGGCTGAGCGGCATCGCGGATGCCTTCGATAGAACAGATCGCGCGAGGCTTCGTTGAGGAAAATCAGCCCATCCAGCATGCTGAACAGGATGAAATAAAAGAGCTCCATGGACCTGCGCGGCGACGTGTCGTGCGGATAGACGTTGTGCGCGGTCCAGATAAGTCGGGCGCCATGCATCTTCATCCATGCCAGCTTGCCGAAGAACCGCCCCGCGTCGGCCATACGCCGCCATGGTCGATCCGCTCCCATCGCATATTCGGGCCAGTGCATGTGGCAGATGTCGACATCCTTGCGATCCGCTTGTGCGGCGCCGTCGACAACCGCAATACCGAGCCGTTCAAGAGCCTCGTACAGAACCCAGATGGCAGCACCACCGTCGCGGGTTCCGCGAGGGGCCGGCAGCACGCGCAGGGGTGGAGCGCTGCGCGAGCCGGTGCTGTTCAATCCTGTTCCTCGTCCCGGCATGGCGGATACCTCGTCTGCTGGGATCATGACGAGAGGCCCAGCTTAATCCCCTGACCCCAAAATTCCCCGGCCCAAAATTCTCCGGCCCAAATTCCGTGGCCCAAATTCCGTGGCCCCGGGCTATAGCGAAGGTGTGTGGACCTGCCGTCACCGCCGCAAATTGCTATCAACCAGACACTTTACCTTGCCGTATGGGGCCTCCTAAGATTGCCACGCCGTGGCCGGAGGCAGATGGTGGATCGGCTGAAGGGATAACTCGCCATGATCATGCATGTGCTTCTGCCCGTGGTTGGGAGTGGGGCGCTGGTATTCGCGCTCGCCACAGGGGCCTTAGCTCAGTCCGGTTCGACCGCCCCGGCATTGGGCAGCACAGTCAATGCAGGCGCCAAGGTGACCACCACCCAGCCAGCCGATTCGGCAGCGCAGAAGAAACAGTCCAAGACCGGCCAGTCCAAGACCGGCCAGTCCAAGGCTTGGGAACCCATCTGCCCGCCGGACTGCGGCACCTCCTCCAAGAAGTAGCGTATGGAGCGCTCGGGAGACAAGCGGACGCCGATCGACATGATCTACGTCGCGGC
This sequence comes from Roseixanthobacter liquoris, assembly GCF_043195135.2. Lineage (NCBI taxonomy): Bacteria > Pseudomonadati > Pseudomonadota > Alphaproteobacteria > Hyphomicrobiales > Xanthobacteraceae > Roseixanthobacter > Roseixanthobacter liquoris. The sequence goes on from NZ_CM195537.1 coordinate 872,983, forward strand.
GTGCGATATCGATTCCCGCTTCACGCGCATCTGCATCGCCAGCATCCGCAGATATTATCCGACAGTCAGGATCCAGTTATTCGTCGGGGCGCCCCTGGTCAGTGGCCTTGCGCGAGAGCTCTCCAGGTATTGGGATGTGGGTATCGCCGACATTCCCTCCGGCAACTATAGCTGGGGATATGTGAAGCTGGAGGCGCTGTTCGGGAAGGATGGCGAGCGGTTCCTGATGCTCGATTCCGATACGATCATGACCGGCCACGTGCTCGATCGGCTGGCGGGAAGCACGGCTCCCTTTCTCGTCGATGACGAGCCGCTGCCGGACGAATATGCCCGGCTGCTCTATTACGATTGGGAGAAGTTGGAGGCCGCCGGTCATGGCGCGACGCCCCGGCCGGCTTTCCTGTTCAATTCCGGCCAGTGGATCGGCACGGCGGGTGTTTTGACACGCGCCGATTTCGATCCATGGCTCGAATGGTCCATGCCGCGCCGGCTGCGCCACCCGCAATTCTTCAAAGCGGGGGATCAGGGGGTATTCAACTTCATCCTGAACCGGAAGGTGGAACGGGAGGATCTCCAGGTGGACCGGAATAAGATCATGCGATGGCCGGGCCGTTCCCTGGATGGGCTGGACGCCGTCTCGGTTGCGCGCGGCACCGCCGATCCGATGATCGTACACTGGGCCGGACTCAAGAAGCTGCGCCAACGCGAGATGCTCGGCGCGGATCTCCTAGCCTATTTCGAGCATCAATATTACCGGCGCATGCCCTTCGGTGCACTGTCTCGTTTATACGACATCTGGCGCGCCTGACCTCAGCGTCTCTCCCACGGTGAAACGGGCGCGGCACGCGCGCAGCAGCTGGTCGACCGCCCCGGCCCAGTCTCCCCGCCTCGGCTGGCGGAACAGGCGAACTGTCGGATACCAGGGACTGTCCTCCCGGTTCAGGAGCCAGCGCCAGTCGGGCGTATGCGGCAGCAGCACAAAGGTCGGTGCCCCGAGCGCGCCGGCAAGATGGGCGATAGACGTGTCGATCGTGACGACAAGATCCATCAGCGAAATAAGGGCCGCTGTCTCGGGGAAGGGGACGCCGATGTTGCGGATGTCGGGATGGGAATCGAGGATCCCCTGGTCCTCGGGCCGGACGCTCGTCTGCAGGCCGAAGAGGTCGGCATCAAGTGTCCGCAGCGGCAGCAGGCGTTCAAGGCCGATGGTCCGATCCAGATGGGCGGCGTTCCTGCCCCAGACCAGGGCAATGCGCGGCCGGCGCTTGGGTCCGAGATGCTGCGACCAGGAACGCACCAGATCGAGTGAAGCCTTCACATAGCCGAGCGGAGCGGGGATCGTATCCAGCCGTGTTCCGAAGGCCAGGGGTAAGCTCATAAGGGGGCAGTGGAAATCAATCCCGGGTTCAAGCGTATCGCCCACGGCGACGATGTGGGATACGCCGCTCACGCCCGCCAGTACCTCGGCCAGGGGCCGGGGCACTTCGAGAATCACCCTGGTACCGCGCTCCGCCAGCAAAGCGGCGTAGCGGGAGAACTGGATGGAATCACCCAGGCCCTGTTCTGCGTGAATAAGGACGGTTTTGCCGGCAATGTTTTCTTCTCCCGTCCAAGCAGGGCCGTGAAAGGTGCTCTGAAGTGCGGGCATCTGGCCGGTCTGCCAGCGCCATTCATATTCGCTCCAGCCGCCCGCCAAGTTTCCCTGGAGTAGGCGGCAAATCCCAAGGTCGAGGTGGGCGTCTGCGGACGCCGGGTCTAGCGCTACCGCAGCTTCGAAGCTCGCCGTTGCCTCATCGTACCGGGCCAACGCCTTCTGCACCCTGCCACGCTCGGCTTGTATCGTGGCGTCCCCGGGGGCTCCTTCAAGCGCCTTGTCGAGGGCGGTGAGCGCCGCATCGAACCGGTACTGCGCGGAGAGCACGTACGCGAGATTGTGCAGGCAGCCCGGATCGTCCGGGTCCACCTCGAGAGCGGCTTGCAGCAGACGCTTGGCACCGGCATGGTCATGTCGCTGTCCCGCGATCACGCCGAGGAGGTGCAGGGCATCGAAGTCCGCGGGAGCCTTGGCCAGGATCTGACGATAGATCCCTTCCGCCGCAGCAAGGTCCCCGGCGCGGTGGAGTAGAAGAGCCTGATCGATCAGCGACATGGGCGATCCCATCGGGGAGCGTGGGGAACCGGAGTGTTAAGCTCACGCGCAGTTCCGATTACAATAATTCAGAGCTGCCACGGGTCCACGCCGAACCTGCAGGAAAACATGCTTTTGGAGACGATCGACGAGGCCATCGCCGCCCATCGTTCCGGCGACCTGATACTGGCGGAGAGCCTGTATCGTCGCGTGCTGGAGCGTGAGCCCCTGCACTTCGATGCCCTGCACCTCCTCGGCGTGATCGCGGCGCAGCATCGGCAGTACGAAGAGGCGGAGTACCTCATGCGCGGCGCCCTTCACATTGAACCGGATGACCTCACGTGCCTGAGACACCATGGCAACGTACTTGCGCGGCTGGGCCGAAACCGGGAGGCCCAGGAGTGTTTCGACCGGGCGCTCGCCTTGGCACCCGACGATCCGGCCGTACTTTCGGACCGGGGTGCTGCGCTGCATGTGCTCGGTCGCTACGCGGAGGCCGCCGATGACTTCAGGGCGGCGCTTCGGTGCGACCCTAGCCACGGCGATGCCCATCTGCGCCTAGGCACCTCCCGACTGCTGCATGGTGATTTTGCCGGTGGCTGGGTGGCATTCGGCTCGCGCCGATGGGACCAGGAGGAGCGGCGGGTTCAACAGGCGGGGGGTATCGATGCACCGATATGGCGTGGCCATGAGCCACTCGTGGGCAGGACCATTCTGCTGCAGGGACGGCACGGCTTTGGCGACACGCTGCAATTTTGCCGATACGTCCCTATGGTCGCAGCCCTTGGCGCGCGCGTGATCCTGGAAGTGCCCCCCTCGATCGCCGGCCTTATGGCCAGCCTCGGTGGTGGTGCCATCGTCTTGCCGGCGGGGGCAGAGCGGCCTTCATTCGATACGCACTGCTCGCTACTGAGCCTGCCCTTCGCCTTCCGAACGATGCTGGACACCATTCCAGCCAGCATTCCCTACCTGTACCCCCCTAGCGCACGTATTGCAGCGTGGGCGCGGGCACTGGGCAGGAAGCGCCGCCCGCGTGTCGGCATCGCTTGGTCGGGCGGCGGGAACCGCAACGACCCCCGTGCGGCGGATTTGTCGGCGTTCCTGTCTCTGCGCGCACTCGATATTGACCTGGTCGTCCTTCAAAAGGATACGACCCCAGCCGAGCGAGAGGTCCTGGCCGTACATCCAGATGTTCTGTATCCGGCGGGGGATTTTTTGGAAACGGCGGCACTGGGGTCCCTGATGGATCTGGTCATCTCCGTCGATACCGCCATCGCGCATCTCGGGGGAGCGCTTGGGGTGCCGACATTTGTGCTGCTTCCCGTGATCCCAGATTGGCGCTGGCTGCTGAACCGGGAGGACAGTCCCTGGTATCCGACCATGCGCCTGTTTCGTCAGCGCGAGGCTGGGGACTGGGACAGCTCGTTCGCAGCCATAAGGCATGAACTTTCCGTGCGCTTCGGATTGATCTGAGACCCTTCTCTGTTCCGGTTTAGGACAGAGTTCTGATACTTTTGTGGCCTCAGGCGGCTTCGGTTTCCAGTGTGGTCTTTGCGGTAAATTCGGCGAGCGATTGGGAGGGGGTGTTCCAGACCATTGCAGAGATGGTCCGCCGCAGCATGGCGGCCCGCTCCGCGTTATCGGGGGACAGTCCATGAGCGCAGCCGCATCCTCGCCAGAGGTGCTCCAGATACTCGTGCCCATCGCGGCGGGCCACTGATCGACAAGATCACCATCCTGGAGATCAAGGCCGAGCGTATCGCCGACCCGGCCAAGCGCGCCAACGTGGTCACGGAGCTGGAGGCCCTGAACGCGCTGCGCGACAGGCACGGCCTCGACGCGCTTACCCGCCGACCTGAAGGTGGTGAACGACACGCTGTGGCAGGTGGAAGACGAGCTCCGGAGCTGGAGGCGGAAAGGCGATTCGACGCCCGCTTCATCGAACTGGCGCGGGCGGTCTATGTCACCAACGACCGGCGCGCGGCGCTGAAGAAGGAAATCAACCTCGCTGTGGGCTCGGCCATCGTCGAGGAAAAATCCTACGCGGGCAGCTAAGGTGTTTGGTCCCACAGTGTGATGGCATAAGTTTATCGCCATGGGAAAGGGACGCGCTATGGGGCAGGTTCTTCATGGGAGCGCCAAGACCACGCACGCCTTACGAGCAGAGCTACAGCGATCGAAAGCTCCGGTCGCGGAACTCGCCAGACGTTACGGGGTCAACGAGAAGACCGTGAAGAAGTGGCGTTCCCGGCCGACGGTCGAGGACGCGCCGATGGGCCCGAAAGAGCGTCGCAGTTCCGTCCTGTCAGCCATCGAAGAGGCGGCAATCGTTGCGCTTCGGGTGCAGGCTCGCCTGCCGCTGGATGACGTGTTCCTGGCCCTGAAGGACGTCATCCCGCATCTCGCACGATCGTCGCTGCATCGGTGCCTCCAACGCCACGGCATCTCGCGCCTGCGCAAGGCGGATCGCGAGAAGCCCAAGCGGTTCAAGACCTATGAGATCGGCTACTTCCACATCGACATCGCCGAGCTTCACTACGAGGGTGGGAAGGCCCATCTCTTCGTCGCGGTGGATCTGACGTCGAAACTCGTCTTCGCCAGGATATATCGGAAAGCAACCAAGCTGGTGGCCTCGGGCTTCCTCAAGGTCCTGGTCGGGGCCATTCCTTACCGGATCCATACCGTGCTGACCGACAACGGCGTGCAGTTCGTCCAGCACGACCGGAAAGCCGTGGAAGGCTTCGTCAGTCACGTCTTCGGCAGGGTCTGCGCTGAGCGCGGCATCGAACATCGTCTGACCAAACCCTATCACCCGTGGACCAATGGCCAGGCGGAGCGAATGGTGCGCACCATCAAGGAGGCGACTGTGCGCTCTTTCTATTATGCCACCCTGATCGACCTGAGGCGCCATGTCCGCGACTGGCTGCTGGCCTATAACTATGCCAAGCAGCTCAAGGCGCTGCGCTTCAAAACCCCGTTCGAAGCCATCCGGCAGATGGCCACGCAAAGGCCCGAACTCTTCGTTCGCCAGCCAAACCATGACATCCTGCGACCAAACACCTAGCTGCGCGCCCCGGTTCGGACAGCAGGCCTCGCTCATTTTCACCAAGTCGTCATGGATATTTCGAGAGCTTAGACCTTGCCGCTGCCACTCCAGGCCTCCTTGATGAGCTCGATCTGCCGCTCATGCGGTTGCAGAGCTTTCAAGGTCGGGTTTCAGGCGAAGAGCGAGAGTCCGGAAATGGCCCAACGGCGACTCGGATGCTCCTTCGATCATCGAGAGAGACTATGTCTCACAAATCAAAATATATGAGACGATGTTTATGTGCTGAAATTTCAACGCGTTGACTGTCTCATAATATAGTCTCATAATGCACAAATGATTATTGGCTACGCGCGCGTCTCAACTGATGGCCAGACTTTAGACAGCCAGATCGAACACCTCAAAGCCGCCGGCTGCGAAAAGCTCTTTCAAGAGACGGCAAGCGGCGCCAAAACGGACCGCCGACAGTTGCGAAAATGCTTAGCGGCCTTGCAAGCCGGTGATACGCTTCTCGTCGTCCGGCTCGATCGCTTGGCACGTGACCTGAGCCCCTTTTCTCCTCCGGTTTAGGCGAGAGTCCGAGGGTTGATTATTGGCCTCATGCGGCCTGGGTTTCCAGTGCCATTGTTGCGGCGAACTTGGTCGGGGACCGATTGCCGAGAGCTGAATGAGGGCGGTTCAGGTTGTAGTCCTCCTTCCATGTGGCGATGGCGGCACGGGCTTGGCCCAGGCTCGAGAACAGGGTCTCGTTCAGGCATTCGTCCCGGAAGCGACCGTTGAAGCTCTCGACGAAACCGTTCTGCATCGGCTTACCGGGAGCGATGTAGTGCCATTCGACGCCGCTCTGCTGGCACCATTTAAGAACGGCCATCGAGGTCAGTTCCGTTCCGTTGTCGGAAACGATGGTCGCAGGCCTGCCCCGGATGGCGAGCAGCGCGTCGAGCTCGCGCGTCACCCGAAGGCCCGAGAGCGAGGTGTCGGCGACCAGCGCCAGGCATTCCCGGCTGAAGTCGTCGACAACCGCCAGCACCCGGAAGCGGCGGCCATCCGTGAAGGCATCCGACACGAAGTCGAGGCTCCAGCGGACATTGATCCGATCCGGCACCAGGATAGGACGCCTTGTGCCGAGCGCCCGCTTGCGTCCCCCGCGCCGGCGCACCTGGAGCTTCTCCTCCCGGTAGAGCCGGCGCAGCTTCTTGTGGTTCACGACAATGCCCTGGCGCCTCAGCATGACATGGATCCGCCGGTAGCCGAACCGGCGGCGCTCACCGGCCACGGCCTTCATGGCCTCCCGCAGACTTGCATCGTCGCGACGCACACTTCGGTAGCGCACGCTGGTGCGATCGACGCCCAGGGCCTTGCACGCCCGACGCTGGCTCACCCCGTGCGCGGCACAGGCGTGGGCCACGGCTTGACGCCGTGCATCGGGCGTCACCATTTTTTTGCGGCGACATCCTTCAGGATGGCGTTGTCGAGCATCTGCTCGGCGAGCAGCTTCTTCAGGCGGGCGTTCTCATCCTCGAGCGCCTTCAGCCGCCGGGCATCGGACACATCCATGCCGCCGTACTTGGCCTTGAACTTGTAGAAGGTGGCCGGGGAGATGCCGTGCTTGCGGCAAACGTCAGCGGTCTTCGCGCCCGCCTCCTGCTCCTTCAGCATCCCAATGATCTGTTCCTCTGTGAACCGTGAGGCACGCATCGTCCGTCTCCGTGTCGACGGACTCTACCTAAATCTGGAGGAGGATCAGGGGCGCAGGTCACCTTCTCTCGCGCTTCGACAAGGCTAACTAGGGAAGCGCTCCCTAGTCCCATGTCGCGACGACGGCCTTGGACCATAATGCGGAGCAGCCAGCGCTTGGCACCGCTTTTATCGACCTCGAGGTACAGCCCGTTGCCGTCCGCATATCGCCCCGGTGTCTTTATCTGGCGCACCTGTAGAGCAGTCAGCGCCTTTTCCGGATGCCTACCACGCTTTTTCATCCGCCCAATTCAAGCCCCACATTTCACCCCACATATTGACTCGGATCTAGCGATATTTCAAGACACGTCGCCGAACAATAAGATTTCGTAACTCATTGACTCTTATAGGTCAATTTGAATGCCAGCGAACATCGTCGGACGCTGGTTTGGCTGCCTCCCTCTCCGCCACTTCTTGAGATAAGTCTCAGAAATTAAAGGCTAGTCTCGTTCGATCGATGCCGCTTCCCTCATTGCGCCGAACATTCTGAACGTGCCGCTCTCGCGTGCGCGCCGGGCGACCATCTCGAAAGAATGAACAGGTTCCGCGCCTCAGCGCTGAGCAAAGGTCTCGCTTGTCTTGGGCGACATGGAGACGAAGGACGGGCCCTCCCTGTTTGTCCCCGGGCAATCACCGATTGCCGAATGGCAAATAGCCTTCGCCGGCTGCGAAAGTAGATTGTGCCGACCTCTTTCAGGAAGGCATGGGGTATGAAGCTCTACTATGCGTCCGGTGCGTGCTCGCTTGCATCGATCATTGCTGCCGAGGAGGCGGGCGTCGAACTGGAGCTCGCCCGCGTCGATATCCGGGCGACGCCCCATGCCCTTGCGGACGGGACCAGCTTCCGGTCGATTAATCCCAAGGGCTACGTGCCCGCCCTCCAGCTCGACGATGGCGCGATCCTGACGGAGGGCGTCGCAATCCTGCAATATCTCAACGACCAGCGTCCGGCTGCGACCTCCGGCAACGGGGGCTTGGCAAGATACCGACTCCAGGAGTGGTTGGTGTTCATCGCCACCGAGCTGCACAAGACCTTCAGCCCCTGGCTGTTCCATCCGGAATATGGCGCGGAGGCCGCCGCCGTCGCGCGGTCGAGGATCGTCGACCGGTTCGCCGTCCTCGAACAGCGCCTTGAGGAGGCGGAGTTCCTGCTCGGCAGGTGCTTCAGCGTCGCGGACGCCTACTGCTTCGCAATCGCGCGATGGGCGCCGGGCAAGGGGATCGACATGGCGCGGTGGCCGGCGCTGTCCGCCTATCTTGCCCGGGTGGAGACGCGATCTTCAGTGGCCGCGGCCCTGCAGCGCCATGGCTGAGCGGGACGGGGCCCATTCCCGAAACCCGCGGTAACAGGATCATGCCCATGACCATCCAGCTTTACGGCTTCTGGCGCTCGAATGCTGCGTTTCGTGTTCGTGTTGCGCTGGCACTCAAGAATCTCGCCTTCGAGGAGATCGACGTCGACATCCTCTCGGGTCGCCAGTTCGATCCCGGCTATGCGGACCTGAACCCCGAGCATGTGGTGCCCACCCTCGTCCACGAGGGTCATCGCCTCTTCCAGTCGCTGGCGATTATCGAATATCTCGACGAGATCGAGCCGGAGCCCCGGCTGCTGCCAACCGATGTGCGGGAGAGGGCCTATGCCAGATCACTTGCCTCGGTCCTGGCGGCGGACGTGCATCCTCTGACTGTGCCGCGCGTACGCAAGCGTCTCGCTGAAGCCTTCGGGGCCGATCCCGCCGCGGTCGAGGCCTGGTGCCGGCATTGGACGACGGAAGGCCTCTCCACCTATGAGAGGCTGCTGAAGCGACGTCCGGCCGCCCCGTTTGCGCTGGGCGCGGCGCCGACGATCGCGGACATATGCATCGCCGGCCAGGTTGCCCTCGCTGACGTTTACCGGATGGACCTCGCGCCATTTCCCGAGGTGGCGGCGGTGGGTGCGCGGTGCTTTGCATTGCCGGCGTTCGCCGATGCGCATCCCTTCCGGCAGCCGGGCTACGGGGCCGCGCGCGCCGATCCCTAGAGCTCCGCTCGATCTCGGGAATGCCCTTCGAGCAATTGGCGGCGGGCGGTCAATCCCCGCCCGACCACGTCGAAGAAGGCGCGCACGCGCGCCGTGTTGCGCAGGTCGCGGTGCGTGATGAGCCAGAGCTCGCGCGTGAGCGCCGCCTGCGGCACGGACACGCTCTTGATGTCCCCTTCCTGGTCGCCGAGATAGCAGGGCAGCAACGCCATGCCGATGCCGGCCTTCACCGCCATCATCTGGTTGATCAGGCTGCTGGACCGGTAGACGATCCGATCGTTTGGCACCGTTTCCGTCAGCCACTTGGCCGCCGCCGCGATGGCCGCCGTGTCCCAGCCGATGAAGCTGTGCCCCTCGAACGGCTCCGCCGATGGGTGGTCGCGGCCGGCGAGGTAGCCCGGGCTCGCGTAAAGCGCCCATGCCGTCTCCGCGATCTGTCGTCCGAACAGGGCGCCCTCGGCGGGACGTGTCGCGCGGATGGCGATGTCCGCTTCCCGCCGCAGCAGGTCCAGCTGCCGGTTGTCGACGAGCAGTTCGAGGGTGATCCCTTCGTGTTTGGCGCGGAATTCGGCGAGCAGGTCGTTGAGGATGCGATAGGCCAGGGATTCAGAGCAGGTGATGCGCAGGTTTCCGGACAGGCGTGCGTCCTGGCCGGTGATCTCCCGGTCGAGCGCGAGAACCTCCGCCTCCATGCGTTCCGCCGCCAGCAGCATCCGATCTCCAGCATCGGTCGGCGTGTAGACGCCGCCGCTGCGCTCGAAGATCTGGACCTGGAACTTGGCCTCGAGGGCATTGAGCCAGCGGAAGATCGTGGAGTGATCATTCCCAAGCTCCTTCGCGGCGCCCTTGAGCGAACCCGCCCTGCTGATCGCCAGGATGAGCCGAAAGTCATTCCAATCCATGCACGTTTTCTCCCGGGAAAGCGTGGCGGCGCAAGCCGGGCCTGCGCTTGCGATCCTGCATATGGGGTGCGTCGGGCCGGGGCAATGGATCACCCGCTTGCCATGCTGCAAGCGCGCCTTTCCAAACGCCAACATCGGCCTGCCGGCGGGAGCCCTATGGTGTTTCCGATGACCGAGGGGCGAACGGAATGACGCCCGAAACCACGGACTGGGAGGCGACATGAGCGCGGGCGCTGCTTGGCTTCTGCTGTTGCTTTCGGGGCTTGTGGACGTCGCCTGGGCCGCGAGCGTGAAGATGTCGGACGGCTACAGCCGGCATGGGTGGACCGCGGCGTCGTTGGCGCTGCTCTTCGTCTTCATCTTTTCGCTCGGCCGCGCGCTCGAGGTCCTGCCGATGGGGACTGCCTATGCCGTCTGGACGGGTATCGGCGCCGTGGGATCGGTGGCGCTCGGCATTGCGTTGTTCGGCGAACCGGCCACCGCAAGCCGGCTGCTCTGGATCGCTGTCACCCTTGTCGGGATCGTCGGCCTCAAGATCACGAGCGGGTAGCGCGAAATCCCCATGAACAACGACACAGTTGAGCGGATGAATGCAGTAATGAACGGTCCTTCCAAGCTTTCCTTCCGCAAGGAAGATGCTCTCAAAGCCTACGAGCAGATGGTTCTCATCCGCCGTTTCGAGGAGCGCGCGGGCCAGATGTACGGCGAAGGGCTGATCGCCGGCTTCTGTCACCTCTATATCGGCCAGGAAGCGGTCGTGGTCGGCATGCAGATGGCGATCGAGAAGGATGACCAGGTCATCACCGCCTACCGGGACCACGGGCACATGCTCGCGCTGGGCGTCGACCCCAACGTGGTCATGGCAGAGCTGGCCGGGCGCGAGACCGGTATTTCCCGTGGTAAGGGGGGCTCGATGCATATGTTTAGCCCCGCGCTCGGCTTCTATGGCGGACACGGGATCGTCGGCGCACAGGTCTCGATCGGCACCGGGCTGGCGCTCGCCAACCGCTACCGGGGGAATGATCGCGTGTGCCTGACCTACTTCGGCGATGGCGCAGCCAACCAGGGCCAAGTGTATGAGAGCTTCAACATGGCCAAGATCTGGAACTTGCCGGTGGTCTATGTGATCGAGAACAACCGCTATGGGATGGGGACGAGCATTGAGAGGGCATCGGCGACCACCAATCTCTCGCAGCGCGGCGCCTCTTTCGATATCCCCGGCGAACAGGTGGACGCTATGGACGTCCAAGCGGTCTGCGAGGCCGGTAAGCGCGCGGTCGGCCGGGCGCGGGCGGGGCACGGCCCCTATATCCTCGAGATGCTCACCTATCGCTATCGCGGCCACTCCATGTCCGACCCGGCCAAGTATCGTTCGCGGGAAGAAGTCCAGAAGATGAAGACCGAGAACGACCCCATCGACCGGGTCATGGCGCGTCTTTTGAACGAGTGGCACGTCACCCAGGACGAACTGAAGGAGATCGATAAGCGTATGAGGGCGAGGGTCATGAGCGCGGTCGACTTCGCAATGCAAAGCGCGGAGCCGGATCCGAGCGAGCTATACACCGATGTCCACGCCTGAGACGGCCGCTCCCAATCAAATCCGAGCCGGATGAAGGCCGGCCTGCCATGTCTGCTGGCCGTGCCCTGTTCGGCCGCCACCCCGCGCGCCCGGTCGATATCCGGACTGCGATAGGCGGCCGCCGGGATTTCGCCCAGCTGCGAGGGATGCACATGTCTCCGCCTATTCCGGACGATCCAATGCCGAGCCGGCGTGCTTGCAGGGACCGGGCTTGGCATCACCAACACGCCGGTCACCAACACCACCACAGGCTCGGTGTCGAGCGACCGGGCGGGGATGGCCTCCGGCATCGACATGAGCGCGCGCATGGTGTCGCTCGCCGTCAACATCGCCCTGATGGGTTTCATCCTGGCCAGCGGCGTGCTGGCCTCCCTGAAGAGCGCCTTGCCGGACATGGCCGCGGCCGACCTGCGGGCGCTCGCCGAGCGGGTGGCGGCGGGCAGTCCCGTCGCGGTCCCCGGCCTGTCCGAGACCGACGTGCATCGGGCGCTCACGACGGGTTTCGAGTGGACTCTGCTCTATGGCGGCACGGCGGTCTGGGTCCTGGCCGCATTGAGCTTCCTGATCTCGAACACGGGAAGGGCCGGCCAGCCCGCGGTTCACTGTTCCGAATGAGGCCGCTCCGGGTCAGGGCGTGCGCCGGTAATGCATGGCGACAGCGCCGTTGCGCAGCGGCGTGGCCGAGATCAGCGCGAGCCGGCGCGTGCTGGGCAACCCGCCCTGGTAGAGGGTCGGGCCGTGGCCTGCGATCCTGGGATGCACGAGGAGCTTGTACTCGTCGATGAGATCCAGCCGGTCCAGCTCGGTCGCGAGCTTGCCGCTGCCGAGGAGCACGCCGGCCGGGGTCGCGTCCTTGAGCCTCTGCACGCCCGTGCGCAGGTCGCCGTCGATGAGGTGGCTGTTGGTCCACGGGAAGGCCTTGCGTGTCGACGACACGATGTACTTCGGCTTGGTCTCCAGCTTGACCGCCCACTCGCGTATGGCCGGCGGCGCCTCCGCGTCGCCGCGGGCGACGGCCGGCCAGTAGCTTTCCATCATCTCGTAGGTGACCCGACCCCATAGCATTGCTCCGCCCTCATCCATCAGGCGGGTGAAGAAGGCGTGCGTCTCGTCGTCGGCAATTCCCTCCTGGTGGTCGACGCAGCCGTCCAGGGTGACGTTGAGGCTGAAGGTCAAGAGTCCCATGGAGCAAGTCTAAGCCATACACTGGAGAACATGTAGGCCCATTGCTCGTGGTCGATGTTGAACGTCCGCAATGGTGGGACTCCGACCTCCGGCGCCAGCCTCGGATGCCCGGTTCCCGGCCAGCGATCGAGGACAGCTCCTGTAGCCAGGTCCCGCGATCCTGCCTTGACCGGCGCTGGACCCGGTGCGCCGGATCATCGGGCGGTGCCGCCCTCTTCCGCTCTCGGGTGGGCTTGACGTAGGATAAGGGCCGACGTTGTCCTTGGGGGGGATGGCTGGAATGGCGCCGTTCAGAATGCTCGCCTTGCTGTCGGCGCTCGCGGCGGCGGTGCCGGTCGCGTCCGGGCCTGCATCCGCGCAGGTGACCTACGAAACCATCCTTCAGAAGGATGTGGCCGGCGCCGCCGACAATCCTCTCACCGGCCGCTACAAGGATTCCGTTCTCCTGGCGCAGACCGCGAAGGCCTTCGACGAACTGACATTGCCGAGCGGGCCGGCGGAAGGCTCCACCTATTCGGACAGCAAGAAGTTCAAGGCGGTGGTGACGGCGCAGGGCAAGGTCACGCGCTCCATCTATGTGGCGCCCGCCGGGCGCTCGTCCCTGGAAGTGCTGACAAACTTCGTCGATGCGCTCGCCGCCAAGGGTTTCGAGCCGGTCTATCGCTGCTCCGGCGACGAATGCGGCGAGAGCTTCGCCGTTCTGAAATACAAATGGGACAAGCCGGCCACCAAGGTGATCGGCGCCAATTACGACCAGCTCCGGCGCGGGATGGTGGACGCGGTGTTCGATCAGGTGGTGGACCTGCGCTATGTGCTCATGAAAAAGGCCGGCGCGGAGGGCGACACCTATGTGGGCCTCTACGCGGCCGTGAACCGGGGGGGAAGTTTCGGGGACGCCTCCCGCGCCTTTTCCGATCGGGCCGCCGTGCTGGTGGAGATCGTCGAGCCCAAGGCCATGGACCGCCGCATGGAAGTGGTCAGCGCGGAGCAGATCACCGGCAAGATGGCGGCGGACGGGAAGGCCGTGTTCTACGGAATCCAGTTCGATTTCGACAAAGCGGACATCAAGGCGGACTCCGAGCCTCAGCTCGCGGAAATGGCGAAGTTCCTGAAAGAAAACGCCACGCTCAAGGTCTATGTAACGGGCCACACGGACAATAAGGGAACGCTCGACTACAACGTCACCTTGTCCAACAAGCGGGCCGATGCGGTGGCGAAAGCCCTCGCGAAGGCCGGGATCGACCCGAAGCGCATGACCGCACGCGGCCTGGGGCCCCTTGCCCCGCTGGCCAGCAACCGCACCGAGGACGGGCAGGCCAAGAATCGACGGGTGGAACTGGTCGAGCAATAGGGCGTCGGGGCTGACCCATAAGCAATGTGCAGCATTCATTCAGTCGTGCAGGGCTCGCTGCACTGCACCTCGTCGCGGCATGTTATGGAACTGAAATATTTGATCTGGAAACCAGCCGGCGGCCAAGACAAGAGGCCGGAAATGCGTAAGATCCGCCGTAAGGGATGCCCCAGAGGAAGGGGCGATGGCATTTCGCTGGGGGCGGCGACGTGGCACGAGACAAGCTTTGCGGTATGCGGCGCACGGTCCTGCGTATCGCGCTCATAATATCGGCCGGCTTTCTGGCCCTCCCGGCACAGGCCACGCCAAGTTGCAGCCTCGCGGATATCGCCCAGGCGGCGAAAGATACCTACAACACCGCGCCCGCATCCTGCGCGGCCCAGTCGGCCAATCCCTATTTCTATGCCCTCACCGCGTTCATGATCGGCTTTACCCAGACGCCGCAGGGCAAGAGCTTCTGCACCGACGTGGAGGGCATCAAGGAGTCCGCCAGCAACCTCCAGAAGCAGGCGGCCAGCTATTGGGACAATGTCCCGGCGGGGCAGCAGGAGCAGCTGAAATCCTATGTGCCGGCCCTGGCCGATGCGAGCGCCACGTCGGCAGATCTCGGCGGCGCGCTCGATACCGTCTCCTGCGCCTGCCAGGTGGCCCAGTGGGAGGGCCCGGGCGCGGTCTATGGCGAGATCAGCAGTTGCGTCGCTTCGGCGCTGTGCGATGCGCAGGACTGGTTCCACGACAACATTTCCAGCAACTTCGCCCCCTGCGAGGATGCGAAGCCGCCGCCACCTCCGCAGCTCATCGATTGCCGGCCGGACCCCCGGACCAAGGACGCCAGCGGGCCTTTCTATCACCTGGACGGCAATGTCCAGAGCGTGGGCGAATACGACCAGTGCTTCGGTAAATATCTCGATGGCTCGTATGTCACCGGCTATCGGTGCGAAGGAAGCTATTGCTTTTCCAACACCATCGCGAGGTCCAATACCGGCAATTACTGCTACTGCCCACCCGCCATGCAGCATGCCGAATACTTCATGGATAGCCCGCCGGGCAATTGCTACAATTACCTCAATTGCCGATGCCCGGACAACACGCAGCCGCTGAGCGACACCGGTGCCGGCGCCTATATCTGCATGTGCCCCAATGGCATGCCGGTGGGCGATGACGGGCAGTGCCAGAAGCCCCCGCCGAAATGCGATTTCTCCTGTCCCGCCACCCAGGTGGTGCTCTCCAAGGACACGCAGAGCTGCACGTTCAGCTGCGGGTGCAAGGAGGGCGACATCCTGATCGACGGCAAGTGCACGTCGCCATGCGCGGATGCAGGACAGGTGATGCTGGCAAGCGGCGTGTGCTGCAATCCCTCCCAAGCCGCATCCTGTGGGGAATGCTGTCCGATCGGCATGCAGCCCGATCCTGTCAGCGGCAATTGCGTTCCGCTGTCCCTGAAGCCGGCGGCGCCCACGGGACCGATCAAGCCGCAGAACATCAACACCAAGCTGAAGCCGGCGGCCCCATGACCATGCTTCGCAGAACCGCCGCCGCGCTCTGTGCCGGGCTGGCCGCCCTCCTCCTCGCTCAGCCGCTCGGTGCGCAGACCCCGCCGCGCGGTCTTCTGGCGCCGGGCGATGCGGCCGTCACGGGCTTTTCCGGCGCCCGTCCGCCGGTCCAGATCCCGCCTGGCATCGACCCGAACGCCTATACCTTCATCGATCCCAACGGCGCCTCGCTGCAGGTCTTCGACCTTCAGGACATGGGCGGCCCGCCCGCGGCCCAGCTTGTACCGGGCCGCACGCCCTTTGCATTTCCCGCCGGCCAGATCGGCCAGGTGTTCGGCGTCGCTTTGGACAATCAGGTGCCGCCCAACATCTATGTCTCCGCCACCTCCGCTTACGGCCTGCCCATCGTGGCGCAGGGCCAAGACGGCACCTGGACCCACGTGAACGTCGCCGGTCCCGGCGCGCGCTTCATGCCGGGCCTGTGGGGCGTGGCGGACCCCAGGGGCGGCCCCGGCTCCATCTGGAAACTGGACGGGGTGACCGGCGCCGTCAGCCTGTTCGCGACCATTGCCCCGGAGGGCCGGCTCAATTCGGGCGCCGCCCTCGGCAACCTGGCGTTCGACGGGGAAAGCAACACGCTTTTCGTCTCGGATCGGGAAAGCGGCCTCATCCATCGCCTGGACATGGCGGGCCGCGAGCTTGCCCGCTACGATCACGGCCTCGCGGGGCGCCGCGCCGCCGGCCTGCCGGAGGTGGCGTTCGATCCGACGCTTCGGCTCGACATCGAAAATCCCGCCTTTTTGCCGGACCAGCCGGCCACCTGGAATTATGCGGCGCCGGAGCGGCGCGTCTACGGCCTTGCCGTGCGCGGTGGCCGGCTGTTCTACGCGGTGGCCGATGGTGCGCAGGTCTGGTCGGTGGCCTTCACGCCGCCGGATGTGCCGCCGGCCTTCGCCGATCCCACGTTCGAGCTGGCCGTGCCGCCGGGCGTGGGGGAGGCCGAGATTTCCAAGATCGCCTTCGACGATGAAGGCCGCATGCTGCTGGCGCAGCGTGCCGCGCCCAGCGGTGCCTTCGACTTCCGCCTGCTGGCGCAGCCGGGCATCGGCCGCGCGCTGCGCTACCAGCTGGTCGCGCCGTTCCCGGGAATGGCGCGCACCTGGCAGCCGGAGCCGGACGAATATGCCCTCGGCTTTGCCGGCGAGCTGCGCAACGGCAATGGCGGCCTCGCGGTCGGCTATGCCTATGACCGGTCCGGGCGGATCGATCGCGGCGCCTGCGGCGGCTTCCTCTGGATGACGGGCGAGGCCCTGCGCCAGACCGGGGACAAGGCGCTGGCGGACCGGCTGCGGCCGGGCGGGCCGGCCGATGTGGACGGCCTCCAGGGCAACCCGCTCTGGACGGTGCGGCCCATGAACACGCCGCCGCTCAGCTCCTATTTCCTCGATTACGACGGCCGCTTCGATCCAGGCCCCGTGGCCGGCCATATGGGCGACATGGCCATCTGGCGCGCCTGTGGCCCGGTGCTGCGCGGCGGCTGGATGCTGCCCGGCTGGTTCGGCTGGTGGTGGGCGGGTGGCGGCTGGGGCCTGCCCATGCCGCCTGCGCCGCCGAAGCTCGCCTGTCCCACCGACCAGCAGAAGCCCGGCTTCCAGTGCTGCCCCGCCGGCACCGTGCCGGGGCCCGGCGGCCAGTGCCGCCCGCTCTGTCCCGACGGAGCCACGGATGCGTTCAGCCAGAAGCTGTGCGCGCTCGGCTTCGACGCGGCGAGCTACGATCCCCAGAAGCCCGAGGCCATCGCCTGCATCGGCGGTGCAAAGCCGGTGGTGAACATGGGCGCGCTCTCCTGCGCCAGCGCATCGCCGGTGCTTTCCGCCGGCATCTGCCCGGCGGGCTGGTCGAAGCAGGCCCTTCCCGGCATCGGCACCGTCTGCGCCCCCTCCAAGGCGCAGCTCCATTGCCCGCCGGGCCAGCAACTGGGCTTGAACGGACAGTGCGTTCCCCTGTGCCTCGGCGGCACCGCATGGCCCGCGCCCCAATGCTGCGCGCCCGGCTCGGCGGTGACGGCCACCGGGCAGTGCTGCCCCGCCGGCTCCGCCATCGACCCGAAGACCGGCGCTTGCGGGCAGGTCATCATCGGCTGCCCGCCGGGCTCGCTCTATGATCCCGCCAAGGGCTGCATGCCGCCGATGGCCGAATGCCCCGCCGGCTTCACGCTGGATGCCCCCTCCGGCCAGTGCCGGAAGATCCAGTTCAACTGCCTGCCGGGCCTTTATCCCATCGGCCCCGATGGCGCCTGCGCCCCGCCCCCGCCGCAGGGCTGCACCCCCGGCATGCCCGGCTGCGCGCTTCTGGACGCCGTGTGCCCGGGCGGCATCTGTGCCGCGACACCCCCGAAAGCCTGCGCCCCCGGCGCGGCGGATTGCCAGCCCACGCCTCCGCCGCCCCAGGCTTGCCCGAGCGGATGGACGCAGAACATGGTGGCCGGCGGATGCTGTCCGCCCGGGCAATCGGCGGCGGCGGGGGGAGCATGCGCCTTCACGGCCTGCCCCGTCCCGAGCAAGCTGGTGGCCGGCAAATGCTGCGCGCCCGACGATCTGAAGCCCGGCGGCGCCTGCGCAGCGAGCCTGTGCGGCGCCGGCGCGCCCGCGGGCGCGGCCGGGGCGTGCTGCCCGTCGGACCGGATCTATCAGGACAAGGCTGGCGCGCAGGCGTGTTGCGCGAAGCCGCTCGCCAACGGCCAATGCGGCGGCGGCCCGCTGACCGGTGACAGCCTGACGCCGCAATGCGGGCCGAATTCCACGGACCCGAAATGCTGCCCCGCCGGTTATGCCGCGAACAAGGGCAGCTGCTGCCTCCAGGGCCAGATCACCTCGAACGGGATCTGCTGCCCCGCCGGCCAGAGCCCCGCCGGGGCGAACAAGGACCAGTGCGCGCCCACGATCAAGGTCGGCACGCCGCCTCCGGGTGAGGGCGGAACCCCGACGGGCGGCGCCTGCTGCATCGCCGGCTCCACCCTCGCGGTGGGCGGCGCCTGCTGCGCGGTGAGCCAGATTACCGCAACCGGCACATGCTGCCCGGCCGGCCAGGTCCCGGACCCGAGGAACCGCCGCGCCTGCATCTCCAGCCCCGCCTGCGCCAGCGGCGAGACGCGCGTGACCGGCGTGTGCTGCCGGACCGAGCGCATCTACACCAATGCGGGGGGCGCGCAGGCCTGTTGCGCCACCACCGTGAAGAACGGCGTTTGCGGCCCGCTCACCGGCACCCCCGCTTTGCCCGAAGGCTGCGCGGCCGGCTACACGCGCACCAGCGACGGCGCCTGCTGCGCCAATGCCTTCGTGAAGGACGGCCGCTGCCTCGCCCAGGGCGGCCCGGGCCCCGCCATCGCCCCGGCCATTCCCGGCCTTCTCATGGCGCCGCCCTTGCGCCTGCCGCCACCTCCGCCACCCGTCGCAGGGCCGCCCCCGGTTCGCCAGCCGCCCGCCCAGGCGAAACCGGCTCGCCCGCTACCCAACCGGCCCGCCGCGCAGCCGGCGCGTCCCGTGCCCAAGCGCCCGGCGGAGCAACCGCCTCATCCCGCGCGTCCCCTGCCCAATCGCCCGGCACCCGAGCGCCAGCGGCCGCCGGAGACGATCCGCCCCATCCTCCCCAACGGGCCGATTCCTGGGATCATCCGCGCGTTGCCGCAAGGTGCGCCATCCGTGGTGGCACCCCAGAGGCAAGCGCCGAAACCCGCCGCCCCCGCGACCCGGCCGGCGCCGCAAACCCAGACGGCGCCCGCCCGCTCCGCGCCGGCGCAGACCACGCCCCCGCAACGCCGCCAACAACAACAGCAGGATCCCAATGCACCCGCGATCCGATAGGCCCGCTTTCCTGAGGCGGCGCATCATGTCGTTCGGACTTGCGTTCCCGGCGGCCGCGCTTCTGGCGGCCGCGCTCCTCGCGTCCCCGCCGGCGCGTGCCCAGGCCACGCGGGCGGAGATCGAGGACGTGGTCCGCAGCTATCTTGCCGCCCATCCCGAAGTGGTCGGCCCGCTGGTGAAGCAATATCTCTCGGACCATCCCGAGGTGCTCCAGCAGGCCATCATCGACATGATGGGCAAGCGCGGCGGCGCCCCGGCCCCGGCCCCGGCCGCTCAGGCCGCGCCCCCCATGGTGGACCGTTCGGCGGCGGTGAAGCAGAACGCGGACGCGCTCTTCAATTCGAGCCGGCAGGTCACGCTCGGCGATGCGAACGGCGACGTCACGCTCGTGGAGTTCTTCGATTACAATTGCGGCTATTGCAAACGCGCGCTTCAGGACACGGTGTTCCTGCTGAAGGACGATCCGAAACTCAAGATCGTGCTGAAGGAACTGCCGATCCTCGGCCCCGGCTCCGCGGAGGCGGCGCGCATCGGCGTCGCGCTCAACATGCAGGATCCCTCCGGCACGAAGTATCTCGCCTATCACCGGACCCTGTTGTCGGACCGGGGCCAGGCGAACCGCGAGAGCGCGCTCAAGGCCGCGGCCTCCGCCGGCGCGGACATGGCGCGCTTGGAGAAGGACGTATCCAGCCCCGAGGTCGACAAGGCGCTCGCCGAGAGTCGCGACCTGGCGCGCGCCTTGGGCATCAACGGCACTCCGGCCTATGTGGTGGCGGGTGGCGTTGTTCCCGGAGCCGTGGGCGCCGAAACCCTAAAGAACAAGATCGCCTCCGCCCGCCCGCGCTGACGGAGATTGCGGGACGCCAGACGATGTGAATCTGCGCGATCCCTGCCCAGGGCGTCCGCAAAGCGCATCCCGTTTCCTGAGGGCGAGCCGCCGGGGCGGTCGGTTCGAGACTCTCAACGCATCACGCGCGAAGGGCACGCGGTGCATGCCGGCTCTTGCCCGATCCCAAAAAAGTCCGCGCACGAGCCGGCGAGGGCCGTGCGCGGATTGGGCGGATTTCTGGTCTTGGCGGAGGCTCAGAAGCGCTCGCCGACCATGTCCTCGCTCTTGGTCCACAATGCCTCGGCGTGCTCGGGATCGAGCGCATAGCCGCGCACGCCTTCGCTGCCGGCATTGATCAGCCCCTCGGTCACCTCCGATACATGGCAATTCTCGCAATAGCGGCCGCCCACCGCCGCGGCATCCGCCACGACGCCGGCCCAAACCGAGGTCGCGGCGCCTTGCGGAATGGTCTTCCACTGGAACGGCGGCTTGCCCTCGGCGGCGAGGTCCGCATTGATCCGCGCGAGCATCTGTTCGAGCGTGGCATAGCCGATATGGCGCCCGAGTTCGGTCTGGATGCCGCCCGGATGCAGGGCGGTGGCGCGGACGCCGCGCGCCCGGTGCCGACGGTCGAAGGCCACCGCGAACAGGATATTGGCGGTCTTGGACCGGCCATAGGCGACCAGCGGCTCATAAGGCGTGTGCGCGAAGTTCGGGTCTTCGAGATCGACGTCCGAATAGCGGTGGCCCGCGGACGACACGTTGACCAGGCGGCCGCCCGGCGCGATCAGCGCGGCGATGCGGTTGACCAGCACGAAATGCCCGAGATGATTGGTGCCGAACTGGGTCTCGAAGCCGTCGGCGGTATGGCCGAGGGGCGTCGCCATCACGCCGGCGTTCGCGATCACCAGATCGAATGTCCGCCCGTCCGCGAGCAAGCGGTCGGCGCAGGCGCGCACATTGGCCAGCGAGGCGAGGTCGAGCTGGACCAGCTCGAGGCCGCCGCCGTTCGCGGCTTCTGAACGGACGCGGGCGGTGGCCGCCTCGGCCTTGGCAAGATCGCGCGCCGCGCCGACGACCTGCATGCCATGCGCGGCAAGTGCTCGCGCGGTCTCAACGCCGAGGCCGGCGGAAACGCCGGTGACGAGGGCGCGCTTACCCCGCAGATCGATGCCCGAAAGCACGTCGTCGGTGGTGGAGTTTGCTCCGAAAGGTCGGGTCATGACACTCTCCTGATGGCGGACGCGCTCCTCCTGCCGGCTGGGGCGCCATTGCCCCTCGGCCGTTGATGAAATAAGAGGAGGTTGTCTCCGCTTTCAAATACGGAGGAGCCCTCCGTTTATCAAGGGGTGATTTGCGTGATCGATCCCGGCGCGCCCGGTCCCGTTCGCAAGCCGCGCGCCGATGCGCAGCGCAACCGCGCGCGCCTGCTCGAAACCGCCAAGGCGGCGTTTGCGGAAAAAGGGTCCGAGGCCAGCCTCGATGAGATCGCGCGGGCCGCCGGCTTCGGCATCGGAACGCTGTATCGCCATTTTCCCACCCGCGACGCGTTGATCGAGGCGGTGTATCGCAATGAGACCCGCCAGCTTGGCGAAGCGGCCGCGCGGCTGGCCCAGACGCATCCGCCCGTCGAGGCGCTGCGGGAATGGCTGTTGCTGTTCGTGGACTATCTCGGCACCAAGCACGGCATGTCCGAAGCCATGAACTCGCTCGTTGCCGGGCCGACGGACCTTTATGCCGCGTCCGGGGCGCAGGCCAAGCAGGCCATGGCGCTGCTGGTGGATCGGGCCGTGGCGAGCGGGGAAATCCAGCTGGACATCGACCCCCTGGACCTGCTGCGCGCCCTGGCCGGGGTGGCCAACATCAGCGCCGGCGCGAACTGGAAGCAGGCCGCACGGCGCCTCGTCGATATCCTCGTCGTGGGAATTAGCACCGGCGGCAGGGGGCGGTAGGGGCTGCGCCAGAAGCGGAGCGGCGCGCGCGCCTGTGGATGGGCGCCCGGTCTTCGGGGAGCGTTACGCGGAGATCTTCCAATCCTGGCGATCGCGAAACGATTTCAGGCAGAAATCGATGAAGAGCTGCACCTTCAGCGAGCGATGGCGCACCTTCTGCGTGACGATGTAGATGGAATCGTCGAAGCCAAACGGCGTCGCCTGGTACCCCGGCAACAGCGCGACGAGGCTGCCGTCCTCGAGGTCGGGGCCGATGTTCCAGGTGGGCAGCAGCGCCACCCCGAGCCCCTTCAGAGCGCCGAGGCGCAGCACGTCGCCTCCATCCGATTGCAGGCTGCCGCGGACCCGGCATTCGGTCAGCTCGCCGTCCTTCATGAAGCGCCAGATGGGCTGATTGAACTCGGAATAGAAGGTCAGGCAATTGTGCGCCGTCAGATCCTCGGGCCGTTCGGGGCGGGGATTGCGCGCAAGATAGGCGGGGCTCGCGCACACCACGCGCCGGCTGGAGACCAGCTTGCGGATCATCAGCGACGGGCTGTTCACCTCGCCCACGCGCAGCGCCACGTCGATATTCTCGTCCACCAGATCCAGCGGCCGGTCGGACAGGCGCAAGTCGACGCACAAGCCCGGATGCTGGGAGAGGAAATCCGGCAGGCGCGGCGCGAGTTGCCGGTTGCCGAACGACATGCGGGCATGGACGCGCAGCGTGCCGCGCGGCGTCACCTGTAGCTGGCCGATCTCAGCGTTCAGGCCCTCGATTTCGCTGAGGATCGGCTCGATCCGGGCGAGATACAGTTGCCCCGCCTCGGTGAGCGTCAGTTTCCGGCTGGTCCGGTTGAGCAGCCGCACGCCGAGGCTGTCTTCGAGCGCGTTGATGCCGCGAAACACCGAAGCTGGCGAGATGCCGATCTGCCGCCCCGCCGCCGACAAGCTGCCGCCCTGCACCACGCGCAGGAAGAGTTGCATATGGGCGAGTGTATCCATGGCCTCGATCTTTTCGCTTTTTGAAAAGATGGTTTGTGTGGCGGATGATTGTCAAGGGGTTGATCTGATGTCCTTATCTGGCCATCCGACGAACTGGGGCAATGGCGGGAAGCAACATCCCGGATCGGGAAAATATCTTCGAGAAATGTTCGGAGAGAGACGTCAAGACCAAAATAACAATAATAATCAAAATAGGAGAGGATCATGTCGGGGCACCAAACTCGCTTCAGGCGAGAGATGGCGCGCGTCCAGTTCAAGACAAAAATCGTGACTGCCAGATCCTGTCTCAGCCGGAATCTGGAGCGAAGCAGGCGCTCGGGGTCAAGCCATGATCTCGCCAGCTGAGCACAAGTTCATCCTGGCTGTCGGGCCCGATGCGCAGCTGGCCTATTGCGCGGATGATTTTTCCGATCCTTGGAGCACGCCGGACACTGTGGTGATGCTGCATGGGATTGCCGAGGAAGCGGCGATCTGGCGTCCCTGGGTGCCGCATCTGGCGCGCCGCCACTGCGTCGTGCGCCCGGACCTGCGCGGGTTCGGAAGCTCCTCCCCCTTGCCGGAAGGGCGCGCCTTCGCGATTTCGGACTGGGCGGACGATATCGAGCGGCTGGTCGCGGCCCTCGGCGCGCGCCGCGTGCATCTGGTGGCCACCAAGCTCGGCGCCCTCGTCGCCTGCGAACTGGCCCAGCGCCAGCCGTCCTGGCTCGCATCGCTGACCCTCGCGGGCATGCTGGCGTCGGCGCGTGCCTCGCTCGGCCCCTGGGTCGAGGAGTGGGTCGCCGAGGTCGAGCGCAACGGGGTCGAGGGGTGGGCGCGCATGACCATGCCCGGCCGCATGGGCCCCTCGCTGCCGCCGGTGGCCCTGGACTGGTGGATCAGGCTCATGGCCAAGGCCGCGCCGGAGGCGGTGATTGCCTGTCTGCGCCTGCTGCCCGGTCTCGACGGTCCGCCCAATCCCGAACGGATCGCGTGCCCGACCCTGTTCCTCGTATCCGCCGGCGGAGATTCCGCGCGCACCGGCTACGACCAGCGCCCCGCGATCGCCGACGTCCGGCGGCTGCAGGAGCGCATCGCGAATTCCGAGCTGGGGTTCGTGGAGGCGGATTCCTATCACATCGCGGCGACCCACCCGGACGCCTGCGCCGCAGCCACCGCAACCTTCATCGCCCACGTCAATTCCACGGCCGATGGCCGGCACCGCCAACCCTACGTAGCAGCATCCGGCATGCGCCGCGCCGCAGGAGACATCTGATGACCGACATCGTCGCACCCCTCTCGGTGCCCAAGGCGGCCGAAAAGCAGAAGGCGGGACCCATGGCGGTTCTGCGCATCACCAGCGGACATTTCCTGGAGATGTTCGACTTCATCCTGTTCGGCTTCTATGCCACCAGCATCAGCCGGGCGTTCTTTCCGTCCTACAGCGAATATGCCCAGCTCATGCTGACGTTCATGACGTTCGGCGCAGGCTTCCTGATGCGGCCCGTCGGCGCCATCGTGCTCGGCGCATATGTCGACCGCGTCGGGCGGCGCAAGGGTCTCCTGATCACCCTTGGCATGATGGCGCTCGGCACGGTGCTCATCGCCTTCACCCCCAATTATGCGGTGATCGGCGCCCTCGCCCCCTGCCTCGTGCTCATCGGCCGCCTGGTCCAGGGCCTCTCGGCCGGCGCGGAACTGGGCAATGTGGCGGTCTATCTCACCGAGATCGCCCCGCCCGGCCGCGAGGGCTTCTACGTCTCCTGGCAGGCGGTCGGGCAGCAGGTGGGCATCATCCTCGCTGCGGTCATCGGCTACCTCATCAACGTCGCGCTTTCGCCGCAGCAGATCGACGAGTGGGGCTGGCGCATCCCGTTTGTGATCGGCTCCATGATCGTGCCGCTGCTGTTCGTCCTGCGGCGCTCGCTGGTGGAGACCGACACGTTCCTGGCCCGCAAGCGCCGCCCCACCAATGCGGAAATCTTCCGCTCCGTGGCGCGGAACTTCCAGGTGGTGATCGCCGGCATGCTGCTGGTGACCGGCACAAGCGTGTCCTTCTATCTGCTGAGCATCTACACGCCCACCTTCGGCAAGACGGTGCTTCATCTCAGCATCCTCGACAGCCTCATGGTGTCGCTGCTGAGCGCCATCTTCAACGCCGTGATGTTCCCGGTGATGGGCGCGCTGTCGGACCGCATCGGCCGCAAGCGCCTTCTTCTCACCTTCTCCGCGCTGATGATCCTCACCGCCTATCCGGTGCTGCACTGGCTGGTGGAGGCGCCGAGCTTCCCGCGCATGTTGATCGTCCTGCTCTGGCTGAATTTCGCTTATTGCGGCTACACCGCCGGCATGTACGCGGGCCTCACCGAGGTGATGCCGCTCGAAGTGCGCACCACCGCCTGGTCGCTCGCCTTCAGCCTGAGCGTCGCCACTTTCGGCGGCTTCACCCCGGCCATCGTGACCTGGCTCATCGCCGCCACGGGGGATCGCGGCGCGCCGGGCATCTGGATGGGCGTGGGCGGCCTCTGCGGCATGCTGGCGACCCTCTATCTCTACCGCCGCGGACGCAAGGCCGTCGGGGCCGATTCCCTGCGGTCCGCGGGCTGATCTCCTCGCGGGCGCGCCGCCCCGGCGGGCCCGCTTTTCTCCACCCTGGAGGGTCGTATGGACACCTTGAGGCCACTGACAGTGAGCCAAAGACTGGCCGCGTTCGCACACGGCTTGCGGTTTGAAGATCTGCCCGCCGAAGTGGTCGAGCAGGCCAAGGACCGGCTGCTGGACAGCCTGTCCACCGGGATTGCCGCCAACGGTTTGCCGGTGCCGAACGTCGCCATGGCGATCGCCCTGGGCAACCAGGGGCCGGCGACCATCTTCGGGGCCGCGGGCGGATATCCCATCGTCGACGCCGCGCTGGTGAATGCGACCTTGATCAATGGCCGCACGCAGGACGACTTCCTTGCCAAGTCCCACCCCGGCGCCGTGGTGGTTCCGGCCGCGCTGGCGGTCGGCGAAGCGGAGGGCGTGAGCGGCCGCGATCTCATCACCGCGCTCGTCATCGGCTATGAGGTGGTGGCCCGCGCCTATCTCGGCGGACCGGGCATGCTGCCGCGCTTCCGCGCCACGGGCGTGGCCGGCTGCATCGGCGCCGCCGCCGCCGCCGCCAAGCTGCTGCATCTCGATGCCGAGCAGACCGCCAATGCGCTCGGCTGCTCCGCCGTGTTCGCGGCCGGCATCGGTGCCGGCTTCCTGACCGGCACGATGGATGTGAAGCTGAATGTCGGCATGGCCGCCCGCAACGGCGCGACGGCCGCCTTGATGGCGCGGGCCGGAGCCACCGCTTCGCCGCTCGAATTCGAGGGCGAGGCCGGCTTCTACAAGGCCGTCGCCAATACCGCCGAGCATGCCGCGCGCGCGGTGGACGGCCTCGGCGAACGCTTCCTGATCTCCGACACCATCTACAAGGAATATCCGGTCTGCATCTTCGTGCAGACGCCCGTGACGCTGGCGCGCGGCCTCGCCGAGCAACTGGGCCGTGCCGTCGCCGATATCGAGAAGGTGACGGTCACGGTGTCCGACCTCACCTATACCAATCCGGGCTTCACCAATATCGCGCCCTATGCGAGCGCGCTCAACGCCCGCGTTTCGGCGCGCTTCTGCATCGCCGCCGCGCTGCTCGGGCGGCCGATCGACGAATTCGAATATTATTCGAACTATACCGACGCCGAGGTGCTGGCGCTTTCCGACAAGATCGATCTCGTCCTGGATCCCGTCCGTGCCGATATCGTCGATGTCGCGATCCGCACCACGAACGGGCAGGTGGTCTCGGCGCGGGGCGGGGAAGGCGAGACGCTGCATCCCACCCGCCAGAAGATCGCGGGCAAGTTCACCCGCATCACCGGCACCCTGCTCGGGACGCGCGGCGAGCGCATTCTCGAGATGGTTCACACCCTCGACAAGCTGGATGACGTCCGCATCCTGGCGCAGCTGCTGCGTGCCACCGACGGACAGACCGGCGCAGGAATTCTTTCGGAGGCGGCGCAATGATTGGTTGGAGAGCCCGTATCGGCTTCCTGGTTCCCCCCGGCAATCCCACCGTTGAGCCGGAAATGACGGAGCTGGCCCCCAAGGGGGTGTCCGTGCATTTCACGCGCATGGACGCATCCGGGCCGGCAGGGACCCACACGGGCCAGGAGGAGCGCAACCTCAGCCAGGTCGCGAGCGTGCCGGCGGCCTCCAGGCTGCTGGCCATGCTGAGCCCGAACGTCATCGTGATGGCCCACACCGCCACCAGCTATACCATCGGCAAGGCGCGCGAGGCCGAGCTGGTGACGCAGGTGGAGCGCGAGACCGGAACGCGCTTCGTCACCGCCTTCGGCAGCGCGCTCGCGGCCTTCGCGCATCTCGGCATCCGCCGCATCGGCTATGCGACGCCCTATGGCGAGGACGTGACGCTGGAGGGCAAGGCGCATTTCGAGGCCCATGGCGTGGAAGTGCCGCGCTATGCCCGCCTCGAAGGCGTCCGCAACATCTACGAGGAGACGCCGGAGCGCGCCTACATGGCCGGGCGGCAGGCCTATGTTGAAGGCGTGGATGCCGTGTTCCTCAGCGGCGTCGGCATGCCGACGCTGGCGGCCTTGCAGCAATTGGAGAACGACATCGGCAAGCCGGTGCTTTCGGCCGCCGGATGCATGATGTGGAACGCGCTGCGCATCGCCGGGATTCACGAGCCCCGGCCCGGCTACGGCCGGCTGTTCGCGGGGGCCTGACCCCACGCGTGTGCCGGCGCGTCAGCGTGCCGGCACACATCCGGTCTCGGCGATCACCGGAGGATCACCCGGGCGGTGCGGCCGGTTCAGGCCTTGAATCGCTTCGCCAGCGCTTCCGATCCCCGAGCCAGAATGCCGGCGTCGGAACCGACCGCAGTGAAGATGCATCCGGCCTTGATGTAGCGTTTCGCAAGGGTCTCGTCGCTGGTGAGGATGCCGGCGCGGTTTCCGGCGGCGCCGATCCGGCCGACGAGGCCCTCGATCAGCGACACCACCGCCTCGTTGTTCTGGTCGCCCAGATAGCCGGTGGCGGCGGAGAGATCGCCGGGCCCGACGAACAGGCCGTCCACGCCCGGCACGGCGGCGATGGCTTCGAGATTGCGCATGCCCTCCTCCGATTCGATCTGCACCAGCACGCAGATCTCCTCATGGGCGCGGCTGTAATAATCCTTCACGCGGCCGAAGCGCGAGGCCCGCGAGGCGGCCGCGAAACCGCGCACGCCGTGGGGCGGATAGCGCGTATAGGCGACCGCCGCCGCCGCCTGCTCGGCGGTGTCGATCATCGGAATGAGGAAGGTCTGAACGCCCGCGTCGAGATAGCGCTTGATCAGGGTCTGGTCGCTCACCGGCGGGCGCACGATGGGATGGGCGGAATTCTCCATGCAGGCCTGGAGCTGCGAGAACACCATGGGAAGTTCGTTCGGCGAATGCTCGGTGTCGAGCAGCAGCCAGTCGAAGCCGGATCCGGCGATGATCTCGACCGTGATGTGGCTCGCAAGGCTGCTCCACAGGCCGATCTGTTGCTGGCCGGCATAGATGCCGCGCTTGAATGTGTTGACGGGCAGTTCCACGGTTTTGTCCTCAGCTCAGAAGATGTCCGGCTCGCCGGCGGGGGTGCCGAACGAGGTTTCTAGAAAATCGAAGTCGCAGCCCTCGTGGGCCTGGCCGATGTGCCGGGAGAACATCCAGCCATAGCCGCGCTCGAAGCGCGGTTGCGGGGGCACGAAGCCGGCGCGGCGGCGCGCCAGTTCCTCGGGCGAAACCAGCATGTCGATGGACCGCGCCTCGACATCGACGCGCACCGCGTCGCCCGTGCGCAGCAGCGCCAGCGGGCCGCCGACGAAGCTCTCGGGCGAGACGTGCAGGATGCAGGCGCCATAGCTGGTGCCGCTCATGCGGGTATCCGAAATGCGGATCATGTCGCGCACCCCTTGCCGCACCAGCTTCTTCGGGATCGGCAGCATGCCCCATTCCGGCATGCCGGGGCCGCCCTGCGGGCCGGCGTTGCGCAGCACGAGCACATGGTCCGCCGTCACATCGAGGGTCTCGTCCTCGATCGCCGCCTTCATGGCGGGGTAATCGTCGAACACCAGCGCCGGGCCGGTATGCTTCAGCAGATGCGGCGCGCAGGCGCTCGGCTTGATGACGCAGCCTTCGGGGGCGAGATTGCCCCGCAGCACGGCCAGCGCGCCTTCCCGATAGATCGGATTGTCCAGGGTGCGGATGACGTCGTCGTCATAGACCTCCGCGTCGGCAATATTCTCGCCGACGCTCATGCCGGTCACGGTGAGCGCATCGAGATGGAGCAGGTCGCCGAGGCGCTTCATGAGGGCGCGCAAGCCCCCGGCGAAATAGAAATCCTCCATCAGATAGGTGCTGCCGCTCGGCCGCACATTGGCGATGACGGCGACGCGGCGGCTGGCGCGGTCGAAATCCTCAAGGCCGATGTCCGAGCCGGCCCGGCGCGCCTGGGCGATGAGGTGGATAATGGCGTTGGTGGAACAGCCCATGGCCATCGCCACCGTGATGGCATTCTCGAACGCCGCCCGGGTCTGGATGCGTGCCGGCGTGAGGTCCTCCCACACCATGTCGACGATGCGCCGACCGGTCTGCGTGCTCATGCGCATGTGGTTCGCGTCCGCCGCCGGAATGGAGGAGGCGCCGGGCAAGGTCATGCCGATGGCTTCGGCGATGGCGGTCATGGTGCTGGCGGTGCCCATGGTCATGCAATGGCCGTAGCTGCGGGCGATGCCGCCCTCGATCTCCTGCCATTGGGCCGCGTCGATATTCCCCGTGCGCCGCTCGTCCCAGAACTTCCAGGCATCCGAGCCGGAGCCGAGCACCTTGCCCTTCCAATTGCCGGGAAGCATGGGGCCGGCGGGGAGATAGATGGCCGGCACCCCCGCGCTGGTGGCGCCCATCAGCAGGGCCGGCGTGCTCTTGTCGCAGCCGCCGAGCAGCACCACCCCATCGACGGGATGGGAGCGGATCACCTCCTCCGTCTCCATCGCCAGCATATTGCGATAGAGCATGGAGCTGGGCTTGAGGAAGGTTTCGGAGACCGAATGGACCGGCAGCTCCAGCGGAAAACCGCCGGCCTGCAACACGCCGCGCTTCACATCCTCCACCCGGTGCTTGAAATGGGCGTGGCAGGGGTTGAAGTCCGACCAGGTGTTGAGAAGGGCGATCACCGGCTTTCCCGCCCAGTCCTGCGGGTCGTAGCCCATCTGCATCGCGCGGGAGCGATGGCCGAAGCCGCGCAGATCGTCGGGCGCCAGCCAGCGGGCGCTGCGGAGGGTTTCGGGAGACTTCAGGTGAGGCTTCATGGGGCGAGCCTTGTCTGGAAGGGCGACGGCGCGATTTGCCGTCGTGCCGGGATGTGCCGCGTTCCGCCGCGCCGCCCGTCGCCGTGCGCTGCTCAGCCCCGGTTCAGGGATTTCGCGCGCAGGGCGGAAATCGTCGTGCTGGGAGAGATCGCTTCGGTGTCGAGCTTGACGTGGATGACCGCCGCATTGGGCGACGCGAAGGCGGCCTCCATGACCGGGATCGCGTCCCGATCGTCGGCGATGGTGAAGCCGTCGGCGCCGAACGCGCGGGCATAGGCGGCAAAATCGGGATTTCTCAGGTCGGTGCCGAAGACCCGGCCGGGAAATTCGCGCTCCTGATGCATCCGGATGGTGCCGTAGGTGCCGTTGTCGATCACAAACACCTTCGGCGCGAGCCCGTATTGCATGGCGGTGGCCAATTCCTGCCCGGTCATCAGGAAATCGCCGTCGCCGGCGAAGCACAAGGCGGTGCGGGCGGGATTGAGCCGTGCCGCGGCGATCGCCGCCGGGAAGCCATAGCCCATGGTTCCGGAAATCGGCGCGAGCTGGGTGCCGAACGCCGGATGCCGGTAGAAGCGATGCAGCCAGATGGAGAAATTCCCCGCGCCGCTGCACATCACCGTGTCGGCGGGAAGATTCTGCCGCAGCCAGTGCATGATCGTGCTCATCTGCACCGGCCCGGGCACCTGAGGCAGCGGCTCCGACCAGGCGAGATAATCCGCGTGCGCCGCCTCCCGCCACGCCCGGCGGCGGGTGTCGGCCGGCGGCTCCAGTTCGTCCAGCGCGGCGGCGAAGGCGCCCGGAGTGGCGTTGATCGCAAGGGTGGGCTGGAACACGCGGCCCAGTTCCTCGACGCCGGCATGGACATGCACGAAGGCAACGCCGGGATTGGGGATGGGAATCAGGCTGTAGCCCTGGGTCGGCATCTCCGACAGGCGCGTGCCGAAGGCGAGGATCAGGTCGGCATCCTTGACGCGCTGCGCGAGCTTGGGATTGGCGCCCGGCCCGAGGTCTCCGGCATAGGCCGCGTGATGGTTGGGAAACAACATCTGGCGGCGGAAGCTGGCGCCGACGGGAATATCGAAGCGTTCGGCGAAGCGCACCAGCGCCGCCACCGACTGTTCGTTCCAGCGCGAGCCGCCGACGATCACGAATGGCCGCTCCGCCGCCCGGAGCAACGCGCCGAGCGTCTCCATGTCGCCGTGCCCCGGCGCGATCTCCAAAGGCACGAATGCGGGAACGTCCTCGACCACCACCTGTTCGTCCAACATGTCGTCCGGCAGGGTCAGAACCACCGGACCCGGGCGGCCCTGCGTCGCCACGCGCACGGCGCGGGCGACGAATTCGGGAATGCGGGCCGCATCGTCGATCTCGATCACGAGCTTCGCCATGGTTCCGAACACGGCGCGGGGATCGATTTCCTGGAACGCGTCGCGATGGCGGAAGCCGCGCGAGATCTGTCCCGAGATCAGGATCATCGGGGTCGAATCCTGCTGCGCCACGTGTACGCCCGCGCTGGCATTGGTCATGCCGGGGCCGCGCGTGACGAAACACAGGCCGGGCAGCCCCGTGAGCTTGCCGGCCGCCTCGGCCATGAAGGCGGCGCCGCTTTCCTGGCGGCACACGACGAAATCGATGCGCGAATCCGCCAGGGCGTCGAGCACGGGCAGATAGCTTTCCCCCGGGACGCCGAAGGCATGGCGCAGCCCGTGACCTTCGAGCGCGTCCACGAGAACTTGAGATGCCGCACGCGTGCGGCTGGAAGGCTTGTGCATGATAGGCCCCTGCAATCCGAAGCGCCCGCGCCCAGGCGGGCATGTGTCAGTAAAGGTGTCGACCCGAGTCCGTTTGCATAAGTTCTCCCGTCATCGTGGTCGCGTCTTCGACCAGAAAGACGACTTGACGCGCCACGTCGGAAGGCCAGACGCCCCGCTTCAACGGGAAGCTCGTCTCCGCTTCATGCAATTTGCTTTGGTACATGTCTTCCGACATGAGTTTCCTGGTCCAATTGCCGAACAGGCCGCCGGGACAGATGGCGTTGACGCGCACCTGTGGAGCCAGCACGCGGGCCAGGGAGAGCGTCAAGGTGTTCAGCGCTCCCTTTGACGCGGCATAGGCAATCGAGCTTCCGTTGCCGGTGATGCCGGCCACGGAGGAGATGTTCACGATAGCCGCATCGCCGGTGGCCCGCAGGTGCGGGGCGGCCGCGCGCGCCATCTGGAACGGGCCGATGAGGTTCACGTCATAGAGGCGGTGGAACTCCGCCGCATCGAGATCCTCCAGCGCGCCGAGCGCGATGGGGCGGGTCACCGCGGCATTGTTGATGAGGATGTCGAGACGTCCCCAGCGCGCGTTGGCGGCATCCGCCAGGCGGCGGCACTCGGCGTCGCGCGCCACATCGGCCTCGAAGGCAAAGGCATCGACGCCGAGCGCGGCGCATGCGGCGACCACCGCATCGGCCCCCGCGCGGTTGCTGGCATAATTCACGGCCACATTGCAGCCGCGCGCCGCAAGCGCCTTGGCGGTCGCCCCGCCGACCCCGTCCGGCGAGCTGGCGCCGGTCACGATGGCTGTCTTGCCCTGAAGGTTCATCTCTCACCTGCCAACAAATCGAGCGGGGCGCTTTTCGAAAAAGGCGGTGATGCCTTCGAGATAATCCTGCGTGCCCTCAAGCGGGCGCCGCAGCGTGTCGTTCAGCGCGTTGGCCTGCTCGAACGGCAGGTCGGCGCCGAAATTCATCATCTGCTTGATGCCGGCGAGCCCGAGCGGGCTCGATTTCTTGATCGCGTCGGCGATCTCGTGCGCCTTCACGAGCAGCCGGTCGCGCGGGACCACATGCTCGACGATGCCGAGGGAGAGCGCTTCGTCCGCCTTCACCCGCCGCGCGGTGAAGAAGATTTCCTTGGCGCGGCCCCGGCCGATGAGGCGCGGCAGCACCACCGCGGCGCCGGCGCCGGGATAGGCGCCCAGGGTCATCTCGGGAAAGGAGAAGACGGCATCCTCCGCCGCGACGCGCAGATCGCAGTAAAGCGCCAGCTCGAAGCCGCCGCCGAGGCAATAGCCGTGGACCGCGGCGATCACAGGCTGCGGCATCCGCCAGACGGCCTCGTTCACCTCCCAGCCGCGGGTGCGCTGCTCCCATTTCTCGTCGGCATCGAGGGTGCGCCGCTCCTTGAGGTCCGCCCCGGCGCAGAAGGCGCGCTCCCCGGCGCCGGTGATGACGACGACCCGCACGTCCGGACGCTGCGCGAGCGCGTCGATTGCCGCGCGCAATTCGCGCGACAATTCGCTCGAGAGCGCATTCATCGCCTCCGGCCGGTTGAGCGTGAGCGTGACGACCCCGTCGGTCTCGTCCTGAAGCAGAATGCCCATGTCGCGCTCCCGCTCATCCCACGTAGGTGCGAATATTGGTGGCGACCGCGACAATCTCGCCGCGCTGATTCGTGCAGGTCACGTCGGCGAAGACGCGCTTCTTCTCCATGTCGTAGCGGGCGATCTTGTATTCGGTGCGGATCGTGTCGCCGAAGAACACGGGATTGACGAAGCGCACCCGGTCGTAGCCGAGGGAAACGGTGCGCCCCAGGTAGAGATTGGCCGAACTCGCCGACATGAAGCCGAGCAGCAGGGTGCCGTGGGCGACGCGCCGGCCATATTTGCCGCCGGCCATATATTCTTCGTCGATATGGTTCGGCGAGAAGTCGCCGGAAATGCCGGCATAGAGGTAAACGTCTGATTCCGAGACGGTTTTCGTGAAAACGGAGGAGGTTCCGAGCGGCACCTCCTTGAACGCGGTATCCTCCATGGTCCACCCTTGTGCTGGGAGGCCCGGTGGGCCCCGCTGCTTTGTCTTGCCACATTGGTATGACAAGTGGACTTTTCCCGCAAGCTGTTCCATGATGGATCCATGACCGAAAGCGCACCGACCGTCGGCCCTATGTCGACAGAAGCCTTGACCCTCCTCGCCCCGAAGCCGGTGAAGCTGAGCGATCAGATCTATGATCGGATCTTCGAGCTGATCGTCAGCGGGGAATTCCCCGAGAAGAGCAAGCTGCCGACCGAGGTGGAATTATCGGACCGGCTGAACGTGTCGCGGACGATCGTGCGCGAGGCCTTGGCGCGTCTGCGGGACGACGGGATCGTGATCTCCCGGCAGGGGGCAGGCACCTTCGTCCAGCGCCAGCCGAGCAAGGCGATTCTCGGGTTTGCGCCGGTGGGCAGCATCGCCGACGTGCAGCGCTGCTTCGAGTTTCGCGTCGCGCTCGAAGGGGAGGCGGCCCATGTGGCGGCCAGCCGTGGCGATGCCGCCCGGATCGCCGAGATCGCGCGGGCGCTTGCGGTTCTCGAGGAGATCGTGAAGACCGGCAGCCTCGGCGCCGCGGCGGACTATGATTTCCACCTCGCGGTGGCGCGGGCGACCTGCAATCAATTCTTCGCCTCGGCGATGGAATTGCTGCGGCCGCACATTGATTTCGGCATGAACCTGGCCCGCAGCCTGTCGCTTCAGAAGCCGAAATCCCGCGTCCGCCAGGTCCAGGACGAGCATACGCAGGTCTATGAGGCGATCGTGAAGGGGGATGCCCCGGGCGCGCGGGATGCCATGCGCGTTCATATCGAGAATGCCCGCAGGCGCATGTTCGAAGGAATATCCGCCTAGCCATTTTTCGGCCTACGGGCCGAGGTCGATTAAGTATATGATATAAATATACTTTTTAGAGAGTGAGTCGATTTTGCGGGCGCGTGCCCTCTGGCTTGTTCTCGGCAAACGCCAATGCGCCGAGTGGCCTCAAGTTCTTGTTCGCTCACGGTTTCCGATGCCGAGTCGCGGTTCATTCCCGCGGAAAGAGCCGCCGGCACGGCGAAAAAATGTTGAAGTTGTCTAATCATTAGACAACTATGTCCGAAGAGATGCGCACAAGCGCACAGCATCGGGGAGGAGAGAAGATGAAGCTCACAGCCGGGTTTCGTCGCGATGGCCTGACACGCCGCCAGTTGCTCGTTACGGGCGCCGGCGGCGTTCTATGGTCCGCGATGCCGCATCTGGTGTCCCGCGCGCATGCGGAGGCCAGCCAGCCACCCAGCCTGGAGGCCGCGAAGGCCGAGGGGCCGGTGGTGGTCTGGCACGCGGACCAGGAAGCCGACGTCGTCGAATTCCTTCGGGTTTTCAAGGAAAAGACCGGCGTCGACGCGGTGCAGCAGCGTTTGCTGCCCGGCGCTGCCCTGCCGAAGCTGGAAGCCGAGTTCCGCGCCGGCCAGACCACCGGAGACGTCTACATCACCTCCGATTCCGGCATCATGGAGAATCTGCGTCTCCAGAATCGCCTTCTGCGCTACATCCCTAAGGACATCGACGCCTACGCCCCCGAATATCGCAGCGCGGAGCCGGGATATTGGACGACATATTACGTCAATGTCGGGCCGATGATGTACGATCCGCGCTATGTGAAGAAGGAAGTTGCGCCGAAGACCTGGACCGATTTGCTCGACCCGCAATGGAAGGGGCAGATCGGATTCCAGAACTCGGCGGCGGGCACGTCCTACGGCTTCTGGTTCGCCATGAAGGATGTCCTGCCGAAGGATTTCTGGGACAATCTCGGAAAGAACAACCCGCGCGCCTATGCCTCCTCCACCCAGATCTCCCAGGATATCGAGCGGGGAGACCTCAAGATCGGCGGCCGGGTGAGCATATTCCAATATGTAAAATCGGTACGTAACAAGCAGTCGGTCGAGGCGGTGTTCCCGACGATCGGGGTCCCGGCCGTGAACCAGGTCATCGGCATCTTCGGCACCACCAAGCGCCCGAATGCCTCCAAGATTTTCACGGAATTCATGCTTTCCAAGGAGGGCCAGTATCTCTGGAATAATATCCAGGGCTCCTATTCGGCGCGCAAGGATATCCATATCGAGCATCTGCCCGACATCACCACGCTCAACCTGCGCTTGCCCGTGGACTTCCAGGACTACATGCGGCCCGAGCGGCGGCGTGAATTCGTGGCGATCTGGAACAAGATGACGGGCCTGTGATGTCGGTGATGTCCGAACAGGAAGCGCAGCGCGCGGCGTTTGCCCGCGCCTCTGCCTTCGATCTTCGCCCGGAGGTGTGGATTCCGCTGGTCCTGCTGACAGGAACCCTCGGCTTCCCCTTCTTCCTGCTCGTCACGAGCGCGTTCAACGTGGGAGATCCGGAGGCATTTCCGGCCAAAGCCTACGGCATCGACAATTTCATCGCGCTGTCCGGCCATCTGGACTGGATCCGCAACACGCTGGTCGTCGCCGGCGGCGGCACCGCGCTGGGGCTGGTCATCGGCGTGGTGTTGGCCTGGATCATCCACCGCACGACCATGCCGGGGCGAAAGCTGTTCGAGCTGCTGATCGCCATCCCCTATCCGCTGGGGCCGCTGGTCGGGGCGCTGGCCTGGAGCCAGCTCGGCGCGCCGCGCGACGGCCTGATCAACCGGATGTTCGGTGCGATCACCGGCTTCGAGACGCATCTGATCAACATCTATACGCCGATGGGGATCATCTTCGTCGAGGCGATCTTCGAGGCGCCGGTCGCCGTTCTGATCATCGGGGCGGCGATGCAGCGCATGGATCCCTCGCTCGAGGAATGCTCCTCCATCTTCGGGTCGGGAAAGCTCCGCACCGCCTGGAAAGTCACCCTGCCGCTGATGCTGCCGGCGGTCGCGAGCGCGGCCCTGTTCATGTTCACCTCCATGATCGGATCGTTCGCGATCCCGACCATGCTCGGCACCTCCTCGCGCTTCTACGTCGCCACCAATGCCATGTACGTGCTGCTGCAGGGCTATCCGCCGAACTATCCGCTCGCCGCCGCGCTCGGTCTGGTTCTGATCTGCATGACGGCGGTCGCGGTCTGGCTGGTCCAACGGGTGCTGCGCGGGAAGTCCTATGCGGTCATCTCGGGCAAGAATTATCGCCCCCGGCAGGTGGACATGGGTTGGATGACGGGAGTGTTGTTCGCGATTGCGGCGCTCTATGTCCTGCTGTCGCTGATCTTGCCGATGGGCACGCTTCTTCTGGCCTCGTTCCAGTCGAGCAATGCCATCAGCTTCAATTTCCCGGCCTGGACGCTGGGCAATTACAAATATGTGATGTTCGACTTCCCCACGACCCAGCAGGCGATCCTCAACAGCCTGCTCCTGGGGGTGGGCACGGGCGTCATCGGCGTGCTTCTGGCGACCTTCATCGCCCTTGCCACGCACCGCTCGCGCAGCGACGGGCGCCGGCTTCTCGAACAGATGACGATGCTGCCCCAGGCCTTTCCGCGCCTCATTTTCGCGATCGGCTTCCTGTGGATGATCCTCGCGCTGCCGCTCAAGCTTTACGGCACCTTGTTCGCCGTGCTGCTGGCTTACGTCATCGTCTTCCTGCCGCTCGCCTATCGCGGCATGAGCGGCGTGGTGGTGCAGATCGACATCGCCCTGGAGGAGGCGGCCCGCATCAGCGGCGCGGGGGCATGGCGCATCCTGCGGACGGTCACGCTGCCGCTGCTGCGGCCGGGCCTGCTCGCCACCTGGGCGCTGCTGTTCATGGTGTCGGTGCGCGAGATCAGCGCCTCCCTGTTCCTCTCCGGGCCCGGCACGCAGGTGCTGGGGCCGGCCATCTTCAGCTTCTGGGATTCCGGTGGCATGCCGCGCGTCAGCGCGCTCGCTGTGGTGCAGGCCCTGATCATCCTGATCGCGCTCACCCTCGTGCGCTCCATGGCAAATCGCGGCGCCAAAGTCTGACTGGAGAAAGCATCATGCTGGCCTTACACCGATCCGCGCAGACTCTTTCCTTCGGCGAGGCGCAGCCGCGCAATACGCCGGCGCCGGCCTATATCGAGGTGCGCGATCTCGTTGCCGCGTTCGGCGCCAAGATCGTCGTCAAGGGCGTCTCGTTTGCCGTCGGGCGCGGCGAACATCTTTCCCTTCTCGGCCCTTCGGGCTGCGGAAAGTCCACCACCCTGCGCTGCATCGCGGGGCTTGAAACGCCGGTGTCCGGCGAAATCGTCATCGACGGCAATCTGGTCTTCTCCTCGTCGAAGCGCATCAACGTGCCGACCGAGAAGCGCAAGCTGTCGATGGTGTTCCAGAGCTATGCGATCTGGCCGCACATGTCGGTGTTCGAGAATGTCGCCTATGGGCTGCGCGTCCAGCGGGTCGCGGAAAGCGAGATCAAGCAGCGGGTCGCGGACATGCTGCGGATGGTCGGCATCGAGGATTATATCGATCGCCCCGCGACCGATCTCAGCGGCGGCCAGCAGCAGCGCGTCGCCCTCGCGCGCAGCTATGCCTCGCGGCCGAAGGCGATCCTGCTCGACGAGCCTTTGTCGAACCTGGATGCGCGGCTGCGGGTGCGCATGCGCGACGAGATCAAGGAATTCCAGCACAAGTTCGACCTGTCGACGATCTATGTCACCCACGACCAGGAAGAGGCGATGGCGATTTCCGATCGCATCATCGTCATGCGCGACGGTCACATCGAGCAATGCGGCAAGCCGCTCGACATCTACGACACGCCGGCGACGCGCTTCGTCGCGGACTTCATCGGCGCCGCGAACATCCTTGTGGGCACGGCCGCCGGCGAAGCCTCCTCGGGCGCGCCGGTGCTGAAGGTGGGCGAGGCCCTGGTGGAATGCGCGGAGGGATCGCAGCTTTTCCCCGTCGATACGGGCAGCATGCATCTCGCGGCCCTGCGCACGGTCTATCCCGAAATGCGCCGGGAGGCGCCGCCGCGCCCGAACCAATGGGCCGCCACCGTCACCCGCCGCGTCCTGCTCGGCGATATCGTCAATTACACCCTCGCCTGGCCGGGCGGCGACCTGCGCGTGCACGCGTTTCCCAATGCCCTGTTCGAGGAGGGGGAGCGCATCCAGCTCCACATTCCGCCCCATCGCACGGTTCCGGTCCGGGCCGATTGAGCGCGATCGCGAACAGCAAAGGGTGGATCGTGGACATTTCGAAGCTTCAGACGGACGTGCTCGTCCTGGGCGGCGGGCTCGCGGGCTATCGTGCGGCGGTGGCCGCGCGCGAACAGGGCGCGTCGGTCACCATGGCCTATTTTGCCCGTGGCGCCTCGCCTTATGTGATCGGCTGCAATGCGCCGATTGCCCATGCCGATGCGCGCGACAGCCCGGACATGTTCTTCGCGGACATGGTGCGCGGCGGATACGGGCTGAACGACCGCAGGCTGGTGCACGCCCTGGCGCACGGCGCGGCGGATGCGCAGCGCGAGCTGTCCGCGCTGGGCGTGCCGTTTCCGGTGGAACAGGATCGCATCATCCAGCGCCATCTGTCCGGCAACACCTATCCCCGCTCCCTGTTCATCCCCGAGGGCACGGGGCGCATCGTGCTCGAACATCTGGCTGCCCACGCGGCGCATATCGGCGTGCGCATCCTCACCGGCCAGAAGGTGGTCGACCTGCTGAACGCGGATGGCGAGGTGGCCGGGGCGCTGCTGTGGGATCGGCGGGCGGGGACCTTCTCCGCCGCTTGCGCCCGCGCGGTGGTGCTCGCGACCGGCGGGATCGGGAGGATCTATGCCGACAGCACCTATCCGGCCGATGTCGGAAGCGATTCCTACGGCCTCGCGCTGAAGCACGGGGCGCATCTGATCGACATGGAGTTCGTGCAGTTCGAGCCGGTGGTGACCGTCTGGCCCGAAGCCTGCCGGGGCATGGAGATGCCCACCGCGATGCTGGGGGACGGTGCGCATCTGCTCAACGCGCAGGGGGAGCGGTTCATGTTCCGCTACAACCCGGTGCACGGCGAAAAGCAGA
Source organism: Roseixanthobacter liquoris (assembly GCF_043195135.2). Classification (NCBI taxonomy): domain Bacteria; kingdom Pseudomonadati; phylum Pseudomonadota; class Alphaproteobacteria; order Hyphomicrobiales; family Xanthobacteraceae; genus Roseixanthobacter; species Roseixanthobacter liquoris. The sequence goes on from NZ_CM195537.1 coordinate 913,172, forward strand.
TCGAAAAGGCGAAGATGGCGCTCTGCGTGCAGACCGAGATCGACGAGGGGCGGGGGATGCCCGACGACACGGTCGTGTTCGACACCACCGTCCTGCCCGCGGAACGCTTGGAAAGCTACAAGATCCATGTGCGGCGCCTGCGCAATGCGGGCGTCGATCCGCTGACCACCCCGCCTCGCGTTCGGCCGGCATCCCACAGCCAGATGGGCGGGATCCTGATCGACGACAGGGGATGGACCGGCGTGCCGGGTCTCTACGCCGGTGGCGAGAGCGCGGGCGGCGTGCATGGCGCGAGCCGGCTCGCCGGCAACGGCTGCGCGGATACGCTGGTGTTCGGCGCGCTCGCGGGCCGTGGCGCCGCAGGCGGCATGCCGTCCGCGCGCGACCGCGACTGGGACGCCGTGGTCGCGGCGTCGGTTGAGGCCGTCACCGGCCACGCCAATGAAACCGGGCAGGCCCGCGCGTCCGACATCAAGGATGCGGTGCGCCATTTGATGCTGCGCACGGCGGGATTGTGGCGCCGTGAGGAGGGCTTGCGCGAGGGGCAGGAGGGCCTGCGCGATCTCGCCCGCACCGCCGCCGCCGATGTCCTCGCATGCGATGTCGACGAGATGGTCGAGGCGTTGGAACTCGGCCACATGCTCGCGACCGCCCGCATGATCGTGGAGGCCTCCCTGCTGCGCACGGAAAGCCGGGGCGCGCACCAGCGCCGGGACTTTCCCGCCCAGGACGACGTCAACTGGCTGAAGCACATCGGCTTTCGCACCGACCGCGCCGGCGGGTTCGTGCGCGAAGACGCCCCCATTCAATAGACAGGTGAAGACATGCCCGCTCAAAAGCCGCTCGCCGGCATCAAGGTTCTCGATTTCACGCGTCTTTTCGCCGGCCCCTTCTGCACCATGCTGCTGGGGGACCTGGGCGCCGATGTCGTGAAGGTGGAGGCGCCGGACGGCGATCCGATCCGCCATCAGGGCCCCCCCTTCCACAAGGACCATGCCTTCAGCTTCCTGGCGGCGAACCGCAACAAGCGCTCCATCGTCATCGACATGAAGACGCAGGAGGGCCGGGCGCTCGCCCGCCGCCTCGCGCTGGCCGCGGACGTGATCGTGGAGAATTTCCGGCCCGACGTGATGGCGCGGCTCGGGCTCGATTACGAGAGCCTGGCGGCGGAGAATCCCCGGCTGATCTTCGTCTCCATGTCCGGGTTCGGGGCCAATGGACCCTATAGCGAGAAGGGCGCGTTCGACCTCACCATCCAGGCCGAAGGCGGCTATATGAGCCTCACCGGCGAGCGCGACGGGGCGCCCATCAAGCTCGGCACGTCCGCATTCGATCTCGTGTGCGGCCAATATGCGATGGGGGCCGTGGCCACCGCGCTTTTCGATCGCGAGCGCACCGGCAAGGGCCAGCACATCGAGACCAGCCTGTTCGAGAGCGAGATCTCCTTCCTCGTGGATGCCGGCATCGAATATCTCACCACCGGCGTGAGCAAGGGCAAATGGGGCTCCGAGCATGCCCAACAGGTGCCCTACAAGGCCTTCGAGGCCGCCGACGGCTGGGTGGTGATCGGCGCCGGCGTGCAGAATCTGTTTGAGCGCTTCCTGAAGGTGATCGGCCGGTCCGACCTTATGGCCGACCCGCGCTTTTCCGAACTGTCCGGCCGCGTCGAGAACCGCGATGCGCTCCACGCCATCCTCGACGCCGAGGTCCGCCGCTTCTCGGTGGACGAGCTGGTCGCGCAATTGAACGCGGCGAAGGTGCCCTGCTCGCCGATCAACAATATGGAGCAGGTGTTCAACCACCCGCAGGCCCTGCATCGCGCGATGGTGCAGAAGGTGGAGCATCCCCAATACGGGCCGCTGTCGGTCATCGGGCCGGCGGTGAAATACAGCGGCTTCGACGTCGCGGCCGGCTGGACCGCGCCTCCACTGCTGGGCGAGCACACGCAGGCCGTGACGGCCGACTGGCTGAGCTGACAGGATACCCCATGGATTTCGAGCTTTCCGAGGACCAGCGCCTGCTGCTGGGCGAATGGCGCAAGGCCATCGATCGCGACATCGCCCCGCTCACGCGCCCACATGCCGACAGTTTCATTCCCAAAGAGGTCGCCCATGTGCTGCTGCGCAAGACCGGGGATTTCGGCGTCGGCAACGGCTGGGTGGCGGAGGAGGGGGGCGGCCTCGGCCTCGATTTCCTCACCAGCGGCCTGCTCTATGAGGAGCTGTCGCGCACCTCTCCAGATCTCGCGGGGCTCGCCTTCGTGGCGGAGGGCGCGGCGCTGAAGCTGTTCCGCACGGGGTCCGAGCCTTTGAAGGCGCGGTATCTCGCGCAGCTGCTGTCCGGAGAGCTGATCGGATGTTCCGCCATCAGCGAGCCGGGCATCGGTTCGAGCGTGCGCGAAATGCGCACCCGCGCCGTGCGCGACGGGAAATATTTCCGGATCTCCGGCGAAAAGCTCTGGATCTCCAACGCCAGCATCGCCGACCTGGTCATTCTGGTCGCTAAGACCGGGGACGGTGAATTCACCATGTTCCTCGCGGACCGCGCGGAGCACGGGTTCAAGACCGCCGAGATTTCCAAGCTGGGCTTGAATGGGTGGTCTCTCGGCCAGGTCAGTTTCGAGGACATGGTGGTGTCAGAGGACAATGTCCTCGGCGGCGTGGGCGGCGGGCTGCGCGAGACCATGAAGGGCTTCGAGCGCTCGCGCTGCTTCATCTCCACCCTTGCGCTCGGCATCGCCCAGGCGGCGCTGGACGACAGCCTCGTTTATGTGAAGGAGCGGCAGTCCTTCGGCAAGCCGATCGGCGCGCATCAATTGGTGCAGGGGTTGCTGGCGGAGATGGTGAGCGACATCGAGGCGTCCCGGCTGCTGCTCTATCGGGCCTTGTGGATGCTCTCCAAGGGCGGGCGCTGCGCGACCGAGGCGGCGATCGCCAAATCCTTCGTGACCGAGGCGGCGCAGCGCGTGACCTCGAAGGCGATCCAGATTCACGGCGCCTTCGGCATCAGTCGCGAATTCCCGCTGGAACGGCATTTCCGCAATGCCCGCATGCTCACCATTCCCGATGGGACCACCCAGATCAATCAGCTGATCATCGGGCGCAACCTGACGGGCTTCGATGCCTTCAAATAGCCGGCCCGGCCGAGGTGCGGCGCGGCCCGCGGGCTCAATGGTGCAGGATCTTTGACAGGAACAGGCGGGCGCGCTCGCTGCGGGGATGGGCGAAGAATTCCTCCTTGCGGGCGTCCTCCACGATCTCGCCGCCGTCCATGAAGATGACCCGGTGCGCCACTTTTCGCGCGAAGCCCATCTCGTGCGTGACCACCATCATGGTCATGCCCTCCTTGGCCAGCTCCACCATCACGTCCAGCACTTCATTGATCATTTCCGGGTCGAGCGCGGAAGTCGGCTCGTCGAACAGCATGCATACCGGGTCCATCACCAGCGCGCGGGCGATGGCGACGCGCTGCTGCTGGCCGCCGGACAGCTGGCCGGGATATTTTTCCGCATGCGCCTTGAGGCCCACCCGATCGAGCAGCCGCAGGGCTTTTTCCATGGCTTCCTCGCGCGAGCGACCGAGCACCTTCTGTTGGCCGAGGCATAGATTGTCGGTGATGCGCAGATGGGGAAACAGCTCGAAATGCTGGAACACCATGCCCACCCGCGCCCGCAGCTTGGGCAGGTTGGTCTTGGGCGAAGTCACCTCCACCCCGTCCACGATGATCTCCCCGCGCTGGATCGGCTCCAGCGCATTGACGGTCTTGATCAGGGTCGATTTGCCGGAGCCCGAAGGCCCGCACACCACCACCACCTCGCCGGTCTCCACGCTGGTCGTGCAGTCCTTGAGGGCCTGGAAGTGCGCGCCGTACCATTTGTTGACGTTGCGGATGGCGATCATGGGCATGGGAAGAACCTGCAATGGGCTCAGCGCGCGATGGCGATGCGGGCCTGGAGCCGCTTCACGAGCGTGGAGGCGGTAAGCGATATGATGAAATAGACGACGGCCGCGAACACATACATTTCGGTCAATCGGCCGTCGCGCTGGCCGACTTTGGAGGCGGCGCCGAGAAAATCGGTGATGGAGAGCACGTAGACGAGCGACGTATCCTGAAACAATACGATCATCTGCGTGAAGATGACCGGAAGCATGTTCCGGAACGCCTGGGGCAGAACCACATAGCGCATCATCTGTGGATAGGTGAGGCCGATGGCATAGCCCGCCGCCACCTGCCCGCGCGGGATCGACTGGATGCCGGCGCGCATGATCTCGGAGAAATAGGCGGCCTCGAAGAGCGTGAAGGTGATGATGGTGGAGGAAAGCGCCCCCACCTTGATCGGCCGATCCGTGTGCAGGATCCATTGGCCGATATAGGGCATCAGGAAGTAGAACAGGAAGATCACCAGCACGAGCGGCAGCGCCCGCATGACGTTCACATAGCTGGCGGCAATCGCCGGAACGACCGGCAGGGAGGACAGCCGCGCCATGGCGATGAGCGTGCCGAGCAGGACGCCGCCGACGGTCGCGATTGCCGTCAGCGTCAGGGTAAAGGTCATGCCTTCCCGGAACAGGTAGGGCAGCGAGCGGGCGATGATGTTGAAGTCGAAATCGCTGAACACGCTCATTTCCCCGCATTGAAGCCGGGAACCGACACGCGCCGTTCCAGCATCCGCATGCCGATGGTCACCACCGCATTCAGCAGCAGGTAGATCACGGTCGCCGCCGTGAAGGCCTCGAACACCTGGAACGAGAATTCCTGCATGGCGCGCGCGCTGCCGGTCAGTTCCATCAGCCCGATGGTCAGCGCCACCGAGCTGTTCTTGATGGTGTTCAGGAATTCAGAGGTGAGCGGCGGCAGCATGATGCGGTACGCCATGGGCAGGAGAATATAGCGATAGGTCTGCGCGGTCGTGAGGCCGATGGCGGTTCCCGCCATGCGCTGGCCGCGCGGCAAGGTGTTGATGCCGGCGCTGACCTGCATCGCGACGCGCGAGGACATGTAGAAGCCGATCCCCACCACCGCGGTCAGGAACGGGCCGTAGCGCAATTGCTTCACGAAGGTGCCCCAGTCGTGGGGGAGCAGTTCGGGAACGACGAAGAACCACAGGAACAGCTGGACCAGAAGCGGGATGTTGCGGAACAGCTCGACATAGGCATCGCTCAGGCGCACCAGCCATCTGAAGGGCAAGGTGCGCGCCACGCCCACCAGGGAGCCCAGCACCAGCGCCACCAGCCAGGCGCAGACCGAGGTGGCGATGGTCCATTTGAGGCCACCCATCAGCATGTCGAAATAGGTTCCGCTGCCGTCCGGCGACGGCGCCCAGAGGATGGCCCAGTTCCAATGGTAATCCACGCGCACCTCGCTTGAGCAGGTCTTGAATCGCGCCGCGCGGCCGGCCGGGATGGCGCCATCCCGGCCGGCGGGGCCCTACGCGCCCTCAGTAGGCGGCGGGATCGCCGCTGTCGGTGGGATTGGCGAATGCCTTTTTCAGCGGGGCGCCGAGCGGCACATTGAGGTTCAGGTTCTTCGGCGGGATCGGCGACTGGAACCACTTGGTGTAGATCGTCATGATCTCCGGGCTCTTATAGAGCGCGGCCGTGGCGCCATCGACCACCGTCTTGAACGCCGCGTCATCCCGCCGAAGCATGATGCCGTAGGGCTCGGGCTTGGAGAACGCATCCTCCGAAATCACATAGGCGGACGGATCCTTCGAGCCGGCGACGAGGCTGGAGAGCAGGATATCGTCCATCACGAACGCCACCGCGCGGTCGGTTTCCACCATCAGGAAGGCTTCCGCATGGTCCTTGGCGGGGACGATATTGATGTTGAGCTTGCGCTCGGTGTTCGCCTCATTGAGCTGCTTGATGTTGGTGGTGCCGGAGGTGGACACCACCGTCTTCCCCGCGAGATCGGCGATCGACTTGATGTTGCTGGATTTTTTGGAGACGAAGCGGCTCGCGGTGAGGAAGTGGGTATTGGTGAAGGCGACCTGCTTCTGGCGGTCGGGGTTGTTGGTGGTCGAGCCGCATTCCAGATCGACCGTGCCGTTGGCGATCAGCGGGATGCGGGTGGCCGAGGTGACCGGCGTATAGGCGACGTCCAGCTTGTCGAGCTTCAGCTCCTTCTTCACCGCCTCGACGACCTTGGCGCAGATGTCCATGGCGAAGCCGACCGGCTTCTGGTTGTCGTCGAGATAGGAGAAGGGAATGGAGGATTCGCGATAGGCGAGCGTGATCGTCCCGGTGTCCTTGATCTTCTTGAGGGTCCCCGCGAGATCCTGCGCCCCTGCGGGCAACGACAGGCACGCGGTGAAACAGCCGGCTATCAAGATTTTGCTGACGTTCATGTCGTTCTCCTCTGGTGGTGGGAACCGGGCGTCCGGCGAAAACAGGGGCGCGTCTGCCCGTTAAAAGGGCACGCTGACCGGATGAGCGCAATCGCGGCGTGTCGCACGCAGGCTATTCCCCATTTGTCGGCGGCCCGGGCGGGCACGCGCGATGCTACCGCAGCCGTTGCGGAAATCGAGTGCCTTCCCATGCACGCCCCGTGCCGGGCGCGGGCGTGCCTTGCCGGGCGCGGATCGCGCAAGGCGCTGGTGGCTAGGGGCAAAGGAGGGGGGTGCCGAAGGGCAGGCGGTCCGTCACGGCGCGTGGCGCGGTGCCGCAGGGGCTGCCGTCAAAAGGCGGGGCGCCGTCAAGAGAGCGCCGCTTCAGAGTGGACGCGGCGCGTTAAAGACCCAGCTTGAGCCGCCGGGATTTGGCCCGGGAGACACAGATCATCATCCACTCGGCCTGCTCATCTCGCGACAGAACGAAATCCTGATGGTCCGCCACGCCGTGCAGAAGGCGTGTCTTGCAGACCCCGCAGGTCCCGGCCTCGCAGGAGCTTTCGGCATCGAGACCGCGTGCCCGAAGCGCCGCCAGAATGGATTGGCCGGAGTGTACGGGGATGATCGTTCCGGTCGAGGCCAGTTCGATCTCGAATTCCGCGCCGTCCTCGCCGTCCAGGGGCGCCGGCGGCAAGGGAAAGGTGGCGGATGGTGGGGCAAAAGTCTCGAAGCGCACCGCGCCGGCCGGCCAGTGGGCGCTGGCCGCCTGAACGGCTGTGTTCAAGCCGTGGGGACCACAGCAATAGACCCGCGTTCCCGGCATGTGAGTCGCCAGCAGCGCTGCCGTGTCGAGGCCGGCTGCGGGAACGCCGCCGTCCAGGTGGAACGTGACCGACCCGGCCTGCGCGAGGGCATTCGCCTCTTCCAGGAATGCGAGCCGTTCGCGGGACCGCGCGCAATAATGCAGCGCGAAGCTCGCTCCAATTTCGCCGAGGTGCGTGGCCATGGCGATCAGCGGCGTGATGCCGATTCCGCCGCCGACCAGGATCGTGTGCCGGGCGCCCTCGTCGAGTTCGAAATGATTGCGGGGCGCCGAAATGGCCAGGACATCGCCCGCCCGCACCTGATCGTGGATATGCAGCGAGCCGCCGCGCCCCGTCTCCTCGCGCTGGACGGCGATCTCGTAGCGGTGACGCTCGCCGGGGCGATTGTGGAGGGAATATTGCCGCGCCATCCCATTCGGCAGGCGCACCTCGATGTGCGCGCCGGCGGTGAAGGGGGGGAGGGGCTCGGCGCCCAAAGGCACGAGTTCGAGCGAGACAATGCCTTCGGCACGATAGGTGATCCGCCGCACGCGGACGTTGAGGGTCATCACGCGGCCCCGAAGAAAGGCTCGGGAATGCCGGGCACGTCGACGGCGATGGTGAACAGGCTGCCGGCCAGCGGCTGCTTGCGAAGATCGGATGCGGCCAGCGGATACGTGGCCGTGGTCACGTACAGCGTCTTGAGGTCCGGGCCGCCGAACGCGCACATGGTGGGCCGTTGCGCCGGCAGTCCGATCACCCGGTCGATGATGCCGTCCGGAGAATAGCGTGCCAGGTGCCAGCCGCCCACGTGGCAGATCCAATAATAGCCCTGCGCATCCACCGCCGCGCCGTCGGGCCTTCCTTCCTGGATGTCGATGGCGAGAAAGACCCGCTGGTTCGAGATGGCGCCGCTGGCGGCGTCGAAGTCCCAGGCCCAGACATAATCCTGCCGGCTGTCGGAATGGTACAGGATGCGGCCGTCGGGGCTGAAGGCGAGGCCGTTCGAGCAGATCAGCTTGTCCACCATGCGCGTGCAGGTGCCGTCCGGATCGTAGCGGAACAGCGCGCCGACCCGCTTGTCCATGCTCTCGATCACGGTCCCCGCCCAGAAGCGGCCGGCGGGATCGCAGCGCCCGTCATTGAAGCGGGTGTTGGGGTTGTCCGCCTCCCATTCGAAGACGCGTCGCGCGACCACCTCTTCGCCCAGGTCGATGAGAAAAATGCCCGACTGCATGCCGGCGATGATGCCGCCCCCGCGGCGGAAGCCGAAGCATCCGATGCGCTCCGGCATCATCCATTTGCGGGTCTCTCCGCTGGCCGGATCGAAGCTGTTCAGGGAGGGTTCCATGATGTCGACCCAATAGAGCTTCTGCTCGGCGGCATGCCAGCGGGGGCATTCGCCGATCAGCGCGCAGGTCTTGAGGACGCACGTCACCTCGTTCACGCGGGATCTCCGGGCGCGGTGGGGCCATTCATTTGTGAGGGAGCGGGGAGGCGACCGCCTCCCCGGAGCGGGATCAGCTCTTCCTGACGATCAGGTCGATCTCGATATCGCAGCCGCGGGCGAGGCCGGTGACGCCGACGCAGGTGCGGGCCGGCAGGCTCTGCGGCGGGAACAGCGTGGCATAGACCGCATTCATGCGCTCGTAATGGGCCTCGAAGCGGGTCAGGAATACGCGCGCCTGCACGATGTGCCCGTCCTCGAACCCGCACCGCGCCATGACCGAACGCAGATTGTCGAACACGGTGCGGGTCTGCGCCTCGATGCCCTCGGGCACCGTGCCGTCCGGCAGGATCGGCATTTGTCCGGTCACGAACAGCCAACCGTCCACTTCGACCGCATGGCTGTAAGGCGCGACCGCCACGGGGCCGTCCTGAAAGAAATGATGGATCGGCTCAGACATTGACCGCCCCCTCGGCGAAGCTTTGGGCCGGCGTGGCCGCTTGAGGATAAAAGGCGCCCTCGGCCTGCAGCGCGCGCACCGCCTTTTCCACCTGCGCCTGCCGCTCGCCCACCGGCAGGGGCTCGCTGCGGATCGCCTCGGCGCACACCTTGCGGCCGAAATCGCGCAGCACCGTCGTGTCGTCGGCCGTCGTGCGCGGCACGTTCAGGATGGTTTCGTTGTTGTAGGTCGGCACGATGCCTGTCCCATACAGGCGTGGTTGCGCGGGAACCGCCCCCGACCGCACGGCGCCGATGCCGTTGCGCAGCTGCCGGCGCAATTGGGCGATGCCCTTGTCGGTGGAGCACAGATGCTCGTTGCGGTGAGTCGCGATCGGCCCCTGCGCCACCATGGCGTCCCAGTCCCCCGGGCTTTTCTGGCGGTCGATATAGGGGCGCTCGTCGGTCTGCCCCATGAGGTCGATCTTGCCGAGGCCGATATCTTCCTCGCGCCCCTCCCTCCGGGGGTCGATCACGTCGTTGAAGTGCCGCACGCCGATCACCCAGCAATGGGTGTCGTCCACCGGCACGATCCAGCGGGTGAAGGCCGCACACAAAGCGAACTTCTCCTTGCTGCCGTCGACGAAGCCGGTGCCGAACTGGGCGACATTGGGCAGGATCACATCGCTGGCGCGGATCCAGAGATTGTCCGCGCACCGCCGTGTCGCAACCGAGAGCAGGCCGAGCGGGGTTTCAAAGAATTCGATCACCGGCAGTTCGGCGAAAGCGGGGGTGAATTGAACGCCGGTGACGATGGAATGCAGATAGGCGGTATGGATGGGGTCCGCCGCATTTTCGTGCACCTGCAGCCAGTTGCACGGCATGTCGAGCTTGTAGGGCACGAGGTGGTTGCCATCCGGCCACACGAGGGTGTCGTAGAGGGGGAAGTCCGGCGTCTCCTCGGGCGGCCCCATATAGGCGAAGACGAGGCCGGCGAATTCATGGGTGCGGTAGGCGCCGTGGCAGATGGAGTCCTTCAGGCGGCTTCCCGGCGGCTCGCTCGGCGTCTCTTCGAGGGTGCCGTCCACATTGTAGAGCCAGCCGTGATAGGCGCAGCGAATGCCGTGCTCGGCGATGATGCCATATTCAAGGGACGTGCCCCGGTGGCTGCAATGGCGGTGCACGAGGCCGAGGTCGCCGCTCTTGTCGCGGAACAGCACGAGATCCTCGCCCAGCACGCGGATGGGAATCGGCATTTCCTTCACCTCGGAGACGAGCGCGATCGGCTGCCAATAGCGCCGCAGATACTCGCCGCACGGCGTCCCCGGTCCCACCCGCGTCAATTCGGTGTCGTCCTCCCGCGAGAGGGAATTGTAGAATCCTCCGAACGGAGGCCGCTTCTTGGTCGCCATGACGGGTCCCTTTCTCAATGGCCGCGAATTGCGAGGGCTTTGCGCTGCGCGGTCTGCCAGGGCAGGATCAGCCGCTCGGCGAGGGCGATGCCGTAGAACAGCGCAAGGCCGATGAAGGAGAGGATGGCGAGGGCCGCGAACATGCGGACCATGTCGAACTGGCCCTGGGCCATGAGGATGAGATAGCCGAGGCCCCGGTTCGCGGCGACGAACTCGCCCACGATGGCACCGATCAGCGCCAGGGAGATCGCCACCTTCATGCCCGCGAACAGCGCCGGGAGGGCATGGGGAAAGCGGATCTTCCAGATGATCTGCACCGCCGATGCGCGCGCCGACCGGCCGAGGTCGAGCATATCGGCATCGACCGATTTCAGCCCGTGCACCATGTCGATGACGATGGCGAAGATGGCGATCATCGCGGCGATCGCGATCTTCGGATTGAGGCCCGTGCCCATCCAGACGATGAACAGCGGCGCGATGGCGACCTTCGGCACGCTGTTGAGCGACACCAGGAAAGTATAGAGGGTCTGCTCCATCGCCTTGAACTGGACGATCAGCACCGCGCAGGCGACGCCGAGAACAACCGCGAGCATGAATCCACCCAAAGTCGCCTGCAGCGTATAGACGGCGTGAAACAGATAGAGCGAGGGCTCATCGGCGATCGCCGCGAGGATGGTCGATGGCGCCGGAAGGAGGAATTGGGGTATCGCGAACAGGCGCGTGGCGCCCTCCCAGAGGGCAAGCGCCGCAGCCGCCGCAAGGAGCGGCAGGCGCACGCTGCGCGTCAGGGCCCCCAGGTCGCCGGGGCTCATGGCTCCCTCCGCAGGATGCCGAGGTCTTCGAAGGTCTGGCGGATGCGTCGGCCATATTCGGCGAACTCCGGCGTTTCCCGCACCGACAAGGGCCGCGGGCGCGGCAGGTCGATGTCGATCACCGCTGCGATCCGGCCCGGTCGCCGGTCCATCACCACCACCTGGTCGCCGAGGAAGATGGCCTCGCCGATATTGTGGGTGATGAAGACCGTGGTGGCGCTGGTGCGCAGATTGGTGGATTGCAGTTCGAGGTTCAGTTCGTCGCGGGTGAAGGCGTCGAGCGCGGCGAACGGTTCGTCCATCAGCAGGATTTCGGGATCGTCCAGCATGGCCCGGCAAATCGCGGCGCGCTGGCGCATGCCGCCGGAAAGCTCCCAGGGATAGCTGTTGTGGAAGCTTTCCAGCCCGAAGATCTTCAGCAGCTCCCGCGCCTTGTCGATCCATTCGCGCCGGGGCTTGCCGCGGAATTCCACCAGCAGCAGCACATTGTCGAGCACGGTGCGCCAGTTCAGCAGCACGTCGCGCTGGAACACCATGCCGAGGTTTTCCGGCGGCTGGTCGATCTCCCGCCCGCGAAGAATGATGCCGCCGGTGCTGGGCCGTTCGAGCCCGGCGATACAGCGCATGAGCGTGCTCTTGCCGCAGCCGCTGGGGCCGACGATGCTGATGAACTGTCCCGCCCGTATCTTCAGCGACACGTCCCGCAGCGCTTCCACCCGCCCGCGGTCGCTCTCATAGACCTTGGAGACATGGTCGACGAGAATATGTGCCTCGGTCACTGCGGGCGGGGACGCGGGCACGCCATCCGCCCGCATTTCCAACACGATCGCGTTCATTGGCCGGCCGTGGCGATCAGCGCATTGGTGAAATAATCGGCCGGCTTGGTGCCTGCCGGGATCAGCTTGGCGCCCTCGAGCAGGGAGATCGTGTTGGCCCAATCCTTCTCAGACTGCCAGCCGAGCGGCTTGCCCTGCGTATTGGCGGTGTGGAAATACTTGATGTGCTCGCGGATGCTGCCGACCAGTTGCGCGCGGTCCAGCTTGGCATCGGGCCGGCGCTTCATGATGATGCTTGCCGCTTCCTCGATCGCGGCGTCGCCGCCATCGATGATCTGCTGCCAGGCTTCCATATAGCCCTGCACCAGGCCCTGCACGGCGGCGCGGCGCTTCTCCAGGGTCGCTTCCGTCACGACCAGGCCGTAGGACGGCAGGGCGAGGCCGTAGTCGCCGAAGAGGATATAGTCGGATGGCCGGGACTTGAGAGAAGCCATCGCGAACGGGATCGAGGTGATCATCCCGTCGCCCCGGCCCGCCGCATAGGAAGGAATTTTCGACGCGGCATCGATGCTCACGAGATTGACCTTCTCGCGGCTCGTCCCGCCGGCGACCAGGAAGGGATCGATGAAGGGTCCCTCGAACGAGGTCGCCGTGTAGATGATTTCCTTGCCCTCGAGATCCTTGGGCGTCTTCAGCCCGGACTCCTTCGGCACGAACACGCCGAGCGAGGTCTTCTGGATCAGGCCCGCGACAGAGGTGAGCTTCAGCCCCTTTCCGCGCGCCACGGCCATCACCGAAAGATCCGCGTGGCCCACGTCGAACTGGCCGGAATTCACAAGCTGAACGGTGGTCGTGGAGCCGTTGCCGTCCTCATGGGCGACCTCGACGCCATGCTTGGCAAAAATGCCCTTTTCGATGCCCCAGTGCCATCCCGCCTGAAGGCCGCTGACGGTCCAGCTGTCGCGCACGGTAATTTTTTCAAGAGCGAAAGCAGCATGCCCGCTCAATACAAGAGCCACAGTGGTAAAAAGGCTGAATGAACGAATCCTAGACATGGCCACTACCCCCTGAATGCGCAGGTGTCTGCTGCATGTTCTGGAATTGTTTGTTGATGAGGAAAGGGTAGGCGCACCGTGTAACGTGTGTAAACTCATCAATCAAGAAAGCCGAATTCGGTAAATCAGACTGGTAGGTGCCGTTTTTTTGGCCGCATGCACGCGGTATTGCTCAAAGGAAGGGCAGAAATGAAGGACGAGGCCCGGGTGCGCTCCCAGTTCGATACAAGTCGCTTCATGTCATCGGTAACGTTGCGGCAAATCCGCTACTTCGTCGCTGCTGCCGAATGCGGAAAGGTCAGCCTTGCCGCATCGATGATCGCCATTTCCCCTTCCGCCATTACCGATGCGATCGGTGAACTGGAGGAGATGGCGGGCACGCAATTGTTCAAGCGCCACCCGCGCGGCTTGGCGCTCACCTATGAGGGACACCGGTTCCTCGTGCATTGCCGCAACATCCTTTCGGCAATCAAGGATGCGTCCTACGCCTTCAGCCATCCCGATAATTCGGTCGAGGGCGCGTTTACGCTGGCGACGACGAGCACGGTTCTCGGCTATTTCATCGTCCCGCTGGTGACCCGGTTCCAGCGCAGCTTCCCCAACATCGTGGTGCATCTGGTGGAGGGCAAGCGCAGGGACATCGAAGACGGGCTGCTCAAGGACGATTGCGACCTCGCGGTGGTCCTGGTTTCCAACAGCGAGAACCGCCCGGGGCTGCGCAGCTACACGCTGATTCAATCGGTGCGGCGCCTTTGGCTTTCGCCGCGCCATCCGCTGCTGAACCGGGAGGCGATCAGCCTGGCGGACGTGGCGAACGAGCCCTACATCCAGCTCACCATCGACGAGGCGGACGTCTCCACGTCAAGCTATTGGAAAGCCAACGAGCAGGAGCCGCGGATCGTGCTCAGGACGGAATCGGTGGAGGCGATGCGCAGCCTCATCGCCTTCGGCCACGGCGTCACGATCCTGTCGGACATGATGTATCGCCCCTGGTCGCTCGAAGGCGACCGGGTGGAGGTGCGGGACCTGACGGACAAGATTCCGACCATGGACACCGGCTTGCTCTGGAAGGGGGATCAGGTCCGCAATCGCGCCGCCATGACGTTCCAGAACTTCTGCCGGCTCGAGTATGAAAAGGATCTCTTGTCGCGCGCCCGCACGGTCAATCAGGCGTGAGGGCCGGTCGGAACGCGGCGGAACGGCGACGCGCCCGGCATCGCCGCTCCGCCTTGATGCCGCAGGTCAGATGATCGCCTGGACCATGATTTCGATCAGGGTATCCGGCGTCGCGAGCTTCGATTCCACGGTTGCCCGCGCCGGAACGATGCCGGGGGCCACCCAGGATTCCCAGACCTTGTTCATGCCGCCCGCGTCGGACATGGACGTGAGCCAGATATTGACGCTCACCATCTTGTCCTTGGAGGAGCCGGAGCGCGCCAGATAGTCGTCGATCTGCTTCAGGACCGATGCGGTCTGTTCCTCGATGCCGAGCGAACAGTCTTCCGCCGTGAGGCCGGCGAGAAACACGAAACCATTGGCGATGACCGCCTTGCTGTAGCGATTATTGGAATCATAGCGCGTGATCATGGAGAAGCATCACCTTGTGAAGAAAGGGGGCGTGCGAGGTCGCGCGGCGGCATGCCGGCGAAGGCGAGAATTCAGGACGAAATGCTTTCCGGCCAGCCGATCGAGCGGAGATGGTCGCGATAGCGCGCCACCTCTCCCGCCTCGTAGCAATCGGCATAGTGGTAGGCGAGCGGCAGGTACCAGTCGAAGCCTTTGCGCAGTTCGCTCACCGGCTCCAGATTGATGTCCACCCGCAGGTCAATGAGCGGATAGGCCTTGTCCGCATAGACTTGCAGCACGGCGGAGCGCTGTCCGGTGGGCTGGCCGCCGGCATCCCGGCCGGCTTCGATGGCCCGCAGAAGGCGTTCCTCCAGCTCTTGGTCGGCGGAGGATTCGAACGCATCGGCCATGGCTTCCACGACCTGCGGCCCCACCAGGGCATTGCCGGCGACGGCATAGGTCTTGCCCACGCGGCTGCCGTTCCAGGGAAAGGCCTTGGGGCCGGTTCGCACCGCGATATCGCCGGACACGTTCACCACCGCGGTCTGGCGCTGATCGGAATTCGGGTCGGCGGCGGCGAGCGCCTGAAGGATCCTTTCCGCGCCATATCCTGCCTCATACAGGGCAATGGCGAGTTCGCGCTGATAGAAATTGTGGCCCGCCTGGACGGTGAGCACGCCGCGTCCGGGAAAGATGCGGAAGGTGCGATTGGAAACGGCAGGAGTGCCGGTTGACTGGGCAATGCCAACCTTTCCGCTTCGGGGGCAGAACGCCAAGATTGTGAATGTCATTGATCCTCCCAACGGCAGCGTGCGCCCCGCCATCCGCAAGGCGGCAACTGGCACGCGTGATGCTTCGTAAGCATCAGGTCCGAGGCGCATTTCATAAATATGATAATTAATTTGACCTGTCATCATAATTATGAAGATTATTATTGAGCCGAGCCGGCGAGAGATATCGATCGGCGGCGGAGGGCCGGGACACCGGGTCGCCGTCGCCGGAGGATGATCGGATATCGCGGGCAGGTCGCGCTGCCGCCATCGCGTGGCGGTGCCCCCGGGGCTTCGAATGCCCGGCTCTCAGAGGGGTGTTGAGGATGAAGTCGTTTGCGGCCTTTGCCTTTGGGCTGTCCCTGGTTGTGGCACCTTTGACCTGTCTGCCAGCGCCGTCTTTCGCGCAGTCTAAGTCCTTGATCATCCAGCGCACGAATGATGCGCAGACTTATGACATCCATAAGATCCTGCATCGCGGCGCGGCCGAAGGCCTGTTTATGCTGACAGATACGCTGGTATCGATCGAGGATGACCTGAAGACCATACATCCGCTGCTTGCGAAGTCATGGACCGTGTCGCCGGACGGCAAGACCTACGATTTCGTGCTGCGCGACGACGTCACCTTCTGCGACGGTAAGCCCATGACCGCCGCCGACGTGGAGGCCACCTTCGCGCGCTGGATGTCGCCGGAAATCCATTCCAGCACCGTGGCGAACATCGGCCCGGTGCAATCGGTGAAGGCCACCGGCAAGTACGAAGTGCAGTTCGTGCTTTCCGAGCCGTTCAGCGAACTTCTGCTACAGCTCAGCGCCCCCTATGCGGGCATCATCGACATGGATTCGGTGAAGAAGCTCGGCGACGGGTTCGGCGTGCGGGGCTTCAACGGAACCGGCCCGTTCTGCTGGGCCTCCTGGCGCCCCGGGGATGAACTCGTCCTGACACGCCACCCGACCTATCATTGGGGGCCGGAATTCTACGACAACAAGGGCCCCGCCCTCACCGAGCGCATCGTCTGGAAGGTGGTTCCGGAAGAAAACACCGCCGTCGCCGCGATCCTGTCCGGCACCAGCGACATCACCAATGTGTTTCCCTGGTCGGCGGTCGGGAAAGCCCGCGCAAACAAGAATATCGGCATCGTGCAGCCGCGCGCCTTCGGCTGGATGGGCTTCATCGGCATCCGCATCGCCCGGCCCCTGATGCAGGATATCCGCGTGCGGCGGGCGATGATCATGGCCGTCGACCAGGATGCCATCGCCTCGGCCTTCTATTATGGCGAGGCGGACCCGGCGCACTTCATCGCCGCGCCGAACACGCCCGATTACGATAAGTCGATCGAGCCGGAATTGCTGAAGTTCGATCCCGACGGCGCCAACAAGCTGCTGGACGAGGCGGGCTGGGTGAAGAAGCCCGACGGCTTCCGGTACAAGGACGGAAAGAAGCTCGCCCCGGTGCTGGTGGGCCAGGACAACACCGTGTGGCGCGAGCGGCTGGAAGCGGTGCAGGGCATGATGCGCGACGTCGGGATCGACCTTCAGCTCCAGCTCTGGGAGCCCACGGTCAGCTACGGAAAGATCGGCCAGGACGACGTCGACATGTGGTCGCTGTTTGCCTCCTATTCGTCCATGAGCGATATCATCAGCAAGTATTTTCCGGCCAAGCAGCACTATTCTTCATTCAAGAACGTGCCGGACCAGGCCGTGGAGCTGACAAAGCTTCTGGCGGCCGGTCGCTCCGCGCTCACCCAGGAAGAGCGCTTCAAGAATCTCTCGAAGGCCCAGCATCTGATCGTCGAACTGGCGCTGTGGATCCCGCTCGTCCACGAGCGCGAGCTGATCATCTACAACAAGACCAAGGTCACCGGAGTGAAGCCGCACAGCCTTTACTCGGCGGGCCTCTACAAGGGGCTCGACCTGAAGCCGCTCTGAGCCGCGGCCCGCGCTCCGCCGGCGCGCCGGCGGGGACACCGATTTCACCTCTGGGCGGCCGCCAGCGCCGCCCGGTCGATCCCGCAAGGCGGTCCCTAAAGGGAGCGCGGCGGCGGACGGAGGATTGGCCGGCATGCTTCGTGTCATCGTGAAACGGCTGATGGTCTCGATCCCGGTGTTGATCGGGGTCCTGTTCATCGGCTTCATGCTGCTGGTGGTGGTGCCCAGCGATCCCGCGGCGATCATTGCGGGGGAAGGCGCGACGCCGGAGATCCTCGCCGGCCTGCATCACGACCTCGGCCTCGACCGGCCGGTGCTGGAGCGGTTCGCCCTCTATATCGGGCGCGTGCTGCAGGGCGACCTCGGCAAATCGGTGCTCAACCGGTCTCCGGTCATCGACGAGCTGCTGCGCACCATCGGGCCGACCGCGGAATTGATGCTGTGCGCCATGCTGGTGGCGATCCCCATCGGCATCGGCTTGGGCACGCTTGGCGCGGTGACGCGCGGGCGTTGGATCGACCGGACGGTGATGATGGTTTCGGTTGCCGGGCTTTCCATGCCCGGCTTCATGATCGCCCTGCTCGGCATCGAATATTTCGGGCTGCAATGGGGCCTGCTTCCGTTCCAGGGGCGGGGCGGGCCGCTGTGGACCTGGGATGGGCTGGCCCCCATGGTGCTGCCCGCGGTCTCGCTCGGCTCCATCCTCATCGGCCCCATCGCCCGCATGACGCGCACCTCGATGCTGGACGTGCTGGGCCTGGATTTCATCCGCACCGCCCGCGCCAAGGGGCTGGGCGAGACGCGTGTGGTGCTGAAGCATGCCCTGCGCACCGCCCTGATTCCGGTGATCACGCTCATCGGGCTCCAGGCCGGCTATCTGCTGGGCGGCGCGGTGGTTACCGAGACCATTTTCGCATGGCCCGGCATCGGCCGCCTCGCGGTGACCGCGATCACCTCCAGCGACTTCCCCATGGCGCAGGGCACGATCCTGATGCTCGCGCTCTCCTTCATCATCATCAACCTGATGGTCGATCTTCTCTACTCCTGGCTCGATCCGAGGATGCGGCAATGACCGATCAGAACGCCGCGCTCCCGGCCCTGGCGCCGGCGGACGCCTCGCGCAGCCGCCAGCTCCTGCGGCGCCTGCTGCGGGACAAGATCGCGCTCGTCATGCTGGTGCTGCTGATCGTCATCGTGCTGGCGGCCGTGTTCGCGCCGTTCGTCACGCCGTTCGATCCGTACCGGACCAATCTGCGCCTGCGCAACATGCCGCCCGACGCGGTGCACTGGTTCGGCTGCGACGAGCAGGGCCGCGACCTGGTGGCCCGGGTGCTGTTCGGCATCCGCCTCACGCTGGCTTCGGGCTTCACCAGCCTGTTCCTGGGCGGGATCACGGGCACGCTGATCGGCGTGTGCGCGGCCTATTACCGGCGCGCCGATACCCTCCTCATGCGCGCCATGGACGTGCTGCTCTCGTTCCCGGCGATCCTGCTCGGCCTCGCCATCGCGGGCATCTGGGGACCCGGCACCTGGGGCATCATCTTCGCGCTTGCGATTTCCACGGTGCCGCCGGTGGCGCGGGTGGCGCGGGCGGCGGCGCTGGGGGTGGTGAACCAGGATTATCTCATTGCGGCACGCGCGCTCGGGCTCGGGGATCTCGCGATCCTGCGCCGGTACGTGCTGCGCAATTGCGCCACCTCCGTGCTGGTCTATGTGACCTTGAGATTCGGGCAGGTGATCCTGCTCGGGGCGTCGCTGAGCTTCCTCGGCCTCGGCGCGCCGCCGCCCAGCGCGGAGCTCGGCACGATGGTGAGCCAGGGGCGTTCGCTGCTCTTCACCGCGCCGCACGTGGCCCTTGTGCCGTGCTTTGCGCTTTTCCTGATCGTGCTCGTGCTCAACGTTCTCGGCGATGCCGCGCGCGACATCTTCGACCCGAAGGTCCAGCAATGAACATGGTCGATCCGAACCTGAACGCCGCGCGCATGGCATCCGAGACCACAGCCCTCTTCCCGCAGCCCGCCGGCGCCGAGGAGCCGCTGCTGCGGGTCAACCGCCTGCGCACCTCGATCGCCACCGAACGCGGCCGCATGACGGTGGTGAACGACGTCTCGTTCGAGGTGCGGGCCGGGCGCACGCTTTGCATCGTCGGCGAATCCGGCTGCGGCAAGAGCATCACCTCACTCTCGGTGATGCGCCTGCTGCCGAAGCCGCAAGGCCGCATCGACGCCGGCAACATCACCTTGCTCGGCCGCGACCTGACCGCGCTCACCGAGACCCAGATGCACGCGGTGCGCGGGCGCGAGGTGAGCATCGTCTTCCAGGAGCCGATGACGGCGCTCAATCCCGTCTACACCATCGGCGACCAGATCATGGAGGCGCTACTGGCCCACGAGCGCTGCGGGCGGCAGGAAGCGCGCAGCCGCGTCGTCGCCGCCTTGCGCGAAGTTGGAATCCCCGATCCGGAGCGGCGCATCGATACCTATCCGCACGAATTGTCCGGCGGCATGCGCCAGCGGGTCGTCATCGCCATGGCCCTGATCTGCCGGCCGAAGCTGTTGATCGCGGACGAGCCCACGACGGCGCTCGACGTGACCGTCCAGGCGCAGATCCTGGAGCTGTTCCGCCAGTTGCGGGACAGCCACGCCATGGGCCTCATGCTGATCACGCACGATCTCGGCGTGGTGGCGGAAATGGCCGACGACGTGATGGTGATGTACGCCGGGCGGGTGGTGGAAGCCGGGCCGGTGGCGAGCATCTTCAACAATCCGCAGCACCCCTACACGATCGGCCTGCTCGGCTCGCTCCCGAAGATCACCGAGCGCCAGGGGCGCCTCTCGATCATTCCCGGCACCGTGCCGAACCTCATGGCGCCGCCGTCGGGCTGCTGCTTCCATCCCCGCTGTCCCCTGAGCACGGAGCGCTGCGTTTCGGACGCGCCGCCGCTCGCTGCGGTGCGCGGGCGCCATCGTTCCGCCTGCTGGCTCGCGCCGCTGGATTGAGGCCGCAAGGACATCCGACCATGCAAGACGAAGCCCCCATTCTTCAGGTCCAGGATCTCGTCCGGCATTACGCCATGCGCGGGTCCGCCGCCGTGAAGGCGGTGGATGGCGTATCGTTCGACATCGCCATCGGGGAGACCCTGGCGCTGGTGGGTGAAAGCGGCTGCGGCAAGTCCACCCTCGCGCGCATGATCATGGCGCTGGACACGCCCACCGGCGGCAAGGTGCAATTCCAGGGCACCGACCTGTCGCGTCTGTCCGCCCGGCATCTGAACCGGCTGCGGAGGAAGTTCCAGATCATCTTCCAGGATCCCTATTCCTCCCTCAATCCGCGCATGACGGTGCACGAGACCCTGGCGGAGCCGCTCAAGCTGCATCGCATCGTGCCGGCCGACGCGGTCGCCGCGCGGGTGGCCCAATTGCTGGAGTGCGTGGGGCTCACGACGGCTCAGGGCGGGCGCTATCCGCACGAATTCAGCGGCGGCCAGCGCCAGCGCATCGGCATTGCCCGGGCGCTGGCGTGCGAACCGCAGCTGATCGTGTGCGACGAGCCGGTGTCGGCGCTGGATGTCTCGGTGCGCGCCCAGGTGCTGAACCTGCTGCAGGACCTGCAACATCAGTTCGGCTTCTCCTACCTGTTCATCTCTCACGACCTCTCGGTGGTGCGCCATATCTCGCACCGGGTGGCGGTCATGTATCTGGGACGGCTGGTGGAGATCGGCCCGACCGAAAGCGTGTTCGAGCGGCCGCTCCATCCCTATACGCAGGCGCTGCTGTCGGCGATCCCGGTGGCGGACCCGGACGTGCCGCGCTCCCGCATCGCCCTGCGGGGGGAATTGCCCAATCCCACGGCGGAGCTTTCAGGGTGCAAGTTCGCCCCCCGCTGCGCCTATGCGGACGACCGCTGCGTGGCCGAAGTTCCGGTGCTGGAAGAGGGCGACGGACCGGCGGCGAGCGCGGTCGCCTGCCATCATTGGCGCAAGCTTGCCCCTTTCGATCGGGGCCTGACGCAGGAACGCGAGATGCCCGCCTATATGGCGGATATCATCGCCCGCATGTCGCCACCCGCGGCATGACCCGGCACCGCCTGCCGGATCCGATGCCGGCCTCAGGTCTGCGGTTCGTTCTTGACGCTGGCCACCACCCAGATGACCCGCGCCGACCCGCCGCCCTGGTTTTCGAACCGGTGGGCGATCTCGCTGGGAAAGCGGAAGCTGTCGCCCTCGTTGAGGATGTGCGGCTCGTTGTCGAGCCAGAGCCGCAAGGTGCCGGCGATCACGACGCCGGCCTTCTCGCCGCGATGGCTGTAGAATTCGGAACCGGACGTGCCGCCGGGCTTCACCGAAAGCTCGTACAGCTCGATCAGTCCCGGGCCCTCGGGGGTCAGCAATTCCTTGTAGATGCCGCTCGGCGTCAAGGTGAGCGCGCCGCGCGATCCGCGTCGGACGATGTATCCGGATTCTGCGGGATCGTCGCTGTGGGTGGGCGTGAAGAACCAGGAAATGGGCACATCCAGCGCCGCGCCGAGCACCCGCAGCGAGCGCACCGAGGGGGTGGTGAGGCCGCGTTCCAGCTGGCTCAGCATGCCCACCGAAAGGCCGCTCTCCTCGGAGAGGCGCTCGATGGAGAGCTTGCGCTCCTTGCGCAGGATGCGAATGCGGGAGCCGATGCGACGGTCTTCTTCGGCATGCGCCAGTCCCCCGGCTTCGCCGGCCGCGCTGTTCTCGTCGTCGCGACCCGCTGTCTTGCCGATGGAACTCATGCCCTCTCTCCACACCCGCAAATTATATCGCCTTTTATGCAGCTGTGCCCGTCCATTACAACATCAAACATAAAAATGAAGGGAATGTCCAAAATAATCATTATTTTGCATGAACTTATCTATCCAAAAACCAGCTCGGCGCATGTCTCGCGCCACACTTCTGGAGTTTCCGGTGACCTACAGCATCATTGCAGCCTGCCCGGCGACCGGCCGCGTCGGCATTGCCATCGCCAGCCGGTCCATTGCCGTCGGCTTCACACAAGTCCATCTGGTTGGCAAGGTCGGCGCGCTCGTCCGCCTCGGCAAGCGAGACGACCTGACCACCCGCACGCTCTTCAAGCTGCTGGAGCAAGGCGTTCCGCCATCGGCTGCGATCGCGCTCAGCGGGGTCGAGGAGCGCTCGCACCTGACGCGGCAAGTGGCCTTGATTGATGCATCGGCGCGCACCGCCGTCTGGGAGGCCTCCGGCACGGACCCCTGGTCGGGGTTCGTCGCGGGCGCGGGCTTCATCGCCTCGGGCGAAGGCCTCGCGGGCGCGGGGGTCATCAAGGCCATGGCGGATTCCTTTGCCGCAGGGGGCGGTTCGGACTTCGACGTGCGGTTGCTGGCGGCCCTGGAAGCGGGTTCTGCCGCCGGTGGTCTCGCCGGCCCCGCGGAGCGCTCGGCCGCTCTGGTGGTGCACGGCGCCGGCGTCCATTCCGAACTGGACCTGCGCATTGATTTGCAGGAGGGCGCCGTCGCGGAGCTGCGGGTGATGTTCGATTTCTACAAGCCCTATGAAGCCTTCTACCGGCTGCGGAGCGAGAACCCCCGCCAGACGCCGCCGCAGGAAGCTTTCATGGCCACGCTGGCCGCCACGGCCGATTGAGGAGCGCGAAATGACCTATTCAATCGTCGCGAGATGCGCGCGCACGGGCCAGCTTGGCGTCGCCTCGGCAACCTTTTCCCTGGCCTGCGGGGCACGCAACGAAGGGGCGCGGCCCGGTGTCGGCGTCAGCCGCACGCAGGCTTTTCCCAAGCGCTCCAATGATCCGCTGGTCTTGAACATCCTGCAACTCGGCTTCGGCCCCCGCAAGGCGATGGAGTTGGTCGCCGAGAATGATCCGGATTTCGAATACCGGCAGATGGGAATCGTCACGCCCGACGGGGCCGTTGCCATGCATACGGGCAGTATGGCCCGGCCTTGGGCGGGACATCGCACGGGCGAGGATTTCGCCGCATTCGGCAATATCCTCGTGGGCCCGCAGGTGATCGACGGCATCGTCGCGGGATTCCAGGCGGAGCCCGGCGAGGACCTGGCGGAACGCCTGCTTCAGGCCATCGAGGGCGGGCGGGACGCGGGCGGCCAGGTCGGGGTCTCCGGCCATGTCACGGAACGGTCCGCCTGGGTCCGGATCATCGATCCCAGCTATACGCCGCTGCTGGATCTGCGGGTGGATGTCCACACCTCGGCCGTCCATCACCTGCGTCACATCTATTCGGAATTCCTCGCCGAGCAGGCCGAATAGCGCCTGACCCGATATCATCGCCCGCGGCGCGGCTGCCTCGGGGGTGAGGGCGCCGGGTGGGCGTTCGACGAAAACGGCGACGCGGGGGTCCCGCGTCGCCTGCTCAAATCCCCCTGGTCCGATCGGGGCGGACGCGGGCGTCCCGCTTGCCGCGCCCCTGCGCCGCGCGCGGCAGCCCCGGTCAGTTTTTCTTCGGGAAGCTCAGGGGGCTCATTTCCTCGGCGGTGCGGCCGTGCGGGTCCCAGTCCTGCCAGTGCGCCCACACCCGTTCGCCCGCGGCCTGCGCCGCCCCGCGCAGATCGGCGAAGGAGATGCCCGGAATCCGGCCGCCTTCCATGCGCACGATGCCGTCGACGATCACCGTGTCCACATCGTCGCCGATGCCGCAATCCACGAGGCTCTTGATGGGATCGCGCACCGGCCCGTAGCGCAGGCTGTCGCGGCCGGTGAGATCGATGGTGACGATGTCGGCCTTCGCGCCGGGCGCAAGCCGCCCGAGATCCCCGCGTCCCACCGAATGGGCGCCGCCCAGCGTCGCGGCCGAGAACACCTCGGCCGCGGTGGCCGCCTTCAGGTTATGGCTGGCGATCTTGCCCATGTAGGAGGCGTTGCGCATTTGCAGGATCATGTCGCGCGGATAGGTGTCGGTTCCGAGCGCGATGTTCACCCCGGCCTTGCGATAGGATTGCCAGCTGTTCAGGAAGCGCCCGCGCCGCGCCACGTTCACCGGACAATGGGAAATGGAGCAGTGGTGGCGGCCCATGATCTCCAGGTCGTGCGATCCGGAATAGTTCGCAAGCGGATTGTCGGCGGTGAAATTGCCGTGGCCGATGTTCAGCGTGGGGGACATCAGCCCCACATGCTCCAGAAGCTCGATCGACGTCATCTGATGTTCGCGGATGATGTCGAACACTTCGTGGATATTGTAGGCGGCATGGATCGCGACCGGCAAATTGCGTTCACGCGCGGCGATGGCCGCCTTGCGCATGAGGTCCACGGTGCAGGTTTCGATTTCGCGCGGCACGAGGATGCCGCGCACCCGCCCGTCATGGGCGCCGTCATTGCGGGCGATGAAGTCGAGGGCGAGCTCGAATTCCCGCTCTCCCGCCGCCTCGTCGATGACGCGGACGAGCTTTCCATTCTCCCCGCCGATCCAGCGGCCGCTGTCGAAGCCGGGGCCGAGATAGGCCCGGTTACCGATCGTGCCGATCTCCTCGAGCAGGGCTTCCTGCACCTTCAGCTGGCTGCCGAACTCGACGAAGGTGGTTATGCCGTTGCGCAGCAGCTCGGCGGCGGTGAAGCGGGCGTTCAGCGTCAGCGCCTCGGATGCGGCCTTGTCGTCGGGCCGCACATAGCGCACGTCACCGCCGACGCGGGTGCCTTCCCGCGCGACGCTGATTTCCAGGAACGGCTGGCCGAAATAGTCCGGCCGGCCGATGTCGCTGATCAGCCGGTGCGAGGCGCGATGGCCCGAATGCACGTGCGTATCGATGAAGCCGGGCACGACGAGACGGTCGCGGGCGTCCATCTCCTCGTCCACGTGCCCTTCGAAGCCTGTCCCGGCGAACAGGATGGTATTGCCCTCCCAGACCAGCTCGGCGTCTTTCCACAGCGTGTGGCCCGTGCCGTCATGCCCCACGAGCCAGCCGCAGGTCATGCGGGAGCGTTTCTCGCCCATCGATCAGCTTCCTTGTTCGCTGGTGACTTCAGGAAAAAACAGGTCCTTCCAGCTCGCGGGGCGCTGCTTCAACGTGCCGATACGGGCGAGGAAGTCCGAGAGTGCGCCGCTGTTCTGGGGGGCCGTGTTGTAGGCCATGGACGGGTCCTTGATGCAGTCGACGACGAGGTCGAGCGGCAGTTTGGACTGCTCCGCCTTCAGATAGATCGCGGCCGCCTGGTCGGGATGCTCGGCGATGAAGCGGTTGGCTTCATGCATGGCGGCGAAGAAGGCGGCGTAGGTCTTCGGGTTCTGGGCGCGGAAGCGCTCGGTGGTCCAGGTGGCGAGGGCCGTGGTCGGCGTGCCGAACACGTCGGTGCTGGACCAGACCTTGTGAATGCCCGGCTTGCCGCGCAATTGCTGGATGAAGGGCGCGGCGAAGGTGTAGCCGTCCACGACGCCGTTATTGGTCAGCAGGGCGGTCGCGCCCTCGGGTCCGGCAAGGGCGACCGTCATGGCGTTGAGGCGGTCGTGCTGGCCCGCGCCGAACTGCCGCTCGGCGGCGATCTGGAGCATCACCGCCGGGAACGAGACCTTCACCGCCGGCAGGCCGATGCGATCCTTGGCGGTGATGTCGGCGAGCGTCTTCATGTCCGGATTGTTGGTCAAAAGCTCGTACGGCATGGCCGAGAGCGCGACGATGCCGCGCATGGACCGCTCGCCGGCGCTCTTGGTCTTGTCCCAAGCGACCATCATGGCGGTGATGCCGCCGCCGCCGATGTCCAGCGAGCCGGAGAGCAGGCCGTCGCCGATATCGGGTGCGCCGGTGAAATTATGGATGTCCACCGGCACCGGCGGGAGGCCGGCCTTCTTCAGCTCCGCGTCCAGCAGTCCGGCGTCGCGCATGACGTAGACCGGCAGATAGCCGAGGCCGAATTGCACGCCGATGCGCAGCGTCTGCACCTCGGCACGGGCCGGCAGCGCCATGGCGGCTACCAGCAATGCACTCGCCAATATTCGCTTCATCAGCTTTCCCCTTTGTGGTCACATGCCCCAGCGGCGGACGGTGAGGTTTTCGGCGGTGCGGAACACCACGCCCTCGAAGAACAGGCCGATCAGGATGATGGTCATCAGGCCGGCGAAGACGTTGGCCGTGTCCATCTCGGCGCGGCTCTGGTAGATGAACCAGCCGAGACCGCCGGAATGGGAGGAGACGCCGAACACCAGTTCGGCGGCGATCAGCGTGCGCCAGGCGAAGGCCCAGCCGATGCGCAATCCGGTGAGGATGGATGGCACCGCCGACGGCACGAGGATGTGCGCCACGAGGCCCACGCCGTGCAGGCCGAGATTGCGGCCCGCCATGCGCTGGGTCTGCGGCACGGCGAGAAAGCCGGTGTGGGTGTTCAGCGCCACCGCCCACAGCACCGAATGGGTGATCACGAACACCAGGCTGAAATTGCCGATGCCGAACCAGATCAGGGCGAGCGGCAGCAGGGCGATGGCGGGCAGGGGGTTGAACATGACGGTCATGGTGCCCAGAACGTCGCCGCCGCCGGGCACCGTGACCGCAAGCGTCGTCAGCACCGCGGCGCAGGCGACGCCGAGCGCATAGCCGCTCGCCAGCACCCGCAGGCTGGACCACACCCGCGCCGGCAATTCGCCGCTGAGGCAGGAATCGACCAGCGCTCCAAGCGTCTGCGAAAAGGTCGGCACCAGGAGCGGGTCGTTGAGGTAGCGCCCGTACGCCTCCCAGATCGCCGCGAACGCGATCACCACCAGCAGGCGGCGGACCGGCGCATGATCGAGGACGCGCCGCCACAGCGGCAGTTCGCGGGCCACCGGCATGTCGTTCGGCAGCGGGGGTAGGACCACATTCTCGATGTCCGGCCGCGCCGGCGGCTCGATGGGGCGCCGTAGCTCAGGCATGGGTGCGGTCTCCGAACAGGAGGGCGTCGATGCGCCGACGCATGGCCTCGAACCGCTCGCCGCCGCGATCCGCCGCGGTGATGTCGCGGCAATCGATTTCCGCGCGCACGCGGCCGGGGTGGGGAGAGAGGACGATGATGCGGCTGCCCACCAGGATCGCCTCGTCGATGGAATGGGTGACGAACAGGAGGCTGAAGCCGATCTCGCGCCACAGGCGGATCAATTCCTCCTGCATCTGCTGGCGGGTGAGGGCGTCGAGCGCGGCGAAGGGCTCGTCCATCAGCAGCAATTCGGGCTGCATCGCCATGGCGCGGGCAATGGCGACGCGCTGCTTCATGCCGCCGGAGAGTTCATGGGGATAGGCATCGCGAAAGGCGGTGAGCCGCACCGCTTCGATCGCCTCCAACGCGCGGGCCTTCGCCGCGTCGGCGGCAAGGCCGGCGCCCTTGCGCAGGGCGAAGGCCACATTGCCCAGCACCGACTTCCACGGGAGCAATTGGTCGAATTCCTGGAACACCATCATGCGGTCGGGGCCGGGCCCGGTGATGGCGCGGCCGTTCAGGCGGATGTCGCCGGAGAGCGGGCGAATGAATCCGCCGACCGCCTTCAGCAAGCTCGACTTGCCGCACCCGGACGGGCCGAGCAGAACCGTGCGCTCGCCCCGATAGACGTCGAAACTGACCCGATAGGCGGCCGTCACCTCGCTGCGTCGGGTGCGGTATCTGATGGTGACGTCATCGATCTGGAGCTGCGCTTGCATCAGAGGTCAGCCCCTATTCGTAAGTGCACTTATCATATGCTGACTAAAAGCAATTTTTGTGCCAGAACAATCGCAGGCGAGCGTGAGGGATTCGATGACGACCAAGGCGGGGGAGGCCGATGCGGCGCTGGCGCAGCAGGCGGAAACGGATGCCGAATTGACCGAGCGGCCGGGATTTCTCATCCGCCGCCTGCATCAGATTCACCTCGCCATGTTCTACGATGCCTGCTCAGGGCTGAACGTGACGCCGGTGCAATCCAGTATTCTCACCGTCCTGGCGCGTCGGCAGGGCCTGGACCAGGCGGGCCTCGCCGCCATGATCGGTGTCGATCGCGCCACCGTGGGTCAGGTGATCCGCCGGCTCGCGGCACGAGGCCTGGTGGAACGGGGAGACAGCAGCGAAGACAAGCGGTTGAAGCTGGTTCAGCTGACCGAGGAGGGGCGCGCGCTGCTGCACCGGATCGCGCCTTTGACTGCCGCCGCGCATCGGCGCACCCTTGCCGCGCTCTCGGACGAGGAGCGCCGGCTTTTCATGTCCTATCTGAAGAAGCTGGTCGAATCCGACAATGCGCACGGGCGCGCGCCGCTGCGCTGGGGCCCGGCTCTGCCTGAATAATGGGCAGATGCTGACTGGTTTTTAGCTTTGCCCCGATCCCGATCCGGCGGGTCGGGCAGACAGCGTCAGGCGCGCCGTGGCGCAGACGGGTGCTGCGGCCCCGCCCAAGGACGGATGCCGCAGCCAGCGTCTCAATAGAGGCCGACGTTCACATTGTTGACGTTGCGCGCGCCGCTGGAGGGAGCCGCCTGCGCCGCGCCGGGCTTGGGGGCGGGCCGCGTCTTCTTTTTCGGCGCCGCCGGCGCGAGGGCGGCGACCACCTTGGGTGCCCCCGGCTTGTTCATCGCGATCAGTTCCGAGACCGTGACGAACTTGTAGCCCTTCGCAATCAGCGCATCGAGCACGCGCGGCATCGCCGCCACGGTGGTGGCGTGGATGTCGTGCGCCAGGATGATGGCGCCCGGGCGCACCTGCTTCATGACCTGATCATAGATGCTCTGGGCATCGCGGATCTTCCAGTCCAGCGGGTCCACCGACCAGAAGATCATCGTGACGCCGTACTTCTGCACCAGGTGCTGCTGGAGCGCGGGCGTCATGGCGCCGTAGGGCGGGCGCACATACAGCGGCTTCTTGCCGGTCGACGCTTCGATCGCCGCGGATGTATCCTCGATCTGCTTGTCCGCGGCGGCGACGGTCAGCTTCGGCAGCTGCGGATGGTTCCAGGAATGGTTGCCAATCTCGTTGCCGCCTGCCGCGACGGCGCGCACCACGTCCGGATAGGCCGCGGCATTGGTACCGAGCATGAAGAACGTCGCCTTGATGTTCCGCGCCTCGAGGATTTTCAGCAGCTTCGGCGTCGTTTCCGGATTGGGGCCGTCGTCGAACGTGATGGCGATATAGGGGCCGTCCACTTCCATCGAGCGATAGGAGGAGGGCGGAGGCACCGGCGCTGCGGGTGCGAAAACGGGGGCGGTCGCCGCAGGCGCAGCGCCACCCGGCAGGAGGCTGCCCGGCAGGGCGGGCAGCCCTTGCGGAGCACCGGCCGCAGCCGGGGCGCCGACCGGCTGGATCGGCGGCAGGGCCGGCAGCGTCGCGTGGGCCTGCGCGACCACCGTCGCTGCGGCGGGCGCGGTGGCTTGCGGCAGCGGGGGAAGCGCGTTCGACGCGGGCGAGGCGATCGAGCCCGTGATGGTGGGCGCCGAGGCCGCAACGGACGCCGCCGCCTGGGCCGCAGGCGCGGACGTGAGCATCTGGCTGGCGGCGAATCCGAGACCCAGCGCGCCAGTAGCAACAAGTGCGGACAATGCCAAAAGCCGTTTCACGGCGCCGACTTTCTAAGTTGGAAGATCTTTATCCTAGCCCAATGTGGCTCTTCTTGTGTGGATAAATCGTGAAGCGCAAGGGGCGCGAGCGGCTCGCGCCCGGCGTTGCGCGCTTTCCGGCGCGAAAGCTCAGCCGGCGCGCGGCTTGGGCGGGAGGGATGATCCTCATTGCAAATACGCGCTTTTTCCTGATTCCATGCGGCCCGGCGCGGGCGCTGCGGCGCCTTTGGGACGCAGCGGACGCTGCGTCATGGCGCCGCTCTGGCATGCAAGGGGCGTGGGTCTCTTGCGCGTCCGTGTCGGGTGAGCGCCGCTAAGGCACGCGCTTTTTCTCAAGCTTTCGCGCCAGCGTGCGGCGGTGCATGCCGAGCCGCCGGGCGGCTTCGGAAATGTTGAAATCGGTCTCGACCAGGGTTTCGTGGATGCGCTCCCACTCGAGATTCTTCAAGGACGTGGGGCGCGCGCTGACGGCGATGGAGGCATCGCCGTCCACCTTGTCGAACGCGGCCTCGATGTCGTCCGTATTGGCGGGCTTGGCGAGATAATGGCAGGCCCCGAGCTTGATGGCCTCCACTGCGGTCGCGATGCTGGCGAAGCCGGTGAGCACGACGATCCGCATCTCGCAATCGCGGTGATGCAGCGCTTTCACGCATTCGAGCCCGGACCCGCCGGCGAGCTTGAGATCGACCACCGCATAGCCGGGCGAGCGCGTCGCCAGAAGCGCCTGGACGCCTTCGAGGCGATCGCTGACATGGACCTCATAGTCGCGTCGCTCGAACGAGCGGCGCAACGCCTTCGCGAACGCGTCGTCGTCCTCCACGATCAGCAAGACGCGCTTATCGTCCATCGCTTACTCCAAGCGAGAGCGCCGACAGCGGCAATGTTACGGTGACGGCCGCGCCCCCCTCCGGATCGTTCTGCGCGGTCACGCTGCCCCCGAGCTTGCGCACGACATTCACCACCAGGAAGAGGCCGAGCCCGCCGCCCGGCCGGTTCTTGCTGGATCGATAGGGCTTGCCGAACTCCGCCAGCA
The DNA here is from genome assembly GCF_043195135.2 of Roseixanthobacter liquoris. Lineage (NCBI taxonomy): Bacteria > Pseudomonadati > Pseudomonadota > Alphaproteobacteria > Hyphomicrobiales > Xanthobacteraceae > Roseixanthobacter > Roseixanthobacter liquoris. The sequence goes on from NZ_CM195537.1 coordinate 944,030, forward strand.
TGTCCGCCCCGAATCCGGGCCCGGCATCGCGCACCGCGATCAAGAATTCGTTGCCCCGTTGAAGCACCGTCACCCCGACCCAGTTCGGCGAGGCCTCCAGCGCATTGTCGAAAATATTGAAGATCACCTGCTTCAGCGCCGGGTCGGAAATGATCGCCGCATCCGAAACCACGGCGTTGCGGTAATCCAGCCGGGGCGGGGAGCGGCTGGAGCGCCATTCCTCCACCAGTTCGTCGAAGAAGGCGCTGGCGGTGGTGCGCACCGTGCCTTCCCCGCGCGCCTCCCCCGACGACATCAGGATATGGGAAACGATGGTCTTGCAGCGATCCAGCTGGCTTTGCATCTCGTCGAGCTCGTCCGCAAGGTCCGGGTCGGACTTGAAGGCCTCGATCCGGCGCCAGTCGTTCAGGATCACCGACAGGGTGGCGAGCGGCGTGCCGAGCTCATGGGCGGCGCCGGAGGCCAGCAGGCTCAACCGCACGATATGGTCTTCCTCCGCCGATTTCTGGCGCAGGTCCGCCAGATGGGCGTCCCGCGCGCGCAGATTGAAATTGATGCGGGTGATGAACAGCACCAGCAGGCATGCCGCCAGCAGGAAGCAGACGAACATGCCCTGAATATGGAGATCGAACAGGCGAAGATGCGGTTCGTGGATCGCCAGCTCCAGCTTGCGGTAGGTGGTGGTCAGCCACAGATAGCCGCCGCAGGCCATCGCCACGAGCACCCAGGTGGACCATGCCTCCAGCAGCACCGCCCCCAGGGTGATCTGCAACAGGTACAGGGAAATGAAGGGATTGGCGGCGCCCCCGCTGAGATAGAGCTGGGCCGTCAGCGCCGCCACGTCCAGCACCAGTTCGAGAAACAGCTCGGTATTGGTCACCGCCTCCGATCGGAGATGGCGCAGGACGCTGACGAGATTGAGCCCGATCAGGAACAACATCACCGCCGTCAGTTCCGCGAGCGGCAGGTGGATGTTGAACCAGAACTTGACGATGAGGATCGTCACCACCTGCCCGATCACGGCAAGCCAGCGCAATTGGATCAGCAGCAGGAGGTTTTGCTTGTTGGCCGTATCGCGGATCGAGGCCGTCATGTTGCTGACCGAATGCCCTTCGTTCCGGGGTCCTCAGATGAAGACGAGCCCGGCCGTCACCATGACCGCCAATCCGAACCAGGTCAGCGCATAGATCAGGTGATTGTTCGGAAAGTCGATGATCGTCAACCCGCCTTGCGGGCCCGTGCCGCCGCCGGCTTCCGCATCGATGAAATAGGGCGCGGCCTCGACGATGCCGCGGCTTTGGGCGATCGCGGGAACGTCGCGCGAGTACCAGCGATCGGCCGCCGGATCGTTGGCGCGCAGGAATCCGCCCTTCGGCTCGCTCATGCGCACGAGACCGGTGACCACGGAGGGGTCCGGCGTCACGCGGGCCGCCCGCGCGTCCTCCGCCGGCACGAAGCCGCGGTTCACCAGCACCGTGAAGCCCTCGACCGTCTTCAGGGGCGTGACCACCCAGAATCCGCCGCCTCGCTCCGTCACGGCTTTTACGAGGGTTTCTCGGTCGTTGAGGAAGGTGCCGGTGACGCGGACGCGGCGATATTCGTCGCTGGCCGCCGAAATCGTCTTCCAGGCCTGGGGCGGCGGCGCCGCGGCCGGCGGCGCATGGACGCGGGCATCGACACGCGCGATCAGTTCGAGCTTCCAGGCCCGCCGCTCCAATTGCCAGATCCCGAGGCCGACCAGAAGCGCGCTCAGCGCCACCGCCAGAAGCCGCGCCAGGAGGCGTGCGGTCTGGGAGCGGGGAGGATGGGGAACCGCTGTCGTTCCGTAACCCGGGTCCCGCTCGCCAATCTCCTGCCGGGGCACCGCCGATCGCTCCTTCGCGCCGGCCTCCAGGGTCACGGCATCTGACGCATGTCGTGGACCGGCATCATGTTCGCATTGAGATGGTACATGACCCACAAGGAACCGCTGAGCGCGATGACCACGATGATGATCGTGAACATCAGCGCCATCATGCTCCATCCGCCTTCCACCCGCGTGTTCATGTGCAGGAAGAAGATCATGTGCACGACGATCTGAATCGCCGCGAACGCGGTGATGGCGATCGCGGTCAACTGGTTGTTGCCGAGCGCGCCGCTCATCACCAGCCAGAAGGGGATGGCGGTGAGGACGACGGACAGGCCGAAGCCGATCCCATAGCTCGCCAGCGAGCCATGCGCGTGATCGTCGGAGTGATCCGCGCCGTGGCCGTGATCTGCGGCGGCGCCCGGTTCGTGGTGCGCTTGCGCGGTCATCGCAGCATTCCCATCAGATAGACAAAGGTGAAGACGCCGATCCAGACCACGTCCAGGAAATGCCAGAACATGCTGAGGCACATGAGCCGGCGGCGGTTGGCGGGGATCAGGCCGCGTTGGCCCACCTGCACCATCAGCGTCACCAGCCAGATCAAGCCGAAGGTCACGTGCAGGCCGTGGGTGCCGACGAGGGTGAAGAAGGCGGAGAGGAAGGCGCTGCGCTGCGGGGTCGCGCCCTCGTGGATCATGTGGGAGAACTCGAACAGCTCGATGGACAGGAACGCCAGGCCGAACAGGGCCGTGACCACCAGCCACACCTGCACCTGCCCGATCCGCCCGCGCGCCATCGCCAGCATGGCGAAGCCATAGGTGATGGAGGAAAACAGCAGCATGGTGGTGTTGAGCGCGACGAGATTGAGGTCGAAGAGATCCTTCGGCCCCGGCCCCGCCGCGAAATTTCCCCCCAGCACGCCATAGGTGGCGAACAGCATCGCGAAGATGAGGCAGTCGCTCATCAGATAGATCCAGAAGCCGAGGGCCGTGCTGCCCCCGTCCGGATGGGCGTGCTCGTCGGCTTCGTAGAAGATCGGCGCGTCTGCGCCCTGCGCGGTCGTTGCGAGCGTCATGGCGTCACCTGCGCGGCGAGGAGGCGGGTGCGCTCGTCCTCGGTCCGGATCACGTCTTCAGCGGGAATGGAGAAGTCGCGATTATAGTTGAAGGTGTGGGCGATGGCGATGCCCAGCAGGGCCACGAAGCTCACCGCCGCCAGCCACCAGATGTACCAGATCAGGGCAAATCCGAGCGCCACGGCACATCCGGCGAGCAGGATCCCGGTCGGCGTGTTGCGCGGCATGTGGATCGGCTTGAACCCCTCCAGCGGGCGCTTGTAGCCGCGCTGCTTCATGTCCCACCAGGCATCGCCGTCGTGGATCACCGGCGTGAAGGCGAAATTATAGTCCGGCGGCGGGGAGGAGGTCGCCCATTCAAGGGTGCGCCCGTTCCACGGGTCGCCCGTGGTGTCGCGCAGCTGCTCGCGCTTCAGGATGCTGACGCCGATCTGCACCAGGAAGGAGAGGATGCCCAGCAGGATCAGGAACGCGCCGAAGGCGGCGATGATGAACCAGATCTGCAGGGAGGGATCGTCGAACACCCGCAGGCGGCGGGTCACGCCCATCAGGCCCAGCACGTAGAGCGGCATGAAGGCGAAGTAGAAGCCCACCACCCAGAACCAGAACGACATCTTGCCCCAGAACGGGTCCAGCTTGAAGCCGAACGCCTTCGGCCACCAATAGGCGATGCCGGCGAACATGCCGAACACCACGCCGCCGATGATGACGTTGTGGAAATGGGCGATCAGGAACAGCGAGTTGTGCAGCACGAAGTCGGCCGGCGGCACGGCGAGCAGCACGCCCGTCATTCCGCCGATCACGAAGGTGAGCATGAAGGCCACCGTATACATCATGGGCAGCTCGAACTTGATGCGCCCCCGGTACATGGTGAACAGCCAGTTGAAGATCTTTGCGCCGGTCGGGATCGAGATGATCATGGTCGTGATTCCGAAGAAGGAATTCACGCTCGCGCCCGAGCCCATGGTGAAGAAGTGATGCAGCCACACGAGGTAGGACAGGATCGTGATGACCACCGTCGCGTACACCATGGAGGTATAGCCGAACAGGCGCTTGCCGGAGAAGGTGGAGGCCACCTCCGAGAACACGCCGAACGCCGGCAGGATCAGGATGTACACCTCCGGGTGCCCCCAGATCCAGATCAGGTTCACGTACAACATCGGGCTGCCGCCGAAGTCGTTGGTGAAGAAGTTCATGCCGAAATAGCGGTCCAGCGCCAGCAGCGCCAGAACGGCGGTGAGGATCGGGAAGGAGGCGACGATCAGCGCGTTGGTGCACAGCGAGGTCCAGGTGAAGATCGGCATCTTCATCAAGGTCATGCCCGGCGCGCGCATCTTCACGATCGTGCATATGAGGTTGATGCCGGACAATGTCGTGCCGACGCCCGCCACCTGTAGCGCCCAGATGTAATAATCCACGCCCACGTCCGGACTGTAGGAAATGCCGGAGAGCGGGGGATAGGCGAGCCAGCCGGTCTTGGCGAATTCGCCGACGAACAGCGACATCATCACGAGGATCGCGCCGCCCACGGTCATCCAGAAGCTGAAATTGTTCAGGAACGGGAACGAGACGTCGCGCGCGCCGATTTGCAAGGGCACCACATAGTTCATCAGCCCGGTCACCAGCGGCATGGCGACGAAGAAGATCATGATGACACCGTGGGCGGTGAACACCTGGTCGTAATGGTGCGCCGGCAGGTAGCCGTCCGATCCGCCGAAGGCCAGGGCCTGCTGAAGGCGCATCATGATCGCGTCGGCGAAGCCGCGCAGCAGCATGATGATGCCCAGCACCATGTACATGATGCCGATCTTCTTATGGTCCACGCTGGTGAACCATTCCCTCCAGAGATAGCCCCAGAGGCGGAAATAGGTGAGCGCGCCGAACACCACGAGGCCGCCCAGGGCTACGGCGGCGAAGGTCGCCACCAGGATCGGCTCATGGAACGGAAAGCTTTCCAGCGTCAGCCGCCCGAAGATCGGACTCACGGGCGTGGAGAATGCGGACACGGCGGATTGAGACACGGCGGATGCAGACATGGCGTCTCGCGTCAGGAGTTTGAGGGCCGGCGGGCGGCGGGCGCGAGAAGGTCCGCCGGGGCGCTGATGGGCGTGAAGGAGGGCGCGGGAAGGCCCGCTCCGAGAATGCGTGCGGGGCCGGTGCCCGCGCGGGGCGCGGACTCGCGGGGCGCGAATGCGCCGACGTCGGTGGCGGGCGCGGCGAGATCCTCCGGCGCGCAGATGCCGACCACCATCGCGGGGGCGCCGCCGAACACGGTGCCGCGCCGGGCGAACTTGTCATAAGTGAGCGGCAGCACGTTGTTGACGCCGGCCATGCCGAGCCCGCCCTTGGCATCGAGGGCCATCATGTCGCTCATGCACATCTTGCCGGGCTCGACGCACAGATTGAGGATGGCCTTGAACAGGGCCGGATCGACCTCAGCGAAGCGGGTCACGGGCACGTTCTGGCTCGGCTTTTCGAGCTCCAGATAGGCCGCGCGCGTCAGATCGCCGCCGGCGGCCTTGGCGCTCGTCACCCAGGCGTCGAAATCGGCCGGAGATTGGCCAAGGAAGCGGAAATGCATGCCGGAGAAGCCGGCGCCGCTGTAATTGGCGGAAAAGCCGCGATAGGACCCGGCCTCGTTGATCACCGCGTGCAGCTTCGTCTGCATGCCCGGCATGGCATAAATCTGCCCGGCCAGCGCGGGGATATAGAAGGAGTTCATCACCGAGGAAGCGGTGATGCGGAAGGAGATCGGGCGATCCACCGGCGCCGCCAGCTCGTTCACCGTCGCGATGCCGTATTGCGGATAGATGAACAGCCACTTCCAGTCGAGCGCCACCACTTCCACCTCGAGCGCTTGCGCGTTCGCAGGCACCGGCCGGTCCTCGGCGATGCGCTCGATGGGCCGGTAGGGGTCGAGAAGATGCGTTCCCATCCAGGTGAGCGCGCCGAGGCAGATGATGATGAGCAGCGGCGCCGCCCAGATCACCAGTTCTAGGTGCGTGGAATGATGCCATTCCGGCTCGTACCGCGCCTCGGTATTGGACTGGCGGTAGCGCCAGGCGAACAGCACGGTGAGGGCCATCACCGGAATGATGATGACGAGCATCAGCACGGTGGAGATGATGACCAGGTCGCGCTGCTGCCAGGCCACATCGCCCGCCGGATGCAGCACGGTAAAGTTACACCCGCTCAGGAAGGCCATGAGCGGCAGCAAGGCGAGGACGCGGAAGCGACTCAATACAGCACCTGTCACGCACGTGGTGGGCTCGGTGCATCGCTAGCTGCGCTGCAACACGAACGACATTGGACAATTTGCCCAATGCCGCAACGCACACTCGCGAGGGAATAAGGAAGCCTGCGGCAGGCTGCTTCCCAGCGGGGCGGGACTGGCGTATGAAAAGCAACTTCATATTGGTGCGAAGATCATGGCGAATGCGTCATCGACGATTGAACGGGACGCGAGGCAGATCAATGCCGGCCATGGCGACGTGGACCCCGGCGAGATTGCCATCGGGGTCATCATCGGCCGAACCTCTGAGTTCTTCGATTTCTTCGTTTACGCAACGGCGGCGGTGCTGGTCTTTCCGAAGCTGGTGTTTCCCTATGTGGATGCCCTGACGGGAACCCTCTATTCCTTCGCCATTTTTGCGCTCGCGTTCATTGCGCGGCCTTTCGGCACTGCACTCTTCATGGCCATAGACCGGGCCCACGGGCGCGGCGCGAAGCTCACCATCGCCCTGTTTCTGCTCGGCACCTCCACCGTCGCCATCGCCTTTTTGCCGGGCTATGAGCAGATCGGCTCGGCCTCCGCGTTCGTGCTCGCGGCGTGCCGCATCGGACAGGGCCTGTCCTGGGGCGGCACCTGGGATGGCCTCGCCCCGCTGCTGGCGATGAACGCCCCGCCCGAGCGGCGCGGCTGGTATGCGATGATCCCGCAATTGGGCGCGCCCCTGGGCTTGATCGTCGCCAACGGCCTGTTCGCCTTCTTCGTCGCCAATCTCTCCCCGGAGGATTTTTTCAGCTGGGGCTGGCGCTATCCCTTCTTCGTCGCCTTCGCGATCAACGTCGTGGCGCTGTTCGCCCGCCTGCGCATGGCGGTGACGCCGGAATATACCGAGCTGTTCCAGCGCGGCGAGCTTCGGCCGGCGACGGTGACGGAAACGGTGCGGGCGGAAAAGCACGGCATCATCGTGGGTGCCTTCGCCCCCCTCGCCACCTTCGCGCTGTTCCATATGGTCACGGTTTTCCCGCTCTCCTGGGTGTATCTGTTCACAAGCGAGGGGCCGGCGCGCTTCCTGGTGATCGAGATCGTCGGCGCGGTGTTCGGCATCGGCGCGATCGTCGCCTCGGGCTTCGTGGCGGACCGGGTGGGGCGCCGCAACCTGCTCGGCGCCACGGCCGCCGCCATTGCGGTTTTCAGCGGTTTCGCGCCGCAATTGCTGAACGGCGGCGTGGTCGGCGAAACCGCGTTCATGGTGCTCGGCTTCGTGCTGCTCGGCCTGTCCTTCGGCCAGGCGTCGGGCGCGGTGGCATCCAATTTCGCGCGCAATTATCGCTATACGGCGTCGGCCTTGACCAATGATTTCGCCTGGCTGTTCGGCGCCGGCTTCGCGCCGCTGGTGGCGCTCGCCCTGTCCAGCAGCTTCGGCCTGATCTCGGCCGGCGCCTATCTGCTCTCCGGCGCCATCTGCACGCTGCTGGCGTTGCAGTGGAACAAGAAGCTGGAACTCGGCGGCGGCTGAACCGCCTCCGCCAAGGCTTTTCGGCGGGACGCGCTCAGCCCCGCAGCGCGTCCGCCGCCCCCTTCAGGATCGCCGCCACAGCGTCGCGGAACGGCGGGAACACCGCCGCGACGCTGTCGTCCGGCCCGGTCCAGTTGACCGTGAAGCAGAAGGTGACGCGCGCCGCGCCCACCACCATCTGGCCCGGCAGGCAGAAGCAGTGGAAATTCCCCCAGTCGATGCTTCCGCCCTTCGCATAAGCAGCAAGGCCCGGCGGCACCACCTGGGCGATGGCGTCGGCCATGGACTGGATGCGCATGAATTCGGTAAGGCTTTCCGGCTTTGAGAAGAAAGCGCCGGTGAGCGCCGTCTGATACCATTTCACCAGTTCGTCGGCGGTGCTGACCATGGTTTCCCGATCATTGACGGGCGGGCGGGGCGTGCCGGGCATCCAGCCGGTTTCCAGCTTCTTCACGCCCTCCCAGCCGATATCCGTGCCGAACGGCGCGCCGGCGATGTAGGAGAACAGCCGGCGCGTCGAATCGGGGATGCGGGTGTTCGCAAGCCCGGCTTCGGCGATCAATGCACGCACCTTGTCGGGGCCCACTTTGGCGAGGGCGATATCGGTGGCGGTATTGTCGCTGTGGGCGATCATGGCTTCGAGGATGCTGCGCGCCTGGGTGGTTCCGGTCAGGTTGAGAAGCACAGGACTGCTGGCGGAGCGCACCTTGTCATCCACCGCCCATTGGTCGGTCTCGGACAACAGGCCGGCTTCCGCCGCGCGCAGCGCCTGGGCGAGGATGAAGGTCTTCACTGCGCTGCCGATGAACAACGGCGCTTGGGGATCGCGAGCGTCCCGCCAGCTCTGGCCCGCTCCCTCGCAGACGATGAGGGCGCTCTTCGTGGCCGGGATCTTGTCGAATTGACTCAATCCGGCGCGCACCGCCTCCGGCGCTGAGGCCGCGAGGGCGGGCGAGGCGAGGGCCATTGGCGCGACCGCCGCGCCGGAAAGAAACAATCGACGGTTCAAGCTCATGACGCACCCTCCGTAGGGAATGCACGCTACAGGAACCGTGCGACCGCCCCAATACGCCCGCCACGCGCGGCGCGCCCTCAGAGGCCGGCGGGGCCGAGGTCCACGGCCTCGAAATAAGGCAGGAGGCCGGTGGAGGGATGGCAGTTCACATATTCCATGTGCGCCCCTTCCAGCAGCGCGAACACCTCGTGCCAGGTGACCACCTCCCGCTTCTCCTTGTAGAGGCGGTTCATCGCGATGGCGTGGCGATAGATGTCGAGATGGGTCTCGTGGGATTTCGCCCAGCGCTCCAGATGCTCCAGCGAGATGAAATAACCGTGCACCGAGGTTTCCTTGCGCGGCGCCCCCTCCGGGTCGAGATTGGCCATCACCCGCAGGGACAAGGTGCCGGTCTCGACCGGATTGTCCGTGAGATAACCCATGCCGCGCATCAGCTTGGGCTGGAGATTGTCGTGATAATCCGCGGTCTGCTCGTTGCCGGCGCCTTCCCAATATTGGCCGGAGCGGATCGCGATCATGTTGTGGGAGGAGGTCACCCGCAGCCGCCGCCCGAGGCTCGCCGGCGTGCAGCGGGCCGGCATGTCCTCGCCATAAGGGCTTTCCAGCGTGTCGATGGCGGACACCGGCATGCGGTCGCGCGCGGCGCCGAAATAGCCGTTCATGGTGATGGGCTGGAGCGTCGCGCCCGGCGTGCGGGCAAGGCCGATGGGATAGTTCGGCGCCGAATAGATGGTCTCGTGCCGGTCGTAGGGCACGCGGATGGTCTCGCGCCACAGGCCGCGCGATCCATGAAGCCGGGCGGGATCGCGGAACCAGGCCATGAAGGGCGCGGTCGTGCTCCAGCGCGCATGGGCCGTCGCGTCCAGCCAATAGGCGACCAGGATGGCGTTCACAGCGCCGGTCTCGTCGGTGGTGCGCATGATCTCGTGGGCGCAGGGGCCGTCCACGTCGAAGGAGGCGGTGAGGCGGGCGAAGAAGTCCGCCTGCTCGGCCCAGCTGAGCCCCTCGCCCTGGAGCGCGAAATAATCGCTGACCAGCAGCCCGACGGGTTCGCTCCAGCGCAGGGAGAAGCGCGGCGCCGCCGGTTCGTGGCCGGGCGGGCGGCGCTCCGGGACGATGCGCGGATAGGTGATGTGGAAAACCATGGCGGGCTCGCGGGACGGGGACGGGTGCGGGCAGAGAGAGACGGCCGCGTCGCCCGGATGCGTCGCGGCCGCTGGGTATCGAGGGCAGGGTATCAGTTGAGGGTCTTGCCGTTCCAGCGGGCGGCGGCCTTGGCGGTCTCGAAGGGATAGACCGTCGCGAGGTCGGCGCCGCGCCATTCCACGAAGATCGGATAGGCGGTGCTGGAGAGGCCGGTGGCATCGAAGGCGGTGCAGCCGCCCGGAATGCCCTTCGCAAAGCCTTCGCCGCATAGTTTCAGCGCGGCGATGGCATCGCGGATCTTGTCGGGATCGCGGGACTGGGCGGTGTCGATGGCCTTGGCCATGTGTTCGAGGGCGGCGCCATACATGATGACCTCGTGGGTCATGAAGGTCCCGTACTTTTCCTTGTATTTGGCGGCGAGCGCGGGGGCGAGGTCGTAATTGGCCGGGGCGATGGAGAAGACCCCGTCGGCATATTCGCCGAGCCCCTTGGCGAAATCGGGAATGATGTATCCGGCCGCGCCGCCGACGATGGGCATCTCGATCTTCTGCTGGCGCATGGCGCGGATGATCTGGAGCGCGTCGTTGAAATAGGAGACGGGGAAGACGATGTCCGCCCCGGACGCGCGCAGCTTGTTGATCAGCGGCGCCACATCCGTGATGCCGAGGGGGTAGGCCTCGTCCACCACCAGGGGAATGCCGGCCTTGTTCGCCGCTTCCCGCAGGCCCTTGGCCTGGGCGGTGCCATAGGCGGTGTCCTCATAGAAGATGGCGACCTTGGTGATGGGAACGCCCGCTTTCTTCGCCAGCGCCGCCGCATAGTCGAATTGCGCCTGGCCATAGGTGGTCGCCTTGGCAGAGACCTGGAAGATGTATTTGTAGCCGCGCGAGGTGATCTGATCGGCGAAGGAATGGGTGATCATGGGGATGCCGGCGCGCTCCGTGACCTCGGACGCGGCGAGCGTCACCGAGGAGACGAACGCCCCGAGCATGCCCACCACCTTGTCCTGGCTGAGCAGGCGCTGGGTGGCGGCGGCGGCCGTGGCCGGGCTCGGCACGTCGGCATAGACCAATTCGATCTTCGCGCCGCCCAGCCCCTTGAGGCCGCCGGACGCATTGATGGCCGCCGCCGCCATCTCGATGCCGTTGCGGCTGTTGACGCCGAACTGGGCGTTCGGACCGCTGAGCGGCAGGACGACGCCGATCTTCACGGTCTCCTGTGCGGCGGCGGGGGTGAGAAAGGCCAGGGAGGCGCCGACGGCGATCGCTGCCGCCCGGCTCCCGCTCCAGATGTCGCGCATGTGCATGTTCCCGTTTTTTGTGAAGGCGGGCATAGAATGAAAACGAAGTGCGTGCGTTGTCAATTTTTTCCGACGAACGACGCGATGATCTGCGCCGAGGCTCGGCACGAATGCATGACAAATCATTGTTTCTCAGCAAAAATCGCCGCGTCGAAAAAAAACGACAATGCGCAAGAAGGTGGGCGGTTGGGGGCGATATGGCGGAGGCGGGTGGCGGTTTATGTCGGGAGATACTGGTCGAAAAATATCGACACGAGATTTTAAGCCGGTTCTGGGGTGCATCACTCGTGCGGATGGCCATTTTATGGGCATAAAATATACAATAATATCAGTACTATAATCTAAAATGACGAATTCTTGTGCGTCGGTGCCTCTTTTTCAGAATGGCGTGGAGATTGACGAAAAATCCCGACATGCCCTAGGTTCGTCGGCATCGGGTCCGCAGAGACCCTCTCCTGCGAGGTGAGCATCATGTTCCAAGCGACCGTCCGCCGGCGCATTGTCCTGGCCGGCCTCATGGGCCTGGTGATGAGCGGCACAGCCGCGGTGAAGCGCGCGCTGGCTGCGGAAGACGTGGTGATCGGCGTGATCCAGCCGCTGAGCGGTCCCAATGCGCAGTTCGGCATCGGCTCCCAGCGCGGCACCGAGCTGGCGGTCGAAATGATCAATGCGGCCGGCGGCATCAAGGCGCTGGGCGGGGCGAAGATCGCCCTCGTCACGGCGGATGTGCCGACCCCGGCGACGGCGGCCGCCGCGACCCAGCGCCTGATCTCCCAGAACAATGTCAGCGCCATCATCGGCGCCTTCGTCTCCTCCACCACGCTCGCGGCCTCCGAGGTGACCGAGCGCGCCGGCATTCCACTCGTCACCTTCGCCTTCGCCGACCAGATCACCGAGCGCGGCTATAAATACGTGTTCCAGGTTTCGCCCAAGGGCACGGTGTTCGGCGCGGCGCAGTTCGATTACGCCACCGAGATCGCCAAGGCGGCGGGCGAGAAGATCGAGAAGGTGGCCATCCTCTACGAGGACACCGCCTATGGCACCGCCCAGGCCAAGGGCCTGCGGGCGGCGGCGACCAAGGCCGGGGTCCAGGTGGTGCTCGACGAGGCCTATCCCCTCGGCATCACCGATGTTTCCCCGCTGGTGAACAAGCTCCGCGCGTCCGGCGCGCAGATGGCCTTTCCCGTCTCCTATCTCAATGACGGCCTGCTGATCATCCGCGCCCTGCGCCAGCAGCAGATCGACATTCCCGTGGTCGGCGGCGCGGCCGGCTACATCATTCCCGATTTCAAGAAGGGCCTCGGCGAATATGCCGAAGGCGTGCTGTCGGTGGCGGCCGCCTCGGGCGACCTGATCCCGGAGCTGGCCGCCAAATACAAGGAAAAATACGGCACCTTCATCACCCATGAGGCGCTGATCCATGCGGCGGCGCTGGATGCGGTGGTGCAGGCCATCGAGAAGGCGAAGTCGAAGGACCCGGAAAAGATCCGCGACGCCCTCGCCACTCTGGATTATTGCGCCGGCTTCGCGCGCGGCGTGCCGGGCGGCTGCGTGAAATTCGACGCCAACGGCCTCAATGCCTCGGCCTTCCCGATCATGGTGCAGTGGCGCGGCGATGAGCCGGTCACGGTCTATCCCCCGAAGGCGGCGAAGCAGAAGCCGGTGTGGGCCGGCAAGCCGGTGCCCTGAGCCGCGGTCGCGCCGCCGCGCCCTCTCCCGCGGGAGGGGGCGCCCGTTTCCCTCCCGCTTTCCTTTCAGGTGGATTTCATGCTGCAAGCCCTGATCGACGGCATCCTTCTGGGCGGGGTCTATGGCGTTATCGCCACGGGCCTGTCCCTCGTGTTCGGCGTGCTGGGCGTCGTCAATTTCGCCCAGGCCGAATTTTTGATGCTCGGCATGTATGTGGCCTGGTTCGCCTGGCGCTATCTGGGGCTCGACCCGCTGCTGGGCTCGGTGCTCTCCTTCATCGTTGTGTTCGTCATCGGCTATCTGGTGCAGCGGCTGCTGATCGCCCGCGTGCTGAAGGCGCCACCGGCGGCCCAGGTGTTTCTCACGGTCGGCTTGCTGATCGTGCTGGAGAATGCCGCGCTCATCCTGTTCGGTTCTGATTTCCGCTCTGTCAGCGTGCCTTACCAGGTGCAGGGGTTCCGCCTCGGCGACATCTTCATTGGCGCGCCCTATCTCTATGCGTTCGCAGCGGCCCTGTTCCTCGCCGCCGCCTTGTGGCTGTTCCTCGATCGCTCCTGGACCGGGCGCGCCATCCGCGCGGTGGCGCAGGACCCCATGGCGGCGACCCTGACCGGGGTGGATACGCGCCTCACCTATGGGGTGGCCTTCGGCCTCGGGGTCGCGCTCACCGCGTTCGGCGGGGCGGTGATCCTGCCCTACATCACGGTGAGCCCGACCATCGGCGGCCAGTTCGTGGTGGTCATGTTCACGGTCGTGGTGCTGGGCGGGCTGGGCAGCGTCGCAGGCGCCCTGGCCGGCGGGCTGGTGGTGGGGATCGTGCAGTCGGTCTCCACCCTGTTCTTCCCGATCCAGCTTCAGAACCTGTGCCTGTTCGTCATCTTCATCGCCGTTCTCGCCCTGCGCCCGCAGGGCCTCATCAAGGGCGCCTGAGCCATGCGCGCGAAACTCACGCCGGGGCTGCTGCTCCTCCTCCTGTTCTTCGTCGCGGCGGCCCTTCTGCCGTTCTATGTGGACCCGCGCGGCCATGTGCTGCGTGTGGCCGCCATGGCGCTGCTGTTCGCGGCGCTCGCCCAATCCTGGAACATCGTCGGCGGGCTCGCGAACCAGGTCTCGCTCGGCCATGCCGCGTTCTTCGGGATCGGCGCCTATACTTCAAGCCTGCTCTATCTGCGGCTCGGCATCTCGCCCTGGCTCGGGCTGGTGGCGGGCGCGGCGCTGGCGGGAGTGGCGGCGGCGCTGCTGTCGCTGCCGACGTTCCGCCTGAAGGGGCATTATTTCGCCCTCGCCACCCTCGCCTTCGCCGAGGTGATGCGGGTGATCGCCAATTCCTGGGCCTCGCTCACGGGCGGGCCGGTGGGGGTCTCCATCCCGTTCGTGGGCAGCCAGCCGCTGAACTTCGCGTTCCGGGCGGTCTCCTCTTATTACTGGATCATCCTCGGCCTGCTGGCCCTGGTGTGCCTGGTGTTCGGCTTTTTGGCGCGCGGCGCCATCGGCTATCGGCTGCGGGCGGTGCGCGAGAACGAGGCGGCGGCGGAAGTGGCGGGCGTGGATACATTCCGCGTCAAGCTCACCGCCAGCGTGATCTCGGCGGCGCTCACCGCCGTGTGCGGTTCGGTGTTCGCCCAGTTCACCTTCTTCTTCGATCCGGATTCCATCTTCTCGCTGGCCGGCGTCTCGGTGCGCATGGCGATGATCGCCATTGTCGGCGGGCTCGGCACGCTCGCCGGGCCGATCGTCGGCGCGCTGTTCCTGATCCCGCTGGAGGAGACGGCGAACGCGTTTCTCTCCTCCAAGGCGGCGGGGCTGTCCCAGCTCGTGTTCGGGGTCATCCTGATCGCCGCGATCCTCATCCAGCCGCGCGGCCTCATGGCCTATTGGCCGAAGCGCTGGAGCCGCACGCCACCCCGCCCGCCGGCCCCCGTGACGACGCCGGCCCTCGCCAAGGGAGGCCAGTGAGATGAACGCGCATATCCCTCCCGTGCTGGAAGCTGAGGCCATCGCCGTCACCTTCGGCGGGCTGAAGGCGGTGGACGGCATTTCCTTCACCCTCGCGCCGGGCGAGATCGTCGGGCTGATCGGCCCCAACGGCGCCGGCAAGACCACCTTGTTCAATTCGCTGGTGGGGCTTCAGCGCCTCACCTCGGGCCAGGTGATGCTGGGCGGGGAGAAAGTCTCCGGCCTCAAGCCGCACCGGGTCGCGGGCAAGGGCATGACCAAGACCTTCCAGAACGCGGCGCTGTTCCCCGACATGAGCGTGCTGGAAAACGTGCTGACCGCCGCCTTGCTGCGCCATGATCTGGCGAGCGCCCGGATGAAGG
This sequence comes from Roseixanthobacter liquoris, assembly GCF_043195135.2. Lineage (NCBI taxonomy): Bacteria > Pseudomonadati > Pseudomonadota > Alphaproteobacteria > Hyphomicrobiales > Xanthobacteraceae > Roseixanthobacter > Roseixanthobacter liquoris. The sequence goes on from NZ_CM195537.1 coordinate 959,164, forward strand.
CGGGCGCGGTGCTAGAGCGGCTCGGCCTCGGGGCGATCGCGGAAACCGATGTCGCGGACCTCACCTTTCCCCAGAAGGCGCTGGTGGAGATGGCCCGCGCGCTCGCCACCGAGCCCAAGGTCCTGCTGCTCGACGAAGTGATGGCGGCCCTCACCCCGAGCGAGATGGACGAGGTGATGGCGGTGATCCGCTCCCTGCGCGACGAGGGGCTGACCTTCCTGGTGGTGGAACATCACATGCGGGCCATCATGGCTCTGTGCGACCGCCTGCTGGTGGTGAATTTCGGCCGGATGATCGCGCAAGGGACACCGGCCGAAGTGGCGAACGATCCGGTGGTGATCGAGGCCTATCTCGGCCAGGGGGCAGCGCACGGCGCGGCAACCGGCGGCACGAACGCGGCAGGAGGCGCCCATGCTTGAGATCCGGGGCCTCAGCGCCTCCTATGGCGGACCGAACGTGCTGGAGGATGTCGCCCTTGATGTCGCGCGCGGCGAGACGGTGGCGGTGCTCGGCGCCAACACCGCCGGCAAGACGACGCTGCTGCGCAGCATCTCCGGGCTGGTCGCCAAGGCGCGCGGCAGCATCGTGTTCGAGGGCGAGAGCCTGCTCGGGCGGCTCGCCCACACCATTCCCGGGCTCGGCATCGGCCATGTGCCGGAAGGCCGGCATGTGTTCCCGCGCATGTCCACCGCCGACAATCTCATGATGGGCGCCTATGGGGACAGACGCGCCCGAGATCTTGCCGCGCGCATGGACCGGGTGTTCGCCTTGTTCCCGCGCCTCGCCGAGCGGCGCACCCAGATGGCCGGCTCCATGTCCGGCGGCGAGCAGCAGATGGTGTCCATCGGCCGCGCGCTGATGGGCAATCCCAAGCTGATGCTGCTGGACGAGCCGAGCCACGGCCTCGCGCCCATCGTGGTGGAAGAGCTTCACGCCGCCATCGGCGCCATCAACAAGCAGGGCGTCTCGGTGCTGCTGGTGGAGCAGAACGCGGTGCTGGCGCTGTCGGTCGCCCATCGCGGCTATGTGCTGGAAGCCGGCCATGTGGTGCTGAGCGGCAGCGCGCAGGAGCTTCAGGCGGACCCCGGGGTGCGCCGCGCCTATCTCGGCGTCTAGCGGCGCCCAATCTTTCAAACGGAGCGTGTCATGATTGTAAAAGCCGGCGTCGCCCAGGTGGGCGCGGTGCCCTTCGACATCGAAGCCTCGATCGCCAAGGCCGAGGACTGGATCGCCAAGGCGGGCGCGGCGGGATGCCAGATCGTGGTGTTCCCCGAGGCCTTCATCTCGGTCTATCCCAAGGGATCGGATTTCGACATTTCCATCGGCGTGCGCACGGTGCGCGGGCGCGATGAATTCCGCCGCTATCTCGATGCCTCCATCGCCGTGCCGGGACCTGAGACCGAGCGGCTCGGCAAGGCGGCGGCGGCGGCGAATTGCTTCGTGGTGATCGGCGTCATGGAGCGCGAGCTTGGCACCATGTATTGCACCGTGCTGTATTTCGGCCCCGACGGCGCGCTGGTGGGCAAGCATCGCAAGCTGATGCCCACCGCCGGCGAACGCCTCGCCTGGGGCTTTGGCGATGGCTCCACCTTGCCGGTGTTCGACACGCCCATCGGCAAGATCGGCGCGGTCATCTGCTGGGAAAACTATATGCCCATGCTGCGCATGACCATGTATGCCAAGGGCGTCTCGCTCTATTGCGCCCCCACCGCGGACGACCGCGAGACCTGGTTGCCCACCATCCGCCATATCGCGCTGGAAGGCCGCTGCTTCGTGCTGTCCACCTGCCAGGTGGTGAAGCGCGGGGATTTTCCGGCCGATTATCGCTCCGCCATCGATGCCGATCCCGAGACCTATGTGATGCACGGCGGGGCCGCGATCATCGGCCCGCTGGGCCAGGTGCTGGCCGGACCGGTGTTCGACGAGGAATGCCTGCTGACTGCGGAGCTGGACACGGACGAACTCGGCCGCGCCAAGTTCGATTTCGACGTGGCCGGCAATTATGCCCGGCCCGACGTGTTCTCCCTCACCGTCAACGAGGCACCGCAGACCGCCGTGGCCCTGAAGGGCTGAGCGGGGCGGGGCTCGTTTCCTCCTGCAATTCGCCATATTTTGCCGCCGCCGCCGCGCCGGCCGTGGCGGATTGCGGTACGGTGCGGTGAAGCACGGCAATCGCATAGGGCATCATGGATATCGAGGAAAAGCTCGCCAAGATCGGCATCACCGGCAAGCTGTTCAAGCTGTATATGGCGGCCGTGGAACTGGGCGAGGCGCCGGTCCAGGAGGTGGCGACCCGCGCGGGCCTTGCGCGCACGACCGCCTATGACGTGCTCGCCCGCCTGGAGCAGGAGGAACTGATCCGCGTGGAGGAGCGGCAGGGCCGCCGCTTCATCGTCGCGGAGGATCCGGTCGGCATGTTGCAGCGGCTGGAGCTGCGCCGGCAGGTGCTGGGCGATCTGATGCCGCAGATCCGCTCGCTCTACAATCGCGCCAAGGGCAAGCCGCAGATCCGCTTCTATGAAGGGGAGGAGGGCGTGCGCACCGTGCTGTGGGAAACCCTCTCCTGCCAGAGCAAGGTGCTGCGCGGCATCCTCTCCATGGACGAGCTGATCGAGACGCCCGGCCTGGACGAGATGGACAGCTACATCGCCGAGCGGCTGAAGAAGGGCATCAAGCTCCAGGTCCTGCGCTCGCGCCACAAGGACACCGAGCGCATCTGGCCGTCCACGCCGCAGGAGCTGCGCGAACTGCGCTACGCGCCGGAAAGCATCACCCTGTCGGTGACGCAATATGTCTATGACGACAAGGTCGCCATCATCTCGTCCAAGCGCGAGAATTACGGCCTGGTGATCGAGAGCGAGGATTTCGCGCGGCTCCAGACGGTGCTGTTCGAAACCCTCTGGTCGCTGAGCGCGCCGGCGGAGGAGCCGCCGCCGCGCCCCAACGGCCGGCGCCGCAAGGGCGCCTGAGCCGATCCTGAAACGCTCACGCGGCGGTGCCCGCGTGCGCGGCCTTCAGCGCGGCGATGTCAAGCTTCACCATGCCCAACATCGCGGCCATCACGCGCTGGGCCTTGGCGGGATCGGGATCGCCCAGCAACTGCGGCAGCACGCGCGGCACGATCTGCCAGGGCACGCCAAAGCGATCCTGCAGCCAGCCGCATCGCTCGATCCGCCCGCCCTGCGCCAGGGCATCCCACAGGTGGTCCACTTCCGCCTGGTCCGCGCAATCGATCTTGAACGAGACCGCATGGGTGTAGTCGACCCGCATGCCGCCGTTCAGCGCCATGAAGCGCTGGCCGGCGAGGGTAAAATCCACCACGAGCACGGTCCCGGCCTTGCCGCCCGGCGAATCACTCACATTGCGCTGGACATGCTCGATGCGCGAGTCCGGCAGCAGGGAGACGTAGAAATTCGCCCCCTCCTCCGCCTCCCGCTCAAACCACAGGCAGGGGGAAATCTTGGACATGGCCCATCCTTTCGCGGGTATGCGGGCGAGGCCCGCGCAGGCGCGGTTCAGCCCTGCACGAGCTGGTCGGCGGCCATGGCGGCGGTGGCGGCTTCCATATCCATCCACATGATTTCCCAGATGTGGCCGTCCGGGTCCTCGAAGCTGCGGCCGTACATGAAGCCGTAGTCCTGCGTCGGGTTGGGATCGGCGGTGCCGCCGGCGGACTCCGCCTTGTCGACGATGGCATCCACCTCCTCGCGGCTGTCGGCGGAGATGCAGATCAGCACCTCGCAGGCGGTCTTCGCATCGACGATGGGCTTGGCGCAGAACATGCGGAACTTGTCGTGGGTCAGGAGCATGGCGTGGATGGTGTCGGAGAACACCATGCAGGTGGCGGTGTCGTCGGAGAATTGCGGGTTCTTCCGCGCGCCCACCGCTTCGTAGAAGGCATTGGCGCGCGGCAGGTCGGAAACCGGCAGGTTCACGAAAATCATCTTCGGCATGGGGCATGTCCTCCGTTGGCGTCCAAGGACGATGCGGGAAAACCCCGGCCGACAACAGGGCCGAAAAAATCCGCCGGCCCGGCGGCGTGCCCGGGTCCTGCCGCGCCCGGGCCGTGCCTCGCCGTGGTTCGGCCGCGCGATGGGGAAACCCGCGCGATCGGCACGCAAGGCGCTGTACGTGGAGGCTCGAGTGTGACCACCTCGCGCCACAGCGAAAGATCGCCCCGGGCGCGGGCGCAGGAGGAGAGGCCATGGCGCGCGAGACGGTTTACATCGTCCAGGGATACAAGGCCGGCAAGGGCAAGCGCCTGATCGCCGAAGCCCCGGTTTCCTGCAAGTCCGCCGGCGCCGCCGAACGGCTGGCCGAGCGGCTGGCTGAGACCCGCGCCGGCGTGGTCGCATTCTCCTCCTCCGGCGATGCCGAGATGGGCGATTACGACGACGAGCCCACCATCCTCTTCAAGACCGGCCAGCTGCCGCCGCAATTCAGCGGCCAGGACGGCTGAGCAAGGCGGGCGGAGCGCGCCTCGCTGACCCGGGATGGCCGGGCCGGCGCCCGCACCGGCCCGGCGCGGGCCCTCGATCCGAGGCGAGGGATCAGGTCGCGCCGGCCGAAAGCTGCGCGAGGTAGCGATAGATCTCGGTATGGTCCGCGCCGCGCTCCAGCTTCGCCTTCGCATCGTCCCACAGGTCGGCGGTGGACTGGATGACCGGGACGGGAACATCCAGCGCGTCCGCCAATTCGGCGGCGGTGCGCAGGTCTTTCGCCATCAGGGCGAGCGAGAAGCCCGAGCCGAAGGTCTGCGAGATGATGAAGGGCTTCATCTTCACTTCGGTCGAATTGTTCTTGCCCGTGGAGGCATTGAGCACGTCCACCACCACGTTCGGATCCAGCCCGAAGCGCTTCGCGACGATCACCGCTTCGGCGGCGGCAACGAGGCCGGCGGCGGAGACGTAATTGTTCAGCGCCTTCATGGCGTGGCCCGAGCCCAGCGGGCCGGTGGCGAAGATCGACTGGCCCATGGCCGCCAGAACCGGACGGGCGCGCTCCACATCCTCCAGCGGTCCGCCGGCCATGATGGCGAGCGTGCCGCTCACCGCCCGGCGCACGCCGCCGGAAACCGGAGCGTCGATGAAGCGCAGGCCCTTCGCGGCCAGCTCTTCCCCAAGCTTGGCGGTGCCGAGCGGCGCCGAGGAACTCATGTCGATGATGAGGGTGCCGGGCGCGAGATGGTCCGCCAGGGCGTTCGCCCCCACCAGCACGTCGCGCACGATCCTGCCGTCGGGCAGCATGGTGATCACCACGTCCGCGCCACGCACCGCCTCGCGGGCCTCGGCGAAGGCCGATCCGCCGGCGGCGGCGAAGGCGTCGCGCGCGGCGGGGGAGAGATCGGCGCCGCGCGTGTCGAAGCCGGCCTTCACGAGGCACGCCGCCATGGGCAGCCCCATCATGCCGAGGCCGATCATCGCGACCACCGGCTTGGATGTCGCCGGATCAGTCAAGGCCCATCTCCTTCAGCACCTCGTTGGCGATGCGGAACCCGTCGATGGCGGCGGGGATGCCGCAATAGACGCCCACCTGAAGCAGGATTTCGGTGATTTCTTCCTTCGTCAGCCCGTTGTTGAGCGCGCCGCGAATGTGCAGCTTCAGTTCGTGCGGACGGTTCAGGGCGCTGATCATGCCGAGGTTCAGGATGGAGCGCGAGCGGCGGTCGAGGCCGGGCCGGTTCCAGATATTGTCCCAGCAATATTCGGTGGTCAGCACCTGCATCGGCCAGTTGAAGTCGGTGGCATTGTCGACCGAGCGGTTGACATAGTCCTCGCCCAGCACCTCGCGGCGGGTCTTGAGGCCTTTTTCAAACTTTTCGGAACGCGGACGCGTGTCGGCCATGGGGATAGCTCCTTGAAGAAATGCGCGCGGTCCCGCCATCACCAGATGGAGGTGCCGCCATCGATGGTGAGGGTGGACCCGGTGGCGAACGCCGCCTTGTCGGAGGCGAGCCAGAGAATGGCTTCGGCGATCTCCTCCGGCCGGCCCATGCGGTGCATGGGGGCGCGGTCGTCGAGCGCCTTCTTCATCCCGGCGGGATCGGCGGATTGCGCGAACATGCGGTCGAAATAGGGGGAATGGACCGTGCCCGGCGCGACCGCGTTCACGCGGATGTTCTGGTCCACATGGTCGAGCGCCATGGCGCGCGTGAGCGCCACCACGCCGCCCTTGGAGGCCACATAGGCCGCGCGATCCGCAATCCCGACGCTGGCGGTATAGGAGCCGGTGTTGACGATCGCCCCGCCGCCCTGGGCGGCCATGACCGGGATGACGTGCTTGGAGCACAGGAACACGCCCTTCAGATTGACCGACATCAGCCGGTCCCAATCTTCTTCCGCGATGCTCACCACGGTGCCGGTGAAGCCGAAGCCGGCATTGTTCACCAGCACGTCGATGCGGCCGAACTGCTCCAGGGTGAAGGCCACGAGCGCGCGCACATCGGCATCCTTGCTGACGTCGGTGCGCAGCGCCCGGGCGTTCGGACCGAGGGCGGCGGCGGTCTCGCGCGCGGCCGCCTCGTTGCTGTCGGCGATCACCACCTTCGCGCCGTCGCGCACGAACAGCGTCGCCGCCGCCCGCCCGATGCCGCTCGCCGACCCGGTGACGATGACGACTTTTCCGTCCAGTGACATGGCTCTTGTCCTTACGTTTCGTGAAGTGCGGGGAGGCCGCGCGGGCCGCCGTCAGTGCTTGCCGAGCCCGGCGTCCTCGAGCGAGGAGGCGGGCAGGGCGTCGAGGGCGGAGACCTCCCCGCGCTCGATCACATAGATCCGGTCGGCGAAGGCGCGCAGCAGGCTGGGATTGGATTCGGTGATCAGCAGCGTGATGTCCCGGTCTGCGTCGCGCAGCGCCCGCAGCGCGGTGCCGTAGCGGATCGCCAGGACCGGCGCGAGGCCCTGGAACGGCTCGTCCAGCAGGATGATGCGGTCTCCGGCCATGAGCGCGCGGCCGAGCGCCACCATCTTGCCTTGCCCGCCCGAGAGGCCGGCGGCGGGCCGCTCGCGCATGTCCTTCAGTTCGGGCAGCACGCCATAGACCCGTTCCAGGCGGCGCGCGATCTCGGTTTCGGGCAGGCGCATCACCTCGGCGGGAAAGCGCAGGTTCTGCTCCAGCGTGAAGGCCCCGTAGAGCCGGCGGTCCTCCGGCGCATAGCCGATGCCGAGATAGGGCCGGCGATGGGGCGGCACCTGCGCCAGGCTGTTGCCGTCGAGCGTGACCTGCCCGGCGGTGATCTTCATGAAGCCCATGATGGACCGCAGCAGGCTGGTCTTGCCGGCGCCGTTGCGGCCGATCAGGGCGATGGTGGAGCCCTGGGGCATTTCGAGGTCCGCATGGCGCAGCACCTCGATGCCTTCGATCTGGGCGGAGAGCCGTTCGATCTTCAGCATGTCAGACCCCGATCACGTTCTTGCGCACGTCGGGATCGTTGAGCACATGCTCCGGCGTCCCTTCCAAGGCGATCTTGCCGCCGGTCCACACCGCCACGCGATCGGCGTAGCGGGAGACCACGTCCATGTCGTGCTCGACGAAAATGGCGGTGGTCGCGCTGTGATCCAGCGCCCGCACCAGGGTATCCATGATGGAGAATTTCTCCCGGCTGGAAACGCCGCTGGTCGGCTCGTCCATGAACACGAGGCGCGGCTTGAGGGCGAGCGCGAGCGCGATGTCGATCAGCTTGCGCATGCCCTCCGGCAATTCGCGCACCGGCCGCTCGCCCACCTTGCTGAGGCCGATCACCTCCAGCATCTCGCGCATCTCGTCGGCCTTGGGATGGCGGTCGAGCCGCATCCAGGGCCGCCATGAGCCCTCGCGGGCGGAGAGCGCGAGCAGCAGGTTCTCGAACACCGTATTGTCCAGGAACAGCTGCGGCAGCTGGAACGAGCGCCCGATGCCGCCGCGCGCGATGGTGCGCGGGGCGAGCTTGGTGATGTCCTTGCCCTCGAAGATCACCGCCCCGGACTGCGGCTTGAGATAGCCGGTGCAGATATTGACGAAGGTGGTCTTGCCGGCGCCGTTGGGGCCGATGATGGCGATGCGCTCGCCCGCATGGGCGGTCAGCGAGGCACCGTCGGCGGCCACCACGCCGCCGAAGCGCAGGCGCAGATTCTCGGCCTTGAGAACGATCTGGGTCATGCGCCGCCCCTCTTCTTGCCGAAGCGCATCTGGGTCAGGCCCTGGGGCGCGAACATGATGATGGCGATGAGCGAGACGCCGAGAATGGTCTGCCAGTAATCGGCGGCGAACGCGGCGGCGTAGTTGCGCACGATCTCATAGACGATCGAGCCGGCGAACGCGCCCACCACATTGCCCGCGCCGCCGAGAATGGCGATGAAGACGAATTCGCCCGAGCGCACCCAATAGGCGAATTCCGGCGCCACATGGCCGGTGACGATGGCGATGACGCCGCCGCCGAGCCCGGCGAGGCAGGCCGAGACCGCATAGGCGATGTGCAGGATGCGGCCGCTGGAGACGCCGAGATATTCGAGCCGCGTCTCGTTGGACTTGATCGCCTCCAGCCCCTTGCCGAGCGGCGAGGCGAGATAGCGCCCCACCACCAGCGCCACCACCACGACGAGGGCAAGCGTGGTGTAGAACATCCAGAATTCGAACGAGACCCGCCCGAGCTTGAGGCCGGCCAGCGTCGGCCGCGCCACGTTGAGGCCGTCGCCGCCGCCGGTGATGGAATAGAGCTTCTCAAGCAGCGAGAAGGCGACCATGGACACCGCGAGGTTGATCATGGCGAAGAAGATGTCGCGATAGCGCACGGCGAAGAAGCCGAACACCACGGCGATCCCGCTCGCCACCAGCGCGCCCGCCGGCAGCAGCAGCAGGGTGTCGAGGCCCAGGCGCGCCTGCACCAGGAACGCGACCGTATAGGCGCCGGCGGCATAATACAGGCCGTGGCCGAACGAGATCTGCCCCGCCCGCAGCAGGACCACGACGCCGAGCACCGCAAGGCCCACGCCGAGCGCGATGGTGAGCATCACCGTCGCCCAGGGAATGAAGAAGGGAACGCCCGCCACCGCGCAGAAGGCGATCGCGCCGAACAGGAGGTCGAAGCGCATCACACCTTCCTCGTCTGGAGGGTGCTGAACAGGCCCTGCGGCTTGAACAGGAGCACCACGAACATGATCAGATACGGCATCAGCACGTCAAATTCCGGCGCGAGATAGACCGCGATGGAGCGCCCGAGCCCGATCATGAGCGCCGCCACCGCCGCGCCCTCGATCTGGCCCAGGCCCGCCGTGGCGGCGACCGCGAAGGAGAGGATGATCATGCCCGAGCCCATGCCGGGCACGAGCGAGGTCGAGCCCGAGGCCAGCGCCCCGCCGAAGGCCGCGAGCGCGGCGCCGGCCATGAAGGTGAACAGATAGACGCGGCTGGAATCCACGCCCATGGCCATGGAGGCCTCGCGGTCCTCGGTCACGGCGGTGACGATGCGGCCGATGCGGGTGTGGCGCAGGATGAAGCGCAGCCCCAGCAGCACGCACAGCGCCACCAGCGGCAGGACGGCGAGCTGATAGACCGAATAATTGATGCCGAGCACGTGCACCGTGCCGAGCAGGCTCAGCGGCGTATTGACGAAATACGGCTTCACCCCCCAGGTCACCTTCTGCACGTCTTCCAGGATCATGAAGACGGCGAAGGTCACCAGCAGCTGGAGCACCTGCTCCTTGCCGTAGATGCGGCGCAGCAGCGTCGCCTCCAGGAGGCCGCCCACCACCACGCCCACCAGGATCGCGGCGACCAGCATGGCGGGGTAGGAGAGCCACGGGCTCCAGCCCGCGGTGGCGATCCAGATGCCAAGCGAGGCCGCCACATAGGCGCCGATGGCATAGAAGCTCCCATGGGCCACGTTGACGATCCGCAGGACGCCGAAGATCAACGAGAGCCCTACGGCGACCAGGAACACCTGGGCGCCATAGGAGAGGCCATCGAGCATGGCCAGAAGGATGATGTCCAAGGACATGCGGACGGCCTCACCGATCCCTTTACTTCGCCGTGGCGAAGGTTTCGATGGACGGATCGTTCGCCATCGCGGGCTTGATCTTGCTCAGCCATTCCGCCGACTTGTCGCCGATGGGGGTGGTCACGAGCGCGCCGGGATAGATCGAGATGTTGTCCAGCACCGCGAAGGGATATTGCGGCACGCGGATGGTGGTGCCGATGAGCTGGTCTTCCAGGCCCTGGTGATCCTCGCGGATGGTCACGTCGCTGGTGAGGCCGTGGAACTTCAGCTTCTGGAAGGCGGCGAGCAGCTGGTCCTTCGAGGGCCACTGGCCGTTGTTGTCCTTGGCGGCCTTCGCATAGGCGTCCTGAAGCGCGGCGATGGCCTGCGCCATGTGGAACACGGGATAGATGGGATAGGCGCCGGTCTTGTCGTGATAGCGCTTCACGAAGTCCTGGAATGCCGCGTCCTTGAGATGCTTGGGATGCAGGAAGTAATGATCGCCGCGTCCGCCGATGATGACGCCGGGGGGCACCGCGTCGCCGAGGCGCTCCAGCGAGCTTTCGCCGAGCGGCAGAACGAAGGTGCTCTGGGTCATGAAGCCGCGCGCCGCCGCCTGCTGGACGAAGGTGTCGAGGTCACCGCCCCACGAGGTATTCACCACCACGTCCGGCTTCAGCGCCTGGAGGCGGGAAATCTCGGTGGAATAATCCGGGGCGCCGAACTTCGGGAACAGCTCCGCCACCACCTGGATATCCGGCTTGAGCGCCTTGAGCGCGACGAGGAACAGGCCCCACTGGTCGCGCCCGGCGGCGTAATCCTGGTTCACGCCGGCGATGGTCTTGAAGTTCGGCTTGTTCTTCACGAGATACAGGGCCGCCGCCAGCATTTCGGCGCCGGTATGCGCCTGGGTGCGCACGGAATATTTGTATTTATTGTCCTCGAAGATGCGGGGCGAGCTGCAATCCCAGAGGATGTTCGGGACTTCCAGGTCTTCCGCCACCGGGCTCAGGGCGAGGCAATTGGCGCTGGACACGGAGGCCAGCATCACCTGCGCGCCCTCGTTCAGCACCACGCGGCGATATTCCGACATGAGCTGGTTGGCGCCGGCGCCTTCGTCGATGACGATCGCCCGCACGGGCACGCCCAGGATGCCGCCCTTGGCGTTGAGATCGGCGATCAGCATGTCGGCCGCGTTCTTACCCGGAACGCCGAAGACCGACGCCGGGCCCGACAGGAAGGTGGTGATCCCGATCACCAGTTCCTTGGGTTTTTCAACGGCGGATGCCGGGGTAATCGCGAGTACGGCAGCGCTGAGCGCAGCCATGGCGGCCTTTGCAATCATGAACGTCTCCTCCAAGAAACCCGCAGCTTTTCGCTGACCTTGTGGGAAGATTGCCTGCTATCAGACAATCCGTCAATATAACAAAACCGGTTTCCGGCGCGGCCGGCCGGCAGCGCCCGGCGCGCCGTGGAAACCGTTGATGCTGGTGGTGATTTTCCAAAAGGAACGCGGACGCGCGGCCGTCGGCGCCCGGGCGTGTCCCGGCGCCGCGCGCACGTTCGGCCCGCGCGGGTCCAGGCAGCCTGGGTTCGGCACGCCGGCACTCGGGTTGCCGAGGGGGGCTTTGCCCGCGGGGGGCTTTGCCGGCCGGATCGCCGTTCAGAAGGTGATCACGTGTCGCACCACCTTGCCCTGGTCCAGCAGGTCGAACGCCGCGTTGATCTCCTCCAGCGGGCCGGTGCCGGAGAGCAGGCGATTGACCGGCAGCTTGCCGCGTTCATAGAGGGCGATGAAGCGGGGAATGTCGCGCGACGGCACGCAGCTGCCCATGTAGCTGCCGTGGATCGTGCGTTCCTCGCCCACCAGGTTCACCGGCGGCAAGGTGATCTGGGAATTGGGATTGGCGAGCCCCGCCGTCGCCGTCTTGCCGCCGCGCCGCGTGATCTTGTAGGCGAGGTCGAACGCGCGCACCGAACCGGCCATCTCTATGGCGTGGTCGACGCCGCCCTTGGTGGCCGCCTTCACCTGCTCCACGATGTCCGGATCGGTGGCGAGGAAGGCGTCGGTGGCGCCGAGCTGCAAGGCGAGGTCCAGCTTGTCCTGGGCCAGATCGATGGCGACGATGCGGGTCGCCCCGCACGCCGCGGCCCCGAGAATCGAGGACAGGCCGACGCCGCCGAGGCCCACCACGGCGACGCTGTCGCCGGGCCGCACCTTGCAGGTGTTCACCACGGTGCCCACCCCGGTCATCACCGCGCAGCCGAACAGCGCCGCTTCCACGAGCGAGATGTCCGAATCGATCTTCACCACCGAGCGCCGCGAGACCACGGCATAGTCCGCGAACGCGGAAACGCCGCTGTGGTGATAGGGCTGCGCGCCGTCGTCGCAATGGAATCGCCGCGCGCCGGACAGCAGCGTGCCGCGCCCGTTGGCGGCGTGGCCCGGCTCGCACAATTGGGCGCGCCCCTCCATGCACGGCAGGCAATGGCCGCAGGTGGGCAGGAAGCTCATCACCACCTTGTCGCCGCGCTTGAGGTCGCTGACGCCCGCGCCCACCTCCTCGACCACGCCCGCGCATTCATGGCCGATCACCATGGGGGTCGGCCGCAGGCGATCGCCGTTGATCACGGAAAGGTCGGAATGGCACAGGCCGGCGGCGGCGATCTTCACCAGCACTTCGTCGGCGCCGGGCGGGTCCAGCTCGATGGTCTCGATGCTCAGCGGCTTGTTGACGGCATAGGGGCGCTCGACGGGCGAGGCGCGCAGGACGGCGGCGCGAATACGCATGGCTTCCTCGATGAGTGTTTCCAGAAAGGGGCTGCCCCGGCATTTTGGTCTGGCTTGGTCGCCGGCTTTGGTGCCGCCGCGGGTCGCCGATGCGGAAAAATTATCCAGGCCAGACCTGTCAGTCAATCAGACAATCTATTACGGTGCGATTGACAGCGGTTTGAAGGCCATGCCTGTTATGTCAAAACGGGACCGCACGTTTTGTCAGGCCGGGCGATGGATAATCAGGATCTACACATCACACGCCAAGCGGCAACATTGCGCCTCATGGTGGAGGAGAAGCTGCGCGCCGCCATCGCGAAGGGCCTGTTCAAACCCGGCCAGAGGCTGGTCGAGCGCGAGCTGTGCGAACTCATCGGCGTCGGGCGCACCTCCATTCGCGAGGCGCTGCGCCAGCTCGAGGCGGAGGGGCTGGTGCAGACCATTCCCCACCGCGGGCCCATCGTCAGCAGCATTTCGGCGCAGGAGGCGCGCCAGCTCTATGAGATCCGCGCCCTGCTGGAAGGCTATGCCGGCCGCCAGTTCGCCGAGCGCAAAGATCCGCAGGCGGTGAAGGAGCTGGACAAGACCGTGAAGGCGCTGGTCAAGGCGATCAAGAGCAACGAGCAATTGGCGCTCATCGAGGCCAAGACCCAGTTCTACAAGGTGCTGATGGGCGGCGCCGACAATGTGTTCGTGACGCAGATGCTCACCAGCCTGCACAATCGCATCACCCTGCTGCGCTTCACCTCCATGACCCAGCCCGGCCGGCTGGCCCGCAGCATGGTGGAAATCCGCGACATCTACGATGCCATCGCCGCCGGCGACGGGGATGCGGCGGAGAAGGCGTGCCGGCTTCATATCCAGGAGGCCGCGAAGGTCGCCCTCGCGGTGCTCGACGGCAGCTTTTCCCAAACCTCGCCCGCCCCGGCGAAATCCCAGCGCCTGCCGGCGCCGGAGACGCCGGTGGACGACACGCCAGCCAGGGCCGCTCGATCCAAACCCGCCGCCCCCAAACCCGCCGCCCCCAAATCTCCACCTGCGAAGGATAAGCCGGCGGCCATTAAGGCCGGCGTCGCCCGGGCGGCCCGCCGCTGAAGCGGTGTCGCAGCGACGGGGAAACCGATTCGCGTCGGCGCCAGCCTAGCCGTTCTTGTCCGACAGGCCGGCCCAGGTGGGAAACAACCGTTCCAGCAGCATTTTCGGCAGGATCACGCCGAACGCCATGGCCAGCAGGATCGCCGCCGCCGTGGTGCCGTCCTGGATCGGCGGGAGCAGCAGGGCGGGCGCGGCCGCGGGGCCGGCATCGAGCAGGGCGACCATGCCCGCCGCCATGCGGAACAGGAACACGCCGGGAATGAGCGAGACCACCGAGGCGAAGGCGAAGGCGGCGAACGGCAGGTGCAGGCGATTCGCGATCGGCGTCACCAGGGTGGCGGCGATCAGGCACGCCACCAGCGCCCCGCCCGCCAGCCCCGCGCCATCGGCGATCGCCAGCCAGCGGCTGGCATGGGCGGTCATGCCGATGGCGATGGGGATGGGCAGGGTGCGCCAGGGCATGGAAAAGAACGTGCCGAAGGCGGAAACGGCGATGCCGGCGGCGATCACGTCATAGGCCAGGGGAACCGGCGCCGAGGGTCCCGGCGCGGGCAGGCCCGCGACGCCGAGGGAGAGGCCCGCGATCAGCCCCACGGAAATCAGCAGGATGATCAGGCCGGCGAATCCGAAGCGTGCGCCGCCGAGGCCGATGCGCATATGGGCGAGATCCAGCGCACCGTTCAGAAGGTGCGGGCCGGGCACCAGCACCATGCAGGGGCAGAGCGCGACCAGATAGAGATTGGCGCCCGGCAGGAGGTGCGAAGCGGCCGCGGCGATGAGGCCGGCGAGCAGGGCGGCGCACAGGGGCTGGGCCAGGAAATTCTTCGCCACATGGGCGAGCCCGCGCCGCAGGGCGGCGCCCGAGCCGGCGCTGAGCGCCACCAGCGCAAGGGTGGTGAGGTCGGCCGCGCCGAAGATGACCGAGAGCGCCGCCGCGCCGATGGCCGCGAGCGCGACGAAGCGCAGGGCCGAGACCGGAGGCAGGCGGGCGATGGCCTCCAGCGCGGCACGGGCGCCGGCCGCGTCCAGGCCGCCGTCGCAGACCTGGTCGATCACGCCGAGGGTCAGCGTCACCTTGTTCATGTCGACCCCCGCGGGCGCGGCGGCGATGGCCTCCACCCGCGAGATGCCGGAGGCGGCGGGCGCCTCCATGCGGATCACCAGCTCGCCCCAGGTGGGAAAGACGGTGACGGACAGGCCGAGCGCGCGGGCGAGCCGCTCCGCGTTCTGGATCGTCCGTTCCGTGGTCTGCCCGTTGGCGTAGAGGATTTTCGCGGCGGCGCAGACGAGCGCGAAGGCGTCATCGGGGGATGACGCCGGAGCTGGTGGGATCATGGCGCCTCAGACCGCGGGATAGGCGGGGAGATAGGCGAGCGCGGCAATGTGCGCCGCGATGTCGGCCGGGCGCTGAACCTGGGCGAGGCCGTTGTCGAAGACATATTCCGCGATCCGCACCGCCACGTGCAGCGAGGCTTTGCGGATGTCGCTCTGCGGCGGATAGATCAGGCCCTTGTCCAGGTCTGCGTCGGTCACCTGCTCGGCCACCGCCTTGGCGGCGACGATGAACATGGCCTCGGTGACGCGGCGGGCCTGCGTGGCGAGCACCGCCATGCCCATGGCGGGGAAGATATAGACATTGTTGCCCTGGCCCGGCACGAAGGTGCGCCCGGCCAGTTCCACCGGCGGGAACGGACTGCCGCTGGCGAAGATCGCCTGCCCCTCCGACCAGCGATAGGCCTCCTCCGCCGTGCATTCCGAGCGCGACGTGGGATTGGAATAGGGGAAGATGATCGGCCGCGCGTTGATCTTCGACATGGCCTGGATGACGGCCTGGTTGAACAGCTTCGGCACGGTGCTCACCCCAACGATGCCGGTCGGGCGGATCGCCTCGATCGCCTCGACGAACGAATTCACCGGCGCATGGTCGTGGGTGAAGGGCTTCTGGAAGCCGGCGATGTCGGTGCGGGAATTGACCATCAGGCCGTTGACGTCGAACAGCCAGTTGCGCGCCCGCGCCTCCTCGATCGTCGCGCCCTCCAGCACCATGGCCTGGCTGATGAGTTCGGCGATGCCGGTGGCCGCCGAACCGCCGCCGAGAAAGAGGAAGGTCTGGTCGGTCAGCTTCTGCTTGGAGATGCGCAGCGCGCCGTAGATGCCCGCGACCGCCACCGCCGCCGTGCCCTGGATGTCGTCATTATAGGTGCAGATCTTGTCCCGGTAGCGTTCCAGGATCGGCACCGCGTTGATATTGGCGAAGTCTTCCCATTGCAGGCAGCAGCGCGGGTAAAGCTCGGTCACGGCGGTGACGAATTCGTCGATGAAGGCGTCGTATTCCGCCCCGCGCACGCGGTTCTGCCGCAGGCCGAGATAGAGCGGGTCCTCCAGCAGCGCCGCATTGTTGGTGCCGACGTCGAGCGTGATCGGCAAGGTCAGCTCCGGCGGCACGCCGGCGCACACCGTATAGAGCGAGAGCTTGCCGACCGGGATGCCCATGCCGCCCACGCCGAGGTCGCCGAGCCCGAGGATGCGCTCGCCGTCGGTCACGACGATGAAGCGCACGTCCTTCTGCGACCAGCGGGAGAGCACCTCCTTCAGGCGGCCCTTGAGGGTGATGGGCAGATACATGCCGCGCGTGGCGCGCAGCACATGGTCGAACTTCTGGCACGCCTCGCCCACGGTCGGGGTGTAGACCAGCGGCATGAACACCGCCGGGTCGGACATGAGCACCGCATAGAACAGCGTTTCGTTGCGCGCCTGGAGGTCGCTCAGCAACAGGTATTTCTGGAGATCGTTGTCGAGCTGCGTCAATTGCAGGTGGACGCGGGAGACCTGGGTTTCCAGCGTGTCCGCCACCGGCGGCAGGAAGCCTTCCAGGCCGAGCCGGGCGCGGTCCTCCACCGGGAAGGCGCTGCCGCGGTTGAGGATCGGATCGTGAAGCAGCGCGGCCCCTTTCGGGGTGGTCTGGTCGCTCGGCGCGGACATGGCGGAACCTCCGGAAGGGTATGATCTTGTTGCGCGGTCTCGAAAGCGGGGGCGCGGCGCGGCGGGGAAATCCAGGCCGCACCGCGCGGGGACGGCCTAGTTGCCGTCCTCCTTCGCGACATAGGGCTTCACCATCTTGGCCGGGTCCACCACGCGCAGGAATTCCTCCTCGGTGACGAATTCGAGCGCCAGCGCGGCTTCCTTCAAGGTGAGGTCGTTGTCCATGGCATGGTGGGCGATCTTGGAGGCCCTATCGTAGCCGATGACCGGGGCGAGCGCGGTCACCAGCATCAGCGAGCGGTCCACATATTCCTGGATCTTCCTGCGGTTGGGCTTGGTGCCCTCCACCAGGAACTTGCGGAAATTGGTGCAGCCGTCGGACGCGATGGTGATGGAATGGGCGATGTTGAAGATGATCAGCGGCTTGTAGACGTTCATCTCCAGATAGCCGCTGGCGCCGCCGAAGCCGACGCTCACGTCGTTGCCCATCATCTGCACGGCGATCATGGTGAGCGCCTCGGCCTGGGTGGGGTTCACCTTGCCGGGCATGATGGAGGAGCCGGGCTCGTTCTCCGGGATGATCAGCTCGGCAAAGCCCGCGCGCGGGCCGCACGACATGAGGCGGATGTCGTTGCCGATCTTGTAGAGCGAGGCGGCGAGCGTGCGCAGCGTGCCGGAGAATTGCACCAGGGCGTCATGGGCGCCCTGGACCGTGAACTTGTTGGGGGCGGTGACATAGGGCAGGCCGGTGAGGGCCGCGATCTCGTCCGCCACCGCCTCGGCAAATCCCGGTGCGGCATTGATGCCGGTGCCCACCGCCGTACCGCCGAGCGCGAGGCGATAGACGCCCTTCAACGCGTCCTGAAGGCGCTCGATATCGTCCGCCAGCATGCCGGCATAGCCGGACCATTCCTGGCCGAGGGTGAGCGGGGTCGCATCCTGCATGTGGGTGCGGCCGATCTTGACGATATCGGCCCATTCCTCGGCCTTGGCCGCGATCGCGTCGTGCAGCGCCTGCACCGCCGGGATGAGGCGCTGCGTCGCGTTCACGCCGACCGCGATGTGCATGGCTGAGGGGAAGCTGTCGTTCGACGACTGCGACATGTTCACATGGTCGTTCGGATGCACCGGCGCCTTGCTGGCGAGCGGCGTGCCCGCGAGCTGGCAGCAGCGGTTGGAGATCACCTCGTTGACGTTCATGTTGAACTGGGTGCCGCTGCCGGTCATCCACACGTGCAGCGGGAACATGTCCTGGTGCTGGCCGGCGAGCAGCTCGTCGCACACCTGCACGATCAGCTTGTAGGGCTCTTCCGGCAGGCGCCCGCCCGCATGGTTCGCCCGCGCCGCCGCCTTCTTGAGAAGCGCATAGGCGGTGATCATCTCGCGCGGCATCAGGTCCGTGCCGATGCTGAAATGCTCGAGCGAGCGCTGGGTCTGGGCGCCCCACAGCTTGTCCGCCGGGACATCGACTTCACCGAGGCTGTCGGTTTCCTTGCGTATGTCAGTCACGTGGGGACCTCTGAGATCGTGGATTGCGAGGAGGAGATCGGCCGGGCGCGCCGGCGCCCGCGGGAGGGCGGTCAGGATCGCGGGTGGGGTGATGCGCAGGCGGCCGGCGCCACCCGTCCGGCGCACGGCGCCCGGCCCAAGCGTTCGGCCATGGCGGGAGCGGCGAGAGCTGCGCTCGCCGGGGCGGCGAGACGGGGAATGGGGATGGCGGTAACGGGCACGCGTCTCATGAGGCGATATCCGGACGGAAAAGAAAAGCCGAGCAAAAGACGTCGAAAAGGACGCTATCCCCAACCCCGTTGTTTTTCAACACGGCACGCGAAAAGCTTATGGTTAATAAGTTGGATGCGACCGAAAATAGTCGTTGCATCGATGTGCGGCCGCAAAATTCGCTTTTGTGCGCCGCCAAACAAATTCGGCTTTCCCGCTCTTGCGGCTGTGGGCGAAGCGGCCTCCCAAAACCTCCTGTTAACGCCGCACTCCGTATCCCTGGAGACAACGCGGCCGGCTCGGCCGGCCCTCCGGGTCATGGAAGATCATGCCTTCTTCAAACCGCCCTCCCAGAACCTACGAGCCGTCCTTTTTCAACGCCGCGCAGGCCGGCGGCGCGCTGCCGGCGGGCCGTCCGCTGCTGCCCAAGGAGGCCCGCGAGGCCGCCTTTTCGCCCTGGGTCGCGCTCGAACTGGTGCCGAGCTGGCTGCGCCCCTTCACGCTGGACGAAAACACCCGCTTCACCCGGACGCCGGACCATTTCCTGCGGACCCGCCACGGCCTCGGCGAATCGCCGAAGGTGACCTCCGCGCCTCCCGTGCAGCCGCGCCCGGCCGCCCGCGATGCGGTGGCGCCCGAGGTGCCCGGCTCCGCCCCCGCCGATGCGCCGGGCGGCGCCGCGCCCAGTCCCGCTTCCGGTCCCGCTTCCGGGCCAACTTGGCGCTTCCTGGTGGAGGAAACCGAGCCCGAGACGCAGACCGCCAGCATGGCCTGGAGCGATGCGGCGGAACCGGCCGTGGCCTTGGAAACCCTGCGCGCCGCCATCGTGGAAATCCTCGTGGTGGCTGTGACGCAGATGCCGGACGCGGCAGCGCCGGCGCTTGCGCCGCCCGACATGGCGGAAGCCGCCGTCCTCCCGGCCCTGCCGGCCGACCCGCAGGAAGTCGCGGCGCAGGAAGTCGCCGCGCAAGAGACGGATGCCGCAGCCGCCGAGGATCAGCGGCGCGAGATCGCGCTGCGCGACGGTCAGGAAAACCCTGTCGGGGAGAGGGCGGCCGACGCCATCGAAGGGCAAGACACCGCGGCCGATGGCGCAAGCCTCGAAATCGCCGCCGCGCCGGATGCGGAACGGCGCCCGGCCCTCGCGCCGGAGGCCGTCGCAGCCGCTGCCATGGCGCCCGATGCCGAAGCGTCCAATGCCGAAGCGCCCGACGTCGCGGTGCCCGACCTCACCGCGTGCGACGCGCCGGCCGCGATCGATCCCGCCGCTGACCATCGCGCGGATGGCCCCGCCTGCGAAGCGGAGGGTGCCGTCGCGCCGAGCGCCGCCGAGCCGGAACTGGCCCCGGAGACCGCACGCGACGCGATGAACCCCGCGCCGGGCGATGCCACCTCGCCCGATGCTCCCGAGGTGCTCGGCGACCCGTCTGCGGGGCGCGCGCTGCCCGAGACGCTGCTGAAGCTCGGCCGCCTCATTCGTCTTGGCGAGGGGATCACCCCGCGTGCCGCCGCGGAACAGGATCTGCAACCCGCGCCTGCCCCGCACGACGCGGCCGTCGACGAAGCCTCGCCGGACGAACCCCCGCCGGACGCGCCGCTGCCGGACGCGCCGCTGGCGTGCGACGAACGGGCCGGCGAAGCGCCGCCGGAGGGCGAGCCGGCGGACGATGCGCGGGCGGAGACGCTTTCGAGCGTCGCGCGCCCGGCGCAAGCCGCCGCCGTCGCCGAGGCGACGACCGCTCCGGCCGCGGAGCCAGCGACCCCGGCCGTCGCGCCGATTCCCCTGGAGCCGCTTTCCGCCATCGTCGGCGCGTCGTTCCACTGGGCGTTCCAGGGGCTGAACTTCCGCCCCGAGACCGGGATGCCGCCGGCGCCCTCGCCCATCGTCCCCGCCGCGCCGGTTGCGCCCGCGCCGTCGCCCGCCGCGCCGTCCCGCGCGGTGGAAGCCGCAGAGGAGGACGGCGCCTATGAGCTGCCCGCGCTCGCGCTGCTGCGCGAACCGCCGGTGGAGGAGCCGGATTTCGAGCTTTCGGAAGAATTCCTCGACCAGAGCTCGGCCATCCTCCAGCAGACGCTGCGGGATTTCGGCGTGCGCGGCGAAGTCATCGACGCCAATCCCGGCCCGGTGGTCACGCTGTATGAGTTCGAGCCCGCCCCGGGCACCAAGTCCAGCCGGGTGATCGGCCTCGCGGCCGATATCGCGCGGTCCATGAGCGCGGTTTCGGTGCGCGTGGCGGTGGTGGAGGGGCGCAATGTCATCGGCATCGAGCTGCCGAACCGGCGCCGCGGCACCGTGTGGCTGCGCGAATTGCTGGAGGGCCCGCATCTCGACGAGGCGCATGCGAAGCTCGCCATCGCGCTTGGCAAGACCATCGGCGGCGCGCCGGTGATCGTCGATCTCGCCCGCATGCCGCACCTGCTGGTGGCGGGCACCACGGGTTCGGGCAAGTCGGTCGCCATCAACACCATGATCCTGTCGCTGCTCTACCGGCATTCGCCCCAGGCCTGCCGGCTGATCATGATCGACCCGAAGATGCTGGAGCTGTCCGTCTATGAGGGCATTCCCCACCTGCTGACGCCGGTGGTGACGGACCCGAAGAAGGCGATCATCGCGCTCAAATGGGCGGTGCGCGAGATGGAGGATCGCTATCGCAAGATGTCGCGCCTCGGCGTGCGCAACATCGACGGCTTCAACGCCCGCATGGCGGAAGCGCGGGCCAAGGGCGAGATCATCAAGCGCCAGGTCCAGGTGGGCTTCGACAAGGAGACCGGGGAGGCCCTGTTCGAGGAACAGGACATGGACCTCACCGCTTTGCCGTTCATCGTCATCATCGTCGACGAGATGGCGGACCTGATGCTGACCGCCGGCAAGGAGATCGAGGGGGCGATCCAGCGCCTCGCCCAGATGGCGCGCGCCGCCGGCATCCATCTCGTGATGGCGACCCAGCGCCCCTCGGTGGATGTCATCACCGGCACCATCAAGGCGAATTTCCCGACCCGCATCTCGTTCCAGGTGACGAGCAAGATCGACAGCCGCACCATTCTCGGCGAGATGGGCGCCGAGCAGCTGCTGGGCCAGGGCGACATGCTCTATATGGCGAGCGGCGGGCGCATCACCCGCGTGCACGGGCCATTCGTCTCCGACGGCGAAGTGGAAAAGGTGGTGGCCCACCTGAAAGCCCAGGGCGGGCCGGAATATCTCGATGCCGTCACCAGCGAGGATGAAGGCGAGGGCGTGGGGGACGGCGACGATGCCGTGTTCGACAAGGGCGCGCTCGGCGAGGCGGCGGGCGACCTCTATGAACAGGCGGTGGCCATCGTGCTGCGCGACCGCAAGGCGTCCACCTCCTATATCCAGCGCCGGCTCCAGGTGGGCTACAACAAGGCGGCGAGCCTCATGGAGCGCATGGAGACCGAGGGCATCGTCGGCCCCGCCAACCATGCCGGCAAGCGCGAGATCCTCACCGGCGCCCGCTCGCTCTGAGCCGGCTTAACGGCGGGTCCGCCCACGGGCGGCCCGCCGCCGCGCATGTCCTCAGGCGACCTCGTCGGTGATGACCTGGAAGTTCGCCAGCGTGCAGGGGCCGAACGAGGACACGATGGCGACGTCGGTGGCGTCGCGCCCGCGCGCCATCAGGATACGGCCGACGCGCGGCTTGTTGTGCCGGGCATCGAACGTGTACCAGCGATCGCCGAGATAGACCTCGAACCAGGCGCTGAAATCCATCGCCGAGCCGTCATAGGGCACGCCGATATCGCCGAGATAGCCGGTGCAATAGCGCGCCGGCACGTTCATGCAGCGGCATAGGGCGACGGCGAGATGGGCGAAATCGCGGCACACGCCGCATTGCTCGTTATAGGCCTCGAACGCGGTCTTGGTCGAGCGCGCGTGGGCATAGCCGAAGGTGATGCGCTGGTGCACGAAATCGCAGATGGCGGTGACCAGCGGCCAGCCCTTCGGCACCTGCCCGAACAGCGACCAGGCGATGTCGGACAAGCGGTCGGTCTCGCAATAGCGGCTGCCGAGCAGATAGAGCAGCACATCCACCGGCAGCTCGGAGAGGGCATGCTGGCGGGCGTGCGGGGCGTACAGATCGGCCTGCCCCCCGTCCATGATCGTGAAGTCGGTGAACATGGTGAGCCGGCCGACCGGGGCGTTGATCACGTGGCAGAAATTGCCGAAGCTGTCGTGATAGGTATTGGCCGGGATCGGCGGATCGAACATCACCCGGTCGGGGTTCAGCAGGTCGCCGACCCGCGAGGGATGCACGCTCAGCGTCAGGATCATCGGGGTCGGCTGGGGGCAGTCATAGGCGATCCGGTAGCCGGCATGAATCTTCATCGAAAATCTCCGGCGCCGGCGCGCGCAGGTCCGTGAGGGTCGCTGCCCGGCGCGCCGGCAAGTTGAAATGCAAAGTGGAATGCGGTCCGCGATGTCGTCGTGTTCTGCGAAATCGTGTTCTGCGAAATCGTCGTGGTCTGCGATGTCGTCGTGTCCCGCGGTGTCGTCGTCTGGGATGGTCGTCCGGGATGTCGTCGTCCGGGATGTCGTCGTCTGGGATGTCGTGTCGGCGGGATATCGCCGCGCCTCGCTTGCGCGCGCAAAAACCCAGGCGCGCGGCCGCGCCTGCCTGTCCGTCACCCCGTGTTGCCGGGCAAGACTAGCATTATCCTGCGCGGATGTTCGATGTTTGTCGCCGCCGGCAGGAAAATGACTGATCAAATATCGGGCAGGCGCTGCATGTGGATTGAAAATGCCCGCGCAGAGCTGACGATGTGCCCGACAATAGTCTATAGCTGGGCGAAAGGACCTGGGGAGCCCGTCCGCTTCTCTTTGTTAGCCACCAGCAGAACCCGGAAAAAAGATGGCGCACACGCTCCTGGCCGCCGACGAGCCGTCGCCCGTCAGCATTTATAACGCGCAGGCCCCCTCGCGGTTCCTCATCGTCGCGGACCACGCCGGAAACCGCATGCCGCGCGCGCGCGGTCGGCTCGGGCTCGCGGAGGCCGACTTTGCGCGCCATATCGCCATCGACATCGGCATCGCGGGCGTCTGCCGGCATCTGGCCGAGGCGCTGGACGCGACGCTGATCCAGCAGGAATATTCGCGCCTCATCATCGATTGCAACCGCCAGCCGGGAACGCCGACGTCCATCCCGGCGATCAGCGAAGCCACCGAGATTGCGGGCAACATCGGCCTTGGTGCCGAAGAGGTCGCGCAGCGGGAGCGGGAGATCTTCCGTCCCTATCACGACCGGATCGAAGCCGAGCTGGACGCGCGACAGGCCGCCGGCCGCCCGACCGTCCTGATCGCCATGCACAGCTTCACGCCGGTCTATCTCGGCATTTCGCGGCCCTGGCATGCGGGCGTGCTCTACAATCGCGATCCGCGCCTCGCGCGCGCTTTGTTCGCCGCGCTGCAAGGCGAGGGGGATCTCGTGGTCGGCGACAATGAGCCGTATTCGGTGAGCGATGCGTCGGATTATACGATCCCGGTGCATGGCGAGCGGCGCGGCCTGCCCCATGTGGCGGTGGAGATCCGCCAGGATCTGATCGGCGATGCGGCGGGGCAGGCGGCGTGGGGCGCGCGCATGGCGCGGCTGCTGGCGTGCGCCGTCGCGGCCTTCGATGCACCCGCGCCGGCGGACGCCGCGTCCTGACGGGCGGCATGCTGCGGCGCGAATTTTGTCCGTTGCCGGCCCGCGCGCATTGACCCTCGCTTCGGCCGCTGCCATGTGCGCGGCGGGAGAATGCGCATGCGGCTGCTGCTGGTGGAGGACAATCGGGAACTCGCCGCCTGGCTCGCCAAGAGCCTGCGCCAATCCACGTATGCCGTGGACGTGGTGCATGACGGCCTCGATGCCGAGCATGCGCTGGAGGTCGCCGAATATGCCCTGGTGATCCTGGACCTGTCGCTGCCCGGCCTCGACGGGCTCCAGGTGCTGCGGCGTCTGCGCCGGCGCGGCAGCACGCTTCCGGTCATCATCCTCACCGCCAATGCCAGCCTCGACGGGCGGGTGGCCGGGCTCGACGAGGGGGCGGACGATTATCTCGCCAAGCCCTTCGAGATCGCCGAGCTGGAGGCGCGCATCCGCGCCCAGCTGCGGCGGGTCCACCGGCAGGCCGACCCGGTGGTGGTGTTCGGCGACCTGTCGTTCGATTCGCGCACCCGCCTGTTCGCCCTGCGCGACGGCGAGCTGGCGCTGACGCCGCGCGAATATGCGGTGCTGGAACATCTGCTGCTGAAGAGCGGGCGCACGGTGAGCAAGGCGCAGCTTTCGCAGAGCGTGTTCGGCTTCGAGGACGAGGCCGACCCGAGCGCCATCGAGATCTATGTCCACCGGGTGCGCAAGAAGCTGGAGGGCTCCAACGTGCGTATCGTCACGCTGCGCGGCCTCGGCTATCTTCTGCGTCATGAGGATTAGAAGCCTCCGGCTGCAATTGCTCGCATGGCTGGTCCTGCCCCTGGCGGGCGTGGTGGCCGTGAATGTGTGGACGAGCTACGGCCATGCGGTCTCAACCGCCGACCTCGTCACCCGCCGCATGCTCACCGCCTCCGCCCGCGCCATCGCCGAGCCGAGCCGCGCCGATCGCGGGGTGATCGAGGCCATCGTGCCGCCCGTGGCGCTGGAAATGTTCGCCACCGGCCACCAGGACCGGGTCTATTACCGCGTGGAGACCGCCACCGGCCGCCTGCTCACCGGCTATCCCGACTTGCCCCTGCCGCCGCGCATGCCCACGGATTTCGAGCCGCTGTTCTATGCGGGCGCGTACCGCGACCAGCCGCTGGACCTCGTGATGATGCTGCATCCCCTGGTGGGCGCGGGCGCGGAGGGGCCGATCCGGGTCATGGTCGGGGTCACGCGCGCCGGTCATGGCGACATGGTGCGGCAATTGTGGATCGGCGGCTTCGGCCAGCAGGTGCTGCTGCTGGTGGCGGCGGCGATCCTGGCGCTGATCGGGCTCAATCGCGGTCTGACGCCGCTGCTGCGCCTGCGCGATGCGGTTCTGCGCCGTTCCCGGGAGGATCTGGCGCCATTCTCCGCCGAGGCCGTGCAGACCGAGCTGCGCCCGCTGGTCGGCGCCCTCAACCAATATATGGACCGGGTGCAGAAGCAGATGGCGGCGCAGCGCCGCTTCGTCGCCAATGCGGCCCATCAATTGCGCACGCCGCTCGCCCTGCTCAGCACCCAGGCGAGCTACGCCCTGCGCGAGAACGATCCCGGCGAGCGCACGGAAGCGCTCAAGGCGCTCCAGGCCAGCGCCCGGCAATTGGCGCGCCTCGCGGCGCAATTGCTCACCCTCGCCCGCGCCGAGCCGGGCAGCCGCCGCCCGCGCAGCGAAAGCATCGACCTCGCCGCCGCCGCGCGGCTCGTCACCGCCGAATTCGCCGATGGCGCGCTGGCGCGCGGCATCGACATCGGCGTCGAGGCGGACGGCGCGGTGCCGGTAACCGGCGACGGCACCATGCTGCGGGAGATGATCGTCAATCTGGTGGACAATGCCACGCGCTATGCCGGGGACGGCGGCATCGTCACGGTCAGCGTCGCGCGTGTGGGGCAAGAGGCGGTGCTGCGCGTGGCGGACAGCGGGCCGGGCATTCCCCCGGCCGAGCGCGAGCGCGTGTTCGAGCGCTTCTATCGCGTCCTCGGCACCAGCGCGGAGGGCAGCGGGCTCGGCCTTGCCATCGTCAAGGAAGTGACGGAGGCGGCGGGGGGAAGCGTCGCGCTGCACGATGCCGAGGGCGGCGGGCTGGTGGTCGAAGTGCGCCTGCCGCTGGCGTGAGGAGCGCGCCGCCGCCCGCACCGCCGCTTGCGGATAAAAAAAGGCCCGGCGTTGGGGCCGGGCCAGTCTGGGAGGACCGTGAAAGGGGAGGCGGCGAAATCAGCCGTGCTGATCGTTGAGCGGGGCGGGGCGCCATTTCACCAGGCGGTTCTCCACCAGCGTGATGATGAACTCGACCACCAGCGCCAGCACGGCGAGGATCACCATGGCGGCGAACACGCCATTGGCGTTGAACGCGCCCTGGGCGGTGGAGATCATGAGCCCGACGCCCTTCTTCGCGCCCAGAAACTCGCCCACCACGGCACCCACCAGCGCGAAGCCGAAGGAGACGTGCAGGGAGGCGAGGATCCAGCTCATGGCCGAGGGGATGATGACCGTGCGGGTGATCTGCAGCGGCGAGGCGCCGAGGATCTGGGCATTGGCGATCAGTGCCCGGTCGGCCTCGCGCACGCCCTGGAAGGCGTTGGCGAACACCACGAAGAACACCATCACCACCGCCAGCGCCACCTTGGAGGCCATGCCGAGGCCGAGGGCGATGATGAAGATGGAGCCCAGCACCACGCGGGGAATGGAGTTCGCCACCTTGATATAGACGCTGAACACGTCCGCCAGCAGCTTGTTGCGCCCCAGCAGGATGCCGCAGGCCACCCCGCCGACGGCGCCGATGAAGAAGCCGAGCGTGGTTTCCTCCAGCGTCACCAGGATCTGCTCCCAGAGCGGGCCCTGCGAGGTGCCCTCGGTCATCCAGATCCAGATCTGGTCCCAGATGCCGGACGGGCTGGCGAAGAAGAAGGGATCGATGAAGCCGGTCTGCGCGCCGAGTTCCCACCCGCCCAGCACGCCCACCAGGATGGCGATGCGCAGGGCGATGACGAGCGCGTGTCGGCGGCGCATGGCGCGCTGCGCGGCGGCGGAGACGGATTCGAGGGTCGGAGCCGCGTGGGCGGCGAGCAGTTCGGCCTGGACGGTCATGGCGTCTCCTCCTCTCAATGTCCGGCCGACATGGCGCGGGCCTGGCCGATCTGCACTTCCTCGCGCAGGTCGTTCCAGATCACCCGGGCGATCTCGACGAACTGGTGGTCGTAGCGGATCTCCGACATCACGCGCGGGCGCGGCAGGTCGATCTGGTAGACGCTCTTCACCGTGGCCGGGCCGGCGGTGAGCACATAGACCTTGTCGGCCAGCGCCACGGCCTCCTCCAGGTCGTGGGTGACGAACACGACGGAGGCGCCGGAGCCCGACCACATGGCGAGCAATTCGTCCTGCATCAGGGTGCGGGTCTGGATATCGAGCGCGCTGAACGGCTCGTCCATCAGCAGGATCTTCGGCTCGTTGATGAAGGTCTGGGCGAGCGCCGCGCGCTTGCGCATGCCGCCGGAGAGCTGGTGGGGATAATGGCCCTCGAACTTCGAGAGGTGCACGCGGGCGATCCAGTCGCGCGCCTTCTCGTAGGCTTGCGCTTTGGGCATGCCGCGATAGAGCGGGCCGGCGGCCACATTGTCGAGCACGCTGCGCCAGGGAAACAGCGCGTCGGTCTGGAACACGAAGCCGATGTCGCGGCGGATGCCGGTGACCGGCTCGCCCATCACGCGCACCTCGCCCGCGCTCGGCGGGGCAAGGCCGGTGACGAGGTTGAGCGTGGTGGACTTGCCGCAGCCGGTGGGTCCGACCACGCAGGCGAATTCGCCCGCCTTCACCGACATGGTGAAATCGCGCAGCGCGGTCATCATCTTGCCGTCGGGCGTGACGAAGCGGCGGGTGACATTGACGAGGTCGATGGCGGGCGGCGGGTTCGGCGCGGTGGCCGGCGCCGGGCGGGACGCAAGGAGGGTTTCGGACATGAGTCTCTCCGTCCGCCGCCCTGCGGGCGCCGGCTGCTTGAGGACAAGGGAAAGCGCGGACGAAAGGGAAAGCGGCGCCGCAATCGGGCGCCGCGCCTTATCAGTTGCTGGAGCCGAGGCTCTTGGCGGCGGCGTCCACGAACTCGGTGGTATAGGTCTTCGACAGGTCGATCTGCTTGCCCTGGACGTTCTTGCTGAAGCTCGAAAGCACCTTCAGCACCGTCTCGGGGCCGCCATTGGGCATGCGGCCGTCGGGGGTGAACTGCGCCTTGCCCTCGGCGAGGCCCTTCACATAAAGGCCCTTGTCGCCGACGTAATAATCCTTGGGCATCTTGTCGGCGATCTCTTCGGCGCTGTGGGTGGCGATGAAGCGCATGGTCTTCACGAACGCATTCGCCAGCTTCTGCGCCTCCTCCTTATGGGTGTCGGCCCAGGACTTCTGCACATAGAAGGACGCGGCCGGATAAAGGCCGCCCAGGGCGGCGATGGTGGTGTCGGGGGTGCGCAGGTCCACCAGGATCTTCGCGTCGCCGGTCTTCAGCAGCTGGCTGATGGTCGGCTCGGTGGTCATGCCGGCGGCGATCTGGCCCTGGCGCATGGCGGCGATGAAGGTGTTGCCCGCGCCCACCGGCAGCAGGGAATATTCGCCCGGCTTCAACCCGGCATTCACCACCAGCGACTGGGTGAGGAAGTCGGTGGAGGAGCCGAGGCCGGTGACGCCGAGGGTCTGGCCCTTCAGGTCGGCCGGCGACTTCACCTTGTCGGCGAGCTTGGTGGAGAGCATCTCCGCCTCGCCCGGCGCCTGGCTGAACTGGACGATGGACTGGAGGAACTTGCCCTTGGCCTGGAGGTCGATGGTGTGGTCGTAGAAGCCCACCACGCCCTGCACGGCGCCGGCCAGAAGCTCGTTCTCGGCCTCGACGCCCGCGCGGGTGCTGATCAGCTCGACGTCGAGCCCCTGTTCCTTGAAATAGCCGAGCTGCTGGGCGAGCACGGCGGGCAGGTAGATCTGCTTTTCCATGCCGCCGACGATGATGGTGATCTTGTCGGCCGCGAAAGCCGGGCCACCGGCGGGGAGCGCCAGGGTCGCGACGGCCAGCGAAAGGATGAGCGGGCGCACGGCCGCTTTCATCGCACGGATCATAGGTCTCTCCTCGGGGCGCTGAGCGCCGGTTTCCTCAGTTTGGCGGTGCTTGGCGACACTCTTGTGCGGGACGTTGCCCTGCGGTTGCCGCAATTGATAAGCCCACCAAGCTTTCACTTCGCTTTCGCCGCGCCGCCGCCGCTGCCCCCGGCTCGGACTTGACTGTAAGCCGGCGCGCCTGCGCAGATGCCCCCGGGGCGGCACGCGCAAGGCGTGGCGGGGGGAACCCAAGCACGATCTTCGCCGTTGGTGGCGTGTTTTCCCAGCCTGGAGGGCAGCATGGGCGTCTTGTGGACCATCATCATCGGCTTCATCGCCGGAATCGTCGCGAAGCTGATCTATTCCGGCCCCAACGAGCCGCAAGGCTTCATCCTCACCACCGTGCTCGGCATCGTCGGCGCGCTGGTGGCGACCTATCTCGGCCAGGCCATCGGCTGGTATCAGGCGGGCGAGGGGGCGGGCTTCATCGGCGCCGTGGTCGGCGCGCTGATCGTTCTGCTGGCCTGGGGCCAGCTGGCGCGCCGCGCCTGATCCCTATTCCTCGGGCAAGCGCCGCAGCGGGCGGTTGGCGAACGAGGGCGGCGCCGGGGGCGCCGCCAAGGAGCGGATGTCGAGGTCGTCGACGCCGTCCGCCGGGCGAACCGGCGCCGCGGCCGGGGCCCGCACCGGCCCCGGGGGGGGCGGCGCGGCCGCACGCGGCGCGCTTTCGGGCGCTTCGTTTTCCGGTGCGTCGGCGGCCTGCGGGGCGACCGGCGGCAGTGGCCGGGCGGGCGCGCGCACGCATCGCGCCGCGAAGCGCGCGCGCACCTCGTTCAGGCCCCGATAGGCAAAGCTGGCCTCGACGGCGGTGCGGGCGCGGCCCTGCGCGCGGATGAGCAAGCTGCCCTGGTCCGGCAGCGCCCGCAGCAGCCGTTGCGGATCGGGGGCGAACAGATCCTGCCGGTTGGCGGCAGCGCGCCACTGGCGGGTGACCGGTGCCGCGCCGTCGATCCGATAGGTCACCCGCGCCGCCGCATCGGGGGTCGCGAGGGCGGTGGACGAGAACATCACCTCCATCCGGCCGTCGAAACAGCGCAGGGCGAGGATGGACTGGTCCTTCTCGACCCAGATCGAGGCCGAGATCTGCGGGCGATCGTCGGCCGGGGACCGGGATTCGATGATCGTCCAGGTCTGCGGAACGGCCGGCCGCGGCCGGGCGGGGTCGGGGCAGGCCTGTCCCACGGCCGGCGCGCAGGGGGCGGGCATCTGGGCCCAGGCCCCGGTGCTGGCGAATGCGGCCACGGCCATGGCGCTCCAGACGCGGGACAGGGACGTTCTCCGGCTTGCTCGCGGTGATTTGGCGAGGCACTCATAATGCGAACCGCGCGCGTTTCCAATCCAAGGGCGCGGCGTTGGCTGCCTCGCTCGAAGAGAAAATCGTGATTCCCTGGCTTCACCTCGATACCGCCGAAGTGCCCGATGGCGGCGGCACCTTGCGCCTGATGCGGCGCGGCGCCGAATTCTCCATCACGGCCGGCGCCACCGAGCTGATGAACAGCCGCCTCAGCGGCTCGGAGGAGGCGCTTGCCGCCCTCGCCGGGGCGCGGCTCGGCGCATCCCCGGCACCGCGCATCCTGATCGGCGGCCTCGGCATGGGGTTCACCCTGCGGGCGGCGCTCGCCGCGTTCGGGCCCGAGGCGCGGATCGTGGTTGCCGAACTGGTGCCGGCGGTGATCGCCTGGGCGCGCGGCCCCATGGCGGCGCTCCATGGCGATAGTCTCGCCGATCCCCGGCTCGACCTGTGGACCGGCGATGTCGGCGCGCGGATCCGCGCCGAGGCGGACGGGTTCGACGCCATCCTGCTCGACGTGGACAATGGGCCGGACGGCCTGACGCGGCCCGCCAACGATGCCCTGTACGACCCCGCCGGCCTGCGCGCGGCGCTGCGCGCCCTGCGCCCCGGCGGGCTGCTCGCGGTGTGGTCCTCCGCACCCGATGCCGCCTTCACCCAGCGGCTGAAGCGGGGCGGATTTGCCGTCGAGGAGGTGCGGGTCCGCGCCAACGGCAAACGCGGCGGCGCCCGCCATGTGATCTGGGTCGCCACCAAGGCCGCCCGCCGCGCGTGAGCGGATCAGATCTCCGGCAGGGGGCGCGTGAGAGGCCGCCGGTGCGGCCCGGATTCATGTTCGGCGAACGTTCGGCCGAAATCCCTGTTTCATCGGGCGGAAAGCCGCGGTCAAGCGCCAGTAAACCACTGTTCGTCTGCGCTAAGTCCATGTTTCACGTGAAACATTTCCCGGAGAATCCCGCCGTGCCGCGCCGCCCGGCGACAAGCGGAAGACGAAAAAACCGCGCGGCTTCAGGCGCATTCCGCCCCTGCCCATCGATCGGCCTAAGGCGCCTTCATGACCCGCAGCAGCACCCACAGCAACGCGCCGCAGCTGGACAGGGTGGTTCCGATCACCGCCATCAGGACGAGGACATCCACATTCGTCATGGCCGGAATGCTGACGCCGATGCGCCGGCGATTCAACCGAGGCGGGCGCATCGGTCAAAAAATCACACGGTTTTCGGCGCCCCTCAGAGCGGCAGGACGATGGGGATCAGGATCACGGTGACGATCATCGCGACGAGGGTGAACGGCACGCCCACCTTCACGAAATCGCCGAAGGCATATTGGCCGGGGCCGACCACCAGCGTGTTCACCGGCGAGGAGATGGGCGTCATGAAGGCGCAGGAGGCGGCGATCGCCACCACCATGGCGAACGGATAGGGCGAGGCGCCGAGATCCTTGGCGATCGCCAGCGCCACCGGCGCCATGAGCACCGCCGTCGCGGTGTTGGAAATGAACAGGCCGAGCAACGCCGTGATGACGAAGATGGTGCCGAGCACGAGATGCGGCGCCGCCTCTCCCACCAGCGCCAGCACCCCGTTGGCGGCGAGATCCACGCCGCCGGTGCGTTGCAGGGCGATGGAGAACGGCAGCATGCCGACGATCAGGATCAGGCTCTTCCAGCTGATCGAGCGATAGGCGCTGTTGAAATCCACGCAATGCAGCAGGCCCATGAGCAGGCAGCCGATGATCGCGGCCTGCACGTTGGGAATGACGCCGCTGACCATCAGCGCGACCACGAGGCCGAGCACCGCCAGGGCCTGCGGCGCCCGGCTCGCGGCGGGCAGCACCTCTTCCAGCTCCGCCGGCATGTTCAGCACCACGAGGTCTTCCATGTCGTCCTGCAGGGCGCGGATGTCGGACCAGAAGCCCACCATCAGCAGCGTGTCGCCGAGCTTGAGGCGCTCGTGCAGCAGGTCGGCCGAGGCGACCTGGGCGCCGTGGCGCAGGCCGATGACGGTGAGGCCGTATTCCGAGCGGACCCGCGCCTCCAGCACCGTGCTGCCGATGAGCCGGGATTCGGCCGGCAGCATCACTTCCACCATGCCCAGCTCCTGGGAGCGGTCGGAGAAATAATCGCCGTCGGCGAGGGGGATGCGCTCCACCTTCCAGGTGGTGCGCAGGGCTTCCAATTGCTCGGGCGAGGCCAGCACGTCCACCAGCAGCACGTCGCCGGGCTCGATCCGCGTGCGCGCGCTCGGCCGAATGACCTCAAGGGCCCGGCCGGCGCCGCGCTCGATGGCGAGCAGGTTCACGCCCGAGGCCCGCAGCGAGACTTCCTCCAGCCGCCGGCCGGCGAGCGGCGAGCCGAGCGCGACGCGCACCCGCTGCGCCCGGTCGGCCAGCCCGTAGCGCTCCACCCAGTCGCGCAGGCTCGGCCGCCGGTTCATGCCGCCCTCCGCTCCGGCCGTGCCGCCCAGCAGCCGCCGCGCGAACAGCATATAGAGAATGCCGAGGATCAGCAGCGGCAGGCCGAACGGCGTGAAGCTGAAGAAGCCGAACCCGCCGAACCCCTGCCTTATGAGTTCGGCGTTCACCACCAGGTTGGGCGCGGTCGCCACCAGGGTCAGCATGCCGCTGATGAGGGCCGCGAAGCTCAGGGGCATCATCAGCCGGCTGGGGGAGGTGCCGCGGTTCTGCGAGATCCTCAGCACCACGGGGATAAAGATCGCCACCACGGCGGTCGAACTCATGAGCGCGCCGAGCCCGCCCACGGCCGCCATCAGCAGCACCAGCAGGCGATTGTCGCTGCCGCCCGCCTTGGTGTCCAGCCAATCGCCCAGCCGCCGCGCGACGCCGGTGCGCACCAGCCCCTCGCCGATGACGAACAGGGCGGCGATGAGCACGATCGAGGGATCGCTGAAGCCCGCCAGGGCCTCGCTCATGGTGACGATGCCGGTCAGCGGCATGGCGACGATGACCAGCAGCGCCACCGCATCCATGCGCGGCCGGTTGAGGATGAACATCGCCACGGCGGCGGCGAGCATCGTCAGGACAATGGCGAGTTCAGCGTTCATCAAACGTCCCCGCAGGCGGTCCCGGCCGAAGGTGCCGCTGCGGCACCTTTGTGCGCCCCGAGGCTTTCGGCCGATCTTCGCCCTCTCTTCCCCGGATCGCAGCGGATTGCAACCTTGACGGCACGCCACCCGCACGACACAGATTCCGGCAAGGTGCGGTCTGCGACGGTGAAGCTTCCCCCGAAGCGCGACCGGACACGGCGAATGCCGGGGGCAGCGCACGCCGGCGCGGGAGGCAGGGCGATGAAGCGAAACGACACCGGGGCGGCGCGCCTGTCGCCGCCTGCGCCGACAGCCGGCCTGCGGGCCGCCGGCGCCTGACCCCTTCCAATCGCCCGCCATTTCTCAATCGGATTGTTCGGAAACAGCCGGCACACGCCGCCGCACGAGGGCTCATGGCACGGATCAGCATCGTCCACACGACCGAGTACACCTACCGCAATCCCGTCGGCCTGACCCGCCACCGCATGATGCTGCGGCCGGACGACAGCCACGACCTGCGCCTCCACCGCGCGACCCTGAAGGTGGAGCCGGAGCCCGCCAGCATCCGCTGGGCGCACGATGTGTTCAACAATTCCATCTGCTTTCTGGAATGGCCGCAGGATCTGCGCACCGAGCGGCTGAGCATCGTCTCCTCGCTCGACCTGACGCACCATCCCGAGGGGCCGCCCCTGCCGGTCTACAGCCTGGAACCGGCGGCGGAATTGTTTCCCTTCTCCTATGCGGCATCGGAAGTCGCCGATGTCGCCCGCCTCGCGGAACGCCAGCAGCCGGACCCGGACAACACCGTGGACCAATGGGCTCGCCGCTTCCTGGGCGACGGTGGAAAGGGCCGGACGCTGGAGGTGATGGAGGCGATCACCCATGCCATCAAGGCCGAGTTCCGCTATGGCGCGCGGCACGAGGCCGGCACGCAGACCGCCGCCGAGACCCTGGCGCTCGGCACCGGAACGTGCCGTGATTTCGCGGTGCTGATGATGGAGGCGCTGCGCAGCTTCGGCCTCGCCGCCCGTTTCGTGACGGGCTATCTCTATCCCGACAGTTTCGGCGAGACGGTGGGCGGCGGCAGCACCCATGCCTGGTGCAGCGTCTATCTCCCCGGCGCGGGCTGGGTCGAATACGATCCCACGAACGGGCTGGTGGCCGGCGCCAATCTGATCCGCGTGGGCGTGACGCGCGCCTCCGAGCAGGCGATCCCGATTTCAGGCGGCTTCATCGGCGACGCGAGCGATCCGCTTGCCATGCATGTGGATGTGGCGGTGCGCGCGGTGCCCGCATCTTTTTAAGGCGCCACGCGCCGGATCCGCCCCGCATTCGGCCGGGCCGGACGGCGCGCGCCGTCCGCCACATGCGCCCGTCAAGTCAAGCCGCCGCGCAGGTCGCGCGCGCCTCACCCCCGCGCGGCCTTTGGGGAAAGCCATGACACCCCTGCGGCAAACCTCGTCTTTGCGCAAATAATGGGCAGACGCAGCTGAAAAATTCACGTTGACGGTGAGATGAACTGTCAGCACGCTGATCATTGGCGAGGATGGGACGTCACAGGATCACCCATATGATCAGTGTGCTGATCATATGGCGGTGCGTCCTGAGCGTCCCATCCTCAATGGAAAAGCCGCGCATGCATGTGCGTAAAGAAGAGCAAAAATCCAGAGTTCCTCACGCGTCTTGGCCGATGGTGTTCGCTGCCAGGGACGTGTGTGACCAGAGATATGGACGTCAGTTTCGGCAAGACTCATATTGAGCAGAGGGGATAGGACGATGTTGAAGCGCATCGTGCAGACAGGCGTGACGCTTGCTGCTCTTTTAGTGGGAATGCAGGCTGCGAACGCGCAGACGAAGGTCCGGTTCGCGCTCGATTGGATTCCGGGGTCCGCCCATGCGCCGTTCCTGATTGCGCTCCAGAAGGGCTATTACAAGGCCGAGGGCCTTGATGTGACGGTCGATCCCGGCAAGGGGTCCACCGAGGTGGTGCGCCAGCTCGCGGCGGGCGTCTACGACATGGGCTTTCCGGACATCAATGTCCTCGCCGAGTTCAATGCCCGCAACCCCGATCAGGCCTTCCCGGTCGTCATGAGCGGTTATGAGCAGGCGCCGGCGGCGATCTTCTTCCTGAAGTCGAAGGGCATCAAGGAACCCAAGCAGCTCGACGGCAAGAAGCTCGGCTCCGCCGCGCACGATTCCACGTTCAAGCTGTTCCCCATCTTCGCGCAGATCAACGGCATCGACCTGCCGTCGGTGCAGATCCAGTACATCGAACCGAACCTGCGCGAAGCGATGCTGGCACGCGGCGAGGTGGATGCCACTCCGGGCCAGCTTTTCAACGCGGTGATGCAGTTGAAATCGAAGGGTGTGCCGGAAAGCGACATCGGTTACTTCATGTACAGCCAATATGGCCTGCCGCTGTACAGCAATTCCATCGCCGCCAACAAAGCCTTCCTGGAGAAGAATCCGGAAGCGGTGCGCGGTTTCCTGCGTGCCACGGTGAAGGCGGTGCGCGACATGGTGAAGGACCCGGAGGAGGGCGTGAAGGCGGCCCTCGCCTATCAGCCTCTGCTGAACGCGGACATCGAGCGCGAGCGCCTGAAGCTCGCCATGGATTGCTGCATCATCACCCCGAACGTGCTCAAGGACGGATTCGGCGTCATGGATACCGATCGGCTGAAGAAGGACATCGAGCTGATCGCCAAGTCCAACAACCTGCCGCGGGTCCCGACGATCGCCGAGGTCTACGATCCCTCCTTCCTGCCGCCCAAGGCGGACCTGATGGTCAAGTGAGGCGCGCTTGCCGCCCCGCGCGGCGGTCGGCAAGAAATCATGCCGGGGAGCGACGCGTCTCTCCGGCATGTTCCCCATGCAACCGCGCACGCCATGCGCGCGGATCGCGCCGCCCACGCACCGGCCCGGTCGCGGCGGCGTCCTGAAACGCCCCCTCCCTGCCCCCTGTCCCCTGCCGCCGCAAGAGCCGGTCCCGGCCCGCCAGGCGGCTTTCGCGCCGCCCGCGTGAACGAGAGTGCCCAAGAGGCTTCCATGAACGACGTCACCAGAATTCCCTGCTTCATCGCCGGGCGTGAATTGTTCGGCCCCCGCTTCTTCGAAAAGCATTATCCCGCGACCGGCCGCGTCGCCGCACAGGTGGTCGAGACCGAGGCGGACATGGTGGATCAGGCGGTCGGCGCCGCCCGCGCCGCGCTTTCCGGTCCCTGGAAGTCCACGACGCTGGAACACCGCCTCGCCCTCATGGAGCGCATCGCGGACCTGATGGATGCCCGCCTGCACGAGATCGTCGCGGAAGAGATCGCCGACACCGGCAAGCCCATCACCATCACCACGAACATCGAGATCCAGCGCGCCATCGCCAATTTCCGCGCCTTCGCCGACATCGCGCGCAAGGCGGACGCGGAAGGCTTCGAGACGCCGCTGGCCAATGGCGGCCGGGCGCGCAACCGCATCATCCGCAATCCCATCGGCGTGGTGGGCATCGTCGCCCCCTGGAATCTGCCGCTGCTGCTGCTCACCTGGAAGGTCGCCCCGGCCCTGGTGTGCGGCAACACCATCGTGGTCAAACCCTCCGAGCATTCCCCGCGCACGGCGGTGCTGCTGGCGAAGATCGCCAAGGAAGCCGGCCTGCCGGACGGCGTGCTGAACATCGTTCATGGGCATGGCGCAGGCGCGGCCGGGAGCTTCCTCGTGTCCCATCCCGGCGTGAACGCGCTCGCCTTCACGGGTGAGACGCGCACCGGCGAAGCCATCATGCAGGCGGCGGCGCAGGGGCCGCGCCCGGTTTCGCTGGAGCTGGGCGGCAAGAACCCGGCGCTGATCTTCGGCGATTGCGATCTTCAAGCCGCCATCGCCGGGACCGCCCGTTCCATGTTCGACAATTGCGGACAGGTCTGCCTCACCACGGAACGCATCTTCGTGCACCGCTCGGTGCTTGAGCCGTTCGTGGAAGGCATCGCCGCCGCCGCGCGGGCGCTCAAGCCGGGCGACCCCATGGCCGCCGACACCACCCTCGGCCCCGCCATCAGCGCCGCGCAGCGCGACAAGGTGCTCGGCTATTACGCCCGTGCGAAAGAGGCCGGCGCCACCGTGATCGCCGGTGGCGGCGCGCTCGACATGCCGGCGCCGTTCGAGAACGGCTATTGGGTCGCGCCCAGCATTTTCAGCGGCCTGTCGGACGATGCGGAGATCTGCCGCCGGGAGGTGTTCGGCCCCTGCGGCCATGTCTCCGTGTTCGACGACGAGGACGAGGTGATCGCGCGCGCCAATGCCACCGACTACGGCCTCGCGGCAACCGTGTGGACGCGCGACGAATCCCGCCAGGACCGGGTGGCGACCCAGCTCCAGAGCGGAACGGTGTGGGTGAATTGCTGGCGCGTGCGCGACGAGCGCGCGGCCTTCGGCGGCTTCAAGCGCTCCGGTGTCGGCCGGGAAGGCGGCGCCTGGTCGCTGGACTTTTATTCGGAGCTGAAGACCATCTGCGCCCTGGAGCCGGCACGCTGAGCCGCAGGCTCGATGAGGAAACACCGCCCATGAATACCCATAGCCCGGCGCCCACCCCCTCGGCCGCAACGGCAACCCGCAACGGCGGGCAGATCCTGGTAGATGCGTTGCGCATCCACGGCGCCGACCGAATCTTCGGCGTGCCCGGCGAAAGCGCGCTGCCGATCTTCGATGCGCTGCACGAAGCCGAGCACGGGGTCCGCTTCATCGTGTGTCGCCACGAGGCCAACGCCTCGCACATGGCGGAAGCCGACGGCAAGCTGACCGGGCTGCCGGGCCTGTGCCTGGTCAGCCGGGGGCCCGGCGCCATGCATGCGACGGTGGGCGTGCATACGGCCTGGCAGGATTCCACGCCGATGATCCTCATCGTCGGCCAGGTGCCCCGCATCATCCGCGGCCGCGAGGGCTTCCAGGAAATCAATTACACCCGTGTGTTCGCGGACATGACGAAATGGGTGGGCGAGATTGAGCGTCCCGAGCTGATCCCGGAATATGTCAGCCGCGCCTATCACATCGCGACCCAGGGGCGCCCCGGACCGGTGGTGCTCTCCATTCCCGAGGATGTGCTGAGCAGCGTGAGCGCGGTGGCCGATGCGCCGGCCTTCCGGCCAACCTTCGCCGCACCTGCGCCGGAAGACATGGTGCGCCTGCGCGACCTGCTCCAGCAGGCGCAGCGGCCGCTGGTGATCATCGGCGGCAGCACCTGGACGCCGGGGGCGGCGGCGAAGGTCAGCGCCTTCTGCGCCGCCAATGCCTTGCCGGTGGTGGCGGGGTTCCGCTCCCAGGATCTCGTGAATAACGAGCTGCCGCATTATGTCGGGCATCTCACGCTCGGCTCCAGCCCCGCGCTGACAGAGCGGGTGAAGACCGCCGACGTGCTGCTCGTCATCGGCGACCGGCTGGGCGAGATCACCAGCAAAGCCTATACCGCCCTCGACGCGCCGGCGCCGAAGCAGACCCTCGTGCACGTCCATCCCGGCGCCGAGGAACTCGGCCGGGTCTATACCGCCGATCTGCCCATCCTCGCGGGCATGGAGCGTTTCGCCGACGCGCTGACCGAACTGGAGCTGCTCGACGCCGCTCCCTGGCGCGCGTGGACCGCCGAGGCGCGGGCGGCGTTCGAGGCCTATCAGCAGCCGCCGACGCGCACCGCCGGCTTGGATCTCGGCAAAATGATCCTGCATCTGCGGGAGACGCTGCCGGACGATGCGATCATCGCCAATGGCGCCGGCAATTATACCGTCTGGCTGCACCGCTTCTTCCGCTATCGCACCTTCGGCACCCAGATGGCGCCGAAATCCGGCAGCATGGGCTACGGCCTGCCGGGTGCCATCGCGGCGCAGCTGCGCCATCCCGGGCGCAGCGTGGTGGCGCTCGCCGGCGACGGCTGTTTCCAGATGGCCTCGCCCGAATTCGCCACCGCCGTTCACCATAAGCTGCCGATCGTGGTGATCGTTGTGAACAATGCGATCTATGGGTCGATCCGCATGCACCAGGAGCGGCACTTCCCCGGCCGGCCGAGCGGCACTTTCCTCACCAATCCCGATTTTGCCGCCCTCGCACAGAGCTATGGCGCGCATGGCGAGGTGGTGAATGAGGACAGCGAATTTCCGGCCGCTTTCGCGCGCGCGCAGGCCTCCGGCGGCCCGGCCATCGTGGAAGTGCGTGTGCCCTCCAATCAACTGACCCCGGACATGATCATCTGAGGGCGCGCGGGCGATTCTGAACGGCGGCTTTGTCGCTGCGCGGAATAAGCTGCCCCAGGGGCGCCTCACGCGATTGTGGGCGGGCGGGCCACGCAAGATCAAGGTGCCGGTCCCCTATGCTTTCTAGAAGTCCATTCGAGTGGATGGACGAGAAGGCGAGCGATGGCGGATCTCTCCCCCGGCCTGGCGGC
Organism: Roseixanthobacter liquoris; assembly: GCF_043195135.2. Classification (NCBI taxonomy): domain Bacteria; kingdom Pseudomonadati; phylum Pseudomonadota; class Alphaproteobacteria; order Hyphomicrobiales; family Xanthobacteraceae; genus Roseixanthobacter; species Roseixanthobacter liquoris. Next base: position 999,241 of record NZ_CM195537.1, read on the forward strand.
CGACGAGGCACGGCGACGTCTTGAGCGCGACGGTCCGAATGCCGTCGCCGATGTGGTGCAGCACCCGCTGCGGCGGGCGATGAACAAGCTCTGGGCGCCCGTGCCCTGGATGCTGGAAGCGGCGATCCTGCTCCAGATCGTCATCGGGGACTATGCCGAGGCCGGAATCGTCGCGCTTCTGCTGGTGTTCAACGCCGGGCTCGGCTTCTTTCAGGAGCGGCGCGCCCAGGCGACGCTTGATGCGCTGAAATCGCGCCTCGCGCTGGTCGCCTCGGTCCGGCGCGACGGCATGTGGCAGACGCTGCCGGTGGATCAGCTGGTGGCGGGCGATGTGGTGAAATTGTCGCTCGGCGGCATCGTGGCCGCGGACGTGCGGCTGGTCGAGGGGGCCATCCTGCTCGATCAATCCATGGTCACCGGCGAATCCCTGGCTATCGAGGCGGGGCCAGGGGTGGAGGCCTATGCGGGCACGCTGGTGCGGCGCGGGGAGGCGGTGGCGGAGGTCATCGCCACCGGGGCGCGCACGAAATTCGGCCGTACGGCCGAACTCGTCCGCTCGGCGTCGGTTCAGAGTTCGCAGCAGAAGACGGTTCTGGGCGTTGTGCGCAGCCTGGTGCTGTTCAACGGAGTGGTGACGGTTCTGCTCGGCATCTACGCGGTGTGGCTTCCGATGCCGGCAGCAGAGTTCGTGCCGCTGATGCTGGTTGCGATCCTGGCGTCCATCCCGGTCGCGCTCCCGTCCATGTTCACCCTGGCGGCGGCGGTGGGCGCCCGCGCCCTGGCCCGGCGCGGGGTGCTGCCCACGAGCCTTTCGGCCGTGGACGAGGCGGCCGGCATCGACATCCTGTGCTCCGACAAGACCGGGACGCTGACCCGCAACGAACTCGCGGTGATGTCGGTCGTCGCCATGCCGGGATATGACGCGGCGCAGGTGCTCGCCCTTGCCGCGCGCGCCAGTTCCGACGGCGGGCGGGATCCGGTGGACGCGGCGGTCCGCGCCGCCGCCGCCCGAGCGCCGGTTCGCGACGCCCCCGAGCTGGTCACCTTCACGCCTTTCGATCCCGCGCGCAAACGGGCGGAAGCGACGCTCCGCGCGGCGGATGGCACGCTCTTCTGTGTTGCCAAGGGGGCATTCGCCGCAATCGCCGGCCTTGCGTCCGCACCGCCTCAAGTGCCCGGGGCGTTGGCGGCGCTGGAGGAAAAGGGGTTTCGCGTGTTGGCGGTCGCGTCGGGGCCGCCCGGGGCGCTCGCCATCGTCGGCCTGGTGGCCCTCAGCGATCCGCCGCGCGCGGATTCCGCCGATCTGGTCGCCCAACTCTCCGCCCTCGGGGTGCGCACGGTGATGGTGACGGGCGACGCGCGTTCCACGGCCGAGGTCGTGGCCGGCCTCGTCGGCATCACCGGTCGCACCTGGGCCACCACGCCCGTGCCGCAGGATTTGCGGGCGGACGATTATGCGATCTTTGCCGGCGTGCTGCCGGAGGATAAATATCTGCTGGTCAAGGCGCTGCAAAAGACCGGGCATATCGTCGGCATGTGCGGCGACGGCGCCAATGACGCGCCCGCCCTGCGCCAGGCGCAGATGGGGATTGCCGTCTCCACCGCCAGCGACGTGGCGAAATCGGCGGCGGGCATCGTGCTCACGGAGCCGGGTCTGGGTGGGATCGTGGCGGCGATCGTGGAAGGGCGGACCACGTTCCAGCGGATTCTCACCTACACGCTCCGCGCGATCCTCCACAAGGTGGTCCAGGTGCTGTTCCTGGCCGCCGGCCTGATGATCACCGGGCATGCCATCCTCACGCCCACGCTGATGGTGCTGATGATGGTGTGCGGCGACTTTCTCGCCATGTCGTCTTCCACCGACAATGTGCGCCCCTCGCCGCGGCCGAACACCTGGCGCATCCGCAATCTCACCATCGCCGGCGTCGTCATGGGCCTCGTCGACCTCATGTTCTGCGTTGCGAGCCTTGCGGTCGGGAAGTTCATTCTCGACCTGGATACGGAGACGCTGCGCACCCTGGCGGTGGTCACGCTGGTGTTCAGCGGGCAGGCGGTGTTCTACGTGGCGCGAGAGCGCCTGCACCTGTGGAGCTCGCGCCCCGGGGCATGGCTGATCGCATCGTCGGTCGTGGATCTCACCCTGATCAGCACCCTCGCGCTGAAAGGGGTGCTCATGGCGCCCCTGCCGATCGCGCTCCTCTGTGCCATCGGCCTTGCCGCGATCATCCTCGCCTTCGTTCTCGATGCCGTGAAGCAGGTGCTGTTCCGCCGGCTCGCCATCGTCTGACGGCGGCCGACGAAACAGGGCTCTTTGAGGCTACCGTCCCTTGCCCATGACGAGGTCGGGGAAACCGGTGGCGATCTGGGGGAAGAGGCAGAGCAGGAGGACGGCGAGCATCATCAGCAGCACGAAGGGAACGGTGCCCCAGATCACGTCCTTCAGCGGAATGTCGGGGGCGATGTTCTTGATGACGAAGATGTTCAGCCCCACGGGGGGATGGATCAGCCCCATCTCCATGACGATGGTCATCACCACGCCGAACCAGATCAAATCGAAGCCGGCGGCCTTCAGCGGCGGCAGGATGATCGGCGCGGTCATCAATATGATCGACACCGGCGGCAGGAAGAAGCCCAGCACCACCACCAGCACCAGAATGGTCGCCAATAGCAGCCATTTGGAGAGATGCAGCGCCACGATCGCCTGCGCCGCCGCCTGGGAGATGTGCAGATAGCTCATCACATAGGAATAGAGCAGCGACATGCCGATGATCAGCATCAGCATGGTGGCCTCCCGCAAGGTGGAGGTGAGGATCGGCTCGAGATCCTTCGGGGTCCACACCTGGTAGATGAGGGCGATCAGCACCAGGGCCAGGATCCCGCCGAGGCCGGCGGTCTCGGAGGGGGTGGCATAGCCGCCGTAGAGCGCCACCATGACGCCGGTGAGCAGCACCACGAAGGGCAGCACCCGCGGCAGCGCGGCGAAGCGGTCGCGCATGGTGAGGTGCTCTTCGTGCAGGATCGGGGAGGCTTCCCCGGTCTGTTCGTAGAGCAGCTTGGCGCGGGCGAATTCCTGGCGGAAGCGCACCATGGCATAGGCGGCGAACAGCATCACCAGCAGCAGGCCCGGGCCGAGGCCGGCGAGGAACAGGCGGCCGAGCGACTGCTCGGCGGCGACCGCATAGAGGATCATGGTGATGGAGGGCGGCAAAAGGATGCCGAGCGTTCCGCCGGCGGCGATCAGGCCGGCGGCAAAGCCGCCCGAATAGCCGCGCTTGCGCATCTCGGGAATGCCGGCGGAGCCGATGGCCGAGCAGGTGGCGGGGGAGGAGCCGGCCATGGCGGCGAACAGGGCGCAGGCGAACACATTGGCGATGCCGAGCCCGCCGGGGATCTTGTGCATCCAGGCATGGAGCGCGGAATAGAGATCCTGCCCGGCGCGCGACTTGCCGATGGCGGCGCCCTTGAGGATGAACAGGGGAATGGAGAGGAGGGTGATGGAGGCCATCTCCTCATAGACATTCTGTGTGACCGTATCGAGGGATGCGGCTGGCATGAAGCCGAGCATGAACAGCACCGCCACCGCGCCGAGCGCAAACGCGATGGGCATGCCGATGAACATGGTCAGCAGGGTCGCCCCGCCATACATCAGGCCGACGACGAGCGTGCTCATGGGCGATCTCCGGTCCGGCGCGGCCCCGGAGCCAAGGCGCAGGCGATTTGCAGCGCGATCTGGAGCGACAGCAGCGCCATTCCAAGGGCCATGGTCGCATAGGGAATCCAGAGCGGCGGGGCCCAGGAGGAGGAGGAAACCTGCCCCTCGATCCAGGCCTCTTCCAGCAATGTGAACGACTTCCACGTGAAGAAGGCACAGAAGGCGAAGCTGGCGATATCCACCAGCAGCAGCCGCGCCGCATTCACGCGCGGCGGCAGGAGCGTGCTCAAGGCCTCGATGGCCACATGGCCCCGCCGGCCCTGCACATAGGCGGCGGTCATGAAGGTGGCCCCCACCAGCAGGAACACCGAGGCTTCGTCCTGCCAATAGCTCATGGCACCGAAGGCGAGCCGCGAGGCGACGCTGTAGGAGAGGATCAGCCCAGCAAGCACGAGGACGAACGCGGCCAGCAGCACGATGGTGCGATTGACCAGGTCCATCGCGCGGGCGAGAGCCGCGAGGCTCCCGCCGCCCTGCGCCCGCGCCGCGATGCCGGCCGTGGCGTCCGGCGCAGTGTCGAGCGTGTGACTCATGCCGCGGCCGCCAGTGCGAGCAGCTTGGCGCAATTCTCGCTCTTGGCCGCGAAATCCTTCCAGGCGGTTTCCTTGGAAATGGCGACCCATTTGGCGATGATGTCGGGGGTCAGCATATGCACGTCGGCGCCGGCCTTCTTGTAGGTCGCCTCCACGCGCTCGTCGTCGGCCAGCGCGCCCTTCAGCCCGAAATCCTGCAATTCCAGACCGACCGAGGTGACGATCTGCTTTTCCTTGTCCGAGAGGCTGTCGAAGATGGCCTTGGAGATCAGCAGGGGCTGGAAGGTGAACTGATAGGAATTGCCCCGCCCGGTCGCCAGATGCCGCGCGACTTCCTCGGTGCGGAAGGAGATCATGCTGGTGGAGGAGGTGACGGCGGCTTCGCAGATGCCGGTCTGCAAGGCCACATAGAGTTCGTTGGAGGGGAAGGACACGACGGTACTGCCGATGCGCTGGAACACGATGTCCATCTCGCGCGAGCCGCCGCGCACCTTCACGCCCTTGGCATCCTCCGGGGCGACCACAGGCTGCGCCTTGCTCACGCAGCCCGCCGCCTGCCACACCCAGGTCAGGATCATCACGCCCTTGGCGGCAAGTGCGGCTTCCAGCACCTCGCCCGCCGGCTTGGTGCGCCAGGACAGGCCGCTCTCATAGCTGGTCACGATGCCCGGCAATTGCGCGATGTTGCATTCGGGGATCTCGCCACCCGCATAGGCGATGGGGAACAGCGACATATCCAGCGCGCCCTTCCGCAAGGCGGAGAATTGCGCATTGGTCTTCATCAGCGAGGAGCCGGGATAGACATTGAATTTCAGCGCGCCGTCGGAGCGCTTTTCCACCTCGGTGGCGAACTTGTTCACGAGCTGGTCGCGGAAATCCCCTTCGGTCCCCGTCGAGCCGGGAAACTGATGCGAGATCTTCAGCGTGCGGGCGTCCGCCCGGGCCTGTCCGGTGCTGCGGAGGACGAACGGCGCGGCGATGGCGCCGGACACAAAAAGTCTGCGACTGATCTTCATGGCGTTTCTCCCAGTATGTCCGTCATTGCGGAGCGGGCGGGATTTTCCGCGCCCGGTTCTTTGGGCGCCGGCCGTGGACCGGCCCGCGCGTCTTGTTCTTTGGGCCTGCGTCTCAGGCGGCGTCCTCGCTGGTCGCTGGTGCCACTTGCGCCACCACGCCGCGCGCTTCCAGACCCTGGATCTCGGCGGGCGCGTAGCCGTAGTTCGCCAGCACTTCGCGGGTGTGCTGACCGAGCAGCGGCGGGCTGCGGCGGATCCAGCCGTCCTCGGCACCGGCCAGCTTCAGCGGGCTGGAGAGCTGCGCGAGCGGGCCGAGGGTAGGGTGCGGCACGGTCTCGACGAGGCCGAGATGGGCCACCTGCTCATCATTGAGCGCATCCGCGATGGTATTGATGGGGCCGGCGGGGATTTCCGCCGCCACCAGCAGGGCGGTCCAATGCGCGCGCGTGCCGCGCGCCAGCTCCGCCTCGATGATCTCCCGCAGCAGCTGGCGATGGCCCATGCGGCTTGCATTGTCCAGGAAGCGCGGATCGCTCTTCAGGTCCGGCCGCTCCAGGATGTCGCACAGTTTCAGCCACATGTCCTGGGTGGCGGCGCCGATGTTCAGGTCGCCGTCGCCGGCGCGGAACACGCCATAGGGGGTGATCACCGGATGCACGTTTCCGGTCGGCTCCGCCACCTCGCCGAGGCTGAGATAGCGCTGGCCCTGCACGCTGAGCAGGCTCACGAGGCTGGAGAGCAGCGAGGTTTCCACATGGTCGCCACGGCCCGTGTCCTGGCGCGCGATCCACGCGCTCAGCACGCCGATGGCGAGCCACATGCCGGAGGTCAGATCGCCGATGGCGATGCCGACGCGCGTCGGCTCGGTGGTGCCGGTCACGCTCATGAACCCGGAATAGCCTTGGGCGATCTGATCGAACCCGGGGCGCGCGCTCAGCGGGCCGGAGGAGCCGAAGCCGCTAATGCTGGCGACGATCAACTCCGGCTTGAGGGCGCGCAGCTCCTGCGGATCGAGGCCGAGTTTGGCCATCGTGCCGGGCTTGAAATTCTCGATCACCACGTCCGACTTCAGCGCCATCTCGCGCAGCAGCGCCATGCCCTCGGCGGAGCGGAAATTCAGCGCGATGCTGCGCTTGTTGCGATTGCCGGACAGGTAATAGGCGCTCTGCTCGCGGTCGAACGGACCCCAGGTGCGGATCATGTCCCCGCCGCCCACCGGCTCGACCTTGACCACGTCGGCGCCGAGGTCCGCCAGGATCATGCTGCAAAACGGGCCGGACAGGGCGCGGGTCAGATCCAGGACGCGCATTTTCTCAAGGGGCAAAGGCATGGTCGCAGGTCATCTTGCTTGTGGGTGTCGGGCTTGGACTGCCGGTTCGGTTCGCGGGATCGCGGCGCTATTTCACGACCGCGAGATAGGACGCGGGCAGCTGATCGAGCAGCACCGACACCAGTTCGGTCTGTAGCGTCAGATGCTGCTTCATGAGCGCGTGGGCGGCCTCCTCGCGGCATTCGAGAATGGCGTGCGCCACCTGCTCGTGCTCGCGGCTGGATTTGCGCATGCGCGCGGGCGTGGTGAGCCAATAGCGGCGATAGGGCGCGAGGCGCTTGCGCAGCAAGGTCGTCTGCTCGCTGAGGAAATCATTGTGGCTGCCGCGATAGACGATCTCGTGGAAGCTGAAATTCGCTTCCGCATAATCCTTGCAGGCGTCCGGCCCCTCCTTCTGCGCGAGGTCGCGGCAGCGCGCCATGGCGTGGGTGAGCGCGTCGCGCTCCAGCGTGGTCATGCGCGCGGCGGCGAGGGCGGCGCACATGCCTTCCAGCTCCGCCATCACCTCGAACATCTGCACCATGCGCTGAAGCGACAGCGGGGAAACCACGGCGCCGACCCGCTGGCGGATCTGCACGAAGTCGATCGCGGCCAATTGCAGGAAGGCTTCGCGGATCGGCGTCTTGGACACGCCGAAGCGCTTGGCGAGGCTCACGTCGTCGAGCTTCTCGCCAGGCTCCAGCCGCCCCGAGACGATCTCCTGCTCAAGGTAGCGATAGATGGCATCGGCATGGGTGCCGGAACCGCGCAGGAGACCTTCCTCCTTGCCGTCCTCGGGCTTGGCCGCCGTCTCTTTGCGCACGTGCCGCACTCCTGTTCGAGGAGATCTTGTCCAAAAAAATATTATTTACAATTCAAAAAATATTATTGCTTTGCAGCAAAGGGGCGCCTCGGGCCTGCGGTAACCTAGGCCGAACAGCGTGCCTGCTCGCTCTTCTTAAAAAACAAAAGGCCGATAAAAATATTTTTTATCCGAGTTTGTGCATATTATAAACACGAAACAGCGGCGGCACAGGCCGCGTGGCGAGGGGGCGAGACGGGTCACATGAGCGGCGAGATCAAGTTCGAGATGCAGGGTGCCATCGGGGTTATCACCATCCACAATCCCGGCAAGCGCAACGCGCTCACCGTGGCCATGTGGACCAGCCTGCGCGATCTCGTCCGCCGGCTCGATGCGGAGCGTGCCTGCCGCTGCCTGCTCCTGACCGGCGCCGGCGGCGCGTTCGCGGCCGGGGCGGACATCAGCGAGTTCGAGCAGGAGCGCTCCACCCGGGCCCAGGTGACGCGGTATCACGAGGTGCATGTGGGCCCGGCGCTGGAGGCCATTCTCACCTGCGGCATTCCCACCGTCGCGAAGATCCGCGATGCCTGCATGGGCGGCGGGCTGGAGATCGCCGCGCTCTGCGACCTGCGCATCGCCAGCACCGATGCAAAATTCGGCATTCCCATCAATCGCATGGGCTTTCCCCTGGCGTTCGGGGAGACCGAGCTTCTGTTCAAGCTGTTCGGGCGCGGCGTGCTGGCGGAACTGGTGCTGGAGGGGCGCGTGTTCGAAGCCGGGGAGGCGCTCCAGAAGGGCATCGTGCAGCGCGTGGTCGCCCCCGACGCGCTCGACCAGGAAGCGAGCGCCACCGCGGAGCGCATCGCCGGCGGTTCCCCGCTCGCGCATCGCAGCAGCAAGGCGCAATTGCTGCGGCTTCTGCGCGATTGGACCCCCGTCTCGGCCGAGGAACGCGGGGCGTTCTATGATTTCGCGGAAACGCAGGACTACAAGGCGGGCTACGAGGCCTTCCTGAAAAAGCAGCGCGCAGTCTTCATCGGGGCCTGATCAGGCCCGTGCCGAAGATGTCGGCAGGAACATCGCGCGCTTGTCGCGCACCGTCTCGGAAATGAATTTCATGATGACCTTGATGCGCGGCACGTTATGCATGTCGGAATGGCACAAGATCCAATAGGTGCGCATGATCCGCACCGTTTCTGGAAGAACCCGCGTGAGGTTCGCGTCGCGGTCGGCCATGAAGCAGGGCAATATGCAAAGCCCTGCACCGCCCAGCGTGGCCGACATCTGCGTGATCACGTTCGAGATCTTCACCGAGGGGTCGATGCCGGGAAAGGTCGAGGAAAAATAATCCAGCTCCGGTGCGAAGAGCAGGTCGTCGATATAGCCGACGAAGCGGTGATGGATCAGTTCCGAACGGTCCTTCGGCGCCCCGTTGGCCGCGATATAGGCGGTGCATCCATAGAGGCCGAGTTCGTAATCGGTGAGTTTCTGCGCGTGCAGCCGCCCGCTGGGCGGGCGCGAGAGCGCGATCGCCAGGTCCGCCTCCCGCCGCGACAGGCTGAACGCGCGCGGCATCGCCACGAGCTCGATCATCAGGCCCGGATAAGTGCGCGACAGTTCGCCGATGCGCCCGCCCAGGCAATAGGTGCCGAAGGCCTCGGGCGCCCCCACGCGCACCACGCCGGTCAGCGCGATGCGCGGATCGGCGTGATTGGAGAGGATGCCCACGGCGGTGGCTTCGATCACTTCCGCCCGGGCGACCAGGGCCTCGCCATCGGCCGTCAGGCTGTAGCCGGTGGGGCGCCGGTCGAACAGTTTCATGGCCAGCGCGGCCTCCAGCCGGGCGATGCGGCGGCTCAGGGTCGTGTGCTCGATCGACATGGCCCGGGCGGCTTCCGTGAGCCGTCCGGTCCGGGCGATGGCCAGAAAAGCTTGCAGGTCGTCCCAGTTGAAGGTGGAGGCCATCTGTCAATCCCATCGCACCGGTTGTGCGAAATTTAACATAGATCACCCGGCCAGCTTGTTCCTTAATCCACACGCGCTCGTCCCTTCGATTTTTCCCGGCGCAGTCGGATCGAGGGGGCAGCGACCAAATTTCGGCGTCAGACCGAAATCATATATGGGAGGTTAAGCCAATGGTGTGGCGTAATTTTTTACGCATCGGCACGGTGCTGCCTATGCTCTGGGTCACCGGCGCGCTCGGCGCCGACAAGACGGTTTCCATTGGCGTCATCAACGATCAGTCGGGCATTTACGCGGACATGGGCGGCCCGGGTTCCGTGGTTGCTGCGCAGCTGGCGATCAAGGATTCCGGCCTTGAAGCCAAGGGCTGGACCGTCAAGCTGGTCAATGCCGACCATCAGAACAAGGCCGATATCGCCTCGTCCATCGTGCGCAAATGGTTCGATACCGACGGCGTCGATGTGGTCGCGGACGTGACGAACTCCGCCGCCGCGCTCGCCGTCAACCAGATCGTCAAGGACAAGAACAAGGTCATGCTGGCATCGGGCCCGGCCGTGTCGGACCTGACCGGGTCCGCCTGCACGCCCAATACGGTCCATTGGACGCACGATACCTGGGCGTTCGCCAATGGCATCGGCAAGGCGGTCGTGGATACGGGCGGCAAGACCTGGTTCTTCCTCACTTCGGATTTCGCCTTCGGCTACGCCCTCGAGCGCGACACCGAAAAAATGGTGCTGGCGAACGGCGGCAAGGTCCTCGGCAAGGTGCGCCATCCCAACGGGACATCGGATTTCTCGTCCTATCTGCTCCAGGCGCAGTCCTCAAACGCGGATGTCATCGCTCTGGCCAATTCCGGCGACGATACGGTCAACAGCATCAAGCAGGCCGCCGAATTCGGCATCGCCGGATCGCGCCAGCGCCTGGCGGGACTTCTGATCTACATCACCGACGTCCATTCCCTGGGATTGAAGCTGGCCCAGGGCCTTGTGCTCGTCTCGCCGTTCTATTGGGACATGAACGATGGCACGCGGGCGTTCTCGGAGCGGTTCGCCGCCCTGCGAAAGGGCGCGAAGCCTTCGATGGTCCAGGCTGGCGTCTACGGCTCGGTGCTGCACTACCTGAAGGCGGTGGAGGCGATCGGCAGCGCCGAGGACGGCGCCAAGGTGGTCGCGAAGATGAAGGAAATGCCCACCGACGATCCCTTGTTCGGCAAGGGCTATATCCGCGCCGACGGCCGCAAGATGCACCCCATGTATCTGTTCCAGGTCAAGACGCCGGCCGAGTCCAAATATCCCTGGGACTATTACACCTACAAAGCCGAAATCCCCGCTGAGGTGGCGTTCCGCCCGTTGAATGCGGGGGGCTGCCCGCTCGTCGCCAAGACCGCGAACTGATCCGCTCGGCACGTTCTTCTCACACAAGGCAGGTTACCGATGGCGAAGGTTGGCTTTCTCGGATTGGGGCGCATGGGCTTTCCCATGGCCCGCAATCTCGCGGGCGCGGGGCATGAGGTTCATGTCTACGACCCGAGCGAGGACGTGTGCCGCAGGGCGGCGGAGGCCGGCTTGAAGACGGCGCCGCGCGTCGACGCGGCGGTCGAAGGGGCGGATTTCGTGATCTCCATGGTGCCGACGGGGCGCCATGTGCTCGAAATCTTCCTGGGCGACGACGGCGTGCTCGCCAAGATGGCCAAGGGGGGCATGGCCATCGATTCCTCCACCATCGATACGGCGGATGCGCGGCGTCTTCATGCGGCGGGGCGCGAACGCGGCATCGCGGTGCTCGATGCCCCCGTGTCCGGCGGGGTCATGGGCGCGGAAGCCGGTACGCTGACCTTCATGGTCGGCGGGAGCGCGGAAGATCTGGAGCGCGCCCGTCCCGTGCTCGAAGCCATGGGGCGGCGCATCTTCCACGCCGGCGAACCGGGGGTCGGGCAGGCCGCGAAGCTCTGCAACAATTTGCTCGCGGGCATATCCATGATCGCGGTCTCGGAGGCCTTCGCGCTCGCGCGGCACCTCGGGCTCGATGCGCGCAAGATGCAGGAGATTTCGGCGGTCTCGACCGGCGGGTGCTTCTCGCTGACCAATTATCCGCCGGTTCCCGGCCTCGTGCCGAACGTGCCTTCGAGCCGGGAATATCGCAACGGCTTCGCGTCCCAGCTGATGCTGAAGGACCTCAAGCTGGCCCAGCAGGCTGCGATCCAGTCGGGCACGGCGCTGCCCTTGGGCGGCCTCGCCGCGGCGCTCTACGGAGTGTTCTGCCAGGCGGGCCATAGCGAGCTCGATTATTCCGCCATCATCAAGCTGATCGAGGGCGATGGTGTGCGGACTTCAGACGCGTGAGCCGATGATCCCGAAAGAGAAAGCATCATGAATACTTCCCATAATCCCGGCATCGCGGCCGCAGTCCCGTTCCAGGCCCGCGCGATGCTGATCGGGGGAACCTGGCAGGCGGCCGCCTCCGGGGAAACCATCACGGTCGAAAATCCGGCGCGCCGTTCGCCGATCGGCGAGGTGCCCCGCGCACGCGCGGAAGATGTGGACCGGGCCGTCCAGGCGGCGGCGGCCGCATTCCCGGCCTGGGCGCGGATCCCCGCGCGCGAGCGGGGACGCTTGCTCGCGCGCATCGGGGAAGCGCTGGAGGCCCGGCTTGAGGAACTCGCCCGCACCATCTCGGCGGAAACCGGCAACGCGCTGCGCACGCAGGCGCGCGGCGAAGCGCGGATGGTCGCGGATGCGTTCCGCTATTTCGGTGGCCTCGCGGGCGAGCTGAAGGGGCTCACGATTCCCCTCGGAGAAGGCGTGCTCAGCTACACGCGCCGCGAACCCATCGGCGTCACGGGCGCGATCGTGCCCTGGAACGCACCGGCCCAGCTTGCCGCGTTGAAGATCGCCCCGGCGATCTGCGCCGGCAACACCATCGTGCTGAAGGCGGCGGAGGATGCGCCGCTGGCGGTGCTTCTGATCGCGGAAGTCTGCCAGGAGCATTTGCCGCCGGGCGTGGTCAATGTGGTCACCGGCTATGGTGAAGAGTGCGGCGCGCCGCTCGCGAGCCATCCGCTGGTGCGCAAGGTCAGCTTCACCGGCTCGACGGGCGTCGGAAAGGCGATCATGCGCGCCGCGTCCGACCGCCTCGCGCCGGTGTCGCTCGAACTCGGCGGCAAGAGCCCGTCCGTGGTCTACGAGGATGCCGACGAGGATTGGGTGGTGGACGGCATCATCGCCTCCATGCGCTTCACGCGGCAAAGCCAGTCCTGCACCGCGGGGTCGCGGCTGTTTCTGCATGCCGATATCTTCGAACCATTCCTCGAAAAGCTGGTCGCCCGCACCTCCGCCCTGAAGATCGGCGATCCGCTGGACGAGGCGACCGACATCGGCGCCATCATCAACGAGCGTCAGTTCAAGAAGATCTGCGGCTATGTGGAGGAGGGGCTGGGCCGTTCCGAGGCGCGGCTCGTGATGGGCGGCCTGCCGCCGCGCGAGGGGCCCCTGTCGAAAGGCTATTTCGCCCTTCCAACCATCTTCGCCGACACCTCCAACGAATGGCGGCTGGCACGGGAAGAGATCTTCGGGCCGGTGCTGGTGGCGATTCCCTGGCGCGACGAGGCCGAGGCCATCCGCATGGCGAACGACAGCCATTACGGCCTCGCGGCTTATGTCTGGACCCGCGATATCGGCCGCGCGCTGCGCACCGCCCACGCCATCGAGGCGGGCTGGGTGCAGGTGAACCAGGGCGGCGGGCAAGCGCTCGGCCAATCCTACGGCGGGGTGAAGGAAAGCGGCATCGGCCGCGAGATGTCCCTGGAAGGCATGCTCGACAGCTTCACCGAGACGAAGAGCGTCAACGTGAGCCTCACCATTCCGCCGCCCGCGCCGCGCGCCTGACCGGGGCCGGAAGGGATGTTCTCACTCAAGAATTCATAGACAAAGGCCAAGCCGATGAACCTTTACGCAAAACTGCTCGAACGCCGGGATGCCGGACGCCCCGTCACCGTGGGCCTGATCGGCGCCGGAAAGTTCGGAACCATGTTCCTCGCCCAGGCGCGCACCACCCCGGGCATGCACGTGGTGGCGGTTGCGGATCTCAACGTCTCCCGCGCTGCCGCACAGCTCAAGCTCTCCTGCTGGCCGCAGGAGCAATATGCCGCCACCTCGTTCGCCGATGCCGCGCGCAACGGCAGCACCTACCTCACCGATGATGCCGATGCGCTGGTCCAGGCGCCGGAGATCGAAGTGGTGATCGAGGCGACCGGCGATCCCAGGACCGGCGTGCGTCTCGCCCTCGGTTCCATCGCGGCGGGCAAGCATATCGTCATGGTGAATGTGGAGGCGGACGTGCTCGTGGGCCCGCTTCTCGCGCGCAAGGCGCGGCAGGCGGGCGTCGTCTATTCGCTGGCCTGGGGCGATCAGCCCGCCGTGGTGTGCGAGCATGTGGACTGGGCGCGGGCGAGCGGCTTCAAGGTGGTCGCGGCCGGCAAGGGCACGCGCTACCTGCCGCATTTCCATCAGTCCACACCGGAGACCATCTACGACATTCTGGAAGGCTTCATTGACGTTTCGGATCGCTCCACGATCAACCCGAAGATGTTCAATAGTTTCTTGGATGGCACCAAGTCCGGCATCGAGATGACCGCCATCTGCAATGCCACCGGCCTGCAGGCGCAGACCAACGGCCTGTCCTTCCCGCCCGCCTCGCGCTTCGAGATTTCCAACGTCTGCCGGCCCCGCAGCGATGGCGGAAGCCTGGAGAAGGCCGGCGTCACCGAGTGCGTCTCCTCGGTGCGGCGCGACGGATCGCCGATCCCGCACGAACTGAGCCACGGCACGTTCGTCGTGTTCGAGGCGGCGGAGGACAATGCCTATAGCCGCGAATGCCTGCGGGAATATCATGCCCTTCCCGACAGCACGGGGCGCTATGCGACCTTGTACCGGCCGATCCATCTGAACGGCATGGAACTGGGCATTTCGGCGGCCTCGGCGGCCCTGCGCAACGAACCGACCGGGGTGCCGATCTGCTTCAACGCGGACGTTTCCGCGACCGCGAAGCGCGCGTTGCGGGCGGGGGAAGTGCTGGACGGCGAGGGCGGCTTCTGCGTGTGGGGCAAGCAGGTGCCCGCCGATATTTCCCTGCGTGAAGGCTATCTGCCGCTCGGCCTCGCGCAGCACGTCAGCTTGATCCGGGATGTGCCGGAAGGCGCCAGCGTCACCTGGGACGATGTGGCGATCGATGCCGCCGACCCGGTCGTCAGGCTCCGCCGGGAGATGGAGCGGGAGTTCGGGTCCCCGGCTCCGCGCGTCGAGGCGGCGCAGTAGCACGATCCCGAAACGACGGGCGCGCTTCTTCTCATCGCGCCCGTCTCATCGCGCCCGTCGTTGTCACGCCTGAACGCGCGGAGCGTTTCCGCGCGCCCTGTCCGACCGGTCGTGCCGGCTCATTTCAGGCCGAGCAGGCCGCGCATCTTCGAGAGATCCTCCGCCAGCGTGTTCACCGGGCCGGCCAGGGCCTTGCGATCCTTCTTGCTGAGCTTGTCGTAGCTCTCAAAGCCGTCGGCGGTCTTGTACTTGACCAGGATCGCATCCACCGAGGCGAAGTTCGCATCCACCTTCTTCAGGAAGGCCTCGTTCTTCGCGTCCTTCGCCAGCAGCGGCTTGAACAGGGTGTAGACTTCCTGCGCGCCGTCGATATTGGCCTGGAAATCCATCAGGTCGGTGTGGCTGTAGCGGTCTTCCTCGCCGGAAATCTTGGTGGCCGCCACTTCCTCCAGCAGCGCGGCGGCGCCGCCCACGACCTTCTCGGGCGGGAAGGTGAGGCCCTTCACCCGCGCCTGGAGGTCGGTCACGTCGCTCATCAATTTATCGGCGAACGGGGCGAGGCCCTCGGTGCTGTTGGCGACGAACAGGCCGTATTCGATGCGGTGATAGCCGGTGAAGGTCGGGTCCTTCTCCTTCTTGGCGTGATCGTCGGCGCGCGAATCGATGGCGCCGTCGAGGTCGCTGAACAATTCGGCGATCGGCTCGATGCGCTCGTAATGGGCGCGGCTTGAAGCATAGAGCGCCTTGGCCTTGTCGAGATCGCCCGCCTTCACCGCATCAGTAAAAGCCTTGGTGGCGGCGACGAAGGCGTCCAGCTCCTGGGTCACATAGACCTTGTACTGGGCGATCGGCGCGACGAGGTCGAGCGGCGAGACGGCCGCCTGCGCCTGGACCGCACCGAGGGTCAGCGACAGCGCGGTCGCGAGCATGAGAACAGAGCGCTTCATGGGAAAAAATCTCCGGTAGACAGCAGGATCTCTTGGGCCGTTCAGGTGGGCTCGCCGGGCGCGAGCAGGGCGCGGCCGAGGAAGTCGGACGGGCCGGAAACCCCGGGCAGGACGAAGAAATAGCCGCCGCCGATGGGCTTGATGTATTCCTCAAGCGGCTCGCCGTTCAGGCGCTTCTGGACCGTGATGAAGCCCTGCTCCAGGTCCGCCTGATAGGCGATGAACAGCAATCCCATCTCCAGCTGGCCGGATTTCGAGATGCCGTTGGAATAGTTGAACGGCCGCCGCAGGATGAGGTTTGCCTGGGTGGCGCCGGTGCGGGGATTGGCGAGGCGGATATGGGCGTCGAGCCGCGTCAGCCGCCCCTTCGGATCGGCCGCATAATTGGGGACGTCCTGCTCCGTGTGACCGCCGAAAGGTGCGCCGCTGGCCTTCTTACGGCCGAAAATCTCTTCCTGCTCCAGCAGCGGCGTGCGATCCCAGCGCTCGACGAAATTGCGGATGATGCGCACCACCTGGTAGGAGCCGTTCGCCGCCCAGTCCGGCTCTTCTCCGCCTTTCACCCACACGATGCGGTCCATCAGCGCGGCGTCGGCGGAATCGGGATTGGCCGATCCGTCGCGGAAGCCGAGGAAATTGCGGGCGCTTTCCGCCTTGGTGCCGGGCTGCGCAGCGATGACGGGAACCGAACCCTCCTGCTTCCACCGCACCAAAAGCAGGTCCGGCAGGTTCTTCACGATGTCCCGCAGGGCGTGGATGTTGGTGTCGGCCGTGTTGGAGCAGAACTGAAGCAGCAGGTCGCCGTGGCACAGGTCCGGATCGAGGGCATCGTTCGGAAACTGGTCCATCGCGCTCAGATGCCGCGGCTTCTTTGCCGTGAGCCCGAAGCGTTCGTCGAACAGCGAGGCGCCCAGGGAGACCGTGATGGTGAGATTGTCGGGCACCACCACCGGGCCGAGAATGCCGGAATCCGCCGGCGGCAGCTTGGGGTCGAGCTTTGGCGGGGTGCCGCCCTGCATCAGGAAGGCGATGCGTTCGGTGAGGGTGCGGAACAGGCGCTCCAGCTCGGGCCGGGTGGTGGCGAGGACGTCGAACGCCACCACCATTCCCGTGGCCGGGCGGGGGGTGACGATGCCGCTCTGGTGGGCGCCGTAGAAATCCACGTGTTCGGCGGTGCGATTGCTTTCCGGCGCCGAGGTGACGGGGCTCGTCTCGGCATGGGCCGGGGACGGCGTGCCGCCGAGCATGCCGGCGGCGGCTCCGCCGAGGGCGCCGATGCCCTTGAGCAGGCTGCGGCGATCGAGCGACGCGGTGCGTTGATCTTGGGAAGTGCGAACGAATGTCATGGTGCGGAACGTCCTGAAGCGGTCAGTCCTAGCGCTGCCCCCAGCGTGTCCATGTCCTCGCCGAGCCGGGTCAGCGCTCCGGCGATCGCGGCGCGCTGGTCCGGCGCGACGGTTTCGAAGGAACGGAAGCCCGCGCCATCGCGATGGGCGGCGAGCAGGGCGGTGAGCGCGGCGCCGTCGGCATCGATGCGGGCCGGCAGCCCCGGCGATGCCTTCTGCGCCAGCGGGCCCAGGAGCTTGGCGATGCCCAGCACGGCGTCCGTCTCGGCCTGGATGTCGGCGAGGTCGGAATGGGCGTATTTTTCCGCCCCGCCCGCGGCTTCCAGGGCGGCGGCCCGGCGCATCAGGCGGGCCGCGCCAGAAACCATGCGGTCCGGCGAGAGCTGGAGCGTTGCCATGCGCTGGTTGAGCGTGCCCGCATCGGCGGCGAGCGCCTCGGCCGGTTCGCGCAGGCCCTCGGTGGAGCCTTGCGCGAACAGGCCGTATTCCAGGCGGTGCAGGCCCTTGAACAGGGGGTCGTTCTCCCGCCCGCCGAAATCGTCGGCGCGGGCATCGAGGCGGGTGTCGAGATCGGCGAACAGGTCCGCGGCCGGCGCAAGGCCTGCGTAGGATTGGCGTGCCGCCGCATAAAGCATGCGGGCCTGCGCCAGATCGCCCGCCCCTATGGCGTCCGACAGGGCGGAGGTCGCCTTCGCGAAAGCCCCGGCATTGGTGAGCAATTGCACCTGATATTCCGCCAGCGGGCCGATGAACGCCAGCAAGGCGGGCGCTGCGGGTTCCCCCTCCGCCGCCGGGGCGGGCGTCACATTCAGCTTGCCGCGCGGATTGCTGAGCAGGCCGCAGGTGATGTCATACGTGCCGGCGGCGAGGCGGGCGGCGATGGTCTGGGTGATGCCGGGCGCGATGTTCTCGCGCTCCTCCACCACCATGACGCCGTCCAGGATCTCCCATTCCATCACCCGGTTGGAGCGATTGGTGATGGCAAAGGTGGTGCGGCCGGCGGGCACGGTGAGGCTCATGGGTTCGCAGGCGCTGTCGGTGACAATCACCGCCACCGTGTCCGCCATCTCCGCGGCCTTGCGGCGGCTGGCGAGGCTGGTCGCCCAGTAGAAGGCGGCAAATGCGATCACCAGCAGCAGGGCGGAGCCGGCAATGGCGAGGCGCATGGCCTTGCGCGACGGGGCGGGCTGTCCGCCGGCGGGCGCTGCCGCCTGCGCGGCGGACTCGACGGCGCCGTTCATCGTGCGCTCCCGCCCTGGGCCACGGGATGGGACGCCGGGGGCTTCGCGGGCGGCGCGAGGAACAGCAACAAAGTGATCGCCAGGAACGCGAGATAGGCGATGACGGCGGTCAGGCTCGGCGCATCCTGATAGCCGAGCAGGCCGGCGATGACGGTGCCGAGCGGCCCGTCGGCGGGCAGGATGCCGGACAGATCGAAGGCGGTCTGCTGGAGGTGGTTCCACAGGCCCGCCTCGTGCAACGACCGCACCGCGCCGGCGAGGATGCCGGCGGCGACGACGAGGATGAAGACGCCGGTCCAGCGGAAGAAGCGCCGCAGATCGAGATGCACGCCGCCCGCATAGATGCCGTAGCCCAATGCGAAGGCGACACCGAGCCCGAGCACCGCCCCGGCCGGCGCGCCCATGCCGCTGCTCTGCTGGAACGTGGCGAGCAGGAAGAACACCGATTCGACGCCCTCGCGCGCCACGGCGAAGAACACCATCGCGATCAGCGCCAGGGTCTGGTGGCGCTCGCTGAAGGCGGCATCGATGGAGGCTTGCAGCTCACCCTTGATGGAGCGGCCCATGCGGCGCATCCAGAACACCATGGATGTGAGCACGAACACCGCAATCAGGCCGACGCCGGCCTCGAATGCTTCCTGGAGCTTCTGGGGAAACTCGGCGCTGGCGAGCTGAAGCCCGGCGCCGACGAATAGCGACAGGGCCGCCGCAAGCAGGATGCCGACCCAGATCGCCGGCATCCAGGCGCCACGGCCGGTCTTTTTCAGGTAGCCAGCAATAATGCCGACAATGAGGGCCGCCTCGATGCCCTCGCGCAGCATTATCAGGAAAGAAACAAGCATGCTCTTCGGATCCAGATCAAGCTAACCCAGCGTAATATTCGCCGTTGATGTCCGTCTCTAAATACTGTTACATCGTCAGAACGAGCAGTGCCACGGATCGCGAAAACTTAATAAATCGAATAATTCTAATGTTTGCACATGACGTTACGGAATGGATTTGACTTGGGCACGCGGAGGTGCGGAGTATGAATGCGCGGTGGGAATCGTTTGCCGCCGCCGAGTCGTTGCGAAAAACGCAATAGATTTCAGTCTTGCGAAGTAAGGGGCTGAGGCGCCTGGGTCGTTTCGCATCGACATGGTGTGGAGTCGAGGCGGGTTCTATTTTTGTTATTTGCGGAAGCTAGGGTTAGCCGCAGGGCGCGTTTCAAATTTGCAACAGTCGGGGCCCATCTCTGGCCCTCAAGCAGATCGGGCGCGACACCGGTTTGATGCCCTGGTAAGAGGCTTCGACTCGGAATGTGATATTATCACATCTGGCGGGTGGCGCGGGTTTCGACCCGCCCTCCGGCCGGGTGAGGTTGGGGAAGGGGAACAGATGAGCGGTTCAGCTCCAGATCGTCTCGCCGCGCGTGGGCCATGGACCGGCATGCGCATGCTGAGATCGCTTCTCGCCGGTGCGGCCGCCGGTGCCCTGCTCAGCGCCTCCGCCCTGGCCGCCGACATTCCCACCAAGGCGCCGGCCGCAGAAGAGCCGGCCGCCGATGCCGCCGCGCCCTCCATCGCCTCCCAGCTCGGCTGGCTGGGCGATTGGGGCGGCGCCCGCACCAAGCTTGCGGACGCGGGCATTCAGTTCGGCGTGAATTATATCGGCGAAGTGTGGAGCAACACCCAGGGCGGGCTCGGCACCGGCACCGCCTATAACGGCCGGTTCCTGTTCACCATGGACGCCGACCTCGGCAAATTGTTCAACTGGAACAACGCGACCTTCCACGTCAGCGCGCTTCAGATCCAGGGTTCGGGCTTCTCCGGCCAATATCTCGGCAATATCATGGGCGTCAGCAATGTGGACGCCCTCTCCTCGACCCGCCTGTTCGAACTGTACATTGAGCAGGGCTTCGCCGACGGCAAGGCGAGCCTGCGCTTCGGCCAGCTCTCCGCGGATTCCGAATTCGCCATCAGCGACAACGGCAGCCTGTTCCTGAACTCCACCTTCGGCTGGCCGGCCCTCTTCGCCGCCGACCTGCCCAGCGGCGGCCCGGCCTATCCGCTCGCCACCCCGGGCGTGCGCCTGAAGCTGACGCCGACCGACAATTTCTCGGTCATGCTCGGGGTGTTCAACGGAAATCCGGCGCCATGCTGCGGAGATCCGCAGGAAGAGAACAAAAACGGCCTGAATTTCCTGGTCGATCAGGGCGTGTTCGTGATCGGCGAGGCCGCCTACAGCTACAACAAGGGCGCCGATGCCAAATGGCTCCCAGGCACCTTGAAGGTGGGCGGTTGGTATAATTCGAATTCCATGCCCAACCAGCGCTATGACATCTTCGGCCTGTCGCTGGCGAACCCGGACTCTCTGGGTATTCCGCAGCAGAGCAATGGCGATTATTCGTTCTATGCGATCCTCGATCAGATGATTTATCGCAAGCCCGGCACCAAGGACCAGGGCATCGGCATCTTCGGCCGGGTGAGCGCGGCGCCGAATGCGCAGAACACCATCAGCTTCTATGCCGATGGCGGCATCAACTTCAAAGGCATGGTACCCGGGCGAGATGCCGATTCCTTCGGCGTCGCCTTCGGCACCTCGCGCGTGTCCTCCTATGCGCGCGGCCTGGACCAGGATATCGCCCTCTATACCGCGTCCTATTACCCTGTGCGCAGCAGCGAAACGGTGCTGGAAGCCACCTATTCGTTCGAGGTTACGCCCGGATTCACCATCCAGCCGGACTTTCAATATATCTGGAATCCCGGCGGTGGCGTGTTGAACCCCAACGATCCCAACGGCCTGACGACCATCAAGAACGCCGCGGTGTTCGGCGTGCGCACCACCATCAATTATTGATGGGGGGTCGCTTGGCCTGGTTCGCCCCTTCGCCTTCGGGCGGAGGGCCAAGCAGGGCCAGGATGGCGGCGGTGTCCACCGCATCGCGCTGATGGGGCTGCAGGAAGCGAAGCGCATAAGCCTCCCACAGGCGGGAGGTAATGAAATAGCGGAACACCTCGGGATCGAGATGCCCCTCGCGGCACATGGCTGCGATGATCCGTAGCGATTCGGTCAGCGTTTTCTGGGGCTTATAGGGCCGGTCCGAGGCCGTCAGGGCCTCGAACACATCCGCCAGGGCCATGACGCGATCCATCAGGCTCAGCTGCGCGCCGGCGAGGCGGCGGGGATATCCCTTGCCGTCCAGCCGCTCGTGATGGGTGGCGGCGATTTCCGGCACGCGCCGCAGATGCGCCGGCCAAGGCAGGCTCAGCAGCATGATGTAGGTCTGCACGATGTGATCGTTGACCTTGAAGCGCTCCTCCTCCGACAAGGTGCCCCGCCGGATGGAGAGATTGTGCAGTTCGCCAAGGTTCTGCTGATGCTCCGGCAGCTTCATGTCGAAGCCGTAGATGTTCAGCGGATCGTCTTTCTCGACCGGCGGCTTGCGCCCGTGCCAGGGCACGAGATGTTCCGGCCGGTCGCAGAGCAGAGGCTCGGCGACCGGCAAGTCCTCCATGGGAACGGCGCTCATGCGGCGCGTTTCTTCCGCGGAGAGCCCAAGGCGGTTGTCGAAATGGCGCATCCAGGTCTGCCGGGCGACGCGGTTGAGACGCTCGATCGCCTCGTCCGTCATGAACTCGCCCCCCACATTGCAGGTGGCGATGAAGGCGAAATCGTCCTGCATCCGCAGGTGCTCGCTCCGCAACTGGGCCTGTGACTCCGCCTCCGGCCTGCCATCCAGAAGCCGCTGCAGATGCCGCAGTTCCGCGTCGCGCCAGAGCACTTCGAAGCGGGTGCGGACCTCGTGGATCCGATTGAAGATCGTCTCCAGCTTCGTGGCCTTGTCGATCACATGCTCGGGGCTCGTGACCTTGCCGCAATCGTGCAGCCACGCCCCGAGGTGGAAGGCATAGCGCTCGTCCTCGGTGGGCCGGAAGGATCCGAAGGGCCCGCTGCTCTCGGCCACCATGCGATCTACGATCATGGTCGCCAGTTGCGGCACGCGCTCGCAATGCCCGCCGGTGTAGGGGCTCTTGGCGTCGATGGCGTCCGCCATCACGCGGATGATGGCATCGAGCAGGGTCTTCTGCGCCTCGATCAACTGCCGGGTTTCGATGGCGACCGCGAGCACGCTGGAAAGCTTTTCCGCAAAGGCGCGGAAATCGGCGCCGTGGGCCTCGTTGAGCGGATGGTTCAGCAGCAGCAGGCCCACGGGACGCTGTTGCCGGCTTCGCAAGGTCAGGGCGAGCTGGCCCATCCCGGGCATGAGCGAGCCAATCACCGAGGCGACATCATGCGGCCCGGGCAACGGCAGTTCGCCCGGGAGGGCATCGTTCATCTCGGAGTGTCCGGCCCCGCCGGCGGTGGCGGCGAGCTGAAGCGCCGAGTTGTTTTCGTTGGCAAGATACACCGCGCCAAACACACAGCCCGTGATCTCGATGGTGCGCCCGAGCACGGTTTGCAGCATCCGGTCGAGTTTGGTTTCCGTGCTGATGGTTTCCGTGGTGATCAGGAAGTTCTGAATGGTGACGCAGATGTCCCGCAGCACGTCTTCCAGATCGCGGATTTCCCGCACCACGCTCTGAACCGGCGCGGGCTGCCGGAAATCGAAGCGCGTGATCTGCTGCGCCTGTCGGGTCAGGCTCGCGAGGCTCAGCCCCAGCCGCCGCCCCGCGAACCAGCCGGCCAGCAGCAGGACGCCCGTCAGCGTGAGGGTCCACCACAATTGGCGCTTCAGGCCGGCGCGGATGGTGGCGAGCAGAT
This sequence comes from Roseixanthobacter liquoris, assembly GCF_043195135.2. Lineage (NCBI taxonomy): Bacteria > Pseudomonadati > Pseudomonadota > Alphaproteobacteria > Hyphomicrobiales > Xanthobacteraceae > Roseixanthobacter > Roseixanthobacter liquoris. The sequence goes on from NZ_CM195537.1 coordinate 1,022,164, forward strand.
CGCTGTCCGGGGTCGCCATCAGCAGGCGAAGGTTGCGGCCGGGCAAAGCGTCGAGCGCAATTGAGGCGCCGAACCAGGTCTCGCCGTGGGCCGCATAGACCTTGGAGAAGGCCCCGCTGGCGCCGGGGGTGCCGAGCACCGTGAGCGCATCGACGCCCAGGGCGGCCAATTGCTTGAACTGGACATCGGTGCCGTTGCGCAGCAGCGTGCGTTCGAAATTCGAATAGGCGATCACCATTCCGTCGTGATCGACGACCGCGATTTCGGTGTGCGGCGTGGGCCGGAAATCACGCAATTCATTGTGCAGATCGGAGACGGCGACATCCAGCCCGAGAACCGCGCCCCCATCCTGGCTGCGGCGGCTCAAGGTGACGCCAATGTCTTCCGTCGTGAAGAAAATATAGGGATTCGTCAGGTATTCGCTGCCATCTTCGGGCGCGTCCTTGTACCAGGGCCGTGCTCTTGGATCGTATTTGTAATCCGGCTTCATCTGCGATCTCAGCAGATGCAGATCCTGGTCGTAGAACCGCCACTCCCCCACCGGTTGCCCATTCGTGTCCAGAGTGATCGACTGCACCAGGAACGCCGTCGCTGGCGGCGCATCGAAAAGGCGGATCAGGTGCTCGTCATTGATGCTGCGCACGAGGAAGAATTCGCCGTTTGGATAGCCCGCGTATACGGCCGAAACGAAGGGGATATGCTCCAAGGTGCTGGCAAGAACCTGTAGGCGGTCGAGCCGCTGCGGCAGGTCGTCAGAGGCGGACAAGGGATCGAAGGAGAGATAGCGCAGCGTCGCGCCGGCGGGGCCGAGAATCCGCCGCGACTTTTCATTGATGAGCTTGCCCAGGTTTTGCGCGGTGTCGCTTGCCGAGGCAAGCAAGGCGCCGCGCGCCACCTGCCATCCCTGCCACATCAGAACCGCGCCCAGGGTTGCCATCGAGCAGACCACCACCAGCGCGATGAGAAGCTGGAGCGGCAAGGTTCGTGTCGCGAAGAGGGGGGTGCGAACCTTCGAGGGCGTGAGGGGGGCAATCGACGTCACGTCAGGTCATCCGCAAATGATACGCGAGGGGGACGCGTGGGACATACAATACGCTTTGCCGGCGCAGGCGAAACGGGTGTCAGCCGACCCCCCCTCAACGCTCCGGCGTCAGGCCCATGAAGTCGTCCAGCGCGGCCGGCGGCATGTATGGCCGCACGATGTCTCGCCATGTTCCCGAGAGGATCAGTCCTTCCATCACGCGCTGCCAGCTCGCCATATTCGCCGGGCTAAAGCGATGGCGGGCACAGACGAGGCCGATGGGAAAGGCGGGAAGCCGGAGCGCAGGATAAGGCGCGAATTGCGCGCGCGTGGCGGCATCGAGGTGAAGATAGGCATGGACGATCGGCTCGATCATCGCGCTCACCTCGCCGCGGCGCAGGGCGGCGAACGAGGCGACGGAATCGGGGAAGGCCAACACCTTTCCGGCCCGCCTCAATTGGCGGATCCTGCCGTCGAGGGCCGGCCCGTAATGCAGCCCCTCGGTGACGCCGAGGCGGAACCCGGGCTCCTCCATCCAGGCTTCCATCGCCTCCGCGGAATCGAGCGCCAGCCCCGCGCGCGCCACCAGCACGTTGCGCCAGCGGCCGTATGGAATGAAGAAGGCGACGCGCCGACGTTCGGGCGTGGCGGCCCCCATGGTCGCCATATCCACCTGCCCGGTCCGCAGGCCTCGCCAGATCTCGTCCCGCGTCAGAACGCGCACGTGGAACGTGCACCCCGACGCATCCGCGAGGGGTTGCACCATGTCGGCGTCAAACCCCTTGCCGTCCTTGAAGGAGACCACGTTCTCAAACAGGCCGAGGGTGATCGGGGCCTCGCATCCCATCTCCCTCCGCCGTTCCTGGTCTTGGGCATCGGGGTAGGGCGAAACGGCGGTGGGGGCGAATGTACGCCACAGGCGTTCGTAATGACCCGCCCCCGGTGCGGCCGATGCGGCGGCACTCAAGATACCCGGCATGAGGGCCAGGAGGACAAGCGTTCGGAGGGCAAGCGTTCGAAGGCGAACGGCGAACATAGGCAGCCCCTTCGGCGGATCGGCCCAAGCCGAGTCCGAGCACCACTATACCGGCGCGGGACTGCTTTTGACCATCACGTTCCGGCTCGCCCGTTCCGGCGCTGCCGGGGAGATCCATGGACGTGGCAAGAGAAGGGGCAAGAGAAGGTGAATTGAGAGCGGGCGCGGGCCGCGGCCCGGCGGCGGCGCCTGCGGCCGGTGGAAGGGGACCCCGGGGATTGTCTTTTCGGAGCGATGAACCGCCGCCGGCCAATGCTTCGGCGGCGAATCGCGGGGCGCGGCGAGGGCGCGGTCGGGCCATCAGGGCGAGCCGCCGGCTTCCCTTCCCTGGGGCCGACGGCTCGCTTCGGGTTCAGATCTTGTATTCGTACAGCAGCCGGGCGCGGATGGTGCCCTCCAGTGCGCGGATGTCTTCCAGAACGCTCTGGCTGTCGGTGGCGGATGCGTCGGCATCCAGCACCACATAGCCGACGTCGGCATGGGTCTCGTAATATTGCGCGGCGATGTTGACCGAATGGCGCGCGAGCACTTCGTTCAGCCGCCCGAGCATGCCCGGAACGTTGCGCTGAACCTGGATGAACCGCGTGCCCAGGGGACGCGCCGGCAACTGCACTTGGGGGAAATTCACCGCCCCCATGGTGGAACCCGTGTCGCTGTAATCCACCAGCTTGCGCGCGACCTCGGCGCCGATGCGCTCCTGCGCCTCTTCCGTCGAGCCGCCGATGTGCGGGGTCAGGATGACATTGTCCAGGCCCTGGAGCGGGGAGACGAAGCGCTCGTTGTTGGAGCCGGGCTCGACGGGGAACACATCCACCGCCGCGCCGCGCAGCTTGCCGGCGCGCAGCGCGTCGGCGAGCGCGTCCAGATCCACCACGGTGCCGCGGCTGTTGTTGATGAAATAGGCGCCGTCTTTCATCGCCGCGATTTCCGCGCGGCCGATCATGCCATGGGTCGCCGGGGTTTCCGGCACGTGCAGGCTCACCACATCGCTCTGCGCCAGCAACTCGTTCAGGCTCGCCGTGGATTCCGTATTCCCGTGCCGCAGCTTGTCGGTGTGGTCGTAGAACAGGACCCGCATCCCCATGGCTTCGGCAAGGTTCGAGAGCTGCGAGCCGATATTGCCATAGCCGATGATGCCGAGGGTCTTGCCGCGCACTTCGTGGCTGTTGTTGGCGGACTTGTCCCAGCGGCCCTCGTGCGCGGCGTGGGAACGCGCCGGAATGCGGCGCAGCAGCATGACGATTTCGCCGATCACCAGCTCCGCCACGCTGCGGGTGTTGGAGAACGGCGCGTTGAACACGGGGATGCCGTGCGCGCGGACCGCATCCACGTCCACCTGATTGGTGCCGACACTGAAGCAGCCGATGGCGATCAGCCGGTCGGCGGCTTCCACGATGTCCGCGGTGATGTGCGTGCGCGAGCGGATGCCGAGAAGGTGAACGCCCTTGATGGCTTCCTTGAGCGCTTCGCCATCGAGCGCCTTCGGCAGGCGCGTGACGTTGGAATAGCCGGCGGCGGTCAGCATCTCCACGGCGCTGTCGTTCACGCCTTCGAGAAGCAGCACCCGGATCTTGTCCTTGGCCAGCGAGAGTTGCGGCGAATGGGAAAGGCTAGCGTCCACGATCTCGGCGTCCTTCAACGATGAATGAGCGATCAGCCGGAAACTTTGGCGGCAGAATGGTTCGGCTTGGCCGGCTGGTCCTTGTCCGTGGGGCGGGCCCCTCGGGCGGCGCGAACTTAATCCTTTTGCCGCCCGCGTCCAGGCTTGGCAGCCATGCCGGAAAAGCGTCGCACCCCGGCCGAGCTGCTGCGCCGGCTCAGCTGCGCAGGCCCGGTGCCTCCTGCCCGGTGCGGGCGACATATTCGCTATAGCCGCCGCCATATTGGTGCACGCCCTCCGGCGTCAGCTCCAGCACGCGGTTGGAGAGCGCGGCGAGGAAATGCCGGTCATGGGAGACGAACAGCATGGTGCCCTCGTAATCGGCCAGGGCGGCGATCAGCATCTCCTTGGTGGCGATGTCGAGATGGTTGGTCGGTTCGTCCAGCACCAGGAAGTTCGGCGGATCGAACAGCATCCGCGCCATCACGAGGCGCGCCTTCTCCCCGCCCGAGAGCACGCGGCAACGCTTCTCCACATCGTCGCCGGAAAAGCCGAAGCAGCCGGCGAGCGCGCGCAGGCTGCCCTGCGCCGCCTGGGGGAAGGCATCCTCCAGGGATTGGAACACGGTGCGCTCGCCGTCCAGCACCTCCATGGCGTGCTGGGCGAAATAGGCCATCTTCACGCTGCCGCCGACGGTGACGGTGCCTTCGTCCGGCTGGGTGGTGCCGGCGACCAGCTTCAGTAGCGTGGACTTGCCCGCCCCGTTGACGCCCATGATCGCCCAGCGGTCACGGCGGGCCACGTGGAAGTCGAGCCCCTCATAGATGCGGCGGGCGCCGTAGCTTTTGTGGACATTCTTCAAATTCACCACGTCGTCGCCGGAGCGTGGGGGCGCCTGGAATTCGAACGCCACGGTCTGGCGGCGGCGCGGCGGCTCCACGCGCTCGATCTTGTCCAGCTTCTTCACCCGGCTCTGCACCTGCGCGGCATGGGAGGCGCGGGCCTTGAAGCGCTCGATAAAGGCGATCTCCTTGGCCAGCATGGCCTGCTGGCGCTCGAACTGGGCCTGCTGCTGCTTTTCCGCCAGCGCCTGCTGCTGGGCGTAGAATTCGTAATCGCCCGAGTAGCTGTTCAGGGCGCCGGCGTCGATCTCGACGATCTTGGTGACGACGCGGTTCATGAAAGCGCGATCATGGGAGGTCATCATCAGCGCGCCGTCGAAAGTCTTCAGGAACGCCTCCAGCCAGATCAGGCTTTCGATATCGAGATGGTTGCTCGGCTCGTCGAGCAGCATCACGTCCGGGCGCATGAGCAGGATGCGGGCCAGCGCCACGCGCATCTTCCAGCCGCCGGACAGGCGGCCCACATCGCCCTCGATCATCTCCTGCGAGAAGCCGAGGCCCGCGAGGACCTCGCTCGCACGTCCTTCGAGCGAATAGCCGTCGAGTTCCTCGAAGCGGGCCTGCACCTCGCCATAGCGCTCGATGATGGCGTCCATCTCGTCGGCGCGGTCGGGATCGACCATGGCCGATTCCAGCGTCCGCAGCTCGGCGGCGATGGTGCTGACGGGGCCGGCACCGTCCATCACCTCGGCGAGCACGCTTTGTCCCGCCATGTCGCCCACGTCCTGGCTGAAATAGCCGATGGTGGTGCCGCGATCAATGGAGACCTGCCCCTCGTCCGGGGCTTCCTGACCGTTGATCAGCCGGAACAAGGTGGTCTTGCCCGCGCCGTTGGGGCCGACGAGGCCGATCTTCTCGCCCTTCAGGAGCGTCGCCGACGCCTCGATGAAGACGATCTGCTTGCCGTTCTGTTTGCCGATGGAGTCGAGCCGGATCATGCGCGCGGGGCACCCTGGAATGAAACTGCTGCGCGCTTAGGGCATTTGGGCGGCCGGGGGAAGGCCGCGCGCAGGGAAAGGCCCCGCCATCGGAACGGCGGGGCCGGTGCGCTCACGCGCGGGGACGCGACGTTATCGGTCGGAGGATGGAGTTTGCGTGTTCCGGCGCCGGGCGTCGTCCTCCATCAATTCGAACCACATGGCGTTGAGTACCGCGAAGGCCGCCGCCAGCGGCAGCCCGAGCATCCAGGCGAAGTACCACATAGTGCATTCTCCTCAGTAGGCGTGGCCGTTCTTGTCGGTGATCGCGGCTTCGTCCACCTTGCCCCACAGCACGCTGTAGACCCAGGTGGTGTAGGCCAGGATGATCGGCAGGAAGATCACCGTGACCACCAGCATGATGAACAAGGTGAGATGGCTCGAGGACGCGTCCCATACCGTCAGGCTCGATTGGGGATGGATCGAGGACGGCAGGATGAACGGGAACATGGACACCCCCACGGTGGAGATGATGCCGAAGATTCCGAGCGCGGACGAAAGGAAGGTCGGCACCTCCCGCCGCGCGCGCAGGCCGAGGAAGGCCCCTGCGGCGCCGAGGAAGCCCAGCGCCGGCGTCAGCAGCAGCACCGGATAGGCCGCATAGTTGGCAAACCAAGCACCGCGCTCCATCGCCACCGACTTCAGCAGCGGATTGGACGGGCCGAACGGGTCCATCGGCGCGGTCAGGCGATAGCCCTGAACGAACAGGTACAGGGCAATTCCGGCGAGGGCGAACAGGGCGATGGTGGCCAAAGCCGCCACGCTGCCGATGGCCCGCGCCCGCGCGGCCACCGGGCCGTCCGCCTTCACCATCAGCCAGGCCGACCCGTGAGTCACCAGCATGGCCACCGAGAGCAGCCCGCACAGCAGGGCGAAGGGATTGAGCAGGCCGAAGAACGTGCCCTCATAGAAGATGTGCAATTCGCTGTCGAAGCGGAACGGCACGCCCTGGAGCACATTGCCCACCGCGACGCCGAAGATCAGCGCCGGCACGAAGCCGCCGATGAACAGCGCCCAGTCCCAGCAGGTGCGCCACACGACGCTGTCGCGCTTGCTGCGATACTTGAAGCCGACCGGCCGCAGGATCAGCGCCGCGAGAATGGCGAACATGGCGAGGTAGAAGCCGGAAAAGGACACCGCATAGAGCGGCGGCCAGGCGGCGAAGATCGCGCCGCCGCCGAGGATCAGCCACACCTGGTTGCCTTCCCAGACCGGGCCGATGGTGTTGATGACGACGCGCCTTTCCAGATCCGTGCGGCCGACGAACGGCAGCAGCGTCGCGACGCCCAGGTCGAACCCGTCGGCAATGGCGAAGCCGATGAGCAGCACGCCCAGCAGCACCCACCAGATGAGCCGGAGGATTTCGTAATTGATCAGTTCGCTCAGGATCATGGCGCATCACTCCGCAGGGGCCAGGCGGGCTTCGAGCAGCCCCGCTTCGGGCTCGGTGTCCGGCGCGGGACCCTTGCGGATCGCGCCGACCATGAGGCCCATTTCGATGATGATGAGGATCGTATAGATCAGGGCGAAGCCGCAGATGGTCATCAGCACCGTCGCCGCGCCGAGGTTGGAGACCCCGGCGGCGGTGGGCAGCATGCCTTCGATCATCCAGGGCTGGCGGCCGTATTCAGCCACCACCCAGCCGAATTCCGCCGCGATCCAGGGCAGGGGGATGGACAGCACCGCGATCCGGAGCAGGATCGGGTAGCGGTCCAGCATGCGGCGCGCCGAGAGGATGAACATCAGCGTCATGAAGGCGATGAAGTAGAAGCCGAGGCCCACCATCACCCGGAACGACCAGAACATGGGGGCGACGCCGGGCACGGTGTCCCAGGCGGCCTTGCCGATCTGCTCCGGCGTCGCCTGCCGGGGGTCGTCCACATAGCGCTTGAGCAGCAACGCGTAGCCGAGGTTGCGGCCGTTGTCCTCGAACGCCTTCTGCACGTCGGGGGCGACGGCGGCGCTACCTGCGGCGCGGATCTTCTGGAGTGCGTCATAGGCGAGGATGCCTTGCTGGATGCGCTCCTGGGCGTGGCCGACCAGTTCCTCGATGCCGGGGATGACGGTGGTCAGCGAGCGGGTGCCGATCAGGCCCATCACCCAGGGAATGCGCACCGCATAATGGGTCTCGCGCGCCGCCTGGTCGGGAAAGCCGAACAGGGTGAAGGAGGCGGGTGCCGGCTCGGTCTCCCACATGGCCTCGATGGCGGCGAGCTTCATCTTCTGGTGCTCGGTGTCGAGATAGCCGCTCTCGTCGCCCAGCACGACCACCGACAGGGAGGCCGCGAGCCCGAACGAGGCCGCGACCGTCATGGAGCGCTTGGCAAGGTCGATGTGGCGGCCCTTCAGCAGGTACCAGGCCGAGACGCCGAGCACGAAGAAGGACGCCGTCACATAGCCGGCGGAGACCGTGTGCACGAACTTCGCCTGCGCGACCGGATTGAACAGCACCGCGTAGAAGTCGGTCACCTCCATGCGCATGGTCTGGGGGTTGAAGGCCGATCCCGTCGGGTTCTGCATCCAGCCGTTGGCGATCAGGATCCAGAGCGCGGAGAAATTGGAGCCCGCGGCCACCGCCCAGGTGGTGACCAGGTGTCCCACTTTGGAGAGCTTGTCCCAGCCGAAGAAGAACAGGCCGACGAAGGTCGCCTCCAGGAAGAAGGCCATGAGCCCTTCGATCGCCAGCGGTGCGCCGAAGATGTCGCCGACATAATGGCTGTAATAGCTCCAGTTCATGCCGAACTGGAATTCCATGACGATGCCGGTGGCCACCCCGAGCACGAAATTGATGCCGAACAGGGTGCCCCAGAACTTGGTCATCTGGCGCCAGATGACCCGACCCGTCATCACATACACGGTCTCCATGATCGCGAGGAGCACGGAGAGACCGAGCGTGAGGGGCACGAAGAGGAAGTGGTAGAGCGCCGTCATCGCGAATTGCAGGCGCGATAAGCTTACGATGTCGAATTCCATGTCATCGCTCCGGGCGACCCCGGCCTCCTGTCGCAAGGTTCTGGCGCTGGGGCGCCTTCGGGTTGATGGGCGGGCACCTTCAGTCCGGACGCAACATGGCAAGCGCGGCCTCGAAGGCCGGCGTGCCGCGTTGCGCCCGGGCGAGAATGCGCCCGCCGTCGATGATGATGAAGTGGTCCGCGATCTCGGCCTCACGGCGGATATGGGTCGCGATCACAAGGGTGCGCGGGCCCGCCTGCTCCGCCACGCGGGCCAGCACGTCCCGGGCGGTGGCGGCGTCGAGCCCCTCGGTCGGCTCGTCGAGCAGCCAGAGCGGGGCGGCGCGCAGCAGCAGCCGCGCCAGCGCCAGGCGCCGGCTCTCGCCGCCGGACAGGCCGAGGCCGCTTTCGCCCAAGAGGGTGTCGAGCCCGTGCGGCAGGGCACGGATGGGGCCCGCGAGCCCCGCCGCCGCCAGCGCGTCCCAGAGCCGGTCGTCCGTGGCATCGGGCGCGGCGAGACGCAGATTGTCGCGCACGCTGTCTTGGAACAGCTCGGTGCGCTGGGTCAGCAAGGTGGAGGGGCAGGCTTCGACCGTGCCGGCCGACGGCGCCATCTCGCCACCGAGCAGAGCCAGCAATGTGGACTTCCCGGCGCCGCTGGTGCCGATGATGGCCACCCGCGCCCCGGGCGCGATGTCGAGGGTGAGGTCGTGCACGGTGTCCCGCAGCGCGCCGTCGTGGCGCGCCGAGACGCCGCGCAGCCGCGCCGCCGATTCGGGGGGCGGAAGGCCGGGCTGGAACGCCGGCGGCTGGGGCCGCAGGCGCGGCGCGATGCGGCGGGCGGCCAGCAGGGTGCGTCCGAGTTCCACCGCGCCGCGCCGCATCCCGGCGAAGGGCTCGGCGGCCGCCAGGGCGACCAGCAGGCCGAGCACCGCCACCGGGGTGCCGATCATCCCGTCCCGCGCGAGCAGGCCGACCGCGAGCAGCGTGCCCGCCAGCACCACCGTGCCGGCGAGCGCGAAGCCGGCGCCGACGCCGGTCTCGATCCGGTCCAGGGCATCGTCCGCCTTGGCCGCCTCGGCGTCGGCACGGGCGATCGCCGCGCGCTGGCCGGCGAGGCGTCCGGCCAGGATCAGCTCGGTCTGGCCCGCCACGAGATCAATCGCCCGGGCGCGCAGCGCTTCGAGAGCATAGGCGCGGCGCCGGGCCGGCTGTCGGGCGACGCGCGCGGCGAGGATCGGCAGGCCGAATCCGGCCAGGAGCAGCAGGCCTGCCACCGCGAGGCCGAGCCCGGCCTGCATCGTTCCGAGCGTGATTCCCGCCGCGAGCGCGGCCGCCAGCATCGCCCCGGCCGGCACCAGGATGCGCAGATAGAGCGAATCCAGCGCGTCGATGTCGGCGGTCAGGCGGAACAGCAGCTTCGCCGGCCGCGCCAGCAGGCTGCGCGCCGCGCCCGGCTGGGCGAAGCCGCGGAACAGGCGCTCGCGCAGCAGGGCGAGGATGGAGAGGGCGCCGTCATGGGTCGTCAGCCGCTCGCCGTAGCGCGCGGCGGTCCGCGCCAAAGCGAGAAACCGGATGGCCGCGGCCGGCGCGAACACGTCGAAGGCAAGCGCGGTCGCGGCGGAGAGACCGGCGAACGCGGTGGCGGAAATGAACCAGCCCGACAGCCCCAGCAAGGCGATTCCCGCCAGCACGGTTGCGGCGGCGAGCCCCAGGCCCGCCAGCAGCATGGCCCGGCGGGTGGTGAAGAACAGGGCCAGGATGGTGCCGAGATCGCCCATGCGGGACATCGGCGCGGACGTGTCCCCCGGGCGCGGGGCGGTCCGGCGGCTCATGGGCGCGATTCCAGGACAATCGCACGGTCCATGCGCGCGATCAGCGCGGGATCGTGGGTGGCGACGATCAGCGTGCGCCCCTCGGCCAGCCGCAGCAGGCCATTGGTGACGTCGCGCGCGGTCGCGACATCGAGATGGGCGGTGGGTTCGTCGGCCAGGATGAGAGTGGCGTCGGGATTTGCCGCCGCGCGGGCAAGGGCGAGGCGCAGCGCTTCACCGCCGGAGAGGCCGGACCCGCCTTCGCCGATCTGCCCGGCATGGTCGTGGGCGACACGTTCCAGCGCGGCGAAGGCGAGGGCCCGCTCCACCTCGGCGGCGCCGATGCCCGCGCGCCCGAGCGCGATATTGGCGCGCAGCGAGCCGGCGAAAAAATGGGGGGTCTGGCCGATCCAGGCGATGCGACGGCGCAGGGACGCAGCCGTTTGCGCGTCGAGGGGGATGCCCCCGATGGCGATCTCGCCGGCCAGCGGCGGCGCGAGTCCGGCGATCAGCGCGAGCAGGGTGGACTTGCCCGCGCCGCTGGCGCCGACCAGGGCGATCCGTTCGCCCGGTGCCACCGCGAAGCTGAAATCCTTGAGACTCTCCGCCTCGCAGCCGGCATGGCGGAACCGCACGCGAGATCCGCTTACGCCGGGCGGCGGGCTCGGGCCATCGGCGGGGAGATCTGCCGGAACGGGGTCGGCGACGGCCGCGTCCGGCAGGGCGAGCCCCTGGTGTGCCAGGCGCTGGAGCGCCTCCAGCGCGGCTTCGCCCGCCGCACGGTCATGCCAGACCGCCGAGAGATCGCGCAGCGGCTGGAAGAAAGCCGGGGCGAGCAGCAGGATGAACAGGCCCTCCCCGAGGGAGAGCCGCCCGCCCCAGGCGCCGAAACCAAGCGGGCCGAGGAAATGAAAGCCGATATAAACCGCCACCATGGCGACGCCGAGGGCCGAGAACAGCTCCAGCACCGCCGAGGAGAGGAAGGCGATGCGCAGCACCGCCATGGTGCGCGCCTTCACCGACAGGGCGTTCGCCAGAAGCCGCTGCGCCGTCAGGTCCACCGCGTCCAGCGCACGGATGGTGGAAAGGCCGCGCAGGCGATCCAGCAGGAAGGCATTCATGCCGCCGGTCTCGATCATCTGCGCGGCGCTGGCCTGCTTGGCGCGCCAGCCCACCAGCGCCATGAAGAGGGGGATCAGCGGGGCCGCCATCAGCAGCACCAGCGCCGCGACCCACGAGAGCGGCAGTATCATGCCGAGGATGGCGAGGGGCACGAGGCTTGCCCGCTGGCGGGCCGGCGTATAGCGCGCGAGATACGGCACGATTGCGTCGGCCTGCTCGGCAATGGCGCTTGCGGCGGCGCCCGAAGAGGCCCGGTCGCGGTCCAGCGGCGAACGGGTGGACAGGGCCATGGCTGCGCGGGCGCGCATGTGCGACAGCGCCGCGCGGGCGGAACGGAAGGCGAGCCTGGAGCCGCCGGCATCGAGGCCCGCGCGCGCCACACCCAGCACCAGCACGAGAAGCGCGGCCCATTCCACGTGCGCCATATCCAAGCGGGCGATGCCGGAACCTGCGAGGCCCTCGCCCGCGGCGACGGCCTGCACCGCATAGGCCAGGGCGGCGGCCTGGGGCAGCCACAGGAGCGTGGCGGCGACCTGCATCATCCCGCCACGCCGGATTCCCGGAGCGGAGGGCGCCTTCGCGGGCCGGGCGCGGCCGGGAGCGCCGGCGCCTTTCGGGAGCGTGGACGGCTGCCCTCCCACGCCGGGTTCCGGCCCGTCGGGTTCGACCGTGCCCAATTCTTGCGCCGCCGCCTCCTCGGGCAGGGCGGCGCGTGCGGCCGGGGCAGGGGAAAAGGCGATGTTCATGGTCATTCCGCCCCTTTCTGCGTGCGCGACCGCCGCGGCCGCCCCAGGGCCACCACCTTGTCGGTCGCTTCCAGCAGGCGGGTGACCTTGGCACCCATGGCGAGCAGGGTCGCCAGCCGCGCGGTATCCAGCCCCTTCACGTCCTCGTACCAATTGGTGAGCTGCTCGATGAGGGCATGCATCTCGCCCAGCCGCGCCTGGGCGTGGCGCTCCTCCTCGGTGGCCGGCTCCTGCATCAGGAGTTCGCGCAGGACCGAGAGGGTGGGGTCCACCTCGCGCTTCTTGCGCTCCTCGGCCAGGGTTCGCAAAATCTGCCAGATATCGTCGGGGGTGACGAAGAAATCCCGGCGATCGCCGGGCAGGTGCTTCAGCACGACGAGGTTCCAGGCCTGGAGTTCGCGCAGGCTCATGGACACGTTGGACCGGGAGATGCCGAGCGCCTCGACGATCTCATCGGCGCACAGGGGGCGCGGCGAGACGAACAGAAGAGCATAGATCTGGCCCACGGTGCGATTGATGCCCCAGCGGCTGCCCATCTCGCCGAAATGCAGCACGAAGGCCTGGACCATGGCGGGCAGCTTCATCTTGTTTCTCGGCAAACGGAATTTTCAGAAAGTTCTGAAAATTGATTACTGCAACCCGCGCCCGGCAGCAAGCGCCACGCTCTCGCCCGGCAACCCTGACGGCGTTCCGGACCGCTCTCAGCCTGACACCATCAGGCAGATGCCCTCAGACCGGGGACCGAGAGCGGCCTTATCCCCCATTGGAAGCGGAACATCCTTGATCCTCCGCAACCGGGCTTGAACGAGCGCCTCAGGCGGGCGCGCAATAGAGCCCGTAGAGGGTCTCCAGAACGGCCCGCACCTCGCGGCTGGCGAGGCTGTAATAGATCGTCTGGGCTTCCCGACGTGTGCTCACGAGCCCTTGCAGGCGCATCTTTCCCAGGTGCTGGGACAAGGCGGACTGGCTGAGGCCGGCGAGCGTCGCAAGCTCGCCCACGGAGCGTTCGCCTTCCACCAGGTGACACAGCACCAACAGTCGCTTGGCATTGGCCATGGAGGAAAGAAGCGCAGCCGCTTCCTCCGCGCGCGCTTCGAGCACGGCAAGGGGGGGCTTCGAAAAAGCGGGCGGGAAGGGGACGCTTGACATATTAGAATCTTCGAATATACGTATCAAATAACTTATACGAGGAGGTCGCCGTGGTCAATGTCGGAACCGTCGATCGGGCGGTGCGGGCGCTCGCCGGCATCATTCTGCTTATCCTTCCCTTTGTGCCGGCGGCGGCCGGCGCGCTCGCGGGCATGGGAAGCTGGATCTGGGTCCTGCCCGCGATTGGCGCTGTGCTGTTGCTTACGGCTCTGTTCCGCTTCTGCCCGGCCTACACATTGCTGGGTATCCGGACCTGCGCGACCAAGTGAAGGAGGCGCATGGATATGACCTCCTTCACGCCTCTTCCTTCCTTGCTGGGCGGGATGCTGATCGGCCTGTCCGCCGTGCTGCTGATGGCGGGGCAGGGGCGGATCGCGGGCATCAGCGGCATCGCCTCGCGTCTTCTGCCGCCCTATGAAGGGGGCGGGATCTTGGGCCGGCTCGGCTTCGTGGCCGGCCTGATTGCGGCGCCGCTTCTTGCTGGTGCGCTCACTGGCCTGCCGGTGGTCCAGGCCGTGTCCGACAATCTTGCCCTGATGGGCGCGGCCGGGCTTCTGGTGGGCTTCGGCTCGGTCTGGGGCGGCGGCTGCACCAGCGGCCATGGAGTCTGCGGCATCGCCCGGCTTTCGCCCCGCTCTCTGGTGGCCACCCTGGTCTTCATGGGTGTCGCCGGTGTCACCGTGTTCGTCACGCGTCATCTGATGGGGGGCTGACATGGGTCTCCTCGTGCCCGCGCTCGCAGGACTGATCTTCGGCCTCGGCCTGGTCGTGTCCGGCATGGCGAATCCCGCGAAAGTGCTGAACTTCCTGGATATCGCCGGCGCCTGGGACCCCAGTCTCGCCTTCGTCATGGGCGGGGCGGTGGCGGTTACGGCGGCGGGCTATCGCTGGGTGCTGGCGTGGCGGAAGCCGCTGTTCGCCACGCGGTTCCAGGTGCCGACCCGGCGCGACATCGATGCGCGCCTGTTGGTCGGTGCGGCGATCTTCGGGCTCGGCTGGGGCCTGTCCGGCCTGTGTCCGGGTCCGGCCCTGACGTCGCTTGGGCTGGCGGCGCCCGGCGTCCTGGCATTCGTGCCCGCCATGGTCGCGGGCATGGCCGCCGCCCGTTGGCTCGCCCTGCGGCAGCACGCGCAGAAACCCTGAACCTGGACCCCAAGGGAGGTTCCCATGTCCCCCATTCCCCATCCCGTGGATCTTGGCGTGAAGCCCGAGGTGACCGCCTTCTTCGATGCCCCCACGAACACCGTCAGCTATGTGGTGAAGGACCCACATTCGCCTGCCTGCGCGGTGATCGACAGCGTGATGGACATCGATTACGCGGCGGGGCGTATCACCTATCGGTCGGCGGACGAGATCATCGCGTACATCCGCGCCCATGCTCTCACGCTGGAATGGCTGATCGAGACCCACGTCCATGCCGATCACCTCTCGGCCGCGCCTTATATCCAGGGCCAGCTGGGCGGCAAGCTGGGCATCGGCGACAAGATCACCGTGGTGCAGGAGACGTTCGGCAAAATCTTCAACGAAGGAACCGAATTCCAGCGTGACGGCAGCCAGTTCGATCGCCTGTTCGCCGATGGCGACACTTATCGGATCGGCACGATGGCCGCCTTCGCCATGCACACGCCCGGCCACACCCCGGCCTGCATGACCCATGTGATCGGCGATGCCGCATTCGTGGGCGACACCTTGTTCATGCCCGACGGCGGCACCGCGCGGGCGGATTTTCCCGGCGGCGACCCTCGCGTGCTCTACCGCTCCATCAAGCGGGTGCTTGAGCTGCCCCCGGAAACGCGCCTGTTCATGTGCCACGATTACGGCCCGGACGGCCGTCAGGTTCAGTGGGAAACGACGGTGGCCGAGGAGCGCGCGCACAATATCCACGTGCGGGACGGCGTTGCGGAAGCCGAATTTGTCGCCATGCGCATGGCCCGCGACGCGACGCTGGGCATGCCGCGCCTGCTTATTCCCTCGATCCAGGTGAACATGCGCGCCGGCGATCTGCCGCCGCCGGACGCGGCCGGAAAGCGCTTTCTGAAAGTGCCCATCGACAGCCTGTGAGCCCCCGGCGCAAGCCCGGCGCCGGCCCGAGAGTGCGCCGCCCCGAGCGATGGATGAGGATGTCGGAAAGGGACCTTGCAAAGCCCTTTGGTCCGAGCATCCTATGCTAGGTTCGCTCTGGATGCAGCCGATGGAAGGACGTGTCATGCGCGCGGTGAGGGCGGCAATTGCCGCGCTTTGGGCCACGGCGCTGCCGGCGGCGGCCCAGCCGGTTCATGTCGAGGGGATCGAGATCATCGATTCCGGCATGTATGAATCCCCTGGCGGTGAGACGATCCGCAACACCGATTCGCCGACTGGCGAGATGGCCCTGCCGACGAACAAGAAGCTGGTTGCCGCGACGAACGACATCGCCGGAAAGGTCGGTGTCGAGTTCGGCTTTCGCTATGTGATCAAGGGGAAGCCGGCGGGGGCCGAAGTGCCGCTCGACTTTGCTTTCACCTATCCCGAGCCCCGTCAGGAGCCGTGCGCATGCGAGAGGCCGATCACCGCGAGCCAGTTCTCGGAGACCAAGAAGATCGGTGAAACGATCTATCTCGGCTACAGTTTCAAGAAATTCTGGGAGATCCTCCCCGGGACCTGGACCTTTACCGTCTCCTATGACGGAAAGGAAATGGCGAAGCACAGCTTCACCGTCTCTGCGCCCTGAGCCGCGGGAGCAGATGGGGAAGCGTTCCGGCCGATTCATGGGCCTATGCCCCTCGCGGGAGGCCCATCGCTCCTCTCTCCCCGCCCTTGATTTCCCCTCATGACCTGACGCGACCAGGGCGGATCATCTCCGCTTCAGCACTTTTATCGCTTCAGCGGGAAGCTCAAGGTTCGGGCGTTGTGCGATGCGGCCGCGAAAAGGGGGGCGCGGGGCCCGTGATTCACGCCGGAGCGTTCGGCTTCGAAGGCAGTTGAGGATCGTCACGCGCCAGCGGCGCGCGCCCTGGCATTTTGAATGCCTGCGCGCCCCGGCCGAGGCGGGCATCGCACGGCCTTTGACCCCGCCCCTCGCTCCAATTCAACCGCAGCAAGGATTTGGCGCCGGATCGCCTTCGCCGGCTGAGGCTTCGTTGCGTGCCGGAACGGCCAAAAGCTCTGCAAAGCAACGCATGTTCAAAAAATGAACAAGCTGTACAATATTCGTTCCTACAGCGACGCCAATGGATCATTCTCGGCCGTATGTTATTCGCGTGTTGACAAGCGCAAATGCCAAGAACATTGTTTGTGAACGAATTTAATATTTGTGCAACGCAAAACGACGCCAAGCGTTCAACATTCGTGAATCGGAACCAAGTGCCGATGATGCCTAAACCCGCAAAGGGATTCTCGGCAGCATCTGCATTTCCCGCGGGAGGGTGGGATGGGTCGATCAACGGCAGCTGCGATGGATGACGACGCGTCGGGATCCGAGAGATCGATCCTGAGGACGCTCGACAAAGGATTCAGCGTCTATGAAGTGATTGCCTCTGCGGGCCGCCGGGGAATCTCCGCGGGCAACCTTGAGCAGCAGCTCGGCTATCACCGGGTCACGCTCGGGCGCTTCCTCAGAACGTTTGTTACCCGTGGCTATGTTGAAGAAGTTCCGGGGGCGGACCGCTTCCGCCTCAGCTTGAAAACGCTGTCCCTGAACTTCGCATCCCTGGACGGGCTTCCGTGCCGCGAGGTCGGGGCGCCGCTCCTCGACGAGCTTTGGCAACGTACGCGCGAAACCGTTCATCTTGTGATGATGGACAATGGCGACGTGATTACTATCGATCGGCTGGAATCGGAGCAGCCGTTGACGCTGCGCACGCAGGTTGGTGCGCGCCGGCATGCCTATTGCACAGCCGCGGGAAAGGCAATTTTGGCGCACCTGCCGGAGTCGGAAGTGGATCGCATCCTCAGCCGCGGCATGCCGCCGATTGCTGTCAACACGATCACCGATCCCACCGTGTACAAGCAACAATTGCAAGGCGTCCGTATCGAGGGCTACGCCCTGGACGACGAAGAACTGGCGGATGGTATTCGCTGCACCGCCTCGCCCTTCTTTGATTATTCGGGGCGCGTCATCGGCGCCGTCAGTCTTTCTGCGCCTTGCGTCCGCGTCAGCGTCGAAAAACTTCGCATCATGGCAGGCGCGGTCAGGGATACGGCCCTTCAGCTGTCTCGGCAGCTTGGGTACCGGTCCTGGGGCGCGACGGAAGCGAACACAAACAGATAAAAATAATATCCGGCGATAGAAAGCAAGAAAATCGATTCGATCAAAGTATCGAAATCCCTATCGCCAGAAAACAAAAGGGAGGTATGCAATGCCTGGTGATAATAATGGACTCGATCGGCGGCAGCTTCTAAGCGGCGGACTGGCGATCGGAGCAGGTATTGTCGGTGCGTCAGTCTTCGGTCCCGCATTTGCAGTGGAGCCAGGCAAAGCCGATTCCACGCTGCTTCGCGCTCCCGAGCCCAATCCCAAGCGCGGCGGCACGTTTCGTACTGCGTTCGGAGCGACAACTGCCCACAACGACATCCACCAGGGCGGCAGCTACAATATTCTGACGCAGATGTACGATGGTCTGGTTTCTCGCAATCTGGCGGACGGCCTCCAGACCATTGCCCCGTCGCTCGCGAAATCATGGGATATCTCGAGCGACCGGACAATCTATACGTTCCACCTGCGAGGCGGTGTCAAGTTTCACGACGGAACACCGTTTTCCTCGGATGATGTGGCCGCAACCTTCAATCGCATCATCTCCCCGCCCGACAATGTCGTGAGCATCTACAAGGATCAGCTGTCGCGCGTGCAGAAGGTGCGCGCCCTTGACCCGCTCACCGTCGAGTTTGTCTTGAGCGAGCCGTGGACGCCGTTCCTCGATGTCATCGCCGGCCCGGCCATGGTGATCTATTCCAAGAAGGCGATCGACGAAAACCGTTCGGATTTGCGCAAGGTCATGGCGCCTGGAACCGGCCCGTTCGTCTTTGACCGACACCGTGTGGGTGAGGTTTGGGAGTTTAATCGCAACAAGAACTATTGGAATCCCGAACTGCCCTATATTGATCGCCTCCGCATGCTGAACGTTCCGGGCTGGGTGGATCGCGGAACCGCCGTTATGACGGACCAAGCCGACTTCTCCTGGAATGTTTCTCCGCAGACGTGGGAAGAAGGCACAAAGCGGAGCGACATTCGCGGCACCCAACTCTCGTGCTTGAACTCGCACACCCTCACGCTCAATAACGCTCGAAAGCCGTTCGACAATCCGCTCGTCCGCCGGGCAATCCATCTGGCCGTCAGCCGGCAGCACATGATTCAGGCCCTGTCCACACAGGAGCCGGTCTTTGTCAGCCGCTGGATGCCGAATGTGCCTCCGTATGCGATGCCGGAAGAAGAGATTTTGAAATTGCCCGGATATCGGGCGGACAAAAAGCAGGACATCGAACAGGCGCGAGATCTGCTTTCCGATGCCGGATATCCTGATGGCTTCGGCAACGTCGAAATGATTACGGCTTCGGTCACCCAATGGGCCGATATCAATGCACCGACCTTCCAGGATGAACTCAAGCGCACGCTGAAGATCCAAAGCAGAATCCGGTTGGTGGAGCGCGGCCTGCTTCCCGAGACGTATAAGAGCGGAAACTTCGACATGATCCAGGAAGCTGGATATCAGTCGACCTTCGTGGATCCGACAGTGCTATGGACAAATAATCTGAGAACGGGCGCGTCGTCAAACTGGGCGCGGTACTCAAACCCGAAACTTGATGCGATCATCGATCAGGTCAACGGGAGCAGTGATGAAGCGGCTCGCAAACAACTTTTCCGCCAGGGGATGGATCTGCTGGACGAGAATCCGCCATTCTACCTGATCGGCTTCTGCAAGCATTCGCCGATGTGGCAGAGCCGCGTTCGTGGTCTTGCAATGGACAAGCGAACGTTTTCCGAATGGGGCCGCCTCGATACCGTCTGGCTCGACCAATAACGACGGAAACCTTCGGAAAATTAAACATCTTCCCTTTCGGCGGGTCGGCGCGGGTGAAAGCCCGACTGATCGCGCACTTTGCTGAGCATTGGCTTAAATCTTCAGGATGGCCTCGATGCGAGCGTATATATTACGAAGACTGCTGCTCGTTATCCCGACCCTGTTCGGCGTAACGATTCTGATCTTTGTCGCCATGCGGGTGATTCCAGGGGACCCTCTGGCGATGATCGAGGCTGAGGGCCAGGGAAAGGTCATCTTGACCGATGACCAACTCGCGGCCGCGCGGGCCTCGCTCGGGTTGGATCAGCCGCTCTATGTCCAGTATCTGTCCTGGATTGGAGATGTGCTTCACGGTGATCTTGGAAACTCGTTCTGGCGGGGCGATCCGATCAGCGAGATCATTCTGCGGCGCGCGCCCATCACATTCGAGATAGCGTTTCTTGCGATTATACTCTCGTGGATCGTGGGATTGCCTGTCGGGGTCCTCGGCGCGGTGCGACAGAATTCGCTCTGGGATGTTCTATCGCGGATGGTGGTCATCATCTTCCTGGCGGTTCCTAGTTTCTGGCTGGGCATGCTGATCATCATTACCCTGGTGTTGCAATTCAGCTGGCGTCCGTCCCTTACGGTCGTAGACTTCCTGGACGATCCGATAAGAAACCTGCAGATGGTGATCGGCCCAGCGCTTGTGATGGGCCTTGGGTTGGCGGCAGTCATTGCAAGAGTGGCGCGGTCCGCGACCCTTGAAGTCCTGCACGATGACTATGTGCGCACTGCGCGCGCCAAAGGTCTGCCGGAGCGCCTGGTGTTGATGAGGCATGTGATCCGAAACACGCTCATGCAGATCCTGACCGTTTCCGCTCTCGCTTTCGGCGGGCTTCTCGGCGGCTCGGTTGCAGTGGAGCGCGCATTCGGAGTTCCCGGTCTCGGCATGTCGCTGGTTATGGCGATCAACGAGCGGGACTGGATGATGATCCAGAATCTGGTCCTCATTTACGGAATCATCTTCGTCATCATGAATTTTCTCGTAGACATTACTTATGGGCTGCTCGATCCAAGGATTCGATATAGCTAGGGCGTAGTATTCGATTCGGTTGGGCCGGGCGGAGGAAAACCCCATGGGAGCCAAAGCTGATATTTCATTGACGGTGCTGGGGCGGCCAACGGCCGCGCGGAATACCCATCCCTTGCGCATCCTCTTGCGAAAATCGCCGGTCGGTGCCTTGAGCTTGCTGATACTGGTCTGTGTTGTGTGCGTGGCAGTGCTCGCGCCGGTGCTCGCGCCATACGACCCCTTGAGCACGAACATGTCCGTGGCCAGACAGCCGCCGTCCGCGGCCCATTGGCTGGGGACCGATCACCTTGGGCGAGACGCACTGAGCCGCCTGATCTACGGGACGCGCATCACGCTCGTCGTCGTCCTGTCGTCGGTGTTGATCGGAGATGGGATCGGATTTATTTGGGGGCTCGCGAGCGGTTACATCGGGGGGCGATTTGATCTTCTTGGGCAACGACTCCTCGATGTAAAAATGGCGTTTCCATCGCTCATCTTGGCGATGCTTTTGCTGGCTGGTCTCGGGTCGGGACTGCCTACCGTCATCATCGCCATAGCCATTACCAGAATTCCGCTCACGACGCGAACCATCCGGTCAGTTGTTCTTTCGATAAAGCAAATGCCCTATGTTGAGGCGGCGGAATCCATTGGGGCGACGAAGTGGAGAATAGCGACGCGGCACATCATGCCACAGTGTATCGCTCCTCTTCTGGTTGTTGTCAGTTTCAGCCTCGGCACGGCCATTTTCACCGAGGCGGCTTTGAGTTTCCTTGGCGTCGGTGTCCCGCCGCCGGCGCCGAGCTGGGGCAGCATGCTGAGCGGTGTGCTTGCCGATTCCTTCAAGCCGCAATGGTGGCTCGTCCTCTTTCCCGGGCTGGCGATAACCATCACGATTACGGCCGCAAATCTTCTGGGCGACGCGCTTCGTGATCTTCTCGACCCTCGGCTTCGGCAACGAATGTAGAAACAGTCACGATCATCCGAGCTGTCGCCCGAAGCTGTATTCAGCGCGATATACTGCAAAACAATCTATTCAATGGGAGAACTATACATGAAGTCTCAGAGACTTGCTGGTTATGCACCGCTGACGATGACGATCGAGTCCTTCGAGCTCGATGAAACGCTCCCCCCGGGGCACATGCTGGTCGAAGCGCACACGACCGCCATTTCCGCCGGCACCGAGATCGCGAATTATCGTGGGATGACCCATCAGCATTCGGCCGAACTGAAGGATTGGAGCGACAAGCCCTACTTCCCCGGGTATTCGCTGGCCGGAATTGTTCTGAAGATCGGGCCTGGCGTCACTGAATTCGCGGTGGGCGATCGGGTGTGCGGGATGGCGAAGCACGCTTCGCACGCCGTCGTCGATTCGCATCAGTTCGTCCATATTCCCGATGGTGTGTCCTTTGACTATGCGGCGATGACGACGCTCACCTGCATCGTGATGAACGCGGTGCGTCTGGCGAAGCTGGAGCTGGGCGAATCCGTTGCCGTCATTGGCGCGGGTTTGATCGGACAGCTGGCTGTTCAGTTGAGCCGCCTCGATGGTGCCCGCCCGGTCGTGGCAATCGATCCCATCGAGGCTCGCCGGAAACTGGCGCATGAGAGCGGATCGGATTTCGAAATTGATCCCATGGCCACAGATCGCGCTGCACAGATCAAGCGCATCGTGGGAGATCGCGGCTTCAATTGTGTTTTTGAAGCAACCGGGTCGCCGGCGCCATTCAACGATGCACTGAAGATGATCGGATTCGGCGGCAAGATGATCCTGCTCGGCTCGACGCGTGGCAAGGTCGAGCAGTTCGATCCCTACGCGGACGTTCACCTTAACGGGGTGACGATGATCGGCGCGCACATGCGGACTCATCCCGCCCATGAAACGCAGTTCAATCGTTGGACCTGGGTGAATAATCGGAAGCTCGCCCTGACGCTCATCCGCGACGGTGACCTGAAACTCGAACCGCTGATCAGTCATCGCGAGTCGGCGTCCATGGGTCCCGAGATGTTCCGTCGCCTCCACGAGGCTCGGGAGAGCTTCTACGGCGTATTGCTGCATTGGGACCATTGATTTCGATCATTGATGTCAAGTTGATCTGAAAATCGGATAGGGAACGTCATGGCTATCAAGATTGGCCAAATCGGAACGCAACATGTTCATGCGAACGGCAAAGCGAAGGCGCTGATCCGCGATGATGCGGTGGATTTCGTAGGGGTTTTCGAACCCAACCAGGAGCTGTTGGCCAAGGCGAAGGCGGATGCAGCCTGGGCGGGGGTCACGTGGCTCGAGTCGGCGGACGATCTGCTCAAGGATCCGAACATTCGAGCCGTTTTCGTCGAAACCCATCCTCTGCAGAATCAGTTCTGGGTCCGCCAAGCGCTCACCGCCGGCAAGCACATCCATTGCGATAAGGCGCCGGGAACGTCCCTGGCCGAGTTTCGAAACTTGGTGGCCCTTGCGAAGGAACGGGGCCTCGTGCTCCAGCAGGGCTACCAATTTCGCTACAACAAGGGCCTGAGGTTCGCGGTCCAGGCGGCAAAAGACGGCCTCCTGGGCCGTCCCTTCCACATGCGCGCCAGAATATCCGTCGACCTTGTTGATTATGAGCGGCTGCGGAGCGAGATCGAACCGTGTCCGGGCGGCATGTTCTACTATCTCGGCTCGCATATGGTAGACCTGATGACGTCCGTTTTCGGTCGGCCCATTCGGGTAACTCCGACTCTGCGGGCAGATGGCGATGCGCACCTTCCCTATGTCGACAATACGATTGTGGTCTTCGAGTTTCCGCGTGCAACCGCGGTCATCGAATCCGCAACGATCGAGGTGAAAGCCTTTGAGCATCGCCGGTTCGAGATCTATGGAACCAAGGGATCGGTGATTGTCGAGCCGTTCGAGAATCCGGCCCCGAAGGTGCTCATGGCGCTCGACGAAGAACGGGATGGCTATAAGGCAGGCTGGCAGCCGGTAGAGGTCGGTAACGAGGCTCGATACGTCGAAGACATCGCCGAGTTGCTGGCACTGATTGCGGGCACGCGAACCCCGATTGTCTCTTCGGAGCACGATATCATCACGCACGAGACCTTGTTGCGGGCGTGCGGCGTGTTGGGCGGCTGAGGCGCGCAACAAAAAAAGCTGGCAAGCCCATTGGTCATTCAAAAAGTGGAGAGAGAGCGTGTCGACAATGCAGTCGGTGAATCCTGCCACTGAAGAGATTCTGAGCACGTTCCAGAAGATGGACCGCCAGGAGGTGGATAGCATCCTGGCGGAATCCGTGAACGCGTTCAGGTCGTGGCGGAGCGGGCCGCTCGCGCAACGCGTCGCCTGTGCACGGGAGCTCGCAAATGTTCTGCGGCAGAATGCGGATCGTTTCGCAAGCACGATCAGCAGCGAGATGGGGAAAACACTGAACGAAGCAAAAGGCGAGGTAAATAAATGCGCCGGCCATTGTGAGTATTTCGCCGAAAAGGCGGGTGCATTTTTGGCACCGGAGTCCATATCCGATGCGCTTCGCCCGACCTATGTGTCGTATGAGCCGCTTGGCGTGATCCTGGCGATCATGCCGTGGAATTTCCCGTTCTGGCAGGTTCTTCGTTTTGCTGTTCCCGCGATGCTTGCGGGAAATACCGTGATTTTGAAGCACGCCAGCAACGTGACGGGATCGGCGCTCGCCATCGAATCTGCCTTCCGCGATGCCGGCTTTCCTTCCGGGACCTTTCGCACGCTTGTTATTCCAAGCGCGGATGTCGGGAGCCTGATCGCGGATGACCGCATCGCGGCCGTTACGCTTACGGGAAGCGAGGTTGCGGGAAGGGAAGTGGCCGCCGCCGCGGGGCGGGCGCTCAAGAAGGTCGTGCTTGAACTTGGTGGGTCCGATCCCTTCATTGTCCTGGAAGATGCAGATATTTCCGGCGCCGCCGAATATGCTGCGCGCTCCCGTTTTCAGAATGCGGGTCAGAGCTGCATCGCGGCGAAAAGATTCATCGTCCTCGAAAGCATTGCCGATCAGTTTGAGCAGGCATTCGTGGAGCGCGCGAATGCAATCGTAGTCGGCGACCCGGACTCGGCAGGAACGCAAATGGGCCCGCTGGCCCGTGCCGATCTGCGCACCATTCTGGAGCGACAGCTTGCGGAATCGGTGAAAGAGGGGGCGAAGATCCTGACCGGTGGACGCGCTCTGGCGCGGAAAGGGTACTTCTTCGAGCCGACCGTTGTCGGCGATGTGTCGCGAAAGATGTCGATCTTCCGTGAAGAGACGTTCGGGCCGGTGGCTGCGGTCGTTCGGGTGAAGACCATCGACGAAGCGATCGATACCGCGAACGACTGCATCTATGGGCTGAGTTCCAATATTTGGACCCGCGATATTTCAGCGGCAAAGGCATTGGCCAAGCGCATTGAGGCGGGCGGTGTCTTCATCAACGGCATGACGGCATCCGCGCCCCAGGTTCCGTTCGGTGGAATCAAGAAAAGCGGGTTCGGTCGCGAGCTGTCGGTTCAGGGCATTCGGGAGTTCACCAATCTCCAGACCGTTTGGATCGAGCGGGAATAGCGCTCCTTGAAACCTGAGCGTGACCGCAAACAAGAGAGGCTGCGACGAGGCCGCAGGTTTGTTCGTCACGCGCTGCAATGTTCTTGCCGGTTGAAGGGGCGAAAAATGTCCGCTGAAGCGATTACCAAGAAAGCCGTTGCACCCCAGGAGCGCTCCATGTGCAGCGGGGAGAGCCGCGACCCGCTCCTGGAAGTCAGGAATCTCAAGACCCAATTCTTCACCCAGGCTGGCGTGGTGAAGGCGGTCGAAGACGTGTCCTTCCACGTGATGCCGGGGGAAACGCTGGGGGTGGTGGGAGAATCGGGCTCCGGCAAGAGCATCACGGGCCTCTCGATCATGCGGCTGATACCAGATCCGCCCGGCAAGGTCGTGAATGGAGAAGTGATTTTCGAGGGGCAAGACCTTCTGAAGCTCAATGATGACCAGATTCGCCGGATCCGCGGTCACCAGATTGCGATGATCTTCCAAGATCCGATGACGTCTCTCAACCCCGTGCTTTCGATCAATCAGCAGATCAGCGAAGCGCTGCAATTGCATATGGGCATGTCCAAAGCCCAGGCGAAGACGCGGGCGATCGAGTTGCTGCGGATGGTCGGTATTCCAAATGCGGAAAAACGGATCGACCAGTATCCGCACCAATTCTCGGGCGGCATGCGCCAGCGCGTGATGATCGCGATGGCGCTCTCCTGTAACCCCAAGCTCATCATCGCCGACGAGCCGACCACCGCGCTGGACGTCACCATTCAGGCGCAGATCCTCGACCTCATGCGCTCGCTCCAGGCCGAGCGCGGCACCGGGGTGATCATGATCACCCACTCGATGGGGGTTGTGGCCGGGATGGCTGATCGCGTGCAGGTGATGTACGCCGGCTCGATCGTGGAAACGGCGAGTACCGAGAAGATTTTCGCCAATCCGCGGCATCCCTATACGGTGGGGCTCATGAAATCGATTCCGCGGCTCGATGCGCGCCAGCGCGAGCGGCTGGAACCGATTCGTGGTCTGCCGCCCCACCTGGTCGATTTGCCGGATATCTGCCCGTTTGCGCCGCGCTGCGACTATGCACGGGAGAAATG
Organism: Roseixanthobacter liquoris; assembly: GCF_043195135.2. Taxonomy (NCBI): domain Bacteria; kingdom Pseudomonadati; phylum Pseudomonadota; class Alphaproteobacteria; order Hyphomicrobiales; family Xanthobacteraceae; genus Roseixanthobacter; species Roseixanthobacter liquoris. The sequence continues at coordinate 1,048,149 of NZ_CM195537.1, forward strand.
CGAGCAGAAGCGGCCCCCGCTGATCGAGATTAGCCCCGGCCACAAGAGCGCCTGTTGGTTCTGGGAGGAAGTCACGAAGGACGGCGTTTCGAGCAAGGGAGGCGTCTGATGTCTGTCACAACCGCAACGGCGAGCGCCGTCTCCGGCGCGGAGCAACCGCCTCTGCTCGAAGTCCGCGACCTCGTCATGCACTTCGGTCCGGTTCAAGCCGTGGGGGGCGTCTCCTTGTCGGTGAAGAGCGGCGAGACGCTGGGCCTGGTCGGGGAGTCGGGATGTGGGAAGTCGACCACCGGCCGTGCAATTCTTCAACTCTGCAAACCCACCGCGGGCGAGGTGCTGTTCGACGGGTGTGATCTGACCCAACTCGGCGGGTCCGAGATGCGCAAGAAGCGGCGCCATCTCCAGATGATCTTTCAGGATCCCTACGCTTCCCTCAATCCGCGAATGACGGTCGAAAGCATCGTCTCCGAGCCGATGCAGATTCATGATCTGGTCCCCAAGAATCAGAGAACCCAGCGTGTCCAGGAACTCTTGCGGACGGTGGGGCTGAATCCGCATTTCGCCAATCGGTATCCGCATGAGTTTTCCGGCGGCCAACGCCAGCGCATCGGCATTGCGCGCGCGCTCGCAGCAAATCCCGACTTCATCGTTTGCGACGAGCCGGTGTCGGCGCTCGACGTCTCGATTCAGGCGCAGATCGTGAACCTGCTCGAAGACCTCCAGGACGAGTTCGGCCTGACATATTTGTTCATCGCGCACGATCTCTCGGTCGTTCGGCACATTTCCGACCGCATCGCGGTCATGTATCTCGGCAAGATCGTCGAGCTGGCGGATCGCAACGCTCTGTACGACGATCCCTTGCATCCCTATACGAAGGCGCTTCTCTCGGCCGTGCCGATTCCGGATCCGGTCATCGAGAGGAAGCGGGAGCGGATCATCCTCACCGGGGACGTGCCGAGCCCCATCAGTCCGCCGAGCGGATGTCATTTCCATACCCGGTGTCCGTATGCGATGGACGTCTGCAAGCAGATTGTCCCGACCTTGGCCGACCAGGGCGATCATCATTTCGTCGCGTGCCATCTCTACCCGGGCTCCGGCGCATAGCGGACCTTCCGCTCGTTTCGCGCCGCGCGCCTTGGCGCCAACGCGGCGTTGTCCCGTGCGCGTTCTGATCAGCATTCGATGATCTCGCGAGAACATCGTGCAGATCGCGTGTCGAGCGCGCCAGGCGATCAAGCCGAACGACCAGACGCGCGTTTCCGGCTTGCGAGGCGGCGAGGTATTCTCGCAACTGCCGCCGTTTTGTTCGCACCTGCGGTGTTTGTTGATTGATAAAGCTTCCCACACCCTGTGGATTGAGGTGTTCGATCTGCCGATCTAAGGCCTGCCCATCAAGTTATGCGCATGCGAAGCCAATAAATATTTATCAGAAATGAGACTATATTACACTCAATACCACGTATTGATTGCTGGTCGGCGCTTTTCCCGCCTCATATATCATGGATTATGAGGCGCATGGTTAAATTTCAGCCAAGCGATGCCGATAGGATAATTGGTTGCTATCGCGCGCTTTCAGTTGGAGGAGGACCCTCCATATTGATGCGTCGCGGCATAGCCTGAAGTGGCAGAGCATCCGATCTGGGACGACTGACAGCTGGCCGGCTCGAACCGCGGGCTCAATTTCCGACCAGTGACTCGACCAAAGCCATGACGGGCGAACAGGGAGACGAATATGCTGTGGGGTGTTCTCGGGCCGGGCAGTCTGCATGTGGAGCGGCGGACGCGCGGACTCGGTCTGGGCGGGGCGGTTCGCTATTTCAACGAGGTTGCGGTTCCCGGGATGGGAGGGGTGTGGTTTGCCAAACCGCTTTTCCTGTCTTTGCTGGGCATTCGGATTGCGGAAGACAAAGACAGCGGCGTGCCCAAGATCACGGCGGCCAATGCCGTGGAGGCGCTCGCATGCTGTCTCGCGTTTGAACGCAATGGGTGGAAACGGGATGACCATCTTGTTGGCCGCCGCAAACTCGCGGGTGTCGACGCGTTAACCTTCAAGGTACTGGGGAGGGTTGGCACCTATGTGCCGCAGCCGATGCGCATGGCGACAACGTCTGCACTTCCGGCGCTCGGCTTGGTCGAACCGGGGGCAAGTCGCTTCAATACGATGTGCCTGAGCGATGTGGGTCACCTCTTCCTCCAGGCGGCATCAAAAAACCATCGGCCATACAACACGGAACTCATCAATTACTTGTGTGACTGGCAGAAAGGGAGGAGCAAGCCCCCGGAAAACAGTGACAAGCTCGCGGATGTCCTGTCCCCTCTGCTGCCTCTTCCGCGTGAAGCCCTGGACATTCTCAGCCATCAAGTGTTCGGATTTGATACGGATGTTTCACGCAGAAATGTGTCTCGTAGATGTGCCGTGCGCGACTGGCTCTCCGCCGGCGCCGGTGAAGAATGGACTTCTCGTCCCGCCTGCATCAGTCCTGAACACTGGCTGGAGCTTGAAGCGGGAGCGCGCTTTTTTGCCTTGCGTGAAACGTGTCTCGCTTTGCTTGATGGGATAGAGGATCAGATCGGATCGCGAAACGGGCATTTCGATCCGGCGGCCGCGCTGCCGGAGCCCATTGAAACGCAGATCCACGAAGTGAAGCGGCGCGCCAAAGCCTTTTTGGACATCCAGCTGCCGGGCGCCGATTCCGGTGTCAGTTCAGCCCGTGAGCTTGCCGATGTCCTCAACGGCGACCCAGAGACGAGCCTCGTGGCGCTCGTGGAACGTGACGGACGCACCCTCACGACGGATGGCCGGCTGATCCGGCCGGGACCGGTGTTCCGCGGGAACGCAACTGGCCGTGATGAAATGCCCCAAAGCGAAGAACCAGGAGAAATGGTTGAAGAGGAAGGCGATAGCGTGCCGCATAACGCGGCGGAACTGCCGCCGCTCCCCGCGCACATCTCTCCGCGTATTGGTAACTTCTTCAATATGATCAACGACCTCAAGTCCCAGGGGAAAAATGCGCATGGATAGGCCGCATCTGCCCTCATTGGTGGATCACTTCAATCCGCCGAGGGACCATACGGGGTGCTTCGGCTGGATTGTCGGCTATTCCGCCGATGCGCATTTCCTCAATGCCGCAGCCGAACGCTTCGTCGGCGAGACGAAGGGCCAGCGGCGATCCATGGGGCAAATCCGCCTTGCCGTGATGCTCGATCCCGGCATGCCCCAGATCACGCCCGTTGAGACGCCGGGGGTCCTGCATCTGCTCTACACCAAGCCTCCTCACGGCCGCGAGCTCGCTGATCATGCGCGGCGTGACCGCGCCGAGCAGGGGAGCACCCTCCTTGTCGAAGGCGCCGCGCGCGAGACTCGCGATGAGCTTGGCGTCCTTCGCCGGGTTCAGTGTCACGCAGCGATGGCCGAGGCCCTCGGCAACAGCGCGCGCCTTTTCAGCGGCCTCGCCTTCGAACTTTGCGGCCTGGGACGGCGTCGAATTGAAGAGCACGAGAATGTCGTGCGAGGCGGACTGAGATTTGACAGTCATGATGCGATCTTTCGTGAGGCTGGCGGCAGTCTCCGCCTCTCTATTGTATCATAATACCGTCATTTAGTCAAGCAACTCGTGCTGCGGCGGCATTTTTTGCTTCAAGCCGAACCTCAAATCGCGCTTGAGTATTTGCCCCTCAGCGGTTCAAGGCGGCGATGTATCTGATCTGCCCGCGAGAGCGGCTTTGGGCAGGCATGACGCCCGATAAAGTCGAGATTGCTGCTCAACGCGGAGGCGCAGACCGTGTTCATCGACTCGAGATGATCGCCTCGCGCGCACGCGAGAGCAGCACGCTCAAAATGTGGGGCACAATGTGGGGAGAGGCATCGATCGAGAGAGATAAATCTTTATTTTCAACGACTTATCGCAATGAGTGGCGGAGAGAGAGGGATTCGAACCCTCGATACGGTTGCCCGTATACACGCGTTCCAGGCGTGCGCCTTCAACCACTCGGCCACCTCTCCACGGCGCGGCCCGAGGGCGCGCGCGGAACTCTTATGCAGGCAACGATGCGGGGTCGAAGGCCTCGGGGCATGTCGCGCCCGCTGCGTCCTCAGATCCTGCCGTCCTTTGTGCACCGTCCGGTCGTGCCCGTTGTCACGGACAGTGCAGGCGCGGTGCACTGCATACCCGCCGAAGCTGTCGTGAAACATGTGGCGCCGGTTGAAGCGCCACGCTCTGGCAAGGCGGCGGAATATAGCGGCTCGCGCGCGCGAGACAAGCCGGTCGGCGAAACTTTCTGCCCGGCTCAACACAAGTCTTGGCACACCCCCCGGCAATCGCCTGTGGGCGGCCCGCGCAGGCCAGAGCACGAACGAATGCGGGGCCGGAGCCCGCGCGATTGCGAGCAAAGGGGAGCGTCTGTGGCCTTGAAATTCCGAACCGCAGATGCCCTCGCAAGGTCCGCGAAACGGCACGCGCGGAATTCTCCCGCCGGCCGCCCGCCACCCGGAGGGGCGGGCGGCGGCGCGGCGAGTTGCCGGATCGGGCAGAGCCCGATCAGTCGCGCAGCAGGTCGTTGATGGAGGTCTTGGCGCGGGTCTTCTCGTCCACGCGCTTCACGATCACCGCGCAATAGAGCGAGGGACCGGGCCGGCCATCGGGCAGCGGCTTGCCGGGCAGAGACCCGGGCACCACCACGGAATAGGGCGGAACCTCGCCCACGAAGACTTCGCCGGTGTCGCGGTCGATGATCTTGGTGGAGGCGGAGATGAACACGCCCATCGAGAGCACGGAGCCGCGCCGCACCACCACGCCCTCCACCACTTCCGAGCGGGCACCGATGAAGCAGTCGTCCTCGATGATCACCGGGCCGGCCTGGAGCGGCTCCAGCACGCCGCCGATGCCGACGCCGCCGGAAAGATGCACATGCTTGCCGATCTGCGCGCAGGACCCCACCGTCACCCAGGTATCCACCATGGAGCCTTCGCCCACATGGGCGCCCAGGTTCACGAACGAGGGCATCAGCACCACGTTCGGCGCGATGAAGGCCGAGCGGCGCACGATGGCGCCGGGCACGGCCCGGAATCCGGCGGCGCGGAACTCGTCCTCGTCCCAGTCCTCGAACTTGGAGGGCACCTTGTCCCACCAATGGGCGCCGCCGGGGCCGCCGGGAATGGTTTCCATGTCGTTCAGGCGGAACGAGAGCAGGACCGCCTTCTTCAGCCATTGGTTGACGTGCCAGCTGCCGTCGGCGAGCGGCTCGGCGACGCGGACCTTGCCGGCATCGAGCAGGGCGAGCGCCTCGTTCACGGCCTCGCGCACGGCGCCGGTGGTGGCGAAGCCGATGTCGGCCCGGGCCTCGAAGGCCGCGTCGATGATCAGCTCAAGGTCGGGATTGGCGACGGCAACGTTCGGCATGGTTTCCTCTTGAGGCTGCGGCGCCTTTCTGGCGTGCCGCGTATTGGATGGGGCAGGCGGCGAGCGGCTCAGCCGCGCTCTTTCACCGAGACGAATTTCAGCTTGGGCCATTCCTCGATGGCGCGGTCCAGCACCCATTGGCTGCGGGCGAGATAGACCGGCGCCTCGTCGCGGTCGCGGGCGATGGAGGAGCGGCTGGTTTCGATGAAGCGGTCGATCTCGGCCCGGTCGCCGATGATCCAGCGGGCGGTTACGAAGGAGACGCTCTCATAGCGGATGGGAACGCCATATTCCTTTTCCAGCCGCGAGGAGAGCACGTCCAATTGCAGCGTGCCCACGACGCCGACGATGGGGGCGGGGTCGGAGATGGGCCGCAGCACCTGCACCACGCCTTCCTCCGCCATGTCCTGGAGCGCCTTGGACAACTGCTTGGCTTTCATGGGATCGGCCAGCAGCACCCGGCGCAGGATTTCGGGGGCGAAGTCGGGAATACCCTCGAAGCGGATCACCTCGCCCTCGGACAAGGTATCGCCGACCCGCAGCATGCCGTGGTTGGGAATGCCGATGATGTCGCCGGCCACCGCCTCGTCCACGGTCTCACGCTCCTGGGCGAAGAAGAAGATGGGGTTGGCGATCGCCATGTGGCGCTTCTCGCGGGCGTTATAGAGCTTCATGCCGCGCTTGAAGGTGCCCGAGCACAGGCGCACGAAGGCGACGCGGTCGCGGTGGTTCGGGTCCATATTGGCCTGAACCTTGAAGACGAAGCCGGAAACATTGTCTTCTTCCGGCTGCACGATGCGCCCGTTGGCGCTGCGGGGCAGGGGGCTCGGGCCGAAGGTGCCGAGCCCGGCGAGCAACTCGCCCACGCCCGCCTCCTTGATGGCGCTGCCGAAATACACCGGCGAGAGATGGCCCTCGCGGAAGCTCTCCAGATCGAACGCAGGCAGCACGCCGAGCGCGAGGGTGAGCCCCTCCACCGACTCGGCAATGATGCGCGGGTCGATGCCCTCGACCTCCAGCAGGTCCTCGGGTTGTTCGAAAGGCACCAGCCGCGTCAGCAGGCCGCCGCGCTCCTCGGCGAAGCGGGCGCATTTGTTGGGCACGTCGATGAGGCCGCGGAAATCCGTGCCCATGCCCACCGGCCAGGTGAAGGGCGTGAGATCCAGCGCCAGGGTGGCGGCGACGTCGTCCATCAGGCCGAGCGGCTCGAGGCCCTCGCGATCCACCTTGTTGATGAAGGTGAAGATGGGGATATCGCGCAGGCGGCACACTTCGAACAGCTTGCGGGTCTGGCTCTCGATGCCCTTGGCGGCGTCGATCACCATCACCGCCGCGTCCACGGCGGAGAGGGTACGGTAGGTGTCTTCCGAAAAGTCCGAGTGGCCCGGCGTGTCGAGCAGATTGTAGACGATGCCGTCGCGCTCGAAGGTCATCACCGAGGAGGTGACGGAAATGCCGCGCTGCTGCTCGATTTCCATCCAGTCGGACCGGGTGCGGCGGCGGTCGCCGCGCGCGCGCACCTGGCCCGCCATGCGGATGGCGCCGGAGGCAAGCAGCAGCTTTTCCGTCAGCGTGGTCTTGCCCGCGTCGGGATGGGAGATGATGGCGAAGGTGCGCCGGTGCGCAAAATCGGGGGCTTCGGCGGAAGGCGCCGTGACATGGGCGGTGGGATCGAGCATGGGCGCCTTATAATCCGAAAAGCCGGCGCGAGAAACGGTCTCGCACGTCCCGCGTTTCCAAAGCGGGCCGGTGCAGCCGGAGGGGGTCGGCGCCGGGCGTGGGCTGTCCCTCCTCCCGTTTGCGGGGAGGCCGGAGAGGGGAATATGTCAGAGGCAATCGGCAATCCGAGCGCCGTTTTATGCGGCCCCTTATCCTGCACCGGCTATCATGCGTCATGCGGTGGTCGCTCGGGGCGGCCAGGATGAGGGCAGCGCCAGGAGCGGGCCGCGCAAACGGGGAAACGGAGCATGGCGGGCGAGGCAGGCAAGCGGCTCGGGCGCATGCGCTTTTCCGCGGCGGGTACCGCCACCGGGCTCGCGGCGGCCATTCTGCTGGGCTTCACTTTTGCCGCCCAGGCGCTGCTGGCGCCGCAATATTATGAGCAGGCGCGGCGCGAGGCGGCGAGCGTCATCGTGATCGCCGTCAGCGCGGTGCAGCCGCCCGAGGCGGGGTTCGGCATCTGCCGGGTCACGGGCCAGGTGCGGGCGGTGGAGCGAGGGGCGGCCTATGCGGCGGGGCAGGTCGTCACTCTCGCTGTTCCCTGCCGCAAGGCCGGCGCGCAGCCGCCCTTGGGCGGCACGATCTATCAGGAAGTGGACGTGCTGAGCGCGATGCCGTTCGGCCGCGCCTATCTCGATGCGCAGGGCGCGCTCGCCCTGTCGCAATACGAAATGCTGAAAGCCTGGCCCTGAGCCGCGCCGGGACGCTTCACGAAGCTGCGTTCGCGCGAAAACCGCTCAGTCGCCCTGGCCGGGCTCGGGGGAGAACAGTTCTTCCTTGCCGGGCTTGCCGTCCCATTCCTTCGCGTCCGGCGGAGCGTCGCGCTTCAGGGTGATGTTGGGCCAGCTCTTGGCGTAATCGGCATTCAGCGACAGCCATTTCTCAAGGCCCGGCTCGGTATCGGGCTTGATCGCCTCGGCCGGGCATTCCGGCTCGCACACCCCGCAATCGATGCATTCATCGGGGTGGATCACGAGCATGTTCTCGCCCTCGTAGAAACAGTCCACCGGGCACACGGAGACGCAATCCATGTACTTACAGCGGATGCAGTTCTCGGTGACGACATAGGTCATGGCTAATCCCTTTCGCGCGCCGGACTACTCCAGGCCGGCGCAGCGTGCAAGCGAGGCGAACGCCGCACACACGCTTTTTACTGTGTCAGGATGTTATTTCGTCAAATAGCTCGCTCGCGGATGTAGCATCCCCGCGCCGTTCGATAAAGGCGCGGACGCGCAGCACGCGCACGCCGTGGTCGAGGGCGACCGTCACCACCTGTCCCTCGCGGACCGAATAGCCCGCGCTCAGCACGCGGGCGCTGTCCACGCGGACATGGCCGGAGCGGATGAGGCCGGCCGCGTCGCTGCGCGCGCGCACCACCCTTGCGTTCCACAGCCAGCGGTCCAGACGCTGGCGCTGGGGCGCGCCGGCGTCGGGAAATTCCCCGCGCGGCGCGACCTCGTCGTGATCGTCGTCCTTGGCCACTCAGCCGCCTTTCTTGTCCGCCTCCATGCGCGCCTTCAAGGCGGCAAGCGCGGCGAATGGGCTGTCGGGATCGGCGGGCTTTTCGCGGCGGCGGTCCGAATGAACCTCCACGCGCTCGGGCCGCGGGCCGCGCGGCGTCTCGCCCTGGCGCGGCGGGCCGCGGAACGGACGGTCATTGCGCGGCGGGCGCTGGCCCTGACGCTCGCCCTGACGCTCGCCCTGGCGTTCGCTATGGGGCTCGCCGGCGGTGCCCTCGGTGCCGGGCGCGGTGGCGGTCACATCGGGGCCGCCCTCGCGCGGACGATCGAAGCGGCGATTCGGCGGGCGGCCTTCGCGACGCTCGCCTTCACGACGCTCGCCTTCGCGGCGTTCGCCGCCGGACCGCTGTCCTTCGCGCTGGCCCGACCCCTCACGCTGGCCGTGGCCTTCGCGCTGGCCGTGCGCGGGGCGCTCGCGGCGCGGCGCACCCGGCGGACGGCCGGGCCGCCACACTTCGATCAGCGCCGGTTCGCCGGTGACCTCGGCAACTGCCGCTTCCACGGCTTCTCCGGTGATCTCGGCAGTGGCCTCGGCGCCGGTCGCCGCATCCTCGGCAACCGGCAGTTCGCTGGTGGCGAGCGCGTCGACGAGCGGCGTCGCGGTTTCGGCGCTCGCCTCGATCTCGGTGGCCTCTTCGGAAGGCGCGTCGACGGCCTCGGCCTCGGCTTCGCCCGTCTCGGCCTCGCCGGTCTCGGCGGGTGCCTCGAGCGGAGCCTCGGCCGGCGTTTCGGCCTCGGGGGCGGCGGCGCCGTCGTCGGGGCCGAACAGAAGGTCGGCCTCGATGGCGCCTTCGGGCGGCGGCGCCAGCTCAAGGGCGGGAGCGGGAGCGGCGGGCGCCTCGGCCTCGGCCGGCGGGGCTTCGCGCTTCTCCATGCGATAGCCGAGCGAACGCAGGATGGAGGCGAAATCCTCCCCCGAGCAGCCGGCCAGCGAGGTCATGCCGACGGTGACGGTGAAACCGCGCCCGTCGACGGCGCCGGGCGGCTTGGGCCCGGGCGAATTCGGCCGCCAGGCGAGCGCGGGGCGAATCAGGTCGGCGAGGCGCTCGAGAATGTCCACGCGCACGGCGCGCTCGCCGCACACGCGGAAGCCGACGGCGCGATACAGGCTCTTGTGGATCTCGTGGTCCACGGGAATGGAGGTGCGGCCGCTGGCGGCGAGATGGGGCAGCTCGTCGAGCCCCTTCTGGGCAAGGCCGCCGTGCTTAAGGGCGAACAATTCCGCCGCGAGCGCGCGCGGCGCCGGCTTCAGCAGGCCGGGCAGATAGATGTGATGGGCGCCGAACCGCACGCCATAGCCGCGCAGCGTGGCGCGGGCGGCCTGGTCGAGGGTCTTCATCTCCTCGGCGACGCGGCTGCGCTCCAGCACGCCGAGCGCCTCGACGATCTGGAAGGCGATGCCGCGCGCGATGCCGGTGATGTCCTCGGCTTCGCCCATCTTCAGCAGCGGCCCGAGCAGCTTTTCCACATGGGCCTTCAGCCACAGGGTGAGGCGGGCTTCCACCTGCTCGCGGGCGGGGCCGGTGAGATGCTCGTCGGCGATGATCTTGAAGCGCGGCTTGAGCACCTCGTCGCCGGGGATCAGCTTGGCGATCGGTTCGCCGGTCCAGCGGATGGTGCCGTCGGCGGTCAGCACGAAGGCTTCGTCCACCGCCTGACCGACCCGCGTGGCGCGCGCTTCGATTTCACCCGCGAGCGCTTTCTGGGCGGCGGCGCGCAAGGCCTTCGCTTCCTCTCCCCCGGCGGCGGGGTCGGGCGCGAACTGGAATCCCTGGAGGTGGCCGATCACATGGCCCTCCACCTTAACATCGCCGGTCTTGCTGATCTCAGTCTCGAGCATCGTATTCTCTCGCAGGCGTCGCATGAGCACGCTGGTCCGCCGATCCACGAACCGCTGAGCCAGCCGTTCGTGCAGTGCGTCGGAAAGCTTGTCTTCGACCCCTCTTGTGACGCCTTGCCAGTGCTCCGGATCCGTGAGCCAGTCGGGGCGGTTGGCGACGAAGGTGAGTGTCCGCACCTGGGCGATCCGTCTCGACAGCGTGTCGATGTCTCCTTCCGCGCGATCGGTCAAGGCGATTTGACGCGCGAACCACTCATCAGGGAGTCGTCCCCCGTTTCCGACATGGCCGAAAATGGTCGAAACCAGCTCCGCATGGGCGCCCGGGGAGATCTTGCGATAGTCCGGCACCTGGCATGCGTCCCAGAGCCGCGCGATGGCGGCAGCATTGGTTGCGCGTGCCGCTACGTCCGCGTCGCGGCTCATGATTTCGAGCACCTGCACATCGTCCGCCGTCGGCGCGCGGGTCAATCCCTCCTCGCGTGGCGGTACCGAAAGGCTCTCCATCAAGGATTTGAGAGAGGTGAAATCCGGCACCGCGTTGCGCCATTGCAACACTTTTGCCGTGTCAAAAACATGACTTTCCAGCCGTTCCACCAATTCCGGCTCGAAAGGTTCGCACCGCCCCGTGGTGCCGAAGGTGCCGTCGCGGGTGGCGCGGCCGGCGCGACCGGCGATCTGCGCCATCTCCGCCGGGTTGAGGCGGCGGAACTGCCAGCCGTCGAACTTGCGGTCGGAGGCGAAGGCGACGTGGTCCACGTCGAGATTGAGGCCCATGCCGATGGCGTCGGTCGCCACCAGATAATCCACGTCGGCGCTCTGGTAGAGCTCCACCTGGGCGTTGCGGGTGCGCGGAGAGAGCGCACCCATCACCACCGCCGCACCGCCGCGCTGGCGGCGGATCAGTTCGGCGATGGCATAGACCTCCTCGGCCGAGAAGGCGACGATGGCCGAGCGCGGCGGCAGGCGGGTGATCTTCTTTTCGCCGGCAAAGGAGAGCGTCGAGAGCCGCGGGCGCACGGACACCGTGACGCCCGGCAGCAGCTTTTCCACCAGCGGCCGCATGGTGGCCGAGCCGAGCAGCAGGGTTTCGAACCGTCCGCGCCGGTTGAGAATGCGGTTGGTGAAAACATGCCCGCGATCGAGGTCGCAGGCGATCTGGATTTCGTCGATGGCGACGAACGCCACGTCGAGATCGCGCGGCATGGCCTCGATGGTGGCCACCCAATAGCGCGGATGGGGCGGCTTGATCTTTTCCTCGCCGGTGACGAGGGCGACCTGTTCCGGCCCGACCCGTTCGACGATGCGCTGGTAGACCTCGCGCGCCAGCAGGCGCAGCGGCAGGCCGATGAGCCCGCTTTCATGGCCGAGCATGCGCTCGATGGCCAGATGGGTCTTTCCGGTATTGGTCGGCCCGAGCACCGCGGTCACGCCCCGGGCCCGGATCGAGCGCGGCAAGACGGCCAGCTTTGTCACATCGTCCATCAGCGCGTGGCGTCCGCAAATCTTGGGAAGGCAATCTTGGAAAGGCCGTCCCGACGACGGCTCTGTATCATATCGGGGCAGGAAGGCCAGGATGCTAGACCGCAGGGGAACATGGGCGGAACAAAGGCCGAGCGAATCGCTGACCGCTCCGCGCGGTCCCGATGTTCTCCTTTCAGCCCCTGTCCCACGCCGGGACAGCGACGCGCGCGGGGGCGGAACGGATGCGGGTGAAACCCGGTCCGAATCGGCAAAAGCCACGCAAGCGCCTTTTGTTCACGGGTAAGTAGGAACCGCCCCGCGACCGCCTGTGTTATGGCTCTGGAGATGCGGCGCGGTCCCCCGTGCCGGGCGTGGGAGGGAAACATGGGTAGGGCTCAATCGAGATTCGCCGTCGTCCTTGCCTTCGGCCTGGCGCTGGCGGGGGGCATCGCCCCGGCCGCCGCGCAGACGACCAATGCCCCGTTCGACGTGCGCCCGGCGCCGCAGGCGACGACACCGGGCGAAACCTCCCCGGGCGCCGCTTATGATTCCACCGGCAGCGTGCGGCCCGCGCCCGCCACCGGCGCCATCGTGCCGCGCGGCGCACCTCCCGGCGTCAGCACCGTGCCGCCCGAGCCAAATCCCTCGCTGAATCCCGGTCGCAATGCGCTCGGCTGCCCGGATATGGATCCGCTCTGCCAGAACGGCCGCTGAGCCGGCGGAACCTTTCTCCGCGCAAGCCTCGGGGTCAGCGGGCCTTCACGCCTGCGTGCGCGCGCTTGACACGGGCATGGGGCCGTCGCTTCTAGGCGAAATGGAAAATCTGGCCGAACCAACGGCTCCGACCACGGAAGCGGAAGACGCCCTCGCCCGGCGCGAAGCCGACCAGCCCCATTCCCCGCTGGTGCGGTTCGGGCCTGACCGCCCGCTGCGCCTGGATGCCGGCGTTGCGCTCGATCATCTGCAGATCGCCTATCAGACCTATGGCGAGCCCAATGCCGCGCGCTCCAATGCCGTGCTGGTGTGCCATGCCCTGACCGGCGACCAGCATGCCGCCAACGCCAATCCCGTCACCGGCAAGCCCGGCTGGTGGGAGACGCTGGTGGGGCCGGGCAAGCCCATCGATACCGAGCGCTTCTATGTCATCTGCGCCAATGTGCTCGGCGGCTGCATGGGCACCACCGGGCCGGCCTCGCTGAATCCGGCGACCGGCCAGCCCTATGGCCTCGACCTGCCGGTGGTGACGATCCGCGACATGGTGAATGCCCAGGCCATGCTGCTCGACCATCTCGGCATCGAGCGCCTGTTCTGCGTGGCCGGCGGCTCCATGGGCGGCATGCAGGTGCTGCAATGGGCGGCGAGCTATCCCGAGCGGGTGTTCGCGGCGCTGCCCATCGCCACCGCCGCGCGCCATTCGGCACAGAACATCGCCTTCCACGAAGTCGGCCGCCAGGCGGTGATGGCCGATCCGGAATGGGCCGGCGGCCATTATCTCAAGCAGGGCCACACGCCCCATCGCGGGCTCGCGGTCGCGCGCATGGCGGCGCACATCACCTATATGTCGGACCAGGCGCTGCATCGTAAATTCGGCCGCCGGCTCCAGAACCGGGCGCTGCCCACCTTCGGCTTCGACGCCGATTTCCAGGTGGAAAGCTATCTGCGCCACCAGGGGGAATCGTTCGTCCAGCGGTTCGATCCCAATTCCTATCTCTATGTCACGCGGGCCATGGATTATTTCGATCTCGCGGCGGACTATGACGGGGTGCTCGCCAATGCGTTCCGGGGCTCAAAGACCCGGTTCTGCGTCGCCTCGTTCACGTCCGACTGGCTGTTTCCCACGGAGGACAGCCGGGCGATCGTGCACGCGCTGAACGCCTCGGGCGCGAGCGTGTCCTTCACCGAGATCGACAGCGACAAGGGCCACGACGCCTTCCTGCTGCACGAGCCGGAATTGTTCGCGATCGCTCACGGCTTTCTCGACAGCGCCGCGAAGGCCGCCGGCCTGCCGGCCGCGCGCAGCCGGTGAGGGCGCCATGGCAGTGAGGGAAACGGCCCCGGACGACGCGATCGTGCGCTTCTCCTCGGTGCGCGTCGATCTGATGGTGATTGCCGACATGGTGGCGCCCCACTCGCGGGTGCTGGATGTCGGTTCCGGCGACGGGGCGCTGCTGGATCTGCTGGCCACCACGCGCGGCTGCGATGCGCGCGGCATCGAGCTGTCCCGCGAGGGGGTGAATGCCGGGGTGGCGCGCGGCCTCTCGGTGGTGCAGGGCGACGCGGATGTGGACCTTGCCCATTATCCCGACGACGCGTTCGACTACGTCATCCTCTCCCAGACGCTCCAGGCCACCCGCCGCCCGCGCTGGGTGATGGAGCAGATGCTGCGCATCGGCCGGCGCGCCATCGTCTCGTTCCCGAATTTCGGCCATTGGCGCTCGCGCTTCGACCTGCTGCTCTACGGGCGCATGCCGATCACCGACAACATGCCCTATTCCTGGTACGACACGCCCAACATCCATTTCTGCACCATCCGCGATTTCGTGGCGCTGGTGGAGGTGCTGGACGCGCGCATGGAAAAGGCGGTGGCGCTGGATTCCTCCGGCCACCCGGTGCGATTCAACATGCCGTGGTGGGTGTGGAACCTGCTGGGCGAGCAGGCGGTGTTCCTGCTGAGCCGGAACGATTGAGGATCGCCCGGCCCGCCGGCACCCCCTGGCCGAACACCGGCTCCAGCACCGGCACCAGCGCGGAACGCTTCACCGGCGTCGGGCGATAGAGCTGCTTCGTCGCCTCGACCACGTGCACGCCCGCGAACGGCAGGGAGAGGCGCCCGCCGGCCCGCTCCCAGGCCACCGCCGTGCGCAGCAGCCAATTGTTCGACACGGGGGGAAAGTACAGCGCCTCGTCCCAGCCCGAGGGGGTGAACAGGGCTTCCCGCAGCAGCCGCACCACCTGTCCGCGGGAGAACGGGCGGCCGTTGCCGAACGGGGTGGTGTCGAGCCGTGCCCACACGCCGCGCCGGTTGGGCACCACCGCCAGCAGCCGTCCGCCCGGCGCCAGCACGCGCCAGACCTCGCGCAGCATTTCGGCGGCGTCGGGCGTCATCTCCAGCAGATGAACCGCGACCACCCGGTCCACCGAGGCATTGGGCAGGGGCAGGGCGGTCTCATCCGCGAGCGCGGCGAGGGTGGGGGCGGCTGAGGGCCAGCGCACCACGCCCTGGGCCGCGGGCATGATGGCGATGCACCGCTCCGCCTCGCCCCGGAAGACCCCGAGATAAGGCGTCGCATAGCCGATGCCGAGTACCGAGAGGCCCTGCACGTTATTGAAGCGGGCGCGCACCGCCCGGCTGACCAGCCGGCGCGTCACGACGCCCAGGGGCTGGGCGTAGAAACTGCGCAGATCCACGACGTCGAGATACATGGCGCCCCTTTCGCGATGCCTCCTTATAGCATGGCCCCGCCGCGCGGAGGTGCTGCGACCATCCGGCCGGCTTGCCCTCGCCGACGGGCGTGATACTCAAAAGCGGACAGGCGTGCGCGGTATCGGCGCGCGCAGGACATTCCCCGCAGGGAGGGCACCACCCGTGTCGGTCGAAATCCGGATCATCCCCTGCCTCAGCGACAATTACGCCGTGCTGCTGCACGATCCCGCCACCGAGGCCACGGCGGTGATCGACGCGCCCGAGGCGACACCGATCCTGGAGGCGCTGGACCGGGAGGGCTGGCACCTCACCCACATCCTCGTCACGCATCACCATGCGGACCATGTGGACGGCGTGCTGGCGCTGAAGGGTCAGTATGGCGCCACCGTCGTCGGCCCCAAGCGCGAGGCCGCCGGCATTCCCGGCATCGACGTGGAAGTGGTGGACGGCGACCCGGTTGCGGTCGGCTCGCTCATCAGCCGGGTGATGGAAACGCCGGGCCATACCGCCGGCCACATCGTCTATCTGTTCGAGGGCGAGCGGCTGCTGTTCGCCGGCGACACGCTGTTCGTGATGGGCTGCGGGCGGCCCATCGAATGCGATCCGCCGGTGCTGTGGCATTCGCTGGTGCGCCTGCGCACCCTGCCGGACGACCTCGCGGTCTATTGCGGGCACGAATACACCGTCGCCAACGGCAAGTTCGCGCTCTCGGTGGACCCTGAGAATGGCGCGCTGCTCGGCCGTGTCGCGGAGGCGGAAGCCGCCCGCAAGCTCGGCCAGCCCACCATTCCCGCGCTGCTGGGCGACGAGAAACTGACCAATCCGTTCCTGCGGGCGGACGATCCCGCCATGGCGGAGCGTCTCGGCCTCGGCGAATCCGATCCCGCCGCGGTGTTCACCGAACTGCGGGCGCGCAAGAACGTCTTCCGGGGATGAGCGCCGGCATGGCCGCGCTTGCGGCGCACGAGGTGATCGCGCTCCTCGGGCTTCAGCCCCATCCCGAGGGCGGACATTTCCGCGAGACGTTCCGGGAGGTCGCCGCCGACGGCGGCCGGGGCGCCTCCACCGCCATCTATTTCCTGCTGGCGCAGGGGGAGCGCTCCCACTGGCATCGGGTGGATGCGAGCGAGGTCTGGCATTGGCACGCCGGTGCGCCGTTGGTGCTCAGCATCGCCCCGCCGGGCGCAGCGGTGCGGCATCTGCGGCTCGGGGCGGACCTTGCCGCCGGCGAGCGGCCGCAGGGCGTGGTGCCGCCCGGCCATTGGCAGGCGGCCGAAAGCCTTGGCGCCTGGACCCTGGTCGGCTGCACGGTGGCGCCGGCGTTCGAGTTCGCGGGCTTCGAACTGGCGCCGCCGGATTTCGCGCCCTGATGGGTCCAACCCGACGCTTCGAGCCTGGGACGGCTGGCGCGGGGCTCAGTCGCGCTCGAAATGGCCGGGCGTGAACACCCAGACCACCAGGCCCTTGATTTCCCATTTTGGCGGCACCCAGCGCGGGTTCAGAGGCGCCGACGCCTCCGCTTGTGCGCCCTGTTGCGCCTGGGCGACCTTCTGCACCTTTGCCTTGGGCGGCGTGGCATCGCTCGTCTGACCGGCCAGGGCCGGGCCTGCGGCGAGGGCGAGCAGCACCGGCGCAACCGCCGGCAGGGTGGTCCAGATCCTGGTCTTCATGATCTCGTCTCCGAGCTTCAGGGTCTCGCGAAGTTCCCTAGCGTAATAGGCGCGCGAACGGCGCGGGCGCGATGCGCCGCAGTCTTCCCTTCGCATCCGGCTTAAGCTGCACCACAAGAAAGTTTTGTAATTTGGAGGCTAGACCCCTCCCATACCTCCCAGACTTTACGCTAGGATGGTGCGCCATTCATCAACTCCGGCCGCAGAACACGGGGAAGTGTGGATGACAACCTTTCCTGTCGCCCGAAGGACGTTTCCGCCGGGCGTGTGCAGCCTACGGGGGACGCACGATGGGTGCTGGCATTGCGCAGAAGATGGAGCGGGCGTTGGCCGTCCTGCGATGGCGCTATCTTCAGTCCAGCGCCTTCCCTTATCACGAGCGCAGTTTTCTCGGCCGGATCGGGAATTGGGACGACAAGGGCATGCGCCCGCTCATCCTGGTCCAGTCGCACCGCCGCTCCGGCACCCATTTCCTGATCGACGAGATCCGCGCGCGATTTCCAGTGGCGCGCGAATGGATGCATCTCGACGGCGATTTCTTCGCTCGCCTCATGCACATGCCGGTGGTCATCAAGAGCCACGACGCCTATTTCGGCGAGAAGCTGAAGGAGCGGCGCCCCTGGCATTCCTACATGCACTGGGTGGCGGCGTCCTCGCTCTACAGCAACGCCAAGCACGTCTATATCGTGCGCAATCCGCGCGACGTGCTGCGGTCGCAATTCTATTTCGATCTGAAGGGGCACGAGCCGGCCTATCGCATCGACCCCGACACCAGTTTCGCCGATTATGTGAAGGCGCCGTCCGCGCGCGATCCGGCGGGCAAGCTCAACCAGATCGGCTATTGGTGCGCCCATGTGAAGGCATGGCACAGCCGGCCGGAAGCCCATTTCCTGCGCTATGAGGACCTGTTGTCCCAGCCCGAGCGGGAGATGGAGCGCCTCGCCGCCTATCTTGGCCTGGATTTGCAGAAGCCGCGCCGGGTGAAAAGCTCGGCCATCGGCCGCAAGACCACGGAGCGCCGCTCCAAGGAAAAGCTGGCGAATTGGGGCGCGGACGAAGAGCGCCTGCTGGAAGTGGAACTGGCGCGCCACGGCCTGCCGGATTTCGGCTATGGCATCGCCGCCCCCGCGCCGTCCGCCCGCGCCGCACCGGCGACGACCGGGCGTCCGGCGCGCGCCTATTCCCCCGAGCTCACGCGCCGCGCCCATTCCTGAACCGCCGGCCAGCCCGGCCGAAGGCCGGCGGGCGAGGGTGCGCAGGCGAAGGCGCAAGGAAGACGGCGGCCCCGGGCCGCCGCCGGCCGTCTCATGTGGCCGCGCACCTCAGGCGCGGACCAGATCCCCCAGCAGGTTGGCCGCCAGCGTGACCTTGGAGAGGCTGAGGCCGGACGCGACGATGTCCTGCACCGTGGCGCGGGTGCGGTCGATCTCCTTGCGGCGGCGCTGGACGAAGGCCTCCACCGCGGCTTCGCCCTCGCCCTCGCCCGCCAGGATGCTCGCGCTCACCTGCCGCACGAAGGCTTCGATCTGGCCGAGCGCCCGGTCGAGGGCGAGGCGATCATAATAATCGGCCGCCGCGATGTTCCGCGCCGCCCCGCCGATCTCGTCCACCGCGAAATAGCGACCCGCGGCGAAGAAGGTGGCGGCGACATCGTCGATCGACCGGCCGGTGGTCTGCGACAGGAGCGCAATGTCGGAGGCGGCGGCCAGCGCGCGCAGCAGGGTGATGCGGCGGGCGAGGTCTTCCGGCACGCGCTTTTCCACCAGAGCCGCCGTCTGGCGTTCGCCGCGCAGGCGCCAGACCTCCGGCAGGCTGGTGTCGAGGGCGGCGGCGACATCGGCGATGGCGCCCCGATAGCGTTCCACCACCGCACCGAGACCGGTGCCGAGGTCCACATTGCGCAGGAACCACACGGTGCGGCCCACGGCGAGGTCCTGCACCTCGGCATAGAGCTGGAGCTGGACCGCGCCGTCGATCTTCGTGTCGAGGGCGTCGATGGCCGCGTTCATCTCGCCGAGGCCGAAGCTGTCGCGCACCGCCGCATAGGCGCGCACGACGCTCGCAGCATCCATGCCAGTATGGTCGCTGATGCGCGCGATGCAGGCCGGCCCGCCCTGGTTGATGATGGCATTGGCGAGGCCGGTGGCGATGATTTCCCGCCGCAGGCGATGGGCGGTGATGGCATTGGGGAAACGATGCTCGATGGCGTCCGGGAAATAGCGCTCCAGTTCGGCCGCGAGATAGGCATCGTCCGGCACGTCGGAGGCGAGCAGCTCGGAATAGAGCGAGATCTTGGCATAGGCGAGGAGCACCGCCAGTTCGGGCCGGGTGAGGGCCTCCCCGCGCGCGCGGCGCTCCTGGATCTCGGCGTCGGAGGGCAGATATTCCACGGAACGATCGAGTTCGCCGCGCAGCTCCAGCATCTGCATCAGGCGCTGCTGGAAGGCGAGATCCTCCACTCCGCGCCGCTCGGCGAGCGAGATGGCGAGGGTCTGGAGATAATTGTTGCGCAGCACCAGCAGGCCGACGTCGCTGGTCATCTCGCCGAGCAGGGCCGCGCGGTCGGGCGGCGAGAGCAGTCCGTCGGCCACCGGGATCGACAGGGCGATTTTGATGTTCACCTCCACGTCGGAGGTGTTCACGCCGGCGGAATTGTCGATGGCGTCGGTGTTGAGCCGCACGCCGTGGCGGCCGGCCTCGATGCGGCCGCGCTGGGTCATGCCGAGATTGGCGCCTTCGCCCACCACCTTCACCCGCAGGTCGCGCGCGGCGATGCGGATCGGGTCGTTGGCGCGGTCGCCCGCCTGGGCGTCGGTTTCGCTGGAGGCGCGCACATAAGTGCCGATGCCGCCGAACCAGAGCAGGTCGGCCTTGGCTTTCAGGATCGCGCTCATCACCTCGGTGGGGGTCGCCTCCAGCTTTTCGAGCCCGAGCACGGCGCGCGCCTGCTCCGACAAGGCGATGCTCTTGGCGGTGCGGGGATAGATGCCGCCGCCCGGGGAGATCAGGGCCGGATCGTAATCCGCCCAGCTGGAGCGCGCGAGATTGAACAGGCGCTGGCGCTCGGCGTGGGAGGTCGCCGGATCGGGATCGGGATCGAGGAAGATGTGGCGATGGTCGAACGCCGCCACCAGCTTCAGCGCGGTGGAGAGCAGCATGCCGTTGCCGAACACGTCGCCCGACATGTCGCCCACGCCCACCACGGTGATCGGGGTGGTCTGGATGTCCACGTTGATCTCGCGGAAGTGGCGCTTCACCGCTTCCCAGGCGCCGCGCGCGGTGATGCCCATGGCCTTGTGATCATAGCCCACCGAGCCGCCGGACGCGAACGCATCGTCCAGCCAGAAGCCGTGGTCCTGCGAAAGGCCGTTGGCGATGTCGGAGAAGGTGGCGGTGCCCTTGTCGGCCGCGACCACGAGATAGGGGTCGTCGCCGTCCACCCGCACGGTCAGCGGCGGATGCACGACCTCGCCGCCCTTGAGATTGTCGGTGATCTCCAGCAGCGCGGTGACGAAGATCTTGTAGGCGGCGATGCCCTCCGCCTGGATCGCATCGCGCGAGCCGCCGGCGGGCAGGTGCTTGGGCACGAAGCCGCCCTTGGCGCCCACCGGCACGATCACCGCATTCTTCACCTGCTGCGCCTTCACGAGGCCAAGCACCTCGGTGCGGAAATCCTGCGGCCGGTCGGACCAGCGCAGGCCACCGCGCGCCACGTGGCCGAACCGCAGGTGCACGCCTTCCACGCGCGGAGAATAGACGAACACCTCGTACATGGGCCGGGGCAGGGGCAACCCTTCCACCTTGGCGCTGTCGTACTTGATGGCGATCGCCCCCTTGGGCCGTCCGTCCGCCGTGAGCTGGTAGAAGGTGGTGCGGATCGCGGCGTCCACGAGATTGACGAAGCGGCGCAGGATGCGGTCCTCGTCGAGCGAGGACACGTCCGCGAGCGCGGTCTCGATTTCCTCGCGCAGCGGCGCGGCACGGGCGGCCCGGGCCTCGGGGCTGGCGTCGAGGCGCGGGTCGAAGGAGGTGTGGAACAGCTGGACGATGCGGGCGGCGACATCCGCGTGATTGACCAGCGTGGTCCACAGATAGTCCTGGGAATAGGGAATGCCGGCCTGCCGCAGATAGCGGGCGAGCGCGCGGGCGAGCGCCACGTCGCGCCAGGCAAGGCCGGTGTCGAGCACGAGGGCGTTGAAGCCGTCGTTCTCCGCTTCCCCGCGCAGCACGGCGGTGAGCAGGTCTTCCAGCCGCGCGGCGGAGCCGGACACCTCGATGGTGCCGCCGTCAACCCGCTCCAGGGTCATTTCATGCAGCCAGGAGCGGCGGGTCTCGGTGTCGGCGCTGCACACCGGCTCGATGTGATAGGTGCGCTCGTTGATCGCCTTCAGGCCCATGTTCTCGAGCATCGGCACGCGCTCGGAGAGCGGCAGCGGGCGGCCGAAGGACAGCAGGCGCAGCGAGATGCGGTTCGCCGGATCGCCGGGGCGGCGGTAGAAATCGAGGGCGATGGGCCGCTCGGGGGAGAGGCGTTCCAGCCGCTCGATATCGGCCACCGCCGTGTCGACGCCATAGGCGGCGATATAGCCGGGATCGAAGGCCTTGCCGTAGCGCTCGAACAGGAGGCCGGCGTCGCCGGCGCTCGGGGTTTCACGCAGGGCCTGGCGCAGGCGGTCGCTCCAGGACAGCACGTCCTCGGCCACCGCGGCTTCCAGCGCCGCGCGGTCCACCTCGGGGGTGCGGCCTTCGCGCCGGCCGATGATGTAATGCACGCGCGTCAGCGGCACGTCGGAGAGGAAGGACGGGAAGGCTGCCGAGACATGGCCGCCGAACGCGGTCGCGAGGCGGGCGCCGATCTTGTCGCGCAGCGCGGCGTCGAAGCGCTCGCGCGGCAGATAGACCAGCACCGACACGAAGCGGTCGAAGGCGTCCACGCGCGGCAGCACCCGCACGCGCGGGCGGTCGTAGAGCGAGAGAATATCGCGGGCGAACACCAGCAGCGTCGCCGGGTCGATCTGGAACAGGTCGTCGCGGGGATAGGTTTCCAGCACCGTGCCGAGCGCCTTGCCGGAATGGCTCTCCCGGTCGAGGCCGGCATCTTCCACGACCATTTCCACCTTGCGGCACAGATAGGGGATCTGGCGCACCGAGTCGGTATAGGCCGTGGAGGTGAACAGGCCGATGATGCGCAATTCGCCGAGCAGGCGGCCGTCGTCGGCATGCAGCTTCACCCCGACATAATCGAGGAAGGCGCGGCGGTGGACGCGCGAGCGCAGCGACGCCTTGGTCACGATGAGCGGCAGGGGCCCCGCCAGGAACTGGCGGATTTCCGGCGTCGTGACCACGGCTTCCTCGCCGAGGCGCAGCTCGTGCACGTCGCGGTCGCGCAGGATGCCGAGGCCCTCCTCGGCGACTTCCAGACCGCCGTCGGCGGCGAGCGCATAGCGCCGCACACCGATGAAGATGAAGTCGTCATTGGCCAGCCAGTCGATGAAATCGGCGGCTTCCTTGCGCTCGTCCTTGGAATAGGGCTGGGACTTGCGGCGGAAGCCCTCGGCCGCCTGCCGCACCTCGGCGCGCATGGCGAGGAAATCGGCATTGGCGGCGCGCACGTCCGCGAGCGTCTTGTCGAGCGCGACCTTCAGCGCGTCTCGCGCCTCGGCGGTTTCCAGCGCCTGGATGTGAATGTGGATCAGGCTCTCGCGGATGGAGCGCTTGCGGCCCTGGGACAGGTCGGTCTCGATGCCGGTCACCTGCCCCGCGCCGTCGCGCTCGACCGCGAAGATGGGATGGGTGACGAACTTGGCCTCATAGCCCTGGTCCGCCAGCTCGCCGGCGATGGAATCGAACAGGAAGGCCATGTCGTCATTGACCGTCTCGACCACCGTGATGGCGGGAGCGCCGGCCCATTGCGGGTTGAACACCCGCACGTCGTGCTGGCCCGGCACCCGGCCGGCGAGATGGGCATGGGCCTCGCGGCACAATTGGGCGAGGGCCTCCGGCAGCAGGGCGGCCACGTCCTCCGGAGCGGCACCGGCGAGCAGGGCGCGGGCGAAGAAGGCGGGCACGGGACCGTCCGCGAGCAGGATCACCGCATCCTCGATGCGAGCCTGGGCGCCAAATCCGAGTTCCGAACCTTGAAATCCTTGGACGTTCATGGCCTCTCCCCCTTGGCGCCCGCGCGCAGCGCGGGGCCCCGCCGTCCTCGATCGGACGTTCTGCACTGTGGGTTTCGCTCAGAGCCGCGACGGAACGATGACGGGGACCTATTCGAAGGGGGATCAAGATGAACGCGCCGAAGAGCCCAGGCAAGCCCAAGAAACTTCAGTCGAAATCTGCTGAAAATACAGGCGGGCCTAAGAAAGGGGCGGTTCAGGCCGCTGTTGAGGCCGTGGCGCGCGTGGCAACGCAGGCCACCGCCAAGGCGACCGGGTCGGTAGGGAAGTCGGCCCCCAAGTCCGCCCCCAAGTCGACGGGGAAGTCGGCGGCGAAGGTCGGCACCGGGACTCCTGCCGCTCCGCCGCCCCGGCCCGCGGACGACACGCCCCGGATCGCCCTCGACCTGCCGCCCGCCCCGCTCGATGAGGCGAACCAGGCCTATTTCGACAAATGCATGGAAAAGCTGGGCTTCGTGCCGAACGTTCTGGCCGCGTACAGCTTCGATCTCGCCAAGTTGAATGCCTTCGCCGGCATGTACAACAATCTCATGCTGGCGCCCTCCGGCTTGTCGAAGCTTGAGCGCGAGATGATCGCGGTCGCGGTGTCCAGCGTGAACCGCTGCTATTATTGCCTCACCGCCCACGGCGCCGCGGTCCGCGCGCTCTCGGGCGATCCCATCCTCGGCGAGCAATTGGTGATGAATTACCGGGCCGCCCGGCTGGAGCCGCGCCAGCGCGCCATGCTGGATTTCGCGGTGAAGCTCACCGAGCGTCCCCACGAGGTGGAAGAGGCGGATCGCGCGGCATTGCGCAAGGTCGGCTTCTCCGAGCAGGACATCTGGGACGTGGCGGCCGTGACCGGTTTCTTCAACCTCTCCAACCGCATCGCCAGCGCCACCGACATGCGGCCGAACCCGGAATATCACCGGCAGGCGCGCTGAAGGCGGAGACCGGGCACGGACCATCGCGCCGAAGTCACGGTCTCACGCTGAAGTCATCGCATCGTGCCGGCCTTCGCGTTATATTTTCACGAATATAATTAGGAAGGCCGGCATGCTGAATTTCCTCCCGCCTGTTTCCCTCCCGGCCCCGGGCGCCGATGCGCGCCGCCGTGCGGCGGTCGGCAGCGTGATGCTTCTCGCATTTCTGCTTGGTGCGCCGGCGGTTCGCGCGGCGGAGGGGCAGGGGTGCTCCGGCGGTGCCTGGCCCCTGGACGCGGCCCGGGCGGCCCTCGATGCGGCGCACACCGAGGTGCCGAGCGGCGCCGGGCTGCCGGCGGCGGAAGGGAGCTTCGTGGTTCAGCTCGTGCCGCTGCCGGATGCCAAGCTGCCCTATCCGCCGGCGCGCCTTCCGGCGGAGACGGCGAATTTTGCCGGCTTTCTTCTTCTGCCGGCACCCGCAACGGCCGGGCGCATCGAGGTGAGCCTGTCGGACGCGGGGTGGATCGATCTCGTGCAGGACGGGAAGAGCCTGCCCGCCGCGGCCTTCACCGGCGTGAAGGGGTGTCCGGGATTGCGCAAGAGCGTTCGCTTCGAGGTGACGCAGCGCCCGCTTGTGCTTCAGGTCACCGGCGTTTCCGTGGACCGCCTGAAGGTGGCCGTCGCGCCGGCGCCGTGACATGTCAGTACCCGCCCAGAGGCCGCCTCTTGCTGCTCAGACTTTAGGCGCAGGCTGACCCTATTGACGGCAGCCAAGTTTACCGTGCTAGGTTGCGGCGCAAGATCAAAAGCATCATCGAAGATGCGGTCTCAGGGGGAGCCGGGCGGGCGCATTGCGTCCCTGGCCGAAACAAGCGAGGGCACAGACCACGATGACGGACACTGTCTCAGACGTGCCCTACATCGTTGAAGCGGAAGGTCTCACGAAAGAGTTCAAGGGTTTCGCGGCGGTCAAGAACGTCAACCTGCGGATTCGACGGCACACGATTCACGCCCTCATCGGGCCGAATGGTGCCGGTAAGACCACGTGCTTCAACCTGATCACGAAATTCCTGGAACCGACCCGTGGCGTCATCCGCCTGAACGGGAAGGAGATCACCCGGACCAAGCCCGCCGACGTGGCGCGGCTGGGCATGGTGCGCTCGTTCCAGATCTCGGCGACCTTCGGGCATCTGACGGTGCTGGAGAACGTGCGCGTCGCCTTGCAGCGCGCGCTCGGCACTTCGTTCCATTTCTGGCGCTCCGAGCATTCGCTCGACGCGCTGAACGACCGCGCCATGCAATTGCTGGAGGAGGTGGACCTCACCTCCTACGCCAAGCATGAGGCGGTGGAACTGCCCTACGGCCGCAAGCGGGCGCTGGAAATCGCCACCACGCTCGCGCTCGAGCCGGAAATGCTGCTGCTCGACGAGCCGACCTCCGGCATGGGCCGCGAAGATATCGCCCGCACGGCGGACCTCATCAAGCGCGTGTCGGTCAACCGCACCGTGCTGATGGTGGAGCACAATCTCTCGGTCGTGGCCGATCTGTCGGACGCCATCACCGTGCTGGCGCGCGGCGAGATCCTCACCGAAGGGCCGTATTCGGAAGTCTCCAAGAACCCGCAAGTGATCGAGGCATACATGGGAACGGGGCATGGCCATGGGTGAGGCGGCCTCCGCCGCGCCGCTGCTCGCGGTGCGCGACCTGCATGGGCATTATGGCGAGAGCCATGTTCTCCATGGCATGAGCTTCGACATCCACAAGGGCGAGGTGGTGACGCTGCTGGGCCGCAACGGCGCCGGCAAGACCACCACCATGCGCGCCATCATGGGCCTGCTGCGCAAGCGCGCCGGCTCGATCCGCTACGACGGCAACGAAACCGTCAAGCTCGCGCCCAACCATATCGCGCGCCTCGGCATCGGCTATTGTCCCGAGGAACGGGGCATCTTCGCGAGCCTGAACGTGCGCGAAAACCTGCTGCTTCCCCCGGTGGTGCTGCCTGGCGGCCTCTCCGTGGACGAGATCCACGACCTGTTCCCCCGCTTGGAGGAACGGCGCAACAGCCAGGGCACCAAGCTGTCCGGCGGTGAGCAGCAGATGCTGGCGATCGCCCGCATCCTGCGCACGGGGGCGAAGCTGCTGCTGCTCGACGAGCCGACCGAAGGGTTGGCGCCGGTGATCGTGCAGCATATCGGCGACATCATCCGTGCGCTGAAGACCAGGGGCTTCACCGTGCTGCTCGTGGAGCAGAACTTCCATTTCGCCTCGACCGTCGCGGACCGCCATTATGTGGTGGAGCACGGCAAGGTGGTGGACATGGTCCCCAACGACAAGATCGCGGAAAACGCGGCGCGTCTCGAAGCCTTTCTCGGCGTCTGAAGCCGGGTTTTCGGAACAACGCAACCGGCAGCACCGCCGGAGGAGGAAACAAGATGCGTCTTGCAACCATGTTCATGGCGGCCGTCAGCGTGTTCGCTGTCGGCGCCGCCCACGCCCAGACCCCGGTCAAGGTCAAGATCGGCGTCCTGACCGACATGTCCAGCCTCTATTCCGACCTCGCGGGCCCCGGCTCCGTGTGGGCGGCGAAGAAGGCGGTGGAAGATTTCAACGCCACGTCCAAGACCCTCCAGGTGGAAGTCATCGCGGCCGACCACCAGAACAAGGCCGACGTGGGCACCTCCATCGCGCGCCAGTGGTATGACGTGGACGGTGTCGACATGATCGTCGATACGCCGAATTCCGGCGTCGCCCTCGCGGTCAACTCGGTCACGCGCGAGAAGAACAAGGTCTTCATCAATTCCGGCGCGGCCTCCTCCGACCTCACCGGCAAGCAGTGCTCGCCCAATACGGTGCACTGGACCTACGACACCTGGGCGCTGGCCAACGGCACCGGCAAGGCCATCACCAAGAACGGCGGCGACACCTGGTTCTTCCTCACCGCCGACTATGCGTTCGGCCATGCGCTGGAGCGTGACACCTCCGAAGTCGTGAAGGCGAACGGCGGCAAGGTGCTCGGCGGCGTGCGCGTGCCGATCAACAATTCCGACTTCTCGTCCTTCCTGTTGCAGGCCCAGGGCTCCAAGGCCAAGGTCATCGGCCTCGCCAATGCCGGCGGCGACACCATCAACTCCATCAAGCAGGCGGCCGAATACGGCATCGTCTCCGGCGGCCAGAAGCTCGCCGGCCTGCTGGTGTTCCTGTCCGACGTGCATTCGCTGGGCCTGAAGACCGCCCAGGGCCTGACCATGACCGAGGCCTGGTACTGGGACATGACGGACGCCAATCGCGCGTTCGCCAAGGAGTTCGCGGCCGGAAACGGCGGCAAGTATCCCACCATGGTGCATGCGGGCGTCTATTCCGGCGTCACGCATTACCTGAAGGCCGTGGCCGCCGCGAAGGAAGCCAAGGACGGCGCCGCGGTCGTGGCCGAGATGAAGAAGATGCCCACCGACGACAAGCTCTTCGGCAAGGGCGAGGTGCGCGCGGACGGACGTCAGATCCATCCCATGTACCTGTTCGAGGTGAAGGCGCCGGCGGATTCCAAGGGTCCGTACGATTATTACATCCTCCGCGCCACGATCCCCGCCAACGAGGCGTTCCGTCCGCTCGACCAGGGCGATTGCCCGCTGGTCAAGAAGACCTGATGGCGTCCGCGGGCCGGCGTCACGCCGGCCCGCTCTCTCCTGTTGCAGAGACCGATCCATGTTCGAGCTAATCGGCATCGCCCCTCAGGCCTTGTTCGGCCAATTGCTGCTGGGCCTGATCAACGGCGCCTTCTATGCCATGCTGAGCCTCGGGCTCGCGGTGATCTTCGGCCTGTTGAACGTCATCAACTTCACCCATGGCGCCCAATATATGATGGGGGCCTTCGGGGCCTGGATGCTGCTGAATTACGCGGGCATCCCGTTCTGGGGCGCGCTGGTGCTCTCCCCCATCGTGGTGGCGGCGATCGGCATGATCATCGAGCGGCTGCTGCTGCGCCGGCTCTATCATCTGGATCACCTTTACGGCCTGCTGCTG
Organism: Roseixanthobacter liquoris; assembly: GCF_043195135.2. NCBI lineage: Bacteria > Pseudomonadati > Pseudomonadota > Alphaproteobacteria > Hyphomicrobiales > Xanthobacteraceae > Roseixanthobacter > Roseixanthobacter liquoris. The sequence goes on from NZ_CM195537.1 coordinate 1,076,280, forward strand.
ACCTTCGGCCTGGCGTTGATCCTCGAAGGGCTGTTCCGTCGCCAATATGGCGCGTCCGGCCTGCCGTATAACAATCCGCTGCCCGGCGGCACCAATCTCGGCTTCATGTTCCTGCCCAATTACCGCGCCTTCGTGGTGGTGGCCTCCCTGGTGGTGTGCCTCGCCACCTGGTTCGTGATCGAGCGCACCAAGCTCGGCTCCTACCTGCGGGCGGCGACCGAGCGGCCGGACCTCGTGCAGGCGTTCGGCATCGACGTGCCGCGCATGATCACGCTGACCTACGGCTTCGGCGTCGGCCTCGCCGCGCTCGCCGGCGTGCTCGCGGCCCCCGCCTATCAGGTCAGCCCCACCATGGGCTCCAACCTCATCATCGTGGTGTTCGCGGTGGTGGTGATCGGCGGCATGGGATCGATCATGGGCGCCATCGTCACCGGCTTTGGGCTCGGCATCGTGGAGGGCCTCACCAAGGTCTTCTATCCCGAGGCCTCGTCCACGGTGATCTTCGTCATCATGGCCCTCGTGCTTCTCGTGAAGCCCGCCGGCCTGTTCGGCACGGTGAAGTGAGGCCATCATGACTTCCGCGTCCTCCCCCGCCGTTTCGCCCGTGCCCGCCGGCGCCAATGCCTTCACCCCCACCCGCATCGTCACCGCGATCGTGGTGCTGGGGCTGCTGCTGGCGGCGCCGTTCGCGGTCTATCCCGTGTTCCTCATGAAGGTGCTGTGCTTCTCGCTGTTCGCCTGCGCCTTCAACCTGATGCTGGGCTACACCGGGCTGCTCTCGTTCGGCCATGCCATGTTCTTCGGTGGCGCCGCCTACATCACCGCCTATCTGGTGAAGGTGAAGGGCTTCCCGCCCGAGTTCGGCATCCTGGTGGGCACGCTGTTCGCGGCGCTGCTGGGCCTGCTCACCGGCCTGCTGGCGATCCGCCGGGTCGGCATCTATTTCGCGATGGTGACGCTGGCGCTGTCGCAGATGTTCTTCTTCTTCTGCCTTCAGGCGCCGTTCACCGGCGGCGAGGACGGTTTGCAGGCGGTGCCCCGCTCGACCATGTTCGGCGTGCTGGACATCTCCAAGGACCTCAACCTCTATTATGTGGTGCTGGGCATCTTCCTGATCGGCTTCGCCATCATCTATCGCACCATCCATTCGCCCTTCGGGCAGGTGCTGAAGGCGATCCGCGAGAATGAGCCGCGCGCCATCTCGCTGGGCTACCGGGTGAACCAGTACAAGACCCTGGCCTTCGTGCTGTCGGCGGCGCTGGCCGGGCTCGCGGGCTCCACCAAGGCGATCGTGTTCCAGCTCGCCTCGCTCACGGACGTCGCCTGGCCCATGTCCGGCGAGGTCATCCTGATGACCCTGGTGGGCGGCATGGGCACCGTGCTCGGCCCGGTGGTGGGGGCGACCATCATCGTCACCATGCAGAATTATCTGGCCAGCTTCGGCGAATGGGTGCTGGTGATCCAGGGCGTGATCTTCGTGATCGTGGTGTCGCTGTTCCGCCGCGGCATCGTCGGCGAAGCGCTGGCGCTGATCCAGGTCATGCGGGATCGGGCCTCGAAATAGCCGACGCGCCGTTCCGCCGCTCGAAAGGGGTCCCGGTCGGGGCCCCTTTTTCGTTGGCGCAGACGAGCCGCGTCGCGTCGGCGCGGGGCTGCTCCGGCGGCGGGCAAACCGGCGGAGCCATGCGTGTTTCCACATTGAAGCGAAAACATCTTTCCTTCATAGAAACATCACGCAAGGCGGGACGCCGCAGGAAAGGGCATCTGGATGAACGTGGCCAGCGAACGCAGTTTCCGCACGGCGCCGACCGAGGCGACGACCTTCTATTCGCGCATCTTCGGGCGCCGCGGCGTGGTCGCCTCGCACCATTATTTCTCCTCCGCCGCCGGCATCGACGCGCTGAAGGCGGGCGGCAATGCCATCGACGCGGCGGTGGCGGCGACCCTGGTGGAGGGCCTGCTGAACCCGAACATGCACACCATCGGCGGCGAATGCCCGATCCTCATCGCGCCGGCGGGATCGGGAGAGGTGATCTGCATCAACGGCAACATGGTGGCGCCGGGCAAGGCGACGCCGCAGGCGTTCCGTGACCGCGGCCATGAGGTGGTGCCGGCCGAGGGGATTCTCGCCGCCGGCGTGCCGGGCGCATTCGGCGCGCTCATCGTCGCGGCCCAGCGCTACGGCCGCATGAGCTTCGCCGATCTCTCCGCGCGCGCGCTGGATCTCGCCCGCACCGGCTTTCCGGTCCATGCCGGGCTGATCCGCCAGCACAAGTTCGGCATCGCCGACAATCGCGAAAAGTTTCTCGCCCAATGGCCCGGCAGCGCTGCGCTCTATCTGCGCGACGGCGCGTTGCCCGCCGAGGGCTCGGCCATGACCAACCCCGCCTTTGCGGGCATGATCGACTATCTGGTGTCCGCCGAAAAGGCGGCCGGCGGCACGCGCGAACGGGGCCTCCAGGCGGTGTTCGACGCCTTCTACAAGGGCGACGTTGCCGCGCAGATGGTGGCGTTCTCGGATGAAAAGGACGGCCTGCTCACGCGTGAGGATTTCGCCGCCTTCGAGGTGCCGGTGGAAGCGCCGGTCTTCCTCGATTATGCCGGCGCGCGCATCCACAAGACCTCGGCCTGGACCCAGGGGCCGGCGCTGCTGCAGACCCTCTCGATCCTGAAATCCTTCGATCTTCCCGCGCTCGGCCACAACAGCGCGGATTATGTGCATCTGGTGGTGGAGGCGATGAAGCTCGCCTTTGCCGACCGCGAGCAATATTACGCCGACACCCGACAGGTCTCCGTGCCGGTGGAGGCGCTCCTGTCGGACGCCTATGGCGCGCTGCGGGCAAGGCTGGTGGACATGGCGAAGGCCAGCGCCGAGATGCGCCCCGGCGATCCGCTGGAACACGGCGCGGTGCTCGCGGCGTCCGAGCGGCGGCCGCTGACGAACTGGGGCGCGGGCACGGTGCATGTGGACACCATGGACGAAGAGGGCAATGCCTGCGCCTTCACGCCGTCCGGTGCCTGGATCAAATCGGCCGAGGTGATGCCGGCGCTGGGCTTCCCGCTCGGCAACCGCCTGTCGAACTTCCACATGGGCCCCTCGAACCACCCCAATGTGGTGGCGCCGGGCAAAAGGCCGCGCACCACCATCAGCCCCACGCTGGTCACGGTGGACGGCCGCCCCACCATCGCCTGCGGCTCCATGGGCGGCGACCAGCAGGACCAGTGGCAGGTGCAATTCCTGCTCAACCGGCTGGTGTTCGGCATGCCGGTGCAGGCGGCCATCGAGGCGCCGAAATTCTCCAGCGAGCATTTCCCCGGCTTCTTCGCCCCGCACGATTTCTTCCCGAGCCGCCTGCGCATCGAGGCCCGCTTCGGGGACGCGGTGTTCGAGAGCCTCGCCGCGCGCGGGCACGAACTCTCCGTGGGGCCGGACTGGACCGAAGGCTTCCTGCTGGCGGCCGAGCGCCATGCCGACGGGATGCTGGAGGCGGGCTGCGACCCGCGCGGCAGCAAGTCCGAGGTATTCCCGGCCTCCGCCGCGGCGTGGTGACGGCGGGCCGTTCCAGGCCCGGCCCCGCCTGCGCGGGTTCGTTCATCAACCTCGCCTGCCCCTTCTTGCGCCTCGTCCGGCCTTCCCCCTCCCTAACCCTCCCCCGTTCCCCCTCCCTAACCCTCCCCCGCAAGCGGGGGAGGGAATTCGGGCGGTTTGGGGTGGGAGTTCATGCGCCTCCGCCCTTCCCTCGCCCCCTCCCTAACCCTCCCCCGCAAGCGGGAGAGGGAATTCGGGCGGTTTGGGGGTGGGAGCAGAGGCGTCCCTCACGCGACGGCGCGCCCCCTCCCCCGCAAGCAGGAGAGGGAATTCGGGTGGTTCGGGGTGGGAGCAGAGGCTCCCTTACGCTACGGCACGCCCCCTCTCCCGTGTGCGGGGGAGGGCTGGGGAGGGGGCCGCCGAAGGCGGAAATGGCGCCGTCCATGAAAAAGGGGCGCCCGCAAGCGGGAGAGGGAATTCGGGTGGTTTGGGGGTGGGAGTTCATGCGCCTCCGCCCTTCCCTTGCCCCCTCCCTAACCCTCCCCCGCAAGCGGGAGAGGGAATTCGGGCGGTTCGGGGTGGGAGCAGAGGCTCCCTTACGCTACGGCACGCCCCCTCTCCCGCGTGCGGGGGAGGGCTGGGGAGGGGGCCGCCGAAGGCGGAAATGGCGCCGTCCATGAAAAAGGGCGCCCGCAAGCGGGAGAGGGAATTCGGGTGGTTTGGGGGTGGGAGTTCATGCGCCTCCGCCCTTCCCCCGCCCCCTCCCTAACCCTCCCCCGCAGGCGGGAGAGGGAATTCGGGCGGTTTGGGGTGGGAGTTCATGCGCCCTCCCTTCCCCCGCCCCCTCCCTAACCCTCCCCCGCAGGCGGGAGAGGGAATTCGGGCGGTTCGGGGTGGGAGTTCATGCGCCCTCCCTTCCCCCGCCCCCTCCCTTCCCCCGCCCCCGCCCCCTCCCTTCCCCCGCCCCCTCCCTAACCCTCCCCCGCAAGCGGGAGAGGGAATTCGGGTGGTTTGGGGTGGGAGTTCATGCGCCCCAGACCGGCGCGCCCCCTCTCCCGCTTGCGGGGGAGGGCTGGGGAGGGGGCCGCCGAAGGCGGAAATGGCGCCGCCCATGAAAAAGGGCGCCCGCAGGCGCCCCTTCGCATTTTTGCGAACCGCCCCGCTCAGGAGAGCGTGGTCAGGTCCTGGAACCAGTGCTGCGCCTGGGTGTAGCTCTTCACCTTGGGCGACAAGGCGTGCGGGTACACGTCGTGGACCACCCACACCTGCACCGCGTCGTCCACCACCTTCTCGTGCACCTTGGCCAGCAGCTTGTCCTGCTCGGAGGGCTCGAAGGTGGCGCTGATCTGGTCGCAGAGCGCGTCCACCTCGGCGTTCTTATAGTGGCTCCAGTTCACGCCCACGGGCGCGATCTGCTTGGAGCTGTAGAAGCGCACGATGGCGTAGAACGGGTCGCTGGTGACATAAGCCACGTTGGAGCCAGTGATGCCGGCAAGGCTCGGGTCGGCCGCGCCCTTGCGCCATGCGGTGTAGGCGACTTCCTGCTCCACCGGCTGGAGTTCCAGCGCGATGCCCGCTTCCGCCCAGCTCTGCTGCACGAATTCGTTCATCGGCATGGAGAGCATCTGCCCGGTGCCGCCGGTGGGCACGATGAACTTCACCTTCAGCGGCTTGTCCTTGGAATAGCCGGCGTCCTTGATGAGCTTGCGGGCTTCGTCCATGTCGTAGCGGATCTTGAAGCTCGGATTGCCGAACCAGGGGCTCGACTGCGCCACCTGACCGACCGCCGGCACGGCGAGGCCGTTCATCAGTTCCACCACCGCGTCGCGGTCGATGGCGAGGTTCGCCGCGCGGCGCAGGCGCACGTCACGCCAGGGCGAGCCTTCCACCATGGAGAGATGATAGTTCCACACGTGCGGCACCACGTTGGTGGAGATGCGCATGCCGGCCTGCTTGAGGCGCGCGACGGAATCCGGCGCGGGGGATTCGATCAGGTCCACCTGGTTGGACAGCAAGGCGCTGGCGCGCGAGAGGTCCTCGGGGATGCAGGTGAGGGTGAGCTTGTCCACCTTGGCGAGGCGCTTCTTGTCCCAGTAATCGGGGTTCTTCAGCAGCTCGACGCGCACGCGCGGCACCAGTTCGCCCATCTTGAACGGGCCGGTGCCCGAGGGCGCCATGGCGAACTTCGCCCAATCGCCGCCCAGCTTCTCGAACTGCGCCGGCGAGGAGATGAGGAACCACATCATCTGATAGGGGAACAGCGCGTCCACGCTCTTGGCGGTGATCTGCACCGTCATGTCGTCGAGCTTCTTGTAGGATGCGAGCGAGGGCAGGCGCGGCTTCACCTGCGCCGCCTGACGCGCGTCGAACTGCGGCGCCTGGGTGTTCATCACCTTTTCCAGGTTCCAGATCACCGCATCGGCGTTGAACGGCGAGCCGTCGTGGAATTTTACGCCCTCGCGCAGCTTGAAGATCCAGTTCTTGCGGTCGGCGGGGTCGGCCTCCCACGAGGTGGCAAGGCCCGGGATCATCTTGCCGGGACGATCGGCGACGTCGAGTTCCCACGCCACCAGCGGGTCGTAGAGGGTGAGGCCGGTGAACTGGTAGGCGCCGGCGCCGCGATCCGGCTGGCCGGTGGTGAGCGGCACGTCCGTCATGGAGATGCCGTAGTTCAGGCTGGAGGCTGCCTGGGCGAACACCGGGCGCGGCAGGCCGCCGAGGGTGGCGGCCGCCGCCGTGACGGCGGTGCCGGTGAGCAGGGTGCGGCGGGTCAAATCGAACGGTGGCATCGAGGACTCCTGGAAGGTTCGTGTGTTCTTGGTTCGTGTGTTCTTGAAATCTTCGGTCGCCGGTGCGTCCTGCCCTGGTTCGCCGGTCTGCGCCGGCTGCTGCATCCCGGAACGGCCCGCCACCGCGCCGCGACAGGCGGGCCCGTGCGGGGCTAGTTCTTCACCTCCATGGCGCCGCGCAGGCCGTCGCTGACCATGTTGAAGCAGATGGAGGTCACGAAGATGCAGATGCCCGGCAGCATGGCGAGCAGCGGCTTGTTGTAGAGCGAGGTGCGCAGCGTATTGAGCATCAGCCCCCATTCCGCTTCCGGCGGCCGGGTGCCGAGCCCGAGGAAGGAGAGGCCGGCGCCGAGGATCATGGCGACGCTGATCAGGCCGGTGGCATAGACGAAGATCGGCCCCATCACGTTCGGCAGAACGTGCACGCGGATGATGGTGAGGGGCGAGGCCCCGGTGGCGCGCGCCGCCTCCACATAATCGAGCGCCCGCACGCCCGCCGTGGTGCTTTCCGAAATGCGGATCAGCGGCGGGATGAACACCAGGGTCAGCGCCAGGATGGCATTGAAGATGCCCGGCCCGAGCGCGCCGCTCACCGCCACCGCCAGCAGCACCGAGGGGAAGGCATAGAACACGTCGGTGGCGCGCATGATCAGCATGTTCAGCCAGCCGCCGGCGAAGCCCGCGACGATGCCGAGCGAGGCGCCGATGCCGAAGGCGATCGCCACCGGCATGATGCCGATGAACCAGGAGAGGCGCCCGCCGTAGAGCAGGCGGGTGAGCATGTCGCGGCCGAGTTCGTCGGTGCCGAGCAGATAGCCCGGCGTGCCCACCGGTTTGAGCCGCCGCGCCATGCTGCCCACATAGGGATCATAGGGCGCGATCAGCGGCGCGAACACGATGGCGAGGAACATGACCAGCAGCACCAGCAGGCACAGCATGGTGGCCTTGTCGCGCAGCACGCGCTTGGCGACGCCCTGCCAATAGCCTTGCGGCCGCTCGATTTTCTCGGGTGCGAGGGTGTCCGTCGCGGGGGTGTCCTTGGCGGCAATCAGGGTCATCACCGTTTGATCCGGGGGTCAAGGAGCGCCTGGCCGAGATCGACCGCAAGATTGAGCGCGACGAACAGCAGCGCCAGCACCAGGATGGTGCCTTGCAGCAGCGGGATGTCGCGCTGGAAGATGGCGCTGTTCAGCAGAAAGCCAGTGCCCGGCCAGGAGAATACGGTCTCCACCAGGATCGAGCCGCCCATGAGATAGCCCAGTTGCAGCCCCATGACCGCGAGCACGCTCGGCGCGGCATTCTTGGCCACGTGCAGCAGGATGCCGCCGCTGCGCAGGCCCTTGCCGCGCAAGGTGGTGATGAACTCCTGGTGCAGGATCTCGATCACCGTGCCGCGCACCGTGCGGGCGACGAGGCCGAGGGGAATGGCGCTCAGCGTCACCATGGGCAGGATGAGGAAGGGCAGGTGCGCGAAATCCCACACGAAGGTGCCGCCCGGCCCGGCGCCCATGGAGGGGGCGAGGGGATAGGTGACGGCGAACACCGCCACCAGCAGCATGCCGAGCCAATAATGCGGCACCGAGACGCCGGCCACCGCGATGGTCATCACCAGACGATCCACCCAGGTGTCGCGGAACGCCGCCGCGAGCCCGCCGAGCAGCAGGCCGAGCGCGAACGCCAGGGTGCAGGCGGCGACCGCCAGCGAAACCGTGTTCTGAAGCGCGACCGAGACCTCGCCCCACACTGAACGGCCGGTGGCGAGGGAATGGCCGAGATCGCCCTGCACCACGCGCCCGAGCCAGATCAGGAACTGCTCGGGCAAGGGCTTGTCGAGCCCGTAGTCGCGGCGCAGCTGGGCGATCATCTCCGCCGGCGCGTCGGGCGGGGCGATGGCGCTGATGGGATCGCCGGGCGAGATATAGACCAGCAGGAAGCACACCAGCCCCACCGACAGGGCGATGGGAATGGAATAAAGCACGCGGCGGACGATGTAGAAGATCATGGGGCGCGCTCCTCGGCCGCGAACGCCAGGGCGGGCGGCGGCGCGGGCCGCATGCCGGCGGGATGGATGCAGCGCACGGTGCGGTCGGGCGCGATGGCGCGCAGGTCCGGTACGGCGGCCCGGCATGCGGGCTCGGCATAGATGCAGCGCGGGGCGAAGGCGCAGCCCGCCGGCAGGGTGCGCAGGTTGGGCGGCGATCCGGGAATGGCGGTGAGCCGCCGCCCGCGCGAGGCGGGGGTGACGGTGGCGCCCAGCAGCCCTTCCACATAGGGATGCTCGGGCGCCTCCAGCAGCGCCTCGGCGGGCGCCTCCTCGATGAAGCGGCCGGCATACATGACGGCGATGCGGTCGGCGATCTCGCCCGCCACCCCGAGATCGTGGGTGACGAAGATGACGCCCATGCCCAGTTCCGCCTGGATGCGCTTCAGCAGCAGCAGCACCTGGATCTGCACCGTGGCGTCGAGCGCGGTGGTGGGCTCGTCCGCCAAAAGAAGCTTGGGCCGCACGGAGAGCGCGACCGCGATCATCGCCCGCTGGCGCAGGCCGCCGGAGAGTTCGTGCGGATAGGCATCGAGCCGCTGGCGCGCGGAGGGGATCTGCACCAGCTCCAGCAGGTCGAGCGCGCGGCGTTGCGCTTCCTGCTGGCTCACGCCTTCGTGCCGGCGGATGGTCTCGGTGATCTGCTTGCCGATGGTGAACACCGGGTCCAGCGCCGTCATGGGCTCCTGGAAGATCATGGAGACGAGGCGCCCGCGGATGGAGGACAGCTCGCGCTCGGAGGCGGCGACGATGTCGGTGCCGTCCACCGCGATGGTGCCGGTGATGCGGGTGCGCTTGGGCGGATGCAGGCGCATGAGCGAGCGCAGCGTGACCGACTTGCCGGAGCCGCTCTCGCCGAGGATGCACAGCGTCTCCTTCGGGGCGAGGTCGAAATCCACCCCGTTCACCGCATGCAGCGTCGCTTCCTTCGAGACGAAGGCGACCTTCAGGTCGCGCACCTTCACCAGAGGCGGGGATTGGGGCTGGGTCTGGAGGGCGCTCATCAGGCGGCCCTCGGCGCACGGCTGTGGCCGCTGCCCGGCTGATTGATGAGGCAGGCGGCCAGATGTTCGGCCTTGCGATCCGCGACGGCGACCGGCAGCAGCGCCGGCCGTGTGGCGGCGCACACCGCTTCGGAAGCCGCGCAGCGCGGATGGAAGGCGCAGCCGGAGGGCGGGTTCACCGGGCTCGGCGGGTCGCCCACCAAGGGCGGCGCCGCGCGGCTGCGGCCGGCCACCGAAGGCCGGCTCGCCAGCAGAGCAGACGTGTAGGGATGGGCGGCGCCGGCGAAGATGGCCTCGGCGTCGCCGAGTTCGACCACGCGGCCGAGATACATGACCAGCACACGGTCCGAAATATATTGGACCACGTTGAGATCGTGGCTGATGAAGATGTAGGTCAGCCCGAATTCGGCTTTCAGGTCCATCAGCAGGTTCAGCACCTGCGCTTCCACGGATTTGTCGAGGGCGGAGACCGGCTCGTCCAGCACCACGAGGCGGGGGCGCAGGGCAAGCGCGCGGGCGATGTTCACCCGCTGGCGCTGGCCGCCGGACAGCTCATGGGGGAAGCGCGTGGCATATTGCGCCGGCTGGAGGCCCACGGCGGCGAGCATGTCGCGGGCGATGCCGATGGCCGCCTTGCGCGCCATGCCATGCACCATGGGGGGAAAGGCGATGGATTCCTCGATGGTCAGCCGCGGGTTGAGGGACGAAAAACTGTCCTGGAACACCATCTGGACCTGGCGGCGATAGCGCCGCAGCCCCGCCGCATCGCGCCCCAGCGCCTCCCCGTCGAACACGATGTCCCCGGCCGTGGGCTCCAGCAGACCCATGATGAGCTTGGATAAGGTGGATTTCCCGCAGCCGGATTCCCCCACGATGCCGAGCGTCTCGCCCTTGCGCACATCGAACGAGACGGCATTCACCGCCTGCACCGCGCCCGCCCGCCCGCCGAACAGCTTGCCGCGCCCGGCAAAGGTCTTGGTGAGGCCGGACACGCTCAGCAGCGCCTGGGCCGGTCCGCCCACATCGGGCAGCGGCTGCAACGGGCTCTCGGCCAGCGGTGCCGGGAAGGGGTCGGTCATCAGGGTCCCAAGCGCATGCTGCCCCGCAGCAATGCGCCGGGGGCTGTTGTGCGGACGCTAACAACCTGACTCCGTGGGAGGAAGAATGTTTTCTAGGCAGTAAATGCGCAAAATATCGGCGTTTCTGAATGCAAAATTAAATATGCACGGAAATGGCGGTCACGCCGTCGCACCCCGCTGCGGGGGAATGCCGCTTTCATGCCGGTTTCCCGCCTCTCCGCCGTGGCGGGCGTCGCCTTATCCGCGCGCGTTATCCATGCACATCACAGGCGCGTGACGTTGCGTCCGCCGGGCAGACGGCGGGGCTTCCCCCCGCAGAAGCCCCGCCTCCACCAGACGTCCCCCGGGCGCGACCGCGAACGGACGGATCCCGTCCGTCGGCGATGCGCCGTCAGCTTGCGGGGACGTCGGCGCCGTGGTCTGGCACGGGGGAGGGAGCGGGGTGTTCCGCGTCCGCCCGCTTGGCGGCGGCGCGGGCGCGCCGCCCCTTCCCCAGCCAGAGTTGAAGCCGGTTCATGTAGAGATAGACCACCGGCGTCGTGTAGAGGGTGAGGATCTGGCTCACCAGAAGCCCGCCGACGATGGCGAAGCCCAGGGGGCGCCGCAGTTCGGAACCGGTGCCGGTGCCGAGCATCAGCGGCAGGCCGCCCAAAAGCGCGGCCATGGTGGTCATCATGATCGGGCGGAACCGGGTGAGGCAGGCCTGATAGATGGACTGCTCGGGCGCCATGCCCTCCTCGCGCTCCTTGGCGAGCGCGAAGTCGATCATCATGATGGCGTTCTTCTTCACGATGCCGATCAGCAGCAGGATGCCGATGAGCGCGATCACGCTCAGGTCGAAGCCCGAGAAATACAGGATCAGCAAGGCCCCGAGCCCGGCGGAGGGCAAGGTGGAGAGGATCGTCAGCGGGTGGATGTAGCTCTCATAGAGCACGCCCAGGATGATGTAGACCGCGATCACGGCGGCGAGGATCAGGTAGGGCTGGGTGCGCAGGGAATCCTGGAACGCCTGCGCCGTGCCCTGGAATGTGCCGATCAGCGTCAGCGGCTTGTTGATCTTCAGCTCCGCCGCCCGGATCGCGTCCACCGCCTGGCCGAGCGCCGTGCCCGGGCTGAGATTGAAGCTCAGCGTCACGGCCGGGAACTGGCCCTGGTGGGAGATCGAGAGCGACGCGCTCTTGGAGGTGTCCACCTTCACGAAGGCCGAGAGCGGGATCTCCTCGCCGGTGCGCGGCGACTTCACATAGAGCTTGTCGAGCGCGCTGGTATCCATCTGGAGCTTGGGGTCGATCTCCAGGATGACGTGATATTGCGAGAGCTGGGTGAAATATTGCGCCACCTGCCGCTGGCCGAACGCGTCATAGAGCGTGTCGTCGATCACCTGCGGCTGGATGCCGAAGCGGGCGGCGGTGTCGCGGTCGATCTTCAGCGAGACGGTGGGGGCGTTGGTCTGCTGGTCGGTGGCGACGTCCTGGAGTTCGGGCAGGCCGCGCAGCATCGCCAGCATTTTCGGCGCCCATTCGTTGAGCTCCGCGAGATTGGCGTCCTGCAAGGTGTATTGATATTGCGTGCGCGAGGGGCGCCCGCCCACATTGATGTCCTGCGAGGCCTGGAGGAACAGGGCGATGCCCTCCACCTTGGCCAGCTGCGGACGCAGCCGCGCGATCACCTGGTCGGCGCTGACGTCGCGCTGGTCGCGCGGCTTCAGGGTGATCCAGACGCGGCCGGTGTTCACGGTCTGCGATCCGCCCGTGGCGCCCACCGATCCGGCGACGGTTTCGACGGCGGGATCGCGGCCGACCACGTCCAGCAGCGCCATCTGCTTCTGCGACATGGCGGAGAAGGAAATGTCCTGCGCGGCCTCCGAGAAGCCCTGGATGAAGCCCGTATCCTGCTGCGGGAAGAAGCCCTTGGGGATCACCACATACAGATAGCCGGTGGCGGCCATGGTGCAGAACAGGGTCATGAGCGTCAGGAACTGATGGCGCAGCACCCATTTCAGGCCGTGGTCATAGGCCGCGAGCAGGCCGTCGAAGAAGGTTTCGAAGGCCATGTACAGGCGGCTGTGCTTCACGCCGTGATCGTTCTTCAGGAACAGCGAGCACATCATGGGGGTGAGCGTGAGCGAGACCACCACCGACACCAGGATGGTGATGGTGACCGTCACCGCGAATTCGCGCAGCAGTCGGCCGACGATGCCGCCCATCAGCAGCACCGGGATGAACACCGCCACCAGCGACAGGCTGATCGAGATGATGGTGAAGCCGATTTCCGCCGAGCCCTTCAGCGCCGCCTCGAACGGCGCCATGCCCTCCTCGATGTGGCGATAGATGTTCTCCAGCATCACGATGGCGTCGTCGACGACGAAGCCGACCGCGATCGTGAGGCCCATCAGCGAGAGATTGTCGATGGAATAGCCGAGCGCATACATCACCGCGAAGGTGCCGATCAGCGCCATGGGCACGGTCACGCTCGGGATGATGGTGGCCCACACGTTGCGCAGAAAGGCGAAGATCACCGCCACCACCAGGCCGATGGTGAGCATCATGGTGAACTGCACGTCGTCCACCGAGGCGCGGATGGTCTGGGTGCGATCGGAGATCACCAGCACGTCGATGCCGGGGGGCAGCGCGGCTTCGAGGCGCGGGATCATGGCGTGCACGCGGTCCACCGTCTCGATGACGTTGGCGCCGGGCTGCTTGAACACGATCAGCTGGATGCCGCGCTTGCCGTTCTGCCAGGAGGCGAGGCGGGCATTCTCCGGCCCGTCCACGGCGCGGCCGATGTCGCGGATGCGCACCGGGGCGCCGTTCTTGTAGGCGAGCACGACATCGTTCCACGGCGAGGACACCAGGAGCTGGTCGTCGGCATAGATGGTGAAGCTCTGGGCCGTGCCGTCGAACGAGCCCTTGGGGGAATCCACCGTGGCGGCAGCGAGGATGGCGCGCACGTCCTCCAGGCTCATGCCGAGCGAGGCGATCTTCGCCGGGTCCACCTGCACCCGCACGGCCGGCTTCTGCTCGCCGGTGATGGCCACCTGGGCGATGCCGGGAATCTGGCTGATCTGCTGGGCGAGGATGGTGTCGGCGTAATCGTCGAGCTTGGTGAGCGGATACAGGTCCGACTGGACCGCGAGGATCAGGATCGGCGCATCCGCCGGGTTCACCTTGCGATAGGTGGGCGGGGTGGGCAGGTTTTTCGGCAATTGGCCGCTGGCGGCGGTGATGGCGGCCTGCACGTCCTGCGCGGCGGCGTCGATGGCGCGGTTGAGGTCGAACTGAATGGTGATGGAGGCGACGCCGAGCGCGCTGGTCGAGGTCATCTGGGTGACGCCGGCGATCTGCGCGAACTGGCGTTCCAGCGGGGTGGAGACCGAGGAGGCCATGGTCTCCGGGCTGGCGCCGGGCAGGCTGGCCGAGACCTGGATGGTGGGAAAGTCCACCTGCGGCAGCGGCGCCACCGGCAGCAGCGGGTAGGCGACGCCACCGATCAGCACCAGCGCCAGCATCAGCAGCGATGTGGCGATGGGGCGCCGGATGAAGGGAGCCGAAATGCTCATGCCCGCTTCTCGGCGCTGGCGGTGGAGAGCGGGGCGGCCTGCGGCTTGGCGCCGGGGGTGACGGTGACCGTGACGTGGGCGCCCGGGGTCAGCTTGTACTGGCCGTCCACCACCACGCGCTCGCCGGCGGTGAGCCCGGTTTCCACCACCATCTGCCCGGCGCGGCTCGGGCCGACGGTGACGGCGCGCTTCTCCACCGTATCGTCGTCGCGGACCACATAGACATAGAAGCCGTCCGGTCCGCGCTGCACCACCTGCGCCGGCACCAGGATGGCGTCCTTGCGGGTATCCACCAGCACCTGCACGTTCACGAACGCGCCCGGCCAGAGCTTGAGATCCTCGTTCGGGAATGTCGCCTTGATGCGGATGGTGCCGGTGCTCTGGTCGATCTGGTTGTCGATCAGCGTCACGGTGCCGGCGCCGAGCTGGGTCACGCCGTCGCGCCGGAAGGCGAGGGCGGGCACCGGGCCGCGCCCCATGGCGGCCACCACGTCGTCGAACCGGTCCTGCGGCAGGGAGATGATCACCGAGATCGGCTTCAGCTGGGTGATCACCACCAGCCCGGTGGTGTCGGACGCGTGGACGATGTTGCCCTCGTCGAGCAGCCGCACGCCGGTGCGGCCGGAAATCGGCGCGCGCACGGTGGTATAGCCGAGCTGCACATTGGCGCTGTCGATGGCCGCGTCGTCGCCCTGGATCGCCGCTTCATATTGGGCGACGAGGGCGTTCTGGGTGTCGAGCTGCTGCTGGGAGACCGCGTTCTTGGTCACCAGCTGCTTGAAGCGGTCCTGGTCCAGCTTGGCATTGGCGAGCTGGGCCTGGTCCTTGGCCTTGGCCGCCTGGGCCTGGGCGAGGGTGGCCTGGAACGGGCGCGGATCGATCTGCGCCAGCACGTCGCCGGCCTTCACGTCCTGCCCCTCGCTGAAGGTGACCTTGTCCAGCTCGCCGTCGACGCGCACCTTCACGGTCACCGAATTGAACGCCTGAACGGTGCCGAGGCCGGTGGCATAGACCGGAAAGCTCTCCTCGCGCACGGTGGTCGCGATCACGGGAATGGCGGGCGGAGCCTTCTTGGCATTGGCCGGGGAGGAGGAGGGCGCGGCAAACCCATAGTGCCAAGCAAGCGCGCCGGCGACCAGAACGGCCGGCGTTACGACCCACACGAGACGCGGCATCAGCCCAATTCCCTTCGTCCGTTACGGCCTTTGAACACGGCATCCGCGCGAACCCTGCGGTGCGGGAGGCCATCTCGCGAAACCGTGAACGGACCGCGCGCGGCGGTGCAGCGCAGGGTTTCAGGCCGCCATGTGTTGAACCTAACGGACCTGCCCGCCCGAAGCGGGGCGCAAGGCCGCAGGGGCCGCCGCTTTTTGGCCGCCGGATTGAGGAGACATGCATCATGGTGGCATGCTGCGGCGAACGGGGGCAGGTTCGAGTACCCGGATGGGCGAAGCGAGCGACGAAGACCTCATGGCGCGCGTCGCCCAAGGGGATGCGGCAGCGTTCCGCACGCTCACCGAGCGCTATGCGGTGCGCGCGGTCGCCCTCGCGCGCCGGTTTCTCGGCAATTCCGCCGATGCCGAGGACATCGTCCAGGATGCCTTTCTGCGGGTCTGGCGGGCGGCGCCGCGCTGGCAGCCGACCGCCGCGTTCGGCACCTGGTTCTACCGGATCGTCGTCAATCTGTGTCTCAATCACCGCCGCCGCCGGGATTTCGCGCCGCTGGAGGATGCGGCGGAGATCGCCGATCCGGCGCCCGACGCCCTCGCCCGCCTCGCCCGCGGGCACGAGGACCGCACGCTCGCCCGCGCCATCGCCGATCTGCCGGAGCGGCAAAGGGCGGCCGTGCTGCTTACCTATTGGGAAGGGCTGTCCAATGCCCGCACCGCGGAAATCCTCGATGCCTCGGTTTCCGGCGTCGAGACCCTGCTGGTCCGTGCCCGGCGCGCGCTGCGCGCCCGTCTCGGGCCGCAGCTTGGGGAGGAATGAAAAATGACCCATGACGAGTTCGAGCATCTGCGCGTCGCGCACGGAGCCGACGTTTCGCTCTGGCCCGAGCCGGCGCGCCGGCGGGCCCTGGACCTGATGGCGCGCGACGCCTCGGTGGCGGACCTGCTGGCGGGACACGCGGCGCTCGACGCGCGCCTCGCGCGGGCGGTGGCGGCCGGCCCGGCGGCGCAGGATCTCGCGGCCGGCCACAGGATCGCCGCGCGCCTCGCGACGCTGCCGCTGCCGCCGCAGGGCGCGCGGGCGCCGGTGCGGTGGCTGCCGTCCTGGCTGCTGGCGCTGGACCTGCGCCCGGCATGGCCGAGCATCGCTGCGCTGGCGGGCATGGCGGCCCTGGGCTTTCTCGCCGGCCTCAACGTGGTCCATCCCAGCCTGTTCGACCCGGCGCTGGCGCCCGGCGCCCATCCGCAGGTTGCGGCCGACCTCAGCACGATCGTGTTCGAGCCCGGCCCGGTCGAGGAAAGCGCATTGTGACCGGCGGCGTCATTCGCATGGGGATGCTCCAGCCGAGGCGGCTGCTCCTGGTGGCGTCGCTCGCCCTGAACCTGTTCTTCGTCGGCCTCGCGGTCGCCGTGGCGTTTCAGGAAACCCGCGAACGCGCGGCGGCGCCCGCGCCCGTGGCGCTGGACCGCAGCCCGGCCGCGCGCATCGACCGGCTCGCGGCGGCGCTGCCGCCGGCGGACGCGCAGGCGCTCCGCGCGCGGTTCCAAGGCACCCTCGGCGCCATCGATGCCGCGCAGGACGCCTCGCGGGTGGCGCAGGACAAGGTGCGCGCGGCGCTGGTGGCGGAGCCGTTCGACGCCGCGGCCGCCGATGCCGCCCTGGCGCAGCTGCGCGAGGCGCGGCGCGGCCTGTGGCGCGCGCTGCACGCCGTGATCATCGGCGCCGCCGGCGAGATGTCGGCGGAGGGCCGCGCGCGGCTCGCGAGCTGGGTTCCGCCCGAGGAGGGCGAGCGCGGCGCCTCGCCCCAACCACAATCACGGTGATGATGCCGGGCGCGAGCGCGCGGCCGTCCCAAGCTATCTGGTGTTCCGATGAATGACCCACGCCCGTTGCGCGATCTGCGCGGCGAACCCATCAGTCTCGCGGCCGAGGCGGCGCCGAAGCGTCGGCGCTGGTTTCCCTGGTCGTTCCTGATCTTCCTGGCCTTGCTGGGGCTGGTGGGGGCGGGCTTCCTGATCCGGCCGCAGGAGACCCCGCAGCCGGGCGGGCGCGGCGGCTTCGCGGGCCTTCCCGTGCCGGTCGCGACCGCGCTGGCGCAGACCGGCAGCATGCCGGTGACGCTCACCGCGCTCGGCACGGTCACGCCGCTCACCACCGTCACCGTGAAGACGCAGATCAGCGGCCGGCTGGTCAATCTGTTCTTCACCGAGGGACAGGAGATCCAGGCCGGCGCGCCCCTCGCCGAGGTGGATCCGCGCCCCTATGAGGCCGCGCTGAAACAGGCCAAGGGCCAGCTCGCCCGCGACCAGGCGCAGTTGAAGAACGCCCAGCTGGACCTCAACCGCTACAGCCAGCTTGTGGCCAAGAATGCCGCCTCGCAGCAGCAGGTCGATACCCAGCAGGCGCTGGTGCAGCAATATCAGGGCACGGTGGAGATGGACGAGGCGCAGGTGCGCACCGCCGAGCTGAACCTCGAATATTGCCACATCACCGCGCCGGTCACCGGCCGGGTCGGCCTGCGGCTGGTGGATCGCGGGAACTACGTCCAGGCGGGCGATTCCACCGGCATCGCCGTGATCGCGCAGATCAAGCCGATCACGGTGCTGTTCTCTTTGCCCGAGGACAAGGTGCCCCAGGTGCTCAAGCGGCTGACGGCCGGCGCCGACCTGCCGGTGGTGGTCTATGACCGCAACCGCCGCGCCGCCCTCGCCACGGGCAAGCTCGTGACCATCGACAACCAGGTGGACGTGACCACCGGCACGGTGAAGCTGAAGGCGCAGTTCGACAATGCGGACGAGGCGCTGTTTCCGAGCCAGTTCGTGAACGTGGACCTGCTGGTGGATACGCTTACCGGCGTGGTGGTCATTCCCTCGGCGGCGGTGCAGCGCGGCGCGCCGGGGACTTATGTCTATCTGGTCCAGCCCGACAATACGGTGAGCGTGCGCAAGATCACGCTCGGTCCGTCCGACGCCAGCCGGATCGTCGTCACCCAGGGGCTGGCCGCGGGCGACAAGGTGGTGGTGGACGGCGCGGACAAATTGCGCGAGGGCGCCAAGATCAGCGAGCCCGACGCGGCGGCCGGCGGCAAGCCGGGACCGGCCGCGGGCGAGGGATCGGAGCGCCGCCAGCGCCGCAACCCGGAAGGACGCGCCCAGGAGGGCCGCGACCAGGGCAGCCGCGACCACGGCACGGGCGATGTGGCGATCCCCGCCACGCCGGGGCCGGACGCCCCTGTCCCGTCCGCACCCGCCGCCCAGCCCCCCGCCGCCCAGACCCCCGCCGCCACGGCCACACCCGCGCCGCCCGCCACCCCGCCCGCCGGCACCGTGCCGGCGGTGGGGCCGAGCATCGTGCCCGATGCCGGGCCGGGTGCGGGAGCGGCGGCCCAGGGCGGCGGCGCGCCGCCGACCCAAGGCGGTGCGAAATGAGGCCGGCGCAGCCCGCGCGTCCGGCGACGGCGGCGGAGAGAGCGGCGTGAATCCCTCCCAGCCTTTCATCGTGCGGCCGGTCGCCACCTTCCTGCTGATGGCGGCGCTGCTGCTGGTCGGCATCGTGGCGTTCCGCTTCCTGCCGCTCTCCGCCCTGCCGGAGGTGGATTATCCCACCATCGCCGTGCGCACCTTCTATCCCGGCGCCAGCCCGGAGGTGATGACCTCCTCGATCACGGCGCCGCTGGAGCGCCAGCTCGGGCAGATGCCGAATCTCAAGCAGATGTCGTCCTCCTCCTCGGCGGGCGCCTCGGTCATCACGCTGCAATTCGGCCTGGAACTCTCCCTCGACGTGGCGGAACAGGAGGTTCAGGCGGCGATCAATGCCGCCGGCAACCTGCTGCCCGCCGATCTTCCGGCGCCGCCGATCTATGCCAAGGTGAACCCCGCCGACGCGCCCATCCTCACCCTGGCGGTGACCTCGAAGACGCTCGCGCCCACCGAGCTTCAGGATCTCGCCGACACGCGGGTGGCACAGAAACTCTCGCAGGTGGCCGGCGTCGGCCTCGTGAGCCTGTCCGGCGGCCAGCGGCCGGCGGTGCGCATCCGCGCCAATCTCTCCGCGCTCGCCGCCTACGGGCTCAATATCGACGACCTGCGCACCAGCATCGCCAATGCCAATGTGAACACGCCCAAGGGCAGTTTCGACGGCCCCATGCGGGCCTATTCGGTGAACGCCAACGACCAGATCCGCGACCCGGCCATCTATAGCGATCTCGTCATCGCCTATCGCAAGGGCGCGCCGGTGCGCCTCTCCCAGGTGGCGGAGGTGATCGCCGGGGCCGAGAACGACAAGCTCGCCGCCTGGATGAACACCACGCCGGCCATCATCCTCAACATCCAGCGCCAGCCGGGCGCGAACGTGATCGCCGTGGTGGACGAGATCAAGGCGCTGCTGCCGGAACTCACCGCCACCCTGCCGTCGAGCGTGGATGTCGCCGTGCTCACCGACCGCACCACCACCATCCGCGCCTCGGTGCGCGACGTGGAGCTGGAACTGGTGCTCGCCTTGGTGCTGGTGGTGCTGGTGATCTTCGTGTTCCTGCGCGATATCCCCGCCACCGTCATTCCCAGCCTCTCGGTGCCGCTCTCCATCGTCGGCACCTTCGCGGTGATGTATCTGGCGGGCTTCTCGCTCAACAATCTCTCGCTCATGGCGCTGACCATCGCCACCGGCTTCGTGGTGGACGATGCCATCGTCATGATCGAGAACATCGCCCGTCATATCGAAATGGGGCTGAAGCCGTTCGACGCGGCGCTGAAGGGCTCGGCGCAGATCGGCTTCACCATCGTCTCGCTGACGGTGTCGCTGATCGCGGTGCTGATCCCCCTGCTGTTCATGGCCGACGTGGTGGGCCGCCTGTTCCGCGAATTCGCCATCACGCTGGCGGTGACGATCCTGATCTCGGCCGTGGTCTCGCTGACCCTCGTGCCGATGCTGTGCGCGCGGCTGCTGAAAGCGCGGCCGGAGGGCGCGGGCGCCCGCAAGCGCACCTGGTTCGACGGCGTGATCTCCACTTATGGCGCCATGCTGCGCGTGGTGCTGCGCCACCAGGGTGCGACCCTGCTGGTGGCTTTGGCGACCCTCGGCCTGACCGTTGCGCTTTACGTGGCGATCCCGAAAGGCTTCTTCCCGGTGCAGGACACGGGGCTGATCTCGGGCGTCTCGGAAGGCCCGCAATCCATCTCCTATGCCGCCATGGCAGAGCGCCAGCAGGCGCTGGCCGCCGCCATCTTGAAGGATCCGGACGTCTCCGCGCTCTCCTCCTTCATCGGCGCGGACGGCACGAACGCCACGCTCAACACCGGCCGCTTCCTCATCGAGCTGAAGCCGAAGGGCGAGCGCACGGCGAGCGTCTCCCAGGTGATCCGCCGCATCACGGCGGACGTGGCGCAGCTGTCCGGCGTCGCGCTCTATCTCCAGCCGGTGCAGGACCTGACGATCGACGCCACCTCGGGCCGCGGGCAATATACCTTCGTGCTCCAGGATACCGATCCGGCGGAGCTGTCGCTGTGGGTGCCGCGCCTGCTGGACCGCCTGTCCCGCAGCCCGGAACTCGCGGACGTCACCAGCAATCTGCAGGACCGGGGGCTTGCCGTGGACATCACGGTGGATCGCGACACCGCCGCCCGGTTCGGCATCACCATGGCGACGGTGGACAATGCGCTCTACGATTCCTTCGGTCAGCGCATCATCTCCACCATCTTCACCCAGACCAGCCAGTATCGCGTGATCCTGGAGGCCGATCCCAAGCTGCAGGCCACGCTGAAATCCCTCGATACGGTCTATCTGCCCGGGGCGAACGGAACGCAGGTGCCGCTGTCGGCCATCGCCACCATCACCGAGCGGCCGGCGCCGTTGCAGATCAGCCATCTCAGCCAGTTCCCGGCGGTGACGGTCTCCTTCAACCTCGCCCCCGGTGCGTCCCTGGACGCGGCGGTGGCGGCGGTGCAGCAGGCGGAGCGCGACATCGCCCTGCCGGCGAGCGTCGTCACCTCGTTCCAGGGCGCCGCGCTGGCGTTTCAGGCGGCGCTCGGCAACGAGCTGCTGCTGATCCTCGCCGCCATCGTCACGGTCTATATCGTGCTGGGCGTGCTCTATGAGAGCTACATCCACCCCATCACCATTCTCTCCACCTTGCCCTCGGCCAGCGTCGGCGCGCTGCTGGGTCTGATGGCCATGGGCGGGGAACTCGACATCATCGGCATCATCGGCATCATCCTGCTGATCGGCATCGTGAAGAAGAATGCGATCATGATGATCGACTTCGCCCTCGATGCGGAACGCAACCAGGGCCTGACTCCCGCGGAGGCGATCTATCAGGCCTGCCTGCTGCGCTTCCGGCCGATCCTGATGACCACGCTCGCGGCGATCCTCGGCGCGCTGCCGCTGATGCTCGGCTCGGGCGACGGGTCGGAGCTGCGCCAGCCGCTCGGCGTCGCCATCGTCGGCGGGCTGGTGGTGAGCCAGGTGCTGACCTTGTTCACCACGCCGGTGATCTACCTCGCGTTCGAGAACCTGGCGCGGCGCCTCTCCGGTCGGCCCCGCATGGCGGTGGAACCGGCGGAATGAACATTTCCGCCCCCTTCATCCGGCGGTCCATCGCGACCACGCTGCTGACGGCGGGGTTCGCGGCGGCGGGGGCGCTCGCCTTCTTCTTCCTGCCGGTCTCCCCGCTGCCGCAGGTGGATCTGCCGACCATCCAGGTCACGGCCTCCATGCCGGGCGCCAGCCCCGAGACCATGGCCTCCACGGTCGCGACGCCGCTGGAGCGCCATCTCGGCCAGATCGCCGACGTGTCGGAGATCACCTCCAACAGCACGCTCGGTTCCACCCGCATCACCCTGCAATTCGGCCTCGACCGCGACATCGACGGCGCGGCGCGCGACGTGCAGGCGGCCATCAATGCGGCGCGGGCGGACCTGCCGGCGGCGCTGCGCAGCAATCCCACCTATCGCAAGGTCAATCCCGCCGACGCGCCGATCATGATCCTGGCGCTGACCTCCAAGACGCTGAGCCGCGGCCAGCTCTATGATTCCGCCGCCACCGTGCTGTCGCAAAAGCTGTCGCAGGTGAAGGGCGTGGGGCTCGTGACCATCGGCGGCTCCTCGCTGCCGGCGGTGCGGGTGGAGATCAATCCCCACGCTTTGTTCCAGTACGGCATCGGGCTGGAGGACATCCGCGCCGCGCTCGCCTCCGCCAATGCCAATGCGCCGAAGGGGGCGATCGAGGAGGGCGACAAGCGCTATCAGATCTACACCAACGACCAGGCGCACGAGGCCGCCGCCTATCGCAACCTCGTCGTCGCCTATCGCAACGGCGCGCCGGTGCACCTCTCCGAGGTGGCGGAGGTGGTGGATTCGGTCGAGAACGTGCGCAACGAGGGCCTGACCAACGGCAGCCCCTCGGTGGTGCTCGTCATCTCGCGCGAGCCGGGCGCCAACATCATCGAGGCGGTGGAGCGCGTGAAGGCGGTGCTGCCGGAACTGCGCGCCTCGATCCCCGCCGATATCGATCTTTCCATCGCCATGGACCGCACCGGATCGATTCGCGCCTCGCTGCACGATGTCGAGCGCAGCCTGGTGCTGGCGGTGATCCTGGTGGTGGCGGTGGTGCTGCTGTTCCTGCACGATCTGCGCACCGCGCTCATTCCGAGCATCGCCGTGCCGGTGTCGCTCATCGGCACGTTCGGCTTCATGTACCTGCTGGGCTACAGCCTCGACAATTTCTCCCTGATGGCGCTGACCATCGCCACCGGTTTCGTGGTGGACGATGCCATCGTGGTGCTGGAGAACGTGACGCGCCATGTGGAAGCGGGCATGACGCGCATGGAAGCGGCGCTGCTCGGGGCGAAGGAAGTGGGCTTCACCGTCCTCTCCATGAGCCTGTCGCTGATCGCGGTGTTCATCCCCATCCTTCTGATGGGCGGGATTGTCGGGCGCTTCTTCCGCGAATTCGCGGTCACGCTCTCCATCACCATCCTGGTGTCGCTGGTGGTGTCGCTGACGCTCACGCCGATGATGTGCGCGCGGCTCATCTCCCCGCCCACGCACACGCCGCCCGGCCGGCTCGGCCGGTTCGGCGCCCGGGCGTTCGGCGCGGTGCTGTCGGGCTATGATGTGACGCTCGGCTGGGCGCTCCGCCACCGCCTGTTCGTGCTGACGATCCTCGCCGCCACCGTGGCGCTCAACGTGCACCTGTTCACCGTGGTGCCGAAGGGCTTCTTTCCCCAGCAGGACATCGGCCAGCTCATCGGCGTCATCCAGGCCGACCAGAGCATTTCGTTCCAGCTCATGCGCGAGAAGCTCGGCCGCTTCGTCGACATCGTGAAATCCGACCCGGCGGTGGACACCGTGGTGGGCTACACCGGCGGGGCGCAGACCAATTCGGGCTATCTGTTCGTCGCGCTGAAGCCGCTGGAGGCGCGCGACGTCAACGCCGACCAGGTGATCGCGCGCCTGCGCCCCAAGCTCGGCAAGGTGCCCGGGGCGACCTTGTTCCTCCAGGCCATGCAGGACGTGCGCGCCGGCGGGCGGCAGAGCAACGCGCAATATCAATACACGCTGCAAAGCGACGATCTGGATCTCCTGCGGCAATGGACGCCGAAGATCCTGGAAGCCCTGCGCGGCGTGCCGGAAATCGCCGACGTGAATACCGACACCCAGGAGAAGGGGCTGGAGGTCGATCTCACCATCGACCGCGACACCGCCGCCCGGCTCGGCCTCTCCATGAGCCAGATCTCGAACACGCTCTATGACGCGTTCGGCCAGCGGCAGGTCTCCACCATCTATGCCCCGCTGAACCAGTATCATGTGGTGATGGAGGTGGCTCCGGCCTATTGGCAGGACCCGCGCACCCTCGACGATATCCGCGTCTCCACCTCGGGCGGGGCGCTGGCGGGCAGCGCGTCGACGGCGGCGCTGGCGGCGGTGTCCACCCAGCTGACCGGCTCGGCCGATGCGCTTTCGGCGGACGCGGTGCGCAACGCCAATACCAACCGCATCGCCAACACCACCAAGTCGGGCGCCTCCACCGGCGCCGCGGTGAGCACCAGGTTCAATCTCTCGGTGCCGCTGTCCGCCTTCGCCACCTTCGGCCCCGGCACCACGCCGCTGGCGGTGAACCACCAGGGCCTGTTCGCGGCGAGCACGCTGTCGTTCAATCTCAAGCCGGGCGTGACGCTCGGCGAGGGGCTGGCGGCGATCAACCGCAAGATGACGCAGCTCGGCGTTCCCGCGAGCATTCACGGCACCTCGCAGGGCACCGCCAAGCTGTTCCAGCAATCGCTCGGCACCCAGCCGCTGCTGATCGTGGTGGCGCTGCTGAGCGTCTATGTGGTGCTCGGCATCCTGTACGAGAGCTTCGTCCACCCCTTGACGATCCTGTCCACCTTGCCGTCGGCGGGGGTGGGGGCGGTGCTGGCGCTCATCGTGTGCA
Organism: Roseixanthobacter liquoris; assembly: GCF_043195135.2. Lineage (NCBI taxonomy): Bacteria > Pseudomonadati > Pseudomonadota > Alphaproteobacteria > Hyphomicrobiales > Xanthobacteraceae > Roseixanthobacter > Roseixanthobacter liquoris. The sequence continues at coordinate 1,100,877 of NZ_CM195537.1, forward strand.
AGAGCGAGTTCAGCCTGATCGCGCTGATCGGCGTGATCCTGCTGATCGGCATCGTGAAGAAGAACGCCATCATGATGGTGGATTTCGCGCTGGACGCTGAACGCACGCGCGGCTTCTCGCCGGAGGCGGCGATCCGCGAAGCCTGCCTCCAGCGCTTCCGGCCGATCCTCATGACCACGCTCGCGGCGATCTTCGGCGCCGTGCCGCTGGCGCTTGCCTCGGGCACGGGGGCGGAACTGCGCCAGCCGCTGGGCATCACCATCATCGGCGGGCTGATGGTGAGCCAGATCCTGACGCTCTACACCACCCCGGTGGTCTATCTGCTGCTGGACCGCCTGCGGCGTCGCCCGGCCGCGGTGCGCCGTGACGCACCCGGACCCGCCGCCCCGCCTCTGGCGCCGGCGGAATAGCATCGCGCGAGGGCGGCCCGCGACCTGCGCGCCATGGCGCCGGGCGTGTTGAGGGGGGCACGTTGAGGGGGCGCGTTGCAGGCGCGCGGGAAAAAGAGGCACGGGAAAAAAGGGGCGGCGCAAGGCCGCGCGCATTTCGGGCTTGACCTTGGCCGGACTTGACCTTCCGTTGCGCGCGGGCCGGCAGGACCGGTTCGCCGTCTTTGAAGGAAAGCCCATGAGAGGATTAGTCCGTCCGCTCGCTTGCGCCCTGTTCCTCGCGGCCGCGCTGCCGGGCGCCGCAGCGGCCGATGCGCTGGGCGATTATGTCGCCGCCCGCGACAAGGCCATCGCCGCATCAGTTGCCGCCGCCAAGGCGGGCAAGAGCGGGGATGCGGGCGTGGTCAAGCGCGAGGAGGCCGCCCTCAAGGATCTCGGCAAGCGCCTGGCCACCGCCCTCGGCCCGCTGAAGTTCAAGGGCCTCGGCGCGCCGCAATACACGCTCTTCACGTTCATCTACGACGAGAGCAGCCCGACCCGGCAGCTCGACGGGCTGGCCTTCGCGACCAAGGACTTCAACACCCGCCTCGTGGTGACCCCGGACAGCGTGTTCCAGCCCTGGCTGGCCGCGCGCGCCAAGGACGACGGGGCGCCCGCGGCGCTCGCCGGCGGCGTGAAATCGGCCATGGCGACGGCTGAATTCTTCCAGAATGCGCTCGCCTTCGACGGCGGCTATTACCAGCCCTATGTGGACCTGCCGGTGACCGCCGCGCCCGGGGAAACCGCCCTCGCGGTGCTCGGCCTCCAGGCCGACGAGCCGCCCGGCAACATCGCCCCCAACCAGATCGCCATCGTCCGGATCGCCGACGGCAAGGCCATGATCGGCCTGACCATGGCGAAGCTGGACATCAAGCCCATCAAAGCCTGCGAGGCGATCTGGTCTCCCTACAAGACCAAGGCCGAGGCGCTGCAGAAGGCGATCGAAAAGGACAATAAGAGCGAGGATCCGCGCTGGGACGAGCTGACCCGCATCAATGACTCGGGTTCGCAGGCCTACCGCGCCTGCTTCGCCAGGGAAGCACCGGCGCAGCCGTTCTTCCCCATGGCGGTGAAGCGCGCCGAAGCCCTGCTGGACATCGCCCGCGGCAAGTGAGCCGCCGGCCCGTGCCGCACGGCGGGAAGGCGGCTCGCGCGCGCCGCCTTCCCGCTTATCCCTTTCCCGCCCCTCGCCGTGGCCAGGCTGCGGTCAGCGGCCGGGCTTCTTCTGGCTGGCGATGGCGCATTGGTTGACGCGCGCCCAGGCCTCGCCGGCGCGCTTGCCCAGGTTGACCTTGCCGGTATCCTCGGTGTCGCCGAGGCTGAACTCGAAGCCGCCGGCCGCGGCGAGGGTTCCGATGGCGCCGAGGTCCAGCGGAAACCACATGCGCGGCCCTGCGGCTTCGGCGGTCACGGTCCATTCCAGGCGCCCCCGGGGCTGGCCGATGACATTGACGAGGGTGCCCTTGAACTTGCCGGTGCGCCCTTCCGACTTCACGCTGAGATAGCCGTCCATGTTCGTGCGCAGGGCCATGATGTCTTCGCGGCCGCCGAGCTTGCGGGTAGCGCGGCAATTGAACAGGTCCGGCTTCTCCTGGGTCACCGTGAAGACCCAGCCGTCGAAGCCCTGGCCGTAGGGTTTCACCGCCTGCGCGGATGCCGCCGCCGTCAGCGCCGCCGTGAACGCTGCCGCAAGAACCCACTGTTTGATCATGCCTTGCCCCCTTCTCCGGTGCGCGCGACATGCGCGCTCACCTGCCTTCCCCGAGGGGGGATAGCGTGTCTGGCTTTTGGCGCCAAGGTCCCGTTTCCAGAGCCGGGTGGGGGATGCCCTAGAGGAATGGATTTTCGGGGCATGTAGACAACAAAAAAGCCCCGCTCACGCGGGGCTTCCTGTCTCAAGCTATGCTCCGGGGCCGGAGTACATCCGTCCGTTCCCCAAGTCGCCGTTTCCGGCGCCACCGCTGAGGACTGGAGGTGTAGAGGCTTATTGCGGCGAGAGGAAGGCGTCGTTGGCGACAGATGCATCCAATATGGAGGAATGGGCGGGAAACTCTTGAGCTGGCTCGAGTCGCGCGCCGTTCCTCGCTGCGGCAGCGCATCGTCCTGCACGGGCGTCCCGGGTATCCACGCTGCGCCGTCGGCCCCGCCCTTCACGGCACGCGCCGGCGGGCCGGGGTGGATGGCGGGGACATGCCGGGCCATCACGAGCCCCCAAGGCGAGGCAATCTCGCGCACCGGCAGCCCCTCGACGATGCGCCACGGCGGCGAATGTCGATCCGCCTTGGGGTCTTGTGCGCGCGACGCCCCGGCCCTGCGTGCGTCCAGCCCCGCGCAAGGTCGCGGGGGCAGGGTCCCGGGCGGAGCGTCCCGCGACGGGCCGGCGCGCGTGCGGCCGGCGGAAGCGGGCACGAACAGGGGCTTCGCATCCATGGGCAGGCAGCAGAGGGCACGGGCGGCGCAGGGCCGTCCGCAGGCGCGGGTGGGCGCGATCGCCGCCGCGCTCGGGCTGATGGTCCGGGCCCGCGCGGCGCGCCAAGCCGGCGATGGCGCGGGCGCGGAAGCCCTGTATCGCCAGGCGCTCGCGCTCGATCCCAAGCAGGCCGACGCCTGGCTCGGCCTTGCCGCCGCCCTGGTGGCAAAGGGGGACCCGCGCGCCGCGCGGGAAACCCTGCTCGCCGCCCTGGCGCGGGGCGTGCTGGTGGCCGAACATCTCGGCCAGCAGGCCATCGCCGCCTATCACGAGGGGCGCGATGGGGACGCCCTCGCCTTGCTGGATGCCGCCTGCGCCGCGAAGCCGGGGCTTGCCGCGCTCCATGCCGACCGGGGCCTCGTTCTGTTCGAGATGCGCCGGCTTGCGGAGGCGGTGGCCGCCTTCAATGCCGCGCTCGCCGCCGATCCCGCCCATGTGGAGGCCTATATCAATCTCGGCAGCATCTGCGCCGAGGGCCGGCAGGTGCAGCAGGCGATCCAGTTCTTCCGCCAGGCGCTGCGGCTGCGGCCGGACGACCCGGTGGCGCTCTACGGCCTTTCGATCCAGCGCCGCCATGCCTGCGAGTGGCGCGGCGGCGCAGCGGAGGAGGCGCAGCTGACGCGCGTGCTGGAACGGACCGGCGCGCGCACCGGCCCCTTCATGCGCCTCGCCGCCCGTGTGCCGGCCGCCGAGCATCTGCGCGCCGCGCGGGTTTGGGCCCAGGGGGTGCGGGTGAAGGCGCAAGACATCCTGCCCCCCGTGCACGAAGTGCGCGCGCCCGGCCGGCGCATCCGCGTCGGCTATCTCTCGCGCGATCTGTTCGCCCATGCCACGGCGTTCCTGGCGGTGGAGGCGTTCGAGCGGCACGACCGCGCCCGGTTCGAGACCTTCGCCTATTCCTACGGCCCGGACGACGGCTCGCCCATGCGGCGCCGGCTGGTGGACGCATTCGACCATTTCGTCGAGGTGGGCGATCTGAGCAACGCAGAAGCGGCGCGCCGCATCCGCGCCGACGGCATCGACATATTGGTGGACCTGAAGGGCTACACCTTCGGCTGCCGCACCGAGATCCTGGCCCTGCGCCCGGCGCCGGTTCAGGTGAATTTTCTCGGCTATCCCGGCACCATGGGCGCGCCGTTCATGGACTATATCGTCGGGGATTCGTTCGTGACGCCGCTTGAGGCGGCGCCGCTCTACGACGAGAAGATCGTCCAATTGCCGGGCACCTATCAGCCCAATGACAGCCGCCGCGCCATCGCCGCGCAGGTGCCCGCGCGCGCCGCCTGCGGCCTGCCGGAGCGCGGCTTCGTCTTCTGCTGCTTCAACAATACTTACAAAATTACGCCCGATATCTTCGCGGTGTGGATGCGCCTGCTCGCGGCGGTGCCCGGATCGGTGCTGTGGCTGTTCGAGGCCAATGATGTGGCGCGGGACAATCTCCACTATGAGGCAGGCGCTCTCGGCGTCGATCCCGGCCGCATCGTGTTCGCGCCGCGCGCCGAACCGGCGGAGCATCTGGCGCGCCACCGCCATGCGGACCTGGTCCTCGATACCTTGCCCTATAATGCCCACACCACGGCCAGCGATGCCCTGTGGGCCGGCGTGCCGCTGGTGACCTGCGCCGGGGAGAGCTTCGCGAGCCGAGTCGCCGGCAGCCTGCTGCATGCGGTGGGCCTGCCGGAGCTCGTCACCCACACGCTGGCGGAGTATGAGACCCTGGCGCTTGCTCTGGCCCGCGATCCCCAGCGCCTGGCCGACCTGCGCGCCCGCCTCGCGGCCAACCGCGCCGACGCGGACCTGTTCGACGCGACCCGCTATGTCCGGGGCCTGGAAGCAGCCTATGAGCGGATGCATGCCCTGCGCTGCGCCGGCAAAGCGCCGCAGGCCATAAGCATCATGCCGCAGGCCATGGACATTGGGCCGGGGGCCATGGACATCGGGCCGGGGGCCGTCAGCATCGTCCCGCAGGCGGGGGCGAGCGCGTCGCGGGCCTGAGGCCCTCGGGCCGAACGGCGAAATTACCGCGTGCCGAAATTCGGCGCGAACATCCACCCGAATAGGGGTTTGTTCCGCCGAGAGGCCGCGGAGATGTGCCACGAAACCCCTGTTCGTCCGCGCTAAGTCATTGTTTCACGTGAAACATTTTGAGCCGGAATCGTGCATCCGCCGGGCCCGGAGGCGCCGCGGGAGGCCGTTCGGCGCGGCACGGATGCGCGTTTTGGCGCGAGAAATTTCGGATCCCAATTCCCCCGGCCCGCCGGCGGCGAGGGGGTCAGCGCTTGGTGGCGTGAATATCCCACCAGCGGGTGCGCGGGGCGAGGCGGGTGCCGGAGCGGTCCCGCACGGTGCGGGCATAGACGGTGTGGATGTCCCGCCGGTTCAGCCATTGGCCGGGCAGCGCGCGGCCGAACGGGCCGGACGAGCCGGGCGGGAACTTGTATCCGATCGCCTCGTCTTCCAGCTCGTGGACCGTGGACTGATCGACGAGCTTGAACCCGTCATATCCCGCGCTCGCCAGCATCTCGATATATTCGAAGCCGAAGCGGCAATCCTCGATGCTGACATAGAGCGGCTTGATGAGCTGGCGCCCCAGCTGGGACAGGATGTCCCGGTCCGCGCCCTCGACGTCGATCTTCAGATAATAGGGAATGCCGAACATGTCGAAGATCTGGCCGAGGGTCAGCGCCTCCACCTCGATGGCATGGCAGGCGCTGTCCTCGCGGCCCGCCCAGCCCTTGTCCATGCTGCTCCAATGATCGTTGTCTTCATTGATGAAGAAGCTGACCCGGCCGGCCTTGCCCGCCACCGCATTGGGCAGGATGGTGACGCGCGTGGCGGCGATCTCGGCGGCCAAACGCACCCGCGCGGCGGCGACCAGGGCCGGGTTGGCTTCCACCGCCACCACGTTGAAACCCTTGGCGAGATAATAGGCGGTGTCGTCGCCATTGTTCATGCCGAGGTCCATGATGAACCGGCTGTCGCTCACGAAGATGCTCATTTGTGCAGGCGTTCCTTGGGCAGGGCATAGATCACGGCGCCGGTGCCGCACCAGGCGTGGGTCCGCATGACCAGCTGATAGTTTTCAAGGTTCTGGGCGAGCCAGCCGGGCGTGCGGGCGAGGCCGTCGGCATTGTGATAGACGGTGAGCGCGAGCGCCGGCCGGTGCTGGCGCAGGGTCTCGCGGGCGCCTTCGAGCGCGGCCAGCTCGCCGCCCTCCAGATGCAGCTTCACATAGGTCGGGTCGAGGCCGAGCGCGTCGATGGGCAGGCTCTCGCGCTGGGATTGGCCGGTGGGGGAGATCTGCGAGGCATAGCCGAGCCCGTCGTGGAAGCGCACGCTCTCGCGCCGCGCGCCGACCACATGGCCGAGCACCTCGACGCGGGCGCGCACCCGCCAGTCGAGGCCGGCCACGAAATCGCGCAGCACGGCGGCATTGGCCGGGTCCGGCTCGATCGCCCATACGGCGGAAATCTGTCCGCGCACCTCCTCCAGCAGGCGCGCCGTGACGCTGCCGTGATGGGCGCCGCCGTCCAGGAAGCGCGTTCCCGCCCGCAGGGTCGCGGCGAGCTCGGGAATGAAGAAGCGCGCGGCGGGAACCACCGGCGCGGCGGGGAAGTCCCACTCCTCCCGCGCCATGTGCCAGGCGGCAAAGCGCAGGTAATGGGCGCGCGAGGCATCGTCGGCGAAGCGCTCCAGGGCCGTGGCCGCGGCGGCGAATCCGGCAAGGTCGAGGGCGCCGCTGAACCAGCCGTTGCTCAGCGGGTGGCTGGCGCGGAAGCCTTCGGCAAGATCGTAGAACGGCACGCAGGCCGTCCAGCCCTGGCGTGCCAGCTCCGCCTGGATCGGCCCGAACGGGTTGTTCGCGATGGAAATCGCCAGCAACGCCTCGCGCCGCACATGGGGCGCAACGTCCTCCGGCGCGAGGATGCTGAGGCCGTGCCAGTCGGGATCGGCGCGGTGGCGCGCGGCGTCCGCATCGACCACGAAGGCGATCGGCCGACCGATGGCATCGAGATGCTGGCGCGCCAGCTTGCCGAGGTTGCCGGCGCCATAGAGCGCCAGCGGCCGGTCGCCGATCTCGACCGGGCGCGGCGCGATGGCGCGCGCGTTGAGGTGCTGCAACAGGGCGATGGCGGCGCGCCGGTCCGGCAGCGCCTCGAAGCTGCGGGTCCGCACGGGGCAGGGCGCCCGCACGCCGCTGCGGCCCATATGGGGAAAGGCGGTCATGCCGAGGCCGCCGGCCGCGCACTCGTCGCGCCGCGCCAAGAATCGCGCGAATGCATCGAAATTCTCATGCTCGCTCCTCCTGCCGGGTGTCTGGCCGGGTGTCTGGCCGTGCGCCTGCGCCTCGGATGTTTGCGCCGGTCCGCGCCATGGAGGAGCCTGCTCCACGATGCTTTCGCCGGGCTTGTGGCTTGGGGCGGCCAATCAGGACAGCTTGGCGCAATGGACCGCTGCTTGAGTGCCTGCGTCCTTCGGCATGGCCGGAACAACAGGCGAAGGCGCGCGCGCCGCGCGGCGCGGAATGTCCGCGCCGGCGGGCAGCCGGGCGCTTCAGGCTCGGGTGGGTGGAGAGATCATGAAGGCACAGGTCAAGCCGCGCATTAATCTGGAGGGCCGCACGGCCCTGGAAACGGTGATTCCCCTGGCCACTCCGTTCGTGGTGTTCGTGGATCCCGCCAGCGCGTGCAATTTCCAATGCACCTTCTGCCCCACCGGCCATCGCGGCCTGATCCGCGAGACCGGCCGCTACCAGGGCGCCATGAAGTTCGAGGTCTTCACCAAGGTGATCGACGATCTCGGCGCCTTCGACGACAAGATCAAGGTGCTGCGCCTGTACAAGGACGGCGAGCCGTTCCTGAACCGGCGCCTCGCCGACATGATCGCCTATGCCAAGGCGAGCGGGCATGTGGACTATATCGACACCACCACCAACGGCACCTTCCTCAGCCCCGAGCGGCTCGCGCCGGTGATCGCGGCGGGCCTCGACAAGATCAACATCTCGGTGGACGGCATGACGGGCGAGCAATATCGGCGCTTCACCGGCTTCGATTTCGATTTCGAGGCCTTCGTCGCCAATGTGAAATGGCTCTATGCCAACAAGGGCCAGTGCGAGGTCGTCATCAAGATCCCCGGCGAGCTGATCACCGAGGCGCAGCGGGCGGAATTCTACGAGACCTTCGGCGATCATTGCGACCGCATCTTCATCGAGAATTTCGCCCCCTGCTGGCCGGATTTCGACGTGGAGGCCCGCAGCGGGGTCAAGATCACCGGCGGCATCTACCAGCAGCCGGTGGGGGAGACTGATACCTGCCCCTATATCTTCTACGGCTATTCCGTGAATGCGGACGGGCAGGTCAGCTCCTGCTTCCTCGACTGGGGCCGCAAGCTGGTCATCGGCGACGTGCGCCACGCCTCCATGAAGGAGATCTGGACCTCGGATACGATGAACGCGCTGCGCCTCCAGCATCTGGAAGGCAAGCGTCGGGAGAATGGCGTGTGCCACGGCTGCGGCCAGCTCAGCCATTGCCTGCCGGACACGATCGATGCCCATCGCCCGCAGATCCTGGCGACCTTCAAGGCGAAGATGAAATTGAACCCCGCCGTCGCCGCGCCCGGTGGTCGTCCCGCGCGCCTGCCGGCGGCGGCGGAGTGAACATCCTCCACATCGCCCCCCACCTGGGCGGCGGCGTGGGGAAGGCGCATGCCGCGCTGGCCGAAGCGGCCCTGGCTCTCGGGCCTCCCGCTTCCCTCCGCCACCGGTTCGCCCTGCTCGAGCCGCCGCGCGATACGCATTTCGTCGAGCGCGTGCGCGCCGCCGGCTGTCCCGTCGCCATCGCGCCCGAGCCGCGGGAACTCGCCCGCCTGGTGGCGGATGCGGACATCGTGCAGGTGGAATGGTGGAACCATCCGCGCCTCTATGCCCTGCTCGCGGCAAATGCCCTGCCGGCCATGCGCCTCGCCTTGTGGGTGCATATTTCCGGCCTCGCCCCGCCTTTGATCCCGGCCTCGCTCGCGGAACTCGCGGACAAGGTGCTGTTCAGCTCGCCCTGTTCGCTGAAGGCGGAAAATCTCGCGGCCGCGCTTGCGGCGCGCCCGCAGGCGTTCGGCGTGGTGAACAGCGGGTTCGGCGTCGATGCTGCGCCGCGCCCGCCCCGTGCCGCGCCCAAGGTCCGGATCGGCTATCTCGGCACGCTGGATTTCATCAAGCTGCATCCCGGCTTCTTCGACATGGTGGATGCCGCGGCGGGCGACGTCCGGGTTTCGCTCTGGGGCACGCTCGATCCCGCCGGCGAGGTGGCGGCGCGGGCGGCGGCGATGCGGCATCCCGAGCGCGTGCGGTTCGAGGGCTATGCCTGCGATCCGCGGGCGGTCCTCGGGGCGCTCGACCTGTTCCTGTATCCGCTCAACCCGCAGCATTACGGCACCGGCGAGAACGCGCTGGTGGAGGCCATGTCGGCCGGCGCGGTGCCGCTGGTGTGGGACAATCCGGCGGAAACGGCCATCGTCTCCCATGATCGCAACGGTTTCGTCGCGAAGAGCATCGAGGACGGGGCGGCGCTGATCGAGCGGGCCGCCTGCAATCCCCAGCGGTTGCTGCGGATGGGCGCGGTGGGCGCGCGCGACATGGCGCGTACGCACGCTCCCGCGGCATCCCTCAGGCGGTTGGCGCGCCATTATGCCGAACTGATGGGAGAGCCCCGCCGCCAGCGGGATTTCGCCAGCGCGCTGGGCGCTGACGGGCGGGCGTGGTTCCTGTCCACCCTGCGCCCGCGTGCGGGTGAGGCGGAGGGCGGCAGCGCCTCCGCGTCGCGCTTCTTCTGCGCCCGTGCCGCCAAGGGCAGCCTCGGGCATTTCCGCGGCTGCCTGCCCGAAGATCCGAGCCTGAATGCCCTCGGGGCCGGCTGAGGCGGCGCCGGCCTCATGGGCCGGAGCCGCCTCAGCCGAGCAGGATGCCGTCCTGCAATTCGCGTTCGCTGACGATGAGCCCTGGCTGATAGCCCTCGTCGAGGAAGCGCTGGCGTGCGTCCTCGGTGCGAATGAAGACGAGGCTGGAGCGCCTGGCCGCCGCATCGAGACCGGGCATGGCGGGGGTCACGAGAATGCGCCGCTCCAGTCCCATCTCCCGCAACAGGCCGGCGACCGACTGGCCGTCCTCGACCCCGTCGAGCTGGATGCGGTCCAGCCCCGCGATGCCGTTGGCGAGCCGCGCCAGGGTCTGGGCGAGGATCAGCAGCGGCAGCTTCTCGATCTGGTCGATCGCGCGGACCCCCTGGGGGTCGAGATAATGGATGCGGCAGATCAGTTCATAGGCCCGCAGGAAATCGCCGCGCCCCAGCCAGAGCCGCAGGGCCACCCGCATGCGGGTTTCGATGAAGATGTCGATCATGTCGCGGAAGGCGCGCTTGTTCTCCAGGCTCAGCGTGGTGCCGGAGCGGCGCAGCAGGGCATAGACGAAATATTCGAGCCCGCCGCGATAGCTGTCCCAATCGCTCATGGCCTGTTCGTGGCCCGCCTGGGTGCGGGCCGCCACCGGGCTCGCCGTGACGGAGCGATAATAATGCTTGCGGCGGAACGCCACCGGGCCCTGCTGCACCACATGGGTCAGATAGCTGAACGCCCAATAGCAAAAGCGCGCCTCGCTGGAGATGTCGCGCACCGCATCCGCCCGGTAAATCACGGTTTCCGGAAAGATGTGGGTATTGATGATGTGCCCGAGCAGATCCAGTTCCTGGCCGGGATGAATGACGAAGTCCTCCGGCAGGTCGAAGAACATCCGTCCCGGCTGCTGGGCGACGTCGTCATAAAGCTCCCACGGCGTATAGCAGGCGCGGATCTCGGGATTGGCGCGCAGATAATCGATCGTTTCCGCGAGCGCCGGCGCGTCGATCAGGTCGTCGTCGGCGAGATACATCACATAGCGCCCGCGCGCCCGCCGGAAGACGGTCATCAGGTTCGGCAGGCCGCCCTTGTTTTCCTCCTGCCGGAAGTAGGACAGAACGAGCCCGCCGTCCCGGTGCCGGGCGACGACCTCCGCGGTGTCGTCGGTGGAGGCATTGTCCGAGACCACCACTTCGAAGGGGAACGCGAAGCTGCATTCGCGGGCCAGGCGGGTCAGCAGATAATCCAGGAACGGCGCGCGGTTATAGGTGGGGATGCACAGGCTGAGGACCGGCTGCTCGCCGGTGTCGGCGCCGTCCTCCGCAGGGCGGGTCGCGGGTGCCGGGGTGATCGGGTGTCCGGTAAAGTTCATAGGCAAAGCTCGCACGCCGTGGCGTCCTTGGAGGAGATGATGCGGGGGGCGGCGGGCCAGGCGATGGCAAAGGCCGGATCGTCCCAGCGGAACGTGCGGGCAAGGCCGGCGTCATAGCTCTGCGATATCTGATAAAAGACCTCGCAGCCCGCCTCCAAGGTCAGGAAGCCGTGCGCGCAGCCTTCGGGAATATAGATCGCATTGCGGCGCGCGGCGTCGAGCTCGATCCCGGTCCAGGCGAGATAGGTGGGCGAGGCCGGGCGCAGGTCCACGGCGACGTCGAACACCCGCCCGCGTGTGACGCGCACCAGCTTGGCTTCCCCCTTGGGTTCCACTTGCAGGTGCAATCCGCGCAAGGTGCCGCAATGCGGATTCCAGGACGTGCTCGCCTGGGGAAAGGAGGTCGCGAGACCGTGGGCGGCGAACGCTTCGGCACAGAAGGTGCGTGCGAACAGGCCGCGCGCATCGGTGTTCGGGCTCACGTGCACATGCATGACGCCGGCCACGGAGGTGGGCGTGATCCTCATGGCAGCACCGCGAGATCCGGCACCGCGACCACGAAGCGGCCGCCCCAGTCGCGCACCAGGGCGTTTGCGGCCATCACCTCGTTCTTGATGTTCCAGGGCAGGATCAGCACGAAATCGGGCTTCGTCTGCGCCAGCTTCTCCGGTGCATGGATGGGCAGGTGGCTGCCCGGCAGCAGATGGCCCTGCTTGTGGGGATTGCGGTCCACCACATAGTCGATCTGGTCCGGCCCGACGCCGCAGAAGTTCAGCAGCGTGTTGCCCTTGGCGGCGGCCCCATAGGCCACGACATGCTTTCCTTCATTGTGGGCTTGATGAAGGAACGCATGGAGCCCGGCGCGGATCGGCGCGATGCGGTCCTGGAAGCTGTCGTAGACCGCGTCCTTGTCGAAGCCGGCGGCGGCTTCGTCCGCGCGCACCTTGGCGACGCCGGGCGTTTCTCCATGGGCGAGGGAGGCGGCCGGAGAGGCGAGCACCCGCAGGCTGCCGCCATGGGTCGGCCATTCCTGGACGTCGAAGACCTTCAGCTTGTGGGCGGCGAAGATCTTCTCCACCGCCAGCAGCGAGAGATAGTAAAAATGCTCGTGATAGATGGTGTCGAACTGCACGCTTTCGATGAGGCGCAGCAAATGGGGAAACTCGACGCTCACCACCCCATCCGCCTTCACCAGGCGGGCCAGGCCGGCGACGAAGTCGTTGATGTCCGGCACATGGGCAAGCACGTTGTTGGCGACGAGCAGGTCGGCGCGATGGCCGCGCGCGGCAAGGCCCACGGCCACGTCCGCGCCGAAGAAGCGGGTCTCCGTGGGCACGCCCGCCGTGCGGGCGGCCTGCGCCACGTTCGCGGCCGGCTCGATGCCGAGGGAGGGGATGCCGGCGGCGATGAAATGGCGCAGCAGGTAGCCGTCATTGCTCGCCACCTCCACCACCTGGGAGGAATGGGTGAGGCCGAAGCGCGTCGTGGCGAACGCGGCGAAGCGCTTGGCATGGGCGACCCAGGTGTCGCTGTAGGAGGAGAAATAGGCGTAGTCGCTGAAGATGTCCTTCGGCTCGACGAACGCGTCCGCCTGGACCAGCCGGCAGGAGGGGCACACGCTGGCGCGCAGCGGATAGCACGCCTCCTTCGCGCCGCGCCGGCTTTCCGGCACGTAGGAATTGGCCAGCGGCATCTCGCCGAGATCGACGAAGCGCTGGCGCAGCGGCGTGTCGCAGAAGCGGCAATGTCCGGGCTTCATGGACGGATGTCCTCATAACAGGCGATCTGCACGGGGCGAGCGGTGGCCTGTTCCACACGGGGGAAGGCGCGGAGGCGTGAGGTGCCGGCAGTGGCGGCGCCGAAACCTGCGGGCGGGGCGGGCGTGGGGGCGCGGAGTCGGCCGGGCTGGCGCTGGTGGGCGATCGCGGCCGCGAGATCCGCGTTGCCGATGCCGGCGCGAGCCGTCAGGGAACAGGGCGCGCCGGCATCGAGAGGCGCGCGCGTCGGCCGGCCGCCGGTCATGCCCGGCCTCGCGCCGCACAAGGTGCGCGCGTGCGGCCTTCGCCCCGGGTCCGGGGATGTGTGGAGATCTCTTGCATATGGGCCTCCGCCAACCGTTCAATCGGATGACGGATGCCAGCTAAGGCCCGATGGCTTGTGCGAGGCTGAAGCAGCGGCTCCGGCGGCTCCCCGCCGTCCCGCCGCGTCCTATGTGATCAGCGCAAGGCGTCAGCGGATCACGCCCTTGGCGGCCAGCGCTTCCAGCTCCGGCGTGCTGTAGCCGAGCCGCTCGGCGAGCAGGGCGGCGCTCGAGGATCCGAGCGCGGGCGGCATGCGGCGCACCGGCACGCGCGCCCCGTCGAGCCGATACGGCGGGGCGAGCACCTGGGCGCTGGTTTCCCCTTCCTCCTCGGTGTGCGGGACCTCCTGCGCCTGGACCACGAGGCCGGCCGCGCGGGCCCGCTCGGACGTCAGCGCCGTATGCAGGCCCAGCACCTCGCCGCAGGGAATGCCGGCCGCTTCCAGCCGCGCCAGCAATTCCGGGCGGTGCCAGCGGGAGAGTTCCTCCTCCACCAGGGGGATGAGGATCGCCCGGTTGCGGGCCCGGTCGAGATTGGTGGCGAAGCGCGGATCCTCGAACAGGTCCATGCGCTGGATCACGCTCTCGCAGAACCGCCGGTATTGGGCATTGTTGCCGACCGTCATCACGATCGGCCCGTCCAGGGTGGGGAACACGCCATAGGGCACGATGGAGGGATGGGCATTGCCCACCGGCGGCAGGTCCGCCTGCCGCGCCAGGGCTTCCAGGCCGTAATAGGAGGTCAGCGCGATGCCGCAATCATAGAGCGCGAGTTCCACCTCGCGGCCCTGCCCGGTGCGCTCGCGGGCATAGAGGGCGGCGAGCACCGCCTGGGCGGCATATTGGCCGGTGAACAGATCCACCGCCGCGACGCCGAACTTCAGCGGCGGGCGGCCGGGTTCGCCATTGAGCGCCATCAGACCGGTTTCGCCTTGTACCACCAGATCATAGCCCGGGCGGGACGCTTCCGGCCCGCGGGAATCATAGCCCGCGATGGAGCAATAGATCAGGCGCGGGTTTTCCGCGCGCAGCTGTTCGTAGCCGAGGCCGAGCTTGGCGGCGCCGCCGGTCTTGAAATTCTGCACCACCACGTCGCTTTCGCGCGCCAGCGCCTTGACGATGGCGAGACCTTCCGGGGTCGAGAGATCGACGCCGATGGACCGCTTGTTGCGGTTCACGCTGTCGAAATAGGAGGTATTGGACCCGGCGGTGCGCACGCCCCAGTCGCGCGTGTCGTCGCCGCGGCCGGGATGCTCTACCTTGATCACGTCGGCGCCGAGATCGCCCAGCACCATGGCGCACCACGGCCCGGCAAGGATGCGCGACAGGTCGAGAACCTTGATGCCCTCAAGCGGCAATGCGCCGTGATCCCCCGCGCTCATCTCGTCCCCTTCCCATCCCGATCGACGCGCCTGAGGCGCCCTGCTTCTTCCACCAGCTTCGGGGGGCGGAGTTCAAGCAGGAATTTTGCCGGTGCGACATCGCGCGACGCCGGCCGCCGTGCCGTGCCGCGCCCAACGGGTGGCGCGGCACGCCGAGGATGGGGTGCGCCTTACGTCTTGTACTTGATCCAGATGGTCTTCAGCCCGGTGTATTTGTCGAGTGCGTGCAAGGAGAGGTCGCGCCCGAAGCCGGACTGGCGGAAGCCGCCGAACGGCGTCATCGGCGTGGTGGCATCCATGGTGTTTACCGAGACCGTGCCCGCCCGCAGCTTGTCGGCGACGCGGTGGGCGCGGGAGAGATTGTCGGTCCACACCGAGGCGGCGAGGCCGTAGATGGTGTCGTTGGCAATGGCGACCGCCTCGGCCTCGCTGTCGAACGGCGTGATGGCGAGCACCGGGCCGAAGATTTCCTCCTGGGCCAGCGGGTCGGTGGGCTTCACGCCGGTGAAGATGGTGGGCGTCACATAGCAGCCGCTGCCGTTGATGGTGACCTGCTCGCCGCCGCGCACCAATTGGGCCGTCGTCTTGCCCGCCTCGATGAAGGAGAGCACGCGGGCGGTCTGCTTGGCATCCACCATCGCGCCCATGGTGGAGGCGGGGTCGAGCGGATCGCCGGGCGCGACGTTCGCGGCGCGCGCGATCATCTTCTCCACGAACGTATCATGGATGGAGCGCTCCACCAGCAGCCGCGAATTGGCCGAGCACACTTCGCCCTGGTTGAAGAAGATGCCGGCGGCGGCCATGTCGGCGGCGGCATCGAGATCCTCGCAATCGGCGAAGATCAGGTTGGGGCTCTTGCCGCCGCATTCCAGCCAGACCTGCTTCATGTTGGACTGGCCGGAATATTCCAGGAAATACTTGCCCACTTCCGTGGAGCCGGTGAACGCCAGCACGTCCACGTCCATGTGCAGGCCGAGGGCGCGGCCGGCGGTCTCGCCATAGCCCGGCACCACGTTCAGCACGCCTTCGGGAAGGCCGGCCTCGATGGCGAGTTCCGCGAGCCGCAGCGCCGAGAAGGCGGATTGCTCGGCCGGCTTGAGCACCACGCTATTGCCCGCCGCCAGCGCGGGGGCGCATTTCCAGGACGCCATGTCGAGGGGGAAATTCCAGGGCACCACCGCGCCCACCACGCCGAGCGGGGCGCGCCGCACCAGGGCGAGGTCGCCGGGGGCGGTGGGGGCCACCTCGTCATAGACCTTGTCGATGGCCTCGCCGTACCATTGGAACACGCCGGAGGCGTTGGTCACGTCGATATTAGCGGCCTCGATCACGAGCTTGCCCATGTCCAGGCTGTCGAGCAGGGCGAGTTCCACCCGGTTGGCGCGCATCAGATCCGCGAGCTTGAGCAGCACCGCCTTGCGTTCGGCCGGGGCGATGCGCGACCACACGCCGGATTCGAACGATTTGCGCGCCGAGGCCACCGCGCGGTCGATATCCGCCGCGCCGCCGCTTGCCACCTGGGCCAGAACCTCGCCGGTCGCCGGATTGACCGCCGCGAAGGTCTCGCCGGAGGCCGCCGGCTGGGTCTTGCCGTCGATGAAGACCTGGGTGCGGAAGCTCAGGGAGGCCGCAGCCGCCTTCCACTGCTCGAAGCTCATATCGCTCATATGCAATCCCCGTTTTTATATTGCGTTGCACTATGCTTTCACATCATGCGTCGCGCGGCACGCCGAAACTTGGGGCAACCGAGGGATTGCGGCCCCTGTCCACATGGGCCTGGAACGGGGGTTCGCAGCGCCGCCGGAGGCCCGCCGACGCGCCGGGAAGTCCGGGATCAGTGGATAATGTTTCACGTGAAACATGGACTTAGCGCAGACGAACAGCGGTTTCGTGGAGCGTCTCGGCGGCTCTTCGGGCGTATAAACCGCGTTTTCGGGCGAACGTTCGCCGCACATGAATCCGGACCGGCGCGATCCATCGCCGGGCCCGCCGACCCGACGATAAACTGGCCGATGATCGTCGACCGGCCCTACC
The DNA here is from genome assembly GCF_043195135.2 of Roseixanthobacter liquoris. Lineage (NCBI taxonomy): Bacteria > Pseudomonadati > Pseudomonadota > Alphaproteobacteria > Hyphomicrobiales > Xanthobacteraceae > Roseixanthobacter > Roseixanthobacter liquoris. The sequence continues at coordinate 1,117,525 of NZ_CM195537.1, forward strand.
GCGGCGCCGGGGCGCGGCGGGTGAAGATGTCGGCGAGGCGGGCGCCGTCCGCCGCGCGGGTGAGCGTGCACCAGTGCAGCAGGTGGTCGCCTTCCGCCCGCCGGGCCTTGACCGCCACCTGCACCGCGTCGCCGATCTCCACATTGGCGTGGAACACCATGTCCCGCGCCACCGTGAAGAGGCCGGCGGGCGCCGCCATGGCCTCCCATTCCGCCCGGTCCACGAAGGCCTGGAAGGAGGCGAAATAGAGAAAGTCGGCGCCGTTGAAATCCTGCGAGGGGCAGGGGCGCACGGTGAGCGCCGTGCCGCTCTCGCCCTCCGTGTTCGGAAAGCCGAAATGGTGCGCGAACCGCCCGGCGCGGAGGGTCGCGGCGAGCTGCGCCGTCCGCGCGAGGGCGGGCGCGGCGGCCGGCGGGGCGAAGCCGGGAAGGGCGACCCGCGCCAGGGCCCGGTTTCGCCCCGTCTCCTTGCGCTTCACGAACACGGAGGTCATCTCCACGCTGCCCATGGGAACGCCGTCGCGCAGCAGGTCGTGGCGGCTCGCGAACTGGGTGCGCGAGATGCGTTCCAAGCGCGAACGCAGCACGAGGCTGTCATGCTCGCGGAAGGCGCCGAGCGCCGCATCGCTCACCGAAACCGCGATGAAGGCGGCATAGACGGTGGCGCCGTCGACGTCCCGGAAGTCCGGCACCTCGCGCCCGGCGCCCCGGGCCAGCAGCAGCCAGTGGCGATGGCCGAGTTCCTTCAGCAGCCAGGTTTCCGAAAGCCCGCCATAGGCGAGCTGCGGCATGCCGAGGCGGATCGGCTCGCCCAAGGGATCGCCGGGACGAAACCCCGGCAAGGCGAAGCCGGCCGGCAGAAGGCCGCTCGGCAGGGGCAGGCGGAAGGCGAGGCTCATGAGGGTTCTCCGCGCCGTGTCGATCACACCGCAAGGTCGAGTTTCACCGGCCCGCGCCGCCGCACGCCGAGATGCTCGCCGATGCGCGCGGCGAGATAGGCGGCATCGCGCCCGACCCCCACGAACCGGCCGGAGCCCCAGGAATGCAGCCAGGGCAGGCCGAGCACATAGAGCCCGTCCATGCTGGTGACGCCGCGCGTGTGGGTGGGATAGCCCGCACCGTCGAACACCGGCAGGTCCACCCAGGACCAGTCGGAATGAAAGCCGGTGGCCCAGATCACGCTGGTGATGCCGGCGGCGACGGGATCGAGGTCGCGCACCGGCGCATCCGGCTGCCAGAGCGGGCTGTAATGGGTGCCCGCCGGCGCCTCGATCTTGTTCTCGGCGATGTGCTTGTCGATCAGGCCGCAGATGCCGTTATAGACCGCGTCGGCGGAATCGAGATTCTGCTTGAGGTCGTCGCGGAAGTGCAGGCGCCCGCCGCTGATCGCCTCCAGCCGGCCGTAGAGCTGCATGCCTTCCAAAGCGAAGCGGCGCAGATCGATGTCGCGCCCGCCGTCGCGGCCGGTGAGATAATGGTTCGCCTTCTTGCGCACCTTCTCCTTCAGCGGGTGGTTCTCCACTGGCAGGTCGTATTGGCCGAGGTCGGCCAGCCAGTCCACGCTGTCGCGGCCGCGATAGACGCGCGGGCAGCGGGGCGCGCTGCCGGTGATGAGATGCACCTTTCGCCCGGCGAGGTGCAGATCCTCGGCGATCTGGCAGCCCGACTGGCCCGAGCCCACCACCAGCACCTCGCCTTCGGGCAATTGGCCGGGGTGGCGATATTTGGAGGAATGCACCTGCACGATGCTTTCCGGCAGGCGCTCGCCCATGCGCGGCACGTTCGGCACGTGATAGCCGCCGACCGCCAGCACCACCGCCTCGGCGGTCACCGTATCCGCGGCGGTCTCCACCAGGAAGCGCCCGTCCTCCTGCCGGGACAGGCGGTTGACGCCGACGCCCTCGCGCACCGGGGCGGCGATGCGCCGGGCGTAATCCTCCACATAGGCGACGATCTCGTCGCGCTTCATGAAGCCGTCCGGCTCGCTGCCGGGATAATCGTAGCCCGGCAATTTGCACTGCCAGTTGGGCGTGACGAGGCAGAAGCTGTCCCACCTCTGGTCGCGCCAGGCGTGGGCGACGCGGTTCTTCTCGTAGATCACATGGTCGATGCCGCTCTCGCTCAGATAGGCGCTGGCGGAGAGGCCCGCCTGTCCGCCGCCGATGATGACGACGCTGTGGTGGGGAAGGGTCTCGTTTGTCATGGCTAGGCTCCGATCAGTCTTCGAATGCGTCGATGCTGACGCGGGCGTCGGGGTGGTTTGAAAAGGTGCGGCCCGTGGCCTCGATGCGCGCGAGCTGGCCCAGCGCGAGGGAGCAGGGCCTGCCGTATTTCGCCCGCACCCGCTCGCTGGCGGTGGTGAGGGCCGCGCGGCTCTTCGCGAGGAAATCGGCGAGGGCATAGCTCTCGCCGGGGGCGAAATGGTCCTTGATGACGAGGGAGGGCGAATAGCAGGCCTCCTTCGTTCCGTCCGGCCAGCGGATGTGGAAGCGCATTTCAGGCATGGGTCGCCTCCAAGGCGGTGGGCTCCGAAGTGGTGGGCTCCAAAGTGGTGGGCCCCGAGGCGGTGGGCCCCGAGGCTGCCGGCGCCGCTTCGGCGCCCTCCAGAAGCTGGGCGTAGGTGGACAGGTGCGCCTGCGCCGTGCTCGCCCAGTCGTGACGGGCGGCGATGCGCGCCCCGTTGGCGATCAGGCGGGCGCGGGTCGCGGCGTCGAGCGTCGCTTCCAGCGCGGCGGCGATGGAGGCGACGTCCAGCGGGTCGCACCAGGCGACATCCTCGGTGCCGAGATATTCGGTGAAGGGCGCGATATGCGCGGTCGCCACCGGCACGCCGCTCGCCATGGCTTCCAGCACCACGAGGCCGAACCCCTCCTTCAGCGAGGGGAAGGCGAGCGTATCGGCGATGCGGTAGAGCGCGGGCATGTCCTCCTGCGCCAGTGGGCCGGTGCGGATCACCGCGCCGTCCGGCAGGGCGAGGAGCGCCAGGGCGAGGTCGAACGCCTGCTGCACCGTGTGGTGGTCCAGCAGGGAGGCCCCGCCCGCGATCAGCAATTGCGCCGCCGGGTGGCGGGCGTGTACCCGGGCGAAGGCTTCCAGCAGGCGCACGCTGTTCTTGCGCCCCTCGATCCCGCCGACCGCGAGGAAGACGGGTCCCGCGCCAAGGCGGATGCGGGCCCGCAGGGCCTCTTCCCGCCCGTCCGGCAGCGGGGAGAAGCGCGTGGTATCGACGCCGTTGCCGACGATGGCGGCGCGCCGCCCGAGCTTGCCGTGCAGATTGTCCTGCCAGGTGCGGCTCACCACCAGCAGGCGGTCGGCATGCACCATGGCGCGGGTCTGAAGCGCCATCAGCGCGCGATCGGCGAAGGTGTCCACATGGTGCACGGTGCGGGCGAAGGCGCGGATGAGGCCGCGTTCCTTCAGGCTCGCCAGGGCATTGCCGGAAATCCCGTCCTGGGCGTGGAAGACGTCGAAGGCCCGATGCGCCGGCTCCTCGAAATGGCGCACGTAGTCGGCGACGCGGATGCGCACCATGTCCGTCATGTCGGCGCCCACGGGGGAGGCCGGAACGCTCAAGGTGCCGCACAGGGCCGGGCGGAAGAAGCCGGCGCCCTTCGCGTCGGGCGCATGCACCACCACCTGATGGCCGAGGCGCGCCAGCGCATCGCCCAGTTCCAGCGCGTGCACCACGCCGCCGCGCGGATTGGTGGAATGGGCGAGGATCGCGATGCGCAGCGGGCGATTGGGCGGGAGAAGATGCGCGGTCATGGGGCGGTCTCCAGCGGCGCGCAGCCGATGAGGGGGCTGCGCGCGAAATCCCAGATCACTTCGCGCGCGCTGCCATGGGTCAGCGTCACCGCGCCGCCCGGCACCGCCGTGCCGATGGCGGCGGCGGAAATGCCGCGCGCGGCGAAGCGGGAAATCACCTCCGCCACGTCGGTCGGGGCGACGGACAGCAGATAGCCGAAGCTCGGAAAGCTCAGCAGCCAGCGCGTCAGGTCCACGCCCTGCGGGCGGGGGATGGCGGCAAGCTCGATCTCCAGGCCGATGCGCGAGCATTCCGCCAGCATGGCCGCGGTGCCGATCATGCCGGCCTGGCTGATGTCCTTGGCCGCGCGCGACAGCCCGGCCTCGGCGATCTGCGGCAAAAGCTCGATGTCGCCGCGCAGGCGGGCGGGCGGCGCGTCGGTGGCCGCCTCCCAATTGGCGAAGGGTTCGCGATAGCGCCCGCGCAGGTCCACGGCGGCAATCAGCGTGTCGCCCGGCCGCGCGTCGAAGGAGGTGAGCAGCTTTTTCGCCCGCCCGAGGATGGCGACGGAGAGCTGGCCCTGTTCGCTCTTCAGATTGGAATGGCCGCCCACCAGCGGCACGCCGAACGCCTGCGCGGCCGCGCGCAGGCCGTCCAGCACGGGGGCAGCGCCGTCTTCTCCGTTCGCCCACACGGCATCCACGATGGCGAGCGGGCGTCCGCCCATGGCGGCGACATCGGAGATGTTCACCATCGCCCCGCACCAGCCGGCGAACCAGGGATCGCCGGCCACGAACGCATTCATGAAGCCTTCGATGGCGAGCAGCAGGAAGTCCTCGCCGTCCGGGATCGCCGCGCAATCATCGCCCACCGGCACGGCGGAGGCGGACAGGCCAAGCCGCGCCGCCACCGCGCCGATGTCGCGCTTGGCGGCAAGCCCGGCGCCCGCGCGCAGGCGCTCCGCGAGTTCAGCGAAGGCGCGGGTCTCGATCATGACGCGGCCCGCCGGGGCAAGGCGACGAAGCCCGTCGCGCCGCTTGAGATCGGCGGGTAATAGGCAAGGTCCGCCTCCATGCGGTGATGGGCCCGCCCGTGGAGGTCGAATTCCGCCACGCTGCGCCAGCGCATGCGGCGGAACAGCAGCAGGTTCTGCGCCTGGACGTTGGCGAGGAATTTCACGCATCCCTGGGCATGGGCGGTTGAGACCGCGAGGCGGATCAGGGAGGCGCCGAGCGCGCCGACCTTGCGATAGTCCTCCGCCACCGCGAGCCGCGAGCCCCACCACACGCCGGGGGTCTCCTCATGGATGCGCACCGTGCCCACCACCTCGTGCGCCGCGACGCCCAGGAAGGAGACCGCGACGATGGGGGTCGCCACCTCGTCGATGGCGTCGCGGTCGTCGCTGCCGAACAGGCCCTGCTCGGCGCAGAACACAGCGCGGCGCAGGCGGGCGGCGCCCGCGCGCTCCCAGGCTTCGGTCGCGTGCTTCACCTGGAATTCGGATGCGAGGAACGGCTTGAAGGGCTCGAACATCACGCGCAGCCTCCCCGCTCATAGGTGGAGAGGGCCGAGCAGGCGCCGCACTTGCCACAGCCGGCCTTGATGTCCACGGCCTTCAGCCCGCTCTCCACCAGCATGCGGGCGAGCGGCTTCAGGATCGCGTGCATGAAGGCGGGCGGCGGGGTCGGGTGGCTCTCCAGCGGCGTGCCGGAAATCGGCACGAACGGCACCACGAAGGGATAGACCCCCATGCCGACCAGCCTCGCGCACATGGCGAGGATCTCGTCCGCCGTGTCGCCGAGCCCGGCGAGGATATAGGTGGAGACCTGCCCGCGCCCGAACACCGGAACGGCGGCCTCGAAGGCGGAGAAATAGCGCTCCAGCGAAACCTGGGCCTTGCCGGGCATGATGCGTTCGCGCACGCCCTGCGTCACCGCCTCCAGATGCATGCCGAGCGCATCGACGCCGGCCTCCCGCATGCGGGCGAACCAGGCATCGTCGTCCGGCGGCTCGCACTGGGCCTGGATCGGCAGGTCCACCGCCGCCTTCACCGCCGCCGCGCTCTGCGTGAGGATCGCGGCGCCGCGATCCTTGCCCGGCGGGGTGCCGGTGGTCATCACCATGTGTTTGACGCCGTCCAGCTCCACGGCCGCCTTGGCGACCTCCGCGAGCTGGGCGGGCGTCTTGCGCTCGATGGTCCGCCCCGCCGCCAGCGACTGGCCGATGGCGCAGAACTGGCAGGTCTTGGTGCGGCTCGCGAAACGGATGCAGCTTTGCAGCACCGTGGTGGCGAGCACGTCGCGGCCGTGCAGCACGGCGATCTTGGAATAGGGCACGCCGTCCGCCGTCACCCGGTCGTAGAAGCGCGGGCGCACCGGGAAGCTCACTTCGGCGATGGGCACGCCGTCGCGGCTGATGCGGCTGTTGCCGAACGCGTCCGGCTTTTCCACCAGATAGGGGCTTTCGAAGGCGGGCGCGGTGTGCACCGGCACCATCACGGTCATGCCGTCGAGGGTGAGCGCCTTATGGTCGGAGGGACCGGCCCCGCCGCGCCGGCTGTCCGCGCCGGCCTTGGGATCAACGAGCCGCACCCCCAACGATTGCAATTCGTTGATCAGCTGCGCCGTCGGCAGGGGTGCCATGGCGGCGGCGTTGGGCATCGTCTGTTTCATCGCTGGCGCTCCCGAAGGCGGGGAAGGACGAGAAATCGGCGACCGGGTGCATCGGCACGGCGGGCCGGTTGTCGAGGTTGAGGCTGAGCAGTTCGGGGCGGGCGTAATGGCCCACGCTATCCATCATCCGCTTGCGCTTGGTGATCAGCGCGAGGTCGATGTCGGCGATGAGGATGCCCTCGCCCGAGGTGAGCGGGGGCACCACATGGGCGCCCTCCGGCGAGATGATCGCCGTCATGCACCCGCCCGTGAGGCCCTTGCGGAGCTTCTCCTCCGGCGAGATGCGGGCGATCTGCTCCTCGGTGAGCCAGCCCGTGGCGTTCACCACGAAGCAGCCGCTCTCCAGGGCGTGGTGGCGGATGGTGACTTCGATCTGGTCGGCAAAGATCGGCCCCACGAGCGAGCCGGGGAATTGCGCGACATGGATCTCCTCGTGCTGCGCCATCAAGGCGTAGCGGGCGAGGGGGTTGTAATGCTCCCAGCAGGCCAGCGCCCCGACCCGGCCGACAGCGGTGTCGACCACCTTGAGGCCGGCACCGTCGCCCTGGCCCCAGATCATGCGCTCGTGGAAAGTCGGGGTCAGCTTGCGCCGCTTGAGCAGCAGCGCGCCGTCGGCATCGAAGATGAGCTGGGCATTGTAGAGCGAGCCATGGTCGCGCTCGTTGACGCCCAGCACCACGACGATGGCATTCCGCTTCGCTGCGGCGGCCACCGCGTGGGTCACCGGGCCGGGAACGACCACGGCGTTGTCATAGAGGCGAAGATGCTCGGCCCCCGTGAGCACCGGCGGGTGCACGAAGGAGAAATAGGGGTACCAGGGCAGGAAGGTCTCGGGGAAGACCACCAGCCCGGCGCCCTTTTCCGCCGCCTCGGCGATGGCGGCGAGGACGCGGGCGAGCGTTCCCTCCAGGGTGTCGAGGTCGGGCGCGATCTGCACCGCGGCCACGCGAACCTTGGTCTCTTTCGGCATCTTCGCCTCCATCATGCGTGGGTCCAGCCCTCAGAGGGTCCAGCCCTCAGAGCGTCCAGGTGTCGAGGATGAAGGCGTTGTCCCGGCGGTGGAGCAGCACCAGGTCGAGCACGTCCAGCGGGCTGATGGGGGTGATGCCGGGGATCAGCGAGGGCTCGCCATGGCCGTAGAGGGCCTGGAGCGCGAAGCGGCAGGCATAGACCTTGCCGCCCTCTTCCATGAATTTGGTGATCTGGTTGTTGAAGTTCTGGTGGCCGGGGAAGGCCTCGTCGCCGAGCTTGGGGAAGCCGCGCTGCACGCCGAGCGTCACGCCGGGACCGTAGAGCAGGATCGAGGTCTCGAAGCCCTTGCGCTTGAGGCGGGTGGCCTGGAGCAGGTTGACGAAGCCGATGGAGCCTTCGAACGCCACGGTGTGGAAGGTCACGAGCGCCTTCTCGCCGGGGAGGGCTTTGACGTCCTCGAACTTCTTGTCCTCGTAATCGACGAAGAAATCACCCTTCTGGTGGGCGGGGGCGGTCACGACGGGCATGGGAAACTCCTCGTTGGGTGGGCCCCTTGGCGTGCGGGGCTGACGAGGATGTTTGCAATCAATGTGCCAATTTGGCTGTCTTTTTAAACAGTCAATAATATCAGCGATGAACAGTCAATTATGCAGTCAATCACGGGATCGGCGGCCTGCGCCAGATGCTTAAGCGATGGGCGGCCTGCGCAGTTTGCGGGCGCGCCATGCTCAAAAGGCCAGCAACCGCAAGGCCTCGTCGGCGCGTTAAAATCCGCGCTCCCGGAATATCCCGGAGGTGACAAGACCCGGATGCAACACTATACAGTCAATTTCGCCGGACGCAAAATCACCGCGTCGCGACACGAGGGACTGAAGACGCATCGCCATGGTTGACTGGACGCCGGACCTGACGCGCAGCGACAAGCCGCGCTATCTCGCCATCGCCGACATCATCGCCGAGGACATCCGCGCGGGTCGTCTCTCCGCGGGCGATCGCCTGCCGCCCCAACGCAAGCTGGCCGACCGGCTGGCGGTGGATTTCACCACGGTGGCGCGCGGCTATGTGGAGGCGCAGAAGCGCGGCCTCGTGGAATCCCGCGTCGGCCAGGGCACGTTCGTGCGCGCCCCGAGCCGCCCGGCGCCCGCCCCGGCGCGCCACAACCGCCCCGAGCCGGCCGATCTTTCCATGAACCTGCCGCCCGAGCCGGACGATCCGGACCTGATCGCCCGCATGCAGGACGGGGTGGCGCAGGTGAGCCGCGATCTCGTCTCGCTGCTGCGCTATCAGGGCTTCGGCGGCGCGCCCGCCGACAAGGATGCCGCATCCGCCTGGCTCAGCCGCCGCGGGCTGGTGCCGGCGCAGGACCGCATCTTCGTGACGCCGGGCGCCCATTCCGCCCTCATGGGCATTTTCGGCCTGCTGGCGAAGCCGGGCGACACGGTGCTGTGCGAGAGCCTCACCTATCCCGGCACGCGCTCCATTGCGGCCCAGCTTGGCTTGCGCCTCGCCGGCCTGCCGATGGATGGCGAGGGCATCGATCCCGATGCGTTCGCGGACGCCTGCACCAGGCTCGCGCCGAAGGCGCTCTATCTCAATCCCACGCTCCAGAACCCCACCACGCTGACCATTCCCGAGACCCGGCGCGCGGCCATCGCGGCGGTGGCGCGGCGCTTCAGCGTGCCGATCGTCGAGGACGACGCCTACGGCTTCATCCCGGTGCAGCGCATCGCCCCGTTCGCCGCGCTCGCGCCGGACATCACCTGGCATATCGCGGGCCTTGCCAAATGCATCGGCGCGGGCCTGCGGGCGGCCTATGTGCTGGTTCCGGACGTACGCTCCGGTTGGCCGTTCGCCGCCGCCATCCGCGCCGCCAATGTCATGGCCTCGCCGCTCACCGTCGCACTGGCCACCCGCTGGATCGAGGACGGCACGGCCGATTCCATCCTGCGCTTCATCCGCGCCGAGACGGCCGCCCGCCAGACGCTCGCGACCCAGATCCTGCCCGCCGGAACCTTCCGCGCCGATCCGCTGAGCTTCAATCTGTGGGTGGAACTGCCGGAGCCGTGGACCCGCTCGTCCTTCGTCGGCCACATGCGTTCCACCGGCATCGGCATCGTGGCGAGCGACGCCTTCGCCGCCGACGGCAATCCCCCCGAAGCCGCGCGCGTGTGCCTCGGCGGGCCGGTCAGCCGGGAGAAGGTGCGCGGCGCGCTCGAATACATGGCCCATGCGCTGAGCCATTCGCCGGAACACGCCTCCACCGTGCTGTGAGCGCGCTCACCCGCGCCGCTCACCCGCGCCGCTCACCCGCGCCGCTTGCACCCCGCGCCGAGCCGGTAGAGCCGCGCGTCCGGCCGGCGCGCCACCGTGGCCACCTGCGGGCTGCTCAGCGCCCCGGTGATGGCGAACGGATAGCCGAGGTCGTTTTCCTTGCCGTCGAGCGGGCGCGGTTCGGCATAGATGTTGATGGTGTTGCGCGGCAGGTCGATGGTGCCGCGCCCGACCACGCGCACATGGTCGGTCTCGATCACCAGCGCCGGCGTGGTGCGCGCCACCCCGGCGGAGAAGGACAGGGGCACGCTGACGCAGCGCAGCGCCGTGCTGTCGTTGCGCACCGCCTCGTTGAACAGGCCGGCGATGATGCCGAGGCCGGCGAGATCGAGCTTGCCGGTGGCGAGCCGCCCGCCCGTCAGGCCCACCGACACCGTGCCGTCCAGCGTGCGCAGCAGAGCGGCGTCGGAGGAGGGGTCCACGGACATGTCGAACGCCACCTTCAGCCGGCCCTCGGTGGCGAAGCCCACGTTGGAGGCGTTGAGGAAGGTGGAGAGCGGCCAGCCGTCCACCGTGCCCTTGCCCCGCACCAGGGGCGGGCTGGCGGTCAAATCGCTCTGCATCGCCGCCTTGATGCGCCCGCCCATATAGGTGGCGCTGAACGGATCGAGGCGCGCCATGCCCTTGTCCAGGGTCAGCCGGGCCTTGAGGCCGCTCGCGGTGTCGCCGGCGCTGTTCAGCCGCGTGGCGGAAATGTCGAGATCGAGGTCCACGAGGCGGGCCAGGTCGATCTCGGGCGCGGCCCGCGGGTCGCGCTGCGGGTCGGGATGGTCCTGCGTGGCGGCGGTGCTGCGGCGGGCGCGATCCGCCTCCACCGCATCGCGCGAGGCTTCCGCGAGTCCGGCGAGTTCGTCCACATGGACCAGCGGGGAGGCAAGCTTGCCCTCGAACAGGGTGCGGCCCGGGCCGAGCGCGCTGGACAGGACGCCGGTGATGTCGGTGCGGCCGAGGCTGGCCTTTCCCTCCGCCTTCAGGCTCTCCGCGCTCGCCGAGAGCATGCCGGAGAATGTGACGCGGGCATTGGAGGCGGACGAGGCCCCCATCTGCGCCGCGAAGGCGCCGAAATCCGGGATTTCGAAGGTGCTGGCGAGGCGGATCTCGTGGGGCGCGCGCGGGCCGGCGGCATCGTCGCGCACCAGCGAGAGCGTGCCGCTCATCACGCTGCTGTCGGCGATCCGCCCCTCCAGCGCATCGACGCCGATGGTGCCGTCGGTGTCCGACACGTCGAGCGTGCCCACGATCCGTCCGAGCCCGGTGCCCGGCGCCAGCAGCAGATCGGCCACCGGCAGGTCCACCGCGCCGGACAGAACCAGCCCGTCCAGCTCCAGCACGTCGTCCACCGTGCCCTTGAGGCGGAACACCGGGCGATCGCGCGGCCCGGCCTGGAGGGAAATGTCGCGCAGGCGCACCTGGCCCTTGGCCGTGCGCTCCACCGCTCCCACGGAAATCGGCCCCACCTCGCGGATCGACTGCTCGAAGGCATTGGTCTGGATCAGCATGTCGCGCAGCACCAGCTTGTCGAGGTCGCCTTCCAGGAAGCCCGAAAGGCCGGTGACCACGATGTCCCGCAGGCCGTTCGCCACCGGCGGCGCGGTGCCGGGCGCCAGCAGGTCGGAGCGGAAGGAGAGCGACAGGCCGGTGCCCGCCTCCAGGTCCGCCAGGCCGCCCACGAGGGTGAGCGTCTCGCCCGCGGCAAGGGTGGCGGCGAACGACAGGTCCCTGACCGCCAGCGCGCCGGGATCGCCCGCCAGGGTGAAATCGAGCCGCGCCGCGCCGTCCTCCGCGCGCGCCAGCGATATCAGTTGCAGCAGGTCGCCGATGCTGGCGGAGCGCGCCGCCACCTGGAGCGCGATGTTACGGTCGAACGCCGCCGAGGCGGACGATCCGGCAAGGTCGATGCTGAGGCCGTGGGTCACCAGGGCGATCTGCGTGCCGAAGCGACCGTCCGCCGGCTTGGGCTCGCGATCCAGCGTGCCGTTGAGCGTCACCTTCTCCCCATTATAGCTGCCGCTCGCCGAGAGGCGCTGGGCGCCGGCCACCGAATCATAGGTGCTGGAAAGGCGGTCCACCCGCAGGGCGAAATTCCAGCCCTGGGGGTCGTTCGCCTCTTCCAGCAGCAGGTCGCGGATCTCCACCGTGGGCACTGCCGTCAGGACGCCGACGATGCGGGCGCTGACCGGGCGGGACGTGGGATCGTCGCTGTCCAGCGGGGCGTCGGCGGGGGGCAGGGCCGCGCCGGGCCCGGAGACGGTTCCCGCGCCGATGCGCGCGGCCGGCGGCGAGGCCATGGGCAGGAGGACGCGCACCCCCTCCACCTCCACCGCATCCACCGCGAGCCCGCCCAGCCAGCCGGAATAATCCGCGAGGGTGAGCGCGACCGTCTCCAGATGCAGCTCGACACCGGCGCCGGCAAGGTCGAGCACGGTGACATCGCCGAGCCGGACGGTGAAGCGGGGAAGCAGATCCACGCTCACCGCGCCGCGCACCTCCACGTCCGGCCCGACGCTGGCGCGCAGGAAGCGTTCCGCCAGATCCTGCCGCCGCGCCGAGAAGGCCTCCATCTGGGTGAGCGCCACCACGCCGGCCACCGCCAGAAGCAGGGCCGCCGCCGCGACGGCCGCGAGCCTCACCAGCCACCGCATCCCACGCTCCCTGTTCGATGCCGCACCGCGACATCCGCCTGGGCTCCTTTGTGTCACGCTTTTGGGATCGGCGTCACCTTGGCCGCCGCGTGGCGGCAGGTGCGCTTTGCGCGCGCCCGTGGCACCATGGACGACAGCGAAAACGCGCACGGGAGCCGACCATGAGCTGGATGCCCTCCTCCGACCCGGTGCTTGGCGATGCGCCATCCTGCGACGCGCTCGATCTTGTGATCGTGCCGCGCGTGCGCGATCTCGGCGACGGCTTCTCCGTGCGCCGCGCGTTGCCCCACGGCAAGCGGCAGATGGTCGGTCCGTTCATCTTCTTCGACCAGATGGGACCGGTGCAGTTCGTGGCCGGGCAGGGGCTCGACGTGCGGCCCCATCCCCATATCGGCCTTGCCACCGTGACCTATCTGTTCGACGGCAAGATCGTGCATCGCGACAGCGAGGGCAATGCGCTGGAGATTACGCCCGGCGCCATGAACCTCATGACCGCCGGGCGCGGCATCGCCCATTCCGAGCGCTCGCCCCTGGAGGCGCGGGCGGGCAATGCGGCCGGCACTATGTACGGCATCCAGAGCTGGATCGCGCTGCCCGCCGCCCATGAGGAAACCGACCCCTCGTTCCAGCATTTCGCCTCCAGCGACCTGCCGGTGATCGAGGACACCGGCGTATGGGCACGGGTGATCGCCGGCACGGCGTTCGGCCAGCGCTCTCCGGTGGGCATGCTTTCGGACTGGCTCTATGCGGAAGTGGCCCTGCAGCCGGGCGCGAGCGCGCCGCTCGACGCCGACACCGAGGAGCGGGCGATCTATGTGGTGTCCGGCGAGGTGGAGATCGCCGGCGACGTGTTCGAGGGCCCACGCCTTCTCATCTTCCGCCCCGGCGATCGCATCACGGTGCGCGCGCGCACGCCGGCCCGCATGATGTTCCTCGGCGGCACGGCGCTGGAGGGGCCGCGCTATCTGTGGTGGAATTTCGTCTCTTCCCGCAAGGAGCGCATCGAGCAGGCGAAAGAGGACTGGAAAACCGGCCGCTTCGCCGCCGTGCCGGGCGAACACGAGTTCATCCCCCTGCCGGAGTGAGGGGCGCGATCTTGCGGAGGATCTTTTGAAATAAGGCCGCCTGCGGCGGGGTTTTGCGCTCGGTCCCGGCCCTCCTTCCACTGCGCTGCGCTTCGTTTCAGTCGGCTGGCACACGGGTCGGCTCTCGCGTCCCGGACGCATGGAGCGTCAGCGCCATGCGAGCCGGGACCCAGCACAAGGACTCCCGCGCAGCGGCTTCCCCTGATACCTTTGCCGCATGGAAGGCTTTGCCGTCTATATCCTGGCAAGTGCGAGAAACGGCACGCTGTATGTCGGCGTGACGAGCGATCTGCACCGCCGCATGGGCGAGCATCGTTCCGGTGCGGTTCCAGGTTTCACGCGCACCTATGGCGTCTATCGACTGGTGCACGTCCAATTCTTCCAGAGCTTGGACGATGCGCGGACGCAGGAGCGGCGGTTGAAGAGAGGGAATCGCGCCTGGAAACTCGCCCTCATCGAGCGCGACAACCCCGGTTGGCGCGATCTTGCGGAGGATCTTTTGAGATAAGGCCGCCTGCGGCGGGGTTTTGCGCTGGGTCCCGGCTCTCCTTCCACTGCGCTGCGCTTCGTTTCAGTCGGCTGGGACACAAGACGGCTCTCGCGTCCCGGACGCATGGAGCGCAGCGCAATGCGAGCCGGGACCCAGCACAAGGACTCCCGCGCAGCGGTCCGTCGCTTCCTACACTCCCAACCCCTAAAGCCGGTCCCGCAGCGCGTAATAGCTGAGCCCGGCCACCAGCAGGGGATAGCGCAGCAGGGTGCCGCCGATGAAGGGCGGCACGGGCAGGCGTTCCAGCAGATCGAGCCGGCCCACCTGGCCGCGCACCGCCTCCGCCAGGATCTTGCCGAACAAGGGCGCCAGCACCACGCCCTGGCCGGAATAGCCGGCGGAAGCCAGCACATGGGGCGAGAGGCGGCGCACGAAGGGGTTGCGCGTCATGGTAATGCCGAGCGTGCCGCCCCAGCCGTAATCGAGCTTCACGTCGGCGAGCTGGGGGAAGATGCGGGTCATGAAGGGCCGCACGAAGTCCATCACCTGCGGCCGCAGCGAGCGGCGATAGCTTTCCCCGCCGCCGAACAGCAGCCGCCGGTCCGGCGTCATGCGGAAATAATTCACCACGAACCGGCTGTCCGCCACCGCCGCCGGCCCGCGGATGATGCCCTCCGCCCGCTCGCCCAGGGGTTCGGTGACGGCGATGTAATTGTTGATGGGCATGACGTGGTGGTCCACCCGGCGGTCCAGCCCGTCCATCAGCCCGTTGCCGCACAGCAGGAGCAGATCCGCCGTCACCGTTCCGCCGTCGGTTTCCACCGCGACGCCGCCGCCGGCCGCCGCTCCCTCGGCGATGCGCAGGGCGCGGCTGTGCTCGAAGATGCGGGCGCCCGCCGCGCGCGCCGCGCCGGCGAGGCCGAGGGCGAAATTCAGCGGGTGGAGATGGCCGGCCCCATGGTCCAGCAGGCCGCCATAATAGCCGGGGGCGCCGACCAGGGCGTGCAACTGCTCGCGGTCCAGCGGCTCGGTCTTGTCGTAGCCATAGGTGTCGGCGAGATGGCGCCCGTAGGCGTGGCTTTCGGCGACATAATTGGGCTTGTGGTCGGCGAGGATCAGGCCCGGCGTGAGGTCGCAGGCGATGGCGTGGCGCGCGATGAGGTCGGCCGCGAGCGCCTTCGCCTCCTCCGCGAGGTCCCAGAGCTTGCGGGCGTCGGCAAGGCCGAGCGCCTGTTCGAGATAATCCTGGTGGCGCCGCTGGCCGCTGTGGATCTGACCGCCATTGCGGCCCGAGGCGCCCGAGCCCACGCGGCCGCCTTCCAGAACCACCACGTCCACACCGGCTTCCGCAAGATGAAGCGCGGCGGAGAGCCCGGTATAGCCGCCGCCGACGATCGCCACGTCCGCGCGCACGGCACCGGAGAGGCGCGGCAAGTCGGGGAACGGGGTCGCGGTCGCCGCATACCAGGATTGGGGATGGCCGCCGAACGTCATGGGTGTCCCTGTGTGGTGGGCGGGAGGCGTTGCGCCTCCAGCTCTTCCCCCTCCCTAGCCCTCCCCCGCAAGCGGGAGAGGGGACGCGCCGTTTATGCGGATGGGCTTGAGTACGAGCCTGCTCGAACTCCCTCTCCCGCTTGCGGGGGAGGGTTGGGGAGGGGGAATGCGGCTTCCTCGTCGGCACGTTCTCGCCGCGCGCCCCTAAACGTTCAGCAGCAGATATTCCCGCTCCCAGGGCGAGATCACCCGCATGAAGGTCTCGAACTCCGCCTGCTTCACCGCCGCATAGGTCGTGATGAAGCTCTTGCCGAGCACCTCGGCGAGGTCCTCGTTCTCCTCGAAGGCGGCGACCGCCTCCAGCAGGCCGCGCGGCAGGTCGAAGTCCAGGTCCTTGGCGTCGCCCTCCAGCGGCTCGGTGGGGCGCAGGCCCTTCTGGATGCCGATATAGCCGCAGGCCAGCGACGCCGCGATGACCAGATAGGGGTTGGCGTCGGAGGAGGGGACGCGGTTCTCCACCCGGCGCGCGGCCGGCGGGGCCGGAGGCACGCGCAGGCCGGCGGTGCGGTTGTCATAGCCCCATTGCACATTGATGGGGGCCATGGAGTCGCGCGTCAGCCGGCGGTAGGAATTCACATAAGGCGCCAGGATGCACATGACCGAGGGCAGGTATTTCTGATGCCCGGCGAGGAAGGAGAAGAATTCCGGCGTCGGATCGCCGTCATCGTCGGAGAAGATGTTCTTCCCCGTCTCGGCGGAGACCACCGACTGGTGGATGTGCATGGCGCTGCCCGGCTCGTTGGCGATGGGCTTGGCCATGAAGGTGGCGTAGATCTTGTGGGCGAGCGCGGCCTCGCGGATGGTGCGCTTGAACAGGAACACCTGGTCGGCGAGTTCCAGCGGGTCGCCGTGGCGCAAATTGATTTCCATCTGCGCCGCGCCGTCCTCGTGGATCAGCGTGTCGATCTCCAGGCCCTGGGCCTCGGAATAATCGTAGATGTCCTCGAACAGGGCGTCGAACTCGTTCACCGCCTGGATCGAATAGGACTGGCGGCCGATCTCCGGCCGACCCGAGCGGCCGACGGGCGGCTTCAGGGGATAGTCGGGGTCCACATTGGGCTCGACCAGGTAGAATTCGATCTCGGGCGCCACCACCGGCTTCCAGCCGCGCTTGGCATAGAGCGCCAGCACGTTCTTCAGCACCTGACGCGGAGCGAGTTCCACCGGGCGTCCGTCGCGATGATAGGCGTTGTGGATGATCTGGGCGGTCGGGTCCTGCGCCCAGGGCACGGAGCACAGGGTGGAGAAATCGGGCTCCAGCACCAGGTCGGAATCCGCGATCACGGAATCCACCAGCCCCTCATAGGAGGGATATTCGCCGGAAATGGTCTGGAAGAAGACCGAGAGCGGCAGGTTCATCACCGGCGAGGAGAGGAACTTGGAGGCCGGCATGATCTTGCCCCGGGCGACGCCCGCAAGGTCCGGGACGGTGCATTCGATCTCGGTGATGCCGCGAGACACCATCCAGGCTTTCGCCTCCGCCAGGGATTTGACGCCGCGCGGCAGCGCCAGATGTTCCGATTCGCCCGCTTTGCTCCGTTTAGCCATGATGTCCTCTCGCGTGACCGAACGCACGCACGGCCAGGGAACACCTGCCCATGGGGCGAAGTCAACGCGGGCTGCGCTGCAACACGGCAAAAGCGCAAAAGAACGGGAGTGGAACGAATCGCGGTCGAATCGAGAGTCGGGAAAGGTTCGCGTTTTGCCCCGTACTAGGGTTAGTGGGACTCGCCCCGCGGTAACCGATTCCGGTGGCAAACGGTGGCTGCGCTATTGCGGCTTCGGTGCGTTAACCGGAACCGTATTTTCCTTCACCACGGTGTCGAAGGCAGTGGCTTCCAGGATCGCGGTGCCGATCATGGTGGCGATGGAGACCTTGAACGGGGCCAGCAGGCGGGTGCCGGCGACGGGCACCAGCCACACGAACATCTCTTTGTTTTCCTGCATGTATTTGACGGTGTAGCGGGTCGGCCGGTGGCCCGCCACGGGGGTGTAGGCGGCGCGGCACACCACGGCGGGGCCGCTGTAGCCCTTGGCGAGCTTCACCTGTTCCACCCGCAGATAGCTCAGCGAGATGTCGTAGCGCTGGCGCCCGTCGAACACCGGAATGGAGCGGTCGCAGGCGGCGGCGGAGAGCATGTCCACGGTGCCGGGCACATAGACGAAGGCGCCGCTCATGGGATCGATGATGTTGGTCAGATGGGCGTTGGTGATTTCCACGCGATCCGGCAGGGGCTTGATCGGCGGCTCCACCACCAGTTCCTTCACCGTGTTGTTCGCCACCGCGAAGCGCACGCCCTCGGCCTTGCCGTCCGCCTCGGCGGCCACGGCGAACACCTGCGGCACCACCTTGCCGACACCGATGGCGCCGCGCGCCGCGACGCTGCCCTTGCCGGAGGAGACCGCGCGCAGCACGCCGGTGATGCGGCCGGTGGCGGCGATCTCGTAGCTCGTGCCGGTGGCCTCGGCCACCAGGGTGGCGCGGCCGATCTCGACGCCGCCCACGGTGAGGGAATATTTCGCGTCCAGCCGCCCGTCCGCCCGCGCGGCGCCGGTCGCCGCGGGCAGGATGGCGCCCAGGCACAGCGCGGCGGCCGCGCACGGCCCCAGGCGGCGGAGGAGGCGACCCACGGGGGAAGCAACTTTGGTCATCATCGGGTCCTGGAAAGGCGGCGGGTCGGCACCCGGCGGAGCGTCCGGCCCTGCTGCTGTCTCCGGCATGCCGGGGGAAGGCGGCTGAACTGTGGCTCTCGGGCGTGGCAGAACGCGGCGCTTCGGATCGAAAAATGACCCGGACGACCGCTCGAGAGGTGTTGGTTATTGACTTCCCACCTCAGAGTCACGATCTTCTGTGTCCGCTCTTGGTCGGGGGCTTCTGGCTGCGCGCTTTCCTGTGAAGTTGTGCGCCGATTCCCTAAGCCGCGCGCGATCCAATATAATGGCAGAGGAGATTTTCGCCATTCGTCGCCCCATGAGACCCGTCGCGCCGGAGAAGGATGGTCCGCGCGTCAATGAGGAAATCCGCATCCGCGAAGTGCAGCTGATCGATCAGGATGGGCAGAACCGCGGTGTGGTGGCAATCCGCGATGCCCTCCAGCTCGCGCAGGAAGCCGGCCTCGATCTCGTGGAGATCGCGCCCAATTCCGCCCCGCCCGTCTGCAAGATCCTCGATTTCGGCCGGTTCAAGTATCAGAACCAGAAGAAGGCCAGCGAGGCGCGCAAGAAGCAGAAGGTGGTCGAGGTCAAGGAAATCAAGCTGCGCCCCGGCATCGACACGCACGACTACGAAGTGAAGATGCGCTCCATGCAGCGGTTCTTCGAAGAAGGCGACAAGGTGAAGGTCACCCTGCGCTTCCGTGGCCGTGAGATGGCGCACCAGGACATCGGCTACAAGCTGTTGCAGAAGCTGCGCGACGACGTCGCCACCATTGCCAAGGTGGAGGCCGAGCCCATGCTGGAAGGCCGGCAGATGATCATGATCCTGGCGCCGCGCTGAAGGGCGACGGACGACTGGCCAAAACAGAGCCCGGATCTTTCGATCCGGGCTTTTTCTTTGGGCTCATGCATCTCGTGCGGCAGTTGCCGCATCAGGTGCAGGGGTGGCGCAGGCCGTCATAGCCGAGATAGGTGCCGCTCGCGGGGTCGAACGAGCGATAGCGGGAGGCGCAATAGGCCGCCCAATTGCCCGGAGGCGGAGCGGAATTGGCGGCATTGGCCGCGCTCGCCGCCGCCGCGCCCAGCATCATGCCGCCGACCACGCCGGCCGCGACCGCCGCGCCGTTATTGTTGTTGCACCCGCCCCAGCCGCAATTGCGATAGCCGTAGCCGTAGCGCGGGCCGCCCCAGCCCGGCCCATAGCCGGGACCGCCCCAGCCGGGGCCGCGCCATTGCACGTTGGTGACCGGGGCTGCGACCGGGGCTGCGTCCTGGGCGACGCCGATCGGCGCGGGGCGCAGCGGCTGCGCCTGCGCTCCGGAAAAAGCGAGGGCCGCAGTGAGGCCGGCGGCCGCGAACAGGGAAAGAGTCTTACGCATCGGATGCTTCTCCTTTGGGAAGGAAACGCCCCGGAGGCGGAAAAGATCGCCGCCCTCACGCGTGTGTGAAGGCGGCGTGTCGGACCGGGGGAGATGCGCCCGGCACGGGGCCGCTCAGGGGCAGGGATGCCGCCGCCCGTCGTAGCCGAGGAAGGTGCCGCTGCGCGGATCGTAGGAGCGATAGCGCTGGGAGCAATAGGCGACCCAATTGGTGCCCGGAGGCGGCGCCTGGTTGGCGGCGAGGGCCGCCGCGGAGCCGATCACAACGCCGGTGGCGACCGCGCCGCCATAGCCCCAGCCGGGACCCCAGCCCGGACCCCATCCACCGCCCCAGCCCCAGCCGGGCCCGTAGACCGGCGCATAGCCCCAGCCCGGACCCCAGCCGGGACGATTCCATCCCCAGGCGGGACGGCCGGCCCATCCCGGTCCGCCGCCCCATCCGGGCCGACCCCATCCGGGACGTCCCGCCCAGCCGGGCCGCCCGCCCCAGCCGGGACCGCCCCATCCGGGGCGTCCGCCCCATCCGGGCCGACCACCCCAGCCGGGCCGGCCACCCCAGCCGCGCCGATATTGAACCTGTTCGATGGGGAAGGCCGCGGTGCTCGCCGCTTTCGCGCTCAGGGGCTGGGAGGCCCCGAGCCGCAGGACTTGCGCGCCGGCCGGCGCCATACTGAACCCAAGGCCCGCCACCGCGAGGGCGGCGGTGAAGACTGAAACACGCAAAGGCGTCCGCATCGTCATCTCCTGCCCGGATTCCCGCCGGGCGCAAGGCACGAGGCCCCCAGCCTCAATGCGGTAACAAAGCAGAGCGAACGGGCGCAAAAATGGCGGCTTGAGCCTTGGAGGACGCCGACTTGTGTTGCAGCGCACGGTTTTGCAAGGCGAGCCGGCTTGCGTTTCGCGTGACAGTCCTGTAACGAGTGCGGCCTTCGAACCGGCCGGCGACAAGGGCTGCCGTGTTGGTTCTTATCGCTCATATCAACAAAAGGCTGAATGCCCCGTGCGGCAACGTGCGGCGGATGGCGGTCACGGAGAGCAAAATGCCCAAGATGAAGACCAAGTCGGGAGCGAAGAAACGCTTCCGTCTGACGGGTACCGGGAAAGTTATCGCCTCCCAGGCCGGCAAGCGGCACGGGATGATCAAGCGGACCAATGCCCAGATCCGCAACCAGCGCGGCACCACCATCCTTTGCGAGAGCGATGGACGGGTGATCCGCAAGTCGTTCCTGCCGAACGGCTGACGCACTGCGATCTGAAGGAGATCATCCATGGCCCGCGTGAAACGTGGCGTAACTTCCCACGCCAAGCATAAGAAGGTCTTTGAAGCCGCCAAGGGCTTCTATGGCCGTCGTAAGAATACCATCCGCGCTGCGAAGTCGGCCGTCGAACGGTCGATGCAGTATGCCTACCGCGACCGCAAGGTGAAGAAGCGCACGTTCCGCGCGCTCTGGATCCAGCGCATCAACGCCGGCGTGCGCGAACTCGACCTCGGCCTGACCTATGGCGGCTTTATCAACGGTCTCGCGAAGGCGGGGATCGAAGTGGACCGCAAGGTGCTCTCGGATATCGCCATCCACGAGCCCGAGGCGTTCAAGGCCCTGGTGGAGAAGGCCAAGGCCGCCTTGGCCTGAGGCTCATCCCGGCGCGACCCGCCCGACCGAGACTGACAAGCCCCGCGCGGAGATCCGTTCGGGGCTTTTCGCTTTGCGCGCGACGCGTCTATAACCGGCGCCGAATTCATCCCGTCATGGCCGGGCGCGCCCCGTCCATCCAGGCCGCTCCCGCAAGCCCTGCTGTCACGGAGCGATGTGGACCCCCGGGACAAGCCGGGGGATGACGATGCAACGAATGGCTGAATCATGTCCGAGCTCGTTTTGACCGATCATCCCGGCCTTGATGCCCTGGAGCGTGAGGTCTCCGCCGGGATTCTCGCGGCCGGCGACGAAGCCGCGCTGGAAGCGGTGCGCATCGCCGCCCTCGGCAAGAAGGGCAGCGTCTCCGAGCTGCTGAAATCGCTCGGCGCCATGAGCCCGGACGAGCGCAAGACCATGGGGCCGGCCATCAACGGCCTGCGCGACCGTGTGCAGGGCCTGCTCGCCGTCCGCAAGGAGGCGCTGAAATCCGCCGCCCTGGAAGCGCGCCTCGCCACCGAGCGCGTGGATGTGAGCCTGCCGGTGCGCGAGCCGCGCGCCGAGATCGGCCGCGTGCATCCCATCACCCAGGTCACCGAGGAACTCACCGCGATCTTCGCCGACATGGGGTTCTCGGTGGCGGAAGGGCCGGACATCGAGACCGATTTCTATAATTTCACCGCGCTGAACTTCCCCGCCGGCCATCCGGCGCGCGAGATGCACGACACCTTCTTCCTGCCGCCCAATGCCGAGGGCGAGCGCAAGGTGCTGCGCACCCACACCTCCCCGGTGCAGGTGCGCACCATGATGAGCAAGACCCCGCCGATCCGCGTCATCTGCCCCGGCCGCACCTATCGCTGCGACAGCGACCAGACCCATACCCCCATGTTCCACCAGGTGGAGGGGCTGGTGATCGACAAGGGCTCCCACATGGGCCACCTCAAATGGATCCTGCAGGAATTCTGCAAGGCCTTCTTCGAGGTGGAAAATGTGACGATGCGCTTCCGCCCGTCCTTCTTCCCCTTCACCGAGCCGAGCATGGAAGTGGACATCCAGTGCGACCGCTCGCGCCCCGGCGAGATCCGCTTCGGCGAGGGCAATGACTGGCTGGAGATCCTGGGCTGCGGCATGGTGCATCCCAATGTGCTGCGCAATTGCGGCATCGACCCGGACGTCTACCAGGGCTTCGCCTGGGGCATGGGCATCGACCGCATCGCCATGCTGAAATACGGCATGAGCGATTTGCGCGCCTTCTTCGAGGCGGACGTGCGCTGGCTCTCCCACTACGGCTTCCGCCCGCTGGACTTCCCGACCCTGGCCGGCGGGTTGAGCGCGTGAACCCCCTTGAATTCCCCTCCCCCCGTGCGGGGGAGGGCCAGGGTGGGTGGTATGGCGCCCTTCGCCCTGATGCTGGGAGTTACGGCACGGCTGGACCCCCCTCCCCAACCCTCCCCCGCAAGGGGGGAGGGAGCTTAGCCGTCCATGCGGTCGAAAAGCCCTCTCCCGCGTGCGGGGGAGGGTTGGGAGGGGGAATGCAGCGCTTCCGGCAGGAGCCTGGCATGGGAGATGACGAACACAAGCCGCGCTGGCGCACCGGCCGCCTTCTGCGCAGCCGCGCCCGCGATCTGCGCGTAAATTCCACCGACGCCGAGCAGATGCTCTGGTTCGAACTGCGGGCCCACCGCTTGAACGGCCTGCGGTTTCGCCGGCAGCATCCCTTCGCCGGCTATGTCGCCGATTTCGCCTGCCTGTCCGCCCGGCTGATCGTGGAAGTGGACGGCGGCCAGCATTATCAGGATGCCGGGCGAACCCGCGATGCGCGGCGCGATGGCGTCTTTATCGCGAGCGGCTATCGGGTGCTGCGGTTCAGCAATCTGGACGTGCTGCAGAATCTGCCCGGCGTGCTTGAAACCATTGTCGCTGCGGCCTGCGCCACTATGCCCCCTCCCAACCCTCCCCCGCACGCGGGAGAGGGCTTTGCCGACCCTTCGAAAATCATTGATCCACCTTCATCGCAGGCTTCTCCACCCCCTCTCCCGCTTGCGGGGGAGGGTCGGGGAGGGGGAAGCGGAGCATCAGAATGAAATTCACCTTCTCCTGGCTCCAAGAGCATCTCGAACCCACGGCCTCCTTCGAGGAGATCGTCGACCGCCTGTCGCTGATCGGCCTTGAGGTCGAGGGCGTGGAGGACAAGGCGAAGGCGCTGGCGCCGTTCGTGGTGGGCGAGGTGCTGACCGCGCAGAAGCATCCCAATGCCGACAAGCTGAAGGTCTGCACCGTTTCCATCGGCAAGGGCGAGCCGATCCAGGTGGTGTGTGGCGCGCCCAACGCCCGCGCCGGCCTGAAGACCGTGTTCGCGGCGCCGGGCACGATCATTCCCGCCACCGGCACCGAGTTGAAGATCGGCAAGATCCGCGACGTGGAAAGCCGCGGCATGCTGTGCTCGGCCCGCGAGATGGGCCTTTCGGAAGAGCATGACGGCATCATGGAATTGCCGCAGGACGCGCCGGTCGGCGCCCCGTTCGCCCAGGTGCTGGGGCTGAACGATCCGGTGGTGGAAATCGCCGTCACCCCCAATCGCGCCGATTGCCTCGGCGTATCCGGCGTCGCGCGCGATCTTGCCGCCGCCGGGCTCGGCGAGCTGCTCGCCCCCCGCATCGCGCCGGTGGAAGGAAAATTCCCCGCGCCGCTCAATGTGGCGCTCGATTTCGGCGCCACCCCGGCGCTCTGCCCGGCGTTCGCCATCCGTGTGATCCGCGGCGTGAAGAACGGCCCCTCGCCCGAGTGGATGCAGGAGAAGCTGCGCGCCATCGGGCTTCGGCCCATCAACGCGCTGGTGGACGTGACGAATTTCCTCACCTTCGACCGCAACCGGCCGCTGCACGTGTTCGACCTGAACAAGGTGAAGGGCGATCTCGTGGTGCGCCGCGCCAAGGCCGGCGAGACCCTGCTGGCGCTGGACGGGAAAACCTACGCGCTCGACGAGAGCATGTGCGTAATCGCCGACGACAAGGGCGTCGAGAGCCTCGCCGGCGTGATGGGCGGGGAAGAGAGCGGCTGCGACGAGACCACCACAGACGTGGTCATCGAGAGCGCGCTCTGGGACCCCATCAACATCGCCCAGACCGGCCGCAAGCTGGGGCTGAATTCGGATGCGCGTTTCCGCTTCGAGCGCGGCATCGACCCCGCCTTCACCGTGCCCGGGCTGGACCTCGCGACCCATATCATTCTCGACATCTGCGGCGGCGAGCCCTCCGAGATGGTGCTGGCCGGAGCGATCCCGGACACCGCGCGCACCATTGATTTTCCCCTCGCGGAAGTGAAGCGCCTCTCGGGCCTTGAGGCGAGCGAGGACGAAATCCGCGAGGTGCTCACGCGCCTCGGCTTCGCGGTCTCCGGCACGGCGCCGATGGTGCAGGTGGTGCCGCCTTCCTGGCGCGCCGATATCGAGGGCAAGGCGGACCTGGTGGAAGAGGTGGTGCGCATCCTCGGCCTTGCCCGCGTTCCCGCCACCGAATTCCCGCGCGCCGACGACGCCCGTCGCCCGGTTCTGACGCCGCTTCAGCTCCGCGTGCGCAAGGCGCGCCGGGCGCTCGCCGCGCGCGGCATGGTGGAAGCGGTCACCTGGTCGTTCGTCTCCAAGGCGCAGGCCGAGCTGTTCGGCGGCGGCGCGGCGGAACTGGCGCTCTCCAATCCCATCGCCTCGGAACTGTCCGACATGCGGCCGAGCCTGCTGCCGGGCCTCATCCGCTCGGCCCAGGCCAATGCGGACCGGGGCTATGGCGACGTGGCCCTGTTCGAGGTGGGGCAGGTGTTCGCCGGCGACCAGCCGAAGGACCAGCGCATGTCCGCCACCGGCATTCGCCGGGCCACCGCCAAGCCCGAGGGCGCCGGGCGCCATTGGGCGGGGGCGGCGAAGAGCGTGGACGCGTTCGACGCCAAGGCCGACGCCCTGGCGGCGCTCGCCGCCGTGGGCGCGCCGGTTGCGAACCTCCAGGTCACCACAGATGCGCCGGCCTGGTATCATCCCGGCCGTTCGGCGAGCCTGCGCCTCGGCTCCAACGTGCTCGCCACCTTCGGCGAACTGCACCCGCGGGTGCTGGAAGCGCAGGATGTGAGCGGGCCGCTGGTGGCGTTCGAAATCATTCTCGATCGCGTGCCCGAGGCCAAGGCCAAGCCCACCAAGGTGAAGCCGCCGCTCGATCTGTCCGCGTTCCAGCCGGTCAAGCGCGACTTCGCCTTCCTGGTGGATCGGCAGGTGGCGGCCGGCGACATCCTGCGCGCCGCCCAGGGCGTGGACAAGAAGCTGATCACCGACGCCTCGGTGTTCGACGTCTATGAGGGCGTCGGCATCGAGGAGGGGAAGAAGTCGGTCGCCATCGAGATCACGCTTCAGCCGCGCGAGCGCACGCTGACCGATGCGGAGATCGAGGCCGTGGCGGGCAAGATTGTCGCCGACGTGGCGAAGAAGACCGGCGCCAGCCTGCGCGGGTAGGGGCGGAATGGGGCCGCCCTTTTCGCACGCGCTTGCGCGCGCCCCCTCCCCAACCCTCCCCCGCACGCGGGAGAGGGGCGCGAAGGGCGAAGGGGCGCTTTTCGAAGTCGAGAGCAACGGTGCCACATTGCTCCCTCTCCCTCTCCCTCTCCCTCTCCCGCCTGCGGGGGAGGGTTGGGGAGGGGGAAAGGGGAGGATGGGAAGATACCCCTCCTCCATGCCAACCCCCCACCCCTCGGCCGCTCCGAAGAGGAAAATAATCCTACAAGGAATAAATTCCTTGACATTTCGTGCCGCCCGGCTATCCTGACCCCGCCTTGCACCAGGAGGGGCGCGTCCGGAGCGGCCTGATGTGCGGTGCAGGGGCGGTTGTCCGGCGGGTCGGGGCTTAACGCACTCCGCCCGTCAAAGAGGAGGCCCAAAGCGTGCGTCCCGGACCGGAGTTCGTTTGGCCGGTCGTGTTGGGAGAGCGAGAACAACCCACGCAGCGCACGAAGCGAGCCATAAATCACCGTGCGGGAGCGGACGGAGCAACGGCTCCGACGTCACCTGTTGCTTGCCCAAGGCGCGCCTTAGCCGGCGCGCCGTCCGCTCCCGCCGCCCTCCCCCTCGCGCCAGACCGGCGCGGGGATGAAGGCGCTGGAGGGCCTTGCCGTGCCGGCCCGGTGCGCCTTACCCTTGTAGGGATTCTGAGAGAGGGCGGAAAATGCGTACGACCGGAGGCTGTTTGTGCGGCGGCGTGCGCTATGAGATCCACGGCGCGTTGGCTGATCCAACCGCCTGCCATTGTTCCCAATGCGCCCGCACCAGCGGCCATTTCGCCGCCATGGCCTGCTGCAAGAGCGAGGACCTGACTCTCGTCGCATCCGAGACCCTCACTTGGTTTCGCTCCTCCGACGCCGTCGCGCGGGGCTTCTGCGGGCGCTGCGGGGGAAACCTGTTCTGGCGGGCGGACCCCGGCGTCGAGACCTATGTGACCGCGGGAACGCTCGATCGGCCGACCGGCCGGAAGCTGGCCGGGCATATCTTTGTCGGGTCGAAATCGGATTATTACGAACTGGCCGATGGTCTGCCGCGCAAGGACGAATGGTAGCCGGCAGGGCTGAACCCGGCGCCGTCGCCTATGCCGCCGCCTATTGGGACATGCTCGCGGCGCCCATGACGCCCAGCACCCGCAGCGCTTGCGTCGCCGCGCGCTCACCGGACAGCCAGGCGCCGTTGACCGTGCCCCAGAGCGTCTCGTGGGCATGTTCGCCCGCGAACATCAGCCGGCCGTTGACCACCTCCGTGAAGGCGCGGCGCAGGTTGCCGCTGCCCGGCAAAGCGCAGGAGAAGGCGCCGAGCGCCAGCGGCTCCTTGGTCCAGCGGGTCTGGTGCACCTTGCCGACGCGCGCGGCGATATCGGCGCCGAACTCGCGCGTCAGCGCCTCCTTCAGGAAGGCGGCGCCGGAATTGGCCGGCCCGTCGGCCAATTCCTGGGCGAACTTGCCGCCCACGTCCAGCATGTGCAGGCCGCTGCCGCCCATGCGGGCGATGAGCGCGAAAGTGCGCGTGTTGTCCGCTTTCACATGCACCGTCTCGTCGGGCGAGAGGCGCAGCGGATTGCCGGGCAGCTCGAAGGCGATATGGTCGTAGGCGCCGAGCGTGATGCGCTCCACCGCGCTGCGATAGCGCAGCGGCAGGCCCGGATTGACGCGGATCTTCCCCGCCAGCAGCAGGCTGGGCGGCACGGCGAGGATCACCGCCCGGCCGGAGAGCGTGCCCTTGTTGGTGGAAACCTGCACCAGCCGCCCGCCCATGTCGACGCTGGCGGCGGCGGTCTCGAACCGCACCGAGAGGCCCTCGGCCATCTTGGCCACCAGCGCGCCATAGCCCTGGCGGCAGAACAGGTCCTCGCCCCGCTCCTCGGAGCGGGAGAAATCCACGCTCGACACCTGGTCGAGATCCTTGGCGCAGCTGAACGGGCCGGCGACAAAGGCGGCGCTCGGTCCCCATATGCCGAGGTCGGGCAGCACCCGCGAGGCCGCAAGGTCGCGCCCGGCGTCCCCGGCGGCGCCGATGGCGCGCTCGCCCCGCCGCACGGCCGAGACGAAATCCTCGTAATCGTTCTGCGAGGCTTCGCGGCCCTTGATGTAGAGCCGGGCGCCTTCCGGCGCGGCATAAAGATCGAAGCCCGCCTGCGCGCCGAGATCGGCAAGCGGATTGTTGTCGGGGGCGTGCAGCCAGTGGGCGCCGCGGTCGAACGGCACGCCGAACAGGCTGGTGTCGGTGAACGCCCGCCCGCCGACCCGCTTGCTCGCCTCGATCAGCGCATAGCTGCGCCCAGCGGCGGCGATCTTGCGGGCGGCGGAAATGCCGGCCGCCCCGGCGCCGATGATGACCACATCCACCTGCCCGGAGGCCGGCACCTGCCCGAGCGCGCGGGCGGCGCCGAACGGCGCGGCGGCCAAGGCGGAGGCTCCGGCGATGAAAGCCCGGCGGGTCATGGGGGAAGGGGGCGGTCTGCGTGTCACGATGCGGCGGACGCTAGCATGGCCGGGCGTCGCGCGCGACCGGGCCGGGCGGATGCGCCGCCGTCCCGGCGATCACATCTTGCACGCGGGGCGCGCCTGGGCGCGCGTTCCCGGCCGCTCAATTCTTGCGCTCGGCGACAAAGCGCGCCGCCTCCGAAAGGGTCGCGCCGCGCGCGCCGAAGGGGGCGAGGGCGCCTTGCGCCTCGGCCACCAGCTCGGCCAGAAGCGCGCGCGCCGCCTCCACCCCGAGGCTTGCGACCAGGGTCGCCTTGCCGGCGGTCACATCCTTGCCGGCGGTCTTGCCGAGGTCGGCGGTGCTGCCCTCGATGTCGAGAATGTCGTCGGCGATCTGGAATGCCGCCCCGAGCGCCCGGCCATAGGCGGCGAGCGCGCCGCGCTCCGCCTCGCTCGCGCCGCCGAGCAGCGCGCCCGCCTCCACCGAGACCGCGAGCAGCGCGCCGGTCTTCATGGCCTGGAGATCGCGAATCTCTTCCATGGACAGGGCGAGCGGCGTGCCGTCGGCGAACCGGCCCTCGGCGGCGAGGTCGAGCATCTGCCCGCCCACCATTCCGCCCATGCCCGCCGCCCGCGCCAGGGCGGACACAAGCGCGATGCGCACGCCGGCGTCGGGGTGGGCGTCCGCGCCCGCCAGCAGGTCGAAGGCGAGGGTGAGCAGCGCATCGCCGGCGAGGATCGCGGTCGCCTCGTCATAAGCGATGTGGACGGTCGGCCGCCCGCGCCGCAACACGTCATTGTCCATGGCCGGAAGATCGTCATGGACCAGGGAATAGCAGTGCACGCATTCCACCGCCGCCGCCGCCGTCACCGCGGCTTCCGGGGCAAGGCCGAACAGGGCGGCGGTCTCCAGCACCAGGAACGGGCGCAGGCGCTTGCCGCCGTCCAGGCTGCCGTGGCGGATCGCCTGCATCAGGCGCTGCGGGCGCAGCCGCTCCCCCGGCAGCGGAGAATCGGCGAGGGCGCGGTCCAGCCGCGCCTCGGTGAGGGCGGCCGCGGCTTCGAGGCGGGCGGGGAGGGACAGGGACACCGGGCGGGCCTTCGGGCTGGAGCGCGTCGGGGAAGCGCGGTTGACGCGCTCCTCCCGGTGCCCCAACCAGAGCGGGCGGTCAAGCCGCCTGCGGAACCGAAGCTCGACCTTCGCACTTCCCTTACGATCTTCTCTCGCCCGCGGAGCGGCCATGTCCCTGTTCAGGCGGTTCGTGATCCTCGTCCTGGTGCTGGCCCTCGTCCCGCTCGTCCTGTCGGTGCTCTACAATGTGATCAACCCCGTTTCCACGCTGATGCTGGGCCGCTGGCTGACCGGGCAGAGGGTCGAACGCCTCTGGACCCCGATCGCGGACATGGCGCCGATCCTGCCGCGCACCGTGATCGCCTCGGAGGATGCGCGCTTCTGCCGGCACTGGGGCGTGGACATCACGGAGATCCAGGCCGCCATCGCCCGCGCCGACGACGAGATCGAGGAGGCGCGCGGCGCTTCCACCATTCCCATGCAGGTGGCGAAGAACCTGTTCCTGTGGCCCGGCCGCTCGTTCGTGCGCAAGGCGATGGAACTGCCGCTCGCGCTGTGGCTCGACCTTGTGCTGAGCAAAAGGCGGCTGATGGAAATCTATCTCAACATCGCCGAATGGGGGCCGGACGGGGAATTCGGGGTCGAGGCCGGGGCGCGCCGCGCGTTCGGCAAGGGCACCGCCAGTCTGACGTCGGAGCAGGCGGCCTTGCTGGCGGTGATGCTCCCCAATCCCCATCGGCGCGATGCGGGCAAGCCCTCCACCGGCGTGCGGCGGCTCGCGGCGCGCCTGGAGGGGCGGGTCGTCTCGGAAGGTCCGGAAATCGTCTCCTGCCTCGGCCTGCGGGGCTGAGCTAGATGCGAAATCCGCCACCGGCCTTGATTGCGCCGCGCGGGCTCGGCAAAAGGGGGCCGAAAAGAGGATCAGATGACCGAAAGCGCCGCAGCCGAAACCGCCGTTCACCCCAAGATGAAGCCGGGCCTCAAGCTCGCCCTGGAACTCGGTCCGCTGGTGCTGTTCTTCATCGGCAATGCCTATGGCGGCATCTATGTGGCCACCGGCGTGTTCATGGTGGCGACGCTTGCCGCCCTCGCCGCCATGTGGGTGCTGGCGCGCCGCATCGCGGTGATGCCCCTGGTGTCGGCCGTGGTGGTGATGGTGTTCGGCACCCTGACCCTGGTGTTGCAGGATGACCATTTCATCAAGATGAAGCCGACCATGGTGAACGCGCTGTTCGGCGTTCTCCTGCTGGGCGGCCTCCTGCTGCGCAAGCCGCTGCTGCCTTATGTGCTGGACGGCATGGTGCGCCTCACCGACCAGGGCTGGCGCATCCTGACCTTG
The DNA here is from genome assembly GCF_043195135.2 of Roseixanthobacter liquoris. Classification (NCBI taxonomy): domain Bacteria; kingdom Pseudomonadati; phylum Pseudomonadota; class Alphaproteobacteria; order Hyphomicrobiales; family Xanthobacteraceae; genus Roseixanthobacter; species Roseixanthobacter liquoris. The sequence goes on from NZ_CM195537.1 coordinate 1,148,054, forward strand.
CGCTGGGGCCTGTTCTTCCTGGTGATGGCGGTGCTGAACGAGGTGGTGTGGCGCAATTTTTCCACCGACACCTGGGTGAATTTCAAAACCTTCGGCTATCTGCCGCTGACCTTCCTGTTCGCCTTCGCCCAGGCGCCGCTGATGGCGCGCTGCGAGGACAAGAGCGAACCGAAGGACTGACCGCCCGGCTCAGTTCGACGTGCCGGAGAGCTTCGCCACCAGCGGCAGCAGGGTGGAGCGCACCGTCTCCTCGCTGAGCGGGCCGACGAATTTGTGGGCGATGGCCCCGTCCGGCCCCACCAGGAAGGTTTCGGGGACGCCGTACACCCCCCATTCGATGGCCACACGCCCGTTGGGATCGACCCCGACCGCCGCGAACGGCAGGCCATACTGGCCGAGAAAGCGCCGGGCGTTGTCGGGCGCATCCTTGTAATTGATGCCGATCACGCGCAGGCGCGCGTCCTTGGCGAGGCCCATCAGGAGCGGATGCTCCTCCCGGCAGGGCGCGCACCAGGATGCCCACACATTCACCAGCGTGACCTTCCCCTTGAACTGGGTGCCATCGATCCCCGGGACCGGGACGCCATCGGCCACCAGGCCCGGCAGCGGCGGCAAAGCGAGGGTGGGGGCCGGTCGGCCCACCAGGGCGGAGGGGATCTGCGAGGGATCGCCGGCGAACAGGCGCACCAGGAACAAGGCGGCGAGCAGGCCGAATGCCACCACCGGCAGCAGCACCAGCAGCGGCCGCCGGCGCTTCGCGGCCGGGGCGGCTTCCGGCGTCGGGACAGGCGTTTCGCTCATGGCCGGTTCCGTTCCGAACGGCGCCGCACGCCGCGCGCCTCGAGGTCCGCCAGGGCCCTGGCCTGGGCGCGATAATCGAGCACCAGCCACAGCGTCAGCACGCCGAGGCCGAGCCCGGCGGCGCCATAAGAGGCATAGATGAATAAGGCGTGCTGCATCAGGCGGTGGCCTCCGCCGCCGCGCGGGCTTCCAGCACCTGGACGCGCCGGCGCAGGATCTCGGTGCGCATGGCGATCATGTGCAGGGTCAGGAACAGCAGGGTGAAGCCGAGGGCACAGGTGAGCAGCGGCCAGAGCAGGCTGCCGTCGATGGTGGAGCCGCCCATGCGGAACACCGAGGCCGGTTGGTGCAGCGTGTTCCACCAATCCACGGAGAATTTGACGATCGGCACGTTGATGAAGCCGACCAGGGTGAGCACCGCCGCCGCCCGTCCGGCGCGGTTGGGCTCGTCGATGGCGGCGCGCAGGGCCATCAGGCCGAGATAGAGCAGGAACAGCACCAGCACCGAGGTGAGGCGGGCGTCCCACACCCAATAGGTGCCCCACATGGGCCGCCCCCACAGGGCGCCGGTGAGCAGGCAGAGGAAGGTGAAGGTGGCGCCGATGGGCGCCGCGGCCTTGTGCGCCACGTCCGCCAGCGGATGGCGCCAGACCAATATGCCGAGGGAGGAGGCCGCCAGCATGGAATAGCCGAACATGGAGAGCCATGCGAACGGCACGTGGATATACATGATCCGCACCGTCTCGCCCTGCTGGTAGTCCGGCGGGGCGAGGAAGGCGAGGGTGAAGCCGAGCGCCAGGGCGAGCGCCGCCGCCCCCGCCGTCCAGGGAATGAGCCGGGCGGAGAGGGAGAGGAAGCGGGTCGGATTGGCGAAGTCGAGAAGCGCCATGGCTGGCGTTCTAGACCATCTCGCGACGGCAGGGGAGCGCCCCCGATGCGCGATTGTGTGAAACGGGGTGCGGCGGAATGAGCACGCCCGGCCGTCCCGGCTTTCCGATGCGGCGCGTCAGGCGCCGTCCGGCACCGGCACGTCGAAGCCGTTGAGAATGACCGAGACCAGGCAATAGAGCCCGACCAGATAGATCAGTTCGGCGGCGGCATAGTCGCCGAACGTGTCCACCGCCTGGCGGTACACTAGCTCCGGCAGGGTGCTCCCGCGCACCAGGGCGGAGGCGACGTCATAGGTCACGGCCTCCTCGCGGGTGAGGTCCACCGGGCGCTGGCCGGCGACGATGGTGGCGATCTTCTCGTCCGGCAGGCCGCGCGCCTCGGCCACCAGGATATGGGCGTAAAGCTCGTACGCCGAATGGAAATGCGCGCCCGTGACCAGGATCGCCACCTCGCGCACCGGCTTCGGCAAGGTGGGGCTGGAGGACATGGCCTTGGTCAGCTCCCACACCGGGCCGCCGAACTTGGGATAGCGCAGCCATGGGTTCCACGGGCCGATCAGCGCGCCATCGTCGGCGATCGCCTTGAAGCCCTTGAAGCTGGTCTCGATGCCGGCGCGCATGTCGTCATAGAGCGGGCGCTGCTCTTGGGAGAGGTCTGCCGGGGCGGTGAGGGGCACGCGCATGATTGAGGTCCCTTCGATGCTGGGGTTGCCGGAGTAACGCAACCGGCCGTCGCTGCGCCGCATCACGATCCCTTCAGCGCATGACGCTGTCGTGTCGCCCGGCGGCCGGTTCACCCGCGCGCGGTGCGCAGGGCCGCCGCCGCCGCGACCGGGCCGAGCACCAGCGCGAACAAGGCGAGCCCGAGCAGGATGCGGAACGGCGTGCCGAACGGCACCGGCCCGGTCACAGCGGCCCCGGTCGCCGAGACCGCGAAGATCAGCACCGGGATCGCCAGAGGCAGCACCAGGACCGCGATCAAGAGCCCGCCCCGGCGGAACGCGCCCGCGAACGCCGCGCCGATCAGGCCGAGAGAGGTCACGGCCGGCGTTCCCACCAGCAGGGTCAGGGCCACCGCGCCGATGGCGGTCGGCTCCAGATTGAGCATGAGCGCCAGCACCGGCGCCGCCACCACCAGCGGCAGGCCGGTGGCGATCCAATGGGCGAGGCCCTTGGCGGCCGCGACCAGTTCCAGCGGCAAGGCGGAATGGGTGAGGGCGTCCAGCGAGCCATCCTCCACGTCCGCCGCGAACAGGCGCTCCAGGCCGATGAGGCTGGCCAGCAGCGCGCCGATCCACAGGATCGCCGGGCCGATCCGCGCCAGCAGCACCATGTCCGGCCCGACCGCGAACGGCACGATGGTCACGACGGAGAGGAAGAACACGACGCCAAGCCCGGCCCCGCCGCCGGAGCGCAGGGCTAGCGTCATGTCGCGGCGCACCAGCGCGAAGAAGGCCGCCATCATGTCGCGGCGCCCAATCGCAGCGTGCCGACGCGCGGCCCGAGGTCCAGCGGCGCATGGGTGGCGGCGAGAATCAGGCCGCCCGAATCGAGATGATCGCGGCCGAGGGCGGCGAAGCGCGCCTGCGCGGCCGCGTCGAGCGCCGTGGTCGGCTCGTCGAGAATCCACAGGCGGCGGCGCGAGACCAGCAGGCGCGCGATGGCGAGGCGGCGCTTCTGCCCGGCGGAGAGGACGGCGGCGGGCAGGCGGCCGAGCCCCCCGAGCCCCACTTCCTCAAGCGCATCCGCCACCGGCAGGCCGGTCGCGCCGAGCATGGTGCGCCAGAAGGAAAGATTGTCGGCAACGCTCAAGGCGGCCTTCAGCGCATCGTCATGGCCCAGATAGTGCATCTCTTCCGTGTAAGGCCGCTCCGCTGCGCCCTCGGTCAAGGTGACGCGGCCGGATGTCGCGGCCAGGAGGCCGGCGACGATGCGCAGAAGGGAGGATTTGCCGGCGCCATTGCGCCCCACTACCACCAGGGCATGCCCCGCCCTTAGCTCAAAGTCGAGCTTGTCGAACAGCAGCCGCACGCCTCTTTGGCAGGCGAGGCCCCGGGCCTTCAGGACCGCGGCGGGGGTTTCCCCAGCGTGCGGGGCGGGACCCTGCGGGTGAATTTCAGATGCATCGCACATTGAACGTTCTTATCGCATGACCGCCGTTTGAAATCGCTCTATAAAGCGGCTGAACCGCACCCCTAGGTGGCCCGGCACCTCCTTAGCCCGGTCATCCGGGCGTGTCGCGTCGGTCGATCATCGAACCGGAGAAAACGCGCCGTGACTTCTTCTTCCCTCGACAGCTTCCAGTGCCGCACCACCTTGACGGTGGATGACAAGGAATACACCTACTACAGCCTTGAAGCGGCCGAGAAGAACGGGCTCCCCGGCATCTCCCGCCTGCCTTTCTCCATGAAGGTGCTGCTGGAAAACCTGCTGCGCTACGAAGACGGCCGCTCGGTCACGAAGGAAGACGTGATCTCGATCGCCGACTGGCTGACCTCGCGCGGCAAGGCCGAGAAGGAAATCGCCTATCGCCCCGCGCGCGTGCTGATGCAGGATTTCACCGGCGTGCCCGCCGTGGTGGATCTCGCCGCCATGCGCGACGCCATGGTGACGCTGGGCGGCGACCCGGCCAAGATCAACCCGCTGGTTCCCGTGGACCTCGTCATCGACCATTCGGTGATCGTCAATTTCTTCGGCACCGACAATGCGCTGAAGAAGAACGTGGATGAGGAATACAAGCAGAACCAGGAGCGCTACCGCTTCCTGAAATGGGGCCAGAGCGCGTTCGACAATTTCCGCGTCGTTCCCCCCGGCACCGGCATCTGCCACCAGGTGAACCTGGAATATCTCGCCCAGACCGTGTGGACCCGCAAGGAAGAGCTGAACGGCAAGACCGTCACGGTCGCCTATCCCGACACGCTGGTGGGCACCGACAGCCATACCACCATGGTCAACGGCCTCGGCGTGCTGGGCTGGGGCGTGGGCGGCATCGAGGCGGAAGCCGCCATGCTCGGCCAGCCCATCTCCATGCTGATCCCCGAAGTGATCGGCTTCAAGCTGGACGGCAAGCTGAAGGAAGGCATCACCGCCACCGACCTCGTGCTGACCGTCACCCAGATGCTCCGCAAGAAGGGCGTCGTGGGCAAGTTCGTGGAATTCTTCGGCCCCGGCCTGGAGCATCTCTCCCTCGCCGACCGCGCCACCATCGCCAACATGGCGCCGGAATATGGCGCCACCTGCGGCTTCTTCCCGGTGGACCGCGAGACCATCGATTATCTGGAAGAGACCGGCCGCAAGGAAAGCCGCGTGGAACTGGTGGAAGCCTATTCCAAGGCCCAGGGCATGTGGCGCAACAAGAACACGCTGGATCCCGTGTTCACCGACACGCTGGAACTCGATCTCGACACCGTGCTGCCCTCCATCGCCGGCCCCAAGCGCCCGCAGGACCGCGTGCTGCTGAGCGATGCCAAGGCCGGCTTCCTCACCGCCCTTGAGGGCGAGTTCAAGAAGCCCGGCGAAGCCGCCAAGCGCGTGGACGTGGAAGGCGCCAACTTCACCGTCGGCCATGGCGACGTGGTGATCGCCGCCATCACCTCCTGCACCAATACCTCCAACCCGAGCGTGCTGATCGGCGCCGGCCTGCTGGCCCGCAACGCGGTGAAGAAGGGCCTGAAGTCGAAGCCCTGGGTGAAGACCTCGCTGGCGCCGGGCTCGCAGGTGGTCGCCGAGTATCTCGACAAGAGCGGCCTCCAGGAAGACCTGGACAAGCTCGGCTTCAATCTGGTCGGCTTCGGCTGCACCACCTGCATCGGCAATTCCGGTCCGCTGCCGGAGGCGATTTCCGCCGCCATCAACAGCGCCGATCTGGTCGCCGCCGCCGTGCTCTCGGGCAATCGTAACTTTGAAGGCCGCGTGAACCCGGACGTGAAGGCGAACTATCTCGCCTCGCCCCCGCTGGTGGTGGCCTATGCCCTCGCGGGCTCGCTCCAGGTGGATCTCGACACCGAGCCGCTGGGCGAGGACAAGGACGGCAAGCCGGTCTATCTCAAGGACATCTGGCCCTCCAACAAGGAGATCGCCCAGTACATCCGCGAGAACGTGACCAAGAAGATGTTCAAGGAAAAATATTCCGACGTCTTCAAGGGCGACGCCCACTGGCAGAAGATCGCCATTCCCACCGGCCAGACCTATGCCTGGGAAGACGGTTCCACCTATGTGCAGAACCCGCCCTATTTCGTCGGCATCACCCCGACCCCCGAGCCGGTGAAGGACATCGTGGATGCCCGCATCCTCGGCCTGTTCCTGGACAGCATCACCACCGACCACATCTCCCCGGCCGGCTCCATCAAGGTGTCCAGCCCGGCGGGCGTGTATCTGGTGGAACACCAGGTGCGCCCGGTGGACTTCAACCAGTACGGCACCCGCCGCGGCAACCACGAAGTGATGATGCGCGGCACCTTCGCCAACATCCGCATCAAGAACCAGATGGTGCCCGGCGTGGAAGGCGGCGTGACCCTGCACCAGCCGGACGGCGCCCAGCTGCCAATCTATGACGCGGCCATGCTCTACAAGGCCGAGGGCGTTCCGCTGGTGGTGTTCGCCGGCAAGGAATACGGCACCGGCTCTTCGCGCGACTGGGCGGCCAAGGGCACCAAGCTGCTCGGCATCCGCGCCGTGATCGCCCAGTCCTTCGAGCGCATCCACCGCTCGAACCTGGTGGGCATGGGCATCGTGCCGCTGGTGTTCGAAGAGGGCACCTCCTGGCAGACGCTGGGCCTGAAGGGCGACGAGCTGATCACCCTGCGCGGCCTGGAAGGGGATCTGAAGCCCCGCCAGAAGATGACCCTCACCATCGCCTATGCCGACGGCCGCGTCGCCGATGTGGAACTGATCTGCCGCATCGATACGCTGGACGAGCTGGATTATTTCCGCTCCGGCGGCATCCTGCCCTACGTGCTGCGCCACCTCGCGGCCTGAGGGCGCGCGGTCGCGGACGCTGGAGCCCAGGCTTCGGCGAGCCGCGGCGCCCGGCAGGATCGGGACGGAGGATCGGGACAGCGAAGACAGCCGCCCGCGCACCCGCGCGGGCGGCTTTCGTTTGCCGGGCCGGGCTTACGCACGGAGCTTGTGGTCGGGCCTTGTCTTGCGGCCTTGTGGTCCGGCCCTGTCCTGGGGGCTTGCGACGGGGGGCGCGGGCGGACGGCCGGCCCCGCCGCTCTCACCGCGAATTGACTGGCATCAAGGACGGGGCGCGCCTAAGCGTGTGCCATCAAGACTTCGCCATTAGCAGGTGCCGGTGCATTGACGAGCCGCTTTTCGCTCCGCCTCTCCCTCTTCGGCATGATCGCGCTGGCCTGCGCGCTCACGGCGGGAGACGCGGGTGCGCAGCAGACCCCGGCCGCCGCCGCCGCGCCCAAGGCGGTGCTCGAATTGTTCACCAGCCAGGGCTGCGCCTCCTGCCCGCCGGCCGATGCGCTGCTCTCGGAGCTCGCCGCCGATCCCCAGGTGATCGCCCTGACGCTCGCGGTGGATTATTGGGATTATGTCGGCTGGAAGGACACCCTCGCCAAGCACGGCCATTCGGTGCGCCAGCGGGCCTATGCCGAACAGCGCGGCGACCGGATGATCTATACCCCGCAGATGGTGGTGGACGGGGTCGCCCCCGCCAAGGGCAGCGACAAGGCGGCGGTCGAGAAGGCGGTTCTGCGCGCCCATGATGCGGGCTCCACCCTGTTGGTGCCGGTGGCCCTGCGGCGTTCCGGCGAGAATCTGGTGGTGGACGTGGCCGAGGGGACGGACCCGGCCAATCCCGGCCATGTGCCGAATGCCGCCGAAGTCTGGCTCTGCCCCATCCTCAGCTCCCATACGGTCGCCATCGGCCGGGGCGAGAACCAGGGCAAGAACGTCACTTATACGAACGTGGTGCGCGCCTGGGTGAAGCTGGGCAATTGGACCGGCGGGCCGACGCACTTTTCGGTGCCGCTCAGCGAATTCTGGAACGAGGGCGTGGATGGCGCGGCCGTGCTGGTGCAGCGCGGCACGTTCCAGGCCCCGGGCCCGATCCTCGGCGCCGCGAAGATCGACCTTAAATAACCTGAGCTTACGCAACTGACGCTGCGCGTGCGAACGTCGCGGCTCAATCTGCGTTGCCCGGCGTCCTGCGTGCGGGCAATAAAAAAGGCCGCTTGCGCGGCCCTTGAAAGTTAGAAACTTGAAGGATGCGTAGCAGTGGCCGGTTCGCCTGTCACCCCGGGGGGCTGGGGGGCTGGGATAGACCGGAGCAACTGCGAACCGGCCCTGCTACGTTTGTGAATTTGCTCCCCCCGCTTGTCGAGGGCAGGGCCGAATTCCGGCGAGACTGTGATGGACGTTGACGACCCCGTGATCGTGTTTCCGCCCCTCCAGCCGGCTATTCAATCCCCTTGAACCGAGCGGCGATGACGGCGATCATGGGCCGTTCGCACCTTGGAGGTCCGATGGGAATCGTTGAACCCATACGCCCCGCCCGCGCGCCTGCGCCGACGCCCCTCGTCCCTCCCGCCCGCGTCACCTTCGACCGGCGGGAACTGGACCGCATCCTCGATCTCTACGGCCGCATGGTCGCCGCCGGCGAATGGCGCGACTATGCAATCGACTTTCTGAAGGACAAGGCGGTGTTCTCGGTCTTCCGCCGCTCGCTCGACGTGCCGCTGTACCGCATCGAGAAGGACCCCAAGCTCGCGCGCAAGCAGGGCGCCTATTGCGTGGTGTCGCAGACCGGGCTGATCCTGAAGCGCGGGCACGAATTGCCGCGCGTGCTCGCCGTGCTGGAAAAGCCGCTCGCGGCGATCTGACTCCGCTGGCCGATGCGGCCGCCGGAGGGGCCGGGAGGGTTGTCGAGGGAGAGGCGCTCGGGCATCGTGCGCGCCTTGCCATTGGATGCCCGGATGTCACACGCTCCCAGCCCGCTCAAACCCGGCGATCACGTCTTCCTGGTGGATGGATCGTCCTTCGTCTTCCGGGCCTATTTCCAGTCGATCAACCAGGACCGGAAGTATAATTTCCGCTCCGACCGGCTGCCGACGGGGGCGGTGCGTCTGTTCTGCACCAAGCTGTTCCAATTCATCCGCGAGGGCGCCATGGGCATCAAGCCCACGCACCTCGCCATCATCTTCGACAAGAGCGAAGACTCGTTCCGGCGCGAGATCTATCCCGCCTACAAGGCCAACCGCTCCGAGCCGCCACCGGAACTGATTCCCCAGTTCCCGCTGATGCGCGAGGCGGTGCGCGCGTTCGGCCTGATTCCGGTGGAGATGGCGCGCTTCGAGGCGGACGATCTGATCGCCACCTATGCCAGGCAGGCCGCCGCCGCCGGCGCCGATGTGCTGATCGTCTCCGCCGACAAGGACCTGATGCAGGTGGTGGGCGATCGGATCGGCATGTACGACCCGGCCTCGGGCGAAGCGGGCGGGCGCGGCGCCCGGCCAGAGCGGCGCATCGGCCTCGGCGAGGTGATCGAATATTTCGGCGTGCCGCCGGAGAAGGTGACCGACGTCCAGGCGCTGGCGGGCGATTCCACCGATAATGTCCCCGGCGTGCCCGGCATCGGCATCAAGACCGCCGCGACCCTGATCCAGGAATATGGCGACCTCGAAAGCCTGCTGGCGCGGGCCGGCGAGATCAAGCAGGTGAAGCGCCGGGAATCGCTGCTGAACCCGGAGAATGTGGAGAAGGCCCGCATCTCCAAGCAATTGGTGACGCTGGATTGCGCCGTGCCGGTGGAGGTGCCGCTGTCCGACCTGGTGCTGGAGCAGCCGGACGGCAAGCGCCTCATCGCCTTCCTGAAGGCCATGGAATTCACCACCATCACGCGCCGCGCCGCCGAGGCGTTCGGCGTCGACGCGGGCGCGATCGAGGCCGATCCGGCCTTGGCGCCGAGCACCACGGGCGGGCTGTTCGGCGCGGAGGAGGACGGCGCCGCGACCCCCGTCCTCGCGCCCGCGCCGGCCTCCGCGGCCTCCGCCGCCGCGAACGGCGCCACCAACGGCCGGCCGAGCGTGCTCAACCCGGCCGACCTGGTGGCGGCGCGGGTGCAGGAGGCGCGCTCCACCAAGGTGGATCGCAGCCGCTATCGCATGCTCACGGATCTGGCCGAACTCCAGGCGTGGTGTGCCCGCGCCATCGATCTGGGCTTCGTCGCCTTCGATACCGAGACCACCTCGGTGGACCCGCAGGCGGCCGACCTCGTGGGCGTGTCGCTGGCGCTGTCGCCCAACGAGGCCTGCTATATTCCGCTGGCCCATCGCGGGGCGGGCGACGGCCTGTTCGAGGAAGGATTGCTGCCGGGCCAGATCCCGTTCCAGGAGGCGCTCGCCGCCCTGAAGGGGATGCTGGAAGACCGCGGCACGCTGAAGATCGCGCACAATGCCAAATATGACGTCGCCGTGCTGGCCCGCCATGGCATCGCCGTCGCGCCGTTCGACTGCACCATGTGCATGTCCTATGCGCTGGATGCCGGCAAGGGCAACCACGGCATGGACGATCTCTCGGTGCGCCACCTCGGCCACACCCCCATCGCGTTCGCCGAGGTCGCCGGCAAGGGCAAGGGGCAGGTGACGTTCGACCGGGTCGCGCTGGAGCCGGCCACCTTCTATGCGGCGGAAGACGCCGACGTGACCCTGCGCCTGTGGCGCGTGTTCAAGCCGCGCCTCGTGGCCGATGGTATGAGCACGGTCTACGAGACACTGGAGCGGCCACTGATCCCCGTGCTGGTGCGCATGGAAGGGCGCGGCATCGCCATCGACCGGCCGATCCTTGGCCGCCTGTCCAGCGAGTTCGCCCAGGGCGCGGCGCGGATCGAGGACGAGATCGCGGAGATTCTCGGCGGCGAGCGGCTGAACATCGGCTCGCCCAAGCAGATCGGCGACGTCTTGTTCGGCCGCCTCGGCCTGCCCGGCGCCACCAAGACGCCGACCGGGGCGTGGTCCACCAAGGCCAATGTGCTGGAGGAACTGGCGGAGGCCGGCCACACCCTGCCGCAGAAGATCCTGGACTGGCGCCAGCTTGCCAAGCTGCGCTCCACCTATACCGACGCCTTGCCCAATTATGTGAATGCGCGCACGAAGCGCGTCCACACCTCCTATGCGCTCGCGGCCACCACCACCGGGCGGCTCTCCTCCTCCGAGCCGAACCTGCAGAACATCCCGATCCGCACCGAGGAAGGCCGCCGCATCCGCCGCGCCTTCGTGGCCGAGCCGGGCCGGCTGCTGGTTTCCGCCGATTATTCGCAGATCGAACTGCGGCTGCTGGCCGAGATCGCGGATATCCCGCGCCTGCGCGAGGCGTTCCAGGAGGGGCTGGACATCCATGCCATGACGGCGTCGGAAATGTTCGGCGTGCCGGTGGAGGGCATGCCCGCCGAGGTGCGGCGTCGCGCCAAGGCGATCAATTTCGGCATCATCTACGGCATCTCGGCGTTCGGCCTCGCCAACCAGCTCGGCATCGGGCGCGAGGAAGCGGGGCTCTATATCCGCCGCTATTTCGAGCGCTTTCCCGGCATCCGCGCCTATATGGACGAGACGAAAGCCTTCTGCCGCGAGCACGGCTATGTGGAGACTTTGTTCGGCCGGCGCTGCCATTATCCCGATATCGCGGCGTCCAACCCCTCGATCCGCGCCTTCAACGAGCGCGCCGCCATCAATGCCCGCCTCCAGGGGACGGCGGCGGACATCATCCGCCGCGCCATGGTGCGCATGGAGCCGGCGCTGAAGCAGGCGGGCCTTTCCGCGCAGATGCTGCTTCAGGTGCACGACGAACTGGTGTTCGAGGTGCCGGAAGCGGAGGCGCAGGCGACGCTGCCCGTGGTCAAGCACGTGATGGAGCAGGCGTCGCTGCCGGCGGTCGCGCTTGCCGTGCCGCTGAAGGTGGAGGCCCATGCCGCCGCCAATTGGGAAGAGGCGCACTGATTTTCAACGCTATTTGAATGTTGAAATGATAAAACCACATTCTTTGCGTTGAATGCGGTCCGGGCTTGGTTCATAACGCACCCAGGCGCCGCGCTTGGCAAAACCGGGCGATGGGCACAGACTGGCAGACCGAACGGCCGCAGCCCGCAGGTTCAGCGCCGCAGGTTTCCAACCCGACGGAGTTCCAAACCCATGGCCTCTGGGCCTGCCGACAAGCCATCCCTCTCCGGCCGCGCGCCCCGCGAGCGCGGCGGTGCCCGCATGGACAAGCTGGCGCGGCTGCCGGTGTTCTTCGCCCTCGCCGGCAAGCGCGTCGTGGTGGCGGGCGGCACCGAGCCCGCGGTGTGGAAGGCCGAGCTGCTCTCCGCCGCCGGGGCCCATGTGGAAGTGATCGCCGCGGCGCCTTCCGAGGAGATGCGCGCGCTCGCCCAATCCGCGCCCGATGGCCCGATCATCCTGGTGGAGCGCCCCTGGACCGAGGCGGATCTTGCCGGCGCGGCCCTCGCCATTGCCGACGCCGAGGATGAGGCGGAGGCGGAACGCTTCGCCGCCGCTGCGCGTGCCGCCGGCGTGCCGGTGAACGTCGTGGACAAGCCGGCCTTCTGCGATTTCGCCTTCGGCGCCATCGTCAATCGCTCGCCCCTGGTTGTGGGAATCTCCACCGACGGCGCCGCGCCCGTGTTCGGGCAGGCGGTGCGGGCCAAGATCGAGGCGCTCTTGCCGCCGGGTTTCAAGGCCTGGGCGCAGGCGGCGCAATCCTGGCGCGGGACGGTTTCCGCCCTCGGCCTCAGCTTTCACGGCCGTCGCCGGTTCTGGGAGCAGTTTTCCGCCCGCGCTTTGTTCGCGCCCGACCAGCCGCCGGGCGAGCAGGATCGTGCGGCCCTGCTGGCCGACGCCGAAAGCGCGCGCGCCGCGCCCGACACGGGATCGGTGGTGCTTGTGGGCGCGGGGCCGGGCGATCCCGAACTGCTGACCTTGAAGGCGGTGCGGGTGCTGCAATCCGCGGAAGTGGTGCTCTATGACGACCTGGTCTCGCCGCAGGTGCTGGATTTCGCGCGGCGCGAGGCCAAGAAGATGCTGGTGGGCAAGACCGGCTATCGCCCCTCCTGCAAGCAGGACGACATCAATGCGCTGATGGTGTCGCTGGCGAAGGAAGGCCGCCGCGTGGTGCGCCTGAAGGGCGGCGACCCCATGATCTTCGGCCGCGCGGGCGAGGAAATCACCGCCTGCCGCCTCGCCGGCATTCCGGTGGAAGTGGTGCCCGGCATCTCCTCCGCGCAGGGCGTTGCGAGCCGGCTGACCACTTCGCTCACCCATCGCGACCATGCGCGGCGCCTGCAATTCGTCACCGCCCATGCGCGCGACGGCAAGCTGCCGAAGGATCTCGATTTCAAGGCTCTCTCCGACGCCGCCGCGACCACCGTGGTCTACATGCCGCGCCGGACCTTGCCGGAACTGGTGGAAAAGCTTGCCGGCGCCGGCACGGATCTCGCCGTTCCCGCCCTCGCGGTGTTTTCCGCGACCCGGCCAGACGAACGGGTGGTGCACGCGTCGCTCGGCGGGCTTTCGGCGGCCGTGGATGCCGCCATCGAGGCCGGCGCCCAGGGACCGTGCCTCGTGCTCTATGGCTATGCGCTCAGCGAAGGCCTCGCGGCCGCCGAAACGCCGCGGGCGGCCTCGGCGCGCTGAACGGGGCCGGCCCGCACTGGGCATGCGCGCCCGATCTCCTATCTATGGATGAGGCCGGCGGGACGAGGGACAGGTGAATGGCGTTTTCCACGGACGAGATCGAGCGCTACGCCCGCCACATCGTGCTGCACGACGTGGGCGGGCCGGGCCAGCAGAAGCTGAAGGCCGCGCGGGTTCTGGTGGTGGGCGCGGGCGGGCTCGGCGCGCCGGTGCTGCTGTATCTGGCGGCGGCGGGCGTGGGCACGCTGGTGCTGGTGGACGACGACGAGGTCTCGCTCTCCAACCTTCAGCGACAGGTGATCCACCGCACGCAGGATATCGGCCGCCCCAAGGTGGAGAGCGCGCGCGATGCGGTGGCCGCTCTCAACCCCCATGTGGAAATGGTGCTGCATCAGGGGCGGCTCGACGCCGGCAACGCGCTCGATCTGATTCGCGACGTGGACGTGGTGGTGGACGGCTCGGACAATTTCGCCACCCGCTATCTGGTCTCGGACGCCTGCGTCTTGGCGGGCAAGCCGCTGGTGACGGCGGCGCTCGGCACTTTCGATGCGACGCTCACGACCCTCCGCGCCCATGAGACCGGGCCGGACGGCACGCCGAACCCGACCTATCGCTGCCTGTTCCCCGAGCCGCCGCCGCCCGGCACGGTCGCGCCCTGCGCGGAAGCCGGCGTGCTCGGCGCCCTGGCCGGGCTGGCCGGTTCGCTCGCGGCCCTGGAGGTGATCCGCGCCATCGTCGGCTTCGGCGAGGGGCTGGTGGGCAAGCTGCTGATGATCGACGCCCGCTCCATGCGCTTCGAGACTCTGAGCTATGCCTATGACCCGGAAAACCCGCTCACCGGCACGGGAACGCGCATCACCGATCTGTCGGAGCACGTGAAGGCGGCGTGAGGGGGCGGTTATTCCGGAATCCGGTCCGTCTTGATCTTGCCGCCACGAAATCCCTCTCCTCAACCTCCCCCGCAAGCGGGAGAGAGAGATCGCGGCTCTGACCGGATCGGGCAGGGGATAAGCGGCGCCATCATCAAGGACCCGCCAGGCGTCAACTCAACGCGTGGCCATGCCATCTGCTCCCTCTCCCGCTTGCGGGGGAGGGCTGGGGAGGGGGAAGTCCAAGCGATAACGAGCGGGCCAAAAGCGCCGCGCGCAGCCACTCCTCACAGCATGGAGGGCAGCACGCGGTCCGGCGGGCGGTGGCCGTCCATGAAGGTCTTGATGTTGACGATGACCTTCTCGCCCATGTCGATGCGGCCTTCCAGGGTCGCCGAACCCATGTGCGGCAGCAGCACCACCTTGCCCTGGCGGGCGAGCTTGACGAGCTTGGGGTTCACCGCCGGCTCATGCTCGAACACGTCGAGGCCCGCGCCGGCGATTTCGCCGGCTTCCAGCATGCGGGTCAAGGCGTTTTCGTCGATCACCTCGCCGCGCGCCGTGTTCACCACATAGGCGTCGGGCTTCAGCAGCTTGAGGCGGCGGGCCGAGAGCAGGTGATAGGTGGCCGGCGTGTGCGGGCAATTGACCGAGACGATGTCCATGCGGGCCAGCATCTGGTCCAGGCTGTCCCAATAGGTCGCTTCCAGCGCCTCTTCCGTGGCGGCGGGCAGGTGGCGGCGGTTGTGATAATGAATCTGCAAGCCGAACGCCTTGGCGCGGCGCGCCACAGCCTGGCCAATGCGGCCCATGCCGACGATGCCGAGGCGCTTGCCCCAGATCCGCCGGCCGAGCATCCAGGTGGGCGCCCAGCCGTTCCATTCCTCGGGGTCCGAGGTGATGATCTGCGCGCCCTCGGCCAGCCGGCGCGGCACGGCGAGAATGAGCGCCATGGTCATGTCGGCGGTGTCCTCGGTGAGGACGCCGGGGGTGTTGGTGACGGTGATGCCCCGCGCCAGGGCGCTTGCCACATCGATGTGATCGACGCCGTTGGAGAAGCTGGCGATGAGGCGGAGATTCTCGCCCGCCTGCGACATCACGGCCGAATCGATCTTGTCGGTCACGGTGGGCACGAGCACGTCCGCGGTGCGCACGGCCTCCACCAGAGCGGCATGATCCATGGGCACGTCATCGACGTTCAGACGCGCGTCAAACAGTTCGCGCATCCGCGTCTCGACCGTGTCAGGCAGCTTCCGCGTGACGACAACGAGGGGTTTGCGACGCGCCATAATCTTCCCCGTTCCCGGTTTTTTAACCCTTCTCGTCCCGTCTAGCAGACAGACGAGGAAACACAAAGGGTATGCGCGCGGCGACCCTTGACGATGTGCGGGTGCAGGCGCACTTCAGGCACGCGATTTCACTGAGCGGAGAGGATCAGCGGATCATGCAGGCGAGCAAACGTCAGTCTCTTCCGGCACGCGCGATGGCTCTCCTGCTGGTGTTGGCGGCCACCTCCTTCCTCGGCGGTGCGGCCCATGCGGCGGACGATGCCGGAAGCGGCCTGCCGGTGCCGCGTTTTGTCTCGCTGAAGGCCGACAAGGTGAATGTGCGCACCGGGCCGAACAAGGATCAGGACGTGTCCTGGATCTTCTCGCGCGCCGGCCTGCCGGTGGAAATCACCGCCGAATTCGAGACCTGGCGCCGCATCCGCGACGTGGATGGCTCGGAGGGCTGGGTCTATCACTCCATGCTCTCGGGTCGCCGCACGGCCCTGGTGTCGCCCTGGCTGAAGAGCGGCACGGCGGTGCTGCGCGCGAGCGCGGACGCCAATGCGCGGGCGACCGCGCAGCTGGAGCCGCGAGTCCTCGCCACCGTGAAATCCTGCGACGGGAAATGGTGCCGCATCACGGGCCCCGGCTTCGACGGCTTCATCGAGCAGGGCAATCTGTGGGGCGTCTATCCGGACGAAAAGGTGGAGTGAGCCCGCCTGCGGCCGGCTCCCGTCCGCCGAGGCGCCCGTCTCGCACGAAAAAGCCCCCGCGCGGGCGGGGGCTATGATTTCAAGCCGGGTTTCATCAGGCGGGATACCGGAACGCTCGGCCCGGGGCACGCGACCCCTCGGGTTCACCCCTTGGGCTCACATCACCCTTGGCGCTTGGGCCGGAGCGCTCAGCTCTTGCCGAGGGCCTTGCGGCGCAGGCGCACGACCACGTCCACGCGGGCAACCTCGAAGCCTTCCGGCGGCTCGGGCAGGCGGTCGACGCCCACATGGGCCGTGGGAATATCCACCAGCTCGTTATGGCCTTCCACATAGAAGTGGTAATGGTCCGAGGCATTGGTGTCGAAATAGGTCTTGGAGCCGTCCACCGCCACCTCGCGCAGCAGGTCCACTTCGGTGAACTGGTGCAAGGTGTTGTAGACGGTGGCGAGGGAAACCGGGAAGCGGGCGCGGATGGCTTCTTCGTGCAGCATTTCCGCCGTCACGTGGCGGTCGCCCTTGGCGAACAGCAGCCAGCCGAGGGCGAGGCGCTGCCGGGTCGGCCGCAGGCCCACCTCGCGCAGCATCTCGCGCACGTCATGGAACGGGCATCCGGTGCGACGCGTGGATGAGATATCCCGCAACTGGGCCACCGGCAGCACCGCGTCACCGTCCTCCACCGCGCCGCGAGGGGCGACGGCAGGGCTCATGAGGCTGGCTCTGAAGCGGGACATGTCGGACATCTGCGGTTCTGCACTCTTCAATGAAACATGTGGCCTTAACGACAGCGGTACAAGGCTCCGGAAGGCGCTGATCAATCTCAATAGCGGATCGCGCCGCGAATTGCCACCATTATAGATTGTAGCTGTACTAATGTAAGTCAACGACACCAATGCCTTGCTTGTGACTTGCGCCGCCGGCGCGCGCCGTTGCAAGGCTTCGCGCCGGCGGTCTTCGCGACCGCCCGCAGACATGAGGACCACGCATTTGATCGATCTGCGCGCGCCGATCACGGCCTGCCTGGTGGTATCCGCCGGCGCGGCGGCGGCCCTGGCCGCGGCCTGGTATTTCCAGCTGGTGGTGGGACTTGCCCCGTGTCCCCTGTGCCTCGACCAGCGCCTGCCCTATTACGCAGCGATACCCATCGGCCTGCTGTCGGCCTATGCCGCGCATCGCGGATGCGCCGGGCTCGCGCGGGCCGGGCTTGCGGTGCTGGCGCTGCTGATGCTGGTGGACGCGGGAATCGCCATCTTTCACGCCGGGGTGGAATGGCGCTTCTGGCAGGGGCCGACCGCCTGCACCTCGGGCACCCCCCTGGTGGTCAGCGACATTATGTCCGCCCTCAAGACCGCCCATGTGCCCCGCTGCGACGAGGCGGCCTGGCGCCTGATGGGCATCTCCATGGCCGGATGGAACGCGCTGATCGCCCTCGGGCTTGCCGGCGTCGCGCTGATCGGCCTGCGCGGCAGGGGCCCGGCGCGGCGCGCCATCGCGGCCTGAGGCCGGAGCCTACGGCTCCAGTTCGGTGTCCCAATAGAGATAGTCGAGCCAGCTCTCGTGCAGATAATTGGGCGGGAAGTGGCGGCCGTTCTGGTGCAGGTCGTGCACCGTGGGTTGGAACGGCACCTGATGGGGCCACATGCCCGAATGCGCCGGCATGTCGCTGCCCTTGCGCAGATTACACGGCGAGCACGCCGTCACCACATTGTCCCAGGTCGTCTGGCCGCCACGGGAGCGCGGAATGAGGTGATCGAAGGTGAGATCGTCGCGCGAGCCGCAATATTGGCAGGTGAAGCGGTCGCGCAGGAAAACGTTGAAGCGGGTGAAAGCCGGGTGCCGGGCGGGCTTTACGAAGGTGCGTAACGACAGCACGCTCGGAAGCCGGATCTCTATGCCCGGACTTCGCACCGCCTTGTCGTAATATTCGACGATGTTCACGCGGTCGAGGAACACCGCCTTGATGGCATCCTGCCAGCACCAGACAGACAGGGGATAGTAGCTCAGCGGACGGTAGTCCGCATTGAGCACCAGTGCCGGCCAAGCCCCAGATGGTAACGCAGCGGTCAAGGATCGAACTCCTCGCCCTCCATGGCACCGAATCAAACCAAGCCTGCCCGGTGCGCCGCGATACTCTATATTCTCCGTGTCATTCTTGTGAAGCCGTCCGGTGCATCGTCTCAGCCGGCGGCGAGCCGCTGGGCGAGGAACAGTCCGCCCTGGGCAAGGCCGCTGTCGTCGATCCCATGGCCAAGGCCATGGCTGAGATGCCACTCGACCGGAATGCCCGCGCCCGCGAGCCCGTAGGCCGATTGGAACAGGGCCTGGGCGGGAATCAATGTGTCGTCGGTGCCGTGCAGCAGCAGGATCGGCGGCGCGATGCCGCCGGCGGCTGCATCGGGCGCGCCAACCCACAGGCCGGAATAGCCCACCACGGCGGCGGGCGGCTGCGGCATGGCGAGGGCCACCGAGAGCGCCATCATGCAGCCCTGGCTGAAGCCCACCAGCGCGAGCCGGCTCGCGGGCAGGCGGGCGCGCTGCAATTCGCTTTGGATCAGGCGATGCAGGCCCGGGGCGGCATGCGCCACGCCGCGCACCATGTCGTGCGGGTCCATGTCGCCGAGCGGAAACCATTGCCGGCCCATGGGCGCGCCCTCGCAGGGGTCGGGCGCGTGGGGCGAGACGAAGGCGGTGTCCGGCAGCAGCTCCGCCCAGGCGCTGCCGAGGTCGATCAGGTCCCGCCCGTCGGCGCCGTAGCCGTGCAGCAGGATGACCAGCGAATCGGGCGCGCCGCCCGAACGGGGCGGCAGGCGGGGGCTGTCCAGGACGGGCATGGGCGGGGAGCCTCGGGTGGGACGTCCCGGGTGGGAAGCCTAGGGTGGAAAGTCTCAGGTGGGCACGCCGGCGCGGGCGCGCTTGGCGCCATAATAGGCCCAGAGCACCTGCGCCGCCACGCCGCGATAGGGCCGCCAATCCTCGGCGATCGCCCATAGACCCAGGGCCGAGGCGCGGCCGGGCAAGTCGAAGGCTTCGCCCGCGGCCACCTGCAGGGCGAGGTCGCCGTGCGGGAACGCATCGGCGCGCCCGAGGCAGAACAGGAGATAGATGTCCGCGCTCCACAGGCCGATGCCGGGCAGCTTGGTGAGATAGGCGGCTGCCGCGTCCGCCTCCATATGCGCCACCGCATGGAGATCCACCGCGCCGGACACGAGGTCGCGGGCGATGCCGGTGAGGGTGCGGATCTTCGGCGCGGAAAGCCCGGCGGCCCGCAGCTGCTCGGGCGTTGCCGCGAGCAGCGCGTCGGGGGTTGCCGGCCCGCCGAACAGGAGATCGAGGCGTGCCGAGATGGAGCGGGCGGCGGCGACCGACAATTGCTGCGCCACCACGATCGCCATCATCCCCGCGAACCCCGGGGCGCGCCGGCGCAGGGCCGGGCGGCCGGCGAAATCCACCAATGGGGCAAGGCGCGGGTCCAGGGCCAGAAGCCGGTCGAGGGCCTGGTCGAAATCCGCCTGCCGCTCAAGGCGCGGCTCCAGGGGCGATGCCGCGAGGGGGGCGGGGGAGCGGTCTGTCATGGCGCCTTGGTCCTCAAGCCATCCGCCTGCCGCGGGGCGGGCGGGATGAAATCATCGCCCTGCCCGTTTGGCCAGCGCGGGCGCCGGGCATCGCCGGCCCGTGTTCATGGGACGCGACAGGACCGCAGTCCTGCGGCATATATCCTTTCCTGGATGTCCTGCCGCTCCCCTGCGCTTCGCCTCTTCCCTGCGGTTCGCTTCTTCCATGCGGTTTACCTGCCGTTTCGCCCCCAGTCCCAATGGCCGCCTGCATCTCGGCCATGCCCTGTCCGCCTTCCTCAATGCCGAGGCGGCGGCGGAAGCGGGCGGCGATTTCCTGTTGCGCATCGAGGACATCGACGCCACCCGATCCCGCCCGGCCTTCGAGCGGGCGATCCGCGCGGATCTGGACTGGCTCGGCATTCTCCCGGCCGCCCCGCCCCGCCGGCAATCGGAGCATCTCGCCTTCTATGCCGAGGCGCTCGACCGGCTGGAGCGCGACGGGCTGCTCTATCCCACGTTCGAAAGCCGGGCCCAGATCGCCCAGGCGGTGGCGCAGAAGGAAGCCGAAGGCCCCTGGCCGCGCGATCCGGATGGGGCGCCGCTCTATCCCTTCGCGCGCGATTCCATGACTGCCGCCGCGCGTGCGCGCCTGCGCGCCGAGGGGGCCCCGTTCGTGCTGCGGCTGGACATGGCCGCCGCCCTGGCGCGGATCGGCGCGCCGCTGGCCTGGAGCGAGGCCCGCGAAACGCCGCGCGACCCGCCGGTTCTTCAGGCGGCGGACCCGGCCGCCTGGGGCGATGTGGTGGTGGCGCGCAAGGATGTGCCGGCGAGCTATCACCTCGCCGTGGTGCTGGACGATGCGGCGCAGGCCATCACCCATGTGATCCGCGGGCGCGACCTGTTCGCGGCGACCGCGGTGCACCGGGTGTTGCAGGAATTATTGGGGCTGCCGGCGCCGGTCTATCATCACCATCGCCTGGTGCTGGGGGCGGACGGCCGCAAGCTCTCGAAAAGCGAGGGGGCGGCGAGCCTGGATCATCTGCGGCAGGCGGGCGAGGGGCCGGTCGACATCCGGCGGCGGCTCGGCCTTTCTGCCTAGCCGAAACGTGCAGGAAAAACCGCGCCCATGCCCGCGTTTCCTAAAAATGTTTCACGTGAAACAATGGCTTGGCGTAGACGAACTGCGGTTTGGTGGCCCGCCTCCGCGCCTGTTTCGTGGACCAAGCCGCGATTTCGGGCGAAGCTCCTCGCATGAATTTCGGCGAGGCGGCCGGGCGGCCGATACCGCCCCCGAAACCCAAGCCTGAACCCCAAGCCCGCGCTCGCGCCGGCGCCGCTCTCGCTACACCGCGCCGCCTTCAGCCGACGCCGAGCACATAGAGCCACAGGGCGATGGTGAACAGGCCGAGCACGGTGGACAGCGAGACCGCGCTCGCGCTGGTATGCACCCCGATCCCATAGCGCTGGGCCAGCAGATAGGCGTTGATGCCGCACGGCATCGCCGCGAACAGCACCGCCACCCCCGCCCAGACCGGCGGCATGGGCAGCACCAGGGTGAGCAGATAGACCAGCAGGGGATGGATGATCAGCTTCATGAAGGAGATGAAGGTGCTCGGCCCGAGATCCCCGGAGATGCCGTAGCGGTTCAGCGCCAGCCCGAGCGAGATCAAGGCGCAGGGCGAGGCGGAGGCGGCCACGAGATCGAGGATCTGCTTGATGACGCCGGTGGTCTGGATGCCCAGCACCCGGCCGAGCCCGCCGGCATAGATGCCGATCAGGATGGGATTGAAGGCGAGCGTGCGCACGAGCCGCTTGCCCGTCGCCCAGGAGAGGCCGGAGCCGCCTTCCACCAGCACGGTCGCCGCCACCAGCATGATCGGCAGGTGGATCGCGATCAGCAGGAACAGCGGCACCGCGCCTTCCTCGCCATAGGCCTTGAGGATCAGCGGCACGCCGAGAAAGACCGTATTGGCCTGGCCGGCGGAAAATCCGTGGATCACCGCCTCCGTATGGCTGCGGTGGAACACGTAGCGCGCCACCAGCATGGCGATGCCGAACGCGACGAAGGCGCCGGTGAAATAGGCGATCCAATAGCCCCACGGCTGAGCATCCGGCATCTTGGATTCGCTCAGCGTCTTGAAGATCAGGATCGGCACCGACAGGCCGAACACATATTCGGCCAGGCCGTCGGAGGCCTTGTCCGATATCAGCCGGGTCTTCGCGGCGGCAAATCCCATCGCCACGATGCCGAACACCGGCAGGATGACGACGGCGATATCGGCGATGATGCTGCCCATGCCCGGTCCGTCAGGCCGCGACGCCGGCGGCGCGCCGCTGGGCGAGGGGCACGGCGCGTTCGCACAGGGCGTCGCGCACGCCGACCATGGCCTGCATGCGGGCCTCCAGCCGTTCGGCCACGGCCTCCGGCGCGCGGAACAGCAGTTCCACGCTGATGCCGTCCTCCAGCCGCGCCACGTCGAGATGATCGGGCAGCACGTTGTGGATCACGAAGGGTTCGAGGAGGCGCAGGAGCACGTTGGACTCGGGTTCGGCCTCGAGCACGAGGCGATAGGTCGCGTCGCCGGCCGGCGCGCAGCAGGGGGAGGTCATGGAAGTCGGTTCCGAAGAAGGAAGAAGAAGCAGGATGCGCGTTATCGTGCCCGGCCGATGAGATCGACCGGGCGGAGAATTCGCAGCATCGCCGCACCGGCACGCCGGTTCTTGCTCTCCGAAAAAGACATGCCGCCAAACTAGGCGGGCCGGTCCGGTGCGTCAACGGTGCGACCGGGCGGGGCCGCGCCGGCGGGCGCACACACAAACCTTTGACATTGCTCGCCTTGGCGCGGGGCCGTCTGCGCTGTAGGCTTATCTGGCTCCGGCAGCCATGCCGGGACAGGGACGGTTTTGCCATGACGGGGATGCGCGAGGGAGCAAGCGGCACCGACTGGGCGGCAGCAGCGCCGGGATACGCGCCTGCGCCGGCCGCTTCGGCATTCGCCGGGCAATCGCTGGCGCTCGCGGCCATGGCGATGGTCGCGGCGGCCCTGCTCGCCGGGGCGGGCCTGCTCTGGGTCGTGCACGGGCCGGCGGTTTTCCTCGATATGCTCACCAACGGCTTCGGCACCTGCCTGTGAGGGCGCCCCGGCCGCGCACCGGCGCGCAGGGCGGTGTTCGGCGCGCAAAGCGGGTTCCGTGCCCAGCGCCATCGGGCCCGTATCCGCCGCGCGGGGCGGTCCTGCGCCCATCGGTCCGATGGACCGTGTTTGCGGGCGCGTCTAATCACGGCGGGCGCCATCTCGCCGCGCCTTATCCTTTCCGCCCGTGCGCACCGGCCTTGCCCGCGCGCGCCCGCCGGGCCTGAAACGAGGTCGTCATGTCCCCCCGCACCAAGATCTTCGTCCTGTTCGCGAGCTTCCTCGCGGGCGCAGCGATCCTGGTGGCCGTGACCACCGCCCTGCTGCCGGCGCAGCAGCAAAATCCGGTGGCGGCCGTCGCCACCATCGGCGGGCCGTTCCAGCTCGTGGACCAGACCGGCGCGGCGGTGACGCAGGACGCGCTGAAGGGCAAGCCCTCGCTGATCTTCTTCGGCTTCACCCATTGCCCGGACGTGTGCCCGACCGCCTTGTTCGAGATGTCCGAGGTGTTCGCCGCGCTGGGGCCGGATGGGGACAAGCTCCAGGCCTATTTCATCACGGTGGACCCGGAACGGGATTCGCCGGAGGTGATGAAATCCTATCTGTCCAGCTTCTCCCCCCAGCTCAAGGGCCTCACCGGCACGCCCGAGCAGGTGGATGCGGTGAAGCGCGGCTATCGCGTCTATTCCAAGAAGGTGCCGCTCGAGGGCGGCGACTACACCATGGACCATACCGCCGTGGTCTATCTGATGGACAAGACCGGGGCGTTCGTCGCCCCGTTCAATCTCAAGCGGTCGCCGGCCGAGGCGGCGGCCGATCTGCGGCGCTTCCTTTGATCTGAGGCGCGCGGGGGCCGGCCGGCGCGGGCCGCGCGGGCGGGCGGGTGGAAAGGCCGTGCTCGGTCTTGTTCCATTGGTGCGGCGCGCGGATCAGCTCCGCCAGCGCCAGCAGAGTGGCGAGGGACAGCATCAGCCAATAGAGCGGCAGCAGGGGCAGAACCCAGAGGCTGCGCAACAGGCCGCGCCGCCGCGCCCCGCAGAGCGCCAGCACCGCCGCCCCGCCATAGCCGAACGCGAGATTGGTGTAGCTGAGGGCGGAGATCAGCAGGTCCGACAGGCCGGACACCGTGCCGCCGAGGGCACCGCGCGCGAGATCCCAGCCCAGCACCGCCACGCACAAGGGGTGCAGCAGCGCCGCGACGAAGGGAAAGGCGAGCAGAAGGCTCGCCCCCGCCGTCTGGCCCGCACCCAGCTCGCGCAGCAGGCGGCGCGGATCGCGCCCGTGCACCAGCAGCGTCTGCGCCCACCCTTTCATCCAGCGCGTGCGCTGCCGCAGCCAGGTGCGCACATGCGCCGGCGCCTCCTCAAGGGTGGTGGAGGCGATCACCTCGGTGCGCCAGCCCTTGCGCGCGAGGCGCAGGCCGAGATCGGCATCTTCCGTCACGTTGAACGGGTCCCACGCCCCGACCCCTTCGAGCACGCTGCGGCGAAAATGGTTCGAGGTGCCGCCGAGCGGCAGGGGCAGGCCGAACGCCGCGACGGCGGGCAGGATGACATCGAACTGCGCGGCATATTCCAGCGCGAACTGCCGGCTGATCCAGCTGTCCCCGCCATTGTCGATGGCGAGGCGCGCCTGGACGCAGGCGAGGCGCGGCCCGCCCTTCTGGAACGCGGCCAACGCGGCGCGCAATTGCCCCGGCTCGGGAATGTCCTCGGCATCATAGACCACCAGGAATTGCCCGCGCGCGAACGGCAGGGCGGCGTTCAGCGCCTTGGGCTTGGTGCGCGGGCCGATGGCGGGCACCGGGATGATTTCGAACCGCGCCGGCAGCGCCAGGCGGTGCAGCGCTTCGCGCGTCTGCCGGTCGTCCTCCTCCACCACCAGCTTGATGTCCAGCTTCTCGGGCGGATACTCCAGCGCCGTCAGGGCGGCAACGAGCCGCGGCAGCACCGCCGCTTCGCGATAGAGCGGCACCATCACGGTATAGATCGGCAGATGGTGGTCGCCGAGCCGGCACGGGCCGTCCGGCTCGGGCGTGATGAAGCAGGCGGCGAGGCGCAGGGCGATCGCGCCGAGGAACAGCAGGGAAAGCACCGCCTGCACGACCAGCAGCGTCGCCTGCGGCGTGGCGAGAAGGCCGGTTCCGAACAGCGCGGCCAGGAGCAGCAGCGGCCCCGCGAGGATGCGCATCGGTGAGATCAGGGCAGCGGAAAAGCGCGGCATGCGCCGGCGCAGGTCGAAGGCGGCCTGCCGGGTCAGCGCCGGCCCCGCGTGCCGGGCGAGATAGGCGCGCAGGCGCTCGGGCGCGAGAACCGATGTGCGTGCGGCAAGGCCGGGGTCCTGCGCCACCGCGCGCGCCAGCCGACGGGCGCCATGCCCGCGCGGGCACAAGGTGAAGAGGGTGCCCCGCAGGGGGTCCTGCTGCGCCAGCATGCCGGTGCGCAGCGCCCCGCGTGCGCCGTCCGCATCGAGCGGCAGGCGGCGCGGCAGCACCGCGCGCGGCAGGCCGAGATGGGCGGCAAGGGCCGCGCTGGCAGCCTCGGGATCGATCAGGCCGGCGGCGATCAGCACCTCGTCCCCGCCGACGCCGAGATGGCGGGCGCGCGCCAGCGCGGCGGCGAGCGTCGCCTCGGGCAGCAGGCCGCGCAATGCGGCGAGTTCGGCTGGCAGGCGGGCCTCGCCGGGGGCCTCGACCCTGCGCCCGTGGGGGGCGGGAGGTGCCGCGCGGGGAGGCGCGGGCGCGTCCGGCGCTTGCTCCGCCGGCTCCGGACCTGCCGCCCGATCCATCGGGCGGTGATGCGCCCCCTCTTGCGTCCGCGGCCATCCCGGCGCAAATCCGTCACGCGCATGCGTATCATGCGCACGGGCCATGTGGCGTCGCGCGTCCTTGCCCACCCAGAGTTCCCCCCGCAGCCCCCTGCAACTGGCAGAACGGTACGATGAAACAGAAGCAAGGGCCAGCCGCTGCAACCTGTGATATTTTGGGCGTCGTGTTCCTGCTGGCAGCGCTGCTGTGGCCCGCCGCGCCGGTGCGCGCGCAGACCGCGCCCCCTCCTGCGGCCCCCTCGGCGCCCCCTTCGGCGTCCCCTTCCGTGGTCCCCTCGGCGCGGGCGGGCGCGCTGGTGCCCAGCTTCTGGAATCCCGAGCGGCGGGTGGAGCGCCCCGATGCCTCGCGCCTGCCGGGCAACCTGCGCTTCCTGACCACGGACGATTATCCGCCCTTCAATTTCCTGTCCTCCGACGGGGCCTTGATGGGATTCCACGTGGATCTCGCGCGCGCCATCTGCGCGGAACTCGCCATTTCCTGCACCATCCAGGCGGTGCCGTTCGACACGCTGCTGGATGGCCTCGACCAGAATAAAGCGGATGCCGCCATCGCCGGGCTCGCCGCGACCGCCGCGAGCCGCCAGCGCGCGGATTTCACCGAGCGCTATCTCGGCACGCCGGCCCGCTTCGTCGCGCGCAAGGGGCAGGGCCTCGCCGAGGCGACGCCGGAGCAGGTGGCCAACAAGAGCGTGGCCGTCGTCGCCGGCACGGCGCACGAAGCCTATCTGCGGGCGTTCTTCAACGAGGCGGCGATCCGCCCCTATCCCGATGCCCAGGCGGCCCGCGAGGCGTTGCGCACCGGCAAGGTGGACCTGCTGTTCGGCGACGCCATCAGCCTCGCGCTGTGGCTGAACGGCTCCTCCTCGCAGGGCTGCTGCGCCTTCACCGGCGGGCCGTTCACCGAGAGCCGCTATTTCGGCGACGGGCTGGCGGTGGCGGTGAAGCCCGGCAACGACCAGGTGCGCCGCGCCATCGACTATGCGCTCCAGCGGCTCTGGGAGAAGGGTATCTATACCGATCTCTATCTGCGCTGGTTCCCGGTGGGACTTTACTAGCCGCTGCGGCGAGGGTCGGCCGATCCTAGGCCGAGAGGCGCCGGAGCAGGGGCGGCACGCCCGGCAGGCGGCGCACGACGGCATCGAGCGAGAGCGGGCCGCCGCCGGTGAGCACGAAGCTGGCGCAGACGAACGCCCAGAAGGCCGCGAACTCCCACCCGCCGCCGGCATTCACCCACAGGAAGCCGTTCTGGAAATGGCCGCCCAGGGCGAGCGCGATGATCAGATAGAGCGCGGTGCCGAGCCCGGCGAGGCGGGTCCAGAAGCCGAAGGTCAGGCCGAAGAAGGCGGCGAGCTCGCACAGGCCGGCCAGGAGCACCATGACCGCCGGCGCCGGCACGCCCATGTGCTGGAAGGCGGCGATGTCCTCGCCGCGCGGGCCGGGACCCTCGAACAGCTTCTCGGAAAAATGCGGGATGAAATCGAGGCCCACATAGACCCGGATCAGGAACAATTGGATCTCGCTCCAGCTCAGCCCGAACATGAGTTTTCCTCCCCCGTCACGCTCTGAAAGCGGACGGTCCTGCGCGCCGCCGCGCGCGTCAAGCCCGCGCCTTCGGCAAACCGGCCTGCGCCTTCCCCAAGGGGCGTTGACGCGAGCGTGTAATGCATCCGGCGCGGAACGGGCTTCACATGCGCCGCATGTTTCATGGGTCATGGAGATCTTCATGTTCCGACGCCTTCAGGGTCGCATGCCCGGCCTTCCCATCCTGCCCGCCGTCTCCCTCGTGCTCGCGCTGCTCGCCGTTCCGGCGGCGGCCCAGCAGCCGCCGCTGTCGATCGTACGCGGCTCGATCCTCGCCGTGGAGGGCCGCGACCTGACGCTCGACACCAAGGACGGCGCGACCAAGCTGACCCTCGCCGAGGCCACCGTATTCACCGGGGTCAACAAGATCACGCTCGCGGACATCAAGCCCGACGCCTATGTGGGGGTGGTCTCGGTGCCCGCGCCCGACGGCGTGGATCGCGCGGTCTCGATCCATGTCTTCCCGCCGGAACAGCGCGGCGTGGGGGAGGGCTCGCGCCCCTGGGACCGGCCCGGCACCACCATGACCAATGCCGCCGTGACCCAGCAGGTGACCTCCAAGGACGGCGACACGCTGACCCTTAAATACGGCTCCGCGGAAAAGAAGGTGCTGGTGACGCCGGAGACCTCGCTGGTCCGCTTCGAGCCCGGCGCCACCGCATCCGAGCTGAAGCCGGGCGTGAAGGTGATGGCCTTCACCACGCCGCCGGGCGAGGGGGAGCGGATGGTGCGCCGCCTGCTCATCGTGCGGGGGGATTTCATTCCGGCCCTGTGATCCCGGGCGGTCCTCGGGCAACATCCGTGCTTCCCTCCGGCGGCGTCGCGCACTAGTGTCCGCGCCTTCCCGCACTGCGCGCCCACCGGAGACACGTCATGAGCCTGGCGCCCGCCCCGACCGATACCCTTGCCGCCGAACTGCATGCGTTCGCCGAGACCGCGACCGCCTGGCCGTTCGAGGAAGCGCGCAAGATCGTCGCGCGGCTGAAACGCCGGCCCAAGGACGAGGTGCTGTTCGAGACCGGCTACGGCCCCTCGGGGCTGCCGCACATCGGCACCTTCGGCGAAGTGGCGCGCACCACCATGGTGCGCCACGCCTTCCGCGTGCTCACCGAGGACAAGATCAAGACCCGCCTCTTGTGCTTCTCCGACGACATGGACGGCATGCGCAAGATTCCGGAAAACGTGCCGGACCGCGCCGCGCTGGAGCCCTATCTCCAGATGCCGCTGACCTCCGTGCCCAATCCGTTCGGCGGGGATTATGCGAGCTTCGGCGACCACAACAACACCATGCTGCGGCGCTTCCTCGACACGTTCGGCTTCGATTACGAATTCGCCAGCGCCACCGACTATTACAAGTCCGGCAAGCTGGACGCGGTGCTGCTGCGCGCGGCGGAGAAGTACGACGCCATCATGGCGGTGATGCTGCCGACGCTCGGCGAGGAGCGGCAGGCCACCTACAGCCCGTTCCTGCCGATTTCGCCCACCAGCGGGCGGGTGCTCTATGTGCCGCTCAAGGCCGTGGACGCCAAGGCCGGCACCATCACCTTCACCGACGAGGACGGGGTGGACAAGACCGTTCCGGTCACCGGCGGCCATGTGAAATTGCAGTGGAAGCCGGATTTCGGCGCGCGCTGGGCCGCGCTTGGCGTCGATTTCGAGATGTTCGGCAAGGACCACCAGACCAATGCGCCGGTCTATGACAAGATCTGCGAAATCCTCGGCGGCACGGCGCCCGAGCATTATGTCTACGAGCTGTTCCTCGACGAGAACGGCCAGAAGATCTCCAAGTCCAAGGGCAACGGCCTCACCATCGACGAATGGCTGACCTATGCCAGCCCGGAGAGCCTCGCGCTCTACATGTTCCAGTCGCCGCGCTCGGCGAAGAAGCTGCATTTCGACGTGATCCCGAAGGCGGTGGACGAATATTTCAGCTTCCTCGGCCGTTATCCCACCCAGGATTGGAAGAACCGGCTGGGCAATCCGGTGTGGCATATCCATTCGGGCGAGCCGCCGCTTCTGGACATGCCGGTGTCCTTCACCATGCTGCTGAACCTCGCCTCGGCCTCCAATACCGAGGATGCGGCGGTGTTGTGGGGCTTCCTGAACCGCCACGTTCCCGGCGTCTCGGCACAGACCCACCCCAAGCTCGACGAGCTGGTGGGCTATGCGGTGAAGTATTTCCACAGCTTCGTGAAGCCGAACAAGGTCTATCGCGCGCCGGACGCGGTGGAGCGCGAAGCGCTCGGCACCCTGGACGCCGCGCTCGCCGCGCTGCCCGCGGGCGCCACCGCCGACGACATCCAGACCGCGCTCTACGATGTCGCGCGCCCCATTGCGCGCTATCAGGACCTGAAAGCCAAGGGCGCGACGCCCGAGCGGCCGGGGGTCTCGGTGCAATGGTTCAACACGCTCTATCAGGTGCTGCTGGGGCTGGAGAAGGGGCCGCGCTTCGGTTCGTTCGTGGAGATCTACGGCATTCCCGAGACCCGCGCGCTGATCCGCAAGGCCCTGGCGGGGGACATGGCGGCGGCCGAATAGGCCGCTCGGGCGACACGGAGCGTTCATCCGGGAGGCCCGCCGCGTTGGAGAGGAACATGGCCGGCGTCGAACTGGTTTCGGTTCATGTCCCGAAATGCGCGGGCACGTCGCTGCGGCTCGCCCTTCAACGCACCTATGGCGAGGCGGCGGTGTTCGCGGATTATGCCGACGGCGTCGCAAACCCCGCCTCCGCCATGAATATCGACCCGGATCGCTTTTTCGCCCGCTGGGCGGCGGCGGATTGGACGCGCTTTCCCTACCGGATCGTCCACGGCCATTTCCACCCCAACAAATACCGCACCTTGCCGGCGCGCATGCGGGCGACGTTCCTGCGCGACCCGCTGACCCGCCTCATCTCCCATTATCATTTCTGGCGGCGCGATGGCGGGCAGGGGCAGAATCCGGTGCGCGACTACGTGTACGAACAAGATCTCTCCCTGGAAGATTTCGCGCATTTGCCGAGCATTCGCTCTTTCTACACCGGCCTTTTCTTCCGCGACGTGGACATGGCGTCTTTTGATTTCATCGGCTTTTACGAAACGGCCGCGCAGGACATGGCCCGCCTCGAAAAAGCGCTCGGCGTGACCTTGCACCTGGGCCGTGAAAACACCAATACGACCCCGGACTATGCGCGCGCCGTGGAAGACCTGCGGTGCGACCCGGCGCTGACCGGGCGCCTGCGCGCGCTGCTGAGCGACGACATCGCCTTCTACGAAACGCTGCGCGAACGCGCCGCAGGCTGAAAGGCTCGGGCGTCTTCACATCTCTCCTAATGTAAGCGTACAATAAATATAATAACGTTGTTTATTTGTAAATTAGGAGAGCCGTGATGTCGCTTCGCTTGGGGGACGTGGTTCCCGATTTCACCGCCCAGACCACGGAAGGCCCGGTGCGCTTCCATGAATGGCTTGGGGATTCGTGGGGCATCCTGTTTTCCCATCCCAAGAATTTCACGCCGGTCTGCACCACCGAGCTCGGGCAGGTGGCGCACCTCAAGGGCGAATTCGACAGGCGCAACGTGAAGGTCATCGGCCTGTCCGTCGACACGCTGGAAAATCACCCGCAATGGGTGAGCGACATCGCCGACGCCACCGGCGCGCAGCTCAATTTTCCGCTGATCGCCGACAGCGACAAGACCGTCTCCGGCCTCTACGACCTGATCCACCCCAATGCCAGCGACACCGCCACCGTGCGCGCGGTGTTCATCATCGGGCCGGACAAGAAGCTGAAGCTGACCCTCACCTATCCCGCCTCCACCGGCCGCAATTTCCAGGAAATCCTGCGGGTGCTGGATTCGCTCCAGCTCACCGCGAAGCATTCCGTCGCCACCCCGGTGGATTGGAAGCAGGGCGAGGACGTCATCATCGTCCCCTCGGTCTCGGATGCGGCGGCGAAGGAGAAATTCCCCGAGGGCTGGACCACCGTGAAGCCCTATCTGCGGGTCGTGCGCCAGCCCGGCGCCTGAACGCGCCCGTGTCGCGGCCCGGGGCGGGAACAGGTTCCCGCCCCTCGGCACAGCGCGGGAACAGGTTCCCGCGGTTCGGCGGCGCGTGCTAAATGGGCGCCTGTGCCGACCCGGGAGCGCGCCATGGCCGAGGGAAACAACCAGCTGACCCGCTTCTTCGGCGGCTCGCCCGCTTTGGTGCTGGTGCGGCTGATCGTGCTGTCGGTGGTGGTGGGGGTGATTCTCGCAGCCCTCGGGCTCGATCCGCGCAACCTGCTCTCCAGCCTGCGGCATCTGGTGGAGAATCTCTTCACCTTCGGCTTCGATGCCTTCGAGCGCCTGTGGCGCTATTTCTTGCTGGGCGCGGTGATCGTTTTCCCGCTGTGGCTGATCCTGCGCCTCGTGCGCGGCAGCCGGTGAGCCCGGCGCGGGGAAAGCGCGATCATGACATCCGTTGAAATCCAGGCACCGCCGCGCGCCGCCGCGCCCCGGTCCGAGGAGGCGCCGCGCCCGGTGGACGTCTCGCACCGCCGCGTGCTGGCGATCGCCTTGCCCATGACCATCGCCCATCTCACCACGCCGCTGCTGGGCGTGGTGGACACGGCGGTGGTGGGCCGGCTCGGCGATGCCGCGCTCATGGGCGGGGTGGCGCTGGGCGCGGTGATCTTCGATTTCCTGTTCTGGGGCTTCGGGTTTTTGCGCATGGGCACGGTGGGCCTCGCCGCCCAGGCGCTGGGGCAGGGCGATGCCGTGGAGACCCGCGCGGTCGCCGCGCGGGCGCTGGGGCTGGCGCTGGCCTGCGGGCTCGCCCTCATCCTGCTGCAATGGCCCATCGGCTTCGGCGCACGGGCGCTGGCGGGGGCGAGCCCGGCGGTGGATGCGGCGGTGGCGGCCTATTTCCATATCCGCATCTGGGCGGCGCCGTTCTCGCTCGCCAATTATGCGCTCGTCGGCTGGCTCACCGGCATCGGCCGCACCGGGCACGCGCTGGCGATCCAGGTGGGCATCAGCCTGGTGAACATGGCGGCGACGGTGATCCTGGTGCTCGGGCTCGGCTGGGGCGTCGCGGGCTCGGCGGCGGGAACGCTTCTCGCGGAAACCCTTGGTGCGCTCGCGGGACTCTTGCTCTGTGCCCGCCTGCTGAAGTTCCGCCTCGCGGTGCCGCAGGCGATCCTGTTCGACCGCGCGCGGCTGACGGCGACCTTCGTGCTGAACCGCGACATCATGATCCGCACCGCCGCGCTGCTGGCCGGCTTCAGCTTCTTCGCGGCCCAGGGCGCGCGGGCGGGCGACGTGGTGCTTGCCGCCAATGCCCTGCTGAACAACATGATTCTGCTGGCGGCCTATTTTCTCGATGGGTTCGCCACCGCCGCCGAGCAGATTTGCGGGCAGGCGGTGGGCGCGCGCAACCGGCCCGCCTTCGGGCGCGCGGTGCGCCTCGTGCTGATGTGGGGCTTCGGCTTTGCCCTGGTGGCCTGCGCGCTCTATCTCGTGGCCGGGCCGGCGATCGTCGATCTCATGACCACCAATCCGCAAGTGCGGGGGATGGCGCGGGAATTCCTGATCTTCGCCGCCATTCTGCCGGTCGTGGGGGTGGCGGCCTATGCGTTCGACGGCATCTATATCGGCGCGCTCTGGTCGCGCGACATGCGCAATCTGATGCTGCTGTCGCTGGCGCTGTATCTCGGGTCGTTCTTTGTGCTGCGGCCACTCGGAAACGAAGGGCTGTGGCTCGCCTTCCTGGTGTTCCTCGGGGCGCGCGGGGGCCTCCAGGCCCTGCGCCTGCCGGCTTTGCTGAACCGCACGTTTTCCGCTTAAGGCGCGGACATCTCAACGGGGAATATATGCGCCCCGTCGGCGCCGAGCGGCAGGGGGCGGATCCAGGCGACGGCGGCGAGGGGGAGCGCGGCATAAAGGTGGGGAAACAGCGCGCCGCCGCGCGAGACCTCCCACTTCAGCGCCTCCCCGAGCGCCGCGGCCTCGACCGCGACCAGGAGCAAATTTTCCTGTCCCGCGAAGTGCTTGGCGGCGGTTTCGCGGGCCTGGGCGGCGGTGGAGAAATGGATGTAGCCGTCGGCATGGTCCACCGGGGCGCCGTCAAAACGGCCGGCGGCTTCCGCAACTGTCCACAAGGGGGTTGAACAGATCTTGAAGATCAGGCGGTCACGTTGGATCATGCTGCCATGTAGCGCGCGGACCGCCGGCGCGCCAGCCAAGATCTCACCCGGTTCCGTTGATGAATCGGACTTAATTCCTGGACTTTCGGGCTTTCTGAACTTATTTTCCTAGGATTCGGGCGTTTTCGGTCACAGTTTGGTTTCGAAAGTGTTCCGGCAGGTCGGGTCAGGATGACGCGGAAGGAAATACCTCCGGCCGCGTCGGATACGGATCGTTTTGCGTCCACGGGATGCGCATGCTCACTCATGGTCAAGTCTGGGGCGCCCTCGACCGCCTCGCCGCGCAGCATGGCCTTTCCGCTTCGGCGCTCGCCAAGCGGGCGGGCCTGGATTCGACCGCTTTCAACCGGTCGAAACGCATTACGCCGGACGGGCGGCCGCGCTGGCCTTCCACCGAGAGCCTCGCCAAGGTGCTCGCCGCCACCGGCTCCAGCATCGATGATTTCACCGCCTTGCTCGACGGCAATGGCGAGGGCATCCACCGCCACGTCGGTCTGGCCGAGGACCCGGTGCCGCCGCCGCGCCTCGCCCGCACCATTCCGCGCATCGGCTTCGCCCAAGCTGGGAAGGGCGGCTTCTTCGACGATGCCGGCTTCCCGGTGGGCGGGGGATGGGACGAGCTGCTGTTTCCCGAGGTGGGCGACGAGCATGCCTATGCCCTGGAGATTTCCGGCGATTCCATGCAGCCGCTCTATCGCGAGGGCGACATCGTCATCGTGTCCCCCGCCGCCACGCCGCGCCGGGGCGACCGGGTGGTGGTGAAGACCCGCGACGGCGAGGTGCTCGCCAAGGAGCTGGTGCGCATGACCCCGCGCACGGTGGACCTGCGCTCGCTCAATCGCGAATATGAGGATCGCCAGATCCCCGCCGCCGACGTGCTGTGGGTCGCCCGCATCATCTGGGCGACGCAATAGGGCGTTGGCGCCGGCTCACCCCTCCGCCCCCAGCAGCTTCTCCAGCGTCTCCAGCCGGTCGGCCTCGCGCGGCGGCTTGTCCCAGCGCAGGCGGGCGATGCGGGGAAAGCGCATGGCGATGCCCGAGCGGTGGCGGGTGGAGCGGGCGAGCCCCTCGAAGGCGATCTCCAGCACCAGCCCGGCGTCCGGCTCGTGCAGCACCTCGCGCACCGGGCCGAAGCGGTTGACGGTCGCTTCCCGCACGAATTTGTCGATCGCCAGCAATTCCTCGTCGGTGAAGCCGAAATAGGCCTTGCCCACGGGCACCAGGGTTTCGCCGCCCTCGCCCTGCGTCCACACGCCGAACGTGTAGTCGGAATAATAGGACGAGCGCTTGCCGTGGCCGCGCTGGGCATACATGAGCACCGCATCCACCGTGTGGGGGTCGCGCTTCCACTTCCACCAGGGGCCCTTCGGCCGGCCGGGCAGATAGAGGCTGTCGGCGCGCTTCAGCATCACCCCTTCCACCGCCTCCGCATCCACCCCCGCGCCGGCGGAGGCGGGATCGGCGCGGGCGGCGGCGAGCTGCTCCCAGCTCGCGAACGGCACCAGGGGAGAGAGGTCGAGCCGGGACGCGGCGGTGCGCGCGATCAGGGCGGAGAGCCGCGCCCGCCGCTCGGCGAACGGGCGCTCGCGCAGGTCCTCGCCCGCTTCCACCAGCAGGTCGTAGGCGCGCAGATGGGCGGGATAGTCGCGCAGCATCTTCGCGGTGACGGTTTTGCGGTTCAGCCGCTGCTGGAGCACGTTGAAGGATTGCACCCGCCCGTCCCGCACCACCAGCAGCTCGCCATCTATCGCCCCCACGAAATCGAGCGCCTCCACGAGGTCGGGGAAGGCGGGCGAGATGTCCTCGCCGGTGCGGGAATAGAGGCGCACGATCCTTTCGCCCTCGGGCGAGCGGCCGGCCACCGCCTGGATGCGGATGCCGTCCCATTTCCATTCGGCGGTGAAGGCGGCGGGATCGAGGGTGAGGAAATCGCCCTCTTCGATGGCGTGGGAGAGCATCACCGGGCGGAACGGCGCGGGATCGAGGTTTTCCGGGCGCGGCGCGCGGCCTTCCACCCAGGCGAACAGGTCGAGATAGGGCGGGGCGAGGCCCGGCCACACCAGTTCCACCTCGTCCGGCGCGATGCCGCCGAGCGAGGCCACGGCGGTCTTGGCGAGGCGCGCCGAGGCGCCCACCCGCAGCGCGCCGGTGATCAGCTTCAGCAGCGCCCAGCGGCCGGTGTCGTCGAGCCCGTCCAGCCAGTCGGCGAGCTGGCCCGGCAAAGCGCGCTTCGGCAGTGTTTCCAGGCCATGGACGATCTCGGACAGAAGCGGCGCATGGTCCGGCGGCGCCGCGCCTTCCGGCAGCGGCCACATGAGGGCGACGGTTTCCGAGAGGTCGCCCACATAATCATAGGACATGGCGAACAGAACCGGGTCCGCCCGCTCCTGGATCAGCGCGCGCACGAGGCCCGGCTTGGCATTGGCGAAGGACAGCGCGCCGGTGAGCGCGGCGAGCGCGATGCCGCGCTCCGGGTCCGGGGTGGTGGCGAAATAATCCGCCATCAGGCGGATCTTGGCGTTGCGCCCGCTTTCGTAGGACAGGCGATCGAGCAAGGCGGCGAAGCGGTTCATTCTCCCGCCTCCGGCGCGGGCGCCGCTGGGGCAGCCTCGTTCTCCTCCTCGCCATAGCCCACCATGTGGAGCGGGCGGGCGCGCAATTGCCGGGTCATGGCCCAATGCACCAGCGCGTCCTCGGCGCCGTGGGTCACCCACACTTCCTCGCAGCCGGTGGCGGAGATGGCGGCGGTCAGCCCGTCCCAGTCCGCATGGTCGGAAATCACCAGCGGCAATTCGATGCCGCGCTGGCGGGCGCGGGCGCGGACCCGCATCCAGCCGGAGGCAAAGGCGGTGACCGGATCGGGAAAATTGCGCGACCAGATGTCGGTGATGGCGGTGGGCGGGGCGATCACCACCGCGCCGGCGAAATCGGCCTTCCTGGTCCCCTTCGCCAGCCGGATGTCGCCGAGCGGAATGCCGCGCGCCTGGTAATAGGCGGTGATCTTCTCCAGCGCGCCGTGGATGTAGATCGGGGCCGAATGCCCCGCCGCGCGCAGCAGCGCCATGACGCGCTGCGCCTTGCCCAGCGAATAGGCGCCGACGATGTGCGCCCGCTCGGGAAACACATGCAGCGAATTCATCAGCTTGGCGGTCTCGGCTTCGGCATCGGGATGGCGAAACACCGGAAGGCCGAAGGTCGCCTCCGAAATGAACACATGGCAGCGCACGGGCTCGAAGGTCGCGCAGGTGGGGTCGCGCGCATCCTTGTAATCGCCCGAGGCGACGATGGTGCAGCCGCGCCAGGAGAGCGCGAACTGGGCCGAGCCCAGCACATGACCCGCGGGGTGGGCGGTGACGGTGACGCCGCCGATCTCCACGCTCTCCCCATAGGCGATGGCCTGGGTCGCGCCGGCGAAATTCGCGCCGTAGCGGATCGCCATCAGGTCCAGCGTCTCGCGGGTGGCGAGCACATGGCCGTGGCCCGCGCGGGCGTGATCGCTATGCCCGTGGGTGATGAGCGCGCGCGGCACGGCGCGCGTCGGATCGATGAAGAAATCCCCCTTGGGACAATAAAGTCCACCCGGGGCGGGGTGCAGAAGTTCGTCCGGACGCATGGTTGTGCGTTATATGGGGCCGAACGGCGCAGGCGCGAGGGTTTGGCGCTGGGTTTCCGGCACATCGCTTTCAGGGGAGCGGGTTTCAAGGTGTCCATCGTTCCGATTCCCACCTCCGGCGATCCCGTGCTGCACCGCCGGCTCGATTGGGCGCGCGCCTATCTCGACGACGGGGAGGCGCAGGTGGCGGGCGACATGCTGGCGGATCTCGTCGCCGAGGCGCCGCACTTTCTCGCCGCCTGGTTCCTGCTGGGCGAGGCGCGCGCGGCGGGCGGGGATGTGGCGGGCGCCATCGTCGCCTATGAGGCGGCGCTGGCGCGCGACGGGGCGGACGTGCTCGGCGCCGGCCTGCGGCTGGCGCGGCTCGGCGCGCGCGGGGCGCAGGGCGCCATGTCGCCGGCCTTCGTGCGCACCCTGTTCGACCAATATGCCGCGCGTTTCGATACCGCCCTGCGCGAGGGCCTCGCCTATCGCGGGCCGGAGGTGCTGGATGCCGCGTTGCGCAGCGCCTGCGCGGCCGCCGGCGTGCCGCCAAGGTTTGGCCGGGCGCTGGATCTCGGCTGCGGCACCGGGCTCGCCGCGCCGCTGTTCGCCCCCATGGCCGAGGCGCTGCTGGGCGTGGATCTCTCCCCCGCCATGATCGAGAAGGCGCGCACTCTCGGCCTGTATGCGGCCCTTGAGGCGGGCGAGATGGTGACTTTCCTCCAGGACCAGCCGCCGGGCGCGGCGGACCTCGTGCTGGCGGCGGACGCGCTGTGCTATCTCGCCGATCTCGATGGCGTGTTCCGTGCGGCGGCACGCGCGCTCGCCCCCTCCGGCTGGCTCGCCTTTACCCTCGAGACCCACGACGGGGCGGGGATGCTGCTGCGCGAGACCCTGCGCTATGCCCATGCGCCGGCCTATGTGGCCGAGCGGCTCGCGGCGGCGGGCTTTACGACGCACCTGCTGGAACCGGTTTCCACCCGTACCGAGAAGGGCGCTCCGGTGCCCGGGCTGGTGGGCGTGGCGCGGCTGGGCTGAGCCGCGTCCCCCTCACCGCGCGCGCGTCCCCTCACTGTGCGCGTCCCCCTCACCCTAACCCTCTCCCCCGTGGGGAGAGGGGATTCTGTGGGGCGGATTGGCGGAAGTTTGCTCTTCCCAACCACACCGGTTCCACCCGTGCCGGGCATGCCCCCTCTCCCCGGTGGGGAGAGGGTTGGGGTGAGGGGGATGGCAGGGAGGGTGTTCGGATAAGGGGCCGCCGGGCCGGGAAACCAACCTCAGTCCAGCGCCAGCTCGAACGGCTCGCCGGCCATGCAGTCGCGGCCCCGCCCGATGGCGGAAACCGCCCGGATCATGCGGCCGTTGCGGTTGAGCGCGGCATCCCCCAGCGACACGATCTTGGCATTGGGCGTGGCGGTGGGGGAGGCGGCGCGCAGGCGCACCGCCAGTTCGAATTCGTCGCGATGGGGCAGCAGCGCGCACAGCGTCACATAGGCCGCGGCGGTGGAGCGCGAGACCCCCGCATAGCAATGGATCACCAGCGGCGTGGTGCGCGGCCAGGCGCGCACGAAATCCAGCAGGTCGCGCATATGCGCCTCGCCCGGCGTCACCATGCCTTCCACTTCGCTGACGATGTCGTTGATGGAGAGGAACAGATGGTTCGCGGCGTCCACATTGTTCGGGCGCGTCAAAAGGGTCTCGCGGCCCACCAGCGTGATGACGTGGCGCGCGCCGGTCGCCTCCACCGTCTCGTGCAGCTTTGCGAGAGAGCAGACATGGATCATGGCGTTAGCTCCGCGAACCGGGCGAGGAACCGCTCTTTGGCGGTTTCAGCCGGCCAAGGGGTCAGATAATCCTTCTCCGCCTCCACGTCGAGGCGGATCGGGCGGCCGAAGAAGGCGCGCGCCTCCTGCGGCGCGAAGCCGGCAAGATGGGTCGCCTCCAGAAAAGCGGAGGCACGGTCGGCGGTCTTGACGATCCGCGTCAGGGCCTGCGGCCAGTCAACGGGCAGGCCGAAGCGCAGGCTGATGGCCGCCAGCAGGCGCGCTTCCACCGCCTTGTAATCCCCGCCGATCATGGCCTTGAAGGGCGAGATCATGTCGCCGATCACATATTCCGGCGCATCGTGCAGCAGCACCGCGCGCCGCCAGCGCACATCGATGTCGCCGACCGCGCGGCGGGCGAGCTTCTCGGTGAGCAGGGAATGCTGGGCGACGGAAAAGATGTTCGCGCCGCGCGTCTGCCCGTTCCAGCGCGCCACGCGGGCGAGGCCGTGGGCGATGTCCTCGATCTCGATGTCGAGGGGCGAGGGGTTCAGCAGGTCCAGCCGCCGGCCGGACAGCATGCGCTGCCACGCGCGCGGCGTGGGTTTCGCCTTGGGTGGGGGGCCGGCTGCGGGTCCGGTGGAAATCGCCGCCATGACGAATCGCGTGCTCCTTTGAATCCAAGAAGGTAAGCTTCCGCCATCGTGGAACAACCCGTTGGTTTCCCTCATGGCCGATGCCGTCCGCCCGACCCTCGCCGCCAGCGCCGCCGTGTTTCGCGGTCCCCTGGTCCTGCTCGCCCAGCGCGGCTATGCCCCCGGCAAGGGCCTGTGGAGCCTGCCCGGAGGCCGCGTCGAGCCGGGCGAGACCCTGGCGCAGGCGGCGGCGCGCGAGGTGATGGAGGAAGTGGCGGTGGAGGCCGAGATCGTCGGCCTCGCGGCGGCGCTCGATTTCATCTCGCGCGCCGAGGACGGCACGCTGAAGAGCCATTTCGTGGTGGCCGCCCATGCCGCGCTCTGGCGCGCCGGGGAGCCGGTGCTGAGCGACGAGGCGGTGGCCGTGGGCTGGTTCCATCCCGACGAGGTGGCGGGCCTTGCCACCACCCACGGCCTTGCCGACGTGGTGCGGCGCGCGGCGCGGCTGCTGGCTGCCGAACCCGCGCCCGACAACGGGTCGCAGGCCCTGGCGGACGCGGCCTCGTGAGCGCGGCCATCTTGACCGCGCGGGCGCCGCGCGGCACGAGTGGCGCCATGCGGCCCTTTTCCCTCTCGCCTTTTTCCTTGCCCCGCTTCCTCATCGCCCTGCCGCTGGCCGTCGTGCTCGCACTTTCGGGCGGACCCGCGCGGGCGGCGGACGGCTCGACCCCGCCTTATGAGAGCGACATGCTCAAGCTCGCGGAGCTTCTGGGCGGGCTGCATTATCTGCGCCCCCTGTGCGGCATGACGGCGGAAAGCCAGAGCTGGCGCATGCAGATGCAGGATCTGCTGGAGGCCGAGCAGCCCTCGGACGAGCGCAAGGCCAAGCTGATCGCGGCCTTCAACCAGGGCTATTCCAGCTATGCCCAGGTCTATCGCGCCTGCACCCCGGCGGCTGCGACGGCGGTGCAGCGCCAATTGGCCGAAGGGGCCAAGCTCGCCCACGAGATCGCGGTTCGCTTCGGCGGAAATTGACCGGGGGACAGGCTCCCCGCGGCGGTGCGGCGGTTAACCTTTCGTTTAGAAGTTCCGCGACGGCGCCCCGGAACGTGGTAGGTATTTGTGCCGCCCCGGCCATGGGGCGCGGCGCGGAGGCCTCTCTTGTCCAGCACGACCCTTCCTCATCAGGACATCGCCGAACTGGGCTCGGACGAGCGCCACGTCGCCTTCAGCTATCTGGACGATGCCTGGACCGAGGCCCTGCGCGACGGGCTGGATGAGGATTGCCTGGTGCAGGCGGCCCTGTTCACCGCCCTGCGCACGCTGGTGGCGGTCTATGGCGAGGAAGCCTGCGCCACCTATGTGGAGGGACTTGCCGGCCGCATCCGCCAGGGCGAATACACCATCATCGGCCAGCGCCAGTAGGCGGGCAGCGGGGCGCGCGCCAAGTCCGCAGCGCTTGTCCGGCTAGCCTCCCCATCGCTCTCCCGCCCCCGCCCCAACCCTCCCCCGCAAGCGGGAGAGGGGGCGATCTGGCGGGGCAGGGAGGCGCACTCCATCCGCAAGCGCGGGGCGAATGGGCGCGGGGACGGGCGCGCGCCCAAGTCCGCAGCGCTTTCCCGGCTAACCTCCCAACCCTCCCCCGCCCCCTCCCCAACCCTCCCCCGCAAGCGGGAGAGGGAGTGATCTGGCGGGGCATGGAGGCGCGCTCCATTCGCACGCGCGGCGCGAATAGGCGCGGGGACGGGCGCGCGCCCAAGTCCGCAGCGCTTGCCCGGCTAGCGTCCCCAACCCTCCCCCGCCCCCTCCCCAACCCTCCCCCGCAAGCGGGAGAGGGAGTGATCTGGCGGCGCAGGGAGGCGCGCTCCATCCGAAAACGGGGCGAATAGGCGCGGGGATGGGCGCGCGCCCAAGTCCGCAGCGCTTTGCCCGGCTAGCGTCCCCATCGCTCTCCCGCCCCCTCCCCAACCCTCCCCCGCAAGCGGGAGAGGGAGCGATCTGGCGGCGGCAGGGAGGCGCGCTTCATCCGCACGCGCGGGGCGAACCCTCTCCCGCTTGCGGGGGAGGGCAGGGAGGGGGCCGCGGCGCAGGGCGCGCGGCGTGGCGCGATCTCACCCGCCGGGCTGAAGGGTCTCCAGAAAGCGCACCGGCGCGCCCGCCGAGGGGGCGATCAATTCGCCTTCCCACATCACCTTGTTGCCGCGCACGAAGGTGCCGACCGGCCAGCCGGTGACCTCCTTGCCGTCATACGGCGTCCATTGGGCGCGCGAGGCGATCCAGCCATTGGTGATGGTGGCGCGGCGCTTGAGGTCCACCACCGTGAAGTCGGCGTCATAGCCCACTACGATGCGGCCCTTGCAGGCGATGTTGAACAGCCGCGCCGGGCCGGCGCTGGAGAGGTCGACGAAGCGCTGCAACGAGAGCTTGCCGTTCGCCAC
Organism: Roseixanthobacter liquoris; assembly: GCF_043195135.2. Lineage (NCBI taxonomy): Bacteria > Pseudomonadati > Pseudomonadota > Alphaproteobacteria > Hyphomicrobiales > Xanthobacteraceae > Roseixanthobacter > Roseixanthobacter liquoris. Next base: position 1,189,910 of record NZ_CM195537.1, read on the forward strand.
ATGGTCCAGCATCAGCGGCACCAGGGTCTGCACGCCGGTCATGCCCGAGGGGCTTTCGGGATAGGTCTTGGCCTTTTCCTCCAGCGTGTGGGGCGCATGGTCGGAGCCGAGCACGTCCACCACGCCGTCGGCGATCGCCGCCCAGAGGGCATCGCGATGGCGCGCGCCGCGCACCGGCGGGTTCATCTGCGCCAGCGTGCCGAGCCGCTCGTAGCACTCGGGCGCGGCCAGGGTGAGGTGATGGGGCGTGACCTCCACCGAGGCGACGTCGCGCGCGCCGGCGAGATAGTCCATCTCCTGCGCGGTCGTGACATGCAGCACATGCACCCGCGCACCCACCTCCCGCGCCAGGGTCACGAGGCGCTGGGTGGCGATGAGGGCGGCGACGTCGTCGCGCCAGATCGGGTGCGAGGCCGGATTGCCCACCATGCGCATGGAGCGGCGCTCCGTGAGGCGCGGCTCGTCCTCGCAATGGAAGGCGGCGCGGCGGCGGATCACTTTCAGGATCTCGCGCACGCCCGGATCGTCCGCCACCAGCAGCGAGCCGGTGGAAGAGCCGATGAACACCTTCACCCCGGCCGCGCCCGGCAGGCGCTCCAGCTCCGGCAGGTCGCGCACATTCTCGTGGGTGCCGCCCACGTAGAAGGCGAAATCGCAGTGCATGCGGTTGCGCGCGCGGGCGATCTTGTCCTCCAGCGCGGCTGCGTCCGTGGTCTGGGGATTGGTGTTCGGCATCTCGAACACGGCGGTCACGCCGCCCATCACCGCCGCGCGCGAGCCGGTCTCCAGGTCTTCCTTCTGCTCCAGGCCCGGCTCGCGGAAATGCACCTGCGTGTCGATGACGCCGGGCAGAATGTGCAGGCCGGTGCAGTCGATGGTTTCGCCCGCCGCGCGCGGCGAGAGGCGGCCGAGGGCGGCGATGCGGCCGGCGCTGACGCCGACGTCCAGCATCGCTTCGCCCGCCGGGGTCACGACGCTGCCGCCCTTGAGGATGAAGTCGAAGGTGTCCGTCATGTGGGGGCTCGCTCTAATCTGGAGGGGCCGGCTCTAATGTACCGGGCCGACCCTTGAGGGGGCTGCTGCGCGGCTTTAAGTATGTCTGTAACATCTGACAAGGACATGGCCATGCCGATTGCCCCTCTCGCCGACCGGTCGGTGATCCACGTCGGCGGTCCGGACGCCCGGAAGTTCCTCCACAATCTCATCACCTGCAACGTGGCGGGGCTGGAGGCCGGCGGCGCGCGCTTCGGCGCATTGCTGATGCCGCAAGGCAAGATCATCGCCGATTTCTTCCTCTATGCGCCGGCCGGGGAGCCGGAAGCCTTCCTGCTGGACGTCCCCCGCGCGCTGAAGGACGACCTGCTGAAGCGCCTGAAACTGTATCTGCTGCGGGCGAAGGTGGAGTTCACGCTGGACGAGGATCTCGCGGTGGCCGCGCGCTTCGGCGCCGATGCGCCCGCCGCGCCCGCGTCCGCGCAGGCGTTCGCCGATCCCCGCCTTCCGGCCATGGGCGAGCGCCTGGTGCTGCCGCGCGCCGAGGCCGAGGCGCTGGCGGGCGATTCCAGCGCCTATCACGCCCACCGCATCGCCCTCGGCATTCCACAGGGCGGCCTCGACTTCGCCTATGGCGATGCCTTCCCCCACGAGGCGGACATGGACCAGCTCGGCGGGGTGGATTTCAAGAAGGGCTGCTATGTGGGCCAGGAAGTGGTGAGCCGCATGCAGCATCGCGGCACCGCCCGCACCCGCTCCGTTCAGGCCCTGTTCGAGTTCGCGCCGGAGGAGGGCTCGGAAATCCGCGCCGGGGAGAAGACCGTGGGCCACATCGGCTCCTCCGCGCGCGGCCACGGCATCGCCTTGGTGCGGCTCGACCGGGCGGCCGATGCCAGCGCCGCCGGCCTGCCTCTGGTGGCGGGCGGGGTCGAGATCACCTTGCGCCGGCCGGATTGGGCGACCTTCCCGATGGGGGACGCGTGAGCCTCCTGACCCCGCACGCCGACGGCAGGTGCCGCTGCCCCTGGTGCGGCACCGACCCGCTCTATGTGGCCTATCACGACACCGAATGGGGCGTGCCCGAGCGCGACGACCGGGCCCTGTTCGAAAAGCTGCTGCTGGACGGCTTCCAGGCCGGGCTCGCCTGGATCACCATCCTGCGCAAGCGCGACAATTTCCGCCGCGCCTTCGACGGCTTCGAACCGGAAAAGATCGCGCGCTACGATCCCGCCAAGGTCGAAGCGCTGATGAATGACGCCGGCATCGTGCGCAACCGGGCCAAGATCGAGGGCGCGGTTCTTTCCGCCCGCGCCTATCTCGACTGGCAGGCGCGCGGGCGCTCCTTTTCCGACCTCATGTGGAGCGCGGTGGACGGCAAGGTGCAGCTGAACCGGCCGCAGACGCTCGCCGACATTCCGGCGCAGACCCCGGCCTCCGTGAAGCTCTCCAAGGAATTGAAGGCGCTCGGCTTCAAGTTCGTCGGCCCCACCATCGTCTATGCCGCCATGCAGGCGTGCGGGCTGGTGAACGACCATCTGGCGGAATGCCATAGGGCGGCTCCGCGCGCATAGGCGGGCGCGGGCCGTCTCGGGGCGGATCTTCGGGGCCGCGCCTTCATCCGGGCGACGTGGGCGCTCGGGTATACTCACCGGTGAGTTCATCCCATCGGGAGGTCCCGTGTCCGCCACCGAAAGTCCGACGCGCAGCCGCATCCTGGACGCCGCCTATGCGCAATTCTACACCTACGGCTTCAAGCGCACGGGCATGGAAGCGATCGCCGCCGCGGCGGGGCTGACCAAGCGCACGCTCTATCAGAATTTCGACAGCAAGGACGCGCTGCTGACGGCGGTGGTGGAACATGCCGCCGCCCTGTCCATGCCGCGCATCTCGCGCTGGATCGCGGCACTGGAGGCCGACCCGCTGGGCGGCATCGACACGGTGTTCGCCGATCTCGCCGCCTGGACCGGCGCGCCGGGCTGGATGGGGTCCGGCTTCACCCGCATCCTCATCGAGATGGCCGATCTGCCGGACCACCCGGCCCACCGCATCGCCCGCGCCCATAAGGAAGCGATCGAAGGGCGGCTGGCGCAGGCGCTCGGCTCGGCGGCGCTGGCCTCGGAGATCATGATCGTGCTCGAAGGCACGCTGATCCTGTTTCTGATCCAGCGCGACCCGGCCCTGATCGCCGCCGGCGCGCGCGCCGCGCGCACCTTGGTCAAGGCCGCCCGGCGCTCCGGCACGCCCTTGTCCTTACCGCTGCTCCGGCCCCGGCAGCACCCATTTGCCGTTTCGTAGCGGCAGGAAGCTGCCGTCGTCCGTGCCTACTTCCTCGGCGATCCGGGCGTTCAGCTTGGCGTTCATCGCCAGGACGAGGTCGCGGTTCGCGCCCTGGTGGGCGAGGTTGCGCTTCTCCTCCGGGTCCTCGTGCAGGTCGTAGAGTTCGAGGTCGTTGAGGGCGAGCAGGTCCTCGTAGGTGGCCGGGGTATTGAAGGAGAGCGGGGAGAAATAGCGCGAGAAGCGGTAGCGCCCGTCGAACAGGCTGCGGATGGCGCAGCGCTGGGCGAAGTCCGGCTCGTATTGCTCCAGCCACGCGCGCTTCTGCGCCACCGTGGCATTGGGCGAACGGGTGATCGCCTCCATCCGCGTGATCCACTTCGCATCCTGGAACAGCAGCATGTCGTAGCAGAACAGGGCGCCCGGCCGCAGCGCCGCGGCGTCGGCCTTCGCGGGGGCCTTCAGGAGAGGCGAGAAATCCCGCCCCGCCAGTCCCTCGCCCGCCGCCTTCAACTGGTCCGTCGGAAGGCCGGTGAGCGCGAGCAGGGTCGGCGTGAGGTCCACCTGGGAGGTCACAGCCCGGCAGGTGGCGCCGCCGGGATAGGCGGGATGCACCACGATGAGGGGAAGGTGGTTCTGCTCGCGATAGGTGGAATTGCCCTTGCCGCGCATCTGGTGCGCGCCGCCCAGTTCGCCATGGTCGGCGGTGAAGACGATGATGGTGTTCTCGTCCATGCCGGTCTGGCGCAAGGCGGCGAGCACCGCGTCCACCTGCCGGTCGCAGTCGCGGATGCAGTTGAAATAATAATCCCGCAGCACCCGCCAGCGCCGGTCCTCGTCCGGCCACGCGCCCACCAGCGTGTCCTGCACGTCCTGATAGATCAGATGCGCCGGCGGGCGGCCCGGCGCGTCGAAGGGCTGGCTGCGGGTGGACGGCAGCGGTGCATCCCATCTGGCGGCATAGAGGTCGTCGGCGGGCGGCCGGGCGATGGCCATGGCGGATTTCTTGCCCTGCACGGTTTCCCCCGGCAGGTCGGAATTCACGTACATGACGTCGTGCGGATTGACGAAATTCACCGCCAGGTACCAGGGGGTCCCGGCTTCCTTCAGCTTGAGCCCCTTGGTGCGCATCCAGCGCTCCACGAAGGCGGCGGTGGTGGCGTCGTAATCATAGCCGCCGAGCGTGGTGTCGGTGACGTCGCCGAACCCGAAGAAATCCTGGAAGCCGTAGCTTTCCATGGTCTTGCGATATTCGGCCATGGGCGCCTCGTCGGCGTGCTTGGCCTTGTCGAGATTATAGGAGAGGTGCCACTTGCCCTGGTAGGCGGCGTGATAGCCGAGCTGGGCGAGGCGATGGCCGATGGTCTTGACGCTGGTCGCCATGTCCGCCTGCCAGGGGGAATTGGCATTGTCGAACACGCCGGTATGGGGAATGTGCAGGCCGGTATAGATGGTCGAGCGCGCCGGCGAGCACACGCAGGAGGCCGCCTGATGGTTCGCGAACGAAATGCCGTTCGCCTTCAGCCATTCGCGCGCCGGTACCGGGAACGGCCATTTCTCGAAATAATGCTCCTGGTCCACCAGGATGAAGAGAATGTTGTAGCCCGCCGGCGGGCGATCAGGCGCCACCGTCACCGCTGGGCGGGACGCCGCCTTGGCCGGCTGGGCGGCCGCGAGATCGGGCAGGAGATGGGCGCCGAGCAAGGCCGCGCCGCTGCCCACCAGCAGGCGGCGGGCGGGATTGCGCGGGCGGCTCTCGTCGCCCGAAGCCTGCGATGGGGATGAAGCCTGCGATGGGGATGTCGGATCCGACGTCTTATCCTCGGCCACGTGCGCCTCCCGGCTTGCGCCTCGGTTGTGCCGGGCGGAGCATGCCGCACCTTGAGCCGGGCGGGAAGGGACGGCGGCCGCCTATTTCCCGTCGAGCCGCTTGGTGAAGATGATGCGCGGCTCCTCGATAAACCCGCTGGCGGCGTAGAAGGCGCGCACCTGCTCGTTTTCCGGCCGCACCAGCAGCATCAGCTTGGGCACGCCGCGCGCCTTCAGCCAGTCCTCCGCGGTGTGCGCGAGCGCCCGGCCGAGGCCCTGCCGGGTCAAGGCCGGGTCGACCGCGAGATAATAGATCCAGCCGCGGTGGCCGTCGTGGCCCACCATCACGGAACCCACCACCTTTTCGCCGTCGCGCGCCACGAGAATGGTGGAATGGGGGCCGCGCCGGGCAAGCGCGATGTCGGCGCGCGGATCGTTCCAGGGACGGGTGAGGCCGGCGCGCTCCCACAGCGAGACCAGGGCGTCCACCTCCTCCTCGCGCATATGGCCGATGGGCAGAGCGTGGGGCGGCACGGGGCGCCTCTCGGCGGTCGCGGCCATGTCGGCGGTATCGGCCATGTCAGTCGTCCTCGAAGGAGAGCGGGCGCGGGGCGGCGGCGCGGCCGAGCCGGTCGGCGATGGCTTCCCCGAGACCCTCGCGCGGCAGGGGTACCACGGCGATGCCTTCGGCGCGAAGGCTGTCGAGCTGGCGCAGCGCGCCGTAAAGCCGCGCGGCGGCCTCCACCAGGTCGCCTGCGGGGCTGAGATCGAAAATCGCGACGGCCGCGTGCGAACCCGGCGGGCGGGCGCCGGCGAAGGTAAGCAGCGCCTCGCCCGGCTTCACCTCCCGCGCGTCGAGCCGCACCGCGGCGTGCGGCGCGTAATGGGAGGCGAGGCGGCCCGGCGCCGAGGGGCGTTCGGCATCATCGCCCGCCGCGTCCGGCAAAGCGACGCCGAGCACCGCCGCGATGGCGCCGCGCGAGAGGCCGCCGGGCCGCAGCAAAGCGGGATGGGCGCCGGTGCAATCGACGATGGTGGATTCGACGCCGACACGGGTCGGTCCGGCATCCAGGATCGCATCGATGCGCCCGTCGAGATCGGCCTGCACATGGGCGGCGTCGGTGGGCGAGACATGGCCGGAGAGATTGGCGCTCGGCCCCACCACCGGCACGCCCGCCGCGCGCAGCATGGCCAGGCTCGCCGGATGGGCCGGCACCCGCAGCGCGATGGTGGGCAGGCCTGCGCGCGCGAGATCGCACACCGCGCCCGCGTCGCGATAGGGCACCACCAGCGTCAGCGGCCCCGGCCAGAAGGCGGCGGCGAGCGCCTGCGCGGCCGGGGAGAACACGCCCAGCCGCTCCGCCGCCGCGCTGTCAGGCACGTGGGAGATGAGGGGATTGAAGGCGGGGCGGCCCTTGGCGGCATAGACCTGCGCCACCGCCTGGGCATTGCCGGCATCGGCGCCGAGGCCGTAGACGGTCTCGGTGGGGAAGGCGACCACGCCGCCCGCTCGCAGCAGACGCGCTGCCTCCGCCGCCGCCTCGCCCGGTCCCTTAGCCTTGCCCGGTCCCCTGGCGTCGAGCAAACGGGTGGATTTCGGGGCGGGGCCGGGGACGGTCATGACAGCTGCTCCACGGCCGCCTACGACGAAAGCGGGTGCGGCCGGGTCTTGACGAAGGATCGTCCAGGCGCCGAATTGGTGCCCAACGTTCGCCGCACGGCTTAAGGCCGCATTGCGCGGATGGTCAAGGCGCATGTCGCGCCGCAACAGGTTTCGGAGGTGATGATGCCCTATCGTGCGCCCGTGGAGGATATCTCCTTCTTCCTCAAGCACTGCACCTCGCTTCCGCATCTCATCGCGCAGGGCGAGGTGGACCTGTCCTTCGACCTCATCGACAGCGTGCTGGAGGAAGCCGGCAAGTTCGCCGCGGCGGTCATCGAGCCGCTGGACCGGGTGGGCGACACCAAGGGCAATGTGCTGAAGGACGGCGTGGTCACCACCGCCCCCGGCTGGCGCGAGGCTTATGCCGCCTGGACGCAGGCCGGCTGGAATGCGGTGGCGGCCGAAGAAAAATTCGGCGGCCAGCACCTGCCGAGCGTCGTCACCTCGGCGCTCAACGAATTCTGGAACAGCGCCTCGCCCGCCTTCGGCATCGGCCCGGTGCTCACCATGGGCGCCATCGAGGCGCTCACCGCCCACGGTTCGGCGGCCTTGCAGGGGCTCTTTCTGGAGAAGCTGGTCTCCGGCGCCTGGACCGGCACCATGAACCTTACCGAGCCGCAGGCGGGTTCCGACCTTGCGGCGCTGCGCGCGCGGGCCGAGCGGGCCGGCGACGGCAGCTATCGCCTCTTCGGCACCAAGATCTTCATCTCTTACGGCGAGCACGACATCGCCGAGAACATCGTCCATCTGGTGCTGGCGCGCCTGCCCGACGCGCCCGCCGGCACGCGCGGCATTTCCCTGTTCGTGGTGCCGAAAGTCCTGGTGAATGCGGACGGCACGCTCGGCGCGCGCAACGATGTGAAATGCGTCGGCCTGGAACACAAGCTGGGCCTCCACGGCTCGCCCACCTGCACCATGGTGTTCGGCGACACCGGCGAAGGCGCGGTCGGCTATCTCGTGGGCGAGGAAAATCGCGGCCTCGCCTGCATGTTCACGATGATGAACAATGCCCGCCTCGCGGTGGGCATCCAGGGCGTGGCGGTGGCCGAGCGCGCCACCCAGCGCGCCATTGCGTTTGCCCAGGAGCGCCGGCAGGGCAAGGCGCAGGGCTGGTCCGGCGAGGGCATGGCGCCGATCATCGCCCATCCGGACGTGAAGCGCATGCTGCTCACCATGCGGGCGGAGACCGACGCGGCGCGCGCCATCTGCCTGATGACGGCGGACGCGCTCGACCGGGCGCGGCGCACCGACGACCCCACCGCCAAGGCGGCGGCGACGGCGGAAGCGAGCCTGCTCACCCCGGTGGCCAAGGCCTTTTCCACCGACATGGGCATCGAGGTCGCCTCCACCGGCGTGCAGGTGCACGGCGGCATGGGCTATATTGAGGAGACGGGCGCGGCCCAGCATCTGCGCGATGCCCGCATCTTCGCCATCTATGAGGGCACCAACGGCATCCAGGCCATCGACCTCGTCACCCGCAAGCTGCCCCAGGAGGGCGGCGACGTGGTGGCGAAGCTGATCGGCGATTATCGCACCGTGGCGGAAGCGGTGGCGGCGCTGAACGCGCCGGAATTCGGTCGCGCCGGGGAACAGCTCGCCGCCGCCGTGGATGCCCTCGGCCGCGCCACGCGGGTGATGCTGGATTGGCTCTCCGACGAGCAATCCGCCAATGTGCTGGCGGGGGCGACGCCTTATCTGCGCCTGTTCGCCCGCGCCGCCGGCGGGGCCTATCTGGCGCGCACCGCGCTCGCCGCCCATGCGGCCATCGCCGCCGGCGAGAGCGACCCGCGCCACGCCCGCCGCGTGCTGGTGGCCCGCTTCTTCGCCGAGGATTTGTGCCCGCAGGCGCAGGGCCTGGAGGCGGCGGTGGTCTCCGGCGGCGCGGCGGTGCTCCAGAGCGAGGCCGCGCTGGTGCTGTGAGCCCCGCGGCTTCTGCGCTCAGCGCCCCGGCAGCACGAGCACGGTGGGCTTGGCCGGCAAGGTCTCGCGCGACAGGGTCACGCTCGGCGAGGCCTGGCGGGTGATCACATAGTCGCTGCCGAGGCGGGAGAGGAAATTGTCCAGTCCCCGTGCGCTGAAATAGTGCATGGGGATCACCAGCGGCGCGTTGATGGCCTTCAGCGTTTCCTTCATGCCCTCGATATCGAGCGTGTAGGAGCCGTCCACCGGCGCCAGCACCACGTCGATGCGCCCGAGCGCCTCGATATGGTCTTGCGTCAGCACGTGGTGCAGATGGCCGAGATGGGCGATGCACAGGCCCGCCACCTCGAACACGAACATGGAATTGGCGTCGTAATCGGTGCCGGCGCCGTGGCGGATATTGGTCGGCACGTTGCGGATCCAAACGTCCTCGACGGTGAGGTCGTAATGCGCCGGCTGGCCGTTCTCGCCCCAGCCGCGCAACACATAGGCAATGCCCGGGTCGGGATGGTTCGTGTAATGGGTGTCGTGCGCCCGGTTCATGGTGGCGATCATCGGCACGACGGCGGGGCGGACATAATCATTATAGTCGGTGGCGATGGTGACGCCCGCCGGGCTCTCGATCAGGAAGGTGGAATGGCCGACGAAGGTGAGCTGCACCTCGCGGCTCGCCTCGGCCCGCCGTTCGTCCGCAATCTGCCGGAAGGCGGCGGACCATACCCGCGGCATGGCCCGCAAGGGCTGATCCTGCGCCACCATGCGGGGGCATTTTTCCGGCGGCTCGGCGGCGCGCGCCGGGCTGACCATGGGGAATATTCCCAAAGGGAAGACGAAGAGCAGCATCGCCCCGACCAGCGCCGCCATCTGCCGCATGGATCCGCCTCCCCCGTGCCGGTTGACCCCTGATGACGGCACACAAGGGCACGCTCCGCAATCCGCACGCCTTCACACCGGCGTGACGCGATGCCGGCTGGTTGCTGCGATGCGAAAGCAGGGGTGGAACAAGGCGCGCCGTTCTGGTCTTTCTAGCGCGAGCGCAGCCGATGCGGCGGCGCCTGAACAAGGTGGCGAAAATGACCCTGAGTATCGTTGCTCTCCAGCCGATCGTCGCCCTGGTGGCCGGCATCCTGATTCTGCTGTTTCCCCGCCTGCTCAACATGGTCGTGGCGATCTATCTGATCGCAATCGGAATTCTCGGATTGATGCCGCACTGAAAGGCAAAATGATCGGCTGCGCCTAAGGGTGCAGTTGATGGCGGGAGCTGAGCGGGCTAAAGCATCCGCGCTCTTTGAAATGCGCGTCACCCTAAGGGATCTCCAGATGACGAAATGGGTCTACTCCTTCGGCGATGGTAAGGCCGAGGGGAAAGCCGAGATGCGGAACCTCCTTGGCGGCAAGGGTGCGAACCTTGCCGAAATGGCCAATCTGGGCCTGCCCGTTCCTCCCGGCTTCACCATTCCGACCGAGGTCTGCACTTATTATTACGCGCATGGCGAGACCTATCCCCCGGAGCTGAAGGCCGACGTGGATGCCGCCCTGGACCAGGTGGGCGCGCTCACCGGCCGCAAGTTCGGCGATCCCGAGAACCCGCTGCTGGTCTCCGTGCGCTCCGGCGCCCGCGCCTCCATGCCCGGCATGATGGACACGGTGCTGAACCTCGGCCTCAATGACGAGACCGTGGAAGCCGTCGCCAAGTCGTCCGGCGACCGGCGCTTCGCCTATGACAGCTACCGCCGCTTCATCACCATGTATTCCGACGTGGTGCTGGGCGTGGACCACCACCATTTCGAAGACCTGCTGGAATCCTACAAGCTCAAGCACGGCCATACGCTCGACACCGACCTGTCGGCGGACGACTGGGCGGCGCTGGTGGTGCAGTACAAGGCCAAGGTCCAGGAAGAGCTGGGCTCGCCGTTCCCGCAGGATCCCCATGCCCAGCTGTGGGGCGCCATCGGCGCGGTGTTCGGCTCCTGGATGAACCAGCGCGCCATCACCTACCGCCGCCTGCACTCCATTCCCGAAGCCTGGGGCACGGCCGTGAACGTGCAGGCCATGGTGTTCGGCAATATGGGCGAGACCTCGGCCACCGGCGTCGCCTTCACGCGCAATCCCTCCACCGGCGAACATGCGCTCTATGGCGAGTTCCTGGTGAATGCGCAGGGCGAGGACGTGGTGGCGGGCATCCGCACCCCGCAGGACCTGACCGAGAAGGCGCGCAAGGAAGCCGGCTCCGACAAGCCCTCCATGGAACTGGCGCTGCCCGAGGCGTTCAAGGAATTCGAGCGCATCTCCAAGGTGCTGGAAACCCATTACCGGGACATGCAGGACCTGGAATTCACCGTCGAGAAGGGCAAGCTCTGGATGCTCCAGACGCGCTCCGGCAAGCGCACCGCCAAGGCGGCGCTGCGCATCGCGGTGGAACTCGCCGCCGAAGGGCTGATCACCCAGGAAGAGGCGGTCGCCCGCGTCGATCCCGCCTCCCTCGACCAGCTCCTGCACCCGGCCATCGACCCGAAGGCCGACCGCAAGGTGGTGGCGAGCGGCCTGCCGGCCTCGCCCGGCGCGGCCTCCGGCGCCATCGTGTTCTCCGCCGACGAGGCGGAAGCCATGAAGGAGCAGGGCCGCAAGGTCATCCTGGTGCGCGTGGAAACCTCGCCGGAAGACATCCACGGCATGCACGCCGCCCAGGGCATCCTCACCTCGCGGGGCGGCATGACCTCGCACGCGGCGGTGGTCGCGCGCGGCATGGGCAAGCCCTGCGTCTCCGGCGCGGGCGCGCTGCGCATCGATTATGCCGCGCAGACCCTCACCGTCTCCGGCCAGACCTTCAAGAAGGGCGACATCCTCACCATCGACGGCTCCACCGGCCAGGTGCTGGCGGGCGAGGTGGCGATGCTCCAGCCCGAACTGTCGGGCGAGTTCGCGACCCTCATGGGCTGGGCCGACAAGGTGCGCCGCCTGAAGATCCGCGCCAATGCGGAAACCCCGGCCGACGCCCGCATGGCCCGCTCGTTCGGCGCCGAGGGCATCGGCCTCTCGCGCACCGAGCACATGTTCTTCGACGCCGGCCGCATTCTCGCCGTGCGCGAGATGATCCTCGCGGACGACGAGGCCGGCCGCCGCTCGGCGCTGGCCAAGCTGCTGCCCATGCAGCGGGCGGATTTCGTCGAGCTGTTCGAGATCATGAAGGGCCTGCCCGTCACGATCCGCCTGCTCGACCCGCCGCTGCACGAGTTCCTGCCCCACACCGACGCGGAAGTGGCGGAAGTCGCGAAAAGCCTCAATGTGGACGTGGAGCGCATCCAGCGTCGCCAGAAGGAGCTGCACGAGGTCAATCCCATGCTCGGCTTCCGCGGCTGCCGCATCGCCATCGCCTTCCCCGAGATCGCGGAAATGCAGGCGCGCGCCATCTTCGAGGCGGCGGTGATCGCCGCCAAGACCACGGGCGAAGCCGTGGTGCCGGAGGTCATGGTGCCGCTGATCGCCACCAAGGCCGAGTTCGACATCGTCAATGCCGTGATCCAGAAGACCGCCAAGGCGGTGGAGGAAGAGACCGGCGCGACCCTCACCTTCCAGGTAGGCACCATGATCGAATTGCCGCGCGCCGCCCTGCGCGCCGAGGAGATCGCCGAGACGGCGGAATTCTTCTCCTTCGGCACCAACGACCTCACCCAGACCTGCTACGGCGTTTCGCGCGACGACGCGGGCACCTTCCTTGGGCCCTATGTGCAGAAGGGCATCATCGAGGTGGACCCCTTCGTCTCGATCGACGTGGAAGGCGTGGGCGAACTGGTGAAGATCGGCGTCGAGCGCGGCCGCAAGTCGCGTCCGAACATCAAGCTCGGCATCTGCGGCGAGCATGGCGGCGATCCGGCTTCGGTCGCCTTCTGCGACGAGGTGGGGCTGGACTATGTGTCCTGCTCGCCGTTCCGCGTCCCCATCGCCCGCCTCGCGGCGGCGCAGGCGGCGCTGGGCAAGAAGGCCGCCAGCCAGGCGTGAGGCTGAAGTCCCCCGCTCACCGCAGAATCCCTCTCCCGCTTGCGGGGGAGGGCCAGGGAGGGGGAAAGCGGCGATGACGCCGGACCTGCAACGCCGCCCTGCTTGAGGTGCCCCCACCCCAACCCTCCCCCGCAAGCGGGAGAGGGAGCCGGGTGGGAGAGGGGGCTTCGCCCGGCGTCCTCAGGCCAGCATCTCGCGCACCATCGGCATCACCTTGGTGCCGTACAGCTCGATGCAGCGCATGAGGCGGCCGTGGGGGATGGGGCCGGCGGAATATTTCAGATCGAACCGGTCGAGGCCGAGCGCCTTCGCGGTCGCGGCGATCTTGCGGGCGACGGTCTCGGGCGCGCCGACATAAAGCGAGCCGTGCGCGATCTCGTGCTCGAATTCGTCCCGCCCCATGGGCGACCAGCCGCGCTCCGCCCCGATGCGGTCGCGCATTTCCTTGTAATCGGAGAATAATTCCTCGCGCGCCTGCTCGTCCGTGTCGGCGACATAGCCGGGCGAATGGGCGCCGATGGGCAGCGTCGGCTTGCCGAGCTGGCCGAGCGCGCGGTGATAGAGATCCACATAGGGCCGGAACCGCTTGGGATCGCCGCCGATGATGGCGAGCATGAGCGGCAGGCCGTAGCGCGCCGCCCGCACCACGGATTCCGGCGTGCCGCCGACCCCGATCCAGGTCTTCAGCGTGCCGCGCTCGATCGGCGGGACCACGCTCTGGTCCTTGAGCGGTGGGCGGTGCGTGCCCTCCCAGGTCACCGGCGCGTTCGCCAGCAGGGCGGCGAACAGGTCCAGCTTTTCCGAGAACAGGGTCTCGTATTGCGCCATGGGAAAGCCGAACAGCGGGAAGCTCTCGGTGAAGGAGCCGCGCCCCAGGATCACCTCGGCGCGCCCGTTGGAGACGGCATCGAGGGTCGAGAAGCGCTGGAACACACGGATCGGGTCGTCGGAGGAAAGCACGGTGACCGCCGAGCCGAGGCGGATGCGGGCGGTCTGGCCGGCGATCGCGGCCAGCACCACGTCCGGGGCGGAAATGGCGAAGTCCGCCCGGTGATGTTCGCCGAGGCCGATGAAATCCACGCCGACCTGATCGGCCAGCACGGCCTGGGCGACCACTTCGCGGAGCACGTGGGCATGGGGCGTCAGGGTGCCGTCGGGCGCACGGGTCACATCGCCGAACGTGTCGAGGCCGAGTTCAAGATGGGGCACGGGAGAAGGCTCCGATAAGACTTTGCAGCTTCATATCAGAGTTCGCGGGCGGCCTGCGTTGCCCCGGTGCAAGGTGCATTTGCACCCCTGCACCGCTCCACCTGCGAGGCGGGGCCGGGCATATCCGCCGCGATGATGGGCAGGCCGGCGCTCAGGCGCTCAGTTCGCTTCGCATCTGGGCGAACGCCTCGCGCAGATGGTCCACCATGGGCCGCTGCCCGCCGCTCGCGCTCCACGCCTCGGCCGCGAGACGCAGCGCGCCGATGCTCACCATGGCCACCATGCGCAAGGCGCCGGCACGCGCGGGATCCGGCCAGCGGGCCATGAGCGCCGCATGGAGCGCGCGTTCCTGGCGCTCATATTTCCCCTGCTTGCGCGCGCGCAGCGCCTCGGTGGAGCGCAGCAGCCTGTCGATGGCGATGGCCTGGTCGCTCTCATAGCGGGAGATCACTGCCTCCAGCGCGAGGCGAACGGTTTCAAGCGGGGTCTCCGCCTCCGGCTGGGCGGCGAAGGCGACGAGGAACAGGTCGTCGATGCCCGCCTCCCACGCCAGGAGGAGGGCTTCCTTGCTGTCGAAATAATGAAAGAAGGTGCGGCGCGAGATGCCGGCGGCGTCGGCGATGGCGTCGAGCGTGGTGGCCTCGAAGCCCTGCGCCAGGAACAGGCGAAGCCCCGCCTCCGCGATGCGGGCGAGGGTTTCGCGGCGTTTGCGCGCGCGCAGGCCCCCGGCGGGCGCGCTTTCGGCGGATTCGCCCTCGGGAAAAGTCTCAGGCGCCGAAACAGGCGGCACGGTGGGAAGCGGATCGCTCATCCTTTGCTCATCGCATATTGGGCGGCGCGCCTCATTCAATAAATTTACCCCCTTTGCAAATTTGCACTCAGTGCATATTATTCGGATATCGAACCAACAGCGAGCGTTTCATCGTGTCGAACTGGTCAATCAAGAATATCCCACCCCAGGCCGGCCGCCTTGCGATCGTCACCGGGACCGGCGGGCTCGGTTACGAGACCGCGCTGGCGCTGGCGGGCAAGGGAGGCGAGGTGATCCTCGCGGGACGCAACGCGCAGAAGGGGGCCGCGTCGGTGGGGCAGATCCGGGCGGCCGCTCCCGGGGCCGCGATCCGCTTCGAGATGCTGGATCTGGCCGATCTCGCCTCGATCGCCGCCTTCGGCGCCCGGATGCTCGCCGCCGGCCGGCCGCTCGACATTCTGGTGAACAATGCCGCCGTCATGTCCCCGCCCGACCGGCGGGAAACCGCGGACGGGTTCGAGCTGCAGTTCGGCACCAATTATCTCGGCCATTTCGCCTTGACCGCGCATCTGCTGCCGCTGCTGCGGCAGGCGCCGGCGCCGCGCGTGGTCAATCTTTCCAGCCTCGCCCATCGCGGCGGGCAGATCGATTTCGCCGATCTGCAAGGCGCGCACCCCTACAAGCCGTGGAAGGCCTATTCCCAGTCCAAGCTCGCCATGCTCATGTTCGCGCTGGAATTGCAGCGCCGCAGCGATGCCGCCGGTTGGGGCCTGATGAGCAATGCCGCGCATCCGGGCTACGCCCGCACCGATCTCATTCCCAATGGCCCCGGAACGGATCGTTTCCTGTGGCAGATCAACAAGATCCTCCAGCCCTATGTGAGTCATTCCGCCGCCGCCGGCGCCCTGCCCACCCTGTTCGCCGCCACCGCCCCGGAGGCCGTGGGCGGCGGCTATTACGGGCCCGACTGGTTCTACGAGCTGAAGGGGCCGCCGAAGGCGGCGCGCATCATGCCCCAGGCGCAGGATCGCGCCGTCGCGGCCCGCCTGTGGGACGTGTCGCAGGAGCTGACCGGCATTTCCTTCCCCGCGTGAGGACGAGGCCGCCGCCTCACTGCGCCTTGTCGTGCTCGCCCATCCCCACCGCCTTGTAGTCGTAGGTGGGGTAGAATTCCGTGCGGTAGGCGCCCCAGGCGGTGTCTTCCAGCACGCGGTTCACTTCGCGGATGCGCGAGGCCGGCAGGCGCAGGGTGATGACCTGGCCGATGCCCATGGCCACATACCAGCTCACGACCTCCATCCCCGCCGGCGGAAAGGCCTTGTAGAAGCCCTGCCGCGCGAGCTGGGCGTTGAGTTCGCTCAAGGGGCGGGACTGGTCGTGCTTCAGGAACACGGTCAGCAGGATGGCATTGTCCGCCGTCGCTGTGGCCGAGCCCGCCTGCGGGGCGGCGGTGGTGGCCGGCGCGGCGGGGGATTGGGCGTGCGCCCCGGCGGCGAAGGAGAGCGCGCCCGTCGCCGCCAGGACGGCGGCGAGCAGGCGGGGCAGGGGAGAGGAGGGGGCGATGAGTCGGGCAATGGACATTGGGCGCCTCTGGCCTTGAAAGCACGCGGAGTATGGGTCCCCGCGCGCCGTGGTCAAAGCCTCCCACCGCCGTCCCGAGGTGACGAATCCGCGAGCTTGCCGGCTCAGGATCAATCGGCATCAGCGCGGCGGGAGCATCCGAAAGCCGGTGCGCGCCGTTCTTCCTGCGTCTTTCGTTCATCGCCCGTCATGCGTCATGGCCGGGACGAGCCGGTGCATGACGATGTCTTCCACTGGAGCCCGCCGCCCTCACGCGATGCCGGGCGCCCGGGCCTTCCGCCGTCGCTTGCGATCCGCCCGGGCATCGCCGCCCGCGCGGCTCAGTGCGCCCCGGCCGCCGCCCCGCCGCCCGAGCCCTTGCCGGTGAGGATCACCGCCCCCGCCGCCACCAGCAGCACCACGCCGATGATGGCGAAGGTGTCGCTGTAGCTCATCACCAGCGCCTGCCGCTTGACGATGTTGCCGAGATAGATGATCGCCTGGTGGTGCGCCGCGTCCATGTCCGGGATGCCGTGCTGCATGAAATAGGTCTGCATCACCGCCAGCCGGTCGCGCACCGCGCCGCCGAATTCCGTCACCGACTGGCCGATGAGGTTGGAGTGGAACTGCTCGCGCTTGGTCACGATGGTGGCGAGCACCGCAGTGCCCACCGCCCCGCCGAGGTTGCGCAGCATGTTGAAGATGCCCGAGGCCGCCGCGCTGTCCGCCCGCGCGATATTGCGCATGGCGATGCCGCTCAGCGGCGCCAGGATCACCGCCTGGCCGACGGCGCGCACGATATTGGGCCAGAACAATTGGTCGCCGGCATAATCGACGCTCATATGGGTGTTCATGAAGCAGCTGATGGCGAAGATCACCAGCCCCGCGAACACCACGAAGCGCGCATCCACCCGCTTCAGCAGCATGGGCACGAGCGGGATCAGGACCAGCTGCGGCAGGCCGACCCAGGCCATCACCGAGCCGATCTGCTCGGAATTATAGCCCTGCACCTGCCCGAGATATTGCGGCAGGACGAACACCGAGCCGTAGAGGGCAAATCCCACCATCACGTTGGCGACCGTTCCGAGGGCGAAATTGCGGTCCGCGAGCACGCGCAGGTTCACCGCGGGCTTCTTCACGCGGAACTCGATGATCAGGAACAAGGTGAGGAACACCGCCGCCACCAGGGCCATGCGGGTGATGAAGGGCGAGCCGAACCAGTCGTTCTTATTGCCTTCCTCCAGCACGGTTTGCAGCGCCGCGAGCCCGATTGCCATGGTGCCGATGCCGAACCAGTCGCCCTCCTTCAACAGGGGGAGATTCATGGGCTCGCGGTCGAGCGTGAAGAACAGCGCGGTGAGCATGGCGGCGCCGGGCACGAGATTGATGAAGAAGATGTACTGCCAGCCGTAATTCTCGGTCAGATAGCCGCCGATGGTCGGGCCGATGGCGGGGGCGAAGGTCGCGGTGAGCGCGAACATGGCCATGCCCACCGGCTGCTGCGGCTTCGGCAGCTTGGTGAGGGTATAGGTGAAGGCCATGGGAATCATGACGCCGCCGCAGAAGCCCTGGAAGCCGCGCAGCACGATCATCTGGCTGAGGTTCTGCGCGAAGGCGCAGGCCGCCGAGAAGGTGAGGAACAGCGCCGCGTTCACCATCAGGAACAGGCGGAAGGAAAACACCCGGCTGAGATAATCGGTGAGGGGGATGACGATGATCTCGCCGATGAGATAGGCGGTGGAGATCCAGGCGCCATTGTCCGCGCCCGTGCCGATGCCGCCCTCGATATTGGCGAGGGAGGAATTGGTGATCTGGATGTTCAGCACCGCCATGAAGGCGCCGAGCATGGTGCCCATCACCGCGATCCAGACGCGGGCGGGGGCCTTTGCCGGCATCGGCGCGGGGGCGGAGGTTGCGGTCTGGGACATGATCGAAAGTCCGGTGGCGCGGCGGGCGCGCCTTCATTCAAATGCACGCGATCCCGCGCGCGGGTCGTCATCGACGCGGCGCGCCGGAACGGGCGCCGAACCGTCGGCCGGCGCCTCAAGAGGCGTCGGCGGTCGCCTGCGGCACCGGCTTCACTGTCACGGTGGGCACCACCGACATGCCGGGCCGCAGCCGGCCGGCCAGCGGGCTCTGCGGGTCGATGGTGATCTTCACCGGGATGCGTTGCACGATCTTGGTGAAATTGCCGGTGGCATTGTCCGGCGGCAGCAGGGCGAACACCTGCCCGCTGGCGGGCGCGACGCTATCCACATGGCCGGTGACTTCCGCCCCCGGGAAGGTGTCCACCTCTATCGCCACCGTCTGGCCCTTGCGCACGTCGGTGAGCTGGGTTTCCTTGAAATTGGCGATGATATAGGCCCCCTGCAGGGGCACGAGCGCCATCAGCTGGGTGCCGGCCTGGACGAACTGGCCGACGCGCAGGCTGCGGTTGCCCACCACCCCGTCCTCGGGGGCGACGATCTGCGTATAGCTGAGGTTCAGCTGCGCCTGCTGAAGCACCGCCTCGGTGTGGGCGAGGGTGGCCTTGGCCTTGTCGAGCTGGGCATTGAGCGTGTTCACCTGCTTCTGGGCGGCCACCAGCGCGGCCTCGTCCTTCTGCACGGTGGCTTTCGCGGCGGCGATCTTGGCGGTCGCCTGCTGGGCGTTCTGCAAGCTGCCGAAGCCGCTCTTGGCCAGGGTGTTGTAGCGGGTGCTGTCCTGCTCGGCGAAGGTCTCGTTGGCCTTGTCGGTGTCGAGCGTGGCGCGCGCGCCGTCGATCACGGCCTTCTGCTGGTCGAGCAGGGCCTCGATATTGGCGACGTCGGCCTTGGCGCCGGCGAGGTCTGCGTTCGCCTGGGCGAGGGCGACCTGATAGTCGCGGTCGTCGATGCGGGCGAGCACCTGGCCCTGGTGCACCGCTTCGTTGTCGCTCACCAGGACGGCGCCGATATAGCCGCCCACCTTGGGCGCCACGGTCACGACATCCGCCTGCACATAGGCATCGTCGGTGGATTCCTGGAAGCGGCCCACGGTCCAGTAATGCCAGCCGAAATAGCCGCCGCCCGCCAGCAAGGCGAGGAGGGCGGCCCCGGCGAGCAGGCGCTTGCGGGAGCTGCGCGGCGGGGTGGTGCCGGTGTCGGGATCGTCCTGCGCGGCGGGCTGCGCCGGGGCCGGAGCCGGGGCCGCCGGCTGCGGGACGGCTTCGTCTTGCGGAACCGGGCGCTCGGCCTTCAGCTCCGCGGGATTGGTCGGGCGGGTCATTGGGGTTTGCTCCTCACCATGCCGCGGTGATCCGGCGGCTCGGCGGTGTAACGCTTTACGAAACGAATTCGTTTCCTATATATGCCCAAAGTAATCTGGGCTTCAAGCCGCGAGGAGATGAATCTTTGTCCAAACCCACTGCCGCGCGGGCCGGGGGCGCCGAGCAGCCGCGCGCCACGCCGCCGGTCGCCTGTCCCGGCGAGGCCGCGGCGTGCCGTCCGCGCGGCCGGCCCCAGGTGCGGCCCGACGCGGAAACCGCCCGCCTGGTGCTTCTGGCGGCGGAGCAAGCCTTCGCCGAGCGCGGCTATGCCGACACCACCATCGATGAGGTGGCCAAGGCCGCCGGGGTGGCGAAGAAGACCGTGTATCGCCTGTTCGGCGGCAAGGCCGACCTGCTGGGCGGCATCATTCGCGCCCGCGCCGACACCTTCACCATGAGCATCAAGGCCGAGACCGACGACGTGCCGATCGCGCAGGCCCTGTTCGAGATTCTGGAGGAATTCACCCGCCTGGTGCTCTCGCCCGAGGCGATCGCGCAGAATCGGCTGAGCGTGGCGGAGGCCCAGCGCTTTCCCGAGGTCGCCGCCGCCTTCTACGAACATGGCCGCCTGCACACCACGAAGGCCCTGGCGGAATGGCTGGCGCACCAATGCGCGCGCGGGCTGATCACCCTCGACGATCCCTTCACCGCCGCCAGCATTCTCCTGAGCATGGCGGCCGACGAGCCGCTGCGGCGCACCACCCTCGGGATCTCGGTGCCGGTCTTCGATGCCAAGAGCCGCAAGCGCATCGCCACCTGCGTGTCCCTGTTCCTCGACGGCTGCCGCACGGCGGGCTGAAGCGGCGGCGCGCATTGCGCTGGACGCCGGCGCCGGCTTGGCGGAACATTCGCTCCGCCTGCCGGCCGCGTGCCGGCGCGCGCGGAGCCTGGGGGCGGGCGACATGGATTTCTCGGTTCTGCGAGCCTTCGCCATGGTGCTGCGCACCTGGCCGTTCCTGCTGCTGCGGCTCGCCCTCTCGGCGATGGTCATGGTGTCCTACGCCTTCGGCATCGGCGCCGGCGCGGGTCTCGGCTGGGGCATCGGCGCCCTGTGGCCGCCGGACGGGGAGGCCATGGGCGCGCTGATCGGCGCGTTAGCCGGCTTCTGCTCCATCGCGGTCGTGTGGGTGTGGCTGCGGGCCTATCTGGTCTATCTGCTGAAGGGCGGGCATGTGGCGGCGCTGGTTGCGGCGCTGGACGGTGCGCCGCTGCCGCACGGCTTCGGGCAGATCGGCTTCGCGCTGGAGGTGGTGCGGGCGCGGTTCCTGGAGATCAATGCCCTGTTCGTGCTGGACCAGCTGATCAAGGGGGCGGTGGGGGCGGTCACCGCCCTGGTGAGCGTCGTCACGGGCGTCTCGGGCCTGCCGGGCCTTGGCCCCCTCGCGAACTTCCTCAATGCGGTGATCCGCATGTCCACCCTGTTCGTGGACGAATTGATCCTCGCCTATAATCTGCGCACCGCCTCCACGGATCCCTGGTCAACCGCCCAGGACGCGGTGGTGCTCTATGCGCAGAATGCCTGGACGGTGCTGCGCAATGCGCTCGTGCTGACGCTGCTGATGGGGCTGTTCGCGCTCGGCCTTTTCGTGCTGCTGCTGGCGCCGGCCGGCGCGCTGGTGCTGATGGTGCCGGGCGCGGTCTCGACCGGCAGCGCGGTGGTGGCGCTCGTGGGCGCGCTCGCCTTCACCCATGCGGTGTGGGAACCGTTCTGCATCGCCTGCCTGATGCAGGTCTATTTCGGCGCCATCGCCGGCCAGCGGCCGGACCCGGAGTGGCGCGCCCGGCTCGACGGCGCCTCCGCAAAATTCGCCGCGCTCGGGCGCCGGGCCGTCGGCGCGGCTGCATGAAGCGCAATTACAACCTTTGAGCCGTCTCAAAATGATTCCGTGGTTCGTTGGATATGGTATGGCAGGGAAGAAACAATCCTGGACCTGACGCCAAATGTCCACGCTGCTCATCACGCATCCCGCCGGCCTCGACCATGTGACGCCCCCCGGCCATCCCGAACGCGTGGACCGCCTGAAGGTTCTGGACCGCATTTTTGAGCAGGAGAAATTCGCCACTCTGCTGCGCGAGCTTGCGCCGCGCGGGGAACGCGAGGACATCATCCGCGTCCACCCCGAGGATTTCGTGGACGGTCTCGCCGCCGCTTCGCCCGAGAGCGGGCTGGTGCGCCTCGATTCCGATACCGTCATGGCGCCGGGCAGCTGGGAAGCGGTGCTGCGCGCCGTCGGCGGCGCCTGCTATGCGGTGGACGAGGTGATGGATCGCAAGGTGGACAACGCCTTCGTCGCCATGCGCCCGCCCGGCCACCATTGCGAGACCCGCCGGCCCATGGGGTTCTGCCTGCTGAACCAGGTGGCCATCGCCGCACGTCATGCCCAGGCCAAATACGACCTGAAGCGGGTCGCGATCGTCGATTTCGACGTCCACCACGGCAATGGCTCGCAGGAGATCTTCTGGGCCGACGACAGCGTGATGTATTGCTCCACCCACGAGATGCCGCTCTATCCCGGCTCCGGCGCGGTGGGCGAGACCGGGGCGGCCAACACCATCGTCAACGCGCCGCTGCGCTCGGGCGACGACGGCGCGAAGTTCAAGGAAGCGATGGAGACGCGCATCCTGCCGCGGCTCAACAATTTCGCCCCCGAGCTGATCTTGATCTCCGCCGGCTTCGACGCCCATGTGCGCGACCCTTTGGCCTCGCTGCGCCTCGTGGATACGGATTTCGCCTGGATCACCAAGCGCCTCATGGAGATCGCCGACAAGCGCTCGGGCGGCCGGCTGGTCTCGGTGCTGGAGGGCGGCTACGACCTGGAAGGCCTCGCCACCTCCGCCGCCGCCCATGTCACGGCGCTGATGCACGGTTGAGGGGAGCGGCGCAATACGGCGCGCCGCCGGGATTCACCGCCGCTCGCCGCTCGGCAGGTATGGCTGGAGCACGTGCGCGAGCTTGGAGGGGGTGAGCGATTGCAGCCACACCTTTCCCGGCCCCGTCAGCTCGGCCAGGAACAGGCCGTCGCCGCCGAACAGCATGTTGCGCACCCCCCGGATCGTGGTGATCTCGAAGCCCACGCCTTCCTCGAACATGCCCACATGGCCGGGATGCACCAGCAATTGCTGGCCCGCCTCCAGCGTGTAGGCGACGATCTCCCCGCCCAGTTCCACGAACGCCGTGCCTTGGCCGGTAAGCCGTTGCAGGATGAAGCCGTCGCCGCCGAAGATGCCGGCGCCGAGCGATTGCTGGAACCCCATGGCGAGTTCCAGCCCCTGCGCGCCCGCCAGGAAGCCGTGGCGATGGATGAGATAGCCGCGCCCCGGCGCGACCGGGATCTCGACGATGCTTCCCGGCACGGTGGCGGCGAAGGCCACCAGCGCGTCGCCGCCCTGGGCGGTGAATTCGGTCATGAACAGGCCGCCGCCGGAGATCGCCCGCCCGATGGCGCCGAACAGGCCCGACGCGCCGCCGGTGGCGGTGGTGGTGTGCAGGGCGACGTTGGACGTCATCCAGGACAGGCGGTCGGTTTCGGCGATCAGGGTTTCGCCCGCGGAAAGGGTGACCTGGAGAACGGGAAGGGTCGAGCCGGTGATTTCCGTCCGCATCAGTCTGCTCCGAAGCCGGTGCTTGATCGTGCCCGCAGGAAGGGGCAAGTCTGCGTCCGAGGCAAGCGCCCGCGTCTGGAAAATTGTCTTCTTTCAGCCGCCTGGACGTCGCCGCGCGGGCGGTCCGGCCGGTACGGCGGGCCAGAGGAATGCCAGGGAGCTTCGCCGATGGGGTGCCGGTCTTCTGTTTCGTTCCCGTGCCCGCCGCGTGCGCGGGGGAGGCGTCGCCTCGGGGTGCTGGCGCTGATCGCCGCGCTGGGCGCGCCGGCCGGGGCGCGCGCCGCCGAAGCGCCCGACCTTGCCGCCTATACGCGCGGGACCTTCCTGCCCTATCTCGACGCGCCGCTTTCCGGGGCGCCGATGACGCGTCCGCCCTCCCTCGGCCTCTCGTTCGGCGGGCGGACGGTGCGGGCGGTCATGGACACCGGGTCCACCGGCATCGTGGTGGCGGCCGCCGCGATTCCCGATCTCGCCAGCCTGCCCAGCCTCGGACCGGGGCAGCTGACCTATACCAGCTCGGGCCGCATCATGAGCGGCATATGGGTGGTCACGCCGGTGCGGATCTCCGGCACAACGGGGGCGCAGGTGACGACCCGCCCCATGCCCGTGCTCGCGGTGACGCGCGTGGAATGCCTGAAGAACGCGCGCAATTGCCGTCCGCGTCAGGATCCGCGCGGCATCGCCATGCTCGGCGTGGGCTTCGCCCGGCAGGGCGACCATCAGGCGCAGAGCACGCCGGATCGAAACCCGTTTCTCGCCGTCGAGGGCATGGGCGATGCGGAAAAGCCCGGCGCGGTGCGGCGCGGCTATGTGGTGACCAAGCGCGGCGTGCAGGTGGGCCTGACGGGGGAGGCGGCCGCCGGCTTCGCCTTCACCAAGCTTGCCCGCAGCACCGAGTTCGCCGATTGGGCGGCGGCGCCGGCCTGCCTGTCGCTGAACGGGCGCCTGCCGCAGGCGTGCGGCACGGCGCTGGTGGATACCGGCGTTTCCACCATGTACGTCACCTTGCCGCCGGCCCAGCAGCAGGGGCAGGTGACGCGTGACGCGCGCGGCAGGCCCGGCCTGCCGGCGGGCGCCACGCTTTCGGTGAAGCTTGGCGCCGATGGCACGGGGGCGGCCTATAGCTTCGCGGTGGGTGATGTGGCGAACCCCCTCGCGCCGCTGGGCGTGGTGCTGGTGCAGCGGGGCGAGCGCACGTTCGTCAATACCAGCCTGCGCTTCCTCAACGGCTTCGATTATCTCTACGACGCCGACGGCGGCTTCGTCGGCTATCGGGCGCGCCAGGGCCGGTGAGGGGTGCCGTTCAGGCGGCCGCGCCGGGCTCCGTGCCGCGCCGGTCGAACGCGGCCTGGGCGCTGGCGATCTCGTCCATGTGGGCGGTGGCCCAGCGGGCGAGCGGCGCGAGGGTTTCCGCCAGCGACGCGCCGAGCGGGGTGATGGCATATTCCACGGTCACCGGCACGGTGGCGAAGGCGCGGCGGGTGACGAGGCCGTCGCGCTCCAGGCCCTTCAGGGTCTGCGACAGCACCTTCTGCGAAAGCCCTTCCACCTGTCGGCGCAAGGCGTTGAAGCGGGTCGGCCGCGCCGCCACGATGCTGAGGATGAGCACCGTCCATTTGTCGGCGATGCGGTCGAGAATGCGGCGCGTGGGGCAGTCGGCCTGGAACGGATTTCCCTCGACATGGTCGTGCAGCATGGATGCCTCGCGCGGGGTTTCATCGGGGAAACCAGATGACCGGAAAGTGCCTTCTTTCGCCTTTGATGCATTTATAGCATCTAGTTTCCATTGGATACCTGGTTTAGCCGGGCAATGGAGACTTGAAGATGAAAATCGCTCTGGTGGGCGCCTCGGGCGCCGTGGGTTCACGCATCCTCCACGAACTGGCCGCGCGCGGCCATCAGGTCACGGCCATCGCGCGGGACCCCTCCCGCATTCCCGCCGCGCCGGGCGTCACCGCCGTGGCGGGCGATGCCGGCCGGGTCGAAACGCTGGCGCCGCTGCTCAAGGGGCACGATGCGGTGGTCAGTTCGATCCATTTCACCGATGTGGACGCGGGCGCCCTGATCGCGGCGGTGAAGGCCGCCGGGGTGCGGCGCTATCTGGTGGTGGGTGGCGCCGGCAGCCTGGAGGTCGCGCCGGGCGTCGCGCTCTACGATATCCCGGAGTTTCCCGCGATCTATCTCGCCGAGGCCAAGGCCGGCGGCGCGTTCCTGGATTTGCTGAAGGGCGAGGATGCGCTGGAATGGACCTTCCTCTCCCCGTCTGCGGAATTCGTGCCGGGTGAGCGCACCGGTGTCTTCCGCCTGGGGACGGACACGCTTTTGACCTCGGCCTCCGGCCGCAGCTTCATCAGCTACGAGGATTTCGCCGTGGCGCTGGTGGACGAGATTGAGCATCCGCGCCATGTGCGGGCGCGCTTTACGGTGGGCTATTGAGCGGGCGTTCCGGCGTTCGCTCTCAGCCCGGCTTTAAGCTTCCCCCTCCCCAGCCCTCCCCCGCAAGCGGGAGAGGGGGTGCACCGCGCTTTGTGGCTCGGCTTTTCGCATGAACCACCAATCCCTCTCCCGCTCGCGGGTCAGGTGAGAGCCTCTCATCCCCTCTCCCGCTTTGCGGTCAGGCAGAGCGTCCAATCCCCTCTCCCGCTTTGCGGGCGGGCAGAGCGTCCATTCCCCTCTCCCGCTTGCGGGGGAGGGTTAGGTGTCGAAGCTATGAAGGTTGTTCATCCGGAGCTTGGCTGAGAAGCTGGGGTTGCGAGCCAACCAACCCTGAGCCGGAGCTTCCCGGATGAACGTTCATAAGAATGCCCGGCTGACACCGTCGGGTCGAGCCCTGCTTGTGGATCGGATAGAGACGGGCTGGCGCGTACGGTCGGCGGCGGCCGCTGCTGGTGTATCGGTGCGAACGGCCTACAAGTGGCTGGGCCGGCATCGGCGAGGGGGCGCGGGCCGGCATTGTGACCGCAGCTCGGCGCCCCGCCGATGTCCCCGTGCCACGCCGGCAGGGCGGGTGGCCGAGATCGAGCGGCTCCGGCGCCAGCGCATGAGCGGCCCCCAGATCGCAGCCTTGCTCGGCATGGCGCGCTCCACGGTTGGGGCGGTCCTGCGGCGCTTGGGACTGGGCCGGCTCTCGGCGCTGGACCCCAAACCTGTGGTCGTCCGCTACGAGAAGGCGGCGCCCGGCGAACTTATCCACATGGACATCAAGAGCCTGGGCCGGATCGATGGGATCGGCCACCGCATCACCGGCCAGCATGCGGGCCATCACCGGGCCCGGGGGATCGGTTACGAACACCTGCACGTCGCCGTCGATGACGCCTCGCGCCTGGCCTATGTCGAGCTGCTGCCGAGCCTGGGGCGCGAGGATGCCACCGGCTTCCTGCGGCGGGCCCTGGCCTGGTATGCCCGCCACGGCATCACCGTCCAGCGGGTGATGACCGACAACGGCTCGGCCTATCGCTCCAGGCTATTCGCCGATGCCTTGCGGGACGCCGGCGCCCGTCACGTCCGCACCCGCCCCTACACCCCGCGCACTAACGGCAAGGCCGAGCGCTTCATCCAGACATCCCTGCGCGAGTGGGCCTACGCCAGGCCCTATTGCTCCTCAAGGGAACGGGCGGCCGCCGCCCACACCTGGGCAGACACCTACAATCTCTCCAGACCCCACACCGCTCTCGGCGGACTGCCACCTTGGAAAAGGCTGAACAACCTTCTTGGAAACGACAGTTAGGGAGGGGGAAGGTTCGGAGAGGTCAGGAGGAGCTGACGGGGCGTGCGGGCACGCTTTACGGTGGGCTATTGAGCGGCGCGGGGCGCTTGCGTCGCTCTCCTCAACCCCTCCGGCTATTCCCCCTCCCCAGCCCTCCCCCGCAAGCGGGAGAGGGGGTGCGCCGCGCTTTCACGCTGAGGCCGTTCCCCTAAACCCCGGATCCGCCCCCCGCGCCTCTGCCTGCTCCCCAGTTCCCTCTCCCGCTTGCGGGGGAGGGTTAGGGAGGGGGAAGGTTCGGAGAGGTCAGGGAGGGGGCAGCTGGCATCAGCGCCAAGCGCCCGACGCGCTCTCCAAAGAAAAAGGGCGCGGCTTGCGCCACGCCCTTTCCCCTTAAACCCTTGGTCGGCTGGACTTCCTCAGAAGTCCATGCCGCCCGGAAGCCGGCGTTGCCGGCTTCCCACCTCAACGTTTTGGTCGGCTGGACGTCCTCAGAAGTCCATGCCGCCCATGCCACCCATGCCGCCGCCGGGCATGGCGGGCATGCCGCTGTCCTTCTTGGGCAGCTCGGCGATGAGGGCTTCGGTGGTGACGATCAGGGCGGCGATGGAGGCCGCATCCTGGAGCGCGGTGCGCACGACCTTGGCCGGATCGACGATACCGGCCTGGATCATGTCCACATATTCTTCGCTCTGGGCGTTGAAGCCGAAGTTGGCGTCGTTGGATTCCAGCACCTTGCCGACCACGATCGAGCCTTCCACGCCGGAATTCTCGGCGATCTGGCGGATCGGGGCTTCAAGCGCGCGCAGCACGATCTTGATGCCGGCGGTGATGTCGGAATTGTCGGAGGTCAGCGCCTCGACGGCCTTCTTGGCGCGCAGGAGGGCGATGCCGCCGCCGGGCACGATGCCTTCTTCCACCGCGGCGCGGGTGGCGTTCAGGGCGTCGTCGACGCGGTCCTTCTTTTCCTTCACTTCCACTTCGGTCGAACCGCCGACGCGGATCACGGCAACGCCGCCCGCGAGCTTGGCCAGACGCTCCTGGAGCTTCTCACGGTCGTAGTCCGAGGTGGTTTCCTCGATCTGCGCCTTGATCTGGTTCACGCGGGCTTCGATCTCGGCCTTCTCGCCGACGCCGTCCACGATCGTGGTCTTTTCCTTTTCCAGGATGACCTTCTTGGCGCGGCCGAGCTGGGCCAGCGTCACGTTCTCAAGCTTGATGCCGAGGTCTTCCGAGATCACCTGGCCGCCGGTGAGGATGGCGATATCCTCCAGCATGGCCTTGCGGCGATCGCCGAAGCCGGGGGCCTTCACGGCCGCGACCTTGAGGCCGCCGCGCAGCTTGTTCACCACCAGGGTGGCGAGCGCCTCGCCTTCCACGTCCTCGGCCACGATCACCAGCGGCTTGCCGGACTGAACGACGGCTTCGAGCACGGGCAGGATCGGCTGCAGGCCGGAGAGCTTCTTCTCGAAGATCAGGATGTAGGGATCTTCGAGGTCGGCGATCATCTTCTCCGCATTGGTGACGAAATAGGGAGAGAGATAGCCGCGGTCGAACTGCATGCCTTCGACGACTTCGAGCTCGGTCTCGGCGGTCTTGGCTTCCTCGACCGTGATGACGCCTTCATTGCCCACGCGCTGCATGGCGCCGGCGATCATCTCGCCGATGGACGAATCGCCGTTGGCGGAAATCGTGCCGACCTGCGCCACTTCGGCGGAGGACGACACCTTCTTGGCGCGGCCCTTGATGTCGGCGATGGCGGCGGCGACGGCGAGGTCGATGCCGCGCTTGAGATCCATCGGGTTCATGCCGGCGGC
Organism: Roseixanthobacter liquoris; assembly: GCF_043195135.2. Taxonomy (NCBI): domain Bacteria; kingdom Pseudomonadati; phylum Pseudomonadota; class Alphaproteobacteria; order Hyphomicrobiales; family Xanthobacteraceae; genus Roseixanthobacter; species Roseixanthobacter liquoris. The sequence continues at coordinate 1,218,497 of NZ_CM195537.1, forward strand.
GACCGACTTGGCGCCTTCCTTCACGATCGCCTGGGCGAGCACCGTGGCGGTGGTGGTGCCGTCGCCGGCGAGGTCATTGGTCTTGGAGGCGACTTCGCGCACCAGCTGGGCGCCGAGGTTCTCGAACTTGTCTTCCAGCTCGATTTCCTTGGCGACGGTCACGCCGTCCTTGGTGATGCGGGGGGCGCCGAAGCTCTTCTCGATCACGACGTTGCGGCCCTTGGGGCCGAGCGTCACCTTCACCGCATTGGCGAGGATATCAACGCCGCGCAGCATCTTCTCGCGGGCATCGCCGGAAAATTTTACGTCCTTGGCAGCCATGTGCCGTCTCCTGAATAATTAATGCGAGGGAAGCGAAAGGGCGAACCTTCAGGCGATGACGCCGAGGATGTCGCTTTCCTTCATGATGAGCAGGTCCTGGCCGTCCACCTTCACTTCGGTGCCGGACCATTTGCCGAACAGAACGCGGTCACCCGCCTTCACGTCGAGCGCGACCACCTTGCCGCTTTCATCGCGGGCGCCGGGGCCCACGGCCACGACCTCGCCCTCCTGGGGCTTTTCCTTGGCGGTGTCGGGGATGATGATTCCGCCGGCGGTCTTCTGCTCGGCTTCGATGCGCTTCACGACCACGCGGTCATGCAAAGGGCGGAAGGACATGGGCATGATCCTCTTGGTATTGGAGCGGGCCGGAGGCCCGCGGTCTTTGGCACTCGCGCGATGGGAGTGCCAATCCCGGCCGGAGATAAGGAGCCGCCGCCCGCGCGTCAAGGCAGGTGGACTTACCAATGTGTAAGAGATGGCCGCATAAAGTGACATCCAGAGCATGCCGGGGCGGCGGCGACGCGAATTTGTGTGCAGGGCCAAGCATCGACGCCGCGACGAACAGGCTTTATGGTTGCGCCTCGCCCTGTTTCCCCGACGGGCGCGGTGCCGCATGCGGGTTGCCGTATTCGAGTAAGCTCTCGCCTCGGAGTTTGTGAATGTCTCAGTCCGCAGTTCGGTCCGTCGCCGGGGATGCCTGCGACACCGGCCCTGTTCGCCGTTCCGCCATCTCCTTCTATCGCCTCGGCATGGTCGCCGCCGTCATCGGCGGCCTCGGGCTCGGCGCCTGCGCCACCGGCCCGAGCGAGCCGCCCCCGCCGGCGGCGCCGCAATATACCAGCCCGATTCCCGCCGCCAGCCTGGTCGGCCGCTACGGCCTCGCCGCGTTCCACCGCCCCGAGGACGCCGCCCGCACCGAGACCCAGGCGCGCGCGCAATGCAGCAATCCCTATGTCATCACCGCCGGTCCCAATGGCGGCGTGATGATGTATCTCGCCGACGACAACAAGCTCACCGAGCTGGTCTCCAAGGCGGCCGGCGGCCCCACCTTCATCGGGCCGCCCGAGGATCCCGCCGGCGGCGAGCGCGACCGCCAGGTGCTGCGCTGGGATGGCCAGGTGCTGGTGCTCAAATGGGTGGACCCGGAAGTCTCCAAGCGCTACGGCACCATGGTCTACGTGCGGTGCAGCTGACCCGGCGCCCTCAGGCGGCGGCGATGGTCCGCCGCCCCACGGGCGACGTTTGAACTGTCGCGGCGCACGGCGGGGACCGGTGCGCGCGCGGCGTCCTTGAGGGCCGGATGGATCGTTCAGAAAAGCTGCTTTACGGCATCGACAAGAGCATGCGCGTGCTCGAGATCGGGCCGCTGTTTCGTCCCGTATGCAGCCGGGAAGAGGGATGGAACGTCTATTCCATCGATCACGCCAGCGAACAGGAATTGCGGGAGAAATACCGCAACCATGTGGACGTGGACGTCTCGCGCATCGAGCGCGTGGACTTCGTGTGGCGCGGCGGCCCGATGGTGGACGCCATCCCCAAGGTCTATCACGGCGCGTTCGATGCCTGCATCGCCAGCCATGTGCTCGAACATATCCCGGACCCCATCGCGTTCCTGCGCTCGCTGGCGATCCTGCTGAAGCCGGGCGCGGTGATCGCGCTCGCTGTGCCCGACAAGCGCTGGTGCTTCGATTTCTTCCGCCCGCTCAGCACCACGGCGGGCTGGCTCGAAGCCAATCGCCTGGGCCTCACCAAGCACAGCCGCGCCACCCGGTTCGAATACGAGACCTCGGTGGTCAATAGCGACGGCCGCGTGGCCTGGGCGCCCGGTCCACTCGGGACGCCGAGCTTCTCGGGATGCCCGATCTGGCAATCCTACGGGGTGTTCCGGGAGCAGAGCGACCCGGAGAACGAAGACTATGTGGACTGCCACGCCTGGTGCTTCACGCCCAGCAGCTTCGTGCTGATCATCGAGGAACTGCACGCCCTCGGCGCCGTGGACTTCCGCATCAAGCACACGTTCCCGACCGTCGAGCACGAGTTTTTCGTCATTCTCGAACAGAGCCGGGCGCGCGAAACCGACGTCGCGCGCATGCAGAAGCGGCGCATGCGGCTGATGATGGCGACCGCGCGGGAAGTGCGGGAGCAATTGGAGATGCTGCCGGTTCACCTGGACCTGGATTAGGCCCCATCGACATTCGGCGGCGGGGGGCGGCGGGGCGCATCGTCGAGGCGCCTCACGGCACGCGCGCGCGCTTTTCTTTCTTCTGAAGGCCGGCTTCTGAAGGCCGGCGTCTTTGCGCGTCATGGCCGGGACGAGCCCGTGGATGACGATGCTCTTCCGCACGGGCGCCAGCCATGAAAGGCGACGGCCTTGGAGCCGGACCTGGAACCGGACCTGGAACCGGACCAGAGGTCGTCCATGCCCGAGGCTGCGAAATCCCGCAATACGGCGGATGCCCGCTTCCCTCGATGGGAAACGCGCTTTAGATGGAGCGGACTCCGCAAAGCCTCAGGTGCCGCGGTCCAATCCTCCGCGCCGGCCTTCGAACGGGCCGGCTGCGCCAGCGCCGTTGAGTGACCCGATGGAATCCGCCGCGACCACCTATGATCCCTTGACGCCCGTGCCCGCCCATCGGCGGGTCTTCTCCGGCTCGGATGCCTTCGCCCTCTGGTTCAGCCTCGGCATCGGCCTGCTGGTGCTCCAGGCCGGCGCGCTGCTGGTTCCCGCGCTGAGCCTCGGCACGGCGTTTCTCGCAATCATCGCCGGCACCGTGCTCGGGGTGATCCTGCTCGCCGCCGTCGGGGTGATCGGCTCCGATTCCGGGCTCTCCGCCATGGCGAGCCTGCGCCCCGCGCTCGGGTTGCGCGGCGCGATCCTGCCGACGCTCATCAACATGGTGCAATTGGTGGGCTGGGGCGCGTTCGAGATCATCATCATGGGCGAGGCGGCGGAAGCCTTGTCCAAGCAGGCGTTCGGCTTCTCGCTGCCGGGCGTGTGGACCTTGCTGTTCGGCGTGCTCGCCACCGCCATCGCGGTGATGGGGCCGGTGTCGTTCGTGCGGCGGTTTTTGCGTGCCTGGGGCCTCTATCTGCTGCTCGGCGCGGCGGTGTGGCTGACCTGGCGGCTGATGGCGAATTACGATCTCGCCGCGCTGTTCGCCAAGGCCGGCACCGGCGAGATGAGCTTCGGCGGCGCCATCGACCTGGTGGTGGCCATGCCGCTGTCCTGGCTGCCGCTGATTTCCGATTATACCCGCTTCGGCAAGTCCTCCGGCAGCATGTTCCGGGGCGGCGCGCTCGGCTATCTGGTGGCCAACATCTGGTTCTACGGGCTCGGCGCCGCCTATGCCCTGGCCTCGGGTGGGGAGGGCACCATCGTGGTGGCGCTGGCGAGCGCCGGCGGCGGCTTCGCGCTGCTGCTGATCCTGCTGGACGAAACCGACAACGCCTTCGCCGACATCCATTCGGCGGCCGTCTCCACCGGCACCTTGGTGCCGCTGGCGGTGCCGCATCTCGCGCTCGGCTTCGGCGCCCTGTGCACGCTGATCGCCTTGCTGGTGCCGCTGGCCCAGTATGAAGGCTTCCTGCTGCTGATCGGCTCGGTGTTCGCGCCGCTGTTCGGCGTGGTGCTGGCGGACCATTTCATCGTGCGCAAGCGCCGCGTCGCGGTGGACGAGATCACCCGCGTGCGCGGCGCCTATTGGTTTTCCGGCGGGTGGAACATCGCCGGCATCCTGTCCTGGGGCATCGGCATCGTCACCTTCCATGCGGTGACGGCCTTTCTCCCCGACCTCGGCGCGACCTTGCCCTCGCTGGTGACGGCGGGCGTGCTGTTCGTGCTGGCGCGCCGCCTGATGCCGTGAGGGACGGCGGGCCGATGCGCCCGCCGCTCTCGTTTCAGACCTGTCGGCTTTAGACCTGTCGGCTTTAGACCGATCCGCGTCAGACCACGGTGCCGAAGAGCGCGCCGATGCCGGCGGTGGCGGCCATGGCGATCGCGCCCCAGAAGGTGACGCGCGCGGTGGCGCGCACCACTTCGGCGCCGCCGGCCTTGGCGGCGACGGCGCCCAGCACGGCAAGGAACACCAGCGAGGCGCCCGCCACCACCGGCACCTGGAGCCCGGCGGGGGTCACCACGGCCATCAGCAACGGCAGGATGGCGCCGACCGCGAACGAGGCGGCGGAGGTGAGCGCGGCCTGGATCGGCCGGGCGGTGGTGAATTCGGAAATGCCCAGCTCGTCGCGCGCATGGGCTTCGAGCGGGTCGCGCGCCATCAATTGCTCGGCCACCTGGTGGGCCAAAGCCGGCTCCAGCCCGCGATTGATATAGATGGCGGCGAGTTCGCGCCGCTCGGCGATGGGATCGGCCTTGAGTTCGGCGGTCTCGCGCGCGAGGTCGGCCTTCTCCGTGTCGGACTGGGAGCTGACCGACACATATTCGCCCGCCGCCATGGACATGGCGCCCGCGACGAGGCCCGCGACGCCGGCCACCAGGATGTCGGAATGGGTGGCGGAGGCGGAGGCGACGCCGACGATCAGGCTGGCGGTGGAGACGATGCCGTCATTGGCGCCGAGCACGGCGGCGCGCAGCCAGCCGATCCGTTCGATCAGGTGTCCTTCGGTGTGCGGACCGGCCATGGAAAACCTCGAACGTGAGGGAGCGCCGACGACGGCGGGCCGGCGGACGCTCCAGGCTGTGACTTGGGTGTTGCCCGCCGGGCGGACGCGGGGACGCACAGGACCTGCCCCCGTGCGCACAGGCACGGGCGCCCCCCTCCCGAGCATCCCCGACGGCCGGCCCCCCCGGGCGACCTGCCGCACGTAGCATCCCGGCATGACAAACGTGCGTCCGGCGCAACATATTGTTTCCGGGCGCGTTTTCCCGTTCAGGTGGCGCGGGTGCGCAGGGCCGACCGGGCCGTGTGGCTCAGGAGGCGACGGTCGTGTCGTCCACCTTCGCGCCCGGCACATTCTTCTTGATGGAATCGATGGCGGCCAGCGCCGAGGCCTTCGCCTTATAGCCCTCGGACGCGAACATGACCTCGCCGTTGGAGGCCTTGTAGCGGAAGCGGAATTCGCCCGCTTTGTCCTTGTAGACTTCGAACGTCGCCATGGCATCCTCCTGTCGCCGGGCTGATCCCGGCGCGGAACGGTGCCTTATTTCCGCACCTCAGGCAAAGCCGCCGTCGGCGGGTGCCTCAATCGTCCATCTTGAGCGCGGCGATGAAGGCTTCCTGGGGAATCTCGACGCGCCCGAACTGGCGCATCTTCTTCTTGCCTTCCTTCTGCTTGTCCAACAGCTTGCGCTTTCTGGAAATGTCGCCGCCATAGCATTTGGCGGTCACGTCCTTGCGCAGGGCCTTGATGGTCTCGCGGGCGATCACCTTGGCGCCGATGGCGGCCTGGATCGGAATGTTGAACAGATGCTGGGGAATCAGATCCTTCAGCTTCTCGCACATGGCGCGGCCGCGATGGTCGGCGCGGGTGCGGTGCACCAGCATGGAGAGCGCGTCCACCGGCTCGCCATTGACCAGGATCGACATCTTCACAAGGTCGCCCTCGCGATAGTCGGTGATGTTGTAGTCGAACGAGGCATAGCCCTTGGAGATCGACTTCAGCCGGTCGTAGAAATCGAACACCACTTCGTTCAGCGGCAGATCATAGGTGACCATGGCGCGCGCGCCCACATAGGTCAGCTCGATCTGATTGCCGCGCCGGTCCTGGCAGAGCTTGAGCACGCTGCCGAGATAATCGTCCGGGGTGAGGATGGTGGCGCGGATCCAGGGCTCGCGGATTTCCTTGATCTTCACCACGTCCGGCATGTCGGCGGGATTGTGCAGGTCGATGGTGGTGCCGTCGCTCATCTCCATCTCGTAGATGACGGAGGGCGCGGTCGCGATCAGGTCGAGGTTGAATTCGCGCTCCAGCCGCTCCTGGATGATCTCCAGGTGCAGCAGGCCGAGAAACCCGCAGCGGAAGCCGAAGCCCAGCGCCGCCGAGGTCTCCATCTCGAAGGAGAAGCTGGCGTCGTTGAGGCGCAGCTTGCCCATGGCGGCGCGCAGATCCTCGAAATCCGCCGCATCCACCGGAAACAGGCCGCAGAACACCACCGGCTGGGCCGGCTTGAAGCCCGGCAGGGGTTCCGCGCACGGCCGCTTCTCTTCCGTGATGGTGTCGCCGACGCGGGTTTCCGCCACTTCCTTGATGGAGCCGGTGAGAAAGCCGATCTCGCCGGGGCCGAGGCTCTCCATGGCCACCATCTTCGGGGTGAACACGCCGACGCGGTCCATGTCATAGGCGGCGCCGGTGCGCATCATCTTGATGCGCTGGCCCTTCTTCACCACGCCGTCGACCACGCGCACCAGCACCACGACGCCGAGATAGGTGTCGTACCAGGAGTCCACCAGCAGCGCCTTCAGCGGCGCGTCGCGGTCGCCCACCGGGGGCGGCAGGCGGGTGACGATGGCTTCCAGCACCTGGTCGATGTTGAGGCCGGTCTTCGCCGAGATGCCGATGGCGCCGGAGGCGTCGATGCCGATCACGTCCTCGATCTGCGCCTTCACCTTTTCCGGTTCGGCGGCGGGCAGATCGATCTTGTTGAGCACCGGGACGATGTCGTGATTGTTGTCGATGGCCTGATAGACATTGGCCAGCGTCTGCGCCTCGACGCCCTGGGAGGCGTCTACCACCAGGAGCGAACCCTCGACGGCGGCGAGCGAGCGGTTCACCTCATAGGCGAAGTCCACATGGCCGGGGGTGTCGATGAGGTTGAGGATATAGGTCTCCCCATCCTTGGCCTTGTAGGACAGGCGCACGGTCTGCGCCTTGATGGTGATGCCGCGCTCGCGCTCGATATCCATATTGTCGAGCACCTGCTCGGTCATCTCGCGTTCGCTCAAGCCGCCGGTGAGCTGGATCAGCCGGTCGGCGAGCGTGGACTTGCCATGGTCGATATGGGCGACGATGGAAAAATTGCGGATATGGGTCTGCGGCGTTGCGGTCATCCGCGCCGCATAGCACCGGCATTCGGCAGCCACAAGGCGCGCGCGGCTTTTGTCCCTGCCGCGACGGGGATCGTGCGTGGCCGGCGGGGCGGCTCCGGGGGTCGGTGGGCTTCCCTTGGGCGCGCCGGCGCGAGCGCGGCGGGTCCGTTCTCGGCCCCCCTCACCCCGACCCTCTCCCCCACGGGGAGAGGGGGCTTATGGTTTTTTCGGCGCGTGAGGTGCCCATCCGTCGCATCGCCGCCCCCTCTCCCCCACGGGGAGAGGGGCCTTATGGCGTTTTCGGCGCGTGGGGCCCCCACCCGTCGCTGTGTCACCCCCTCTCCCCCACGGGGAGAGGGTTGGGGTGAGGGGGGAGAATGCACAAAATCAAAACCCTCAGACCGCGCGCGGCGGCTCGCGTTCGAAACCATCGAACAGCGCCAGCAGAGCCTCCAGCCCGTCGGTCAGCGCCGCCGGGCCGGGTTGCAGGATGAGGCTCGACTTGATCTCGTGCAGCCGCCCCGCGCGCACGGCGGGCAGCGCGTCGAAGCCCGGACGGTCGGCGAAGCGGGCGGGATTGAACTTCTTGCCGCACCAGGAGCCGATGACCATGTCGGGCACCCGCGCGATCACCTCCGCCTCGCTGACGAAGCGATCGCGGGCCGCGCGGCCATGGGCGCGGTCGGCGAAGATGTCGATGCCGCCGGCGATTTCCACCAATTGCGACACCCAGCCGATGCCGCAGATCATCGGCGCGTCCCATTCCTCGAAATAGACGCGGGGGCGCACGGCGCGTGCGGCGGCGCGGACCTTGGCCGCCTCCAGCCGCGCGTCCAGATCGGCGATGAGCGCGGCCCCTTTTTCGGCCGCGCCCACAAGGGCGGCGAGGGTCGCGATCATGGCGAAGATGCCGTCGATGGAGCGCTGGTTGAAGACATGCACCTCCAGCCCCGCGCGGGCGAGATCGGCGACGATATCCGCCTGGAGATCGGAAAAGGCCAGCACCAGGTCCGGTTCAAGCGCCAGGATCTTCGGCAGGTCCGCCGAGACGAAGGCGGAGACGCGGGGCTTTTCCTTGCGCACGCGGGGCGGGCGCACCGCATAGCCGGATACGCCGGCGATGCGGTGGTCCTCGCCAAGCAGATAAAGCGTCTCCACCGTCTCCTCGGTGAGGCAGACGATGCGGCGGGGATAAGGATCGCGTCCCACCCCCGCCTGCTCACACGCCGGCGGGGCGGGAGCGGGGGGCGAGCGCCTCGTCGTCGTCAAGCTCCGGGCCGGGATCGTCCGGCAGCGGCGGCAGGGCGGTGAGAGGCGGCGCCTTGGACGGCTCCGTCTTCGCCCCTTCGCTCCGGGCTGGCTCGGCCGCACGGGCGGGCGCGTGGGTGCCGTTGGGCGCGGCCTCGCTCCCCGCGCCATTGCTTTCGGGCGGCGGTCCCTCGCTCACGGGCGCGGCCACGGGCTTTGCCGGAATGGCGGCGATGGCGGCGCGCACGCGCTCGGCCTCATGTTCCAGGATCGGGGTCGCGGCAACGCCCGGCGGCACGGCCCAGACATAGGCGTCGAGCTTGCCGGTGACCGGCGAGAGCGGCGCCCATTGCTCGGAGACCACGCCATCGGCGATCCAGGCGGGATCGCGCGGCGCGCGCACGGCGCGGGCGGCCCACTCGCGCGCCTTGCCGATATCGCCGTGTTCGCTCGCTTCCAGCTCCGCCATCAGCAGGCAGATGCGCTGGGTCGGCTCCGCCGCCAGCGGCTGGAGCACGGCGCGCGCCTCGCCGAATTCCAGCGCGTCGATGCAGGCATGGGCGAGCGCGATCGCGCTCTCCGGATGGGCCGGCGCCTTGGCGGCGAGCAGGCGGATGCGCTTCAGCCGGTCGAGCGCGGCATCGCCCGGCCGCAGATGGGCGGCGACTTCCGCCAGTTCGGGATGGGGCGTCGTGGCATAGGCGGCCTCGACGATCTTGAGCGCCTTCTTCAATTCCCCGGCCGCGCCGAGCAGGCGCCCGGCGACGGCGGCGGCGGGCACCAAAGTCGGGGCGAGGCGCACGGCTTCGAGCGCGCGTTCCTTGGCCACCGGCGGGTCGGAGATTTCCACCGCCATGGCCTGGGCGGCCAGCAGGATGGCGCGGCGGCGGCGGTGCTGCACCTTGTCGATGCCCTTCGCCGCCATCTGCTTTTCCAGCACCGCGCGGGCGCCGGGATAATCGCCCTCGGCGCAGCGCGCCTCGATCACCGCATCGGCCGCCCAGGCCAGCGACGGAGCCTGCTCGGCCGCCTGTTCCGCCAGCAGGCGCGCGGCGGAAAGATCGCCGGCGCGGCGCGCTTCCATATGCAGGCCGCGCAGGGCCAGCAGGCGCGTGTCGGGGGATTCCAGCATCAGGCGGAAGCTCGCCCGCGCCAGTTCGGGATCGCCCTCGAACTGGGCGGTCTGGGCCGCGAGCAGATGGGTCAGCGGCTCGTGCGGCAGCAGGCGGGCGGCGTCCTGGCTGGCTTTCTTGGCTTCCGTGCCATTGCCCGCGCCGATGGCGAGCAGGCCGCGCGAGACGGCGGCCCAGCCCTTTTCCCGGCGCCGGCGGCGCGATAAGCGGGCGATGAGGCGCGGCGAGGAGAGCAGCAGCGAGAGCAGCCGCCACACCAGCAGTAGCACGCCGCTGAACAGGGCCAGGGCGGCGAGCGCCACCGGCACGCTGGTTTCCAGGCGCCAGCCCTGCCAGACCAGGGTGATCTCGCCCGGCCGGTCGGCGAGCCAGGAGGCACCGAACGCGACGGCGGCGAGCAGTACGAGGAGGATGACGAGACGGATCACGGCACTTTCCCGGAAATGGCGGCGAGGGCCTGGAGATAGAGCACGCCGACCGCATTGGCTGCGTTGCGGCGTTGCTGGATCTCGGCGATCAGGGACGTGAGCTTGTCCTTCATGCCCTGGGGCAGCATGTCGAGCCGCGCAAGCGTGGCCTCGAAATCTCCGGCGCGCAAAGCGGTGAGGGCCTGGTCGAGCGTCGCCTGCACCTCGGGCGTGGGCGCGGTGTCGGCGGGGCGCACCTTGACCAGGCTCTCGGCGCTGGAGAGCAGGCGATTGACCACGCTGCCGGCCGGGGAGGTCGCCTCCGCCGGGCTCGCGCCCGATCCGATGTCCGCCGCTGCCTGCTGCAAGCGGCTCGCGAGCTTCGCGGGCGGAGAAAAGCCGACCCCCGCCACCGCCGCGAAGGGATCGAGCGTGCCCGCCGTGGTGCCGAGCACGACGCGCGCGGCGTCCAGCTCCGCCGCGAACGGACGGCCGGACACGATGGCATCGTTCAGCACCGCCAGCACCGCGATGGCGGCAGCCGCGCGGCTCGCGGAGGTGGATGCGGCCACCGACTGGTCGACCCGGGCGCTGAGAGCGGTCATTTGCTGGCTGGCGCCGGCGGCGGCGGTCGCCGCGTCCTTGACCGCGCCCTGAAGGCTCTGCTGGCCCTGGCGCAGCGTGGCGATATCCGCCTGGGCCTGGGCGAAAAGGGCGCGCTCCTGCTCCGGCGAGGGCTGCTGCGCGGCGGCGGCCTCGATCTTGTCCACCCGCTGGGTCAAAGCCGCCACGGCGCGTGGATCCGCCGCGCCCCGTGCTTCCAGCGCCGCGACACGGGCCGCCACGGGTTGAAGCTCGTCGCTCACGCTGACCGCTCCGAGGCGCGAGGACAGCCCATAGACCACCAGCGCCGATACCACCGCGCCGCCCAGCGTGCCGAGCAGCAGCGCGAGCCAGGGCGAGGCGCCGTGCGCCGCCGGGGCGGGCGGAGCGATGAGCATGGGCTGGGCGGTGTCGAATGCCGCCTCGTCGGCCGCCTTTGCCGCATCGGGCGGGGTTTCGCCGCTCGGCGCGGGCGGCGGCGCGGGGGGCAGGGGATCGTCCATGGTGCCGTCGGGCGCGGCCCGGTGCGCGGCCGCATCGGCGGGCGCGAGGTCCGCGGAGGGCGCGGGCGCACCGACCTGCGCGGCGTCCGGGGGCTCGTGCGTGGCGGCGGAGGGGCCCACGTGCCCCGCCTCGCTCGGCGCGGCGGCCCCTTCGGCCGGGCCTGTCGCGGGAGAGCCGGTGGCCGGGTCCGCCTTCGGACGGGCCGTATCCTCGCGGGTCGGATCGTCGTGCGCCATGGGCCTCCTCGTATTCTTGGTTCCCGGCGGGCCGGTGACAAATGTTCGGGCCGCGATCGGCCGGCCGCTCGCCTCTGCCTTACAGCAAAGTCAGCAGCGCGTCCTCTTCGGCCGCCTTGGCGATCTCCACCGTGCAGCCGGCGGCGGCCAGCGGCGCGGCGATGGCCGGCGACAAGCACAAGTGCCGCAAAGCCCGTAACAGTTCCTTAACGCCGTTCGCAGCGACGCAATGAAGCAGGGTTTGCGCGCTGCGGGTGGAATAATGCAAGGCGGTGTCGATCTGGCCCTGGACCAGCGCCTCGCGCGTTTCAGGCGCAAGGCTTTGCGCGGGAACCATGGCATAGAGCACGCACAGCGCGACCGGCAGATGGTGGCGTCCGAGCAGCGCCGCAAGGTCGCCCGCGCGATCGGCGCCGGCGGCGTGCAGGATGCGGGCGCCCGGCGCGAGGCGGGCGGCCAGGAGGGCGGCGAGCGCCTCGACGTTCCCGTCCGCCTCGATCACATGGGAAAAGCCCGCGCGCCGCGCCTGGGCGCCGGTGCGCGCGCCCACGACGAACACCGGCAGGCCGCGCAGCGCGCTCGCCTGCGGCCGGGCGGCGAGCGCCCGCACGCCATGGGCGCTGGTGAAGGCGAGGGCGGAAAACGGACCGCGCGGCAGCGGCGCCCCGGTTTCGCTGAAGCGCAGCATGGGATCGCTCACCACCCTATGCCCGAGCGCCTCCAGCCGCGCCCGCGTGCGCGCCGCGCCGGGTTCCGGGCGGGTCAGCAGGATGCGCTGGGGGCGGACGGCGAGGGGCATGGCGAGACCTGGGTTTCGTGCCCACGATAGCGGGATCGGGGGTAAAGGGTCCATGCGGGATGTCGCGTCCCCCGGCGGGCGCCTTTCCCGCCCCGCCCCGCCCCGCCCCGGGCCGCCCTGGCGGTGCCGCGCACGCGCCGCCGCGGAGCCTAAAGCCCGAGCGCCCGCGCCGGCGCGCTGGTGCGCAAGCCGGCACCCATGTCGGCACCGAGCCGCGCAGCATCGGCTGCGGGGGCGCTGGAATCGGCCTCGGCGGCGTCGCGCCCGTCCGGAGAGAGCACCAGGCCGCGCAGGCGCACGCGCTCCCCATCCAGGGTCGCGAGCGCGGCGATGGGGGTGCGGCAGGAGCCGTCCAGCGCCGCGAGGAAGGCGCGCTCGGCGGCGAGCGCGATGCCGGTGGCGCGGCAGGTGACGGCGGCGATGGCCGCGTTGGTGGCTTCATCGGCGATCCGGCACTCGATGGCGACCGCGCCCTGGCCCACGGCGGGCAGGAAATCGGCGGTGTCGAGGATCGCGCTCGCCTCGTGGGCCAGCCCGAGCCGGGTGAGGCCGGCGAGCGCCAGCAAGGTGCCGTCGAACGTGCCGGAGCGCACCTTGGCGAGGCGGGTCTGCACATTGCCGCGCAGCAATTGCACCTGGAGGTCCGGCCGCTTGCGCCGCAACTGCGCCTCGCGCCGCAGCGAGGCGGTGCCGATGAGGGCGCCGGGCTTGAGGTCGGAGAGGCTCGCCCCCCCGCGCAGGATCAGCGCGTCGCGCACGTCGGCGCGGGGGAGATAGCCGGCCAGATGCAGGCCGTCGGGCAGAAAGGTCGCCACATCCTTGGCCGAATGGACGGCGAGATCGATGCGCCCGTCGAGCAGGGCTTCCTCGATCTCCTTGGTGAACAGCCCCTTGCCGCCGGCTTCGGAGAGCGCGCGATCCTGGATCGCATCGCCCGAGGTGCGGATGATCTCGATGGCGATGCTCTCCGCCGGGCGGGCGAGGGCCGCGGCCAAGGCGTCGCGCACGGCATGGGCCTGCCACAGGGCGAGCGCGCTGCCGCGGGTGCCGATCGCAAGGCGGGGCGAACGGACGGGGGAGGAAGACGCATCGGAAGAGGACATGGGGGAGGGGTTCGTCTCTTGTGTCATTGGCGCGTACAATGATAGCCGGAATCGCAATGGCATAGAGCGGCGTGGCGGCGCAGGCCGCAGGGCCCCCGGCGCAAGGGCCGGTCTGGAGGATAAAGTGGCGGATCTGCTAGTGCTCGGCATCGAGACCACATGCGACGAAACCTCGGCGGCGGTGGTCGCGCGCGCGCCCTCCGGGGCCGGGCATGTGCTCGCGAACGTGATCCGCACCCAGGTGGAGGAGCATTCCCCCTATGGCGGCGTGGTGCCCGAAATCGCCGCCCGCGCCCATGTGGAAGTGCTCGACATCGTCATCGCCGAGGCCATGCGGGCGGCCGGCCTGAACTTCGCCAATCTCGCCGCCGTGGCCGCCGCCGCCGGGCCGGGGCTGATCGGCGGGGTGATCGTCGGCCTCACCACCGCCAAGGCCATCGCCCTGTCCACGCGCCGCCCCCTGGTGGCGGTGAACCATCTGGAGGCGCATGCGCTCACCGCACGGCTCACGGATGGCGTCGCCTTTCCCTATCTGCTGCTGCTGGTCTCCGGCGGGCATACCCAATTGCTGGCGGTGGAGGATATCGGCCGCTATCGCCGCCTCGGCACCACGCTCGACGATGCCGTGGGCGAGGCCTTCGACAAGGTGGCGAAGATGCTGAGCCTGCCCTATCCCGGCGGGCCGCAGGTGGAGCAGATGGCGCGGCGCGGCGATGCCCATCGCTTTGCCTTCCCCCGTCCCATGCTGGGGCGGCGCGAGCCGGACTTCTCGCTCTCCGGCCTCAAGACCGCCGTGCGGCTGGAGGCGGATCGCCTCGCCCCGCTGTCGGACCAGGACGTGTACGATCTGTGCGCCTCGTTCCAGGCGGCGGTGGTGGATCTGATCGCCGACCGGGTGCGCGCCGGGGCGCGGGCGTTCCGCGATCTCGTCGGATGCGGGCCGACCGCGCTGGTGGTGGCCGGTGGGGTCGGCGCGAATGCCGCGATCCGCGAGGCGCTTCAGCGCACGGCGGTGGATCTCGGCACGCGCATGGCCGTGCCGCCGCCGGAATTGTGCACCGACAACGGCGCCATGATCGCCTGGGCGGGGGCCGAGCGGCTCTCGCGCGGGCTCACCGATCCCCTGAGCATCAGCCCGCGCGCCCGCTGGCCGCTCGATCCCGCGTCCACCGGCGCCAAGGCCTGAGAGAAAGGCCTGAGAGACATGGCGCAGGCCGCATCTGATTTTTCCCGCATCGGCGTGGTGGGCGCCGGGGCCTGGGGCACGGCGCTCGCCAATGTGGCGGCCCGCGCCGGGCGGAGCGTGACGCTCCATGCGCGCAATGCGGAACAGGCGGCGGACATGGAGGCGCGGCGCGAGAATGTGCGCGGCCTGCCGGGCATTGCGCTCGAACCCGGCGTGCGCGTGACCGCGCGGCGCGACGATCTCATCCCCTGCGATGCGCTGCTGCTGGTGGTGCCGGCGCAGGCCCTGCGGGAGGTGCTGGCGGACCTCGGCCCGGGCGTCGCCCCTGGAACCCCGCTGGTCTCCTGCGCCAAGGGCATCGAGCGGAGCACCGGCGCCTTCATGAGCGAGGTGATCGCCACAGCCCTGCCGCACGGCCGCGCGGCGGTGCTCTCCGGCCCGAGCTTCGCCCATGATGTCGCCGCCGGCCTGCCCACCGCCGTGACGCTCGCCGCCGCCGATTCGGGGCTCGCGCAGGCGCTGGCGGATGCGCTGGGCGGGCCGACCTTCCGCCTCTATCATTCCACCGATGTGCGGGGTGTCGAGATCGGCGGGGCGGCGAAAAACGTGCTCGCCATCGCCGCCGGCATCGTCGCGGGGCGCAGGCTCGGCGCGAGCGCGGGCGCGGCACTCACGGCGCGGGGCTTTGCCGAGCTGCTGCGCTTCGGCCGGGCGTTCGGCGCGCAGGCGGAAACGCTCACGGGGCTCGCGGGCTTGGGCGATCTCATTCTCACCGCCTCGGGCCCGCAATCGCGCAATTTCGCCCTCGGCCTGGCGCTGGGCGAGGGCCGGGCCGGCGAAGGCAAGCTCGCGGAAGGCGCCCATACCGCCGCCGTGCTGGTGGACATGGCGCGCGCGCGCGGCGTGGACATGCCCATCTGCGCGGCGGTCGATGCGGTGCTGGCGGGCCGGCTCACCATCGCCGGGGCGATCGATGCGCTGATGGCCCGCCCGCAACGCTCCGAGACCGGCGGGGGGTAGGCTGGATCAAACGTCTTCAGGGGACAGTCTTCAGGTGACCGATGGTCGTGCGCGGGCTTGACCCGCGCATCCACGCGGACCCGCTGGCGCCGGATTTTCAAGGATCGCGCAATCGGCGCGCCGTGGATGGCCGGGACCCGCCCGGCCATGACGCATTCTTCACGCGAACCGGTGGCGACTTCGCTCGAAACGGATCAGAAGCCCTTCACCACCGTGTGGCGATGCTCCATCTGCGGGGCGGCCGCGAAATACGGGCTCACCAGCGCGCGCCATTCCTTGAAGGCGGGCGATTCGCGGAAATGGATCATGTGGTCGTCCACGCTGTCCCATTCCACCACCAGCGTATAATGGGTCGGCGTCTCCACCGAGCGGTCGAGGCGCATGGCGCGGCAGCCGCGGGCGTTCTGGAACAAGGCGACGGCCTTGGTCGCGCCGGCTTCGAAATCGGCTTCCTGGCCGGGCGTCACCTGGATGAGAACGGATTCGTAGACCATTTATTCCTCCCAAAAGGGAGGCGACGGTATCAGGCGACAAGCCGGGCACAACCGTCCCGCGCGGAAAAAATGCCGCCCGCCACACGCAGCGCGGGCGCGGCCTTCGGCCGGCTTGCCAATCGCCCCGCCCGCTCGCTAGAGCAGACGCTTGCGCATTCAGGCGTCTGGAGTTTCGCGATGGCCCACTGGCTCTACAAATCCGAGCCGTTCAAATGGTCGTGGGAGATGCAGGTGAAAGCCGGCGCCAAGGGCACCCATTGGGACGGCGTGCGCAATCATTCCGCCAAGCTGAACCTGCTCGCCATGACGCCGGGCGACCAGGGCTTCTTCTATCATTCCAACGAGGGCAAGGAGATCGTCGGCATCGTCGAGGTGATCCGCGCGGCCTATCCCGACCCTTCCGACCCTACGGGCAAGTTCGTGATGGTGGACCTGAAGGCGGTGAAGCCGCTGAAGAACCCGGTCTCGCTCGCCACCATCAAGGCCGATCCCCGCCTCCAGGACATGGCGCTGATCAAATTCTCCCGCCTGTCCGTGCAGCCGGTGACGGACGAGGAATGGGACATGGTGCTGGCGCTCGCCGAGGGGTGAGGCGCGGCGCTCACTCCGCCGCTTCCAGCCGCGAGGTGGCGACGATCTGCGCCAGCACCTCGGCGCGCCGGGCGGGTGAACGGCAGCCCTTCAGGGTGGCGGAAAAGCGCTCCAGGACGCCGTCCTCGAAGGCGGTGACGATGGTGCCGTGAACATAGCTCTTGCGGCAGACGGTCGGCGTGTTCGCGAGCGCCTCGGCGGCGTCGCGCACCGCTTCCAGAACCTGGGAACGGCGCGCGCGGGCGCTGCCGGCGGGCGCGGCGCGCGCGAGTGTCTCAAGCACGCTGGCGGATGCGATCAGCGTGCGGAAATCCTTCAGCGAAATGGGCGCCCCCGACATCGCCTTCAGCGCCTGGTTCACGTCGGGCGCGCGCACCGGGCGAACCGTGCCCTCGGCGTCGCGATACTGGAACAGGCGGCGGCCCGGCAGGCGCTGCAGGCGGCCGACGGCGGCCGCGAAGCGTTCCACGCACACCTCCTTTTCCACCTTCTGCCCGCCCTTGGCCTTGAAGCGGATGACGACCTTGTCGCCGTCCCGCGCGACATTCGACTTCAGCAAGGTCGTGGCGCCGCGCGTGCCGCGTGCGCGGGCATAGGCTTCCCCGCCGGCGCGGATGGCGGTGAGGGCGACCAGCTCGATCACCGCGGCGAGGGCGAAGTCCTTGGTGGGGTCCTGGTCGGCGTCCGCCTCCGCGAGCGCCCGGCCGAGCGCGCGCCGCAGCGTCGGCAGGGCATCCGCGAGCTTCGCCAGCCGCCGGGCCTTGAGCACTTCGCGCACCTTCTCCCAATCCGGATGGTAGCGATATTGCAGCCGTCCCGCCGCGTCGCGGCCGATGGCCTGGAGATGGGCGCGCGGATCGGGCGCATAGCGCACGTCCCGATAGGCGGGCGGCACCGCCTGGGCGGCGAGGCGGGCCACGATCCCGGCATCGCGGATCGGCGCGCCGGTTTCGTCGCGATAGGAGAAGCCGGTCCCGGCCTTGCGGCGCGACCAGACGAGAGCATCGGGGCTGACAAGCACGAGGCCGGCCTTGTGGGCAAGGCGGGTCATCTGGGAAGAACGACGGGGCATGGCGGGGTCCAGCATCCGGCGGCGCCGGTTTCCCATTGAAAATGCAGGGGATGGGGCGAAGTTCCCTGAGGCGGGACATCGGTTTTCCTTGTGGCGTGCCCCGCGGGCGGCCAAGGTCGCGGCGTGAGCGCACCGACATCCCCACCCCGCCCCCATCCGACCGCCGGCGATGCCACGGCCTTCGTGCGCGCCGAGACGCGCCTGCGCCCCGTGCCGCTGGTGCCGGAACTCTCCCTCCATGTGGCCGACGAGGCGGTGCCGCTCTGGCAGCGCACCGAGGAAGAGCTTGGCGCCATGGGCCTGCCGCCGCCGTTCTGGGCCTTTGCCTGGGCGGGCGGGCAGGCGCTGGCGCGCCATGTGCTCGACCATCCCGAACTGGTCGCGGGACGGCGGGTGCTGGATTTCGCCTCCGGCTCCGGGCTCGTGGGCCTCGCCGCCGCGCGGGCGGGCGCGGCGCACGTGGTCTGCGCCGACATCGATGCCTATGCGCTCGCCGCCATCGCGCTGAACGCGCAGGCCAACGGCGTCGCGGTGGCGGTCCACGGCACCGACCTGGTCGGAACGGACGAGGGGTGGGACACGGTGCTCGCCGGCGACATCTGCTATGAGCGCGACCTGGCGGAGCGCGTGTTCGCCTGGCTGGTCACGCTCTCCCGGCGCGGCGCGCTGGTGCTGATCGGCGATCCCGGCCGATCCTATCTTCCCAAGGCGGAGCTGGAGCAACTGGCGGACTATTCCGTGCCCGTCACGCGCGACCTGGAGGATATGGAGATCAAGCGCACCTGCGTCTGGCGGCCGCGCTGAGGACGCCGCGACGCATCTGCCGGGGGAACCCCCGGCCGCCCCTATTCGTTGGCCCTGGAGCCCTCAAGAGGAGATGCACCATGGACAGCCACGAGCTTTGGGAAGAAATGGCCGATCGCCATTCCTGCATGCTGATCGACCGCGACGGTTCCCGCCTGCGCGCCCGCCCCATGGCGCCTGTGGCGCGGGAGGAGGACCATGCCATCTGGTTCGTCACCGATGGCCGCGCCGCGAAGGACGAGGAGATCCGCGCCGATCCGCAGGTCTGCGTCGCGTTCGCCGACCCGGGCGATCATTTCTACCTGTCCGTTTCCGGGACGGCCGAAATCGTCCGCGATCCGGCCAAGCTGAAGCAGATCTGGAACAATGCCATGGAGGCGTATTTTCCCGGAGGGCCGCAGGATCCCAATGCCGTGCTGCTGCGCGTGCGGCCGGAACAGGCGGAATATTGGCAGGGCGATTCCACCCTCATGACCGGGGTCAAGATGGCCGCCGCCATCATCGGCGAGAAACGCGCCGATCTCGGCGAGAATGCCAAGCTGCGGCTCTGAGCTTCCGCGCGTCGCCCCCAAAGCTGAGGCGCGCGCCTCAGCGCTTGGTCCAGGAGGCCCGCGCCCCGCCGATGGCGAACACCAGCCAGCCGGCGATCATCAGCGTGCCGCCGGTGGGCGCGGTGCCCCAGAGCAATTTGACATCCATCAAGGCTCTGAGCGCGAGATCGCCAGAAAATAATAATGTGCCGAGGCCGATGGCCGAAGCGCCAACGAGAATGGACGTGCGTCCGCGCTCAAGGTTCGCGCAGAGCGCCGAAGCGCACGCAAGCGTGAGGGCGCCCAGCAGCAGGAACTGAGCGGCGGTGGCCAGCGAGGTTCCGCCCGCCAGATGGGCCGCCACCGCCGAGGCCCCGACACCGGCGGCGCCATAAAGGCCGGCGACACAAAGCAGGGAGCGAAGCCACAGGTTCATCGTTGCCATCCGCGTATCATGGGACCGGTTTATAGCGAGCCGTCGCGCGCCCGGCACTGCGCGCGGCGCCGCAGGGACATGCCCTGATGCCTGATGCGCGCGGTGATATCCTCGTCTAGAACCAAAGTATTCTTGGTCCAAAGTCTGCCCCGGCCCCGCCTTGTGAAGGGCCAAGCCGCTCACCATAATCGCTTCAAGCAATCACAAATCCGGCGCAGCGCGGCTCTGATGTGGCGCGCAAGACGCCAACGCACGAAGGGGAGGTCAGCACCATGTCCGACAGCATTTATCAGGTCCCGGCCGAATGGCAGGGCCGCGCCTTCGTGGACGCCGCCGAATATGCGGCCATGTACAAGGCCTCCGTTTCCGATCCCGATACCTTCTGGGCCGAGCACGGCAAGCGCATCCATTGGTTCGAGCCCTTCACCACGGTGAAGAACACCTCGTTCGAACCCGGCGCGGTCTCCATCAAATGGTTCGAGGACGGCATCACCAATGTCGCCTACAATTGCGTGGACCGGCACCTCGCCGAGCGCGGCGATCAGGTGGCGATCATCTGGGAGGGCGACGACCCCTCGGAATCCCGCAACATCACCTATCGCGAACTCTCCGAGCAGGTGAACCGCTTCGCCAACGTCCTGCGCAACCGCGACGTGAAGAAGGGCGACCGCGTCACCATCTACATGCCCATGATCCCCGAGGCCGCCTATGCCATGCTGGCGTGCGCGCGGCTCGGCGCGATCCATTCGGTGGTGTTCGGCGGCTTTTCGCCCGACAGCCTCGCGGGCCGCATCTCGGACTGTGAATCGCGCTGCGTCATCACCGCCGACGAGGGCCTGCGCGGCGGCCGCAAGGTGCCGCTGAAGGCCAATGTGGATGCCGCCATCGCCCGCGTCGAGGGCGGGGTGGATCACGTCATCGTCGTCAAGCGCACCGGCGGCAAGGTGGACATGGAGCCGGGCCGCGACGTCTGGTATCACGAGGCCGCCGACATGGTGACCGACGAATGCCCGATTGAGCATGTGAACGCGGAAGACCCGCTGTTCATCCTCTATACCTCGGGCTCCACGGGCAAGCCCAAGGGCGTGCTGCATACCACCGGCGGCTATCTCGTCTATGCCTCCATGACGCACCAATATGTCTTCGATTATCACGAGGGCGACATCTATTGGTGCACCGCCGACGTCGGCTGGGTGACCGGCCATTCCTATATCGTCTATGGCCCGCTGGCGAACGGCGCGACCACCCTGATGTTCGAGGGCGTGCCCAATTATCCCAGCAACTCCCGCTTCTGGGAGGTGATCGACAAGCACAAGGTCAATATCTTCTACACCGCCCCCACCGCCATCCGCGCCTTGATGCAGAGCGGCGAGGAGCCGGTGAAGAAGACCTCGCGCGCCTCCCTGCGCCTGCTCGGCTCGGTGGGCGAGCCGATCAATCCGGAAGCCTGGGAATGGTATCACCGCGTGGTGGGCGAGAACCGCTGCCCGATCGTCGACACCTGGTGGCAGACCGAGACCGGCGGCATCCTCATCACCCCGCTGCCGGGCGCGACCGCGCTGAAGCCGGGCTCGGCCACCAACCCCTTCTTCGGCGTCCAGCCCCAGGTGGTGGATGCGGAAGGCAAGGTGCTGGAGGGCGCCTGCGAGGGCAATCTCGTGATCGCCGACAGCTGGCCGGGCCAGATGCGCACCGTCTATGGCGACCATGAGCGCTTCGAGCAGACCTATTTCTCCACCTATCCCGGCAAGTATTTCACCGGCGACGGCTGCCGCCGCGATGCCGACGGCTATTATTGGATCACCGGCCGCGTGGACGACGTGATCAACGTGTCCGGCCACCGCATGGGCACGGCGGAAGTGGAAAGCGCGCTGGTCGCCCATCCCAAGGTGTCCGAGGCGGCGGTGGTGGGCTTCCCGCACGACATCAAGGGCCAGGGCATCTATGCCTATGTGACCTTGATGGACGGCGAGGTGCCGAGCGAGGAGTTGCGCAAGGAGCTGGTGAACTGGGTGCGCCGGGAGATCGGCCCCATCGCCTCCCCCGACCTGATCCAGTTCGCCCCGGGCCTGCCGAAGACCCGCTCGGGCAAGATCATGCGCCGCATCCTGCGCAAGATCGCGGAAGACCAGTTCGAGAGCCTCGGCGACACCTCGACCCTCGCCGATCCCACGGTGGTGGACGATCTGGTGCACAATCGCCAGAACAAGCGCAGCGCGGCGTAATCCGCGCACGCGAGGCCGCTTTGACAGGGCCCGCGATGGCCCTGTCAAAAAGCTGCATCCCGTAACGTCAGGGGCAATAAGGCATTTGTCGGCTCGGGCCGTTTGTGCTGAACACTTCTCCACCGGCGAGATGCACATTGTGCCGGCGGAGGACCGCGATGATTACCCGAAGAGCGCTCGTTACGGGCATGGCCGGCGTCGCGGCCTCCCCCGCGCTGCCCGCCGTTCGGTCGGCACAGGCTGCCGAAAGCCCGCCGCCGGGCAGCGGAGCATCGCAGCTTGCCGCGGCGGTCTCGGAACGGCTGTTCGGCGACGACGGCCTGGCCCGTCCGGTTCCGGACACGCCCGTGGCTTGCGATCTCGCGCGCGATCTGGACCGCACCCTGGTGCTCGGCGGGGGCGGGGAATATTACGTGGCCTGGTACTGCGGTTTCTTCCACGGGCTGCTCGAGCGCGGCCTCGATCCGAGCGTTGCGGAAATGGTGGTGGGAACGTCGGCCGGGTCCTATCTGGGCTCGTCCCTGCTGTCCGGCCGCTTCCAGCAAATGCGGACGGAGTTCGAGTTCTTCAGCCATTTTCCCGGGCTGTTTGCCAAGCTTGCGCCGGTGACGGCGCCGAACGCGAGCCAGAAGCGGGCGCAGGAGATCAATTTCGGCGTGAAGGACGGCAGCCCGGACTCGATCCGGGCGATCGGGCACGCCGCGCTCGCTTCGGACAATCATCTCAACGGGAATGGCGTCGATCGCCTGGCCTGGCTTCTCACGGGAGACAGCCGGACCGGCTGGCCGGCGGCGAAGATGTTCACCACCGCCAACGATTGCTATAGCGGCGAGCGGATTGTCGTGCACCAGGACGTGGCGCGAAAGAACGGCATTCCGCTCGCCCACGCGGCCGCGGCCAGTTCCTCCCTGCCCGGTGTGATCGGTCCGACCTTGCTCGGCCAGCGCTTCTGCATGGATGGGGGAATCTCCAGGACATGGGCGCACACCGATCTGGTGGCCGGTTCCAAGCGGGCGCTCGTCGTCACGCTGACCAATGGCTACGAGGGCAGCCTGCTCAGCGGGATTCCGCACAACATTCATACCGAGATCAGTGCGCTGGAGGCGACCGGCACGAAGACGATGCTGATCATTGCTGGAACGCCCCCCGGCGTGAACCTGCTCGACCCCAGGCAGATCGAGCCGGCCCTGCGGGCCGGATACGAGCGCGCCAAGATCGAGGCCCCCAAGATCCAGGCATTCTGGCATTAGGGGAGGCTCCGTTTGAATCCCGGCCTGACGCGTGGTAAGACGGCTCCGTGAAATAACACAAATTACGTCATTAAAACGTAATTAGGAGAGCCCGATGCTGACCCGCCGCGCCTTCACGACCCTGAGCCTTGCCGCCCTGCTGGCGCCGGGCGTCGCCTCCGCCCAGCAGGCGCAGCCGGGGCCGAATTCCATCCTCAACGTCTCCTACGACATCAGCCGTGAGCTCTTCACTGCGGAGAATGTCGAGTTCGTGCCGTTCTGGAAGCAGAAGACCGGGCAGGAGCTGACCGTCAACCAGAGCCACGCCGGCTCCTCGCGCCAGGCCCGCGCCATCCTGGAGGGCCTGGAAGCGGACGTGGTGACCTTCAACCAGGTGCTGGACGTGGACGTGCTCGCCAAGGCGGGCTACGTGGCCAAGGACTGGCAGAAGAAATTCCCCAACAACGCCTCGCCCTATTATTCCTTCCCCGCCTTCCTGGTGCGCGACGGCAACCCCAAGAACATCAAGGATTGGAACGACCTCGTCCGCGACGACGTGAAGGTCATCTTCCCCAATCCCAAGACCTCGGGCAATGCGCGCTACACCTATCTCGCGGCCTATGCCTATGCGCTGGAGCAGAACAAGGGCGACACCGCCAAGGCCGACGCCTTCGTGAAGAAGCTGCTCGCCAACGTTCCGGTGTTCGACACCGGCGGACGCGGCGCCACCACCACCTTCGTGGAGCGCGAGACCGGCGACGTGCTGGTGAGCTTCGAGGCGGAAACCCGCGCCATCGAGGGGCTCTACAAGGACAAGAAGCTCAAGACCATCGTGCCCTCCGTGAGCCTGCTGGCGGAATTCCCGGTGGCCGTGGTGGACAAGGTGGTGGACAAGCGCGGCTCGCGCCCCGCCGCCACCGCCTATCTCGAATTCCTCTATTCGCCCGCCGGCCAGACCGTGGCGGCGAAGGCCTTCCATCGCGTCGTGGATCCCAAGGTGGAAGCCGAGTTCAAGGACCAGTTCCCGCCGGTGCGCCTCGTGAAGGTGGAAGACGTGTTCGGCGGCTGGGACAAGGTCAACGCCGAGCAGTTCGCTTCCGGCGGCAAGCTGGACCAGGTGTTCGGCGCCCGCTGATCCGCTTGAGCCTCATGAACGCGAAGGGCCGTCCCGACCGGGGCGGCCCTTTTGCGTGGTGCTTGGGTTTGGAGACGCGACACGCCCTGTCGGATTCGCGCCGCAGGTGGCGCGCGCGTGTCGCACTCCTGCGGTCACGTGCCGGCCTGCAGCACCGGATCGCCCGCAAGCCGTTGCGCATGAACGCATTTCAAAGTTGGTGCCGGCGGCACGCTCCTTGAAAGGAGCACGGGACATCCGCACAGGGGTCCCAGCAGCGCCATGACCGACACCACGATTGCGCCCACCGAAACGCTTTCCGCGAGCGACGTGCCGCAGGTCTATCGCCACCATGTCTTCGCCTGTTTCCAGCAGCGCCCGCCGGGACATCCGCGCGGCAGCTGCGCCAATTCCGGCGCCAAGCCGTTGTGGGATCGCCTGGGCCAGAAGATCGAGGCGACGGGCCAGCGCGATATCGCCATGACCGCGTCCGGCTGCCTGAGCTTCTGCGCGGCGGGGCCGCTGATGGTGGTCTATCCCGAAGGCATCTGGTACGCGCCCAAGAGCGTCGAGGATGTGGACGAGATCGTCGAGACCCATCTCGTGGGCGGCACGCTGGTGGAGCGGCTCATCATCGTGCCGCGCGTCTGAACCTGCGCGCGCGCATGAAAAAGCCGGGCCACTTGGCCCGGCTTGAAAATGGCGGGGAGCCGCAGGCGCCCCGTCGCGGAACCGCTCAGGCGGTCGCCTTGTCCAGCTCGGCGAGGACCGCGTCGCCCATCTCCTCGGTGCCGATGATGGCGGCGCCGGGGGTGCGGATGTCGCTGGTGCGCTTGCCGGAGGCCAGGACCCCCGCGATCGCCGCCTCGATGCGGTCGGCCACCGGGCCGAGGCCGAACGAATAGCGCAGCGCCATGGCGAGCGAGCCGATCATGGCGATGGGATTGGCGATGCCGCGCCCGGCGATGTCCGGGGCCGAGCCGTGCACGGGCTCATAGAGCGCGGCGCGCTTGCCGGTCACCGGGTCCGCCGCGCCGAGCGAGGCAGACGGCAGCATGCCGAGCGAACCGGTGAGCATGGCGGCGATATCGGAAAGCACGTCGCCGAACAAATTGTCGGTCACGATCACGTCGAATTGCTTGGGCCAGCGCACCAGCTGCATGGCGAGCGAATCCGCCAGCTGGTGTTCCAGCTCCACGTCCGCGTAATCCTTGGCGTGCAAAGCGGTGATGGTCTCCTTCCAGAGCACGCCGGAGCGCATCACATTGTGCTTCTCGCAGGAGGTCACCTTGTTGCGGCGGGTGCGCGCCAGCTCGAACGCCACGCGGCCGATGCGGTCGATCTCATAGGTGTCGTACACCTGGGTATCGATGGCGCGGCGCTGGCCGTTGCCAAGGTCGAGAATGGTCTTCGGCTCGCCGAAATAGACGCCGCCGGTCAATTCCCGCACGATCAGGATGTCGAGCCCTTCCACCACTTCGCGCTTCAGCGAGGAGGCGTCCGCCAGCGCGGGATAGCACAGGGCGGGACGCAGGTTCGCGAACAGGGCGAGATCCTTGCGCAGGCGCAGCAGGCCGGCTTCCGGGCGCGCCTCATAGGGCACGTTGGCCCATTTCGGGCCGCCGACCGCGCCGAGCAGGATGGCGTCCGCCGCCTTGGCCTTCTCCATGGCTCCGTCGGAAATGGCGACGCCGTGCGCGTCATAGGCGCTGCCGCCCACCAGATCCTCTTCCACCGCGAAGGACACGAGGCCCTGGGCGTCGAGCCAGGAGATCAGGCGCTTCACCTGCGCCATGACTTCAGGGCCGATGCCGTCGCCGGGGAGAAGAAGAAGCTTGTGCGTGGCCATGAGACGTTCCTGTTGACGTTCCTGTTATTGAAGAACCCCGGCTCCTTGAGCATGGGTGAGGCGGGTCTGGCTGGCGCGGAGTGCTAAAGCCTTCCGCGGTTCAAGACAAGCGTGGCGTCAGTCCGTGGCATATTGTCGACCGGCCCGCGTGGCAATCCACGCCCCGCCCACGATCAGCAGGCAGGCCAGCGCCAGGGGCCAGCGCGCGGGCGCAAAGCCAGTCGCCACCAGCAACAGCGTGGAGAGCACCGGCGCGGCATAGGAGGCGACGCCGAGGAAGCCCACGTCGCCGCGCTTCATGCCGATGTCCCAGGCATAGAAGGCGAGACCCACCGGGCCGATGCCGAGGGCGATCACCGCCGCCCATTGGGTGACCCCCGCCGGCCAGAGCGTCTCTTCCCAGGCGAGGTGGCAGAGGCCCGCCAGCACGGCGGTGGCGAGGCAGAAGCCGGAGACGGCCTGCGTCGGCACGTCGGCGAACCGCACCGCCGTCACCGAATAGATCGCCCAGATGAAGGCGCAGGCAAGTGCCGCCAGATAGCCCGGCACGAAGCGCGCCTCGAAGCCGGAAAAGCCGCCCTTTCCCGCCAGCAGCACGAGGGTGCCGGCAAGGCCGAGCAGGGCGCCGAGCACATGCGCCCGTTTCAGGCCGGCGCCCGGCAGCATGGCGGAGAGCAGGACGATCAGCAGCGGCCAGAGATAGGCGATCAGCCCGGCTTCGGCGGGCGGCGCGAGCTTGAGGGCGGAGAAATAGGCGAAATGATAGCCGAACAGTCCGCCCACCCCATGCAGCCACGCCGCCGGACGCTGGCGCAGGACCGTCAGGCCCGGTCCGCGCAGGGCGGCGATCAGGCCCACCAGCCCGCCGATGGCGAAGGTGAGCGCGGTGAGCAGGAACGGCGGCACTTTGCCCGTGGCGGCGGTGGAGAGCGCCAGCGTCGACCAGAGCGCGATGGCGAGGAGGCCGATGCGGGTGGCACGGCGGGACGGCGGGGGAGAGGAAAGGGGCGATGCGGGGCGCGATAGCGGCGGCGCGGAATTCATCGCGCCGAACTTCGCCCGAAATTTCGGCGTCATCCGCGCTCAAGCCGCGGAGAAGCGGCCTTAAACCGATGTTCGTCTACGCTAAACCATTGTTTCACGTGAAACATTTTCGGAAGAACGCGGCTTGGGGAAGCTTCTGCGGGCCACCAGGAGCGGCCCGCAAAAGGAGGATTGAGCGGCGAAAAGCCGAAGGCGGCACGTGAAGTCCGCACCTCAGCAGATATATTGCGCGCCGTTGGCGGTCAGTGTCGAGCCGGTGATGAAGCCGGCCTCGTCGGCGGCCAGGAACACCACGCAGCGGGCGATATCCTCCGGCTCGCCCAGGCGGCCGACCGGGATGGTGGCGACGATCTTCTCCAGCGCGTCAGCCGGCACCGCCCGCACCATTTCGGTGGCGATATAGCCGGGCGCGATGGCGTTGACCGTGACGCCGACCTTCGCGCCTTCCTGCGCCAGCGCCTTCACGAAGCCGATCTCGCCGGCCTTGGCGGCGGAATAATTGGTCTGGCCGAACTGACCCTTCTGCCCGTTGATGGACGAGATGCAGACGACGCGGCCGAACTTGCGCGCGCGCATGCCCTCGATCACCTGCCGGGTCATGTTGAAGAGGCTGTTGAGATTGGTATTGATGACCGCCTGCCATTGCTCCAGCGACATGCGGTGCAACTGCCCGTCGCGGGTGATGCCGGCATTGTTCACCAGCACGTCCACCGGCCCGAGGGCCGCCTCGACCTTGGCGACGCCGGCCTTGCAGGCTTCGAAATCGGAGACGTCCCATTTGAAGGCGGGGATGCCGGTCTTGGCGGTGAACGCCTCGGCGGCGGCATCGTTGCCGGCATAATTGGCGGCCACCTGATAGCCCGCCGCCTTGAGGGCGATGGAGATCGCTTCGCCGATCCCGCGGGTTCCCCCAGTCACCAGTGCGACACGCGCCATGTTCGTCTCCCTCTTCGTTCGTCTTCTGCCGAGGCCGCGTTGGTGCGGCCTTTCTATAGCTGGCCGCGCCCCGGCTAAGCCGCGCGCCGACCGTTCGCACACTGCCCCGCTTCGTTCGAGCCTTTCCGGCGCGTCTTGCTGCCGCGCCCGGACGGGGGATCGAATCGGTGCAACCTTTCCTTACGCCGACAACCGTGACGGATGAAAGCAAGAGGAGCCATACCCTTAGCGGGGATCGTTTCCGCTGGGTTTGATTCATCCCAAGGGAATTCGCTTCAGCGGGAAAAAAGCGGGCCTGCAACGGGGCTGGCGGGATCATGGTAACGAGAACGCCCGGACGTGGGTCCGGGCGTCTTCATAAGTCTCGGGTGGGGCCGGGGGGTGTCGCCGGCCGCGCCATGCCGGTACTCAGTCGCGGGCGATGCACATGGCGATGCCCATGCCGCCGCCGATGCACAGGGTGGCGAGGCCCTTCTTGGCGTCGCGCTTTTCCATCTCGTGCAGCAGGGTCACGAGGATGCGGGTGCCCGAGGCGCCGATGGGGTGGCCGATGGCGATGGCGCCGCCGTTCACGTTCACCTTGCTGGTATCCCAGCCGAGTTCCTTGTTCACCGCAATGGCCTGGGCGGCGAACGCCTCGTTGGCCTCGATCAGGTCGAGGTCGTCGACGGTCCAGCCGGCCTTTTCGAGCGCGGCCTTGGAGGCGGGGATGGGACCCGTGCCCATCACCTTGGGATCGACGCCGGCCTGGGCCCAGGAGACGATGCGGGCGAGCGGCTTCTTGCCCTCGGCGGCCGCCCGGGCGGCGCTCATGAGCACCACGGCGGCGGCGCCGTCATTGATGCCCGAGGCATTGCCGGCGGTGACCGTGCCGTCCTTCTCAAACGCCGGCTTCAGCTTCGTCATGGCGTCGAGGGTGGCGCCGTGGCGGGGATATTCGTCGGTATCCACCACGATGTCGCCCTTGCGGGTGGAGATGGTGACCGGGACGATCTCCTCCTTGAAGCGGCCGGCCTTCTGGGCGGCTTCCGCCTTGTTCTGGGAGGCGACGGCGAAGGTGTCCTGGTCGGCGCGGGTGATCTGGTACTGGCGCGCCACGTTCTCGGCGGTATTGCCCATGTGGTAGCCGTTGAAGGCATCCCACAGGCCGTCCTTGATCATGGTGTCGATGAAGCCGAGGTCGCCCATGCGGGTGCCGTTGCGCACATGCGCGGCATGGGTGGACAGGCTCATGGATTCCTGGCCGCCCGCGACCACGACGTCGCTGTCGCCGGTCTGGATCGCCTGGAAGCCGAGGGCCACCGAGCGCAGGCCCGAGCCGCAGACCTGGTTGATTTCCCAGGCCGGGCTTTCGATCGGGACGCCGGCCGCGATGGAGGCCTGGCGCGCCGGGTTCTGCCCCTGCGCCGCGGTCAGCACCTGGCCGAGAATCACTTCGCTGACCTGGGCGGAGGGCACGCCCGCGCGTTCCAGCGCCGCCTTGATGGCGATCGCGCCCAATTGATGGGCGGGCAGGGTGCTGAGCGCACCGTTGAACGAGCCGACCGGGGTGCGGGCGGCTCCGACGATGACGACGTCGTCTGGCATGATGGTCTCCTGCGGGCGGGCGGCTTTTGCGCCGCACTCGGATGCCGCGCATCGTGGTTTCGCGCGCCCGCCCGTGTCAATGACCCATGTCGTCGTACGGCACTGCGCAAAGACGAAACAGGCCCAAATGTTGCGCACTATTTGCGCAGCAAATTCGGCGCCCGCGCTGCACAAAAGGGTGGCACAACCCTCGGAAACGACTTAACCTCATAGCAGTTGAGGAAACGGATGACCGGACAATGGCCAAGACGCAAGAGCCAGTCACCATCAAGAAATACGCCAATCGCCGTTTGTATAATACGGGCACCAGCACGTATGTGACGCTCGAAGACCTCGCCACCATGGTGAAGGAAGGCGAGGATTTCGTCGTATACGACGCGAAGAATGGGGACGACATTACCCATTCGGTGCTGACGCAGATCATCTTCGAGCAGGAAAACAAGGGGCAGAATCTTTTGCCCATCGCGTTCCTGCGCCAGATCATCCGCTTCTACGGCGACAGTATGCAGATGATGGTGCCTCGTTACCTGGAGATGTCGATCGACAGCTTCACGAAGGAACAGGGCAAGTTTCGCGATCAGTACGCGAAGACGCTGACCAATTCGCCGCTCACCGGCTCGCCGCTTCCGGGCACGCCGTTCGGCGGGTTTGATGAGCATGTGCGGCGGAACATGGAAATGTTCGAGCGCGCCTTCAACATCTTCCTGCCCTTCCCGAAGGGGGAGGCCGGCGAGCCCCCGGCGCCCGCCGCACCGGCCGCGCCAGAGCACGCCGCCGACGATCTGGAAGCCTTGAAGCGGCAGATGCTGGACATGCAGCAGAAGCTGGAAAAGCTGGTTTCAAAGCCGGATACGTCCGGCAATTCCTGAACCAAGAGACGGCATGGCCGCGGGCCGTGCCGTCCAGGCCGTCGGGGGGATCGCGCCTGGAACGGGGCGATCCCCGCTTGAGCGCTTGCTCCACAGGCCACGCGGGCGCGTCATCGGCAGGCGCGTTGCCGCTTCTTTCATTCTGACGTTTCGTCTGACTTTCCGGCGACGCACGGGAGCTTCCGGCGGGATGCGGTGGGCAGGCGACGCCCGTTCGCCTGCGAACGAGCCCGCGCTTGCCTGGCGCTGATTTCTCCACGCCGCACCGTCTCGCCAGACGCCGCCTCGCCGCAGGGACGATCACCAGAAGGCGGAACCGCTCATCGGTTTTGCGAGGCCCGTCAGCGCGCCCTGGATGAGATCGCAGCCGGCAGCGGTGAGCATTTCCGCCGTATCCTCGTCCTGAACCCATTCCGCGACCGTGGTGATGCCGAGCTGGCGTGCGAGCTGGATGAGGGCCTCTACGAACGCCCGGTCGTCCGCGGATTGCGCCATGTGCATGATGAAGCTGCCGTCGATCTTCACCATGTCGACGCCGAGGCTGCGCAGGTTGCGGAACGAGGTGGAGCCGGCGCCGAAATCGTCGATGGCGACCTTTGCCCCGGTCGAGCGGGCGAGCTCCACGAAGGTACGGGCCGCGTTGAGATCGTGCACCGCGACGGATTCGGTCAGCTCCAGCACCAGCCGGGCGCCGATGGCAGGCGTCACCTCGGCTGCGAACAGGCGCATCCATTCCCGATCGGCGATGGAGGAGGGCGAGACATTCACCGACAGGTGGAGATCCGGGTCTTCCCGCATCGCGGCGGCGACCAGCCGAAGCACGCGCCGGTCCAGCACGCCCATCAGGCCCAGCGCCTCGGCGGTGGCGATGATGCTGCCGGTTTCGTGCGGATTGTCGTCCGGGCCGGGCGAGATGCGCGCCAGGGCCTCATAGAAGACCACCGCGCGCGAATGGGCGTCGGCCACCGGCTGGAGGGCGATGGTCACGCGCTTCTCGTTCAGCGCCTTGACGATGTCCTCGGCGATCTTGAGATTGGTGCGGCGGCGGCCGTCGCGGACGGCGTCGCGCTCATAGATGTGGACGGAGCCGCGCTCGCGCTTCTTGGCGCGCTCGTGCGCCTCCTGGGCCCGCGCCACCATATGCGCGCCGGTTATGGCGCGCAGCGGCGCCACGGCGGCGCCGATGGTGACGCTGACCGGGATCGGCCCCGCGCTGGTGTCGATGGGCGTATCGCGCACATGGGCGATCAAGGCTTCGCAAAGATCCATGAGCGTCTGCGGATCGATGCCGCGCGCGAGCAGGGCGAACTTGTTGCCGGAGAAGCGCGAGAGCACGTCCGATCCGCGCACCCGGGTGCGCAGCCGCGCGGCCACCTGGCCGATGGTCTGGTCGGCGATCTCGAAGCCGAAGCTGTCGTTCATGCGGCCGAGATAATCGATGCCGATCAGGATCAGCGCCCAATTGGTGTGGGTGGTCTCCACCGCCTTGATATGATCCGACAGGATGTCCATCAGGCGGCTGCGGGTCACGAGCCCCGTCAGCGGGTCGATATGTCCGCCGTGCAGGGCATGCGTGCTCTTGGGCACCTCGCCGATGACATGGAGCGTGCCCAGCGCGTGGCTCGGTCGTCCGTCCGGCCCGCCGAACCAGCGGCCGTTGTCGACCACCCAGATCAGGCGCCCCTCCGGACCGGAGCCGAGCTGGAGCTGATAGGAGGAATCATAGGGCGCGCCGTCCCCGACCTCGCGGAAGGGCGCGTGCAGCAGGGACTTCCGGCCGGTCGCGGCGCCCGCGGCGGCGCGGCAGTATTCGTCGAACGCACGGCCGGTGGAGAACAGTCGAACCGCCTCGCTTCCAAGCACCTTGGTTGCGTTTTTGCTCCAGAGTATCTCGTCAGTTGTAATGTCCCAACGATAGCCAACGCATTCGAGGGCGCTCATGAAATTGATGATATCGGTGGGAGCAGGTCCTAAGCCGGTGGAACCATTCTCCCCGTTGCAGGACATCCCGGCGTCGTCGTTTTGCCCTGCCACGGTTGCCCACCTCTGCCTGGCCGCACCCTCAGGGGTTGCTCTGCTCAGGTCAACCCCGCGATCACCTAGCCGTGTCCGGTGACTATCACACGACATTTTTTAGTTTGCGCGCGGCTCGACGCTGAAATCGCGCTGCGCGACGCGCACCGAAACGGAAAATCCAGCCGCAACATCCAGCAGCATGATGCACAGCAGGAGCGCGAAAACCGAAGTTCCTGCCTGCGGCACCAGGAGAAATTCCACCACGCCGCCGATAAACACCAGCATCGAGAGCATGTGGTCCACCAGGGAGCGCGACGAGACTCGGGTGGACTTGAGGATCTCGAAAAACAGGATGAACAGGCTGAAGGCGATGAAGGCGTCCGAAATGTCGATCTGCCAGACCGCGCCCGACATCATGGCGAACGAACCCAGGGTGGCGTGCCAGTCGAGGCCGGGGGTCAGGAAGCAGAAGATGTTGTAGATGGCGAGGGGGACAATCAGCAGCGGAATCGGCGTCAGCATTGCTTGTTCCTCCACCCGGCTTCACCGGGCGTGAAAAATGCGCTGGCCCGGCTGTCGTGGGATGGGTCGCATATTCCCACGCAAATGTCACCGTCCTCGCCCTGAGGCGAAAGCGACTTATGTGCCCGATCAAAGACTTGGCTAAGAATAACTTGAGATCGTCTCGCCACGGGCGCGCCTGCCGGCGGGCGGATCGCCGCGGCCGGGTCCCGGGAGGGCCGCGCGGGGGCTCGCGCCACCAAATGCCGCATCGCGGGCCTGGGGCTGTCCAGATGGGGGCGCGCGAATAGTTCAGGCTGCCCAAGTCCGGCGGCCCGCTGGCTGCGGCGCCATGCGGACAGGGTGCCATGCGGAGGGGCGCTATTCAGGGACGGCGCCGTACGGAGCGGACACCATCCGAGCCGTTGACCCGGCCCTGGACGCCGGGCGTACCTTGAATCCCGTGGGGCGGCGCCCGCGCGGTTCGCGCGCGCCAGCCCGCTGAACGCTCAGGCTTCGGCCTTGGGCTTCAGGATCTGCCGGCCGCGATACATGCCGGTCTTCGGGTCGAGGTGGTGCGGGCGGCGCAGCTCGCCGGAATCCTTGTCCTCGACATAGGTCGGCTGCTTCAGGGCATCGGCCGAGCGGCGCATGCCGCGACGGGACGGCGAGGTTTTTCTCTTAGGGACGGCCATGTCCAAACTCCGGGAAAACGACCAAACTCATTGCGCCTGCGGCGAAGGTCCGCGCAGGCTAGCGAAACCAAAATCTCGATTGGAGGCGCGCCTTATACAGGTTTGCGCGACGGAGCGAAAGGCCCCCGCCGCCAAATTCTGGTGCGCGAAAATTCCGCGCGATCGGCACGCGCGTGCCGCACGAATGCCCACTTGCCACGCGAAGGGACCTGGGCGAGGGTGCGCGCCGCTTCGGCCACCCGCAAGATTTTAAGGACTTCGGACATGATGCGTTCCGCTCCTACCGCCGCAATGGCGCTCGCGCTGTCGGCCTTCGCCTTCGGCGGTGCGGCTTCGGCCCAGACGCCGGCTCCCGCCCCGGCGCCTGCCGCCGCTGCGGCCCCCGCCGCGGCGACGCCCGCCGGCGACGCGATCGTGGCGACCGTCAACGGCACGCCCATCCGCGCCAGCGAAGTGGCCATCGCCGAGGAAGACATCGGCCCCGGCCTGCCCCAGGTGCAGGGCGAGGCGCGGCGCGAATATGTGCTGTCCTTCCTGACCGACATGACCCTGCTCGCCAAGGCCGCCGAGGCGCAGAAGCTGGACCAGACCGCCGATTTCAAGATGCGCATGGATTATTCGCGCACCAAGGCCCTGATGGAAGCGCTGATGAGCGCCGAGGCCAAGAAGGCGGTGACGGAAGAGGCCAAGAAGGCGACCTACGAGGAGTTCGTGAAGGCCACCAAGCCGGAAACCGAGGTGCGCGCGCGCCATATCCTGGTGGATACCGAGGCCAAGGCCAAGGAAATCGCCGCCAAGGCCAAGGCCGGCGAGGACTTCGCCAAGCTCGCCAAGGAAAACTCCAAGGACAGCGCCGAGGACGGTGGGGACCTCGGCTATTTCACCAAGGAACAGATGGTGCCGGAATTCGCCGAGGCCGCGTTCAAGCTCGAAAAGGGCCAGATCTCCGACCCCGTGAAGAGCCAGTTCGGCTGGCACGTCATCAAGCTGGAAGACAAGCGCACCAAGCCCGTGCCGACCTATGAGCAGGTCTCCGACCAGATCGACCAGTATCTGATCCGCAAGGCCCAGGGCGATCTCGTCACCAAGCTGCGGGCCGAGGCGAAGATCGAGCGTACGACGCCGCCCGCAGGCGCCGCGCCGGCCGCGCCCGCGACGCCCGCTCCCGCGGCCCCCGCCGCCAAGTGAGGGATGGCCGGGCTCGCCCGGCCAGGCTGCTGAACGCGAATGGCACGCCGCCCGGACGGACCGGACGGCGTTTTCTGTCTTGGCGCCGGTTTGAAGGGGCCGCCCGCCTCAGGCCGGCAGGCCGAGCGCCTTGCGCAGGGCGAGGCTGCGCGCCGCGCGCTCGGCCGCGGCGAGGGGCGTGCGGGTGCCCTGGCCGAACACCGGGCCGGGCCAGGCGGCATCCCCCGGGTTGCGGCCCACCACATGCACATGCAGCTGCGGCACCACATTGCCCAGCGCCGCCACATTCAGCTTCGCGCAGCCGCTGATGGCCTTGAGCGCTGCGCTGGCGGCGGAAATCTCGTCCATCAGGGCGCGCCGATCCTCCGGCGGCAGGTCGATGATCTCGCTCGCGCCCGCGCGGCGGGGCACCAGAACGATCCAGGGAAAGCGGGAATCATCGACCAGCCGGACATGGCACAGCGGGAGATCCCCAAGGGCGGGGCCGTCGGAAACGAGCCGGGGATCGACATGGAAATTGGATCTGGACATGACCACACTTGAACTTGCGTCCTTGCGAAGGGCAAGCGATCAGGAGATGTGCACGAAAAGGTGAACGGGCCCCGCCACCGGCCGGGCGCGCGGGCGTTGCCGGCGGTCATCCGCAAGAAAGAGAGCCGGCACGCTTGCCAAGCGGCGCGCGGCCGACGATATAGGGGCCGGGAGGTTGGCGGTGGACGAGCCACTCGCCAACCGGGTCAGGTCCGGAAGGAAGCAGCCCCAACGAGCCCGTCTCGGGTTGCCGGTCAGCCTCCCACCTTTTCTTTGCATTCTTCTTCTTTGCATGCGTCGCATCGCCCGACGGCCTACAGTGCCCGCAACCGCCTCGCTCGGGGCCGCTGGACGGACCCGTCGGTGCGTGGCGAAAACGCCCGGAGGCGAACATGTGGGCCATCACGGTCATCCTGCTGAGCGCCTTGTCCGGCCCCGAGGCCCATGTGGTCACCAAGGCCGGCCTGTTCACGACCGAGGAGAGCTGCAAGGCGGGGCTGGCCGCCGGCGTGCCGGCGCGGCTGGAGGGCGAGGCGGTCCAGCAATTCAAGGACGGCTATCGCCGGTTCGTCTGCGTCCGGGTGGGCGGGGCGGACCTGTTTCAGCGGGCGAAATGATTTTTGGCCGCCCCCGGGCGGTCGAAACGCCTGTCCGGAGGGTGGAAAACCCTGCATTTTCCGCAAAATGTTTCACGTGAAACAATGGCTTAGCGTAGACGAACAGGGGATTCGTGGGTGTGTTCCGCGGGTCCTCGCCCGATCAAACCGCCCTTTCGGACGAGGTTTCGCCCACCAATGTTCGCCGACGCCCCGGCTGGGGGCGAACCGCCCGCGCGCGCCAAAAATCGCTGCGCCGGCCGCCCGGAATGCTATGAAGAGGCATGAGCGCGGATCTTCCTGACGACACCCCCGGCTTCGACCTCGGCGCCCCTTCTGTGGCGGCCGCCGCGACGCCCTATCGCGTGCTGGCGCGCAAATACCGGCCGCAGAATTTCTCGGACCTGATCGGCCAGGAGGCCATGGTCCGCACGCTCTCCAACGCCTTCGCCTCGGGCCGCATCGCCCAGGCCTATATCCTCACCGGCGTGCGGGGCGTGGGCAAGACCACCACCGCCCGCATTCTCGCCCGCGCGCTCAATTACGAGCCCATGGAGGGCGGCGGCGGGCCGAGCCTCGACCTCTCGGTGATGGGCAAGCATTGCCGCGACATCATCGAATCGCGCCATGTGGACGTGATGGAGATGGACGCGGCCTCCAACACCTCCATCAACGACATTCGCGAGATCATCGAGGGCTCGCGCTACCGCCCGGCCATGGCGCGGTACAAGGTCTATATCATCGACGAAGTGCACATGCTCTCCACGGCGGCCTTCAACGGCCTGCTGAAGACGCTGGAGGAGCCGCCGGAGCATGTGAAGTTCATCTTCGCCACCACGGAAATCCGCAAGGTGCCGGTGACCGTGCTGTCGCGCTGCCAGCGCTTCGACCTGCGGCGGGTGGAAGCGGGCGTGCTCGCGGCCCATATCGCCGGCATCTGCGCGAAGGAAAACGTGACGGTGGAGGCGGAGGCGCTTTCCACCATCGCCCGCGCTGCCGAAGGCTCGGTGCGCGATGCGCTGTCCCTGCTGGACCAGGCGATCGCCCATGGCGGCGGCAGCGTGGGCGCGGACGAGGTGCGCCGCCTGCTGGGCCTCGCCGACCGGGCGCGGGTGATC
This sequence comes from Roseixanthobacter liquoris, assembly GCF_043195135.2. Lineage (NCBI taxonomy): Bacteria > Pseudomonadati > Pseudomonadota > Alphaproteobacteria > Hyphomicrobiales > Xanthobacteraceae > Roseixanthobacter > Roseixanthobacter liquoris. The sequence goes on from NZ_CM195537.1 coordinate 1,255,465, forward strand.
GACCTGTTCGAGGCGCTGATGAAGGGCGATGTGGCCCGTGCCCTCGCCGAGTTCCGCGATCAGTACGACGGCGGCGCGGACGCGGCCGTCATCCTCACCGATCTGGCCGAGTTCACCCATCTCGTCACGCGCCTGAAGATCGTGCCCGAGAGCGCGGAGGACGCCGCGCTGGTGGAAGCCGAGCGCGTGCGCGGCATCGAGATGGGCAAGGCCCTCTCCATGCGGGTTCTGTCGCGCACCTGGCAGATGCTCTCGAAGGGCATCGCCGAGGTGCAGCAGGCGGCCAAGCCCGCCCAGGCGGCCGAAATGGTGCTCGTGCGCCTCGGCTATGCCGCCGATCTGCCGACGCCGGACGAGGCGCTGCGCCGGCTGAAGGACATGCCGGCTGCGGACGGCGCCGCGCCGGCGCTTTCGGGCGGCGGCAATGGCGGCGGCGGGGGCGGTGGTTCGCGCCTCGCGCTCGCCCCGCGCGCCGATTCCATGGCCGAGCCGGCGCCCGCCCGCGCCGCGTCCCAGCCCCAGTCCCAGCCCCAGCCCCAGCCCCAGCGCCAGGAGGGGCCGGTCCTGGCGTCGCTCCAGGATGTGGTGGCCCTGGCGAGCGCGCGGCGCGACCTGCTGCTGAAGCATGCGGTGGAAACCCAGGTGCGCCTGGTGCATCTCGAAGAGGGGCGCATCGAATTCGCCTTGGTGCCGGACGGCAATCCGAACCTGGTGCAGGACCTCTCGCGCAAGCTCACCGAATGGACCGGCCGGCGCTGGCTGGTGTCGCTCACCTCCCGCGCGCCCGGCGCGCCGACCCTGGCGGAGGCCGCCCATGCGGTGCGCCAGGAGCGCGAGGAGGGCATCCGGGCCGATCCGCTGGTCTCGGCCGTACTGTCGCGCTTTCCCGGCGCGCAGATCGTCGACGTGCGCACCCGCGAGGACATCGCCGAGATCGGCCTCGCGCCGGCGGACGAGGATGCTTATATGGGCGCCGGGTTCGACGACGAGAACGAGCCCTGATCCCCGACCCCGGCACGGAGAGACCTGATGCGCGACCTCATGGGCATGATGAAGCAGGCGAAAGAGCTTCAGGAGCGCATGCAGCAGATGCAGCAGGAGATGGAGAGCACCGAGGTGGAGGGTGCCTCCGGCGGCGGCCTCGTCACGGTGCGCATGACCGTGAAGGGCGACACCAAGGCGGTGCGGATCGATCCCAGCCTGCTGAAGGCCGACGAAGGCGAGATCCTGGAGGATCTCCTGGTCGCCGCGCTCGCCGATGCCCGCCACAAGGCGGAACGAATCATGCAGGAGAAGATGAAGTCCATGACCGGCGGGCTCGCCTTGCCGCCCGGCCTCAACCTGTTCTGAACGCAGCCGCCTTCTGAATGCAGCGCCCTGTGGGCGCGGCGTCTCCCGGTGCGGGCCTTCCGCCGGGGGCGGCGAGGGACGGGGGGAAGGCGTGACGGCCGCGGTTCAGGCGCCAGGGCCGCTCATTGCCGGCCGGCGGGTGGCGCGCTCCAGAATGCGGCGGCCTCCGGCGGAAGCCTGTCCAGTACGGCCGTGAAGGCGGCGGGGTCCGTGGCGCGGCGCAGCGCGGCGGCGACATCGGCGATGCAGGTGTCCGGCGCGAAATTATGATGCTGGCGCAGGCCCTGAACCTCGCAGGCCCTGGACTTCGCGGGACAGGCGCGCGCGGTCGCAGAACGGCACGGGCGCAAGCTCCAGGTCCCCGTCGGGCACGAAGATCGCCCGCGGCACCGGCGGCAGCACCTGGGCGAAGCGGATCGCCTGGGACGGGGAGAGGCGCGCACGGAAGGTCCGCAGCCCCCCTTCCATCCTGGTCTAGGTCTGGTTTCGGGTGGTGAGGCCGGACGTGTTCCCGCGCATCGGCGAGAAACCGCTCGAAATCCGCGCTGGCGTGCTGGATGGCCATCGGGATGGGCAGGCGGGCCCGCCCGTCAGCGCCGCCGCACCGGGGGGCGGAACGGTGGCTCCAGCTTCTCCCGGCGCAAGGTGTCGAGCGCGCCCAGCGTCGCCTCCAGCCGGCCGGCGAACACCGCGCGCAGATGCACGGCAGCTTCCGGGAAGCCCTCCAGCACCCGCAGGAAGGTGGCGCGGGGAATGCGCAGCAGCGTGGAAGCTTCCAGCGCCCGCGCCGTGGCCGGGCGCGGCAGGGCGATGACCAGGGCGCTCTCGCCCACCAGGGCGCCCACCAGCACCTCGCACAGCACGCGGGGGCGCGCCGCCTTCTCCTCCACCATCTCCAGCCGCCCGGAGGTCAGCACATAGCCGGCGTCCGCCAGATCCCCCTGGCGGAACAGGATGTCGCCGGCGGCGAGGCGCAGCTGGTCGGCGCTGATGGCGAGCGTGCGCAGGGCGTCCGGCGTGAGCATGTCGAAGGTGGGGACGTCCTGAAGCAGGGCGACGTCCTGTTCGAGGCTCACGGGCGGTCCCCTGCGTCGATCATGCTCAGGGCACCAGCTTGTAGCCGCCGGCCTGCGTCGCCAGCAGCGTGGGGGCGGAGGGATCGGGCTCGATCTTCTGCCGCAGGCGATAGATGTGGGTTTCCAGCGTGTGGGTGGTGACGCCGGAATTATAGCCCCACACTTCCTGCAACAGGGTCTCGCGCGCGACCGGCGCTTTTCCCGCGCGGTAGAGATAGCGCAGGATCGCGGTTTCCTTCTCCGTCAGGCGGATCTTGGAGCCGCGGTCGGTCACCAGCATCTTCGCGCCGGGGCGGAAGCTGTAGGGGCCGATGGCGAACACCGCGTCCTCGCTCGCCTCGTGGCTGCGCATCTGGGCGCGCAGGCGGGCCAGCAGCACCGCGAAGCGGAACGGCTTGGCGATATAGTCGTTGGCGCCGGCTTCCAGCCCGAGAATGGTGTCGCTGTCCGTATCGTGCCCGGTGAGCATGATGACGGGCGCCTTGAACCCATTCTTGCGCATCTGCCGCACGGCGTCGCGCCCGTCCATGTCGGGCAGGCCCACGTCCATGATGACGAGATCGACCGCGCCGTTCCGGGCCGCCTCGATGGCGCCCTGGGCGGTTTCCGCCGGCACGGGTTCGAACTCGTCCTGAAGCGCGAGCTGCTCGATCAGGGCTTCGCGCAGCTCCGGGTCGTCCTCGACCACCAGGATTTTCCACGCATTGGCCATTCAAAACCTCCGTTACCCTTGCGGGAACGCGAATCGCGCAAGTACATCATGCTGCGGCGATCCTGCAAATTTGCCCGCGAAAGAATGTTGAAAACTGGTATCCGAGTGAGGTGTATCCGTGCAAGTTCCTGTGGGGATCGGGAAAATCACCGTGCGTCACCTGCCCGGCGCCCCGCATCGGGGCATCCTGCATGCGGCCGGGCGGGCGATTCCCGTGGCCCTGGGACGCGGGGGAATCGGCTTTAACAAGCGCGAGGGCGACGGGCGGACCCCGGCGGGCCGCTGGCGCATCGAACGCGTGCTGTACCGCCCGGACCGCGGCCCGCGCCCGCTCACCCGCCTGCCCGCCAAGCCCATCGCCGCAACCGACGGCTGGTGTGACGATCCGCAGGACCGCCGCTACAATCGCCCCGTGCACCTCCCGATTCCCGTCTCGCACGAACGCATGGCGCGCGCGGATGCGCTCTATGACCTTGTGCTGGTGCTGGACCACAATACACGTCCGCGTGTGAAGGGGCGGGGATCGGCGGTTTTCATCCATGCGGCGCGCCCCGGCTTCACGCCGACCGAGGGCTGCGTCGCGCTTGCGCCGGGCGATCTGCGCCGGCTGGTCGCGCGGCTGAGGCCGGGGGCGCGGCTGATCGTGCGCTGAGGAACAGGCGGGAGAGACGCTCGCATGCTTGAGGAAATCCCGGCGCCCGAGGGCGCCGCCGACCGCGCGGCGATCGAGGCGGTGTTGCGCGCCCATGGCGCGCCGGTGCGCTTCGCCGGCTGGATCCTCGCCGGCGCGGACCTGCGCGGGCTCGACCTTGGCGGGTGCGAATTCGTCCGCTGCCGGGGCGGGCGCGCCGATTTCTCCGCCGCCGACCTTACCGAGGCGCGCTTTGCCGGCTGCGATCTCAACAATGCCGTGTGCCGGGGCACCACCTTGTCGGCCACGCTGTTCGCCGATTGCAAGATGACCGGGGTGCAGATCCACGGCGCGCGCACGCTGGGCCTCGCGTTCGAGCGCTGCCTTCTGGTGAGCGCGGCGCTGCACGGCCTCTCGTTCCGCCGCTCGCGGCTCGACCAGCTGGATTTCGCGGGCGCGGACCTCGCCGAGGCGGATTTTCGCGAGGCCATCTTCCAGGGCTGCAGTCTGCGCGACGCAAACCTGACCGACGCCCGCTTCGAGGGGGCGGACCTGCGCGGCGCCGATCTCGGCGCCCTGCGTCTCGGCGACGCGACGCGCTTCAAGGGCGCGATCATCTCCCGCCAGCAGGCGGCGGCGCTGCTGAGCGGGCTCGGGCTGAAGGTCGCCTGACGCGCCCGCGCTCCGCCCGCCGGTGCGGCCGGGCCCGGGCGAAACGCGCGGCGCTCGCGCCGGCCGCGGCGCAGGGTGTGGAGGCGCCGTTTGCCGCGCCCCGGTTGTGCTGCTTTCGTTTGAAGACATTCCAGTGTTATGACAAAGCGGCGCGAGCGGTTTCGCCGCGGCGGTCGAAGCAAGTATCGGTCCCCATCCTTGGTCCCTCATGCGTGACGTCCGTGCCCGCCGTTCGCGGATGCGGGGCACGCCACCTGGAATGATCTCAGGGCAAATGACTGCATCTTCTCAGAAGCGCCCCGTCTCGGTCGGGCTGTTCGCCACCTGCCTCGTGGATACGATCCGCCCGTCCGTGGGGTTTGCCGCCGCGCATCTGATCGAACAGGCCGGCTGCGAGGTCAGCGTGCCGCGCCAGACCTGCTGCGGCCAGCCGGCGTTCAATTCCGGCGACCGCGCCACCACCCGCGCCCTGGCCGAGCAGATGATCGCCGCGTTCGAGACCTTCGATTATGTGGTCGTGCCCTCCGGCTCGTGCGCCGGCATGATCAAGACCCATTATCCCGAGCTGTTCGTCGGCGAGCCGGACTGGATGCCGCGCATCGCGCGCTTCTGCGACAAGGTCTACGAGCTGGTCTCGTTCCTGGTGGACGTGCGCGGCATGACCCGCGTCGCCGCCGCCTATGACGGCACCGTCACCTATCACGACAGCTGCTCGGGCCTGCGGGAGCTGGGCGTCCAGGCCCAGCCGCGCACGCTTCTCGCCTCCGTGGAGGGGCTGGAACTGGCCGAAATGGCCGACAGCGATGTGTGCTGCGGCTTTGGCGGCACTTTCTGCGTGAAATATCCTGACGTTTCCAATGCGATCGTGGAGAAGAAGGCCGCCAACATCATCGCCAGCCATGCCGACACCCTGCTGGCGGGGGATCTCGGGTGCCTCATGAACATGGCCGGCAAGCTCCAGCGCATGGGCCGCGACATCAAGGTGCGCCACGTGGCGGAAGTGCTGGCGGGGCAGGGCGGCGATCCCGCCATCGGCGAGCCCGCCACAGCCAAGCAAGGGGCGGGAGCATGAGCGTCCAGATCACCTCGCCCCAGTTCAAGGCCAATGCCCGCGCGGCGCTCGCCGACGCGCCCTTGCAGCAGGCGCTGGCCAAGGTGGGGCCGAGCTTCATCGGCCGGCGGTCCGCCGCCGCCGCCAAGCTGCCGGAGTTCGAGGCGCTGCGCGACAGCGCGCGCGACATCAAGAACCACACGCTGGCCCATCTCGATCTCTATCTGGAGCGCTACGAGCAGCAGGTGATCGCCGCCGGCGGGCAGGTGCATTTCGCGGTGGATGCCGCCGAGGCGCGGGACATCGTGACCCGCATCTGCCGCGATGCCGGCGCGCGGACGGTCACCAAGGGCAAGAGCATGATCTCCGAGGAGATCGGCCTCAACGACCATCTGGAGGCCGCCGGCATCCTGCCGGTGGAAACGGATCTCGGCGAATATCTGATCCAGATCCGCGGCGAGGCGCCCTCCCACATCATCGCCCCGGCGATTCACCTCAACAAGGATCAGATCGAGGCCGACTTCCGCCGGGTCCACACCGAGCTGCCGCCCGAGCGCAACCTCTCCGAGCCCACCTCGCTGCTGGCCGAGGCGCGCACCGCGCTGCGGGCGAAGTTCCTGGCGGCGGACGTGGGCATCACCGGCGCCAATTTCCTGGTGGCGGAGACCGGCACCTCGATCATCGTCACCAACGAGGGCAATGGCGATCTCACCCAGACCCTGCCGAAGACCCACATCGTGCTCGCCTCGCTGGAAAAGCTGGTGCCGACCCTGGAGGACGTGAGCCAGCTGCTGCGGGTGCTCGCGCGCTCGGCAACCGGGCAGGAGATGAGCGTCTACACCACCTTCTCCACCGGCCCGCGCCGCCCCGGCGACCTGGACGGGCCGCAGGCCTATCACGTGGTGATTCTCGACAACGGCCGCTCGGGCATGCTGGCGGGGCAGTTTCGCGAGATGCTGCGCTGCATCCGCTGCGGCGCCTGCATGAATCATTGCCCGGTCTACCAGACCGTCGGCGGCCATGCCTACGGCTGGGTCTATCCCGGCCCCATGGGCGCGGTGCTCACCCCCTCGCTGGTGGGCATCGAGAAGGGCGCCAATCTGCCCAATGCCTCCACCTTCTGCGGGCGCTGCGAGCAGGTGTGCCCGGTGCGCATTCCCCTGCCGAAGCTGATGCGCAACTGGCGCGAGAAGGAGTTCGAGCGCCACCTGACGCCGGCGCCGCAGCGCTATGGGCTGGCGTTCTGGGCCTTCTTCGCCCGGCGCGGCTGGCTGTATCGGCCCGCGACGCGGCTCGCCATGTGGGGGCTCTCGCTGCTCGGCAAGGCCAAGGGGCGGTTTGCCGCGCTGCCGCTCGCCGGCGGCTGGACCAAATATCGCGATTTCCCCACCCCCCAGGGGGATACGTTCCAGGCGCAATGGCAGGCGCGCCGGGAGGCCCAAACCCAGGCCCAGGCGCAGGCCCAGCGCGGAGGCGGCCGCTGATGACATCCTCGCGCGACACCGTCTTCGCCTCCGTGCGGCGCGCCCTCGGCGCCACCGGCCAGGAAGCGCCCCGCCGGCTGGAAGTGGCCGATCGCATCGCCGGCCATCCGCGCGGCGTGATCCCCGCCCGCGCCGACCTGCCCCCGGCGCAGATGATCGAGCTGTTCAAGCAGATGGTCCGGGCCGCCGACGGGACGCTCGACCATCTGGCGAGCGCCGCCGACGTTCCGGTGGCGGTGGCAAGCTATCTGCGCGACCGCAACCTGCCGCCGACCATCCTGCGCGGCGGCGATCCGCGGCTCGCGAACCTGCCCTGGGGCACCGCGCCCAATCTCGACGTCTGGATCGGCCCCTCCGACGGGCGCCAGCTCGCCGGCCTCTCCCACGCCTTCGCCGGGATCGCCGAATCGGGCACGGTGGTGATGCTGTCCGGGCCGGACAATCCAAGCACGCTGAACCTGCTGCCGGACCATCACCTGGTGGTGGTCGATGCCGGCGACGTGGCGGGCGATTACGAGAGCGTGTGGACGCGCATCCGCGCCGCCTACGGAGCCGGCGTCATGCCGCGCACGGTCAATTGGATCACCGGCCCCTCGCGCTCGGCGGACATCGAGCAGACCTTGCTGCTGGGCGCCCACGGGCCGCGCAGCCTGCACGTGCTGCTGGTGGGCGCGGCGCTTTGACATTGCCATCCGCGCGGGTGCAAATCTGGCGCGTCGGGATGATGGCGAAGGCACGACGCGGGAAGAGTGCGACCAATGCAAGGGCTTGACGCAACGGACGATTACCCCGAAGGCCCGCGCTGGTGGCTGGCGCTGGCCGCCTGCGTGCTCGTCATCATGGGCGCCAAGCTGACGCTGATCCTGTTCCAGGGGTCGGCGGTGCCGTTCTGGGACCAGTGGGACGCGGAAGGCGGGCGGCTCTACCGGCCCTATCTCCAGGGCTTCGTGCCCCTGTCCACCTTCATCGAACCCCATAACGAGCACCGCATCCTGATCTCGCGGCTGCTGGTGCTGGGCGAGCTGGAATTCGCCGGGCGCTGGGACCCGATTCTGCAAATGTGCATCAACGCGATGCTGCACACCGCCTGCGTGGTGACGCTGATGGTGCTGCTGCGCCGCATGGTCAGCGCCACCGCCGCCATCGCGCTGGCGGCCTTCGTGACGATGCTGGTCGCAATCCCGTTCGGCTGGGAGAACGTGCTGGCGGGCTTTCAATCCCAATTCTCGACCGTCCTCCTGTTCTCGATCGTGAGCCTCGCGCTGCTGGCCGTCGCCCCCGCCTTCGATGCCCGCTGGGGGATCGGATTCGTGCTGGCGGTGCTGGGATATTTCTCGCTCAGCGCGGGCGGCGGCACGCTGCTGATCGCCGGCGTCATCGCGGCGGCCCAGGTTGTGATCGGCCGGCGCCGGGGCCGGCGCGAGTGGGCCGGCATCGCGGCCCTCGTGGCCTCGGGCGCGCTGCTGCTCGCCCTGGTGCCGCAGCCGCCCTATCACGCATCGCTCAAGGCACAATCGATCGGGCAGTATTTCCAGGCGCTTAAGAGCATCGCCAGCTGGCCTCTGCCGCCGATGTCGCTGGCGCCCTTCCTGATTTACGCGCCCCTGGCCTGGCTGACGGTGCGCGTGCTGCGGGAGCGCCGCCCGCTGAGCGATCCGGCGTGGCTGTGCATCGGCATCGGCGGCTGGGTGGGCCTGCAGGAAATCCTGCTGGCCTACGGCCGCGCACCGGACACGCGCGCCTCGCGCTATCTCGACATGATCGTGGTCCTGATCGTGGTCAATTTCATCGCCATGGCCGCCTTGCTGAAAGACGCTGCGATCACCCGCGGGCAGCGGTCTGCCGGCTTCGTCCTGGCCGCCGTCTGGCTGGTGATCATCACCTCGGGCGTCGGTTACAGCGCCATGAACGGAGTGGCACGGGACGTGATCTATCGCGGCCAGACCGGCAAGATGCAGGTGGAGAACGTGCGCCAGTATCTCGCCACGGGCGACATGGCCTATCTCAAGGACAAGCCGCTGCTCCAGGTGCCTTATCCCAACGCCGAGCGGCTCGCGGGCTTCCTCAACATGCCGGAGATCCGCGGCATCCTCCCGCCGGAACTGCTGGACGACCCGGCGGCGCGCGCGGCCATGCAGGCGCGGCTGGCATCCGGCGGCCTGTTCGCGCCGCTGGCCTGGAAGCTGCGCACCTGGCTGCCCGCCGCCGGGCCCTATATCGGATTTGCCGGCGTCGCCCTCTTTTTCCTCGCCGGCCTGGTCAGCGGTTTTCTCGCAACGAGGTCGCAACGGGCCGCGAGGGCCGCCGCGGACACGGACGAAACGGCGCCCGCCGCCGCGCCGAACCCAGCGTAAGGTGGTGCCCGCCGCCCGCCACACTGATGCAATCGCGCAACGCCACCGGGGAAACCGCTTCGATCGTGACGAAATTGTGCAACCCGGCGGCGTCTGCTCCGTTGCTCGAGTCGGGAATGTTGGGCAGAACACGAGAGAAAATTGACGGTGACCCCATGACGTCTCGCCCGCGGTTTGTCCTGTCTCTCCTCGCCGCGTTCTGCGTGCTGATTTCCACCGCCCTCGTGCCGGCCCATGCCCAGAGCGAAAACGTGCGCGTCTATCTGATGCGCGGGCTCGCCAACGTCTTCTCCTACGGCATGGACGATCTGGCCGGAAAGCTCCAGGCCAAGGGCATTTCGGCGGGGGTGTACGAATATGGCCAGTGGCCCCAGCTCGCCGAGGATGCGGTGGCCTGGTCGAAAGCCCATCACAGGGGGCCGGTGGTGGTGATCGGCCATTCGCTCGGCGCCGATGCCGCGATCGAGATGGCGGAGCGCATGACCGCGCTCGGCGTGCCGCCGCGCCTCGTGGTCACCTTCGATCCGGTGGGCGTGACGGCGGTGGCCAACACCGGCGGGCGGTTCGTGAATTATTTCCAGACCAACAACGGCTTCGGCAAGAGCCTGGCGATCGGCGCCGGCTTCAAGGGCTCGCTCGCCAACCGCAACCTGGACAATGCCGCGACGCTGGACCATTTCAACATCGAGAAGTCGCCGACCCTGCATGCCGAGGTGATCAAGATGATCCAGGCGCTGGCGGTGCGGCCCAAGCCCAAGCCCGTCGCGCCGCCGAACCAGCCGGCGCCGAGCGTCGCGCCTTCGCCCTCGCTGGCCGCTCCGGCGACCTCGGACCGGGCCGAATCGGCCGTGGCGACCGCGCCCCAGCAGACGCACTGACGCCCGGCGCGTCGCGGCCGGGCCTGAATTTGCGCCGCGCGGCGTGGCACTCCCGTCGCGGCCGGCGCATTCACCGCGCCCTTGCCCGGGAATTTCGCCACGCCGGCAGTTTGGGGCGCGGCTAGACGCCGAAATGGCGCAGAGCCGCTCCGACCAGTACGGCGGCGAGCACCGCGAAGAAATCGCTGCGGGTCAGCCTGGTGACCACGAAGGCGACGGCGAGGCCGGCCACCATGGCCGCGTCGCCATGCACCGCCGCCGGGGCGACGATGGCCACCAGCACCGCGCCCGGCAGCGAATCGAGGACCTTGCGCACGCGCGGCGTCACCGGCACCAGCCGCATCAGGAAGAAGCCGGCGGTGCGGTTGAACATGGTGGCTCCCGCCATCACGCAGATGGCGAGCACGGTGCCGGGGTCGAGCGCGCTACTCATCGGCAAAGCCGCCCGCGACCGCGCCGGCCACCGCGCCGATGACGATGAACCACCAGCCGGGCACCAGATAGGAGGCGGCCACCGAGACGAGGGCCGCCACCCCCCAGCTCACCGCCTCGCGCCGCCCCTTCCAGTTCGGCACCAGCATGGCGATGAAGAAGGCGGGGACCACGAGGTCGATGGCGAATGCCTTGGGATCGGGAATGCCGCCGCCGATCACCTGGCCCGCCACCGTCGAGAGCAGCCACACCACCCAGGTGATCAGCCCCGAACCGACGAAATAGCCCGCGTCATTGCCGCCGTGGGCGTGATAGCGCATGGCGGCGGCCCAATTGTTGTCCGCCAGGAACAGCAGCGAGCCATAGGCCTGCCAGCCGGGCAGCTGGCCCAGCCACGGGCGCATGGAAGCCGCCATGAGGAAATGGCGCATGTTCACCGTGAAGGTGAGCATCGCCAGCGCCAGCAGGCTCGCCGGGGTCCAGCTGTGGGTCCAGCCCTCCAGCGCCACCATCTGGGCAAGGCCGGCGAAGACGAGGCCGCTGGAAAGCGCGGTCTCGGCGGCGGAAAATCCCTTCTGCGCCGCCGCCGCGCCGAACGCGGCGCCGAACACCGCGATGCCCGGCATGAGCGGCCACATGGCATGGATGCCCATGCGCACGCCGGCTGAAGTGATGCGGACCGGGGAGGGGCGGGGCTCAGTCATGAATCGCGGCGGCGTGGGGCATGAAACTCTTATGCCGAACGCCAGGGAACGCACCAACCCGATTTCGGCATGCACGCTGCGGCAGCTATGCGTGGACTTTGCGGGCCGCCGGCGGCCCGCGCCGGGGGCGACCGGCAGGTCTTAGGCCGACAAGTCTTGGGCCGGCAGCGGCGCGCCGTGCTTCACCCGCACCGGAATGGTGAGATAATGCACGCCATTGGCCGAGGCGGGCGGGAAGCGGCCGGCGCGCATGTTCACCTGGATCGAGGGCAGCAGCAGCACCGGGGCGGCAAGCGTTGCGTCGCGCGCGGTGCGCAGGGCCACGAAGGCGTCCTCGCTCACCCCGCCGCCGACATGCACATTGTGCGCGCGCTGGTCGGCGACGGTGGTTTCCCACGCATAGGCCGCGCGGCCGGGCGCCTTGTAATCGTGGCACATGAAGAGGCGGGTTTGCGGCGGCAGCGCCAGCAGGCGATGGATCGAGCGATAGAGCTGGCGCGCATCGCCGCCGGGGAAATCGGCCCGCGCGGTGCCGTAGTCGGGCATGAACAGCGTGTCGCCCACGAACACCGCATCGTCGATCCTGTAGGACACATCCGCCGGCGTGTGGCCGGGCGTGTAAAGCACCTCGACGTCGAGCGTGCCGATGGCGAAATGCTCGCCCTCCGCGAACAGATGATCGAAATCGCTGCCGTCGGCGGCAAGATCAGTGGCATTGAACACCGGGCGGAAGATGCGCTGCACCTGGACGATCTGCGCCCCGATGCCGATGCGCGCGCCGGTGCGCGCCTTGATGAAGGGCGAGCCGGAGAGATGGTCCGCATGGACATGGGTTTCCAGCGTCCAGACGATCCGGTAGCCCTGCCGCGCCGCCGCTTCCAGAACCGCCTCCACCGAGCGCGTGTCCACGGTTCCGGACCTGTGGTCATAGTCGAGGACGGGATCGATGACCGCAGCCTCGCCCGTGGCGGGATCGGCGAGGAGATAGGTCACGGTGTGGGTCGGCTCGTCGAAAAACGCCTGGATGAGGGGTGGGTTCGGCATTGCGTCCGTCCTTTCGCGGCGGCGGCCGCCGGTTCTTTAACGATTTCAGGTGTGGACTCATCGCGGGCGCGGCGCGGCGCCCCGGGTCGGCGGAATCTTTGGCGGGTCGCGCCCTCGCCAAATTGCCGGCATAAGGGTAATTCTGAAATTCGCGCCAACACCCGGCGCCCGCAGGAGAAACGAGTGACGCACCGCGCGCCTTCCCCGCCCCCTGTGCCCTCCGCCGTTCCCGAGGCGACGCGCCGGGAGGCTCTGATCCGGGGGCTGCGTCTCGGCGGCGGGCTCGCGTCCGCGGCGGCGCTGGCGGCGTGCGCGGGCGACATGGGCGGCAAGGCGGTGGATCTCGGCCCGCAGCCGGGCCCCGCCAATGTGCCGCCGCCGGTCGCGAACGGCCCGGCGGTGGCGCTCATCCTGCCGCTCGGCGCGCAGGGCAATGCCGGCCTCGTCGGCCAGTCCATGCGCAATGCGGCCGAACTTGCCATCGCCGAGGGCGGGGCGCCGGTGTTCCAATTGATCGTGAAGGACGACGCCGGCAACAGCCAGGGGGCGCGCGCGGCGGCGGAAGCGGCGGTCAATGAAGGCGCGCGCATCATCCTCGGCCCCCTGTTCGCCCATTCGGTGGGCGCGGTCTCCCAGGTGGCGCGGGCGCGCGGCGTCCCGGTGATCGCCTTTTCCACCGATACCAATGTCGCCGCCCCCGGCGTCTATCTGCTGAGCTTCCTGCCGCAGAGCGATGTGGACCGGATCGTGCGCTATTCCGTGTCCCAGGGCCGGCGCTCGTTCCTGGCCATGATTCCCGAGAATGCCTATGGCTCGGTGACCGAAGGGGCGCTCCAGCAGGCGGCGGCCGACACCGGCGGGCGCGTCATGAGCATCGAGCGCTACACGCCGGCCAAGCTCGCGGATGCGGCGCGCCGCATCGCCGCCGTGGCGCCCCAGGCGGACGCGGTATTCATTCCCGACGCCGCCGACCAGGTGGCGAACGTGGTGCAGCAGCTTGCCGCCGCCGGGGTCGATTTGAAGAAGGTGCGCCCGCTCGGCACTGGCCTGTGGGACAATGCCGCCCTGATTGCCGATCCGCGCATGGACGGCGGCCAGTTCGCGGCGCCGGACAGTTCCGGCTGGCGCAATTTTTCCCAGCGCTACCGCCAGAGGTTCGGCAACGACCCGGTGCGCACGGCCACCCTGTCCTATGATGCGGTCTCGCTGGTGTCGGCGATCCTGCGCACCCAGGGGCCGGAAGGCCTCAGCGCGGCGACGCTCACCAATCCCTCGGGCTTCAACGGCGTGGACGGGCCGTTCCGCTTCCGCGCCGACGGCACCAACGAGCGCAGCCTCGCGGTGATGGAGATCCGGGGCGGCGCGGCCCAGGTGGTGAGCCCGCCGCCCCGCACCTTCGGAAGCTGAGGCGGGCCATCGCGCGCCGACGTCTCCCCACGGCACGGTTTTCTCGCCGCCATTTTGCGCTATAGCTGCGCGCGCGTCCGCTGGGCGCGGCCAACGGGCACTAGGAAGGACGAACGGGCCATGAAAGTGATTGCACCTTTGGCGGGCCTTATTCTCGCCGTTTCGGGTTTCGCGGCTCTGGCCCAGACGCCGGCGCCCGCACCGGCGGCGCCCGCAGCCACCGCCCCCGCGCCCGCAGCGGCCGGCGACAAGGGACCCGGCACGACCCAGGCCGGCACGCCGCGCCGGCCGGAGGTGCAGATCTCCCGTCCCATCGAGATGGTGCTGACCCAGCAGGCGGTGGGCATGACCTACGACGGCAAGTCGCTGGTGCTCACCGGCGTCGCGCCGCTCACCACCTTCGCGGTGGACCGTCCCGAGCGCATCGGCGGCACCATGAGCACCGAGCAGTTCGCAAAGCTGTGGAACGTCACCGCCGACATCTTCAAGAACGACCCGCCCAACGCCGCGCTGACCATCTATGGCGCGACCCCGACGCAGGTGGTGGTGGAACTCTCCCATGTGACGCAGTCCGGCTCCACGCTCACCTTCGAGGTCGGCCTGCTGGACGGCGATCTGCCCGCCACCGGCGGCCCGGTGACCCTGGTGATGGCGCCGACGGTCTATCGTCCGCTCGATCATGCCGGCCCGTTCCTGAAGTGCTGGTGGAGCCCCTACTGGGTGCAGCGCGTGTGCCGCGCCGCCTGGTGAGCCGGCGCGATCCGGAGTGAAACGGCGCCTTCGGGCGCCGTTTTCGTCAGGCGGCGAGGCGCGCGCGCAGGGCGCCGTCGTGCCATTGCTCCATTTCCAGATGCGCGCCGTCGTCGCTGATCACCCGCCACGCGCCGTTGGGATGCGGCAGGCCGTGGAGGGCCACCGGCAAGGCGCGGCTTTTCAGCCGGATCACCGGGGCGGCATGGGCATAGCCCGCATGGGGCAGGCCCAGGAGATCGTGCGCGATCGCCTCGGCCTGTTTGGCGATCGGCTCGATGAAGCGGCAGGGGGCGCCGGCGATGCTGATGCAATCCCCAAGCGCCGAAATGCCCTCGACGCTGGTGCGCAGGCTGACCGGATCCACGGCGATGCCGTGCTGGAACGCGAGCCCGGCCGAGCGCGCGAGCCGGCTCGCCGTGGCAAGCCCGGTGGCGGCCACCAGAATGTCGGCGCCGAGCACCACGCGTTCGCCGGCGGCGTTCTTCGTAAAGAGGATGGCGCTGCCGTGATTGCCCCGCTCGGCGCGCTCCACCGTAATGCCGCCGAGAAACCGCACGCCGAGGCTCTCCAGCCGCAGGCGCAGCCGTTCCGCCGCCAGCTGAGGCAGCAGCCCGGCGAGCGGCGCGTCCTCCTTGTCCAGCAGCGTCACCTTGTGCCCGGCGCGGGAGAAATCCTCCGCGAGTTCGCAGCCCACAAGGCCCGCGCCGACGATGAGGATCGCGCGCGGCGCGCCGTCGAGATGGGCCGCAAGGCCGCGCCAGGCATCGAGATCGTTCACCCGCCAGCACAGGTCCGCCGGCAGGGCGGGCGGCAGCGCGGGCCGCGCGCCCTGGGCGAGCACGAGATGGTCATAGGGCAGGGGCCCGGCCGTGGTGCGCAGCCGCCTGCGGACCGGGTCGATGCCGATGGCGAAGGCCCCGGCGCGCAGATGCACGCCAAGCCGGGCCGCCATATGGGCGCCGCTCTCCTTGCGCAGCTTCTCAACGGTCAGTCCGCGCTGGAGCGCGATGGAGAGTTCGGGCTTGTGGTAGACATCGCCGGCGCAGGACGTGACCAGGGTGATGGGTACGTGGGAATCCAGGCCGCGCAAGGCTTCCGCTACCGCGCGGCCGGCAATGCCGGCGCCGACGATGACCACGCCGGGCGTGCGGGATCGATGCACCACGGGGGCCGCAGGCGCCGTGGCGGGCGCGGCATGCACATAGGGCTCGAAATCGGATTTGCGCACGCCGCAGATCGGGCATTCCCATTCCTCGGGAATGTCTTCGAACCGGGTGCCGGGGGCGATGCCGCTGTCGGGGTCGCCGTCCTTCTCGTCATAGATCATGCCGCAAGCGCGGCAGATATATTGGCGCCAGACGATCTCGGAAGTGTCGGTCGCGCTCATGCGGGCATCTCCTCGCGGGAGAGGCGGGCCATTTCCCAGCGCAGATGCTTGATGGCGGGCGTCACGATGGCGATGAAATGCGCCTCCCGGATGCGCCGCTGGGGCGCCGAGGACATCAGATAGCCGCGCGCGCCCTGGTGCAGCAGCGCCGATTGCGTGGCGCGCAGGGCGAGTTCCGCGCCCTGGGCGCGCGTGTCCAGCACATCGAGGAAATAGTCCGGGTCCTGCTCGAAGGGGGTTTGCGCCAGCAGCAGGGCACGGGCGGTGAGTTCGTCCAGCTCGGCCTGGATCTCGTCCGGCCGGTCGGTGAGGTGGCGGTTCACATGGCCGAGCGCCGGCTCCACCTCGCGCATGGAATCGACGGCGCCCTGAATCACGCCCACCGCCATGCCGGCCTGCAACAGGATGAACGCCCCGCGAATGCGCTTGATGAAGGGCCGCGCGGGATCGGCCACCAGATCCTGCTCGGCGACGAAATAATCGTCGAGCCGGATGCCGAAGGTGGAGGTGCCCTCCATGCCGGAGAATTGCGGGCATGGGCGCAGCTCCACCGGCGGGTCGCAGCGCAGGATGAACATGATCTCATGGGAGGCCGTGCCGTCGTCCCGCTGCACCCGCGCGATGGCGCCGCAATACTGGCCGGGCGCGATATGGCTGACCCACGGCAAGGTGCCGCTGACCAGATAGCCGCCCGCGGTCTTGCGGGCCCGCAGCAGCATGGGCTCGATTTCGGCGAGCGCCTTCATGGGGTTGGACAGGGCCGTGCCGCCGAAGGTGCGCCCCGCCGCATGGTCCTCCAGCCTCCGCCCCGTGAGCGCGGGATTGCCGGACTGTTCCATATAGAGCCCGCACACATCGTGCGCCCACATGAGGAAGCCGGTGGCCCCGCACGCCCGGCTGGCCGTGCCCATGGCGGCGATCGCCGTGCCGAACCCGCCGCCGTTGCGCGCCAGATGCGCGCCGAGGGCGCCCGCCGCGCCGAACTCGGCCAGGATCTCCAGCGGATAATGGCCGTGGTCGATGCGGTTCGCCGCCGCCCGCAGCGGACCGTCGGCGATCGAGGTGGCGCGGGACAGGATGTCATCCCCATCGCCCGCTGTTGGCCCGGCAGGGGCAATCGACTGGGCAAGCGTCATCGTGGCCTCCGGCGCAGGGGCGGTTTCGGTCGGATTGTGGGGGAGGGGGAGGAGGGTCGGACGAAGAAGAAAGGTCGGCGCGAGGCGGGCCAGGGCAGGAGCCTCGCGCCGACCCCCCCTTCAGTCAGCGAGGCCGATGCTGAAGGGGATCGGATTGCGCATGGTGTTGGCGACGGGCGAGAAATAATTCGCGCGCTTGACGATTTCGTCCAGTTCTTCGCGGCTTGCGTCGCCCTCGATGGTGACGGTCACGCGGATTTCCTGGAACCCCATCTGGGAGGGGTCGCGATCCGCGCCGCCGGCACCCCAGGCGGCGGTGTTGCCGATGTCGCCTTCCACCCGCAGCTCCAGCTTGGAGAGCCTGACCTGCTTCCAGGTGGCGACGGCGGTGATGCCGACCGCGAGGCAGCCGCCGAGGGCGGACAGGACGATTTCGCCGGGGGCCGGGGCGGTGTTCTCGCCGAACAGGTGCAGCGGCTCGTCCACCACCACCGGCTTGTGGTCGCCCACATAGTTCAGGGTGCGATACTGCCCCTCGACCACGGTGTGCACCACATTGGTGCCGCGCCGGTCGGGGTTCTCGCGGCCCTTCGCGGCGAAGCCCAGCAGGCCCTCGCGATCGATGGGACGCAGATAGGTCGTCACGGTCTTCACGGCATTGGTCGTGTCGGTCACTGAGAGCTTCCTTTTGAAGTGGGGTCTTGAGGCCCGTGCCGCGAACGGCTTTCGCTAAAGGATAACAGCAAGCCCTGTGCCACTTTCCTGCGCACAGGAAAAATGGGTCAGAACACCACGTGCCGCAACAGATTTTATGGGAAAATGGTGCTCTATAACCACTTATTTCAAAGGGTTTAGCGATTTACATTGTCGACAATGTTGACATTGTAAATGTTACTTTGCGTCGTACACGCCCTCTTCGCGCTCCCCTTCCGCCTTCTCCCAGCGATAGGCGAACTGGCGCGCCGTGAGGCCGAGGCTCTGGGCGGCACGCGATTTGTTGCCGCCGCTCTGCGCCAGCGCCCGGCGCAGGTCCTCGGCGGAATGCGATCCGGCCCGCAGATAGGGCCGGTAGGCCGGCGCGGCGCGTCCCGGGGCGGGACCGCGCAGGGCCGCTTCCTCCTGGGCCGTCTGGCTGGAGACATGCGCCATCGCCGAGAGGAACGGCGCGAGGTCTCCGGCATCGAGGGCGGGCTTGTCGGCCAGCAGCACCAGGCGCTCGATGAAATTGGACAATTGCCGGATATTGCCCGGCCAGGGGTGCTCGCGCAGCCGCGCCATGGCTGCGGCGGTCAGATTGACGTTGCGCTGGTTCGCCTCGTTGAAGCGGCTGACGAAATGCATCGCCAGGGCGGGGATGTCGTCGCGCCGCTCGGCCAGCGTCGGCAGGCGGATCGGAATCACGTTGATGCGGTAATAGAGATCCTCGCGGAACCGGCCGGCGGCCACCTCGCGCTCCAGGTTGCGATTGGTGGCCGCCACGAGGCGGACGTCCACCTTGATCTCCTTCTTGCCGCCGAGCCGCGTGACGGTGCCTTCCTGCAAGGTGCGCAGCAATTTGGTCTGCATGGCGAGCGGCAATTCGCCGATCTCGTCCAGCAGGATGGTGCCGCTGCCCGCCTGCTCGAACCAGCCGGCGCGCGCCTCGCTCGCCCCGGTGAAGGCGCCGCGCTCGTAGCCGAACAGCTCGGATTCGAACAGGCTTTCGGGAATGGCGGCGCAATTCACCTTGATGAACGGCCGGTCGCGGCGCGGGCTCGCCAGGTGCAATGCGCGGGCGAACACCTCCTTGCCGGTTCCGGATTCTCCGAGCAGCAGCACGTTGGCATTGGCGGAGGCGACCAGCTCCAGCTCCGCCAGCGCCTTCAGCAGGGCCGGCGCGGTGCCGATGATGCCATAGCGCGCGCTGTGGGTTTCGAGCGCGCGGGCGAGCATCTGGTTGTGCTCCTCCAGCGCCCGGGTCTTGCGGTCGAGGATCTCGTTCAGCTCCAGCACCTGGCCGGCGAGCGTGGAGCAGATGCGCAGGATCGTGATGTCGTCGGAAAACGGCCGGCTGCGATTGCGGATGCGGTGGCAGCCGAGCACGCCCACCGTGCGCCGCTCCATGCGGATGGGGATCACCAGGAACGCCACCGGCTCCTGGGGCAAGGTGGCGCGATCCACCGCGCGGAACAGGAAGTCCGGCTCCTGGTCGATGTCCTGCACGATGATCAATTGCTCATGCGCGAGCGCCCGCCCGGTGATGCCCTCGCCGGGCTGGTAGAGGCCGCGCGCCTTCTCCCGCGCGGTGAGGCCATAGGAATATTGGATCTTGTAAAGCCCGGTCTCTGCGTCGCGCAGCACGATCCGGCCGCGATTGAGCCCGAGCATCTCGGACAGCAGATGGAGCATCTCGTGCAGGATGTTCTCCACCTGGAGCCCCTTGCCGATCAGCCCGATGATCTGCTGGATCAGCAGCATTTCCTGCGCCCGCCAATAGGCGGGGGGCTCGTCCTCGTGCACCGCTGCGGGTGCGGGGGCGCCCGCCTGGGCGGGGCCGCTGGCCATGCCCGGCAGCGCGCGCGCCCTCGGCTTTCCGCCCGTGTTCCTGCCGTCGTTCATAGCCCTTCGCCTCGCGCGCAAGCCCTCATCCTATCAGGGCGCAGGCGGGGATTTCCACGGAAACGGGCGCCACCCCTCGCAATCGAGGGCTTGCAATGCCATTTTGTTCTCATGAGAGAATCAGAAGGCGCCGCACGGGCGGTGCCGCGAGAGCGAGCGCGTGTCCATTCCAGTCGAGCATAAGGGCCTGCGTCCCGCAGGCGAAGGCGTCGAGGCGCCGGCGTTGCGACCCGGCGGCATCGCCGCGCGCGCCCGGGCCGGCGGCGGCGCGCCGGCACCGGCGCCCAATTATCTCAACGGCCTCAATCCCGAGCAGCGCGCCGCGGTGGAAACCCTCGACGGGCCGCTGCTGGTGCTGGCCGGCGCGGGCACCGGCAAGACCCGCGTGCTCACCACCCGCATCGCCCATATCCTCAATCTCGGCCGCGCCTTCCCCTCCCAGATCCTCGCCGTGACCTTCACCAACAAGGCCGCCCGCGAGATGAAGGAGCGCATCCACACCATGGTGGGGGATGCGGTGGAAGGCATGCCGTGGCTCGGCACCTTCCATTCCATTGGCGTGCGCATCCTGCGCCGCCATGCCGAGCTGGTGGGGCTGAAGAACGGCTTCACCATCCTCGACACCGACGACCAGATCCGCCTGTTGAAGCAATTGCTGGCGGCGGAGAATATCGACGACAAGCGCTGGCCGGCGCGGCTTCTGGCCTCGACCATCGACGGATGGAAGAATCGCGGCCTCTCGCCGGCGAACGTGCCGCCGGGCGAAGGCTCGGCGTTCGCCAACGGCAAGGGTCAGATGCTCTATGCCGCCTATCAGGCGCGGCTGAAGGCGCTGAACGCGGTGGATTTCGGCGATCTGCTGCTGGAAGGCATCCGCCTGTTCCGCGAGCATCCCGACGTGCTGGCGGATTATCACCGCCGCTTCAAATATATCCTGGTGGACGAATATCAGGACACCAACGTCGCCCAGTATCTGTGGCTGCGCCTGCTGGCGCAGGGCTCCAGGAACGTGTGCTGCGTCGGCGACGACGACCAGTCCATCTATGGCTGGCGCGGCGCGGAGGTGGACAACATCCTGCGCTTCGAGAGCGATTTTCCCGGCGCAACCGTGATCCGCCTGGAACGCAATTACCGCTCCACCGGCCATATCCTGGCGGCGGCCTCCCATGTCATCGCCTTCAACCAGGGGCGCCTCGGCAAGACCTTGTTCTCAGAAGGCGAGATGGGGGAGAAGGTCTCCGTCACCGGCTCGTGGGACAGCGGCGAGGAAGCCCGCGCCATCGGCGACGAGATCGAGACCCTGCACCGCGCCGGCCATCCGCTCTCGCAGATCGCCATATTGGTGCGCGCCTCGTTCCAGATGCGCGAGTTCGAGGACCGGTTCGTCACCTTGGGCACCCCTTATCGTGTCATTGGGGGCCCGCGCTTCTATGAGCGCGCGGAGATCCGCGACGCGCTGGCCTATCTGCGCTGTGTGCTCTCCCCCGCCGACGACCTCGCCTTCGAGCGCATCGTGAACGTGCCCAAGCGCGGCATCGGCGATGCCACCTTGAAGCAGATCCACGATGTCGCCCGCGCCGCCGGCGTGCCGCTGCAGGAAGCGACGCGCGCGCTCACCGAAAGCGAAGAATTGAAGCCCAAGGTGCGCGCCACCTTGCGCGGCCTGCTGGAGGCGTTCGAGCGCTGGCGCCGGCAATCCGGCGAGATGCCGCATACGGAACTCGCCGAAATCGTCCTCGACGAGAGCGGCTATACCGAGATGTGGCAGAAGGACCGCTCCGCCGAGGCGGCCGGGCGGCTGGAAAACCTCAAGGAGCTGGTGCGCTCCATGGAGGGGTTCGAGAATCTGTCCGGCTTCCTGGAGCACATCTCTTTGGTCATGGACGCCGACAAGGGCGCCGGCGAGGATGCGGTTCAGATCATGACCCTGCATTCGGCCAAGGGGCTGGAGTTCGATACGGTCTATCTGCCCGGCTGGGAAGAAGGATTGTTCCCCCACCAGCGCGCCCTCGACGAGCAGGGCAAGGCGGGCCTGGAGGAGGAGCGGCGCCTCGCTTACGTGGGCATCACCCGCGCACGGCTTTCGGCGCGGATCTATTTCGCCTCCAACCGGCGCATCCACGGCATGTGGAATTCCACCGTGCCGAGCCGCTTCCTGGACGAACTGCCCGACGCCCATGTGGAGGTGCAGGAATCCAAGGGCGGCTTCGGCTGGGGCGGCTCCAGCTATGGCGGCGGCTCCTATGGGGAAAGCCGGTTCGACCGCGCGGCCAAGGTGGAGCCCTTCTCCTCCACCTATTCCACGCCCGGCTGGCAGCGGGCGCAGAACGCCCGCGCGGCGGGGAATTCCGGGTCCGGCGGCGGCTTTTCCGAGCGCGGCAGCGGCGCGTTCGGCGCGGGGCGGGGCGGGCGCGGGGCGGTGATCGAGGGCACCTTGCTGGCGTCGTCCACCGGGGCGCCCTCCAGCTTCAAGCGCGGCGAGCGGGTGTTCCACATCAAGTTCGGCTACGGCGAGATTTCCGGTATCGACGGCAACAAGCTCACCGTCCAGTTCGACAAGGCGGGCGAGAAGCGGGTGCTGGAGAGCTTCGTCGAGAAGGTGTGAGCGCGGCACTTCGGGTGCGCGGGACGATGAATGCGCGGAAAAAGCGCGCAAGCGGCTTCACAGCCTCCCCTGCGGCGGTATGGTGAGGCTCGATCGCGTCTTGATGCCGGCGCCCCCACCGGCCCGCCCTCACCAGCCGAGCCATGCCGATTACCAATATTGTCCTGCTGCTGGTGGAAATGGCTGTCTATGGCAGCCTGATGCTGGGCCTGTTCCGCGCCCGCTTCCTGATCGGCATCGGCCCGTTTTTCTGTGCCCTCGGGGCGATTCACGTGTTCGCCGTCTATCTGGCGATGTGCGTGTTCCTCGTGCTGCCGTTCGGCCTCTCGGCCTCTCCGGGATCGGTGGTGTTCTACGCCGGCACGCTGAGCCTGCTGCTGATGACGCATATGGTCGAGGGGCAGGACGTGGCGCGCCAGCCCGTGCTCGGGCTGCTGCTCGGCACCGTGGCGGTGGTGATCGCGGTCGCCTTTCTCGCGCTGGAGCAGGGGCGCGCCGGCCCCGCGCGCGCGACCGACCTCGCCGTGCTCAACCAGATGGGCATGCTCATGCTGTGGAGCACGCTGCTGCTGTTCCTGGAAAGCCTGGTCATGTTCCGCTTGTACGACCGGCTGCTGGAGGCGCTGGGGCGGCGCAGCTTCGCCGCGTCCTGGCTGACCCTGGCGCTGGTCAACACCTTCGACCAGGTCTTCTTCTTCGGCGCGATCTATCTGGTGCAGGATGTTCCGCTCTCCGCCGGCGTCGGCGGCTGGATCGGCAAGCTTGTCGCCTCGGGCTTCTATTCGGCGCTGATCTGGCATTATCGCCGCCGCCTGGACGGGCCGGGGCAGGTGCCGGCGCTTCGGCGCACCGGCGCGGCCCAGGCGCGGCTTCGGCACGATCTCGCCACAGGGGCCTTCCATCGCGGCCGGCTGGAGACGCTGCTGGCCGACCTGCTGAGCATCACCCGCGCCACCGGCCGGCCGGTGAGCGTGATGCTGGTGGCGGTGGAGGGCCTGGCGGCGCGGCGCGAGCGGCAGGCCGGGCAAGGGGTCGACCGCGACCTGCGCCGCGTCGCCGATACGCTTGCCGAGGGCCTGCGCAGCGGGGATTATGTGGTGCGGCACGACGGCGACGCCTTCGTCGTCCTCGCCCCCGGCCTGCCGCACATGGCGGCGGCCCAGGTTGCGGCGGCGCTGCGCCAGCGCGTGGCCGCCCTCCAGATGCCGCCGGGCCTGGAGATTTCGCTGACGATCGGCTTCGCCACGGCGCCCATGGACGGGGAAAGTGTTGCCAAGCTCTTGTCGGTGGTCGATGAGCGGGTCTATGCCGCACGGCAACTGGGTCGCGATCGCGTCATTGGCGCGTACGGGGCCTGAACCCAAAGCGCCTCCCCCGGAAAGTTCGCGATGTTCGAAGGTCTCCTCCCCAGCGACGCCACCCATTTCATGCGGGTCTCCGCCCCCGAGATGCAGGCGCGCCGCATCGCGGACCTGCTGGCGGAAAGTTTTGATCCCGCCGAGGTGGCGGTCGCCAATTTCGAGCAGCCCGACGGCAGCTGGGCGGTGGAGGTCTATGCCGGCGAGGCGTTCGATCCCGAGCGCCTGCGGGAACTGGTGAGCGTGGCGGCCGGCGCCGACCTCGCGGCGCAGGTCACGTTCGGGGAATTGCAGGAGAAGGATTGGGTGGCCGCGAGCCTGGAAGGGCTGGCGCCGGTGCGGGTGGGGCCGTTCCATGTGCACGGGTCGCACGACCGCGCGCGGGTGCCGCCCAATGGCATCGGCATCGAGATCGAGGCGGCCCTCGCCTTCGGCACCGGCCACCACGGCACCACGCAAGGGTGCCTCGCGGCGATCGTGGATGCGGCGCGGATCGGCCGTCCGGGCAAGGTTCTGGATGTGGGCACCGGCACGGGCGTGCTGGCCATCGGCGCGGCGCGGCTGTTCCGCGTGCCGGTCGTGGCGAGCGACCTCGACGAGGTGGCGGTGCGCACCGCCCGCGAAAACGCCCGCGCGAATCTCGCCGGGCCCCATATCCGCATGGTGCTGGCCGCCGGCGCGGGGGCGGCGGCGGTGCGCCGGCCCGGTCCCTATGACCTGATCCTGGCGAATATCCTGCTGCCGCCGCTGAAGCGCCTCGCGCGGCCGCTGCGTCCGCTGCTCGCGGCTGGCGGAACGCTGGTTCTGTCGGGCTTGCTGCCCTCGCACGCCCATGCGGCGCTGGCGGCCTATCGGGCCCAGGGCCTGCAATTGGTGCGCCGGCGCGATATCGACGGCTGGACCACGCTGACGCTCTCGGCATCCGGCGCGAAGCCGAAGCGCGTATGGGCGGCATAGAGAGGCGAGAGAAGAAGGCGGACGAAGGGGGCAGATGATCGCGCCGGCGGCCTTGGCGGCCTGCACGACGTGTCGCAGCGCGCTGGTCGCGCGGCCGCTCCGGCCCGACTGGGGATGCGTCAAAACTCGGGTACGGGAGGATTTCCCCGCTTTCGCGAACGGAGAAAGGCTCCACTTGGCCGTCATCGGGGGGAGATGACCGGCCTTGTCGTGCGTCCCGCGGCTTCTGGCGAGCCGCGTTCCCGCGCCCGGTGCGACATCAGCCGAGCGCGAGACCGATCCTGTTCAGATCACTTGCGCGGGTCAGATCACCTGCGCAGTTCAGATCACTTGCGCGGGTCGAAACCGGTGCGCTGCATGTAGGCGAGGAAGTCGCGCTCGGCCTGGGCGGCGCGGGCCGCGACGATGGCATCGAAAATGCGCGCGAAAACGCCCTTGCGGGCCTCGGCCGGCTTGGCGGCAGCAGCTTCCGTCGCCTTGGGGGTCGAGAAGGAATCGGTCGAGAAAGTAACGGCGCCCATGACAGGCCTCCAACGCTTGGCCGCAACCGCGCGGCCCTTGATGCGATGCAATATGGGCTTTGTTGCATCGCACTAGAAGCGTTGTGTCAGCATGGCTGACCTGCATCGCATGCAGCGTCGGAAATAAGCTTCCTGCAAGGAAATCGTGCAATCGGCGCCCCGCCGGCCGCCAGAAGCCGCCGGCCGGATGCGCCCGCGGGGCGCTCAGCAGCGGGCGTCGAGGCCGATGCTGCGGCCGATGCCGTCGGGCTGGGGCAGGGCGGAATGAACCGACCGCATGCCCGCGACCCGCTCCAGCACATCGTCCGCGAACGGGGCGGCGCGATGGGAGGCGCGATCGATCTGCAAGGTCATCTGCTCGCACGTGGCCGCGACCCAGCCCTCGGTGCCATGGTGGAGCGAAAGGAAGAGGTGCAGGCGCTTCGCATCATAATCGATCAGGCGCATGGTCACCCGCACGTCGCTCTCGGCCGGCACGGTGCGCAGATAGCGCATGTGAGCTTCGGCGGTGAAAAAAGAGAAGCCGCGGGCGCGAGCATAGTTCGGCCCGAGTCCAAGAAGCGCGAGGGCCTCGGCAAAGGCGCGGTCGAACAGGACATTGTAATAAGACATGGACAGATGACCCTCGTCATCGATCCATTCCGGTTCGATCTTCATCGCGGAAGATACAAACGGAGCAAAGAATACCGGTTCGAAGTCGATCCTGTCCCACATGGCGCTCTCCCTGATCGAGAGGGGCACGGAATTCAAAGAATTGCCTGCTTGCTGCGCAGTGTGCCGCGAGTTTTGACATTGGTCACTGTCGAAATGGCATAAAATTGGCGCCCATGCGGAGACATCGTGCAGCCATGCCGCACGGCGCTACCGGCCGGCCCCCCTTGCCGAATACGCGCAGGCCGCTAATCTGCTTGCCCCGCCCCGGCCATGCGGCTTGATATTAAAGGATTCTTAAATGTTTGGTGCCCACGCCACGGTCGCGCGCGAATCGATGCCGGGCCTGCCGGCGGCACTCGACGCATTGCAAGCCGCACTCGGTAACAAAGTCGTTACTTCCCATGCTGTTCGCGAGCAGCACGCAAATATCACGACTTATCTGCCTAACGAGCCGGCAGATGCGGTGGTTTTCGCCCAGAGCACACAAGATGTGCAGACCGTTGTCGGCATCTGCGCGGCCCATCGAATACCGATCATCCCCTGGGGAACCGGCACCTCGCTGGAAGGCCACGTCAACGCCCCGCAAGGTGGAATCTGTATCGACTTGTCGGGGATGAATCGAATTCTGGCCATTCACGCCGAGGATCTCGATTGCGTCATCGAGCCCGGCGTGACGCGCAAGCGGCTGAACGAGGATCTGCGTGACCAGGGCCTGTTCTTCCCCATCGATCCGGGCGCGGATGCCTCGCTCGGCGGCATGGCCTCCACCCGCGCCTCCGGCACCAATGCGGTGCGCTACGGCACCATGAAGGACAATGTCCTCGCCCTCAAAGCCGTGCTGCCCAACGGCGAAATCATCACCACCGCCCGCCGGGCCAAGAAATCCTCCGCCGGATACGATCTCACCCGCCTGTTCGTGGGCGCGGAAGGCACGCTCGGCATCATCACCGAGCTGACGCTGCGCCTCCAGGGCATTCCCGAGACCATCACCGCGGGGGTCTGCCCGTTCGCCAGCATCGAGGAGGCCTGCAACGCCGTCATCGCCACCATCCAATCGGGCATTCCGGTGGCGCGCATCGAATTGCTGGACGAGGAGCAGGTGAAGGCCTCCAACGCCTATGCCAAGCTCGACCTGCCGGAAACGCCGCATCTGTTCGTGGAATTCCACGGCACCGAGGCCGGCGCCCATGAGCAGGCGGACCGCTTCGGCGAGATCGCGGCGGAGTTCAACGGCGGCCCGTTCGTGTTCGCCGCCAAGGCCGAGGACCGCAGCCGCCTGTGGCAGGCAAGGCACGATGCCTATTGGTCGGTGCTGCCCATGCGTCCCGGCGCGAAAGCGGTGGCGACCGATGTGTGCGTGCCGCTCTCGCGCCTCGCCGAATGCGTCATGGAAACCAAGCGCGACATCGTCGAGATGGGGCTGGTCGCGCCCATCGTCGGCCATGTGGGCGACGGCAATTTCCACACCACCCTGATGGTGGACGTGGAGGACCCCGCCGACCTCGCCAAGGCGAAGACCTTCATGTCGCGCCTGGTGGACCGGGCGCTCGCCATGGAGGGCACCTGCACCGGCGAGCACGGGGTGGGGCAGGGGAAGATGAAATATCTCTCCGCCGAGCATGGCGAAGCGACCCTCGACGCCATGCGCGCGATCAAGCGGGCGTTCGATCCGCAGAACATCATGAACCCGGGCAAGATCCTCAAGCTCTGAGCGCGCACGGCCGCAACGTCACCATCGGATCGCCACCATCCCAACGTTACCATTCCGCGCTACACTTCCCCAACGCGTCGCGTGCGGCGCGCCCCCTTGAAGCGAGGACCGGCTGGTGCAGGGCGTCCTGATCACGATTGCCTCGGCGGTGATCCTTGCCATCGTGGCGGCCTTCGCGGCGCCGTTCGTGGTGGACTGGACGGCCTGGCGCGGCGCGTTTGAAAGCCAGGCCAGCCGCACCCTCGGCGTGCCGGTGGTGATCCGCGGCAATATCTACGCCGATATCCTGCCCACGCCCCGCGTCATCCTGCGCAACGTCTCCATCGGCGCGGACGCCGTCTCCACCGGCGCGGTGGCGGACGAGGTGCGCGCCGATCTCTCCCTCGGCGCCCTGGTGCGCGGCGGCGTGGAAGCGAAATCCCTCACCCTGGTGCATCCGCGCATGCGCCTGGTGCTGGACAGCGCGGGCCGGGTGGCGCTGCCCACGGGCGCCGCCGCGCCGGGCGGCCTCTCCATTTCCACCCTCGCGATCGAAGGCGGCACGCTGGACATTCTCGATCGCGGCGCCGACCGGACCCTGGCGTTCACCGGGCTCGACCTGAAGGGCGAGGCACGCACGCTGACCGGCCCGTTCCGCCTGGAGGGCGAGGTCGCGATCGCCGGCCGGCGCTACGGGACGCGCCTCAGCCTCGGTGCGTTCGGCGCCGATGGCAGCCGCATGCGCCTGATCGCCGAGGAGCGGGCGCGGCCGCTGACCCTGGATCTCGACGGCACCCTGCGGCTGGACGGCGGGGCGCCGCGCTTCGAGGGGCGCGGCAGCCTGGCCCGCCGCCCGGACGGCGCGGCGGGCGGCTCGGCTCCCGCCGTCGCCGGCGCCTCGCCGGGCGCGGGACAGCCGGCGGCAGGGCAGGAGTCCTGGCGCCTGTCCGGCGCGCTGCGCGCCAGCCCGCAGGCGGTGGTGGCGGAAACGCTGGACCTGTCGCTCGCCGATACCGCGCGCCCGGTGCAGCTCGCCGGCTCCGCGCGCCTCGCCCTCGGCCGGGCGCCCGGTCTCGATGTGGTGCTGAACGCCCGCGCCCTCGATGCCGACGGGCTGCGCACGCCGGGCGGCGCGGCCCCGCAGAGCGCGGCGGAATCCCTTGTGGCCATGATGGCGGCCTTCGATGCCCTGCCGGCGCCCGAGGTGCCCGCACGCATCGGCGTGGCGGTGGAGCAGCTCACCTATGGCGGGACGCTGCTGCGGGATGCGCGGCTGGACCTTTCGGGCACGGAAGGCGGCTGGCGGATCGATGCGGCCGAGGCGAAGCTTCCCGGCCAGTCGGCATTGCGCCTTTCGGGCGCGCCGGGCGGCGCGGCGGGGGCGGGTTTTACCGGCACCCTCGCCTTTTCCAGCGACGATCCGGCCGCGTTCCTGCGCTGGGCCGCGCCGCGCGCCGCTGCCGACGTGGCGGCGGCGGTCTCCGGACCGGTGAAGCTCGTCGGGCGCATCACGGCCGGGGCGGGGCGCTATGGCGTGCAGAATCTCGATGCCAGCTTCGGCACCGCCACGGTTTCGGGATCGGGGCAATTCACCGACGGCGACCGGGCGCGCCTCGATCTGTCGCTGGCGGTGGACGGGCTCGACCTCGATCCCCTGCTGGAGGCGGCGCGCCAGGGGCTGGCGCTGGCCGGCGGCGCGGTGGATGGCGGCATCGCGCTGGAGGGGCGGCATCTGAAGGCCGGGGGCCTCCCGCTCGGCGCCCTGTCGCTCGCCGCCGAGGGGGCGGGGGGCGCCTGGACGCTCTCGCGCCTGACGCTGGACGATCTCGCGGGCCTGCACCTGGAGGGCAAGGGCAGCCTCACCCGCCTCGCGGCGCCGCTCCAGGGGCGGTTGGATTTCTCGGTCGCCGGCGCCAAGGCGGACGGCCTCGTGCCGCTGGCGCGGCTGCTTTCGGGCGAACGGGCGGGCGAGATCATGACCCGCCTCGGGCCGGTCGCGGCCCCGGTGAACCTCACCGGCTCCGCCAGCTGGGGCGATGGCGGCGCGGGCGCGGTGCGCCTGGACGGCACCCTCGGCCTGCTCGCCGGCCGTGCCGCCTTCGCGCCCGATGCCACGGGCGGCGTGCCGCGCGTCGATCTCACGCTGTCCGCCACCGACGGGGCCCGCGCGCTCGAGGCGGCCGGCCTCTCGGGCCTGCGGCCCGGCCTCGGCGCGGGACAATTGAACCTGACCCTCGCGCCATCCGGCACGGACGGCGCCGATCTCGACGGCCGTCTCGCCCTGGCCGATACGGTGGCGAGCGCCAAGGGACCGGTGAAGATCGCGGCCGACGGGACGCTTCAGCCGCGCCTCGCCCTGCGGCTCGACGGCGCGGACGTGGCGAAGCTGTTCCTCGCCGCGGCGCCCGCGGCCGAGGGCGGACCGGTGCCGGCCGCGCTGAGCTTCACGCTGTCGCGCGGCGGCGGCGCCTGGCAATTGGAGGATCTGAAGGGCCAGCTCGGCGGCGCGCCGCTTTCCGGCGCCCTGGCGATCGAGGGCGGGGACGTGCCCCGCATCACCGGCCGGCTCGATCTCGACACGCTCTCGCTGCCCCGCCTGATCGGCCTGTGGGGCGCGCGCAGCATCGGCCCCGAGGTCGGCAACGGCCCCTGGTCCGCCGCCCGCTTTGCCCCCGCGCCGCCCTCGCCGGTGGCGCTGACGCTCGATTTTTCCACCCGGCGCCTCGATCTCAACGGCACTTATGGCTTGCAGGAGGCCAAGGGGCGCCTGCAGGCGCGCGACGCGACGCTGGAACTGCGCGATCTGGCCGGCGGTATCGGGGGCGGCGCGCTCAACGGCAATCTCACCTTGCGCCGCCGGCCCGACATGGTGGCGGCCGAGGGTCATCTCGGTCTTGATGGCGTGGATCTCGCGGCCCTGGTGCAGCCGCTCGCGCCGCGCGCCCCGCCCACGGGCCGCCTGTCGCTCTCGGTCGACATGGGCGGCATCGGCCGGGCGCCGCTGGCGCTGGTGCAGAGCCTGTCGGGGCAAGGCACGCTGGGCATCCAGGGCCTCGATCTCCCCGCCGCCGATCCCCACGCCATCGAAAGCGTATTGGCGGAGACCGCCGTCGGCGCCCCGCCCGACGAGCGGCGGGTGGTGCAGATGTTCGACCGCGCCCTGGCGCGCGGCCCGCTGAAGCTCGCCGCCCTGGACAGCACGGTGAGCCTCGTGAACGGCGTGGCGCGCCTTTCCACCGCCCGCGCCCAGGCGGACGGCGCGCGCGCCACCTTCTCCGGCACGCTGGACCTGACGCGCTTGTATCTGGACGGGACGCTGGATCTCGAAGCCGCCGAGGCGGGCGGGGCCGTGCCCGGCGGCACCATTTCCTGGCGCGGACCCATCGCCGCTCCGGAACGGCGCGTCAGCGCGCCCGCGCTGGTGGCCGCCATCTCCATGCGCGCCATCGAGCGGGAAACCCGGCGCCTGGAGGAGCGGCAGGGCCTCGTGCCCGCCCCCTCGGCCGGCAGCGGCACGTCAATGCCGGCATCGGCCCCCGCCGCGCCCCCGGCGGCACCCATCTCCGCGCCCCCGTCGGCGCCTGTCCCGGTCGCGCCCCCGGCTCCGCCGCAAGCGCCGGCCCCATCCGCGCAGCAGCCGGCCCCACCCACCCCGGCCCAATCCACTCCAGCCCAGTCGCCGGCCGCGCCACCTGCCGCCGCCGCGCGCGAAACCTCCGAGCCGGCCAGCGGCGAGGAAACGCGCACCCGCGCCCCGGCGCGTGCCAGCGCGCCCCGGCAGGCGAGCGAGCGCCGCACGGCCGCCCCGCCTTTGGCGCCGCCCATCGAGATCGGGCCCGCGGGCCGCACCCACCCGGCGCGTCCCTCGCTGCCGCCGGAGGGCGGGAGCTTCGCGGCGCCGACGCCGGGCTTCGGCAATCTGACGCGCCCGCCGGCCCTGGTGCCCGGCGAGTGAGGTCCGCACCGCCCCGCAGCGGCCGGGTCAGGCCCGTGCGAGGGTGATGTAGGAGAAGGGGAAATCGTCCTTCGGCCCCTGCATCGGGCCGTCGCGCTCCACCTCGCGCCACTCCGCCGGATCATAAGGCGGCAGCAGCACGTCGCCGGCGGGAGACGCGTGCACGCGGGTGAGGTGGATGGTGCTCGCCAGCGGCAGGGTCTCGGCGAACACGCGGCGTCCACCGATCACCATGATGTCCTCGGCCCCAAGCTCCATCGCCGCCGCTTCCGCGAGGGTCAGCGCCTCTCCGAGATCGCGTCCGACCCGCACGCCCGCCTCGGCGGAGAAGGTCGGATCGCCGGTGAGCACGATCGAGATCCGCCCCGGCAGCGGCCGGCCGATGGACAGAAAGGTGTGGCGCCCCATCAGCAGCGGCCGCCCCCAGGTGAGGGCGCGGAAGCGCTTGAGATCGGACGACAGATGCCAGGGCAGGGTCTGGTTTCTGCCGATCACCCCGTTCTCGGCCACGGCCACGATCTGGGCGAGGGGAAGCATCAGGCGGCGCCTTTCAACAGGGCGATCGCGGACCGCGCCGCGGCCTGGCCGGAGAGATGGGCGCCGTGGCAGGTGGAAAAGGCATGCGCCGACACGGCTTCCCCGGCAAACAGGATGCGCTCCGCCAGCGGCGCGAACAGGCGCCCGCGCACGTGCGCCTTGCCGGGCAGCGCGCAGGAATAGCCGCCGCCGATATGGGGATCGCGCGCCCAGGAGGTGGCGCGCCACGCGGTGACGCGGGCGCGGATATCGGCGCCGAACACGTCCGTCAGTCCCGCCAGGGCGAAATCGGCCATCGCCTGCGGGCCGGCGCCCACCAGCGCCCGCCCGTTCGCGCCGCCGAGATGGGCGATGGCGAGCGGCCGTGCGCCGGGGATGATCTGGAAATTCACCGGGGCCCGGTCGGGCCGCGCGAGATCGATGGTGTTGATGCCCGCCCGGTCGGAAAAGCCGAACACATCGCTGTCGAAGCCGAAGGCGACCTTTTCCGAGACCCCGAGGGGCAGGGCCTCCATGGCTTCGGCGAGATCCGGCGGCAGGGCGGGCGCGAAGCGCAGATGCCCCTTGGCCATGACGTCGGTCGACACGGCGATGATCACGGCCCGCGCCGCCACGTCGCCCCGGTGCGTTGCGAGCCGCACGCCGGAGCCGGACCAATCCACCGTCTGGACCGGGCAGTTCAGCGTCACCTTCAGCCCGGAGGCCTGCGCCGCCACCAGCGCGCCGTAGCCCTCCACCACCGGCCAGTTCTCGCCGCCGTCGTGATAATTGGCGAAATCGAGGGTCGACACGTCCTGCGGGGTCGCCGCCGTCATCAGCGCGATCCAGTGGCGCACCAGGCGGTTCCAGGGGCCGGCATCGCCGATCACCTCGGACGCGGCGACATCGCGCCCCGCCCTTCCCGCCGCCGTGATGGCCTCGAACGCGCCCTCGACGGCGCGGGCCGCCGCCTCGCGCTCGTCGTCGCTGGCCCAGCGGGTGCCGAGATGCAGCTTGCGGATATAATGCTGGGTCGAGCGGCGATAGGAGAAGCCGAGCCGGTCGGCGATCGCGACAAAGGGATTGTCGAGCGCCGAATGCATCCAGTGGCAGCCGAGATCCCAGGGCTGCGCGAAGCTGGCGGTATCGGTAAAGGCGCGGCCGCCGATCCGGCCGGCGGCTTCGAGAACCGTGACGGAAAGGCCGCTGCCCTCCAGCGCGCGCGCGGCCGCAAGACCGGCGGCGCCGGCGCCGATCACGGCGACATCAACCATGCTCATGGGTGGATCCGCGCGCGAATGAGAACAGGCCGGGGGCGAAGGCGGGCGCGGCGCGGAGGCGCCGCTTCACTTCTTGCGGAAGACGTCGAGCCGGACCACTTCGGCGCCGCCGGCCGGGCGGTCGTCCTTGGCCGCATCCTTGGCGGTGTCCTTCGCAGCCTCCTTGCCGCCCTTGCCGGCATCCTCGGCGCCGCCCTTGGCCGCATCCGGGGACGTGTCCTGGGCGGAGACCTTGCTGGTGGCGCTGGCGATCTCGGGGGCGATGGACTTCATGGCGAGCACGCCGTCGCCCTGCTCCCCTTCGCCCTTGGCGCCGCCGATCTTGGCGCTGGCGAGCGCGGGCTCGGACCCCGCGCCGCGCAGCGGACGCACCGAGGCGCCGGCGCCGGGCAGGCGGGTGGGCGCTTCGGCCGGGGCATGCTCGCCCGCCGCCTCGATCTCCTCGCCACCGGCCAGCTCGAACTGGAGGCCGAAGCTCACCGAGGGGTCGAAGAAGCCCTTGAGGGCCGAGAACGGAACCAGCAGCCGCTCGGGAATGCCGCCGAACGAGAGGCCCACCTCGAAGGCGTGCTCGCTCACGTTCAGGTCCCAGAACTGGTGCTGGAGCACGATGGTCATCTCCTCGGGATATTTCTCGCGCATGCGCTGCGAGAGCCGCACGCCGGGGGCGCGGGGATCGAAGGAGACGTAGAAATGATGGTCGCCCGGCAATCCGTCGCGGGCGACGTCGGAAAGCACGCGGCGCACGACGCCACGCAGGGCTTCCTGCGCCAGAAGATCGTACCGGATATGATCGACCGAAGACATGGGGTGCGGTGCTCGCGGCCGGTGCCCGTTGCAGACGAGGCTTAAGCGCCGCGGAAGGCATGCCGCCCGTCCGTCGCGCCCATGAGACCCATCCCCTTCCCCGAAGGTCCGGCCGGCCCTGAGGAGAAGTGGAGGCTTCTGTTGCCAGGTGCCTCCGAACCCCGCCTAGCCAGTGCTACCCGGTAGGACTTTTATTTCGGTACCTTTACCGCTCACGCGGCAACGGCAACCGGAGCATAGTTGTCATTCGCAACTATAGGTCGGCCCGATATCGGCGGAACCATGCCGAGCGAAAGAAAGCCCTTTACACCCTCGTCGATCCTATTTCGCCCCCGCCGCAACCCGCAAAGCCTTGCGAAATCACGGGTTCTGGTGGAGGCGCCGGGTACTGCCCCCGGGTCCGAAAGGCTTATTCCGACAACCATTTATCGCCATATCTGGCTTGCGCCAGCGCGTTGAATATAGGCGCCGGCCCGGCATGATGAAAGGGGCAAGCGGGGGTTTTCCCGCCACGGCGGCACAATGCCCCGCGTCCCGGACGGATCGACATTCAGCGGCGGGGTCTAGGGTCGAGGCGCCTGGCGGCAGATGGGCACATTGTCTTTCTTTCACCGGCCGTCATGCCCGGACAAGCCCGTGCCGGGCGCAGCGCTGCTGCCATGGCGTCAGGCCCTGAATGTCGATGGGTCCTAGCCTTCGGAGAGCGGGTGCAGGTCGCGCACCATCTGCTTCAGCCGCTCGTCCAGCACATGGGTGTAGATCTGGGTGGTGGAGATGTCCGCATGGCCGAGCAGGGTCTGGACGATCCGCAGGTCCGCCCCGTGGGCCAGCAGATGGCTCGCGAAGGCGTGCCGCAGCACGTGGGGCGAGAGCTTGGCCGGGTCGAGGCCGGCCGCGATCGCGAGGTCCTTCAGCTCGCGCGCGGCCTGCTGGCGGGTGACGTGGCCGGATTTCGCAGCCGTGGGAAACAGCCATTTGGAGGCATCCAGCCCGGCGGCGCGGCGCGCGTCCAGATAGGCCGCCATGATCGCCTTCGCCGGTCCGCTCAGCGGCACGAGCCGGTCCTTGCCGCCCTTGCCGGTGACGACGATGGCATCCGTGCGGCTGCGCGCGGCCGTGGCGGGAAGGGCGGTGAGTTCCGAGATGCGCAGGCCGGTGGCGTACAGAAGCTCGATGCAGCAGGCGACCCGCAGCCGGCGCAGCGATTCGCCCTCGCCCTCGGCGGCGGCGACGCGGGCATGGGCGGTGTCGATCAGCCGGCCCACCTCCTCCACGCTCAGCACCTTGGGCAAGGGACGCGCCCGCTTGGGCCCTTCCAGGACGGCGGCGGGATCGCCGCTGCGATGGCCCTCCGCATAGAGGAAGCGGTAGAGCTGGCGGATCGCGGAGAGCCGGCGGGCCACCGTGGTGGTCTTGAAGCCGCGTGCGGAAAGATCGGCGAGATAGGCGCGCAGCACCGGGGTGGCGGCGGCCGCGACGGTTTCGCCGCGCGCGGCGAGGAAGGCGGAAAAATCCTCGAGGTCGCGGCGGTAGGCATCGAGCGTATTGGCGCTGGCGCCCCGCTCCACCGCCTGCATGTCGAGAAACAGGGCCAGCGGCCCGCTGCCGGAAAGGCCGGTGCGGGGGATGCCGGCCCGGGTCATCGCCCGGGTCTCATTTCTGGAAACGGTCGTTGGGGACGGTGATGGTCACATCCCGCGTTGCCGGTTCGACCTTGTTGGCGAGCCAATAGGCACCGCCATAAACCAGGGCCACGAGGATGGCGATCGCCGCCAGGAGGCGGATCAGACTGGGCACGGTGCGATTTACCTGCGTTCTGCCTTGCCTGGGTTCGACGCGAATCGCCGGCCGGCGCTGCGCTCTGCACAGGTGACATGCGCGCGCCTCTCTTTCAACCGCCATTGCCCCCCCGCCACGGCAATGCTAGTGCGCTTTTTTCGCGCTTCGCGCCCATTTTGAAGCCACGCGTGCGGACGGAGGTATCTTTGAGCAGCGAGAGCGAGCGAGAGCCGGGGGCGATGCCGGAACCGGCGCCGAACGGTGCCCTCGTGGGCTTGCTCGGGCGCCGTTCCATCGTGCTGGTGGGGATGCCGGGCGCGGGGAAATCCTCCGTCGGCCGTCGCCTCGCCAAGCGCCTCGCCTTGCCGTTCGTGGATGCGGACGAGGAAATCGTCCGCGCCGCCGGCATGAGCATTCCGGAAATCTTCGCCAAGCGCGGCGAGGCCGAGTTTCGCGAGGGCGAGCAGCGGGTTGTGGCCCGCCTTCTGCAATCCGGCCCCATGGTGATCGCCACCGGCGGCGGCGCCTTCATGAGCGCGGACACCCGCGCCGCCATCTCCCTGGCCGGCGTCTCGGTGTGGCTGGAGGCGGACCTTCACACCCTGCTGCGCCGGGTGAAGAAGCGCAACGACCGGCCGCTGCTCGCCCAAGGCGATGCGGAAGCCAAGCTCGCCGCCTTGCTGGCCGCGCGCGGGCACATCTATGCTTTGGCCGACGTGCGAGTGGAATCCCGCGACGTCGTTCATGAAACTGTGGTGGAAGACGTGATCGCCGCCGTGACGCGCCATCTTGCGCCGATCCAGGACCAGACCCCATGACCAGCCATTCCGCCGCTTCCCTCCCCATCGACCGCGCGGAGGCGGCGCGCGTCGTGCGGGTCGATCTCGCCGGCCGGCCCTATGACATCGCCATCGGCCCGGGCCTGCTCGCCGGGATCGGCGCCCGCATCGCCGCCCTGCGGCCGGGGGCGCGCGTGGCCGTCGTCACCGACGAGAATGTGGCCGAACGGCATCTCGGCACCGTCGAGGCGGCGCTCGACGAGGCCGGAATCGCCCATTCCGCCGTGATCGTGGCGCCGGGCGAGAAGTCCAAGAGCTACAAGGGGCTGGAGCAGGTCGCCGAGGGGCTGATCGCGGCCCGCATCGAGCGGCGCGACCTGGTTCTGGCGCTCGGCGGCGGGGTGGTGGGCGATCTCGCGGGCTTCGCCGCCGCCGTGGTGCGGCGCGGGGTGGATATCGTCCAGGCGCCGACGACCTTGTTGTCGCAGGTGGATTCCTCGGTGGGCGGCAAGACCGGCATCAATTCCCCCCAGGGCAAGAATCTGGTGGGTGCGTTCCATCAGCCGGTGCTGGTGGTGGCGGACACCGCCGCGCTCGACACGCTGCCGCCCCGCGAGGTGCGCGCGGGCTATGCGGAAGTCGCCAAATACGGCCTTCTGGGCGATGCGCCCTTCTTCGGCTGGCTGGAGGCGCACGGCGCCGAGGTGCTGGCCGGGGGCGACGCGCGGGTGGAGGCGGTGGCGGCCAGCTGCGTCGCCAAGGCCGCCATCGTCGCCCGCGATGAGAAGGAAACCGGCGACCGGGCCCTGCTCAATCTCGGCCACACCTTCGGCCATGCCCTGGAGGCGGGGGCCGGCTTCTCGAACCGCCTGCTGCACGGCGAGGCGGTCTCGATCGGCATGGCGCTGGCGTTCGCCTTCTCGGCGCGGCTCGGCCTGTGCAACGGACAGGATGTGGTGCGCGCCACGCGCCATCTGGAAGCCCTCGGCCTGCCGACCCGCATCGCCGACGTGCCGGGCGACCTGCCGGACACCGACGGGCTGATGATGCTGATCGCCCAGGACAAGAAGGTGAGCCGCGGCGCGCTGACCTTCATCCTGGTGCGCGGCATCGGCGAGGCGTTCATCGCCAAGGATGTGGACGGCGCGGAGGTGCGCGCGTTCCTGGAGCAGATGCGCAAGGCATAGAGAACCCAGAGAGGCACGGCGCCGAGAGGCGGGCAACGCCGCAGTTGCCCGAAGCGTGCGGGAGCGCTATGGAGGCGGCCACTTTCGAGAACCCGTGTCGTTCAACCGGGCGCGGGGAGGATTAGGGAATGTGCCAGACGGCCGCCATCATCTGTGTTCCACACCGCGCCCCGTGGCGAGGCCTGGGCAAATGCGCGCGAAAATGATGCGCGCCTGAACGCGAGCGCGGCACCCCGCTTTCGCCGATGACGGCCCCCGGCGGTTTGGATGCCGGCTGAACCCCGATCCCACAGCCCCTGTTTAGAGAGAACGCGAGCCATGGCTCGGCTTGTCATGAAGTTCGGCGGCACGTCCGTCGCCACGATCGAACGCATCCAGAATGTCGCGCGCCATGTGAAGCGCGAGGTGGAGGCCGGCTACAGCGTGGTGGTGGTGGTGTCCGCCATGTCCGGCAAGACCAATGAACTGGTCGCCTGGTGCCGCGAGGCCTCCACCCTGCACGATCCGCGCGAATATGATGCCGTCGTGGCGTCCGGCGAGCAGGTGACGTCGGGCCTCCTCGCCATCGCGCTTCAGGCCAGGGGGCTGAGCGCCCGGTCCTGGCAGGGCTGGCAGGTGCCGATTTCCACCGACGACGCCCACGGCTCCGCCCGCATCCTGGAGATCGATGGCACGGCGCTGGGCGCGGCGCTCGACGCGGGCGAGGTGGCGGTGGTGGCCGGCTTCCAGGGCGTGCACCTGCCCTCGGGGCGCATCACGACGCTCGGGCGCGGCGGCTCGGACACCAGCGCGGTGGCGCTCGCCGCGGCCATCGGCGCGGAGCGCTGCGACATCTATACCGACGTGGACGGCGTCTATACAACCGATCCGCGCGTCGTGCAGCGCGCCAAGCGCATGAAGAGCATCGCGTTCGAGGAAATGCTGGAAATGGCGTCGCTGGGCGCCAAGGTGTTGCAGGTCCGCTCGGTGGAGCTGGCCATGGTGCACAAGGTGCGTACCTTCGTGCGCTCCAGCTTCGAGGATCCCGACGCCCCCCACATGAGCACGGTCGAGGCGGCGGGCACGCTGATCTGCGACGAGGAGGAAATCGTGGCAAACCAGATGGAATCGCAGGTGGTGACCGGCATCGCCTTCGCCAAGGACGAGGCGCAGGTGTCCATTCGCCGCGTGGCCGACAAGCCGGGCATCGCCGCCGCCGTGTTCGGCCCGCTGGCCGAGGCCCATATCAATGTGGACATGATCGTGCAGAACGTGTCCGCCGACGGCTATACGGACATCACCTTCACGGTGCCCGCCGCAGACTATGACCGGGCCCTGGCGGCTCTTGAAAAGGCCCGCGATTCCATCGGTTTCGAGGTCGTGGAAGGGGCAACCGACGTGACCAAGGTGTCGGTCATCGGCATCGGCATGCGCTCCCATGCGGGCGTCGCGGCGCAGGCGTTCCAGGCGCTGGCGGGCAAGGGAATCAACATCCGCGCCATCACCACGTCGGAGATCAAGATTTCGATCCTGATCGACGCCGCCTATACCGAACTTGCGGTGCGGACTCTCCATTCGCTATACGGTCTCGATAGCTGATAATCGAGACTGCGGGGGCGGGTTCATCGGCGGTCATACGAGGTGAGAACGCCTCGCAACTCTTGAAGGATGCGGCCGATGCGTGGCGCGCTCGGCGGGCCTCGGGTGCTGTTAAGACGTCTCCGCGAGGTCATGGCGGAGCCGGTCAGCGCCCAGGACCGCCTGGATAAGATCGTTGTCCTGATCGCCGCCAACATGGTGGCGGAGGTGTGCTCGGTCTATGTGCTGCGCGTGGACCAGACGCTTGAGCTGTACGCCACCGAAGGTCTGAACCGCGATGCGGTTCACTTGACCGTCATGCGGGTGGACGAGGGCCTCGTCGGCCATGTGGCGCGCGAGGCGGAATCCCTCGCCTTGTCCGACGCCCAGCATCACCCGGAATATTCCTATCGCCCGGAAACCGGCGAAGAAATCTACAATTCCTTCCTCGGCGTGCCGATCCTGCGGGCCGGCAACACGCTGGGCGTGCTGGTGGTGCAGAACCGCGCCCGCCGCACCTATGCGGAAGAGGAGATCGAGGCGCTCCAGACCACCGCCATGGTGCTGGCGGAGATGATTGCCTCGGGCGAGCTGACCGCGCTCGCCAAGCCGGGCGCGGAACCGGCGGTGCGCCGGCCGCTGCATCTCACCGGCATCGCGCTCGCGGACGGCCTCGGCCTCGGCCATGTGGTGCTGCACGAGCCGCGCATCGTCGTCACCAATGTGATCGCCGACGACGTGCAGAAGGAAGTGGTGCGGCTCGACGGCGCCATCGGCAAGCTGCGCGCCTCCATCGACCTGCTGCTGGAGGATGACGGCCTCTCCAAGGCCGGCGAGCATCGCGAGATCCTCGAAGCCTATCGCATGTTCGCCCACGATCGGGGCTGGATGCACCGCATGCGCGAGGCGGTGCTGTCCGGCCTCACGGCGGAGGGGGCGGTGGAGCGCGTGCAATCGGACACGCGCGCCCGCATCATGCGCGCCTCCGACCCCTATCTGCGCGAGCGCCTGCACGATCTCGACGATCTCGCCAATCGCCTGCTGCGCGAACTGACCGGGCGCGGCCGCAGCGCAGATCGGACGGACCTGCCGGAAAACGCGGTGCTGGTGGCGCGCAACATGAGCCCGGCCGCGCTGCTGGACTATGATCGCACCCGCATCCGCGGCCTGATCCTGGAAGAAGGCGGCACCACCAGCCACGTCACCATCGTCGCCCGGGCCCTCGGGATCGCGGCGGTCGGGCAGGTGGAGAATGCCGCCGGCCTTGCCGATCCCGGCGATCCGGTGATCGTGGACGGCCAGGCCGGCGAAGTGCACCTGCGCCCGCCCGGCGATGTCGAGGCGGCCTATGCCGAGAAGGCGCGCTTCCGCGCCCGCCGGCAGGCGCAATATGCCGCGCTGCGCGATCTGCCCTCGGTGACCCGCGACGGGGTGCAGGTGGACCTGCATCTGAACGCCGGCCTGCTGGTGGACCTGCCGCATATCGCGGAGACCGGCGCCTCCGGCATCGGCCTGTTTCGCACCGAACTCCAGTTCATGATCGCCTCCACCTTCCCGCGCATCTCGGAACAGCTGAACCTGTACCGCGCGGTGCTGGACGCCGCCGCCGGGCGGCCGGTCACCTTCCGCACGCTGGATATCGGCGGCGACAAGGTGCTGCCCTACATGCGCACCGTGGAGGAGGAGAATCCGGCGCTCGGCTGGCGCGCGATCCGCCTCGGCCTGGATCGGCCCGGCCTGCTGCGCAGCCAGTTGCGGGCGCTGCTGCGCGCCGGCGCGGGGCGCGAGCTGCGCATCATGTTCCCCATGATCGCGACCGCGGGCGAGTTCGACCAGGCGAAGGCGATCCTGGAGCGCGAATTGACCCATCTGCGCAAGCACGGCCATGTGCTGCCGGAGCGGGTGTTTGTCGGCGCCATGGTCGAGGTGCCCTCGCTCCTGTTCGAGCTGGACGAAATCCTCTCGCGGGTGGATTTCCTTTCCGTCGGTTCCAACGACCTGGTGCAGTTCCTGTTCGCCGCGGACCGGGCCAACGTGCGGGTCGCGGAACGGTTCGATCCGCTCTCGCCGGCGGCGCTGCGCGCCTTCCGCATGGTGGCTGAGGCCGGCGCGCGCCACGGCAAGCCGGTGACGCTGTGCGGCGAGCTGGCCTCGCGGCCGCTGGAATCCATCGCCCTCGCCGCCCTCGGCTATCGGGCGCTGTCCCTGTCCCCGGCCGCCATCGGCCCGGTGAAGTCCACCTTGCTGCGGCTCGACGTGGAGGCCGCCCGCGCCATCCTGCTGCCGTTGCTGGCGGACACGACCGGCACGGTGGATGTGCGCGCGGCGCTGCGGACCTTCGCCGAACAGAGCGGACTTTTCCTTTGAACGCCTCCTCCTGCGTGTGCATCGCCTCAGCCGATGAGTGATCTGCCCCTCGCCAAGCTCGAACAATTGGTCGCCCGCCATCGCGAGGTGGAGGCGCTGCTTTCCGCCGGCGCGGAGGGCGACGAATATGTGCGGCTCGGGCGCGAATTTTCCGATCTCACCCCGGTGGTCGAGCAGGTGCAGGCGCTGAAGGCCGCCGAGCGCGGCCTTGCCGAAGCGCGCGACCTCGCGGCGGAAGCGGGCGGCGACCCGGAAATGCGCGCGCTTGCCGAAAGCGAGCAGGAACGGCTGACCGGCGAGATCGAGCGGCTGGAGAAGGCGGTCCGCCTCGCCCTGCTGCCCAAGGATGCCATGGACGAGCGCGGCATCATTCTGGAAGTGCGCGGCGGCACCGGCGGCGACGAGGCCGCGCTGTTCGCCGGCGACCTGTTCCGCATGTATTCCCGCTATGCCGCCGAAAAGGGCTGGACCGTGGAAATCCTCTCGGAAAGCGAGGGCACCATGGGCGGCTATAAGGAAGTGATCGCTGCCATCCACGGGCGCGGCGCCTTCGCCCGGCTGAAATTCGAATCCGGCGTGCATCGCGTGCAGCGGGTGCCGGCGACCGAGACCTCCGGCCGCATCCACACCTCCGCCGCCACCGTCGCGGTGCTGCCGGAGGCGGAGGAAGTGGACGTGGAGCTGAACGAAAGCGATCTGCGCATCGACGTCTATCGCGCCCAGGGCGCCGGCGGCCAGCATGTGAACAAGACCGAAAGCGCGGTGCGCCTCACCCATCTGCCCACCGGCCTCGTGGTGGCGGTGCAGGACGAGCGCTCCCAGCATCGCAACAAGGCGCGCGCCATGGCGCTGCTGCGCTCGCGCCTGCTGGACGGCGAGCGCCAGCGCCAGGAGGCCGGCCGCGCGGCGGATCGGCGCGGACAGGTGGGCTCGGGCGATCGCTCCGAGCGCATCCGCAC
Source organism: Roseixanthobacter liquoris (assembly GCF_043195135.2). Lineage (NCBI taxonomy): Bacteria > Pseudomonadati > Pseudomonadota > Alphaproteobacteria > Hyphomicrobiales > Xanthobacteraceae > Roseixanthobacter > Roseixanthobacter liquoris. The sequence goes on from NZ_CM195537.1 coordinate 1,298,105, forward strand.
CTATAATTTCCCGCAGGGGCGCGTGACCGACCATCGCATCAACCTCACCCTCTACAAGCTGGAGGAAGTGATCGCGGGCACCGCCTTGGACGAGATCATCGATGCGCTCGTCACCGAGCATCAGGCCGAGCTGATGGCCTCGGCGGACGCCAATTGAGCATGGCCGGGGCCGGCGCCCCGACCCGCGCGGCGGCGCGTCGCGCGCTCGCGGCCCGGCTGCTGGCCGCCGGGGTCGAGAACGCCGACCTCGACGCCCGCCTGCTGCTCGCGCACGCGCTTCAGGTGGCGACCGCCGATCTGGTTCTGGAAGCCGACGCGCCGGTTGACGCCGCCGCGCTTGCCGCCGCCGAGGCGTGCGTGGACCGGCGGCTTGCCGGCGAGCCGGTGGCGCGCATCCTCGGCGAGAAGGAATTCTGGAGCCTGCCGTTCCGCCTTTCGGACGAGACGCTGGTGCCGCGGCCCGATACCGAGACCCTGGTGGAAGCGGCCCTGGCCGCATTGGGCGGGCGGCGCGCGGAGCGCCTGCGGCTGCTGGACCTCGGCATCGGCAGCGGGGCCATTCTCGCGGCGCTGCTGAGCGAGCTGCCGCAGGCGTTCGGCGTGGGCGTGGACCGCTCCGCCGGGGCCGCCCGCACCGCCCGCGACAATCTGGCGCGACTGGGGTTCGCCCCCCGCAGCGTGGTGCGGATCGGCGACTGGGCGCAGGATCTGGAGGGCCCGTTCGACCTCGTGGTGTCCAACCCGCCTTATATTCCGAGCGGCGACCTGCCGGCGCTGGCGCCCGAGGTCCGCCTGTTCGATCCCGCGCCGGCGCTGGATGGCGGCGCCGACGGGCTCGATGCCTATCGCGCGATTCTTGCTGCACTGCCACGCTTGCTGGCGCCGCGGGGCATCGCCGTGCTCGAACTGGGCATCGGCCAGGAGCGCGACGTCGCGGCCTTGGCCCGCGATCGGGGCCTGATCGCGGGGGCCCCCGCGCGGCCGGACCTGGGCGGAATTCCCCGCGCCCTGGTGCTGCGGGCGCCCTGAACCGGGCCGCCGGACGCGGACGACCGGCCGGGCGCCAGCGGGGATTTGAGGCGTCGCCGCGAAAAAACCGCTTGGAAGGGCTAAGCGAACTGGCTAGTGTCCTTGGCAGGAATCGTACCGGGGCTTCGGTCCGCATGGTTGAGGCCCGCGCCTGAAACTGGAACCTTGTTTCGGGGGTGTGGCAGGCGAAAGTTGATGGTGCACCGATGTTGCGCCACGGCATTCCTTCACGGGACGATCGAATACCCACTGTCTCGCACGCTCACCGCGAACGGGTGTACCGCCCACGGTAGCGTAGGGAAATGGCTTGGCTGGCCGCGCGTTTGGCGCGGAACGGGGCTCATGGTCGAACAGATCCGAACTAATACCAAGTGTGGAGCTGGAACGAACGCGGGCGCAGCCTGCGGTCGTGGTTGACGACACCCCGACGGATTTGAACCCGGCCGCGGCGGGCGCCTTTCCGGCACCCGTCCGAGCGGACCGGACGCAGAACGGCGATTGAGCGCCGAGCGAGTAGAGAACGATTCAGATGAGAAATGGTCAGCAGAAGCGTCCGCGCGGCCGTAACAACAATAACAATAACAACAACAATAATAACAATAACAACAATCGCCGCGGCTCCAACCCCTTGACGCGGGTCTATGAGTCCAACGGCCCGGACATGAAGGTGCGCGGCACCGCCCATCACATTGCCGAGAAATATCTCCAGCTGGCCCGCGATGCCCAATCCTCGGGCGATCATGTGGCCGCGGAAAACTATTTCCAGCACGCTGAACATTACATGCGCCTGATCGCCTCCCTGCAGGGCCAGTTCGCGCCCCAGCCGCAGCCCGGCTTCGGCAATGAGGACCAGGAGGACGAGGACAGCGAGGAGAATGCGGCCGGCGAGGGCCAGCAGCCCCAGCCGCAGCAGCAGCCCTATGCGCGCGAGGCGCAGTTCCAGCCCCGCCCGCCGCGCGACGACCGCTTCCCCCGCGAGGATCGCCAGCCGCGGGACGATCGCCAGCCGCGCGAGGATCGCCAGCCCCGGGACAATCGCCAGGGCGGCTATCAGCGTCGCGGCGAAGAAGGGGGCGAAGGCTATCAGCAGCAGCCGCGCGAATATCGCCCCCGGTCCGACGAACAGGGTTATGCGCCCCGTCCCCCCCGCGCCCCGCGCGGCGAGGAGGAAGGGCAGGGCTATGCCCCCCGTCCGCCGCGCGCGCCCCGCGCCGAGGACGATCAGGGTTATGCCGCCCGTCCCCCCCGCGCCCCGCGCGGCGAGGAGGAAGGGCAGGGCTATGCCCCGCGTCCGCCGCGCGCGCCCCGCGCCGAGGATGAGCAGGGTTATGCGCCCCGTCCGCCCCGCGCCCCGCGTGGCGAGGAGGAAGGGCAGGGCTATGCACCGCGTCCGCCGCGCGCGCCTCGCGCCGAGGATGAGCAGGGTTATGCCGCCCGTCCGCCCCGGGCGCCCCGCGAGGAGCGTCCCGACCCGGTGGATCTCGGCTTGCCGTCCTTCATCACCGGCGGCCTGCCGCTGAAGGAGGCGCGCGAACGCCCCGCCCGCGCGGAACGCGCCCCGCGTCCGGTGGAGGAGGCCGCGCCCGCCGCTCTGGAGCGTCCCGCCGCCGAACTGCCGTTCGAGGAGGTGCCCGCGGCGCCCAAGCCGGCGCCGGTCGCGGCCGCCGTGCCCGCACCCGATGCGCCCCCGCCCGCCGCCCCTGTCGCGGAGCCCGCTCCCGCACCGGTTGCGCGCGCCGCCGCCGAGCCGGCCGAGGCCTCCGCTTCACCGGCCGCATCCGAGGCCGCCGCAGCCGAGGCGCCCGCCGGTACGGACGAGGAAGCCGCCCCCTTCCGTCGCCGCCGCCGCTATCGCACCCGCGCCGAGCGCGCCGAAGAGGCGGCCGCCCAGGCGCCCAGCGACGTGGAGCCGAGCCTCGGCGAGTGAGCGGCCCGCAACACCGAAACGAGAAAGGCCCGGCATTGCCGGGCCTTTTTGTTTGGCGGATGTGACGCTCTCACTCGGCGGGCGTGCCGGCGAGCACCGGCCCCTTGCCCGGCAGCGTGAGGGACAGGGCCGGGATCGGCTGCCGCACCAGGATCCAATAGATAATGGCCGCCGCGAGCGCGACCATCGAGCCGGTGATCAGCGCCGGGGTGAAGGTGCCGGTGGCCTGGACGATGAAGCCCGTGACCGTGGGCGCCAGCGCGCCCCCGATATAGCCGCCGAAATTCTGCACCGAGCCGATGGAGGCGGTGCAATTGGCGGGCGCGGCCACCGAGGCCATGGCCCAGGCGGACGAGGAGCAGGAATAGACCAGGAACAGCGAGGCGGAGATGCAGGCGATGGCCAGAACATCGCTGGGCGCCTCGGCGGCGATCAGCGTGAACACGGCGGTGAGCACCAGCGCGCCGGCCATGGGATATTTGCGCGCCATCATGGGATCGACGCCGCGCCGCGCCAGCACATCGACGATGCGCCCGCCCGAGACCGCGCCGAGCACGCCGAAGGCGAACGGGATGGTGGCGACCCAGCCGGTCTTCGAAATGGTGAAGTGCCGCTCGATCTCCAGATAGCCGGGCAGCCAGGCGGTGTAGAGCCAGGTCACATAGATGCAGCCGAAATAGCCGGCGATCATGCCCCAGGTGGTCTTGAAGGCGAACAAGCGCTTCCAGTCCCCCCAGGTGACGCGCGCGGGGGCGTCCAGCGGATCGCCTTCCTTCAGGAAGGCCTTTTCCTCGGCCGTCAGGTTCGCCTGTTCGGGATTGCGGAAGACGAGGAAATAGACCAGCGCCAGCGCAAGGCCGGCGACGCCCATGGCGACGAACATCCAGCGCCAACCGAACGAGAGCATCAGCAAGGTGAGCAGCGGCACCGCTATCGCCGTGCCGAGCGAGGAGGCGCTGTTCCAGATGCCGGTCGCCGTTCCGCGCTGGCGGATGTTGAACCAGTCGCGCGAGATGCGGGCGCAGGTGGGGAAGTGCGGCGCCTCGCCCATGCCGAGGATGAAGCGCGCGCCGGCGAATTGCCAGAAATTCTGCACCAGGCCGCCCAGCATCTGCCCGAGCGACCAGCAGGTGAGCCCGACCGTCAGCGACAGGCGCGGCCCGAAGCGGTCGATCAGCGCGCCGGCGGGCAGCTGGGAGAAGGCATAGGCCCACAGGAAGGCCGAGAGCAGCAGCCCCATTTCGCTGATGGAGAAGTGCAGTTCCTCGCGGATCAGCGGGTTGGCGACCGCGAGCGTGGCGCGGTCCACGTAATTCACCACCCCGGCGGTGACGAGCAGAACCAGGGTGAGGGTCTGGGTGCGCCGCAGGCGCGCGGTGCCCTTGGACTCGAGCATAGAGGTCCTCCCAACTTGATTTTTTTTTCGATGCTAGGGCGGATCGGGACCGTGTAAATGCCGCGCTGCGGCATGCCGCTGGGTGAGGCGGAGGGTGGTTCGGGAGCCGGCTTGGCGCCTGGAAAATATGACGTAGGGGGAGGGGCGGAGGGCGGCGCCGACGTTTCTTTTGAAACGATTGAATTTTGCCTCGGACAGGCGCCCTTGTGCGTCGCACCAGAGGGCGCGGGCGAATTCCCGTCACCTTTTCGTGAATTTACCCTGGGGTAAGCAGGTAGCGAGGGTTGCTCCCGGGCGTTTCGACAGCCGTGTGCCCGATCCCGATCCCGATCCCGATCCCGATCCCGATCCCGATCCCGACACCGCGCGCCCGGCCTCAGAGCTTGCGCAGGCTGACCTCGGCGATCTCATGGTCGCCCGCCTTGCGCAGGATGAGGTCGGCGCGCTGGCGGGTGGGCAGGATGTTTTCCTGGAGATTCGGCAGGTTGATGCGCTGCCAGATGGAGAGGGCGGTCGCCTTCGCCTCCTCCTCCGTCAGCTTGGAATAGCGATGGAAATAGGACATGGGGTCCATGAACGCCGTGGAGCGCAGGCGCATGAAGCGTTCCACATACCATTGCTGGAGAATGTCCTCGTCCGCGTCGATATAGACCGAGAAGTCGAAGAAGTCCGAGACGAAGGGGATCTCCTTGCCGTCGCGCGGCAGGCGCCCGGTCTGGAGCACGTTCAGCCCCTCGACGATCAGGATGTCCGGGCGGTCCACTTCCACCCGCTGGTCGGGCATCACGTCATAGAAGAAATGGCTGTAGAGCGGCGCGCGCACCGGCCGGCGGCCGGCCTTGATGTCGGTAAGGAAGCGCAGCAACAGCGGCAGGTCGTAGCTTTCCGGAAAGCCCTTCTTCTCCATCAGCCCTTCGCGCTCCAGCACCGCATTGGGCAGCAGGAAGCCGTCGGTGGTGACGAGGTCCACCTTCGGGGTGTTGGGCCAGCGGGCAAGCAGGGCCTGGAGCACGCGGGCGGTGGTGGATTTGCCCACCGCCACGGACCCGGCGACGCCGATGATGTACGGCATCTTGCCGTCGCCATTGTTCCCGTGGTCCAGGAAGTGGCTCATGGCGCGGAACAGCTTCTGCGTCGCGCCCACATAGAGCGAGAGCAGGCGCGAGAGCGGAAGATAGATTTCCTCCACCTCGCTGATGGAGAGCCGGTCGTTCAAGCCCTGGAGGCGGACGATCTCCTCCTGCCGCAGCGGCATGGGCGTGTCCTGGCGCAGCACCGCCCATTCCTCGCGGGAGAAGGTGCGATAGGGCGAAAGGCCGGGATCGACCTGCTGGTCCATCTGGCGTCTCCTTGCCGTCGAAGCGTCAGCCGCGGGGTCGCGCGGCCTTTTCGTCGTGACCGGATCGTGCGGTGCGTCGGGCGAGTTCGGCGTGGACGTCATCGAGCGGAACGCCCCGTGCATGGAGAAGGACGGCGAGATGGTAAAGCAGATCGGCGGTTTCCGCGACGAGCGCGGCCGGGGGCTCGGAAAGCGCGGCGATCACCGTTTCCACCGCTTCCTCGCCCAGCTTCTGGGCGCATTTGGAAACCCCCTTGTCGAGCAGGGAGCGGGTATAGGACGCCTCCGCCGTCGCGGCGGCGCGGGCGGCCACGATCTGCTCCAAATCGGCGAGGGTTACGCGCGCGTCAGTCATTGTCGTGTCCAATGGAACGCCGGCGCCTCAGGTATCGAGGCGCACCGGCAGGCCGGCCTGCGCCAGATGGGCCTTGGCCTCGCCCACGCTGAAGGTGCCGAAATGGAAGATGGAGGCGGCGAGCACGGCCGCGGCGCCGCCGTCGCGCACGCCTTCTACCAGATGATCGAGCGCGCCGACGCCGCCCGAGGCGATCACCGGCACATGCACCGCGTCCGAGACCGCGCGGGTCAGCGCCACATCGAAGCCGATGCCGGTGCCGTCGCGATCCATGGAGGTCAGCAGGATTTCTCCCGCGCCGAGGTCCACCACCTCGCGGGCATATTGGATGGCGTCGAGCCCGGTGGGCTTGCGCCCGCCATGGGTGAAGATCTCCCAGCGGTTGGCTTCGCCGGGCGCGCTCACCTTCTTGGCGTCGATGGCCACCACGATGCACTGCTCGCCGAACTTCTCGGCCGCCTCGCCCACGAAGGCGCGGCGGTTCACGGCGGCGGTATTGATGGAGACCTTGTCGGCGCCCGCATGCAGCAGCGTGCGCACATCCTCCACCGTGCGCACGCCGCCACCCACGGTGAGCGGCATGAAGCATTGCTCCGCGGTGCGGCGCACCACGTCGAGAATGGTGCCGCGATCCTCGTGGCTGGCGGTGATGTCGAGGAAGGTCAATTCGTCCGCGCCGGCGGCGTCATAGGCGCGCGCGGCTTCCACCGGATCGCCGGCATCGCGCAGATCGACGAACTGAACGCCTTTGACGACGCGGCCGTCCTTCACGTCCAGGCAAGGTATGACGCGGACTTTGAGCATGGTGGAACAACTCGAGCGTGCGGCGCAAACCTATGGCCGAATTCAAAACCGATGTCATCTTTCGCGGGCAAAATGGTGCGTTGCGCCCGCAATTTTCCGGCTACCGTAGCGGCATGAATGCGGCTCACCGTCCCGCCATGAGCTGGAGCGCCTCGCGCGCATCAAGCCGCCCGTCATAGAGCGCGCGCCCGGAGATCGCCCCCGCGAGCTTTTTCGCCCGCGGCTCCAGCAGCGCTTCCACATCGCTCAGCGAGCCGAGGCCGCCGGAGGCGATGACGGGAATGTCCACCACGTCCGCGAGCGCGATGGTGGCGTCGAGGTTGAGCCCCTTCATCAGCCCGTCGCGGGCGATGTCGGTGAAGATGATGGCGGCGACCCCGGCATCCTCGAACCGGCGGGCGATGTCCTCCACCGAGACGTCGGAGCTTTCCGCCCAGCCCTGCACGGCGACGCGGCCGTCGCGCGCGTCGAGCCCCACGGCCACCCGGCCGGGATGGGCCTTCGCCGCTTCCTTCACCAGGTCCGGATCGCGCACCGCGGCGGTGCCGAGGATGACGCGGGTGACGCCCTTTTCCAGCCACGCCTCGATGGTGGCATGGTCGCGGATGCCGCCGCCGAGCTGCACCGGGATGGAGACCGTCTCCAGGATGCGATCCACTGCCGCCGCGTTCACCGGATGGCCGGCGAAGGCGCCGTTGAGATCCACCAGATGCAGATAGCGGAAGCCCAGGGTCTCGAACTCGGCCGCCTGGGACGCGGGATCGCGGCTGAACACGGTCGCGCGGTCCATGTCGCCTTGTTCGAGGCGCACGGCGAGGCCGTCCTTCAGGTCGATGGCAGGAAACAGGATCACGGGCGCCACTTCAGGAAATTGGCGAGCAGGGCGAGACCGAGGGTCTGGCTCTTTTCGGGGTGGAACTGGGTTCCCGCCACATTGTCCTTCGCCACCGCCGCCGTGATCGTGCCGCCGTAATCGGTGGTGGCGACGAGGTCTGCGGGGTCCGCGAGAACGAACTGGTAGGAATGGACGAAATAAGCGTGCAGCCCTTTTTCGCCGGTGCGAATGCCCTCGAACAGGGGGTGCGGGCGGGCCAGGGTCAGGGTGTTCCAGCCCATGTGCGGGATCTTCAGCGCCGGGTCGGACGGGGCGATGCGGTCCACCTCGCCCTTGATCCAGCCGAGGCCGGCGGTGACGCCGTGTTCCAGCCCGCGCTCGGCCAGCAATTGCAGGCCGACGCAGATGCCGAGGAACGGCCGGCCGCGGCCGTGCACCGCCTCTTCCAGCGCCGCCACCATGCCGTCCACCGCGTCGAGCCCGCGCCGGCAATCGGCGAAGGCGCCGACGCCCGGCAGCACCACCCGATCAGCGGTGCGTACGATTTCGGGGTCGCTGGTGACGATCACGGTGGCGCCGAGGCCGTTGGCGGCGCGCTCCAGCGCCTTGGCGGCCGAGTGCAGATTGCCCGAGCCGTAATCCACGATGGCCACATTCATGATGCGCGCGGCTCCGGGAATGAACCGATGATGGGCGCGCCGAAGCCCGGCGCGGCATGAGCGGGCTGCGGGCGGATCGCCGGGCCCTGGAGCTGCGGCGCGCGCGGCGGGGTCCAATATTTGAAGAAGCGCCGCTCCGCCTCGTCGATGTCGCGGGCGACCGTGGTGCCGGCCTCCAGATAGCCGATGCGGCGCAGCTTCCAGATCCGCAGGTCGGCGAGCTGGAACGCCACCAGCACGTTCAGGCCGACGCCCAGCACGAAGCTCACATCCTCCGGCAGGCGCAGCAGCACTTCGGCAAGGCCGATCGCCAGCGAGGCGAGGACATAGGCCCCGAACGCGAGCCACAGCCGGTGGGCGAGCAGCACGAAGGGGGCGAACAGCAGCGCCATCCAGGAGAATTTCTCCCGCACGAACACCACCCGGTCGGCGGCCGCGAGCGCGGTATCGCCGGCCGTTTCCTTGGTCAGGACGGTCCAGATGGCCATGTTGCGTGCTCCGTCGCCCGCCTCAGGTGCCCAGGGCACCCTTGGTGGAAGGAATTTCACCGGCCGCCGCGGGGTCGATGGCCACCGCCGCGCGCAGCGCGCGGGCCAGCCCCTTGAAGCAGCTCTCCGCTATATGGTGATTGTTGTCGCCATACAGAGTCTCCACATGCAGCGTCACGCCGGCATTGGAGGCGAACGCCTGGAAAAATTCGCGCACCAGCTCGGTGTCGAATTCCCCGATCTTCGGCGCCGAAAAGGCGGTGCGAAACACCAGGAACGGCCGGCCGGAAATGTCGAGCGCGACGCGGGTCAGCGTCTCGTCCATGGGCAGGTGAAGGTCGGCATAGCGATTGATGCCGCGCATGTCGCCCAGCGCGCGCTTCACCGCCTGGCCAAGCACGATGCCCACATCCTCGGTGGTGTGGTGGAAATCCACGTGCAGGTCGCCGTCGGCCTTGATGTCGAGGTCGAAGCGGGCGTGGCGCGCGAGCAGGTCCAGCATGTGGTCCAGGAACCCGATGCCGGTTGCAATGGCGGCCTTGCCCGTTCCGTCTAGATCGACGGAAAGGCGCACCTTCGTTTCCTTCGTTTCGCGAACGATCTCGGCCTGACGCATGGAACTCCTCCAAGGCCGCGCCTTCTAGCAGGTAAGGTGCTGCAATGCCATATGGCGAAGGTGTGACGGCGCGCGGGGCGCGCCGCGCCTCGCTTTTCCGTCCTTCCGCGTCCCGCGCGCCGCAGGCGCGGGACAAATCGCGCCGTGCCGGGGCGCCCGTCGTGATTTTGTGCCGCACCTCCGGCTATAAGGTGGGCCGTCACCCCTCTACCGCCGCGTGCGGGTTCATCAAACATGGCGGAGAGGCCCATGGTCGCGGACCACGACCCGCAGCTTTATTTCCATGTGCGCATCGTCATGGGGATGATCCTCGGGCTCAGCGTCACCCGCCTGCTGGGCGGGTTCGCGAAATTCGTCCAGCACCCCGCGCTGAACGAGATCGCGCCGCTGCATCTGGGCTGGGCGGTGACGGTGCTGCTCAACGCGCTGATGTTCTGGTGGTGGGAATTCCGCCTCATCAACGTCCCGCGCTGGACGTTCGAGCTGTACCTGTTCCTGCTGACCTATTGCAGCGTGTTCTATTTCATGTGCGTGCTGCTGTTTCCCGACACTCTCGGGGATTACCCCAGCTATCGCGCCTATTTTGCCGCCAAGCGCAAATGGTTCTTCGGCTTTTTCGCGCTCTCGCAAGTGCTCGACCAGATCGACAGCTGGATCAAGGGGACGGATTATTTCCTCACGCTCGGCTGGCCCTACAGCGTCACCACCGGGTTTCTGATCCTGATGAGCATCGTCGCGATGTTCTCCAGCAACGGGCGATTCCAGGCCGTGTTCCTGGCGCTCGGTCTCATCAATGAGGTGGGCTGGATCGTCTGGCTGCTGCACACGGTAAATTAGCCGCTGCGCCGCCGCCCTTCGGCCGCTTGACGCCGCGCGCGGCGCGGTTTCCATTCGCCGTCTTCCCGTTCTCCCGCCGACAGGCACGCCATGACCCGCTTCGCCGCCCGTGAGGGGCTCTCGCTCGCCTATGACGTTGCGGGGGAAGGGTCGCCGCTGCTGATCATCGGCGGGCTTTCCGCCGACCGGGTGTTCTGGGACCTGTCGCGCCCGCTGCTCGGCGGCATGCGCACGCTGGCGTTCGACAATCGCGACATCGGCGAAAGTGCGCGCGCGAGCGGACCCTATGGCGCCGCCGACATGGCGCGCGACGCGCTGGCCGTGATGGATGCGGCGGGCTTTGAACGGGCCCATGTGCTCGGCCATTCGCTCGGCGGGGTGATCGCGCAGGAACTGGCGCTGCTCGCCCCCGAGCGGGTGGACCGGCTGGTGCTGGCCAACAGCTTCGCCCGCAACACGCCCTACACCCGCGAGGTGATGTGGCTGCTGAAGCGCCTGCGGACCGAGATCGCCGATCCCGTCACCTATGTTGCGGCGCTCGCCACCTTCACCCTCGGCCGCGCCACCATCGATGCAGTGCCGCTGGAGGCGATCGCGCGCCAGGCGCTGGCCGCTGGCCCGCTTCAGGAGGCGGACGCCTTCGCCCGCCAGGCGGATGCGGCGGCGAGCGCCGGTACATTGGAGCGGCTCGGCGCGATCCGCGCGCCGACCCTGGTGCTGTTCGGCGCCGACGACCGCATCTTCGCGCCGCCCCTGTCGCAGGAGATCGCGCAAGCGATCCCCGCAAGCGTGCTGGAGGAACTTCCCGCGGTCGGGCATTGTCCCATGGTGGAGGCCCCCGGCGCGTTTGCGGCGGCGGTGCTGCGCTTCCTCCTCTAACCCTTCAGCCGGGCCGCCTGCCGCGACACTTCTGCCGCGCGGCGCGCGTCTCGTCCCGCCCCAGGGCTTCGGCCCGGTCACAAGGACGCCGCATGCAGATCGCCCTGTTCCGCAGCCACGGTGCACTGTTCCTCGCCGTGTTCCTGGATATCTTCTCGTTCGGGCTGATGTATCCGCTCATCGTCGGCCTGTTCGACGGGCCGGGCTTCGGCGGGCAGGTGACCCTCGCCAATCGCGACCTGATGATGTCGCTGGCCTTCGCCCTGTTTCCCATCGGCGCCTTCTTCGGCTGTGCGCTGCTCGGCGATCTCTCCGATGCGCTCGGTCGCCGGCGCACATTGGTGGTGTGCATGGCGGGGCTGGCGGCCGGCTATGGGCTGATGTGGCTGTCGCTGGAACTGGCGCATGTGTGGCTGTTCTTCGCCGGCCGCATGGTCGCCGGGCTCATGTCCGGCACCGCCCCCATCGCCCAGGCCAGCATGGTGGACGCGGTCGCGCCCGAGGCGCGCGGCGATGCCATGGCGCAGGTGACCGTGGTGAATACCGTGGGCCTGATGGCGGGGCCGGCCATCGGCGGCGTGCTCGGCCATTATGATTTCCGCCTGCCGCTCGGCCTGGCCCTGGCGCTGTGCGCCTTCAATGCGGTGATGCTCGCCCGCGCGCGCTTCGGCGAGGAGACGCGGCGGCGCGCCTTTCATTTCGACTGGCGCCAGCCCTTCCTCCTGTTCGCGCGCCTGAAGGACCGCCCGCGGGCGATCGCGCCGCTTGCTTCCTTCTTCCTGTTCCAGCTGGGGTTCCTCACCTATTACACGTTCATCCTGGTGGTGATGCAGCGCGACCATGGCTTCAGCACCGCGCAGATCGGCCTGTTCTCGGTGGGCATGGGCGTCGGCTTCATGCTCGGCTCGGCCCTGTGCTACGCGCCGGTGTCGAAATGGCTGAAGGAGGAGCGCCGCATCGCGATCTTCGGGGAAGCCACCTGCGGCGGCCTGCTGCTGCTCACCGCTCTGCCCGTCGGCGCGGCGGGACAGGTGGTGCTCGCGGTGCTGATCTGCATCGCCAACGTGTTTTCCTACGTCTCGTTGCTGTCCGCCATGTCGGGGGCGGTGGACGAGACCGAGCGGGGCTGGGTGATGGGGCTGTCCAGCGCCAGCGTCGCGCTGTGCGTGTTCATCGCCGGCCTGCTTACGAGCCTGCTCGCCGCGCTGCCGGCGGCGGTGTTCCTGGGCGCGGGCGGGGTTCTGGTGCTGCTGGGCATCGGCCCGGCGCTGCGCATCGCGGCGCCGGAGGCGCCGGTTCAAGCGTGAGAGTTGCGCTCGCGCTGGAACATCATAAGTAAGGCTGCGTCACCGGAGCCCCCCATGCATTCCCCAGATACCATTTACGGCACCACCATCGTCTCCGTCCGCAAGGGCAACAAGGTCGCCATCGCCGGAGACGGACAGGTGACGCTCGGCCAGACGGTGCTGAAATCCAATGCCCGCAAGGTGCGTCGGCTCGGCAAGGGGGATGTGATCGGCGGCTTCGCCGGCGCCACGGCGGACGCCTTCACCCTGTTCGAGCGCCTGGAAGCCAAGCTGGAGCAATATCCCGGCCAGCTCCAGCGCGCCGCCGTGGAACTCGCCAAGGACTGGCGCACGGATCGCTATTTGCGCCGGCTGGAAGCCATGATGATCGTCGCCGATGCGCAGATTTCCCTCGTCCTCACGGGCACCGGCGACGTGCTGGAGCCGGAAGCCGGGGTCGCGGGCATCGGCTCGGGCGGCTCGTTCGCGCTCGCCGCCGCCCGTGCGCTGCTGGACCGGGAGGAGGATCCCGAAGTGATCGTGCGCCGCGCCATCGAGATCGCCGCCGACATCTGCGTCTATACCAATCACAACATCGTCGTTGAGACCGTCGGCGCCTGACGTCGGCCGCGCCGAACACCAAGAGACCTCCAAGATCATGAGCGATTTTTCTCCCCGCGAGATCGTGTCCGAGCTGGACCGCCACATCGTCGGCCAGACCAAGGCCAAGCGCGCGGTCGCCATCGCGCTGCGCAATCGCTGGCGGCGCCAGCAGCTGGAAGGGCACATGCGCGAGGAGGTGCTGCCGAAGAACATCCTCATGATCGGCCCCACCGGCGTCGGTAAGACCGAGATTTCCCGCCGCCTCGCGCGGCTTGCCGGCGCGCCGTTCCTCAAGGTGGAGGCAACCAAGTTCACCGAGGTCGGCTATGTGGGCCGCGATGTGGAGCAGATCATCCGCGACCTGGTGGAAGTCGGCATCGGCCTGGTGCGCGACGTGAAGCGCAAGGATGTGCAGGCGCGCGCCCATCTCGCGGCCGAGGAACGGGTGCTGGATGCGCTGGTGGGGCAGGGCTCCTCCGCCGCCACCCGCGAGAGCTTCCGCAAGAAGCTGCGCGGCGGCGAGCTGGACGAGAAGGAAGTGGAGATCGAGGTCCAGGCCGGCGCCCCGGGCCTCTCCATGTTCGAGATTCCCGGCATGCCCGGCGCGCAGATGGGCTCGGTCTCGCTCGGCGACATGCTGGGCAAGGCGCTCGGCGGCGGGCGCACGCGCACCCGCCGCGTGCTGGTCAAGGACGCCCATCCCCTGCTGGTCACCGAGGAGGCCGACAAGCTGATCGACCAGGAGGCGATCACGGTGGAAGCCATCTATGCGGTGGAGAACAACGGCATCGTGTTCCTGGACGAGATCGACAAGATCGCCGGCAAGGAAGGCCGCTCCGGCGCCGACGTCTCGCGCGAAGGCGTGCAGCGCGATCTGCTGCCGCTGATCGAGGGCACCACGGTTTCCACCAAGCACGGGCCGGTGAAGACCGACCACATCCTGTTCATCGCCTCCGGCGCGTTCCACGTCTCCAAGCCCTCCGACCTGCTGCCGGAACTCCAGGGCCGCCTGCCGATCCGGGTGGAGCTGGAGGCGCTGACGCGGGCGGATTTCGTGCGCATCCTCACCGAGACCGAGGCGAGCCTCGTCAAGCAGTCGGTGGCGCTCATGGGCACCGAGGGCGTGACGCTGGACATCACGCTCGATGCCGTGGAGGCGATCGCCGACGTGGCGGTGGAGGTGAATTCGACGGTCGAGAACATCGGCGCCCGCCGCCTCCAGACGGTGATCGAGCGGGTGCTGGACGACCTCTCCTTCACCGCCCCCGACCGCTCCGGCGAGACGATCGTGATCGACGCGGCCTATGTGCGGGCGCGGGTGGAGGATCTGGCGAAGAACGCCGATCTGAGCCGCTATATTCTTTGAGCGCCCGGCTTCAGGGCTTGGGTTTCCCCCTCCCAACCCTCCCCCGCACGCGGGAGAGGGCTTTGCAGCCTGGTCGCACCGACCGTCTGCGCTCCTCACCGTTGCCCCCTCTCCCGCGTGCGGGGGAGGGCTGGGGAGGGGGAGTTCGAGGAGGGGAAAGTCCGAGAGCGGGACGCCCGCCAAGGCGCCCGGCCGGTTCAGCCGCGCGTGGCGTCGGCGAATTGGGGCAGGCCGGCGGCTTCCAGCGCGCCCATGACGCGGCCATAGGATTCGGCGATCGGCAGCAGATGATGCACCAGGCGCGAGACGCCGGCCGGGCCGCCGGGCGTATCGCGCGCCAGCAGCGCCACGACGCCGCGCTCCTCCTCCTGCCGGCCCAGCGCGTGCAGTGTCAGCGCCAGCGCGATGCGGCCCTGTGCCGAGGGGTGCGCCTGCAAGGTCGGCAGCAGGCCGGTGGCGGCGATTTCATCCTCGCGCATGAAGGCGGCGATGGCGAGATAGACGTCCTGGATCGGTGTGCGGGCGGCGCCATGGCCGCGTGCGAAGGTCAGCACCGCCTCTCCCTGCTCGGGCTTGCCGAGGCCGATCATGATGGTGCCGACGGTGGCGGCGACGTCATAGTCGAGCGGATTGAGCGCCAGCGCGCGGTCCGCGGCGGCCAAGGCGGCATCGCGCTCGCCCCGGAAGAATTCGACGCTTGCCAGCACCTTCGCCGAATAGGCGCTGTTCGGCGAAAGGTCGGTGGCAAGCTCGGCCTCGCGCTGCATTTCGTCGAGCACCGCGGGGTCCAGTGGCCGGTCGGAGGAGCGCTGCGCCTCGTCCAGCAGCAGCATGGCCCGCACCGCGTGCAAGGTGCCGAAGCCGTTGTCGCGCGTCACCCATTGGTCGAGGCAGCTGCGCGCCTGGCCGGCGGTGGTGCTGTCCTCGTTGCGGATGACGGCGAAGCTCTGGGCGATGCAGCCGAAGCCGGAGCCCGGCGCATCGGCGCGCGCCTGGGCGCGGGCGCGGGTGGGCAGAACGCCGTAGGATTGCATCACCGCCGAGGCGATGTCGCGCACCACGCGGTATTCGGAGGCGGGAAGCTCCGCCCCGCGCCGCAGGTCCTCGAAGGCGGTGGACCAGATGATGGTGCCGCCGCACCGGTCGGTCAGGCGCACCAGCAGGGAGAAGGTGCCGCCCTGGTGCGCTTCGGCAAGGCCGGTGAGCGAGAACACCGAGCGTGGCGGATTGCCGCGGCACTGGCGGGCCGAGCCGTCCTCCCCCGCCGACATGACATCCACGAAATCGAACCGGGCCATGGCGTCGCGCAACCGCACCTCGAAGGCGTGCACCTCGCTCGCGCCGAAGCCTGCGGGGCCGGCCGCGCCGGCGATCTCGAACGGGCGCACCTCCAGTTGCGGCATGCCCATGCGGTCGGCGATCTCGCTCGCCGAATTGGCGCTTTCCAGGCCGAGCAGGGCGGCGATGGGGCTGGAACGGTTGGAATCGGTCAGTTGCACCGTGCCCCACACCAGGGCGGCGGCGGCGACGAGAGCGGCGGCGATCCAGGTGAGGCGCACCCGCGTACGGGCGGCCGGCGGGGGCGCGTGGACGCCGGGCGCGAAAGCGCTCGGGGGATCGCCGTCGCCGGTTGCGGACGGGCCGGCGGCATCGCCCGCGCCGCGCGGCACGAAGCGCGGCACATAGACGCCCTTGGGGATGACGATTTCCAGCGTCTCCTCGGGGCCGGCCGACGTGTAATAGCGCTCCAGCGCGCGACGCAGGCGGGTCGCCTCCACGCGCACGATGGGGTCGGTCTGGGGGTCGAAGGTGGTCGGGCGGCCGAGGGCCTCGACCGCGATGGTATAGCCCTTGATGGCGTCGGCCCGCCCGCCGAGCGTCGCCTCCACCACGAAGCGCAGGAAATCCGCGAGGCGGGGCGAGGAGACGAACTCATCGGAGGCGAGCACGCGCGCGAGCGCGGCGCGGGCCTTGTCCGCCTGCACGTCCTGCGCGGTCGGCAGGGCGGCAAGCTCGGCCGGATCCTGGACATCATCGCCCGGCAGGACGGTTTCGTCCGGGATCGGGTCGGCATCGGGCCTCGGGTCGGTCGCGGACGCGGTCACGGGCGCGCGCCGGCACGGGCGGTCGCCTGAAGCGCCGGTCCGGTCCCCGTTTCAGCCATGCCGCAGCCGCGGCGCGGAGGCCGCGCGTCCGCGTCCCTGTCCGGTGCCATGCCGTTGCGGCGTGCCGTCGGCGGGCTGGATAGAAAATGACCCATCGTCATGGCCCTCTTTTGTGCCAGTCGGGCGCATGGCGCAAGAGGCAGGGTTGCGACCTCTACGGTTCCCTCCCCGCGTGGCCGCTGATAGCTTCCCCGCACAGGCGGCAAATGTGAGGCCGTCGCGCGCCGGTCGGGCGATGAGGAGAGGGATGATGGCACTGGACGAGATCGCGGTTCGAGCAACGGGCGACGCGGCGCCGAATGATCTGGACGCATTCTGGATGCCCTTCACCGCGAACCGCTCTTTCAAGAAGCGCCCGCGTCTGATCGCCCGCGCCAAGGACATGCACTATTACACCCCCGAAGGCCGGGCGATCCTCGACGGTGTCGCAGGCCTGTGGTGCACCAACCCTGGCCATAACCGGGCGCCGGTGGTGGAGGCAATCCGCAATTCCGCGACCGAACTCGATTTCGCCCCCACCTTCCAATACGGCCACCCCAATGCCTTCAAGGTGGCAAGCCGCATCGCGGCCCTCGCGCCCGGCGATCTCGATCACGTGTTCTTTTGCAATTCCGGCTCGGAAGCTGTGGATACCGCGCTGAAAATCGCGCTGGCTTACCAAAATGTGATCGGCCAGGGCGCCCGCACGCGCCTCATCGGCCGCGAGCGCGGCTATCACGGGGTCGGGTTCGGCGGCATCAGCGTCGGCGGCATCGTGCCCAACCGCAAGGCCTTCGGCACCCTGCTCACCGGGGTCGACCATCTGCCGACCACCTATGACCGCAAGAACCAGGCCTTCACGAAGGGCGAGCCCGAATATGGCGCGCATTTCGCCGACGAGCTGGAGCGCCTGGTGGGCCTGCACGATGCTTCGACCATCGCGGCGGTGATCGTGGAGCCCATGGCCGGCTCCACCGGCGTGATCCCGGCCCCCAAGGGCTATCTCAAGCGCCTGCGCGAGATCTGCGATAAATACGGCATCCTGCTGATCTTCGACGAGGTCATCACCGGCTTCGGCCGCCTCGGCTATGCCTTTGCCGCCGAGCGCTATGGCGTCATCCCGGATCTGATCACCTTTGCGAAGGGCGTGACCGCCGGGGCGGTGCCCATGGGCGGCGTGCTGGCGCGCGCCGGCATCCATGATGCCTTCATGCGTGGGCCCGAGCATGTGATCGAATTGTTCCACGGCTATACCTATTCGGCCCACCCGCTCGCCTGCGCCGCCGCGCTGGCGACCCTGGACCTCTATGCCGAGGAAGACACCTTCGCGCGCGCCCGCAAGCTGGAGCCCCTGTGGGCGGATGCGGTGATGAGCCTGCGCGACAAGCCGGGCGTGCTGGACATCCGCACGGTGGGCATCACCGCCGGCATCGACCTTGCGCC
Organism: Roseixanthobacter liquoris; assembly: GCF_043195135.2. Lineage (NCBI taxonomy): Bacteria > Pseudomonadati > Pseudomonadota > Alphaproteobacteria > Hyphomicrobiales > Xanthobacteraceae > Roseixanthobacter > Roseixanthobacter liquoris. The sequence goes on from NZ_CM195537.1 coordinate 1,316,111, forward strand.
GCGCGACGGCCAGCCCGGCCTGCGGGGCTATTCCACGCTCGACGGGGCGTTCCATGACCTTGGCATCATGGTGCGCGCGAGCGGCGATACGATCGCGCTCACCCCGCCGCTGATCATTTCCGAAGACCAGATCGGCGAGCTGATCGAAAAGGTGGGAAAAGCGATCGAACTCTACGCGTAAAACGCCGAAACCGCGCCGTCATGGCGCGGTCATCGACGCTCATCGTCGACGGCGGCACCCGGACGGGTGCCGCCGTTGGCCTGTCCGGGGTCAGATTCGCCCTGTGAGCGCCAGAACAACGACGATAACGAGGAGAACACCCACGATTCCGCCGGGGCCATATCCCCAGCTGCGGCTATATCCCCAAGTCGGCAGCGCGCCGACGAGAAGCAAAATCAAGATAACGAGCAGAATTGTGGACATGGCGTTGCGGTCTCCCGGCCTCTGACTGCCATGACAACGCCTGATTCCGCGAAATGGTTCCCGTTTTGGCGCAAGCGACGACTATAAGGCCGGGGTCGCGTCCTGGGAGAGGGGCGATGTGGCCCGCAGCAGCCACGCGCAGGTTTCCGCCTCCAGCAGCGGCCCCACCCGGACGGCCACCTCCGCATGGTAGGAATTGATCCACTCGATTTCGGTTTTCGTCAGCAGATCCAAGGCGATAAGCCGCTTTTCAAAGGGTGCGAGGGTGAGCGTCTCGAAGCCCAGGCTCGGCCGGTCCCCACCTTCGGGATGGCGCGGCTCCACCAGGATGAGATTCTCCAGCCGGATGCCGTAGGCATTTGATTTATAATAGCCGGGCTCATTCGAGAGGATCATGCCCGCCTTCAGCGGCACATGGCCGAGCTTGGAGATGCGCGCCGGCCCCTCGTGCACCGACAGCCCCGCGCCGACCCCGTGTCCGGTGCCATGATCGAAGTCAAGCCCTTGAGACCAAAGAAATTGTCGCGCCAGCGGGTCGAGCTGCGCGCCGCTCACGCCCACCGGGAAGACGGCGCGGGCGAGGGCGATATGACCTTTCAGGACCAAGGTGAAATGCCGGCGCATCTGCGCCGTCGGCTCTCCCACCACGAGGGTGCGGGTGACGTCCGTCGTGCCGTCGGGATATTGCGCGCCGGAATCCAGGAGAAATAATTCTCCTTTGTTTATCAATCTGTTGGTTTCCCTGGTGACGCGATAATGCACGATCGCGCCGTTCGGCCCGGCGCCGGAAATGGTGGGAAAGGACACATCGTTCAGCGGCCCGCTGCGCCGGCGGAAGGTCTCCAGCGCCTCCACCGCGCGGATCTCGCTCACCGTGCCGGTGGGGGCAACCTCTTCGAACCAATGGAGAAAGCGCGCCAGGGCAACGCCGTCGCGCAGATGCGCCGCGCGCATGCCCTCGATCTCCGCCGCATTCTTCACCGCCTTCAGCAGGGTGATGGGGTCCGCCCCTTTCGAGACGGTTCCTCCCGCCTGCTCAATGGCTTGCGCCAAGGCCACCGGCGCGGTCGCCTGGTCCACGCGGATCGTGCGCCCGGCCGCGAAGGTGGCGAGCCGGCTTGCCAGGGCGTCTTCATCGGCAATATCGGCCACATCCTCCAGCTGCGCGCGTACCGCATTGGAGAGCTTTTCCGGCGCGACGAACAGTTCCGGCCGCCCCTCCGCCGGCACCAGCGACCAGGCGAGCACCAGCGGCGTATGGCTCACGTCGGCGCCGCGCAGATTGAACAGCCAAGCCGTGGCGTGGGGATCGGAAATCAAGGCGCCGTCGACCTTTTCCGCCGCCAGCGCCCCCTGGACGCGGGCCAGTTTCTCCTGCGCGCTGGCGCCGGCGCGGGCGTCGTCCAGGAGGCGCGCGGGGGCGCGCGGCGGAGCCGGGCGGTCGGTCCAGAGCGCCGCGATGGGGTCGTTCGCCACCGCGACCAGGATGCCGCCGGCCTTCGCGACCGCCTGGGAGAGCTTGTCCTTCATGTCCAGGGTGGAACGCCAGGGGTCGAACCCCAGCGAGGCGCCCTTGGGCAGATGCGCGGCGATCCAGCGTTCCGGGGTGATGTCGGCCAGGGGCTCCACGGTGAAGGCGGTGCCATCCACCTGCGCCGGCGCCTGGAGGGTGTAGCGGCCGTCGACGAACAGGGCCGCCTCGTCCTTCAGCACCACGCACAGGCCGGCCGAGCCGGTGAAGCCGGTGAGCCAGGCCAGGCGCTCCTCGCCCGGCGCCACATATTCGTTCTGGTGCGCATCGGCGCGCGGGATCACATAGCCGTCGAGCCCGCGGGCGGTGAGTTCGGCGCGCAGGGCGGCGAGGCGCGCCGGGCCCAGCCGGCCGTCGGCCGTATCCTCAAACGTTTGGTAGAGCGCTGAAAAATCAGCGGGATCGGAATCGGCGGCGGCGGGCAGGATGTGTGACATGCGGTATTTTAGGAGCGAAGCGCCGCGCCTGCAATTCGTCCCGTCCCCGGCGCGGGCTTATTGGGTCTGCCCGGCGGCGAAACAGCGGTTACGCCCCGCCTTCTTGGCGGCATAGAGCGCGACATCGGCCCGCGCGAGCAATTTGCGCAGCGGCTCGGGCGGGCGATATTGCGCGATGCCGAAACTGGCGGTCACCACCCGCGTGTCCGGCACGGAATCGAAGCGGGTGCTCTCCAGCAGCGCGCGCACGCGCTCGGCAAACTGGCGCGCCCCTTCCACATCCGCCCCGGTGAGCAGGATGGCGAACTCCTCGCCCCCGATGCGGCCGATCACGTCTTCCGCCCGCATGGTGTTGAGCAGCAGCGCGCCGAACTCCTTCAGCACGGCGTCGCCCGCCCCGTGGCCATAGGTGTCGTTCAGCGATTTGAAATGATCGATATCGCAGGAAATCAGGCTGACCTGCCGCCCCGCCGCCTGCGCCATGTGCGCGCCGGCGATGCGCTCGAAACCGCGCCGGTTCAGCAGGCGGGTGAGCAGATCGGTGTCGCGGTCGCGTTCCATGTCGCCGAGCATGTCGGCGACCGTGGCCGCGAGCAGCGTCAGCGCCATGATCGCACCGAAGATGGCGAGGCTCACCTGGAGCGCGAGCCAGAACGTCGAGCGCCCGAAGGTGCCGGGCACGCTGCCGAGTTCGGGATCGATGGTGGCCGTGGTGCGGATGAAAAAATGGAAGGCGAACGCCACCAGCACCCAATACAGGAAACGATCGATGAACGGACCCGAGGCTAAACCCACGAGGCGCATGCAGACATACAGGAAAACGAATCCATACCCGAAGTTCAGAATATAAATGCGGGCGATCAGGCTGGGTTCTATATAGAAAAAATACCAGATCGGCACCATGATCGCCGTGAAGATGACAATCATGGCGACAGCGCTCATGCGCTGCCCGGCCCGCTGAAGGACACCGTTGCTGATGATGACCACGCTGGTCGTGTAAAGCAGGGCGGAGAGAATGGCGTTCTGGCCGAAATCTGCAGGCCACAAGGCGATTTGGACGATCGCCGCCAAGCTGTAGATGAAGCATCCGGCCGAGAACAGCAGGATATAATTGCGAGAGCCGCCGAAAGCCCACAATCCCAGAAAACAGAAGGAAAACAGCGCCAATATTGCCGGCCCGATCAGCGCTAATGCAAAATAGGTATCGGGGGCGGGAGACATCTGTGTGTAAGGCTCTGCCTGTTCGCTGGGCGTGCCTTATTCTTGTACCGGGTTCGCGCGGGCGGGGGAAGTGGGCCTCGTGTATCCGTTTGACCCTACAACCCGCGTGCGGAGCGGGCCCGGCGGCGGGTCCGCCGGGCGAAGGCACGCCGCATCCGGGCGCGGTCAGTACGACACGAACGCTCCGGCGAAGAGACCCTCGCCGCGGCTGTCGCCGGCCAGCTTGAAGCGGTATTGGGCCGTCAGATCCACGTAGGACATGGGGGCGGTGTATTTGTCCTCGCGGAACCACCAGCGCAGGTTGACGCCGGGGCCGGCGCCGAGCGTGCCCGGTGTGTTGAGCACCGAATCATAGGCTCCGCCCACCGCCAGGAACGGGGTGACGATGAGATTGTCGTTCACCGGCTTCACCCGGAAGGAATGGCCCCAGCGGAATTCGAAGCTGCTGACCGATTCGGGAAGCTCGACGTAATAATTGGTGTCGGCGTAGAACTGCCAGTAGTTCCAGTCGTTCACGTCCACCCGCAGGTCGCTGCCCTCGCCGTTGGAATAGGCGGCGCGCAGCAGCCAGTCGTTGCGGGAATAAGTGCCGATCGGGAACAGGCGGCTCGCCTCCAGCACCAGGTTCTGGTCCTTCAGCGGCTTCCAGCGCACGCCGACGCTGCCCTGCATGGTATCGACGCCGGTGGGGCCTCCGCTCTGGTCGTAGAGCGTCGTGAACACGCGGCCGAACACCTCCACCAGCGCGCCGTCGCGATACCCGATGCCGGGCGGGCGCCAATAGACTTCCGCCCCCGACTGGATCGTGTGGCCGCCACCGCCCGGCGGCGGCGCGAGCGGCGACCCGGGCATGACGCCCACCGCGCCGTAGCTCACCGAGGCATAGGCGCCCCAGGTGCGTTCCAGCTCGCCCACCTCGCGCCGCAGGCCGAACACGGTCTGCGCCGGCAGGGGAAGGGCGCCGTCCGCATGGGCGTCGATGGCCCGCTTGAACAGGGCCGCCGATTCCTCATTGTGATATTCGTGCTTGGCGGCATAGGCGGCATCCACCAGCACCATGCCGCGCCGCAGCCCGGTGGTGGAATCCACCTGGTGGAAATATTTGTACGCGGTCGCCGTATCGCCGGACTGGTTGGCGAGATAGGCGATGTCGAGCGGCTGCATGGCGCGCAGCTCGCCGGTGGCCAGCGCCTGCTGGAACCGCGCCTTGGCCTCGTCCTTGCGGCCGAGCGCCACCAGTTCGCCGATCACGGCGCTGGCGATATTGGCCCGGTCGGTGGGGGTGCGGGCGAGGCGATAGGCGAACTCGAAGGTTTCCAGCGCTTCCTCGTGGCGGCCGAGCGCCTGCAGGGCGAAGCCGCGGCGGGCGACCACGTCATAGCTGCGCTCGCGGCCGAGGGGGGCGAGGGCGTCGAGAGCCGCCTGCGGGTCCTTGGCGCCCATATAGGCGTCCACCAGCGCGAGCCGCACGCCGCGCACGTCCGCCGCCGGCAGGCGCCCGCTGCGCAAAGCGGCGGAGAAATCGGCTGCCGCGCCGCCATAGCGGCTCAGCCGCTGGCGGATATAGCCGCGCTGCACCACCAGCGTGACCTCGCCGGGGAAGGCCGCGATGGCCTGGGTGGCCGCCGTCTCCGCCTCTCCGGTCCGCCCGGCGGTGGAGAGCGCGTTGATCAGGAACTGGCGATAGGTGATGTTGCGCGGCGAGAGTTCCACCGCGCGGCGCGCCTCGCTGATGGCGAGGGAATAATTGCGGGCTTTCAGCGCGCGGATCGAGGCGTCGGCGGCTTCATAGCCGGGATCGCTCGGGACTCCGGTGCCGGCGTTCGTGCCGCCCGCAAACACCGAGCAGATGATGCCGTAATTGGTGGACTGGCACAGCGGCACCGGCGCCGCCAGGGCGGGGCGCTGGCGGTTCGGGTTGGCCAGCATCGCCTCGGCGGTCTTGCGGAAGCTTTCCACATCCGCATTCTTCACGTCGTCGAGGGCTTTGAGGATCTTGATGGCGTCGTCCGGCTTGCCGGCCGCGAGCGCGGCATTGGCGGCGATCAGGCTGTAGTTGAGGATTTCCTGGTCGGTGAGGACGTTGGAGGCCAGCACCTTGTCGAAATCCTGCACCGCGCCGGCCCGGTTGCCGGTGGCCTGGAGCAGATAGGCGCGCAGGATGCGCGGCAGGACGTCGTTCTCGTCCTCCTCCACCGCGCTCGCGGCGGCGGCGGCGGCTTCCTTGGTCTGGCCGGCGGCCATCAGCGCCTGGATCAGCACGATGCGGAACACCATGGCGTGCGGCGCCTGCTGCACCGCCTTCTTGGCCGATTCGACGGCGGCCTTGGGGTTCTTCTCCGCCATCTGCTTCAGCGCCAGCACGGCGGAAGGTTCGCCGAGGCGCGTCTGCGCCATGCCGCGCAGGCCGAGCAGGGCCGGATCATCCTCGCCCGCCGCGATCGCCTCGCCGATGGCGGCATCGAGGGCGGCGAACTGGTTGGAGCGCTCCAGCGTATCGATCAGCAGGCGCCGCCAGGCGGCGTTGGAGGGGCTGACCGCCAGCGCCTCGCGAATGCGCTTTTCCGCCAACGCGTAATTGCCGTCCGCATAGGCCTTATAGGCTTCGTCGGCGGCCTTGAATCCGGGATTGGCGACCCCGCCCGCGCCCGGCGGCGTGGTGGCGGGCACCAGCGTGCAGGCCGGCCCATAGGGCGTGTCGCGGCATTTCTGATAGGGCACCGGCAGCGTCTTGAAGGCATCCTTCGGCACGATGCTCGGGGTTGCGTCCTGCGCGCTCGCAGCGTCGCGGCGCGCCTTCACCGCCGGGTCCTGGGTATCGCCCAGCGGATCGAGGATCTTCAGGGCGCGGCGCGGATTTCCCGCAGCGATGGCGGCGTCGGCGATCACCAGGCGCACGTCGCGCGCGTCGGGGCCGGTCAGCACCTCGTCGGTCAGCGCGGTGTCGAAATCCTGGTTCGCCTCGTTGATGCGGCCGAGGCGCTCGCGCAAATAGCCGCGCAGCACCTGCGGCAGGAAGGATTTGGGATCGACCGCAATGGCCGCGGTCGCGGCCTGCTCCGCGGCCTCGATCTGGTCGTCGGCGATCAGGGCATAGATCAGCAGCACCCGGTAGCTGAGATCATCGGGCACCAGGGCGATGGCCTTGCGAATCTCGGCGAGCGCCGCCTTCGGGTTGCGCGCTTCCAAGGCTTTGTTGGCGGCGAGCGAGGGCGCCTGGGCGAGCACCTTGCTCTGGCTGCGCAGGCGCGCCGTGATGGTGGGGTCCTGGACCCCGGCGGCGATGGCGTCCTTCGCGGCGGCGACGGAATCCGCGACATTGCCCTGGGCGTCGAGCGCATCCATCAGCAGGAGCCAGAGCCGGGCGACATCCGGCCGCAAGCGCAGCGCCTCGCGCGCCTGGGTGGCGGCGGTGGCATAGTCCTTGGCCTGATAGGCCGCATAGGCCTTGTCGGCGGCGGTCCATGCCGGCCCGACGAGGGCCGGTTCCTGGGCGAGCGCGGGCGTGTGTGCGACCAACGCTATGCCGCTGACCGTCATCGCCAGCATGGCGGCGGCGGTAACCCTGCGCACGCGCCCCATCGCCTGGAGGCGCATGGGGCGGCTGATCTCGGAGAGATGAATCGCGGTAGTCATGAGCCTACCGTCGATTATTAAGGTTAAATCGCAGTTAAGGTTGTTTTTTAAGCGCGATCTGCCGTGCTTCGCTTTCTGTTAACTTTTATCAACGCCTAAATACTTTTTAAGCGACAGTGTTTAGGAAATTGAAAGGTCTTGTTTACGTTCTGTAAACGAGTGTTTACGAATGATGAACAAGGGAGGTCCTGCCCTTACTTGGCGACTGCCGCCGTCATGCGGTCCCGCCAGGTCTGCGGGGCGATGATGGAGGGGGCATCCCATTGTCCGGTCGCGTCCGGGCCGCTGTGGAACTGCCCCTCGTTGAACTGCCACACGATCACCTGCGGCGGCTGCTTGGCGAAGCCGGGGGAGCCGACATATTGCAGGAACGTGAACCACGGCCCGATATTGCCGACGTTCCAGGTCAGCGACACCGGCCGGTCGAGCGCGTTGGAGAGCTTCTGCGGGAAGCCGAGATAGGGCTGGACGAAGCTGTTGCCCACCACGTGCACGGGCGCGGGCGCGGCATCGAGAAGGCCCTTCTTGTCCTCCGGCGGAACCCGCACGGTGTACAGGTCCGGCCCCACGGCCTTCTGCTGCTCGGGCGAGAGGAAGCGCTGGGCGAGATCGCCGAGATTGCGCTGCGTGACCCATTCGCCCAGCTTGTCGCCGGTCCCGGCGGCGCCGGAGAGCTTGACGCTGGCCTTGATCACCTGGGCGACGACGCCGGCGGCGGCTTCCGCCGACCAGGCGGTCCAGTGATAGTCCGCGCGGAAGAAGGTGGTCTGCTTGCCGGTCTCCACCGATTTCAGCGCCGGACGCAGGTCGATGGCCTCAAGCCCGCTCTGCTTCAGCTGGGCCAGGATGAAATCATAGCGCGCCTTCACGTCGGCGGAGACCGCCGTGCCGTCCGGCAGCTTGTCGGGATAGAAATTGGCCTTCAGCGGCACCACCAGCGGCACCAGCACGATGTTGCGCGCCGCGAGGCGGTCCTTGGTGTCCTTGATCAGCTGGACCACCTTCTGGATGCCGGCGGTGTCCGAGGTGGTGAGGCTTTCCCAGCCGGGAAACAGCCAGCCGCCCTTGCCCATGATGATGATCGGCCCGTCGGCGGCCCTGGCCGGCAGGCCGGGCACGGCCGCGCCCGCGAGCAGGGCGGCTGCGGCGAGAAGGGCGCGGCGGCGCGTCACAAGCATCATGGAAGGTCCCTTTCGAGATAGCGTCGTTCGGCATCGGTGAGCGGCTGGGTCAGGGCGCGAACCGGCCATTCCCATACAACAAGCTTGGTGCGCTGGAGCAGGTCCGCATGCGTGTCCAGAAGATCCAGGATGGCGCCGGCAAAGCCGCCGCCCGCGAGGCTGCGCTGGACCACTTCGCGGGCGAGCGCCGCCTGAAGCGATTCCAGGAACCCCGAGTTCAGCGAATAGGATGAGCCCGCCAGGATTATGGCGGGCACGGGCGCATCGTCGAGCAGGCCGCCGGCGCGCTTCCACGAGGCCGTGATATCGCGGGTTTCGTCGGGAGCCGGGCCGAAAATGTCGGCGGTGCGCACGAGGTTTGCGAGCCGCATGAGATCGCCGGGGCGCGGATGCACCGGCCCCTCGGCGAGCGTCACCGGATTTGTCCCGGCGCCGAGCATGGCATTGACCACGGCCGCCGTCCGCTTCGCGGCGAAGCGGGCCCCCATGGCGTTCCAATGGGTGTCGGTGCGCAGGAAGCCGGGCAGGGGCCAGTCCGGCGTCAGGGTCACCTGGCGCAGGCCGCCGCCGTTGGAATAGGCGCGCCAGGCGGCGAGCCGGTTGCGCGCCTGCTCCGCCACCGGCAGGCCGCAGGTCTGCGCGCGCGCCAGATCCACCTTGTCCGGCACCGGCACCAGCACCAGCGCCACGCCGCGCTTGGTAAGGTCGGCGGCGATCTTGCGCGCCAGCCGCACGCGGGCGGAGAGGAAGGTATCGCCGCCGCGGACTTCCAGCATTTCCTCGGCGAGGAACAGCCAGTTGGCGCAGCCCGCGCGCACCTGCGGGCCGGCATCGCCGATCGAAGCATAGAGCGCGCCCGCCACCGCGCCGTCCAGCGCTTCGCTGCGCGGGACGCCGGTCGCGAACGTGCGGTCGAAGGTGGCGGTGAAATGGCCGTTGAGCAGCGTGGATGCGGAGAGCGGCGCATAGGCGGCGCGCGCCTGTTCGCTCCACAGATGGGGCACGCTTGCCGCCATGCCGCCGAAGCAGACCAGCAGGAAGGCCGCGGCGTAGACGAGGTGGAGTTTCGCGCGCATCGCCGTCTCCCCCGCTCAGAACTGGAAATACAGGAAGGGCACGACGGTGCGCCCCTGCAGCACCCACACCGCCACCAGCCACAGCGGCAGCGCCGACCACAGGCGCACCACGGCGCCGAAGCGCGCCGCCGGCGCGCTGAACCGGCCGACCAGCGGCACATAGACCATGACGATGCCCAGCAGCAGCGTCGCGACGATGGTGGGATGCAGGGTGGCCAGGAACTCCTGCGACGGCGCCATCCCGTTCGCCCCCATCAGGCCGTTGAGGGCGATGGAGAATTCGTCCCAGGTCTGGGCGCGGAACAGCAGCCATCCGAACATCACGAACGCCAGCGTCGTCACATGGCCGATCACCGCCGGCGCCTTCGGGAGGCCGGCGGCGGCGGCGAGGCGCAGCATCATGAGGCCGAGCCCGTGCCACAGGCCCCACACCAGGAAGGTCCAGCTCGCCCCGTGCCACAGCCCGCCGAGGCCCATGGTGATCATCAGGTTGACGCACAGCCGCCACAGCCCGCCGCGATTGCCGCCGAGCGGGATGTAGAGATAGTCGCGCAGCCAGGTGGACAGCGAGATGTGCCACCGGCGCCAGAATTCCGCGAGCGTGACGGAGAGATAGGGATTGTCGAAATTCTCGTGGAATTTCAGCCCCACCATCAGGCCGAGCCCGATCGCCATGGAGCTGTAGCCGGCGAAATCGAAATAGAGCTGCAAAGTATAGCCGAGCACCGCCAGGGCCACGTCCGCCGCGCTCGGATGGGCGAGCGCATAGCCGGCGTCCACCATCGGCGCGAGGGTGTCGGCGATCAGCACCTTCTGGGCGAAGCCGAGCATGAAGCGCTCCACGCCGATGGCGAATTCCGCCCGGTCGAAGGCGCGCGCGTGCAGGCGGTCCGCCACCCATTGATAGCGCACCACCGGACCCGCCACGAGGTGCCCGAACATGGATTGATAGGTGGCGTAATTGATGAAGCTGCGCTCCGCCGCCACGGTGCCGCGATACACGTCCACCGAATAGGAGATGGCGCCGAAGACGAAGAAGGACAGGCCGATGGGCAGCACGATGGCCTGCCAGCCGGTGAGCGGCGCGCCGAGCGCGATCGCGGTTCCGGCGAACAGATTGGCGTATTTGAACCAGATCAGCGCCGCGAGCGGACCGGCGATGGCGACGAACAGCGGCCAGCCGCGCTCATGCTCCGCCCGCCGGGCGATCCACAGGCCCGTGACCCACGACCAGACCGCGATGCCGACGATGAGGGGGAGAAAATCCACCCGCCACCAGGCATAGAACAGCCAGGAAAAGCCGAGCAGCGTCAGGTTGCGCCAGCGCGCCGGCGTCAGGCCGTAGGCGACCAGGAACACCGGCAGGAAGAGGAAGATGAAGCTGTCGCTGGCGAAGACCATTGCGGACCGATAGCCCTTTCGCGCTCAGTTGGCGGGGCCGCGATAGGGTTCGGTCTCATCGTTCTGGCCGGCAAGCACGGGGGCCTGCGCGGTGCCCACGAGGAACAGGCTGTAATGGTCCCCGGCCTTGAGCTGCGGCAGTTTCAGCGGCGCGGAGACCGCATCCCCGCAGCGCCCGACGAGGCTCGCTTCCACCGGATTGATCGCCCGCTGGCGGCTCGCCATGGCGGGCACCGCGTCGAACACGGTCGGCCCGTCGGCCACCGCGAGCGTGGCGGTGCAGCCGGGCGCGAGCGCGTAGAAGCGCAGCATGGCTTTCAGATCGTCCCGGCCCTCGGTGGAATCCGCCAGCGCTTCCAGGCGGAAGCCGGCGCCTTCGGGCAGCAGGACCAGGGTTGAGAATCCGTCGGCGGCGGGGCTCGCGGCGCCGGAGACCGGCTTGCCGTCCGCCGTGACGGAAACCGGCCTGCCGCCCGGCACGACGCGATAGACGCTGGCGCGGGGGCCGCCCGGACCGAGGGTCGCCTTCGCCCCTTCGCCCAGCCCCACCACCAGCGGCGCGTCGGTGGGATTGAGCACGCGCACGAAGGCCGAGCCCGCCGGGGGCTTGGCCGCATAGAGGCGCGTGAGCGGCGTCGCCTGGGCGAAAGCGTCGCCGGCCACCAGGCTCAGCAGGGCGGCGAGAACGGTGGTGCTCGGAACATGGGTCATCGAACGACATCCCATCTGGAGGGGCCGGTCATACGGCGGCCAATTGCTCGAACCGCCGCCGCTGCTCCGCCTGCGCGGTCTCGACGGCCTCGCGGGTGACGACGCCCCGCGCGACCAGATGGTCGCCGATGCGGCCGTCGCGCTCGGGACGATAATCCTCCATGGCGGCGTCGAACGCGGCCCGCTGCAGCAGGCCCTGCTCGATCAGCAGGTCCCCGAGCAGGGGCACGCTGCCCTTTTCGGTCGTCTCGAAGGTGTCGCCCTGTTCCGTCAGCAGCCGCAGGGCGGCCGCGATCTCGCTTTCGCGGGCGATCATCTGTTCGGGCGCGCCGCCGAGGACCGGCGTGAGCAGGGTGAGGACCTCCGGCTTCAGCGGACCGCCCACGGCGATGCGCGGCGTGCCGTCGTCGGCGCCGAGGAAGATGAACCGATGGCGCACGCACAGGGCAAGATCGACCAGCCGGCCGTACCGTGCGACGGTCGCCGCATCGAGATGGGCCCGCGGCAGGTCCGCCTGGGCGGAAATCGCTTCCGCCAGGGTTTCGTCGTCGAGCCAGCCCTGGAAGATCAGCAGCCGGCCGAGGGGAATGTCGCGCTCGGCTTGGAGCGTCAGGGCGTGTTCGAGGCGGGCTTCGTCCAGCACCTGCCAGGACATCAGGAGATCGCCCAGCCGGCGGCGGCGCAGCAGCAATTCGTCGGCGGTCGGGAAGGCGTGCATGGTCTTGTCCCATGTCACGGGCTGCCCGAACAGCGAGGTCCGGATGAAGATGCGCCAGGCGCGCAGGGTCGCCATGAAGTTCACGGCATTGCACACCACGAGGCGCGGCACCGAGAGCACCGCCTGTTGCCAGCCGTACAGGCGCCAGACGAAATAGCCCCGCTGGCCGATGCGCAGCAGCAGGGCGAAGGTGTTGAACCACAGGATGTAGAGAATCCAGCTGTTCTCGGTGAACAGCGGCGGGTAGCGCAGGGTCCAGGCGCCCAGCTCGGCGGCGATGTAGAAGCCGACGAAATTCAGCACCAGGAAATAGGCCAGCGTGCTGACGATGGAGGTGATGATCGACTTGCGGTCGCGCACCAGCAGGTATTTCGTCGCGAGCGAGCCCGGCCAGCCCTGCTGGCGCCAGCTCTGCAAAGCGATGCCCAGCGTCCAGCGGGCGCGCTGGCGATAGGCGGCGCGGAACGTGTCGGGGAAGTATTCCCGCACGCACAGCGGCATGTCGAGCGTGGTGGTGTGCACGCCGCTGCCCAGCCAGGAATAGCGCTTCACCTGGTACTTCACGGGGAAGCGCACGAAGATGGACCGCATGCCGAGGCGCGACAGGCGCATGCCGATGTCATAATCCTCGGTCACGCTTTCGGTGTTGAACGGCCGGTTGTTGTTGGTGTCGCAGAGCGCCAGCAGGGCGCGGCGCGAGAAGCCGGTGCCCACCCCCGCCGAGGGCACCATGCCGGAGATGCTCTCGCGCACCGGCAGGTCCTTGGCGTGCCATTCGGCGAACTCGTCCATATAGGTGCCGGCGACCAGCTCGAACCATTCGCGTTCCAGCGAGATCACCGGCAGCTGGATGAGGTCCTTGCGCGGGATCAGATAGTTGAACAGGCGCATTTCCAGCGGGTGTGTCACGTCCTCGCTGTCGTGCAGGATCACCCCGGTGAATTCCATGCCCTTTTCCTGCTCGTACAGGAAAATGGCCTGGACCACCCAGTTGAGGCAGTCGGCCTTGGAGGTGGGGCCGGGATGGGGCACCTCCACGCGTTGCAATTGCTTGATGCGCCGGCGCATGCGCTCGACTTCGACGATGGTGGCGGCGTCGTTGGGATAGGTGCCGACGAAGATCGTGTACTCGCGATAATCGAGCGTATCGACCAGCGTCTCCAGCATGCCGGCGATCACGTCCGCTTCCAGCCAGGCGGGGATCATGATCGCGAACGGCTGCTCGGGCCGCTCCAGCAATTGCTCGACGGTGAGCGGGCGATAGACGCGCTTGATGGTGAGCGCGCGATAGGTTTCGCGCACCCAGAAATAGACGTCGATGAACAGGTCATCCAGACTCGAAATCAGGATGATGATCGCGACCACGGCCGCGACCCATTCCAGGGCGGCGTAATAATCCGCCGCGCCGTAGGTGAGAAGATATGCCATCACGCAACGCCGCCTTCGTCAGGCATCACGGTTCCTCTCGCGTGCGCCGGCGTGCCCGCTGGGCGAGGACCACGAACAGCAGGAACAGCAGGATCGCCACGCCCACGGCCGCCGGTCCCCAGGCGGGACCGCGCTTGAGGAAGCTGCTGAACGCATCGCTCTCCCCGGCCGTGTCCCGCGTGAGTGTGGCCGAATTGGTGTCGAGAGTCACCGCCGGTCCCGTGGAGGCGAGCAGGCTGATGTCGCCGGCGGTCAGCAGGAACGGCTTTTTCCAGTCCGGGGCGTTGGCGCCGATGGTGCGGTAGACGAGGCCGATCTGCCGGCCCGACATCACCGCCTCGATCACGCCGAGATTGTTGAGCGAGCCCACGTCCAGCATGGTCTGCTCGTTGCTGCCGTTGATCGCGAGGCGGCTGCCTTCCACCTTCACCTTGCTCGCCACATTGCCGATCCGTGTGTCGATCGCCAGGAAGGCGCCGTCCGGGGTGATCTCGGCGCCGTCGCCGGCCACGGTGAGGATGGCGCGCTCGGGCGTCACGCCCGAGGCCACGGCGAGCGAAATCACCCGGCGCAGGGTCGCGGGGTCGCGCAGATAGGCTTGCGGGACGATGACGTTCGCGCGGGTGGCGAGGCGCGGCATGGCGCCGAAGAAATCGATGGTGGAGGGGGCATCCACCAGCACCGCGCGGCTGGACGGCAGCACCGCCACCGGGAACGCCTGGGGCGTCTCGCGGCAGCGGTCGCTCATGGGCTGGCGCTGGAACGAGATCTTCAGCACGTTGCGGGCCGCGAGCGCATAGCGCGGCACCTGGACCGGGATGCGCTCGGTGATGCCGTTGGCGGAGAGCCGCCGGGCCCCGAGCAGATAGTCGTTCAGCATGATCGAGGCGATGGGCGCGGAATCGCCCGCGCTCGGGGCGGCCGAGACGTCCACCAGGAATTCGGACGGCACGCGCCCGCCGCCCAGCAGGGTGCCGAGATCGAAGGTGGCGCTCCAGTCGCCGCGGGCGAGCACGTCGAAGGTGCCGGTGCGGCCGCCGAGGCGCGAGAGATCGATGGAGGTGACGCCGGAGAAATCGGGCGTCGTGGCGACGCGCACGTTGGCGGCGGGCACCACCAGCATCTGGCGCCACAGGTCGGATAGGACGCCCGAGGCCTGCGCCGCCGCCTGGGCGGAAATGGCGATGACCGGCTTGCCGGCGATGGTCACGAGGCGGACATTGTCGTCGCCCTGGGCAGCATTCGCCATGAGCTGGGCGCGCAGGGGCGCGAACGCGCTGGCATTGTCGGCCGAGCCGGAGCGCAGATCGTCTTCCAGGGCGCGCACGGCCTGGTCCATCTGATCGCGGATGCTCGGGTCCTCGATGACGAAATCGGCCGAGAAGCCGCCTTGCCGGGCGAGCGCGATATAGGCGCCGAGTTCGGCCCGGCTGGCGATGCGGTGGCGGCCGCCGCCGGAGAAGGCGGCGAAGGCCGGCAGCGCGGCGAGGCCGGGCGACAGCACGATGCCGGAGGTGTCCACCTCCTGCCCGACGCCGGGCATGACGGCGATGCGCGGCAGCTTGCCGGCCTGCTGGAGCACGGTGCCGATGCGCCATGCGGCGTCATAGGTCGCCTTGGAGAGTTCGCCCGGCGGGATCAGGATCACCGGGCGGGGCGGCAGCGCGCTCCAGGCGGTGGCGAGGTCGCGGATGTCCGAGGCGTTATAGGTATAAGTGAACCGTGTGGCCGGATTGAATTCCAGGATATTGCCGATGGAGCGCTCGTCGCCGCACAATTCCTGGGAGATGACCGACGACCAGGCGAGGTTCAGATTGACGAAGCCGGTCGGGCGGATGTCGCCGGAAATCGGCAGGATTTCCGAGACGATGCCCTTGTCGCCCTCCACCGGACGCGAGAATTGCGGGGTGCCGTCCACCGAGACCACATAGGTGGTATGGCCGCCGTCGCCGCGCAGATAGCGTCCGTCGAGCTTGATCTGGGCATCACGGATGCGCACGCCGGCGGGCACGGGCAGGAAGATCTCACGCCGCGCGTCCATGCCCCACAGGGAGATGGGCCGGTCGATGCCGAGGTCTTCCAGGTTCAAGCTGACGGTGATCGCGCGGTCGCTGGCGAGGCGGGCGAGCGCCGCCGTCGGGGTTTCCGGAGCCGGCGCGGCCTGGGGTGCGGGACCGGCGACCGGCTGGGCTTGCGGCGATTGCGCCTGTCCCGCGGGGGGCTGCCCGGTCTGGGCCTGCGCCGTCTGGGCTTGTCCCGTCTGGGCCTGGGCCGTCTGGACCTGGGCCGTCTGGGCCGGGGATGGGACACTGCGGGCCGGCAGGGGCTGGCTCTGGGCGCGCGCACCCGTCGCGGCATAGGCCGGAGCCATCGCCGCGATGGCAAGCAGGACCCGCAAATGACCCGTATGCTTAATCATCGTCGTGTCTCGAAAAGGAATTGTGCGGGGCGTCTTCTCGTATCGGCTCGGCTGCACTGGAAGATGGGTGTTTGAAATCCCCCACCGACAACCCCGGACGCCGCGTTCTGCTTTTAGGACTATGGACAGGAAAGTGTTGGATATCCTGTGGATAGCTAGAGCGCAAGGAGAATCAAACTTACCAGAATACCGGTGGCGGAGATTATTCCCTTGCGGCGCGGCGAATCGACCTGCGAGGGCCGTTTCGGCGTGCGTATCAGACCCCGGCCGATCGGTTTCCCGTGGTCCCATCCCTGCAATGGTGGACCTCATCTCCACGTCCCCCCGGCAGTTGCAGGTGCCGATGCCTCAGGCATCCGACCCGCAGCTGAGTTTCCGTCCGATATCCTGCCCGTGCGGCGGTCGATGTCGACCGGCCAAACGGACCTCCCGCTCCTTCTATTGCATCCCTTGGTTAAATTTTCTCCGCGCCTGCACGCATTCCGCCCGGCTTCCGCGCACCGATGCCGGGGGATGGACAGGGACGGGCGGCCTTTGCTAAAGGATGAAGCCCGCGCCGCGCTTCGCGATCGGGGTCGGCGCTGTTTTTCTCAGGCCTATTTCCTCAAGGACCCGGTTGATCCTTGCGGCGTTGCGGGCGTAGTTCAGTGGTAGAACGACAGCTTCCCAAGCTGTATGTCGTGGGTTCGATTCCCATCGCCCGCTCCATTCGATTCCCAGGTCTTTCTCAGGAATCCGGAGCGCTCACCCAGCTCTCGGCGCGTGCTGAGGCCCGCAGGCGAACCGGCACGCTCCAACAAGCGTCATGAGCCCGCCGCCCGGGCAAGCCCCGTGTCCAGCCCCCGTGTCCAGATACGCCCGCCCCGCAGGGCAAGGGCCGATCGACACCCAGCGGCCCGGTTTATCGTCGAGGCGCCAGGCAGCAGGTGCGTGCTTTTGTCGTTCTTTCACCGGTCGTCATGGCCGGGCCTGTGCCGGCCCTCCACGCCGGGCCACTCGCGCGGACCTTGAAACGCCGATGCCATCGGATCCGCGTGGATCACGGGCCAAGCCCGTGCATGACGATAGCGCTTGCAAGGGCGCCAATGCTCTTGAAAGGGCGCCGGGCTAGGAATGTCGATCCGACCTAGGCGGCCAGGACGACCACCTTCGTCTTGACCGGCGTGCGGTCGTACAGATCGATCATGTCCTGGCTGAGCAGGCCCACGCAGCCGCTCGTCACGCCCGAGCCGATCGACTCGGGATCGCTGGAGGCATAGATCGTGTAAAGCGTGTAGACGCCGTTCTGGTAGAGATGCAGCGTGCGCGCGCCGAGCGGATTGTCGAGGCCGCCCGGCATGCCGTTGGCCCATTTGGCCGCCTCGGGCTGGCGCTTGATCATCTCCTTGGGCGGCGTCCAGGTCGCCCATTCGCTCTTGCGCCCGACATAGGCGTCGCCGCTCCACAGGAACCCGGCGCGGCCGACATTCGCCCCATAGCGGGTGGCCTTGCCCTCGTCCTCGATGCGGTAGACATAGTAATTGCTGGGATCGACGATGATCGTGCCGACCGCTTCCTTGGTCTCGTAGGGAACGGTCTTGCGGAAATATTTCGGATTGACCTTGCTGACATCCACCGCCGGGATCGGGAATTTCTCCGTCGGCACCGGCCCGTAGACCTTCTGCGCCTCGGCGAGGCTCATATAGTCGGAAGAGGCGCAACCGGCGAGGGCCAGCGCGCCGAACGTCGCGGCCGAGCCCGCCAGAAACGAGCGGCGGTTGAGATGTCCCGCCCGAGGCGCGATCAGGGCGGCCTCGTTCGTCTTGCCGGCACCGGCATTCCGATCGTGCATGATCATGATTTCGTCGTGTCCCATGTCCGTGTGCCGGGCAGAAATTCCCGTCTGCCCGGCGAAATTCCCATCCGCCCGGCGAAATACTCCGGCACGCCCCCGCCGGGCGTCTTGCGGTGCGGAGATTGCCGACACTCGGCGCCCCTGGCAAGCTCTGGCTTTCGCCGCCGCGCGCGGCCCCCTCTCGGGAGGGGGCGTCGCCCTGCCGCCCCCATGCCCCGGCCGCGCGTTTCCTCGCGGGGCTGGACCGTTCCTCCATGGCGTGAAACAGCTGAAGCGAAAGCCCTCACGAGGATCAGACGATGGCACTCAGAGATATTCTTCCCGGCAAGCTGGGCTTTGGCGCCGCTCCGCTGGGCAACATGTTCCGCGACATTCCCGAGCAGGAGGCGCTGGCGACGGTGGAGGCCGCCTGGACCGACGGCATCCGCTATTTCGACAATGCGCCCTTCTACGGCGCGGGCCTTGCGGAGATCCGCATGGGCGAGGCGCTCGCCGGCAAGCCGCGCGACGAATACGTCATCAGCACCAAGGTCGGCCGCATCATCCTAGACGAGGTCGAGGACGTCAGCGCCCGCGATCTCGGCGAGAAGGGCGACGTCTTCAAGCACGGTCGCCCGAATACGATCGTGAACGATTATTCGGAGGACGCGACGCTGCGCTCCATCGCGGACAGCCTGAAGCGCCTCAAGACCGATCGCATCGAAATCGCCTTTGTCCACGACGTGGCGCAGGATTTCTTTGGCGACACGTGGCTCGCCATGTTCGAGAGCGCGCGCAAGGGCGCGTTCAAGGTCCTGGATCGCCTGCGGGACGAAGGCGTCATCAAGGCCTGGGGCCTCGGCGTCAACCGCGTCGAGCCGATCGAGCTTCTGCTGGCCCTGGATGAACCCCGGCCGGACGGCTTCCTGCTCGCCGGGCGCTACACGCTGCTCGACCATGACCGCGCCCTCCAGCGGGTGATGCCGATGGTCGCCGAGCGGGGGCTCGGCATCGTGGTCGGCGGTCCCTACAGCTCGGGTGCGCTGGTGGGCGGGCCGAACTTCGAATATGCGCCCGCACCGCCGGCCATCCTCGCCAAGGTTGAGCGCATCAAGGCCATCGCCGACCGCTATGGCATCAGCATGAAGGCGGCCGGGCTCCAGTTCTCGCTGGCCAATCCGGCGGTCGCGGCCGTGATCCCGGGCGCCAGCCGGCCAAGCCGGATCGCCGAGGATCGCGCGGCGCTCCAGGAAGTGATCCCCGGCGCCTTCTGGCGCGAGCTGCGGGACGCGAACCTCGTGAGCCGGGACGCGCCGCTGCCCCTCGCCGATTGATCGTCCGCAGCGCGGCCGGATGCTTGCCGTCCGGCCGGACGGCGTGGAGAGGGGGCGGTGTCTCACCCCCACCCCCACCCCCGCGCCCCGGCTCAGGCCCCGCCGCCCAGCAGCCGCTCCAGGATGCGCCCTTCCAGCTCGGCCAGTTCCGGCGCGCCGCGGCGGCGCGGGCGCGCGATCGCCACTTCCACGTCGAGGGCGATCCGCCCCTCCTCGATGAGCACCACCCGGTCCGCCAGGGCCACCGCCTCCGACACATCGTGCGTGACCAGCACGGCGGTGAAGCCCTGCTGGCGCCAGATGCGCTCAAGCAGGAACTGCATTTCGATGCGGGTGAGCGCGTCGAGCGCGCCGAGCGGTTCATCCAGCGCGAGAATGCCCGGCCGGCTCGCCAGGGCACGGGCGAGCGCGACGCGCTGGCGCTGGCCGCCGGAGAGCACCGCCGGCCATTCGCCGGCCCGGTCCGCAAGGCCCACGTCGGAGAGCAAGGCGAGGGCGCTCGCGCGCCGCGCGGCCTTGTCCCTGAGGTGGGAGAGCCCCACTTCCACGTTCGCCGCCACGCGGGCCCAGGGCAGAAGGCGCGGCTCCTGGAACATGACGCGGGTGAGGCGCGCGCCGGTCCGCGGCACGCCGTCGCCGAAGGTGATGGTCCCGGCGGTGGGCGCGTCGAGGCCGGTCAGGAGCCGCAGCAGCGTGCTCTTGCCGCAGCCGCTCTTGCCGATCACCGCCACGAACTCGCCCGCCTTCACGCTGAGGTCGATGTCCTGGAGCACCGGCTTGGAGCCGAAGGCCTTATTCACGCCCTTCAAGGTGAAGGCCGCCCCGCCCTGGGCGGCGACCTGCGGGGCCGTGGCGCCCCGCGCGTCCGCGCTCGCATCCGGAAGGAAGGGATTGGGGAAGGGGGCGCCTTCGAAGCGGACGCCGGGCCTGAGTGCCGCATCGGCGTTTCGTACGGCCATGGTCATGGGGGGTGCCTCACTGGAGTTGGAATGCGGGGTGCCACTGAAGGAACACGCGCTCCAGGAGGCGGGCGGCGCTGTCCGCCAGCTTCCCGAGCAGCGCGTAGATCAGGATCGACAGCACCACCACGTCGATCAGGAGGAATTCGCGGGCCTGCATGGCCATGTAGCCGAGGCCGGACGAAGCCGAGATGGTCTCCGCCACGATCAGCGTGAGCCACATGATGCCGAGCGCATAGCGCACGCCGACAAAGATGGAGGGCAGCGCCCCGGGCAGGATCACCCGCGTGAACAGCTCGCCCCGCGACATGCCGTAGATGCGCCCCATCTCGATCAGCTGCGGGTCCACCGTGCGGATGCCGTGCAGCGTGTTGATGTAGATGGGAAAGAACACGCCCAGCGCGACCAGGAAGAGCTTGGCTTCCTCGTCGATGCCGAACCACAGGATCACCAGCGGGATGAGCGCCAGATGGGGAATGTTGCGCACCATCTGCAGCGTCGTGTCCGAGAACGCCCGGCTCGCGCCGGACAGGCCGTTGGCGAGCCCCAGCGCGAAGCCGATGGCTCCGCCGAGGGCAAAGCCCGTCAGGGCCCGCCACGCGGACACATAGATGTGCCGGAAGATCTCGCCCGAGGCGGTGAGCTTCCAGAGCGCGGCGCCCACGTCCGACGGGGCCGGCAGCACGTTCTTCGGGATCTCCCCGAGCCGCGCCGCCACCTCCCAGCCCACCAGGAGGAGGACCGGGAGGAGCCACCCGACCCCCTGCCGGGAGAAGCGTTTCAGGGCGCTCATGACGCCACTTTCAGGCGCGAGCCGCCGTGCGCGCCCACCGCGAACTCGTTCGCCACATTGCGGTTGAAGGCGGCGGACCGGCCGAGCCCGAGCGCGGGGAACAGCAGCTCCGCCACGCGATAGGCCTCCTCCAGATGCGGGTAGCCGGAGCCGATGACCGTATCGATGCCGAGGTCCTGATATTCGGCGAGGCGCGCGGCCACCTGCTCGGGCGTTCCGACCAGCGCCGTGCCGGCGCCGGAGCGCACGAGGCCGACGCCCGCCCACAGGTTCGGCGAGACCACGAGCCGGTCGCGCCGCCCGCCGTGGAGCGCGGCCATGCGGCGCTGGCCCACCGAATCCATCTCGGTCTCGAAGCGCTGCTGGGCGCGGGCGATCTGCTCGTCCGAGATCCGGCTGATGAGCCTGTCGGCGGCGGCCCACGCCTCGTCCTCGGTCTCGCGCACGATGAAATGCAGGCGGATGCCGAAGCGCACGGCGCGTCCGGCGGCCGCGGCCTTCTTGCGCACCTGGGCGATCTTCTCCTTCACGCCGGCGGGCGGCTCGCCCCAGGTGAGATAGAGGTCGGTCTGGTTCACCGCCAGGTCCTGGCCAGCCTCGGAGGAGCCGCCGAAATAAAGCGGCGGGCGGGGCCGCTGCACCGTCGCGAAATCGAGCCGCCCGTTCTCGATGCGGTAGTAGCGGCCGTCGAATGTCACCGTCTCGCCGGACACCAGCCGTTCCCAGATCTCGAGGAATTCGGCCGCCTGGGCATATCGCTCGTCATGGCCGAGGAAGAGGCCGTCGCCCGCCAGTTCGGTGGGGTTGCCGCCCACCACCACATTGAGCAGGAGCCGCCCGTTGCTCGCCCGGTCGAGGGCGGCGGTCTGGCGCGCGGCGAAGGCGGGGGTGGTCACGCCCGGCCGCAGGGCGACCAGGAACTTCAGCCGCTCGGTCACCGCGGCAAGGCCCGCGGCGGTGATCCAGCTGTCCTCGCAGCTCTGGCCGGTGGGCAGCAGCACGCCCGGAAAGCCGAGCCGGTCCACCGCCTGGGCGATCTGCTTGAAATAGCCGAAGTCCGGCGGGCGCTGGCGGGTCTCGGAGCCGAGATAGGCGCCGTCGCCGTGGGTGGGGATGAACCAGAAGAAATTGAGCGGATCATGGGCCATGGCGGCCTCCTTCAATGGGATCGAGGGTGGGCTCAGCTCTGCGGGCGCACCCACACCGCGTCCTTGACGACGATGGCGCGGGGGATGAGGCCGAGCTTGAAGAAGCGGTCCGCGGTCTGCTGCTGTCCGGCGATCACCGCGTCGGTGAGCGGATAGACGCCGAACACCTGGCGGTCGGCGGCGCGGGTCTGGGCGGCGATATCGACGCCGGTCACCTCGGCGAGCACCTTGGCCACCTCGGGGCGATGGGCATCGGCCCATTGGGCGCTCTGCTTCAGGGCCTCTTCCGCCTTGAGGACGAGGGAGGGATGGGCGGCGGCGAAGCTCTTGTTGGCGAGGAAATAGGTATTGACCTGCAACTCGTCCTTCGTCGTGGTCAGCACGCGCGGGGCGTGGCGCTGTTCCGCGATGGCGAAGAACGGATCCCAGATCGACCAGGCGTCGATCTTGCCGCTGGCGAAGGCGGCGGCGGCATCGGCCGGGCTGAGATAGACCGGCGTGATGTCGGAATAGGCGACGCCGGCCCGCTCGAGCGCGGCCACAAGCAGGTTCTGTGCGCTGGAGCCCTTGGTGACGCCCACCTTCTTGCCCTTCAGCTCGGCCACCGCGCGCACCGGGCTGTCGGCCGGAACGAGGATCGCCTCCCCGGCGCCGTTGGAGGGGAGCGCCGCCACATAGACGAGGTTGGCGCCGGCCGCCTGGGCGAAGATGGGTGGGGCATCGCCGGTCCAGCCCACGTCCACGGCGCCCGCATTCAGGGCCTCCAGGAGCGGCGGGCCGGAGGGAAATTCCACCCAGCGCACGCTGACCCCCTCGGGGGCCAGGGCTTTCTCGATCAGTTGCTGCTGGCGGGTGATGACCGGCAGGCCGGCCTTCTGGAAGCCGACGCGGAATTCCTTCGGCGCGGTCTCCTCGGCCTGGACCGGCGAGAAGCCGGCGACGGTGAGCGCCAGCGCCAGAGCGCCTGCGAGGCGGGAAATCGGGATCATGACACTATCCTCGTGGAATGGCTCAGGAGCGTG
Source organism: Roseixanthobacter liquoris (assembly GCF_043195135.2). Taxonomy (NCBI): domain Bacteria; kingdom Pseudomonadati; phylum Pseudomonadota; class Alphaproteobacteria; order Hyphomicrobiales; family Xanthobacteraceae; genus Roseixanthobacter; species Roseixanthobacter liquoris. The sequence continues at coordinate 1,339,363 of NZ_CM195537.1, forward strand.
CGGCCGACCAGACGATGTCGGACACGGCGATTTGCCTGGGGATCAGGCCAAGGGCGAAGAAGGTGTCCGCGATCTCCTGCTGCTGGCGCACGATCTTCTCGCTGATCGTGTTGAGCTGGATGGGATAGCGGGCGGTGGCGATCTTCTGCACCTCCAGTTCGACACCGGTGACCTGGGCGGTCAGCGCGGCGAGCTCGTCGCGATGCGCGGCGGCCCAGGCGGTCACCTGCCGCAATTCGTCGAGGGCGGCCTGGAGCACGGCGGGGTACACATTCGCGGTGGTGCGGTTGGCGAGATAGAAGGTGTGGCTGGCGAGCCCGTCGTCGGTGGTGACGATGGCGCGCGCCCCGTGGCGGGTCTCGGCGATGGCGTAATAGGGATCCCACACGCTCCAGGCATCCACCCGACCCGAGGAGAAGGCGGCGACCGCATCCGCCGGCGGCAGATAGACTGGCTCGATATCGGCGAACGAGAGGCCGACCCGCTTCAGCGCCTGCACGGTGAAATTGTGCGCCGAGGAGCCCTTGGCGATGGCGACCTTCTTGCCCTTCAGCTGCGCCACGGAGGTGATGGGCGAGGTCTTCGGCACCAGGGTCGCGGACTGGGTGGCGGGCGCGCTTGCCACATAGACCAGGTTCGCTCCCGCGGCCTGGGCGAAGATCGGCGGCGTGTCGCCCACCGTGCCGATGTCCACCGCGCCGGCGCTGAGCGCCTCCAGCAGCGGCGGGCCGAACTGGAATTCGACCCAGCGCACGTTCTCGACCCCGAGCGCCTTCAGGCGCTTTTCCAACGTCTGCTGCTGGCGGGCGGCCACGAGGATGCCGCTCGACTTCTGGTAGCCGACGCTGAACTCCTTCGGCGGGCTTGCCGATTGAGCGCAGGCGCCGCGGAGGCCAAGGGCGAGCGCGGCTGCGCCTGCCGAGCCGGCGAGGAATTGGCGTTTGCTGATCATGGACGGGCTCCGGTCAAGCGGATCGGGCGATTTGCGGGATAGACGGGGACGCTGCGCCGGGCCGCGGCCGCCTCCTTCGGGATGCGGATGGGCGAGGGCCGGCGGGCAGGGCCGGGAAAGCCGGGGCTGCTTTGGCTCATGCGTCTGCGCCGCGGCGGACGGGCACAAGGATGGCGACAGGCATAAGGATGCGTTCGTCGGCAGGGCCGACGCCTTCCTGGAAGCGATGGGGGAGAAAGGGGCGAGCGGCAGCGGACAGCGGGCGGCTCACAGCCGCGCGCTGCCCTTCGTACACAGGCGGATGGGCGGATGGATCAACGTCATCTGCGCCTCGCGTGGGCCGGTCGCTTCAGAGCGCGGCTGGCCAGAGCGAAATCATCTGGCCAGTGCGGGCTCCAGGGGACGGAAGGGGGCGGTGACGCCGCGCCTTCCGGGTACGCCTGGAACACTGTCCGAAGGAAAAGCAGCGGTCAACCTATTTGCTACTAAATTTATCAATTTAATTTACATGGACCGGATGCGGCCGTCGTCTCTCAACGGGCTGCGACCGGACCGGGCTGCTTGCAAACGCTGCGCGGTGTCCGTGCGAAGGCAAAACGCGGCGATGCCCCGCAGATCGGAGACGAAAGGCGCCTGTTTGCGCGGTCGGTCGGCGCTATTCTGTGCGGCGAGAGCATGTTTGAAGATTTTACTGCGCAAAATGCTTTTCTAGTTTTGGAAGGATGAGATGTGTGTGTTTTGAGGATGACGGAATAATCGGGAGGTATAAGTATAATATTTTGAAACCACTTAATTTGTTCGGGTGGTTTCCAGTTTTCGGACGACGAAATCAGCATATATAAAAGCGCCCGGATTTTTGGTATGCGTCCCCACCGTGACCGGGACCGCGGGTGCGCGACCGGCGACACGTCCTCCACCGGTTTGGCCAATGACCACCAGAACGCCCCGCCGCCGTCCCTCCCCACCCCTGAAAGGCGCCCTCGTTCGGACGAGATAAGCGCTTCATCATCCGTCCGGCGACGCGCATCGCCCCTGCATCCGGTGGGGCAGGGAGGGGGCGCGAGACCGCAAAAACCGCGCGAGACCGCCGCACATGCCGAAGCTCATCATGCGGATCGACTTCCCCCCCGAGGATCGTCTGGGGCGTGGCAAGATCGAATTGCTGGAACAGATTCGCGCCGAAGGCTCGATCACCAGTGCCGGGCGGGCCATGGGCCTGTCCTATCGCCGGGCCTGGATGCTGGTGGCGGCGATGAACCGCATGTTCGCGACGCCCGTGGTGGAATCCAAGCGCGGGGGCGGTGGGGGCGGTGGCGCCGCGCTCACCGCATTCGGAGAAGAGCTGATCGTCCGGTTCCGCGGCATGGAGGCGAAGGCGCGCGACGCGATGGCCGAGGATATCTCCTGGCTCGAAGCGCGCTATGTGCCGCCGGCCGAGGAGGCGGGGAGCTCCGAGGATGGGGCGGGCGCGGACGGGGCGGGCGCGGATGGGGCGGGCGAGGACGCGCCTTGCCCTAACGCTCCGCCAGCGCCACGGACTTGACCACGGCGAACACCCCCATGCCCGGCTGAAGGCCGAGCATCTCGCGCGAGAAGGTGGTCAGCCGCGCCAGCAGGGATTGCCCGCCGCACACCAGGCGGATGTCGACCATGCCGTCGGCCGGCTGGCCGATTTCCGCGATTTTTCCTTCGAGCACGTTCAGCGCGCTGAGCCCTTGGGGCGGCGTGAGCGCGATCATCACGTCGCGGGCGGGAATGCGCACCCGCACGCTGGCGCCGGGAGGCTGGTCGCAGAGCGGCACCCGCATCTGCCCGCTGCCGGTGTCCAGCACCGTCATCCGGTGCACGGGATCGTGGGCGGCGATCCTGGCCTCGATCACCGCCCCGCTCTCCGCCCGCCCGGTGGCCGCCACGAGATCCGGCTGGGTCAGCACCTGGTCGGCCGAGCCGATGGCCACCGCGCGCCCCTCCACCAGCACCACGATGGTGGAGGCGAGGCGCGAGACCTCGGCCAGGGAATGGCTGACATAGACGATGGGAATGTGGGTCTCGTCCCGCAGCCGCTCCAGATAGGGCAGGATCTCGGCCTTGCGCGCCTCGTCGAGCGCGGCGAGCGGTTCGTCCATCAGCAGCAGGCGCGGTTCGGACAGCAGCGCCCGGCCGATGGCCACGCGCTGCTTCTCGCCGCCGGACAGGGCGTCGGGCCGCCGGTCCAGCAGGTGGCCGATGCCGAGCAGGTCCACCACCTGCGTGAGGTTGCCCTGGCGCAGGGCGGCCGGCGCGAACCAGCGGCCGAACAGCAGGTTGCGCCGCACCGAGAGATGCGGGAACAGCCGCGCTTCCTGGAACACATAGCCGAAGCGCCGCTTGTGCTTCGGCACATAGATGCCGCGTTCGGTATCGACCAGCACCACGTCGTCGAACACCACCCGTCCGGCATCGGGCCGGATCAGCCCGCCGATGATGTTGACGAGGGTGGATTTGCCCGAGCCCGACGGCCCGAACAGAGCGGTGACCCCGGCATGGGAGGCAAAGCGCGCGTCGAGGGTGAAGTCGCCCAGCTTCAGCTTGGCTTCGACCAGCAGCGTCATCGCAGGTCCGCCTTCTGGCCGGCCAGGCGGGCGAGGATTTCCGAGGCGATCAGCGCCGCCATGGAGATGGCCACGGAAATCAGCGTCAGGCGCAGCGCCCCGGCATCGCCGCCCGGCACCTGGGTGAAGCTGTAGATGGCGGCCGAAAGGGTCTGCGTCTCGCCGGGAATGTTCGAGACGAAGGTGATGGTGGCGCCGAACTCGCCCATGGCTTTGGCGAACGAGAGGATCATGCCGGCGATCACGCCCGGCAGGATCAGCGGCAGCGTCACGGTCAGGAACACCCAGACGGGGCTCGCGCCGAGCGTGCCGGCGGCGTCCTCCAGCTTGCGGTCCACGGCCTCGATGGAGAGGCGGATGGTGCGCACCATGAGGGGAAAGCCCATCACCGCGCAGGCCAGCGCCGCCCCGGTCCAGCGGAACGAGAAGACGATGCCGAAATGCGCATCGAGAAAGGCGCCGATCGGGCCGCGCCGGCCGAACAGCAGCAGCAGGATGAAGCCGGTCACCACCGGCGGCAGCACCAGGGGCAGGTGGACGATACCGTTCAGCACCGATTTGCCCCAGAAGCGGCCGCGCGCGAGCGCGAGCGCCATCAATATGCCGAAGGGCAGGCTGGCCAGCATCGCCACGGTGGCGATGCGCAAGGTGAGAACGACCGCGGTCCATTCATCGGCGCTGAGAGGCAGGAAATCCACGCAGGTCTTCCGTAAAGGCGGAGGTGGGACGGCGCGCGCGCCATTCCCCTCACTTTAGGATGGTGAAGCCCTGCTTCTCAAATGCCGGCTGTTCCTTGGCCGAGCGCATGAAGGCGAGAAAGGCGGCCGCGTCCGGGTTCTTCGAGCCCGCGACCAGCGCCGCCGGATAGATGATCCGCGGGTGGCTGTCTTCCGGGAAGGTGCCGACGATGGCGACGCTCGGGTCGGCGGCGGCGTCGGTCTGGTAGACGATGCCGTAGGGCGCTTCGCCGCGCGAGACCAGCAGCATGGCGGCCCGCACGCTTTCCGCGCCCGCGACCTTGCTCTCCACGGAGGGCCACACATCGAGATAGGTCAGCGCCGCCTTGCCGTATTTGCCGGCGGGCACGCTGTCCACCGACCCCATGGCGAGGCGCCCGCCCTTCAGCAGGCCGGCGAGGTCGAAGCCCTTCTTGATCTCGACCGGCTTGGCATTGTCCTTGGGGGCGATCAGCACCAGGCGATTGCCGAGAAAGTTGAACCGGCTTCCGTCCTGGATCAGCTTGCGGCTGGCCGCATAGTCCATCCAGTCGAGATCGGCGGAGATGAAGATATCCGCCGGCGCGCCGGCCTCGATCTGCTTGGCGAGCCCGGAGGAGGCGGCATAGGAGATGCGCGTGGTCTTGCCGGTTTCCTTCTGCCAGTCGGCGGCCACCGCATCGAGGGCGTTCTTCAGGCTGGCGGCGGCGAAGATGGTGACCGGCTCGGACTGGGCGTGGGCGATTCCGGCCAGGGGAACGGTGCCGAGCCAGGCGCCGCTCAGGGCGACGCATGCGATCTTCAGCCAGGTGCGGCGGGCCAGATTCATTTTCCCTCTCCGAATGCGGTGCCTTGGTGCAGCGCGATATATTTTGAAATATAACGCCGCGACGATTTTCGCTAGCGATATATTTTCTAAACTATGTCGATGTGAGGCGTGGCGGGCTGGAACCCACCGGGCTCCGCGCCATCTTTGGAGGGTGATCATGAAGATCAGTGCGCGGAATGTCTTGAAGGGCAAGATCCTGGAAATCACCAAGGGCGCGACCACGTCCCACGTGCGCCTCGACCTCGGCGGCGGCGCGACCGTGACCGCCTCCATCACCAATGAGGCGGTGGACGAGCTGAAGCTCGAAGTCGGCCAGGATGCCGCCGCCATCATCAAGGCGTCGGATGTGATGATCGCCGTCCATTGATCGGTGACGGGAGCCGCCGCGGGCGGCTCCCGTTCCCTCCGGCCGCGCCCTTGGCGGGGGCGTTCGTGCGGGGGCGGGCGGCGGCTTCATCGCACCCACGGCCGGCCCGCGTTGGAAGAGGGTTTTCCCGATGTTCGTCCGTCAGCTGCATTATCTCCTGGCGGTTGCCCGCGAGCGGCATTTCGGCCGGGCGGCGGAAGCCTGCAACGTGTCCCAGCCCACCTTGTCGGCCGGCCTGCGCAAGCTGGAGGAGGAACTGGGCCAGCCGCTGGTGGTGCGCGGCCACAGGTTCCTGGGGCTCACCGCCGAGGGCGAGCGCATCCTCGTGTGGGCGCAGCGGATCGTCGCCGATTATGACGGGCTGAGGCAGGAATTGTCCGGCCGCGGCGCCGGCCTCGCGGGGCAATTGCGCATCGGCGCCGTGCCCGCCACCTTGCCGGCGATCCCGCCCCTCGTGAACGCGTTCTGCGCGCGGCATCCGGACGTGCGGGTGCAGATCCACTCGCTGAGCTCGGTGGCGATCCAGCGCGGGCTGGACGATCTCGACCTCGATGTGGGCGTGACCTATCTCGACACCGAGCCGTTGAGCCGGGTGAGCGGGTTCGCGCTCTATGAGGAAGCCTATGTCTTCGTCACCGCGCAGCCCGGCGGCTTTGCCGGCCGCGATACGATCAGCTGGCGCGAGGCGGCGCAAAGCCCGCTCTGCCTGCTGACGCCCGACATGCAGAACCGCCGCATCATCGACCGCGTGCTGGCGGAAGCCGGCGTCGCCTCGCGCGCCCGCATCGAGGCCAATTCCTTCTTCGGCATCTGGTCGCAGGTCGCCTCCGGGGCGTGGGCGAGCATCGTGCCGCAGACCCATGTGTCCAGCTTCGGGCGCATCGAGGGCGTGCGCGCGCTGCCCTTGGTGGATCCGGTCCGCACCGAGGCCGTGGGCCTCGTCGCCACCGGCCGCGACCCCAAGCCGCCGGTGGCCGATGCCTTCCTGCGGATTGCGCGCGGCTTCGTCCAAGGCGCGGTCCGCACGCTCTGAGGCGCGCACGGCGCGCCGGCAGGGGGCGGTTGCTGGAATTGCTCCATCATTGCCTTCGCCTATGAATTCTTGCGCCCAATCGATTGGACGCGCGCGGTCCACCGGTTTTCACTGAACAGGTCGGAGCGGCTTCGCGCGCCAAAGCGCGCCGCCCCGGACGCGGAGCAGGCCGCATGGCCTCAGGCGTGCGGCTGCTCCGCCCCCAGCCAAAGATCCGGCATGCCGAACGCCTTCGCGGCGAACGCTCCGGCCTGCCTTCAGGAGGAAACCATGGCCAAAATTGTCTGCGTTCTCTACGACGATCCCGTCGACGGCTATCCCAAGAGCTATGCCCGCGACGATCTTCCCAAGATCGACCATTATCCCGGCGGCCAGACCCTGCCGACCCCGAAGGCCGTCGATTTCCAGCCCGGCACCATGCTGGGCAGCGTCTCGGGCGAGCTCGGCCTGCGCAAATATCTGGAATCCCTCGGCCACACCCTGGTCGTGACCTCCTCCAAGGACGGCCCCGACAGCGTGCTGGAACGCGAGCTGCACGACGCCGAGGTGGTGATCTCCCAGCCCTTCTGGCCGGCCTATCTCACCAAAGAGCGCATCGCCAAGGCGCCCAAGCTGAAGCTGGCTCTCACCGCCGGCATCGGCTCCGACCATGTGGACCTGCAAGCCGCCATCGACGCCAAGGTCACGGTCGCCGAGGTCACCTATTGCAATTCCATCAGCGTCGCCGAGCACGTGGTGATGATGATCCTCGGCCTCGTGCGCAATTATCTCCCCTCCCACGACTGGGTGCGCAAGGGCGGCTGGAACATCGCCGATTGCGTCGCGCGCTCCTATGACGTGGAAGGCATGCATGTGGGCACGGTGGCCGCCGGCCGCATCGGCCTTGCGGTGCTGCGGCGCCTCAAGCCGTTCGACATGCACCTGCATTATACCGACCGCCACCGCCTGCCGGCCGAGGTGGAGGCCGAGCTGAACCTCACCTGGCATGCCAGCCGCGAGAAGATGTACGGCGTGTGCGACGTGGTCACGCTGAACTGCCCGCTGCATCCCGAGACCGAGCACATGATCAATGAGGAGACGCTGAAGCTGTTCAAGCGCGGCGCCTATCTGGTCAACACGGCGCGCGGAAAACTGTGCGACCGCGACGCCATCGTGCGCGCGCTCGAAGGCGGCCAGCTCGCCGGCTATGCGGGCGACGTGTGGTTCCCGCAGCCGGCGCCGCAGGACCACCCCTGGCGGACCATGCCGCACCACGGCATGACGCCCCACATCTCCGGCACCTCGCTCTCCGCCCAGACGCGCTATGCGGCGGGCACGCGCGAGATCCTGGAATGCTATTTCGAGGGCCGGCCGATCCGCGACGAATATCTGATCGTGGACGGCGGCAAGCTCGCCGGCGTGGGGGCTCATTCCTACAGCGCCGGCAATGCCACCGGCGGTTCGGAAGAGGCGGCCAAGTTCAAGAAGGCCGGCTGATGCGAGGACCCGATCCGATCAGGCCGAAATAGTCCGGCGGCGCCGGGTTTGCGGCGCCGCCGGCCCTTGGGTGTTCTTTTTCCTCTTTCCTCCCCGCCTTGCCGGGGCGCGCGGCATGTCATTGCGCCGCGCGGGAGGGACCGCGTGGCGCGTGTCGCTCGCGGGCCTTCCCGCCCGGTGTGCCGCCCGCTCCGGCATCTTTCCCCATCGCGGCGCGTCAGGCGTCGGGCGCCTCGTCCAAAGGCTGGCCCAGGGTGCGCAGGGTCCAGCGCCGTCCGTCGGTGCGCAGGTCGGTCAGGCTCAGCGGGGCGATGTCGATCTGCCAGAAGGCCGCTGCCGGGGCATCGAGCAGGCGCACCAGCACGGCGCGGATCGGTGCGGCGTGGGTGCACGCGATCAGATGGCCATGGCCCCCGCGCTGGGCGTCGAGCCATTCTCCCATGCGGGCCAGCAGGGCCTCGAGCGATTCGCCGCCATGGGGAGCGGCCCCCGGCGCGCCGCGCCACAGGGCGAGCGCGCCGGGATAGGCGGAGTCCACCTCGGCGAAGGTGAGGCCGGCCCAATGCCCACACTCCCAGTCCCGCAGATCCCCATCGGCCTCGGCCTCCCAGCCCAGGGCCTGCGCGGTCTCGCGGGCGCGCAGGGCCGGCGAGGCGAGCACGCGATCCGGCCGCCGCAGCCGGCCGCGCCAGCTTTGTGTGCGCGCGAGGGCCCGCGGCTCCAGCGGTTCGTCGCGCGCAAAGGCGCCGGCCCGCATGGCGGCGGTCGCACCGTGGCAGATCAGCGTCAGGCGATTGGCCATGGCGACGGGGCAACCTCGCGGCATCGGGCGGGGACAGGGAACGGCGGCCGGCGCGCCGGAAGGTCCCGGTTTGCCACATTGTTTGTTTGACATAACCGGCCGCACGCCAATAGTGTCGATGCTTCGCTGCGGGTGAGGAAGTCGGTGAGAATCCGACACGGTCGCGCCACTGTAAGCGGCAAGCCATTCCGGCTCTGCCGCAAGTCAGACCCGGCCCGCAGGGTTTCGTTCGATTTCGGGACGCGCAATCCCAGGAGACAGATGATGGCCGAGGCCCTTCTTTCCGGTTCCGCCCACGGCGCCCAAGGCGCCACCCAAGCCGGTGCGCAGACGATTTCCGTCAGCGAGCTGCTCCCCTGGGCGGTGTTCGGCGGCTTGCTGATGCTGCTGGCGCTCTATTTCGTCGGCGCCGAGCAGGGCGCGACCTCTCTCATTCCCGGCATGTACGTGCACGAATACCTGCACGACGCCCGCCACCTTCTCGGCTTCCCCTGCCACTGAGGGGGCTTGCACATGGTTGGGTCTCTCCTGCTTCGCGGGATGCTTGTCGGCGTCCTCGCGGGCCTGCTCTCCTTTGGATTCGCGCGCGTCTTCGGTGAACCGGCGGTCGCTCGCGCCATCGCCTTCGAGGAAGCGCATGCGGAAGGGCCGGCGCCCGCCGCCGCTCCCGCATCCCCGGCGGCGACGCCGCATGTCCATGCCGACGGCAGCACGCATATGCATGCCGCCGCCCCGGAACCCGCCGCGGCCGGCCATTCCCACGGCGGCGAGGAAGAACTCGTCAGCCGGTCCACCCAGGCCGGCCTCGGCCTGATGACGGGGATGGTGGTCTATGGCGCCGCCATGGGTGGCATCTTCGCCCTCGTGTTCGCGTTTGCGCTCGGGCGGGTGGGTCCGCTGTCCCCGCGCGCCACGGCGGTGCTGCTGGCGCTGGGCGGATTCCTGGCCATCGTGCTGGTTCCGGCGCTGAAATATCCCGCCAATCCGCCGGCGGTGGGCGATGGGGCGACCATCGGCTTCCGCACCCAGATGTTCTTCCTGATGCTGGCGGCTTCGCTGGTGGCGCTCGCGGGCGCCGTGCTGCTCGCCCGCCGGCTGGCCGCGCGCTATGGCGCCTGGAACGGCACCGTCGCTGCGGGCCTCGCCTATGTGGTGGCGATCGCTTTGGTGCAGGCGGTGCTGCCGACCATCAACGAAGTGCCGGCGGAGTTTTCGGCCGCGCTGCTGTGGGAGTTCCGGATCGCCAATCTGGGCATCCAGGCGGTTCTGTGGGCCACCCTCGGACTGGCCTTCGGCCCGCTCGCCGAGCGCAGCCTGCGCGCCCGCCGCGGCGTCCGCCTCGCTCCGGCAAGTGCGCTGCGCTGAGGCTGGGGCGCTGCGCTGGGGGGGGGGGGGCGAGAGGTAGCCGGCGCCGGGCGCGCGGGCGAAACCCTCTTTGCCGAACTTCGCCGAAACGTTCCGAAATGCCGGTTTCATCGGGCGGAAAGGCGCGGTGAAGGGCCACGAAACCCCTGTTCGTCTACGCCAAGCCATTGTTTCACGTGAAACATTTTCTGGACGTCGGACGCGTCCAGGGCTTTCGCGGGCAGCAATCCGGGCCCGTTTGCCCGTCCTCGCGCCGTACGAATCCATATATGGCGCGGCCGCCTGCCAGGGCGCGGCGGGTTGATCGGTCCTAGAGGCTCGCGGCGGCCCGTGCCGCCTGGTCATAATGGCCGGAGAGGGTACGCAGCAGGGCCGCGACCTCCGAGAGTTTTTCCGGCGAGATGCCTGTCGCGGCAACGGTTTGCGTCAGCAGCGCCTCGCGCACCTCGCGGTAGCGCTGGCACGCCTGCCGGCCTTTCTCCGTCGCCGCCAAGGTCTTCTCCTTGCCGCGCCGGCCCCCGGAGACGAGCCCCAAGGCCTGGAGCTTCTTCGCCGCATAGGTGACGAGGTGGGTGTCTTCCACATCCAGCACCAGGCACAGATCGGCGATGGTCTTCGCCCGGTCGCGATGGGCCACATGGTGCAGCACCAGCACATCCAGCGACGACAGGTCCGGCAAGCCGGCCGCCGCCATGCAGCGGACCATCCAGCGCTGATAGCCGTGGGTGATCATGTTGAGGCCGAATTCCAGCTCCGACAAGGCCGGCAGGGCGCCGTCGGCGAGATGCGCCGAGGAGACGATGGAGCCGACCGGGCCGGAAGAGATGGTGCGATCGGCTTCGCCGGCCGGTGCGGAGGAGGCGGGGCGTCGGGTCATGCGGCTTGGCGTCCGGCTGGTCTTGCGAGCGGAAACGCCCCGGCGCGACAAGCCGGGGCGGAGTTTTGGGGCGCGGGGGCAAGGCGCGGCCGCGCCTGCGATTCGGCCGGCCCACCGAGGCCGGCCGGTCGCATCATGCTACGCCGCCGCGCTCATTTCTTGAAGGCGGCGAGGGCGGCTTCCCCGTCCGGGCCGGCCTTCTTGATCCAGTCCGCGGTGAGCTGGGCGCCGATCTTCTCGAACCCGGCCCGCAGCTCGGCGGAGGGCGGCTCCACCTTCATGCCCTTGGCCTGAAGCTGGTCGACATACCATTTGCTCTTCTCGATGGAGCTCTTCCAGCCGCGTTCCTCGGCGGCGGCGGCGGCCTTCAGGACCGCCTCCTGGGTCGGCTTGTCGAGCGCCTCGAACGCGGCCTTGTTCACGAACACCATATTCTTCGGCAGCCAGGCCTGGACGTCGTAGAAATAGGGGATGCTTTCCCAGATCTTCACGTCATAGCCGGTGGCGGCGGAGGTGATGAGGGCGGTGACGACGCCGGTGGCGAGTGCCTGCGCCAATTCGGCCTGCTGCACGGTGACGGACTGGGCGCCGATCATGTCGCCGATGCGCGAGGTGCCGACATTATAGGCGCGCCATTTGGCCCCCTTCAGATCCTCGACCTTGGTCACCGGATTCTTGGAGAAGATGCCCTGCGGCGGCCAGGGCACCGCGTAAAGCACCATAAGGCCCTGCGCTTCCATCTTTTTCTCGACGAACGGGCGCGAGGCCGCCCAGAGCTTCTTCGAGCTTTCGTAGGAGGTCGCGAGGAACGGCACCACGTCGATGCCGAAGATCGGATCCTCGTTCTCGTGGATCGACATGATGACCTCGCCCGCCTGGGCCTGGCCGGTCGCCACCGCGCGCTTGATCTCCGGCGCCTTGAACAGGACGGCGTTGGGATGCAGCGTGATCAGCAGCTTGCCGCCGGACAGGGTTTCCACGTCCTTGGCGAACTGGGCGATGTTCTCGGTGTGGAAATTGTCCGACGGATAGGCGGACGGGAGGTTCCACTTGGTCTGGGCGAGCGCGGGCGCCGCCGAGAGCGTGGCGATGCCGGCGGCGACGAGCGCCGGTGCGAGGAAACGCAAGCGTGCCATTTTGTATCCCTCTTCTGGTTGGCTTTGACGGCGATGGATCATCCGGGAAACGCCCAGTGCGGGAGCACCAGGACGATCTCGGGGAAGGTCGTGATGATGATGACCGCGACGTTGAGCAGAATGAAGAATGGAAAAGCAGCCTTGGCCACCGAGAGCGTGTCGCGCCCGCTCATGTTCTGGAGCACGAACAGGTTGAAGCCCACGGGTGGCGTAATCTGCGCCATCTCGACGTGGATGACGAGGTAGACGCCGAACCAGACGAGGTCGAAACCCGCCTGCTTCACCATCGGCAGCACGATCACCGCCGTCAGCACGATCATGGAGATGCCGTCCACCAGGCAGCCCAGGATGATGTACATGACGGTCAGGGCCAGGGCGAGCTTGCCCGGGGTGAGGTTCAGCCCCTGCACCCATTCCGCCAGCGCCACCGGGATGCCGGTATAGGCCATGGCGGCGGTGGTGAAGGCCGCGCCGGCTATGATCAGCATGATCATGCAGGACAATCGGGTGGCGCTCATGACGCTCTGGATGAATGCCGACCAGGTGAGCGTGCGGCTCCAGGCGGCGAGGGCAAGCGCGCCCATCACGCCCCAGGCCGCGCATTCGGTTGCCGTGGCGAGCCCGAGGATGAGCGAGAGGAACACCCCCGCGATCAGCAGCAGGCACGGCACCAGGCGCGCCGACTGGCGCATCTTCTCGCGGAACGGCAGCGGGGGGTCGCGCGGCGGCGACTTGGACGGGTTCAGCAGCGACCAGATGACGATGTAGCCGCTGTAGAGCGCCATCACCAGCAGGCCCGGCAGGAAGCCGCCCAGGAACACCTGGAGCACCGAGACATTGGCCGTAACCGCATAGACCACCATCGGAATCGACGGGGGGATGAGCAGGCCGAGCGTGCCCGAGCCGGCCAGCGTGCCGATGCTCATGCCCTTGTCATACCCGCGCTTGTCCAGTTCCGGCAAAGCGATCTTGCCGATGGTGGCGCAGGTGGCGGCGGACGAGCCCGAGACGGCGGCGAAGATGCCGCAGCCGAGCACGTTCACATGCAGCAGGCGGCCGGGAAGCCATTGCAGCCACGGCGCAAGGCCGCGGAACATCTCTTCCGACAAGCGTGTTCGGAACAGGATCTCGCCCATCCAGATGAACAGCGGCAGGGCGGCGAGCGTCCAGGAGGCGGTGGCGCTCCACACGGTGGTGGCGAGCACCTGGCCGATGGGCACATTGGTGGTGAGGACCATCGCGGCGAGCCCGACGATGCCGAGCCCGAAGGCGATCCAGACGCCGCTGGCGAGGATCGCGACGAGAAGCAGCAGCAGCACGATGGAGAGCTGCGCCAGATCGAGGTGCATCATGGCTCAGACGCCTCCGCCGGCGGCGATGCGCTCGACCAGTTCATCGGGCGAGGTGGCGGGTTCCTTCTCGTAGCGGGGCCGGTTGCCGCCGGCCACATGGACGAACTCGTCCAGCATGGCGATCAGCAGGATCACCAGCCCGGCCGCGTAACCGCTCTGGGGAATCCACAGCGGCACGGCGATCACGCCCTGCGACATGTCCTTGAAGAGCATGGATTCATAGGCGAGCTGCACGGCGTTCTTCGCGAAATAGGCGAGAAAGGCGATGCCGATCGTGAGGGCCAGCAGTTCCGCCGCCTGGCGTGAGCGGCCGTGGAGCCGTTCGAGCAGCAGGCCGACGCGGATCATGTCGCCGGCCTTGAAGGTGTGGGCAAGGCCGAGAAAGGCCATGGCCGCCATACACCAGGCGGTGAAATCGTCACCGGCGGGAACGTTGAGGCCGAATTCGCGGCCGGCGGAAAGGGCGATCATCAGGCCGAAGATCGCGAGCAGGAAAAGCCCGGCCAGGATGCCGGAGAGAAGATAGAGCCCATCGAGCGCCTTGCGGATCATGCGCGCCCTCCGTAGCCCGGCTGGTGGCGGCGAGCGGCTATGTCCGGAACCTTCGCGGCGCTGCGCGCACGCGTCTCCTGCCGCCGTCGATGGCGGAATTCTTCGCTGATCATCTGAACCCCTCAAAGGTCTGTGCGGCCCCCTTCGGGCGATGCCCTGGGTGCTCTCGAAAGATATGCTGGCCCGACATCATCATTTCGTCAACAAAATGTTGACGTTTTTTATCCTCCGTGACTTCATTCATTCCGCGGCCCGCCACCGCGAGGCGTCGAGCTTATGCGCGGTGCGGCAGAGTGGGCCAGAAGGATCGAGAATAGGAAATTCTAATTTTCAGCTCATTCATGCCGAAATCGGTATCAATTTCCGATGGGGTGCGAGGGGCCGGATTCAGCAGCGCGGACGGCTTCGGCCGTGCAGAAAACGGGCCAGCCGGAATCGGCGCGATGCCGCGACGATCAGAGGATGCAGGGGACAGACATGGTGATGACGGCGGACGCGGAGCTTGCCTCGGGCAAGCGCGGCACTTGGGAGTTCTGGATCGACCGTGGCGGCACCTTTACGGACATTATCGGTCGCCGTCCGGACGGTTCGCTGGTGGCGCACAAGGTGCTTTCTGAGAATCCCGGCGCCTATCGCGACGCCGCCGTGCACGGAATTCGCGAACTGCTGGGCCTCGCGGCGGACGCGCCGATTCCCGCGGGCCTCGTTTCTGCCGTCAAAATGGGCACCACGGTGGCGACAAACGCGCTTCTGGAGCGCAAGGGAGACCGCACGCTGCTGGTGACGACCCGCGGCTTCAAGGATGCCCTGAGGATCGGCTACCAGGCCCGGCCGAAGATCTTCGCCAAGAAGATCGTGCTGCCGCAAATGCTGTACGAGCGTGTGCTGGAGGTGGAGGAGCGCGTGCGCGCCGATGGCACCGTGGAGGCCGCCCCCGACCTCGAGGCGGTGCGCGCGAGCCTTGAGGAGGCACGCGAGGCCGGCATCGTGGCGGTGGCGATCGCCTTCATGCACGCCTATCGCTTCCCCGAGCACGAGCGGCAGGTGGCCGCGCTGGCGCGGGAGATCGGTTTTCCGCAAGTGTCCGTGTCACACGAGGTGTCCCCGCTCATCAAGCTGGTGGGGCGAGGCGACACCACGGTGGTGGATGCCTATCTTTCGCCGATCCTGCGTCGCTACGTGGGGCAGGTTGCGCAGGAGCTGGCAGGCTCCTCGGCAAAGGCCTCCCCCCTTGCGGGGCAGGGTTCGGAGGGGGGTATCTCCCCGCTCGCTCCGGCTCTGGGTGCATCGAGCGCCGCCCTACCCCCCTCCCTCCCCCACAAGGAGGGAGGGGGTGGCGAAGCTGAATCCGACCCCGATCCGATCCGCCTCATGTTCATGATGTCCTCGGGCGGCCTCACCGCCGCCGACCTGTTCCAGGGCAAGGATGCGCTGCTGTCCGGCCCGGCAGGTGGCGTGGTCGGCGCGGCGGAAACCGGCGGCATCGCCGGGCTTGAACGCATCATCGGCTTCGACATGGGCGGCACCTCCACGGACGTGTGCCATTTCGACGGCGAGCTGGAGCGCGCCTTCGATACGGAGGTTGCCGGCGTGCGCATCCGCGCCCCCATGATGCGTATCCATACGGTGGCCGCGGGCGGCGGCTCGATCCTGCATTATGACGGCGCGCGCTTCCGCGTCGGCCCGGACAGCGCCGGCGCCAATCCGGGCCCTGCCTGCTACCGGCGCGGCGGGCCGCTCGCGGTGACCGACGCCAATGTGATGCTCGGCAAGCTCATTCCCGATTTCTTTCCGAAGATTTTCGGACCAAACCAGGACCAGGCGCTCGACGCGGATGCGGTGCGCGAAAAGTTCGCGGCGCTGGCGGCCGAGATTGGCGACGGCCGCACCGCCGAGGCGGCCGCCGACGGCTTCATCACCATCGCCGTCGAGAACATGGCCAATGCCATCAAGAAGATCTCGGTGGAGCGCGGATACGACGTGACGCGCTATGCGCTGACCTGTTTCGGCGGCGCGGGCGGCCAGCATGCCTGCCTGGTGGCCGACGCGCTCGGCATGATGACCGTGCATATTCACCCCTTCTCCGGCCTGCTCTCGGCCTATGGCATGGGGCTCGCCGCCATCCGCGCGCACCGCACCAAGGCGGTGGGCGTGCGCCTCGCGCCCGAGGCGCTGTCCGCGCTCGGGGAAACCCGCGACGCGCTCGCGGGTGAGACGGCGGCGGAACTCGTCGGCCAGGGCATCGCCGCGGCCGACGTGGAGACGCAGGCGAAACTGCACCTGCGCTATGAAGGCACCGACACGCCGCTGTCCGTGACGCTCGCCGACGTGCCCGCCATGCTGCGCGAGTTCGAGGCCAAGCATAAGGCCCAGTTCGGCTTCGTCTCGCCCGAGAAGCCGGTGGTGGTGGAGGCCATCGAGGTGCAGTCCTCGGGCGGGGGCGCCGGCATCGCCGAGGCCGACCACCCGCTGAGTGAAGGCGCGCCGAAGGCCGATCGGACTTCGCGCTTCTATTCGCGCGGCGCATGGCACGAGGCGCCGGTGGTGCTGCGCGCGGCGTTCCGGCCCGGCATGGTGCTGGAAGGCCCCGCCATCATCATCGAGCCCAACCAGACGGTGATCGTCGAGGCCGGCTGGCGGGCACAAGTCACCATCAAGGATCACCTGCTGCTCACCCGCGCCGTCGCCCTGAAGCGCGCCGAGGCGGTGGGCACCCATGCCGATCCGGTGATGCTCGAAGTGTTCAACAACCTCTTCATGTCCATCGCCGAGCAGATGGGCGTGACGCTGCAGAACACCGCCTATTCGGTGAACATCAAGGAGCGGCTGGACTTCTCCTGCGCCGTCTTCTCCGGCACCGGCGAACTGGTGGCGAATGCCCCGCACATGCCGGTGCATCTCGGTTCCATGGATCGCTCGGTGGAGACGGTGATCCGCGAGAACGAGGGTGCGATCCGCCCCGGCGACGTGTTCGCGCTCAATGCCCCCTATAACGGCGGCACGCACCTGCCGGATATCACCGTGTGCTCGCCGGTCTTCGACGATGCGGGCACCGAACTGTTGTTCTGGGTCGCCTCGCGCGGCCATCATGCGGACGTGGGCGGCGTCGCCCCAGGTTCCATGAGCCCGCGCGCCACCATCATCGAGGAAGAAGGCGTCTATATCGACAATTTCAAGCTGGTGGACCAGGGCCGCTTCCGCGAGGCGGAGCTCTTAGACCTGCTCTCGGGCGCGAAATATCCCGCCCGCAATCCGGTGCAGAACGTGGCCGACCTCAAGGCGCAGATCGCCGCCAACGAGAAGGGCATCCAGGAACTGCGCAAGATGATCGCGACCTTCGGGCTCGATGTTGTCACCGCCTATATGGGCCACGTGCAGGACAATGCGGAAGAGAGCGTGCGCCGCGTGCTCGATCGTCTCAATGACTGCGCATACAGCTATGAGATGGACCAGGGCACGGTGATCAAGGTGAAGATCACCGTGGACAAGGCTGCGCGGCGCGCCACGGTGGATTTCACCGGCTCCTCGCCGCAGCAGCAGACCAATTTCAACGCCCCGGCCCCGGTGACGCGCGCCGCCGTGCTCTATGTATTCCGCGTCATGGTGGAGGACGAGATCCCCATGAACGCCGGCTGCCTGCGGCCCATCGATATCGTGGTGCCGCAGGGCTCCATGCTCTCGCCGGTCTATCCCGCCGCGGTGGTGGCGGGGAATGTGGAGACCTCCCAGGCGGTCACCAATTGCCTGTTCGGCGCGCTCAAAGCCATGGGCGCGTCCCAGGGCACCATGAACAATCTCACCTTCGGCAACGAGAAGATCCAATATTACGAGACCATCTGCTCGGGTTCGCCGGCGGGCCCCGGTTTCGACGGCACGGATGCGGTGCATGTGCACATGACCAATTCGCGCCTGACCGACCCGGAAATCCTGGAAACCCGATTCCCCGTGCTGCTGGAGGATTTCCACGTTCGGCCCGGCTCGGGCGGGCGGGGACAATGGAACGCCGGCGCCGGCACCTACCGCCGGATCCGCTTTCTGGAGACGATGGATTGCGCCCTGCTGTCCTCGCACCGCCGGGTGCGGCCGTTCGGCGTGGACGGCGGCGAGTTCGGCGCAGTGGGGGAAGGCTTCGTGCGCCGCAACGACGGGTCCTACGTCGTGCTCGAAGGCTGCGACCAGACCGTGCTGGAAGCCGGCGAGGCGGTGATCGTCATCACACCGACGGGCGGCGGCTTCGGGGACCCGGCGCTGCGCAAGGGATGAGGACGCAAGGGGTCGCGAAAGGTCGGGAGGGTATCGCCCGCGCATTTCGTGCGCGGGCGATGGTGTCATCGCCTTTTGATCCCGATCAATAGCGATACCTCCACGGGGACTAGACTGCATCGCCAGACTTTGGCGCGCGTTTACGATCCGCGGAGAAATCCCATGGTTTCGAAATGGACAGCTCGTTCCCTGTTCGCCGCCGCCGTTGTCGGCGGGCTCGCCTTCATGCCTTTTGCCGCCTTTACGCAGGTAAACGCGCCGTCCCAGAAGCATGACTCCTATATTCCCCATCTCGGCGATATCATGGAGACCATGCAGCTTCGGCACTTCAAGCTGTGGTTCGCGGGGCGCCTTGGAAACTGGGAACTCGCGGACTATGAACTCGGCCAGATGCGGGCGAGCTTCCAGGATGCGCTGACCCTCTATCCGGGCATCCCGGTCGCCGACATGAGTTCGATGACCGAGCCCGCCCGGCTCATCGGCGAGGCGATCCAGCAGAAGAACGGGCCGAAGTTCGCCACCGCGTTCAACGATATGACCAACGCCTGCAATGCCTGCCATCAGTCCATCGGACGCGGGTTCATCGTGGTGCAGGTGCCGACGTCCTCGCCCTTCAGCAACCAGTCCTTCGCGCCTCCGGCCAAATAGGCGCCGCGCCTCAGACCGAGAGCAAGGCGTCGCGGCGCGCGGGGTCGGCTTCCAGGGCCGCGAAGCTGCCCTCGAACATGATGCGGCCGCGCGCCATCACCAGGGCGCGGTCGCAGATGTGCCGCGCGAAGTGCAGGTTCTGTTCGCAGAGCAGGATCGAAAGCCCTTCGGCCTTCAAGGCCATGACCGCCAGCGCGATGTGCTCGACGATGCGGGGCGCCAAGCCCTCGGAGGGTTCATCCAGCAGGAGCAGCAGCGGATTGCCCATCAGCGTGCGGGCGAGGGTGAGCATCTGCTGTTCGCCGCCGCTCATCTGCCCGCCGCGGCGCCCGCGCATTTCCGCAAGATTCGGGAAGAGCGCGAACAGGCGCTCGACGGTCCAGGGCGCATGGCCGGGGCGGGCCGGGCGGCGGCCCACCTCAAGGTTTTCCATCACGGTCAGGTCGGTGAAGATGCGGCGGTCCTCCGGCACATAGCCGATGCCCGCCTGCACCAGTTCGTGCGTCTGAAGGCGCGCGACATCGCTACCCAGAAAGCGGATCAAGCCGGTGCGGCGCGGCCCCTGCGCCATGACGGCGCGCAGCGTGGTGGATTTTCCCGCCCCGTTGCGGCCGAGCAGGGCCAGCGCTTCGCCGGTGCCGACGCGCAATGCCACCTCATGCAGGATCTGCGCGCGGCCGTAGAAGGCGTCGAGGCGGGCGATGTCAAGCATCCGCAGTCCCCGCGAAGGTCAGGCCGGTGCCGAGATAAATGGCGCGCACCTGTTCGTCGGCCCGGATCGCGTCGGGCGAGCCCTGTGCGATCAGCGAGCCGCGATCCAGCACCAGCACGCGGTCGGCATGTTCGAAGACGACATCCATGTCGTGCTCGGTGAACAGGATGCCCATGTTCCGCTCGCGGGCGAGCCGCGCCACGAGGCGCATGAGCGCGATCCGCTCGCCGCTGGCCATGCCGGCGGTCGGCTCGTCCATCAGCAGCACGCGGGGCGCATTGGCGAGGGCAAGCGCGAGTTCCAGG
Source organism: Roseixanthobacter liquoris (assembly GCF_043195135.2). Taxonomy (NCBI): domain Bacteria; kingdom Pseudomonadati; phylum Pseudomonadota; class Alphaproteobacteria; order Hyphomicrobiales; family Xanthobacteraceae; genus Roseixanthobacter; species Roseixanthobacter liquoris. The sequence continues at coordinate 1,359,339 of NZ_CM195537.1, forward strand.
CGCTTGATATCGCCATAGGCCAGTTCCCCGCTCGCGCGCCCGGCCTGGTCCGCGAGGCCCACAAGGTCCAGCAGGGTGTCGGATTCCGCATGATGGCGATCGCCCGCAAGCCCGAAGGGGCGGGCGAGCGCGCGATGGTGCGACAATAGGGCCACCGTCACGTTCTCCCGCACACTCATGGAGGCGAAGGTGGCGGCGATCTGGAACGTGCGCCCGACCCCGAGGCGGAACAGCCGGCGCGGCGGCGCGCCCGTGATGTCCCGCCCGGCGAGGCGCACCGTACCGGCATCGGGCTTCGCCTGCCCGCCCAGCAGGCCGAAGCAGGTACTTTTCCCCGCGCCATTGGGGCCGATGAGGGCGAGGATCTCGCCGGCCGCGAGGGAGAAGGAGACCCCGCGGACCGCCGCGACGCCGCCGTAGCTCTTCGCCAGGCCATCGGCTTCCAGCAGTGGCGGGCTCATGCGGCGGCTCCGCCGAGGCGGTCCCGCAGGCGCGTGAACGCGCCGCCGATTCCAGAGGGAAAGGCCACCGTCAGCGTCACGATCACCGCGCCCAGCACCAGCTTCGAATATTCGGTCTCGCTCATCAGCCAGACGGACAGCAGCTTATAGGCGATGGCGCCGATCACCCCGCCGGAGATCGTCTCCACCCCGCCCAACAGCACCATGGCGAGCGCGTCGACCGAGAGGGGAATGCCCAGCGTATCGGGAAAGACGCTGCCTTTCAGAAAGGCGAACAAGGCTCCGGCGACAGCCGCAAACAGGCCGGCCAGGGCGAACGCCGCCCATTGGATGCGGTGGCGGTCGATGCCCAGCGCCTCGGCCCGCGCGGCATTGTCGCGCGCCGCCCGAAGGGCGTAGCCGAAAGGCGAGAAGATGAGGGTACGCAGGGCCAGCACACCCAGCGTGGCCAGGGCGAGGGCAAGCCAATAGAAGCCGGCGGGGGTGGACGCGAACCCCTGCGGCCAGATGCCCAGCAGGCCGTTGTCGCCGCCGGTCACCTCCCCCCATTGGAAAGCGACCGCCCAGGCTATTTGCGCGAATGCCAGGGTCAGCATGGCGGAATAGACGCCCGACAGGCGCACGCAAAACCAGCCGAACATCACCGCTCCGGCAAGGCCCAGCAGCGGGCCGAGCAGGATCGCCCCCGCCATGGAAAGTCCGGCGAGCTTCAGGGCGAATGCCGCGCCATAGGCGCCGAGGCCGAAATAGGCGGCATGCCCGAAGGAGGGCAGACCGCCGGCGCCCATCAGAAAATGCAGGCTCGCGGCGAACAGGACGAAGATCGCGATCTCGGCGGCGACGCTGAGCATATAGGCGCCGGCGCCGAGCGGCAGCAGGGCGGCGAACAGCACGAGGCCGGCCGCCGCCGCGCGCTCGCGAGCGGTGAGCACCCGCCATGGGATCATGAAGGTTCCGATGGCGGGCCGCGCGGCGCCCTCGGCCCGGCCGAGCAGGCCATAGGGCCGCACCACCAGCACCAGCGCCATCACCGCGAACACCAGCACCAGCGACACCTGGGGCAGGATGAGGATGCCGAAGGCATTCAGCTCGCACACCAGGACGGCGGCGAGGAACGCCCCCGTCACGCTGCCCAGCCCGCCGATCACCACCACCACGAACACCTCGACGATGACCTTCAGGTCCATGGAATGGTTCACCGCCTCGCGCGGCAATTGCAGCGCACCGCCCAACGCCGCGAGAAACACGCCCAGGGCGAACACCGAGGTGAACAGCCATTTCTGGTTCACGCCGAGCGCGGCGACCATGTCGCGGTCCTGGGTCGCCGCACGGACCAGAATGCCCCAGCGGGTGGTGTGGAAGGCCAGCCAGATCGCGCCGAGCACCAAGGGGCCGAGCACCACGAGGAACAGATCGTAGGCCGGGATCGCCTGGCCGAGGATATCGACCGCGCCCTTCAGGCCCGGCGCACGCGGGCCGAGCAGGTCTTCCGGCCCGAAGATCAGCACCACCAGATCCTGCACCATCAGCGTCACGCCGAAGGTGGCGAGCAATTGAAACAGCTCCGGCGCGCGGTAGATGCGCCGCAGGAGAAGGATTTCCATCGCCACGCCGAGCAAGGCCACGACGGCGGCGGCGCACATCAGGGCCGCCCAGAAGCCCAGCGCCCCGGAAAACCGCTCCGTGAGGCTGTAGGCCACATAGGCGCCCAGCATGTAAAAGGCGCCGTGGGCGAAATTCACGATGCGCGTAACGCCGAAGATGATCGAAAGCCCGCTCGCCACCAGGAACAGCGAGGAAGCGCTGGCGAGGCCGGTCAGGAACTGGGCGACGATGAAATCCAAAAGCCTCGTCTCCACGCCTTGGTTCAACAGGATCGTCCGTCATCTTTCCCCGAGGGGAAAGCTCGGCCGCTTGACGGGTGGGTGAGGGGCGCCACGCCGCGTCCGAGAGCTGCCCCCGCTCCCCAACCTTTTCCTTCTCGGGAGAGGAGGCGGGCAGGCGCGTAAGACTTGGCGCGTAAGACTTGGCGCGTAAGACTTGGCGCGTAAGACCTATTGCGCCGGCCGCAGCTTTGCGGCCTCCTCCTCGCTCGGCAGATAGGCGGCGCCGTCGCGATAGACGAAGTCCACCATCCGCCCCTGGCCGTCCTGAATCCGGGTCTTGCCCACGAAGGCGCCGAGGGTCGACTGGTGATCCCCCTTGCGGAACACGATCGGCCCGAACGGGCTGACGAGGGAGATGCCCTCGGCGGCGGCGATCAGCTTGTCGGTGTCCGTGGAGCCGGCCTTTGCGATGATGGCGGCGGCGGCCTTGATGGTGGAATAGCCCACCACCGAGCCGAGGCGGGGATAATCGTTGAACTTCGCCCGGTAGGCCTTCAAGAAGGCGTCATGCGCGGGGCTCTGGATCGCGTACCAGGGATAGCCGGTGACGATCCAGCCTTCCGGCGCCTCGTCCTTGAGCGGATCGAGATATTCCGGCTCGCCGGTGAGAAAGCTCACCACGGTGCGATCCTTGAACAGGCCGCGGGTATTGCCCTCGCGGACCAGCTTGGCGAGATCCGGGCCGAAGGTGACGTTCAGGATCGCGTCCGGCTTGGCGGCGGCGATGGCTTGCACCACCGGGCCGGCGTCGATCTTGCCCTGGGGCGGCCATTGCTCGGCCACCCATTCCACGTCCGGCCGCTTGGCCGACAGCAGCTTCTTGAACACCGCGACGGCGGACTGGCCGTATTCATAGTTCGGCGCGATGGTGGCCCAGCGCTTGGCCGGCAGCTTGGCCGCCTCTTCCGCCAGCATGGCCGCCTGCATGTAGTTGGAGGGGCGCAGGCGGAAGGTATAAGCGTTGCCCTTGTCCCAGGTGATGGCGTCGGTGAGCGGCTCGGCGGCGAGGAAAAACACCTTCTTCTGCTTGGCGTAATCGGCGACCGCAAGGCCGATGTGGGAAAAGAAGGTGCCGGCCAGCATCGCCACTTGGTCGGAGGAGACCAGCTCGTTGGCGGCGGTGACCGCGTCGGCGGGCTTGCCGGCATCGTCCTTCGAGATCACCACCAGCTTCTTGCCGAGCAGGCCGCCGCTCGCATTTACCTCCTCGACCGCCAGCTGCCAGCCCTTGCGGTAGGGCTCGGTGAAGGCGGGCAAGGTGGAATAGGAATTGATCTCGCCGATCCTGATCTCGCCCTGCTGGGCGCGGGCCGCCGTGGCGAACAGGGTGGCGCCGACGGCGAGGGCCGCAACGGAAGCGGACAGCGTGCGCATCCTCAACCTCTCCTTCGCAGAGCCGGCGCGCCGAGGGAAACCCCGTTCGGGGAAGGCGGCGCCGACCCGTTGCGGATACGCGAGGCAGGCTCGGAAGTCGAGCGCGTCAGGTCGTCCGGCTCTGGCGGGAGATCGTGGCCCGCTACGGGGCGCGCTTCGCTTGCGCTGCGGCAAGCGCGGTGCGGCACCCTTCGCTGACCTGGTCCGGCTGTTTTTGCAGGCATTGCACGATGCGCCCGCCGCCCGGCTGGACACCGGCGCACAGCTTCTGCACGTCCGCGCGACAGGCCTTCTGCGCCGCCTTGACGGATGCGGGCGCGGCAGCTTGCGCCAATGCCGGCGGTGCGGCGAGAACGCATTGGATCAGCAGGGAGAGCGTGAGCTGCGACAAGCTGCGGCGGGAAAATGCGATGGCGGGCACGCGAAGGCTCCGGTCGGCGCGGCGCCACCCGGTCGCCGCTTCACCGTCGGCACCATGGCGGCCGGCGGTTGCCCGCCGATGTCCGCGTGTTTCCGGGCCGTTTTCATATGTGAAGTTTCGTAACAATCACGGTCGCGGGAGACCTCAAGCCGGCACCCGCCTGCGGGCCCGAGCTCCGCCCGCGCCGTTCAGCGGCGCAAGCGGTTCAGGACGTCCGCGTTGGGATAGCCGTCCGGCACCATGCCGCTCTTGATCTGGAAATCCTGCACGGCAACGCGGGTCTTGTTGCCGAGAATCCCGTCGGGATTGCCGATGTCGTAGCCGCGCTGGAGCAGCAGGGATTGCATCTCGACGCGCTCGGCGCGGGTCAGCGTGCGCTCCCCCGCCGGCCAGGAGGCCACGAACGGCCCGCCGCCGCGCAGCCGGTCCGACAGATGGCCGATGGCGAGGGCATAGGCATCCGCCGGATTGTACCTCAGGATCGAGCTGAAGTTCGGCAGCATCAGGAAGGCCGGCCCCTTGGCCCCGGTGGGCAGCAGCAGAAAGGCGGTGTCGGTGGCGCGGGGAAACGCCTTGCCACCCGGCCGCGTGATGCCGAGCGAGGCCCATTGGGTGAGGCTGTAGCGCTTGGAGCGGTCCACATAGCGATAATCGAAGTTCGCCGGCAGGACGACTTCATAGCCCCAGGTCTTGCCGAACTGCCAGCCGTCGAGCTTGAGGTTGTTGGCGGTCGAAGCGATCACGTCCGGGATGGAATCCACCACGTTGCGATGGCCGTCGCCGTCGAAATCCACCGCGAAGCGCTGGAAGCTGGTGGGCATGAACTGGGTCGGCCCGAAGGCCCCCGCCCACGACCCCTTCAGATGGTCCGCCGGGACATCGCCTTTGTCGAGGATCTGCAAGGTGGCGATGAATTCGTCGCGGAAATATTCCTGCCGACGGCCGATGCAGGCGAGCGTCGCAGTGGAGCGCAGGACCGAGCGCGAGCCCATGCCGTTCGGATTGCCGTAGTCGCTTTCGATGCCCCAGATGGCGGCGACCGCATAACGATCGACCTTATAGGCCTTCTCCACGGCGTCGAAGATCGGCTTGTATTTCGCCAGGATCTCCTTGCCCTTGGCGATGCGTTTCTCGCTCACCAGCATGTTCACATAATCACCCAGCGCGCGGGAGAATTCCGGCTGGCTGTCGAGATAGTCCATGATCTTCATGTCGGGCTCGAGGCCCGTGGTGAAGCGCTCGAAGCCGCGCTGCGACACGCCCTTGGCTTGGGCGAGCGGCCACATGCCGGCGATGCAATTGGGAAAATTGGCCTGCGCCTGGGCGATCGCCTCGGGCGTCATGAGGGGATGGCTGGCGGGGCGGGTGGCCTCCGGCGTCGGATTGGCGGGAAATCCGAAGATCGAGCCCGTCACCTGTGCCTGAGCCCCGGCGGGGGCGAGCCCCGCAAGGGAAAGGCCGAAAGCGATGGCGAGCGCTCCGCCGGTTGTCTTCAGCGCCATGACTGCCCTCTTCGCTGCGGCGGCGCGCAAATGTCGCCCCACGGATTCCATGACCGCTAATGGGCGGTGCATATGGTTGCTCTGTGGTTAACGTAGGGCAAGTTTATCCGTGCGGCCGGGCGAAGCGGGACTAAATATTTTGCCGCTGGGCGAGGCTGCGCTCCCAGTCGAGCGCGTGGGCGACGATGGTGGGCAGGTCGTCGAGCTTCGGCGTCCATCCCAATTGTGCCTGGATGCGATCCGACGCGGCGACGATGGCGGCGGGATCGCCCGCCCGGCGCGGCGAATAGGTGACGGGGAAATCCACCCCGGACACCGCCTTCACCGTCTCCACCACCTCCAGGACCGAATAGCCCCGGCCGTAGCCGCAGTTGAAGATGCCGCTCTCGCCGCCGGCCCGCAAATGGGCGAGCGCGTCGAGATGGGCCGCGGCGAGATCGCTCACATGGATATAGTCCCGCAGGCAGGTGCCGTCGGGGGTCTCGTAATCCGTGCCGAACACGTGCAGGCCCGCGCGCTTGCCGAGCGCCGCCTCGCAGGCGACCTTGATGAGATGGGTCGCGCCGGCGGTCGATTGGCCCGAGCGCCCTTCGGGATCGGCACCCGCCACGTTGAAATATCGCAGCGCGACATAATGCAGCGGGAAGGCGGCGCCGGCGTCGCGCATCATCCATTCGCTCATCAGCTTCGAGCGGCCATAGGGCGAAATCGGATTGAGCGTCGCATCCTCGTCCACCGGCTCGGTGCCCACCATTCCGTAGACGGCAGCGGTGGAGGAGAAAATGAAATGCGGCACGCCCGCCGCCACCACCGCGTCAAGCAGCGCGCGGGTCTTCACGGTATTGGCAAGATAATAACCGAGTGGATCGGCGACGGAATCCGGCACCACGATGCGCGCGGCGAAGTGAATGACGGCATCGATGCCGTATTGCTCCACGATTTGCTTCACCAATGCGCCGTCGCAGACATCCCCTTGAACGAAGACAGCCGCATCGGGCACGGCCCAGCGAAATCCGGTGGAAAGATCATCCAGCACCACGACCGTCTCGCCCGCGTCCAGCAGTGCCAGCACCATGTGACTGCCGATGTAGCCCGCCCCGCCCGTCACCAGAATCGCCATATCCCCACCCTTCTGCCCGCGATGGCCCCCCACGGCCGCCGTCGAAATTCGCCCCTATTGTGCAGTGCAATGGTTGCCCAGGTCCACATGGCACGAACCATTTCTGTGGGGATGCGTTACCCCCATGGGCGCAGGACGGTCAAAGGCAAACGTGCGATGCGGCAGAACCGAGGCGAGACGACCGAGGGCGACCTCGCGGGACGACGATTGGGTGCTTTGCCGGGGGCCGGACCTGCGTGTTAAATGCCATTCTCTCCCGAACCCTCCCGAAACTGAACGGTGCCCATTCCATGCCGAAGCCTCTGCGGAAAGCCATCCTGCCGGTTGCCGGCCTTGGTACGCGCTTCCTGCCCGCCACGAAGGCGGTACCGAAGGAAATGCTGACCGTCGTCGACCGGCCGGTCGTCCAGCACGTCGTGGACGAGGCGCGTGCCGCCGGCATCGAGCACATCGTGTTCGTCACGGGGCGCAACAAGGCCGTTATCGAGGATCATTTCGACCGCCAGTTCGAGCTGGAGAAGACGCTGGTGGATCGCGGCAAGACGGCGGAGCTGGAACAGCTCGACCGCGATACGCCGAAGGCCGGCACCACGTCGTTCACCCGCCAGCAATTGCCGCTCGGCCTCGGCCACGCGGTGTGGTGTGCGCGCGACCTGATCGGCGACGAGCCGTTCGCGCTGCTGCTGCCCGACATGCTGCACCTGCCCAAGAACGGCAAGGGCTGCCTCGCCAAGATGGTCGAGGCCTACGAGCATACCGGCGGAAACGTCATTTCCGTCTATGAAGTGCCGGACGACCAGACCCATCAATACGGCATCGTCGGGACATCGTCCGCAGCCGGTTTCGTGCCCGAGATTACGCAGATGGTGGAAAAGCCGGCGCGGGGAACGGCACCGACGAACCTGGCCATCTCCGGCCGATATATTTTGCAGCCGACGATTTTTGACCTGTTGGCCAAGCAGGGGCAGGGCGCAGGCGGAGAAATCCAGCTCACCGACTCCATGTTGAAGCTGATGGAACGGGAGCGATTCTTCGCCGTGACCTTCGACGGCGCGGTCTATGATTGCGGCTCCAAGATCGGATTCTTGATGGCCAATGTCGCTTACGCCCTGATGCGTCCCGATATCGAGCCGGAATTCCGCGCGGAACTGACGTCCTTCCTCAGTCTGTGACGTTACGGAGGCAAGGCGCGATGCTATCAGGGTACCGGTCCGCCCGTCGCGCCTTGCCTTGACCGGAACTCTTTTCCCGTCTAATCGCGGTGCCTGACGACTGATCTGGTCCAGGCGCGGAGCCCGCGAATGCTGCAATCCCAAAACCATGGCGGCGAATTGCGCAAGCCCCGCATGAATGACGAACTGCGGTTCCTTCAGTCCTGGTTCCAGAATCCCTTGAAGACCGGCGCGGTTTCGCCCTCCGGCAAGGCCCTTGCCCGGATGATGGCTGGGTATCTGGATCCGGCGGTTCCCGGCCCGGTGATCGAGCTTGGACCCGGCACGGGGCCGGTCACACGGGCCCTTCTGGCACGGGGATTCGCGCCCGAACGTCTGTTTCTCATCGAGTATAATCCGGAATTCTGCGCTCTTCTGCGCCGTCGTTATCCGGGCGTCACGGTGATTCAGGGTGACGCCTACGAAATGCGCAAGACGCTGAACGGGGTCCTGCCGGGCCCCGCGGTCGGCACCATTTCCTCGCTGCCCCTCTTCACCCGCTCGCCCGAGGATCGCGACCGCATGGTGAACGAGGCGTTCGACCTGTGCGTGGGTGGGGCGCCGTTCATCCAGTTCACCTATGCCGTGGTCTCGCCCGTGCCGCTCAAGAACGGGCGCATCAGTGGCGAGCGCTCGCCGCGGGTTTGGCTGAATCTGCCCCCGGCGCGGGTGTGGGCCTATCGGCGGCCGTGACGCCTTTTCTCTATGTCAGCCATCCCCAGGTGAGGGTGGATGCGAACCTCCCGGTTCCGCAATGGGGGCTGTCTGACATCGGGGTCGCGCGCACCCACGCCTTTGTCCACGATCCGGCGCTGCTGGCGTTCGGCCGCATAGTCTCCAGCGACGAAGTGAAGGCCAAGGAGACCGCTGCCCTTCTGGCGCAGGCGCTTCGCCTGCCAGTCGAGGTTCGCCCGGCCATGCATGAGAACGACCGCTCCTCCACCGGCTATCTTGCGGAAGCCGAATTCCAGGCGGTCGCCAACCAGTTCTTCGCCCAGCCGCACGAGAGCGTGCGCGGCTGGGAGCGGGCCCTCGACGCCCAAGCGCGGATCGTGCGCGAAGTCGAAGCCGCGCTGGCCGAGGCGCCGCAGACCCCGCCGATCTTCGTCGGCCATGGCGGGGTCGGCACATTGCTTCTGTGCCATCTCGCGGGCTATGCGATCTCCCGGGCGCATGACCAGCCGCCGGTGGGCGGGGGCTGCTGGTTCCACTCCGCGCCGGATCGCAGGCCCGACCGCTGGCGCGCCATGGAAGAGGCCATCACCCCATGACATCTGGATCGACACCCGAGACCGCAGCGGTGCGCGAAAAGCTCATCGTCGCCCTGGACTTCCCCAATGTGGCGGCGGCGGAAGCGCTGGTGTGGCAATTGGGCGATACGGTGGGATTCTACAAGATCGGCCTTGAACTCACCATCGCCGGCGGACTCGATCTCGCGAGCGACCTGATCAGCGCCGGCAAGAAGGTGTTCCTGGATCTCAAGCTGCACGACATCGACCACACGGTGGAGCGAGCCACCGCCGCCGCCGCCGCGCGCGGCGTCACGCTGCTCACCGTGCACGCCTATCCCCAGACGCTGGCCGCCGCCGCTCGAGGCGCCGCTGGCAGCGCCCTCAAGGTGCTCGGGGTGACCGTGCTGACATCCTATGACGATGCGGATCTTGCCGCCGCCGGCTACGGCGCCGGCGTAAGCCAGACCGTGCGGCTGCGCGCGCTCCAGGCCCGCGAGGCCGGCATCGCCGGGGTCATCTGCGCGCCCACCGATGCCGCGACGGTGCGCAGCATCCTGGGGCCGGACGGTCTCGTCGTGACGCCCGGCGTGCGCCCGAGCGGGGCGGACGTGGGCGACCAGAAGCGCATCGCGACCCCTGCCGCCGCCATTGCTGCGGGTGCGAACAAGATCGTGGTGGGCCGCCCGATCATCGCCGCACCGGATCCGGTTGCGGCCGCGCAGGCCATTTTGCAGGAAATCGCCGGCGCCTGATCCCTCGACGAGATGGGCGGTGCCGTGGGATGGTCGCGGGCGGGCAGGCGCCTCAGCGGGCTGGGATGGAAGGGACGCACGAAATGGCCAAGGGCTATTGGATCGCACGGGTCGATGTGGTCAATCCGGTCGGGTACGCGGAATATGCCAAGGCGAATGCCGAGCCGTTCGCGGCCCACAAGGCGCACTTCCTGGTGCGGGGCGGCGAGATCCACCCGAAGGAAGGCATTTCGCGCGGCCGCAACGTGGTGATCGAATTCGAGAGCTTCGAAGCCGCCCGCGCCTGCTATTTCTCGCCCGAGTATCAGGCGGCGCTCGCGCTGCGCCAGCCCTATTCCATCGCCGACGTGATGATCGTGGAGGGCGTCGAGCCCCCGGTGGAGGCGCCGTCCTCGGTCGAAACGCCCGCCGGCTATTGGATCATGGGCCTCGATATCCTCAATCAGGACGCATACCGCGCCTATGCGGCGGCAGGCGGCACGGCTGCGTTCAAGCCGCGCTTCCTGGCGCGTGGCGGGCGGCAGGAATTGCTGGAGGGCATCGGCCGCCAGCGCACGGTTCTGCTGGCCTTCGGCGATGTGCCGACCGCGCTCGCCTGCTACGAATCGGACGATTACCAGAAGGCGGTGCGGTTGCGGGAAGGCGCCGCGGACGTGGACCTCATCGTCGCGCCCGGCTATAGCGGCCCGCAGCCCACATAAGACAATAAGGCCCGGATCGCCGGGGGGAGCCAAGCCAAGTGTCGGATCTGCGTGTCGTCATCACCGGGGCCAGCGGCCGCATGGGGCGTTCGCTCCTGCGCGCGGTGCTTGAAACCGAGGGATTTGCTCTGGTCGGCGCGCTGGAGCACGCCGACAGCCCCCATCTCGGAGAAGATGCCGGCCTGCTGGCCGGCATCGGCGTCTCCGGAATCACGGTGCGCAACGATGTGTCGCGGGTGCTGAACGGGGCCGACGTGGTGATCGATTTCACCACGCCGTCGGCGTCCGTGCGGCTCGCCGAGACGCTGGCGGAAGCCGGCATCGCCCATGTCATCGGCACCACCGGCTTTTCCTCCTCCGATCTTTCCACCATCGCGGCGGCCGCGCGGCGCACGGTGATCGTGCGCTCCGGCAATATGAGCCTTGGCGTGACGCTGCTGGCGGCGCTGACCAAGCGCGTGGCAGCGACGCTGGGGCAGGAATTCGACATCGAGATCGTCGAGATGCACCACGCCCGCAAGGTGGATGCTCCTTCCGGCACCGCGCTGCTGCTGGGCGAGGCGGCCGCGGCCGGCCGCAAGGTGGATCTGGAGGATTACGGCGTGCGCGGCCGCGACGGCGTCACCGGTCCGCGCCGGGCCGGCGCCATCGGCTTCGCCAGCCTGCGCGGCGGTTCGGTGATCGGCGAGCATCAGGTGATCTTCGCCGGCCCGGCGGAGCGCATCGAACTGGTGCACAAGGCCGAGGACCGCTCCATCTTCTCCCACGGCGCGCTCACCGCCGCCCGCTGGACCAAGGGCCGCGAGCCCGGCCTCTACAGCATGGCAGATGTGCTTGGATTGGCGGATTTCTGATCGCGCCACAGCACCATGACTTTTGAGTTTGCCGGCGCGGACGTGCTATCAGTCGCGCCGACAAATCAATCGGCCATACGGCGACCCTCTCGAAGGTCAGGCCGGGGGCTCTTCGTTCAAGGAATGCGTGCATGGAACGGCTTCTCGTCCTCGTCCGTCACGGACAGAGCGAGTGGAACCTCAAGAACCTCTTCACCGGTTGGCGCGATCCGGGCCTGACCGAGAAGGGCGTCGCGGAGGCTCGGCGCGCCGGCAGCCTCCTCGCCGCCGACGGATTGAGCTTCGACCTGGCTTATACGTCCGCCCTCGGGCGGGCCCAGCGCACGTGCTCGCTGGTGCTGGAGGAGATGGGGATCGGCGGCATCGAGACCATCGCCGACCAGGCTTTGAACGAGCGGGATTACGGCGACCTCTCGGGCCTCAACAAGGATGAGGCGCGCCAGCGCTGGGGCGAGGAGCAGGTGCACATCTGGCGCCGCTCCTATGACGTTCCCCCGCCGGGCGGCGAAAGCCTGCGCGACACGGTGGCGCGGACGCTGCCCTATTATGTGCAGGAAATCCTGCCGAGCGTGCTGCGCGGCCGGCGCACCCTGGTGGCGGCCCACGGCAATTCGCTGCGGGCGCTGGTGATGGTGCTGGAGCGGCATACGCCCGAGAGCATCATGAAGCGCGAACTCGCCACCGGCGCGCCCATCGTCTATCGCCTCGCGCCCGATGCCACCGTGGAAGAGTATCGCGACCTGATCGTGTGATCGGACCCGGCCCGTCCTTCGGGCCGGCTGAGCCGGAAGGGTGTCCCGGATCAGCGCATGGCGGGCGCGGGATCTGCGGGCGCGCCCGTGCCGGGCTTCGCCGGGCGCGGCGCCTGGGCAAGGCCGGCGGCAAGGCGCACCGCCACCGCCTGCGCGAAGCATTTATAGCTCCAGTCCGTCAGGTGCAGGCCGTCGAGGATGATCATCTGCGACAGGGGCACGCCGTCGCGCTCCTTCCAGGCCTTCATCATGGCGTAGCGGGCGATCACCGGGACAGTCTCCTGCTGCCCGACCTCGGCGATCAGCTTCAGCATCGGCCCCGTGTCGGCGTCGATATTCACCCAGGGCGAATATTGCAGATCGATCAGCACCGGATCGGCGCCGTACGCGCGGATGCCGGCGATGCCGGTGCGCAGCTGGGCGCCGAAATTGCCCAGGCCGAAGCTGCGCAGCACATAATTTGTGCCCACCTGCCAGAGCACCACATCCGGCTTCAGCGCGCCGACGTCGCGGTCGAAGCGGGCGAGATTCTCCGGCACGTCCTCGGCATTGCCGCCCTTGTTGATCACCTTGATCTGGGTGCCGGGGAAGCGCGCCTGCAATTCCGCCTCCAGCACCGCGGGATAGGTGCGGGAGGGATCGGAGGCGCCGACCCCGGTGGTGGAGGAGGAGCCGATCGCCACGATGGTGATCGCCTTGGTGCGCGCGAACGTGGCCGCCGCGCGCGGCACGCTGAGAGCCGCCTGGGGCGGCTGGGCGGGACAGGCGGTCGTCTGCGCCAGGGTGGGCGTGGCGAACAGGCCCAGCAGCGCGACGCCGCAGGCGCGTCGCGCAAGGCCGGAAAACAACGCGGCCATGCCGCTCTCCTTATGTGGCGTCCTAGAGCGCCTTCTGGCGCAGAGCGACCCCGAACAGGACGGTGGTGACGCCGTTCACGATCAGGTCGATACCCAGGAACAGGCCCAGCAGGAATACCGAATTCACCGGCCAGCCGGCAATGATGATCACGCCCAAAAGGAAGGTGATCACGCCCGAGAGGGCGAGAAATCCCCAGCCGGCCGCCGGGCGCGCGCCGATCGCGGCGAAGATGCGGAACCCGCCGCCGACCACCAGCGACACGCCGATCATCAAGGTGATGATGCCCGCCGCGAGCAGCGGCTGATACATGATGAGGCCGCCGGCGATCACATAGAGCACGCCGCCCAGCATCCAGAACAGGAAGCGCCCCCAGCTCTGCACGCGGAAGGCGTGGAGAATCTCCACGATGCCCGCGACCAGCACCAGCGCGCCCACATAAAGCGCGGTCACCAGGGTGGACGTGAGCAGGTGCGCGAGCGCGATGAAGCCGAGCACCACGAAGGCGATGCCGAGGGCGACGAACCAGCCCCAGCTGGCCCGGATCTCCGTGATGTGAAGCTTGGCGGTGGGGGAGGGAAGGCTCGTGGGCATGATGGGTGCTCCGGCAGCGGAAAGCCGTCCGCAGGCGATCATATCCGCCCCCGTGGTGCAATGCTAAGACGCAATGGGATGGCGTCGGGGGGAGCATAATTTATCGGCGCGATTCGCCGCAGCTCGGAAACCCGATGATGACACAGACCAAAGGTTCAAGCCGGGCCGCCAGGGAACGGATGGAAGCGGAGCGCACGGCGGCGGAGATCGCGGGGCTCTGGGTGGGCCATCGCGTGGTGCGGCTGCATGTGCGTCTGTTCATCGCGTTCGGGCTCGGCATCCTCACCTTCGCCATCCTGACCGAGACCGGCGTCGCGGAGGGCGTGATGGGCGCGCTGATCTCCTGGGATATCGCCGTTCTCGCGTGGCTCTGCCTCGTCGGCGTCCTGGTGGTGCGCACGGATGCGACGATGCTGAGCATTCATGCCGGCATCGACGACGAGGGGGCCCCGGTCATCCTGATCGTCTCGCTGCTGTGCGCGGGCATCAGCCTGGTGGCGGTCATCATGGCGAGCGGCCACCACGGGACCGAGGGCAGTTCCTCGCCGGAGCGGGTGGACCTGGCGGTGGGCACCTTGCTGCTCTCCTGGCTGTTTCTTCACACCATCTATGCCCTGCATTATTCGCGGGAATATTATTCCTCCCGCCCCGATGCCTCGCCCATGCTCATATTTCCCGGCGATGCGCAGCCCGATTATTGGGATCTGCTCTATTTTTCGTTCAATATCGGGACCGCCTCGCAAACCGCGGACATCACCATTCCCTCGCCCCGCCTGCGGCGGCTGGTGCTCGGGCACCAGATCGCCTCCTACATCTTCAATGCGGCGGTGATTGCGCTGGGCGTGAACGTGGCGGCGAGCCTCGTATAGGAAGCGCTTCCCCATTCGGCGGTGCAATGCGAAGGTTGCGCCGGACAAGCGGATGCACTGCTTGATATGTCAAATGCAGCCGCAGATACTCCCGCGCGGCGCGGCGCCTTCTGTCGTCCGGGAACGATGCAGGCGGCCGGCGGGCCGGTCATGCGCCTGTGCGCGCACGGTGGAGGTGCGGGTGTCTCAGATCGTTTCGGCTTTCGTGTGCGGCGTTCAAAAAGGCGGAACCACGAGTCTTTTTGAGTATTTGCGCGCGCATCCCGATCTGGCCGCCCCGAACCGAAAAGAACTTCATTTTTTCGACAACGAGACGATCGACTGGCGCCAGCCCGATTACGGCCTTCTGGACTCTGCATTTCCCCCCGCGGACGCGCGTCTGCGGTTCGAGGCGACGCCGATCTCCATATTCTGGCCGCCGGCGATGGCACGCATCCGGGCCTATAATCCGAAGGCGCAGCTGATCGTCCTGTTTCGCGATCCGTACGAGCGCGCCTGGTCCCATTGGTGCATGAACTATGCGGGCGGCCGGGAACACATGATGTTTGCCGAATCCATCCGGGAGGGGCGCGCCCGCTTGCCGGCGGATGCGCCGCTGGCGCGGGCATGGCGCGAGTTCAGCTATGTGGAGCGGGGCTATTATGCGTCCCAGGTGCGACGGGCGCTGGCGCATTTTCCCGCCGAGCAGCTGTTGTTCCTCCGCTCCCAGGACTTGGCCGAAGATCAAGACGCCACGCTGGCGCGCGTCGCCTCCTTTCTCGGCCTGAACGGGTTTCCGCCGATGGCCGCGAAGCGCGCCTGCGAGCGGCCGAAGATGACATGGCCCTGCCATCCCTCGGAGGCGGACCATGCGCTGATATCGGGCCTGCTGGCTCAGGAGCTGGAGGCGTTTGCGGACCTCACCGGGATCGACGTGTCGGGCTGGCCGGCGATGAAGCCCGCTTCCTCCGCCGCATCCGCGATCGGCGCCCTGGCCGGCGCGTGCGCCCCGCAGGCGCGGTGGCGATCTCAGGACAGCGGCAGGCAATAACGCACGAACGAATCCGCCGACGTGAACGAATCATAGAGGCGACGCGCCGTGGAATTGTTCGCCATGGTTTGCCAGTAAAGCTCGGTCCAGCCCTCGGCCCGTCCGCGCGTAACGAGATCCTGGATCAAGGCCCGGCCGACGCCCCCGCCGCGGACCGCCGGATCGACGAACAGATCTTCCAGATAGCAGCGCGGCCCGTGGCCCCAGGTGCCGGGATGCAGCACGCTGATGGCGAATCCCACCACTTCGCCCTCGCGCTCGGCGAGGCGGCAGGAGATGGGCGAGGCGGGATCGAGGATGCGCGCCCAGGTGTGCGCGGTGACATCCGGCGGCACGTCGGTTTCGTAGAAGGCCGTATAGCCCGCCCACAGATCGCGCCAGCGCGCTTCGTCGCCAGGAGCGGCATCGCGCAGGGTGATGGCGATCGGGGGGGAAGGCGGCTGCGTCAGGTCGTCGGTGTCGGCCATGCCCATTCCCCGTTCAGTGAAGCGCGCGGCCGGCGCGGGGCTCGGCCGGCAGGCTTGAGGTGTTACGGCGCACACAAAAGAAAAGCGCGCCGGAGGGGCGCGCTCTTCAGATCATTCAAGGCGACCGAGAGACTCAGTGGCTCTGCGAGTTGGACCCGGCATTGGCCTGCGCGCCGCCGGTCTTGGGCATGATGACCACCTTGGTGCCCACCTTCACCCGATCGAACAGATCTTCCACGTCCGCATTCAGCATGCGGAAGCAGCCGGAAGACACGAACTTGCCGATGGTTTGCGGCTCGTTGGTGCCGTGGATGCGATAGACGGTGCCGCCAAGATACAGCGTGCGTGCGCCGAGCGGATTGCCCGGGCCGCCGGCCATGAAGCGCGGCAGATACGGCTGACGGGTGATCATTTCCGCCGGCGGGCGCCAATCGGCCCATTCCGCCTTGCGGGTGATCTTCTCGGTGCCGGCCCAGGTGAAGCCGTCGCGGCCCACGCCGATGCCGTAGCGGATCGCCTTGCCGCCGCCCAGCACCAGATAGAGGTAGGTGTTCGGGGTATCGATCACCACCGTGCCGGCCGGCTGGGTGGTGACGTAATCGACGGTCTGGCGACGGAAGCGATCCGGCACCGGCTCGGTCGGATCCACGTTCTCGATGCGCGGGCCGGACGGGGCTTCCTGCGTGCCGGGAACAACGGCGGCGTTGGCGCCATAGACGCCGGACGGCGGGGCGCCGGCCGGAACCTGGCCGGGGGCGCCGTAAGACGCGGTCTGCGGCTGCACGTAGCCCTGCTGGGGCTGGACGTAGCCCTGCTGCGGCTGCGCATAACCCTGCTGAGGCTGCACATAGCCCTGCTGAAGCGCCTGCGCGCGCAACGCGTCCTGCTGCGCGGAGGTCGGCGGCTCGGCGGAAGCCTGGGGCTGCACGTAGCCTTGCGGCTGCTGGGCATAGCCGGGCTGCGGCTGCGCATAGCCCTGCGGCACGGACGAACCGTGCGCGCCCTGCGTGGCATAGCTGCCCTGGGGCGCAATCGAAATGGGCTGGTTGCTGGGCGCAGCGGCCTGAACGGGCGCGCCCTGCGAATAACCCTGCTGGTAACCTTGCTGCGGCGCGGGCTGGGCATAGCCGGGCGCGGAATAGGACGGGGCCTGGACACTGCCCGGCGGCGGCGCGATGGGCGCGCTCTGCACCGCGTCGCTGCGCGTCGCGGGACGGGCATAGGGGTCATTATAGCCGGGCACGCTTCCCGAAGGCTCGGGAGCAATGGCGCCCGTGGCGTCGTCTTCGTCCACCGCTGCCGCCGCGGGGACATAGTACTGGCTCTGAACGGGCTGAGCCTGTGCTGAGACAGCCAGGACGGAGATCCCAAGGGCGGAGAGGAGTGTGTTGCGCAGCGTCATGGGATTCGTTGTTAATCCTGAAACGTGACGAAATTGGAAACGGACGGAATTTTTTCACGTCATCGTCTTGCGAAGCTTGCACGCCGGGGCGCCAAGCGCCCATGCGATGAATCAAGCCCACTCGACCATGGCCCCCGCCGCTTCCATAACCACCTGAAGGCACCGAGTGTTCCCTTGATCTCGTAACGCTCGCCCGAGGGCGGTGCAACGCAAAGACGCGTCGGTCACCTAATCGTGGTGCAATCCTGATCTGCGTTGCAGAAGGGTAACGGTCGAGCCGCTTGAAAACGGCTTCGGATCAATATAAAGATATCTTTATGTCTTTAGTTGGCCACGATCTCACGGCGAAGCCGCTGCCTTACGCCGTCCTTCTCGAAGGGCTGAAGGCGGCCGGGGAGGACACGCGCCTGCGCCTGCTCGCCGTGCTCGGCGAGGCGGAATTGACCGTGTCCGACCTCACCGAGATTCTCGGCCAGTCCCAGCCGCGCATTTCGCGCCATCTCAAGCTGCTGGCGGATGCCGGGCTGGTGGAGCGGCACCGCGAGGCCAGCTGGATGTTCTATCGCCGCGCCGCGGAAGGGCCGGGGGCGCATCTCGCCGGCATCCTGCTCCAGTTGCTCGACCCGCAGGACGATGTGGCGCGGCGCGATCTCGAACGCCTCGCCGAGGTGCGGGCCGCCCGCGCCCAGGCGGCACAGACCTATTTCGCCGCCCACGCCGCCCAATGGGATGCCATCCGCAGCCTTCATGTGCCCGAGACGGCGGTGGAGGCGGCGGTGCGCGAGGCCTTGTCCGGCCGCCCGATCGACGCGCTGCTGGATCTCGGCACCGGCACCGGCCGCATGCTGGAGCTGTTTGCGCCCGAGATCGGTCGCGGCGTGGGCGTCGATCTCTCTCCCGACATGTTGGGCATCGCGCGCGCCCATCTGGAGCAGGCGGGCATCCGCAATTGCTCGGTCCGCCAGGGGGACATCTACAATCTCGCCATGCCGCGCGAGAGCTTCGATGCCATCATCATCCACCAGGTGCTGCACTTCCTGGACGATGCCGGCCGCGCGGTGCGCGAGGCCGCGCGCCTGCTGCGGCCCGGCGGGCGCCTGCTGGTGATCGATTTTGCGCCGCACGACCTGGAATTCCTGCGCGAGGCCCATGCCCACCGTCGCCTCGGCTTCTCCGCCGAGGCGGTGGAGAATTGGCTGGCCCAGGCCGGGCTGGTTCCGACCCTGCATCGCCTGCTCGCCCCCGAGCGGAGCGGCGGCGATGCGCTGACGGTATCCTTATGGCTTGCCCGCGACCCGCGCGTCGCCGAAGCCCAAGAACAGAGGGAGGTTGCGTGATGGCCGGGCCGATCCGTGCGAGCCGGGAAATTGGCAAGGCGCCGGTGGGCGTCTCGTTCGAATTCTTCCCGCCGAAGAGCGAGGAGATGGAGCGCAACCTGTGGGCCAGCGTGGCGCGCCTTGCGCCGCTCGCGCCGCGCTTCGTCTCCGTGACCTATGGGGCCGGCGGCTCCACGCGGGAGCGGACCCATGCCACCGTCGAGCGCCTCGTGCGCGAGACCGACCTGTCCCCCGCCGCCCATCTCACCTGCGTCGCCGCTTCCCGCGCGGAGATCGACGATGTGATCCGCTCCTATGCCAAGGCCGGCGTGAAGCACATCGTCGCCCTGCGCGGCGATCCCACGAGCGGCGTCGGGACGACGTACGAGCCCCATCCCGACGGCTACGCCCATGCCTGCGACCTCGTGGCGGGGATCCGCAGGCTCGGGGATTTCGAGGTTTCGGTCTCGGCCTATCCCGAGAAGCATCCCGAGAGCCCGAACATCGATGCCGACATCGATTATCTGAAGGAAAAGGTGGACAATGGGGCGACCCGCGCCATCACCCAGTTCTTCTTCGATAACGACGTCTATTTCCGCTATCTGGACAAGGTACGCGCGCGCGGCATCGATATTCCGATCCTGCCCGGCATCCTGCCGGTGACCAATTTCAAGCAGGCCGCCAACTTCGCCGCGCGCACCGGCGCCAGCGTGCCGGACTGGCTCGCCAAGCGCTTCGAGGGCCTCGACAACGATCCCGAGACGCGCAAGCTGATCGCGGCGGCCGTGGCGGCCGAGCAGGCGACCGATCTGGTTGATCGCGGCGCCGGCGATATCCATTTCTACACCTTGAACCGCGCCGATCTGGTCTATGCCATCTGCCACCTGCTCGGCGTGCGGGCGAAGGAGACCGAGGCGGCGCCTGCGCAGGCCGTCGCGGTCTGAGATTTCCTCTCTAAGTCGGCGGCGGTGCCGCCTTCGCGGTCCGGGCCGCCGACCCCGGTAGACGATCAACGCCCCTCAGACGGGATCAGTGGTGCACCATGACCGACACCCGAAACGAAACCACCGCCGCCCTCCATGCCGCCGCGCGCGAGCGCATCCTGGTGCTGGACGGGGCCATGGGCACCATGATCCAGGGCCTGAAGCTGGACGAGGCCGGCTATCGCGGCGCGCGCTTCGCCGCCTGGCCGCGGGACGTGAAGGGCAATAACGACCTGCTGAACCTCACCCGGCAGGACGACGTGCGCGCCATCCACCTGAAGTATTTCATGGCCGGCGCCGACATCGTCGAAACCAACACCTTCTCCTCCACCACCATCGCCCAGGCCGATTACGGCATGGAGGAGATCGCCTACGAACTGAACGTGGAGGGCGCGCGCCTCGCCAAGGAAGCGGCAAAGCAGGCGCAGGAACTGGACGGCCGCCGCCGCTTCGTCGCCGGCGCCATCGGGCCCACCAACCGCACCGCCTCCATCTCGCCGGACGTGAACGATCCCGGCTTCCGGGCCACCTCGTTCGACGAACTCGCCGTCGCTTACGGCGAGCAGGCGCGCGGCCTGCTGGACGGCGGCGCCGACCTGCTGCTGATCGAGACCATCTTCGACACGCTGAACGCCAAGGCCGCGATCTTCGCCATCGAGGGGCTGTTCGACGAACTGGGGTATCGCGTGCCGGTGATGATCTCCGGCACCATCACGGACCTCTCCGGGCGCACGCTCTCCGGCCAGACGCCAGCCGCCTTCTGGTATTCGCTGCGCCACGCCCAGCCGTTCTCCATCGGCCTCAATTGCGCCCTTGGTGCCAAGGAGATGCGCGGCCATATCGCCGAGATCGGCAAGGTGGCGGACACGCTGGTATGCGCCTATCCCAATGCCGGCCTGCCGAACGAATTCGGCATGTATGACGAGAGCCCCGAGGCCATGGCGGCCCTGGTGGGCGAGTTCGCCGCCTCGGGCCTCGTCAATATCGTCGGCGGCTGCTGCGGCACCACGCCGGACCATATCGCCGCCGTGGCGAAGGCGGTCTCCGTCCACAAGCCGCGCGCGGTGCCGGAATTGCCGCCCATGCTGCGGCTTTCGGGCCTGGAGCCGTTCGAGCTGACGCCGCAGATCCCATTCGTGAACGTGGGCGAACGCACCAATGTCACGGGCTCGGCCCGCTTCCGCAAGCTGATCACCAACGGCGATTTCCCCGCCGCGCTCGATGTCGCGCGCGACCAGGTGGAAAACGGCGCGCAGGTGATCGACATCAACATGGACGAGGGCCTGCTGGACAGCCAGAAGGCCATGGTCACCTTCCTCAACCTCGTTGCCGCCGAGCCCGACATCTCCCGCGTGCCGGTGATGGTGGACAGCTCGAAGTGGGCGATCATCGAGGCCGGGCTGAAGTGCATCCAGGGCAAGGGAATCGTGAACTCCATCTCCATGAAGGAGGGGGAGGACGCCTTCCGCGCCCAGGCGCGCCTCGTGCGCCGCTACGGCGCCGCCGTGGTGGTGATGGCGTTCGACGAGCAGGGGCAGGCCGATACGTTCGAGCGCAAGACGCAGATCTGCGCCCGCGCCTACAAGATCCTCACCGAGGAACTGGGCTTCCCGCCCGAGGACATCATCTTCGATCCCAACATCTTCGCGGTCGCCACCGGCATCGAGGAGCACGCGCCCTATGGCGTGTATTTCATCGAGGCCACGCGCTGGATCCGCGAGCACCTGCCCCACGCCCATATTTCGGGCGGCGTCTCGAACCTGTCCTTCTCGTTCCGCGGCAACGAGCCGGTGCGCGAGGCCATGCACGCCGTGTTCCTCTACCACGCCATCAAGGCGGGCATGGACATGGGCATCGTCAATGCCGGCCAGCTCGCGGTCTATGACGAAATCCCCGCCGAGCTGCGCGAAGCGTGCGAGGACGTGGTTCTGAACCGCGATGCCGATGCCACCGAGCGCCTGCTGACCCTCGCCGAAGGCTTCAAGGGCGGCGCCGGCAAGGAAAAGAAGGAAGCCGATCTCGCCTGGCGCACCTGGCCGGTGGACAAGCGCCTCGCCCATGCGCTGATCAACGGCATCACCGAATTCGTCGACGCCGACACCGAGGAAGCGCGCCAGCAGGTGGCGCGTCCGCTGCATGTCATCGAGGGCCCGCTGATGGCTGGCATGAACGTGGTCGGCGACCTGTTCGGCGCCGGCAAGATGTTCCTGCCCCAGGTGGTGAAGTCCGCCCGCGTGATGAAGCAGGCGGTGGCCTATCTCATGCCCTTCATGGAGCAGGAGAAGCTGGACAACGGCACCACCGAATCCTCCTCCGCCGGCAAGATCCTGATGGCGACGGTGAAGGGCGACGTGCACGACATCGGCAAGAACATCGTCGGCGTCGTACTGCAGTGCAACAATTTCGAGGTCATCGACCTCGGCGTCATGGTGCCCACCGCCAAGATCCTGGAAACCGCCAAGCGCGAGAATGTGGACGTCATCGGCCTGTCCGGCCTCATCACCCCGTCGCTGGACGAGATGGTCTCCGTCGCCTCCGAGATGGAGCGCGAGGGCTTCGTGGTGCCGCTGCTGATCGGCGGCGCCACCACCTCGCGCGTCCATACGGCGGTGAAGATCGCCCCGCAATATGAGCGCGGGCAGGCGGTCTATGTCACCGATGCGAGCCGCGCCGTCGGCGTGGTGGCGAACCTGCTCAACCCCGAGACGCGCGCCTCCTACATGGCCGACGTGAAGGCGGAATATGTGAAGCTGGCGGATGCCCACGCCCGCGCGGATGCCGCCAAGCAGCGCGTCCCGCTGGCAAAGGCGCGGGACAACGGGCTGAAGCTCGATTTCTCGACCTATCTGCCGCCAAAGCCCACCTTCCTCGGCACCCGCGTGTTCGAAGACCACGACCTCGCCGACCTCGTTCCGTTCATCGACTGGACGCCGTTCTTTCAATCCTGGGAATTGTCCGGCCGCTATCCGGCGATCCTGGAAGATCCCGTGATCGGCGAGCCGGCGCGCAACCTGTTCAAGGATGCGCAGGCCATGCTGGCCCAGATGGTGGAAGAAAAGTGGGTGACGGCGAAGGCGGTGGTGGGCTTCTGGCCCGCCAACAGCATCGGCGACGACATCGTGCTGTTCCGCGACGACACCCGCAAAACCCCGCTCGCCACCTTGCACACCCTGCGCCAGCAATTGGCCCGGCGCGAGGGCCGCTTCAATCTGGCGCTCTCGGATTTCGTCGCACCGCTGGAAACCGGCGTGCCGGATTATGTGGGCGGCTTTGCCGTCACCACCGGCTTCGGCGAGCAGGCGCGTTCCGATGCCTTCAAGCACGCCAACGACGATTATTCCGCCATCCTGGTGAAGGCCCTGGCGGACCGGCTGGCGGAGGCCTTCGCCGAGCGGATGCACCATCTGGTGCGCACCCAGTTCTGGGCCTATGCTCCGGAGGAGGGGCTCTCCACGGATGACATCATCCTGGAGAAATACCGCGGCATCCGTCCCGCGCCGGGCTATCCCGCCCAGCCCGACCACACCGAGAAGGGAACGCTGTTCTCCATCCTCGACGCGGAAAGCCGCATCGGCCTGGAATTGACCGAGAGCTACGCCATGTGGCCGGGGGCCGCGGTCTCGGGGCTGTATTTCTCCCATCCCGAGAGCGCCTATTTCGGCGTCGGCCGGATCGAGCGCGACCAGGTGGAGGATTATGCCGCCCGCAAGGGCTGGAGCGTGGAGGAGGGCGAGCGCTGGCTCGCGCCGATCCTCAATTACGATCCGGCCCGGCGCGAAGCGGCGGAATAGAGGCGGCGCGCGGATTAAGGCACGGGCAGCCGTCCGCGCCTTCAGCCCGCGCAATCGCGCAACAAAAAAAAGCCGAGGCATGCAGCCTCGGCTTTTTTCGATCCGCAAGCCTGATCGCTGACGCGGCGGGTCCGTCCGCGCGAGCGCTGGTCCCTCAGATCCCGCTCATGGGATAGTTCGGGCTCTCGCGGGTGATGGTCACGTCGTGGACGTGGCTTTCGCGCAGGCCGGCGGAGGAGATGCGCACGAAGCGCGCCTTCTCGCGGAATTCGGCCAGGTCCGCGCCGCCCACATAGCCCATGGCCGCCCGCAGGCCGCCGGAGAGCTGGTGCAGCACGGCCGAAACCGGGCCCTTGTAGGCGACCTGGCCCTCGATGCCTTCCGGAACCAGCTTCAGCGTGTCGCGCACTTCCGCCTGGAAATAGCGATCCGCCGAGCCGCGCGACATGGCGCCCACCGAGCCCATGCCGCGGTAGGATTTGTACGAGCGGCCCTGGAACAGGAACACTTCGCCCGGGCTCTCGTCCGTGCCGGCGAGCAGCGAGCCGATCATGGCGCAGGAGGCGCCGGCGGCGAGCGCCTTGGCGAGGTCGCCGGAATATTTGATGCCGCCGTCGGCGATCACCGGGGTGTTGGTGGCCTGGGCGGCCTCCACCGCGTCCATCACGGCGGTAAGCTGGGGCACGCCCACGCCGGCGACGATGCGGGTGGTGCAGATGGAGCCCGGGCCGATGCCCACCTTGATGGCATCCGCGCCGGCGTCGATCAGCGCCTTGGCGCCGTCGGCGGTGGCGATGTTGCCGGCCAGGATCTGGGTCTTGTTGGACAGGCGCTTGATGCGCTCCACCTGGTCCAGCACCTTGCGGGAATGGCCGTGGGCGGTATCCACCACCACGAGATCCACGCCGGCGTCGATCAGGCGCTCGGTGCGCTCGTAGCCGTCCTCGCCCACCGTGGTGGCGGCGGCGACGCGCAGGCGGCCCTGCTCGTCCTTGGCGGCATTGGGATTGGCGACCGCCTTTTCGATGTCCTTCACCGTGATCAGGCCGACGCAGCGATACTCATTGTCCACCACCAGCAGCTTCTCGATGCGGTGGTGATGCAGCAGGCGCTTGGCTTCGCTCTGGTCGACGCTCTCATCCACGGTGATGAGCTTGTCCTTGGTCATCAGCTCGGCGACCCGCTGGGTGGGGTCGGTGGCGAATCGCACATCGCGGTTGGTGAGGATGCCGACCAGCTTGCCGCCGCGCCCGTTGGAGCCGCGTTCCACCACCGGGATGCCGGAGATGGAATAGCGCTTCATCAGGGCCAGGGCGTCGGCGAGCGTATCGTCCGGGTGGATGGTGACGGGGTTCACCACCATGCCCGATTCGAACTTCTTCACCTGCCGCACATGCTCGGCCTGGATTTCCGGCGTGAGGTTGCGGTGAATGACGCCGATGCCGCCGGCCTGGGCCATGGCGATGGCGAGGCGCGATTCGGTCACCGTATCCATCGCGGCGGAGAGGATCGGGATGTTGAGGGTGATGGTGGAGGTGAGGCGGCTGATCAGCTTCACATCGCCGGGCATGACTTCCGACGGGCCGGGCAGCAGCAGCACGTCGTCGAAGGTCAGCGCTTCGCGAAAGGGCGAACCGGAAATGGGGTGGATCGAGCGGGGCACGCTGGGCGACGACATGGCCAACTCCTTGATATGAGCGCGGCCGAAGGTCGGCCGGGAAGAAGGAAACGCGGCGGAAGAGCTCGTCCCGGCTGCGTTATCGAGTTGGCGGTGGCGCATACCATGGCCGGGCGACGAATCAAAGACCCGCCGACACGCTTCCCCCATGCGTCCGGCGCAGGGGCGCCCTGCGAAGTGCCGTCGCTGGTGGCCCGCGCCGCGCGCCGGCTCGGCCCGGATGCGAAACATTTAAAATATACATAGCAATATCAATATCTTATATGTATAAGCTGCGACCAATTCCTGATCGACATTTCCTCGCCATGCTCTAATGTCGCCTCGCCCCGCGCAAAGGCACGTCCGTGTGAGCGGCCGTGCCCTGCGGTGGAGCGAGGGTGTCGGGCAAGGAAATGCGCGCATGTACATGATGCTGTTCGGGCTCGTCCTGTTGCTGGGCGTCCATGTGCTGATCAGCTTGAGGGGCGCGCGGGCGCATCTGATCGCCCGCCTCGGCGAGGGGCAGTACAAGGGCTTCTTCTCGCTCGTGGCGGTGAGCGGCCTGCTGCTCACGGCCTATGGATTTGCCCTGTGGCGGGCGGCCGGCTCGGCGCCGGTGTGGGATCCCCCGGCGTTCATGCGCCATATCACCATGCTTTTGATGCTGTTCGCCGCCATCGCCGGGGTCGCGGCCTATGTGCCGAGCCACATCAAGGCGAAGCTCAAGCATCCGCTGCTGGTGGCGGTGAAGATCTGGGCGCTGGCCCACCTGCTGGCCAATGGCGATATCGCCTCGATCGTCCTGTTCGGCTCCGTGCTCGCCTGGGCGGTCTATGACCGCATCTCGCTGAAGCGCCGGGGCGATCCGCTCCCGGTGGCGCCGCAAGGCTATCGCGGAGACGTGCTGGCGGTGGCCGGCGGGCTGGTCGCCTATCTCCTGCTGGCCTTCCTCTTCCATCCCTATGTCGTCGGCGTGCCCGTCATGGGCTGACTTTTCGGACGGAGCCATGCGCCGGGTTCCCGTCCAACCAGACTTCAAGCAAAAACATACCGAGGAACGCGTCATGTCCATCCAAGCCGACGCCAAGCGCGTCACCGCGCCGGAAATCTTCGCGCGCAAGGGCGGGGACCCCATCGTCAGCCTGACGTCCTATCACGCCCATACCGCCCAGCTGCTGGATCGCCATGTGGATGTGATCCTCGTCGGCGACAGCCTGGGCATGGTGATGCACGGGCTGGAAACCACCGTTCCCGTGACGGTGGAGATGATGATCGTGCATGGCCGTGCCGTGGTGCGCGGCACCAAGCGGGCGCTGATCGTCGTGGACCTGCCGTTCGGCAGCTATGAGGCGAGCCCGGTGGAGGCGTTCCATACCGCCGCCCGCGTGCTCAAGGAGACCGGCGCCGGGGCGGTGAAGCTGGAAGGCGGCGTGCGCATGGCGGAGACCGTGCGTTTCCTGGTGGATCGCGGCGTGCCGGTGATGGGCCATGTGGGCCTGACCCCCCAGGCGATCAACACGCTCGGCTCGTTCAAGGCCCGCGGCCGCGACGATGCGGAGGCCGCCGCCATCGTGGAGGACGCCCGCGCGGTATCGGAGGCCGGCGCTTTCGCCATCGTGCTGGAGGCCATGGCCGAGCCGGTGGCCCGCCGCATCACGCAGGAGATCGCGACGCCGACCATCGGCATCGGCGGCAGCCCGGCGTGCGACGGCCAGATCCTGGTGCTGGAAGACATGCTCGGCCTTGGGCAGCGGGTGCCGAAGTTCGTGAAGAAATATGCCGAGCTGGGCCCCGCCATCGAGCAGGCGGTGGCCAGTTATGCCGACGAGGTCAGGGCGCGCACCTTCCCCGGGCCCGAGCACACCTATGCGCCCAGGGTGCCGAAGGCGTGAGCCGGCCAGCGGACGGTATCGCAGCCTTCCTTATTGAAAACCCTGCGCGCGGCCTGTTCCGTGCGTGGGGGCGGCGCGCGCTGGCCATGCTCGGCCTGTTTCTGGTCGCGGCGCTGGCGCTCGCCCGTCCCGCCGCGGCGGCGGAGGATTGCCTTCTCGTTACCGAGCTGAAAACCGCCCAGGTGGTGGCGAAGCAGGGGCTGTGCGCAAGCCGGCATTCTCCCGCCTCCACCTTCAAGATCGCCCTGGCGCTGATGGGCTATGACAGCGGCATCCTGAAGAGCGCGACGGCGCCGGTGTTCACCACCGAGCCGGGGCTCGCGGAGGGCGAGGGGGCGCAGAAGGAGACCTGGGCCGGCCCGCAGACGCCGCAGAGCTGGATGAAGAATTCCGTCGTCTGGTATTCCCAGGTGCTGACCCGCAATCTCGGGGCGGAAAGATTCGCCGGCTATGTGAAGGCGTTCGCCTACGGCAATGAGAATCTCTCCGGCGATCCGGGCAAGGACAACGGCCTGATTCGCGCATGGCTGTCCTCCTCGCTCCAGATCTCGCCCCGCGAGCAGGTCGATTTCCTGCGCAAGATGCTGAAGGGCGAGCTGCCCGTCAGCGCCGATGCGGTGGACAAGACCGTCGCCCTGCTGAAGCTGCCCGAGGAGCCGGCCGGCTATTTGCTCTACGGCAAGACGGGGTCGGGATTCCTTCAGCTCAATGACGGGTCGCTCGACCGCACGCGCCCGCTCGGCTGGTTTGTCGGCTGGGCGGAGAAGGGCGGACGGACCTTCGTCTTCGTGCGCTTCATGTCGCTCGATTTCGCGGTGGACGAGCCGCTCGGGCTGCGGGCGCGGCGACAGGCGCTGATGGCGCTGGAGCCCGTCCTTCGGGCTCAGGATCGCTGAGGCCGCCGTGGACGCGCCCGCTCAAACCCAGCCGCACGGGCAAGGCGAAGGACCGGTGCTTCGCCTGTCGGTGGTGATCGCCGCGCTCGTGGCGGCGCTGGTGGGGTTCGGCGGCACGGTGCCGCTGGTTCTTTCGGCGGCGGCGGTGCTGGGGGCGACCTCCGCGCAGACCGCCTCCTGGGTTGCCGCCGTGTGCCTTGGGGCGGCGGGAAGCACGCTCTATCTCAGCCTGCGGCACCGCATGCCCATCGTCACCGCCTGGTCGACGCCGGGAGCCGCGCTGATCGCCGGCTTTGGGGCCGGCATCGGCATGCAGGCGGCGGTGGGCGCCTTTCTGCTGGCGGCGGTGCTGGTGATGCTGTGCGCCGCCATCCGTCCGCTCGGGCGCCTCGTCGCGCGGATCCCCGTGAGCGTGGCGGCGGCGATGCTGGCCGGCGTGCTGGCGCGTTTCGTCATGGCGGTGGCCGATCATGCGGCGGCGAGCCCGGCCCTGGTGCTGCCGCTGCTGGCGCTGTTCTTCCTGGTGCGGCTGTTCTCGCCGAGCTGGGCGGTGCTGGCGGTGCTCGTAGCCGGCGGCGCAGGCGTGTTCGCCTTCGGCCTCAATACGCCGCTCACCGGCGGCTGGGAAATGCCGCAGCTCACCCTCGTCTGGCCGGTGTTCGACCCCGCCGTGATGCTGGGGCTCGGCGTGCCCCTGTTCCTCGTCAGCATGGCGGCGCAGAACCTGCCCGGCTTCGCGGTGCTGCGGGCCTCGGGCTATCAGCCGCCGACCGGCTCGATCCTCGCGGCGACGGGCCTCGCCTCGCTGATCCTGGCGCCGGTCGGCTCCCATTCGGTGACACTGTCCGCCATCACGGCGGCGATCTGTACCGGCAAGGACGCCCATCCCGATCCCGCGAAGCGCTTCCTCACCGGGCCGTTCTACGCGCTGTTCTATTTTCTCCTGGCCGGGTTCGGCGCCACCATGGTGGCGGTGTTCGCGGCCCTGCCGCCGGCCTTGATCGCGACCATCGCGGGGCTTGCGCTCCTGTCCCCTCTTACCGGCGCGCTCACGGCCGCGCTCGCGGAGGAAAAGGGGCGGATCGCGGCGGTCGCGACCTTCACCACCACCGTGTCGGGGGTCTCGGCCTTCGGTCTCGGGGCGCCGGTCTGGGGGCTCCTGGCGGGGCTGCTCCTGCTGCTTCTGGATCATCTGCGGGCAAAACTTTAGCCGCACCGGGGTCCCGCCGCCCGGAAGGGTTTGCCACGATGCAGCCGCATGGCTAGTTTACGCGCCCTTGGCCTGGGCTTTGTCCGGGCCGTTTCGGCGCGTGCCTGTTGCGGACCATTCATGACCGACATTTTCCACGAGATCGAAGAAGACCTGCGGCGCGACCGGCTGCGCCGGCTCTGGGACCGCTTCGGCATTTATTTCATCCTTCTGGTGGTCGCGATCATCGCCGCCGCCGGCGCCTATAGCGCCTATCGCTATTACAGCCTCCAGAAGGCGCAGGCCGCCGGCGCCCGTTACGAGGCGGCCAGCACCCTCGCCGACGATGGCAAGGCCGCCGAGGCACAAGCCGCCTTCGAGGCGCTGGCCAAGGACGGGCCGGCCGGTTATCGCACCCTGGCGCGGTTCCGCGCGGCGGGCGAACTCGGCGCCAAGGACAAGGCGGCCGGGGTCGCCGCCTTCATGGCGCTCGCCAATGACGGCACCCTGTCGCCGGTGCTGCGCGACCTTGCGAGCGTGCGCGCCTCCCTTCTGCTGGTGGACACGGCCCCGCTGGCCGAGATCAAGGCGCAGCTCCAGCCGCTCGCCGACGGCACGGGCGGGCTGCGCCATTCGGCGCGCGAACTGCTCGCTTTGGCGCAGTTCAAGGCCGGCAATCTGGCCGACGCCAACAAGACCGCCCAGCAGGCCATCGACGATCCGGAAGTGCCGCTCGGCGTGCGCAACCGCATGGAGTTGATCCGCACCCTCACCGCTGCTGCCGCCCAGCCGGCGCCGGCTTCGGAAGCCGCGGCCGCGGCAGCCGAGGCGAAGGCCAAGGAGGCTCCGGCCGCCGTTCCGGCTCTGGCCGCGCCGGCATCTCCCGCCCCGTCCGCATCGGCGCCCGCCGCACCTTCCGCCGCCGGTCCCGGCCCGGCGGAAAGCGGCGGCCCCACGAAATGAGGAGCTTTCCCATGAACCGGATGCTGCGCCTGCTTCTCGCCGGCTCTGCCCTGCTCGCCCTCACCGGCTGCGAGAGCTTTGATTTCGACAAGATCAACCCGTTCCAGGAGCGCAAGACCCCGCTTTCGGGCACGCGCCAGCCGGTGTTTCCCAACGGCGTGCCGGGCGTCAGCGCCACCGCGCCGCTGGACCAGCCTTCCAACGCCAACGTGTCGCTTGACGCGATCTCGGCCGCCAAGCCAAATGCTCCTGCGGCCGCGCCGGGCACCAACTGACTCTAGGGCGCGCGTGCGCCGAGCTTAAAAAACATGTCCTTTACCCTCGCCATCGTCGGCCGGCCCAATGTGGGCAAGTCGACCCTGTTCAATCGTCTCGTGGGCAAGAAGCTCGCGCTGGTGGACGACCGCCCCGGCGTGACCCGCGATCGCCGCGAGGGCGATGCGCGCCTGGGCGACCTCTCGTTCCGCATCGTCGATACGGCGGGGCTGGAGGAAGCCGACCCTGCGAGCCTTGAAGGGCGCATGCGGGCGCAGACCGAGGCCGCCATTGGCGATGCCGACGCGCTCCTGTTCATGGTGGATGCGCGCTCCGGCCTCACGCCCACGGATCGCGCCTTCGCGGCCCTGGCGCGCAAATCCGGCAAGCCGACCATTCTTGTCGCCAACAAGAGCGAGGGGAAGGCCGGAGAAGCCGGCTCCATGGAAGCCTATGCGCTTGGCCTCGGCACGCCGATCCCGCTATCGGCCGAGCATGGCGAGGGCCTGTCTGATCTGTATGACGCGATCTGCGACGCGCTTCCCGCCCATACGATGAAGCCCGAAGACGCCGACGACGAGCGCGAGGAAACCGACGAGGAGCGCGCCAAGCGCCCCATCAAGGTCGCGGTTCTGGGCCGGCCCAATGCCGGCAAGTCCACCCTCATCAACCGCCTGCTGGGCGAAGACCGGCTGCTGACCGGGCCGGAAGCGGGCATCACCCGCGATTCCATCTCGGTGGAAGTGGAATGGCGGGGCCGCCGGCTCGACGTGTTCGACACCGCCGGCCTGCGCAAGCGCGCGCGCATCGACGACAAGCTGGAGAAGCTCTCCGCCGCCGATGCCCTGCGCGCCATGAAGTTCGCCGAGGTGGTGGTGGTGCTCATCGACGCCACCCGCCCGTTCGAGGAACAGGACCTGCGCATCGCCGACCTGGTGGAGCGCGAGGGCCGGGCGATCGTGATCGGCTTCAACAAGTCCGACCTCGTCCCCGATAGCGGCCTCATGAGCCGGCTGCGGGAAGAGGCCGACCACCTGCTGCCGCAGATCAAGGGCGTGCCGATCATCCCCATTTCCGGGCTCACGGGACGCGGGCTGGACCGGCTGGTGGAGGCGATCGCCGAAACCTACCGCGTGTGGAACATCCGCATTCCCACCAATCCGCTCAACCGCTTCCTGCAACAGGCAACCGACACCCATCCGCCGCCGGCGGTCTCCGGCAAGCGGCTGAAGATCCGCTACATGACGCAGGCGAAGGCCCGCCCGCCGAGCTTCGTCATCTTCTGCTCGCGCACCGACGCCGTGCCGGACAGCTATCTGCGCTATCTCTCGAACAGCCTGCGCGAGGCGTTCGACCTGCCGGGCGTGCCGATCCGCATGACGTTGCGCGAAAAGGCCAATCCCTACGCCTCCTGAGGCAGCGGCAGCAGGATTGTGTCCTGCGGTTGCAAGGTCTTTCCCGCGGCGTCCCGCACTTCGAGCGGGGCGATGGGCATGCCGCAGGCGGCATCCACCAGCGGCGGAAAGCTCTCGCCGCTGGCGAAGCCGTGTTTCTCGCCCCATTGGCGCAGGGCGATGACGACCGGGAACAGGTCGCGACCCTTCTGCGTCAGCACATAATCGTTGAACGCACTGCCGTCCGAGGCGGGAACGCTGGCAAGAATTCCATCCGCCACCAGCGCTTTCAGCCGGGCCGAGAGGATGTTCTTGGCCACCCCCAGCCCCTTCTGAAATTCCCCGAACCGGCGCTTTCCCAGGAAGGCGTCGCGCACGATCAGCAGCGACCACCAATCGCCCACGACGTCCAGTGTCCGGGCGATGGGGCAGGTGGCTTCGTCCAGTCGCGTGCGTTTCATGGCTCTCCTCTCCGCCGGGCTTGTTCAATGATGGCCATCATCAAACAGGTTGCATCATAAAACCAAAAGCGCTACACGTCCATCAGGTTTCAATATGCAACCAAATGATGGAGTTTACGATGCGTCTCTCAGGCAAGCGGGCCCTCATCACCGGCGGCAACAGCGGAATCGGCTTGGCCACCGCCCGTCTCTTCATCTCGGAAGGGGCGAAAGTCGCGATCACCGGGCGGAACCGGGAGACCCTGGACGCGGCGGCCGCCGAGCTTGGCCCGAACCTCCTGGCACTCCCGGCCGACGTGGGGGATTTCGAGGCCACGGCCCTCGCCGTGAAGCAGGCGGCCGAAGCGTTCGGCGGGCTGGATATCGTATTCGCCAATGCCGGCAT
Source organism: Roseixanthobacter liquoris (assembly GCF_043195135.2). NCBI lineage: Bacteria > Pseudomonadati > Pseudomonadota > Alphaproteobacteria > Hyphomicrobiales > Xanthobacteraceae > Roseixanthobacter > Roseixanthobacter liquoris. The sequence continues at coordinate 1,392,004 of NZ_CM195537.1, forward strand.
CGGTGGCGCCACGCCGCTCGGCCAGACGAGCAAGGAGACGTTCGAGACCATCATCCGTACCAACCTGACCGGCGTGTTCTTCACGGTTCAGGCCGCCGAGCCGTTCCTGGAAAAAGGCGGGTCGGTGGTGCTCAACGGCTCGGTGTTGGCGGTGCTTGGCGCGCCCAATTGGGCGGCCTATGCGGCCAGCAAGGCCGGCGTGCGGGCGATGTCGCGGGTTCTTGCTTCCGAGCTTGCGCCGCGCGGCATCCGGGTGAACGTCGTGGTGCCGGGAGCGGCGCGCACGCCCATCTGGTCGGCCTACGCGCCCACCGAGCAAGCGCGCGCGGCGCTCGATGCAGGCCTTGCCCGCTCGATTCCCCTCGGCCGCGTGGGCGAAGCGGAGGAAGTGGCGAAGACCGTGTTGTTCCTGGCATCCGACGATGCCTCCAACATTACCGCTGCCGAGATCGTGGTGGACGGCGGCACCACGGGTGCCCCTTCCGGCGCGCCGATTTATCGCGGCTGAGCCCGTACCGGCGCAGGAACGCGCTTAACGAACGGTGAACTTGCCTCGCTTACGTTCTTGCGCAAACCGGCCAGACGGGATGGGTGCGATGGGTGCGGGGATGATCTTCAGCCGGAGGGCGGCGCTGCGCGCCCTCTGCGGCGCGGGCGTGGGCCTCCTGTCCACGCCCCTGTTTGTGGTGCGGGCAGCCGACGATCCCGACGAGGTCGCCATCCGCGACCTGAAGCCGGGGACCTTTATCTGGTACCCCGAACGGGCGCCCGAAGGGCTGGTCGCCATCGTGGTGTCGCTGCCGCAGCAGCGCTGCTTCGTCTATCGCAACGGCGTGCGCATCGGCGTTTCCACCGTTTCGACCGGGCGCGAGGGCCATGACACGCCAACCGGGGTGTTCACCATCCTGAACAAGGACGTGGATCACCATTCCTCGGTCTATAATGATGCCGCCATGCCCTATTCGGAGCGGCTCACCTGGTCTGGCGTGGCGCTCCATGCGGGCGGGTTGCCGGGCTATCCTTCCTCGCACGGCTGCGTTCACCTGCCGCTCGCCTTCGCCAAGCTGCTGTTCTCCATCACCCAGGTTGGGACGCCGGTGATCATCGCCGACAGCCATAGCGGGCCGACCGATGTGCTGGATCCGGGCCTGATCCTGCCGGCGGACGTGGACAAGATGTTCGATGCCGACGCCAAGCCGACCCTGGTCGCGGCGGCCGGCGATCCGGTTTCCCTGGTCGCCAGCGGCGCCGACCGAAAGCTGATCGTGTTGCGCGGCGGGGCGGTGGTGCTGGAAGGCGCGATTACCGTTCAGGACCCGGCAAAGCCGCTCGGCAATGTGGTGTATCTGCTGGCCGCCGATGGCGTCGGGCGCACGCCGCGCTGGATGGCGGTGAGCTACGAGGGCAACGGCGCGCAGCCTGGCCTTGCTCAGGAGGCGCTCTCGCGTATCGTGGTGGATCCCGCGATCAACCGGGATTTGAGTGCCATGCTGAGCCCCGGCGCCACCTTGCTGATCACCGACCTGCCGGCCCATCCGGGAACGCGCACCGACAAGGATTTCGTCATTCTCACCCGCAAGGGCACGGTATGATCGCACGCCGGACCTCGATCGCGCTGCGGCGACTCTGGAATCTTGCGGCCGCGCTCGTTGCCGCCGTGGCGCTCGTGGCGGCGGAACCGGTGCGCGCGCAGAGCCCCGCACCCGGCGGGGCGGCCGCTGTGCCGGCGCGCGAGTTGTTCGGTGCGGTCAACGCTCCCGCCCCGCTCGCGGCGCGGGCAGTGGGGTTTTATTCCAAGGGCTGCCTTGCCGGCGGCGCGGCCCTGCCGGTCACCGGCGCCACATGGCAGGTGATGCGGCTGTCGCGCAATCGCAATTGGGGTCACCCCGACCTCATTGATTTTCTTGAGCGTTTCGCGGCGGTCGTGCCCACGGTCTCGAACTGGCGCGGCATCCTCGTGGGCGACATGGCGCAGCCGCGCGGCGGCCCCATGCGCACCGGCCACGCGTCCCATCAGGTCGGCCTTGATGCCGACATCTGGCTGACCCCGAGCCCAGGGCACGAACTGTCGCGCGCGGAACGCGAGAGCCTCTCGGCCACCATGGTGGTGCGCCCCGATCGGCTGGACGTTGATCCCAAGGTCTGGACGCCGGACCATATCGCCGTCATCCGCGCGGCCGCCCTCGATCCGCGCGTCGAGCGCATCTTCGTGAATGCCGCGATCAAGAAAGCGCTGTGCCGCGATGCGCGCGGCGACCGGGGCTGGATGACCAAGGTGCGTCCCTATTGGGGGCACGATTATCACATGCACGTGCGCTTGAGCTGCCCGGCCGACAGTCCCGATTGCCGGCCCCAGGAACCGCCGCCCCAGGGGGATGGGTGCGGTGCGGACCTTGCCTGGTGGTTCACGGACGAGGTGCTGCATCCCAAGCCCCCCAAGGTCCCGCCGAAGCCGACGCCGCCCCTGATTCTCGCGGACCTTCCGCCGGCCTGCGCCGCCGTGCTCGGCGCACATTAAGCTTAACCCTGGCGGGCGGGGGCTATCCCGGTGCCCCCGGCGTGCCGCATTTGCACCGCACCGTGGAAGCCGCTATCCAGGAGCGGTTCCAAGGTGAAGCGTGACGGGGCGGCGATCACGCGTCTGACGAGGATGTATGGGCCGTCTCGATCGTTACATTTTTCAGACCGCGGCGGTCGCCTTCCTGGGCGTGACCATCGTTCTGACGGCAATGATCTGGTCGACCCAGGCGCTTCGCCAGCTCGACCTCGTGACCAGCCAAGGCCAGACCATCCTGGCCTTCTTCGCAATCACATCCCTGTCCGTGCCGACCCTGATCCTGGTGATCGCGCCCGCGGCCCTGTTCATCGCCACGGCCTATACCTTGCTGAAGCTGAACGGCGATTCCGAAATCGTGGTGATGGCCGCGGCCGGCATGAGCCACTGGCGCGTGCTGCGCTCGATGATTCTTCTCGCCACCCTGGTCTCGCTGTTCTGCGCCGCGCTCTCGATCGATCTGGTGCCTGGGAGCCTGCGCATGTTTCGCGATCAGGTGTCGCGGGTTCGCGCGGACGTTGTGTCGTTCGTGGCGCAGCCGGGCCGTTTCGTGAACCTGGCGCAGGGCCTGGTGTTCCACGTGCGCGAGCGCTCCGCCAATGGCGTGATGCACGGCGTTTTCATCAATGACGCGCGGGAAAAGGAAATCTCCACCTATCTCGCGGATCGTGGGCAGATCGTCGAAACTCCCAACGGCATTTTCCTGGTGCTCGAAGACGGCTCCATTCACCGGCGGACCTCCGGGTCCAACAGCAACGGCTCGGTCGTGGCGTTCCAGCGCTACGCGTTCGGGTTGTCCGAGCTCGCCCCGGGCTCGCAGGCGGTCGATATCCGCCCGAACGAGCGGCCGTTCGAATATGTGCTGAACCCGCCCGCAAACGACATGTACCGCATCATGGGGCAGGGGGGACGCTTCCGCGAGGAGGTCCACAAGCGCCTCTCTTCCGGTCTCTACCCGTTCGCGTTCTTCGCGGTGGCGGCGGCCGCCCTGGCCCGTCCGCGCACCACGCGCCAGGGCCGGGCGCTGGCGTTGACGGCGATCATCCCCATCATGGTGACGCTCCAGATCGCGAATTTCGTCGTGACCGGCCAGTTGCGGACCTCGGCGGCGGCAGTGCCCATCGCCTATCTGCTGCCGATCACCTCAATCGTGCTGTGCGCGCTCGCCCTCGACGGACGGGTCAAGATCGCCGTGCCCGGATTCCTCACCCGCATCATCGACGCGATCGCCTTGCGCGTTTCCCGGCTCTCGGCGACCTGAGCCATGATCGGAAAAACCCTCGGCTTCTATTTCGCGCGACGCTTCTTTTCGTCCGTGGCGATGATCTTTTTTTCCTGCGTCGCCCTGATCATGCTGGTGGATTTCCTCGAGATGACCCGCCGCACGGCGGACCGCGACGAGGTGACCTCGCTGGTCGTGGGCCTGCTGACGGTCTACCGGACGCCCGCCTTCACCGAGCAATTATTGCCGTTCGCGGTGCTCTTCGGCGCCATCGCCACCTTCGTGACGCTCTCGCGCAAGCTTGAGCTGGTGGTTGCAAGGGCGATCGGGCTTTCGGCGTGGCAGTTCATTTTTCCGGCTGTGCTCGTCGCCTTCCTGATCGGCGTCGCCTCCACCACCCTGTTCAACCCCGTCTCCGCGGAATTCAAGGAACGGGCGAATCGGATGGAGGGGGAGATCTTCAACACCACCGCCGGGCTGATGGCCCAGGGGAAGGCGGGCTTCTGGGTGCGCCAGCAGAGCATCGACGGCCAAGCCATCATCCAGGCCGGCTCCTCCCAGCAGGGCGGGCGCGAGCTGGTGGGCGTGACCATGTTCGAGTTCGATCGCAAGGATCGCCTGGTGCAGCGCATCGAGGCGCGTTCTGCGGTACTGGAGGACGGTTTCTGGCGTTTGCAGGATGTCCGCGTGCTGGTGCCGGGGTTCGAGCAGCAGACCTATTCCGTTTACCTTGTTGCGACGAATCTGGACCCCTCGCAGGTCCAGGAGAGCCTGATCTCGCCCGATACCGTGTCTTTTTGGCAACTTCCGTCGGCGATCGAGAGTGCAGAGCAGCAGGGCTTCGGCGCGAGCCGCTACCGGCTTCAGCTTCAAAGCCTTTTGGCGCGGCCATTTTTGCTCGTGGCCATGGTACTTATCGCCGCGGTGGTCGGCCTGCGCGTGTTCCGCTTCGGGGGGGTCGGTCAGACGATTCTCGGTGGCGTCGTGGCGGGCTTTCTGCTTTATCTGGGAACCAAGCTCGCCGAGGATTTAGGTGAGGCGGGCGTGGTGCATCCCGTTGCTGCTGCATGGTTTCCAGCGGTGGCGGGGATATTCCTGGGGATTCTCGTATTGTTGCACCGGGAGGACGGATGACGGTCGGGTTTCCCCCCGCCGAAGGCCATGGAGCTGCAACCGGCCGGCGCGCCTTGCGCCGCAGCGGGGGCGGCTGGGCTTTTGTCGTCGGCCTCCTGTGCGCTGCTCTGGCCTTTGCTGTGCTGCAACCCGGCACGGCGGCCGCGCAGACGGCGAGCTTTGCCAACACCAAGATGCCCAAGGCGGACCCCAACAAGAAGATGCTCGTGACCGCCGACGAGCTGGTCTACGACTACGAGCACGACAAGATCTCGGCGGTCGGCAACGTTCAGATTTATTATGACGGCTCCACCCTGGAGGCGAAGCGCGTGACCTTCGACCGCAAGGCGAACACGCTGCGCGCCGAGGGCGACGTGCTGCTGAAGCAGCCCGACGGCAAGATCCTGACCGCCAACACCATGCAGCTGACCGAGGACTTCCGGGACGGGTTCCTGGAGTCACTGCGCGTGGACACGCCGGACAAGACCCATTTCGCGGCAACACGCGCCGACCGCACGGACGGCAACATCACGGTGTTCCAGAATGGCGTCTACACCGCCTGCGAACCCTGCAAGGACCATCCGGAAAAGCCGGTGCTCTGGCAGATCAAGGCGGCGCGCATCATTCACAATCAGAATGAGCAGATGATCTATTACAAGGACGCCACGCTCGAGTTTTTCGGGCTGCCGTTCGCGTATTTCCCTTACTTCTCCTCGCCCGACCCCACGGTGAAGCGCAAGACCGGCTTCCTGATGCCGGAATTCTACAACAACAGCATGCTGGGCATCGGTGCCGGCGTGCCGTTCTTCTGGAACATCGCGCCCGACCGCGACCTCACCTTCGATCCGCTCTATTTCTCCAAGCAGGGCCTGCTGGCCAAGGGAGAATGGCGCCAGCGGCTGATCGACGGGTCCTATAACATCCGCGCCGCCGGCATCCAGCAGCAGGATATCGAGCAGTTCGCCGGCCTGCCGGGCTATCGCGAAAACCGCGGCATGGTGCAGAGCTCGGGCAATTTCGTCATCAACAGCCAGTGGCAATGGGGCTGGGACGGCACGCTGACCTCCGACCGCACCTTCCTGCGGGATTATGGGCTGATCGGCGCCGCCGAAACGGAGAAGATCTCGCAGGCCTATTTGACCGGCCAGGGCGATCGCAGCTTCTTCGACGTGCGGGGCATGTACTTCCTCGGCCTGTCGGTCACCGACAACCAGGACCTCATCCCGGTGGTCGGAACGTTCAACTACAACTATGTCTTCGGCAATCCGATCTTCGGCGGCGAAGCGGGCGTGAAGGTGAACTTCAACTCCGTGTCGCGCACCGAGGCCGACTTTGTCGGCACTTCGGCGGCCACCTCCTGGGTGGGCGGCGCAACCGGCATTCCGCCCGGCTCCTGCCTGCTGAGCAATCCGAACCCCACCCAATGCCTGCTGCGCGGCGCGCCGGGCGACTACCAGCGGCTCAGCGGCGAGTTCTATTGGAAGAAGACGCTGACCGACGCCGCCGGGCAGATGTGGACGCCGTTCGCCAGCGCCCGCGTGGACGTGGCGCACGCCAATATCAGCGCCTTGCCCACCAATTACACCGACGGGCCCACGCTGGCGGGACAGAATGTGCTTCAGTCCGGCAATGACGACCTGATCCGCGCCATGCCGGTGATCGGCCTCGATTACCGCTATCCCTTCATCTCCGTGGAGAATTGGGGCACGCAGACGATCGAGCCGCGCGCCCAGCTGATCATCCGCCCCAACGAGACCAGCATCGGCAAATTCCCGAACGAGGATGCGCAGAGCCTCGTGTTCGACGATGCCAATCTGTTCTCGGTCAGCAAATATTCCGGTTGGGACCGGGTCGAAGGTGGCAGCCGCCTCAATGTGGGTGTCACCTATACCGCCGCGCTCAATGGCGCCGGCGTCATCTCGGCGGTGGTCGGCCAGTCCTACAGCCTGTTCGGCAAGAACTCTTTCGCCTATGGCGACATGGCGAACACGGGCCTGGAATCGGGCCTGGAGACGAGCACCTCGGACTATGTCGCCCGGTTCAGCTATTCGCCGACCAACAATCTCGAATTCATCTCCCGCTTCCGCTTCGACGAGGAAAACTACACGTTGCAGCGGCTGGAACTTGAGGGGCGCACGAGCATCGACCGCCTCTCCCTGTCCGCAACCTATGGCCGCTATGAGCCCCAGCCCCTGCTCGGCTATTACCAGGAGCGCGAGGGCGTCCTGACGACCGCCAGCTACAAGCTGACGGACGTGTGGTCGGTCAGCGGCGGTATCCGCTACAACATCGCCCAGGCGAGCATCGACATGACCACGGCGGCCATCACCTATGCCGACGATTGCTTCACCCTGGCTCTGACCTATCTCTCCGATTATTCGATCAACGGGCCGAACAACGGCCCGAACAATACGGTCATGCTCACCATCGGATTGCGCACCCTGGGTGAAACCAAGGTCAAGTCGGCGATCGGCAGCTCGACGCAGTGACGCCCGCGCGCGGGCTTCGCGGCGCGCGCGGCCCAAATGCCGCCACAGGAGGCGGCAACAAGCATTTACAAGCCGAAGGGCGCGGGTTAAGCGCGCAGGGAGGCCTTCGTCTCCCGCCCCTCGCCGAGCCAATCCGGGTTGACCGATGCAGTCGTGCCGCCGCTTCCTCTTCCTCCTTAGCCTTGCCGTTGCAGCCCTTTCCAGCGGAGGGGCCAGCGCGCAGCAGATTCTCGCCATGGTGAATGGGGCGCCCATCACCAGTTTCGACGTCGCCCAGCGGCAGCGAATGCACACGCTGCTGGAGCGCAAGAACGTCGGCGCGAAGGAAGCGCTCGAAGAAGTGATCGACGATCGCCTCAAGATCTCCCAAGGGGCGAAGCTGGGCATCGATCTCGATCAGAAGGAGATCGACGATCTGTTCGCCAACGTCGCATCGCGCTCGGGGCGCACGGCGGACCAACTCGCCGACGGGCTGAAGCAGGGCGGCATCGAGCCGAACGCCTTCAAGCAGAAGCTGCGTGCCGACAACATCTGGCAGCAATATGTGCGCGCCCGCGCGCCCAGCGTCTCGGTGCGCGACCAGGACGTGCTCGCGGCCATCAACCAGAGCGGCAACGCCTCGATGGTGGCGACGGAATACACGCTGACACCGATCGTTCTCGTCGTGCCCCGCGGCAGCAATGCCTATGCGGCGCGCCTCGCCGAGGCCAACGCGCTCCGCACGCGCTTCAACGGATGCGAGAGCGGCCTCGCGATGGTCAAGACCATGAAGGAGACGGTGGTGCGGTCGCCGGTCCTGCGCCTGTCGTCCGAAATGCCGGCGGCGCTGCGCCAATTGCTCGACAAGACCGAAGTCGGCCGGCTTGCGCCCGCGGAAGTGACGCAGTCCGGCGTCGAGGTGTTCGCCGTCTGCGCCAAGCGCGAGGTGCGCGGCGAGGCGGCGAATAAGCGCGACGTGAAGGACCAGCTGGCAACCGCGCAGTTCCAGGCGGAATCCAAGCGGCTCCTGACCGAACTGCGCAAGAGCGCCCTGATCGTCTACCGCTGATGCCCGCGGCGCTCGCGCTCACCCTTGGTGAGCCCGCCGGCATCGGGCCGGACCTGACCCTCGCCGCATGGGCTCATCGCGCCCGGAATGGTTGCCCGCCTTTCTTCGCGGTCGGCGATCCCGTCTTGCTGGAAGCGCGCGCCCGGCTGCTCGGCTTGCCGGTGCCGGTCTGCACGGTCGCCCCGCAGGATGCGATGGATGCCTTTGCAACCGCCCTTCCGGTGGTCGCCGCCGGCCCGCGCGCCACGGCGGGGCCCGGTGTGCCCGATGCGACCAGCGCCGCGGCGGTGGTTCAGAGCCTCGACCGCGCCGTGGATCTGGTGATGTCCGGCGCCGCCCGGGCCCTGGTGACGGCACCGCTTGCGAAATCCGTGGTCTATGCGGCCGGCTTTCCCTTTCCAGGCCACACCGAATATCTCGCGGCCCGCTGCGCGGCGGCCGATGGCACCATCCCCCATCCGGTCATGATGATCTGGTCGCCCTTGCTCGCCGTGGTGCCGGCCACGATCCATATTCCCCTGGCCCAGGTTCCGGCGCAGGTGACGCAGGCCCTGCTTGTTGAGACCGGGCGCATCGTCGATCGCGACATGCGCGCGCGCTTCGGCATCGCCGCGCCGCGCCTCGCCTTCGCCGGGCTCAATCCCCATGCGGGCGAGGACGGCACGCTCGGCCGCGAGGACGAGGATGTGGTTCGCCCCGCCATCGCCGCCCTGCGCGCGGAAGGGATCGACGCGCAGGGGCCACGTCCCGCCGACACGCTGTTTCACGCGGAGGCGCGCGCGGGATACGACGTCGTGATCGGCATGTATCACGACCAGGTGCTGATTCCCGCCAAGACGCTCGCGTTTCACGACGGGGTGAATGTGACGCTCGGCCTGCCCTTCGTGCGCACCTCGCCGGACCATGGTACCGCGTTCGACCTGGCAGGCACGGGGCGGGCCAATCCCACCAGCCTGCTGGCGGCCCTGGGCCTCGCCTGGCGCCTGACCGAGCCGGGCCGGGGAGCATGAGCGCCATCGACGAACTGCCGCCCCTCCGCGACGTGATCCGCCGCCACGGGCTTTCGGCGCAGAAGTCGCTGGGGCAGAACTTTCTTCTGGATCTCAATCTCACGTCGCGCATCGCGCGGGGGTCGGGCGCCCTGGAAGGCGCGAACGTGCTGGAGGTCGGGCCCGGCCCCGGCGGGCTCACGCGGGCGCTCCTGGCCCTCGGGGCGGCGCGCGTGGTGGCGGTGGAGCGCGACCATCGCTGCATCGAGGCGCTCGCGGAAGTCGCCGAAGCCTATCCCGGTCGCCTCCAGGTGATCGAGGGCGACGCGCTGAAGATCGATGCCGCCCCCTTGTTCGGTGGCGAGCCGGCGCGGGTGGTGGCAAACCTGCCCTATAATATCGCGACCGTTCTGCTGGTGGGCTGGCTCTCGTGTGAGCCCTGGCCGCCCTGGTTTTCCTCCCTCACCCTGATGTTCCAGCGGGAAGTTGCAGAGCGCATCGTCGCCGAGCCGGGCTCGAAGGCCTATGGACGTCTTGCGGTGCTGGCCGGCTGGCGGACCGAGGCCCGCATCCTGTTTGACGTTGCCCCGTCCGCCTTCGTGCCGCCGCCGAAGGTCACGTCCTCCGTGGTGCATCTGGTGCCGCGCGCGCACCCGCTGCCATGCCGCCTCGCGGTGCTGGAGAAGGTGACGGAGGCGGCGTTCGGCCAGCGCCGCAAGATGCTGCGGCAAAGCCTGAAGTCCCTGGGCGTCGATGCCCAGGCCCTGCTTGCCGCCGCCGAGGTGGAGGAAACCCAGCGCGCCGAGGAAATCGACGTCGCCGGTTTCGTGCGCCTCGCCAATTGCTGGGAAAAGCTGCGCCAACCTGCGTGAGGCAGGTCCAGAGGGGGCGCGCAAAAATGCGCGCGATCTCAGAGGCTGCCGATCAGGCTGCTGACGAAATGGGAAAGGCCGGTCAGCCGCTGGCGCCGCAGCCGCTCGGCCTGAAGAATGGCTTTGAGCTTGGCGAGGCACGCTTCCACATCCTCATTGATGAGGATGTAGTCATATTCGCTGTAGTGGCTGATTTCGGCCGCGGCCTTCGCCATGCGCTCGTGCACCACTTCGTCGCTGTCCTGGCCACGCCCCCGCAGGCGTTCCTCCAGCGCGGCGGCGGAGGGCGGCAGGATGAAGACCTTCACGAGGTCGCGCTTGGCCGACTCGCTCTCCTCAAGCTGCTGGGTGCCCTGCCAGTCGATGTCGAACAGCACGTCGCGTCCATGGGCGAGCGCGTCTTCGACGGGCTTTCGCGGCGTGCCGTAGAGATTGCCGAATACCGTGGCATGCTCCAGCAGCGCGCCCGTGTCGCGCATGTGCCGGAAGCCGGCCTCGTCGGTGAAATAATAGTCGGTGCCCTCCACCTCGCCGGGCCGCGGCTTGCGGGTGGTCAGCGAGACCGACATGGTGATGCGGCTGTCCTGTGCCAGCAGCAGCCGCGAGAGCGTGGTCTTTCCGGCGCCGGAGGGCGAGGAGAGCACCAGCATCAGGCCCCGTCGGGCTAGCCCCGAGCGGCCGGACGGCGGGGCGGAAGGGGCGCTCGCAGCGTCCATGGTCGGGGCGGCCTCACTCGATGTTCGCGATCTGCTCGCGGAACTGATCCACAAGCAGCTTCAGGTCAAGCCCGATCTGGGTGAGGGCGACCGCATTGGACTTCGAGCAGAGCGTATTGCTCTCGCGGTTGAACTCCTGGGACAGGAAGTCCAGCCGCCGCCCCACGGGGCCGCCTTGAATGAGCAGGTCCCGCGCGGCGGCAAGATGGGCCGTCAGCCGATCCAGCTCCTCGCGGATGTCGGCCTTGGTGGCGAGCAGGGCGGCCTCCTGATGCAGGCGCTCGGGATCGAGCGGCGTGCCCGTCTCCAGCAGCGCGCGCACCTGGTCGCGCAAACGGGCCTTGATGGCCTCGGCGCCGCGCTCAGGCCGGGCTTCGGCCTGGGCCACCAGGGCCGCGATGGCGTCCAGCCGCTCCAGCAGCACGGTTCTCAGCGCGGCGCCCTCGACATGGCGCATCGCGATCAGCGCATCGAGGGCGGCCTCGAAGCCGGCGAGGGCGGCGGCGGAGACCACCTCCAGGTCCTGCGCGGTCAGCTCGGCCTCAACCACTTCCACGATGCCCTTCACCGCCAGCAGCGCATCGAGGGTCGGCGGAGCGATGCCAAAGCGCGCGGCGGCGGCGCGAGCGGCGACGATCAGCGCTTCAAGGGCCGGCTGGTTGACGGCCACGGCGATGCTCTCGCCCTCGCGGGCAAGGGTCAGGGTGGCGGAGACCGAGCCGCGCGCCAGGACGCGGGAGGCCGCAGCGCGGGCGGCCGCATCGAGGGCCTCGAACCCGGCGGGAACGCGCAGCCGCAGGTCGAGCCCCTTCGCATTCACCGAGCGTACCTCCCAGGCCCAGCGCCAGTCGGCCGTTGAGCCCTGGATGCGGGCAAAGCCGGTCATGCTCGCCAGGGCCGAGCGCGCGGAAGGGGTGGAACCCGCAGGGGACATCAAGAGCCTCGCAAGGCCGGCACCCGCCGGCCCGTTCAGTTGGAAGGGGCGCGCGGGGCGGCGGGCGCGGCGGGAGCGGGATCGCCGGTGCCGACGCCGGTATTGCTGGTGGGAACGTTGCTCTGTGCCTTGGTGCGGGCTTCGGCCTCGATCTCGCGCCAGCGGGCGACATTGCGATTGTGCTGGTCGAGCGTCTCGGCGAAGACGTGGCCGCCCGTGCCGTCGGCGACGAAATAGAGATCCTTGGTCTTGGCGGGATTCGCGACGGCGGCCAGCGAATCGCGTCCCGGATTGCCGATCGGGCCGGGCGGTAGGCCGTCGATGGCATAGGTGTTGTAGGGCGTCGCGTTCACGATATCGGCGCGCGAGATCGGCCGCCCCAAGGCGCCCTTGCCGCCGGCGATGCCGTAGATGATGGTCGGATCGGATTGCAGCCGCATCTTGCGGGCGAGGCGGTTGATGAAGACCGCAGCGACCTTCGGCCGCTCGTCGGGCTTGCCGGTTTCCTTCTCGACGATCGAGGCCAGCACGACCATTTCCTGGGGCGTCTTCAGCGGCAGATCGGGGGCGCGCTTGGCCCACAGGTCGCGGACCAGCTTCTGCTGGTCGCTCGCCATGCGCTTGAGCACCTCGTCGCGGCTGGTGCCGCGGACGATGTTGTAGGTTTCGGGAAGCAGCGTGCCTTCCTGCGGCATGCGCGGTGTGCCGGTGAGCAAATCGCTGTCCATCAGGCGGGCGACGATCTGCTGGGTGGTGAGGCCCTCCGGGATGGTGATCTGATGCTGGATCACGCGCCCGTCGGCGAGCGCGTCGAGCACCTTTTCCAGGGAGACGCCGGGCTTGAAGATATATTCGCCCGCCTGAAGCGGCTGGCCGCGATGGGCCAGCTGCTGCGCCACCATGAACAGCAGCCAATTGTCGATGACCCCCTGGCGCTCCAGCAGATCGGCGATGTCGCGCGAGCCTTGGCCACGGGGAATGAAGACGTTCTTCTCCGCCGGCAGCGGCCCCGGCGCGGCATATTTCAATTGCCCGTACCAGGCCACGAGCCCGCCGCCGACCGTGAGGAACAGCAGGATCGTAAAAATGGCGCTGCCGATCACCACGGCCGGGTGGCGGGCTCCGTGGGACGGGCGCTTCTTCTCGGCCGCCTTTGCCGCGGCGCGTGGGTCGCGGGCGAGCCGTTCCGCGCGCTTGCGAGCCTTGGCCTGGCCCCGGGTCTCGCGAGGGGGCTTGGCGGGCTTTGCTTTCGGCGATTCCATCGTCTCGGGCACGGCCGTCACGGGATCGCCAGTCTCGGGCGCTGCGGACGCGGCCGGAGCCGGCGCTGCAACCGGAGTGGCCTCTTCGATCATGCGGCTGTCCGGCGCCTTAACGTCCGGAGCCGCAGATCTCGGGCCCGCCGTGGAGTCCGGATCGATTCTCGGCTCCGGCGCCGGGGCGGCGGCATCGCCCGGCGCAACGGGGCTGACCACGGGCGCGGCGCGGGTCTCGCCCGGCGCAGCCGACGGCGTGCCCAGCACCGGTTCCTGGCGGGAGCCGGGGTTGGGGCGGCCTTCGTGCGCCGGAGGCTCGGACGTCGCCATTCAGGGGTCTCCCATCGCGTTCGCTGCGCCCAAGGAATTCCGCGCACCGCACGGCCCGGACTGGAAAGCCGGCCCGCGCGCAGGTTCATGCGAAGAGGTGCATGATACCTATCGCGCGGCAAAGGCCAATGGCGCGCAGGCTAACGTCAAATATGGCGATAAGGCGTATCGCCGCCGGCAACCGGCGGCATTCGCGGCCCGCAAGGTGAACGGGCCGCAAAAATCGCGTGCTCAGGCCTCGGCGCGGCGGAACACCACCGAGGCATTGGTGCCGCCGAATCCGAAGGAATTGGACAGGACGGTGTTGATTTCCCGCGGCCGCGCCGTGTGGGGCACGAGATCGATGGGAGTGTCCACCGAGGGATTGTCGAGATTGAGCGTCGCCGGAGCGATCTGGTCGCGAATGGCCAGCACGGAGAAGATGGCTTCCACCGCCCCCGCCGCGCCGAGCAGGTGCCCGATGGAGGATTTGGTGGAGGACATGGAGGTCTTCGCCGCCGCATTGCCCAGCAGCCGCTGCACCGCGCCCAGCTCGATTTCGTCCGCCATGGTCGAAGTGCCGTGGGCGTTGATATAATCCAGCTCGGAGGCCGGGATGCCCGCACGCTTCAGGGCGGCGGTCATGCAGCGGAAGGCGCCGTCGCCGTCCGGCGAGGGGGCGGTGATGTGATAGGCATCGCCGGAGAGGCCATAGCCGATGAGCTCGGCATAGATCTTCGCGCCGCGCGCCTTGGCGTGTTCGTATTCTTCCAGCACCACGATGCCGGCGCCCTCGCCCATGACGAAGCCGTCGCGGTCGCGGTCGTAAGGCCGGGATCCCTTTTCCGGGGCGTCGTTGAAGCTGGTGCACAGCGCCTTGCAGGCGGCGAAGCCGGCGAGCGAGAGGCGGTTCACGGTCGATTCGGTGCCGCCGGCCACCATCACGTCGGCATCACCGAGGGCGATCAGCCGTCCGGCATCGCCGATGGCGTGAGCGCCGGTCGAGCAGGCAGTGACGACCGCGTGGTTCGGTCCCTTCAGCCCGTGGGCGATGGAGACGTAGCCGCCAGCGAGATTGATGAGGCGCCCCGGAATGAAGAAGGGCGAGATCCGCCGCGGGCCGCGTTCCTTGAGGATGTGCGCGGCTTCTGAAATCCCCTCGATGCCGCCGATGCCGGAGCCGATGAGCACGCCGGTCGTCACCTGGTCCTCGTAGGAGGTCGGGTGCCAGTCGGCATCGTCCAGCGCCTGCTTGGCCGCGGCCATGGCGAAGACGATGAACTCGTCCACCTTGCGCTGCTCCTTGGGCTCCATCCAATCGTCGGGATTGAAGGTGCCGTCGGTGCCGTCCCCGCGGGGGATCATGCACGCGATCTTGCAGGCAAGGTCCGATACGTCGAAGCGCTCGACGAACTTTGCGCCGCTCTGGCCCGCAATCAGTCGCCGCCAGCTTGGCTCGACGCCGCAGCCGAGCGGCGTCACCATGCCGAGGCCGGTGACGACAACACGTCTCATGAGGGGAACTCCGGAACTAGAAATGCGACGGCCGCCATCCGGGACTTCATCATGACGGATGCGACCGTCGCCGTCGCTGACACGGCTCAGGCCGCGTTCTTCTCCAGGAACTTGATCGCGTCGCCCACCGTCAGGATGGTCTCAGCCGCGTCGTCCGGGATCTCGGTGTTGAAAGCTTCCTCGAAGGCCATGACGAGCTCGACGGTGTCGAGGCTGTCGGCGCCGAGGTCGTCGATGAAGCTGGCGTTTTCCGTGACCTTCTCGGGCTCCACGCCCAGATGCTCCGCGACGATCTTCTTCACCCGCTCGGCGATGTCACTCATCGATGCACCCTCATTATCTGAAAAATTGTCTCTATGCCGTACGGCGGCTGTGAGAGGGCATAATGCCTTTCTTCCGCCGTGCCCAGCCCCCATGCTCATTCCGGCGGGTCCTGAACCCAAAGACGCACCGGATGCGCGTTTTTATCCCGGTCCGGAGCTGGATTTCCAAGGCCGGGACAGGACGGTGCGGGTCGGTATCATACTTCCTGCGCCTATGCCAGCAAAGCCCGCTGCGCCGGTTGGATCCCGCACCCTCGTCAGATCATCGCCATGCCGCCGTTCACGTGCAGCGTCTGACCCGTGACATAGCCGGCTTCGTCCGAAGCCAGATAAACGCACGCGCTGGCGATATCTTCCGGCGAACCGAGCCGGGCCGCCGGCACCGCCTTGAGAATGCCCTCGCGCTGCTTCTCGTTCAGCACGTCGGTCATGGCGGTGGCGATGAAGCCCGGGGCGACGCAATTCACCGTCACGCCGCGGCTGGCGACTTCCTGCGCCAGCGATTTGGACATGCCGATCATGCCCGCCTTCGCTGCGGCATAATTGCCCTGGCCGGCATTTCCGGTCACGCCCACCACCGAGGTGATGGAGATGATGCGGCCCGAACGGCGGCGCATCATGGAGCGCACCGCCGCGCGCGACAGGCGGAAGGTGGCGGTGAGATTCACCGCGATCACCTGATCCCAGTCCTCATCCTTCAGGCGCATGAAGATATTGTCGCGGGTGATGCCGGCATTGTTCACGAGGATGTCGAGCTGGCCGAGCGCCGCCTCGGCGTCGGGAATCAACTTCTCCACGTCCTCTGTGACGCCGAGATTGCAGGGCAGCACATGGACGCGCTCTCCCAGCTCGGCGGCAAAGGTGTCCAGGACCTCGCGGCGGGTGCCGGAAATCGCGACGGTCGCGCCCTGGGCGTGGAGCGCCTTGGCGATGGCGCCGCCAATGCCGCCCGTGGCGCCGGTGACGAGGGCGGTCTTGCCGCTGAGATCGAACATGGAGGCTCCTGAAGGGAAAGAAGAGGGGAGAAGGGCGCGGCTCAGGCCGCCGGTGTCCGGCGGGCGGCGATGAAGGCGGCCACGTCTTCCGGCGTGCCGACGGCGGACACGGAAATTTCCTTGGCGATGCGGCGGGACAGGCCGGACAGAACCTTGCCGGCTCCCACCTCGACCGTCGCCGTGACGCCGGCGCCCGCCATGAACAGCACGCTTTCGCGCCAGCGGACCGTGCCCGTCACCTGTTGCACCAGCAAGGCGACGATTTCCGCCGGGTCGCTGACCGGGGCGGCCCGCACGTTGGACACGACAGGCACCACCGGCGCCTTCACCGCGCTGGCGGCGAGCGCGGCCCGCATGGCGTCGGCCGCCGGCTGCATGAGGCGGCAATGGAAGGGGGCGGACACGGGCAGGAGGATCGCCCGGGAGGCGCCCTTCGCCTTGGCGATCTCCATGGCCCGCTCGACCGCCGCCGTGGAGCCGGACAGAACCACCTGGCCGTTGGCATTGTCGTTGGCCGCTTCGCACACGTCGGCGCCGGCCGCCTCTTCAGCGACGGCGCTGGCCTGCGCGAAATCGAGACCGAGAATCGCCGCCATGGCGCCCTGGCCCACCGGCACGGCGTCCTGCATGGCGCGTCCGCGAATGCGCAGCAGGCGCGCGGCGTCAGTGATGGAGAGCGCGCCTGCCGCGGCAAGCGCCGAATATTCGCCCAGAGAATGGCCGGCGACGAAGGACGCATCGCGGGAAAGATCGAGGCCGGCTTCCGTCTCCAGCACGCGCATGGCGGCGAGCGACACCGCCATCAAGGCCGGCTGGGCGTTGGCGGTGAGGGTGAGGTCCTCGATCGGGCCATCCCACATGGTGCGGGAGAGCGCTTCGCCGAGCGCGCCGTCCACCTCGTCGAACACGGCCTTTGCGACCGCGAAATTCTCCGCGAGCGCCTTGCCCATGCCGACGGCTTGGCTGCCCTGGCCGGGGAAAATAAAGGCTGTGGTCAAGGGGTATCCCTCCGCTTAATTTTGGGGAGGGCAGAGACACCGGGACGCAAGGGGAGTCAAGCAGGGCGGGGGGTGTCCATTCTTGCCATCGGCGAAAAATCTGCTATACGCACCGCTTCCGTTGCCCCGGCCGGGGGCTGAACGGACGGCCATCTGTTGCTTCAGCGCGAGTTGAAACCCGGGTGGCAGGGCCACAAGGTCCGTCGTCCCGTGTCCCCGCCTTCCGAGCAAACGAGCCTTTCCAAAGGTTCGAAAGGGCTTGGCGCCGGGCGATGGAGCAACAGGAAAGGCATTAGGACACATGGCGCTCTATGAGCATGTGTTCCTCGCGCGCCAAGACGTTACGGCGCAACAGGTCGAGGAACTCGCCGCCCGATTTAAGGGCGTGATCGAAGCGAACGGCGGCCAGGTCACCAAGACCGAGGCCTGGGGCGTGAAGACGCTCACCTATCGCATCAACAAGAACCGCAAGGCGCACTTCACCCTCATGAACATCGACGCCACCCCGGCGGCGGTTCAGGAGATGGAGCGCCAGATGCGCATCGATGAGGACGTCCTGCGCTTCCTCACCCTGCGTGTGGAAGAGCACGAGGAAGGCCCCTCGGCCATGCTCCAGAAGCGCGACCGCGACGATCGTGATCGTGGCGAGCGTGGCTTCGGCGGCGATCGCGGCTTCGGTGGTGGCGGCGGCTTCGGCGGTCGTGACCGCGAGGACCGTCCGCGCCGTCCGCGCGACCGTGAAGAGACCGCTGGCGAGGAGGCAATCTGATGGCATTCGCTCAAGCTGGTGGCGCCGGCGGCGGTCAGCGCCGTCCGTTCTTCCGTCGTCGCAAGACCTGCCCGTTCTCCGGCCCCAACGCGCCGAAGATCGACTACAAGGACGTGCGTCTCCTCCAGCGCTACATTTCCGAGCGCGGGAAGATCGTGCCGAGCCGCATCACTGCGGTGTCCGCCAAGAAGCAGCGCGAGCTGTCGGCCGCCATCAAGCGTTCGCGCTTCCTCGGCCTGCTGCCGTTCGTGATCCGCTGATCGATCGAGGCGCCCGCTCGAAGGAGCGGGCGCCTCTCCTTTGAAGATGAGTACCGGGGCTTCGGCCTCCGGGTTTGGCTGGGGTGGGCGATGACCTGCCTCTAACCGCTTTTCGCGGGACAGCGCGCTGATGGCACAGTTTCTGATGATCGGCCTCGCCGCGGGAGCGGCGTCGGCGCTTCTCGTAGCGGGTATCGCGACCGGGGGCATCTGGGCCGTTCCGTTCTTCTACCTGGCACCCTTGCCCATCATGATCGCGGGGCTCGCCTTCTCGCACGTGTCGGCGCTTGCCGGCGTGGCTGCCGCGAGCATCGTCCTCGGACTTTATTTCAATTCCTCCTTTCTCATCGCCTATCTCGTCGGCATCGGCGGTCCGGCCTGGGCGCTGTCCTATGGTGCGCTGATGGCGCGCAGCGATGCGGTCAATCCCACCAAGCTGATCTGGTTTTCAATCGGCGGACTGGTGCTGACCAGCGCCGCGCTCTCCAGCTTCAGCGTCATCACCGCCGTCCTGTCGGTGACCGGCGATTTCGAGACCTATCGCACGGCGGTGGCGGCGGCATTCGAGACCTTCATCCAGGTGCAGGGGCAGACCGGCCCGGCGAGCGCGGAAACCGCGCGCATGGGCGAATTGATCGCGAACATCCTGCCGCCCATGGCGGGGGCGCTCGCCATGGTCACCCAGCTCTGCTGCCTGTATCTCGCCGGGCGGGCGGCGCTGGTGTCGGGCCGGCTCGCGCGCCCCTGGCCCGATCTGGCGGCGACCCGCCTGCCGGCTTCCACCTCGCTTGTGCTCGCGCTGATCATTGCCGCTTCCGTGGTGCCGGGCATGGTGGGCCTGTCGGCCTCCGTGGTCGCGGCGACGTTGGTGACGGCCTATGCGGTCGCCGGCTTTGCGGTGCTGCATTTCCTCACGCGCGGGCGCGGCTCGCGAATTCTCATCCTCACTGCCGTCTGGCTGGGCACCCTGGCGTTGGGCTGGCCGGTTCTGGTGGTGGCTCTGCTTGGCGTGGTGGACGCCATGTTCGATCTGCGGGCGCGATCGGCTCCCGGCGGGAGACCGCCGGCCGCCAACGACCGCTGACAGAAATTCCCCGATCCCCGAAACATCGAAACAGGAGACACAAAAATGGAAGTCATTCTTTTGGAGCGCGTGGCCAAGCTCGGCCAGATGGGCGAAGTGGTGAAGGTGCGTGACGGCTACGGCCGCAACTTCCTGCTGCCCAACAACAAGGCCCTGCGCGCCACCAAGGCGAACAAGGCCAAGTTCGAACAGATGAAGGTTCAGCTGGAAACCCGCAATCTGGAGCTCCGCAAGGAGGCCGAGGGCGTCGCCGAGAAGCTGAACGGCCAGAGCGTCGTGATCCTGCGCCAGGCGGGCGAGAGCGGCCAGCTCTACGGCTCGGTCTCCACGCGCGACCTCGCCGAGGCCCTGGTGAAGGCCGGCTTCACCGTCGATCGTCAGCAGATCGAACTGAACCATCCCATCAAGACCATCGGCATGCACACGATCCCCGTGCGCCTGCACCCCGAGGTCGAGGTCTCCGTGACCGCGAACATCGCGCGCAGCGTCGAGGAAGCCGAGCGCGTGGCGCGCGGCGAGGATGTCCGCACCCGCCGCGACGAGGATGAAGAAGCCGAGGCGGAAGCCGCCGCCGAGCGCGACGCCACCCTCGCCGAGGCCGAAGCCGAAGAAGCGGCGGCGGAACTCGACGACGCCGAGTGAGTTGAATCTCTTCTATTTGTCTCGCGCTTTGGAAACGCCCGGCCCCTGGCCGGGCGTTTTCTTGTTTTTGGCCAATTTTGGTATTGCCGTAACGGTCCGGTGGTGTTCAGATTTACACGGCGTCTGTCGGCCGAAAGAGCCTGCAAGGACAGCATGACTGCGGATCGGGCCGAATCCCGCTTCCGTTAAGTCATGCGCCGGCGCCCCGCACTATCGCGTCACATGTGTGTGCCTTGGTGGCGGGGGGCAGAAACCAAGAGGAGGGGCAACCCAGGCGGTCATCTTAGGATGGAGGCGGCCCAGTGGATCGGTTGCTTGAATCTGTTCTGCGTCGTGTCGTGAAGCACGGCGGTCTGCAAGTCACGACGGCGTCCGGCCGAACCTTTACGGCGGGACCGGACACGCCCGCTATTCATGTGCGCTTTGCCAGCAGGCGGGCACAGGTCATGCTGTTGCTCGACCCGGAAATGCAGCTCGGTGAAATCTACACCAACGGCGATCTGGTCATCGAGCGGGGATCGATCGCCGATCTGCTGGAACTGGTGATGTCGCAGGACGTGCTCCAGCCGACGCTCACCTCGCGCCTGCTTTATGTGGCGCGGCGCGTGCTCCGGCGATTGGACCAGTTCAATCCGCGCGGCCGTGCGCGGCGCAACGTGGCCCATCACTATGATCTCGACGGGCGGCTCTATTCCTTGTTCCTCGACGCGGACAAGCAATATTCCTGCGCCTATTTCGAGCATCCCGGCGAGCGGCTCGACGATGCCCAGCTGGCCAAGAAGCGGCATATTGCGGCCAAGCTGGTGCTCGACGCGCCAAATCTCAGCGTTCTGGATATCGGCAGCGGATGGGGTGGTCTCGGCCTCTATCTGGCGGAAATCGCCAAGGCGCGGGTGAGCGGTGTCACGCTCTCCACGGAGCAATTGGGCGTCGCCCAGTCCCGCGCACGGGAAAAGGGGCTGGAGAATCAGGTCTCGTTCGCGCTCCAGGATTATCGCGACGTGCCCGGCCCGTTCGACCGGATCGTCTCGGTCGGCATGTTCGAGCATGTGGGCGTCGATCATTACGGCGAATTTTTCCGCAAGGTGCGCCAATTGCTGGCGCCGGACGGGGTGATGCTGCTGCACGCCATCGGCCGGTTCGATCCTCCGGGTTTCACCAATCCCTGGATTGCCAAATACATCTTCCCGGGCGGCTACATGCCCTCGCTCTCGGAGGTGACCCCCCATATCGAGCGGGCGGGACTGGTGGTCACCGACATCGAGATCCTGCGCCTGCATTATGCCGACACGCTGAAGGCATGGCGCGCGCGTTTCCTCGCCCGGCGGGAGGAGGTGCTGCGCCTCACCGACGAGCGATTCCTGCGCATGTGGGAATTCTACCTCGCCGGGTCGGAAATGGCGTTTCGCCACCAGGGCCTGATGGTGTTCCAGATCCAGCTCGCCCGCAGGCAGGAGGCGGTGCCGCTGACGCGCGATTATATCGCGGAGGCGGAACGCAAATTGCGGACGATGGAGCAACGCAGCGCTCCGCCGTTGCGCCTCGCCGGCGAGTAGGCACAGCCTCGGGGCCGCGCGTGTCGTCTCTCCTCCCGGCGGGATTCGCAGGCCCGCCGGGACGAGAGCTTCGGCCGGGTTATCCCCAGAATGCCCAGGAGTCATGCACAGGGAAAATTCCTCGCCGGCGAAGAATGCAAGGGTGTCCGCTGGGGCCGCGGGTTCTGCTAAATAAGAGCCCGTTCCCGCAAGCTGGACCCGCATCATGCTCGACCTGTCCGACCAGAAGGGGGATCTCGACCCCTCCTATCGCCAGGCGCCCCACAATGTGGAGGCCGAGCAATCCCTTCTGGGCGCCATCCTGGTCAATAACGACGCCTTCTACCGGGTGTCGGACTTCCTCAAGCCCGAGCATTTCTTCGAGCCCATCCACGGCCGCATCTTCGAGCTTGCGGGCGCCCTGGTGCGCGCCGGCAAGGTGGCGACGCCGGTGACGCTCAAGACCTTCCTGCCCGCCGACCTCGATGTCGCGGGCCTGTCCGGCCCGCATTATCTCGCCCGTCTCGCCGCCGAGGCGACCACGGTCATCAATGCCGAGGATTACGGCCGCGCCATCTATGACCTGTCGGTGCGGCGCGAGCTGATCCGCATCGGCGAGGAAATCGTCAACGACGCCTATGACGCGCCGGTGGAGGCGACCCCGCAGGACCAGATCGAGGAGGCGGAAAAGCGCCTCTACGCCATCGCCGAGAGCGGGCGCTATGACGGCGGCTTCCAGCGCTTCGGCGAGGCGCTGCGGGAAGCTGTGGACATGGCGAGCCGCGCGTTCCAGCGCGAGGGCCATCTCTCCGGCATCGCCTCGGGGCTCGACGACCTCGACCAGCAGATGGGCGGGCTCCAGCCCTCGGACCTCGTGATTCTCGCCGGCCGACCCGCCATGGGCAAGACCGCGCTCGCGACCAATATCGCCTTCAACATCGCCGCCGCCTATCGCGGCGAGCAACGGGCCGACGGCTCCATCGAGACCCAGAGCGGCGGCATCGTCGGCTTCTTCTCGCTGGAAATGTCGGCCGAGCAATTGGCGACCCGTATCCTCGCCGAGCAGGCGGAGATCGCCTCCTACAAGATCCGCCGCGGCGACATTTCCGAGAGCGAGTTTTCCAAGCTCGCCGCCGCCGCCCAGACCATGCAGGTGGTGCCGCTCTATATCGACGATACCGGCGGCATCTCGATCGCCCAGCTGGTGGCCCGGGCACGGCGCCTGAAGCGCCAGCGGGGGCTGGACTTCATGGTGGTGGATTATCTGCAATTGCTGTCCGGCTCGTCGAAAAGCTCGTCGCAGAACCGCGTGCAGGAAGTCACCGAGATCACCACCGGACTGAAGGCCCTGGCGAAGGAACTGCAAGTGCCGATCATGGCGCTCTCGCAGCTCTCCCGCCAGGTGGAAGCGCGCGACGACAAGCGCCCGCAACTCGCGGACCTGCGTGAATCCGGCTCCATCGAGCAGGACGCCGACGTGGTGATGTTCGTCTATCGCGAGGAATATTATCTCAAGAGCCGCGAGCCCAAGCCCGGAACCGAGGAATGGTTCAAGTGGGAAGCGGACATGAAGGCGGCCGAGGGGGTGGCGGAAGTCATCATCGGCAAGCAGCGTCACGGCCCCACGGGCACGGTGAAGGTGCATTTCGAGCCGCAATTCACGCGCTTCTCGAACCTTGCCCGCGAAGATCGCCTGCCGGATCGCCATTGATCGGGGAAGGTTGGCGTGCCGCGCGGATCTGCCCCGCGCCCGACGCTGCCGGGGCGTCACGGGTAAGGTATAGACAGGACAGCGAATCCCGCCGCTTCCAGGGAAAGCGTTTCGATGCAGCCCGCGCCCGCCCCGTCGTCCCCCTTGTCCCGCGCCGTCCTCACCGTCGATCTGCGCGCCCTGGCCGATAATTGGCGCACCCTCGCTGCGCGCGTGGCGCCGGCGGAATGTGCGGCGGTGGTGAAGGCGGATGCTTATGGCCTCGGCCTCGCGCAGGTGGCGGCGGCGCTGTGGAGGGCAGGCGCGCGCATCTTCTTCGTCGCCCTGGTGCAGGAAGGCGAGGCGCTGCGGGCGCTGCTCCCCGAGGCCACCATCTATGTGCTGGGCGGCCTGCTGCCCGATACGGCGCATGCCTATGCTGCCGCTGATCTGCGCCCGGTCCTGGGCAGCCGGCAGGAAATCGCCGAATGGTCCATTCACAGCCGGGCCATGGGGGTGAGCCAGCCGGCTGCCCTACATGTGGATACCGGCATGAATCGGCTCGGTCTCAGCACCGAGGAAGCCCTGACCATCGCCAACGAGGGTGGCCCTTCCTTTCGCCCGTCCCTGATCATGACGCATCTTGCCTGCGCGGACACGGCGCATCATCCGCTGACACAGGCGCAGCACCATTTGTTCGCGAAAGTGGCGGCGGCATTTCCCGGCATTCCGGCCTCGCTCGCCAATTCCGCCGGCACGCTGGGCGGGCCGGACATGTATTTCGACATGGTGCGGCCCGGCATCGCGCTCTATGGCGGCGCGCCGATTTCCGGCGGGGCGCCGCTGCGCAGCGTGGTGCGGCTGGAAGTGCCGATCATTCAGGTGCGCGAGGCGCCCGCCGGCACGACGGTGGGCTATGGCGCGGCCCAGCGCCTGCAACGCGACAGCCGGATTGCCATTCTCTCGCTCGGTTATGCCGACGGCTTCTTGCGTGCGTTCGGCGGCAGCGATGCACGGCGGGGCGCGGATGCCATCGTCGGCGGCCTGCGGTGTCCGCTGGTCGGCCGCATTTCCATGGATCTCACGGCGGTGGACGTCACCGACGTGCCCCACGAGAAGGCCCGGCGTGGCGATCCCGCGGTGCTGCTCGGCGACGGCATCGGCATCGATGAACTCGCCGCCCATGGCGGCACCATCGGCTATGAGGTGCTCACCGCGCTCGGGCCGCGCTATCACCGCGTCTATGTGGGCGGCTAGACTGCACGGGTGAGTCGCGCCTTGCGCGCGTCCGGAGCCTCCCCGACCCATGGCCAAGAACAGCCCCACCTTCGTCTGCCAGTCCTGCGGGGCGGTCTATAACCGCTGGCAGGGCAAGTGCGAGGCCTGCGGGGCGTGGAACACCATTTCCGAAGAGGCGAACGTCGTCGCCTCCGTCCCTGCGGCCCAGCGGTCCGGGCGCAAGGGGCGGGCGGTGGCGCTGGAAAGTCTCCAGGGCCAGGGCAAGGCGGCACCGCGCCTGATCTCGGGCATCGGCGAACTGGACCGGGTGGCCGGCGGCGGCTTCGTGCCTGGCTCCATCGTGCTCCTGGGGGGTGATCCCGGCATCGGCAAGTCCACCCTGCTGATCCAGGCCTCCGCGGCCCTCGGGCGGGCGGGGCATCGCATCGTCTATGTCTCGGGCGAGGAGGCTGTCGACCAGGTGCGCATGCGCGCGGGACGGCTCGATCTGGCGGATGCGCCTGTGGGACTCGCCGCGGAGACGAACGCGGAAAATATCATCGCGACCCTCTCCGCCGGGCCGCCGGTGCAGTTCGTGGTGATCGATTCGATCCAGACCATGTGGAGCGATTCGGTGGAATCGGCGCCGGGCACCGTCACCCAGGTGCGCACCTCGGCCCAATTGATGGTGCGCTACGCCAAGCAGACCGGCGCGGCGGTGATTCTGGTGGGCCATGTCACCAAGGACGGGCAGATCGCCGGCCCGCGGGTGGTGGAGCACATGGTGGATGCGGTGTTCTCCTTCGAGGGCGACGGCGGCCACCAGTTCCGCATCCTGCGGGCGCAGAAGAATCGCTTCGGCCCCACCGACGAGATCGGCGTGTTCGAGATGACCGGCAAGGGATTGTCGGAGGTCGCCAACCCCTCCGAGCTGTTCCTGTCGCATCGCGATGCCGGGGCGCCGGGCACGGCGGTGTTCGCCGGCATGGAGGGCACGCGGCCGGTGCTGGTGGAAATCCAGGCGCTGGTGGCGCCCTCCACCCTCGGCACGCCGCGCCGGGCGGTGGTCGGCTGGGATTCCAATCGCCTCGCCATGGTGCTGGCGGTGCTGGACGCGCGCTGCGGCGTGCGGCTGGGCGGCCATGACGTATATTTGAACGTGGCGGGCGGCCTGCGCATCGGCGAGCCTGCGGCAGATCTGGCGGTGGCGGGGGCGCTCGTCTCCTCGCTCACCGGGGCGCCGCTGCCGGCGGACGCGGTCTATTTCGGCGAAGTGAGCCTGACCGGGGCCGTGCGCCCGGTCTCCCAGGCGGCGGCGCGGCTGAAGGAGGCGGCAAAACTCGGCTTTGCGCGGGCCGTCATGCCGAGCGGAGCGGCCGAAGGCATGGACGGCGCCATCTCCATTGAGGGGGTCGCTTCCCTTGCGTCCCTCGTGGCGGGGATCGCGGCCCGCGCGCCACGCAGGGCAGCGTTACCGAAAGAGGGGTGATGACGCGGCGGGCACTTGAAGCTATACGTCCGAGCCACGCTGCGGATTTATGACACGCAGTGTTCCGCAGCACGCCTTCGGGCGCCGCACGAAGGACCCGCCGCGCCCATGCCCGTGACGCTGCTCGATCTCATCGTTATTTCGGTGATGCTGCTTTCCGGCCTTCTGGCCATGGTTCGCGGTTTTCTGCGCGAAGTCTTCAGCATCGTGTCTTGGCTGGCTGCGGCCGGCGTGACGTTGTTTTTCTATCCTCAATTGCTTCCGATCACCAAGCAATACGTGTCGCAGGACACGGTGGCGCTGGCCGTGACCGTCGGAATCCTGTTCCTCGGAACACTGCTGATCGTTTCCATTATCAGCGCCCGCATTTCCGATGCTGTCCTGGACAGCCGGATCGGCGCGCTGGACCGCACCTTGGGCTTCGCCTTCGGCCTTGCCCGCGGCCTGCTGGTGATGGTTGTGGCGTTTCTGTTCTTCAACTGGCTGGTTCCGGACAAGAGCCAGCCGCCGTGGGTTTTGAACGCAAAATCCCGTCCGGTGCTGCAAAACACCGGGGATTGGCTTATGTCCCTGTTGCCGGACGATCCGGAGAATACCATTCTTAAGAGACTGAAGCGGTCTCCGGCGACAGATGAGGGCGATGCGCCCGCAATCCCGCCCGGCCCGCGTACGGAACGTGGGGGCACCACGATGACAGTTGCGACGGTCGCCGGAGCGGCGGCTGGCGAAACCGGATACCGCCGCGGCGAGCGGCAAGGGTTCGAGCAACTGCTTGAGAGCGCGCGCGGCACCGGCCAGTGAGCCGCGTCGAGCGGAGGTAAAGATGGACATGGAGAGCGAGGAGTCCCACGCTCCCGACGCCCCTTGGGCGCGGGATGGCTTTGCGCATGGTGGGGTCGCACGGGAGACGGGCCAGATGAACCTGGACGAAGATCTGAACGGCGACCGCCTGCGCGAGGAGTGCGGGGTTTTCGGCGTCTTCAATCATCCGGACGCCGCCGCCATCACGGCCATCGGCCTCCATGCGCTCCAGCATCGCGGGCAGGAAGCCGCCGGCATCGTCACCTATGACGGCCGCCGCTTCCATTCCGAGCGCCGCCTCGGCCTCGTCGGCGATACCTTTTCCGATGCCCGCGTGATCGAGCGCCTGCCGGGCCATATCGCAGTCGGCCACGTGCGCTATTCCACCACCGGCGAAACCCTGCTGCGCAACGTGCAGCCGCTGTTCGCCGAGCTGGACGCCGGCGGCTTCGCCGTCGGCCACAACGGCAATCTCACCAACGGGCTTACGCTGCGCAAGCAATTGGTGCGGGACGGGGCCATCACCCAGTCCACCACCGATACCGAAGTGATCCTGCATCTGGTGGCGCGCTCGAAGAAGGCGCGCTTCGTCGATCGCTTCATCGACGCGCTGCACTTCCTGGAAGGCGCCTATTCGCTGGTCGCCGTCACCAACAAGAAGCTGATCGGCGCGCGCGACCCCCTCGGCATCCGCCCGCTGGTTCTGGGCATGCTGGACAATTCGCCCATCCTCGCCTCCGAGACTTGCGCCCTCGACATCATCGGCGCGCGCTATGTGCGCGACATCGAGAATGGCGAAGTGGTGGTGATCGACGAGGACGGCATCACCTCGTTCAAGCCGTTCCCTTCCATGCCGGCGCGGCCCTGCATCTTCGAGTACATCTATTTCGCCCGGCCGGATTCGGTGGTGGGCGGGCGCTCGGTCTACCAGGTGCGCAAGACCATGGGCCAGGTCCTGGCGCAGGAAAGCCATTTGCCCGCCGACGTGATCGTGCCGGTGCCGGATTCCGGCGTGCCGGCGGCCATCGGCTATTCCCAGGTGTCCGGCGTGCCGTATGAGCTCGGCATCATCCGCAATCATTATGTGGGCCGCACCTTCATCCAGCCCACCCAGACCGTGCGCGACCAGGGCGTGCGCATGAAGCATTCGGCGAACCGCTCGGTGGTCGCGGGCAAGCGAATCGTGCTGGTGGACGACAGCCTCGTGCGCGGCACCACCTCCGTGAAGATCGTGCAGATGATGCGCGATGCCGGCGCCAGCGAGGTGCATTTCCGCATCGCCTCGCCCCCCATCACCCATCCTGATTATTACGGCATCGATACCCCGGACCGCGACAAGCTGCTCGCCGCCACCCACGACCTGGAAGGCATGCGGCGCTATATCGGCGCGGATTCGCTGGCCTTCCTGTCGGTGGACGGCGTCTATCGCGCCATGGGCTATGACGGCCGCGACCCGGTGCGTCCGCAATTCACCGATCATTGCTTCACCGGCGATTACCCGACCTTGCTCACGGACAAGTCCGGCGCCGTCGGCGCACAGCAATTGTCGCTGCTCGCGGAAGCCAGCTGAGCCATCTCTCCGCCGCGCCCGGACGGGGGCGGCGGAGGTGCGGGGCCGTCCCTGGCCTGCGGATCGCCGCGCCTGCGGTGGATGATTTCCCGAAGATCGCGCCTCCCGCCCTTGCGCTTTTGCCCGCA
This sequence comes from Roseixanthobacter liquoris, assembly GCF_043195135.2. Classification (NCBI taxonomy): domain Bacteria; kingdom Pseudomonadati; phylum Pseudomonadota; class Alphaproteobacteria; order Hyphomicrobiales; family Xanthobacteraceae; genus Roseixanthobacter; species Roseixanthobacter liquoris. The sequence goes on from NZ_CM195537.1 coordinate 1,420,523, forward strand.
TGGCGGGATTGTCGCGCCCCTTCTTCCGCTCTGACAGAGACCCTGCCATGACCGACCGGCCGCTTGCCGACAGGATCGCCCTCGTCACCGGCGCCACGCGCGGCATCGGCGCGGCCACCGCGCTCGCCCTGGCGAAGGCGGGAGCCCATGTGATCGCCGTCGGCCGCACCGAGGGCGCGCTCGAGGAAGTGGACGACACCATCAAGGCCGCGGGCGGTTCTGCCACCCTGGTGCCCATGGACGTCACCGATTACGACGCCATCGACCGCCTGGGCGGCGCCATCTACCAGCGCTGGGGCCATCTCGACGTATTCGTCGGCAATGCCGGCATTCTCGGCCCGGTGACGCCGCTCGGCCACGTGGATCCGAAGGATTGGGATCAGGCGCTGAGCGTGAACCTCACCGCCAACTACCGTTTCGTGCGCTCGCTCGATCCCCTGCTGAAGCTCTCCACCGCCGGCCGCGCGGTGCTGGTGTCTTCCGGGGCCGCCCATAAGGCGCGGGCCTATTGGGGTCCCTATGCGGTGACCAAGGCGGCGCTGGACGTGCTCGGCCGCACCTGGGCCGCGGAAAGCGTCAGCGGCAATCTCAAGGTCAATCTCTTCAATCCCGGCCCGATTCGCACCCGCATGCGGGCGAAGGCGTTCCCCGGCGAGGACCCGCAGACCCTTCCGGCGCCCGAGGAGGCGGCCGAGGCGCTGCTCTCCCTGTGCCTGCCGAGCTGCGAGGAGACGGGGAAATATTACGATTTCCCCACGCGCAAACTGCTGGCCTTCCAGCATCCGGCCTGATCCGCAGCGCTCGGCGCCTTCTGTGGCGCGCTGAGCCTGGCGATGACCGCTGGGGCGCAAGCTGCGCGCTGCGCCCAAGGGGGGCGCGGTGACCGGGACATCCGCGTGCGCCCGGCGTGACCGGTGACCTGCGCCTGCGGCATTTGTCGCCGGTGCACGATGGGGCTAGAGAGATGTGAATAGCTCATCGCCCGTTGCGCCCACGCAGGCTGTACCTCCCGGAGTATCCATGGCCGAGCCCGTCACCATCCGTTTCGCCAAGCATGGCGCCGCCCCGAAAGGTGTCCTCATCGTCCTGACCGACGACACGCTCACGTTCGGACGCGAAGCGCAGAAGCAGCTCAAGTCCGGTCTCGACGGAGTGAAGCGGGCGATCAGCGCGGATCAATTCAAGGGCCGCCTCTCGTCCGCGCTGGACCTGATCGCGCCCGCGAACCTCGATGCGCCGCGCCTTGTGATCCTGGGCGTCGGCAAGGGCGCGGATCTGAAGGCGGCCGATTTTCTCAAGCTCGGCGGCGTGGCGTTCGGCAAGATTCCCGGCGGCGCGCGCGAGGCGACGATCCTCGTCGACCTGCCCGGCCTGAAGGTGAGCCCGGCCTTTGTGGCGGAGATGGCGCTGGGCGCACGGCTGCGCAGCTATGTGTTCGACCGCTACAAGACCAAGCGCAAGGAAGGCGAGGCCGAACCGGTCGCGCTGACATTGACCTTCCTGGTGGCCGACGAGGCGGGCACGCGCCGCGCCTGGGCCGCTGGCGAAGCGCTGGCCGATGGCGTGGTCCTGGCGCGCAACCTCGTCAACGAGCCGTCCAACGTGCTCGATCCCCCGGAATTTGCCCGCCGCGCGCAGGAGCTGACCTCGGTCGGCGTGGATGTGGAGGTGCTGGGCGACGCGGAACTCGCGCAGTTGGGCATGGGCGCGCTGCTCGGCGTCGGCCAGGGGTCCATCAAGGAAAGCCGCGTCGTGGTGATGCGCTGGAACGGCGGGGACGCGAACACCCAGCCGGTGGCCTTCATCGGCAAGGGCGTGACCTTCGACACCGGCGGCATCTCCATCAAGCCCGCCGCCGGCATGGAGGACATGAAGGGCGACATGGGAGGCGCCGCCTGCGTCACCGGGCTCATGTATGCGCTGGCGGCCCGCAAGGCCAAGGTGAATGCGGTCGGCGTCATCGGCTGCGTCGAGAACATGCCCGATGGCGCGGCCCAGCGCCCCGGCGACATCGTCACCTCCATGTCCGGGCAGACCATCGAGATCATCAATACCGATGCCGAGGGCCGGCTCGTCCTGGCCGATGTGCTCTGGTACACGAAGGAGCGCTTCAAGCCGCGCTTCATGGTGGACCTCGCCACCCTCACCGGCGCCATCCTGGTGGCGCTCGGGCAGGAATATGCCGGCCTGTTCTCCAATGACGACGAACTGGCCCAGCGCCTTTCGGCCGCCGGAATGGAGACCGGCGAGCGCGTGTGGCGCATGCCCCTCGGCCCGGAATACGACAAGCAGATCGACAGCCGCTTCGCCGACATGAAGAATACCGGCGGCCGCAACGGCGGCTCGATCACGGCGGCGCAATTCCTCAAGCGCTATGTGGACAAGACCCCTTGGGCGCATCTGGATGTCGCCGGCACGGCCATGTCCTCGCCGGCCAGCGACATCAACAAGAGCTGGGCTTCGGGCTGGGGCGTGCGGCTGCTGAACCAGCTCGTCGCCGACCATTACGAGGGCTGAACGGAGACCGGTGTGAGGCCGGGTGCCGACTCACACCACCTTGCGCTCCACCAGGGGCGCGTTGCGGGTGATGCGCTCATAGCCGAGCGGTGACAGGTCCAGCGTCACATAACGCGCATGCACGATCAGTTCGCTCAATCCCCGGCCGACCGCCGGGGATTGTTGCAGGCCGTGGCCGCTGAAGCCATTGGCCAGCAGCAGGTTGGCGCAGCCCGGCGCCGCCCCGAGAATCGCATTCTGGTCGAACAGGTTCATGTCGTAATGCCCGGCCCAGGCGCGGCCGGGACGCAGCCGCTCAAAGGCGGGAACGCGCCGCGCCAGCGCCGGCCAGATCACATCCTCGAACAGCGCGTGGTCCACCTCGAAATCTTCGCTGTCGGGATCATCCTGCGGCGCCGGAGCGGTGCCGCAGAGGAAGCCCTGTCCCTCGGGGCGCACATAAACCCCGCTCGGGTCGATCAGCAGCGGGCAATCCGGCACCGCATCCGGGCAGGTGAAGGTGAAGATCATGCGCTTCTTGTTCGCCACCGGGAGATCGATGCCGGCGCTGCGCGCGAGATCGGCGCCGCCCGCACCCGCCGCGTTCACCGCCCATCCGCAGGCGATGCGCGTGCCGTCCGCCAGCATAACCGCGGCGATCCGGTCGCCGATGCGCTCCAGGCGGGCCGCTTTGGCCGCGCGATATTCCACCCCGAGGCTGCGCGCCTTGCGGCGGAAGGCCTGCATCAGGCCGTAGCCATCGAACCAGCCTTCGCCCGAAAGCCCCAGGCTGCCGCGCGCGATCCCCTCGATATTCAGCCAGGGAAAGCGTGCGGCCAGATCGTCCGGCGAAAGGAGCGCGACGTTGGCGCCAAGGCCGGTTTGCATTGCATGGGCGCCTGCCAGATCGTCGGCGCCGGCCTCGCTGGCGAGGAAGAGATAGCCGCCCTCGCGCAATGCGATGTCGGGGACATCCCCATCGACAGCGAGCCGGGTTCCGATCTGGCGCAGGAAGGCGATGCCATAGAGCGAGATCGCGACATTGATGGCGGAGGAATATTGCTGGCGGATCGAGGCGGCCGAGCGCGCCGAGGCGCAGGCCTGGTAGCTCGGATCCTGTTCCAGCACGAGCACGCGGCCGGTAAAATCCGGGTTCGCCGCCACGTGATAGGCGATGGAGCTGCCGTTGGCCGCGCCGCCCACGATCACCACGTCGAAATAGTCGTCCGCCATCTGGGAACCGGCTCGCTCTGGTGCTGTGCCCGCCCCGGCATCGCCGCGCCGGGCGCGTAACGGGCAGGGCAGGTTTGGTGGCATGCTGGGAGGCACGCGGCGCGCGGCAGTTTCAAGGGGTCGCGTGCCTGCGGAAACATCCCGGTTGCGGTTTCATCGCATTTTCTTCACGTGAACCGGTACCCGCTTTGCTCAAAAAAAATGCCCCGGAGCCGATTCGCATGCCCAAGGTCTTCAGCGCCGCGCAGATCCACGCAGCCCTCGATTATCCCTCGCTCATCGAAGCCCTGCGCGCCGCCTTCGCAGTCCAGAAGGTGGAGGCACCGGTGCGCCAGGCGTTCGAGGTCGGCACCGAGGAGGCGAGTGCCCATCTGCTCACCATGCCGGCCTGGGAACGCGGCGTCGCCATGGGCGTGAAGATGGTGACGGTCGTGCCCGGCAACAGCGCACGCGGCCTCGGCGCGGTGAATTCGATCTATACGTTGTTCGACGGGGAAACCGGTGCGCCGCGCGCGATCCTGGATGGTGACGCGCTCACCAACCGCCGGACAGCGGCGGCTTCCGCCCTCGCATCCTCCTTCCTGTCGCGGCGAGACAGCCGCACGCTTCTGCTGGTGGGCACCGGCCATCTCGCGGGCTATCTCGCCGCCGCCCATGCGGCGGTGCGGCCCATCGAGCGCATCCTGGTGTGGGGGCGCGCGCCGGAGAAGGCGCGCTGCGTCGCCGACCGCCTGAAAGGGCAGGGGCTGGACGCGCACACGGTCTCCGACCTGAAGGGCGCGCTGGCGCAGGCGGACATCGTCTCCTGCGCCACGACTTCCACGCAAGCGATCGTGCGCGGGGCGGATGTGCGGCTTGGCACCCATGTGGATCTGGTCGGCGCCTTCACGCCCGCCATGCGCGAAAGCGACGATGCCCTGATCGCGGCGAGTGCGGTTTATGTGGATACGCGCGCCGGAGCGCTGGCCGAGGCGGGCGACCTGCGCTTCCCCATGGCTTCGGGCGCCTGGTCCGCGGAACTGCTGAAGGGCGATTTGTTCGACCTGTGCGCCGGCCGCGCGCCCGGCCGCGTGCAGGACGACGACATCACGGTGTTCAAGTCGGTGGGTGCCGCGCTTGAGGACCTCATCGCCGCACTGCAGGTGGTGAAGGCCGTGGGCTGAACGCCTCAACCCAGGGCCAGGAGCGTCGCATTGCCGCCGGCCGCCGCCGTATTGGTGCTGGTGGTGCGCTCGTGCAGCAGCCATTCCACGGGATAGGTGGCCCCCGCGGCGAGCGCGCCGGGGGAGAGGCCGTGCACGGCGACGAGGGGGCCTTCGCGCTGCGCCATCTCCTGTTCCAGCGCGAGAAGGCGGTCGCTTTCTCCCTCGAACAGAACCGCGTCGAACAGCGCCGTGGCGCGATCGTCGACCAACCGGACGCGTGCCTTTACGTCACGCGGCAGATCGGCGAGACCGGCCTTGAGCGCGGCCGGGGCATCGACCAGCGCGCGGTTTCCGGCGGCAAGCGCGGTCGCCATCTGCACCGAAAGGCCAAGAGCGGTGGCCGGCACCAGCAGCACCGTCCCGCGCGGGTGCCAGGAATAGAGATTGCGCTCGCCGACCGGCCCCGCCATTTCGCATTCCGCTCCGGCGAACCCCTGGTTCGCAAGGCCGGCGCAGCGCGCAGCGTGGGCGTCGAGCCCGCGCGCCGTAAGATGCGCGATCCAGGCACGCGCGGCCGCGTCCGCAGGTGCCGGGGCAAGGGGCTCCAGCGGCGGACATTGCCCCAGCAGGCGCCGCAGATACAGCGGGCCGCCAGCCTTCGGCCCGGTGCCCGAGAGACCGTGCCCGCCGAACGGCTGCACGCCCACCACCGCGCCGATGAGATTGCGGTTGATGTAGAGGTTGCCGGCGGAAATCCGCGCGTCCACCTGCGCGATGGTCTCGTCGATCCGGGTGTGCAGGCCGAAGGTGAGGCCGTAGCCGGTGGCATTGATGGCGTCGATCAGGGCGTCGCGCTCGTCCCGCTGATAGCGCAGCACATGCAATACAGGACCAAACACCTCGCGGGCGAGGTCGCCCACCTCGCCAATCTCGATCAGCGTCGGCGGCAGGAAGATGCCATGCCGGCAGGCATCGGGCAGTGGCGCCTGCTCGATCTTGAAGCCCCGCCCCCGCATGGCCTCGACATGCGCGGCGATGCCGCTGCGCGCCTCGGCAGAGATGAGCGGACCCATGTCCGTGGACAGCAAGGCCGGGTCGCCGACACGCCATTCCGCCAGTGCGCCGCGCAGCATGGCGAGCACGCGGTCGGCGGTTTCCTCCTGGAGGCACAACAGGCGAAGCGCGGAGCACCGCTGGCCGGCGGAATCGAAGGCCGAAACGAGCGCGTCCGCCACCACCTGTTCCGGCAGAGCGGAGGAATCCACCACCAGCGCATTCTGTCCGCCGGTTTCCGCGACCAGCGGCACCGGCCAGCCATCCGGGCCGAGGCGGGCGGCAAGCTGCGCGCGGATCTGGCGCGCCACTTCGGTGGAGCCGGTGAACAGAACGCCGCACGTGCGAGCATCCGCCACGAGCGCTGCGCCGACGCGCCCGTCGCCGGGCAACAGCAATAGCGCAGCGGGCGGAACGCCGGCCTCGTGAAGGATTTTCACCGCCTCGGCGGCGATCAGCGGGGTTTCCTCGGCGGGCTTGGCGATCACGGGATTGCCGGCGGCGAGCGCGGCGGCAACTTGGCCGGTGAAGATCGCGAGCGGGAAGTTCCACGGGCTGATGCACACCACCGGCCCCAGCGGGCGGTGGCTGTCGGCGTCGAAATGCGCCGCCTCGCTGGCGTAATAGCGCAGGAAATCCACCGCCTCGCGCACCTCGCCAATCGCGTTGGGCAGAGACTTTCCCGCCTCCCGCACGATCAGGCCGAGCAGGGCCGGCATGCGCGCCTCGAGAAGATCGGCGGCCGCGCGCAGGCAGCGGGCCCGATCCGCCGCCGGGGTTGCGGACCAGACCACGCCCAGCGTCGTCGCCTGATTCAGGGCGCGGGCGGCGAGAGCGGGGTCGGCGTCCACCACCTCGCCCACCGTCTCGCGCAGGTCGGCGGGATTGCGCACCGTACGTGCGGGCTGCTCGCCGCGGCCGCTTTCTTCCCCCGCCATCAGGGGCACGGCGCGCGGCATTGCCTGCTGGCCTTGGAGCAAGGCGGCGGCGAGCGAGCCGAGGCGCTGCTCGTTTGTGAGATCCAGGCCCGCCGCATTCCGCCGCGTGCTCCCGAACAGCTCCCGCGGCGCGGCGATGCGCGGGTTGGGCGCGCCGTGCGGCGCGATCGCGGCGGCTTCGGCCACCGGGTCCGCGACGAGCGCCTCCACCGGAAAGCTTTCGTCCGCGATGCGATGGACGAAGGAGGAATTGGCGCCGTTCTCCAGCAAGCGCCGCACCAGATAGGCCAGCAGGGTTTCGTGCGGCCCGACGGGGGCATAGATGCGGCAGGGGCGATTGAGCTTGTGCGGCCCCACCACCTCTTCATAGAGCGGCTCGCCCATGCCGTGCAGGCATTGGAATTCATATTGGCCGGCGTAAAAATTCTCTCCCGCCAGCGCCATCACTGCCGAAAGCGTCTGCGCATTGTGGGTGGCGAATTGCGGAAACACCGAATCCGGCGCTCCGAGCAGGCGGCGAGCGCAGGCGAGATAGGACACATCCGTGTGCACCTTGCGGGTGAACACGGGAAAGCCCTCGAGCCCGTCCACTTGCGCGCGCTTGATCTCGGCGTCCCAATAGGCCCCCTTGACCAGCCGCACCATGATGCGGCGGGCGCTGCGGCGGCCGAGATCGATGATGAAATCCAGCACCGCCATGGCGCGCTTCTGATAGGCCTGGACCACGAAGCCGATGCCGTTCCAGCCGGCGAGGTCGGGATCGAGGCACAGGGCTTCCAGCACATCGAGGGAGAGGTCCAGCCGATCGGCCTCCTCGGCATCGATATTGAGGCCGATGTCGTAGCTGCGGGCGAGCCGCGCGAGTTCGTGCACGCGCGGCAGCATCTCTTCCATCACCCGTTCGCGCTGGGCGCGGGAATAGCGCGGGTGCAGGGCCGAGAGCTTGATGGAGATGCCCGGCCCCTCATGGATGCCGCGCCGGCCCGCCGCCTTTCCGATGGCATGGATCGCCTGGACGTAAGCGGCCTGGTAGCGGGCGGCATCCGCGGCCGTCATGGCCGCCTCGCCCAGCATGTCGTAGGAATGGCGAAAGCCCTTCGCTTCCATCGCACGGCTGTTGGCAAGCGCCTGGGCGATGGTTTCGCCGATCACGAACTGCTCGCCCATCATGCGCATGGTCAGGTCGACGGCGGCGCGGATCAAAGGTTCTCCGCCCCGCGCCACCAGCCGGGTGAGCGCGGAGGCCAAGCCCGCCTCGCTGCTGGTGCCGGTGAGCCGGCCGGTGACGAGAAGCCCCCAGGTGGCGGCGTTCACGAACAGAGAGCGGCTGTGGCCGAGATGGGCCAACCAGTCGCCCCGGCCGATCTTGTCGCGGATCAGGGCGTCGCGGGTCGGCCGGTCGGGAATGCGCAGCAAGGCTTCCGCGAGGCAGAGCAAGGCGACGCCCTCCTGGCTGGAGAGGTCGTATTCATGAATCAGCGCTTCGACGGCGCCCTTGCCGGCCTTGGCGCGCAAGGCGAGAACGAGCTGCTTTGCCTGTTCGGCCACCGCATTCGCCTGCGCGGGCGACAAGGTGGCATCCGCGATCAGCCGGGGCAGGCACTCTTCCTCCGGGGCGCGATAGGCGGCGGTGATGCGGGCGCGCAATATGCCTTCGGGCCGCACGGCCTGCGCGAAGGGGAGAAAGGGCCGGCTATCCTGCGCGCATCCGATGATCTCGGACAGGGTCAAATCCGCGCCGGCGGGGAGGTCGCCGGGGGTCGCGTCCAGTGTGTCGAGCATGGTGACGAGCGCCTGCTTGACCAGCCAGTGCGGGGTGCGGCCATGGCGCGCAGCGGCCGCCCGCAGCCGGGCGCGCAGTGCATCGTCAACCTTAATTCCAATGGTCGTTCCCATATCGAGGCTCCAGGTTGCACCCAGTTAGCCATAAGAGGTGCAACCTGAAAAGGGGTGGAGTGGCACCGGAGGGTCGCACCGCCGCACCGCCGCGGCGACTTGGAGGCCCGCGCGGAACCTTCGCCGCCGCAGGGCATTGGGTCGGGGGCGCCGACTGTTCTTATTTCCTACTGCTTGAGCGGTGCCTTCCATCCCGATTCCATGCTATCGGCAGCCGACCAATCAGAGCCGTTGCGGAGAAGCTCTTCATGTTTCCGACGCCGAAGCCCGCATTGACGCCCAATACATATGCCTATGAATCCGAGCCCATGGTGAAGCCCACGGGCTTCCGGGAATATGACGCCCGCTGGTTGTTCCAGAAGGAAATCAACCTGATGGGCATTCAGGCGCTGGGCATGGGGCTCGGCACTTTGATGCACCAGATGGGCGTGAAGCCCGAAATCGTCACGGGCCATGATTTCCGTGGTTATTCCTCGTCCATCAAATACGCCATGGTTTCCGGCCTCATGGCCGCCGGCGTGAAGGTGCACGACATCGGCCTCGCCATGTCGCCCATGGCCTATTTCGCCCAGTTCGCGCTCGATGTGCCGGCGGTGGCGATGGTGACCGCTTCCCATAACGACAATGGCTGGACCGGCGTGAAGATGGGCGTCAACCGCCCGCTCACCTTCGGCCCCGATGAGATGACGCGCCTGAAGGAGATCGTGCTCTCCGCGGCCTTCGACCTGCGCGGCGGCGGCGCCTACCATTTCGTGGAGAACTTCCCCGAGGTCTATATCAAGGACCTCACCGACCGCCCCAAGCTGAAGCATCCCATCAAGGCGGTGGTGGCCTGCGGCAACGGCACGGCCGGCGCGTTCGCTCCGCGCATCCTGGAGGCGCTGGGCGTGGAAGTGGTGCCGCTCGACACCGAGCTGGACCATTCCTTCCCCAAGTACAATCCGAACCCGGAAGACATGGAGATGCTCCATGCCATGCGCGACGCGGTGCTGGAGCACAAGGCCGACGTGGCGCTCGGCTTCGACGGCGATGGCGACCGCTGCGGCGTGGTGGACGATGAGGGAGAGGAGATCTTTGCCGACAAGATGGGCGTGATGCTGGCGCGCGACCTGGCCAAGATCTATCCCGGCTCCACCTTCGTGGTGGACGTGAAATCCACCGGCCTGTTCGCCACCGATCCCGAACTGATCAAGCTCGGCGTCAAGGCGGATTATTGGAAGACCGGCCATTCCTACATGAAGCGCCGCGTCAACGAGACGGGCGCGCTCGTGGGCTTCGAGAAGTCCGGCCATTATTTCTTCAACAAGCCCATCGGCCGCGGCTATGACGACGGACTCGTCTCCGCCATCGCGGTCCTGGACATGCTGGACCGCAACCCGGGCAAGAAGCTCTCCGAACTGCGCCTGGCTTTGCCGAAGACCTGGTCCTCGCCCACCATGTCGCCGCACTGCGCGGACGAGGCCAAGTACGGCATCGTCACCGAAGTGGTGAAGCATTTCGAGAAGCTCCAGGCCGAGGGCGGCAGCGTCACCGGCCAGCCGATCCGCGATCTCGTGACCGTCAACGGCGTGCGTGTCACGACAGAAGATGGCACCTGGGGCCTGGTGCGCGCCTCCTCCAACAAGCCGGAGCTGGTGGTGGTGGTGGAAAGCCCGGTTTCCGAACAGCGCATGCGCGACATGTTCAAGGAAATCGACGGCGTGCTGCGCACCCATCCGGAAGTCGGCGCCTACAACCAGACCATCTGACCCTGACCGCGGGCGCCTCGTGCGTCTTCTGGTTGTGGATTTGAGCCTTTAACCTAAACTGCGGCCCATGCGCGACCCGCGCGTGGGCCGCATGCGTATGGGCGTGCCTTGGGGGATGGTGATGCGGCTGCTGTCGGTCCTACGTTTGTCGATCCTCTCCCTCGCCGGCCTGCCGCTCGGCTTCGCCCTGTCGGCGATGGGGCAGGACGTCCTGCCCGCTGCCCGCGTGGAGGTCCCGACGCTGCCGCCGCTGCCGCTCGGGCGGGTCGATATTCCCCATGGAAAGACGCTCAATCTGAACGTGGGGCTGGGGTCCGGCCTGTTCCGCGCGGCGTCGGACCCGGAAGGCGTGATCTGGGCGATCACCGACCGTGGGCCGAACATTGATTGCAAGAAGCCGAAGGACATCACTGGCCTCGGCACCCAAGCGATCTGCCGAGGCGACAAGAAGGGAAAAATCTTCCCCCTGCCGGCCTTCACACCCACCATCTACAAGCTTCGGATCGGCACGGACGGGAAGGTCGAGGTGCTGGAGACGCTGCCGCTGAAGGGGCGCTCCGGCAAGGCCATCACCGGCCTGCCCAATGATCTGAAATCCACCGAGGCGGCCTTCAGCATCACCGGCGAGGAGCTCGGCAAGGATCCCTCCGGCCTCGACACCGAGGCGCTGGTTCGCTTGCCGGACGGCAGCTTCTGGGTGAGCGAGGAATATGCCCCTTCGCTGGTGGAAATCGCCCCCGACGGTACGATCCGCCGCCGGCTGGTGCCGGAAGGGCTCGCGGACCGATTGAAGGGCGCGGATTATGAGGTTGTGCCGGCGCTGCCCGGGATCCTGGCCTTGCGCGATCTCAATCACGGCATCGAAAGCCTCGCGCTGTCGCCCGATGGGGCCTTTCTCTACGCTTTGATGCAAGGCGCGCTGGCCAATCCCGACACGGCGGCCGCCGACAGCTCGCCGCTGGCGCGCCTGATCAAGCTGGATCGCAAGACCGGGGCGGTGGTCGGCTCCTATGCCTATGGCGCCAGCGCGCCGGGCGACTTCAAGGCCGATGCGACGGGAAAGACGCAGGACCAGTCGGACGTGAAGATGAGCGAGATGGTGGCGGTTGGCCCGGACCGTCTGCTGGTGCTGGAGCGCATCGACAAGACGACCAAGCTGTTCCTGGTCGATCTCGCGGGCGCCACGCCCCTTCCGGCCGACTTCACCACCGGCGCCGCTCACCCCACCCTGGAGCAATTGGCGCAGGGTGATTTCCCGCGCGCCGGGGTCGTGCCGCTCGCCAAGACTTTGATCCTCGACAGCGACCGTCTGAAAGGACTGCCCGCCAAGATCGAGGGCGTCGCTGTGCTGAATGAGCGTGAACTGATTCTCGTCAGCGACAGCGACTTCGGCATCAAGGGCGACACCACACAGATGCGGCGGGTGCGGTTCGAGGCCCCGATCCTGAAATGAGGGCGTAGGTCTGGGGCGAGAGCGCTCCGCCAGGTGCCCAGCGGCTTCGCCTCATCTGGCGGAGCTCACGCGGCCGCCGCCGCCGCCGGCCTGTGACCGCGTGCTTTCTCCAGTCGTACCGCCCAGAATGCGGTGGCCATCGCGCCGAGCGGTACCAGCGCCGCCACCCAAGGGATCGCGCCGAGGCCCGGCCCATGGTCGATCACCAGCCCGCCCAGCCACGCGCCGATGGCATTGCCCAGGTTGAAGGCGGCGATGTTGAAGCTGGAGGCAAGGCTCTGCCCCGCGCCCTGCGCCTTTTCCAGCACCCACATCTGCAAGGGCGCGACCGTGGCGAACGCCACAGCACCCAGCAAGCCGACAAAGGCGACGGCGGCGATCTGGCTGTGCAGCGCGAAGCTCAACAGCAGGAGAATGATCGAGAGCGCCAGCAAGGTCGCGAACACCGTGGGGACGAGCCGCCAGTCGGCGAGCCGGCCGCCGAGAAGATTGCCCACCACCAGGCCGGCGCCGAACACCAGCAGGATGGGTGAGACCGCCCCTTCCGAGAACCCGGTGATCTGCGTCAGCATGGGGGCGATATAGGTGAAGGCGGCAAACACGCCGACCCAGCTGAGCACGGTGGTGGCGAGGCCGAGCAGCAGCGGCGCGCGGGTGAGGACCGCGATGTCATTCCTCAGGCTGGAGGCTTCCTCCTGCCCCTTGGTATTGGGCACGAGCAGCGCAATTACCGCGAATGCCAGCACGCCCACCGCCGTCACCGCCCAGAAGGTGGAGCGCCAGCCGTAGTGCTGGCCGAGCCAGGTGCCGAACGGCACGCCGAGAATGTTCGCGACGGTGAGGCCGGTGAACATGATTGCGATGGCAGAGGCTTTCTTGTTGGGCGCCACGAGGCCGGTCGCCACCACCGAGCCAACGCCGAAGAAGGTGGCATGGGCGAAGGCTGTGAGCACCCGCGCCGCCATCAATGTGGCATAATCGGGCGCCAGCGCGCAGGCGGCATTGCCGAGGGTGAACACCCCCATGAGGCCGAGCAGCACGGCTTTGCGCGGCCAGCGGGCGGTGAGCACGGTGAGCACCGGAGCGCCCACCACGACGCCGAGCGCATAGCCGGAGATCAGCAGACCGGCGGAAGAGAGCGTCACCCCAAGGTCTGCGCTGACATCCAGCAGCAGGCCCATGATGACGAATTCGGTGACGCCGATGCCGAAGGCACCGGCGGTCAGGGCATAAAGGGCAAGGGGCATGGCACGTCCACATGCGAGGGTTTTGCGTTGCAGCAAAAATGGACGTTTCCGCGCGCATGATCTAGCTTGCCGTAAAGCAAATCATCTATGAATTGAATTCATATGGCACGGCTGGACGTCAATCGCTCGGGCGAGATGGAAGTGTTCGTGCGCGTGGTGGAGCAGGGCGGCTTCTCCGCGGCGGGCCGCGTGTGCCAGATGACCCCTTCGGCGGTGAGCAAGCTGATGGCGCGGCTGGAAGCGCGCCTCGGCGCAAGGCTGATCAACCGTTCCACCCGCCAATTGCAACTCACCTCCGAGGGCGTGGATTTCTACGAGCGGGCCGTGCGCATCCTCGCTGATCTGGAGGAGGCGGAGCGCAGCGCCTCCACCAGCGAGATCGCCAGCGGCCGCCTGCGGGTGAATGCCAATGTGCCGTTCGGCACCCATTATCTCATCCCGGCCTTGCCGGAGTTCCTGGACCGTCACCCCGCCGTCTCGCTCGATATCGTGCTCACCGACAAGGTGGTGGACCTGCTGGAGGAGCGGATGGACGTTGCGGTGCGCGCTGGTCCGCTGAAAAGCTCGCTGCTGATGGCGCGCAAGCTCGGTGAGTCGCGCATGGTGATCGTCGGATCGCCCGCATATCTTGCCCGGAAGGGCACGCCGCAGGTGCCGGCGGATCTGGAATGGCACAATCGCAGCGGCTTCTGCTATCTGCGCCAGATCGAGGGCTGGCCGCTGAAGAGCGGGGCCGGGGAAATGCGTCTTGCACCCGTGGGCAACGCCCTGGTGAGCGACGGCGAGACCCTGCGCCATCTCACCCTGGCAGGTGTGGGGCTTGCCCGCCTCTCCATGTTTCATGTGGCGCACGATATCGCCGCCGGGCGCCTGGTGCCGGTGCTGGAGGATTTCAATCCCGGCGACACCGACCCGACCCACGCGGTCTATGTGGGGCAGGGCGGCCATTTGCCGGCGCGGGTGCGGGCCTATCTGGATTTCCTGGTGGAGGTGGTGGCGCCGCGTTTCGCGAAGACCGCCATGGCGGATCCGCGGGAGCTGGCGCGCGGCATTTCCTGACGCGCCATCTGTTTCGGGGCTCGGCGCGGCTGGCCGGGCAAGGGAGCCCGACCAGCCGCGCACGGCCGCCAGCCGGTGCGGGGGGAGCGCGGCTGGGGCGTTGCGCGGATCTCCGGATCTGTCCGGAGATGGCCATGTCAGACGAAGGACGGGTGCCGGGCGGACGATGCAGCCGGGTCAGGCTGTGCGCTTCACGGCGTCCGAACGGGCGATGAGATCGGCCAGCGAGGGTTTTGCCTCCGGCGCGCCGGTGGGGCTGATGAGACCGCGCGCACCGTCCAGGGCACCGGGCCGAAGCTCCAGCGCCAGCAGCCGCTTGCGATCATAGCGGCCGGGCATCCAGAGTCCGCCGGTCATGCGCGCGGAAAAGCCGAAGCGCTGGTAATACGGCGCATCACCGACCAGCAGCACCGCGCCATGGCCGCGCGCCTCGGCTTCCGCCAGCGCGGCACGCATCATGTCGCCGCCGAGGCCGCGCGCCCGGAACCAGGGATGCACCGCCAGCGGACCGAGCAGCAGCGCCGGCTTGCCGGGGCCGGCCGTGATGTGCCACAGGCGCACGGTCGCAGCGAGGCGCCCGTCCGGCCCGTGGGCGACAAGCGACAATCCCTCGGCCGGCAGGCGGCCTTCCCGCAGCCGTTCCGAGGATTTCTCGAACCGGGCGGGGCCCATGCACAGGTCCAGGAGCGCCTCGCGTGCGGCGACCTCTTCCCATTTTTCAGCAACGATCTCAGTCATCAGCACCTCCCGTGCCAAAACCGAACAGCCGAAAGACGCCGACCCGCGCGCAATCGCGTCCCCCTCGGCGGGGCGCGGCACGGCACAGGCCGCCCTCTCACGCGAGGGCAGCGGGTCGGTATGGAAGCGTGACGATCAGATCACGTAGGACTTCAGCGGGGGGAAACCGTTGAAGGACACCGCCGAATAGGTGGTGGTGTAGGCGCCGCAAGCCTCGATGAGGATCTTGTCGCCGATGGCGAGGGACACCGGCAGGTGCACCGGGGTCTTCTCATACATCACGTCGGCCGAATCACAGGTCGGCCCGGCCAGCACGCAGGCGGCGGTGTCGTCGCCGTCGCGCGGGGTGCGCAGCGGGTAGCGGATCGCCTCGTCCATGGTCTCGGCGAGCCCGCCGAACTTGCCGATGTCGAGATAGACCCAGCGCATGGTGTCGCTCTCGGCCTTCTTGGAGATCAGCACCACCTCGGTCTCGATCAGGCCGGCATTGCCGACCATGCCGCGGCCCGGCTCCATGATGGTCTGCGGGATTTCGTTGCCGAAATGCTTGCGCAGCGCGGAGAAGATCGCTTCGCCATAGGCCGCTGCGGCCGGCACGTCCTGAAGATATTTGGTGGGGAAGCCGCCACCGAGATTGACCATGGCCAGCGAGATGCCGCGCACGGCGCATTCGCGGAAGATGCCGGCGGCGGAGGCGAGCGCCTGGTCCCAGGCGTTCACGTTTTTCTGCTGCGAGCCCACGTGGAAGGAAACGCCATAGGCGGTGAGGCCGAGGCGATGGGCGTGCTCCAGCACGTCGGCGGCCATGTCCGGTTCGCAGCCGAACTTGCGCGACAGCGGCCATTCGGCGCCCGCCCCGTCGCACAGGATGCGGCAGAACACCTTGGCGCCGGGGGCGACGCGGGCGATCTTCTCGACCTCTTCGTAGGAATCCACCGCGAACAGGCGCACGCCCAGCTTGTGGGCGCGCTCGACGTCGCGTTCCTTCTTGATGGTGTTGCCGAAGGAGATGCGCTCGGCGCCCGCTCCGGCGGCCAGCACCATGTCGATCTCGCCGGTGGAGGCGCAATCGAAGCAGGAGCCGAGTCCGGCCAGCGCCGCGAGGATGGCGGCGTCGGGATTCGCCTTCACGGCATAGAAGACGCGGGTGTCCGGCAGCGCACGGTTGAACGCCGCATAGTTCGCGCGCACGACATCGAGATCGACAACGACGCAGGGTCCGTCCTCGCGTCGGGTCTTGAGAAATTCGCGGATGCGATCGGTCATGGTGTCCTCCGTGACCTGAAGCCTCGTGAAGCGCGGTTGCCCGCGCGACGACAGGACGGGAAGGCCTTTCTGCGGCGCCATCGCCGCGAGTCGGGGCCTGCCCGGGGCACGCACACGCGGGACAAGGGCGGTTTGGACGCGCCATTCTCCCAACGGGCCGTACCCGCTTCGCCGGTCACAAACCGGCCGCATCATCGAACCGAACGGCATCTCCTTCCCGGCCACGGCGCGAGCCGCGACAAGGGTGCGTTTAGAAATGCGCGCGCTTGGAGAGGGAAGTCCCACTCCGTACGGCCGGCAAGATGTAGTGCCTCTTTAGTAACGCCGACCTTTGGAGGGCCGACCGAGACCAAAAAAGCCCTTACGTCGTTGCTTCAAGTCACGTCCCCTGCTGAGAGCAGGGTGGGCCGGTTCCCTCCGGCTACCGATCGTCCTGGCGGCTTTCCGGCCTCTTGTCCGGACTTCCGCCGATCGGCACGCAACCACAGGCACGTGCGAAATTGGGCAGGGGTGGATTTATGAGAATTCGCCCGCCTTCGCAAGCGGCAATTTGATGAAATTTGATCCAAATTGAGCCGCATTTCTTAGGCGACTGAACGTTTGCGCGCCAAGGGTTTGCACCGCTTGCACCCGCGAGGCGTGTGTTCACGGGATCGCGAGCGAAAACTGCCAAAATGAATGCATAAAATGCGTTGGATCGCCGCGCGTCAGGCACACCCCTTGATCGAGGTCAAGGGAGGGAGCAATGTGCCCATCTAAGATTAGAAGAATTCGCGTTCGCCGGTGAGCTTCGCCTTGTGTTGCACCCCTTGACTGGGTTTTCCATGGACTACGATCAATTCTTTAGCGTCGCTGTCGACGCCCTGCGTCGCGAGCGCCGCTATCGGACCTTCGCCGAGATCGAGCGCAAGGCGGAGCGTTTCCCGCGTGCCATCTGGCATTCCGCCGGCGGCCCGCGCGAAATCGTGGTGTGGTGCTCCAACGATTATCTCGGCATGGGCTGCCACCCCGTGGTCATCGAGGCGATGCGCGAATCGGTGTCGAAGCGCGGCGCCGGGGCCGGCGGCACGCGCAACATCTCCGGCAACAGCCACGAAATCGTCCAGCTTGAGCGCGAACTCGCCGATCTGCACGGCAAGGATGCCGGCCTCGTGTTCACGTCCGGCTATGTCTCGAACGAGACGGGCATCTCCACCATCGTCAAGCTGATCCCCGATTGCGTGGTCATCTCCGACGAGCTGAACCACAATTCCATGATCGAGGGCGTGCGGCGCGGCGGGCGGCAGAAGGCCATCTTCCGCCATAACGACCTTGCCCATCTCGAAGAGCTGCTCCAGGCGGCGGGTGATCGGCCCAAGCTGATCGTGTTCGAGAGCGTCTATTCCATGGACGGCGACATCGCCCCCATCGCTGCCATCTGCGATCTCGCTGAGCGCTATGGCGCCATGACCTATCTCGACGAAGTGCATGCGGTTGGCATGTATGGCCCGCGCGGCGGCGGCGTTGCCGAGCGCGACGGCGTCATGCACCGGGTGGACGTGATCGAGGGCACGCTCGGCAAGGCGTTCGGCGTGATCGGCGGCTATCTCACCGGCAAGCGCGTGGTGATGGACGCGGTGCGTTCCTATGCGCCGGGCTTCATTTTCACCACCGCCCTGCCGCCGGCGGTCGCCGCCGCCGCCACGGCCTCCGTGCGGCACCTGAAGAATTCGCAGGCGGAACGCGACGGCCAGCGCGCCCAGGTGGCGAAGGTGAAGGCCGCGCTCGCGGCTGCCGGCCTGCCGCAGATGGAAACGCCCACCCACATCATCCCGCTGATGGTCGGCGATGCGAAGGCGTGCAAGGCGGCGAGCGACGTGCTCCTGGCCGAACACGGTATCTATATTCAGCCCATCAATTATCCGACCGTTCCGCGCGGCACGGAGCGCCTGCGCATCACCGCGACCCCCCATCACGACGACAAGCTGATCGCCCAACTGGCGGAAGCCCTGAACGACGTGTGGTCGCGGCTCGATCTGCCGCGGGTCAATACCGCCGTCACCGAGCGCCCCCTGCGGGCCATGGCCGGCGCCGCGCCGATCCCGCTGCCCATCGCCGGCGGCTGATCGCCTCATCTTCCGCGAAAACGCGTTCCATCGGCCGGGCTTGTCCCGGCCGATCTGTTTTGATGGCCCCCTCACCCGCCCCCTCGTCCCGACCCAGGGGGCCCCTCACCTCTCCCCCACGGGGAGAGGTCGGCCGCGCAGCGGACGGGTGAGGGCGCGCATCGCAGAATAAGACTTTCTCCGGCCCCTCACCCCAACCGTCTCCCCCGCGGGGAGAGGGGGTACGGTGGTTTGTGCGGCGCCTTAGGCTTTCGTGAGCGCACCCGGCCGCAGCCTCAGGCGGGGATGGCGCGGCGCGGCGGCTCTTCCTCGTCGAACGAGCCTTCGAACACCGTGATCAGCGCGCGCCGGATCGCCGACTGGCGCGCCGCACCGGTGATCTTCGCGCCCATCAGGTCGGTGACATAGAACACGTCCACCGCCCGCTCGCCGAACGTCGCCACATGGGCCGAGGCGATGTTCAGGTTGAGCCGCGACAAGGTGTTGGTCAGTTCGAACAGCAGGCCGGGCCGGTCGAGGCCGGACACCTCCACCACCGTGTGCCGGTTCGACCAGGCATTGTTGACCGTCACTTCCGGTTCCACCGAGAAGGTGCGCCGCGCCTTGGGCAGCTTGCGGGCCATCACTTCCGGCAGGCGCACTTCCCCGGTCAGCGCCTTCTCGATGGAGACGCGGATGCGCTGGGCGCGGCGTTCCTCGTCCTCGTTGCGGTCGAAGGCGCGGCGGATGGCGATGGTGTCCAGCGCCAGCCCGTCGGTGGTGGTGGAGATCTGCGCATCCACAATGTTCGCCCCCGCCGCCGCGCAGGCGCCGGCGATCACCGACAGAAGCTTGGGATGGTCGGGGGCGAGCACCGTCAGTTCGGTGATGCCGCGTGCCGGCTCGACATCGGCATGGGTGGTGAGCGTCTGCCCGGCGGCTTCCATCTCGGTGATGAAGCGCGCGTGGCGCACCTTGGTGTCGAGATCGGTGCGCAGCCAATAGGAGGGGTAATGACGCGCCGAATAGGCACTTACATCCTCCTCGCTCCAGTCGCTCAAGGCATGGCGCAGCTGGGCCTGGGCGACCTTGACGCGCTTGCCGCGATCCACCTCCGAGAAGCCGCCGGTCAGCATGGGCTCGGTTTCATAATAGAGCGTACGCAGGAGCTGCGCCTTCCAGCCGTTCCAGGTGCCCGGCCCCACCGCGCGGATGTCCGCCGTGGTGAGGATGGTCAGCAGCTTCATGCGGTCGAGATTCTGCACCACGGCGGCGAAATTCTCGATGGTTCGGCGGTCCGAGAGATCGCGCGACTGAGCGACCGTGGACATGACGAGATGCTGTTCCACCAGCCACGCCACGGTCTCCGTCTCGGCCGCGCTGAGGCCGAGGCGCGGGCACACGCGCCGCGCCACCCGGGCACCGGCGATGGAATGATCCTCGGGCCGGCCCTTGGCGATGTCGTGCAGCAGCAGCGCCACATAGAGCAGGTGGCGCTGGGGCTTCAGCGTCGCCATCAGCTCGTTGGCGAGCGCGTTTTCGGGATTGGTGTTGCGCTCGATCTCCGAGAGGATGCCGATGCAGCGCAGCAAATGCTCGTCCACCGTATAATGGTGGTACATGTTGAACTGCATCATGGCGACCACCTTGCCGAACTCCGGCAGGAAGCGGCCCAGCACACCCACTTCGTTCATCCGCCGCAGCACGGTTTCCGGCGTGTTCTTGGAGCAGATGATCTCCAGGAACAGGCGGTTCGCCTCCGGATTTTCGCGCAGCTTCTGGTCGATCAGGGAAAGCGAGCTTGCGGCCAGGCGCATGGCATCGGGATGCAGCGCGAGGTTGCGCTTGTCGGCGATGTGGAACATGCGCAGGAAATTCACCCCGTCGCGCACGAACACCTGATCGTCGGCGACGTTGAGGCGCTCGGTGTCGATGACGAAGTCAGCGCTCTCCTTCAGCTTGGTGCGCTTGGTGCCGCTGCGCAGGCGGTCCACCATGCCCTTGAGGCCGGGCACCGGCTTCTCGTGGCGCGCCTCAAGCCCGGCGGAAAGGATGGCGGTGAGATCGCCCACGTCCTTCGCCACCAGGAAATAATGCTTCATGAAGCGCTCGACGTCGCGCTGGCCGGGATGCTCGGTATAGCCGAGGCGCTGCGCCATTTCGCGCTGCAGGTCGAAGGAGAGGCGCTCCTCCGGCCGTCCGGTCAGGAAATGCAGGTGGCAGCGCACCGACCAGAGAAAATCCTCGCAGCGGGTGAACAGCCGGGCTTCATCGCGGGTGAACACGCCCTTGGAGACCAGTTCGCCGGTGGAGCGCACGCGGTAGACGTATTTGGCGATCCAGAACAGCGTATGCAGGTCGCGCAGGCCGCCCTTGCCGTCCTTCACATTGGGCTCGACCAGATAGCGCGACTGGCCCGCCTTGCGCAGGCGCTCCTCGCGCTCGGCCATCTTGGCGGTGACGAATTCGGTGGCGGTGCCTTCCACCACTTCCTTGTCGAAGCGGGTTTCCAGATCCTCGAACAGGGCCTTGTCGCCCACCAGGAAGCGCGCCTCCAGGATCGAGGTGCGGATGGTGATGTCGGCGCGCGCCTGGCGCAGGCATTCCTCCACCGAGCGGGTGGCGTGGCCCACCTTCAGGCCGAGGTCCCACAGCATGTAGAGCATGGCCTCGGCGACGCTCTCGCCCCAGGCGGTCTGCTTGTAGGGCAGCACGAACAGAATGTCGGTATCCGACCCCGGCGCCAGCATGCCGCGCCCATAGCCGCCCACCGCCACCACCGCCATGCGCTCGGCGCGGGAGGGATTGTCGATGGGGTAGAGCACCGTGGTCGCCACTTCGTGAACGGCGGCGATGATCGCATCCTGGAGCGAGGAGAGGCGCACCGAGCAGCAGCGCCCGCAGCCGTCCTCCATCAGCAGGCGCTCTGCCTCCACATTCCCATCGCAGAGGGCTTGTTTCAGGCGGGCCACCACCGCGCGTCGAAGATCCACCTCGCGTCCCGCATGGGCCTTGGCGATGTCGAGGACCTCGGCCTTCATGAGGCGGCCCAGAAACGGCTCGCCGATGGTGCGATGACCCTTGGGAATGCGGAGCGTGCTCATGCCAGATACCGGGCGGCCTGAATTCTTGCGGCCCAAAAGCGAGCCGAGCTTTCCGCTTTATCCCAATCGCGCGGCGCCGTCACGGCGCGCTGCGGGGATAAGCGAGGAGGTTTTTCACCCCCGCCATTAACCGCCCCTTAAATGGCCGCAATCGAAGGTCGTTTAGGTCTGCGCAGCGAGCGGCGGACGGAACATTCATGGCGTGGAGAGGCAAAGGCGAGGGGGAACGGCGGGAGCCTCTGTTGGAGCGCCCCGAGAGCCTGTTCGACATTCGCCTCGACGCGACCGACCGGCCCGGCGGCGTCCCTTATGAGGAAAAGCCGCGCGGTGCTCCGGGAAATGTGAAGACCCGCCGGCGGGCCGAACCTGGCTTTGCCCGTGGCGAGGAGCCTGAGGAGGACAGCGCCGTCACCCCTCGCCCGTCCCGAGCCACCGCAATGCGCGGCGAGAGCCGTCACGAACGCGCCGCCGAGCCCGCGCGCCGGGCCGAGCCGCGCGGCAAGTCGCGCAAGCGCCGGCGCGGCTTCTTCTCGCTGTTTGGCCTTATCAAATGGGGCCTGATTCTCGGCCTGTGGGCGTTGCTCGCGGTGGCCGGCGTGGTGGCCTACGAGGCGTCCAAGCTGCCGTCGATGCAGACGCTCATGGTGCCGAAGCGTCCGCCCACCGTCATGATCCAGGCGGCGGACGGCAAGCCGCTGGCCACCCGCGGCGACATGGGCGGCGCCGCCGTGCCCTTGAAGGAACTGCCCGCGTATCTGCCCAATGCGTTCATCGCCATCGAGGATCGGCGCTTCTATGACCATTGGGGCATCGATACGGTGGGCCTTGCCCGTGCCGTCTTCACCAATCTCACCTCCGGCCGGGTGCGCCAGGGCGGCTCGACGCTGACCCAGCAACTCGCCAAGAACCTGTTCCTGACCCAGGAGCGCACGTTTGCGCGCAAGATCCAGGAAGTGGTGCTGGCGCTGTGGCTGGAGAAGAAATTCTCCAAGTCCGAGATCCTCGATCTCTACATGAACCGGGTTTATTTCGGCTCCGGCGCCTATGGCGTGGAAGCGGCGGCTCAGCGCTATTTCGGCAAGTCGGCGCGCAATGTGACGCTCTCGGAAGCGGCCATGCTGGCCGGCATTGTCAACGCCCCGTCGCGCCTTGCGCCCACGCGCAACCTCAAGGCCGCACAGGACCGCGCCGCGCTGGTGCTCGCTTCCATGCGCGAGCAGGGGCTGATCAGCCCCGACATGGCCAAGACCGCGCTCGCGCGCCCCGCCACGGTGGCCAAGCCGACCGGCCCCGAATCCATCGGCTATGTGGCCGATTGGGTGATGGAGCAGCTGGATTCCTACGTGGGCGAATTGTCTGGCGATGTGACGGTGCGCACCACCGTCGATGCGAACCTGCAATCGGTCGCCCAGGCGGCTGTGAGCGATACGCTCGCCAAGTCGGGCGCGAAATACGGCGTCGGCCAAGGTGCGCTGGTCTCGCTCGATACAGACGGCGCCGTGAAGGCGTTGGTGGGCGGGCGCTCGTATGAAGACAGCCAGTACAACCGCGCCGTGACCGCGCGTCGCCAGCCGGGCTCCTCCTTCAAGCCCTTCGTCTATCTCACGGCGCTGGAGCGCGGCCTCACCCCCGATACGGTGCGCGAGGATGCGCCGATCCAGCTCAAGGGCTGGCGGCCGGAGAATGCCAGCCATGAATATCGCGGGCCGGTGACGCTCCAGACCGCGCTCGCCTTGTCGCTCAATACGGTGTCGGTGCGGCTCGCACTGGAAGTGGGGCCGAAGGCCATCGTCGCCACCGCCAAGCGTCTCGGCATCGCCTCCCCGCTCGATCCCAATCCCTCGATCGCGCTCGGCACGTCGGAAGTCTCGGTGCTGGAACTGGCGGCGGCCTATACGCCGTTCGCCAATGGCGGCATCGGCGTCATCCCGTATGTGATCGATAGCGTGAAGGGCGCCGACGGCAAGGTGCTCTATGCCCGCACCACGTCCGGGCCGGGCCGGGTGATCGCGCCGGAATACGTCTCCATGATGAACCACATGATGGAGGAGACGCTGATCTCCGGAACTGGCCGGCGTGCCGAGCTTCCCGGCTGGGACGCGGCCGGCAAGACCGGCACCTCGCAGGATTATCGCGACGCTTGGTTCGTCGGCTACACCGCCCGCTTCGTCACCGCGGTATGGCTGGGGAACGATGATTCCTCGCCCACCAAGAAGGCATCGGGCGCCAATCTGCCGGCCGAGATCTGGAGCCGCTACATGAAGGTGGCGCACCAGGGCGTGCCCATGACGGAACTGCCGGGCGGGGCGCGTTCGCCCGGCTTCGGCCTGCCGCTGCCCCCCGGCGTTGTGCCGGACGAGGCGCCGCCCGCCGTCGTCGGCCAGATCCCGCAACAGGCCCCGCCCCCCCCGCAGCAGGACGAGCCCATGACGCTCGACCGCTGGTTCGTGGACACGTTCCTGGGGGGGAGACGGTGAGGGTCGGTGCGTTCGCTACCTGAGGCCGACCTTGTCCGGCGGCGTCTTGTCGGGTCCAAACATCAGCCCGGCCTCGCGGAAGCCGCCATCGACGTTCAGCGTATGGCCGTGCACGTAGCGGCTTTCATCGGATGAGAGGAACACCGCCGCGTCCGCGATCTCCTCGGGCGTTCCGTACCGATTCATGGGGATCAGATAAGTGTAGGCGGCGCGGGTGGCGGCGTCGTGGGCATATTTCGCCATCTCCGTCTCGATGGCGCCCGGGGCAATGTTGTTCACATTGATGCGGTGCTGGGCAAGTTCCACGGCCATCACCTTGGTGAGCAGTTCAAGCCCCGCCTTGGCGGCGCCATAGGCCGCCCGGCCGTCACGCGGATGTCGTTGCGGGCGAGCTTCATGGGCTTGCCGGTATCGGCCGCCTCGATTTCCGCCAATTCCTCCAGATGATCGAGGATGAGGAGGCCGAGCTTGCTCAGCAGCCGTCCCCGCTCCAAAGCCGCCATTGCGCCCCACACGGTCTGGAAGGCGTTGCGGGCGGCGTTCACCGCCAGATCGATATCGGCTTCCCCGCCGCGCGCGATATGCCCGATGGTCGCCCCGGTGCTGGGATCGAGCACCGGCAGCACGTCTCCTGACGCAGGGGCGATCCACCGGCCGTCGATGAAGACCTGATCCTGGCCCATACGCTTCCTCCTGAATTCTCATTCTTGCGTTTTGTGAATGCTCCTACGCCGGTCGTGCATTCGACAATGCGGAAAAATGAGAACGACCATTCGGAAAAACTTAACGGGCAGCCTTCGCTGGCGGCTCGCCGATCCCCGGCGGTTCCTGCGCCGCGATTCCTGGGGTCGGGGCGGCCAAGCGCCGAAACCTCGGAAAAATCGCTCATCGAGAGGGCGGGCAGGGTCCCAGCCCACCCTCCGCGCGTGCACGGACCGCTCGGTGCTGCCGGCCGATCATTGCCCCTGAAAGCGCGGCGGGCGCTTTTCCGCGAAGGCGGCCATGCCCTCCTTCTGATCTTGCGTGGTGAAGGCGTGGCGGATCGCCCGGCGCTCCACCTGCAACCCGGCCGCGAGCGGCGTGTCGTAGGCGGCGAGAACGGCTTCCTTCACAAGACGCGCGGCGATCGGCGGCTTGGTCGCGATGATGCGCGCAAGTTCGCTTGCGCGCTCAAGCGCCTGGCCCGGGGGAACCACTTCCGCCACGAGGCCCGCCGCGAGCGCTGTCGCTGCGTCAATGGGTTCGCCCGTCAGCATCATCTTCATGGCGAGCGACTTGCCGGCGACGCGCGTGATGCGCTGGGTCGCGCCGTCGCCGGGCAGGATGCCGATGTTGATCTCCGGCTGGCCGAAGCGGGCAGTCTGCGAGGCGATGATCAGGTCCGTCAGCATCGCGAGTTCATGCCCGCCGCCGAAGCAGATCCCCTCGACGGCCGCGATCAGGGGCTTGGGGAAGGCCGCGATCGCATCCCATGCCGCCTGGCGACCGGTGTGTTCCAGCGCCGAGAAGCCCCAGGAGAGCATTTCGGTGATGTCCGCACCGGCGCAGAAGAAGGCCGGTCCGCCGGTCAGCACCACGCAGCGGACCTGCGGGTCGGCCGCAGCATCCGCGCAGAGGCCCGCCAGTTCGATCAGCAGTGCGCGGCTGAGGGCGTTGCGTTTCTGCGGGCGGTTGAGCGTGAGGACGACCACCCCGTCACGGGCAGGCTCGGCGTGCACCAGCGGTTCGGAGGCGAGGGACGGGCGGGCAAGCGACTGCGGCATGGACAGGCTCCGGAATCGATTTCATGAAAACGTTTTCTGAAACTCGATATAGCAGAAGATGCCGGCGCCGGTACAGCCTCGTCACACCCGGGCGAGGCGCCTTGAACTGGTGGTGCGGGCCTTGGCGGTCGTGCCGCGGATCACGATCCGAAACGGCAGGTCGGTGACCGAAGGTATGGGCAGGCCGGCGATGGCGTTGATAAGGTGATCGGCCGCGCCCCGGCCGATTTCGGCGGCGGGAATGCTCACCGTCGTCAGCGGCGGCTCGAGCTGGGACGAGAGTTCGATATCGTCGAAGCCGGTGATGGACAGGGCCGCGGGAACCTGGATGCCCATGGCCCGCGCCTCGGTCATCGCGCCCACGGCGAGGGTGTCGGTGGTGCAGATGATGGCGGTGATCTGCGGATGCGATTTCATTAATTGCTGCAAGCCCATACGGCCCTGCACGAGGGAGTGTTCGGCTTTGATCAGGCGGCTCTTCGGCAGCGCGATGCCCGCTTCCTCCAATGTCTTCAGAACGCCGGCGAGCCGGGCGCGGGAGCGGTCGTTCGCGGCGGGCACGTTGGCGATGACGCCCACCTCGCGATGGCCGAGGCCGATGAGATAGCGTGTCATCTCCCGCGTCGCCGCCTCGTTGTCGATGCCGATGGCCGGGGTGCCGCGCTTCGAATGGGCGACATAGGTAATGACAACCGGGATGCCGTGTTTCTTGATGAGGGCATGGACCTCGTTTGAAGAGGAATCGCCAACCAGAACAATGGCGTCTACGCCGCGCTCGATCAGCGCGCGCACCTCTTGCAGCTCCTTCTTCAGATCGTACTGCGAATTGGCAAGAAGCAAAGTATAGCCGTGTTCGCTGAGGCGATTTTGCAAGGCTTCGACACCCTCGGCGAAGATGCTGATGCCAAGCGTGGGCACGACCGCGCCGATGGTATGGGTGCGGCCGGACTTGAGGGCCCGCGCGGCGGCATCGCGCGTATAGGAAAGGCTTGCCACCGCTTGGGAAACCTTATCGCGCAGTTCGGGGCGGACGATGTCGGGGTGGTTCAGCACGCGCGAGACGGTAGCAAGCGAAACTCCGGCGAGCTTTGCGACATCTTCCAGCTTCGTCTTGTGTTTGATCAAGGAATACGCCCCTTAAAACCGGAGTTTCCGCCGAACTTTCAAAACCTTTCGACATTCGAGTATGCCGGAACCTTCCCCTCGAGGTCCATAAGGGTTGACAGCCCCTCAACCCATTTCTATCCTGAAATCGTTTTCAGAAACAGCCCGCCGCACGGGCTTTAAAAAAATCAAATGGGAGCGAGGCGTTGGACCACCTCAAAGGCATTCGAATCCTCAGCTTCAACCATTTCCTGATGGGCCCCGTGGGCATCCAGCAGCTGGCCGACCTCGGCGCCGACGTGATCGCCGTGGAATCCACCGAGGGCGCGTTCCAGCGCAAATGGGGCGGCGCCAACAAGGACGTGGGCGGCCAGACCATGCTGCTGCTCGCCGGCAACCGCAACAAGCGCAGCCTCGCCCTGAACCTGAAGGACAAGCGCGGCCTCGCCATCGCCCGCGAGCTGATCGCAACCGCCGATGTGGTGGCGGAGAATTTTCGCCCCGGCGTCATGGACAAGCTGGGCCTCGGCTATGAGGCGGCCAAGCAGATCAAGCCCGACATCATCTATGCTTCCGCCTCCGGCTATGGCGCGGACGGGCCTTACGTGAACAAGCCGGGGCAGGACCTCATCATCCAGGCCATGTCGGGCCTTGCCACCATCACCGGCACCCGCGAGCACGGGCCGCGCGCGGTCGGCGTCTCGGCGGTGGATCATCACGGCGCGGCCCTGTTCGCCAGCGGAATCATGGCGGCGCTGCTGGGTCGCATGCGCACCGGCAAGGGCTGCAAGGTGGATGTCAGCCTGCTCTCCGCCGCCATCGATCTCCAGCTGGAATCCTTCACCTGCTATCTCAACGGCGCACGGCCGGACGATGTCCGCCAGCCCGGCAATATCTCGGGCTGGTACTACGGGGCGCCCTACGGGATTTATCCGGCGCAAGATGGGCATATCGCCATCTCGCTCGGCTCGCTCGAAGCCCTCAGCGCGGCGCTGGACATTCCGGCAGATCAGCGGGTCGCCGATGCCCAATGCTACACGCATCGTGACGAGGCGACGCCCGCGATCGCCGCGGCGGTCGCCGCCCGCACTCTCGCCGAACTTGTGGCGGCCTTCGATGCCGCCGGCATCTGGCATGCGCCGGTGAACGATTATCCGGCGGTGGTGGAGGACCCCCAGGTGCGCCACAACCAGAGCTTCCAGACTATTACCGGCGCGACCGGCGATCCCATCACCCTGGTCACGCATCCGATCCGCTATGACGGGCAGGCACCGCAGATCAAGCTTCCGCCGCAGCCGCTCGGCGCGCAGACCGCCGATATCCTGGCGGAGATCGGCTACGACGCCGCGGCGATCGACGAGATGCTCGCGCAAGGCATCGTCGGCGCGCCGGCGAAGGCCGAGGCGGCGGAGCCCGTCTGCGCCTGAACCGCCGCGCATGGTTTCAGAACAACGGCGTCACACGACCGGGAATCCGGCGAGACACTTTGGCTTCGGGGAGGAGCAAACATGAGTAAAGACAAATCGTTGCGCCTATTGGCCGGACTGGGGCTGGCGGCGGGCCTTTCGGCCCTCGCGCCCAGCGCGGCCTCGGCCGCGACGGATCTGACCATCTGCTACATGAACCATCCGGTTCAGACGGCCAACCTGGCGATCCTGGAAAAGTGGGCCAAGAAGCAGGATATCAACCTGACCAAGACGCCCATGTCTTATTCCATCTATCTGCCCAAGATCACGCAGATGCTGGCCAATAATTCGACAGGGCAGTGCGACATCATCTGGCACAATGACGATTGGGGCCAGGACTGGGCGCAATACCTCGTCTCCACCGACGATATTCCCGAGATCAAGAACGTCGCCGAGGGTCAGCTCGAACCCTTCTTCAACGAGAAGGGCCAGCCGACCACGGTGCCGCTGGCGACCACCGCCGGCATCTTCTTCTACCGCACCGATCTCGTCTCCGAAGCGGAAGTGCCCAAGACTTGGGACGATCTGGTGAAGGTTTCGCAGAAGCTCCAGAAAGAGGGCAAGGTGAAGTGGGGCTATGTGGGCGGCATGACGTTCACGAACACCTTCTTCAGCTTCTGGTGGTCGCTGTGGAACAACAATTGCGACGTCTACGCCCCCGCCTATGAGCGCGACAACGCCGTGCTCTCCAAGAACGGCTGGAAGCCCATGACGGCCGACGCCTGCCAGGTGCAGACCGCCGAATTCTGGTGGGATGCCCTGCACAAGAACAATATCAGCCCGCCCGGCATGTCCACCTATTCGCGTGATGAGGCGAACGCCATCTTCCAGGCCGGCGACGCCGCCTTCACGGTGGCGGATTCCACCTTGCTCGGCACCTATAACGACCCGAAGAAATCCAAGGCCGCCGGCCATGTGGGCATGGCCCGCTTCCCGCAGGGTCCCATGTCGAAGGAGCACCGCTCCTGGATCGACATCTGGGGCTGGTCGATCCCCAAGAGCGTGACGCCGGAGAAGCAGAAGGCCGCGAAAGCCCTGCTCGGCGCCATGATGACCGATTACGAGGGCCAGATCGCCCAGTGGGAGCAGACCGGCGGCCCGCCGCCCAACAGCAAGGTGTGGGCCATGCTCGACAAGTCCGACCCGGTGTGGCGGCAGGTCAAGGGCATCCTGTTCGACTCCGCCCATGTGCATGACGCTTATTACTTCCGCAACTGGGCGGTGGTGCATAAAACCTATTCGGATATCCTGATCAAGGCCGTCACCGGCGCGCGGGAAGACATTCCCAAGGTGCTCACGGAAGGCGCGCCGGCGATCCAGCAAGGGGCCATGCGATGAGCATGGCGCCGGTGCGCGCGGCCCACCGGCCGCGCCTGCTCGGGGAGAAGGAGCGCTTCATGCTCCTTCTCATCGCGCCTGCCGCCCTCGTGCTGCTGTCGTTCGAGGTGGTGCCGATCCTCATCGGCATGAACGCCTCGTTCCGCGACTGGTCGCTGGTCAATCCGCAAAAGACCTGGGTGGGGCTGCGCCATTATGTCGAGGTCTTCACCGACCCCGTGTTCCTGAAGATCGTGTTGCCGAACACCTTCATCCTCATGGTGTCGTCGGTCACCCTGTCGCTGGTGTTCGGGCTCGCGCTCGCGCACCTGCTGAAGCGGCAGTTCTTCGGCCGCATCCTGATCCAGACCGTGGTGCTGCTGCCGCTGACCATCGCGCCGGTGATCACGGCGACCATGATGCGCTGGTCGTTCAACGATCAGTTCGGCATCCTCACCAATCTGCTGGCGGTGATCGGCGTGCCGCAGGTGGGCTGGCTCTCCGAGCGCTGGCCGAGCTTCATCATCATCATCCTCACCGACGTGTGGATCTGGACTCCGTGGTTCACCATCATCCTGCTGGCGGCGCTCCAGGGCCTGCCCAAGGAGCCCTATGAGGCGGCGCAGATCGATGCCGCCAGCAAATGGGGCATCTTCACCCACGTCACCTTGCCGCTGCTGCGCCCCGTGATCGCCGTGTGCGTGCTGATCCGCGCCATCGATGCGTTCCGCACCTTCGATCAGGTCTGGGTGCTCACCGGCGGCGGGCCCGCGCGCAGCACGGAGGTGTTCTCCGTCTATGCCTATGTGGAGGCGTTCGTGAATCTCGATCTCGGCCGCGGCGCCGCGGCCGCTGGCGCAGGCGCCATCATCATGCTGGCAGTGGGCCTCGGCCTCTATGCCATCGTCAACCGCGCCATGGAGGTCTCCCGATGAGCCTGTCGCTCGCCGTCTCCTCCACCGGTCCCCGCGCCCAGGCGGGTGGGTTTCTGGGCCTGCTCGGCGTCGCCGGCCGGCGGGTCTTCTTCGCGCTGGTGGTGGTCGCGATCCTGATGATTTTCATCGGGCCGGTGGCGATCCTGCTGCTCACCTCCGTGCGTCCGCCCTCGGGGGTCTATTACATCTGGCGCGGCTGGGAATTCACGCTCGACAATTTCGCCGAGGTGCTGGCGCAGCCGGTGGTGCTGCATTCCATGTGGAACAGCTTCGTCCTGTCCTCCATCGCCACCGTCGCCTCGCTCGGCGTCACGGTGGGCAGCGGCTATATGCTCTCGCGCTTCACCGGGCCCATTCAACGCAGCTGGTTCGGCATCATCTATGTCTTCCGCACCGTGCCCTACATCTCGTGGGTGCTGCCGCTGTACCTGGTGACGACCAATCTCGGCATCTACGACACCTATCTCGGCCTGCTGCTGCCCCACGTGGCGGTGCACGTGTGCTTCTTCTCCTGGATCATGAAGGGCTTCTTCGACAGCATCAGCCCGTCCATGGAGCATGCGGCGCTGATCGACGGCTGCACCCGCTGGGGCGCGTTCTGCCGGGTGGCGCTGCCGTCCGCGATGCCGGGCATCGCCGCGCTCGCCATCCTGTCCTGGCTGTGGACCTGGAACGAGTTCCTGTTCGGCCTCATCCTCACGGCGCAGCGCACGCCGGTGATCACCGTCACCATGGCCCAGTTCGTCACCGAAACCGGCACCGAATGGCACCTGATGAGCGCGACCGCCGTGCTCGCCATGCTGCCGGCGCTGCTCATCACGATCTTCGGGCAGAAATACGTCGTCCGCGGCCTGCGCATGTAGGCGAACGGACGCATCAGGGAGGGTTTTTCCAAATGGCCGAAGTCATTCTGCAAGATCTCTGCAAGACCTACGGTGCGCTGCATGTGGTGAAGGACGTGAACCTGCATATCCAGGATCGCGAATTCCTGGTGCTGGTGGGGCCGTCCGGCTGCGGCAAGTCCACCACCCTGCGCATGGTGGCAGGCCTGGAGGGCATCAGCACCGGCACGATCCAGATCGGCAGCACGGTGGTGAACGACCTGCCGCCGAAGGACCGGGACATCGCCATGGTGTTCCAGAATTATGCGCTCTACCAGCACATGACGGTCTACGACAATCTCGCCTTCGGCCTGCGCAACCGCAAGGTTTCCGAAGACAAGATCAAGCAGGAGGTGATGCGCGCCACCGAGATCCTCGGCCTCGGCCCGCTGCTGGCGCGCAAGCCGCAGCAATTGTCCGGCGGCCAGCAGCAGCGCGTGGCGCTGGGGCGCTGCATTGTGCGCCACCCGCAGGTGTTCCTGTTCGACGAGCCGCTGTCCAACCTCGACGCCAAGCTGCGGGCGCAGATGCGCGTGGAACTGAAGCGCCTGCGCGAGCGGGTGGAGACCACCTCCATCTATGTCACCCACGACCAGGTGGAGGCCATGACGCTCGGCGACCGGGTGGTGGTGATGAAGGACGGCTGCATCCAGCAGGTGGGCACGCCGCTCGACATCTACAACCGGCCGAAGAACCGCTTCGTCGCGAGCTTCATCGGCGCGCCGGCCATGAACTTCCTGCCGGTGGACATCGTCCAGAAGGGGGATTTCTTCCACGCCGAGGCGCAGGACTTCTCGATCCGCCTGCCGCCGCAGCGCGCCGAGGTGTTCGCCCGCACCGCGCGGCGTCCGGTCACGCTCGGGGTGCGGCCGGAGCAGGTGTGCTTCGGCCCGTGCCCGGCCGGGCATGAGACCGCCTTCTCCGCTCCCGTGGAAGTCACCGAGCAGCTGGGCGCGGAAATGGTGATCGGCGTGCGCGCCGGCGACACGCTGATGATGGCCTCGCGCATCGCGCCGGAGGCGCCCATCGCCGTGCACGACCATGTGCCGCTCTGGCTCGATCCGCGCGGCCTGCATTTCTTCGATCGCGACAGCGAGGAAGCCATCAACTGACGGGCGGTTTTGAGCGACCGCGTCCCGCCGAATTTCTTCTGACCGAGGACCAAGACATGACTGTGATGCACGCCAAGGTGGGCGACAAGGTGAAGTTCTCAAAGACCGTCGGCGAAAGCGACGTCTATCTGTTCGCCGGGATCACCGGGGATCTCTCCGGAAACCACGTGGACGACGAGTTCATGAAGAACTCCATGTTCGGCCAGCGCATCGCCCATGGCGCGTTGCTGGTGGGCTACATGTCCACCGCTTCCACGCGCATGATCGAGAAGAGCCTGGAGCAGGGCATCGATTCCACCCCGGTCTCGCTCGGCTATGACGGCATCCGCTTCGTGAAGCCGGTGTTCTTCGGCGATACGATCCACGTCACCTACACCATCGCCGAAGTGGATGCCGAGCGCCGGCGCACGCTCGCCCAGGTGGATGTCACCAACCAGCGCGGTGAGACCGTCGCTGTCGGCAAGCACCACATGAAATGGACGCAGAACGCGCAGACCGCAGAGCGGGCCGCGTGATGGCCGAGGGTCAACAGGCAAGGCCGCTGGAGGGCCGGGCCGCCATCATCACCGGCGCCGGCGCCGGCATCGGCCGCGCCATCGCGCTGCGCCTCGCCGCCGACGGGGCACGCGTCGGCGTGATCGACCTCGATCCGAAGGCGGCGGTGCAGACTCGGGATCTGATCCTCGGCGCCGGCGGCGAGGCTGCCTCCGCGCGCGCCGATGTCGCCGATGCGCCGGACATAAGCGATGCCATCCATGCCCTGCGCGATAGCCTTGGGGGGCTGGACGTGCTGGTGAACAATGCCGGCATCATGCGGCTCGGCGCCATCGCGGACCTGCCCAAGGCCGAATGGGAGGCGATGTTCCGCATCAATGTGGACGGCATCTTCCACGCCTGCCAGGCGGCGGTGCCGCTGCTGGCGCAGGACGGCGCGGGCCGCATCATCAACATGTCGTCCTGGCTCGGAAAATCCGGCAAGGCGTTCTACGGCGGCTATTGCGCCACGAAGTTCGCGATCCTCGGCCTCACCGAGAGCCTGGCGCTGGAACTGGCGCCCCGCCGCATCACCGTCAACGCCATCTGCCCCGGCATCATCACCGACACCGCCATGCGGGCGCGTGGCGAGGAAGACGCGCTCCAGCTTGGTCTTGAGGGCTCCGACAAGCGCGTGGCGGCGATCCCGCTCGGCCGGCTTGGCGTGCCCGAGGACGTGGCGGGCGTCGCCGCGTTCCTGGCCTCCGACGCGGCCGCTTATATGACCGGGCAAGCCCTGACCGTCGCCGGCGGCCTCTGGCGCCACTGAACCCCGCTCGAACCTCCACAGGAGTGCTGAACATGCCCCGTTTCAAGGATTACGTGCCCGCCGGCGTCATTCCCGCCACGCTTCTGGCGCTGAACGAGGATTTTTCCATCAACGAGGGTGAGACCCGCCGGCACCTGCGCGATGTCGCCGCCGTGGAGGGCCTGTCGGCGATCACGGTGAACGGCCATGCTTCCGAGGTGCATGCCTGCACCTTCGAGGAGCAGAAGCGCATCCTCGCCGTCTCGCTGGACGAGATCGGCGCGCGCCTGCCGCTGATTTCCGGCGTCTATGCGGACGGCACGGCGGAAGCGGCGCGTCTTGCCCGCATGGCGGCGCAGGAAGGCGCCTCCGCTTTGCTCGTCTTCCCGCCTAACACGCTCTCCATGGGCGGCCACCTGCGGCCGGAAATGGCGATCGCGCATTACAGCGCCATCGCGGAAGCTGCGCCCGACCTGCCGATCATCTGCTTCGCCTATCCGGAAGCCTCCGGGGTGCACTACCCGTTCGACACGCTGCTGAAGCTGTTCGAAAAAGTGCCGAGCATCCGCGCCATCAAGGATTGGTCCAACAATCCCATGCTCCACGAGCGCCACATCCGCACCTTCCAGGCGCTGGGGAAGCCGGTGAACGTGCTGACCACGCACTCCTCCTGGCTGATGGCCTCGCTGACCATGGGCTGCAACGGCCTGCTTTCGGGCGCCGGCAGCGTGATCCCGGATCTTCAGGTGGCCTTGTGGCGGGCGGTGCAGGCCGATGATCTGGCGCTCGCGCAGGAGATCAACGACCGCATCTATCCGCTCGCCCAGGCCTTCTACGCGCCGCCGTTCCTCGACATGCACAACCGCATGAAGGAATGCCTCGTGATGCTCGGCCGCCAGGAGCGCGCGGTGGTGCGCGCGCCGCTGATGAAGCTGCCGCAAGCCGAACTCGATCGCCTGCGCCGGGCGCTCACCGAGGCGGGTGTCACCCGCGAAGGTGCCCTTGACAGAGCTGCGTGAGCGCATGCGACCTTGCCGGCCGGGGCGCTCCCCCCGCGCCTTGGCCGGCAAGATTTTTCAGGCGAGGAAGCCATGGGTCGGTTAAGCAACAAGGTGGCCGTCATCACCGGCGGCGGGTCCGGCATCGGGGCGCGGGCGTGCCTGCTGTTCGCACATGAAGGCGCCCATGTGACGGTGGTGGATCGCGACGAAGAGGCGGCCTTCACCATCGCGACGCGGATCGTGCAGGAAGGCGGCGCGGCCCATGCGGTGCGGGCCGATGTCTCGAACGCCGACGACATGCGCGCCGCCATAGACGGCATCGCGGCCGCGCGGGGGCGCATCGACATCCTCGTGAACAATGCCGGCTACGGCATTCCCGGCAGCGTGGTCGAGACCGAGGTGGAGGATTTCGACGCGCTGATGGCTGTGAACGTGCGCGGCGTGTTCCTCGGCTGCAAATACGCCATTCCCCACATGGTGCGGCAGGGCGCCGGCGTGATCGTGAATACCGCCTCCGCGGTTTCGACGGTGGGCATCCGCGACCGGGCGGCCTATGTCACCTCGAAGGGGGCCGTGGCTGCCATGACCCGCGCCATGGCGCTCGATCATGTGGACCAGGGCCTGCGCATCAATGCGGTCGCCCCGGGCACGATCGAATCCCCGTTCTTCGACGAGATGTTCCGCACCAGCCCCGACGCCGCCGCGCTGCGGGCGGGCCTTGAGGGGCGCCAGGCCATGAAGCGCCTTGGGCGACCGGACGAGATCGCCAACGCGATGCTGTTCCTCGCCAGCGACGAATCCAGCTTCTGCACCGGCACGTTGCTTGCCGTCGATGGCGGCTGGACCGCCCAATAAAGGGCGGCGTCGCCCTCCTTTCGGACCCGCTCCGTCGGACGAAAGGCGATCACCTCTGTGTGATTGACCGGGCGGCGTGCTCGCCCGCGCCGCGCCGGCCGAAGCCGCGGGGGCTTGTCGCCACAAGGGCGGTGGCGGGCCGGGCCGGCATTCAGAACCCAGGGCGGGTCCGCCCGCGCAAGCCATGCAAAATTGTGCCTTGTGCGCAACGGGACCCGGGGCTCTTTTGCCGCTGACGCAGGCTCCATGCCGGCGCGAGCCGCCAAAAGCCTTTGAATTAAAGCGCCGTTCCCGCGTTCGATGGTCGCGTCCGAGCTGCGTGCCGGCGACATCTCCCCTGTTGAACCGGGTCCGGGTGCCCTGATTTCGCGAGCCCGACCGCCGATGTCCGTCGAAGTTCCCCAGAGCCACCGCGTCTATCTCGTCGCGTCCATCCTGCTGAGCACGTTCATGGTGGCCGTTGAA
The DNA here is from genome assembly GCF_043195135.2 of Roseixanthobacter liquoris. NCBI lineage: Bacteria > Pseudomonadati > Pseudomonadota > Alphaproteobacteria > Hyphomicrobiales > Xanthobacteraceae > Roseixanthobacter > Roseixanthobacter liquoris. The sequence goes on from NZ_CM195537.1 coordinate 1,456,641, forward strand.
TCGACCATCATCGCCACCGCCATGCCCAGCATCGTCGGGCAGTTCGGCGGGTTCGGCCATTACAGCTGGGTGTTCTCGGCCTTCCTGCTGGCGCAGACCACGACGACGGTGATTTACGGGAAGCTTGCCGACATCTTCGGCCGCAAACCGGTGCTGATCGGCGGCACGCTGCTGTTTCTCGTCGGTTCGCTGTTGTGCGGGTTTGCCTGGTCCATGTTCTCGCTGGTTGTGTTCCGCCTGCTGCAAGGCATCGGCGCGGGGGCGATCCAGCCGCTCACGATCACCCTGGTCGGCGATCTCTATCGCCTGGAAGAGCGGGGCCGCGTGCAGGGCATGCTGGCGAGCGTGTGGGCCGGCTCGGCAGTGGTCGGCCCGCTGGTCGGCGGCCTGCTGGTGGATTACGTCTCCTGGGCCTGGATCTTCTGGATGAACCTGCCCATCGGCCTTCTCTCGGTGGCGGGCTTCGCCTTCTTCCTGCACGAGAAGGTCGAGGCGCGGACGGCGCGGATCGATTATCTCGGCGCCGGCCTGTTCAGCGTGTCCATCGCCTCGCTGCTGATCGTCCTGAGCGAGACCGACGGCACGCTCTCGGTGCTCGCGGGGTTCGCGGCGCTGTTCGTGGTGTTCGGCCTGCTGTTCCTGAGGCAGGAACGCCGGGCGGCCGAGCCGATCATCTCCTTCGATCTGTGGCGGCGGCGGCTGATCGCGACCTGCAACGTCACGGCGCTGCTGGTCGGCATCCTGCTGATCGGCCTCACCACCATCCTGCCGCTCTATGTCCAGGGCGTGCTCGGCTATTCGCCGGTGACGGCGGGGCTGGCGCTGACCATGCTGATTCTCGGCTGGCCGCTGGCGGTGAGCCAGTCGATGCGGCTTTACCGCGTGTTCGGCCTGCGCCGGGCGCTGCGGGGCGTGAGCCTGATGTTGCCCGCCGGCTGCGCCATCCTGCTGTTCCTCACCCCAACCAGCCATCCGGTGCTGGCGGGCATCGGCTCGTTTGTGGTCGGCATCGGCATGGGCACCACCAGCTTCACCTGCATCGTGCTGATCCAGGAGAGCGTGGAATGGTCCATGCGCGGCAGCGCCACCGCCTCGAACATCTTCGCGCGCAGCCTCGGCAGCGTGCTCGGCGCCACCGTGGTGGGCGCCATGCTCAATCTCGGCCTGCTGCATTTCTCGGGCGCCGCCCTGGCGCAGCGGGTCCACGAGGTGCTCGGCCAGACGACCGGCCTTTTGGCGGTGCACGACGATGCCGCCGTCATGGCGGTGTTCGAGCGGGCCCTGCACGTGACCTTCTGGGGGGTCTTCCTGGTCGCGCTGCTCACGGCGGCGGTGACCTGGCTCATACCGGTCCACGTGGCGGTGGGGGATGCGCCCGAGCCGCATGCCGCCGCCGCCTCCCTCGGCGACATGGCGGGCGAGTGAGCGGACGGCCACGGCGCGTTTCGCCGTGGCCTGTTTGCGATGGGCGGATCAGTGGATGACCATCGCGGTGAAGGGCCACACATAGGCCTGTAGCATGATCAGCCCGCCCACCAGTGCCGCCAGCACGATGGAATGCCAGAACACGAAGCGCAGGATCTTGCCCTCGTTGCCGGAATAATTGGTGGCTGTGGCCGCCACCACGATAGATTGCGCGTCGATCATCTTGCCCATGACACCGCCGGAGGTGTTGGCCGCGCCCATGAGGATCGGCGAGAGGCCGAGTTGCTGGGCGGCGATCTTCTGCAAGCCCCCGAACAGCACGTTCGATGCGGTGTCCGATCCCGTCAGTGCGACACCGAGCCAGCCGAGCAGGGTGCCGAAGAAGGGGTAGAAAACGCCGCTGCCGGCGAAGGCGAGGCCGAGCGTTGCGTCCACGCCGCAATATTTGGTCAGCGTGCCGAGCGCCAGCATGGCCGCCACTGTGATGAGCGAATAGCGCAGCACCCAGAGCGTTTCGCCATAGGCTGAAACCAGCCGGCGCGGCGCATAGCGCATCATGAGGCCCGCCACCAGCGCCGCGAGGAAGATGCCGGTGCCGGTCATGGTGAGGATGTTGAAGCTGAAGACCGCGCCTTCCAGGCCTGCCTTGGGCACCACGGGCGGCACCTTCTGGATCAGGTTGTGCAGCCCGTCGATTGGCCATTTCGGAGCGAACAGCGGGTTGACCAGATCCTTGAAGGTCTGCGTGCCCCACAGGAATACGAAGACGCACAGGATGATCCACGGCATCCAGGAGCGCAGCACCGCGCCGGGGGGCGTGCGCGAGAACCCGCCCGCCGGGGTGGCTGCGGCCCCGAGGGCGACCGGGGCGGCGACCCGCGCGGGCTCGTCGCCGGGCCGGTTGCGCAGACTTGGGCTTTCCCAGATCTGCCGGGGGCGCCACACCTTCAGGAACCCGACGAGGCACGCCATCGAGACCAGCGCCCCCACCACGTCCACCAGCCAGGGCCCGTGGAAGTTCGAGACCAGGAATTGCATGCCGGCGAAGGAGGCGCCGCACACCAGGATCGCGGGCCAGATCTGCATCATTCCGCGGAAGCCGGCGAAGGTCCAGATGAGCCAGAACGGGACGAGGAGCGAGAAGAAGGGCAATTGCCGCCCCACCATGGCGCCGAGCAGGAAGGCGTCGTGCTCATTATTTCCGGTCAGCTGCATCACCGAGGCGAGGGTGATGATGGGCGTGCCCAGCGCGCCGAAGGCCACCGGCGCCGTATTGGCGATGAGCGCAAGCCCCGAAGCGGCCAAGGGCGAGAAGCCAAGGCCGATGAGGATCGCCCCCGTCACCGCCACCGGCGTGCCGAAACCGGCGGCACCCTCGAAGAAGGCGCCGAAACAGAAGGCGATCAGCAGCAACTGCAGGCGTCGGTCGGGGACGATGCCGGCGATGGATTCCTGCAAGGTCTTGAACGACCCGTTCTCCACCGTCAGCCGGTAGAGGAAGATCACGTTGACGATGATCCAGCCGATCGGAAACAGGCCGTTGAGCATGCCGAGAAATGCCGCTTTGCCGGCCATGGCCGGGGGCATGGTGAAACCGAAGACGCAGACCGCGAATGCGGCGGCAAGTGCGATCAGCGCTGCCACATGGGCCTGCACATGGCCGAAGGCGATGAGCCCTAGCAGCAGGACGACCGGAATGGCCGCAATCAGCGTCGACAGCAGGGCGCTGCCGAACGGGTCATACACCTGTGTCCAGATTTCCATCGGGAAGGCTTCCTTTTTATGAACAATGGGTTGTGGCGCCGCACGGGCAATGGCGGCGCGGCGCAAGCGTGCGCTCGCGGCATCGGAAATCCGCGGGACGTCAGGCATGGAAAAGGTGTTCGCAGCCAAAGGCGGCGGGGGCACTTCTGGCGAGAATCGAGCCCTGCCGGCTGGGGGCGGCCCGGCGGCGTCAGCCCGTGATGGCGGACAGCACGGATGGCCCGGGCCGCCCCTTGCGCCGTTCGGGAGGTCGCAGGGCGCGGACGTGACTTGACGTCCAGGTAAAAGGAACTTTCAGTCGCATGTGCATGATCTGTCCCCGCGGATTCAAATCCGTCTGGTTAGGTCATTCATCCTGCGGCCGACGCGCGCCGTTGTGTATTGTCGCCCACGCGCCACTTAATTGCGCTCAGACTAATAGAGGCGCGTATGGAGATTCGCCAATTCCGTTACTTCGTCGCCGTGGCGGAGCATCTCCATTTCAGCCGGGCGGCCGAGCAACTCGGCATCAGCCCGCCCTCCATGACCAAGCAGATCCAGGAAATCGAGCGCGAGCTCGGTGTGCGCTTGTTCCAACGCACCAAGCGTTCGGTGCACCTCACGACGGCGGGCGAGATCTTCCTCGACGACGCGCGCCGGGTCATCCAGCAGGCGGAGCGGGCGGAGGAAACGGCTCGGCGCGCCGGGCGCGGAGAACTCGGCCGCATCGAACTCGGGTATGTGGCCTCAACCGCCTATGCCGGGGTCTTGCAGCAGCAGGTGGCGACCTTCCGCGCCGCCCATCCGAGCGTGGAGGTGAATTGCCGCGAGGTGGCTATGGACCTGCTGCCGGAAATGCTCGACGATGGCCGCATCGACGTGGCGTTCCTGCGCCCGCCGATGGCCTATCCGCCGGGGATCCTCTCGGTGACGCTTCTGCGGGACCCGTTCGTGGTCGCGATTCCCGACGGGAACGCGCTGGCCGCCCACGACGAGATCGCGCCGCAGGCCTTGCGGGCGGAGACCTTCATCCTGCCGGAACAGGATGCCGGGACGCTGGAGGTGGCGCGGCGGGGCGGCTTCGAACCGAAGCTCGGCCCCCGGCCCGGAAGCCTCACCGCCGTGGTGGTGCTGGTGTCGCTTGAGGTCGGTGTTGCGGTTATTCCCAATTCACTGCTGCGCGCGGTGACCATCGAGCGCGTCACCTATCGCCCGCTGGCGGGGCCGCAGATCCTCTCGGAAATCGCGGTCGCCTTCCGGCGCAGCGAATGGGCGCCGGCCACCCAGGCCTTCATCGCGCAGATCCGCGGCGTGGCGCGCAGCCTTCCCGCCGAGGGGCGGACGATTTAAATTAGCCTCAAGGCAATTATTTCGCGCATCATTTTCAATTCACAGTAAAAAATCGCGATGGGATAGTTCCTTTCAAGGTTCGTCGAGCGGATCGCAAACAGGCCAAACGGCCGGCGACAGGCGTGCCGCGGCGCTCGACGCGCGAATGGAGGAACCATGCTCACTCTCGATTTCCATCCCTCGGGCCGCCATTTCCTTCAGATTCCCGGTCCGAGCCCGGTGCCGGATCGCCTGCTGCGGGCCATGAGCTATCCTACCATCGACCATCGCGGGCCGGAATTCGGCGCGCTGGGGCTCAAGATCCTCGAGGGACTGAAGCGCATCTTCAAGACCGCGCATCCGGTCATCGTCTATGGCGCATCGGGCACCGGCGCCTGGGAAGCGGCGCTGGTAAACACGCTCAGCCCCGGCGACACGGTGCTGATGTACGAGACCGGGCATTTCGCCACCCTCTGGCACGAAATGGCGCTGAACCTCGGGGTGAAGCCCGAATTCATCGGCCTTCCCGGCATCGAGGGATGGCGGCGCGGCGTGCAGGCGGCGATGATCGGCGAACGCCTGCGGGCCGATCGCGAGCATCGCATCAAGGCGGTCTGCGTTGTGCACAATGAGACCTCCACGGGCGTCACCTCCGACATCGCGGCGGTGCGCCGGGCGATCGACGCGGAAGGCCATCCCGCGCTGCTGATGGTGGACACCATCTCCGGCCTTGCCTCCGCCGATTATCGGCACGACGAATGGGGCGCGGACGTCACCATTTCCGGCTCCCAGAAGGGCCTCATGCTGCCGCCGGGCATCGGTTTCAATGCGCTGTCGCCGAAGGCGCTCGCAGCCAATGCTTCGGCGACCTTGCCGCGTGCCTATTGGGACTGGGCCCCGATCCTTGCGGCCAATGCCACCGGCTATTGGCCTTATACCCCCAACACCAACCTGCTCTACGCTCTCAGCGAAGCCATCGAGATGATCGAGGCCGAGGGGCTGGACACTGTGTTCGCGCGCCACCAACGGCTGGCGGAGGCGTGCCGCGCGGCCGTCCGGGCCTGGGGGCTTGAGATCCAGTGCGCGGACCCGAGCGTCTATTCGCCCGTGCTCACCGGTGTGATCACGCCGCCAGACGTCGATGCCAATGCGGTGCGCCAGGTGATCTACGAGGCGTTCGATCTTTCGCTGGGCACCGGCCTCGGCAAGATGCGAGGCCGCATGTTCCGGATCGGCCATCTCGGCGACTGCAACGACCTCTCGCTCCTGGCCGCCCTCGGCGGCTGCGAGATGGGGCTGAAGCTCTCCGGCGTGTCTCTGGCCGGCAGCGGCGTGGTGGCCGCGATGGATCGCCTCGCGCGTCCCGTGCCGCGCCCCGCCGCCAAGGTCGCCTGATGCCGTGACCCCGGGTCCGGCTCCCCATCGCCGGGTCCTCCTTCCCTCGCGGGCGGCGGTTGAACGTCGACCGCGAGGGCTTTTCAGATCGTCGCGGCACCCGCCGCCGCCCGGCCTCGCGGGCGGCTGCGACCGCGCCCCAGCCCCGACAGAGCGCGAACATGACACAGGTTTTCCCCGCGCCCGCAAAAACGGCCTCCGCTGTCTCGGCGATACGCGCCGACGCAGATGCGCTTTCCCCCTTCGTCCGGGACCTCGCCGCCGAGGTGCGCGGCGATGTGATGTTCGACCCTGCGAGCCGCGGGCGCTATTCCACCGACGCGTCCATCTATCAGATCATGCCGCTCGGCGTGGTGGTGCCGAAGGATCAGGACGACCTGCGGCGCGCGCTCGACATCGCCCGCGACCACGGCGCGCCGGTGCTGGCGCGCGGAGCGGGCTCCAGCCAGTGTGGCCAGACCATCGGCGAGGCGCTGATCGTCGACACCACCAAATGGTTGAACAAGATCATCGATTTCGATGCCGTCCGGCATACAGTGACGGTGGAGCCGGGCATTGTGCTCGATCATCTCAATGCGTTCCTGAAGCCGCACGGCCTCTGGTATCCGGTGGATGTCTCCACGAGCGCCCAGGCCACCATCGGCGGCATGGCGGGCAATAATTCCTGCGGCTCGCGCTCGCTGCGCTACGGCAACATGGTCCACAACGTGGAGGCCATCGACGCGGTGCTGCCGGACGGGCGACAGCTCCGGTTCGGCCCGCTGTCGCAGATGGAGGCGGATGCGCAGACCCGGCATCTCGTCGGTGAGATCCAGAACATCGCCCGGCGCGCGGATGCCGAGCTGATCGAGCGCACGCCCAAGGTTCTGCGGCGCGTCGCGGGCTATAATCTCGATCTCTTCAACTGCCAGAATCCCAAACCCTATTCGCCCGGCGGAGAACCCAATCTCTCCCATCTTCTCGTGGGTTCGGAAGGCACGCTGGCCTTCACCCGGCAGATCATCTTGCGGCTCTCGCCGCTGCCCACGCACAAGGTGCTGGGCGTGGTCAATTTTCCCACCTTCTACCAGGCCATGGAACTGACGCAGCACATCGTGCGGCTCGATCCCATGGCGGTGGAACTGGTGGATCGCACCATGATCGACCTCGCGCTCGCCAATCCCGCCTTCCGCAAGGTGGTCGAGACAGCGCTGGTGGGCGCGCCGGAAGCGCTGCTGCTGGTTGAGTTTTCCGGCGAGAACCTGGAAGCGGAGAAACGCAATCTGCGCCGCCTCGTGGCGCTCATGGGCGATCTCGGTCTGCCGGGCGCCGTGGTGGAACTGGTCGACCCTGCCCAGCAGAAGGCGCTGTGGGACGTGCGCAAGGCCGGCCTCAACATCATGATGAGCATGAAGGGCGACGGGAAGCCCGTTTCCTTTATCGAGGATTGCGCGGTGCCGCTGGAGCATCTTGCCGAATATACGCAGACCCTCACCGAGACCTTCCGCAAATACGGCACCGAGGGCACGTGGTACGCGCACGCCGGGGTGGGATTGCTGCATGTGCGGCCGATCCTCGACATGCGCCGCGACGGGGCGAAGAAGATGCGCGCGCTCGCGGAGGAGGCTTCCGCCTGGGTGCGGCACTTCAAGGGCTCCTATTCCGGCGAGCACGGCGACGGGCTGTGCCGCGGCGAATGGGTGGCCTGGCAATACGGGCCAAAGGTCAACAAGGCCTTCCAGGAGATCAAGGCCCTGTTCGATCCCGGCAATCGCTTCAGCCCGGATCGCATCGTCAATCCGCCGAAGATGGATGACGCAAGCCTGTTCCGCTTCGCTCCGGGCTACAAGGAACGCTCGCTTTCGCCCAAGCTGGACTGGTCGGCGTGGAACGTCTCCCGCGATCCGCTGACCGGGGCGGAGACCGCGCCCGGCACCGGCGGGGACCTGTCCGGCGGCTTGGCCAAGGCCGTGGAGATGTGCAACAACAACGGCCATTGCCGCAAATTCGATGCGGGCACGATGTGCCCCTCCTATCGCGTGACGAAGGACGAGCGCCACGTCACGCGCGGCCGCGCCAACACGCTGCGTCTCGCGCTTTCCGGGCAGATCGGCCGCGGCGGCCTCGCCAGCGCGGAGGTGAAGGAGGTGCTGGACCTGTGCGTCTCCTGCAAGGGCTGCAAGCGCGATTGCCCCACCGGCGTTGACATGGCCAAGGTCAAGGTTGAGGCGCGTGCCGCCTGGGTCGCTGAGAACGGGCTGCGGCTGCGCGAGCGCATGGTCGCCTACATGCCGCATTATGCGCCCATCGCCAGCCGGGTCTCCTGGCTGCTGGCCCTCGGGGACAGGCTTCCGGTCGTCGCGCCGTGGCTGAAGCGGCGCCTCGGGTTTGCGCCCGCGCGCTCCTTTCCCCGCTTCCGCCGCTCCTTTCTTGACCGTCAGTCAGGCGCGCCACACGACGTCGCGGAAAAGGAGGTGTTCCTGTTCGTGGACACCTTCAACAATCACATGGAACCGGAGAATGCCGCCGCCGCCCGCGACGTGCTGATGGCCGCCGGCTATCGCGTGCATCTGCGTGCGGGTGGAGGTGGGCGTCCCTTGTGCTGCGGCCGAACCTTGCTCGCCGCGGGTCTTGTGGATGCGGCCAAGGCGGAAGCGCGCCGGCTCCTCGACGCCGTCCTGCCGTTCGTGGAGCGCGGTGTTTCCATCGTCGGCCTAGAGCCTTCGTGCCTGCTGAGCCTGAGGGACGAATTCCTAGCCTATGGCTATGGCGAGGAGGCACGCAAACTCGCCGGGGCCGCGTTCCTGTTCGAGGAATTCCTGGTGCGCGAGCATGCCGCCGGGCGTTTCACGCTGCGCTTCCATCCGCTCGGCACATCCAAGGCGCTGCTACACGGCCATTGCCACCAGAAGGCGTTCGATGCCGTGCGCCCCATCCACACGGTTCTTTCCTGGATTCCGGACCTGAATGTCACCGAGGTGGAAGGCTCGTGCTGCGGTATGGCCGGCAGCTTCGGCTATGAGGCGGAGCATTACGAAGCCTCCCTGGCCATGGCGGAACTCACCTTGCTGCCGGCGGTGCGCAAGGCAAGTCCGGAGGCGCTGGTGATCGCGGACGGGACGAGCTGCCGCCACCAGATTTTCGACGGCGCGAAGGTGGATGCCGTCCATGTCGCCCGTGTGCTGGCGGGGGCCTTGCGGCCTGCCGGCGTCTGAACCGCCATTTCAGAGGATATTCAAAAGATGCCCAAGAGCATGTCCACCTCAGCCCCGCGCATCGTTCGCGTCACGGCCCGCGCCGTGAATGCGCCCCTCTCGCGCCCGTTGCGCACGGCGAGCGGGACCATGGAAAGTGCGCCCCTGGTGCTGGTCGATCTCGAGACCGACGCCGGCCTCACCGGCCACGCCTATGCATTCGCCTATACGCCGGTGCTTCTGGGAGCTCTGACACAGGCGACGCGGGACGTCGGGCGGCTGCTGGAAGGGCGGGAAGTGCTGCCCCAGGTGCTGACCGAGGCTCTGCGGGCGCGCTTTCGTCTCGCCGGCACGCCGGGCTTGCTGGATATGGCGCTCGCGTCGCTCGATATCGCTGCCTGGGACGCCCATGCCAAAAGCGCCGGTCTGCCGTTGGTAAGACTGCTGGGGGGGCGGGCCACCGATCTCCCGGCCTATGCCAGCTTCGGCATGGACGGCGCAGACGATCTCTCCCGCGCCTGCGCCGCGGCCGCGCAGCAGGGGTTCGGCGCGGTGAAGATCAAGATCGGCTATCCCACCTTCGCGGAAGATCTCGCAGTGGTTCGGGCGGTAAAGCGGGCGATCGGGGCGGAGGTCGCGCTCCTGATCGACTATAACCAGAGCCTCGCCGTGCCGGATGCGGTCCATCGCTGCGGCCTGCTGGATGCCGAGGGGCTCGGTTGGATCGAGGAGCCGACGCGCTACGACAACACGGCCGGCCACGCCAGGATCGCGGCCGAGACCAAGACCGCCCTCCAGCTCGGGGAAAACCTCTGGGGTCCTGGAGCAATTGCGGAAAGCATCGCCGCCGGCGCCTCCGACCTCATGATGCCGGACCTGATCAAAGTGGGCGGCGTCAGCGGCTGGCTCGCGGCCTCGGCGATCTGCCAGGCGGCGCGCATGCCGGTGAGCAATCATTTCTTCCAGGAGGCCAGCGCCCACCTCATGGCGGTGACGCCCACCGCCCATTTCGTCGAATATTTCGACCTCGCCGGGCCGGTGCTGCGCACGCCCCTGCTGCCGAAGGACGGCACCGTGCGCGCCAGCGACGAGCCGGGCCTCGGCATCGCCTGGAACGAAGAGGCGGTCGCCCGCTACGCGGTCTGAGACCCGCACGTTTTCTCGCAGAGACGCCCAAAGAGACGCCATCCAGAAAGGACCCTCGATGAAAACCTATCCGCGTTTCAAAGCCGCCGCGTGCCATGCCGCGCCGGTCTATTTCGACACTGAGGCGACGCTCGACAAGGCCTGCGCCTGGATCGAAGAGGCGGCCCGCAACGGCGCCGAGCTGATCGCCTTCCCGGAAGCCTTCATTGCTTCCTTTCCGGTGTGGTCCGGCGTGTGGGCGCCGGTGGACACCCATGAATTCTTCAAGGGCCTCGTCGGCTCGGCGGTCGAGATCGACGGTCCGGAAATGGCGCGCCTGCGAGGCGTCGCCAAGCGCCTCGGCGTATTCGTCTCCATGGGCATCAACGAAGCCTCGCCCATCTCCGACGGATGCGTGTGGGACACCAACGTCCTCATCGGCGACGACGGCACGCTGCTGAACGTGCACCGCAAGCTGGTGCCCACCTATTGGGAAAAGCTCACCTGGGCCAATGGCGACGGCAGCGGCCTGCGGGTGGCGAACACCCGCATCGGCCGCATCGGCGCCCTGGTCTGCGGCGAGAACACCAATGGCCTTGCCCGTTTCACTCTGCTGGCGCAGGGCGAGAACGTGCACATCTCGTCCTTCTCGCCGCGCTGGCCGACCCATCCGCCGGGCGAGGCGGCCTATGATCTGGAAGCCGCCATCCGCCTGCGCGCCGGAGCCCATGCCTTCGAGGGCAAGCTGTTCAACATCGTCGCCTCCGGCTTCCTGCCGCCCGAGGCCATCGACCTGATCAGCCGCGACAATGCCCGTGCGCGCCAGCTTCTGGAGGAGGCCTCCAAGAGCGTATCCATGATCATCGGCCCGGATGGCCAGCCCATGGGGGCGACGCTCAAGGAGGAAGAGGGGATCGTCTATGGCGAGATCGATCTGGAGCGCTGTGTGGTGCCCAAGCAGTTCCAGGACGTGGTGGGCTATTACAATCGCTTCGACGTGTTCCAGCTCACGGTGAACCGCCGCGCCCTGACACCGGTGGAGTTCACCCAGGTCGCCGCTCCGGCCGCCGAAGCCCAGGGCGATATCGTGCTGCCGCTGCACCCGGCGGACGAACGTCTGCAATAAGCCTTCGCCCGCAGTCGGACGTCGGGACGAAACGGTCCGGGGCTCCTCCTTGGGAGCGGCCCCGGACGAGAGTGCATTTCAGGGGCCGCCGCCGCGTCCTCAATCCGCCTGCGGCCGCGTCATGAGGGCGGGATTCACCAGGCGGTCGTAATCCTCGCCCGTCAGATGGCCGAGGGCGATGGCCGCTTCGCGCGGCGTCAGGCCCGCATCCAGCGCCTTGGTGGTGATCTGGGCGACCTTGTCGTAGCCGATCACCGGATTGAGCGCGGTGACCACCAGCAAGGCGTTCGCCACATTTTCCGCCAGCCGCGCGCGGTCCACGTCGAGATCGGCGATCAGGCGGGAGGCGAAGATGTGCGCGCTGTCGGCCAGGATCCGGATCGACTGGAGGACATTGTAGATCAGCACCGGCTTGGCGACGTTCAGCTCGAAATTACCGGAGGCCCCGGCGGCGCTGACCGTGGCGTGGTTTCCCATCACCTGGAACGCCGCCTGCACCACCACTTCACCGATGGTCGGGTTGCGCTTGCCGGGCATGATGGAGGAGGTCAGCCCGTCGTTGGGGATGATGAGTTCGCCGAGCCCGCAGCGCGGGCCCGAGCCCAGCAGGCGGATGTCGTTGGCGATCTTCATCAGGGAGACCGCGACCACGTTCAACGCGCCCGAGGCTTCCACCAGCGCGTCATGGGCCGCCATGCCCTCGAACTTGCTGGGGTTGGGCGAGAAGGTCACGCCGGCGAGGGCGCTCGCTTCCTCGCAGAAAGCGGCATCGAAGCCGACGGGCGCATTCAGCCCGGTGCCCACCGCCGTGCCCCCCTGGGGCAGGATGCACAGGCGGGGCAGGGTGCCTTCGATACGCGCCATGCCGTTGGCGATCTGCCGCGCGAACGCATCGAACGCCTGGCCCATGGTCATGGGCACGGCATCCATCAGATGGGTGCGGCCGATCTTCAGCACGTCGGCGAACGCCGCCGCCTTCATCGCCAGCTGGCCGTGCAATTCGGCGAGCGCGGGCAGCAGGCGCGCGCGCAGTTCCTGCGCCGTGGCGATGTGCATCACGGTCGGAAAGCTGTCGTTGGAGGATTGCGAACGGTTCACGTGGTCGTTCGGGTGCACCGGCGCCTTGGTGCCGAGCGGCTGGCCGAGCAGCTCGTTGGCGCGGTTGGCGATCACCTCGTTGGCGTTCATGTTGGTCTGCGTGCCGGAGCCGGTCTGCCAGATGCGCAGCGGGAAATGGTCGTCGAAGCGGCCCGCCAGCACTTCGCTCGCCGCCGCCTCGATGGCGTCCGCGAGCGCGAGGTCCAGCACGCCGAGGCGGCGATTGGCGCGCGCGGCGGCGATTTTCTGCAGGCCGAAGGCGTGGATAAGGCCGGCGGGGAAATGCTCTTCGCCCACGTCGAACACGGCGAGCGCACGCTGGGTCTGCGCGCCCCAATAGCGGCCGGCGGGAATTTCCACCGGGCCGAAGGCGTCATTCTCGATGCGGGGAGGCTGGGACATGGGGCAACGGTTCCGGAAGGGGCGGGGAGGCGCGCGGCCTCCCCGATCGTGAGGGTTCAGAGGGCGGCGTCCGCCGTATCGAGGCGGCTGCGCGCCGTTTCGTCGAACTCGCCCGCGAGCTTGGCCACCACCACGGTCGCCACCGCATTGCCGATGACGTTGCAGGTGGAAAGCGCGATGGAGAGGAAGCGGTAGACGCCGAAGATCAGCGCCAGGCCGTCCACCGGCAGGATGCCGGTCGCCGTGACGGTTGCCGCGAACACCACGAACGAGCCGCCGGAGACGGTCGCCGCCCCCTTGGAGGTGAGGAGCATGATGGCGAGGATGCCCAGCTCCTGCTCCCAGCTCAGCGGCACGTTATAGGCATTTGCGAGGAACACGATGCCCATGGACATGAACAGCGAGGTGCCGTCGAGATTGAAGGCATAGCCCGTCGGCATCACGAGCCCGACCGTCTGCTTGGACGCGCCGTAGAGGGGCAGCTTTTCCAGCAGGCGCGGCAGCACGCTTTCCGAAGAGGCCGTGCCGAGCATGATGATGATCTCGTCGCGGATGAAGCGCAGCAGGTGGAACAAATTGATGCGGAACAGAGCGCACACCGCGCCGAACACGATGATGATGAAGCCGATAATCAGGACGTAGAAGGCGGCCACGAAATAGGCCAGCGAGATCAGCACCGCCGTGCCGTTCGCTCCCACCGCATAGGCCACCGCGCCGAACGTGCCGATGGGGGCGAGGCGCATGATGACGTGGATGAACTCGAAGAAGGCGGTGGAGATGGTGTTCAGCCCCGCCTCGATGGGCGCGCGCTTCTCCGGCTTCAGCGCCATCAGGCCGAAGCCGAAGATGAGCGCGATCACCAGCACCTGGAGCAATTCGCCCCGGGCGAAGGCGCCGATGAAATTGTCGGGAAAGATGTTCAGCATGAACTGGTCGAAGGTGGTATGCGAGCCTTCGGCCGCCTTCGCCGCCGCCGCCGCGCCCTTGGCCGCCGCGGCGGGCGCCGTGATGTGGCCGAGGTTTTTCCCGACGCCGGAAAGATTGCCGAAGATCAGCCCGACTGCCAGGGCGATGGTGGAGACGATCTCGAAATAGATCATCGCCAGCAATCCCACCTTGCCGACCCGCTTGATGTCGCCGGCGGCGACGATGCCGACCACCACGGTGAGGAACACCAGCGGGGCGACGGCGGTCTTGATGAGGCGCAGGAAGATGTCGCCCAGCACCTTCAGCGAGGCGCCGAATTCCGGCCAGATCAGGCCGACGCCGATGCCGAGCACCATCGAGACGGCGACCTGGAAGCCGAGGTTGCCCCAAAGGGATTTCTTCTTTTTCGCCGCGGTTTCCGGGGGCGGCGAAACCGTGCCGTCGGTGGTTGCCAGCGTGGCCATTGGCGTCTCCCTGAAGATCTGAATTTTGCTGGGCGGAGTGTTCTTGCGATGGCGTTCTTGCGATGCCGTTCTTGCGATGCCTTGGCGAAGGGCGCGTGTCCGCTCAGGCGTCGCGCTTTGCCGGGGCGGGGGTGGCGAGAACCCGGTCCACCATGGCGCCCGACAGGCCGAGATAATTGGCCGGGTCGCAATGCGCCCGGATGGCGTCCACGCCGCCCAGCGCCTCGACGATCTCGGGCACCTGCGCCAGCAGATCGGCGAGGTCCTGGCCGCCCTCGATGGCCGTGCGGCAGGCGTCATACACCACGTCGTGGGCGTGCTGGCGGCCGAGCTTGGGCGCCGCCGCCATCATCACCGCCTCGGCGACGATGAGGCCGTGGGTCAGGCCGAGATTGTGCCGCATGCGGTCTTCATGCACCACGAGGCCCGCGAGCATGAATTTCGCGTTCGACAGCGCGGAGGCGGTGAGCAGGAAGCTTTCCGGCAGCGACACCCATTCCAGGTGCCAGGGGCCGGTGGCGCGCTCGAAATCGTGAATCATGCCGTCGAGCATGGTCGCCACGTGCTGGCGCACCGCCTTGGCGGCGGCGAGCATCAGCTCGCTGGAGATGGGGTTGCGCTTCTGCGGCATGGTGGAGGAGGCGCCGCGCCCCGGCACGAAGGGTTCGGAGAGCTCGCCGAACTCGGTCGCCGCCATCAGCATGACGTCGGTGGCGATCTTGCCCAGCGTCCCGGTGATGAGGCCGAGCAGGCTCACCGCCTCGGCGATGCCGTCGCGCGCCACGTGCCAGGTGATGGCAGGCTGGGCGAGACCCAGTTCCTCGCAATACAGGCGCTGCATCTCCAGCCCGCCTTCGCCGATGGAGGCGAGCGTGCCGGCGGCACCGGAGAATTCGCCCAGCAGGATGCGCGGGCGCGCCTGGGCGACGCGCTCGATGTGCCGGTCGATGGAGGAGAGCCACACCGCCGCCTTGTAGCCGAACGTCACCGGCAGGGCCTGCTGGAGATGGGTGCGGCCGGCCATGGGCGTGTCGCGGTATTTTCTCGCCATGTTCGCCAGGATGTCGCGCACCGCCCGCAGGTCGCGATCGACGATGTCGAGCGCGGCCCGGATCTGGAGCACGTTGGCCGTGTCCATGATGTCCTGGGTGGTGGCGCCCCAATGGACGAAACCGCCGGCCGCGCCCGCCGCCGCCGCGAGCTGGTGCACCAGCGGCAGGATGGGATAGCCGACGATCTCGGTCTCTTCGCGCAGCTTTTCGAAGTCGATCCGGATGCTGCGGCAGGCCTCATCGATGGCTGCTGCGGCGTCCTTGGGAATGGTCCCGGTGCGCGCCTGGGCGCGAGCGAGGGCAGCTTCCGCCTCCAGATACCGGCCCACCAGGGCCTCATCGGTGAAGACCACCCGCATTTCGGCGGTGCCGAACATGTCGCGGAACAAGGCGGAATCGAAGACCGTGCTGGCCAAGGGGGATCCTCCGGCAGAATTATGTTCGTACATAATTTATTGTACTGACATAGGGCGCCTGTCAATCGTCTGGCTTGACGAGGGCAGCGCCCGTCGGGCTTTCATGACATTGCCGAGCCAGAAGGAGATTCCCCGCCTTGGAGACGCGATACGCCTACGTCGCCCGTGCCCTGACGGAAGCGATATCCAGCGGTCGCCACCCCGTGGGGTCGTTCCTGCCGAACGAATTCGAGCTGGCGGACCAGTTCTCGGTCAGCCGTTCCACCGTGCGCGCGGCCCTGCGCGAACTGGAGGCCTCCGGCCTCGTCAGCCGCCGCAAGAGCGCCGGCACGCGTGTCGAGGCGGCGGTGCCGGTCAGCCGCGGCGGCGGGTTCGTGCAGACCCTCGCGACGGTCGAGGCGGTGCAGCAGTTCGGCGTGGAGACGGAGCGCCACACCCAGGACGTGGCGGACGTGGTGGCGGACGCGGAGCTGGCCCAGAAGCTCGGCTGCAAGCCGGGCCAGCGCTGGCTGCGCATCTCCAGCCTGCGCATCGTGCCGGGAGACGTGCTGCCGATCTGCTGGACCGACGTCTATATCGACGGGATGTTTTCCGCCGAGGTCCGGGAGAAGATGGCCGGCCATGCCGGCATCTACAGCACGCTGGTGGAAGAGATTTCCGGCCGGCGGATGCGCGAAATCCGGCAGGACATCAAGGCCGGGGGCATTCCCGAGCGGGTCGCCGGCCCCCTCAAGGCGCAAGCCGGCGCCCATGCGCTGGAGATCCGCCGGCAATATATCCTGAGCCCGCAGGACATGGTGGAAATCTCCATCAGCGTTCATCCCGCCGACCGCTACAGCTATTCCACCCGCCTCACGCGGCAGGAGGCGGCGCCGGCCTGACGGCTTTGTGTTCGGGGCGTCGCACGAAGCGGGCTACAAGTCCGCGCATCAGTCCCCACACGATCAGGCATTCGCCATGACAGCATTGTCCATGTACCAAGCCTCGGTTCCGGTTTTCCTGCGCGGGCTCAACGCCCTGGTGGTCGAGCTGGAGAAGGGCGCGGCGTTCGCCGAGGAGCGCGGCTTCAAGCCCGAGGCCTTGCCGGCCACCCGCCTTTATCCCGATATGCTCACCCTCGCGGGTCAGGTCCAGCGCGCGAGCGACACCTCGAAGGCCTCCGGCGAGCGGCTCTCCGGCACGCCCGCGCCGAAGTTCGACGATACGGAAACCACCATCCCGGAGCTGCTGGAGCGCACCCGCAACACCATCGCCTATCTGGAAAGTCTCGATCCCGCCGCCTTCGACGGCAGCGAGGCGAAGGCGATCACGGTGCGCACCACCACGTTTGCCGGCGGCGACCGCTATCTGCTGGATTTCGCCTTGCCGAACTTCTTCTTCCACCTCGCCACGACTCACGCATTGCTGCGGCACGTGGGCGTGAACGTGGGCAAGCTGGATTATCTCGGCCCCATTCCGGCCTGAGACGACGCGAGCTGGGCGCCGCTCCGGCGGCGCTCAGAGCCTGTAGGCGGTGCGGAATCCGCCCCAATGGCGCCCCGCCACATGGATCGGCACGTCCACTTCCCGCATCACCACCACCGCGTGGCCGAGGTCGCGGGCATAGACCTGGATCAGCTGCGGCTCGGTGTTGCGGGCCGCGAGCAGGCCGGCACGATCGTCGAAGATGCGGCGGTTTCGGGCGTGCGCCATGTTCCAGGCGCGATCGCCGCGGCGCTGCGGCTGGGCATATTGGGCGTTGTGGACCGGCAGATAGCCGTTGATATCGACCGCCGCCGCGAAGGTGAGGCTCGCCTCCTCCTTCAGGATGGGCTCCTGAATCGCCGGCAGCGTCTGGTCGAGCACCCGCAGCGCGCGCACCTCATATTGGACCGGATCGGTGCCTTCGATCACGCGGTAGTCGGTGTCGAACAGCTCCTCCAGGGTGACCCGCCCGGTCTTCACGCAGTCTTCCAGGGCGGCCGCAATGGCCGCGGCGCCGCGCCGGGCGCGGGCGATGATGGTTTCGTAGGATTTCGCCACCAGGGCGAGCTGGGCCGTGACGGTGGGCGCGCCCACCTCGTCGAACGCCAGATGGCAGCCGAGCGGGCTCAGCCCGGCCACCCGGCAGGGCAGGGGCGAGAGCCCGGTTAGTTCCAGCACGCACGCCTGTCCCGGCCGCAAGCTGCCGTCCTGCAACGCCACCAGCGCCCCGCCGAGGGAAAGATCCACACTCTTCACGCGCACCTGCGCGGCGCCGGCGACGATGCGGCCGGGGATCTCCACCGGCCAGCGCGGATGGCGGCGGCGGTTGCCCATGGGGGTCTGGCGCAGCACCGTCAGCAGGTGGCGCGACATCTCCTCGGCGCCGTGGCCCATGGCGTCGCTGGCGGCCTCGATGGTGGCGCCCGTGGCGGCCGCTTCGATGGTGGCAGTGCGGATGGATCGGGCGCCGGCATCGACATCGTCGGCGAACGTGCGCGCCAGGGCGGCGGCGCGGCCGATATCGGCAATGCTGTCCGCCTGCCCGGCGACCGCATCCGCGACGGCGGAGGCAACGGGGCGAATTTCTCCCACCGCCTCAATGACCTGGCTCACCGCGCCGGTGCTGGTTTCGGCGGCCCGCATGAGCCGGTCGATCTTGGCGCCGATTTCGCCGGTGGCGCGATGGGTGGCGGAGGCGAGGCCCTTGACCTCGCTCGCCACAACGGCGAAGCCCGCGCCGGCCGCACCCGCCCGGGCGGCCTCGATGGAGGCGTTCAGGGCCAGCAGGTTGGTCTGGCCGGCGATGTCGGCGATCAGCGACACCACGGCCTTGATCTCAGCGATCGCCGAGCGCAATTCGACAATGGCGCCAGAGGCTTGAGATGCGGCCTCGCCGGCGCGGGTGGCGAGCGCGTCCGAGGTGTGCGCCTGTCGGCCGATCTCGTCATTGGTCGCGGCAAGGGCGGAGAGCGCGCCGGTGAGTTCCGCCGCGCTGGTCCTGGCCTGCTCGGTCTTGCCGGCGAGATGATCGCTGTCGTGGCGGATGGCCTCGGTGCCGCGCACGCCATCGGCGCAGGCGCCGGCCATCTGCGCGGCGGTCTCGGCGAGCTGCGCCCGGACGCGGCGAATATCGGCCTCGATCAAGGAGATTGTCAGATCGGGCGTGGGGCCCGCTGCGGCGTCATGGGGAGCGGCGACAGGTGGGGGAGGCGCGGTTTCGAGCGGACCAGCGGGCGGGCCCGCATCCGGTGAAAGCTTGCGGAGCATGGCTCCAAACATAGCGTGCCCTTTCGCGCCAGGAAACGCCGGCGCCGGGAGCGGGCGGGCTCTCGGGGATGGCCGACGATGATCGCCGGGATTATTCCGGCGCCGGCTTGCCTGGACATTGCACGAGGGCGGCTTCGCGCCGCCGGGCGAAACCCGGCCTGTCAGATCGGCTCTAACCCCTTGAAAAACGCGAGATGTGAGGCAGCCTGCCCGGCGCCTTCGCCGGGAGACCCTAGCCGAAGCGGCCGGTGATGTAGCGGCGGGTGCGCTCGTCCACCGGGTTTGTGAAGATCTGACGCGCCGGGCCAAACTCGATGATCTCACCGAGATACATGAAGGCCACGTATTCCGACACGCGCGCCGCCTGCTGCATGTTATGGGTGACGATGACGATCGTATAGTCCGCCTTGAGTTCGTCGATCGTCTCCTCGATCTTCGCGGTCGTCAACGGGTCGAGCGCGGAACACGGCTCGTCCAGGAGAATGACTTCCGGCTTTACCGCGATGGTCCGGGCGATGCACAGGCGTTGCTGCTGGCCGCCGGAGAGGCTGAGCCCGCTCTGGGGGAGGATATCCTTCACCTCTTCCCACAGCGCGGCCCGCCGCAGGGCGTGTTCGACACGGCCATCCAATTGAGATGGCGAGAGTTCTTCGTTGAGCCGCAGGCCCAGGGCGACGTTGTCATAGATCGACATGGGAAACGGCGTCGGCTTCTGGAACACCATGCCGATCTTCGCCCGCAGCGCAATGGCATCGACCGAATGGGACAAGATATCCTGCCCATCCATGAAGACGGAGCCGGTCACATGCTGGTCCGGATAAAGATCATACATGCGGTTGAGGATGCGCAGCAGCGTGGACTTTCCGCAACCCGAGGGGCCGATGAACGCCGTACCCTTGTGCTTGTAGATGGGAATATTGATATCCTTCAGGGCCAATTCATTTCCATAGCGGAAATTGACATGGCTGATCTGAAGCTTTGTCTCCAGTTCCGGGGCTTGGCCCGGCGCCGGGGGCATCGACGTCACCATCGCGTCGAGCGAGGACAGGGGTCCGGGGACCGCTGTCGGGAAAACCGGGGGACGGGCGTGTGAGGACATGATTTCGATACCATCGCGGGTTCTGTAACAAGAAATACCGCGCGACCCGCACCGATGTCTTTGCGCCATGTCACGTCATAAAAATGCAACATAATGACGTTGCTTGACCGCTTCTCACTTGAATTTCCGATGCATGAAGCCTCTTCACCGTGCGATTTCGCCCAATATTCGGCGTGCGACATTTCGGCGAGCCGAAGAGTGCGGAAATCCGCGGTCATGTGGCCGATTTCGGCGCGAGGCAGGCAATCGCCGCGTCCCAGGCCGCGAGCCGGGCGGCGCGGGCCGCTTCGCTCATCTGCGGGGTGAAGCGCCGGTCCAGCCGCCAGCGCGCGGCGAACGCCTCCGGGTCGGGGAAGAGGCCGCAGCCGAGGCCGGCGAGATAGGCCGCGCCCAACGCCGTGGTCTCCTGAACCACCGGCCGGTCCACCGGCGCGCCCAGCAGATCGGCGAGCCGCTGCATGGTGTAGTCGGAGGCGCTCATGCCGCCGTCCACCCGCAACACCGTCGCCTCCCCGTGCCCGGTCCAGTCGGCGCGCATGGCGTTCAGCAGGTCCACGGTCTGGAAGCACACGCTCTCCAGCGCCGCGCGGGCGAGCTCCTTCGGCCCGGTGGCGCGGGTGAGGCCGAACACGGCGCCGCGCACGTCCGGCCGCCAGTGGGGGGCGCCGAGGCCGACAAAGGCCGGCACCAGGATCACGTCCTGCTCGGGATCGGCGGCGGCGGCGAGCGCGCCGGTCTCGTGGGCATGGGCGATCACCCCGAGCCCATCGCGCAGCCATTGCACCGCCGCGCCGGCGACGAAGATGGCGCCCTCCAGCGCATAGGTGCGCCGCCCCTCCAGCTGATAGGCGATGGTGGTCAGCAGGCGGTTGCGCGAGGCGACCGGCGTTTCCCCGGTATTGAGCAACGCGAAACAGCCGGTGCCATAGGTGGATTTCACCATGCCCGGCGCGAAGCAGGCCTGCCCCACCATGGCCGCCTGCTGGTCTCCCGCCATGCCGCAGATGGGAATGGCGCCGCCGAACAGGGCCGCGTCCGTGGTGCCGAACAGGCCGGAACTGTCGCGCACCTGCGGCAGCAAGGCGGCGGGCACGCCGAACAGGGCGAGGAGGTCCGCATCCCAGGCGCCGGTATGGATGTCGAACAGAAGGGTGCGGGCGGCATTGGTGGCGTCTGTGGCGTGCACGCGGCCGCCTGTGAGGCGATGGAGCAGGAAGGCGTCGACCGTGCCGAAGGCCAGTTCTCCGCGCTCCGCCCGCGCCCGCGCGCCGGGCACCTGGTCCAGCATCCAGGCGATCTTGGTGGCGGAGAAATAGGGGTCGATCAGCAGGCCGGTCTTCGCGCTCACCCTGGGGCCGTGGCCCTCGGCCTCCAGGCGGGCGCACAGGGGCGCGGTGCGACGGTCCTGCCAGACGATGGCACGGTGGATGGCCTCCCCGGTGGCGCGATCCCAGACCAGGGTGGTCTCGCGCTGGTTGGTGATGCCGATGGCGGCGATGTCGCCCGCCCCGGCGCCGGCTTGCACGAGGGCCGCACGGCACACCTTGAGCGTGGTGCGCCAGATGTCCTCGGCCTCCTGCTCCACCCAGCCGGAGGCGGGATAATGCTGCGGCACTTCCTCCTGCGCCATGGCGGCGATGGAGGTGTCGGGACGGAACAGGATCGCCCGCGAGGAGCTGGTGCCCTGGTCGATGGCGAGGATGTAGGTGGCCATGTGCGCTCCCCCCGAAGTCTTCTGGTTCTCGCGAACCTAGGCGACTCGGGGCGATGGAGCCACCGCCCGACCGGCTCGCGAGATGCGCTCTCCCTCCCCCTTTGTGGGGGAGGGGCGGGGAGGGGGGTCTGCTGCCGCGAACATCAACTTCGCCGGTTGGGCGGCGCGATACCCCCCTCCCTGACCCTCCCCCGCAAGGGGGGAGGGGACGCGGCGGCGAGGGGAAGTTCAAGGGCAAGGGTTGGCGGGACGCGGCGAGGGCGTTGCACCGCTGCCGTACCGCCGTTGCATGTGGATGGGAGCGCGAAGGGCATTCTCCCTCCCCCCTTGTGGGGGAGGGGTGGGGAGGGGGGTCTGATGCCGCGAACACCAACTTCGCCCGGACGGGCGGCGCGATACCCCCCACCCTAACCCTCCCCCGCAAGGGGGGAGGGGACGCAGCGGCAAGGGGTGAGCTCAGGGGCAAGGTGAGAGGGGCGCGGCGAGGGCGTTGCGCCGCCGCCGCACCGCCGTTGCATGTGGTCGGAACGCGAAGGGTCTTCTCCCTCCCCCCTTGCGGGGGAGGGGTGGGGAGGGGGGTCTGATGCCGCGAACACCAACTTCGCCCGGTTGGGGCGGCGGGATACCCCCCTCCCTGACCCTCCCCCGCAAGGGGGGAGGGGACGCTGCGGCAAGGGGTGAGCTCAGGGGCAAGGTGGCAGGACGCGGCAAGGGGCAGCTCAAGGGCAAGCGTTGGATGTCTTCAGCGGGAGGGGCGCTGCCTTCCCGTGCACCGGGACCTCACGCCCCCCGTCGCGCGACCATATAATCCTCCAAGGCCGCCGCCTGCTCGGCCGAGACCCGCAGGCCGAGCTTGGAGCGGCGCCAGAGGATGTCGGCGGCGCCGCGCGCCCATTCCGCGTCCATGAGATAATCCACCTCGCGGGCATGAAGGTTCGCGCCGAAGCAGCGGCCGAGGTCCGCCGGCGTGGCGACGCCCGCCAGCAGGCGGCGGGCGCGGGTGCCATAGGCGCGCGCGAGGCGGCGCAGCAGGGCCGGGTCGAGGGCGGGATAGTGCCGCGCGAGGTCCGCCGCCAGGGCATCGAAGGCGGTCTTCTCGAAATCGCCGCCGGACAGGGGCGCGGTCGCGGTCCAGGGCCGCGCGTCGCGCACGGGGGCCGGCAGATGGGCGTGCAGCTTGTCCAGCGCGCTTTCCGCGAGCCTTCGATAGGTGGTGATCTTGCCGCCGAACACGCTCAGCAGCGGCGCCGCGCCGTGCGGGGCATCGAGCACCAGCACATAGTCGCGGGTGGTCTCCTGCGCCTTGCTCGCGCCGTCGTCATAGAGCGGGCGCACGCCGCTATAGCTCCACACCACGTCGGGGGGCGAAACGGCCTTGGCGAAATATTCGCTCGCCGCCGCGCACAGATAGGCGATCTCCGCCTCGCTCGCGTGCACATCCTCCGGCGCGCCGGCATAATCCTGGTCGGTGGTGCCGATCAGGGTGAAATCGCCTTCGTAGGGAATGGCGAAGATGATGCGGCCGTCGGCATTCTGGAAGATGTAGCAGCGCTCGTGATTGAACAGGCGCGGCACCACGATGTGGCTGCCCTGCACCAGCCGCACATGGGCGCGCTCGTGCAGGTTCAGCGTGTCGAGCACATGGGACACCCAGGGGCCGGCGGCATTCACCAGGGCGCGCGCCCGCACGCTCTCCCGCACGCCGTCGCGCTCGGTCTCGATGGTCCAGAGCCCGTCCCCCCGCGCCGCGCCCACCACCCGCGTGCCGGGGCGGATGTCGGCGCCGCGCTCCCGCGCATCGAGGGCGTTCAGCACCACGAGGCGGGAATCTTCCACCCAGCAGTCGGAATATTCGAACGCGCGGGTGAGGTCGGATCGCAGCGGCGCGCCGGCCGGGTCGCGGGCGAGGTTCAGCATGCGCGAGGGCGGCAGCAGCTTGCGGCCGCCGAGATGATCATAGAGGAACAGGCCGAGCCGCAGCATCCAGGCCGGGCGCAGGCCGGGCAGAACGGGCAGCACGAAGCGCAGCGGCCAGATGATGTGCGGCGCGAGGCCCCACAGGATCTCGCGCTCCATCAGCGCCTCGCGCACCAGGCGGAATTCGTAATGCTCGAGGTAGCGCAGCCCGCCATGGATCAGCTTGGTGGAGGCGCAGGAGGTGCCGCAGGCGAAATCGCCCTGTTCGAACAGCACCACGGATGCGCCGCGCCCCGCCGCGTCGCGCGCGATGCCGCAGCCATTGACCCCGCCGCCGATGACGGCGAGGTCGAAGGGGGAGGCGGCCGTTTCCATGGCCGGGCGGCGCTCAGCGCGCGACGTCGATGACGATGCGTCCGCGCACCTGTCCGGCCAGGATCTCCTGCGCCAGCTCGGGCAGGCGCGACATGGGCTCCACCCGCGTCATGGCGGCGAGCTTGTCCCGGTCGAGGTCGCGGGCGAGGCGCGCCCAGGCGCTCGCGCGCCGGGCGGCGGGGGCCATGACGCTGTCGACGCCCAGCAGCGCGACGCTGCGCAGGATGTGGGGCAGCACCGTGCCCGGCAGGTCGGCGCCGCCGGCGAGGCCGCAGGCCGCCACCGCCCCGCCATAGACGGTCTGCGCGATCACGTTCACAAGGGTCGTGGAGCCGACCGAATCCACCGCGCCCGCCCAGCGCTCCTTCTGCAACGGCGCGCCCTTCTCGGCGAGGCTCGCCCGGTCGATGAAGGCGCTGGCGCCGAGGCCGGCGAGATAGTCATGGGTGTCGGGCCGGCCGGTGGAGGCGGTGACGTTGTAGCCCGCCTTCGCCAGCAGCGAGATGGCGGTGGAACCGACGCCGCCGGCGGCCCCGGTCACCAGAACTTCCTTGCCGCCGGGCTGGATGGCGCCCCAGGCCGCGAGCGAATCCACGCACAGCGCGGCCGTATAGCCGGCGGTGCCGATGGCCATCGCATCCTGGAGGCTGAAGGCGTCCGGCAGGCGGACCAGCCATTGGCTCTTCACGCGCTGGAACCGCGAATAGCCGCCCCATTCGGTTTCCGAGAGGCCCCAGCCGTTCACCACCACCTTGTCGCCGGTGCGCCATTCGGGCGAGCGCGATTCCACCACCGTGCCGGCAAGGTCGATGCCGCCCACCAGCGGCGGCTTGCGGGCGATGCGGCTCTTGCCGGAGACCGCGAGACCGTCCTTGTAGTTCAGCGTGGAGAAGGCGATTTCCACCAGCACATCGTGATCCGGCAGGTCGGAAAAGGTGAGCTGCTTAAAGCTGGCCTTGGGCTTTCCCGCCTCATCCTCGATCACAAGGGCGGTGAAGGTGTCGGTCATGACGGTCTCCCGGCTTCTTCTGGGTTGGTGGATTTATGGGCGGGCGGCGCCTGGGATGCCATCCCTTTTATGGGCCGCCGGCCCGTTCACTTCCGGGTTGCGGCGTCAGGCCGCTGCCCGTGTGCCGGCGAGGGCGGGTCTTCCGATCCGGGCGTCGCGCGCACCGGGACGGTTCTCTTGCCCGCCGCGCCGGCATAGACTTTGCGAAGGGCCGGTCGGCCCCGGGCGGCGGGCCGGCGGACAGGTGGGGCATGAGCGAAACAGGTGCCAAGCGGAGTTCCACGGCCAAGGCGCCCAGCCCGGCACCGGAGCAGGAGGCCGCCGCGACGCAGGCGTGCATCCGCGATCTCGACGCGCGGCCCGGCTTCCTGATCCGCCGCCTGCACCAGATCCATATCGCCCTGTTCGCCGAGGAATGCGGCGCCGAGGGCATCACCCCCGTGCAATACAGCGTGCTCACGGCGCTGAAGCAGATGGGGCCGGCCGAGCAGATCGCCCTGTCGCGCGCGGTGGGGCTCGACCGCACCAATATCGCCGATGTCATCGTGCGGCTGGAACAGCGCGCCCTGGTGACGCGCAGCGTTTCCCCCACGGACAAGCGCATGCGCCTCGCCGGCCTCACCGAGGCGGGGCTGGCGTTGCTGAAGCGGGTGGAGCAGGGCGCCGCGCGGGCGCACGAGCGCACCATCGAGGCCTTGCCGCCCCAGGCGCGCGCGCGCTTCCTCAAGGACCTGCGGGCGCTGGTCGCGGCGAAGAACGAGGTCAGCCGTTCGCCGGTGGGCACCATATAAGGCCCATCCTCCGGTATCGCGGCCGTGGGTGCGCGCCTGCCTGCGAGATGGGCACAGCGTCGCGATCTGATGCTTCCCGCGCCATTCCGAACCTGCCCCGAGGGAGGCTTCGGGCCGGAAAAATCCGCAAATCCCCACCCGTCCGCCTCCTCTCGCCTCCGTCCCGCGGTGGCACGGAACATGCTTGGAAATGAGAGGCATACTGACGAATTAATTCGGGCCGCGCCAGTGGTCCCTGCATGAGGCAGCCATGGCTCCAGGAAATGACGAGCGGGGGTTCGACGTCATCGTGTGCGGCGGCGGCACGTCCGGCTGTGCGGTGGCGGGGCGGCTCGCGGCCGATCCCGATCTCAGGGTGCTGCTGCTGGAAGCCGGCGGCGAGGATACCCATCCCGATGTGCGCGACCCCAAGGTGTGGATGCGCAACATCGGTTCCGAGCGCGACTGGAGCTTCCGTTCCGAGCCCTGCGCCGGGCTCAATGGCCGCCGCGCGCCCTTGCCCATGGGGCGGGTGCTGGGCGGCGGCGGCAGCATCAACGGCCTGGTCTGGGCGCGCGGCCACAAGAGCGCTTTCGACCTTTGGGAAGCGGAAAGCGGCGACGCCGGATGGGGCTATGCGGCGGCGGTCGAGATCTACAAGAGGATCGAGGACTGGGACGGCCCCGCCTCGCCCCTGCGCGGCACAGGCGGGCCGTTGCGCATCACCTTGCCGCAGGACCCCATTCCCGTCACCGAGGGCCTGCTTGAGGCGGCCTCAGCCCATGGCATTCCACGGGTGGAGGACCACAACGCGGAGGCCATGGCGGGGGAGGGCTGCTGCGCCATCACCAATGTGAACATCGCCCGCGACGGCACGCGCATGTCCACCGCCACCGCTTATGTGGCCCCGCGCCGGGCGCAGGCGAATTTCACCGTTCTCACCGGCACCAAGGTGCGCCGCCTGCTGATCGAGAATGCGCGTGCGGTCGGCGTCGAATACGAGCGCGACGGGGCGGTGCATGTGGCGCGGGCGCGCCACGAGGTGGTGCTCTCGCTCGGGGCCATCAACACGCCCAAGGTTCTTATGCTCTCCGGCATCGGCGATGCGGCGGCGCTGGCGCGGCTGTCCATTCCCCTGGTGCAGCATCTGCCGGGGGTGGGGCGGAATTTCCAGGACCATATCCTCGTCGCCGGCTGCGTGTTCGAATACAAGACGCCCGAGCGGCCGCGCAACAATTCGGCCGAGTTCACCTTCTTCTGCAAGAGCGATCCGAGCCTTGCGGCGCCGGACCTCCAGCCGATGCTGGAGGAGTGCGCCTTCGGCTCGGAGATCACCGGCCCGGCCTTCAGGCTGCCGGTGGACCCCTCCCTCGCCTTCACGCTCGCGCCCGGCCTCATCCGCCCGCAGAGCCGCGGCCATCTGGAGCTGACCGGCGCCGGGCCGGACGATCCGGTGAAGGTGCACGCCAATTTTCTCGGCGAACCGGCCGACGTGACGGCGTTGCTGCGGGCCATCGAGATCTGCCGCGAGCTCGGCCATTCCGAGGCCCTGCGCCCGTTCGTGAAGCGCGAGCTCATGCCCGGGCCGCTGGCGGGCGAGGAGATGGTGCAGTTCCTGCGCAACGCCGCCGGCACCTATTTTCACGAGACCTGCACCGCCAAGATGGGGCGCGACGCGCTCTCCGTCGTCGACGGGTCCCTGAAGGTCTACGGCGTCGCCGGCCTGCGAGTGGCGGACGGCTCCATCATGCCGGCGGTGGCCGGCGGGAACACCATGGCGCCGTGCGTCTTGATCGGCGTGCGCGCGGCCGACCTCATCGCCGGCGATCTTCGTTCGGTGTCCCCTCTCGCTGCGGACATCCCTGTTTCCGCGCCCGGTTGCCAAGGAGCCTCCGCATGAACCCCGCATCCTATGACGTCGTCGACGGCGTGCGCACCTACAAGCTGTTCATCGATGGCGCGTTCGTGAAATCCTCGCGCAACATCGTCGCCGACAGCTATAATCCGGCCGACGGCACGCTGTTCGCCCGCACCGAGCAGGCGGGCGCGCAGGAGGTGGTGGCGGCCATCGCGGCCGCGCACCGCGCTTTCGCCAGTTGGGGCGCGAGCCTCGCCAGCACGCGCGAGAAAATGCTGCTGAAGACCTGCGAAGTGATCGAGCGGCGCACCGACGAAATCCGCGACATGCTGATCGACGAATGCGGCTCGGTGTTCGGCAAGGCGCTGTGGGAAATCGAATATGTCACCGACTGCCTGCGCAGCGCCGCGGGCGACGTGCGCCATGTGATGGGCGAGACCATGCCGGTGACGCAGCCGGGGCAGATCTCCCTGTCCGTCCGCCGTCCGCTCGGCGTGGTGGCGGGCATCGCGCCGTTCAATTCGCCGTTCCTGCTCTCCATGAAGAAGATCGCGTTCGCGCTCGCCGCCGGCAATACGTTCGTGCTCAAGCCCTCGGAGGAGACGCCGATCTCCGGCGCGCTGATCGCCGACATCTTCGCCGAGGCCGGCCTTCCCGCGGGGGTGCTGAACGTGCTGCCCGGGGTGCCGGCGGAGGTGGGCGAATTGCTGATCTCCGATCCGCGCGTGCGGCTCGTCACCTTCACCGGCTCGACCCGCACCGGGCGCCATCTCGCGGTGGAGGCGGCCAAGCACCTGAAGAAATTCACCCTGGAGATGGGCGGCAAGAGCCCGCTGATCATCCTGAAGGATGCCGACCTCGACTATGCGGTGGATGCCGCCGCCTTCGGCGTGTTCCTGCACCAGGGGCAGGTGTGCATGGCCAATTCCAAGGTGATGGTGGAGGCGCCGATCTTCGATGCCTTCGCCGAGCGCTTCGTCGCCAAGGCGAAGGGCATCCCGGTCGGCCCTCCGCGCGATCCGGGCAGCGTGATCGGCCCGCTGATCCGCGAGAGCCAGTGCGCCTTCATCGACGGCCAGATCGCCGAAGCGAAGGAAAAGGGCGCGCAAGTGCTCACCGGCGGCACCCACGAGGGCCGCTATTTCCAGCCCACGGTGCTCGCCGGCGTGACGCGGGAGATGCGCATCTATCATGAGGAGAGCTTCGGCCCGGTGGTGTCGCTGATCCGCGTCGAGGACGCCGAGGAGGCGCTGGAGATCGCCAACGACACCCAGTACGGGCTGTCCGCCGCGCTCATCACCAACGATCTTCAGAAGGCGTTCGACCTCTCGCTGCGGCTCGAATCCGGCATGGTGCACGTGAACGACTGCACCATTTCCGATGAACCTCACGTGCCGTTCGGCGGGGTGAAGAATTCCGGCTTCGGCCGCGAGGGCGGGCGCTCCTCCTGGGAGGAACTGACCGAGCAGAAATGGATCACCATCCAGATGGGCAAGCGCGACTTCCCGTTCTGAGAATGGGCGCAAACGAAAGCGCCTCCGGCAGCGCGCGCGGCCGGAGGCGAAGGGGATGCGGCGGTCTCGATCAGGGCAGAACGGCGCCCGCCGCGCCGGGCGCGGTCAGCGGCGATCGATCTTCTTGCGCTCCACCTCCGGGAACACCCACATGGCCACCACCATGAAGATGCCCAGGAACGCGACCGCGTATTTCGGCGTGGTCTGCCCGAGATGGGCCTGCAAGGCATAGCCCGCAGCCGCCACAAGCAGCACGATGATCGAGAGGCCGAACTTGATGGGAAAGGGCATGGCCTTGGTCCTCCGAAAGATGGTCTTGGGTGTGCGGCGGGCGCATCGGCCCGTCAGACCAGCGGGCCGACCAGCTGTGCGCCGGCCTGGCTGACCGCGAGCCACACCGCGAGCCCCGCGGCCTGAACCGCCAGCAAAGCGGCGAGCCCGCGCCGCCCGTCACGCCAGAGCGGCGGCATGGCCTCGAACGGGGCGGGCGCGAACAGCATGACGAGGCCGCCCACCACGATCAGCGTCGTGATGCGCAATTCGCCATAGCCGAACGCCAGCGTGCCGGCGGCGAGCGCCAGCCACAGGGCGCTGTTGACGACGATGAGGGCGAGCGCCCCCGACTTGCGGGCGGCCGGCGGGCGCGTGTGCATGGGATACATGCCGCACAGGATCAGGAAGCCGAGGCAGGTGGTGGTCCACAGCAAGGCGAACCACACGAGCGCGGCGCCATTGGGCTCGATGGCGCTCATTCGGCGGCCACCGAGCGGGCGGTGGCCTGCGGGCGCGGGGTGCGCGCGGTGCGGCGCATGTTGGTCTTCACGCGGCTGGTGTCATAGCCGTTGAAGATGTGGCCGATCAGGCCGCGGTCGAGGTCGGACGTGCCGAACAGCCAGTCCATGATGGGGAAGGTGAGGTTCATGTTGCGCTCCATCATGATCGACTGGTCGTGATGGGCGGTGTGGTGGCGGCGGATCGTGTTCACGAACGGCATGTTGCGCACGAACCAGCTTTCTTCCACGTGGCAGCAGAAGTGCATGAATTCATAGACCAGATAAACCGAAGTGGTGGTGGTGATGAACAGCCAGCCGACGTTCGGCGAGACCAGCCACGACAGGATCACCGCGCCGGGAATCGACATGAGGGTGAATGTGACGAGGGCATAGGGCGGGAAGAAGGTGACGCGCCAGTCGTGATGATCGGCGAAGCGCATCTCCTCCTCGGTGAAGAATTGGTGATGCATCAGCGTGTGGCGATTATAGACCGCGCGAAACAACGGGATGCGCGAGGGCCGGTGCATGATGTAGCGATGTAGCGCCCATTCGAAGAAATTGCAGAACAGGAACACCACCGGAACGGTGAACCATTCCCACCATTTCACGGCATGAATATTCGCCGCGTACACATAAAGCGCGGTGAAGCCGATGGTGTAGATGATCAGCATGTGGAGCCAGCCATTGTACCAGCCGGTGACCCGCTCGCGATAGGTCGCGCGATATTTGCGCTGCCGGTCCGACATCACGCTTTGCGTCAGTTCCATCGCAATCTTCCTTCTCTCGGTGCGGGATCATCCCTGGCGGGGCCGCCGCATCTGGGCTGTTCGGTAAACTAATATATGACTAACATATCAGACGCAAGAGGCGTATCCAGCCCCTGACGCGCCTCGTTTTCCCGCAAGGCGGCGGACGGTGCGCGTCAGGCCGCGACCGCCATCAACGCGGCGTCCATGTCGGCGGAGGTCATCTCCCATTCATTGGCGAAATTGGCCACCACCTCGCGCATGAAGGCGCGGTGCAGGGCGAGCGCGCGCTTGGGGTCGCCCAGATGGTCGGCCAGCAGCGCCAGCGCGAGCTGGGAGGGCGCTTCGCCTTCATAGCTCCATTCGAAGCCGTCGCGGCTGAGCACGGCGATGTCCTCGCGCACTGGCAGGGGAGCATCGTCCACGGTAACATGCACGCCGTCGATGGTGCGATCTCCCCGATATGTTTTCATTGGTGAATCCCCCTGGATGCAATTGATATCGAACTGATATGTTATAGACTCATCAGGGCGCCCGCAAGGTGCGGACCCCTTGTCCAACCACAGCAAAGGCGCACTTGCGCACGGGGCAGGCCGGCATGTTCGCGGTGATATTCGAGGTCCGGCCCCGGCCCGACCAATGGGAGGCCTATCTCGCCCTGGCGCAGGAGCTGCGGCCGCGCCTCATCGAGATGGACGGCTTCCTCTCGGTGGAGCGGTTCAACGCGCGCCGCACCCCCGGCCTGCTGCTCTCCTTCTCCCTGTGGCGGGATGAAAAGGCGCTGGTGCGCTGGCGCACCGAGGGGCGTCACCACGCGGTGCAGGAATTGGGGCGCACCAAGACCTTCGCGGATTATCACCTGCGCATCGGGGAGGCGGTGAGCGACAGCGCGCGCGACACGGCGCCGACGCAGCAGCGCTTCGACGTCACCCAGGTGGGCAGCGCCAAGGGCGTCGGCCTCCTGGAAGTGGCGCGCACCGCCTCCGCCGGCGCGTTCCTGGCGGACGAGGAATTGTCGGCTCTCCTCGTCGGCTCTGGGATCGGCCTTGCCGACTGCGAGATCTACGACAGCATCTACGCACCCGGAAAAAGCCTGCTGCTGTTCCCGCTGGAAGAGGCCGCGCCGCTTCCCGCCTGGGCGCCGACGCAGGGCGAGGAGCGTCGCGCCCTGCGGGTGCGCATCATCCGCGATTACGGCATGTTCGACCGCCGCGAGGCGCCGCAATATTACCCCGACGCGCCCTCCGCCGGCTGAAGACCATTTCCCGGCCCAGCGACGGCGTGCCGGAGCGCCGAGGCGGGATCCAGGGGAAAGGGCGGCGCAGCCGGCGAACGCGCCGCGCGCTTTTCGGTAAAGCGCCGCGCATCCGGATTGAAGCGGTTATTGAAGCGCCTTCGGCGGGTTTTTGCGCTGGGTCCCGGCTCGCGCTCCGCGCCTGTGGCGCTGCGCTTGGCCGGGACGCGGGAGGGGACGCCGGCCATTATTCCCGCCCTCCGCCGGCTGAAGACCATGTCCCGGCCCAGCGACGGCGTGCCGGAGCGCCGAGCCGGGATCCAGGAAAACGGCGGCGCAGCCGGCGAACGCGCCGCGCGCCTTCCGGGTGAAGCGCCGCGCATCCGGATTGAAGCGGTTATTGAAGCGCCTGCGGCGGGCTTTTGCGCTGGGTCCCGGCTCGCGCTCCGCGCCTGCGGCGCTGCGCTTGGCCGGGACGCGGGACGGGCGCCCGTCGCAATTTGATGCTGCCCGCCCTCCGCCGGCTGAAGAGCGTTTCCCGGCCCAGCGACGGCGTGCCGGAGCGCCGAGCCGGGATCCAGGGGAAAACGGCGGCGCAGCCGGCGAACGCGCCGCGCGCCATTCGAGTGAAGCACGCCGCATCCGGATTGAAGCGGTTATTGAAGCGCCTGCGGCGGTTTTTTGCGCTGGGTCCCGGCGCGCGCTCCGCGCCTGCGGCGCTGTGCTTGGCCGGGACGCGGAGGGCGGCGCCGGACATTATTCCCGCCGTCCGCCGGCTGAAGAGCGTTTCCCGGCCCAGCGACGGCGTGCCGGAGCGCCGAGCCGGGATCCAGGGAAAGAGCGGCGGAGCCGGCGAACGCGCCCCGCGCCTTTCTTGTGAAGCGCCGCGCGTTTGGATTGAAGCGGGTATTGAAGCGCCTGCGGCGGTTTTTGCGCTGGGTCCCGGCGCGCGCTCCGCGCCTGCGGCGCTGCACTTGGCCGGGACGCGGGAGGGGGCGCCGGCCATTATTCCCGCCCTCCGCCGGCTGAAGGCCATTTCCCGGCCCAGCGACGGCGTGCCGGAGCGCCGAGCCGGGATCCAGGGGAACACGGCGGCGCAGCCGGCGAACGCGCCGCGCGCTTTTCGGTAAAGCGCCGCGCGTCTGGATTGAAGCGGTTATTGAAGCGCCTGCGGCGGGTTTTTGCGCTGGGTCCCGGCTCGCGCTCCGCGCCTGCGGCGCTGCGCTTGGCCGGGACGCGGGAGGGGGCGCCCGTCGCAATATTACCCAGACGCGCCCTCCGCCGGCTGAAGACCATGTCCCGGCCCAGCGATTTCCCGGCCCAGCGACGGCGTGCCGGAGTGCCGAGCCGGGATCCAGGGGAAAAAGCGGCGCAGCCGGCGAACGCGCCGCGCGCCATTCGAGTGAAGCACGCCGCATCCGGATTGAAGCGGTTATTGAAGCGCCTGCGGCGGCTTTTTGCGCTGGGTCCCGGCGCGCGCTCCGCGCCTGCGGCGCTGCACTTGGCCGAGACGCGGGAGGGGAACCGCAAATGCCCGCTACATCTGGATCACGCTGCGGATGGTCTCGCCGCGCTTCAAGGCGGCGAAGCCTTCGTTGATGTCGGCGAGCGTGATGCGGCGCGAGATCAGGCCCTTCAGATCCAGCCGCCCCTCCAGCGCCGCGCGGGCAAGGAAGGGGAAATCGCTGTGCGGGCGCGCGCCGCCATAGGAGGAGCGGCGGATGCGCTTTTCCCCCATGAGCGACCCCCAGCGGAACGATACGTCGTGCGCCACATCGACCTTGCCGAGCCAGATCACCTCGCCCCCCAGCCGCACCGCCTCCAGCGTGGTGCGAAAGGCGATGGGCGCACCGGCGGATTCCAGCACCACGTCGGCGCCGCGCCCGGACGTGAGCATGCGCGCGGCCTCCACCACGTCGCCGGTGCGCGCGTTCACCGTGTGGGTCGCGCCCATGCTCTTGGCGAGCGCCAGCTTCTCCTCGCTGAGATCGGCGGCGAGGATCTGCGCGGCCCCGGCGAGCCGCGCGCCCTGCACGGCGGCGAGCCCCACCGCCCCGCAGCCGAGCACCAGCACCGTGTCGCGCGGGTGGATGCGGGCGACGTTCAGCGCCGCGCCCACCCCGGTCATCACCCCGCAGCCGATGAGGCACGCTTCATCGAACGGCAGGTCGCGCGGCACGGGAATCGCCTGCTGGTCGCTCACGATGCAATAGTCGCCGAACGCGCCGAGGAACATGAGCGCGCCCAGCTCCCGCCCGTCGGCGAGATGGGCTTTCGCGCTGCCGTCCAGGGCGCGCGCCTTCGGCCCTTCCGCCAGATAGCCCTCGCACAGGATGGGCAGCGACCGGTCGCAATAAAAGCAGGTGCCGCAATGGGGATTCCAGGAGAGCACCACATGGTCGCCCACCTTCACCCCCTGCGCGGCCTCGCCGACAGCCTCCACGATGCCCGCCGCCTCATGGCCCAGCACCAAAGGCGGGGGATAGCGCAGGCCGCCTTCGATCACTTCCAGGTCGGTGTGGCACAGGCCGGCGGCCTTCACCCGCACCAGCACGTCGCGCGGCGCGAGGGCGCGCGCTTCCACGGTTTCGATGGACAAAGGCGCATGGGGCGCGTGGAGCACCGCCGCGCGATAGCGCAGCGGGAACGAGGGAGACGCGGTCATCAGGCGGGATCCAGCTCCACTTCGCCGGCGATCACGCGCATCACGTCCTTGTCGCGATGGGCGGCCGCCACCGAGCCCGAGAAGATCAATTCGCCGCGCTCGATCACATAGAGGCGGTCCACATCTTCCGGCAGATGATGGACGTTGGATTCCGCCATCAGCACCGCTTGCCCCATGGCGCGGATGGCGGCGATGCCGGCGCCGATGACCGGGATGATGGCGGGCGAGAGCCCCTCGAACGGTTCGTCCAGCAGCAGCAATTGCGGATCGAGCGCCAGCGCGCGGGCGACCGACACCATCTTGCGCTCGCCGCCCGAGAGCTGCATGCCGCCGCGGTGCAGATATTGCCGCAGCTTGGGGAAGACGGTCAGCGCCCGCTCGATGCGCGCTTCGCTCCCCGCGCCGCCGGGGCGCGTCCAGGTGGGCAGCGCGATATTCTCGGCCACCGTGAGGTCACCGAACACTTCGGATTCCTCGGGCGAGAAGCCGATGCCCAGCTGGGCGATCCGATGCGTGGGCAGGCGGGTCAATTCCTCCCCCAGGAAGGCGATGGAGCCCGCCACGGGCTTGCGATAGCCCATGATCGCGCGCAGCGTCGTGGTCTTGCCCGCGCCGTTGCGGCCGATAAGGCACACCAGCTCGCCCGGCGCCACGGTGAGGTCGATGCCGTTGAGGATGCGGCTGCCGCCGATATCCACCTTCAGCCCGGACAGGGTCAGCATGGGCGGGCCTCCGCTGCGGATTTGTGAGGAACGGTGGGCGGTCGCGTGCCGACCACGGCGGCGATCAGCGCGGGGTCGCGGAAGAAGGTGGCCGGCGGCTCGTTCGCCAGCACCGCCCCGCCCTGAAGGGCAATGATGCGGTCGGAATAGCGCGCCACAAGGTCCATGTCGTGTTCCACCTGGATGATGCCGCGCACCCCGGCCTTGCGCGCCGCCGCGACAAGCAATTCCATGATGGAATGCTTGTCGCCGGTGGAGACGCCGGAGGTGGGCTCGTCGATCAGGATCAGCTGCGGCTTCAGGGCGAAGGCGCTGGCCACATCCAGCAGTTTCTTCTCGCCCTGGGAGAGGGCGGAGGCCGGCTGATCGAGCCGGTGGCGCAGGTTGAAGATGTCCGCCACCTCCTCCACGTCGGCGCGCACCTCCCGGTCGCGGGTGAGCGAGCGGAACGGGTTGGCGATGCGTTTCAGGCGCGAGGCGGCGGCCACCGCCAGGGTCTCGCGCACCGTGAGGGCGGGGAAGATGTTCACCAGCTGGAAGCCGCGCGCCATGCCGCGCCGCGCCAGCTCCACGGGGCCGATGCCGGCGATATCGGCGCCGTGGAAATGCACATGGCCGGCGGTGGGCTTCAACAAGCCGGTGAGCACATGCACCAGCGTGCTCTTGCCGGCGCCGTTCGGCCCGACGATGGAGATGAACTCCCCGTCCGAGATGGAGAGGGACACATCGCGCAGCGCCTGGAACGCGCCATAGCTCTTGGAGACGCCGTGGGCGGCGAGAAGGGCGGCCATGGATCAGGATCCCTTCTTGAAGCGGGCGACGACGTCGCCGGCGATGCCCGCGATGCCGCGCGGAAAGAAGATCACCAGCAGCACCAGGATCGCGCCCATGACGAAGCGCCAATATTGGGTCGCCGCCATCACGCTGTCCTGGAGCAGGACGAAGGCGAGACCGCCGATCACCGGGCCGACGAACGAGCCGGAGCCGCCCAGCACCGCCATGAAGACGAGGTTGCCGGATTGGGTCCAATAGACCATCTCCGGGTCCGCAAGGCCGATGGACACCGCCAGGATCGCCCCGCCCACCGCGCCATAGATGGCCGAGATGACGAACGCCGCAAGGCGCGTGCGCGAAACCTGCACCCCGAGATAGGACGCCTTCTGCGCATTCTCGCGGATCGCCTGGAGATGCAGCCCGAACGGCGAGCGCACGATGCGCCACATGACGAAGCCGAGCACCGCAAGAAGGCCGAGCGCGTAATAATAGAACGGCCCGGTGAGATAGGCGGTCTTCCCGCCCTCGAACTCCAGGCCGAACAGCAGCGGCCGCACCACCCGCATGCCCTGGTCGCCGCCGGTGAGGCCGTAGAATTTGAACAGCACGGAATGGAAGAGCATGCCGAACGCCAGCGTCAGCATGCCGAAGAAGATGCGCGTGTAGCGCACGCATAGATAGCCCACCGGCAGGGCGATGAGCGCCGACACCGCAATCGCGGTGAGCAGGATCAGCTCGAACGCGCGCACGCCGAGCTTGCTGGTGAGCACCGCGGTGGCATAGGCCCCGATCCCGAGGAACATGGCGTGGCCGAACGACAGCAGCCCGGTGTAGCCGAACAGCAAATTGAAGCCGAGCAAAGCGATGGCGAAGCCGAAGAACGGCACCATCAAGGTGAGGGTATAGGTGGAGGCGATCAGCGGCAGCGCCGCCATGGCCACCACGATCACCAGCAGCGCCCACAATCCCTTGGGGCGGGAGATGGGCGGAGCGGCGGGGGCGGCCACCGCGCGAACCGAAGTTTCAATCCTCACGCGACCGCCCTCCCGAAAAGCCCGGCCGGACGCAGGATCAGCACCGCGATCACGACCACATAGATGGACAGGATTTCCGCCTCCGGCAGCACCATGATGGCCGCCGCGCGGATCAGCCCGACGATGAGCGCGCCGGCGAGCGCGCCGCGCATGGAGCCGAGCCCGCCGATGACCACCACGGCGAACGCCTCCACCACCAGTTCCACCGCCATGTCGAGCGAGGAGGCGGAGGCCGGCACGACGAGTGCCCCGCCCACCGTGCCGAGCATGCAGCCCACCGTGAAGACGGCGGCGAAGATGCGGTTGGAATCCACCCCCATGGCTTCCGTCATGTTCCGGTTTTCCGCCGTGGCGCGGATGATGCGGCCCATGCGGGTGCGCTGGAGGAACAGGCCGAGGGCGAGCGCGATGGCGATGCTCGCGGCGATCACCAGCAGATTATAGGTCGGTACCTGCACGCCCAGGAATTCGGCGGTGCCATAGACCAGATAGGCATTATCCAGCGTGCGCGGCGTCGCGCCCCAGAAGAAGCGAAAGACATCCTGGAACATCAGCAGGAAGCCGAAGGTGATCAGGAGCTGGTAACTTTCGTCCCGATTGTAGATCGTGCGCAGCACCCGTTCCACCGGCAGGCCGACCAGGCCGATGGCGAGGCCGGCGAGGATCAGCACCGGCAGCACCAATAAGCTCGGCAAGCCGAGCTGGGCCGCGAAGCCGACGGCCGTGATGCCGAAATAGGCCCCGAGCGCATAGAAGGATCCGCAGGCGAGATTGACGATTTTCTGGACGCCGAAGACCAGTTGAAGGCCGGCGGCCACGAGGAAGAGGATGGCGGCGTGAAACACGCCGCCGAGCAGCACGTCGAGGAAGACGGTCATGTCGCGCCCGCTCCTCAGACCGGCAGCTTGGAGGTCTTGATCCAGTCCCAGAAATCCACGCCCGGCGGCTTCTGGAGCTGGTCGGCCGTGAAGCTGTCGACGGTGGAGAGGGTGGGGAAGTCGTAAGTATTCTTATTTGTGGAGAGGCCCTGGTAGAAGGTCTGCTCGGCGATCTTGTCCTTGCGGAACTGGCCCGGCCCGCCGAGGCTCTGCACCTTCTGCTCGGGAATGGCGGCGATGATCTCGTCGAGCTTGGGCCAGCGGCCGGTGGCCTTGCTGGCGGCTTCCACGCCCGCCTTATAGGCGGCGAGGGCGAAATAGGCCCGGTCCGCCTCCCAATGGGGGGCTTCCTTGTAGCGGCCCATGTAATCGTCCACGAACGCCTTCTGGAGCGGCGAGGCGGTGGGCAGGGCGAAATACAGCGTGTTGTGCCCGAAGATCACATTCTCGGGCATGAATTCCTTCTTCAACTGGTTGATCTGCCAGCCGGCGGCGGGAAGCGCGATGTTGACGCCCTCGAACAGGCCGGCGGCCGAGCCCTGCTTCATGAACACCGGCAGATCGGCGAACAGCATGGAGGAGAAGATGAAATCCGGCTTCGCCGCCTTCAGCGCCGCGACATGGGAGGTGAGGTCCATGGTGCCGACCTTGGGCCATTGCTCGGCCACCACCTCCACCTCGATGCCCGCGCGGGCCAGGATCTGGCGGAATGCCTCCCAATTGTTGCGGCCGTAGGAATAGTCCGGGTTGATGCCGGCGATCCGCTTGATCTTGCCCTTGAAATACTTGATCGACAGCAGCGAGGCCATCACCGCTTCGCACTCATTGTCGGTGGAGCGGAAGACATAGTTGGATTTCGGCATGGCCTCCTTCACGCCGTCCTGGGTGGTGCCGTCCCACATGATGAGGAGCGCCTGTTCCTCTTCGGCGGCGGGGGCGACGCCGAGGCTGACGCCGGTGGAAATCAGGCCCTGCACGCAATCCACCTTTTCCTGAAGCACCAGGCGGCGGAA
The DNA here is from genome assembly GCF_043195135.2 of Roseixanthobacter liquoris. NCBI lineage: Bacteria > Pseudomonadati > Pseudomonadota > Alphaproteobacteria > Hyphomicrobiales > Xanthobacteraceae > Roseixanthobacter > Roseixanthobacter liquoris. The sequence goes on from NZ_CM195537.1 coordinate 1,495,642, forward strand.
GCGCTCGATCGTGTCCTTGGGCGAGGTTTCCTCCTCGATCACCAGTTCGATTGGCCGGCCGGCGATGCCGCCGTCCTTGTTCATGCGCTCGGCGGCCCACTGGACGGCGCGGATGCCGCATTCGCCGACCGTGCCCATGGCTCCGGAGCGGGGCGCGAGGATGCCGATCCGCACGGGCTTCGCCTGAGCGATGGCGGGCGCGAAAATGCCGGGAGCGGTGGCGGCAAGGCCAGCGGCCCCGATCCCGCGCATGAGCGCGCGGCGGGTGATGTTCATTTGGCGTTTCTCCCCTGCAGGCTATGCCCGTCTTTCATTCTGACATATCATAAATATATGATTTGAATGTCTGCAAGAGGCAAATTCCATATTGCGAAAGGAGGGCTTGCCTTGACCATCGACGGCGTCCGTGATGACACAGGGCACGCGCATCACGGAGTTGAGTCCATGGCGAAAAAGGCGACGCATCGCACGCCCCTCCCATCGCAGGATGAGCCCGTGGGCACGCCGGCCCGTGCGGTCGCGCGGCGCGCCAAGGCGGCGGCGGTTCCCGAGCCGGAGGCGCCGGTCGCGTCCGTCGCGCCGGCCCCGGCCGATGGTGAGGCGGGGGACGATACCAGCCTGACCGACCGCGCCTATCGCATGCTGGAGGAATTGATCTCCACGCTTCAGCTCCCGCCCGGCTCGGCGCTGTCGGAGCTGGCGCTGTCGCAGCGGCTCGGCATCGGCCGCACGCCGATTCGCGAGGCCTTGCAGCGCCTGGTGCGCGACGGGCTGGTGGTGGTGCTGCCGCGGCGCGGCGTGCTGGTTTCGGAAATCAATCTGCGCACCCAATTGCGCCTGCTGGAAGTGCGCCGGGTGCTGGAAAAGCTGATGGCGGGCCTCGCCGCCGAGCGCGCCACCGAGGGCGAGCGGCGCGAATTCGCGCAGATCGCCGCCGCCATGCGCCAGGCCGGCGACGAGGAGGACGATATCGCCTTCATGCGCCTGGACGGCACCTTCAACCAATTGATCGCCCAGGCCGCGCGCAATGAATTCGCCATGCGCTCCATGGGCCTGATGCACGGGCTCTCGCGCCGGTTCTGGTATCTGCACTACAAGCAGGTGGCGGACCTGCCGCTGGCGGCGCGCCTGCATGCGGACGTTGCCGACGCCATCGCCCGGCGCGACGGCGCGGCGGCGGAAACCGCGGCCGCGCGCCTCGTGGACTATATCGAGAGCTTCGCCCGCAAGACGCTGGACGCGTGAGGGCCGGCGCTCAGAACTCCAGCAGCGTCTGGAAGCCGCCGTAGATCATGCGCTTGCCGTCGAACGGCAGGCCTTCCATGCCCTGCTTGATGCGCGGGTCGGCCATGACCTTCGCATTCACCGCGTCGCGCTGCGCCCGGGACTCATAGACGATCCAGGAGAACACCACGATCTCGCCCTCCTTCGCCTGCACGGCACGGGGAAAGGAGGTGAGTTCGCCATAGGGAACGTCATCGCCGACGCATTCCACATAAGCGAGCGCGCCATATTCCTTCCATACCGTGCCGGCGATCGAAGCCAGTTCCTTGTAGGCCGCCATGTTTTCTTTCGGCACGGCCAGCACGAAGCCATCCACGTAACTCATCTGCGTCTCCCTCGATGCGAATCTTCCGCAATGCTTCACCTTCCCTAAGGACGTGCGAGCCGGCCGGGATCCGACATGGGGGCGAACAAATTTTCAAGCGGCGAGGGGGCGTCGACGCAATTCCGCATCGCGACCGGCAACGATCCCTGTTCCGCTTCGCGAGCGCTCTTGCGCTTCCCCGGCACCGACCTGCGGCCCCTGAATGCGGACGCCTTTCACCGCAGCTGGGCGAAGCCGCGCTGCGAGGCCGGCGATATTCGTGGAGGTCATGACGGAAGCGTCGGGACGAGCAAGATCGCATGCCCGCGCGCACCGGCGACGCTCGGCCGGTTTCGGCCCGGGTCTTCGCGCTATCCAGGGCCTATGCCGGCAGAACCATGAGAACGCGGATGATGCGGAGGGCATCGACGCCGTCCTGGAAAGGCGCAAGCCGGTATTCCGCGGCATCTGAACCGCGTTCGGCCGCCGGATCGGCATCGATCCGGCGGTTCTCGAAGCGTGGGCCGTCGTCCACCTTCGGGGGGCGGCGTTCCGGAAGCCGGCCGCCGACCTCCCCCGCGTCACACCATGTCGCGCGAGGCTTCCCGCACCTGCCGCGCGGCGCTGTCGACGCGCTTGGTGGAATTGGCGATGGCGAGCATGTTGTTCATCACGCCCTGCACGTTGCCCGCCGCGACCTGCATGTTCTGCGACATCTCCCGCGTCACCGAGGATTGCTCTTCCACCGCGGTCGCGATGTGGGCCGAGATGTCGTTGATCTGCGAGATCGTCGCGGACGTGAGGTTGATCGCGCTCGCGGCCTCCTGCGTCGCCGCCTGGACGGCGGAGATCTGGACGCTGATTTCGTCGGTCGCCTTGGATGTCTGCGAAGCGAGGCTCTTCACCTCCGTGGCCACCACGGAGAAGCCGCGTCCCGATTCGCCCGCCCGTGCCGCCTCGATCGTGGCATTCAGCGCGAGCAGATTGGTCTGCTCGGCGATGGTGGTGATGATGCGCGTCACCTCGCCGATCTTCTGGACCGCGCCCACGAGGCCGGAGACGATTCCCGTGGTGGTCTCGCTGTGCTGGACCGCCTGGGCCGACATGCGATGGGCCTCGGCGACGCGCGAGCCGATGTCCCGCACGGAAGCCGCAAGCTGTTCCGCGCCGGTGGCGACCGCCTGCACATTGTTGGAGGTCTGCGTGGAGGCGGCCGCGGCGATCGTCGCCTGGTCGTTGGTTTCGGAGATCGCCGTGGAGATGCTCTCGAGGTCCGCGTCGATGCGGGAGCGAAGGCCCTCGCGGCGCAGCCGCTCATCGACCTGAGCCGTCACGTCGGTGGCGAATTTCACCACCTTGAAGGGCCGTCCGCTGGCATCGAGGATGGGATTGTAGGACGCCTGGATCCAGACGATTTTTCCGTTCTTGCCGATGCGCCGGTACTCGGCGCTCCGAAACTCGCCGCGGGCGAGCGAGGCCCATAATGCAGCGTATTCCGGCGTCGCGCGGTCGGCGGGCTCCACGAACATGGAATGGTGCTTGCCGACGATTTCCTCGAGCCGGTAGCCCATGGCCTCCAGGAAGTTCTGGTTTGCCGTGAGGATGGTGCCGTCGAGCGCGAACTGTACGATGGCCTGCGATTTGGAGATCGCCTCGATCTGCCCGCGGTAATCGGCGTTCTGGATCGTTTCCGCGGTGATGTCGGTTGCCACCTTCACGACCTTGATGGGGCGGCCCGAATTATCGAAGATCGGGTTGTAGGACGCCTGAAGCCAGACTTCCCGTCCCCCCTTCGCGATGCGCTTGAATTCGGTGGATTGAAATTCGCCGCGGCCAAGAGCGGCCCAGAATTCGCGATACTGCGCCGTTGCCGCATAGGCCGGATCGACGAAAAGGGAGTGATGTTTCCCGACGATCTCGTCTTCGGAATAGCCGATGACTTTGAGAAAGTTCGCATTGGCGCGGAGAATTTTGCCGTCCAGCGAAAATTCTATGATCGCCTGCGATTTATCGATGCCGTCCAGTATATTTTGCGCATTGCTGCCGCGCATGACCGCAAACATAGGGCGTGCTCCGCCTCGAAAGCCAAGGAGGACGCACCGTGAGGCGCAGCGCTTGTGCGAGGCTTGCGGCAGCGTCCGGCCAGGGCGCCGTCGGAGCCTGTCCGGCCAACGATCTGCCCGAAACGCAATATCACGGGCCTGTCCGTCGCGTCGAAGCCGTCCGCAGGTCCAATGTTTTCAATGAGTTGAGATGGTGCTGCGAGAGAGGATTGAAAACGTCGATCCAGGCGCAGAATCGTTGCAAATAAAGGAATCGTGAGGCCGCAGGTGCATGGTTTGTGTACCAGTGCTGCGGCTGAGGGGCAAGCTTCCTTGGGGAGGCGGATGAAGCCTAGTAAGCCCGGATGTCGGTGATGGCCTGTGCGGTTGGGATGCCTCCGGCCCCCAGGAATGCCTTCAAACTCTCATATGCCGTGCGGTACCTCTCGGCGCGCACTACCTTTGGGCTGAACAAGAAGCCCAGCTCAGGCACAGGGGCCTCCGGCGCGATGCGCCAGAATAGCGGGGAGAGGAGGCCCAACAGGGCGTTCGCGGACGGCAGTTGCCCAGTTCGGCCGCGTGTGTGTGCGTTAACCGCGAAGCGGAGAGAGCCAAGAGCCACGTCCACGATGCTCGGGAAGTGCGACTGGCCAATGGCGGAGTAATGGAAGCCGACAATGTTGGGTAGTCGCATCTCCGCACTGTAGGGCAGCCCGGTTAGGCCGATTGTGAACTTGTCCCGGAGGTGCGCATCAACCGCGTTGCCTGCATCGTTGAAGCGGTCGATGAGCACAAGGCCCGTTCCCCCGAGGCGGTTGAGTATGCAATGAAAATGGTAGCAGACGGTGTTTATGCCGTTGCGCCGAGCGTCATCCGGGTTTGTCGCTATGTCGTGCAGGATGACGTAAACTACGAGGCGCGCATTGAACCGCGCGGCCAGTTCGAGGACCTCCTGTTTCAGGGCTATAAACTGGGAATGCGTGAAACCCTCTGGGCCGGGGTTGAATTTGAGGTGGTAGTTCCGGGGGACGCCATGGCGTGTCCGTAGGTCATCCATCGCGGCGGAGAAGTCCTTAGCCGTCGCGCCATCAATTACCAACCCGCCATAGATCAGGAAATCCCCCGCCCGCTCCTCAAGGTTCGTCTCGTCACAGTAGAACAAGTGCAATGTCACACCCCACTCCCCGGCAACAATTACCTGAGTTTGAGTTTAGCTCTGACCTTTGGGGACTTCCACCCCGGCAATAGCCGGTCGCAGGCGACTAAGGAATAGGCAAATAAACAGATCCGGCAGATGGATGCGAGGAACATAGCTAGCTCCTCACACCTCCTTCGGAGCCTCTCCGCCTCCAACTACTCGCTGCACGGCTGACACGCCCACCCCCAGCGTCTTGGCCACCTTCACGATGCCCATGCCCTGCGCCCGAAGTGCCCGAATGCGGGTCTCCATATCGGTGCCGATGGTCGGACGGCCCAGCTTGCGGCCCTCTGCCTTTGCACGGGCAAGGCCGGCCTTCACCCGCTCCTGGATCATGGCCCGCTCGAACTCGGCAAACACGCCCATCATCTGGAACATGGCCCGGCCCGAGGGCGTGGTGGTGTCCATGGCCTGCTGGTGCAAATAGAGGTCGGCACCGTGGGCGTGAAGCTCCGACAGGAACGCCACGAGGTCCGGCATGGACCGGCCAAGGCGATCCACGGACCATGCGGCCACCATGTCCACCTCGCGCCGGGTGATCGCCTTCAACATGGCGTCATAGCCGGGGCGCTGTTGCCGCCCCTTGGCACCGGAAATGCCGGCGTCCTCGAACGTGGCCACCACATCCCACCCCGCCTTGTCCGCCACGGCCTGTAGCTCGCGCCGCTGGTTCTCGGTGGTCTGATCGTGGGTGGAGACGCGGAAATAGAAGGCGACGCGCCGATGGGCCTTGGCGGGCATGGGTGGGTTCCGGGATGTCGTGAGATTCATACCGAATACAACTGTTTACGGTATGGCGTCAACGACCTTCGCGGGGCATTGGAAATGCTGGGGCCGAAGCGGTGGTTTTCAGAGGGGCTTTCGGTATGGGGCGAGCCGTGCCGCACGGCAGCTCTCCTCTGCCTCCCGCCGGATGTGCGAAGGCCGCCGGAGAGGGACTCAGGGAAGACGCCCACGGCGATGGCGGCGGGCCGCACACCGATTGGCGCCGACCGGGGGGACGGGGGATGTACCGCGCGTTGGGTTCTATCGAGACGGCTTCACGGATTTCCGGCGAATTTGGCCGGGGTGGTGCGGGACGGCGCCGGTCAAGGCCAGTTCGGGGCAAATCCCGATGAGTTGTTGAGCTGCAAGGGCCGGCGGGCCATTCTGGTGTCTAAGGTGTTCAATTTGAACAGCCCGCCGGTAAGTCGTTCAGAAGTCGGGGTTTCCGTCCTCTTCGCTATTTTCTGTCGGCTCCCACGGCCTACCGTCCGGGATCTTGGCCTCGATCTCGCGAAGGTGCCGCAACAGCTCCCGGCGATCCTCCTCGTTCAGCGCCCGTGCCTCCGCCGCCGCTTGGTCCAAACTGGCCTTGGCGCGGGCAAGGGCGGTGATGGCCGGGATGCCTTGCGCTTCTCCGGCCTCCGCCCGCCCATTGTCCTCGCCCATGGCGCGGAACACAGAGGGAAAGTCCTGCTGCATCCAGTTCCTTATCGTTGTGTGGCCGACGCGATGGGCGTGATCCGTGGCGATCTCCCGGTACGATTTGAACCGCCGGCCATCCCTGTGCTGGCGGCTCCTGACATAGGCGCGGAAGACGGTGCGAACCTCGCGGGTCTTGAGGGGCTGGCCATGGGAGAGGTTCGCCCGCGCCGCCGCCCATTGCGCCTCTTCCTCGCTCATGTCGGTGACTTCGGCGCAGATGAAGGCCTCGCCGTTGAGCTTAGCGGCCTCCAGCCGGTGCCAGCCGTCCACGAGATAGAGGGCGCCGTTGATGCGGGCGACTTGGATGGGCGGCAGCGTGCCGCCGGTGCGCGTGACGGTGGCGTAGCTGCGCACGATGCCGGGATCGATCTGGGCGCGGACCTGCCAGTCCGAGCGGGTGACGATATCGGCGATGTCCAGGATGGTGGCGATGGGCGCGGGGGCGGCGGCCGGCGGTTGCGGGCCGTCGAGAAGATGAAGTTCGTCCGTCACCGCGCCGCCCCTTCCGTCCGACCGAAGGGGGCGGGTTCGAGGGGCGACGATACCGGCGGATGGGCGCGGAGTGCCAGCTTGGCCTTTTCCGCCTCCGCCCGTGCCAGATGATCGACGGTCTCGTTCATCGCGTCGCCGTCATGACCCCGAACCCACCGCACATCGGCGTTGGGCTTGGCGTCCTTGGCGGCATAGAGGAGGCGCCAGAGGTCGGGATTGGCGACGGGCTTGCCTTGGGCATTGCGCCAGTGCCGCCGCTCCCAGCCCTGCCGCCAGATATTGACGCCCTTCACGACATATTCGCTGTCGCAGAACAGCACGGACGGAACGTCGGCGGGCAAGGCCCCGAGTGCCGCAATGGCAGCCGTCAATTCCATCCGGTTGTTCGTGGTGTCGGCATCGGAGCCGGTGAGGGTTCGGGTGGTGCCGTCCTCACTGACGATCACCACCGCCCAGCCGCCGGGGCCGGGATTGCCGAGGCAAGAGCCGTCCGCATGGGCGATGATCATGCCAGCGCTCCCGTCATCTTGAGGAAGGTGGCGGCGACATAGGGGGCGAAGACCGCCACGGGGGGAAGGCTGCTGACGAAGAGCCAGGAGGTGAGGGCGTCTCGGATTTTTCGGCACAATGAGGCCGTGCCCCGCCGAGCAGCGGAGGCGCAAGAATGGATCATGGGTTTCCTCATGGGTTGGGTCGGTGCCCACAGCGCACGGCCGCCCGCGCCGAAGCCGAGGCAGGCGTGAACGGGGTGGTGGGGCTCAGGGGTGGAGGCGCAAAACCGGCCGGCAGCGCTGAAGGTGGCCGGTTAGGCGGGTGTGCAACAAAACCCGCCTGCCAGAGCCGTTGCCTGATAAGCTCTGGTGCCCCTTAAGCCCTGGTCATCCCGAGGACGCGGCGCACCGCACCGCCGCGTATCGGCGGGTGCATTTGGCTCCCGGTTCCCATATGGCGCGAACCTCGCCCCCTGTGCGATACCTAGCGGAACAAGTGCGTCGCGTGCCGTTCTGGGGGAAGTTCGTGAACCAACAAGCGCTGTCCAGCTTCATCTGGTCCGTGGCGGACCTCTTGCGCGGGGATTTCAAGCAGTCGGAATATGGCAAGATCATCCTGCCCTTCACCGTCCTGCGGCGGCTGGACTGCGTGCTGGCGCCCACCAAGGCGGACGTGCTTGCGGAATTCGAGTTGCGCAGCACGGCGGGGCTGAACCCGGCGCCGTTCCTGCTCAGAAAGGCGGGGCAGGGCTTCTACAACACCTCGCTGTTCGACATGAAGCGCCTCATGGGCGATCAGGACCATATCGCCGCGAACCTCTACGCCTATGTCCAGGGCTTCTCGCCCACCGTGCGGGACATATTCGAGCATTTCAGTTTCCAGCAGCAGATTGACCGGCTCGCCAAGGCGGGGCTGCTCTACCAGGTGGCGGAGAAGTTCGCCCATATCGACCTGCACCCGGACAAGGTCAGCAACAGCCAGATGGGGCTGGTGTTCGAGGAGCTGATCCGCAAGTTCGCGGAAATCTCCAACGAGACGGCGGGCGAGCACTTCACGCCGCGCGAGGTCATCCGCCTGATGGTGAATCTCCTGTTCGTTGAGGATGATGCCATCCTCTCCAAGCCCGGCGTGGTGCGCTCCATCTATGATCCCACGGCGGGCACCGGCGGCATGCTTTCGGTGGCCGGCGAGCATCTGGCGGAGCTGAACCCGAAAGCCCGCCTCACCATGTGGGGGCAGGAGCTGAACCCGGAATCCTACGCCATCTGCAAGGCGGATATGCTCATCAAGGGGCAGGATGCGGACCGGATCGCCTTCGGCAACACGTTCTCGGACGATGGCCACCCCCACGCCACCTTCGACTACATGCTGTCCAATCCGCCGTTCGGCGTGGAGTGGAAGAAGGTGGAAAAGGAAATTCGCAAGGAGCATGAGACGCAGGGCCATAACGGGCGGTTCGGCCCCGGCCTGCCGCGCGTCTCCGATGGCTCGCTCTTGTTCCTGCTGCACCTCATTTCGAAGATGCGCCCGGTGAAGGATGGCGGCAGCCGCTTCGCCATCGTGCTGAACGGCTCGCCCCTGTTCACCGGCGGGGCCGGGAGCGGGGAGAGCGAGATTCGCCGCCATGTGCTGGAGAATGATTTTGTGGAGGCCATCATCGGCCTGCCCACGGACATGTTCTACAACACCGGCATCTCCACTTATGTGTGGGTGCTCACCAACCGCAAGCCCGAGCACCGCAAGCGCAAGGTGCAGCTGATCGATGCGTCCAGCTTCTGGCAGAAGATGCGCAAAAGCCTGGGCTCCAAGCGCAAGGAGCTGAGCGACGACCATATCGCCACCATCACCCGCCTGTTTGGGGATTTCACTGAGGCGCAACTGGCCACGGTTCTGGATGCGCAGGGCAAGGAGCTGTCCCGCGCCGTGCTCACCGCCAACGATGCCGCCCCTGTGGCGCCGGAGGGTGGCAAGGTGAAGCTGGCGCCGCTCTCGCGCCTCTTCGCCAATGCGGATTTCGGCTATCGCACCATCACGGTGGAGCGGCCGTTGCGGGATGCGGCGGGCAAGATCGTTCTGGGCGAGCGAGGCAAGCAGAAGGGCAAGCCCCAGCCGGACAGCGCCTTGCGCGATACGGAGAATGTGCCGCTGGCCGAGGATGAGGAGACCTATTTCCAGCGCGAGGTGCTGCCCCACGCGCCGGACGCCTGGATCGATCCCGAGAAGACCAAGGTGGGATATGAAATCCCCTTCAACCGGCACTTCTACGTGTTCGAGCCGCCCCGTCCGCTGGTCGAGATCGACGCCGAGCTGAAGGCGGTGACGGACCGCATCAAGGCCATGATCGAGGGGCTGGCGGCATGAAGCGCTATCCGACCTATAAGCCATCTGGCGTTAAGTGGATGGGCGAGGTCCCTGAGGGATGGAAGCTTGTTCCTCTTTGGGCAATGTTTCGCCGCGTGAAGCGCACAGACTACCCAGACGCAGAGCTGTTATCGGTATATCGCGATTATGGAGTCGTCCCTAAGTCAAGTAGGGATGATAATTTTAACAAACCATCTGAAGATTTAAGCCAATATCAGTTGGTCGAGCCAGGCGATCTTGTAATTAACAAAATGAAGGCCTGGCAAGGCTCCGTCGCAGTATCTAAATATCGCGGCATCGTCAGTCCCGCGTATTTTGTTTTTACGCCGAAGCATGATCAATGTGATCGCTTTCTGCATTATCTCATGAGGTCTGCAGAATATACATTTTCTTATCTCACGGTGTCGAAAGGCATTCGCCCCAATCAATGGGATTTAGAACCGCAGGAACATTCGCAGATGGCAGTCCTGCTCCCACCCCCGTCCGAACAAGCAGCCATCGCCGCCTTCCTGGACCGCGAGACGGCGAAGATTGATGCGCTGGTGGAGGAGCAGCGGCGGCTGATCGCCTTGCTGGCGGAGAAGCGGCAAGCCGTCATCTCCCATGCGGTCACCAAGGGCCTCGATCCCACGGTTCCGATGAAGGATTCCGGCGTGGAATGGCTGGGCGAAGTGCCGGCGCATTGGGGAATATCGCGCGTGAAGAATGCTGCATCCCATGTTGTGGACTGCCTCCACACCACCCCAGCCTACGATGGTGATGTTGAGTTCCCTGCCGTGCGCACTGCGGATCTGCAGCGGGGGAAATTATTGCTCCATCAAGCGCGACTAGTTTCGCACGAAGTTTATCTGGATCGGATTCAGCGTCTGCCCCCTATCGCAGGAGATGTCCTTTATTCGAGGGAGGGCGAGCGTTTTGGTATGGCCGCGTTGGTGCCTGCTGGTGTCGATCTATGCCTAGGTCAAAGAATGATGATGTTCAGGATCAAGGCAACTTACCATTCCGGGTACGTAATGTGGGCATTGAACAGCGAGGCGGTTTTTCAGCAAGTTCTCGCCAAGGTTGCTGGAGCAACATCTCCACATGTAAATATAACAGATATCGTAAATTTTCACATCCCGACACCGCCCCCTTCTGAGCATGCCAAGATTTACGATTATATAAATGAGCAGATCATTCGGATTGACAATCTGACTGATGAAGCCGAATCCTCCATCACCCTCCTCCAAGAACGCCGCGCCGCCCTCATCTCCGCCGCCGTCACCGGCAAGATTGACGTGCGTGGCCTTGTGCCCGCCGTGGAGGAGGCCGCATGAGCGCCATCGGCGAGGGGCGATCCCTGGAGCTGTATTTCATCGACGGGCGGCCGGATGGCATGCTGACGGCGGAGGTATTCAATTGGACCGGCCATGTCCTGATGGCCCCCCGGACGCAGATCACCGCCGCGCTCGCCCGCAAGGAGGCCCGCTATACCGGCGTCTATCTCCTGCTGGGGGAGAAGGACGGCGAGCCCTGCGCCTATATCGGCGAAGGCGAAGACATCTCGGACCGCATCCGCAACCACGACACCCGCAAGGACTGGTGGACCACCGCCATCCTCGTGACCTCCGCCGCCAACAACCTCCACAAAGCCCATGTGAAGTATCTGGAAGCGCGGCTGGTGGAAGAGGCCCGCGCCGTGGGCCGGGTCATTCTCGATAATGGCAACACGCCGCCCCGGCCCGGCCTGTCGGATGCCGCGCAGTCCAACATGGAAGCCTTCCTCAATTATCTCTTCCTGGTGCTGCCCGCTTTGCGCATCGACATGTTCATCCGCTCCACCCGCCCGGCGCCCCGAGCCGCCCTTATGCCGGGAGAGCCCGTCGCGCCCCGCTTCGAGCTGGTCAACCGCAGGTATGAGCTGACGGCACATGCCGCGCTGGAAGACGGCGAGTTCGTGGTGGAGGCCGGCTCCCGCGCCCGCGCCAAATGGGAGGGACAGAACACGCAGAACAGCAGCTATGCCCAGCTTCACGACGAGCTGAAGCGCATGGGCGTGCTCCAGGAGCAAAATGGCCATTGCGTCTTCACCCAGAACTACGCCTTCAAAAGCCCCAGCGCCGCCGCCTCCGTCGTGCATGGCCGTCCCTCCAACGGGACCATCGAGTGGAAGCTGAAGGGCAGTGCCGGCGTCACCTACAAGGATTGGGAAGCCAGCCAGCTTGCGCGGCAGGAGGGGGCATGAGCACGGATCAGATGGGCAAAGACCGCAACCCGCGACATCCTCAAGCTGCTGGGCTTTGAAGAAGATTGGAAGGCCATGGCTGATGAACAGCCAGGGTATCTCGCCAATCTCGGCAACATCACGCTCAAGGCCAATCAGGTGACGGGGTTTTCATTCCGCTCTGTCTTCCTGTTCACCGGCACGGCGTCCAACGGTCGTTCCATGAAGATGATCCAGTTCGAACTGCCGCTTCATGTGGAGAGCTTCGAACAGGGCGTGGCTTTGATCGTTCGCGGCATCGGCCCCGAGTTCGAACCTTCGAAGCCCTCGCCCTGGTTTGCGCTCGGCCGTGAATGGGAAGATCGTCTGCCCGCCTTTGTAAAGTAACGCCTGCGTCGGGAGCATCGGTCATGACCCTCCACAAGGAGATCAGCTTCAAGGGCGAGATTTGCGCCTTCCTCGGCGCTCATGGCTGGCTCCATGCGGAGGGCGATGCCGCCCGCTATGACCGCGCCCGCGCTCTTTTTCCGCCCGACCTCATCGCATGGGTGCAGGAGACGCAGCCGCAAGCCTTCGAGGCCCTCGCCAAGACAAACGGCGCGGCCACGCAAACCCTGCTGCTGGACCGGGTGCGCCAGCAGATGAACACGCGGGGAACCCTTGATGTGCTGCGCCACGGGGTGGAAATGATCGGCCTGCGACAGCCCTTGATGCTGGCTCAATTCAAGCCGGCGCTGGCGCTGAATACGGAGATTCTTGCCCGCTATGCCGCCAATCGCCTGCGGGTGGTGCGGCAGGTGCGCTATTCCCTCGCCAATGAAAACGCCATCGATCTGGTGCTGTTTCTCAACGGCATCCCCGTGGCGACGGTGGAACTGAAGACCGACTTCACCCAATCCATCACGGATGCCATCGACCAATATCGCTACGACCGCGACCCCAAGCCCAAGGGTTCGGCGAGCGAGCCTTTGCTGAGCTTTCCCAGCGGGGCGTTGGTCCATTTCGCCGTCAGCAACAGTGAAGTGCACATGGCGACCCATCTCAAGGGCCTCGCCACGGTGTTCCTGCCCTTCAACAAGGGCAATGACAATGGCGCCGGCAATCCGCCGAACCTGCATGGCCACCGCACCGCTTATCTCTGGGAGGAGATCTGGGCACGGGACAGCTGGCTGGAGATCCTCGGGCGCTACATGGTGCCCCAGCGCGACGCGAAAAAGCAGATCACCAAGGTTCTGTTCCCGCGCTACCACCAGCTTGACGCCACGCGAAAGCTGCAAGCCGCCGTGCTGGCGGACGGTCCGGGCGCCAAATACCTGATCCAGCACTCCGCCGGCTCCGGCAAGACCAACTCCATCGCATGGTCCGCGCACTTTCTCGCCGACCTGCATGACGGCGAACACCGCAAGATTTTCGACACGGTGCTGGTGGTGTCCGACCGTAACGTGATCGACAGCCAGTTGCAGGAGGCCATCTTCGCCTTCGAGCGCACCACCGGCGTGGTGGCCACCATCAAGGGCGAGAGCGCCAGCAAGAGCGGTGAACTGGCGAAGGCGCTGGAAGGCGGCAAGAAGATCGTCGTCTGCACGATCCAGACCTTTCCGTTTGCCCTTCAGGCGGTGCGGGAACTGGCAGCGACCAAAGGCAAGCGCTTCGCCGTCATCGCCGACGAGGCGCACAGCTCGCAGACCGGAGAAGCGGCGGCCAAGCTCAAGGAAGTGCTGTCCGCGGAGGAGATTGCGAGCCTGGGCGACGGCGGCGAGGTGAGCGCGGAAGACATTCTGGCGGCACAGATGGCAGCCCGTGCCAGCGACGCCGGCATCACCTATGTGGCCTTCACCGCGACGCCTAAAGGCAAGACGATGGAGCTGTTCGGCCGTCGCCCGCGCCCGGATGAACCGGCGAGCGACACCAACAAGCCGGAGGCGTTCCACGTCTATTCCATGCGGCAGGCCATCGAGGAAGGTTTCATCCTCGACGTGCTGAAGAACTACACCCCCTATCGGCTGGCGTTCCGCCTAGCCAGCGCGGGCGAGGAATGGGACGAAACACAGGTGGAGCGCAGCGCGGCGCTGAAGGGGATCATGGGGTGGGTGAAGCTCCACCCCTACAATATCTCCCAGAAGGTCCAGGTGGTGGTGGAGCACTTCCGGGGGCTGGTGGCGCCCCTGCTGGACGGCAAGGCCAAGGCCATGGTTGTGGTCGCCAGCCGCAAGGAGGCGGTGCGCTGGCAATTCGCGATCCAGAAATACATCAAGGATCAGGGCTACAAGGTCGGAACCTTGGTGGCGTTCTCCGGCGAGGTGGAGGACCCAGCGTCAGGTGACGAGCCGTTCACCGAGGCAAGTGGCCTTCTGAATCCCGGCCTCAACGGGCGCGATATCCGCGACGCCTTCAATACCCCAGACTTTCAGATCCTCCTTGTAGCCAACAAATTCCAGACCGGCTTTGATCAGCCCTTGCTGTGCGGGATGTATGTGGATCGCCGCCTTGCGGGGATCCAGGCTGTGCAAACCCTGTCGCGGCTGAACCGCGCCCATCCCGGCAAAGACACCACCTATGTGGTGGATTTCGTCAACAGCGCCGACGACATCCTTGCGGCCTTCAAAACCTATTACGAGACGGCTGAACTGGCGGCCGTCACCGACCCCAATCTGGTGTTCAACCTCCGGGCCAAGCTGGATGGCGCCGGACACTATGACGACTACGAGGTGGAACGTGTCGTGCGGGTGGAAATGGACCCCGCGTCCCGGCAAGGCGATCTCGTGGCGGCCCTGGAGCCAGTCGTGGACCGCATCCAGAAGCGTTATCGGGACGCACTGGAGAATTTCACGGAAGCGCAGGCGCAGAGCGTGAAGGAGGCCATTTCCGAGGCCAAGGACGAACTCGACGCCCTGGTTCTGTTCAAGGGCGACATGGCCGCTTTCCTGCGCCTATACGCCTTCCTGTCGCAGATCTTCGACTACGGCAACACCGAGATCGAAAAGCGCTCCATCTTCTTCCGCCGCCTCCTGCCGCTGCTGGATTTCGGGCGGGAGCGCGAAGGCATCGACCTGTCGAAGGTCACCCTGACCCATCACAGCCTGAGGGGGCAAGGCGCCCGGACGCTTGCGCTCGGCAACGGTGACAGGCCGCAGCTCCAGCCCATCACTGACACCGGCTCCGGTTCTGTGCAGGAGAAGGAGCGGGCACGCCTCGCCGAAATCATCGCGAAGGTGAATGACCTGTTCGAGGGCGACATCACGGACAACGATCAGCTCGTGTACGTGAACAACGTGCTGATGGGGAAATTGCTCGAATCCGAAACCCTGGTGCAACAAGCGTCCAACAACACGAAGGAGCAATTCTCCAACTCGCCCGATCTCTCCAACGCGATCCTGAACGCGGTCATGGACGCCCTTGAGGCGCACAGCACGATGAGCCGGCAAGCGCTGGACTCTGAGCGCGTGAGGGCTGGTCTCAAGGATGTGCTGCTGGGGCCCGCGCAGCTTTACGAGACTTTGCGCCAGCAGGCCGGCGAAGGACGAATGCCAGCGGCTTGATTGCCGAGGCGAACGCCATTACCCGTCGCTCGTGACCATGAATCTGTGACGCGATGAGCCTCATCCACAACGAGCGCACCAAGCTCACCGCCAATGCGCTGGATCGCGCGTCCACCGCCTGCTTGACGGTGGGGGCCTTGGGTCCGGCGGTGGCGTCCCTATATGGGTTGGGGAATGCCGGGGCCGCGTCCCATGGCGTTCTCGTCGCCGTCGGAAGCATTTTTTGGCTGATGGCGGCTGCCGTGCTACATTTCATGGCGCGAAGCGTGCTTGGACGACTGATATGACCGGCCTTTGGCTCTATGCCTATGTGGTGCTTCCCGTCGTGGTGATCGCGATGGGCTATGCCGCCGTGCGCCTGACCGAGCCCAAGCGCCCGCCCCACGCTGGCCCTGCCGAATAGGCTCATTCCACGGCGAAGGCCGGGATTTTCGTCAGCTCCCGATGCAGGAATGCCGGCGAGGCATCGCCATAGCGCTGTCCCACGTCGCGGGCGGTGTGGCCCACCATGAAATAGCGGGCCTCTTCCTGGACACCGTGCGTCCGGCATAGCGTCATGAACAGGTGCCGCCAGCCGTGGTTCGGTTGGATGTTCGGATCTGTCACCCCGATATCCCGGACCCATTCGGACAGGCGCCCGGCGACGGTTTTAGCGGGGTGGCTCTTGGCGCTCCGCACTCGGGCGCGGCGCTCATCATAGAACAGTGGCCCTTCATCCCGCGCCTTCACGAAATCCAGCAGCCCTTGCCGGATCAGATCGGGGTGCACCGGAACCGTGCGCGGCTTGTCGGCCTTCACCGCTCCCGCCTCGGGGGAAATGTGGATGACCCAGACCCCTTGCTCCTCCCGGAAATCCTGTGCGCGAAGCTGGGTGATCTCCGCAACGCGGGCGCCCGAATAGGCGCACAGCCACGGCACCCACCGCCGCGCGGCAAGAGTCTCCGGGGCGTGGCGCCCGCTTGTCTGTGGTGCCCCGAGCGCCGCCCGCAGGATGATCTTGGCCTCCGCGTCGGTGAAGTCGCGGGAGCGGATGCGAGGTGGCGCCTTGCCGGTGCAGCGTATCCCCTGGGCGGGATTGCCGGCGATGCGTCGGTTCGCCTTGCCCCAGTTCAGCACCGTGTTCAGCGGGGTCAGATATTTCGCATTGATGGTCTTGGCGGCAAGGCGGCCCTCCGCCACCAACTTGTCCTTCCAGGCGACCACGTTCTCGGGTGTGACCGCGCCGGCATCATCCTCCCCCACGAAGTCGGCGAACGCCTTTACCACCCGGCGGTGCTCTTCCAGCGTCTTGGTGCGAGGCTTGCGCTCGGCGCCCCACGCGTCGGCAATCCCCGTAAGCGAGCTTGCCGTCCGTTGCGCTTTCGGCCGTGGAGGCGGCGGGGCGGGAGAGGCAGGGACGGGCGTCCAGGAGGGAAAGCGCTGCGCGGCCGGGTCGGGGCTGTAATCCCCACTCGCGGCCCGCTTCAGGCGCCACGCGGCGTCTGTGGCGGCCTGCTCAACGGCATCAAGCAGCCGAACGCGGCTCATGCCGTCCGTGACCACGCCGTGGGTGGCCAGAACCCAATCCGCGAGCCAGCCGAACCGGGTTTCCATGGCCTCCAGGCGGTTGGCGGTGTCGCGGGGCAGGGCGTTGATGGCGCCGGTGAGGTCCGGTTTCCAAGAAGCGGCGGCGGCCTCGTGCTTCTCCACCTCATCAGCGGACAGGCGCGGAGCTGTGGCAACGCGGCCTTCCTTGGTCGCCCGGTTGAACGCTTTCACCGATGCCCACATTTCTGGGGTGCCGGGGTTCTCTTCGAACCGATCCACGAACAGACGGTACACCTCGCCCGAAAGCGCGATGATCTGGCGATGGCTGAGCGCCTTCGGCCCGTTGCGGATGGCGCTCCACTGCTTTTCGAGGTGCGCCAGGGCGATGCCGTGGCGGGACTTGGCGACGGACGGGTCGCGGGTGCGCAGGGAGAACTTCACTTCGTCCCCGGCTGTGGCGAAGACGACATGCTCGCGCTCGCCTGCCTCGGCGGGGAAGGGAAAGGCCAACGTTCGGCCCCGTGCCGCTTCCATCACGTCAGCGGGAACGCGGGCGCGGAAGATGTGGAAGCTGGACTCAGGGCGGCGGGTCGGGCGGGGCATGAGAAGGGCCATTGTGTACCGCTCCTGTGTACCAGTGGAGCGGCCTGAAGTCCCTGTAGCGCAACGATGTGAGGCTGGTCAACGCTTTGAGATGGTGCTGCGAGAGAGGATTGAACTCTCGACCTCTCCATTACCAATGGAGTGCTCTACCACTGAGCTACCGCAGCATCCTGGTGGTTCCGGCCGAAGCGACCTCGGGGCGAGGAGGCTTTGGGACCATGCGCGCATCGCGCGCAGGTGACAGAACCGAACCGGCGGCGGAGTGGTCCGCCGCGAGTGGGGGGTTCCTTGCCACAAGCCGGCTGAGGGTGCAAGCCCATGGGCGATCGGATCTGTGGTCAACCTTGCAACGGGGACATAAAGGGCCCGAAAACCGCTCGGGCTGCGACGTGGCGCTTCCGCTGGGACCAGCCAAGGTGTGGGCGGCAGCGGCGGCGCCCGGCAAATCGGGCGATTTGCCGCTTCTTTGGGCGCACTCCTTCTGTTTTTTGCGCGTGCACAAGACTTGAGCGACGCCGGATTGATGCTAGCCTTGCCACAGGCATAGGCGGACCGGGGGAGCCGATGGCAACCGAAAAGGCGCGCACGCAAACCATCGGAGCCGTGAGACGCTCCTTCGCGCCATGGACCGATCCGGCGGCAACGCCGCTGATCCGGTTTGAGAATGTGGTCAAGCGTTTCGGCGAATTCACCGCCATCGACCATGTGAGCATCGACATTTACGAGCGCGAGTTCTTCGCGCTGCTCGGCCCCTCCGGCTGCGGCAAGACCACCTTGATGCGCATGCTCGCCGGCTTCGACGAGCCCACCGAGGGCCGCGTTCTGCTGGCCGGACAGGATCTCGCCGGCGTGCCGCCCTACAAGCGGCCGGTGAACATGATGTTCCAGTCCTACGCGCTGTTCCCGCACATGACCGTGGCCGACAATATCGCCTTCGGTCCCAAGCAATTGGGCATGCCCAAGGGCGAGATCGCCGGCCGTGTCGCCGAGATGCTGAAGCTGGTGAAGCTGGAGAAGTTCGCCCAGCGCAAGCCGCACCAATTGTCCGGCGGCCAGCGCCAGCGCGTGGCGCTCGCCCGTTCGCTCGCCACCCGCCCCAAGGTGCTGCTGCTCGACGAGCCGCTGGGCGCCCTCGACAAGAAGCTGCGCGAGGAGACCCAGTTCGAGCTCATGGACCTGCAGATGGACCTGGGCATGACCTTCCTGATCGTGACCCACGACCAGGAAGAGGCCATGACGGTCGCCGACCGCATCGCCGTGATGAACAATGGCGTGCTGGTGCAGGTGGCGCCGCCCTCCACCATCTATGAGGCCCCCGCCACGCGCTATGTCGCCGACTTCATCGGCGATGTGAACATGCTGGAATGCAAGGTGGAAAGCTGCACCAACGGCGACGTCCGCCTCACGTCCAGCGTGACGCCGGCGCCGATCGAGATCGCCCAGAGCGTCGAGGCGGCTTCCGGCGACACCGCCTGGCTCGCCATCCGCCCCGAGAAGATGCGGATCTCGCTCGACGCGCCCGCGGACATGAGCCGCAATTGCTTCACCGGCGAGATCTGGGACATCGGCTATCTCGGCGATCTCTCCATCTATCACGTGGAACTGCCGTGCGGCACGCGCATCAAGGTGTCGCTGCCCAACCAGTCGCGCGTGGTGGAGCGGCCGATCTCCTGGGAAGACAAGGTTTTCGTCACCTTCGCGCCGAGCGCCGGCGTGGTCCTGACCCGCTGAAGGAGACGCACCATGCCCATGGCCGGCGAAAAGGGAAGCGGACGGCTCATCGTCATCGCCATCCCCTATCTGTGGTTGCTCGCGCTGTTCCTGGTGCCGTTCCTGATCGTCGTGAAGATCAGCCTGTCCCAGGATATCCTCGCCTCGCCCCCCTATACCCCGTTGCTGGATCTTTCCCAGGGCTGGGCGGGGCTGAAGGATTACGTCTCCCAGCTGTCCTTCGCCAATTACTTCTATGTGCTGAGCTTCGATAACGAGTTCATCGGCGCCTATGGCTCCAGCCTGGTCATCGCCTCCATCTCCACCGTGCTGCTGCTGCTGGTGGGTTATCCCATCGCCTATGCCATGGCGCGGGCGCCGCGCTCGATCCAGCCGACGCTGCTGATGCTGGTGATCCTGCCGTTCTGGACCTCGTTCCTGATCCGCGTCTATGCCTGGATCGGCATTCTCTCGCCGGAAGGGCTGCTGAACCAGGCGCTGATGGGCATGGGCGTGATCGATACGCCGCTGGAGATCCTCAACACGGATCTCGCGGTCTATATCGGCATCGTCTATTCCTATCTGCCCTTCATGGTGCTGCCGCTCTATTCGGCGCTGGAAAAGCTCGATCCGACCTTGCTGGAGGCGGCGGAGGACCTCGGCTGTCCCTCGGCGCGGGCGTTCTGGCTCATCACCTTCCCGCTCTCCTTGCCCGGCGTCGCGGCAGGCGCGCTTCTGTGCTTCATCCCGGCGGTGGGCGAGTTCGTCATTCCCGACCTGTTGGGCGGGTCGGACACCATGATGATCGGCAAGTCGCTCTGGACCGAGTTCACGGTCAACCGCTCCTGGACCTCGTCCTCGGCGGTGGCGGTGCTGCTGCTGCTGCTGCTCGTGGTGCCGATCGTGATCTACCAGAACATCCAGGCGCGCCAGCTGGAGGCGGGGAAATGAACAAGAACCTCTCCTGGTTCAACGTCACCTCGCTGGTGCTGGGATTCGCGTTTCTCTACATCCCCATCCTGCTGCTGGTGATCTATTCCTTCAACGCCTCGCGCCTCGTCACCGTCTGGGCGGGCTTTTCCTTCCAATGGTACGTGTCGCTGTTCCAGAACGAGCAGCTCATCGATGCCGCCTGGGTCACGCTGCGCGTGGCCTTCATCTCGTCCATGGCGGCGACGGTGCTCGGCACCATGGCGGCGCTGGCGCTCACCCGCTACGGCCGGTTCTTCGGGCGCACGCTGTTCTCGGGCATGACCTATGCGCCGCTGGTTATGCCGGAAGTCATCACCGGCCTGTCGCTGCTGCTGCTGTTCGTGGCGGTGGGCTTCGAGCGCGGCTTCTGGACCATCACGCTCGCCCACATCACCTTCACCATGTGCTTCGTGGCGGTGGTGGTGCAATCGCGCCTCGTCACCTTCGACCGTTCGCTGGAGGAAGCCGCGCTCGACCTCGGCTGCCCGCCGTTCAAGACCTTCTTCACCATCACCTTGCCGCTGATCCTGCCGGCGGTGCTCTCCGGCTTCATGCTGGCGTTCACGCTCTCGCTGGACGATCTCGTGATCGCGAGCTTCACCACCGGGCCCGGCGCGACCACCTTGCCGATGCGCATCTATTCCCAGGTGCGCCTCGGCGTGACGCCGGAAAT
The DNA here is from genome assembly GCF_043195135.2 of Roseixanthobacter liquoris. Lineage (NCBI taxonomy): Bacteria > Pseudomonadati > Pseudomonadota > Alphaproteobacteria > Hyphomicrobiales > Xanthobacteraceae > Roseixanthobacter > Roseixanthobacter liquoris. Next base: position 1,516,509 of record NZ_CM195537.1, read on the forward strand.
CAACGCCGCCTGCTCGATCCTGATCGGCGTGGTGACGGTCGCGGTGCTGATCGCCTCCATCGCCACAAAGCGGGCGGAAAAGCTGCGCGCGGCGGAAGAACGGGCGGCCGTGCGGGGGTGACAGGGGCGGTGGCTGTTCATTAAAAGGGGCGCGGGTGGGAGGCGGTTAGAAGCCTCGGGGTGGGCCGAGCAGCGGTTCGTGCGCCGAGGGCTGTGCTTGGCCTGCCGCCCGCATGTTCCGCCGCGACGGCCCTCAAAGCCTGGGCGGCCGCCCAGGATTTAGCATACGCATGCAGTACAGAGCAGACATCAGCGGCCTGCGCGCGCTCGCAGTGGTGCCGGTGGTCCTCTATCACGCGCACGCCGCCCTGGTGCCGGGCGGCTTTGTCGGCGTAGACGTCTTTTTCGTCATCTCCGGTTATCTGATCACATCGATCATTGCGGCGGATCTCGAGAGGGACCGCTTCAGTTTCATCACCTTCTATGATCGACGGGTTCGGCGCATCGTGCCCGCATACGCGCTCGTGGCTCTGGTCACGACACTTGCGGCTGTCGCGACCCTGCCGCCAGCAATGCTTGTCGCTTTTGGGCAGTCGTTGGAATATGCATCGGTCTTCATGGCCAACCGCTATTTCGTGGCGGTCTCTGGCTATTTCACGCCGGGTGCGGAAGAGCAGTTCTTTCTGCACATGTGGTCGTTGGCTGTGGAGGAGCAGTTCTATCTGTTCTTCCCACTGGCCCTGATCGTCTTCTCACATCCCCGCTTGAAACGCTTTCGCGGTCTTTTCATCTGGGGGATTCTGCTGGCCTCGCTCTATCAAGCGACCAAGAACACCTTCGTTCGGCCGAATAGCGCCTTCTTCAATTTCACCTCTCGGGCCTGGGAGCTCTTGCTGGGTTCCGTGCTGGCTTTGAGGCTTGTGCCGCCGGTGCGGGGGCGTTTGGTGCCCGAGGTGATGGCGGGGGTCGGACTGGCGATGATCGTCGCCGCCATGGCGCTGTTCGATCACAATACCTTGTTCCCCGGCCTCTCCGCGCTGCTCCCGACAGGCGGCGCGCTCTTGGTGATCTGGGCAGGGGAGCACGGCCGAACGACACGGATCGGGCGGTTTCTGGCGTTGCGACCGATTGCCGGCGTCGGGCTTATCTCCTATTCGCTTTATCTTTGGCACTGGCCGATCTTCGGCTTCTTTAAGTTTCACACCGGTAACGATCCAGGGAGGGTGTCCGGCGTCCTTCTTGTGGGCGCGGCTGTTGGCGTGTCCTTCCTCTCTTGGCGATATGTGGAGAGCCGGTTCCGCCGCCGTGGCCCCGCCGGGCGCCGTTCGGAATGGGCCAGCATTGGCGCGGGGCTGCTCGCGCTGGCCTGCCTGGCGGGTGCGGGATTTGGGCTGGCGGCTTCGGGCGGATTGCCCGGCCGCGCAAGCCCGGCGTTCCTCAAGGCGCAGGCCGCGTTGGACGACATGTGGCGCGGCACCCGAACCTGCCTTCAAGGGGCGGGGCTCGCGCCGCCGGGCGTCCAATGCCGATTCGGCGACCTAGCGCCCGACGCACCCCTGATCGCCCTATGGGGGGATTCGTTTGCCAATCACCATGCGCCTGCGCTCGATGCCATCGCTCGCGACAGCGGCTACGGCTTGCTTCAGGTGACCAAGGCGAGCGCTTTCCAGCGGGGGGAGGGGGGCAATCGGTTTGCCGCGCGTGAAGCGGCGGATCGGGCAGCCTTTCGCACCCAAAGCATGGCGGCGCTGGTCGCGGATCCACGGGTGCGGGTTGTCGTGATCGCCGGCAATTGGGCGAATGACGAAACTCTGCCGGCGTCCATCGCCTCCGTGAAGGACGCCGTGCTGCAACTGACCACCGCCGGCAAACGGGTGATATTGGTGGGGCCGCCGGCAGGCTTCGCCCGGGAGGCGGGAGCGCGCTGCGTCATACGCAAACGCTTCCTGGGCCTGGACGAAGGCAGTTGCAACGCCGAGTCCGTCCAAGTCGCCGAGGCTGCGGCGCCCGTAGAGGCGGGCTTGAGGGGAATCGCGGAGGAGACCAAAGGCGTCGAACTGGTGCTGCCGCGACCCGCGTTCTGCGACGCGTGCGTTTGTCGCCCGACCCTGCCAAATGGCGACCTCGGGTATGTCGACACGGGTCATCTCAATGTCGCCGGTTCCATTCATCTGCTGCCAATGCTCCGGGCGGCGGTGGAGCGGGCAGTGCAAACGGAGACGAAGCCGCAGCCTTGAGGGGCGTCTCAATGAGACATTTTTCATTGCACTATGGTCGCAGTTTTATCCTGCCATATACACGCTTCGGAAAGATACGCGGCGTGCTTATCCCGGAGGCCCATTCCTCCGCTGAGCTATTGAGGTGGGACATGTTTATTGATCGCATATTGCAATTGAAAATGCCGGGGGACACGTTCGAAATTTCGATCAGGGTCTTTTTCCCGGAAGGAGCCGATAATAAGTGGAGATGTCGCTATGAAATCGACTGGCCGGAGGGCAGGCAAGCGATTTCGGCCACAGGCACCGATGGTGTTCAGGCGCTTTCCAATGCCTTATGCATGATTGGCGCTGATCTTTATACAAGCAGCTACCATAAAGAGGGTCAAATTCAGTATTGAGGGGATTGGAAGGGTTACGGATTTCCCGTGCCCGCCGTCATCCGTGACCTGCTTGTCGGAGATGACGCGACGTATTTCTGACGAACAAAATAAGGCTTGAACATGATCGCAGAGCGGAAGCTGAAGTTGCGCACCCCGGATGGAGTTGTTGACGTTCCCGTTCGCATTTTTGCGCCGCGGGGGACGAACGGCGCGTGGCTGTGCCGTTATGAAATTGGCTGGCCGGGGGAACTCCAGGTCAAGCAAGCCGGCGGCGCCGACTCGGTACAAGCTCTTTTAATCGCGCTGCAGATGATCGCGGCAGACATCTACACCAGCAGCTATCATGAGAGTGGCGCTCTCAGTTTGCTTGCCGATCGCGAAGGATATGGGTTCCCCGTCGTGCCTTCGATGCGCAATATACTGGTCGGCGACGACATTCTTTATACTTAGAGAAATGTCCAAACGACGGTGAGGGCAAACTCCTCTCTCACCGCCCCTCCCGCACCCACATCGCGGCGATGAATCCGAGCATCAGCAGGAGGCCGGAGAGCCCCGCGAACAGCGGGAACAGGCCGATGCCGCGCACCACCGAGACGTCGCGGGTGCGAAGCCCCATCCAGTCCTCGCCGGCGAGGCGCTCCCCGGTGCTCAAGGTGACGACGCGCGGCACGCCGCCATTGAGATCGGCGAGGCGCCAGATGCCGCCGCCGGTGGCGGAGGAGATCGGCGCCAGGACCTCGCGGGTCGAGGTGACCTCGGCGAATTCCTTCGGGTTCAGCGGGCCGATGTTCACCAATGCGTTCAGGGTGCCGTTGGCGGCGCGCCACAGGCCCAATTGATCGGCAGGGGTCGTCGCACGCCACAGGCCGGGCTCGACCTGGGAGAGGGTGAGCGTGCGCGCGGCGCCCGAGGGCGGGGTGATCACGGCCGGCGGCACGCTGTCGCCCATGGTCTGGCGCTCCACCACCAGGTCGCGGCCGGAGGTGGAGAGCTTCAGGCGCTCCTCCTCAAGGTCCGGCTCCTTCATCAGCCAGTGGGAGAGGCGCCGCAGCAGGTCGATATAAGGGCCGCCGCCCTCATAGCCGCGCGCCCACAGCCAGATATGGTCGGAGAGCAGCAGCGCCACGCGCCCTTCGCCCACCCGGTCGAGGATCAGCACCGGCTTGTCGCCGGGCGCCCCCAGCACCGCCGTGCCCGACCGCACGCTGGAATCGATCACGCGGAAGAAACGGCTCCATTGCGGCGGCTCGGTCTGCGAGCCGGGCAAAGCCCGCGTCACCGGATGGCGCTTGCCCGGCTCGGTGAGCGCGGCGCGGAACGGCGCTTCCGTGGTGTTGCCGGTGGGAATGCCGGGCAGGATGGCTTCCAGCGGCGTGTTGTAGAGCGAGCCGGGATCCACATAGTCGGTGCCCGCCGCCACCAGCACCGCGCCGCCGCCGCGCACATAGCGCACGATATTGTCGAAATAGATCTGCGGCAGCACGCCCTGCTGGGAATAGCGGTCGAAGATGATCAGGTCGAAGTCGCGGATCTTGGTCTGGAACAGTTCGCGCGTCGGAAAGGCGATCAGCGAGAGTTCGTTGATGGGCGTGCCGTCCTGCTTCTCCGGCGGGCGCAGGATGGTGAAGTGGACGAGGTCCACATTGGCGTCGCTCTTCAGCAGGTTGCGCCAGGTGCGCTCGCCCACGTTCGGCTCGCCGGAAACCAGCAGCACCCGCAGCTTGTCGCGCACGCCGTCGATGGAAATGGCAGTGCGGTTGTTCACCTGCGTCAGTTCGTCGGGAAGCGGGGGAACCTCGATCTCGATGATGTTCGCCCCGGCATGGGTGATTTCCACTTCCATGCTGGCGGTGCGGCCGGCGGTGACGATGGGCATGCCGATCACCTCCCCGTCGCGCCGCACGGTGGCCGGAACGCGGGCGCCGGCGGGCGCGCCTTCGTCGGTGACGCGGAAGGTGATGGTCTGCTTCTGCCCGACGATGCCGAAGCGCGGCGCCTTGTCGAACGCCACGCGCCGGTCCCGTTCGCCGGCCTTACCGGTGATCAGCGCATGCACGGGGGCGGAAAAGCCCAGCGCGGCGACATCCGCCGGCACGTCGTGGACGCGTCCGTCGGTGATGAGGACGGCGCCGGCGACGCGCTCGGGCGGCACGTCCGCGAGGCCCGCCGAAAGGGCGGAGAACAGGCGCGTGCCGTCAGTCTCGCCGTTGCGGGCATCGGCCTCGATGGTGCGGACTTCCAGATTGGGGATGCGGGCGAGGCGCTCGGCGAGCGCGGCGCGGGCGGCTTCGGTCTGGGCGTTGCGGTCGCCGAAATCCTGGCTGGCGCTCCTGTCCACCACCATGGCGACCACGGAGGAGAGCGGCTCGCGCTCCTCGCGCGTCAGGGAAGGGTTGGCGAGCGCGAGCAGCCCCACCAGCAACGCGAGCGCACGGAACGCCGCGCCGCGCGTGCGCGAGGCGAGCAGCAGCCCCGCGAGCACCACCGCCGCCACCGCGAGGGCAAGCAGGATCGGCAGCGACACGAACGGTTCGAAGGCGAGGCCGTAGCTCATGCGGCGTCCTTAAGGTGGCGGGCGCGGTAGGCTCCCTCCCCCGCAAGCGGGGGAGGGCTGGGGAGGGGGCAGATGCAGCCTCTCCTCTTTCCCAGCCTTCTCCGGCCTGTGGTCGGCCCCCGCCCTAACCCTCCCCCGCAAGCGGGAGAGGGGATGGCATCGCGCGCAACGGAAAGGAGCGCGCTCATTGGCCGAGCCGCTCCAGCAGGGCCGGCACGTGCACCTGGTCGGCCTTGTAGTTTCCGGTCAGCACATACATGGCGATATTGGCGCCGGTGCGGAAGGCGAACTCGCGCTGGCGCGGCTCGCCGGGGGTGAGCGGCAGCAGCGGATCGCCGTCCGGCCCCACGGCCCAGGCGCCGGCGAGATCGTTGGAGGTGATGATGACGGGGGACACCCCATCGCCCGCCCGCGCTGGGCGGTCCTCGCCCTCCTGCGCGGCCGGCAGCGCCTCGACCCAGGTGGTGCCCCCGGCGAAGCGGCCGGGGAAATCCTTCAGCAGGTAGAAGGCCTTCGTGAGCACATGATCCCGCGGCACCGGCTCCAGCTCGGGAATGTCGAGGCCGGAGAGCAATTCGCGCAGGCGCGCGGCGGCGGGGGAGAGGGGCGCGCCCGGCCCCTGCGGGCTTTCCAGCGCGTCGCGGGTGTCGAAGATCACCGTGCCGCCCTGCTTCATATAGGCATCCACGCGCGCCAGCACGGCGGCGGGGGGCACCGGAGCATTGGCGCGCACCGGCCAATACAGCAGGGGGAAGAAGGCCAGCTCGTCCTTGGCGATGTCCACGCCCATGGTCGGTCCGGCCTGGAGCGCGGTGCGCTGGCTGAGGAAATTGGTGAGCCCGTCGAGCCCGGCGCGGCTGATTTCGTCGGTTTCCGCGTCGCCCGTCAGCACATAGGCGAGGCGCGTCTGGGACGTCGCCTTCAGGGCGAAATCCTCGTCGGCGGCGAATGCGGGGCCGGGCTGGGCGACCAGGGTGAGGCCGCCGAATGCGGCGAGGAACGCGAGCAGCGCCGCCGTTCCCGCCTTCGCGGAGGTCTTGCCCGCGCCCAAGCCGGTGCCCGCGCCCTTGCGGGGGCCGAGACGGCTGAGGCCGCGGCCGAGCAGCAGCACGGCCAGCGCATCGAGCAGCAGCAGCACCATCGCGGCGATCAGGATCGGCCCGCGCAGGTCGCGCGGCGCGGTTTCCCGCAAGGGTTCGACCGGCGCGCCGAGGGCGGAGAGGTCCAGCGGCGCGAGGCGGTCGGCCGGCAGCAGGGCGTTGACGGCGATCAGCCCATCCGGCGGGCCGTAGAATCCCGGCGGATGCTCGGCGGAGGCGCGGCCGGAGAAAGTCGCGGGAATGGGCCGGGCCGTCGCGCCGGGGGGATGGAAGGTGCCGAAGCCGTCCAGCACCCGGCTGGGCGGCACCACGGTCGGCGCCGGCGCGGCACCCGCGAGGCCGACCGGCACCCCTGCCGCCGCCGGCTCGGCGGCCAGGGCGCTGGTGTCGGCGAGTGCGAGCACGCGGCGCAGCATCTCCACGAAGGTGCCGGAGAGGGGAAGATTGGACCAGGAGGTATCCGCGGTGACGTGGAACAGCACGATTTCTCCCTTGCCCCATCGGGCGCCGGTGACGAGGGGCGTCCCGTCCTTCAGCGCCGCCCAGGTGCGCTCGCCGAGCGCGCCGTCCGGCTCGGCCAGAACCTGGCGCGTCACCACCACGTCGCCGGGCAAGGCGAGGTCGCGGAACGGCCCGTCGGGGCTGAGCGCACCCAGCGCCTGCGGCGTCTCCCAGGAGAGCGAGCCGCCGAGCACCCGCCCGCCGCGCCGCAGATGGACCGGCAGGAGATCGTCCTGGGCATTGGCGAGCCGGGGGCCGGCGAAGCGCACCAGAACGCCGCCGTCCTCCACGAAACGGGCCAGCCGCGTGCGGGTGGCGGGCGGGATCGTGCCCACATCGGTCAGCACGATCACCGGCAGGCGCTGGTCCAGGAAGCGGTTGATCGCCTCCGCCGGGGCGCCGCTGTCGGCGAGGCGTACATCGGCGAACGGGCCGAGCGCGCGGGAGAGGTAATAGGTGGGCGCCAGGAGCGGCTGGCTGGTGTCGGTGCTCGCGCCGGAAACCACGCCCACGGTGCGGCGGCGCCAGCGCTTGTCGAGCAATTGCACCGCGCCCGCCGAATGCTGGCCGACGATTTCCAGGCGCGCGATATCGTTGCGCATCTCCACCGGGAGTTCGAATCGCGCCTCGGTCTCCGTGGCGTCGGGCGCGAAGGCGAAATTCGCCTCGCCGAGACTGAGGCCCTTGAGGTCGCGCGCCTCCACCCGCCCCGCACGCCCGGCGCCGACGCTCGCGCGCAGCACCTTGACGGTGAGGGCGCCGGCGGCGTTTTCCGTCGCGGCCAGGGCGAGCGGGGCGTCCACCCCGCCCGAGATCACCAGCGGCGGATGCGCCGGCTTCAGCGCCGCGAGATCGGCCGCAAGGTTTTCGTCGGCCTTCAGGTCCACGCCGTCGCTGATGAAGATCAGCCCCGCGTCGGGTTCGGCGGCCAGGTGCCGCCCGGCGAGGGCCAGCGCTTCCTTGCGCGGCGGGGCATAGGGCACCGGCTCCAGCGAACGCAGCTTGTCGCGCGCCTGTCCCGGGCGCAGCAGGGTCACGTCCTTGGGCACGTCGGCGGTGGGGATGAGCGCGACCCCGCGCCCCCCGCTTTCCGCCTCGTCGATGAAGCCGGCGGCGGCGGCCTTGCGCGCCTCCCAGCTTGCGGCGGCGGGCCAGCCCTGGTCGAGCAGCAACACCATGGGGCCGCTGGCCGACGGGGTTGTGGCGGGCGGGTTCCAGATCGGGCCGGCGGCGGCGAAGATCACCAGCGCCGCCAGCAGCAGGCGCAGCACGGTGAGCCACCAGGGCGTGCGCGCCGGCGTCTCTTCCTTCGGCTTGATGTCGAGCAGCAGGCGAATGGGCGGAAAGACGATTTCGCGCGGCTTCGGCGGCACGACGCGCAAGACGAACCACAGCAGCGGCAGCGCCAGGAACGCGGTGAGGATCAGCGGCGCGGAGAAGGCGAGGGGAAGCCCCATCATGGCGCGGGGCTCCTTGCGCTGTCGGTCTTCGAGGCGGCGGCGCCGAGGATTTCCCCGCTGCCCATGCGCGAATGCAGGGTCAGCAGGATCTCGCTCGCCGGGCGATCGGTGCGGTGGACGGCGAAGGCCCAGCCCATGCCTTCCGCCGCCGCGCGGATGGCGGCGCGATGGGCGGCAAGGCGGGTCTCATAATCGGCGCGCCAGGTTTCCGCGCGGCCGACCGTGAGCGAGAGCGCCTCGTCCGGGCCGTGGAATTCCACCCGGCCGGAGAACGGGAAGGTCTCTTCCGCCGGGTCGACCACCTGCACCACATGGCCGTGCGCGCCGGTGCCCGCGAGCTCGCGGATCCGCGCCGTCACGGCCTCGGTGGGGCTCCAGAAATCGCCCAGCAGCACCAGTTCCGACAAAGGCGAAGGGTTGAACGCCGGCGGCAGGGCCGGCCGCTCGGGCGCGTGCAGCACCGCTTCCGCCATGCGCTCGACGATGCGGCGGTTGGCGGAGGGGCGCATCAGATTGGGCATGCCCACGCGCTCGCCACCCTTCACCAGCAGGTCGGCGAGGGCGAAGGCGAGGACCAGCGCGCGCTCGCGCTTGGGCGCCAGGCGGGGCGAGGCATAATCCATGGAGGGCGAGAGATTGGGCCAGATCCACACCGTGTGGGCGGCTTCCCATTCGCGCTCCCGCACGTACAAATGGTCGTCGCGCGCCGAGCGGCGCCAATCCACCCGCGCGGCCGGCTCTCCGTCCGCGAAGCGGCGATATTGCCAGAAATTCTCCCCCGTGCCGACGCGACGCCGTCCGTGCAAGCCATGCTGCACGCTGGAGGCGATGCGGCGGGCCTCCAGGACGAGACGCGGCATGGCGGCGGCCAGCGCGGCGGAATCCTGCGAGGCGCGGGCGACCGAGCGCTGGGTGGTGTCCTCCACGCGCCGCGCCTCAGCCGAGCCGGCCGGCGAGCCGGCGCACGATGCGCGGCACGGTTTCGCCTTCCGCCCGGGCGGAGAAGGTCAGCGCCATGCGGTGCTTCAGCACCGGTTCGGCGAGCGCGATCACGTCGTCCACCGAGGGGGCATAGCGCCCATCCAGCAGCGCGCGGGCACGCACCGCCAGCATCAGCGCCTGCGAGGCGCGCGGGCCGGGGCCCCAGGCGATCAGCTTCTGCTCCGGGCCTTCCGCATTGGGACGGGCCGAGCGCACCAGGGTGAGGATGGCTTCCACCACCGAATCGCCCACCGGCAGACGGCGCACGAGGCGCTGGGCGGTGAGCAGGTCTTCCACGCTCATGGCGGCGCGCGGCTTGGTTTCTTCCGCGCCAGTGGTGTCGAACAGGATGCGGCGTTCCGCATCGCGGTCGGGATAATCCACGTCGATTTCCATCAGGAAGCGGTCGAGCTGGGCTTCCGGCAAGGGATAGGTGCCTTCCTGCTCCAGCGGATTCTGGGTGGCCAGCACATGGAAGGGCTTGGGCAGGTCGTGCCGCTCGCCGGCGACGGTGACATGATATTCCTGCATCGCCTGCAGCAAGGCGGATTGGGTGCGCGGGCTGGCGCGGTTGATTTCGTCGGCCATGAGGAGCTGGGCGAAGATCGGCCCGCGGATGAAGCGGAACGCACGCTTGCCGCCGGCGCTTTCCTCCAGAACCTCGGCGCCGAGGATGTCGGAGGGCATCAGGTCCGGCGTGAACTGGACGCGGCGCGCATCGAGGCCGAGCACGGTGCCCATGGTTTCCACAAGCTTGGTCTTGGCGAGGCCCGGCACGCCCACAAGAAGCCCGTGTCCGCCGGCGAGGATGGTGATAAGCGCATGGTCGATCACGGCTTCCTGACCGAAGATCACCGAGGCGATGGCGGCGCGCGCGGTGCGCACGCTGGCCGCCGCGGCCTCCGCATTGCGGATGATCATCTGGTCCAGATCGAACGTCTCGCTAGCTGCCGACATCCACGCTTCTCCTTTGGCGGGGCATCTTCCCGCCCAAAGACGGCAAGACGAGGCCCGCAAATCCACCTTTCCCACGCTAAAGTTCGCGGAGGCCGGAACGACCAGCTTACGATATGTTCGCGCCGCGTCGAACCACAGCTTCGCATACGCACATATTCGCATGCTCAACTCATCGCGAGGAGCCCATGACAGACAGCCGCGATGCACCGCCCCAAATGCCATCCCAAGCGCCGGCGGAGATCGCCTCCGCGCCCGGCGAGTCGGGGCGGCTCGACGCTCTGATGGCGGCGGCGTCCGCTGCCGGCGGGCGGGGGCCGGCCCCGGTTGAGCTTTGGAATCCGCCCGATTGCGGCGAGATCGACATGCGCATCGCCGCCGACGGCACCTGGTTCTATGCCGGTACCCCGATCGGCCGGCCGGCCCTGGTGCGGCTGTTCGCCTCCGTGCTGACGCGGGAGGACGGGCGCTTCGTGCTGAAGACGCCGGCGGAAAAGGTCGGCCTGACGGTGGAGGATGCCCCGTTCCTGGCGGTGGATTTCGCGGAAGAACGGACGGAAGACGGGAAGGTTCTCGTGTTCCGCACCAATCTGGACGACCTCGTGCGCTGCGGCCCGGGGCATGATTTGCGCTTTGCCCCCGGCGAGGGGATTGGCGAAGTGCGTCCCTACCTCCATGTACGGCGCGGGCTCGAAGCGCGCCTCACCCGCGCCGCGTTCGTGGATCTGGTGGAGCACGGCGAGGTGCGGGAGGTCGAGGGCGTGCCCATGTTCGGCATCGCCTCCGGCGGCTGTTTCTATCCCATGATGGCGGCGGACGCGCTGGACCGGGCCTCGACATGACGGAGTTGCTGAAGACGCGCATGGATACGTTCGACGATTTCGCCGCCCGGGCGCGGACCCGGCTGCGGGCGGCGCCGCCGCCGCCCTTTTCGGCCGAAAGCGCGGCCGGCCTCAATGGGGACCATGCGCTTGCCTCCGATCCGGCCGCCGTGCTGCCGCAGCGCGCGCCGCGCCATGCCGCCGTTCTGGTGCCGATCGTGGCCCGCGCCGAGCCCACGGTGCTGCTGACCCTGCGCTCGCCGCACCTGTCCCACCATGCCGGGCAGATCGCCTTTCCCGGCGGCCGCGTGGACCCGGAGGACAAGGACGAGGTGGCGGCCGCGCTACGCGAGGCGAACGAGGAGGTGGGCATTGCCGCCCGCTTCATCGAGCCGCTGGGCTTTCTCGACGGCTATCTCTCCAGCACCGGCTTCTGGATCGCACCCGTGGTGGCGCGGCTCGATCCCGCTTATGGCATGACGCTGAACCCCGGCGAGGTGCAGGAGGCGTTCGAGGTGCCGCTCGCCTTCCTGATGACGCCGGCCAACCACCTGCGGCAATCCGGCGAGCGCAATGGCGTGCTGCGCCATTTCTATGCCATGCCCTATCGCGAGCGCTTCATCTGGGGCGCCACGGCGGGAATCCTGCGCAATCTCTACGACCGGGTCTATGGCTGATGCTGCGTTCCCTGCTCATCGAAGGCGGCCTGTTCCTCACGCCGTTCGTTCTCTATGCCCTGCTGCTGCTGGTGACGCGCGGCTCCATTCTGCCGGCGGAATGGTCGCCGCGCATGATGGGCGTGCTGTCGGTCATCGCCATCGCGCTGATGGCGCTCGGCCTGCTCGCGTTCGAGCACGGGCGCGGCGCGCCCCCGGGCACCCGCTATATTCCCGCCGAAGTGAAGGATGGGGTGCTGGTTCCGGGCCGCTTCGAATGAACGCGCCTTCGCTCGCCGATGCGCCCTGGTTCACGGCCGCCCCGCTGCGCCGGGTGCTCGGCGCGCTGGACGGGGCAGGCGAAGAGACGCGGATCGTCGGCGGGGCGGTGCGCAACGCGCTGCTGGGGCGGCCGGTGAGCGAAGTGGATCTCGCCACCACCGGCGTGCCGGAGGAGACCATGCGGCGCGCGCGCGCCGCCGGGCTGAAGGCGGTGCCCACCGGCCTTTCCCACGGCACGGTGACCGTGGTTGCCGACGGCACGCCGTTCGAGGTGACCACCTTGCGCGAGGACATCGAGACCGACGGGCGCCACGCGCTGGTGCGGTTCGGCCGCGACTGGCGGGCCGACGCCGCGCGGCGCGACTTCACCATGAACGCGCTTTATGCCGACGCGCAGGGGCGGGTGATCGATCTGGTGGACGGGCTCGCCGATCTGCGGGCGGGCCGGGTGCGATTCATCGGGGATGCGGAGACGCGCATTCGCGAAGACCATCTGCGCATCATGCGCCTGTTCCGTTTCCACGCCGCTTATGGCCGCGGGCCCATGGATGCGGCGGCACTCACCGCCGCCATCCGCCTGCGGGCCGGCATCCTGCGCCTGTCGCGCGAGCGGGTGGGAAGCGAATTGCTCAAGCTTCTGGTCGTCCAAGGCGCCGCGCCGACCGTGCGGCTGATGGGCGAAACCGGGTTCCTGCCGACGATCCTGGGCGGCGTGCCGGATCTTACTTCCTTCGAGCGCCTCGCGGCATTGGACGCGGACCTTGGCCTGCCGCCCGACGCCGTGCGCCGGCTCGGGGTTCTCGCCGTGCGCATCCTGGAAGATGCAGCGCGGCTGCGCGCGCGGCTGCGCCTGTCCAACGCGGCGTTCCAACGGCTCCAGGGCATGGCGGGGGCGTCGGGCGCGGCAATGGATGCGCGGCAGGCCCGCGCGGCGATCTACCGGCACGGACGCGCGGCGTTCGAGGATCGGCTTCTGGTGGGTGCGGCGCGCGGCGCCGGCGGGGTCGAGGCGGTGGCGGCGCTGCTGGATCTGGCCCGCGCCTGGGCGGTGCCGGCCGCGCCGTTCTCCGCCGCCGATCTCATCGCGAAGGGCTTCACGCCCGGCCCGGCGCTCGGCGCAGCGCTGGCGCGCATGGAAGAAGCCTGGATCGCCGCGGATTTTCCAACCGACGCGGGGCGCCTGCGCGCGCTTGCGGCGCTGGCGCAGCCCTGAAACGGCAAAGGCCCTTCCGGGGAAGGGCCTTCATGTTGAGCGTGCAGACGATCTAAACCGGCGCGAGCCGACCTGCCGGGCGAAGAGCGCGAGGCGAAGATCAGTCTTCCTCGTCTTCTTCTTCGTCTTCGTCGAGGTCGAATTCCTCAATCTCCAGCGCGTCGAGGGCGACGGCGGGAAGCTTCTGGGTCCGGAATTCGACCACTTCCTCGGCGAACCACAACACTTCGACGGTCTCGCCTTCCACGGCGATGACGGTCAAGGCCGGGCTGCCGGACTTGAGTTGAACGATTTCACCGGGCGCGAAGGCCATTGCAGCATCTCCTCAACAGATGCTTCCCGCCTAAACGCCTTCTATGACAGTGCCATCACACAGCCGGGGCGAAGCGGCGCAAAGCGCATTTTAGGGCCATTTTACCTCCGGCGGCATGGAGGAGAGGATGGAGGCGACATTGCCGCCCGTCTTGAGGCCGAAGATGGTGCCGCGATCATACAGCAGGTTGAATTCCACATAGCGCCCGCGCCGGACCAGCTGTTCCTCCCGGTCGTCCTTGGTCCAGGGCTTATCGAAATTGGCCCGCACAAGGCGCGGATAGATGTCCAGGAAGGCGCGGCCCACATCCTGGGTAAAGGCGAAGTCGGCGTTAAAATCGCTGCTGTCCAGCCAATCGTAGAAGATGCCGCCGATGCCGCGCGGCTCATTGCGGTGCTTGAGGAAGAAATATTCCTCGCACCACGCCTTCAGCCGGGCGTAGTCCGCGACCGCATGCGGCGCGCACGCGGCTTCCATCGCCGCATGGAAGGCGAGCGTATCGGGATCGTCCTGGGTACGGCGGCGGTCCAGCACTGGCGTGAGGTCCGCGCCGCCGCCGAACCAGCTCTTGGTGGTGACGACGAAGCGCGTGTTCATGTGCACGGCCGGCACATGGGGATTCCTCATGTGCGCGATCAGCGAGATGCCCGAGGCCCAGAAGCGCGGATCCTCCGCCGCGCCGGGGATCTGGGCGCGGAATTCGGGGGCGAATTCGCCGAACACGGTGGAGGTGTGCACGCCGACCTTCTCGAACAGGCGGCCGCGCATCATCGCCATGGTTCCGCCGCCGCCCGGCGCGCCGCTATGGTCGGTGCGATCCCATGGCGCACGCTCGAAGCGCGCGGCCGATCCGGCATAGAGGGCGGCGGGGGCCTCGTCCTCCAGCGTCTCGAAGGCGGCGATGATGCGGCCCTGCAAGTCCTCGAACCAGGCACGGGCGCGGGCTTTGCGGTCCTCGATATCGGATGGGAGCATGAATGATCCTTGCGCGGCGATGTCCCGTTCTGCGCCCGTGCGCGCGCAAGTTCAACGCGCCGCCCTCGGGCCGGGCCGCGCGGGAGCGATTTTGCCGCGTCGGCCCTTATGATATCTGCCTTGCGTGGAAGGCGGGCGACGATGCGACTATATCTGGGGCAGGCAGCGATGATGCGGTCGGTGCAGCGTGTCGACGTGGGCGATGTTTCCGTGTTTTTTGGGACAGCGTTTCTTTTTTTCGTAATTATGGTGTTCAGGGTCAATATATATTTGGTTCATCCCAGTTTCTGGGCCGAGGATTTGCCGATTTTCTGGTTTTCTGCTTATCGGAATTCGTTTTTCGACCCTTTACTCACTCCATATTCCGGCTATCTCAATTTCATTCCGCGGTTGATTGCCGCCCTGGCGGAACTTTTCCCCTATAAGGTCCATCCGGCCTTTTATGTTTACGCCAGCCTTCTGATGTCGGCATGGACGGCGGCCGTCCTTTCCGTGTCGTCGGGCGCGCGGGCGCAGGGGGTCGTCTTCGGAATGCTTCTGGCGTTGATGCCCCATTCCGGAGAGGTGTGGGCGACCCCGACCAATCTGCAATGGGTCATGGCGTGCGCCTTGCCGATGCTGGCGCTCGGACCCGTCCCGTCGTCCCGGTTCGTCAGGGGCAACCAACTCGCCTTTGTGCTTGCGACAGCGCTGACCGGTCCCTTCATGCTCGTGTCGGCGCCGCTCTGGGCTTGCCGCGCCGCTCACGCGTTTCGCACCCGCGACGGGTTCGGCGCGATTTTGGTTTTGATCGCCTTGTGTGGAGCCTTGGTTCAACTTTATTTCATCGCAACTCAGAACGTAATTGTCTCTCCTCATGGCGAGACTCATATTATCAGAACATCGGTGCAGATTTTACTACGCTGGGTTGAGCCGATTTCTCGTCAGATTGGCGTTTGGAGTTTTGTTTTTTTCGGTCTCATCATATGGGGATTATTTTATGGCCGTCAGAAGGGGCTTAGGACGGGATTAATTTTTATGATATTTGCTACATTTGCATCTGTCTTAATTAAATTCTTAAATACAAAGGACGCGTTCGTCTCTCTGAATGGGGATCGGTACTTTTATATACCGGCAGTGCTTACGGCTTTCAGCTTTGCGTCGCTGATATTCGACGATGTAAATCGTTGGGTGAAGGCCGTCGCCGTGATCCTCCTGTTGCGCATGCTGTTCCTAGCTGCGCAGATCCCTATTCTGCCCCGCGAGCCGGCCGATTTCGCCAGCAACTGGCGCGGCTACGCGCATCTCATCGGGCGGCAGGACGTCTTGGTAACGTTCCCGCCGCAATGGCAGTTTCTAATCGAGGCGAAACAGCCGGCGACTCCTGCGGCGGCCGTTCCGTGACCGCCGCCCATAAGGCTTCGACCGCCGCATTCTGGCGCGCGCGGGGGCGGAACAGGCGGATGTCCATGGCCACCTGATCCTCGGCACTGCCGGCGCGGGTGAGGCGCTCCGCGTCCAGATCGTCGGCGACGAGGCTGAGCGGAACCCAGGCGATGCCGCGTCCGTCCCGCGCCAGCGTCGCGAGCACGCCCGCCAGGTGGGAGGTGAAGGCGGGTTCCCCGCCGGCTTCGCGCGCGTGGCCGGAGGCGGCGAGGATGCGCCCCATGCCGGAGGTGGGAGCATAGGCGAGATAAGGCCCGCCCACCCGCACGCGCGCCGGCGTGCCCACCGGCACCAGCCGGTCTTCGCCGATGGTCGTGGAGAGAAACGCCGGCGCCTCCAGCCGCGTGCGTGCCGCCGGGTGGTGGTGGCACAAGAGCAGATGGGCCTTGCCTTCCACCATCAGGGTCTCGCAGGCGTCCATATGGTCGGCGGCGAGTTCGAACGTGGCGGGGGAAGAGAGCCGTGCTTCCAGATCGCGCAGCCAGGGCGGGAAAAAGGTGAGCGAGAGCACATGGGTCGCGGCGAAGCGGATGGTGGCGCCGCTTGCCTGGGCGGCGGCGAGCGCCTCGTGCCGGCCCTGGTGAAGGCGCCGCAGCGCCTCTTCCGCAACCGGGCGCAGGCGTTCGCCCGCCGCCGTCGGGCGCACCGAATGGGTGGTGCGCTCGATGAGCGGCACGCCGACCCAATCCTCCAGCGCGCGGATGCGCCGGCTGAAGGCCGACTGGCTGACCGCGCGCTTCTGCGCGGCCCGGGAAAAGCCGCCTTCGTCCAGCAGCGCCAGGAAGTCTTCGAGCCAGATCGTATCCATGCCGCACCGGGAAGGAATTGGCCCACCCTAGCGGATGTCGCGGCCCCGGCTCAATCCGTGCCGGGGCTCACCCCTTCGCGTCGGCCTTGATCAGATCGGCGGCCTTTTCCGCGATCATCATCACCGCCGCCTGGGTATTGGCCGAGACGATGGTGGGCATGATCGAGGCATCCACCACCCGCAGGCCGTCGAGCCCGTGCACCTTCAGGCGCGGATCCACCACGGCGGCGGGGCCGGTGCCCATCGCGCAGGTGCCGATGGGGTGATAGATGGTCTGTCCCGTGGTGCGGGCGAAATTGAGCCATTGCGCGTCGCTCTGCACGTCCGGGCCGGGGTTCATCTCATAGGCGCGATAGGGGTCCATGGCCGCCTGCGCGACGATGGCGCGGGCGATCTTCATGCCGCCCACCAGGCTGTCGCAATCCTCCTGCACCGCCAGGAAGTTCGGGCGGATGGAGGGCTGGGCGAACGGGTCCGCCGACTTCACGTGGATCGAGCCGATGGATTGCGGGCGCAATTGGGTGACGCCGATGGTCATGCCCGGCAGATGGTCCAGCGCCCGGTCGGCGGCGTTGGCATAGCTCGCGTGCATGAAGAAATACTGGATGTCGGGCGTCTCTAGCTCCGGCCGGGTCTTCACGAAGCCATGGGCAAGCCCGGTGCCGAGGGTGAGGATGCCCTTGCGGGTGAGGAAATATTGCGCCACCGCGCGGGCGAGCTTCAGGCCGCGCGTCTGCTCGTTGAGGGTAATGGGCAGCTTCACCCGCCAGTTCATGCGGGTGGCGAAATGGTCGCGATAATTATTGCCGACTCCGCTCAGCGCATGGAACACGGGCAGGCCGGCGGCTTTGAGCGTGTCGGGATGGCCGATGCCGGAAAGCTCCAGCAATTGCGGCGATTGCACCGCGCCGGCGGTGAGGAGGATTTCGCCGCGTGCCCGCGCCACCACGTCCTGTCCTGCGTGCCGATAGCGCACGCCGGTGGCCCGGCGGCCCTCGAAATCCAGCTTCAGCGCATGGGCGTGGGTGACCACCTTCAGGTTCGGCCGGCCGAGCGCGGGGCGCAGATAGGCGTCCACCACGGTCCAGCGGCGGCCGTCCTTCTGGTTGACCTGATAATAGCCGAAGCCTTCCTGGTCGGGGCCGTTATAGTCCGGGTTGCGGGAATAGCCGGCTTCCTCGGCGGCCGCGATGAAGGCTTCCGAAAGCACCGGCCGCTCGGCCACCCGCACGATGTTGAGCGGCCCCGAGGTGCCGCGCGAGGGGTCGGCGCCCGGCGCGACGAAGGTCTCCATCTTCTGGAAATAGGGCAGCACGTCGGCCGCGCTCCAGCCGGTGGCGCCGCGCTGGGCCCAGCCGTCGTAATCCTGCGGCTGGCCGCGCACGAAGATCATGCCGTTGATCAGCGTGGAGCCGCCGAGGCCCTTGCCGCGCGGCACCACGATCTCGCGGTTTCCGGTGTTCTCTTCCTTCTCGGTGGTGAAGCGCCAGTTGAACGCGGCGCCGCTCAGGAGCTTGGAGAAGCCGGCGGGGATGGGAATCCAGAAGCCGTTGTCCGGCCCTCCCGCCTCAAGCAGCAGCACGCTGCGCTTGGGATCTTCCGAGAGGCGCGCGGCGAGGATGCACCCGGCGGTGCCGCCTCCGACGATGATGTAGTCGAACGTTTCCATGCCATCCCCTTCGGGGTCTCTTCTTGGCGGCCGACCCGTCCGCGCTCAGGGCGCGCGGACGGGCAGGACCTTTCCGGGATTGAGCCGCTGGTGCGGATCGAGGGCGGCTTTGAGGGTCGCGCACAGCGCCGTCTCTTCCGCCGAGCGGCGGCGCAACAGCTCCTCCACCCGATACTGGCCGATGCCGTGCTCGGCCGAGATGGACCCGCCGAAGCTGGCGACCACGTCGTGCACGAGGCGGTTGATGGCGGCGCCGTCGTGGCTGGCGTCCACCAGCACGTTGTAGTGCAGGTTGCCGTCGCCCACATGGCCGAACACGTTCGCCCGCGCCCCCGGCGCCCCAGCTGCCAGCGCCGCGTCGGCGGCGTGGAGAAAGGCGGGAATGTCGGTGGTGGGCACGGAGACGTCGTGCTTCAGGCTCTTGCCCTCGCGCGCCTCGCCTTCCGAGATGTGCTCGCGCAGCGCCCAGAGCTGGGCCGCCTGGGCGCCGGATTCCGCCACCACCCCGTCGAGCGCGATTT
Organism: Roseixanthobacter liquoris; assembly: GCF_043195135.2. Classification (NCBI taxonomy): domain Bacteria; kingdom Pseudomonadati; phylum Pseudomonadota; class Alphaproteobacteria; order Hyphomicrobiales; family Xanthobacteraceae; genus Roseixanthobacter; species Roseixanthobacter liquoris. Next base: position 1,535,341 of record NZ_CM195537.1, read on the forward strand.
CCTGTTCCAGGGCGGCGGAGAGCGCCGCTTCCGCCGCTTCGCGCAGTCCGGAAAGGCTCGCCCCCGCCTCAATGAGGACGAACCAGTCGCCGGCGGCGATCGGCGGCGTCAGCCCGGCATGGCGGCGCACCAGATCGAAGGATTGGGCGGAGATCAGCTCGAAGGCGGAGATGGAATCGCCCAGTTCGTCCTGGGCCAGCTCCAGCAGGTGCAGAGCGGCGGCCGGCGAGGGGACGCTCAGCAGCGCCGTCACCGTGTGCTTGGGGCGCGGGACGAGGCGCAGGATGGCAGCGGTGACGATGCCGAGCGTGCCCTCGCTGCCGATGAAGATCTGCTTCCAGTCGTAGCCGGCATTGTCCTTGCGCAGGCGCCGCATGCCGTTGACGATGGTGCCGTCGGCCAGCACCACTTCCAGGCCCAGCACCAGCGCGCGGGTCATGCCGTAGCGCAGCACGTTCACCCCGCCGGCATTGGTGGAGACGATGCCGCCGATGGTGGCGGAGCCTTCCGCCGCCAGACTCACCGGCAGCAGGCGCCCGGCCTCTGCGGCGGCGTCCTGCGCCACCTTGAGGATGCAGCCGGCCTCCGCCTCGATCGTCATGCCGATCGGGTCGAGCCCACGGATGGCGTTCATGCGGGTGAGGGAGAGCACCACCTGGGCTCCCGAGGCATCGGGCACCGCGCCGGCCGCAAGGCCGGTATTGCCGCCCTGGGGCACGAGCGCCGCCCCCGCCTCGGCGCAGGCGCGCACGATCTGGGAGACCTCGGCGGTGGAGGCCGGGCGGACCACGCACAGGGGTTTGCCGGGGAATTGCCGGCGCCAGTCGATGGCGTAGAGTTCCATGTCGGCTTCGCCGGTGATGAGCCCGGCGGGGCCGACGATCTGCGAAAGGCGCGTCAGCAGCGCGGCGTGGGTGTCGTTCGCGCCGCTCATGATGCGGCCTGCGCCAATGCGGTCGGGGAAAGCGGCGTGCCGCGCGCGGCCATGGCAAGCGCGAGCCCGTCCATCACTTCCGGCGTGCCGGCATAGGCGGCGCGCTCCAGCACCTTGGAGATGGTGGGCGAGGCTTCCTTGCCAGTGACGCGCTGGATCGGCTGGTCCAGCCAGTCCATGTAGCGGCGCTGGATCTCATCGGCGAGGAAGCTGCCATAGGAGGTGCCCACCGACCCCTGCTCGACGATCAGCACATTGTTGGTCTTGCGGATGCTCTCGCCGATCGTGTCCCAATCGAGCGAGGCCCGGTCGAGGGTGCGCAGGTCGATGATCTCGGCATCGACGCCGAGTTGCTCGACCGCCTCCTGGCTGCGCGCCACCATGGCCGAATAGGTGAGGATGGTCAGGTCGCTGCCTTCCCGCACCACGCGCGCCGTGCCGAGCGGGATGATGTAGTCGAGGTCCGCGGCCGGGATCGCGCCCATGGTCTGGTAGAGATCCACATGTTCGATGACGAGCACGGGGTCGTTGCAGGCCAGGGCCGCATTCATGAGGCCCACATAATCGAACGGGGTCGAGGGGGCGACGATGCGCCAGCCGGGCGAGGTGGCGAACACGCCCGCCGGGTCCAGCGAATGCTGGGAGCCGTAGCCGGTGCCCATGGCGATCTTGGTGCGCAGCACCAGCGGCACGTCCACGTCGGCGCCGAACATGTGGCGCGCCTTGCCGATCTGGTTGAACACCTGGTCGGCGGCGACCCACATGAAGTCGGGATACATGAATTCGATGATCGGCCGGTAACGTCCGTCCATGGCAAGCCCTCCTGCGAGGCCGGCGAATGCGCCCTCGCTGATGGGGGTGCCGAATACACGGCCGGGAAAGGCGGCGGCAAGGCCGCGGGTGGCGCCATTGGTTCCGCCCTTCAGGCGATGGATGTCCTCGCCCATGATCACCAGCTTTTCGTCGGTGTCGAAGCGGCGGTGAAGCACGTCGGCGATGGCGTCCACGAACTTGCGCTCGGTGGTGGGGCCGGCGAAGGTTGAAGCCTCTTCCGCGCGCTTGTCCTTCAGCTCGGAGAGGTCGCCGCGAATGCCGGTATCCACGAAGCCGACGTCGGGCCAGAGCGCGGCCTTTATCCGCCGCCGGTTACCGTCCGGCTCCACGAGCCGGGCGGCGACATCGCCCATCAGCGCCTTGCAGCGCTCGCGCAGCGACTCCAGATCACCCTGGCTCAGTTCGCCCCGCTTCACCAGCGCGCGGCCGGTGCGGTCGATGGGATCGCGGGCGCGCCAGGAGGCTTCCTCCTCCTTCGTGCGATAGCCGAAGGCCGAGCCGGGCAAGGGGCCGTTCTGGTGGAAATAGCGATAGACCTCGGCCTCGATCACCGCCGGGCCCTGGCCCGAGCGCATGACGGCAAGGGCCTCCTGGGTCGCGAGATGGACCGCCAGGGGGTCCATGCCGTCCACCCGCCAGGAGGGAATGCCGAAGCCGGGGCCGCGACCGGACAGGCGCGGGTCGCGCGTCGCCTCGGCCACGGTCGTCGCGACCGCATAGCCGTTGTTCTCGATGAAGAACAGCAGCGGCAGGTTCCAGGCGGCGGCCAGATTCATGGTTTCCAGCACCGCGCCAATGTTCACCGCGCCGTCGCCGAAATAGGTGATGGCCACATCGCCCGTGCCGGCGAGCTTGTGGGCCATGGCCGCGCCCGCCGCGAGCGGCACGCCGCCGCCGACGATGGCATTCGTGCCGATGGCGCCGGCTTCCCCCCAGCGCAGGTGCATGGAGCCTCCGCGTCCGTGGCCGAAGCCCGGCTCCAGCCCGAGGATCTCGGCCAGCGACTGGTAGAGCAGCGGCTCGGTGCCTTCCGGGAAATCCGCCTTCGGGTCGATGCCGGGGGCGATATAGGCGAGGGCTTTCGCGAGGAACTGGTGATGGCCGCGATGCGAGCCGTTCACCTGGTCGCCCGGCCGCAGACCGACGATGGAGCCGGCGGCGCCGCCTTCCTGGCCGACCGAGGAATGCGCCGGGCCGTGCACCAAGCCTTCGCCGGCCAGTTCCAGCACCGTTTCCTCGAAGGCGCGGATGAGGTTCATCTGGGTGAGGAGTTCGCCCAGAAGCTTGGGGTCTGTCTGCTGCCAGTCGGCTTCGGTGGTGCGCAGCTCGATCCAGGGCGCCGCGGCTTGCAGCTCGATGCGGTCCGGCATTGTCATTCTCCTCAAGACCGGCCGGTCGGGCCGTTCTCTGCGTCCAAATCTCTAGAGATATCCGTAGGCGGCCCAGCCGCCGTCGACGCCGAGCACCTGCCCGGTGATGGCGCCGGCGTGGTCGCTGGCAAGGAACACCGCCGCCTGCGCCACCTCGTCGGGCGTGATCAGCCGGCCGATGGGGGTGCGCTTTTCCAGGCGGTCGAGGTCGAGCCGGCCGCGCGCGGCGAGATCGTCCAGGAACGGCGTGCGCACATAGCCGGGGGCGATGGCGTTCACGCGCACGCCGCGCGCCGCCCATTCCACCGCCAGCGCCTTCGCCATCATGACGACGCCGGCCTTGGAGACGCAGTAGCCGATGCGTTCCGGCGCGGCGACGACGCCATACATGGACGCCATGAGCAGGATCGCGCCGCGCCCGCGTTCCAGCATCCGCCGGCCCGCTTCCTGCGCGGTGAGAAAGACGCCGGTGAGGTTGATGTCCATCACCCGCTGCCAGTCGGCATCCGTGACGTCGAGGGTCGGCTGGTTGGAGGAAATTCCGGCATTGGCGAGCACGATGTCGAGCCCGCCGAGTTCCTCCGCCGCGTCGCAGGCGCGCGCCACGTCGGCGCGGCTGGTCACGGAGCCCGACACGCAGAGGCTGTCGCCCAGCTCCGCCGCCACGGCCCCGGCCCGGGGGTCGGGATCGAGCAGCACCAGGCGGGCGCCCTCGGCCCGCAGCGCCCGGCTCACGGCAAGGCCGATGCCGGAGGCGCCGCCGGTGACGAGCGCGCAGCGCCCTTCCAGCAGGCCGGCGGCGCGCGGGGCGGATGCGGGCTGCGCGTTCACGACTGCATGCCGACGAAGCGGGACATCAGCTCGAGCTGGCAATCCAGCATCGGCTGGCCGGGCTGGATGCGGCAGCCGCGCGCCTGCGCCGCGGCCAGCAGCGCCGTGGTCACGGGCTGCATGATGATTTCGGCCACCGTCTGGTCGGGCGTCAGGCAGGCGACGTCGAGTGGCAGCGGGTCGCCCTCCTTCAGGCCGAGCGAGGTGGCGTTCACCACCAGGTCGTGGCCGGACGGGTCGGGCGTGCCGATGTCCACCTGAAGGTCCGGGAACGGACCGGCGAGCCGCCCCGCGAGGTCTTCCGCCTTGACGCGCGTGCGGTTGGCGATGGTGAGGCGCGAGATGCCCGCCTGGGCCAAAGCGAAGGCGATGGCGTTCGCCGCCCCGCCGGCGCCGGCCAGATAGGCGCTGCGGTCCTCCGGCTCAATGCCGTTCTGGCGCAGGCCGGCGACGAAGCCGTGCCCGTCCAGCATCTCGCCCACCAGCCGTCCGTCTGCCTCGCGGCGAATGGTGTTGACGGCGCCGATCAGGCGCGCGCTCTCGCTCACCTCGTCGCACAGATCGACCATGGCGGTCTTGTGCGGCACGGTGACGATGAGCCCGCCGAGATTGCGCAGCAGCCGCAAGCCGGCGACCACGGTGGCGAGGTCGTCGGAGCCGGCATGCAGGGGCACCAGCACCCCGTCATAGCCGACCCGCTGCATCAGGGCGTTGAGCGCCTGGGGGGTTTTCACCTGTTGGATGGGATCGGCCAGGATGCCGAAGAGGCGCGTGTGTCCGGTGATTTGAGTCATGTCATCCCGCCAGGGTGTAGGCGGTCTTCACCGCCGTGTAGAATTCGCGGGCATAGGCGCCCTGCTCGCGCGGACCGTAGGACGAGCCCTTCCGGCCGCCAAACGGGGCGTGATAATCCACGCCCGCGGTGGCGAGGTTCACCATCACCATTCCGGCCTGGGAGCGGCGGCGGAAATCGCTCGCATGCTTGAGCGAAGTGGTGCAGATGCCCGAGGAGAGGCCAAACTCGGTGTCGTTGGCCACCGCGATGGCTTCCTCATAATCGCGCACGCGGATCACGCTCGCGACCGGTCCGAAGATCTCCTCGCGGTTGATGCGCATGGCATTGTCGGTCTCGGTCATCAGCGCCGGGGCCATGTAATAGCCCGGCGTGCCGCGCTCCAGGCGCTCGCCGCCGATCACCTTGGCGCCCTCGGCCTTGCCGATGCCCACATAGTCCAGGTCCTGCTCGAGCTGGTCCTGGCTCACCACGGGGCCGATGTCGGTGCCGGCTTTCAGCGCGTCGTCCACCGTCAGGGCCGCGAGGCGCTCGGACAAGGCGGCGACGAAGCGGTCGTGGATCTCGCTCTCAACGATCAGGCGCGAGGAGGCGGTGCAGCGCTGGCCTGTGGAATAGAAGGCGCCGTTCACCGCGGCTTCCACGGCGGTCTTCAGGTCCGCGTCATCGAGCACGACGAGCGGGTTCTTGCCGCCCATTTCCAGCTGGAACTTGGCGCCGCGCGCCACCAGGTCGCCGGCGATGCGGCGGCCCACCGGCACCGAGCCGGTGAAGGAGATGGCGCGCACCTTGGGCGAATTCACCAGCGCGTTGCCCACCTGGGAGCCGGGGCCCATCACAAGATTGAACACGCCTTCCGGCAGGCCGGAGCGGGCGATGATTTCCGCCAGCGCCCAGGCCGAGCCGGGCACCAGCTCCGCCGGCTTGAACACCACGCAATTTCCGTAGGCGAGTGCGGGCGCGATCTTCCAGGCGGGAATGGCGATGGGGAAATTCCAGGGCGTGATCAGGCCGACCACGCCCTCCGGCTCGCGGGTGATCTCCACTTCCACGCCCGGCCGCACGGATGCGAGCTTGTCGCCGGTGAGGCGCAGCGCCTCGCCCGAAAAGAACTTGAACACGCGGCCCGCGCGCGTCGCTTCGCCGATGCCCTCGGCCAGGGTCTTGCCTTCCTCGCGGGACAGCAGCGTGCCGAGTTCCTCCTTGCGGGCGAGGATCTCGGTGCCGATGCGGTCGAGCGCATCGGCGCGCAGTTCCGGGCTCGCGGCGGCCCACGCCGGGAAGGCGGTAAAGGCCGCATCGATGGCCGCCTGCGCCTGCGCGGCGTCGGCGAGCGCGTATTCGCCGACGAGATCATCGAGGTTGGACGGGTTGATGTTGCGGTTGACCCGCGTGCCTTCGACCCAGTCGCCGGCAATGAAGTTCTTATGCAGCATGGCAAGGATTCCGAGGGTTCAAATACCGAGATAGACGGTCTTGATGTGCGGATCGGCGAGCAGGCCGGGGCCGGTGTTCTCGATGGCGATATGGCCGTTCTCGATCACATAGGCGCGGTCGGCGATCTTCAGCGCGTGGAAGGCCTTCTGTTCCACCAGCAGCACCGTCGTGCCCATCTTGCAGATGCGGTCCAGCACATCGAACATCTGCTGCACGATGATGGGGGCAAGGCCGAGCGAAGGTTCGTCCAGCATCAGCAGCTTCGGCGCCGCCATCAGGCCGCGGGCGATCGCCACCATCTGCTGCTCGCCGCCGGAGAGCGAGCCGGCCAGCTGGCTAAGGCGCTCGCGCACCCGGGGGAAGATGTCCAGCACCTCCTCGAACCGCTGGGCGGCGCCGGCGCGGGCCTTCGGGTGGTAGCAGCCCATCAGCACATTGTCCTTCACGGTCATGACCGGGAACAGCTGGCGCGCCTCGGGCACCATGACGAGGCCGCGTCCGACGATCTCCGCCGGGTCGAGCTTGTCGATGCGCTGGCCGTCGAAGGTGATCTCGCCCCGCCCCGGCTTCACGAGGCCCGAGATGGCGCGCAGCAGGGTGGTCTTGCCGGCGCCGTTGGCGCCGATGATGGTGACCACCTCCCCGCGCCCGACGCGGATCGAGACGTCCTCAAGGATGATTGTGCGGCCGTAGCCGGCCGAAATCTCAGAGACCTTGAGCATCGGCATAATCCTCCCCGAGATAGGCTTCGATCACGCGGCGGTCGCGCACCACGTCTTGCGGCGGGCCCTCCGCGATCAGCTTGCCGGAATCGATCACCGCGATCCGGTCCGACAGGCTCATGATGGCCTGCATGTTGTGTTCGATGGCGACCACGGTGACGCCGTGGTCGCGGATGGTGCGGATGAGCTGCACCATGCGCTGGGTATCGGCCTGGCTCTGGCCGGCCATCACTTCGTCCAGCAGCAGGATGTTGGGCTCGGTGGCGAGCGTGCGCGCCACTTCCAGGCGCTTGAGGCCGCCGATGGGCAAGGTGCCGGCCTCGACATCCTTCACGTCGTCGAGCCCCACCACCTTCGCCACCCGCAGGGCGGCGGCGCGCGCGTCCTCCACCTTGGGATGGCGCAGGAAGGCGCCGATCATGATGTTCTCCAGCACGGTGAGCTTGCCGAACGGCTGGACGATCTGGAACGTGCGGCCGATGCCCATGCGGGCGAAGCCGTCGGCGCTCTTGGGGGTCACGGCCACCCCGTCGGGCCCGATGATCGAGACGGTGCCGGAGTTCGGCCACAGGAAGCCGGAGAGCTGGTTGAAGAAGGTGGTCTTGCCGGCGCCGTTCGGCCCGATGATGCCGAGAATCTCGCCGCGCTTGAGGGTGAGCGAGATATTGTCGGTGGCGATCAGGCCGCCGAAGGTCTTCATCAGGTTTTTCGCGATCAGGATCGGCTCGCCGGGCGTGCCGGTGATGGCGGTGAGCGCGGGCGCCTCGCGCACCGGGATCGCGCGGCCGCCGCCGGGCAAAGCGTCGATCCAGCGGCCGACGCGCTTGCCGAACGTGCCCACCAGGCCGCCGGGCAAGGTGAGGGTGATGATCACCAGCACCGTGCCGTAGACGAAGCCGTGCAGGCCGTTCGCCGAGGCGCCGAGCCAGCCGCGCGCCAGTTCCGCCAGCGGCACCACCAGCACCGTGCCGAGCAGGGGACCCGCCACCGTGCCGAGCCCGCCGATGAGCGAGAACATGGCGATCTCGATGGAGGTGGCCAGCGAGAACATGGTCGCCGGTTCGAGGAACGTCATGTACATGGCGTGGAACGCGCCGACGAGCGCCGTCAGCGCCGCCGAGATGGCGATCGCCTGGAGCTTCACCGCGGTATTGTTGACGCCCGCCGCCAGGGCCGCCGGATCGCGCTCGCGCACCGCCGTCAGATAGAAGCCGAGGCGCGAATTGCGGATCAAATAGGACACCGCGATGCACAGCAGAAGCAGGCCGAAGGCGATGTAAAGATAATTGATCTTGTCGCGGAAGATCATCCATGTCCAGCCGAGCTTCAGCGGCACGATCAGGCCCGCCGAGCCGCCGGTGACCTCGTGGAAATGGATCGACAGCAGCCGCACCACTTCCAGGAACGCGATGGTGGCGAGCGAGAAGAACGGGCCGCGCAGGCGGAAGCAGGGATAGCCGATGGCCAGCCCGACGATCGCCGCCAGAGCCGCGCCCACCAGCATGCCGAGCCAGGGCGTGAGGCCGAAATGGGTGATCAGCAGCGCGGTCGTATAGCCGCCGATGCCGTAGAACACCATGTGGCCGAGCGAGAGCTGGCCGGCATAGCCGCCGACGATGTTCCAGGCGGTGGAGAGCGCGGCGAACACGCAGATGGTGACGAACACGTGCACCACGAACGGCGAGCCGGAGGCCAGCGGAATGATGAGGATGAGCGCCAGCGCGATCAGCGCGCAATAGACGCGCGGGTTGGTGAGGGCGGAGAGCAGGCCAGGGCCCTTCTGGTGGGCGGCCGGGGCGGAGGTGGCTTTCACGGTCATGGGATCACTCCGTCCCGCGGCCGAGGCCGAACAGGCCGGTCGGCTTGAAGATCAAGATCAGGATGAAGATCACGAAATAGACGACCTCCTTGAGGTCCGGCGCGATGTAATATCCCGAAAGACTATCCACGATGCCGATGATCATGGCGCCGAAGAAGGCGCCGTACATCGAGCGCATGCCGCCGAGCACCACCACCACGAAGGCGGTCAGCACGAAATAGGTGCCGATGGTGGGCGTCACGGGGTAGAGCGGCATCACCAGCGCGCTGGCAAGGCCCACGCAGGCGGCGCCGAGGCCGAAGGCGATGACATAGATGCGGTCGACCCGCACGCCCATCAGCAGGGCCGCATTGCGGTTCTGCGCCGTGGCGCGGATGGCGCGGCCGAGCGGCGTGGATTGCATGAACAGATGCAGGCCCGCAACCAGCGCCAGGGCGCACACGAACATCACGATCTGGCCGATCACGAGGGTGAAGCCGCCGACGTTGATGGAATGCTGCACCACCGAGGGGGGCACCGAATACAGGTCGGCGCCGAAGATCATCAGCGCGAGGTTCATCAGCGCGGTGGACAGTCCGACCGTGGCGAAGATCTGGATATGCTCTTCGGCGGACAGCAGCGGCTGGATGATGAAGCGCTGCACGAGGGCGCCGAAGGCGAACAGCAGCAGCACGATGGGAATGGCGGACACATAAGGATGCAGGCCGAATTTCGCGGCGAGCAGATAGGCGCCGTACATGCCGACCATCAGGAACTCGCCATGGGCGAAGTTCACCACCCGGACGATGCCGAAGATGAGGGTCAGGCCAACGCTGATGATCGCGTACATGCTGCCCAGCAGAATGCCGTTGATCAGGAGCTGAATAAAAACGTCCATCGCGCGGACTCCAGGCGGACGGGGCGGGCGGAAAGCGCCGTGGGCAACGGCACGGCGAGCGTCGGCTGCCCCTGAGGGGGATGGCCGACGGCGTCTTCTTGAAAAACGGCCGCCGCTTTGGGGCGGCGGCCGCAAGGTGCAAGCCGGGAGGCTCAGTTGGTGCCGACGCCGACCTTCATCTTGGCGACGGCGGCGTCTTCCGGGAACACGGTGACGAGTTCGCCACCCTGCCACTGCATCAGGAAGGGGAGGGCGCGGGTGTTCTGGCCCTGTTCGGAGAATTTGGCGCCCCAGCCGGTGGCGGTGCTGCCGACGGGCAGGTCCACCTTCAGCACCTGGGCGCGGATGTTGTCGGCGGTGAGATCCTTGGACGCGGCGATGGCGTCGAAGAACACCTTGGCGCCCATGTAATTGGCGAGGCTGTGGCCGGAGCGCGGGTCCGTGCCGTACTTGGCCTTGTACTTGGTCACGAACTGCTCGATGCCCGGGGCCGCCTTGGGATTGGTGCGATACTGGGTGAAATCCACGTCCAGCGCGCCTTCCATATTCTCCGGCCCGACCGCCGCCACCGTATCGCGCAGCGAATAGCCGCCGCCGGCGCCGATCACCGCCTTGGGCTTGAAGCCCTGGTCCTTCATCTGGCGGAAGAACAGCACGGTGTCGTTCTGGTAGGAGGTCTGGAGCACCACGTCCACGCCGGCGCTCTTCAGGCGCAGGATCACCGGGGTGAGGTCAACCGACTTGGCGGAATAGGGCAGGGTCTCGACGACGTTCAGCTTCTTCTCGGCGGCACGGGACTTCTGATAGCCCGACATGGTCTGGCCGTAGAGCGAATCCTCGTAGATGATGCCGATCTTCAGCTCTTCCGGCTTCTTGCCGAGGGCCGGCGCGATGGCATCGGGGATCGAATCGACCATGCGGACCGAGAAGTCCTTGGCGGTCGCATTGGTGCGGAACACGTTCTTGAAGCCGCGCTCGGTGATCGGGTCCGAGACCGCGCCGAGCTCGAAATACGGCACGCCCGCGAGCTCCGCCACCTGGGTCGCCGCGAGCGACAGGGACGAGGAATAGGTGCCGAAAATGGCGGAGACATTGTCCACCGAGGTCAAGCGCCGGGCTTCGCCCACGGCCTGGTTGGGGTCCACCGCGTCACCCTTGACGAGGGTGATGGTCTTGCCGTTGATTCCGCCGGCGGCATTGCGCTCCTCGACGGCGATTTCCAGGCCGCGGAAGCTTTCGTCGCCAAGCAGGGCGAGGCCGCCCGAGAACGGATAGAGGGCGCCGAACTTGATATTCTGCTGGGCGGCGGCGGGTGCGAGGCCGGCAAGCGGCGCCGCTGTCAGAACCATAGCGGCAGCCAGCGCTGCCCGCGCAATCTTCCTCATCATTTCCTCCTAAACGCGCCGTAGGCCGACGACATCAGCGGCCGCTCGGGAGCGACCTTCCCGCTAACTTTGCAGATAACCAAGTTGCCTGACAAGTGGGAAATGGCTAACTTCATGTCCGAGTTGTGGTGGCCGCCATTCGATAAGAGCCGCCCGGAGGAAGACGCCCATGCCAGATTTGCCCACCACCATGCGCCAGATCCGTTTCGAGGGGTCGGGCGGGCCGGACGTGATTCGCGTGGAGACCGCGCCGGTGCCGGCGCCGGGTCCCGGCCAGGTGCTTGTGGAAGTGGTTGCTGCGGGCGTGAACCGCCCGGATTGCCTCCAGCGCGCAGGCGGCTATCCGCCGCCCCCGGGCGCGACCGAGATCCCCGGCCTGGAGATCGGCGGGCGCGTTGTTGCGCTCGGCGAAGGTGTCACGTCGCCGAAGATCGGCGATGAGGTCTGCGCCCTGGTGATCAGCGGCGGCTATGCGGAATATTGCGTGGCGGAGGCGCCCCTGTGCCTGCCGGTGCCCAAGCCGCTTTCCCTGCTGGAAGCCGCCGGGCTGCCGGAAAACTATTACACGGTCTATGACAACATCTTCACCCGCGGCCGGCTGGCCAAAGGCGAGACGATCCTCGTCCATGGCGGGTCGAGCGGCATCGGCTCGACCGCGATCCAGCTCGCCAAGCATGCCGGCGCCACCGTGTTCGCCACCGCCGGCTCGCCGGAGAAGTGCGACTTCTGCCTCTCGCTGGGCGCGGATGCCGCCATCGACTATCGCTCCGCCGATTTCGTCGCCGAGGTGAAGCGCCTCACCGACGGCAAGGGCGTGGACGTGATCCTCGACATGGTCGGCGGCCCCTATATCGCCCGCAATCTCTCCGCGCTCGCGCTGGAGGGCCGGCTGGTGCAGATCGCGTTCCTGCAGCCGAGCCGGGTGGACATTGATCTGATGCCCGTCATGCTGCGGCGCCTCACCATCACCGGCTCCACCCTGCGTGCCCGCTCGGTGCCGCTGAAGGCGGCCATCGCCGATCATCTGCGGCGCGATGTGTGGCCGCTGCTGGAGAGCGGCGCGGTGCGGCCGGTCATTCATGCGACCTTCCCGCTGGAGCAGGCGCAGGCTGCCCATGCACTGATGGAATCGAGTGCCCATTCCGGCAAGATCATGCTGGAGACCGGCAAGTGAGCGGGCAGTCCGGCAGCCATCGCGGCCGCGTCGTTCTGGTCACGGGTTCCGGGCGCGGCATCGGCCGCGCCATGGCCGATGCCCATGCCGATGCCGGGGCGGCCGTCGCCTATCTGGACCATGATCCCGCGCTCGCCCAGGAAGCCGCCGACAGCGCCAAGGCGCGCGGCGTGACGGCGGTCGCGGTCGCCGCCGATGTGGCGGATTATGACGCGGTCGCCGCCGCCATCGGGACTGCGACGGCGGCACTCGGACCCATCGACGTGCTGGTGAACAATGCCGGCATCTCGCCCAAGAGCGGGGCCGACAAGCGCCGCGTGGACGCCTTCGCCATGGACCCCGCCGAATGGCGGCGCGTCATCGACGTGAACCTCACGGGTGCCTTCAATTGCACCCGCGTGGTGCTGCCGGGCATGCGGGACTTGGGACGCGGGCGCATCGTCAACGTCTCTTCGGTGGCGGGGCGCACCTATTGCGACATCGTGGCGGTGCATTACGCCGCCTCGAAGGCCGCGCTCATCGGCTTCACCAAGCATTTGGCGGGCGAACTCGGCCTGCTCGGCATCACCGTAAATGCGCTGGCGCCGGGCCGCATCGACACACCGCTGATGCGCGGCACCGCGCCCGAGGCCAATGAGGCCGCCCGCATGGCGACGCCGCTGCGTCGGCTCGGATCGCCGGAGGATGTGGCGGACACCTGCCTGTTCCTGACCTCCGAGCAGGCGAGCTTCGTCACCGGCCAGGTGGTGGACGTCGCCGGCGGCTGGCTGCTGACCTGAAGCGCCGCCCTCGCTCACGCCGGCCTGGCGTGAGCGCCACCCGCCCAGCTTCGCCCCAGGGCGGAAGCTGCCGTCAGATGACACGGATCGCCAGATGTTCGATTTTGCGGGCAAGACCCTGTTTCTCACCGGTGCCAATGGTGGAATCTCGCGCGCGATCGCGCAGACCTTCTTTGCGCTCGGGGCCAATTGCGTGCTGAGCGACCTCGATGCCGATGCAATGGAGGCCTTCGCCCGCACGCTCGACCCGAGCGGCAAGCGTGTCGTGGCCACCCGCCAGGATGCCGCCGATCCTCAGGATGCGGATCGCGCGCTGGCGCTGGTGAAGGAGCGGTTCGGCGCGCTCGATTTCCTCGTCACCTCCGCCGGGCTCTACCGGGCACGGCAGGTGGCGGAGATGGACGACGCCTATTGGCGCCAAGGCATCGCGGTCAATCTGGACGGTGTGTTCTACACCTGCCGCCGGGCGATTCCGCTGTTCTCGCACGGGGCGGCGATCGTGAACCTCGCATCCATGGCGGGCCACCGCGGCAGTTTCGCCCATGCGGATTATTCCGCCGCCAAGGGCGCGGTGCTCTCCTTCTCGCGTTCGCTCGCCATCGAGCTTGCCCCGCGCGTGCGGGTGAACGCGGTTTCGCCCGGCCTGATCGACACGCCCATGGTGCGCGGCCTGATGGATGCCAAGGGCGCGGCGCTGCTGGACCAGACGCCCATGAAGCGGCTCGGCACGGTGGAGGAAATCGCCAAGGTCGTGGCGTTCCTGTGCTCGGATTGGGCGAGCTTCGTCACCGGCGAGACGGTGCATGTGAATGGCGGTCTTTATATTGCGAGCTGAGGCGGAGAGCGCTCCGCCTCAAGGGACCGGGATGAGAGATCGGGCGCCGTCGCTCAGCGGCCGCCGCAACGTTAATCCCGCTCTATCCCTCGCTGGTGGGATGGACTTACGGTTGCAAGGGGATCGCGCAGGCGATCGCGTTGCGGCCCCACCCACGCCCGGGGGTGAAGGGCGCGATCTGGAGTGAAGAGGATGAGCCGGACCCACGACATTATCGGACGCGGTCCCTCCCTGGCGGATACCCTGGCGCAGCGTTTGCGCGAAGAAATCTCCTCGGGCCGCCTGCGCCCCGGCGAGCGGCTGCCGACCGAGCAGCAGCTTGCCGGCACCTATGGCGTCTCCCGCCCCATCGTGCGCGAGGCCGTGGGACGTTTGAAGCACGACGGCCTGGTGCTGACGCGGCAGGGAGCGGGCGCCTTCGTGGCCGAGCCGGGGGCGGTGTCCACGTTCCGCATCGATATTTCCGATTTCCACAATGAAGATGAGATCCGCCACATCGTGGAATTGCTGATGGCGGTGGAATCCACCGCCACCGCCCATGCCGCGGTGCGCCGCACCGCGCACGATCTGGAGCAGATCCAGGCCCAGCTCGACGCCATGCAGGCCGCCATCGACCGGGGCGATCCCGGCGTGGACGAGGATGTCGCCTTTCATCGCGCCATCGTCGAGGCGACCGGCAACCCGTTCTTCCGCGACCTCTCCGATTTCCTGGACCGCCGGGTGCGCACCTTCATCCGTGCGGCGCGCTCGAACACGGCCCGCATGCAGGGCCTGACCGAGGCGGTTCAGCGCGAGCACCAGGCGATTTTCGATGCGGTGGCCGCGGGCGATCCCGAAGGCGCCCAGGCCGCCGCCATCACCCATCTTGAGAATGCCGCCGCGCGGCTCACGCTCTATCTCGCGCCCAGGGGTGCAAAGCCCGCGTCGGAATAGGGTCATCGCGCTTGGGGGTTCGACGCGATTTCAGAAGAGCCGCGTCATGCGGGCTTGAGCCTAGCCGCGCCCCGCCAGGAGGGCCCGCAGATGGCGCGCGATGCTCGCATGATCGAACGCATCGCCCCACACCGGCACGTCGGCCAGCGACGGCGGCACCTTGGCGATTCCGAGCGTCGCCACGAACAGCAGCGGCACCTTCAGCGCCCGCAGCCGCATGGCGATCGGCTCCAGGCGCGGCTGGTGGAGGTGAATATCGATCACCGCGCAGTCGATCTGCGGATCGTCTCGGACGAGTTCCTGCGCCGCCGCGAAGGTGAGCGGCCCGACCACATGGAACGCATGACGCCTGAGGATTCCGGCGATATCGCTCGAGAGCACATATTCGTCGCCGATCAGCAGCACCCGATGCCGAAGCCCGTTCAAAACCCGCCCCATGTCCTGCGCGATCTGCGTTTCCATGCGCCGGTGTGACAGAGGCGGGGGGCGGTGCGAGATAACGCAGGTTAACTTGGCTGCAAAAGTACCGCCCGGAGGCACGCGCTTCAGCGCGGCTCTTTCGACAGGCTGAGATAGGTCGGGTCGAAATCGGCGAAGCTGGAAATCGCGTCCCAATCGGGAATCGTCAGGCGATCTTCCTCCCAGACGATGAGACCCCGTGCGCGCAATTCCTTCATGGTGCGGCTCATATGCACCTTGGAAATGCTGAGTGCATCGCCGAGGTCCACCTGGGTGATGGGCAGGTAATAGCTGTCGCCCGAGGCGAGGCCCACCGTGCGCTTGCGCACCAGGAGTTCGCAGAACAGATGCGCCGCCCGCTTCGCCGCGGAAGCATGGGAGATGGCGAGCCATTGCCGGTGGACCGCCGCGTCCACGAGCGTGCTCAGCCAGAACAGGCGGGTCACGTGCGGATGGTTGCAGGTGATTTCCTTGACCACGGCATGATCCACGCAGGCGAACGCGCAGTCTGTCAGGGCGCCGACGCTATGGTCCATCTTGCGCAGCACGAAGCCGTGCAGGTCCACGAAGTCGCCCGCGATATGCAAGGCCGTGATGCGGCGGTGCCCGTCCTCGGTGAGGTTGTAGCGCGCGCAATGCCCGTCCAGCAGCAGGGTGCTGACGCGCGGCCGATCGCCGTCGCGCACCGCGTCCGTGCCGGCGGGAACCGAGATGACGTGCGTGGTGAGACTTTCGAGGAGGTGGCGTTCCTCGCTGGAAATCTCATCGTAATGCTCAAGCTTGCGCACGAGTGGATTGGTCATCGGGTGCCCTTCGTCTTCGCGTTTTAGCGGCCGAAGGGAGGAGCCACAAGGCGAGCGTTCGGATCTGATCGCCGCAGCCGATGCCGCATGTTTGCGTCATTCTCGGCCGGGCGAGGAACTTGCCGCCCCAGCTTCCGTTTCTCTCCCGGATACGCAAGGAGCGAACCATGAACGAGACTACGCTAAAGGGCGCGGCGACCGAAGCGGGCGGGCGCATCAAGGAAGCCGCCGGCGCGATCGCCGGCAGCGGATCGATGAAGGCGGAGGGCGTCTATGACCAGGTGGCCGGCTCCGCCCAGCGCGCCCTGGGAGACACCGCCGATGCCGTGCGCGCGGGTGGCCGCAAGATCACCCGGCAGGTTGAGGACCAGCCTTTCCCCGCCTTGCTGATGGCCGGCGCCGTCGGCTTCGTGCTGGGATATCTGGCCGCACGCTGACCCCTCGCGCCCGGCCACGCCGGCCGGGCGCATTTCATTTCGTCGGCTTTTATTTGCCGCCAAGCTGGAACGGCCCGGACGAGCCTCGGTTGATCAAGCGGGGAGATTTCCCCTCAACCAAAAGGAAACGTCCCATGGGCAATCCCGACAATCGCAATCCCGAAGATCGCAATCAGACCGATCAGGAGCGCCAGCGCGCGCAGGATGAGCGCAACCGCCAGCAGGGCGGGCAGAAGCCCGGCTCGGGCCAGCAGAGCCAGACCGGCGGCGGCCAGGGCCAGCACGGATCGGACCCGCAGCGGCCCGACCAGAAGCGCAATCCGGACCAGCGCTGAATTTCGCGCTTCCGGCATTTGACGAAGCCCCGTCTCTCCTGCGAGAGGCGGGGTTTTTTCGTGGGCGGAACCGCAGCCGTAATGGCGCGTTTACTTATAGGCCGGCGCGTGGCGCGCGGCGATCGCAAAGGAAGGAACCACGATGGGCTCGTTTTCCCGGACCACGACCGCTCCCGCGTCCCTGCGTCTCGTCATCGGCACCGAGGATCGCGAGGTCGCCTCGCTCGACGAAGCCATCGGCTTTCTGCATGAACAGGACGCGGATGCCTTGGGCGAGTTCCTGCTTTCCGGCCTGGATGCCGACGCGCCCGAGGCCCTGGTGGCCTTCCGCAATCGCCTGGAAATGATGCGCGCCGCCCTGTGAGGCGTGACGCGCATCAGCTGCGCGCGGGTCGCGCGTCTGTTGTGCAACCAATGGGCATCCGCTGCGTTCCTCTGGCATGGCCAATTGGAATCGAAAGCTCGCCTTGCCCATCTCCGTCGCCGGCCACGAAGGCGCTGAGACGCTTGTGACTTTGCGCGATGCCGCGCTCTTCATGATCCGCCGGTTCGAGGGCGTCCGCTCGCAGGCGGTGCGGCGCACCGTGGAAAGCCTGGTGCGAGCGGCCGAGCAGGACAGCGCGGCGGCCTCCGAGGATGCATCCCGCCAGCTCGACCAGTTCCTGTCGTCCCATGGGAGGGATTGAACGCGCCGTTTCGCCCGGCGCCGGCTGGGATGTTTCGCTCCGCCGAAAAAAAGCAGACCCTCTTTCACCGGAGCGTTGAACGGCCGGACGCGATGCGCCGGCCGTCGCTTCGTCGTTACCAGTTGCAGACGCGGCGCGGTCCCCACGGGGTGGCGCGCCACCAGCACCGCCGCACGGCATTGGGGCGGCACCCGCCATAGGGGCCGCGATGCCAGCCGACGCCACAGCCCTGCGCGACAGTGATCACCGTATTCGGACCCGGCTGGCTCGGCTGCGCGGGAAACGCCTCGGCTTCGACGCTGGCGCAGCAGAGCGCCAGGGCGGCGGCGAAGAGAGCTTTACGCATCGCATTCAGTTCCCTGTTGATCGATGCGACGACAATGCATCCCCTTGGCGCGAGGTTCCAGAAACACGGGTTAAGTTACTGTTGCTTACCGGAAATAAGCACGCGAAGGCCGAGCATGGCGCAGCGGAATGTGGCGCCGCAGGCCGTGTGCCAGTGATTCGGGAGCAAAGCAAATGCCTCCATTCGCGCCGAGGGAGCGGGTGCATGGACGCGGGGGTGCGCGCAAGTAAAGCGAAGTTTGCCCTGCGTTAAACCGGACGTCGGCTCAGTGATACCGCCGCGCGCACTGGCCGTTACTTGGCGGGTCCGAGGTGGGCGATGGAGATTTTGGGCGCGGCGACGAGGGGCGTGGATCAGGCCAAGTGATTCCGCCGCAGAAGACGTCGCACGCGTGGCGGTCGCCCTCGGACCGGCCGTCCGTGAGCGAGGGCGAGACCGGTGCACCGCTCCAGATTCTCGGGTATAGGATGGGGTTCAGGCAGACAATCGGTTTGTATTCGCGGGTTCTGGACAGGTGCCGTCAGCGACGCCAATATTTGGTTTAACGGGCTGCGGTGCCGGGGTGGTCCGGCCGCATGGCATGAGACGAGAGAAAAGCGCGGCGGATGAGTGAAGCACGGGAATTCGACAAGGAGTTTCTGGTCGCGCGGCCGGCCGCCCTGCTGCGCCACAGCGTGACCGAGAGCATCCGCCAGGCCATCGCCGCGGGCCGGTTTCGTCCGGGGGAGCGCATGCCCGAGCGCGATCTCTGCGAGATGACGGGCGTCAGCCGCACGTTGGTGCGCGAGGCGTTGCGCCAGCTGGAATCCGAGGGCTTGATCGAGGTCGTCGCCCACAAGGGGCCGGTGGTCGCCCGGATCACCGCCGCCCAGGCGATCGGGGTCTATCAGGTGCGCGAGGTGCTGGAAGGTCTCGCCGCGCAGCTGTTCGCGGCGCACGCCACGGAAGAGCAGCACCGCGACCTGCACGCCGCCTTCGAGGAGGTGAAGACCGCCGAACTGGCGGCCAAGCGCGTGACCTTGAAGAACAGATTCTACGAGTGCCTCATCGCCGGCGCGGGCAATGACGCCCTGGGCAAGGCCCTGTTCATGCTGAATTCGCGCACCATGCTGCTGCGCGCCCAATCGCTCCAGGCGCCCAACCGCTGGAACCAGAGCCTCAGCGAACTCCAGGCGCTGCTGGATGCCCTCGACGAGCGCGACCCCGTGAAGGCACGCGCCATCGCCATGGACCATGTGCGCCGGGCGGCTTCCGCCGCCATGCACACCTTCTCCATGGACGGGCGCGAGGACAAGCGCCGTCGCCGCGCCCCCGCCGCTCACGCGTGACAACGCCGTTCAGAGCGGGGAGCGCCGCGCGCCGCGGGGGAATGGCTCACGCGCTTTGAAGCCTCGGCGCAGCAGGCGCGCCGGCGAGATAATAATTTTGTATGATTGTAATATGCGCGTTTTTCCCGCCGGGTTCGCCCCCGTGCGGGCGCGAGACGTTCGCGTCGCCTTGCGTGCCGGCCGATGCGGGTTCGGTCGGAGCGGATGGCCGGGACTGGTCCGGCCATCACCGCAAACGCCGCTGAAGCGAACCGCGCGGCCCCTTCGCCGCGCCTCGCCTAGGAGGCGCTGCGCACGGTCACTCCGGCCTCGTCTTCCACCAAGGTGACGATCTTGGTGAAGTCGGATTCAAAGCCAAGCTTTTGCGCGGCCTCTTCCCAGAGCTTGGCCACCACCTCGCAGGCTTCCAGGGAAAGGCCCATGGCCTTGGCCTCCTGCATGAACAATTGCACGTCCTTGTTCATGAGCCCGGTGGAGAAGCCGTAGTCGAAGGTCCCCGGCAGGATCGACTGGGGAAATTTCTGAAGCGTGGCAGTGTTGCGACCGCTGCCGGCATTGACGACATTGACCATCACCGAGGCGTCGATGCCCGCCTTCGCGCCCATCACCAGGGCTTCCGAGCTCAGCGCCATGGCGGCCGCCGACAGCAGGTTGTTCACCAGCTTCATGGTCTGGGCGAGACCTTGCTTGTCGCTGATATAGAAGGGTTTTCCAATCACCGTCAGTTCCGGCGTCAGCGCGTCGAAATCCGCCCTGGGGCCGGAGAACATGACCGCCAGGGTGCCGGCCTTGGCGCCCCCGACGCCGCCGCTGACCGGCGAATCCATCCAGCCGATGTTCTTGGCCTTCATCCGTTCGGCAAGGCGTGCGGCCATGTCCGGGCCGGTGGTGGACAGGTCCACGATGCGCTTCACGAGGGCGCCGGCGGCAAGGCCGTTCTCGCCCATGGCGACCGCCTCGACGACGGGCGGCGTCGGCAGGGAGAGGAAGACCGTCTCGGCCTTGGAGGCGACGTCCGCCGGCGACGTGGCGCGCACCGCGCCGCGATCGACGAAGGCCTGGACCGCGCTCTCGCGTGTGTCGAAGACGACGAGCGTGTAGCCGGCGTCGAGCAGACGCCCCGCCATCTGCATGCCCATGTTGCCGAGACCGATGAAGCCGAATGTCTTGCTCAAGGTTTCCTCCAACCCGATTGTTCTCTGCGCCGCCTTCTGGCGGTCGGTGTCGCACGGGGAAGAATGCTGCGCCGGGGCGGCGGACGGGCCGCGATGCGGGACCGTGTGACACCCGCACATTATCGACCTTATTTCGGTAATACAATCATATTGACATCCCGCGGGAGGCGTGATGAGTTTTCGTTCCTTTCCGCCAGGGGCGGGCCCATTTTTCACGCGGCTTTCGCCCATGCCGGGGATGCCTCACCCTCTTCAACAAAAGCCTTTGTCCGTAGCGATTGGGTGGCCCGGTCGCGGGTCCATGCTCAGGACCGCCGCCCGCCTTTTGCCCGTGCCGGGTCGCGCTGGAGCCGGTCGGCCGCCACGCGCGGTGGCCTTCGCGCCGGCTTTCCCGCGCCGCCAGGCCGGGCGACCGCGGCCTTGATACCAAAGGGAGTTCACTGCGATGGAGATCAAACGCGCCGGGTCCACCCCGTCCCGCAGGGCGCCGGCCCAATCCTTCACCGGCACGGTGTGGCAGGACCCCATCATCGAGGCGCCGGAACCGGCCCTGCTGAAGGCCAATGTGGTGATGTTCGAGCCCGGTGCCCGCACCGCCTGGCACACCCATCCCATGGGCCAGACCCTCTATGTCACCGCCGGCATCGGACGGTGCCAGACCTGGGGCGGCCCGATCCAGGAATTCCGCGCCGGCGACGTGATCTGGATCCCCCCGGGCGAGAAGCATTGGCACGGCGCCACGCCCACCAACATGATGACCCACATCTCCATGCAGGAAGGCCGGAACGGCGTGGTGGTGGAATGGCTCGAGCATGTGAGCGACGAGCAATATGACGGCAGCGCCTGATCCGGCGGTCCGTGCGTCGCGGCGGCCCTGCCGCGGCCCGGCCGCTTCCCGCATGCGCGGGCCATGAGCGAGGAGAAAGTGGTGGCTCGATTTCCCGACGCAGACTGGATGGCCGCCTTCGGCAGAAGCATGGCCGAGGATCGCGAGCTGGCCGTCATCGGCGGCAAGTTCGACGTGGACATGGGGATGACCTTCGGCGACCTGCGCTACGTTCTGAAAATCCGGCGCGGGCGGGTGGAGGAGATCGTCCCCTCGCCGCGCTTCGACGTGCGCACCCAGTTCGAGATGCGTGCACCCCTGGAGCTGTGGGAGCGCTTTCTCAGCGAGACCCCGCCGCCGCTCTATCACGACATTTTCGCCATGATCATGCGGGTGCCCGAGTTTCGGCTGGAGGGCGACACGCTCGTCGCCATGCAGAACGCGCGCGCCCTGCATCGGATGATGAACGTCATGCGCAGTGTGGGCTACGGCAATGCCTGATTTCGAACCCATCCTCGGACGCTACCTGAAGGTGGCCATCAAGGGGCGCGCGCACCGGATCTTCGTGGAGGAAGCCGGCGCGGGCATTCCGCTGATCTGCCTGCACACCGCGGGTGCCGACAGCCGGCAGTTCCGCCATCTGCTGAACGATACGGAGGTCACCGACCGCTTCCGTGTCATCTGCTTCGACCTGCCGTGGCACGGCCGGTCCGATCCGCCGGCAGAATGGTGGCTCGAACCCTACGAGCTGACCACCGAGGATTATCTCGCCGCCATCGAGGCGGTCTGGACGGCGCTCGGCGTCGAGCGGCCGGTGTTCATGGGCTGCTCCATGGGCGGGGCGATCGTGCTGCGCGTGGCGAGCGACTTCCAGGGGCGGATCCGCGGCGTCATCGGCCTGGAAAGCGCGGCCTTCGCGCCGGGGCGCTACAATGAATTCCTGCTGCATCCGGCGGTTCACGGCGGCGAGCTGGTCGCCACCTATACGTTCGGCCTCAACGCGCCCCAGGGCCCGGAAGCGGGCAAGCGCGACAATTGGTGGTATTATGCCCAGTCCGGCCCGGGCGTGTATCGGGGCGACGTGATGTTCTACAGCATGGACTTCGATGCCCGTGCGCACATCAAGACCATTGACACCAGCACGTGCAAGGTCAGCCTCCTCACGGGAAGCTATGATTATTCCTGCACGCCGGCCATGACCGCCGAAGTGGCCGCCGCCATCCCCGGCTGTCGCCATGCCGAGATGCCGGGCATCGGGCACTTTCCCATGATCGAGAATTATCCCCTGTTCCGCACCTTCCTTCTGCCGGAACTGGATTTCATGGCCAAGGACTGACCCAGTCGCCGCGCGCCCAAGGTTTCGCGGCGCTCAGGGACCCAATGCTCAAGCAACAAGAGCAGAAAACAAGGGCACGCCGCGTGCGACGATGCCCGTGACGGGAGGAGCCAGATGACGCTCGAACCATATGAAGTCTATGCGGTGCATTACGCCCATAATCCGGCGGCCACCTCGGCGCATAATTTCGTCGGCGGCGATGCCCATGACGTGCCCATGCCGCTGGATTATTTCGTCTGGGCCATCAAGGGCAACGGCCGCACCTTCATCGTCGACACCGGTTTCGACGAAGCCATGGCGCAAAAGCGCAAGCGCGAGTTCCGCCGCTCGCCCGGCGCGGGGCTCAAATGCATCGGCATCGATCCCGACACCGTCGAGGACGTGATCATCTCCCACATGCATTATGATCACAGCGGCAATTACGATCTCTTCCCCCGCGCCAGATATCATCTCCAGGATATCGAGATGGCGTATTGCACCGGGCGCTGCATGTGCCACGGGGCGCTGAAGATGCCCTTCGAGGAGGAAGACGTGGTGGCCATGGTCCGCAAGGTCTATGCCGGGCGCGTGCAGTTCCACGACGGTGCGGCGGAGGTGGCGCCCGGGCTCAGCGTCCACCACGTGGGCGGCCACAGCAAGGGGCTCCAGGTGGTGCGCGTATGGACCCGGCGCGGCTGGCTGGTGCTGGCCTCGGACGCGAGCCATTTCTACGCCAATATGGAGCAGGGCAGGGCCTTCCCCATCCTCCACAGCCTGGCCGACACGCTGGAGGGCTATGACCGGCTGCGGGCCTTGGCGAGCGACCCCTCGGCCATCATTCCCGGGCACGATCCCATCCTGTTCGACCGCTATCCCGCGCCCGCTCCGGGCCTGGAGGGCGTTGTCCTGCGGCTCGACGCCGACCCCAGGTGAGCGGCCTCCGGAACCACGCCAGAGGCGGGTATGCTCGCCTCCTCCCTGGCGTGTGCCGTCGCTGCGCGCCCCGGCACCGCGCGCCGGCGGATCACAGGCCGAGATAGGCCTCGCGCACCTTGGGATTTTCCATCAGCGCCCTGGCACTGTCGGCGAGCACGATGCGGCCGGATTCGAGCACATAGCCGCGTGAGGCCACCGACAGGGCGAGCGCGGTGTTCTGCTCCACCAGCAGGATCGAGGTGCCCTGCTGGTGGATCTTCACCAGCGCGTCGTGCACCTCGTCCACCACGATGGGCGCGAGGCCGTGGCTCGGTTCGTCGAGGATCAGGAGCCGCATGCCGAGCATCATGGCGCGGCCCAGCACCACCATTTGCTGCTCGCCGCCGGAGAGGGTGCCGGCGCGCTGGTTGCGCCGTTCGCGCAGGCGCGGGAAGAGGGCGAAGCTCTCCTCCAGGCGATGCCTGTGGGCCGGGTCGTGGCGCACGCAATAGGCGCCGAGCAGCAGGTTTTCCTCCACCGTCATGTCGGGAAAGACGTGCCGGCCCTCGGGCACATGGGCGATGCCGAGCCGGGGCACGTCATAAGGCGCGGCCGCCATGAGGTCGTGCCCGTCGAAGGTGATGCGGCCGCGTGCGCGGCGGACGAGGCGCGAGATGGTGCGCAGGAGCGTGCTCTTGCCCGCCGTATTGGCGCCGATCACGCAGATGAACTCGCCCTCGCTCATCTCCATGGAAATGTCGTGCAGCACGTCATTGCCGTCGTAGCCGGCATGGAGGTGCTCGATCCGCAGCAAGGGGCTTCCCGTCATGTGCGCATGCCCCTTCTCACGCATATTCGCGGCCGAGATAGGCGCGCACCACCTCGGGGTCCTTCGAGATGTCCTGCGGCGCGCCGTCGGCGATCTTGCGTCCGAAATTGAGCACCACGATGCGCTCGCACAAAGACATGATCGCATGCATGTGGTGCTCGACCACGACGACGGTCAGCCCGTCGTCCCGCAGCGAGCGGATGAGGGCCATGATCTCCTCCATTTCCACATGGTTGAGCGCCGCCATCACCTCGTCGAGCAGGAGCACCTTGGGCCGGGTGGCGAGGCTGCGCGCCACCTCCACCCGCGCGCGCTCGGGGAAGGACAGGTCGTTCGCCGTCTTGCCGGCGATGTGCGCGAGGCCCACCCGGTCGAGGCAGGCCATGGCGGTCTTGCGCGCCTGCGCGACGCTGTCCCGCAGCAGGGCGCCGATGAGCACATTGTCCAGCACCGTGGCTTCCATGAACAGCGCCACGTTCTGGAACGTCTTGGTCAGGCCGCGCGCCGCCACCTTGTGGGGCTTGAGGCCGGTGATGTCCGCGCCGGCGAAGCGCACCGCGCCGCTGGTGGGCTTGTGCAGGCCCACCAGCGTGCTGAACAAGGTGGATTTACCGGCGCCATTGGGCCCGATCAGGCCGATGATGTCCCCCGCATCCACCTCGAACGAGACGTCGTCGAGGGCGAGCAGGCCGCCGAAGCGCTTGGTGATGCCGTCCACCTGGAGGATTGGAGCGCTCATCCCTTCCTCCCCTTGCGCAGGCGCGCGATGCCGTTGGAGACCAGGACCAGCAGGCCGCGCGGCTCGATCAGGATGATGGCGATCAGCATCAGCCCGAACACGAGCTGGGAGAGGCCGGCCGCCCGCGAGGAAAGCGCCGCATTGGCGAACTCCTCCAGCGGCACGATCACGAAGGCGCCGATGAGGGGACCTGCCAGCGTGCCCGCGCCTCCGAGGATCGCAATGATGGCGGCCCGCACCGAGATGGCGACGATGCCAAACACCGCCTCGGGATCGAAGAAATAGGTAAATTGGGCATAGAGCGTGCCCAATATAGCGGTGAGCGCGGCCGAGATCACGGCGGCGATGATCTTCACCCGCGTTGTATCCACGCCCACCACCTCGGCGGCATCGGGATTTTCCTTCACCGCCCGCAGGCGATAGCCCAATGCGCTCTTCTGGATCACCAGGAAGATCACGCAGATGAGCACCAGCGCGCCCAGGATGATGTAATAATAGGGCGTCGTGCCCTTGAATTGCAGCAGCGCGAGACTGTCCGCGGCATAGGGCACGGAGAGGCCCGCCGGGCCGCCGGTCACCGAGGTCCAGGAGCTTGCGATGACGCGCAGCACCTCGCTGAAGGCGAGGGTGGCGAGCGCGAAATAATGCCCGCGCAGCTTCATGGTGGGAAAGCTGAGCAGGAAAGCCGCCAGCGCCGCCAGCGCGGCGCCCGCCAGCATGCCGATCCAGGGCGACAGGTTGAAGTTAATCAGCAGGATGGTGGAGGTGTAGGCGCCGATGCCGAAGAACGCCGCGTGGCCGAGCGAAATCTGGTTCGCGAGGCCGCCGACGATGTTCCACGCCTGGCCGAGGGCGGCGAACAGCAGCGTGAGCGCCAGCACGCGGATCGGATAGCCCGCCGGATCGAGGAAGGATGGCACGACGGCCGCCGCGATGAGCGCCGCCGCGCCCCAGATCCAGGTTTTCATCGCGCGGCTCCGATCAGGCCGGTGGGCCGCACCGCGAGCACGGTGATGAACACGAGGAACAGGACGAGGTTCTGCAACTGGATCGGGAAGAACAGCGTCGACACCGATTGGATCACGCCCACGACGAGCCCACCGACCACCGCCCCGGCGACGCTGCCGAGGCCGCCGAGCACCACCACGGTGAACATGAGCACCACGAACTGGTGGCCGACGGTGGGATGAACGGTGAAATAGGGCAGGATGACCGCGCCGCCGAACGCGGTCATGCCCACGCCGAGCCCGAAGGCGATCTGGCGCATGCGGTCGGCGTTGATGCCCATGAGATGCGCCGCCATGGGGTCCTGGGCGGTGGCGCGCATGGCCCGCCCGTACCAGGTCTTGTTGGTGAACAGCCAGAGCGCCAGCCCCGAGAGCAGAGACATGCAGAAGGCCGCGAGATAGGGCACGCTGATGAACAGTGGGCCGAGCCGCAAGGCCGAGGTCTGGTAGCTCGTGCTCACCGACCGGAAATCGGAACCGAAGGCGATCAGCGCCAGGTTCTCGATGACGATGAGCAGCCCCACCGTGACGAAGATCTGCGCCACCGGCGGCGCGTTCAGCACCCTCTGGATGATGGTCATCTGCACGAGGACGCCGAGGCCGAAGATCACCACGAAGGAAATCAAAGATCCGATCAGCGGGTCGATGCCCAGATACTTCCAGGCGAAGAAGGCGACGAACATGCCGAGGGTGAGGAATTCGGCCTGGGCGAAGTTCACGATGCCCATGACGCCGAAGACGAGGGTCAGGCCGATGGAGATGACGGCATAGACGCCGCCGATCATCAGCCCGTCGATCACGGCTTGAAGGAAGGCCACGAAGCGCGCTCCGGGAGGCGAAGGTGAAGGGGCGGGCGAGAGGCGGGGCCGGCTATGCGCCGGCCCAGATGGCCTTGCCCTTCGCGTATTCGTCCGGCCACACCGTGACCAGGTTGTCGCCGCGCCATTGCACCATGAGCGGCTTGGCGAGGGTGTTGAGGCCGGTCTCGTCGAACTTGACCGCGCGCCCGGTCATGGCGTTGCACCAGCCGCCCTCGAAGCGGGTGCTGTGCAAGGTTTCGCGCACCGCATTGGGATCGGCCTTGCCGGTCTTCTCCAGGGCCTTGGCGAGCACGTCGAGGCACACCGCATGTTCCAGGGCCTCGTGCACCATGAAATAGCCGTAGCGCTTCTTGAAGGCGTCGGTGAGGCTCGGGTCCTGGTCGTAATTGCCGGGCGCGATGGACATGACGTTCTCGGCATACTCGCCGAGGGCGGTCTTGAAGTCGGGGATCACATAGCCGCCCGCGCCGCCGATCACCGGCAGCTTGATGCCCTGCTGGCGCATGGTGCGGATGATCTGGAGGCCGTCATTCAGATAGGAGGCCGGAAACACCGCCTGGGCGTTCGCCGCGCGCAGCTTGTTGATGAGCGGCGTGACGTCGGTGATGCCGAGCGGATAGGCCTCGTCCATGGCCACCGTGATGCCCAGCTCCTTGGCGGTGGTGCGCAGGCCGGCGGCCTGCGAGCTGCCATAGGCCGTGTCCTCATACATGATGGCGATGGTCTTGAGCGTTTCTCCGCCCTTCTGCGCGATCTCGGCCGTGCCCTTCAGCTGGGCCTCGCCCAGGGTGGAGGCCTTGGAGATGACCTGGAACACGTTCTTGAAGCCGCGTCCGGTGATCTGGTCGGAGAACGACATGGTCATGAGCGGGATGCCGCGCCGCTCGGTGGCCTCGGACAGGGCGAGGCTGAGGGACGAGGCATAGGCGCCGAGGATGGCGACCACCTCGTTCTGGGCGATCAGCCGCTGGCCCACGGTGGCGGCGGTGGTGGGCGTGGAGGTGGAATCCGCGATCACCAGATTGATCTTGGCGCCGCCGAGCGCCTTGATGCCGCCGGCGGCGTTGATCTGGTCCGCCACGAGCTCGATGCCGTTGCGCGAATTGACGCCGAACTGGGCATTGGCGCCGGACAGCGGCACGACGACGCCCACGTTCACGTCCTTGCCCGCCGCATAGGACAGCCGGGACAGGTAGGGCATGGCCAGCGTCGCGGCGCCGGCCGCCAGAAGGGTGCGCCGGCTGGGCGTGAAGCTGCTCTCGGGACGGTTGGCGCGACAAGCGGTTGGGGTCTTGTGCCCCTTATATTCGCTCATGATCCTCTCCCTATTTAATTATTGTCTTATTGCCTGAACTCTCATCTCCTCATCCTGGGATGTCAAGAAAAACCAATCATACAATATGACATAGACGGGTGCCCCGGTTTCTGCCACCCTCCGCCGCCGCAAAAGCAACAGGGCAGGACCATGAAACGCTATGGCCATTTCATCGGGGGCGGCTTCGTCGACCCGGCCGGCGGCGCCTATTTCGAGACCCGCAATCCCTATACCGGCGAGGCGTGGGCCGAGATCGCCCGCGGGACCGCAGCGGACGTGGCCAAGGCGGTCGCGGCCGCCGAAAAGGGATATGAGACCTGGCGCGCCATGACGCCGTCCGCGCGCGGCAAGATCCTCTACAGGCTCGCCGAGCTGATCGAGGCGGATGCGGCGCGCCTGGCCGAGATCGAGGTGCGCGACAACGGCAAGCTCTATGCCGAGATGCACGCCCAGACCCGATATCTCGCCGAATGGTACCGCTATTATGGCGGCCTCGCGGACAAGGTGGAGGGCGCCGTCATCCCCACCGACAAGAGCGGCATCTTCAATTTCACCCGCTACGAGCCGCTCGGCGTGGTGGGCATGATCACGCCCTGGAACTCCCCGCTGCTCCTGCTCGCCTGGAAGCTCGCCGCGGCGCTGGCGGCGGGCAATGCGGCGATCATCAAGCCCTCGGAATTCACCTCCGCCTCCACCCTCGAATTCATGACGCTGTTCGAGAAAGCCGGTTTTCCGGCCGGCGTGGTCAACACCGTCACCGGCTTCGGCGCCGAGGCGGGCGCGGCGCTCGTGGACCATCCCGCCGTGAGCAAGATTGCCTTCACCGGCTCCGACATCGGCGGCCAGAAGGTTTACGAAACGGCGGCCAAGCAGATCAAGCACGTCTCCCTGGAACTGGGCGGCAAGTCGCCGAACATCGTGTTCGAGGACGCGGATCTGGAGGCCGCCGTGATGGGCGCGGTCTCCGGCATCTTCGCCGCGACCGGCCAGACCTGCATCGCCGGCTCGCGCCTGCTGCTCCAGCGCTCGATCCACGACCGGTTCATGGCGCGCCTGCTGGAGGTGGCAGGCGCCGCCAAGATCGGCGATCCCATGCTGCCGGACACCAATGTGGGCCCGGTCACGACCCCGGCCCAATACCGCAAGGTGCTCGATTACATCGATATCGCACTGGCGGAGGGCGCGCATTGCGTGCTCGGCGGCAAGCCCTATGCGGATGCGCCCGGCGGCCAGTTCGTCGAGCCCACGATCTTCACCGGCGTCACCAATGCCATGCGCATCGCCCAGGAAGAGGTGTTCGGCCCGGTGCTCGCGGTGATCCCGTTCGAGACGGAGGACGAAGCGGTGCGCATCGCCAATGACGTGGCGTTCGGCCTGGCCTCGGGCGTGTGGACCCGCGACATGGGCCGCGCGCTTCGCCTGTCCGAGCGCCTGCGCTCGGGCACCGTGTGGGTGAATACCTATCGGGCGGTGAGCTACACCTCGCCCTTCGGCGGCTACAAGCGCAGCGGCATCGGCCGCGAAAGCGGGCTCGAGGCGATCAAGGATTATCTGCAAGTCAAATCCGTCTGGATCGCGACGGAAACCACGGTGGCGAACCCGTTCATCATCCGGTGACGATTTGCGATTATCCCTTTGATTGTCTTATCCTATTACGGGAATATCAAAGCGGGTCGAAATCCCGGGAGCGGCGCGGGGCCTCACGCCGCGCCGCGGTCTTTCCTGCATCGGGATGTGGTGCCCGGCCAGGCTTTCGCGGCTTGTGCCGGCGGAAATATTCAACCCCGCGCGGGACAGGATTCGCGGCCGGCTTTTCTCTGGCTCCAGTATTGCGCAGTAACGTATGATTGTATTATCACTTAAATTGTTCGGTGTTTCGGGATGGCGGGTCGCCTGCCCAAGAGGTCGCTTCCCCGGCTGGCCGGCGCCCGCCGGGCCCGGTTCCAAAGAAAGGTGATGTGAGACATGACTGAAATGTTCGAGAAGGGGCTCGCGAAGCGCAAGGGCACGCTCGGCGCCGAATATGTGGAGAAGAACCTGGCCGCCGCCGACGATTTTTCCCGGCCGTTTCAGGAAGCCATGACCGCCTGGTGCTGGGGCTTCGGGTGGGGCGACGAGACCATCGACGTGAAGACCCGCAGCATGATGAACCTCGCCATGCTCGGCGGGCTCGCCCGCTGGCATGAGTGGGAGATCCACTGCAAGGGCGCCCTGACCAATGGCGTGACCAAGGAAGAGATCCGCGCCATCATCCATGTGGTCGCCATCTATGCCGGCGTGCCTTGCGGCGTGGAATGCTTCCGCATCGCGCGCAAGGTGCTTGAGGAAGCCGGCCAGATCTGAGGCCGGCGGCGCCGAAGAGGCGAACGCCCCCGGGCCGCCCGTCCCCTCGGACCCTGCGGTCCGATCCGCCCGGCGGTCCGGCGGTCCGGCGTGCTGGATGCATCGCCGCCGGCCCAGAAAACGCATCGCGGGAGCATGGGAATGGATTTGGGACTGGCCGAACGGCGCGCCCTCGTCACCGGCGCGGGCAGCGGCATCGGCCGCGCCGTGGCCAAGGCCCTGGCCGCCGAGGGCGCGCGGCTTGTGATCGCCGCGCGCAATGCCGCGCCCCTGGAGGAACTGGCCGGCGAGATCGTCGCCGCCGGTGGCCCGCGCCCCGTCGTGGCGACCGCCGATGTGGCGCGCCCGGACGGCGTCGCCGCATTGGCCGCCGCCGCGACGCAGGCGCTGGGCGGCATCGACGTGCTGGTGAACAATGCCGGTGCCTCGCGCCCCCTGGGCGAGCACGCGGGGGACGCGGAATGGGCCGAGGCCTTCGCGCTCAATTTCGACGCCGCGCGGCGCCTCACCGAGGCCTTCGCCCCCGGCATGAAGGCTTCCGGCTGGGGGCGGGTGGTGAACATTTCCGGCGCGGTGATCTCGAAGGTGATGAACGCGGCCATTCCCGCCAAGGCGGCGCTGGAAAGCTGGTCCAAGTCCGCCGCCGCCGAGCTTGCGCCCCACGGCGTCACGGTGAACTGCGTGGCGCCCGGCCGCATCAAGTCGGTGCAGATCATGACCCGGCTTTATCCCACGGAAGCGGCGCGACAGGCCTTCATCGACCGGAACATCCCCATGGGCCGCTTCGGCGAACCGGAGGAACTGGCGGATCTGGTGGTCTTCCTGTGCTCGACGCGCGCGAGCTTCGTCACCGGCACCACCATTCCCGTGGATGGCGGCGGGCTGCGCTTCGCCTTTTAGCGACCCGGCGCGATCGCGCGCCCGCTGCCGGGCGGGCGGAAGTCCCGCCTATTCCAGCGTGCCGGTAATGGCGAGCACGCCTTCCAATGCCTCGTCCGCATGCAGAAGCTGGCGCCGCACGCGAGCATGATCGCGCTCCGCATGTCGTTGCGCCTGGCGCAGGGCCAGGCGGGCCAGGGGTTGGAGCGCGAGCCGGCCGGAAAGCCACGCCAGGGCATGGGCGCGTGCGAGCGGACATTGCGCCAGCAACGGGTCTTCCAGCGACAGCATGGCGATGAAGACGCCGGGGTCGCCCTGCCGCGCGGTTCTTCCCGCCAGCTGCCGGTCCACGCGCAGCGAATCGTGGCGCTCCGTCATCACCACCAGCAGGCCGCCGCTGTCGCCGACACCGGGACCGAGCGCGATGTCGGTGCCGCGTCCGGCCATGTTGGTGGCGATGGTCACCTGCCCGGCGAGCCCCGCCCGTGCGACGATATCCGCTTCGGCGGCCTCGTCCGTGGCATTGAGCACCACATGGGAGACGCCCGCCTGCTCCAGGTTCCGGCTCGCTTCGAGGGAGGCGGCCACCGAGCGCGTTCCGATGAGGATGGGAACCCCGGCGCGCTGGAATTTCCGCGCCACCTGCGCAACCCCCTCCCACCGCGCCTGCGCCGAGACGAACACGGTGTCCGGCAGAAGCCTTCGGCGCGAGGGGCGATGGGTCGGGATGCGCACCACGCGCAGGCGGTAGACCTCCCAAAGCTCGCCGGCCACCTCCTGCACCGTTCCGGACATGCCGCCGAGATGGCGATAGCGGCGGAAGAAGCGCTGGTAGGTCATGCGCGCCAGGGTGCGGCGGCGCGGGGAAAGCGGCACCTGTTCCTTCAGTTCCACCAGCTGGTGCAGGCCGTCGCTCCAGAAGCGCTCGGCCATGATGCGGCCGCTGTATTCGTCGACGATCTCCACCTTGCCGTCGCGCACGATATATTGCTCGCCCCGCACCATCACGTGCAGCGCGGTGAGGGCCTTGCCCACCATGTCCTCGCGCACGGCGAGATTGCGCCAAACGCCGCCGCGCGCATTGCCCTCCAGCTCCAGGCGCGCGCGCCCCGCATCGCTCAGTTCGATGCGGCCCTGATGGGCGATATGCACGAAATCCTGACCCGCCTTCAGGGCGGCCGCCACCTGGAGCGCCTCGCCCATCAGGGCGGCCTCGGCGGAGGCGTCCGCTTCGCCCGAGAGAATGAGGGGCGTGCGCGCCTCGTCGATCAGCACGCTGTCGGCTTCGTCCACGATGGCGAAATGGAGCCCGCGCAGGAGCAGTCCGTCCGGCGCGTCGCGCTCGGCCAGCTTCACCTTGCGGCGCAGGTTGCCGCCGAGCCCTGCGAGCACGAGCCGGTCCTTCAGATGATCGAAGGCCAGTTCCTTGTTGGTGCAATAGGTGATGTCGCAGGCATAGGCGGCGCGCCGCTCCTCCCGCCCCAGCCCGGCCACGACCACGCCGACGCTGAGGCCGAAGAAGGCATAGAGCGGGCCGAGCTTTTCCGCGTCGCGACGGGCGAGATAATCGTTCACCGTCACCACATGGACCGGCCGGCCGCAGAGCCCCGCCGTGACCGCCGCCAGGGTCGCGGTGAGCGTCTTGCCCTCGCCGGTGTTCATTTCGGCGATCATGCCGCGGATCAGCGCATAGCCACCCATCAGCTGCACGTCGTGATGGCGCATGCCGAACAGCCGCCCCGAGGCCTCCCGGACCAGGGCGAAGGCTTCGCCCACGTCTTCCAGGGCGGGTTCGGCGCTGCGCCGCAGCCTCTGGCCGACCGCAAGCGCGCGGGCGGCGAGCGCCGCCTCGTCCATCGTCCCCAATTCCGGCGCGAGCGCATGGACCACCGGCACGATCCGCGCGAGCCGTGCGCTCCGTCTCCGCCCGAACAGCGGCACCACTGCCCCTTCCAGCCGGCGCAGGAACCGGTCGGCGAGGGTGGGGGGCGTCACCTCCTGCTCGGCGTAGACCACCGGGTCGAGGAGGATCTTCGGCATGCGCGCGGTGTCAGACATTGAAGCGGCGCAGGAACACCTGGCGCAACTCCCGCATCCAGCGCACGGCGATCGGCTCGGCCGGATGCTCGAAGCGCACATAGGCGCGCATGCCGAGCCGCGCATCGAGCGGCAGGCCGGCCACGTGCAGATCCACCTGGAACAGGGTTTCGAGCGGCTTCAGCTTGTCGGGCTTGGTCTGGTCCACCAGGATGTCGCCGCCGCCAAGGGTGGCGATGGCGGGGTGCGGCAGCTCCGTGACCGCGGCCGGCACCTCGCGGGCGATGCGCGCATCGAGGCTACGGCCCGTGTCGGACGCCAGCCGGACGGATACCGCGCGGGTGTTGCGCCGTATCAGATCGATCTGGCCCTGGGACACAAAGGCGCGCACCACCGGGCCGCCCTCGCCCACGATGTAGCCGACCACCTCGCCCTTGCGCTGGAACCGGCCGGGAAGATCGGCGGTGTCGGTCAGCAGGAGGCGGCCCTTGCCGGGCGCGTGGAGGTTCAGGTCATCGAGGCTGCGGTGCATATTGGCGAGCTGCGCTTCGCTCTGGCGGATCTGCTCGCGCAGGATATTGGCGGCGACCCGATCATTGATCATCGCCGCCTCCAGCTTGATCCGGAGTTCCCCAAGTTCCTTCTCGACCACCGCCGTCCTCAGCTGGAGCAGCGGATCGTCGAGGCGCAGGAGCAAGGTGTCGCGGTCGACTTCCTTCAAGCCGTCGGCCGGGATCTCCGCCACGAAACCGGCGCTGCGCACGCGCACCGTCGCTGCATCATCGGACACCCACACGACGCCTTGCGCCATGGTGGAATAGGGCAACGGAATGGCCAGAAGAACCAGCGCCGCCACACCCAGGGCGGCGAGGGACACCGCCATTGCCCGCCCACGCCGGCCATCGAGCTGCGGGCTGAACAGCACGAAGCGCAGCCCCTTGAGCACCGGCCAGACGATCGCGCCGGCGACGCTGGCGAGCGCCAGCGCGACGCCCACCACGAAGAAATGCGACGCGATGAAGAATGCGACGCCCACCATGACGGTGGTGCGATAGACGAAGGAGGCGACGGCGTAGGTGAGGAAGATGGCCGGTTCGCCGCGCGCCGTCACCGGCGTCTCGCGATCCGGCAGGCCGAAGGCGCGGCGCTGGATGAGGTGGAACACATATTGGTTCGCCCGCTGGCCGAGGTTCGGCACCTCGATTAGGTCGCTGAGCACATAATAGCCGTCGAAGCGCAGCAGCGGATTGCCGTTGAACAGCACCGTGGAGACGCCGCAGGTCAGCACCACGTTGAAGGCGATGGCCCGCGCCATGCCCGGTTCGGCCAGCACCCAGACGAACATGGCCAGCGCCGCCAGCGCCAGTTCGACCATGATGCCCGCCGCGCCCACCAGCGCCCGCCGCGAGCGCTCGCGAAACGCGGTGGAGGCGGATGCATCCACATAGGGCACGGGCATGAAGGCGAGCAGCATGAT
The DNA here is from genome assembly GCF_043195135.2 of Roseixanthobacter liquoris. Lineage (NCBI taxonomy): Bacteria > Pseudomonadati > Pseudomonadota > Alphaproteobacteria > Hyphomicrobiales > Xanthobacteraceae > Roseixanthobacter > Roseixanthobacter liquoris. The sequence continues at coordinate 1,570,136 of NZ_CM195537.1, forward strand.
GCCGAATTCGTGCACCTCCCCGTGCCACACCTTGGTGGCATAGGCATGCCCCATCTCGTGGATCAGCTTGATGAAAGGATAGAGCACGACGATCAGCGCGATGTTCTGGGCGAGGAAGGCGCCCTCGAAGGCCGCGCTGGTCATCTGGTGCCAGTTCATCACCGCCTGTGCGGTTCCCACCAGCACCAGCACCGCCCAGGCGAGAAAGCCCCAGATGGTGAAGAGCGGGCGCACCAGGGGCAAGGTGGCGGTGAGGAAGCGGTCCGGGTCCAGAAGCGGAATGCGGATGGCGAGGGGATTTCGGAACCGTGCCAGCATGTCGCGCCGCGTCTGCCGGGTGGCGCGGTCCGTCAGGTCTTCGAGATGGGGCGCCACGCCGCCGACGATGAGATCGGAGCCGTGCAGCATCGACAGCAGGCGAACCGCCTCTTCCTGGGTGGGCTGCTGCGGGCCCATCCGCTCGCAGATCAGCTGCCAGATCGTGTCGACGGTGCGCGTGCCGTCCATGAGGCAGATGAAATGATAGGCGGCGGTGGACAGGCGGTGGAAGCGCCCGGTCTGATTGTCCTGCACCACATGCCAGACGGAGCCGCGAAACGTCTGGCGGTGAATCTGCACATGCGCCCGCAATTGCGGACGCAGACCGCTGATCCGGTACCAGGAGGGGCTGTAGAGCGACCCGGCCATGGCTCAGGGCAACCAGCGCCACAGCGCAAGGCGCACCCAGTCGAGAAGACCGCGGGTCCACACCCAGAGAGTGCGGCGCCGGTCGACCTCGATCTTGGCGACGCCGCGCATGCCGGGGCGGAACGCCTCGGTGGGGCCGAGCAGCTTGGCCTCCACCCGGAATTGATTGCGCCCTTCCTCCGCCTTGGCGACGGGGGTGATGCGGACGACCTCCACCGGAAAGCTCTCGCCCGGCAGCGCGGCCAGAACCAGCTGTCCCCGCTGGCCTTCCTTGAGGTCGGCGACCTGCGCCTCGTCCACGCTCAGCACCACCCGATGGCCGGTGTTCGGCGTGATTTCGAACAACACCTGTCCGCGCTGCACCGAGGCGCCGATGGATTGGGAATGATCCCCCGACACCACCAGGCCGTCGAACGGCGCGGTCAGGCGGGCGCGGGCGATCTGGGCATCGATCAGCTGGATCTGCGCGTCCGCCTGTTCGATCTGGTTGGTGATGAGGCGCAGCTCGCCGCGATTGCGCTCGCCGAGCGCCCGCTCATATTCGAACGCCCGCCGCTGGCGCTCGGTGGACCAGCGCAGGCGCTCAAGCACCAGTTCGCGATCATCCAGGCTTGCGAGCAGCTCGCCTTCGCGCACCTGGTCCCCCGCCCGCGCCGGCGCTTCGCGCAGGAAGCCGTCGAAGCTCACGGTCATCGCACGCTGGATTTGCCCCTCCACCACGGCGTCCGTGGTCACCCGATAGGTTTCGTGCCAGAACGTGAACAGCACCAGCAGGGCCAGAGCCGCAGCGAGCACCGCCTTGCGCACCGCGTGGCGCGGTCCGAACAGGCGCGCCACCTGCTCCAGCGCGGCATCCCGGGCCTTGATCACCAGAAGGCGGTCGTTGAGGCGCTTTTCTTCCAGCACAGGGGCCAGCACCGTCGCCAGCATGTCGAGAAGGCGCGCCTCCGCGAGCGTGAACGGCTGCGGGCTGCCGCGTTCGAGCGTGATGGCGCCCACGAAGCCGTCGCGCAGCGGCATGGGCACGGTGAGCGCGACCGCGGATCCATGGGCCCGGATCAACTGCTCATGGATGCGCACGGCCATCAGGACCCCCGGTGCCGGTGGCCAGGCGACGACCGCGCGCTGATCCACCGCCTCGTCCATCGCCTCGCCGACCATGCGCACGAGGTTCATGTCCTTGCCGAAGCTGGCGCTGTGGGAGATCGCCACCACTTCCACGCGGGCGCCGTGCACCATGCCGATGGAGACGCGCTCGCATCCGAAGCGTTCGGAAAGGCCGATGGCGACGCTGCGCGCACTTGCCTTGAAGGCTTCGGGCTCCAGGCCCGCCGCAAGCAGGTCAAGCAGGACGCGCCCTGCCGCTTCGTCCGACTGGATCTTGGCCAGTTGCTCCGCGACCAACTTTTCCCGCAGCCAGGCGACGCCCCATTGCAGGTGGCGCATGGAGAGCCGCAGCACATCGGCCGGCCGCGGCTCCACCTCCAGCGCCACCGCGCCGACCGGCGCCCCGCCCAGGAGGACCGGGAAGGCGATCAGATGGGAATCGGTGTCCGCGCTCGCTTCCAGCACGCCCCGCTGGCGGGTCCGGGCGGTCTCCAGGGGGCTCGCCAGCCGCGCCGTCTGCGCGCCCTCGGGCCATACCGCTTTCAACGGTTCGCCGCGATCCGTATCGAGCAGCACGAGGGCGGCGGAGACATGTCCGATGAGCGCGCATTGCAACGCCAGCCACGCGCCGAGGCCATTTTCCAGCGCGAGCGTCCCGGTCAGCCGCGTCCAGGCCGTTTGGTCGGTGAAACCGGCGGCTTCGGGCGCGCTGCCGCGCGGGCTGGGTCGGGCATTCAGCACGCGGGCGCCAAGGGTCAGGCCGCGGCGTCAGGGGTGCTCGCGGGTTCCGCGGCCCTGAGCTTCTGCGACAGCGTGTGCGTCGCCCCGATGCTGAACAGATGGGCATAGATCGGGCCGAGGAACCCGTTGTTGCGCAGGTCGAGGAATGCAGGCTCGGAGAGGCCGCCGAGCTTCGCCTCGTCCACGATGGACAGGCCGTGGATGCTGGCGCTCGGACCGTTTGCGCCCTGCACCTCGATGGTAACGCTCTTGAACAGGTCCAGGTCCTTGAGCGCTTCGCACAGCTGATCGGTGCGCCGGGCCGAAACCGCGAAATCCGTGATCAGGCGGATCATCGCCGCCAAGGCGGGCGCGGCTGCGCCTTCATCGTCGAACAGGCGCTGGCCCTGCGCCCCGGCGCGGAACCCCGGGAAGGTGGGATCGACGCACACCACCGGCTCGCTGCCCTCGCGCTCGCCCAGCATGAAGGGGTAGCGGCGCAGATAGGCGGGCAGATAGCTGCCGTTCCACCGGCCGTCCGCATCCACGAACAGGTTAGAGCCCGGCTTCAGGCCGCACAGAAACACGCTGGCGAACCGCGTTCCCACCGGGGCGAACACGATCGGGATATCCCGCGCGGCGGCGGCCATTTCGTCGATCACGGCCGGGATGAGATGCGCACCGGCGGCGAACGCGAAGGGGGCTTGCGAAACGGCGACGGCATAGTCGCGGTGGGCGGTGCTATCGAGCGGGACCACCGAGGAATAGAAGAGCGGGAGTTCTGACATGGCCTATACTCTGCGCCACCCTGCGGCGTGGCTGATCGTGAGGGAACCACGGCCAGTCTGCCGGCCATGGCGAAGCTTAGCGTGAATCCGGCAGAAGCGTGCTGCGGCTTCGCGGCCGGACTGGCGATCGGGACTGACACGCGTTCGGCGCACCGGGCGTGCTGAAGGCGCTTGATACATCATTTGGGAGCACCGGCTCCGGCGCATGGCTCAGCCGTGCGGGGCATGCGCCTCCCATCCTTCCGGCGCATCCAGGGCATCGCCACCCAGCATCCAATCGGCCTCGGTGCCGAGTTGCAGCGCCTGCCGCAGCTCCCGCGCCCTCTGCCGGCGGGTTTTCGCCGCATGCCGGTCGGCGGCCGTGAGGCTGAACAGGCCGTAGGCGGCCGCCGAGGCGAAGCCCATGTCCACCGGGGCGGTCTGCCCGGCCGCGCCGTCGTCGCTGCGAATGGCGATGAACGGGCGCCCGGCGGACGGGACGGCGGACGGCGACTGGAACGGGCCGGCGAGCTGCGCCTGGGGCAGCAGGATGCCGGATTGCGCGATCCCTTCCAGGCGCGTGAGCGGGAGCGGCGGCGCCTCGATGGCGGAATGGGTCGTGCACCCCGCCGTGGCGACCTGGCAGTCGCCGGACCGCGACGGCACATCCGTGTGGCCGTGATCCTGCTGCGGGTTCGGCGCCGGGTCCTGGCCGTGCACGCGGCCCTGGTCCGGCACCCCATCGCCGGCCGGGTCCTGCCGGCTGCCCTGATCGGCGCCGGGGGCCCGCTCCCGACCCAGAACCGGATCCTGCCCCTGGCCCTGCCCCTGGCCCTGCCCCTGGCCCGGCTCCTGGCCGGGACCCGCATCCTGGTTGCGCGCGGGATCTTGTCCCGGCTGGGATCCCGGTTCCTGCTCGGGGCCCTGCGGTTGGCTCTGGCCGGGCTTCTTGCCGGCACCGGACCATGTCTGGGGCTTGCCGCCGCCATGGGTCTCGACATGATGGTCGTTGCCCGTGCTGGCCGCAGACCCGATCATCGCGCCCGGCGTGTTCTGCGGCCCCGGGCCCGTGCCGAAGAAGGCCGGTCCCCCGTTGCCGCGCGGAGCGATGGGGCTGCCGTCCCCGCCCGCGCGAGTCCCGGTTCCGCCGGCGAGAAGGTTCGCAAGCGCGGCCGCACTGTCGTTTTGCGTGCCGCCGTCATTGGCGGAGGCGAATGGCGAGCCGGGATTGATCAGCCGCACCGTTAAGGTGCTGTCCTGGGAGGGCGTGCCCGCAGTGTCGACCGCGGTGACGATGACCGTGAAGGCGCCTTCGTGCCGGTAGCGATGCGTGGCCGAGAAGGTTCGTGCGAGCGGATCGACGTCCACTTCGCTGGTGAAGCTGTCACCCCAGGTGATCGTCACCTTGTGGGCATCGAGGGCACCGTCGTCGCGCACCCGGCCGCTCACCAGGACCTGGCCGGGGCCGCCGGCCTTGGTGATGGACAGATCCTCGAAGGCCGGCGCGACGTTGCGGACCAGGACGGCGGCATTCGCCTCGACGCTTGCGCCGGCATTGTCGGTGGCGCGGACCAGGACGGCATAGGCATCGGTGCCCTTGCCGGCGGAGCGGGCGTCGTCGGCATAACGGTGGCTGGCGCGGAAGGTGCCGTCCGCCTCCAGCGTGACGGAGGTGCCCGGATCGCCCGGGGCCTCGTCGCCCCAGAACACCACCAGCGTGTGGGTATCGCGCAGGCCGGGGTCGGTGACGCGGCCGGTGAGCGTGGCGGTGCCGCCTTCGTCCAGCGTGGCGTCCAGCGTCACGCCGGCGAGGCTCGGGGCGACATTGTCCACCCGCACGGACCGCGCCAGCGGCGCCGCGCCGGCGGCGCGGTTGTCGCGCACGGAGACGCTGACCGCATAGGCATCGCTGCGTCCGCCGAAGCTTTGGCCGTCATCGGCATAGGAATGGGTGAGATCGATGGTCCGTTCGCTGGCGGCGAAGGCATAGTCGCTCACCGTGCCGTCGCCCCAGTCCACCGTGAGGACATGGGTGTCGCGGGTGCCGGCATCGAGGATCGTGCCGGTGAGGCGGGCGGTGCCGCCTTCCCGGATCGCGGGGGTGAGGAGGAGGTCGGCGAGCGTCGGCGTGGCGTTGATGATGAGAACGCTGCGCTCGACGCGCGCCTCGGCGCCCGCATTGTCGCCGGCGACGATTGTGACGCGATAGGCGTCGGCGTTCAGGCCGGCGGAACGGGCATCGTCGAGATAGCGATGGGTTGCGGTGAAGGTGCCGTCCGCCGCGAGGCGGACCTGTTCGCCCAGGGCGCCTGGGGCCTCATCGCCCCAGGTGACCGCCACCGTCAACAGGTCGCGGGTGCCCGCGTCGCTCACGCGCCCGGTGAGGGTGACGATGCCGTTCTCCTCCGCCGACGCGTTCACCGTCACATCCGACAGAACCGGCGCGACGTTGCGAACGGTGACGGGGACGCTCGATTGAGTCTGGGCGCCGGCATTGTCGATCGCCGTCACCACCACGCCATAGGCGTCGGTGTGCCCGCCGGCGGAGCGGGCATCGTCGAGATACCGATGGGTGGCGGAGAAGGTGCCGTCGGGCGCGAGGCGCACCCGTTCGGCCGGGCCGCCCGCCGCTTCGTCGCCCCACAGGATGCTGACCTCCTGGGTGTCGCGCAGGCCGGGGTCGGTGAGGGCGCCGGTGAGGATCACCACGCCGTTTTCATCCACGACCGGCGTCACCGTCACGCCCGAGAGCGTCGGCGCGACGTTGCGGACCAGGACGGCGGCATTCGCCTCGACGCTTGCGCCGGCATTGTCGGTGGCGCGGACCAGGACGGCATAGGCATCGGTGCCCTTGCCGGCGGAGCGGGCGTCGTCGGCATAACGGTGGCTGGCGCGGAAGGCGCCGTCCGCCTCCAGCGTGACGGAGGTGCCCGGATCGCCCGGGGCCTCGTCGCCCCAGAACACCACCAGCGTGTGGGTATCGCGCAGGCCGGGGTCGGTGACGCGGCCCGTGAGCGTGGCGGTGCCGCCTTCGTCCAGCGTGGCGTCCAGCGTCACGCCGGCGAGGCTCGGGGCGACATTGTCCACCCGCACGGACCGCGCCAGCGGCGCCGCGGCGGCGGCGCGGTTGTCGCGCACGGAGACGCTGACCGCATAGGCATCGCTGCGTCCGCCGAAGCTTTGGCCGTCATCGGCATAGGAATGGGTGAGATCGATGGTCCGTTCGCCGGCGGCGAAGGCATAGTCGCTCACCGTGCCGTCGCCCCAGTCCACCGTGACGACATGGGTGTCGCGGGTGCCGGCATCGAGGATCGTGCCGGTGAGGCGGGCGGTGCCGCCTTCCCGGATCGCGGGGGTGAGGAGGAGGTCGGCGAGCGTCGGCGTGGCGTTGATGATGAGAACGCTGCGCTCGACGCGCGCCTCGGCGCCCGCATTGTCGCCGGCGACGATTGTGACGCGATAGGCGTCGGCGTTCAGGCCGGCGGAACGGGCATCGTCGAGATAGCGATGGGTGGCGGTGAAGGTGCCGTCCGCCGCGAGGCGGACCTGTTCGCCCAGGGCGCCGGGGGCCTCGTCGCCCCAGGTGACCGCCACCGTCAGCAGATCGCGGGTGCCCGCGTCGCTCACGCGCCCGGTGAGGGTGACGATGCCGTTCTCCTCCGCCGACGCGTTCACCGTCACATCCGACAGAACCGGCGCGACGTTGCGAACGGTGACGGCGCGGGTGGTGGTGGAGGCGGTCACTCCATCCGTCGCCCGCAGGGTGAGGGAATAGCTGTCGGCGGCCGCTCCGGCGGAGCGGGCATCGTCGAGATAGCGGTGCGTTGCCGTGAAGCTGCCGTCCCCGGCAATCACGAGCGACTGTCCGGCCGCGCCCGGCGCCTCGTCGCCCCAGAGCACCGAAAGCTGCATCGCATCGCCGGCGCCGGCATCCGACACGCGCCCGGTGAGGGTGACGATGCCGTTTTCGTCCACCGCGCTGGCGAAGGAGAGGCCGTCCACCCGCGGGGCGAGGTTGGTGACAGCGATGTCCAGGGCGGCAGTCGCTTCCGCGCCGACGGCGTCCACGACGCGTACCGAGACGGGATAACGCTCCGCCGAAATGGCCGTGCGCGCGTCGTCCGCATAGGTGTGGGTCAGATCAATCGCGCGATCGCCGAGGGCGAGCGCCACGGTCTGCACATGGCCGTCGCCCCAGTTCACCTCCACCCGATGGGCGTCCAGAACGTCGGCATCGACGATCCGGCCGGTGAGCCGGACGGCGGCGCCTTCGGAAATGCTGCTGGCGTTGAGCTTGAGATCTGCGATCGCGGGCGGGGCGCTGGAGACGGAAACATCCAGCGCGCCGGTGCCCTGGCCGCCGTCCTTGTCGGTGATGGTGACGCGGACCGGCAGGGGCTGGCCGTTGGACGCCAGGCGAACCCCGTCCTCATATTGGTGTTGCAGCACGAAGCTGCGCTCGCCGCCCGTGAGCGTGAAGGTCTCGTGTCGCGTGGTCGCGCCGAAGCCCCAGTCGACGGTGACGGTGTGGGTGTCGAGATTGCCCGGATCGAGGAAGGTGCCGCGCAGCGTCACGCTCTCTCCCTCGACGATGGTGCTCTCATCGAGGCTGAGCACGATCTGCGTGGGCGCCACATTGGCGACCGGCACCCGCGCGGTGTTGGTGGCGATGCCGAAATCCTGGTCCTTCACGGTGGCGGAGACGGTATAGTCCGCCCCGCCCGAGGCATTGTCCGCATAGCGGTGCGTCGCCGTGAAGGAATAGCCGCCGCCGGCTTCCGCCTGGCGGGCGCCGGCGTCGAGCTCGGTGGTGGTTCCATCGCCCCAGGTGAAGAGGGCGGCATGGGTGTCGAGGGCATCCGCGTCGGAGAACACCAGGCGGGCCGTGACCTCGCCGGATTCCTGCGCCGGGGAGGGCGACACGGTGAGCGCGCCGATGACCGGCGCCGCATTGCGCACGGCCACCGCGAAGCTGCCGGCGAGCGACGGGAGCGCTGTGCCCTCGCCCACAAGGACCCTCACCACCGTGCCCGAAGGATCCGCCGCATTGCCGCCGCCCCGCGTGAAGACGCGTGCGGCGGCGTAGGTGTTGGTGGTGCGGTTGGTGGCCGCGTCATAGACCGAGCCGGCAGGCGCGAGGAGGGCGGGCGGGCTGCCGTCGCCCCAATCCAGCTGCACCACATAGCTGCCGCCCTGGCCGGGATCGGACAGGGTGAAGGCGACCGCGACCGTTTCGCCCTTGTCGATCGTCACCACCGGGGCGTTGGCGGCGCGCTGGGCGTTCGCCGACACTCCGTTCACGGTGATGTCGCGGATCGAGGCCTGGGGATTGACGATGGTCACGGAGGTGCCGCGCTCGCCCTTGGAGGCGGGGTCGGCACGATCGGTCACGATGGCCTTCACCTGATAGCTGCCGGCCTGGGGATAGACGGCGGTGGCGGTGAAGCTGCGGTCCGCCGTATTCACCTGCACCTGGGCGCCGGACAGAATGGTGCCGTTGCCGAGGTCGATGCTCACATCGTGCTGGTCCGCGGCCCCGAGGTCCGTATAGCGGCCCGAGATCTGCACCGCCGCCATCTGGTCGACCACGCTGGCGGAGAGCGAAAGCTCCGTCACCACGGGCGCGGCATTGGCGATCCGCTGCTGGAAGGTCTGCACGTCCGTGCCGCCCTCCAGATCGCTCAGCGTGACCGTGACGTTATAGCTGCCGGCGCCGGAATCCTGCGCATAGCTCTTGGTCAGGTCGAAATGCGTCGCGCCGACGGCGATGTCGCGCACCGTACTGGTGCCGTCGCCCCAGTCGACGGTCAGGCGCCGCGCGTCATCGGCGCCCGCGTCGGCCATGTCGCCGGTCAGGTGGAAACTGCCGCCTTCCGAAGGCGTCGCGGTCGAGACGGCGATGGTGCTCAGGACCGGCGGCGCATTGGTGATGGCGACGGCGTGCGTGGCCGAATTGGAGACACCTTCGCTGTCGCGCGCGGAAACGGTGATGACGTAGCCCATATCGTCGCGATAGGCGTGCGAGAGCGTCTTGCTGGTTCCCGACGAGAGGGACTGCGTATCGCCATCGCCCCAATCCACGGTCCAGCCGAGGATGCGGTCGCCGGCGATCCACCACAGGTTGGGATCGACGAAGCCGGGATCATTCGCGGTCAGCGTGATCTCGTAGGGCGAGCCCTCCACCTGGGTGCCGGTGCCGGCGATATCGAGGCTCGCGGGCACGTCCGCGATGGTGACGGAGGCGTAGCCGACCGCAAGCGCGCCGCTGGGATCCTTGACCTGCCCCTTCACCACGAGCGTGCCGGACACCTGCGCGAACGCCGCGGGCACCAGGACGGAGGCGGTGGACTGGTCCACCAGGTCCCAGGTGCCGTCATTGTTGAAATCGAAATCATAGCGCAGGCGCGCCGCGTCGAAGGCCGACGCGTCCGTGGCTCCGACGAACCCGACGGACGCCTGGGCGTCGGGCGTGGTGGCGCCTTCCGTCCCGGCGTTCAACTGGGTGAAGGACAGGAAGGTGGGCGCGGAATTGGCGACCGTGAGCGCCGCTTGCCGGATCACCGATTGGGCGCTGCCGCCACTGCCATAGACCACTTCCACCGAGATGGCGTTGGCGAAGCTGCCGTTGCTGTCGATGCCGGCGGCCTTCGCCTGTGCCCAGGTCAAGGTGGGAGTGGCGCCGGAGAGCGCGGGCACCGCCACATTGTTGATGCGCCAGATATAGCCGGTCGGCGTCCCGCTCGCCGTCACGGCGAGCTGCACGGTTCCGCCGGCCGTCATGGTGGCGGGCGCGAGGGTCACCGCATTGGCGCCGCCGGGCGCCGCCGAGGGCGCGGGCATCACCACGTTCACCGCCACCGGCGCGGAGAAGGTTGCGGTCGTGGGATTGTCCTTGTCGAGCACGCCCGCCTTCACCTGGAAGGTCCCCGGCGCCTGATAGGTGTGACCGGCCTCGCGCACGCTGGCGCCGAAGGCCTGAACGGTGCCGTCGCCCCAGTCGACCTGCCAGCCCGTGGGCACGTCGGCGGCGGAGGGATCGCTGGCGGAGAAGCTGACGGTGGCGGCGTTGCCGAACGTGACCGTGCTCGCCGAAGCGACCAGGGACACGGTGGGCTTGGCGTCGGCCACGCTCACGCGCACGCTGGTGACGGCGGAAAGCCCATCCTCGTTCACCGCCTGGGCGGCGAAGGTGAAGGCGCCGTTGTCGCTGATGCCCGCCGCCAGCAGGTCGAGCCAGCCGAGGGTCAGGAGCGCCACGCCGTCCACCACGGCGGCGAACTTGTCGCCGAACTGCCCGTCGCCGTCGAGATCGAAGGAGACGACGCCGTTGGTGAGGGCGGCGCTGCCGGTGTCGGCCACATTCACCCGCAGCGTGAGGCCCGCGCCTTCCTGGGTGGCGGAGACCGGCGCGAAGGCGATGGAGGGCGGCAGCAGGGCACGGGCCGGGCCGCCGCTCGGCGGGGCCGGCGGCGGCGGGGCGATCCCGAAGCTGGAATAGACCACGCGGCCGAAGCCGGAGACGCCCACCTGGCCATTCTCGAACACCAGTGCGCCCGCCGGACTGGTGAGCGCGCCGCCCGCGGTGTAGGTGACCATGGTGCCGCTGCCGGGATCGAACACCAGCGCATCGATGCCCGCGCCGCCATTCAGCGTGGTGGTGGCACCCGCCGCGATGCCCTGGCCGGTCACGCTCACCGTGTCCACGTCGTCGCCGGCGGTGCCGCCATTGGCATCCGCGCCATAGACGGTGGTGCTGGAAGCGGCGAGGCGCACCAGGGCGAAGCTGTCCTTGCCGGCATTGCCTTCGAGCACGCTGACCGCGCCCGTGCCGGTGCCATAGACCGTGAACGTATCGTCGCCCGCGCCGCCCGAAGCATTCAGCCTGGCGTCGGTGCCGATGCGCGAGATGACGAAGGCATCGTTGCCGCCTTCGCCCGAGAGGGTGGTCTGGGTGGCGGCGCCGGCGCCGGTCGTCACCACGTCGAACGCATCGTTTCCATCGCCGCCGAGCGCGGTGATCCGCGCGCCCGCCGTCTCCGCGCGGATCGAGACACTGTCGTCCCCCGCGCCGAGATTGACGGTGGTCAGCGCGCCCACGTCGGACAGCACCACGCTGTCCGCGCCGGAGCCGGTATTGATGGTGACCGAGGTGACGCCGGCCGCCACCGCGCCGACATAAGAGATGCGGTCGGAGCCGCCGCCGGTCTCCACCACGAGGTTTTCCACGCCCGTGTGGCGCAACACCGAATCGCGCGGGGTCACGACTTCCGACAGGTCGATCTGGAAGGTGGCGATGCCGCCGCGCTCGGACAGATTGCCGACGCTGGTGACATAGACCGTGAGGACATTTCCCGTCCGGTCGCCGATGATCAGCGAACTGGCGCCGACGAGGCCGCTCGCGCCGCCCGAGCCCTGGCGGAACACCTGGATCGCGCGGCCATTGACCTTGCCGGTGGTATCGTCGCGCTCGAACACGGAGATCGCGCCGTTCGCGTTGAGGGCGAGCACGTATTTGCCCCCCGGCGCCACCGCGAAATCGCTGATCTGCGTCGCGCCGCGCGCCTCGTCCACGCCCTGGCGGACTTCCTGGATCAGGGTCGTCCCGCTGTAGACGTCGAAGCCGTTCAGCTCGGGGCGCGCGACATAGCGGATCGCGCTCGCCACGCTCTGGCCGGCCGTGCCGTCGGAGGTGGAAAGGGGCGTGCCGGAACTGGTGGTGAAGGAATAGAAATAGAGCGTGCCGGTATTGGCGTCGCGGAACAGTTGGAGCTGACCCTGTCCGCCCGTGCTGACGGTCGCATTGATGCGCACGAAGGCGCCATCCATGCGCATGTCGGTGAGGCTGGTGAAGGTGGGGCGCACGCCGGCGGGCGCGTTGTTAGCGGTGGGCACGCTGTCGAGCAGCTTGCCGTCGCGCACCACCTCGGTGGTGACGCCGGCCGCGTTGGTGGACCAAAGGGAGGCGGAGGCCGCATCCACCTTCAGCGTCGTGGTGACGCCGGAGCCCCCCGCCACGAAGGGCGTGATGGTGAAGGTATAGAGGCCGCTGCTGCCCTCCGGCGCCGCCGGCTGCGCATTGCGGGTGCCGATGCTGAAGAAGCTGAAGGTCAGCGTATTGTCGGCCGCGCGGGTGAACACCGCGACGCCGGTTTCGTTGGCGGCATTGGTGGCGTTGACCCACACCTGATTGGAGAACACGGCGATGGTGCCGAGCGCGCCCAGCTCCGAGCGTCCCTCCACGCCCTGGCGGAACGCCTGGCGCACCGTGCCGTCCTGGTCCATCACCACCAGCGTATTGGTGGATTTGTCGACGCCGTAGAACACCGTGCCCGAGGCATTGGTCGCGCGGACCGCCTCGTCGAGGCCCTGGAGATCGCTGGAGGCGGCCGCGGCGGTCTGGCCCACCTTGATATATTTGACCTGACCGTCGGCGATGGCGGTGGGCAGGCCCTTGGCGTCGAGCGAAACCGTGGTGCCGCCCGCCACCACCGAGGTGGTGAAGGCGGTGTCGGTCTCGCGCACCAGGGTGATCCAGACCGCGCCGGGCAGCAATTTGTCCACCTGGGTCACGGACGTGACCCATTGCTGCTTGGCGGCATCCCAGGTCTGGGTCAGGTAGCCGTCGACCGCGAGCGCCTTGTTCCGCTCGCCATTGACGCCGAAGGTCGGCGTATTCAGGGTGACGCCGGCGGTGGAGGCGGTGCCCGTCAGGTTCACCACGACCACCACGTCATAGCCCGTATAGTCCTGATCCAGCACCACCTTGCCGGACGTGGCGGCGGCCAGGGCCGCCATGGAGTCGAACCGCATGACGGCGACCAGGGCATTGCCGTCCGCCGCCTGCACGCCGCCGGTCGCGGCGTCGAAATCCAGGGTGCGTCCGTCGAGCAGCTTGCCGTCCTTGTCCAGCAGCAGGCCGGCATAGCCGGCGCCGTAGCTCAACCCGACGATGCGCGCCGTTTCCACGTCGCCGTCGAACATCGCATTGTGGACCCCGCCCGCCGTGGCGGGCAGGCCGGATACCGCCTGGCTGCCGACGATGTTCGGGGTGCCCGAGGCGTCGGCGGTATTGTCGAGCACGATGGTGCGCCCGCCGCCGCCCGCGCTGCCAACGGCGGCATCGCCGCCGCCGGCGCCGCCGCTGCCGCCGGACACGTTCACCGTCACGCCGGCGATCTGGATGTCGGTGGCGATGAGCTTCACCGTGCCGCCCGCGCCGCCCGCACCCCCCGCGCCGTCGCCGCCCGCGCCGCCGCGCGCGCCGTTGCCGCCGCTGCCGCCTTCGGCCCCGTTCGCGCCGTTCGCGGCGTTGTTCACGCCGCCGCCGCCGGCCGCGCCGTCCGTGCCGTCGGCGCCGGTGGAGGCCGCGCCGCCCGTCGTGCCGGCCGTGCCGGCCGAACCCGCTCCGCCGGTGGCGCTCAGCGTGCCGCCGCCCTTCGCCACGATCTTGCCCGAGGCGATAATCGCGAACGCGCCGCCGCCGCCGCCACCCGCGCCGCCGGCGCCGCCCGCGCCACCCGCTCCGCCGCCCGCGCCGTCGCCACCCTCGCCGCCCGAGCCGCCCTCGCCGCCGAGGCCGCGCGGTCCGAGGGAATCGCGCACCGCGCCGCCGCCGCCGCCGCCGGCACCGCCACCACCGCCGCCGCCCGAGCCTCCGGCGCCGCCTCCGGCGCCCGAGCCGCCCGCCGCGCCGCCGCTCCCCGCCGAAAGGGCGAGGCCCGCGCCGGCATTGCTGCCGCCGCTGCCCGCGCGGCCGTCCGCGCCCGTGCCGCCGGCGGTGCCGTCGGAACTGGTGCCGCTCGCCTGGTCCGAGGTCTTGCCGAAATAGGTGGAATTGCCGTCGATGGCCGGCGGAATGCGCTCCTGCTGGGCGACATTCGAGGTGCTGCCGGGATATCCGCCGCCGGCGCCGCCATAGGCGATGCCGTTCGTGACGATGCCGCCACCATCGCCGCCCGCGCCGGCCGTGCCCGCCGTGCCGGCCGTCGCCGCCGGAGCGCCCGTTCCGCCGGCCGTTCCGCCCGCGCTCGCCGCGCCGCCCGCTCCGCCCACGGCGCCGGACGCACCGCCGGTGCTCTGGGTTGCGCCGGTGCCATCGCTGCCCGCGGTTCCATTGCCGCCGTGATAATCGCTCCAGCCACTGTATTGGGGATCGGAGGGATCACGCCGATTGGCACGGGCGCCTGCGCCGCCTTCGCCGCCCCCGCCGCCCTGGCCGGCCGTGCCCGCGGCGCCGCCGGTTCCCCCGGCGGCCGCCGTGCCGCCGCCGCCGCCGCCCGCGCCCGAAATCCCGGCCGTGTCCAGCGCCCCGCCGGCCCCCTCCTGGGCGTTGCCGCCATTGGCCTGCAACGTGACGTTCGCGCCGATCTCCACGTCGCCCAGCACATTGAGCGCCAGGGCGCGCGCGCCGACCACCTGCACGGTGGTGTTGTCGGTGATCTTCAGGTTGCCCACCACGGTGAGCGTGGCGACGCCGGTCGCGTTATCCACCGACCAGGACATCCGGTACGGCTGGCCGCCGGTGGACACGCTGCCGCTCAACGAGAGAGCCGAGGTGTCGATGATGAGGGTGGAGGCACTCGTGGTGCCGAACTGGATCACCGGCACGGTGACCGTGTTGGCGAGCGACTTCACCGCGCTGTCGCGATCGAACAGGCGCAGCGCCTTCACGCTGTCGACGAACAGATTCCCGGTGCCGTTGAAGGTCCAGGTCACGTCGGTGAGCGCGGCGAAATCGTCACCGAACTGGATGGTGCGGCCGGTCGCGTCCACGGAGAGGTTCGCGAGCGTCACCGTCTGCCCGGACAGCGTGGTGCCGGTGAGGGTGAGCGTGCCGCTCGCGCCGTCGGCGAGGCGCGCGGTGAGGCCCTGGAGGCTGAAGACGCCGCCCGCCGGGGAGGTCTTCATGGTCACGGTCGTGCCGGCGGTGGACTGGAGCACGCGCCCGCCATCGTCCACCAGCGCGAGGTCGGAAACCGCCTTCGCCACCGGAATGGTGAAGCTGAACCCATCCTCGGAATAGGTGCGCGTGCCCATGGTGCCGTCGAACGACACCACGCCCAGGATCACGGACAGGCGGTCGAAATCCGCTTGCGGATTGGCTTGGTTGACGATGCTCGGATCGGCCGACATCAGCACCAGGTCGCCGTTGATCACGCCGGTGACGTCGCCGCCGGTGCCGGAGGTGACGGTCAGGCTGTCGCTGCCGCCCGTCCCCGCCTTCAGCACGAATTCGCTCGCGCCGTCCGCGTCCAGCACGGTGAGGGGCGCGCCGGTCGCCTCGCTCAGGATCCCGCCATTATAGGCCCATTTGCGCGAGACCGCATTGGAGCTGTCGTCCGCGACGAAGCGTTCGACCACCTTGGTGAGCTGGGAGAAGCGTGCGGTGATGCTGGCATCGAGGGTCTGCGGGATCACGACGGACAGCGTGTCGGTGCCCGCCTCGCCGTCCACGAACACGGCGCCGCCGATGCTGACGGCGCGGATTTCGTCGTTGCCGCCGCCGGCGCGCACATTGATGCGCAGCGCCCCCTGGGCCAAGGCGGTGGTGTTGAGCGTGATGGTATCGTTGCCGGAGCCGAGCGCCACGTCGACGCCCTCGATCCCGCTGGAGCTGAAGGCTCCGCCCAGCAACCCGTCGAACGCGACGCCGCCGGCCTGGTCGTGAATATTGACCGCGAGCGCGTCGGTGGCGCCGGAGCGGTCGAGTACCACCGTGTCCTCGTTGCCCGCCCCGCCGTCCACGGCGATGTTCGTGGCGCCCGCGCCCAGCACCAGTCGGTCGTTGCCCGCGCCGAGGTTCGCCGTCACCAGGAAGGCGGAGCGGGCGAGGCTCACCGTGTCGGCGCCCCCATTGGTGCCGATGCGCAGCGCCCCGATGGCGCCGTTGATCGCCACCGTGTCGGCGCCGCCGCCCAGCTGCACGTCGGTGGTGCCGCCGAAGCCGGAGAAGCGGGCGAGCATCGTCGCGGCGCCGGTGTCGGTCTTGTAGGTCGCGGTGCCGCGCGCGGCGGCGTCCGCGTCGAGCGTGAAGGCGATATTGGCGACGTCGTCCGCCTTCATCGCGAACGCGACGGCATCGTCCGCGCCGCCGATGGCCGTGACGGCGGACGTGATCTGGAGGAAGGCATTGGCGATGGAGGCATCGCCCACCGTGATGGTGTCGCTGCCGAGCCCCGCCTCGATGGTGGTGGCGACGAGCGCCGCGCTGGCCTTCACGATGAAGCTGTCGTCGCCCTTGCCGAGCTTGACGTTCAGCGTCTCGATGCCGCCCGCGATGCTGTTGTAGGCGCCGAAATCGATGGCCGCGGGTCCGAGCCCCGACACCCGCAGGCCGCCCGTGTCGAGCACGCCCGCAAGATTGGCCGTGGCGGCGGACGCATCGACCACCAGCGCGTCGGTGCCGGCGCCGCCGCGGATGCGCAGCAGGTTCGCAACGCCGCCGGCCACCACGTTGACGGTATCGTCGCCGGCGCCGAGATCGAGCAGCGTCTCGATGGCCGTCGCGCGCACGCTGGCCGTGTCGGCGGCTGCGCCGGTGCGGATTTCCAGGGTGTCGCCGGCGGTCGCGCCGGACAGATCCAGACGGCCGGTGCCGCCGAAGCCCGAGACCCGCGTGGACAGGTTTCCGCCCGCGCCGACCGTGTCGAGGGTCAGCGCCGCATTGGGGGCGCCGGACAGGTCCAGCAGAACCGTGTCCGTGCCGTCGCCGCCAACCACGGCGACGGTGCCGGCGATCGCGAACGGGTTCGCCGCGGCGATGCTGATGGAATCCGCTCCGCCGAGCCCGTTGACCGTGAGGGCGGTGCCGCTCTCCACGCGGTTGAGGACGATGCTGTCCGCCTCGCCGCCGCCATTGACCGTGACGACGGCGGCCTTCAGCACGCCGGAGAGGGTCACGATGCTGCCGTAGATGTCGGTGACGGCGGATGTGGCCGCATCCCCGTTCAGGATGATGCCGCCTGCCCCTCCCGCCTCGACGCGTGCGCCGGCGCCGACGGTGAGATTGTCCGCCGCGTTCAGCGTCACCGTTCCCGCCGAGGCGCGCACGAGGCTGTTGCCGTCGAGCGTCATGGACTGGGTGTTGGAACTGGTCTCCACCGTGGAGACGACGATGTCGCCGGTCGTGGACAGGAGGATGCCCAGGGTCAGCGACCCGGAATCGGCCACGGTGATGGAGCCGCCCGCCGTGCCGCTCAGGGTGTCCGACGACACGCGCAGCGCCTGGCCGGGGGTGCCGATGGTGGTGCCGGCGGTCAGTTGCAGGGTCGGGGCGATGATCGCGACGGCACCGTCCGTGCCGGCCGCGCGGATCGCGCCGCTCGCCGCGAGGGCGACGATGCCGTCGTCCGCGTACAGGCCCCGGTTGTCGAGGGTGCCGATGGTGAGGTCCCCCTGGGCCTCGATCCGCATCCCCTTGTTGGCGACCGCATTCACGAGGCCGGCATTGACGACCACCGCGTTGGTCGCGGTGCCGACCTTGCCCCAGTCCGCGCTCAGCGCCACGCTCGCGCCGGCAATGCGGGACTGCCCGCCGGAGCCGAGAATGTTGCCATAGCGGCTGCCGACGGACACCGCGCCCGAGCTGTCGATGCCCTTGGTGAGGATCACGTCCCTGTCGGACGAGATGGCGACGGTTTGCGCCGCGGTGCCGGAAGTCGTCACCACCGGATTGACGAACACGCCCGAAGCCGTGCCGCCTTCCACCTGGATGCTCGCCGTGGACGTGCCGCCGCTGGTGCGGATGGCGCCAAGCTGCAACACGCCGGCGGAGCGATTGTCGATGGTCACGGTGTCGAAGGCATCGACCCCGGTGAAGGTCGCGTCCAGGCCCCGGATGGTCTCCGTGGATTCCACGAAGCCGCTCGCCACCTTCTGCGTGTCGGCGTCATAAGCGGTGGGGGTGATGCGGAACAGCGCGCGCGAGGGGCCCGCCTGGCCGAACAGGATGTCGGACACGATCACCCGGTCGTTGGTCACCACCACGTCGACATCGATGCCGGCCTGCGTGACCCGGCCCTGCGCGTCGATGGTGATGGAGGGCCGCGACGGCCCGGCGAGGCTCACCTTGCCGTTGAAATTGATGTCGCGGTTATAGACCACTTCCCGCACGGTCGTGGCATCGCCGAGATCGATCAGCGCGGAATGCTTCTGGGCGCTGCTGATCAGCACCGCGTCCGGCTGCGCGTCGGCGAGCACATCCACCGTGCGGGCGGAGATCGTGACGTTGCGCGCGACCGCGATGGTGGTGTCTGTCTGGCCGTGGAACCGGCTGGTGCTGTCCGTGTCGCCGCCGATGCCGGTCATGCGGGCATTGGCGTTGGAGCGTTCGTCGATCCGGTATTGGGACGCCTTCAGCGTCACCGCGTCGGCGGTGAGGGCGGCGATGCCGGAAATGCTGACGCTGGCGAGGGAGCCGGTGCCGCCCACCTCGGAGGTCGCATCGGTGTCGCTTACGCCGGCGGTGGTGAGCCCCTCGGCCGCGGACGTCAGCTTCAGGCCGTTGACGGTCGCCAGCACATTGAGGGCCTGCCCGGCCGAGAGCACGTCCGCCTGCACGTCGGTGACGGCGGTGCTGTTCTGGATCACCTTCGTGGCGGCGTCCGATCCCGCCGCGCCGCCGAGCGAATTGGTCTTGGCGACCGCCGCGATGTCGCTGGCGGTGCGGGAATCGATGGTGAGATTTCCGCCCGCCCGCAATTCGGCGCCGGGCCGCACCCGGGTCGCCACCGTGCTGGTGTTGGTCGCGCTCGCGTTCGCCAGCGATCCGGCGATGGCGCCGCCGCTGCCGCCGATGGCGGTCGCGCTGACTGTCTGTGAGGAGGCGCTCACCAGGTCGAGGTTGCCGCTCGCGGAGAGGATCGCGTCTCCCTCGATGGTGGTGGTGCTCACCTGGCCGGCCACGGCCTCCGCCTTGGCGAGCACCACCGAGCGCAGCGCGAGGCTGCGCCCGTCCGCGCTCGCGGAGATATCGAGACCAGCGTCCGTGCCGATGGAAACGCTGGATCCGATGATCCGGGCACCCGCGCCCACGCTCACGGTGGTCTGCGGCGCCGCATCCACGTTCACCAGCAGGCCGGCGCCGGAATAGAGAGCGAGCGAGGAGGACTGGCCCGAGGCCGTCACCGTCGCGCGGCTCTGGGCGAGGAGGGTGAGGTCGCGCCCGCGCAGGCTCGCGCCCGTGCCCACCGACACCGACGTGCGCGGATTGGCGATGACGCTCACCACCACGACGCCGACCGCGAGGGCGCCGAGCTGGCCGCCCTCCACCTTGGCGTCCCGGATGGTGGAGGTGGAATCCGCCTTCACGCGCAAGATGCCGTCGGTATTCAGGTCCGCATTGGCGCCGACCGTGGCGGTGGTGGAGCCGCCGACATCGATCAGCACCACGCCGGCCTGGGCGCTCAGTCCGCCGGCCGAGAGCGCGAGCGCCATGGGAATGGCATGCCCCAGCACGCTCGCGTCGCGCGGCTTGATCAGCGTGCTGCGCACCGCGTCCACGGTGATGGAGGAGGCGCGTGCGCCGTCTGCGTCCGCGCCGATCTGCGTCTCGTCGCCGATCGCGGCCACGACGTCCACATCCTGCGTTGCCGACAGCAGGGCGACGCCCACCGCCACCCCGCCGACCGTGGCGGCGGTTACGCTCTGCGCCAGCACGTCGGTGCTGGCGGCGCGCACGCTCACCGTGCCGACCTGGGTCAGGATGGCGCCGTCGTTCGGGCCGGCGGATTGCGCCGCCGCGGAGCCGATGGCCGGCCGCGCGCCGATGAAGGCCGAGACGGAACTCGCGTCCTTGATCACGGCCACCGCCCCGCCGAGGGCGAAGCCGCCGCCGGCGCCGGCGAAGCCGAGCACGTCGA
Organism: Roseixanthobacter liquoris; assembly: GCF_043195135.2. NCBI lineage: Bacteria > Pseudomonadati > Pseudomonadota > Alphaproteobacteria > Hyphomicrobiales > Xanthobacteraceae > Roseixanthobacter > Roseixanthobacter liquoris. Next base: position 1,590,276 of record NZ_CM195537.1, read on the forward strand.
ACACACTGTTTCGGTTGGTCGCCAGCTCCACATTGACGCGCGCGCCCGGCGCCGCGCTGGAGACGGAGACCGCCTTGCCGATATAGGCCGAGACGTCGGCGTCCACCGAGATCACCGCCACGCCGACGCCCGCGCCGACCGCGCCCAGCGCCGCGCCGCCGGCCCGCACGGTGACGTCGAGGGTCTGCGTCGCCCGCACGGCCAGGCTGCCGGCGCCGCCCGCGGCCCCCGCCTTCACCACCGCGCCGTCGCGCACCGATGCGGACGTGCCGCTCGGATCGACGTTCGTGCCCGCGCTTTCCAAGGTTGGCGCGCTCACCTGGCGGGCGCGCGCCCGCGCCTGGCGATCCGCGTCCGCCGCCCCCTGCGAGGCGCCGCCGCCGCTGCCGCCCGTGCCGAGCCGGTCGAACACCGCGCTCAGCATGTCGTTGGTGGTCGAGCTCACGTCGCCGCCCTGGCCGGTCAGGGCGTGCCCGGTCTTGCCGTCGGTCTCGTAGGTGTCGTCGAGATTGCCGCCGATGGAGAACACGACCACGCCGCCCGCCGCCGCGCCGAGCCCGGCGCCGGCGCTGATGGCGGTGGCGTCCACGGCCCAGTCGGAGGTGGCGGCGATCTCGATCGAGCGGGCCGCCGTCACCTGGGCGGCGGGGCCGATCGAGGCCTTGGTGTCGTTGCGCAGGGTGCCGAGGGCGATCGAGCCGCCGCCGGCGACAAGTCCGATACCGCCGGCGCCGGTGATCAGCGTCAGGTCGGCGGTGTTCGTGGCGGCGATGCGGACGTCCCGCGCGGTGACCACCGGGGCGCGGCCGGCATTCTCGCCGATGGCGGCGGTGGTGTCGGAATCCATGTCCACATAAGCGACCGAGCCGCCGATGCCGGCGATCAGGCCGCCGCCGAGGCTCGCCGCCACCGTGGTCAGCTCCTCCGACGAGGTCGCCTCGACCGAAACCGTGCCGTCGGTGGCGGTGATCGAGGAGCCGTCTCCGATCAGCGCCTTGGTGGTCTTTTCGAAGGAGATATAGTCGACCGCACCCGCGCCGCCGGCCGTGCCGCCGATGCCGGCCGCGCCGGCCACCTGGATCAGGTCGGTGGTGTCCGAGGCGGTCACGCTCACGTCCGCGCCGCTCGTCACGGTCACCCCGCCGTCGATGCTGGCGAGGGTCGTGGTGTCCAAGGTGGCGATGGTGAAGCTGCCGGCGAGGCCCACGACGCCAGCGGCGCCGGCGCCGGCGCCCACCAGGATCAGATCGGCGCTCGCGTGCGCGCTCACGCTCACGTCGCCGCCGGCACTCACGAGCGTCGGTGTGCCCTGCGTGCCGAGGATGCGAGCCTGGGTCTCGCCCGAGAGGATCACGCCGCTGACGCCGATCGCGCCCGACGCGGTGCCCGACGCCGCGAGCCCGCCGCCGACGCTCACTGTCTCATAGCTGCGGCCGGCGGCGACGAAGACTTCGCTCTCGGAAGAGGGGGAGGCCCCGTCATTGATCTTCGCGCCGGCGCGGATTTCGGCGCTGGTATCGATGTCGTGGATCGCGACGCTGCCGGCCAGCGCGCCGGAGGCGGTGCCGCCGATGGCGAGCCCGGCGCCCACGCCGACGAACGAGGTCGTGTTGACCGCGACCACCGACAGGCCCCGGTGCGTGCTGCTGGCCGCGGCGGCATGGGCGTTGTCGTCGAGATCCCGGGAGAACGACTCGTTATCCACTTCCGGTGCGCGCGGGGCGAGCACCGGCGTTAGCGCGTGGCGCGAGACATGGGCGAGGTCGGTGTCGGTGAGCGCGATGCGGTCCGCGGCAAGGCCCGCCTTCGCGGCCTCGGCGGTGCGGTAAAGCGCGAAGGTGTTGGCATCCACCCGGCCGACATAATACCGCCCGCCGTCCGTGAGGCCGCCGAGCGTCTCGCCCTCGGTCACGTAGGTCACCTCCTGTCCGGAGGCATAGCCATGGCCGGCGACGGTGATCAACGTGCCGGTCACCGCGGTGTCGTCGAAGCCGACGCTGCCGGGAGTGGTGGAAGTGTCGGGCGCGGTGTCGGCGGAGGCGGTGAAGGTGCCGTCCTCCACCGCAGCGCCCGTCCAATTGCCGAGGGCGGTGACGCTGGCGCCCTGGCCGACATAGGCCTCGGTGTCGACGGTGAGAATGCCGAGCGCCAGGGGCACGCCGATGGCGGCCGTGCCGCCAACGGACAGATTGGCGGAAATGGTGGTCAGCGACAGGTCGGAATTGGCGCGCACCACCACATTGCCGTCGCTGTCCACGGAGGCGCCGTCGCCGATGAAGGCGCGTGTCGTCAGGTTCGCCACCGATATGCCGGCGGTGAGGGCGCCGGCGGCTGTGCCGCCCACCGCGCCCGCGGCGGAAATGCCGAGGTTCGAGGCGCTGTCCTGCGCCGAGACCACCACGTTCGAGCGCCCGGAAACGCTGGCGCCGGAGGCGATGGAGGCTTCCACCGTGCGGGTGATCACGCCCGCGTCGATACCGGCGCCGACACCGTTCGAACCGCCGATGGCGAGCGAGCCGGCGACGCCCGTGAGGGTGAGATCGCCGCGCGCGGCCACCACCACGTCGCGCTCCGAGGTCACGCGGCCGCCGCTGCGGTCGGCCTTGCCGATGGTCGCCTTCACGCTGTCGCTGACGGAGGTGGCGCTGATGGCGCCCGCCAGGGCCGAGCTGCCCGCGAGCGAACCGGCCGCGGCGATCAGCAGCAGCGGCAGCGTCGAGCTGGCCTCGACGCCCACGCCCAGCCGGTCCGCGCCGTCGAGATCCTTGAAGGCGGCGCGGCGCCCGCCGGCGGAAACCACGGCGCCGGAGGCGATCCGCGCCTCGGTGACATTGGCCACCGCGAGCAGCGTCGCGGACAATCCGACCGCGACGCTGCCGGCGGCCATCGACGCCTGCCCCGCGACGGCGGTCACCGTGGCCTCGTTCGCGGCGCGCACGCGGGCATTGTTGCCGGCCTCGACCACGGACGTGCCGTCGATGCCGGCCGCGACCTTGTCCTTGATCACCTCCACCGAGACCGACCCGCCGAGGGCGGATTGCGCGCCGCCCGCGAAGCCGAGCGACATGGTCTTGATGGCCGCCTTCTGCGTCGCCGCCACGTCCACGTCGCCGTCGGCCCGCACGAAGGCGCTCTGCGTCGCGCCGTCGAACTGCCCCTGGCCGCCGACCGCGATGGTGCTTTCCACGGAATTGACGATGAAGTTCACGCCCACCGCCGCGCCCACGCCGGTCTGGCCCAGGGAGAGACCGACGCCACCCGTCAGCGAGCGGATGGAGGAGCGATCCTGCGCGGTCACCGAGACATCGCCGCCGGTCAGAGGGTCGATCTGTTCGGCGTCGATGAAGCTCAGGCCCGAGATGGCGCTGGAAACCTTATCGATGATACCGTTGGCCGAGAGCGAGGCGCCGACCGCGGTCCTGGCGCCGAGGCCTGCGCCCACCGCAAGCGACGCGATGGCGCTGTTGGAAAGCGCGGCGAGCGTGACGCCATCGCCCGAGGTGCGGACGCTCGCGGAGATGATGTCGGCGCGGGTGGTGGTGGCGATCTGGTTCCACGCCAGCGCGGCGCCGAAGCCGCTGCCGCCACCGGAGAGGCCGAGCGCGCCGGCGACGGCGGTGATGCGCGCGTCATTCTCCGCGCTCACGGAAACCGCGCCGGCCGTCACGTCCGCATTGGCCAGCGTCGCGCCCGTCACGGCGCTCTTGGAGCTGCTGAAGATCTTGCGGTCGGTGGAAATGATGTTCGCGGCCAGGGTGAAGCCGACGGATAGGTTGGACCCGCCGCCGACACCGGCGCCGATGGCATAGGCCTCGATGCTCTGGTCGTTGGTGGCGGCGACCGCGAGGTCCCCGCCGCCGAGGTCGAGTGTCGCGCGGCGCGTGGTGCCGAGCACCTGCGCCTGGGTGGATGAGGCGAGGATGTTGAGCGCCACGGAGCCGCCCATGCCGCCGCCGCTCGACGAGATTCCGGCCCCGCCGCCGATGGTGAACAGCTTCAGATTGTTGTCGGCGTTCACCTCCACGTCCGCGGCGTCCACGGGCCGGGTCGGGTCCGTGTCGTCCGGCGCGCGCTGGACATCGATGCCGTCGATGAAGGCACTGACCGTGCTGCCGAGATAGGTGCCCGATACCGAGCCGCCGAAGCCCCGCGCCTGGGCATTGGTGGTGACGCCGACGCCCACGGTGAAGGTGTCGATATCGCCGTCCTGGAGCGCTTCCACCTGCAATTTGCCCGGCCGGGTGCCGGTCGCCGGGGCGGGCTCGTCCGCCGGGGCGAGGGTGATGGTCAGCGCATTGCTCGGCGTGGGATTGGCGATGCGGTTGGCGACGAACGCCTCCACCACCGAGGTCGCCACCGACACCGAGAAGGCGCCGCCGATCGTCGTCCCGCCCTGGCCGCCATAGGCGAGCGAGGCGCCGCCGATGACGTTCAGCAGGTCCGCCGCATTCTGCGCGGAAACCGTCACGTCGGAGGCGGAGATCGCCCCGGCCGCGTCCACATAGGCGCGCACCGTGTCGTTGCCCACCCACACCGAGGCGGCGCCGGCCAGCCCGAGGCCGCTGCGCGAGGAGGGGGCCGACTTGGCTTGGTCGAGGCCGCTCGCCTGGCCCGCGGTGCTGTCGGCCGAGGAGTCCGCGTCGCCGCCCTGCATGGCGGTCGAGGGCTTCAGATCGCCGGTGAGGTCGGATTCCTGCTTGGCGCCGGCGTCCGGCTCGTCGGCGGGCGCCTCTCCCCCGCCGGGGGCGGGGCCGCTCACGGCGCCGGCGGCGATAATGTTCACCGCCGTGTTGGTGACCTTGCCTTCCACCGTCAGCTCGGAGGCGGCGATGGTGATGCGCGCCGGCTGCGTGGCATAGATGTCGCCGGCCGAATCCGCGCCGATGAAGGCGCTCACGTCGCGATCGATATTGAAGACACCGAAGCTGACGCCGATGCTCTTGGTCCCGGAGCCGCCCCAGACGAAGGCGCCGGCCAGATCGAACATATAGCCGTCGCTCTCGGCCGAGACCGTGACCGCGCCGCCGCCGGTGATCTGCGGCGCGCCGGCCGCCGTGGCGACAATCCCGGCATCGATCCGGGCGCGGGAAACCGTGACGAGGCCCGAGCCGGCGATGGCATAATTGGCGTCGTCGCCCGCCAGCGCGCCGGCCTGACTGAGGGCGACGCGGGTCAGCGTCTCGCTGGCGGTCACGTCGAGCGCGCCCTCCGCGCCGACCTTCACCTTCACGTCGCCTTCGATGCGCGCCACCGTGTCGGTCAGATACACCGCGACCCCCAGCGAGCCGCCGGCACCGGACCCGCCGCTGCGATTGAACAGGTCCACCAGGTCGCCGCCCTTCGCGGCATCGGCCAGCCCGTTCTCGCGGATCGTATCCGCCATGCCCTCGCCCAGGGACCAATTGCCGAGCCCGACGATATCGACGGTCTCGTGCACCACTTCCGCATTCACGGCGACGCTTTGATCATCGGCCGCGGCCCAGGGCAGGCCGAAGAAATCGTCCGCCGTGCGCGCGGGATCGTCCTCGCGCTGGTTGATGCGCGCGCCGCTCTGGATCTTGGCGACCGCGCTGTCGTCATACACCAGGGTGGAAATGGAACCCGACACGCCGATGGAGCCGGCGGCGCCGGTATTGGCCAGCGCCACGGACCAGTTGTTGACCAGCTGGGAGAAGCCCAGCGTGCCGTCCATCAAGGTTTCGCGGGCGTCGGCCGGGTCCTCGTTGAAGGCTTCGAGTTGCTTGTCGAAGAAGTCCGAAGGGCTTTCGCCGATCACGTCCTCGAGGTCCGCGAGGAAGGGATATTCGGTCTTGGCTTCCACCGTCACGGTGGCGGCGGCATTCACATCCGCCTGGCCGCCGATCAGCGCCTTGGTGTCGTTGTTGTAGATGCCGACGGTGACCGCCAGGGCCACCGCCTTGTCGGAGGCGGAGCCGCCATCCTCCGGCTTCACGGTCAGGCTCTTGGCGTTGAGAACGCTCTTCTGCTCGATCGCGGCCTTCACGTCCACGTCGGCGCCGGAATTGATCTGCGCGCGGGCGGCCGGATCGGTGCCCACCAGGGCGCCGACATCATGGTTGGTATAGAGGAAGGCGACGGTGCCGCCGATGCTGAGCCCGCCGTTGGCGCCGGCCTTGGGCGCCTTCTTCTCGGCGTCGCCCGCCTCTTCCGTGCCGTCCTTCACAACGGCCGTCCCGCCCTTCTTGGCGGGCGTGTCGGCGGTGGCGGCCTCATCCTGCGGCACGGCATCGTCCGCGCCGGTATCGCCGAAGAAGAAATTGGCATAATCGTCGGCGTCGTCGGACCCGCCCGCGGAGGAACCGCCGCCGGAACCGCTACCGCCCGCGTCCTCTTCCTCCTCGGCGCCGGATTCGGTCTCGGCCGCGTTCTCCAGCTCGACCTCGAGCTGGGCGTGAATGCCGACGCCCGTGGTCAGATCGGTTTCGCTGAGGCTGTGCTTGTCGCCGGTGCCGAGGGCGGTCAGGTCGATGGCATGGGCGCCGGCGACGTCGGCCGCCGACTCCACCAGGCGGAAATGGTCGGCGTCCACCACCACCACATAATAGGTGCCGTTGTCCCGCAGGCAGGAGATGGCGGCGTCCTTGAGGCTCACGTCCTGTGTCGTGACCGTGCCCTGCGCGTCCTCGACGGTCTGCTCCACCGTGCGCGTCTTGGTGGGATCGACGCGGTAGACGACCTGCTGTCCGTCCGTGAAGCCGTGGCCGACGGCGGTGATCACGTCTGTCGCGGCGTCGACATCGCGTGCCGCCGTGATGGCGACCCCGTCGCGGAGGAAGGCGAACATATGCGTGCCGCCGCCGGTCGGCGCGCCGATGTCGACCAGCGCGCTGGTGGCGGCATCCAGGAGCTGGAACGTGTCGGCGTCGATCACCCTGACGAGATAGGTGCCGGAGGTGCTCAGCCCCGGCAGCCGGTCGGTATCGCCCGACCCGTCGAGGGCATAGCGCACCGTGGTGGGATGCGTCGGATTGCTAGAAAAGCCGTGGTTGCGCAGGGTGATGGTGTTCGCCGCGGCGTTCACCCGCATCAGGCTGAGCGAGGCTTCGTGCACCGCCACCAGGCGCTGCGTCCCGCTGGCGCCGCCGGCCGCGAGGTGGATCGCATTGCCGTCGAGATCGGTGAGGCGGATGGTGTCGGCGTCCACCACCTCCACCAGATAGTCGCGGCCGTTCACCAAGCCGGAGATCGCGCCGCCGGTCGCATCGTAGCGGACCTTGTCGCCGTCGCGGAAGCCGTGGTCCTGCACGCGAAGGGTGTTCTTCGCCCCGTCCACCGGGTTCGTGGCGAGATCGATGGCGCGGGCGTCGGCGGCGTCCTCGGTGCGGAACACATGGGTTCCGAGGGCGCTGCCCTGCGCCACCTGCACGACGGTGCCGCCCAGGGTCTTCAGGCGGAACTGGCTCGCATCGATCACGTCGGCCACATAGGTCTGGCCTGCGGTGAGCCCGGAAATGGCGCTCTCGCCGGCCGGCACCTGATACAGCACCCGGTCGCCGGTCTTCAGCCCGTGCCCGTCGATGCGGATCGTGTCGCCGTCGACGGCATTGAGGCTGCCGGTCACCGCCTCCGGGATAGAGAAGGTCTGCACCGAATTCGCGTCCAGCGCGTCGGTGCCGAGGTCGAGCGTGGGCTTTTCGGCGAGCTGGAAATGATCGTCGTCAAGGGCGATCACATAATATGCCTTGCCGTCCTCCAGCCCGCCGACCGGCTCGGCCTCGACCGCGTGGCCGAGCACGGGCGAGGATTCGGCCTTGTAGAAGACCTGCTGGCCCTGGGCGAAGCCGTGCTTCTCCACCGAGAACAGATCCTGAGCGAGATCGATCACCCGCGCGTCGTCGCCGTCGAACGCGACCGTGCCTTCCGAGCTCTCGCCCTCCGGAGGGGCCGCCTGAATGGTGCCCCTGGCGTCGATGCGGCCGTCCATCCGGGTCTGGACGTTCGCCGTGCTGAAGGCCAGCGCGAGGCCGACGGCGCCCTTGGCATCACCCACCGTGGTGACGCCGGCCTCCGTCTTCATCTTCACGCTGCCCTTGGCCAGCAGATTGACGTTGCCCGCGCTGGTAATGACGACGCCGCTCTGCATCGTCACCTGGGCGTCGAGGTCGATGATGCCGACGATCACGGCCATGGACTTGGCCGTGCCGGCGGTGCCGGAGCTCTTGCCCGCCGCCTTGGCGGCGCCCTCCACCTCCAGCTCGGCTTCGGCCGTCACCAGCACGTCGCCGCCGGCCTCGATGCGCGTGGTGCCGGCCAGCGTCACGCCCACCTTGGACGCCGCGCTGCCGACGCCCACCGAGATCTGGACCCCGGTCGGACGGTCGTTCTCGTCCGGATCCACGTCCGCCTCGGGCCGGGAGGCGACCGTCGCGGTGGAGGACACCGAAACATCGCCCGACGCGCGGATCAGCGTGTCCGTGAGGGAGATGGTGGCGTCCGCGCCCTGGAAGAACACCGCCGCCGCGATATTGGACAGGCCGATGCCGGCGGCCTCCCGTCCCGGAATGGCGCTGAGCTTGTCCTTCAGCGCGTCCAGCACGAAATCCGGCAGTTCGGGCATCGCGACGCCCAGGTCCACGTCGTCCAGCGTGCCGGAACTGGCGGTGGCGCTGATCTCCACATTGCCGCCGGTGATGGTGGCGCCGGCGATGGAAAGGCCGGTGGTCTGGCGATCGAAGCTGAGTGGAACCAGGGTGCCGAGCAAGGCCCGCACGGCGGATTCACGGGCTTCCAGGGAAAGGGTGATGTCGCCTTCGTCGCCCGCGGACGGGGCGCCGGCATAGAGGGCGCTGCCGCGCCCGATGGTCAGGGCGCGCGCCGCCATGTCGATGGAGCCCGCCGCGCCGCCGGCGTCCGACGTGTCGATGCGCGCCGCCTGGGTCGATCCGCCGACGCTCAGCGTGTCGCCGATCAGGGTCACGGACCCGGCGCCGGTGGACACATTGCCGGTGACCGCGATCGACCCGCCGTTCGTGAGATAGGCGAACACCTGGTTCCCGCTCGCGCCCGCCTCCGCCGGGCCCGTGGACAGGCCGGTGAAGAAAGCCGTCGCGGAGCCGTCGAGCGCGGTGTCGGTTTCCTGCTGGTCGGCGAAGGGGTCATAGCCCCGCGCGGTCGAGACGTGCAGGTCCGCCGCGAACTCGGGATCGAGCGTGCGGACCTCGATATGGTCGCCCTGGAAAAGGGTGCGCGAGCCCGACACCTCCAGGGCCTTCAGCGGCCCCCGGAAGAGCAGGCCCGATCCGGCGGCGCCGCCCCTGTCGGCCAGCACCAGCCGTCCGTCGGTGGCGGAGGGATCGGCGTCCGCCAGCACCAGATCATTGGCGCCGGAGCGGTCGTCCCACGCGGTGAGGAAATTGGTCTTCGACTTGATCTCGACCGAGCCGACCTGATCGAACAGCACCGCGGCGACGCCGTCGACCGCGATCAGGCCCGACTTGGCAGCCACGCGGCGGACCATCAGCTCGTCGATGACCTGCGTGTCGTCGGTGGTGTCGAAGATCAGACGGTCGTCGCCCGAGGTGCCGGAGAACAGCACCTTGGTGGTGGTGGGGAAGCCTTCGCCGAGCGTGACCGTGTCATTCCCGGAGGTGCCGAGAAGGGACACCATCAGCAGGGAATCCGCGGAGTCCTCGCGCACGATCGAATTGTCGTGCGTATTGACGACCTGCAGCTTATGCGTCTTCTGCACGTCGCCCTGTTCCACCACCCGCAGCAGCACGGAACGGGAGGCGGCCCCCGGATCGATGGTGCCGAGATCGATGGCGAGCTGCGCCGTGAGGGGGTCGGCGCTGAGCAGCAGCCGCGGTTCCAGCGGCTCGAAGGACAAGGCCGGGCGTGCCTCGCGCGGCGCCAGCGCCACCCGCGAAACGGATTCGTTCAGCCAGCGCGCGAGCCCTCCCGCCCGCGCCATCTTGCTACGCACGCGCAAAACCACCCCCGAACGACTTGCGCAACCTGACCCCCACAGTCAGTCGAACCGACGCCCAGCGATGGAAGCTGGACGCACCCGTTTCGAATTGTGCTTTCTGGTATTAGCTTGGCGCCGCGTTTAAGGTCAATCTGCGCATTCCCGTAAACTGCCTTTTCGATCAAATTGAACGACGGGCGGTGACGGTCTTATGGCCGATGGCCATAGACGTGTCCGATCAAACAATGGAGGAAATGAAACAACACGATGTTATATCGCCGAATATTTCTGGATCAGATCGGTCTCATTTGCATGAGAGCTACCATAATACCGTCATTTAGAATAAAATCCCCTACGGAATTCGGATATCCGGACGTATTTTGGCGGGCCAAGGCGGGCATTTTCCTTGTGTTCGCCATGCTGGCCGGCATCCCCGGCGCCCGGGCGCAGACAAAACCGCTGCAAGACATGGAGTACGACTGCCTCGTCGACGCCAATGCCAAGGTGAAGCTTGGCGCCCCTGTGCCCGGTCTGATCGAGAAGATTCATGTGGATCGCGGCGATCGGGTGAAGGCGGGGGAACTCCTGGTGGAGCTTGAGTCGAATGTGGAGCGGGCCCAACTCGCCATCGCCAAATCGCGCGCCCGCAACGACCAGCCCGTTCTGGCCGCACGCGCCCGGGTGAAATTCACCGCCCAGGCAGCGGACCGCATCATTCGCCTGCGGCAGGCCAATGCCGGGGCCGTCACCGCGCTCCAGTTCGACGATGCAACCGCCCAGGCCGAGATCGCGGAATTCAACCTGCGGGAAGCGGAGCTTAACCTGGAGGCGGCCGCCCTGGAGGTGGAGCGCGCCCAGTCTGTGCTCAACCAGAAGCACATCACCAGCCCCATCAACGGCGTGGTCGTCGAGCGCACCATGGAGGCGGGTGAGTATCGCAACGAGCAATCCACCTTCCTGACCCTGGCCGAGATCGATCCGCTGCGGGTCGAGGTCTATGTGCCGGTGGTCTATTATGGAAAGACTCCGCCGGGAACGGTCGCGGACGTCACCCTGGACGCGCCGCTGAATTCGCGGCACGCGGCCAAGGTGACGGTCGTGGATCAGGTGCTCGACACCGCCAGCGGCACCTTCGGCGTTCGCCTCGCCCTGCCCAATGCGGACCTGAAGATCCCCGCCGGCCTAAGGTGCCGCATCCGCTTCAGGCCGTCCTGAGCCGCCGAGCGGACCGACCCGTGGCCATGCCGGGCGCGCCTCTGCGTCCGGCGACCGGCGGGTGAGGGCGCGCGTTCCGAGCAGAAAGCGTGCAGGCGGCGTCGCTGGAGCGTCCTAGGAGCGGGTGGCGTCGCTGGAGCGTCCTGGGTGGAGAAGGGGATGAGCGTGTGCGCGAGGGGAAGCGCTTTTCCCGGAACCGCCGCTAAGTCATTGGAAACAATGGCGCGCCCGAAGAGATTCGAACTCCTGACCCCCAGATTCGTAGTCTGGTGCTCTATCCAGCTGAGCTACGGGCGCTTTGTTTTCCCATTGTCGATCCGAAGATCGCCCGGGGCCGAGGCCCCGAGGGCTCGAAGCGGCGACCCGCTTGCGAGGAAGTGTGAGCTACAGCTTTTATTTTACCCTGGCAAGGGCAAAGTGCGGTGCGCCATTTCCGGCCCTGTGGATATTTTCCGCGCGCGCGGGCGTCGGATCATGGGCCGTGGCGGGCCATCGCGGGCGGCGGGGGCGGGATCCCTCCCCCCGAGCGCGGGGCGTCTCGCGGAGGTCCGGCGGACGGCGAACAAAAAAGCGAATCTTCGCCGGAAATCGCGGTGTCATTGGCCGAAAAGGCGCGGAAGCGTGCCCCTGACTCGCGGTTCGTCTGCGGCTCGCGCGGCTTTCGTGTGAAACCTCAGCCCGCCCGCAGGCGCTGGCCGCGCGGCCGCGCCTCCTGCGCCCGGTCGGGAATGGTGATCAGGAATGTCGCCCCGCCGGGCTGATCGAGAAGGCGGATCTCGCCGCCATGGGCGCGCACCAGCTCCTCGGCGATGGGCAGGCCGAGCCCGGTCCCGCCGGCCCGCGCGGAGGCCTGGAAGGCCGAGAACAGCCGGTCGCGCCGGGCGGGCGGGATGCCCGGCCCGGTATCGGAGATCTCGATCTCCACCACATGCTCGCGCCGCCGCGCCGCGACGCGGATCTGGTCCCGCCCCGCCGGCCGCGGCTTGTGGCCCTCAAGTGCCTGGAGCGAATTGCGCGAGAGGTTGAGAATGACGCGGAACAATTGGTCCGGGTCGGCGTCGGCGGTCAGGGGGCGATCCAGCGTCACCACCCAGTCCACATTCCCTTCCGCACCGGGATGCAGGCCCAGCATGTCGCGCACCTCGTCGAACAGCGCGCCGAGGTCCACGTCGCGGCGATCGGGCAGGGGCTCCTGGGCGCGCCCGTAGGATAGGGTCTGCTCGCAATAGGCGATGGCGCGGTCGAGCGCCGCCACCAGCTTGGGCGCAAAGCGCTGCACCGCCGGATCGGGCAGGGAGAGCAGGCGATCGGAGATCAGCTGCGCGGAGGCGAGCAGATTGCGCAGATCATGATTGATCTTGGAGACCGCAAGGCCCAGCGCCGCCAGCCGGCTCTTCTGCGTGAGGGTGTGGGAGAGTTCGCGTTGCAATTCCGCGAGCGCCTCCTCGGCGATGCCGATCTCGTCGCCCCGGCCGCTGGGGGTGATGATGCGCGAGGCATCCTCCGGCGCCTCGCGATAGGCGCTCATGCGCTCCGTGAGGCGCCGCATGGGCCGCACGAACAGCAGGTGCAGGCTGATATAGACCAGCGCACCGGCAAGCCCGGACACCAGGAGCGAAATGGTCAGCACCGTGGTGGCGAAGCGCCACATGGCGCGCTGGAGCGGCGCCTCAGAGAGCACGATTTCCAGGAACTCCTCCCCGCGCGGCGCTTCCGCCACCACGCGCAAGGTGCGCTCGCGGGTGGCCAGCAGCGTGCCGAAGGCGTCCCAGACCGCGTGCCAGGGCGTGATTTCGCGCATGTCGAGGTGCTGGTCCACGGTGGGCGGCATGTCGGACATGGCGAGCAGGCGGCGGGTATCCTGCGCCTTCACCACCACCAGTTGCGCACCCACATTGGCGAGCAGCTGGCGGGTGAGATCGGGGGGAATGGTTTCCTCCGGCGCGGCGTCCAGCACCAGGGCGGCGGTGCGCGCCGCCGCCACCCGGTCCGACAGCCAGGAGATGCGGAAATTGGCCATGGTCGGAACGAAGATCGCCAGCTCGGCGGCGGTCACGAACACCAGGGTCAGCAGCAGAAGCTTGCCGGACAAGCCGAAGCGCACCCGTCTTGTGGGTGTGCGCGGTTCGGTCTCCTGCGGCGCGGTGCTGTGCGTGAGCATACTCGACTGACGGCCGGCGTGGCGCCCCTATGCGGTGCGCCGACGAATGTTATCTCTGTTCACGCAAATGTGCCCTTCGGAAGGCGATTGAAAGGGCAAGCCACGGAATTGCCGCGTTATTCGCCTTCCCCGAAGCGATCGGCCACCAGGTCCTGAAGGGCTTCGAGCACCTGGACCGCCTCTTCGCCATACGCCGTTACCGTTACGCTGGTACCGGGCGCCGCGGCGAGCATCATCAGCCCCATGATGGAATTGCCGCCCACCGCCTCGCCGTTGCGGCACACGGTGACGGTGGCGTTGAAGCGCTCGACGGTCTGCACGAACTTGGCCGAGGCGCGCGCGTGAAGGCCGCGCTTGTTGATGATGGGCAGAACCCGCACCAGGGCGCCCGCGGGCGCCGGCGCGCCACAGGCCTCGTTCACCTGCGGGTCGTTGGAGGGGTCATTTGCCGGCAAGGACGCGGCTCGCGATGTTGATATATTTGCGGCCGGCTTCCTGGGCCACGTCCACCGCCTCGGAGAGGGGCATCTCGCCGCGCACCTTGGCGAGCTTCACCAGCATGGGCAGGTTGATGCCCGCGACCACTTCCACATCCGGCGCGTTCATCACCGAAATGGCGAGATTGGAAGGCGTCCCGCCGAACATGTCGGTCAGGATGACGACGCCCTGGCCCGACTGCACCCGATCCACGGCGTCGATGATGTCGTGCCGCCGTCGCTCCATGTCGTCGTCGGGTCCAATGGTGACGGCTGCAATCTGGGCCTGGGGGCCCATGACATGCTCCAGGGCGGAGCAGAATTCCGTGGCCAGGCGGCCATGCGTGACGAGTACGAGACCGATCATGTTGCCTCCGCCTCCACCATCAAAACGATGGGAGGCCTCCCGCGCTGCGGGGTGGTCATATTCAGAGCGGCTCAAAAATTACGCAAGGGGTGCATCGCACAAAAGCACCGGACGAATCAGTAAGAAAGTGTCTTGAATGCCGCAGCGATCATCAGGGCGCCGTCGGTTTCGTGCGAAAATGCAATGCGGGGCAAGGTGAAGCCGAGAATGCAGGTGCGCGAATCCGCATCGGACGGCAGGCGCGGCATGTCGGGAAAGCCGAGATCCACCACCAGGTGCAGCCGCGTTGCATCAATGTGGGGCAGGCGGCGAATGCCGAGTTTCCGCACCTCGATCAGGCCCGCCAGCTCGGGCGGCGGCGCGGCGCTGACGCCGGAGGCTTCCGCCGCGAGGCGCACCCGGTCGTCCGCCACCAGCTCCGCCTCGGGCAGCGCGCGGGGCGGGTCCAGGATCAGGCGCAGGGCGAGCGTGGATTTTCCGCTGCCGGAGGGCCCGCGGATCAGCACCCCCCATTCGCCGATCCGCACGCAACTGCCGTGGATGGTGGCGGCGGGCGCCACGGGCTAGCCGTTCGGCAGGCGCACGACGAAGCGGGCGCCGGTGACGGTCTCGCCCGTGCCGTCCTTGGCCGGCGCGGTGCGGTTCTCGGCCCAGATCCTGCCGCCGTGGGCCTCCACGATCTGGCGCGAGATGGAGAGGCCGAGGCCGGAATTCTGGCCGAACCCATGGTCGGGCCGGTCGGTATAGAAGCGCTCGAAGATGCGGGAGAGGGCGTCGGGCCGGATGCCGGGTCCGCGATCGTCGACGACGATTTCCGCGCCGTCCTTGAGGCGGCGGCAGGTCACGGTGACGGTGCCGCCCGGCGGCGAGAACGAGCGGGCGTTGGAGACGAGGTTGTCCACCACCTGGCCGAGGCGGGACGCGTGACCCACGAGCGTGAAATCGGCAGCGGCGCCCGGCGCGCGCTCGAACTTCAGCGCCACTTTCACGCCGTCGTCCTTGCGCACGTCCTGGGCCATGCCCACCACCATCTCCAGCAATTGCTTCAGATCCACCGTGACCGCTTCCTGGCGCTGAAGTTCGGCATCCAGCCGGCTCGCGTCGGAAATATCGGAGATCAGGCGGTCGAGCCGCTTCACGTCGTGCTGGATCACTTCCAGCAGGCGATTGCGGGAATTCTCGTTGCGCGCGAGCGGCAGCGTCTCCACCGCCGAGCGCAGCGAGGTGAGCGGGTTTTTCAGTTCGTGCGCCACGTCGGCGGCGAAGCTCTCGATCGCCTCGATGCGGTTGTAGAGCGCGCTGGTCATGTCGCGCAGGGCGCCGGAGAGATGGCCGATCTCGTCCGAGCGCGAGGTGAAATCGGGGATCTCCACGCGCGACTTGATGCGCCGGCGCACCCGCTCGGCGGCGTCGGCGAGCTTGCGCACCGGGTCGGCGATGGTGCCCGCGAGCAGCACGGAGAGCAGCACCATGACGGCGGCGGCCACCAGGAACACCCGCACGATCACGAAGCGTTCCGCCTCCACCGCCTCGTCGATCTCGCCGCCCTGGGTCGAGAGCAGCAATTCGCCGAGAATGGCGCGGAAGCGCTGGATCGGCACCGCGACGGAAACCACCACGCGGCCGCGCTCGTCGACCCGCACTTCGCTGGATTTCTGGCCCAGCGCGGCGGAGGCGACCTCGGGATAGTCCTTGCCGCTCTGCGGCCCGAGTTCCTTGTAGAGCGGCAGGTCGCCGCGCCCGACCCAGCTTTGCAGGCCGCGCCACGTGCGTTCCAGCAGCCCAGGGCGCGGCTGGGTCGGGGGCGGCAGGTCGAAGCGCAGGATCTCGCCCTTGGAATAGAGCGAGCGCGTATCGAGCAGCATCACCCCTTCGCGGTCGTAGATGCGCGCGCGGGTCCGGGTGGGGCCGACGAGGCGGCGCAGCACCGGCGCCACCCGCTCGGGATTGATGGGGAATTCCAGCGGTGCGAACCCCTCCTCGGAGGGGCCGTAGCTTTCGCCGGCCTGCAATTCCAGGAGCCGCTCCGGATCGATCGTGATGGCATTGGTCTCGACCTGCGCCGATGCCGCGATGGCGCCGGCGATGATCTCGCCCTGCACCAGCAGGCTCTGAACGCGGGCATCGATGAGGCCGGCACGGAATTCGGAGAGATAGAGAATGCCGGAAACCAGCGCGCACAGGCCCGCCAAATTCAGCAGGACGATGCGTCGCGTGAGGCTGGAGAAGCTCTTGAACGCGACGAAGCGCGGCAGCCGGCGCAGCTTGGCGAGCAGGCTGCGTGGCTGCGGCGGCGCGCCGTCGGCGGAGAGGTCGCCGACGCCGGTATCATCTCTGCGCTTGCGGCCCCGCGCCTCATAGACGCGCATCTCCTCTTCCGCCTCATCGGCATCGGGAGAGAGGGGCGCGGCCTTGGCGGCGGCCGTCCGCTTCTGGAATATGCTCATGGCGCGGGGCGCCGGGCGGCGCCCGACTTCAGCTTTCCTTGAACCGATAGCCGACGCCGTACAGGGTTTCGATCATCTCGAAATTGTCGTCGGCGGATTTGAACTTCTTGCGCAGGCGCTTGATGTGGCTGTCGATGGTGCGGTCGTCCACATAGACCTGATCGTCATAGGCCGCGTCCATCAGGGCATTGCGGCTCTTGACCACGCCGGGGCGCTGGGCGAGCGCCTGGAGAATCAGGAATTCGGTGACCGTGAGGGTGACCGGCTCGCCCTTCCAGGTGCAGGTGTGGCGCTCCGGGTCCATGCGCAGGAGGCCGCGTTCCAGCACCTTCGCGCTGTCGGTCTCGCGCGGGACCGTGCCGTCCTTGGCGCCGACGCGCCGCAGCACCGCCTTCACGCGTTCCACCAGCAAGCGCTGGGAGAACGGCTTCTTGATGAAATCGTCGGCGCCCATCTTGAGGCCGAACAATTCGTCGATCTCCTCGTCCTTGGAGGTGAGGAAGATCACCGGCATGTCGGTCTTCTGGCGCAGGCGGCGCAGCAGCTCCATGCCGTCCATGCGGGGCATCTTGATGTCGAGGATGGCGAGATCGGGCGGCGAGGTCTTGAAGCCGTCGAGCGCGGATGCCCCGTCGGTATAGGTCTCGATCCGATACCCCTCCGCTTCCAGAGCGATGGAGACCGAGGTGAGAATGTTACGATCGTCGTCGACGAGGGCGATGGTGGGCATGACACCTCTTTCAAGGTCCTGTGGGCCGTTGTGCGACCGTCTTGGGGTGAACCCGTTTCCCGTGGCCGAAATGTGACACCATGTCAGAATCTCCCACCAAAATAGCGGGAAAACCTGGAATTTCCAAATGGATCGCGCCCGTGCCCCGGGATGGCCCCGGGAGCGTCCCGGGCTTGACCGCGACCGGCGGGGGCGGAACATGGGTCGAAGGAAGGAAATTGCCCATGACCAGCGACAGGGACACCGGCGCGCGCGCCGTCCGCATCCTCATGCACGAGGCCGGCTTTGCCGCGCTCGCGACGCTGGAGGACAGCGGGGCGCCCTATGCGTCGCTGGTCGCGATGGCGCTTGATGAAGAAGGTCTCCCGGTGCTGCTGCTGTCGCGGCTCGCGCGCCATACCCGCAATTTCCTGCGCGACGGCCGGGTCTCGCTGCTGGTGACCGCGCCGGCGGCGACCGATCCTCTCAACGCCGGGCGCGCCAGCCTGCTCGGCCGCATTCGCGCCACCGACGATGCCGATGCGCGGGCGTGCTTCCTGGCCCGTCACGGCACGGCCGGCGGTTATGCGGACTTCGACGATTTTGCCTTCTACCGGGTGGCGGTCGAGGAAGCGCATCTGGTGCAAGGCTTCGGCCGCATCCTGACCCTGAACGGTCCCGAGGTGATCGCGGATTGGTCGGGGGCCGAGCCGGTGCGCGCGGCGCAGGCCGGCATTCTCGCCCATATGAATGCCGACCACTCGGACGCCCTTGATTTATATGCACAAAAGCTTTTGTGCGCGCCGGGCGAGGGGTGGAGCATGGTGGCGCTCGATCCCATGGGATGCGATCTCAGGCGCGGTGACGCGGTGGTGCGGCTGGAATTTCCGGACCGCGTCACAAGTGTTGCTGCGGTGCGGCAAGTTCTTGTTGCGCTTGTCGAGCGTGCTCGTGACGCAGCATAAATTCGATTTAATCGTTTTGATCGCAGAGGAAGTGAGTTCACACGCACGGAACACCGATTTAGTCTGCGCCCTCCTGCGGGAATAACGCCCGCGGCGACAAAACGCCCGGCATCATGCTGCGGAAGAGGGAGACTTCGGTGCTCGAAACTGGATTTCGCAATAGCGCCTGCGGCGCTGATAGCTTCGGCCTGCGCCATCTGACGGGCGTGCACTGGAATCTGAATGCGCCGGCGCTGTACGAGCACGCGTTGGAGCGCCTGGAAGGGCGCCTCGCCGCTGGTGGCGCCTTGATGGCCGAGACCGGGGTGCATACCGGCCGCAGCCCGAAGGACAAGTTCGTGGTGCGCGACGCCGCGACCGAGGCCGAGGTGTGGTGGGACAACAACGGTGCCATCACGCCGGAACAATTCGAAACTCTGTACCAGGATTTCCTCACCGCGGCCGAGGGCAAGACCTTGTTCGCGCAGGATCTCTACGGCGGCGCGGACCCCACCTATCGCATCAAGACCCGCGTCTATACCGAATTTGCGTGGCACTCGCTGTTCATCCGCACCATGCTCCGCCGGCCCGAGCACGCGGAACTGGCTGATTTCGTGCCCGAGATGACCATCATCGATTTGCCGAGCTTCAAGGCGGATCCGGCGCGCCACGGCGTGCGCAGCGATACGGTGATCGCGGTGGATTTCACCCGCAAGATCGTCCTGATCGGCAATTCCTCCTACGCCGGCGAAATGAAGAAGTCGGTCTTCACATTCCTGAATTATCTGCTGCCCGCGAAGGGCGTCATGCCCATGCACTGCTCGGCCAATGCGGGGCCGGCGGGGGATGTGGCGGTGTTCTTCGGCCTGTCCGGAACCGGCAAGACGACGCTTTCGGCAGATCCGGCCCGCACCTTGCTGGGCGACGACGAGCACGGCTGGGGCGCGGACGGCGTGTTCAATTTCGAGGGCGGCTGCTACGCCAAGACCATCCGCCTCTCGAAGGAGGCCGAGCCGGAGATCTTCGCCGCGTCCGACCGGTTCGGCACGGTGCTGGAGAATGTGATCCTCGATCCCGTCACCCGCGTGCCGGATTATGACGACGGGCGGCTCACCGAGAACACCCGCTCCGCCTATCCGCTGGATTTCATTCCCAATGCCAGCCCCACCGGGCGGGCGGGCCAGCCGAAAAACATCATCATGCTGACCGCAGACGCGTTCGGCGTGATGCCGCCGATCGCCAAGCTGACGCCGGCCCAGGCCATGTATCACTTCCTGTCCGGCTATACCGCGAAGGTCGCCGGCACGGAGAAGGGCGTGAAGGACCCGGAGGCGACCTTCTCCACCTGCTTCGGCGCGCCCTTCATGCCGCGCCATCCGTCCGTCTACGGCAATCTGCTGCGGGATCTCATCGCCGGGCACGGGGTGGATTGCTGGCTGGTGAATACCGGCTGGACCGGCGGCAAGTTCGGGGTCGGCCGGCGCATGCCCATCAAGGTCACCCGCACCTTGCTGTCGGCGGCGCTGGACGGCTCGCTGAAGGACGTCTCCTTCCGCACCGATCCCTATTTCGGATTTGCCGTGCCGACTTCGGTGCCGGGCATCGAGCCGCACGTCCTCTATCCGTCCAAGACCTGGGCGGACAAGGGCGAGTTCGATGCGACGGCGCGCAAGCTGGTCGCCATGTTCCAGGATAATTTCGCCAAGTTCGAAAGCCATGTGGACGCGGCCGTGCGCGCCGCCCAGCCGGAAGTCCGGCTCGCCGCCGAGTGAGGCCAAGCGTCCCGGTGACGATTAACGGCTCGCCGCAAGGCGGGCCGTTTTTTTTCACCGCTGGCGGTGCGGCGCGCGCTCGGTTGGCGGCCTTCGGCGCGCGCCGCCGGACTGCGCGCGGCCTGCGGGACCAGACTCGATGGGCGCAGCCTCAGGGGGCTGCGCAGCCGGGCGAGACCTCGGCGGTATAGGCGCCCTGGTCGAGGAAGCGGAGCGCCGTCGCCCGCGGAGCGTCGCAGGGGTCGGCGACCCCAGGCCCCGCCTGTTGGGACAAGGACGACATGTCCCTCGATGCGTCGGGTGCCTGCGCGTGCAGCTCGGCTTCGTCGGGCGCGGCCGCGCGTCCGAGATCGCCGAATATCGCCGCGCTCGCCGCGACCATGAGCGCGCCCAGGACATAGCCTTCCAACCGCATGGTTTTTCTCCGTCCAGATCCCCCGCGCCTGATCCAGAGCTAGGCAACAATATTTGCTGCGATGCAGCAATGGCGCTGCGATCATGGCTGGCGAGGGGGCCCTGAGAACGATGCAGATCTTATGCGGTACCCGGCAGGGTGGCAGTTCTTGCAGCGCAGCGTTCTGCGCATAGGTCTGTCCATTGTCGCGCCACGCTGGAACTGCTAAAAAAGCACCATGAACCGTTCCGATCCGTCCTGCACACGCCTGTCCAAGGCGGCCTTTTGCGCCGCTGGGCCGTTCGCGCGCACGACCATGGAATTTGCAGCGGTGCCGGACCATGTGCGTCTGCCGGGCCGCTTTTTTGGCCGGTTCACCACTGCCGCCCTGGCTGCGCTCGGTCGCTGACCCTTTAGATCTTCGTCATCGATTTCGGCTTGCCGCGCCCGCGCGGCCGAGCGCCCGATCCTCAGGACATTCCCCATGACCGAGCCCACCAGCGCCCCGCGCACCCTCTACGACAAGATTTTCGACGACCACGTCGTGCATCGGCAGGACGACGGCACCTGCCTGCTCTATATCGACCGCCACCTGGTGCATGAGGTCACCAGCCCGCAGGCGTTCGAGGGCCTGCGCATGGCCGGTCGCAAGGTGCGCGCGCCCGCCAAGACCCTGGCCGTGGTGGATCACAACGTGCCCACGACCGATCGCAGCCAGGGCATCGACGATCCCGAGAGCAAGCTCCAGGTGGAGACGCTGGCGGAGAACGCGGCCGAGTTCGGCGTCGAATATTTCGATGAACGCGACGTGCGCCAGGGCATCGTGCATGTGGTGGGCCCGGAACAGGGCTTCACCTTGCCTGGCACCACCATCGTGTGCGGCGACAGCCACACCTCCACCCACGGCGCCTTTGGCGCGCTGGCCCACGGCATCGGTACCTCCGAGGTTGAGCATGTGCTCGCCACCCAGACGCTGATCCAGAAGAAGGCCAAGAACATGCGGGTCACGGTCGACGGGCCGCTGCCCGAGGGCGTGGGCGCGAAGGACGTGGTGCTGGCCATCATCGGCACCATCGGCACCGCGGGCGGCACCGGCTATGTGATCGAATATGCCGGCGACGCCATCCGCTCGCTCTCCATGGAAGGGCGCATGACGGTCTGCAACATGTCCATCGAGGGGGGCGCCCGCGCCGGCCTCGTGGCGCCGGACCAGAAGGCGTTCGACTACATCATGGGCAAGCCCCGCGCGCCCAAGGGCGCCGAATGGGACGCCGCGCTGCGGTTCTGGCAGACGCTCTATAGCGATCCCGATGCCCATTTCGACGCCGAAATCCGCATCGACGGCGCCAATCTGCCGCCCATCGTCTCCTGGGGTACCAGCCCGGAAGACGTGATTTCCGTGGAGGGGCTGGTTCCCGATCCGGAGCTGATCGCCGACGAGGTGAAGCGCGACGCCAAGAAGCGCGCGCTCGCTTACATGGGCCTTTCCGCCGGCACGAAGATCACCGACATCCCTGTGGACCGCGTGTTCATCGGCTCCTGCACCAATGGGCGGATCGAGGATCTGCGGCAGGCCGCGAAAATCGTTGAGGGCCATCGCGTCAACGGCAATGTGAACGCCATGGTGGTGCCGGGCTCCGGGCTGGTGAAATTGCAGGCCGAGGCCGAGGGGCTGGACAAGATCTTCCGCGCCGCCGGCTTCGAATGGCGTGAGCCGGGCTGCTCCATGTGCCTCGCCATGAATGCCGACCGGCTTTCGCCCGAGGAGCGCTGCGCCTCCACCTCGAACCGCAATTTCGAGGGGCGCCAGGGTCACAAGGGCCGCACGCACCTGGTCTCGCCGGCCATGGCGGCGGCGGCGGCGATCGCCGGCCATTTCGTGGATGTGCGGCACTGGCCCAACGGTTGAGCAGCAAAGAAAAGGGCCGGCCGCACATGCGGGCCGGCCCTTTCGCTTTCAGCACCTACTTTACGCAGCAGAATTCCGACGGGTACGGTAGGATAAAACCCGTCAGAGGATAAAGGCCGAGGTCACGTAGGTTGCCGCGTGGGCTTCCTGCGGGGCCAGATACGCGGCAACGCCTAAAATTGTCACCAGAGCGCCGGTGACCGCCAATTTGCGCAGCATGGTCACTCTCCTGAATGCTTCTGGTGGTTAAACATCCTGGCAGCGTTAATGGTTCCGAAACCATAGTCACGGGTTCGAGACCTTGGGCGCAACTTGGAGCGGCGCCGGCACCAGGGGCCGGCAAGACGGGAGCAGGAAAGCGATGCCCAACGGGTCCACGGCCAGAAACAACGCCATCGCCTGGCGCAGCCGCGAAGCGCCGTCGCTGGAAGCCTTTGAGATTCTTGCGGAGGACGCGTTCGCGCGCCTCCCCGAGAGCTTCCGCGCGCTCTGCGGCGGCGTGGTGCTGCGGATCGAGGATTTTCCCGAGGACGATGTCCTCGAGGAGCTGGAAGCCGAATCGCCCTTCGATCTCCTGGGCCTGTTCCAGGGCGTGGGGCTGACGCAGGCGGGCGCGGTCTCGGATACGGGGCGCCTGCCGAACATGGTTTTTCTCTACCGTCGTCCAATTCTGGACTATTGGTCGGAGAATGAGGAAACCCTGGGAGAGATCATTGCACACGTGCTGATTCATGAGATCGGCCATCATTTCGGCCTTTCGGATGCCGACATGGAGCGCGTGGAATCGCAGGTCGAAGACTAGATGGGTCCTGGACGTGGCGGGTAGCGCTGGCTACACAGGCTTGGCTTCTACAGGAATGGTGCAATGCGTGATCTTGTCGCTCAAAAACGCTATACTTTGACAATGCGTTCACTCCATTGGCTGACTGTGGCGCTCGTCCTCACGGTGTATGGCCTTACCTATGTGGTGGACCTGTTCGCGCGCGGCACGCCGCAGCGCGGCACGGTCTGGGGCCTGCACATTTCCTTCGGCCTGGTCCTGCTGGTGGTGGTGGTGACGCGGCTCGTGGTGCGGGCGGTGGGGCCGCTTCCGGCACCTTCGGATGCGCTGTCCCGGCTGATGTCGATCGCCGCCCATGCGGTCCATCTGGCGCTCTACGTGCTGTTGATCGCCACCCCGGTGCTCGGCATCGCCATGACCTTCCTGCGCGGGCAGAGCATCTCGCTTTTCGGGCTGCTGACGATCGCCTCTCCGCTGACGCCGGATCGGGATTTCGCGCGGCAAGTGCTATGGGTGCATGAAAATAGCGCGAACCTGCTGATGATCGTGGCGGGGCTCCACGCGCTCGCGGCGCTCTATCATCACTTCATTCGCAAGGACGATGTCCTTCAGCGCATGTTGTTCAGTATGGGCCGGCGCTGAGGCGCGGGCGGGTCGGCGCGGCCGTTCGGCCGCCGGAACAAGCGGGCCGAGGGCCCTGAAGGGAGCCGGAAGGCGATGGAAAAGTTTACCACGGTCGAAGGCGTCGCGGCGCCGCTGAAGATGGTCAATGTCGATACCGACATGATCATTCCGAAGAATTATCTGAAGACCATCAAGCGTACCGGCCTCGGCACGGGCCTGTTCGCCGAGATGCGCTATAAGGACGACGGCAGCGAGAACCCCGATTTTGTCCTGAACACGCGGGCCTATCGCAAGGCGAAGATCCTGGTGGCGGGCGATAATTTCGGCTGCGGCTCCTCGCGCGAGCATGCCCCCTGGGCGCTCCTCGATTTCGGCATCCGCTGCGTGATCTCCACCTCGTTCGCGGACATCTTCTACAATAACTGCTTCAAGAACGGCATCCTGCCGGTGGTGGTGTCGCAGGAAGTCCTGGACAAGCTGTTCGACGACGCCAGCCGCGGCTCCAATTCCACCCTGACCATCGACCTGGAGGCCCAGGAGATCCGCGGCCCCGACGGCGGCACGGTGCGGTTCGAGATCGACCCCTTCCGCAAGCGCTGCCTGCTGGAAGGGCTCGACGATATCGGCCTCACGCTGGAAAAGGGCGCGAGCATCAACACCTATGAGGCGACGGCGGCCGAGCAGCGCTCCTGGCTGTGACCTTGCCCCGTGCGAAACCAGGCGCCGCCCCCTGCGGCGCCTTTTTTTTGCCTGCGGTCGAATTTTCATCCCGCTCGTCCCTGTGTCGCCATACCGTTTGGGCTAAGCTGAGGGCGGGTCCTCTCCAGGCCTCCCATCGCCGCCCGTCCGGGCGGTTCCTCGCACCATCAATGCCTTAGCGCCGGAGCCCGAACGTGCCGCACGCCACTCCCCTGATCGCGACCATTGTGATGGCCTTCGTCCTGGCCTTCATCCTGGGGGCGGTGGCGCAACGGCTGCGGGTGTCGCCCCTGGTCGGCTATCTGCTCGCCGGCATCGTCGCGGGTCCGTTCACGCCCGGTTTCGTCGCCGACCAGCATCTGGCGACCGAGCTCGCCGAGATCGGCGTGATCCTGCTGATGTTCGGCGTCGGCCTGCATTTTTCGCTGAAGGACCTGCTGTCGGTGAAGGCCATCGCCATTCCCGGCGCGGTGGTGCAGATCGCGGTGGCGACCATCCTCGGCATGGGGCTGGCGCATCTGATGGGCTGGAGCCTCGGCGGCGGGCTGGTGTTCGGCCTCGCCTTGTCGGTCGCCAGCACGGTGGTGCTGCTGCGGGCGCTCCAGGAACGCCGCCTGCTGGAGAGCGAGCAGGGGCGCATCGCGGTCGGCTGGCTGATCGTGGAGGACCTTGCCATGGTGCTGGCGCTGGTCCTGCTGCCGGCCATGTCCGGCGCGCTCGGCGGGCGCAGCGTGGCCAATGGCGAGGCGCTGGCGCTCTTCGGCTCGTCCGATATCGAATATACGCTCGGCCTGACGATCGGAAAGGTCGCGGCGTTCGTGGTTCTCATGCTGGTGGTGGGCCGGCGGGTCATTCCCTGGATCATGCACTGGGTCGCCCACACCGGGTCGCGCGAACTGTTCCGCCTTGCCGTTCTGGCGATCGCGCTGGGCGTCGCCTATGGGTCGGCTTTGCTGTTCGGGGTGTCGTTCGCGCTCGGCGCCTTCTTCGCCGGCATGGTTCTGAGCGAATCCCCGCTCGCCCATCGCGCGGCGGAAGAAACCCTGCCGCTGCGGGATGCGTTCGCGGTGTTGTTCTTCGTGTCCGTCGGCATGCTGGTGGATCCCACCATCCTGCTGCGCCAGCCGCTGGAATTGCTCGGGACGTTTCTTGTGGTCATCGTCGGCAAATCGGTGGCGGCCTATCTGATCGTGCGGGTGTTCGGCTATGAGAAGCTCACCGCCCTGACGATTTCGGCGAGCCTTGCGCAGATCGGCGAATTCTCCTTCATCCTCGCCGCGCTGGGCGTGGATCTCGGCCTGATGCCGGCGGCGGGCCGCGACCTGATCCTCGCGGCGGCGATTCTCTCCATTCTCATCAATCCGTTCTTCTTCTTGACCCTGGACCGGCTGCGGCCGCGCCTGACGCGCAAGACGGCCGAGCCGGCGGTGGAGCGCCGCCCCAAGGACCAGCCGGCGGCGCTCGTGCCCACGCATCAGAGCGGGCACACGGTGCTGGTCGGCTATGGACGGGTGGGCCGGCTGATCGCCGAGGGGCTGCGCGGCGGCGGCATCCCCTTCCTGGTGATCGAGGACGGCGGAGACGCCGTGGAATCGCTGCGGCGCGCGAACATCGAGGTGCTGCCCGCCAATGCGGCGGCGCCGGAAGCGCTCGCCTCCGCGAATCTGCCGGGCGCCCGGCGGCTGATCCTGGCGATTCCCGATGGCTTCGAGGCCGCGAGCGTCCTGCGCAAGGCGCGCGCGCTCAATCCGGGGCTGGAAATCATCGCCCGCGCCCATTCCGACGCGGAAGTGGAGCATCTGCGCCAGGGCGGGGCCGGCTTTATCATCATGGGCGAACGGGAGGTTGCGCGCGGCATGCTCGCCTATGTGCTGCGCGACGGCACCGACGATGCGCCCTCCAGCATCGGCCCGCTGCCCGGCGGCCCGGTCCCGCCGGACTCAGCCGCGCCCCTTGGTGGCGCAGAAGAAAATGCCGCCGCTGCGGCCGCGCCCACGGCCGAAAGTGGCCCTGCCCCGGTGGCCCAGAATCCCGAGGCGGAGGGCGCGCCGGCCCCCGCCGAGACGCGCGAAACCGCCGTGGATCCGGCATCGCCAACCGGGGACAGTGCCGGGCAACCGTCCCAAGGGCGTTGACGCGCAGCCCTTCGCCGCCTATAAGCCGAGCCCGAACTCGGGCGGCTCCGGCTCCTGGGACCTTGCCTTATACCCGATTGACATCGGGTGGGCGCCAAAGGCTTCGGCCGATGGAAAGGGTTCAGGATAGCGGATGTCGCCGTCAAAACTCCGGAGACAAGAACCGTGAAGCGCACCTACCAACCGAGCAAGCTCGTGCGCAAGCGTCGGCACGGCTTCCGTGCGCGCATGGCGACGATGAATGGCCGCAAGATCATCGCTGCCCGCCGGGCACACGGCCGCAAGCGCCTTTCGGCGTGATCTGCGCCTGCGGAGCTGTTCATCTTGGATCGGCTCCTCAAGCGGCGTGATTTTCTAGCCGCGGCAAAGGCAGAACGTGCCGGTGTCGCGGGCTTCCTGTTGCAGGGGCGTGACCGCAAGGACCAGGGCGAAGCCCGGATCGGCCTGACGGTCACCAAGAAGGTTGGCAATGCCGTCGTGCGCAACCGCATCCGCCGCCGACTGCGGGAAGTGGCGCGGCAGGTGTTGCCGGCAAAGGCCCGCCCGGGCTTCGATTATGTGATGGTGGCGCGCCTGCACGCCTTGCACGCGCCCTTTCCGGATCTGGTGCGCGATCTTGAGCGCGCCGTGTCCCGGCTGCATGGCGCCGGAAAGCCAAGAACCAAAGAAACGTCCGCCCCCGCCGACGGAGCCCGCCCGGCATGACCGACAATCGCAATATGTTCATCGCCATCGGCTTGTCCCTGGCGATCCTCCTCGGCTGGCAATATTTCATCGGCATTCCGCAGGCGGAGAAACAGCGGCAGGCCGCCGAGCAGCAGCGTGTGCTTCAGCAGGCGCAGCAGCAGGCCGAGCAGCAGAGCCAGACCCCGGCCGCCTCCGCGACCCCGGGCCCGGATGGCGTGACGGCGCCGGCGAGCCACGCGGCCGGTGCCCCCGGCCGGGCGCTGACCCGCGAGCAGGCGCTCGCCCTTTCGCCCCGCGTCGCCATCGACACGCCGCGCGTGAAGGGCTCCATCTCGCTGAAGGGCGGCCGCGCGGACGATATCTCGCTGGCCGAGTATCACGAGACCGTGGATCCTACGAGCCCGATCATCGTGCTGCTTTCCCCTTCCGGCGCGCCCAATCCCTTCTATGCGGAATTCGGCTGGACCTCGGCGCCCGGCGCCTCGGTGACGCTGCCCGGTCCCGATACGGTGTGGACCGCCCCCGCCGGCGCGACGCTGACGCCCAATGCGCCCCTCGTGCTGACCTATGACAACGGCCAGGGCCTGATCTTCAAGCGCACGTTCGCGATCGACGAATTCTACATGTTCACGGTGAAGGACGAGGTGGTGAACAATGCCGCCGCCGCCGTGACGCTCTATCCCTACGCTTTGGTGTCGCGCCACGGCATTCCCCACACCCAGGGCTTCTATATCCTGCATGAAGGCCTGATCGGCGTGCTGGGCGATGCCGGCTTGCAGGAAGTCACCTACGCGAAGATGGACGCGGCCAAGCCGAACCTGTTCAAGTCCACCGGCGGCTGGCTCGGCATCACCGACAAATATTGGGCCGCGACCGTCATTCCCGACCAGAGCGTGGCGGTGGATGCGCGCTTCTCCACCTCGACGGTCGGCAATGTGCCCACCTTCCAGGCGGATTATCTCGCTGCCGCCAAGACCATCGAGCCCGGCACCACCGCAGCGTCCGAGTCGCGCCTGTTCGCCGGCGCCAAGGTGGTCGCGGTGGTGGACGGCTATGCCACCCGCTATGGCATCGACCGCTTCGACCGCCTGATCGACTGGGGCTGGTTCTATTTCATCACCAAGCCGCTGTTCCAGGTGATCGACTGGATCTTCCACGTGGTCGGCAATTTCGGCGTCGCCATCCTGATCGTGACGGTGCTGCTGAAGGGGATCTTCTTCCCCCTCGCCAACAAGTCCTACACCTCGATGGCCAAGATGAAGGCCCTGCAGCCCGAGATGGTCGCCATTCGCGAGCGTTTCGCGGATGACAAGGTCAAGCAGCAGCAAGCCACCATGGAGCTGTACAAGAAGGAGAAGATCAATCCGATCGCAGGCTGCCTGCCGATCGTGATCCAGATCCCGGTCTTCTTCGCGCTCTATAAGGTGCTGTTCGTGACCATCGAAATGCGGCACGCGCCGTTCTTCGGCTGGATCCGCGACCTGTCGGCGCCCGATCCGACCACCGTTTTCAACCTGTTCGGCCTGATCCCGTGGGATCCGAGCAGCGTGCCGGTGGTCGGCTCCTATCTGATGCTCGGCGCCTGGCCGCTGATCATGGGCGTGACCATGTGGGTTCAGATGAAGCTGAACCCGGCTCCGCCGGATCCGACCCAGCAGATGATCTTCAACTATATGCCGATCATCTTCACCTTCATGCTGGCCCATTTCGCGGCAGGCTTGGTGATCTACTGGGCGTGGAACAACACCCTCTCAGTGCTCCAGCAGACGGCGATCATGAAGCGCAACGGCGTCAAGATCGAGCTATGGGACAATATCCGGAGCGTCTTCAAGAAGAAGGCGCCAGCCAAAGGATAAGCACCAGATCCTTCCGGCCCTGTTCCGTGTAAGACCTGAAGCGCTCCACCTGGCGGTGGGGCGCTTCACTCATGTTTGATGCCCGCTGCCGCCGATGGCACGCTTACGCCTTAGATCCGCACGCTGGAAAGGTATGGTCCGTCCATCGCGAATGAAGGGCATGATGATGCTGAAGGTTCTCGGATGTATAGGCCTTCTGCTCTGCGCGGCCCCCGCGGCCGCGGCGCCCGTCGCCTTTTCCGTGGATCCGGCGGCGACGCGGATCGGCTTCGAGGTCGGCGCCAAGGGATATCCGGTGACCAAGGGGGTATTCCGCACCTTCTCCGCCGACCTCAACATCGATTTTGACATGCCGGCGCGCAGCAAGGTGATGTTCCGCGTGGGCGCGAACTCGCTGGATACCCAGGCACCGGCGCTGGACGAATATGTGCGCGGACCCGGCTTCCTGGATTCGGCCCGCTTTCCCGACATCACCTTCGTATCCACGCGCGTGCGCAAGCTCGACGACACGACCGTGGAAGTGGTCGGCAATCTCACTTTGCTGGGCGTGACCCGCGAGCAGGCGTTCGACGTGAACGTGGCGCAGCACCACGCCGGCAGTCGCGATGGCTTCGCCTTCCAGGTGGAAGGGGCGATCCATCGCTCGGATTTCGGCATGACCGGCGGCTTGCCGCTGGTGTCGGATGACGTGCGCATCACGGTCTATGCGCAGGCCGCCGCCCGATGAGCGGGCAGGGGGCTTCGGCGGCGATGCCGGAGCGGTGGAGCCTGCCGCTGCGGTGGCTGCATTGGGCGATGGCCGCGCTGCTGATGGCGCTGCTCGGGCTCGGCCTGGCCATGGCCTATGGCACGTTCGATCTCGGCCAGACCTTCGCCTTGTACCAATGGCACAAGTCCCTCGGCGTCCTGATCTTGCCGCTGGTGGCGCTGCGGCTCGCACTGCGCCTCGGAACGAGGGGTCCTCGCGCAGCGCCACGCGGGAGCGGCCGCGCGCGCCTCGAAGCTGCGGCCGCGCGCATGGTGCATACGCTGTTTTATGTGCTGATGGTCGGCGTGCCGCTCACGGGCTGGCTGGTGGTCTCTTCATCGCCGCTGCATCTGCCGACGCGGCCGTTCAATCTTTTCACCTTGCCCGATCTCGTGGCACCGAATGCGGATCTGTACGCGACGGCGAGCCTGCTGCACGCGGTCTTTGCCTATCTGCTGCTGGCGGCGCTCCTCCTGCATGTGGCCGGGGCACTGAAGCATCGGTTCGTGGACCGCGACGCCACCTTGCATCGCATGAGCCTGTGACGGCCATTGCGGCGTGAGGCTTGCGAAACCCGCCGGTCCGGCGGATAAGCCGTGCATGACCGAGCCTTCGACAGACCTGGACGCGCAATTCCTCGAACAGGGGCGGCTGTTGTTCGCCGCCGAATGGAATTTCCTCACCGCCGCGCCGACGGTGGAATTCCTGCCGCCCATGCTGGGCCTCGAGATTGCCTTCGCGGGCCGGTCCAATGTGGGCAAATCCAGCCTCGTCAATGCGCTGACGGGGCGCAAGACCCTGGCGCGCACGTCGGTGACGCCGGGGCGCACGCAGGAGCTGATCTTTTTCCGCGTGGGCCCGCAACTGACCATGGTGGACATGCCGGGCTACGGCTTCGCCAAGGCACCCAAGGAGAAGGTCGAGGCCTGGACGCAGACCATTCTCGACTATCTGCGCGGGCGGGTGAACCTGGCCCGCGTGTTCGTGCTGATCGACGCGCGCCACGGCATCAAGCCGGTGGACGAGGATGTGCTGAACCTGCTGGACAAGGCGGCGGTGTCCTATGCCATCGTGCTCACCAAGGTGGACCAGGTGAAGCCCAGTGCCTTCCCGGAACGCCTCGCCGAGACCGAGGCGAAGATCCGCAAGCGGCCGGCGGCCTATCCGCATGT
This sequence comes from Roseixanthobacter liquoris, assembly GCF_043195135.2. NCBI lineage: Bacteria > Pseudomonadati > Pseudomonadota > Alphaproteobacteria > Hyphomicrobiales > Xanthobacteraceae > Roseixanthobacter > Roseixanthobacter liquoris. Next base: position 1,621,300 of record NZ_CM195537.1, read on the forward strand.
TTTCGCAACCTCCAGCCATACCGGCGCCGGGCTTCCGGAATTGCGGGCGGCGGTGGCGAAGCTGCTGGTGGAGCGGGCGAGCTGAGGCATCCGCCGGGTCCGGCGCAAGCGTTCCATGGGGCTGGGAAGTGCCGGTACCCGTTCGGCCGAGAGGGGGGCGCTGATGGCGCGCCGTGAGGGACGACCCGCCGCAGGGTCGGCCTCGTCAAATTCGCGGAACATGCCCGCAATCGGCCGGCCCTTTATCGAGCCGGTTGCCGGAGGCACACCACGGGTAAGGTGAGAGTGCCATGCCCGGCGGGTGTCGTTCAACGCCTGGGTGCGGTTTCCTGAAGCAGCGCTTCGGTTGCGGCGATGGCGCCTTCCAATTCGGAAATCTTGCGCAGTGCGCCGTCCGAGGGAAAGGTCGCGGACCGGGCGGCGTTAAGAAGAAGCTCGCGCTGGGCCGTCTTCAATTTATCGAGGAGCCCCTGGAGGTCTGCCTCGGCTTGCTGCGCCATTTTTACGCTGTATCCCTTGCATATGCGATAACGGGCGCGACCTCACAGGTCACGCCCGTCTCGAAAAGCGAGGCGGGAGATCCCGCCTCAAATTCTGTGATCAGTCGGCGACTTCGATGCCGCGGGCTTCGGGGCCCTTGGGGCCCTGACCCACCTGCACCACGACGCGCTGGCCTTCGGCCAGATCGGCCAGGCCGGAGCGGGACACGACGGTCACGTGGACGAACACGTCCTTGCCGCCGCCTTCGACGGCGATGAAGCCGAAGCCCTTATCGGGATTGTACCACTTCACGGTGCCGACGCGCTCTTCCGTGGGGCCGGAGGCCGCACGCGGACCGGCACCGGCGCCAGCGCCGAAGCCGCCCGAACGGGGCGCGCCACCAAAACCGCCCGTGCGTTCACGGCGGGGAGGGGCTGCCTCGGCGGTCGAGGTGTCGACTTCGAGCACTTCGGTGACCTGGCGGCCCTTCTGGCCCTGGCCGACGCGAACGCTCAGCTTGGAGCCCGGAGGAACGCTTTCCTGGCCGGCGGCCTCGAGGGCCCGGGCATGCAGGAACACGTCGCCGGAACCGTCGGAGAGCTCGACGAAGCCGAAGCCCTTCTCAGGGTTGAACCACTTGACGGTGGCGTCGATTGGCGGACCAGACGGAGCCGGAGCACTGAAGCTGCTGCTCGGCGAAGAAAAGGGGCGGTCGCCCCCTCCAAAACTGCTGCGCGGCGGGGCGGCGAAGTCGTCATCAAAGCCACGACGGCGCGGCTCTCGGAAGTCTCGGTTACGGCTCATGTGTATTTCCGTTGAGGTCAGGTCGCCAATACTGGCTAGGGCCATCCACCATTGCTAAACTTGCTGATGCGTGCTGAACACGTTTTGGAACAACTCAAAAGAAGTTTCAAAACACCCTCAAGTCCGCTACCCGTTTCTCGCCTCGCAGCCTAATGGACACAGCCAAATTGCTTCACGGACCGTTCTAGATGCGCGCTACAAATCGGCATTCTAAACACTAACACACTTCTGTGACGATTTGGTACATGAATGTTTACCCCACCGCGCCCAAACTTAGTGCTAGGGAGCCGTGTTCCTGCCTGGGCCGCGCTTCGAGGCCTCGACGGGCATTGATGTTGCCCCGATTTCCCGCCGGCGTGCGCTCGTTTTCTCGCATACCGGCCCCGGGGCCGATATGGGGAACATGAGATGACCGATGTGGCAGGGCCCGTTGCCGGCCAGGGAAGGCGGTCCCAGAGGCAGGGTTTCGTTCCAAAGCTCGTCACCGCGCTGGCGCAGGGATATCGTTTCGCCGACCTGCGGGCCGATGCGGTCTCCGGCCTCACCGTCGCCATCGTCGCGCTGCCGCTGGCCATGGCGCTCGCCATCGCTTCCGGCGCGAGTCCCGACAAGGGCCTGATCACCGTGGTGGTGGCCGGCTTCATCATCTCGGCCTTCGGCGGCAGCCGCTATCAGATCGGCGGCCCCACCGGCGCGTTCGTCGTGGTGGTGGCGAACGTGATCGCCGCCCATGGCTATGACGGGCTCATCATCGCCACCCTCATGGCCGGCATTATCCTGATGGTGGCGGGATTTGCCCGGCTCGGCAATTTCATGCGCTATATCCCCGAGCCGGTGGTCACGGGCTTCACCGCCGGCATCGCGGTCATCATCTTTTCCAGCCAGGTGAAGGATTTCTTCGGCCTCACCATCGCCCATCTGCCGGCGGAGTTCATCGGCCAATGGACCGCGCTGATCACCGCGGCGCCCACGGTTTCGATCGCCACGGCGGCCTTGTCCGTCGCCGCCCTCGCCCTCATCCTCATTCTGCGGCGCGTGGCACCCAAGGCGCCGGGATTCCTCATCGTGGTGCTGCTCGGCTCGCTCGCGGTGATGTTCCTGAAGCTGCCGGTGGACACCATCGGCTCGCGCTTCGGCGGCATTTCCGGCGCGCTGCCGGCGCCGAGCTTCCCGACGATCACGTTTGCGCGCATCGGCGACCTGCTGCCGAGCGCCCTGACCATCGCCTTCCTCGCCGGGGTCGAAAGCCTCCTGTCCGCCGTGGTGGCGGACGGGATGACCGGCGGCCGCCATCGGCCCAATGCGGAGCTGGTCGCCCAGGGCCTCGCGAACACCGCCTCCGCCCTGTTCGGCGGCCTGCCGGCGACGGGGGCCATCGCGCGCACCGCGACCAATATCCGCGCCGGCGCCCGCACCCCGGTGTCCGGCGTGATGCATGCGGTGTTCGTGCTGGCGGTGATGCTGCTGCTGGCGCCGCTCGCGGTCTATGTGCCGCTGGCGAGCCTTGCCGCCATCCTCATGGTGGTGGCCTGGAACATGAGCGAGATCGGCAAGATCCGCCATCTCATGAGCGCCCCCATCGGCGACCGCCTGCTGCTGCTCTCCACGCTCGGGCTGACGGTCGCGGTGGATCTCACGGTGGCGATCGCGGTGGGCGTGGTGCTGGCGGCGGTCATCTTCATGCATCGCATGGCGGAAATGACCCGTGTGGAGGCCTTTTCCGGCGCCGAGGAGGGCGAGGGGGACGTGCGCGCCCTGCTGCCGCCGGGTGTGGAGGCGTTCGATGTCAGCGGCCCGCTGTTCTTCGGCGCGGCGGCGCACCTCTCCGAGGTATTGGACCAGATCGGCCAGATGCCGCGCGCGTTCATCCTGCGCATGGAAGAAGTGCCGATGATCGACGCCACCGGGGTCGGCGCCATCGTCGAGTTCGTCCGCCGCTGCCGGCATGGGGGGACGCAGGTGATCCTGTGCGGACTGGCGCCGCAGACGGAACAGGTGCTGCGCCGCATGGGCCTCGCGCCGGATGGCGACGCCGTGCGCTGGGCGGCGAATTTCGAGGCGGCGCTCGCGATGTCCCAGCCGGTGGCCGCCGCGGCCTGACGGTGCGGAATGATCGCGCCGCCGCACCTGCCCGGCGGCGCGCGTGCACGCGCGTCTAGCCCTGCCGCGCCTGCTGTTCGAACCGGGCGATGAGCCACGCGCCGGCGGGACCCGGCGGCGTATCGGTGCGGTAGATGGCTTGCAGGGCATAAGGCGCGCCCTGGGCGTCGGGCATGTCCAGCTTCACCAGCCGGCCGGATGCCAGATCCTCCCGCACCAGCGGCAAGGGCATGTTGCCCCAGCCGATGCCCTCGCGCAGCAAGGTGTGCTTCGCGCCGAGATCGGCGAGCCGCCACGTGCGGGTGCCGATGACGCCGAGGTCCATGCCCTCCGTCAGGGGGGAGCGGTCGGTCAGCACCAGCTGGACATGGTCCCGCCCGGCGCCCGGCGGATTGTGCCGCGCCTGCGCCAGCGGATGGCCGGGCGCCGCCACCGGCACCAGATCCACCGCGCCGATGCCGATCCGCTCCAGCCCGTCGAGGCCGAAGTCGAGCGGGCCGCTCACCCCGATGCTCGCCTGCCGGGTGAGGACCATCTGCGTCACGGCGCCGAGCGCTTCCACATAGAGGCGCAGCGTCACGGTCGGGAACGTCGCGTTGAAGGCCTTCAATGCATCCACCACCCGCGCGGCGGGAAGCATGACGTCGAGCGCGAGATGGATTTCCGATTCCAGCCCGTGCAGCAAACCCTTCACCTTGGCGCGCAGGGCGTGGACGCCATTGGCCAGCGCACGCGCCTCGCCGAGCACGGTGCGTCCCGCCTCGGTGAGCCTGGGCTTCTTCGTGGTGTCGCGATCGAACAGGGAAACGCCGAGCTGGGCTTCCAGATTGGCGATGGAATAGCTAATGACCGAAGTCGCCCGGCCGAGCTTGCGCGCCGCCCCGGCGAAGCTGCCGGTTTCGACCACGGCGAGGAACACCGCCAGCTGGTCGAAGGTCGGTGTGCCGGGATCGGCCATGGCATGTCCTCGCTCCGGCGTCGCGCATCCTTGCGACGGGCATGGCACGGCCGGGCCGCGACGGGATGCTATTCGAGAATCTCGATCATTATCGTTCAGATTATTCGGCTAGATCCAGAAGTTTGAGAGTGCGAATGTGCGGCCACTTTCCGCGGCACGCGCCGCTTTCCGCCTCTGGAGGCCGAGATGGCTAAGGTTCTGGTTCTCTATTATTCGTCCTACGGCCATATCGAGACCATGGCCCATGCCGTGGCCGAGGGGGCCCGCGCCGCCGGCGCCCAGGTGGACGTGAAGCGCGTTCCGGAGACCGTGCCGGAAGAGATCGCCAAGGGTGCCCATTTCAAGCTGGACCAGGCGGCCCCGGTCGCCGCCGTGGCTGACCTTGAGCATTATGATGCGATCATCATCGGCACCGGCACGCGCTTCGGCCGCATGTCGTCGCAGCTGGCGGCGTTCCTGGATCAGGCGGGCGGCCTGTGGGCGCGCGGCGCGCTGAACGGCAAGGTGGGCGCGGCCTTCGTTTCCACCGCTACCCAGCACGGCGGCCAGGAGACCACCTTGTTCTCCATCATCACCAATCTGCTGCATTTCGGCATGGTGGTGGTTGGCCTGCCCTACAGCCACCAGGGGCAGATGAGCGTCGACGAGATCGTCGGCGGCGCGCCCTACGGCGCCACCACGATCGCCGCCGGCGACGGTTCTCGCCAGCCCTCCGAGATCGATCTTGCCGGCGCCCGCCACCAGGGCGAAATCGTCGCCAAGACCGCCGCCAAGCTGTTCGGCTGATCCGATGCGGGCGGCGGTCGAAACCGGCCGCCGCCCCTTATTCGAGCCTATTGGAAGCCGGCCACCCGGTGCGGCACGTAGGGCGCTTCCAGCGTGGCGATTTCCGCCTCGGTGAGGGCGAGCGACAACGCCGCCACCGCATCCGTGAGGTGGTTGGGCTTGGACGCGCCGATGATGGGCGCGGTCACGCCTTTCTTCTGCGCGAGCCAGGCGAGCGCGACCTGGGCGCGGGGTACGCCGCGCGCCTTGGCGATCGCCTCGACCGCCTCGACCACCTGCCGGTCCGCCTGGGCGGTGTGGGCATAGAGATTCTTGCCGACCGCGTCGCTTTCCTGCCGCTCGCTGGTCTCGTCCCAGGCGCGGGTGAGGCGGCCGCGGGCGAGGGGGCTCCAGGGAATCACCGCGATGCCCTGGTCGGCGCACAGGGGCAGCATTTCGCGCTCCTCCTCCCGGTACAGCAGGTTCAGGTGATCCTGCATGCTGACGAACGGCGTCCAGCCGTTCGCCCGCGCGGTGTAGAGCGCCTTGGAGAATTGCCAGGCATGCATGGAGGAGGCCCCGATATAGCGCGCCTTGCCGGCCTTCACGATGTCATGCAGCGCCTCGAGGGTCTCCTCGATGGGTGTCGTGTAATCCCAGCGGTGGATCTGGTAGAGATCCACGTAATCCGTACCGAGGCGGCGCAGGCTGGCGTCGATCTCGTCGAAGATCGCCTTGCGCGAGAGGCCGGCGCCATTGGGGCCGGGCCGCATGCGATTATAGACCTTGGTGGCGAGCACCACATCCTCGCGCCGCGTGAAATCCTTGATGGCCCGCCCGACGATTTCTTCCGAATGACCGTCGGAATAGGTGTTGGCGGTGTCGAGGAAGGTGATGCCGAGCTCCAGCGCCTGGCGGATGAGCGGGCGGCTCTGCTCTTCATTCATGGTCCAGGCGTGGTTCCCGCGATCGGGCGCGCCATAAGTCATGCAGCCGAGGGCGAGGCGCGAGACCTCAAGTCCCGTGCGTCCGAATTTTACGTAATCCATGGTGCCGCTCCTGTCGCCGCCGTGCTGTCCGAAGCGTAGCGGCGGCGATGCTAATCGATGAGCCACGAAATTCGGGATACCCCTTGAAGGCGCGCCAACAGATCGCCGGCATCGCCGCCACCTGCTGAAACAGAGGATTGGCTCAGCGGAGGTTTTCAGTCCCGACCTGTGATGGGGGTAGGCGAGTGTGAATCGCCGGGGCGCGATTGTCCATTGTGCCGCAGCGGCAAGGCGCATGCATCGAGCCGGGCCCGACGGGCGTCGGCCCAAAAGAAAAGGCCCGGCGGATGCCGGGCCTTGATGTTCGATACGCGGGGCGCGAACGCAAGCGAGGCCGCCGCGCTCAGGCGGCTTCTTCGGCCTCAAGGTCGGTGTCCGCGTCGGCTTCAGCCTCCACGTCGGCTTCCTCGCCCTTGGCAGCGCCGCGGCGGGGGCCCTTCTGGAGATTCTGCTCGATCATCTTCACCGCTTCGGTGTCGGTGATGTTCTCCACCGCCGAAAGCTCGCGCGCCATGCGGTCCAGAGCGGCTTCATAAAGCTGGCGCTCGGAATAGGACTGCTCGGGCTGGGCATCGGAGCGGTAGAGATCGCGCACGACCTCGGAGATGGCCAGGAGATCGCCGGAATTGATCTTCGCTTCATATTCCTGGGCGCGGCGGCTCCACATGGTGCGCTTGACGCGCGCGCGACCCTTGAGAATTTCCAGCGCCTTGGCGACAACGGGAGCCTCGGACAGCTTGCGCATGCCCACCGTGGCCACCTTGGGCACCGGCACGCGGAGCGTCATTTTGTCCTTCTCAAAAGATATGACAAACAGCTCGAGTTTGAAGCCAGCGACTTCCTGCTCCTCGATGGCCATGATACGACCGACGCCGTGCGAGGGGTACACGATGTGCTCGCCCGTCTTGAAACCAAGGCGGGCCTGGGCGCTCTTTTTTGTCGACATGCTCTTGACCACTCCTGACCCGGCCAGCGGCCGGATCGTGTTGGCGCGCGAGCGCTCGTTTCCGGTATGACCCGGGCGATGGCGCACCTTGCGCTGGCGACTGGGCCGCGGCCGGTACGCCCGACGGCCCGCTCATGTCAGTCGATGACTACAACCTCGCGTAAGCACCCAAACCGCCTTCGCGGCCGGATGCCTGATATCTCGCCCCAATGTTCCCGAGAATGCGCTATTAAATGCACGCGCGACGCGGCTGGTTGGAAAAGCAATCGACTGTAAAGGCTTGTATAACACAAAAACCGATGAAATCAAAGCGCTGCGCCGGCTTTCGCGGCCCGCCTCGCGCAAGGCACGCATGCGATGCCTTAAGGCGGTGGCCGATCTGGCTTTTCTCACATATAAGCATTTCTTTATATGTTGATTGCCCATCGGTGGCGCCCGTGCTAGAGGGCTGCCCATAAGATGAGACGCCCTGCACCGGCAGGTCGCAGCACGGAGAGACGACATGACCGCCGATTATGTGGTGAAAGACATCAATCTTGCCGACTGGGGCCGCAAGGAACTGGACATCGCCGAGATCGAGATGCCCGGCCTCATGGCCACCCGCGCCGAATACGGCCCGAGCCAGCCCCTCAAGGGCGCGCGCATCGCCGGCTCGCTGCACATGACCATCCAGACCGGCGTGCTGATCGAGACGCTGAAGGCGCTCGGCGCCGATGTCCGCTGGGCCTCGTGCAACATCTATTCGACCCAGGACCACGCCGCCGCCGCGATCGCCGCCGCCGGCATCCCGGTGTTCGCCGTGAAGGGCGAGAGCCTGGAAGACTATTGGGAATACACCCACCGCATTTTCGAATGGGCCGATGGCGGCGCGCCGAACATGATCCTGGACGACGGCGGCGACGCCACCCTCCTGGTTCACCTCGGCAAGCGCGCGGAAGCGGGCGACACCGCCTTCCTCGACGGCGCCACCAATGAGGAAGAAGAAGTGCTGTTCGCGGCCATCAAGCGCCGCCTCAAGCACAAGCACGGCTGGTACACCCAGCTCGCCAATTCCATCCGCGGCGTGACGGAAGAGACCACCACGGGCGTGCATCGCCTCTATGAGATGCAGAAGAAGGGCACGCTGCTGTGGCCCGCCATCAACGTGAACGACAGCGTCACCAAGTCCAAGTTCGACAATCTCTACGGTTGCCGCGAGAGCCTGGTGGACGGCATCCGCCGCGGCACCGACGTGATGATGGCCGGCAAGGTCGCCATGATCGCCGGCTTCGGCGACGTGGGTAAGGGCTCGGCCGCCTCGCTGCGCAATGCCGGCTGCCGCGTGATGGTCTCCGAGGTCGATCCCATCTGCGCCCTTCAGGCCGCCATGGAAGGCTATGAGGTCACCACGATGGAGGATGCCGCCACGCGCGCCGACATCTTCGTGACCGCCACCGGCAACCTCGACGTGATCACCGTGGACCACATGCGGGCCATGAAGGACCGCGCCATCGTCTGCAACATCGGCCATTTCGACAGTGAAATTCAGGTTGCCGGCCTGAAGAACTTCAAGTGGCACAATGTGAAGCCGCAGGTCGACGAGGTGGAGTTCACCGACGGCAAGCGCATCATCCTGCTGTCCGAGGGCCGCCTCGTGAACCTCGGCAACGCGACCGGCCATCCGAGCTTCGTGATGTCGGCCTCGTTCACCAACCAGACCCTGGCGCAGATCGAGCTGTTCACCAAGCCGGGCGTGTACGACAAGAAGGTCTACACGCTGCCCAAGACCCTGGACGAGAAGGTCGCTTCGCTGCATCTCGAGAAGATCGGCGTGAAGCTCACCAAGCTGTCCGACCAGCAGTCCGCCTATATCGGCGTGCCGCAGGAAGGCCCCTTCAAGCCCGAGACCTATCGCTACTGAGCGCGGTTCGGCCGGCGCCTCGGCGCCGCGCCGCCATGCGTGCGTGATCATGCATGCGTGATTCTGTGCCCCGGTGCTCGCGCGAGCCCCGGGGCACAGGCGTTTCTGGGGCTTGCGCCATCTTGTCGCCGCCGGCCGGCGGGCCGCGCGCGGTGCACCTGCTCCAATTGGGATTTATTCGCAGCCCTTAGGGCAGAGACCCGCATTGTCATCATTCGCGAAGAGAGCTAGGTGTGAAGCGGCTGCGGCTCGCTGCGGTCGCGCGCTGCTGGGGGGCTGCCTTGGACGGTTATGACCATCGATCGCGGCGCGCGGGGTGGCGCCGAAGCGGCTGTTCGGGCTGCTGTCTGCGCCGCTGTTCCCTTCTGTCCCGGCCCCCTCGTTAAGCGCGCGGATCCAGCGACATGTCCCTGAGTGTGAGCCGCGAACGAAAACGTATTCTGCCCTTCGCCGCCGAGATCGGGGCGCTGGGCGTGGTGTTCGGAGACATCGGCACCAGCCCCCTCTACGCCCTCAAGCAGGGCGTTCTGGCCGTGGGCGGCACCAATTTCCTGCCCGACGACGTGCTCGGCCTGCTCTCGCTCATCACCTGGAGCATCATTCTCTCGGTGACCGTCAAATATGTCATGCTGGTGCTGCGCGCGGACAATGACGGGGAAGGCGGCATCCTTGCCCTGGTCACGCTGCTGGACCTGCACCGCAGCGCGCTCGGCCTGCGGTGGTATCTGCTCGCCGCCGGCCTGCTCGGCGCGGCGATGCTGATCGGCGACGGCGTTTTGACCCCGGCCATGTCGGTGCTCTCCGCCATCGAGGGGCTCGGCGTCATCGCCCCGCAACTGAACCAATGGGTGGTGCCGCTGACCGTGGCGGTGCTGCTCGGCGTGTTCCTCTCCCAGCGCGCGGGCACCGACAAGATCGCCAGCTTCTATGGCCCGATCATGCTGATCTGGTTCAGCGCCATCGGCATTCTCGGCATCTATGGCATCGTGCGCGCGCCCGAGGTGCTGGTGGGGCTCGATCCGCGCCACGGCCTGCGGCTGCTGATCGAGCATCCCGGCCTTGCGGGCGTGATCCTCGGGGCGTGCTTTCTCGCCATCACCGGCGGCGAGGCGCTCTATGCCGATCTCGGGCATTTCGGCCGCAAGGTGATCGCGCGGGCCTGGCTGGTGGTCGCCATGCCGGCGCTGCTGCTGAACTATTTCGGCCAGGGCGCGATCCTGCTCACGGATCCGAGCGCGGTGCGCAATCCCTTCTTCGACCTGTGCCCCGACCCGCTCGACATCCCGCTGCTGCTGCTCGCCACGGCGGCGACGGTGATTGCCTCGCAATCCATCATCACCGGCGTGTTCTCGCTGGCGAAGCAGGCGATCGAGCTTGGCTATCTGCCGCCCATGCGCATCCGCTACACCAGCGAGCACAATGAGCAGCACATCTATGTGGGGCGCCTCAACTGGCTGCTGATGATCGCCTGCATCGCCGTGGTGCTGGGCTTCGAGGCGTCCGACCGCCTCGCCTCCGCCTATGGCATCGCGGTCGCCTTCGCCATGGTGACCACCTCGATCCTGTTCATCGCCCAGGTGAGCCGTGCCTGGGGCTGGCCGAAGCCGGCGGTGATCGCGCTCGGCGTCTGCCTGCTCTCCCTGGATGCCGCCTTCGCCACCTCCAACCTCACCAAGCTGCATGACGGCGGCTGGCTGCCGCTGACCATCGCCGGCATCGTGATTTTCGTCATGGTGAGCTGGCGGCGCGGCCTGGAATCCGTGGTCGCCCAGCAGGTCCGCTTCACCGAGCCGCTCGACGGCTTCGTGGCGCGCAAGGAACGCGCGAGCGACGGGGTGAGCCCGCGCACCGCCATCTTCCTGTCCCGCGCGGGCGCCATGACGCCGGTGGCGCTCTCGCGCATGGCGGACGTGATGAAGATCCGCTTCAACCGGGCGGTCGTGGTCTCCGTGTGGATCGTCGCCCGCCCGCGCGTGTCGCTGGAGGAACGGGTGCGCGTGACCCTGCTGGATGGAACCTTCGTGCAGGTGGATCTGCGGTTCGGCTACATGCAGCAGATCGACGTGCCCTCGGTGCTCGGCCCGGCGCTCAGCGCGCGCGGCATCGACCCGGACGAGGCGATCTATGTCATCGGCCACGAGCGCATCATCCCGCCGGACGAGATTTTCCGCCTGCGCGACGTGGTCGCCCATGTGTTCGCGTTTCTCGCCCGCAATGCGGAGCGCTCGGTGGATCGCTTCGGCCTGCCGCGCGGCCGCACCATGGAAATCGGCTATCCCGTAAAATTGTGACCGCAGCCTGGGCTTGCCTTGGACCGGCCGTGTTGCCGGATTAGGAAATGCTTGCCCGCGCTCCAAACTCGGCAACAAGGCATAGCCGCGAAACGCGTTCCGACGTAAGGGAAAGAGGCCTGAAAGAAACGCACCGCGGGCCGGCACCCCGTGGATGCGGAACAAGAAGTGGCCGGCGGGGAAATGGTGTTTCATGCTTCATGTGAAAATCTGGCGTTTCCTTCGGGACAAAGTGGGCCTGCACGGGCTCGGCTTCATCGCGAGCCTTGTGGTCATCGGATTTGCCGCCGTCGTGCTCTACCGGATGCTGCACAAGCTGAAGTTCGATCAGGTCGTGCTGGCGCTGAAGGAGAAGGACCCGCGGTTCGTCTTCGCCGCTTTCGTGCTGGTGGCGTGCGCGTATCTCACCCTGACCCTGTATGATTTCTTCGCCCTGAAGACCATCGGGCGCACGCGCATCCCCTATCGCGTGGCGGCCATGGCGGGCTTCTGTTCCTATTCGGTCGGCCACAATGTGGGCTTCACCGTCTTCACCGGCGGCTCGGTGCGCTACCGCATCTATTCGGCCTGGGGGCTGACGGCGGTCGATGTGGCGAAGATCTGCTTCATCGCCGGGCTCACCTTCTGGCTCGGCAATATCGCGGTGCTCGGCCTCGGCATCCTGATCCATCCCGATGCCGCCACCGCGGTCGATCAATTGCCGCCGCTGGTGAACCGGCTGATCGGCGCGACCGCCCTCATCGGCCTGTTCGGCTACATGTATTGGGTGAGCGCGGCGCCGCGCAAAATCGGCCGCTCCACCTGGTTCGTCACCTTGCCGGCCGGCAAGTCGACCGTGATCCAGGTGGGCATCGGCATTCTCGATCTCACCTTGTGCGCGGCGGCCATGTACATGCTGATGCCGGCCTCGCCTTATATCGATCCGGTTTCGCTGGCGGTGATCTTCATCACCGCGACGCTGCTCGGCTTCGCCAGCCATGCGCCCGGCGGCCTCGGCGTGTTCGACGCGGCGCTGCTGATCGCGCTGCCGCAGTTCGACAAGGAGGAGATGGTGGGCGCCCTGCTGCTGTTCCGCCTCTTCTATTACATCGTGCCGTTCGCCATCGCCCTGACGATTCTCGGCTCGCGGGAATTGTGGCTCGGTGCCTTGCGCCGGCGCCTGCGCCGGGAAGCGGCGGCGGAGCCGGTCCATGGGCGCCTCCCTACCGGACTGGAATCCCGCGACGGCTGAATTGCAGCCGGCGCGCGGCCGCTCGCGCCACGGCCGCGCCTCGCCTCGGCGATGACACGGCCGGATGCCGCGTCACGTCTCTCAGGGCGCGAGCGCGGGTCCGACGCCGGGCGTGGGCAGCAGGCCGCCGCCGTTCGGCATCTTCATCGTGCGCGTGCCCGGGGGCAGGCGGAACAGGTCGGGATCCTGGGGGCCGCGCGTCAGCGAGAGCACCTCGAAGGCGAGGTGGGCCTTGCCCTGGATCTCCACTTCGGTGCGCAGCACGATGCCGTCCTCGGTGATGCAGGCGGTGGCCGGGCCGGTGAGCTGGGCAGCCTTCTCCACCTGCCAGAGGGTGCAGCGTTCTCCCGCGACTTCGGAGGTCCCGCCGCGCGTGCCCTCGCCGGCGAGCGACGCGATCTGGAAATCCGCCGGAAGATCGGTCTCGATCCCCATCTTCGGCAGGCTGGGGGAGACCAGGACCACCTTGCGGGTGTCGACATTGAGGAAGCCGAGCAGAGTTCCCGGCACCGCCGGATTGCTGATCTCCATGCGCATCCGGGCCTCGCCTCGGCGATGACACGGCCGGATGCCGCGTCACGTCTCTCAGGGCGCGAGCGCGGGTCCGACGCCGGGCGTGGGCAGCAGGCCGCCGCCGTTCGGCATCTTCATCGTGCGCGTGCCCGGGGGCAGGCGGAACAGGTCGGGATCCTGGGGGCCGCGCGTCAGCGAGAGCACCTCGAAGGCGAGGTGGGCCTTGCCCTGGATCTCCACTTCGGTGCGCAGCACGATGCCGTCCTCGGTGATGCAGGCGGTGGCCGGGCCGGTGAGCTGGGCAGCCTTCTCCACCTGCCAGAGGGTGCAGCGTTCTCCCGCGACTTCGGAGGTCCCGCCGCGCGTGCCCTCGCCGGCGAGCGACGCGATCTGGAAATCCGCCGGAAGATCGGTCTCGATCCCCATCTTCGGCAGGCTGGGGGAGACCAGGACCACCTTGCGGGTGTCGACATTGAGGAAGCCGAGCAGAGTTCCCGGCACCGCCGGATTGCTGATCTCCATGCGCATCCGGTTGCCCTGGCGGGCCATATCCACCTGCACCCGCCCGCCGAGCCTGGCCTTGAGCGCGAAATCCACGCTGGGGGTCGGAAGGGGCTCCGCCGCGACGGGAGTCCGTCCGGCCAGCATTCCGGCAAGGGCGAGAAGGCTCGCCGCGGCCCAGGTGCGGAGCGACGGGGCGTCGCCGTGCCGCTTGACCAATTTCATAAGAACTCGCCCCTCCTCGATACCGCCTGAATGCACGCGATACCATTCCGCGGCACGTGCGGGAAGGCGCGCGCCGCGCGCGAGCGCATCGATCTGATAAAGCCAAAGAAAAAAGCTGGAGGAATGCGCGCGAAAGCGCGCTGGGGCCTCCGCTGTCTTATTGTCTTCGTGCAGCCGCTACAGCATATGCCACCGGGATCGCTGCGTCGGACCTCAAAATTGTCTTGGGCAAATGTCGCGGGAGGAAACGCGCTTCATGTCTCGCCTGCCACTGCCGAAACGGCACGTGCTCTTCCGTCCCTCGGTGCCGGCGGTTTCCGCCCGGCGCGGCGCGGGGCGGCGGCCCCTGGAACGGTCGGGCTCATGATGCGCGGCGCAAGGCCGGGCCGCGCGGGCGCGGCGTCCTGGTTCACCTCCCTCGGCGTGCTGGTGGCGCTGTGCGCACTGTTCGGCGCCGGAGCGGCCTTCGATCTGATCGCGCCGCCGTTCGCGGCGCTCCTGGTGGTGTTGTTTTCCGCCTGTGCCTTCGTGGCGCTGCGGGCGCGCGCGGCGCCGCCGCCGATGCCCGCGGAGCCGCCGCGGGACGAGCCGCCCGCGCCGCCCCGCGTCGATCCGCGGGTGGAAGCGGTGGTGGCGGCGCTGCCGGAACCGGCGCTTTTGCTCACGCCGGGCGGCGAGATTCTCACCGCGAACCAGCGGGTCGCCCTCTCTGTGGGACCGGCCAAGGTGGGCGATCCCCTGTCGTTCCTGGTGCGCGTGCCCGAGGTGCTGGAGGCGGTGCGCGCGGGGGCGCAGGACGGCATCCCGCGCCGGGTCGAGTTCGGCGAGCGGGTGCCTCTCGACCGCTGGCTGGAGGCCCATGTGGTGCCGCTGCGTCTCGAGCCGGCGCGTCGCGGTCCGACCGCGCGGGACGATCGCACGCCCGATACGGTGCTGCTCACGTTCCGCGATCTGACCCACCAGCGCCGAATCGAGCAGATGCGCGCGGACTTCGTGGCCAATGCCAGCCACGAGCTGCGCACGCCGCTGGCCTCGCTCCTGGGCTTCATCGAGACGCTGCTCGGCCCGGCCCGCAACGATGTTGCGGCGCGGGAGCGTTTCCTCGGCATCATGGCCGCGCAGGCGCGCCGCATGTCGCGCCTGATCGAGGATCTGCTGTCGCTGTCCCGCATCGAGCTGAACGCCCATGTGCGGCCGGAAACCCCGGTGGAGCTGGGCGGCATCGTCGCCCATGTGTGCGACACCCTTGGCCCGCTGGCGCAGGACCGGGACGTGACGATCGAGGTCCGCCGTCCGCCGGAGCCGGTCTATGTCCTTGGCGAACGGGACGAATTGATCCGCCTGTTCGAAAATCTGGTCGAGAATGCGCTGAAGTACGGGGCCAATGGGCACCGCGTGGAAGTGGCCGTGGGCATCGAGCGGGCCGGAGCGCCGGCGGCGGTGGTTTCGGTTCAGGATTTCGGCCCGGGCATCTCGCCCGAGCACCTTCCGCGCCTCACGGAACGCTTCTACCGGGTGGATGTGGCGGTGAGCCGGGACCAGGGCGGAACCGGGCTGGGCCTGGCGATCGTGAAGCATATTGTGGCGCGTCATAGAGGGCGCCTGGGGATCGAGAGCCGGCAAGATGCCGGTGCAACTTTTACGGTCAGGTTCGATCTCGTGGATGTACCCGAAAAAATCGCTGTAAAATCAAAGGTGTGAAGCGTCATCGCGCTGTCACGTTGGGGTCATAGAACCGTGTCGCCGGACCGTTACAGTTAACCGGCCCAATGTTGCGTCGCGGCAGACAGCCGACGGGCGACACCTATTGGTCAAGGAGAGAACCCCGTGAAGCTCACCACCGCTCTTGGCGCAGCGATTGCTGTTGCCAGCTCCCTTTTCGCTGGCGGCGCTTTCGCCATCGATATCAATGGCGCTGGCGCGTCGTTCCCGGCCCCCGTCTACCAGACCTGGGGCGCCAAGTATAAAGAGAAGACCGGCAACGGCCTGAACTATCAGTCCATCGGCTCCGGCGGCGGTCAGAACCAGATCGTCAACCGCACGGTCGATTTCGGCGCTTCGGATGCTCCGATGGCGTCCGACAAGCTCGCTTCCGCGAACCTGCTCCAGTTCCCGGCCGTGATCGGTTCGGTTGTCGCCACCGTCAATCTGGACGGCGTCGAGACCAACCAGCTCAAGCTCACCGGCCCGGTGCTCGCCGACATCTATCTCGGCAAGATCACCAAGTGGGACGACAAGGTCATCGCCGACCTGAACCCCGGCCTGAAGCTGCCCTCCACCGCGATCGTTCCCGTCTATCGTTCGGACGCTTCGGGCACGACCTACATCTTCACCAGCTACCTTTCGGAAGTCTCTCCGGAATGGAAGTCCAAGGTGGGCGCTGCCACCTCGGTTCAGTGGCCCACGGGCGCTGGCGCCAAGGGCAATGAAGGCGTGACCGGCAACGTGAAGAACACCAAGGGTGGCATCGGCTACGTGGAGTTCATCTACGCCGCCGCCAACAAGCTCGTGGTGACCCAGCTGCAGAACAAGGCCGGCAAGTTCCTGTCGCCCGAAGTTCCCGCCTTCATCGAAGCCGCTGCCGCGGCCGACTGGGCCGGTTCCAAGGACTTCGCCGCTTCCATGATCAACACCGCCGGCGCCGGCGCGTGGCCGATCGTGAGCCCGACCTACATCCTTCTGCCGAAGAACCCCACCAATGTGGACGCTTCGCGCGAAGTGATGAAGTTCTTCGACTGGGCCTACGGCAAGGAAGGCAGCGAGATGGCCGAGAAGCTGCACTACATCCCGCTTCCCGAAGCGGTTGTGGAGCGCGTCAAGGCGGCTTGGAAGTCTGAAGTGAAGGCTCCGGACGGCAAGCCCGTTTTCTGATCCCTGATCGCGAGGCCCCCGCCTTTTCCGTGAGGAAGAGGCGGGGGCTTTGCCCGGTTCAAGCTGCCGGTACGGCAGCCTCGGTGAACGGTGCGTAGGATTTCCACTGTTTAGGACGTCCGCCAAGGCGGCCGGGCACCGGTTTCTCGGAAAGCTGCGCCGAAGGCGCGGCCGGCTCGACACGTCGCCTGCTGAAGATTGCCGGCACGAAGATGCTGGTCAGGCGCTCGATGCAGGGCATTTGGCGGGCCGGCGGCATCGGGTGCGGCAATTTTGGTGCGGTAATTTTGGTGCGGTAATTTTGGGTGCGGTAACGCGGGTGTGGGGCGCGGGCGGTTCGGCCCGGTGCGAGCCGCAGGACGGTGCGCCGGGGGCTGGTTCGCGGCGCGTATCCCTGTGACGGGCACAGCCCGGCACAAAGCGAATTCGATCGGGGTCCGGCATCCGGCCGGCATCCTGGAAGTGATGGATTTCGAGGCGATGGTGCGCGCGGCAGCCGTGCGCGTGTCGCCTGCGCGATCTGTTTTCATGAGCGCGAGCTGTGCGGCGCGCGGGATTTGGGGATCATCGGGCGATGGACGCAACGGTCGATAAACTGAGGTCGGACGGGATCATTCCCATCGGCGAGGCGAAGGGCGTCGGGGCAATCGCCGATCGCATCTTCGTCGCCGCCCTGTGGGCGAGCGGGTTCTTCGTCCTGATCCTGCTGGGTCTGATCATCGCCCAATTGTTCGAAGGCGGCCTTCCCGCGCTTCAGCATTTCGGCCTGGAATTCCTCTGGTCGTCCGCCTGGAACCCGGTGACCGAGAATTTCGGCGCCCTGGTGATGATCTACGGCACGATCTTCAGCGCCGTGATCGCGGTCATCGTCGCCCTGCCGCTTTCGTTCGGCATCGCCTTCTTCCTCACCGAGATCGCCCCGCAGCCCCTGAAGCGCCCGATCGGCGTCGCGGTGCAGCTGCTCGCGGCGGTGCCCTCGATCATCTACGGCATGTGGGGCTTCTTCGTGATCGTCCCGCTGGTGGCCGCCTATGTGCAGCCGCCGCTGATCGAATGGCTCGGCCCCCTGCCGGTCATCGGCGCCCTGTTCATGGGGCCGCCGCTCGGCTCGGGCATGCTCACCGCCGGCGTGATCCTGGCCGTGATGATCATCCCCTTCATCACCGCCATGTTCGTCGAGACGCTGGAATCCGTGCCTCCGATGCTCAAGGAATCCGCCTACGGCGTCGGCGGCACCACCTTCGAGGTCTATAAGAACGTCTCGGTGCCCTACGGCAAGACCGCCATGGTCGGCGCCGTGATGCTGGGCCTCGGGCGCGCGCTCGGCGAGACCATGGCCGTCACCTTCGTGATCGGCAATGCGACCCGCCTCTCGGCCTCCCTGTTCGCGCCCGGCGCGACCATCGCCTCCACCATCGCGAACGAGTTCCCCGAAGCGTCGATCGGCTCGCTGAAGCTGACCTCGCTGCTTCAGCTGGGCTTCATCCTGTTCGTGATCTCGTTCATCGTCCTTGCCCTGTCCCGTGCGCTCGTGCGCTCGCGGCTTGATTGATCCGGGAGGCAAACGTCATGGCATCCCTCGCAGCACGCCGCGCCAAGGACTATACGGTCAAGGTCGTCTCCACGGGGTTCGCGGTGTTCGCGATCTTCCTGCTGGCCTGGATCCTGTGGACCCTGATTTCCCGGGGTCTTCCGGCCCTCAACCTCAATGTGTTCACCAAGGTGACGGCGCCTCCCGGCCAGGGCGGCGGCCTGCTGAATGCCATCGTCGGATCGCTGATCCAGATCGGCATCGCGCTGGCCATCGGCGGTCCCATCGGCCTGTTCGCCGGCACCTTCCTTGCCGAGAACGGCAAGGGCACGAAGATCGGCTCCGCCGCCCGCTTCGTGAACGACATCCTGCTCTCGGCGCCTTCGATCCTGGTCGGCCTGTTCATCTACCAGTTCCTGGTGGTGCCGTTCGGCGGCTTCTCCGGCTGGGCGGGTGCCATCGCGCTGGCGATCCTGGTCATTCCCGTGATCGTGCGGACCACCGAGGACATGCTGAACCTGGTTCCGGTGGGCCTGCGCGAAGCGGCGTTCGCGCTCGGGGCGCCGCAATGGAAAGTGGTCATCATGATCACCTGGCGGGCGGCGCGCGCCGGCATCGTCACCGGCATCCTGCTGGCGATCGCGCGCGCGGCCGGTGAAACGGCGCCGCTGCTGTTCACCTCGCTCGGCAATAATTCCTGGTCGACCGATCTCAGCAAGCCCATGGCCAGCTTGCCAATCGCGATCTATCAATATGCCGGAAGCCCGTTCGACGACTGGGTGTCGCTGGCCTGGGCCGGTGCCCTGCTCATCACCGTGGGCGTTCTGGTTCTGAACGTCGTGTCCCGCCTGGTGCTGGCACGCACGCACTGAGCCGGCACCCTGAGATCACCGCCCAGAGGGCGCCCAAGATCACCGCCCGGGCCGGCAGCAGGCCGGCCCACCGGGCGACCAGAGACCGAATGAGGCTGACATGAACTCTGCAGTGGATCCGACCTTCAATATCTCCTCTTCCGTCTCGGCCAAGCCCGATGCGGTCCAGGCGCCGACCAAGATCAAGGTGGAGAAGCTCGATTTCTATTACGGGCAGAACCACGCGCTGAAGAACATCAATTTCGAGATCCCCGAGAAGCGCGTGACCGCGATGATCGGGCCCTCGGGCTGCGGCAAGTCCACCTTGCTGCGCGTGTTCAACCGCATGTACGACCTTTATCCCGGCCAGCGCGCCGAGGGCGGCGTCATGTTCGACGGCGTGAACATCGTCGGCAAGGAGCTGGACCCCACCGTCGTGCGCACGCGCATCGGCATGGTGTTCCAGAAGCCCACGCCGTTCCCCATGTCGATCTATGACAACATCGCCTTCGGCGTGCGCCTGCACGAGAACCTCAACAAGGCGAAGATGGACGAGCGGGTGGAAAGCTGCCTGCGCAAGGCCGCCATCTGGGAAGAAACCAAGGACCGCCTGCACACCTCGGCGCTCGGCATGTCCGGCGGCCAGCAGCAGCGCCTGTGCATCGCCCGCACCATTGCCGTGCAGCCGGAAGTGATCCTGCTGGACGAGCCGACCTCCGCGCTCGACCCGATCTCCACCTCGAAGATCGAGGACCTGATCGACGAGCTGAAGCAGGATTTCACGATCGTCATCGTGACCCACAACATGCAGCAGGCGGCGCGCTGCGCCGATATCACCGCCTTCTTCTACCTGGGTGAGCTGGTCGAGGTCGCGCCGTCCGACGTGATCTTCACCAACCCCAAGCAGATCAAGACCCGCGATTACATCACCGGCCGCTTCGGCTGACCGAGCAAGGATCTGCCAGATGTCCGACCATACCGTCTCGGCCTTCGACGCCGAGCTGAAGGAGATCGGCCGCAAGGTCGTCGAAATGGGTGGCCAGTCGGAGCGCATGGTGGCTGACGCCGTCAATGCCCTGATCCGCCGCGACACCGCTTCCGCCCAGCGGGTGATCCTGCTCGATGCGAGCGTCGATCACCTCCAGCGGGAGATCGAGGAAAAGGCCATCATCTGCATCGCCAAGCGCCAGCCGGTGGCCAGCGACCTGCGCGATGTGGTGGCCTCGATCCGCATCGCCTCCGACCTGGAGCGCATCGGCGACCTCGCGAAGAACGTGGGCAAGCGCGTCCTCGCCATCGAGGGGGAATATCACCCCCAGAAGCTGGTGCGCGGCGTCGAGCACATGTCCGACCTGGTGCTGGAGCAGCTCAAGGAAGTGCTGGACGCCTACGCCAGCCGCGACCAGGCGAAGGCCGTGGACGTGTGGGTGCGCGACAGCGGCATCGACACCATGTACACGTCCCTGTTCCGCGAGCTCCTCACCTATATGATGGAAGATCCGCGCAACATCTCGGTGTGCACGCATCTTCTGTTCTGCGCCAAGAATATCGAGCGCATCGGCGACCACGCGACCAATATCGCGGAAACCATCTATTACATGGTTTCGGGACAGATGTTGTCCGAAGAGCGCCCGAAGGCGGATGTCTCCAGCGAGACGACCGTCGCTTTCCCGGGGCATAGCCTTCAGGGGTAAAATCCGTGCCTGCGCGTATCTTGATTATCGAGGACGAGGAACCGCTGACCCTTCTGCTCCGCTACAATCTGGAGTCGGAAGGCTATTTCGTCGAGAGCGTCGGACGGGGCGATGAGGGCGAGACCCGGTTGCGCGAAAGCGTGCCGGACCTCGTCATCCTCGACTGGATGCTGCCCGGATTGTCGGGCATCGAACTGTGCCGCCGCCTGCGCACGCGCCCGGAAACCGAGCGGCTGCCGGTGATCATGCTCACCGCCCGCGGCGACGAGACGGAACGCGTGCGCGGCCTCGCCACCGGGGCCGACGATTATGTCGTCAAGCCCTTCTCCGTTCCCGAGCTTCTGGCGCGGGTGCGGGCGCTGCTGCGGCGGGCGAAGCCGGAGCATGTGGCGACCCTGCTGCGGGCCGGCGATATCGAGCTGGACCGGGAGACCCACCGGGTCCACCGGTCGGGGCGCGAGGTCCATCTCGGGCCGACGGAATTCCGCCTGCTGGAATTCCTGATGCAGAGCCCCGGACGGGTGTTCTCCCGCGAGCAATTGCTCGACGGCGTCTGGGGACAGGACGTCTATATCGACGAGCGCACGGTGGACGTGCATGTGGGCCGCCTGCGCAAGGCGATCAACCGGGGCCGGCAGTCCGATCCGATCCGCACCGTGCGCGGCGCCGGCTATTCCTTCAACGAGATGTTCGCCCGCGTGCATTGAGCGCCAGGGGCCAGACGCGGCGGGCGCCGGCAGGTCGATCCCTGTCGCGCTCGCACCCCCGGCAAGCCGCCGGATGCTCTGCGGCGCACATCGCCAAGATCATTATTTCGCGAAAAGTGATGGCGCGCAGGCGCCGGCCCACAGGCGGGGGGCAAGGCGCAAATCCTGGCCCGGCCGATGCGCCTGGCCGGCTGTCCGTTTCGTATGATGCGATCTTCGCGCAAATCGGGTCGCTGCGGCTGGTCGCCCATCGCGGCACGCCATCTCGCGCGGCGGGCAGGGCCCCTTTGGCGTTTCAGCAGGGCCCAGCCGGTCGCTGGCAGACCCTAAAATGGCTTCGACGCCCGGGCGAGCGGCGCGCCCTTCTCGAAAGACCCGCTCCGGGAACGCCTTCCCCGATTGGGCCGAGGCCCACGCCGGTCGTTCCCCGCCTCGCATGCCCGGCGATCTGCTCCGGGGTCCTTCCTTGCATGTGCCGGCAAACGCTTGCGCCGGCACATGTCGTTCCCGGTGCGCGCCGCTCAGATGCGGGCGACGCGACGGTCCCGGCGGCGATCCTGCGTGGGCTGGTAGGCCATCCGCGCATGGGTCGTGCAATAAGGCATGCCGGTGAGGCTGCGCCCGCCGCAGAAATAGAAGCTTTCCGTGCCCGGCTCACCGATCGGCCAGCGGCAGGTGCCCTCGGTGAGGTTCATGATGGTGCAGCGCTGGCCCATGGCGACCACATTGCCGGCGGAGGCCGGGCGCGGCGCGGGCTCGGGCGCCACGAAGGCTTCCAGCGCGGGGGCGAGCGCGGTGTTGCCGATGGTCTGCGGCTGAGGCGCGGGCTTGTGTGCGGGCGCTTCCGGCCGCGCCTTGCGCGGGCGAGCCGCGGGAACCGTTGATTTCGCACGGCCGGAGAGGCCGAGGCGGTGCACTTTTCCGATCACCGCATTGCGGGTGATGCCGCCCAGCTCGCCGGCGATCTGGCTTGCGGAAAGCCCTTCGCCCCAGAGCTTCTTCAAGAGTTCGACGCGCTCGTCGTTCCAGCTCATCGCTCTCCTCCTTCGACTCTTCTCCCGCACCCAGGCGCGCCATTGCACGCGGGTTCGCAGGGCCCAACGTCACTTGGGGAACAGGCCTGCACGACATGTCGTGGTCGGCCACGAGCAAACTACAATATGCACGCACCCGCGCACAGAGTCGGAATGCATTCCCGCGCCGTTGTCCCCAAGTCGTTACAATCAGGTTAACGGCTGCGCTCTGTTGACCTCACGCGCGCGATCATTAGAATCCCTTTTTGTCGGGCCGCCCCGCGAGGGCGGCCTTTGGCGTTTCTGATGTCCGGCGAGACGCTGTGCGTTTCGCCCCACCCCAAGAGGAGGGGTTCCGTGATCACCCCCGTTCTGCCGACCTACGCGCGCATCGACCTCGTTTTTGAAAGGGGAGAGGGCTGCTGGCTCGTCACGACGGACGGGCGACGTTTTCTCGATTTCACCGCCGGCATTGCGGTCAACATCCTCGGGCACGCCCATCCCTATCTGGTCTCGGCCCTGACCGAGCAGGCGGGAAAGCTCTGGCACACCTCGAACCTGTTCCGCATCGTCGGTGGCGAGCGCCTGGCCGAGCGGCTGAAGGCCGTGACCTTCGCCGATACCATGTTCTTCACCAATTCCGGTGCGGAAGCGCTGGAGTGCGCCATCAAGATGGCGCGCCGCTACCAATATGTGATCGGCGCTGAGGCGAAGAACCGCATCATCGCGTTCGAGGGCGCGTTCCACGGGCGCACGCTCGCGACCATCGCCGCCGGCGGCAATGCCAAGTATCTGGAAGGCTTCGGCCCCAACATGCCGGGCTTCGACCATGTGCCGTTCGGCGATATCGCGGCGGTGAAGGCCGCCATCGGGCCGGAGACCGGGGCGATCCTGGTGGAGCCGATCCAGGGCGAAGGCGGCGTGCGCGTGCCGCCGGCGGATTTCCTGCCCCAGCTGCGGGCGCTCTGCGACGAGCATGGCCTGCTGCTGATCCTGGACGAGGTGCAGTGCGGGGTCGGGCGCAGCGGCACCCTGTTCGCCTACCAGACCTCCGGCATCCTGCCCGACATCATGGCGGTGGCGAAGGGCATCGGCGGCGGCTTCCCCATGGGGGCGTGCCTCGCCACGGAGAATGCCGCCCGCGGCATGACGCTCGGCACCCACGGCTCCACCTATGGCGGCAATCCGCTCGCCATGGCGGTGGGCAATGCGGTGCTGGACGTGGTGCTGGCGGACGGTTTCCTCGACCGGGTGCAGGCGGTCTCCGCGCTGCTCGTGCGCACCCTGAACGAGATCAAGGACCGTCATCCCGCGGTCATCGCCGAGGTGCGAGGTGAAGGGCTCCTGCTTGGCGTGAGGGCGCAGGGCCCCGCCGCCGAGCTGGTGCTCGCCCTGCGCGACGAGGGCCTGCTGGCCCCCGGCGCCGGAGACAATGTGGTTCGACTTCTGCCGCCTCTCATCCTCAGCGAGGAGGAGATCGCCATTGCCGCCGAGAAAATCGAGGCCGCCTGCCTGCGGATCGAGAACGGCCTTGCACTGGCGTCGGCGAAGGGAGCCGCCGAATGAAGGACAATGGCGTGCGTCATTTTCTCGATCTGTCCGACATCCCCGCGGTGGAGCTGCGGCGGGTGCTCGAATTGTCGAAGGATCTCAAGGCCAAGCGCAAGGCCGGCACGGCGGAGCGGCCGCTTGCCGGCAAGTCTCTTGCGATGGTGTTCGACAAGCCGTCCACGCGCACCCGCGTGTCGTTCGATCTGGCCATGCGCCAGCTCGGCGGCGACACGGTGATGCTCACCGGCGCGGAAATGCAGCTCGGGCGCGGCGAGACCATCGCCGATACCGCCCGCGTCCTGTCGCGCTATGTGGACGCCATCATGATCCGCATCCTCAGCCATGAGGACCTGGTGGAACTGGCGACCCATGCCACCGTGCCGGTCATCAACGGGCTGACCCGGGTCTCCCATCCCTGCCAGGTGATGGCCGACGTGATGACCTTCGAGGAGCACAAGGGCCGCATTGCCGGGCGAAAGGTGGCCTGGACCGGGGACGCGAACAATGTGCTCGCCTCCTGGATCCATGCCGCCCATAGCTTCGATTTCGAGCT
The DNA here is from genome assembly GCF_043195135.2 of Roseixanthobacter liquoris. Taxonomy (NCBI): domain Bacteria; kingdom Pseudomonadati; phylum Pseudomonadota; class Alphaproteobacteria; order Hyphomicrobiales; family Xanthobacteraceae; genus Roseixanthobacter; species Roseixanthobacter liquoris. The sequence continues at coordinate 1,645,834 of NZ_CM195537.1, forward strand.
GAACGTGGCCACCCCGAAGGAATTGTCGCCGCGCCAGGCGCTGAAGGACTTCGTCAAGAAGACCAAGGCCCGGGTGAAGTTCACCCGCGATCCCGAAGCGGCGGCGGAGGGGGCGGACTGCATCGTCACCGATACCTGGGTCTCCATGGGCGACAAGGAGGCGGAGCGGCGCCACAATCTCCTGAAGCCCTATCAGGTGAACCGCGCCCTGATGGCGCGCGCGGCGCCGGACGCCATCTTCATGCATTGCCTGCCCGCCCATCGCGGGGAGGAAGTGACCAATGAGGTGATGGACGGCCCGCAATCGGTGGTGTTCGACGAGGCCGAGAACCGCCTGCATGCCCAGAAGGGCATTCTGGCCTGGTGCTTCGACACGCCCGCAGCCTGAGTCGCGGTGCCGGGGGAGGGGAAAGCCCTTCTCCCCCGGCCGGGCGCGCGCGGCGCCCGAGAACATCCAAGCGGCGGCGGTCGAAGGCCCGGCCCCTGGCCGGGCGGTGGGAATGAGGGACCATGACCAAGGACACACATCCCGAACCGCGCCTGGAAGCGCCCGACAATTCGGTGCTTCCGTTCCAGGTGGACGCGCTCGATATTCGCGGCCGCGTGGTGCGCGTCGGATCCATGCTCGACGCGGTGCTGGTGCATCACGATTATCCCGATGCGGTGAAGCGCGTGGTCGGCGAGGCCGTGGCCCTGACGGTGCTGCTGGGCTCCTCGTTGAAATTCGAGGGCCGCTTCATCCTCCAGACCCAGACCGACGGTCCGGTGGACATGGTGGTGGTGGATTTCGTCAGCCCCGACAAGGTGCGCGCCTATGCCCGCTTCGATGCCGAGGCGGTGGCGCAGGCGCAGGCCACGAACGCCGCCGCCCCGGCGGTGTTGATCGGCCGCGGGCATCTCGCCATGACCATCGACCAGGGCCTCTCCGCCAATCGCTACCAGGGCGTCGTGGCGCTGGAAGGCGACGGGCTGGAGGCCGCGGCCCATCAATATTTCCAGCAATCCGAGCAGATTCCGACCCGCGTGCGGCTCGCCGTGGGCGAGGAGATGCGGCCCGGCGGAGAGCCTTCGGCGTGGCGCGCGGGCGGCCTGCTGGCGCAATTCCTGCCCGCCGAGGCGGGCCGGGCGGCGCAGGGCGACCTGCATCCCGGCGACGCGCCCGAGGGCACGGAACAGCCGGACGTGCCCCTCGATGATGCCTGGATGGAGGCGCAATCGCTGGTCGGCACGCTGGAGGACGTGGAATTGCTGGACCACGCCCTGCCCAGCGAGGCCCTGCTTTATCGCCTGTTCCACGAACGCGGCGTGCGGGTGTTCGAGCCCCAGCCCATCGTCGCCCATTGCACCTGTTCGCGGGCGCGGGTGTTCGGCGTGCTGTCCTCGTTCAGCCGCGAGGAGCGTGCCGGCATGGTGCAGGAGGACGGGCGGGTCTCGGTCACGTGCGAATTCTGCGGCCGCGCCTATGGGTTCCGCGCCGAGGAAGTGCTGGCAGGAGACGAGGCCGCCGGCGCGCCGTCCCCCGGTGAAGCATCCCCCGGTGAATCATCCTCCGGCGCTGCTTCGGACGACCTCGCGTCCTGATCCGGCGCCGGCCCCGCGCCGCGGGCGGCATCGCCCTGCGCGGTCAGCGCACCCAGAAGCGCGGCAGCAGCAGCACCAGGACGGTGAGGATTTCAAGCCGGCCGAGCAGCATGGTCGCGGTCAGCAGCACCACCGCGCTTTCCGGCAGGCTGGAATAATTGCCCGTGGGGCCGACGATCGGGCCGAGCCCCGGCCCCACATTGGCGAGGCACGCCACGGTGGCGGAAAGCGCCGTGCGCACATCGAGGCCGATGCAGTTCAAGGTCGCCGCGACGATGATGAAGGTCGCGAAATAGAGGAAGACGAAGCCGAGCACCGAGGCGACGATATCGTCCGCCACCGGCGCGCCGCCATAGCGCAGGGGAAACAGCCCGTTCGGATAGGAAATCCGCTTGAGATGCTGCCGCACCGCCTTCGCCGTGATGGCGATGCGCAGCGCCTTCAGCCCGCCGGAAGTGGAGCCGGTGCATCCGCCCACGAACATCAGCACCAGGAACAGGGCGTCGGAGAGCGATCCCCAATTGGTATAGTCCACGGCCATGAAGCCGGTGGTGGAGATCAGCGAGGCGACCGTGAACAGGGCGCCGCGAAACGCCGTCTCCCCATGGGCCACGCCCTGGAAGGTCTGCTGGGCGAAGGAGGCGAGGGTGAACACCGCGACGACGCCCAGGAACAGGCGCACCTCGGGATTGGTGAACAGCCGCGTCGGATCGCCGGAAAGCGCGCGGATGTAGAGCGGGAAGGGCAGGCTCGCCAGCAGCATGAAGACGACCGCCACATAATCCACCGCCGGGTCGGCGAACACGACCAGCGAGGAATCGGAATTGGCGAAGCCGCCGCTCGACATGGTGGACATGCCGATGGTGAAGGAATCGAACAGATCGAGGCCCGCCATCTTGTAGCTGGCGATGCACAGGATGGTCAGCAGCACATAGGCCAGCAGCAGGCCCTTGGCCACGGCGCCGGCGCGCGGCAGGAATTTCTCCGATTTGTCGGAGGATTCCATGCGGAACAATTGCATGCCGCCGACGCTCAGCATGGGCAGCACGGCGATGGCGATCACCACGATGCCCACTCCGCCGAACCAGTGCAGCAAGGCCCGCCACAGCAGGATGCCCGGCGTCTGCGCATCGAGCCCGGTCATCACCGTCGCGCCGGTGGTGGTGAGGCCGGACATGGCCTCGAACATGGCGTGGACCGGCGTCAGCCCGGCCTTGCCCCACATGAAGGGCAGGGCGGCGAAGATGGTCAGCACGATCCAGACCGAGGTGGTCAGCAGGAAGGCCTGGCGCAGGTCCAGCCGGCGGAAGTTGGCGCCGCGCCCGATGACGCACAGCAGAACCCCGACGAAGATGGTGACGGCCGAGGTGCCGACGAACACGTCCTGCTCGCCCGAGCGCACCGCATAATCCACCAGGGCGGGCAGCAGCATGGCCGCGCCGAGGATCACCACCACCGCGCCGAGCGCCGCGGCGATCGGCCGGGCGTCGAGCGGCTGGCCGGCTTCGGCGTGGATGGCGGGTGCCTTGGCCGCTTGCATGGGGGCTGCCACTCAGTTGAGAACGCGGCGCATGTCCGGCGTATCGAGGGAGAATGCGGGGATTTCCACCGAGAAGGATTCGCCCGTCTCGGTCAACATCTCGTAGTGCCCGCTCATAATGCCCATGGCGGTCGCGAGCGGCACGCCGGAGGTGTATTCAAACCGCCCGCCGGGGGGAAGCACCGGCTCCTCGCCCACCACGCCGGGCCCGCGCACTTCCTCCACATGGCCGTGGGCGTCGGTGATGACCCAGTGGCGCGCCTTGAGCTGCACGACATCGCCGCCCAGGTTCACCACCTCGATGGTGTAGGCCCAGAAGAAATTGCCCTGGTCCGGGTCCGAGCGCTCCGCCACATAGCGCGGCGTCGCCGTCACCTGGATCTGGCGCGTCGTCGCCCGATACATCCGATCCCCCTTATATTTCACTGCCTGCGCACACAGTGAACCCGCGATGCGGGCACGGCGCAATGGGGTCCCGGCGAGAACCGTCGCGCTGCGGCGTCGCGGGTGGGGCGAAGGCGCGCCGCGGTCCGGCGGCGCGCCTTGCGCTCACACCTTTTCCAGCGCCTGGGTGAGGTCGGCGATCAGGTCGCCGGCATGTTCCAGGCCGACGGAAAGGCGCACCAGCCCGTCGGAAATCCCCATCTCGGCCCGCGCCTCGGGGGTGAAGCGCTGATGGGTGGTGGTCGCGGGATGGGTCAGCAGGCTCTTGGAATCGCCGAGATTGTTGGAGATGCGGATCAGCCGCAGCGCATTGGCGAAGCGGAACGCGCCGTCCTTGCCGCCGCCCACAACGAACGTGGTCAGCGTGCCGCCGCCCTTCATCTGCCGGCGCGCGAGCGCCGCCTGGGGATGATCGGCACGGAACGGATAGATCACCTTTTCCACCTTGGGGGAGGCCGCGAGGGCATCGGCGATGGCGGCCGCGCTCGCCTGCTGGCGCTCCACGCGCAGCGCCAGGGTTTCCATGCCCTTCAGCAGCACCCAGGCGTTGAAGGGCGAGATGGAGGGGCCGGTCTGGCGCAGATAGGTTTGCAGGCCCTCGGTGATGAAGGCGTCCGAGGCGAGGATCACCCCGCCGAGGCACCGGCCCTGCCCATCGATATGCTTGGTGGCCGAATAGACCACCACGTCGGCGCCGAGTTCGAACGGCTTCTGCAGCAGCGGGGTGGCGAACACATTGTCCACCACCAGCCGCGCGCCGGCCGAATGAGCGATCTTCGCCACCGCGGCGATGTCGATGATTTCCAGCGTCGGGTTGGTGGGGCTCTCCAGGAATAGCACCTTGGTGTTGCCCTTCACCGCCGCCTGCCAGGCCTCGAGGTTCGTGCCGTCGACGAGCGTCGTCTCGACGCCGAAGCGGGGCAGGAAATCCTCGATGATCCAGCGGCAGGAGCCGAACAGGGCGCGCGCCGCCACCACATGGTCGCCCGCCTTGAGCTGGCAGATCAGCGCCGCATTCACCGCCGCCATGCCGGAGGCGGTGGCGCGGGCGGCCTGCGCGCCTTCCAGCAGGGCCATGCGGCTTTCGAACATGGCGGTGGTGGGATTGCCGTAGCGCGAATAGATGAAGCCCGGATCCTCGCCCTTGAACCGCGCCTCGCAGGATTCCGCGTCGTCATAGACGAAGCCCTGGGTGAGATAGAGCGCCTCCGCAGTCTCCCCATAAGGCGAACGGGTGGTGCCGCCCTGCACGAGCAGGGTATCGGGATGGAGGGTGGAGAAATCCGGGGGGATGTGCGCCAAGGTCTTCGAGCCTCAAATGAGGCCGAGGACGCGTAGGAAGGGGCGCGCATGCCCCGTACGATCCCCGGCCTTTTAGCGATTTATTTAGCGTGGCAGCAAGCCGGCCGGCTCAAATTCACCACGGAACGGCTCAGTTAAAGCGCGTGGCACACTTGGCGTCAAGGGATGCGTCCGTTAAACCGAACGGTGGGACAGGGAGGCGGAGTGCAGGTGGACCAGCTGAAACCGGGCATCTTGCCGTCACAGGCCATTGCCGCGCTGCACGAGGCCGGCGGCATCGTCACGAAGCGGGCGTTCGACGACGACCAGATCCAGCCGGCCAGCCTCGATCTGCGGCTCGGGCGCACGGCCTGGCGCATCCGCGCCAGCTTCCTGCCGGGTGCCGGCACAAGCGTGAAGCAGCGGCTGGAGGATCTCGCCCTCCACAAGCTCGACCTGGCCGATGGCGCCGTGCTGGAAACCGGCTGCGTCTATCTGGTGCAATTGTTCGAGAAGCTCAGGCTTCCGGCGGATGTCTCCGCCGCCACCAATCCGAAAAGCTCCACCGGCCGGCTCGATGTGTTCACCCGCGTGATCACCGACGGCGCGCGCGCCTTCGATGCCATCCCCGCCGGCTACGAGGGGCCGCTGTTCCTGGAAATCTCGCCCCGCACCTTCCCGATCCTGGCGCGCACCGGCTCGCGCCTGTCGCAGGTGCGGTTCCGGCGCGGCGTCTCGCGCCTGTCCGATCTCGAACTGCTGACCCTCCAGAGCGCCGAGCAATTGGTGAATGCGCAAAAGCCCGACGTGGTGGGCGGCGGCATCGCGGTCGGGGTCGATCTGGCGGGCGAGGCCTGGGGCGGGCTCCTGGGTTTCCGGGCCAAGCGGCACACCGGGGTGGTCGACGTGGATCGCCGCAACGCGCTCGATGTCGAGGATTTCTGGGAGCCGATCCGGGCGCGCGGGCGCACCAGCCTCGTGCTGGACCCCGACGCCTTCTACATCCTCGCCTCCCGCGAGGCGGTGCAGGTGCCGCCGGCCTTCGCCGCCGAAATGGTGCCGTTCGACCCGCTGGTGGGCGAATTCCGCGTGCATTACGCGGGTTTCTTCGATCCCGGCTTCGGCCATGCGGCGGCCGGCGGCAGCGGTGCGCGCGCGGTGCTCGAAGTGCGCTCGCGCGAGGTGCCGTTCATCCTCGAACACGGCCAGACCGTGGGCCGTCTCGTCTATGAGCGCATGGCGGCGCGGCCGAAGGCGCTCTACGGGGAGGGGCTCGGCTCCAACTACCAGGGGCAGGGCCTGAAGCTCTCCAAGCATTTCCGCGCCTTCGTGCCGGAGCACTGAAACGGGGAGGGGGAGCGGCCATGATTGACGCTTCGATTGCGTTCGTGCTGAAAAATATCCCGGAGATCCTGTTCGTTGCCGCCTTCGTGCTGGCGGCGGTGACCCGGAGCCCGGCCTATTTTCCCGCCCGGCTGCTGGGTTGGCTGCTCCTGTCGGCCGGTCTCGCTTATGCGTGGGCGGGTTTTTTTCACATTTTCTTTCCGCACCTTGCGGCGTCGAGCATCGGCTGGGCGGTCAGCCCGTTCCAGTTTGAGATCGGCGTGGCGGACGCCGCCATCGGCGTCGTCGCGATCCGGTCCTTCTGGCGCACCTTGGACTTCAAGGGGCCCGTGGTCGGCTATCTCTCGCTGTTTTCCATCGGCGTCGCCTACGGCCATATCCGCGACGCGATCTCTGCGGGAAACCTCGCGGCCGATAATTTCGGGCCGCTGCTGGTGGTCACGCTGGTCCATGCTTTGCTGCTGCCCGTGCTGTACCTGCTGGCCCGCAGGAACGGCGCCTGAGCCTGGGCATCGTCCTGCGCCATCCGCGGCAGACGCCGCTGAATGTCGGTCGGGCCTACGCCGCCTCCAGCGCCTTGCGGGCGGCGGGCTTGGGCGCGTGGGCCTGGGCGGGATTGAGCAGCGCCCGCAGATCGGCGAGCGGGCGCAGCACGGCTTCGGAAAAGCTCAGGTAATCGGCCACGAAGGGCAGCAGGCGGCGGGTGCCATGGTCGCTCGCCATTTCCAGGGCGATCGACACGGCCGCGTCGAGTTCCGGGGCCGCGCCGGAATGCATGGTCGGTGTCGCGAGCCCCAGCGCCTGGTCGAAGGCCGCGAGCGTGCGGGCGCGCGCCGCCTCCAGGATGGTGACGGTCTCCGGCGGGGGCGAGAGCGTATCGAGCCGGTGCGCCACATCCTCCAGCAGGGCCAGATAGGTGATGAGGATTTCCAGGGTGGACACCAGCGTCACCACATCGCCGGCCGAGCGGTGGCCGAGCGAGGTTTCCGCGCCGATATGCGGCAGGCGTTCCGACAATTGCCGCAGGTCGGCGGAGAGCGCGGCGGTGACATTGCCCATCTCGCCGGGAATGCTGCCCTTGCGCGGCCAGCAATTGGCGAATGCCGCCCGGCACTGGCTGACCATGCCGACCACCTGGTTGCGGATCTGGTCCGCCACATAGACCGGAAGCACCACGAACGAGACCACGAGCGCGATGATGGCGCCGATCGCGGTCTCGTAGATGCGCGCGATCATGCCGTCGGCGCCGAGCCCGGTGACGAGGTGCAGCCCCACCACCACCGAAAGGCCGGTGGCGGCGGAGGCGACGTCGTACCGGTCGCGCTGGGTGACGAGGCCGATCATCTGCGCGATCAGGCAGGCGGCGGCCAGCAGCCAGATATTGCGGTCCAGCCCCACCACCAGCGCGATGCCGATGACCGCGCCGGCCAGGGTGCCCACGGTGCGATAGCGCACCCGCACATAGGTTTCGCCCAGGCTGTTGCCCAGCACGAACATCACCGTCATGGTCGCCCAATAGGCATGGTCGAGCCCCACCACGAGATCGAGCGTGGTGGTGATGGCGGTGGCGATCAGGCCCTGGATGGCGACCTTGGTATAGAAGGGCATCCCCGCGGAGGCCGCGGGGGCGACGGGCGCGCCGGGGGGCGGCGGGCCCGGTGTGATCAGTCCGGCGGCGGCCTCCGGCGGGACGTTCCAGCGCGCGGTATCGACGCTTTCCAGGCGCGACAGGTCGGTGACCACGAGGAACAGGCGGTCGAAGGCCGTGACGGCGCGCAGCAGCGCCAGTTGCTCCTTGGCGGAAATGTCAGGCCGCATGGCGGCTTCGCGCAGCCGCCCGATGGCGCCGCGCATGCGCTCGGGATCGTGGAACGGCTGCCGCAGCCCGGCTTCCAGGTGACGCGCCAGCTGGTCGGCGCAGGCGGCCAATGGGGCGCGCCACGCCCCGTCGGACCCCTGCGGATCGGGAATGCAGTCGCCCAGCAATTGGGTGGCCACGCGCAGGCGGTACACCAGCGAGCGCACCGCCTCGATATATTCGCGCGCCTGGGGATCCTCGGCCGCGGCGTTCACCAGCGCGGCGCGCACGCGGATCTTGATGCGGTCCAGCATCTCCGCCGGAGGCGGCGGCACGCGCACCCCGGAGCGCACGCAGGTGCCGAGCAGGTGGAGGTATTCACCAACCGTCGCTCCGGCTTCCACCACGGAATTTGAATACACCTTCAGCGCCGACGGCCGCGCGAGGGTGAAGCGGACGAGGAAGGTCACGATCCCGCCTTGCACCGCCGCCAGCAGCAGCCAGGCGGCCTGCTCGCGGGTCGGGTGAAGCACGGCGGCGACCGTGGCGATGATGATGAGCGCGATGCCCATCCGCTGGCCTTCCATGCCGAAGCGCCGCAGATAGAGCGCGATGCAGGTGAGCGGCACCAGCAGGAGCTTCATCGCCAGTTCGTTGGCCGGCGCGTTCCCCGGCGCCGCGATCACCACGGCGATGAGCAGGGCGATGGTGAGGGCGAACAATTTGCCGAAGCTGATGGCTTCCGCCCGGCGGCTGGCCGATGGCGTGAAATTGATCAGCACCAGCGCCGTCATCGCCCCGGCCATGGGGAAGACGACGTCCAGGTTCAGATGAAAGGCGCGGGAGGTCGCGTAGCCGAGGCAGATGACCAGAACGAAGGAGACGGCGAGATGGAGCGCGCGCGTGCTGTCGATGCCGCCGGGATCGTGGTCCGACAGCCAGCGGGCGAGCCGTCCCACCAGGGTCCTCCGCTCATCGAATGCGCCGACCTGCGGATCCTGCATCGCTCCATCCCTTTGCGATTCAAGGCGTCGGATCGCAAAGGTTCATGGCGCGCGGCAAAAGTCCAGATGCCGCCCGCCGGTGTCCCGCGCGGCGCACGGCCCGAGGACCGGCACCGCGCGGGGGAACGGGACTTATTGGACCACGTAGCCGCCCTCCGGGACGATGGTCACGGGGGCCGGCGCGACCGGATAGACCGGCACATAGACCCGCGGCGCCGGTACGATCATGGTGGAATTGCGCCCCCCGACCGACTGGGACTGCTGGTCCTGGATCAGCATGTAGCCGCCGTGGGCGCGCAGATAATCCATCTGGCGCAGCTGCACCTGGCTGTCATTGACCTGATTGATGGAATCGTCGGCGCGCGCGGCGGCGGACATGCCGGACGCGGCCGCGAGGGTGAGTGCGACGAGGGCGGTGCCGGTGGCGATGAACTTGTTCATGGCGAACTCCTTCAAACGTGCGCACGTCCTCGTTCGCGAGGAACCGCGCCGGCGCGGGGGTGGCCCGCGAGGTGAGATGCGATGTGCGGGCCCGGATGCAGCGCGCCGCGCTCGGTCCGGGCCGGTCTGTGAAGGAAACGCACAGGTGCGCGCTTGGTTTCCTCGCCCCTGCGCATTTCGCCGGCTGCGCGACCCGGGACCCGGCCGGAGGGGCCTTTCGCGGTGCGAAAGCGCGTGCGAAAAAGCGTTCAAATTTTCCCGCGCATGCTCTAAAGCGGCGCACGGTGCCGCGCGTCACGCCTGGCCCCTGGAGGAGACATGATGGCGGCTGGCGCGCGCGTTCTTTCCCGCTACGAAGCCATGGTGCGCGCCGGGGAGATCACGCCCGATCCCGCGCAGGCAGCCGTGATCCAGGCGTTCGCCCGCCTGGAAGTCGAACTGCGCGATCGGCTGCTCGCCCGCAAATCCTCCGCGCTCGGCTGGCTGTTCCACCGCCGCACCCCCACCGCGCCGCGCGGCCTCTACATCTATGGCGAGGTCGGGCGCGGCAAGACCATGCTGATGGACCTGTTCTTCGAGAGCGTGGAGGTGCGCGCCAAGCGGCGCGCGCATTTCCACGAATTCATGGCGGACGTCCACGACCGCATCTTCGCTGAGCGGCAGGCGCAGAAGCGCGGCGAGCGCAAGACCTCGGACCCGCTCCAGCCGGTGGCCGACGATCTCGCCAAGCAGGTGCAGCTTCTGTGCTTCGACGAATTCCACGTCACCGACATCGCCGACGCCATGATCCTCGGCCGGCTGTTCCAGAAGCTGTTCGCCGACGGCGTGGTGGTGGTCGCCACCTCGAACGTGAAGCCGGACGATCTTTATGCCGGCGGCCTCAACCGTTCGCTGTTCCTGCCCTTCATCGCCATGATCGACGAGAAGATGGAGGTGCTGAACCTCGACGCGCGCACCGATTATCGCATGGAGAAGCTGGAAGGCCTGCCGGTGTGGTACGAGCCGCTCGGCCCGGCCGCGCATGAAGCGCTGGATCGCGCCTGGGCGAAAATCGCCGGGCCCGAGGGCGGGCGGCCGACCGCGATCGCCAATCACAGCCGGCTCATCCCGGTGCCGCTGGCCGGCAACGGCGCCGCGCGCTTCAGCTTCGCCGATCTGTGCGAGCAGCCGCTCGGGGCGGGGGATTATCTGCGCATCTCGCGCGCCTTCCACACCGTCGTCATCGAGGGCATTCCGGTGATGGACGGGGACCATCGCAACGAGGCCAAGCGCTTCATCTCGCTGATCGATACCTTCTACGACGGCGGCGTGAAGCTGATCGCCTCGGCGGCGGCGGAGCCGGAAAAGCTCTATCTGGGCTCGCAGGGGGCGGAAGCGTTTGAATTCGCCCGCACCGTCTCGCGCCTGCACGAGATGCGCTCCACCGAATATCTCGGGCGCACCCACGGCCGGGCGGATTCGGCGGCCTCCGGCAACACCACCGGCCTGGTGGAGACCTGAGGCGCCTGTCTGGAAGTACCTGTCTGGAAGCGCCGGCCTGGTCGCTGCGCCGGGCCTTTGCGGCGCCCGTCTCGTCGAAAACCGGGTCCGACGCGCGGCATCGCGCCGGCCTCTTCTTCCGCCGGATCGCCGGAAATCCGCGACGGCCCGCAGCCGCCGATGTGCCGAACCGGCCGCGCGCGTCATCACGGTGTCGCGCGCGTCGGCGAACACTGCCGGCTGCTTGTTCGTCCTTGGACCAATTGGCAGCGTTGGGGCGATGTCTATAAGCAGAGCCGGGGTTCGGGCCGCGATTGCACGGCGCTGGCGTCTTGAACCCCCTGCCGGATGGGAGTAGTCAAGCCCCGCTCGGCCTTGGCCGCTCCTTTTTGCCCGTATCCGAGGATCCTCTCACATGGCGCGCAATAAGATTGCTTTGATCGGAGCCGGCCAGATCGGCGGCACGCTCGCCCTTCTTTCCGGACTGAAGGAACTCGGCGACGTGGTTCTGTTCGACGTGGCCGAGGGCACGCCCCAGGGCAAGGCGCTCGATCTGGCCGAGCTGTCGCCGGTGGAAGGCTTCGATGCCAAGCTGTCGGGCGCGAATTCCTATGAGGACATCTCCGGCGCCGACGTGGTGATCGTTACCGCCGGCGTGCCGCGCAAGCCCGGCATGAGCCGCGACGATTTGCTGTCCATCAATCTGAAGGTGATGGAGCAGGTGGGCGCCGGCATCGCCAAATATGCGCCCAATGCCTTCGTGATCTGCATCACCAACCCGCTCGACGCCATGGTGTGGGCGCTGCAGAAATCCTGCGGCCTGCCCAAGGAGAAGGTGGTCGGCATGGCCGGGGTGCTGGACAGCGCCCGCTTCCGCTACTTCCTGGCTGACGAGTTCAAGGTCTCGGTGAAGGATGTGACCGCCTTCGTGATGGGCGGCCACGGCGACACCATGGTGCCGCTGATCCGCTATTCCACGGTGGCGGGCATCTCGGTTCCCGACCTCATCAAGATGGGCTGGACCACCCAGGAGCGCATCGACACCATCATCCAGCGCACCCGCGACGGCGGCGCGGAGATCGTGAACCTGCTGAAGACCGGCTCCGCCTTCTATGCCCCGGCCGCCTCCGCCATCGCCATGGCCGAGAGCTACCTGAAGGACAAGAAGCGGGTGCTGCCGGCGGCGGCCTATCTCTCGGGCGAATACGGCCTTAAGGACATCTATGTGGGTGTCCCGGTGGTGATCGGCGCCGGCGGCGTCGAGCGCATCGTCGAGGTCGAGCTGGACCGCACGGAGCGGGCGAATTTCGACAAGTCGGTATCGGCCGTTCAAGGCCTGGTGGATGCTTGCCTCAAGATCGCGCCCGATCTGAGCAAGTGAATGAAGTGCGCGACGGCGGTCCTCGGGCCGCCGTTTCCTTGTCGGGCGGGTCCAACCGCCGGCTTTGACACTCCGAAATGTTCCACTCCATCCGGGGTGGGTCACTTCGAAACCCTTAGGGACGAAGCCCCATGAACATCCATGAGTACCAGGCGAAGGCGCTGCTGAAGAGCTACGGCGCGCCGGTTTCCCGCGGCATCGCGGTGTTTAGCCCGGACGAGGCCGAGAAGGCCGCGACCGAGCTCGGCGGCCCGCTCTGGGTCGTGAAGTCCCAGATCCACGCCGGCGGGCGCGGCAAGGGCAAGTTCAAGGAAGCCGCCGCGGGCGAAAAGGGCGGCGTGCGCCTCGCCAAGTCGGTGGAGGAGGTGAAGGCCTTCGCCGCGCAGATGCTGGGCAACACCCTCGTCACCATCCAGACCGGCCCGGTGGGCAAGCAGGTGAACCGCCTCTATATCGAGGACGGCTCCGACATCGAGAAGGAATTCTACCTCTCGCTGCTGGTGGACCGCACCACCTCGCGCGTGTCGTTCGTCGTGTCCACCGAAGGCGGCATGGACATCGAGGACGTGGCCCACAACACCCCTGAGAAGATCGTCAGCTTCTCGGTCGACCCGGCCACCGGCGTGCAGCCGTTCCACGGCCGCAAGGTCGCCGACGCGCTCGGCCTTGCCGGCGACCTCGCCAAGCAGGCGGGCAAGCTGACCGACGTGCTCTACAAGGCGTTCGTCGCCACCGACATGGAAATGCTCGAGATCAACCCGCTGATCGTCACCAAGGACAATCGCCTGGTGGTGCTCGACGCGAAGGTGTCGTTCGACGGCAACGCCCTGTTCCGTCATCCCGACCTGGTCGAGCTGCGCGACCTGACCGAGGAAGACGCCAAGGAGATCGAAGCCTCCAAGTATGACCTCGCCTATATCACGCTCGACGGCACCATCGGCTGCATGGTGAACGGCGCGGGCCTCGCCATGGCGACGCTGGACATCATCAAGCTGTATGGCGAGAGCCCGGCCAACTTCCTCGACGTGGGCGGCGGCGCCAGCGAGGAGAAGGTGACGGCGGCGTTCAAGATCATCACCGCGGATCCCAATGTGAAGGGCATCCTGGTGAACATCTTCGGCGGCATCATGAAGTGCGACGTGATCGCGCGCGGCGTCCTGGAGGCGGTGAAGACCGTCGGCCTGGAAGTGCCCCTGGTGGTGCGCCTGGAAGGCACCAATGTTGAACTGGGCAAGCAGATCATCCGCGAAAGCGGGTTGAATGTGATCCCCGCCGATGACCTCGACGACGCCGCGCAGAAGATCGTGGGCGCGGTGAAGAAGGAAGCTGCGTGATGTCCGTGCTTATCGACGCCAATACCAAGGTCATCACCCAGGGTTTCACGGGTAAGAACGGCACCTTCCATTCCGAGCAGGCGGTCGCCTACGGAACCAAGATGGTCGGCGGCACCTCGCCCGGCAAGGGCGGCACCACCCATCTCGGCCTGCCGGTGTTCGACACCGTGATCGAGGCGCGCGAGGCCACCGGCGCCGACGCCAGCGTGATCTATGTGCCGCCTCCGGGCGCCGCGGACGCGATCCTGGAAGCCATCGACGCGGAAATCCCGCTCATCGTCTGCATCACCGAAGGCATCCCGGTGCTGGACATGGTGAAGGTGAAGCGCGCGCTCTCCGGCTCCAAGTCGCGCCTGATCGGGCCGAACTGCCCGGGCGTGATGACGGCCGGCGAATGCAAGATCGGCATCATGCCGGGCAACATCTTCAAGCAGGGTTCGGTGGGCGTGGTCTCGCGCTCGGGCACGCTGACCTATGAGGCGGTGTTCCAGACCACGCAGGAAGGCCTCGGCCAGACCAGCGCGGTGGGCATCGGCGGCGACCCGGTGAAGGGCACCGAGTTCATCGACATCCTGGAGCTGTTCCTGGCGGACCCGAAGACGCAGTCGATCGTGATGATCGGCGAGATCGGCGGCTCGGCGGAAGAGGATGCGGCGCAGTTCATCGCGGACGAGGCCAAGCGCGGGCGCAAGAAGCCGATGGTGGGCTTCATCGCCGGCCGCACGGCGCCTCCGGGCCGCCGCATGGGCCATGCGGGCGCGATCATCTCGGGCGGCAAGGGCGGCGCGGAAGACAAGATCGCGGCCATGGAAGCCGCCGGCATCCGCGTCTCGCCTTCGCCCGCGCGCCTCGGCAAGACCCTGGTCGAAGTCCTCAAGGGCTGATCGATCCCGGCCCGGCAGCCCCCGCTGCCGGGCGACCGCTCCTTTTGCGGGCCTGCCGCGAATTTCGCCACGGCGGCGTGGCTTGCATGGGACGCCGTTCGGCCCTGCGGATAAAGCTGCCAAAAGGACGCGGATTGTCCCTTCCGTGCACCATGCGGCAGGTTTATGTACGGGGCGTCGATCGTCGCGCCTCCGGCCGAGCCGGAGGCCTTTCGGTCGAAAGGCTGGGATCTTAGCCGTCCCAGTCTCAACTTTGTGGCAGCGCTCGGCGCTTGGGGCTTGGTTTTCGGGGCGAGTTGCGCTCTTAAAGCCACGGCGCCAAGGCCATCCGGGATTAAGCCCATGTCGCGTGCGGACCAGAACGAACAGCTTCTCGCCACCTCCTTCCTGTACGGAGGTAACGCTCAGTGGATCGACGATCTCTATGCCCGCTACGAAGCTGACCCAGCTTCGGTGGATGCGCAGTGGCAGAGCTTCTTCGCCGCCCTGAACGATGATCCCGCCCAGGTTCGCAAGAATGCCGACGGGGCCTCCTGGAAAAAGCCGAACTGGCCGGTCCATGCCAATGGCGAACTGGTCTCGGCCCTCGACGGCAATTGGATCGAGGTCGAGAAGAAGGTCGCGGACAAGGTCCAGGCCAAGGCCCAGAAGGCCGGCATCGAATTCTCCTCCACCGACGTGCAGCAGGCGACCCGCGATTCCGTGAAGGCGCTGATGATGATCCGCGCCTATCGCATGCGCGGCCATCTGCACGCGGACCTCGACCCGCTCAAGCTCACCCCGCCGCGCGAGGCGCCCGAGCTCGACCCGGTGTCCTACGGCTTCTATGAGGCCGACCTCGACCGCAAGATCTTCATCGACAATGTGCTCGGGCTCGAATTCGCGACCGTGCGCGAGATGATCGCCATCCTGCGCCGCACCTATTGCCGCACCATCGGCGTCGAGTTCATGCACATCTCCTCGCCCGAGGAGAAGGCCTGGATCCAGGAGCGCATCGAGGGGCCGGACAAGGAAGTCAGCTTCACCCGCGAGGGCAAGCGCGCCATCCTCAACAAGCTGGTGGAGGCCGAGGGCTTCGAGAAGTTCCTCGACGTGAAATACACCGGCACCAAGCGCTTCGGCCTGGACGGCGGCGAGAGCCTGATCCCGGCGCTGGAGCAGATCATCAAGCGCGGCGGCAGCCTCGGGGTCGAGGACATCGTGTTCGGCATGGCCCATCGCGGCCGCCTGAACACGCTGACCCAGGTGATGGGCAAGCCCCACCGCGCCCTGTTCCACGAGTTCAAGGGCGGCTCCTGGGCCCCCGACGAGGTCGAGGGCTCGGGCGATGTGAAGTACCATCTCGGTGCCTCGTCCGACCGCGAGTTCGACGGCAACAAGGTCCATATCTCGCTGACCGCCAACCCCTCGCACCTGGAGATCGTCGATCCCGTGGTGCTCGGCAAGGCGCGCGCCAAGCAGGACCAGCTGAAGGACAGCGAGCGCGTCAAGGTGCTGCCGCTGCTGATCCACGGCGATGCCGCCTTCGCCGGCCAGGGCGTGGTCGCCGAATGCCTCGGCCTGTCGGGGCTGAAGGGTCACCGCACCGGCGGCTCGATCCATTTCATCATCAACAACCAGATCGGCTTCACCACCAATCCGCGCTATTCGCGCTCCTCGCCCTATCCCTCGGATGTAGCGAAGATGATCGAGGCGCCGATCTTCCATGTGAACGGCGACGATCCCGAGGCGGTGACCTTCTGCGCCAAGGTGGCGATCGAGTTCCGCCAGCGGTTCCACAAGCCGGTGGTCGTGGACATGTTCTGCTATCGCCGCTACGGCCACAACGAGGGCGACGAGCCTTCGTTCACCCAGCCGCACATGTATAAGGTGATCCGCCAGCACCCGAGCGTGCTCGACCTGTATTCCAACCGCCTGGTGGAAGAAGGCGTGCTGGAAACCGGCGAGGTGGACAAGCTCCGCGCCGCCTGGCGCGACCGGCTGGAAGGCGAATATGAGGCCGGTCAGGCCTACAAGCCCAACAAGGCCGACTGGCTGGACGGGCGCTGGGCCGGCTTCAAGGCGATCCACGAGGACGACGATCCGCGTCGCGGCGACACCGGCGTCGCGCTCGATCGCCTGAAGGACATCGGCGAGAAGATCACCCGCGTGCCGGAGGGCTTCACCGTCCATCGCACGATCCAGCGCTTCCTCGACAACCGCCGCAGCGCGATCGAGACCGGCGAGGGGATCGACTGGGCGACCGGCGAGGCGCTCGCCTTCTGCACCCTGCTGGAGGAGGGCAATCCCGTCCGCCTGTCCGGCCAGGACGTGGAGCGCGGCACCTTCTCCCAGCGCCATTCGGTGCTGACCGACCAGAACAACGAGGCGCGCTACAAGCCGTTCAACCATCTCACGGCCGACCAGGCCAAGTACGAGGTCATCAATTCGATGCTCTCGGAAGAGGCGGTGCTCGGCTTCGAATATGGCTACACCCTCTCGGAGCCCAACACGCTGGTTCTGTGGGAAGCCCAGTTCGGCGACTTCGCGAACGGCGCGCAGGTGGTGTTCGACCAGTTCATCTCCTCGGGCGAGCGCAAGTGGCTGCGCATGTCGGGCCTCGTGTGCCTGCTGCCGCATGGCTACGAAGGCCAGGGGCCGGAGCATTCCTCCGCCCGCCTGGAGCGCTATCTCCAGATGTGCGCGGAAGACAATATGCAGGTGGCGAACTGCACCACGCCTGCCAATTACTTCCACATCCTGCGCCGCCAGATGAAGCGCGAGTTCCGCAAGCCGCTCATCCTGATGACGCCGAAGTCGCTGCTGCGCCACAAGCGGGCGGTCTCCAGCCTGTCGGAACTGGCGGCGGGCACCAGCTTCCACCGCATCCTGTTCGACGATGCCCAGTCGCATCCGACCGCGGATTCGGTGAAGCTGGTGGCGGACGACAAGATCCGCCGCGTCGTGCTGTGCACCGGCAAGGTCTATTACGACCTCTATGAGGAGCGCGAGAAGCGCGGAACCAACGACGTGTATCTGATGCGCGTCGAGCAATTGTTCCCGTTCCCGCTCAAGACCCTGGTCCAGGAACTCTCGCGCTTCAAGAACGCGGAAGTGGTCTGGTGCCAGGAAGAGCCGAAGAACCAGGGTGCCTGGGCCTTCGTGCAGCCGTATCTGGAATGGGTGCTGGAGAATATCGGCGCCGCTTCCAAGCGTCCGCGCTATGCCGGCCGTCCGGCGTCCGCGGCCACCGCCACCGGGCTCATGTCCAAGCATCTCGCGCAGCTGAAGGCGTTCCTCGAGGACGCCCTCGCCTGAGGACAGGCTCTTCCGCTCGATAACCCGCCCCAACGAAAGAAGACGATCCCCATGGCCACCGAGATCCGCGTTCCAACGCTCGGCGAATCCGTGACGGAAGCGACCATCGGCAAGTGGTTCAAGAAGCCGGGCGAGGCGGTGAAAGCCGACGAGCCGCTGGTGGAGCTTGAAACCGACAAGGTCACCGTGGAAGTGCCGGCGCCCGCCGCCGGCGTGCTGTCCGAAATCGTCGCCAAGGATGGCGAGACGGTCGGGGTCGGCGCGCTGCTCGGCATGCTCGGCGAAGGCTCGGGCGCCGCCGCGGCGCCCGCGCCCAAGGCCGAGGCTCCGAAGGCCGAGGCTCCCAAGGCCGCCCCGGCTCCCGCCGCCGCCCCTGCGCCTGCGCCCGCCAAGGCGGCCGCCGCCGATGCCAACGGCCCCGCCGTCGCCCGCCTCGCGGCGGAGAGCGGCGTGTCGCCGGCCGGCGTGGACGGCTCCGGCAAGGACGGCCGCGTGACCAAGGGCGACATGCTCTCGGCCATCGCCGCCGTGCAGGCCGCACCCGCCCCGGTGGCCGCCCGCGCGCCCTCCTCGGCGAACGAGGCCGCGCGCGAAGAGCGCGTGAAGATGACCAAGCTGCGGCAGACCATCGCCCGCCGCCTGAAGGACGCCCAGAACACCGCCGCCATGCTCACCACGTTCAATGACGTGGACATGAGCGGCGTCATGGGCCTGCGCGCCCAGTTCAAGGATGCCTTCGAGAAGAAGCACGGCACGAAGCTCGGCTTCATGGGCTTCTTCACCAAGGCCGTGATCCAGGCGCTGAAGGACATCCCGGCGGTGAACGCCGAGATCGACGGCACCGATCTCGTCTACAAGAACTATTACAACATCGGCATCGCGGTGGGCACCGAGAAGGGTCTCGTGGTTCCGGTGGTGCGCGACGCCGACCAGATGTCGGTGGCGGAGATCGAGAAGGCCATCGCCGCCTACGGCCGCAAGGCGCGTGACGGCAAGCTCGGCATCGAGGACATGCAGGGCGGCACCTTCACCATCACCAACGGCGGCATCTACGGCTCGCTGATGTCCACCCCCATCCTCAACGCGCCGCAGTCGGGCATTCTCGGCATGCACCGCATCGAGGAACGGCCGGTGGCCATCAAGGGCCAGGTGGTGATCCGCCCGATGATGTACCTCGCGCTCTCCTACGACCACCGCATCGTCGACGGCCGCGAGGCCGTGACCTTCCTGGTGCGCGTGAAGGAAACCCTGGAAGATCCGGCGCGCCTCGTTCTGGATCTGTGAGGGCCCGCGCTCGAGCGCGAACATGCCCACGATCGCTGTCGTGGAGGGGATGAAGATCCTCGTTTATAGTAACGGGCACGGTGTTCCGCATTTCCATGTTCTTTATGCGGAGCACCGTGTCGTTATCGAGATTGAGACACTCGACGTTCTGGAAGGTGACCTGCCCCGCGCCAAGCTGCGGACGATCCTGGAGTGGGCGCAGCCGCGAAAGACACAGATTTTTCTCCAGTGGACCAATGCCACCACGGGGCTGCCGACCGAGAGGATTCCATGAATACGTTGCCACGTATCCGGACCGCGGAGCCCGTGATCAACGGCGTCATGAAGCTCGTGTTTCTCGATGGCTATGAGGGCGTCGTCGACCTGCGTCCCATCATCGCCCGCGGCAAGATCTTCACTTTTCTCCAGGAGCCCGAGAACTTCGCGAAGGTTCAAGTGGAGGAATACGGGCCCCACATCTTCTGGACGGATGACACCGGCAACGAAATCGACTTCGGTGCCGACCAGCTTCGCAAGGATTGCGAAAAGCAGGCGCAACTGCATCTGCTTGCCGCAAGCTGATCAATCGAGAGCAATTTCCCCATGTCCTACGATCTCATCGTCATCGGCACCGGCCCCGGCGGCTATGTCGGCGCCATCCGCGCGGCGCAGCTCGGCCTGAAGGTCGCCGTGGTGGAGAAGCGCGCCACCCATGGCGGCACCTGCCTGAACGTGGGGTGCATCCCCTCCAAGGCGCTGCTCTACGCCTCCGAATTCTTCGAGGAAGCCGGCCACAAGTTCGCCTCCATGGGCATCGGCGTCAGCGCGCCCACGCTCGATCTTCCCACCATGCTCGCCTTCAAGGACAAGGGCGTGGACGGCAATGTGAAGGGCGTCGAGTTCCTGCTGAAGAAGAACAAGATCGACGTGTATTTCGGCGCCGGCAAGATCCTGGCGCCCGGCAAGGTGGAAGTCACCCTCAATTCCGACGGCTCCAAGCAGGTGGTCGAGACGAAGAACATCGTCATCGCCACCGGCTCCGACGTGGCGCAGCTGCCCGGCGTGACCATCGACGAGGAGCGCATCGTCTCCTCCACCGGCGCGCTCAGCCTCCCCAAGGTGCCCGGCAAGCTGGTGGTGGTGGGCGCGGGCGTGATCGGCCTCGAGCTCGGCAGCGTGTGGCGCCGCCTCGGCGCGCAGGTGACCGTGGTGGAATATCTCGACCGCATCCTGCCCGGCATGGACGGCGACGTGGCGAAGTCGTTCCAGCGCATCCTCGCCAAGCAGGGCTTCGACTTCAAGCTCGGCACCAAGGTCACGGGCGTCGACACGTCCGGCGCGACGCTGAAGGTGTCCATCGAGCCCGCCGCCGGCGGCGCGGCCGAGACGCTGGAAGCGGACGTGGTGCTGGTGGCCATCGGCCGCGTCGCCTACACCGCCGGGCTCGGCCTCGCCGAGATCGGGGTCGAGACCGACAAGCGCGGCCGCGTGGTGGTGGATCCCCACTTCAAGTCGAACGTGGACGGCATCTATGCCATCGGCGACGTGATCGCCGGCCCCATGCTCGCCCACAAGGCCGAGGACGAAGGCGTCGCGGTGGCGGAGATCCTGGCCGGCAAGGCGGGCCATGTGAATTACGACGTGATCCCCGGCGTGGTCTACACGTTCCCGGAAGTGGCCTCCGTCGGCAAGACCGAGGAAGAGCTGAAGGACGCGGGCATCGCCTATAACGTCGGCAAATTCCCCTTCACCGCCAACGGCCGCGCGAAGGTGAACAACACCACCGACGGGTTCGTGAAGGTCCT
Organism: Roseixanthobacter liquoris; assembly: GCF_043195135.2. NCBI lineage: Bacteria > Pseudomonadati > Pseudomonadota > Alphaproteobacteria > Hyphomicrobiales > Xanthobacteraceae > Roseixanthobacter > Roseixanthobacter liquoris. The sequence goes on from NZ_CM195537.1 coordinate 1,666,710, forward strand.
GGCCGACGCCGCGACCGACAAGGTGCTCGGCGTCCACATCATCGGCGCCGAGGCGGGCGAACTGATCCACGAATGCGCCGTGCTGATGGAGTTCGGCGGCTCGTCCGAGGATCTGGCCCGCACCTGCCATGCCCATCCCACCCGCTCGGAAGCGGTGAAGGAAGCGGCCATGGCGGTGGAAAAGCGCGCCATCCATATGTGAGAATGAGGGCCGGCCTCCGCACCCCGGGGGCCGGCCCTTTTCGCGAAATCCGCTGCCGAAGCCCGCGTCAGGTGCGCTTGCTGGGGATGGGCGCCGAGACCGTCACGGTCGAATCCGTGGTGGTGACATCCGCCGCCGCGTCGGGCGGGCAATTGGCGAAGGCGGGAGCCGCCGGAGCGACGACGACGACGCCCACGGCCAGCAGGGCCATGATCGCGAACGCCCGCAGGGCGATAGCAGTCGGTCTCATCCGTCTCACTCCCGTTGTGGTCACGCCTTGAGGCTAGACCCGGGATTGCGAGCCGGCGAAGCCCGAATAAATCGCACTTGCCCGCGAAATCGGCAAAATGCGTGCCCCGCTGCGGCCGATCACGAAAAGGTGAGATCCAACGCTGGGTTGCGTTCCTTTCCCCCTCCGTTGACGTTACGGGCGTCTGGAGGCGGCTACGCGCCGGGCGAAGCGCCGGCCCCCGGGGGGAGCCGGCCCGTCGCATCCTGCCCCGTGGCGCCGTTCTCAGACCGGGCTGAAGGTCACCGCCTCGATCCGCCAGCCGTCCGGGTCGGTGAGGAAGCCGGCGTAATAGCTCGGCCCATAGGCCGGGCGCGGCCCCGGCGCGCCGTTGCAGGCACCGCCCGCGAGGAGGCCCGCCGCGTGAAACGCATGCACGCCGGCCCGCTCCGCCGCCTTGAAGCACAGGTGGGTGCCCGGCGGGCAGGAGATGGCCGCGCCCTTGCGCTCTTCCAACCAGAACGGCGGCGTGTCGTCCGGTCCGGCCGTGGCGGGGCCGAAGCCGGCGGAGCGGGTGCCGGTGGGCTCGTCATAGAGTACCGCGCGCACGATCCCGAGGGGAGCAAGCACGCTTTCGTAAAAGGCGAGGGAGCGGTCGAGGTCGGTGACGCCGATCGAGATATGGTCGAACATGAAACAGCGGTCTCCAGAAACACCCAGGACGGGGAGGCTGCGCCCCGGCGGGGACCGCGCGCAAGACGCATCGCGCGCCGCCCGCCCGCGGCAGCCTCGAGCGAAGCTTTAGCAATCCGCGCGCCAGTTGCCGGCTTGCCGCCACGCGGCCATTGAAACGCCACGGGCGATGGGCCATGTCTGGGCCATGGTCTCTTCCCCTCCGCCGCCCGAGGCGCGCAGCCGTTTGCATCCGCTGTTCGTGGTGCTCGCCGTGGTCTTCCTCGTGGAGGCGTGGCTGTGGCGCAAGCTGGCGCCCATGGTGCGCTGGTGCGCGGACCTCCTGCCGTTCGAGGCGTTCAAGGCGGCGCTGTCGCGCTGGGCCCATCGCCTGCCGCCCTATGGCGCGTTCGCCCTGTTCGTGGTGCCGCTGCTGTTGGTGGAGCCGCTTTACATCGTCGCGCTATGGGCCTTCGCCCATGAGCGCTGGTTCCTCGGGAGCCTGGCGGTGGTGATGGAAAAGCTGGTGGGCGTCGCGCTCATGGCGTTCCTGTTCGACGTGTGCCGGGCGCAGCTTCTGTCCATCGGCTGGTTCGCGCGCCTGTTCAACTGGCTGGTGCGGGTCAAGAACTGGGCCGAGGCCGAGGTGGAACCGGTGAAGCTGCGCATCCAGGAGATGATGGCGCGCATTCGCGCGGCGACGCCCGGCGGCGGCATCTGGCTGCGGGTGCGCGCCCTGCGGCGCCGCGCCTTCTCCTCGCGGTCGTAAGGCCTCAAGCGCGGGGATGGGCGGCGCGATAGGCCGCCATCAGATGGCTTTCGTCCAGCGCGGTATAGATCTGCGTCGTGGACAGGGAGGCATGGCCCAGCAATTCCTGGATGGCGCGCAATTCGCCGCCCCGCGCCAGCAGATGGGTGGCGAAGGAATGGCGCAGCGCGTGCGGCGTCGCGCTATCGGGCAGCCCGAGAGCGCCGCGCATGCGCTCCACCGCGAGTTGCACGATGCGGGGCGAGAGCGGGCCGCCGCGCAGGCCGACAAACAGCGGGCCGTCGGCTTCCAGCGGGTGGGGACAGGCTTTCACATAGGCGCGCACCGCGTCCACCACCGGCGCGATCACCGGCACCATGCGCGTCTTATTGCCCTTGCCGGTGACGATGATGTGGTCCACCGGCCCCTCGGGCGGGATCTGGCCGGCGGTGAGGCCGAGCGCTTCGGAAATGCGCAGGCCCGCGCCATAGAGCAAGGCGAGCACCGCCGCGTCGCGCACCAGCACCCACAGGTCCCTTTCTTCACCGGCGCGGGTCTGCGGATCGGTCAGCGCGCGGGCCGCTGCGATGCCGACGGGCTTTGGCAGGCCACGCGGCACCTTGGGCGCCCGGACCGCGGTGAGCGCGCCCACCGCGCCCTGGCCCTCGCGTTCCAGATGGCGGGCGAACGAGCGCGCGGCGGCGAGCAGCCGCACCAGGGTGCGCGGCGCGACCCCCTCGGCCTTGCGGCCGGCGAGCACGGCGCGCACGTCGGCGGGGGTGAGGGCGGCGAGATCGGCGAGCGTGGGCGCGCCGCCGAGATGCAGCGCGAGCCGGTTCAGCACCAAAGCGAGATCGCGCGCATAGGCTTCCAGCGTCTTGGCCGAGAGGCGCCGTTCGTGGGCAAGGCGGGCGAGCCAGGCTTCCACGGCCGCGCGCATCTGCGGGCTCAAGGGCGCAAGCAGGCCCTCGATGGCGCGCGCCGCCTTCTGCGCGTCGGTCATGGCCATGGCGGCTCTCCTCGCTGCATTCCGCTGCATCCTAACTTGCGCCCTTTAACGAAGGGCTGCACCCCCTCTTGCGAAAAAGATATATCTAACGATATAAAACGGCGTGGACCTATCTTTAGATATATCTCAGGAGTGCGGAATGTTTGGATGCAGACACCACGGCGGCGACCGCCGTTTCGCAATGGCCCGCGGCGATGACGGCGGCTTCGGCCGGGGCGGTCATGGACGCGGCCGGGGCGGCGGCGGCGATATGTTCCGCCTCGGGCGCATGCTCGCCCAGGGCGATCTCAAGCTGCTGGCGCTCGCACTGATCGCCGAGCAGCCGCGCCACGGCTACGAGCTCATCAAGCTGATCGAGGAGAAGACCGCCGGCTGGTATTCGCCGAGCCCCGGCATCGTCTATCCCACCCTCACCTTCCTGGAAGAGGCGGGCTATGTGACGGCCGAGAGCGAAGGCGCCAAGAAGCGCTATGCCATCACCGCCGAGGGCGAGGCCTATCTCGCGCAGAACCGCGATTTCGCCGATGCCCTGCTCGGGCGCCTCGCCGAGATCGGCAACAAGATGAGCCGCTTCCGCCGCTGGATGGGCCGGGGCGAGGGCGAAGGCGCCTCCCACGCCGAGCTGCCGCGCCTGGTGGAAGCCGCGCTGGAGAATCTGCGCGAGGTCTCCGGCCAGCGCCTGGACGCCAATCGCGGCGCCGAGACGCGGATCGTGGAAATCCTCGCCCGCGCCGCCGCCGACATCCGCGAAGCGTGATCGCAGAGGCCGCGGGGCGGAGGTATCGGCGCACTGCTCCGCCCTCGCGCGCAAGCGAGCGTCCCGGCCTCGCCGCCGGGACGCGGGGAAGCCGGCAGGGAGGCCGGCAGGGAGGCGGGCAGGGCGGCCGGCGGGGGAGAGGCGGGGGCGGTCCGCGCGGGGCGCGGAGTCATGCGTGCCGAACGTCCGGCCGAAATCGCGGTTAGGAGCGCCGCAGACCCACGGAGAAGCGCGGAGACGCGCCAGAAAATCCCGGTTCGTCTACGCTAAGTCATTGTTTCACGTGAAACATTTTTCGCGCATCCGGCCTCGGGCGCGCGGTTTCCCAAGGTCTATTTGCCGCCCGCCGCGACATAGCCGGCCCGTTTCAGCCGCACGATGGCGAGATCCAGCGCGGACAAAAATTGCGAGCGATCGCGCGGGGAAAACGGCGCCGGCCCGCCGGTGGTCGCGCCCGCCGAGCGCAATTCGTCCATGAGGTTGCGGGTCGCCAGCGCCATGCCGATGCTGTCGGTGGTGAAGGGCCGTCCGGTGGGGCTGATCACATCCGCCCCCGCCTTCACGCAGCGGCTGGCCAGCGGCACGTCGGCGGTGATCACCACATCGCCCTTCGACACCCGCTCGGCGATCCAGTCGTCCGCCACGTCCGGCCCGCTCGGCACCAGCACGCGCTCGATGTCCGGCGAGCGGGGCAAGGCGATGGGGCTGTTGGAGACCACGAACACCTTCAGCCCGTGACGTTCCGCCACGCGATAGATCTCCGCCTTCACCGGGCAGGCGTCGGCATCCACATAAAGCGCGATGGGGGCTTCCCGAGGGGCCGGTTTCGCTGGCACGATCATGGGCGCTGCATCGCATCCTTCCCCGCCCGCCGGAACCCGCCGCGCCAACGCGCGTTGACGGGCGGAGCGAACTTCTGCATGGGACCGCCATGAACCCGCTGCTGAGCGCCGTGCGCACCCGCCTTCACGCCATTCCGCTGCTCGGGCCCGTGTTCACCCGGGTGAGCGGGCTGGAGCGGACCACGCTCGCCATCGTCGGCCTCTCCGCCGCAGCGCTCTATTTCTTTCTCGCCTTGGCCGGCGAGGTGATGGAGGGGGAGACGCGCGGCCTGGATGAAACCATCCTGCTTGCCCTGCGCAATCCGGCGGACAGGTCCGATCCGCTCGGCCCGCCCTGGCTGGAAGAGAGCATGCGCGACCTCACCGCGCTCGGCGGCACAACGATTCTGGTGCTGGTGACCCTGGCGGTGATCGCCTATCTGCTGCTGGTGCGCCGGCGGCTGACCGCGCTGATGGTGCTCGGCTCCATCGCCGGCGGCGCCCTGCTGAGCAGCACCGTGAAGATCCTGTTCGACCGCGCCCGGCCGGATCTGGTGCCGCACGGCATGGCGGTCTATTCGGCGAGCTTTCCGAGCGGCCATTCCATGATGTCCGCGGTCGTCTATCTTACCCTCGGGGCCTTGCTGGCGCGCGCGCAGGTACGCCAGCGGGTGAAGGTGTATCTGCTGGGGCTGGCGGCCTTTGTCACCGTGATCGTCGGCCTGAGCCGGCTGTATCTGGGTGTGCACTGGCCGACGGACGTGCTCGGCGGCTGGGCGCTGGGCGCGGCCTGGGCCGCCGGCTGCTGGCTGGTGATGCTGTGGCTCCAGACCCGGGGCGAGATGGAGCCGGAAGCCGCGACTGCGGCAGAAACCGCAGAGGCCGACTCCGCCTCCGGGGCCGAGGCCTGAGGCCGGCTCTCAAACGCCAAGGGCGCCCGTGGGCGCCCTTTTTTCAGGGGGCGCGGCCGGTCAGTCGAACAGGCTGGAGACCGATTCCTCGTGCGCCGTGCGGGCCACGGCCTCGCCGATCAGCGTGCCGATGGACAGCACCCGAATGTTGCGCGCCACCCGCACCGCCTCGGTGGGCTGGATGGAATCGGTGATCACCAGTTCCTTGAGCTTGGAGGCGGTGATGCGGGCCACCGCGCCGCCGGACAGCACGCCGTGGGTGATGTAGGCGTGCACTTCCTTGGCGCCGCGCGCCAAAAGCGCTTCCGCCGCATTCACCAGCGTGCCGCCGGAATCGACGATGTCGTCCACCAGGATGCAGGATCGGCCGTCCACATTGCCGATCACGTTCATGACCTCGCTCTCGCCCGGCCGCTCGCGCCGCTTGTCGACGATGGCGAGCTGGGCATCGATGCGCTTGGCCAGCGCTCGGGCGCGCACCACGCCGCCGACGTCGGGGGAAACCACCATGACGTTGTTCAGGTCGAACCGATCCTTGATGTCCCGCACCATGACAGGCGCGGAATAAAGATTGTCGGTGGGGATGTCGAAGAAGCCCTGGATCTGGCCGGCATGCAGATCCAGCGTCATCACGCGGTCGGCGCCGGCGTGGGTGATGAGATTGGCCACCAGCTTGGCGGAAATCGGCGTGCGGGGGCCGGGCTTTCGATCCTGGCGGGCATAGCCGAAATAGGGCAGCACCGCCGTGATGCGCTTGGCCGAGGCCCGGCGCAGCGCATCGATGATGATCAGCAATTCCATCAGATGGTCGTTGGCCGGGAAGGAAGTGGACTGGAGGACGAACACGTCCTCGCCGCGCACATTCTCCTGGATCTCCACGAAGATCTCCATGTCGGCGAAGCGCCGGACCACCGCCTTGGTGAGGGGCGTGGAGAGATAGGCCGCGATGGCTTCGGAGAGCGCGCGGTTCGAATTTCCAGCCACAAGCTTCATGGATACAGTCTCGGTCGACAACGGCACGCCGTCCGCACGATGCAGTGGCCGCCTTAAGAATTCGGGCAACCTGTAGGCACCCGCCACGGCTTTTGTAAAGCCTCTGAAACTCAGTGCTGCGCGAACGCCAGTGTCGTCGCGGGCTGCGGCTCGCCCTGCGGCTCCGCCTGCGCGACGGGCGGGCCGTCGGTGCCGATCGGCGCGCCCGCCGGGGCGGCCGGTGCCGCCGCCGGGGCCGGATCGGCCGCCGCGGGAGCCGCCGTCTGGCTGGGCGTTGCGGGCAGGCCTGCGGAAACCCGGCCGCTGGCCGGCACGCCGAGGCTTTCGGCCAGGCCCGCCATGGACTTGCCCGCGATCTTGGCGAGCACGGCTTCGTCGCACACCGCCCAGGCATCGCCCTTGACGCGCTTGGTGGTCTCTTCGCCAGTGATGCGGGCGACGCGCTGCTTGTCGGCGTCGAACACGTCCCAGGCATAGGCCACCGAGGTGGTGGTCTTGTCGGAATGGACCGCGAGATAGCCGCGCACCCGGTAGGCGGCCTTATCGGTGCGGGAAACCACCGCCACCTGCTGCATGTCGGCTTCCGCGCTGAGGCGGGTCACGAGCTTGTCGAAGGTGGGCTTGGGCGGGCCGTCGATGGATTCGAACGACAGGGTGCGGCTGGCGGAACTGGCCGTGCCGCCGTCGGTCTGGCATCCGGCGAGCGCAAGTCCAACACCCAGGACCAGAAGGCGCGAACCCCAGCGCACCGTTTGCATCCAGCGTGTGTTGGTGCTTGCGTCCGGCATGCGGCGCTCCCCGTCTGTGATCCACAGGAGGGTTAGCGGCAATCCGGCATCAGGTCCAGAGAAACGGTTAAGGCATCGTTAACGGGCGTGAAAATCCTGTGCGCCGGCTCAAATCAGGGCGATCGCCGCCACCATTCGGCCGTAATCCGCCTCACGCCGATGGGTGGACCGGCGATAGCTGAAGAAGCGCTCGGGGTCGGAATAGGTGTCGAGTTCCAGGTCCTCCACCGCGCCCACGCCGGCGTCGGCGAGGCGGTGGGCGATGAAGCCGGGCAGGTCGAACAGGGCATGGCCTTCGCGCTCCGCCGCAATGAAGAAGCGGGCGAAAGACCGGTCCTCGTCGATGAAGCGGGCGATGAAATCCTCCCCCACCTCATAGCTCGGCTGGCGGATTAGCGGACCGATGGCGGCGCGGATGTTGGCCCGTGTCGCCCCCAGCTCCTCCATCCGGCGCAGGGTGGATTCCAGCACCCCGCCGAACGCGCCCTTCCAGCCGGCATGGGCCGCACCCACGACCCGTGCGATCGGATCGGCGAACAGCACCGGGCCGCAATCGGCCACCGTGATGGTGGCGCCGAGGCCGGCAACGGCGGTCACCACCGCATCGGCCTGGGGCGCATCCTCGCGGGTCCAGGGGGTGGTGAGGATGACCGCATCGGGCGAATGCACCTGCCAGCAGGCGACCAGCGCTTCCGGGGCGACGCCGATCTCGCGCGCCATGCGGGCGCGGTTTTCCAGCACGTTGGCGGGATCGTCCTTCGAGCCGAGGCCGCCGTTGAGGCTCTCGTAGAGCCCCTGGGAGACCCCGCCCCGGCGGGTGAAGAAGCCGTGGCGGATGCCCGGGAGGGCGGCGAGAGAGGGGGCTTCGACCTTCATGGGACAGTCTCCGCATGGGCTTCGGACGGGGCAAAGCCCGGCGGTGGATCGCGCGGCGCGGCGAAGGCCGGGCCGCAGATGCAGAGCACCTTGAACAGGGCGCCCATCTCCTTCTCCCCCGTGCCGGCGAGGCGGGCGAGGGCGGCGGCGATGGCGTCAGCCTGGAGGGGAGATGCGGTCGCCTGAAGGCGCTCGGCCCGTTCGCGCAGGCCGAGACGCAGCAGGAACTCGCCCTGCGGCACCGGCCCGAAGGCGCCGGCCCCGGCGGTGATTGCGTCGCGGGCGAGGGCCGCGAAATCCACATGGGCGGTGAGATCCGCTTCCCCCGGCTCGGCCAGGGGGTCGACGAAGGCGTGGGCCTTCATGGCCTGGAGCGTGTCGCCGAAGGCGCTTCGCCCATGGCCGTAATCGATCACCAGCGCCGCGCCGTCCTGGGTCGCGAGCCGGGCTGCGAGCGCGCGGGCGGCGGGGCTTTCCAGCCGCTCCAGGAGGACGCCGGGCGGATGCGGCGGCGGAATATGGCGCGCCAGCACCTCCACCAGGCGGGCGGGATGGGGGTCGACACCGAAGGTCAATTCGCCCGATGCGTCGAGCCCGACCCGCCGTTCGTGCCACCCGGCGCCACTGCGGATGAACTGGGAAATGGGAAGCGCATCGAAGAATTCGTTGGCGAGCACCAGGGCCGGGCCGTCCGGCACCTCCTCCAGCCGCGTGTGCCACGAGACCGGACGGGCCGTCGCCGTGTGTGCCAGGGTCGCCTGCTGACGCGCGCGCAGCACCGGGCTCATCTCCACGAGATGCACCCGCACGGCCGCGCCGAAGCCGGGCAGCAGGTGGGTCGCGCGCAGGGCATCGGCCATCAGCGTGCCCCGGCCGGGGCCGAGTTCCACCAGATGGACCGGATCGGGGCTGCCCATCTGCTGCCAGGCGGCGAGCGCCCACAGGCCCAGCAATTCCCCGAACATCTGGCTGATCTCGGGGGCGGTGATGAAGTCGCCGGCCGCGCCGAACGGGTCGCGCGTCATGTAATAGCCGTGGCGGGGATGGCCCAAGCACAGGTCCATGTAGCGCGCCAGCGAGATCGGCCCTTCGCTGGCGATCAGGGCCTTGATCTCCCGCGCCAGGGGGCTCGTCACCTCTGGGGCCCCGGGTCGAAACCGTGGACGGGCCGGCTCAGGGCATAGATCACGATGCCGAGGCCGGCGATTACCACCGGCAGGGAGAGGATCATCCCCATGGTGGTGCCGAAGGCGAGATAGCCCACCTGCGGGTCCGGCTCGCGGAAGAATTCGCCGGTGATGCGCCCGAGCCCGTAGCCGATGCCGAAGATGCCGGCGGCAAGGCCGGGACGGCGCAGGCCGCCGAGCCGGACCACCAGAAGCATGACCAGGAACAGGAGCAATCCTTCCATGGCGGCTTCGTAAAGCTGGCTCGGGTGGCGCGGCACATTGCCGCCGGTCGGAAAGATCACCGCCCACGAGGCGTCGGAGGGGCGGCCCCACAATTCCCCGTTGATGAAATTGGCGATGCGGCCGAAAAACAGCCCGATCGGCGCGACCACGCCCGCCACGTCCAGCAGCGAGGGCACGGGGATTCGCCGTGCGCGCGCGAACAGCACCAGCGCCAGGATGGTGCCGGCCAGCCCGCCGTGGAACGACATGCCGCCCTTCCAGACCATGACGATCTCGGCCGGGTGGGCGAGGAAATAGGGCAGGTTGTAGAACAGCACGTAGCCGATGCGACCGCCGAGGATGACGCCGAAGGTGGCCCAGAACAAAGCGTCGTCGAGATCCACCGGCTTCATGGGCGGGCGCCCGCCCCACAGGGCGTTGCGCGTCACCAGCCAGCGGGCGAGCTGCCATCCGATCAGCAATCCGGCGATATAGGCCAGGGCATACCAGCGGATGGCGAGCGGGCCGATTTCGATCAGCACCGGGTCCAGGGCCGGGAAGGGGATGGCGAGATTGATCATGAAACCCCCAGCAGGAGGTGGGCCGGACGGGCGTTCACCACGGACGGGCCGTTGCCCGCCGACCCGTGGCATGTGCCCGCAGGCGCGGCGTCCGTCAAGGTGACACAGGGTCGGTCTTGCAGTGCGGCGCGCCTATGCCCATTGTCATTCTAGGTATAAGGCATGCGCCGTGCGCGCAGTGGAACGAGAGTTTGCTCCCATGACCCAGACCACAGGCCGGATTTTCGACGAAATGGCGCGCCTGGTGAATGACGCGGCGGGCGTCGCCCAGGGAATGCGGCGCGAGGCGGAAACCGTGGCGCGCTCGCAGATGGAGCGGTTCCTGCGCGACATGGACCTCGTGAAGCGCGAGGAATTCGACGTCGTGAAGGACATGGTGGCCGCCGCCCGGCTGGAGAACGAGCGCCTGGAAAAGCGCCTCGCCGCGCTGGAGGCCAAGCTTGCCGCCCAGGCGCCCCATGCGCCGGCCGAGGGCGGTTTTTCCGGCACGCCGGGCGCCGGTCCGGGCCCGGTGTGAGCAAGCGTGTGGCCGAGGTTCCCGCAAAGCGTGAAGACGAAGCCACAATCTGTCGTAGCGGTGCCACGTTGCGCCGCGATATAGTGGGTCTATTGGCGATTCGTAGCCGGATCGTCGCGCAGGGCGCGACGGGGCGCAGCATCGTCAAGGCAAACCGGCCTCAGACGGTCGGTGCAGCCGCCGGTACGCTGCGTCGCGCAAATCCTGGCTGGCTTTGAGTGCCCTGGCTTTGAGTGTCGTTGCTGCCGTAACCGACCCTCTCCGCGTCCCTCAAACCGCGAGGTCGAGGCATGTCTCTCATCGACATCGAAGCTGAAGCTCCGGCTAACCCCGTGGATCTGGTGGAACGGCTCGCTGCCGTGCACGACTGGTCCTTCGAGCGTTCCGACGAGGACGAGATCACCCTCTCGCTCAACAGCCGCTGGACGGACTGCCATGTCTCGTTCCAGTGGATGGATGAGATCGAGGCGCTGCATCTCGCCTGTGCCTTTGACTTCAAGGTGCCGGACAACCGCCGCACCGAGGTGCTGAAGCTGCTGGCGCTTATCAACGAGCAGATGTGGCTCGGGCATTTCGACATTTGGTCGCAGGAAAGCGTCATCATGTTCCGTCACGCTTTGGTGCTGACGGGCGGCGCGACCGCGAGCGACCGCCAGTGCGAAGCCATTCTCGGCGCCGCCATCGATGCCGTGGAACGCTATTATCCGGCGTTCCAGTTCGTGGTCTGGGCCGGCAAGTCCGCCCGGGAAGCCATGGACACGGCGCTTTTCGATACGGTCGGAGAAGCTTAAGACTGGGCACCCACGATCGCGCGGGGAGCCGGGCACCGGCTCCCGCGCCCATGCAGGTGTGCCCATGTCGGTTGATCTTCTGAAGTCTTTGAACGGTCCCGTCGTCCTCGTGGGCGCCGGCAAGATGGGGGGGGCTCTGCTCGACGGCTGGTTCCGTCTGGGCCTCGATCCCGCCAAGGCGGTGGTGCTGGACCCCAATCTGCCGGGGCCGGCCGCCGCGGCGCTTCTGGCCTGCGGCGCCCATCCCAATCCCGAACTCTCGCAGATCGCCGATCCCGCCGTGCTGGTGCTGGCGGTGAAGCCGCAGGTCGCCCCGGCGGTGCTCGCCACCGTGCGCTCGCTGGTGAAGCCGGGTACGGTCGTGGTCTCCATCATGGCCGGCCGCACCCTCGGTTTCCTGCACGAGGCGCTGCCGCGCGGCACCGCGATCGTGCGCACGATTCCCAATACCCCCGCCGCCATCGGCCATGGCATCACCGTGGCCGTGCCCAATGCGGCGGCGAATGCGGCGCAGCGCGAGGTCGCGGCGGCCTTGCTCGGCGCCGTCGGCCCGGTGGAATGGATCGAGGACGAGGAACTGATGGACGCGGCCACCGCCGTTTCCGGTTCCGGCCCGGCCTATGTGTTCCTGCTGGCCGAGGCGCTCGCGAAGGCGGGCGTCGCCGCGGGCCTTCCGGCGCCGCTGGCTGATCGCCTGGCCCGCGCCACGGTCTCGGGCGCCGGCGCGCTGATCGCCCAATCGGGCATCGAGCCGTCCACCCTGCGCGAGAACGTCACTTCGCCCGCCGGCACCACCGCCGCAGCGCTCGGCGTGCTGATGGATCCTGCGACCGGCTTCGGGCCGCTGCTGGAGAAGGCGGTCGCGGCGGCGACGCGCCGTTCGAAGGAGCTGGCGAACTGATTCTCCGCCCGGCCCCTTGCCGCGCACCGGTGGAGGGGCCACTTCCGGTCTGGGCCTCAAGGAGCACGCCATGACTTGCGAGACCACACGGGACGCGTGCCTGCGGGCGTTTCTCGATCTCCTGGCGGATCGCTCCTTCGAGCGCGTCGCGCTCGCCGACGTGGCCGAGCATGCGGGCGTGCCGCTGTCGCAACTGCGGGTGGAGTGCGCTTCCACCTATGACCTTTTGGACGCATTCGCCCGGGCCACCGACCGTCACGTGCTGGCGGAAAGCGGTGCCGACCAGTCCGGGCCGATCGAGGGCGAGAGCGCGCAGGAGCGGCTGTTCGAGGTGCTCATGCGCCGGCTCGATGCGCTGGAACCCCATCGCGCCGCGGTCGCCTCCCTGCTGGCCTCGGCCCGCCGCAATCCGCTGCTGGCGGCACACCTGCTGAAGATCGGCACCCGGTCCCAGCATTGGATGCTCGCCGCCGCCGGCATCGACACCACCGGACTTGCCGGCGACGTGCGCGCCCACGGGCTGGCCCTGCTGTTCGCCCGTCTCCTCGACACCTGGCTGAAGGACGAGGATCCCGGCCTTGCACGCACCATGGCGGTGCTGGACCGGGAATTGGGCACCGGGGCGAAGATGCTGGACATGCTGGACGACCTCGCCTTCATCGCGCTGCCCTGGCGCAAGCGGCGGCGCGCGGCGATGGAGCCGCCGGCCCCCGGCGCCCCGGCCGACGCCGCTTGACCGTCCTTTGTGGCCCACGCTTAAGTTCGCGCACACCGGAGGCGGGCAATGAGCGACGACACGGCGGCCGGCACAGCGCCGATCACCTATGACGATTTTCTGAAGGTGGATATCCGCGTCGGCACCATCGTCGGTGCCGAGCCGTTTCCCGAGGCGCGCAAGCCGGCGATCAAGCTGCGCATCGATTTCGGGCCGCAGATCGGCATCAAGAAATCCTCGGCGCAGATCACCGTCTATTATGCGCCCGAGGAACTGATCGGCCGGCAGGTGGCGGCGGTGGTGAATTTTCCCCCGCGCCAGATCGGCCCCTTCATGTCGGAAGTGCTGACGCTGGGCTTTCCCGATCCCGACGGCGCGGTGGTGCTGATCGGCCCGAGCCACGTGGTGCCGGACGGCGGGCGGCTGTTCTGAAGAGGCCGGCAGCCCGGCGGACCGGGCTGCCGCGAGGGCTGGGACCCGCGCCTCAGGAGGCCGCGAACGGGTGGTGCGCGGTCTTGGCCCTGGCCACCACGTCGGCGGCCTTGGGCTCGCCGCTCACCGCGCGGGCGATGGCTTCCTTGGTGGCCTGATAGTTGAATTGCTGGATCTTCGCGTCGTCGGTGGCTTCCCAATGGATGAACACGCCGACGCAGATGAAGATGTCGTCCGCTTCCTCGGCCGGGATCGTTCCGTCCTCGACGGAATCGGTCACCGCCTTGGCCACCGCATATTGCGCCGGGCCGAACATCTGCACCGCCTGGCGCGCGTCCTTGATGGTCACCTTGTTGAACAGCACCGTATTGGGCTTGGCCAGCAGGTTCGGTTCCACCACCGCGAGCAGGGTGGTGAAGCCGTCCTTGTTGTTGGTCAGCGCATTGACGAAGGCGGTTTCGGCCGAGGAGCCGCGCGGGCCCATGATGAGGTCGATATGCGCCACTTCATTGCCGTCGCCGACGAGCGATTCGCCGACCAACAGCTTGTTGATCTTGGCCATGACAGCGTTCTCCATGCGTGAAAAGACCGAGACACCGCGCTTGGGTACGCGGTCCGTTGTGCCTCGGCTATCCTTGTTGCGGCGTTCGGCGTCGTGTCGAACCGGTTGGCCAGATAGCGCTTTGACCGGGCGAGCCTAAGCCCGCCGCGGGTCCGCGCGCAAGCCGCGCGCCTCGTGGGGGCGCCGCCCGGGGCCAGAAACGATCTATCTGACCTCGAAGGGAATATTGCCGGTCGCGGCGGCGCCGCGCCCATCGCGCAGGGTCACGAACACGCGATAATGTCCGGCGGCAAGGCCCTGGATCCGCACGCTGGTCAGCGTCGGATCGTGCAGCCCCTCGGGAAACAGCGGAGGCACCGGCTCGGCATCGCCGCCAACGCCGCGCACGGGGGTTTCGCCCATGATCTGCCATTCCACCTTCAGCGGATCCCCGTCGGGATCGGTCGCGGCCAGAGCCACCTGCACGCCGCCCGTGCCCTCGAAGCTGCTCGCGCCGCGCAGCTGAAGCGAGAGAATCCGTGGCGCGTGGTTGATGCCGATCGGCAGGGTGCCGTCCTGCCTGGCTTTCGGGTCCGCCGGCGGCTGGCCGCCCCAGGATTCGGCCATGGCCTCCACCGTCTCGGTCCATTCGCCGGAAGGCAGGAACAGGCTGTGCCAGGTCGGCGTCACCTCCTGCTTCTGGCCCCAATAGAAGGGCAGGGCCCCGGTGTGGCTCTGTTTGAGAACCGTGAGATAGCGCCGCACCTGGTCCGCCTTCGCGGTGGAGGTGGGCTCGATGGGCGCACCCCAGGCGGTCTTGCCGGCCTGCCACTGGCCGATCGCGCCGAGTTCGGTGACGATGATCGGGCCGGTCCATCCCTGCGTGCGGGCGCGGCCGACGATGGTGAGCAGGCTGTCGCCATAGGCATTGAGGCCGAGCACGTCGACGCTCGGGGCAAGGCGCTTCAGCGTCTCCACCTTGTCGGTGCCGGTGTCCGCCAGAACCGCCATGACCGGATGGGCCGGGTCCAACGTCTTGACCAGCTTCGCCGCCTGTTCGATGGCGGGCCACACCGGCTCTGCCGCGGCGGGGGTCAGCTCGGTCTCCACTTCGTTGCCGACGCCCCAGAGCAGCAGCGCCGGATGGGTGCGATAGCGCTCGACCATGCGCTGCAATTCCGCGAGCTGGCCTTCGGCGGCGGCGCGGTCGTCATAGTTGAAGCCGCGCCGGGGATGCTCCAGCCAGAAGCCGACGATGACCTTGAGCCCCGTGCGCTGGGCGCTGTCGAGAATCTCGCCCGGGTCCTGGCCGTAGGTGCGCACCACGTTTGCGCCGGTCGCCTTGAGATCCGCCAGCCGTTTCACGCCGGCCGCACCATTGGGCACGAAGGGCACGCCGTCCACCAGCAGTTCGGTGCCCCGCACCGTGACGCCGCTCGCGCTCGCCGGAGAAGCGCCCGCGAGTGCAAGCAGAAACGAAAGGGCGGACGCAAGGGTAAGACGCACGGGCGACTCCTGAGGAACGGGCGCTGTCTGGAGATAAGATCCATGACGCAGGGGAAGACAAGCGAAGCGACGTCACCTTATTGTGGCCGGAGCCGCTCTGCGCACGATGCAGACAAGACGGCAAAGGCTCGCATCGAGCCGAATAACAGGAGGACGCCTGCATGAATCTTGCCCGCAAACTCAAAGCCCGTGCGGCGGAAGGACGCCCTGTCCGGGTCGGCCTCATCGGCGCCGGCAAGTTCGGTTCGATGTTCCTGGCCCAGGTGCGCACGACGCCGGGCATGCATCTCCTCGGCGTCGCCGACCTTTCGGCAAGCCGGGCCCGCGCCGCCCTGACGCAGACCGGATGGGACGTGGACGCCGCTGTCGCCGCCGATTTCGACACCGCGCGCCGCACCGGCGGCACGGTGATCACCGAGGACGCGAACGCGCTGATTGCCGCCGACGGGCTGGAAGTGATCGTGGACGCCACCGGCAGCCCCGCCGCCGGCATCCGCCACGCACTCGCCGCCATCACCCACGGCCGCCATGTGGTCATGGTGACGGTGGAAGCGGACGTGCTCGCCGGCCCGCTGCTGGCGCGCCGCGCCGATGCGGCGGGGGTGGTCTACGCCGCCGCGTATGGCGACCAGCCGGCCCTCGTCTGCGACATGGTGGACTGGGCGCAGACCTGCGGCTTCCGGGTCGTGGCGGCGGGCAAGGGCACCCGCCACCTGCCGGCCTATCATCAATCCACGCCTGAGACGGTGTGGAAGAACCTCGCCATTTCCGAGGAGATGGCGCAGGCGGGCGGGATGAATCCGCAGATGTTCAATTCGTTCGTGGACGGCACCAAGTCGGCCATCGAGATGGCCGCCATCTCCAATATGACGGGGCTGAAAGCGCCGCGCGACGGCCTGCTGTTCCCGCCCTGCGGCGTCGACGACCTGCCGCGCGTCCTGCGCCCGCGGGCGGAGGGTGGCCTTCTGGAAGAGACCGGCATGGTGGAAGTGGTCTCCTCCCTGGAGACCGATGGGCGGCCGGTGTTCCGGGACCTGCGCTGGGGCGTCTATGTGGTTCTGGAGGCGGACCCCTCGCAGCGCGGAGATTATTCGCGGCGATGCTTCAAGGAATACGGAATGATCACGGATCCGTCCGGCCGCTATACTGCGCTTTACCGTCCGTTCCATCTCATCGGCATGGAGCTCGGCGTCTCGGTGGCGGCGGCGGCCTTGCGGCACGAGGCGACGGGAAGCGCCATCGGCTTCTTCTCGGATGTGGCGGCGACCGCCAAGCGCGACCTGAAGGCGGGCGAGATGCTCGACGGGGAGGGCGGCTATACGGTCTACGGGCGGATCATGCGGGCGCGGGATTCGCTGCGCGACGGGGTGCTGCCGATCGACCTCGCCCACCATGTCAAGCTCAAGCACGATATTCCGCACGGGCGGGCCGTGCGGTGGGCGGATGTGGAGATCGCCGACAGCGACACGGTGCGCTTCCGCCGCCAGATGGAGGCCGAGTTCGCCCTTGCGGAGCCGCTTCCGGCCTGAGTTTGCGGAACTTTCCAGGGCCGGCGCGAGTCCTGCTCGCGCCGGCGCGAGCGATGGTCTAAGCAGGGCGCCGCAAGGACCGGAAGGACCGCCCGCAATGTTCGTGCTCGCCCATCTCTCCGACCCGCACCTCGGCCCCATCCCCGAGGCGCGGCTCTCCGAAATCCTGGGCAAGCGTTTCTTCGGCCTCATGAACTGGATCGGCGCGCGGCGCCGGAACTTCGGCGCCACGACGCTCGCCGCGCTCATGGACGACCTCAAGCTCCAGGCTCCGGACCATATCGCCGTGACCGGGGATCTGGTGAATCTGAGCCTGCCGACGGAATTCGACACCGGCGCGACCTTCCTGGCCTCGCTCGGAACGCCGCAGACGGTGTCGGTGATTCCCGGCAACCATGATGCCTATGTCCGCTCCGCCCTGAGCTATCACCTTGAAAGATGGGCTCCTTTCCTGGCGGGTGACGATTCCTGCCCGGACACGCCGCTGGATGTAGGATCGTTTCCCTATGTGCGGCGGCGCGGATCGGTGGCGCTGGTGGGGGTCTCCACCGCCATTCCCACCGCGGTGTTCCTGGCCAGCGGGGAGGTCGGGGAGGCGCAGTTGCAACGGCTGCGGGCGATCTTGCTATCGCTCAAGAAGGAAGGCCTGTTCCGGGTGGTCATGATCCATCATCCCCCGGTCGGCGAGCGCCATTATCATCGCGATTTGCGCGATGCGGCGGCGTTCCGGCAGGTGGTGGCGGAGGCGGGCGCGGAACTCGTGCTCCATGGCCATGATCATCGCGCCTCGCTCGGCACGATCGAGAGCGTGGACGGCCCTGTGCCGGTCGTGGGGGTTCCCTCCGCGTCCGCCGGGCCGGAGGACGGGCGGGGGCCCGGCCGCTATAATCTCTATCGTATTTCGGGCGAACCCGGCGCCTGGCAGTGCCAGATGGAAAGCCGGGGTTATGCGGCCGGCGAGGCCGACGTCGCGCGGCGCGATCTGCGCCAGCTCGTGGGCGCCGCGCCGGCGCATTGACGGCCCGTCCGCGGGCCGCCTTTCCAAAGTGTAATGTTGATGAACATGTATTCAGTAACGTCTTAAGCATGGCTTTATTTAAGTTACCGAAGTTTAAGTTGCGAAATAACGCTGGGAATTTAAGAGTCGGCTCATCCCAGGAGGATGACATGAAGACCTCGATTATCGCCGCAGCCACTGCCGCCGTTCTCGCCAGCTCGCTTGCCGGTTTCGCGACCGGCGCTTCCGCGCAGAATGCCGCGCCGGCCGCGCCCGCGACCCAGGCGGCGCCCGCCGCTCCGGCGGGGAAGGCTCAGGCGCCCGGCTCCGAAGACCATGGCGGCTGGCGCCCGAGCCCGGCTGACCGCGCCGCGCTGACCGACGCCCGCATCGCCGCCATCAAGACGGGCCTGAAGCTGACCCCCGAGCAGGAGAAGCTGTGGCCGGCGGTGGAGACCGCCCTGCGGGACGTCGCGAAAGACCGCGCCGCCCGGTTCGCCGCCTTCCAGGCCGAGCGCAAGCAGGGCGCCAAGCCCGATGCGATCGAGCGTCTGCGGGAAGCGGCGAAGGGCCTCAATGCCCGCGCGGCCGATCTGCTGAAGATCGCCGATGCCGCCGACCCGCTCTACAAGACCCTCGACGACGGCCAGAAGCGCCGCCTCCAGATCCTGGTGCGCCAGGAAATGCCGCGGGGGCCGGGCCACAAGATGCATGAGGGCCGGCCGCACCAGCGGGGTTGACCTCGCGGCCGGTGCGGCGGCCGCCAGAACCCGCGCCACCCGGTGCGAGCGAACAGAAAGCGCCAGCCCCCACGGCTGGCGTTTTTGTTTTTCGCCCCCCGTCAGCCGGGCGGGCGGGCACCGGCGGTTTGCGGAGAGGTCTCGACGGTCCGGGCTGCAATTTCGGTCCCATCCAGCATTCATGAACGCCACGCATGGGCGAGGTGAAGAAGTTTGATTTTTCACAGGTTCCGCTTGGTCATAGTCTGCGCTAATCGGGAGATCGGCTTTCGCTGTCGTCGCGTGTGGCGTCGTCGCGCCGCAAGTCGCTCCGTTCTTGAAATCGCCGGGTCGGGGAGTATCCGCTCCCGCCCGCAGGTGACCGGCCATGCGCACGTCCACGCACTCTGACTCTCCGGCGCCTTCCCTCGCCGCCGCGCAAACCTCCGCCGGCCAAACGCCCGGCGCCCCGCGCAAGGGCGGCACGGCCGTGCCGGTGCTCCTGGTGCTGTGCGCGGGCTGCCTGATCGCCCTGATCTCGTTCGGCCCCCGCGCCACCTCCGGCTTCTTCCTGCTGCCCATGTCGAATCAGTTCGGCTGGGGCCGCGACGTGTTCGGCTTCGCGCTGGCCTTGCAGAACCTGTTGTGGGGCCTCGGCTCGCCGTTCGCCGGGGCGATCGCCGACCGCTTCGGCATCGTGCGGGTGATGTGCGCCGGCGCGCTCGTCTATGCGGCGGGCCTCGCCCTGATGTCGGTCGCGATCACGCCCGGCCTGCTCAATCTCAGCGCCGGGGTGCTGGTGGGCTTCGGCCTCTCGGCCTGCTCGTTCAATCTTGTTCTTGCGGCCTTCGGGAAGCTTCTGCCGGAGCGCTGGCGCTCGATCGGCTTCGGTGCCGGCACGGCGGCGGGTTCGTTCGGGCAATTCCTGTTTCCGCCCCTCGCCACCGGCCTGATTTCCCAGGTGGGGTGGCAGGAAACCCTGCTGATCTTCGCGGCGGTGCTTCTGCTCGTGGTGCCGCTCGCGTTCGCGCTCTCGACGCGCGGCACTGAGACGGCCGGGGGCGGCCCGGTGCCTGCCCCGCGCCAGTCGATTCGCGGCGCGCTCGGCGAGGCCTTCGGCCATCCGAGCTATGTGCTGCTGGTGCTGGGCTTCTTCACCTGCGGGTTCCAGCTTGCCTTCGTCACCGTCCATATGCCGGCCTATCTGGCGGATCACGGCATCACCGCCGGCGTCGGGGCTTCCACCCTGGCGCTCATCGGCCTGTTCAACGTCGTCGGCTCGCTGAGCGCGGGCGTGCTCTCGAACCGCTTCTCCCGCAAATATCTGCTCGCGGCGATCTATGCGGCGCGCGGCGTCGCCATTGCCGCGTTCATTCTCTTTCCCATCACGCCGCTCACCTGCCTGCTGTTCGGCGCGGCCATCGGCCTCCTCTGGCTCTCCACCGTTCCGCCCACGTCCGGGCTGGTGATGCTGATGTTTGGAACGCGCTATATGGCCATGCTCTATGGGTTCGCCTTCTTCAGCCATCAGGTGGGCGGCTTCCTGGGCGTGTATCTGGGCGGCGTGCTCTATGAGGCGTTCGGCTCCTATGACGTGGTGTGGTGGCTCTCGGTCGCGCTGTCCTTCGCGTCGGCGGTGATCAACCTGCCGATCCGCGAGCGACCCGTGGAGCGGGTGGTGGCGAGCGGCGCGCAATAGCCGCGCCAATCCAGTCGTTTTCCGGCGGTTTCAGGCACTTGCGCGGGAGAACCCGGTCGCGGCGCGCCCATTGCGGCGGCGCCGGGATGCGAAAGCCGGCTTTGTATCCTTGCCCCGGCCGGCCACTCGGGTGCATGGTCTTTGTTAACCAAAATCGCTTATCGAAGAGACATGCGAAGCATTTTCCTTGCGGCCGCCGGATGGACCTTGATCGGGATAGGGTCTGCTGGCGCTCAGAGCCTCAATCCCGATCAGGCGCGCGCCTTCGTCGTGGGGCGGACATTCGCGTTCAATTGCTTTGAAGGCACGACCGGTGCCGGCCGTATCTTCCCTGACGGTTCCGTTGCGGGAACCATTACCTTGCGTTCGCAGGGGCCGGCGCGCTATGTCCGTTTGCCGCCCAATACGGTGCGCGTGCGCGGCGAGAATGTGTGCGGCTTTATTGAGGGCATGACCTTCGAGCCGTGCTTCGAGGTCAATAAGACCGGCGCCGCCACCTTCCGCGGGTCGCTCGCCGGGGTCGACACCATGTGGTGCGAATTCACCCGCCTCGGCGCCGACACGCCGCAGGTCGCCTCCCGCCGCCGGCCCAAGGCGCGGGATAATGCGGTGGCGCAGACCTCCGCCGAATAGCTGCGGGCCTGAGCCCGGCCGGGCGCCGGGCCAGCCGATGCGGGCAGCGCCGCATCAATCCACATCTCTCGGGGTGAGCCCGTCTTCCGCATCCTGCGCCAGGTCCCAGGCGCCCGCGCTCCCTGCCGGCGATGATCGCTCCTCGGTCAGCTCGCTTTCCGGCGGCCGCGCCTCTTCCTTCCCCTCGATGGCGGAGCGGTGGCGCATCAGCTCGCGCCCCACATGATCCATGAAGGCGCGCACCCGCGCGGTGGCGCGCAGATCCGGATGGGTCACCAGCCACAGGCTCGCCACCATATCGGCATCCGGCGCAACGAGGCGCACGAGGCCCGGCGTCGCCGCACCGATGAAGCAGGGAAGCACCGCAAGCCCGATGCCTGCCGCCGCGGCTTCCGCAAGCCCGAGCACGGTGTTCACCCGATAGACGATGCGATCATCCCCCGCGCGCTCGCGCAGCCATTTCATGGCGCCGACCTGGGCGAAAGTCTCGCTGAGCCCGACCCAGTGATGGGCTCGCAGGTTGCCGGCATCGAACGGGGCATGGGCCAGGAGGTCCGGGCGCCCATAGACCCCCCAGCCGATACTGGCGATGCGCCGCCCCACCAGCGTGTCGCCCGGCCGGTCGCTGGCGCGGATGGCGATGTCCGCATCGCGCTTGGTGAGGCTGAGGGATTGGTTCGACACCAGCACCTCCAGCCGGATCTCGGGATAAGCGACGTGGAAGGAGGCGAAGATCGGCGTGAGCAGGTGCACCAGCAGCGTATCGTTGGTGGTCACGCGCAGCTCGCCCGAGGGCCGCAGGTCCTGGCCTGTGATCCGCCGTTCCACGGAGAGGATGTCCTCGGCCATGCGATCGGCGAGACGCACCATCTCTTCGCCGGTGGGGGTGGGGGCATAGCCGCTGCGCGCGCGCTCGAACAGGCGCGTGCCGAGCGTCGCCTCAAGCGTGCCGAGCCGGCGAAACACTGTGGAATGGTTCACGCCGAGCATTTCGGCGGCCCCGGCGAGCGAGCGGGTTTCGGCCACCGCCTTTACGAGGCGAAAATCATCCCACGCGATCATGTGTGCATCCGTGCAAGCGAAACTCGGCAATCCTGAGTATGGCTGTGCGCCAAAGGAAAAGCTACCTAGGGACCAGTTCAAATCTCTGGAGGTTCCAATGATCGATCTTCGCACGGCCCCTTATGGCCTTTTCCTCCTGCGTGTCGCCCTCGGCGGCATGTGGGTGTCCCATGCCCTCATCAAGTATTTTGTCTTCACCGTCCCGGGCTTTGCCGGTTACCTGGCGAATGTCGGCATGCCGAGCTTTCTCGCCCTGCCGGTGATCGGGGTCGAACTGATCGGCGGCCTGCTGATCATCGCCGGTGTGTACGCCCGTGCGGTGGCGCTGCTTCTCATCCCGGTGATGCTGGGCGCGCTTTCGGTGCATGTGGGCAACGGCTTCCTGTTCTCCAGCACCGGGGGCGGCTGGGAATATCCCGCATTCCTGGTGATCGTTTCGGTTGTGGTGGCCCTGGCGGGCGAGGGCGCTTTCGCACTGCGGTCGGCGCCGCTGGGCAAGCGTTTAAGTTTTGCCAGCTAAGGTCTAAAGGGTACCGGGCTAACGGAATCGATTCCCGACCCGATCCTCTTTTTGCTCCAAAATGGCGGCTTTCTCCCGCGCCGGAGGCAGCCGCCATTTTCATTGTGGCCGGCAGATCGGGAATATCGGTGATATCGTACCCACGTTTCCCGCCATTTTGAATGGCTTATGAGCCAATCTGGCCCTTGCCAAAAAAAGCGCCAAAAAAAATCACGTGCACAATTAGTGCTCTGCGGCATGAAACCTGCCGCCACATTTTACCCCTTCCTTCCGAATGACAAGGTGAAGTGCCTCCTGAATATGCCTCAATACCAGAATAAAATTCCGATTTTATTATTAGAATTCAGGAGAAAATAAGTCAAATTTCGTCAGACTGACGGATAACTAAAATCCGACTTAATATATTTGGAAATCTATCTCCAATTATATAACATATTTCAGATTTTTAACTTTATTTAACGTAACGATCGCGCAAGAATTGAGGCAGTCTTGTTGAGCTTGTGCGTTGCCGCGAAGCATTGGGTGATTGACGCCAATGCGACAGGTAGGCATAATTGTGACTGCTAAATTCCAGGGCTGAATGGGGGCTTCTGTGGCGGGTAAGGGCGACATCAGGCTGTCGAGCGTGATTGTGGAGCCGGGTCTCTACATTCTTCGCTATGCCTCGGGCGCCACCGCGCGGCCGTCTCCGCTCGTGGAAGTTGCGTGCGAGCCTAGCGCTCAGCAGTCCGTTTCCATCATATCCGATCCGCGATCTGCGGGTGGGCTGCTCGCGGCGCCGGGTGCGGCGCTGGTGGTTCGCGCCACGGCGCCGGCAAGCCTGCGCATAGCGGTGCGGGCGGCGGAGCGGGGTGGCTCGCTGGAGGCGCGGATTACGCTTGAGGCGGTGTCCCGGCCTGCAGGCGTATCGGCGCCGGTGCCGGATCTGGATGCACGGGCGCCGGCCGGTGTCATTCCCGCGCAAGCGGGTTCGACGCCTTCGGCGGCGGTTCAGGTGCTGGGTCATCTGTCGCGGCGCGGCGATGTCCGGGTCGGCTCGGGTGAATGGTTGGGTGGGCCGGCGTCTCCGCTTCCCATAGAAGGGATCGCGGTCGCGGGCGTGTCGCCGTCTCTTGGCCTTGAATATCAGGTGCGGAGTGGCGCCCGTAAGGTACAATGGTCGCCCTGGGTTCCGGCTGGCAGCTTTGCGGGGTCTCGCGGCCGGGCGACACCGCTTCTTGGTATTCGGTTCCGTCT
Organism: Roseixanthobacter liquoris; assembly: GCF_043195135.2. Classification (NCBI taxonomy): domain Bacteria; kingdom Pseudomonadati; phylum Pseudomonadota; class Alphaproteobacteria; order Hyphomicrobiales; family Xanthobacteraceae; genus Roseixanthobacter; species Roseixanthobacter liquoris. The sequence continues at coordinate 1,690,486 of NZ_CM195537.1, forward strand.
CGGCTCCGCCGCGGCGGAGCTGCGGGCTGAGGCCCTGTTTCTCGGCTCACCGATCGTATCGCGTAGCGGGTCAGAGGTGGAACTGGTTGGGCTGTCGGATCGTGATCCGTTGGTCGGACTGTCTCTCTCCTTATCGGAAGCTGAATTGAGATACGCGGGTGAAGCTTCACCCGTGACGCGAGATGCAACGGCCAAGGTTCGTGTGTTCAGGGCTGGTGCTCTTTAAAACTTTAATTCTTGATTTCGTCACGCTGATGGCGAGCGGCGTGGTGGGGGTGTTTCATGGCAATCTATAATCTGACCGAAGCTCAGTTGGTAGACGGCGCGCCGGCGCAGGGGTGGGAGCCTCTGACCGACAGCGGAATTATTACCTCCGAGCAGCAGGAGCAGATCGTTGCCGCCCTGACTCAGGCGGGCGTCTATAGCGACACCGACCCTGCGGCCACGGCGAAGATCGAGGCCTTTACCTCTGGCGAGACCGGTATCATCCCGACCGATCCGTCGGTCAATGCCGTGATCTATGACACTTCCGACAATGTGGAAGTGAATATTCCTGCCTCCAATTCGCTGACCGATCTGGTTTATGTCACCGGTAGCGGTGACGATCTGCTGACCACCAGCGCCAATTCTACGGTGTTGATCGCCGGCTCCGGCGACGACTTCCTTGATGCGCTCTCCACGGGCAATGTCCTGTACGGTGATGACGGCGAGGATGGTCTGTTCTCCGAAGTCAGCGGCAACACGCTCTACGGCGGCGGGAACGACGATACCATCGTCACGACGGTCGGATCGAACCTGGTTTACGGCGATGCGGGCAACGACACCATCACGGGTGGCATCGCGGGTGACGCCGGCGTTGGCACCGACACGCTCTACGGCGGCGACGGTGTTGACGACATCACGGCTGTGGGAACCCACAGCGTGCTCTACGGCGACGCGGGCAATGACATCCTGCGCGGCTTCAGCGGTCAGGATACGCTCTATGGTGGCGCCGACAACGACACGCTGACCGTCGCTTCCGGCAGCAACCTTCTGTATGGCGACGCGGGCAATGACACGCTCAATGGCGGCTCCGGCGGGGGCGTCGACACGCTGTACGGCGGTGACGGCGATGATGCGCTGACCGCGATCGGCAGCCATGGCCTGCTTTACGGCGATGCCGGCGGGGATTCGCTGCGCGGCTTCAGCGGTCAGGACACGCTGTACGGCGGTGCCGACAATGATGCGCTGACTGTCGCCGCCGGCAGCAACCTTCTCTACGGCGATGCGGGCAGTGATACGCTGAATGGCGGCTCCGGGTCGGGCGTTGACACGCTTTATGGCGGCGACGGCGGTGATGCGCTGACCGCCAACGCCAGCCATGCCCTGCTTTACGGCGATGCCGGCGCGGATTCGCTGCGCGGCTTTAGCGGTCAGGACACGCTGTACGGTGGCGACGACGGTGACACTCTCTACGTGCTGTCGGGTTCCAACGCCCTTTACGGCGATGCCGGAAACGACAGCCTGATCGGCGGCTCCGGCGCAGCTCCCGGCGTCGGCAGCAACCAATATTATGGTGGCGACGGGAATGACCAGATCATTTCCATCAATTCCTATTCCTCGCTCTACGGTGGAAGCGGTGTCGACGCACTGACCGGCTTCAGCGGCCGGGATACGCTCTATGGCGGCGACGACGGCGACAGCCTGACCGTCGCGAACGGCAGCAATATTCTCTACGGCGACGCCGGCAACGACACCATGTCGGGCGGCACTTCGGGCGGCACGGACACGCTTTATGGCGGCGCTGACAATGACGCGATCTACGCGATCGGTTCGCACGGGCTGCTGTATGGTGACTCCGGGTCGGATACGCTGATCGGCTATAGCGGACAAGACACCCTTTATGGCGGTGACGACGGCGATAATCTGATCGTCGGAACGGGCGACAATATCGTCTACGGCGGGGCAGGGGTCGATACGATCCTCGGCGGCGCCAGCGGTGTGCCCGGCGTCGGCATCAACCAGCTCTATGGTGATGACGGAGCCGACACCATCACCGCGACGGCGGTCCATTCGTCCCTCTACGGCGGCACGGGCGGCGACACGCTGGTGGGCTTCAGCGGCCAGGACACGCTCTACGGTGGTGACGACAACGACAGCCTCGCGGTCGCAAGCGGCAACAACCTTCTTTATGGCGACGGTGGTGCCGACACCCTGAATGGCGGCAATGGCGGCGGTACCGACACGCTCTATGGCGGCGCCGGCATCGACAGCCTCTATGCGACCGGCTCGCACGCCGTCCTGTACGGTGATGCCGACGCGGACAGCCTGAACGGCTTCAGCGGTCAGGATACGCTTTATGGCGGTACCGAAAACGACACCCTGAACGTCTTCGCCGGCAGCAATCAGCTGTATGGCGGGTATGGCGACGACACGCTGCTCGGCGGTACGGGTGCGGCGCTGGGTGTCGGGAGCAACCTGTTCCACGGCGATGCCGGCAACGACACGATTACGTCGGTCAATTCCTACTCGCTGCTCTACGGCGATGACGGTTCCGATACCCTCACCGGCTTCAGCGGCCAGGATACGCTTTACGGCGGCGCCGACAACGATGCGCTTCTGGTCGCCAACGGCAATAACATGCTCTATGGCGATGACGGGGCGGACACGCTGAACGGCGGCAGTGGCGGCGGGACGGATACGCTGTATGGCGGCGCCGGCATCGACAGCCTCTATGCAACCGGTTCGCACGCGATCCTGTACGGCGATGCCGACGCGGACAGCCTGAACGGCTTCAGCGGTCAGGATACGCTCTATGGCGGTACCGAAAACGACACCCTGAACGTCTTCGCCGGCAGCAATCAGCTGTATGGCGGCTATGGCGACGATACGCTGCTCGGCGGTACGGGTGCCGCGCTCGGCGTCGGGACCAACCTGTTCCACGGCGATGCCGGCAACGACACGATCACCTCGGTCAATTCCTACTCGCTGCTCTATGGCGATGACGGCGCGGACACCCTGAGGGGCTTCAGCGGTCAGGACACGCTCTACGGTGGTGCGGACAACGACACCCTGGTGGTCGCGAACGGCAGCAACCTGCTCTCTGGCGATGCCGGCAATGATCTGATCTTCGGCGGCAACGGTGTCGGGACCAATACGCTCTTCGGCGGCCTTGGTGATGACCAAGTCTACACGGGCGGATCCCACGGCCTGCTCTATGGCGATCAGGGCAACGACGGCCTGCATGGCTTTAGCGGCGCCGATACGCTGTATGGCGGCGATGACAACGATACCCTGTCGGTCGTTACCGGCGGCAACCTGCTCTATGGCGACGGCGGCGCCGATACGCTGACCGGCGGCTCGGGTGGCACCACGGATCATCTGTTCGGCGGCTCCGGCGCGGACTATCTGACGGCGCTCGGAACCCATGCGGAACTGTATGGCGAGGATGGCAACGACAACCTGACTGGCTTCTCCGGCCAAGACACCCTGTTCGGTGGCGCCGGCAATGATCAGCTGGTGGTCGTGAGCGGCAATAACCTGATGTACGGAAACGAGGATAATGACTTCCTCACGGCCGGCTCGGGCAATGACACCCTGTTCGGCGGCTCCGGCAACGACCAGCTCAATGTGCTTGTGAACGGCACGTCGGGCCTCTACGGCGGCGACGGCAACGACGTGGTCTTCCTGGCCTCCCACGTGGGCAACCATACCCTTGATGGTGGCGATGGAAGCGATACGCTGTATCTCTTCGGGCGTGACTATAACCCCGCGGATGTCAGCACCAATCCGTCCACGGGACAGACCACGATCACCTTCTCGGATACGGGGCAGATCATCACCGTGGACAATGTCCAGGATGTGTATTTCGTGGGCTCGACCACCCAGCACATCACTCTCCCCGGCAACTGAGGCGCCGAGGCGCCTTCGTGCTCTTGACACTCTCAAGACGCCCCGGCATTGCCGGGGCGTTTTTGTTTCCGGAAAGACCGCGTTATGTTCGAGGGCCTCTATTCGCGCCTGTTGCCGCTGCAAGGCGATGTGGGAAGTCGCCGGATCTTCTCGCCGTGGGCTTACCAGCCGGTCCGCGAACAGCAGGCGGTCCCGATCGTCCATATGGAAGCGCTGGATCTGGCCGCCTGGTATCCCCTCGTGTGGCTGCGGGACGAGGGTGGCGCCGAGATGCTCGCGCTTCGCTCGTTTCTGCCCCACGGTGAGGGACATGCGCCGAATGCGCTGCGCATCGTCCGGGCGTTGCCGCTTCTGCTCCAGGCGTTTCCATTCGCCAGCCCACCCGACCAGCCGACCGGCAGCATGTTCGTGGACGACGCGGTCGCGGATGAGCCGGACAATAACGGCGCCACGATCCTGGCGCTGAACGGAACGCCCAGCAAAGCCGCAGCACAGCGCATGTATGCCGCCGCCTATTTCCGGTCCGCCTATGACATCACGCGGGAGATGAGCGCGCATCTGGATGCCGCCGGCCTGCTCGAGCCCTGGGTGATGGGCCTTCCCGAGGATCCCCCGCTCGGCCCGTTCCCCGCATATCTGATCCTGCGGCCAAGCGCCTTTGCCAGCGATGCGTTCCGGCCGTTTGTCCAGACGTTCGGCCTGGCCGGCATGCGCCTGCTGAATGCGCACGCCCTCTCCCTGTACCGCGCCAGCGTGCTGTACCAGAACGCCCGGCGTGCCCTCGCGCCGCGGCAGCTTGCGGGCCTTGCTTCGGCGTGAGAAGAGAAAACGTGGATCAAGATATCTTTGGCTTTAGGCCCATTCGGCAAAGCGAAACGAGCCACTGGTCTCGCCCGCGCAGCTTTGGCTTCACTGAAGCGATGGAGCGCGTCCCGCTTGCCGAATCCGAATTGCTCCAGGCAAGCCATCACCTCCCGGTCCTGGTGGAAACGGGACGCCAGAAAGTCCAGGTCGTCGCCGGCCTGTGCTCGCGCCTGTTGCGGCATCCGCTTCTGGATGGCGAGGGGCGCTGGTCGCGGCCCTATATGCCGCTGCGCCTGCGATGCCTGCCGTTCTCCATCGCGCTTGCGCCGGGCGAGGGCGAGCCCAAGGTGACGGTCCTGGTCTCCGATGCGCTCTTGTCGACCCAGATGCAGCCGGAGGGCACGCCGATCCTTGGAGAGGACGGCACCGCCACGCCGCCGGTCGTGGATTTCATGCGGCTGCTGCTGCGCGCCGAATCCGGCAGCGTTGCTCTGGCCGCTGCGGCGGAGCAATTGATCCTGGCCGATCTGCTGCTGCCCGTCGGTCCCTCGCCCGAGGGCGGCACGTTCTGGACGGTCGCGACGGAGCGCCTGGCGGCGGTGACGGCGGCGCGGGCGGCGCTGCTCGCGAAGCCCAACATGCTGGCCTCGCAATTGCTGTTCTGCCTTTTGTTCTCGCGCAGAATGCTGCATGCGAATCTCGGCATCGATGTGCATCGCATCGAGACGCAGGACGCCGGAACGCCCCAGGCCGTGCCCGCCGCCGATCCGACCAATCTCAGTGGCCTCAATTTCGCGATGGACGAGAGCGATCTCGTGCCCCTGGACGCCCTGGCCGCAACTGGGGCGGAGTCGAACTGAGCATGCCCACAGCCCTGTTTGTGCATAATAGCTTCCCGGCGCAATATCGGCATCTGGCCGCCGCGCTGGCGGCGCGACCGGGCTGGCGCGTGTTTGCCTTCGGCTCGAACACGGCTTTGCCCATGCCGGGCGTCACGCTGCTGAAGTATAATTTCGAACCCGAATTGCAGGGGGCGGAAGGGGTCCATCCGTTCGCGCGGCGCTTCAACAGCGAATGCTACCGCGCGGAGCAGTTGGTCTATCTTTCCAATGCGGTTCGCAGCACCGGCGCGGAACCGGACATCATCTACGCCCATCCCGGGTGGGGCGAGACATTGCCGTTGCGGACCATCTTCCCGAAGGCGAAGATCGTCATGTTCTGCGAATTCTTCTATCGCGCGCGCGGTGCCGACGTGGGCTTCGACACCGAATTCCCGCAGTTCGGCATGGACGGCCTGGTCCGCATCGAGATGAACAATGCCACGATGGCCTTGTCCCTGCTCCAGGCGGATTGCGGCGTGGCGCCCACCGAATGGCAGCGCAGCGTGTATCCCGCGGAGATGCACGGCAAAATCAAAGTCATTCATGATGGAATCGACGTGGATGATGCGGTTCCCGACCCGACCGCCCAGCTCACCCTCTCCGGCGGAGGCACGCTGCGCGCGGGCGAGAAGATCATCACCTATGTGGCGCGCAATCTCGAACCCTACCGCGGGTTTCACATTTTCATGCGGTCCTTGCCCGAGGTGCTCGCGGCGCACCGCGATGCCCGGGTGCTGATCGTCGGCGGCAACGACGTCTCCTATGGCCGGCGGTCGGTGGATGGGCGCAGCTGGCGCGAGGTCTTCACGAGCGAAGTCGCCGGGCGGCTGGACATGTCCCGCGTCTTCTTCCTTGGCCACGTGCCGCGCAAGGCCTTCCTGAAAGTGCTTCAGGTCTCGGCGGTGCATGCTTATCTCACCTATCCGTTCGTGCTGTCCTGGTCGCTGCTCGAGGCGATGTCGGCCGGCTGCCTCGTGGTGGGCTCGGACACCGCGCCGGTCCGGGAGGTGATCTGGGACGGTCGCACGGGGCTGCTGACCCCTTTCTTCTCGCCCCAATATCTGGCGCAGAGAATGATCCAGGTGCTCGACAATCCGCGGGCGTTCGATGGCATCCGGCGCGAGGCCCGCGCCAGCGTGGTACGCCGCTACGCGGTAGCCGATTGCGTCCAGCGTCAATTGGCCCTCACCGATGATCTGCTGACCTCACGCCAGGGTATATGAACTGCCATGCGCAGATGCCCCCTGACCGCAGCGCAGCAATGTGCTATGTTGCCTGCGTCGAAATCTGGGATTGCGTATGACCCGAGCGAATTCCCCAACGTTTATTGCGATCCGCGATCTCGTTCCGGCATATGTCGGCCTGTTTTTATTGAGCGCTTTTATTCCGATCTTTTTCCTCGTCGGACCTTTGTTCGGTTATCTGGTGAGTTCGCGGGTTCTGCCAAGCCGCAGCCTGAATTCCTTGGTTGTTCTTGCGATTATTGCGTTGTTCTTGATCGCAATGGGCGCCATCATCGATCATGTCCGAGAGAAGGCGCTGGGCCGTATCGGCATTGCGCTGGATGCGCGCCTCAGCAAGGCGTTCTTCGGAACGCTGCATCGCGAGGATACCGCCAACCGGCTGACGCCCACCACTTTGGCCGACCTGGATTTCGTACGGGAATTCCTCACGGGGCGCGTCGTGACGGGGGTCTTCGATGCCCTGTGGTCGCCCGTGCTCATCGCCTGCATGTTCATGATTCACTGGCAGTTCGGTGTCGCGGCCATCGGCGCCGTTGCGGTTCTGAGCGGCTTGTCGCTGTTCAACCAATGGGTGGTGCGCGAGGATAGCTCGCGGTACCTGCATGTGGCGAGCGCGACCAGCGAGTTCGGCGCCGCCCTGTCGCGCAATTCCGAATCGGCGCGGGCGCTGGGCATGATGCCGCCCCTGCGCGATCGCTGGCACCTGATGCATTCCGCGATGCTGGGCTGGCGCGAGGAGGCGGGTCGGCGCGCCGGGATCGTGCGATCGGCGTCGCGCTTCGTTCAAAACAGCCTGTATGTCGGGGTCTTCGTCGTCGGCGCCTTGCTTGTCATGGCGGAGGAAATCGATCAGGCCGCCATGTTCGTCACGCTCATGCTGATGATGCGTGGCGTTTATCCGATCGAAGCCCTGATCTCCCATTGGGAGACCATCAGCCGATTCGGCCCGGTACGACATCGGCTGGACGCCGCCTTGCTGGGCGCGGATCGGGCGCAGCGCATTTCCCTGCCGCGCCCGGATGGCCCGTTCGTCGTATCCCGCGTCTGGGGCGCGGCGCCGGGCAGCGACAAGGTGATTATCAGCGACGTGTCGTTCACGGTCTATCCCGGCCGGGTGCTGGCGATTGTCGGCCCCTCGGGCGCAGGCAAGTCCTGCCTGGCGCGACTGCTGGTAAATATCTGGGCCCCGCGTCGCGGATCCATTTCCCTCGGCGATCACGATTTCACCCATTGGAACCCGGACGAGCTTGGGCGGCTCGTGGGGTATGTTCCCCAGGACATCGATTTCATGCCCGGCACGGTGGCGCAGAACATCGCGCGCTTCGATCCGGTCCAGAGCGAGGACACACAGATGCTGGTGGAGGCCGTCGAGATCGCCGGCGTCCAGGACGTGATCCGCAGTCTGCCGGATGGCTTCAATACCCAGATCGGCCCCGGCGGCTACGTGCTGTCCGGCGGCCAGCGTCAGCGCATCGCCATGGCCCGCGCGGTGTTCGGCAATCCCTATCTCATCGTTATGGACGAGCCGAATGCGAATCTGGATTCGGTGGGCGAACAAGCGCTCGGAAGCGCCATCCAGCGCCTGCGTTCCGCCGAAAAGGTGGTGATATTGGTGACCCACCGCATGAGCTTGCTCGCGTTCTGCGATGACCTTCTGGTGCTCAACGCAGGCTCGGTCCAGGCCCATGGCGACCGGGACAATATCGTCAACCGCCTGCCCCGCCTGAAGGCCACGCCCGCCTTGACGGTGATCGGCGGCGATCGCGACAATCGGGAAGCCTGATGCTCGACAATTCCTATCTTCTGAAGGCGCCGGTGGCGCCGAGCGACTGGAAGGCGGCGCTTTCCTGGGGGTATCTGGTCGTCGCGCTCTCCCTGGCGGGCACCCTTGGATGGGCCACCTTTGCGCGCATCGACAGCGCGGTGATTGCCAGCGGTGTGGTCTCCGTGGAATCCAACCGAAAGACCATCCAGCATCTCGAGGGTGGCATCGTCGGCGAGATCCTGGTGCGGGACGGAAGCGTGGTGAACGCGGGCGACGTATTGCTGCGCCTCGATCCCACCCGTTCCGAGGCGACCACCCAGCTCTATCGCAAGCAATTGGCTCAGGCGCTGGTCCTGGAAGCGCGCCTGGAAGCACAGCGCAACATGGCGGAAAGCATCACCTTTCCGCCGGAAGTCGTCGCCATGATGAATGATCCGATCGTCGCGGATGCGGTGAACGACAACAAGAAGCAATTCGAGGCTCGCCGAGATTCCCTGCTCGGAACGCTTAATGTCAACGCTTCGCAGGCCCTGCAGGCGCAGCGGGATATCGAACAGGCCCAGATCCAGCGCGCCAACAACCAGGAGCAGCTGATTACGGTGAACCAGGAATTGGCGGCCCTGCGCGAGTTGAAGAGCAAGGGTCTGGTGTCGGTTCCCCGGATCGCGGCCACGGAGCGCCAGCAGCTCACCATGCAAGGGCAGATCGACGCCGCCACCGTTGCCGAAGCCAAAGGGCAGGAGCGGCTGCGCGAACTCAGTGCCCAGGCCGAGCAATTGCGCAAGGAATATCGGCAGGAGGCGGCCAATCTCGTCTCTGACGTGCGCAAGACCATCAGCGACGCGCGCCAGCAGATCGTTGTGGCCCAAGACAACCTGTCTCGCGTCGACATCAAGGCGCCGGTTTCGGGTGTGGTGCAGCAGATGAAGGCATTCACCATCGGCGGCGTGATCCGGGCGGGCGACCCGATCATGGATATCGTGCCTGCCTCCGACACGCTCGTCATCCGCACCAAGGTGCCGCCCGTTGACATCGACCGCGTGCTCATCGGCGAGGATGTTCAGATCCAGCTGCCGCAGTTCCAGTCTTACGGCAGCATGTCGATGAAGGGTAAGATCCGCACCGTGAGCGCCGATGCGCAACAGGATTCGCCCACAACGGCGTCTTATTATGCCGTAGAAGTGGATGTGGACCGCAAGTCGATCGCGCCCGAAATTAACGACAAGCTGATGCCGGGCATGAATGCCACGGCCATCATGCCGACCGGACGGCGCACGGTGATGCAGTATCTGTTGAGCCCGCTGATCGATCGTCTTTCCACCGCCCTGCGCGAGCGCTGAGCCCGACGCGCCTCGGCCGCACTCGGAGCTGGGACACATGGAAGGCGCGGGCCACGGTTCGCGTCTTCGCGCTGGCTCGGTTCGCTGGGCCGGCCTCCCGGCCGCGCTTCTGTGGCGCCCGGCCGTGCTTCCGTAGCGACCCGCCGCGACCTCCCCGCCGATTTGGCGGGCGCAAGCCGTCCTTTCCGGTTTCCCGGCGATCGCACAGGGTTCTAAAGGCTAAGGCCGCCGTGTGTTCCAGGGGGACCGGGGCAGCCTTACCCGCCGCGACGCCTTGCCCGTAGATCCTCAAAGTCCGGCGGGCCAGTCCTGCGGCGCCTGCGGCTCGGCGATCCGAGGGGCGAGGCGCACCGGCGGCCAGCACAGGCCGCCATAGGGCGTGCCCTCCCGCGTCAGGATGGGATTATAGAGCTGGTCGTCCGCGAGCGCGGCGCCCCAGCGCCCGCGCAGGCCGCGCAATTCCCGGGCCCGGGCGGCCGCCAGCGGCGAGCGGCCGAGCGCGGCTGTGCCGAGTCGTCCCGGCGCGAGGTCGCGCACCACGGCATTCGGGGTCATCACGAGGCGCTTGCCGCGCGCCCGCAGCCGCAAGCTGGCGTCGATGCCGGCGAAGAAGGTGGGAAACCGCAGCCCGTCCAATCCGCCGAGCTCACGCAACAGCGCCGGCCGCACGGCCACGCAATCGAAACTGAGGGCCGAGACCTCGTGCGCCACGCGCAGCAGGTCGCCATAGCCCGGGTCCGTGATCCGCCGGCCGGCGAAGGCGCGCGCCACATCGAAATGAGGGCCGAGCACATAGCCCGCGTCGCGGACATTGTCCTCCGCATCGATCACCAGCGGCGCCACGGCGCCGGTGTCGCGCCCCTCCAGCCGGCAGCGCAATTCGTCGAGCCAATCCTCGTTGAGCGGAGCCATGGCGCCGGACAGGAAGATCACCGATTGACCCTCCGCGCCCGCCACCGCCGCATTGAAGATTTCCGCGCCGCGCGGATTGGCGCGTTGCAGCACCTTCACCCGGGGCAGGGGGGAGAGCAGCGGCGCCAGGGCCGGGTTCACCTTGCCGGGCGGCAGGATGAGGATCAATTCCCCCTCGACGCGGCGCAGGGCCGGCAGAGCCGCCCGCAGGCAGCGTTCCGCCAATGCGGGAAAGGAGGCGGCGTCCACGACCAGATCGACGCGCTCGCGCGGCGGCGCCCGGGCAATGCGCACGGCGGGCAGGCATTCGCCGATGGCGATCGCCTGGCGGGCGACCTGTCTGGTGGCGGCGAGATGCTCGGCCGTGGCGCGGTTCAGGGCGGCATGTCCCCGCTTCAGGCAGGCCGCCGGCACCCGCGCCAGCGCGCCCGGCAGGTGAACGATGGCGCCGACCGGGAGCGGATGAAAATCATAGAGGAAATTCGCCAGCCGGAAGATGGAATTGGCCCCGCGCTTGAGGGCGGTGCGCAGCGCCGGGGTGCGCAGCACGAAGCAGCGGGCGGCGAATCCCTGCTCCAGGCTGCGCTCGTAATCGGCGGCGGGAAAGGCGAGCGGCCATAAGGTGCCGTCGGCCTCCACCACGTCCACGTCGGCGAACAGCATGATGGCGCGGGGCTGGTCCGCCAGCGCCTGGGCGATCCGCGCCAGTCCTCTGGGCAGGATGCGCGCCCCGGCGGGAAGGAAGGCGAAGGCGGTGCAGGTCCGCGCCTCGCCGACCATGAACGCGGCCAGGGGCGCGGGATCGAAATTCGCCTTGGCGCTGTCGCTCGGCACCGCGCCGCCCACCCATTGCCCGCCCTCGCCCTGGAGGGCGCCGAAGGAGGCGTCCAGCTCGTCCTCGCCGAGGAACACCAGGGCGAACTGGTCCGGCGCGGCGCCTTCGGGCAGGGCGAGCGCCGGCGCCGGCGGCTGCGCGGCGCACCAGGCCTCGTATTCCGTGAACGGAAGGGAGCGGGGAAACAACCTTTCGTACAGCGCGATGCGCACCGCCTCGGGATGCTTGTCCGACCCATCCTCGGGAAAGCGGTCCGCGAGAAGGCCGCGCAACGGATCGGCGAAGGCGAGGAAGGGCACAGCCCCGCCGCCCACCGGCTGTCCATTCCCGGACGCCGGCGCCCCGCCGGTCTCCCGCCCATTGCCCGTCAATGGGCCGGCGATGGTGAACACGGCCTGGTGCAGCCGCCCGTCGGCGAAGCGTTCCGGCAGTTCCAGATCGAAGCCGCGCACCGGCTGGAGCACGCCATCGGCGAAGGCCCCGCTCCAGCGGTCCGCCGGCGCATCCATCACCGTATCGCCATCCACCGCCACGAGAATGCGCGGCGTAGCGGCATCTTCCCCCGAGGCCGGCTGGCGCACCCAGCCGCGGAACCTGCGATTGCCGAGCCATTCCACCTGTCCGCGCGCGGCCTCGCCCGCCGGTTCGACCGGCTCGGTGAGGGGCAGCACCTCTTCCACATTGGCGAGGCGCGCCTCGAAGCGGGTGGCGCTGGCATGGACCGGGGCGGGGACGAGGAACTGGAAGCCGTAGCAGCCATCGCCGATCCCCGCCTCGGCGAGCACGGGATGGAACAGATCCGCGCGCGTCACCTGGATCGGCACGCCGTCCACCAGCAATTCGATCACATGGCGCCGCCCGAGGTGCTCCGGATCTACCACGAAGCCCGAAAAGCCGGTCTCGCCCGAGGCGCCGAACGCCGCCCGCACGCCGCACGCCAGGGGCACGCCGATCTCCACGGTTCCGGATGGGGCAGGCAGGGCGGAATTCATTGCGGGGGCAGGCTCCTGATCCAGCCAAGGATGTACCGGACAGCTTCGGGATTTGTCATGTCGGGCGCAAGGACCAGATCGCCGAGGGCGCCGGGGCCGACCCCGAAGAAGGCGCACGGCAGATCGCTGCGTCCGGCCGCCAGGGCCAATGGATGGCCGAGCCCCTCGCGGTCGGCGATGACGATGCGGCCGATCTCCAGCGCGGCCATCAGGTCCGCCGCCTCATGGGCCTGCACCGCGCCCAGCGCCACCAGCTCGGGAAGGCTGCCCAGGGCGCGGTCGTCGAGGCTGGAGCCGAGAACGAACAGCGCATTTCCGGCCCCGGCCGCCTTCAGCGCCAAAGCGAGCGCATGCACCAGCCCATGGGCGCGCGCCTCCGGATGGGGCAGCAGGAGGCCGACCGGCGCATCGCTCAGCGGCACGTTTGCCCGCGCGACGGTGCGGAACGGGCCCGCCGCATTGCGCACCTTCCACGGCAGCACGAGGCGCTGGTCGCGCACCGCCTGTTCGATCTGCTCGTGGGCCGGCAGCACGGCGACGATGGCCGGTTCGGCGAAGGCGGGCCAGAGCCGGGCGGCCGCGGCCGGGCGAACCCGCAGCGCACGGACATGGACCTCGATCGACAGGCCGAGGCCGCACAGAACGCGCCACAGCTCGTCCGGCAGCGTTTCATGGCCGAGCACCTCGATGCGGGCGAGCGGGCGCCGCGCGAGATCGGCGGCGAGCGCGAAAGCGCCGTCCCGGCTTGCAAGATCGAATTGCAGATTCTGCGGGAAGCCGCCGTCGACGGCTGAAAGATGCAGGCGCCACGCGCCGGGGCGGCCCTTCAGCTCGGCCCGCAGCACCGGCGCCGCTGCGGCTGCGGCAGGCTCGTGCAGCAGCGCATCCGCGGTGTCGGCCAGGCTCGGCCCGTGCACCAGCAGGCGCATGGGGCGGCCGTCGGGCGGCAGGTCCGCTTCGATGGCGGCGCGGACGCCGCGCAGGGGATCGGCGGCAACGAAGCTGCCGCACGCCGCCTCATAGGCGGGGAACGCGGCGCCGAGGCGCTTGAGGTTGCGCACCACGAGGCCGCGCTTCTCGCCCTTGAAGGAGCGCGTGCCCTCGTGCCCCACATAAACATCCGCCGCGCACACGTTGCGCCAGCCGAAGGCGCGGGCACGCAGGCAGAAATCGGCATCTTCCAGATAGCCGCGCCCCCACCCCCCCGACAGATGGCCGACATCGTCGAGGCAGCGGCGGGTGATGTAGAGACAGAAGCCGATGCCGCTCGGCAGGTCGATCACCATGCCGCCATTCGCCCGCTCGGCGCTCGCATCGATGCGCGCCAACAGGTTCGCGTCGGGCAGGGGATTGGCGCGGAACGGCACCGGCAGGCTCACGAACTCCCCGTTGTTGGAGAGCGGAACCACGGTCCCGATATCGTCGGCACCATAGGCGGCGGCGCGCAGCCGTTCGGCGAACCGCGCCGGCAGCACCGTATCGGCGTTCAGCAGCAGGATGTCGCCGCGCGGGATCGCCGCGATCCCGCGATTGACCGAGCGCACGAAGCCGAGGTTGAGCGGATTGTCCAGGATTTCGAGGTGGGGCGCCGAAAGCCCCGCCAGATAGGCGCGCAGCGCCTCGTCCGGCGGATCGTCCGCCACCAGCAGAATACGGGTGTCGATCGCGGGGCGGTGCGCCATCACGCTTTCGATGCAGCGCTGCGTTGCCGCCGCATCGTCATGGACCGGAATGAGGATGGTCAGCTGTTCGCCTTGTCCCGCCTGCGGGGCGGGCGCGCGGCGGGCGGGGGTCGGCTCCGGCGCGGTCTGCCGCACCAAACCATATCGCCGCCCGCCGATGCTGACGAACACGTGGGCGTCCGCCGGCGGCAGGGAAAGGTCGATCTCGGCCGCCTGCCCGAACGGGTCGGCAAAGGGATGATCGTCCTGCGGGTCGAGCGCCCAGCTCTCCTGCCCGTCCGGGGTGAGGAAGACCAGGGACGCCGTGAGGCCCGCCGGCCAGGTGGCAAACCCGTGCAGGCGCCCGGCGGACCATTCGAGATGGGCGAATGCGGCGTGTCCCATCGCCCTCAGGGCGCGCAGGGCGGTGCCGCGCAGGCCGGGGTCGGTCGCGGTGCCCGCGAGGCGCGCGGCGGCCTGCTCCCGCTCGTCGGCGGTGCCGTGGCTGAACAGAATGGCCGCGGCGCTCGCATCGCGCGGATCGAGCGCGATCAGCCGGCGCGCGGCCCGCAGGGCGCCGCCGGGCCGGCCCAGCATCAGATAGGCATGGGCGAGGCGCAGCAGGTCGGCCGGCTCGTCCACCGCTTTGGCGCGATCGTCGCGCTCGGCTTCCGCAAGCGCGATCAGGGGACGCGCCGCCGCTTCGAGGGCATCGGCTTTCTGGCCGAGGAGAAGGGATCCGCGTGCGGCTTGCGGCCCCGCGCGCGGGGCGGGCTGGTCCACGGTCCCGATCACCGGCGCGGGCCCATGGGCGGGGCCTAGGCGGTGCGAGCGCGGGGCGCTATTTCGCGGGGGTCTTGCAGCAGCCCTTCCTGCGGCGTTCCGGCCAGGCAGGATTTTGCCAGCTCCATGCCGCCGACGAGGGCCAGCACCCACAGGTCGTAGGCGCCGCCCTTCATGGCGCGCACTTCCCGGAAACCGGCGGCCACCAGCTTGTCCGCCAGGCGCCGCAAGGTGAAGCCGGTGTTATGGGCCATATGGGTCTGCCCCGCCGCGACCGAGGCGGAATGGCCGAACATCATGTCCAGTGCCGTGATGGGTCCCGCCGGGGAGACGTAGGCGACCTCTTCCAGCCGGCCGTCCACCACCAATTGCGCGATGCTGGCGATATCGGGGCAGGTGATCAGGGCAAACCCGTCGCCGCGCAGAACCCGGCGGAACTCCGCCATGGCCAGCGGCACTTCGTGGGCGTGCAGGTGCTCCACATTGTGCGAGGACCAGACGGCGTCGAAGGTGGCGTCCTTGATCTGCGGCATGGAAACCATGCTGCCCACGATATCGGGCGCGACGCGCGGCTCGATGTCGAGGCGAATCTCGGTCCACTCAGGGCGGTGAAAAGCCGAATGAAGCCCCTTGCGTGTTGCAGGACCGGATCCGACGTTCAGGACCCACCTCTGCAGGCGCTCCGTTTCATTCGCCGGCAATTATCGTCTCCCTTGCCACCCTGCGGCAGCCCTTGCTTGCATTACGCTGGGATCTTACGCCCCGCTTTATATCACCTGGAAGTCAGATCACCTCGACACATCAATAACATGATGTGAGGAACACTGCCAGACCCGGGCCCGCCGCGCCCTGTCCGGGCCCCGGTACCGTGGCCGCGCCGCCGGTTTCCGGACGGTCGCGACCCGGCACGCGGAGTGCCGTCAATTGGCTTTCTGCCCGCCCGTCTCAGGCGCGCCGGGCTTGGGCGCATCGGCATTCGGCGCATCCGCCTTGGGGGCGTCGGCCGGCGCGGGCGCAACCACCGAAGGTATGTCCACACCAGCCTTGGCATCCACAGGTTTTGCATCGGCGGCGGGGGTGTCTTCCGCCTTTTTCACCGGCGCGTCGGCCGGGGAGGCGGCTGCGGGCGCGGCGGTGTCAAGCCCGTCCTTGATCTTCTTGACGATCCTGTCGAGGTCTTCCGGCTCGGGCTTCAGGTCGCGGGCATGGTTCCACTGGAACGTGGCTTCCAGGCGCCGGCCCACCTTCCAATAGGCGTCCCCGAGATGGTCGTTGATGACCGGATCCTGGGGCTTCAGCTCCACCGCGCGCTCCAGGTCGGCCACCGCGTCGTCATAGCGGCCGAGCTTGAAATTGGCCCAGCCCAGGCTGTCGACGATGTAGCCGTCGTCGGGCCGCAGTTCCACGGCCTTGCGGATCATGGCGATGCCCTCGTCCAGGTTGGTGCCCTGGTCGACCCACGAATAGCCGAGATAGTTCAGCACGTGGGGCTGGTCGGGATAGAGCTGCAGCGCCTTCTTCAGGTCAGCCTCGGCGGCCGGCCAGTTCTTGCTGCGCTCGTTGCAGATGCCGCGGAAATAATACAGCGCCCAATTGGCACGCGTCGGGTCCGGCAGCAGCGCGACGGCCTTGCTGTAGGTGGCGGCGCATTCGGCGAACATCTTGCGGCCCCGCTCGATGCCGGCGAGCGCGACCAGCGCCTCGAGGTCCTTCGGATTGGCCTTGATGAGCGCCTCGAGATGCTTGCGCGCCTCGGCGGTCTTGTCGGTGGCGTCGAGATTGATCGCCAGCTGCACCTCGGCATTGCGCTTCAAGGGCGAGGAGGCGGGGATCTTGTCATAGACCTGGATCGCCTTCTCCGGCTGCTTGAGCTGCTCGTAGAGGTCCGCGAGCGAGAGGCCGGCCAGCGGGTGGTCGGGATCGAGCCACAGGCCGAGTTGCAGATAGACCAGGGCGAGGTCCTCGCCGCCCTGGCGGGCGAGCGCCGCGCCGAGGCCGTAGAGCACCTCGGCCGCCCCCTCCTGCGGGGTGCGCACCAGCGGCGGCAATTGGCGCCCCGCCTCCAGCTCCGCCAGCGCCGCTTCCACCAGCGGGTGGCGCGGCATCAGCTTGTCGAAATTCTTATAGGCCGCGATGGCCGCCTCGGTCTCGCCATTG
Source organism: Roseixanthobacter liquoris (assembly GCF_043195135.2). Lineage (NCBI taxonomy): Bacteria > Pseudomonadati > Pseudomonadota > Alphaproteobacteria > Hyphomicrobiales > Xanthobacteraceae > Roseixanthobacter > Roseixanthobacter liquoris. Next base: position 1,707,751 of record NZ_CM195537.1, read on the forward strand.
CGCGAGGCCCAGCGGGCATAGGCGTCGATCGCGCGCAGCGTGACCGGCTCGGTCTTCATCGCCAGTTCGAGGCGCTTGCCGGCTTCCTTCTTGTTGCCGCTGACGTCGAGGATCAGCCCGGCATGAAGGTTCTTGAAGCTGGCGTACCAATCCGGCCCCTGCAGGCGGTCGATCATTTCGACGCCGGCCTTGGGCGTGCCGGAGCCCACCATGGTCCAGGCGGCCAGCAAGGTGGCGGTGAGATCGCCGATCGGGCCGCGCACAGACAGGGAGAGATTGGTCCGGGCGGTGGTGTATTTGCCGGCCTTGATGGCGCGCGTCGCCAGGGCGAGGCGGGCGATGCGGTGCGAGCGGTCCACCTTCACCAGACGGTCGGCGAGCGGCATGGCCTCTTCGACGTCGCCGTCCACCAGCATGGCGAAGAAGGCGCGTTCCACCACCTCGTCATTGCGCGGATCGAGCTTGAGCAGCGCGCGCAGATAGGCCACGGCGGCTTCGGTGTCGCGTTCCGAGCCGGCGAGGCGCGCCGCGAGGTAACTGCCCGAGAGGGTGGCATCGGAGATGGGCGGGAAATCCGCCCGTGCGGCGCCGGGCGCCACCGTCATCAACGACACGCAGAAAGCGGCCGCGATGGCCAGGGGCGAGCGAATGAGCGAAATCTTCACCGGGCAGAAATCCTGGAAGGAGCGTGGGGCTGAGAGAAACCGCGCCACATGGCGGGAGGATGGCGACTTTCCACAAACCTCGCAAGTTACGTCAGCGGTTCTGTCTTTCGACGCCGCTTGCGGTTCGCGGGCCGGCGCGCCATAAGCCAAAATCATGCAAAAGCTTGTGGCGCGCGCTCCGGCAAAGGTCAATCTGACATTGCGCGTCCTGCGCCGGCGCGCGGACGGGTTTCACGATCTCGCGAGTCTCGTGAGCTTCGCAGGGGCAGCCGACCTGCTTTCCCTAACGCCAGATGTGGCGTTCGGCCTCGAAGTCACGGGACCCACGGCGCCGGCCGCCGGTCCCCAGGACGAGAATCTGGTGATCCGCGCGGCCGATGCCCTTCGGGAACGGGTCAGCGGCCTGCGGCTCGGGCGGTTTCATCTGGTGAAGCGCCTGCCGGTGGCGGCGGGCATCGGCGGCGGTTCCTCCGATGCGGCGGCCGCCTTGCGCCTGCTGGCCCAGCTCAATGCCCTCGATCCGGAAGATCCCCGCCTTCTCGACGCCGCGCGGGTGGTGGGCTCGGACGTGCCGGTCTGCCTCGCGCCGCGCGCCCGCATGATGCGCGGGGTGGGCGACCGGCTCTCGCCCGCGCTCGATCTGCCGCCGTTGCCGGCGGTGCTGGTGAATTGCCGGGTGGCGGTGCCGACCGCGCCCGTGTTCCGCGCCCTCGGCCTGCAACCGGGCGAGGACCTGCCCGGCACGGCCCATGCGGATACGGTGCCGGCGGGGCGCGCCGCGCTGCTGGATTTTCTCGCCCGCACCCCCAATGATCTGGAGCCGCCGGCGCAGATCGTGGCGCCGCAGATCCTGGGCGTGAGGGCCATGTTGCACGCAGATCCCCGCGCCCGGTTCGTGCGCATGTCCGGCTCGGGCGCGACCGTGTTCGCGCTCACCGACACCTGCCGCGATGCCGCCGGCCTCGCCAAGGCCGTGAGCGCGGCCCATCCCGATTGGTGGGTGCGCCCCACGGTGCTGCGATGACCCTGCTTGCCTATATCGTCGCGGCGATCGCCGAGATCGCCGGCTGCTTCGCCTTCTGGCACGTGGTGCGCGGCGATGGTTCGCATTGGTGGCTGGTGCCGGGCTTCGCGAGCCTCGCGGTCTTCGCCGGCGCGCTGACGCTGGTGGATTCGGCCGCCGCCGGCCGGGCGTTTGCCGCCTATGGCGGCATCTATATCGTCGGCTCGCTGGCCTGGATGTGGGGCGTGGAGGGCGTGCGGCCGGACCGGTTCGACGCCATCGGCGCCGGCTTGTGCCTCGCCGGCGCGGCGGTGATCGTGTTCGGCCCGCGCGGCTGAGCGCTCAGATCAGCCAGCCGTCGCCGCTCGTGCTGGTGAAGTCCAGCTGCACGATCAAATCATTGTAATCGCGGTCGCCGCCGCCCGCGAGATCCTCCCAGCCCCAGGTGTTGAGCCCGTAGCTCCACAGATGGGTGACCCCGGCCCCGCCCACCTGCTCGTTGGCCTGGGCGAACGCCCAGAAGGTGTTGGCGCCGTTGGTGAGCTTCATGGCGATGATGTCGCCGGCATTGACGCCGGAAATCTCGGTCTGGGCATAATTGCCCCAGCCCGGGCTGTCGATGGCGGTCTGGCCGTCGACGGTGTGATAGGCGCGGGCCTGCGCCGCCTCGGCATAGCCGGCCGAGCCCGGCGCAAGGGCGCCGATGTCGCCGTTGAGGTCGTCCACCTTGTAGAGGGTGAGGTGGGTCTCGTCGGCGCCGTTCTGGCGCACGCGCACCACCGCGTGCTGGTCATCGGCGCCGCCGGCCGTGTCGGCGATGGCGACCGGGCGCGCGAGGGTCACGCTGCCGTCCTGGGTGCCGAAGGAGGCGAAGCCGAAGGCCGAGGTCAGCGCGGCCTGATACAAGGCCAGCGCGTCGCCGCCCGCGGAGGCGGAGAGGGCGGCGCCGCTCGCCGCATGGATCGAGCCGGGCGTCGCCTGGGCGATGCCGTCGAACGCGCGCACGAGGGCGGGATCGAAATCGCTTTGCAGGGATTGCTGGGCGAGCCGGCTGGTCCAGGCCAGATCCCCGCCGCCGCCCATGCCCGTGACGCTCTGCCCGCCGACGGAGAGGGCGAAGCTGCCGTCCAGCCCGGAGGATTGCACCAGCAAGGTCTGGGCCGCATCGCTTACGGCATGGGTGGCATCCAGGATGCCGAGCACCGGCGGCGCCTCGGAATGAAACTCCGTATGGGCGATGGCGGTGAGCGCCCGCGCCAGCAGCAGCCCGTTGGGCGAGCCCAGCCCGGTGGTATAATCATAGCCCGTCTCGGCGTCGAAGCCGAGGCCGGTGGGGATGACATAGGTGTCCGACGCCTTGTCGTAGACCGCGCCGGGGGTGCCTTCCGGCACCTGGTAATAAGTGGAGATGTTGTCGCCCAGCGAGATGTCGTTGAACGATCCCGGCGCGATGGCGGCGGCGATATAGAGCAGGTCGTTGTAATAGCCGAGACGCGGCAGGCCCTGGTTGTGGAAGATCGCGTCGATCTGGGCGGTGAGCGAGGCCCAGAGCGGCGTCGCGGCGCTGGTGCCGCCATCGCCCTGGGTCAGGTTCTCGGGCGCGGGGTCGACGACGTAATAATTGTTCAGCACGAAATAATAGGCATTGCCCGAGGCGAGCGCCGAAACGTCCGGCGAGCCGCGTCCGGCCTGCGCGACGGTGCCCATGGTGCTGGTGGGCGTAAGGCCGAAGTCGGTCTGGTAGGCGGGCGTGCCCTGGGTGATGTCCACGCCGCCGCTGCTGGCGTCGTTGGACGTATAGCCCGGGTCGAACGTGCCGAGGCCGTCCTTGTTGTAATTGATGTAATAGGCGTTCCAGGTGGTCTCGAACAGGCGGATCAGCGGGTCGGTGGGCGTCTGGTCGTTGTTCGCCACCATGTTGGTGGGCAAGGTCTTCAGCCCGGCGGCGGTCATCGCCATCAGCAGGTCGAGATTGGGATCGGGCGTCATCACCTGCGCCACCAGGTCGGTGGCGGGGTCGCCCGTCGCGAGCGTCGGGTCGGACTGGGCCGAGGCGAGCGTGCTGATGGAGGTGCCGCCCACCACGATCGCCGTGGAGACCGTGTGGGAGGGCCGCACCATGGGCATGCCGTTGCCGTATTGATCCTGCGAGCCGCCGTCGCCCGAGGACAGGAAGATCGACATGTTGCGCAGCGCGCCGTCGGTCAGCAGGTCGCTATAGGCCTGGTAGAAGGGCGAATCCGGGCTCGCCTGGGCATATTCCGGGAAGGACGAGGTGAGGATGCCCGGATCGTTGGCGAAGTCCCAGATCGCCTGCTGATAGGCGGTGAAATGCGTGCCGCCGAAGAAGCTGTAGAGGAGTTGCGTGCTGTTTGGCGCGGCGGCGGCCACCACCGAGATGTCGAGCGCGGTTTCCTCGATCACCCCGGCTCCGGCGGAGGGATCGGCCCCCGGCAGCACCTGGAACTGCTCCGCCGTCAGCGGCGCGAGATTCAGCGACTGGCGGTAGGCGTTGAGCGCGCTCAGCAGCGCCGCCGGGTCCTGGATGCCGGGCTCGATCAGCGCGATCGCCGGCGTGTGCGTGCCGTGGGGCGGGAAATTATAGGTGTCGCCGATCACCGAGGGAGCGGAGGTCTGCTCGATGCCGCCGTTTCCGGTGCCCTGATAGCCCTCTTGCGGCGTATAGGTGCCGACGCCCGAGGCCACCGCCGGGGTCTCGACGATGATGTTCTGGTCCACCCACAGGCCGGCCACATTGGCGGAGATCGCCGCGGGCAGGGAGAGATTGCCGCTCCAGGCCATGAAGGGCGCGCCGCCGGAAACGTCCACCTTGAGCATCGGCGTGCCGAACAGCGCCCCGAACTGGCTCGGCGTGAGCTGGAGCCAGATGGTGCGCGACTGCGCGGAGGAGATGTAGTCGGCGCCGGTCAGCAGCGCGCCCGGCCCGAGGCCGTTGGCGGGATCGGTGATGTAGTTCAGCACCGACTGGTAGACCGCCGGATCCGCGCCATAGGTGTTCCAGACGCTCGCCTGGTCGGCAAGGGCGAGCTGCCGCTCGGCCCACGGACTGTTCAGCAGGGCCTCGACCTGCTGGTCGGGAACGGTGCGGTTCAGGGTGAGGGCGACGTTCAGCAGCGGGGCGGTGCCGGTCGCGTCGGTGACCGAGGTCGCGCCGAACAGCGACCCGAAGATGCCGGCGGTGTTGAGCCCGGCACGGGCGTCGGCGAATTGCTGGTCGGTGGCGAGCTGGAACGCATTGGTGTCGAGGAAGCTCGAATCCCCGACCGGAGCATAGACGGTTGTCATGAATCGCGCGGCCCCATGTCCTCCGACATAGTATCATCCTGCCACCCGCACGGGGCGCGCGGAACCGCGTTTTCAGCGGCGCGCGACGGGGGCGCCGTGTTTCACGGCCCTGTGACGCCGGCGCGGCCCGCTCCGGCTGCCGGGCGCCGCCCGCGCCAGAGGGCCGCGCGCCTCAGTGGGCGCGGGAAATGCAGAAATCCACGGCTTCCATCAGCGCATCCTTGGCCCCGCCCGGCGGGAACAGGGCGAGCGCGTCCTTGGCGATGGCGCCATAATGGCGCGCCCGCTCGATGGTATCCACCAGCGCCCGATGCTTGGTGAGCAGGCCGATGGCCTGGTCGAGCTGGGCATCGTCGCAGGCATTCTGCTCCAGGCTGCGCTGCCAGAACGCGCGCTCCTGCGCATCGCCGCGCCGGAAGGCGAGCACCACCGGCAAGGTGATCTTGCCCTCGCGGAAGTCGTCGCCGACATTCTTGCCGAGCTTGGCCTGGCTGCCGCCATAATCCAGCGCGTCGTCCACGAGCTGGAAGGCGATGCCGAGATTCATGCCGTAGGAGCGGCAGGCGCTCTGCTCCGGCTTCGGGCGCGCGCCCAGCACCGCCCCGACCTCGCAGGCGGCGGCGAACAATTCCGCCGTCTTGCCGCGGATCACGGCGAGATAATCGTCTTCGGAGGTTTCGGTGTTCTTGGCGGCGGCGAGCTGCATCACCTCGCCCTCGGCAATCACGCAGGCGGCATTGGAGAGGATGTCGAGGCACTGGAGCGAGCCCACCTCCACCATCATCTTGAACGCCTGCCCGAGCAGGAAGTCGCCCACCAGAACGCTCGCCTCATTGCCCCAGAGCTTGCGGGCGGCGAGCTTGCCGCGCCGCATGTCGCTTTCGTCGACCACATCGTCATGCAGCAGGGTGGCGGTGTGCATGAACTCCACCGAGGCGGCGAGCTTCACATGGCCTTCGCCGCGATAGCCGCTGAGCGCGGCGCAGGCGAGGGTCAGCATGGGGCGCAGCCGCTTCCCGCCGCCCGAAATGAGGTGGTTCGCCACTTCGGGGATCATCGCCACGTCCGAGCCGGTGCGGGCCAGAATGGTGGCGTTCACGCGCTCCATGTCCCCCTTCACGAGGCGGACGAGGGCGTCGATGGATGGATCGGTCGGCTCGAACGGAAGGACGACGGCCAAGAAACGCTCCCGCTTGTCATTCTGTGGGCGGCACCATAGGGATGGCGGAGGGTGCCGTGCAAGCGTGAGGCGTACCCGGAACGCCGCCGCGGCGCAAATCCGACGGAGAATTGATGCGCGATCTGGTGCGGACCAATGATCTGGTGCTGATTTCCGCCATCGAGGCGCTGCTGACCGCCGCCGATATCGGCCATATGGTCGCGGACAGCTATGTGAGCGCGCTCGAAGGCTCCATCGGCGTCATTCCCCGCCGGGTCCTGGTGCTGGACGAGGATCTCGCGCAGGGGCGCCGCCTGCTGCGAGATGCGGGCCTCGGCGACGTGCTGTGCGACTAGCGCGTTGGTGCGCGACGCGGATGCCGGTTTACGTAAAGAAAACGCGCCTGAACAATGAGATGGGGTGTTTGCCCGTTCCCCCGAACGGGGGATGCGCCTTAGGCTGCGCCGCATGAGCCCCGAGCATTTGCCACCCGCTGTGACACAGGACCGCGTGCTGGGCGGGCGGCTCGTGCTGTGCCAGCCGGAAAAGGGCCATCGCGTCGGCCATGACGCCATCCTGCTCGCCGCCGCCGCCCCGCGCGAGACCCGCCGCCTCGCGGATTTCGGCGCCGGCGTGGGCAGCGCGGGCCTCGCCGCTCTGCTGCGCCTGCCGCATGCCGAGGCGGTGCTCGTGGAGATCGATCCGGCGCTTGCCGACCTCGCCGGGCGGAACGCGGCGGCGAACGGCTTCGCGGCGCGCTGCGCCGTGGTGTGCGCCGATGTTCTCGCCCTCGCGCGTCCCGGCGGGCCGCCGCTTCCCCTGGCCGAAAGCCTCGATCTTGTCCTGGCGAACCCGCCGTTCAATGCCACGGACGCCCACCAGACCTCGCCCGATGCGGGCCGCGCGCGGGCGCACATGGCGCAGTCGCACACGTTGAGGGATTGGGCGACGGCCGCCTATCGCTGCCTCGCGCCGGGCGGCACGCTCGCCATGATCCTGCGGCCCGAGGATCTTTCCACGCTACTCGCGGCACTGGAGGGCCGGCTCGGCGCCGTGCGGCTGCTGCCGGTCCATCCCCGGCCCGAGGCGCCGGCGGTGCGGCTGATCGCCCGCGCCATCAAGGGCCGCCGCACCGCGCCGGCAATCCTGCCCGGCCTGATCCTCGCCGGGGCGGACGGCGCCCCCACACTCGAGGCCGAGGCGGTGTTGCGGGAGGGGCAGGCGCTGCTGGCGTGAGCGGATCCGGATCTGGATGCGGTGGAAATATTCTGCAACCCCGAAGAAGTCCCTTACGTGGCGTCCGGGCCGTCGCTATCATTCCGTTCAGCATATGTGTGGCCAGCTGGGCGGGGGCGAGAGCCATGTCGAAGAGCAACCCCTTGAAGTGGAAGTGCGGGAAAGTCGTTGCCTTAGCTTTCGTTCTCGGCGTCTCGCCGATGATGCATGCCCCGGCCTATGCGGATGCGCGCCGCACTGCGCTTGGCGTCATGGGCGCCGTCATGGGCGCGGCGATGCTCGGCGCCATGGCAGGGGCGGGCACCGCTGCGCCGAAAAAGCCGAAATCCGCGAAGGCCAAGACCCAGAAGTCGAAATCCGCGCCCGTTGCGGATGTTGCGGCGGTCGATGAAGATCCGTTCGCCGGCAAAGGCGGCTCGATCCCGACCGCGAGTAAGCCGTGAGCCGCGCCGTGCTCCGGTGGGTCCGCGATCGTGCGCGCTGGATCGCCCTCTTCGCTGTGCTCTGGCTCGGCTGGGCCGGGGGAGCGGGGCAGGCGCAGGCAGGGGCCGCCCTCAATATCGATGAGGTGATCGGCAAGACTAGAGGCTGGACCATCGGGCTCAGCACCGGCATGGGCGGCTGCATCGCCGCCGCCACCTATGAAGACCGCACGACGGTCTGGATGGGCTTCGGCAGCACCAAGAGCAAGGCCTTCTTCGGCCTTTCCAATCCCAAGTGGAAATCGATCGTTCCCGGCGATCAGTATGAATTGCAGCTGACGGCACGGGGCGAGGGCCGCTGGCGGGGCGATTTCAAGGGGGTTCAATTGGCCCGCGAAAACGCTCTGCTTGCGGAGGATCTGGTCCGCGAATTCGTAGTGGATATAGCCCGCGCCGGCGCGCTTTATGTGATTTATGGTCGTAAGACCATCGCTCAGCTTTCACTGTCCGGCTCCATGGCGGCGATCGAGGCGCTGCTCGATTGCCAGAAGGATCTGGCCGTCGCGGCGCGCGCGGAAGGGCGCCCCGCCGAAGCCGCGGGCAATACGGGGCGGGATGGCTCTAAATCCGACGAGCCGAAGAGCTCCGGCACCGGCTTCTTCGTGTCCGAACGCGGATACATGTTGACCAACAATCATGTGGTGGAGGGCTGCAAGGCGCTCAAAGTGGTGGCGGTCGGTGATGCCGCGCGTCCCGCCCAGCTGATCGCGCGCGACGCGACGAATGATCTCGCCTTGCTCAAGGTGGATGCCGCGCCGAAGGAAGTGCCGGCCTTGAATCCACGTCCACGCGTCGGGGACAGCGTGTTTGTGTTCGGCTTTCCGCTCTCGCGCCTGCTGGCCAGCAATGGCAATTTCACGGTCGGCAACATCACGGCCGCCGCCGGCCTCTCGGACGACACGCGCATGCTCCAGATCTCCGCGCCGGTGCAGCCCGGCAATAGCGGCGGGCCGGTGCTGGATCAAAAGGGCAATATCGTGGGCGTTGTGGTGTCGAAGCTCGATGCGCTGGTGGTCGCCTCCGCTATTAAGGATATACCGCAGAACGTCAATTTCGCCATCAAGAGCGCGATTGCCCAGAACTTCCTCGACGCCAACGGCATCGAGACCCGATCCGACCTCAAAGACAAGGCGTTAGAGCCGTCCGCCGTTGCCGATCTCGCCAAGAATTTCACCGCCCGCATCGAATGCCGTTGACCCGTCTTTGCGGCAACACGGGCGATTGCCCTTGCTGGCGCGACCGCGCACCATGAATTCACCGGAATGTGCCCCGACACAGGTGTTCATGGACGATTCCTTTCTTGCCTCCCTGCAAAGCGGCTTTCGCCGCCTTCTGCCCGCCCGCTGGCGCGATGACCTGACGACGGTGCCGGTGGTCCGCCTCTCCGGCACCATCGGCATGAACGCGCCGTTCCAGCAGAGCCTCACGCTCGCCGGGGTCGCCAAGACCCTGGAGCGCGCGTTCGCGGTGAAGAGGGCGCCCGCGGTCGCGCTCATCATCAATTCGCCGGGCGGGGCGCCGGTTCAGTCCCACCTCATCCACAAGCGCATCCGTGCGCTGGCGGAGGAAAAGGAGAAGCACGTCTTCGCCTTCGTCGAGGATGTGGCGGCCTCCGGCGGCTATATGATCGCCTGCGCGGCGGACGAGATCTTCGTCGATCCGTCCTCGGTGGTGGGATCCATCGGCGTCATTTCCGCCGGCTTCGGCTTCGACAAGCTGATCGAGCGCATCGGCGTCGAGCGGCGCGTGCACACCGCCGGCACCCGCAAGATGATGCTCGACCCCTTCCAGCCCGAGCGGGAAGAGGATGTGGAGCGCCTGAAGGCCCTGCAGCGCGAGATCCACCAGATGTTCGCGGACCTGGTGCGTCGGCGGCGCGGCCCGGTGCTGTCGGGCGAGGACGAGATGCTGTTTTCCGGCGAGTTCTGGGCGGGCGCGCAGGCGCTCTCGCTCGGGCTCGCGGACGGCATCGGCGATCTGCGGGAGATTCTCCAGGCGCGTTACGGGCGCGCGGTGCGCACGCCCCTCGTCACGGCGCCGGGCGGCTGGCTCGGCCGGCGCGTGCCGGGGGTGGGCAGTGCGCTCCCCTCCGCCGGCGCCGCCGGTGCCGGGCTCGCCCAGGGGCTCGCGGGCGTTGCGGAAGAACGGGCCCTGTGGGCGCGCTACGGGCTGTGATCGTCAAGCAAGGGGAAAGGCCATGCCTGCGTTTCTGATCGTGCTTCTCGGCGCCGTGGGCGCGGTGGCTGCGGCGCGGTTCCTGGCGCGCGAGGGGCGGCGCGTCAGCGAGACCATGGATGCCCATCGCGCGGCCGGCGGCCAAGGTCCCGCCGCCGCGCAGGCGGAGCAGGACAAGGTCCAGGTGCTGGTGCGCGATCCGCAGACCGGCACCTATCGCCCCCGCCAAAGCTGAGGCGTTCGGACATACGCGGAAACGTTTCTGCCCTAACGTTACAGGGAATTCACTGAACCTAACGTCACCTGCCGTTTATCCTGCCTGAAGTCGGGTTTGGGGCCGCGTGGCGGATTGGTGATGCTTCAGAAATCGGAAGAGGCGGGGGTGTTCGCGCCACCTGCCGGCAAGCGGCGCGCGCGGCGCGCCTGGTGGATCGCGGGGGCGCTCGCGGCGCTGGCGGCGGCGGGCGGCTATTATGCCTACGGCCTCACCGGCGCGACCGCGACACCGGGCCTCGCCACGGTGCCGGTGGTGCGCGGCGACATCGAGCAGACGGTGACCGCGCTCGCCACCATCAAGCCCAAGACCTATGTGGACGTGGGCACCCAGGTGTCCGGCCAGCTGCGCAAGGTCATGGTGGCCATCGGCGACGGCGTTGAGAAGGGCCAGCAGGTCGCGCAGATCGATCCCACTGTCTACCAGACCAAGGTGATCGGCGACCAGGCGCAGCTCGACAATCTGAAGGCCCAGCTCGCCCAGCAGCGCGCCCAGCTCGACCTCGACAAGCTGCGCGACGACCGCGCCTCGCGCCTGCTCGCCGTCAAGGCCGGGAGCCAGGACACGGCGGACGCCGCCGCCGCCACCGTGCGCATCGGCGAAGCCAAGATCGCGGCGCTGGAGGCCCAGATCAAGCAGACCCAGGCGACCCTGGACGGCGATATCGCCAATCTCGGCTATACCAAGATCTTCGCGCCGATCGGCGGAACCGTGGTCTCCATCACTTCGGTGGAGGGCCAGACGCTGAACGCGAACCAGACCGCGCCCATCATCCTGCGCGTCGCCGATCTCGACACCATGCAGGTGTGGGCGCAGGTGGCCGAGGCGGACATTCCCAAGGTGAAGGTCGGCATGGAGGTGTATTTCACCACCCTCGGCATGCCGGACCGGCGCTTCACGGCCAAGGTGGTGCAGATATTGCCCACGCCCGACACGGTGAACGACGTGGTGCTCTACAACGTCCTGATCGACGTGCCGAACCCCGAGCGGCTGCTGATGACCTCCATGAGCGCGCAGGTGTTCTTCATGCTCGGCGGCGCCAAGGATGCGCTGCTGGTGCCGCCGAGCGCGGTGCGCCCGGTGGCCCGCGGCGGCGGCCGGCGCGAGGCGCGCAACGAGGCCACCGTCCGCGTGCTGGTGAACGGCGAGGTGCAGACCCGCGCCGTGAAGACCGGCCTTTCCAGCCGCAGCCAGGTGCAGATCACCGAAGGGCTCAAGGAAGGCGAATTGGTCGTCACCTCGGCCGATCCCTCGGCGCAGCGCGTGACGCGCGGCCCCGGCATGCCCCCGGCGCCGTTTTGAGCATCGAGGCGCGCGCCGGCGCTCCGGCAGGACCCCTTGGCGCGGCCGCGGCCGCCCCTTGCGCGGATATCCCCGCGCCCTCGGGCGAAGGCGCGGACGCGCCGGTGCTCGACCTCGCCCACGTCAGCCGCATCTATCCGAGCGGGGAGAGCGTGGTGCGGGCGCTGGACGACATCTCGCTCGCCGTCCGGCCGGGCGAATATGTGGCCATCATGGGCCAGTCCGGCTCCGGCAAGTCCACCTTGATGAACATCATCGGCTGCCTGGACCGGCCGGATCGCGGCAGCTATCGCGTGCTCGGCCGCGACATCGCGGAACTGGACGCGGACGAGTTGGCGGCGCTGCGCTGCCGCACCTTCGGCTTCGTGTTCCAGCGCTACAATCTGCTGCCCGCCATCTCGGCGGAGGAGAATGTGGAGATCCCGGCCATCTATGCCGGCCGTCCCAAGGCGGAGCGGCTCTCCCGCGCCAAGGCCCTGCTGGCGCGGCTCGGGCTCGCGGAACGGGCGGGCCATCGCCCGTCCCAGCTCTCCGGCGGCCAGCAGCAGCGGGTCTCCATCGCCCGCGCGCTGATGAACGAGGCGCCGGTGATCCTCGCCGACGAACCCACGGGCGCGCTCGACAGCCATTCGGGCGAAGAGGTGCTGCGCCTGCTGAAGGACCTCAACCGCGAGGGCCGCACCATCTTGCTGATCACCCATGATCCGCAGGTGGCGGCCCATGCGGACCGGGTCGTCCGTCTCCAGGACGGGCGCATCGTCTCCGATGAGCGCACCGCCCCGCCGCCGGCGCCGCCGCCGCTCGCGAGCCATCGCATGAAGGTGCGCAACCATTTGCTGCCCGACCTCGGCGAGGCGGTGAAGATGGCGTTCCGCTCCATGCACGCCAATCTGTTCCGCACCCTGCTGACCTTGCTCGGCGTGATCATCGGGGTGGCGGCGGTGATCGCCATGCTGGCGATCGGCCAGGGCAGCAAGCAGGCGGTGCTGGACCGCATCGCCTCCATGGGCACCAATCTGCTGGTGGTGCGGCCGGGGGCGCCGGGGGTGCGCTCCACCGGCGCCAACGCCTCGCTGACCTATGAGGATGCGCTCGCCATCGCGGCCGACATTCCCAATGTTCTGGCGGTGTCGCCGGAACGCTCCACCACCGCCACGGTGCGCGTCGGCAATATCGATTATGCGACGCAGATCCAGGGCACCGGGCCCGGCTACACCGCCGCGCGCGACTGGGCCATGCGCGACGGCGCCATGTTCACGGATGCCGACGTGGAGGGCTATGCGCCGGTGGTGGTGCTCGGCGCGACCGTGGCGAAGGTGATGTTCGCCGGTGTGGCGAACCCGGTGGGCCGTTACATCCTCATCAAGAACGTGCCGTTCGAGGTGGCGGGTGTGCTGGCGCCGCGCGGCGCGAATGCCTTCGGCATGGACCAGGACGATCTCGTCCTGATGCCCATCTCGACCGCCTTCATGCGGGTGTTCGGCCGCAGATTCCTCGGCGCCGTCACGGTGGCGGTGGAGGATGTGGCGCGCATCGACGAGACGCAGGAGGCGATTTCCGTGCTGCTGCGCCAGCGCCATCGCGCCGAGGATTTCCAGATCCGCAACACCTCCTCGATCCTGGAGATGGCCACCGCCACCGCCGACACGCTGACCCGCCTGCTGGGCTCGGTGGCGGCGATCTCGCTGCTGGTGGGCGGCATCGGGGTGATGAACATCATGCTGGTGAGCGTCACCGAGCGCACGCGCGAGATCGGCATCCGCATGGCGACCGGCGCGCGGCGGGCCAACATCATGCTCCAGTTCAACACCGAGGCGCTGGTGATCTGCGGCGCCGGCGGGCTGGTGGGCGTGGTGCTGGGGCTCGGCACCGCGCTGCTGCTGAAGGCCTTCGGGGCGCAGGTGGCGTTCTCCGCCGGGCCGCCCCTGCTGGCGTTCGGCTGCGCCTTTCTCACCGGCCTGCTGTTCGGCTATCTGCCGGCGCGCAAGGCCTCGCGGCTCGATCCCGTGGCGGCGCTCGCCTATGAGTGAGGGCGGCGCAGACCCGCGGCTCCTTACGGCAGGTGTGCGCAATCGTCTTCGTCTGCCGGTCGTCATGGCCGGGCCCGTCCCGGCCATCTCCCGTGATGGGCGTCAAGTGCCGGAATGAGCCCATGGCTGGTTGTCGCGGGCGATGGCGTTGAGAGTGACGAGCAGTTTACGCATGACTGCGGTTAGAGCGACCTTCCCCGGTCGCTTATTGTGCGTGACGAGGCGCTGGTAGAAGTCTCGCATGACGCCGTTCCAGCGGATGGCGGACCGAGTTGCGTTGAACAGCACGCGGCGGACGCCGGGTCGTCCGTGGCCTGTGGTGGCGCGAGCGGAGCGCTTGCCGCTTTCGCGATTTCTGGGCGCAAGGCCAACCAGGGCAGCGATCTCCTTGCCGGTCAAAATGCCCAGCTCTGGCAGTTCAGCGATCAGGGTATGAACTGTCACCGGGCCGATGCCTTTCAGTGTGCGCAAGTTTGCCGCTCGCTGGGCCAACTCCGCATTGGCAGCGATGCGCTCGGCAATCGCCGCCTCGATGGCATCAAGGGAGGCTGCGAGTGCGCCGACGATCGCGGCTATGTCGGCGCGCACCGCTTCAGCCTGCGCAATGGCGGCGCGGCACCGCTCGGCCTGCAGCAGATCCACAAGCTGGCGGCGGTGCACGGTCATTTCGCGCAAGGCAAGGTCTCCTTCCACACAGCACCCCAGCGCGCGGCGGGAGAGTTCGCGCGCGGCGAACTCAGCCAACAACAGGGCATCGCGGGCATCGGTCTTAGCTTTGACGCCGCAGCGGGTGCGGAAAGCCCCCACTTCATTGGGGTGGACACGCACGAACGGCAGCTTGGCTGCGACCAACTCCTGGCGCAGCCCCCGTTCGTACCCGCCGGTGGGCTCGAAGGCGACCAGGCCGATCTGAGCCGGTTCGAGGGTGTCGCTCCAAGCCGCCACGGCCGCCGGGGTATTGGCAATGCGCAGGCCCCGTCCAACGGCTTGCCCGCCATCGTGGCTCGCGATGTCGAGCCAGTCCTTGGACACGTCGATCCCGATGTAGAGCTTGCCGTCCATGGCACCCTCCGGCATGTTTGAGCGGTGGTCTGCACGCCGGATTGCATTCGGGCGAAAGCCCCCAACTCCCGTACGCGTGTGCGACCGAAACGCCGGCGGGTCCGAGATGACCACGGTCGACAGACCCGTCCACGCATCGGAGTGCCCGCCGGCGTCCCCATCCTAACAGGACGGGCAGACGCAACATGCAATCCACGCCGGGCCGTTGGCGTGGGCCTGGAACGCCGGCACCAATGGTGCCGCGTGGATGCACGGGACAGGCCCGTGCAGGACGATGCTCCGCTTTAGGAGTGGGGGCACTCGCGGGTGATGGCGGCGGGCTGGGGCGCGCCGCCCTTGGGGGCCTTGGCGGGCGGGGCATCGTCATTGGCCGGGGGCGAAAGGCGGGCCGCGACGGCGCTGCCGGCAGCCGCCGGGATCGGCGAGGCGACGGGCGGCATCACTGGGGCGGCCGTGGCCGCCGCCTGCGATGCCTTGAGCGCCGCGGCGTCCCGGTCCGCCTTGCGGCTGCGCGCGGCTTCCTGCTGGATCGAATAGAGCCCGGCGCCCACCACCAGGATGGTGCCGATGGTGGCCCAGCTGTCCGGCACATGGCCGAAGATGAAATAGCCGTAGATCAGCGCCACCGGCACCATCACATAGCGCAGCGGCGAAACCACCTGCACCGGGGCGTGGCGGAACGCATAGACCAGCAGCAGGTTGCCGAAGGCGAAGGTGGCGCCGGCCGCGACGATCAGCGCGCCGCCGGCGAGCGTCGGGACGCTCCAGGGCTCCCAGGCCGCGAACGCGGCGCCGGTCACGCCGAGCGCGACCGTGCTGGAGAGCACCACCACGCCGCCCGGCACATTGGCGCCGATGCCGCGGGTGACGATGTCGCGCAGCGACCCGCAGGTGGCGGCGATCAGCGGCAGGATGGCGAACAGGGAGAAGGTCGCCGGGTCGGGATGGGCGACGATCACCGCGCCGGAGAAGCCGATGGCGATGGCGATGGCGCGTTTCAGCCCCACCTTCTCGCCCAGCAGGGGCACCGCAAGCGCGGTGGTGATGAGCGGAGCCGCCATATAGATGGTGGTGGTGGTGGAGATGGGCAGCACCGCCAGCGCGATCACATAGATGAAAGTGGTCGCCGAATCGAGGCTGGAACGGGCGATCACCTTGGGCTTGAAGGCGCCCAGCGCATGGCGCAACTCGCCGGTGGCGGCCAGCAGGCCGAGCACGAACAGGGTGGCGAACACCGAGCGCACGCCCAGCACCTCGCCCACGGGCAGATGCTGGGTGGCGAGCTTCAGCATCATGTCGTTGGTGATGAACAGCATCATGGCGGCGATCATGGCCGCGATGCCGCGCATGGTGGGAGACATCAGGCGCAAGCTCATGCCGCGTCTCCCGCGGGGCGGGGCTGTCGCGCCGCGCGGGCGGCGGAGCTGGCGAATTCGCGGGCGGTCTCGGAGCGGCTCGGCATTTCTGCCTCGTTCGTGGGCATTGCCCCCAAGACCTAACCGATTTGACCTTTCCGCGCCGTTGCCGATTGCGCGGAGCGCAGCGTCAAGTCCCTCGCCACAGGCATGGGTGCGCCATGCCGGTGCCGCAATAGGAAATGCTTTCCTAACCGCCGGTGGTGCTCATGTGCCGATGGACGGCGGGCTGGCGGGTCGTGCGATCGATGACGAAGTCGTGGCCCTTGGGCTTGCGGAAGATCGCCGCATCGATGGCGGCCTGGAGCACCCCGTCGTCCGGCGAGGCGCGCAGGGGCGCGCGCAGGTCCGCGGCATCTTCCTGGCCGAGGCACATGAACAGCGTGCCGGTGCACGTGACGCGCACGCGATTGCAGCCCTCGCAGAAATTATGGGTCAGCGGGGTGATGAGCCCGAGCCGGCCGCCGGTCTCCTTCACCTCCAGATAGCGCGCCGGGCCGCCGGTGCGATAATCGATGTCGGTGAGCGTGTAGCGCTGGGCCAATTGTTCGCGCACCTGGGAGAGGGGAAGATATTGGTCCACCCGCTCCGTGCCCACTTCGCCGAGCGGCATCACCTCGATCAGGGAGAGGTCGTGGCCCTCGCCGTGGCACCATTCCATGATGGCAGCGATCTCGTGCTCGTTCACGTCCTTGAGCGCGACCGCATTGATCTTCACATGCATGCCGGCGGCCTTGGCGGCCTTCACGCCCTCCAGCACCTTGCCGAGATCGCCCCAGCGGGTGATGGCACGGAACTTCTCCGCATCCAGCGTGTCGATGGACACATTGATGCGCTTCACCCCGCAGGCGGCGAGATCGGCGGCATAGCGGGCGAGCTGGGAGCCGTTGGTGGTGAGGGTGAGTTCTTCCAGCCGGCCGGTGTCGAGATGGCGCGAGAGCGAGCGGAACAGGGTCATCACGTCGCGCCGCACCAGCGGTTCGCCGCCCGTGAGGCGCAGCTTGCGCACCCCGCGCGCCACGAAGGCGGTGCACAGCCGGTCCAGTTCCTCGAGCGTCAGCAGATCCTGCTTGGGCAGGAAATTCATGTGCTCGGACATGCAATAGACGCAGCGAAAATCGCACCGGTCGGTCACCGAGACCCGCAGATAGGTGACCGCGCGGCCGAAACTATCCACCAGCGGCGAAAGCGCGCTGCCGGCGGCGCTGCCGCGGTCGCTGATATCTCTCAAGGCTAGGCTCACGCTCTGCTCCACTTCCCCACGCCTTTATGCCCGGCCGGTCTGACGCCGGCCTGAACCTCCATTATATCGTATGCGAGGCACCAAATCATAGGCCCCGGCGATCATAGCCGCGACACGGGCCGCGAGAGGAGAGCGACATGACATCCGCCGACCCGGCCGCGCCGGAGATATGGCCCACGGAAGTGCGGCTGATCCACGACAAGCATGCCCTTCAGGTGAGCTTCGACGATGGCTCCAGCTTCACCTTGCCGGCCGAATATCTGCGGGTGGAAAGCCCTTCGGCGGAGGTGCAGGGCCACGCGCCGCACGAGAAGATCACCGTGCCCGGCAAGCGCGCGGTGCGCATCGTCGCGGTGGAGCCGGTGGGCAGCTATGCGGTGCGACTCGGCTTCGACGACGGCCACGGCACCGGGCTCTACACCTGGCCGCTGCTGCGCACGCTGGGCCTGGAGCAGGAGCAGCGCTTCGCGGCCTATCTCGAAGCCTTGAAGGCGCAGGGGCTTTCGCGGGGGTAGGGCGCGGGACGGCGGTCTCTCAGGAGAGCCCGCCGATGACGCCGTGCGCATCCACGAAGATGTGCTCGGCCGCCGGAACCGAGGGCAGGCCCGGCATGGTCATGATGTCGCCCGCCAGCGCCACCACGAAGCCGGCGCCGGCGGAAAGGCGCACCTCGCGCACCGGCAGGATGTGGTCGCTCGGCGCGTTGCGCGCCTTCGGGTCGGCGGAGAAGCTGTATTGCGTCTTCGCCATGCACACCGGCAGGCGGCCGAAGCCCGCCGCCTCCAATTCCGCGAGGCGCGCGGCGGCGGTGGCGCTGAAGCTCACGCCGCCGGCGTGGTAGATGCGCTTCGCCACGGTTTCGATCTTCTGCGCCAGGGGCATGTCGTCGGGATAGAGCGGGCTGAACGCGTTCGGGCGCGCGGCGAGCGCCACCACCTCGTGCGCCAGGGCTTCCGCACCGACGCCGCCGTCCGACCAATGGGTGCACACGTGCACATTGACGCCGAGCGCGGCGAGGGTGGAGCGCACCACCTCCACCTCGCCGGGGGTGTCGGAGGTGAAGCGGTTCAGCGCCACCACCACCGGCACGCCGAAGCCGCGCATGTTCTCCACATGGCGCACCAGATTGTCGATGCCGGTGTGCACGGCGGCGAGATTCTCGCCGTTGAGTTCCTTCACCGCGACGCCGCCGTGCATCTTCAGCGCCCGGATGGTCGCGACCACCACCACCGCGTCGGGGGCAAGGCCCGCCTGGCGGCACTTGATGTCCATGAATTTTTCCGCGCCGAGATCCGCGCCGAAGCCGGCTTCCGTGACGACGTAATCGGCGAGCGCCAGGGCGCTGCGGGTGGCGATCACGCTGTTGCAGCCGTGGGCGATATTGGCGAACGGCCCGCCGTGCACCAAGGCCGGCGTGTGCTCCATGGTCTGCACGAGATTGGGCTGGAACGCATCGCGCAGCAGCGCCACCATGGCGCCGATGCCCTTGAGTTCGCCCGCCGTCACCATGCGCCGGCCCCGGGTCTGGCCGATCACCATGCGGGCGAGGCGCTCTTCCAGCTCCGGCAGGGACTTGGCGAGGCAGAAGATGGCCATCACCTCGCTCGCCACGGTGATGTCGAAGCCGTCCTCGCGGGGAAAGCCGTTGGGCGCGCCGCCGAGGCCGGTGACGATGGCGCGCAGGGCGCGGTCGTTGAGGTCCAGCACCCGCCGCCAGGTGATGCGCCGCGCGTCGAGGTCGAGCGCATTGCCCCAATACATGTGATTGTCGATGAGCGCGGAGAGCAGGTTGTGCGCCGCGCCGATGGCATGCAGGTCGCCGGTGAAATGCAGGTTGATGTCCTGCATGGGCACGATCTGCGCCCGCCCGCCGCCGGTCGCCCCGCCCTTGGAGCCGAAACAGGGGCCGAGGGAGGGTTCGCGCAGGCACACGGCGGTGCGCTTGCCGATGCGGGTGAGGGCATCGCCGAGGCCGATGGTGGTGGTGGTCTTGCCCTCGCCCGCCGGGGTGGGGCTGATGGCGGTGACGAGAATCAGCTTGCCCGGCTTGGCCCCGGCGCGGCTCGGGGCGATGGCGCCGTCGCCGTCCGTGAGGGTGCGCACGAAATCCTGGGAGAGCTTCGCCTTGTGCGGGCCGTAGCGGAACAGCGCGTCGGCGGGAATGCCGAGCTTTTCGCCCACCTGCTCGATCGGCAGGGGCACGACGCTGGCGGCGATGGCGGCATCGCTGGTGGGGTCGATCTGGCGTGCCGTCGTCTGATGCATGCGGCTTTATCCTCGGTGCGCGCGGCGCAAATCCGGCGGTCCTGCCTCTGGCAGGGCCGGCCCATCCGACAGGGCCGAGGGCACCGCACACCCGCGCTGCGCGCCGGTTCGCCATCCCCCGGTTGCGCTGAGCGCAGCCTGTCCCTGGTCCTGCTCTAGCGCGGGGGCTGCGAGGCGGCAAGCCTTCGGGTCCGCGAACCCCCGGGGCGGTGCGCGCACTCTCTGCCGGCGTGCGCGGACCGGGCGCCGCGTCATGTCTTCGTTTGCATTGCACCGCGACGGCGGAGGGAGCAAGGTCGGCCCGCGAGGACCGTGAACGCCGGCGTGACGCCAGCGTCACACCGCCCCGCTAAACCATCGCCATCGGCCCCCGTTTCGCGTGCGGCCGCATCGAGCTTGAGGGATAGAACCATGCTGAAGGGTAAGGTCGCTGTCGTCACTGGGTCCACCAGCGGTATCGGGCTCGCTTATGCGCGCGCCTTCGCGGAGCAGGGCGCCAACGTGGTCATCAACGGCCTCGGCGATGCCGCCGCCATCGAAGCCGAGCGCGCCAAGATCGAGAGCGACTTCGGCGTCAAGGCGCTCTATTCCGACGCCAACATGCTCAATGCCGAGGAGATCGGCGGCATGGTGAAGCTCGCCGAGACCGAATTCGGCGCCTGCGACATCCTGGTCAACAATGCCGGCATCCAGCACGTGGCGCCGATCGAGGAATTCCCGATCGAGACCTGGAACACGATCATCGCGATCAATCTCACCGCCGCCTTCATCGCCACCCGCGCCGCCATCCCCGGCATGAAGGCGAAGAAGTGGGGCCGCATCATCAATACCGCGTCGGCCCACGCGCTGGTCGGCTCGCCCTTCAAGTCGGCCTATGTGGCGGCCAAGCACGGCATCGCCGGCCTGACCAAGGTCACCGCGCTGGAAACCGCCACCTTCGGCATCACCTGCAACGCCATCTGCCCGGGCTATGTGTGGACCCCGCTGGTGGAGAAGCAGATCCCCGATACCGCCAAGGCGCGCGGCATGACGGAAGAGCAGGTGAAGCGCGACGTGCTGCTCGCCGCCCAGCCCACCAAGGAATTCGTGACCGTGGAAGAAGTCGCCGCGCTCGCCGTGTTCCTTGCGTCCGACAATGCCCGCTCCATCACCGGCTCCATGCAGCAGATCGACGGCGGCTGGGTCGCCGAGTGATCGCGCCGCCGCCGGGGGCCGCACGATGAGCTTGCGCGGCGGTTCCAAGGTCGCCGGGTCCAAGGCCGCCGGGTCCAAGGTCGGCGGGCCCGACGCATCCGACACCCTGCCTCCGGGGGAAACACCCCCCGGCGGCACGGCTGGCGGGGCCGAGGGCGCGAAGGACGAGGGCGCAAAAGCCAAGGGCACCAAGGCCAAGGGCGCGGGCAAGGCGGGGGCGAAATCCTCCGCCAAGGGCGCGGGGGCGAAGCCCTCTGGCGTCAAGCAGATCTCCCTCGCGCTCCAGGGGGGCGGCGCCCATGGCGCCTTCACCTGGGGTGTGGTGGATCGCCTGCTCCAGGAAGACCGGCTGGTCATCTCCGGCATTTCCGGCACCAGCGCCGGGGCGATGAACGCGGTGGTGCTCGCTTCCGGCCTCGCCAAGGGCGACCGCGAGCAGGCGCGCGGCGCGCTGACCCAGTTCTGGCGCGACGTCTCCCGCGACGGGCGCATGTCGCCGATCCAGCGCTCGGCGTTCGACCGGCTGATGGGCAACTGGTCGCTGGCCAAGAATCCGGCCTATCTCGCCATGGAAGTCGCGAGCCGGTTCTTTTCTCCTTATGATTTCAACCCGCTGAACATCAATCCGCTGCGCGAAATCATCGACGACCATGTGGATTTCGAGGCGATCCGCGCCTCGGACGTGAAGGTGTTCATCTCCGCCACCAATGTGCACACCGGGCGCGCGCGCATCTTCGGCCATACGGAGATGACCGCCGACGCGGTGATGGCCTCGGCCTGCCTGCCGTTCCTGTTCCAGGCGGTGGAAATCGACGGCGTGCCCTATTGGGACGGCGGCTACATGGGCAATCCGCCGCTGTTTCCGCTCTATGAGAAGGTGGACGCGGACGACATCGTTCTGGTGCAGATCAATCCCGTGGTGCGCGAGCAGACGCCCCGCACCGCGGCGGAAATCCAGAACCGCATCAACGAGATCACCTTCAACGCCTCGCTGCTCGCCCAATTGCGCGCCATCGACCACGCCACCCAATTGATCGAGCAGGGGCTGTTGACGCGCTGGACGCTGGGCGGGTCGGGCTACCGGCGGGTGCGGCTGCACCGCATCGGCTCCGATCAATTGGTGGATTTCGACCTCTCCTCCAAGCTCAACGCCGAATGGGCGTTCCTGCAGCACCTGCGGGACGTGGGGCGCCAGGCGGCGGAGGATTTTCTCGCCGCCCATTTCGACGACCTCGGCAAGCGCTCCACCCTGGACCTGCGGCTGGAACTGGCGGATTAGGACGATTGCCGCGCTACGCGGCGCGGCTTCCCGCCCTCAGCCGGGATCGCGGAACCGGTTGGTGATGGGATAGCGGCGGTCGCGGCCGAAATTGCGCACCGTGACCTTCACGCCCGGCGCGGCCTGCCGGCGCTTGTATTCGGCAAGGTTCAGCATGCGGTCCACGCGCTTCACCAGCGCCTCCTCGAACCCTTCCGCGACCAATTGCGCCACCGAGGTTTCCGATTCCACCAGCCGCGCGAGGATGGCGTCGAGCACCTCGTAGGGCGGCAGCGAATCCTGGTCCTTCTGGTTTTCCCGCAGTTCGGCGGTGGGCGGCTTGTCGATCAGGCGCGGGGCGATCACCTCGCCGTCCGGGCCGAGCGCGCCCACCGGCTTCCAGCGGTTGCGCAGGTGGGACAGGCGGAACACCTCGGTCTTGTACAGATCCTTGATGGGATTGTAGCCGCCGTTCATGTCGCCATAGAGCGTGGCGTAGCCGGTGGACATTTCCGACTTGTTGCCCGTGGTCACCACCATGGGGCCGAATTTGTTGGAGATCGACATCAGCAGCGTGCCGCGCACGCGCGACTGGAGGTTCTCCTCCGTCACATCCTTCTCGCGGCCGGCGAACAGGGGCGCGAGCACGCCTTCCAGCGCCTCCACCGCCGGGGCGATGGGCACGATGTCGTAGCGGATGCCGAGCTTTTCAGCCACCTCGGCCGCATCGGCGAAGCTGTCGGCCGAGGTGTAGCGGTAGGGCAGCATGATGCAATGGACCTTGTCCGGCCCGAGCGCATCCACCGCCATGGCGGCGCAGATGGCGCTGTCCACGCCGCCCGAGAGGCCCAGCACCACGCCGGGAAAGCCGTTCTTGGTCACATAATCCCGCAGCCCGAGCACGCAGGCGGCGTAATCCGCCTCGTCGCCCTCGATCCGGTCGGCGCGCGGCGCCTCGGTGCAGCGCCAGCCATTGGCGAAGCGCTCCCACACCGTGAGGCGCACCCGTTCCTGGAAGCCGGGAAACTGCATGGCCAGCGTGCGGTCGGCATTGAGCGCGAACGAGGCGCCGTCGAACACCAATTCGTCCTGCCCGCCCACCTGGTTCACATAGAGCAGCGGCAGCCCGCTCTCCACCACGCGCGCGACGGCGATGTTGGCGCGCTCGTCATAGACCGAGCGGCGATAGGGCGAGCCGTTGGGCACGATGAGGATTTCCGCGCCGGTCTCGGCGAGGCATTCCACCACGTCCGGGCCCCAGATGTCCTCGCACACCGGCACGCCGAGCCGCACGCCCTTGAATGGGATCGGGCCGGGCAGGGGGCCGGGCACGAACACGCGCTTCTCGTCGAACACGCCGTAATTGGGCAAATCCACCTTGTAGCGGATCGCGGCGATGCGCCCGCCCTCCAGCAGCAGCACGGCATTGTGGAGCCGGCCATTGTCCACCCAGGGCGCGCCCACCAGCAGCGCGGGCCCCTCGGCGCTTTCGGCGGCGAGCGCCTCGATTGCCTGGCGGCAGGCCTGCTGGAATGCCGGCTTCAGCACCAGATCCTCGGGCGGATAGCCGCACAGGAACAATTCGCTGAACACCACGAGGTCGGCGCCCTGCGCCTTGGCCTCGTCGCGCACCGCGCGGATGCGCGCGGCATTGCCCGCGACATCGCCGACCACGGGATTGAGCTGGGCGGCCGCGATCAGCAGCCGGTCTGCGGGGGCGGAGGAAGCAGGTTCGATCATGGCATCGCAGGTTTAGCCGCCGGCGCGCGCGGGCGGAAGGGGTGAAGCTTCACGAGGCGGGGGGAAAGCCGTGCGTCTGCCGCAACCCCTCGGCGAGCGCGATGCCCGCGGACACGGCCACATTGAGCGAGCGCAGGCCGGGACGCAGGGGAATGAGCAGGCGCGCATCGGCGCTCTCGTGCACCTCGTGCGGCACGCCGGCCGACTCGCGCCCGAACAGCAATATATCTTGTGGGGAGAATGCGAACTCAACGTAAGGCATTGCGCCGCGCGTAGTGAAAAGCACCAGCCGCCGGCCCTCCGCGCGCCGCCAGTCCTCGAACGCCGCGAAGGAATCGTGCCGCACAAAATCCGCATGCTCGACATAATCCAGGCCCGCCCTTCGGAAGGCGGCGGCGCTGATGGGAAAGCCCGCGGGCTCGATGAAATGCACGGGAATACCGAGGCAGGCGCCGGTGCGCAGGCAGGTTCCCGCGTTCTGCGCGATATCCGGGCAATAAAGGGCGAGGATCATGTCGGCGCAGTCTCCGCGGTGCAAATATGGCTATATCGTGCCAGTGTTCGGGCAGAAGCAGGACCGCGTGCCGCATGGCGGTGATCTGGACAAGGGCAAAAGAGGGTGCAATTAGAGGCACTCGAAGGTGGCTCTTTGCGTAAGCGGAGCTGTCACATTCGACCTCGCGTCGCGCGCGGCCCGGTTCGGGATTCCCGTGCAACGATTATCCCGCAGGAACTGCGCACCGCGATGGTCTGATCGGACAGACGAGTGAGGACAAGCGCCGTGGCACATACGGAGACGTCGGGAACCAACCGCCGGGACTTCCTTTATATCGCGACCGGCGCTGTCGGCGCGGTGGGCGTCGCCGGCATGATCTGGCCGTTCGTCTCCCAGCTGCAGCCGGATGCGTCCGTGCTCGCGCTCTCCACCACCGAGGTGGACCTGTCGCCGATCCAGGAAGGCCAGATCGTGACCTTCATGTGGCGCGGCAAGCCGATCTTCGTATTCAACCGGCTCGCGAAGGACGTGGAACTCGCCCGCGCCGTGCCGCTCAACCAGCTGATCGACCCGCAGCCCGACCAGGACCGCGTGAAGGCCGGCCACGACAAATGGCTCGTGGTGATCGGCATCTGCACCCATCTCGGCTGCGTCCCGCTCGGCCACCAGGGCAATTATGACGGCTGGTTCTGCCCCTGCCACGGCTCGCAATATGATTCCTCGGGCCGCGTGCGCGTCGGGCCGGCGCCGCTGAATCTGGCGGTGCCGCCGTACAATTTCGTTTCTGACTCCAAGATCGTGATTGGCTGACGCGCGGTCGTCGCCCGCTCAAAAAAGGTTGGACCCATGGAAGGACATTCCACCTACCAGCCCCAGGGAAAGATCGCGCGCTGGTTCGAGAGCCGGTTGCCGATCATGGGGCTCCTGCATTCTTCGGCGGTGTCGTATCCGACCCCGAAGAATCTGAACTATTGGTACACGTTCGGCGCCATCCTCACGATGATGCTGGGGGTGCAGATCCTGTCCGGCGTCGTGCTGGCGATGCACTACACGGCCTATGCGCCGATCTCCTTCGCCCGCGTCGAGCACATCATGCGCGACGTGAGCTTCGGCTGGCTGCTGCGATACATCCACGCCAACGGCGCCTCGATGTTCTTCATCGCGGTCTATATCCACATCTTCCGCGGCCTCTATTACGGCTCCTACAAGGCGCCGCGCGAGGTGCTGTGGATCCTCGGCGTGATCATCTACCTGCTGATGATGGCCACCGCCTTCATGGGCTATGTGCTGCCCTGGGGCCAGATGTCCTATTGGGGCGCCACCGTCATCACCAACCTGTTCTCGGCCATCCCGGTGGTCGGCACGGTGATCGTGGAATGGCTGTGGGGCGGCTATTCGGTCGGCGACCCGACCCTCAACCGCTTCTTCGCGCTGCATTATCTGCTGCCCTTCATGATCGCGGGCGTCGTCATCCTGCACATCTGGGCGCTGCACCACGTGGGGCAGAACAATCCCGACGGCGTGGAAGTGAAGAGCGTCGCCAAGGACACCGTGCCTTTCACCCCGTACGCGACGGTGAAGGACATCTTCGGCATGGTGGTGTTCCTGCTGTTCTTCTCCTACTTCATCTTCTACATCCCGAACTACATGGGCCATCCGGACAATTACATTCCGGCCAACCCGCTCTCCACCCCCGCGCACATCGTGCCGGAATGGTACTTCCTGCCCTTCTACGCGATCCTGCGCTCGATCCCGGACAAGCTCGGCGGCGTGCTCGCCATGTTCAGCGCCATCGCGGTGCTGGCCTTCCTGCCCTGGCTTGACACCTCCAAGGTGCGCTCGGCCCGCTATCGTCCCCTCTACCGCCAGTTCTTCTGGATCTTCGCGGTGGTGGCGGTGGGCCTCGGCTATCTCGGCTCGCAGCCTGCGGAAGGCGGTTTCGTCATCGCCTCGCGCATCCTGACGGCCTATTACTTCATTCACTTCCTCATCATCCTGCCTCTGCTCGGCCTGTTCGAGCGCCCGAAGCCGCTGCCGGCCTCCATCGCGGACGCCGTCCTGGCGCGCAATGGCGCCACGGTGGTTGCGGGCGCGGCCGCCCCGCAGACCAAGGGCTGAGCGAGCACGCGGAGAGAGAGATGATCAAGCGCAGTATCCTCTTCGGTGCCGTCGCGGCGGCCCTCCTGCTCGGTGCGCCGGCACGGGCCGCCGAAGGCGGGCACGACGACCTTCCCCACCGGGAATCCTGGTCGTTCGCCGGCCCCTTCGGCAGTTTCGACCAGGGGCAGCTCCAGCGTGGCTTCAAGGTGTTCCGCGAAGTCTGCGCCAGCTGCCACTCGGCCAATTTCTTCTATTTCCGCAACCTGGCCCAGCCCGGCGGCCCCGGCTTCAGCGAGGCCCAGGCCAAGGCGGTGGCGAGCGAATATCAGATCACCGACGGGCCGAACGACCAGGGCGAGATGTTCCAGCGCCCCGGCCGCCTCTCGGACCATTGGCCGGCGCCGTTCCCGAACGATCCGGCCGCCCGCGTCGCCAATGGCGGCGCCCTGCCGCCGGACTTCTCGGTGCTCGCCAAGGCGCGCGCCAGCCACGTCGGCTTCCCGGGCTTCATCCTGGACGCCTTCACCCAGTATCAGGAAGGCGGCGTTGACTATATCCACGCGCTGCTGAACGGCTATGTGGACCCGCCGGAAGGCATGAAGGTGCAGCCGGGCCTGCACTACAACAAATATTTCCCCGGCCACCAGATCGCCATGCCGAAGCCGCTCAGCGACGGACAGGTGGAATACACCGACGGCACGCCCGCGACGCTGGACAATTATTCCCGCGACGTGTCGGCTTTCATGATGTGGATGGCCGAGCCCCATCTCGACGCGCGCAAGCGCATCGGCTTCCAGGTCATGATCTTCCTGATCGTGCTGTCCGGCCTGCTGTATTTCACCAAGAAGAAGGTCTGGAAGGACGTGGCGCACTGAGCGCCGGTTCCGTGCCAGGAGATCCGAAGGGCCCCTTGCGGGGCCCTTTTCTTTTCGCGGGTCGGTTCGGTCCGGGCGGTTCGGTTCGGTCTTGGCGGATCGGTTCGGCCTTGGCGGGTCGGTACGGTCCTGGCGGGGCCCTCCGGCGCCGCGCGGTCGCGCCGAGATCACGGCGCCGGGTCGCCTGCTCATGGATTGGGCTGCCCATATGATGGGCGGTTTTCAGGCCGGGCGCCCGCCCGGCGGCCGGTGGACGGGGGAAGCGGCGGCGCGGCAAGTTCGCCGAAATTCATCGCGTGAACTTCATCCGAAATCGCGCTGTCGTCCGCCGGACAGGCGCGGAGAAGCGTCACGAAACCGCATTTCGTCCGCGCTAAGCCATTGTTTCACGTGAAACATTTTGTCCCGCGCCGGGCCGGGACGCGCTGTTCCGGCGTCCTTTTTTTCACGCCTGGGCGCTGAACACCCGGTAGCGGCGCGGCACCAGCCCGACCTGAGAGCCGATCTCCAGCCCCTCGCCAAACGGCACCGCCGCTTCCACGACCACATGCCCGCTCGGCACCGCGATCTGGATATCGGCCCGGCGGATCGGCCCGAACGTGCGCACGGCCAGCACCTTGCCGAAGAACGGCGCCTGCGCGGGATCGGCGAGATCCACCTCGTGCGGCCGGGCCAGCACCCGCGCCGGACCCTCGCCGGCCCCCTGGGACTCGAGGGCGATGGCGCGCTCGCCGAGAAACAGCCTGCCGCCCCGCACATCCGCCGGCAGGGACAGGCTTTCGCCAATAAAATCATGAACGAAGGCGGTGGCCGGGGCCTCATAGACCTCGCCCGGCGTGCCGATCTGCTCGATCTTCCCCTTGCCCATCACCACCACCCGGTCGGCGAGTTCCAGCGCCTCCTCCTGGTCGTGGGTGACGAGCACGGAGGTGACCGGAAGCTCCTCGTGCAGATGCCGCAGCCAGCGGCGCAATTCCTTGCGGACCTTGGCGTCCAGCGCCCCGAACGGCTCATCCAGCAGCAGCGTGCGGGGCGAGATGGCGAGCGCGCGCGCGAGCGCCACCCTCTGGCGCTGGCCGCCGGAGAGCTGGGCGGGATAGCGGTCCGCCAGCCAGTCGATCTGCACCAGGGCAAGCAATTCGCTCACCTTGGCGCGGATGGCGGCGTCGGGAAGCTTGTCGGCCCCCTTGCGCACCCGCAGCCCGAACGCGACATTCTCGAACACGCTCATATGGCGGAACAAGGCATAGTGCTGGAACACGAAGCCCACATTGCGCTCGCCCACCGAGCGGTTGAGCGCGTCCGCGCCATCGAAGCGGATTTCCCCGCTGTCGGGCCATTCCAGCCCGGCGATGATGCGCAGCAGCGTCGTCTTGCCCGAGCCGGAGGGTCCGAGCAGCGCCACCAGCTCGCCGGTGGGAATGTGCAGGTTCACATGGTCCAGCGCCGTGAAGGCCTTGTAGGTCTTGGTGATATTGACGACGTCGATGCTCATCGGGGGTCCTCTTCCGCGAGCCGGCTTTCCAATATGGTCTTGGCGATCAGCGTGACCAGGGCCAGCAGGGCGAGCAGCGAGGCGACCGCGAACGAGGCGCCGAACTGATACTCGTTGTACAAGATCTCGATGTGCAGCGGCATGGTGTTGGTGAGCCCGCGCACATGGCCGGACACCACCGACACCGCCCCGAACTCGCCCATGGCGCGGGCGTTGCAGAGCAGCACGCCGTAGAGCAGCGCCCATTTCACATTGGGCAGCGTGACGCGAAAGAAGGTGGAGAGGCCCGAGGCGCCGAGCGAGATGGCCGCCTCCTCCTCCGCCGTACCCTGCTCCTGCATCAGCGGAATCAATTCGCGCGCCACGAACGGGAAGGTGACGAAGATGGTGGCGAGCACGATGCCCGGCAGCGCGAAGATGATCTTCACGTCCCAGGCCTGGAGATAGGCCGCGAACAGGCCCTGGCTGCCGAACAGCAGCACATAGATCAGGCCCGCCACCACGGGGGAAACCGAGAACGGCAGGTCGATCAGGGTGATCAGCAAGCTCTTGCCGGTGAAGTCGAATTTCGCAATGGCCCAGGAGGCCACGAGGCCGAAGATCACGTTCGCCGTCACCGAGATCGCCGCCACCAGAAGGGTCAGGCGGATGGCGGCGAGCGCATCGGGATCGCTCAGCGCCGCCACATAGGCCGCAAAGCCACGCTTGAACGCCTCCACGAACACCAGCAGCAGGGGCAAGCCGATGAACAGGCCGAGAAAGGCCAGGGCGATCAGGGTGAGGGCGATACGCACCGCCGCGGGCTCGGTGCGGGCCGGGCGGTGGCCGTTCTGGGCGCGCGCCTGCTTCGCCAGCGTGGGCGGCCCGTCGGAGGCGAGCGGCTGGGCCAGGGCGGCCGGCTCCAGGAGGCTCAATGTTCCCTCCCGCCGCGCGATTCCGCCCAATGCTGCAAGCGGTTGATGATGAACAGAAGGACGAACGAGGCGAGCAGCATCACGCTGGCGATGGCGGTGGCATCGGCATAGCGGAACTCCTCCAGCCGGATCACGATCAGCAGCGGGGCGATTTCCGAGACGCCCGGCAGATTGCCGGCGATGAAGATGACGGAGCCGTATTCCCCGACCGCGCGGGCGAACGCCATGGCGAAGCCGGTCAGCAAAGCCGGCCAGATGCTGGGCAGGACCACCCGCCAGATGGTCTGCGACCGCGTCGCGCCGAGGCTGGCGGCGGCATCCTCCAGCTCGGCGTCGAGATCGGCCAGCACCGGTTGCACCGTTCGCACCACGAACGGCAGCCCGATGAAGACCAGGGCGACGAGAATGCCCAGCGGGGTGAAGGAGACCTTTATGCCCAAGGGCGCCAACAGGCTGCCGATCCAACCGTTTTCGGCATAGAGCGTGGTCAGCGCGATGCCGGCCACCGCCGTGGGCAAGGCGAAGGGGATGTCGATGACGGCATCCACCACCCGCTTGAAGGGAAAATCATAGCGCACCAGCACCCACACCACGAGACCGCCGAACACGAGATTGATGGCGGCGGCGGCCAGCGACAGGCCAAACGAAATCTGCAACGCATGCAGCGTGCGCGCATTGCTCATGATGACGACGAGCCGGTCGAAGCTCAGTTCGCTGGTCTTGAGGAACAAGGCGGACAGCGGCAGCAGCACGATCAGGCACAGCCACGTCAGCGTGAGCCCGAAGCCCGGAATGACGCTGGGCTTGCGGAAAGTGAGCCGTGATGCGGTGGCAGTGGCCATCGTGGTCTTTCGGTCAGGTCCCTGGTGCCCCCGATCCTGATCCCAAGCGGACGCCGGGGAAAGGGGGGAGGAGAAGGCGGAACCGGCCCGCGCGCCACAACGGCCGCGGGCCGGTTGCTCCCACCCCCGAGGTCAGGGGCGGGAGATAATCGGTCCAGATCAATTGCTGTAGATCTGGTCGAAGACGCCGCCGTCGGAGAAGTGCGTCTTCTGCGCCTTCGCCCAGCCGCCGAACACCTGGTCGATGGTGAACAGCTCGACGGCGGCGAACTTGCCCTTATACTTGGCCGCGACAGCGGGATCGCGGGGGCGATAATAGTTCTTCGCCGCGAGTTCCTGGCCTTCCGGCGAATAGAGATACTTCAGATAGTCCTCGGCGACCTTGCGGGTGCCGCGCTTGTCCACGACTTTGTCCACCACCGCGACCGGCGGCTCCGCCAGGATGGAGAGCGAGGGGGTGATGATGTCGAACTTGTCCGGCCCCAGTTCGTTGATGGAGAGATAGGCTTCGTTCTCCCAGGCGATCAGCACGTCGCCGATACCGCGCTCGACGAAGGTGACCGTGGACCCGCGCGCGCCGGTATCCAGCACCGGGGCGTTCTTGAACAGGGCCGCGACGAACTCCTTGGCCTTAGCCTCATCGCCGCCATTGTGCTTGAGGGCATAGCCCCAGGCCGCGAGATAATTCCAGCGCGCGCCGCCCGAGGTCTTCGGGTTCGGCGTCACCACCTTGATGCCGGGCTTGATCAGGTCGTTCCAATCCTTGATGCCCTTGGGATTGCCCTTGCGCACCAGGAAAACGATGGTCGAGGTGTAGGGCGCCGCATTGTCCGGCAGCCGCTTCTGCCAATCGGCGGCGATCAGGCCGCGCTCGGCGATGGCGTCGATGTCATACGCCAGGGCGAGGGTGACGACGTCGGCTTCCAGGCCGTCGATCACCGAGCGGGCCTGCTTGCCGGAGCCGCCGTGCGACTGGCGCACCGTCAGCGTGTCGCCGGGATTGTCCTTGG
Source organism: Roseixanthobacter liquoris (assembly GCF_043195135.2). Classification (NCBI taxonomy): domain Bacteria; kingdom Pseudomonadati; phylum Pseudomonadota; class Alphaproteobacteria; order Hyphomicrobiales; family Xanthobacteraceae; genus Roseixanthobacter; species Roseixanthobacter liquoris. Next base: position 1,739,292 of record NZ_CM195537.1, read on the forward strand.
CCAGCTTGGCCGCGAACGCCTTGTTGAATTCCACATAGAATTCGCGCGTCGGGTCGTAGGAGACGTTCAGCAGCGTCACCTCGGCAGCCAGGGCCGGCCCGGCGGCGAGGGAAACGGCCAAGGTGGCCGCCGCGGCAAGGCGGGGAAATGAGAAGCGAGCGGACATGGTTCCTCCGGCTGGCACATCCCCGCCACGCCGGAAAGCATGGCAGCCGGGACGGGGGATCGTTCGGATTTAAGAACGATGTCACCGCTTCGTCGGTCGGTCAATATTTTACTACATAAAATCGATAGAAATTTATACTACAGCCCTAGGCCGTCCTTCTGAGGTGGATTCCGCACTCGGTCTTGGCCGCGCCCCGCCAGCGGCCGGCGCGCGCATCCTCCCCCGGCGCGACGCGGCTGGTGCAGGGCATGCAGCCGACGGAGGCGAAGCCGAACGTCTTCAGCGGATGCTCGGGGAGGCCATGGGCATGGATCCAGCCGGCGATCTCCGCGGGGCCGAGCGCCGCGAGCGGGTTGAACTTGATGTGCCGACCGTCCGCTTCCACCACCGGGATGCGCAGGCGGGTTGCCGCCTGATAGCGCTTGCGCCCGTTGAGCCAGGCATCGAAGGGCGCGAGCGCGCGTGCCAGCGGCTCCACCTTGCGCAGGGCGCAGCAGGCGTCCGTATCCGACGCCCAGAGGTCATCCGCCGCGTCCCGCGCCATGCGCGCCGCCGGGTCGGGATGGGAGGTCAGAACCTGCGTCAGGCCCAGGCGGTCGATGAGCTGGTCGCGATAGGCCAGCGTCTCGGGGAAGAGGTGGCCGGTATCCAGGAAGACCACCGGCATGTGGCGATCGACCTGAGCGACCATGTGAAGCAACACCACCGATTCCGCACCGAACGATGAGACGGTGGCGACGCGGCCGGCGAATGCCTCCTGCGCGGCGGCGATGATCGCCAGCGGGTCGGCATCCTCCAGCCGGGTGTCCAGGAGGGCCGCCCGGCGCGCGAGGGTGGCTTCGGGTTCCGGCAGCGGTGATTGCGTGTTCATGGCAGATCCTCAGCCCTGCCGCGCGGCGGCAAGGCGGGCCCGCAAGGCGGTGGGACGTCCATCGGCTGTGGGCTGGTAGAAAACGGAATAGGTTTTCAGCGCTTCTTCCAGGGCGCCCGCGTCGCCGGGCTTGGAAATCTCGAACGCATTGAAGCCGCAGCGCACCATCATCAGCAGCTGGTCGCGCAGCACATTGCCGGCGGCGCGCAGTTCGCCGGCAAAGCCGAGCCGCTCGCGCAGCAGCCGCGCCTGGGTATAGGCGCGGCCATCGCGGAACTTCGGAAAAGTCAGCACGATCAAGGCGATCTGGTGCAGGTGCGGTTCGAGCGCGCGCACATCGGCGTCGTTCGGGACGAGGACACCCACGGGCGCGTTCCGGCCGGCGAGCGTCTCGCGCTCGGCAAGGAAGCGGGCGAGCGGAATCAGCACCGGGCCGGACGGCAGCGGCGCGTCCTCCTCGACGCGGACATAGGGATCGGCGACGGCGACGCCATTCTTAACCAGCGACATAGGCGCGCTCCTTGAAGGGCTCGATGCCGAGGCGCTGAACCACGGAGATGAAGCTCTCGGATTTGTCGTGGCGCAGCGCGAGATAGGTATCGACGATGCGTTCCACCACATCGACCACCTCGGTCTCGGAGACCGCGGGTCCCAGCAGCTCGCCCAGGCGCGCCTTGTGATTGGCCTTTCCGCCCAAGGTGATCTGGTAGAATTCCTGGTCCTTCTTCTCCACCCCGAGAATGCCGATATGCCCCACATGGTGGTGGCCGCAGGCGTTGATGCAGCCGGAGATGTTGATGTGCATGCGTCCCACGTCGGCGATGCGGTCATTGTCCGCGAACCGCTCGGTGATGCGCTGGGCCAGCGGGATCGAGCGGGTGTTGGCGAGCGCGCAATAATCCAGGCCCGGGCAGGCGATGATATCGGTCACCAGGCCGACATTGGGGGTCGCGAGTCCCTGGGCGGAAAGCTGCTGCCACAAGGCGTAGAGGTCCTTCTGCCGCACGTGGGGCAGGGTCAGGTTCTGCTCGTGGGCGACGCGGATCTCGCCATAGCCGTAACGCTCTGAAAGATCAGCGATGGCGTCCATCTGCTCGGCGGTGGCATCGCCCGGCGGCTTGCCGACGGGCTTGAGCGAGATGGTGACGATGGCATGGCCCGCCACCCTGTGGACATTGACCGAATTCGCGTGCCAGCGGGCAAATTCGCGGTCCTTCGCCAGGGATTCGGCGAGTTCCGGCGACTGTTCGGGCAGACTTTCGAAATCCGGGGTCTGGAAATGATCGCGGATGGTGTCGATGGCCGCCTCGTCGAGGGCGAGGGCGCCGTCCTTGATCTGCGCCCACTCCTCTTCCACGCGGCGGGTGAATTCCTCGGTACCGATTTCGTGCACCTGGATCTTGATGCGCGCCTTGTAGATATTGTCGCGCCGCCCGCCGGAATTATAGGTGCGCAGGATCGCTTCCAGATAGGAGAGCAGGTCGCGCTTGGGCAGGAACTCGCGGATCGTCTTGCCGATGAAGGGGGTGCGGCCGAGCCCGCCGCCGACGATCACCTCGAAGCCGGTTTCCCCGTCCTTCTTGTGCAGGCGCAGGCCGATGTCGTGCACGCGGATGGCGGCGCGGTCGTGCTTGGCGGCGGTGATGGCGATCTTGAACTTGCGCGGCAGATAGGTGAATTCGGGATGCAGCGTCGACCACTGGCGGATGATCTCCGCATAGAGGCGCGGGTCCTCGATTTCCTCCGGGGTGGCGCCGGCCCATTGGTCGGTGGTGGTGTTGCGGATGCAATTGCCCGAGGTCTGGAGCCCGTGCATGCCGGCCTTGGCGAGGTCGTCCATGGCGTCCGGCAGTTCGGACAGCTTGATCCAGTTGAACTGGATGTTCTGCCGGGTGGTGAAATGCCCGTAGCCCTTGTCGTAGCGGCGCGCCACATGGGCCAGCGCGCGCATCTGCGGGGCCGAAAGGGTGCCGTAGGGAATCGCAATCCGCAGCATATAGGCGTGCAATTGGAGGTAGACGCCATTCATCAGCCGCAGCGGCTTGAACTCTTCCTCGTTCAGCTCGCCGCTGAGGCGACGCTCGACCTGGTCGCGGAACTCGCGGACCCGCTCCTGGAGGAAAGTACGGTCGAACTCATCATAGACATACATCGTGTGGATCCGGTGCGGTGCGCTCAGGCGGCGCGGTCCTGGGAGACTGTGGGGCCGTAGACGCGGATGCGCTCGCGCAGGTTGACCGGCGCGGGCTTCCCGTCCGCACCGATCGCCGCGGCGGCGGCGTAGGCGCCCACCGCGCGGTTCTCATCGCCATGGGCCGTGTTCAGCAGGGCCAGGGCCTGCTCGGACGTGGTGGCCACCGCCGCGTCGGCGATCCGCTCGGACCACTCATGGGTCGGCGTCAGCCAGACGGAGACACCATCCGAAAGGCGGTTGGCGGTGACGACCGTCGGGCCGTGGATCTTCAGCTTCTGCTGTAGCGGGGAGGTCATGGTCCCTGTCCGGTCGTCCTTGGCGATGCGCGGGAGTGCGCGGAAATACAACGAATAACCGTATAATAATGAGTTTATCGCTTGATCACGTTGTAAAATAGGTCTGTTCACGGCGCAATCAAGAATTCTCACATTGCATCCATGTGAGAATGATCGATTTTACGATATCATGATTTCGTGCGTGATGCAGCGCAGCACGGCCTGCTTCAGGCGCGGGCGGCGGCCCGCTTGGCGCGGGTCGCGCACGGCATGGGGGATGGCGCCGCCGCGGTGGCGGTCTCGGTGCCGGCCGCTTCCTGGGCCTGCGTCGCGGCGGCCTTTGCCGCCTCCCGGGCGCCCTCGCGCATCAGCAGGTCCAGCAGGCCGGGAAACCTCTGGTCCAGCTCGGTGCGGCGCAGGTTGCTCAGGCGGCCGTTGCCGCGATCCACCTGGAAGATCAGCCCGGCCTCGCGCAGCACGCGAAAGTGATGGGTGCGGGTCGCCTTCGCCACCGGCATGCCGAACGTGCCGCACGCGCGCGGCGTCTCGCCCTCCTCCTGGAGAAGGGTGAGGATCACCTTGCGCCGCAACGGATCCGCCAGGGCTGCAAAGATCTTGCCCAGTTCCATGTCTTCGGGGGCGGGATGGCCTTCGGCGTCGGGCACGCTTTCTCCTTCACTCGGACCTTTGCTCGGACCCTCGCGCCCTGCGGACCTTTCGGGGCGTTGGGGCGCTGCAAGCTTGCGGACCTGCGACGGGTCCGGCCGGGCGGCGCACCGGCCCGCGACACTCGGTCGTCCCATCGTAGGTACGACTTGCATCGTACCTAAACCCGGTCTAGGTACGATGCGAAGCGTACCTCATATGAGGCGCGGAGCAAAGGGCATGAACATGACGCAAGCGCGTGAGGTCAAGATCGCCGCGTTCGGGCCGGCGGATGTGATGGTCGTCGAGACGCGGGACCTCCCGGCGCCCGGCCCCAGCGAAGTGCAGGTGCGCCAGAGCGCCGTCGGCTTCAATTATATCGACGTCTATCAGCGCAGCGGCTTCTATCCGATCCCCTTGCCCACGGGCCTCGGCCACGAGGCCGCCGGCACGGTGGAGGCGGTCGGGGCCGCGGTCACGGACTTCAAGGTCGGCGACCATGTGGCCTATATGAATGCCGGCCTCGGCGCCTATGCCGACCTGCGCAACGTGCCCGCCGACCGGCTGGTGAAGATCCCCCGCGGCATCAGCGACGAGCAGGCGGCGGCGGTGCTCTTCAAGGGCGTCACGGCGCAATATCTGGTCAAGAAGACCTATGCCGTGCAGCCGGGCGACGTGGTGCTGATCCACGCGGCCGCCGGCGGGGTGGGGCAGATCCTCGCCAATTGGACCAAGGCGCTCGGCGCCTTTGTGGTGGGCACCGCCGGTTCCCCGGAAAAGGTCGCCACGGCGATCGCGGCCGGCTGCGACGTGGCGGTGGATTATTCCAAGCCCGACTGGGTGGAGAAGGTGCTGGAGGCGACCGGCGGCCGCAAGGCGCGCGTGGTCTATGATTCGGTCGGCAAGGACACCCTGCTGAAGTCGCTGGACCTGACGGCCCCGTTCGGCCTCGTCGTCTCCTATGGCGCCGCCTCGGGCAAGGCGCCGGCCATCGAGCCGGAATTGCTGGGCAAGAAGGGCTGCCTGTTCCTGACCCGTCCCTCGGTATTCCCCCACAATGCCGATGCGGCGAGCTTCCGGGCGAATGCGGCGGATCTCTTCGATGCGGTCGCAAAGGGTGCGGTGAAGATCACCATCGGCGCCCGCTTCCCGCTCGCCGACGTGGTGAAGGCGCACGAGGCCGCCGAGGCCCGCGCCACCCAGGGCGCCATCCTGCTGATCCCCTGAGCCTCCATTCGCAAGCGCCCGCGCCCCGAAGGCGCGGGATGCGCCTCAGCCCTTCCATCTGGAACCCCTCCATGAGCCAGCTTTTCACGCCGATCACCCTCGGCAACCTCACCCTTGAGAACCGCATCGTCGTCGCGCCCATGTGCCAGTATTCGGCCAAGGACGGCGCGGCCACCGACTGGCACTTGATCCATCTCGGCAACCTCGCCCTTTCCGGCGCCGGCCTGCTGATTCTGGAAGCCACCGCCGTCGAGCCCGACGGCCGGATTTCCCCCGACGATCTCGGCCTGTGGTCGGACGAGACCGAGGCCGCGCTCGCCGACGTGGTGGCCCGCGTGCGGGCGCAGGCGCCCATGCCGCTGGGCATCCAGCTCGGCCATGCCGGGCGCAAGGCCTCCGTGAACGTGCCCTGGGCCGGGGGCGCCGCGATTTCCGCTTCGGCGGGGGGCTGGCGCACGCACGCCCCCTCCGCCGTGCCCTTCAATCCGGCGGACGAAGCCCCCATCGCGCTCGATGAAGCGGGTCTCGCGCGGGTGAAGGCGGCCTTCGTCGCAGCGGCGCGGCGGGCGGATCGCATCGGCTTCGAGCTGATCGAGATCCACAATGCCCACGGCTATCTGCTGCACCAGTTCCTGTCTCCGCTCTCCAACCAGCGCACCGATGCCTATGGCGGCAGTCTGGAGAACCGCATGCGCTTCCCCCTGGAGGTGTTCGAGGCGGTGCGCGCGGCGTGGCCGAAGGAGAAGCCCATCAGCGTGCGCGTCTCGGCCACCGACTGGGTCGAGGGCGGCTGGGACCTGGAGAGCACCATCGTTTTCGCAAACGAGCTGAAGGCGCGCGGCTGCGAGCTGATCCATGTCTCCACGGGCGGCCTCTCGCCGAAGCAGCAGATCCCGGTGAAGCCCGGCTATCAGGTGGAATTCGCCGACGGCGTGCGCAAGGCGACCGGGCTTCAGACCATCGCCGTCGGCCTCATCACCGAGCCGCAGCAGGCGGAAGACATCCTCACAGCGGGGCAGGCGGACATGATAGGGCTCGCGCGCGGCATCCTCTACGATCCGCGCTGGCCCTGGCATGCCGCCGCCGCCCTGGGCGGACAGGTGCGGGCGGCAAACCAGTTCCTGCGCTGCCAGCCCTCCGGCCTGCGGGCGCTGTTTCGCTGAGCGGCGCGTCCTAAAGCAGCCGCGCGGCGCTGTCCCGCGCGGCGTGGTATTCGGCGATCAGCCGGCGGCACAATTCCGCCGCCGGCGGCGCATCCAGCACTGCGCCGACGCCCTGGCCGGCGGACCAGATGTTCTTCCAGGCCCGCGCCTCATGCTCCAGGTCGAGCTTCTTGCCTTCAGGCAGATTGTCCGGATCGAACCCGGCGGCCTTGATGCTCGGGCGCAGGAAATTGGCGTTGATGCCGGAAATCGCGGAGGTGTAGACCACGTCCGCCGCATGGGCCTGTGCGATCATCTCCTTGTAGCCCGCCGGTGCGGCGCTCTCGCGCGTGGCGATGAAGCGCGTGCCGAGATAGGCGAGGTCCGCGCCCATGATCCGCGCGGCCGCCACATGGGCGCCGGTGGACATGGCGCCGGACAGGATGATCGTGCCGTCGAACACCGCGCGGATCTCCGGGATCAAGGCGAACGGGCTCAAGGTGCCGGCATGGCCCCCCGCGCCCGCGGCGACGGCGATGATGCCGTCCACCCCCGCCTGCGCCGCCTTTTCGGCGTGGCGGCGGCTGATGACATCGTGAAACACCAGTCCGCCGTAGGAATGGACCGCCGCCACCACCTCGGGCACCGCCCCGAGCGAGGTGATGACCAGCGGCACCTTTTTCTGCACCGTCATCGCGATGTCCGCCTGGAGGCGCTCGTTGCTGCGATGGACGATGAGGTTGACGCCAAAAGGCGCCGCCTCCGCTTCCCCTGCAAGGCGGCCCTCCACCTCGTCGATCCAGTCGCGATAGGCTTCGGTCGAGCGCTGGTTCAGCGCCGGGAAGGTGCCGAGCAGGCCGGAGCGACAGGTCTCCACCACCAGGTCGGGATTGGAGACCAGGAACATGGGCGCGGCGATGATCGGCGCCTTGAGGCGGCCTTCGAGGGCGGCGGGCAGGGGCATGGGCGGTCCTTCCAAAGCGACCTCTTCCGCACCTGCGGCGCGGTGATGTCGCGGTTCGTTGATCGCGCGGCTCGCGCTTGCCAGGGCGGGGCGAGCCGGCCGCGGCGCGGGCAGTGTGTGTCACCCTTTCCAATGGGGCAAGGGGTTGACCTATGCGTTGACCTCGGCGCGACCCCGGTGCAGCCTGCGTCCCAAGCCGCCCCGACGCGGCAGCGACAGGGAGAGACGACGTGTCCGAGACCGAAACCATCCTGCTGAGCATCGCCGACGGCATCGCCCGCATCCGCTTCAACCGGCCCCAGGTGCTCAACGCCCTGAACGAACCCATGATCCTCGCCTTCCGCGACGCCGCCGTGAAGATTGCGGCCGACGCGAGCGTGCGCGCTGTGGTGATGTCGGGCGAGGGGCGGGCGTTCCTGGCGGGCGGGGATGTGGGGCGGTTCCATGCGGCGGGAGCTTCCGCGCCGGATGTGGTCACGGATTTGATCGTGCCGTTCCATGAGGCCATCACCGCGCTCAACGGCCTCGCCGCGCCGGTGATCGCCTCGGTGAAGGGGGCGGTTGCGGGCGGCGGCCTCAGCGTCGCCATGGCGGCGGATCTGGTGATCGCGGCCGATGATGCCCGTTTCACCATGGCCTACAGCCGCATCGGCACCAGCACCGACGGTTCGGCCAGCTGGAGCCTGCCGCGCGCCGTGGGCCTGCGCAAGGCTTTGGAACTGGCGCTGCTGTCGGACGTGATCGATGCGCCCGAGGCGCTGCGCATCGGCCTCATCAACAAGGTGGTGCCGCTCGCCGAGCTGGAGGCGCAGACCGACGCGCTGGCGGCGCGGCTCGCCGCCGGCGCGACCGAGGCCCTCGGGCGGATCAAGGCGCTGATGCGCGGCGCGTTCAACACCACGCTTGCCGAGCAATTGGAGGCGGAACGCGCCGCCTTCGTCGCCTGCGCCGGGACCCGCGACTTTGCCGAAGGCGCCGCCGCCTTCGTGGAAAAGCGCGCGCCCGTGTTCATCGGGCGCTGAACGGTCGGGCGCGGACGTATAATAACAAGAAAAATATGTTATATTGACTTATATTCCAGAATGCGGATAGATAAATCTATCACGCAGATGGAATATGTTGAATGACCGCTTCCGCCCCTCGCTCCGCTCCGGCGTCGCGCGCCCGATCCTGGCGGGACTGGGCGCTGTTCGGCGTGGCGTACGCGATCATTGTGGCGCTGCTGCTGGGCGCTCCCTCCGGCGTGCAGCAGCGCACCGCCGAGGCGGGCGTCGCGTCGCAGCAGGCCGCCGCGCCGCAAGCCGCTCTGCGGAGCGCCGTCGTCCGCTGAGGCGGAGCGCGCACTTTTTCTTGAAACTTGAAGGACCCTAGTCGCCGCCGCACCCTTGCGCCGCGGAGCGCGAGGAAAGCGGCCGGCGGCCGCGCGCGGTGCGGTACGTTCGGCTTTTGGGCGAAGGCTCTCTCGGCAAGGCGCTCGGCTCTCGCCGGCGCTGCGGCCTCAGCGGGTCAGGACGATCGGCTGGTTGTTGTCGGCGATCACGCCCACAAAGCGATTGGCGCCGGAGGGCTGGAGCCGGGCGGTGATCTTGCCCACGTGATTCTGGAGCACGATGTCCGCGCCCATCACGTCCCACCCCTTGGTCATGAAGATTTCGCTGGGGCAGGAAATATCGGCCTGGGCGGCAAGCCCGCTCGCGCCGCGCACCGTGGAAAGCGTCACCGGGCAGCTGTGCTGGCCGCCGTCCCAGGCGAACGTCCAGGCGCCCGCCAATTGTTCCTGCTCGTTGCTCGCGGCATAGGCGGTGCCGCCCGGATTCACCGGCGGCGGGGTGAGCGGAACGCTGCTGGCGTTGGCGACGGCCGTGGGCGTGACCGCCGAGGCGGCAGTGGTCGCATTGGCGCCCGAGGGGCGGCCGAGCGAACCGGTGGCAGAGCTTGTCGCCGGGGCCGCCATGGGAGCGCTCTCGACGGAGGCGGTCGGCGCGGACAGAACCCGGTTGGAGTCGACGGCGCTCGTCTTCGTTCCGAAGCCATCCAGCTCGGTGCTGCACCCCCCAAGGGCCAGCGCTGAGGCGAAGACCGCCGAAGCGGACAAGAACTTCATCAAATCTCTCTCCGGACCTGACCGCAACTTAGCGACACCCGTTTTCCGACGCCACCGTCCAGCTTGCGCAAAAAGCGTTAACGCCGGCTCAAAACGGGCTGCTTCGGGCTCCCCCGGAGGCGGAGACCGTAAGCCGGAACAATTTATCGAGAACATGGCAAGAGCATGACCCAGGGGCGCCGCGACAAGATGCCGTGGCCCTGACGCATGCCTCGCGCACCCGCCCATGTCGCGCGCCTGCTTGATTATGCGGCCCCCTTCTTTCTCTATGTGCAACCAAATCGCGCGGAGTGATCCATGTACCAGATGCTCGACCCCAAGACGCTGACCGTCCTCATCACCGGTGGAACGTCGGGCATCGGCGCCGCCACCGCCCGGCGGTTTCTGGCGGCCGGCAGCAAGGTCATCGTCACCGGCCGCCGCGCCGATCGCCTGGCGGCCCTCGCTGCCGAGTTCGGCGATGCCATCCACACGCTGGAACTCGACGTGCGCGACTGGGAGGCCACGCAAGCGGCCTTCGCCGCGCTGCCCGAGCCGTTCGCCCATTACAACGTGGTCTGCGCCAATGCCGGTCTCGCCATGGGCCTCGAACCGGCCCAGGCGGCGAATATGAGCGACTGGGAAGAGATGGTGGCCACCAATATCAACGGCCTGCTCTATACCGTCCGCGCCACGCTGCCGGCGATGGTGGCGCGCGGCGAGGGGCATGTGGTGTTCACCGGTTCCATCGCCGGTGATTATGCCTATCCGGGCGGCAACACCTATGGCGCCACGAAGGCCTTCGTGAAGCAGTTCGCCCTGAATGTGTGGGCCGACGTGGCCGGCACCGGCGTGCGCATCACCAACGTGGAGCCGGGCCTGACGGAGACCGAGTTCTCCATCGTCCGCTTCAAGGGCGACGAGGACCGCGCCGGCAAGCTGTACGAAGGCGTGAAGCACATGACCGGCGAGGACATCGCCGAGCAGATCTTCTTCTGCTGCACCGTGCCGCGCAACGTGAACATCAACCGCATCCAGGCGATGGCCGCCGACCAGGGCTTCGGCCCGCTCTCCATCAAGCGCAAATGAACTGCGCCCGCACGAGCCTCGCGCCCGCGCCGGCGGACGGGGGAGGGGCGGCGCGGTGAGCCTGCCCAACATCATCACGCTGGCCCGCATCCTTCTGGTGCCGATCCTCGTGTGGTCCATCGCCGCCGGCGAGCTGGAACTGGCCTTCTGGCTGTTCGTGCTCGCCGGCGCTTCGGACGCCGTGGACGGGTTCCTGGCCAAGCGGTTTCACATGCAGACCGAGCTTGGCGCCTATCTCGACCCGCTGGCCGACAAGGCGCTGCTGATCTCGATCTATGTCTCGCTCGCGGTGGTGGGGCTGATCCCGCGCTGGGTGGCCATCGCGGTGGTGACGCGGGACGTCATGATCATCGGTGCGATCCTGCTCTCGGTGCTGCTGGCCCGGCCGGTGACGATCCGTCCGCTGGTGGTGTCCAAGGTGAATACGGCGGTGCAGATCGCGTTCGCCGCCTTGGTGCTCGCGACCGCCGGGCTTGGCCTTCATCCCGGTCGGGCGTTCGAGGTGGGGCTGGTGGCGGTAGGGCTCTTGACGGCGCTTTCGGCGGCTGCGTATCTCGCGGAATGGATGCGCCACATGGCGCGCTGACCGCCGAGAGCGGCGCACCGGCGCGGGGTCCGGGAGGAGCGATGGCCATTCAGCTTCAGCTTCGCTTCTGGATCGGCGCGCTGTTGGCCGTCATCATCGGATTGTGGCTGCTGCGCGGCATCTTGTTACCTTTTGTCGCAGGCATGGCCCTGGCTTATTTCCTGAACCCGGTGGTCGCGCGCGTGGCGCGCATCGGGCTTGGCCGCACGCCGGCGAGCCTCGCCCTCGTAGGCATCCTGGTCCTGGTGGTGGTGCTGCTCCTGCTGGTGGTGCTGCCGCTGCTCTCCAGCCAGTTGTTCGAATTCATCACCAATCTTCCCGCCTATGTGACGCGCCTGCAAAACCTGGTCACCCAGGAAAACCGGGAATGGCTCAACCGCTTCTTCGGCGATCGCCTGCCGGACGTGCAGCGCTCGCTCGCGGACCTGATGTCCCAGGGCGTGAGCTATCTGCTCGGTCTGCTGACCTCCCTGTGGTCCGGCGGGCAGGCGCTGCTTTCGGTGTTCGCGCTGGTGGTGGTGACGCCTGTGGTGGTGTTCTACGTGCTGTGCGACTGGGACCACATGCTGATGACGGTGGACAGCTGGATTCCCGTCCACCAGCGCCCCATCATCCGCCGGCTCGGCCGGGAAATGGACATGGCGGTGGCCGGCTTCGTGCGCGGGCAGGCGCTGGTGTGCCTGATCCTCGGCACCTTCTATGCGGTGGCGCTGACCATGGCGGGGCTGAATTTCGGCCTGCTGATCGGCATCGTCTCCGGCTTCATCACCTTCATTCCCTATGTCGGCTCGCTCACCGGGCTGATCCTCGCCATGGGCGTCGCTATCGTTCAGTTCTTCCCGGACTGGACCATGATCGGCACCATCCTGAGCATCTTCCTGGTGGGCCAGACCGTGGAGGGCTACATCCTGTCCCCGAAGCTGGTGGGCGACAGCATCGGCGTCCACCCGGTCTGGCTGATGTTCGCCCTGTTCGCCTTCGGCTATCTGTTCGGCTTCGTGGGCCTGCTGCTGGCGGTGCCGCTGACCGCGGCATCCGGCGTGCTGGTGCGCTTCGCCTTCAGCCAGTATTTCCACAGCCCGCTTTATACCGGAGACGACGCCGACACCTCGTCCAGCGAGACGGTGTAAGCCCATGGCCGGGCGCGATCCCACGGTTCGCCAGTTGCCGCTCGATCTGCCCAGCCGGCCGGCCCTGCTGCGCGAGGATTTCCTCGCCGCCCCCGGCAATGCCGCCGCCCTGGCGCTGGTGGATTCCTTTCCCGACTGGCCGGCCCGCGTGGTGACGCTGGTCGGCCCCCCGGGGGCCGGCAAGAGCCATCTCGGGGCGATTTTCGCCCGCAAGGCCGGCGCCCTGACCCTTCCGGCGGCGGCGCTTTCCAGCGCCGGCGTGCCGCAGGCGCTGGCCAACGGCGCATTGCTGCTGGAAGACCTCGCCGCAGGTGATGTCGACGAGGCGGCGCTGTTCCATCTGCTGAACCTGGCGCGCGAGCAGAACGCCTTCGTGCTGATGACCGCGCGCACGCCGCCCTCGGCTTTCTCCCTCGCGACCGCCGATCTCGCCTCGCGCCTGCGGGCGGTGCCCGGCGTGGAGATCGCGCCGGCGGACGATGCCTTGCTGGGCGCGGTGCTGGTGAAGCTGTTCGCCGACCGGCAGATCGCCGTGGACGAAGCGACGGTGCAATATCTGCTGCTGCGCATGGAGCGCACGGTGGAGGGCGCGCAGGCCCTGGTCGCGGCCATCGACCGGGCGGCGCTGGCGGCGCGCCGGCCGGTGACGCGGGCGCTCGCCGCCCAGGTGCTGCGCGCGGAAAAAGACTTGCGCGGAGAAAGTACAAGCGACTTCGGCGACGAGGACGACGCCGAGCCGCCATCGTCATAGAGTGGTCATGCAAGACGGCCATGTTCCGCCGGAAAATGGGGGTCTATCGATGAACGCGAATGACACCGTCGCCTTGGCCTTGGTCGAGGATTTTGAACCGGAGGCCAGTGTGGATACCGTTCTCGAGCTCGCGGGCTCCCCGCAGCGCTTCATCAACCGGGAGGTCTCCTGGCTCCACTTCAACCGTCGCGTGCTGGAAGAAGCCTCCAACAAGAATCACCCGCTGTTGGAGCAGCTGCGCTTCCTCTCCATCTCGGCGAACAATCTCGACGAATTCTTCATGGTGCGCGTGGCCGGCCTGAAGGAGCAGATCCGCGAAGGCGTCACCGCCCTCAGCCCCGATGGCCTCACCCCCGCCGAGCAGCTCGCCACCATCATGGACGGCGCCGGCAACCTGATTTTCGACCAGCAGGCCCGCTGGCGTGAACTGCGCGTGGAGCTGGCCGGCGTCGGCATCGTGCTGGTGGACGGCGCGGATGTCACCGCCGCCGACATCGAGCGCCTGGAAGCCCACTTCCTGCACCATGTGTTCCCGGTGCTGACGCCGCTCGCCATCGATCCGGCCCATCCCTTCCCCTTCATTCCCAATCTCGGCTTCTCGCTGGCGCTGCAGCTGGTGCGGCAGAACGACGGGCGCGGGATGAATGCGCTGATCCGCATTCCCGCCAAGGTCGAGCGCTTCATCCGCCTCGCCGACGGCGAGGGCGGAAGCCTGCGCTTCATCACCCTCGAGCAGATGATCGGCCTGTTCATCGCCCGCCTGTTCCCCGGCTATGCGGTGAAGGGCCAGGGCGTGTTCCGCGTGATCCGCGACAGCGACCTCGACATCGAGGAAGAGGCCGAGGATCTGGTGCGCCTGTTCGAGAGCGCCCTGAAGCAGCGCCGCTACGGCTCGGTCATCCGCATGGAAGCGGATTCGGCCATGCCCGACGAACTGCGCAATTTCGTTGCCCGCGAACTGAACGTGAAGGACGAGGAGATCTTCGTCGTCACCGGCGTGCTGGCGCTGAACGAATTCTCCCAGCTGGTCTCGGTGGACCGGCCGGACCTGAAGTTTCCGCCCTACAATGCGCGATTTCCCGAGCGCATCCGAGACCATGGCGGAGACTGCTTTCTGGCAATTCGCGAGAAGGACATTCTGGTTCACCACCCTTATGAATCCTTTGATGTGGTGGTTCAGTTCCTTCGCCAGGCCGCCCGCGACCCCAACGTCGTCGCCATCAAGCAGACCCTCTACCGCACCTCCTCCGACAGCCCGATCGTGAAGGCGCTGGCGGAAGCGGCCGAGGCCGGCAAGTCGGTCACCGCGCTGGTGGAGCTGAAGGCCCGCTTCGACGAGGAAGCCAATATCCGCTGGGCGCGCGACCTGGAGCGCGCCGGCGTGCAGGTGGTGTTCGGCTTCATCGACCTGAAGACCCACGGCAAGCTGTCCATGGTGGTGCGCCGCGAAGGCGGTGCGCTCGCGACCTATTGCCATGTGGGCACCGGCAATTATCACCCCATCACGGCGCGCATCTACACCGACCTGTCGTTCTTCACCGCCGACCCGGTGATCGCGCAGGACGTGGCGCGCATCTTCAATTTCATCACCGGCTATGCGACGCCGGGCGAGCTGGACGTGATGGCGGTTTCCCCCACCACGCTGAAGCCGCGCATCCTCCAGAACATCGCCGAGGAGATCGAGCACGCCCGTGCCGGCCGCCCGGCGGCCATCTGGCTGAAGTGCAACTCTCTGGTGGACCCGGAGATCATCGACGCGCTCTACGCCGCCAGCAATGCCGGCGTGAAGGTGGATTGCATCATCCGCGGCATCTGCTGCCTGCGGCCCGGCATTCCCGGCCTGTCGGAGAACATCCAGGTCAAGTCCATCGTCGGCCGGTTCCTGGAACACAGCCGCATCTATTGCTTCGGCAACGGCCATGCGCTGCCGCACCCGAACGCGATTGTCTATATCTCCTCCGCCGATCTGATGACCCGCAACCTCGACCGTCGCGTCGAGACGCTGTGCCCCATCATGAACCCCACCGTGCATGAGCAGGTGCTGGATCAGATCATGGTGGCCAATCTTATCGACAACGAACAGAGCTGGCGGGTGTTGCCCAACGGCTCTTCCGAACGCATAGTCCCGGCGCCGGGCGAAGAATCGTTCAACGCCCATCGTTATTTCATGACCAATCCGAGCTTGTCGGGACGTGGAAAGTCTCTCAAAGATTCTTCGCCGCGCAGCCTCTACGTCCGCCGCTAAGGGCGGCGGGCCCGCGCCGCACACGAGCGACCACATGGCGGTGGCGGCACCCGTTGCCGTCATCGACATCGGGTCCAACTCCGTGCGGCTCGTGGTGTATGAGGCGCTCAATCGCGCGCCGACACCCATCTTCAACGAGAAGGCGCTCTGCGGTCTCGGTCGGGAAGTGCTGTCCACCGGACGGCTCGCCCAAGACGCGGTGGAGCGCGCCCTCTCCGCGCTGAAGCGCTTCCGCGCCCTGTGCGACGCCATGGGGGTGGGGGTGGTCTATGCCCTCGCCACCGCCGCCGCGCGCGACGCGGAGAATGGCCCCGCCTTCATCGGCGAGTGCGAGGCCATCTGCCGGACGCATGTGGAGATCCTCTCCGGCCGCAGGGAGGCGGAGCTGGCGGCGTTCGGCATCGTCTCCGGCGTCCATGGTCCGGACGGGGTGGTGGGCGATCTCGGCGGCGGCTCGTTGGAACTGGTGGATGTGAAGCGCCTCAAGGTCGGCGCCGGCATCACCCTGCCGCTCGGCGTGCTGGCACTTCAGGATCGCTCCGGCAAATCCTTGCGCAAATCCGAGAAGATCGTCCGCGACGCCGTGCGCGAGGTCCCGGTCCTCACCGGCCTTGCCGGGCGCACCTTTTATGCGGTCGGCGGCACATGGCGCGCCTTGGCTCGCCTGCACATGTTCCAGAAGGGCTATCCGCTGCACGTCATGCACGGCTATGTGCTGCCCGCGAAGGAAGCGATCGACTTCACGCGCATCGTTCATCGCGCCGATGCCGAGGCCCTCTCCCATATCGACGCGATCTCGGACGCGCGCCGCTCCCTGCTCGCCTATGGCGCGCTGGTGCTGGAAAACGTGGTGCGCGAGGGGCGGCCCTCTGAGGTCGTGATTTCCGCCCTCGGGGTCCGCGAAGGCTTGCTTTATTCCCTGCTCGATCCCGAGCAGCGCAAGGAAGATCCGCTCCTTGCCGCCGCCCGCGAGTTGAATGAATTGCGCTCGCGCTCGCCGCAGCATGGCGAGGAATTGGTGCAGTGGACGGATTCCTTCTTTGAATCCTCCCGCGCGCTGGAAGAAAGCGCCGATGAGCGGCGCCTGCGGCAGGCCGCCTGCCTGCTGGCGGATATCGGCTGGCGGGCCCACCCCGATTATCGCGGCGAGCAGAGCCTCAACATCATCGCGCATGCTGCCTTCGTGGGCGTGGACCATCCCGGCCGGGCCTATATCGCGCTCGCGGTCTATTTCCGGCACATGGGCCTGTCCGAGGACGAATACGCCCCGCGCATCCTGGAGCTGGTCTCCACCGGCATGCTGGACCGCGCCCGCATCCTCGGGGCCTGCATGCGGGTGGCCTATCTGCTCTCCGCGGCCATGCCGGGGATCCTCCCGCGCACGGAGCTGGAGGTGCGCGGCGAAACCGTGGTGCTGAACGTGCCGCACGATCTCGCCGATCTGATCAACGACCGTGTCCACAGCCGCCTGCGCCAGCTCAGCAAGCTCATCGGCCGCGAGCCGGTGGTGGTCACGGTCTGAGGCGCCGGCGCGCCGTCCCGGGTCGGCGCGGCTGTGTCCCGCCCGCCCCGGGCCGCTGGGCGGACGGGCGCTGGGCGGACAGCATGGCGAATTTATCGTTTCGTTCGATTTGGAAACCGTGTAATTGCATGCGACGGCAGTGTCGCTGCGGAAAACGATTGATTTTACTCTTACCTGGGTCCGGGGTCGAATGGTCGATGTACAAGAAATTTATCGGGCGAGATTTCTTGAGACCGGCCTGAACAAGCGCTCCGAGGTGTGGCGTATTCTCTGCCGCGAATTCTTTGATCCGATGATCGGCGCGCAGAAGGATGTCCTGGATCTCGCCTGCGGATATGGCGAATTCATCAATAACATCTCCGCCCGATCGAAAACGGCGATCGATATCAATCCCGATGCGCCGACGTATCTGAACGCCGATGTGCGTTTTGTCATGACGCCGGCGACCGACCTTGCCCCGATCGAAAGCAACAGTCTCGATGTTGCTTTTACGTCCAATTTTCTCGAACATTTGCCCAACAAGGAAGCCTGCGACCAGGTGATCGGTGAAATCCTGCGCGTGCTGCGCCCCGGGGGGCGGTTCGTGATCATGGGCCCGAATATTCGCTATGCCTATCGCGAATACTGGGACTTCTACGACCACTATCTTCCCCTGTCCCATCTCTCGCTGGAAGAAGGGCTGAAGAAGAGCGGGTTCGATGTCGTGCGCAACGTGCCCCGCTTCCTTCCCTATACGATGAAATCCAGCTTGCCGACGGCGGGCTTCCTGATCTCCGCCTATCTGAAAATGCCGCTGGCCTGGCGCATTTTCGGCAAGCAATTCCTGGTGGTGGGGCAGAAGCCGGCGCGCTGAGCCGGCGACCGGCCCTGCAAGGGACCCTTCCTTCCCCGCGCAAGACGCGCCCGCGCGCCAGAGTCCGGAGCGCAAGCGTCCCGAGCGCAAGCGCTCCCCACGCAACAGGACCCGCGCAAAAATAAAGCGGTGCGGCGGCCCGGTTCAGTCCGCTTCGACGGCGGCGCGCTCGACAGCCACCACGCGGCCGCGATCCACCGCCAGGGCCAGCCGCCCGGCTTTCAGGGCCAGGGCGCGATTGCCGAACAATTCGCGCCGCCATCCGGTCATGGCGGGGACATCGGCCTCGTCACTCACCGCGATGCGCTCCAGATCGTCCGTGGTGGCGATCACCTTGGCGGCCACCGCGTGCTGCTCGGCGGTCATGCGCAGCAGCACTTTCAGCAGTTCCACCGTTGCCGATGCGCCGTTGGGCAAGGGCTTGTCGCGCTCGATGCGCGGCAGCGTCTTCGGATCGCGGGCAAGCCCCTTGCGCACGGCCTCCAGGACGGCCTCCCCATAGCGCGAGCGCTCGAACCCCTTTGGCAGGGAGCGCAGCTCGGCCAGTTTCTCGGGCGTCTGCGGCTGCTGGAGGGCGATCTCGCCGATCACGTCGTCCTTGATGATGCGGCCGCGCGGCTGGTCGCGGGCCTGCGCCTCGCGCTCGCGCCATGCCGCCAGTTCCACCAGAACCGCCAGTTCGCGCGGCTTGCGCACGCGGGACTTCAAACGTTCCCAGGCATTCTCCGGCTCCTGGCGATAGGTCGCCGGCGAGGTGAGCACCTTCATCTCCTCGCCCACCCATTCGCTGCGCCCGCGCGCCTGGAGGTCTTGCAACAGCTTGATATAGATGTCGCGCAGATGGGTCACATCGGCGATGGCATAAACCAATTGCGCCTGGCTGAGGGGGCGGCGCGACCAGTCCGTGAAGCGCGAGGATTTGTCGATGGCGTGGCCGCACAGCCGCTGCACCAGCTGGTCGTAGGAAATGCTGTCGCCATAGCCGAGCACCATGGCCGCCACCTGGGTATCGAACACCGGGTGGGGAATGATGCCGGCCAGGTGCCAGACGATTTCGATATCCTGGCGCCCGGCGTGAAATACCTTCATCACCCGCTCGTTCGCCATCAGCGCGAAGAAGGGCGACAGGTCGATGCCATCGGCGAGGGCGTCGATGATGATGGCCTCGTCCGGCGTGGCAGCCTGGATGACGCACAATTTCGGCCAGAACGTCGTCTCGCGCAGAAACTCTGTGTCGACGGTGACGAAATCGTGGCGGGCCAGGCGCTCACAGGCCGCTGCGAGCGCCTCGGTTGAGGTGATCGGATCCATGTGACAAACCATAACGGAAGGCATGTGGGCGGCGAAAGACCCTCAGGCGCATCGAGGTCAAACCTTTGCCTCTTTTGCCATGCGCAGGGCATCTTCCGCCGTGCCCGGATGCCCGAGAAAATAGCCCTGAACATAGGTGCAGCGTTCTGCCCGCAGGATTTCCAGCTGCTCCGCCCGCTCCACGCCCTCGACGGTGGTGGAGACGGAGATCGCGTCCGCCAGACCCTGCATGGCGCGAATAATGGGGAGGGAATGGGTGTCCTGCCCCAATCCGTTGACGAAGGTGCGGTCGATTTTGATTCGGTCGATGGGCAGCGTGCGCAGATAGCCGAGCGAGGAATAGCCGGTGCCGAAATCGTCGATGGCGATCAGGATGCCGCGGCTGCGGAAGTTCTGGAGAATCTCGCGCACGCTGGCGCCTTCCTGGAGCAGCGTGGTTTCCGTGAGCTCCAGTTCCAGCCGGCGGGGGGAGAGGCCCGAGCGCCGCAGGGCGCCGTTCACCTGCGCCTCGACCTCCCCGGTGCGGAACTGGATGGGCGAGAGATTGACCGAGATGGTCAGCGGCGCCGGCCAGGTGGCGGCGGCGAGGCAGGCCTGTTCGAGCACCCAAGCGCCGATGGGCACGATGAGGCCGGTGTCCTCGGCGGCGGGAATGAAGGTGGCCGGCGCGACGATGCCGCGGCTCGGATGCCGCCAGCGCAGCAGCGCCTCGAACCCGGCGAGGGCTCCGCTCTGGCAGGCGAAGATGGGCTGGTAGCACAGGAAGAACTGCTGCTCGCGCCACGCCTCGTCCAGATCCAGCTGGAGCGTGCGGCGGGCGACGGCGGCATGTTCCATCTCCCGCTCGAACAGGCGGCAGAGGCCGCGGCCGTCGTTCTTGGCGCGGTAGAGCGCGAGATCCGCGTTTTTCAGCAGTTCCACGCCCAGGCGCGCATCCAGAGGCGCCAGCGCGATGCCGATGCTGCCGCCGGCGATGACCCGATGGTGGTTCAAGGTGAACGGCTCGCGGATGGCGGCGATGACCTGCTCGGCGAGGATCCGCGCCTCCACGGCGCCGCCGCCCCGCTGGAGGATGCCGAATTCGTCCCCGCCGATGCGCGCCAGCATGTCGCCGGGGGCGAGATAGTCTTCGATCCGCCGCGCGACCGCGCATAGCAGATCATCGCCAATGGCATGGCCCAGCGTGTCGTTCACGGATTTGAAATAGTCGAGATCGAGAAACAGCAGGGCAAAGCCGTGCGTGTCCGTGTCCTCGCCCAGCAGCGTGTCGAGCTGCTCCAGGAAACGCAGGCGGTTCGGCAGGGCGGTCAGTTCGTCCTGGCGCGCGGTGCGATAGGCGTTCTGGGCGAATTCCTGCTGCGCCCGCAGATGGCGCACGGCTGTGATGACGGCCACCGTGATGGCGAGGCAGATCAACCCCGAGGCCACGAGGATCGGCAGGATCTGCGCCCGCACCGAGCGGGCCACGTCATCGGACGTGTCGCTGACCATGATGGACAGCGGGAAATGGGCCAAGCTCTGGAACGCCGTCAGCCGTTCCTGCCGGTCGACCAGGCCCGGCGGGACCAGCCGTTCTTGCGAACCCGACGCGTTCTCCGTGGCGATCAGATGGCGCATCAGCGCGCGCTGCGCGGTCTGGTCGATGTTGTCGGCCACGGGCGGATAGCTGGCGAGCACCATGCCGTCCTGCCGGCACAGCGCGATGAAGCCGCCGGACCCGAGATCGATGCCTCCGTAAAACTTCTCGAAATAGCTGCGCCGCATGGCGGCGAGCACCAGGCCGAGAAAGCTGCCGTCCGGCGCGGAGAAGCGGTGGGCGAGATAGATGGTCGGGGTTCCGGTGCCCCGGTTGAGCACCGGCGCGCTGACGAACTGGGTGCTGGAAAGCCCCGTCGTGAGGGCGCTGAAATAGTCGCGATCCGCCACATTCACATCGGGGATGGGCCAGTAGCGCGAGAAATTCAGCAGCTTGCCCTTGGTGCCGATGATGGTGATGGCGTCGATCTGCGGCAAGCCATTGATGCGCTGCTTGATGATCTCGTGCATCTCATAGGTCGAGGCCGCGCCCACGAGACTGTCCGGGTCGATCGCCCCGAGCACGTTCAGCCGCTCCACCAGGCTGCGCTGGATCTGCTCGGCGCCCTGAAAGGCGCGGTCCGTCTGCTCCGCCAGCGTAAGGGCGAGGTTCTCCAGCTCGCGATGGCGATCACCGAGGGCGCGATCCCGCAGATAGATAGACAGCACGATGGTCGCGGCGAGAACGCTGACGATAAACGCACCGCCCAATCCCACCGCCCAACGTGCGGCATCCCACGAACGCACGCGTTCCGTCGTGCCCTTCGGGTTCGCTACATCCGGTAAACTGACGGTTGCTTCCATCATGTCTCAATCGCGACGCATTGCACGCCACATTTCACGTTATACGCGTTGATAGGGCGCCGACAGGGGCCGCATATTGTGCGCAGCAGCAAATCCCGCCGGGACCCCGGGGGATTCTGGCGCGGCCTTGACAAGCAGGGGCGCCCATGCACCTTCCGGCGGCCCGCTTCGCCCGTCCTTTGCGGCAGCGCGTTTGTCCCAAGGTTGTCCGAAAGGCCGCTCGTCATGTCCCCCGCCATGCATCGCTACCGCACGCACACCTGCGGTGCGCTCACCGACGCCCTGGTGGGCGAAAGCGTCCGGCTTTCCGGCTGGTGCCACCGCATCCGCGACCATGGCGGCGTACTTTTCATTGATCTGCGAGACCATTACGGCCTGACCCAGGTGGTGATCGATCCCGACAGCCCGGCCTTCCAGGCGGCGGAAAAGGTGCGTGCGGAATGGGTCGTGCGCATCGACGGCAAGGTCCGCCTGCGCCCCGAGGGCACCGAGAATGCCGACCTGCCCACCGGCAAGGTGGAAGTCTACGCAGTCGCGCTCGAAGTGCTCGGCGCCGCCGCGGAATTGCCGCTGCCCGTTTTCGGCGACCAGGATTATCCCGAAGACATTCGACTAAAGTATCGCTTCCTCGATTTGCGGCGCGAAAAACTTCACAATAATATTATGTTGCGCGGCCGCGTCATCGATGGTTTGCGGCAGCGGATGAAGCAGTCCGGCTTCTTTGAATTCCAGACGCCGATCCTGACCGCCTCCTCGCCGGAGGGCGCGCGCGACTTCCTGGTGCCCTCGCGCATCCACCCCGGCAAGTTCTACGCGCTGCCCCAGGCGCCGCAGCAGTACAAGCAGCTGATCATGATGAGCGGCTTCGACCGCTATTTCCAGATCGCGCCCTGCTTCCGCGACGAGGACCCGCGCGCCGACCGCCTGCCGGGCGAGTTCTATCAGCTCGACCTGGAAATGAGCTTCATCGAGCAGGAAGACGTGTTCGCGGCCATGGAGCCGGTGATCACGAGCGTGTTCGAGGAATTCGCCAAGGGCAAGCCGGTCACGCAGAACTGGCCGCGCATTCCCTATGCGGAATCCCTGCGCAAATACGGCACCGACAAGCCGGACCTGCGCAATCCGCTGGTGATGCAGGATGTCTCCGAGCATTTCCGTGGCTCGAACTTCAAGGTGTTCGCGCGCATGCTCGAAGACCCGAAGAACCAGGTGTGGGCGATCCCCGGTCCCACCGGCGGTAGCCGCGCCTTCTGCGACCGCATGAATAGCTGGGCCCAGGGCGAGGGCCAGCCGGGCCTCGGCTATATCATGTGGCGGGAAGGCGGCGAGGGCGCCGGCCCGCTCGCCAACAATATCGGTCCCGAGCGCACCGAGGCGATCCGCGCGGCGCTCGGCCTTCAGGCGGGCGACGCCGCCTTCTTCGTCGCCGGCGACCCGTCGAAATTCTACAAGTTCGCAGGCCTTGCCCGCACCAAGGTGGGCGAGGAACTGAACCTCGTGGATACCGAGCGGTTCGAGCTGGCCTGGATCGTCGATTTCCCATTCTACGAATGGTCCGACGAGGAGAAGAAGATCGACTTCTCCCACAATCCCTTCTCCATGCCCCAGGGCGGCCTCGAGGCGCTCCAGGGCCAGGATCCGCTGACCATCAAGGCGTTCCAGTACGACATCGCCTGCAACGGTTATGAGATCGCCTCCGGCGGCATCCGCAACCATCGCCCCGAGGCGATGCTGAAGGCGTTCGAGATCGCCGGCTATGACGAGGCGACGGTGGTGGAGCGGTTCGGCGGCATGTATCGCGCGTTCCAATATGGCGCGCCGCCCCATGGCGGCATGGCGGCGGGCATCGACCGCATCGTGATGCTTTTGTGCGGCGCCTCGAACCTGCGCGAGATTTCGCTGTTCCCCATGAACCAGCGCGCCGAGGACCTGCTGATGGGCTCGCCCGCCGAGGTGACGCCCAAGCAGCTCAAGGAATTGCACATCCGCCTCAACCTGCCGCAGAAATAGGCGCGGCCGGACGGTCTCGAAGCAAAGCGAACGCCCTCCCTGCGAAGGGCGTTCGTGTTTCAGGGGCCGGCGACGAGGTCCAGCGAGAGCTGGCGCGCAAGGGCGAGGGGATCGTCGGCCTGGGCGAGGTCCGCCAGCTTCACGTCGCCCGTGGGCGTCAGCGTGAGGGTGAGGGTTTTCGGCGTCTTGAGGAATTGCACCAGCGCCGCACCGATGCGCTCGGCGTTGGGAAAATCGGCGCTGGCGGCGCGCGCCTGCTCCTCCACGGCGGCGATCAGCGCGGCGCGCATCTGCTCGATATCGCCGTTGGTCAGATCGACATAGGCGCGCAACGCCAGCTCGGCCGCCCCGAGATTGACGAGCACGAGCTTCACGGGCCCGAGCCCCGCCTGGTCGATGGCGCCGAGCGCCGCGTCCGCATTCTCGAAAGCAGCCGGCGGGATCTGGGTGAGGCGGGCGTCCAGCGAGACGCTGAACGCGTCGTCCACCTGCGCGCTCGCAGGGCCGATCACGATCGCCTGCGCGCCCTGGTCGTAGGCCGCATCGAGCTTGAAGCCGAGCGTGGCGGTGGTCATCCCGGCCGCGACCAGCAGATTGAACGGGGCGCCATCGGCTTCCGAGATCGGCCCGGTGATTTCCCGCGCCCGCAGCTTGAAACGGGTGGGGACGGCGCCGATGAACTGGTCCCAGGACACGGCGAATTGTCCGACGGAGACGGTGCCGCCGAGTTCCGGTTCCGGCACCGTGAGATCCGCAAACTCAAACCCGTCGAGGACGTGGAACAGCGCCAGCAGGGATTCCACCGAGGGATCGGCGCCCTCGCGCACCGCCTTCGCCGCCAGATCCATGATGGCCGCGAGCGAAAGCCCGTTCACCGCCGCGTTGCCGAGGGTGACGACGGAGGCATCGGCGCCGTGCTCGACGAGCCCATCGAGCTGCATGCGCTTGAGCTTGCCGGCGGCGTAGCCGGTCATGGCGAAATTGCCGATCTCCACCTTGCCGGTGGCTTCGGAGAGGGACGCATTGCTCATGGAAATGGTGGTGAAGCTGACCCCCTTGAGAATGTCGGAGGTCAGCGAGATCAGCCGCGCCGAATCCTCCGTCGAGAGGGTATGGCCGGGCTGAGTCAGGGCGTTGAGCGCGTCGAGCCGCGCAAGGTTCAGCAGGGCAGGGTCGAGGGCGATCCCTTCCGCGAGGAGGTCGCTCACCATCACGGTCGCGCCGCCGTCCTGGGTCAGTGAATAGCTGCCCGCGGAAACGCGGCCGTAGAGCGGCATGTAGCCGGCGCCCGCCGCCTGGCCCGGGGGTTGGGTCAGGGCGAGCAGCGGCGCGGTGTCGATGGCGGTGGCCTCCACCTCCTCCAGGGTCCCGACGATGCCCTGGGCGGAGTCCTTGAGTCCGATCTGCGCGCGTATGCCAATGCGGTCGAGGTGGGCATGGGCAATCCGGCCCTGGTCGATGCCCTCCGCGAGGAAGGCGCCGTAATCCACATCGACGCTCTGCGCGTCGGCACCGGGCGTCTGCGGGGTTGCGGCCACGGCAGAGAGCCGCACCCGTGCCGTGGCGTGCGGCAGGCGGATGCGGTCGGCGTGCATGGCGGCGAAATGCTGGAGCGTGGCGCGCAGCGTCGCCGCGCTGGTGGCGGCGACCGGCGGCAGGACGAACGCCGCCGGGCCGGAATAGCCGGCGATTTCCACGAGCGGGGTCTCATAAGTGGTCTCGCCGTCGACGATGCGGGTGCGCACCTCCACCCCGTGCAGCATCACCGAATCGGCGGTGAAGCGGCCGCCGGAGGGCGGGGTGATGCCGTCGGCGGTGAGGCGCGCGATTCTGACGGTGCTGTTGCCGTCCGCGACGGTGATGGTGATGTCGGCGACGCTCAAGGCGCGGCGCGGCAGGTCGAACGTGACCTCGCCATGGCTCGCCTGCATGCTGGATTGGCGCAGGCCCGCGAAAATCTTCTCAACTTCCCCGCGTGCCTTTACCCCGCTCCAGAAGCTGAGGCCGAAATAGCCGCCAATCCCGAGAACGACCAGCGCCAGGGCGGCGAAGAGGGCCTTTTTCATGGGTGCACCTTTTTCAGTCTGCGGTTGCGGCCAGATGGGCGCGGCGACTTCGTGCGCTGCCGAAAAACGTAGCGCTTACCCGTGACATCCCTGCTGCCGAGGGCTACCGTGCCGCCGGTTTCGAAACAAGCGATGTTTAAGAAGGGTCGGGAAGGGAATGGCGTCTAACATCTCAGATGATCTGCGCTCGGGGGCTCTCATTTATCATCGCCTGCCCCGGCCCGGAAAACTCGAAATTCAGGCCACCAAGCCCCTGGGCAACCAGCGCGATCTCGCGCTCGCCTATTCGCCGGGCGTTGCTGCCGCCTGCATGGCCATCAAGGCCGATCCGCTCCAGGCGGCCGAGCTGACCATTCGCCAGAATCTGGTGGGCGTGGTGTCGAACGGCACCGCCGTGCTCGGCCTCGGCAATATCGGCCCGCTGGCGTCCAAGCCGGTGATGGAAGGCAAGGCGGTTCTGTTCAAGAAGTTCGCCGGCATCGATGTGTTCGACATCGAAATCGCCGCGAGCGAGGTGGACCATATCGTCGAGACCGTGGCGGCCCTGGAGCCGACCTTCGGCGGCATCAACCTTGAGGACATCAAGGCGCCGGAATGCTTCGAGGTGGAAAAGCGCCTGCGCGAGCGCATGAAGATCCCGGTCTTCCATGACGACCAGCATGGCACCGCCATCATCGTCGGCGCGGCGGTGCGCAATGCCTTGGAAATCGGCAACCGGAAGATCGAGGATCTCAAGATCGTCACTTCGGGTGCGGGCGCGGCGGCCATCGCCTGCCTCAACCTGCTGGTGACGCTCGGTGCCAAGCGCGAGAACATCTGGGTCTGCGACATCGAGGGCGTGGTCTATGAAGGCCGCGAGACCCTCATGGATCCCTATAAGGCGGTCTATGCGCAGAAAACCGAGGCTCGCTCGCTGGGCGAGGTCATCGACGGCGCGCACATTTTCCTCGGCCTCTCCGCCGGCGGCGTGCTGACCCAGGACATGGTCAAGCGCATGGCGGATCGCCCGCTGATCCTCGCGCTCGCCAATCCGAACCCGGAAATCATGCCGGAAGAAGCCCGCGCCGCGCGCCCCGATGCCATGATCTGCACCGGCCGGTCGGACTTTCCGAACCAGGTCAACAACGTCCTGTGCTTCCCCTATATCTTCCGCGGCGCGCTCGACGTCGGCGCCACCGACATCAACGCCGAAATGAAGATGGCGGCGGTGGAAGCCATCGCGGCGCTTGCCCGCGAAACCCCGTCCGACGTGGTCGCCCGCGCCTATGGCGGCGAGACCCGGTCCTTCGGGGCGGATTCGATCATTCCCTCGCCGTTCGATCCCCGCCTCATCCTGCGCATCGCGCCGGCGGTGGCGCGCGCGGCCATGGAAACCGGCATCGCCACCCGGCCGATCACGGATTTCGAAGTCTATGCCGACAAGCTGGACCAGTTCGTGTTCCGCTCCGGCTTCATCATGCGCCCGCTGTTCACCCGCGCGAAGCTGGACAAGAAGCGCGTGATCTATGCCGAGGGCGAGGACGAACGCGTGCTGCGCGCCGCCCAGGCGGTGGTGGAAGAAGGCATCGCCCGGCCGATCCTGGTGGCGCGCCCGAGCGTGCTCGAAACCCGCCTGCAGCGCTTCGGCCTGTCGATCCGCCCGGGCACCGATTTCGACCTGATCAATCCCGAGGATGATCCGCGCTATCGCGACTATGTGCGCACCTATGTGGAGATCGCCGGCCGCAAGGGCGTGACCCCCGATGCCGCCCGCACCCTGGTGCGGACCGACAATACGGTGATCGCCGCCCTCGCCGTGCAGCGGGGCGAGGCGGATGCCATGCTCTGCGGCATCGAGGGCCGCTTCAATCGCCGGCTGCGCCATGTGCGGGATATCATCGGCCTCGCGCCGGGCGTGCACGAACTGGCCGCGCTCTCGCTGCTGATCACGCCCAAGGGCAATTTCTTCATCTGCGACACGCAGATCCAGAACGAGCCCACGGCCGCCGATCTCGCGGAGATGACCATCCTCGCGGCCGCCCACGTGCGGCGCTTCGGCCTTGAGCCGCGCATCGCGCTGCTGTCCCACTCCAATTTCGGTTCGCACGAAACCTCATGCGCCAAGCGCGTGCGCGGTGCGCTCGAACTGATCCTGCAACGGGACCCCTCGCTGGAAGTGGACGGCGAGATGCAGGCCGATGCGGCGCTGCTGGAGGATGTGCGCGAGCACGTGTTCCCGGGTTCGCGCCTGTCGGGCGCCGCCAATGTGCTGGTGATGCCCGATCTCGACGCCGCCGACATCGCCTACAACATGATCAAGGTGCTGGGCGATGCGCTGCCCGTGGGGCCGATCCTGATGGGCACCGCCAAGCCGGCGCATATTCTTGGCCCGTCGGTGACGGCGCGCGGCATCGTCAACATGACTGCGGTCGCCGTGGTTGAAGCCCAGGGCGCGCTATGAGCTTTGCGTCTCTTCGATTGGAAATGAAAAGGCCCGGGAGCATCTCCCGGGCCTTTTTCGTTGTGGTTCTTGTTGCGTGTGCGTCTCGCGCCCCGCGCCGGGCCTGAACGCTCAGCCGTCCCAGCGACGCGGGCGATAGAAGGTGTGCACGCCGATGCGATCCAGCTTGCGCATCTCCCGCACCCAGCTCGGCCGCACCCAATAGGCGTGATAGTGGGTTGCCCGGCCCACGCTTGAAAGCCAGAGCTTGCCGTCCAGCATGTCGGAGGCGATCTGCTTCGCCTGCACCCACATGTCGGGCTCGCGGATCACGTCCTTCACATCGTCGCAGGCGAAGGTGAACTGGCAGGCCAGATGGCGGTGGGCGTTCTGATAGACGGTCTTGCAGACGTCGTTGGGATAATAGCCCGAGAACACCCGGTTCATCACCACCTGGGCGACTGCGATCTGCCCGCGCTTGGGTTCGCCCCGGCTCTCGAAATAGATCGCTTCGGCGAGGCATTTCTCCGCCCGCGCGCGGGCCGGGCCGGCGAGCGCGAGGCGCGTCGCGGGGCTCGCGTCGCCGCTCATGAGGCCGCTCACGATGCCGCTGGCCTCATCGTCCTGCGGGGGCACCGGCGGCATGGGCGGCAGGGCCGAAGCGCTCGGCGGCAGCGCGGCATATTCGAAGGGCAGGGGCGGAAAGAGCCCCCCGCTCTGGCCGAACACCACCCGCATGTCGTGCACGATCGGCTTGTCGTTTGAGGCTCGCATGCCTTGCGCGGTGCCCTCGCTGGCGTCGAGGGAAAGGCCGGCCGTATCGGGGGCTTCCAGCTCGGCATCGTCCTGTGCGGTGCCGGGCGGCGGTGGCTCGCCGAAGATCAGGGCCTGCGGCGCCTCGGTGGAGGTGTCGTACGCGCTCATGTCGGGGCCGAAGGTGGAGGGGACGTCCTCGTCGGCGGCGATGCTCTCTTCGTCCAGGCCCGGCAGGCTCAGCACCTGGTCGAGCGCGAGTTCGAGATAGGCGCCGTCGGAATTGGGCGAGGGGCCGAACACCGCGGGGGTGTCGGCTTCCTCGTCCCGGTCCGCGAGCAGCACCGCGGGATCGCTGGGCGGAAGCGCGCCGCCGAGCACCAGCGGCGGGGGATAGGCATAGGTGCTGTCGCTGTTGGCGGGCACCGAGGCGGTCGAGGCTTCCGCGACCCGCACCGTCGCCTGCGGGGCGCCGGGGTCGATCGCGGCGGGCGCAAGCAGCGGCTCCCATTCCAGCGTCGCCACCCGCAGCGCCCGCACCGGGGCCGAAAGCAGGCCGCCCGGCGCGCGCTCCGCAGCCGCGCGGGACAGGAAGATGTCGGACGGCAGCATCTGCGGGCGCGCGGCGGTTGCGACAAGACACCCGGCCGCAGCCAGAATGCACGCCGGCAGACGCACGCCGAAATACCGAACCATGGGATCGCCCTCACAGGAAGCCAGCGAACGAACGCCGACGCCTGGAGAGAAAAATCACTTATCAACCTTACGAGCGGGTTAAGCGCGCCGCAAATGCCGCCTCGCGGCTGAACGGGCCCGCCGTCGCAACCGTCATCTTGCGGGCGAGGGCGAGCCCCTCGGTGCCGAATCGCAGGCGAATCGCCTCTTCCACCCAGCGCTGTTCCTGCTCCGCCCGCTGCGCCGCGAGCCGCCCGTCCACGGCCAGATGCGCCTGATGGGCGGCGAGCGCCGCGTCGAACGCCTCCAGCCCTTCGCCGCTGGCGGCGGAAAGGCGGATGACCGGCACCGTCCATTGCGTCGGCAAACCGCCGAGCGAGAGCGCGCCGCTGACATCGGCCGCCGCGCGCCGGGCGATGTCGGCCATGTCGGCCTTGGTGACGACGATGATGTCGGGCAATTCCATCACCCCCGCCTTCATGAACTGAAGACTGTCGCCCGAAGCCGGCTGGATGCACAGCACCACGCTGTCCGCCACGAGCCCGATATCGGCCTCCGACTGGCCGACGCCGACGGTCTCGACGATCACGAGATCGAACACGGCGCGCATCAGCACCACCGCCGCCACCGCATCGTCCGAGAGGCCGCCGAGCCGGTCGCGTGCCGCCATGGAGCGCACGAACACGCCGCGATCCTCCGGGTCGGTCTGGATGCGCGCCCGATCGCCCAGCAGCGCACCGCCGGTGCGGCGCGAGGATGGATCGACGGCCAGCACCGCCACCGTGCGTCCCGCCGCGCGGGCCCGGCGCACCAGGGCGTTGGTGAGCGTCGATTTGCCCACCCCCGGCGGTCCGGTCAGGCCCAGCACGAGCGCCTTCGGTTCACGCGCGGCGCGATCCAGCAAAGCCGCCAGCGACGGCTTGCCGCGTGCGGTTTCCACCGCCGCGAGCGCCATCGCCATCGCGCGCTTTCCGCCGGCGCGCAGGGTGTCCAATTCGGGAATCTGGGGACTGTGGGCAGACATGCGGGGAAGTCTAAAGCATGGTTCCGGCCGTCTGGAACGGGGCGGCGAAATAAAAAGGCGCCGGCTTGCGCCGACGCCTTTCCACTGATCGGACACGTGCGGGGGAACGACCCGATCAATAGCTCCGTCATCGCCACCTCAGGAGACACGCACCGGAAATCCCAGGGCTTGTCCCACCCATCGTCATGCAACGCGTGGGTGCATGAGGTGGCACGATTTGTTGGTTCGACCATACCAAGCTCAACATGAACGAGAGATGAGCGGGGCGCTCAGATCGAGTTCATTAGAGGTATTCATGTAAAGATATCGACTTTGGCCCCGCGATGCTGCGCCCCGTGCCTTGCGTCAGCCTGTTGTTTTCATTCAAAGACGAACGCGCCTCCTTTCCTCTTCGGAGCCGGAGGAGGCCGCGCCCGTCGCACGCGCCTCTTCGCAGGATGGTTCGAATGTCCCTACAATCGGAACGGGTATTGAACGTGGCTGGCCTGTTGAATTTGTTCGGCATTTTCCTGCGCCTGGGCCTCACCTCGTTCGGCGGCCCGATCGCCCATCTCGGCTATTTCCGCGAGGAGTTCGTGGTGCGCCGCGCCTGGCTGACGGACCGCGCCTATGCCGACCTGGTGGCGCTCTGCCAGTTCCTGCCGGGACCAGCCTCGAGCCAGGTCGGCATGGCGGTGGGGCTGATGCGCGCGGGCCTGCCGGGCCTGTGTGTCGCCTTCATCGGCTTCACCTTGCCGTCCGCTGTGCTCATGGTGGCGTTCGCCATGGTGCTGGACGGGGCGGGCGGCCTCGGCGGCGCCGGCTGGGTGGCGGGCCTGAAGGCGGCGGCGGTCGCGGTCGTGTGCCATGCGGTGCTGGGCATGGCGCGCAGCCTGTGCCCGGAAAGGCGCACCACCTCCATCGCCCTTTGCGCCGCCATCCTGGCGGTCTGCCTGCCCGGCAGCGGCGGGCAATTGCTGGCCATCGCGCTCGGGGCGCTCGCCGGTTATTGCGTGCTCCAATCGGTGGCCGGCGCGGGCGGCGATCCCTTTCCCCCGCTCGGCATTTCGCGGCGCACGGCGGTCGGTGCCCTGCTGCTGTTCGCCGCCGGGCTGCTGCTGCTGCCCCTTGCCGCGCAGCTGTCCCGATCGGGCGGCTGGGATCTGGCGGAGCGCTTTTTTCGCGTCGGATCGCTGGTGTTCGGCGGCGGCCACGTGGTGCTGCCGCTGCTGGACGCGGAGACGGTCGGCACCGGGCTGGTGTCGAAGGACGCGTTCCTCGCCGGCTATGGCGCAGCGCAGGCCATGCCGGGCCCGCTGTTCACCTTTGCCGCGTTCCTCGGGGCGGTGGCGCAGCGCCCGCCCTCGGGCCTCGCGGGTGCAAGCATCGCGCTGCTCGCCATCTTCGCCCCCTCCGCTTTGCTGGTGGTGGGCGCGGTGCCGTTCTGGGAGAAGCTACGCGCCGCGCCGGCGGCCCGGCGCCTGCTCGCCGGGGTGAATGCGGCGGTGGTCGGCCTGCTGGGTGCGGCCTTGTGGAGCGTGGTGCTGCCGGAGGGGGTCACCGGGCCCTATAGCTTTGCCCTGGCTGCCGCGTGCTATCTCGGCCTCGCCGTGTGGCAGGTTCCGGCCTGGGCCGTGGTGGCGCTGGCCGCGGCCGCCGGTGCCGTCGTCCTGTAAAGAGGCGTCGGTCGCGGCCCGTCGCGCGGAGCCCCTTGCGCCGAACCTCGGGCTTCGCCACCTTCATGTTTTTCCAGGACCGATCTCATGAGCGAAACCAATCCCTTCGGCGGCCGCATCACCCATCTCACACCCGCCGAGGTCAAGGCCGGCATGGAGGATGGCCGCATCCTTCTGGTGGATGTGCGCGAACCCGACGAGACGCGCGCCGAGCGTATCCCCAATGCCGTGCTGATGCCGCTTTCCACCTTCGACCCGTCCGCTTTGCCGGACGCGCAGGGCAAGCAGATCGTATTTTCCTGCCGCTCCGGGCAGCGCTCGCAACGGGCGGCAGCCCTCGTCCAGGCGTCGGGCGTGCCGCTGGAAGAGCACATGCAGGGCGGAATTCTCGGCTGGAAGCAGGCGGGTTTCCCCACCGAGCAGGGCTGAACGGACCGGCACCGCCTTCGCAGGCCGAAGGGGCGTCAGAATGCGCCCATCACCGGCTGGGCGCGGGCAAAGCGAAGCGAGACCCGCGTGCCCCGCGCGCGCGTCTCGAACGCGAGCTCCGCGCCGAGCTTGTTGGACATGGCGCGCACGATGCGGTTGCCCAGCCCGTTCGACTGGGCCGCGATGTCGGGCGAAATGCCCGCGCCGTCGTCCTCGACGGCGAGCAGGATCTGATCCCCGGCGCAGCGCAATTCCACCCTGACCGGGCCGGAGCCGCCGGGATAGGCGTATTTCGAGGCATTGATCACCAGCTCGGTCACGATCACGCCGATGGCGACCGCGCGATCGGGGTCGATCTCGATCGGGTCCGCCTCGATGGAGAGGGTGACGCCGAATTCGGCGTGCTTCGCGGACACCTGGAGATCGTCCAGCAGGGCGGAGAGATATTGGTCGGCCGCAACCGTCGTGACCTGGTCCGAGGTGTAGAGGCGCCGATGCACCTGGGCCACCGCCGCGACCCGCCCGCGCGCCGCGTTCAGCGCCTCCTGCACTTCCACATTCTCCGTGGCGCCGGCCTGGACATGGAGCAGGGAAACGATGATCTGCAGGGAATTGCCGACCCGGTGGTTCATTTCCCGCAGCAGCAGCGCGCGTTCGGCGGCAAGCGCCTCGAAACGGTCACGCGCGGCGCGGATTTCGGCTTCGGCCGCCTCGTGGGCCTTGCGCATCTTCACCGCGTCGAGCGCTGCCGCGATGGCCGAGCGCAGCAGTTCGATGAAGTCGCCCTGGATCTCCTTCACCACATAATCGGTGGCGCCCGCCTTCAGGGCGGCGACGGCGATGCGGCTCTCCTGGGTGCCGGTGACATAGACCACGGGGGGAGGATCGGGCAGCGCGCGGATGGCGGCGAGGGTCTCAAGGCCATCCTGTCCGGGCATGTAATGATCGAGCGCGACCACGTGGATACCGCCCTCGGCCAGCCGCGCGAGGCCATCGGTGCCCGAGGTCGCGGTTTCCACGGCATAGCCGAGCCGCCCCAGCTGGCGCTGCACGAGGCGGCCGAGGCCGGGATCGTCATCCACATAGAGCACCCGAACGGCGTCCGCCCGCGCGGCGGCTTCGCGCGCGTGCCTTGAAACCTCGTCAGGCTGCGCCGCTTCGGGCATCACTTGGCCTTCGGCACCTGGATCACGGAAAAGAACAGGCCCAACTGACGGATCGCGTTCGCGAAATTCTCGTAATTGACCGGCTTGGTCACATAGACGTTGGCGCCAAGATCATAGCAGCGCTGGATTTCCACCCGGTCGTCCGTGGTGGTGAGCACGACCACGGGCGACAGCCGCAGATGCTCGTTCTCCTTGATGCGCTTGAGGATATCTACCCCGGTCATGTCCGGCAGGTTGAGATCGAGAAGCACCAGCAGGGCGCGACCGGCATTCTGGGCGGCGGTGCCGTCGGCTCCGAAAAGGAAATTGACCGCGCTCGTCCCGTCGGTGAAGGGCAAAATCTCGTTCAGCACACCGGCACGGCGGATATTCTTCTCGATCAGGCGGGCATGCCCTTCGTCATCCTCGATCATGATGATGGTGACGTGTTCAGTCATGCTTATCCTCTTCGGCGTTCCGTACGAGCCGACGCGGAAGCGTGACTTTGAAAGTCGTGCCCCGCCCCAGTTCCGAATCCATGATAATCGCTCCGCCCATTCGTCGCACCAAGGTGCGCACATGAGCAAGGCCAATGCCTTCCCCCGGCCGATCCTGAGGACCCGAGCGGCGGAACAGTTCGAACACGCGGACCTTGTCGCGCGGATCGATGCCGCGCCCGTTGTCGCTCACCAGATACGTGATGTAGCCGGGAGTCTCGCTGGCGGAAATCTCGATGCGCCCAGGTACGTCGGTGCGCAGATACTTTACCGCATTATCGATCAGATTGGTGAAAATCTGCTCCAGCGCCAGCCGGTCGCTGACGATCGGCGGCAGCGGCCCGACCTTGAGGACCGCGTCGCGCTCCAGCAATTGGTGCGCCATGGTGGCGCCGATATTCTCCACCAGCGGCGCCACCTCCACGGCGACGGGGTGGAACTCGGCGCGCCCTTGCCGCGACAGGTCGAGGATCGCCTTGATCAGCCGGTCCATCTTCGTGATGGAGGCCTTGATGAAGCCGAACGCCTCCTCGAAGTCGCGCCCCAGCTCGGCATCGCGCGCCGCGTCCGGATCGTTCGCCTTTTCGCGCAAGGCGGCGAGGCGATCGAACAGATCGGTGCGCAGCGCTTCCAGTTCGCTGGTGAAGCCCATGATGTTCACCAGCGGCGAGCGCAGGTCGTGGCTGACGATATAAGCGAAGCTCTGAATCTCGTTATTGGCTTCCTGGAGGTCGGCGGTGCGCTCCAGCACGCGCCGCTCCAGGCTCTGATTCGCATGGGCGACTTCTTTGTGCGCATCGCGCAGGGCCGTGGTGTTGCGCTGGACCAGGTGCATGGAGAGGCCGGCAAGGCCGATGATCGTGACCACGCCGACCAGATTGACCAGCAGCAGCCACAGGCTGGTCTGGTTGGACGATGTGGTGCGCTGGGCGAGCAGCCGCTCTTCCTGGTCCTTCATGGCGTCGATCTGGGCGGTGATCTCGCGCATGAGCGTCTCGCCGCGATCGGTGCGTACGATCTTGAGGGCGCCGGCCACATCGCCGGACTTGTAGAGGTCCACGGTCTGCCGCAGTTCCGCGAGCTTCTGGGAAACGTTCGGTTCCAGGGCGGCGAGCGCCTGCTGGCGATCCGGATTGTCGGCCGTGGTGGCGCGGGCCTGCAGCAGCGTGGGCACGACCTGCGTGAGGGTCTCCTCGAAGAAATCCAGATAGCTGGCATCGCCGGTCAGCAAATAGCCGCGCTGCGCGCTCTCCGCGCGTCGCACCATGATCTGCACCTGGGAGAGCATGTTCTCCACCCGGAGCGTATGGCTGACCTGGGCGGCATCCTCCTTTGCCCGGTTCACCAGCCAGATGGAGGCGGCGCTGATCGCGATGAGGACCACGAACCCCAGGGCCAGGACGGCCGACTGGCTGAAACCGCGGGACCGGCGCAGAGGTTCAAGAAGGGGCAGGGGCGTCAAAGACCGGGTCTCCGTGCGAGTGGGCGGCTGCCACACACGGCGGCATGTGCGCGGCGATGAAGGGGGCGTGCGTCTTCCCGGCCCGGGTGGGGCCTTAAGAATAGCGCGGCTGTCGCTCTGAAAACAACGTTCGGCCAAGGAAGTTGCAGGCAGGTCGAAAATAAAAGCCGAGCCATAGCTTGTAGGTTCCGCGCCGACGCGCTTGGATAAGCGCGCGATCTCATGGCAAGTTGGAGTATCATGCAGCGTTCAGGAGCCGGCACCCTTTCTCAAGATGCCACCGGGGCCGCCACGCTTGGCGAAGCCGACGCTTATGTTGAAGCCCACGGGGTGCCCGACATCGTCGAAGTGCTCTTGCCGGATACCAGCGGCGTGCTGCGCGGCAAATGGCTCCCGGGTCATGCGCTGTCCAAGGTCTGGGACAGCGGCGTGCCGATTCCCCTCTCCATCTTCGGGCTGGACGTGTGGGGCTGCGAGGTCGCGGAGACCGGCATTCATCTGGAAACCGGCGACAAGGACGGGCTGTGCTGGCCCGTGCCCGGCACGCTGAAGCCGGTGCCCTGGTCGCCGCGCGCCGCCGCCCAGGTGCTGATCACCATGCACGAGCCCGACGGCACGCCCTGGATTCTCGATCCGCGCCAGCAATTGGCGAAGCTGGTGGACCGGCTCGCCGCGCTGGGCCTGACGCCGTGCGTCGCGTTCGAGCTGGAATTCTATCTGCTCAAGCCCGGCGCGGACGGGGCTCCGCCGGAGCCGGTGTTTCCCGCCACCGGGCAGGCGCGCCAGAACATGTATGCCATGTCGGACCTCGATGCCTTCGCCCCCGTGCTGCACGACATGCGCGCGGCGGCGGAAGCGCAGGACCTGCCCACCGACACGGTGATCTCGGAAGCCGCGCCGGGCCAGTTCGAGGTCAATCTCTACCACCGTGCCGACGCGTTGAAGGCGGCGGACGACGCCATTCTGCTGCGCCGCGCCATCGAGGGCGTGGCCCGCAAGCACGGGCTGCGCGCCACCTTCATGGCCAAGCCGCTGGCGGATTTCGCCGGCAACGGCATGCATGTGCACGTGAGCCTGCAAGATCGCGACGGCCGCAACGTCTTCGCCCGCGAGGGCGGGGAGGGGGACCGGTTGCTGCGGCACGGCGCCGGCGGGCTGCTCTCCACCATGGCGGACGCGACGCTCTTGTTCGTGCCAAGCTATAACGGCTATCGGCGCCTCGTACCGGGCTCCTACGCTCCCACTGGCATCACCTGGGGATATGACAACCGCTCGGTGGCGGTGCGCGTGCCCAACGGCCCGCCCCAGGCGCGGCGCCTGGAACACCGCATCGCCGGGGCCGAGGCGCATCCGCATCTTGTTCTCGCGGGCATCCTCGCGGGCATCCTGGAGGGAATCGAAGCGCAGATCGAGCCGCCGGAACCGCTCATCGGCAATGCCTATGATTATGACGTGCCGCGCCTCTCCCCCTCCATGGCCGAGGCGGTGCAGCGGTTTGCCGCTTCCGATTTCATCGCCCGCGCGTTCGGCGAGGAATATCGCCGGGTCTATGCGGTGATGAAGCAGGCCGAGCTGGACGCCTTCACGCGGGTCATATTGCCACTGGAATACGAGACCTATCTATAAGCGGTGCCCCTTCATCTGGTATTTTGGTAGCTGTTGACGATGCCGAGTTCCCCGCCTAGCGTCCATCGCGGATACGCTGGGCCTGGGGGAGCGTCTCGTGCAGTTTCCGGACGTGCGGTGGAGGGGCCTGTTCGCCTCTGTTCGCCTGACGATTGCTATTCTTGTCGCGAGCACAGGTTTCGCCGCCGCGCAGACCGGTTGGACGCTGTATGACGGTTACCGCACGTCCTACAGCGTGCCTTATGCCAATGATCTCAGCCAGGCCTTGGCCAATGCCGCCGCCGGCAAACCCGGACAGTCGCTCACGGTCGCCATGTCCATCAATGGCGGCCCCGCCTTCTATCCGACGCTTGACACCGGCTCGACCGGCATTGCGGTCGGAACCCAGGACTTCATCAACAAGAACCAGCCGATTCCGGCTTCGAACGGCACTTTGGGCTGGGTCTTTTACAACAGCACGGACGTGCTGCTGACCGGCTATTTCACCAATGCCACGGTTTCGTTCACCGGCACCAAATCGGAGGGCTATTGGTTACCCCAGGCCGCGACGGTCACCACGGACACGATGCCCATTCTGGTCGTGACCCACAGCCAGTGCCTCAATCCCGATAGCGCGAACGGCTGCCCTCCGGGGAGTGTCACGGTCGCGAACCCCAATTCCGTGACCGCCACCCCGAACTGCACCACCGGCGTCAATTGCGCCGGTGCGCTGATGATGGGGGTCGGTTTCGATCGCAATACGATGGGCGCGGGAACCATCGACGTGTCGAACACGACCCAAGCAATCAAGGTCCTGAACGGCGAGCCCACCACGTCCTCGATCTACAATCCGTTCCTCAACATAACGGGCATGAATGATGGCACGGTCCGCCGCGGCTACATCATCACCCCCACCGAGGTGGAACTCGGCTTAACAGCAGGCAATACCTCCACCGCGGCCTTCGCCTATGGCCAATTGGCCCTGGCGAACCCCTCCGCGGCCGGCGGCCCCAACAATTGGCAGGCGGTGCAGGCGCAGGTGACGATCCAGGTGCCGGGCAGCAGCACCGTATCCGGCACCGGCACACTGCTTATGGATACCGGCGTGACCGACGCCTTCGTCGAAGTGCCCGGAGCGCCGGATGGCGTGGCGCCGGCGAACACCACGGTTGGGATCTCCTTTGTCGGCGGCAGCGCCACCTACACCATCACCGCGGGCGACACCGGCAATCCCCAAGTGCCGGGCGTGATCAATCTGTACAATCCCGCCAGCCAGTTCGTGAATTCGAGCCTGCACACCTATGCCGGCTTCAATGTGCTCTATGACGCCGACGGCGGTTTCATCGGCATTGCCGCCAATAATTTCAGCACGCAGACCAATGCGAGCGTGAAGCAAATCATCGCCGCCCAGGGCACTCTCAATCTCTCCCAGGCTTTCGCCACTGATTTGCCGGTGCTGCTGATGGGGCCGAGCACCGTCTCGACCACCGGCGTGGCCACCTTCAACGCCCCGATCTCTGGCTTCACTGGCAGCGAGGTTCTCACCCTCGCCGGCGGTACCATCTATCTGAACGGCAACATCACGCACGTCGGATCGCTGGCGGTGACCGGCGGCATCACGGTGTTGAACGACGGCGGGACGGGCGCGGTCTATTCCGGTTCTTTGAGTATCGCGAAGGACGCCGGTTTCTTGTCCTATACGGTGCTCGATAGCAGCGGCACCGGCACCGGCGGCTATAGTGTCGGCAAAGGCGCCACGCTCACCAATGCCGGTTCATTCTCGGCAACCACGGCGTCGCAGGGTAAGAGTCCCGGCTCTGTTTCGGGATCCGGCACGATTTCTGCCAGCGGCACTGGTGCGCCCCAGACCCCGGTCACGCGCTACCAGTCGTTGAGTGACCAAGACTACACCCTTCAGCAGGGCCTGTTGGTGAACAACGGCACCATCATCAATACCGGCATCATCAATGCCGACATCATCAATAACGGCACCTTTAATAACAACGGCACGCTGAACGGCACCGTGATCGTGACCGGCACCCATTCCGGCAGCGGCACGGTGACGAACCTGCTCGCCCAGAGTGGGTCCACCGTCTCCCCCGGCAATTCCATCGGCAAGATCCTGGTGGCCAACAACGCTGCCTTTGCCTCTGGCTCCACGCTGCTGATGGAGCTCGGCGCCAACGGCATCTCGGATCAGATCCTGGTGGGCGGGGCCGTGATTTCCGATGGCGCGCAGATCCACCTCAAGCCGGGCGCCGGTTTCGTGCCGCAATATGGCGCCAGCTATACGCTCATCAGCGCCGCGAGCATTTCCGGCAGCTTCGTCTTAGCCGCAGATCCCGAGTTTGGGACCGCCGGCGCGCTCTATCCCTTCCTCGGCGCGGGCTTCTCGGTGTCGAACGGCGATCTCGTGGCAACCCTCGGGCGCAGCGCGGTGTCGTTCGCCACTTTCGCGCAGACGCCCAACCAGGCGGCCACCGCGTTTGCCGCCGACAGCCTTCAGGCCTCTTCGCCCCTCATGCCTACGCTCGCCATGCTGAGCGCCGGCGCGGCGCCCGCCGCCTTGACCGCCCTGTCCGGCGAAGTGCATGCCACGGCCCAGAGCGTGCTCCAGGCCCAATCGAGCTATGTGCGGGACGCGATTTCCGGCCGCCTGCGGCAGGCGACATCCGGGACCGTCGTCGGCGACGCGCCCACCACGGCCGCGCTCGGTTCGCTCGGTGCCACCTTATGGGCCCAGGCCTATGGCGGGTGGGGCGACAATGACGGCAATGCCAACGCCTCGGGCTATTCCAGCTCCATCGGCGGCTTCCTGATCGGGCTCGACGGCGCGTGGGCCGACTGGCGCATCGGCCTCGCGGCGGGCTTCGGCCAGAGCACGTTCGACCTCGACACCGTGCCCTCCAACGGGTCCAGCGACACGTACGACCTCGCGCTCTATGCCGGCCGCAGCTTCGGCGCGAGCGCGGCGGGAGCCTGGGCAGTGCGCCTCGGCGCGGCCTATTCCTGGCATGACATTTCCACCAGCCGCTCGGTGGTGCTGCCGGGCTTCGCCCAGGGCTACAGCGCCGGCTATGCCGGGCGTACCGGCCAATTGTTCGGCGAACTCGGCTACGACTTTGCGCTGCCCGCCCTTGGGAAGGCGTCGGTGCTGGAGCCGTTCGCCGGCTTCTCCTACGTCGCCCAGTCGACCGACGGCTTCACGGAAAGCCTGGGTGCGGCCATGCTCTCGGGGCTGGATGCCAGCTTCGACACCTTCAGCACCGTGCTCGGCGTGCGCGGCTCCACCGAGCTTCGGCTCGGAGCCGCCCCGGCCCTCACCTTGACGGGGACGCTCGGCTGGCAGCATGCGTTCGACGATCTGGCGCCCACCACGACCATGACGTTCACCGGGTCGTCGGTGCCCTTCACCGTCGCTGGCGCGCCGCTGGCCGAAGACGCGCTGGTGGTCGGCGCCGGGCTGAGCGCCAAGCTCGGCGCAACCGTGGACCTCGGCATCTCCTACAACGGCCAGATCGGCTCGAATGTCACCGAGAATGCGGTGAAGGGGAATTTCACCTGGCGCTTCTAGAGGGCGCTTTTCGTGCGGGACGGCGGGGCTGTCCGCACATGGCCGCAGCGGCTGGTTTTGCGGCAGATCAAAGCGGGGAGGACGGGACGGCTTAGCTTCCGTTGCAGGAAGGGAAACGTGCCATGCCTGCTGATGTCGCCGTCGTTATTTCCGCAATCGTTGCCGCCTTCGTCCTGTTCGCAGCCGTGCTCGCGTGGGCGGATGCCTATACCGGCAAGGCGAAGTCCTGACCGGCGGGCCTTGCCGATTTTGGCGGACCGGTCGGCAAAGGCGTCGAAGGGGAACAAAAAATGCCCGGCGTGCTGCCGGGCCTTTTTTCGTGGGTTGGCGGCGGGCGCGCGCCCGGCTCAATTGTCCAGGAACGAGCGCAGCTTGCGCGAGCGGCTGGGGTGCTTGAGCTTGCGCAGGGCCTTCGCCTCGATCTGGCGGATGCGTTCGCGCGTGACGCTGAACTGCTGGCCCACCTCTTCCAGGGTGTGATCGGTGTTCATGCCGATGCCAAAGCGCATGCGCAGCACGCGTTCCTCGCGCGGGGTGAGCGAGGCGAGCACGCGGGTGGTGGTTTCCCGAAGATTCGACTGGATCGCCGCGTCGATGGGCAGGATCGCGTTCTTGTCCTCGATGAAATCGCCGAGATGGCTGTCCTCCTCGTCGCCGATGGGCGTTTCGAGGGAGATCGGCTCCTTGGCGATCTTCAGGACCTTGCGGACCTTTTCCAGCGGCATGCCGAGCTTCTCGGCCAGCTCTTCCGGGGTCGGCTCGCGGCCGATCTCGTGCAGCATCTGGCGCGAGGTGCGCACGATCTTGTTGATCGTCTCGATCATGTGCACCGGGATGCGGATGGTGCGCGCCTGGTCGGCGATCGAACGGGTGATCGCCTGGCGAATCCACCAGGTGGCATAGGTCGAGAACTTATAGCCGCGCCGATACTCGAACTTGTCGACCGCCTTCATGAGGCCGATATTGCCTTCCTGGATCAGGTCCAGGAATTGCAGGCCGCGGTTCGTGTATTTCTTGGCGATGGAGATGACGAGGCGCAGGTTCGCTTCGACCATTTCCTTCTTGGCCTGGCGGGCTTCCTTCTCGCCCTTCTGGACCATCTGCACGATCTTGCGGAATTCCGCGATCTCGAGCGCCGTCTCGGTGGCGAGCGCGTGGATCTCCCCGCGCAGGTCCTTGATGCCGTCCTTCTCGTGGGCGACGAAGCCCTTCCAGCCCTTCGAGCCGAGCTTGGAGACCCGCAGCACCCATTTCGGGTCCAGCTCATAGCCCTGATACTGCTTGAGGAAGTCCTCGCGCAGCACGCCATAGCTCTCGGCGAGGCGCAGCAGGCGGCCTTCGAGGCCGACAAGGCGCTTGTTGATCTCGTAGAGCTGCTCCACCAGGGCGTCGATGCGCGCCTGGTTGAGGGAGAGCGACTTCACGTCGAGGACCAGCTCTTCCTTGAGCTTCTTGGCCTTGCGCTCCTGGGCGGGGGACAAGGTCTCGTTGTTGAGCCGGGATTCGACGTTCTGGTCCTGCAGGCGCCGCAGCTTCTTGTAGCTGTCGGCGATGCGGTCGAAGGTCTCCACGACCTTCGGCTTGATCTCGGTCTCCATGGCGGCGAGCGACAGGGAATTCTCCATGTCGTCCTCGTCGTCGCCGGGGGAGGCGCCGTCGCCCAGCAGGCCGTCCTCGCCGGCCTCCGGGGCAAGCGCGGTCTCGCCTTCCATGACCGCCGGCGGCACGTTCTTGCCTTCCGGGCCGGCATAGGTGGCTTCGAGATCGATGATGTCGCGCAGCAGCACGCGGCCTTCGGTCAGCTCATCGCGCCAGATGATGATGGCCTGGAAGGTCAGCGGGCTCTCGCACAGGCCGGCGATCATCGCCTCGCGGCCGGCCTCGATGCGCTTGGCGATGGCGATTTCGCCCTCGCGCGACAGCAGCTCCACCGTGCCCATCTCGCGCAGATACATGCGCACGGGATCGTCCGTGCGTTCCGCCGGCTCGGACTTGCTCTCCGAGCGGGCGACGGCACGCGGGGCCGCCTCGGTCAGCTCGCCGCCTTCGACCTCTTCCGGCTCGTCGGCGGCTTCGGCTTCTTCCGCCTGCTCTTCCTCGGCAGCCTCTTCCGCCTCGACGACATTGATTCCCATGTCGTTGAGCATCGCGAGCGTGTCCTCGATCTGCTCGGAGGTCACTTCCTCGGACGGCATCACTTCGTTGAGCTGCTCATAGGTCACATAGCCGCGGCGCTTGGCGTTCTTGATCATTTTCCGAACGGCCGCGTCCGACAGGTCGAGCAACGGCCCGTCGGGGCTGTCGTTCTCCTTCTCCGGCGCTTCGGTCGCTTCGGTCGCCTGCTTCGCCATGGACATCTCCTGACAAGTCGCCGCGTGTGTTCCACGGCGAAACGGCGACGCAATCCCGCAAGGATTTCGCCGCCTACCCTTAACATCGCGTGGGCGACCCTAGGGCCGTCCCGTTAAATCAGCCTGAACCGGACCGCCTGTGAAAGCGGAAGGTTCCATTTGCGCAGCGCACCACACTGCGGCAAGAAAGGGCCACGCTTGGTGAATCACACCGACCGTGCAGAGCCGCGTCCGGACGACGCGCCGAACCCCTCGACCAGGGCTTCGGTTCCCTCCACGGCCGAGAGACGTTCCCGCACATCGCGCAGCCATGCGAAATTGGCTTCGCTCGGGTCGTCTCCCAGAGAGCGTTCAGCCTCCCTCAATTCTCTAGATAACGCGTAAGCCTTGCGATGCAAGGCCGTACACTGGCTCCACCAGAGCCTCACATCCTCGTGCCCGGTATCAGGATAAGCTGGCCAGTCCATTCTGGGGTTGGCGACGGCTTTGGCGCGCCGGATGAGTGCCTCGACGCCCATTTTCTCCAGCTCATGGGCAAGGCTCAGCGAATCACCGGCCTTGCCCTCCATATGGGCATCGAGCAGGGCGCGCCGCAGGGTGTCCGCATCGGCGTTGGCGAACGGCAGTTCGGCGATTTCCTCGCCATTCTCGTCCATCAGCCAGGGATGGTTGAGCAGGCAGAACAAAAGCAACGCCTCGCCCCGCGGCAGGGAGGAGAGAGGGCCGCGAATGAGCGAGGTGCGGGACAATTCCCCGCCGCCGCGCACCACGAGGGGCTCCTCGCGCGGCTTGAACCGCGCGCCGCGCATATCCGGGTTGCGTGCCCGGCCGGCCGCGACGAAACCCCGTGCTTCCCGCGGCGGAGAGAGCAGGCGCTTCAGCCGCTCGTTCAAATCCTGGCGATAATGCCGGCGCACATTCTCGTCGGCGATGGTGGAGACCACCTCGCCGATGCGGGCCTCGAGCGCGGCGCGGCGCTCGGGGGTCTCCAGATTGGCGCCTTCCAGC
This sequence comes from Roseixanthobacter liquoris, assembly GCF_043195135.2. Classification (NCBI taxonomy): domain Bacteria; kingdom Pseudomonadati; phylum Pseudomonadota; class Alphaproteobacteria; order Hyphomicrobiales; family Xanthobacteraceae; genus Roseixanthobacter; species Roseixanthobacter liquoris. The sequence goes on from NZ_CM195537.1 coordinate 1,783,398, forward strand.
TCGCGCGCCCAAAGCATGGAGGCGAGCGGCTCGGCGCGGGCCAGCACCGCCTCCATCGCTTCGCGGCCGCTGCGGCGGATGAGATCGTCCGGGTCCTGGCCCTCGGGGAGCATGCCGAAGGAGAGGCTGCGGCCGGGCTTGAGATGGGGCAGGGCGAGATCGATGGCGCGGAACGCCGCGCGCCGCCCGGCCTTGTCGCCGTCGAACAGCAGCACCGGTTCCTCGGCCATGCGCCAGAGCAATTGCAACTGGTCCTCGGTGAGCGCGGTGCCGAGCGGGGCGACGGTGCCCTCGAACCCCGCCTCCACCATGGCGATCACGTCCACATAGCCTTCCACCGCGATCACCCGCGCGCCCTTATGGACGGCCGCGCGCGCGGAAAAACCGTTGTAGAGCAACGATCCCTTATGGAAGAGGACGGTCTCCGGCGAGTTGAGATATTTCGCCGCCACGTCCTTTTCCAGCGCCCGCCCGCCGAACGCCACCACCCGCCCCTTGAGGTCGGTGATGGGAAACATCACCCGGTCGCGGAAGCGGTCATAGGGGACGGGAATATCGTCGCCGGAGATCAGCAGGCCGGTTTCCACCATGTCGGCGACGCTCACGCCCGCCTTGCCGAGCGCTTCCTTCAGCGCATAGCGCTCGGGCGCGGCATAGCCGAGGTGGAAGCGCTTCTGGGTGGTGGGGCCAAGATCCCGGTCGGCGAGATAGCCGCGCGCCTTCGCCCCGGCGCGGGCCTGGAGATTATCCTCGAAATAACGGGCGGCGAGCGCCATCACGTCGTGCAGGGAGCGGCGGCGCTCTTCCTTCGCGGCAGCTTCCGGCGTCACCTGCGGCAGGGCGAGGCCGGCCATGGAGGCGAGCCGCTCGACCGCCTCGGCGAACGGCAGGCCCTCGGTCTCCATCAGGAAGTCGAACACGTCGCCATGCTTCCCGGACGAGAAGCAATGGTAGAAGCCCTTCTGGTCATTGACGAAAAATGAGGGCGTCTTTTCCGCGTTGAAGGGCGAGAGGCCGGCGAACTCGCGCCCCTGCTTCTTCAGCTTGACGCGTCGCCCCACCACTTCCGACACGGGAAGCCGTGCGCGGATCTCATCGAGGAATGAGGGCGGAAAGCGCATGGGCCTGCTTAGCACGATAAAGCTGATCTTGACAAATTACGTTTGTATATACAGATTGGCTATCGGCGTCGTTTAATGCGCCGAAGGAAGGAGATCGCAAATGTGAAAACATCCTTAAAAGCGGGGGCCTTGAACAATGTCCGACGTCTGTTTCGAATGGGACGAGGCGAAGAACGAAAAGAACGTTGCCAAGCACGGCATTGGCTTTGCCCAAGCCGCCGTGGTTCTGGCTGCAAATCGGCGATTGACCTTTCTTTCGGCACAGTCGGGAGAGGAACGATATGTCAGCATCATCGAAATTAGCGGCAGACTCTTCGCGGTCATCCATCTCCAGCGAGGGCAAGCAATCCGCATTATCTCCGTCCGGCGCGCGCGGAAAAGCGAAGAAAAGCAATATCGTGCGTTATACCCCTGAAGAAGTCGCGAAGTTGCCTGTCGAGGTCGATTGGGACCGCATCAATGCGATGACCGATGATGAGATCGAGGCCGCTGCGCGCTCCGATTCAGATTGGGAAGGCTTGCTGGATATCGATTGGTCGAAGGCGGAGATGGTTATACCCGTCAAGAAAATGGCGATCTCCATCCGTCTTGATGAGGATGTGTTGGCTTTCTTTAAGGCGGGGGGAGAAGGATATCAGAGGCGTATCAATGCCGTCTTGAAGTCTTATGTCAACCAAGCCAAGGCCGCGGGCCGCCGGCGCAGCGCCACCTCCAAGAAAGTAACGCCGGCTGGCTAACCATCCCCGCTGTCCACAGGCGCTGCGCTCCTTTGCGCAAGCCCCCGCGATTGTGCCGGGCGCGATCGCTCACGCCGCCGTCAGCGCGTCCTTCACCCAGGCGGAGGCCTTGCCGAAGTCGATAGCGCCGGCGTGGCGCTCCTTCAACACGGCCATGGTGCGGCCCATGTCCTTGATGCCCTTGGCCTCGATCTCGGTGACCACGGCGGCGATGATGGCGCGGGTTTCCGCTTCGCCGAGCTGGCGCGGCAGGAAGTCCTGGATCACGGCGATTTCCGCCCGTTCCTGCTCGGCAAGCTCGGGGCGGCCGTTCTCGGTGTAGATCCGCGCACTTTCCTCGCGCTGCTTCACCATCTTGGCCAGCAGGGCGCGCAGATCATCATCGCTCAGCGGGTCCTTGCCGAGGCCGCGCGCTTCGATGTCGCGATCCTTCAGCGCGGCGTTGACCAGGCGCAACGTGGAAAGGCGCACCTTGTCGTGGGCCTTCATCGCATCCTTAAGGGCGGTGTTGATGTCGTCGCGAAGCAATGTCTGTCCTCTTGAAACTGTGTTGCGGCGCACGTTCGCGCCGTCCGGCGCCCGGCCCACCTTGCCGGGCCTACCTCGCCCGGACCGGCGGCGCGGGGCCAGCGGTCTGCGGCGCCGGTTGAACGCGGCCGGTGGGCAAAATGCGCACCCTCGACCCCGCATATACCGCGAAACTGGAAAAATCCCGAGCGGAATGGCGGGCAAACGTGCGCGAAGCACTGGAAGTGCGGCGCGTGACTCATTATCTAGGCGAGCCATGACGCAGGAACAAGATCACGCAAACGTCCCGGCCGAAGGCTGGGCCGAGCCGAAGCCGACCGCGCTTCTCGTGCTCGCCGATGGCACCGTGCTCGAAGGCTTCGGCCTCGGCGCTGTGGGAGAGGGTGTTGGCGAGGTGTGCTTCAACACCGCCATCACCGGCTATGAGGAAATCCTCACGGACCCCTCCTATTCCGGCCAGATCATCACCTTCACCTTTCCGCACATCGGCAATGTGGGGACCAACGAGGAGGACATCGAAACGGTGTCCATGGCCTCGGCCTCCGGCGTGCGCGGCGTGGTGCTGCGCACCGCGGTGAGCGACCCGTCCAATTACCGCGCCACGCGCGGCCTCGACCAATGGCTGAAGGCACGCGGCATCGCCGGCATCAGCGGCATCGATACCCGCGCGCTGACCGCCCTGATCCGCGACACGGGCATGCCGAACGGCGTCATCGCCCATGCGCCCGACGGGGTGTTCGACATTCCGGCGTTGAAGGAGAAGGCGCGCGCCTGGCCCGGCCTGGAAGGCATGGACCTCGTGCCCGGCGTCACCTCGGTGCAGCGCTTCGAATGGGACGAGACGCCCTGGCAGTGGAACACGGGCTTCGGCACCCGCACGGAGGGCAAGTTCCACGTGGTGGCCATCGATTACGGCGTGAAGCGCAACATCCTGCGCCTGCTCGCCCGCGCCGGCTGCCTGGTGACGGTGGTTCCGGCCACCACCACGGCGGACGAGGTGATGGCGCTCAAGCCCGACGGCGTGTTCCTCTCCAACGGCCCGGGCGATCCGGCGGCGACCGGGGAATATGCGGTGCCGGTGATCCGCGAACTGATCGCGCGCGACGTGCCGACCTTCGGCATCTGCCTCGGCCACCAGATGATCGGCCTCGCCGTGGGCGGTCGCACGGTGAAGATGCACCAGGGCCACCACGGGGCGAACCACCCGGTGAAGGACCTGACCACGGGCAAGGTGGAGATCACCTCCATGAACCACGGCTTCGCTGTGGATCGCGAGAGCCTGCCCGAAAACGCGGTGGAGACCCACGTCTCCCTGTTCGACGGCTCGAATGCCGGGCTCTCGCTCGCCGACAAGCCGGTGTTCTCGGTGCAATATCATCCCGAGGCGAGCCCCGGCCCGCAGGACAGCCATTATCTGTTCGATCGCTTCGTCGAACTGATGGCAAAGAACAAGGCGGCCTGAACCTTATGGCGCTCCTCCCGAAGGGGGAGCGCAATTCACGCCGTGGGCCGGCGGCGTACCCTCAGTCGAGAAAATCCCCGTGCGCTTCCACATGCTTGGCGATGCCGAGCGTGTGCTCGCGCACGAGGCGCTCGGCCAGATCGCCGTCGCGCTTCTCGATCGCCTCGACGATGCGGGTGTGATCGACGATGGAGCGCTGGGCGCGGTGGTCCTGCGCGATCGTCACCTTGCGGACGCCGCGCATGTGGGGGAACAGGCTGTCCGTCGTGTCGGCGATCAGCTGGCAGCCGGACATGCGGATGATCTGGCGGTGGAAGGCGAGGTTGGCGGCGGAATATTCGGAGACGAATTCTTCCGGATTGCGATCGGCGAAGGCGCGGACATTCTCGCGCAGCATGCGGATCTCGGCGTCCGAGGCGTGCTGGCAGGCGAGGCGGGCGGCCATGCCTTCAAGCGCGGCCCAGACCGTGATCATCTCCAGGATTTCCTGCTTGGTCTTGCGCACCACGAAGATGCCGCGCCGGGGCACCGAGCGCACATAACCTTCCTGTTCCAGCAGCGTCATGGCTTCGCGGATGGGGGTGCGCGAGACGCCGAGCTTTTCCGAGAGCTGGCGTTCTTCCAGCCGGATCTCCTCGGCGTGGCTATAGATGTCCATCTCCATGATGGCCGCCTTAAGCGCCTTGTATGCCTTCATGCGGAAGCTCGATTCGGTCTCGATCGGCTTCACGTTGATGTCCTGGTACGTCATCTCACCCCTTGCCCCGACTGCGCTGCGCGCGGCCCGCCACGCCCCGCCCGCCCGGCGGGCGAAATACATCATACTGTGATGGCATCGAATATAGCTTTCGGCAAGTAATGCCGGCAAAGCCAAGAGTCGCACTCGGTTCTGTTGCAGTGCAGCGCAGGCAGTCTGGAGTGATTCCGCATCGCTTATTGACACTGGGTATTTTGCATACCAGCATAGGATCCATGATGCGGCCGCAGTTTTTCCGTCGGGGAAGGGCGGTGGCCGAAGCCTTCGACAACCGCGGGCAAACCGTGGGCGCACAAGGTGAGGAAACAGCTGATGATTACCGTCGATGACATCCTGCGCGAGAAGCGCGACACCCGCATCGTCACCGTGCGGATGAACGAGACCGTGGCGACCGCCGCCATGGTGATGAAGCGGGAGAATATCTCCAGCGTCGTCGTCAAGGACGTTTGCCGGACCGAGGGCAATACGGTGGTCGGCGTGTTTTCCGAGCGCGACGTGACCCGCGCGCTGGTGGAACACGGGGCCAATACGCCGAACGTCACCGTGGCGGCGCTGCTGAAGCGCGCGGTGATCTCGTGTGAGCTCGGCGATTCCATCGCCACCGCGCTGCGCCTCATGAATGAACACCAGGTGCGCCATCTGCCGGTGATGGTGGAGCACAATCTGGTGGGCGTGATCAGCGCCACCGATCTGATGCGCCATTACTTGCATGAGGAAGAAGTCCACACCCATGCCGAGCAGGCCGACACCGGCCTGATGGCGGGCCTTTCCGCTCTGCGCTGAGCGGCTTTCAAGGCGCTGGAATAAGGCGCGTCGCGGCTGCGGCGCGCGTGCAGGAAGCCTGTCCTACAGTTTTTCGATGTGAGCGCCGCAAACCGTTTGCGACGGCACGGTGACAGTGATATTTCTGTATTTGGCATACGAAATTCAATAGACGGCATATCTCGCATGACGCATGATGATGTGCTGCTGCAAGCCGGCACAGATCGGCATCGCAAAAGTGGTCGGGATGGTTCCAGGGGTTTGGCATGAGCAAGGCACTTGATGGTGTGCGCGTGCTCGACATGACGCACGTGCAGTCCGGTCCGTCGGCAACCCAGTTGCTGGCCTGGCTCGGCGCCGATGTGATCAAGGTCGAGATGCCGCGCCGTGGCGACATTACGCGCACGCAGTTGCGCGACAAATCCAATGTCGACAGCCTCTATTTCACGATGCTCAACGCCAACAAGCGCAGCGTCACCCTCAACATCAAGTCGCAGCAGGGGCAGGACGCCCTGGTCCGCCTGATCGAGCGGTGCGACGTGATGGTGGAGAATTTCGGCGCCGGGGTTCTGGAGCGCCAGGGCTTCTCCTGGGAGCGTATCGAGGCCATCAATCCCCGCATCATCTACGCCTCCATCAAGGGTTTCGCGGAAGAAAGCGGCCTGGAGGCAAAGGCTTACGAGACCATTGCCCAGGCCATGGGGGGCGCCATGAGCACCACCGGCTGGCGCTCCGGCCCGCCGACCGCCGCGAGCGTCCAGGTGGGCGACACAGGCACCGGCATCCATTGCGTGGCCGGCATCCTCGCCGCCTTGTTTCAGCGCACCGTCACCGGGCGCGGCCAGCGGGTGGACGTGGCCATGCAGGATTGCGTGATGAACCTGCTGCGCGTGAAGCTGCGCGACCAGCAGCGCCTCGCCAGCGGCCCGCTCACCGAATATCCCGGCGCGCCCGCGACCGAGAGCGTGCCGCGCGCCGGCAATGCCTCGGGTGGCGGCCAGCCCGGAGCGGCACTGCGCTGCGCGCCCGGCGGCGAGAATGATTATTGCTACGTCATCATCCAGCCCCAGGGCTGGGCGCCGCTGATGCGCCTGATCGGCCGCAAGGACCTGATCGACGACCAGCGCTTTGCCAGCCACGAGGCGCGCGCGCAGCGCATCGACGCGTGCTTCGAGCTGATCGAGGCCTGGACGCGCCAGCGCACGAAATTCGAGGTGATGAAGGCCTTGCAGGCGATCGACGTGCCCTGCGGCCCCATCCTCTCCACCAAGGACATCATGGAAGACCGCGCGCTCTACGACCGCGGCTTTCTCGTGGAGGTCCCCCATCCCGAGCGTGGGACCTATGTGACCGTCGCCTCCCCCATCCGCCTGTCGGAAAACGACGTGCCGGTGGAGCGGGCGCCCCTGCTTGGCGAGCACACGGAAGAGGTGCTCTCCTGGGTCGGCTTCAGTGCCGAAGAACTCGCGACTATGCGCGCCACCGGCGTCGTGTAATCCGTCAACATGCCGCCCTAAGAGGGCCCAAGGGTGGGGCGGTTCATCTCATAAAATAAGAAGAGAATGACGTGAAAAGGGTAGGAAAATGGGATCGTCGGAGTCAGGTGGCACCGCCATTGTGACGACAAACCGCTGGCTGCAATTGATTGCCGGCGTCGTCTGCATGGTTGCTGCGGCTAATATTCAGTATTCTTGGACCTTGTTCGTCCCGGAAATTCAAAATGCGCACGGCTGGAGCCGGGCGTCGATTCAGGTCGCCTTCACGGTGTTCGTGGTCGTCCAGACCTGGCTCACCCCGATCGAAGGCTATTTCATCGACAAGTACGGCCCGCGGACCGTGGTGTTCGTCGGCGGCTTCTTCACCGGTCTGTCCTGGATCGTGAATTCCTATGCCACCTCGCTGACCGGCTTTTATATCGGCGCGGCGATCGGCGGCATCGGCGTCGGCTGCGTCTATGCGACCTGCATCAACAGCGCGCTGAAATGGTTCCCGGACAAGCGCGGCCTCGCGGTCGGCCTGACGGCGGCGGGCTATGGCTCGGGCACCGTGCTCACCATCATCCCGATCGCCAACATGCTGAAGACCTCCGGTTATTCGGAGACCTTCTTCCTGTTCGGCCTGATCCAGGGCGCGATCATCCTGCTTGCGGCCGGCTTTTTGCGGGCTCCCAAGAAGGGCGAAGTGACGTTCTCGTCCAGCGTGGCGCAGAGCCGTCGCGACTATACGCTCGGCGAAGCCCTTCGCACGCCGGTGTTCTACGTCATGCTCACCATGTTTATCTGCACCGTCACCGGTGGTCTGATGGCGGTGGCGCAATTGGGCGTGATCGCGGAAGATCTCGGGGTCAAGAAGGTCGAGGTCAATCTCTACTTCTTCGCCATGGCGGCGCTGCCGTTCGCCTTGATGCTCGACCGTATCCTGAATGGCGTGTCCAGGCCGCTGTTCGGCTGGGTTTCGGACCATATCGGCCGCGAAAAGACGATGTTCTTCGCTTTTGCGATGGAAGGCATCGGAATCGTCGCGCTCGGCGCGTTCGGCCACAATCCGTGGGCCTTCATTTTCCTCTCGGGCGTGGTGTTCCTGGCCTGGGGCGAAGTGTATTCCCTGTTCTCGGCAACTGCCGCGGACACGTTCGGTAGCGCACACGTGGGCAAAATCTATGGCGTTCTTTACTGCGCCAAGGGTGTGGCCGCGCTTCTCGTGCCGTTTGCAAATATTTTGATGGAAGCGACCGGCAGCTGGTCCACGGTTCTCTATACCGTTGCGATCATGGATCTGACCGCCGCCTTCATGGCCCTCTTCGTTCTGCGGCCGATGCTGAAAAAGCATCACCAGATGAACGCGGATGCGGCCGCCCGCGCGACGCTTCAGGCTCCGGTCGGCGCCTGATCAAACAGCCCTCTGCCGCCTTTGGGCGGCCCCTTGAGGCCCTGGCTCTGCCAGGGCCTTTTTTTTGACTCCGGTTCCCCGCGCGGCGCCTACGGCGGCGGACGTCGATTTTAATTGTATCTGTATCGCGCATGCGCATACTTGTAATGGCAAGATGAAGATCGCGCGAAATGGCGGATAAAGCACGCCATATATTGTATTGAAGCGAAAATCACTTCGTACAGCGTCGAATATATTTTCCGCCCTAGCGCATCTCGCCCCATTTTTCGACTGAAAATCTACATTTTCAGAGGGGCGGTAGCTGTTACATTACCGAAAATTACATGTTGCATACAGTATTTTGCATCGAACATTCGAGCCTGGTTCGCAGCGGGCCGCTCAAAACGAGCCCGCCACCATCAAGAATGGCGACCGTCACGGGCCGTTCATCGACTCGAATTCGATGACCCCAATAGGGAAGGGTAGGAAATGCCGTCTGTTGAGTCTGTGCAGAAGGGGCCCATTGGCGGGCGCTGGATGCAGCTGGTTATCGGCGTGATCTGCATGTCGATGATCGCCAACCTGCAATATGGCTGGACGCTGTTCGTCGAGCCCATCAACGACAAGCACCAGTGGGGCCGTGCGGCCATTCAGGTCGCCTTCACCATCTTCGTCCTGACCGAGACCTGGCTGGTCCCGATCGAGGGCTGGTTCGTGGACAAGTACGGCCCGCGCATCGTCGTGCTCATCGGCGGCTTCCTGTGCGGCCTCGGTTGGGTCCTGAACTCCATGGCCGATACGCTGGCCCTGCTTTACGTCGCGGCGGCCATCGGCGGCATCGGCGCGGGCGCGGTCTACGGCACCTGCGTCGGTTCGGCGCTGAAATGGTTCCCCGATCGCCGCGGCCTTGCCGCCGGCATCACCGCCGCCGGCTTCGGCGCCGGCTCGGCGATCACCATCATCCCGATCGCCGCGATGATCGCGTCGCAGGGCTATCAGCAGACCTTCCTCGTGTTCGGCCTGTTCCAGGGCGCGGTCGTGATGGCGCTGTCGATCTTCCTTCAGGCGCCCAAGCCCGGCCAGCTCCCGCCGGTCACCAATAAGGCCGCCACGCAGAGCCGCCGCGACTACGGCCCCGGCCAGATGCTCAAGGCCCCGGTGTTCTGGGTCATGTATGCGATGTTCGTGCTGGTTGCCGCCGGCGGCCTGATGGCGACGGCGCAGCTCGGCTCCATCGCCAAGGACTTCAACATCGCCGGCATTCCGGTGAGCCTGATGGGCATCACCCTTCCGGCGCTGACCTTCGCGCTGTCCATCGACCGCGTGCTGAACGGCCTCACCCGTCCGTTCTTCGGCTGGGTGTCGGATAATATCGGCCGCGAGAACACCATGTTCATCGCGTTCTCGCTCGAAGCCGTCGGCGTGCTCGCGCTCGGCCATTTCGGCTCGAACCCGGTGGCCTTCGTGCTGCTGACCGGCCTCGTCTTCTTCGCCTGGGGCGAGATCTATTCTCTGTTCCCGGCGACCTGCGGCGACACGTTCGGTTCCAAGTTCGCCACCACCAATGCCGGCTTCCTCTATACCGCCAAGGGCACGGCCTCGCTGGTGGTCCCGATCGCGAGCGTCGCCGTGGCGCAGCTCGGCAATTGGGATCTGGTGTTCCTCATCACCGCCGGCGTGAATGCCCTGGCGGCGCTGATGGCGCTGTTCGTGCTCAAGCCCATGCGCGCCCGCTTCGTTGCCGATGCCAAGCTGGCGACGGCGGCGGAAGCCAAGGCGGCCCAGGTCGCTCACTGAGCCTTTCTCGCTCACCGAGCCCCTTTCCCTGGCCGACGTCCCGTTCGGGGCGTCGGGACGGGACGGGAATGCACCTTGCGAAGGCAGGCGTCAGCGCCTGCCTTTTCGTTGACAACGGCGTCGGATCAGAAGCCGCGGGGGAAGGACGCGACGGCAGGCTCGCTGCCCTGCTTGTCCTTGTCGCCGCCGAACAGGGTGCCGGCCGTGCGGACCTGGTCCTGTTCCATCAGGGCCAGCTCGGCGGGCATGCCGGGGCCGCCGGCCGCAGCCATGAAGCTCTTGGGATTGCTGAAGCCGATCACGGCGCCGGTGACGGCGATGCCGAGGATGGCGAGGGCAACGAAGTCGAATGCGGTCATTTTAGCCTCCAGGCGTGGCGGGCGCGCCGCGCGTTGCGAGGAACCGGGGGCGATCGCTTGAGTGCCCCTGTCCTCATCCGGATGCCATACTGACCTAATTCGTCCCGGCTGTGGTATACATAATACGCAGAGGTCCCCCTCATTGCTGCATGGCAGCAATAATGGGCCGTCGACCGCCCTAGTTGGCTGAAAGATTTCGCAAGTGCGAGATGAGCCCCGCGGTCGAGCCCGAGGTTCCCCCGGGCGCCGCGCCGCCCTTCACCGCCGGCAACAGGGCCGTGGCCATTTCCTTTCCCAGCTCCACGCCCCATTGGTCGAAGGCGTTGATTCCCCAGATCGCGGCTTCCGTGAACACGCGATGCTCATAGAGCGCGATCAGGCGCCCCAGGGTGAACGGGTCGAGCAGGGTATAGGCCAGCGTCACCGAGGGGCGGTTGCCGGGGAACACCTTGTGGGGCGCGAGTTCCGCGACCCGCGCTTCGCCCATGCCCCCGGCGCGCAATTGCGCCTCCACCTGCGCCAGCGACCGCCCGCGCAGCAGCGCTTCCGACTGGGCGAGGCAATTGGCGATCAGCAGGTCGTGATGGGCCTGGAGCGCCGGTTCGTGCCCCTGGGCGGCGATGAGGAATTCCACCGGCACCACGTCGGTGCCCTGGTGGAGCAGCTGGAAGAAGGCGTGCTGGCCGTTGGTGCCCGGCTCGCCCCACACCACCGGGCCCGTCGGCCGCGCGACCGGGGCGCCGTCCCGCGTCACGCTCTTGCCGTTGCTCTCCATGTCCAATTGCTGGAGATAGGCCGGAAAGCGGGCGAGGTGCTGGTCATAGGGAATGACCGCCCGGCTGGCATAGCCGCAGACGTCGCGATGCCACACGCCCGCCAGGGCCAGGAGCACCGGCAGGTTTTCTTCCAGCGGCGCGTGGCGGAAATGATCGTCCATGGCCGCCCCGCCGGCGAGGAAATCGCCGAACGCGGCGGAGCCGATGGCGATCATCACGGGCAGGCCGATGGCCGACCACAGGGAATAGCGCCCGCCCACCCAGTCCCAGAAGCCGAACGTGTGCTCCGCCGAGATGCCGAAGGCGCTGACCTTGTCCAGGGCGGTGGAGACGGCCGCGAAATGATGCCCCACCGCCTCCTCGCCCAGCGCCGCGGCGATCCAGGCGCGGGCCGAGGCGGCGTTCGTCATGGTCTCGATGGTGGTGAAGGTCTTCGAGGCGATGATGAACAAGGTCGTGGCGGGCGTGAGCGGCTTCAACACGTCGCTGAGATGGGCGCCGTCCACATTGGAGACGAAATGCAGGCGCGGCCCGTCGTGATAGGGCGCGAGCGCGAGCGTCGCCATCACCGGGCCGAGGTCCGAGCCGCCGATGCCGATGTTCACGACATCGGTGAAGACCGGCCCGCGATGGCCGGCGATGGTGCCGGCGCGCACCGCGTCGGCGAAGGCGAACAGCCGGCCGAGGGTTTCGCGCACCTGGCCCTTCACGTCCGTGCCATCGATTTCGAGCGGCTCGGGGCCGCCGTCGCGCAGGGCCACGTGGAGCACGGAGCGCTGCTCGGTGGAATTGATGCGCGCGCCGGTGAACATGGCTTCGCGCCGCGCCTCGACCCCCGTGGCGCGCGCGAGCTGGAGCAGCAGGTCCAGGGTCTCGTCCGTCAGCGCGGTCTTGGAGAAGTCCAGCAGCAGGTCGCCGGCGCTGGCGGAAAAGCGGGTGAAGCGGTTCGGGTCGGCGAACAGATCCGCCAGGGGCGTGCCGGCGGCGCGGGCTTCGGCGGCGCTCAGCGCCTGCCAGAGGGCTTCGGCTTCGGTCCCGGACGCGGCAGCAGGGGCATCGGTCATGGTCGGATCTCCGTCAGGGGCACCACAGCACGTCGAGCGGGGCGCGGGCGCGCAGCACGGCGCGGATGGGCAGGGCCTCGGCCGGTCCCTCCGCGCACGCCGCCTCCAGCACCGCGCGCTTGCCGGCGCCCTCGATGTGCAGGAACAGCGCGTCGGCGGCGAGAAGCGGCGGCAGGGTGAAGGTGATGCGCGGCTCGCCCGCCGCCTCCGCGCGCACCGCGGCGAGCAAAGCGGAGGTCTTGGGATCGATGGCCGCGGGCAGGGCTTCCGCATGGGGAAAGAAGGAGGCGGTGTGGCCGTCATCCCCCATGCCGAGCACCACAGCGGCAAAGGGCAGGGGCAACCCCTCCGCCGCGCGCTCCGCGGCTGCCAATCCCTCCTCAGGGGAAGGGGCGCCGGTATAGAGCGGCAGGAAGCGGGCGGAAGCCGCCGCATTCTTCAGGAGATGCCGGCGCACCAAGGCGGCATTGGAGCGCTCGGAGGTCTCCGGCACCCAGCGCTCATCCACCAGGGTCACGGTGATGCGCGGCCAGTCGATGGGAGCGTTCGACAGGGTCTCGAAGAAGCGCGTGGGGGTACGCCCGCCGGACACCGCGAGGCTCGCCGCGCCCTCCCGCGCCGCCCGTGCGCGCAGGGCCTCCGCCACATGGGCGGCGAGCGCCCGGGCAAGGGCGTCGGGGTCGGGATAGGCGGCGAGCGCGATAGTCATATGCGTCCAGTCCCACGGCGATCCCACCGTAGCTTACCCTCCCCCTTGAGGGGGAGGGCAGGGTGGGGGGTATCTCTCCACTTGGTTCTGAGGTTGGGGGTCCAGGCGGCGCCATACCCCCCACCCCAACCCTCCCCTCAAGGGGGGAGGGAGCAGGTCGCGTCTGCCACCCTCAGGCATCGTCCATCCAGGTGCGGCCGTCCCGCTCGATCAGGGCGATCGCGGCGGAGGGCCCCCAGGTGCCGGCGGTGTAGGACCGGGGCGCCTCGCGCAGATTGCGCCAGGCGTCCAGGATTGGATCGATCCATTTCCATGCGGCTTCCACTTCGTCGCGGCGCATGAACAGGGTCTGGTTGCCCCGCACCACATCCATGAGAAGCCGCTCGTAGGCGTCCGGGTTCCGCACGCCGAACGCCTCGGCGAAGCTCATGTCGAGCGGCACATGCTGGAGGCGCATGCCGCCGGGGCCGGGATCCTTGATCATCAGCCACAGCTTCACGCCCTCGTCGGGCTGGAGGCGGATGACCAGATGGTTCGCCACGATCGGGCCCGCCTGCGCGTCGAACACCGAATGGGGGATCGGGCGGAAGGCCACGACGATCTCCGACACCCGGCTCGCGAGCCGCTTTCCGGTGCGCAGGTAGAAGGGCACGCCGGCCCAGCGCCAATTGCCGATTTCCGCCTTCAGGGCGACGAAGGTTTCGGTCTGGCTGGTGTTGGAGCCGAGTTCGTCGAGATAGCCCGGCACCGCCCCGCCGGAGGAGGCGCCGGCGCGATACTGGCCGCGCACGGTGAGCGCCGCCACATTGCTTTCGTCGATCGGCTCCAGCGCTTTCAGCACCTTCAGCTTCTCGTCGCGCACCGCGTCCGCGTCCATGTTGACCGGCGGCTCCATGGCCACCAGGCAGAGCAATTGGAGCATGTGGTTCTGCACCATGTCGCGCAGCGCGCCGGCGGTGTCGTAATAGCCCGCGCGGCCGGCGACCCCGAGGCTTTCGGCGACCGTGATCTGCACGTGGTCGATATGGGCATGGTTCCACACCGGCTCGAACAGGGCGTTGGCGAAGCGCAGCGCCATCAGGTTCTGCACCGTCTCCTTGCCGAGATAATGGTCGATGCGGAACACCGCTTCCTCGCGGAACACCCGGCCCACGGCCTCATTCACCGCATGGGCCGAGGCGAGGTCCTTGCCCACCGGCTTTTCCACCACCACGCGGGTCGTGGGCGTGACGAGATGGTGCGCGCCGATGCGGGCGCAGATGTCGTCGAACAGGTCGGGACCGACCGCGAGATAGAACACGCGCACCTTGTCGGCGCCGGGGGCGAGCAAGGCGGCGAGCGCGTCCCACCCCTCGTCGGACACCGCGTCCACTTCCACGTAATCGACCCGATCGAGGAAGCGATCGAGCTGCCGGCGTTCGATCTGGTCGATGCCGTCGCGATCCTCCACCGAATCACGGGCGAAATCCTGGAACGCGGCGCGGGTCATGGGGCGGCGCGAGACGCCGATGATGCGGGCGTCGTCCGGCAACTGGCCGGCGAGGTCGCGTTCGTAAAGGGCCGGAAGAAGCTTGCGTTTCGCGAGGTCGCCGGTCGCTCCGAACACGATGATGTCGAACGGTTCGACCGTGATGACGCGGGCTACCATGGGGACCTCCAGTTAACGGCCCAGGGCGCCGTCACGCGAGCCGATATTCGTCTTCTAGCAAATCTCTCGCGTCTGTGTTGCGACTGCGAGAGGCCGATGTTGATATCGCCTTTGTGAGGTGGTGCGCCAGATGCTCCATGGCCGGCACGAGCCGCCGCTGGTGCGGCGCGTGCACCAGCCACGCATCCATTTGCGGGGCGAAATCCACCAGGGCAACGCTCTGCAACTGGTCGCGGTGCCGGCTTCCCGCCAGCATGGCCGGCGTGGCGAAGCCGATGCCGACGCCGCGCGCCACAAGCGACAGCCGCAATTCCGAGGACACCGCCTCCGCCGCCACTTCGAACGGCAGGCGGGCATTTTCGAACGTGCGCTTCAGGACGCGGCGGAAATCGCACCCCCGCTGGCTCAGCACCCAGGGATAGGCGGAAAGATCGACCAGGCGCGTCGAGGCGGGAAAGGTGAAATGCCGGCTCGCCACCACTTCCACCGCGAGGCTGCCGAGCGGCAGCGCCACCAGGCCCTCCGGCGGCGCCACATGGGAGGCGAGCGAAAGGCAGGCGGCATCGAGGGCGCTTGAATTCACCAGATCGATGAGCGTGCCGCTCCAGTCGCTGGAGACGCGCGGCACGATGCGGGGAAAGGCGGCGCGCAAATGGTCCAGCGGCTCGGCAAGGGCCATTTCCGACAGGAACGGGGTCACGCCGAAGCGGAACTCGCCCTCCACCGCGCCGGTCGGGGCAAGGCGGGCCTTCAGATCCGCCACGGCGCCCACCACGTGGCGCCCCATCTCATAGGCGTCGCGGCCCGCCCGCGTGGGTTTCAGCGGCTTCGCCTGGCGATCCAGCAGCACCGCGCCGAGCGCCTCCTCCAACGCCTGGACGCGGCGGGTGACGCCGGGCTGGGTCAGATTCAGCCGCCCGGAGGCGGCGACGATGGAGCCGGTTTCCACCACGGCCAGGAAGGCTTCAAGATCGCGTATGTTCATGGTGCGTCTGTCTAATGCGAGATGCGCATATTGAAAATCATCTTAATTCAATTGTCGCATAAATAGGTGTGCACATAAAGTCCCGCCAACTCCATTCGCGGGATTTCCCATGACAGACGTTCCGGCCGCAGACAGCGCGCCATGCTCCACCACCGCTCCCCTCGCCCCGCTCGCGGCGGCAAAGGGGGCGCCGCCGACCTTGTTGTTCGCCATCGCCGCCGGCCTGCTGATCTCGGACATCACCGCGACCCAGCCGCTGGTGGGTGCCATGCGCGACAGCCTCGCCATCGGCGAAGGGCTCGCCAGCCTGGTGGCGACCCTGGCGCTGCTCGGCTACGCCGCCGGCCTTCTGTTCATCGTGCCCCTGGCGGATCGCATGGAAGCCCGACGGCTGGCGCTGCTGATGCTTGGGCTCGGCATCGCCGCGCGGCTCGCGCTTGCCGGCGCGGCGACCGCACTCGCCGCCTTCGGCGCGGCTTTCGCGGTCGGCGTCGGGTCCAGCGCCGTACAGGTGCTGGTGCCGCTCGCCGCCTCCATGGCGCCGGAACACGAGCGCGGCAAGGTGGTGGGCAACATCATGGCCGGGGTGATGGCGGGCATCCTGCTCGCCCGTCCGCTTGCCGGGCTGATCTCCGATTTCGCCGGCTGGCGCGGCTTCTTCCTCATGACCGCCGGGGCCACCACGGTGCTGTCGGTGGTGCTGGCGCTGCGCCTGCCGGATCATCCCCCGCGCTCGCAGGAGAGCTATCGCGCGCTGCTCGCGTCCCTCCTGACGCTGCTGCGGGAAGAACCGGTGCTGCGGCGCCGGGCCACCACCGCCGCCCTCGGCATGGCGGCCTTCAGCGCCTTCTGGACCATGGTCGCCCTGCGACTCGCGCAGGCGCCCTTCTCGCTCTCGCAGAGCCAGGTGGCCCTGTTCGCCCTGGCCGGCTGCGGCACCGTCATCATCGCCCCCATTGCCGGCCGCGCGGGCGACCGGGGCTGGACCAAGGGCGGCACCCATATCGCCCATGTCGCCATGCTGGCCGGCGCGGGGATTGCCGCGCTGGCCGGATGGCTGGCGCAGGACGGCGCGTTCGGCGTGCCGCTGGCTCTCCTGGTGGTGGCGGGGCTGGTGCTCGACATGGGCTGCGTCGGCGACCAGACGCTGGGGCGGCGGGCGATCAACATGATCCGCCCGGCGGCCCGCGGCCGCATGAACGGCTTGTTCTCCGGCATCTTCTTCATCGGCGGCGCCATCGGCGCATCCCTGAGCGGGATCGCCTATGCGAGCGGCGGCTGGCTCGGCGTGTGCGCGCTGATCGCGGGATTCGCCGTCGTGGCCGGGCTGATCGGCTTGTGCGAGCCGCGCTGATCCGAATCGCGGGTCGATCCAAGACAGAACGCCGGTCCCCTGGGGCCGGCGTTTTTCTTTGCCGCCCGCGCGGCCCCGAACATGAGCGGGCCGGCGCGTAAACGCAAAAAACCCGCGCGGCGGGGGCCACGCAGGTGTCGCTTCAGCTCAATGCCTCACCAGCCGCATGGGCGGCTGGAGACCCGCTCAGCGGGTGGGGCGGGGCTTGCTGGGGATCAGGCCTTCGCGCTGGGCGCGCTTGCGGGCCAGCTTGCGGGCGCGGCGAACGGCTTCCGCCTCTTCGCGGGCCCGCTTCTCGGACGGCTTCTCATAGTGCCCACGCAGCTTCATCTCGCGGAAGATCCCCTCACGCTGCATCTTCTTCTTGAGCGCCTTGAGGGCCTGATCGACATTATTATCGCGGACGAGAACTTGCACGTGTTGCCTCTTCGAGCTGTTGCGCCGAGCGAACTTGCACTGGTCTGAAAAACATATCCGGAAGCAGGAGGGGCGCTCTCACGCCGGACCGTCTCTGCCGGAAGGAGCGCTCTCATATCAGAGGCCCCGGTCTTTGTCCACACTTGCCCCGCGCGCGAGCGGGGCGGCACATCAAAAAAGGGCGGCATGCCTGCCGCCCTTTCGTGTCTGGACCTGATGAGATCAGGACCCGCCGAACAGCTTGCGCTGCCACCAGCCGGACCGCGGCTTGGCGGACGGGGCCGCTTCCTGGCTCTCGCGCGCCTCGACCGGCGCGGGCGGGGCCAGCGGAGCTTCCGCCTCGGCGGTCGCACCCTCGGCGGTCACGATATCGGCGTCGGCGATGGGAACGCTGGCGCTCTCCTGGTTCGAGGCCGCGGCTTCCGCGGCCGGGGCGCCTTCGCTCGCGGCCGGGGCCGCGGGGGCCGCCGGGGCGAGGACGCCGTCCTCGGTCAGGATGACCGGCGCCTTCTCGCGCACCGTCGAGCGGCGGCGCGGGGCGGGGGCGGGTTCCGGCTCCACCTCCGCCGGTGCGGCGGCCCGGACGGGTTCCGGCGCGGGCGCGGGAGCAGCCGCGACCGGTGCAGGCGCGGTCTCCTCCTCGCGGACGGGTTCCGCTTCGGAAACCGTCTCCGCCTGGGGAGCGGCCTCGGCCTCGGAGGCTGCGTAGGCGGGGGTGGCCGCGATATCCTCGGGGGCGCGGACCGGTGCCGCCTCGAAGGCGGCTTCGGTGAGAGCGACCGGAGATTCCGCGCTCAGCGTGGTCTCGGTGCCATCCGCCTCGCCTTCGCCCTCGGCGGCCAGCGGACCCTCGGCGGTGTCCTCGTCCTCGCCGGAGCGGGGCGCGCCCTCCTCGCCCTCACGGCGATTGCGGCGGCCGCCCCGGCGACCGCGACGGCGCCGGCGGCGCTCGCCCTCGGTTTCGCCGCGACCTTCGCCTTCGGCACGATCCTCGTCGTCCGCCTCGTCGCCTTCGCCATCGCCCTCGGCGTTCGCGGCGAGGTCGTCACTCTCGGCGGCGTCGCCCTCGCCCTCGGCGGGCAGGCTGCGCGGCTCGCCGTCACGCTCGCCGCGCCGGCGCCGGCGCCGGCGCCGACGGCGATTGCCGTTCTCGTCCACGCGCTCGGCGCTGCCCTCGCCGTCGGTCTCGGCTTCGCCTTCGCTCTCGCCGGCCTCGGTTTCCTCGCCGGTGTCCTCATCCTCCTCCTCGTACTCCTCCTCGGGGAGGATGGAATCGGGATGCACGGCCTTGGAGAGGCGCGGGGCGGCCGGCGGGGGCACGGCAAGATCGCCCTTCTCGATCAGGAACGGCTGGTGGCCGGTCACGCTTTCGTCCGCCGTGACGAGCAGCGTCACGGAGAAGCGCTCTTCCAGCTCGCGCAGATGGGCGCGCTTCTGGTTCAGCACATAGAGCGCCACTTCCGCGCGGGTGCGGGCGACCAGA
The DNA here is from genome assembly GCF_043195135.2 of Roseixanthobacter liquoris. Lineage (NCBI taxonomy): Bacteria > Pseudomonadati > Pseudomonadota > Alphaproteobacteria > Hyphomicrobiales > Xanthobacteraceae > Roseixanthobacter > Roseixanthobacter liquoris. Next base: position 1,802,225 of record NZ_CM195537.1, read on the forward strand.
TTGTGCGTGGCGCCGCGCACCAGCTGTTCCTCGAAGGCGCGCAGCAATTGCAGCGCCACCGAGGCCGCCGAGCGCACATGGCCGGTGCCGCCGCAGACGGGGCACACCTCGATGGAGCTTTCCAGCACGCCGGTGCGGATGCGCTGGCGCGACATTTCCATCAGGCCGAAATGCGAGATCCGGCCGACCTGGATGCGCGCGCGGTCGTTCTTCAGGCAATCCTTGAGCTTGCGCTCCACCGCCCGGTTGTTGCGCTTCTCCTCCATGTCGATGAAGTCGATGACGATCAGGCCGGCGAGATCGCGCAGGCGCAGCTGGCGCGCGATTTCCTCGGAGGCTTCCAGATTCGTCTTGAGCGCGGTGTCCTCGATATGGTGCTCGCGCGTGGAGCGGCCCGAGTTCACGTCGATGGAGACCAGGGCCTCGGTCGGATTGATGACGATATAGCCGCCGCTCTTGAGCTGGACCACGGGGGAGAACATCGCATCGAGCTGATGTTCCACGCCGTGCTTGGCGAAGATCGGCTGGTGATCGTGATAGGCGACGACGTTCTTCACATGGCTCGGCATGAGCATGCGCATGAAGTCGCGGGCCTCGCGGAAGCCCTCCTCGCCGGCGACGTGGATGTCGTCGATGTCCTTGTTGAACAGGTCGCGGATGGCGCGCTTGATCAGCGAGCCTTCCTCATACACCAGGCTCGGGGCGCTGGAGGTGAGGGTCAGCTCGCGCACCGTCTCCCACAGGCGCAGCAGATATTCGAAGTCGCGCTTGATCTCGACCTTGGTGCGGTTGGCGCCGGCGGTGCGCAGGATGATGCCCATCCCTTCCGGCACCTCCAGGTCCTGCACCACCTCCTTCAGGCGCTTGCGGTCGACCGCATTGGTGATCTTGCGCGAGATGCCGCCGCCCCGCGCGGTGTTGGGCATCAGCACGGAATAGCGGCCGGCGAGCGAGAGATAGGTGGTGAGGGCCGCGCCCTTGTTGCCGCGCTCCTCCTTGACCACCTGCACCAGCATCACCTGGCGGCGGCGGATGACTTCCTGGATCTTGTAGGAGCGGGCGCGGCGCTGGTGCGAGCGCTCGGGCACCTCTTCCATGGCGTCGTCGGAGCCCATCTGCTCCACGCCTTCGTCTTCTTCCTCGCCGTCCTCGTCCTCGTCGTCCTCGGCGGAGCGGCGGGACTTCTCCGAACCGCGACGGCCGCGCGGCGCGCGCTCGCGCGGCTCACGCTCGGAGGTCTCGCGTTCGGCGGTCTCGCCGTCCGACGCCTCGCCCGCGCCTTCGCCGGCCGGTGCGCCGTCCTCGGGCGGCAGGATGGGATTTTCCTCGCGGTCGGCCAGGGGGGCTTCCGCGCGCGCCTCGTCCTCGAAGGCGGCGCGGGCGTGAAGGCCGGCCTGCTCCTGGGGCGCGGGCAACTCGGCCTCGAGGTCGGCGGCGCGCTCATGGCTCGCGCCCGCCTCGTGGGCGATGATGTCGGCGACGTCGGTGGAGGCCGGCAGGTCGCGCGGATCGACCGGGATCTCCTCGCCGGTGTCGGTCTCGGCATAGTCGACGCGCCGCTCGTTGGGCGCCTCGTCGTCGTCGTCCGAGGCCGGGCCGCCGGAAATCTGGCCGTCCTCGATGGTTTCCACCACGTCGGACTCGTCGATCTCCTCGACATTGCTGGAGACGCTCTCGTCGGACGAGGGGCGGCGCGACTTCGGCCGCTCGCGGCGGCGCTCGCGGCGCTCGTCTTCCTCGTCGGCGGCGCGCGCGGCGCGCTCCTCTTCCTCGATCAGGGCGAGGCGGTCGGCCACCGGGATCTGGTAATAATCGGGATGGATCTCGCTGAAGGCGAGGAAGCCGTGCCGGTTGCCGCCATATTCGATGAAGGCCGCCTGAAGCGAGGGCTCGACCCGCGTCACCTTGGCCAGATAGATGTTGCCCCGCAATTGCTTGCGGGATGCGGACTCATAGTCGAATTCTTCGACCCGGTTGCCGCGCACGACCACGACCCGGGTCTCCTCCGGGTGGGTCGCATCGATGAGCATTTTGTTGGGCATGGAAATCTCTCTGCGCGGCGTCGGAGACACAGCTCCGCGACGGTCGGCGCGGCAAAGCCTGCGAACCGCCGATACGCCTGAAATTGAAGCGGGAGGAGACAGAGGAGCTGTAGCGCGCGGGGGTCATTTCGACACCCTCCGCATCGAGACACACGGGCGCACGTGGTGCGCGCTGTTCGTGCGGTTGAAAGTCATGCCCTCGGCTACTCGTTCCTCAGCGAAGCATCAGACCAGGCGAGTGCCCGGCCCCGGCATACGGCAGCCCGATTCCCCCCGACAGACAGCTTCCTCGGCGGCATGAGCGACGCGAGCGGCCGTCCAGTCGCGCGCTTTGGGCGCGCGCGCCGCAGGGTGGCACACTCAAATTCTTGAGCAGCCTGCGACGGGAGATGCCGGACCAGCTTCGGGAAAGTGGAAGTTCCCAAGCAGGACGCCATCAGCGGCAGCCGCGGCAGCCGGGGGCCGAAGAGCCTGTTCCGGAACGCGAACCGTATACATCTCCTTCTTACTCGTCCCGCTCGCCTCTTGGCAAGGTTCATGCCTGTTCCACCGGCAACAATGTGGTTCAAGCCTGTGTCGGAGCGACAACAGGGCGGCGATAAGTGTGCCCGGCGTCAACCTTGGATTAACGAAAGCGCCCCTATCCGGTACAAATGGCAAGTCTTGCCGTCTCCGGAAGGCGGACAAGGGAAGGTTCCTGGACATGTGGGCCCGCAGGCAGCGCGCCGGATGGACAAAAGCGGCGCCGGCATCGCGCCGGCCGCGCCGTGCCATCCCCTCGTGGGGCATGGCCGAGCATCCGCTCGCGCCCCGCGCCGCCGCGCGTGTCCCCGCTGCCGGGCGCCTCCTCACTCTCGTTTTGGCCGTCGCGGGCTGCATGAGCCTTTGCCTCGCCCCGGGGCACCCCGCCCGCGCCGCCGAGGCTCCGGCGGTGCAACTCGCGGCGCGCCCGGAAGCGGCCCCCGGCGCCGCCCCGTCGCCCGCGGTTCCGGCGGAAGCGGCCACCCGCCCCGCCGCCGCGCCGGGACCCGCCATCGCCACCGACGCGCGCCTCGCCGGCGATGCCCAGCGCACGCGCCTCGTGATCGACCTCAGCCGGCCGGTGGAATTTCGGGCCTTCACCCTGGCCAATCCCTATCGCGTCATTCTCGACCTGCCGGAGGTGCGCTTCGCCTTCGACGCCTCCAAGGGGCAGGCCAAGCGCGGCCTGGTGAATGCCTATCGCTATGGCGATTTCGCGCCCGGCAAGGCGCGCGTCGTGATCGATCTCGCCGAGCCGGTCGCCATCGACAAGGCGTTCGTGCTGGAAGCGGTGGACGACCAGCCGGCGCGCCTCGTGCTCGACCTCGTGAAGACCGATGCGGCCAATTTCACCTCCACCGTGGCGACCGCGTCCGAAGCGCGCGGCGCGCCGCCCGAGGTGCCGCACGTGGATGTCGCCGCCGACGGCGATACACGGCCGGTGATCTGCCTCGATCCCGGCCATGGCGGCATCGATTCGGGCACCACCGGGGCCAGCGCCTTTGCGGAAAAGAACATCGTGCTGGATGTGGCGCTCGCCCTCAAAGCCAAGCTGGAGGCGGGCGGCCAGTATCGCGTCGTCATGACGCGCTCCACCGACACCTTCATCGCGCTGGGCGAGCGGGTGCGAATCGCCCGCGCCAATCGCGCCGCCCTGTTCGTCTCCATCCATGCCGACGCGCTCGCCCGCAACGACGGGCAGGCGCGCGGCGCCAGCGTCTACACCCTCTCGGAGACCGCCAGCGATGCCGAGGCGGCGCAGGTCGCGGAAAAGGAGAACAAGGCCGACCTGATCGCCGGCGTCGACCTCTCCGAGGAGAGCAACGAGGTCGCCGGCATCCTGTTCGACCTTGCCCAGCGCGAGACCAAGACTTTCTCCGCCCTGTTCGCCCGTACCCTGGTGGGCGCCATGAAGGGCGCCGGGCGAATCCACAAGACGCCGCTGAAATCCGCCGGCTTCCGCGTGCTGAAGGCGCACGACGTGCCCTCGGTGCTGGTGGAGCTGGGCTATATGTCGAGCCGCGAGGATCTCAAGCTGATGACCTCGGACGCCTGGCGCGACAAGGTCACGGACGCCATGCAGGCCGCCATCGGCGAGTTCTTCGCGACCCGCGTCGCCGGCGGCGCCGGTGCTGCCGCACCCGTGGCCACGGGCAGCCTGCCGCGCTGAAGCCTCGCGCGCGATCTTGGGACCCGCCGAAACCTGCCGCTAGGTGAGCCCGGTCCTTTTTGACGTTCCGTCGTGAAGCAGCCACTTTTGGCCAACATAGCCGTCTCAGCGGCGTCGATTTCCCAGGTTCTCGCGCCGCGACCCTTGCACAAAGGGGGCGAATGCGGCTTTTGGACAGGCTCGCCCGGATCGGGCAGGGAAAGCCGCCGTTGCGGGTGTCGTGGAGGGAGAGCCGGCGAAATGCGGCTGCTGTTGAGGTTCTTCGGATTTCTGTTCGCCCTCGGCACCCTGGTGCTGCTCGCGGGGGCGGCGGGGGCGACCTATTTCGTCTGGAAATATTCCCAGGACCTGCCCGACTACACCCAATTGCAGAATTACGAGCCACCGGTGATGACGCGCGTCCATGCGGATGACGGCGCCCTGGTGGCCGAATGGGCGCGTCAGCGCCGCCTTTATATTCCCATCCAGTCGGTGCCCAAGCTGGTGATCGAGGCGTTCCTGTCCGCCGAGGACAAGAATTTCTACGAGCATGGCGGCATCGATCCCTCCGGCATTTTCCGCGCCGGCATGCTTTATCTCCAGAATTTCGGCTCGAACCGCCGGCCGCAGGGCGCGTCCACCATCACCCAGCAGGTGGCGAAGAACTTCCTGCTGACCAACGAGGTGTCCTTCGACCGCAAGATCAAGGAAGCGCTCCTGGCGCTGCGCATCGAGCGCGCCTATTCCAAGGACCGCATCCTCGAATTGTATCTGAACGAGATCTATCTCGGCATGGGCGCCTACGGCATCGCCGCCGCCGCGCTGGTCTATTTCGACAAGTCGGTCGAGGACCTGAACATCCAGGAAGCGGCCTATCTCGCCGCCTTGCCGAAGGCGCCGTCCTCCTACAACCCGTTCCGCGAGCGCGAGCGCGCCACCGACCGCCGCAACTGGGTCATCGACCGCATGGCGGAGAACGGCTACATCACCGCCGCCCAGGCGGAGGCCGCCAAGAAGTCCCCCATCGACGTGACGCCGCGCCCCACCGGCGCGCAGATCTTCGCCGCGGAATATTATGCCGAGGAAGTGCGCCGCCAGATCTATGAGCGCTACGGCGAGACCAAGCTCTATGAGGGCGGGCTCTCGGTGCGCACGGCGCTCAATCCGAAGATGCAGATGATCGCCAAGAAGACCCTGTCCGACGGTCTCGTGCGATTCGACGAGCAGCGCGGATGGCGCGGCCCGGTCAACCACATCGACATCACCGGCGACTGGGGCGCCAAGCTCGCGGAGCTGAAGGCCTATTACGACATTCCCTGGAAGCTTGCCGTGGTGCTCGATTCGGGCAAGGACACGGCACGCATCGGCATGCAGCCGCCGCGCGAGAAGGGCGGCGGCATCTCCTCCCAGCGCGACCTCGGCGTCGTCACGCTGGACGGCGTGAAATGGGCCCGCTGGATCAAGGGGCCGGACGCCTACAAGGCGGTGAGCTCGGTCGCGCAGGTGCTCAAGCCCGGCGACGTGATCTATGTGGAGCCGATCGCCGGCAAGGACGGGCAGTACCGCCTGCACCAGATCCCGGACGTCGAGGGCGCCATGGTGGTGATGGAGCCGCTCACCGGACGCGTGCTCGCGCTCTCCGGCGGCTTCTCCTACGACGAAAGCCAGTTCAACCGCGCCACCCAGGCGCTGCGCCAGCCCGGCTCCTCCTTCAAGCCGATCGTCTATTCCTCCGCCCTGGACAATGGCTATACGCCTTCCACGGTGGTGCTGGACGCGCCCATCGAGATCGACCAGGGCCCCGGCCTCGGGGTATGGGCGCCGGAAAACTACGCCAAGAAATTCTATGGCCCGCAGACCCTGCGCTTCGGCCTGGAACAGTCGCGCAACGTGATGACCGTGCGCCTCGCCCAGGACATCGGCATGCCGCTGGTGGCGGAATATGCCAAGAAGTTCGGCGTCTATGACGACATGCTGCCGGTGCTCTCCATGGCCCTCGGCGCGGGCGAGACCACGCTCATGCGCATGGTCGGCGCCTATGCGATCATGGCCAATGGCGGGCGCAAGGTGACGCCCTCGCTCATCGACCGCATCCAGGACCGCTACGGCCACACCATCTATCGCCACGACGAGCGCGAATGCCGCGGCTGCGACGCGGACAGCTGGCAGAACCAGCCCGAGCCGACCCTGATCGACCGCCGCCCCGTGGTGCTCGATCCCATGACCGCCTATCAGATCACCTCCATGATGGAGGGCGTGGTCCAGCGCGGCACCGGCACGGCCCTGAAGGATCTCGGCAAGCCGGTCGCCGGCAAGAGCGGCACCACCAACGACGAGAAGGACGCCTGGTTCGTCGCCTTCACGCCGGAAGTCGTGGTGGGCGTCTATCTCGGCTACGACAAGCCCAAGCCCATGGGCAAGGGCGCCACCGGCGGCGTGCTCTCCGCCCCGATCGTGCGCGACTTCATGAAGACCGCCCTGGCCGACCGGCCGGCGATCCCGTTCCGCGTGCCGCCGGGCATCAAGCTGGTGCGCATCAATCCCAAGAGCGGATTGCGCGCGAGCACAGGCGAAAACGCGATCCTGGAAGCCTTCAAGCCGGGCACCGCGCCGCCGGACAGCTATTCGGTGATCGGCGCCAGCGACGCCCCGCTCACCGTGACGCCCGAGGCCGACCGCGCGGTGCGCGCCGGGACCGGCGGACTCTACTGAGGGTATCGTCCTCATTCCCTCTCCCGCTTGCGAGGGAGGGGGCCTCTTCCTCCGCTTAATCCCGGCGACGGTCCCGGCACCCCTTGCCCCCGCCCGCTCCCGCAAGGGGGGAGGGTGTCGGCGCGGCGGGAGCGGGGCGTTTCGCGCTCTTTCGCCCCGCGCCCGTTTACAGGCCGGCGCCCCGCCGCTATTTTCCGCGGCCCTCGGATCAGAAAGGTTTCCCATGCGCGCGGAGCTCGCCGCGAAAGTCGACGAGATCAATCAGTCCGTTGATCTGCTGCGTCAGCATCTCAATGTGGACCGCTCGCGCCGGCGCCTCGCCGAATTGAACGCCATCGCCGAAGACCCGAACCTCTGGAACGATCCCGAGCGGGCCCAGAAGATCATGCAGGAGCGCACGGGCCTTGAAGATGCGCTCGGCGCCATCGACCGGGTCAATCGCGACCTCGCCGACAATGTCGAGCTGATCGAGCTCGGCGAGGCCGAGGGCGACGAGGGCGTGATCGCGGAAGCCGCCGCGGCCCTGGACGGGCTGAAGGCCGAGCTGGCGCGCCGCGAGCTGGAAGCCCTGCTCTCGGGCGAGGCGGATTCCAACGACAGCTATCTGGAAGTCCATGCGGGCGCCGGCGGCACCGACAGCCAGGACTGGGCGGAAATGCTGCTGCGCATGTACCGGCGCTGGTGCGAGCGCCACGGCTTCAAGGTGGAGCTGATGGACGAATCGCAGGGCGAGCAGGCGGGCCTGAAGTCCGCCACCATCCAGGTGAAGGGCCACAATGCCTATGGCTGGCTGAAGACCGAGGCGGGCGTGCACCGGCTGGTGCGCATCTCGCCGTTCGATTCGAACGCCCGCCGCCAGACCTCGTTCGCCAGCGTCGATGTCTATCCGGTGGTGGACGACCGCATCGTGGTGGACATCAAGGAAGCCGACGTGCGGGTGGATACCATGCGCTCCGGCGGCGCCGGCGGCCAGCACGTGAACAAGACCGAATCGGCGGTGCGCCTGACCCATCTTCCCACCGGCATCGCGGTGGTGAGCGAGGGCGACCGCTCCCAGCACAAGAACCGCGCCACCGCCTGGAACATGCTGCGCGCCAAGCTCTACGACCTGGAGCTGAAGAAGCGCGAGGCCGAGGCGATGGCGGAGCAGGCGGCCAAGACCGATATCGGCTGGGGCCACCAGATCCGTTCCTACGTGCTCCAGCCCTATCAGCTGGTGAAGGACCTGCGCACGGGCGTCACCTCCGGCACCCCGCAGGAAGTGCTGGACGGCGATCTCGACCCCTTCATGGAAGCCGCCCTGGCGCAGCGCGCCTATGGCGGCGGGCCGGACCAGGTCGAAGACGTGGAGTGAAACACGCCGCGTGAGAGAAAGGACGGCGCCCCTTGCGCGGCGCCGTCGGGGCCCGGGTCACAGCGCCTTCGCGGCCTCCAATACCTCTTCCGCGTGGCCGGCGACTTTCACCTTCGGCCAGACCCGGGCGATGGTGCCGTCGCGGTCGATGAGCAGGGTGACGCGCTCTATCCCCATGTATTTTCGGCCATACATGCTCTTTTCTCCCCACACGCCATAAGCCGAGAGCATGGCCGTGCTCTCGTCCGAGCCGAGCGGAATTTCCAGGTCGTACTTGGTCTTGAACTTGTCCTGCTTGCCCACGGGATCGGCCGAGACCCCGAGAATGGCGGTGTCGGCCTTTTCGAATTCGGCGCGCAGGCCGTTGAAGGCAATGGCTTCCTTGGTGCATCCCGGGGTATCAGCCTTGGGATAGAAATAAAGCACCAGCTTGCGGCCGGCGAAGTCGCCGAGGGAAATGGTGCCGCCGCCGTCGCGGGGCAGGGTGAAGGCGGGGGCGGGTGCGCCCAGCGGGGGAATTTCGGCCAAGTGCCTTCCTTTCGACGTGTCGGTGTCATACCGCCTGAGCCAGATGCCCTTGCCTGGAGAACAGGATCGTACATTCTGGCGCCGCACCATGCGGGCGCGGGGGCGCCAGTCGGCACGCGGAGGGTTGCATAGGGATGAGCGAAAACGCGAGGCAGCTCAAGCCGGGCGAACGGCATCTGCGGCGTTCGCGCCTGCAAGGCATCGCCGGTGCGCTCGTGCCTCGCAGCCGCGCCGCGCGGCTGGCCATGTGGCTGCTGGTGGGCGTGTTCGCCATCGGCGGCCTCGCCGCGCTCGCGCTCTATGCGCTGATCTCCCAGGGCGTCGTCACCGCGAACCTCGCCACGCCCTATATCGAGCGCGCCATCGAGGAGCGCCTCGGGCCGCACTACAAGGTCAAGATCGGCTCCACCACGATGGAGACCATCGAGGAGGGGCGGACGGTCGTCATCGTCCACGACATCCGCGTCACCGGCCCCGGCGACGAACTGGTCGCCAGCGCCCCGAGCGCCGAGGTGGAGCTGGAAGGCAGCCTCCTGACCCTGTCGCCGCGCGCGCGCCGGATCGACCTCATCGGCGCGGAAATGACGGTGAAGATCGCCGCGTCCGGTTCGGTCGCGGTGGCCGCCGGCAAGGGCGCGAAAGAGATCACCGCCACACCCGCCGGCGAACCGCTGGTGCCCCCCATGGGCGCCGTGACGGCCCCGGCGGCCGGCACCGCCGCGCCGCCCGGCACCGGGGCGACGCCGGGCGCGCAGGCCACCGCCGCGCCCTCCGCCGCCGGCGCCACGCGCGCGCAGATGGCGGATCCGCTGGTGCTCAAGGGCCTTGCCCAATGGCTGGAGCAATTGGAGCGCGGCGGGCTCGATGGCGCGGCGCTCCAGGACGTGGGCCTGAAGGACGGCACGCTGGTGGTGCAGAACGAGGCGAGCGGCCGCAAGGTGGCGTTCGACGACATCTCGATCCGCCTCGCCCGTCCCTCCCATGGCGGCGTGGTGCTCACCTTCACCGTGAAGAGCCCGCACAGCACCGCCACCCTGGTCGCCACCATCGGCCCGGTCGCCGATCGCGAACGCAGCGTGATGCTGGACCTCAAGGACGTCTCGACGCGCGACCTGGTGCAGGCGTTCAGCCAGGATTGGCGGCGCTTCTACATGGACATGCCCCTGTCCGCCTCGCTCAACGCGCGCCTCGCCCTGGACGGCAACGTGCGCGCCGCCAATGCCAAGGTGCAGCTCGGCGCCGGCCAGATCGGCAATGGCGAGGACGTGCTGGAGCGCTTCACCCTGGACGGCGCCGAACTGGCGATGACCCTGGACCCGCAGCGCCGCGTGGTGGCGATCGACCAGCTGGTGGCCAGCAAGAATGCCAACAAGGTGGCCTTGCAGGGCGAGGTGAAGGTTCCCGCCGCCGCCGACCAGGATTGGCCCTACACCTTGCGGCAGCGCGAAGTGGTGTTCGCCGGCCCGGAAATGCCCGATCCGCCCCTGATGCTCACGTCCGTCGAAGTCGCCGGGCGCTATGCGCCGCCCAACAAGCAATTGCTGTTCGAGCGCGGCGCGCTCGCCAGCGCCGCCGGCGGCCTCACCTTTACCGGCATGGTGGATTTCGGCATCGACGTCCCGGCCATCAAGCTGAATGCGGTCGGCTCGCGCATGCCCTCCAGCACGGTGCGCCGCTTCTGGCCGGTCTCCATCGCTCCGCCCGCGCGCAGTTTCGTGCTGGAAAACGTCACCGGCGGCACGGTGGACGGCTCGACCATCGTCGTGAACATGCCGCTCGACCTGATCGGGCAGAAGGAAATCCCGCTGCCCGAGGATGCGGTGCATCTGGAGATGGCCGGCAGCGGCTTCACCATCCAGGCGCTGAAGGGCCTGCCGCCGATCCGCGATGCCCGGCTTTCCGTGGTCGTCACCGGGCGGACCGTGCGGGTGAACCTGCCCGACGGCACCGTGGTGACGCCCGGCAACCGCAAGCTCGCCCTGAGCGACGGCGTGTTCTTCATGCCGGATTATTTCCCGCGCGAGCCGCGCAGCCAGATCCGCGTGCGGATCGAGGGGCCGGCCGATGCCGGCATCGAGGTGCTCGGCATGGACGCCCTGAAGGGGCCGACGGGAGCCGCGTACGATCCCGCCACCACGCGCGGCCGCCTGTCCGCCCTGGTGCAGATCAACATCCATTTCCGCAAGGTCGCCGATCCCGCGGACACCGATTATTCGGTGGAGGCGACCCTGACCGATTTCGGCGTCGACAATGTCTTCGCCGGCCAGCGCATGGAAGGGGCGACGGTGTCCGTGTTCGCCACGCCCGCCGGCATCCTGCTGCGCGGCGACGGCAAGCTCGCCGGCGCGCCCGCGACCTTCGAATATGAGAAGAAGAAGGACCAGGCGGACGCCGACCTGCGCGTGAACGCGACCCTGGACGATGCCGCGCGCAGCAAGATCGGCATCGGCCTGACCGCGGTTTCCGGGCCGGTGCTGCTGAAGCTCGTCGGCACCACGAACAACCAGGAAACCAAGGCCAATATCGAACTGGACCTGACCGCGGCGCGGATCTCCGACCTGATCCCCGGCCTCTCCAAGCCGCCCGGGCGGCCCCTGAAGGCGCGCTTCTCCACGGTGGACACGGGCACGCGCATCAAGATCAACGAACTGGTGCTCGACGGGTCCGGCGCGCTCATCAAGGGCTCGCTGGAACTGGCGGACAATGGCGATGTGAACGCCGCCAATTTTCCCACCTTCCAGCTCTCCGACGGCGATCGCGCCAGCCTGAAGGCCGAGCGCTCCGGCGATGTGCTGCGGGTGCGCATCACCGGCGACGTGGTGGATGCGCGCGGCATCATGAAAAGCCTTGTCGGCAGCCCCGCCGCGCCCAAGGACCCCAAGACCGGTAAGCCGCCGCGCAACCAGGACGTGGATGTGGAGGCGAAGATCGGCGCGCTCACCGGCAATAATGGCGAGGTGCTGCGCCAGATGGACCTGACGGTGAGCCGGCGCGGCGTGGAGCTGCGCAACTTCTCCCTGAGCGCGAAAGTGGGGCGCGAGGGCAATCTCGCCGGCGAGATCCGCAATACCGACGCCGGCCGCCGGGCCCTGTTCCTGCGCACCTCGGACGCCGGCGCGGTGCTGCGCTTCCTGGAGATCTATCCCAAGATCGAGGGCGGTGACATGTGGGTGGTGGTGGACCCGCCGCGCGGCGACAGCTCGCCCCAGGAAGGCACGGTCAACATCCGCGATTTCGTGGTGCGCGGCGAGCCGGGGCTGGAGAGCCTGAGCGCGGCCGCGCGCGATTCCACCGGCCGCCAGGAGCCGGGAACGGCGGTGTTCCAGAAGGCGCAGGCGAAGTTCATCCGCACGCCGGGCAGCGTCACCATTCGCGAGGGGGCGATCTGGGGACCGGTCGCGGGGGTGACCGTGGACGGCACCATCGATTTCGCCGCCGAGCGCATTTCCATGCGCGGCACCTATGTGCCCGCCTATGGGCTGAACAATCTGTTCAGCAAGGTGCCGGTGATCGGCATGCTGCTGGGCGGAGGGCCGAACGAGGGGCTGGTGGGCGTGACGTTCGAGGTCACCGGCCCCATGAGCGGGCCGACCTTGCGGGTCAATCCCCTTTCCGCCGTGGCGCCGGGCTTCCTGCGCAAGATGTTCGAGTTCCGCGATTCCAGCGATACGCCTCCGGTGCGGTAATTGCGCTCTCCGCGCGCGCAACCGCGTCCCGGGACTTCATTGTTCCGTGTCATGGGGAAATATTAATTGGCCGCCTAAGGCTAAGGCCAAGTCATAGGCGCGGGAACTTTTGGGTCGCATCTGCATTACTCCTTCGCACGCTGAAGCAGGAGCAATAATAATGCGCAAGACTCTACTCGCCCTGACCGCCCTTTCCATGATCGCCGCGCCCGTTGGCGCCGTGATGGCCCAGACCGCCGTGTCGGTTCAGTCCGATACCTTCGTGACCGCCAAGCCGACCGATGTGCTGAGCTATAATCTCGTCGGGCTCAAGGTGATGAACGGCGAAAAGGAGACGGTGGGCGAGATCAAGGATCTCATCCTGTCCAACGGCCAACTGGCCGGCTACATCGTCTCGGTCGGCGGCTTCCTCGGCATGGGCGAGCGCTATGTGATCGTGCGCCCCAATGCGGTGCAGATCGCCTATTCGGAGACCGACAAGAAATGGTCGGCGATGATGAACGCGACCAAGGACCAGCTCAAGGCCGCGCCCGAGTTCAAGTATGAGGGCCGCTGGAAGAGCTGATCGGGCGCCCCTCGTCCCGATCGGCTGACCTGAAGCGGAACCGCCCGGCGTTGAGCCGGGCGGTTTTTTGTGTCAGACCGGCTTCAAGCGCGATGTCAAATAGTGGGTGGGAGCAGGTAAGAAAGACAACGGGTTTAGGGAGGCGATCGAAGCCTCATACTATCCGCGCCGCATCCGCATGTCTGATGGGAGTGCTGTGCGGCCTACGCCGCCTTTCATCACGCCAAAGGGAGGGCGCGGCCTCAAACAATGCGGATCTGGTCGTTTGTGGTTCTTCAGGGCAATGGACGGTTGCCAAGCTTAGATTGAAACCCCTTACCCACACTCAGTTGCCGAACTTCCTCGCGGGACGGATGCGCCACTGGCGAGCACGGCGCACAATTTTGGTCGGCGAGTGAGGAGCGGTCATCATCGCTCGAAGCTGTGCAATTAATTGCAACTGGACGAAATAATGCGATTCCGCTAACTTCCAATGGATCGGCGCACCGAGTTTCCGCTCAGTGCGCCGATTGGTGGAGCTAGAGGGACTTGCACCCTCGGGACGTTGGATGTACGGCCGTGTCCCGCACTTGCTAGCCCCCACGGGCCTGGGTGCCTGCCGGTTTACCACTGCTAACGCGGTGTCACCCGGCAGGGCTTGCTCAGACTTTTTTAACCATAGGCTTTGCGGCCCTTACCGCCTCCCTGCTTGTGGTTCTGCGTCGCGTTTGCTGGCTCGCTACCCGCGACACACTCGAAACGGAAAAGCGGTTGTGCCTATGGCATGGCCGTTTTTTTGTTTGACGGGCACATCCGAGGATCTCCTCGAATGTACCCTTTCGCCCAGCTACACGTCCTTTTCAGGCGTACGCTCGGCTGTATTATGAACCTGCGTCGCAGGTTCCTCGGAAGCCCGAGAACCCTGCGGTCCGGGTGACTCCAGGAGCAAATCTGTCGCCTCTTTTCCGAGGTTCTGAGACCAAAGGCGACCCTCTAGGGCGACCAAGCCTTGATCCTTGAGCCGGGATAGAGTGGTGGACACCGTGTTGAACGTGGTGTCTTGAATTTCCCGCACCTTCTCAAAGATGTCTCGGCTTTCGAGAGCACCGTACGCGCCAAGAACCTCAAGAATGAGATCACCCACCGTCCTCGCCCGTGGGGCGCGTTGCACCGGGGGCGTATCGTCATCATCCTCTGATCCCAGGCGTCCAATCACGCGCTCAGCAACCCGCAACTCCTCAAGCTCGCGCTGCATCTCTTTGATGCCTGCTTCAAGCTCCAAGACCCGTGTGCGGATGCGAGTTATGTAGGACGCGCGCGCCATGAGACCATGCCTTGCAGAACAAGGTCATACATAGCACGATTCTGCTGGGCGTCAAACGCCTCATACAATGTATGTCGCGGACTTTGATTTTTTGATCGTGGTGCTGTGCCTGTGCCGGCGCCCGGCTGCATGGCCGGGCGGTTTTTGTGTCAGACCGGCTTCAACAGCACATGCCGCTTCTTGCCCAGCGAGAGCTTCAGCAGCCCCTCGGGGGTGAGGTCGCGGGGGGTGAGGACGGCCTTTTCGTCGGCGACGCCGGCATCATTCACCTTCAGGCCGCCGCCCTTGATCTGGCGGCGGGCTTCCGAGGTGGAGGCGACCAGCCCGGCGGTGACGAAGGCGGTGGCCACCGGCAGCCCGGCTTCCAGCGTGGCGGCCGCCACCGCGATGGTCGGCAGGTTCATGGCGAGCGCGCCGTCCTCGAACGTGCTGCGCGCGGTGGCCTTGGCCTCCTCGGCGGCGGCGCGGCCGTGCAGCAGGGCCGTGGCCTCGGTGGCGAGGATTTCCTTCGCCACATTGATCTCCTGGCCTTCCAGCGCGCCCAGGCGGGCGATCTCGTCCAGCGGCAATTCGGTGAACAGCTTGAGGAAGCGGACCACGTCCGCGTCCCCGCTGTTGCGCCAATATTGCCAATATTCGTAGGGGCTCAGCAGGTCCGCATCGAGCCACACGGCGCCGCCGGCGGTCTTGCCCATCTTGGCGCCGGAGGAGGTGGTGAGCAGCGGCGTCGTCAACGCGAACAGGTCCGCGCCATGCATCCGGCGGCCCAGCTCCATGCCGTTGACGATATTGCCCCACTGGTCCGAGCCGCCCATCTGCAAAATGCAGCCGTGGCGCTTGTTCAGCTCCACGAAATCGTAGGCTTGCAGGATCATATAGTTGAATTCGAGGAAGGTCAGCGGCTGCTCGCGCTCCAACCGCAGCTTCACCGAATCGAAGGTCAGCATGCGGTTGATGGTGAAGTGCGGCCCGACTTCCCGCAGCAGCGGGATATATTTCAGCTCGTCGAGCCAGCTGGCGTTGTTCTCCATGGTCGCGCCGGCGGAGAAGTCCAGGAACCGCTCGAACACCTTGCGGATCGAGGAGATGTTCGCGTCGATCTGCGCGTCCGTGAGCATCTTGCGGGCTTCGTCCTTGCCGGACGGGTCGCCGATCTTGGTGGTGCCGCCGCCCATGAGCGCGATGGGGTTATGCCCCGTGCGCTGGAGCGTGCGCAGCATCATGATGGAGAGCAGGTGCCCGGCGTGCAGGGAGGAGGCCGTGGCGTCGAAGCCGATATAAGCGGTGATCGGCCCTTCGCACGCCTTGGCGTCCAGGCGCTCGGCATCGGAACATTGGTGGATATAGCCGCGCTCGGAGAGCACGCGCAGGAAATCGGAGCGAAAGGCAGTCATGGGGTCCGCACAGCAGGCTTTGGAAAGGCGGCTGGTGTAACAGGTCTGAAGCGCTATTGCATCGGGGGGAAGCGCATGCGGGCTCTGGGGCTGATGAGCGGCACGTCCATGGACGGCATCGACGCCGCCTTGATCGAGACCGACGGGGAGCGCGTGTTCTGGCTCGGCCCGTCCACCACCTGTCCCTATGCCCCGCCCATGCGCGCGCTGCTGGAACAGGCGATGAGCGATGCGCGCGGCGTCAATTCCCGCGAGGCGCGGCCGGGGGTGCTGGCGGAGGCGGAAGCACGCATCACCGCGCTTCATGCCGAGGCGGTGCGCGCCCTGCTGGACCAGATGCGCCTCATGCCCGGCGATGTGGACGTGGTGGGCTTCCACGGCCAGACCCTGCTGCACCGCCCCCATGCGCGCCTCACCTTGCAGATCGGGCAGGGCGCGGCGCTCGCGCGCGCGCTCGGGGTGAAAGTGGTGGGCGATTTCCGCGCGGCGGATGTGGCGGCGGGCGGGCAGGGGGCGCCGCTGGTGCCGGTGTTCCACCAGGCGCTGGTGCGCGCGCTCGATTTCGCCGGCCCGGTGGCGGTGCTCAATATCGGCGGGGTGGCGAACGTCACGGTGATCGAGGGCGATGCCGATCCCATCGCCTGCGACACCGGCCCCGGCAATGCGCTGCTGGATGATTTCGTCTTTGCCCGCACGGGCATTCCGTTCGATGCGGACGGGCTTTTGTCGGAGGCCGGGACGGCGGATGCGGATGCGGTCGCGCGCGTGCTCGACCATCCCTTCTTCGCGCTGCCGCCGCCGAAATCCCTGGACCGGAACGAGTTTCGCGCCTTCGTGGCGGAGCGCGTCCGGCTCGACGGCGTGCGCACCGAAGATGGCGCGGCGACGCTTGCCGCGATTACGGCGGCATCGGTGGCCGCCATCGTGCCGCTGCTGCCGGCGCCGCCCGCGCGCTGGATCGTCGGCGGGGGCGGCGCGCGCAATCCGACGCTGATGGCGATGCTGGAAGCGCGGCTCGGCGTTCCGGTGATGCCGGCGGAGGCCGTGGGCTGGTCCGCCGATGCGCTGGAGGCCCATGCCTTCGGGTTTCTTGCGGTGCGGACCTTGCGGGGGCTGCCGCTGACCTTCCCCTCCACCACCGGGGCACCGGAGCCGCTCACGGGCGGGGTGGTCTTTTCACCGGACTAGGGGAAGCGGTGTTCTGCGCGGGTTCCCCTGACCTCCCCGCACCTTCCCCCTCCCTAACCCTCCCCCGCACGCGGGAGAGGGAACGAAGGGTGCGTAGGGGAGATATGCTCCCCGTCCGCAGGCTCCCTCTCCCGCTTGCGGGGGAGAGCTGGGGAGGGGGCTTCGCGAAGCTGGCAGGGGAGGCGCGGCTTCGCGAGAAGGAGAGGCCGCTAGAGAGAAACCCTCAGGCGGCGCTGGTGGTGCGGGCGCCGGGGAGGCGCTTGTCCAGATAGGTGCCGACCACGTTCATCAGCTCGTCGGTCTTGCCGTCGAAGAAATGGTTCGCGCCGGGCACGATCTGCTGCTCGATGACGATGCCCTTCTGGGTCTTCAGCTTTTCCACCAGCGTGGCGACCGCCGTGGTCGGCACCACCGCGTCCTTGTCGCCATGGACGAACAGGCCGGAGGAGGGGCAGGGGGCCAGGAAGGAGAAGTCGAACAGGTTCGCGGGCGCGGCGATGGAGATGAAGCCTTCCACCTCCGGCCGGCGCATCAGAAGCTGCATGCCGATCCAGGCGCCGAACGACACGCCGGCGATCCAGCAGGCGCGCGCGTCCGGGTTCACCGACTGCGCCCAGTCGAGCGCGGCGGCGGCGTCGGAAAGTTCGCCTGGGCCGTGGTCGAACGAGCCCTGGCTGCGCCCGACGCCCCGGAAATTGAAGCGCAGCACCGAGAAGCCGCGGTTCACGAACTGGTAGTAAAGATTGTACACGACGGGATTGTTCATCGTGCCGCCGAACTGCGGGTGCGGATGAAGAATGATCCCGATGGGGGAATTACGTGTCTTTGCGGGCTGATAGCGACCCTCAAGCCGCCCCTTCTCGCCGGTGAAGATGACTTCTGGCATGGACGTCCGCAACCTCTCGGCGGGCAGCAGCAAAGGCGGGGCAGATGCTTTTCGGCCGGGCCGAAACACGAACCTGCCCAAAGACGTCTTCGCGAGGACGTCTTGACTTGGCCTGGACGCCGCCCTATCTATTTAGAATAATTCTAATTTATCCCTTCCGGCCGCGCGATGTTAACAACGCTGCGGGGCAGAGACGGATGAAGTCTGACATATGGATGAGAAGATGCCCAATTGCAAGCCTTTGGTCCGGATCGCGCGGTCTGCCGCAGCGCCGGGCCGGGGCTTGGCCGTGGCGCGCATCCCGACGGGCGCGGGGACGCGGTCATGATGACGGGCGCGGCGGCAGCGCCCGTCCGGCGGGTGTTTCTCGATCATAACGCCACCTCGCCGCTGCGGCCGCAGGCGCGCGCGGCGATGATCAATGCCCTCGACCGGGGCGGCAATGCCTCCTCCATCCATGCGGACGGGCGCGCCGCGCGCCATCTCGTGGAACAGGCGCGCCGGGAGATTGGCGCGCTGACCGGCGCCGATCCGCGCGGCATCGTTTTCACCTCCGGGGCGAGCGAGGCGAATGCCCTGGCGCTCCATCCCGCCCTCGAGGTGCGCGGACGGCGGGTGACCTGCGATGTCCTGCTGGCGGGCGCGGGCGAGCATCCCTCGGTGCTGCACGGCCATCGCTTCGCGCCGGAACAGGTCGAGATCCTGCCCTTGGACAGCGGCGGCCGGATCGACCTCGCGGCGCTGGACGCGGCGCTCGCGCGCCATGCGGCGGCCGGGCGGCAGGCGCTGGTGTCGGTGATGCTGGCCAATAACGAGACCGGCATCCTCCAGCCGGTGGCGGAAGCGGCGACGCTCGCCCATGCGCGGGGCGCGGTTCTGCATTGCGATGCGGTCCAGGGCGCCGGGCGCCTCGCCCTCGACATCGCCGCGCTGGGCGCGGATTTCCTCACCGTGTCGTCCCACAAGATGGGCGGCCCCCAGGGCGCCGGCGCGCTGGTGGCGGGACACGGGGACAATGTGGTGCGCCAGCCGCTGATCGCCGGCGGCGGGCAGGAGCGCGGCCGGCGCGCCGGGACCGAGAACGTGCCCGCCCTCGCGGGCTTCGGCGCGGCGGCCCATGCGGCCCGCGCCGAGCTTGAGGGGGAGGGCGCGCGCCTCGCCGCCCTGCGCGATCGCCTGGAGGCGGGTATTCTCGCGCAGGTGCCGGACGCGGTGGTGCTCGGCGCGCATGTCGCGCGCCTGCCGAACACGGCTTGTGTTATATTTCCCGGCATCAAGGCCGAAACCCTGGTGATCGCCCTCGATCTTGCCCATCTATCGGTAAGCGCGGGGTCCGCCTGCTCGTCGGGCAAGGTCGGTGCATCCCATGTGCTCAAAGCCATGGGGCTCGCGGAAGACGAAGCGCGCGGCGCAATCCGCCTGTCGCTCGGCTGGTCGAGCACGAATGAAGATATCGACGCGGCGCTGGCGGCCATCGGCCGCACGGTACCGCGCGTCAGGAACCGCCCGGAACGGGCGGCTTAGAGCAATTCCAGAAAAAGTTTCTCGACTTTTGAGATCTGGAAATGCTCCAAGCACAGCGTGGCGGGAACAGGATGGCGGCCGTCTTCAGGACCGGGCCCGCGCCATCCCCTCGCCGAAGGACTTGACCCGCGGGCCTTGACCCCGCGCGGGAGAGGAGACGAGAAGATGCCTGCAGTTCAGGAGACGGTCGATCTCGCCCGATCGATCGATGTCGACCAGTACAAATACGGGTTCGTCACCGATATCGAGAGCGAGAAGGCCCCGAAGGGCCTGAGCGAAGACACCGTCCGCTATATCTCGGCCAAGAAGAACGAGCCGGAATGGATGCTGGAATGGCGCCTTGACGCCTATCGGCGCTGGCTGACCATGGAAGAGCCCACCTGGGCCCGGGTCAGCTATCCCAAGATCGATTTCCAGGATTATTATTATTACTCCCAGCCCAAGGCCAAGCCGAAGTCGCTGGATGAGATCGACCCGGAGATTCTGGCCACCTACGACAAGCTCGGCATCCCGCTGCGCGAGCGCGAGGCGCTGCTGGGCATCGAGAGCAGCGCGCCGCGCATCGCCGTGGACGCGGTGTTCGACAGCGTGTCGGTGGCCACCACCTTCAAGGCGGAACTCGCCAAGGCGGGCGTGATCTTCTGCTCCATCTCGGAAGCCATCCGCGAGCATCCCGAGCTGGTGAAGCAATATCTCGGCTCGGTCGTGCCGGTGTCGGACAATTTCTACGCCACGCTGAACACCGCCGTGTTCTCCGACGGCTCGTTCGTCTACATCCCCAAGGGTGTGCGCTGCCCCATGGAGCTCAGCACCTATTTCCGCATCAACGAGCGGAACACGGGACAGTTCGAGCGCACGCTGATCATCGCCGACGAAGGCGCCTATGTGAGCTATCTGGAAGGCTGCACCGCCCCGCAGCGCGACGAGAACCAGCTGCATGCCGCCGTGGTCGAGCTGGTGGCGCTGAAGGATGCCGAGATCAAATATTCCACCGTCCAGAACTGGTATCCCGGCGACAAGGACGGCAAGGGCGGCATCTACAACTTCGTCACCAAGCGCGGCGATTGCCGGGGCGACAATTCCAAGATCTCCTGGACCCAGGTGGAAACCGGCTCGGCCATCACCTGGAAATATCCGAGCTGCATCCTGCGCGGCGACAACAGCCAGGGCGAGTTCTATTCCATCGCCATTTCCAACGGCTACCAGCAGGTGGACAGCGGCACGAAGATGATCCACCTCGGCAAGAATACGTCGAGCCGCATCATTTCCAAGGGCATCGCCGCCGGCCATTCGGAGAACACCTATCGCGGGCAGGTGACGGCCCATCGCCGGGCCACCAATTCCCGCAACTTCACGAATTGCGACTCGCTGCTGATCGGCAACAAGTGCGGGGCGCACACCGTGCCCTATATCGAGGCCAAGAATTCCAGCGCGGTGTTCGAGCACGAGGCCACCACCTCGAAAATCTCCGAGGACCAGATGTTCTATTGCCTCCAGCGGGGTCTCTCGCAGGAAGAGGCGGTGGCGCTGATCGTCAACGGCTTCGTGAAGGACGTGCTCCAGCAGCTGCCCATGGAGTTCGCCGTGGAGGCGCAGAAGCTGATTTCCGTGAGCCTGGAAGGCTCGGTGGGCTGAGGCCCGTCCGCGCGCCGTCCCCTCGCCGTGCCCCCGATGCGGGGCGCGGCCCCCGCCCGACCTGAAATAGCGCGGCGCCGTTCCGCGCGAGGCCGAAGATGCCTCGCGGATTCCGGCCGCCGCAGTCTGACGAATGGAACCGAACATGGCTTTGCTCGAAATCAAGAACCTGCACGCCCGCATCGACGACAACGAGATCCTGAAGGGCCTCGACCTGACGGTGAAGGCCGGCGAAGTGCACGCCATCATGGGGCCGAACGGCTCCGGCAAGTCCACGCTGTCCTATGTCCTCGCCGGCAAGCCGGATTATGAGGTCACCGCCGGCGAAGCGCTGCTGGACGGGCTGGACCTGCTGGACATGGCGCCGGAAGAGCGCGCCTCCGCCGGCCTGTTCCTGGCGTTCCAGTATCCCATCGAGATCCCCGGCGTCGCCACCATGACCTTCCTGCGCACGGCGCTGAACGCGCAGCGCAAGGCGCGCGGGGAAGAGGAGCTTTCCACCCCCGAGTTCCTGCGCCTCGTGAAGGAAAAGGCCGGCCACCTCGGCATCAGCCAGGAGATGCTCCGGCGCGGGGTCAACGTGGGCTTCTCCGGCGGCGAGAAGAAGCGCAACGAAATCCTCCAGATGACCCTGCTCCAGCCGAAGGTCTGCATCCTCGACGAGACCGATTCCGGGCTCGACATCGACGCGCTGAAGGTGGTGTCCGAGGGCGTCAACGCCCTGCGCTCGCCCGAGCGCGGCATGGTGGTCATCACCCATTACCAGCGCCTGCTGGACCATATCGTGCCGGACGTAGTGCACGTGATGCACAAGGGCCGCATCGTGCGGACCGGCGGCAAGGAGCTGGCGCACGAGCTGGAAGCCTCCGGCTATGCCGGCTACGGCCAGGACGCGGCGTGAGGATCGGATCATGACCATCCACAACCAGCCGGTCCGCACGGCCGCCGAAGACGAATTGCGCGTGACCCTGGACGGGCGCGTGGCGCAGGACGCCCTGAGCGGCCCGCTCGCCGCCCGCCTCGGCGAAGTGCGCGAAGCCGCGCTCGCGGCGTTCCGCGAGCATGGCTTGCCCCACCGCCGGGTGGAGGAATGGAAATACACCGACCTGCGCGCTTTGCTGCGCGAGGCCTTCGCCCCGGTGACGCAGATCTCCGACAGCGCCGCGGCGGAAGGGCATCTGCGCGCGCTCGCCTTCCCCGGCGCGCGCCGCATCCTGTTCGTCAACGGCGTGCTGGATCGCCAGCATTCCGATCTGGTCGGCCTTGAGCCGGGCCTGTCCGTCATGCCGCTCGGCAGCGCCATCGCCAAGGGGCACGGCGCGGTGGAGAAGCTCGGCACGCTCGCGCCGCAGCGCTATGATGGCGCGCTGGCGCTCAACACCGCCTTCCTCGGCGAGGGGGTGGTGATCCATGTGGCGGACGGCGCGACGATCGCGCGGCCGCTGCATATCGCCCATGTGTTCACCCTGGACGATGCGGCCGCCACCTATTCCCGCAGCCTCGTGGATGTGGGCGTCGGGGCCGCGCTCACCCTGGTGGAGAGCTTCCAGGGCCGCGACGGCGTGCCCTATCAGGCGAACGATGCCATCGAGGTGTTCGCCGGCGACGAGAGCCACCTGGATTACATCCGCGTCCAGGAAGAGGGCGACAAGGCCCTTCACCTCGGCACCTTCATGGCCGACATCGGCCGGGACGCGCGGTTCCACACCTTCGGCCTCACCTCCGGGGCGCAGACGGCCCGGCTCAGCGTCTACGGGCGCTTCTCCGGCACCCATTCGCAAGCCGGCCTGCGCGGCGTGACCCTGCTGAAGGGGCGCCAGCATGCCGACGTGACCTTGCTGCTGGACCATGCGGTGGCCCATTGCGAGAGCCGCGAATTGTTCAAGACCGTGCTGGCGGACGAGAGCCACGGCGTGTTCCAGGGCAAGATCGTGGTGCGCCCGGACGCGCAGAAGACCGACGGGCGCATGATGAGCCAGGCGCTCCTGCTCGGCGAGACCGCCGAGATGGACAACAAGCCCGAGCTTGAGATCTTCGCCGACGACGTGCAGTGCGGCCATGGCGCGACGGCGGGCGACCTCGACGAGGACCTGCTGTTCTATCTCAAGGCGCGCGGCATTCCGGCCAAGGAGGCCGAGGCCATGCTGATCCAGGCGTTCGTGGGCGAGGCGCTCGAATTCATCGAGAATGACGATCTGCGCGACAGCCTGATCGCCCGCGCCGAGGCCTGGCTGAAGAAGCGGGCGGGGTGAGCTGGGCGCGCCTTGTCGCCCGAGGGAACACCATGATTCTCTCCCCCGCAAGCGAGGGAGGGGGAGGCTTCTTTAGGCCCCCTCTCCCGCTTGCGGGGGAGGGTTAGGGAGGGGGAAGCTTCTTCAGGTCCCCTCTCCCGCGTGCGGGGGAGGGTTAGGGAGGGGGAGGGTGCGGCAGGTTCGGGAGCGGCAGGAGCCACCCGGTACAGCCCCCACCCCAACCCTCCCCCGCAAGCGGGAGAGGGGGCTTTCGTCCCCTCCGCGCCGCTTACGGAAGAACGGTAAATTCTCTCCC
This sequence comes from Roseixanthobacter liquoris, assembly GCF_043195135.2. Taxonomy (NCBI): domain Bacteria; kingdom Pseudomonadati; phylum Pseudomonadota; class Alphaproteobacteria; order Hyphomicrobiales; family Xanthobacteraceae; genus Roseixanthobacter; species Roseixanthobacter liquoris. Next base: position 1,825,759 of record NZ_CM195537.1, read on the forward strand.
CCGGCACGCGAGGGAGGGGGAAGCTTCTTTAGGTCCCCTCTCCCGCGTGCGGGGGAGGGTTAGGGAGGGGGAAGGTGCGGCAGGTTCGGGACCGGCAGGACGCCGCCGGGCAGGCCCCCACCCCAACCCTCCCCCGCAAGCGGGAGAGGGGGCTTTCGGCCCCTCCGCGCCGCTTATGGAAGAACGGTAAATTCTCTCCCGCGTGCGAGGGAGGGGAAAGCTTCTTTAGGTCCCCTCTCCCGCGTGCGGGGGAGGGTTAGGGAGGGGGAAGGTGCGGCAGGTTCGGGACCGGCAGGACGTCGCCGGGCAGGCCCCCACCCCAACCCTCCCCCGCAAGCGGGAGAGGGGGCTTTCGGCCCCTCCGCGCCGCTTACGGAAGAACGGTAAATTCTCTCCCGCGCACGCGAGGGAGGGGGAAGGTTCTTTAGGTCCCCTCTCCCGCGTGCGAGGGAGGGGGAAGCTTCTTTAAGTCCCCTCTCCCGCGTGCGGGGGAGGGTTAGGGAGGGGGAAGGTGCGGCAGGTTCGGGATCGGCAGGAGCCACCCGGGACAGCCCCCACCCCAACCCTCCCCCGCACGCGGGAGAGGGGGTCATCCGGCAAGGGTATATCCATGACTGAGACGCATCCCGCAGTGGCCAACGGCACCTATGACGTCGAAAAGGTGCGCGCCGATTTCCGCGCCCTGTCGCTGGAGGTGAACGGCCACCCCTTGAGCTATCTGGACAATGCCGCCTCCGCCCAGAAGCCGGCGCAGGTGCTGGACCGGATGCGGCACGCCTATGAGTTCGAATATTCCAACGTCCATCGCGGGCTGCATTATCTCGCCAATGCGGCGACCGAGGCCTATGAGGCGGCGCGCGAGACCATCCGCGCCTTCTTCAATGCCGCGAGCATCGATGAAATCATCTTCACCCGGTCCGGCACGGGATCGCTGAACACGGTGGCGAGTTCGCTCGGCCAGTCGATCGTGGCGGGCGACGAGATCGTGCTCTCCATCATGGAGCACCATTCCAACATCGTGCCCTGGAACTTCCTGCGCGAGCGCAAGGGCGCCATCATCAAATGGGCGCCGGTGCGCGAGGACGGATCGTTCGATTTCGAGGCGTTCGAGCAGCTTCTGACGCCGCGCACCAAGATCGTCGCCATCACCCAGATGTCGAACGTGCTCGGCACGGTGACGCCCATCAAGGAGATCGCCCGCGCCGCCCATGCGGTGGGCGCCAAAGTGGTGGTGGACGGGTGCCAGAGCGCGGTTCACATGCCGGTGGACGTGCGCGACCTGGACGTGGATTTCTTCGCGGTCACCGGCCACAAGCTCTATGGCCCGACCGGCATCGGCATCCTCTACGGCAAGCTCGACCTGCTCGCCCAGATGCCGCCCTATGAGGGGGGCGGCGAGATGATCCGCGAGGTGAGCGAGGAGCGCGTGACCTACGCCACCCCGCCGCACCGCTTCGAGGCCGGCACCCCGCCCATCGTCCAGGCCATCGGCCTCGGCGCGGCGCTGGACTATATGACCTCGCTCGGCCGCGCGCGCATCGAGGCGCATGAGCGCGAACTCTCCGCCTATGCCCACGAGGTGCTCGGCGCCATGAACAGCCTGCGCATCATCGGCACGGCGGCGAACAAGGGCGCCATCATCTCGTTCGAGATGAAGAATGCCCATCCCCACGACGTCGCCACCGTGCTGGACCGCTACGGGGTCGCGGTGCGCGCCGGAACCCATTGCGCTCAGCCGCTTCTGGCCCGATATGACACCACGGCCACCTGCCGGGCTTCGCTCGCCCTCTACAACACGCGCGCCGATGTGGACCGCCTTGCGGCGGCCTTGCTGAAGGCGCAGGATCTGTTCGCATGACCGAAACGGCGCTCAACGACACCCCGAACGCTCCGGAAATCAAATCCACGATTCCGGAAGCCGAATTGGCGCGTCTCACCGACGACATCGTCGCGGCCATGAAGACCGTCTATGACCCCGAAATCCCGGTCGACATCTACGAACTGGGCCTGATCTACAAGGTGGATATCGCCGACGACCGCTCGGTCGCGGTCGAGATGACGCTGACCACGCCCAATTGCCCCTCGGCGGCCGAACTGCCGGGCATGGTGGAAAACGCCGTGAACACGGTGGAAGGCGTCGGCGGCGTCACGGTGGAAATCACCTTCGATCCGCCCTGGGACCAGGGCCGGATGTCGGAAGAAGCCCGCGCCACGCTCAATTTGTGGTGAACGGCCGTGGCGGGCGAGACGAGCGCGCCGCCCCTTGGCCCTCCTGTGGCGCCGCCCGTTGCGCCGCCCGTTGCGCCGCCATTGGGGCCGGTCCTGGAGACCGGCCTTTATGTGGACGATCTGGCGCGTGCCGCCGCCTTCTATGAAGGCGTGCTCGGCCTCTCCCCCCTGCTGGCCGACGCCCGGTTCCGTGCCTATGCCCTCGGCGGCACGGTGCTGCTGCTGTTCAGGCGCGGCGCCGCGAACGAGACGCTGACCTTGCCGGGCGGCACCATTCCGCCCCATGACGCTTCGGGCCGCGCCCATGTGGCCTTCGCCATCGCCGCCGAGACGCTGGCGCACTGGCGGTCCCATCTCGCACGCCATGCCATCCCCATCGAAGGCGAGATGGCTTGGCCCAAGGGCGGCGTGAGCCTCTATTTCCGCGACCCCGACGGCGCCCTGCTGGAACTCGCCACGCCCGGACTGTGGCCGAACTATTGACGCACGGGCGCGGCGGGGCCGGTTACCTCCTCGCCGAAATCCTTGCCTGAACGTTCGTCCGAAACGCGGGTTTGGTGTGCGGAAGAGGCGCGGACAGGTGCCGAAACGCGCCACAAAACCGCTGTTCGTCTACGCTAAGTTATTGTTTCACGTGAAACATTTTTCACGCTTTGGGGCGCATGCCCCGGCCTGCCGCCAGCTTTTTCGGGCGGGTCGCCCCGCCGGGAGCGGGCGCCTCGGCCTCGCCGCCGGCGGGTCCGGGGCCCGCCGCGTCATCCTTCATCTCATCCTTCACCTGCCCATAGGCCAGCAGGGCGAACAGGGCCGATCCGCCGATCACATTGCCCACCAGCAAGGGCAGGATGAACCCGCCGAGCGCCGTGCCGACGCCGATTTCGCCCAGCGCCGCGAGATAGAAGATCTCCACCGAGCCCGACACCACATGGGACAGCTGAAGCAGCGAGATCAGCCCCGTGAGCGCGACGATGATGACGACGCGCGAATGCTCCGCACTGGGCAGCAGCCAGGCCACGGTCGCGATCAGCCAGCCGGCGACGATGCCGCGCACCAGCGCATCGGTGGGGGTGAGGGTCGCCAGCTCCCGCGAGAGCGAGAGGATGGCTTCGTCAATCTCCGCCGGCAGGATCAGGCGGGTAGAGAGCAGGCCGGCGAAGATCGCCGTGCCGACCATGTTGGCGGCGAACACCACGCCCCAGATGCGCGCCAGCGCCCAAAGTGCGCTGCGCGTGGGCTCCGCCAGAACGGGCAGGACCGCGGTCAGGGTGATTTCCGTAAACAGCTGGTAACGCCCGAGAATCACGATCAGGAAGCCGAGCGAATAGCCGATGCTCTCGATGATCGGGCGCCAGGGTGCGTCGGGCAGATGGGCATGCAGGGCGGCTTCGGCGACCACCGAAAAGCCGATGGACAGCCCGGCCGCGAGCCCTGACCACCACAGGCTCGGCAACGGGCGGCGCAATTCGTCCACGCCTTCCCGGCGGATCACCTCATAGACCGCCAGCGGGCGCAGGTTGCGATGCTCCTCCACCTGCGCATGCTCCTGCGCGGAGAGATCCTTGGGCGCGGCCTGATCAAGCGTGTGATCCTCTGCCCCGTCCCGTGCCGTCCCGGTCGCCGCGTGCACCGCCATGCTTGTGCTCCTATTGCCAAGCTGAACGCGCGAGCCCGGTTTCGGTTGCATGGCGCGCATCGACGGCCCGCGCGCACGGCCCTTGCCGGGAGGGCCGGGCTCCCCCATTTTAGGAACACTTATCCGCCGGCCTTGAACCGGCGTGGTTCGGAGTTTTGAAAAAATGGCTGCCCTGCGTCCCCGCCCGCCCGTCATGCGCATCACCGATGCCGCCGCCGAACGCATTCGCCAGATCATGGCGCGCTCGGAGCCGCCGGCCGAGGCCGTGCGCGTGGGGGTCAAGAACGGCGGCTGCGCCGGCATGTCCTACACCCTTGATTACGCGCCGGAAATCTCCCCCCGGGACGAGGTGGTGGAGGACAAGGGCGTGAAGGTGATCGTCGATCCGAAGGCGATCCTGTTCCTGCTCGGCACCGAGATGGACTTCAAGACCGACAAGATGTCGGCCCAGTTCGTGTTCAACAATCCGAACCAGACCTCGGCCTGCGGCTGCGGCGAGTCGGTGGCGATCACCCCGGTCACCACCGAACAATTGGAAGGCCGCGCCTGAGGCTTCGCCGCGCCAGTTCCGCCCCGCACGGGAATGGTTGTCGGCGCGCGAGCTCTCGCATAAGGTCCGCGCAGTTGAAGGCGGACGTGGCGAAATCGGTAGACGCAGCAGACTTTAGAAATTGGAGTGCGCGCGGGGAAATCCGCGATGTAGAACCGCTCAAAGTCGGGGAACGCTAACGGGCAAATGCCCCAGGCCAATCCCGAGCCAAGCCCCGGACGGGGAAGGTGTAGAGACTGGACGGGCGGCGCCTAAAGCCCATGGCTATGGCGAAGGGACAGTCCAGACCACGAACGTCGGAGGACGGCGGCGAAAGCCGAAGTGGTATGAAAATCTGCTTCTCTTTGAGAGTACGGGTTCGAGTCCCGTCGTCCGCACCAGCCCATCGGCCGGCTGAACGGGGAAGCCCCGACACATGGCGCGGACATCAGCCCGCGGACCGCAGCGGCCTGAGCGTCATCGCCGGCCCTGGCGGGAGGCTCGCCGTACCGTTTCCTCCCCGCCGAGAGAATTTTGCCGACCCAGCCGGGCCGCCACCTCCGCAACCGGATGCCTCCAGAGGCCGAGGGTGCCGGCACGCGGTCGGGTGGGGGTGGTGCCGAAGCGGAGGACGGTTCCGATCAGCACGGGCTTCCGCGCCGATTTCAGCCGCTTTCGCTAACCGGCCAGGAATTGGTGATAGGCCGGATTGGCCGTTTCGTCCCAATAGGGATAGCCGAGACTTTCCAACCAATTGCCAAAACGCAGCAGGGCGTCGGGCGGCACTTGGATGCCCGCCAGGACGCGGCCGTGGTCGGCACCGTGATTGCGATAATGGAACAGCGAGATGTTCCATTCCGGCGCAAGGCTTTCCAGGAAGCGCGACAGCGCGCCCGGCCGCTCGGGGAATTCGAAACGATAGATCAGCTCGTTGTCCAGTCCCGGCACGCGGCCGCCCACCATGTAGCGGACATGGGCCTTCGCCATCTCATTCTCGCTGAGATCGATCACCTCGTAGCCCGCGTCGCGGAGAAGGGCGATGACCTCGTGCTTCTCCTTCTCGCCGCGCGCCAGCCCGATGCCGACGAAAATGCGGGCCCGCGCATCCGGACCCGCGAAGCGATAATTGAACTCTGTGATGGAGCGCGTGCCGAGCGCCCGGATGAACTGACGGTAGCTGCCCGGCTTTTCCGGAATGGTCACGGCCAGGAGCGCTTCGCGATGCTCGCCCACTTCCGCCCGCTCGGCGATTGTGCGTAGGCGGTCGAAATTGAGGTTGGCGCCGCTGTTGATGGCGATGAGGCTGCCGGTACGCCCGCCGCCGCGTTCCACATAGGCCTTGAGACCCGCAAGGCTCAGGGCGCCCGAGGGCTCAGCGATCATCCGCGTATCGTCGAAAATGTCCTTGATGGCGGCGCAGATGGCGTCGGTGTCCGCGGTCACGACCTCATCGAGGAATTCCCGGCAGAGCCGGAATGTCTCTTTCCCGACCTGGCGGACCGCCACGCCGTCCGCAAACAGGCCGACCTGATCGAGCATGACGAGTTCACCGGCCGCAAGGGCCGCGCTCATGCTTGCCGCGTCGGTCGGCTCAACCCCGATGACCTTGGTGGACGGGCTGAGGAATTTCACGAAGGCGGCGACGCCGGCGGCAAGCCCCCCGCCGCCGATCGGCACGAAGATCGCCTCGATCGGATTGGGGTGCTGGCGCAGGATCTCCATGCCGAGCGTTCCCTGGCCGGCGATCACGTCCGGGTCGTCGAACGGATGGATGAAGGTGAGGTGGCGCTCGGCCTGGATTTCCCGCGCCTTGAGCTGCGCCTCATCGAACGCGTCCCCGTGCAGGACCACGGTTCCGCCGAGCCGCTTCACCGCTTCGATCTTGATGGTGGGCGTCGTGCGCGGCATCACGATGATGGCGTCGACGCCGAGCTTTTTCGCCGCCAGGGCGACGCCCTGCGCATGGTTGCCCGCAGACGCGCAGATCACGCCGCGATCCAGCACCTCGCGCGGCAGCCTGACAAGCTTGTTGTAGGCGCCGCGCAGCTTGAACGAGAAGACCGGCTGCAGGTCCTCGCGTTTGAGATGCACCTGTGCGCCGAGCCGCTCGGAGAGGCGCGGCATGGCATCGAGCGGGCTTTCGATGGCGACGTCATAGACGCGGGCGGACAGGATACGCTGGACGTAATCGTTCATGGACACTGCGGAAGGCTCCGTCGCAGGCCGCACTGCGTGCGCCATACGCGCCGGCCTTATAGGGACTGCCAACGACCTTGACCAGATTGGCCTGTTGCCGGCGAGGCATATTCCCGTCGGCGGGGGCGGACTGCGGCCGCGCCGCCCCTGCGCGGGCCGTGGTGTGGCGAACCGCGCTCCCCATGCCCTCGATCGATCTCGCCTAACAGATTATCCCGCCGCGGATTTCGGCCGTGGCGGGGGCTCGCTGTGGGGCAATGGGACCGGGCGCGCGGTAAAGTGGGCAGGTCTGCGCCGGCAGGATTTTCCGCCAGCCGAGCCTGCTCGCCGCCGGTCGATCCCCGGCGCTCGCGGCTGCGGCCGAGACCGAGGTCGGCCGCGCCGCCCCTTTCAACAGCCGCGACGTATCCCGCGTCTGCGGGTGGCGGAGGTGCCGGAGATCGGCATGGTTGCGTCAATACCGGCACGATCTCACCAGGTGGGACCGTTTGGCGTCATCAAGCAGCGGCATCAAGCAATCGGGCTTCGGCCAATCGTCCGGCCAGCGGATGGGCCGCAGCCAGCCCCTGTTCTGCCGTTACGTCATCCATTCCAAAGACTTCAACCGCGAGAATCGAACCAAAATCAGTCGTTGCCATTGCGTTCGGGCACCATCCTAGCGCCGGCGCGGCGGGCCCGGGCCGGGCTTGGCTGAGACTGCGAGGCGCGCCTCACGCCCACGCGATGATCATTCGGCATGAGTGCGCACCTTCGTTATTGAGCATGCGCTTCAAGTCTACGCCCCTCCGATACCATCCGTTGACGGGCGGTATATTTGCGCATGCGACATGAGGCCGTTTCGATGCCGGAGCGCCGCGAGACGACATGTCGCATCACCAGTTCTGTCGATGCGCCCGCAACGCGGTCGAGTTAATTTCTTGGCACCCGGGTCCACGAAGGGCCCTTGGTGCGGGCTGCGATCTTCGAGGCCCGGGACGTCTCACCGCGAGTGATCCCATGCGAAATACCTTCGGATTGATTTCCGGCTTGTGGCTCGGAGCGCTGGCGGCGCTGCCGGCTTCGGCGATGCCCCTGGCGCGCCCTGCTGTACCGGATTCCGCCCTCTTGACCCCCGTCGCCCAAGGCTGCGGCCCGGGCTGGTGGCGCGGGCCGTGGGGCCATTGCCGCCACACGCCCTATACCGGCCGCGTGCCGGGCGGCGGGTGGGTCTACGACCTGCCTCCCGCCTACGGCTATTTCGGCAATGGCTGCCCGCCCGGCTATTGGCACGGGCCGTGGGGCCACTGCCGCGACACCCCCTATCACGGCCGGCTGCCCGGCGGCGGATGGCAGTGAGGGTGACGACCGTCTCCCACTCAAATTCAATGGTAAGAAAGATAGTCGCCATGAACCGCACGACCGTGAACCGCACCCTCGTGGCCGCCTTGATGGGCGCACTCGTCATGACAGGGCCCGCAGTGCAGGCGCAGACGGCACCGTCCGCCGGCGTTCCGCCGGAGCCGCCCGCCGTGGAACTCTACAGCACGGCGGATGCCCAGGCCGTGCTCGAGGCGCGCCTTCTCGCGCTGAAGACGGTGATGACCCTCAGTCCCGAACAGCAAAAACTCTGGCCGCCGGTGGAGGCCGCCATCCGCGCGGTGGCGAAGCTGTCCGCCGAGCGCCGGGCCGAGCGGGCCAAGGCGCCGCCCCCGGACAATTTCGTCGACATCCTGGACCGCGTCGCCGATGCCGAGGCGCTGCGGGCGCGGGACCTGAAGACCGTGACGGCCGCGTTGAAGCCTCTCGTTGCGTCTCTGACGCCGGAGCAGCTGCGGCGCATCCCCGCCTTCCTGGGACTGCGCGAAGGTGCTGACGGTCTGCCTCAGCCCACCGCCGAGATCTGGCTGTTCGAGGAAGAAAACTAGGATCGAACCAATTTCATCTCATCACCTGCGGTCTCAAGGACACTCCCATGCCCATCTCGTTCCTGCATTCGAAAGGAACCGAAGCGCCTATCAAGATCCCCGCCATCGGGCTCGACCTGTTCGTGCGCATGCCGCCGGCGGCGAGCTCGGGCGAGTTCTGCTTCATCGAGACCATCAATGCCCCGGGCGCGGGTCCCCCCCGGCATCGCCACCGCGAAGCGGAGATCTTCCGCGTCATCGAGGGTCGGTATCTCTATGAGGCGGATGGCCGGCGCTTCTACGCCGAGGCCGGTGACGTGGTGAGCATTCCCGGTGGGGTCGAGCACGGCTTCTGCAACGTGACCGACAAGCCCGCGCGCCAGTACATCCTCATGGCCCCGGCCCTCGATGCGGCGGCCTTCTTCACCGAGCTTGCCGGCGTGATGCACGACGGCATTCCCGACCAGGCGGCGCTCAATGCCTTCGGGCTGAAGTGGCACGTGGAGTTCCTGGGGCCGCCGGTCAACAGGAACGACCAGCCCACGGACTGATGCGGCCGCATCTCAACGGCCGCCAACGACGCAAGATCGAAAGGTGCGTCCCGCCGGGCGGGCCGAAGCACACCATCAGGGGGGAACAGGATGAAGGATCAGGTGCTCATCGCCGGCGCGGGGCCGGTAGGCCTGACGATGGCGCTGGAACTGGCGCGCTATGGCGTACCGGTGCGCATCATCGACAAGGTGCCCGAGGCGACCCACACGTCTCGGGCGGTCGCGGTGTGGCCGCGAACGCTGGAGCTGCTCGACCGCTCCGGGGCGGCGGCTGACATCATCGCCCTGGGCAACAAGGTCACCATTGCCAACATCCTGTCGGGCGGGCGGACCGTGGCCTCGCTGTCGCTCGACCAGATTCCCTCCCCTTATCCGTTTGCGCTGATGGTGCCGCAGTACGACACCGAAGCCGTGTTGCGGCGTCACCTCGCCGCTCACGGCGCCAAGCCCGATCTCGGCGTCGAGCTTCTCGGTTTCGAGCAGGACGAGGATGGCCTCTCCGTCCGCCTGCGGGAGCCCGACGGCACGGAGCGCACCGAGCCATATGCCTTCCTGGTGGCCTGCGACGGCGCGCACAGCGTGGTGCGCCATCACCTCGGCCTCGACTTCAGGGGTGACACCCTCGGCCTCGACTGGACGCAGGGCGACTTTCACCTGAGCGGATATCCCTTCCCCGCCTCGCAGATGGCCATCTTCTGGCATGAGGACGGGCCGCTGCTGTTCTTCCCCATGGCGCCCGACCGCGCGCGCATCATCACCAGTCTCGGCCCCTCGACCGCAACGCCGCCGGTCGCGCTGGACCAGGAGGCGTTCCAGAAGATGCTGGACGCCCGCGGCCCCGGGGGCATCACGCTCACCGGGACGGAATGGGTCAGCGCCTTCCGCATCAATGAGCGGCAGGTGGACAATTATCGGTCCGGGCGGGTCTTCCTCGCCGGCGATGCGGCGCACATCCACAGCCCGGCCGGCGGGCAGGGCATGAACACGGGCATGCAGGACGCCATCAATCTGGCGTGGAAGCTGGCCCTTGTCATCCGCGGCATCGCCAGCGCGCCCGCGCTGCTGGAGAGCTATGATCTGGAACGTCGCCCGGTCGGCGCGCTGGTGATCGCGGCCTCCGGGCGCATGACCCGCATCGGCACGCTCGCGGACCACACGCTGCAGCATGTGCGCGACTTCGTCGCCCATATCCTGATGGGGCTGCCGCCGGTGCGGCGGGCCCTCACGGGGCTGATGGCGGAAGTCTCCATCGGCTATCCGGACAGCCCGCTCAACGGCCCCTCCCAGGGCGAAGCGAAGGCCGGCGCGCGGGTGCGGCCGGTGGCGGGCGAGAGGCCGTTCGGCGCGGGCGACACGCCGTTTTTCATCGCGTGCGGCGGAGACGGCGCAGCCGAACTCGCCGCGCGCTTTCCCCGCCTCGTGGCGGCGTCGCCGCGTCTGCCCGACGGCGGAGGATTCATCTCTCTGGTCCGGCCGGACGGCTACCTTGCAGCCCAGGTGAAGGATGCCGACTGGCAGGACCTCGTGCCCTTTCTTCAGCGGATCGGGGCGCAGCGGTGACCACCCTTCGGCTCGCCCGGTCGCGCAGGGGGACGGACGGCCAGCGAGCGCCGATCGTCCGAGCGGCGCCCTCGTTCGTCCATCCGCCACGTTCCGATCTGACCTCCTTAAAGGAACCGCACATGCACAAGGACTTCAGCGAAGCGACGCCGGACGGACAGGGCCCGGCGGATCGGCGCGTGTATCGCGAAGCCTCACCCACGGAATTGATCTACATCGCCACGCGCATGATCGTCGTCAGCCGCAGCAGCATCTGCGGAACGATCGACAGGGCGCAGTTCGAGGCGGCCGTCGCACATCTCGAAACGCGATATGGAATCCTGCGCTCGGTGGTCGAGGACGGGCATTTCGTGGGACGGACGGACGACCGATCGGCGGTCGAGGCCTGGGTGCCCGCCGATCGCTGCTCCGCCGAGACCATTTACACGCAATTGCTGAACGCCGACCTCGATACCGGAAAGACCCTCTACGCCATCCACGTCAGCGCCGCCGATGACGCGCTGGATGTCTTCATGCTCACGTCCCATGCCATCACCGACGCAACATCGCTGATCGAGCTGCATTCCTGCCTCGCCCACATGTGCGACTGCGTCGTGCGCGGCGAGGCACCGGCCCTCGGCGTGCAGCCCTTCCCGACCCCGGTCGACCATGCCGTGAGTTGCAGTCTGGCCGCGCTCGGAACGGATGCGCCGCCGTCGTCCTATTCCGGCGTATTCGCCGAGATTCCCATGCACGCGCCCCATGATGGCGGTGCCGTGACCCATCGGCTCGAACGCGTTGTGATCGGGGCGGACGCGATGCATCGGATCAAGGAGACGAGCCACGCAAACGGCGCTTCCGTGCACGCGCTCCTGTTGGCCGCGCTCGCCCTCGCCATACGCGACGTGGCGGACGGACACCCGCGTCAGATTCTCATGCGATCATCGGTGGACATGCGCCGGCGGCTCGAGCCCCATGTTTCACCCGAACTGGTCTTCACTGCCATCACCGGGCACATCACGCCCATACCCGATCTCGACCGGCCGATGGTCGAGATCGCCCGCTTCATCTTTGACGACATCCATCAGGGACTGGCCAACGGCAGCATTTTTCACGACTACGTCAACTATCCACGGGCGTTCGGCAGCCCGCAGCAGTCGCCGGTCGCCATCAATGTTTCCGACATCCAGACGGTGCAGTTTCACTGGCCGGTCGAGCGGCTGGCCGTGACCGGATTTGAGTATGCATTGGGCTGGATGAAGAAATTCCCGAATGTCTCCGTGTCGGTCTACGACGGAACGCTGATCGCAAACATCGTCTATGTGGAAGAGTTCGCCGCTCCGACAACGATCCGCGCCATCTCGGACGGATTCGTCAGGAGGCTCGCTTCGGTCTGCGGACAATAGAAGCCCTGCGCCGACAGCAGTCCGTGGAGATGGAAGACGTCGTGCTCGTCCTCGAAAAAGGCCGTGCCCGCGTCGCGCCGGGGATCGGCCAGCAGTTCGTATCCGCTCCATGCAGTGGATACGATCGCAGGGGTCGCTTCAGACATGAAGATCGCTGCCGGACCCGCCGGCCCGGGCGAATTCGATGTGGGTGTCAGGTCCGTAGTGGAGGGTGTTGCGGGCGTAATAGGGCGGCACCTGCATGTCGAATTGTGCGTGCCCGTGGCTGACGTCGCTGCGCAGGAGATCGGTGCGGCTGGCGATGTCGAGGCGCAGCCGCTCGCCCGGCTTCAGCACCACGGGCTGCGGCGTGAGGCTGAAGCGCAGCGTCACCGGCACGCCAGGGGTGAGCGGCTCGGGCTGGTCGATGTCGATGGCGATCTCGGTCGCGGTGGAGCGCGCGGCGTCGATTCTGCGGCACGCGGGGCGGATCGCGCCCATGGAGAGGATCTGGTAGGCGCCGTCCGCCGAGACGACGCCGGTGCGGGCCACCACGTGGGTATCGATCTCGTTGCAGCTGACGGAGAGGCTGACGGTGATCGGGCCGGTCAGCTCCATCTCCTCCTCGACCGGCAGCTCGAAGGTGAGGCGCTGGCTCTCCACCTCATCGAAGCCCGCCGTCACGATGGCGCCGAGGGGCACCGCGGCCCATCGGTTCGTCCCGCCTTCGCCCGGCGCGCGGTCGAGGCGGTGGGTTGCGGCGTCGGCGCCATTGGAGGCGGGGTAAAGGCGCAGCGCCGTGCTGCCCGGCAGCGGCCAGCCGGACGCGCTGCGATAATCCTTCGCCCCTTCCCTCCAGTATCGCACCCGCGCCTGGCCGGCATAGCCGTTGTCCGCGCCGTAGACCAGATGGTCGAAGAAGGCGAGCGCCTCCAACTGCCACGCATAGACCGGCAGGTCATAGGCCGCCGGGCCGATGATCAGCCAGCGTTGATCCTTCGGCGTGCCGGCATTCTCGAACAGGTCGTAGGCGCCGAACTGGTGCAGGTTGAGATAGCCGGTGTTCTGCACCACCACGAACGGCACCTCGATGTCGCCCAGCGCGCCGGACGGGCCGGCGGGCAGCACGCTCGTCGCCCGGGTCTTGCCGTCGAGCATGAGGCCGGCGAACAGGCGGCGCGCCTGCGGCGTCGGCACCTGCCGCTGGAACGCCTTCATGATCCGCGCCATGCGCTTCTTCAGCTGCGGCCACCACACGTGCTTCAGGGCTGAGTTGGTGATGTGGCTCACCACCGCGCGCAGAAGCGGCGGCAGGTGCAGCCTGAATTGCAGGGGCGTGAAGTTCGCACCCATCCAGAGCGCGAAGAAATCCGGCTGCGGCGCGCCGCCGAACATGGCGATGTGGCGGAAGAAGTCCGTGCACATCTCGTTGGTGAAGAAGCCCTTCAGCGCCGGCGGGCGAAGCCGCGCCACCTGCGGCTGGGTCAGCCCGTAATAGGAGGTGCCGAACAGCACCACCTGCCCGTCGCACCAGGGCTGCGTGGCGGCCCATTGGATGACCTTGGCGTGGTCTTCCACATCGGTATCGTTGAGATAGACGGCGTCCGCGCCGCCCGAGCGGCCCATGCCGCGGCGGGTGACGATCACATGGGCATAGCCGCGATCGGTGAAGACCGGGGGGCTGCCGGTCTCGTTGTTGCCGGCAGGCACGCCGGCGGCTTGCAATTCCTTGGAATAGGCCGCGAAGGCGATGACCGCCGGCCAGCGGCCCGGCACCTTCGGCACATAGACGTCGGCCGCGAGGCAGATGGAGGGCGCGACCTCGATCATCTGGTCGGCGAGCACGCGGCAGCCGAGGCCGGATTTTGCGGCGGGGCCGGGCGTCCAGCCGGCCAATTGCGTGCCGAACAGGCCGCCCTTCGGCGCGATGAGATTGTCCCAGAAGCCCGGCTGACCGGTTTTGGCCGTCATGTGCGTTCTCCCCCCGGTTCCCGGTCCGCTGCGTCAGGTCGCGGCGCCGGGCGTCCTACAATTGCGAGATGTCGAGGCCGGTCTTCTTCTGCGCCGCCAGCCGCATCTCCCGCACCACCCATTTCTGCCTGTCGTCCGGGATGAAGAAGCCGCCGATGCCGGACGAGAAGAGCAGATCGAAGACCCGCTCCGTCACCTCGGTGAGCGCCTGCTCCAGGTCCGCCCCGGGCTCCGGCTTCGGGGGCACCATGATGACGATGGTGTCTTCCGCCTGCTCGATGATCTCGATCTTGAAATCCGGGCCCGGCGTGTAGCCGAACTCCGTGCAGACCACTCCGACCGGGTCGGCGATGAGCTTTGCGCGGTAATCGAGATCGGTGGCGATGCGTTCGTAATTCTTCTCGACGAAATCGGCATTGCTCACGGCTGATCTCCCTCGGTACGGGCCGCGTTGCGCAGGGCCAGCAGCTTGAATTTTGCAGCGACGGGCACGAGCCAGATGAACAGGCCCTGGCTGGACCACAGGTCCATCTGGTTGAGCGGCATCGCGGCGGGCGGCGCATGGGGCGGACGGGCCGGCGGGATGGTGAAATAGACGCGGTCGCGCCGCTGCACCACCACCTTCACCTTGACCCCCGCCGGCACCGCGACGCCCATGGACTTGAGCGCCTCGACGGGGTCGCTCTCCACCTGCGCGGCGAACGCGTCGTCGGTCCAGACGCGCCTTGTCAGCTCTTTCTCGAAATCTCCAGACACGGATGTCTCCCAAATTCCGTTTCGGTGGGATGCGGCGGGCGGTGATGCGCCGCCGCCAGCTCACGGCTCGCGATTGATGATCAGGAAGCTCGGGCCCTGGTGCGCGAGCGCGCGGGAGAGAACATCGCCGACGCCCTCGACGGCGTCGATCGTCTCCACGCGGGCACCGAAGCCCTCGGCGATCTTCTGCATGTCCACGTCGGGATCGCTGAAGTCCAGGCCGACGAAGTGCGTGGTCGCGATGGTCGTGCCCATCACATTGCACCACAGGTCCTTCAGCAGCCGGTATTCGTTGTTCACGAAGCAGATGAAGATGGACGGGATGGAATATTTCGCCGCCGTCCAGAGGGCGTGGATCGAGAACAGGCTTCCTCCATCGCCCACGAAGCAGGCGGCGTGCTTGCCGCTCGCGAGGCCGATGCCGACGCCGAGCGGCATCGCCCAGCCGAGCCCGCCGCCGCGCGGCGAGAAATGCACGTTCCGAAAGCCGAGGCTCACCGCCATGTCCTGCACGATGGCGTCCTCGGACGACCCTTCCGTGATGACATGGGTGGAGTGGTCGAGATGGCGCAGCACGGCGAGGATCAGCGCATCGCTCGCGCGCGGCCCCACGCCGGGATATTTCGCATCCAGAGCTGCCACGTCGATCGTCCGCGCACCGGCTTGCGCCGTGTCAGCGCCGAGCGCGATGGCCAGCGCATCCAGGGTCGCATGAATGTCGCCGAGCACGGCCATATCGCAGGGAAAGTCGAAGCCCAGTTGGCTCGCCGCCGGCGCGATCTGGATGACCTGCAATTCCGCCGGCAGGGCCTGGAGGCCATCATAGGTGAAGCTGTCCACCTTCTCGCCGACCAGCAGCATGGTGTGGTAGCGGCCGAGCGTCTCGTTGATCTTCTTCGTGGTGGGCGGAAGCTGGCCACGGAAGTTCGGATGCAGCGGATCGACCGTGCCCTGCACATGGAAAGGCGCGGCATAGATGTCGGCGCCGAGCGTGCTGGCGATGCGGCTCACGGCGTCGACGCCGCGCGCCGCGCCCACCGCATAGTCGGCGACGATGGCGAGCTTGCCCCCGGGCACCGCCGCGAGGGCTGCGGCCACCGCGCCGATGGAGTGCGGCGCCACGTCCTCGATGATGCGCGTCTTCTTGAACGTGGTGTGCCCGGTCTCCTCCAGCATGAAGTTCATGGGGATGGAGAGGAAAACGGGGCCCGTCGGCTGGAGCCGCGCGTGCAGGTAGCACCGCTGCAGGGCGACGGCGAGATCGTCCGTGCGGGTCACTTCATAGGCGTATTTGGTGGCGGTCTGGGCCAGCTGGACATTGGGCGCGCCCAACACCGGATTGTGGATGAGGAAGCGGGAATCCTGCTGCCCGTTGATGACAAGCAGGGGCACCCCGGACATCAGCGCATTGCGCATGTTGAACATGCCGTTGGCGAGGCCCGGATAGGTATGGAGGCTGACGATGGACGGCTTGCCGCTGATCAGGGCATAGCCCGCAGCGATGCCGACCGCGCTCGATTCATGCAGCGCTAGGATATAGGTGGCCTGCGAGGCCGCTACGGCCGCGAGGAAGGTCGTCTCCGTGGTTCCCGGATTGCCGAAAACAAACGGAATTTCGTAAGTCTCAAGAAAATCCTGGATGAGTTCGCCGCCGGTCCGTGTCGTCATGTTTCTCCCCCCAGATGATCTTGCTGCAGCATTGCGAGCGGCTCAGGCCGCAACTGGCATTCGATACGGTCAGCCGTCGCATCGGAGGCGGCTTGGTGCAACGGTCTGTCCGCGCGGCATCCAGTGCGCGCATTTCGTGGTGCGGCCGATCCCGGGGTTGAAGGTGTTGCAGGGATCGAGCGCCTTGAAATGGTCGACCATTGCCGGCTTCGCGAAATAAAGGTGCCCCACATTGTGCTCGGCGGGATATTCCGCGCCGCGTGCATCGAGGAGCGTCCACAAGGCGTGCTCGATCTCCTCGCAATTGCTGCCCTTGGCCACGATATAGTCCTGGTGGAAGACGTGGCAGAAGAAGTGGCCGCAATAGAGCTTGCGGATCATGTGCTTGTCGATCTCTTCGGGCAGCGTCTCGAACCAGTTTTCGTCATTGCGACGGAGCGCGATGTCCAGCGCGACGATGTCCTCCACCTCCGTGTCGTGGACGGCGCGATAGCGGATCGCGGCGCCGGCGGCGGCGAAGCGGTGCAGGAAGGCCTTGTCGCCTTCATCGGGCGTGCACTCGAAATAGTCCCCGGACTTCGAAGGGAAGATCGATTTCAGATGGGCGCGGGCTTCCGCGATGCCCTCGTCCCCCATCTTCAACAGCAGATAATGCTCGAAGCGATCGCGGTAGTCCGTCATGCGCCGGGGCAGATGCTTCGGAAAGAGGTGGCTCAAGGCTTGCAGCATCTTGGCGCTGAGATTCTTCGGCAGAAAGCTGAAGCGCCGGCAGATATTGTCGAACGCCGCCTCTAGAGCGTAGAGGCGCGGGATCATGTCCGTGCCGAGAGTGTTGATCACCACGAAGGTGTCCTTGCCGTAGACCTCTGCGCAATTGAAGGAGTCGCGATGCATGTACTCGCCTTCGATCGGCAGATTCTTGAATCCTCCTAGGATATGGCGGCGAATGTCTTCGAGTTCTGCGGTATCGTTCGAGCCGATGTAGAAGACGACCTGTTCCTTCTCTTTCGGGAAGGTGTCGAGCCGCACCGCCATCAGCATCACCTTGCCGGCGCTGCCGGACGCCTCGAACAGGCGGCGCGGATCGGCATTGAAGCGGGCAGGGGTTGGCGCCTCGATGTCACGCACATGGGCGGCATAGTCATGGTCCGAGGCGGCTCGGGCGGGGTCGTTGACGATGTCGGCGGCGGTGAAGTCGCCGCTTTCGATCCGCCGAAGGATCGTCTCCGGATCATTGCCCAGCGCGATGCCGAGATGATTGACGAGATGCAGCCCGCCCGCCTCATCCAGCCGTGCGAACAGAGCGAGCTGGGTGAATGCGGGGCCGCGATGGATCAAGGCGCCGCCGGAATTGTTGCAGACGCCGCCGAACACCGACGCGCCGATGCACGACGAGCCGATCACCGAGTGCGGCGCGCGGCCGATCTTGTCCAGCGCCTTCTCCAGATGGAACAGGGTCGTGCCCGGCAGGCAGACCACCTGCGTCCCGTCGTTAATCAGGTGCAGGCCCTCGATACGCATGGTGTTGACGAGCACGATGCCACGATCATAGTCGTCGCCGTCGGGGGTCGAGCCGCCGGTGACCCCCGTGTTGGCCGACTGCATGATGACGATCTTGTCCGCCGCGACGCAGGCCTTCAGGACGCGCCATTGCTCCACCAGCGAGCCGGGCCGCACCACGGCGACCACCGGGCCGGAGCCGAAGCGGATGCCGGTGCGAAAACGCCGCGTCGCCTCGGGGCTCGTCAGGACATGCGATTGACCGACGATGTCCCGAAGGTTTGCGATCAGGATCGCGTCGCCGTCGTCCGTCTCCCGCGCAGCGGTCTTGCCCGCCGGAATCGTCAGGTCGAGAAATGCGGCATCCATGGCAACCACTCCCCCCTTTGCGTAACCTGTGGCTCCCGGCAGGATCCATCAAGCGGCTTGATCGGGCGGTCCCGCTGTCGGCCGGCCAATGCGCCGTCCGACGAGGATCGATGGCCACAGCCTATTTGGATGCCCGCTGTGCAGCATCGCCAGAAGTGGTGATGCCACGCATGCTCGCGGCGCTTAATCGCCTCCCGGCGCGGCCCCTTCCCAGGCCGTACCGAGGGGAGTGAGGCGCGGGACTGTCTTCTCCAGCCACTCGACCTGCGCTGGCGGTTCGGCGCCCGCTCTTACGCCCGCGTTCCGCTGGTCTCTCTCCTGCTCTTCAGCAGCGCTTCCATGAAGATCGGCTCCCAGGTGAGGATGTGGTTCCGCATAAGCTCTCCGATGCCGGCCACGTTGCCTGCCTCGGCGAGGGCGGTCAGCTGGTAATGCTCGCCCACAGATGCGGCCTGCCGCTCGAGCCCCGCCCGCGACGAGATGCCGTGGAGCCGCATCTTGTCTCGCAGGCCCATGGCCATCTCCGTGAGCAGCGCATTCTCGGCCGCGCCGATGAACACCATGTGGAAATTGCGGTCGTTCTCCAGGTAACCGTAGATATCGTCATTCTCCACGGCCACACGGATTGCGTCGGCGAGGCCGGTGAGCTGCTCAAGGACCTTCTTTTTCTTCCGCGGCTTGAGGGCGAACAGCTCGGCTGCATGCACCTCGAGCAGGCTGCGCATATCGAACAGATTGCGCAGATCGTCCACCGTCGGCTCCACCACCTTGAACCCGCGATTGCGCATGGGCTCGATGAGGCCGGTACGTGCCAGCTCCAGCAGCGCTTCCCGCACCGGAGTCGTGGACATGCCGAGGTCAGCCGCCAAGGTCGGCACCGAGTACATCTTACCCGGACCGCTTTGTCCCGAGATGATCTCCGACCGCACCTGCCGGAGCACCTGTTCACGCAAATTCGGATCCATCACCTGCCCGCAGTTGGTGCCGCCTGAGGCACAATTGGTAGCGCTTTACAATAATGCGTCACTTTTCGCCGCGCAAGCCGGGTAGACCACGAAGGTGCCAGTGGTGGCGGGGAAAATCGGCATTTCAGGGCCTGCTTAAACTTTGCGCTTGCGGCCGGTGACGCGCCAATATAAAACGTGACGTGTGACGCGCTACACTAATGTAGGATATTCACATGGATACGCCCCTCAAACGATGGCTCTGCCTCGGATGCGGTTTTTCGTACGACGAATCCCTTGGCCTTCCGGAGCACGGATTGGCACCCGGCACCCGCTGGGCCGATGTCCCTGACGACTGGGTTTGCCCCGATTGCGGCACGCCCAAGAACCAGTTCGAAATGGTGGAGATGGGCTACGCCGAAGGCGGCGTCGATCTGGCGCGCAACGCCTAAGCGCGCAACAACCTCGGGAGATGAACCATGCCCAAATCTTTCGTACTCCGGGCGAGTGAACGCGGCCACGACGTGATCTATTCCGATGGCAGCGCCTCGTCTTATGTAGCCGGTCACCCCGGCAGCTATATCGCCCGCGAATCCAGCTTCAACTTTCATCAATACCAGGGCGGGCGCCCTGGGTTCGGCACCGTCCGCGTGTTCGGCGATGAAGTGTTCAACGGTGCTGGCTGCGGCTACAACATGCACCCGCACCACAATTTCATCATCTGCGCGTTTGTGCTGGAAGGCGAGCTGACCCACATCAATACAGCCGGCGGCGGCACCGTGGATCAGCTGCGGCAGGGAGATTACTACGTTTTCTCCGCCGGATCGGGTGGGAAACACTGCGAGCTATCGATCAGCCCGGAAAACATGAACGCCATTTATCTTTGGCTCATGCCCGGCCAGCTCTATCTGTCGCCGAGTTACCATCGCGCCCACTTCGACATCCGCACCCGGCGCAATCGTATCGCTCAGCTCGTGGGCGATGGGGACGGCGCGCTGCCGGTCTCGCAGGACCTGCGCGTCTCGCGTCTGGTGACCGACCGTGCAGGCCGCTTCACCTACACCCCGCGCACACCGGAACACGGCGTTTACGTGTTCGTCGCGGAGGGCAGCGCCACCGTGAACGAGGTCGCGCTCGGGCGTCGTGACAGCCTGGGCATCAGCGGCGTCGAGGCCCTCGCGATCGAGGCTCGCGACAGCTCCGACCTCTTCTTCGTCGAGACGGCCATGCTCGACGATGCCCGCATCCGCGCTTGGGAAAAGGCCCACGGAGCCGACCTCCTCGACTGAGGGCGTGCCCGGAGATCCATCCCCAGGGAGACGACAATGCCGATCATGGACGTGCGCTATGCCGCCGGGACGCTCGATGCAGCGGCGAAAGCCGATCTTGCCGCGCGCCTCACCGACGTGCTTATCAAAATGGAGGGCGGCGCCAACACGCCTGGCGGGCGGGCGTTCGCCTGGGTGTTCTTCACCGCTTTCGCTGCGGATGACTGGTGGATCGGCGGTCGAACCGATGGGACCTACGTGACCGGTCCGGGCAAGTTCCTGGTCAATGTCTTCATCCCCGAAGGTTACATGAACGTCACGCACAAGAACGAGGTTCATGCCTGGGTGGCGGAAGCGATCGGCGGGGCGACAGGCTGCGCCGATCCGGCCGATAGCCTGCTCACCGTCATCAACGAGGTGACCGAGGGCAATTGGGGCGACGGGGGCCAGCCCATCAGCCTGGAATCCATCGCCAGGACGGTGGGCCAGGAGGGCGGGCCCCGACCGCTCTGGTCGCGCGCCTATTTCGAGGCCAAGGCGCGGGCCATGGCGGCGGCGGGCTATCCGGCCGACACCGGCGGAATGCTGCCCTCGCTGCGGCCGCGGCTGCTAGCATCGGCCGCTGACCCGGCCTGATAACCGGCGCCGGAAACGGCGCGGTTTTCCACAACCGGCCGAAGCGCGGAGACACGCGCGCGGCTTCTTGCAACAATCCAGAGAAGAAGTGAGGGGAACTTCGTGACCGATCAAACGATTCTGACCCCTGTACTGGACCGCAGGCGTCTCCTCGTCGGCGCCGCCGTCCTCGGCACCGCCGCCCTGCTCCCCGGCGCCGGCCACGCGCAGAGCGGCGAGCTCGTCGTCTCCAACTGGGGCGGCGACTGGAACGAGCGCATCGCCAAGGGGTTCGAGGACCCGGCCTTCGCCGCCTCGGCCCTGCGCATCATCCATGACCTTGCCCCGGTGCCGGAGCGCAAGGCCAAGCTGCTGGCGGAACGCCGCCTTCCCCGCTCCAGCGTCGACGTGACCTGGCTGAGCGACGCCGACGCCTACGAGATGAGCGCCCAGGGCGTGCTCGAAACTCTCGACATGTCCCGCATTCCGAGTGCCGGTCACATCATCGAGAAGCTGCGCCGGCCCTATTTCATTCCCGCGGCCTATGGCGGCGTGGTCCTGCTCTACAATCCGGCCAAGATTCCGCAGGCGCCGACAAGCTTCGCCGATCTGTGGAACCCGAAATATGCCGGCCGCGTCGGCATCATCGATCAGCTCTATTTCAACTATATCTACGCGGCCGCGCTCTCCCACGGCGGCTCCATGGGCGACGTGAGCCAGGCCTTTCCCGCCCTGCTCGAGATGAAGAAGCAGGTTCAGCCCCGGCTCTATCCCTCCCACCAGGCGCTCGCGGCGGCGTTCAAGGCAGAGGAGATCTGGATCTCGGCGAACTACAGCGCCCGCGCCATCCAGTGGGAGAAGGAAGGCCTGCCCCTGCGCTGGTCCTATCCGAAGGAGGGTGCCGTCGCCATCTCGTTTGGCGCGGGCATCCCGAAACGGGCGCGCAACGTGGACGGCGCCTACGCCTATCTGGAGGCGATGCTCCAGCCCAAGGCCATGGGCGCGATCTCCCTCGCCACCTCCTATGCCGTCGCCACCGACAATGCCGACGTCCCCGCCGAGGATCGCAAGCGCCTCGAATTTACCGCCGACCAGATCGCGAAACTCAATTTCGTCGACTACCCTTATGCGGCAAAGAGCGACGCCCAGTGGATCGAGTGGTGGAACAAGGAATTCAAGGCGTGAGCGCGCCGGCCATTACCGGAGAGGACAGCCTGGCCGGTGGACGGCCTGCACCGGGCGGCACCGACCGCCAGCGCCGGCGCTCCGGCGCCGGCTGGCTGCTTTTTCCCAGCCTGACGCTGGTGCTGGCAGGCCTGATCCTGCCGCTTGCCCTGATGGCCCGTACCAGCGTCGCCCATTTCGATGCCGGGTCACCGGACCTCGCCGGCTTCACGCTGGAAAACTATGCCCGCTTCTTCGGCGAGCCGTTCTATTTGATGATCCTCGCCCGCACGCTGGCGGTTGCGCTGAGTTGCACGGCCATCTGCCTGGTGCTCGGCATCCCCGCGGCGTTCGCCATCAGCCGGGTCGAGAGCCGCGCGCTGAAGACGGCGCTCATCCTCGCCACGATCATTCCCCTGCTCATGGGGAACGCGGTGCGCGCGGCGGGCTGGATGGTTCTGCTGGCCGACAAGGGACTGATCAATTCGGCGCTGCTGTCCGCCGGGTTGATCGCCGAGCCGGTCCGTATCCTCTACACCGGATCGGCGGTGGTAATCGGTCTCATCGCCGTGCTGCTGCCGTTCATGGTGATCTCGCTCGAGAGCGTGTTCGAGAACATCGGCACGGCCTATGAGGAAGCTGCCCAGACCATGGGTGCGCCGCCGTGGACGGCATTCTTCCGCGTGACCCTTCCGCTGGCCATGCCCGGCATCTTCTCCGGTTGCCTGTTGTGCTTCGTGCTGGCGATGAACGCCTATGCGACACCGGTCCTCATCGGTGGCCCGTCGTTCCAGATGATGGCGCCGAAGGTCTTCGAACAGGCGATCAAGGTGTACAACTGGCCGTTCGCCGCCACCATCGCCCTGGTGCTGATGGCTGTGACGCTGGCGCTGAGCGTCGCCTCCAGCCTTGCGCTGCAGAAGCGCTACGGAGTGCTGTGACCATGATCGGCTCGCGCTCTCCCTTGCCGCGCTCCTTGTCGGACAGATCGTTCCGGCCGGTCATGGTCGGCGGGTGCGTCGCGGCCTTCGTCATGGTGCTCTCGCCCTTGGCGGCGATCATCTGGGTCAGCTTCTTCGAGAACAAGATCATCAGCTTTCCACCCACCGGCTATACCTTCGACTGGTATCGGGCCGCAGCGGCGGCGCCTCAGTTCCGCGACGGCTTCTTCACCAGCCTGGAGCTGGGCGTCGTCGCGATGCTGGTGAGCCTTGTCGTCGGCGTGCCGGCGGCCCTCGTGCTGGCCCGGGGGCGCTTCCCCGGGCGCGAGGCGATCCAGTCGCTGTTGCTGGCGCCGCTCATCGTGCCCGGCATCGTCGCCGGGGCGGCGCTCTATATGTTCCTCATCGAGGTGGAGCTGGCGAGCGGCGTTCAGGTGGCCATGACCTTTACCGGCCTCGCCATCGCCCACAGCCTGATCGCGCTGCCCTGGACGGTTCGGCTGGTGACGGCCTCGCTGGTTGGCCTGGATCCCCAACTGAAGGAAGCCGCGCTCACCATGGGTGCGCGGGAATTGACCGCCTTCCGGCTGGTGACATGGCCGCTCATCCGGCCCGGGGTGGTGGCGGGAGCGCTGTTCGCCTTCATCGCATCCTTCGTGGACCTTGAGAAATCGCTGTTCCTCGTGGGGCCGGGAATGACGACGCTGCCCATTGTCATCGTCAACTATCTGGAGTGGAGCATCGACCCGACCATTGCCGCGGTCGCGACCGTCCAGATCGCCATCATTTCGGCGGGCCTCGTCCTGACCGACCGCTACTTCAAGCTTGCGCGCGCATTCTGAGGAACGAAGATGTCGAGCATCCGCATCCAGGACCTCGTCAAGCGCCACGGTGCGCAGGTGACCGTCGACCGCGTCTCCCTGGAGATCGGGCAGGGCGAGTTCATCGCCTTTCTTGGCCCCTCGGGCTGCGGCAAGACCACAACCCTGCGCATGATCGCGGGCCTGACCGAAGCGAGCGCCGGCACGATCCATTTCGGCACGCGCGAGGTCACCGACCTGCCGCCTTACCTGCGCGACGCCGGCCTCGTGTTCCAGGGCTATGCCCTGTTCCCGCACATGAGCGTCGCGGAGAACGTCGCGTTCGGGCTTCAGATGCGCAAGGTGGACCGCCAGGAGGTGCGGCGCAGGGTGGACGAGGCGCTGTCGCTGGTGAAGCTCACACATCTCGCCGGACGCCTGCCGAAAGAACTCTCCGGCGGCCAGCAGCAGCGGGTCGCGCTGGCGCGGGCCATCGTCTACAAGCCCGAGGTGCTGTTGCTCGACGAGCCGCTCTCCGCTCTCGACGCGAAACTGCGCACCGAGGTCCGCACGGAATTGCGGCGGCTGCAATCCGCGCTCGGGCTCACCACCATCTTCGTCACCCACGACCAGGAAGAGGCGCTCAGCGTCGCTGACCGCATCGTGGTGATGTCGGAGGGGCGGGTGCAGCAGGTCGGCACCCCGCGCGAGATTTACCAGCGGCCGGCGACGCGCTTTGTGGCCGAATTCATCGGTCTCGCCAACCTGTTCCCTGGCGGGCTCGACGGCCCGGGCCGGTTCCGGTCCGAGAGCGGCGAATGCTTCGCCACCGGGACCACGGACGTGCCGCCGAACGCATCGGTGTTGGCCATCCGTCCCGAGCACGTCAGCCTGCTGCGGGGCGACCCCGCGCCTGGTGGCGCCTGCGCCCTGGCGGCGACTGTCGAGGACGTGATCTATCGCGGCGCCCTGACCGAGTTCGTCGTGCGCACCGCCTCGGGCGTGAAGCTTGCGGCGCACCTACAGAATTCCGCTCCCGGCCGCGACGACCTGCGGCCGGGAGACCGGGTTGTCGCCTCCTGGCCGGTGGATGCGGCGATGCTGTTCTAACCCTAGCCCTGCGCCTCGTCAGGCGCCTGAACCCCTCGCTCGATCCGACGGCCGTCTTCCACGGCCGCAGAAGCCGCACGCCCTTCAGCGCGCGAAAGATGGACCATGGCTGAACGACACCAAGGCTATTGCACCCTTTGCCGCTCGCGCTGCGGCTCCATCACGCTGGTGGAGAACGGGCGGATGGTGGGTGTCGAGCCGCGCCAGGACCATCCCACCGGCGGGGCGCTTTGCGCCAAGGGCCGTGCCGCGCCCGAACTCGTGCACAGTCCAAACCGCCTCAGCACGCCGTTGCGCCGGATTGGACCAAAAGGCGAGGGGGCGCGCTGGGAGGAGATCGGCTGGGACGAGGCGCTCGACGAGATCGCAGGGCGCCTCGGCGCCATCCGGAACGAGTCCGGCGCGGAGGCGGTGGCTTTCGCCGCTACCACCTTCAGCGGCTCGCCCATCGTCGATAGCTACGAATGGATCGAGCGCTTCGTGCGCTGCTTCGGCAGCCCGAACCTCATCTATGCCATCGAGGTGTGCGGCTGGCATAAGGACTATGCCCACGCGCTCACGTTCGGGCGCGGGCTCGGCATGCCGGACTACGATCATGCCGATGTGATCGTCCTGTGGGGGCATAATCCGGCGCGGACCTGGCTGGCGCAGGCGAGCCGGGTTGCGGAGGCCCGTCGGCGCGGCGCGAAGGTGGTGGTGATCGATCCCAAGCCGGATGGCTCGGGCCAGCAGGCGGACCTGTGGCTTCGGATGCGGCCGGGTACGGACGCTGCCCTCGCCATGGGCGCGATCCATCATCTGATCACAACCGGGCGCTTTGCCGACGACTTCGTGCGACGCTGGACCAATGCGCCGATGCTGGTGGAGGCGCAAACCGGCCAGCTGGTGCGCGCCGATGCCGTGGGCGTGGCTGGAGCGGAGGGCTTCCTTGTGCTCGACGCAGCCGGCGAGCTGCGGCCCTGCGACACGAGCCTCGCGCCGGGAGAGGCCGCGGGTGTTCGGCTGGACGGACAGGTGCGCCTGTCCAGCGGGGATGGCCGCATGATCGAGGCGCAGACCGTCTTCCGCCGCCTCGCCGAGCGTGCCCGCCCGTATTCGCTGTCCCGCGTCTGCGCCCTGACGGGGCTCGGCGCGGCAGAGGTGCAAGCCTTCTACGCGCTTCTGGAAGGCGCGCCCCGCGCCGCTTATTACACCTGGACCGGCGTCGGCCAGCACGCCAACGCCACCCAGACCGAGCGCGCCATCGCCACCCTGTTCGCCCTCGTCGGCTCTTGCGACCGGGAGGGCGGCAACATCTGGATCGTCCCGCCGCCGGCCAACGCGCTGAACGATCTCTCCCTGCTGCCGCCCGGACAGAAAGAGAAGGCGCTCGGCCTCGCCGAGCTTCCGCTGGGCCCCCCCGCCCATGGGTGGATCACGGCCCGCGACTTCGCCCGCGCCGTGGTCGATGGCGCGCCCTACAAGGTGCGCGCGCTGATGAGCTTCGGCACCAATTTCGCGGTGTCGCAGGCCGATACGGCACGCAATCTCGCGGCGCTGGATGCGCTCGAATTCCATGTCCATGCCGACATGTTCATGAACCCCACCGCCGAGCGCGCCGACATCGTGCTGCCGGTGAACATGCCCTGGGAGCGCGATGCCTTGCGCATCGGCTTCGAGATCACCCAGGAGGCGGCCGAGACCATCCAGTTTCGCCGGAAGGTCCTCGACCCCCTGAGGCAGAGCCGGGCGGACCATGAGATCGTGATGGCTTTGGCGACGCGCCTCGGGATGGCAGCCCAGTTCTTCGGCGGCGACATCGAGGCTGGCTGGAACCACCAGTTGGCGCCCCTCGGCCTGACGGTGGACGATCTGCGGGACAGGCCCGACGGGGTGCGCGTGCGGCAGCCTTTCGCCCATGCGAAGTTCGCGACGCAGGAGGCTGACGGCACCGTGCGCGGCTTCGACACCCCGACCCGCCGGGTGGAGCTCTACAGCGAACGGCTGCTGCAGCACGGCCACGACCCGCTGCCCGATTACGTGCCGCCCTATGCCGACGAGGACAGCGCGCTGCCGCTGATCCTCACCACCGCCAAGAGCGGCTGGTTCGTCCACACCTCCCATCGCCATGTGGCTTCCCTGCGCCGCAAGGCGCCGGATCCTGCAGTCGAGATCAGCCCTGGCCTTGCCGCCGCCCGCGGGCTTGCGGCAGGGGACTGGGCTGAGGTGCGCACGCGGGACGGGGGAGCGCGCCTTCGGGTGCGGATCAACCAGGCCCTCGGGGATGCGACCGTGGTGGCCGATTTCGGCTGGTGGGAGGCGTGCGCCCCCCTCGGCCGAGCCGGCACCGGCAGCCACGGGCCGGACACCGCAAACATCAACGCCGCCCTGAGCGATGCCGTGCGCGATCCGGTCAGCGGCTCGGTGCCGCTCAGGGCGGTGCGCTGCGAGATCATGCCGCTGCCCGAGGCCAATCGCGGCCGATGGCAGGGCGAGCGCCGCTTCATCGTCGCCGCCGCCCATGCGGCGGATGCGCAGACCCGCGCCCTGACGCTGGTGCCAGAGGACGGCGGCGCGCTGCCGGATTTCCTGCCCGGTCAGCATGTGATCGTACGCCTGCCGCAGGGCGGGCCGGCGCGGGCCTATTCCTTGACCGGGCCGCCCGCCGCGCCGCGGACCTTCTCCATCGCCGTGCGGCGCAATCCGGTTTGTGCGGATGGCGAGGAAGCCGGCTTTCTCTCCCACCGCATCCAGGAGCTTGAGGCCGGCGACGCGCTGCTGCTGGAGCCGCCCTCCGGCGTGTTCACATTTCCTCTCGACGGCCACCGTCCGCTGCTCCTGATCGCCAACGGCATCGGCATCACCCCGTTCGTATCGCTTCTTGAAGCGTTGGCGGGGGCGCCGGCCGGACATACCGGAGATGTATTGCTGCTGCACGGCTGCCGCCGCCGCGCTGAACACCCGCTCGCCGACCGGCTTGATGCCCTCGCAGCACGCATTCCATCGCTGCGCAGGATCACGTCTTATTCGCGGCCCGATGTGCAGGACCGTGCCGCACAACCGGTCGCGGTGGGCCGCCTCGACATCGACGCGCTGCGCGCCAGCGGTGACCTGCCCGATGCGCCGGTGGGCCGGCCGATTGCCTATATCTGCGGAACGCCCGATTTCATCGCCACCATGCGGCACGGGCTGATGCGATGGGGTGTGCCGGGCTTCGACATCTTCACCGAGGCCTTTTCGGTCGCGGCCGAGATGCCGCCCCAGCTTGCGCCGCGGCGCGTGACCATTGCGGGCGCCAACCAGTCATTCGTGTGGACGCCGCAAGCCGGTTCGCTGCTCGATGCGGCGCAGGCGGCGGGGATCGGGCTGCGCAGCGGTTGCCGGGTGGGCCAATGCGAGAGCTGCGCCGTCGCGCTGGTGGACGGCAGGGTCGCCCACCGCGTGCCGGTGGAGGTGGACACCGGCACCTGCCTCGCCTGTCAGGCGGTGCCCCTCACCGATCTGACCCTATCCCTATGATCGCAAGAGGATGACATGACGTTCAATGCCACCCCCAGTCCACACCCTGTCATATCGAAGGAAGGAAAGATCATGCACGAAACGACCTCATCCCGCCGCGCCATGCTCCGCCTGGCCAGCATCGCCGCCGGCGCCGCCGTGGTGGCAGTTTCCGCTCAAAGCGCGAAGGCGTACCAGGGCAATATGGAGCGCGCCATCGGCGAGCTCGAGATCGCCCTGCGCTCCCTGCGCCAGGCGACGCCCGACAAGGGCGGCCACCGGGAGCGCGCGATGGAGCTGATCCGTCAGGCGATGAACGAGGTGCAGGCGGGCATCGACTATGCCGCCCGCAAGTTCGGCGACTGAGGGCGGAAGCACTCCCGCATGCAGCTGTGGGTTGTCGACCTGCATCCGGCAATCCACAGGCTCGTGGTTTGGGTTGAAAGAGGAGCGGCGGACCAGCTCAAGCCGCTTCTGCCGCATCCCGGCGGGCCGGGATGCGTTGAAAGGACTGAGCTTCTCTGCCATCGTCAGGCTACTTTCGGGGCTGTCCCAGCGTGAAAGACACGGAGCGCGATCTTGCCGACTGCGTCGGCGCCATCTATCAGGCCGGCGCCGGGGACGGCAGCTGGCTGGACGTCGGCGAGCGCATCTGCCGGCTCATGGATGCCCCGCGCGCTTTGCTGAACCTCGGGGGGCCGGGCGGGCCGCGCAATCTCCTGATGCCCGCCGACGGCAGCGAGAGCGCCTATTCGGCCTATTTCCACGCCAGCGACCCCTATGCCGCCAAGGCCCGCTACGACTTTGCGACAGCCCGGGCTTACCACCTCGGGAACGCGAAGCTCGGCGCCGAACTGGTCGCCGAGACCGACTTCCTGCACAGCGAGTTCTATTATGATTTCGCACGGCATCACGAGCGTCGCCATGTGATCGGCGGCATGGCCGGCCTCATGGAGGCGACTCCGGTGCTGGTGTTCCGCGGCGGCGACGCCGGCGCATTCGACGAAACCCATGTGCGCCTGCTGAAGACCCTGATGCCGCACGTCCAGCGCGCCATCGAGCTGCGCGCGCGGCTGGGGCGGGACGACGAGGCGGTCGCCCTGACGCGGGCCGCCCTGGACGCGCTTCCCGTGGGCGTGAGCGTCGTCGATGCGGGACTGAAGATCCGCTTCATCAACGATCTCGCCCGCAAGTATCTGGCCGGACCCGATTCCGGCCTGTTCTCCCTGCGCTCGGGCCCCTATGCCGGCAGTGGGGTCTATGTCGCGGCCATGTCCCGCGAAGAAGCCGGCGTGCTCCGCAAACTTGTTGCCTCCGCCACGTCAGGGGGCTCAGGGGGGGCGATGCGGGTCACCTCGCGCAACGGCGCCATCGCCGCGCTGACGGTCGCGCCGGCGCCGCTGGGCCTTGCCAACGACGTGAGAGGGCGGGACGAAGGCGATGCCAGGGATCCCTTGGCTCTCATCCTCCTGCGGTCGCTCAACCGCAAGGTGGTGCCACAGGCGGACATGCTGTGCGAGATGTTCGGCTTCAGCCGGGCCGAAGCGGAGGTCGCCGTCGCGCTTTCCGGCGGCGCCAGCGCCGAGGACGTGGCGCGCGGACGCGGGGTCTCGCTCATGACCGTCCGCAGCCAGATCCGCTCGATCCTGGGCAAGTCGGAAGCGGAGAATTTGCGCGACTTCGAGCGCACCATGGCGACCCTCGGGGCGCTGGTGCCGCAGCTGCGCTGAAGGATCATCCGTCGGCCCGTCGGCCGCTTTGTTTCCCGCATAGACAGTTCTGACGATGAGGCGCCGTGCCCCATTGGCTAGGTTCCCTTCAATCGAAGCGGGATCGGATGCGCGCCATGCAACAGCACGTCACCCCTGCGCCACGCAGGCGCATGATCGTCGGGATCAGCGGCGCCACGGGGATCGTCTACGCACTGCGCATCCTGGAGGCGCTGAGGCTCCTCGACATCAAGACGCATCTCGTCATGTCGAAGCCGGGCGAGCGCACCCTCGCCCACGAAACCGGCCTGAAAGTGCGTGACGTTCGCGCCATGGCGGACTTCAGCTATAGCGACGCCGATATCGGCGCCGCCATCGCCTCCGGCTCGTTCCGCACCATGGGCATGATCGTCGCCCCCTGTTCGGTGAGGAGCCTGTCCGCCATCGCCACCGGCAACACCGACGGCCTGCTCACCCGCGCGGCCGACGTCTGCCTGAAGGAACGGCGCCGCACGGTCCTCATGTTCCGCGAGACGCCCCTGCATGCCGGGCACATCCGCGCCATGGCGCAGGCCACCGAGAGCGGCGCCATCCTCTTCCCGCCGGTGCCGGCCTTCTACGACCGCCCCGCCTCGTTGGACGAAATGGTGAACCACACCGTCGGGCGCGTGCTCGATCTGTACGACCTCGACGCAGGCCTGTTCCATCGATGGGGCGGCCAGGCGGAAGCAGGTCCTCGCGCCGACGCGCACGCCGGGGGAGACGCCTGATGTCCCTCACCGACCTGCGCCTTTACATCGAGGCCCTGCGCGCCCTCGGGGAAATCCAGGAGATCGACACGCCGGTCTCCCTCGACCTGGAGCTTGGCGCCATCATCCGCCGCTGCATCGAGACCGGGGCGCCCGCGCCCCTGTTCAATGCTTTCTCCGACCACCCCGGTGGCTTTCGCATCCTTGGAGCTCCGGGCGGCACCAGCGCGCAGCGCGGCATGGAGCTCGTTCGCGTTGCCGTCGCGCTGGAGCTGCCGCCGACCACGGGCGGCCTTGCCATCGCCGAGGCCATTGCCGCGAGCCTCGACAGGCCGGCCATCGACCCGGTGATCGTGGATGATGCGCCGGTCTTCGAGAACAAGCTCACCGGCGCCGCGGTGGACCTCGCCGCGCTCCCCGTGCCGCTGCTGCACTATGGGGACGGGGGGCGCTATCTCAACACCTTCGGCTGCATCGTTGCCCGCACGCCGGACGGAAGCTGGACCAACTGGTCCATCGCTCGCATGATGCTAGTCGATCGCGAGCGCCTCTCGGGGATCGTGGCGCCGGAGCAGCACCTCGGCATGGTGGCGAAGGCGTGGGCGGACCTGGGCAAGCCGATGCCGTTCGCGCTGGCGCTCGGGGTCGAGCCTGCCATTCCCTTCATCTGCGGCATGCCGCTGCCCGCCCATGTCGACGAGGGCGGCCGCCTCGGCGCGCTGCTGGGGCGCGCCATCAGGACCGTGAAGTGCAGGACGGTCGATCTGGAAGCTCCCGCCAGCGCGGAGATCCTGATCGAAGGGCACCTGCATCTTGACGCGTTGGTGGAGGAGGGCCCCATGGGCGAGTTCGCCGGCTACATCCCCCTCGATACGCAGATGCGCCGGCCCACCTACCGGGTCTGCGCCATCAGCCATCGCGACAACGCCATCCTGCCGGTCGTCGTCGCCGGCGAGCCGGTGGAAGAGAACCACACCGCCTGGGGCCTGCCGAGCTCGGCCCAGCTCCTCCACGAACTGCGCAAGGCCGGGATCCCGGCGACCACGGCGTGGATTCCGCTGCACGCGGCCCTGCACTGGCTGGTGGTCACCGTGCCGCGCGACTGGCGTCGTCGCAGCGGCGCCGGCGAGAGCGAGGCGCTCTGCCGGCGCATCGGGCAGACGGTGTTTGCAAGCAAGGCGGGGGCGGTGATCCCCAAGGTGATCGTGCTGAATGACGACGTCGATCCGACCGACCTGAAGGAACTGGTCTGGGCCTTCGCCACGCGCTGCCATCCCCTGCTCGGCCATGTTGTGTTCGACGACATCGAGGCCGCGCCGCTTCTCGCCTATCTGCGCAGGAGCGAGAAGGTCTCGGGCCATACCGGCAAGATCGTCTACAATTGCCTTGCCCCGGACGAATGGGGCGAAGCCCTGCCGATGCGGGCATCGTTCCGCCACGGCTATCCGGCGGACATCGTCGACCGCGTGCGTCGACGATGGAGCGCGTACGGTTTCAAGTAAAGGTCGCCCATCCACACCACGTCAACAGCCGGCGGTCCGGGAATCACCCCGGCGCCGGAGAGAGGAAAGCCATGACCGACGCATTCGAATCCACCCATCCGGCGGAGATATCCGCTTTCGTGGGCAAGCACATCATCTATACTTATGCCAATGGCTGGCAGTATGAGATGTACTTCAAGAACGACCGCACCATCGACTACCGCGTCCATGGCGGCATGGTCGGCGGGCGCTGGGTGAAGGGCCAGGAGGTGCACATCGTCCGCCTGGCCGACGGCGTGTACAAGGTCTCCTGGCACGAGCCGACGGGCACCTGCGTGAGCGTCGCCTACAATCTCAATGAGAACCGCGCCCACGGCGCCACCTTCTTCCCCCGCTGGATCGAGCAGGAACCGAAGAAGATCATCGGCTTCCAGAACGACAAGATCGACCTGATGCGCCGGTATCGCGACGCGGGCCCGACCTATCCGACCCTGCTCGTCGATGAATTCGCCGACATCACCTTCGTTGAGGATTGCGGCCGCGACGAC
This sequence comes from Roseixanthobacter liquoris, assembly GCF_043195135.2. Classification (NCBI taxonomy): domain Bacteria; kingdom Pseudomonadati; phylum Pseudomonadota; class Alphaproteobacteria; order Hyphomicrobiales; family Xanthobacteraceae; genus Roseixanthobacter; species Roseixanthobacter liquoris. The sequence continues at coordinate 1,858,774 of NZ_CM195537.1, forward strand.
GAAAGCGTCATCGCCTGCGCGCCCGAGGATCTGCCCGCGGGCTATGCTACGCGCCGCAACGTGGGCTAATGGGCGCTGATGGCTGCACGCGACACGGGAGGGTTCGAGAATGGCCGTCGGAGACCTCAATCGTCGTCAAGTCGCGCTGCTGGGTGTAGCCTTGGCCGCGACATGGCGCGCTCCGGCGGAAGCACAGGCGAGATCCCCAATGCTCTATCCGGGCGAGGAGTTGACCGAGGCGGCCGGCTATCCGGCTCTGGTGCGGTTCGAACCGGGGCGCGAGGGCCTTCCCCTCGTGGTGTTCGTCACGGGAGGAGGGGTGCTCGGTCGCATCGCCTATGGGCCGCCCGGAGGAAGGGCCGCCGATTTCCTGTGCCACTGGCTGCACGAGGAAGGGTTCCCCTCGCTGGTCCTGTCCTATCCCATCGACAACGGGGGTGTGTTCGACGCCGCATTCCCGCGGTTCTCGGTCACCGACTGGGCGGAGCAGAGTGCCGAGATCATCGCCCGCTACATGGACCGCAATGGCCTGCCGGCCAACGCAATCGTGCTCGGCTGGAGCATGGCAGGGCGGATTGCGGAGCCGCTTCATGCCGCCCTGCGCGGCCGGGGAAAGGGCATCGAGCTTTTCATCGCGATGGCCGCCGCAACGGCGCTCCCCAATACCCTGCCCGGTCTCGACCACCTCAAGCCAGCCGCAAGCGGCCTCGCCGCGATCAGGGGCGCCTACCTCGACTGGCTGCTCCGGTGCCTCGCGGATCAGAACGCGGCTGCCGGCCACGTGGTGCTCAATGCGGACGCATTCACACGCGAGATGACCGGCGATTTCCCGGTCGGGCTCGCAGCATCGGCCATGCGCTATCGAGACGGAGCTTTCGTTTCCGACCCTGCCGGAGACGCGCGCGAGGTCGGCACCGCGCGCTACCGCGCCTTTCCGCCGCTCGCCTTGATGACGCACGCCTCTGCGATCGACGCCCGGCACGCGCTCACGGACCGCTCCACATGGGGCGTCTACATCACCCAGCAGCTTTGCGAAGGTCTCGTTTTCTCGCAAACGGAGAAGCTCGCGGCGCTTCCCTCCGAGAAATGGGCGTTGCTGGTCGAGCATGTCGGGCATGCCGCCCAGCGCCTGAGCGCGACGCTGCCAGGCAATCACATGTTCTTCCTTGGAGAAAATGGCGCCAGGAAAACCGTGCAGACGTTGAAGCAGCTCAGGCAAACCGCCGTAGACGTTGCAGGCGAGATCTCACTTCTGATGGACTGAGAAATCGCCCATTCAGTCCCCTCCAAATAAGTCGGACTACGGGCTTGTTCCGGTCGCAGATGGCGCGGCCTTTCTGGCCATCAATGCAGACGATGTCGCCAAATTGGCGCTTTCGTTCGCGGTCAATCGCGACCGGGAGGGGCGAACGCAACTTGTCACAGAAACGCGTGTCCATTGCACGACCCGTGCGACCCGTCTGAAGTTCACGCCCTATTGGCTTCTGATCCGTCCTTTCAGCGGCCTTTTGCGTCGACGAATTCTCTCATCGGTCAGGAATTCACTCCCACTCGATGGTGCCCGGCGGCTTGCTGGTCACGTCGTAGACCACGCGGTTGATGCCCTTGACCTCGTTGATGATGCGGGTCGCGGCGCGGCCGAGGAAGTTCATGTCGAAGGGATAGTAATCGGCCGTCATGCCGTCCACCGAGGTGACGGCGCGCAGGGCGAGGACGTGGTCGTAGGTGCGGCCATCGCCCATCACGCCCACGGTGCGCACCGGCAGCAGAACCGCGAACGCCTGCCAGATCACGTCATAGAGGCCGGCGGCGCGGATCTCCTCCAGATAGATGGCATCGGCCTTGCGCAGGATCTCGAGCTTCTCGGGCGTGATCTCGCCGGGGCAGCGGATGGCGAGGCCCGGGCCGGGGAAGGGGTGGCGGCCGACGAAGCTCTCGGGCAGGCCGAGTTCACGGCCGAGTACGCGCACCTCGTCCTTGAACAGGTCGCGCAGCGGCTCCACCAGCTTCATGTTCATGCGCTCGGGCAGGCCGCCCACATTATGGTGGCTCTTGATGGTCACCGAAGGCCCGCCGGTGAAGGACACGCTTTCGATCACGTCGGGATAGAGCGTGCCCTGGGCGAGGAAATCCGGCACGCCCTTGCCGTCGGCGGCGATCTTCTTGGCCTCCGCATCGAACACGTCGATGAACAGTTTGCCGATGGTCTTGCGTTTGACCTCGGGATCGGTGACGCCCGCCAGCTCCCGCAGGAACAGATCGGCCACATCCACATGCACCAGCGGAATGTTGAAGGTGTTGCGGAACAGGGAGACCACCTGCTCGGCCTCGCCCTGGCGCATCAGGCCATGGTCCACGAACACGCAGGTGAGCTGGTCGCCGATGGCCTCATGGATCAGAACGGCCGCGACCGCCGAATCCACCCCGCCGGAGAGGCCGCAGAGCACGCGCCGGTCGCCCACCTGGGCGCGGATCTTGGCGATGGCACTGTCGCGGAAGGCGCCCATGGTCCAGTCGCCGGAGAGGCCGGCGATGCGGCGCACGAAATTGCGCAGCAGCTTCGCGCCGTCGGGGGTATGCACCACCTCGGGATGGAATTGAACCGCGTAGAACCGCCGGCCTTCATCGGCGATGGCGGCGAAGGGGGCGTTGTCGGAGGTGGCGATCACCTCGAAGCCCGCGGGCAGGGCGGTCACGCGGTCGCCATGGCTCATCCACACCAGATAGCGCTGGGCTTCCTGCCACACCCCCTCGAACAGGGCGCTCGGCTTTTTCACCTCGACCTCGGCGCGGCCGAATTCGCGGTGGTGCCCGGCCTCCACGGAACCGCCGAGCTGGGCGGCCATGGTCTGTTCGCCATAGCAGATGCCGAGCACGGGAATGCCGGCCTCGAACACTTCCTGCGGCGCGCGCGGGCTCTCCCCCTCGATCACCGAGGCCGGGCCGCCGGACAGGATGACGGCCTTGGGGTTGAGCCGCTTCAGCGCCTCCTCCGCCTTCTGGAACGGCACCACCTCGGAATAGACGCCTTCCTCGCGCACGCGCCGTGCAATGAGCTGGGTCACCTGGCTGCCGAAATCGATGATGAGGACGGTGTCTTGCATGGCGGCGCGGCTTTCCGGCGGGAGGGGCGAGGATTGCGCCCTCCTTTAACGGCAAAGTCGCGAATTGCAAAAGCGCGCGCCGCTCCGCGGCGCGCGGCTCACGCATGCCGTGGACGCAGGGCGGCCGCCGCCCGCGACCGAGGCATGCGCTTGTCCCGCGCCGGCGGCGTCAGATCGATGCCCAATGTCCTTCGCATCCCTCGGGGGCGGCGTTGGCGGTGGAATGGCGCTTCTTCAGCTCCACGCAGCCATAGGCCCGTGCCTCTTCCGGCAGATGGGAATTGATGGCGACGCCGATCTGGTCATAGGGGGAGGGGGCGGCGAAGACATAATAGGCCCAATACCCGCCGACGGCGACGACGAGCAGGACAAGCAGGCGGATGATGAACATGGCAATCTCCCGGGTTCCGATGGGCGCGCGAGCGCAACCTCTGCGCTAAGGACGCTTCAGGAGAGGGGAAGGTTCCAGGCTAAGGGCAGGGCGCCGGTGCGCCGGATGCCCAGATCTGCATCAAGGAGCCGGCGGCAAGGGATTGCGTCGCGGCGACCTTGAAGCATTGCCCCGAGCGCAAGGTGGCGAGCGTGGTGCCCCAGCCGGCCGCGCTCGGCCGCACATAGACCGACCAGCGCGCCTCGATCAAATCACCGGCCTTCGGCGCACCGGTCAATGGGGTGCCGTCGGGCGCTGTGAAGTTGAAATCGGACGTCCCGGCGAAACCCACGGCCACCCATTGGGTCCTGGGAGACGCGCCGGACGGCTGGATGGTCGTCGCGGCACTGCCGGAGCCCGGGGGGATTGAGGGCAATTGTGGGGTCTTGTTTGGAAGCAGGGCCAGCAGCAGCGCGCTGAAGCCTGTCGATTGTGGATCGTCCGTATTGCACGACTTTGGAAGAAGCGCGCGTATAGCGTTTACTTGCTCGCCTTGCAGATTGTCCTGGGAAGCGACGAAATCCATCGTGTCCTTCAGCACGCCCCAACAGGCCGTCTCCCTGTTGAACCTTTCCTTTTCGGTGTTCGACCTCTGCCCCTCCTGGTTGAGGCTGTAGGTCGCAAGACCGAGCACCACAGCGATCGCCGATTTCGTGATGACATCGGCGATGCTGATGCCGAGCTTCCAATATTCCACATTCATAGCAACGCCCCCGTATGCCATCACGGCAGACTATCGATTGGCGGAGCCAGAAATACAACCAATAATTGAAATATCAGCTTCGTCGCAACACGCTCACAAAAAAACCGTCGGTCCCGGTCCGCCGCGGCGTCAGCAGCAGGCCTTCGGGGCTTTCCAGAGCGGCGGTGCGCAAGGCGAGGCCGGGGGCGCCCAGCGCCAGCACCGCTTCCACCGGCGGAACCACCGAAAAGTCCGGGTGCTTCTCCAGCAGGGCCCGGATCTGGGCGCCGTTTTCCACATCCAGCAGCGAGCAGGTGACATAAGCCAGGCGGCCGCCGCTCTTCACATAGCGGGTGGCGCTTTCCAGGATCTTGGCCTGCTCGGCGGTGCGCTCCGCCAGGGCACCGGGGCGCATGCGCCATTTCGCGTCCGGGTTGCGCCGCCAGGTGCCGGTGCCCGTGCAGGGCGCATCCACCAGAACCAGGTCCATCTGTCCGGCGAGGTCGGCGAGCACGTCGGCATCGCCGCGCGGCGCGCGGATCTGCACATTGCGCACACCGGCGCGGGCGAGGCGCTCGTGGATCGGCTTCAGGCGGCGAATGTCGGAATCATGGGCGTAGAGCTGGCCCTTATTGTCCATGAGGGCGGCGAATTCGAGCGTCTTGCCGCCGGCGCCGGCGCACAGGTCCAGCACCTGCGAGCCGGGCAGGGGGCTCGCGAGGATGGCGGCGATCTGCGACCCCTCGTCCTGCACCTCCACTTCGCCTTTGACGAACGCGCCCTCCGAGGTGAGGGGCGGGGCCTTGCCCTCCGCATCGAGGATGATGCGCAGCGACAGCGGCGACCATTGGCCCGGCTGGGGCGAGAGATGGGAGAGTTCGGCCAGCGTGGCTTCGGGGGTGGATTTCAGCGTGTTCACCCGCAGGTCCAGCGGGGCGCGGGCGGCGAGCGCGCGGCCCTCCTCGACACGCTCCTCGCCGAACACGACGTTCAGATAGGGATCGAGCCATTGGGCGTAATCGCCCTTCACCCAGGGGGCGGCGCCCTCCAGGCTCGGATTGGCGAGGCGCGCGGCTTCCTCCGCGCTCAAAGGCGCAGGGGCGAAGCGGGCGCCGTCGCACAGGCGCGAGATGGCGTCGAGATCGAGCCCGCGCATCACCGCAAGCGTGCCGAGCACGAGAGCGCGCGGCGTATCCGCGCCCATCACGTACGCGGCCGAAGCGCGGCGGCGCAAGGTGTCGAACACGAGGCCGGAAATGGCGGCGCGATCGCCCGAGCCGGCGAAGCGGTGGGCGAGGCCCCATTCCTTGAGGCTGTCGCCGGCGGGGCGGCGCTTTGCGGCGATATCGCCAAGCACCTCGATGGCGGCGGACAGGCGGGCTGAGGGGATCAATTCAATCAGGTCCTTGGGGCAAGAAGGGGGGCAAGAAGGAAGGCGCCGGCTTTCACCTGGGCCTCGAAATGATCGAGCGCGGCAGCGAGCCGTTCGTCGATCACATGCAGATATTCGGTCCAGTCTTCATAGCGCGACAATTCGGAGCGCCCGTCGCTGATGCCGCGCAGGCCCACCAGCGGCACGCCGAACCGCTGGGCCGCACGCAGCACCGCGAAGGTTTCCATGTCCACCATGTCGCAGGCAATGGAATCATAGGCCGCGCCGGAGATGATGGCCCCGCCGGTGGAGAGCGACGCCGCCGCGATGCCGGGAATCTGGTGGGGAATTTCCACCAGGGCCGGCAGGTCGAGAAACGGCGTGCGCCCCTTCTCGAAACCGAGCGGGGACGCGTCCATGTCCCGATAGGCGAGGTGCGAGACCTGATAGATGCCGGCATGCTCCAGCGCGCGCGCCCCCGCCGAGCCGAGGGTGAACACGAGGTCGGGCAAGGCGTCGGCGGCGGCGAGGTGGGCAAGCGCATGGGTGGTCGCCATCGCCGCCTCCACCGGGCCGACGCCGGTGATCAGGGGATCGATGCGCGCGCGCAGATGGGGCCCGTATTCCATCTGCGTCGCCATGACGAACAGGATTTCGAGATCGCCGACGGCGCGGACGTGGCGGGACGGGTCTTCCATCGCAGGGCAATCCGGGAAATGCGTGAGCCGCACTCCTCGGCTGGCGCGGCGGTCCTGTCAATCACCCGCGCCTCACACGTTGAGGAGGATGGCCAGCGCGAACAGCACCCACATGATGGCCAGGGCCACGGCGCCCACCGCATAGGCGGAGAAGCGCAGGTGCAGCCGGTTGGACGTGGTGAACACGAAGGCATGGACGATGCGGGAGATCACGAACACCCAGGCGAGCACCACGAAGACGATATCCGCCTTGCGCGTGAACAGGGCCAGCACGGTGATCACATAGAACAGCACCGGCAGTTCGAACTGGTTGGAAAAGGCATTGGCGAAGCGCTGGGCGCGGGGCGGATAGGCGGCCGTGTTCTCGGCTGCGGCGGCATGGGAGACCTCGCCGCTGGAGAGGGCGCGCATCCGCACCGGAAAAAGCGCGAACAGCAGCAGGAAGGTGAGGCCCACTTCCACGAACAGGGGCAACAGGATCATGGCGACGGTCATGGATGGGCCTTTTCGCGTGAATGAGCGGGGTGGGGGCGCCGGCTGCGCCCCCATTGCACCGCTCATGGTGAGGAACCTCGAGCACGGCTGCACGTTCCATCCTTGAACAGGAAACACAGCCATGACCGCCCCATCTTCTCCCGCCCCATCTTCTCCCGCCCCATCTTCCCTCTCGCAGCCCACGCAGCTTCCCGACGCGCGGCAGGTGGAGCGCGGCCGCGCGCCGCGCCCTTTCTTCACCCGCCTGGCGCAGGAGGTTTCGCGCTATGCCGGCAAGCCGGCGACCTTCGTGTGCGCGGTCGTCATTATCCTGGTCTGGGGCGCGACCGGGCCGCTGTTCGGTTACAATGATACTTGGCAGCTGATCATCAACACCTCCACCACCATCGTCACCTTCCTGATGGTGTTCCTGATCCAGAACAGCCAGAATCGCGACACCGCCGCACTCCAGATCAAGCTCGACGAACTCATCGCCCGCACCGAGGGGCCGCGCAACGCGCTGCTGGATCTGGAGGACCTGGACGAGACGACGCTCGAAAAGCTGCGGATGGAATATGCGCTTCTCGCCGATCGTGCGCGGGAAGAGGGCAAGGGGCAGGGCGGAGCACGCGATCCCGGAGCGGTCGCGCCCGAGACCGCGCCGGTCAAGACCGCCGAGAAGGGCGCTGCCGGATGCGCGCCGGACGCGGCTTCATCGCCTGGGCCGTGCGACGGTGGCCGCCAGGTGGCTGCGGCGGATTGCCCCGATCTTCCGGGCCGCGCCGCCTGATCCCGCGCATCTTGCGCCGCGCCGGGGCAGGCGCCCGCGGCGCGGCCACCTAGCCCCGGATGCCAAGGCGCGCTAGGCAGGGAGCGGAACGCGCCAGGCGAAGGGCGCGGGGAGATTGGGATCCATGCCGCTGTATTCCCTGGACGGGGTCGGCCCGGACGTGCCGGCCACGGGCCGCTATTGGATCGCGCCCGACGCCACCCTGATCGGCCGCGTGATCGTCTCGGAGGAGGCGAGCGTGTGGTTCGGCGCGGTGCTCCGGGGCGATAACGAGCCGATTTTCATCGGCCACGGCACGAACATCCAGGAAAACTGCGTGCTCCATACGGATCCGGGGTTTCCGCTGCATCTCGGCGCGGGCGTCACCGTCGGCCATATGGCGATCCTGCACGGGTGCACGGTCGGCGACGACAGCCTCATCGGCATGGGCGCGACCGTGCTGAACGGCGCGCGGATCGGGCGCAATTCGCTGGTGGGCAGCAATGCCCTGGTGACCGAGGGCAAGGCGTTTCCCGACAATTCCCTCATCGTGGGCGCCCCGGCGCGGGTGGTGCGGGAATTGGATGAAGGCGCCATCGCCGCCCTCAAGGGCGCGGCGCAGCGGTATCGGGCGAATTGGAAGCGCTTCGCCTCCAGCCTCAAGCGGATCGACTGAGGCGGGCAGCAGGCACAGTAAGGGAAGGCGACGGGAAGGGGCGGCTCAGCGGCCGCCGCCCACCACCGGGGGAGAGCGCGTGTCGCCCAGGGAAACCCACAGCGTGGGATCGCCCTGCGACTGGCGCTTCACGTAGCGATAGCCGGTATCCTGCCAGGGCAGGATCTGATTTTCCTGATTGTCGAGGATCAGGTCGCCGCGGTCGGTGACGACGGTGAGCACGGCGTGGCCGTCGCCTTCCTTGTCGCGCACCACCGTGATGAGCAGGACCGAGGCCGGCCAGCCGAGGCCGATCAGCGCCCGCCGCTTGGCGAGGACGTAATCCTCGCAATCGCCCTTTCCGTCGTCGGGATAGGCCCAGCGCTCCACCTCGCCATAATGGTCCATGTCGGTCATGGGCGTGATGGAAGTGTTGAAGCTGCGGTTCACCTGATCGAGCGCCGCCAGATGTGCGGCGTCCAGCGGCGCCTCGGCGATGAGATCGCCCTCGGCGACGCAGTCACCCTTATTCTCGGCGCAGAAGCGCACATAGCCGATGGGGGCGGAGGTGCCCCCCACCGCCTGGAGATGCGGCATCAGCGCGGGCGGAAGGCTCGCATAGCGCCGGTCGCCGGCGACGGCGCTGCCGGCACCCGCAACGAGCAGGACCGCGAGCAGAAGCTTTCGAGCGATGTGAAACGGCATGGCACGCTGTCGCGAGGGGTTAACAACTTCATAATGCCTGAGGTTCGCCGCATTCGCGCCGTCAACCTTTCATTAACCTTAACTGCCGTTAACGACCTTGGCCAGCCGCCGGCGCGGCCTGCGATCCGCGCTGTGGCACACGCGCTTTTTCCTTGCTGCGGACACCGCGCCCCCTTATGTGCGGGACGTGCTCGACCTCAGCGATCCACGCCGCGCGCCGCCCCGCGAGCCGGTGTTCAACATTCCAGGCATCGTGGCGCTGCTGGCCCTGGTCATGGCGGCGATCGCGTTCGCGCGCGAATTCCTGCTGGACGAGCAGTCCAACGTGATGCTGCTCGCCTATTTCGCCTTCATCCCGGCGCGCTACGACGCCACGTTCGCACTGCCCGGCGGGGTCGGGGCGGACATCTGGACCTTCGTGAGCTATGCCTTCCTGCACGCCAATCTCGTGCATCTCGGCGTCAATCTCGTGTGGATGCTGGCGTTCGCGACGCCCGTGGCGCGGCGCTTCGGCACGCCGCGCTTCCTGGCCTTCATGGTGGTCACGGCGGCGGCCGGTGCGCTCGCCCATCTGATCGCCTATCCCGACGCCCTGGTGCCCATGATCGGCGCTTCGGCGATGGTGTCCGGGGCGATGGCGGCGGCGGTGCGCTTTGCCTTCTCGCCCGGCGGCGCGCTTGGCCGCCCGGTCCGCGGCGCGCCCGAGCATCCGCCGGCCGCCTCGCTTCTCGGCGCGTTCCGCGAGCCGCGCGTGCTCACCTTCGTCGCGGTCTGGGTGGTGGTGAACTTCCTGTTCGGCGCCGCCATCACGCTGCCCGGCACGGAGGGCGCGGAAGTGGCGTGGCAGGCGCATATGGGCGGCTTCTTCGCCGGCCTGCTGCTGTTTCCCCTGTTCGACCCCATTCCCCGCGCGGCGGTGCCTTCGCACCCCCCGCGCTGAGGCCCGTGCTGAAATACCAGTCAATCATCCGCGCGCGCCGTCATGCGGGGTTGCGGATCGCGCCATCGCGGATGATCATTCCCTCAAGGCAATACCGGTGAGCGTCAATAACGCCGGATCCGCCTCTCACTAGGGAATGGAGGTCAGCCATGACCGTAGGTATTATTCTTCAACGCAAGACATCGGGTCTCGTCACGATCTCGCCGGAAGCCTCGCTCACGGAAGCGGTGCAGAGCCTTTCGCAGAACCGCATCGGTGCCATCGTCGCCACCGGGCCGGACGGGCACCTCGAAGGCATTCTTTCCGAGCGCGACGTGGTCCGCATCCTCGGCGAGCGCGGGCCGGAGGTGCTCTCCGAGCCGGTCTCCTCCGTGATGACGCGGGCGGTGGTGACCTGCACCGCCGACGAAACCGTTCCCGCCATCATGGAGCGCATGACGCGCGGGCGCTTCCGTCACGTTCCGGTGGTATCGGGCAACACGCTCGTCGGCATCATCTCGATCGGCGACGTGGTGAAGTATCGCGTCGAGGAAATGGAGCGCGAGAGCGCCGAGCTGCGCGACTACATCATGACCGCCTGAGACGGCACGGGTCAGGGCCGCGGCGCCCTGGCCCGCGCATCCGGCGCGCCCGCGGGATGCGCCGCCGGGCGATTTTGGCGCCCTTATTTCAGCGCCTCCATGGCACTGTGCACATCGTCCACGATCCGTTCCACCGCCTCGCGCCCGGCGGCAATGGCTTCGTCCGCGCGGTGGAAATCGAACAGGCCGATCTTGGCGAGCTTCGGCGAGACCGTGACATCCGGCGGGTCCCCCGCAAGGCGGGAGCGGGCGATGCGATCCTGGGTGATGTTGAAGGCGTCGATCATAACCGCCGAGATCCCGCGCGGTCCCTCGCTCGGCCCGGAGAGGAACTGCCGGCGCAGCATGCGGTCGGGCCGCAGCATGCGCGAAAGCCCCTGCTTCTGGTGCTCCACGACCACATCGGCCACTTCGGCGATGGTGCTGCCATGGTCCTGGATCACGGTGCCGCGCCCGAAGATTTCTGAATTCAGATTGACCGCGATCACGATCCGCCCGCCGAGCGCGCGCGCCGCCGAGACCGGCACCGGATTGACCAGCGTGCCGTCCATCAGCCAGCGCCCGCCCACCTTGGCCGGAGTGAAGATGCCCGGCAGGCAATAGCTCGCGTGGATCGCCTCCACCAGTTCGCCGCGCGTCAGCCAGATTTCATGGCCGGTGCCGAGCTCGGTGGCGATGCAGCCGAACACCACCGGCAAATCCTCGATGGTGAGATCGCCGAGTTCGATGCGCATGCGCTCCATCAGCCGCCGTCCGCCGATGAGGCCGGCCGCGCCGAGGGAGAGATCGAGAAAGCCGAGCACGTTGCGCTTGTTGAGGCCGCGTGCCCAATCCTCCAGCGCGTCGAGCTTGCCGGCCGCCCAGATGCCGCCGACCACCGCGCCGATGGAGGTGCCGGCGATCACGCTCGGGCGGATGCCGTGGGCTTCCAGCGCCCGCATCACGCCGATATGGGCGAAGCCGCGCGCGGCGCCGCCGCCCAGCGCCAGGGCGATCTTCGGGCCGCCCTTGCGGCCGGCCTTCCACGGCGGCTCGACCTCGCCTTGCGCGTCCACGGCGGGTGCCACCTCGGGGTGGAGACTGCCCTCGCCTTCGCTTGGGGCTTCGTCGGTGCGAGTGCGACGGGTAAAACCTTGAAACATGCGCGACCTCCGACCGGCCGGCGTGCCGGTGGCAAGCTCCGGGACTCAAACCCTGTCTAACCGTGTTTGATGTCCGAAGCGTGGCTTTGCCAAGGTGCGCCATGGGGCTGGTGCGAGGCTGCGCCCGTACTGTTCAACACATCCTTAATCGTGCGAATGGCCGGACTTAATCGTGCGAATGGCCGGAATGCGCGCCATAGACCGCCTTCGGGTCGAAGCGCGGCTCATCGCCGGTGAATTCCAGCGCCGCTTCGCCCGCTGCGCCGCCGATAGGCACGCGGCGATAGAAGCAGGAGCGTCGGCCGGTGTGGCAGGCGGCGCCCGTGCCGCCCATCTCGACTTTCAGCAGCACCGCGTCCTGGTCGCAATCCACGCGGATCTCCAGCACCTTCTGGGTATGGCCGGAGCTTTCGCCCTTCTTCCAGAGCGTCTTGCGCGAGCGGCTGTAATAATGCGCCTCGCCGGTCTCGATGGTGAGCGCGAGCGCCTCTTCATTCATGAAGGCGAGCATCAGCACCTCGTTCGTCACCGCGTCCACGGCGATGCAGGTCACGAGGCCGTTGGCATCGAAGCGGGGGGTCAGGCGCGTGCCTTCCTCAAGCTCGGCCGTGCCGGTGCTGGCCGCGAAGACGGGGGTCTCAAGGCTCATGAAAACTCCAATGGGCTGTTCTGTCGGCGGGCACCGCGCCGAGGGGCTCAGCCCTTGGCGCGCACCAGGGTGATGAAGCGCACCTGCTCGGCCGGGTCATCGCGGAACGCACCGGTGAACTGGCTGGTGATGGTGGAGACCCCGGCCTTGGTGATGCCGCGCATGGCCATGCACATATGCTCGGCCTCGATCATCACGGCAACCCCGCGCGGTTTCAGCGTCTCGTCCAGGGCGGAGATGATCTGCGAGGTCAGGTGTTCCTGGGTCTGCAGGCGCTTGGCATAGATGTCCACCACCCGCGCGATCTTGGACAGGCCGACCACCCGCTCCACCGGGAAATAGGCGACATGCGCCTTGCCCACGAACGGCACCATGTGGTGCTCGCAATGGGAATAGAAGGGAATGTCCCGCACCAGCACGAAATCGTCGAAATTGCCGATCTCGCCGAACGTGCGGTCGAGCGCCTCGGCGGCGTCGTGGCGGTAGCCGGAGAACAATTCCCCATAGGCCTTCACCACCCGATGGGGTGTTTCCAGCAGGCCCTCGCGGTCCGGGTCCTCGCCGATATAAGCGAGCAGGGTGCGCACCGCCGCTTCCGCCTCGCGCTTGGAGGGGCGTGCGGGATCGTGCGCCTCGTCGGCCGCCGCATCCTGCGGGGCGTCATCGTGCCGCTTGGCCTGCGCCTGGAGATGCTTCACGTGCTTGCGGGCCTTGGCCTCGTTCTCGGCCTGCGCCCGCAGCAATTTGACAACCGCGTCCATACCCAACTCCGTTCGACCCGCCGCGGATAAAGTCCGGGCGAGAGTGTCACCGGTGTCGGCTACGCATGCGCGGATCCTCATCTTCCGCGCCCCACCGGAAGCCCCGGCGGCGGCCTTGCCGTCCGTTCTGCGCGAAGCGTCGCCGGGCGGGAGCCTGCTCCCGAAGGGTTGCTTCGCTATCAGGCGCCAGCGTCTTCCGCCGCGCCGCACATGGATTATATAAGACGGCGAACCAGGCAACGCAAAGCGCGCTTTTGCTTGAGCGTGCCGCGCAAACCGCATGGCAGCGCGCCTTTACGGGCCGCGGCCGCGCGGGCCGGATGAGGACGCCGCCATGGGGCGGCCGGGATCGCACGATGATCAACGACGTCTATAATACCCGTATCCTGGGCTATGCGGCCGATATTCCCCGCATCGGCCGGCTGGCGCATCCCCAAGCCAGCGCCACCGCCCATTCGCGGCTGTGCGGCTCGACCGTGACCGTGGATGTGGCGCTGGAGGGCGACACGGTGAGCGATTTCGCCCACGAGGTGCGCGCCTGCGCGCTCGGCCAGGCGTCGTCCTCCATCATGGCGCGCCATGTGGTGGGGTCGAGCGTCGGCGAATTGCGGGCGCTGCGCGAGACCATGCGCAAGATGCTGAAGGAGAACGGGCCGCCGCCTGCCGGCCGCTGGGCCGAACTGGAAGTGCTGGAGCCGGTGCGCGACTACAAGGCGCGCCACGCCTCCACCTTGCTGACTTTCGACGCGGTGGTGGATGCCATCGACCAGATCGAGGCGAAGGCCGGCGCCGCGCGCGAGGCACCCGCCAGCGCCGGCAATTGAACCGGCATCGGCGCCCGTCCCCGGGCGCCGGGCGTCACGCCGCGCGGATTACTTCGCGGCGGCAGCCGTCGGTGCCGGAGGGCTGTTGGCGTTCGCCGCCTGCGGAAGCGTCGAGGGCAGGGCCGGCAGGCCGAGAAGCCCGCGCACTTCCGCCGTCGCCTTGGCAAGGTCGGCATTGAACTGCGGATTGTCCATCATCTGCGCCGCGATCACCGCGCCGGCGATATGGCTCGCCTCCACGTCGGAGGGGTAATGGATGCCGCCCACCAGCCGCGAGAAGCCGAAGCCGACGCCGCGCAGATGGATTGCCGTCGCCTTCTCCGGCACCATATTGGCCAGGATGATGGCGGTGAGCGTGCCATAGGCCGCGTGGCCGCTGGGATAGGAAGGGGTGGTCTCGGCGGGAACGGCGAGCGTGATGTCGGAATGCGCGAGATTGGGCCGGGGGCGCTTCCAATAGGCCTTCGCGGCATCCACGATCGGCCGGGCGTTGGCCCAGGCCTTGTCCACCAGGGCGTTGGCGAGCGGCGCCTTCTCCTTGGAGAGGTCGGTGCCCAACACCTCGGAGAAGCGGGAGAGGGTGCGGTCCACGTCCGCATTCGCGAGCGCGACCAGTTCGGGCGTGCGCCGGGACTGGATGTCCAGCACGACCTTGGTGTCCTCGCGGGCGGCGGGGGAATCGTCCGCCGGCGCGGGGGCGAGGATGCGGGTGAGGTTCACCTGGTCGGGCCGTACATAGGGTTCGTCACCGGCGAAGGCCGCGGACCCCAGGACCGTGGACAGGGCAAGTAAGGCAAAGGTAAATTTACGTATGGTCATGCAACAGTCCCCGCGTAAAGCCGGCCGCCCGCGCCTCGCGGTTTCTCTCCCATGGAATCGACGACATAAAGATGTCATCGAGCGCCCATCCCTCGTGTCGCGCATCGCAGGTGCCGTCGCGCGCCTGCCGCGCCTGATCTTGCGCGCGCCCATCCTGCTCTATCGCTATACGCTTTCTTCCTTCATGGGGCGGCAATGCCGCTATCTGCCCACCTGCTCGGAATATGCCGACGAGGCGATTTCCCGCCATGGCGCCTGGGCCGGGGGATGGATGGGCGCGGCGCGGCTGTGTCGCTGCCACCCGTGGGGCGGCTCGGGTTTCGATCCGGTGCCGCAGTGCCTGCCCGCCGACGCGCGCTGGCATCGCCCCTGGCGCTATGGCCTCTGGCGCCAGCCGCCGCAGTGAGGCGCCGGCAATCCGCCGACAAGCATCGCTCCGAAGGCCCGGAGGCCGGCCGCATTCCCGCGTCCGGCAAGCCTCGCGCCGGCTTCGCCCTTTACGGCGCGCGCCGGGCGGCCTAGAGGAGGCCGCTTCAACAAGAGCCTACCTGCGGAGTGCGCAGGAGTGGGCAGGAGAAGACCGATGGTGACCCTGACTTTCCCCGATGGCGCCCAGCGCGAATTCGCCCCCGGCACCACGGGTGCCGACGTGGCCGGCGCCATTTCCAAATCGCTCGCCAAGAAGTCCGTCGCGATCGTCCTCGATGACACGCTGACCGACCTCTCCGATCCCATCCTCGCGGACGCCCGGATCCAGATCGTCACCCGCGACGATCCGCGCGCGCTGGAGCTGATCCGGCACGATGCCGCCCATGTCCTCGCCGAGGCGGTGCAGAGCCTCTATCCCGGGACCCAGGTGACCATCGGTCCGGTGATCGAGAACGGCTTCTATTATGATTTCGCCCGGAACGAGCCTTTCACCACCGACGATCTGCCGAAGATCGAGGCGAAGATGCGCGAAATCATCGCGAAGGATCGCCCGTTCACGAAGGAGATCTGGTCCCGCGAGGAGGCCAAGCGCGTGTTCGCCGCGAAGGGCGAGGCGTTCAAGGTGGAATTGGTGGATGCCATTCCCGACGGCCAGGACCTGAAAATCTACAAGCAGGGCGAATGGTTCGACCTCTGCCGCGGCCCCCACATGCCGTCCACCGGCAAGGTGGGCAACGCCTTCAAGCTGATGAAGGTGGCCGGGGCCTATTGGCGCGGCGACAGCAACAATCCCATGCTCACCCGCATCTACGGCACCGCCTGGCACGACCAGGCCGCGCTCGACGCCTACCTCCATCGCCTGGAGGAAGCGGAAAAGCGCGATCATCGCCGCCTCGGCCGCGAGATGGACCTGTTCCACTTCCAGGAGGAGGGGCCGGGCACGGTGTTCTGGCATTCCAAGGGCTGGACGCTATTCCAGAATCTGGTCGCTTACATGCGCCGCCGCCTGAAGGTCGAATATGCCGAGGTGAATGCCCCGCAAGTGCTCGACAAGTCGCTGTGGGAGACCTCCGGCCATTGGGGCTGGTACAAGGAGAACATGTTCAAGGTGCAGTCGGCCGGCGACGACACCGAGGACGAGCGCGTGTTTGCGTTGAAGCCGATGAACTGTCCCGGACACGTGCAGATCTTCAAGCACGGGCTGAAATCCTATCGCGACCTGCCGCTGCGCCTCGCCGAATTCGGCGCCGTGCACCGCTACGAGCCCTCCGGCGCCCTGCACGGGCTGATGCGTGTGCGCGGCTTCACCCAGGACGACGCCCACATCTTCTGCACCGAGGAGCAGATGGCGGCCGAGTGCCTGAAGATCAACGACCTGATCCTCTCCACCTACGCCGACTTCGGCTTCGAGGAGATCATCGTGAAGCTCTCCACCCGGCCGGAGAAGCGCGTCGGCTCGGATGCGGTGTGGGATCACGCGGAAGAGGTGATGACCCGCGTCCTGGCGCAGATCGAGGCGCAGTCCGGCGGCAAGATCAGGACCGGCATCCTGCCGGGCGAGGGGGCGTTCTACGGGCCGAAGTTCGAATACACCCTGAGCGATGCCATCGGCCGCGAATGGCAGTGCGGCACCACCCAGGTGGATTTCAACCTGCCGGAGCGCTTCGGCGCCTTTTACGTGGATGCCGACGGGCAGAAGAAGACGCCGGTGATGATCCACCGCGCCATCTGCGGCTCCATGGAGCGCTTCACGGGCATCCTGATCGAGCATTTCGCGGGTCATTTCCCGCTCTGGCTCGCGCCGGTGCAGGTGGTGGTGGCGACCATCACCTCGGAAGCGGACGATTATGCCGCCGAGGTGACGGCAGCGGCGCGCGCCCGCGACCTGCGGGTGGAAAAGGACATTCGCAACGAGAAGATCAACTACAAGGTGCGCGAGCATTCCCTGGCCAAGGTGCCGGTGCTGCTGGTGGCGGGCAAGAAGGAGGCCGCGGAAGGCACGGTCTCGATCCGCCGCCTCGGCAGTCCCGACCAGGTTTCGATGCCGCTCGGCGCCGCCCTGGACCTGCTCGCGGGGGAAGCGGTGCCGCCCGACCTGCGTCGGCGGGCGCCGTCCAGCCTCGTCGCGTGAGCGGCAGCTGAACCTTCGCTGAACCTTCGCTGAACCGACGGACCCGGCCGTTCGCGGCCGGGTCTCGGCCGCCCGACCGGCGCCAGGTGCGGCGTAGCGCAACGCCAGACGCCTCACATCCCGCGCGCCCGAATCGAATGCCTGTGGCGGGCCCGTTCTCCCGCGACGTGGGGGCAGGGCGATATGGGAATTTCGAGCGGATGTTATTCGGGCGAAGCGACACCGCATGCGCCGACGATTTCGCTCAATAAGAGTTCCTCGAGTGGAAAGTCAGGGGTAATCGGTTGCCCTTTTTCCCCATGTTGCGCGCTTCCTCAAATCAAAATGCAATGCAACAAAATGGCCGCGCCACAGGAAAAAGCTGATCTGGCTGTGCTCAAAGGAGCACGCGCGGGTTGGTTTTACAGTCGCTCGCAGGATGTGACGCGAATTGAAGCCATATGACTCGCTTTCATCTGCGGCTCTGTTAATGATTTCAGTGTCGTGTGTGTGTCGGTTGGGAACGGTTCGGTATGAATATGGCTGCGATTCGCGGGCGCCTGCTGTCGTCCTGTGCGTATTTTTGCGTGGCCGGCCTTGCCGTATCCGGCTTGGGCGCGCAAGCCAATGCCGGGCCGCCGCCTCCCGCCCCCACGCCCTATACGACGCTGAATTACGGGACCACCGGCACCTTCCTCACGGGTATTCGCGGCAATACGATCGTCGGCAATTACGTGGTTCCCGGCACCACGGCCACCGGCGGGCTGCTCTACAATACGTTCACCGGCCAATGGTCGGCCATGCCGGTCGCCACCCCCAACGGGGTGAACTATCCCGGCGCCATCGGCTCTTCGCCTTATGGGCCGAGCTTCGGCAACCAGGGCGGCGTGCTGCGCACCGTGGGCAGTTACATCACCCCCGCTTCCACCCCCTACGACCTCAGCTATCTGTATGACGCGGCGGCGGCCCCGGGGCGGCAGCTGACCGGGCTGGCCTTTCCCGACGCGCCCGGTAATCCCACCCTCTTCACCATCGCCCACAGCACGTTCGGCGATCAGGTGGTGGGCGATTTCGACACCCGCCTCGCGACCGGCAATGCGATGATCTACACGATCTCCACCGGCACCTATGCCACCAACAATAAGCCGGGCGCGGCCAGCACCACCGCCTACGGCGTCTATGGCAACATGATCGCGGGCGGCTATTTCGATGTGCCGGGCGGCGGCATCGGCGCCGAGCATGGCTATCTCTACAACCAGACCACCGGCACCTGGGCGACCTACGACCATCCCGGCGCCGTGGTCACCCATCTGGAAGGCATCACCGGCGCCGGGCGTTCGGGCGAATACAACATGGTGGCCGACTGGGTGACGGTGGACGGCGTGGTGCATGCCGGGGTTCTGCACGTGGACGCGCTGGGCATCCCCACCTGGTATGAAATCAATATTCCCGGCGCGTCGCTGGTGTCTTCCAACTCGGCCTATGGCGACACGGTGGTGGGTATTTATCTCACCCCCGGCTCCACCACGCCCAACGGCTATGTCGCGACCATCGCGGGCATCTACAATCCCATTCGCAACACCGGGACGCTGACCTCCAGCGCCGAGAATGCCGCCGCCTTGTCCGGCGGGATCGGCGACGACATCGTCAACAGCGGAACCGTGAAGGTCAGCGGCAACGGCGGAATCGGCATGCGCGGGGAGACCTATGGCGTGCTGACCAACACCGGCACCGTCACCTCCAGCGGCATCGCCGGCGCGGCGGTGGACCTGCACGGCCTCAACGGCACCTTCCTGAATTACGGCACCTTGCAGACAACCATCGAGTCCGACGCGGTGCGCACCGGCCTCGACGCCAGCGGCACCGTCATCGTCAATATGGGCATCATCGATGGCCGCATCGCCGCGACGGCGGGGCTGGACAAGAGGTTCGAGAACAGCGGCTGGCTCGGCGTCAGCGGCAACGGGCCGTCGATCACCCATCTGTTCGGCGGCACCTTCGTCCAGACCTCGGCCGGCACGCTCTCCTTGCGGGTCACGCCGGGCAGCAACGACGTCTTCGGCATAGCCGGCGTCGCGCGGCTCGCCGGCACGCTGGAGGTTCCCTTCCTGACCTCGACGCTGTCCAACAGCTATAATCTGCTTGCCGCCACCGGCGGGACGACCGGCGCCTTCGAGACGCTGACCACGCCCGGCCTGCCCACCTATGTGAGCGCGGCCCTGGCGTATTCGGGCACCAACGTCGCGCTGAACCTGACCTCGCAGATGGCGCGGCAGGCGGGCCTGACCGCCAACCAGTCGGCTGTCGGCGGCGCGGTGGATCGCGGGTTCAACAATGGCGCCCTGGCGAACACGGCAAATGCCGGCGCCGTGGCGCTCAACAGCCTCTACAGCCTGAGCGGGAGCCAGCTTCCGGGCGTGCTGAAGGGGCTCTCGGGCGAAGCCTATGCGAGCGAGCAATCGGTTCTCATCGGCGATGGCATCTATGGCCGTCAGGCGGTCATGGACCGGCTGCGGCAGAGCGCCTATGCCGGCCAGACCGGGACGATGGGCGCGCTCGCCTTCGGCGGGCCGGCGGCCATGTCGTACGCCGGGCCGGAAGCCGCCGCTCAGCCGGCGACCACCACCGCGCTCGGCGCCCTTGCTTATGCCACCAAGGCGCCGGCCGTCGCTCCGGCGCCCGTCGGCGGCAGCACAACGATCTGGGCGCAGGGCTTCGGCGGCTGGACCAACCTCGACGGCAACGGCAATGCCTCCAGCGTGAGCGAGAGCATCGGCGGCATCATTTCCGGCGCCGACATCCGGGCGGGCGACTGGCGCATCGGTGCGGCGCTCGGCTATTCCCAGTCCAACGCCAATGTGGACGCGGTGGCCAGCTCCACCGAGGTCAACAGCATGCTGCTGGCGCTCTATGCCGGCACCAGCGCCGGCCCGTGGAACCTGCGCCTCGGCGCGAGCTATGCCTTCAACCAGATCGATGCCACGCGCACCGTTGCCGTGCCCAGCCTCGTCCAGCAGGCCAATGCGCAATATGACGGCGGCACCGCCCAGGTGTTCGGCGAGGTCGGCTATGGCTTCGCGGTCCAGCAGGTGGCGCTGGAGCCGTTCGCGGGCCTTGCCTGGGTGCAGCTCAACACGGACAGCTTCGCCGAAAGCGGAGCGTTTGCCGGGGTTTCCGGCGCGTCGTCTTCGGCGGGGGTCGGCTATTCCTCGCTCGGCTTGCGGGCGGCGACCTCCATCCCCCTGTCCAACGGCATGGTGCTGGCGCCCCATGCCTCTGCGGCCTGGCAATATGCCTTCGGCGATCTCGACCCCACCGCGCAGCTCGCCCTGCGCGCCATCCCGGGGGCGAATTTCACGGTCGGCGGCGTGCCTCTGGCGGAGAATACCGCGCTGCTGGAAGTGGGCGCGGATCTCAACCTGTCCGCCCAGGCCCGCGTCGGCGTTACCTATGTCGGCCAGTTCGCCGATGGCGTCAGCGTCAACGCCTTCCAGGCCAATGTTGCCTGGAGGTTCTGACCGCCGCTTCCGCCTTGCCCGGCGATCGTGCGTCGCCGGGAGAGTCAGGAATTGCGCAGGGCGGTCAGCAGCCGGTCGCCGAACAGCATGAACACCACGCCGGCCATGATGATGAGCGCGCCCACCAGCTTCACCGGGGTCAGCCTGCGTTCGATCAGCCCGACCAGGCCATAATGGTCGAGCAGCAGCGATGAGATGAGCTGGCCGCAGATCACCAGCGCCAGCAGGCTGGCGAGGCCGATCTTCGGCACCAGATAGATCGAGCCGATGATGAAGGCGGCGCCGAGGAAACCGCCGCACAGCTTCCACAGCGGCTGGCTCGGAAGCGCCGCAAGCGCCGCGGGAATGCCGCCCTGCGCCACCGCGACCACGGTGAGGAATGCTGTGCCCACCAGGAACGAGAACAGGGCGGCCAAGATGGTGTTGTGGCCGAAGGCCTGGGCGAGCTGGTTGTTGATCGGCGCCTGAAGCGAGATGCATGCTCCGATGATGAAGGCGGCGGCCAGATAGAGGGTCGTCACATGCAGGCTCCGGGTGGGGCGCAAAGGGGCGGGGAACTCACTTGTTGATGACTTCGACCTCGCGGTCCTTGCCCGCCTCCACCTTGAAGTCTCGGGTGATGACCTTGCCGTCGTTGCGGGCAATCGCCCTGTAGTCGCCTTCGCTGAGTACGACGGTGGGCAGGGCGCCGATGGATTCCTTGATGGTATCGCCGCCCGGTGTCTCCACCGACCATTGGGTGTTCGCTAGGGCGTCCCCGCCTTTTTCCGCCACCAGTTTCAGCACGATCTGCGCCGCGCGGTGATGGAAGGTGGCATCCGTGAGCTTGCCGGCCTGCACGTTGACGTCCGCGCGCACCACCGCATTGGCGTCGCCATAGGTGGAGACCACGTGATAGGTGCCTTCCGGCAGCAGCACCACGTCGCCGGCATTGGCGCCGCGATAATAAGGCTGGGTCGAGGTGCGGCCCTGAAGGAACGAGCCTTCGTAAATGTCGAAGGTCAGCCTCTGGCCGGGAATGATCTTGCTTTCCACGTCCGCCTGGAGCCGCAATCCGCCGGCCGGCAGAACGAATTGTTCGCGCCGTGCCACGGCACCCACTTGCAGCCGCTGGGCGGCGGTGGAGAAGCCATAGCTGACATGAACGATGTATCCGCCGGGGCTGAGGAAGAACACCGGAGCCGGGTCGGTGCTCTCGGCGACGAGCGGAAAGGCGCCGGAGGCTTCCGCCGTATCGGCGAACACGCGCCACATCAGCCCGTGGGGAATGGCCGGCCCGTCGGCGCTGAAGCGGGCGAACACGCCCACCGTGGTCTTGCCCGCGGGCGCGGCCGGAAGCACCGCGTGCGGTTCGCGGCTCGGGACCTGCCCCTGCTGCGGTGTGGTGCGCAGGCCCGGATTGGTGCCGAGCGCAGGCGGCGCGGAAAAGGCATCGACCGGCGGCGGCGCGGCGGAAGCGCCGGCGAACGGCATGACCTGGCCGAAAGCCGCGCCATTCGCCAGCGCGGCGGCCACGAGCGGGAGCAGCAACGGAAACAGCCGGTTCCGCCGGCGGCGGCGGGTGGCTTCGATCTTTCGACGCATGGATCTGACGTGCATCGAAACCGCGGCGGTTTCAAGTCACCACACCGACATTGCGCCCATGCGCGGCCCGCCGCCCGCCCGGCGCGCTGGCCGGGGAGCGCTATGTCGCTTTTGGCCGGCGCGCGCGGCGTGATAAGGCAGGCGCGGAAAACGCGGGTACAGCCCCTCCCGCCCCGCCCCCGCCCTCGGCGGGGTGCCGGGCGGCGGTGCGCCCCGCGGTTGTTTGAAGGCTTGCCATGTCCGACATTCTTGACGTGCTCCGCACCCGCCGTTCCACTCGCATTCTCGATTTCGCCGAGCCCGGCCCTTCGCCGGAGCATCTGCGCGACATGCTGACCATCGCCGCGCGCGTGCCGGACCATGGCAAGCTCGTGCCCTGGCGCTTCCTCCTTCTGGAAGGCGAGGGACGGGCCCGCGCCGGGGCAGCCCTCGCCGCCGTGCTCGCCGAGGTGGACCCGCAGGCCGCCCCCCGCCGCGTGGAGGAGGAGCGCAACCGCTTCCTGCGCGCGCCGCTCGTCGTGGCGGTGGTGTCGCGCGCCGCGCCCCATGTGAAGATCCCGGAAATCGAGCAGGTCTTCTCCTCCGCTGCCGTGGTGGAAAACCTGCTGATCGCCGCCACCGCCCTCGGCTATGGCGTGACCTGGCTCACCGAATGGCCGGCCTATGAGCCCAAGGCCCGCGCCGCGCTGGGCCTGGCCGAGCATGAGCGCATCACCGGCTTCGTCTATATCGGCACCGCCACCCAGAAGCTGGAGGATCGCCCCCGGCCGAACCTCGACGAGATCGTCACCCGCTTCTGATCACATGCGGCGGTTCGCCCCGAGGGTTGGCGCCAGGGAGAGCAGGCGATGGTGTCGTTCAAGGCGCGGATGGAGGCGTCCAAGCAATTGCTGATCGCCGCGCTGGATGTGAGCGCGCGGGCCAATCCCGTGCGCCGCGTCCGCAAGGCGCTGCGGCTCCTGTCGACCGCGTCCGGCGCGCCGGTGCAGGAGGATCGCGACGTGCTCGGCCCGGCGTTCCGCGCCGTGCGGCTGCCGGCGGTCTCGCTTTCCGGCGGCCCGGTGTGCCTGATGGTGACCGCCGCGGCGGACGGGCGGGTGTTCGGCCACACCCTTCGCCTGTGCGCGGACCTCAAGGCAAGCGGCATGCAGGTGGTGCTGATCATCGCCACCGACCGGCCGGACCTGGACTGCCTCGACCCCGGCCGCGAAATTGCCGATGCGGTCGTGACGCGGGAAAACCACGGCTATGATTTCGCCGCCTGGGCGGCGGCGCTGCGCTATCTGCCCGAGGTGTGGGCGGCGCCCGAGGTGCTGTTCGCCAATGACAGCGTCTATCATTCCACCCCGAAGCTCGCGGCGACGCTGGAGCGCATGCGCGGCACGTCCGCGGATGTGGCGGCTCTGACGCAGAGCGCGGAGATCGCCCCCCATTTCCAGAGCTATCTGTTCCTCTACAAGGCGACCGCGCTCGCCCATCCGGCGGCCCGCGCCTTCTGGGGCGAGGTGCGCTCCCTCGGCGACAAGCTCCAGATCATCCGCGATTATGAGGTCGCCCAGCGCGGGGTGCTGGAACGGGCGGGCCTTGGCGTGGACATCCTGTATCCGGGGGCGCCCGGCGCGCAGGGCGAGAACCAATTGCACCAGGGTTGGCGCGCGCTGATCGCCGACGGCTTCCCGTTCGTGAAGGTGCAGCTTTTGCGCGACAATCCCTATGGCGTGGACCTCGCCGGCTGGCGCGCCTTCCTCGACCGGGCGGATTTCGACGTCAAGGAGATCGCCTTCCACCTCGGCGCCGGGCGCGACGGTGCGGCCGCTCTGCTGGAGATGCGCTAGGACCGATCGACATTAGCGGCATGTTGGATCATCGCGGCGCTCATGGCAGATGCACGCGAGTGTCTTTCATCGACAGGGCGTCGTCTTTCGCGCGTCATGCACGGGACAGGCCCGCGCATGACGATGCTCTCCCTCAACGGCGTCAACCTTGGAATGTCGTTCCGCCCCAGGCCGCTCAGCCCGGCGGCATGCCGATGGGCTGCCCGCGGCAGGGCAGGGAGCGTTCCGTGACCATGTAGATCACGAGATCGGGCTTGAAGCGCTCCACCGCGGGCCATTCGAACTTGCAGGCGCTGTGGTGCATCCAGGCAAACCGGCTCGCCACCCGTTCCAGCAGGCGCTGCCAATAATGCTGGGAGAAGGAATCGCCGATCACCAGGATGCTCGGCCCCGCATGCCCGGTGGAATAGGCATAGGGCTGGAAGGGATCGTCCGCCGGGCGCTCCGGCATGAGGCCCTTCAGCGGGGTCAGCACCGGCTTGGGATTGGAGGCGATCTCGCCATAATCCTTGTCGCCGGTGGGGTTCGCCTCGCCGAGATAGCGGGCTAGGTCGCCCGAGGGCGCATCCTGCAAGGGGCCGATCGCCGTGTCGGGCGCGATCTCGAGATCCGGCCGGCCGGCGGCGGCCATCATGGCATTGAAGGCGAGCACGGAGCTGCGCTGGTTCCAATGGGTGTCGGTGCGGCGGAACACCGGCCCCTGCGCCTTCGCTTCGGTGAGAACCGGGCGCAGGTCCACATAGGCGATGCCGCGCTTCTCCATCTGCTCGGTGAGGAAGTCGAGTTCGGTGGGATGGGTCATCTGCCCGCGCGCCCAGGCCGGCAGCTTTTCCGGCAGCACGGTGGCGGCATTGGGCGGGGAGGAGACCACCAGCTTCGCCCCGCGCGCCTTCAGCAGCGCGTCCAGGCGCGAGAGCGTGTCGGCGAGCTCGGTCATGGGCTTGATGCGGAACAGCCGGCCGAGGGATTGTTCCAGCGTCTGCTCGCCGGTGAAGAACATCTGCCCGCCCTCGCCCAGCAGGACCGGCCGCTCGCGGGTGGATTTCATGGCCCGCAGATAAGTCGCGTTCCCCGCCATCACGAGGCCGCGAAAGCCGTAGCGGCCATTGATGAAGGGGTCGAGGCGCTCGGTGGCGTGCACCCACCAGCGTTCCTGCGGCGTCGTCATCAGGCGCACCGGGCCGGGCAGGTCGGGCAAGACCAGCCCCAGCGTCGGCAGGGCCAGCACCGCCATGAAGAAGAAGCACCACCAGCGGCGGTAGGCGAGCAGGAGGGGCATGCCGCTAGAACCGGAAATAGAGGAAGGGGCTGTAATTGGACGCCCCCACCGTGATGAACGACAGCACGAACAGCGCCAGCATGATGAGGCTGTCGCACGCGCCATAGGCGAGCCGCCGCAGTTTCGGCGAGAGCGGCCCGGCAGGCAAGGCGGGCAAGCCGTACATGGCGAGCGGCCAGGCCAGGATCATCACCGCGATGGTCAGCGGCTGGAGCGCCACCAGCAGGCCCGGCGCCAGCGGCCCGAAGCCGTTGAGGCCCACGAGGCCGGCGAAGATATCCATGGCCTGCGGCAGGCCGAGCGCGCGGAACCACACCCAGCCGAACAGCACCACCAGTAACACGTAGAGATGGCTCAGCACCTTGGGGCCGGCGGCGAGCGCCTTGCCGAACCGCGTGCGCTCCAGCACCAGGAAGGCGCCATGGTGCGCGCCCCAGATCACGAAGGTCCAGCTCGCCCCGTGCCAGAGGCCGCACAGCAGGAAGACCGTCCACAGGTTGAGCGCGGTGTGGATATGGCCGTTCCGGTTGCCGCCGAGCGGGATATAGACATAGTCGCGGAACCAGCTCGACAGGCTCATGTGCCATTTGCGCCAGAAATCGGTGATCGAGAGCGCGCCATAGGGCAGGCGGAAATTGCGCGGGAACTTCAGCCCCATGGCGAGGGCAAGGCCGATGGCCATGTTGGAATAGCCGCCGAAATCGAAATAGATCTGCAGCGCGTAGGCGAGCACGCCGATCCAGGCGGTGAAGAAATTCGGCGCGGTCGTCTGGTCGAACACCATGGTGGCGAGCGGCGCCACCTCGTCGGCGATCAGCACTTTCCAGGACAGGCCGATGACGAAGATGCGCAGGCCCGCCGAGACCCGGCCCACGGTGGTGCGCCGCTCCCGGATGCGGTGCGCGATGGTGGAATAGCGCACGATCGGCCCCGCCACGAGCTGCGGGAACATGGTGATATAGACCGCAATCTCCTCCAGCCGGCCGTTGGCGCGCGCCCGTCCGCGATACACGTCCACGAGATAGGAGATGGCGTGGAAGGTGAAGAAGGAGATGCCGAGCGGCAGGGCGAGGTGCACCACCGGCACAGAGACGCCGAGGGGTGCGAGCAGCACGTTCAGGTTCTCGGCCAGGAACCCGGCATATTTGAATACGATCAGCCCGGCGAGATTGAGCGCCACGGCGAGCGCCAGCATGGGCAGCCGCTTGCCCGGCGGGCGCGCGCCCAGCACCTGCGCCAGGATGAAATTGCCCAGCATGGAGGCGGCGAGCACGAGCAGGTTGAACAGGCCGCCCCAGGCATAGAACACCAGGGAGAAGGCGAGCAGGACGAAGTTCTTCGCCCGAATGCCCGGGGTCGCGAAATAGCAGACCAGGAAGGCGGGCAGGAAATAATAGAGGAATGTAACGGAGGAAAAGACCATTTCACTCTATTCTCGGGCCGCGCCGGGGCGCGCTGGTCAAAATCAGTAGACGAATTGCTCGCGCAGGATGCGCTCGTCCAGGCTGTGGTCGGGATCGAACAGCATGTCCATGGAGGACGTGGGGTCGAGCCGCGCGGAGACGCTGACGATATCGCGCACCTCGTAATGATCCGCCACCGCGCTGACCGGGCGCTTTTCCGGTTCGAGCACCGAAATGTCGATGCGCGCCTTGTCCGGCACCAGCGCCCCGCGCCAGCGGCGGGGACGGAAGGGCGAGATGGGCGTGATGGCGAGCAAGGCGGTGCTCAGCGGCAGGATCGGCCCATGGGCGGAAAGATTATACGCGGTGGACCCGGCGGGTGTCGCGACGATCATGCCGTCGCAGATCAGCTCCTCCAGGCGTACCTTGCCGTCGATCGACACGCGCAGCTTGGCGGCCTGATAGGTCTGGCGCAGCAAGGCCACTTCATTGATGGCGGGGGCCTGGTGCCGCACGCCGGCGCGGTCCACGGCTTCCATGATCAGGGGATGGATCACCACATGCTGGGCGGCCGCGAGCCGTTCCGGCAAGGCGTCCTCGCGATAGGTGTTCATCAGGAAGCCGACCGAGCCGCGATGCATGCCGTAGATCGGCACGCCGCGGTCGCGGAAGGCGTGCATGGTCTGGAGCATGAGCCCGTCGCCGCCGAGCGCGACGATCACGTCCGCATCGGCTTCGGCAACGTCGCCATAGCGCTGGATCAGGCGCGTGCGGGCGGCCCGGGCCTCGGTGGTGTCGCTGGCCACGAAGGCGATCTTCTCGAGGGGGCGGTTGGGTTCGCTCATGCGGACGGTCGCGCGGCGACCCCTTCTTGCGGTGCCGGCACAGCACCCGCGCCTTTCGTATCGGCCCGCGCCGCGCTTGTCGAGGCGGGCTGGACCCGTGCGGGTCCCTTCGCGTCACAAGCTTCGCGCCACCGGATCAGGGGCGCTCGGGCGAATGCGGACGCAGGCCGGGCATTTCCCATCGTTGACGTAAGGGCGCCCCGCCGCTCAGGGTCGAGCGAGCGGCGGAGCGGTTTTCGGAAGGCTCAGCGTACCGGCGGGGCGTATTGGATGCCGCCGGTGCTCCAGAGCTGGTTGATGCCGCGCGGAATGCCGAGCTTGGAGCCGGCGCCCACGTTGCGTTCGAACACTTCGCCGTAATTGCCGACCGCCTTGACGATGCGCACCGCGAAATCCTTGGTGAGGCCGATCTGCTCGCCGTAGTTTCCGTCGGTGCCCACGAGGCGCTTCACGTCCGGCTTCTCGGACTTCAGCGCCTGGTCGAGATTGCCGCTGTTCACGCCCAGTTCCTCGGCGTTCAGCATCGCATAGTGGGTCCACTTGACCACGTTGAACCACTGGTCGTCGCCCTGGCGCACCACGGGGCCGAGGGGCTCCTTGGAGATCACGTCGGGCAGGACGATATGGTCGCCGGGCTTGGCCATCACGAGGCGCAGCGAATAGAGCTGCGATACGTCGGTGGTGATGGTGTCGCACTTGCCGCTCTCATAGGCCTTCACGACCTCGTCGGAGGAGGGCAGGGAGATCAGCTCGAGCTTCATGTTGTTCGCGGCGAAATAGTCGGTCGCATAGCCGGCGCCGGTGGTGCCGGCCTGGACGCAGACCTTGGAATTGTCCAGTTCCACCGCCGAGGTGATCTTGCGGGCCGAGCGCACCATGAAGCCCTGGCCGTCATAATAGGTGATCGGGCCGAACAGCAGGCCGAGTTCGCCTTCGCGCTGCAAGGTCCAGGTGGAATTGCGCGAGAGCACGTCCACCTTGCCGTCCTTGAGCGCGGTGAAGCGCTCCTCGGCGTTCAGCGGCACGAACTTCACCTTGGAGGAATCGTTCAGCACGGCGGCGGCGATGCCGCGGCACAAATCAACGTCGAAGCCGGTCCATTTGCCGGTCGCATCCGGATTGGAGAAGCCGGGCAGGCCGCGGCTGACGCCGCACACCAGCTCGCCGCGATCTTTGACCGCCTTGAGCGTCTGCGCGCTCGCGCCGTGCGCCGACAGCGCCACGACGGCGCCGGTCAGCAACGCCAGGAGTGTCTTCATGAATCCCGCCCCATTGAGGTGATTGGAAGGAAGAAGCGGCCGCCGCGGGGTGCGGCGGCCGTCGCTGCGGCACGCGCGGTGCCGTGGATCAGAGCGTGACCGCCTGGCGCACGATAACCTTCGTGCCCACGGGAACGCGGGTGTAGAGGTCGATGATCTCGCTGTTCACCAGACGGAAGCAGCCGGAGGACACCGCATAGCCGATGGTATCGGGCTGGTTGGTGCCGTGGATGCGGTAGACCGTGCCGCCGAGATAGAGCGCGCGCGCGCCCATGGGATTGCCCGGGCCGCCGGCCATGAAGCGCGGCAGATAGGGCTGGCGCTGGATCATTTCGGCCGGAGGCGTCCAATCGGGCCATTCGGCCTTGCGCACCACGGTGACGAGGCCCTTCCAGGTGAAGCCGTCGCGGCCGACGCCGATGCCGTAGCGCAGCGCGCGGTTGTTGCCTTCCACCAGATACAGGAACTTGTCGTCGGTGCTGATGATGATGGTGCCCGGCGGCTCGGTGGTGCGGAAATAGACCGGCTGGCGCTTGTAGGCCGGGTCCATGTTGACCTCGTCGTCCGCGGGCGGGACGAGGCCCGGCTGGTCGCCGATATCGAGCGTCGCGCCCGGAACGCCGCGCTGCGGCACCGGCGTGGACTGCGCCATGGCATAGGAACCGAACGCGAAGGCGCCGACCTGAAGCAGGGTGGTCAGCGCCAGGGTCTTGAACAGTTTGGGCATCATGCCGGCCTCTTTCTTCGCGCCCCCAAGGAGCTTCGCGGGCAGAGACTGGCAAGCCGGGGTTAACATTGCGCTTCAGCCGCATGTGCCGCGCGCAACAGGCCCTGTCCGCCGCTCTCCCCGTTTCCGTCCCGCGTGCCGTGGAAAGACGGCACACCCCATGCTTCGATTAGCTGAGCTTGCGGGGCAGGAAAAGTGAAAAAGCTTGACCTATTTTCCCTTCGCGCCGGTTTGCGTGGGAACCGTGCCCTCCGGGCCGCGGCGCGCGCGACCATTTCGCCCGCGCCGACCGGCGCAGCCGGACGCAATTCGCCCGCAGCTGCCGTTCATGGCGCGCGCAAGCGGATCGGCTGATCGGGCGGGGTTGGTGCCGGTTGAGGGCACGCCCGAGGGGCTGAGCCCTGCGTTTTCGCCAGAAGGCGCCGCACCCCTGCTTTCGCCTATCGTGAGCGCATGGCGGGTTAGGCGTTCCCGGCGGCCCCTTTGGGCCTGACGCGATCGCTCCGCTCAGTAGCTCACATAGACCCGCGCTTGCACGTTGGCATCCCCGGCTCGCGTGTAGATGGCGTCAGTAAGCGCGATGCCGGCCACAAGGCTCACGGTGAAGTTTCGGCCGAGAGTGTAGTCGACGCCGGCGCCGAGCCCCGCCAGCGAATAGTCCTGACGTCCCACGGGACCGAGCAGGCCCTCATAGCCGTAGGTGCGGCCCCAGCCGGCATCGAGGAACGCATAAGGCGAGACCTGATCGCTCATGCCCCCGACGCCGAGCGCGGGCAGCAGCTCGAAAGTGGGGGTGCGCAGTTCGTTGCGCCAGACAAGGCCGGTATCCACCGTTCCGTCGTCCAGTGTGTAGGCGCGCGTCGCATAGAACCCGCCGAGGCTCAGTTGCTCGGTGTCCGGCAGCGGCTGGCCCGCCGCAAGACCCGTGATCTGGCTGACCCAGTTGAAGCCTCCGGACAGCCGCGTCACCCGTGCCAGGTCCGCCTGGCCGTAGGCATAGGTGATGTCCGTGACCCGGCCGCCGCTATAGATGCTCCATTGTGGTCCGTCATTGCCGCCGATCACCCCGCCGGGGTTGCCCACCAGCTTCAGCTCCAGGCTGGTGGTGCCATAGGGGTCGGCGCGCGACACCGACCAGCCGGCCACCAGTTCGAACAGGTCCGCCTGCGCCCCGCCGATGTCCGCTGTCCCGAAATAGCTGGTGCGCGACACGGTCTTGCCGGTGGCCCCCAGAAGAAGGTCGCCGGCATAGAGGGTCGGCAGCAGATTGGAGACGGCAATGCGATAATAGACCGGGATTTCGAGCGTGGCGTTATCGTAGGTGAAGTCGCTCAGGGGGACAATCTGGCGCGTGGCCACGTAATTGGGCACGATCTCGATGCTCTGCCGCGTGCCCGTGGCGATCACAAGCCGCCCCGCCTGGCTGTAGTAGCTCGGCTGCTCCGGACCGGTGCCGACGCTGCTGGGGTTGCTCCAGAAGTTCGGGCTTCCGGTGACCTGATACGACAGGAAGCTCTGCGGCATGCCCACCAATGCGGCACCGAAGCCGGCGAAATAGCGGTCGAACCCAGTGGCATGGGTGCCGGTGTTGGACCAGCCGGCGAACGCCTGCCAGGGCTTCTGCGGCGTCACCTCCAGGGTCAGTGTACTGAGGCCAAGGTCGTCGCCGGGCGCGAACACGCCGTTCACCGAGCGATAGGGATAGCGGTTGAGCCAGGCGAGGTCCTCATCGAGCGCGTCCACCGAGATGCGTTGTCCCGGCGCCGCGCGGACCCGGCCTGCGAGATCCGCGTCCGTGCCCGCTTCCGCGCCGGACACCTTCACCGCGCCCGTTCGGAACTCCACCACGCGCAGCGTCAGCACGCCGGATGTGACTTCTTGCGGCGGCAGTGTCACCGACACGAAGGGATAGCCGGCCTCGCGATAGACCTTGGCGATGGCGGCCTGGATGTCCGCAATCAGCTTGCGCGACAGGGGCCGGCCGATGAAAGGCAAGAGCGCCTGTTCCAGGGCCGAATGGGAGATATCGCCAATGGCACCGATGCGGATGCCGCGGCCGCCGCGCCCAACCACGGCCTCTTTGGCGCCGATCAGCGCCAGCCCCGAAAGCCGCACGCCCAGCGTCGTGTCGTCCGGGCTCCCCGACAGGTCCTGAGGGCCGATCACGAGGCGCCCCTGGCCGGAGATCACGGGCGGGAGGTTGCGCTCGATGGGGGCGATCACCTGCGCCAAGGCAGGCGCCGGCAGCAGCAGGGCGCCCATGGCGGTCACGCGGAATGCGCCGTGCATCGTTAGGTTGCGCCAGGAGAAGGGCATCTCGTCACTGGCTCCGGAAGCTCAGCCAGCGGCCGCTGGGCAAGTTGGCGGCGGTGGGCAGAAGCCCGCACGGGTCGCCCGACGAGGCGCCGCATTGGGCGACGACGGGCGGCGAGGCAGGTTGGTACAGGAGGGAGACGAGATCTTTGGTGTCGAGGGTTGCGATGAACTGGTCCGGCGCGGTTGTCTCCACGAAGGTGGTCGCGCCGGGTTGGTTATCGCCGATGATTGTCAGCACGCCGGGCAAATAGGCCAGCGCATAATTGGCCGTGGCGGCGAGCGTTCCCTGAAGGATCGGATATTGCCCCATTGCCGAACGCGCATCTGCCGGGCTCGCAAGCGCGCCCGAGAGCGCGTCGGCATTCACCAGGCCAAGGCCCCCGAGGGTGTAGGTGAAGACCGGATTGGCAGTCCCCACCGGTCGCTGCTGATTGATGGCGGCCACCGCGATCGCCCGCGGTATCACGCTGACCACCCCCGCCCCATAGCCGACCGCATAGTTGGACGAGGCGGCGAGCGCACCCTGTTCGATGACGTAGGTGCCCACGTCGGACGTGGACGCGGCGCTCGTCGCCAGCGCGCCGGTCAGCGTATCGCCATTTACCAAGCCCGCGCCGCCGACGACATATGTCAGCGCCGGCGCGGCGTTGCCATAGACCATGCTCTGGTTATCTGCCGTCACCGAAAGCGGGCGCGGCGTGATGGAGAGGTTTGCGCCCGTATAGGTCAGGCCATAATTGGCCGAGGCTGTGAGGCTGCCTTGCGTGATGCCATAGAGGCCGATGCCCGTCGTGGACGAGGCGGATGTGACCAGCGCGCCGGAGAGCATGTCGCCGTTCACCAGGCCAGCGCCGCCGATTACATAGCTCAGCCCCGGCACCGTTTCGCCATACACCATGCTCTGGCCGTCGGCGGTGATGGTCAGGGGGCGGGCCGTCACCGAAACGTTCGCCCCGGTATAGGTCAGGCTATAATTGGCCGAGGCTGCGAGGCTGCCCTGCGTGATGCCGTAGAGGCCGACGCCCGTCGTGGAAGATGCCGTCGTGGCCAGCGCGCCGGTGAGCATATCCCCGTTCGCGAGGCCTGCGCCGCCGATCACATAGCTCAGCCCCGGCACTGTTTCGCCATAGACCATGCTCTGGCCGTCGGCGGTGATGGTCAGGGGGCGGGCCGTCACCGAAACGTTCGCCCCGTTATAGCCCAGACTATAATTGGCCGAGGCCCCCAGCGTGCCTTGCGTGATGGCGTAGAGGCCGACGCCCGTCGTGGAAGATGCCGTCGTGGCCAGCGCGCCTGTGAGCATATCCCCGTTCACCAACCCGCCGCCGTCGATCACATAGGTCAGCCCCGGCACCGTTTCGCCATACACCATGCTCTGGCCATCGGCGGTGATGGTCAGGGGGCGGGCCGTCACCGAAACGTTCGCCCCGGTATAGCTCAGCGCATAATTTGCTGACGCAGCCAGCGTGCCTTGCGTGATGCCGTAGAGGCCGACGCCGGTCGTGGAGGAGGCGGTTGTGGCCAGCGCGCCGGTGAGCATGTC
Organism: Roseixanthobacter liquoris; assembly: GCF_043195135.2. NCBI lineage: Bacteria > Pseudomonadati > Pseudomonadota > Alphaproteobacteria > Hyphomicrobiales > Xanthobacteraceae > Roseixanthobacter > Roseixanthobacter liquoris. Next base: position 1,892,227 of record NZ_CM195537.1, read on the forward strand.
GCCGTTCACCAACCCGCCGCCGATCACATAGGTCAGCCCCGGCACCGTATCGCCATAGACCATGCTCTGGCCATCGGCGGTGATGGTCAGGGGGCGGGCTGTCACGGAGACGTTTGCCCCGGTATAGGTCAGCGCATAATTTGGTGACGCAGCCAGCGTGCCTTGCGTGATGCCGTAGAGGCCGACGCCCGTCGTGGAAGACGCTGTTGTGGCCAGCGCGCCGGAGAGCATGTCGCCGTTCACCAACCCGCCGCCGCCGATCACATAGGTCAGCCCCGGCACCGTATCGCCATAGACCATGCTCTGGCCGTCGGCGGCGATGGTCAGGGGGCGGGCCGTCACGGAGAGGCTGCCGCCCACGTAGGAGAAGACATAATTCCCCGTGGCGGCGCCGGAAAGGGTGCCTCCGGAAGCGCTGGTGGTGTAGCTCGTTCCCACGTCGGAGGTGGAGGTCGCGTCCGTGGTCACGCTGACGCCGGTCAGCAAGCTGTCCGTCTGGCCGTTCTTCCAGCCCGAGGCGCCGTAGCCCAGCGTCGGCACCGGATCTCCATAGACCAGGGTGCCATCGTCCGCCGTAACGATGAGCGTGGCCGGATCGACCGTCAGGGTGCCGGCGCCATAGGTGATGGCGAAGCCCAGGTCCGTGGTGGCGCCCGAGGCGGTGATGGTGTAGCCGCCGACATCGGCTCCTGCGGCACCGCCGGTGCTGGCGAGGGTCGGGCCGGCGGTGAAGGCGCCGCTGTCGATGCCGAGATAGGCGCCGGCCACCCCGGCCGTTTCGCCGGACAGCGTGTAGGCCGTGGGGGCCACGGCATCGCCATAGGTCTTGGTTGCCGCATCCGCCGTGATGGTCACTGTGGGCTGGACGGCGAAGACATAGCGATTGCCGCTCTGCGCCACCGCCCCGTCCGCCAGCGTCCGGTTCCAGACCGCGTAATTGGCACTGTCGAGGTCGCCGTAGGTATTGCCTGTGGAGCCCGGCAGATAGACCAGCCAGCGCCCGCCGGTGCTTGCCACCGCATCCGCGCCACGCAGGTTGACGAAGTGGCTGCCGGACAAGGTGACATTGCCTCCGCCCTGGACGGTGCCCGTCGTCGCGACCTCGAGATCGCCGCCCGCGGCGATGCCAACGGTGCCGGTGCGAGTGACGGCCGTATCCACGGCGAAGGCTCCGGAGGCCGAGACGTCGAGATTGGCGAGCCCGCTCAGCAGCGTGCCCACGGCCGTATTCGAGCCATAGGCCCCCGCGAGGGCGTTTTGCATGGCGGAATTCGTCGTGGCGCCCGTGGCGACGCGCAGGGTATTGCCCCACAGATTCAGGCCCGACGAGGCGCCGCCATAGCTGGCGGACGAGGATGTATAGGCGAGGAAGCCCGTGCCGGGATCGGTGAAGCCGGGCGCGGACAAGACGTAATAATAACCGTTGGCGCCGCTGGTCGCGCGCCCGACCTGAGTGCCGCCGGCCATGACCGTGACGCCCGCGCCCTTGGAGGCCGTCGTGCCGCTGTCCGTATAGGCCATGCCGGAAATGGCGACGGGCACCTCGCCCGCCCCGTAGAATGCCTTCAGATAGGGATACAATCCCGGTCCCGTGCCCCAAACCGTGGGGTCGAAGCCCGCGGGCAAGGTGCCCTGCAATTGGGCCGTCGTAAGCGCCGTGCCGCCCGGAAGCGTAACGCCGCCGCCGACACTGGTCGAGCGTCCTGTCGTTTGACTATCCCAGTAGACATTCATCAATGTGGGGGAGTAGCCAAAAACACCGATAAGCCCTCCTCCGACACCGCCGGAGACGTAGCCAGACGCATAGACGCCGGAAAGTGTGGTTGCCTCCGCATAGCCTATAATCCCGCCTGTGGAGCCGAGAGCAGAGACCGAACCCGTCACGTAAGAATTGACGATGCTTCCGATCCAGCTTTCTCCCAGAAGTCCACCAGTAAAGTTGTACCCGGAGATTGCGGCGTTGGAATATACTTGCAGAAGATTTGAGTTGCCAGCGTAACCCGCAATGCCACCCACTTGCCCCCGTCCCACCACGGAGCCACCGAGCAATCCGATATTGGAGATCGTGGCGTTCCCCATGGCGCCAAACAAGCCGGTATAATCGGCACTCGGCCGATTGATATAGAGATCGGCCAGCGTATGGCCCGCGCCATTCAGGCTCCCGGTGAAGGGCGTTGCCATCGACCCGACTGGCGAAAAGCCCGCGCTGCTCCACATCTGTGCGGGCTGCTGCAGGACGGAGAGATCGATATTGGCGCCCAGCGTGTAGCTGGCGCCAAGATTCATGCTCATCAACTGGAGCTGGTGCGCGTTGGTGATGGTGGTGGAATATTCCGAACGCAGGAAGGGCCTCGTCGAGCCCTCGATCATGTACCAGGTGTTGGCGAAGTCGAATCCGGCATAGGTGGCCTGCGCGAATGCATTCGGCGTCGCGGAAGACCTGTAGATCGCGGTAATGCCGGTGCCGCTGCCCGCGCCCACGGCATTGCTCGTACCCGAGCTGTCGACGTCCCAATAGGCGTTGCTGATCGAAGCGAAGCCCATGCCAAGCAGCCCACCGACCGACGATGAGCCTGAAACGCGGCCGGTGCTGTAGACATTCGAAATGCTTCCCCGCGCATCACCGATCAACCCGCCGACATTGCTGCTGCCGGTGACGCTCCCGACACTGTAACTGTTGCTGACAAACGCCGAGGAAGAGCTGCCCAAGGCATAGCCCAACAGGCCCCCGACCTGCGAGGTCCCGGCAACGCTCGCTTGGCTATGGGATCCGGAAATAGAGACCGGGGAAAAGGTCCCGTTCAGCAATCCTACGAGGCCACCGACCCTGGTGCCTCCGGAGACAGTGCCGAGGGTGTAGGAATCCGCCACGATCCCACCATCATAGACGACGCCGACCAGCCCGCCGACATTATCCTGCGCGCTGATAATACCGTCACTGAAAGCGAGCCTAACCAAGCCTCCTGTCAGGCCACCAACGAGTCCGCCGACCCCGACGCGGCCGGTGACGCGGCTGTTGCTCAGGCCGACATTGCTGATGGTCACGCCGGTCGCGGAGCCGAACAGGCCGACACTGTCGGTGGAAGGGCGGTTGATGGTGAGCCCGTCGATGACGTGGTTCAAGCCGGTGAATGTTCCGGTGAAGGTCCCAATGGGCGCGAAGCCGGCACCGGCGTTCCAGCCCGCCGTGGCCGAGGCGTCGATGTCGTTGCCAAGAGCGTAGAGGCCGCTGGTTCCCATGGCCTGAAGGCCGGTGGCGTCATGGATCAAGGTATAAGCGGAGCCATTGGTGGTGAAGGAGGCGGACGCGCCCGAAAGGGTGACGCGCGCGCCATTGTTCAGGCTGTAGTTGCCGCCGAAGTTCAGCGCCACTCCCGCCGTCGCGCCGGTCGCGGTGATATCCGCATTGATCAGGATGCTGTCCGCCGCGGTCAGCGTCAGCACGCTGTTCGCGCTCCAGGCGATGGGCGTGGCCACCGTGATGTTGCCCGCCTGCGAACCATTGCTTCCAGTTGTCACCACCACGTTCGCGCCGGCAAGGGCGGCGGTAAGGGTGGTCACATTGAGGATGCTGTTATCGGCGCCGGCATCGAAGCCGGACATGCCGGAACTGGTTCCCGCCGAAATGGTCAGGTCGTAGGGATCGAGCAGCAATGTGCCGAAGCTGCCGCCTTCGCTGCGCAGGTCCGCCGTGCCGCGAAAATCCAGCACCGCCTTTCCGGAGACTTCCGCATCGCCGCCGGCAGCCGTGCCGGCGCCCGTGGCGGAAAGAGAGCCCTGGAAGCTGGTATGCGAATCGGACCACACCACCACCTGGCCGCCGGCCCCTTGCGTGCCGTCCGCCCGGATGCGGGCGCCGGGCGCCACCGTCACCGTCTCGGCGTTGGCCACCGTCTCCGACAGATATTTTGTCGCCGCGTCCTTGCCGCCTTGATAGTCGCCGCCCACCAGCACCAGGCCGCCCGCGGATCCGGACACGTCCAGATCGGCGCCCGCCGCCAGTTCGATCTCGCGGGCGGTGGCGACGATGGTGCCGCCCTTATCGCCCTCGCCCCGGGCATCCAGCTTGCCCGCGATCGTCACCTTGCCGCCGGAGACGCGGATCTCGCCGCCCTTCGCTCGTCCTCCCGTGGGCGTGGAGCGCGCCACCATCTTCTGGGTGGCGGTGACGGTGCCACCCGCGCCGGCTGTGAGGAAAATGCGCCCGCCCTTGCTGGCGACGCCGGTGGCCTTGGTGAGGCTGTGCGTGTTGCCGGCCAGCGCATAGACGTTTCCGCCATTGGCCTTCAGCTCCACCTCGGCGGCCTTGATGACGCCGGAGGTCTTCGCTTCGGTATGGGCCCCGCCCACCTTCACCACGAACTTGCCGTCGGAAAGCGCGGCATCGCGCACCAGCACTTCATAGCCGGCCGCCAGCCCTACCGTTCCGTTGGGCGCTGTGATGGTGCCGGCGTTCTCCACCTTCCGGGCGATCAGCGCCACATCGCCGCCCAGCGCGCCGATGGTGCCGTAATTGATCACGCTGGCCTTGCTTGATCCCCGGAAGGTCATTGCCCCGCCGGCATGGAACGCGGCATCGGAGACATCGTGCGTCGAGGCCACGAACGAGCCGCCCGTGGTCACCTGGCCGCCGGGCCCGACGGTGATGCCGTTGGGATTGACCAGATAGACGCTGCCGGTCGCGGAAAGCACGCCATCGATCTGCGAGCGGGAGAGGCCGGTGACGCGGTTGAGCGTGGCGCCGGCGCCATTTTCGAAGCGCACGCTGTTTCCGGCACCGATGGAGAAGCTGCCCCAATTGATAATGGCGGTGCGCGACCCCTGGGTGATGAGCATGCTCGATCCCGAGGAAGACGAGATGGCTGCCTGCCCAGACGAGACGCTGCCGCCGGTGGGCAATGCTTGAGCCAGAACCGGACCAGAAGCGAAAACCAATGCCGAGCCGGATAGCAGCGCAATCGCGCGCCGCGAAAGAACACTTTGGTGCGGAACGTTCGCTCCAGCACCCCCCATCAGCCCCGCCATCCCAGCCCCCATGCCACAGGCGAGTGTCGCTAGCCACCCTCGCGCAGCGTTGTCGGCGAAGCATAGTATCGTAGGGTAATTTCCACCATTCCTCTAAATAGAGGATACGATTAGCCGTGGGGTTTCAGCTTGCACTTTGGATCCACAGGCTCATCAGTGCTGCGCGGCTGGAAACACCGAACTTCCGAAATATACTTGTGACCCGCTGGTGCACCGTTGCCTTCGAGAGGTCCAGAGCGCGCGCGATCTCGGCTTCCGACGCCTTGGTGAGCAGAAGGCGCAAGACCTTGCGCTCCGCGGGCGTGAGCAATTCTTTCGCCAGAAACAAGCCGTTGCTCAACATCAAGTGGCGGTGAAACCATTTTATGCCGCGCAACGCGTAGATCAATTCTGCAATATGCTGGTCCTGGAAGGTTGTTCTGGAATAGAAGCCGAAATGCGACTCGCAATCATCGTTGAGCGGAAAGGCGACGAATACAGCGTCGCGCGTGCCCACGGAAGCGTAATGGCGCTTGTAGAAGTCCGATGAAAACCAGCTGCGCGGCAACTCGCGCCGCAGCGAATAGCTTCTGAAGGCGCCCACCTGCTTAAGCGGCAGCAGGAAAGAGGGGTCGATCTCTCGACGGTCCCACACATCGAGGATTTCCCTGAAGTGGGTTTCATCCGGGTGCGGCTCGACCGGATGCAGCGCCTGAACCGCGGCGACGCGCCACCCTTGAAGCGGATCGCCGTCCGGCGCGTCGTTCACCCGGATGGCGCCGGCCCATGTGGCATTCCACGCGCCCACCCGCTTGCACAGCGCGCCCATGAGGTGGGTCACGGCGGAGCCGGACTGGGTCTGCTCGAAATCGGCAATTTCATCCCAAAGGCGATGGGCTACGTCCTGAAAATCGGCCAGCATGGATCGCCTGTCAGCATTCATTGTGCGAATCCCACGCTTAAGCTAGATCGCGGGACGCGTGAATAGCCGAGCATGAATGCCGAGACGGCAGGAGTCTGCGCGACCTGAAACACGGATGCCCCGAGGCCCGGAAAGCTTTTCGCCGCAATGTGGCCGATGTGTATGGGTGGTTTGAGCGTTCGGAGCGCGACGTGCTGATCGGTCTGAGGCGGAGCGCATTTCAACGGGCACGCCATTCACGCTGGCTACGTCGCAACGACAGGCACCCCCGACCGACGGCGTCGCAATCCGGTCTGTCTCGCGCCATCCCAAAGTTCCTCTGAGCGCGCAGTCGGGCGAGTTTGTGGGCCGATTTGTGGGCTGGAATAACTGGAGGTCAGGCAAGTATCTGAAGTAAAAGTAATTTTTTACATAAAATGGTGCCGGTTGAGGGGATTGAACCCCCGACCTTCGGTTTACAAAACCGCTGCTCTACCGCTGAGCTAAACCGGCCTGCGGCCCGCGGCGGATCGGTGCCGGGGCCATCCGCGCCATGCCTATCAGCGCCGGGCGGCGGGAACAAGATGTCGGCGTCACGGTCCCCAGAGGCGCGCGCTCGCAAGTGGGGAGCGCAAACGCAGACGGCCCCGCCGGGGCGGGGCCGTCGCGGAGGGAGGACCGGGGCAGCCGGTCATCCCCCCAAGGCCGGCCCCAGGGGGCCGGCCGCCGGAGAGCTTGGCTCAGTGCGAGTGCCAGTCGTCGAGGTTCCGGTTCTTGGTCTCGGGGACGAACAGCAGGCCGATGACGAAGGTCATCAAAGCGATGACGATCGGGTACCAGAGGCCGTAATAGATGTCGCCGGTCGCGGCCACCATGGCGAAGGCGGTGGCCGGCAGCAGGCCGCCGAACCAGCCGTTGCCGATGTGGTACGGCAGCGACATGGAGGTGTAGCGGATGCGGGTGGGGAACAATTCCACCAGCGCCGCAGCGATCGGCCCGTACACCATGGTCACGAAGATCACCAGCACGAACAGGATGCCGATGACGGCGGCCGGCTGCGGACGGAAGATGTCGAACGGATGCGCCATCTTGACGATGTTCGCATCGCCCGCCTTGGGATAGCCCGCGGCCTGCAGCGCGGCCGTGGTGGCCTTGCCGAAGTCCGGACCGAACGGCACCACCGCGTCGTTGATGCGGATGGTGGTGGGCGTGCCGGCGGGCGCCGCCTCGGTGGTGTAGCGCACCGAAGACTTGGCGAGGAAGTCACGCGCCAGATCGCACGGGGCGGTGTAGACGCGGGTGCCGACCGGGTTGAACAGGCTGCCGCAGGTCGCGGGATCGGCGACCACCGCCACCTTCACCGACGTGATCGCCTTTTCCAGGGCCGGATTGGCCGCGGTGGTGATCATGTTGAACAGCGGGAAGTAGCAGGAGGCGGCGATCAGGCAGCCGGCGAGGATGATCGGCTTGCGGCCGATCTTGTCCGACAGCCAACCGAAGAACACGAAGAAGCCGGTGCCGAGCACGAGCGACCAGGCGATCAGCAGGTTGGCGGTGTAGCCGTCGACCTTCAGGATCGATTGCAGGAAGAACAGGGCGTAGAACTGGCCCGTGTACCACACCACGCCCTGGCCGGCGGTGAGGCCGAGCAGCGCGATGATGACGAACTTCAGGTTCCGCCACTCGCCGAAGGCTTCCGACAGCGGGGCCTTGGAGCCCGTGCCTTCTTCCTTCATGCGCTTGAAGGTGGGGGATTCGTTCAGGGTCAGACGGATCCACACCGACACGCCGAGCAAAGCGATGGAGATCAGGAACGGCACGCGCCAGCCCCAGGCCGCGAAGTCGGCTTCGCCCACCACGGTCCGGGTGACGAGGATGACGATCAGCGACAGGAACAGGCCGAGCGTGGCCGTGGTCTGGATCCACGAGGTGTAGAAGCCGCGACGGCCCTGGGGCGCATGTTCCGCCACATAGGTCGCCGCGCCGCCGTATTCGCCGCCGAGCGCGAGGCCCTGCAGCAGGCGCAGCGCGATGAGGATCACGGGGGCGGCAAAGCCGATGGTGGCCGCATTGGGCAGGATGCCGACGATGAAGGTCGACAGGCCCATGATCAGGATGGTGACGAGGAAGGTATATTTGCGCCCGACGAGATCGCCGAGGCGGCCGAACACCAGGGCGCCGAAGGGACGCACCAGGAAGCCGGCGGCGAAGGCCAGCAACGCGAAGATGTCGCGGGTTGCCGGGGGATAGGCGCTGAAGAACTGGGCGCCGATGATGGCCGCGAGCGAGCCGTACAGATAGAAGTCATACCATTCGAAAACCGTGCCCAGGGACGAGGCGAAGATGACCTTCTTCTCCTCCCGGGTCATCGGCACGCCCTTGGCGACGGGCCCCGCAGTCGTGACAGTCATGAAGTCTTCCTCCCTCAAGGATCGCCGGTCCTCCCCGTGGGGAGGCGGATCTGGCGGCGCGGGCGCGGCGCGACTGGGCAATCCTGCGGGAACGAGCCACGGCTCCGGCACGGGGCCGAAGCGGCATTTCCTCCAAGTCTTGCCGTTCCGCGTCATTGGCGCGCGGATTGAATCGAACCGGCGCTGTTACGCCATGGGAGAAAGATGACCGAGCTTGATCGCGCGTGCGATTGGCAAATGGTCTTAGGTGCAAAGGCGAAATATGGTGCGCCGCACGCAACAGGACGGCCGGCGGACAGAAAAACTCAGCCGGCTTTCTTCAGCGCGCGCCGCGCGATACCGAGCGAGAGCGCGGCGGCATTGGAGACGTTCAGGCTCTTGATGGCGCCCGGCAGGTCGATGCGGGCGAGCACGTCGCAGGTCTCGCGGGTGAGCTGGCGCAGGCCCTTGCCCTCGGCGCCGAGCACCAAAGCGAGCGGGGCGCGCAGCTTGGTGTCCTCGAGGTCGGCTTCGCCCTCGCTGTCGAGGCCCACCACCAGCATGCCGTTCTCCTTCAGCTCGGTCAGGGCGCGGGAGAGATTGGTGACGAGGCAGAACGGCACGTGCTCCAGCCCGCCGGAGGCGCTCTTCGCCAGCACGCCGGTGGCCGGCGGGCTGTGGCGGGCGGTGGTGATGATGGCGCCCACCGCGAACGCCGCCGCCGAGCGCACGATGGCGCCCACATTGTGCGGGTCGGTGATCTGGTCGAGCACCAGCACGAGGTCGTGCTTCGCCGCCTGGCGCAGGGACGGGGAGGGCAGGTGGTCGGAATGCGCCAGCAGGCCCTGGTGGACCGCATCCGGGCCCAGCAATTTGTCGATGTCGCCGGGCCGCACCATGTCCGGCGCGATGGGCAGCTTGAAGCCCTCTTCCGCCAGGCGGTTGATGGCGTTCTCGGTGGCGAGGATCTTGCGGAACCGCCGCTTGGGATTGGCCAGCGCCTCGGTCACCGTGTGCCAGCCGTAGAGCAACGCGACATCCTCGTCGCCTTCCCATTTGGGCGGCGGCCCACCGCTGCGGGGGCGGCGCGGCGGAAACGGGCGCTTGCCCGCCTTGTCGCCGAAGGCGGGGCGGGAGCCGGGACGGGACGGGGGGCGGCTTGGCCGATCAGACATGGCCACAGCGATGTCAGAGCCGGCTTGCGCGCGCAAGGGCCAAGGGTGCAAAACCGCGTCAAACGCGCCGGTGCGGCCGCCGGACGGTCTCAGGGGCGCGGCGGCATGAGGCCCGTCTGGGCCAGCACCGCGGCGGCCTTCGGCCCGGCGAGCGCGCCGATCAGCGCCTGGGCGGCGGCGCGATGCGGCGTGTCGGCCGCGAGGGCGGCGGCATAGATTGTCTCGTTCTGGATCTCCGCCGGCAGCGGCCCCACCAGGGCGACGCCTTTCACCGCCAGGATCTCGCTGATCTGGTGCAGGGCGAGGTCCGCCTCGCCGGAGAGGAGGCGGCGCGCCACCAAGCCGCCGGCCACCGGCAGGCTCTTCGCCTTCATCTCCTCCGCGATGCCGAGCTGTTCGAACAGGCGGATCAGATAGGGGCCGCTCGATCCGCCCGAGGCCGGGTCGATGAAGGCGACCTTGCGCGCATCCAGCAGCGTCTGGCGGAAGGCGGCGACGGTGGAAATGTCGGGCTTCGGCGCGCCCGCCGCCACCGCCACGCCAATGCCGACGCGCGCCACCTCTGTGGGCGGCCCGGCGGCGATGCGGCCGCTCCGGGCGAGGGCCTCCAGCGCGGACGGCGGCAGGATCACGAGGTCGAACCGCTCGCCGCCGGCGATCCGTTTCACCAGCGCCCCCGCCGTGTCGTTATCCACAAGCAGGCTGTGCCCGCCGGCCGATTCGAAATCGCTTTTCAGCGCCATCACCACCGGCTTGAACGCGCCGGCCGTCAGCACGGTGAGCGTCGCCGCCTGGGCGGTGACGCAACCGAGCGCGAGGCCCAGCAAGGTGATCGGCAGGCGGGCGCTCTTGAGGATACGGGACGCGATCATGAATGCCTCGGCTGGGCGCGGCAGGGCGCAGCTTGCCTGATGTCTCCCGCACCATGCCCTATCTATAGAGCAAGCGCGCGTCCCGTGCCGCCCAGGCGGCCTTATCCTTGCGCCGTGGATGAGGCTTCATTTCCGGTTGACTTGTGCCGGAGCCCCTCACATAAAGCCGATCCTTGTGAGCCCGGAACGTTGTTTCGGGCGCGCGGAAAGGACCCGGCCGGCTTCCGGCCTGCGGTCAGCGCTTGAAACCTCAGCCGAAAATTGGCAAGTGAGGGGCAAGACGACGGGCGTCGATGTGGAGGGGTGCCCGAGTGGTTAAAGGGGACGGACTGTAAATCCGTTGGCTCTGCCTACGTTGGTTCAAATCCAACCCCCTCCACCACCCGTCGTCGTGAACGAGCGCGGCGCGCTTTTCAGTCAACTGACCGCTGCTGAAAGCGCGGGCCGCTGGGCGAGAAGCGTTCGCCCGGCGAAAAGCGCTCGTCTTGCGAAAAATTGCCCGCCCGGCGCAAGGCGTTCGCTCCGCACGCTCGCTCCGCGAAAGCGCCTTGCGCATCTGGCGCGCGCCATCTGTCGATCCCCGCATCCCGTGCCCGCACCCGCGCGGGCGGCTGTGCATTGATCCGGCTGGGGCCCCAGGTGGGGCTTTTGCGGTGGAATCTCCTGTGTTATGGCTGCCGCTCGCCATGACGGGGCGTGCGGGCGCGGGCAGCGGCACGGCCGGGTGCGCGTCCGGCAATGGGGCGCGGGTTCCGGATCGCAAGATCGGTGTTTCGCTCCGCCCGAAATGGTTCGTCCGCTTCGCGCGGCACGCGGGTGTAGCTCAATGGTAGAGCAACAGCCTTCCAAGCTGATGACGAGGGTTCGATTCCCTTCACCCGCTCCAGATCGCCGACGTCAGAAGGCCCTTGTGTGAGGCCGAGCGGTCCTCATGCGTCGGACGCGGGGCCGACTTGGCGGAACCGGAGGCGCGGCGCGAATCAGGGTGGGCGTGCGCGCCAAACTCCGCCGCCTGCGGCGCCCGGCATGGTGTTCTGCATGCCACCTGCGCGCTTCGGGCGCAGGCCGGGTCTTGCGAACTTCTTAGAAACCCCCTATCCCACGGCGGCCTTTTTGCAGCCTGACACGGCGCCGCCGAAGAACTGAGAGAGAAGATGGCCAAAGCAAAATTTGAACGCACGAAGCCGCACTGCAACATCGGCACGATTGGTCACGTTGACCATGGGAAGACGTCGCTGACGGCTGCGATCACGAAGGTGCTTGCGGAAGCGGGCGGCGCGACGTTCACGGCGTACGACCAGATCGACAAGGCGCCGGAAGAGAAGGCGCGCGGCATCACGATTTCGACGGCGCACGTGGAATACGAGACGCCGAACCGCCACTATGCGCACGTGGACTGCCCCGGCCACGCCGATTATGTGAAGAACATGATCACCGGCGCGGCGCAGATGGACGGCGCGATCCTGGTGGTCTCGGCGGCCGACGGCCCGATGCCGCAGACCCGCGAGCACATCCTTCTGGCGCGCCAGGTGGGCGTTCCGGCGCTGGTGGTGTTCCTGAACAAGTGCGACATGGTGGACGATCCCGAGCTTCTGGAGCTCGTGGAGATGGAAGTGCGCGAGCTTCTGTCGAAGTACGACTTCCCGGGCGACGACATCCCGATCATCCACGGTTCGGCGCTGATGGCGCTTGAGGGCAAGTCCCCCGAGCTCGGCCATGACGCGGTCCTGAAGCTGATGGAAGCGGTGGACAGCTACATCCCGCAGCCGGAGCGTCCGGTGGACCTGCCGTTCCTGATGCCGATCGAGGACGTGTTCTCGATCTCGGGCCGCGGCACGGTGGTGACGGGTCGCGTGGAGCGCGGCGTGATCAAGGTGGGCGAGGAAGTCGAGATCGTCGGCATCCGGCCGACCACCAAGACGACGGTGACCGGCGTTGAAATGTTCCGCAAGCTCCTGGACCAGGGGCAGGCGGGCGACAACGTGGGCATCCTGGTGCGCGGCACCAAGCGCGAGGACGTGGAGCGCGGCCAGGTCGTGTGCAAGCCGGGTTCGGTGAAGCCGCACACGAAGTTCAAGGCCGAAGCCTACATCCTGACGAAGGAAGAAGGCGGCCGCCACACGCCGTTCTTCACCAACTACCGCCCGCAGTTCTACTTCCGCACGACGGACGTGACGGGCATCTGCACGCTGCCCGAGGGCACCGAAATGGTGATGCCCGGGGACAATGTTTCGATGGATGTGGCCCTGATCGTCCCCATCGCCATGGAGGAGAAGCTGCGCTTCGCCATCCGTGAAGGTGGCCGGACCGTCGGCGCCGGCGTCGTCGCTTCCATCATCGAGTGATCCTGCGCCGCACGGCGATCGGGATCGAACGGGCCGGCTGCGAAGCCGGCCCGTTTTCGTTCCGGCGCCCCCGTTTTCGTTCCGGCGCCTGGGTCGCGTCTGCCCGGAGCCGCCGGCGCTTTCCGTCCGCGCTCGCTGGGGATAGCCGGCAGCTCCCCCGCCATGCCCTCTTTACAGATGCCATTTCGCTGACTAGACACAAGGCCCCGATGCGCTGGGTCGTTTTCCCGGCGCGGGGGTGCTTACCCCTCGCTTGCGTGGGCCTAGGAGTGTAGCTCAACTGGTTAGAGCACCGGTCTCCAAAACCGGGGGTTGGGGGTTCGAGTCCCTCCACTCCTGCCAGGCGCGGCGAAGGTTCGGGGCAAGCGAAAGTCTGGCGCGGCGAAAGCGGGCGGCCGGGCGGACCGGGAAAGACACCGCGGCTTGAGTTGCAAGCCGGCGCATTTCCTGATCCACAAGAGGGGATGACCCGTGGCGCATCGGCGATTGCCGGCGACACGAAGCCGGGAGTGCCCGGTCCGTATTCCGCGAAGGCGCTCCGGCTCCGGGCGGAGATGGTTTTGGAACGGCCGGCCCTGGGCCTTTGCCCCGGGCGGCCGCCAGCGAGGAGAAGGCATCGCGCGGGCGCAGGTTCGCGGGGATGCCGAGGCGACATGGCGAAGATCAGCCCCACCGAGTTCTTTCAGCAGGTCCGCACCGAAACCCGGAAGGTGACCTGGCCGACCCGGCGCGAAACCCTCATCACCACCGCCATGGTGTTCGTGATGGTGCTGATCGCGTCCGTCTTCTTCCTTATCGCCGACCAGGTGATGCGCTTCGGCGTGAGCCAGCTCCTGACCCTCGGCCACTGAGAGCGCCCATGTCCTACCGGTGGTACATCGTTCACGCGTATTCGAACTTCGAGAAGAAGGTCGCCGATTCGATCCGCGAGCAGGCGGAGCAGCGCGGGCTGACCGATCTGTTCGAGCAGATCCTGGTGCCCACCGAGAAGGTGGTGGAAGTGCGCCGCGGCCGCAAAGTGGACGCCGAGCGCAAGTTCTTCCCGGGCTATGTGCTGGTGAAGATGGACCTCACCGACGAGGCGTTCCATCTCATCAAGAACACGCCCAAGGTCACCGGCTTTCTCGGCGCCGACAACAAGCCCATGCCGATCTCCGAGAAGGAGGCCATGCGCATCCTTCAGCAGGTGCAGGAAGGCATCGAGCGGCCGAAGCCCTCCATCAGCTATGAGGTCGGCGAGACGGTGAAGGTCTCCGACGGCCCGTTCGCTTCCTTCAACGGCATCGTGGAAGAAGTGGACGAGGGGCGCTCGCGCCTCAAGGTCGCGGTCTCCATCTTCGGCCGCGCGACCCCGGTCGAGCTGGAGTTCGGCCAGGTCGAGAAGGTCTGAGCCCGATCCGGGCTCGCGGTCGGCGACCCTTGCGCCGGCGCGATAATTCCATTATGTGACCCGCTTCCTGTCCGGCCCCGGATTTCCGATCCGGGGCCGGACAGGTTTTTCGGCCCCTCCTTCTTGGGGAGCGGCCAGCGTGGGAGGTGACGGAGCGTCTCGCCAAACGCTCCTGCGACCCGCACCACGCACCCCGGTCCGAACCGCCGCGCGCGGCTTCGGCCATGTTACGGGAGTTTTGAAATGGCGAAGAAAATCACCGGTTACGTCAAGCTGCAGGTTGCGGCTGGCAGCGCCAACCCGGCGCCCCCCATCGGACCCGCGCTCGGCCAGCGCGGTCTGAACATCATGGAATTCTGCAAGGCGTTCAACGCCCAGACGGCGAAGGAAGAGAAGGGGATGCCCATCCCCGTCGTCATCACCGTCTATCAGGATCGCTCCTTCACGTTCGAGCTGAAGACCCCGCCGATCTCCTACTTCCTCAAGAAGGCCGCCGGCCTCGAGACGAAGAAGAAGCCCGGCTCGGGCTCGAAGACGCCCGGCAAGGGTGCCTTCGTCGGCAAGGTCACGCGCGCCCAGCTCGCCGAGATCGCCGAGAAGAAGATGAAGGATCTGAACTGCGATTCCGTGGAAGCGGCCGTTCAGATGATCGAAGGCTCGGCCCGCTCCATGGGCCTCCAGGTTCAGGGGTGAGCACGATGGCGAACCAAGGCAAGCGCATCCGCGCAGCTCACGAAGGCATCGACCGCCTCAAGCTCTATGGCCTCGACGAGGCCCTGACGCTCCTCAAGGAGCGCACCACCGCCAAGTTCGACGAGACCATCGAGGTCGCGCTGAACCTGGGCGTGGACCCGCGCCATGCGGACCAGATGGTCCGTGGCGTGTGCAACCTGCCGAACGGCTCGGGCCGGACCGTGCGCGTGGCGGTGTTCGCCCGCGGCGCCAAGGCTGACGAAGCCAAGGCGGCGGGTGCCGACATCGTCGGCGCGGAAGACCTGCTGGAGAGCATCCAGGGCGGCACGATCGACTTCGATCGCTGCATCGCGACCCCGGACCTGATGCCGCTGGTCGGCCGCCTCGGCAAGATCCTCGGCCCGCGCGGCCTGATGCCGAACCCCAAGGTCGGCACCGTGACCATGGACGTGAAGGGCGCCGTCGCCGCCGCCAAGGGCGGCGCGGTGGAGTTCCGCGTCGAGAAGGCCGGCATCATCCACGGCGGCATCGGCAAGGCCTCGTTCCCGGCCGAGAAGCTGGCCGAGAACATCCGCGCCTTCGTCGACGCGGTGGTGAAGGCCCGTCCGACCGGCGCCAAGGGCACCTATGTGCAGCGCGTCGCCGTGTCCTCGACCATGGGCCCCGGCATCAAGGTGGAGCCCTCCACCGTGCTCAGCGCCTGAGCGTTCCGCACGCATGAATGAAGAGGCCGGGCGCTGCGCCCGGCCTTTTTCTTGACCGCAAGCCGGGGCCGGGCGGGACCTGCGACGCAGGCGCCTGTGCCAGGATTTTCGGCCGGTCAAGCAAAAAATGCGAAAAGGGCGTGACAAGTCGCGCCCGAGCCTCTATATGGCATGTTTCGCTGGTGTGGAAACACAGCAGCGTTAATAGATCGAGCTTCCGCCCGGAAACGGGTGGAGGGGCTGGGAGGGTTCGCCCGCCCGGCCTCATTGCCTGTCTGATCTGCCGGTTCTCGAACCGGGATATCGGAGAGGCAAGAGTCCTGTCCGAGACTGCAGGCGCCATGCTCGCATGGCTTAATCCTCGCCAGACAACCTCGCCCGAGGCTGTCCTCTGGAGGGCCAGCATAGACGGGGAAGACCGGATTTCGCGCGATGCGCACCCGCGTGTCGCAACAAGATCGGTTCGAACCAGTGCCTTGTGGCCGGTGACCCGGTTCCCGAGGGGACAGGGCATGTGAGCGTCGCGCGTGCGCGGCCGGCATGTCTGATGAGGATGTATCCCTTGCGGATATGTTCACGTGTGGACGTTCCGGGAAGCGGACGAGCGGCAAGGCGCAACCGGTGGAGCCGGCTTTCGGTTCCACCACAGGCTTAAAGAGAGCCAGACGTGGATCGAGCGGAAAAACAACAGCTCGTCACGACGCTCACTGAAGTGTTTCAGAACACTTCGGTCGTCGTGGTGGCCCACTATTCCGGCCTCACCGTAGCTCAGCTGTCGAAACTTCGTCGGCAGATGAAGCAGAACGGTGCGACCGTGAAGGTGGCGAAGAACCGCCTCGCCAAAATCGCTCTGGAAGGCTCCGACGTTGCCCACGTGGCGACCCTTCTCAAGGGTCCCACGCTGATCGCTTATTCGAGCGATCCCGTGGCAGCGCCGAAGGTTGCCGTCGAGTTTGCCAAGGGCAACGACAAGTTCGTTATCCTCGGCGGCGCGATGGGCAAAACGGCCCTGAATCCGGATGGTGTGAAGGCTCTGGCCACCATGCCCTCCCTGGATGAACTGCGTGCGAAGCTGGTCGGCCTTATCCAGGCCCCGGCCACCAAGATCGCCCAGCTCACCACCGCGCCGGCAGCAAAGCTTGCCCGCGTGTTCGGGGCCTATGCCAAGCAGGACGAGGCCGCGTGAGGCGGTTGGATCTCGCAAACCTGAATTTCGAACCTATCTTAGGAAGACACGACAATGGCTGACCTGACCAAGCTCGTTGACGAGCTGTCCTCCCTCACCGTCCTCGAGGCCGCCGAGCTGGCGAAGCTCCTCGAAGAGAAGTGGGGCGTTTCCGCCGCTGCCGCCGTTGCGGTTGCGGCTGCCCCGGCCGGCGCCGCTGCGGCTCCGGTCGAAGAGCAGACCGAGTTCACCGTGGTGCTCGCGGCTGCCGGCGACAAGAAGATCGAAGTCATCAAGGAAGTCCGCGCCATCACCGGCCTGGGCCTCAAGGAAGCCAAGGACCTCGTCGAGGCCGCTCCCAAGCCTGTCAAGGAAGGGATCGCCAAGGACGAGGCCGAGAAGCTCAAGGCCCAGCTCGAGAAGGCTGGCGCCAAGGTCGAGCTCAAGTGAGCTTTTGAAAGCGAGGCGGCCCCGGGAATCCCGGGGCCGCCTCATCTGTCCCGGCGGGGTCTGGCCGGCGGGATGGGCAGGGTCGAGGACGGTTCTCCCGGTCGCCGCTCAGGGCGACGACCCGGCGAGCCGTTGCAGATGGAGGGGAATGGCTCTCGGGCCCCCAACCCCTTCGTCGCGGGAGCAATGGCGGTCTTATGGGCCGGAGCGAATGCCTTGTCGGGGCGCGTTCCGTGCAAGGGCCAGGACGGACGAGGATCGAGATGGCGCAAACGTTCACCGGTCGCAAGCGGATCCGCAAATTCTTCGGAAAGATCAAGGAAGTCGCGCAGATGCCGAACCTCATCGAGGTTCAGAAGGCATCCTACGACCAGTTCCTCCAGATCGAGGAGCCGAAGGGCGGGCGCGTGGACGACGGTCTCCAGGCGGTGTTCAAGTCGGTATTCCCCATCTCTGACTTTTCCGGCGCCGCCATGCTGGAATTCGTCAAGTATGAGTTCGAGCAGCCCAAGTACGACGTGGACGAGTGCCGCCAGCGCGGCATGACCTTCGCCGCCCCGCTGAAGGTGACGCTGCGCCTGATCGTGTTCGATGTCGATCCCGACACCGGCGCGAAGTCCGTCAAGGACATCAAGGAGCAGGACGTCTACACCGGCGACATCCCGCTGATGACCATGAACGGCACGTTCATCGTCAACGGCACGGAGCGCGTCATCGTCTCGCAGATGCACCGCTCCCCGGGCGTCTTCTTCGACCATGACAAGGGCAAGACCCATTCCTCGGGCAAGCTCCTGTTCGCCGCCCGCATCATTCCCTATCGCGGCTCCTGGCTCGACATCGAGTTCGACGCCAAGGACATCGTGCACGCGCGCATCGACCGTCGCCGCAAGATCCCGGTGACGAGCCTGCTCTATGCGCTCGGCCTCGATTCGGAAGAGATCCTCGACACCTTCTACGAGAAGATCCTATATTCGCGGGCGAAGGACGGCTGGCGCATGCCGTTCGATCCCAAGCGCATGAAGGGCTACAAGGCGGTCTCCGACCTGGTCGACGCCGACACCGGCGAAGTCGTGGTCGAAGCCGGCAAGAAGCTCACCGTGCGCGCCGCCCGCCAGCTCGCCGAGAAGGGCCTCAAGGCCCTGAAGATCTCCGACGAGGAGATGGTCGGCCAGTTCATCGCGGAAGACCTGGTGAACACCGCCACCGGCGAAATCCATGCCGAAGCCGGCGAGGAGATCACCGAAAAGCTGCTGAAGGTGCTCGAAGAGGCCGGATACAACGAGATCCCGATCCTCGACATCGATCACGTCAACACCGGCGCCTATATCCGCAACACCCTGGCGGTGGACAAGAACGTCACGCGCGAGGACGCGCTGTTCGACATCTACCGCGTCATGCGCCCCGGCGAGCCGCCGACGCTCGACAGCGCCCAGGCGATGTTCCATTCGCTGTTCTTCGATTCCGAGCGCTACGACCTTTCGGCCGTGGGCCGCGTGAAGATGAACATGCGCCTCGACCTCGACGCCGAGGACACCGTGCGCATCCTGCGCCGCGAGGACATCCTGGCGGTCATCCGCACGCTGGTCGAACTGCGCGACGGCAAGGGCGAGATCGACGATATCGACCATCTCGGCAACCGTCGCGTGCGCTCGGTCGGCGAGCTGATGGAGAATCAGTATCGCGTCGGCCTGCTGCGCATGGAGCGCGCCATCAAGGAGCGCATGTCGTCCGTCGACATCGACACCGTGATGCCGCAGGACCTGATCAATGCGAAGCCGGTGGCGGCGGCGGTGCGCGAGTTCTTCGGCTCGTCCCAGCTCTCGCAGTTCATGGACCAGACCAACCCGCTCTCCGAGATCACCCACAAGCGCCGCCTCTCGGCGCTTGGCCCGGGCGGTCTGACGCGTGAGCGCGCCGGCTTCGAAGTCCGCGACGTGCATCCGACCCATTACGGCCGCATCTGCCCGATCGAGACGCCGGAAGGCCCGAACATCGGCCTGATCAACTCGCTGGCGACTTTCGCGCGGGTCAACAAGTACGGCTTCATCGAGGCGCCCTATCGCCGCGTCCACGACAGCCGCGTGACCGACGAAGTGGTCTATCTCTCCGCCATGGAGGAGGGGAAGTACCACGTCGCCCAGGCGAACATCCCGCTCGATAAGGATGGCCGGTTCGAGGAAGACCTGATCGTCTGCCGTCATGCCGGCGACGTGCTGCTGGTGCCGCCGGACCGCGTGGACTTCATGGACGTGTCGCCCAAGCAATTGGTGTCGGTCGCGGCCGCGCTGATCCCGTTCCTTGAGAACGACGACGCGAACCGCGCGCTGATGGGCTCGAACATGCAGCGCCAGGCGGTGCCGCTGGTGCGCTCCCAGGCGCCGCTGGTCGGCACCGGCATGGAAGCCGTGGTCGCCCGCGATTCGGGCGCGGCCATCGCGGCCCGCCGCACCGGCGTGATCGACCAGGTGGACGCCACGCGTATCGTTATCCGCGCCACCGAGGAGGCTGATCCCTCCAAGTCGGGCGTCGATATCTATCGCCTGATGAAGTTCCAGCGCTCCAACCAGTCCACCTGCATCAACCAGCGTCCGCTGGTGCGTGTCGGCGATCTGGTGCGCAAGGGCGACATCATCGCCGACGGTCCCTCGACCGAGCTCGGCGAGCTGGCGCTCGGCCGGAACGTGCTGGTCGCGTTCATGCCGTGGAACGGCTACAACTTCGAAGACTCGATCCTGCTCTCGGAGAACATCGTCAAGGAAGACGTGTTCACCTCGATCCATATCGAGGAATTCGAGGCCATGGCCCGCGACACGAAGCTCGGCCCCGAGGAAATCACCCGCGACATTCCCAACGTCTCGGAAGAGGCGCTGAAGAATCTCGACGAGGCCGGCATCGTCTATATCGGCGCGGAAGTGCGCGCCGGCGACATCCTGGTGGGCAAGATCACGCCCAAGGGCGAAAGCCCGATGACGCCGGAAGAAAAGCTCCTGCGCGCCATCTTCGGCGAGAAGGCCGCGGACGTCCGCGACACCTCCCTGCGGCTGCCCCCCGGCACCACCGGGACGATCGTGGAAGTGCGCGTGTTCAACCGCCACGGCGTCGACAAGGACGAGCGCGCGCTCGCCATCGAGCGGGAAGAGATCGAGCGCCTCGCCAAGGACCGCGACGACGAGCAGGCGATCCTCGACCGCAACGTCTACGGCCGCTTGACCGAGCTGCTGGACGGCAAGGTGGCGATCGCCGGCCCGAAGGGCTTCAAGAAGGACACCGAGGTGACGCGCGCCGCGCTCACCGAGTATCCGCGCTCGCAATGGTGGCTGTTCGCCATCGCCGACGACGCGCTGATGGCCGAGATCGAAGCCATCCGCGCGCAGTACGACGAATCGAAGAAGCGCCTCGAGCAGCGCTTCCTCGACAAGGTGGAGAAGCTCCAGCGCGGCGACGAACTGCCCCCCGGCGTGATGAAGATGGTCAAGGTCTTCGTCGCGGTGAAGCGCAAGATCCAGCCCGGCGACAAGATGGCCGGACGCCACGGCAACAAGGGCGTGGTCTCGCGCATCGTGCCGGTGGAGGACATGCCGTTCCTGGAAGACGGAACCAATGTGGACATCGTGCTCAACCCGCTGGGCGTGCCGAGCCGCATGAACGTCGGCCAGATCCTGGAGACGCATCTGGGCTGGGCCTGCGCGGGCCTCGGCCGGCAGGTGGCTGCCGCCATGGACGCCTATTACGGCAAGAAGGACCTCGCCCCGGTGCGGTCCACCCTTGAGGGCATCTACGGCCCCGACGACATCACCGTCCTCAATGAGGACCAGGTGCTGGAGCTGGGCGAGAACCTGCGCAAGGGCGTGCCGATGGCGACCCCGGTGTTCGACGGCGCCCACGAAGCGGACATCGAGATCCAGCTGGAGAAGGCGGGCCTCGACCGCTCCGGCCAGTCCACGCTGTTCGACGGGCGCACCGGCGAGCCGTTCGACCGTAAGGTGACGGTCGGCTACATCTACATGCTGAAGCTGCACCATCTCGTGGACGACAAGATCCACGCGCGGTCGATCGGCCCCTACTCGCTCGTGACCCAGCAGCCGCTGGGCGGCAAGGCGCAGTTCGGCGGCCAGCGCTTCGGCGAAATGGAGGTGTGGGCGCTCGAAGCCTATGGCGCGGCCTACACGCTCCAGGAGATGCTGACGGTGAAGTCGGACGACGTCGCCGGGCGCACCAAGGTCTACGAATCCATCGTGCGCGGCGAAGATTCCTTCGAGAGCGGCATCCCCGAGAGCTTCAACGTTCTCGTGAAGGAAATGCGCTCGCTGGGCCTCAACGTCGAGCTGGTGAATTCCAAGACCGGGCGCAACGTCAGCCCCGGAACCCGCGAAAATCTGCCCGCGGCCGAATGAGGCCGCGCCTGTCGGAAGGCGGGGGCGCGGCGCGCCTTCGCTCTCCTGCCGATAAGATCCTGCATTTTCCGGTCGAAACCCCATCAGGCGGCATGAGGGGCGAGCGACCGAGCCGAAGGAGACGGTCATGAATCAAGAGGTGATGAATCTCTTCAATCCGGCGACCCCGGCTCCGACCTTTGATCAGATCAAGATCTCGATCGCGAGCCCGGACAAGATCGCGTCGTGGTCCTACGGCGAGATCAAGAAGCCGGAGACCATCAACTACCGCACGTTCAAGCCCGAGCGTGACGGCTTGTTCTGCGCGCGCATCTTCGGTCCCATCAAGGACTACGAGTGCCTGTGCGGCAAGTACAAGCGCATGAAGTACAAGGGCATCATCTGCGAGAAGTGCGGCGTGGAAGTCACGCTCTCGCGGGTGCGGCGCGAGCGCATGGGCCATATCGAGCTGGCCGCGCCGGTGGCGCACATCTGGTTCCTGAAGTCGCTCCCGAGCCGCATCGGCCTGCTGCTCGACATGACGCTGAAGGACCTCGAGCGCATCCTGTACTTCGAATATTTCGTCGTGCTGGAGCCCGGCCTGACGCCGCTGAAGTATCGTCAGCTCCTCTCGGAGGACGATTATCTGCGCGCCCAGGACGAGTACGGGGATGACAGCTTCACCGCCATGATCGGCGCGGAAGCCATCCGCGAGCTGCTGCGCTCCATGGACCTCGACAAGATCGCCGCCGATTTGCGCGTCGAGATCGCCGAGAGCACCACCGAGCTGAAGCCCAAGAAGCTCGCCAAGCGCCTGAAGATCGTCGAGGCCTTCCAGCTCTCCGGCAACAAGCCGGAATGGATGATCCTGACCCATGTGCCGGTGATCCCGCCGGACCTGCGCCCGCTCGTTCCCCTGGACGGCGGCCGGTTCGCGACCTCGGACCTGAACGATCTCTACCGCCGCGTCATCAACCGCAACAACCGCCTGAAGCGCCTGATCGAGCTTCGCGCCCCGGACATCATCATCCGCAACGAGAAGCGCATGCTTCAGGAAGCGGTGGATGCGCTGTTCGACAACGGCCGCCGCGGCCGCGTCATCACGGGCGCCAACAAGCGCCCGCTGAAGTCGCTCGCCGACATGCTGAAGGGCAAGCAGGGCCGGTTCCGCCAGAACCTGCTCGGCAAGCGCGTGGACTATTCCGGCCGCTCGGTCATCGTGGTGGGTCCGGAGCTGAAGCTCCACCAGTGCGGCCTGCCCAAGAAGATGGCGCTGGAGCTGTTCAAGCCCTTCATCTACGCCCGCCTCGACGCCAAGGGCCATTCGGCCACCGTCAAGCAGGCCAAGAAGCTGGTGGAGAAGGAGCGTCCCGAGGTTTGGGATATCCTCGACGAGGTGATCCGCGAGCATCCCGTGATGCTCAACCGCGCCCCGACGCTCCACCGCCTCGGCATCCAGGCGTTCGAGCCGGTGCTGATCGAAGGCAAGGCGATCCAGCTGCATCCGCTGGTCTGCTCGGCCTTCAACGCGGACTTCGACGGCGACCAGATGGCCGTGCACGTTCCCCTCTCGCTGGAAGCCCAGCTGGAAGCGCGCGTGCTCATGATGTCGACCAACAACATCCTGCACCCGGCCAATGGTCAGCCGATCATCGTGCCGTCGCAGGACATCGTGCTCGGCCTCTATTATCTCTCGATCATGCGCGACAACGAGCCCGGCGAGGGCATGATGTTCGCGGACATGGGCGAGATCGACCATGCGCTGGCGGCCAAGGCCATCACCCTGCACACCAAGGTCAAGGGCCGCTACATCGGCGTGGATGCCGACGGCAAGCGCATGTCCAAGATCTATGACACCACGCCCGGGCGCATGAAGCTCGGCGAACTGCTGCCGAAGCATCCCAAGGTTCCCTTCGACGTCGTCAACAAGGGTATGACGAAGAAGGAAATCTCCAACATGATCGACACGGTGTACCGTCACTGTGGGCAGAAGGAGAGCGTGATCTTCTGCGACAAGATCATGTCGCTCGGCTTCTACAACGCGTTCCGCGCGGGCATCTCCTTCGGCAAGGACGACATGGTCGTGCCGAAGAAGAAGTGGGAGCTGGTCGAGGAGACCCGCAGCCTCACCAAGGAATACGAGCAGCAGTACAATGACGGCCTGATCACCCAGGGCGAGAAGTACAACAAGGTCGTCGATGCGTGGGGCAAGTGCACCGACCGCATCGCCGACGAGATGATGAAGGAAATCTCGGCGGTCCGTAAGGATCCCAAGACCGGGCGCGACCGCCAGATCAACTCGATCTACATGATGTCCCACTCCGGGGCGCGTGGGTCGCCGGCGCAGATGAAGCAGCTTGCCGGCATGCGCGGCCTCATGGCCAAGCCGTCGGGCGAGATCATCGAGAGCCCGATCATCTCGAACTTCAAGGAAGGCCTGACCGTGATGGAGTACTTCAACTCCACCCACGGTGCGCGTAAGGGCCTGGCCGACACCGCGCTCAAGACGGCGAACTCGGGTTACCTCACCCGCCGCCTCGTGGACGTGGCGCAGGATTCGATCATCACGGAAGTGGATTGCCACAGCGACAACGGCATCCACATGCGGGCCATCGTGGACAGCGGCCAGGTCGTGGCCTCGCTCTCCTCGCGTGTGCTCGGCCGTACCGCCGTGGAAGACGTGGTGGAGCCGGCGACCGGCACCGTCATCGTCCCCAAGGGCGAGATGATCCAGGAATGGCACATCGAGCGGATCAACAAGTCCGGCATCCAGGAAATCAAGATCCGCTCGGTGCTGACCTGCGAGACCCGCAACGGCGTGTGCGGCACCTGCTACGGGCGCGATCTCGCCCGCGGCACGCCGGTGAACATGGGCGAGGCGGTGGGCGTCATCGCCGCGCAGTCCATCGGCGAGCCGGGCACCCAGCTCACCATGCGTACCTTCCACATCGGCGGCGCCGCGCAGCTCGCGGATAGCTCGTTCGTGGAAAGCAACTTCGAGGGCACCGTCAAGATCCGCAACCGCAACGTGGCGCGGAACTCGGAAGGCGACCTCATCGTCATGGTGCGTAACCTGGCCGTGGTGATCGTCGATCAGGACGGCTCGGAGCGGGCGGTTCACCGCATCCAGTACGGCTCGCGCCTGAAGGTGGATGAAGGCGACACCATCAAGCGCGGCCAGCGCATCGCGGAATGGGACCCCTACACCCGTCCCATCCTGACCGAGGTCGAGGGCACGGTGGCGTTCGAGGACCTGGTCGAAGGCGCCTCCATGAACGAGGCGATCGACGAGGCGACCGGCATCGCCAAGCGCGTCGTGACCGACAGCCGTGTCGGCCGCGGCTCGGAGCTTCGCCCGGCCATCCTCATCAAGGGGAAGGACGGCAAGATCCTCAAGCTCGCCCGTGGCGGCGAGGCGCGCTATTCGCTGCCGGTGGAAGCCATCATCTCGGTGGATCCGGGCAATACCATCCGCGCCGGCGACGTCGTCGCCCGCGTGCCGATGGAGAGCGCCAAGACCCGCGACATCACGGGCGGTCTGCCGCGCGTGGCGGAATTGTTCGAGGCGCGGCGTCCCAAGGACGCGGCGATCATCGCGGAAGTCAGCGGCACCATCCGCTTCGGCCGCGACTACAAGAACAAGCGCCGCCTGATCATCGAGCCGCAGGACGGCGGGGATCCGGTCGAGTACCTGATCCCGAAGGGCAAGCACATCCATCTCCAGGACGGCGACGTGGTGGAGAAGGGCGACTTCCTGGTGGACGGCAACCCGGCGCCGCACGACATCCTGGCGATCAAGGGCGTGGAAGAGCTCGCAGCCTTCCTCGTCAACGAGATCCAGGAGGTCTACCGGCTCCAGGGCGTGAACATCAACGACAAGCATATCGAAGTCATCGTCCGCAACATGCTCCAGAAGGTGGAAGTGGACGATTCCGGCGAGACCGAGTTCCTCGACAACGAGCAGGTTGACCGGATCGACTTCGCGGAAGCCAATGAGCGGGCCATTGCCGAAGGCAAGAAGCCGGCGACCGGCCATCCCGTGCTGCTCGGCATCACCAAGGCGAGCTTGCAGACGCGGTCCTTCTTCTCGGCGGCCTCGTTCCAGGAGACCACCCGTGTCCTCACGGAAGCGGCGGTCAACGGCAAGATCGATCCGCTCGACGGCCTGAAGGAAAACGTCATCGTCGGCCGGCTCATCCCGGCGGGCACCGGCGCGCAGATGGCGAAGCTGCGGGCGGTCGCGAATTCCCGCGACGACCTCATCGTCGCCACCCGCGAGCAGACCGACGGCCAGCCCCTGGTCGAAGGCCCCGCCGACGCGGCGGAGTGAGACGGGGCTTCAGCCCGGTTCGTGAGACACGAAAGGCCGCCCCTCGGGGCGGCCTTTTGCGTTCAAGCGGGCGTTCGGCGCGTTTGCCGAAGAGTTTGCCGATCACCGTGCGGATATTCGCCGACATCCCCCGAAAAGGCGCGGCCATCGCGGCGTCAAGGGCTTCTCCGCGCGGTTCGGCGGCTCACACCGGCAGGCGCACGGTGGCCCGCAATCCGCCGAGCGGACTGTCGCCGAGGATGATGTCGCCGCCATGGGCGCGGGCGATGTCGCGGGCGATGGACAGGCCGAGCCCCGAGCCGCCGGCATCCTGGTTGCGCGCATCATCGAGCCGCAGGAACGGGCGGAACACCTCCTCGCGCTTTTCCGGCGGGATGCCCGAGCCGTCGTCGTCCACATTCACGCTGAGCCAGCGGGCATCGCGGGTGGCGGAGATTTCCACCGTCCGCGCATAGCGCACCGCATTGCTGACGAGGTTGCCGATGCAGCGCTTGAGCGAATCCGTCTTCACCTGAACCAGGGGCGGCCCCATGAAGCTGGCGCGGGCAATAGCCCCGTGGCGCTCGGCATTGGTGCGCAGATCCTCGATCACCTGCGCCATGTCGGTCAGCGAGGCCTGCTCCCCCGGATCGCCGCGCGCGAACGCCAGATAGGCTTCGAGCAT
This sequence comes from Roseixanthobacter liquoris, assembly GCF_043195135.2. Taxonomy (NCBI): domain Bacteria; kingdom Pseudomonadati; phylum Pseudomonadota; class Alphaproteobacteria; order Hyphomicrobiales; family Xanthobacteraceae; genus Roseixanthobacter; species Roseixanthobacter liquoris. The sequence continues at coordinate 1,918,683 of NZ_CM195537.1, forward strand.
GCCCTGGAGTTCGTCCACATCCTTGCGCAGCGCCTCCACCTCGGGCCCTTCGCCGAGGAAGGCGAGTTCCAGTCGGAAGCGGGTGAGGATGGTGCGCATGTCGTGGGACACGCCCGCCAGCATGGTGGTGCGCTGCTCGATCTGCCGCTCGATGCGTCGCTTCATCTCCAGGAACGCTACCGCCGCCCGCCGCACCTCCCGGGCGCCGCGGGGGCGGAAATTCTCCACGTCGCGCCCCTTGCCGAACGCCTCGGCGGCATCGGCGAGATTCTCGATGGGGCGGATCTGGTTGCGCAGGAACAGGATGGCGACCGCCAGCAGGACCAAAGAGGTGCCCACCATCCAGAGCAGGAAGATGTGGGAATTGGAGGCATAGGCCGAGCCGCGCCGGGCGAAGATGCGCAGCACCACGTCGGGCATCTTCACCCGCACTTCGATCAGATTGGAACGTCCCACCGTGTCGATCCAATAGGGCTCGGAGATGCGCCGGCCGATCTCGCGCGAAAGCGCGCTGTCGAGGATCGAGAAAAACGGCTGCGGCCCCGGCTCGGGCAGGGGATCGGGCGGCAGGATGTCGAGGGTCAGTTCGAGATTCTGCCAGGCGATCCGCCGCAGGACGGTCGCGTCCTTGTCGTGCGGAAAGGCGCCATAGAGCGCCACGACGGCGGCGATATCCTGGCTGACGGCGGCGGACAGGCGGCGGGTGACGGTGTTGTAATGGCGCTCCATGAACACGAAGGCCACCACCGATTGCAGGATCACCATGGGAACGACGATGATCAGCAGCGAGCGGGGATAAAGCCCCTTCGGCGTCACCCGGTTGAACCACGCGCCGAAATTGGCATTGGCATGGGCGAGCCGGCTGCCCAGGGTCCGCATGGCGGCGCGGACGGCATCCATCGCGCCGCCTCCGCCCGTGGTCTTGGTCTCCTGCCGCAGGCTCATGGGGTCACGACCAGCCGGTAGCCGATGCCGCGCACGGTCTGAACGTAAGTGGGGTTTGCCGGATCGCGCTCCACCTTGCGGCGCAGGCGGTTCACCTGCACGTCTACGGCCCGCTCGCTCGCCGCCCCATTGCCCGCGAGCGCCATGCGCGGCACGGTTTCACCGGGGTTCTCGGAAAGCGCGCGCAGCATGTCGCGCTCGCGCTCGGTGATGCGCAGGATCTCGCCGCCGCGGCTCAGCTCGCCGCGCCCGAGGTGGAAGCTGAATTCGCCGAACCGGACCTCCTCGATGGCCTTTTGCGGCGCCGGCGCGGCGCGCTTGAGGATCGAGCCGACGCGCAGCAGCAGTTCGCGCGGCTCGAACGGCTTGCCGAGATAATCGTCCACGCCCGCCTCCAGGCCGGCGATGCGGTCCTGGATCTCCGAGCGCGCGGTGAGCATGAGGATCGGCACGGTGGAGGTGGTGCGCAGGGAGCGGGCGAGATCGAGCCCGGATTCTCCCGGCATCATCACGTCCAGCACCAGCAGGTCGAATTCCAGCCCATCCAGGCGGCCCCGCGCCTCCAGCGCCGAGGCGGCGGTGGTGACGCGATAGCCGTGCTCGCTCAGGAAGCGCGACAGCAGAGTCCGAATGCGGTTGTCGTCGTCCACCACCAGCAGATGGGGGGCGTCGTCCGCCGGTGCCGGCGGTGCGGGATGGGACGTGGTCAGCTCGGTCATGTCTCGTGCCTTCAGGCGGGCCGCATGCGGGCGGATGCGGCGGCGCGCCGGGTGAGCCGCTCCACCTCGGTGCGATCTTCGGGGTCGATCATGGCCACAAGAAAGCGCTGCGCCGCTTCGCGCGCATTGGGCCCGCATTCCTCCAGCGCCTGGGCGATGCGCTGGCTCTGGAGGGCGACGAATTCGCGTGCCAGGGCCTGCCCCTTCGCGGTGGGATAAAGCAGGCGCTGGCGGCGGTCGGAGGCGCCGGCGCGACTCTCCACGAACCCCTCGTCCACCAGTTCGCGCAGCACCCGGCCGAGGCTCTGCTTGGTGATGCGCAGGATGTCCAAGAGGTCCGTCACGCGCATACCAGGATGGCGATTGACGAAGTGCAGCACGCGGTGATGGGCCCGGCCGAAGCCGAGGGGCGCGAGGATGGCGTCCGGATCGCCGACGAAGTCCCTGTAAGCGAAGAAGAAAAGTTCAATCAACTCCACCAGCGACTCGGCCTGCGGGGCGGCGGCCGGCCGGTCGGGCTCGGGCGCTTCGGGGACGGTGGGAAGGGGATTTATGTCAGCCATGTTGACTTTTTTCGGTCCGATCATTACTCACAGGCTTGCGGTCGCGAAAGGATCGGTCTCCAATAACCCATCTGGAGTTCGATCATTGCGCCTTTCACAGTCTGCACCATATGTCAGATGTGAAAATATCCGTACCGGGCACGGCTGCAAAGGGCAGCCGTCATGGGAGGCGAAGGCCGTCTTAAAGACGCGGCCGGATCAGGAGTTGAGACCATGAGTGGTGGAGAGCCTTTCGACAAACGCGACGGTTGGATCTGGTTCGACGGGGTCCTGGTGCCCTGGGCCGACGCAAAGATTCACGTACTCTCCCATGGTCTGCATTATGCCAGCTGCGTGTTCGAAGGCGAGCGTGCCTATGGTGGCACCATCTTCAAGAGCGCGGAACATTCCGAGCGCCTGCGTCTCTCGGCGGAAATGCTGGATTTCACCATTCCCTATTCCATCGGCGAGATCGATGCCGCCAAGCGCCTGACGCTGGAAAAGAACGGCCTGGTCGACGCTTACGTGCGCCCCGTCGCCTGGCGCGGCAGCGAGATGATGGGTGTTTCGGCGCAGTCGAACACCATTCATCTTGCGATCGCCTGCTGGGAATGGCCGAGCTATTTCGACCCCGAGCAGCGCCAGAAGGGCCTGCGGCTGGATCTGGCGGAGTTCCGTCGTCCCGATCCGGCCACCATCCCCTGCCGGGCCAAGGCTTCGGGCCTCTACATGATCTGCACCATCTCCAAGCACAAGGCGGAGCGGCGCGGGTTTGCGGATGCGCTGATGCTGGATTATCGCGGGCTGGTGGCGGAATGCACCGGCGCCAACATCTTCTTCGTGAAGGATGGCGTGATCCATACGCCCAAGCCCGACTGCTTCCTTGACGGCATCACCCGCCGCACCGTGATCGGGCTGGCGAAGAACCATGGCATCGAAGTGGTTGAACGCGCCATCAAGCCGGAAGAACTCGCCGATTTCACCGAATGTTTCATCACCGGCACCGCTGCCGAGGTGACCCCGGTGGGCGAGATCGCCGATTGGCGGTTTGCGCCCAGCGGTATCACCCATCAGCTGATGGATGCCTATAGCGAGGCGGTGCGCCCGAAGCAGGCGGCGGCATAAGGAAAAGCGCCGGACTTACGTTAGGCCAATATTGCCCTTCGCTTAAGGGCAGCGCATAAGCGAAAAAGAGGGGCGGCACCAGCCGCCCCTTTGTTTTAGGTGTTCATCTGCCTCACATGACGCGGTAACCGCGGGGGGAAACGCCATGCGCCGTCCATTGTACAAGGTGCTTTACGTCCAGGTGTTGTTCGCCGTGTTCTGCGGCCTGCTGCTCGGCGCGTTCTTCCCCCATACGGGCGCGGCGATGAAGCCGCTGGGCGACGGCTTCATCAAGCTCATCACCATGATCATCGCCCCCGTGATCTTCTGCACGGTGGTGGTCGGCATCGCCAGCATGCGCGACGTGAAGAAGGTCGGGCGGGTCGGCGGCAAGGCGCTGCTGTATTTCGAGGTGGTGTCCACCTTCGCCCTGGTGCTCGGCCTGATCATCGGCGAGCTGGTGCGGCCCGGCGACGGCTTCAATGTGGATGTGGCCACGCTCGATACCAAGGCGATCGCCAATTACACCACCCAGGCGGCGCACACCTCGACCGTCGATTTCCTCCTGAACGTCATCCCGAGCACCTTCGTCAGCGCCTTCACGGCGGGCTCGATCCTCCAGGTGCTGATGATCTCGATCCTGACCGGCTTCGCCATCGGCGGACTGGGCGATCACGGCGAGCCGGTGCTCAAGGCGGTGCAGGCGATCGAGAAGGTCGTGTTCGCCATCGTGAAGATCATTCTTTACGTGGCGCCGATCGGCGCGTTCGGCGCCATGGCCTTCACCATCGGTGCCTATGGCCTGTCCGCGCTCGGCAACCTGCTGGAACTGATCGCCACCTTCTATCTGACCGCAATCCTGTTCGTGGTGCTGGTGCTCGGCACCATCGCGCGGCTGGTGGGCTTCAACGTGCTGAAGCTGGTGCGCTATATCCGCGAGGAATTGCTGATCGTGCTCGGCACGTCCTCCTCGGAAAGCGCGCTGCCCCCGCTCATGCGCAAGCTGGAGAATGCCGGCGCCTCCAAGTCGGTGGTCGGCCTGGTGATCCCCACCGGATATTCCTTCAATCTCGACGGCACGAACATCTATATGACCCTGGCGACGCTGTTCATCGCCCAGGCCACCAACACCCCGCTGACGCTGGAGCACGAGCTGATCGTGCTGGCGGTTGCCATGCTCACGTCGAAGGGCGCGAGCGGCGTGACCGGCGCGGGCTTCATCACGCTGGCCGCGACGCTGGCGGCGGTGCCGGAAATTCCGGTGGCGGGCATGGCTCTGATCCTCGGCATCGACCGCTTCATGAGCGAATGCCGCGCTTTGACCAACATCACCGGCAATGCGGTCGCAACCCTCGTGGTGGCGCGCTGGGAAGGCGAGCTGGACATGGACCGGCTGCATGCGGTGCTCGATGGCAAGGATGTGCCGCCGCTCGTCGCCGAGGTGCCGGCCGCCCGCATCTGAACCCTGCCTCCCGGCTTGGCCGGGAGGACAAGCCGCACCGGCGGGACGCTTCCCCGCCGGTCGCCCCTTGACCCGTCGGCCTTTGCCGCCCGCGCGCCCGCCCGCCGGCCCTTTCCGGGCGCTTCTCCGTCCCTTCACCCCATCGCCGGCTTAGGGCAGATCGACGTTTGCTCGTCCTGGCCGGGCTGTCCCGGCCATCCACGTCGGGCCGTCAACGCGGGCCTTGAGAAGCCGATGTCGCCGGTGCGCCCATGGATGCACGGGACCGGGCCGCGCATGACGATTGTTTCTCGCACCGGCGCCACGCCCTGAAGGTCGATCGGTCCTGGGCCGTTGCGCCCGGGGTTCCGTGCGCGTTCGCGCATCGCCGGCGCCGCGCGCGGACAAATGCGCCGGTATCCGCATATGTTCTCCTCTCCTTCATCAGACTGCCATTGATGGTCGCGTTTTATGACGCGCGCGATGGAATCCGCCGATCCGCCCCGGTCCGCGCGGGATGGAATGGGACGTGACCGACGCGCCTTCCGAAACGGAATTGCGAACCCGCCTGCCATCCCCGGCCGGACGGCGGGTGCGCAGGACCTGCAAGGCATGGCCCCTTCGGCGTTGGAGAGTTTGATGCGGCGTCCCTTCTACAAGATCCTTTATGTGCAGGTGCTGTTGGCGGTCGTGGTCGGGGTGGTGCTCGGCGTGGTCTTTCCCCATGCCGCCGAGGCGATGAAGCCGTTCGGCGACGGCTTCATCAAGCTGGTGAAGATGATCATCGCGCCGGTGGTCTTCTGCACGGTGGTGGTCGGCATCGCCGCCATGGGAGACGTGAAGCGCGTCGGCCGGGTGGGCGGCAAGGCGCTGCTCTATTTCGAGGTGGTGTCCACCTTCGCGCTCGTCCTCGGCCTCATCGTCGGCAAGGTGATGCAGCCCGGCGCCGGCTTCGATGTCGATGTGAGCACGCTGGACGCGAAGACGGTGTCCGGCTTCACCACCCAGGCGGCGCACGCCTCCACGGTGGATTTCCTGCTGAACATCATTCCCAAGACCCTGGTCGGCGCCCTGGCGGAAGGGGAGATTCTCCAGGTTCTGTTCATCGCCATTCTCACCGGCTTCGCCCTGAGTGCGCTCGGCCCCAAGGGCGAGCCGATCCTGAAGGCGATCCGCCAGGCGGAGGCGCTGATCTTCGGCATCGTTGCGATTCTGATGCGCGCGGCTCCGCTCGGGGCGTTCGGCGCCATGGCCTTCACCATCGGCGCCTACGGGCTCGCCTCCATCGGCAATCTGCTGGAGCTGATCGCCACCTTCTATCTCACCGCGGCGCTGTTCGTGGCGCTGGTGCTCGGCACCATCGCCAAGCTCGTGGGCTTCAACATCTTCAAGCTGCTCTATTATATCCGCGAGGAATTGCTGATCGTGCTCGGCACCTCCTCCTCGGAAAGCGCGCTGCCGCAGCTCATGCGCAAGCTGGAGAATGCCGGCGCCTCCAAATCCGTCGTGTCGCTGGTGGTGCCCACCGGCTATTCCTTCAATCTCGACGGCACCAACATCTACATGACCCTGGCGACCTTGTTCATCGCCCAGGCCACCAATACGCCGCTGACGCTGGAGCATGAATTGATGGTGCTCGGCGTGGCGATGCTCACCTCCAAGGGGGCGGGCGCTGTGACGGGCGGCGGCTTCATCACCCTTGCCGCGACCCTGGCGGTGGTGCCGGAAATTCCGGTGGCCGGCATGGCGCTCATTCTCGGCGTGGATCGCTTCATGTCCGAATGCCGCTCGCTGACCAATTTCATCGGCAATTCGGTGGCGACGCTTGTGGTCGCGCGCTGGGAGGGCGAGCTTGACCTCGATCGCCTCCATGCGGTTCTGGATCGGCGCGACGTCGTTGCGCTGGACGCGAGCCCGGTGCGGGCCTGATCTTAAGCGCGGGGGCCGGCGCGGGGGCGCGCCGGCGAGGAACGGCGGCGCAAGGCGTCGCAGGCCGGGGGAGCCGTGACAGGATCGAGGCCGGGGGCGCGCACGCCGTTCTACCGCATCCTCTATGTCCAGGTGCTGCTCGGCGCCGGCGCGGGGGCGGCGACGGGCGCGTTTTTTCCCGCCGTCGGCGCGGCCATGGGGCCGCTCGCCGAATTGTTCGTGCGCCTGCTGCATCTCATCGTCGCCCCCGTGATGTTCTGCACCCTCGTGCTCGGGGTCGCCGGCATGGGCGACGCGCGGTCCGTGGGGCGCATCGGCGGCCGGGCCATGCTCTATTTCGAGGCTGCCTCCACGCTCGCGCTCGGGCTCGGGCTGCTGGCCGGACTGCTGGTGCGGCCCGGGGCGGGGCTGGATGTGGCGGTGTCCAGCCTCGATCCGCGCGCGGTCGCGCCGTTCCTTCAGCAGGCCGAGGCGTCGAGCCTCTCCGGCTTCCTGCTCGACATCATTCCCGGCAGCTTCCTCGGCGCCTTCGCCGGCGGCGGCCTGCTCCAGGTGCTGCTGGTCGCCGTGCTCACGGGATTCGCGCTGGCGCGGCTTGGCCCCGATGGCGCGCGCATGTGCGCGGCGCTGCGGCGCGTGCAGGACATGGTGTTCGCCGTGGTTTCCATGGTGATGCGGGTGGCGCCGCTCGGCGCGTTCGGGGCGATGGCGGTGGTGGTCGGCCGTTACGGGCTCGGCGTGTTGGAGAATTTCGCCCTGCTCATCCTCACCCTCTATGCGACGGAACTGGTGTTCGTGCTGGGCGTGCTCGGCGCCGTCGGGCTGGCGTGCGGCTTCAGCATCCTCAAGCTGCTGCGGATGCTGCGGGAAGAGCTGATCCTGGTGCTCGGCACCTCCTGCTCGGAAAGCGCCCTGCCGGGGCTCATGGCGAAGCTGGAGCGCGCCGGCGTCGATGCGCGGGTGGTGGGGCTCGTGGTGCCGACCGGCTATTCCTTCAATCTCGACGGCACCAATCTCTACATGACGCTGGCGCTGCTGTTCATCGCCCAGGCGACCAACACCCCGCTTTCCCCCGCCGACCTGATGATGATCTTCGCCGTGACCATGGTGACGACGCGCGGCCTGCCGGGGGTTCCCGGCGCCTGCTTCATCGCGCTTGCGGCGACGCTGGCCATCGTGCCCCAGATCCCCATCGGCGGCATCGCCTTGCTGCTGGCGGTCGACCGGATCCTGAACGAGGGGCGGGCGCTGGTGAACATCGTCGGCAATGCGGTGGGAGCGATCGTGATCGCCCGCTGGGACGGCGCGCTCGATCCCGCGCGCTTCGCCGCCACCATCGCGATGCGGGGATCGCCCGGCGCCGTGGCCCCGGCGATCTCGGCGGGAGAAGCCCCATGACGCCTGTCGCCACGATAGCGGCTGCCCCGCGCAGGAGCCTGCATCGCATCCTCTATGTCCAGGTGCTCGTCGCGGCCCTGGCGGGAGCACTGCTCGGCCTGCTCTTTCCCGCCACCGCCGCGGCGATGGAGCCGCTCGGCCAGGGCTTCGTGAAGCTGATCCATATCCTCATCGCGCCGCTGGTGTTCTGCACCTTGGTGGTGGGCATCGCCGGGATGCGGGACGGCGGCAAGGTGGGCCGGCTCGGCGGCAAGGCGCTGCTGTATTTCGAGGCCATGTCCACCTTGGCGCTGCTGATCGGCGTCGCGGTGGGCGAGATCGTGCGGCCGGGGGAGGGGTTCGGCGTGCGCCCCGGCATGCTCGATGCCGCGGCGGTGGCGCCCTATCTGGACGGGCAGGAAAGCCACGGCATCGTCGACTTCCTGCTGAATATCATTCCCCGCACCCTGGTCGGCGCCTTCGCTGATGGGGACATCGTGCAGGTCCTGTTCGTGTCGGTGCTCGTTGGCTTCGCCATCAAGACGCTCGGGCCGGCCGGCGCCGGCGCGGTGCGCGCCATGGAGCAGCTGGAGCGCGCGGTGTTCGCCTTGGCCCGGCTGGTCATGGCCACCGCCCCCGTGGGCGCGTTCGGCGCCATGGCTTATGTGGTGGGCAAGTTCGGCGCCACGGCGATCGAAAACCTGCTGCTGCTGGTGGCGACGCTCTATATCGCCGAAATCGCGTTCGTCACGCTCGTGCTCGGCCTCGTGGGGCGGGTCTGCGGCTTCAGCATCTTTGCCCTGCTGCGCTACATCAAGGATGAGATCTTCCTGGTGCTCGGCACCTCCTGCGCGGAAAGCGCGCTGCCGACCCTGATGCCGAAGCTGGAGCGGGCGGGGGTCGACAAATCCGTGGTCGGGCTCGTGGTGCCGGCCGGCTACGCCTTCAATTCGGACGGCACGAACATCTATATCTCGCTCGCGGTGCTGTTCATCGCCCAGGCCACGGGCACCCATCTGAGCCTCGCCCATCTCGCCACCCTGCTGGCGGTGGCGATGCTGACGACCAAGGGCGCGGGCGGGGTCACGGGATCGTCCTTCATCGCGCTCGCCGCCACCTTGAGCGTGGTGCCGGACGTGCCGCTGGCCGGCCTTGCGCTGATCCTCGGCATCGACCGCTTCCTCAGCGAGGCGCGCTCCACCACGAATGTCATTGGCAATGCGGTGGCGACCCTGGCGGTGGCGCGGTGGGAGGGCGCGCTGGACCTGCCGCGCCTGCAAGCGGTGTTGCACGGACAGGCGCTCGAACCCGCGAAGACGGCGACGGAAGAGCCGGCGGCGTGAGCCAATCCGGGGCCGGCCCGCCCGCGGGGGAGGCTATTTCCAGCGGTCGGCGGCGGCGTCGTCGGTGCTCTTGGCCTCGACCCAATCGCCGGAACCGGCGCGATCCTCCTTCTTCCAGAAGGGGGCGTTGGTCTTCAGCCAGTCCATGAGGAATTCGGCGGCGGCGAAGGCGGCGCCGCGATGGGGCGAGGCCGTGACAACGAGCACGATGGGGTCGCCCGGCACCAGAGTACCGTGGCGATGCACGATGCGCGCGCCGAGCAGCGGCCAGCGCTGGCGCGCCTCCGCGATCAGGCGGTCCATCTCCTCTTCCGCCATGCCGGGATAATGCTCCAGCGTCAGCGCGGTGAGGGCGGTGCCGTCGGCGGCCAGATCGGCCCGGCAGAGGCCCGCGAAGGTGACCACCGCGCCCACGTCCACGCGCCCGCGCGTCATGGCCTCGGCCTCGGCGGCGGCATCGAACGGCTCGGCCTGCACGCGCGCGCCGAACGCGGCCTCGGAAGGGGCGAGGGAACTGCTCATGGCCTCAGCCGCCGGTCATGGGGGGAAAGAACGCGACTTCCCGCGCCCCGGCCAGTGTTGCATCGCCCTTCACATGGCGCCGGTCGAGCGCCGCGCGCACCACCGCCGGATTGGCGAAGGCATGGGCATGGGCAGAATCGCGCGTCGCCAGCCAATGGGCGAGGTCCGATACGGTCGCGACCTCCGGCGGCAAGACGATCTCCTCCTCGGCGAGGCCCACGCGCTCCCGCAGCCAGGCGAAATAGAGGATCTTCACCGGTCATCCTCCACCAGATGCCGCGCGCCGGCGCGGAAATAATCATAGCCCGTATATAAGGTGAGCACGGCGGAAACCCACAGCAGGCTGAGGCCGACAAAGGTGACGCCGGGAAGCACCAGATCGCCGGCCGGACCGGCGAGCAGGAATCCCACCGCCACCAGCTGCAACGTGGTCTTCCATTTGGCGAGCCGCGAGACCGGCACGCTCACATGCAGCTCGGCGAGGAATTCGCGCAGGCCGCTCACCAGGATTTCCCGGCACAGGATGACGATCGCCGCCCAGAGCGACCAGCCGCGGATCGTGCCGTCGGAGGCCAGGACCAGCAGGCTGGTGGAGACCAGCAGCTTGTCCGCGATGGGATCCAGCATGCGGCCGATGGCCGATTGCTGGGACCAGGCGCGGGCGAGATAGCCGTCGAAGAAATCGGTCACGGCGGCGGCGATGAACAGGCCCAGCGCGACCCAGCGCAGCCAGATGCCGCCGTGCAGGATGTCGGACCAGAACATGCAGCCCGCCACCAGGGGCACCGCCGCGCACCTGGAATAGGTGAGAAGGTTGGGCAGCGACAGGACGAGCCCGCGCTCCTTGCTGCTGCGGGGCCGCGCGCTGGGTCTGGTTTGGGCCTCGGCCATGTTGATGCGGCTCGTTCTTGGTTCGGGTGGGCGGCACCATGCCCCGGAATGCGGGCGGGGTCGAGGCGGGTGTCCGCGCCGGCGCGCGTCTCAGCGCCCCGGCTGGCTATGGAAATAGCCGTATATGGCCTGCGCGGTCGAGGCGTTGATGCCCGGGACCTGCTCCAGATCCGCGAGCGAGGCCCGCTCGATGGCTTTCAGCGTTCCGAAATGCCGCAGCAGGGCGCGCTTGCGCGTGGGGCCAACGCCGGGAATGGCCTGAAGCCCGGCGTCCGTGATGTCCTTCTTGCGGCGCGCGCGGTGCGAGCCGATGGCGAAGCGATGGGCTTCATCGCGCAGGCGCTGGACGAAATAGAGCACAGGGTCGCGCGGCTCCAGGCGGAACGGCTGGCGGCCGGGGATGAAGAATTGCTCGCGCCCCGCCTCCCGGTCGAGCCCCTTGGCGATGCCCACCAGGGGCACGTCGGTGATGCCGAGTTCCTCCAGGATCGCGCGCGCGGCATTGAGCTGGCCGAGGCCGCCGTCGATGAACACCAGGTCCGGCCAGGGGGACGTGGCGTCCGCCTCGTCGGGAAGGACCGGCGGCGCCTCCTCGACCGCTTCCTCGACCGCCTCCTGCATGGCCGCGTCCAGCACCGGCGGCGGGGCCTGTTCGTCCAGCGTCGGGCTGGAATTTTCTTCGACCGCCGGCGCGCCGGCACGCGGCGCTTCCTTCACCAGGCGGGCGAAGCGGCGGCGCAGCACCTCGCGCATCATGCCGAAATCGTCGCCCGGCGTGATGTCCGTCGATTTGATGTTGAACTTGCGATACTGGCTTTTGCGGAAGCCTTCCGGCCCCGCCACGATCATGCCGCCCACCGCATTGGTGCCCATGATGTGGGAATTGTCATACACTTCAATGCGCCGGGGCGGCCCCTTGAGCGCGAAGGCCTGCTGCACGCCGTCCAGCAGCCGGGCCTGGGTCGCGGTCTCGGCCAGCTTGCGGCCCAGCGCCTCGCGGGCGTTCTGCAAGGCATGGCTCACCAGATCGAGCTTCTCGCCCCGGCGGGGCGTGGCGATCTCCACCTTGGAGCCGGTCTTCTGCGTGAGCGCCTCGGCGATCAGCGCCTGGTCCTCCACCTCGTGGCTGAGCAGGATCAGGCGCGGGCAGGGCTTGTCCTCGTAGAATTGGGCGATGAAGGCGCCGAGCACCTCGCGTTCGTCGAGCGATTTGTCGGCGCGCGGATAATACGCGCGGTTGCCCCAGTTCTGGCCGGTGCGGAAGAAGAACACCTCGATGCAGGTGGCGCCGCCCTGCTGATGGCAGGCGAAGACATCCGCCTCTTCCACCGAGCGCGGATTGATGCCCTGGCTGCCCTGGACCGCGGAGAGCGCGGCGAGGCGATCGCGCAGGCGCGCCGCGCGCTCGAATTCCAGCGCCTCGGAGGCCGCCTCCATCTCGCCGGCGAGCTCCTCCTTCACCGCCCGCGAGCGGCCGCTGAGGAATGCCCGGGCCTCGCGCACCAGCTCCGCGTAATCGGAATGGCTGACCTCCCCGGTGCAGGGGCCCGAGCAGCGCTTGATCTGGAACAGCAGGCAGGGGCGGGTGCGATTCTCATAATAGCTGTCGGAGCAGGACCGCAGGAGAAAGGCCCGCTGCAGCGCGTTGATGGTGCGGTCCACCGCCCAGACGCTGGCGAACGGGCCGTAATACTCCCCCGGCCGGCTGCGCGCGCCGCGATGCTTGAGGATCTGCGGCGCCGCATGATCCGCCGTGATGAGAATGTAGGGGAAGGATTTGTCGTCCCGCAGCAGCACGTTGAAGCGCGGCTTCAGCTGCTTGACGAGGTTCGCTTCCAAGAGGAGCGCCTCGGATTCGGTGCGGGTGGAGACGAATTCCATGGAAACCGTCGCCGCGATCATGCGGGCGATTCGGTTGGTGTGGCCGACGAGCCGGGTGTAGCTGAGCACCCGCTTCTTGATGCTCTTGGCCTTGCCCACATAGAGCACCGTGCCGTCGGCGGCGATCATGCGATAGACGCCGGGGCCGGAGGGCGCATGCTTCACCGCGCGCGCGATCGCCTCCCGCCCGGTGGCGAGCGTGCCGGGAGAAACCTCATCTTCGGCTTGGGAGTCCAGCACCAGTGCGGCTTCGTCGTCCGTATCCTGGGGGTCGAAGCTGTCGTCGGGCTGGTCGAGGGGCGGGCGGGCGATCATGGCTGCAAGTTAGGGATTCGGCGCCGCCGGGGCCAGGGGGGCGAGGGCGGGAGGATCGGATTTACCCTTTGTTCACCCTGACTTTGTAATGCGGGCGTGCGGGAAGGGCGTCGGCCAGACTTCCTTTGCCATTTCCGACTTATGCCTTTTGCAGCATCCGGCTTCGGCCGGGTCATGGCAGGAGGATGGAGGATGAGCAGACGTTGGTTGGCCGCCGCCGCCGCGTGCATCAGCCTGACGGCGCCAGCGGGCGCCGCCGATATGACCCAGTATGGCGCTTATGGCTATGCACCTGCGGCCGCGCCGTTTTCCTGGACCGGCTTCTATCTGGGCGCCAATGCCGGCTATGGCTGGGGAACGGCGGCGTCTCAGAGCCCGGGCGGATTCATCGGAGGTTTGCAGGGCGGATACAATTTCCAGTTTGCCGGATCGCCATTGGTGGCCGGCCTCGAGGCCGACTTCGACTGGTCCGGCATCAGCGCGGGCGCATTTAACGTCGATTATCTTGGAACCGTAAGGGCTCGGCTGGGTTTTGCCTTCGACCGGGTGATGGCCTACGCAACGGCGGGCTTCGCCTACGGCCAGGGGCAGTTCGAGGTCGCGGGGCTGAGTAATTCGCAGGCACATTCAGGTTGGACGATCGGCGCGGGCGCAGAATTCGCCCTCGATCGCAACTGGAGTGCCCGAGCGGAATATCTTTACGTCGATCTTGGTAGTTCTACGTACTCATCATTGATCGGACCGGCCTCGGTCGGGTATGACGGTAATGTTCTGCGTGCAGGCGTGAACTATCGTTTCTAAAGTCTTAAGCTGGGAAATTAGAACCGTATTGGCGGGAAGCTTGAGTTTGCTGGCCCTTGATCGCCAATTGTGTTCTGATGTAGTCTCCTGGTCACAATGTCGCCCCGTTTTCTTGGGGCGGTGTTGCTCCAGGGTGACAGACGGGACGGCGGACTCGCTGTAAGGTCCGCTCATTCTGGTTTCGCATCGTAATGAAGGGTGTAACAATGTTGAAGCGCGCTCTCGCCGGGGTCTCTGCCCTGGCCCTCCTCGGCGGCGCCGCCTCTGCGGCCGACCTCGCCACCAAGTATCCCGTCAAGGCCGTGGCCGTCGTCCCGGTCTTCTCCTGGACCGGCTTCTACCTCGGCGGCAACGTCGGCTGGGGTTGGGCGAGCAACTCGTTCAACGTCTCGCCGTTCTATGGCGCGCCGTATTCCAACTACAGCGCCGGCGATGCCAATGGCTTCCTGGGTGGTGGTCAGATCGGCTACAACTACCAGTTCGCCAACAACATCGTTCTCGGTGTTGAGGCCGACGCGCAGTGGGGTTCGATCTCCAACAGCAGCCTCATCCTGAGCGGCCCGTTCATCGGCGCCAACGTCGAGCCCGAAATCAAGACCTTCGGCACGATCCGCGCCCGCGCTGGTTACGCCATGGATCGTTGGCTGCCCTACATCACCGGTGGTGCTGCTTGGGAGCGCGTGAGCTTCGGCAACTTCTACGGCGTCGACACCTCCACCACCAACTGGGGCTGGACCATCGGCGGCGGCGTGGAATACGCCTTCACCAACAACATCACCGCCAAGGTCGAATACCTGTATGCCAACTTCCAGGGCAACACGTATTCCATCCCCTCGACCCTCGGTTCGATCAACACCGACCTGGACGTGAACACCGTCCGTCTCGGCGTGAACTACAAGTTCTGATCGCTGATCGGTTTCGACTGATTTTCGAGCCCCGGGCGAAAGCCCGGGGTTTTTCTTTGTCGCACGGGAGGTTTCTAAATACCATTCACGTATGGGCGGCGCCATGGAGAGACCCCTTCGCTGCCACGCCTTCGCCTTCCGCACGCCATCTCCGGGCCAGCCTGGGAGCGGATGCTGCCGCTCGACGTCGAGAGTCGAGGTGCGTCCGATGAAAAGGCTTCTTCTGTCCGGTGCCCTGCTGAGCACCATGCTCGCGGCGCCCGCCATGGCGGCCGATCTGGGCAGGCCCGCGCCTGCACCGGCCCCGGTGGCCTCGGCGCCGCCGGTATTTTCCTGGACCGGCTTCTACATCGGCGGCAATGCCGGCTACAGCTGGGGCAAAGGCAAGGATGCGGCCGATTTCTACGGGCTCGATCCTTCCGGCTGGTCCGCGGGCGGACAGGTCGGCTATAATTACCAGTTCGTGAACAATGTTCTGGTGGGCGTGGAGGCCGACATCCAGGGCGGCGACATCTCCAGCGGCGCCTATGGCCTCTCCAGCACGCTGGATTATTTCGGCACCGTGCGCGCGCGGCTCGGCTATGCGTTCGACCGCGTGCTGCCCTATGTCACCGGCGGCCTCGCCTATGGCAAGAACACCATCACCGATTTCGGCATCAGCGATTCCAACACCCACGTGGGCTGGACCGTCGGGGGTGGCCTGGAATATGCGCTGACCAACAATTGGACCGCCCGCGCCGAGTATCTCTATACCGACCTGGGTTCGAAGACCTATGACAATATCGGCGCCGATGCGGGCCTCACCTCCAGCACCACCCGCCTGGGCGTGAACTACAAATTCTGACATTCGTGAAGGTTCGTGGAGCAAGGGGATGCGCCGCCGCGCATCCCCTTTTTTGTCGGGCCGAGGTCCATATCGCCACCCGGGGCAGCATTGATTTACCGCAGCGGGGTTTGCCGCATTGCAGCATTCGCGGTAATACGCCGACGCAATTCTTGAACGCCGCACGGGGCCGAAGGGACCCGCGCGGCTCGCGTCCGGCGCACCTCCCGTGATAGGAGCCGGACGAAGCGACAAAGAAAGAGGCCTCTTATGGCTCAGGACAGAGCATCACTGGGGCAGCGCCGCATCCGCGTCGGCGTTACCGGCATCGGCATCATGGGCTCCAACCATGCCCGCGTGCTGTCCCAACTGCCGGGCGCCGAACTGGTGGCCATCGCCGATCCCGACGCCGGCCAAGCGGGCCGCGTCGCCGGCTTCCTCGGTTGCCAGGCGGTGGCGGATCATCATGCGCTGCTGGAACTGGGCCTCGACGCCATCATCGTCGCCGCGCCGACCCATCTGCATCATCCGATCGCACTCGACATCATCAATGCCGGCACCTCCGTGCTGGTGGAAAAGCCGGTGGCCTCCACCGCCGAGCAGGGCCGCGAGATCATCGCCGCCGCCCGGGCGCGGGGCGTGACGCTGATGGTCGGCCATGTGGAGCGCTTCAACCCCGCCGTGCAGACGGTGAAGGAAGCGATCCGCGGGGAAGACCTGCTCTCGATCGCCATCACCCGCGTCGGCCCGTTTCCGCCCCGCATGTCGAATGTCGGCGTGGTGATTGACCTTGCGGTGCACGACATCGACCTGATCCGCTGGTTCACCGAGTCGGACATCGTCGAACTGCAGCCGCAGACCTCCAGCGCCATGGCCGAGCGCGAGGATATCGCGCTGCTGCAATTCCGCACCGCCTCGGGCGTGCTGGCGCACATCAACACCAATTGGCTCACGCCGTTCAAGGCGCGCACGGTGCATGTGGCCACCCGCAAGAAATACGTGATCGGCGACCTGCTGACCCGGCAGGTCACCGAATGCTTCGATTACCGGCCGGACGGCGCCTATTCCATGCGCCACCTTCCGGTGGCCTATTCCGAGCCGCTGCGCACGGAGCTGGAGAATTTCCTCCAGGCGGTGCGCACCGGCAATCCGCCGCCGGTCACCGGCGAAGAAGGTGTCGCGAGCCTGGAAATCGCCATCGCCTGCCTCAGCGAGCGCGCGGAAGCCAAGGCACGCTCGGCCCGCCTTCGAGCCGCAGGCTGAAGGGCTCCTTTCAAGGACTTATCATGACGTCTCACGTGAAGGCCCAGATGGCACCAATTCCCTTCATCGACCTCGCCGCCCAGCGCCAGCGCATCGGCGCAAAGATCGATCAGGCCGTGCAGGGCGTGCTGAATTCCTGCCGCTTCATCAATGGCCCGGAAGTGACGCTGCTGGAAGAGCGGCTCGCCGCCTTCGCCGGCTCGAAATATGCGGTGGCCTGTTCCAGCGGCACCGATGCGCTGGCGCTGCTGCTGATGGCCTGGGACGTGAAGGCGGGCGATGCCGTGTTCTGCCCCGCCTTCACCTTCTGCGCCACCGCCGAGGTGGTGCCGTGGGTGGGGGCGACGCCGGTGTTCGTGGATGTGAAGGACGACACCTTCAACATGGACCCGGAGAGCCTGGAACTGGCGATCGATGTCGCCAAGGACCGGGGCCTGATCCCCAAGGTGGTCATTCCGGTGGATCTGTTCGGCCAGCCGGCGGATTACGATGCGATTTTGCCCATCGCCGAGCGGCATGGGCTCAAGGTGCTGGCGGATACCGCCCAGGGCTTCGGCGGCACCTGGAACAACAAGCGCACCGGCAGCATCGGCGATGCCGCCGCCACCTCCTTCTTCCCCGCCAAGCCGCTCGGCTGCTACGGCGATGGCGGCGCCATCTTCACCGATGACGCGGACCTCGTCACCGTGCTCAAGAGCCTGCGCGAGCACGGGCAGGGCGTGGACAAGTATCAGAACGTGCGCATCGGCATGACCGCGCGGCTCGATACCATCCAGGCGGCGGTGCTGCTGGAAAAGCTCGCCATCTTCGAAGACGAGATCGCCGCCCGCGACAAGGTGGCCGCGCGCTATAACACCCTGCTCGCCGATGTGGCGGCGGTGCCCTTCGTCGATCCGCGCGCGACCTCGGTGTGGGCGCAATATACCATCCGCCTCGCTCCGGGCCGCCGCGATGCGCTGGCCGAAGCGCTGAAGGCGGAAGGCATCCCCACCGCCGTCTATTATCGCATCCCCATGCATCTCCAGCCGGCCTATGGCGCCTATCCGGCGGCAGGCGCGATCCTGCCGGTGGCCGAGACCTTGTGCGAGGAGGTCATCAGCCTGCCGATGCATGCCTATCTCGACGAGGCGACGCAGGACCGCATCATCGCCGCCGTGCGGCGCGCGCTCGCCGAATAGGGCGCTCCGCCGAACGGCGGGCCGCGCCGCCGGCGCCAAACCGGCGCCTGTGGGGCAGGGGGCGGCTTTCGCTTATGCTGCGCGGGCGATTCGGCGCGACGGGTGCACGCCCGTCGCGTTCGCACGCCGCCATTGTCCGCTTGTCACGAAAAGCCGGTTCATGTTCCGCAACATCCTTTCCGTCGGCGGGCTGACGCTGCTCTCGCGGCTCGCCGGCTTCGTGCGCGATGTCGTCATGGCGGCCGTGCTGGGCGCCGGGCCGGTGGCGGATGCGTTTCTCGTCGCCTTCCGCCTGCCCAATCATTTCCGCGCCATCTTCGCGGAAGGGGCGTTCAATGCCGCCTTCGTGCCCACCTATGCGCGCCTGAAGGAGCAGGGCGGGATTGCGACCGCGCGTGCCTTCGCCGATGAGATTCTCACCGCCATGGCGCTGGTGCACGGTGTTCTGCTGGCGGGCGCGCTGGCGTTCACGCCCCAGTTTGTGGGGCTGCTGGCGCCGGGCCTTGCCGATGATCCCGAGCGGTTCGCCCTCGCCATCACGCTGACGCGCATCACCTTTCCCTATCTGGCGCTGATCTCGGTGGCGACCCTGATCTCCGGCGCGCTCAATGCATCCGACCGGTTCGCCATGGCGGCGGCCTCTCCCATCCTGCTGAATGTGTGCATGGTCGGCACGCTGCTCAGCGCGGCGGCCTTTCCCACCGCCGGGCACGCGGCGGCGTGGGGCGTGCTGCTTTCGGGCATCGGGCAGGTGATCCTGGTGGGATGGGATGCGGAGCGCACGGGCATCGGCCTGCGCTTCGGCCGGCCGCGACTCGATCCCGGCACGCGGCAATTTCTCAAGGCCCTCGGCCCCGCCATTATCGGGTCCGCCGGGGTGCAGATCGCCTTGTTCGCCGATACGATCATCGCCACCTTCCTGCCCACCGGCGCGCTTTCCGCGCTCTATTACGCCGACCGCATCAATCAATTGCCGATCGGCGTGGTGGGCATCGCGATCGGCACCGTGCTGCTGCCCGAGATGTCGCGCCGGCTCGCCGGCGGCGATGATGCCGGGGCCGCCCATGCACAGGCGCGCTCCATCGAGCTGGCGGTGTTGCTGGCGTTGCCGTTCGTGGTGGCGGCGCTGCTGATTCCCGATCTCACCATGCGCGCTTTGTTCGCCCGCGGCGCCTTCACGCGCGGCGATGCGGCGGAGGCGGCCGCCACCTTGCAGGCCTATGGCATCGGGCTGATCGCCTTCGTGGTGGTGCGGGCCTTCATCGCGCCCTTCCATGCCCGCGGCGATACCGCGACGCCCATGAAGGCGGCGCTGCTGGCGGTGGCGATCAATGTGGCGCTGAAATTCGCCCTGATGGGGTCGTTGGCGCAGGTGGGGCTGGCGCTCGCGACCGCGCTCGGCGGCTGGATCAATCTCGGCCTGCTGATCTGGTTTGCCCACCGCCGGGGTCTGCCGGTGGGCGATGGAACCCTGCCGGGCAACCTCGTGCGGCTCGCGGTGTGCGGCCTGGTGCTGGCGGGCGTGCTGCTCGGCGCCGGTCCGCTGGCGGCGAAGCTCACGGCTGGGTTCGCCTTCGCTCGCGAGGAAGTGATCTTCCTGCTGGTGGTCGGCGCGGGGGGGCTTGCCTACGCGCTTTCCGTTTGGGCAATGCTGGGCCGCAGGTTCCTGAAGGCTCTGGCCCGGCGGCGCGCGGCCGAAGCCGCGGACGCCACGCGGACGAGCGATTGACGCTTTAAAGCGTTTTGCATCGCACATCGCTGTGCTATTCGACCTTCGCTGGTGACGCGGCACGTCGATTGCGGAAGGCGCCGCCCGTCACCCTGACATTCAAGAGGCGCCGCGCGCGGCGCCTGTCGGAGCATATTTCATGTCCGTATCGGCCCGCCTTCCGCTCGCCGCGCTTCTTTCGATCGGTTTCGTTCTCGCGGGGTGCAGCCAGCCGCAGCAGCAGGCCGCGCCTCCGCCGCCGGCTGTGACGGTCGCGAAGCCGAAGAGCCAGACCATCACCGATTACGACGAATATGTCGGCCGCTTCGTTGCCATCAACGAAGTGAATGTACATGCGCGCGTCTCGGGCTATCTGTCCCAGATCCACTTCACCGACGGTCAATTGGTGAAGGAAGGCGACCTGCTGTTCACCATCGACCAGCGGCCCTTCAAGATCGCCCTCGATTCGGCGCAGGCGAACCTCGCGGTCGCCAAGGCCAATCTCGATTTCGCCCAGACCGACCTCGAGCGCGCCCGCACGCTGCTCCAGGACAAGAATTCCAACGCCATCTCCAAGCAGGCGTTCGACCAGCGCACCCAGACCGAGCGCACCGCGGCCGCCACGGTGCAGGCGCAGGAAGCGGCCGTCGCCTCGGCCAAGCTGGATCTGGAATTCACCGAGCTGCGTGCCCCGGTCGCCGGGCGCATCGGCGATCGCCGGGTTTCGGTGGGCAATTACGTGCTGGGCGGCGCGGGCGCCACGCCCACGCTGCTCGCGATCATCGTCTCCACCGACCCGATCCGCTTCGAATTCACCTTCGACGAGGCTTCGCTCCTGCGTTACCAGCGCCTCAACGACGGCAAAGAGCTGACCGGCGGGCCGGTGAAGCTAAAGTTGATTGATGACAAGAGCTTCGTGCATGTCGGCAAGATGGACTTCCTGAACAACGTGGTCGATCGCGCCACCGGCACGATCCGCGGCCGCGCCCTGTTCGACAACAAGAACGATCTGTTCCGCCCCGGCATGTTCGCGCGCATCCAGCTGCCCGCCTCGGCCGCCTATCAGGCGCTGACGGTGCCGGATTCGGCGATCGGCAGCGAGCAGCTGCGCAAGTTCGTCTATGTGGTCGGCCCCGAGAATGTGATCCAGCAGAAATTCGTCGAGATCGGCCAGCTGGAAGGCAGCGCGCGGGTCGTCAAGTCCGGCCTCGCGCCGGAAGATCTGGTGGTCGTGAACGGGCTGATGCGCGTGCGTCCGGGCGTGAAGGTGACGCCGCAGGAGGCCCCCGCGACGCCCGCCGCCGCACCCGCCGCCGCCAATTCGGGTTCAAGCACCGCCACGGCGAAGTGAGGAGAAGACCCCATGCGCTTCTCCCATTTCTTCATCGACCGCCCCATCTTCGCGTCGGTCATCTCGGTGGTCGTGCTGATTCTCGGCGCGGTGTCCTACCTGCGTCTGCCGGTCGCCCAGTATCCCGAAATCGCGCCGCCGGTGATCACCGTGACCGGCCAATATCCCGGCGCCAGCGCCGAGGTGGTGGCCGAGACGGTGGTGACGCCCATCGAGCAGCAGATCAACGGCGTGGAGGGCATGCTCTATGTCTCCTCCAATTCGTCCGCTGACGGCCGCTTCTCCATCTCCGTCACCTTCGACCTCGGCACCAACCTCGATATCGCCCAGGTGCAGGTGCAGAACCGCGTGGCCATCGCCCAGCCGCGCCTGCCGCAGGAAGTGCAGCAGATCGGCATCGTGACGGCGAAGAGCTCGCCCGACCTGATGCTCGTGGTCAGCCTCTATTCGCCCGACGGCTCGCGCGACCCGCTGTTCATCTCCAATGTCGCGAACGTCCAGATCAAGGACGTGCTCTCGCGCATCGACGGCGTCGGCTCGATCACCGTGTTCGGTGCCCGCGACTATGCCATGCAGGTGTGGCTCGACCCGGCGCGGCTTCAGGAATTGAACCTCACCGCGGGCGATGTCGTCACCGCGCTCCAGGCGCAGAACGTGCAGGTCGCCTCCGGCGTGCTGAACCAGCCGCCGGTGCCGGAGCAGCGCGCCTTCCAGATCGCGGTGCGCACGCTCGGCCGTCTGTCCGATCCCACCCAGTTCGGCAACGTGGTTATCAAGCAGACCAATACCGCGCTGGTGCGGCTGAAGGACGTGGCCCGCGTGGAGATCACCGCGCAGGATTATTCCTCCACCTCGTTCCTCGACCGCGACGTCGCGATCTCGCTCGGCGTGTTCCAGCGCCCCGGCTCGAACGCGCTGTCCACCGGCAATGCGGTGGTGGCGAAGATGGCGGAGCTGGGCAAGGAACTGCCCTCGGGCCTGAAGTACGCGATCTATTACAACCCCACCGAATTCATCCAGCAGTCGGTGGAGGCGGTCATCCACACCATCGGCGAAGCCGTGGTGCTGGTGGTGCTGGTGGTGATCCTGTTCCTCCAGACCTGGCGCGCGGCGATCATCCCGATCCTGGCGATCCCGATCTCGCTGGTGGGCACCTTCTTCGTCATGACGCTGTTCGGCTTCTCGCTGAACAATCTGTCGCTGTTCGGCCTGGTGCTCGCCATCGGCATCGTGGTCGACGACGCGATCGTGGTGGTGGAGAACGTCGAGCGCAACATCGAGGCGGGGCTCAGTCCGCGCGATGCCGCCTACAAGACCATGGACGAGGTGGGCGGGGCGCTGGTGGCGATCTCGCTGGTGCTCTCGGCGGTGTTCATTCCCACCGCCTTCATCACCGGCATCTCGGGCCAGTTCTATCGCCAGTTCGCGCTGACCATCGCCGGATCGACCCTGATCTCGCTGCTGGTTTCGCTGACGCTCTCGCCCGCCATGTGCGCCCTGCTGCTGCGGCCGCATGCGCACGCTGACGCGCCGGTCGCCTGGTATGCGCGGCCCCTGGTCGGCTTCTTCCGCATCTTCAACCGGATGTTCGAGGGCTTGGGCAACGGCTATGCCTGGATGACCCGGCGGCTGGTGCGCATCGTCGCGCTGGTGCTGATCGTCTATGTGGGCATCGTCGGCTTCGGCGGCTATCTGTTCGTGACGACGCCCCAGGGCTTCATCCCGCAGCAGGATCGCGGCTATCTGATCGTCGCCGTGCAATTGCCGCCCGGCGCCTCCATGCAGCGCACCGAGGCGGTGATGAAGGCGGCGGCGGACCAGGTGATCGGCACCCCCGGCGTCGGCCACATCATCAACATCGCCGGCTTCTCGGGCGCGACCTTCACCAACGCGCCCAATGCCGGCGCCATGTTCGTGATCCTGGAGCCGTTCTCCCAGCGCGCCGGCGATCCCGCCCGCACCGCGCCCGCGGTTCAGGGGCAGCTGTTCCGCAAGCTCGCCTCGATCCAGGAAGCCTTGCTGATCGTGGTGCAGCCGCCGCCGGTGAACGGCATCGGCAATGCCGGCGGTTTCCGCATGATGGTGGAGGACCGGGTCGGCGCCGGCTATCCGGCGCTCCAGGGCGCGGTCTATGCCATGATGGGCGCGGCGGCGAAGACCCCCGGCCTGATGCAGGTCTATTCGCTGTTCGAGACCTCGACGCCGCAGATGTATCTCGACATCGACCGGTCGAAGGCCCAGCTGCTCCAGGTGGACGTGGGCAATGTGTTCGCCGCGCTCCAGACCTATATCGGGTCGAGCTATGTGAACGACTTCAACCTGTTCTCGCGCACCTTCCGCGTGCAGGTGCAGGCCGATGCGCCGTTCCGCCTCGACCCGAAGGACATCCTCGCCATCCGCGTGCGCAATGCGGCGGGCGATACGGTGCCGCTCGGCTCGTTCACCACCATCTCGGACATTTCCGGCCCCTATCGCGTGCCCAGGTACAATCTGTATCCGGCTGCGGAACTCGACGGCAGCCCGGCGCCCGGCTATTCCCAGGGTCAGGCGATGGACATCATGCAGAAGCTGGCGGCGCAGGTCCTGCCGCAGGGCTTCGCCTATGAGTGGACCGCGCTCGCCTATCAGCAGCAACGGGCCGGCAACACCGCCATCTTCGCCTTTGCTCTGGGCGTGGTGTTCGTGTTCCTGGTGCTTGCGGCACAATATGAGAGCCTGACCTTGCCGCTGGCGGTCATCCTCATCGTGCCCATGTGCCTGGTGGCGGCGCTGATCGGCGTGATCCTGCGGGGTATGGACAACAACATCCTCACCCAGGTGGGCTTCATCGTGCTGATCGGCTTGGCGGCGAAAAACGCGATTCTGATCGTGGAGTTCGCCAAGCAGCTGGAGGACCAGGGCCACGGGCGCCAGGAGGCGGCGGTGGAAGCCGCCCGGCTGCGTCTTCGCCCCATCGTCATGACCTCGCTCGCCTTCATCCTCGGCGTGGTGCCGCTGGTGTGGGCGGTCGGCGCCGGCGCGGAATTGCGCCAGGCGCTGGGCACGGCGGTGTTCTCCGGCATGATCGGCGTGACGCTGTTCGGCCTCATCTTCACGCCGGTGTTCTATGTCACGGCGCGCTGGCTGGCTGCGCTGGGCGGCAAGCCGGCCAAGGACGGTCCGGGCGACCATCCCGCCGGACCGCAGCGCACAGGTGACCATCCCGCTCCGGCGGAATAGAAAGATGCGCGGCAGAAGCCGCGCGTCATTCCCATCGAGAGCGTCATGCACTCTGCCGAAACCGGTCTACCCTTCGACGATATCCGCCACCTGATCGCGACCCTGCCGGGTCCGGACGAAGCGGCGCGCGACGCCGCGCGGGAGCGGCAGGGCCAATTGGTGAAGCCGCCCGGCGCGCTCGGGCGGCTGGAGGATATCGCCGCCCATCTCGCCGCCTGGCAGGGCAAGGCCATGCCCACGGCCGACCGGCCCATGGTCGCGGTGTTCGCCGGCACCCATGGCGTGACCGAGCGGGGGGTCTCGCCCTATCCCAATTCCGTCACCAAGCAGATGCTCGACACCTTCACCGCCGGCAAGGCGGCGGTGAACCAGATCTGCGCCACCTTCGACGCCGGGCTGCGGGTGTTCGACCTCGCGCTCGACCTGCCGACCGGCGACATCACCCAGGAAGCCGCCCTGGACGAGCGCGCCTGCGCCGCCACCATGGCGTTCGGCATGCAGGCCATCGCCGGGGGGGCGGATGTGCTGGTTCTGGGCGAAATGGGCATCGGCAACACCACGGTCGCCGCCGCCATCTGCCATGGCCTCTATGGCGGCACGGCGGAGGAATGGGTCGGCGCCGGCACCGGTGCGTCGGGCGAAGTGCTCGCCCGCAAGATCAACGCGGTCCGCGAGGCGGTGGAGCTGCACCGCGCCGCGCTCGGCGACCCGCTGGAAGTGCTGCGCCGCCTGGGCGGCCGGGAGCTGGCGGCCATGGCCGGCGCCATCATCTCCGCCCGCCACGAACGGGTGCCCGTGATCCTCGACGGCTATGTGGTGACGGCCGCCGCCGCCGTGCTCCACGCGCTGGACCCGACCGCCCTCGACCATTGCCTCGCCGGCCATGTTTCGGCTGAGCGGGCCCACCGGCAACTGCTGGAGAAGCTGGGCCTGGTGCCGCTGCTGGACCTCGGCATGCGGCTCGGCGAAGGCTCGGGTGGGGCGCTGGCGGTGGGCATCGTGAAGGCCGCGGTGGCCTGCCATCGGGGCATGGCGACGTTTGCCGAGGCGGGCGTTTCCGACAAGGACTGATCCCCGCGGAATGGGCCCCGCGCCGACCGGCTACTCGGCCGCAGGGGCAAGGCGCGCCGCGCGCAGTGCGTGCGGCAGGTCCTGCACCGGGGCGTGCGGTTCCAGCTCCGGCGCGTCCCGCCCGCCCGCCATCTCCGGTTCCGCCGCCGGCAGCGCGCGGGAGGCGGGGAAGGTGACCTGCGCGCGGGTTCCGCCCGCCGGCCGTGGGTCCAATGTCAGCCGCGCGTCGTGCAGGGCCGCGAGGCCGCGCGCGATGGCAAGCCCCAGCCCGGCGCCGCGCCCGGTGGCGAGATCGAGCCGGCTCTCGCGGTTGTGCGCCGACAGTTTCAGCGGCAGCTCGGCGCTATCGATGCCCGGGCCGGTATCCTCGATGGCGAGGAACGGCGCGCCGGTTTCGCTCGTGCCCACATGCAGGCTCACGGTGCCGCCGGCGGGCGTGAACTTCACCGCATTGGCGAGCAGGTTCAGCGTGATCTGCCGCAGCGCCCGCTCGTCCGCCCACAGGCGCGGCGCGCCCGCAGACGCGCCCACGGCAAGGCGCATGCCCTTGCCATGGGCGGACAGGCGCATCATGTGGGCGCAGTCCGCCGCCAGCGCATCGAGGCAGACCGCCGTCTCCAGCAGGGTGCGGTGGCCGGTCTCGATGCGCGCCACGTCCAATATGTCGTCGGCGAGCGCCAGCAGATGGCGGCCCGAGCTGTGGATGTCGCGGGCGTAATCGCCATAGGTCGCGACCGCATGGGGGCCCAGCACCTCGTCGGCCATCATTTCGGAAAAGCCGATCACCGCGTTCAGCGGCGTGCGCAATTCGTGGCTCATCTCGGCGAGGAAGCGCGACTTCGCGGCGTTTTCCGCCTGCGCATCGGCGATGTCCTGCCCGGCACGCACAGCTGCCTGCGTCAGAGCCGCCAGCGCCCGGGTGCCGACGCGCAGCGCGCGGCGAAGGCGCAGGCCCTGCCGGGCGGCCTCAAGCGCGGGAAGCCCGCAGATGGCCAGGACCAGCGCCAGGACCGGAAGCGGCGGCCGAAGGGCGGCCGCGAGCAACGCCAGCGCCAGCGTGGCGCCCGCCGCGATCACAAGGCGCCCGGCCGCGCGCCGCGCGGCGCGGTGGGCCGCTTCGAGATCGCGGGCCGCGTCGGGAATGTCGAAGGGGGGGGCGCTGCGGAATCCGTTCGGCATCCCGGCCCCGGTGGGGCCGAGGGCGGGGCGAGCGCCAGAGCCGAAGAGGCGTTCCATGGCCCGAACCTTCCGCACACCCGCAGGCAGGTGAGTCCGCCGGCGGGAGGTTTCAGGATGACTCCTGCGCGAGGAGGGTTAATGAATGGTTAACGCGGCGGGGCCCCATTGACCATGCGCACGGGAATCGCGTCTTGCACCGCATGCGCCCGCGCGATCTGCTCACCGCCGCTGCCCTTCTGTTGGCTCTCGCCGCCCTCGCGGCGCTGCTGACGCGCGCGGACGAGATCGCCGGCCCGGCCTTCGCCGTGGACGGCGACACGCTGCGCATCCTGGATGTGCGCGTGCGGCTCGAGGGCATCGACGCGCCGGAACTGGCCCAGACCTGCGGCGCGCCGCGCGCGACTTGGCCCTGCGGGGCAAGGGCTCTGCACCGGCTCGCGCAGGTGCTCGACGTGCCCCTGGTCACCTGCCGCCTGCGCGGCACCGATGCCTATGGGCGGCGCATCGGCACCTGCACGGCAGGCGGTCGCGACGTGGCGCGCGTGATGGTGGAGGAGGGCTTGGCCCTGGCCCTGTCCGGGCGCGCCTACGGGAGCGAGCAGGACGCGGCGGAGCAGCAGCGCCTCGGGATCTGGAGCGGACCGTTCCAGCGCCCGGCCGCGTGGCGCGCGGACCATCCGCGCTGATCCGCTCGCGTGCTTGACCCAGGCGGTGCCGCGTGGTGAGTGCCCGCAAAACACCGGAGGCGACGCCATGCAGCTTTATCAGACCACGGGTGCCCCGAACCCGCGACGGGTGGCCATCTTCCTTGCGGAGAAGGGCATCACGGTCCCCACGGTCGAGGTCAATCTGAGCAAGCTCGAGCATTGGCAGGACGAGTTCGTGAAGCTGCATCCGCGCCGCCGGGTCCCGGTTCTCGAACTGGACGACGGCACGGTGATTGCCGAGACCATCGCCATCTGCCGCTATTTCGAGGCGGTGCAGGGCGAGCCGCGCCTGTTCGGCACCACGCCGACGGAACAGGGGCTGGTCGAGATGTGGCAGCGCATGGTGGAGATCGAGCTTCTCATGGCGATCCAGTTCGCCTTCCGCCATCTCCATCCCCGCATGGCGGAGCGCGAGCAGCCCCAGGTGAAGGAATGGGGCGAGGCGAACAAGCCCAAGGTGCGGGATTTCCTGTTCTTCCTGGACTGCCAGCTGGACAGCCATGCCTTCGTCGCCGGTGCGAATTTCAGCGTCGCCGATATCACGGCCGGTGTGGCGCTGGACTTCGCGGCCACGGCGCGGATCGAGGTTCCCGCCGAGCTGAACAACATCGCCCGCTGGCGCGCCGAGATGGCGGAACGCCCGAGCTTCAAGGCCTGAACCGCCCTTTCGCCCGCGCGGGGCCATGCCTATGTGAAGCGGCCGCCGGTGTGGCGGCGGCTTCGGCAGGGCCGGCGTGTGGCGATGATAAAGGCTGAGATCGGAACGGACGGCGGCGCGGCCGCGGCGCAGACGGCGCCCGCACCCGCGCCGCGCGAGGATCTTGCCGCGCTGGTGGCCGATATCCGTGCCTGCCGCGCCTGCGTCGAGGCGCCGCTGGGCGCACCTCTGCCCCATGGGCCGCGCCCGGTGCTGCGGGTGTCGCCGACGGCGCGGATTCTTGTGGCGAGCCAGGCGCCGGGCACCAAGGTGCATCTCTCCGGCCTGCCGTTCACCGATGCCTCGGGAGATCGCCTGCGCGCCTGGATGGGGGTGAGCAAGGACGAATTCTACGATGTCGCGCGCATCGCCATCGCTCCCATGGGCTTCTGCTTTCCCGGCCAGGACGCGGCCGGCGGCGACCTGCCGCCGCGGCGGGAATGCGCGCGCCTGTGGCATGACCGCCTGTTCGCCGCCCTGCCGCAGTTCGACATCGTGCTGACCATCGGCCGGCCGGCGCAGGCCTATCATTTCCGCCGCCTCGGCCTCGGCGATCTGCTCGGCTCCAGCCTGACGCAGACGGTGGAGAACTGGCGTGCGGTGCGGGCGGCGGCGGGCCCGCGCCTCTATGCCTTGCCCCATCCGTCCTGGCGCAACACCGGCTGGCTGAAGCGCCATCCCTGGTTCGAGGCCGAGGTTCTGCCGGACCTGCGCGCGGATGTGCGCGACGCCCTCTCGGGGCGGTAGGTGCCGCCCGCGCGCGAGCGGGCTCCGGCGTCTTTGCGCCGGCGGCACCTTGTGCCAAGCCTTGCCTCCCGCCACCTGATGCTTTACCGCCCCCACGTGAATGCGAGGCGGCCACCCGGCGTACGGGTGTCGGTCCATGAAGGAGACGCGGAATGTCCGAAGTGACGGAAGCCGAGGTTCGGGCGACGCTCGCTCAGGTTCGCACCCCTGAAGGCGTGCCGCTGTCCGCCTCGCCCGCCCTGTCCGGCGTCGTCGTCACCTCCGGCAAGGTCTACCTCTCCATCAATGTGGACGCGGCCCAGGCGCGCGCCTGGGAGAGCGTGCGCATGGCCGCCGAGACGGCGGTGAAGGCCATGCCGGGGGTCGCCTCGGCCCTGGTGGCGCTGACCGCCGAGCGCAAGATGGGCACGGCTCCGGCGGGCCCGCGCCCGGCCGGCGGGGGCCACGCCCATGGCGCGCCGGGCGCCGCGCCGGCGCGCGCCATCGAGGTGCCGGGCGTCAATGCAATCATCGCCGTTGCCTCCGGCAAGGGCGGGGTCGGCAAGTCCACGGTCGCCATCAATCTCGCGCTCGGCCTGCGCGACCTCGGCCTGAAGGTCGGCCTGCTGGACGCCGACATCTACGGCCCCTCGGTGCCGCGCCTCTCGGGCGTGCACGGAAAGCCCGAACTGGTGGACGGGCGCATCATGCTGCCGCTGGAGAATTTCGGGCTCCAGCTCATGTCCATCGGCTTCATGGTGGAGGAGGATACCCCCATGATCTGGCGCGGGCCGATGGTCATGTCGGCGCTGTCGCAGATGCTGCGGGAAGTGAAATGGGGCCCGCTCGACGTGCTGGTGGTGGACATGCCGCCCGGCACCGGGGATGCGCAGCTCACCATGGCGCAGCAGGTGAACCTGGCCGGGGCGGTGATCGTCTCCACCCCGCAGGACCTGGCGCTGATCGACGCGCGGCGCGGCATCGCCATGTTCAACCGCGTGAACGTGCCGATCCTCGGCGTGGTGGAGAATATGTCCTATTTCCTGTGCCCCCATTGCGGCGAGCGCTCGGACATTTTCGGCCATGGCGGCGCGCGGGACGAGGCGAAGAAGATGAACGTGCCGTTCCTCGGCGCGATCCCCCTGCACATGCGCATCCGCGAAATGTCCGACGCCGGCGTGCCGGTCCTGGTCAGCGATCCGCAGAGCCCGCAGGCCGAACTCTATCGCGACATCGCGCGCAACGTGCGCGCCTCCATGGATCGGCTCGGCGCAAGCGCGCGCAAGGCGCCGCGGATCGTGATCGAATAGGCGCCCATGACCCTGCGGCATCTGCGAATTTCTTCCGCGCGCCGGTCGCCAAGGTGGGGTTGCATCCGTTAGAACAAAGTCGCGGATGACCCCGCGACACTTTGGCCTTACGCAGGTGGTCATAAAAGAATTTCAGGGAGTGCAATCAATGAAACGCCGTGAGTTCCTCACCGCCGCCGGCGCGGGTGTCGCCGCTTCCACCGCCATCGCCATGCCGGCGATCGCCCAGACCATGCCCGAAGTGAAGTGGCGCTGCACCTCGTCCTTCCCGAAATCCCTCGACACCATCTACGGCGCCGCCGAGCTGATGGCGAAGTCGGTGGCCGAAGCCACCGACGGCAAGTTCCAGATCCAGGTGTTCGCCGCCGGCGAAATCGTGCCCGGCCTGCAAGCCCTCGACGCCACGCAGAACAAGACCGTCGAGATGTGCCATACGGCGTCTTATTACTACGTCGGCAAGGACCCCACGTTCGCGTTTGGCTCGGCGTTTCCGTTCGGCCTCAACGCCCGCATGATCAACGCCTGGTTCTACCATGGCGGCGGCCTGGAGCTGCTGAACGAGTTCTACAAGAAGTATAACGTCTACATGCTGCCGGGCGGCAACACCGGCGGCCAGATGGGCGGCTGGTTCCGCAAGGAAATCAAGACGGTCCAGGATCTCCAGGGCCTCAAGATGCGCATCGCCGGCATCGCCGGCCAGATCATGGCCAAGCTCGGCGTCGTGCCGCAGCAGCTGGCCGGCGGCGACATCTATCCCGCGCTGGAAAAGGGCACCATCGATGCGGCCGAATGGGTCGGCCCGTATGACGACGAGAAGCTCGGCCTCCAGAAGGTCGCGCAATATTATTACTATCCCGGCTGGTGGGAAGGCTGCGCCTCGCTGACCTTCTTCTACAACCAGGAAAAGTGGAACGAGCTGCCGAAGAATTACCAGGCGGTTCTGCGCTCCACGGCCGCCCAGGCGAACGGCGACATGCTGGCCAATTACGACGCCAAGAACCCGAAGGCGGTTCAGAGCCTCGTCAAGGCCGGCGCCCAGCTGCGTCGTTTCCCCAATGAGATGATGGACGCCTGCTACAAGGCCGCCCAGGAACTCTATGAGGAAATCGGCGCCAAGAACCCGGACTTCAAGAAAGTCCACGATCACGCCAAGGCGTTCCGCAACGAGGAATATCTGTGGTGGCAGATCGTCGAATATACCTATGACGACTATATGGTGCGCGCCCGCACCCGCGGCTGATCAAGCCGCCTTCTGAGCATGCAGAAGCGCCCGGAATGCAGTGCATTCCGGGCGTTTTTCATTGAGCACCGTTACGCTTGACCTGGTCGGCGCTCAGGCCGGTCAGCGGCTCGGACCCGGGGTCGCCTGGGTGCGGCCGCCTTCCTGCGCGGGACCCTTGTGCGGATCCTGGCCGGCGGCGGTGCCGCTGCGCGGGGTGATCGAACCCGTGGTGTCGATCACCCCGCCGGACGTGCTGCTGCCGCCGGGGCTCGCCTGGGTGCGGCCACCCTCCTGCGCGGGGCCGGAATGCGGATCGCCCGCCGTGGTGCCCGAGCGCGGGGTGGGGGCGGCGGCCTTGTCGTTGGGCGCGATGACGCCGGAACCGCTGGGGCCGGGGGTCGCCTGGGTGCGGCCGCCTTCCTGCGCCGGGCCCTTGTGCGGATCCTGTCCTGCCGCGGTGCCGCTCATCTGGGCGGACGCGCCGATGGTCGAGAGGGCCAGGAACGCTGCCGTGGCCAGAGTGAGTTTGCGCATGCTGTGTTCTCCTTAAGTGAACTCCCACTGCGCACCCAACGCGAGCCCGGCTAAGTTGGTTCAATCACACAAAGTTTGAGCGCGGGCGCGGCGCTAGAGCGGAACCATTCCGCCGCTGCTTGATCTCGCTTCGCCGCCCGCCTAGTGTCCGCGCGCGTTCCCGGGGGAGCGCCTCGCGTGCTCAAAGGCCGCGATGCGGGGCGGGAAGCGGCGCGGCCGCGGCCCGCGATCCGCCTCGCCGCCGCAGTCAGAACGATGCCATGATCGATCCCGCGCTTCCGTCCCATATGCGGCCCGACCGGTCCTTCCAGGGCCTCCTGCTGGCGCTCCAGCGCTTCTGGGCGGACCGGGGCTGCGTCGTGCTCCAGCCCTATGACATGGAAGTGGGCGCCGGCACCTTCCACCCCGCGACGACGCTGCGGGCGCTGGGTCCGAAGCATTGGCGCGCCGCCTATGTGCAGCCGTCGCGCCGCCCCAAGGATGGGCGCTATGGCGAAAATCCCAATCGCCTGCAGCATTATTACCAGTTCCAGGTGATCCTGAAGCCGTCGCCGGACAATCTCCAGGACCTCTATCTGCGCTCGCTCGCCGCCATCGGCATCGACACCGCGCTGCACGACGTGCGCTTCGTCGAGGACGATTGGGAGAGCCCGACGCTCGGCGCCTGGGGCCTCGGCTGGGAATGCTGGTGCGACGGCATGGAAGTGTCCCAGTTCACCTATTTCCAGCAGGTGGCGGGCTTCGAGTGCGCCCCGGTTTCCGGCGAGCTGACCTATGGCCTGGAGCGCCTCGCCATGTATGTGCAGGGCGTGGAGAATGTGTACGACCTGAATTTCAACGGCCGCGAGGGGGCCGAGAAAACCACCTATGGCGACGTGTTCCTCCAGGCGGAGAAGGAATATTCGCGCCATAATTTCGAACACGCCGACACCGACATGCTGTTCGAGCAGTTCAAGATGGCGGAAGCCGCCTGCGCGAAATATCTCGCAGCGGGAGACGCCGGCGAGCGCCACCTGATGGCCCAGCCGGCCTACGACCAGTGCATCAAGGCCTCGCACGTTTTCAATTTGCTGGATGCGCGCGGCGTGATCTCGGTCACCGAGCGCCAAAGCTATATCCTGCGGGTGCGCGAACTCGCCAAGGGGTGCGGGGCGGCGTGGCTGAAGACCGAGGCGGGTGGCGCCGCCGCCTGAGGCGCGAGGGGGAGGCACCATGAGCGGGGCGATGCCCATGGATTCGACCGCGCCCGCACCGGAGCGGCCCGCCACGCCCCACATGCTGGCCGCGGGGGCGGCGGGCAACCTGCTGGAATGGTACGATTTCGCCGCCTACGGCTTCCTCGCCAGCATCTTCGCGACGAACTTCTTCCCCAATTCCAGCCCGGTCATCGGCCTTTTGTCGGCGTTCGGCATCTTCGCCGCCTCCTTCCTCATGCGGCCGCTGGGCGCGGTGGTGTTCGGCCATATCGGCGACCGCTATGGTCGCCAGCGGGCGCTGTTCATTTCCGCGGGGCTG
This sequence comes from Roseixanthobacter liquoris, assembly GCF_043195135.2. Taxonomy (NCBI): domain Bacteria; kingdom Pseudomonadati; phylum Pseudomonadota; class Alphaproteobacteria; order Hyphomicrobiales; family Xanthobacteraceae; genus Roseixanthobacter; species Roseixanthobacter liquoris. The sequence continues at coordinate 1,951,901 of NZ_CM195537.1, forward strand.
ATGACCGTATCCACGGTCGCCATCGGCCTTCTGCCCACCTATGCCATGGTCGGCGCGGCGGCCCCGGTGCTGCTGCTTGTGCTGCGCCTCGCGCAGGGCGTGTCCATCGGCGGGGAATTCACGACCTCGGCCGTTTTTCTCGCCGAGAACAGCCCGGCCCGCTGGCGCGGGCTCGTCAGCTCGTTCTCCACCGTGGGCAGCAATGGCGGCACGCTGCTCGGCTCCGGCATCGGCGCGCTGACCGCCTCTTTCCTCACCCAGGACCAGCTGGTGGACTGGGGCTGGCGCATTCCCTTCCTGCTGGGCGTTGTGCTTGGCGGCTTCGCCTTGTTGGTGCGCAAGTCCATGGCGCAGGACGCGGGCACGGCCGAGGCCGGCGACGAGCCGCCCGTGGTGCGGGCGTTCCGGGAGGACTGGCGGGCGATCCTGCGCGCCAATTCCATGACCTTCCTGGTGGGCGTGATCTTCTATCTGATCTTCGTCTATCTCACGACCTACATGCAGCAGGTGGACCATCTCAGCGCGCGGGTGGCGCTTCAGATGAACACCGCGAACATGATGGTGACGCTGATCCTGTGCGTCGTCTTCGCCGCGCTCAGCGATCGCATCGGCCGCAAATGGGTGCTCGGCGCCGGCTTCTTCGGAATGATCGTGTTTTCCTGGCCGCTGTTTCGCCTGCTGAGCAGCGCGGTTCCCGAGGAGGTGTTTCTCGGGCAGCTGGGCTTTGCGGTGCTGATCGCGCTCGGCGGCGGCACCATGCCGGGCACGCTGGTGGAGATGTTCGCCCGCCGCACCCGCTGCTCGGCGGTGGCGATCAGCTGGAATCTCGGCATCGGGCTCGGCGGCGGCACGGCGCCCATCGCCGCCGTGTTTCTCCAGGAGCGGCTGGAGAGCGCCATGGCGCCGGCGCTGTATCTGATCGTGCTCGCGGCGATCGCGCTCGCCGGCCTTCTCACCATGGAGGATCGCGCCGGCCAGCCGCTGGACCGCGAACAGCGGGGCACGCCATCTCGACGCGCTGCGCGAAACCCTCTAGGCAACAGCCTGACCTGACTTCACTCCAGAAGGCGCCCGCGCGCCGCCCCCCGTTCGCCGGGAGGATGAGCCAAAGCCAATGCCCGATCTGCTCCTTGAATTGTTCAGCGAAGAAATTCCGGCCCGCATGCAGGCGCAGGCGGCGGAATCGCTCCGCAAGCTCGTCACCGACGCCCTGGTGGAACGCGGCCTGCTCTACGAGGGCGCGAAAGCCTTCGTGACGCCGCGGCGCCTTGCGCTGGCCATCCACGGGCTGCCCGGGCGGCAGAGCGATACGCGCGATGAGAAGAAGGGGCCGCGCGTCGGCGCGCCGGAGGGCGCGATCCAGGGCTTCCTGAAGAGCGCCGGCCTTGCCTCCATCGATCAGGCGAGCATCCAGAGCGACCCGAAGAAGGGCGATTTCTATGTGGCGGTGGTGGAGCGCCCCGGCCGGGCGACTACCGAGGTGATCGCCGAGATCGTGCCGCAGATCGTGCGCAGCTTCCCCTGGCCGAAATCCATGCGCTGGGGTTCAGGCAGCCTGCGCTGGGTGCGGCCGCTACATTCCATCCTGTGCACCTTCGGTACCGAGGTGGAAGATCCCGAGGTGGTGCATTTCGAGATCGACGGCATCGTCTCCTCCGACATCACCCACGGCCATCGCTTCCTGGCCCCGGCGCCCATCAAGGTGCGGCGGCTGGAGGATTATCTCGCCAAGCTGGAGGCGGCCAAGGTGGTGGTCGACCGCGACCGCCGCAAGGACATCATCCTCGCCGACGCAAAAGACCTCGCCCTGGTCCACGGCCTGGATCTGGTGGAGGACGAGGCGCTGCTGGAGGAGGTGGCCGGTCTCGTGGAATGGCCCGTCGTTCTCATCGGCGCGTTCGAGGAGGATTTCCTCTCCATCCCCGACGAGGTGATCCGCGCCACCATCCGCGCCAACCAGAAGTGCTTCGTGCTGAAGGACCCGAAGACCGGGCGCCTCGCCAACCGCTTCATCCTGATTTCCAACATCGCCGCGAGCGACGGCGGCGGTGAGATCGTCGCCGGCAACGGGCGGGTGATCCGCGCCCGCCTGTCGGATGCGAAATTCTTCTGGGACACGGACCGCAAGGGCACGCTGGAAGGCCGCCTCGGCAAGTTCGATTCCGTCACCTTCCACGAGAAGCTCGGCAGCCAGGGCGCGCGCATCGCGCGGATCGCCCGCCTCGCGCAGGAGATCGCCCCGCAGGTGGGGGCGGATCCCGCGCTGGCCGCGCGCGCGGCGCTGGTGGCGAAGGCCGACCTGCTCACCGAGGTGGTGGGCGAGTTCCCCGAGCTTCAGGGCCTGATGGGCCGCTATTACGCCCAGGGCGAGGGCTTGCCGGCCGAGATCGCCGCCGCGAGCGAGGATCATTACAAGCCGCAGGGTCCCTCGGACCGCGTGCCCACCGCGCCGGTGTCCATCGCCGTCGCCCTGGCGGACAAGATCGACACGCTGGTCGGCTTCTGGGTGATCGACGAGAAGCCGACGGGTTCCAAGGATCCCTATGCCCTGCGCCGTGCGGCGCTCGGGGTGATCCGCATCGTGCTCGACAATGATCTGCGTCTGCCGCTGCTGCCATTGCTGGTCTCCGCGACGCGCCCGATCCTCGGCGAGGCCCATTATGCCAGCCATCCGCATGACGTGTTCCGCGTGGGTGCGCTGGCCGACAAGGTGGTGAGCGACCTGCTCCAGGGTCTCGCCCGGCGCATCCTGAAGCTCGCCCCCGGCGCGGAGGTGCCCGCCATCGAGCGGGCCGAAGGGCAGACCCTGTCCGGCGATCTGGCGCGCGACCTGCTCGCCTTCTTCGCCGAGCGGCTGAAGGTGCACATGCGCGAGCGCGGCGCCCGGCACGATCTGGTGGACGCGGTGTTCGGCCTTGAGAACCAGGACGACCTGCTGATGATCGTGCGGCGCGTGGAGGCGCTCCAGCGCTTCCTGGAAACCGAGGACGGCAGGACCCTGCTGGCCGGTTATCGGCGCGCGGTCAACATCCTGCGCATCGAGGAGAAGAAGGACGGCGAGCGCTACGAGGGGCCGGCGGATGCCCGCTTCCTGGTGGAGCCGGCCGAGGAGCGCCTCGCGGCCATGATCGAAACCGTCAAGCCGCAGGTGGCCGAAGCGGTGGCGCGGGAGGATTATGCGGCCGCCATGGCGGCGCTCGCGCATCTGCGCGGCCCGGTCGATACCTTCTTCGAGGCTGTGACGGTGAATGCGAGCGAGCCGCAATTGCGCATCAACCGCCTGAAGCTGCTGGATGAGATCCGCGCCTCCACGCGCGCGATCGCGGATTTCGACCGGATCGAGGGGTAATTCCCGGTCCGCCGCGCCGCCGGCGTTCTCCAATACCATCAAATACCGCCGTGCCTTGCGTAAAGCAGGAGCGCGGCGGTTTCCGTTTGGCGGCTTTGTTTCGGTTCGTCTTTCCCGGCGGGGATGAGCCTGCGTTTTCGCTCCCAGTCATCGTGTGTATCGACGGCAATCGCGCGGGTATGACTTGCGCATTTACACATAAGTTATAGGTTTTAACTCGCGTTAATAGAAGTAAATAACACCTTTTTATTGTCCTTTAGGGAAATCTTCATCGCCTCCTGTCACGGTCGCCCAGGGTTGGGTTGAGTAATGGGTGAGCGTAGCAATGACCGATGCCTATCGGCCTAGGGTGAAATACGTGATCGGGCCCGATGGGAGCCCGTTGACCATCGCGGACCTGCCGCCGCCGGACACTCGACGCTGGGTGATACGGCGCAAGGCGGAAGTGGTGGCGGCGGTGCGCGGCGGGCTCATCAGCCTGGAAGAGGCGTGCAAGCGCTATACGCTCACGGTGGACGAGTTCCTGTCGTGGCAGGCCTCTATCGACCAGCACGGCTTGCCCGGCCTGCGCACGACGCGCATCCAGCATTATCGCAATTAACGCCTCTGCCGCCGGCGGGCGGGCTGCACCGGCCGCGCGGTTCAGGCCGGCGCGTGCGCGGCGATGAAATCGGCGAGGCGGGTGCCGCACGCCTCCGGCGGGCCGACGTTTTCAAGCAGCAGATCGGGCTGAAGGTCGATCTGCGGCGCCCGCTCCAGGCGCTCGCGGATATCGTCCTCCGCTTCCCGCCCGCGCAGGGCGAGGCGGGCGGCGCGCACCGCGACCGGCGCGCTCACATGCACCACGAACAGGCGCGAAAAACGCCTGCGCGCCTCCGGCAAGGTGGCGCGCGAGCCGTTGGCCACCACCACATCGCCCGCGCGCACCTGCGCCGCCACTTCCGCCCCGAGGGCGTAGGAAAGGCCGTGCGCCTGCCAGGAGAGGGCGAATTCCCCCTGCCGGGCGGCGAAATCTTCGACGCTCAGCGTGCCGTGTTCCTCGCCCGCGCCCGCCGGGCGGGTCACGAGCCGGCGCGCGAAATGCACCCGTGCATTGTCGCTCAGGCGGGCCCGGGCGATGTCCAGCAGCGTGTCCTTGCCGGCGCCGGAGGGGCCGACCACCAGGATCAGCGCGCCGGGACCGAGCGGTTCCGCCCCGCGTGCCATCGCGTCCTGTGCCATCGCGTCCTGCGCCACCTTCATGCCACGCGCCGCCCCTCGCGCCACACGGCGGCGGCCACCGGCAGTTCGCCCGCGAGGCGCACCCGCACCAGATCCGCCCGCTTGCCCGGCGCGATCTCGCCGCGATCGGTCAGGCTCGCCGCGGCGGCGGGCGTGCGGGTGACCATGGCGACGGCTTGCGGCAAGGTGATCTGGCTTTCGCGCTGGGTCAAATCGAAGGCGGCCCACAACAGGCTGGACGGCACATAATCCGACGACAGGATATCGAGCAAGCCCGCCTGCGCCAGGGACTGGGCCGAGACATTGCCGGTGTGCGAGCCGCCGCGCACCAGATTGGGGGCGCCCATCAGCACCCGGATGCCGGCGGCATGGGAGAGGCGGGCGGCATCATGGGTGGTGGGGAATTCGGCGATGGCGACGCCGTCGCCGATGGCCTCCTCCACATGCGCCTCGGTGCCGTCGTCATGGCTGGCCAGCACGATGCCGCGCGCGCGGGCGACGGCGACGAGGTTCGCCCGGTTCTCGCGTGCGTAGCGGGCGTGGAAGTCCAGGCGCGCGGCGACGATGATGTCCATCTCGTCGTCGGTGATGCCGCTCTTCTTCTTATAATAGCTGCGGAACTGGTCGATGGTGGCGAACTGGCGCTGGCCCGGCGTGTGGTCCATCAGCGAGACGAGGCGCACGTCGTGCGCGTCCATGATCGCCTGCGCTTCCTCCACCACCGTGTCGGTCGCGACCTCGCAGCGCAGATGGATCAGATGATCGGCGCGCAGGGCGCCCGCCGCGCGGGCCTCGGCCAGGGCGGTGGCGAGCAAAGGCGCATCGCCATCCATGCCCACGGCGCGCCGGTCCGGCCATACCCGGAGCGAATCGAACACGGTGGTGATGCCCGAGGCGGCGATCTGCGCATCATGGGCGAGCACGGCGGCCACCGGGTTCCAGCGCACCTTGGGGCGGGGCGCGAGATGGCCTTCCACATGGTCGGTATGAAGTTCCACGAGGCCGGGCAGCAGATAATCGCCCGCGAGATCCTCGGCGCCCGCCGGCACCGCGCCGGTGCCGATTTCGACGATCAGCCCGTCGCGCACGCGGACATGGCCGCTCAGGACCTCGTCGGCCAGCACGATGCGGGCATTGGCGAAAACGCTCTCGCCGGTGGAAGGAACGGACATGGCTGGGCCTTTTCATCGCATCGCCGCGCGCGGAGGCGCACTCCGGCGGCCGGCGAAAGGGGAGGCCGCGCCTAATGCGCGGCGGAAAAACCGGAAACGTCCACGACCTGGTCGGCCACCGCCTCGCGCACCTCGCCATCATGGAAGATGCCGAGCATGCCGATCCCGGCCGCCTTCTTCTCGCGGATCAGGTCGATCACCACGGCGCGGTTGGCCGCGTCGAGGGAGGCGGTGGGCTCGTCCAGCAGCAACAGGTCCTGGGCGCCGATGAAGCCGCGGGCGATGTTCACCCGCTGCTGCTCGCCACCGGAAAAGGTCGCGGGCGGCAGGCCCCACAGGCGCTCGGGCAGATTGAGGCGGGCGAGAAGGGTTCGCGCCCGCGCCAGGGCGGCATCGGCCGCAACCCCCTCGCCGCGCAGCGGCTCGGCCACCACGTCGAGCGTGGAAACGCGCGGAATGACCCGCAGGAACTGGCTGACATAGCCGATGCGGTCGCGCCGCAGCCGCAGCATCCGGCGGGGCGCGGCGCGGGCCACATCCACCTGCTCGGCACCGTCGGCTATCAGGATTTCGCCGGCGTCGGTGCGATAATTGCCGAACACCATCTTGAGGATGGAGCTTTTGCCGGCGCCCGAGGGACCGCCAAGGGCGACGCAGGTGCCGGCGCGCACCTCGAAACTCACGCCTTCCACCACCGGCAGGCGCATGCCGTCGCGCAGATGCAGGGTGAAGGCCTTGGAGAGCCCGCGCACCTGCAAGAGCGGGACAGCCGGCGTGCGCGCGTCGCCTGCGGCCGGCGTAAGGGAGATATGGGTGTTCATGGCGCGGGCTCCTTATGCCGCCAGCACGGAGGAGACGAGCAACTGGGTATAGGGCTCGCGCGGATCGTCGAGCACCTGGTCCGTCAGCCCTTCCTCGATCACCCGGCCGTGGCGCATCACCAGGATGCGGTGGGAGAGGAGCCGCGCCACGGCAAGATCATGGGTGACGATGATCACCGCGAGGCCGAGATCGGCCACCAGCGAGCGCACCAGGTCCAGCAGGCGCGCCTGCACCGAGACGTCGAGGCCCCCGGTGGGCTCGTCCATGAACACGAGGCGCGGGCGGGTGACGAGATTGCGGGCGATCTGCAGGCGCTGGCGCATGCCGCCGGAGAAGGTGCGCGGATCGTCGTCCATGCGGTCCCGGGCGATCTCGACCCGGTCGAGCCAGTCGCCGGCTTCCGCGCGGATGTCGCCATAATGGCGCCAGCCGACCGCCATGAGCCGTTCGCCCACATTGCCGCCGGCCGAGACCGCCATGCGCAGGCCCTGTTCGGCATGCTGGCGCACGAAGCCCCAGTCGGTGCGCAGCAAGAGCCGCCGCTCGGCCTCGGAGAGATCGGCGAGATCGTGCATCGCGCCGTCGCGCATGCGGTAGGAGACGGTGCCGGCGCTCGGCGCAAGCTCGGTGGAGAGCAGGCCGAGCAGCGTCGACTTGCCGGAGCCGGATTCCCCCACGATGGCCACCACCTCGCCGGGATGGACATCGAGATCCACGTCGCGGCAGCCGAGGCGGGCGCCGTAATATTTCGTCAGGCCGCGCGCGCTGAGCAGCGGCTGATCCTCGTCCGCAAGGGCGTTCATGCCGCCTCTCCCGCAAGCTCGATATGGAAGCTGACGCCGTGCCGCCGAAAGCCGAGCTGTTCGTAGAAGGCGTGGGCCCGCTCGCGCTTCTGGTTGGAGGAGAGGACCAGCTTGTAGCAGCCCTTCTCCGCCGCATGGGCCATGGCGACGCGCATCATTTCCCGGCCGATGCCGGCGCCCTGCATGTCGGGCGCGACCACCACGTCCTCGACGATCGCCGAAGGGGCGCCGAGATGGCCGAGATTGATCATGATGAGCAGCGCGAACGTGCCCACCACCGTGCCGCCGGCCTCCGCCACATAGAGCTTGTAGTCGGGATAATCGGCGAACCGGCGGAACAGGGCCTTGGCATCCTCCAGCGGCAGCATGGCGCCGTCGTCCATGCCGGGCTGGGCATAGAGCGCCAGCACCGCCGGCAGGTCCGCTTCGATCGCCTGGCGAACCGTGAGAGTGGGGGCGTCGCGCACGCTCATGCGGCGTCCTCCGCGGATTCATCCCGCGTCGGCACGTCCTCCACCGGAACGCCGAGCTCACCCACGTGGCCGGCCTCGCGCCGCTCGGCGCAATAATCGGTGTCCGAGCACACGAACATGCGCCCGCCCTTGTCGTCGAGCACCACCTCGTCGAGATAGACGCCCCGCGCGCCGCAGAGCGCGCAGGGCTTCGCGAAATGCTGGACCGTGAAGGGATGGTCCTTGAAATCCAGCGACACCACGCGGGTGTGCGGGGGAAGCGCATAGATGCGCTGCTCGCGCCCGGCGCCGAACAGCTGGAGCGCCGGGCTGTCGTTCAGCTTGGGATTGTCGAATTTCGGGATCGGCGAAGGGTCCATCACATAGCGGCCCGACACCGACACCGGATAGGCATAGGTGGTGGCGATATGGCCGTGGCGGGCGATGTCCTCATAGAGCTTCACATGCATCAGGCCGTAATCGGCGAGGCCGTGCAGCTTGCGGGTCTCGCTCTCGCGCGGCTCCAAAAACCGCAGCGGCTCGGGAATCGGCACCTGATAGACCAGCACCTGCCCGGCGTGGAGCGGGGCTTCCGGCACGCGGTGGCGGGTCTGGATGATGGTGGCATCCCGCGTGCGGGTGGTGGTGGCCACCCCGGCCGTGGTCTCGAAGAAGCCCCGGATGGCGACCGCATTCGTGGTGTCGTCCGAGCCCTGGTCGATGACCTTCAGCACGTCGTCCGGCCCGAGGATGGAGGCGGTGACCTGCACGCCGCCGGTGCCCCAGCCATAGGGCATGGGCATCTCGCGGCTGGCGAACGGCACCTGATAGCCGGGAATGGCGATGGCTTTGAGGATCGCCCGGCGGATCATCCTTTTGGTCTGTTCGTCCAGATAGGCGAAATTATAGGTGATGGCCGGCATCTGGCTCATTCCGCCGCCTCCGCTTGTTCGCCCGCGTCCCCGGCGGGCTGGGCGTGGGTCGCGCGCATGCGGCGCACCAGGTCCAGCTCGGCCTGGAAATCCACATAATGCGGCAGCTTCAGGTGCTCGACGAAGCCGGTCGCCTGGACGTTGTCCGAATGGGAGAGCACGAATTCCGCATCCTGGGCGGGGGCGGATTTCTCCTCGCCCAGCTCGGCATGACGCAGGGCGCGTTCCACCAGGGCCATGGACATGGCCTTGCGCTCGCTCTGGCCGAACACGAGGCCGTAGCCGCGCGTGAATTGCGGCGGCACCTGCGCCGAGCCGTGGAATTGGGTCACCATCTGGCATTCGGTGAGGCTGATTTCGCCGAGCGGAACGGCAAAGCCCAATTCCTCCACGAACATGCTCACCTCCACCTCGCCGATGCGCACCTCGCCGACGAACGGATGGGTGCGGGCATAGCCGCGCTGGGTGGAATAGCCGAGCGCCAGCAGGAAGCCCTCGTCGCCCCGCGCGAGATTCTGGAGGCGCACCGAACGGTCGGCGGGAAAAGAGAGCGGGGCGCGGGTGATGTCGCCGGGCTCCGTGCCGTCGTCCGGCGGGGAGGCCTCGATCAGCCCTTCCTCGCCCAGCAGATCCGTCACGCGCGCCATCCGAACGGGTGGCTCGGCCGGCGTCACCGAAGGCGCAACCGGCATCGCGGCCTGTTCATTCGCTGGAGTGGCGGCGAAGGTCGCGAGGCTCGGATCCAGCAGGCGGTGGGTATAGTCGAAGGTCGGCCCCAGCACCTGCCCGCCGGGCAGATCCTTGAAGGTGGCGGAGACCCGGCGGCGCACGCGCATGGCGCCGGTTTCCACCGGCTGGGCATAGCCGAAGCGCGGCAGGGTGGTGCGGAACGCGCGCACCAGGAAGATCGCCTCGATCACGTCGCCCCGCGCCTGCTTGAGGGCCAGCGCGGCGAGGCTCCGATCATAAAGCGCGCCCTCGGCCATCACGCGGTCGACGGCGAGGGTGAGTTGCTCGGCGATCTGGTCGATGCCGATCTCCGGCACCTCGGGATTGCCGCGCCGGGTCTCGGCGAGCAGGGCATGGGCGTTGCGGATGGCGGCCTCGCCGCCCTTTACGGCCACATACATGGCTCAGGCCTCCCCGATGACGCGCGCCGAGCGCGGCAGGCCGAGCACGGCCCACGGCGCGACGAGGATGAGGTCCACACCCAGCGGAAACAGCTGGCGGTTGGCGGCGAGACGGGCGGAAAAATCGCCGGGCAGGGGCGCGGCGGCGAAGCCCACGCGAGTCTCGATGCCCGGCCCCTCCAGCATCAGCTCCCCTTCGCCCAGGGTGTCCACCTGCACCACCAGCGTGGTGGAGCGGTCTGGATAATCCGGTTCGCCCAGGGCGAAGCGCGCGAAATCCGGCAAGGCAGCGCCGTCGGCGAGAAGGGCGAAGCGCGCCGCGTCCGGCGCCTCGACCAGCGGCGCGGAGGTGTGGAAGCGCAGGAAGGCGGCCACCGCCGGCGCCGCCGCCAGGGCGGGGTCCAGCCATACCGGCGTCTCGTAATCCAGCAGCGCCAGGGCGATGGCGGCCATCTCGGGCGAGAGCGGCGCGGGCGGAGCGAGGCGAGCGGTCAGCGGCACCGGCTGGCCGGGCCGGGCGAGCGCCCACATCACCGCCTTGAAAACCTCCTGGGCCTCGCGCGGGGCGTCGGCGAAGCCGGGCGCCAATGCTGTGGCGGGCATTAATCTTCTCCCCGGACCATGGTGAAGAAATTCACCTTGGTCGCTTCGGTCTTGGCGGCGCCCTGCGTCACTTCATCGTCAAGGCGACGGCGTACATGGGCAAGGGCCAGTTCCACGGCGCTGCGCAGGGCTTCGTCCTGCCACAGGGCATCGAGGATGGCGGCGGCTCGTGCGCGTTCAGGCTCGCGCCCGAGCATGTAGGAGACACCGGTGGCCCCCGCTTCGAGTTGCACCGCCGCACGCGTCACGGTGGCTTCGCCCAGGTTGAAGGGCGAGCCATCTCCGCCGACGCGGCCGCGCAACATGGCGAGGCCGACATCGGGCGCCCGCAGCTCCCGCAACGGGGGTAGGGGCGCGAATCGCTCGACGGCCGCTTCGAGCTCGTCCTGGGTGGCGCGCGAAAGAAGGCGCATCATCTCGATGCGGCGGGCGGTCGCGGCGTCCGGGCTGTCGTTCATTGCGCACGATCCTCGGGTCAGGTGCAGCGCGATCTGCCGTTTGGAGGTAGCGTGTTGTGCCTCTGGAAATAGTTTGTATAGTGATATATACAAATAAGCAAGGCACGCGGGCAAAGCGGGCGCAAAAATGATGGGAACGGTGACGACCATGGACGAAATGGGTCACGCTGCGATGACAGATGTGGTGGATGTGGATGTGAAGCGCGGGTCGGGCATCGCGCTCTGGAAACAGATCGCCGAGCGCCTAGAGGGCGAGATCAATTCCGGCCTCCATGCGCCGGGGGCGCGGCTGCCGGTCGAGGCGGACCTCGCGCTGCGCTTCGGCGTCAACCGCCACACGGTCCGGCGCGCGCTGGCCGTGCTGTCCGAGCAGGGGATGATCGAGGCCACCGCCGGGCGCGGCACGTTCGTGAAGGATACGCCGTTGCGCTATCCCATCGGCACGCGCACGCGCTTCTGCGAGATCGTGTCCGCCAACGGGCGCGAGCCGTTCGGCCGCTGCCTCGGCTCGGCGGTCGAGCCGGCGAGCCGCGAGGTGGCGGCGGCGCTCGAGATTCCCGAAGGCACGCCGGTGCTCGCCATCGAGACCATCCATGAAGCGGACGGCGTGCCGATTTCCTGCGGGCGGGCCTATTTTCCCCAGTCCCGCTGCCGCGACCTCGACCTCGTCTATGCCGCCACCGGCTCGCTGACGCGGGCGCTCTCCACCATCGGCATTCTGGATTTCCGGCGCCGGGAAACCCGCGTGTCCGCCCGCCCGGCGAACGAGACCGAGCAGGAACGCTTGTCGCTCAGCCCCGGACGGGCTGTGATGGTGGTGGAACGGGTGGATGTGGAGGCCAACGGCACGCCCCTGCAATGGGGACGCTCCAGCTTCGCCGCCGACCGGGTCCAGCTCGTCATCAAGCCCTGAGAGCGTTTATGACCAAGATCGAGACCCGCGCGGCGCTGCGCGCCCTCTACAAGCCCGCGCACGGTCGCTCCGTGGCCAAGGAAATTCACCGGCTTGATGCTCATTGCCGCCAGTTCATCGGCTTGAGCCCGTTCGTGCTGCTGGCGACCGGGGGCGCCGACGGGTCCATGGACGTGTCGCCGCGCGGCGACCATCCCGGCTTCGTGGCGGTGGAGGACGACACCACGCTGCTGTTGCCCGATCGGCCCGGCAACAACCGGCTCGACAGCCTGGAAAACATCCTGGAGCGCCCCGGCGTCGGGCTGCTGTTCCTCATTCCCGGCGTGGACGAGACCTTGCGGGTGAATGGGCGGGCGGAGATTCATGCCGACGCGGCGCTGTGCGCGCGCTTCGCCGTGGCCGGAAAACTGCCGGCGAGCGTGCTGAGGATCGCGGTCGATTCGGCCTATCTGCATTGCGCCAAATCGCTCATGCGCTCGGCCCTGTGGAGCCAGGAGGCGCAGATCGAGCGTTCGGCCCTGCCGACCATGGGCGAGATGCTGAAGGACCATGCCGGCCTGGAGGCGCTGCCGGAGACGCAGGAAGACATGCTGCGGCGCTACGCGAGCCTGCTCTACTGAGCGGCGGAGCGGGTTCAGATGGTCGTCAAGTCGGCAGAGCGAGCGGCTCGGGCCCGCTCCGCTTCGAGGCCATCCGGTGAAGTGAGCGGGCCGAAGGACCGCCGGCTCTTCGCCTCATCGGGCGTGCACGCCGTGGCCGGCGTTCACCTCAAGGTTTTCAGATAGGCGATGACAGCCGCGACCTCCTCCGGCTTCTTCAGGCCGACAAAGGCCATCTTGGTGCCGGGGACCGTGTCTTTGGGACTGGCCAGGTATTTAGTAAGGGTGGCGTCATCCCACGTGAGTCCGGAATTCTTCATGGCGGGGCTGTACTGATAGCCCGCGACACTTCCGGCCTTCATGCCGACGATCCCGAAGAGCGACGGTCCGATGGCGTTCCTGCCCGCTTCGATCTTATGACAGGCCTTGCATTGATTGAAGGCCGTAGGCGGATCGCCGGCCTGGGCGGTCGCGGTGAGCAGCAGGAGCGCCACGGCAGCGCCTCCAGACATTCTGAGCATGATAACCCCCTCTGGATTGGCTGTTTTTCATCCACCCGCGCCCTGCATGAGGGGCGGATGTGGCCCAAACGCCCGAAGGGTAGCCCCCCTTTTGATCGCCCGGCCGGCCGCTTGCGTAGCTTCCACACTGGAACCTGTCCAGAGAACGCAACATTGAGCGGGCGAAAAGATTTTGGCCGCGTGCGCCAGCCGGTGGTGACGCGATTTCTTAAGGGGAAACCGCATTCCACTTTTGGTCGGCTGAAAGCGCCCGAGCCGCTGCGGGAGCCGCCTCAGACCACGTCCTTGCGGCCGATGATGGCGAAGCGCAGGCGCGAGGAGATGAAGTCGATCACCGCCACCATCACCAGCATCATGAGGATGAGGAAGCTCACCTTCTGCCATTCCAGCACCCGGATCTGCTCCACCAGGTGAAGCCCGAGCCCGCCCGCGCCGACGATGCCGACGATGGTGGACTGGCGCGAATTGCTCTCGAAAATATACAGCACCTGGCTGGTGAGCACCGGCATCACCTGCGGCAGCAGGCCGAAGCGCACCGCATCCAGCGCCGAGCCGCCGGTGGAAAGAATGCCTTCCACCGCCTTGCGGTCGGTGGCCTCGATGGCCTCCGAAAACAGCTTGGCGAAAATGCCCACGCTGGCGGTGGCGATGGCCAAGATGCCGGCGAACGGGCCGAGGCCCACGACCGTCACGAAGATCAGCGCCCAGATCAGCCGGTCGATGCCGCGCAGAACGTCCAGGAACCGCCGCACCAGCATGTGGAGGAAGAAGTTCGGCACCACGTTGCGGGCGGCGAGGAAGCCGAGCGGCAAGGCGATCACCGCGCCGCAGAAGGTGCCGAGGAAGGCGATGGACAGGGTTTCGCCGAGCGCGTGGATATAGAGCGGAAATTGCGTGCCGGGATCGGGTGGCACCATCAGCGTGAGGAACAGCCACAGCTGGCGGATGCCGCTGCCGATGCGGGCGAAGCTGAATTCCAGCTGCCACATGGCATAGATCGCCAGCAGCGCCAGCACCGCGATGGAGCCGGCGGTCCAGGCGCGTCGCGCCAGCGAGGGATGGAAGATCTGCGGATGCAGCGCCGCGAGACGGGCGCGGTCGGCGGCATCGGGGGCGAGGCGCGCGCGGCTCATGAGCGGCGCTCCGTTCCCAGCAGCGAATGGCGCACCCGCTCGGTGACGAGGTCGATGATCACCACCGTGCCGATGATCAGCAGCAGGATGGCGGAGACATCGGAATAATAGAATTTGCGGATCGCCTCCACGAGGTCCTGCCCGATGCCGCCGGCGCCGACGAAGCCCATGATGGCGGCCTCGCGCACATTCTCTTCAAACCGCAGCAGGCCGTAGGAGGCGAAATTGGAGAACACCTGCGGCAGCACCGCGAAGCGCACGGTCTGCACCCAGTCGGCGCCGGAGGCGGTCGCCCCGTCCACCGGCTTCATGTCGATATTCTCCACCACCTCGGCGAACAATTTGCCGAGCGCGCCCATGGTGTGGATCGACAGCGCCAGCACGCCGGGCATGGGCCCGAGGCCGAACGCCACCACGAACAGCAGGGCGAACACGATCTCCGGCACGGTGCGGCAGAATTCCAGGAAGCGGCGGGTGCCGAGGCGGATCCAGGGCGAGCGCACGAGGTTCGCGCTGGCGAGAAAGCACAGGCAGAACGCACCGATGCCGCCGAACAACGTGCCGAGATAGGCGATCAGGATCGTATCCCACAGCAGTTTCAGCCAATGGTCCAGGTTCCAGAACCATTCGCCGAGGTCGGTGGCGAGATTGGCGAAGGTGAGCGTGGGGGTGATGTCGCGGAAATAATTGCCCAGCCGGCCCGCATTGGCCGCGAACACGCTGAGCTTGACCTCGCCCATCCAGGACGAGAGCGCGATGCACACCACGATGACGGCAAGGCCGATATAGACGTGACGGCGGCGCGAGGCCATGGCCGCCGCATAATGGCGGGCCAGCGGCGCCAGCTGCTCGGCCGGCAGGGTCGCGAAGGCGTGGGGCAGGGGAAAGGGCATCGTGTGTTCGTTCCGGACCTGCGGGAGCGGACGGCCCGCCGGAGCGGGCCGTCCTGTCGGCGTCAGGACGCCTTCTTCTTGCGCAGTTCGTCGACGAACTTGTTCAGCTCGATGATCGGCTGGTAGGAGGTGTTGTCCACCGGCTGCCACACCAGCTGCTTGCCTTCATAGATCTTGTCGAAGGCGGCCTTGTCGTTCTTCTCGATGTTGAAGAAGGCGTCGCGGATCTTCGCCTTCAGATCGGCCGGCAGGCTGTCGAGATAGGCCAGCGGCGAGTTCACGATCTGCTCGGACTTGAAGATGATGCGGAAGTCCGCGTACTTCGCCATCCCCTTGCGATCCATGCGCATGAGGTTGGATTCGTTCTCGTCGTTCCACCAGTTGAAGGCGGCGTCGCAGGTGCCCTGCTGCACGGCGATCACGGCGTTCTCGTGCGAGCCGGCATAGACCACCTTGCCGAAGAACTGATCGGGGGTGATGCCCATCTTGTTCATGGCGAAGCGCGGCACGTTGTTGCCGGAGGTCGAGTTGGGATCGACCAGGCAGAGGTTCTTGCCCTTCAGGTCCTCGATCGACTTGTAGGGGCTGTCGGCCTTCACATAGAGCACCGAATGATAGCCCTTGGTGCCGTCGGCGTTCACTTCGATGGCGAAGGCCTCAATCTTCGCGCCGGTCATCAGGGCGCGGGCGAAGGAGGAGGGGCCGTAGGAGGCGATCTGGATGTTGCCGGCGCGCTGGCCCTCGATCACCGCCGCATAGTCATTGGCGATGCGCAGGGTCACCTTGGTGCCGAGTTCCTTGCTGAGATAGTTCATCAGCGGGGTGTAGCGCTCGGTCACGCCCGAGGCGTTTTCCGCCGGGATGATGGCGAACACCAGCTCGGGATACTGGGCCTTCCAGTCCTGGGCATTGGCGCTGCCGGCGAGGCCGGCGGTCATCGCCACCGCGGTGGCGGCGGCGATCAGGGTACGACGGGTCAGCATGTCTCGCTCCTTGAGGATGCGGGGTATGGAGGCGGGGTACGAAAACGCTTGAAATCACGCGTACTTCTGGAAAACCGCGCGCGGCTCCGGGCTGCGCGGGGAGGCGTTCGCATGCGCTGTCGAAATCACGCGCGCGCCAGGGGCGTGCCCGTGCTGGCGCCCGGCCGCCAACTGGCGCGGCCGCAGCGGGCGGGGGTCACACGGCGGCGGCTCCCGGCGCCAGGGCGGGTTCGAATTCCGGCTCGGCGGCGGCGCCTTCGAGATCCATCACCTCGCCGGCCTCGAGGCCGTAGAGTTCGCGCGCGACCCCCTCGGTCAGGGCGGCCGGCGCGCCGTCGAACACCACACGGCCGGCGGCCATGCCCACGAGGCGGTCGCAATAGGTGCGGGCGAGGTCGAGCGAGTGCAGGTTGCACAGCACGGTGATGCCGAAATGCTTGTTGATGCGCAGCAGCGCATCCATCACCACCTTGGTGTTGCGCGGGTCCAGCGAGGCGATGGGCTCGTCCGCCAGGATCAGGCCCGGCTCCTGCACCAGGGCGCGGGCGATGGCCACGCGCTGCTGCTGGCCGCCGGAGAGGCTGTCGGCGCGCTGGGCCGCCAGTTGGGCGATGTCGAACTGGTCGAGCGCGGTCAGCGCGATGGCCTTATCCTCCTCGCTCCAGATCTTGGAGAGCGCGCGCCAGCGCGGCATGGTGGAGAGGCGGCCCATGAGCACGTTGGTGAGCACATCGAGCCGGCCCACCAGGTTGAATTGCTGAAAGATCATCGCGGCCTGGGCGCGCCACAGGCGCAGCTCCCGGCCCTTCAGCGCCGTGACGTCCACGCCGTCATAGCGGATCGCCCCGCTGCTGGACGGCTGGAGGCGATTGATCATGCGCAGCAAGGTGGACTTGCCGGCGCCCGAACGGCCGATGACGCCGATGAAGGCGCCCTGGCCGATCTCGAGGTTGACATCCGATACGGCGACCTTTTCGCCAAATCGGCAGGTCAGCCCTTCGATCACCATCATCTGGTTTGCTCCGGTGCTTACCGGACATTTCCTTAAGCGGGCGCCGCAACAATCTTATGACACTGGGGTGATCGGGCACCGTCGCGGCCTTGCAAATCCTCTAAGGTCGCGCTTCATGCAATTGTCATTCACGTCACAATCCGACCTAAAAGCCTGATTGTTGGGACAAAACTACATTTGATGCCAAGGGCCTAAGGCGAGAGGCCAATCGCCCTTGCGCGCCCGCTGTGCTCCGGGCGGGCGGGGCTGCGGGAGGGGGCGGAACGGGTCGGAGAGGCCGGGAAGGCGGATCCCACACCCGGCGGCGATGCCGCGCTACCGCCGGGCGACTATAGCGCGGGGCGACGATAGCGCGGAGGGAAGATAGTGCGGGCGAAGATAGCCCGGGCGACGATACTGCGAGCGGCGATGCGGCCGGGGCGATTCGACTGCGCCTCGGCGCGAACCTCCCGCATCGGAACGGGCGCCCGGCGCAGGCCGGCTGGGTTGTGAGGCACGCGGCGCCGGAGAATTTCTCTCCAGCGCCGCGCCGATCGACCTGCCCTTCGCGATTTTTGGTCTTTTACGAAGGCGGCTTGAGCGTGTGGCCAAACTCAGATCATGCCCAGGAGCACCGCGCCGATGACGGCGAAAGCGGTACTCACCTTCAGCATGTCGAGTATCGAGCCCAGGTCCACTTCTCAAGTCCCTTTTTGGTCGATCTCCGCGCGAAGCTTAGCAAAGACCAAAAAATGGAAAAGCAAATAACGCTGCCGCAACGCGGTGCATTATCCTGCGCCGCAGCGTCTGTTTTCGAGAAGTGAACGATACCATCCACATGGCGGTATCGCACTGCACATCGGGCTTTTTTGATATATTGTATTTCAGCTTTGCAGCGCGCGTTCGGCGAAGGCGGCGACGGTCAAGGCGGTCCGATCCCGGCCAAAACGCCCCACGATCTGCACCCCCATGGGCATGCCGTTCGCCCCCGAAAGGCCGGTCACATTCACCGTGGGCGTGCCCATCAGCGTCCACAGCCGGTTGAAGATGGCGGACCCGGTGCTGCCATAGCCTTCCGGCGCCGTGCCGGGGGCGGAGAAGGTGAGGATGGCTTCATAATCGGCGAAGAAGTCGCCCAGCCGCTGGCGCGCGCGCTTGGCGGTGCGGCGCGCGGAATCATAGGCATCCGGCTGCACCGCGGCGGCCTGATCCAGATGCCGGGCCAGCAGCGGGGAGAGCAGGTGGCGCGCGCGGTCATATTCGTCGGCGAAGGCGATGGCGCCCTCGAAATCCTGGATCGTGGAATGGATCGCGTCGGCCGCCTCCAGTTCCGCCGGCAACGCGACTTCGCTGACGCTCGCGCCCGCCGCCGCGAGGATGCGCGCGGCCTGGTCCAGCGCCGCATGGGCGTCGGCGGAGGCCTGGTCGGCGCGCACGGTGCGGATCACCGCGATCCGCGGCGCCTGCGCCACCTCGCTGCCGATGTCGAGATCGCGCCCGGTGAGGCCGGCGGCGGCGAACGCCACGTCCTGCACCCGCGCGCCGAACAGGCCGATGGTGTCGAGATGCCAGGAGAAGGTCTTCATGCCCATGGTGGGCAAGGTGCGGAACGTGGGCTTGTAGCCGGTGACGCCGCAATAGGAGGCCGGACGCACCACCGAGCCGCCGGTCTGGGTGCCGATGGCGAACGGCACCATGCCCGCCGCCACCGCCGCCGCCGAGCCGGCGGAGGAGCCGCCGGGCGTATGGCTGAGCCGGCGCGGATTGCGTGTGACGCTCGGCTCCAGGAAGGCGAATTCCGTCGTCACCGTCTTGCCGAGCAGCACGCCGCCGCCGCGCCGCGCCTGGCTCACCACCGGCGCGTCGCTGGTGGGGCGGTGGCCGGCATAGATGGGCGAATTATACGCGGTGGGCAGGTCGCGGGTGTCGAGAATATCCTTCACCGCATAGGGCAGTCCGGCGAGCGGGAGATCGGCCTTGCCCGGCGCCTGCGCGGCGGTGCGCGCCGCCGCGAGGTCGAGCACCGCGAACGCCTGGACCTGCGCTTCCTGCGCCGCGATCGCCTGCTCGCACAGATCCACCAGATCGAGGGGCGTCAATCGGCCGGATCGCACGTCGTGGGCAAGGTCGCGGGCAAGGAGCATGGGAAGGTCTTTCTTTTGGGTCTTGAACGATGCGCGCTCAGGGGCGCGAGAGAATGTGGCGGCCGGTCCGCGCGGCCTCGTCATAGACGCGCGTGTCGCCCGGACGTTCCGAATAGCAGGTGGAGGCGACCACCGGCTTGCCGGCGGCGATCAGATCGGACACCGTCACGAACCCATAGCCTTTCGCCCGCAGCGCCGGGATCAATTGCCTGAGAGCTTCCGCCGTGTGCTTGCCGCGCCCGTTGGCATGCATCAGCACGATCGAGCCGGGGCGGATCGCGCGCAGCATGTTCTGCGCCATCAAGCTCGCGCCGAGAAAGGCGGGGTCGGCGGAATCCACGTCCCACTGGATCGCCAGATGGCCGGTCTCGTTGACGTGGCCCATGGATTCCACACTGCACGAGCCATAGGGGAAGCGGAACAGGGCCGGGCGCGCGGGCACCTTCTCCAGCATGCAGCCGGCCTGCGCGGCGGTGGCGCGGGTGAGGGCGAAGGCGGTGTCGGCATCGTCCACCTGCCGCGACATGGCGTCCCCGGTCTTCACCGCGAGATTGGCGTGGGACCAGGTGTGGTTGCCCATCTCGAAGATCGGATCGGCGAGGATCTGGGCGGCGCGGTCGGGATGGCTGACCATCCATTTGCCGCCGCCGAAGAAGGTGGCGGGCACCTTCTCGGCACGCAGGTAGTCCACCAGCGCGCCGTCATAGCCGGAGACCTCGCCGGAGGCCTCGCACAGATCGAAAGTGAGGGCCACCAGCTTCACCCCCGCCGGCAGGTCCACCCGGCGGATCGAGCCGGAAAGGGCCGCCGGCACGGGCTGCGCCGGGGGCAGGCGAACATCGGGCAAGGATACGGGGGCGCTGGCGCGCCGCACGATCTCCTCGCCGGCACGGGCGCGCAGGGCGTCGGGCGCATAGCAGGCGGGTGCGGCGTGGGCGGGCGCGATCAGCGCCGGCGCAATTGCGGCCGGCACCGCGCAGGCGAGTGCCAGGAGGCCGGTGGCGGCGGCGCGCCGCGCGCGGGCGGAGCGGAACGGACGGGGGAGAAACAGGGGCATGGTGCGGTGGGAGTGGCATGGTCCGCCCAGCCTCGCAAGTCTTACCCGCGCAAAGCTGCTCTTACCGGCGCAAAGCTGCGCGCCCGGCCTTGCCGCCGGCGCAGCCCGCCGCCGGGCGTCCCTTGCGTCCCTTGCGGAAGCCGCCGGGTACGCTGAAGATCGGCGCCCTCTTGGGACCGATCGATATTCAGGGCTTGACCCCGTTCGGGAGGGATCGTCCTGCACGGGCTGGTCCCGTGCATCCACGCGGCACCGCTGGCACCGGCTCTTCAAGGCCTGTACGTTCGGCCCGGCGCGGATGGCCGGGACACGCTCGGCCATGACGACCGGCGAAGGAAAGACAATCGGGCGCACCCTACGTCAGGCGCCTCGACGATCGACCGCCGCTGAATATCGATCCGTCCTAGCGCGACAGGACATCACGATGACCCTCGACCCGTCCCCTTCGCCACGCCGCACCGCGCCCGCCGGCGAGCCGCGCCTGGCCCTCGTCACGGGCGGCAGCGGCGGCATCGGGCTGGAGTTCGCCCGCCTCCTGGCGCGCGACGGGTTCTCCCTCATCCTGGTGGCGCGCGATGCCGCCCGCCTGGAGGAGGCCGCGCGCGATCTGCGGGCCGCCGGAGCGGGGGAGGTGCAGGTCCGCGTCGCCGATCTCTCCGATTCCGCCGCGGTGGACGGGCTTTGTGCCGAAATCGCGCGAATAGAGCTGGACGTGCTGGTGAACAACGCGGGATTCGGCCTCTACGGGCCGTTCGTCGACGCCGATGGCGTCGCGATCGAGGGCATGATCGCCACCAATATCGCCGCCCTCACCCGGCTGACCCGCGCGGTCCTGCCGGGCATGCTGGCGCGCGGACAGGGGCGGATCGTGCAGGTGGCGTCCACCGCCGCCTTCGCCCCGGGTCCGTTCGCCGCCGTCTATGCCGCGAGCAAGGCTTATGTGCTCTCGTTTTCCGAGGCGCTGAGCGAGGAATTGAGCGAGACCCGGATCGCCGTCACCGCTCTGTGTCCCGGGCCCACGCACACCGGCTTCGCCGCCCGGGCCGGCATGGGGGCGACGCGGGTGTTCCGCGGGCCGGTCGCCGATGCCCGCACGGTGGCGGAGGCGGGCTATCGCGCCATGCTGGCGGGCAAGAGGGTGGACGTGGTCGGGCTTGCCAACCGCTTGATGACGTTCGCGGTTCGGCTCGCGCCCCGGCGATTGCTGGCGCGCGTCAGCCGCCGCGCCTACGGCCAGCCGCCCGAGAGCTGAGGCCCGCGCCCGTGCCGGCGTGCCCGGCGCGCCGCATCAGCACGGCTTCTGGCGCGGATCAGTAAAATCCATTTGTGCTGCCGCCCGATGCGCGCTAACGCCGCCGCATCCATCCGAGCGGGCGCGGCCATGAACCTCCTCTCCATCCAGTCCCACGTCGCCTTCGGCCATGTGGGGAATGCGTCCGCCGTATTTCCCCTGCAGCGCCTGGGCGTCGAGGTGTGGCCCATCCACACGGTGCAATTCTCCAACCACACCGGATACGGCGCCTGGCGAGGACAGGTGTTCGAGGCCGAGCTGGTGCTCGAACTGGTGGAAGGCATCGCCGAGCGCGGCCAGCTGGCCCGATGCGACGGCGTGCTGTCCGGCTACATGGGATCGGCCGATCTCGGCGCGGCGATCCTCGCCACGGTGGCGCGGGTGCGCGACGCCAATCCCCGCGCGACTTATTGCTGCGATCCGGTGATTGGCGACGTGGGACGCGGCATCTTCGTGCGGCCGGGCATTCCCGAATTCATGCGCGACGTCGCGGTGCCGGCGGCGGACGTGATCACGCCCAACCAGTTCGAGCTGGAATGGCTGACCGGGCAGACGCTTGCGACCCGCGCCGAGGCGCTCGCCGCCTGCGCGCAGTTGCAGAAGACCGGCCCCGGCGTGGTACTCGTCACCAGCCTGCACACCGGCGAAACCCCGCCCCAGTCCATCGACCTGCTGGCCTGCGGCCCGGACGGGCGCTTCCTGGTGCGCACGCCGCGGCTCGACGTATCGCTGAACGGGGCGGGGGACGCGATCGCGGCCCTGTTCTATTTCCACTGGAAGCGCAGCGGCAGCGTCGCGGTGGCGCTCGGGGCGGCGGCGTCCTCGATCTACGGCCTGTTGCGGCGGACCGATCAGGCCGGAGCGCGGGAATTGTTGTTGGTCGAGGCGCAGGAAGAGTTCGTGCGACCAAGCCGCGTCTTCACGCCAGAGGCCGTTTGAGGCAAAACTGTGGCTGATGTCCCGCGAGCCCGCCCGCTCGCAGCCTGCCGCACCGGATGAGATACCATGCCGCGCCGTTATGTGACGCTCGATGTCTTCACTTCGCGCCCGTTCGGCGGCAATCCCCTGGCGGTGGTGCTGGACGCCGCCGGGCTCGACGATGCGGCCATGCAGCAGATCACCCGCGAGTTCAACGTCTCCGAAACGGTGTTCGTCCTGCCGCCCAAGGACCCCTCCCACCGGGCGCGGGTGCGCATCTTCACCACCGCCCACGAGATGCCGTTCGCCGGCCATCCCACGGTGGGCGCGGCGGTGCTGCTGGCGCTGGAAGACAAGCTCGCCAAGGGGCAGATGCGGCTTGAGGAGCAGATCGGAACGCTCATCTGCGACGTGGCCAGCGACGCCGCCGGCGCCCGCAAGGGCAGCGCCACCTTCATCGTGCCGCGCCGCAGCACGCTGGAGGACGTGGACATTTCCCGCAAGGCCTGCGCGGACGCGCTCAATCTCAGCGTCGGCGACATCGGCTTCGACGCCCATCGCCCCGTGGTGGCCTCGGCGGGCGTGCCGTTCCTGTTCGTGCCGCTGGCCGACCTGACGGCGCTCGCCCGCGCCCGGCCGGACGAGGCGGCCTTCATCCGCAACCTCGGCTCCTATGGCGAGGCGCTCTATCTCTATACGCCGGACGAGGAGGGCGACGCGGACTTCCGCGCCCGCATGTTCTCGCCGGGCCTGGGGACGGAGGAGGATCCGGCGACCGGCGCCGCCGCCGCCGCCTTTCCGGCCGTGCTGCTGGATGCGGAGGCGCGGGTGGAGGGGAACCACAAGGTGCGCATCGACCAGGGCTTCGAGATGGGGCGGCCGAGCCGCATCAATCTCGGCTTTACGGTCAAGGGCGGCCATGTGGTGGAAGCGACCATCGGCGGCAACGCGGTGGTGGTGGCCGAGGGCGTGCTTCACCTCTGACGGGCTGCCGAAGGGGGATATGGCGAAAAAGTGTTCGGCCGACCCCTTGGTTACGGCCGTTGTAGATTTATCTGCGCTGCATCGCACCATTGCCGGCCGCAGGCCGCAAACCGAAGGCATTCCCATGAGCGACGCGAAAGCCACTTTGTTCGACAGCTACCGCCTCGGCGATCTGACTCTTCCCAACCGGATCGTGATGGCGCCCCTGACCCGCAACCGGGCGCTGCCCGGTTTCGTGCCCGGCCCGCTGACGGTGGAATATTACGCCCAGCGCGCCTCCGCCGGCCTGATCATCACCGAGGCGACGCAGATTTCCCAGCAGGGCCAGGGTTATCAGGACACCCCGGGCATCTACACCGCCGAGCAGGTCGCCGGCTGGAAGACGGTGACGGACGCGGTCCACGCCAAGGGCGGGCGGATCGTGATCCAGCTCTGGCACGTGGGCCGGGTGTCCCATGTCTCGCTCCAGCCCAACGGCGGCGCGCCGGTGGCGCCCTCCGCCATCACGGCCAAGACCAAGACCTTCGTGAACAACACCTTTGCCGAGACCTCCGAGCCGCGCGCCCTGGAGCTCGATGAGATCCCCGGCATCATCGCCGATTATCGCCGCGCCGCCGCCAAC
The DNA here is from genome assembly GCF_043195135.2 of Roseixanthobacter liquoris. Taxonomy (NCBI): domain Bacteria; kingdom Pseudomonadati; phylum Pseudomonadota; class Alphaproteobacteria; order Hyphomicrobiales; family Xanthobacteraceae; genus Roseixanthobacter; species Roseixanthobacter liquoris. Next base: position 1,975,892 of record NZ_CM195537.1, read on the forward strand.
GCCATCGCCGCCGGCTTCGACGGGGTGGAGATCCACGCCGCCAACGGCTATCTGCTGGACCAGTTCCTGCGCGACGGCGCCAACAAGCGCACCGACATCTACGGCGGCTCGATCGAGAACCGGGCCCGCCTGCTGCTGGAGGTGACGGCGGCGATCATCGCGGAGATCGGCGCCAAGCGCACCGGCCTGCGGATTTCCCCGGTCACCCCGGCGAACGACCTCACCGACAGCAATCCCCAGGCCCTGTTCAACTATGCGGTGGAAGAGCTGGAGAAGCTGAAGCCGGTCTATATCCATGTGGTGGAAGGCGCCACCGGCGGCCCGCGCGACGTCGATCCGAGCTTCGATTTCGAGCAGCTGCGCGCCCGCTATTCCGGCGCCTGGATGACCAACAACGGCTATGACCTCGCGCTCGCCGAAAAGGTGCTGGCGGACGGCAAGGCGGACCTGATCGCCTTCGGCCGGCCGTTCATCTCCAACCCGGACTTGGTGGAACGCCTGCGTACCGGCGCGCCGCTGAACGAGCTGAAGCGCGAGACGCTCTATGGCGGCGGCGCCGAGGGTTATACCGACTATCCGGCCCTGGAAACGGTGGCGTGAGCGCCGGCTCGGAGGCGGGTGGGACGGCCTCCCCGGTCGCGGATCGCATGTTCGGCACCGTGTTGCCGTTCACCGGCTTCGATCTTCGGATCGAGGCCGGGATCTGGACCGAGGCGGAGGCCCACCGCTCCGAGATCGAGGCCGAGTTCGCCGTTCAACTGGCGGCCAATCCGCATTTGTGGAACGGCCGCATCCTGGTGCTGCGGGCGTTCGCCCTCACGGGCGGGCTCCTGCGCGGCCATTTCATCGAGACCGATTTTGCCACGCTTCTGTGGTGGCGGGCGCGCGACTGGCCGGACCTTCGGGCCTGGAACGCCTTCGCCTTGTGCGGCCTCCAGGGCAATGACGGCGCGTTCGTGCTGGGCGAGATGGGCGAGCGCACGGCGAATGCCGGGCGGGTGTTCTTTCCCGGCGGCACGCCCGACCTCAACGATGTCACGCCGGACGGACGGGTCGACCTGGCGCACTCCGCCCTGCGGGAATTGCAGGAGGAAACCGGCCTCGACCCCGCCCTGATCCATGCCGACGGCGGCTGGAGCCTGGTGTTCGACGGGGCGCGGCTGGCGCTGGTGCACCGCCTGGTGTTCGATATGCCAGGCAAGGAGATCGCCGCGCGCATCCGCGATTTCATTGCGCGGGAGGCCGATCCGGAACTTGTCGATGCGGTGGTGATCCGCGACCGGGCGGAAATCACGGACAAGGTCACGTCCTTCGCCGCCTCCTATCTGCGCCATCATCTGCCCTGAGGGATTGGGCCGGGGAAGGCCCGGGCGGGCCGAGAGTCTCCAAAATGTTTCACGTGAAACAATGGCTTAGCGCAGACGAACAGCGGTTTGCTGAGGCTTCTCCGTGCCTTTTCGGCGGTTTCCGGCGGAAGAAACCGTCTTTTCGGCCAAACGTTCGGCGCGCATGAATCCGGCACGCGCCGCGGCCCCGGCCGCGTTGGTTAATCCCTACGGATAGCCGTAGCGGGCGCGGATGGCGGCGAGCTGGGCGCGCGATTCGCCGTCCTTGCCGGCGGCGCAGGTGGCCTTGGGCGTCGCGAGGTCGGCCGAGATCCGCTTGAAGACGCTCTGGTTGAGATTGCCGCTCGCCGCGTCGGCATCGACCACCTTCATGAAGTTCGCCAGGGCCGAGGTGCAGCTGGCCGCGCCGGCGGTCGAATCGGCGGCGCCGGCGGGCGCGGCCGGCGCGAGGGGCGGCGGCGGGGAGGACGTGGTGGTGCAGGCGGCGAGAAGCAGCCCCGCGAGGGCGCAGGCGGAGAGGCGAGCCTTCATGGCATACTCCCGGTCAGGTCCGCGAAGGGTGGCGCCTCCCGCGCCCGGGAGCAAGGGGGTCATGCGCCCTGACGGTGCGGACCGCGTGGTCGCCGGCGGGCGAAACAGCGCCGCTTGCGCGCCACCGTCTTGTGCCGCCGGCGCATTTCGTCTATCAGGACCGTCCGAGAGCCAATTGAGTGAGCGAGCCGCGAACCGTGTCGTCACATCGGACGAACTGCGCAGGTACCTCCTCCCGCACCCCCTGGGTGGCGGGAAACGCTCTCATTCTGCGCGCGCTCCTTCTCCTTAGCCGCCCCTGAGGGCCGGCCGGGCGCTGCGCGCCTGGGCACTCAGGGGATCGGATCTGAACGAGACATCAGCGCAATTGCGGCCCGCCCTCCCTTAAGACGCCAGATGCGCGCGGGAGACCGGCCGAGACCCGAGAAGGACCGAGCCATGACCTCCCATACCGACGCCTCTCATCATGAGACGCCCGCCGCCGCCGCCTCCGACAAGGATCGCGTGGTGATCTTCGACACCACCTTGCGCGACGGCGAGCAATGCCCCGGCGCCTCCATGACCCTGGAAGAAAAGCTCCAGGTGGCGGAATTGCTGGACGAAATGGGCGTCGACATCATCGAGGCGGGCTTCCCCATCGCCTCCATCGGCGATTTCGAATCCGTGGCCGAGATCGCCCGCCGCTCCAAGCGCGCCGTGATCGCCGGTCTCGCCCGCGCCATTCCCGGCGATATCGCCCGCGCCGGCGAAGCGGTGCGCCATGCCCGGCGCGGCCGCATCCATACCTTCGTCTCCACCTCGCCGATCCATCTGGAACACCAGATGCGCAAGACGCAGGAAGAGGTGCTGGAGATCATCACCGCCACCGTCACCCAGGCCCGCAACCTGGTGGAAGACGTGGAATGGTCGGCCATGGACGCCACCCGCACGCCGCTGGATTATCTCGCCCGCTGCGTGGAAGCGGCCATCAAGGCCGGCGCCACCACCATCAATCTGCCCGACACGGTGGGCTACGCGACGCCCGACGAATATCGCACCATGTTCCGCACCATGCGCGAGACCGTGCCGAACGCCGACAAGGCGATCTTCTCCGTGCATTGCCACAATGATCTGGGCCTCGCGGTGGCCAATTCCCTGGCCGGCCTGGAAGGCGGCGCACGGCAGATCGAATGCACCGTCAACGGCATCGGCGAGCGCGCCGGCAATGCCGCTTTGGAAGAAGTGGTGATGGCGCTGACCGTGCGGCGCGACGTGCTGCCCTATACCACCGGCGTGCAGACGCAGATGCTCACCCGCGCCTCCAAGCTGGTTTCGGGCGTCACCTCGTTCCCGGTGCAGTTCAACAAGGCCGTCGTCGGGCGCAACGCCTTCTCCCACGAGAGCGGCATCCACCAGGACGGCATGCTGAAGCACAACCAGACCTATGAGATCATGACCCCCGAGAGCGTGGGCGTCACCAAGACCTCGCTGGTCATGGGCAAGCATTCCGGCCGCGCCGCCTTCCGCGACAAGCTGAAGACCCTGGGCTACGAATTGGGTGAGAACGCCCTGAACGATGCCTTCACCCGCTTCAAGGATCTCGCCGACCGCAAGAAGGTGGTCTATGACGAGGACATCGAGGCGCTGGTGGATCGCGGCATCGCCGCCGCCTATGATCGCACCAAGCTGATCTCGCTCTCCGTCATCGCCGGCACCCACGGCCCCCAGCGCGCCACCATGAAGCTGGAGGTGGACGGCCATGTCTTCACCGAGGAGGCCGAGGGCAACGGCCCGGTGGATGCCACCTTCAACGCCATCAAGGCTTTGGTGCCGCATCATGCCAAGCTGGAGCTGTATCAGGTCCATGCCGTGACCGAGGGCACGGACGCGCAGGCGGAAGTCTCCGTACGGCTGGAGGAGGACGGCAAGGTCGTCACCGCCCGCGCCGCCGATCCCGATACGCTCGTCGCCTCGGCGCAGGCCTATATCACCGCGCTGAACAAGCTGGCCGTGAAGCGCAACAGCGTGAACGCGCAGGCCGCCGTGGGCTGAGCGCTCCGCAGCGCCGAAACGGTCATTTTCTTGACGCGAAGCGGGGTCCGCTTCGCGCGGAAATGCTCTGGAGCGGGTGCCAAAGGAAAAGGGCCGGGCAATTTGCCCGGCCCTTTTTTCATTTGGCGTCCTTGTCGCCACCCGGACCACCCGGACCACCCGGGCCTCCCGGACCGGCCGGTCCCGCGCCCGGCGGGGGACCGGGCGGACGGGCGGCGGCGGGGGGCGGGGGCGCGGCGGGCCGTTCCGGCGCACGCTCCGCCTGGGGCGGCCTTTGGGCCGCAGGCGGGGCGGCTGCGGGCCGCTCCGCTTGAGGCGGGCGTTCGGCCTGAGGGGGCCGCTCCGCCTGGGGCGGACGGTCGGGCGCCGCGGGCCGCTCGCGCTGCGGGTCCGGGCGGGCGGCGCCGGGCGGCGGAACCGAGCGGTCCGGCGCGGCCTCGCGCTCCCGCTGCGGCGGACGCTCGGCGGGTTCGCTGCGCTGCGGAGCGGGGGGCGGCGCCTTCTCTGCGGGCGCGCGCTCCGCCGGACGAGGGGCATCGGGACGAGGGGCATCGGGCCGGTCGGCACGGGGTGCGGCGGGCGGCGGGACCGGACGGTCGGGCGGCCCCTTGCGATCCTCCGGCGCACCGCTTCGCTCGCCGGGCGGACGTGGCGCATCGGGACGTGGTGCGTCGGGACGCGGCGCAGACGGGGGCGGGGCATCGCGAGCGGCGGGCGGGCGATCCGGCCGCGGCGCAGCCGGGGCGCCCGCGCCGGGCGGTGGGGGAGGCGGCGGCGGCGCGCCTGGGCGTTCCGCGGCGCCCGGCGGAGGCGGCGGAGGGGGCGGGGTCGCAGGGCCGCCGGGCTGTGGCGCCGGCCGTTCCCCGGGGCCGCCCGGACCGGTGGCCCCCGGAGGGGGCGGCACCACCTGGGGCGCCGAAGACGCGCCGGCCGGGGGACGGGGATTCGGCACCTCGGGCTTCGGCGCCTCGGGGCCGGGCGATTGGGCGGGCGTCGCGGCGGGCGTGCCGGCCGGCGCGGTGGCGGGAATGGCGTCCGGCCGCTCGCGCTGCAGGCGCTGGATCACCTGGTCGGCCCGCTGCTGGCGCTGCTGGAACACGTTCTGCTGGGTCTGCTCGCGCTGCTGGATGGCGCGGGTGCGCTGCTGCTCGAACGCCTTCGCGTTGCGATCGGCCTCCGACCAGCGCTGCTCCAGGGGGCCGCGTTCCGCCTGCTGGAAGCGCTGAAGATCGCGCCGATAGGCCTGCTGGTCGCCGCCCCAGCGCGCCGCGCGCAGGTCCTGGCGCTGCTGCGCGCCCAGCACCGCCAGGAGGGCGGCCGAGGGCGCCGAGAGGCCGGGCCCGTCGCCCCGCACATATTGGGTGATCACCACCCGCCGGTCGGGCGCGATCTCGCGGCTGTAGCGCGGCGGCGCCACCGCCGGCCCGCGCGCCACGAACGGGCGGTAGACGCCGATATAGGTGCCGTTCGGCGCGATGAATTCCTCGTTGTAGCGGTCCACATAGACCATCTGGCGGGTCACCACCGGCGTCGCGGCGACACGGGCGATCTCGCGCTCCTCGACGAAACGGGTGGTCACGGCGCCGTCGCGATACACCGGGTCATAGGCGTGCGGATCGCTCTCCAGCCAGGCACCGATCTGCGAGATGGGCTCGACCCGCACCGCGAGGTCGGGCGCGCTGACATAGCGGTCCTCCACCACCACCCAGCTTTCCGCGACCGGCACGTCATAATGCTGGGGCGCGCCATAGGCGAAGCCGCGCGCGTCGGGGGCGATGGGCGCCCAGCCGGTGCGCTCGCCGCCGCGCCGCCATTTCACCCAGGCCGGCGCCCAGGTGTCGCCCGGCACCCAGAACCAGCCGTATTCGGGCTCATAGCCCCAGCGGCCGTAATGATAGGTGGCCCAGGCGAAGGGCTCGCCCGATTCCCAATACCAGCCCGCGTCGGTCCAGATCCAGCGGCCCTCCTGGTACGGCCGCCAGGAGGCATCGAGGCCGGAGGGCACCCACACATAATCATATTCGGGGTGGGCGACCCATGTGCCGTGCTCGGCGAGCGGGGCATAGAACACATCGATGTTCACGCGCGCCTGCGCATCGCCGGCGGGCTGCTGGGCCGGCGCCCCGCTCTGGGCCCATGCGGCGGTGGCCGGACCCTGGATGAGAAAGCTCACCGCCAGGCCGGCGATCAAAAGCGGGCGAGAAATATCGGTCATTCACAGGCGCTCCGTTGCACCCTGCACAACGGCCCCCACGCCCGCGGGTTCCCATGGTCGAAAATAGAACAACAAGGCAAATCATGGACTTATTGGAGGCAGACTGGTGTTGCCGCGCCGCGCTTGGGAAAATCGCGCCAGTGGTGCAATGCAAACCCGCGCTCCTTTGGGGAAGCTTTGAAAAAATATGAGTAAAGTCTCGCTTGACTGGACCCCCGCGGACCTTCTTCAACGTAACCAGGGGGAAGTTCACGCAGACCAAAAACGCCCCAGTCGCTGTCATGGAGGACCCTATGCGCATGAAGCACGCACTCGCCGCCGTCGCCGCCGTCCTTGGCCTGGCCGCCGGCCCGGCCGGCGCGCAGCCGGCCTATCCGAGCCGCCCGATCACCATGGTTGTGCCGTTCTCCGCCGGCGGGCCCACCGATACGGTCGCGCGCCTCGTCGCCGAATCCATGTCGAAGACGCTGGGCCAGCAGATCATCGTCGAGAATGTGGGCGGCGCGGGCGGCACGCGCGGCGCAGGCCAGGTGGCCAAGGCCAGTCCCGATGGCTACACGGTGCTGCTGCACCATATCGGCCAGGCGACCTCGGCCTCGCTGTATCGCAAGCTGCCCTACAATGTGATCACCGATTTCGAGGATGTCGGCCTCGTCACGGCCGTGCCCATGACGCTGATCGCCAAGCCCGGCTTCGAGCCCAAGACGATCACCGACGTGATCGATTATGTGAAGAAGAACAAGGACCGCGTGACCTACGGCAATGCCGGCGTGGGCGCCGCCTCGCATCTGTGCGGCATGCTGTTCATGTCCGCCATCGGCACCCAGATGACCACGGTTCCCTACCAGGGCACGGGCCCGGCCATGAACGATCTCGTCGGCGGCCAGATCGACCTCTTGTGCGACCAGACCACCAACACCACCGGCCAGATCAAGGGCGGCAAGGTGAAGGCCTATGCCGTCACCACCAAGGACCGGGTGAAGTCGCTGCCCGACCTGCCCACCATGCAGGAAAGCGGGCTGAAGGACTTCGAGGTGGCCGTGTGGCACGGCGTCTATGTGCCCAAGGGCACGCCCAAGGAGATCGTCGACAAGCTCAACGCCGCGCTGAACGTGGCGCTGGACGATCCCAAGGTGATTGCCCGCTTCGCCGATCTCGGCACCGAGCCCGAGCCCAAGGATCGTCGCAGCCCGGCCTTCCACAAGCAGTTCCTCGCCGCCGAAGTCGCCAAATGGAAGCCGGTGATCGAAGCCGCCGGCGTCTACGCGGACTGACCGCGCAAAAGGCGGCGCGTCTTCGGACCCGACCGCAGACGCGAAATCTCCGGCGGGCGCGCGTCCGCCGGAGGTTGCGTGGGGCGCCGCAGAATCGCCGCGCCGCCGTGCTGCCGGGGCCGCCAAGAGTTGCCGCCAATAATCGCTGCCGAGAATCGCCGCCAAGAATTCAGGGGATGGGGTTGATGGGGTTCATTCGCAATCCGAAGGATGTGTTGTCCGGCCTGCTGTTCATCGCGCTGGCGGTGATCTTCGGCCTGCAGACGCAGCAATTGGCCATGGGGACAGCGGTGCGCATGGGGCCGGGCTATTTTCCGCTCCTGCTCTCGGTGCTGCTGGGCGTGTTCGGCGTGATCGTGCTGATCAACGGCTTGCGCTTCGCGGGCGAGCGCACCACTTCCATCGCCTGGCGCGGGCTTCTCCTGCTGACGCTCTGCACCGTGTTCTTCGGCGCCGCCATCCACCCGCTCGGCTTCCTGCCGACGCTCGCGATCACCGTCTTCCTCTCGGCCATGGCGAGCCAGAAATTCCGAGTCGCGACGGCGCTGACCATCACGGCGGTGATGGTGGTGTTCTGCTGGGCGGTGTTCATCGCGGGCCTCGGCCTTCCCCTGTCGCTGCTCGGCCCCTGGCTCGGCGGCTATTGAGGAGGGCGCCGTGGAACTCATCGACAATCTCAGTCTCGGCTTTTCCGTCGCCCTCTCGTTCCAGAACATCTTTTATTGCTTCGTCGGCGTGCTGCTGGGCACGCTGATCGGCGTGCTGCCGGGCCTCGGGCCGATCGCCACCATCGCCATGCTGCTGCCGATCACGTTCGGCCTGCCGCCGGTGTCGGCGCTGATCATGCTGGCGGGCATCTATTACGGCGCCCAGTACGGCGGCTCGACGACCGCGATCCTGATCAACCTGCCGGGGGAATCCTCCTCGGTGGTCACCGCCATCGACGGTCACCAGATGGCGCGCCAGGGCCGGGCCGGGGCGGCGCTCGCCACCGCCGCGCTGGGCTCCTTCTTTGCCGGCACGGTCGCCACCTTCCTGCTGGCGGTGTTCGCGCCGCCGCTGGCCGACCTGGCCCTGAAGTTCGGCCCGCCGGAATATTTCTCGCTGATGGTGCTCGGCCTCGTCGCCTCGGTGACGCTGGCGTCCGGCTCGGTGGTGAAGGCGCTGGCGATGATCGTGCTCGGCCTGCTGCTCGGCCTTGCCGGCCAGGACATCTATACCGGCGTGCCGCGCTTCGATTTCAACGTGCCCGATCTCGCCGACGGGTTCGATTTCGTGGCGCTGGCCATGGGCATGTTCGGGCTCGGGGAAATCATCCGCAACCTGGAGGACGAATCCCAGCGCAGCCTCGTCGCCGCCAAGGTGAAGAGTCTGATGCTGACGAAGGACGAGTTCAAGGCGATCATCGCGCCGGTGATCCGCGGCACGATCCTCGGCTCGTTCCTGGGCATCCTGCCGGGCGGCGGCGCCATGCTCTCGTCCTTCGCCGCCTATTCCATCGAGAAGAAGGTGTCCAAGACGCCGGGCCGCTTCGGCAAGGGCGCCATCGAGGGCGTGGCGGGACCTGAGAGCGCCAACAATGCCGGCGCGCAGACCTCCTTCATCCCCATGCTCACCCTCGGCATTCCCTCCAACCCGGTGATGGCGCTGATGATCGGTGCGCTGATCATCCAGGGCATCACCCCCGGGCCGAACGTGGTGACGGAAAAGCCGGATCTGTTCTGGGGCGTCATCGCCTCCATGTGGATCGGCAATTTCATGCTGGTGCTGCTCAACCTGCCGCTGATCGGCATGTGGGTGCGCCTGCTCACCGTGCCGTACCACATCCTGTTTCCGGCCATCGTCGCCTTCTGCTGCATCGGCGTCTACAGCGTGAACAACAACACGTTCGACGTGTACACCATGGCCCTGTTCGGGGTGCTGGGCTATGTGCTGGTGAAGCTGGATTGCGAGCCGGCGCCGCTGCTGCTGGGCTTCGTCATCGGCCCCATGCTGGAAGAATATCTGCGCCGCGCCATGCTGATTTCGCGCGGCGACGCCACCGTGTTCGTCACCCGGCCGATCTCCGCCGTGCTGCTGTTCCTGGCCGCCGCGGCGCTCGTGGTGGTGCTGCTGCCCTCGGTGCAGAAGACGCGCGAGGAGGCGTTCAAGGAATGAGAAAACGCCGCCCGAAAAAGGGCGGTGTTTTCCACAGGTCGCGCTGGACAGGGCAAAATAGCTCTGCTACACGACCACCTCCCGACGAGGACACGTCTTCGCGGCGGGGCGCATAGCTCAGTTGGTAGAGCAGCTGACTCTTAATCAGCGGGTCCTAGGTTCGAGCCCTAGTGCGCCCACCATCTCATCCCCAGACATCGGCGGATAGTGGTGTTTCAAGGCCAGCCGGCATCTGTCCGGCGGGCAGTCTGCTTTGCTGATCCGGGCCTTTGCTTCGCGCCGCTGCGCACTGCGGCGGACTCAGGGCGCCGCTTGCCAGACCATCTTCTGATACACGCCGTCGCCCGGCTCGGCCGCGCGGAATCCCAGCCGCGCATAGAGCCGGCAGGCCGGGTTCCCGGTTGCCACATGCAGGCTCACGGTGCGGCCCTCGTCCGCCGCCTGGGCGCAGACCGCGCGCAGCAGCGCCGCGCCGAGGCCGGCATTGCGGCTTTCCGGATGCAGGGCGATGTCGACCACCCGCAGGTCGCGCGGCGTCGCAAGCAGATGAAGCAGGCCGATGGGGCGCGCCTCCCGTTCGATGATGAGCTGCGCGGCGCCGGCATAATGGGTCGCGTAATGATGCTGCTGAAGACGGAACTGGTCCGCCAGGAAGGCGCGCACTTGCGCCTCCGGCCAGCCCAGCGCCGCCAGCGTGCCGCGCCGGACATCGATGAACAGGTCTTCGAGGAAAGCCCGGTCCTCGGCACCCACGGGGCGCTGCCGCACGCCGGGCGGCAGCGCGAGGTGAACAGATGTCACGATGTGCGTTCCGGCTCAGTCCGGAGACGGATACTCGCCTTCACTGCAAATGCAGAAGATGAAGGAGAGCACCGGCTGGACATTGTTATGCGGAACGCTTCCGCCGGCCGACGAGATGGTGCGCGGATCCAGCATGGTGTCGGGATTGGCGGGAGTCTGGAGGGCGGGCCAGTTGGTGCTGGTGGTGGGGCCGGTCGGCAAGGTCACCGCGGCGGGATAGCTGGTGCTGCTCGGCGCGGCGGTCTTGTTGGTGATGCTCCCCGACACGTTCACCCGGTGCGTCAGGTGCGTGTGGGCGGGCATCTGCGCCTCGGCGAGGGTGATCGTGGGCGTGCCCGCGCGGGTGCCGCGCTGAAACAGATGCGTGCCGCCGGAGGAGGCGCCGGTGGCAACGGCAGCGGCGCCCCGCAAGTCGGGAATGCCGAAATCATTCCGCCCGTCGCCGCCATAGGCATTGCTGAGGACACTGAACAACGCCTGGAACGCACGCACCTGCAACAATTGCCCCTCGCAGGCAATCCAGTTCGCCGGTGCGTAGTTCGTCGCGAAAATGCGGACCTCGCCAATATATCCGTCCATGTCGTCGCTCCCGTTCCTGAATTTATCGACGGTTGTCTGGTCGTTTCTAGTTTGAGGGAAAGATCCCGCGCAGAGCGATGATGTAATTGATGCCGAGCACCGGCATCAGATTGGAATGCGGCGCGCCGCCGCCGGTGTCCGAGATCGCGACGGCGGCGAAATCGTCATCGGTGGTGGTGCCGCCGGCGGGCGGGTTGGTATAGGCGACGAATGGAGACGGAATGGTCGCGAAGGTCAGGTTCGGGCCCGGCGTGCGGCTGGTTCCCGGCCCGGTGCTGGCTTGCAGCGGGTGGGTGTGGGTCGGCAACTGGGCGGTGGTGAGGGCGACGCTCTCGGTGCCCACCGCCTGCCCGAGCTGATAGGTGGAGAGCGCCGGCGCGTGCCCCGTGCCGAGCGGGACGCGGCCGTTCAGATTGGGCAGATTGAAGTTCGTCCTGCCGTCGCCGCCATAGACCACGCCCAGGAGCGCGTAGAGGACTTCGTTTCCCGGGATGGGAAGCGTTGCTCCATTGCACAAGGCCCAGCCGCTGGGCGGTGTGTTTCCGGCGAACATCCGGATCTCGCCGATATAATACTCAGCCATGCTTCTATCCTTTCCTTGAAGAGCACGTCACGGCGGATCAGGGGCGCGGGGGATACAGGCCCACGGTTGCGATGCAGAGATGGAGCGCGAGCGAGGGCTGGATGTTGGGATGGGCCGCGCTGCCGCCCGCGGTGCGGATCGTGTCGGCCTTCACGGCGGTCAGCGGCGTGGCGGGGCCGTAATAATTGGCCTGGGGCTTGGTGGCGTCGACCTGGGTCACCTGGGCGAACACGGCATTGTTCGGCGCGCTCACCGTGCCCTGCTGCGTCGAGGTGCGGTACATGTGGATATGCGCCGGCATCTCGGCCTGTGTCAGGGTGACGGTTTCCGTTCCCGCGGGGGTGTTGAGGGGAATGGTGATGCGGTCCGCCAGGGTCTGGGGATTGAAATGCACCGGCACGCGGCCGCGCAGATCGGGCAGGGCGAAATTGATGCGGCCGTCGCCGCCGAACCGATTCCCCAGCAGGGTGAACAGCGCCTGGTTCTGTTGCACCAGCAACAGGGCGCCATCGCATTTTGCCCATCCGGTGGGGATTCGGTCGTACGGAAACACGCGAATTTCACCCAGATAATAATCGCTCATCGGCGCCTCCGGCGAAATGTTCTTGTTGCGATGAGCGCAACTTTAGAGGGTATTTTGCAGTGAGAGCAACCGTTTTTAGTTGTGCTTCGATGCTTTGCAACCCAAACAGCCGGCGCGGTTGCATCGCGCGGTCGCGGGGCGGCGCCGATGCGCCGGACAAGGCCACCGGTCCGCGGCCTTCCGCGCGGCCGGGCGCCGCTCGGGGCGCCCCTCGGGGCGCCTCCTTGGGGGGGCTTCCTGGGGGACTCCTTGGGGAGGGCGCCCGGCCGTTATTTCGGCAGGGCGTCGACCAGGTCTTCCTGGAATTCCTTCAGCTCCACCGTGTTCAGGTCGGACACGATCCAGAAGGTGAGGCCCGCCTGGGTCCAGCTCATCAGGCTGTAGCCCTCGCGCGTCGCGGCGCTCTGCGGGGCGGAGGTCGCGGGCCAGATGAAGACGTTGATGACATGCGCATTGCGGCGATAGATCAAAGCGGCGACCACCCGCCCGCCGACATAATCGACCCGCCCGCCCACCAGCGCGAAGCTGCGCGCCGCCAGATCCACCACCGGCGGCGAGAAATCCAGCTTGCCGCTGAACCAGGGCTTCACCGTATGCTGGTTCGAGGTGGCGATGTCGGTGAGATGGTCGGCGAGCAGCGAGCGCACATGGCTCGCCACCACCTCGTCCGCGAGGCCGGGCGCCGGCGCCGGGCGGGGCGGCAGGACCAGCAGGAACAGGCCGGCGGCGAGCACCGCCGCGGAGGGCAGGAAGCTCCACCGGCCGGCGCGGTCCAGCCGCGTGCGCCATCGCCGGGCGGCGCCGGTCGCGTCGGCCGAGCCGTGCGGCAGGGCTGCGGTCTCGCGCGCGATCATCGCGGCCACCCCTGCCCGAAGCGCATCCGGCACCGGCCAGCGCACGTCCTGCTGGGCAAGGGTATGGCGCGTGGCGCGCAGGCGCGCGAGCGCGGCGGCGCAGCCCGCGCATTGGGCAAGATGAGTCTCGCAGGCGAATGCGTGGGCGGCATCCAGCTCGCCGTCGACGAAGCCGCTCAGCATCACCTCCCATTCCGCACAGGCGGCGGGTTCGGAATCGGGGGCGGGATCGGGGGAATGTGCGTCGGTCATGATGTGCCGTCCAAAGTCGCCGCGCGCCGCTGCCACAGGGTCCCGAACAGGCTGCGCGCCCGCGCGAGACGCGACATCACCGTGCCGATCGGCGTGTCGGTGACGGTGGCGATCTCGCGATAGGAGAGGTCCTCCAGCTCCCGCAGCACCAGAACTTCCTTCAGCACCTCGGGCAGATGGTCGAGCACGGCGCGCACGGCTTCCGCCTCGGTGCGCGTGAGCAGCGCGGTTTCCGGGGTGGTGCCGTCGTGGAGCAGGTCCAGAAGCGCGGGGGCCTCCGCGCCGGTGTCGGAGGCGGGCAGCTCGGCGGCATGGGCGAGATGGTCCTTGCGCCGGGCGCGCTGCCAGTCGCGATAGCAATTGCGCACGATCGCCAGCAGCCACGCCTGCGGGTTGCCGCCGCGATAGTCGGCAAAGCCCCGGAATGCCCGCAGAAAGGCATCCTGCACGATGTCCTGGGCCGCATCCCCGTCGCGGCTGAGGAAGCGCGCGAGATTATAGGCGGCGTCGAGATGGGGCAGGATGAGGTGCTGAAAACGGGCGGCGGCCGCGGCATCCGGCCGGGCCGGCGCGGCGGCGGCGCCGGGCATGGCCATGGAGAGCGCGCCCGCCGGCAGGGGGCGCGCGTCGTGCGGGCGCGCGCCCGCCCCGAGCGCATGCGCCCATCGCGCCAGGCCGTGTCGCGGCGAAACCCATCGCCCCCGCCGCACCACGAGGGCAAGCGCGCCGGCCGCGCGCGCGAACGGCTGCGCGAACGGGAGGGGGAGGGACCGGGGGATGGCGTTCATGGCTGTCATCATTTCCAAGTCGAAAACCGCCCGGATCGAAATCCGTACTCGTCGCACTCCGCGGACGCGCGCGGACGCGGACCGAAGCGTCCCGCCCGGCCCGCGCCCGCATCGAACGACCGGCGAGGGTTTCAGCCCGCCGGCTTGACGATGACCTTTCCGGTCATATGGGGGTGCAGCGAACAGAAATAGGCAAAATCCCCCGCCGTGTTGAACGTGAAGGAGAACTTCTCCTCCGTATCGAGAGTCTTCGAGCGAAAGGCCTTCTTTGTTTCAACCACCGTGTGGGGAATATCGTCATTGTTGATCCAGGTGACCGTGGTGCCGGGCGTCACGGTGATCTGGGCGGGGCTGAAGGTGAAATTGTCGATCTTGACGATCACCCCGCCCTCCGGCGCGGCCTCGGCCGGCTTGTCCTCGGCGCGGGCGGGCAGGGCGAGCAGCACGAGCATTGCCGCGAACGCGAGACGCGCCGGGGCACGGGTGAGGAAGCGGCGCCGCGCGCCGCTGCGGCAGGACTGGGTCTTGAGGGGCATGAACACGAACGGCTCCAAGATTGCGAGGAAGGGGGCGCCGGGGCGGGGCGCCCCGGGCGGCGGCATGCGGGCAGCTCAGCCGGCCAGCGGGCGGTCGATGATCGCCAGCGGTTCGCTGCCGCGGACGAAGTCGATGGTGGCGATGCCGAGAAATTTCCCGAGCTCGCCGGCGGGCACCTTCATCGGCCCGGGGGAGGGCGCCGCGCCGGGAACCGGCTGGGGAAAGGCGGTGGAGCGGGCGGTATGGAAGGTCACATTGCCCTCCACCTTCTGCATCACCTGGTGGATGTGCCCGTTGAGCACCGTCACCGAGCCGAACCGCTTCAGCAGCTGGAGCGCCTGCGCGCCATCGGCGGTGCCCCAGCCCCATTCGGGATAGACCGTCCACAGGGGGATGTGGGCGAACACCACGATGGGCGTGCTGAAAGCGAGCCCCGCGACATCATTGGCCAGCCATGCCAGCTGCTCGGCGCCGAGGTTGCCGAGCCCGCCGGCCTGGAGGTTCACGACATTGACGAGGGCGATGTAATGGACGCCCTGCTGGTCGAAGCTGTACCAGCCGGCGCCGCGCGATCCCTTGCCGTAGCGGTCGAGATAGGCGCGGCCCTGCTGGTCGTCGAGCAGGTCATGCTCGCCGGGCACATAGAACACGGGGAGGTTGGCTTCCCGGATGATCTGGTCGGCGTCATCGAATTCCTTGTCCTTCGAGAGATGGCTGATGTCGCCGGTGTGGATCATGAAGGCCGGCTTCACCGGCAGCAGCTTGATGCGCGCCACCGCCTCCTGGAGTGTCGCGAGCGCGTTCGGATTGGCCGGCTTGTCGAAGCCCACGTGGCTGTCGCTGATTTGCAGGAAGGAGAACGGGGCCGCCGGCGCCTCGGCGGCCATGGCCTTGCCCATCGCCATGGCCTGGGGCAGGCCGCCGGCGAGGCTCCACAGGATGCCGGTGCCGGCCCAGGTCATGCATTCGAGGAAGCCGCGACGGTCGATGCCGTCGGCGTCCTTGGCCGGTTCGCTTTCGTCGGATGTGTTCATGGCGGGCTCCAGGTGAGGGTGGGACGGGAGAAAAATCCCGCCACCCTGGTCCAGACCGCCGTCGCCCTCGGTTTATTCGGGCCCGCGGCGCGAAAAATGCGGAGCGGCGCGCAAGAGGGGGATGCCGTTCGCTTCAGACCGCCGGGGGCGGGATGCGCATCCCCTTGAGATCGCATCGCATTTTTCCGGCGCGAGGGACCACGGCGCCGCCCGTCGCGGCGCGCCGTCGGGGGGATTCAGCCGCCTCACGCCTGCGTGAGGCCGCACCGTGGCGGGCGGATCGCGGCGCTGAAACGAATGCGCCCGCGATCTGCGTCGCGGGCGTGCTATTCTCACTCATGCTCGGGCGGGGGAACGCGCCCCCGCCGGGATTTGATGCGGCGATCAGTTGTTGCCGATGCCGCGGTCGCCCTGCTGCAGGAACAGCGCGTCGGCCTGCGACAGCGCGCGGGTCTCGGGCTGCGCGAAGACATGGGCCACGTCGCGGGCCGCTCCATGGGGCGCGGCGGTGACGCTATAGCCGAGGGCGGTGTCGGCGCCGCGCATCTCGGTGACGATGGGCGCGGACTGCGCGGCGACCGAATAATTCTCCTTGTTCAGGGCGGTTTCATATTCGTCCGCGCGGGCAGCGCCTGCGAACAGGACGGCGGCACCGAGGGCGAGCAGGGGGAAGGAAATCTTGGTCATGGAAGTGTCTCCAAGTTTAGGTGGGTTACACTTCCTATTCCGCGCGCCGCACCGCCCCGGTTACAGGTACAGATGAAATCGAATTCAATCTGATGTGAGATGTTTACCTGTAACTTTTTTCGGAAAAGTTACGGATCGCGTGCGCTCGCGGGCCTATTCACGCCGCGAGGGCGCAAAGCCGGCGAGGGTATCGCGGGTTCGTGATGGTCGTGTGCGTAACGAAAGGCGGTGCTGCCGCGAAGTCCCCGTGAATGAGGACATCATGCACAGTGCCGATGCGAACCTTGACGAGTTGATGATTGCCAGCCAGGCGGGCGACGCGCAGGCCCATCGCGACCTGTTGCGCCGGGCCTCGACCCATCTGCGGGCCTATTTCCGGCGCCAGCTCGCGCGCTATGGCCACGGGCTGGATGCCGCCGAGGACCTGCTCCAGGACACGCTGCTGGTCATCCATACCCGCCGGCAGGCCTACCTGCCCGGCTCCCCGGTGCTCGCCTGGATCTATGGGATTGCGCGGTACAAATTGATCGATTTCCTGCGGGCCCGGCACCGCTCGTTCTCGCACCTGCCCATCGAGGACGCCGAGGACGTGGCGGCCCAGGATGGATATGAGGGAATCGATACCGCGCGCGAACTGCACAAGGCGCTCGCGACATTGCCGAACAACTTCCGCCTGCCCATCGAATACGTGAAGCTCGAAGGGCTCAGCATCGCCGAGGCGGCGGCCCGCACCGGAATGTCCGATGCCGCCATCAAGGTCAGTATTCATCGCGGCATGAAGAAGCTCGCCGCCATCCTTTCGGAGGCCCGCCCATGAACACCGACGATCTGATCGATTTTCTCGCCACCCGGGTCGAGCCGGTCGATCCGCATCGGCAGGACCGGCAGGCGCTGGCGGCGCTTTTGATGTCGCTCGCCGCCGCCACCGCCGCCGTGATCGTCGCCCTGGGGCTGCGCGCCGACCTGATGCAGGCCATGGTCTCCGCGGGCTTCGCCATGAAGATCACCTTCCTGGCGACGCTGGTGGGAATCGCGCTCTGGGCGCTGCGGAAAGGCGCGCGCGCCGGCGCCGCGGACCCGGCGCCGCTGCGCCTCGTCTGCGTGCCGCTGATGCTGCTGTGGATCCTCGGCGCGCTGGAGCTGGCGACGCTCCCGGTCACCGCCTGGCGCGCCACGGTGATGTTCCACGAATGGCCGGTCTGCCTGCTCTCCATCCCCCTGCTGTCCGCCCTGCCGCTGGTCGCGCTGACGCTGGTGGTGCGCGAGGGGGCGCCGACGCACCTGCGCTATTGCGGGGCGCTGACGGGCCTGGTCGCCGGTGGCCTCGGGGCTTTGGCCTATGCCGCCTATTGCCTCAACGACACGCCGGTCTATGTGGGGGTCTGGTATGTGGCGGGCATCGCCGCCGTCACCGCCTTCGGCTGGCTCATGGGGCCGCGCATGCTGCGCTGGTGAGGGCGGGGGACGTCGCGCGCGGGCCTCCGGCCGCTATTGTGCCCCGGGCGCGCGAGGGATAAAAGAACCCCTCGGCGTTCCGCGGGCTGCCCCTTCATGAATCAGTATAGGGCCGATATCGACGGCATAAGGGCGATCGCGGTTTCCCTTGTCCTTGTGTTCCATGCAGGATTTTCGTTTCTTCCGGGCGGATTTATTGGCGTTGACGTGTTTTTCGTCATCTCCGGTTATCTGATCACGGACAATCTGCTCCAGGCGATGCGCGCCGGATCGTTTTCGCTGCTGGATTTCTACGATCGGCGGGTGCGGCGCATCCTGCCGGCGCTGCTGGTGGTGATCGCCGCGACGCTGGGCGCGGGGTTCCTGATCCTGGCGCCGGGCGCCTATGCGGTGCTCGGGCGCAGCGCGGCGTTCGCGGCGCTCGGCATTTCCAATTTCTTCTTCTTCCGCAACACCGGCTATTTCGACGGCGCGGCCGAGGCCATGCCGCTGCTGCACACCTGGTCGCTGGCGGTGGAAGAGCAATTCTATCTCGCCTGGCCGCTGGTGCTCTATGGCGCCTATCGCGGGGCGCGGCGCTGGCCGCGCCTGCTGCCGCTCGTGGTGGCGCTGGTGGTGGGCCTCAGCTTCGCCCTGGCCGTGCAGAAGGTCGCGGAAGGGGCGAAAAGCGCCTTCTACCTGCCGCTCGGCCGCGCCTGGGAACTGGCGCTGGGCGGCGCCCTGGTGCTGGCGCGCGCGCACCTGGCGCGGCTGCCGGGCCTCGTGGCGCAGGGGCTGAAGCTGGCCGGGCTCGCCCTCATCGTCGCGCCGGCCCTGGTGCTGACCCCCGCCAGCCCCTTTCCCGGCCTCAATGCCCTGGCACCCGTGCTCGGCGCGGCGCTGCTGCTGATGCCGACGGCCGCCCCGACGCTCGGCGCGCGGCTGCTCGCCCTGCCGCCGCTGCCCTTCATCGGCCGCATCTCCTATTCGCTCTATCTCTGGCACTGGCCGGTCCTGGTGTTCGCGCGCCAGTACAAGAACGGCGATCCGCTGAGCACCGGGCAGGCGCTCGGCGCCCTCGCGGCCTCGGTGCTGCTGGCGTGGCTCTCCTGGCGGTTCGTCGAACAGCCGTTCCGCGTGCGCCGCTTTCCCGCGCGCAAGGTGGTGCTGGCGGGCAGCGCGGCCTGCCTGCTGATGGCCGCGCTCAGCTTCGGCATCTATCGCGCCGACGGTCTTTCCGGCCGCGTTTCGCCGCAACTGGCGGAATTGGGCTCGTTCGCGCGCGTGTGGGAATGGGACTGCGCGCAGCACGTCTCGCTGGACGGCGGGCCGAGCCTGTGCGTCGCCGGCGCGGACTGGGCGACCGCGAAGACCCGCGGCGTGATCTGGGGCGACAGCCATGCCGAGCATCTCATGCATCTGCTGGATGTCGCCGGCCGCAAGACCGACACGGCGGTGGCGCTGCTGCGCATCTGTCCGGCGATCTTCTCCGAGGACGGGCTGCGCCGCAAACCGGTGGGCCTGCCGGCCGAATGCGAGCGCACCTATCGCGCCACCCTCGCCATGCTGAAGGCCGACCCGCAGATCAATCTGGTGATCCTCGCCTCCGCCTGGGGCGACATGCCGGACGCCGTCTACCGCAAGGAGGGAGACCCCACCAGCCATGCGACGGGGGTGGGCCTGATGCGCGAGACTTTCCTCGATCTCGTGCCGCGCCTTGCGGCGCCGGGCCGCAGGATCGTGCTGTTCGCCGACATTCCCCATTGGGCGAGCGACCCGCTGCCCTGCGTCGCCGCCCGCGACGGCTCGCTGCTACGCGCGCCCTGCCGGCGCGAGGTGGGCCGCCTGACGCCGGCCGAGTACGGCACCGACCAGCGCGATGTGGATGCCATGTTCCGCAGCCTGCGTGGGGTGCGGGGCGACGTGGTGGTGGCGGTGCCGGCGGACCAGCTCTGCGACCCGATGGGGTGCATGGCCCGCTTCGAGGGGCAGTTTCTGTATTTCGACCGCGACCATCTGCGCCGCAACATCCCCCTGGGAACGCGGGAGCGGTTCGCCGATCTGCTTGGCCTGCCCGATCTGATCGATGTCGGCGGCGGCGCAAGGAAGGCGCCCGTGCGGGCGAGCGAATGAGGATCGGGGCGCGAAAATCGTCCCGCCGGTCACGGATGCGCGCCGCGCGCCCCGCGATGTCATGCCCCGTTCATCGATGCACGCAAAGGCTGTCTCCCCGCCCGGGTCATCGCGCCCGTCGGGCGGCATTCGAACCAATCCGCAGCGGGGGCGTTCTCTGGGCGGAGCACGCAGGAGAAGCAGATGAGCATCTTTGGAAAGATCGTTTCCGCCATTTTCGGCCATTCGGCCGAGGCCAAGCCCGTCGCGCCGGCTGACGTGCCGGCGCCCGGCGGAACCTCGGGCGGCGCTGCGCCTCCCGTTCCCGGCGCGGTTCCCGCGACGCCCGCCGCCCCCGCGGTGGATGTGGAAGCCGTTCTCACCGGCCTTGCCGCCAAGACCAGCGAGAAGCTGGACTGGCGCCATTCCATCGTCGACCTGATGAAGCTGCTGGACCTGGATTCCTCGCTCGCGGCCCGCAAGGAACTGGCCCACGAACTGCACTATTCCGGCGACACGGGCGATTCCGCCACGATGAACATCTGGCTGCACAAGCAGGTGATGACGAAGCTCGCCGAGAACGGCGGCAAGGTTCCCGAGGACCTGAAGCACTGAAGCCGGGCGTTCGCCCGCGACATCCCCGCGCCCCACTTTGGGCGCGGGTCTTTCTGCGGGGATCTGAACGCGCCGGAGGTAAGAGCAGCGCATGTATTCGCCGCCCGAGCGACAATCAGGGAAGCAATCCTGACTTAAGCCCCAAGATTTCGTGAGCGCGCGTCCCTTGCCTTGCGCGACGGAAAGGCCTATTGCCCGCGGCGGGACACTCCTCCCCAACGAGGAGCGCCCATCTGAAAGGATGGCCATCATGACGACGACTGACGCTCCGGCGACCCGCCCGGAGAACCCTAATTTTTCGTCCGGTCCTTGCGCCAAGCGTCCCGGCTGGACGCTGGACGCGCTCCGCGACGCGCCGCTCGGCCGCTCGCACCGCGCCAAGATTGGCAAGACCAAGCTCAAGCAGGCGATCGATCTCACCCGCGACGTGCTCGAGGTGCCGGCCGATTATCGCATCGGCATCGTGCCCGCCTCGGATACCGGCGCGGTCGAAATGGTGCTGTGGTCCATGCTGGGCGCCCGCCCGGTGGACATGCTCGCCTGGGAAAGCTTCGGCGAAGGCTGGGTGACGGACGTCGCCAAGCAGCTCAAGCTCGCCGACGCGCGCATCATGACCGCGCCCTATGGCGAGCTGCCGGACCTCAAGGCGGTGGATTTCAGCCACGACGTGGTGTTCACCTGGAACGGCACCACCTCCGGCGTCATGGTGCCGGATGCGGACTGGATCCCGGCCGACCGCGCGGGCCTGACCATCTGCGACGCCACCTCGGCGGCGTTTGCCCAGGCTCTGGATTTCGCCAAGCTCGATGTGGTCACCTTCTCCTGGCAGAAGGTGCTGGGCGGGGAAGCCGCGCACGGCATGCTCATCCTCTCCCCGCGCGCGGTGGAGCGGCTTGAGACCTACAAGCCCGCCTGGCCGCTGCCGAAGATCTTCCGCATGACCAAGGGCGGCAAGCTGATCGAAGGCATCTTCGAGGGCGAGACCATCAACACCCCCTCCATGCTGTGCGTGGAAGACTATATCGACGCGCTGGAATGGGCGAAGTCGGTGGGCGGCCTGCCGGGCCTGAAGGAGCGGTCCAACCGCAATTTTGAAGCCATCGCGCAGTGGGTGCACCGCACCGATTGGGTGGATTTCCTGGCCAAGGATCCGGTGACCCGCTCCAACACCAGCGTGTGCCTGAAGGTGGTGGACCCGGACGTGGCCTCCCTTCCCGCCGAGGCGCAGGCGGCCTTCGCCAAGGCGCTGTCCGCGGGCCTGGAAAAGGGCGGCATCGCCTATGACATCGGCGCCTATCGCGATGCCCCTCCGGGCCTGCGCATCTGGTGCGGCGCCACGGTGCAGGCCTCCGACGTGGAAGCTTTGACCCATTGGCTGGACTGGGCGTTCAACGTCGCCAAGGGCTCGCTCGCCAAGGCGGCGTGAGCCCGACGCGCGACCGCTGAAAATCCCCCTCTCCCGCTTGCGGGGGAGGGCGGGGGAGGGGGAATACCCCTCTCTTCGGCGCGATCAGCGCAAGCCCGCTCTACGGCATCCCCCTCCCAACCCTCCCCGCAAGCGGGAGAGGGCCTTAACGGCCGAACTGCGCCCTCGTGTGCTGCGGACCGGCCTTAGCTTGCACCCCATTCATCCGGAGCCCACACCATGGCCCCTCGCGTTCTCATTTCGGACAAGCTGTCCGCCGCCGCCGTGCAGATCTTCAAGGATCGCGGCATCGATGTTGATTTTCAGCCCGACCTCGGCAAGGACAAGGACAAGCTCGCCGAGATCATCGGCGATTATGACGGCCTCGCCATCCGCTCCGCCACCAAGGTGACGCCGAAGATCCTGGAAAAGGCGACCCGCCTCAAGGTGATCGGCCGAGCCGGCATCGGCGTCGACAATGTGGATATCCCGGCCGCCACCGCCAAGGGCGTGATCGTGATGAACACGCCGTTCGGCAATTCCATCACCACCGCCGAGCATGCGATTGCGATGATGTTCGCGCTCGCCCGCGAGATCCCCGCCGCCGACGCCTCCACCCAGGCCGGCAAGTGGGAGAAGAACCGCTTCATGGGCGTGGAGCTGACCGCCAAGACGCTCGGCATCATCGGCTGCGGCAATATCGGCTCCATCGTCGCCGAGCGCGGCGTCGGCCTGAAGATGAAGGTGATCGCCTTCGATCCCTTCCTCTCCGCCGAGCGCGCCAAGGATCTCGGCGTCGAGAAGGTGGAACTGGAGGACCTGCTCGCCCGCGCCGACGTCATCACGCTCCATACGCCGCTGACCGAGAAGACCAAGAACATCCTCTCGGCGGAAAACCTCGCCAAGACCAAGAAGGGCGTGCGCATCATCAATTGCGCGCGCGGCGGCCTGGTGGACGAAGTGGCGCTGCGCGCCGCGCTCGACAGCAAGCATGTGGCCGGCGCGGCGTTCGACGTGTTCACGGTCGAGCCCGCCGAGACCAACCCGCTGTTCGGCCATCCCAATGTGATCTGCACCCCGCACCTCGGCGCCGCCACCACGGAAGCGCAGGAGAATGTGGCGCTCCAGGTGGCCGAGCAGATGAGCGATTATCTGCTGTCGGGCGCCATCTCGAATGCGGTGAACTTCCCCTCCATCACCGCCGAGGAAGCCCCCAAGCTGAAGCCCTTCATCGAGCTGGCGGAAAAGCTGGGCTCGTTCGCCGGCCAGCTCACCGACACGGACATCAAGACCGTGCGCATCACCTATGAGGGCGCGGTGGCGGAGCTGAAGGTGAAGGCGCTGACCAGCGCGGCGGTGGCCGGCCTGCTGCGCCCGGTGCTGGCGGACATCAATGTCGTCTCCGCCCCGAGCGTCGCCAAGGAGCGCGGCATCGTTATCGAGGAGACCACCCGTGCCGCCGAGAGCGATTACGACAGCCTGATCACCCTGACCGTCATCACCGACACGTTCGAGCGTTCGGTTTCCGGCACGGTGTTCGCCGATGGCCGCCCGCGCATCGTCAACATCAAGGGCATCAAGGTGGACGCCGAGTTCGCGCCCTCCATGCTGTACGTCACCAACGAGGACAAGCCCGGCTTCATCGGCCGTTTCGCCAGCCTGCTGGGGGATGCGGGCGTGAACATCGCCACCTTCGCCCTCGGCCGCGACCGCCAGGGCGGGGACGCCATCGCGCTCGTGGAAGTGGACGGGGCGCTGCCCGCCGACGTGATCGCCAAGGTGGAGGCGCTGCCCCAGGTGAAGCACGCCAAGGGCCTCGCCTTCTGAAGGCTGTCCCTGTCGCGGATAGAGAACAACAAGACAGCCGCCGGACCCCCTCCGGCGGCTTTTTGCTGCCGCGCGGGCGGTTCGTCAGGCGGGCGCGACGGCGCGGGCGCGGGTCGCGGTGATGATGCCGGCGATCACCAGCGCATAGCCCACGCCGTGAAACCATTCCAATTGCTCGCCCAGCACCAGGATGGCGAGCGCCGAGCCGAACACCGGCATGAGGTGAAAGAACGGCGCCGCCCGGTTGGCGCCCACCAGCTCCACGCCGCGATTGAACGCCATATAGGCGAGCAGCGACGGGGCGGTCATGACGAATGCCAGGACGGACAGCGTCATGCGGTTGAACTGGATGACGTGGCCCGCGGCGATCTCCCAGAGCGCGAACGGGATCAGCAGCAGGGAGCCCATGCCCATGATCACGGTGAGGAAGGACAGCGAGCGCATGGGCGGGCGCACCCGCAGGTTCGCGGCATAAAAGGCATAGATCAGCAGCGCCGCGATGATCCAGATATCGCCCACATTGGGCTTGAGGTGCAGCAGCACGTCGATGTCGCCCCGGCTGACGATCACCACCACCCCCAGCAGCGAGATGACGATGCCGGCGATCTGGCCCTTCGAGAGCCGGTCGCGGAACAGCAGGAGGCTCCAGAGCGCGATCAGCAGGGGGGAGGCGGATTGCACCAGCAGGCCGTTCAGCGCCTGGGTATATTGCAGCCCGTAATAGCTCATGGCGTTGTAGCAGGCGATGCCGCAGGCCGAGAGGACCATGAGGAACAGCCAGTTGCGCCGCACGACCGGCCAGTCGCCCAGCAATTGGCGATAGGAGAAGGGCAGGAGAATCAGCGTCGCCCCCGCCCAGCGCAGGCAAGCGAGCGTGATGGGCGGGATCTGGCCCGCCACGAAGCGGCCCAGCACCATGTTGCACGCCCACAGAAGAGCGGTGATGGAGAGCAGCAGATAGGGCGCATTGTTGATGCGCTGGCCGAGCCGGCCGAGGGGCGAACGGGGGGGCGAAGGCAACATGGGGCTTCCTGGCGTGCCGCCTTTTCAGGCATTTCACACGCCAGGAAAAGAGAATTTTGATTCACCCACCCATCAGAAACCGTGATGAGTCGCCCCCACGGCCAAGCCGCCGCTTATTTTCCGCGCCACTGGTCGAGCAATTGGTAGGAGGTAGGATTGTCGGCACACATGCCGCCACCGCACTCCAGCACGGTCGAGAGCCCGTTCGCGAGCGCCATTGCGGTCGCGAGCGCGACGATGATGAGGGCGAAGCGGGTGGGGCGGCCGGGCGTCGCCTCCGGGGCGAACTGGCGATCGAACAGCAGCAGGATCGCCCCGCCGAGGGCGATAACCCCGAACACCGCCGCCGCCCAGGCATAGAAATGAATGCCCAGGAAGGCATCGCCATAGGTCCCCTCGCCGGGAATGATGTGCAGCAGGGTCTGCCGCACCGACACCATGCCGCCGGCGAAGGCCGAGAGGATCATGACCGCATAATGGCTGGGCCGGGGACCGAACTTCACGTTCAGCGCGAGGCCCACGCCGGCGCCCACGAAGCCGGCGCGTTGCAGCAGGCAGAGCGGGCAGGGCAGGTCGTTGAACACGAGCTGGTCGAAGAACGCCGCGGCGAGGACCGCGAACACCGCGAGCAGCCCGAGGGCGTTGAGGGTGCGGGAAAGGGAAGGGGTCACGTCATTCCCCTCACAGCACGAGATTGAGCGGGTCGGTGGCGTGCATCTTGAACAGTGCCAGCAGCACCAGCAGGGACACCGCCCAGACCAGCAGGGAGGGAAGGCGCTGGCCGGCGAGAATCAACGCGAACGCAACGAAGAAACCGAAAAACGGCAGGGTCATCATGGACGTCGCCCCCCTGGGCCAAAGAAGCCGTCGGCCCTTGGGCCGGTGGCGATTCAACGTCCGATTCTATCCCGGATCTGCGACAGATGTCCGAAGGCATCTGCCCGCCGCGTCCGGGGGAGGCCGGTTCAGCCTTCGCCGGCGGTGATCCGTGCCCGGTTGCCGGACGGGTCCTCGAGCAGCACCGCCCCGTCGACTTCCGCGAGCGGCACGCCGGCGGCCGCAAAGCGCGCCTTGAGGGCCGCGATCTCCGCCGGGGGAAGGACAATCTCGAACCCGGCGAGCCCGCTCGCATGCGCCGGCGGCGGGGCGGCGCCTTGCGAGTGCCACACGTTGAGGCCGAGATGGTGGTGGTATTTTCCCGCGCTGACGAACAAGGCGCCGGGATAGCGCGCCATCACCTCGAACCCGGCCAGCTCCACCCAGAAGCGATGGGCGGCGGCAAGGTCGCCGACCTTGAGATGGACGTGTCCCACGTCCGTGCCGGCGGGGGCGGGGCCAAGCTCCGCGCTTTCGCGGGCAAGGCTGTTCAGGTCCAGGCGCAGTGTCGCCATCTGCAGCTTGCCGTCGGGTCCGAACCATTCGGCTTTCGGGCGGTCGCGATAGACTTCGATGCCGTTGCCGTCGGGATCGTCGAAATAGAGCGCCTCGCTCACCAGATGGTCCGAGGCGCCGAACGGCACGCCGTGCGCGCGCAGCACGTTCATGCGCACCGCGAGGCTGGCCCGGTCGGGCACGCGAATGGCGGTGTGGAACAGGCCCGGCGCGTGCGCGGGCGGGGCGACCGCGTCGGCCGCCTCTTCAAGGACGATGAGAGGCACGCCACCGGCGCCGAGCGCGATGCGGCCCGCCTGCGGGGCGAGGCGGGTGAGGCCGACCACCTGCTCGTAGAAGGCGGCCAGGGCCTGCGGCCGGCGCGTGCGCAGATGCACTGCGCCCAACCGCAGGGCGGCGGACAGACCGGCACGCGAGGACGGGGCAGGCGACGACGGGGCGGAGGAAGAAGGGCTGGGGGAAAGAGCGGAAACAGAGACGGACATGGCAAACTCCTGCGCCGGGTGCGGCGCGGATCCGCGCGCGGATCGATTTGCTCAAATTTATGCGCTCATTCGCCCCGGCGCCATTGCAGCGATGCAAACGCCCGCGTGCAAAGCGCGCCGCCACATCCACGCAGCCGCGTCCATCCTGTTGAAAGCCCGCGCGGAGCAGGGATTGTGACGCTTAGACGATAGTTGAGGCTTGAATGCATTTAGGGCTCCCTTATGGTGCCCGCCCAATGGCGACGTGACCATCAGATCGCCTCAAGTGGAAATGCGGGGACACTCCCAAATGAACATTCTGCTCGCGCTCAGCCGAGCGATCGATGCGGTGAACATCCGCATCGGCAAGGCCGTGGCATGGCTGATCCTGGTGGCGGTGCTGGTCTCTGCCCTGAACGCCGTCGTCCGCAAGGTCTTCGATCTCAGCTCCAATTCCTGGCTGGAATTGCAATGGGTGCTGTTCGCGGCGGTGTTCCTGCTCTGCGCGTCCTGGACCTTCATCGACAACGAGCATATCCGCATCGATATCATCAGCTCGCGCCTGTCCAAGCGCACCCGCGACGGCATCGATATTTTCGGGCACATCTTCTTCCTGATGCCCTTCGCCATCGTGCTGCTCGTCACCTCGATCCCGTTCGCACTGAATTCCTACGGCATCAACGAGCAGTCCCTGAATGCCGGCGGCCTGCCGCAATGGCCGGCGAAGGCGCTGGTGCCCATCGGCTTCTTCTTCCTGCTGCTCCAGGCGGTGTCCGAGCTGATCAAGCGCGTCGCCATCATCACCGGGCGCATGGAGGACCCGAACGAGAATGTGGGCGGCCACCTCGCCCTCGCCGCCGAGGCGGAACGTTTGCTGGCGGATGCCGAGCGGGTCGATATCCCCCTCGAACCGACCCCCAAGGCCTGAGCGGGAGAACAGAAGAATGTCCGCCTCCCGTACCTTCAAGGTCGGCCTCGTGCTCGCCTGCGCCCTGGTCCTGCTGGGGCTCTCCAGCGATTTCGCGCTCGCCGCCGAACCCGGCCTGCGCGGCTGGTTCACCCACAATATGGCGCCGATCATGTTCGGCGCCCTCGTGCTGTTCCTGCTGCTCGGCTATCCGGTGGCCTTCGCGCTGGCCGCGAACGGGCTGATCTTCGGCCTGATCGGCATCGAGCTCGGCCTGTTCCGCCCCGATTTCCTCCAGGCCCTGCCCGAGCGCGTCTACGGCACCATGAACAACGAGGTGCTGCTCGCAGTGCCGTTCTTCACCTTCATGGGGCTGGTGCTGGAGCGGTCCGGCATGGCGGAGGACCTGCTCGACACCATCGGCCAGGTGTTCGGCTCGATCCGCGGCGGTCTGGCCTATGCGGTGATCTTCGTCGGCGCGCTGCTGGCGGCCACCACCGGCGTGGTGGCGGCGTCCGTGATCTCCATGGGCCTGATCTCGCTGCCGATCATGCTGCGGTACGGCTATGACCGGCGCGTCGCCTCGGGCGTCATCGCGGCGTCCGGCACGCTGGCCCAGATCATCCCGCCGTCGCTGGTGCTGATCGTGATGGCGGACCAGCTCAACCGTTCGGTCGGCGACATGTATACCGGCGCGTTCCTGCCGGGCCTGATCCTCGCCTGCCTTTATGCGGGCTATATCTTCCTGGTCTCCACCCTGTTCCCGACCGCGACGCCGGGCCTGCCGCTGGAGGCGCAGAACCTGCGCGATCCGCAGCAGAAAATGATGCCCTCGCGCATCCTCGGCGCGATCGCTGCGGCGGGCTTTGCGGTGCTGATCACCACCGGCTCGCTGCCGGGGCTCACCGCCGGCTTCATTCCCGGCGTCGCGAACCTGGCGGTGTGGGGCGTGGTCTCGTTCGTGCTGCTCTATTTCGTGATGAGCGGCACCGCCAAGCTGCTGACGCCCTCCCTGTTCATCGCGCTCGCCATCGCGATCGGCGCGTCCATCTATGTGATGCAGCAGGGCAGCGTGAAGTTCGGCGCCGATTATGTCGTGCTCACCATGTCCATGACGGTGGGCCTCGCCTTCGTGGTGGCGGTCATCAACCGGGTGTTCAGGCTCGGCCTGCTGTCCAAGCTCGCCGAGCAGGTGGTGTTCGTCATGGTGCCGCCGCTGGCGCTCATCTTCCTGGTGCTGGGCACCATCTTCATCGGCGTCGCGACGCCGACCGAGGGCGGCGCCATGGGCTCGGTGGGCGCCATCCTGCTCGCCTCCGCGCGCGGCCGGCTGAAGTTCGACCTGCTGCGGCAGGCGACCTATTCCACCGCCAAGCTCTCGGCCTTCGTGCTGTTCATCCTGCTCGGCGCGCGCGTGTTCTCGCTCACCTTCTACGGGGTGGACGGGCATCATTGGGTGGAAGAGCTGCTCACCTCGCTGCCCGGCGGCCAGACCGGCTTCCTCATCGTGGTGAACCTGCTGGTGTTCGTGCTGGCCTTCTTCCTCGATTATTTCGAGCTGGCCTTCATCATCATTCCGCTGCTGGGGCCTGCGGCGGACAAGCTGGGCATCGACCTGATCTGGTTCGGCGTCATCCTGGCGGTGAACATGCAGACCTCGTTCATGCATCCCCCGTTCGGCTTCGCCCTGTTCTTCCTGCGCTCGGTGGCGCCGAAGGTGCCCTATCTCGACCGGGTGACCGGGCGGCGCATGGAGCCGGTGACGACCGGGCAGATCTATTGGGGCGCGGTGCCGTTCGTGATCATCCAGCTGATCATGGTGGCGCTGGTGATCCTGTTCCCGCAGATGGTGACGCACTACAAATCGGGCGGCGTGTCGCTGGATCAGAACCAGATCCAGCAGCAGTTCGACAACATCTCGCCCAATATCGGCGATCCGCCGCCTCCGGTGCTCGATTTCGGCAAATAGCCGGGGCGAACGGGCAAAAAAGAAGAGCGCCAACTTTCCGTTGGCGCTCTTTTTGTTTCTGCGGATGCTGAAGATCCGAACGCCGCAAAGCCGGGCTCAGGCCGCCTTCTGCGCCTCGCGGTCCACGATGGCGACGATGTCGGCCATGATGCGGTTCAGCTCGAAATTCTTGGGCGTATAGACCGCCGCCACGCCGAACGCCTTGAGCTGGGCTTCGTCCTCGGGCGGAATGATGCCGCCGACCACCACCGGCACGTCGGTCAGCCCCTCGGCGCGCAGGCGGTCCATCACGTCGCGCACCAGCGGCACATGGGAGCCGGAGAGGATGGACAGGCCGATGACATGGACGCTCTCCTCCAGGGCGGCGTTCACGATCTCGGCCGGGGTCAGGCGGATGCCCTCATAGACCACTTCCATGCCGGCATCGCGGGCCCGCACGGCGATCTGCTCGGCGCCGTTGGAATGCCCGTCCAGGCCCGGTTTGCCCACCAGGAACTTGATGCGGCGGCCGAGCTTGGCGGAGACCGCCTCGACGCTGGCGCGCACCTCGTCGAGCCCCTGGGTGTCGACGCGCGCGGCCCGGCCGACGCCCGTGGGCGCGCGATATTCGCCGAACACCTCCCGCAGGCAGGAGCCCCATTCCCCGGTGGTGATGCCGGCCTTCGCGCAGAGGATGGAGGGCTCCATGATGTTGCGTCCCTCCTGCGCGGCGCTGCGCAGGCCGGCCAGCGCGGCATCCACGTCCGCCGGATCGCGCGCCGCGCGCCAGGCCTGGAGGCGGGCGATCTGTTCCGGCTCCACATGCTCCGGCACGGTGAGGATGGAGCCTTCCCCGGTGGTGAGGGGGGAGGGCTCGGTCTCGGTCCAGCGGTTGACGCCGACCACCACCTGCTCGCCGCGCTCGATATTCTCCAGCCGTCGGGTGTTGGATTCCACCAGCGCCTGCTTCATGTAGCTGTTTTCCACCGCCGCGACCGCGCCGCCCATGGCCTCGATGCGGGCGAGCTCGGCCCGCGCTTCGTCCTTCAGCGCCTCGACCTTCTTGGCGATCTCGGTGGAGCCGTCGAAGATGTCGCCATAGTCCAGCAGGTCGGTTTCATAGGCCACCACCTGCTGCATGCGCAGCGACCATTGCTGGTCGAACGAGCGCGGCAGGCCGAGCGCCTCGTTCCAGGCCGGCAATTGCACGGCGCGCGCCCGCGCCTTCTTGGACAGCGTCACCGCCAGCATTTCCAGCAGGATGCGATAGACGTTATTCTCCGGCTGCTGCTCGGTGAGGCCGAGCGAATTCACCTGCACGCCGTAGCGGAACAGCTTCTGCTTGGGATCGGTGATGCCGTAGCGGTTGACGCAGATCTCGTCCCACAGATCGACGAACGCCCGCATCTTGCACATCTCGGTGATGAACCGCATGCCGGCGTTCACGAAGAAGGAGATGCGCCCCACCACCTCGCCGAACACCGCGCCCTGCGCCTCGCCGGAATTCTTCACCGTGTCGAGAATGGCGATGGCATTGGCGAGCGCGAACGCGAGTTCCTGCACCGGCGTCGCGCCGGCTTCCTGCAGATGGTAGGAGCACACGTTCATGGGATTCCAGCGCGGCAAATGCTCGGTCGTGAAGACGATCACGTCCTTGGTGAGCCGCATGGAGGGCGCGGGCGGGAACACATAGGTGCCGCGCGAGAGATATTCCTTGATGATGTCGTTCTGCGTGGTGCCCTGGAGCAGCTTGCGGTCCGCGCCCTGCTCGTCGGCGGCGGCGATATAGAGCGCCAGCAGCCAGGGGGCGCAGGCATTGATGGTCATGGAGGTGTTCATTTCGGCGAGCGGAATGTCCTTGAACAGGGTCCGCATGTCGCCGAGATGGGAGATCGGCACCCCCACCTTGCCCACTTCGCCGCGCGCCAGGGGGTGGTCGCTGTCGTATCCGGTCTGGGTGGGCAGGTCGAACGCGACCGAAAGCCCGGTCTGTCCCTTGGCCAGATTGGAACGATAAAGCCGGTTGGAGTCCGCGGCAGTGGAATGACCCGCATAGGTGCGGAACAACCAGGGTTTATCGCGGCTGGTCATTGGCACGTCCTCATTCTCCACCCAAGTTTGCAATAATGTGCGCTGCAACGCGGCCGTCGTCGATTGGAAAATATGCGGTGCGGCGTAGAAATCTTCTGCGCTGCGGTCAGCGCTTCACGAGGCTGATGACGAACAGCAGGATCACCGCCCCGATGGTGGCGCTGATGATCTGGCCCAGCAGTCCGCCGACAATGAAGACGTTGCCGAACAGAAAGCCGCCGATCAGCGCGCCGACGATGCCCACGGCGACGTTGCCGAGCGCGCCGAACCCGCCGCCGCGAAACAACTGGCCGGCGAGCCAGCCGGCGATTGCGCCGATGAGGAGCATTCCGATAAGGCCGATCATGGCGATCCTCACAACCGAGTGGGGCGCGGACGCGCGCCAGGATTGGATTGTTGCCTGAAAGCCGCGGGCCGGTCGAGTGCGCACGCCGCGCCCGCGTTCGGAAACGACGCAATTGCGTGGTCTCCCCGACCAAAGTTGGGGGCGCGCCGGGCGCCTGGGCCGTGCCACCTTGCGCGTACGCCCCGGCAGCACGGCCGCTGCCGGCCCGCTTCAAGCGTGGTCCGCGCGGTTGCTGCCCGCCGGCGGTAAACCATAGAGGCGTTATAAACGGGGCTCGCCAGCGGAATTTTCTCTGCTACGCTGCAACGCGAAACAAATGCGGCCGAAACGGCCCCGGAGGAAGGAAGGACGGGAGCAATGGGTCAGAGTGCAGTCGCCAGCACGCCGCAGGGCGCGGCCGTGAAAGATCTTTACGAGCTGGGCGAGATCCCGCCCCTGGGCCATGTGCCCGCCAATATGTATGCCTGGGCGATCCGCCGCGACCGCCATGGCCCCCCGGAACAATCCTTCCAGGTCGAGGTGGTGCCCACCTGGACCCTCGGCGAGAGCGACGTGCTGGTGCTCGTGATGGCGGCCGGCGTCAATTACAACGGCATCTGGGCCGGGCTCGGGCAGCCGATCTCTCCCTTCGACGTGCACAAGGCGCCCTTCCACATCGCCGGTTCCGATGCCTCGGGCATCGTCTGGGCGGTGGGCTCCAAGGTGAAGCGCTGGAAGGTCGGCGACGAGGTCGTGGTTCATTGCAACCAGGACGATGGCGACGACGAGGAATGCAATGGCGGCGACCCGATGTTCTCGCCGTCCCAGCGCATCTGGGGCTATGAGACGCCGGACGGCTCCTTCGCCCAGTTCTGCCGGGTGCAGGCGCGCCAGCTCATGCCGCGCCCGCTGCACCTGACCTGGGAAGAATCCGCCTGCTACACCCTCACCATGGCCACCGCATATCGCATGCTGTTCGGCCATCCGCCGCACACCGTGAAGCCGGGCGACTACGTGCTGGTGTGGGGCGCCTCGGGCGGCCTCGGCGTGTTCGGCGTGCAGCTCGCCGCCGCCTCCGGCGCCCATGTCATCGGCGTGATTTCGGACGAGACCAAGCGGGACTACGTGATCGGCCTCGGTGCCAAGGGCGTGCTGAACCGCAAGGACTTCAATTGTTGGGGCCAGCTGCCCAAGGTCAATTCGCCCGAATATACCGAATGGACCAAGGAAGCCCGCAAGTTCGGCAAGGCGATCTGGGACATCACCGGCAAGCGCGACGTGGACATCGTGTTCGAGCATCCGGGCGAGCAGACCTTCCCGGTCTCCACCCTGGTGGCCAAGCGCGGCGGCATGATCGTGTTCTGCGCCGGCACCACCGGCTTCAACATCACCTTCGACGCGCGCTATGTGTGGATGCGCCAGAAGCGCATCCAGGGGTCGCACTTCGCCCATCTCAAGCAGGCGTCCGCCGCGAACCAGTTCATCATCGACCGGCGCGTGGACCCCTGCATGTCGGAAGTGTTCCCCTGGGACCGCATTCCGCTCGCCCACACCAAGATGTGGAAGAACCAGCATGCGCCCGGCAACATGGCGGTGCTGGTGAATGCGCCGCGCACCGGCCTGCGCAGCTTCGAGGACGTGCTGGAGGCTACCGCCGCCGGCTGATCGCCCGGCCCCGGAGCGCAGCCAGCGCGAGCAAAACGGCACGGGGGCAGCGCCTGCTCCCGTGCTTTTCCTGTGCGGCAGGGGTTTCCGCGCGTCGCGCGTGTGCCAGACCTGAAGCCTTGCCGCCTGTGCTTATCTCGCCCTGCGGAGCAGGTGGGCACCAGGAATGAGAAGCTTTTTGCTTCCGCAAAGGCCGCCGGGCCTCTACACCCGCGGGATGAACCCTTCCCCTGAACTGCCCACCGATCCCGTCGCGCGTCGCGCAGCCTCCGCGCCTGCGCCCCATGTGGCGGTAATCGGCGCCGGTCCGGCCGGGCTCATGGCCGCCGATCGCCTGGTGGCGCAAGGCCACCGGGTGAGCGTGTTCGAGAAGATGCCCTCGCCCGCGCGCAAATTCCTCATGGCGGGGCGGGGTGGGCTCAATCTCACCCACAGCGAGCCGCTGGAACATTTCCTCTCCCGCTATGGCGAGATCGCGCCGCTGCTCGACGGCGCGATCCGCGCCTTTCCACCCGAGGCGGTGCGGGCGTTCGCGGCGGAACTGGGCGAATCCACCTTCATCGGCTCCAGCGGCCGGGTGTTTCCCGACAGCTTCAAGGCATCGCCCCTGCTGCGCGCCTGGCTGCGGCGGCTCGGAACCCTCGGGGTGGACCTGCACACCCGGCACGAATGGCGCGGCTGGTCCTCGACCGGCGCCCTGATGTTCGAGACGCCGGAAGGACCGAAGGAGATCGTCGCCGATGCGACGCTGCTCGCGCTCGGCGGCGCGTCCTGGCCCCGGCTCGGGGGCGATGGGGGCTGGACGCAGCATCTCGCGTCGCGCGGCATCGCGCTCGCCCCGTTCGCGCCGGCCAATATGGGGCTGGAAATCGAGTGGTCGGCGCCGTTCCGCGAACGGTTCGCGGGCGAGCCGCTGAAGCGCATCGCGCTTTCCTGCGCCGGTGCGGGCCCGGTGCGCGGGGAGGCCGTGGTGACGGCGCGAGGCCTTGAGGGCGGGGCGGTCTATGCGCTCTCCCGCGCGGTGCGCGACCGTCTCGCGGCCGAGGGCGAAGCCCATCTGCGGCTCGACCTGCGCCCGGATTTCGACCAGGCGCTGATCGCGCGGCGGCTGGCGACGGGGCCGCTGAAACAATCGCTCTCCAACCGCCTGCGCAAGGCGGTCGGGCTCTCGCCGGTGGCGGTGGGGCTGCTGCGTGAGGCGGCTGGCGTCGCGCTGCCCACCGATCCGGCGGCGCTGGCGCGCCTCATCAAGGCCGCGCCCATTAAGGTGCGCGCGGTCGCCGGGCTGGACCGGGCGATTTCGAGTGCTGGCGGCCTCGTCTTCGATGC
The DNA here is from genome assembly GCF_043195135.2 of Roseixanthobacter liquoris. Lineage (NCBI taxonomy): Bacteria > Pseudomonadati > Pseudomonadota > Alphaproteobacteria > Hyphomicrobiales > Xanthobacteraceae > Roseixanthobacter > Roseixanthobacter liquoris. The sequence goes on from NZ_CM195537.1 coordinate 2,010,681, forward strand.
GCTGGACGATCATTTCATGCTGCGCGCCCTTCCCGGCACGTTTGCGTGCGGGGAAATGCTGGATTGGGAAGCGCCCACCGGGGGCTATCTGCTGCAGGCCTGCTTCGCCACCGGCCGCGCGGCGGGCGAGGGCATCTCCGCCTTCCTCGCGGCGCGCGCTACCCCTTGAAGCCGCCCGCCGCGAGATAGGCTTCTTCCTCCGCCGTCATGACCCGGCCGAGGATGGGGTTGCGATGCGGGAAGCGGCCGAAGCGGGCGATCACGTCGCGGTGGATGAGCGCATATTTCAGCTCCTCCGCCGCGCCCAGCTGCTCATAGAGCGCCACGCATCGCTGCTGGCAGGCGAGATCCTCCGCATGCATCAGCGGCAGGAAGAAGAAGGCGCGCAGCACCGGTTCAAATGCCTGCTCGAAGCCATGGGCCAGGGCGCGGTCCGCCACCTGCCGCGCGGCCGCATCGGTGGCGAAGGCGCGCGGCGTGCCGCGAAAGACGTTGCGCGGCACCTGGTCCAGCAGCAGCACGAGGGCGAGCGCGCCCTCCGCGCTGTCCTCGTAATCGGCCAGGACCGTCGATCCCGCGCCGCGGGCGACCGCATCCTCATGTGCGGACAACAGCCGCGCCCGCACCTCGGCATCGAACGCCGGATCGGAAGAAAACCAGCGATCATACCCCGCGGCGCGCCAGAAACCGACGATCTCGGACGGGGTGGGCAGGGATGTCATCGCGCTGACCTCATGCCGGCGGGAGCGAGGGGATTGTCGGTGAGCGCGGCGCGATCCGGCATATCCACCTGGGGGATGCCGAGAAAGGCCGAGAACAGGCGCCGCACCACCGCCGGGTCGAGGTCGCGCACGATCATCACGAGGCGCGTGCGGTGGTCGTCGTCCGGCCAGGCGGGCAGGCGGGTGGGCGGGTGCATCACGTGCTGCACGCCGTGCAGCACGATGGGCGCGTCCGGATCGTCGGCAAGCTTCACGATGCCCTTCAGCCGCAGCAGGTTCGCCCCATAGGTCGCGCGCAGCAGCTCCAGGAACAGGTCGAGGGTGGAGGCGGAGACGGCGGCGTCGGTCGCCAAGGTGAACGCCTTGATGCGCGCGTCATGGCGGTTCGGGTCGTGCGGCGCGTCGGTCTCTTCCTCGGCGGCGGCGATGCGTTCTTCCGCCAGCCAGCGGGCGACATCGGGCGGCTTGCCGCTCGGATCATAGAGGCCGGCCTTGAGCAGGGCATCGCCGGTCGCCTCGCCTTTCACGGCCTCCAGCACCGGCGCGGCGGGGGCGAGCCGGCGCAGGCGCGCCTTCAGGGCCGCGAGCGCGGCGCGCTGGGCATCGGTCTCCACGAGATCGGTCTTGGTGAGCACCAGCCGGTCGGCCATGGCCACCTGTTTCACCGCTTCGGTCTGGGCATCGAGCGTGGCATCGCCATTGATGGCGTCCACCACCGCCACCACGCCGTCCAGCCGATAGCGCATCACCAGATAGGGATGGGTCATCAGGGTGAAGAGGATGGGGGCGGGGTCGGCGAGGCCGGTGGTTTCGATCAGCACGCGCGAGAACGGCGGCAGGCGGTTGTTGTCGCGCCCGCGCAGCAGGTCTTCCAGCGCGGTGACGAGATCGCCCCGCACGGTGCAGCACACGCAGCCGCTCGCCAGCAGAACCACGCCTTCGGAGACTTCGCGCACGAACAGATGGTCGAGGCCGATCTCGCCGAATTCATTGATCAGCACGGCGGTATCGGCGAGCGCGGGATCGGCCAGCAAGGCATTGAGCAAGGTGGTCTTGCCGGCGCCGAGGAAGCCGGTGAGCACCGTCACCGGAATGGGCGCGGGCGGTCCCGGCCGCTTGGCGGGAGACGGGGCGGCCGAGGGGGCCTCGGGAAGCGGCGGCAAGGAGGTCATGTCATTTCATCCGCGAGACGGGTCGCCTCAGAGCAGGGGCGCCGCCGAACCAGTGCCGCGCTTGCCACGCCTATAGGGCAGTGCGGGCGGGGGACCAAGCGGCGCGGCATCGGCGGCGTCCACCGACCGGTCGGCCCCGCCTTCCCCTGCGAGTCAAGTGGGAAGGCCGCGCCCCGCCGCAAGGGGAGGCGCGCACGCGCAGACTGCGCCGTTCGGATGTCCCCGATTGGTGCGGGGCTGGCGTGGCGCCGCTTGCGATTGCGCGCAGCGCGTCCGCGGCAATCCGGCAAGGAACCGGTCGGGCCGGTCGTGGCCCGATGGGGTTCTGGCGGGCGCAGGCGAACGAGCGCCCTGTCGCGCCTGCGTCTGCGCCTGCATCTGCGCCCGGACGTTCGGCCTGGAACCGTGGCGAAGGCTCAGGCGCCCGGCTTGGCGGGTGCGGCCGGGGGCGGGCCGAAGGTGAGCGGGTCGCCGGCGCCGTCCGCGGGGGCGGGCTTGGCCGGCTTCGGCTTCGGCTTGGCCGCCGGATCGGCGGTGGCGGATGCGCCGGCCGGTGCGGGCTTCTTGGCGGGCGCCGGGGCGCCGGTGGTGGTGCTCGCTTCCTTGGCTTGGGGCGCGGCCTGGGGCTTGGGCTTCGCGGCCGGCTTTGAAGCGTCCGCATCGCCCTTTGCCGCATCGCTTTTGGCGGCGGCATTCCTCGGCTTGGCGGCGGGTGCCTGCGGGTCCGCATTGGCGGTGGCGGCGGGCTTCTTCTTCGGCGCGGGCTTTTCGTCAGGTGCCATGGCCGCGTCGGGCGAGATGGGCGCGTTGCGCGGGCCGACGAAGACCGGGATCGGCGGCATGGAGGGCGGCAGGTTCTGCAGCAATGCCGCGCCCTCGCCCTTGCTGAACCCGGCCGCGACCGCCGCCGACACGGCATAGGAATTCGCGCCCTCGCCCTGGCCGGCGAACAGGTTGTCGTCCTCGTTCTCCGCTGCCGCCACGGCGCGCTTGCGGCCGCAGATCTGGGGCGACATGTCGGTGGGCGCGCCGCCCGTGTCGGCCAGCGTGTCGAGGGTGGGGGAGGAGGCGCCGAAGATCGACCAGGAGGGCTGGAAGCCCTTTTCGAACAGGAGCGCCGCCTGCTCGGTGCGCACCACGGCGGAGGGGGCGCCGAGGATCACCGCGATCAGCCGCTTGTTGCCGCGCGTGGCGGTGGCCACCAGATTGAAGCCCGAGGCGCAGATGAAGCCGGTCTTCATGCCGTCGGCGCCGGGATAGCGGTCGATCAGGCGATTGTAATTGCGCAGCACCCGCTTGCCGATCTTGATGGCCGGGATGCGGAACAGCATTTCATGTTCCGGGAAATGATAGATCAGCGCCCGCGCCAGCACCGCGAGGTCGCGCGCGGTGGTGAACTGGTCGCTATTGGGCAGGCCGTTGGGATTTTCGAAATGGGTGCCGGCCATGCCGAGGCGGGCGGCGGTGTCGTTCATCTCGGCGACGAAGGACGGCACGCTGCCGCCGACCCCTTCGGCGATCACCACCGCCATGTCATTGGCCGACTTGACCAGAAGCATCTTCAGCGCATTGTCGAGCGTCACCTGCGTGCCCGCGGCAAATCCCATCTTGGTGGGCTGCATGGAGGCCGCATAGGGCGAAACCGTCATCAGCGTATCGGGGGTGATGCGCCCCTCGCGCATGGCGTTCAGCGCCACATACACTGTCATCAGCTTGGTGACGGAGGCGGGATACCAGGGCTTGCCGGCTTCCTGCTGTTCCAGAACCTTGCCCGTGTCCGCTTCCACCAGAAGGATCGGGGTGGCGTGGCCTGCGGTCGCGAGCGCGCCGAGGGCGGCGATCGCGAAGGTCAGGCGGCGCAGCGCGCCGCGCGCGGACAGACAGGACAAGCCCGGCAAAGTTGGCTCCGTAGCTGGAAAGACCCCCGTGGCCTTGCTTTCCTTAGCTCTTTTCGGGCCATCCGGAAAGACGAAAGCGGTGCACGCGACCCTGCCATGCAAGCGTCAGCTTGAACGCAGGGCGCCCGCGGCTGCTTGAATCGCGTTTCTCCGCGGCGCGCGTGGCGCGGCGCTGCGGTGCGGCGGCGCTCACGTTTCCGCGAGCGGACGCTCCACATGCGTGCCGTCGTCCAGGAATTGCGCGCGCGCCAGCTCTGCGAACCGCCCGCCGAGCCGCATCAATTGCTCGAAACTCCCCGCCTCGATCACGCGCCCGTCGTCGAACACCAGGATGCGGTCGGCATTGCGCACCGTGGCGAGCCGATGGGCGATGACGAAGGTGGTGCGCCCTTTCATCACCTCGTCCAGAGCCGCCTGCACCTTGGCTTCGGTGGTGGCGTCGAGGGCGCTGGTGGCTTCGTCGAGGATCAGGATCGGCGGATCCTTCAGCAGGGCGCGGGCGATGGAGAGGCGCTGGCGCTCGCCGCCGGACAGTGCGCGCCCGCGCTCGCCCACCAGGGCGCGCAGGCCCTCGGGGTTGCGCTCCACCAGCTCCAGCGCCTGGGCGCGGGACAAGGCGAGGCGCATTTCCTCGCTCGTCGCATCGGGCTTGCCGACGCGCAGATTGTCCTCGATGGAGCGGTTGAACAGCATCGCTTCCTGGAACACCACGCCGATCTGCCGTCGCAGCGAGGAGAGCGTGATGTCCCGAATGTCGGTGCCATCCACGCGCACACGGCCGGACTGCGGATCGAACACCCGGTGCAGCATGGCAAGGGCGGTCGATTTTCCGGCGCCCGTCGTGCCCACCAGCGCGATGGTCTCGCCCGGCGCCGCGTGCAGGCTCACATCGCGCAGCGCCGCCCGCTTGCCGTCATAGGAGAAGGACACGTCCTCGAAGCGCACGTCGCCCTTCACCGCCGCGAGATCCAGCGCGCCGGGCCGGTCCCGCACGGCGCCGACCGTGTCGAGCACCTCGAAGAACTGGCCGAGCCCCGGCGCGCTCATCACCAGGTGGTTCACGAAGCTCACGGTGTGGTCGAGCCGGCCGATCAGCATGGTGGCGAAGCCCACATAGGTGACGATGTCGCCGATCGCCGCCAGGCCTTGCAGATGCAGCCAGGTGCCGATCAGCAGGATGGCGAGGATGGTCAAGGTGGTGGCGGCCTTGGTGGCCATGGAGACCACCGCCCACCACGACAGAACCGGAATCTGCGCCGCGAGGAGCTGGCTCGCGGTGGCGCGCAGGCCGCTCACCTCGGCCTCGATGCGGGTGTAGCTCTGGATCACCGCCACATTGCCCAGAGCGTCGGTGGCGTGCTCGGCGAGGCTGGAATTGTGCTCCTCCACCTCCTGCTGCATCGCCTGGGTGCGGTTCAGCACATAGGCCGTGACGATGCCGAACACCACGATCAGCACGATCAGCACCAGGCCGAGCCGCCAATTGATGTAGATGCCCACGGGCAGCAGCACGAGCAGCGAGACGATCGCCGCGCAATCCTCGCGGAAGAAGGAAAGCCAGGTGCTCCAGAGCGAATCCGTGCCCTGGAGCATCACCTTCAGCAACCGGCCGGAATGGGTCTCGCCATGGAAGGAGAGGGGCAGTTGAAGCACGTGCTCGAAGTATTCGGTCAGCACCCCGAGCCGCCGGCGATGGGCGAGGCGGTCGGCATGCAGCGAGATCAGCACGCCGGCGACGATGTTGAACAGGCCGAAGGCAACCCAGGCCGCGAGCAGCGGGGTCAGGATGGTGACGAGCGAGGGGCCGCCGTCGCGCTGCGCACCGGCCAGCGCCTCGATGATGCGGCCGAACAGGATCGGCTCGGCGAACTGGGCCATGGCGAGGGCGACATTGCCCAGCGCCAGCGCCAGCCCCACCTTCGCCAGCGGCCCCAGCATGCCGAGGGCCCGCGCATAGATGCGTAGCAATTGCATGGGCCGATCCTCCCCGATCGCGGTGCAGCAAAGCGGAGACAGAGCGCGCCCGCAAGGCGGCGAAACCGCGCCTTGGGGCTTATTTCACCGCGCGAGGGCCCGCAAGGCGGCGCAAAGCCCCGCCGCGGAGGCTCACACGTCGACGCTCGCCTTCAGCGCATTCTCCTGGATGAATTCGCGGCGCGGCTCCACCACGTCGCCCATCAGGCGATTGAAGAGATCGCCGGCGGCATCGACCTCCTTCACCTTCACCTGGAGCAGGGAGCGGGCGTTGATGTCGAGCGTGGTTTCCCAGAGCTGACCGGGGTTCATCTCGCCGAGGCCTTTGTAGCGCTGGAGCGAGAGGCCCTTGCGGCCGGCGTCGGTGACCGCGTCGAACAGGTCCACGGCGCCCAGAAGCACGGTCTCGTCGCTCTTGCGCTTGAGCCGCGCTTCGCCGGCGAACACCCCGTCGAGGGCGGCGGCCAGCGTATCGAGACGGCGGGCATCGGGCGAAACCAGGAAGGTGGCGTCGAGGAAATTGGTTTCCAGCACGCCGCGCACGGTGCGCGAGAAGCGGAACCCGGTTTCGTCGGCGACGCCGGTCCAGCCGCGCTCGGTCTCCTCGGCCAGCATGTTGAGGCGGCGCGTGACTTCGGTCATTTCCGCCTGGGCGTCGCGTTCGCGCAGCAGATGCGGCTTCAGCGCGCCGGCAAGCGCCGCCTGTTCCACGATCGCCTTGTTGTAGCGCGGGTGCAGCGCGTTCAGCGCGCCGCGCAATTGGCGCGAGGTCTCCACCACGGCGGCAAGATCGGCCCCGGCGCGCACCTCCCCCGAGGCGAGATGGAGCGCGGCGTCGTCAAGGCCGACATTGATGAGGTAATCCTCAAGCCCGCGCTCGTCCTTGATGTAGGTCTCGGACTTGCCGCGCGCCACTTTGTAGAGCGGCGGCTGGGCGATGTAGAGATGCCCGTTCTCCAGGATTTCCGGCATCTGCCGGAAGAAGAAGGTGAGTAGGAGCGTGCGAATGTGGGAGCCGTCCACGTCCGCGTCGGTCATGATGATGATCTTGTGGTAGCGCAGCTTGGCGATGTCGAAGTCATCGCGGCCGATGCCGGTGCCGAGCGCGGTGATCAGCGTGCCGATCTGCTCGGAGGACAGCATCTTGTCGAAGCGCGCGCGCTCCACATTGAGGATCTTGCCGCGCAGGGGCAGCACGGCCTGGAAGGCGCGGTCGCGGCCCTGCTTGGCGGAGCCGCCGGCCGAGTCACCCTCGACGATGAAGATTTCCGACTTGGCGGGATCGCGTTCCTGGCAGTCGGCAAGCTTGCCGGGCAGGGAGGCGATGTCGAGCGGGTTCTTGCGGCGCGTGAGTTCGCGCGCGCGGCGGGCGGCTTCGCGCGCGGCGGCGGCTTCCGCCACCTTGCCGACCACCGCCTTGGCCTCGGCCGGATTTTCCTCGAGCCAGGAATTCAGCGCCTCGCCCACCAGCGCCTCGACCACCGGGCGCACTTCGGAGGAGACCAGCTTGTCCTTGGTCTGGGACGAGAATTTCGGGTCCGGCACCTTCACGGAGAGCACGGCGGTCAGGCCCTCGCGGCAATCCTCGCCGGAGAGCGTGACCTTCTCCTTCTTGGTGATGCCGGAGCTTTCCGCATAGCCCATCACCTGGCGCGTCAGAGCGGCGGCAAAACCGGTGAAATGGGTGCCGCGATCGCGCTGCGGGATGTTGTTCGTGAAGCACAGGATGGTTTCGTGGTAGCTGTCGTTCCAGGAGAGCGCCGCTTCCACCTGGATGCCGTCGCGCTCCGAGCGGATCACGATGGGCTTGGCGATCACCGCCGTCTTGGAGCGGTCGAGATAGCGCACGAAGGCCTCCACGCCGCCTTCATACATCAGGTCCTCGATCCGCACGTCCGGGGTGCGGGCGTCGGTGAGGCGGATGCGCACGCCGGAATTCAGGAATGCCAGCTCGCGCAGGCGGTGTTCCAGGGTGGCGAAATCGAAGGCGATGTGGGTGAAGGTTTCCGGGCTGGGCGTGAACGTCACCATGGTGCCGCGCTTGCCGGGCGGGGCATCGCCCACCACCACCAGCGGGGCTTCCGCATCGCCATGGCGGAAGCGGATGAAATGCTCCTTGCCATTGCGCCAGATGGTGAGGTCCAGCACCGTGGACAGGGCGTTCACCACCGAGACGCCGACGCCGTGCAGGCCGCCGGAGACCTTGTAGGAATTCTGGTTGAACTTACCGCCGGCATGCAGCTGGGTCATGATGACCTCGGCCGCCGAGACGCCCTCCTCGGGATGCAGGTCGGTGGGAATGCCGCGCCCGTCGTCGGTCACGGTCACCGAGCCGTCGGCATTCAGCGTGACGGTGACTTCATTGGCATAGCCGGCCAGCGCCTCGTCGATGGCGTTGTCCACAACCTCATAGACCATGTGATGCAGGCCGGAGCCGTCATCGGTGTCGCCGATATACATGCCGGGCCGTTTGCGCACGGCATCGAGGCCCTTCAGCACCTGGATGGATTGTGCCCCGTAATCGTCGGGGGATGCCGCGGGCGCGGGTTCGGCCATGATGTGTCTCGAATCGTTGGAACGCTTAGATATCTTTTACCGCAAAGCCGCGGTTATTTGGTGGCAAGTGCCCGTCTCGTGCCCGTCTCGTGGCCCCTGCGACCGCGTGCCGAGGCCCGCGCCGCCAGCGCACGCACCGCCCGGTCGAAAACACGCGCGGCGGGACATGCGAAAACAGCGGCAAAACGGGCAAGGCGCGCCAACATCCATCACGCACGTGTGCGCTCGCGCGCGACCGACGTCAAGCCGGCACGACGTCGCCGCCCCCGCGCGGCCATCGGCATCGGCGAGAGACCGGCGCGCCGCCAGGGGGGCCGCGCGCAAGGGTCAGCGGCCGGCCGGGCGCTTTTCCGTCCCCGCGTCCTTGCGGGCGCTGTAGTGGTCGGCGAGGCAGGCGGAGGCGCCGCGGGTCAGGAGGGTGAATTTCATCAGTTCCTCCATCAGGTCCACCACCTGATCGTAGCAGGCCGACGGCTTCATCCGCCCCTCCTCCTCGAACGCGTTATAGGCTTCGGCGATCGCGCATTGGCTGGGGATGGCGATCATCCCCATGCGCTGGGCGAGAATGCGCATCTGATCGACGGCATTGAGGGTTTGCGACCCGCCGGAGATCTGCATCAGCGCCAGCGTCTTTCCCTGTGTGAGGCCGGGCGCGCCGGCGGGCAGGGGCAGCCAGTCGATCTGCGCCTTGAGGATCGCGGTCATGGCGCCGTTGCTCTCCGGGCTGCACCACACCTGGCCTTCCGACCAGCCGGACAGGGTACGCAGTTCCGCGACCCGGGGATGGTCCGCCGCAGCATCGTCGGGCAAAGGCAGGCCCAGCGGATCGAAGATGCGCACCTCCGCGCCGAATGCCTCCAGCACCATGGCCGCTTCCTGCGTGAGGAGACGGCTATAGGCGCGGGGGCCGGCCGAGCCGTGCAGCAGCAGGATGCGGGGCGGATGGGACGCGGGCGGGGCGAACAGCGCCGGCATGTCGGGCCTGCGAAACGCCTCGACGGAGAGCGGGCCGGGAACGATACGATCAATCAAGCCGGGGCCGGCAGTGGTGGACATGAGCAGGCCTCCTGCGTCTGCAAGTCCGCAGCGTCCCTGTGGGTTCCGCGAATGTCCTGGCATGGGCGAATCCACTGGCGTTCGACGCGACGCGGGGCGGTGATCTCGTGTGCAGCGCACAACCCGGACGTTCCGCGCACGGAGGGACAAGGTATATGCGAAGATCCGGAGGGTGGGATGGGCAGGATTGGCGGACGGCGCGACGCGGGTGAATCAACGGGTGGCATCAATGTAAGGGCCATTCGGCCAATTTTGAACATCGAACTCTTCGCGATGATCTCAAAAAGAACGAAGAGCGACCCGCAGCCGGGACCGCTTTGCCCGCCGCCGAAGCGCAGCGGGCCCGCAACCGGCCGGCGCCACGGGGCCGTCGGGATCGTGCAGGAGGGATCAGGATCGGCCCGAGGGGATCGCACCCGTGCCCCGCGCAATGGCGCGCACCGCGGATAGATCGGCGCCGGAGAGGGGAAGCCGGAGAGGGGAAAGGGGAGAAGAGAGGGCGCGTCGGGTGCGCGATGACCGGCTCCGCGCGGCCTTCCGCAGCGCGTGTGCCGCCGCGCGCCGCTCCCGCAGATGGAACGGCTCCGGTCCATCGCTCGGATGGCTTTTGCGGGCGGAGCGTCGGTCCCTGGCCGTCAGGGCGCGCGAAAGCGCCTGCACCGGCTTGAACTTCGAGACCCGAGGCAGGGCGCGGCGGATGCGTCCGCCCTGCGCCAGCGGTCCTTAAGCGGTCTGGCGGAACTCAGCGCTGGACATAGACCCGCGTGCCCAGCGGAACGCGCTGGTACAGATCGATGATATCCTGGTTCAGCAGGCGAATGCAGCCGCTCGACACCTGCTTGCCGATGCTGTCCGGCTCGATCGTGCCGTGCAGGCGGAACATGGTGTCGCGGTCGCCGTCATAGAGATAGAGCGCGCGCGGGCCGAGCGGGTTGGTCTCGCCGCCCGGCAGGCCGGCGGCATAGGGGCCGTACCGTTCCGGCTGGCGCGCGATCATGTTCGCGGTCGGCGTCCAGTGCGGCCATTTCTCCTTGCGCTTGATGGTCGCCCAGCCGCTGTAGCTGTAGCCCTGCTTGCCCACGCCCACGCCGTAGCGGATCGCCTTGCCGTCCTTCTCGACCAAATAGAGAAACTTGTTCTCGATATCGACGACGATGGTGCCGGGCGGATATTTGGTGGGATAGTCGACGATCTGGCGCAGATAGATCGGGTCGATCTCCGACACGTCCACCGCATCCACCTCGAACGGCTCGCCGGTCACCGGGCCGTAGATCGAAAGCGCCGCCGTGGAGGGGGCACCGCTGTTGTCGGTGACGCAAGCCGCCAGGAACAGCGGTGTGCCGAGAACGAAGAGCCGCCGGCTCAAAACGGCGGTGGGAAGGCTTTCGCTGGGCATGGGTCCCCGAAGCAGCTGCGAATCATGTCCACTTGGGTAGCATGCGCGGATTCGCGACGGGTGGCGAACGCGCCACACAGGGGGAAAAAGCACGGCCGGCCGGGGAAAATCCCGTCCCGCGACGGCGTGCGGCGGGTCACTCTTCCGCTACGACAGAGCCGGGGCTCACGGTGAAGCGCCGGGCGCCCTCCAGCCCCGCGAACACGCTCGGATCGGCCCCCGTCATCCACACCTGCGCGCCGAGCCGGGCCAGCGCGGCGAACAGGCCAAGCCGCCGTTCGGCGTCCAGATAGGCCGCCACATCGTCCAGAAGCACAATGGGCGCAAGGCCTTGCATGGCGGCGACGAGACGCGCGTGGGACAAGGCGAGGCCGATCAGCAGGGACTTCTGCTCCCCGGTGGAGCAGCGCGCCGCCGGCAGGGCCTTTTCCGCATGCGCCACAGTGAGGTCGCACAGATGCGGCCCCTCCAGCGTGCGGCCGGCGGCCCGGTCGCGGGGGCGGCTGTCACGCAAAAGTGCGCGGTAGCTGTCTTCCACCTGCAGGGCCGGCGCGTCGGCGAGCATGCGCTCCACGCTCCCGTCGAGGGCGATCGCGGCGAGCGGAAAGGGCGAGGCGGCGTCGCGGTCCGCCGCGATCTCGGCGCCCAGGCGCCCGACCGTCTCCAGCCGCGCGGCGGCGACGGCGACAGCGAGTTCGGCGACCTCGCGCTCCACCGCGTCGAGGAAGCGCGCGCTGCCGCTTTCCTCCAGCAGGCGGTTGCGCGCCCGCAAGGCGCGCTCCAGCGCGTTCACCCGCGTGCCGTGCGCGCCGTCCACGGCCAGGACCAGCCGGTCGAGAAACCGGCGCCGCTCGGAGGGCGGGCCGATGAACAGGCCGTCCATGTCCGGGGTGAGCCAGACCACCTTCAGATGGTCGAGGAACGCCGTGGCGGAAGCGACGCTTTCCCGTTCGATCCGACAGCGCCGTGCGCCGCTGCCCGCGCCGGGGTGCGCGTCCATGCCGGTCCCGAGATGGGCCGGGCCACAGATCCCCTCGATTTCCGCCGCGACCGCCCAGGAGCCGTCGCCGGGATGCTGCGCCACCGTGTCGAGCGCCGCCCGCCGCAGGCCGCGCCCCGGCGACAGCAGGGAGATCGCCTCCAGCAGATTGGTCTTGCCCGCACCATTGGGCCCGGTGAGGACGATGGGGCCGTGATCCACGCTGAGCTGGGCGGAGCCGTAGGAGCGGAAGCGGGTGAGGCTGAGCTTGCGGACCTGGGCGCGCGGTCCCGTCCGTGCGGGGGCGGGTGCGGCGGCGCCGGACGCGGCATCAGGCGCGCGGGTCATGCGATCTCAAGTCGGTTAAGGAATGGCGAGCGGAGCCCCCAAGATGGGCCTCGCCGCGCCCGACGCAAGGGGCGCCTGGGCAGAAGGCGCGCCTGCGCGGAAGGGGCGCCTGGGTAGAAGGGGCGCCTGCGCGGAAGCGGAACTTGCGCGGAAGGGGCGCGCGTGCGGCGCACCCCGCTCCGCCCGGGATCACACCCGCATGGGCATGAGCACGTAGAGCGCATCCGTCTTGGTGCTGTCGCGCACCAGCGTGGGCGAGCCGGAATCGGCGAGCTTCAATTCCGCCGTGTCGCCTTCGAGCTGGGCCGTGATGTCCAGCAGATAGCGGCTGTTGAAGCCGATATCGAGCGGCTCGGCGGCATAGTCCACTTCCAGCTCCTCGGTGGCGCTGCCGGAATCCGGATTGGTCACGGAAAGCACGAGCTTGCCGTCGTTGAGCGAGAGCTTCACCGCGCGGCCGCGCTCGCTCGATACGGTGGACACGCGGTCCACGGCGGCGGCGAAATCGGCCTTATCCACCAGCAGCACCTTGTCGTTGCCGGCGGGGATGACGCGGTTGTAGTCCGGGAACGTGCCGTCGATCAGCTTGGAGGTCAGGACGATGGCCCCCACCGCCACGCGGATCTTGGTGGTGGAGAGCGAGACGGTGACTTCCGCGTCCTTGTCCTCCAGCAGCTTCTGCACCTCGGCCACGGTCTTGCGGGGCACGATGATGCCCGGCATGCCGGCGGCGCCCTCCGGCGCTTCCAGCTCGGCCTGGGCGAGGCGGTGCCCGTCGGTCGCGACGGCGCGCAAGGTTGCCTTGCCGGCGCCCTTGCCCTCGGCCACGTGCAGGAAGATGCCGTTCAGATAATAGCGCGTCTCCTCGGTGGAGATGGCGAACTGGGTCTTGTCCACCAGACGGCGGAACTCGGCGCCCTTCAGCTTGAAGGCATGGGTGAATTCACCGGCGGCGAGATCGGGAAAATCTTCCTGCGGCAGGGTTTGCAGGGTGAAGCGGGCGCGGCCGGCACGCACCGCGAGGGTGCCGCGATCGCCGCTGGATTCCAGCAGCACCTGCGCGCCCTCCGGCAGCTTGCGCACGATGTCGTAGACGACATGGGCCGGCACCGTGGTGGCCCCTTCCTGGTCCACCTGGGCCGGGACGGTTTCAACCACCTCCAGATCGAGGTCGGTGGCCTTCAGCTCCAGCCCCGACGCGCCGGTGCGGATGAGCACATTGGCCAGGATCGGAATCGTGTTGCGGCGTTCGACGACGCGATGGACGTGGCTGAGCGATTTGAGAAGCTCGGCGCGTTCGACGGTGACCTTCATTGGCCCGGACCCGTAACTCTCGTGCGGGGAAACTAAGCACGCCCTGGCTGGCGCCAGTGCGGCCCGCGACCGGATCGTTCACAACGAACCCGTGGGCCGCAGACATTGCCGCCCGCGCTGCACCAAAGCAAGGGCATCTGGCCGCTTTTTCCCCGTTGCCGACGTGGAAGGCGGGCAATTCCCGCCTGGCGCGCACCGCGCGTGGCCCTCAAGGCCTCGCTTCGGGTGCACGGAATGGATTTTTCGCACCCGATCGGGCGCGGGGCGCGAGGGGCAGGGGGAAACCCTTGCCCGGCGGTCCTCACTCGTTGACGAGCTTCTTCAGCGCCTCGATCTCCTCGGCGAGGGCGCGATCGGTGGCGATCAGGCCGTCGATCTTGCGCACCGCGTGCAGAACCGTGGTGTGATCGCGCCCGCCGAAGCGGCGGCCGATTTCCGGCAGCGAGCGCAGGGTCAGCGTCTTGGCCAGATACATGGCGATCTGGCGCGGCTTGACCACATTGGCGGTGCGCCGCTGGGACAGAAGATCGGCCCGCGAGACATTATAGTGCTTGGCCACGACGCGCAGAATCTCATCCACCCGCACGCGCTTGGGATCGCATGGGCGCACGAGGTCGCGCACCGCGTTTTCGGCCATTTCCATGGTCACGGGCTCGCCCGTGAGCTTGTTGAAGGCGAGCAGCTTGTTGAGCGCGCCGTCCAGGTCGCGCCCGCTCTGGCCCACGGTGCGAGCGAGCAGCTCGAGCACATTGGCGGGCACGGAGAAGCCGCGATGCTGCTCGGCGAGGGCCGAGGAGCGGGTCTTGAGGATCTGGAGGCGCAGTTCCTCCTCCAGCTGGCCGAGCTCCACCACGAGGCCGCCGGCAAGGCGCGAGCGGACCCGGTCGTCGAGCGCGTCCAGCTCCGACGGCGGCCGGTCGGCGGCGACCACCACCTGCCGCCCGGCATCCATCAGGGCGTTGAGCGTATGGCAGAATTCCTGCTGCATATTCTTGCCGGTGAGGAATTGCAGGTCGTCGATCACCAGGGTGTCGATGGACCGCAGCGCATCCTTGAAGGCGATGGCGGCATGGGTCTTCAGCGCGGCGACGAAGCCGTACATGAAGCGCTCGGCGGTGAGATAGACCACGCGCCGTCCGCGGCTCGCGCCGGCCCAGGCCACCGCCTGGAGAAGGTGGGTCTTGCCGAGGCCCACGGCGGCATGGAGATAGAGCGGGTTGAAGATCGGGCCGGCGCCGGGCACGGCCTCCGCCACCTGGCGGGCGGCGGCATGGGCAAGCGTGTTGGACTTGCCCAGCACGAAGGTCTCGAACGTCAGGCGGGCATCGAGCGGCGAGCCCGCGCCCACGTCGGCCGGCATGGCGGTGGCGGCGACAGCCTGGGGGCGCGGCTCGGCGGCGCGCTCGACCACGACTTCGCGATGCTCATTGGCGGCCTTCAGCGGAATGGCGCGGGCGACGGCGGAGCGCACGGAGAGCTCCACCTTGCGGGCGGTGCCGCTTTCCTCCTGCCACAGCTCGGCGAGGCGCTCGACATAATGGTCCTGAATCCAGGCCTTCAGAAAGCGCGTGGGCACCGAGAGATGCACGCGGTCCGCGACCCGGTCCAGCTCGATGCGGGCGAACCAGCTGGTATAGGATTCCTCGCCGATCTCCTCGCGCAGGCGCTGGCGAACCCGGTCCCATTGCTGCGCGCAGAAATCCGCTGCCGAGGGCGCGGTCATAGTGGGGCGAAACTGCGCGACATCCACGGTTTCCGGTTTCAACATGAGGGTCTTTCCCGCCCGGGGCGGGTCCCTGGTTGCGACGCGGAGAGCGTTCGCGCCGGCGACGGCGCGTCTCCAAGTCCAAGTGAATGAGTAAGGTGAAGGTGAAGCGACGAAAGAGGGCTAGGCCCGAGGTTTCGTCACGAGGGCGCCCGGCGGGCGGGGTCCTCGACGGCGCGATCACGGAGCCGCTCATCCCGGTCGCGGCCGACGGTCCCGAAGGCCTGTTCGCGACGAAAATGAAGTGCGTCTTCGCTAGGTCTAGCGCCTGAGAGAGAAGTCATAGCCGCCCCATTCGCCGTCGAACAAAACGTTCTCCGGTTCTCCAATAAATAGAATAGTTTTTTGTTTATTTCTCTGTCCCAGATCAATCAAAGGATCAAAGACAGACTATCCCAAAAACCGGAACAATACGCAGGTGAAATGTACACGCAGCGCGGGAGGGGAGGTGAGACGCTAACGCACATAATACACCCTCCCTCCATCCACGAAGAGTCGTGAAACCGCTGCTCTATTGATGATTTCCTCGGGATGTCCCTCAGAGGTGAGATTGAACATACACAGCGTGTGGGGAGGGTGCAACGGCTTTCCCGGTCGCACTTCAATCCGGTGGAAATCGGGTGACAAACACATTTCTCCCGATGCTTTAGTTCAGCCGGCAAACCTCTGACTCGACTGCGAGATTCGCAATCCTTAACGGTTCGGGAGGCGGTCCTAGGATTCAAATCAAGAAGTATTTTTATACCTCTGGATGAGGCTCCCGCAGAGGTACTTCTCGGCTTGGCCCGTAACCCGTTAAGTCTCATAAGTTTTTCCTGATCGGTCGGGACCCTCGGCCAAACCCCACCCGGAAGGGCGTCGGCTTGACCTCGCTCCGGTTAGCGGCTAGGCGCCGCCCGGGGCAAGAATCGAGGGCCTTTTCGCGGGAAAATCGCCGGCGAGCCTTCGTCGGCTAAAGCGGGCGCCAGGTCCGGTGCCAAGTCCGGCGCGGGGCCCCGGTGCGGGGTCCGCACGCCCGCCGTTCGGCGCGGGAGGGCGCGCGGCGCACGGGGGAACCCGGTCCGCCCGCCGTGCGTCTGCGCCTTCGCGGCGCGGCTTCAAAATAAAAAAGCCCGGCAATGCCGGGCCATTCTATTGCTAAGCTTAGCCGCGGCGCGACGGGCACCGCGATCTTCAGCTCAGATCACGCGCTCAGCTTGCTGACGCGGGCCGCGAGGCGGGAAACCTTGCGGGAGGCGGTGTTCTTGTGAAGAACACCCTTGGTCACCGCCCGCATGATCTCGGGCTCGGCAGCCTTGAAAGCCGCGCTGGCGGCCGTTGCATCGCCCGTCGCGAGGGCGTCTTCCAGCTTGCGCAGAAAGGTGCGGACGCGCGAGCGGCGGTTCCGGTTAACCTCAGTGCGACGCTCGATCTTCCGCGCCGCCTTTTTGGCGGAGGGCGTATTGGCCATCGGCCGTCCTCTATCACGTTATCGCACGCAAACCGTGGCCAATGCGGCCCATTTGCGCTGCGTCTGAATGGCTGAACACGCCGGCAACCTCGGTCGCCAGCGAAGTGTCGGCGCTTATAGGAGCAGGATGGCCGGCAGTCAACTCCAGATCCATCCGTCATGCCAAAGCCGCGCCGATTTGATCCCGCTAAAGGCCGCCATGCCGGATCTTTCCGCTCAATGCCGGTCGTGAGGCTTGCGTCGGCAAGCGTGGTCTACAAAATACAGACGCGCGGAGCGCGGGCGGCATCGCCGCCCTGCGGGCCCGCGCCACCGCACGAAACTCTTTCGGAGGAATGACCATGGTCGCATCCGGCACCGCTGCCAATATCCCCCCGCGCAAGCACCCGCCCGAGACCGCCGTCTCGGATTTCCTGGTGACGCTGAATGCGCTGCTGAAGGACAGCCAATATACCGCCCTTTCCGAAGCGTTCGTTGCCTTCGCGAAGACCCATCCGGGCCTGGACTTCTTCATCGAGGAAGCGATTCCCGCCCGGGTCGCGGACCATGTGCTGAGCAAGACCGGCGCCGCGTCCGCCTTCACGACCTTCACGCTGCAAAATCCCAATTGGGCAGTGGACCTCCAGCGTTCCGCGCTCGATCCGCAGGCTTTCACCCGGATGATCACCGACATCGAGGCCAAGGTGGCTGCGCTCGCCGCCGCCAAGGCCCCGAAGGCGCCGGCCTGATCGGCGCGCCGTTCCGAATCCTGGTTGCGCGGAGCGCCCCAACCGGCGGTCCGCGCCCGAAGGGGGACGAACTGTCCCGCGACGCCGAGGCAACTGGACGAGGCCCCGCGCAATCGCGTATGTCACGCACAAACCTATAGAGCAGGTCGCGGCGTGCGCGCGAGCCGGAGGAATAGGCATGAGCGAAGTGACGGTGGCCGATCGGCCCGTGACGGATAGCCTGGTGACGGTGTTCGGCGGTTCCGGCTTTCTCGGCCGTTATGTGGTGCGCGCCCTGGCCCGCCGCGGCTATCGCATTCGCGTGGCGGTGCGGCGGCCCGATCTTGCGAATTTCCTGCTCCCTTATGGCTATGTGGGCCAGATCCAGCTGGTGCAGGCCAATGTGCGCTTCGCCGATTCGGTGCGCCGGGCGGTGCAGGAGTCCGACATCGTTGTGAATCTCGTGGGCGTGCTGGCCCCGCGCGGCCGCCAGAGCTTCGACGCGGTGCATGTCTATGGTGCCCGCGCCATCGCCACCGCCGCCGCCGAGGTGGGCGCGCGGGTGGTGCATGTCTCGGCCATCGGCGCCGATTCGTCGGCGACCGCCGCTTATGCCCGCACCAAGGGTCTGGGCGAGGAGGCGGTGCGCGCCGCCGTGCCGGACAGCATCATTCTGCGCCCCTCGCTGGTGTTCGGCCCGGAGGACGACTTCTTCAACCGTTTCGCCGCGATGACCCGCTTCGCCTTCGCCCTGCCGTTGATCGGCGGCGGCAAGACGCGCTTCCAGCCGGTGTTCGTGGCGGACGTGGCCGCCGCCGTCGAGCGGGCGGTGGACGGCAAGGCGAAAGCCGCCACGACGTACGAACTCGGCGGGCCGGAAGTGCGCACCTTCCGCGAGCTGATGGAATTGCTGCTGCGGGAAATCGGCAGCCATCGCATCCTGATGGACCTGCCGTTCGGCGTGGCGGACCTGATGGCCCGCGTGCTCGGCTGGGTGCCGGGCGGCAGCGCGCTGCTCACCCGCGACCAGGTGGCGATGCTGCATTTCGACAATGTGGTGTCCGACGCCGCGGTCGCGGAACACCGCACCATCCAGGATCTCGGCATCCTGCCCGCCGCCATGGCGAGTGTGCTGCCGAGCTATCTTTGGCGATTCCGCAAGGCGGGGCAGTTCACCCGCATCGAGACCTGAGGCGGATCTGAAACAAGACAAGGTGCGGCGCGGTGCGCCCGACGGTGGTGAGATGGGCGCGTTGGTTGCGGATGGGCCGAGGCCGGGCATCGAGGTGAAGATCTGCGGCGTCAACAGCGCCGCCGCCCTCGACGCGACGCTGGAGGCCGGCGCCGATCTCGTCGGGTTTGTGCATTTCGCCAGGAGCCCGCGCCATCTCCATTTGTCCGATGCCGCCGCGCTCTCCGCCCAGGTCAACGGCCGCGCCCTGAAGGTGGCGCTGCTGGTCGATCCGGACGACGCCCTGCTCGGCGACATCCTGGAAGCGGTGAAGCCGGATATCCTCCAATTGCACGGGCGCGAGACGGCCGAGCGGGTCGCGGAAATCCGCGCGCGCTTCGGCCTGCCGGTGATGAAGGCGCTCAGCATCGCCCGTGCCGCCGATCTCGATGTCGTCCCTGCCTATGCGGCGGTATCGGACCGCCTGCTGTTCGATGCCAAGCCCGCCCCGGACGATCTTTTGCCCGGCGGCAACGGCCGGGTGTTCGACTGGTCCGTGCTCGACGGCCTTGACCCCGGTCGCCCGATCATGCTTTCGGGTGGTCTGGACCCGGACAATGTGGCGCAGGCGATCGCCCGTGTGCGGGTCGACGGCGTCGATGTCTCCTCCGGCGTTGAAACCGCGCCGGGCGTGAAATCGGCGGAAAAGATCTTTGCCTTCGTCCGCGCCGCGCGCGCGGCGTCCCTTGCCTCCAGGGTGGAAAGTCAAGCCAAGTGACTGCGTTGAATTCCTATCGCACCGGCCCGGACGAGCGCGGTCATTTCGGCATCCATGGCGGGCGTTTCGTCGCCGAGACCCTGATGCCCGCGGTGCTGGAGCTGCAGGCCGCCTATGAGGCGGCCAAGGTCGATCCCGCCTTCAAGGCCGAGATGGACGGCTTTCTCACCCATTATGTGGGGCGGCCCTCGCCGCTCTATTTCGCCGAGCGCCTCACCGCGCATCTCGGCGGCGCGAAAATCTATCTCAAGCGCGAGGAGCTGAACCACACCGGCTCCCACAAGGTGAACAACGTCCTCGGCCAGATCCTGCTCGCCCGCCGCATGGGCAAGAAGCGCATCATCGCGGAGACCGGTGCCGGCCAGCACGGCGTGGCGACGGCGACGCTGTGCGCCCGCTTCGGCCTGGAGTGCGTGGTCTATATGGGCGCGGTGGACGTGGAGCGGCAGAAGCCGAACGTGTTCCGCATGAACATGCTGGGCGCGAGCGTGGTGCCGGTGCAATCGGGCACGCGCACGCTGAAGGATGCCATGAACGAGGCGCTGCGCGACTGGGTCACCAACGTGCACGACACCTTCTATTGCATCGGCACGGTGGCGGGTCCTCACCCCTATCCGGCCATGGTGCGCGACTTCCAGTCGATCATCGGCATCGAGGCGCGGGCGCAGATCCAGGAGATGGAAGGCCGCCTGCCGGATTCCCTGATCGCGGCGGTGGGCGGCGGCTCCAACGCCATCGGCCTGTTCCACGCCTTTCTCGATGATCCCGATGTGGAGATCTACGGCGTCGAGGCGGCGGGCCATGGCATTTCCAGCGGCCAGCATGCGGCCGCCATCATCGGCGGTCGGCCGGGCGTGCTGCACGGCAATCGCACCTATCTGCTGATGGACGACGACGGGCAGATCAAGGATGCCCATTCCATCTCTGCCGGCCTGGATTATCCCGGGATCGGGCCCGAGCATGCCTGGCTGCATGATATCGGCCGGGTGAAATATATTCCCTGCACCGATGCCGAGGCGCTTGAAGGCTTCATGCTGCTGTCGAAGCAGGAAGGCATCATCCCGGCGCTGGAATGCGCGCATGCCGTCGCCAAGGTGATGGAAATCGCGCCCACCAAGCCGAAGGATCATGTCATGATCGTCAATCTGTCGGGCCGCGGCGACAAGGACATCTTTGCCGTGGCGGAGCTTCTGGGGGGCCAGATATGAGATTTACATCTGCTTGCGCGGCCCTGGGTCTTGCCCTTCCGCTGTCTTTTGCCGCTCCGGCCGTGCTGCCCGCCTTCGCGGCGCCGGCCGGCCTCGCCCTGACCACCGGATCGGTGGTCACCGATCCGTCGGGCGCCTTCATCAGCGTGCAGGTGGCCAACAGCGGCACCCTCATGCTGAGCCAGATCGTCGTGACCTGCGATTTCTTCTCCAAGAGCAAGAAGAAGCTCGGCACCTCGTCCACGACGTTGTTTTCCACCTTCCCCGGCCTCACCGGGTCGGATCAGGTGCGCCTGATGGGCGCCACCAGCGCCGCGTCGGCGACCTGCGCCATCACCAGCCCGAACTGAGCGGGTCTCACTTTCCCCGGCCGCGCGCGGCCGGCCCCTTTCGCGGGGGACGAACAAAAGACGCATCATGACCACCCGCATCACCGCCCGTTTCGACACCCTCGCCGCCGAACGCCGTCCCGGCCTCGTCACCTTCATCACGGCGGGCGATCCCGATGCCGCGACCTCATTGGCGATCCTGAAGGCCCTGCCCGCGGCCGGCGCCGACGTGATCGAGCTGGGCGTGCCGTTCACCGATCCCATGGCGGACGGCCCGGCGATCCAGGCCGCCGGCCTGCGTGCGCTCAAGGGCGGGCAGACGCTGGCGAAGACGCTGGCCATGGTGCGCGCCTTCCGCGAGGGCGACGGCGCGACGCCGATCGTGCTGATGGGCTATTACAACCCGATCTATATTTATGGCGTCCCGCGCTTCCTGGCGGATGCGAAGGACGCCGGCGTGGACGGCCTGATCGTCGTCGATCTGCCGCCCGAGGAAGACGACGAACTGTGCCTGCCCGCGCTCGCGGCCGGCCTCGATTTCATCCGCCTCGCCACGCCGACCACGGACGACAAGCGCCTGCCGTCGGTGCTCGCCCATACGGCGGGCTTTGTCTATTACGTCTCGATCACCGGCATCACCGGCTCCGCGACGCCCGACGCCGATCTGGTTTCGGCTGCCGTCGCGCGCATCAAGGGACACACCGACCTGCCGGTGGCGGTGGGCTTCGGCGTGAAGACGCCGGCCCAGGCGGCGGCGATTGCAGCCGGCGCCGACGCCGTGGTGGTGGGCTCGGCCCTGGTGGATGTCGTGCGCACCTCGCTCGACGACGCGGGCGCCGCGACCGCGCAGACCGTTCCGGCCGTGGAAACCCTGGTGCGCGATCTCGCCGCCGCGGTGCGCGGCGTCGCCCGCCAGGCGGCCGAATAGGTCTCCCACGCCGGCCGCAGGCGCGTGCGGGCGGCGGGATCTTGGCGGTGTTGATCCGCCTCATGGCGGCGCGTGCCGGACGGTCGATGCTCCCTCCCGTTCTCATGGGAGGATGGACATGCCCCGCTCGCGCGTCACCCGCTTTATCGCCGCCTTGCTCGCCGGCTCGCTGCTGGCGGCACATCCCGCAGCCGCCTGCACCCGCGCGCTCTATGTCGGGGCCGATGGCCTCGTCATCACCGGCCGCTCGATGGATTGGGCGGAGGATATGCGCACCAATCTCTGGGCTTTTCCCAAAGGCATGGCGCGCGACGGCGCTGCCGGCCCGACGGCGCCGAAATGGGTCTCAAAATACGGCAGCCTGATCGCCTCGGGCTATGATGTGGGCACGGCGGACGGGATCAACGAGGCGGGGCTGGTGGTGAACCTGCTCTATCTCGATGAATCCGACTATGGCCACGACGCCGGCAAGCCGCCCATGTCGATCTCGCTCTGGGCGCAATATGTGCTCGACATGTTCGGCACCGTCTCCGAAGCGGTGGCGGCGCTGGAGGCGGAGCCGTTCCGCATCGTCGCTCCCGTGCTGCCGAACGGCGCCCCGGCGCAACTGCACCTCGCCCTTTCCGACGCCGATGGCGATTCCGCGATCCTCGAATATATCGGCGGCAAGCTCGTCGTTCACCACGGCAAGCAATATCAGGTGATGACCAATTCGCCGACCTTCGACCAGCAACTGGCGCTCAACGCCTATTGGGAGGAGATCGGCGGGCTCACCTTCCTGCCGGGCACGAACCGCGCATCGGATCGCTTTGCCCGGGCCTCGTTCCTCATCCATGCGGTGCCCAAGCAGGCCGATCCGCGCTTCATTTCGGCGGTGCCGGGGCAGAGCTATGCCAATCAGGCGGCGCTCAGCGTGCTCGGGGTCATGCGCAGCGTGGGCGTGCCGCTCGGCATCACCACGCCGAACCAGCCGAACATTTCCTCCTCCCTCTGGCGCACCGTCGCGGACCAGAAGAACAAGGTCTATTTCTTCGATTCCTCCACCAGCCCCAACGCGTTCTGGGTGCCGCTCGCCGACCTCGACCTGAAGGAGGGCGCGCCGGTGAAGAAACTGGTTCTGGAAGGCGGCAAGGTCTATTCCGGCAATGCGGCGGCGCGGTTCGAAGCCGCGACGCCCTTCACCTTCCTGCCGGCGAAGCCGTAAGGCGCGGGAAGCCACAAGGCGGGCCTCGGGCCGGGATCGCTCACCCGGCCCTTAAATCCGTCCCATGCTCCTGCGCCCGGTGCCGTGCGGCCGCCTCAAGCCCGCGCCGTCCGGCGCGGGGCAAGAAGATCGAGCAGCACGGTGCCGAGCGCCGCCACCACCAGATTGGCGGCGAGCGCCAGCAGCCCGACATAGATCGTGTACGACTCGCTGCCGAGGATGACGCGATGCACCGGCACCAGTCCGTCCGAGAAGACGATGAAGGAGCCGCCGCCGATCCCGACCACCCAGCCCGCCAGCAGCGCGCCGGCGCGGAACCAGCGGGTGAACAGGCCGAACACCACCGCCGGGAAGGTCTGGAGAATCCAGAGGCCGCCGAGCAATTGCAGGTCGATGGCGAACTTGGTCGGCAGGAAGATGATGCAGGCGAGCGCGCCCACCTTCACTACCAGCGATACGATCTTGGCCACCTGCGCTTCGCCGGCATCGGTCACCGCCGGGTTCACATAGGCCTTCCACACATTGCGGGTGAACAGGTTTGAGGCGCCGATGGACATCACCGCCGCCGGCACCAGCGCGCCGATGCCGATGGCGGCGAAGGCGAAGCCGGCGAACCAGCTCGGGAACAGGGTCTTGAACAGAACCGGCACCACATCCGTGGGGCTGGTCACCTTCACGCCCGCCGCGTGCGCCATGTAGCCGAGCAAAGCGATCAGGCCCAGCAGCACCGTATAGGCCGGCAGCAGGATCGCGTTCTTGCGGATGGTGTCCGCGCTTTGGGCCGCGAACACGCCGGTCAGGGTGTGGGGATACATGAAGGCGGCGAGCGCCGAGCCGAGCGCAAGCGTCGCGTAGGGCAGCATCTGCTGCGGCTGGAGCGTGAGGCCGGTGGCGCCGCCCTTGGCCGCAAAGGCGAGGTCCGCCGCGTGGAACACGGCGCCATAGCCGCCGAGCACCATCGGCACCAGCACCACCGCCACCAGCACGACCACATAGATCATGATGTCCTTGACGAAGGCGATCAGCGCCGGCGCGCGCAGGCCGGCCGAATAGGTATAGAGCGCGAGGATCAGGAAGGCGGCGATGATCGGGAATTCCCCGGTCAGCCCCATGGCCGAGATCACCGCCTGCATGCCCACCAGCTGAAGCGCGATGTAGGGCATGGTCGCGATGAGCCCGGTGAGCGCGACCACCAGTTCCAGCGCCCGGCTGCCATACATGCCGTGCACCACGTCCGCCGCCGTCACATGGCCGCTGGCATGGGCCACCTTCCACAGCTTCGGCATGACGAGGAAAATGAAGGGATAGACGATGATCGTGTAGGGCAGGGCGAAGAAGCCGTAGGCCCCCACCGCATAGACCAGCGCCGGCACGGCGATGACGGTATAAGCGGTGTAGAAATCGCCGCCCACCAGGAACCAGGTGATCCACACCCCGAACTGGCGGCCGCCGAGGCCCCATTCGTCGAGCTTGGCATGGTTGTCTGCCGCCTTCCAGCGCGAGGCGACGAAGCCCATCACGGTGACGAGCACAAAAAAGAACAGGAAGACCGACAGGGCGGTCCAATCGATGGCGCCGATCATTCCTTGGTCGCCTTATAAACCACATAGGTCAAAAGGGAGGTCAGCGGCACCCAGGCCAGCTGATACCAATAGAAGAACGGGAAGCCGAACAGCTCGGGCAGGCGTTCATTATAGAACGGCACCCACAGCAGCCCGAGGAAGGGCAAGAGCAGGAGGAGTCGCACCCGGGGTAAACCTTCTGGATGACAATCGACGGGCCGCTTAAACCGTTTAGAAAGCACCGTCCAATCAAAAAATCGGGCGTATTTTCATTCCTTAACGGAATAGCGCCTCGCCGCCGTGGTTTCGCCACCATGGGCGCCCAAGCCCTGTCGCGAGATGACGCAAGGGTCGGCGGCGCTCGATTTGCGCAGCGCAGCGCGACCGCACTTCCGTTCCTGCCCGCTCGGTATTACATGGAGCGCGCCACAGCCGGAGCATTCTCCTTGAATTGGATTTCCAACGTCGTCCGCCCGAAGATCCGCGATTTCCTGGCGCGCCGGGATGTGCCGGAGAATCTGTGGGTGAAGTGCCCGGAAACCGGGCAGATGGTGTTCCACAAGGATCTGGAGGCCAATCTCTATGTGATCCCGGGCTCCGGCTATCACATGCGCATGGACGCCACGAAGCGGCTGAAGGCCACCTTCGACGACGGTGCCTATGCGGAGGTCGCGCTTCCCGAGGTCACCATCGACCCGCTGAAGTTCCGCGACGAGCGCCGCTATGCCGACCGCCTCAAGGACGCCCGCACCAAGACCGGCATGCAGGATGCCGTGAAGGTCGCGACCGGCCTGCTGGAAGCCTTGCCGGTGACCATCGCGGTGCAGGATTTCGGATTCATGGGCGGTTCGCTCGGCATGGCCGCCGGCGAGGCGGTGGTGAAGGGGCTCCAGACGGCGGCTGAGAAGGGCACCCCCTTCATCATGTTCGCGGCTTCCGGCGGCGCGCGCATGCAGGAAGGCATTCTTTCCCTGATGCAGATGCCGCGCACCACGGTGGCGATCCAGGAATTGCGCGAGGCCAAGAAGCCTTACATCGTGGTCCTCACCAATCCGACCACCGGCGGCGTCACCGCCTCCTATGCCATGCTGGGTGACATCCAGATTGCCGAACCGGGCGCCCTCATTGGCTTTGCGGGTCCCCGCGTGATCGAGCAGACCATCCGCGAGAAGCTGCCGGACGGTTTCCAGCGGGCGGAATATCTGCGCGAGCACGGCATGATCGACATGGTGGTGCATCGCCACCAGATGCGCGAGACGCTGGGGCGCCTGTGCCGCATCCTGGTGAAGGCGCCGGCCGTGCCGCCCAAGGGGCGTCTGCCGCGCCCCGCCGCAGCCTGATGCCCACCCATCCATTGCGCCGCGCGGCCGAAGCCGCGCAGGGGTAGAAGACGATGTCCCTCTCCCGCCCCGTCGGCGGACCCGACGCCATTCTGGAGCGCCTCGCGGCGCTCCATCCCCAGCGCATCGACTTGTCGCTGGACCGGGTCCACCGTCTGCTTGCCGCGCTCGACCATCCCGAACTGCGCCTGCCGCCCGTGATCCACGTGGCGGGCACCAATGGCAAGGGCTCCACCATCGCCTTCCTGCGCGCGGCGTTGGAGGCGGCGGGCAAGCGCGTGCATGTCTATACCTCGCCCCATCTGGTGCGCTTCAACGAGCGCATCCGCCTCGCCGGCGCGCTGGTGGAGGATGCGGCCCTCTCGGACGCGCTCGACCGGGTGGAAGCGGCCAATGCCGGGGCGCCCATCACCCTGTTCGAGATCACGACGGCGGCCGCCTTCGTCCTGTTCGCCCAGGTGCCGGCGGACGTGCTGCTGCTGGAAGTCGGGCTCGGCGGGCGGCTCGACGCCACCAATGTGGTGGACGCGCCGCTGGCCAGCGTCATCACGCCGCTCTCCATCGACCATGTGGACTTCCTCGGCCCGACGCTGGAGCTGATCGCCGCCGAGAAGGCCGGCATCATCAAGCGCCGCGTGCCGGTCATTGTCGCCGGTCAGCCGGACGAGGCGCTGGCGGTGATTGAGCGCGCCGCCGCGCGCAAGCTCGCGCCCTTGTTCGCGCGGGGCCAGCAATGGACCATGCACGAGGAGGCGGGGCGGCTCGTCTATGCCGACGAGGCGGGCCTCCTCGATTTGCCGCGTCCGCGCCTCATGGGCGCCCACCAGATCGACAATGCCGGGCTTGCGGTGGCGACCTTGCGGGCGCTGCCGCAATTGGGCGTGACCGCCGCCGCCATCGAGGCCGGTCTGCGTGCGGCCGAGTGGCCGGCGCGGCTCCAGCGCCTTGCGCCCGGTCCCCTGACCGCGCGGGCGCCGGCGGACGTGGAAGTGTGGCTCGACGGCGGGCACAACGCCGCCGGCGGCGCCGCGCTTGCCACTGCCTTGGCGGAACTCGAAGAGCGCTATGCGCGCCCCCTGGTGATGATCGTCGGCATGCTGGGGTCCAAGGATGTGACGGCGTTCCTGGCCCCGTTCGCGGGCCTCGCGCGCGAGATCATCGCGGTTCCCGTGCCCGGCGAGCACAAGGGCCTGTCCCCCGAGGAGGTGGCCGCGGCCGCCGCCGCGCTCGGCATGTCCGGCTCGGTGGCGCGCGATGTGGGGGCGGCGCTGGATGGGCTCTCCACCTTTCCCCTCGTGCCGCCGCCCCGGGTGCTGATCGCCGGCTCGCTCTATCTGGCGGGTGCGGTGCTGCAGGAAAACGGCGCCGCCTTGCTCTGAAGGATCCCGCGCGCCGCGCCGCGACGTGCGGTCAGCCGGAGGTCGCATCCTCGTTCGGCCGATGGGGATCGGGCAGGGCGCCGGTGCCGGGTGTCTTGGCGGGATCGGTCAGGGCCGGGTCCGCATGGGGGCCTGCCGCCGGCTTGGCGTGGGGGCCTGCGGCCGGCTTGGCGGCGGCCTTGCCGGCGGGCTTCGACGGGGGCGGGTTGTTTCCGCTGGCGCCCGTGCCGGGCTTGCTCTCGTCGCGGGCGGGGTCTCGCGGTGACGCGGGCATGCGGGGTTCTCCTCTGTAATCCATTGGGATATAACGCGGGCGGACACATCCGGTTGCCTCGGCGGCAGGCGCACCTTGACTTACCGCGCCGCGAAGAGCAGCTTCCGGCCGCGCCATGAGGTGCCGGACGGTTCCGTCCACTCGTTCCCCAAAACCCACGGACAGGCATGCGCAGCTATTTGGACTTCGAGAAGCCGGTGGCCGAGCTCGAGGCGAAGGTGGAAGAACTGCGGGCACTTTCGAGCGGGGACGGCGTCGCCATTGCCGACGACGTGACGCGCCTTGAGGCCAAGGCCGCGGATGCCCTGGCGCAGCTCTATTCCACCCTCACCCCCTGGCAGAAGACCCTCGTGGCGCGCCATCCCGCGCGGCCGCATTTCGGCGATTTCGCCAAGGGCCTGTTCGACGAATTCACCCCCATGGCGGGGGATCGCAAGTATGGCGAGGACGAAGCCATCATCGGCGGCTTCGCGCGCTTCCGGGGCGAGCCCGTGTGCGTGATCGGCCATGAGAAGGGCTCCACCACGGAAACCCGCATCCGTCACAATTTCGGCATGGCGCGGCCCGAGGGCTATCGCAAGGCCGCGCGCCTGATGGAGCTGGCGGACCGCTTCAACCTGCCCATGATCGCGCTGGTGGATACCGCCGGCGCCTATCCCGGCATCGGCGCCGAGGAGCGCGGGCAGGCCGAGGCTATTGCCCGGTCCACCGACGCCTGCCTCGCGCTCGGCGCGCCCAATGTGGCGGTGGTGATCGGCGAGGGGGGCTCCGGCGGCGCCATCGCCATCGCCACGGCCAACACCGTCTTGATGCTGGAGCACGCCATCTACAGCGTGATCTCGCCCGAGGGCGCGGCCTCCATCCTGTGGCGCGACACCGCCAAGGCGCAGGAGGCGGCGACCAACATGAAGATCACCGCCCAGGACCTGGTGCGTTTCGGCGTCGTCGATTCGATCATCAAGGAGCCCACCGGCGGCGCCCATCGCGACCCCAAGGCCGCCATCGCCGCGACCGGGGATGCCATCGCCGAGGCGCTGAGCGGCATGGCCGGGATGGATGCGACTGCGGTGCGGAAGGCGCGGCGCGCCAAGTTCCTGGCGATCGGCCGCACGCTCTAGAGGTGGACACCGGCCGCTTTGTCTGGAACCATCTCATATTGGCCGCAATTCGCCGGTCTTGTGCGGCTAAGGGGCGCTAATTTATCGCTTTTTCGCCATCTTATGGTAACGCGCCGTCAAGGGTGGACCTTGCATCATGGCTCTTAGTGCGCCCGAAACGGACCTTGGAGTTCTGCGTTGAGCCGTCCGCTTCCCTTCTTTTCCCGTCTCCGGCTCGCGGCCCTGGCCGCCACCGCCGCGGTGGTCCTCGCCGGCTGCAACGGGCAGGGCGATCTGTCCCAGCGCGCCAAGCAGCCGCTGTCCCCGCAGATGGTCTCCCTGATCCAGGAAAAGGGCATGACGCCCTCCAGCCCGATCCTGGTGCGCCTCTTCAAGCAGGAATCCGAGCTTGAGGTCTGGAAGGAAAAGACCGACGGCACCTATGCGCTGCTGAAGACCTATCCGATCTGCCGCTGGTCGGGCGAGCTTGGCCCGAAGGTGAAGATGGGCGACCGTCAGGCGCCCGAGGGCTTCTATGCCATCACCCCGGCGCTGATGAATCCCAATTCCAATTATTATCTGGCGATCAACACCGGCTTTCCCAACGCGTTCGACAAGTCCTACGGCCGCACCGGCGAATTCCTGATGATCCACGGGGATTGCTCCTCGTCGGGCTGCTACGCCATGACCGACCAGCAGATCGCCGAGATTTTCGCGTTGGCGCGCGAGAGCTTCGCCGGCGGCCAGCGCTCGTTCCAGCTCCAGGCCATGCCGTTCCGCATGACGCCGAAGAACCTCGCCCGCCACCGCACCAACCCGAACATGGCGTTCTGGCGTAACCTCAAGGAAGGCTACGACAGCTTCGAGGTGACGAAGCAGGAGCCGAAGGTCAACGTGTGCGACCGGCACTATGTGTTCAACGCCCAGGTGGAAGGCGGGCGCGGCTTCGACGCCTCGGCTCCCTGCCCGAGCTATACGGTGCCCGCCGAGATCGCCGGCGCCGTCGCCGCCAAGCGCATGGCCGACGACCAGCAGATCGCCGCTCTGTCCAACTCGCTGCCCGTGGCGCCGGTGAAGACCGGCACCGACGGCGGCATGCACCCGGTGTTCCTCGCCAAGTTCCGTCCCGTCGGCGCCGAGGCGAACGATGCCACGGTGGATGTGAACGGGCCGCCGCCCGGCGAGATGCCCGAGACCACGCGCCCGCCGGGCGTCTCGCCCGAGGCCCAGCTGGCCGAGGCGGGGGGACCCGTGCGTCCCGGGGCGAATGCCTCCACGGCCTCTGCGAGTTTCGCGCCCACCACCTCCGCCACTTCCTCGCCCGCCGGCAGCGGGCCGCGTGTC
Source organism: Roseixanthobacter liquoris (assembly GCF_043195135.2). Lineage (NCBI taxonomy): Bacteria > Pseudomonadati > Pseudomonadota > Alphaproteobacteria > Hyphomicrobiales > Xanthobacteraceae > Roseixanthobacter > Roseixanthobacter liquoris. The sequence goes on from NZ_CM195537.1 coordinate 2,040,632, forward strand.
GGATCGGCGCAGCAGACCGCCAGCCTGAACGGGCAGAACGTCGCCTCCGCGCCGGTCCTGCAAGGCTCCACGACCATCGTCACGCCGGGCGCGTTCTCCAGCGCGCGCTAGGGTCGATCGCCGTTCCTCCACCGCGGCACGGCCGGGCGCGTCCCGGCCCTCCCACGGCGCGCCGGCGCTCCCGATGCAGGCTTGCAGCGCCTGCGAGGCCTGCGGCCCAGGCCTGTCGATCGGTCCTCGGGCGCGTCGATTTTCCCGCCGCAAGGCCCCGCCGGCGCCCGTCGGGAGGCGAAATGTTTCACGTGAAACAATGACTTGGCGCAGACGAAGAGTGGTTTACTGGCGCTTCACCGCGGGTCTTCGGCGCACAGAACCGGCATTTCGGGCGAACGTTCGCCCAGGATGAATCCGGAGCGCCGCTCCGGTTCGGTTTCGCCGGCGCGACCCTTTCCGCCCGTTCCGCGATCCGCATCCCTGGGATAATCGCCAGTCGACGCCCGTTCGCCCGCGCGGCCGCGCCCAGAACGCAAAAACGCCCGGCTTGGCACCGGGCGTTTTCGTTCACAGGGGAGACGCCAGCCTCAGGCGAAGCGGCCGTGGCAGTGCTTGTACTTCTTGCCGGAGCCGCAGGGGCAATTCTCGTTGCGGCCCACCTTGCCCCAGCTCGCGGGATCGTTGGGATCGCGCGCGGCGACCGCGACGTCGCCGGCGATCTCCGGCCGGGGCCGGGTGCCGATGGCGGCGGCGGAGGCGGAAAATTCATCCTCGCCCGTGGTGGCGTCGATATGGTGCGCTTCCATGGCCGGCAGCGCCTCTTCCGGCGGCGGGGAGGTGACGATCTCCACCCGCATCAGCTGCGAGGTGACGATCTCGCGCAGGCGCCCCAGCATGGCGGAGAACAGCTGGAAGGCTTCGGACTTGTATTCGTTCAGCGGGTCGCGCTGGGCATAGCCGCGCAGGCCCACCACCTGGCGCAGATGGTCCAGCATGGCGATGTGCTCGCGCCACAGATGGTCCAGGGTCTGGAGCAGGATCGACTTCTCGATATAGCGCATGAGGTCGGGGCCATACTGGCCCGCCTTGCCCGCCATCCATTCGTCGGCGCGGCGGATGATGCGCTCGGTGACTTCCGGCCCGGCGATGCCTTCTTCCTGCGCCCAGGCTTCCACCGGCAGGTCGAGGGTCAGCACGTCGCGGACGGCGAAGTCCAGGCCCTTCACATCCCATTGCTCGGGATAGGAGTTTTCCGGAATATATTTGGCGACGAGGTCGGTGATGACCGAGTGGCGCATGTCCTCCACGGTCTCGGCGATATCGGCGTCGTTCATCAGGTCGAGCCGCTGCTCGAACACCACCTTGCGCTGATCGTTCAGAACGTCGTCATATTTGAGGACGTTCTTGCGCATGTCGTAATTGCGCGCCTCGACCTTCTGCTGGGCCTTCTCCAACGCCTTGTTGATCCAGGAATGGATGATGGCCTCGCCTTCCTTGAGGCCGAGCTTCTGGAGCATGCCGTCCAGCCGGTCGGACCCGAAGATGCGCATCAGATCGTCGTCGAGGGAGAGGAAGAATTTGGAGCGGCCGGGGTCGCCCTGGCGGCCGGAGCGGCCGCGCAGCTGGTTGTCGATGCGGCGGCTTTCGTGGCGCTCGGTGCCGAGCACGCACAACCCGCCGGCGGCCAGCGCCTTCTGCTTCATCTCGGCGACTTCCGCGCGGATGCGCGCTTCCGCCTCGGCCCGCTCGGGCCCCTCGGGCAGATGCTGCAATTCCTGCGCGACGCGCATCTCCACATTGCCGCCGAGCTGGATGTCGGTGCCGCGGCCGGCCATGTTGGTGGCGATGGTGATGGCGCCGGGCACGCCGGCCTGGGAGACGATATAGGCTTCCTGCTCGTGATAGCGGGCATTCAGCACCGCGAACGCCTTCTCGTGCCCGTGGCCGCTGAACGCGGCGGGGTCTGAGAAGTCCTTCTGCTTCAGGCCCGCCTGCTTGAGCATCTCGGCCAGCAGCTCGGATTTCTCGATCGAGGTGGTGCCCACCAGCACGGGCTGGCCGCGCTCGGCGCAATCCTTGATGACCTCGATGATGGCGGCATATTTCTCGTTGGCGGTGCGATACACCTCGTCGTCATCGTCCTTGCGGGCGATGGGAACGTTGGTGGGCACTTCCACGACGTCGAGCTTGTAGATGTCGCCGAACTCGGCCGCCTCGGTATTGGCGGTGCCGGTCATGCCGCCGAGCTTCTCGTAGAGGCGGAAATAATTCTGGAAGGTGATGGAGGCCAGCGTCTGGTTCTCGGGCTGAACCTGGACGTGCTCCTTGGCTTCCAGGGCCTGGTGCAGGCCTTCCGAATAGCGGCGGCCGGGCATCATGCGGCCGGTGAATTCGTCGATGATGACGACTTCATTGTTGCGGACGATATAGTCCTTGTCGCGCTGGAACAGCGTGTGGGCCCGCAACGCCTGGTTGACGTGGTGCACCACCGACACGTTCTCGATGTCGTAGAGCGAGGTGGATTTCAGCAAATCGGCGGCGGAGAGCATCTGCTCCATCTTCTCCATGCCGGCTTCGGTCATGGAGACGCTGCGCTGCTTCTCGTCCACCTCATAGTCGTCCTTGGTGAGGCGGGGGATATAGGTGTTGATCGTGTTGTAGAAATCCGAGCGGTCGTCGAGCGGGCCGGAAATGATGAGCGGCGTGCGCGCCTCGTCGATGAGGATCGAATCCACTTCGTCGACGATGGCGTAGAAATGCCCGCGCTGCACCATGTGCGCGCGGTCGTATTTCATATTGTCGCGCAGATAGTCGAAGCCCAGCTCGTTGTTGGTGGCATAGGTGACGTCGCTGGCATAGGCGGCGCGGCGCTGGTCGTCGTCCAGGCCGTGGACGATGATGCCGGTGGTGAGGCCGAGGAAATTATAGACCTTCGCCATCCATTCGGCGTCGCGCCGGGCGAGGTAGTCATTCACCGTCACCACGTGCACGCCCTTGCCGGCGAGCGCGTTGAGATAGACCGGCAGGGTGGCGACCAGGGTCTTGCCCTCGCCGGTCTTCATTTCGGCGATGTCGCCATTGTGCAGCACCATGCCGCCGATCAGCTGCACGTCGAACGGGCGCAGGCCGAGCACGCGCTTGGCCGCCTCGCGCACGGTGGCGAAGGCGGGCACCAGCAGGTCGTCCAGCTTCTTGCCGGCGGCGAGCTGGGCGCGGAATTCGGCCGTGCGCGCGCGCAGCTGATCGTCCGAAAGCGCGGAGATTTCGGGTTCGAGCGCGTTGATCGCCGCCACCATGGGGCGAAATCCGCGGACCATGCGGTCGTTCGCGGAGCCGAAGATCTTGCGGGCAAGTCCACCTAGCATCGTGACGTCTCTATTCCGTCCCGTCTCTTGTAGCGGAGGGGCGGAGACGGGCCGCCGGACCCTCCGGTCCATGAACTCGCCTTTCGACACGCGCAATGCGGCGCCAGCAAGTCCACGCTTGATATTCGCTTCACCCGGGGCCGAGCGCGCCCACGTCCGGCTGAAAGGCCGTCACGGTGCACGAGCCCATCCAGGATACGACGGGAGACTTATGAACGGGTCGCAGGCTTGTCAATGAGAGCCGGCCGCGCGGCGCCGCTTCCGGGGCGTTATTCCCCTCCGGCAGAGGCGGCGTCGCGAATTTAACCTGGGTTCCCGCACTGCGGCGGATGGCCTGTCATGGACTTGTCCGAGGGTGCTAAGTAGTATCCCGCACGATTGAGGTCCCGGGGGATTTGCGATGATGGGGCGGGTAACGCGTGTTTGCCGCGTCGGCTTGAATGCTGGCTTGCGCGCAGGCTTGAGTATGGCTGAAACTCCGGCCCGGATCGCGCTCGCGCTGCCGGTGATCGCCGTGGCGCTCGCAGGGTGCGAGGAGAAGAACACCTACGTCGCCCCGCCGCCGCCCAGCGTCACCGTCGCCGAAGCGACCTCCCAGCCCGTGGTGCGCTATCTCGAACTGACCGGCAACACCGCCTCGATCAATACGGTCGACCTCAACGCCCGCGTCCAGGGCTTCCTGACCGACATCAAATATAAGGACGGCGCCCTGGTGAAGAAGGGCACCGTCCTGTTCGTGATCGAGCAGGACCAGTACAAGGCCGACGTGGCCCAGGCCCAGGCGACGCTCTCCGCGAACCAGGCGCTCCAGGTCCAGGCCGAGGCCGAGTTCAACCGGCAGAATCAGCTCGCCAAGCAGGACTTCGCCTCCCAGGCCACCCTCGACCAGGCCCGCGCCAAGCGCGACCAGGCGGTGGCGAACGTGCAGAACGCCCAGGCCGCCCTGGACATCGCCAAGATCAATCTCGGCTACACCGAGGTGACCGCGCCGTTCGATGGCGTGGTGACCGCCCATCTCCAGGACGTCGGCGCCCTGGTCGGCTACAGCGGCCCCACCAAGCTTGCCACCATCGTCGAGGTGAACCCCATCTATGTGTGGTTCTCGCTCTCCGAAACCCAGGTGCTGAACATCAAGGAAGGCCTCGCCAAGCAGGGCCGGACCTTGCAGTCGGTGGCGCAGGACCTCGCCAACATCCCGGTGGAGATCGGCTTGCAGACCGAGCAGGGCTATCCCCACGCCGGCAAGCTCGACTACGTCTCCCCGCAGGTCGATCCCAATACCGGCACGCTGACCGTGCGCGGCATCTTCGACAACAAGGAGCTGGCGCTGATTCCCGGCCTGTTCGCCCGCGTGCGCCTGCCGCTCGGCCCCGCCAGCGACATGGTGGTGGTCAATGACGCGGCCATCGGCACCAATCAGAGCGGCAGCTATGTGCTGACCGTGGATGCCTCCGGCAAGGTGTCGGAGCAGGTGATCCATCTCGGCCAGCTGCAGGACAACGGGTTGCGCGCGCTCGCGTCGGGCCTCACGGCGGGAACCCAGGTGGTGGTCAACGGCCTCCAGCGGGCCGTGCCCGGTTCGAAGGTCACGGTGGAGAAGGGGAGCATGACCCCGGCGCCGCAGAAGAAGCCCATCACGCCGGCGATGAACACGCCGCCGAGCCCGTCCGCGACCACCTCCACCTCCGCGCCCGCTTCGACGGCTGCGCCTGCGGCCGCGACTCCGGTCGCGCCCCCTGCGGCACCCAAGAACTGACGGCCGATCCCTCGAACCACAGGCGGCGAACATGATCTCGCGCTTTTTCATCGAGCGACCGGTCCTTGCCAACGTCCTCGCTCTGCTTTTCGTCCTGATCGGCGCTGTCTGCCTGATCCGCCTGCCGGTGGCGCAATATCCCAATATCGTGCCGCCGACCGTCACGGTGACCACCAGCTATCCGGGTGCGAGCGCCAAGACCATCGTCGATACGGTGGCGCTGCCCATCGAGCAGCAGGTCAACGGCGTCCAGGACATGCTGTACATGCAGTCCTGGGCGGCCAGCGACGGCACCTACACGCTGGTGGTGACCTTCGCCATCGGCACCGACCCGAACATGGCGCAGGTGCTGGTGCAGAACCGCGTCTCCATCGCCATGGCCTCGCTGCCCTCGGCGGTGGCGACCCAGGGCGTCACGGTGCTCCAGAAGGGCACCTCGATCCTGGAATTCGTCGCGCTGACCTCGCCCGACGGGCGCTATGACGGCCTGTTCCTCTCCAACTACGCCGCCATCTATGTCCAGAACGAGCTGGCCCGCCTGAGCGGCGTCGGCAACGTGCTCATCTTCGGCGCCGGCGACTATGCCATGCGCGTCTGGATGGATCCGGACAAGATGCAGTCCGTGGGCCTGACGCCTTCGGACGTGGTCAATGCCATCAAGGGCCAGAGCCAGGAAGTCACCGCCGGCCAGGTGGGCATGCCGCCGGCGCCGGCGGGCACGAACTTCCAATATACGGTCAATATCCAGGGCCGCCTGAACGATGTCCCGGACTATGAGAACATCATCGTCAAGGTGGACAACCAGAACGGCGGGCGCATCCTGCGCGTGAAGGACATCGGCCGCGTCGAGCTGGGGGCGCAGAGCTACAGCAAGACCTTCCAGCTGGACAACAAGCCGGCCACCGGCATCGCCATCTTCCAATTGCCCGACGCCAACGCGCTCGACGTCGCGGCGGCGGTCAAGGCGAAGATGGAGCAGCTGAAGACCTCCTTCCCCGAAGGGGTCGCCTATACCGTCCCCTTCGACACCACGCTGTTCGTCGCCGCCTCCATCGGCGAGGTGTACAAGACGCTCTATGAAGCGGGCATCCTGGTGCTCGTCGTCATCATCCTGTTCCTGCAGGATTGGCGCGCCACCCTGGTGCCGGCGACCACGGTGCCGGTGACCATCATCGGCGCCTTCGCCGCCATGGCGGCCATGGGCTTCACCATCAACCTGTCCACGCTGTTCGCGCTCATCCTCGCCATCGGCATCGTCGTGGACGACGCCATCGTGATCGTGGAGGGCGTGGCGCGCCACATCGAGGAGGGGATGGAAGGCCAGCCGGCCGCCGAAAAGGCCATGGACGAATTGTTCGGCCCGGTCATCGGCATCACGCTGGTGCTGATGTCGGTGTTCCTGCCGGCCTCGTTCATCCCCGGCCTGACGGGCGAGATGTTCAAGCAATTCGCGCTGGTCATCGCCGCCACGGCCTTCATCTCGGCCATCAACGCCGCGACCCTGAAGCCCACCCAGTGCGCCCTGTGGCTGCGCAAGCCGACGCCGCCGGAAAAGCGCAACGTGGTCTATCGCGGCTTCAACGCCATCTATGACCGCTGCGAACGGGCCTATACCGGCCTGATCTCGCGCATGGTGCATGTTTCCGGCCTCATGGTGCTGGTGGCGCTGGCGCTGATCGCGCTCGCCGGCTACGGCTTGACCCGCGTGCCCACCTCGTTCCTGCCCATCGAGGACCAGGGCTATGTGGTGCTCGCGGTGCAATTGCCCGACGGCGCCTCCACCGAACGCACCCAGGCGATCGTCGAACGCGCCTCGGACATCTCCCAGAAGACCCCGGGCGTGAAGGTGGTGCTCGGCATCACCGGCATCTCGGCGCTGGACAATAACGCCACCCTCAGCAGCGCCGGCGTGCTCTATCTGACGTTCGACGACTGGAGCGTGCGCGCAAAGCACGAGGGCCAGGACCTCCTGTCCATCTACACCCACCTGAACACGGAACTGGGCAAGATCCAGGAAGCCAGCATCGCGGTGCTCGTGCCCCCGGCCATCCAGGGCATCGGCAATGCCGCCGGCTTCACCATGCAGCCGCAGATCCGCGACGGCAATTTCGACTATGTGCTGCTGGACCGCGTGGCCAATGCGATCATCGAGAAGGGGGAGGCGCAATCCTCCCTGTCGCATCTGTCCACCTCGTTCCGGGTCGGCGCGCCGCAATTGCAGGTGGACGTCAACCGCATCAAGGCGGAGACGCTGGGCGTCACGGTGAACCAGGTGTTCACCGCGGTCTCCACCTTTGTGGGCTCGGCCTACGTCACCCAGATCAACAAGTTCGGCAATGTGTTCCAGGTCTATGCCCAGGCCGAATCCAAGGCCCGCATCTCGCCGGAGGATCTGAACAATCTGAAGGTGAAGGCGGCCAATGGCACCATGGTGCCGCTGGGGACCTTGATCGACATCCGCGTCATCCCCGGCGCGCCGCTGATCTCGCTGTATAATCTGTACCCGACCGCCACCATCGTCGGCACCAATGCCCCGGGTTTCTCCTCCGGCCAGGCGCTGAGCGTGATGGAGCAGATCGCCAGCGCCACCTTGCCGCCGGGCATGGGCTTCGAATGGACCGCCATGTCCTACCAGGAGAAGCAGGTCGGCTCGCAGATGTACTATGTCTTCGCGCTGGCCATCCTGCTGGTCTACATGGTGCTCGCCGGCCAGTATGAAAGCTGGATCCAGCCCCTGTCGGTGATCCTGGCGGTGCCTCTGGCGCTGCTGGGCACGGTGGGCGCGCTGGTGGGGCTCGGGATCGCGAACAATCTCTACACCCAGATCGGCCTCGTGCTGCTGATCGCGCTTGCCTCCAAGAACGCCATCCTGATCGTCGAATATGCCCGCGAGAAACGGGCGGAGGGCATGGGCATCATGGAAGCGGCGGTGGAGGCCTCGCGCCTGCGGTTCCGGCCGATCCTGATGACCTCGTTCGCCTTCATCCTCGGCGTGCTGCCGCTGGTGTTCGCGACCGGGGCGGGCGCCAATTCGCGCAAGTCCATCGGCATCGCGGTGGTGAGCGGCATGCTCGCCTCCACCTGCCTTGCGGTGCTGTTCGTGCCGTCCTTCTACACGGTGCTCCAGCGCTTCGAGGAAAAGTACATGGGCAAGAAGAAGAAGCCTCACGGCGCGCCGGAAAGCGACGGTCCCGCCGCGCCCCCGGCAGGCCCGGTTTCCGGCCATCCCGCATCCGCCTGATGCGAGGACGGGCAGGGCCGCCCGCGCGGCCCTGCCTCAAAATGAGGCAATGCGCGCCGTAAACTCACGCTTTCTTGAGCCGATGCGCTTGTCTAACCTCAAGCCATGCCGTGCCAACCGGAGCTGGTGACCTGAATGACGATCCTCGCGAGCCTCCACCACGTCACCAGCTATTCCTATGACCGGCCCATCATGCTCGGCCCGCAGACCGTGCGCCTGCGCCCGGCGCCGCACAGCCGCACCGACATTCCCGCCTATTCGCTGAAGATCACGCCGGCCGAGCATTTCATCAACTGGCAGCAGGACCCGTTCGGCAACTGGCTGGCGCGGCTCGTGTTTCCGGAGAAGACCACCGAGTTCAAGGTCGAGGTGGACCTGCTCGCGCGCATGTCGGTGATCAATCCGTTCGACTTCTTCATCGAGGATTATGCCGACCATTTCCCGTTCGAATACGCCGCCGACCTGAAGGCCGAACTCGCCCCCTATCTCGCGCTCGAGGACGGCGGGCCGGCGCTGGACGCCTTCGTCGCCGCCGTGCCGCGCACCAAGACGCGCATGGTGGATTTCCTGGTCGCGCTCAACCAGCGCGTGCAGGCGGACGTCGGCTATGTGATCCGCATGGAACCGGGCGTGCAGACGCCGGACGAGACGCTGACCAGCAAGCTCGGCTCCTGCCGCGATTCCGGCTGGCTGCTGGTGCAGGTGCTGCGCCGCCTCGGCCTCGCCGCCCGCTTCGTCTCCGGCTATCTGATCCAGCTCAAGCCCGACGTGCCGGCGCTCGACGGTCCTTCCGGCACCGACGTGGACTTCACCGACCTGCACGCCTGGGCGGAAGTCTATCTGCCCGGCGCCGGCTGGATCGGCCTTGATGCCACCTCCGGCCTGCTGTGCGGCGAGGGGCATATCCCGCTGGCGGCCACGCCGCATTATCGCTCCGCCGCGCCGATCTCCGGCGGCGTCGAGCCGGCGGAAGTGGAATTCGATTTCGAAATGTCGGTGACCCGCGTCGCCGAGGCGCCGCGCGTGACGCTGCCGTTCTCGGACGAGAGCTGGGCCGCGCTCAACGCGCTCGGCGAGAAGGTCGACGCCGACCTGCTGACCAACGACGTGCGCCTCACCATGGGCGGCGAGCCCACCTTCGTCTCCATCGACGATTACGAGGGCGCGGAATGGAACACCGCCGCCCTCGGCCCGCAGAAGCGGGTGCGGGCGGACGATCTCGCCCGCCGCCTGCGCAAGCGCTTCGCGCCCGGCGGCCTGCTGCATTACGGCCAGGGCAAATGGTATCCCGGCGAGCCGCTGCCGCGCTGGTCGTTCGGCCTGTTCTGGCGCAAGGACGGCAAGCCGATCTGGCATGACGAGACGCTGATCGCCGACGAGGCCCATGATTACGGCGTCACCACCGCGGACGCGGAGCGATTCGCGGTCGCCCTCGCCGAGCGTCTGGGCCTCAGCCGAAAATATGTGCAGCCGGCCTATGAGGACAATGCCCACTTCCTGCTCAAGGAAGCCAATCTGCCGGAAAATCTCGAGCCCGGCGACAAGCGGCTGGCGGATCCCGAATCCCGCATCACCCTCGCGAAGGCGCTGTCCGAGGGGCTCGGCACGCCGCGCGGCTTCGTCATTCCGGTGCAGCGGCTGAATGCCCGCGGCGGCCAGGGCTGGCTGAGCGAGGTGTGGAAATTCCGCCGCGGTCACCTGTTCCTGGTGCCCGGCGACAGCGCCATCGGCTTCCGCCTGCCGCTGGATTCCCTGCCGTATCTTTCGCCGATCCTCTATCCCCACACCATTCCCGCCGACCCGATGGAGCCGCGCGGCCCGCTGCCCGATCCCGACGAGATGGCGCAGGGCTATGAGCGCGACGCGACCACCGGCCATGTGCCCTCCGCCGAGCGGGCGCGGCAGATCCTGTCCGATTATCTGGCGCGCGCGCCGGAGCCGGCCGACCAGGCCGTGCGCACGGCCGTGTCGGTCGAGGCGCGGGACGGGCGGCTGTGCGTGTTCCTGCCGCCGCTGACCACGCTGGAGGATTATCTCGCCTTCGTCTCGGCGGTGGAATCGGTGGCGGCCGAGATGAAGATGCCGGTGCATCTGGAGGGCTATCCGCCCCCGTTCGACCCGCGCCTGCAGGTGATCGGCCTCTCGCCCGATCCCGGCGTGCTGGAAGTGAACATCCATCCCGCCTCCGACTGGAAGGGATGCGTGGAGACCACCCGCATCGTCTATGAGGAGGCGCGCCTCGCCCGCCTCGGCACCGAGAAGTTCATGACCGACGGGCGCCACACCGGCACCGGCGGCGGCAACCACGTGGTGGTGGGCGGCATCACCCCGGCGGACAGCCCGTTCCTGCGCCGGCCGGACCTGCTGAAGAGCCTGCTGCTCTATTGGCAGCGCCACCCCTCGCTGTCCTACATGTTCTCGGGCGTGTTCATCGGCCCCACCTCGCAGCATCCGCGCATCGACGAGGCGCGGCACGACAGCCTGTACGAGCTGGAGATCGCCTTCTCCAAATTCCCCGCCCCGGGCACGGACCTGCCGCCGCCGCCCTGGCTGGTGGATCGCATGCTGCGCAACATCCTGATCGATGTGACGGGCAACACCCACCGCACCGAGATTTCCATCGACAAGCTCTATTCGCCGGACGGCCCCACGGGCCGGCTGGGGCTGGTGGAATTCCGCTGCTTCGAGATGCCGCCGGACTGGCGCATGAGCCTTGCCCAGCAATTGCTGCTGCGGGCGCTCATCGCGGCGCTGTGGCGCAAGCCGCTCTCCGGTTCGCTGGTGCGCTGGGGCACGGCGCTGAACGACCGCTTCATGCTGCCTTATTATGCCTGGGCCGATTTCCAGGACGTGCTCGCCGATTTGCGCGATGCCGGCTACGATTTCGATCCGCTCTGGTTCCAGGCCCAGTTCGAATTCCGCTTCCCGAGCTTCGGCAAGGTGCAGCGGGCGGGCGTGGACATCGAGCTGCGCCAGGCGCTGGAGCCCTGGCACGTGCTCGGCGAGGAAGCGGCCGCCGGCGGCACCGTGCGCTATGTGGACAGTTCGGTGGAGCGCGTGCAGGTGCAGGTGGACGGGTTCAACCCGGCCCGCCACGTGATGACCTGCAACGGGCGGCGCATCCCGCTCGCCCCCACGGGGCGCAACGGCACCTTCGTGGCGGGCGTGCGCTACAAGGCGTGGGATCCCTATTCCGCGCTGCATCCCACCATTCCGGTGCACACGCCTTTGGTGTTCGATCTCATCGACACCTGGAGCGGGCGTTCGCGCGGCGGGTTCGTCTATCACGTCTCCCATCCGGGCGGCCGCAGCTACGACACCTATCCGGTGAATTCCTACGAGGCGGAATCGCGCCGTCTCGCCCGGTTCGTGAACCACGGGCATACGCCGGGCGTGCCGCATGTGCCGGCGGAATCCGCGCCGGACGAATTCCCCACCACCCTCGACCTGCGGCGGCCCAGCGGAATCTGATCGCCCGCCGGCGGTAAAACCTGCCGGCGGAAAAGAAAACCAGCCAAGTCGCGGATAAGATCTTTCCTCGCGGGAAAAGTTCGGCAAGCTAGGGAGGCTGGGGATGGGCGCGCCGTGCGCGGGTCCATCTCCGGTTTCGCGCGCGGGCCGGTGGCGCGTCGGCGGTCGCCGCGCGTGCAAGACGCCGGCCTCGGCCGCGCCTGCCACTTCGACACGGCGGCCTCTCCCACGGTCGCGTGGGAACGCGGGGAGCTGGCGAAGCGGCGAACAAGGGATGATGCGGTGAACGGGCGATGCGGCGGCGCCGCGCGAACCGGCGGTCATGAGTCATACGAGCGGGCTCTCGGGAGGAAAGGCCAAGCGTGGACAAAGTGAGCCTGGCCGAGGACGCCAATCGCGATCCGTTCGCAGCCGCCGCGGTGGAAGCCGTTCTCGACGGCTACCAGACGCTGCCCGGCGTGCGCGACGAGATGATGGGCGCCGACGGCCGGCCGCGCGCCCATTGGCTGCCGTTCCTCACCGCGCTCGCGGAGCTGGGCCCGCAGGACGTGCGCCGGCGCTTCGGCGCCGCCGACCGCTACCTGCGCGACAGCGGCGTGTTCTATCGCGTCTATGACGACAAGGGCGGCGGCGAACGGCCGTGGGCGCTCAGCCATATTCCCCTGCTGCTGGACAAGGCGGACTGGGATGGCCTCGCCGCCGGGCTGGTGGAGCGCGCGCAATTGCTGGAAGCGCTGCTGGCCGATCTCTATGGCCCCGCGCATCTGGTGGAGCAGGGCGCGCTTCCCGCCGCGGCGGTCGCCGGCAGCCCGGAATTCCTGCGCCCCATGGTCGGCACCATGCCGCGCGGGGGCAAATTCCTGCGCTTCTACGCCGCCGACGTGGGGCGCGGCCCGGACGGGCGCTGGTGGGTGCTGTCGGATCGCACCCAGGCGCCCTCGGGCGTCGGCTATGCGCTGGAAAACCGCCTCGCCATGTCGCGTGCCCTGCCGGACATCTCGCGCACCATGCGCATGGACCGGCTGGCGGGCTTCTTCCAGGGCTTCCGCACCTCGCTGCTGAAGCTCGACCGCACCGGGGAGGGCCGGGTCGGCCTGATGACCCCCGGCGCGCTCAACGAAACCTATTTCGAACACGCTTTGCTCGCCCGCTACATGGGTTTCTCCCTGGTGGAGGGCGAGGACCTGGCGGTGCGGGGCGATGCGCTTTACGTGCGCACCGTGGCCGGGCTGAAGCGCGTGGACGTGGTGCTCCGCCGGCTCGATGCGGATTTCGCCGATCCGCTGGAATTGAACGCGCGCTCGCGCCTCGGCGTGCCGGGGCTCGCCCATGTGGCGCGCATCGGCGGGGTGGCGCTGGCCAATGCGCTCGGCTCGGGCCTGGTGGAGGCGCCGGCGCTGATGGCGTTCCTGCCGCGCCTCGCCATCAAGCTGCTCGGCCGTCCGCTCGCTCTGCCGCATGTGGGCACCTGGTGGTGCGGGCAGGCCGCCGAGCGGGCCCAGGTGATGGAGCATCTGGACGAACTCGTGGTCGCCTCCGCCTTCGGCACGCCGGTGCCCGGCATCGGCCGGCGCGGATCGGTGCTCGGCGCGGATCTCGGCCCCCAGGAGCGGCGGCAGCTCTCGGCGGTGATGGCGCGCCGCGGCGCCGACCTGGTGGGCCAGGATGTGGCGCGCATCTCCACCATGCCGGTGTGGACCGGCGACAAGCTCACGCCGCGCCCGTTCACGCTGCGCGTGTTCCTGGCCGCCACCGAGGACGGCTGGACCGTGATGCCCGGCGGCTTCTGCCGCATCTCGGAGCGGCTCGACGCGCGCGCCTTCTCGATCCAGCGCGGCGACCGCTCGGCGGATGTGTGGGTGCTGGCGGACCGCGAGGTGCCGGCCACCAGCCTCCTGCCCAGCCCGGACAATGTGCGGGTGCGCCGCTCCTCCGGCACGTTGCCGAGCCGCTCGGCGGACAATCTGTTCTGGCTCGGCCGCTATGTGGAGCGGGCCGAGGCCACCTTGCGGCTCGTGCGGGCGCTGGTGGGGCGCCTCGCGGAGACCGAGCCTTCCTCAAGCCCGCTGGTGATGCGCCTCATCACGCTGCTCTCGTCCTGGGGCGCGATGCCGCGCGATTTCGCCGGCGCCTCGCCGGGGCGCTATGCCATTGCCGCCCTCACGCGGCACGATCTGCCCGGCGGCCTGCCGCAGGTGGTGAAATCGGCCCGCGCCGCCGCCTCCGTGATCCGCGACCGCTTCTCGCCCGATGCCTGGCGGGCGCTGGTGGATCTGGAGGCCTGCCTCAAGGCGCCGGTGCCGACCGCGCCCACGGAAGCCGACGCCCATGAGCGGGCGGATGCCGCCCTGCGCATCATCGCCGCCTTCTCCGGCCTCGCCAGCGAGAACATGAACCGCCTCACCGGCTGGCGCTTCCTCGAACTCGGACGGCGCATCGAACGGGGCATGGCGCTGCTGCGCTTCGCCCGCACCTTCGCGGAGCAGGGCGCCCCGCGCGGCGCGCTCGACGTGCTGCTGCAACTCGCCGACAGCCAGATCACCTATCGCAGCCGCTATGTGGTGATCGAGGCGCGCGGCCCGGTGCTGGACCTCGTGCTGCTCGACCCGGACAATCCGCGCTCGCTCGCCTTCCAGGTGGAGCGCATCGCCGCCCATCTGCGGGTCCTGCCGGGGCGCGACCCGGACGAGCCGCCGCCGCGCTCGGAGCGCATCGTCGCGCGCATGCGGGCCGATCTCACCGCCGCCACCGCCGAGAGCTTCGACATCGAGGATTTCGACGCGCTGGAAGCCGATCTCGCCCAGCTCTCGGACGAGATCGCGGCGCATTATTTCATCCAGGGTCCGGCGGCGGACGTCGCCTGGCCGGGGCAGGGGTGAGGCGCCATGCTCTATGACATCCGCCAGACCACCACCTATCTCTACGGCGGGCAGGTGCGCGTCGCGCGGCAGGTGCTGCGCATGACCCCGGTGGACCGGCCGCATCACCAGAACGTCCTCTCCCATTCCCTTTCGACCGATCCTTTGGCGAGCGAGATGGAGCAGGGGCTCGATTTCTTCGGCAATGCGATTGCCTGGCTCACGCTCGACACGCCCCACGACCGGCTGGAGATTTCCACCCACAGCCGGGTCGAGGTGAAGGCCGCCCCGCTGCCCGATGTCCAGGCCACCCCGATGGTGGACGCGGTGCGCGAGGCGGCGTTCGCCAGCACCGATCTCGGCCCGAATTCGCCGGTGCACGGCCTCTATGCCAGCCGCTCCATTCCGCTCGATCCCGCCATCACCGACTGGACGGCGGAGAGCTGCGCCCCCGACCGCCCGATCCTCGCCGCCGCCTGGGAGGTGATGGAGCGCATCTATACCGACTTCGCCTATGAGCCCGGCGCCACCGACGTCACCACGCTGCCGCACGAGGCGTTCCTGGCCAAGCGCGGCGTGTGCCAGGATTTCGCCCATGTGATGATCGCCGGCCTGCGCGGGCTCGGCCTGTCCGCGCGCTATGTGTCGGGATATCTGCGCACGGTGCCGCCGGCGGGACAGGAGCGCCTCGCCGGCTCGGATGCCACCCACGCCTGGGCGGAGGTGTGGTGCGGGGAGGATTTGGGCTGGATCGGGCTCGATCCCACCAATGCGATCGCCGCCGGCAACGATCACATCATCCTCGCCGTCGGCCGCGACTATGCCGACGTGGCGCCGGTGGACGGCGTCATCGTCGCCTCGGGCGAGCACCTCCTCGCCGTCGGGGTGGACGTGGTGCCGGTGGAACGGCCCCATGCGGTGGCGCCGGCCTCATAGGGTCGGCGCCTTCATCCGTCCAAAGCCCCTACCGTCCAAAGCCCCTACCGTCCCTTGCCCATGACGAGGTCGGGGAAACCGGTGGCGATCTGGGGGAAGAGGCAGAGCAGGAGGACGGCGAGCATCATCAGCAGCACGAACGGAACGGTGCCCCAGATCACGTCCTTCAGCGGAATGTCGGGCGCGATGTTCTTGATGACGAAGATGTTCAGCCCCACGGGCGGATGGATCAGCCCCATCTCCATGACGATGGTCATCACCACGCCGAACCAGATCAAATCGAAGCCGGCGGCCTTCAGCGGCGGCAGGATGATCGGCGCGGTCATCAATATGATCGACACCGGCGGCAGGAAGAAGCCCAGCACCACCACCAGCACCAGAATGGTCGCCAATAGCAGCCATTTGGAGAGATGCAGCGCCACGATCGCCTGCGCCGCCGCCTGGGAGATGTGCAGATAGCTCATCACATAGGAATAGAGCAGCGACATGCCGATGATCAGCATCAGCATGGTGGCCTCCCGCAAGGTGGAGGTGAGGATCGGCTCGAGATCCTTCGGGGTCCACACCTGGTAGATGAGGGCGATCAGCACCAGGGCCAGGATCCCGCCGAGGCCGGCGGTCTCGGAGGGGGTGGCATAGCCGCCGTAGAGCGCCACCATGACGCCGGTGAGCAGCACCACGAAGGGCAGCACCCGCGGCAGCGCGGCGAAGCGGTCGCGCATGGTGAGGTGCTCTTCGTGCAGGATCGGGGAGGCTTCCCCGGTCTGTTCGTAGAGCAGCTTGGCGCGGGCGAATTCCTGGCGGAAGCGCACCATGGCATAGGCGGCGAACAGCATCACCAGCAGCAGGCCCGGGCCGAGGCCGGCGAGGAACAGGCGGCCGAGCGACTGCTCGGCGGCGACCGCATAGAGGATCATGGTGATGGAGGGCGGCAAAAGGATGCCGAGCGTTCCGCCGGCGGCGATCAGGCCGGCGGCAAAGCCGCCCGAATAGCCGCGCTTGCGCATCTCGGGAATGCCGGCGGAGCCGATGGCCGAGCAGGTGGCGGGGGAGGAGCCGGCCATGGCGGCGAACAGGGCGCAGGCGAACACATTGGCGATGCCGAGCCCGCCGGGGATCTTGTGCATCCAGGCATGGAGCGCGGAATAGAGATCCTGCCCGGCGCGCGACTTGCCGATGGCGGCGCCCTTGAGGATGAACAGGGGAATGGAGAGGAGGGTGATGGAGGCCATCTCCTCATAGACGTTCTGGGTGACCGTATCGAGGGATGCGGCGGGCATGAAGCCGAGCATGAACAGCACCGCCACCGCACCGAGCGCGAACGCGATGGGCATGCCGATGAACATGGTCAGCAGGGTCGCCCCGCCATACATCAGGCCGACGACGAGCGTGCTCATGGGCGCGTCCTCCGCGCGAGGGCGCAGGCGATCTGCAAGGCGATCTGGAACGACAGCAGGCCCATGCCCAGCATCATTACCCCATAGGGGATCCACAAAGGCGGCGCCCAGGTGGAGGAGGAGACATGGCCGTCGATCCAGGCCTCTTCCAGCAATACGAACGACTTCCAGGTGAAGAAGGCGCAGAAGGCGAAGCTGGCGATATCCACCAGCAGGAGGCGCACGGCATTGACGCGCGGCGACAGCAGCGCGCTCAGTGCCTCGATCGCCACATGGCCGCGCCGGCCCTGGACATAGGCCGCCGTCATGAAGGTGGCGCCCACCAGCAGGAACACGGATGCCTCGTCCTGCCAATAGGTGGGCGCATGGAATAGCAGGCGCGTCGCGACGCTGTAGGACAGGATCAGGCTCGCCGCCACGAGGGCGAGCGAGGCCAGGGCGACGATGATCCGGTTGACGAGGGACAGGCCTCCTTCGAGCACGGAGAGGACAGGGGGGAGCGGCTCGCCGGCCGAGGCGCGCGCCCCGGCCGGACCCAGATCAAAACCGTGGCTCATGCCCGCACGTCTTCCGCGAGCTTCAGCAGCTTGGCGGAGAGCGGCGTCTTCGCGGCATAGTCCTTCCAGGCCGTGTCGCGGGCGATGGCGCGCCATTTTTCCACGGTCGCGGCGTCGAGATCGTGGATCTTCGCGCCGGCCTTCTGGAACACCTCGGCGACCTTCTCGTCGTCCGCCATGGCGCCCGCCTTGCCGAACGCTTCCATCTCGGTGCCGACCGTATCGATCAGCTGCTGCTGGTCCTTCGGCAGGCCGTCATAGACCAGCTTGGAGATCAGCAGGGGCTCCAGCATGAACCAATAGGACTTGCCGCGGCCGGTGGTGAGGTTTTTGGACAATTCCTCCAGGCGGAACGAGATCAGGCTGGTGGAGGAGGTGATGCCGGCGTCGCAGGCGCCGGTCTGCATGGCCACATAAAGCTCGTTGGACGGCAGGGAGAGCACCGCCGCGCCGGCGGCCTGGAGCACCATGTCCATCTCGCGCGAGCCGCCGCGCACCTTCATGCCCTTGGCGTCCTCGGGCGACACCAGCGGCCGCTCGCGGCTCGCCACCCCGCCCGCCTGCCAGATCCAGGTGACGATGCGGATGCCCTTGCTTTCCAGATAGGATTCGAACTCCTGGCCCACCGGCTGGGTCTTCCAGGCGAGGCCCTGGTCATAGGAGGACACCAGGCCCGGCATGAGGCCGATATTGCATTCCGGCGCCTCGCCGCCGGCATAGGAGACGGGATACAGCGACATATCCAGCGCGCCCTTCCGCAAGGCGGAGAATTGCGCATTGGTCTTCATCAGCGAGGAGCCGGGATACAGCTCGAACTTCAGCTCGCCATTGGAGCGCTTCTCCACCTGCTCGGCGAACTTGCGGACGAGGCGGTCGCGAAAGTCGCCCTCCTCGCCGCCGGAGCTTGGAAACTGATGGGAGATCTTCAGCGTGGTGGCCGCGCGGGCGGGGCCGGTGAGCTTCAGAATGGCGGGGGCGGCGATGGCGCCGGCCAGCAGGTGGCGTCTCGTGATCAACATGGCGCATGTCCTCCTTGACCCGGAATGGGCGTTCGTCTTGGCGTTTCCTCGAAACCCGCCCCGGTTCGTCCGGGGTCGTGGCCCAGTCTTCTTCAGGCCCCGTCCTTTCCCTTGGCGCGGAAAGGCCGGGGGCAGCGCGCCGCTCAGGCGACGTTGCTGCGGTAAATGTCCTTGTAGGTGTCTCTCAGCACGTTCTTCTGCACCTTGCCCATGGTGTTGCGGGGCAGGTCATCGACGAAGATGATGCGCTTGGGCAGCTTGAACTTCGCGAGCCGGTCTTCCAGCGCGGCGTGGATATCGGCCTCGCCGATCCTGGCCCCGGCGGCGCGCACGACCACCGCCGTCACCCCCTCGCCGAAATCCTTGTGCGGCACGCCGATGACCGCGCTCTCCACCACCCCCGGCAGGGCGTCGATCTCGCCTTCCACTTCCTTGGGATAGACGTTGAAGCCGCCGGTGATGACGAGATCCTTGCCGCGCCCGACGATGTGCACATAGCCGCCCGCGTCGATCTTGCCGAGATCGCCGGTGATGAAGAAGCCGTCGTGGAACTCGCTGGCGGTCTTCTCCGGCAGCTTCCAATAGCCCTTGAACACGTTCGGCCCCTTGACCTCGATGGCGCCGATCTCGTCCGCCGCCAGCACCTTGCCGCTTTCCGGATCGGTGATGCGGATCTCGACGCCCGGCAGGGGGAAGCCCACCGTGCCGGCGCGCCGCTCGCCGTCGTAGGGATTGGAGGTGTTCATCCCGGTCTCGGTCATGCCGTAGCGCTCCAGGATCGCCTGGCCGGTGCGCTCGGCGAAGGCGCGATGGGTCTCGGCGAGCAGCGGGGCGGAGCCGGAGACGAACAGGCGCATGTGGGCGGTCGCCTCCCGCGTCAGGCCCTCCTGGTCCAGCAGGCGGGTGTAGAAGGTGGGCACCCCCATCAGGCAGGTGGCCTTCGGCATCAGGCGCAGCGTCTGGGCGGCGTCGAACTTCGGGCAGAAGATCATGCGGGCGCCGGCGAGCAGGATGATGTTGCTCGCCACGAACAGGCCGTGCGTGTGGAACAGCGGCAGCGCATGGATCAGCACGTCGTCCGCCGTGAAGCGCCAATAATCCCGCAGCGTGACGGCGTTGGAGAGCAGGTTGTCGTGGCTCAGCATGGCGCCCTTGGCGCGGCCGGTCGTGCCCGAGGTGTAGAGGATGCCGGCAAGGTCGTCCGGGCCGCGCGCCACGTCCTCGAACGTGCCGGGATAATCCTGCGCCTTCACGGTGAGCGAGCCGATGCCGTCCGCGCCCAGCGTCTCCACCTGCGGCACGCCGAGGCCGGCGGCGAGCGCGCGCACGTCGGCTTCGATCTCCGGCCGGCACACCACCACGGTCGGCTCGGCATCGGAGAGGAAATAGGACAGCTCCGCCAGCGTATAGGCCGTATTGAGCGGCAGATAGACCGCGCCCGCGCGCACCGCTGCGAGATAGAGCGCCAGCGCCGGCCAGGACTTCTCCACCTGCACCGCCACCCGGTCGCCCGGCTTCACCCCGAGCGCGACCAAAAGGTTCGCCATGCGGGCGGAGAGGGCGAAGGCGTCGGCATAGGTTTCCACCGCCCCGTCGGGATGCAGCACGAGCGGCGTTTCCAGGGCCGGCACCGCGGCCCGCATGGCGGAGAAGAGATGATTGGTTTGGGTCATGGCACAGGCACCAGGGAACGCGAGGCGACTTCGCCCCGCAGGAGTTTCTTGACGGCCGGGCTCGCCACCACCTCGCCCTTGCCGGCGAAGGCTTCGTGGTTCTTCTCGATGTCGGCCAGCACGTAGCGATAATTCACCATCAGGCCGGCGGCCTGGGCGATGCCCTTGGGCGAGAGGTCGCCCATGGGATTGATGCGCTCCAGCCGCGCGCCATTGCCGAGATGGAAGCGCGCCACCGGGTCCACCGGGCGCCCCTTGGCGGTCTTGGCGACGAGGAAATACTGCGCCGCCATGGCGCAGATCACCGGCGTCAGCTCGGCGCGGACATCGTCGCGCTCCTGCCAGTCCGGGGTTTCCAGCAGCTTGAGCGTGGTGCGATCGGCGGGGGTGAGAAGGGGGCTGTCCTCGTTGCGGATCTCGCCGTCGAGCCAGCCGCGGAAGGTGGGGGTGGGCGAGAGCGTGACGAAGGTGGTGAGGGAAGGCATCTCGCGGGAGATTTCCTCGACCACCTGCTTGATCAGGAAATTGCCGAAGCTCACGCCCGCAAGGCCGCGCTGGCAGTTGGAGATGGAATAGAACACCGCCGTGGTCGCGGTGGCGGGATCGAGCGGCGGGCCGCGCTCGGGGTCCAGGATCGGCGCGATGGCGGCCGCCGGCTCCTTCATCAGCGCGACTTCCACGAAGATCAGCGGCTCGTCCACCATGGCCGGGTGGAAGAAGGCGTAGCAGCGCCGGTCCGGGGCATCGACGCGGGCGCGCAGGTCGTTCCAATCCTTGATCTCGTGCACCGCCTCGTAGCGGATGATCTTTTCCAGCACGTTCGCGGGCGTGGACCAGTCGATACGGCGCAGCACCAGGAACCCCCGATTGAACCAGGAGGAGAAGAGATGGCCGAAATCGCGGTCCACCGGGGCGAGGTCCCGGCGGTGGACCATGGCGTCCATCAGATGCTCGCGCATGCGCACGAGGCTCGCCGTGGCGCCGGCGGCCATGTTGAAGCGGCGGAACAATTCCTGCCGGCGCGGCTCGCTGGCGCGGTGGATGGCGGCGATCGCGGCCTCGGCCGCATCGGTCTTGTCGCCGGCCTGCCCATAGGCGGCGATGGCTTGATCGAGCTTCGCCTTGTCCGGCCCGAAGGTGGTCAGCAGCGCCTCGAACAGGGCGATGCGCTCGCCGCTCTTCATGCGGGAATAGCGGTCGAGAATATCGGTGGCCAGCGCCACGCCGGAGGCTTCGCCGCGGCCGGACAGCAGGTCCTCGCAGCGGTCGATCAGGGTCGCGGCGCGGGTGGCGCCGCTGGTGCGGGTGGAGCGGTCCAGCAGCGCGCGCCCGCGTTCCGCGATGGTCGTCAGCAGGTCGCCGAAGAACGAGGTATTGGAACTCATGGCCGCCTTCCCGCAATGCAAGGTCGCCGCCCATGACACAGGGCGCGGCCCTTCCTGGCAAGGGGGCGGGCGCGGCGCGCGAAAATGTTTGACGCAGCGAAAGGGCTTTGCCCGCCCCGCCGGCGCCCGCCGGTCGCATCCGCCGGCCGCTGTCCGTCCCGGCGCGGAGCGCGCAGGCGTACGAAGGCCGGGGGCTTCGCGGCCGGTAGCTTCGGGGCCAGCGGTTCGGGCATCGGCGACCTTCCTGAATGGCGCCGGTATGAAAACCCGCCCTGCATTTCCTGTCAATGATCTTGTATGCAAGATTTGACTGGCTGCATTTTTATCGCCTGCTAAACTCGCCGCATCATCGCGGGAGGCCGATCGTGCGGGGCGAGGCGACACCACGTTTGCGGGAAGCACTGGAGGACGACATCGTCGCCGGCCGGCTGCGGCCGGGCCAGCGGCTGGACGAGGTGAGCCTCGCCGAGCGCTTCAACGTCTCGCGCACGCCGATCCGCGAGGCGCTGATCCAGCTCGCCTCTTCGGGGCTGGTGGAAATCCGACCCCGGCGCGGCGCCTTCGTGCTGCTGCTCGGGCCGCGCGAGCTGATTGAATCCTTCGAGCTGATGGCGGAGATCGAGGCCGCCTGCGCCCGCCTCGCCGCCCGGCGCATGGGGGAGGAGGACCGCGCCGCCCTTGAGAGCGCCCATCACGCCTGCGCGGACGCGGTGCGCGCCTGCGATCCGGAAGCTTATTATCCCACCAATGCGGCCTTTCACGCCGCCATCTACGCCGCCACGGGAAATCGCGTGCTGGCGGCGGAGGCGCTCCGCCTCCAGCGGCGTCTGCAACCCTACCGGCGCCTGCAATTGCGCGTGCCGCGCCGCATGGACGCTTCGTTCGCCGAGCATGAGGCGATCCTTTCGGCGCTTCTGGCGGGCGATGGAGACGCCGCCGCCCAGGAGCTTCGCGACCATGTGCTGGTGCAGGGCGAGCGCTTCATGTCGCTGATCACCGCCTTGCAGGACGAGGCGGAGGTGGTGGCGCGGGCGGGGTGAGCGTCTTCGCGGAAGGGGGACTCTCGCGCCCCGGCCCAGTGGAACGCCGCAGGCGTGGAACGCAGAGCCGGGGTCCAGCGCAATAAACAGCCGGAGGCGCTTCAAACCCGAAGGCGCGTTGCGCGTCCGCCGGCTGTGCCGAATTTTATCCTGGGTCCCGGCCCTGCGTTCCGGCTTCGCCGTCGCTGGACCGGGATACGCAGGGGGGTTTTCCGTGTGAGATCTCGATACGTCTCGCGCTCCAGCCCGGCGGAACCACAGGCTGCCCCGCGATCCGTCATGCGCCGGTGAAGAAATCCACCAGCAGCTTGACGTTGAGCGAGATCACCAGCAGGCCCGCCGCCGCCGCCAGGAAGGTCTGCCAGCGGGGCGCGACGAACACGCCCATCTTGCGCTTGTCGCCCGTGAACATGACCAGCGGCACGATGGCGAACGGCAATTGCAGCGACAGCACCACTTGGCTCAGGATCAGCAGGGACGAGGCGCCGGTCTCCCCATAGGCGATGGTGACCGCCGCCGCCGGCACGATGGCGATACAGCGGGTGATCAGCCGCCGCAGCCAGGGTTCGAGGCGGATGTGGAGGAACCCTTCCATCACCGCCTGCCCGGCGATGGTGGCGGTGACGGTGGAATTCAGCCCGCAGCACAAAAGCGCCACCGCGAACAGGGTGGGGGCAAGCGCGCTGCCGAGCAGCGGGTTCAGCAGTTCGTGCGCCTTGCCGAGGTCCGCCACTTCCCCACCCTGGCCGTGGAAGGCGGCCGCTGCGAGGATGAGGATCGAGGCATTGATGGTGAGCGCGAACATGAGCGCGAAGGTGGAATCCCAGGTCGCATAGCGGATCGCCTGGCGGATGCCGCTTTCGGTCCCGTCGTGCTTGCGGGTCTGCACGATCGCCGAGTGCAGGTAGAGATTGTGCGGCATCACCGTCGCGCCGAGGATGCCGAGCGCGAGATAGAGCATGTCGGGATTGGTGATGATTTCCGTCGTCGGCGCAAACCCGCGGATCACCTCGCCCCAATTGGGATCGGCCAAGGCGATCTGCACGCCGAAGCAGGCGGCGATCACGCCCAGCAGCCCCACCACCAGCGCCTCCACGAAGCGGAAGCCGAGCTTTTGCAGCCACAGGATGAGGAACACGTCCAGCGCGGTGATGATGACGCCGATTTCCAGCGGAATGCCGAACAGCAGATTGAGCCCGATGGCGGTGCCGATCACTTCCGCAAGGTCGGTGGCGCAGATCGCCGCCTCGGCGAGCGCCCACAGCACATAGGCGACCGGGCGGGGGAAGCTGTCGCGGCAGGCCTGGGCGAGATCGCGGCCGGTGGCGACGCCGAGCCGCGAGCACAGCGCCTGGAGCAGGATGGCGATGAGATTGGAGAGCAGCGCCACCGTGAGCAGCGCATAGCCGAAGCGCGAGCCGCCGGCGAGGGAGGTCGCCCAATTGCCGGGGTCCATATAGCCGGTGGCGACCAGATAGCCCGGCCCGAGGAAGGCGAACAGGCGCGCGAAGCCCCGGCGCTTGGTGACATCGATGGTGCCGTGCACATCCGACAGCGAGGGATCGCCCCGCTCGCGACGCCAGCCGTTCAAACCCGCCTGTCGTGAATGATCAAGCATGATGCCACCGCGCAGCGGATGAAGAGAAGCGCGCGCCGCGCGCGCCGAGGAAGCTTCGTTCGACACACCGGCCCGACAGGCGCCGGACCATGCGATTGCGAATGAGTTGCATTATCCTGACCTCCTTCCCGGGGTCTGTCAACTTTATTGCGAATAGTTCGCAAGAACCCTCGCGGCCCCGACATTCATGCAAAAGACGGTCCGCAGTGCGCTGCGCGAAAGCGTCGCGCGGTCTTCTGCGCGGAACTCAGGGCGGAGCCACTCCGCGCGAAGTCACCTGACGCCGCCGGGGCGGCATACATCTTTGGGGGCACGGGTCTGGTGCACGGACCCGGCGGGGGCATGCCAAAGGCGCAGGAGGCCGCCCTTGCGGGGCGGGCGCCGCACCGCCAAAGTCCGTTCCAACAAAAGCGGGAGGGATCGCCATGGTGGCGCCGGGACGTCCGGATACGGGCGCGGATACGTATGATTATATCGTTGTGGGCGCCGGATCGGCGGGCTGCGTGGTCGCGAACCGCCTCTCGGCGGACCCCAATGTGCGAGTCGCCATCGTCGAGGCCGGCGGCAAGGACGACTGGATCTGGTTCCACATTCCGGTGGGCTATCTGTTCGCCATCGGCAATCCGCGCGCGGACTGGTGCTTCAAGACCGAGCCCGAGGCCGGGCTGAACGGGCGCGTGCTCTCCTATCCGCGCGGCAAGACCATCGGCGGCTGCTCGGCCATCAATGCCATGATCTACATGCGCGGGCAGGCGGCCGATTACGACCATTGGCGCCAGCTCGGCCTGCCCGGCTGGGGCTGGGACGATGTGCTGCCGCTCTACAAGAAGCACGAGGACCATTTCCTCGGCCCCAATGCCCATCATGCGACAGGCGGGGAATGGCATGTCGAGTTTCCGCGCATCACCTGGCCGCTTCTCGACAAAGTGCGCGACGCGGCGGCGCAGGACGGCATCGCCGCCATCCCGGATTTCAATACCGGCGACAACGAAGGCTCCTGCTATTTCCACGTGAACCAGAAGCGCGGCCTGCGGTGGAGCGCGGCGCGCGGCTTCCTGAAGCCGGTGCTGTCACGGCGCAACCTCGATCTCATCACCGCCGGCCATGTGGAGAAGGTGCGTATCGAGGACAATCGCGCCACCGGCATCGTGCTGCGCACCCCGCAAGGGCAGCGCACCCTGACCGCCCGGCGCGAGGTGGTGCTGTGCGCCGGCGCGCTCGGCTCGCCGCAGGTGCTCATGCTCTCCGGCATCGGGCCGGGCGAGCACCTCCAGGCGAACGGCATCGCGACCGTGCTGGACAAGCCCGGCGTCGGCTCCAACCTTCAGGACCATCTGCAATTGCGCCTGGTGTTCAAGGTCTCCGGCATCGGCACGCTGAACGAGCGCTACCATTCGCTGGTCGGGCGCGCGGGCATGGGGCTGGAATATGCCTTCCTGCGGCGCGGGCCGCTGACCATGGCGCCGTCCCAGCTCGGCATCTTCACCCGCTCGGATGCGACGCAGGACCGGGCGAACCTGGAATTCCACGTGCAGCCGCTCTCGCTCGACAAGTTCGGCGACCCGCTGCACCGCTTCCCCGCCTTCACCATGAGCGTGTGCAACCTGCGCCCCACCTCGCGCGGCACGATCCGCCTCAAGACGGCGGATGCCGCGACCGCGCCGGCGATCCAGCCGCATTATCTTTCCACCGAGGAGGACCGCACGGTGGCGGCGCAATCGATCCGCGTCGCCCGCCGCATCGTGTCGCGCCCGGCGCTCGCGCCCTATCGGCCGGAAGAGATCCTGCCCGGTCCGGCGGTGGGGGACGATGACGCCTCGCTTGCGACGGCGGCCGGCAATGTGGGCACCACCATCTTCCACCCTGTGGGCACGGCGAAGATGGGCCTGCCCTCCGACCCCATGGCGGTGGTGGATGCGCGGCTGCGGGTGATCGGCATCGACGGGCTGCGGGTGGTGGATGCCTCCATCATGCCCACCATTACCTCCGGAAACACCAATTCCCCGGCCATCATGATCGGCGAGAAGGGGGCCGCCATGATCCTGGAGGATGCGCGCGCATGACATCCGTTCGTTTGCTTGGCGCGGCCGCCCAAGGCTCTGCCGCTCGGCGAGCTGCCGTCCTGCCTGTCCTTGCCTCCTTGCCTTTCCTTGCCGCGCTGCTGGCTCTGGTCGCGCCCCCGGCGCACGCGTCCTCGCCGGCGGCCTGGGCCGAGTTGGAGGGCAAGGCGCGCACGGCCTGCCTTGCGGCGAGCGGGCTCGCGAAGGCCCGTGTGGAAGGCGCGCCTGTGATGTTCGCCGCCCATGTTCTGGTGCTTGTGAAGGGCCACTGGCCGCAGCCGCACATGAAGAACCAGGCCGCGACCTTCGCCTGCCTCTATGACTCGCGCACCGGCACCGCCGAGGCGCAGGAATGGAGCAACGCCCCTTCCAGCCCGCCGCGATAACGGCGGCGCACGCGCCGCTCGCCTCCACTTTCCGCCGCGGCCGGGCGCGCCCGCGCCCCTGTGCCCGCGCGCCTGTTCCCGCTCCCCACGTGCCTGTGCGGTCCCCCTGCCGGGGGCCTGCCGGCTGAGCCTGCCCGGGTGAACGCCCTCCCGCGCGCCCATCGGCCATGTGCACAAGGCGCCGCCCGGCGCCCCCGACGATTGTCAATCGCCAGGGGATGGGTTAGAGCATTTCCCCTCTGTGCAAGCACCCGTAGCTCAGCTGGATAGAGCGCTGCCCTCCGAAGGCGCGTGTCAAGTGAGGCTATGGAAACAAGGAGTTCGAAAAGCACTTAGAATACAGGACTTTGCGAGATCGACCTTCACAGCTTCACACTCGCAAAAATTTCGCGTAAGCACTGCGTAAGCAACAGGCACCCGTAGCTCAGCTGGATAGAGCGCCACCCTCCGAAGGTGGAGGCCACACGTTCGAATCGTGTCGGGTGCGCCATTTTCGTGTGAAGGCGCTCACACTTTGATTCATCCTCTGACCGACGAAGAGGGTGCGTCTCAGAGCCGTCGAATTTTCTGAGCGATCATTTTGCTAAACCGTCACTAGCTGCTCTCAACGCACTGTCGGCCACTGCATTGGAGCAAGGCTTCCGAAAGGATCGCGTGGGGCGACGATCAAGCCAGCATGTCGAAGATCTGCTGCGGCTGGTCAGCCAAGATTCCTGTCCAAGCGACGAGCAACAGGAATGCCGCTCCGTTCATCCGTGCCACCTTGATGTTTCGCATAGCGCGGGCCACGGCGATGAGTCTGTGTAGTGCGGGATTCGAATTCCGCGACGACCAAATCGCACTGGATTCGAGGAATTCCTTATTGTCATTGATCGGCCGAATAATCACATCGGCCGCCGGCGTTCCTAGCGACGATGTGCTAACCAAGCTTAACCCGTAGCCTATCCCGACGAGATTCAGCAGGCTTTCTCGGCCGACGGGCTGGATGCTCACGTTAGGACGAAAGCCCAGTCCGCTGAGTCGCTTGACGAGGTAGTCATGAATCTCCGGCCCGGCGCCTCCATCGCTGACAACGAAGCGCTCATTGCGAATGTCGTCCCATCCAATTTCAGCGTGGTCAGCAAGCGGGTGATCGCGCGGCATGGCAACGCAGACCTGCTCCGTCCAAAACAGTTCAGTAAGATACCCAGGGACGTCGGGCACGCCCGTCGCAAACGCGACGTCGAGATCGCCCACAATCATCGAATGCAAGTTCTCCTGCGGGGTGGCTTCATGAACCACCACGTCGACATCCCCATGCTTTCGTCTGAACAGGGCGAGGAGTTCTCGGAGATAGCCTGAATTGAGGGAGGCGATGATCCCGAGATGGATCGCGCCACGCTCGCCGTCGCTAGCGGATGCAGCCAACTGCACGGCGCGATCAAAGTGGTTAATTCCCTTTGCTGCTTCGGACAAGAAGCGCTCGCCGGCGCGGGTGAGAAGCACTCCGTTCCGCGACCTCTCAAATAGAGAAAAGCCGAGACGATGCTCCAGCATATTTATCCGACGGCTTACCGAGGTCTGAGGAACACCGAGTGTTAGCGCCGCTTGCCGGAAGCTTCCTGTATTTGCCACCGCCATGGCATGACGAAGAAAGCGAAGATCCAGGGCGACGTCAGGCATCGAAATAGAGCCCAGACGACGAGTCGTATGCGGCGAGCAACTGTTGCGTTCGCTGAAATCGGCGTGGGCGTTTCATATTCTTGCTATTGCCAGACCATTGTCCGGTTCTCGACCGTAAATGGAGCCCTTATAGATGCTTCGGGTCGCGCATCAGTCGGTTGATCGCTAGCGAAGAGACCAGGGCGAAAACCGCTACAACCAGTAGCGCCGTCGAGAAGCCGTGCGAGAACGCCGTTCTTGCTTGTTCGATCGCGGTGTCACGCGCTGACCCGGTCAGTCCCGCCACCGCATTCGGGAGATCGCCAGCGACGACGGCGTCGCCGAATGCTGCGCTCCGATCGGGAAACTGGCGGCGAACCACAGTGGCGAGGATGCCGCTAAGCATCGCAAAACCCAGGAGGATGCCAGAGAACCGCGATGTCGTGCTGATGCCGGACGCCATACCGGCGCGTTCCCGAGGAACGACGCTCATGATCGCCTTCTGTGTTTCGCCGTTGAGAAGACCGCCGCCGCTGCCCAGCACCAGCATGCCGGTCATGACGGTCGACCAAGCACCCAGATGGGCTCCGAAGGCCGTCACGGCATTGCCGATCCCGACCAGCACGAGGCCGAGTGAGAGGATGCCTCTGGATGTGAACCGGCCACCGAGCAGTCGTCCCACATGCGGGAAGAGAAGCATCGCGAGTGCGAACGGCAGCATGGATGACCTGAGCCCCTTTTCTCCTCCGGTTTAGGCGAGAGTCCGAGGGTTGATTATTGGCCTCATGCGGCCTGGGTTTCCAGTGCCATTGTTGCGGCGAACTTGGTCGGGGACCGATTGCCGAGAGCTGAATGAGGGCGGTTCAGGTTGTAGTCCTCCTTCCATGTGGCGATGGCGGCACGGGCTTGGCCCAGGCTCGAGAACAGGGTCTCGTTCAGGCATTCGTCCCGGAAGCGACCGTTGAAGCTCTCGACGAAACCGTTCTGCATCGGCTTACCGGGAGCGATGTAGTGCCATTCGACGCCGCTCTGCTGGCACCATTTAAGAACGGCCATCGAGGTCAGTTCCGTTCCGTTGTCGGAAACGATGGTCGCAGGCCTGCCCCGGATGGCGAGCAGCGCGTCGAGCTCGCGCGTCACCCGAAGGCCCGAGAGCGAGGTGTCGGCGACCAGCGCCAGGCATTCCCGGCTGAAGTCGTCGACAACCGCCAGCACCCGGAAGCGGCGGCCATCCGTGAAGGCATCCGACACGAAGTCGAGGCTCCAGCGGACATTGATCCGATCCGGCACCAGGATAGGACGCCTTGTGCCGAGCGCCCGCTTGCGTCCCCCGCGCCGGCGCACCTGGAGCTTCTCCTCCCGGTAGAGCCGGCGCAGCTTCTTGTGGTTCACGACAATGCCCTGGCGCCTCAGCATGACATGGATCCGCCGGTAGCCGAACCGGCGGCGCTCACCGGCCACGGCCTTCATGGCCTCCCGCAGACTTGCATCGTCGCGACGCACACTTCGGTAGCGCACGCTGGTGCGATCGACGCCCAGGGCCTTGCACGCCCGACGCTGGCTCACCCCGTGCGCGGCACAGGCGTGGGCCACGGCTTGACGCCGTGCATCGGGCGTCACCATTTTTTTGCGGCGACATCCTTCAGGATGGCGTTGTCGAGCATCTGCTCGGCGAGCAGCTTCTTCAGGCGGGCGTTCTCATCCTCGAGCGCCTTCAGCCGCCGGGCATCGGACACATCCATGCCGCCGTACTTGGCCTTGAACTTGTAGAAGGTGGCCGGGGAGATGCCGTGCTTGCGGCAAACGTCAGCGGTCTTCGCGCCCGCCTCCTGCTCCTTCAGCATCCCAATGATCTGTTCCTCTGTGAACCGTGAGGCACGCATCGTCCGTCTCCGTGTCGACGGACTCTACCTAAATCTGGAGGAGGATCAGGGGCGCAGGTCAGATGCTCTTGCAGCAGCGGCGCGCAAGCATCACGTCGTCATCACCGTGGGCGTGAATGAGCGTGATCACGGGACGCTTTACAACAGCCTGGTCATCATCGACGCCGATGGCTCACTGCGGCTCAAGCACCGCAAGATCTCGCCGGCCTATCACGAGCGGATGATCTGGGGCGTCGGCGATGGCTCGACGCTACAGGTCGTCGAGACCGCCGTCGGCCGCGTCGGCGGTCTGATCTGCTGGGAACACTACAACCCGCTCGCCCGCTACGCGCTCATGGCCCAGCATGAGGAAATCCATGTCTCCCAATATCCGGGCTCACTGTTCGGTCCGACCTTTGCCGATCAGACTGAGACACAGATGCGTAACCACGCATTGGAGAGCGGTTGCTTCGTGGTCAACGCGACCGCCTGGCTGAGCGAAGAGCAGGTCGTTCAGATCTCCGGCGAGCATGGCGCCGCCGACATGATCCGCGGTGGCTCGATGACCGCGATCATCGATCCCGAGGGACGCCACGTCGTCCCGCCGCTGAGATCGGGCGAAGGAATTCTCATCGCCGATCTCGATCTCAAGCAGAACCTGATGCGCAAACGCGTGATGGATTCGGTTGGCCATTTCTCGCGGCCCGAACTACTGCGCCTGTTGATGACCAATCCGCCGGCAACGCCGATCGTCGATTCGGCCGCTTTGACGTCGGCGCCGCCCGCGCAAGTGCTGCGCGCGGAACTCCCGCATGTCGAGGCTGAACCTCTCTTGCTGACCGGTGCCCGAGACTGATCGAGAGGAACCTATTGGGGGCGTCTGGGATGGGATCGATATGCCCGGCTTCGTGACCGAAGGACGGACGCTCCACTACACACAGGAGGGCGAAGGCCCCGTCCTCCTGTTTCTCCATGGCCTTGGCGGAAACGCCGAGAATTGGATACTGCAGCGGAAAGCATTTTCTGCGGAGCGGCGCGTCGTGGCGCTCGATTTGCCGGGCCATGGACACTCTGACGGGCGCGACGTGGCGTTCAAGGATTATTGGAAGTCGATCCGCGCCCTTTGCAGGCATCTCGATGCCGAGCGGATCACCATCTGCGGTCTCTCCAAGGGAGCCCGCGCCGGCCTGATGCTGGCCGCCCGGCATCCGGAACTGGTCGATCGGATCGCGGTGATCAATGCCTTCGTTCATCTCAATCCCAGCGATGCCCAAATGCGTCGCGACCTCTACAATCTCCTGCTTGAACCCGACGGACCGCGGCGCTGGGCCCTCCGGTTGTTGGACCTGATGGGCGTGAGTGCCCACGGGGCGATCGTACGCGGCTTCCTCCGCTCGCTCGACACGATTGAGCCGAGGCATATCTGGTCGATCTTCCAGGAGCTCTTGGCGTTCGATCAGCGGCCTGAGCTGGCTGAGGTCCGTTGCCCGACCCTGCTCGTTCGTGGCGAACGCGACACCTTCGTTCCGCCCTACTGCGTCGACGAATTAAGGCCGCTGCTTTCGCGCCCCGGTCCTTGTAGAAAATCTCTGTACCGTCCTTGGTCGTCACGAACGACAGGAGTGATGCTTTGGGGTCGGATTGGGTGTGCGTGTCGATGCGGTCAGGGGTGCCGCGCTACCGCGCGACACCCCTGCCTTTTACTTCGAGAGGTGCTCGCGGATGCCGTCGGTCATCTGCTGGATGGCGGCCTCAGTGGAGGGCACATGCCGCAGCGCGTTCAGCAGGACGAAGTCGTGGATCGTACCGTTGTAGCGAACCGCGGCGACCTCGACGCCGGCCTCCTTGAGCTTGCGGGCGTAGGCCTCGCCCTCGTCCCGCAGGGGATCGTTTTCGGCGGTGATCACCAGCGCCGGCGGCAGACCCTTCAGCTCTTCGTTGCTGGCGCGGAGCGGCGAAACGTAGGGATTGTCGCGGGTCTTGGCATCGGGAGCATAGAGGTCCCAGCCATACTTCATGAAGTCACGGGCGAGGAAGTGGCCTTCACCGTATTCGTGATAGGAGGCCGTGTCGACGCTCGCGTCGGTCGCCGGGATCATCAGCACCTGGTAGGAGATCTTCGGACCGTTGCGATCCTTCGCCATGAGCGAAATCGCGGCGGTCATGTCGCCGCCGACGGAGTTGCCCGCAACCGCAATGCGGCTGCCGTCGGCACCGAATTCATCGGCATGCTTGGCGGCCCAGGTCAGCGCCGCATAGGATTCGTCGAGCTGCGTCGGGAACTTCGCCTGCGGCAGCGGGGTGTATTCGACGAAGACGCCGATCTGTCCCGACCCGACAACCAGGTCGCGCAGCAGGCGCTGATGGTTGCTGAAGTTGCCGACGATCCAGACGCCGCCGTGCATGAAGAACAGGATGCCTGGCTTGGCGGCCACATGGTCCGGCTTCATGATGTAGATCTTCACGGTCTTGCCGTCCTGCGTGATCGTCCGTTCGGTGGTCGTCACGCCCGACATATCGACGGTCGACTTGTTCTGGAGACCGGTGAGGATGTCCTGCGGCTGGGGCTGCGGGAGCTTCCAGAACGGGCTCGGGTCCTTGTTCAGCTCGACCAGGAACGAGCGAACGGCGGGATCGAGACGGGTGTCCGTGGCGATGTCCTCAGCATGGGCGGTTTGCGTCATGATAGTGGCTCCGAGCAGAAGAGTGGCGAGTTTGACTTGAAGGGACATGGCTGAATTCCTGACTGACTGTTGCGAGAGCCAGGCATGCCCGGCTGCCGACTGGAGCAGCGAGGCAGTTACTTGCCCGTGTTGTTCCCGGCGACGGACTTGTATTTACCCTCACCGTGACGGCGGATAATTCATGCGAAGGTATTAAGCGCGCGGAAGGTTTCGGCGATCGATGCGCCTAAGCGATTGTTATTTCTAGAACTTATCGTGCCGCAGAGCTGATGCGACGGGTTCATACCTGAGTATGATAGCGTCGGGGTGCGCGTCGGGACCGAGCCGCAAAAGCGCGCTCAACATCTGCCACCGCGCCCCTCGGAACACGGTCCTTAGCGACCGGGTCTTCAGCGACCGGGTCT
Organism: Roseixanthobacter liquoris; assembly: GCF_043195135.2. Taxonomy (NCBI): domain Bacteria; kingdom Pseudomonadati; phylum Pseudomonadota; class Alphaproteobacteria; order Hyphomicrobiales; family Xanthobacteraceae; genus Roseixanthobacter; species Roseixanthobacter liquoris. The sequence continues at coordinate 2,073,979 of NZ_CM195537.1, forward strand.
TCAGCGCTCGGGCCTTCAGAACTCGGTCAGGAAAGCGGCTTCCCGCTGGAAGACCTGCGTCAGGTGGCGCATCACCGCGCGGATGCGGGTCATATATTCCAGGTCCTCATGGACCGAGACATAGATGTCGCGCATCACCACCACGTCCTCGGGCAGTATGGGGACCAGCCGGTCGTTGGACTTGGCCGAGAACAGCGGCAGCAGGGCGATGCCCGCGCCGGCGGCCACCGCGTTCTGCTGGGCGTGCATGCTGGTGGAGCGGAAGGCGACGGCCGGCGGGTCCAGCACGTCCAGCAGCCAGTGCACGGAGCGGATGGACACGAGATCCTCGATATAGTCGACGAAGACGTGGCCGGCGAGATCCTTCGGCTGCAGCGGCATGCCATGCGCCGCCAGATACTCGGCGGAGGCGAACAGGGCGAGGCGCATGCAGCCGGCCTTGCGCACCACCAGGCGCTGCCCGGTGGGCGGCACGAAGCCGATGGAGATGTCCGCCTCCCGCTTCGTCAGATTGATCAGGTGGCGCTCGGTGACCAGCTCGACAACGATGCCGGGCTCCTTCAGGGCGAATTCGGCGAACACCTTCGCCAGGAAAAAGGCGCCGATCCCCTCCATGGAGGCGACGCGGACCCGCCCCGTTGGCGAACTGGGGGCCGCGATGAGCGTTTCCTGGATCTCCGCGGCGTCCTGCTCGATCCGCTCGGCGATGGCGAACAGGCGGTGGCCCTGTTCGGTCAGCACGAAACCATCCGGCTTGCGATCGAACAGCTTGATCGCAAGATCCTTCTCCAGCTCGGAGATGCGGCGGCTCACGGTGGTATGATCGACCTTGAGCCGGCGTGCCGCGGGCATCAGCCGGTTCTGGCGCGCCAGTTCGAGGAAGAAGGTCAGATCGTTCCAGTTGAACACGAAGGGGACCGCCGACTCGCCTGCAGACCCGGGCATCATCCCGAGAAGAGGAGGCCCGTGGCAAGCATCAATACCCGGCCCCCTAGGAGGGGGCGAGGTCGCCCTGCGCGGACGACGCGTCGAGCGGCGCTCCGGCCTCCTGCCCGCGTCCGTCGCGCGGGGCATCCACGAACGCCGCCGGCGCCTGGCGCACGCGGTGAACCTTCAGGTCGAAGACGTCGTAGCGGTTGTAATAGCCGACCACGTCGTGGAACTGCTTCGGCTCGACGCAGCGCGCGAGGTCGAGCTCGGCGTAGAGAATGCCTTCCTCATCCTGCAACACCTCGCCGATCTGGTCGCCGGTGGGCGCGACGAAGAAGGAAGCCGCACGGGGCGTCTCGTCCAGGACCGCGGCGACCGTCCGGTCGCGCTCCACGAGCGCGTCGCGCATGGCCTTGTCCATATAGCCGGCGGTCACGATGCCGAAGGCCTTGGCCTCGAACGAGTGTGCGCTCGCCCGGATGCGGTTCGCGGCCACATTGTTGAAATTGCCGCCGCCGGAGGGCGGGCGCGTCGGCCAGATCGGCGGCCAGCTCGACACATGCACCTGCTCGCCCTGCGCCATGAGGGCATAGCGGGCCAGGGGATTGGTGTTCTCGCCGCAGATCAGCGTGCCGAGACGGCCGATCCGGGTGTCGGCGACGCGCAGGCCCTCGCCGTCGCCCGCCGCCCAGACCAGCTTCTCGTAGAAGGTGGGCACCAGCTTGCGGTGATGAACCAGGATCGCCCCGTCATCGCCGATGATGAGGTTCGTGTTCCAGATGCAGCCGACGCTGGCCCTCGAACGCTCGCTGACGCCGATCGATACGAACACGCCGAGGCGGCGCGCCTCGCGTCGAAGCAGTTCCACTTCCGGGCCGTCGACGAATACGGATTCCTCCACCATGCGGGCGAACAGATCGTGGTTCTGGATCGGCGCCCAGATCGCGGCCCACACGGGAAACGCGGGAATATAGGTCTCGGGAAACGCGACGAACTCCGCGCCCTGCCGCGCCGCCTCGCGCAGGATCGAGATCGCCTTCTCGGTCGTCGCCGCCTTGTCCAGGAAAATGGGGGCGGCATGGACGGCAGCGGCTTTGAAGCGGGGAAGCTTGACCATGTGGGACCTCGGTGATGGCCGGTCGAACGGCGCGAGCCTGGGCGCGCCCGTGCCGAACGCGGCGCGACATGCCGCCGGGATAGCATCCGTGCCGGGGAGCGTTGAGCATGCATCCGTGCAACGCGGCGTGCAGCCACGCACCGTCTGGCGGGCTGCACGGCGCCGTGCCGCCTCGATGATCATCGCTGCGCGGGGGCCATTTGCGTCGGAAAGGCCGCGGGGCCCAAGGTTCCGGCGGTCCGGGCGGCACACGCCCGGCCCGGAAACCGGCGCAAGTGTCCAATGAATGGGCACGGCCTGCACAATCGTTGGCCGGAGCATGTGCAGACGCCTTTGCAGCTTTCCGCAGTGCCCAGGTGCAATCCCCCTGGATATGGTCGCCTCAACCAGAATGAAGGGGAACCAACATGACTTCCAAGCTCGTGGGCCTGCTCTTCGCGGGTCTCGCCATCTTCGCCGTGCCGCCCGTCGCCGCGGCCAAGGATACGGTGAAGATCGCCTTCATCGGCCCGCTGACCGGCGGCAATGCCGCCGCCGGCATGGGCGGCCGCAATTCGGCGCAGCTGGCCGTGCAGCAGCGCAATGAAGATCCGAACGCGAAATATACCTATGAACTCGTGGTGCTCGACGACGAATGCAAGCCGAATATCGGCATCCAGGTCGCGACCAAGGCCGCGTCCGACCGCACCATCACGGCCGGCGTGACGCATTATTGCTCGGCGGTCGGCATCGCCACCGTGGATACCTATGCGAAGTTCAAGTTCCCGGTCGTGGTGTGGGGCGCGATCCTGCCCGAGATCACCTATGGCAATGACTACAAGCAGATCCATCGCGTCAACGGCACGATGATCAACGAGGGCCGGCTCGCCGCGAAGTTCCTGACCGAGCAGGGCGCAAAGACCTTCGTCGTCATCCACGACACCACCGACTACGGCAAGGGCCAGAACAAGTATTTCTCCGAATTCCTGAAGCCCACCGGCGGCGAGATCCTGGCGACCTTCCCGGTGAGCCCGGACCAGCAGGACTTCACGGCCGAGCTGACGCGCATCAAGGAACTGAAGCCGGACTATGTGTTCGTCGGCGGCCTGACCCCGCTCGGCGTGCGCGTGCGCTCGCAAATGGACCGGCTCGGCATCGAATCCCGCATGGCGGGCGTGTCGGGCATCATGACCGCCGGCTTCATCGAGGGCGCCGCGCAGGCGGCCGAAGGCACCATCTCGTTCCACAATGGCGCGCCGCTCTCGCGCTATGCCAGCGGCAAGGCGTTCGCCGACGCCTATGCCAAGGCGGGCTTCCGCGAGGACCCCGACGCCTATGGCCCGTTCGCCTATTCCGCCACCACCTTGATCATGGACGCTGTGGAGAAGGTGGGCCCCGACCGCGCCAAGGTCACCGAGGTGCTCAATGGCACCAAGGGCTACATGGCCCTCGTGGGCGAGATCAATTTCGACGACCATCGCCAGAACCTCGTGGATGCGAACGTCTACGTGGTTCAGGACGGAAAGTGGGTCTATTGGCCGGACAGCGACTATGCCTCCGGCAAGCGCAAGCTGGCCGGCAAGTGATGCCGCGCCGGGTCCCCTCGTCCCCGTCCGGAGCGCGCGCATGGATATAGGCATTCTCGCCCAGCACCTGTTCAACGGGCTGATGCTGGGCATGGTCTACGCGATGGTCGCGGTGGGTTTCTCGCTGTTCTTCGGCGTGCTGGACGTGATCAAGTTCTCGCACGGCGACGTGGTGAGCGTCGGGGCCTTCGCGGCCCTGGGGGGAGCCTCGGTGGTCGGACTGCTGGTCGACATGCCGGGGCTGGCCCTGGTGTTCGGCCTGCTCGCCGCCATCGCGGCGGGCAGCCTGGCCGGGGTGGTGATCGGGGGCGCTTTCGTGCTCCCGCTCCGCAACGCCCCGCCGGTGAACGTGCTGCTGGCCACGCTGATGGCCGGCACCATCCTGCGCGAGGCGATCCGCCTCGGCGTGCCGAACGGGGGCAATCCCAAGCCGTTTCCCGTCCTGTTGCCGCAATGGCAAATCTCCGCCGGCGCGTTCAGCGTGGGCTTCGACAGCGTGGCCATTCTCCTGGCCGGCATCGCCATCATCCTGGCGACGCACCTCCTCATCACCCGCACCCGCCTCGGCCTTGCCATCCGCGCGGTGGCGCAGGACGCGGACGTGGCCCGGCTCGCCGGCATCGACTTCCGCCGCACCGTGCTCGGCACCTTCGCGCTGGGCTCGGCGCTGGCCTCCGTGGCCGGGCTGATGCTCGGGCTCTATTATCGCGAGATCAATTTCAACATGGGCCTGGTGCTCGGCGTCATCGGCTTCGCCGCCGCCGTGGTGGGCGGGCTGGGGAGCCTGCTGGGCCCGATCCTCGGCGGCTTCCTGTTCGCCTTCGTGCAGACGCTCGTCACCATCGCCGTGCCGACGGCCAGCGCCTACAAGGATGTGGTGGCGTTCGCGGTTGTCATCGCGCTGATCGGCCTGTTCCCCACCGGCCTCATCGCCGAGCGCTCGAGCGAGCGGGTCTGACCATGAGCTCAACCAACATCGAAACCTCGCGCATGGGCATCCCGCCCGCCGGGCGCCTTCTTGCGCGCGCCGCCGCCGCCGGACTGCCGCTCGCCGCCTTCGCCGCGCTCGGCTGGCTGCTCCATGCCAAGCAGCAATGGGAAACGGGGCTCATCGTCGTCGGCTTCCTCGTCGCGGTGGTCGCGCTCGATCGCTCGCGGGCGGGCCGGGCGCTGACGCGGGCCTGCCGCAGCGAGGCGAGCATCGCCAACACCTCGGCTCTGCTTGCCACGCTGGCGCTGCTCTGGATCTTCCGGGAGGACCATTACGCCCTCCTGATGGTCGCCACCGTCGCGCTCTATGCCGCCGCGTGCGTCGGGCTCAATATCCAGATGGCGTTCGGCGGCATCGCCAATTTCGCCGCCGCCGCGTTCTTCTCCATCGGCGCCTATACGGCGGCCGTGCTCGCCGGGCATACCGCCCTGCCGCACCTGCTGGTGCTGGCGGCGGGCGGCGTGGCGACGGCGCTGATCGGCGTGCTGATGCTGCTGCCGGTGCTGCGCACCCGCGGGCATTACGTGGCCCTGGTCACCATCGCCTTCGGCGTGCTGCTGCGCACGCTGCTGGAAGTGAATGATACGTTCGGCGGGCCGCAGGGCATGAAAATCCCCGGCTTCGCACCCTTCGGCTTCGATTTCGGCGACGTCTCGACCATCGCCGGGGTCGATGTCTCCTTCTATCTGCCCTATGCCCTTGCCGGCGTGCTGCTGTTCGCGCTGACCTTCCTGGCGGGGCGGATGCTGGAGCGCTCCTGGATCGGCATCGCCATGGACGCGGTGCGCACCGACGAGATCGCCGCTTCCGCCTTCGGCCTGTCCCCCGCTCGGTGGAAGGCCACCGCCTTCCTGATCGGCAACGGCATGATCGGCGCCGCCGGCGCGCTCTACGGCATGATGAACGGCTTCGTGACGCCCAACGGCGCGGGCTTCGGCGAGTCGCTGATCATGCTGTCCATCATCGTGCTCGGCGGCCTCGGCAATTTCTGGGGCGCCATCCTGGCCGGCGCGGTCATGATCGTGCTGCCGGAGAAATTGCAGTCGATCCAGGAATACCGGCTCCTGATCTTCGCGGTGGTGGTCATTGCCATCCTGCGCTTCCGGCCATCCGGCATGCTGCCGCGGCCGCTGCGTGATCTCGGCGCCCGTGCGGGAGGCGCCTCATGAGCGCGCTTCTTGACTGCACGGGACTGTCGAAGCGGTTCGGCGGCCTCCTGGCGCTCGACGGGCTGGACCTCCATGTGGGACGCGGCGAGACCCTCGGCCTCGTCGGACCGAACGGTTCGGGCAAGACCACCTTCTTCAACGTGATCACCGGTCTCTACAATCCTTCCGGCGGCACGGCGGTGCTCGCCGGCGAGGACATCTATGCGAAGTCGCCCCAGTCCATCGGCCGGGCCGGGGTCGCGCGCACCTTCCAGCGCTGCCGCCTCATGCTGGACCAGACGGTGTTCGACAACATCGCGCTCGGGGTCCTGCGCAACAAGCCGCTTGGCCTCGTGGGAACGCTGTTGCGCCGCCGCCGGCTGCGGAGCGACATCGAGGCCACCATCGAGCGCGCGCTTCATCTGTCGCGCGGCTTCAACCCGGCGCTCGGCGACGCGCTGTTCCGCCCGGCGGGCGACCTCACCATGATCGACCGGCGGCGCGTGGAGATCTGCCGGGCGCTGATCGCCAGTCCCCGCCTGCTGCTCCTCGACGAACCGTCCGCCGGCATGACGCCCGACGAGACGCGCCGCCTCATGGACGACCTGCTCGCCTTCCGCGGCGAGGCGCCCGATCTCGCCGTGATCCTGGTTGAGCACGAAATGGATGTCATCCGCCGCGTATCCGACCGCTGCGTCGTGTTGAACTTCGGCCGCAAGATCTTCGACGGAGGCTTCGACGCCATGATCGAGGACGGCGAAGTGCAGACCGCCTATCTGGGGAGCGGACATTGACCAGCCGGACTGTTTCCGCCACCCGCAGCCTGGACGTCGCCGCGGTCACCTCTGGCTACGACCGCGCGGACGTGCTCAAGCAGGTCTCCATCGCCGTCGCGCCGGGGCAGGTGACCTGCATCCTCGGGGCGAACGGGGCCGGGAAGAGCACCCTCATCCGCACCATCCTGGGCCTGAACCGGGTGCGCTCGGGCGAGGTGCGGTTCGGCGACACGGTGCTCAACGATCTGCCGCCCCACAAGATCGTGGCGCTGGGCATCGGCGTCGTGCCCGAGGGCAACCGCGTCCTTCCGCGCATGAGCGTCGTTGAAAATCTTCAGGTCGGCGGCCTGCTGCAACGCGATGCGCGCAAGGTGGCGGCCCGCATGGAGGAGATGTTCGCCATCTTCCCGCGCCTGAAGGAGCGCCGCGCGCAACTGGCGGGCACCTTGTCGGGCGGCGAGCGCTCCATGCTCTCCATTGCGCGCGGGCTGATGACCGAGCCCGAGCTGGTAGTGTTCGACGAGCCCTCGCTCGGCCTGTCGCCGCTGTTCGTCGCCGAGGTGTTCAACATCGTGCGGCGGCTGAAGGAGAGCGGCCTGACCATCCTCCTGGTGGAGCAGAATGTGCGCCAGACGCTGGATGTGGCGGATCACGGCTACGTGCTCTCCCAGGGCCGCGTCGTCGCGTCGGGAGACACCGCGACCCTGCGCGGGGACGCCGAGCTGCATCGCGCCTATTTCGGGGTGCATTGAACGCTCCCCGCCAACGGTCTGCTTTTGCGCAGGCGCTTTTGCGATCTTTGCCACCTGTGCCGGCGGTGCGCCTGGTGCATGCTGGCGACGCGCGTCAGGAAACGAGGGACCGAGCCATGGGCGGTATCGCCATTCGACCGCAGGCAGCCACGGGGCAGGAGGCCCCGAGGTTTCTGGATGCTGCGCCCGCCGAGGCCGTCGGGCCGCAGGAGCGGATCGCGCCGCTGCGCAAGCCTCCCGGCTTCTCGCCGGCGGTGCAGCGCTGGTCGTTCCTGCTTCCCGCCGGGGAGACCGGCTTGCGCGTCGCCTTTTTCGGGGCGCAGGCGGCAATGCCCGAAGCGTTGGCGCATCACCCGCTGCACGATTGGGTGCGGGCACATCTTCTGGGGCACCCGTCCGGTCCCAGCTGCGTCGACTACGCCCGGTCGCGCCTGGCGAGCGGCCATGTGGAGCAGGTTATCTGCGCCTATTGGGTGAGCGAGGCCCGCTTCGGCGCCTGGTGGGCCGATGCGTCGGCGCAGGCGTGGTGGGACGCGCCGGAGCGGCTCAGCGGGCCTTTCGGCAGCTGGCGGGAGATGCTCGCCGTGCCGCGCGACCGGCAGGAAAGCATCTATTGGAAGGATTATCCCGCCGGCCTCATGCGCAGTCCCGACGTGGAGCTCTTCCCGACGCCCTATTGCGGCTATTACGGCGCCATGCGCGACCGCATCCCCCTGGCCGCCGCCGATCCGCTGGAATCCCCGCTGGCCGGCGCGCCGGCTGCCCATGCGGACCGCGCGGGCTTCGGCGAGCGCTGGCGGGTGCGCGTGCCGGCCAATCTCGCCGTCATCCGCTCCGCCAACACCTGGGGCCGGATGGATGGCGAGCAACTGGCCGATTATGAAGCCAAGCTGCGGGTTCCGTTGGAGGCCGGAATGAACTTCCTGGCTGAAAATCCGCTGCCCACCGGGTGCCTTGCCCTGCGCTGGCAGGGGACTGTGACATCGGACGGGGCGCCGGTGCCGGAGGAGCACGCTTTGGCCTATTTCCTGTCCCTGCACCACATGGAGCGCTGGGCGGAGGGGCATGCCACCCATGCCGCCATCTTCGGCGCCGCGATCCAGCGCTATGCCCATTACGGGGCAACCAACCAGCTGCGGACCTGGCACGAAGTCTATGTCCTGCCTGACGGCGGGCAGCTTTTCGAATATTTCAACTGCGCGCCGGACACCGGATTGCTGAACTGGTTCGAAGCCGAACAGCTGGCGCGGATATAGCGCCCGGATCGCGCGCCGGGAATAATCTCGGGCTGGACCTAATCGCGCAGTGTCCCGAGCGCCGCGCCGCTGGGTGACCTACGCCGCGGCTGCGGGCGTGACGTCGGTGGCCCGCGACACTTGGAGCGCTCCGGCCCCCTGCATCGCGCGTCTTGGCAAGCAGGACGCAAGCAGCCCGAATATTCTCGGCTCGGCGAGGCAGAAATCCCGCGCGGTCCCTCGCTCCGCTTGGACCGGTTGGGCCGCGCAGGCGCGGGGGCGTGTTGCATTTTAGATCTGGCGCTCTAAAACCGAGGCGGGTGCAGCGCGAGATCGGTATCAGCCATGGCCAGGCCGAGGGAATTCGACGAGGAGGTCGCACTGCGCGCCGCCGTCGAGTGCTTCTGGGAGCGCGGCTACGAGGCGACGTCGGTGCGCGATCTCGCGACGCGCATGGGGATCACCAATGCGAGCCTCTATAACGCCTTCGGCGACAAGCGCTCGCTCTATCGCCGGGCGCTCGACCGCTATGTGGAGCTCAGCTTCTCGGACCGCGTCGGCCGGTTCGCGGCCCTGCCGCCGCGCGAGGCCATCGGCGCTTTCTTCAAGGAGATCGTCGACCGCTCGGTGGAGGATCAGGGCCGCCGCGGCTGTATGCTGGTCAATTCGGCGCTGGAGGTTTCGCCCTATGATCCCGAATTCCAGCGGGTGGTGACGGAGGTCCTCGTGCAGGTGGAGGGGTTTTTCCGGCACTGCGCCCTGGCCGGACAGGAGGCGGGGACGATCGCCCGCCGCCAGTCCGCCGAGGATATCGGGCGCCTTCTGCTCGGGGTCCTGCTCGGCCTGCGGGTGCTCGCGCGCAACCGGCCGGAGCGCGCGCTGCTGGAAGGGCTGGTGCGCCCGGCCCTGGCCCTGCTGGACGAGACCGCCGATGGCGCGCGGGATGCGCTTGCATGACGCTCGCATCGCGCGAACAGGAATGGGCGGATCTGATGCGCGCCGCGATCGCCGGCGATGCCGCCGCCTATCGCGATTTCCTGCACGCCCTGACCCCGCATCTGCGCGCCATGGCGCGCCGGCGCTGCGACAGCTACGGCTCGCCGCGCAGCGATGCCGAGGACGTGGTCCAGGAAGTCCTGCTGGCGATCCACCTCAAGCGCGGCACCTGGGACCAGAGCCGCCCGCTCGGTCCCTGGCTTTCGGCCATCGTCCGCAACAAGATGGTGGATACGTTGCGGCGCCGGGGCCGGCATATCAATATTCCCATCGAGGATCTGTCCGACGTGCTGCAAGCGGCCGAGCCGACCGACGGCACGCAGGCGCACGATATTGACCGGATCCTGAGTACCTTGAAGGACCCGCAACGTGATATCGTTCGTTCCATATCGGTTGACGGAACCAGCGTGCGGGAAACCGCGGGTCGCTTGAACATGAGCGAAGGCGCAGTGCGCGTGGCCTTGCATCGGGCCTTGCGAACCCTCGCGGCGGCATATCGAGGCAATGTGTGAAGACGGACGATCTGATCGGAGTGCTGGCGCAGGACGCCGCCGTAACCTGGAAGCTGTCGAGCCGTCTGGCGCTGGCGTTCAGCCTGGGAGCGCTGGTCTCCACGCTGCTTTTCGCCCTCGCCGTCGGTGTGCGGCCGGACCTTCTGGCCGCGGGCGGCAGCGCGCGCTTCCTGTTCAAATTCCTGTACGCGTTCGCCTTGTTGCTGGGCGCGGCCGGTGCCGTTACGCGGATCGGCCGCCCGGGGGCGGGGATCGGGCCATGGGCGTTCCTGCTCATCGCGCTGCCCATCGCGCTGGCCCTGGCCGTCATGGTGGAAATGGTCGTGACGCCGGAAGCGCTCTGGGGCACGCGCCTGGTCGGGCGGAACGCCGCTTTCTGCCTCACCGTCATTCCGATCCTGGCGCTGGCGCCCCTGGCGTGCCTGATCGTCGCGCTGCGCGAGGGCGCGCCGTCCCGGCCGGGCCTTGCCGGCGCCCTCGCGGGCCTGGCCGCCAGCGGCATCGCCGCGACGCTCTATGCCTCCCATTGCCCGGACGACAGCCCGCTGTTCGTCGCGGTCTGGTATTCCCTGGCCATCGCCCTGGTGGTGGGCGCGGGCTATCTCATGGGCGCGCGGTTCCTGCGCTGGTGATGTCCGGCCCCGTGGCGCGATAGATCCGCCATCGGCCCGCGGCCTCCTCCACGGGCGTGAACAGCGCCGAGCGCGCGAACGGATCGCGGCTCCAGGCGCCGTCTTCCGGCGTGAGCAGCACGAGCTTGCAATCGAAATCGCGCACCAGGGCCGCAAGATCGTCCGGACTGCCGGTTCCGGCAAAAACCCGTTGGAACAGGTCCGATGCCCGGCCGCGCGCGTCCGCCGGCAAGGCGGCGAAGGCCAGGGTCAGTTCATTGCCCGCGAAGCAGGAGCGACGATCCGCCAGCAGCGCCCAGGACAGATTGACGGGCCAGGGCGCGAGCGTGCGCGTCATGGCGGGATTGCTCGCGATCCGCTCCTGCGGCGTTGAATGGCGGCGCACGGCCGCCCACAGGGCGGGCGCATCGCGGAAGCGGGCCGCGTCGGGCGATAGATCGCCGACGACGTTGGCGCGCAGCAGGACGAAGCCGTCCGGCATGGCGAGGCACGCCAGCACCAGCGCGCCGACGATCCCGGCGATGCGGCGCCCGGCGAGGCATCGCGCGAACCAGGCGCCGGCGCATGCGGTGAGGATCAGCAGGCCGGGCAGGACGGCGCGCCATCCCAGATCATTGTTCTCGCCCACCGTGCTCACCAGCAGCCAGCCGCCACACAGGCTGGCGAACGCCGCCGCCGAGAGGGCGGGCACCAGCGGGTCCTTCAGGCGGAACGCGGCAAGCGCGCCGATGATCCAGACGGCGGGGAACTCGATCGCCAGCAGGACCAGCCAATAAGCCGGAAGGTCGAGCAGACGGCGCCAGTCATCGGGCACCGCCGGGCCGAGGACGGCGAACGGGGAGATCAGCACCGGCAAGCCCCCGCCGCGTCCGGACGCGGCAGCGAGTTGCAGGCTCAGCAGGGGAAAGACGAGCGCGAGTGCGAGCGCGCCGGCAATCACGACCGCAATCACAAAAGGAAGGCGGGCGCCGGCTGGGGCGCTGAGCAGGAGCACGAGCCCCGCCGCGCCGGCGCAGAGCACGAAGGTGACGCCGCCGACCCACAAAGAGCTCTCGAAGCCGGCGGCGATCAGCAGCGCCAGCACGAGCACCAGCGCGAATTTCGGGGCCAGCTTAGGGACAAGGCGCGAGGCGCGAGGCTGGAACGAAGGCGCGTGCGCCAGTCGCTCCATCACCAGCACCGAAAGCACCACGGTTGCGCCCGCGGCGACATGGTGCGGGCTCCAGCTGGTCTGGAACAGCCAGCCGGCAAGGCCCGTGGCGGGCTCCAGCGCCGCATCGACCGCATCTGCGCCGAACAGCGCCGCGAGCACCGGGCGCAGCGATCCACCGAGCGCCGTGACGAGCACGAACAGCGCGCTGGCCCATCGGCCACCGGACAGCCGAAAGGCGAGGCCGCACACCAGAGCGAGGGAGGCAAAGCCGGTGAACCAGGTGGCGGCGATATCCGCCTCCCAGCCGGTTGCGCCCGAAAGGCGCGCAAGCTCGGCCGCGCTGAACAGCCAGAAATAATAATAAGCCGTGCTGCCCGGCCCGTGCGCGGTGCCGAGAAAGGGGTTCGCCGGCGGCACGCCGGTGCGCACGATCTCGTCCACCAGGGCGATCTTCGCATGGTCGTAGATGGAGCTCGCCAGCGCGACGCCTTCCGGCACGAGCTTGGGCAGGATGGCCAGCGCCGGCCCTATCGCCACCACCGCCGCCGCCGCGAAAATCCAGAGCGGCAGGGCGCGCGGGACGGGTTCGCCGTCCTTCGGCGCCGGCAGCAGAAGCGCGGCCGCGCCGGTCAGCAGGGTCGCGGCGAGGATGACGACCGGCGCGAAGCCGGCGAGCATCGCGGTGTGCAGGCCGACGAGGCCCTGCACCGCCCAGCCCAGGATTGGCGCCGCGGCCAGGGCCAGGTCGCGCCCCAGCGACAGGCGACGGGCGATGAGCCAGCCGAGCGGCACCCACAGCAGGAGGGCGAGCAGGGCGCAGAGGATCGCGGCGGATGGCGTGGCCATGAGGTTCCGTGCGGTGATCCTGCCGCGGCTGGGCGACGGCGAGGAGGTTCGGTCAGAGGCCGGCGAACCAGTTGAAGCCCTGATCTTCCCAGAATCCGCCGGGATAGGTGTTGGTCACTTCGATGGCCCGGATCCATTTGGGATTCTTGAAGCCGAGCTTGACAGCGGTGCGCAGGCGCAACGGCGCGCCATACGGGTCGGTGATGGGCTCGCCGGCATATTTGGTGGCGAGGATGGTCTGCGGATGCAGGGCCGAGGCCATGTCGATGCATTCCATGTAATCGTCATTGCCGTGGAAGGCGACATATTTGGCGCTCAGGTCCGCGCCGATGCGCGTCAGGAAGTCCCGCAGGTTCGGGCCGGACCATTGGCCGATATAGTCCCAGCCCTCCACGCAGATATGCTTAATGATGATTTCCTGCTCGGGCAGGGCGTACACTTGATCCAGCGTCCAGGGCCGCTTGTCGGCAATCAGGCCGGCCAGTTCCAGCTTCCATGTGGCAAGGTCGATGGGCTTGACGTCCTCGATCTCGTAATAGGCATTGAAGCGGGGCGGCTTGACCACCTGCTCCACGGAATAGGTCGGCGCGAGCTTGTTGGGATTGAACAGCAGGGACTGAACGCGATCGTTGAAGGACGAGACCGTCCGCAGCGCGCCCTGCACCGACTGGCGATCGGAGATATCGCATCCGGTGAGGAAGCTGAGCGCGCCGAGGCTCATCGCCCCGCGCAGCAGCTTGCGCCGGTCGATCTCCGCGACCAGCTTGCGGTTCTCCACCAGAAGCGATTGGTCCGGCTGGATTTTCGGACGAAAACGGGAGGCGGTGCGGGGGCGGATCATCGTCGGGCCTTCGGCTCAGGGCGTCGGGGAGGTGGGGGCGGGACCTGCGGCCGCACCTGCGGCCACCTGCGGGCCGCCGGTGAGCATGGCCAGGATGGTGCGCGGCACGAGCAGCGCGAGCATCACATGCACCACCATGAACAGGCAGATCGCCGTCATCCCGATGAAATGCGCGAGACGGGCGCCCTGGAAATCGGAGAACAGCGCGACCAGGACAGAGAATTGAACCGGCTTCCAGATCGCCAGGCCCGAGATGACCTGCACGATGATGACCAGGATCACGCCCACATAGAGCACCTTCTGCACCGCATTGTAGTGGGTGAGGTCGGTATGCTTGAGGCGGAAGGTCAGGGCGGCGATTGCTTCCGTGATCACCTCGCGCGGGCGGATGGGCAACAGCATGCGCCGGAAGCGGCCGGAGAACAGGCCATAGGCCAGATAGACGAGGCCGTTGATCATCAGGATCCACATGCCGAAGAAGTGCCATTGCAAGGCGTGCTGCGCCCAGATGCCAAGCACCATCCAGTCCGGGAAATGGAGAAATCCGAACAGGACTTCGTCGTTATAGATCTTCCAGCCGCTGCCGATCATGATGATCATCGCGATCGCATTGGTCCAATGGACGATGCGGATGAGAAGGGGATGCATCTTCATCGCTGTGGGTCCGTTCAATCCTCGAGCGCCAGGGTCAGCGGCGGCTGATTGCGATCCGAATGATCTCGTTCTTGTCGATGGGCTTGCCCTGGCCGGGGTCCCATGTGGCGAGTTTCGGCACGTCCTCGCGCGGGATATCCAGCAGGTTGATGTGCCGCGCGAGGATCGCGACCGTCTCGATGGGGATCGGCACCGGCCGTCCGCCGCGGCCGAACCATGCGCCTTCCGGCATGACGAGCACGATCGCGCCGTCCGGCTTCCTGGCGACTTCGGTCACATAGCCGAGGATGCGGTCGTCGAAGTCCTGGACCGGGATGCCGATCAGATCGCCGACGCGCACCTTCTGCGGGAACCGGGCATTCATCCGCTCTTCCGGCGTCTGCTCATCGTCGCTCACGGCCTGCTGGCCCTGGGTGTGGGCGCCGCCGGGCGCAGGTTCGGGCGAATTCTGCGCCATGAATGAATCCGCCCCGGGCGATGATCTTTTTTTGGCCGATGTCTCCCGCACGGGCGTCAGCCAGGCAGGACGATCGGCCCCGGCGCCCGCGCCGATCGGCTTGCATGAGACGACGGATCGGAGCGCGCGGTCTCCAACTCGTGTTTAGAGCCCGATCGCATCAGGCTCTACGGTGCACGCGAAACGAGGGAGCCCATCCCATGGCAGAACGTTCCGTGAAGCAGCCCTGTCCCGACCACCCCATCACCGTGTCGCGCCATCCGGGGCGGATTGTCGTTACCGCCGGCGGGCGGGTGATCGCCGATACGCGCGAGGCGCTGATGCTGCGTGAGGCGTCCTATCCCGGCGTGGCCTATATTCCCCGCAAGGACGTGGACATGGCGGCGCTCGCGCGCACCGATCACGCCACCTATTGCCCCTATAAGGGCGATTGCGCCTATTTCAGCATTCCCGGCGGAGCGCGGGGCGAAAACGCGGTGTGGACCTACGAGGCGCCGTTCCCGGCGGTGGCCGAGATCGCCGGTCATCTCGCGTTCTATCCCGACCGGGTGGATTCCATCGAGGACAAGCCGCTCACACCCTGAGCGGCTCACGTCCTGACCGGGGATGCTTCAGGCGGTCGGGGCGGGCTTCTGCACCCGCTCGGCCGTGTCGAGCGCCTGGGTGGTGTCGCCGGAAAGATCGGCGGCGAGGAAATCCGCGCTCTCGGGAATGGCGATGCGGAAATCCTCGATCCGCTCCAGGGCGAGCGTGATGGCCTCGCCCGCGCAATCCAGCACATGGCCGCCGAAGCGATGGTCGTCGCTGAGGAAATGCACATGCCAGCCGGGCACGCCGAGGCCCTTGGCATAAGAGGGCGTCCAGAAGCCGATCATGGTGCCGTCCACCTCGCGGCACTCGAACTCGGCCTGATGCGACGTCGCCTGGACCAGCGTCTCATGGGCGCCGGCCTTGCAGGCCACGCGATTGTGCACCCGCGCGAAATGGCCGGAGAGCCGCACGGCGAAGAACACATTGTCCGTGTGCCGCAGCGCGTCGAGCTGCGCCACCAGTTCGTGGATGGAGGCGAACGGCGCCAGCGTCACCGGCGCCTCGGGCGCAAAATGGGTGACGATGGCGAACGGCACCTGCTGGGCATCCTCCGCGCGGCGGATGGAGCCGTCGCCCCGCATCTGGAAGAAGGCGCCGTCGAGCGCGATCATCTCGCCGTCCAGATCGACGAAGGTGCCGAGCCCGAAATCCCCGTGCTCGCGCAGCGTGCCCACGGAGACCACGCCCTGGAACAGCCCCTCCACCAGCGCCCCGGAGGTGGAGACCTGGAACAGCGTGCCGTGGTCCACCTGGAGCGTGTCGGCGAGCGCGCGCGAGACGATGTGGGAGATCGTCTCCCCGCTCGCCGCGGCGGCGGCCTCAAGCGCGGTGGAGAGCGATTGGGAAATCTCGCATTTCAAGGTCGGCATGACGGCCCCCGCTTACGAGACGACATTGTCGTGCATGGCGGCGCCAAGCGCGATGTTGTGGCGATAATCCACCGGGATGTCGATCAGCACCGGCCCCGGCGTTTCCATGGCCTTGCGCAGGATCGGCACGAACTGGTCCGCATGCTCCACGCGGAAGCCGGTGGCGCCGAACGCCTCGGCATATTTCACCGTGTCGATGGCGCCGAAATCGGTGCCCGAATGGCGCTGGTATTTCATCATCTCCTGGAACGCGACCATATTGTAGGTGCCGTCGCGCCAGATCATGTGCACGAAATTGCACTTGAGGCGCACCGCCGTTTCCAGCTCCTGGGCGGAGAACAGGAAACCACCGTCGCCGGAGACCGAGAGCACCTTGTCGTTCGGCCGGGCAAGGCAGGCGGCAATCGCCCAGGGCAGCGCGACGCCAAGGGTCTGCTGGCCGTTGGAGATCAGCAATTGCTCCGGCCGGAAGCTGTAGAGATAGCGCGAATGCCAGATGTAGAACGAGCCGATGTCGAGGGCGAGGGTCACGTCCTCGGTGATGAAGGGTTGCAGGTCGGCGATGATGCGCAGGGGATGCATCGGCATGCCGGCTTCCCGCGCGCCGGCGGCCCGCACCTCCTCCAGCTCGCGCCGGGCCGCATCCAGCGCGGCATGGGGCACGAGGCGCGGGCGGCGCGGCAATAGGGCGGCGATCCGCGCCAGGGTGGCGGCGATGTCGCCGTACAATTCCACCGCCGGGCGGTAATCCATATCCACGGCGGCGATCACATGGTCGATATGGATCACCGGCCGGGTCTTGCCGGCATTCCACAAGGCCGCGTCATATTCGATCGGGTTGTAGCCGATGGCCACCACGAGGTCGGCGGCGTCGAGCAGGCGATCCGAGGGCTGGTTGTGGAACAGGCCGACGCGCCCGCCGAAGCAATCCAGCGCCGCGCGCGGCACCACGCCGGCGCCCTGGTAGGTGCACACGGTGGCGAGCGGATGGGACGCGAGCAGCGCCCGCACGGCGGCGGCATTGGCGGGGCGGCTCGCGTCCATGCCCAGCAGCAGCACCGGCAGGCGCGCCGCCTCGATCAGGCGCACCGCTTCCGCGATCTCCTCCTCCGGCGCGGCGCCGAGGCGCGGGACGCGGGCGGGGGTGAGCACGCGGTCCGGCGCCGGCTCGTTCATCACATCGTTGGGCAGCGAGACATAGGCCGCGCCCCGGCGGCCGGATTCCGCCGCGCGGAAGGCGTTGGCGAGGATCTCGCCGATGGATTCGCCGGCCTCGATCTCGGCCGCATAGCGCGTGACCGGGCGGAACAGATTGACCGTGTCGAGGCTCTGGTGGGTCTGCTTCATGATCTCCGCGCGCGGCACCGAGCCGCCGAGGCCGACCAGCGGCATGCCCTCGGAATTGGCGGTGGCAAAGCCGGTGACGAGATTGGTGCAGCCGGGGCCGGAGGTGACGAGGCACACGCCGGCGTTCCCGGTCATCTTGCCGACACCGGCGGCGATGAAGGCGGCGTTCTGCTCGTGCCGGCAGACCACCGTCTCGATGCCCGAGCCGTTCAGGCAATCATAGACCCGGTCCACCTTCGCGCCGGGAATGCCGAACACATGCTTTACGCCCTGCGCCTTGAGGTTGCGCACCAGCACTTCGGCTCCGCAGACTTCGTCCATGGCGTCCCTCCGTTCGGTCGTTGCCGTAAGCCCCATCGGTGGATCGGACCCTAAAGGCTTCGCATTAACGCGGAATGCCGCCAATGGGGAAAACGGGCCGTGTGCGGCCTCTCAGGTCGGCGCGGCCTCATCCTGCGGTGGGCGGCCGGAGAACAGGTCCGCCACCGGGCGGCTGGCGGGATGGTGGGCGCACAGGGTCAGCCCCGCGATCAGCAGCGGCACGCCGATGAAGGCGCCGGGCACGCCCCACAGGAAGCTCCAGAAAAACACCGCGAACAGCACCATGAAGGGCGAGGCGGCGAGCGCCTTGCCGGCGATGCGCGGCTCCAGATAGCTGCCCGAGAGGAATTGGATCACGTTCAGGCACACGAACACGAACGCCGCGCTCTGCCAGGATTCGAACTGCACCAGCGCGAACAGGGTGGGCAGCAGGGTGGCGACGAACGGGCCGATGAAGGGGATATAATTCATCGAGAAGGCGATGACCCCCCAGGCGGTCGCCAGCTCCATGCCCGAGGCCAGGGTGAAGCCCCACACCACGAGGCCGGTGGCGAGGCTCATGAGCGTGCGCACCAGCATGTAGCGCTGCATCTTCGCGCCGATGTCGGCGCCCGCCGCGAGCATGAACGGGCCGAACGTGCCGCCGCGCAGGCCGGCGAGCTGGCGCTTGAAGATGTCCACCTCCAGCAGGCCGAGGATGACGAACACGAAGGTCACGACCAGGAAGCTGGCGAGGCTCTGCATGCGGCTCGACAGGTCCTGGAACACCAGCAGCAGCCAGCGCACGTCGAAATGCTCGGTGATGATGGAGGCCATGACGAAGCCGTGGCCTTCCAGCCAGTCGTGGGCCTGCCCGTAGAGCGCCTGGAAGCGGGAGGCATTGGCGAACACCCATTGGCCGACGCGGGCAAAGCCCCACACCACCAGGCTGATGATGGTGCCCACCACCGCCAGCGTCGCCAGCAGGGTCGCGAGCGCGGCGACGACGCCCGGCAGGTAGCGCTGGAGCGCCTTCTGGAGCGGCCAGACGATGGCGATGACGAACAAAGCGAACACCACCGGGGCGACGATGGACTGGGCTTCCGAAATGGCGGCGAACGCGATGACCGCCGCGACGATCCCCACCAATACCCTGACCGCGCGATCCTTGATCATTCCCGCCCCTGTGCCCGCTTCTGTTGCTTTCAAAATCACGCCTGCGGCGGCATGGTGCCGTGCCGCACCGACATTTCCATGCCTTTGATCTTTTCGTAAAGCTTGATGTCGCTGGAATAGGGCCACCAGGAATACAGCAGCAGCTCCAGCGGGTGCCACAGCCCCACCCAGCCGGCGATCAGCAGGCCCTCGCCGAACAGATAGCCGAGCAGGCTGTCCGAGCCGAGCCACTTGTCCAGCGCCGTCGACAGGGCGAGGCAGGCGGCGAGGAAGAGCGCGCCGACCCGCAGCGCTCGGCGCCCTTCCAGGCGCACCTCCAGCATCTTGCGGCGGCAATATTGGATCTGGGACTCGCAATAGGTGGCGACCGCGCGGGGCAATTGGCGCACGAGCGCGTCGTCTTCCGTGCCCTGTGGCAGCCAGATCACCGCCTTGGTCCGGCTGGTGCGCCAGTCCTTCTGTGCCCGCATCGCGTCCATCACCTGGTCGATGCCGGACAGATCGATGGTCTCGCCCTCGAACGGGTCGACCTCGGGGACGCGGAAGAAATTCTTGATGTTGCTGAGCTGCAGATGGATTTCGCCGGGCGTCGCGGTCATCGGGTCTTGCCTGGATGGATGGGCCGGAAAACGGGCGGCGGGCTGCGGCGCGGCGGGCGCCGTGCACCATGGTCAAGCTGCGGCTTACACCATTTCGCGCGCGGCGGAAATTCGCCGGATCGCGCAGGCTTGAGGCCGCGGGCGGCGGCCGGCGGGCGGCGGGGGCGCGGTTTTGCTTGAAACGGGCGCGGATTTCCGCTTTGCAGGAAGCGGAACCGTCAGGGGACGAGCCGGGGGAGCGCGTGTCGCCATCGATCAGGGCAGGGCGTGCGTGCGCGACGCACCGCAAGCGGGCCACCGGCGTCGCGGCACGGGGTCTCGTGGCACGGGGTCTTGCGGCGTGCGGTCTGCGCGCGGCGCTGCTGGGCGTGGCGGCGCTGCTGGCGCTCAACGGCTGCACGCCCCATCCCGAGGGCGTCCTGGTGCCGCTCGCCACGGGCACGCCGGTCGCCGCCACGGTGGACATTCTGGCTGCCACCACCCGCGCGCCCACCGACCAGCCGGGAATCCTGTTCACCGGCGAGCGCGGGGACGCGCTCTCACTGACCAATATCGTCGTCTCCATTCCGCCCAACCGCACCGTCGGCTCGATCCAGTGGCCGCAGCCCGGCACCGCCGACCCGGCGCGCGACTTCGCCATTTCCGAGGTCGCGCCGGTGCCGCGCTCCGGCGTGCTGGACTGGTTCAAGGGCGCCAAGGGCAAGAAGCGGCGGGTGCTGATCTTCGTGCACGGCTTCAACACGCGCTTTGATTCCGCCGTGTTCCGCTTCGCCCAGATCGTCCACGACATGAATGCGGACCTGGCGCCGGTGCTGTTCTCCTGGCCCTCGCGCGGGCGCATCCTGGATTATGTCTACGACCGCGAGAGCACGAATTTTTCCCGCGACGACCTCGCCTATGTGATGCGCGCGGCGGCGCGCTCGCCTTATGTGGACGACGTGGTGGTGATGGCCCATTCCATGGGCGCGTGGCTGGCGGTGGAATCCCTGCGCCAGCTCGCGCTCCAGGACGGGCGCATCCCGGCCAAGATCTCCAACGTGGTGCTGGCCTCGCCCGATCTCGACATCGACGTGTTCCGCCGCCAGGTGGCGGAGATGGGCAAGGACCGCCCGCGCATCACCATCTTCGTGTCGCGCAACGATCATGCGCTCGGCCTCTCGCAGCTGATCGCCGGCGGGGTCACGCGCGTCGGCGCCATCGACCTCACGCAGCCCGACAAGGCCGCCCAGCTGGAGCAGGCCACCGGCATCGTGGTGCTCGACCTGTCCGGGCTTGAGAATGGCGACGCGCTCAACCATTCCAAGTTCGCCACCAGCCCCGAAGTGGTGCAATTGCTCGGCACGCGCCTGTCGTCCGGGCAGGATCTCGGAGACCGGGAAGGCGGCGGCGGGGCGGAGGCCGTGCAGGTGCTCGGCGCCGCCGTGGGCGGCGTCGTCACCGCCCCCATCACGGTGTTCACCGGCGGCCTGCGGAACTGACGCGGGGCCGACTTTCGCCGGCCCCGGTGTTTAAAGGCGTCGGAGCGCACCGGCTCAGAACGAGCCGGCTCAGAACGAACCGACCGTGCTGCCCAGCACGATCACCGCCACCAGCGCCAGGATCGCGCCCACCACCGCCACCATGACGATGTCGAAATAGCTCTTCGCGTGGGTCGAGCCGCAAACCGCGAGCAGGGTCACCACCGCGCCATTGTGCGGCAGGCTGTCGAGCGTGCCGGCGCCGATCACCGCCACGCGGTGCATCAGAGCGGGATCGAGCCCGGTTTCCGCCGCGAGCTTCATATAGGACGCGCCGAGCGCATCGAGCGCGATGGTGAGCCCGCCGGAAGCCGAGCCGGTGAGCGCCGCCAATATGTTGGTGGCGATGGCGAGCGACACCAGCGGCCCGCCCTGGATGCCGAGCACCCAGGTGCGCACCAGCTCGAACGCCGGCATGGCCGCCACCACCGCGCCGAAGCCCACCAGGCTCGCGACGCTGAAGGCCGGCAGCACCGAGGCATTGGCGCCCGCGTCCATGGTGGCCCGCAGGTCCGGCAGGCGGGCGAAATTGAACGCCAGCAGCACCAGGATCGCCGCCGTGAGCGCGGTCGCCACCGCCCACACGCCGCCCACGGCGGAGAGCGTGGTGGAGCCGAAGCGCGCTTCGGCGAGGAAGCTCACGTCCAGCCGGGGCAGGATCACCATGGACATCAGCAGGTTCACCAGCACCACCACCACCAGCGGCGTTGCCGCCACGAGGAAGGAGGGGCGGGTCGTGCTGTGGGCGCCGTGGGAGAGTTCCGCCGTGTCGAATTCATGGGAGGCGGTGGCGCGCTCGCGGATGAACTGGTCGTCCGCCACCCCCGCATCGAGCGGCGTCTCGTCGCCGAAGCCCTCGCCCTTCGCCCGCGCGGCACGCTCCGCCCGCATCAGCCACCACATGCCGAAGCCGAGCATGATCAGCGAAGCGATCACGCCCAGCCCCGGCGCCGCGAACGGCGTGGTGCCGAAGAATGGCATGGGGATGGCGTTCTGGATCGCCGGGGTGCCGGGCAGCGCCGACATGGTGAAGGTGGAGGTGCCGAGCGCGATGGCCGCCGGCATCAGGCGGCGCGGAATGCCGGCCGAGCGGAACAGGGCGATGGCCATGGGCGCGAGCACGAAGAAGGCGACGAACAGGCTGACCCCGCCATAGGTCACGATGGCGCCCGCCAGCACCACCGCCAGGATGGCGCGCTTTTCGCCGAGCTTTTCGGTCAT
Organism: Roseixanthobacter liquoris; assembly: GCF_043195135.2. Classification (NCBI taxonomy): domain Bacteria; kingdom Pseudomonadati; phylum Pseudomonadota; class Alphaproteobacteria; order Hyphomicrobiales; family Xanthobacteraceae; genus Roseixanthobacter; species Roseixanthobacter liquoris. The sequence goes on from NZ_CM195537.1 coordinate 2,096,204, forward strand.
GGTGTCGGCGATCACGCTCACCGAGCCGCTGTCGTCCATCAGCTTGCCGAACAGGGCGCCGAGCAGGAACAGCGGAAAGAACTGCGCCACGAAGGTGGCGGCATTGCTCATGAAGGTCTGCGTCCAGTGGGCGAGCAGCGGCTCGCCCGAGAACGCCGCCGCCACCAGCGCCGCGATGGGCGCCAGCAGCAGGATCGACCAGCCCCGGAAGGCCAGGAACAGGAGCAGGCCGAGGCCGAGGAGGATGCCGAGAAGTCCCATGGCTCACACGCCTTCCAGCAGCACGTCGAGATCGATGGAGGAGCGCTTGCCGAGATTGTCCGCATCCTTGGCGAGGAACGCCTCGGCGGACTTGCGGCCCTCGTCGCGCAGCATGGAAAGGAATTCCCATTCCGCATTGAGCTTGGAGGAATAGCCGAGCGTGGACATCAGCGCGTTGGGCACCATGTGGATGCGCATCTTCGCCCATTGCGCGCCCTCGGTGTTGCCGGGGTCGGCGACCTTGCGCAGCAGAGCGATCATGCGCAATTCCTTCAGCAGCACCGCGTTGAAGGATACCTCGTTGAGCCGGTTGAGGATTTCCCGCGCCGAATTGGGCGTGCCGGCGCGCTCGACCGGATTGATGGGGATCAGGATCGTGTCGTCCGAATCCAGCTCGCGCACCAGCGGCGTCATGGTGGGATTGCCGGAATAGCCGCCGTCCCAATAGCTCTCGCCGTCGATCTCGATGGCCTGGAACATGGTGGGCAGGCAGGCGGAGGCGAGCAGCACGTCGGGCGTGATCTCGGAATTGCGGAACACCCGCCCGCGCCCGGTGCGCACATTGGTGGCGGTGATGAACAGGCGGATCGGCGAGGTCTTCAGCCGCTCGAAATTGATCAGGTCGTCGAGGATGCCGCGCAGCGGGTGGGAATTGCCGGGGTTGAGGTCGTAGGGCGAATAGAGGCGCGACATCAGGTCGAGGGTGACGAACAGCGGGGAATTGTCGAGCGTCCAGCGCCCGAGCATCTTGTCGATGGGGCCGCGCTGGAACGGGCTGAAGCGGGCCGCTTCCGCCACGCGCTTCCAATAGGCTTCGAGCGCATCGCGCGCGCCTTGCGCGCCGCCCGCGGCGAAGCCGTCCGCCAGCACCGCCGCGTTCATGGCGCCCGCCGAGGTGCCGGAAATGCCGTCGATGCGCAGCCAGTCCTCTTCCAGCAGGCGGTCGAGCACGCCCCAGGTGAAGGCGCCGTGCGAGCCGCCGCCCTGGAGGGCGAGGTCGATCAAAAGCGGAGCACGCCCGCTGGCGGTTGATCCGGTCTGCATAATGCCTCCAATGTCCCGCGCGTCTCGTGCGCGGCCGGACCGCAGGCTGCGGCCCGGCCCGCTTATGCTAGGCCTTGGCCGCTTCGCCGGTGGGTTCCGGGGCGGCGTCGGGTCCGAACCAGCCGACATAGAGCGCCGGCAGGAAGATCAGGGTCAGCATCGTGCCCACCAGCAGGCCGCCCATGATGGCGAAGGCCATGGGCCCCCAGAACACGGTCGGCGCGATGGGGATCATGCCGAGCACCGTGGAAATGGCGGTGAGCATGATGGGGCGGAAGCGGGTGCAGGCGGCGAGGACCACCGCATCCTGAACCTTCGCCCCGCGCGCCCGCTCGGCCTCGATCTGGCCGATCAGGATCACCGCATTCTTGGTGATCATGCCGATCAAGGCGAGAATGCCGAGGATGGCGACGAAGCCGAGCGGCCGCCCGGAGGCGAGCAGGGCGGCCGAGACGCCGATCAGCCCCAGCGGCGCCACCGAGAGCACCAGCACCAGCCGCGAGAAGCTCTGGAGCTGGAACATCAGCACCGTGAGCATGATCAGCAGCATCACCGGCACCACCGCCAGCACCGAGGCGCGCGATTTCGCGCTCTCCTCCACCGTGCCGCCGGTGACGATGTGGTAGGAGCGCGGCAAGGTCTTCGCCAGCTCCTTGATCTTCGGCGCCAGCGCGCCGACCACCGTCTCGGGCAAGGCGCCGGCGATCACATCCGCCTGGACGGTGAGGGTGGCGACCCGGTCGCGCCGCCACACCACGGGATAGTCCTGCACATATTCGAAGCTGGCGAGCTGGCTCAGCGGCACCGTGCGGCCGCTCGGCAGGGGCACTTGCAGGCTGGCGAGATTGGCCAGCGAGACGCGCTGCTCGTCGGTGGCGCGGGCGACGACGTTCACCAGATAGATGTCGTCGCGCACCTGGGTCACCGGCGTGCCGGTCATCACCGTGTTGAGCACGCCGGCCAGCGCCTGGGTGCTGAGGCCGAGCAGGCGGGCCTGATCCTGGTCCACCGCGATGCGCACCTGCCGGCCGGGCTCGATCCAGTCGAAATTGACCTTCTCCACCTTGGCGTCGGAGGCCATAACGCCGGCAAGCTGGAAGGCGATCTGCCGCACCTTCTCGATATCCGGCCCGCTGACGCGATATTGCACCGGCCAGCCCACGGGCGGGCCGAGCTCCAGGGGATAGATGCGGCCCACCACGTTGGGGAATTGCTCCGCCAGCACCTTTTCCAGCTTCACCCGCAGGCGCTCGCGCGCCGCCACGTCCTTCGCGACGATCACCGACTGGGCGAAGAAATCATTGGGCAATTGCACGTTGAGCGGCAGGTAAAAGCGGATCGCCCCGCGCCCCACATAGGAGCTGAAGCGCTCCGCGTCGGGATCGGCGCGCACGATGGCGTCGAAGCGGTCCGTGATGTCCGCGCTGTTGTAGATCGAGGCATTCTGCGGCAGGCGCAGGTCCACCAGCAGCTCCGGCCGGTCCGAGGACGGGAAGAATTGCTGCGGGATCAGCGGGAGCGCCAGCACGGAGAGCACGAACAGGCCGACCGTGACGGCAACCGTGATCCAGCGCGCCTTCAGCGCCAGCTCAAGCAGCGAGCGGTACATGCCCAGGACCTTGCTGGGCTTTTCCGGCGCGTTCTTCTTGGTCTTGTCCGGCGCTTTCAGGATCACCACGCCCAGCAGCGGCGCGAACAGCACGGCCACGAACCAGGAGACGATGAGCGCGATGGAGACCACCGCGAACAAAGAGAAGGTGTATTCGCCCGCCGAGCTTGCTGCGAAGCCCACCGGCACGAAGCCGGCCACCGTCACGAACGTGCCCGCGAGCATGGCGAAGGCATAGGTGCGGAAGGCAAAGGTCGCCGCGCTCGCCTTGTCGTCGCCGGCCGCGAGGCGGTTCATCATGGCATCGGTGGTGGTCATGGCGTCGTCCACCATGAGCGCCAGAGCGATGATGAGCGCGCCGAGCGAGATGCGCTGCATGTCGATGCCGGCAAGCTCCATCACCGAGAACACCACGGCGAGCGTCAGCGGGATGGAGAGCGCCACCACCATGCCGGCGCGCACGCCGAGGCTGATGAAGCTCACCACCAGGATGATGCCCACCGCCTGCCAGAGCGAGGACATGAACTCGCCGATGGCGGTGTCAACCGTCACCGCCTGGTCGGCCACCAGATGCGGCTCGATGCCGATGGGCAGATCGGCGGTGATCTCCGCCATGGCGCTCTTCAGCCGCGACCCAAGGGCGAGGATATCGCCGCCGTCGCGCATGGCGATGGCAAGGCCGATGGCCGGCTGGCCGTTCACGCGGAACAGCGGCTGCGGCGGGTCGGCATAGGCGCGCCGCACGGTGGCGATATCGGAGAGCCGCAGCACGCGGCCGTTGACGACGAAATTGACGTTGGCGATATCCTGCTCGGAATCGAACGCGCCGGACACGCGCAGCGAGATCGCCTCTTCCCCGGTCTGCACGCTGCCGGCGGGGCTGACGATATTCTGGCTCTGCAGCGCGGCCAGCACCGCCGAGCGGTCGATGCCGAGGCTCGCCAGCTCCTGCATGTTGAACTCGACGAAGATCCGCTCGTCCTGCGCGCCCAGGATCTCGATCTTCGAGACATCGGGCACCTGGAGCAGCTTGGAGCGGACCTCCTCCACATAATCGCGCAATTCGCGCTGGCTGAAGCCGTCGGCGGTGAAACCGTAGATGATGCCGAAGGTGTCGCCGAACTCGTCGTTGAAGCCGGGCCCCTGCACGCCCTGCGGCAAGGTGTGGCGCATGTCGCCGATGCTCTTGCGCACATGGTACCAGATGTCCGGCACCTCCTGGGCGGTGGCGCTGCCCTTGAGGTTGACGAAGATGGTGGTGACGCCGGCGCTGGTATAGCTGCGCAGGAAGTCGAGCTTCGGCGTTTCCTGAAGCGTGCGCTCCAGCCGTTCCGTGACCTGCTTCAGCGTGTCCTCGACCGAGGCGCCGGGCCAGGAGGCCTGGACCACCATGGTCTTGATGATGAAGGTCGGGTCCTCGCCCCGGCCCAGCCGTTCATAGGAGAGCAGCCCCGCGAGCACGGCCACCGCCATGAAATAGATGACGATGGAGCGGTGCTTCAGCGCCCATTCGGAGAGATTGAGGCCGCTCACAGGTTCGCCCCCAGCAAACGCACCTGCTGCCCCGGATGGAGCGCCTGGACGCCCGCCGTCACGACGATTTCCGCGTCCTTGAGGCCGTCGGCCACGGTGACGGTGGCGGGGGAGAAGCGGGCGATGTCCACCGGCCGCAGGGCCACCGTCTTGGTCGAGGGATCGAAGATCCAGACCGCCGGCTTGCTGTCGATGCGGGTGAGCGCGCTCGCCGGGATCTCGATCACCGGGCCGGTGTCCACCGCGACCGCGCCATTGACCGTCGAGCCGAGGCGCATGGCCTCCGGCGGATTGATCAGGCCGACGCGGATCTGGAACGTGCGGGTGACGGGATCGGCCTGGGGCGCCACTTCGCGCACCCGGCCCTTGGCGGTCACGCCGCTGCCGTCCGCGAGCGACACCTGGACCTCGGGATCGGCCGGCAGGTCGCGCAGCACTTGGGCGGAAACGTCGAACACCGCGTCGCGCCCGTCCTTGCGGGCCACCTGGACGATGGCCTGGCCGGGCTGCACCACCTCGCCCTGCTCGGCGCGGCGGGCGGTGACGGTGCCGGGCGCGTCCGCCCGCAGCTCCGTGAAATCGAGCCGGTCGCTGGCGATCTTCACCTGCGCCTCGGCATCTTCCACCCGCGAGCGGGCGGTGAGATAGGCCTGTTCGGCCTGCTCGTACTGGGCGCGCGGGGTGAAGCCGCGGGCGAGCAGGGCGCGCTGGCGCTCATAGGTGTTGCGCGAGACGCCGAGCTGACCCTGGGCCGCGCTCAGCGCCGCCTGGGCCGAGCGCAGGGCGTTGGTCTCGTTCACGGGATCGAGCCGGGCGATGACCTGCCCGGCGTCCACGTGATCGCCCACATTCACCAGCCGCTCGATGATCCGCCCGCCGATGCGGAAGGCGTAGGTGACCTCGTTCATGGCCTCCACATGGCCGGTGAAGGTGAGGCCGTCCGGCGCGGTGCGGGTGGAGACCTTGATCGCGCGCACCGGCCGGATTTCGGGGGCGGCGGCGGTCTGCTCGCCGCCGCAGGCGGCCAGGGCGAGGGGGGAGAGGAGCGCAACCGCCAGCGCGAGCCGCCGTCCGGTGCTGCGCGCCTGTGCGCGCGTCTTCAGTTTGCTTGCGGACACGGAACGCTCCTTTCGGGCCAGTTCGTGCCGGGACGCGCCGAGGCATCACGCATAAAGCACCAACTTGGCATTGGGGTGACAGGGAAGTAACGCGGCGGACCTACAGGCCCCAGGGGGCGATCTACAGTCGCACTCTTCAGTTTCGCCGCGGGAATTGGCGGCCAATTCTTGACTGGGTGCGGTGGTTTCGCGCCGGCGCGCGAAATGTGCGAGCGCATCCTCATGGCGCGCTCCGTGCGGCCAGCGCGAGGGCGATCACGAGGCCGGCAAGCAGCGCTCCCGCCACCCCCCAGCGCCGCAGCACGTCGTCGAGCCGGCCGAGGCTCGCGAGCCCGCGCGCCAGCGAAGGTCCCAGGCGCTCGGCGAGCACCAGCACATCGCCCGCGGGCACTTCGGGAAGCGCCGGGCCGCGCTGGTGCAATGCGAATGCGAGCGCGAGGCCCAGCAGCACCGGCACCGCCGTCTTCTCCACATTCACCAAGGCAAACGCTGCGGCCAGCCGTTCGCCCGTCACCAGCGGATAGAGCGTGAACGGCAAAGCGAGCGCGAGCACGCTCAGCACGATCCAGGGCGCGAGCAGGCCCTGGGAGGGCAGGGGGAAGGCGGCGCGGCCCTTCGCGCTGTCGCGCAGCAGCAGCACGAACTTCGCCATCAGCAAAGTCGTGCCCGCCGCCGAGAGCGCCAGCAGGAAGCCGGCCGCGCCCTTGCCCATGGGGCCCTTGATGGCGAGCTTCGCCAGCGCCCCGCCGGTAAAGGGCAGGCCCGCGAGGCTGAGGCCGAGGAGCCCGGCGAGCCCGAGCACCGGCGTCACCGCCCCCGGCGCGCTCGCCGCCGCGATGCCCACGGCGAGGAACAGCGCGCCCTTCAGCAGGATATGATTGGCGGCATAGAAGGCGGCGATGGCGGCGGCGGCGCTATCGCCCTGCACGAGCGCGCCGCCGATGACCGTCGCGACCACGCCCATCTGGCTCACGGTGGAATAGGCCAGCACGCGCTTGGGATGCTTCTGCGTGAGCCCCAGCGCGATGCCGTAATAGGCGGTGATGATGCCGGCGATGCTCAGCGCAAGGCCCCAGTGGGGCAGCGCCACGCCGAGCGGCAGGAAGCGCAGCAGGCCGATCACGCCGGCCTTCACCACGATGCCGCTCAGCACCGCCGAGGCCGGCACCGGCGCCACGGAATGGGCGAGCGGCATCCACACGTGCAGCGGCACGAGGCCCATCTTCAGGGCGAACCCCACCACCAGCAGCAGGAGGATCGCGTCCCGCCAGGGCGAGAGCGGCCATTGGGCCACCGCGTCGCGGATCAGCGGATTGGCCTGCGGGCTGCCCGAGGCGAGCATGACGAAGGCGGCGATCAGCAGCGCCTCGCCGAGCAGGGTGAGCGCCAGATAGACGATGCCGGCGCGCCGTGCCTCGGCCGTGTCGTCATGGGCGGAGAGGCCGTAGGCGGCGAGGCTCACCAGCGCGAACGCGAGATAGAAGCTCGCCACGTCGGCGACGATGAACACGCCGAAACTGCCCGAGAGCGTGAGCAGCCACCACACGCAGAAGCCGCTCCGGCGCGGGTCCTTCGCCAGATAGGTGGCGGCATAGGCGCCGGCGGCGATCCACAGCAGGGCGGCGCCGCCCAGCAGGATCGCGCCCGGCACATCGAGAAAGAAGCTGATACGGAACGGCGCCGGCGCGACCAGAACGAACACGCCGCGCGGCACCAGCAGGGCGGCCAGCACTCCCGGCACCGCCGCCGGCGCCAGCAGCAGCGGGGCGATGCGGCGCACCGCCTTGAAGGCGCAGGCGAGCGCCAGCAGGAACGGCACCACCGGCGCGGCGATGAGAAGGGCGGCCGAAACAGTCATGGCACGGCTCCGTCCCAGCTCGCCGGACGGCCGATGGCGAGAAACGCCGCCGGCTGGAGCGGCACGAAGCCGAGCGCGACCGCGCCGAGCGCCAGCGCGAGGGCCACCATCTCCCGCCAGCGCGCGACCGGAACCGGCACCACGTCCGCATCGGGCCGTTGCAGCGCCGGCAGCAGCACCCGCAGCACATAGCCGGCGGCGAGCAGCCCGCCGACGAGGATCACGACGGCGATCCACCACGCGCCCTGCTGGACGGCGGAGGTGAGCAGCATGACCTTGGCGACGAACCCGCCGCTCGGCGGCAATCCCATCAGCGAGAGGCCACCGAGCCCAAAGGCGAAGACGCTGATGGGCACGATGCGGCCGATGCCGGAGAGCTGGGCGATGCGATCATGCCCCAGCGTCTCGGCGATCACCCCCGCCGCCATGAACATGGCCGCCTTCGACAGGGCGTGGGAGACGAGGTGCAGCGCCCCGCCGGTCCAGGCGATGGCGCCCCACACGCCTGCGCCGGCACTCGCGGCGGCGAGCGGGAACATGAGGAACAGATAGCCGATCTGCGCCGCCGTCGAATAGGCGATCAGCAGCTTCACCCGCGTCTGCCGCAGCGCGAACACGCCGCACAGCACCACGGCGCCCGCGCCCAGCGCGGCGAGGATCGGGGCTGCGGCGGCGGTCTGCGCGGGGCTCGCGATGTCGTACCAGAAGCGCACCACGAGAAAGATCGGCGCCTTCACCACCACGGCGGAGAGGATCGCACTGGCGGCGGCGGGCGCGCCCGCATGGGCGGCGGGCAGCCACAGATAGAAGGGAAACAGCGCCGCCTTCGCCACCATGCCGGCGGTCATCAGCGCGAGGGCGGCGAGCAGCGCCGGTGCGCCATGGGCGCGCTGCGCCAGCAGGAGAATGTCGAGCGTGCCGTAGGTGCCATAGAGCAGCGCCGCGCCCAGCAGATAGAGCACCGAGCCGAACAGGGCGAACAGCAGATATTGCAGCGCCGCCGAAAGCGTCTGCGCCCGCCCGTCGAGGCAGACCAGCGGCACGGCGGCGAAGGTGAGCAGCTCCAGCGCCACATAGAGCGCGAACAGGTCGTCCGCCACATAGACGAGGTTCAGCGCGCTCCACACGCCGAGCAGCAGCATCCAGAAGGCGAGCGGCAGGCGCGGCGTGTGCGCCCCCGGCGCGGTCATGGCGAACAGGCCGGCGGCGACGATCACCACCGCCGTCACGCCCAGCATGAAGGCGGAAAATCCGTCCGCCCGCAGGCCGACCCCGAGCGGAGGCGGGAAGCCGCCGAGGAAATAGGCGAGCGGCGCGCCGCTGCGCGCCACTTCGAAACAGAGGGCGCACACGATGGCGAGCCCGGCGGCCAGAAAGACCAGCGCGGAGCGTTCGGCGGGTCGCGCCTTCAACAGCAGCAGGGGCGCAAGCCCCAGCAGCGGCACGATGACCGCGAGCACCAGCAGCAGGCCGAGCGGGGAGGCGTGGGCGGCGAGCAGGCTCATGCCGCCTCCTCGCGCTCGCTCGATGCGGCGGGCGCGGCTTCGTCCGCCGGCTCCGGCGGCAGCGCCTGGAGCCGCCGCACCAGCGCGACCGCGAGCGCGGTGGCGGAGAAGGCGACCACGATGCCGGTGATGACCATGGCCTGGGGCACCGGATCGCCGCCGAAGCCGGCGCCCGCGCCGCGCCGCGCGATCACGCCGAACAGCAGGAAGATGCCGCCGCCGAGGATGTTGAACGCCAGGATGCGGCGCAGCGCGTCGCCCTGCACGATCAGCCCGTAAAGGCCGATGGCGACCAGCGCCGCGCCGGCGAGGCCGAACAGGGTGGGAATGGAGACGAGCGCGGTCATGGGGCGCTCCGCCCGTCCCGGACGTCGGGCGCCTGCGGCGGGTCCAGCACCAGCAGGCCCAGCGTCACGGCGATGGATAGGGTGATGGCGATTTCCACGATGACGATGATGGGTTTCGCAAGGCCCTCGGGATAGGCGAGGAACGCGCCCGCGACCACCACGCCGAGCGCGCCGACGGCGAGGAAGGAGAATGGGCCGAGCAGCAGCAGCGCCCGCAGCCCGCGTCCTCCGGCGGCCGGCGGCGCGCGCAGGCCCGCGAGCAGCACCAGCAGCCAGGAGGCGGCGAGCACCGCCCCGCCCTGGAACGCGCCGCCCGGCTTGTCGGCGCCGGTCCAGAACAGATAGAGGCCCATGACAAGCCCGAGCGGCGGCAGGAGGCGCGCCAGGAACACCAGCGGCGGCGTGGGCTCGAACCGCCACAAAGGCGGCGGCGCGCCGGCCCAGTCGCGGTCGGCGGAGAGCGACCACGCGCCGATCAGCGCCAGCAGCAGCACCACGGTTTCCAGCAGCGTATCGAGCGCGCGATAGACCAGCAGCACGGCGGTGACGGGATTGCCGAGCCCGGTCGCCTCCAGATGGGCGGCGGCCTCATCCGCCAGCGAGGGCGCGGGCTCCGGCAAGGTCAGCACCAGGGCCGCAAGGCCGCAGAAGACGGCGAAGGCGAGCAGGGCGGCGAGGCCGCGCACCGCCCCGCCCTGGGGCGCCACCGGCTTCGCGGCGGAAGCCGCGCGCAGCAGCACGAGCCCGGTGACGCCGCTGCCGATGGCGGCCTCGGTGAGCGCCACGTCCACGGCGTCCAGCCGCACCCACGCCAGCGCCAGCACAAGGCCGAGCCCGACAAAGCCGATGGCGGCGGCGAGCGCTTCGCGCGCGAGCAGAACGCGCAAGGCCAGCGCCAGCGCCAGCACGCCGAGAATGCCGTCGAGGACGAAGCTCACGTCGGTGTGCCTCCCCGCTCTTGCTCCGCCGAACCCGCTCCGGCGCCGGGGCTTTCGCCCTGGGCCACCTGCGCGAGCAATTGCGCCACGGTGCCGGAGGCGATCTGCACCAGCACCCAGACCGCCAGCATCTTCGCGCCGTCGAGCACGCTCCCCGCCTGGGGCAACAGGCCGAGCACGATCAGCGCCAGCCCCACATTGTCGGCCTTGGTCAGGGCGTGGAGGCGGGAGAGGGAATCGGGAAAGCGCAGCAGGCCGAGGGTTCCGGCCAGGAAAAAGCCGGTTCCGGCGATCAGGCAGGCGAGGGTGAAGACATCGCGCAGAAGGCTCATGGGGCCGGGCTCCGCTGCGTGGGAGCCTCGCCCGGCGGCGCCACCGCCGCGGGCACCGCGCGCACGCTGTGGAAGGCGGCGGCGGCGAAGGCGGCCAGCAGGGCCAGCAGCAGCGCCACGTCGAGCACCGCCGGCGCGCCCGTTCCGGCCGCGACCAGCAGCAGCACGGCGATGCCCACCGAGCCGAGCATCTGCACCGCCATCATCTGGTCGGCCGCCCCACGGCTGCGCCACAGGCGCGCCAAGGCGGCGGCGGCGAAGGCCAGCAGGACCGCGGCGAATCCGAGGAAGGTCTCAGCCATCGCGGGCGCCGTCCCCGATCGCGGCGCGGAAGGCCGCTTCGTCCCGCCGCAGGTCGTCGCGCACCGCGCTGCCGATGTCGAGGCAGTGCAGCACCAGCCCCGTATCCGACTCGCCGAGCGGCAGGGTGCCGGGCTGGAGCGCCGTGACGGCGCAGAAGGATTGCCGCTCGATCCCCCGCCGGCAGAGCGTCGCGAAGCTGACGAGGCCGGGCTCAATCGGCACCGGGGTGTGGAACGCCCGCCGTCCCACGTCCCACCCGGCGATCACCGAGCGGCCGGCGAAGCGCGTGGCAAAGGCCAGCAATGCGGCCGGCTTGGCCCGGCCCGCGCCGGGCGCCAGCAGGGACAGGCTCGCCCCTGCCGCCAGCGCGCAGATCACCGCGCCCGCGCCGAGATCCAGCGCCGAGACGCGGCCGAGCATGATCCAGAACAGGAAAAAACAGAGCCAGCGGCGGGCGAAGGCGGGGCCTGAACCCGGCTGTTCCGCCGGCGCGGTGCTTGCGGTTTCCGCCCTTCCGGCACCTGCCCTCATGACGGTCTCTCCAGCCCGGCGGACGCAACGTCCGGTGGGACTGTCAGGGTCGAAACGCTCCCGCGCACCCTGCTGATCGACGCGATACGGCAGGAAGCGGCGAGAAGATATTGGAAACTTGTATCGCCCGCCCCTGGGCGTTGCAACGCTCGCGCTCCCGCATCGCACGCGAAACGCGGGCCGCCACCGTCCCCTTGCCTTAGCGGCATGGCCGGCCCGCGCCCGCGCCGCGCCCGCATATCGCTCTGAAAACATCATTTATTTCAGTGCCTTATGTCCGCCTGCGCCGCCGGTCCGCCGGCGGCGGACTGCCAGTGCCGGCGGCGCGCCCCGCTGGAGGTCGGTGAAAATTGGGATGCGGGGAACAAGCGCGGGATTCTGCGCCCATTGCCGGCCCCCCGGAATGCGGCATAACTCGATGGGCCGGCGCACAAATACTGGGCGGGCGCGCAACAGCCCGAGCGGGAATGCGATATCGCACCGCGAAGGACGTCGAATAGTCGCCTGTCTGTTTTGCGTGCGGGTCGGATATTCCTTTGGCGGTTTTATAAAACCTCCACGGTCGCGGAATCAACATCATGAGTCATCTGGTGGTCTTTGGGTTCGATGGCATTCACGCCGCGGACGAGGTCTTGAACAAGCTGCGCTCCCTGCATGTGGAACATCTGATCGACCTCGAGGATGCGTGCGTGGTGGAGCGCGACGCGGAGGGCAAGGTCCATCTCAAGCAGGCGGTGAACCTCACCACCATCGGCGCGGCGCGCGGCGGCATGTCGGGCGCGCTGTGGGGCACGCTGGTGGGCATCCTGTTCCTCAACCCGCTCGCCGGCATGGCGATCGGCGCGGTGGCCGGTGCCGGCACGGGGGCGCTCTCCGGCTCGCTGGTGGATTTCGGCATCAACGACAGCTTCATCAAGGAGTTGGGCGGCACCATTCCGGCCAATTCCTCGGCCCTGTTCGTGCTGGTGCGCTCGGTGACAGAGGACAAGGTCCTGCCCGAGGTCGAGCCCTACAAGCCCCGCATCCTGAAGACCTCGCTCTCCAACGAGGCGGAAGAGCGCCTGCGCAACGCCCTCATCAAGGCCGCCTGAGCGCCAGCGCGAGGATCCGGCGCCCGCCGCGCGCGGGCGCCGACAGAACGAGCTGCCGCAACGGGCAGCCAGGGAGGATTTCATGACGGAGCACACCGGGCCGTCCGGCGAGGCCGGGGCGCATTATGTCTCCACCGGCCATCTGCCGTCGGGCGAGCGCATCGACCAATTGGTGATCGAGGCGCATAAGCGCTTCAAGGACAATGGGGACGGCGCCAATTCCACGGTCTATCCGGCGCTTGCCCGCGTGCCGCGCGACCTGTTCGGCATCTGCGTGGTGGGTACCGACGGCATCGTCCACGAGGTCGGCGACACCGACGTGCCCTTCACCCTCATGAGCGTGTCGAAGCCGTTCGTGTTCGCCTTGGTGTGCCAGGCCATCGGCCCGCGGCTGGCGCGCGAGAAGATCGGCGCCAATGCCACGGGGCTGGCATTCAATTCGCTCTCCGCCGTGGAGCGCAGCGCCGACGGGCTGACCAATCCCATGGTGAATTCCGGCGCCATCGCCACCACCTCGCTGGTGCCGGGCGAAACCGCCGACGCGAAATGGCGCTTCATCCACGAGGGCCTGTCCCGCTTCGCGGGGCGCACGCTGCCGCTGAACGAGGAGGTCTATGGCTGCGCCAGCGACACCAATTTCCGCAACCGCGCCATCGCCCGCCTGCTCCAGAGCCTGTCGCGCATCTATGCCGACCCCAAGGAGGCGACCGACCTCTACACCCGCCAATGCGCGCTCGACGTCACCGCCCACGACCTCGCCGTGATGGGCGCGACGCTGGCCGACGGCGGGGTCAATCCCATCACCAAGGAGCGCGTGGTGGACCCCATGGTCTGCCATTACGCCCTGGCGGTCATGGCCACCGCCGGGCTCTACGAGACCTCGGGCGACTGGCTCTACGAGATCGGCCTTCCGGGCAAGAGCGGCATCGGCGGCGGCATCGTCACGGTGTCGCCGGGCAAGGGCGGCCTCGGCACCTTCGCCCCGCCGCTCGATGCCGCCGGCAACAGCGTGAAGGGCCAGCTGGTGGCGCAATTCCTGTCCCAGAAGCTGGGCATGGACCTGTTCCTCTCGCAGCCCGCGACCTGAGATTTTAACGGCGCGGCGGCCGCGCCGCGTGTCGCACCCACCGGCGGCCCAAGCAGACCGCCGGGCCAATAAGCAAGAATCGGAGAAACGCCATGTCGGCCCACGCCGCGCCCGCGGATGCCTCTTCCGCGCCCTCCTCTTCCGCCCAATCCTGGGTGCCGATGATCGCCATCGCGCTCGGGCAGGTGATCATGTCGTTCAACGTCGCCTCGCTGCCGGTCGCGCTCGGCGGCATGGTGGCGAGCTTCAACGTGCCGCCCACGACGGTGGCCACCGCCATCGTCATGTATTCGCTCTCGGTGGCCGGCTTCGTCATGCTGGGGGCCAAGCTCAACCAGCGGTTCGGCGCGCTGCGGGTGTTCCGCACCGTGGTGGTGCTGTTCGGGTGCGCCCAGGTGCTGATGACCTTCAGCCCCAATGCCACCTTGATGATCCTCGCCCAGGGCCTGTGCGGCGCGGCCGGTGCCGCCTTGGTGCCCGCGCTGGTGGCGCTGATCGCGGAAAACTACACCGGCACCCAGCAGGCGACCGCGCTCGGCGCGCTCGGCTCGGCGCGTGCGGCGGCGGGGGTGACGGCGTTCCTGGTGGGCGGCATCCTCGGCACCTTCATCGGCTGGCGCCCGGCGTTCGGCATCCTGATCGTGCTGTCGGCGGTGGTGTTCGTGCTCAGCTTCCGCCTGAAGCCGGACCATGGCCGGCCGGAGGTGAAGATCGATTTCGTCGGCGTGGTGCTGGCGGCGGCCTCCATCATCATACTCTCGTTCGGCTTCAACAATCTCAACCGCTGGGGCCTCGGCCTCGCGCGGCCGGGGGCGCCGTTCGACGTGTTCGGCCTCTCGCCGGCCCCCATCATGATCATCATCGGCATCGTGCTCGGCCAGGCGTTCCTGGTGTGGACGCGCCGCCGGCAGGCGGCCGGCAAGACGCCGCTGCTGGCGCTGGAGGTGATCGCCTCGCCGCAGGAGCGCGCCGCCGTGTTCGCCATGTTCTCGGTGGTGGCGCTGGAGGCGGCGCTGAACTTCTCGGTGCCGCTCTATATCCAGATCGTCCAGGGCCGCTCGCCGCTCGCCACCGCCATCGCCATGATGCCGTTCAATCTCTCGGTGTTCTTCTCGGCCATGCTGATCGTGCGCTTCTACAAGCGGCTCACCCCGCGCCAGATCGGCCGCGCCGGTTTTCTTCTGTGCACGGTGGCGCTGCTGTGGCTGGCGTTCGTGGTGCATAACGACTGGAGTTCCGGCCCGGTGCTCATCGGCCTCGTCCTGTTCGGCATCGGCCAGGGCTCGCTGGTGACCTTGGTGTTCAACGTGCTCGTCACGGCTTCGCCCAAGGAGCTGGCGGGGGATGTGGGCTCGCTGCGCGGCACCGCCAACAATCTTGCCGCCGCCATCGGCACGGCGGTGGCCGGCGCGCTGCTGGTGGGCCTGCTCTCCGCCAGCATCATGCGCGGGCTCGCCGACAATCCCACCTTGCCGCCGGAAATCCAGGGCCAGGTGGATCTCGACGCCATCACCTTCGTCAGCAACGAGCGCCTCAAGGGCGTCCTGGAGCGCACCACCGCAACCCCGGCGCAAGTGGCGGAAGCGGTGCGCATCAATACCGATGCGCGTCTCGCGGCGCTGAAGATGGGCCTGCTGCTGATGGCGGGCCTGGCCCTCGTCACCATCATTCCGGCCGGGCGGCTGCCGGACTATATCCCCGGCACCCTTCCCGCCGAGGGACTGGACGAGAAGCCCCGCCCCGCCGCCCGGCGCTGAGGCGGCCCCTCACCCGTCCGCTGCGCGGCCGACCTCTCCCCGGCGGGGAGAGGTGAGGCTGGGGCTTGTCCCGACCTCCCCCTCTCCCCGTGGGGGAGAGGGCTGGGGTGAGGGGTGAGCGACCCCTTCGGCGGGCTTGAACTCATCCGGAAAGGCGCGGCCCCTCACCCGACCGCTGCGCGGCCGACCTCTCCCCGTGGGGAGAGGTGAAGCTGAGGCATATCCCGACCTCCCCCTCTCCCCGTGGGGGAGAGGGCTGGGGTGAGGGACCCTTTCGGCGCGCTCGGGACGAGCGGACCGCGCCCAATCCGGCGTCAGCGCACCCAGCGTCCGGGAATGAATACCCATTCGCCGCCGCGCAGCACCCATTGCGGGCCCACGTGGCGGAAGCCGGGGCGGGCGCGCTCCCAGCGGCCGGCGACCCAGACATAGCTGCGGCTGCGCGAGCTCCACATCCAATAGCCGGGCACCCAGACATAGCCGCGCCGGGCCGGCGGACGCGCCTCGCTTCGCGGCGCCGGGGGGCCGTTGAAATTGGGCGAACGGCGGTTGGGGATCTGCCATTGCTGGGCCTGGGCGTCGGGTGCCGCCGCGAGGCTCGCGAGCGGCACGGCGGCCCCCGCCATCAGGGATCTCAGGAAGCTGCGACGCGACAGCATGCTTTTCGTCCTCGCGCGCGCCGGCGGAGCGGCGCCTGAAAGAGCCGGCTTCCCGGAAAGGATGGGCCTCTTTCCGGGAAGCACTCTCGGAGCGGGGGAGCTCCGAGGGCCCTCGACGCACGAGTCGGGGGGGACGCCGGCGAAGAGGGCATCGGCAAGGCTAGGCAGTGTCCCCATAAATTTGCGTGGTCGGGCTTGTCGTGATTCAAGCTCCCGAACGGGGAGCTTGAGAGATGCGCCGCCACGAGTTGACCGACGAGGAATGGGCAATCATCGCCCCGCTGCTGCCGAACAAGGTGCGGGGTGTGGCGCGGGTGGATGACCGCCGGGTGATCAACGGCATCCTCTGGCGCTTCCGCACCGGAGCGCCGTGGCGGGATGTGCCAGAACGCTATGGTCCGCGCACAACCCTCTACAACCGCTTCGTGCGCTGGCGGGCCGCCGGGGTCTGGGACCGGCTGTTGGAAGCGGTCTCGAAAGCCTATGACGGCGACATCGTGATGATCGACAGCTCCTGCGTCCGGGTGCACCAGCACGGCGCCGCGATCAAAAAGGGGGCGAAGGCGGCACCGACGATCGTTGCATGGGACGCTCCCGGGGTGGCCTGACCACCAAAATCCACGCGTTGGTCGATGCTGAAGGCAGGCCCATCCATCTTGCTCTGACCGCCGGACAGGCGGGCGATGCACCGGCGGGGCGCGAGCTGCTGGCCCGGCTTGCTCCAGGCGGCATCCTTCTCGCCGACAAAGCTTACGACACCGACGCCATCCGCGCCGAGACGGCGCAACGCGGCACGTTCGCCAATGTCCCGCCACGCGTCATCCGCAAGCGCACCTTCGCCTTCTGCCCGTGGCTCTACCGGCAGAGAAACCAGATCGAGCGCTTCTTCAATCGGATCAAGCAGATGCGCGGCCTCGCCACGCGCTACGACAGGCGACCCGACAACTTCCTCGCAGCCCTCAAGCTCGCAGCCGTCCGCATCTGGATCAATGCGTTATGAGTCCGCCACCTAGCGCGGCCGGCCGGTCTTGCGATGAGCAAGCCGTCCCGCCTGTATGCGCTCGGTCCCAATCACCATGCGCGCGACGCGGTCCTGCTCCGGCAAATGGAACGTAACGGCAGCGTTCAACCTTGGCCTGTCCTGCGCTAACATGCCG
Source organism: Roseixanthobacter liquoris (assembly GCF_043195135.2). NCBI lineage: Bacteria > Pseudomonadati > Pseudomonadota > Alphaproteobacteria > Hyphomicrobiales > Xanthobacteraceae > Roseixanthobacter > Roseixanthobacter liquoris. Next base: position 2,113,334 of record NZ_CM195537.1, read on the forward strand.
GAGACCTGCGCCGTCAGCAGTCCGGGGGAGCAAGCGGAAACGACGTGTCTTTCGTGGCGATGAAGCAGAATCAGGCCATTGCCCCGCCGGCGCCGCCGGGCGAGCCGGCGGAGCCTTCGCCGCTCGCGCCCCTGCACTTCAGCACGGCCGACATGCCGCCGGCGGAGCAATTCGACGGCTGGCGCGATTTCATCGCATCCACCGTGGACCTCTCGCTCCTGGCCGCGCCCGCCGAGGGGTTCGCCGCCGACCAGACGGTCTGGGATCTCGGCCGCTTCGCCCTGACCTCGGCGCGCATGCCCGGCGCGGGCTATCAGCGCAGCTGGCGCCATCTCGGCAAGGACCCGATCGACCATTGGTGCCTCGTGCTCTACGAAAGCGAAAGTCCCGGCCGCCGCGCGCCGCTGGGGTTTCGCTCGCTGGCGCGGCCGTTCGTCGGCGCGGGCGCCGACCGGCGGGTGCTGAGCCTGTTCATCCCGCGCGACCTGTTCGCCGGCAATAGCGCGGCGCTGGATGCCGCGCCGCCGGACATTCCCGACACCGGGCTCGGCGGGCTGCTCGCGGATTACCTGCTGAGCCTGGAAAAGCAGCTGCCCCGCCTGAGCGCGGCCGATCTGCCCGCCGTCGCCGAGGCGACGCGCACCCTGCTCGCGGCCTGCCTCGCGCCGGGCGCGGATGCGCTGGCCGAGGCCCAGGCGCCGCTGCTGCGCACGACGCTGGAGCGGGCCCGGCGGGTGATCCAAGCCAATCTCAAGTCCCCCGCCCTGACGCCCGCCGGCCTCTGCCGCGAGCTCGGCATTTCCCGGTCGCGCCTGTACCGCCTGTTCGAGGATCTCGGCGGCGTCACGCGCTACATCCAGCGCCAGCGCCTGCTGGCGGCGCTGGCCGCCCTGTCCGATCCGGCCGATGGGCGCGCCATCGGGCAGATCGCGGAGCTGTTCGGCTTCGCCGATGCCTCCGGCTTCAGCCGGGCGTTTCGCGGCGAATTCGGCTTCAGCCCGAGCGATGCCCGCAGCGCCGCGCTCGCCGGACTGCCCCGCGCACCCACGCCGGCGCATCGCCCGCGCCAGGGCGGGATGCGCGACCTGGAAACCATCCTGCGCGGGCTCCAGGCGTGAGGCTTGCGCGCGGGGATGCGCGGCGGCCCATTTCGTCCGATATTGTCATGGAAACGTAACGGTAACCGATCAAGCGTTGTGCCGGAATTGGCGCATGGCGCGCTCGAGGAGGCACATATGGCATCTCGCATCCTGCCGGCGGCGCTGGTTGCCGCCGCACTGGCCTTCGCCGGCCCCGCATCCGCGCAGACCGAGATTCAATGGTGGCACGCCATGTCCGGCGCGCTCGGGGAAAAGCTGGAGAAGATCGCTGGCGATTTCAACGCCTCGCAGGGCGAGTACAAGATCGTTCCGGTGTTCAAGGGCTCCTATCCCGAGACCATGACCGGCGCGATCGCCGCCTTCCGCGCGCGGCAGCATCCCGCCATCGTGCAGGTGTTCGAGGTGGGAACCGCGACCCTGATGGCCGCCAAGGGCGCGGTCTATCCGGTCTACAAGCTGATGGCGGACGCGAACGAGCCGTTCGACCCCAAGGCCTATCTCCCCTCGGTCACCGGCTATTATTCCGACACGGCGGGCAACATGCTCTCCCTGCCGTTCAATTCCTCGACCGTGATCCTCTATTACAACAAGGATCTGTTCGCGAAGGCCGGGCTCGACCCCAACACCCCGCCCAAGACCTGGCCGGAGGTGGAGGCGGATGCCAAGACGCTCCAGGCCGCGGGGGTGCCGTGCGGCTTCACCACTCAATGGCCGTCCTGGGTGAATGTCGAGAATTTCTCCGCCTGGCACAATATTCCCATCGGCACGAAGCAGAACGGCATGGGCGGGCTCGACACCGTGCTGGAGATCGCCAATCCGCTGGTGGAGAGGCATTGGACCGCGCTGGCCATGTGGCAGGGCGCCAAGATCTATGATTACGGCGGACGCCAGTCGAAGGCCGATCCGAAATTCTTCTCCGGCGAATGCGCCATGTCCATCGGCTCGTCGGCGGCGCGGGCGGGCATTCTCGCCAATGCGAAATTCGATCTCGGCTATGGCATGCAGCCCTATTGGCCCGACGTGCAGGGCGCGCCGCAGAATTCCATCATCGGCGGCGCCTCGCTCTGGGTGCTGAACGGGCGGCCGAAGGAGGAATATCGCGGGGTCGCGAAATTCTTCTCCTATCTCTCGCGCGCCGACGTGCAGGCCTGGTGGCACCAGCAGACCGGCTATCTGCCGATCACCCAGGCGGCCTACGACCTGTCGAAAAGCCAGGGCTTCTACGAGAAGAACCCGGGCACCGACATTTCCATCCTCCAGATGACGCTGAACCCGCCCACGGAGAATTCCAAGGGGCTGCGCTTCGGCTCGTTCGTGCAGATCCGCGACGTGATCGAGGAGGAACTGGAAGCGACCCTCGCGGGCAAGAAGACGCCGAAGGAGGCGCTCGCCGCCGCCCAGGCGCGCGGCAACGAGATGCTGCGGGCGTTCGAGAAGGCCAACCAATAGGGGCGGGGCGGGCCGGCGCGGTCGCTGCAACCGGGAGCCGGCCGGCTCCGCCGCGCTGGCCCGACGGACCCTGGGACCAAGCCACATTCGGCGCCGGCATGGATCGTCGAGGCGCCGACGGCAGGTGCACGCGATTGTCGTTCCTCGACGGGGCGTCATCTTTCGCGCGTCATGGCCCGGCCTGGCCATCCCCGCCGCCGGCCGCGCGGATCTTGAAAAGCTGGCGCCAGCGGTACCGCGTGGAGGCACGGGACGGGCCCGTGCGCGACGATGCTCTGCCCCGACGGCATCACGTCTGACCGTCTATGGGGCCTATCCCGCCTGGGGATAGAGCGGGGCGAGGCGCGCGCCTCGGCGCTTGCGGGTGGAGCGGGCGCGCGCGGCGCATTCCGCGGTCACGGCGGAAAGGCAGGCGGCGCCGCTCCAGCGCCCCTGGCCGGCGCCCGAGAACCCGCCCCCGTAAAGATGCTGGCGCAGATCCTCCGCCGCCTTGGCCATGGCCGGCGTGCGGAAGGCGTGCGCGGCGAGTGCCTGCGTGCCCGCTTCGCCGGCGCGGGCCGGGACCGGCGTGCCCTCGGCCCGCGTCCAGGCGAGCAGGGCGGCATGGGCGGCCACCGCGTCGTCGGCCTTGCAGGCGGCGCGCAGATCCTCCAGCGCGGACCCGGCGCCGGCGGGAGCGCGGCCGCGCCTGCCATATGCCGGGCCCCTGGCGCGAGATGGCGCGCGCACGTCCCGAGGCCGGCGGCGGCGCAGCACCAGCGCCGTCAGACCCAGCACCAGCGCGACCACGGCAAGCGTGGCGGCGGCGCGCAGGCTCATCAATTCCCCGAGCCAGGCGCGCAGCTCTCCGAGCCAGGAGGGCAGCACGAGCGGCGTTTCGGCCGTCTCCAGCGGCGCCTGGGGCGCGGGGATCGGCGCGGCCGGCTGCGCCTGAAGCTGAGGGGCGGGGGAGCGGGCCGGCTCGACGGCGGCGACGGCGAAGGTCTCCGCCGGCAGATGGGCGGTTTCCTGGGTCTTGGTGTCGGTGTTCCACCAGCCCACGTCCAGGCCCGGCAGCGTGATGGCGCCGTCGCGCGTCGGCACCACCGAAATGGTCTTGGTCAGCACCGCGCCCGGCTTGCCGTTGATCAGCGCCTGGTCGGAGCGGCTTGATTCCTCGTATTGGCGCACGCCGTCGGCGTCCGCGATCGGCAGGGGCGGCAATTGATTGGGGGTGGCGCCCACCGCTTCCAGGGTGAGGGTGCGCGTCAGCGTCTCGCCCACCTTGGCCTGGGCGAGCGGCGGGTTCCAGGTGCTGGAGAGCGTGACCCCCTGGGCCGGCAGGAACCAGCCCACCGCGTCCGCCGGGCGCGCCTTGACCTCGATGCTCACGGGCGCCGAATGCAGCGTCACCTCGCGGCCGAGATTGGGATCCGCGCCGGCCAGGGGCACGGCGGCGTTGCGCCCGAGCAGGCGCGCCATTTCCGAGGGCAGGCCCCCGCCGGTAAAGCCGGGCAATTGCGCCTCCAGCGTGATCGGCCCGATCTCGATGGTGCCGCTGCGCTGGGGGCGCATGATGTAGCCTTGCTCGATCACCCGGTAGCGCTGGCGGCCCACCACCTTGCCGAACACGCGCTGTTCGCCGACCTTGGTGAAGGTGGCGCCCACCGCTTCCGGCGGCGTCAGGCGGCCGCCCAGCAGGTTTCCGGCGGTGTAGATGCGCACCGCCACGGGCATTTCGCCCTGCACATAGGGCGCGGGGCCCATGGGCTCCACCTGCACGAACAGCGGGCGCGCCTCGGCCGGATCCACGGCGGAGGCGGCATCCACCGACAGGCGGATCGGTGCCGTGCTCTGGCCGGCGAGGGCGAGCGCGGGCACGGTGACCGCGCCCGGACGCTTGGGCGCCAGCGTCAGGATCCATTCATTGACCTGGGTGCGTCGGCCGTTGACCAGTTCCACCCGGCTCGCCCGGTTGCGGTCCAGGATGTCGAAATCGCGCGCCAGCGGCGCGAGATCCGGCGGCTGGGTGCCGTCGCCGCCGATCAGCGAGATGACCAGTTCGAAGCTTTCGCCGACCGACATGGTGGTGCGGTCCACGCGCGCCGTGGGGCCGGCGGCGAACGCGGGCGCGGCGGCGCCGGCCAGCGCCGCCAGCACGAAAGCCAGCGCGAAAGCGCGCGCGAGGGCTCGCAGGGGCGCGGGGCGGCACAGGGCGCGGAGCAGGGGAGGGGGCGCTGTCATCTCTCAGTTCTGCGGCGGGTCGACGACGCCCGCGCCCCCATAATGGCTGCGGATGCGGGCGCGCAAAAGGCCGGTGGGATCGTCGGGCACCAGGCGCAGGGTCTGTGCGCGATTCTGGTCCTCCTCGGTCAAGGGCTTCGGCGCGCCCGGCTGCTGCGGCGGCTGGGGCGGCTCGGGCTGCTGCGGAGGCGGCTCGGGCGGCTTCTGCTCGGGCGGCTTCTGTTCCGGGGGCTTCTGCTCCGGGGGATTGGGCTTCGGCGGTTCAGATTTGGGCGGCTCGGGCTTCTGCGGCTCGGGCTTCTGTGGCTCGGGTTTCTGCGGCTCCGGCTTGGGCGGGGCCTTCGGCGGCTCCGGCTTGGGCGGCTCGGGCTTGGGCTCGGGTTTCTGCGGCGTGCCCTTCGGGTCCGGCGCGGGCGGCGGCTGATCGGGCTTCTTGTCGTCGCCTGGCTTCTGCGGCTTGTCCTTGTTCTCGTCCTTGCCGGGCTCGTCCTTCGGCTTCTGGTCGTTGCCGGATTTCGGATCGGGCTTGTCCTGGTCCTTCTTGTCCTGGTCCTTCTTCTGCTGGTCCTTCTTGCGCTGATCCAGCAGCTTCTGAACCAGATCCCGATTGAACAGGGCATCGGCGCGGATCGGGTCGTCCTGGCCCGGATGGGCGGCGAGCGCCGCGTCATAGGCCTTGAGCGCTTCTTCCAGCTTGCCGGCGCGGGCGAGCGCGTTGCCGCGATTGTAATCCCCGTCCGGCACCGTGGCGTAGGCGGCGGCCGCCTCCTCGAACGCACCGGCCTTATAAAGCGCGCTCGCCTGCCATTGCGGGTTTTCGAAGCTGCGCGCGGCGGCGCCGTAGTCCGCGCGGGCGAACGCGTCGGCGCCCTGCTGGTCGGGGGTGCGCCAAAGGCCGGTCCATGCCTGAGATGGGCCCGCTTCGGGACCGGGACGGCGGCCGGCGCCCTGCGGGTCCTGAGCCTGCGGGTTCTGCGGCTGCGCGCTTTGCCCATCCAGCCCGCGCAGGTCCAAGGTTTGCGCGGGGGCGCCTTGCGGGCCTGCGCCTTGCTGGCCTGTTCCTTGGGCCAGGGCATCGCGCGGGGCCAGCGCGCCGGCGAGCGCCGCCATCAGCAGCACCGCGATCCAGCCGCGGCGGAACGCCAGCGGCGCCAGCGCCAGCACGCCCAGCAGAAGCCAGGGGCCCATGTCCAGCCATTGGTCGGCGGACAGCCCGCTGTCCTGGAGCACCGTATCCAGCGGCGCAGCCGAGCCGGAGGCCTTGGCGAGAACCGTGTCCAGGTCGTTATCGCCGACGGTCATGGCGGAGAAGCTGCCGCGCCCGGCGGCGGCGATCTCCCGCAGGCCCGCTTCGTCCATGCGGGTGGTGAGCACCGTGCCGTCCCGCGCCCGCAGCACGCCGCCGTCGAAGGCCAGGAGCGGGCTCCCCGCCTGCGTCCCGACGCCGATGACATTGACCCGGTAGCCGGCCTGCGCGGCGGCCTTCGCGGCGGCCACCGTTGCCGCCGAATCATCGCCCGCCCCGTCGCTGATCAGCACGATGCGGCCCGCCGGGGCACCGGCATCGCGCAGCAGCGTGGCGGCGCGGCCGATCGCGAGATCCGGCCGGTCCGCGAGCACCGGCATCAGCTCGGTGGAGAGTTCCGGCAGCATCTGCGCGACGATGCGCGCATCCTCGGTCAAGGGCGCGGCGACGAAGGGCGCGTCGGCATAGATCACCAGTCCCACCTGTCCGCCGCGCATGCGGGCGAGGATGTCGTCCACCTTGTGCCGCGCCGCGCCGAGCCGCGAGGGGCTCTGGTCGGCGGCATTCATGGATTGGGCGAGGCTCAGCACGATCACGGTGGGGTCGAGCCGGTCGAGCGCCGGCGTGGGCAGCTTCTCCCAGGCCGGCCCGGCCATGGCGAGCGCGGCGAGCACCCAGCCGAGCAGCAGCGCCAGCGCCGGCCAGCGGCGCGCCCGGGCGGTTTCCTGAACGCTGAGATGGCGCAGCAGATGGGCATCCACCAGATGGCGCCACGGGCTGCCCCCCGCGCCGATCCGATGGAACGCGAGCGCGGCGAGCAGCAGCGCCGGCACGATCGCCAGAAGCCAGCCCGGCCGCAGGAAATGAAAGGTCGCCGGCCCGAAGAAGGCGAACAGATCGTGCAAGGTCTGCGACGCCGGCGTCATGGCCGCCCCCCGGCGCCGGAGGTCGCCTCGCCCGATGCCGCCCCGCCCGATGTCGCCGCGCGCGGCGCGCTGGCGCCGCGGCCACGGGCGAGGGCCGGCGCCAGGAGGATGGCGGCGAGGAGCAGGCTCAGCACCAGGGCGACGCCGAGCGGCCAGTGGAACAGCGCGACCGTGGGCGCGAGAAAAAGCGGCTCGCCCGCCGCTGGCTCCATGCGATTGATGTCGCGATAGATCGCCGCGAGGCCGGCGCTGTCGCGGGCGCGGAAATAGCGTCCGCCGGTCATGGCGGCGATCTGCGCCAGCGCCGCCTCGTCGAGGTCGGCGGAGGGATTGACGATCTGCTGGCCGATGGCGAGGCGGTCGGCGCCGACTCCGATGGCGTAGATCTTCACATGCTCCTGGCGCGCCAGCTCGGCCGCGTGGATCGGATCGAGCACGCCGGAATTATTGGCGCCGTCGGTCAGCAGCACCAGCACGCGCTTGTCCTCCGGCCGGTCCTGCAAGGTCTTCACCGCGAGGGCGATGGCATCGCCGATGGCGGTTTCCTGCCCGGTCATGCCGATGGTGGCCTGGGACAGCAGATCGCGCGTCACGTTGCGGTCGAAGGTCAGCGGGGTCTGGATATAGGCCCGGCTGGAGAACAGGATCAGCCCCACCCGGTCGCCGGAGCGGCGGGCGATGAAATCGTCGGCCACCGCCTTCACCACCGAGAGCCGGTCCGTGGGCAGGCCGTCCTGCGTCAGATCCTGCCGCGCCATGGAACCGGAGAGGTCCACCGCCATCATCAGGTCGCGGCCTTCCACCGGGATCGGCACCGGCTTGCCCACATAGCTCGGGCGCATGGCGGCGAGCACCAAGGCGAGCCAGATCAGCGTGAGCAAGGCGAGCTTGATGCCGCGCCGCAGGATCGCGCCCGCGCCGGTCGTGGGGGCGATCTCGGCGAAGAACGGCACGCGCAGCGCCCCCGCGCGGCTGCGCCGGGCGGCCGGCAGGAGATAGCGCGCGAGCAGGGGCAGCGGGAGCAGCGCGGCGGCCCAGAGCCATTGGAACTGGATCATGCGTTGCTCCGCACCCAGCGCCGCAGGGCGGCCACCAGCGCGTCGCGCGGCACGCCGTCGCCGCCGGGCGCATGGGCCGGCACGTAGGGCGCGGCCGCGACGAAGGCCGCGAGCGGCGGAGCAAGGCCCGCCTTGCCCTGCGCGAGCACGCGTTCCCACTCCGCGCCGGTGAGCGCCGCCGCCGCCGGATCGCCCGCGCGCGTCACCAGGATGCGGCGGATCAGCACCGCGCCGGCGGCGGCCACCGCGCGGGCGTCGCGATGGCGGGCGGTGTCGCGGGCGATGGCCTTCAATTCCTGGTCCACCCGATAGGCGAGCGTCTGGCGGCGGCGCCATTCCAGAACCGCGCCGATCAGGCCCAGCACCACCAGCAGGCCCGCCAGGATCCACCAGCCCGGCGCCAGCGGCCAGAAGGAGACCGCCCCGGGCAGATGGATGTCGCGCAGCCCGGCCAGCGGGTCCTCGGCGGGCGCGCCGGGCAGGGTTGCCGGAGCATCGGGAAGGGAGAAGGCCTGCGCCAGCTTCATGCGGCGGCCTTCCGGGCCTGCCGGCGGGCATTGCGCAGCCGCTCGGGATGCAGCAGCGCGGCCGGATCATCGCCGGTCTGGAGCTGAACGAAGGCCATGCCGCGCTGGCGCGAAAGAGCATCCAGCGCCGCGCGGCGGGCGGCAAAGCGCCCCGCATAGGTCTCGCGCATCGCCCGGTTGTCGCCGTCCAGCAGCCGCACCGCCGCGCCGTCGCTGACCGGATAGGCGCCGCGCGCCGGCATCGCCTCTTCCAGCGCGTCATAGACGAAGAGGTTCGTCACCTGCGCCTGGAGCGCCAGCCGGCTCAGCTCGCGCGCGGCGGCTTCGGTGAAATCGTGGAAATCGCTGATCAGGAAGACCAAGGTGCCGGGCCGCGCGGTGCGGCGCAGGCGCGCGACGGCCTCGGCGAGGGAAGGTTCGGGCGGTGCGGACGCGCCTTTCGCCGGCCTCGGGGCGGGCGAAAGCGCAAATCCCTCCTGCGTGCCGTCGGCCATGGCCTTGACGAAGCCGAGGACGCGCGCGCGGCTGCGCTGGGGGCTATAGGAATGAAGTCCGGAAGGGGCGGCGATCACCCCACCCACCCGGTCGCCGGCCTCGATGGAAATCCAGGTCAGCACCGCCGCCGCCTTCGCCGCGAGCACGGACTTGAACGTGTCGCGCGTGCCGAACCGCATGAAGCTGCGGCAATCCAGCAGGATCAGGACCGGGCGCTCGCGCTCTTCCTGGAACAGCTTGGTGTGGGTGCGCCCGGTGCGCGCCGTCACCCGCCAGTCGATGGTGCGGATGTCGTCGCCGGCCTGATAGAGGCGCACTTCGTCGAATTCCATGCCGCGGCCGCGGAACGCCGAGCGATAGCCGCCGAACTGCTGGCTGCGCACCTTGCCGCGCGGCGCGAACGCGCTTTTCCCGCCCTCCGGCCGCGCCGCGATCAAGTCCTCGAGGCGGGCGATGAGGCCATAGCTGGCGTCGGCTTCGGCATCGCTCATCTCTGGTCCTCGGGGCGGTTCACTTCACCGGCACGCGGGCGATCAGCGTGTCGAGGAAATCGTCGGCGCTCATGCCGTCGGCCTGGGCCTCGAAGGTCAGCAGGATGCGGTGGCGCAGCGCCGACTTGGCGATCGCCTGCACATCCTCCGGCACCACATAGTCCCGCCCGCGCAGCCAGGCGAAGGCGCGCGCGCAGCGGTCGAGCGCGATGGTGCCGCGCGGGCTGGCGCCGAACGCGATGACCCCGGCCAAGTCCTTCCCATAGCGCTGCGGCGTGCGGGTGGCGAACACGAATTGCAGGATATATTCCTCCACCGCCTCCGACATATAGGTGGCGAGCGCATCGCGCCGGGCGGCGAAGATGGCGGTCTGCGATACCCGTTCGCCGAAATCGATCACCTCGCCCTGCGCTTCCCCGCGCACCAGCCGCAGGATCTGCCGCTCGGCGGCGATGTCGGGATAATCCAGCTTCACATGCAGCAGGAAGCGGTCGAGCTGGGCCTCGGGCAGGGGATAGGTGCCTTCCTGCTCGATCGGGTTCTGGGTCGCCATCACCAGGAACAGCTTGGGCAGCACATAGGTCTTTCCGCCCACCGTCACCTGCCGCTCGGCCATCGCTTCCAGCAGCGCCGCCTGCACCTTGGCGGGGGCGCGGTTGATCTCGTCCGCCAGGATGAAATTGTGGAACACCGGGCCGGGCTGGAAGCGGAAGGAGCCGTCTTCCGGCCGGTAGATGTCGGTGCCGGTGAGATCGGACGGCAGAAGGTCCGGCGTGAACTGGATGCGCTGGTCGTCGCAATCGATGGCCCGGGCGAGCGCCTTGATGGCCTTGGTCTTGGCGAGGCCGGGCGCGCCTTCCACCAGCAGATGCCCGTCGGCCAGCACCGCCACCAGCAGCAGTTCCACGAACGCCGGCTGGCCGAGGATGCAGGTGTTCATATAGGCCGCGAGGCGTTCGAACACGAGATGCAGGTCCATGAGGCGCAGGTCGTCGGAGCCGGCCGCAGGGGGGGCAAGATGGGCGTGTGCGGCGTCGCGGGTCGGGTTCATCAAGGCTCAATCCGGTCTGGGTTAGCGACTCTATAGCCAGTGCTGCGTCGCACCGCACCGTGGGACAGATGATTTTTATGTAATGTGAAGCCGCAAGAACGGTATCATGAAGCCGTTCTTGCCGCGTACGTGATCCGAACGGCGCCTGGATGGGCGCCCCGGGGCGTCGGAGCGTTGGGGCCCGCTTGGCCGCGCGCGGTGCGGCATGGCGCTTGCATCGACCCCTCTGAGAGCCAGGAATTGACGCAAACGCGCCAATCCGCTGCAAGATCGGGGGCGACGACATGACCGATATGGTCGAACTGCAAAAGCGCAAGCAGCCGATCAATCTGGCCGTGGTGCATGTGGACCCGGACGCATTTGTCGCAAGCTTCATGGGCTGGCTGGAAATCACCGCCTTCATTACCGCCCAGCGCGCCGGCACCGCCACCATCCCCGCCGACGGGGTGACGCCCGCTTTGACCGCGGAAGACCTGAAAAGCCCCGGTGTCCGCAATGTCGGAAACGATGCGCTGTTCGCCTTCTGCATGACGGCGGCGCTGAAGGGCGACAAGGCGGCGGTGGAGGCCGTGGACACCGCGCTGAAAGCCAGCATGGGCGAGGATTATCCCGGCGCGCTCGCGGTCGGCTATTTCCGCGCCCACAACGAAAATCCGATCCTGCTGGAGGATTTCGTCGGCGTCGCCGGGCGCAAATGGCTGGAAGGCGACAGGCCGCCGCCGCCCATGCGGGCGCGGGAGGATTGGAACACCGGCCTGCGCTTCTTCGAGAAGGCCCGGCAATCCAATTTCATCCAGGAGGTGATCTATCCCCTCGCGCGCTGGATGCGGGCGCGCTGGAGCCTGATCGCGGAGAAGGAAGCCGCCTTCCTGCATCATATCGAGGACAATCTTCCGGTGCTGCGCGAGGCCCTGGAAGAGCCGCGCAACGACCAGCCCTTCATCGCCAACCTGCTGCTGAAGGCGGCGCCGGCGGTCGATATGGAATTGACCGAGGAATATCAGGGTTTTCTGCGCTCGCTGGCGCGGCGCTAGGGCGGCTTCGGCGCGCCGCGCGCAGGCCCTTGCGCGAGATCCAAACCCGACAGGCGCGCGGCGCCGGGTCGCACAATGTCCGCTTTCCCACACGCCGCACGCGTTCGACTTTGAAAGGCAGGGTCCATGAACGAATTGTTCGCCATCTGCTCCACCTATGAGATCGACGACGGCGGCGCGCGCGGCTTCGTGCTCGCGCGGCTGGACGAGACCGGGGCCAGCAAGCCCTGGCCGATCATCGTCACGCGCAAGTCCAACGCCTTCTTCGGCTTCGAGAACGCCTGCCCGCACCAGGGCGCGCGGCTCGACACCATTCCCGGCGAGTTCCTGGACGAGGACGGCAATTTCCTCACCTGCGGCAAGCACCGCGCCCAGTTCGACCTCGATACCGGCCATTGCTTCATCGGCCCGTGCCAGGGCCAGACGCTTACCCCGGTGGAGCTCGTCATCGACGATGGCGACGTGTGCCTGGTGGGCATCGAGCTGGCCGAGGAGGACGGGCTCGACATCGAGGAGCCCGACACCTTTCCCGAGGTGATGATCACCAGCGACTGACGCGCCGCACGCCGGCTTTCCGCTTGATTTTGCGACCCCTTTTGCGCCCCGCGACAGGCGCGTTTTCTCCCGACGTCGCGGGTCGCCCCGGCTCTGATCCGCCGATGCGAACGACGGCCACGCCTCGACGAGCCCCGTCGATTCCATCGAAGGACGACCCCCATGACCTCCGTTTCCGACACGCCTTTCGCCAAGCTTGAAACCGAGGGGCGGCTGTTGAAGCCGCTTCTGAGCGCCGATACCCATGTGGCCGGCCGCTTCGGCTATCGCGGCGACATCGCCTTCGACGGACCGGAGACCCTGTTGAAGGAAGTATTCTCGGTGTGCGAGAGCGGCAAGCCGGCGATCGGCTTCCTGGCCGGCTCCATCAAGGAATATGCGAGCCTGCCCAAGCTGGTCGAGACCTTCGGCGATGCCTTCGACGGCGCGGGAAACTATTTCATCTATATCGCCGATCTGCCGCAGGGAAACCGCTTCTACATCCGCTTCGGCGACGTGAAGGTGTTCGCCATCTATATCGACGAGACCAGCGTCTATAACGAGCTGATCGACACTTTCTATGTCGACAAGATCAAGCTGAAGAAGTTCGATACCTCGGCCAAGCTCGACGCCCTCGCCGATGTGGGTCTGAAGTATTCGAGCCTCTCGGACTATAAGGAGATGTCGTTCGAGGACGGCTTGAAGGTCAAGAACGCGGCCTGAGGGGCGTGCGATCCGGCCCTCAAGGTAAAGCTTGGTCAGTCCTGCGTACTGCTGCTCCAGGTGGTATGCAGGACGCCCGGCTGCTTCTCGATTTCGGCGATCACCGCATCGATCTCGGCGGCGTCCACGGCCGTGCTGACCAGGGTGGCGAGGATTTCCACTTTGTCGTTGCTGCGCTCGGTCACCTCCACGTCGCCGACCGGATAATGGGCCGCCTCCAGGCGCTCCACCAGCAGGTCGCGCACCTCGTCCAGGGCCGTGCTGGTGGTGATGACGAGCACCTCGTAGGTCTGCTCGGCGCTCTTGTCGTTGATGGGGATGCGGTTGATCAGATTCACCACCGGCCGCAGCAAGGTATTGCCGGCCAATACGAAAGCGGTGAGCAGGGCGGCTTCCGCGAGCATGTCCGTGCCGGCGCACGCGCCCACCGCCGCCGAGCACCACAAGGTGGCGGCGGTGTTGAGGCCGCGCACGTTCATGCCTTCCTTCATGATCACGCCGGCGCCCAAAAAGCCAATGCCTGAAACCACATAGGAGATGACCCGCACCGCCTCCGTCGTTCCGGCGATGCGCTGGGCCAGGTCCACGAAGGCGGCGGCGCCGATGGCCACCAGGACGTTGGTCCGCAGCCCCGCCGTGCGCTGGCGATACTGGCGTTCCGCGCCGATCAGCAGGCCGAAGACGAACGCCGCGGAGAAGCTGATGAACGTGTCAAAAAACTGTAACAAATCAAAAGTTTCGGCGAATTTCATGATTTCGCGGTCCCGCACGCGCCAGCTGGCCCAGCCTTAGCAGTCCGGGCGGAAATTGCCACCGTCGCGGACGCGGAAAAATCGCCGCCGCGCCAGCGACCGGGCGCGGCGCGCGCACCTCAGCCTGGGGCAAGGATGGCGGTTCAACGTGGGCGTGTCGCCGAACCGTCTCGGCGCGCAATCCGTGCCCCCGAGGAGGGCCGCCCATGGTCTCGCCCGCCGACCCCCGCTCCGTTGCGCCCTCGCCCATGGAGAGCCACGATTTCGACCCCGGCACCGCCTTCTGCGTGCGCTGCGGCTGCCATCGCAACATGGTGCTGCGGTTCGAGCGCGCCTGTATCGAGGCGACCAATGTCGTGGCCATGTCCCATCTGCGCGCCCGTGCCCGGATGCGCGAGGCGCTGGACGAACGGGCCTTCACCTCCTTGCGGTGATCCTCCTCGAAGCGTGTAGGAAATTAGTCCTTGACAGCGATGCGCTGTAGGACTATGGTCAGTTCATGTTCGAGAGTTGCGCCTGGCGCCGGCGGCCTGATCCGCCGATGCGTCGCGCTTCCCGCTTCGGACGACCGCTTCCAATCGCGAGATCCCCATGTCCCGCATCCCGCCCAAGGCGGCGGGTCAGGCGCGCGCCCTCTATGAGGCCGGCACGCCGATCCGCCAGATTGCCGCCGAAACCGGCCTGTCCCTCGCCTCGGTCTATTTCTGGGCCGATCGCATCGTCGAGAAGGACGGCACGGTGCATCACGCGCCCGCCCCGCGCCGCTATGTGGGCCGCACCACCAAGTCGCCGAGCCGCAGCCGCCGGCGTGCCTTCCTGGCGCGCCTGTGGCACGCCGCCGAGCGGCAGATGGATGAAATCGATGCCCGCATCGCCGCCTTGGACGCGGCCGATGCCTCGCCCGCCCGCCCGGGCGCGCGCGGCCCCGGCGCGCGCGACAGTGAGAAGGATGCGAAGGCGCTCGCGGTGCTGGCGCGCGTGGTGCGCGAACTCGGCGCCCTCGATGGCGAGGGCGCGGCGGGAAAAGCGTCCGCAGCGGCGAAAAGCGGCGCGGCCGCGCCATCGGAGGAGGGCCTGCGTGGACGAAACCTCGACACCTTCCGCCGCGAGCTTGCGCGCCGCCTTGATCGCCTGCGCGAAGGCGGGGACGGCGCCGAGCCTGCTGGCTGAACTGCCCGAGGCCGATGCCCGCCTGCTGCTCGCCGACTGGGAAATGTGGGCGCGGCCGGACCAATTGCCCCCCGATGTCGCCCAGGGCGGCGGCCCCTGGTCCACCTGGCTGGTGCTGGGCGGGCGCGGCGCCGGCAAGACCCGCGCCGGGGCGGAATGGGTGCGCGGCCTCGCGCTCGGCCGCCCGCCGTTCGCCGAACGCCCGGTGGGGCGCATCGCCCTGGTGGCGGAAACCATGTCGGACGTGCGCGAGGTGATGGTGGAGGGCGTCTCCGGCCTCCTCTCTGTCCATGGCGAGGGCGAGCGCCCATCCTGGGAGCCCACCCGGCGCCGGCTCGTGTGGCGCAACGGCGCGGTGGCCCAGGGCTTTTCCGCCGAGGACCCGGAAAGCCTGCGCGGTCCGCAATTCGAGGCCGCCTGGCTGGACGAGCTGGCCAAATGGCGGCGGGCGGACTCCACCTTCGACATGCTGCAATTCGGCCTGCGGCTCGGCGATCGGCCGCGCCAGATGATCACCACCACGCCGCGCCCCTCCGCTTTGCTCCGGCGCCTTTTGGCGGACCCGTCCACCGCCGTCAGCCGCGCCCGCACGGCGCAGAACGCGCTGCATCTCGCCCCCGGCTTTCTCGATGCGGTGCTGGCGCGCTATGGCGGCACCCGCCTCGGCCGGCAGGAGCTGGACGGCGAACTGATCGAGGACCGGCCCGACGCGCTCTGGTCCCGTCCGGCGCTGGAAGCGGCGCGCGAGGCGGAGGCGCCGCCGCTGGTGCGCATTGTCGTGGGTGTCGATCCGCCGGCATCATCGCGCGCCGGGGCGGATGCCTGCGGCCTGGTGTGCGCGGGCATCGATGCCTCCGGCATCGTCCATGTGCTGGCGGACGCGAGCGAAAGCGGCCTGCGCCCGGCGCTCTGGGCGGCCCGCGCGGTGGCGCTGTTCCGCCGCTTCGCGGCCGACCGGATCGTCGCCGAGGTGAACCAGGGCGGCGAGATGGTGAGCGCCGTGCTCGCCGAAGTGGACCCTTCCGTTCCGGTGGAGCAGGTGCGCGCCACGCGCGGAAAATTCCTGCGCGCCGAGCCGGTGGCCGCGCTCTACGAGCAGGGCCGCGTGCGCCATGCCGGCGCGTTTCCGGCGCTGGAGGACGAGATGTGCGATTTCGCCTTGGACGGGCTTTCCAGCGGCCGCTCGCCGGACCGCCTGGATGCGCTGGTCTGGGCCGTCACCGCCTTGGCCTTGGGCGTGAAATCCGCGCCGCCCCGGGTGCGGGGGCTTTAGGCGCGGGCATGGCCTGGAGGCGGCGCGTCCGTTCGAACGCCCTCCGGCCCCCTCCCTGACCCTCCCCCTCCGGCCCCCTCCCTGACCCTCCCCCTCCGGCCCCCTCCCTGACCCTCCCCCTCCGGCCCCCTCCCTGACCCTCCCCCTCCGGCCCCCTCCCTAACCCTCCCCCGCAAGCGGGAGAGGGGATCTGTCGTGCAGGTGGAGATGGCATCTCCTCGCCAGAACCTTCGTGCTCCCTCTCCCGCTTGCGGGGGAGGGAATCCATCGTGCAAAGGGAGACGGCATCTCGCCGCCGGAACCTTCGTGCTCCCTCTCCCGCTTGCGGGGGAGGGGTGGGGAGGGGGAACCCGTCGGCACCGCACGAACGCTATCCTCACGCCGGTCGGCCGGGCCGTTCGCGGCGCGGCGGGGGTCCCGAACACACGGCAGCCCCCTCCCTGACCCTCCCCCGCACGCGGGAGAGGGGATCTGTCGTGCAGGTGGAGATGGCATCTCGCCGCCGGAACCTTCGTGCTCCCTCTCCCGCTTGCGGGGGAGGGGTGGGGAGGGGGAACCCGTCGGCACCGCACGAACGCTATCCTCACGCCGGTCGGCCGGGCCGTTCGCGGCGCGGCGGGGGTCCCGAACACACGGCAGCCCCCTCCCTGACCTCCCCCACACGCGGGAGAGGGAATCCATCGTGCAAAGGGAGACGGCATCTCGCTGCCGGAAACCTTCCTGCTCCCTCTCCCGCTTGCGGGGGAGGGGTGGGGAGGGGGAACCCGTCCGCACCGCACGAACGCTATCCCCACGCCAACCGGCCGGGCCGTTCGCGGCGCGGCGGGGTTCCCGAACACACGGCAGCCCCCTCCCTAACCTGCCCCACACGCGGGAGAGGGGATCTGTCGTGCAAAGGGAGACGGCATCTCGCCGCCGGAACCTTCCTGCTCCCTCTCCCGCTTGCGGGGGAGGGGTGGGGAGGGGGAACCCGTCCGCACCGCACGCACACCATCCTCACGCCAACCGGTCGGGTCGCTCCCGACGCCGCGCGGTCTCGCCGGCCGGGGGCGGCGCGTCCGGGTCGAAACGCGACCAGCCGTCCTTGCGATAATCGTTCGCGCGGGCTGAGGGGTCCACTGCCGGCGGGGCGCGCAGGATGGTGCGGGCGGCGTCCAGCCGCAGGGCGTCCACCTTCGCCACCACCAGCGTCCCGCCGCGCCGGACGCTTTCGGCGCACAGATGGGCATCCTCCTCGGAAACGCCGCCGTCCATGAGCGCGCCGATGATGCCGCCCGCAGCCCCGCCCACGGCCGCGCCGGCCAACGCGCCGGCCGCCGTCGAAAGCAGCCAGCCGCCCGCGAGCACCGGGCCGATGCCGGGAATGGCGATGATGCCGAGCCCGGCCAGCAGCCCGCCCGCGCCGCCGATGCCGGCGCCGATGCCCGCCCCCGCGCCGGCATCGTGGATCACCTCGGCCACGTGGTCCGCGTGGTCCCGGTCCGCGTGCCCCTGCTCCGCGTTTTCCTGCTCCGCCGCGTCCTGCGGAGCGGCTTCCGCGCCCTTGGCGATGATCGAGATCGCCTCGCGCGGAATGCCGGCCATCTGGAGCGCGCGCACCGCCGCGACGGCATCGTCCTGGCTGTCGTAAAGGGCGGTCACGGTGGTGGTCATCGCGCTGGGCTCCTCGCTCGCATCGCAGGCGTCCCGACGGGACGGACCGTCGCGGGGTCGAAGCTTCGATCTTGCCTGCCAAATCCGCTTTGTGAAATCCGGCGCCGCGCAATCTCCGCGCCCCGGAGGCTCGCCTCTCAACGTATTGACCGCCGCCGCGTTCCAGGCGGCCCTTCAAGGAGCTTCCCGCATGCTCGCCTCCTTCCTCGCGCCGTTCCGCGCACGCCCCGCGGAGGCTTACGCACGCCCCGCGGAGGCGAAAGCCAGCCGCACGGCCTCGCTGGTCGCGGTCTTCAGCCAGGGGCGGGCGCGCTGGTCGCCGCGCGACTATGGCTCGCTGGCGCGCGAGGGGTTCCTGCGCAACGCCATCGCCTATCGCGCCGTGCGCATGGTGGGCGAGGCCGCCGCCAGCGTACCGCTGCTGCTCATGCAAGGCCCGCGCGAGCTCGACCGCCATCCGCTGCTGGATCTGCTCGCCCGCCCCAATCCGCGCGCCCAGGGCGCCGATCTGCTGGAGGCGCTGTGCGGCCATCTGATGGTGGCCGGAAACGCCTATCTGGAGGCGGTGGCGGTGGACGGCGCGGTGCGCGAACTGCACGTGCTGCGCCCCGACCGGGTGCGCGTGGTGCCCGGCCCGGAAGGCTGGCCGGAGGCGTTCGACTATACGCTCGATGGCCGCACCCTGCGCATCCACCAGGATGGCGCGGACACCGCCGGCGTGCCGCCGATCCTGCATCTCACCTTTTTCAATCCGCTGGACGATCATTACGGCTTCGCCCCGCTGGAGGCGGCCGCCCAGGCGCTCGACCTGCACAATGCCGCCACCGCCTGGAACAAGGCGCTGCTGGACAATGCCGCGCGCCCTTCCGGCGCCCTGGTCTATGGCGGGGCGGGATCGCTGAGCGACGAGCAGTTCGCGCGGCTGAAAGACGAATTGGAGGCGAGCTTCCAGGGCCCGACCAATGCCGGTCGCCCGCTGCTGCTGGAAGGCGGGCTCGACTGGAAGCCGCTCGCCATGAGCCCCAAGGACATGGATTTCGAGGCCGCCCGCAACGGCGCGGCGCGCGAGATCGCGCTGGCGCTCGGCGTGCCGCCCATGCTGCTCGGCATTCCCGGCGACAACACCTATGCCAATTATGCCGAGGCCCATCGCGCCCTGTGGCGGCTCACCGTTCTGCCCCTGGTGAAGCGGCTCGCGGCCTCGCTCTCCGCCTGGCTGGCGCCGGCCTATGGGGAGGGCCTCGTCCTGGTGCCGGACCTCGACCAGGTGGAGGCGCTCTCCTCCGAGCGCTCCGACCTCTGGGCGCGGGTGGGCGCGGCGGATTTCCTCACCGATGCGGAAAAGCGCGCGGCCGTGGGCTACGGCACCCGCGCGCCGGGCGTCTAGGCATCCCCATGGACGCCCTGATCCGCATCTTCGCCGAGCGCGGCGATCTGGCCCATCTCGCGCTGCTGCTGTGGGCGGCCAGCGCCTCTGCGGTGGCGTTCCGGGCGCTCGCGGGTCTGGCGAAGGCCACCGAGCGGCTGGATGATTTCGTGCGCGAGCTGGCACGCTTCAACGCCCGCCACGGCGGCGAGTGAGCGCTTGCCTGTCCCGGCCCAGCGACGGCTTTGCCGGAGCGCCGAGCCGGGACCCAGCGCATGAGTTCTGCGCAGCAGTCGAACGCGCTGCGCGCATTTGGATTGAAGCGCCTGCGGCGGTCCGTTGCGCTGGGTCCCGCCGCGCGTTCCACGCCTGCGGCGCTCCGCTTGGCCGGGACGCGAGGGTCGCGCTCCCGATCCCTGCGAGCTGGCCCGCTTCAACGCCCGGCACGGGAGCGAGTGAGCGCTTGCGTGTCCCGGCCCAGCGACGGCATCGCCGGAGCGCCGAGCCGGGACCCAGCGCATGAGTTCTGCGCAGCAGCCGAAAGCGCCGCGCGCACTTGGATTGAAGCGCCTGCGGCGGTCCCTTGCGCTGGGTCCCGGCGCGCGCTCCACGCCTGCGGCGTTCCGCTTGGCCGGGACGTGAGGGTCGCTCGTGACCCTGGTGTGCGGAATCAAGAGGCAGGCGCGCCGCGATCCCCGCGTGTCCCGGCCCAGCGACGGCTTTGCCGGAGCGCCGCGCCGGGACACGGCGCACGAGTTCTGCGCAGCAGCCGAAAGCGCCGCGCGCTTTGGATTGAAGCGCCTGCGGCGGTTCCCTGCGCTGGGTCCCGGCTCGCGTTCCACGCCCGTGGCGTTCCACTTGGCCGGGACGCGGGCGTTCGCTCCCCGCCATTCCCCCATCCCCAAACCGGAGATCCTCCATGCGTGCTCCCGGCCGCAAGGCGTCCATGCCGCGCATTCGTGCGTTCGGCCCGACCTTCCATCGCTCCACCGCAGCGCCGAGCGCGCCGGCCCCCGGCGGGGTGTTCCGCGAGTTCGTCGCGGCGCTGGAAAAGCTTGAGCGCGCCAAGCGCCGCAAGCCGCGCGGCGCCGATCCGAAGGGCGCATGAGCCCCCGTGTGCGCGATGCGCAGCTCCCGCCCGGCGCGGGGGAAGCGGGCGCCGACATCGCCGGCTATGCCTGCCGCTTCGAGATGCTCGACCTCGGCCGCGACATCATCGAGCGCGGCGCCTTCGCCGCCTGCCTCGCCGCGCGCGGGCCGGGCGCGGTGCGCATGCTCTATCAGCACGACCCCGCCGAACCCATCGGCGTGTGGACCCATATCGCGGAGGATGCGCGCGGGCTCTATGTGCGCGGGCGCCTCGCCGGCGACGTGGAGCGGGCGCGCGAGGTGGCGAGCCTGATCCGCCTCGGCGCGCTCGACGGGCTCTCCATCGGCTTCAAGGCCGCCGCCGCCCGCACCGATCCGCGCACCCGCGTGCGCCGCATCTCCCGCATTGATCTGTGGGAGATTTCCATCGTCACCTTCCCCATGCAGCCCGACGCCCGCGTGGTCCTCTCACCGGGCGGGCCGGCGGCGGCGTTCGACGGGGCGCGCACGGCCGCCCCGCGCGGCCGCGCCATTGCCGGCGGCGTGCCGGCCTGACGCGCGGCCCTTCTCCCGACCCTGCCGGCCGACCCGCCGGCCCTCTTTCCCACCCGGCCGACCCTGCCGGCCCGGCCTTCCTCTCCTCCTCCCACAGGACCGATCCATGACCCATCCCCTGAGCGCCCCCGAGACCAAGGTGACCACCCCCGAGGCGAACGAGGCGCATTTCGACCTCATGCTCGCGTTCGAGGCCTATAAGGCCGCCAACGAGCAGCGCCTGGGCGAGATCGAGCGGCGCGCCGCCGATCCCCTGACGCAGGAGAAGCTGGCGCGCCTCGATGCCGCCCTCGACAGCCAGAAGGCGCGCCTGGACGCCCATGTCACGAAGAGCCGCCGTCCCGCCCTCGGCGGCGCCCCGGAGCAGCGCGCGGGCGCGGCGCTGGAGCATGGCGACGCCTTTTCCGCTTATGTCCGCACCGGCGAGAGCGCCGGCCTGAAGGCGCTGGAGGCCAAGGCGCTCTCCGTCGGCAGCGGTGCCGATGGGGGCTATCTGGTGCCGGCGGAAACCGAGCATGAGATCGGCCGCCGCCTCACCCAGCTCTCCCCCATCCGCGCGCTCGCCAGCGTGCGCACCATCGGTTCGGGCACCTACAAGAAGCCGTTCATGAAGAGCGGCCCGGTGAGCGGCTGGGCGGCCGAGACCGCGGCCCGTCCCCAGACCGACAGCCCGGTGCTGGCCGAGCTCGCCTTCCCCGCCATGGAGCTTTACGCCATGCCGGCGGCCACCCAGGCGCTGCTCGACGACGCCCAGGTGAATCTGGAGGAATGGATCGCCGCCGAGGTGGACAGCGCCTTCGCCGACCAGGAGGGCGCGGCCTTCGTCAACGGCGACGGCATCGCCAAGCCCAAGGGGTTCCTCGCTTATGCCAAGGTGGCCGAGAGCGCCTGGACCTGGGACAAGGTGGGCTATGTGGCGAGCGGCGTCGCCGGTGCGTTTCCCGCCACCAATCCGTCCGATCCTCTGGTGGACCTGGTCTATGCGCTGAAGGGCGGCTATCGCCAGAATGCGAGCTTCGTGCTCAACCGCCGCACCCAGGCGGCGGTGCGCAAGCTGAAGGATGAGAGCGGCGATTATCTGTGGGCACCGCCCGCCGTGGCGGGCCAGGGCGCGAGCCTGATGGGCTTCCCGGTCGCCGAGAGCGAGGACATGCCGGACATCGCGGCCGATGCGTTTTCCATCGCCTTCGGCGATTTCCGCCGCTTCTACCTGGTGGTCGACCGCGCCGGCGTGCGGGTGCTGCGCGATCCGTATTCCGCCAAGCCCTATGTGCTGTTCTACACCACCAAGCGGGTGGGCGGCGGGATCCAGGATTTCGACGCCGCCAAGCTGCTGAAGTTCGCCGCGAGCTGAGCGCGGCGGGGCAGGGGCGGGCGGCTTGCGTCCGGCGCCGCGGGTCTGCGCTTGCGACCTTTCCCCCACCCCAACCCTCCCCCGCACGCGGGAGAGGGGGCTTATGGATTTTCGGGCGAGGGCGGCTCTTGCCACTATAGCGGCCGAACCCTCTCCCGCGTGCGGGGGAGGGCAGGGAGGGGGCGGTGCGCAGCACCGTGGTGCAGGTCGGACGCAGCGGTGCGGGAGCGCCGGGTTCGGCGTCTTCGATGCCGTCATGGCCGGGCCTGTCCCGGCCATCCAGGCGGCGCCGCGGGTCTGCGCTTGCGGCCTTCCCCCACCCCAACCCTCCCCCGCACGCGGGAGAGGGGGCCTGTGGTTCCGGTGGGAGGGTGGTTCTCGCCGCCAGAACGGAAAAACCCTCTCCCGCTTGCGGGGGAGGGCAGGGAGGGGGTGGCGCGTAGCGCCGTGGTGCGGGTCGGTGCTCCGGCGATACCGTCGCCGGTCCGCGATGCGACGATCTCCCGTCCTCAGTTCGCCAGCACGATGCAGGCGCCGCCGGCCTTGTGCAGGCGGGCGCAGAGGGCGTTCGCGTCGGCCCGCGTCTGGGCCGGAAGCCGCACCCGGTAGAATGGGCCGCGTCCGCGCCCCGGCACGCGGGTGCCGATGACCATGGGCGATGTCTCGCCGATCACGGCGGCAAAGCGCGTCGCGGCGCGGCTGTAGGCGGCGAGCGCCACGCTTTTCGAGAAGGCGCCCGCCACCTGCACGCCCCAGGGCGCGAAATCCGGGCTTTCGCTCGCGGAGGCGAGCGCCGGCTCGCCCTGGCGCAGGGAGGCCACCACCATGAGACAGCTCTTTCCCTCGTCGGAGAAAACCTTGCCCTCGCCGGAAAGACTCTTGCCCTCGCCGGAGAAAGCCCGCGCCGTGCCGGACCTCGCCTCGGTTCCCGAGGGCGCGTCCGTCTGCGCGGTCGCGCCGGTGTCGGGGCGCGTGTCCGGGGTGGACGGCTTGCCCGTCTGCGGTGCGCCCTGCACCGGCTTTTCGCCGCGCTTGACCGCCGCCCAGTCCTCGGCGCTGCGGCCGGTGATGAGGCGCACATACAGCCGCGTTTCCGAGGGCAGGCCGGAACGGCCGGCGAGGAATGCGTCCACGCGCGCGGGGCCGGCATTATAGGCCGCCGCCGCAAGGCCGAGATTGCCGAACCGGCGTTGAAGATCGGCCAAGAGGCTCGCCGCCGCCGGAAGCGCGGCTTCCGGATCGAACGGGTTCTTCAACCCGCGCTCGGCGGCCGTGCCGGGCATGAACTGGGCGATGCCCTGCGCGCCCTTGGAACTCACCACATGGCTGCGGAACGAACTTTCGCGCCAGATCAGGCGGGTGAGGAAGGCGGCGGGCAGGGCTTCCCGGCGCGCCGCATCCTCGATCAGGCGGCAGAGCGCCTGGTCCACGCTTTCCCCGCCCGCCGCCTCGGCCGAAGGCGCGCCGAGGGCGGCGGCGATGCAGACGCAGGCCAATGATCGCACCGCGCGGCCCCATGCGCGGGCGCGGGCCATCTCAGCCCTTCACCGGGCTGCCGAGGGCGCGGGCGGTGGAGGTGATCCAGTCGCGATGCAGGCCCACCAGCGTCACGCCCGTGACGCCGCCGCAGCCGCGCGCACCATTGGGGCCGGTGGCCCAGCCGATGACGCCCGCGACCTCGCCTTCCTGGAACGCCGGGCCGCCGCTGTCGCCCACGCAGCCGCCGGCGAGCCCGCTTTGCGGCGACAGGCGCGCCATGATGCCGCCGGTGGTGCCGATGGAGGGCAGCAGCGCGGTGCGCAGCTTGCCCGCGCTCTTCTCCGCCCCGTCGGCGGTGACGCCGAAGCCGGCGATGAGGAAGAATGATCCGCGCGCCGGCAGCCCGCCGTTGGCGATCCGCACCGGGCTGAAGCGCTCCGGCAGCGGCTCGGACAGCTTCACCAAGGCGAGGTCCGGAGTCGGCCGGCGGGTGCGGAATTGCTCGCCGTTGAAGGACGGATGGATCGCGATGCGCAGCGCCGGCAGGAGGCGCGGCGTGCCCTCGCCGATCAGCGCCACGGCATAGTCGCCGGCCGGCTGCACGCAATGGGCGGCGGTGAGCACCAAATCCTGCGCCACCACGCTGCCGGTGCAGGAGGCGCCGCGCGTCGAGACGATCAGCACCGTGTGCGCGGCGATCTCCTCCGGCGCCGCCTCGCCGCCGACGATGGCATGCACCGGAAGCGCGCTGAGGCTCAGCAGTCCCGCCAGCAGCAGGCCGGCAAGCAGCGCCGGCCCGCGCCGTCGGCGGCCGGGGCGGGCGGGGGTGGGCGATGGATCTGTCGCGTCGAAGGTCATCGCCCGTTTCTGCCGGCCCGCCGGGCCGTTCGTCAATGCCGCGCCGTCGGCCGGCACCCTCTTTTCATCCCGCGGAGACCCCCATGCCCGAACGCATCGACGGGCCTTCGGCCGAGCCTTTGACGCTCGCCGAGGCCAAGGCCTTCCTGCGCATCGACACCGATGCCGAGGACGCGGTCGTGTCCGCCCTCATCGCCGCCGCGCGGCAATGGGTGGAGAGCGAGACCCACCAGATCCTGCTGCACCAGACCTGGCGATTGACCCGCGACGCCTGGCCGCCGAGCGGCCTGATCGCCGCGCCGCTGGCGCCGGTGCGCGCGGTGCTCGCGGCCCGCATCGTCGCGGGCGACGGCGCCGCCACCGAGCTGCCGCTCGATCTCTTCACCGTGCGCGGCACCCGCATGCCGCCGTTGATCGCCGTGGACCTGACGCGCGCGCCAGTGCCGTCCCGCCCCCTCGGCGGCATCGTGCTGGAGCTGCAGGTGGGCTACGGCGCCACCGCCGCCGGCGTGCCGGCCGATCTGCTGCAGGCGGTGCGCCAGCTCGTCGCCTTCCTTCATGAGCATCGCGACGAACCGGGCGACCAGGGCCGCATGCCGGACAGCATCCTGGCGCTGCTGCGGCCTTATCGCGCGGTGCGGCTGTGAGCGGCGCCGGCGATCTGCGCCACCGCATCGTCCACCAGACGGCGGTGAGCCTGCCCGACGGCGCGGGCGGGGCGAGCACCACCTATCTCGCCGTGGACCAGATCTGGGGCCGCATCGAGACGCCTCCGGGCGACCCGGCGTTGAGCGCCGAGCGGCGGATGGCGACCCTGATCCACCGCATCACCGTGCGTGCGCCCAACACCATTTCGCGCGGCGACCGGCTGACGCTGGGCGCCCGCATCTTCGCCGTGGAGGCGCTGAGCGACCCGGACGGGCGCGGGCGCTTCACGCGCTGCCTGTGCCGGGAGGAGCAGACATGAGCACGCCCGTTTCCGGCCTCGACGGCCTTGCCCGCCGGCTCGAAGCGGCGTTCGCTGCGCGCCTCGCCGAACAGGCCGTGGAAGCGGCTGCGCGCGACCTTGCGGCGCGCCTCGCGCCCGCGCTCGGCTACCCGCCATCGGTGATCGTCGAGGGCGCCGCGCGCCGTGTCGGCACGGACGATCCCGCAGCGGTGGCGCGCGAGACCGGCACCCTGGCGCGGCCCGCCAATCCCTGGCTGGCGCCGGTGCTCGCCGAATTGCGCAGGAGCACATCATGAGCCCGCCCCTCACCAGCCCGGCTCTGGCGCTGCGCACCGCCATCCGCGCGCGTCTCGCCGCCGACGGGCCGCTGCTCGCGCTGCTCGGCGGGCCCAGGGTCTACGACCTGCCGCCGAAGGATGCCGCCTTTCCCTTCCTCACCCTGGGCGAGGCGGTGGTGGCGGACTGGTCCACCGCCACCGAGGCCGGCACCGAGCAGAGCCTGACCTTGCACGCCTGGTCGCGCGAGAGCGGACGGGCGGAAGCCTTCGCGCTCGCCGCCGCCGTGCAATCGGCGCTGCACGACGCGCCGCTCGCCCTGAACGGCCACCGCCTCGCCAATCTGCGCGCCACCACCGCCGAGGTGCGGCGCGACGAGGACGGGCGGACCTTCCACGCTCTGGTGCGCTTTCGCGCCGTCACCGAACCTGCTTGACGAGGAGAAAACCATGGCCGCGCAGAAGGGCAAGGACCTGCTGCTGAAGATGCACGACGGCGCCACCTACGTGACCGTGGCGGGCCTGCGCTCGCGCACGCTCGCCTTCAACGCCCAGAGCGTCGACATCACCCATTCGGACTCCGCCGGCCGCTGGCGCGAATTGCTCGCCGGGGCGGGGGTGAAGCGGGCCAGCGTCGCCGGCAGCGGCGTCTTCAAGGACGCCGCCTCCGACGCTTTGGTGCGCACCGCCTTCTTCGATGGGGCGCTGCGCGACTGCCAGGTGCTGATCCCGGATTTCGGCACCGTCTCCGGGCCGTTCCAGGTGACGGCGCTGGAGGTGGGCGCCGAGCACGACCGGGAAGTGACCTTCGACCTGACGCTGGAAAGCGCCGGCGAGATCAGCTTCGCCGCGCTCTGAGCGGCCTCCCCTGTTCCGCTCCCTCTCCCGCTTGCGGGGGAGGGCCGGAGAGGGGGAATGCCGCCATACCCGACAAAAATCCCATGAGGAGATCCCCATGCCGAACGCCCATCGCGGCGAGATCGAAGGCGTGCTCGACGGCCGGCCGCGCACTTTGGTGCTCACCCTCGGCGCGCTCGCCGAGCTGGAGCACGCGTTCGGCGCGAGCGACCTCGTGGCGCTCGCCGAGCGGTTCGAGACCGGGCGCCTGACGGCGCAGGACGTGGTGCGCATCATCGCCGCCGGCCTGCGCGGCGCCGGCGAAACGGTGAGCGACGCCGAGGTCGGCGCCATGCGCGCGGACGGCGGGGCGGTGGGCTATGCGCGCATCGTCTCGCGCCTGCTCGCCGCCACCTTCGCAGGTGCCGATCCGGCCCGCCCTCAGCCGCCGCAGACGGCCTGAGCGCGCCCGCGCGGCCCTTCCCCTGGGAAGGCGCCATGCGGGCCGGGCTCGGGCTTCTGCGGCTATCCTCAGAGCAATTCTGGCGCATGACGCCGCGCGAGCTTTCCGCCGCCGTGTCGGCCTTCACGCCGGCGCCGCACGCGAGGCTCGACCGCGCCGGCCTCGCCGCGCTGATGCAGCGCTTTCCCGATGCGGTTTGAGCAGGAGAAACCCATGACCCCGATGGACGGCATTTCGGTCAAGGTCGATGCCGACACCCGCCCGTTCCGCGACGCCCTGGCCGACAGCGAGCGGCTGGCACGCGGCTTCGCCAGCACCCTGGGCAACGCCTTCACCAGCATCGCCGTGAAGGGCAAGGATGTGGGCGACGTGGTCGAGGGCATCGGCACGCGGCTTTCGAGCCTGGCGTTGAATCTCGCCCTGAAGCCGGTGGAGCAGGGGATCTCGAACCTGTTTTCGAGCCTGCTGGAAGGCAAGGCGTTCGCGCGTGGCGGGGTGGTTGCGGAAGGGGCGGTGCGGCCGTTCGCGACCGGCGGCGTCCTGCAGGCGGCGGGCGGGGAGGGCCTGCAGGTACGCGCGTTCGCCAAGGGCGGTGTGGTCGCCGCGCCGACCTATTTTCCGCTCGGCAGCGGTGCCGGCCTGATGGGGGAACGCGGGGCGGAAGCGATCCTGCCGCTGGCGCGCGGCGCCGACGGCGCGCTCGGCGTGCGCACCCAGGACGGGGGCGCGCGGTCTTCCGTGACCGTGAACGTCAGCACGCCCGACGTGGGCAGTTTCCGCCGCTCGGACGCCTATCTCTCCGGCCTCGTGGCGCGGGCCGTGGCGCGGGCGCAGCGCGGCGCCTGAGCCGGCGGGACCGGCCTCAATCGGCCGTTTACTTGACCGTCTTCCAGGGATCGTAGGCGGGGCCGGGATTGCCGCTGGTGGTGGTGCTGGTGCCCGGATTTGGCGCGTTGCCCACCGCGGTGCCCGAGCCCGCATCCATGCGCACCGCGCCGCCCACCTTGATGCAGGTGTCGGTGCCCGGCGCAGGCTGGAACCCGGCGCCGAACTGGGCGCAGGGGTTTGCGCCGGGCTTCGCGGCATCGCCGGCAAGGGCGGCTCCCGCGCCGAACGTTCCGACCAGCACCGCGAGGGCGAGGCGGCGGCGCAGCGCGCCGGTCCGGCGCACGGAGGGGAAACGAGCGAACGGAAGACCCATGGCATCCTCGTGACGCGGCCCGGCCGGGCAAGATCGGGGGAACCCTTCGCGCAGTTTAGACCGGCAGATCGTGGCGCGTCCAAGGCGGAAACGGCAGCGCGCGGGAGGCCATCGCCGCCCCGAGCCGCCCCCCTGGCCCGAGGCGCCCGCCGCCTGCGAGACCGACCCGGCCGGCCATATCCTGACCTTGGCCTGACATGCCGTGGCTCGCTGCGCGAGATGCGCGCCGCGTCACTTCGTGCCTCGACGTCACTCCGTGCCTCAGCGTCACTCCGCGCCTCGACGCGACATGCCGTCGCCGGATGCACTTCGGCCGGATGCGCCTTGCCGCGACGCGTCCATAGTCCGGCGCGAGAGCGGGACGGGTTTCCCCGCAGCCGCGCCCCGGCACGCGGTGTCCTCGTTGGCAGGTGCGCTCGTTGGCAGGGGCCGGCTGGGAGCAGCAGGTGGCGGTTTCCGGACGGCCGGAACGGGCGGGGATTCTCCCGCGCCTGCGGGCGCCACGCAACGCTGCGCGGCCCGCGTCGAGCCTGCGGAACAGCCTCGCGGGGGCAATCGCATGGGACCAATCCCATCGGCCGAAGAACGCCGGTTCCGCGCCTCGCAGCTTTTGCGGCGGGTGGTTGCGGGTGCGTGGTTCAGGGCGCGCCGCCGGCGAACACGCGGCGGGAAGTCGCCGCCCTGGAGCGCGCCGTCATCGAACGTGCGGCTCTGGAGAATACGGCCCGGGAGCACGCGGCCCTGGAGAATACGGTCCTGAAGCACGGCCCAAGGGCGATGTCCGGGAGACGCGCTCCGGGAGCGGGGTGTTGAGAACACCACCGGCCGGACAATCCGGCCGGATGTCTTGGTCCTGCCTGCGCCGCAGCGCGGGCCGTTTGCGACATCAACATGCGCAGGATCCGCGCAGACACAAATTCCGCGCAGACGCATCATCCGCATGCGCCGAGGCCGATCCGGCCCCAGCCCTTCTTGTCAGCCCTTGGCGTCAGCTTTTCTTGGCCGCCGCCTTGGCCTTGGGCGCGGCTTTCGCGGGCGCCTTCGCAGCAGCCTTCGCCGGTGCCTTGGGCGCCGGTTCGGCGGCCTTCTTGGCGGCGGCGGACTTGTCCGCTGCGGCCTTGATGGCTGCGACCTTGCTCGCCGTGCTGGTCTTGGCGGGGGCCTTCGCCGTGGCCGCCTTGGGGGCCGGGGCCGGAGCGGCTTCCGCCTTCACGGCGGCGGCCTTGGGCGCAGCCGCCTTGGGAGCCGCGGGCTTGGGAGCGGCGGGCTTCTTCGCGGCGGGCTTGGCTGCCGGCTTTGCCGCCGGCTTTTTAGCAGCGGGGGCCTTGGCGGCCGCAGGCGCTTCGGCGGGCGCGGCGGCAGCGGGCGCCGGCGCGGCTTTGGCCTTCGCGGCGGGCTTCGCCGCAGCCTTCGCAGCCGGCTTGGCCGGTGCGGATTTCACTTCGGCGGCGGCCTTCGGCGCGGCGGCTTTCGGCGCGGCTGCCTTGGCCGCCGGCTTCTTGGCGGGCGCTGCCTCCGCCGCCGGCTTTGCGGCGGCCTTCGGGGCGGCGGCCTTCGCGGCCGCCGGCTTCGCCGCTGCGGATTTGGGGGCTGCGGCCTTTGCCGCAGGAGCCTTCATCGCAGGGGCCTTCACAGCAGGGGACTTGGGTGCTGCCGCGGGCTTCGCTGCGGCGGGTTCCGGCGCTTTCGCCGGGGCGGCGGCGGCGGGCTTTTTCGCGGTCTTCGTGGCCATGCTTCGGCTCCATCCTCAACGAGGAGTTGGAAGTCAAAGCTTCCCACTAATCTATGTCAAGACGCTGGATACTGAAAACACCTCAGAATTGGGAGGTTTTGAAACAATATGGCATCCTTTCATGAGGTTTTGTTCCCGCTGGACGTCGCCTTGGGCGCTTCGGGCGGGCCGGAGCGGGTCACGCAGGTGGTGACGAGCGCCTCCGGGCGCGAGGAGCGCAACGCCCGCTGCGCTGATTCGCGGCGTCGGTTCGACGCCGGCTACGGCGTGAAAACCCTCGCCGCTTTGCACGCCGTTCTGGCCTTCTTCGAGGAGCGGCGCGGGCGTCTCTACGGCTTCCGCTGGCGCGACCGGCTGGACCATTCCTCCGCCCCGCCGGGCAGCACGATTTCGCCCCTCGACCAGGCCCTCGGCACCGGCGATGGGGCACGCGCGGTGTTCGCCCTGACGAAGACCTACGGCGCCTTCCACGCCCCCTATGCGCGGGCCATCGCAAAGCCGGTCGCGGGCACCGTGCGGGTCGCCGTCGACGGGGTCGAGCAGGCGGAGGGCACGGCGTTCGGATGCGACCCCGCGAGCGGCCGCGTGACCTTCCTGCCGGGACATGTTCCCGGCCTCGGCGCGCGGGTCAGCGCGGGGTTCCAGTTCGACGTGCCGGTGCGCTTCGACACCGATTTCCTCGAGGTCAATCTCACCGCCTTCGCGGCCGGGGACATCCCCCGCATTCCGGTGATCGAAATCCGCTGACAGGAGCCGCCATGCGCCCCGTGCCGAATGCCCTTCAGGCCGCCCTCGACGGCGGCGCCACCACCTTCTGCCACGGCTGGCGTATCGCCCGCCGCGACGGCGTCACGCTCGGCTTCACAGACCATGACAACGACCTGCGCGTGGAGGGCCTCACGTTCCACGCGGCGGGCGGCATCGCGGGCAGCGAAAGCGTTGTCGCACAAGGCCTCGGCGTCACCGGCGCGGAGGTCTCCGGGGCGCTCTGCGCCGATACCTTGAGCGAGGCGGACCTCGCCGCCGGCCGCTTCGACGGCGCGCGCATCGAGCATCTGCTGATCGACTGGAGCGCGCCGGAAAATCACCTGCTGCTCCGGCGCGGAACGCTCGGCGAGGTGCGGCGCGAGGGCGCCGCCTTCACGGCCGAAATCCGCTCCCCCGCCGATGCGCTCAACCAGACCCGCGGGCGACTGTTTTCCGCCCTCTGCGATGCCGATCTCGGAGACGCGCGCTGCGGGGTGGACCTCACCG
Source organism: Roseixanthobacter liquoris (assembly GCF_043195135.2). Lineage (NCBI taxonomy): Bacteria > Pseudomonadati > Pseudomonadota > Alphaproteobacteria > Hyphomicrobiales > Xanthobacteraceae > Roseixanthobacter > Roseixanthobacter liquoris. The sequence goes on from NZ_CM195537.1 coordinate 2,144,451, forward strand.
TCGCGCCCCATCTGCGCACGGGTGTGGTGGCCGGCGTGGAAGGCGCGCTCCGGCTGCGCCTGGCCGGGCTCGGAAGCATCGCCGCGCAGGCCTTCCTGGCCGGGCGGCTCAGCTTCACCTCGGGCCTCAACGCGGGCTTCTCCACCGAGGTGAAGCTGCACGAGGCGCAGGGCGAGACGCCGCTGTTTCAGCTCTGGCAGCGGCCGCCGGAAACCGTCAGTCCGGGCGATGGCGTCGTGCTCACGGCGGGCTGCGACAAGCGCTTTTTCACCTGCCGCGACCGGTTCGCCAATGCGCTCAATTTCCGCGGCTGCCCGCACATGCCGGGCAATGATTTCGTCATCACCATCGCCGTGCCCGGCGAGGGCGGATACGACGGCGGTGCGCTCTCGTGAGCCGCGGTCCCATCCTCTCCGCTTGCGTCACCCGCGCGTGCATCGTCGACGCGGCGCGGACCTGGCTCGGCACGCCCTATCTGCACCGGGCGTCGGTGCGGGGCGCGGGAGCCGATTGCCTCGGCCTCGTGCGCGGGGTCTGGCGCGGCCTGTACGGCGCCGAGCCGGAACCGCTCGCGCCCTATGCGCCGGACTGGGCGGAGGCCTCCCGCTGCGAGACCCTGGCGCTCTGCGCCGGGCGTCATCTGCGGGCGGTTCCGGTGGCGCAGGCGCAACCCGGCGACGTGGTGCTGTTCCGCTTCCGCGCGCATCTTCCGGCCAAGCACGCGGCCATTCTCTCCGCCCCCGGATTCATGATCCACGCCTATGACGGCGTCGCCGTGTGCGAAGGCCATCTGACGCCCTGGTGGCGCCGGCACCTGGCCTATGCCTTCGCGTTTCCGGGGGTGGAATAGGGTCGGGCCTGCGCCTGCGGCATCATCGCATGCCCCCTCCCCAACCCTCCCCCGCACGCGGGAGAGGGGCCTGTTGCGTGGGCGGTGAGAGCCGCTCATGCCGCCATGTGGGCGCGCTCCCTCTCCCGCGTGCGGGGGAGGGTCGGGGAGGGGGAAGCCCCACGCGCCGTATGCGCGCGCACCTTTCTTCATCCCCCCAACCCAATCGGAGATCCTCAATGGCGACGCTGCTTCTCGGCGCGGCCGGCTCGCTCGTGGGCGGCGCCTTTTTCGGGCCGCTCGGCGCGGTCGCCGGGCGCGCGCTCGGGGCGCTCGGCGGATCGATGGTGGACGGCGCGCTGCTTGGCGGCAGCCGCTCCAACGTGGTGCAGGGCGCCCGCCTGTCCGACCTCGACGTAATGACCTCCAGTGCCGGCGCGCCGGTGCCGCGCATCTATGGCCGCGTGCGCCTCGCCGGACAGGTGATCTGGGCGACGCGGCTGGAGGAGGTGGTCTCCACGAAGGTGCAGTCCAGTGGCGGCAAATCGAGCCGCGCGCAGAAGGTGACGACCACCACCATCTCCTATTCCTACTTCGCCAGCTTCGCCCTCGGCCTGTGCGAGGGCGAGGTGACCCGCATCGGCCGCATCTGGGCCGACGGCAAGCCGCTCGACACCTCGGGCCTCACGATGCGCGCCTATCTCGGCAGCGCCGACCAGCCCCCCGATCCCTGGATCGAGGCCAAGCAGGGGGCGGGCAATGTGCCGGCCTATCGCGGCCTTGCCTATCTCGTGTTCGAGCGCCTGCCGCTGGCGAAATTCGGCAATCGCGTGCCGCAGATCACGGTGGAAGTGGAGCGCGCGGTGGGGCGCCTCGAACCCCTGGTGAAGGCGGTGACCTTGATCCCCGGCGCCACCGAATTCGGCTATGAGCCGGGGCAGGTGCAGCGGGTGCTGGGACGCGGCGCCTATGGCGCGGAGAACCGCCACGTGACCAGCGCCGAGAGCGATCTGGACGCCGCGCTGGACCAGCTCCAGGCGGCCTGTCCCAACCTGCGGCGCGTCTCGCTCGTGGTCACCTGGTTCGGCGACGATCTGCGGGCCGGCATCTGCACCGTGCGGCCCAAGGTGGAGCGCGCGGTGAAGGACACCATCCCCTACGCCTGGACGGTCGGCTGGTTGCCGCGCCTGCTGGCGCCCATCGTCAGCGACCATGAGGGCCGCCCGGCCTATGGCGGCACGCCGAGCGATGCCAGCGTCATCGCGGCGATCCAGGCCCTGAAGGCGCGTGGCCTGGAGGTGACGCTGAACCCGTTCGTGATGATGGACATCGCGCCCGGCAACGGCCGGCCCGATCCGTGGACCGGGCAAGCCTCCCAGCCGGCCTATCCCTGGCGCGGACGCATCACCTGCGATCCCGCGCCGGGGCGCTCCGGTTCGCCCGATGGCGGGGCAGGTGCGGATGCGCAGGTGGCAGCGCTGTTCGGCACCGCGCAGCCCGCGCATTTCTCCAATTATTTCGGCGGCATCCTCTACATGGGGCCGGCCGAATGGAGCCTGCGCCGCATGGTGCTGCATTACGCCTTCCTCGCGCAGATGGCGGGGGGCGTGGAAACCTTCCTCATCGGCTCGGAATTCGCCGCGCTCACCCGCGTGCGCGGCGCCGGCGGCTCCTTTCCGGCGGCCCAGGCGCTGCGCGCGCTGGCGCAGGATGTCAAAGCCATGGTCGGCCCCGGAACCAAGGTGTCCTATGGCGCCGACTGGACCGAGTACGGCGCGCAGAGCTTTGCGAACGGCGATGTGCGCTTTCCGCTCGATGCGCTGTGGGCCTCGTCCGCCGTGGACTTCATCGGGGTGGATTATTATCCCCCGCTCGCCGACTGGCGCGACGGCCGCGCCCATCTCGATGCGGCCCTGGCGGAAGGTCCCTACGACCTCGATTATCTCACCGCCAACACCCGGCGCGGCGAAGCCTTCGACTGGTATTACGCCGATGATGCCGCCCGCGCCGCGCAGGTCCGCTCGCCCATTACCGACGGGGCTTATGGCGAGCCCTGGATCTATCGCCAGAAGGATCTCTGGTCGTTCTGGAGCCAGCCCCATCACGAGCGCGCGGCCGGCGTGCGCGCGGCGGTGCCGACCGCCTGGACGCCCGGCTCCAAGCCGTTCCGCCTGACCGAGGCGGGGTGCCCGGCGGTGGACAAGGGTGCCAACCGGCCGAGCACCTTTCCCGATGCGAAATCGGTGGAAGGCGGCCTGCCGCCCTTCTCCAACGGGGCCCGCGACGACCTGATGCAGCGCCGCACGCTGGAAGCGCTGCTCGGCGCCTTCGATCCCGACGCGGGCGCGGACGATGCCGACAACCCGCCCGCGCCGGCCTATGGCGGACGCATGGTGGAGGAGGGCGGCATCTTCCTGTGGACCTGGGACGCGCGGCCCTATCCGCAATTTCCGCTGGCCCGCGACGTGTGGGCGGACGGCGCCAATTGGGAGACCGGCCATTGGCTCACCGGCCGGCTCGGCGCCGCGCCGCTTTCAGCCGTCATCGAGACGGTGTGTGCCGACCATGGGGTCGAGAATGTCTCGGCGACCGGCGTGCTCGGCGTGGTGAGCGGCTTCATCGTGGATCGGCCCATGTCGGCCCGCAGCGCGCTCGAACCGCTGGCGCGCGCTTTTTCCTTCGACGCCCGCGAGGAGGGCGGCATCCTCGCTTTCCGCCCGCGCGGCGGGGCGGTCGCGGCGCGCATCGATGCCGCCGACCTGGTGGCGGGCGAGGATGGGGCGACTCTCTCGCTCGTGCGCGCGCAGGAGAGCGAGCTGCCGCTGGAAGTGGGCCTCAGCTTCATCGACGCGGGCGCCGATTATCGCACCGCCAGCGTCGGCTCGCGGCGCCTGGTGGGCGCGAGCCGACATGTGGCGCAGACCGAGATTCCCGTCGTCGCCTCGGACGCGGTGATGGTGCGCGCCGCCGACATCTGGCTTCAGGACCTGTGGGCCGGGCGCGAGAGCGCCACCTTCGCCCTGCCGCCGTCCCACATCGGCCTTGTGCCCGGCGACGTGGTGGAGATTGTCGACGGCGCACGCACGCGGATGCTGGAAATCATCCGCATCGAGGATGCGGACGCACGCGCCGTCACCGCCCGTTCCATCGAGCCGGAGGTGTTCGACACCCCCCTTCAGGGCGTGGCGACGGGCAGCGTGGCCCTGCCGCCGGCCTATGGCCCGCCGGCCGTCCAAGTGCTCGACCTGCCGCTGCTGTCGGCGGGCGATCCGGTGCCGCTGCAAGCGCTCGCCGCCGCCGCCGCGCCCTGGCCCGGCACGCTCGCCGTATGGCGCTCCGCCGACGGCGCGAGCTTCGAGGCGGTGGCCGCCTTCAGCTCTTCCTGCACCATGGGCGAGACGCTGGAGGATCTCGCGCCCGGCCCGCTCTGGCGGTTCGATCGCTCGACACCGCTACGGGTGCGGCTGGATGGCGGGCTGCTGCTCGGCGCCAGCGAGGGGCAGGTGCTGGAGGGGGCGAACGCCCTCGTTCTGCTGGCCGAGGGGCGGGCGCCGGAAATCCTGCAATTCACCCAGGCGGAGCTGGTGGACGGCGGGCTGTTCGTGCTGTCCGGCCTGCTGCGCGGGCAGGCCGGCACCGAGGCGGCGGGCGCCGCCGCATGGCCGGCGGGCACCGGCTTCGTTCTGCTGGACGGCAATATCGCCAGCGTGGCGAGCGGCGTTTCCGCCTTTGGCCGCGCCTATGTCTATCGCGTGGGCCGCGCGGACCGCGACCATGGCGACGCCTTCGTGACGCAGGTGAGCGCGCAGGTGGGCGGCGCGGCGCTGAAGCCCTATGCGCCGGTGCATCTTTCCGCCCGCCGGCAGGGCGGCGATATCGCGCTCGCCTGGATCCGCCGCACCCGCACCGACGGCGATGGATGGGATGCCGTCGACGTGCCGCTGGGCGAGGCGGTGGAAGCCTATCGGCTGGAGATTTTGTCCGGCGCCGCGGTGGTGCGGGCGGTGGAGGTGGCCGCGCCCGCCTTCACCTATCCCGCGAGCGCCGAGACGGCGGATTTCGGCGGCCCGCAAGCCGCGCTGAGCTTCCGCGTCGCCCAGCTCTCGGCGGTGCTCGGCGCGGGCGCGTTCGCCCAGGCGACGCTGGCGGTGTGAGGCTAATCGGGACGGAGTGCTTCCTCTGACGGAGGCGGACTTTGCCCCGTCTGCACGGGTCCTTCCCCTCTTCGGCAGGCCGCCACTCCCTCTCCCGCTTGCGGGGGAGGGCTGGGGAGGGGGCATCGCACTCCTTCTCGCGCCGAAGCCTTTGGGCGGAACACCCCTCACCTCAACGACCACCCCTCACCCCAGCCGCCGGCGGGAGGGGGGACCGGGTGGCGCGTGGGGCTCTCGCCCTGCGGGCTTCACGCCGCTCCTTAGCTTCCCCGCCATAGAGCTTCACCTCTTCCCGGCGGGGAGAGGCCGACTGCGGAGCGGGCGGGCGAGGGGCTTGCGCCTCGCGCGCCCAGACGCCCGGCTCACGCACCCGCAACCCCATTCCTTCCCACCCCAAGGAGGCTCCATGTCGTCCGACCAGTCCGCGCGCCTCGCGCTGCCCTATCTCGCGGCGGCGCAGGCGCAGAAGCATGTCACGCACAATGCCGCCGTGCGCGCACTCGACGCGCTGGTTCAACTGGTGCTCCAGAGCGTGACCCAGGCAAGCCCGCCCGGCGCCCCCTCCGACGGCCAATGCTGGTACGTCCCGGCGGGCGCCACCGGCCTGTGGAGCGGGAAGGCCGGCAGCATCGCCACCTATGACACCGGCGCCTGGGACTATCTGCCCTGCCGCGCCGGGTTCCTCGCCTATGTGGAAGACCAGGGCGCGCTGCTGATGTTCGGCGGCAGCGCGTGGGCGGCGCCGTTCGCCGGCAGCGGCGGCCAACTCGCGATCAGCCTGCACGGCGCCGCCATCCGCGCGCAGGTGCTGGAGGAGGATTGCCCCCTGTCCGGCGCCAGCGTCGACACCAGCATGGTCATTCCCGACCGCGCCATCGTGCTGGGCGTGACCAGCCGCACGCTGACCGCCATCACCGGCGCCGCCTCCTATGATGTCGGCATCGCCGCCGAGCGGGCGAAGTTCGGCGGCTCGCTCGGCATCGCCGCCGGCTCGACCAACGGCGGGGTGATCGGCCCCACCGCCTTCTATGCCCCCACCGCCCTGCGCATCAGCGCCAATGGCGGCGCCTTCACCGGCGGCAGCGTGCGCCTCGCCCTGCATCTGCTGCTGTGTCCCGGCCCCTCGGCCTGAGCCCTCGCGCCTCGCCCGACCGTGCATCCCCAGATGGAAAGACCCCAACCATGGCCTATGATTCCGCCCGCGATCCCCTGCGCGGCCATGCCGCCTCGGCTTCCTCTCCGGCCCGCGTCGTGCGCGTACTGGTGCCGTCCGACACGCTCGACCTCGATCCCTATGCCAAGAGCCTGTGGCTCTACGTGCCGCCGGACGTGGCGGGCGGCGTCGCCAGCGTGCGCGTCACGGCCGCCGGCGCCGCGAGCGACGCCGACACCGTGGACTTCCGCGCCCTGAGCGGCCTCCAGCCGCTGCCCCCGGTGCAGATCCGCCGCGTGTGGAGCACCGGCACCACGGCCGGCGTCATCCTCTATGCGCTGGCGGACCAATGATGCGGCTCGGCCTCTCGCTCCCCAGCGCCGCGCTCTATCGCCAGCGCAGCCAGCCCCCGGCGCCGGAGACCCTGGGTCTGCTGGCGCGCATGAGCGTTCCGCCGAGCCCGGCGCGGCGCACCCAGATCGACACGCTGGTGAAGGGCCTCATCGCCGCCGGCCTCTGGACCAAGCTCGATGCCTTGTACCTGACCGCCGCCCATGACGCGCAGGCGGCCCGGCTGAACCTCGTGCCCTGGACCGGCACGGTGACCAATCTCCTGCCCAACAGCACGATGCAGGGTGCCAATGTCGGCACAAATACGACACCGACAGGGTGGGCCGTCGGTGGACCGCCTGGCATCACGCGCTCCCTTGTTGGCCTAGGGACTGTAGGGGGGCTGCCTTATATCGATGTGCGGTACTCCGGGACCCTCAACATGTCTGGGTTTATCGCCGCGATCACGTTCTCACCGTCTCTGACGGGGACACCCGGCGGGCGCTATACGCACAGCGGATATTTTGCGCTGGTGGCGGGTTCATTTGGTGCAACAACCGCGTCGGTCAATATTCAGACCTTGGCTGCCGATGGGATCACGACGGTCGACAATTTCAGCGGGTCGGAGTTTTTCACGGGCCTCAATTCAACCATAGGGCGCCGGCTGGTTACGGCCGTCGCGGGCGGGACCGCCGCCTATGTGGTCCCACGCCTCCGCATGGTGTTCGGCTCCTCCGGTTCCGTGGTGGATTTCACCCTGCGCATCGCCGCACCCCAGCTTGTGCGGATGGACGTGCCGGGCAATTTCGTCCCCACCAGCGGGGCGGCGGCCTCCCAGGTGCAGACGCTGGCGCGGTTTGACCTCAGCGCGGTCAACTCGCCCCTGTTCACCGTGGATCGCGGCTACAGCGGCAACGGCACCACCAGCTATCTGGATACGAACGCCAATCCGGCCCAGGACTTCAACCGGCTCTCGTTGAATTCGGCGACCTATGGAACGTGGGTGCCCAGCGAGATTGCGATCACCTCCATGTCGATGGGCGATGCCGCCAATCTGGTGCTGATCCAGCCGAGGAACGACACGGGCGCGGTGGCGGCGCGGATCAATGATGGCGGGGGCATCACCCGTTCGGTGGCGAGTTCCGTCGGCCTGACGGCCGGCGACCGAGCGGCGGCGGCGGCCCGTTCGCTCTATAAGAACGGCGTCGAACTCGCCTCCGATACGACCGGCGTGTCGGTGGCGATGCCGACCGAACTCTACCTGCTGCGGCGCGGCGTCACCTTCTACCCCGGACAGGTCTCGGCGGCGTTTGCCGGTGCCTCCCTGACGGCCGCGCAGCATCTCGCGCTCTATTCCGCCCTGCGCACCTATCTCATCGCCCTGGGAGCCGCCGCATGAGCGACATCTATCTGCTGCTGACGGCGGAACTGGCCGAGGCGGTGCGCGGCCCGACGTCTCCGGGCGCCGCGCTGGCGCCGGTGCTGCTTGCCGATGCGGTGACATGGGTTCTGCCCATGGGGGTGCTCGACGATCCCGCCCATGCCGTGCGCCGGCCGCAGCTCGCCGCCTGCGCGACGCGAATCGTCCTGCCGCAGGAGTGGTGCACGGCCGATCCGGACAGTCTGGACTAGGCGGTCAGTACACGTCCTGCCAGACGTTGCAATAGGGATTTCCGTTATATTGCGTTGTTTTATACACGGATGTCCCGGTGAAGTAATAGCAGTCAAGCTCGTTGTCGCGTGCCAGATAGCTGTAAACCAGGCCGATCGAGTTGACTTCAAGATAAAATGAGAAACTCACGAACATAAGCGTGAAAATCAAAAACATTCGCCCCAGCGTGTGTTCCACGTGACATCCCCATTATTGGCGAAGCGGTGCCCGTGACCGAAATGGTCGTGCCGCGCCAATCAAATCCAAATCTTAACGAAAAATTATAGGAGGTGTGCATGGTAGCGTCCAGTTTCGACGCGGCCTTGGCGCGCGTGCTCGTCCACGAGGGCGGCTATAGCGATCACCCCGCCGATCCCGGCGGCCCCACCATGCAGGGCGTGATCCAGCGGGTCTACGATGCCTATCGCGCGTCCAAGGGCGCGCCGCGCCGCTCGGTGCGCCTGCTGGAGCGCGCCGAACTGGTGGAGATCTACCGGCGGCAATATTGGGATGCGGTGCGCGCCGACGACCTGCCGCCCGGGATCGATTATGTGGTGTTCGACGGCGCGGTGAATTCCGGCCCCGCCCAATCGCTGAAATGGCTTCAGCGTGCGCTCGGCGTTCCGGCCGACGGGGCGATTGGCGCGGTGACGCTCGCGGCGGCGGACGCCTGCGCCGATCGCGCCGCTCTGGTGGACGCGATCTGCGACCGCCGTCTGGCCATGCTGAAGAGCCTCGCCACGTTCAAGGTGTTCGGTGCGGGCTGGAGCCGGCGCGTCGCCGACGTGCAGCAGGCCGGGCGGGCCTGGGCGCGCGCCGGCGACGATGCCGCCGTTTCGCGGGTCCCGGTGCTGCCCCTGGATGCCGGCCCGGCGGGGGCGAAGGCGCCGGCCTCCAGCGCCGTCCCGCTTCCCGGTCCGCAGGCCGGCGCGAGCGCCGCGGCCGGCGGCCTCATGGCCTCGGCCCTCGCGGAGGCGGCGCGGCAGGTGGCGCCGCTGGCGAGCGGCTCACCCTCCCTGTCGCTGGTGTTCACCGGCCTGACCCTCGCCGGGCTGGTGCTCACCTGCGTGGGCATCGGTGCCGTCTGGTGGGCGGACCATGCCCGCACCCGGCAGGCGGGCGTGCTCGATCTCGCCGAGACGGGAGGCCCGCGCGCCGGCGCGCGGGGGCAGCCATGAGCCTGCTCGCGGAAGCGCTCGTCTACCAGGTGCCGTGGTGGCTGCTCGCCCTGCTTGGCGTTGCGGCCGCGCTGGCGGCCGGCTGGTTCCTGGGGCTGCGGGCGGCGCTCGCGGTGGGGCTCGCCGGCCTCGTCTTCATCGCCGGGCGCCGGGGCGCCCAGCAGGGTTGGACCGATCGCGAAGCCAAGGGAGAACGCGATGCGCAAAGGGCCATCGATGCGGCGCGCGGCGCGCGTGCTGCTGCTGAGCGGGACGGCCGCGATGCTGGGCGGCTGCGCGACGACGACGGGTGGCGGCGAGACTAAGGTGTTCTGCGCCAGCGCGGCGCCGATCACCTGGTCGCGCGCCGACACGGACGCCACCATCCGCCAGGCCAAGGCGCACAATGCGGTGGGCGTCGCCCTGTGCGGCTGGCGGTGATTCCGCCGCATTGATGCGCCTGACATCGCGGCCGCGCTCTGGCATGGTGGGCGGACACGGAAAAGCGGGGAACAGCGTGCGGCTGCTGGTAGTCGAAGATGATCCGGACCTCAATCGCCAATTGGTGACGGCGCTTGGCGATGCCGGCTATGCGGTGGACACCGCCTTCGATGGCGAGGAGGGGCGCCATCTCGGCGAGACCGAGCCCTATGACGCCGTGGTGCTGGATATCGGCCTGCCCAAGCTCGACGGGATCTCGGTGCTGGAAGCCTGGCGCCGCGCCCGCCGCACCATGCCGGTGCTGATCCTCACCGCGCGCGACCGCTGGAGCGACAAGGTGCAGGGCTTCGATGCCGGCGCCGACGATTATGTCGCCAAGCCGTTCCACATGGAGGAGGTGCTGGCCCGCATCCGTGCCCTGCTGCGGCGGGCCACCGGGCATGCCACGAGCGAACTGGTGTGCGGCACGGTGCGGCTCGACACGCGCTCGGGCCGGGTGACGGTGGCGGGCAATGCGATCAAGCTGACCAGCCACGAATATCGCCTGCTGTCCTATCTGATGCACCACACCGGCCGGGTGGTGTCGCGCGCGGAACTGGTGGAGCATCTGTACGACCAGGATTTCGACCGCGATTCAAACACGATCGAGGTGTTCGTGGGCCGTCTGCGCAAGAAGATCGATTGCGATCTCATCCAGACGGTGCGCGGCCTCGGCTATCTGCTCGCGGCGCCGGACGCGCCGCGATGAGGCGGCGCGTCGCTCAAGCCGGATCTGCCCACCTTGAAGCGCCCGAGGCGATGCAATGTGGGCAGTGAATCCGCCTCAATTCCATAAGTTGGAGGGCGATTCACCGCCCATATGGACCCCTCGAGCGGGTCCATATGGGCGGATCGCGCTCTAGGGGTGGAAACCCTGACCGAACCCATGGGCCGGGACCGCGCCAGCGGGTCCCTGGCGTTCCGCCTGTTCCTGTCGGCGGTGGTGGTGACGGCGGCGGTGCTGCTGATCGTCGGCTTCGTGCTGTCCTCGCTGTATCGCGGCAGCACCGAGCGCGCCTTCGACCGCCGGCTCGACATCTATCTGAAGACCATCGTGGCCGAGATCGCCGGCGGGCCGGCCTCGGTGGGCAGCGAGCTGCCCGCGCCGCAGGTCCTCGGAGACCCGCTGTTCCTGTTCCCGCTCTCCGGCTGGTATTGGCAGGTGGCGCGGGTGGACCGGGGCGGCCAGCGGCTTTTGACCTCGCGCTCGCTGGTGGAAACCGTGCTGCCCTCGCTCGGCGGGGCGGATCTTTCCGTGGTCCGCGAGGGGCTTCAGGAAGGCTATCTGCCGGGTCCGGAGGGCCAGCGCCTGCGGGTGGTGGAACGGGTGCTGGACCTCGGCGAAGAGGGGCGCTTCATCATTTCCGTGGCCGGGGACGCCTCCGAGATCGACGAGGAAAGCGCCAGCTTCAATATGGCGCTGTTCGGCACCTTCGGGGTGCTCGGGCTGGCGTTCCTGCTGATCGTGGCGTTCCAGGTGCGCTTCGGCCTGCGGCCGCTGGCGCGGCTGTCCCTGGCGCTGGCGGCGGTGCGCTCGGGCGCCACCGAGCGGCTGGAGGGCAGCTATCCCGAGGAGGTTGCGCCCCTGGTGCGGGAGGTGAACGCGCTGATCGACGCCAACAAGGAAGTGGTCGAGCGCGCGCGCACCCATGTGGGCAATCTCGCCCATGCGCTGAAGACCCCGCTTTCGGTGCTGATGAACGAGGCGGGCGGGCGCGACGATCCCCTGGCCGCGCGCGTCCGCGACCAGGCGGGCCTGATGAGCGACCAGGTGTCCCACCATCTCCAGCGCGCCCGCATGGCGGCGCGCGTCTCCCTGCCGACCACCGCCTGCGATCTGCGGCCGATCCTGGTTTCGCTCGCCCGCACCATGGAGAAAATCCACCGCGACCGGAACCTGACCATCGAGCTGCGGATCACCGACGACCTGCGCTTTCGCGGCGAACGGCAGGACGTGGAGGAGATGCTCGGCAATCTCGTGGACAATGCCTGCAAATGGGCCATGAGCCGGGTGGAGGTGGAGATGTTCGCCGAATTCCCCCGCTCCCCGGCCGATCGCGCCTATGTGCGCTTCGTCATCGACGACGACGGCCCGGGCCTCACCCCGGCCAAGCGCGCCGAGGTGGGCCGGCGCGGCCGGCGGCTCGACGAGAGCAAGCCCGGCTCGGGCCTCGGGCTTTCCATCGTGCAGGAATTGTCCGCGCTCTATGGCGGGCGGCTGGATCTCGGCACCGCGCCGATCGGTGGATTGCGGGTGGAACTGATCCTGCCGGCGCTCCAGGTGTGATGCGCCCGGCGGGGCGGCGGGCAGGTGCGGCACCGCCCGCGCTTGCCAAAGTTTTCCATTCGCCTAAATCCTTGGCATGGATCGTTGCCCGTGTCCCGCCGCGGCAGGGCCGGGCCGTGGCAGCGGAGAAATGAGGCTTTCATGGGCGTGCGAATGGGGATGGCGGTCGCCAGGCTGAGTGCCGTCCTGGGGGCCGCCGTGTGGCTCTCCGCCTGCGCGAGCAGCGGCGGCACGGGGGGGCCGGCGGCCAATGCGCTCGCGCTGCCGTCGCTGGATACCGGCGCCGGCGATGCGGGCGGTCCCGGCGGCCTCGTGGGGGGACCGCTGGGCCGCGGCCTCGACGAGCAGGATCGCCAGCGCGCCTATGCGGCGGAATTAAATGCGTTGGACAATGGCGGCCCCGGTTCGCCGGTGGGCTGGCGCGGCGAGAGCGGCGCCTATGGCACGGTCATCGCCGGCCCGGCCTATTCGCGGCCGGGCTATCTGAAATGCCGCGATTACTCTCATACCATCTACGTGCAGGGCAAGCCGCAGGCGGCGCGCGGCATCGCCTGCGTCGCCCGCGAAGGCAGCTGGACGTCCGTTGCGCCCTAGCGCCTGCGCCTCAGGCCGACGGCGGGGTTTCCAGCGCGCCGTTCGGGCTCAGCTTGTCGATCAGGCCGGGCAGATACTGGGCCATCAGATTGGGCAGCATGTCGGCGGGCAGGCCGAGACGGCCGGCCATTTCCGCGAGCACGGGCATGTCCAGCGCATTGGTCAGGTCCGCGGCGCTGATGGGCAGGTTCTCGCCGTTGGACAGCCAGGAGGTCACCTGCGCGCCGAGGCCGGCCGACTTGAGCTGCTCCAGCAGGCCGTCGAGATTGCCGTAGGGCGTGTTGGCGAGCGCGCTATTGAGCATGGCGGGCAGGTTCTGCCCGAGGCTGCCGCCGAGGACGGAGTTCAGCAGGCCGCCGAACAGGCCGCCGCCTTGGCCAAGCGCGCCGAGCGAATCGAACAGTCCCATGGTGTTCCCCTGTGTGCGGCCCATGCGGGCAGGAAGCCTGTATCCGGTTCCTTTACCAGATGCCCGCCCGCGCCGCGACCGTTGCCGGCGGAACGAACTGCGCCACGGGCCTGCGGCGCGGCGCCGCCGCGACGGAAAGCATCCTTTGCAGCGCCGCGTTACTCGGCTAACGCCTGGGCACGATGATGCCGTCTTCCCTGTTCGCAGCCTTCGCCCTCATGACCGCCGCGGCGGTGATGGCGGTGCTGTGGCCGCTGGCCCGCCGCCGGCCGCTGAAGGACGAGAAGGCGGCGGATCTGGCCGTCTACCGCGACCAATTGACCGAGCTGGAGCGCGACCAGGCCGCCGGCCGGCTTCCCGCCGCGCAGGCCGAGGCCGCGCGCATCGAGGTGGCGCGCCGCATGCTCGCCGCCGCGGAAGCTGCACCCGAGCCGGCGCAGGATCCGGTTCGTGCGGGGATCCGCAGGCGCATCGCCGCCGGCCTCGCTCTGGTGGGCGTACCGCTGGCGGCCATCGGACTTTATGTGATGCTCGGCACGCCCGGCCTGCCCGGTGCGCCGCTCGCCGCGCGCCTCGCCGCGCCGCCGGACCGCACCGATGTGGCGATCCTGGTGCGCAAGGTGGAGGACCATCTCGCCGCCAATCCCGGCGATGGGCAGGGCTATGAAATCCTCGCCCCGATCTATCTGCGGCTTGGCCGCGTGGACGATGCGGTGCGCGCCTACGCCCAGGCCATCCGCTATCTCGGCGACAGCGCGGAACGGCGCGCGGCCTTGGGCGAGGCGCTGGTGGTGCAGGGCAATGGCATCGTCACCAGGGAGGCCGCCGCGGCCTTCCAGGCGGCGCTCGCGCTCGATCCGACCTCGCCGCGCGCCCGCTATTTCCTCGGCCTCGCCGCCGAGCAGGACGGCCGCAAGGACGAAGCGGCGGCGATCTGGACCAAGCTGGTGCAGGATTCCCCGCCGAACGCGCCCTGGCTCGGCCTGGTGCGCACCGCGCTCGGGCGCATCGGGGCGCCCGTGCCGCCGCCCCCCTCGGCGGCCGCTCCTTCCGGCTCCGTGATGCGCCGGGACGCCGGCTCGGCCGCTCCGGCCGTCGGCGCGCCGCCCGGTCCCAGCGCGCAGGATGTGGAGGCGGCCGCCCAGCTCGACGCCGCCGGCCGCGCGCAGATGATCCAGGGGATGGTGGACCGCCTTCAGCAGCGCCTTGATGCCGACCCGAAGGACCTCGACGGCTGGTTGCGCCTGGTGCGCGCCCGCACGGTGCTGGGCGAACGCGACAAGGCGGTGTCGGCGCTCGCCGCCGCCCGGGCCGCGTTCGCGGAGGATGTCGCCGCCCAGGCGCGCCTTTCCGCGCTTGCCGATGAATTGAAGATCGGGCCCGGAGCGAGCAATTGAGAATGCGCGCGCCCCGCACCATCTTAGCCGACACATGCGGGAGCCGCCGCCTCAGGCCGTGCGCTTCGGGAGCAGATCGACGTGACGCGTAAAGGCCGCCGCCTCATCCTCATCGGGTCCGCCCTGGCCGTGCTGGCGCTCGCCGCCGGGCTGATCCTGACTGCGCTCAACGACACCATCGTGTTCTTCCGCTCGCCGAGCGAGATCGCCGAACACAAGGTCGCCCCCGGCACCCGGCTTCGGCTCGGCGGTCTCGTGGAGGCGGGCAGCGTGAGCAAGCAGGGCGCGGCGGTGCGCTTCACCGTCACCGACGGCAATGCGCAGGTTCCGGTGACCTATACCGGCATCCTGCCGGACCTGTTCCGGGAAGGGCAGGGCGTGGTGGCCGAGGGTGTGGTCGGGACCGACGGCGCGTTCAAGGCCGATACCGTGCTCGCCAAGCACGACGAGCGCTACATGCCGCGCGAAGTCGCCGACGCGTTGAAGAAGCAGGGGCACTGGAAAGAGGGCGAGCCCGGCGGGCCGCCCGCGCCGGCGCCCGGTCGGAGCACCGTGCAATGATCGCGGAAATCGGCCAATACGCCCTGATCCTCGCCCTCGCTTTGGCCCTGGTGCAGATGGTGGTGCCCGCCTGGGGTGCCGCCAAGGGCGATCCCGTGCTCATGGGCGTCGCCGCGCCGGTCGCCCTGGCCATGCTGCTGTTCGTCGGCGGCGCCTTCGCCTGCCTCGTGATGCTCTATGTGACCTCGGATTTCTCGGTCGCCAATGTGGTCGAGAATTCCCACTCGCAAATGCCGCTGGTCTATAAGATCACCAGCACCTGGGGCAATCACGAGGGCTCCATGCTGCTGTGGGCGCTGGTGCTGTCGGTATTCGGCGCGCTGGTGGCCCTGTTCGGCGGCAATCTGCCGGATCGGTTGAAAGCGAACGTGCTGGCGGTGCAGGCGTCCATCGCCACCGCCTTCCTGCTGTTCATCCTGCTCACCTCGAACCCGTTCCTGCGGGTGCTCTCGCCGCCGGGCGAGGGGCGCGATCTCAATCCCGTGCTCCAGGATCCCGGCCTCGCGATCCACCCGCCGCTGCTCTATCTCGGCTATGTCGGGCTCTCCATCGCCTTCGCCTTCGCCATAGCCGCCTTGATCGAGGGGCGGATCGACGCCGCCTGGGCGCGCTGGGTGCGGCCCTGGACGCTCACCGCCTGGATCTTCCTCACCCTCGGGATCGCCATGGGCTCCTACTGGGCCTATTACGAATTGGGCTGGGGCGGCTGGTGGTTCTGGGACCCGGTGGAGAATGCTTCCCTCATGCCGTGGCTCGCCGCCACCGCGCTGCTGCATTCCGCCGTGGTGATGGAAAAGCGCGACGCCCTGAAGGTGTGGACCATCCTTTTGGCGATCCTCGCCTTCTCCCTCTCCCTCATCGGCACCTTCCTGGTGCGCTCGGGCGTGCTCACCTCGGTGCACGCGTTCGCGACCGATCCGCTGCGCGGCGTGTTCATCCTTGCCATCCTGGTGATTTTCATCGGCGGCAGCCTCGCCCTGTTCGCGCTGCGGGCCGGGGAATTGCGCCAGGGCGGCCTGTTCGCGCCGATCTCGCGCGAGGGCGCGCTGGTGTTCAATAACCTCTTCCTCACCGCCGCCACCGCCTCGGTGTTCGTCGGCACGCTCTATCCCCTCGCGCTCGAGGCGCTGACCGGGGACAAGATCACCGTGGGTCCCCCCTTCTTCAATCTCACCTTCGGCGGGCTGATGCTGCCGCTGGTGTTCGCCATGCCGTTCGGCCCGCTGCTGGCCTGGAAGCGCGGCGACCTGCTCGGGGTCGCCCAGCGGCTGATGCTCGCGGCCGGCTTCGCGGTGGTGGCTGCGGTGGTGACCGCGGCCGCGACGGCGGCGGTGAGCGAGGAGCGCGGGCCGGTCCTGGCGCCGGTCGCCATCGGGCTGGCGGTGTTCATCATCGCCGGGGCGCTGACCGACATCGCCGAGCGCGCCGGCATCGGCCGCGTCTCCGCCCGCCTCGCGGTGCGCCGTCTCACCGGCCTGCCGCGCTCCACCTTCGGCACCGCCATCGCCCATCTCGGGGTCGGCATCTGCCTGCTCGGCATCGTGAGCGAGACCGCCTGGAGCCTGGAGAAGATCGCCGCCGTGCGGGTCGGCGAAACGGTGACCATCGGCACCCGCGACCTCACCCTGGCGCGCGTCGAGAACCGCGCCGGACCCAATTTCACCTCCCGCGTGGCGGTGTTCGAGATCCGCGACGGCGGCCTCTCCCAGGGCACGGTGGAAGCCGCCAAGCGCCAGTTCGCCGCCCGCCAGATGGCCACCACCGAATCCGGCATTCGCACCTTCGGCTTCAGCCAGCTCTATGTCTCCATCGGCGAGGAGCATCCGGACGGCACCCTTTCCATGCGCGCCACCTGGAAGCCGTTCGTGACCCTGATCTGGCTCGGCGCGGTGGTGATGGCGCTCGGCGGCCTGCTCTCGCTCGCGGACCGGCGGCTGCGCGTCGGGGCGCCGAAGCCGGCGCGCATGCGGCGCGGCTCCCTTCCGGCGGCGGCGGAATAAGCCGATGCGCCGCCTGGTCGCCCTTGTCCTCCTGCTGCCGCTGGCCTTCGGCGCCCTCGGGGCGCTTGGCGCGGCCCCGGCGTTCGCGGTGCAGCCGGACGAGGTGCTGGGCGATCCGGTGCTGGAGGCGCGGGCGCGCGATCTCTCCAGGGAATTGCGCTGCATGGTCTGCCAGAACCAGTCCATCGACGACAGCGACGCGCCGCTCGCGCGCGATTTGCGCCTGCTCGTGCGGGATCGTCTGAAGGCCGGCGACAGCGACCAGCAGGTGCTCGATTTCCTGGTGGCGCGCTATGGCGAGTTCGTGCTGATGCGCCCCGCGCTCTCCTGGCGCAATGCCTTGCTGTGGGGCGCGCCGCTGCTGGTGCTGGCGGCAGGGGCGCTCGCTGCCTCTCTGGCGATCCAGCGCCGCCGCCGCGCCGCGCCGGACACCGTGCCCCTGACCCCGGACGAGGAAGAGCGGGTGCGCCGGATCCTCACCCAGGCCGCCCCCGCCTCGCCCCCCGCACCGCCGGGCGCAAGCTGACGCGGCCGTCGCCGGGCCGGCGCGGCGCGCTGTCTTAAGGAAGCTCACGCAGCCGTGACGCGCCTTAACGATCGGTAATCCGGCCGCCAGCCGGCTGTAAGTTTCCCGGCCCTATGTTCGCTCTCGACCTTGCCCCACGGGGGGCAGACAGAAGAGAGACGAACGATCCCATGACCGGCTTCCCGCGCAAGTCCACCCTCATCCGTCGCCGCCGCTCCGCTCTGCTCGGCGGGGTCTTCGGCCTGGCTGTGACCGGCATCGTTGTCGGCCAGTTCATCCCGCCCTATTCCATGCCGGCCAACGCGCAGATCACCACCAGCCAGCCCGCCGGCACGTTCTCCTTCGCCGATACGGTGGAGAAGGTCTCGCCCGCCGTGGTCTCGGTGAAGGTCAAGAAGGACGTCAACGCCCAGGAAATGGCCATGGGCGAAGAGGGCCCGTTCGGCAACGACGTGCCCCCGCAGATCGAGCGTTTCCTGAAGCGCTTCGGCCTGGAAGGCCAGGGCGGCCCGCAGGGCCAGATGCCCCAGCGCCCCCGCGCCGATCGCGGCGACAAGGGTGAGCGCCGCGTGGTCGGCCAGGGCTCGGGCTTCATCATCTCCGCCGACGGCTATGTGGTCACCAACAACCACGTGGTGGACGGCGCGAGCGAAGTGGACGTGACCACCACCGACGGCAAGGAATACACCGCCAAGGTGATCGGCGCGGACCCGCGCACCGACGTTGCCCTGCTCAAGATCGAGGGCAAGACCGACCTGCCGTGGGTGAAGCTCGCCGATGGCGCGCCCCGCGTCGGCGACTGGGTGATCGCGGTCGGCAATCCGTTCGGCCTCGGCGGAACGGTGACGGCGGGCATCGTCTCGGCGCGCGGCCGCGATATCGGCTCGGGCCCGTATGACGACTTCATCCAGATCGACGCGCCGATCAATCGCGGCAATTCCGGCGGCCCGACCTTCAGCCTCAACGGCGAGGTCATCGGCATGAACACCGCCATCGTCTCCCCCTCGGGCGGCAATGTGGGCATCGCCTTCGCCATTCCCTCCGAGACCGTGAAGACGGTGGTGAACCAGCTCCGCGACAGCGGCAAGGTGGCGCGCGGCTATATCGGCGTGCAGATCCAGCCGGTGACCGACGATCTCGCCTCGGGCCTCGGCCTGAGCACGTCGGAAGGCGCGCTGGTGGCCCAGGTCCAGCCCGGCACCCCCGGTGCCAAGGCCGGCCTGAAGAGCGGCGACGTGGTGGCCAAGGTGAACGGCGAGACCATCAAGGACGCCCGCGACCTGACCCGCAAGATCGGCATGATGAAGCCGGGCGCCAATGTCGACCTGACGGTGATCCGCGACAACAAGCCGATCAACGTCGCGGTGACGCTGGAGCAGATCCCCAACGAGCAGCAGGCGAGCCTGAGCCCGGGCGAGAGCGACCAGGCCCCCGGCGCCGACGTGCCGCGCCTCGGCCTCCAGCTTGCTCCGGCCAAGTCGGTCAAGGGCGCCGGCGCGGACGGCGTGGTCGTCACCGAGGTGGAGCCGAACGGCCCGGCCGCCCAGCGCGGCATCCGCTCCGGCGACGTGATCCTGGACGTGGGCGGCAAGACCGTCTCCAGCCCCAAGGATGTGCGCGACGGCCTCGCCGCCGCCAAGGCCGAGAACCGCAAGGCGGTGCTCATGCGGGTGAAGGGCGAACAGGGCGTGCGCTTCGTCGCCATCGCCATCGACGCCAAGGCGAAGGGCTGACCGTCTCTTCCCCGATCCTAACGGCGGGCTTTGCCCGCCGCTTCGGGGCGGCACCGGAGTAGTTCGTTCCGTCACCCTGTGCCGTTCCGATCCCCGCGGTGCGGGAAGCCGCAGCGCTTCCCGCACCGCGCTTTTGTTCGACACCTCTTCGCGCGGCCCGTTTCGGGCCGTTCCCCGGCTCGCTTTCGGCGCTAGGATGAGATGGACGCGAATCTCGAACAAGGTCTGACCTTCTCCATGCGCCTGCTCCTCATCGAGGACGACCGCGACGCGGCGGACTATCTGCGCAAGGCTTTCCGCGAGGCCGGCCATGTGGTGGACCATGCCGGCGACGGGGAGGAGGGGCTCGCCCTCGCCCTCGACGGCAAGTACGACGTGCTGGTGGTGGACCGCATGCTGCCGCTCAAGGACGGACTCAGCATCGTCTCCGACCTGCGGCGGCGGGGCGACACCACGCCGGCGCTGATCCTCTCCGCGCTGGGGCAGGTGGACGACCGGGTGGTGGGCCTGCGCGCCGGGGGCGACGATTATCTGCCGAAGCCCTATGCCTTCACCGAATTGCTGGCGCGCGTGGAAGCTCTCTCCCGGCGCGGCGCGCCGCAGGCGGCGGAGACCATCTACCGGGTCGGCGACCTGGAGCTGGACCGCCTCGCCCATCGCGTCAGCCGGGGCGGCAAGGACATTCCGCTCCAGCCCCGCGAATTCCGCCTGCTGGAATATCTCATGCGCCATGCCGGACAGGTGGTGACGCGCACCATGCTGCTGGAAAACGTGTGGGATTATCATTTCGACCCGCAGACCAACGTGATCGACGTCCATGTCTCGCGCCTGCGCTCGAAGATCGACAAGGGCTTCGACGTGCCGTTGCTGCACACGGTGCGCGGCGCCGGCTACATGATCCGGGTCGGGCTGCGCTGATGGCCGAGCGCCATCGCCCCGCCCTCCAGGCGGCCTGACGCCACCATGCGGATGCCCCGGAACCTGCTGCAATTGGTGCGCACCACGGCGTTCAAGCTGCTGGCCGCCTATCTCGTGGTGTTCGCGCTCTTCTCGGTGGCCATGATCGCCTATGTGGCGTGGCACACGCGCGCGCTGATCGAGAGCCAGGTGGCGGAGAATGTGGAAGGCGAGGTGCGGTTCCTGGCCGAGCAATATCGCATCGGCGGCATCCAGCGCCTCGTCATCGCCATCGACCGCCGCACCCGCCGGCCGGGCTCCTCGATCTACCTGCTCACCAATTTCACCGGCGAGGTGATGGCCTCCAACGTGTCGGACCTGCCCATCGGGCTGCTCGACAAGGCGGGCACGCGGATCACGCCCTACCGCCGTTCCGACGAGCCGGGGGCGAAGGAATTCCTCGCCTTCGTGCAGGTGTTCCAACTGCCCGGCGGGTACCGCCTGCTGGTGGGCCGCGACATCGAGGAGCGCGACACCCTGCGCCAATTGGTGGTGCGCCCCGCCCAAGGCGCGCTGGTGCTGATCCTGGTGCTGGGGCTCGCCGGCGGCATCTTCGTGACGCGGCGGGTGCTCAAGCGCATCGAATCCATGACCGCAACCTCCGAAACCATCATGGCCGGGGATCTCTCCGGCCGGCTGGCCGTGGACGGCACCGGCGACGAGTTCGACCGCCTCGCCCAGAGCCTCAACACCATGCTGGACCGCATCGAGGGGCTGATGGTCGGCCTCAAGGAGGTGTCCGACAACATCGCCCACGACCTCAAGACGCCGCTCACGCGCCTGCGCAACCGCGCGGAAGAGGCGCTGCGCGGCGCCCATTCGGAGGAGGAGTGGCGCGCCGCGCTGGAGACCACCATCGAGGAAAGCGATTCCCTCATGCGCACCTTCGACGCGCTGCTGATGATCGCGCGCGCGGAGGCCGGCCAGGCGCGGGACAATATGGTGGACCTCGACCTTGCCGCCATCGCCGAGAACGTCGCCGAGCTGTATGAGCCGCTCGCGGACGAGCAGGGCATGGACCTTTCGGTGGAGGCGCAGCCGGTGGAGGTTCACGGCATGCGCGAACTGCTCGCCCAGGCGCTCGCCAATCTGGTGGACAACGCCCTCAAATACGGCCGGGCGGCCGAGGGCACGCGCGGGGAGATCCGCGTCAGCCTGCGCCGCGAGGGCGATGAGGCCGTGCTTGAGGTGGGCGATCGCGGGCCGGGCATTGCGCCGCAGGATCGCGAACGGGTGGTGGAGCGTTTCGTGCGGTTGGACACCAGCCGCTCGCGCCCCGGTTCCGGTCTCGGCCTGTCGTTGGTGGCCGCCGTGGCACGGCTCCATGGTGGCAGTCTCGCCTTTTCCGACAACGCGCCGGGCCTGCGGGCGACCCTTCGTTTGCCCGCGAAAACGCCATAAGGGCTTGCGCTTAGGCACGGCCTCATGCCTTTAAGTGAGGCAAATGTCCGCTTCCTCCACTTCGCCCCCTATTGCTGCCGCCTCGCTTGCCGCCTTGCTGTGGGAAGGCCCTGTGCTGTGCGATGCTGAGGCGGCAAAGGTCAGGCTCGGCTACGCGCTCGAGGGCCTGGATTCGGCCGGGCGCGCGCGGGTGGACCAGATCCTCGCGGCCTATCCTCGGGCGCGCGATGTCCTGCTCGGCGTCGCCGAATCCTCGCCGTTCCTCCACGATCTCATTCGCGCCGATCCCGGGCGGCTGCTGCGGGCGCTGGAATGCGCCCCGGCGGCCCATATCGCCGCGCTTACCGCCGCCTGCCGGCAGGCGGTCGCCCAAGCCGCCGACGAGGCGCAGGCGATGACGGCGCTGCGCAAGATGCGGGCGGAAGCCGCGCTCACCATTGCTCTGGCCGATATCGGCGGGGCCATGGACCTGGTGCAGGTGACGGGCGCGCTCACCGACATCGCCGACACGGCGCTCGGCGCGGCGCTCGATTTCCTGCTGGCCGAGGCCGCTGCCGCCGGCAAGCTCCGGCCTCCCGACCCCGCGCATCCGGCCATGGGCTGCGGCCTCGCCGTGATCGCCATGGGCAAGCACGGCGCGCGCGAGCTGAACTATTCCTCCGACGTGGATCTGATCGTGGTCTACGACCGCGACGTGGCGCCCCTCGCCGAGGGCGTGGAACCCTCCCCCTTCTTCGTGAAGATCACCCGCGCCCTGGTGCGCATGCTCCAGGAGCGCACCGGCGACGGCTATGTGCTGCGGGTGGACCTGCGCCTGCGGCCGGACCCCGGCTCGACGCAAGTGGCGCTCTCCACCGCCGCGGCGCTGGCCTATTACGAGCGCGAGGGCGCGACCTGGGAGCGCGCCGCCTATATCAAGGCGCGCCCGGTGGCCGGCGATCTCGCGGTGGGCCGCGAATTCCTCTCCGATCTCGCCCCCTTCGTCTGGCGCCGGGTGCTGGACTACCGCGCCATCGCCGACGTGCATGCCATGAAGCGCGAGATCCATGCGTTTCGCGGGCACGACGTGGTGGCGGTGGAAGGCCACAATGTGAAGCTCGGGCGCGGCGGCATCCGCGAGGTGGAATTCTTCGTCCAGACCCAGCAGCTCATCGCCGGGGGCCGGGATCCGAACCTGCGCTCCCCGCGCACCCTGGAGGCGCTCGACGCGCTGGTGCGGGATTTCTGGATCGCCGGGACCGTGCGCGACGAACTGGCCGAGGCCTACCTCTTCCTGCGCCGGGTCGAGCACCGCATCCAGATGGTGGCGGATGCCCAGACCCACACCTTGCCGGAGCAGACCGACGCGCTGGGCGCCTTCGCCCGCTTCATGGGCTACCAGACCCGCGACGCCTTCGCCGCCGCCCTGGTGGATCGCCTGAAGCGGGTGCAGCACCATTATGCCCAATTGTTCGAAGACAGTCCGCCCCCCGCGGTGCTGGACGGGCAGCTGCTCTTTCCCCCCGATCATGACGATCGCCAGACGCTGGCCGTGCTCTCGCGCCTCGGCTTCCGCGATCCGCCCGCCGCCAGCACCGTGGTGCGCGGCTGGATGGCGGGGCGCCATCGCGTTCTGCGCAGCGACGTGGCGCGCGGGCAGCTCGCCAGCATCGCGCCGCTGCTGCTGGAGCAATTGTCGCGCGGCGGCGACCCCGACGGGGCATTGATCGCAGCCGACAATTTCTTCGCCGAGCTTTCCGGCGGCCATCTGATCCACGCCTTGCAGCGCCATCCCGATCTGGTGCGGCTGCTCGCCACCATCCTCACGGTTGCCCCGCGCCTCGGCGAAACGCTGGCGCGGCGGCCCTCGCTGCTCGATGCCCTGCTGGACCCGGCCTTCTTCAACAAGCTCCCCGACCAGGCGAGCCTGGAGCAGCATCTGGAAATCCTGCTCGACACCGCCGAGAGCGATGAAGAGCAGCTCGACCGCGCGCGCCGCTTCCGCCAGGAACAGCATGTGCTGATCGGCGTGCGCATCGCCTCCGGCACGCTGCCCGCCGCGCGCGCGGGCGAGGCCTATGCGCGCCTCGCCGAGGTGATCATTCGCGCCCTGCACGCGCGGGTCTGGGCGCGGTTCCAGGAGGCGCACGGCACCATCGCGGGGGCCGAGACGGCCGTTCTCTCCATGGGCAAGCTCGGCAGCCGGGAAATGACCGCCGGCTCCGATCTCGACCTGATCGTGCTCTATGATTTCGACCCGGATGCCGACCCCACCTCCGACGGTCCGCGCCCGCTGCACGGCGCGCAATATTTCGCCCGCTTCACCCAGCGCCTGGTCACCGCCCTCACCAGCCTGACGAACGCCGGCAAGCTCTATGACGTAGACCTGCGCCTGCGCCCCTCGGGGCGCTCGGGCCCGGTGGCGACGCGGCTGCGCTCATTCGAGAATTACCAGCGCGACGAGGCCTGGACCTGGGAACACATGGCGCTCACCCGCGCCCGCGTGATCTCGGCGCATTCGGATTTCTGCACCCGGGTGGAAACGGTGATCCGCCACGTGCTGGCCCGCCCGCGCGATCCGCGCCGGATCGCCGGCGACATTCTCGACATGCGCGGCGCCATCGCCGCCGAGAAGGGCGAGGCCGACCGCTGGAACCTCAAGCATGCCCTCGGCGGGCAGGTGGATGTGGAGTTCCTGGCGCAATATCTGGTGCTGGTGCACGCCGCCCAGCATCCGCAGATCGTCGATACGGCGACCGCGCGCATCATCGCCGTGGCGGGCGAACTCCACCTGTTGCCGGCGGAGGACATTCACCTCCTCGCCAATGCCTGCCGTCTCTACCAGGATCTGACGCAGGTGCTGCGGCTGGCGCTCGACACCCATTTCCTTCCCGCTGAGGCGAGCCCGGCCCTGAAGGCGCTCCTCGCCCGCGCCGGCGAGATGCCGGACTTCGCCACCCTGGACGCCCATCTGCGCGAAACCCAGGACCGGGTGCGCGAGATTTTCACCCGCGTGCTGGAGCAGGCGGCGGCCTGATTTCAATCCACATTCGAGGAAGAATGGGCTTTCACCCTCCCCCCTTGTGGGGGAGGGGTGGGGAGGGGGGTAGCGTGCCGCAAGCACCAGCGCTGCTCGGACAAACGCAGCAGACCCCCGCGCAATCCTCCACCGCAAGGGGGGAGGGCGGTGCGGTTCGAACGTCATCGCTTTTTCCCGGGGTGCCAGTGGCCCCGCGCAAGCGAGGGTGTCGCCTCACATCACCGAGGTGAGGCGCGGCGTCTCGTTGGAATTGGCCGCGCCGCCGTCCAGCGGCAGGCGGATGATGACGGTGGTGCCCACCCCTTCCTGCGAGCGGATGCGCATGGCCCCGCCGTGCAGCTCGGTCAGCGACTTGGCGATCGCGAGACCCAGGCCCGAGCCCTTGTGGGTCTTGGTGAACTGGCTTTCCACCTGCTCGAACGGCCGCCCCAGCTTGGCAAGCGCATGCTTGGCGATGCCGATGCCGCTGTCCTCGATGGCGATCACCGCCGCCCCGCCGTTCACCCGCGCCTTGATGGCGATGCGTCCGCCCTCGGGCGTGAACTTCACCGCATTGGAGAGCAGGTTCAGCAGGATCTGCTTGAGCGCCCGCTTGTCCGCCCGCACGGCGAGCCCTTCGCCCGCCTCGGCGGTGACGGAGATCTGCTTTTCCTGCCCCTTGAGCGCCATGACGCGCAGGGCATCCGTGACGATCTCGTCCAGCCGCACATCCTCCAGCTCCAGCTGCATGCGGCCGGCCTCGATCTTCGACATGTCCAGGATGTCGTTGATGACGTCCAGCAGATAGGTGCCGGAGCCTTTGATGTCGCCGCAATATTCCGCGTACTTCTCCGAGCCGAGCGGGCCGAACATGCCGCTCTCCATGATTTCGGAAAAGCCGATGATGGCATTGAGCGGCGTGCGCAATTCGTGGCTCATATTGGCCATGAATTCGCTCTTGGCGCGGTTGGCGTCCTCGGCCCGGTTCTTCTCTTCCGAATATTTCTCCGCCAGCTCGGCCAGCTGCTGGGCCTGAAGCTCCAGGGTCTGCTGGGATTTGCGCAGGTCGGCGACCAGCGCCATCAGGCGCTTCTCATTGTCCATGAGGCGTTCCTCATGGCGCTTGAGCGGGGTGATGTCCGTGCCCACCGACACGTAGCCGCCGTCTTTCGTGCGGCGCTCGGCGATCTTCAGCCAGCGGCCGTTGGAGAGCTGCGCCTCGAACGCCCGCGAGCCCTCTTCCGGCTTGTCCTCCGGCTTCAGCGGCGTGCGCGTGACCGGGTGGCGACCGACCGTGGCGATGGTGTCGAACGAGGTGCCGACCTGGATCGCATCGTCCGGCAGTTCATGCAGGCTCTGGAACTTGGAATTGCAGAGCACGAGGCGGTTCTGGCTGTCCCACAGCACGAAGGCTTCCGAGATGCTCTCGATGGCGTCGCGCAGGCGGGTGTCGGCGGTCACCGTGCGTTCCGCCATGCGCTGGGCCTCGGTGACATCCATGGCGATGCCGATCAGGTGCGGGCCGTCCTCGCCGCCCTGCTGCACCACTTCCGCGCGCATGCGCAGCCACACGAAGTCGCCGCGCGCGGTGCGCATGCGGAACACCCGGTCCACCGAGGCGCCGGGCCGGTCCGCGAGGTCCTGGGCCAGCTCATAGAGGTTCACGTCGTCGGGATGCACCAGCTTGGCGATGTCGCCGAACGAGAGCAGGTCGTCGCGCCGGTCCAGCCCGAGGATCTCGAACATGGTGTCGGACCAGTACATGCGGCCGCGCGCCATGTCCCAATCCCACATGCCGCAGCGGCCGCGGTTCAGCGCGGTGTCGATGCGCACGCGCACGGTGTCGTAGATGTGGTCCGCCTCGCGCGCCCGGCTCGCCTGCCAGTGGAAGGAGAAGCCGAGGATCAGCAGCACCGCGCCGGTGGTGGTGAACAGCGTCACCGTCAGCGTGGTACTCTCCGACCAGGTGGCGAGCGCCCGCGCCATGGGCTGCACATAGATGATCTGGCCGAGCGGCGGGTTGAGGTTGCGCACGGTGGCGAGGGCGCTGTCGTCGCCGAACGGGATCTCCAGCACGCCGGCGCGCTCGGCGAACACCGTGAGGGGCTGGGAGGGATCGAGCACGTCGGCCAGCGTCGTCGCCGCCGGCAGGCCCTGCGGCGCCGAGGCGAGGATGCGCCCCTGCGGATCGGTCACATAGATCCGGCGCCCGCCCAGCGTCGCGCGGGGCGGAAGGGAATCCTGCAAGGCCTGGTTGGCGCGCGCCAGGTTGCCGCCCAGGCGCTGGCTCAGCCCCTCCGCGGTTGCGAGCGCGAGGAGACTCAGATCATCCTTGGCGTTGTCGATCACGGCCTGGCGGTGGCTGTGCACCTGCACAACGGCGCCGATGCCGATGACGACCAGGAAGGTGATGATCAGCGCCGGGACGATCCGGCGCAGAAAAGGCTCGGCTTCGAGAAGCCGTTGGTAGGCGGGTCGTGCTACGGATTTTGCCAATCCACCTATGGCATGACCGCGCACACCGACGCTCTCAGCGTTGGCGCGTGCCATCGCCGGCCCCTCCTCCGGTGTCCGGTCTCAGGGCGGCCACGCCCCTCGACCTATCGTCCTCACAAGACTTGGAGGGACGTGCCGCATCTCTCCGAATCGGGGTCGATTGGACTCGAATCGGGGGGGTGTTGTCTAGAGTCCGGGAGAGTCAAGACCGCAAAAATTCACGTAATACGCGGGTTCTTTTTACCGCCTCCCAGTGTTTGACGGTGCCGCTCAAGCTGCGTTGAGGGTGCGGGGCGCGCCGCGCTGCGCCGCCAAGACCAGCGCGGGCGATTCAGCCGGGCGTATCCATCGCGAATAGACTTCAACCATGAAGTCCACGAACACCCGCACCTTCAGGTCCTGGGTGGCGCGGGCGGGGAACAGGGCCACCGTTTCCAGCGGCGCCCGGCGCTGCCAGTCGGGAAGCACCACCTCCAGCTCCCCGGCTTCGACCCGCCGACGGGCGAGGCAGCGCGAGATCATCAGGATGCCGGCGCCGCTCAGCGTCTGGCGCAGGGCCATGATGGGATCGTTGGTGACGAGCGCGGGCTGGATCTGCAAATCCATCGGCCCGCCGGGGCCGTCGAGGTCCCAATGCAGCGGTCCCGGGCGGCTGCGGATCGCGACCAGGTCGTGCAGCCCGAGTTCGCTCGGGTGGGAGGGGCGGCCCTTGCGGTCGAGATAGGACGGGCTCGCCAGCAGGCTGAGGGTCTGCAATCCGAGCGAGCGCACATGATAGCTGGAATCGCGCACCGGCCCCGGCCGCACCGCGACGTCATAGCCGTGCTCGGCGAGGTCGAGCGGGTGGTTGTCCAGCGTCAGGTTCAGCTGCACCTTGGGATAGCGGGCGCGGAAGGTGGCGATTTCCGGCTCCAGGATCAGGATCGCGGGGGCATAGGTGATGAGCACCTTCAGCGGGCCCTCCGGCTCCTTGGTGAGCGCGCGGGCGCTGGCTTCGGCGCGGTCCAGCGCCGCAATCGCATCGACGCACTGGTTGTAATAGGCCTGCCCCGCCTCGCTCGGCCAGACCCGGCGCGTGGTGCGGTGGAGCAATTGCACCCCGAGCCGATCCTCGAGCGTCTTCAGCTTGCGGCTCACCGAGGTTGCGGGAAGACCGAGCTGCGCGGCGGCGGCGCTGAAGCTGCCGCGCTCCACCACCCGCAGGAACACCTCAATATCATCGAAGCGCGCCATGGCGTTGCTTCCTCTTACACACGGAAACGGACGCGGCGCGCATCGCTGCGCACCGCGCCCTGGTCCGGACCTTTAACCCTATATGGGTGTCACTCGGCCGCGCCGCCAATGCCACGGTTGCCGATATGCAGCTGGGCGCGGTCGGCCTCGCTCATGGTCGTCGGCCGCGCATTCTGGGCCGGGAAGATGGCGTTCAGGGGATGGCTGGCGGTCGGGGTCGCCGCATAGCCGAGGGGCGCGACCGCGAAGGGATCGGTGGCCGGGGCTTCGCGGGCGGATTCGGCCGCGACCGCATAGGCCTCCTTGTTCAGGGCGGTGACGTATTCGTCGGCGCTGGCGGCGCCGGAAACGGTCAGGGCGGTGCCGATGGCAAGGGCGGCGAGGGTGAGATTGCGCATGGAAAGTCTCCTGCATGTGAAAGCCGGCGGGGCCGGCGTGTCGATACGGGAAACCTAGTCCTTGGCCAGGGACGGGATAATAAGCCAATTGCGCAGCTTATTATCCCGTTTTTGTCGATAATTTCTGCGTTATCCGAGCGAACGCATCGCAATATCGGCCACATCTTCGGACAGCCCGGGCGTTTCGGCAACCCGTCGCAGCGCGCGTTCCGCATGGGCGGCGCGGCCCGCCTCCAATTGCCGCCAGGTCTTGAAGGCGGAGAGCATGCGGGAGGCCACCTGCGGGTTGGTGCCATCCAGGCCCAGCACCACCTCCACCAGGAAATCGTAGCCCGCTCCGTCGGCGCGATTGAACTGGGTGGCATTGCCGGTGGCGAAGGCGCCGATGAGCGCCCGCACCCGGTTCGGATTGGTCATGGAGAAGAAGGGCATCAGCGACAGGCGCTTCACCCGCTCCAGGGTCCCGGTCTCGGGAATCATGGCCTGGAGGCTCAGCCATTTGTCGATCACCAGCGGGTCGTTCTCGAACCGGCGGAAGAAGGCGTCCAGCGCCTGCGCCCGCTCGGGCGTGTCGTGCTGGGACAGAACCGAGAGGGCGGCGAAGCGGTCGGTCATGTTGTCCGCCGCCTCGAATTGCGCCATGGCGCGGGCCAGCGCCTCGGGCGTGCCGGCCACGGTGAGATAGTCGAGGCTGAGATTGCGCAGCGCGCGGCGGCCGGCGGAAGCCGCGTCCGGGGCATAGGGGCGGGGCGTGCCCAGGGCCGCGTACGCCTCGGCGAACAAATCGCCCAGCCCCTCGGCGAACGCCTTGCGCAGGGCCTTGCGGGCGGCGAAGACGGCGTCAGGGTCGACGTCGCGCGCCAGTTCCCGCGCGACTTCACCTTCCCCTGGCAAGGCCAGGGCCTGGGCCTTGAAGGCGGGGTCCAGGGCGGGATCGGAAAGCAGCAGGCGGGCGGCCTCAACCAGTGCCTTGGGATCCGGCAGGACGCCGGTGCGCGCGCCATCCTTCAGCAGGGCGAAAGCGAGGGCCTGGATGGCGTCGAAGCGGTTGAACGGATCGCTGTCGTGGGCCGCGAGGAACACCAGGTCCTCGCTCGTGAGATTGGACGACAGATTGACCGGCGCCGAGAAGCCGCGATTGAGCGAGGCCACCGGGCGCGTGCCGATGCCGGTGAAGACGAAGCTCTGCCGCGGCGCCGTGACTTCCAGCACGCCGTCCAGCACCGCCGTGCCGTCCTCCAGAACCAGCGGCATGTCGCTGCCATTGGGGCCGACGAGCCCGAGCGCGAGGGGAATGACCAGCGGCTTCTTCTCGCTCTGGCCCGGCGTCGGCGGGGTGGATTGGGCGACGTCCAGGCGGAACGTGCCGGCGGCCGCGTCATAGGCGCCGGTGACGTCGAGCCGGGGCGTGCCGGCCTGCGCGTACCAGAGCGCGAAAGCATCGAGGTCGCGGCCCGTGGCGTCCGCGAAGCATTTCAGGAAATCCTCGATGGTGGCCGCGTGCCCGTCGTGGCGGGTGAAATAGAGATCCATGCCGGCGCGGAATCCCTCTTCGCCCAGCAGGGTCTTCAGCATCCGCACCACTTCGGCGCCCTTCTCATAGACGGTCGCCGTGTAGAAATTATTGATCTCGCGATAGACCTGCGGCCGCACCGGATGGGACAGCGGCCCGGCATCCTCGGTGAATTGCTGGGCTTTCAGCAGGCGCACGTCGGCGATGCGCTTCACCGGGCGCGAGCGCTGGTCGGAGGAGAATTCCTGGTCGCGGAAGACGGTCAGGCCCTCCTTCAGGCACAGCTGGAACCAGTCGCGGCAGGTGATGCGGTTGCCGCTCCAATTGTGGAAATATTCGTGGGCGATGATCGCCTCGATATTGGCATAGTCCGCATCGGTCGCGGTCTCGGGCGTGGCGAGCACGTATTTGTCGTTGAAGACGTTGAGGCCCTTGTTCTCCATGGCGCCCATGTTGAAATCCGACACGGCGACGATGTTGAACACGTCGAGATCGTATTCGCGGCCGAACGCCTGCTCGTCCCAGCGCATGGCGCGCTTCAGCGCGTCCATGGCATAGGCGGCGCGATCCGCCTTTCCGGGCTCCACATAGATGCCCAGCTCCACCGGGCGGCCGGAGGCGGTGACGAAATGGCTCGGCACCTTGTCCAGCTTGCCGCCCACGAGCGCGAACAGATAGCTCGGCTTGGGCCACGGGTCGTGCCAGACCGCATAATGGCGGTTGGTGCCGGCGATCGGCCCGCTCTTCTCCAGATTGCCGTTGCCGAGCAGGATCGGCGCCTCGTCCTTATCCGCCTCGATGCGGGTGGTGTAGACGGCGAGCACGTCCGAGCGGTCGGGGAAATAGGTGATGCGGCGGAAGCCCTCGGGCTCGCACTGGGTGCAATAATTCGCGCTGGTGCGGAACAGGCCCATGAGCTGGGTGTTCGCCGTGGGGTCCACCAGGGTTTCGATTTCCAGCATCAGGCGGTCCGCCGGCGGGGCGGGAATCACCAGCGCCTGGGGCGTCGCCTCATAGGCGCCCCCGGCCAGAGGCGTGCCGTTGATGGCCACGCGCACCAGCGTCAGGCCGTCGCCGTCCAGCGCGATGGGAGCGCCGGCGATGCCGGCGGGATTGCGGCGCAGGGCGAGGCGGGAGACCACGCGGGTCGCGGTGGGATGCAGGGAAATATCGAGATCGACGGTATCCACCAGCCATTCGGGCGGGCGGTAATCGGCCAGGCGCACGGGTTGGGGCTCGGCTTCACGCATCGATCACTCCGGGACAAGCAACGGTCTGTGCGCCTGCGGCGCGCGGGGAAGACTAGGCCGTCGCAATGGGCGGGGGAAGGGGCGCGCGCGCTTGGGGCGAAACCGGGGAGGTTCCCCCTTTTCGCAACGGCCAAGGTAGAAATATTCAACAAAGCCGTGCCATGAAGTATCCGCATTTCGGACAAGGCTTCTCCTCATGGGAACCTTCGGCGCGCCTCCGGCTTTTCAGCACCGGAGGTATGTTTCATGGTTCGCTTCAAAGCTCTGGATGCTTGGCGTGGGATCTGCGCGCTATTGGTGGTGCTTTTCCACTTCTGCTTTGTGTTCCATTCACCCCTCATGGGGGCGCCGATCATCACGAACGCATTTTTGTTCGTGGACTTTTTCTTCGTCCTCAGCGGCTTCGTGGTGTGCCACGCCTATCGCGACCGGCTGGGGGATGCGCCGTCCTGGCGCGCCTTCGTGGTGCGGCGGTTCGGCCGCCTGTGGCCGCTGCATGCCGCCATGCTCGCGCTGTTCGTCGGCTTCATCGCCCTGGTGAACCTGCTGCCGCACCCCGAGCGCTTCGCCTTCACCCTTGGGCCGAGCGAATATTCCGCCATCGCCATTCCCATCCACCTGCTGCTGCTGAATGCGGTGGACCTGCACGGCATGGCCTGGAATGCGCCGAGCTGGAGCATCGGTGCGGAATTCTACACCTACCTTCTGTTCGGCGCGGTGTGCGTGCTGGCGCTGCCCCGTCTCAGCCTCGCCGCCGCCGGGCTGGTGCTGGCGAGCCTTGCCCTGCTCGCCGCCGTCTCTCCCACCTACATGAATTCGACCGCCGATTTCGGCCTCATCCGCTGCGTGGCCGGCTTCTTCACCGGCGTCGCCGCCTATCGCCTCCATGAGATGTGGGGCGATCGGCGCCTGCCGCTTGCCACCGCGTGGGAGGTCGGCGTGGTCCTGCTGGTGGGGGCTTTCGTGATCCGCTCCAGCCATGGGCCGGATGCGGTGCGGGCGCTCAGCCTCGCCGCGCCGCTGGCGTTCGCGGCGGCGGTGCTGGTGTTCGCGCGCGAACAGGGCGTGATCTCGCGCCTGTTGCAGGCGCCCCCGTTCGCCGCGCTCGGGCGCTGGTCCTATTCCATCTACATGAGCCACCAACTGGTGCTGATGGCGGCGGCTTTCCTGGCCTGGAGCCTGGCGGGCGCGGCCGGTGTCGCGCTGGAGCGGGAGGTGGTGGTCGCGGGGCACGCGAAGACGCTCTACGACCTCGGCGGCGTGTGGCAGAGCCATGCGGCGCTGGCGGGCGTGCTCGTGGTGGTGCTGGCGCTCTCGGCGCTCACCTATTCCCGCATCGAGGAGCCGGCGCGGCTCGCCTTCAACGCCCTGGCCAAGCGCATGGAGCGCGGGGACGCCGTGCGCAGGGTGTTCGACCAGGCGCGCGCCCGGCGGATCGCCGACACGGCGTGAGCGGACATCAACTCATTCAATCTGGCGCGGCCGGCGGGAGCTTCCCGCCGGCCGCGCCATTTTTGCGTTCAGGACTTCAGCGCGTCCAGCTCTTCCACCAGTTCGGCGACGGTGCGATCGATCATGGAGCGGGCGAAATCGTCGATCGGCAGGCCGGTGACGCGCTCATAGCTGCCGTTGGCGCAGATCGCCGGGACGCCCGCATAGAGGCCCTCGGGAATGCCATAGCTGCCGTCCGAGGGCACGCCCATGGAAACCCAGTCGCCGTTCGAGCCCTGGAACCAGTCGTGCATGTGGTCGATGGCGGCGTTCGCGGCGGACGCGGCCGAGGAGGCGCCGCGCGCTTCGATGATCGCCGTGCCGCGCTTGGCCACCGTGGGGATGAACGTGTCGCGATACCAGGCTTCGTCGTTGATCAGCTCGGGCAGGGCCTTGCCGCCGGAGGTGGCGAAGCGCCAGTCGGCGAACATGGTGGGCGAATGATTGCCCCATACGGCCATCTTCCGGATGCTGGCCACCTCGATGCCGGCCTTGGCGGCGAGCTGGGAGAGCGCGCGGTTATGATCCAGGCGGAGCATCGCGTTGATGTTCTCGCGCGGGAAGTCCGGCGCGTTCTGGGCGAGGATCGCCGCATTGGTGTTGGCGGGATTGCCGACCACCAGCACGCGGGCGTCGCGGCTCGCCGCTTCGTTCAGGGCGCGGCCCTGCACCTTGAAGATCTCGCCATTGGCGAGCAGAAGGTCGCGCCGCTCCATGCCCTTGGTGCGGGGTCGCGAGCCCACCAGGATGGCGGCATCCACGTCGCGGAAGGCGACCTTGGGATCGTCGGTGATGGTGACGCCGGCGAGCAGCGGGAACGCGCAGTCTTCCAGTTCCATCACCACGCCGCCCACGGCCGCCTGGGCCTGCGGCAGGTCGAGCAGCTGAAGCACCACCGGCTGGTCGGCGCCGAACACGTCACCGTGTGCCAGACGAAACAGCAGGGAATAGCAAATCTGGCCGGCGGCGCCGGTCACTGCGATACGCTTGGCGGGACGTGTCATGAGGCTGAGCTCCAAAACGGGATCGGACGCGGATGTGTCCGGCTCCGGCTTATAAGACGGCTTTCATGACGTTTCAGCAGGCAATTGTTCTAAAGCGCGCGGCCCTCAGCTGGAGGCGAGGCGCGCTTCCAGCGCCTCGAACAGCGGATTGTCGGAGGCGAACACATATTCCAGCGCCCCCACCGTCACCATGCTGGCGCCCTCGGCGCGCAGGAAGGTGGCGAGGCCGTGCAGCGTGTCCGGCGGGCAGTGCAGGGTGAGCATGCCCGAGGAGGTCGGCCCGCCGAACGGCGCCACGCAGCGGAACCGTTCCACCGCCTGCGCCACCAGGTCGGCATCGCACGAGCTGAAGCGGGTGCGCACCTCGCGCATGGTGCGGGCGCGCTTTTCCGCCGCCATGCGATCGAAGATGGCGCGGGCGACGGCGCGCGTTCCCGCCGTCCAGGGGGCGGTGAGGGAGGCCACGAGATTAGCTTCCGAGCGCAGCATCACGCCGTCGTCCACCACCTTCAGCGCATTGGCGGACAAGGTGGCGCCGGTGGTGGTGATGTCGACGATCAATTCGGCGCTGCCGGCCGCCGGCGTGCCCTCGGTCGCGCCCGCGCTCTCGACGATGCGATAATCGACGATGCCGTGCCGCGCGAAGAAGGCGCGGGTGAGGTTCACATATTTGGTCGCGACGCGGATGCGCCGGCCGGTGCGGCTGTGGAAATGGCTCGCCACATCGTCCAGGTCGTCCATGGTGCGCACGTCGATCCAGGCCTGCGGCACCGCGACCACCACATTGGCATGGCCGAAGCCGAGCTTCTCCAGCAGCGCGACGCGGGTGTCGGCGTGGGAGATGTTCTCGCGCACCAGATCCTCGCCCGTGACGCCCACATGGGCGGTGCCGGAGGCGAGCGCGGCGGCGATCTCGGAGGCCGAGAGATAGGCCACCTCCACATGCTCCACCCCGCCGATGGCGCCGCGATAGTCGCGGGCGCCGCGCGCCTGGAGCAGCGGCATGCCGGCGCGGGCGAAGAACGCCTGCACGTTTTCCTGGAGCCGGCCCTTGGAGGGAACGGCGAGAATCAAGGTGTCGCTCATCGTCCCGCCTCCCCATCGGCCGGGCGCGCCGCGGCCTTGTCCATCGCGGCGTCATCCAGCTGCGCGAGGCGCTCGACCCAGGCGGCGAGGCCCACGGCGGGCACCACCGCGCCGCCGCCGAGCCGCTCCAGCAGGCGATCGTAGCGCCCGCCCGCCACCAGCGGCCCGTCCACGCGCCCGTGCGGATCGTGCAGCTCGAACACCATGCCGCTGTAATAATCGAGCGGCCGGCCGAAGGCGGCCGAGAACTGGATATCCGAAAGGGCGATGCCGTGGGCGCTGATGAAGCCGGCGCGGCGGTCGAACGCATCGAGCGCGGCGTCGAGCGCGATGCCGGCGTCCTTCGCCAGGGCCCGCAGGCGCGCCGAGGCATCGTCCGGATTGCCGGTGATGTTCAGATAGCGTCCGAGGATC
This sequence comes from Roseixanthobacter liquoris, assembly GCF_043195135.2. Lineage (NCBI taxonomy): Bacteria > Pseudomonadati > Pseudomonadota > Alphaproteobacteria > Hyphomicrobiales > Xanthobacteraceae > Roseixanthobacter > Roseixanthobacter liquoris. The sequence continues at coordinate 2,179,953 of NZ_CM195537.1, forward strand.
ACCGCCGTTTCCGACGACAGGCCGTTGCCGGCGTCGAGCGAGGCCTGTTCCAGGAACCGCTCGGCGATCTCCGAGACGCTGCGGCCGCCCACCGTGGTGATGCCGGCGATGGAGAGCAGGTCGGTGATCAGGGCGCGCGCGCCTTCCGGATCGGAGCCGGTGAGCGCGTTCAGCACGCCGGCATGGCTCGCGCCATTGCTCGCGCGCTCGGCATTGAGGCGGGTGAGGTCGGCGTCCAGGCTGCTCTGGCCGAAATCCTTCAGCAGCCGCCGCCGCCACGCCGGGGGCAGGGGCAGGGCGTCCAGCAAGGCCGCGAACAGGGCGACGTCGCCCAGCTGGATCGCCGGCGCGGGCATGTTGTAGATGGCGCAGGTCTCCAGCCCGAGGGCGAGAATCTCCGCGTCCGCGGCCTCAAGGTCGGTGCGGCCGAAGGATTCGACGCCGGCATGGCGGAACTCGCCGCAGCTTTCGCCGCGAAAGCGGAACACCGGGCCGAGATAGCTCACGAAGGTCGGCAGCGGCGCGCCGGACTGGAGCACCTGCCGCGCCACCGGGATCGTCAGATCCGGCCGCAGGCAGAGTTCCTGCCCCTCCATGTCCGTGGTGAGATAGAGCTGGCGGCGGATGGATTCGCCCGAAAGGTCCAGGAACACGTCCGCCGGCTGGAGAATGGGCGTGTCGATGCGCACGAAGCCGGCGGCCTCGTAGCGTGCGAGAAGGGCATCGTCCAGGGCGCGGCCTTTGCGCTCGGGAAATCGGCTGTGCGCCTGGGAGGGCATGGAATTCGTCCGCCGGGTCCGGATGGGGGCTGAAGTGTTCGCGCGGCTTCTAGCAAAGGCGAAGCCCTCAGGCCACCCCGGCCTGCCCGAAGGGTGCTTAAGCCTCGCGCCCGGCTCGGCTATGGTGCGCGCAACGAAGCCGGGAATCGGCGGGCCCGTCCGCAGGCCCGCCCGCCGCACGCGAAAGGAAAGCCCATGGCCGACGCTCCCAAGACCGACGCCCTGAAAGCCCCCCCGCAGGCCAAAGGCGCCGGCGCCGGCCCGGCGGTCGCGACCCTCTCCTTCGAAATGGCCCTGGCGGAGCTGGAAGGCATCGTGCAGCGCCTGGAGCGCGGCGACGTGCCCCTGGAGGAGAGCATCGCCATCTATGAGCGCGGCGAACTGCTGAAAGCCCGCTGCGACGCCCTGCTGAAGGAGGCCGAGGCGCGGGTCGAGACCATCACCCGCGATGCCGACGGCCGGCCGAGCGGCACGGCGCCCCTCGATGCGGGCTGAACTGTCCCGGTGCGGGACAGGGCGCGCGGAGCGGGCGAACGGGCGGCGAACAGAACGGGCGCGAATCGCGCGCCGCGCCGGGTGCGGGCTTTGTTCCTTTCGGCGATGCCAGCTCAGTAGAGGCCGGGAATGATGCGCTTGGTGCGCGCGCAATAGGCGTCATATTGCGCGCCGAAGGTCTCGCGCATCATCGCCTCCTCCTGCCCGACGCGGAAGAAGAACAGGATGCCGAAGCCGACGAGGCCGGAAAATCCGGCCAGCAGGTTCGGCAGCAGCAGCGCCTGCGCCACCGCCCACAGGAAGAAGGCGGAATACATGGGGTGGCGCACCTGCGCATAGACCCCCGAGGTCACCAATTGGTGCGCGTCCTTGATCTCCAGCGTCACCGACCAGTTGCGGCCGAGATCGCGATGGGTGCGCCAGAACAGCCAGAGCGAGACCGCGAACACGGCGATGCCGGCGGCCACCTGAAGCGGGGCGGGGGCATAGCCGAGCCCATGGGGAAAGCCGGTGGCCGCATAGATCGCCGGAATGATGCCGAGCCCGAGCGTGGAGATGGACAGCAGCACCATTTCCCGCGTCGTGCGATGGCGCCGGTCGGCGACCCTGGCCTTGCGTGCCTTGCGCTCGAACGGGATGCGGATGACGTACCAGGCGATGACGCCGAGCGCCCAGGCCAGTTTCGCGATGGCGAGCGTGCTCATGGGCGCTTCCTGTTCCTGCTGTTGGGGTTGGGCCGGACGCGGCGGCCGGATCCGGGACGCGCCTTGGCGGGTGCGGGCGTCTTCGCGGCCGGCTTTTCAGGCTTTGCTGTCTTTGCCGTCTTGGCCGGGGCCTCGCCGCCCACGGCGGTGGACATGCGGTCGGCGAGGGGAATGAGCGCCCCGTCCTGCGCAAAGATCGCCAGCGGCCCGTCGATCTGGCGCACCAGCTCGTCGAAGGTCACGGGCGCGCAGACGAAGGCATAGAAATCGTACGTCGCCCTGCGGTCGTTCGCGAGGAAGAACTGGCAGTGCAGCCGCATCACGTCGAAGCGGAAGCGGGCATAGGTCTTCGGCGTCAGCAGGCCGCGAATGGTGATCTGCCGCACGAACGGCCGGCGCCGCCCGTCCGCATTGCCGGCATGGCCGAGCGTGACCGGATTGACCTTGTAGAAGCTGACGATGTCGTCGCGCGCCTGGAATTCCGCCCAGCCCACCGCCGGGGCGGCATGCACCTTGTGGGCGGCCGCCCGCAGGCGGGTGCCGGCGGGATGCAAAGCGAATTTCGCCGTGGTGGAGCCGAGGGTCAGCAGGCGGATCGGGATCCGCGTGCCGAATTTCGGATCGCGCGCCAGCACCTGCGCCATCAGGCTCACCACATGCATGGCGCCGAGGCTGTGGCCCGCGATGACGATTTCGTCCACGCCGCCCTGCCGCGCCACCTCGCGCACCCGCGCCGCAAAGGCGACGATCCGCGCGTCGATGTCGGGATGCCGGCCGCGCGCGTAATCCACCGAGAATTCCGCAAGGTCCAGCGATTGCTTGAGCCGCAGCCGCTTGCCCAGCGTCGCCATGAGGCCGAAGAACACCCCGCCGGCCGCCAGCGCGCCGAGGAGAAGCGCCGGGATGGGGCCGAGCGGCGCAGCGGAAACATAAGCCGCGCCAGAGCCGGCGGCGAGCGCTGCGGCCGTGATGGCGAGCAGCACCACATAGGTGAGCACGAAGAAGATGCCGTAGCGGTGGCTGAGGCGGAAATAGCGCACCACCGTTCCGCTGGCGATCATGTCGGCCAGCGCCCGTGTCGTGCCGAGGATGTGCGACCAGCGGCTGCGCGCCATGTCGGCGCGCACGAATTCGTCCCAGGCGAGCAGCTCGAACCGGGTCTGCGTGGACCAGCCGGCGCCGCGCGCCTGGGCATTCCACACGGCGCCGGTCGCGGTGGGCGCGATCGCCTGATCGCAGCCGGTCTCGACGTTCCACACCTTGGCGAATCGCGCGATCTCGCGGGTGAAGACCTTGTGATGGCCTTCCGCGCTCATGGGATCGAAGCCCGCCACGAAGAAGAAATGGCGGCGGAGCGTCTGGTCTGGTTCGTGCGGGGCCATGGTCGTTGGCCTTCTACCGGAGCCCGGCGCGCGATGAAAGGCCCCGCGCCCGCACGGGCCGGCGACGGCGTGTTGTGGGGCCGCGTGTTGTCAGCGGTGCGTTGTGGCGTGGCGCGGCGGGATGCTACCACGATGCGGCAAGCGCCGCGTGGAGAAGCCATGACCCCGAACGAGACTGAGGCCGCGGACACCGGGGCTGCGGACGCGCCTGCGGTCAGCGTCATCCTGGTGTCCTACAACAGCGGGGCGGTGATCGGCCGCGCCATCGCCTCCGTGCCCGCGGGGTGCGAGGTGATCGTGGTGGACAATGCGAGCCCGCAGGGCACCCCCTTCATGGCCGATCTGGCGCGTCCCGCCCGGCTGATCGCTCTGCCGCGCAACCTCGGCTTCGGCACCGCCTGCAACACCGGGGCACGGGCCGCGCGCGGGGACTATGTGTTCTTCCTCAATCCCGATGCGGCCCTGGCGCCGGACGCGCTGGATCGCCTGGTGGCGGCCGAGCGCGCCTATGGCCCGGCGATCATCATGCCTTCCATCCTCGGCGACACCGGTCGGCCCATGCGCAAGGAAGGCTCGATCCTCGAACCGGTGCCGCGCGCGGCCCGGCTGAAGGCGGAGGAGATCGCCGGCGATTATTGCACGCGCTTCGTGCACGGCGCCGCCTTCCTCATGAAGCGCCAGGAGTTTCTGGACCTCGGCGGGTTCGACGAGCAGATTTTCCTCTATCACGAGGACGACGACCTCGCCTTGCGGGCGCTCGCGCGCGACCTGCCGATCGTCGTGGTCCCGGGCGCGCAGGTGTCCCACAGCGGCGGAAAATCCAGCACCGGCTCCTGGGGCGCCACCTTCGCCATCAACCGCTACAAGAAGCGCTCGGAACTCTATGTCCGCCGCAAGTACGGGCGCCGGCCCCATCTGGCGAAGGACGCGCTGCGCCTCGCCGGCGGGTGCCTGCTGGCGCTGGCGACCCTGGACATGCACCGCTTCATGATCCGCGCCGGCAAGCTCGCCGGCCTGCTCGACGGGCCGGGGGTGCCCACCGGGCCGGGGCGGGAAGGGCGGTCTTAGGCGCGCTGGATCTCGTCCGGTATCCGTGAGCCGTCTCGCACCCGCGCCCTGGCCGGGCGCGTCCGGCCAACCGCGCCGCGCGGGCCGGGCGGGCCTTGAAAAAGCAGGCGCCGGCGGCTCCGCGTGGATGCACGGGACGAGCCCGTGCATGACCATGTTCCGCCCTGCAGGCCGCGCCGGACCTGGAACAGGGACGCGCCTTGGGAAGAGCCGCCATGCGCATCTATGGTTAACGGGTCTGGCCGTGTGCGTTGCACATGCCCATCTGTGTGTGTAAGGCTTTTTCTCCCGGCGCGCCGGGTGCGATCCCCGGCTCAGCCGCACGGGTCGGCGCGAGGACCGGCGGGACCGCCGGATTTGGGCCGGCGACGCCGGAAGACGACCAGGGCCGGCGACGCCGGCGGATGAACAGGGCCGGCGGTGCCGGCAGATATCAGGGCCGGCGGTGCCGGCATGTGCGGAGTGTTCCGTGACCGCTTCCAAGACCCCGCTTCTCGATACGGTGCGCAGCCCCGCTGATGTGCGACGCCTGCCCGACGATAAGCTGCCCCAGCTCGCCGACGAACTGCGGCTCGAAACCATCGACGCCGTCTCCGTCACCGGCGGGCACCTCGGCGCGGGTCTCGGCGTGGTGGAATTGTCGGTGGCGCTGCATCACGTTTTCGATACCCCGCACGACCGCCTGATCTGGGACGTGGGGCACCAGTGCTATCCCCACAAGATCCTCACCGAGCGGCGCGACCGCATCCGCACGCTGCGCCAGGGCGGAGGCCTCTCCGGCTTCACCCAGCGCGCCGAGAGCGTGTACGACCCGTTCGGCGCCGCCCATTCCTCCACCTCCATTTCCGCCGGCCTCGGCATGGCGGTGGCGCGCGACCTCTCGGGCGAGGAGCGCAACATCGTCTGCGTCATCGGCGACGGCGCCATGTCGGCGGGCATGGCCTATGAGGCCATGAACAATGCCGGCGCCATGGACAGCCGGCTGATCGTCATCCTCAACGACAACGACATGTCCATCGCCCCGCCCACGGGCGCCATGTCGGCCTATCTGGCGCGGCTCATTTCCGGGCGGACCTATCTCTCGCTCCGCGAGATCGGCAAGCAGCTCGCCGGCCACATGCCGAAATTCGTCGAGCGCGGCGCCCAGCGGGCGGAGGAGTTCGCGCGCGGCTTCTGGACCGGCGGCACGCTGTTCGAGGAGATGGGCTTCTATTACGTGGGGCCCATCGACGGCCATAATTTCGAGCACCTGCTGCCCGTGCTGCGCAATGTGCGCGACGCCAAGACCGGGCCGATCCTGGTTCATGTGGTGACGCAGAAGGGCAAGGGCTACGCCCCCGCCGAGGCCTCCGCCGACAAGTATCATGGCGTCGTGAAGTTCGACGTGGTGACGGGCGCGCAGGTCAAGGCCAAGTCCAATGCGCCGACCTATACCCGCGTGTTCGCCGAGAGCCTGATCAACGAGGCGCGGCACGACGACAAGGTGGTGGCCATCACCGCCGCCATGCCGAGCGGTACCGGGCTCGATCTGTTCGGCCAGGCGTTCCCGAGCCGCACCTTCGACGTCGCGATCGCCGAGCAGCATGCGGTGACGTTTGCGGCCGGGCTCGCGGCGGAGGGCTACAAGCCGTTCTGCGCGCTCTATTCCACCTTCCTCCAGCGCGCCTATGACCAGGTGGTGCACGATGTGGCGCTCCAGGGCCTTCCGGTGCGCTTCGCCATCGACCGGGCCGGCCTCGTGGGTGCGGACGGGGCGACCCATGCCGGCGCCTACGATGTCGCCTTTCTCGGCTGCCTGCCGGGCTTCACCATCATGGCCCCGTCCGACGAGGCCGAACTGACCCATATGATCGCAACCGCGGTCGCGTTCGACGAGGGGCCGAGCGCCATCCGCTTCCCGCGCGGGGAAGGCGTGGGCGTGGAGCGGCCGGAGCGGGGCGAGGTGCTGCCCATCGGGCGCGGCCGGATGCTGCGCGAGGGCACGGACGTGGCGCTGGTCGGCCTCGGCACGCGGGTCGCGGCTTGCCTTGCTGCGGCGGAGCGGCTGGCGGACCTCGGCATTTCCGCGAGCGTCGCCGACGCGCGCTTCGCCAAGCCCATCGACCAGGACCTGATCGGCCGCCTGGCGCGCGCCCATGAGGCGCTGATCACGGTGGAGGAGGGCTCCATCGGCGGTTTCGGCAGCCAGGTGATGCAATTCCTGAGCGAGGCCGGGGTGCTGGATCGCGGCCTGAAGCTGCGCGCCATGGTGCTGCCCGACATCTATATCGACCAGGAGACGCCCGCCCGCCAGATCGCCCAGGCCGGTCTCGACGCCGACGGCATCGTCGCGAAGGTGCTGTCGGTGCTGCCCAAAGGCGACCGCATCGGCCTGACCCGGCGCGCCTGAGGCGGGGTCTGGCGATCCGAACCAACAGGGTCTGCGGGCGGCTCACCTCGGGATTTGAGCGACTCTCTGCTTGAAGGCGGTGAGCAGATGGGAGTCCAATTCCGACAGGTCTGTCACCAAAACTTCTTCTTGGGCGCCAGAATCTGTAGGAAATACGAACTTCATGCGCAGGTCGCGAGCGCCGGCTTTTGGCTCGTAAAAATCAAACATTCGGCCAACGCGGCTTTTCTTGTAGAAGACAGCGAAGTTTCCTTGAAAGTCCTGATAAGATACATGCTCGATTTCTTTAAAAAGCTTCTCGTCGTTAACTAGAAATGCGAGGCGGTGTTTCACCCATCCGAAAATTTTTAACTCAATTTCGGTGGTCGTAATTTTATCTTCCATCGGTACTGCGGGTTGAGGCGGCGGGTTGGCCTGTATTTCGCTGGGGCGCGAGCCGCCCTCCATCTGCGGAAGATCCAGTCTTTGCAGAATGCGCCGACTGATGAAGTCTCGGAATGCGGCCTTCACCGTCGGCCTATATTCTTCGATGGTCCGTTGCGATACGCGGGGAAAACCGGCGCTGCTCAAAAGATCGCGAATGAATTGTTCGGACGGCTCTTCGGCAAGTGTCGTAATCTGGACAAGAACAGAGTTGTAAACATGTTTTCTTTTTGCTTCCGCGCCAATATTTTCTGGATCGAACGCCGCTTTTCCTAGAGCGAAAAGGCCTTCAAGTATGGAATCGTCCACTTGGCCTTTGGCAATCTCTTTCATATCAAATCGAAGGAACGCATTTTCATCCATCATGTTAGGTGAATCGGAATCGGCATAGAATTCCCAAGTCAATCCATCGGTTAATATTCCCATCTTAACCGTCGGGGCCGCGTTGAAATAGCTGCGCAATTGGCCGCGATCATCGCGCATCGTCTGCGCACCGGCTTGTTTGCACTCGACCGCAATGATGGGATGGCCGTTGCGGAAGATTGCGTAATCTACTTTATTTTTATATTTTTCGGAAAAATCGCAATGGTGTTCAGGGAATACTTCGTTCGGATCAAGGTGATCGTAACCGAGAAAGCCGATCAGCGGCAGGACGAGGAACATTTTCGTCGCTTCTTCATTCTGGCAGCGGGGGGCGTTCACGATCGCCCGCCGCGCCAGCTCAACCAGCTTTTCTCTGAAGTCCGACGGAACCGTTACCTTGATATCCATGGTGCCCTCCCCGTTTTTGTCGCGCTATGGTTGCGCGCCCCAGGGGAATTGTCGAGCACTGGCTGTGGGATCGTTCTGATTCGAGAGGCAATATCGTCTTGAAATGCACGCAGGCCCAGTGCGTTTGCCGACAAGCTGGGCCTGTCGGCAAAGTGTAGCGTTGCCGTTCCGCCGCGCGCTGCGGCGTCAGTTCGCCTTGCAGGCGCCTTCGAACTGGCTGAAGGCTTCCGGCGCGCCGGCCAGCGCCACTTGCTGCTTGGCGCCCTTGGTCTCGACCACGAGAAGCTTGCTGCTGGCGAGCAGGGCCTTGATGTCGGCCATCTTGGCGCCGGCTTCCACATCCACCGCGCCGCTTTCCTCATTGGCGACGGCGCGGCCGGCGAGGTCCTTCTTCACCTTCCCGGCGGTCAGCACGATGCGCGCGGCGTCCTCCGCCTTCAGCCCCTTGGAGCCGATATAGGCGCTGACAAGCACCATGTCCTTGCCCTTGTCGCAGGTGAAGCTGACGATCGACTCGTCCGTTTCCGGCACGCCGAAGGTCAAGGTCGCCCCGGTATCGCTGTTGCTGCTGGCCCACTGCATCTTCACCTGGGCCGCCGCGGGCATCGCGGAGGCGGCGAGAAGCGCGAGCGCGAGGACCTTACGATACATGATCAATTCCTCACAAAATGGCGCGGGATCATAACCGTCCGCCAGAAAAGGGGAAGCCGATGGCGCCCCGCCCATCCCAGCGTGGTGAATATGGGTCCTATGTTACCGTAACGCGAGGCAGGAGCGCTCGAAATCCTGAAGCCGGGCGCGGGCGCCCGCCAGCGGCAGCGTCTGCGTCTGGCCCGCCAGCCGGATGGTGAGGGTGTCCCCGTCGCGGAAAATGTCGAACACGCGCGGGTCCAGGGTCACCGCCGCCTCCACCACCAGCAGGCCGTCGCTGGAGCCGAGAAAGGCGCTCGCCGCCAGTTCCAGATGCCGTTTGCCGCTGGAGAGCGAGAGCGCAACCCCGTCGCCGGAGCGGATCTTGGTGGAATTCACCTCCAGCGCGATCTGAAGCAATTGCGCCGAGGGCTGGCACGTGGCCGCGAACACCGGATCGGTGGCGCGGGGCTGGGCGAAGCGCAGCACATAGGTGTCGTCCCCGCGCACCAGGCTCCACACGCGCGTGTCGGCGGGCATCTGCGTCTTGGCGGCGTTGCCCTTGGACGCGCTGGCCTTTGCGGCATTGGCCTTTGCGGAGCCGGATTTGCCCGAACCGGATTTCCCGGTGGCGGATTGGGATGTGTTGGCCTGGGCAACGCCGGCACCGACGGGCACCGCGGCGAGCACCAGGGCGCAGCAGGCTGCGAGGGCGATACGCATACATTCTCCCATCAGGCAGCCGGCGCGTCCCCTGAAGGGCCGCCTGCTCCGTCGCTTGCCGTTTGCCTCTCCCCCAGCCATCGCATATCACGACCGGCCGGCCGCGCGCGATCAGATTTGCGCGGCTGGCTTAATGCGGGCGGGCTTCCCGGGGCGCGCGGTCCGGGTGCGCGCTGTCTCCCCGGGACGCGGGCGGTTTCTTTTACGGCGGGTATGGGTCATGGCGCGGCAGCGCATCGACAAGCTTCTGGTGGCGCGCGGCCTGTTCGACAGCCGGGCGCGCGCACAGGCCGCCATATTGGCGGGGCAGGTGCATGTCGACGGCAAGCCGGTCGCCAAGCCCTCCGAGGAAGTGGCGGAGGACGCGGCCATCGAGGCGCGGGACATTCACCCCTTCGTCTCGCGCGGCGGGCTGAAGCTGGAAGCCGCGCTGGACGCCTTCGCCATCGATCCCGCCGGGTGCGTGGCGCTGGATGTGGGCGCCTCCACCGGCGGTTTCACGGATGTGCTGCTGCGGCGCGGGGCAAAGCGCGTTTATGCCGTGGACGTGGGGCACGACCAGTTCCACGCCCGCCTGCGCGGCCATCCCGACGTGGTGCTGCTGGAAGGCACCGATGCCCGCAGCCTGGACCGCGAAAAGGTGCCCGAGCCGGTCGATCTGGTGGTGATCGACGTCAGCTTCATCTCGCTCGCCCTGGTTCTGCCGGCGGCGCTTGCCCTGGCCGCGCCCGGCGCCCGCCTCGCGGCGCTGGTGAAGCCGCAGTTCGAGGCCGGCCCGGCCCATGTGCGCAAGGGAATCGTGCGCGATGCCGCGACCCATGCCGCCGTCTGCGCCCGCGTGCGCGAGACCGTGGAAGGACTGGGCTGGCGCGTTGCGGGCCTCATTCCCTCGCCCATCACCGGGGGCGACGGCAATCACGAATTCCTGATCGGGGCGGTGAAGCCATGATGCAAGCCGTCATCGCCCGCATGGGCGCCCAGGGGGATGCCATCGCCGAGAGCGCGGACGGCCCCCTGTTCGTCGCTTATGCCCTGCCGGGGGAAACCGTCGCGGGCGTGCGCGACAAGGACCGGCTGAAGGTGGAGACCATCGTTTCCGCCAGCCCGGACCGCGCAGTGCCGGTCTGCTCCCATTTCGGCGTGTGCGGCGGGTGCCTGCTCCAGCACTGGCAAGCCGCGCCCTATCAGACCTGGAAGCGCGGCCTGGTGGTGGAGGCGCTGGCGCGCGAGGGCATCCAAGCGCCCGTGGGCGAACTGATCGACGCCCATGGCGCCGGCCGGCGGCGGGCGATCTTCCATGCCCGCCAATATGGCGCGCGCACCGTCGTGGGCTTCGCCGAGCGCAAGTCCCACGCCATGGTGGCGCTGCGCGAATGCCCGGTGCTCGCGCCGGGCCTTGCCCGCGCGCTCGCGGCCGCCCAGGCGGTGGCCGATGCTCTGGCGCCCCTGAAGAAGCCGCTGGACCTGCATGTCACCGCCACCGAGACCGGGCTTGATCTCGACGTGCGCGGCTCCGGCCCGCTGCCGCCGGACCTGATGGTCGACCTCGGCGCGCTGGCAGAACGATTCGACCTCGCCCGCCTGACCCGCCATGGGGAATTGGTGCTCCAGCGCAGCGCGCCGGCGCTGACCATGGGGCTGGCGCGGGTCGAGCTGCCGCCGGCCTCCTTCCTCCAGGCGACGCAGATGGGCGAGGAGACGCTGGCCGGGCTGGCGCTGGGCGCGGTCGAGGGGGCAAAGCGCGTCGCCGACCTGTTCTGCGGCGTCGGCACCTTCGCCCTCCGCCTCGCCCAGACGGCGCGGGTGAGCGCCTATGAGAGCAACGCCCCGGCGGTGGCGGCCCTGCAGCGCGCCGCCAAGGCCACCGCCCGCCTCAAGGGCGTGGGCGGCGAGGTGCGCGACCTGTTCCGCCGGCCGCTGGTGGCGGAGGAACTGGCCCGCTTCGACGCGGTGGTGATCGACCCCCCGCGCCAGGGGGCGGAAGCCCAGGCCCGCGAGCTGGCGCGATCCAAGGTGGCGCGGCTGGCCTATGTCTCGTGCAGCGCGCTCACCTTCGCCCGCGACGCCCGCCTCCTCGCCGAGGGCGGGTTCGTGTTGCGGTCGGTGACGCCGGTGGACCAGTTCCGCTATTCGCCCCATGTGGAACTGGTGGGCGTGTTCTCCCGGTAGGGGGCGAATTCAGCCCTCGCCGAAATGAGCCAATATTCGGCTGAAATGGCGGTTTGTTCCGGCGGCAGGGCGCGGAGAGGGGCCACTAAACCGATGTTCGTCTGATCCAAGTCATTGTTTCACGTGAAACATTTTGCTTTCGGCCGGGGGCGGGGTGCAGCTTTCGGCCGGATCAATTGTTCCAGTGCTCCTGCCACAACCGCTCGCCGATGAGGCAGGAGACGCGGGCCGGCTGCACCACCTTGATGACCGGCAGGCGCGGCGGCGGCCGCTCCACCCCCGCCACCTCCAGCACCAGCTTGGTCTTGATGGCACGGGCGAATTCCGCCTGTTCCCGCACCGGGATGACGAAGGCGCCGGGGCCGCCGATCACGCAATCCTCGTAATAGAGATCGAGGTCGGCGATATCGAGGACCGAGTTTCCGGCCCGTTTCAGCAGCAACGGCAAGCCGTTGATGGTGATGCCGCGGGCCACCACCTGGTCGCGCGCCTGTTCCACCGGCCGCCCCTGGTTGTTCATCCCGTCCCCCGAGACGTCGATGACCTTGCGCAAGGGGCGAAAGCCGCTGTCCTTGAAGAGATCTGCGGCGAACAGCAAGCCGCCGGAAATGGAGGTCCGGTAGATCCGTCGCAGGGGCGCCGCGCGAATCGCCTCGGACACGACCCGCGCGCTCTCCGGTCCGTCGATCACCTGCCAGGGCAGGACCACCTTCTGCTCGTGCTCTCCCGCCCATTCCATATAGGTCACCGCGATCCGGCCGTTGGGGCCGAGCCGCAGGGCATCCAGGAATTCAGCGGAGACAAGGGCTGAGGCATAGCCCTCGCGCTGAAGCGCCTGCTCGTCCGGGTCCATGGAGAAGGACACGTCCACCGCCAGCACCAGCTGGACGTCGACCGGCAGGTCCGCCGCGGCGGCGGGGCGCAGGGCCAGCATCAGCAGGCCCAGGATGGCAAGCCAAAGAGTCGGGGCGCCAGGGTGGCGAACGATCCGCTGTGTCATGGCGCCTCCGGGAGGTGTCAGCCGCGACGAACGATCGACGCATGCTGCCACCTTCCCGGGCGGTAAAAAAGAGGTTAGCCGCCGCTTTTATGGGGCGCCGGCTTTTCCGTCGGCTTTCCAGTTCGTTAGCTTTCCAGGTGCTCGGTCTCGACGATCTCGATGCCGAAGCCGGCAAGGCCCACATAGGTGCGGGCCTTCGACGCCAGCAGGCGGATGGAGACGATGCCGAGATCGCGCAGGATCTGTGCGCCGAGGCCCACCTCGCGCCAGTGGCGGTCACGCTCCAACTCGCTCGGCGTCTTCTCGCCCGGACCCATCGCGGTGGGCGGAACGCCGGCCGTACCGTCGCGCAGATAGACCAGCACGCCCCGGCCTTCCGCCTTGATGCGCTCCAACGCCTTCTGGAGCACCTTCGCACCCATGAAGGCATCGGCGACCGGGTCGGCGCGATGCAGGCGCACCAGCACCTTCTCGCCATCGCCGATGCGGCCATGGACCAGCGCCAGATGATTCACGGAATCGAACGGGGTGATGAAGGAGAAGCCCTGCAATTCGCCGACGCTGGTGGGCACCGGGAATTCGGCCGAACGGGTCACCAGCTTTTCGCGCGCCTGGCGATAGGAGATGAGGTCCGCAACGGAAATGCGGTGCAGATTGTGCTTTTCCGCGAACGTCGTCACCTGGGGTCCGCGCTGAACCGTGCCGTCGTCGTTGACCAGCTCGGCGATCACGCCGATGGGCGGCAGGCCGGCGAGGCGGCACAGATCCACCGCCGCTTCCGTGTGGCCGGAGCGCATGAGCACGCCGCCGTCCTTGGCGATCAGCGGGAAGACGTGGCCCGGACGCACGAAATCGCCGGCGCCCATGTTGGGATTGGCGAGCGCGCGCACGGTGTTGGTGCGCTCCTCCGCCGAGATGCCGGTGGTGGTGCCGTGCCGCACGTCGATGGAAACGGTGAAGGCGGTGCCCATGGGGGCGTCATTGTTCGCCACCATGGGTTCCAGGCGCAGGCGCTTGGCCTCCGAGGCCGGCACCGGCGTGCAGACGATGCCGGAGGTGTTGCGGATGACGAAAGCCATCTTCTCGGGCGTCGCGAGGGAGGCGGCGAGGATGAGGTCGCCCTCGTTCTCGCGGTCGTCGTCGTCGGTGACCACGACCATCTCGCCACGGGCGATGGCTTCGATGGCAAGCTGAACGCGGGATTGAACGGTATCGGTCACGGGCAAACCTCGGATGCGGGGCGCGGGAAGGCCGAGAAAGTCGTTGGGCGTGACGGCATGGCCCGTGGCCTCGGCGATCCGCTCGGCGGTTTCGCGGGAGATCCACGCGCGCGCGTCATTGCACAGCGCCGTCACGCTGGCGGGCGAGAGCCCGACCTGCCTTGCAAAGGCGCTTCGCTTGGTCCCGGTGCTTTCGAGCCATTCCGCGAGCTTCATTCCACGAAGCTAGCAGCCCTGGTTTTCAGTGACAATGAAATATTGAAAAATTCACCTTCACTGAAATCAGCCCTTCGGGAAGGGCCAGGCGGGCGCCGTGCCCACCTGCCCACGATGGCGCAGCAGGTGGTCCGCCAACACGCACCGCATCATGGCTTCCCCCACCGGCACGGCGCGGATGCCGACGCAGGGGTCGTGCCGGCCCTTGGTGATGAGGTCGGTCTCGGTGCCGAACTTGTCCACGGTGCGCCGGGGCGTCAGGATGGAGGAGGTGGGCTTCACCGCGAACCGGGCGACGATGGGCGCCCCCGTGGAAATCCCGCCGAGGATGCCGCCGGCATGGTTCGAGAGAAAGGCCGGGTGCCCCTCATTGCCGAGCCGCATCTCGTCGGCATTCTCTTCCCCGGTGAGGCGGGCGGCGTTGAAGCCTTCGCCGACCTCGACTCCTTTGACCGCATTGATGCCCATGAAGGCGGCGGCAAGGTCGGCATCCAGCTTGGCGTAGAGCGGCGCGCCCAGGCCGGCGGGCACGCCTTCCGCCACCACTTCCACCACCGCGCCGACAGACGAGCCGCGCTTGCGGATGGCGTCCAGATAGTCCGTCCACAAGGGCACGGTGTCGGCGTCGGGGCAGAAGAAGGGGTTCTCGTTCACCTGCGCCCAGTCCCAGCGGGTGCGGTCGATCTCGATCTCGCCGATGCGCACCAGAGCGGCGCGCACCTGCGCCTGCGGCAGCACCTTGGCGGCCAGAGCCCCCGCCGCGACCCGCGTGGCGGTCTCGCGCGCGGAGGAGCGCCCGCCGCCGCGATGATCGCGGATGCCGTATTTGATGTCGTAGGTGAAATCCGCGTGCCCCGGCCGGTAGCTGCCGGCGATGTCGGAATAATCCTTCGAGCGCTGGTCCACATTCTCGATCAGCAGGGCGACTGGTGTGCCGGTGGTCACGAGCCCGCCCTCGGGATGATCCAGCGTGCCGGAGAGAATGCGCACCTCGTCCGGCTCGCGGCGCTGGGTGGTGAAGCGCGACTGGCCGGGCCGACGGCGATCGAGCGCGGCCTGGATGTCCTCCACCGCGAACCGAAGGCCCGGCGGGCAGCCATCCACCACGCAGCCGATGGCGATGCCGTGGCTCTCGCCGAATGTGGTGACCCGGAACATATGGCCGAACGTATTGAAGGACATGGCCTGCCTGTGTGATGTGCTGAGGTTGTCTAGGTCGCTCCAGGCAAAAGCACAATGTCTCCGACGGGCCGGCCGGGCGCGCGCCCGCCGCGATAAAGCCGCGCGGTTTCGCGAAAATACCACACGCTCTCGCCCATTGTGGCGCGGCTGTGCTATGGAGGGGCGGACGGAAGGGTCCGATTTTCCCGCCATGCCCATCATCGAAATTGTTATTGTCCTTTTCCTCGTTCTCCTGAACGCCGTTCTTGCTGCCGCGGAACTGTCCATCGTCTCGGCCCGCCCCGCGCGGCTGCGCCACAAGGCGGACAATGGCCACAAGGGCGCCAAGGCAGCGCTCGCCCTGGGGGCGGAGCCCGGTCGCTTCCTGTCCACCGTCCAGATCGGCATCACGCTGATCGGCATCCTTGCCGGCGCCTTCTCCGGCGCGAGCCTCGGCGCCTATCTGGGGCAGGTCCTGGAGGGCGCGGGCCTCGCCGCGCGGCTCGCCGAGCCGATCGGCTATGCCGTGGCGGTCGCGGGCATCACCTATGTGTCGCTGGTGGTGGGAGAGCTCATTCCCAAGCGGCTCGCGCTCCAGAACCCCGAACGCCTCGCCTGCATCGTCGCGCCCATGATGGTGGGCCTCGCCAAGGTCGGCGCCCCCGTGGTGTGGGTGCTCGACATCTCGACCCGCGGCGTGCTGCGGCTGCTCGGCAATTCGGGCGGCCAGGAAGGCGGCGTCACGGACGAGGAAATCCGCGCCATCATCAACGAGGCCGAGACCGCCGGCGTGATCGAGCCCGCCGAGCGGCGCATGATCTCCGGCGTCATGCGCCTCGCGGACCGCCCCGTGACCGCGATCATGACCCCGCGGCCCGACGTGGAATGGGTGGATATCTCAGGCAGCGCGGAGGACGTGCGCGACATCATCCTCTCCACCCCGCACAGCCGCCTGCCGGCCTGCGACAAATCCCCCGAGGAGACGGTGGGCGTGATCCAGGCCAAGCGCCTGCTCGACGCCTATCTCAAGGGCGAGACGCCCGATCCGCGCACCTTCGTGCAGCCGGTCACCTTCCTGGTGGAGACCGTGGGCGCGCTGGAGGCCATGCGGACCCTGCGCGGCGCCGAGGTGCCCATGGGCATCGTCGTCGACGAATATGGCGACATGGTCGGCGTGGTGACGGGCTATGACCTGCTCGCGGCCATCACGGGGTCGATCTCCGACGACAACCTGCACGACGAGCCCCATGTGGTGGAACGCCAGGACGGCTCGTTCCTGATCTCCGGCGATGCGCCCGTGGACGAGCTGCGCGAAGTGCTCCAGCTGAATTTCCCGGTCGAGCGGGGCTTCCACACGGTGGCCGGTTTCGCGCTGTCGCAGATCAAGGAATTGCCGCAGGTGGGCGCGGTGTTCGACTCGCTCGGCTGGCGCTTCGAGATCGTCGACATGGACGGGCGGCGGATCGACAAGCTGCTGGTCTCACGGCCCCCGGTGCTGCACCGGCAGAAAACCGCCGGCGCGGCGCATTGATCCGCGCCCCGCGCCTCCGCTGCGATTCGCCCAGGTCCGGCTCGGCTTATTCGGCGACGCGGAACCCGCCGCCCGCCAGCACGTAGACCGCGCCCTGGCGCACCGGCAAGAGCGCCGCCTCTTCCTGCGGCATGCCGGCCTTCGTGTGCAGCAAAGCGCGAATAACGCCGCCGTGGGTCACCACGACCGCATCCTCGTCCTTCAAGCGGTCCAGCGCGGTGCCGGCGCGCACGCTCAGCATCTCATAGCTTTCCCCGTCTGGCGGCACGAAGGTCCAGGGCGCCAGTTCGCGCGCCCGCACCGCGAGGTGATCGCGCCGCTTCAACTCGGGCCAGGTGCTGCCCTCCCAGCGCCCGAACGACAGTTCGGCGAGGTGGGGATCCAGATGATAGCCCGCCGCCGGCAGATCGAGCGTGGTGCGCAGGATGCGCATCGTCTCCACCGCCCGCATCAGCGGGCTGGAGACGAAGGTGAGCGCCGCGACGTCGCCCGCTAGCTGATGGAGCACGCGGCCCACCTGCGCGGCCTGGGCGCGGCCGAGACTGTTCAGCGGGATATCGTGCCGGCCTTGCAGCCGGCCGGCGACGTTCCAATCGGTTTCCCCATGGCGGACCAGGAACAGGCGCGCCATCTCACCGGCCCGGAAGGGTCAGGGTGTGGGTGTACCATTGGCCGATCGGCGGATAGGTGACGCGGATCTGCGCGGTCCCCGAGCCGGTGCCGGTGACGACGACGCCTGGAATGCGCTGGCCCTGGCACACCATGTAGCCATAGTCCGTGCCGGTCACCACGAAGGTGCCGGGCCGGATCGAGAGGCGCACCCCGGGGGAGGCACTGATCACGTCGATGGTAGGCGCGCCGAGATTCATGCAGGCCTGATTGGTGGTGCCCGCCGCGAACAGGACACCGCCGGTGCCGCCGCCGGTATAATAATTGGTCACATAGGCGTCGGGATCATTGTCGCGCCCGGCCGCGGCCGGAGCCGCCGCGACCACGGCAGCCAGCGAGAGGACGGCTGCCGCCAGCTTCCCCGCCTTGAACTGCGCCCTCATCGCCCCCTCCATTATGCCTGGCCCCTGGCCGGGCGCCGCCCCGCCCGGGGGCGCCACGCCTCAGCGGGCCGGGATATTGACCTGGTGGTCGTACCACGCCCCGATGGGCGGATAGGTCACGCGCAGCACCACGGCACCGCCCGCGCGCGGCCCCTTGCCGGAGATGCGCACGACGTTGCCGACCATGGGCTTGCCGTAGCACAGCGTGGAGCCGGCATCGGTCCCGGTCACCGTGAAGGCGCCGGGCCCGACGGACAGTTTGGCGCCCGGCGGGGCGCTGATCACCTTGATCTGCGGCCGGCCGGCGGGCTGGCACAGGAGATCGGCCGTGCCCGCGCCGAACAGGACGCCCGGAGCGCCGCCGATCACATAGGCCGGCGGGCTGCCTGCGGGCGCGCCTTCATCCGGCGGATTGACGTAGTCGGGAAAGACGGCCCCACCCGGACCGAGCAGGCGGTCGCGGAGCGGATAGGCGTTAAAATCGGGAGGGGCGCCGCCTGAGCCCATCGGCACCTGGATCTGCATCTGGGTCTGCGCCTCGGCGGCTCCGCCGCCAGCGAGCAGGGCAAGGCCCAGGATGAGTGCACGGGTACGAGCAGTGGCGGAGCGAATCATCGGCGTCTCCTCAATCCCGCACGAGCGCCAGGTCCGGCGCGTCGGGATGCTTCATGCCAACGATATGATAACCCGCGTCCACATGATGTATCTCGCCGGTGACACCGCGGGACAGATCGGAGATCAGATACACGCCGGCGTCGCCCACCTCGTCCGTGGTGACGGTGCGGCGAAGCGGCGAGTTCAGCTCGTTCCATTTGAGGATGTAACGGAAATCGCCGATTCCGGAGGCCGCCAGCGTCTTGATGGGACCGGCGGAAATGGCGTTGACGCGGATGTTCTTCGGGCCGAGGTCAGCGGCGAGATAGCGCACCGAGGCTTCCAGGGCTGCCTTTGCGACACCCATGACATTGTAGTGGGGCATCCACTTCTCGGCGCCGTAATAGGTCAGCGTCACCAGCGAGCCGCCGTTCGTCATCAGCTTCTCGGCCCGCTGGGCGATCGCCGTGAACGAGTAGCAGGAGATGAACATGGTCTTGGCGAAATTGTCCGCCGTCGTATCCACATAGCGGCCGTCCAGCTCGTCCTTGTTGGAGAAGGCGATGCAGTGGACCAGGAAATCGATGCTGCCGAACAGCTTTTGCGTCTCGGCGAAGACCGCGTCGAGGGTGGCGGGCTCGGTGACGTCGCAATGACCGACCAGATGGGCGCCCAGTTCCGTCGCCAGAGGCTCCACGCGCTTCCTCAGCGCCTCGCCCTGGTAGGTGAGGGCGATCTCGGCGCCGTGGGCGCGGGCGGACTTGGCGATGCCGTAGGCGATCGACCGATTGTTAGCGACGCCGAGAATCAGCCCGCGCTTGCCTTTCATGAGACCGCTCGCGTTGCTGTCGCTCGACATTCCACCACTCCTCACTCGTTGTCCTGTAACAGGCGGCCTCCTATGGCACGCGGGCGATGGGGGTTCAAGCGAAGGCGAAACGACAGCTTCCGCAAGAACCCGCTTGCCTCCCTGCCAAAACGCATGCTAGAGGCAGCGCCCTGGTTCGGAGTGTAGCGCAGTCCGGTAGCGCACCACGTTCGGGACGTGGGGGTCGCAGGTTCAAATCCTGCCACTCCGACCAAGGATTTAGAACGGTTTCCCGCCCGTTCGCTTCACGCACAAATCCACGTCCCAGTTCGCCGCGCTAACCCGCGAGGCAACACAATCCTTATCCCATGGCGCTTTGCCGCCGGTCGCGGCCGCAATGCGGGACGCGCGCGAATCGCCGGCGGGCAGGCCGCGTCCTTACGCGCGATTCGCGCCGCCTCGGCCAAAGCCCGCCCGTGCGGGGCGCGAATCGCGCGGGTGAAAAAGAAAAACCCCGCGCCGGAGGACCGGGCGGGGTCTGCAATCTCAAAAAAGGCTTGGGCCTACCAGCGGCAGTGGAGGCCGCCATAAGGGCCGCGATAGCAACCACCCCGGCCGGCCACCCACCAATCGATGAACAGGCTGGCGGATTCGCCGGATTTGGGGCCGGCGTCGCTCAGCACCTTGATCGTGTAGGTGAGGGTATCGCCGGACAGTTCCGGGTCGGTCAGTTCGACCACGGAAACCTCGCTCTTGCCGTCCACGGTCACCGAAACGGTGGCGTTGGGCGGGTCCTTCTGGAAGCTGTCCTTGCCGACGGTCCAGAACTTCACGAAATCCGCCGTGGCGGTGTCGCCGGTCATGCGCTCGGGGCGGTCGGCGAACATCACCGTCTGGGGCGCGACGCCCTTGAGGGTCATCTTGTTCCCGCTGACCGTCACGGAATCGGCCACCTGGACGAACAACCAGTTCGCGGGGGGCATCGGCTGCGAATTCGCGGGCAGGCTCTTGGCGTCCTGCGCCAGGGCCGGCGCCACGGCGCAGGTCAGGCTGATAAGGAGGGCACCCCATATCGATTTCATCGATCTTCCCCTAGGTTATTTCGTGAACTTCTGCTGGTCACAGCGCTCTAGCATGAACCTGTGACAGTCCCACGCAAGACGCGATGCGTCCGCAGCGCCCCGTTACCGCATTCCAGCCGCTGATCGACGCTGCGCCGATCAGCTTTCCTTGCGCAGGAGCAGCGCCGCCAGGGTAAAGAGGCCACACGCGAAGGCGGCGAACAGCGCAAGTCCGTGCAAGGTCAGCTGCATGGCGAAACCGGCCGCCAGCGGCCCGATCAGCGCGCCGCCGCCCCAGGTGAGCCCCATCACCGCATAGATGCCCACCAGCGCGCTGCCCTGGAAGCGGCTGCCCACCACGGTCAGCATGATGGTGTAGATGCCCACAAAGGCGCCGCCCCAAAGAAACAGCAGGGCATAGGTCGTCAGCGGGCTTTGCAGCGCCAGCGGCCACAGAAGCGCGCCGCCGGTCGCCGTCGCCGCCAGTGCGATGACGAGGTGCCGGCGGTTCATCTTGTCGCCCAGCCAGCCGATGGGAAGCTGGAGCACGATGGCGCCCAGCATCATGCAGGACATGAGCCGCGCCGCATCCTGCTCGACCCAGCCGAGATTGATCGCATACAGCGCCAGGAAGGACAGTCCGGCCGCCTCGATGGCGGCATTCAGCACGGTCGCCGACATGGCGAGCGGGGCGAGGCGAAGATAGTGCATCGGGTTGGAATGGCTCGGCGCCTCGAACACCGGCGCCTCCACCTTCGGCGAAGCGATGAACATCGCGGCCGTCAGCGCCATGCCGGCCCCCACGGCATAGGGCAGGATACCCTGCGCCCCCACCAGCGAGAGAATGAGCGGCCCAAGGGCGAAGCCGATGGACAGCGCTGCGGTATAGGCCGCCATGGCCCGCGCGCGCGTCTGCTCCGTGGACAGGGCGTTGATCCATGTCTCCGACAGCACGAACAGGGATTCCGACGCCGCGCCCAGGACGAAGCGCAACGGAAACCACAGCCAGACCGCCGGTGTGAGCGGGAATGCCAGCAGCGTCAGCGCTGCGAGCCCCAGGGCGGACAGGATGAGGCGGCGCGGGCCCACGCTCGCCACCAGGCGCGGAAGGACGAGGGCGGTGGCCAGGACGCCAACGGCGTGCATGGCCGCATTGGCGCCGATGACGGCGTCGCTGATGCCGCGCCCGGCCAGGTCGAGGGCGATCAGCGCCGCGCTCAGGCTGTAGGTGAGGCCGAACATCATGGCGGTGAGAATCACTGCCCCGCGCGACAGCAGGTGCGCGGGCGCAGGCGTGCCGGCCTCGGAGGATGTCATGCGGCGGGAGCTTTCGATTTGGGGAGAAGGAAGGCGAGCGCGCCCTTCAGGCGCTCGAACCAGGTCATGCGCGTCGGCTCCACGAGGCGATGGAGGGCGCGCGCGTAATCGAGCACGAGGCCGGGCGTCCAGGTCATGGCTTCGGCATGGGCGCGGATCGCGGCCGCGACCCAGAGGTCGGGATTGCACATGAGGCGCAGCAGGCGCAACCAGGGGTAGGGGGAGGCGAGGGTGCCCTCAAGCGCCGCGTCGAGCGCGGAGGCGACCGCGACCGAGCAATTGCGATTGGTGAGATTGTACGTATTTTCCTGGCGATAGCCGATCCAGAACGCCCGCAGGCGGCGGGCATTGAAGTTACGGAACGCCACGGCGGCATCGGCGTCGCACCAGCCCGCCCGCTCCACCTCGTAGGACGGTTGGAAACGCCCGGGGATATCGTTGTCGGCGGTGGCGCGCAGCGCATTCATGAACGCTCCGGCGCTCTGCTCGATCTCCTGCGCGGGATAATGGCTGATATAGACGTCCGGCGGCAATTCCAGCGCGGAATGGCCCGTGGATATGGTGCCGTGGCGGTCGAGCGCGGCGATGTACCGGTCCACGAGCACGCGGCGGTTCGCGACATCCGCCGAGCCCACCGGCGTCCATACCCGCACCACCATGGCTTCGCGGGATTTCGGATTGGGGTCCTCCCCGAGCAGCACCGGGGCATGGTCGTACCAGGCACGAGCGCCGAACATGGGCAGGGTGAGGATCGCCGCCTCCGGCTCCAGCGTCTTGATCATCAGGCTCATGCGTATCAGCACCCAGCCGGAGAACAGCAGAAGCAGGCCGACGCAGAAATGGATGTTCTTCGCCCGCGGGATCGGCCAGTCGGCGGCGATCAGCAACGCCAGCAGCAATTCGAACGTCCCCCACGCCACCACCACCCGCCAGTTGCGGAAACGAACCACGCTCGCGGTGGCGATCCGCGTCGCACCGTCGAAGCCGAAGGCGGCGGAGAAGAGGATCGTGAGGATGTAGGTGTTCGTGTCGGGATACTGGATGATCAGATAGCCGATCACCATCAGCCCGGCCGCCTTGAGCGTCGCGATGGCGCGGCTGACCCCCGCCTGGCCCGCGAGCGCCGTGAGAATCGCGAACACGCCTTCCAGCAGAAAGACGAAGCCGAGAACCCCGTTCGGCAGGAGGGTCTCGCCGTCCTGGGCATCGACGATCAGGAAGCCGCCGGCAGCGACCAGCAGGGCGCCGAGCCCCGCCATCACGAACCATCGCTGGCGTATGGAGTCCGAGCCGATGAGAAGAAACGCGAGCTGCCCCATGAGTGACCTGTCGCCGATGGGCCGAAGCCCCTGCGCGTGCGTCTGCACGCAGACTATCTAGCTAGCTTCGGTCGCTTGCGCCGTCCAGAGGGCCTGCCGGGGCGCGGCGTGCGCTGGAACACACGCCGCGTTACGCCGTTGATCTGTCCAGCAGACACGAACGAAGCGGAGGCCGGAATGGGCGACAGGGATATCGAACGGCTGAAGGCCGATGCCTCGGGGAACACCGCCTTGAGCGAGACCCTGGAGAATGCGGTCGCGGATTTCGTGACCGCCGACGACGCGGTGAATTTTCTCGCCGCGCGCGGCTTCGACCTCTCCGCCCGCGATCTGACGGAAGCCGCCGCCGCCGAAGCGCGCGAGGAAGTGCCGGTCGGCGAGGGCGAGGGCGGGTATGGCGCGCTGATGAAGTTCATCGTCAACCACTGACGCGGAGCCGCGCGTTCGAAAAAGGGGCGGGACCTTCGCGGTTCCCGCCCCTTGGTCTTTTCAACGGCCGTGCCGCACGCTCAAAGGATGGTGCCGCGCAGGATCGCGTAGGCGACGCTGAAATAGATGATCAGGCCGGTCACATCCACGAGCGTCGCGACGAACGGGGCGGATGCGCTTGCCGGATCGAAGCCGACGCGCTTGAGGATGAAGGGCAGCATGGATCCCGCGAACGAGCCGAAGGTGACGATGCCGATCAGCGCGGCGCCGATGGTGATCGCCAGCAGCTGCCAATGCTCGCCATAGTCGAAAATGCCCAGTTCCTGCCAGACCACGATGCGGATGATGCCGATGACGCCCAGGATGGACCCGAGCACGATGCCGGTCGGGATTTCGCGCAAGACCACGCGGTACCAATCCTTCAGCCGGACTTCGCGCAGGGCGAGTGCGCGGATGATGAGCGAGGTGGCCTGGGACCCGGAATTGCCGCCCGAGCTCATGACCAGCGGAATGAATAGCGCGAGGACGATCGCCTTTTCCAGCTCGTCCGAATAGACCTGCATGGCGCTGGCGGTCAGCATCTCTGAGAGGAAGAGAACGCACAGCCAGCCGGCGCGCTTCTTGATCATCTGCAGGAATGAGATCTGCATGTAAGGCTCGTCGATGGCCTCCATGCCGCCCATGCGTTGCACGTCCTCCGTCTGCTCGGCGATCATGGCGTCGATCATGTCGTCGAAGGTGACGATGCCGAGCAGATGGTGGGTGCTGTCCACCACCGGCAGGGCGATGAGGTCGTACTTCGCCATCTGCCGCGCCACGTCCTCGCGGTCGGTGAGCGGCTTGGTGGTGATGACCTCGTAGGGTTGGGCTACCGACAGCATGGTGTCGCTCGGATTGGCCGAGATCAGCCGGCGCAGCCGCACCACGTTCACCAAGCGCTTGGTGGCGGGGTCCAGCAGGTAGATGGCATAAATGGTTTCACGTGAGGCCTCGACCTCGCGCAGATGGACCAGGGTCTGTTCCACGGTCCAGTCGGCGGGAACGCTGACATATTCGGTGGTCATCAGGCCGCCGGCGGTGTTCTCCGGATAGGTCAGCAGATGAGCGATGGCGGTGCGCGTGTCGGGCGAAAGGCGATGCTGCAATTCGCCGCGCGCCGGATCCTCGATCCAGCGCAGGATATCGGCCGCCCGGTCGGTGGACATGCCTTCCAGCAGCGCCACCGCCTTTTCCTGCGGCAGGGTCTCGATTACTTCGCAGGCGAGGTCGAAGTCGGGCTGGTCGAGGACCTCGACCGCCCATTCGTTCGGCAAGGTGGTGATGAATTGCACCACCTCCTCAAGCTCTTTCTGGTTGAGAAACTCCACGATATCCGCGACGTGGCGGCGCCCGGCATTTTCAGGCAACAGAGTCGCCTGCACCGGATCGATGGTGTCCTGCTTCATGATCCTGAGCTCCCAGCCCGGCGTGTGACGCCACGCACGATGTCAAATCAAGCCTGTATGATGAAGCAGTAAAGCGCGTGTGACAGGAGGTCTGTGGCGCGCAGGTATCATGCGGCATGAAACGCGCCGTCGGCTCCGAGCAGTTCCAGCTTTCCGGTGGCGACGCCGAAATAGGCGCCGTGCAGGGCAAGCTTCCCCGCGGCGACCCGCTCGCTCAGCCAGGGAAACGTGCTGAGATTCCGCAGCGACAGGCGCACGCAGCACAATTCGCAGAAGCGCTGGCGTTCTGCGGGGGGCAGGTTGGCTTCCAGGGTCTCCGTGCGCGCCGGCTCGGCGATGGTGATCCAGCTCGCGACGAAATCGCGCGCGAGCGCCGGGGCGCCCTCCAGCAGAGCGTGGACGCCGCCGCACTGGGCGTGGCCGAGTACGACGATGCGCTCCACCTCCAGCACCCGCACCGCGAATTCCAGGGCCGCGCTGGTGCCGTGATAATTTCCGTCCGGCTCATAGGGCGGCACGAGATTGGCGACGTTGCGGACCACGAACAGTTCGCCCGGGCCGGCATCGAAAATCAGCTGCGGATCAACCCGGCTGTCGGAGCATGCGACCACGAAGGTATGCGGCTTCTGGCCACGCGCCGCGAGGCGCTCGAACAGATCCTTATGGGTGGGCCACGAGATTTCGCGAAACCGCCGGTATCCTTCGAGCAGAGTGTCCATGCTTTTCCTCGCAGCGTGCAAACGCGCCACAAAAGAGCGTGCTGGGCTTGCGGTCAAGTTTTCCGCAACGCAGCGCGGTGGATTGCGCTCGCCGCGCGGGGAACGCTTCCGCGCACGCGGCGTTTTCATTTCAGAAAGTGAAAACGTAAAGGAGTGAAGACGATGCGCGGATTTGTACTGTGGCTTCTGGGCGTGCCGTTTTCGGTGATCGTTCTGCTTTACTTGTTCAACGTTCTTTAACCGGTGGGCCCGCGATCCGCCTGGAAAGCGGGCCGTCGCCTCGGCGATGGGGCAACGCCCCGTCTCTGAAGCCTATTTTTTGTGCATTAGTCCAATATTTAATCAATCAGGCCCGACTGTATACAAATTAGGCGGGGCGCCCCGAGCGCCGAGTGGCGCTGCTTAACCTTCTCGGCGTTTGGCGGAATTGTGGCACGTCCCTTGCTCTCCGTGGTTGCTGGCTTCGCGCCGGCCGACGAACACGGAGAGAGCGTATGCTCGAATTTCTGGGACGGACCACCAAAGGCATCGGGGCGCTGGCGGCAGCGGCCGCCCTCGCGGCAAGCCTCAGCGCCGCCAAAGCGGAAGAGACCATCAAGGTCGGTATCCTGCATTCCCTTTCCGGCACCATGGCGATCAGCGAAACCACGCTGAAGAATGTCATGCTGATGCTGATCGACGAGCAGAACAAGAAGGGCGGCGTGCTCGGCAAGAAGCTGGAGGCGGTCGTGGTCGACCCCGCTTCGAACTGGCCCCTGTTCGCGGAAAAGGCGCGCGAGCTGATCACCAAGGACAAGGTTTCCGTGGTGTTCGGTTGCTGGACCTCGGTGAGCCGCAAGTCGGTTCTGCCGGTGTTCAAGGAGCTGAACTCGATCCTGTTCTACCCCGTGCAATATGAGGGCGAGGAGAGCGAGCGCAACGTGTTCTACACCGGCGCTGCTCCCAACCAGCAGGCCATTCCGGCGGTAGATTACCTCGCCAAGGAAGAGAAGGTCGAGCGCTGGGTGCTCGCGGGCACCGACTATGTCTATCCCCGCACCACCAACAAAATCCTGGAAGCCTATCTGAAGTCCAAGGGCGTGAAGTCCGAGGACATCATGATCAACTACACCCCGTTCGGTCAGTCCGACTGGCAGACCATCGTCGCCGACATCAAGAAGTTCGGATCGGCTGGCAAGAAGACGGCGGTGGTTTCCACCATCAACGGCGATGCCAACGTGCCGTTCTACAAGGAGCTGGCGAACCAGGGCATCAAGGCCACCGACATTCCCGTCGTCGCCTTCTCGGTCGGCGAGGAAGAGCTGGCCGGCATCGACACCAAGCCGCTGGTTGGCCATCTCGCGGCGTGGAACTATTTCATGTCGATCAAGACGCCCGAGAACGACGCCTTCATCAAGCAGTGGCAGACCTTCATGAAGAATCCGAAGGCCGTCACCAACGATCCCATGGAAGCCCATTACATCGGCTTCAACATGTGGGTCCAGGCCGTGACCAAGGCCGGCTCGGTTGATCCGGACAAGGTGATCGACGCGCTGCCCGGCACCAAGCAGCCGAACCTCACCGGCGGCGTCTCGGAAATGCTCCCGAACCACCACATCACCAAGCCCGTCTTCATCGGCGAGATCGAGGACAACGGCCAGTTCAACGTGGTGTGGAAGACCGAGAACCTGATCCCCGGCGAAGCCTGGTCCAAGCAGCTGGAAGGCTCGAAGGATCTGGTGGCCGACTGGGTGCAGCTGAAGTGCGGCAACTACGATTCGGTCAAGAAGGTCTGCCTCGGCACCGCGACCAAGTGAGCGCCTGAGCGTTCCAAAAGCCGTCCCACCGCGCCGATCCGCGCGGTGGGTGAGCCTTCGAAAGAAGGCGAGTCGCGGCGTCGTCCGTCTGCTTCGGGGGGAGCGGACGGACGCAACGCCGCCGCTTTCCAGGCGAGGCCGACATGACGATTTCCTTGATGCGGCTGGCCCTGACCGCGCTGCTGGGGCTGGTTCTCCTCGGCGCGGGGCCGGGCTTCGTGAGCGAGGGCCGCAGCCAGACCGCCGCCGATCTCGCGCCGGCCGTGGCGCGGTTTGCTGCGGACAGCTATTCCGACACCGAGGCCGGGCTCGCCGCCCTGGCCCTCATCCCCGGTCCCCAGGCCGCCGCCATCGTCGATGCGGTGGGGGACGGGCGGCTCCTGTTCGATCCCGCCACCAAGGCGGTCTTCGTGAAGACCAAGGCCGGCGCCCTGACCGATGTGGCGACGGGTGCCGCCGTGACAGCGGCCCCGGCCGATCTCAAGGCGGTGCGCCTCAACAACCGCGTGCGCCGCGCAGTGGAGGCCGCCGCCGGAGCGCTGGCCCTCGCCAGCCCGGACGCGGCGAAGCGGATCGATGCCGCCGGCGCTGTGTTCAAGTCGCGCGATGCCGCCGCGCTCCCCGCCCTCGACGCCGCGATCGCCCGCGAACGCGACGCGGACGTGAAGGCGGCGCTCGCCCAGGCCCGGGCCGCGATCATCCTCACCAAGGCCGATGCGCCGGAGGCCGAGCGCGTTGCCGCCACCAAATTGATCGTCGATCGCGGGGACCAGGAAGCGCTGGCCCTGCTTGCCGGCGTCCCTGCCGATGCCTCGCCCGCCCTGCGCTCGGCGGCCGATGCGGGGATCGAGAAGATTAACCGCTCGCTCGCCTTCTGGGGCGTGGCGCAGAATATCTGGTACGGGCTTTCCCTGGGCTCGGTGCTGCTGCTGGCGGCCATCGGCCTTGCCATCACCTTCGGCGTGATGGGCGTCATCAACATGGCCCATGGCGAGATGGTGATGCTCGGGGCCTATACCACCTTCGTGGTGCAGGAGCTGATCCGCACCAAGGCGCCCTATCTGTTCGACTGGTCGCTGGCCATCGCGCTGCCGCTGGCGTTCCTGTTCACCGGCCTCGTGGGCATCGCCATCGAGCGAACGGTGATCCGTTTTCTCTACGGCCGCCCGCTGGAAACCCTGCTGGCGACCTGGGGAATCTCGCTGATGTTGCAGCAGGCGACGCGCACCATCTTCGGCCCCACCAACAAGGAGGTCGGGGCGCCGTCCTGGATGTCGGGGGCGTTCCAGCTCGGGCAATTGTCCATCACCTACAACCGCCTGTGCATCATCATCTTCGCGCTGGGCGTGTTCTTCGCCTTGCTGGTGGTGCTGAAGCGCACCTCGCTCGGGCTCTATGTGCGGGCGGTCACGCAGAACCGCCGCATGGCGGGTGCCATGGGCATTCGCACCGGGCGCATCGACGCGCTCACCTTCGGCCTCGGCTCGGGCATTGCGGGGATCGCCGGCGTGGCGCTTTCGCAGATCGATAATGTGAGCCCCAATCTCGGCCAGGGCTATATCATCGACAGCTTCATGGTGGTGGTGTTCGGCGGCGTGGGCAATCTGTGGGGCACGCTGGTTGCGGCCTTCAGCCTGGGCATCGCCAACAAGCTGCTGGAGCCCTTCGCCGGCGCCGTGCTCGCGAAGATCGCGCTGCTGGTTTTCATCATCCTGTTCATTCAGAAGCGCCCGCGCGGCCTGTTCGCGCTCAAGGGCCGGGCGGTGGAATCATGAAGGGCCTCGGCATCGTGGATCGCCCGGGGGCGATCTTCCTCGTCCTCGTCGCCGCGGCCGCCGTCCTGGTGCCCATCGCCAATCTGGTGGTGCCGGAAGGCAACCCGTTCCACATCTCCAATTATCTCGTGCCCCTGCTCGGAAAATATCTCTGCTACGCCTTGCTGGCGGTGGCCGTGGATCTGGTGTGGGGCTATTGCGGCGTGCTCTCGCTCGGCCATGGGGCGTTCTTCGCGCTCGGCGGCTATGCCATGGGCATGTACCTGATGCGCCAGATCGGCGCGCGGGGCGTCTATGGCAATCCGGTGCTGCCGGATTTCATGGTGTTCCTGAATTACAAGGAACTGCCCTGGTTCTGGTATGGGTTCGACTGGTTCCCCTTCGCCATGATCATGGCGCTGGTGGTTCCCGGCGTCCTCGCCTTCGCCTTCGGCTGGTTCGCCTTCCGCTCGCGCGTGACGGGCGTCTATCTCTCCATCATCACCCAGGCCATGACGTTCGCCCTCATGCTGGCGTTCTTCCGCAACGACATGGGCTTCGGCGGCAATAACGGCCTGACCGATTTCAAGGACATCCTCGGCTTTTCCATCTCCGCCGACAGCACCCGCGTGACCTTGTTCGTGCTCTCTGCGGTGGCGCTGGCGGCGGGATACCTGCTGTGCCGGGCGTTGGTGACCTCCAAATACGGCAAGGTGCTGGTGGCGGTGCGGGACGCGGAAAGCCGCACGCGGTTCCTGGGCTACCGGGTGGCGAACTACAAGCTGCTCGCCTGGACCGTCTCGGCCATGCTCGCCGGCGCGGCGGGGGCGCTGTATGTGCCGCAGGTGGGCATCATCAATCCCGGCGAGTTCGCCCCAGCCAATTCCATCGAGATCGTCATCTGGGTGGCGGTCGGCGGGCGCGGCACGCTGGTGGGCGCGGCGCTCGGCGCGCTGATCGTGAATGCGGGCAAGACCTGGTTTACGGGCGTGCTGCCGGAAGCCTGGTTGTTCGCCCTTGGGGCACTGTTCGTGCTGGTCACCTTGTTCCTGCCACGCGGCGTGCTCGGCCTGTGGGGCAGCCTTTCGGCCAGACGCCACAAGCCCGTGCCCGATGCGCTGGCATCGGCCAAGCCGGCGGAGTGAGACCATGGAAGCAAGCCAAGCGCTCACCCCGATCCTTGCCCAATCGCTGCTGTATCTCGACAATGTCTCGGTGGTGTTCGACGGTTTCCGGGCGTTGAACGCCCTCTCGCTCACCATCGAGGAAGCCGAGATGCGGGCCATCATCGGCCCCAATGGCGCCGGCAAGACCACCATGATGGACGTGATCACCGGCAAGACCCGCCCCACCAAGGGGGAAGCCCTGTTCGCCGGCGTGCACGATCTGACGCGCCTGGACGAGGCGGCGATCGCCGAACTCGGCATCGGCCGCAAGTTCCAGACCCCGACCGTGTTCGACATGCACACGGTGGAAGACAATCTGCTGCTGGCGGTGAAGGCGGACCGCCGGCCCTTCTCGAACATCTATTGGCGCCGTACCGCGCGTGAGCGCGAGCGTATCGACGCTCTGCTGGAGCGCATTCGCCTGAAGGATCATCGCGCGCGCAAGGCCTCCGAGCTCAGCCACGGGCAGAAGCAATGGCTGGAGATCGGCATGCTGCTGGCGCAGGAGCCGCGGCTTCTGCTGGTGGACGAGCCGGCCGCCGGCATGACCGACCAGGAGACCGCCGACACCGCCGAATTGCTGCGCGAGATCGCGCAGACCCGCGCGGTGGTGGTGGTGGAGCACGACATGCAGTTCGTGCGCGACCTCGGCGTGAAGGTGACTGTGTTGCACGAGGGCTCCGTCCTGGCCGAAGGGCCGCTCGATCAGGTGAGCGCCGACGAGCGCGTCATCGAAGTCTATCTGGGGAGGTGAGGATGGGTCCTCTTCCCTTCCTCGCCCACTTGCTCACCGAGAACCCTCCCCCCTTGAGGGGGAGGGCAGGGTGGGGGGTATCTCTCCACTTGCCCTGGTGCAGGGTTTGCAGGCGGCACCATACCCCCCACCCCAACCCTCCCCCTCAAGGGGGGAGGGGGCAGAACGCACTCGGCGGAGACCTCCCATGCTGAAGGTCGAGAACCTCGATCTCTATTACGGCGCCGCCCACACCCTGCGCAGCGTCTCGCTGGAGGCCATGCCGGGGCAGGTGACGTGCGTGCTCGGCCGCAACGGGGTCGGCAAAACCTCGCTGCTGCGCGCCATTGTCGGCCAGCGCGCCATCGCCGGCGGCTCGATAAATTTCGATGGCCGCGACATCACCCGCCTGCCGACCCCGGACCGGGCCGCGCTCGGCATCGGCTTCGTGCCCCAGGGGCGGGAAGTGTTTCCGCTGCTGAGCGTGAAGGAGAATCTGGAGACCGGCTTCGCCCGTCTCGCCCGCAAGGACAAATATGTGCCGGACGAGATTTTCGAACTCTTCCCGGTGCTGAAATCCATGATGGGCCGGCGCGGCGGCGATCTGTCCGGCGGGCAGCAGCAGCAATTGGCCATCGGCCGCGCTCTGGTGACGCGTCCGCGCCTGCTGGTGCTGGACGAGCCGACCGAGGGCATCCAGCCGTCCATCATCAAGGACATCGGCCGCGCCATTTCCTATTTGCGCGACAAAGGGGATATGGCCATCGTACTGGTGGAGCAATATTTTGAGTTCGCCCGCGATCTGGCCGACCGCTTTATCCTGATGGAGCGCGGCGAGGTGGTGGCGAGCGGGGACCGGAGCGGGCTTGATGGGGATGACGTCCGCCGCCTCATGGCGATCTGAGGATTTGCCCCCGATTTTGGTGAAGAGCGCACCCAGGCGCCAGCGCAGCGTGGGCCGCCTGCGGCTCGTCGCAGCCGGCGCGGGCGGGCGCACGCACCTGGTGGAGCTGGAGGAGCAAGGCGCGTTGCGCGGCCGCTTGCCGCGCAGCGACGGCGGCGACATGGAAGCCGTGATGGTGAATACCTCCGGCGGCGTCGCCTGCGGCGATACCTTCGCCGTCGAGATCGAGGCGCGCGAGGCTGCCCGGCTGACCGTGTCCACCCCCGCCGCGGAGAAGGTTTACCGGTCCGATGCCGATGAGGCGTCGATCCATGTGCGGCTCATCGTCGGGCATGGCGCCGCCCTGCATTGGTTGCCGCAGGAAACAATCCTGTTCGACCAAGCCCGCCTGGCCCGCCGCTACGAGGTGGACCTTGCCCCCGTGAGCCAGTTCCTCGCGTTCGAGGCGCTGGTTCTGGGGCGCGCGGCGCGGGGCGAAATCATGTCCGGCGGACAGCTCACGGATCAGTGGCGGGTGCGGCGCGGCGGCGGCCTGATCTATGCCGACGCGCTGCGGCTGTCCGGCGCCATCGGCGCGCTTCTGGCCAAGCCCGCGATCGCCAATGGCCGGCATGCGCTGGCGACCCTGCTCTATGTCGCGCCCGACGCCGAGGCGCGGATTGACGAGGTGCGCGCGGCATTGGAGTCCTGCGCCAGCGCGTGCGGGGCGAGCGCCTGGAATGGGCTTCTCGTGGTGCGCTGGCTCGCCGCCGACAGCGAGATGTTGCGGCGCGACGCCACCTCGTTTTTGATGAAATTCCGGGGCGCGCCCTTGCCGCGCGTCTGGGCTTCCTGAGGAGATCGCTCTTGCTGCTCACGCCGCGCGAAAAGGACAAGCTGCTCATCGCCATGGCGGCCGAAGTGGCGCGCAAGCGCCTCGCCCGCGGGGTGAAGCTGAACTTCCCCGAGGCGGTGGCCCTGATCACCGATTTCGTGGTGGAAGGGGCGCGGGACGGGCGCACGGTGGCCGATCTCATGGCTGCCGGCGCCCATGTGCTCACCACCGATCAAGTGATGCCGGGCATCGCCGAGATGCTCCACGATATCCAGGTGGAGGCGACCTTTCCCGACGGCACCAAGCTCGTCACCGTGCACCATCCCATTCGGGGAGAAGCCTCCGACGACGTGCCGGGGGAGATCACCACCGCCCCGGGGCAGATCGTGTTCAACGAAGGCGCGGAACGGGTCGCGCTCACGGTCGCGAACACCGGCGACCGGCCGATCCAGGTCGGCAGCCATTACCACTTCTTCGAGACCAATCCAGCGCTCGCGTTCGACCGCGACAAGGCGCGCGGCATGCGCCTCGACATCGCCGCCGGCACCGCCGTGCGCTTCGAGCCGGGCGCAACGCGGGAGGTCACGCTGGTGCCGTTCGGCGGCAAGCGCGAAGTGTTCGGCTTCCGGGCTGCGGTCTCGGGAAAATTGTAACCCCCGCCCGCCGGCATTCAACGGCCTGAACGGCCGGATCATCGCCTTCAATGAACCGGCACCATCGGTTCTGACTAGGATGAGCCCATGTCCACCCCCGCCCATCTGCCCCGTTCCGCCTATGCCCACATGTTCGGCCCCACCACCGGCGACAAGATCCGCCTCGCCGACACCTCCCTGGTGATCGAGGTGGAAAAGGACTTCACCACCTATGGCGAGGAGGTGAAGTTCGGCGGCGGCAAGGTGATCCGCGATGGCATGGGCCAGAGCCAGGTCACCAATGCCGATGGTGCGGTGGATACGGTCATCACCAATGCGGTGGTGCTGGACCATTGGGGCGTGGTGAAATGCGACGTGGGCCTTTCCGGCGGCCGCATCGTGAAGCTCGGCAAGGCCGGCAATCCCGACGTGCAGGGCGGGGTGGACATCATCATCGGCCCCGGCACCGAGGTGATCGCCGGCGAGGGCAAGATCCTCACCGCCGGCGGTTTCGACAGCCACATTCATTTCATCTGCCCGCAGCAGATCGAGGAGGCGCTGGCCTCCGGCGTCACCACCATGCTAGGCGGCGGAACCGGGCCGGCCACCGGCACCTTCGCCACCACCTGCACGCCCGGCCCCTGGCACATCGCCCGCATGATCGAGGCGGCGGACGCCTTTCCGATGAACCTCGCCTTCGCCGGCAAGGGCAATGCCTCCCTGCCGGCTTCGCTGGAGGAGATGGTGCGGGCGGGCGCCTGCGCGCTGAAGCTTCATGAGGATTGGGGCACGACGCCCGCCGCCATCGATTGCTGCCTTTCGGTGGCGGACGCCTTCGACGTGCAGGTGATGATCCATTCCGACACGCTGAACGAGAGCGGCTTTGTCGAGGACACCATCGCCGCCTTCAAGGGGCGCACCATCCACGCCTTCCACACCGAAGGCGCGGGCGGCGGGCATGCCCCCGACATCATCAAGGTGGCAGGCCTGCCGAACGTGCTGCCGTCCTCCACCAATCCGACCCGGCCCTATACCCGCAACACCATCGACGAGCATCTCGACATGCTCATGGTGTGCCACCATCTCGACCCGTCCATCGCCGAGGACCTCGCTTTCGCGGAAAGCCGCATCCGCAAGGAGACCATTGCGGCGGAAGACATTCTCCACGATCTCGGCGCCCTCTCCATGATGAGTTCGGACAGCCAGGCCATGGGCCGCGTGGGCGAGGTGGTGATCCGCACCTGGCAGACCGCCGACAAGATGAAGCGCCAGCGCGGCGCCCTGCCGGGCGAGCGGGGCGACAACGACAATCTGCGTGCCCGCCGCTATATCGCGAAATACACCATCAATCCCGCCATCGCCCATGGCATGTCGAAGCACATCGGCTCGGTCGAGGCGGGCAAGCTCGCCGACCTCGTGCTCTGGTCGCCGGCGTTCTTCGGCGTGAAGCCGGATCTGGTGCTGAAGGGCGGGGTGATCGCGGTCGCCCAGATGGGCGATCCGAACGCCTCCATTCCCACCCCGCAGCCGGTGCATTATCGCCCCATGTTCGGCGCCTATGGGCGGGCGCGGACGGGCTCTTCGCTGACTTTCGTTTCCAAGGCGGCGATCGAGGACGGGCTGGCGGCGAGGCTCCAGGTGGCCAAGCAATTGGTGGCGGTGGAAAATGTGCGCGGCGGCATAGGCAAGAAGGATATGGTGCTGAACGACGCGACGCCCCATATCGAGGTGGACGCCGAGACCTATGACGTGCGCGCGGACGGGGAATTGCTCGTCTGCGAGCCGGCGGAGGTTCTCCCCATGGCCCAGCGCTATTTCCTGTTCTGAGGTTTTCCCATGCTCCGAGCCACCACCGTCGTTCGCCGTCCTGCTGTCCGCGAGGAGAAGGTGGTGGACACCATCCTGCTCGATCATCAGGCCCGGCATCGCCGCCGCGTCGCCATGACCGGCGCCAAGGGCCTGGAATTCCTGCTGGATCTGGAAAAAGCGACGCTGCTGGATCACGGCGATGCGCTGAAGCTGGAGGACGGCTCGCTGGTGCGGGTCGAAGCGGCGCCCGAGAAGCTGATCGAGGTGCGCACGGGCAGTCCGCTGCGTCTGATGAAGGTGGGCTGGCACCTGGGCAACCGCCATGTGCCGACCGAGATCACCGAGGACGCGCTCTATATCGCCTATGACCATGTGCTGGTGGAGATGGTGCGCGGCCTTGGCGCCAGCGCCGCCCCGGTGCTGCGTCCGTTCCGCCCCGAGCGCGGCGCCTATGAGGCGGCGGAGGCCCATGGGCACG
Source organism: Roseixanthobacter liquoris (assembly GCF_043195135.2). Lineage (NCBI taxonomy): Bacteria > Pseudomonadati > Pseudomonadota > Alphaproteobacteria > Hyphomicrobiales > Xanthobacteraceae > Roseixanthobacter > Roseixanthobacter liquoris. Next base: position 2,215,444 of record NZ_CM195537.1, read on the forward strand.
GCCACGATCATGGGCATTCCCATGACCACGAGCACGAGCATGCGGGCCATGACCATCATGCGCATGAGCATCACGCTCATGCCGAGGCGCACGCGGGCGCGCAGGCCTGCGGCTGCGGCCACGACCACGGGCATGATCACAGCCACGGCCATGCCCATCACGACGCCGGCCACGATCACACCCACACGGATCATGCGCATCATGATCACGGGCACCACGGCGCAGCCTCGGCCGCGTCCGCCAGCGCCTCCGCTAGCGCCTCCGCCCATGTGCATGGCCCAGAGTGCGGCCACGACCATTCCCACGATCAGTCCCACGGCGGGGATCCGTCCCATCGCCATGGCTGATCCTGCCGACGCCCCGCAGACCGGGCCGGCCGATAGTCTCCCGCTGCTGGTGTGGCTGTCCCCCGCCTTTCCGGTGGGCGCCTATGCCTATTCCCATGCCCTGGAATGGGCCGTGGAAGCCGGTGACATCCGCGCCGAGGCGAGCCTTGCCGACTGGCTGGAAACCCTGCTGTTCCACGGCTTGGGCCGCAACGACGGCATCCTGTTCGCCCAGGCGATGGCGGCCGCCGGGGAGGGCGACAGTGTGCGGCTGGTCGAGGTGAACGCGCTCGCCGTTGCGCTCGCGCCTTCGGCCGAACTGCGGCTGGAGACCTGCCAGCAAGGCCGCAGCTTTCTCGATGCGGTCTGCGCCGCCTGGCGGGAACCGGGGCTGCTCGCGCAGGCTGCCCTGCTCGATGGCGAAATCGCCTATCCCGTCGCGGTGGGCCTTGCCGCCGCCGCCCATGGCGTGCCCGCCGCGCCCGCGCTCGAGGCTTTCCTCCTGGCGATGATGCAGAATCTGGTGTCCGCCGCGATCCGCCTCGCGCCCATCGGCCAGACCGCGGGCACGCGGGTGGTGGCCGCCCTGGCGCCCAAGGTGCGGGGGCTTGCAGCGCAGGTGCGCACGCTCACGCTGGACGATCTCGGCAGCGCGACCTTCCGGGCCGATCTCGGCTCGTTTCGACACGAAACCCAATATACGAGGCTGTTCCGCTCATGAGCACATCGGCAAATGGTCCGCTCCGCGTCGGCATCGGCGGCCCGGTCGGGTCGGGCAAGACGGCGCTCATGGAAGCGCTCTGCAAGGCGTTCCGCGCCCGCTACGACATTTGCGCCATCACCAACGACATCTACACCAAGGAGGATGCGCGCATCCTCACGGTCGCCGGAGCCTTGGAGCCGGAGCGGATTTTAGGTGTTGAAACAGGGGGGTGCCCGCACACGGCGATCCGCGAGGACGCCTCCATCAACCTGCGGGCGGTGGCCGACATGCAGGCGAAATTCCCCAATCTGGACATCGTGCTGATCGAGTCCGGCGGCGACAACCTCGCCGCGACCTTTTCCCCGGAACTGGCCGATCTCACCATCTATGTCATTGATGTTGCGGGCGGAGAGAAGATCCCGCGCAAGGGCGGGCCGGGCATCACGCGCTCGGACCTGCTGGTGGTGAACAAGACCGACCTTGCTCCCCTGGTGGGCGCCGACCTTTCGGTGATGGAGGCGGACACCCAGCGCATGCGCGCCGGCCGACCCTATGTGTTCTCGTCCATTCGCAACGGGATCGGGGTCGAGGTCGTGACGCGTTTCATCGAGACGGCGGGGGGCCTCACGCCGCGGTGACCTTCGTGTTCGCCGGGGCGGCGGGAGAGAAATCTTATATGTCCTAAGGCCTTAGCGGGCGATGCGGGGGAGCGTCCGGGCGCCGAGCAGCAGCCCGGAGACGGCGGCGATCACGCCTGCCTCCAGATAGGGCTTGTGGAGAACGGGCACCGCGCGCAGGTGCGGGGGCAGGCGCGAATCCTCCCCGTAACCGCTGCAAAACAAAAGGGGAATCCCCCGGGCGAACAGGATTTCCGCGGCCGGCAGCACGTCCACGCCGTAGAGGTTGCGGTCCAGGATGGCGGCATCGAGCGGCAGGGCGCGGGCGGCCTCAAGGGTCTGGTCCAGCGTGGCCATGGGGCCGATGACGGTACAATCATGCTGCAACAGGGCATCCTCCAGAAGGAGCCCCACCAGCACTTCGTCCTCGGCCACGAGGATGCGCTTGCCCGACAAATTCATGTTTAAAGCCACCCCTCAGCACATCTCCGCAGCGCTAAACGGTGAATTCGGCAAAATGTTCCGTCACGAATGAATCCGCCGAAAATGACTCAGCCGGAAATGAAAATGCGCGCCACCCGCCGGCAGCGCGCATATTCCACATCTCGAAAAAGTAAAACGATCCGCGCAAACCGCCGCCGGGGAGGGGTCAGTCCTTGGCGCGTTCCACATAGGAGGCGTCGGCGGTCATCACCACCACGCGGGTGCCGGTGGCGACGTGGGGCGGCACCATGGTGCGCACGCCGTTGGAGAGCATGGCCGGCTTATAAGAGGAGGAGGCGGTCTGCCCCTTCACGGTCGGCTCGGTGTCGACGATTTCCAGCGTCACGCGCTGCGGCAGCTCGATGGCGATGGCGACGCCGTTGTGCATGGAGACCATGCATTCCATGCCTTCCTGGAGATAGACCGCCATGTCGCCGAGCACGTCCTTCGGCACGGTGATCTGGTCGTAATTCTCCGGGTTCATGAAGGTGTAGCCGTCGCTGTCCTGGTAGAGATAGGTGTGCGGACGGTCTTCCACATAGGCGCGCTCCACCTGCTCGGTGGTGCGATAGCGCTCGGAGATCTTCACGCCGTCGGAAATGCGGCGCATGTCCATCTGGGTGACGGGCGTGCCCTTGCCGGGATGGATGTTCTCGGCGCTCAGGATGACGTAGAGCTTGTCGTCGATTTCGACCACATTGCCTTTGCGCAGAGAGCTGGCGATGACCTTGACCACGGTGTTTCTTCCTCGAACGGCTTGGGGCGCCCGGGCGCCCTTGATCGGGGCGCAACATAGCGATCTTCTCGCTTTTCGCCACCCTTGCCGGCTGCTTTTGTGCGCCGATGCAAGTGTTTTTCCGCGCGGCCCACAGCTTTGAGCGCCCCGTCCTCCCCCTGGTGGAGCCCGGATCGCCACCAGGATCGGCGCCCCTTCCTCGCCGCCCGTGGCCGCATCACGAAGGCGATCCGCGCCCATTTCGAGGCCGAGGGCTTCACGGAGGTGGAGACCCCCATCCTCCAGATCTCGCCCGGCAACGAGGCGCATCTGCACGCGTTTTCAACCACTTGGCGCGCGCCGGATGGAGCGTTGACGCCTCTTTTCCTGCGCACCTCGCCCGAGTTCACGGCCAAGAAGCTGCTGGCGGCGGGGGAGACGCGCATCTTCGAACTGGCGCGCGTGTTTCGCGATCGCGAGCGGGGGGCCACCCACCATCCCGAATTCACCATGCTGGAATGGTATCGGGCGGGGGAACCCTATGAAACCCTGATGGAGGATTGCGCCGCGCTCCTGGCGCTCGCGGCGCGGGCGGGGGGCGTCGCGCGCTTTTCCTGGCGCGGACAGGAGTGCGACCCGTTCGCGCCGCCCGAGCGGCTCACTCTGGTGGAGGCGTTCGCCCGCCATGCCGGCATCGCCCTTTCGCCCTTGCTGGCGGCGCCGGGGCAGGAGCCGCAGGCGGCCCCCCTGGCGCAGGCGGCGCGCGCGGCCGGGGTGCGGGTGGCGGAGGACGACACCTGGGCGGACATCTTCTCCAAGGTGCTGGTGGAGCGCGTCGAGCCCCATCTTGGCCGGGGGCGGGCGACGCTTTTGTGCGAATACCCCACCAGCGAGGCGGCGCTGGCCCGGCCGAAGCCCGCCGACCCGCGCGTCGCCGAGCGGTTCGAGCTTTATGCCTGCGGGGTGGAACTGGCCAATGCCTTCGGCGAACTGACCGACCCGCACGAGCAGCGCCGGCGCTTCGAGGTGGAGATGGCGGAAAAGGCCCGCCTCTATGGCGAGCGCTATCCCCTGGACGAAGGTTTTTTGGCCGCCCTCGCCCTCATGCCCCCCGCCAGCGGCTGCGCCCTGGGGCTGGACCGCCTGGCGATGCTGGCGAGCGGCGCGCGCAGCGTGGACGATGTGCTGTGGGCGCCGGTGGAGGTTTGAGGGGGGAGGAGGGAATACAATGAACATAACCTGTCAATTTAATGATCGAGTATCAAATTAAATTTCCCGAAAAATTCTGTTTCAAGTTTTAATTTTTGATAAATATTTAATTTGGCATTGTATTGTGCCAGTGCTAAATATTTTCCACTTATCGATCTTCCGTCAAAAGACATTGCGGCCTTTATAAAAAGGTCGCCTGATAGATCGCATTCCGCCTCCGTAAGTCCGCCGAACAACGTTCGGGGCATCATTGCTCCTTTGGATACGGAAAAGTCCTTAGTCGATTCAAAAATTGTCGGGTTTGTTTCATTTTTCGATAAAAATTCGTCAGCCGTTGCAAAAAATGCATGATCAATCCCCATCATTTTCATGGCAGCATCATTTTCTTTTGTAACACCTCTAAAATACATGTCGGCGACAATGCGCCCATCTTCCATACGTTCAATATTTCCATCTGTAACCTGTAAATCAAAGTGAGTCTTAAGAAGGTCTAATTGTTGAGTCATTGTAGAAAATTCTGGAATGAGCGATATCATTTCATCGGTTATTTTTTCGTCATTCAAATATATTGTATAGTAATAATCCGATAAATTGTATTGACCAGATCGTAAGCGGGCTGAAGAGCTTAGTCCGTCGCAGAGTTTCAATTTTTTATCGAATCTGATCGCGCAATTTTTTTCGAGTGATTTGGGGGACAAAATATTTTCTAACTCATGAAATTTGTCGTTAATTTTGGAAATCGCAATAGATGTTATTGGGTCCGCATTCGGCCCTGAAAGGGTTCCGTAGATTTTTATTTCTATTCCATTGCATAATATGAAGAAATTTGCTCCCACTTGGGCGTGGGAAGCGTACGAGTGAGCCTGTTCCACCTCTAGTTTTGTTATTGGCACTCGGCCAGCTTTGGCTTCGACAATGAAGCTACCGCGAGCGCCTTTCAAGCCGGCCCGATAATCGGGAAAGCCAAGAGGTAGATCCTTTTTAGGGGATCTCCCGCCAATATGAAAATAGGGGTATTCAAGTTTCTCTTCTAAAAAAAGATAGACATCTTCGCTGTCGGGATAGCCTAAATGTCTGAGTATCGGATCAATAATATGAAACCGGATCTCTGCTTCTTTGTATTTTGGTGCATTTTCGAGAGTATTCTTTTTGATAATTTCCATCTGATTACCTAGTTATATGGGATTAGATCGGAGTTAGATTTTACTAGTCCGGCGAATTTAGAATTTGACTGCTCCGAATCAGACTTTAGCGATTCACAGATGGCATTTCAGCAATGCCTCTCATTCTTGCGATTCCGGAGAACCATCGATGAAAGCAGCGGTGATCTGTCGTAGATATAAGGCAAAGAGAAATATATTTTCTTCATTATTAACTGTGCCACAAATGACCGGTTGCCGTCTAGTTCAGGTTTGCTTCGAAAGCTTATACCCACGATCGGCCTTTGGTCTTAAGCCAGCCCCCTTCCTCCCTTCCTCTCGGCCGGCGAACGCCCACCCCCCGATCACGCGCAGGTGTTCGCCGCTTCCGGTAATCCAAAACCTTCCCCCCTACCTCCCGGCCGCGTCCCGTGGCACAGGACGGGGGCCGCTGCTGCCGGCGGCGTGAATGAGGAGATCGCCATGGATTCCACGCCCATCGCGCCCGCCGCCGATCCCGCCCTCGAAGGGCTCGAGGGATTGGTGCGCGAACCCCTGTCCCGGCGCGGCTTCGTCATGACAGGCCTGATCGCCGGCTTCACCCTCGCCACCACCTCGGTGCAGGCGCAGGCCATCCACACCGATGGCGCCGGCCTCGTCGCCGGGGAAGTGAAGATCCCCACCGCCGATGGCGACATGCCCGGCTATCGCGCCATGCCCGAGGGCAACGGCCCGTTCCCCCTGGTGATCGTGGTGGAGGAGATTTTCGGCGTCCACGAATATATCAAGGACATCTGCCGCCGCCTCGCCAAGCAGGGCTATTGCGCGGTGGCGCCCGAGCTTTATGCCCGCCAGGGCGATCTCACGGGCATGACCGACATCCAGCAGATCGTCCGCGACGTTATCTCCAAGAAGCCCGACGCGGAAATGCTCTCCGATCTCGACGCGGCCGTGGCCTGGGCGGTGAAAAGCTCCAAGGCGGACGAAAACCGGCTCGGCATCACCGGCTTCTGCCGCGGCGGGCGCTCGGTGTGGCTCTATGCGGCGCATAATCCCAAGCTGAAGGCGGCCGTCGCTTGGTACGGCCCCATCGGCGGCGCGCGCACCGACATCCAGCCCAAGACGGCCGGCGATGTCGCCGCCGATCTCAAGGCCCCCGTGCTCGGCCTTTATGGCGCCGCCGATACCGGCATTCCGGTCGCCGACGTGGAAAAGCAGCGCGACACGGCGCGGGCCGCCGGCAAGACGGTGGAGATCGTGCTCTATCCCGATACGCCCCACGCCTTCCATGCCGACTACCGCCCGAGCTATCGCAAGGACGCGGCCGAGGACGGCTGGAAGCGCATGCTCGCCTGGTTCAAGCAATACGGCGTCGCCTGAGGGCGGCCTCGCCCGTGCCCGGCCTCTGGCCGGGCGCATCTGTCCCAGGGCCGGGCGGGCGCCGTGCGGCCCGCCTTCCAAATGCCGGGGCGGCCTCTAAGCTGAGCGCAGAGACGGGCGCGGGCGCCAGGGTTGCCCGCGCCAAACCCGGGAGAGCCCTCATGCCGCGCCGTTCCGATCGATCCTTATCCCGCGCCCCGGCTACGGCCCTGGGCGCTTCCGCGATCGGTGCCTCCGCCGTGGGCACCGCCTCGCTGGGCGCGCTTGCCCTCGGGGCTCTGGCGGTGGGCGCGCTCGCCATCGGGGCGCTGGCCATCGGCCGGCTCGCCATCAAGCGGGCGCGCATCCGCTCGCTCACCATCGACGAGCTGACGGTGAAGAAGCTCACCATCCTCCCGCAGGCGGGTGAACCGCAGGCAGGCGGACCGCAGGCGGGTGCGCCGCAGGCCTGACGGAGCCGGGCCGTCTATCGCACCGGCACAACGGGCATTTGCGGCGCGGCCGGTGCCGTGACCGCGGCGGGCAGCAGGCCGATATTCTGGTTGACGCCGGAAATCTGGATGCCGTCCAGCTCGATCGTGTCCGGCTTGGCGCCGACCAATGCGCCATGGGCGGCGAGCTGGCCGCGCAGGGTGGGGGCGAGCTGCGCCAGCTGGGCGAACTTGCCGTGGTTCATGGGGTCCATGGCCTTCACATTGGTCATGTCGATGACCACCGCGCCGAGGGCCACCAATTCCTCGTCATTGGTGTAATTGCCGAGCCGCACCTTGCCGCCGGCCAGGAAATCGGAGAAGCCGAGCGCCTTGTCGTCGCGCGAGACGATGACGATGAAGGGCTTTTCCGGTTTGCCGAAGCGCTTCAGCTGCGACTTGAACACGTCCACGTCGATGTCGGGCGCGGCAAGGATGACATTGCCGATGCGATTCGGCGGCAGGCCCTTGCCGCCGATCTTCATCTGGCGCAGGGCCTCCACGGTCACCCAATTGCCCATGGAATGGGCCATGATGGTGATCTTCTCCGCCTTGCTGGAGGCCACCAGGGAGAGCGTGCGCTCCAGATTATCCCGCGCGGCGGTGGCGCTGTTGTTGTCGTAGACATAATCCTCGGTCTTGCCGCGCGAGGCCCAGCTGAACAGCACCGGCACGCCCGGCACGTCGGAATCATGGGCCATCTGGGTCAGGCGGTAGAGCGCCTCCGAGAACATGGTGTTGTAGCCGTGCACGAACACCAGCACATTGCGGCTGCCGGCCGGCAGCAGGGCGAGCTGGGCATTGAGGTCGCGCACGAAATCCTGGTCGGTGTCGCGATAGACAGCTTCATGCACGACGAAATCGGTGGCCGGATTGCCGGGCGGCTGCTTGGGCCATTCGATGCCGCCGGGCTGGTGCGAGGGCGGCACGCTGAGGGTGACGGTGGCGAAATCCAGTCCCTGTCCGCGCTCGCCGTTGAACAGCGTGCCGGGGCGCACGTCGCGGGCGCGGGTGGTGGCGACGAGGACGGTATGCGGCTTGGCGCCCGGCGCCTCGGCGAGGCCCGGCGTCAGCACATCGGCGCCCGGACGATCGGCGCAGGCGGAAAGCAGGGGCGCGGCGGCGAGCAGGAGGGCGAGAAAGGGCAGGGCGGAGAGGAGGGGCGCACGCTTGGTCTGCACAATGGCGGCGCAGCCGGCGCCTCGTGACATCTGCCTGGATATGAAAATCACTGAACGTCCGCCTCGATCCCCGTCGCTCCGACGCTTGAGCATAGCAGAAGCGCCGGCCGGACGGCGATTGGCATTTCTTAGCCGCATAGGGATGCTTAACGGGAACCGGCGGGTGTACCGGGCCAGGCGTGTTTGCGGGACCTCCCCCTCACCCCTGCCCTCTCCCCGTGGGGGAGAGGGGGAGATCGGGCCTGGATCGTCGTTCCGGGGACGAGGCGGGGAGATCACCTCTCCCCGTGGGGGAGAGGTCGGCCGCGCAGCGGACGGGTGAGGGGCAGCCGCAGCGCCGGCCGGACGGCGATTGGCATTTCTTAGCCGCATAGGGATGCTTAACGGGAACCGGCGGGTGTACCGGGCCAGGCGTGTTTGCGGGGCCTCCCCCTCACCCCGGCCCTCTCCCCGTGGGGGAGAGGGGGAGATCGGGCCTGGATCGTCGTTCCGGGGACGAAGCGGGGTTTTAGAGGAGATCACCTCTCCCCGTCGAGGAGAGGTCGGCCGCGCAGCGGACGGGTGAGGGGGCAGCCGCGCGGCTCAGCCGCGCTCGTCGAGCGGATGGGTGCGCAGGCGCAGCGGATCGTAGAACGGCGTGCGCACCACGTTCGCCTCATAGCTCTTGCCGTCATCCACCACGGTCACTGCGGTGCCGAGCGCGGTGAGGCTGGGCACGAGCGAGACCATGGCCAGCGACTTCATGAGATGCTGGCTGAACACGGTGGAATTCACCGTGCCCACCTCCTGCCCGTCCTTGAAGATCTTGGCGCCGGGCGTGATGGCGGCGGAATGCAGAACTTCGAGGCCCGCCTGGTGGGTGCGCTCGGTGCCCTTGCGGCGGATGAGGGCGTCCTTGCCGCGAAAATCCGGCTTGGAGAGGTCCACCGTCCAGTCCATCAGCACTTCCCAGGGGGTCGTGTCCTTGTGGGGCATGTCGAACGGGAAGAACAGCAGGCCGGCTTCCACGCGGCCGATGTCCAGGCAATCCCACGACACCGGCATAATGCCGAACGGCTTGCCGGCTTCCAGGATCTTGTCCCACACCGCGACCGCGTCCTTGGCCTTCACGAACACCTCATAGCCGCGCTCGCCGGAATAGCCGCCGCGCGCGATCGAGACCTCGATGCCGTAGAGGGTGGTCGGCGCGTGGCCGAAATAGGGGATGGCGGCCACGTCCAGCGGCGTGTCCGGCTGGAGGATCTGAAGCGCCTTCGGCCCTTGCAGGGAGAGGATATGCACGTCGTCGTCGCGCGCGTAGGTGACATCCAGTCCCTCGGTCAGCAGCGGCAGCACCTCCTCGGTGGCGCCCCCGCCGTGGGAGAGGCGATAGGCGGTGGGGCTGTCGCAATAGATCAGCACGTCGTCGATCAGCCCGCCGTCCTCCCCCACCATGGAGGAGATCATGGAGCGGCCGGGCGCGATCTTTGCAACGTCGGAGGTGACAAGGCGGTTGAGGAAGGCGGTGGCGTCGGGACCCGAGACATTGACGATCTTCAGCGCCGACACGTCGATGAGGCCGGCGCGGGTGCGCACCGCCGTCGTCTCCTCATAGGGATCGGTGGCGTAATGCTGGGGCAAAGCGGTGTCGTTCCAGGATTCTTCCAGCTTCGATCCGAGCGCGCGGTGGCGCTCGTTCAGGATCGACTGGCGCAACTGCGTCGGGCTCATTCTTTGCGTCCCCTCAGGCTCTGCAAGGCGCGCCATCCTTGTGCGAGGGGGATTTTCTGTCAATTACTTTTCCTGAGAAGAAATCTTTTGGCTAAGCTGCCTAATATGAGGGCGATGTAAAAACGCTAAGCCGTTGCTTTTGAATATTTTGCCTAAAATGCAGGCGTTTACGTGCCTGCTTTTGGTTCTTGCGTCCGACCGTGCATTTGGCAATCTGTTTCTACGGCGGCAAAAAAGTTCACTGAGGGGAACAGCTACGCCGGGGACATTCACCGCTCGCGTGCTGAAGCGCCGGGCGTTCGGAGCAAGCGTCATGTCGCAAGTCAAAATGTGGGGCCAGGAGGAATTCTGGGGCCTCGGGTTCGAGTGGGACCCGCAATGGCTTCTCACCCCCGCCCAGAAGGAATTGCAGGCCAAGCTCATCGCCTTGTGCGAGACCACGCTGCGCGCCAATGCGGTGGAGAGTGACGCGGACTATGTCTATCCGCGCAAGAATTTCGAGGCGCTGGCCAGCCTCGGCCTGCTGGGCCTGACGGTGCCCAAGGCGCTCGGCGGCCTCGCCGAAAGCCATGTGTGCGCGGCCATGGTGGTGGAAACCATCGCCCGCTACGGCTGCCCCTCCACCGCCATGTGCTACACCATGCATCTCGGCGCGGTCGCCGCCGCATTGCTGCGCCATCATGAAAACGCCCGCCTCACCGACATCCTCAAGCGCCTCGATGCCGACGTCCTGATCGGCACGCTTTCGTTCTCCGACCCCGAAACCGGCTCGCACTTCTGGTATCCCATCTCCTCCAAGGCGGAAGCCTATGGCGACGGCTGGAAGATCACCAAGAAGGCCTCCTGGACCACCTCTGGCGGCTTCGCCGACTGGTACATCCTCCAGACCACCAGCCCCGGCTTCTCGGGCGATTATTCCGATCTCTCCTGCTTCCTCGTGCTCAAGGACGACGTGCAGGCCAACCCGTCCGAATGGGACGGCCTCGGCCTGCGCGGCAACCAGTCCGGCCCGATCCAGGTGGAAGGCGTCGTCATCGCCAAGGACGCCATGGTCGGCCCCATCGGCGACGGCGCAAAATCCAACGACGAAGTGGTGGACCCGTTCTTCCTCGTCTGCTCGTCCGCCTGCTGGAACGGCATCTCCATGGCGGTGATCGACATCGCCAAGCGCCACACCACCCGCAAGACCCACAATGACGTGGGCATGCGCGTCGCCGATTATCCGACCATCCAGGATTATGTCGGCGAAGCGATCATGGACACCAATGCGTGCCGCGCCTTCGTCTTCCAGATGGCCCAGGCGCTCGACAGCGTGACCAACAATTGCGACTGGTCGATCCACAAGGATCTCGACGTTCTGCCGCGCTCGGCGCTGCTGCACTGGCTGTGGCAGGTGAAGTTCGAATCCGCCAAGAACGTGACCCATGTCACCGACAAGATGCTGCATGCCTGCGGCGGCACGGGCTATCGCCCCGCGCTCCAGATCGAGCGCTACCTGCGCGACGGCAAGGCCGGCTGGGTGATGGGCCCCACCAACGAAGTGCTGCGCCAGTTCGTCGGCAAGGCCTCGCTGCTCGGCTTCGAGAGCCTGGATTACTGGAACAAGTCCATCAACCAGCGGATGCTCAACAATGAAGTGAAGAAGATGGACGACGCGCAGAAGCGCGCCTTCGCCGAGAAGCTCCTCGCCGAGCTTCAGCCGGCCAAGGTGGCGTGAGCGCCGCCGCCATGCCGCCGGACGCGGGCCTGCGGGGTCCGGCCGCGCAACATGGGGGACAAGGCTTGTCCCCCATGCCGGCTTCCGTCACCTTCCCGGCATCGGGCGTTCCGCACGGCGCCGGCGGCCTTGCCGTCGCCGGCGAACGCGGGAACGAGGAGCGCCTTCACCGCATGACCCGCATCGATCTCGACGCCCGCTTCGACCCGCGCGAACTGCGCAATGTGCTCGGCCGGTTCGCAACCGGCATCGCCGTGGTGCTGGGCCGCGACGAGGAGGGGCCGCTGGGCGTGACGGTGAATTCCTTCTCCTCCGTCTCGCTCGATCCGCCGCTGATCCTGTTCTCCATGGCCCGCTCGCTGCATTCGCTGGCGCGGCTGGAGAAGCTTGAATTCTTCACGGTCAACGTGCTGCTGGAGGGGCAGGAGGAGCTGTCCAACCGCTTCGCGCGCGGCGGCGGCGACAAGTTCGCCAATCTCCAGCTCCACGAGGGCCATTCGGGTGCGCCTTTGCTGCGCCCGGCCCATGCCGCCTTCGAATGCGCCGCCTATGCCCATTACGACGGCGGGGACCATGAGATCTTCGTCGGCCGCGTGGTGCATTTCCATGCCGAGGGCGAGGGCGCCCCGCTCATCTATTACCGCGGGCGCTATCGCTCGCTCACCGATCCGGACTGAAGCCCATGGATGCCCGCACCGCGCCTGCCCAGTCATCCGGTCCGCCCGCCGCGCCCCGCTCGCCCGCCGAGCGCCGCGTGGTGCCGGGCGGCGGCTGCGCCGCCTTCGCCCTGAAGGCGGGCGATGACATCCGCATCACCGATCCCGAGGGCCTCCAGGCCGCCGACATCTTCGCCTTCGACGCCGCCGGTGCGGATGCCGCGCCGGCGCTGGGGCTCGATGCGGCGCCGCGCGGCGCGCCGCTCTCAGCGCGCCTGGCCGGGGAGGGCGGGGCGGAGGTCGCCCGCCTGCTGGCGCAGCGCGGCATCGACACCCAGACGCCCGCCCGCCTCCTGCTGGCCGAGAGCGATGTCCCGGGCACCCAGGCGCGCCTCACCGCGCTCAACGACCTGCTGGTGGTGATCGCCGCCGGCGGCCCGCCGATGGCGCCGGACGAGCAGAGCCCGCCGACCGAATTGAAGGTGGAGGTCTCCCGCGTCGCCGGCTCCCTGCCCGAACTGCCGCCGCCGCTGGGCGAGGTGGTGCTGGACCTGCGCATTCCCGCCGCCCGCGCCAAGGCCTATTGCGTGAAGGCCGGCGACTACATCCAGATCATCGACGTGGAAGGCCGGCAATGTTCCGACTTCCTCGCCTTCGACGCCAAGGCGCTGGACGAGGAGGGGCTGGAATACGGCCTCGATTCCACCACCACGCGCACGCTCATGGGCTCTGCTTTTCCCGGCCCCGGCCTGCATTCGAAATATTTCGACGAGCGCCAGATGCCGCTGGTGGAAGTGGTGCGCGACACGGTGGGGCGGCACGACACCTTCGCGCTCGCCTGCTCCGCCAAATATTACGAGGACATGGGCTATCCCGGCCACGACAATTGCTCGGACAATTTCAACCTCGTCCTGAAGCCGTACGGCATCAAGGAAAAGCGCGGCTGGCCGGCGATCAACTTCTTCTTCAATACCTGCGTTGAAAGCTCCAACGCCCTGACCATGGACGAGCCCTGGTCGCGCCCCGGCGATTATGTGCTGCTGCGGGCCATGACCGACCTCGTCTGCGCCTCCTCCTCGTGCGCCGACGACATCGATTCCGCCAACGCCTGGCACCCGACCGACATCCATGTGCGCGTCTATGACGGCGGCACCCCCATCTCCAAAGGAACCGCGTTCCGCATGAGCCCCGAAGCCGAGCCGCGCCTGACGCGGGAGAGCGCCTTCCACCCGAGGATCGCCGAGCAGACCCGCAATTTCGTGGAATATCGCGGCTTCTGGCTGCCCACCTGCTTCACCGGCGCGGGGCCGATCGCAGAATATTGGGCGTGCCGCGAAAAGGCGGCGGTGATGGACCTCTCGCCCCTGCGCAAGTTCGAGGTGACCGGCCCGGACGCGGAAGTGCTGCTCCAGCGCACGGTGACGCGCGACATCCGCAAGCTCTCGGTCGGGCAGGTGGTCTATACCGCGCTCTGCTACGAGCACGGCGGGATGATCGACGATGCCACGGTGTTCCGCCTCGGCCCGGCGAATTTCCGCGTGGTGTGCGGCGAGGAATTCACCGGCAAGTGGCTGCGCGACAAGGCGGCGGAATGGGGCCTGAAAGCCTTCGTCAAATCCTCCACCGACCAGCTCCACAACATCGCCGTGCAGGGACCGCTGAGCCGCGAGATCCTCGCCGAGATCATCTGGACCTCGCCGGTCCAGCCTTCGATCGTCGAGCTGAAATGGTTCCGCTTCGCCATCGCCCGTCTCGGCGGGCCGCAGGGGCCGGCGCTGATCGTCTCGCGCACCGGCTATACCGGCGAACTCGGGTTCGAGATCTGGTGCCATCCCAAGGATGCGACCGCGCTGTGGGATGCGGTGTGGAAGGCCGGCGCGCCCAAGGGCATGAGCCCGCTCGGCCTCACGGCGCTGGATATGCTGCGGGTGGAGGCCGGACTGGTGTTCGCGGGTTATGATTTCTGCGACCAGACCGACCCGTTCGAGGCCGGCATCGGCTTTGCGGTAGCCAATAAGGACGAAGATTTCGTCGGCCGCGAGGCGCTGTTGCGCCGCAAGGCCAATCCGGCGCGCAAGATGGTGGGGCTGCTCATCGGCTCCAACGACGATGTCGGCCATGGCGACCCGATCTATAGCGGCCGCGCCCAGGTGGGCGTCGTCACCAGCGCCACCAAGTCGCCAATCCTGAAGCAGAATATCGCGCTCGCCCGGCTGGACATTGCGGCGGCGGAGGCGGGCGGGCCGATCGAGATCGGCAAGCTGGACGGCCACCAGAAGCGCATTCCCGCGCAGATCGTGCCGTTTCCGCATTTCGACCCGCAGAAGACGCGGGTGCGGGCTTAAGGAGGCGCGATGCCCCCTCCCTGACCCCCCGCAAGCGGGAGAGGGGATTGGCGATGGGGCGTGCGAGGCATCCTGTTTCCCAATCCCGGCGTGCTCCCTCTCCCGCTTGCGGGGGAGGGCTGGGGAGGGGGAAGCGGGCGTAAGCAGGCCCGAGCGTCTCGGCCCGTTTCCTGCTTGCCCGACAGTGTGAACTGAACCGGAAGGCATCATGAGCGATCAAGGCATCAAGAGCCGGCCCAGATACGCCCCGCTGGAACTGGACCCGGCGGGCCGGCACCATCTGCTGGTGGTGGAAGGGTCCGTGCTGCCGGCGGAGGCCGTGGCCGAGGGGTTCGAGCCCACCGCGTGCGAAACCTGGACCGTGGTGAACCGCAGCGCGCTCTTGCCCGTCTCCGTGGTGGACCCGCAGGGCGAGAGCGTGCGGCCGTTCCGCTCCAACGGCCATCTGTTCTCGGCCCTGGAAGAGCGGCTGGCGCGCGAGACCATGGGGCTGCGGCTCTACGGCGCCGGCACCGAGCCGTTCCTGTGGGATGTGGCGCGCATCGCCGATGGCGCCGGCATGAGCCGGCAAGAAATCCGCCTCGCCCACGCGGGTTCCAAGGCGCGGCGCGTGTTCTGCGTGCATTGCCGCACCTATGGTGAAAACGTCACCACCTCCATCTTCACCTGCGCCGGCTGCGGGGCAAGCCTGTTCGTGCGCGATCATTTCTCGCGCCGGCACGCGGCCTTCATGGGCGTGCAGGTGGATGCCGAGGTTCCCGGCGACGTTCCTGACGCGGAGGAGCTTTACGCATGATCGCCTCAGGTCCGATCCCGGTCCGGGTCCATGAGATCGAGCAGCTGTCGCCCACCCTGAAGCGCTTCGCCTTCGAGCCCTTGCACGGCGGGCCGCTGCCGACGCCCTCCGCCGGCGCCCATGTCATGGTCACCCTGCGCGCCGAGGGGCGGGTGATGAAGAATGCCTATTCCCTGGTTTGCCCTCCGGAGAGCCGGGCGCGCTATGAAATCATCGTGCGGCACGTGGCCCAGTCGCGCGGCGGCTCGCGGTTTCTGCACCAAAGCGTTTCGCGCGGCGATGTGATCGAGATCGGCGTTCCGGCCAATCTGTTTCCGCTCGCCGCCAAGGCCCGGAAGCATCTTTTGATCGCGGGCGGCATCGGCATCACGCCGCTCCTGTCCTATGTGCCCGCGCTGAAAGCGCGCGGCGCGCGGTTCGAGCTGCACCAGCTCTGCACGGCGGACGAGGCGCCGGTGTTCGAGAAGCTGCTGGCGCCGCACGCCGCAGGCGAGGACATCTTCATCCACGGCAACGGGCGCGCGGCGTTCGATCTCGCGGGGATCTTGGCGCGCCAGCCGCTCGGCACCCATGTCTATACCTGCGGCCCGCGCGCGCTGATGGATGCGGTGGTCTCCAGCGCCGCCGCCCTCGGCTGGCCCGCCGGCAAGATCCATCGCGAAAGCTTCGGCGATGCCTCCGGCGGCCTGCCGTTCAAGGCGGTGCTGGCCAAATCCGGCATCGAGGTGCAGGTCGCGGACAACCAGACCCTGCTGGAGGCGATCGAGGCGCAGGGCATCGCGGCACCCTGCCTGTGCCGGGGCGGGGCCTGCGGGGAATGCAAGCTCGACGTGCTCGACGGCGAGGTGGAGCATCGCGACGACTTCCTTTCGGCGGAGGAGAAGGCCTCGCAGAAATTCATCATGCCCTGCGTTTCGCGCGCCCGCACCGCGGAGGTGGTGCTGGATTTTTAGCGGCGAGGCACTCCCTCTCCCGCTTGCGGGGGAGGGGTGGGGAGGGGGGTGGGGAAGCCCATTTGGCGAGCGTGATCGTCGGGAAAGGCTCCGCCCCCTCACCCGTCCGCTGCGCGGCCGACCTCTCCCCGTCGGGGAGAGGTAAAACCGAGCGGCCACCTCTCTGGGGTGAGCCCGGCTAGCTCCCTCTCCCCGAGGGGGAGAGGGCTGGGGTGAGGGGGCGCTTCTCACGCCGTGCCGATGCTCCGGCGGGGGACGCTGATGCTGCAAGACGCCATTGATCTTCGTGACCGGAAGGATGTTCCATGACCCTTCAATTCAAGCCCAACGAGACCTTCCGCCGCGACTTCACCTATCGCAATTCCAGCGCGGCGATCCTGCACTTCCCGTTCCCGTTTCCCGAAGACCAGTACATGTATTCGGTGAACATCGAGCCCCATGTGAAGGGCGGCGCGAGCCCGGCCTATGACCATGTGTTCGACGTGGACGAGCATTATGTCGCCGAATGCCGCGAGCGCGCGCAGGTGCTGGCGGAAGATCCCAAGCGCTGCCAGGTGCTGCCGCACATGATGGCGGCGCAATGGGACACGCTCGAACTCATCATGGAAAGCCTCGCCGCCGATTACCCCGAGCATTTCTCGCTCACCAAGGCGGGAGATCTGTGGACCTGGATCAACCGGCCGCTGGGCCTCCACCAGAGCTTCACCTTCGGCAAGGCGGAAACCCTGCCGTGCCCGCCGTTCGAATATATCACCCGCCAGGCCCAGGGCGATTTCACCCTGCAGGACCAGCGCGAGGACAATCTCTATGTGGACGGCGGCATGGTCACCACCCAGGCCGACTGGTCGTTCGAATTCGACATCGGCATGAGCTTCCACGAATGGCACGGCCCGGTGCCGCTGGCGCACGAGAAGGGCGTGTTCGACCGGGCGCTGAAATATCTGCTGCGCCTGCAATATGGCGCGCCGGTGCGGCGGCTGAACTGGACCATGACCATCAATCCCCGCCTCGATACCTCGCCGGAGAATTATCCCGTCTGGGGGCCGGACAAGGCCAGCGTCACGCCGGAGAACGTCGGGCACAAGGTGCATCTGCGCGTGGAATTGCAGACCCTGTTCCGCCTGCCGCGTTCCAACGCGATCCTGTTCGGCATCCGCTGCTATCTGGCGAGCCTGGAGGAGGTGGCGCGGGTACCCAAATGGGGCAAGCGGCTGCACCGCGTGCTGCGCGACCTGCACCCCGATATCCAGGCCTACAAGGGCCTGCCGCGGTTCCGTCAGCTGGCGGTGGACTATCTCGCCACGCTCGACGACGGCGCCGAGCTTTCCAAGGGCATCCAGAGCGAGCTGACCTCGCTCTGAGCATTTCATTGTTTCACAGACACAATGAAACGCTCCTCATTGCTTTTTCGCATTTTCTTCACGCGAACCGGTATCCACTTCGCTCGAAAATGCGCTGAGCCGAAGGGGGCAGGGCCGCACGGCCCCGCCCTTTAAGCGCTTACGCCGGTGCGGCGGCTTCCTGCACGCCGACGATTTCCTTCGCTTCCCGCACCATCATCGCCGCCGCGAGGCCTACCAGCGAGATCGCCGGCAGCATCAGGATGGCGTAATGATAGGCCTGCGCCGAATATTGCCCGGTGTCGCCCGAGCCGCCGACCAGATCCAGCACCAGGCCGAACGCCCATTCCGCGACCCCGCCCAGCAGCATGATGATCATGTTGGTGGAGGCAAGCGCGGTGCCCGTGACGGTCTGGGGATTATGCTCCACCACCGTCGCGAAGCAGATCACCTGCGAGCATGAGGCGAGCCCCAGCAGCAGCAGCAGCAGATAGGCCACCGGCAGCGACATGTTGGGAACGACCGCGATCACGAAGGTCACCACCAGCGTCGCCGCGCTGGCATAGAGCAGGATCGGCCGGCGGATGCCGAGCTTGTCCGAGGTGTAGCCGGCGAGCGGCCCGCCCACCAGCCAGCCCACATACATCATGGACACCGCGCCGGTGGCCTCCAGCTTCGAGGCGCCGGTGATGGCGGAGATATATTCCGCGCCCCACAGCGCGCCGAGGATCGACAGCGGCATGTAGAGCGCCGCGCCGATGATGCCGAGATACCAGCTCTGCGGGTTCGCATAGACGATGCGCAGCGCCCGCAGCACGTTGGGCTTGTAGGGATGGGGCACGTCCGTGCCGGTGGGCGGCCGGCTCGGAATGACGAACACGATCAGCGCGGTGACGGCGATGCCGACGAAGCCTGCCCCGATCAACGCGCTCTGCCAGCCGAGCGTTTCCACCATGCGCGCGATGCCGGCATTGCCGATGATGGCGCCCGCCATGCCGAGCGAGGTGGTGAGGCCCGAGAGCCGCGCCAGCATGGAGCGGGGAAACCATTCCGCCGCGATATACATGGTGCCGACGAAGGCGAAGGCCGAGCCGAAGCCCTGCGCGAACCGCGCCGCCACCAGGAAGAAGCTGCTGGAGCCGATGATCTCCAGGAACGCGCCGGAGGTGCAGATCAGCGCCGAGACCACCAGCACCTGCTTCACGCCGAAGCGGTCGATGATGGTGCCCGAGATGAGCTGCATGGGCGAATAGACGAGATAATAGGTGCCCGCCGCCGCGCCTAGGGCCGCCGCCGAGAGGCCGAAATGGGTTTGCAGCTCCGGCTCCATGGCGGAGGGAGCGACGCGGACGAAGAATTCATACAGGTAGAACAGGGCCGCGGTGCCCCAGATCATCCAGCCGTGCAGGGTGGCCTTTCCCTGAAAGCCGGGTCCGCGATCCTCGATAAGCATATCCCCCGCTCCCATGCGACCCGTTTTGCGCAAGGTCCCATGAAGCAATCGGCAGGCCAAGTCCTTTTGCGGCCGCGCCGCGGCCGGCGGCGCGGCGAATGTGGACAAATCTCAGATGCTTGAGCGCGGCCGTGGGGATCTCAGCCCGGGCTTGCCAGCACATGCACGCTGAACAGACGCTCCGGGTCGGTCCAGGCCGCCTCGCTTTCCCAGCCGGCATTGGCGGCGAGGTCCGCGAACCCCTCCAGCGTGTATTTGTAGCTGCATTCGGTGTGGAGGCTTTCCCCCGCCGCGAAATGATAGGCGGCCCCGTCCAGGTGCACGGTCTGCGCCTCCGCGCTGACGAGGTGCATCTCGATCCGGCTCGCCGGCGCGTTGAAGAAGGCGCGGTGCACGAAGGCGGAAAGCTCGAAATCGGTGCCCAGCTCGCGATTGGCGCGGGCGAGCACATTCGTGTTGAACCGGGCGGTCACGCCCGCCGCGTCATTATAGGCGGCGTGAAGCCGGCGCGGATCCTTCACCAGGTCCACGCCGACGATCATGCGGCTGCCGGGGCCGAGGGTCTCGCGGGCATGGGCGAGGAAGTCGCGGGCATCGGCCGGTTCGAAATTGCCGATGGTGGAGCCCGGGAAGAAGCCCAGCAGCGGCCGCCCGCGCGCCATCTGCGGCAGGGCGAAGCGCTGGGTGAAATCATCCGCCAGCGGCAGGATCTCGATGCCCGGATAGGCGCGGCGCAGGTCGGTGGCGGTGCGCTCCAGGAATTCGGCGGAAATATCCACCGGCACATAGGCCGCGAGATGGGGGATGCGGTCCAGCAGCAGGCGCACCTTCACGCTGGCGCCGCTGCCGAATTCCACCAGCACCCCGCCGGGCGGCAGCAGGGCCGCCAGATCTTCCGCATGATCGCGCAGGATGCCGATCTCGGTGCGGGTGGGATAATATTCGTCGAGCTGCGTGATCTGCTCGAACAGGGCCGAGCCGGTGGCATCGTAGAAATATTTCGGTGCGAGGCGCTTGGTGCGGGCGGACAGCGCGAGGGCGAGATCGCGGGCGAATTCCGCGCTCGGGGCCAGGGGCTCGGCCCGTTCGGCGGCGTGGGGCAGGGACATGATGTCTCCTAAGGTCAGATCGCGTCGTCGGCGAGGCGCAGCCCGCTGAACTGCCAGCGCTGATGGGGATGGAAGAAATTGCGATAGGTCGCGCGCTCATGGCCGTGCGGCGTGGCGAGCGAGGAACCGCGCAACACCATCTGGTTGATCATGAACTTGCCGTTGTATTCGCCGAGCGCGCCGGGGGCCGCGCGGTAGCCGGGATAGGCGCCGTAGAAGCTGCGCGTCCATTGCCACACCACGCCGAACGCGTCCGCCAGCAGCCCCTTGCCGGCCGCCACCTCGAATGCCTCTTCGGTGGGCAGGGACCGGCCGGCGAAACGCGCGAAGGCGTCGGCCTCGTAATAGCTCACGTGGCACACCGGGGCGGTGAGATCCACCGGGCGCAGGCCGCCGAGGGTGAGCGCGAACCATTGTCCGTCCACCTGCCGCCAATAGAGCGGGGCCTCCCAGCCGCCCGCCTGGGCGGCGCCGAAACCTTCCGACAGCCACAGCAGCGGGTCGGCATAGCCGCCGGCCTCCATGAAGGCGAGCCAGTCGCCATTGGTGACGAGATGCCGGTCGATCCGGGTGGGCGGCACCAGCACCTGATGGGCGGGGCCCTCATTGTCGAACGAAAAGCCAGGCCCCTCGTGGCCGATGCGATAGAGGCCGCCGGCGACCAGCACCTGTTCGCGCGGGTCCTCGCCGACGTCCGGCCCGGTGGCGGGCGCGGTCCAGGTGGGATCATAGGCGGGGTCGGTGGGATTCTGGGAAAAGGCGTGGAGGATGTCGGTCAGCATCAGTTCCTGATGCTGCTGCTCGTGGTTGAAGCCGATCTCCATCACCGCGGCGAGGGCGGGCAGGTGAGCCGCGTCCACTTCTTCGAGCAGCGGGATCACCGCCGCGTCCACATGGGCGCGATAGGCGCCGACCTCCTGTGCGGTGGGGCGCGAGATCAGCCCGCGCTTCGGCCGCTCGTGACGCGGGCCGGCGGCGACATAATAGGAATTGAACAGGAAGGCGAAGCGATCGTCGAACGGCACATAGGCCGGCGCATGCGCCCGCAGGACGAATTGCTCGAAGAACCAGGTGGTGTGGGCGCGATGCCATTTGATGGGGCTCGCGTCCGGCATGGACTGGAGGATCTGGTCCTCGGCGGACAGGGGAGCGGACCGCCGCTCGGTTTCCCCGCGCACCGCCCGATAGGCCGCGACCAGGCTGGAACGCGCGCGCGGGGCCTCGGTGTCGGGTGCGGAGTGCGATGCGGCACGCGCGGCCTGGGATGGCCAGGACATGGGCTTCTCCATTTTCCGCCGGGCAGGATGCCTCACCGGGACGTTGATTGGGTCAAACGTCGGGTCGGCGTGCCGGTTCCGAAAGGGGGCGCATGATTTTTTTCGTCGGCGGGGCCCTTATGACAGCGCATGGCCTCATAATGAGGGGAGGGAGATTCTTTTTCAAAAAATGCCGATAACGTCCGACAAACCCTCGCTGCGCCGCCTGCAATATGCCGCCTTGCCGTATCGGCAGCGGCAGGATGGGGAAGTGCAGATTCGCCTGATCACGTCGCGCGAGACGCGCCGCTGGGTGGTGCCCAAGGGCTGGCCCATCAAGGGGCTGACGCCGCCGCAGACGGCCGCGCGCGAAGCCTATGAGGAAGCCGGGCTGATCGGCGCCATGTCGCAGGCCGCGGCCGGCCTCTACAGCTATGAGAAGCGCCTCTCGCCCACCCGCTCGGTGCCGTGCGACGTGATGGTGTTTCCCATGAAGGTGAAGCGCTATGTGAAGAAATGGCCGGAGCGGCTGGAGCGCGTCGGCTTCTGGTTCAGTGCCGATAGCGCCGCCGCGGCGGTGCAGGAAGAGGGGCTGGCCCAGATCATCCTCCAGTTCGCCGCGGCGCTTACCGCGCGACACGCAGCGAAGGTCGCGGCGCGGGAAGAGGAACTGGCCGCCCAGGCGGCGGCCAAACGGAAGGCGGCCGCGAAGGGGAAGGCCTCGACGAAGCAGAAGGCGCCGGCGGCACCCGCGGCTTCCCCCATCGAGGCCGCGCCGGCCGATCTCGCGCCGGCCGCACCCGCCGTCGCGGCGGGCCCCGGCAAGGCCGCGGGGAAGAAAGCCGAAGCCCGGAAATCCGGGATCAAGAAGCCGGAGGTCAAGAAACCCGAGGTCAAGAAGCCCGAGGCCAAGAAGCCCGAGGCCAAGAAGCCCGAGGCCAAGAAGCCCGAGGCCAAGAAGCCCGAGGTCAAGAAATCCGAGGGCGGGAAATCCAAGGCCGAGAAGCCCAAGGCCGGTGGCGCCGCGACCGGGACCGCCAAAGCCGGAAAGGCCATGCCGCAGGCGGTGGGCGTTTCGCCCGCGGTGGTGGGAGCCGACTCGTCTTCGGACGAGGAAGGCGGGGCCGGCTCCGGGGGCGAGGCCATGGGTGGGGCATCGGCAACGGCCGGGGCACACGCCTCGCGGGCCGAGACGGCGTCTGCCAAAAAAGCGCCGCCCGAGAAAGCGCCGCCCAAGAAATCGCAGCCGAAGAAATCGCAGCCGAAGAAATTGCCCCCCGAGAAGTCGCCCCCCAAGGCGCGGGATGCGAAAGCCCAGACCGTGAAAGCCGAGGATGCGGCTGCCCTTCGCCCTGCGCCGATTCTGCATGCGCCGGCTTCGCCGCTGCCGGACGCCGACAGCGCCTCGCCGGCCGCCGGCAAGAAGGCCGCCGCAAAGGCGCAGCAGGGCGACAGGCGCGAAGATGGGAAGCGTGAGAGCAAGAAGGGGAGCGCCAAGAAGGCGAGCGCCAAAAAGGCGGGGACAAAGAAAGCCGCGCACAAACCCGGGCCGGGTGAAATCCCGGGCGATGCGCGCGCGGCAGACGGCCGAAACGCGCAGCGGCCCGGCAACGCCCTGGCGTCCGAACTCTAGGATCGCGGCCCGGCCGGCGGGGGTTTCGCTTCCTTTACGTCATCTTGGCGTCTCGCGATCCGAGCCGCCGCGCAGCGGCCGCGCTTGCGCTTCCGCTGTTTGAAATGACACGAAACCATGTCACACATGCCCCGGCTTCCGGCGCGCGGGCGGCTTTCAGGCGGGCGAATTCCCGCCGGCACCTGCGGCCGAAGCTGCCGTGCCGCGCCGGATGGGCGCGGTCCGTAAACGCAGCAAGCTTGAAGGAAACCGGCCATGAGCGATCTTGTCTTCATCGCCTTCCCCACGGAACAGCGGGCCGTCGAGGTTCGCGACAAGATCCTGGGCATGCAGAAGGAATATCTCATCGAGCTCGGCGATGCGGTCATCGCCGTCAAGGATGAGAACGGCCACATCAAGCTGAACCAGCTGATCAACACCACCGCCACCGGCGCCATGTCCGGCGCGCTGTGGGGCACGCTGATCGGCTTCATCTTCATGATGCCGCTGGTGGGCACGGCCATCGGCGCCGCCTCGGGTGCGCTCGGTGGCGCGCTGACCGATGTCGGCATCAACGACCAGTTCGTGAAGGATGCCGCCGGCGCGCTTCAGCCCGGCACCGCCGGCCTGTTCCTGCTGATCCGCAAGATGACCACGGACAAGGTCCTGGAAGACCTGCGCGGCGTCGGCGGCACGGTGATGAGCACCTCGTTCGACCACACCAAGGAAAACGCCCTGCGCGACGCGCTCGCCGCCCATGCGGCGGGCGAGACCAGCTCCGAGACTCCCGCCGCGCCGGCCGTCGGCGCCGCGCCGGCTGCGCCGACCGCCTGAGCGGCCGGTCCATCGGACTGAAAAGCAGAGGGACCGTTCGCCGGGGGGCGAACGGTCCCTTTTTCATGCGCGGTTCAGCGCGGAAGGCTCAGCGCCACCAGCCGCCCGGGCGATAGACCCAGGTATTGCCCCGGCGCACCCAGGTGCCATCGCGATAGCGATAGCCGGGACGGCCGGCGACCCAGCGGCCGGGCACCCACACATAAGTGCGGCGCCGCGCATCCCAGGTCCAGAAGCCGGACACCCAGACCCAGCCGGGACGGGGCGGCGGGGGGCGGCGCTCGACGCGCAGCGGCGGCGGCGGCGGCTGGATGAAAATCTGGGCATCGGCCTGGCTCGACGCGGCGATGGGCGCGGCGGCGGCGAGACCGGCGGTCAGCAGACCACCGAGGAGGGACCGTCGAGAGATCATGGGAGGCATTTCCTTGAATTCGTCCGGCGGGCCGGTGCGGAATCAGGCATTCCCCGCCGGCGGCCGGTGGCGTGTTTGGCAGGCCCTTATGGCGTTTTTGCGCGGGATCGTGCCATCGCGAAGGCGCGGGTGAGACGTTCCGGCACGGCGCTGGCCCATAAGTGCTTGAAGCCGCGATGGCAGCTACAGGGCGGGGATGAAGATCGCGTTAACCCTGCCGGGAGAAAGGGCCGGGGCGCGGCCGATGCCGGCCCCTCGGCCTCGCTGTTCAGCCCCGACAGTCAGGGGTGGGGGGACCTGAGAGCGGGCGCCTTCGGTTCCGCGGTCTCTCGGCCACCGTCTCTCGGTCACCGTCTCTTGTGGTCGTCTCTCGCGCGTCATGGCCGGGCCTGTCCCGGCCATGACGCCGCGCCGCCTGCGCGCGCCCACGCGCCTTGGAACCCACGCGCCTTGGAAAGCTGGCGCCGGCGGCTCCGCGCGGATGCACGGGACGAGGCCGGGCATGACGATTGCCCGGCTTCGTGGCGCGGGATCCGCGCGCCGGGCTCAGTGCGCCAGGAACAGCGGCACCGGCGAACGCTCGATCAAGGCGCGGGTGAAGCCGCCGAGCACCCATTGCTGAAGCCGCGAGTGCACGAACGCGCCCATCACCACCATGTCGCCGCGGAACAGGCCCACCTGGCCGCGCAGGGTCTCGGCCGCATCGCCATCGCGCACGCTGATGTCGTTCACGCTCACCTTCACGCCGTGCCGCGCGAGGTTCGGTGCGAGTTCTGCGCCGGGGACGGCGTGGGCGAGATCCTTCTCGCCCTTGATGCAGAGGATTTCCACCTCCTGCGCGGCCTTCAGCAGCGGCAGGGCGAAGGCGACCGCGCGGGCGGCGCGCTCGCTGCCGTCCCAGGCGATGACGATGCGCTCGGCGCGGAACGCGGTCACGCCCGGCGGCACGGCGAGCACCGGGCGGCCGCCGCGGGTGACCACGTTTTCGATGATGTCGCGGCCGATTTCCATCGGCTCTGGCGTGGTTTCGAGCACGGCGATGTCATGCACGCGCGCCTGGCCGACGAAGGCGTCCAGCAGTTCCGCCAGGGGCAATTGCAGGGTCTCCACCGAGCAGGTGAGGCCCGAGGCATCGGCCTCGCCGCGCGCGCGCTCCACGGTCGCGACCGCCGCCTCCCGCACCCGGCGATTTTCCGAGCCGGCGAGTTCCGCAGCGAAATGGCCGACGGCGCTGCGCGGCACGCTCACCTTCAGCGCCGCCGCCTGAACCGTGATGTGCGCCCCCGCCGCCTGGGCGAAGGAGAGCCCGTAGGCCAGGGCGGAACTGGCGCGGTCCGTGCCTTCTTCGGTGATGCCGACAAGGATGCTCTTGAAATCTGAGACAGAGGCCACGGCGTTGCTCCTCAATGTATTCATTATATTCTTACGCTACGGCATTTGATGCGTGTGCTTGTATGATTCAAGTCAAAAGCGCGCGCGGGTCGCGTCGGTTCTTGGCTCCGCCGGGCGCGAAGCCGCCCGCTAGAACGGCACGGAGAGGCGGGCGCTGAGTTCCTGGGCGAGGAAATCATTGCCCACCTGCGCCTTATATTCGGCCCGCACCTCATAGCGCTTGGCATTCACCAGCTGGAGGCCGGCCGTCAGGTCCAGCAGCGTCGCCGGCATGGGCACGGAATTGGTGAAGTCGGGCACGGACGGCGCGGCGCCGGCAAGGCTGCTCTGGAAGTTGAGCCTGTCGTTGGACAGGAAGGTCACCCCGACGCTGCCATAGGGCCGCAGCCAATAGTCCGGACTGAGGTCGACCCGGGCGCCGATTTCCACCGCCGGGCTGAAGGCGAGCGTCCATTCCTGGAGCGAGGCGATGGAGAGGTTCAGCGGCCCCGCCTGGGTCTCCGAATAGCCGGGCATATAGGTGTAGAGCAGGTCGAGATCGGCATAGGGCCGCAGGTACCAATTGGCGAAGCCGAACTCGTAGGAGGCGCGGGCCCGCGCGCCGGAGGTGAACACGCTGGCGCTGCCTTCCGCGATCCAGCGATTGGTGCCGATGAAGATGTTGCGGGTGTTGTCATAGCTGCCGAAACCGGCGTGCCCGGCGAGCGAGAACAGCCACGGGCCCACCTGGTGCTTCACCGACAGCGCGACATCCGCGCCCTGGCCATCGGAAGAGCCGAAGCCGCTATTGGTTGTGAGCGAGGTGTCCGAATAGCCGACGGTCGCGCCCACGAACCAGTCGGTCATCACCTCCTTCTGGGTGCCGACGCGATAGGTGAGGGCATCCAGAGTGAAGCCGCTGCCGCTGGTGTCGGAATATTGCTCCGCGCGGGTGCCGATCACCCGGGCCCAGGTGCAGTCGGTCTCGGCGAGAAGGGTTCCGCTGCCGGAGAAAACCGGGCAGCTCAGCGCCGCCGTCAGCGAGGTACGGGCGCCGCGGGTCTGGTTCACGGCGGCGGCCTGCATCTGGTCGCCGGAGAGGTTCTGCAAGGCGCGCTCGTAGCCGGCGGCGGTCTGCACATTGGCGAGGCTGGCGAACACCGAGGACAGTCCGGTCGACGTGGCGTTCCAGGATTGCTGGAGCGACTGCGCCATCGCCGCCTCGTTGGCGGTGAGGGAGACGCCCGACGGGGTGAAATTGGCCGTGGGCGTGAGCAGCAGCGTATTGTCCACCTGGGTGAGGCCGAAGCTGACGACCCCGAGGGCGGACGGCTGGAGGAGCTGCGCGCTGCCGGTCATCGCGTCCGTGCTGGTGAGAATGGTGTAGGTGAGCGGCAGAAGGTTCGCGCCCACCAGCGGTTGCACGCTGCCGCCGAGGCTCGTGGTGCCGGAGACGTTCAGCACGTCGTTGGTCTGCCCCGCATTGACGGCGGCATTGATGTCGATGCCCAGGATGCCGCCGGGGCTTTGCACGTAGCTGCCTTGCAGCATGGTGGAAAGCTCCACATTGCGGCCGCCCGGGTTCAGCGTTCCGGCATTGGTGAAGGTGCCGCCATAGGGCACGCCCTCGAACGTGGTGCTGGTGCCGAGCCCCACCAGCGTGCCGGGGTTGAAGTGCGCGCCGGCGGCGTTCTGGAACGTGCTGGCCTGGGCCTGCGTGAGGTCCACATTGCCCGAGAGGGTGCCGGCATTGGTGATGGCGAATGCTTCGTACGTGCCGATGATCGCCGTGCCGGAAAGGGCGCTCACCTTGCTGCCCGCGCCGAAGGTCACGGTGTTGTCGGGATTTCCGCCCTGCAGCACCAGCGCGGCGCCGGTGCCGCTGCCGCCGGTCAGCGTGCCGGTGAAGTTCACGTTGATGGCGCCGCCGCCGCCGATGATGGCGCCGTTCACGGCCTGGAATCCGCTTTGGGCAAAGATGCCGGCCGCGCCTGCGCCGGTGGCGGAAATGGTGCCGGAAAGGTCGATGCTCACGCCCCCGGCGCCGCCGGCATACACGCCGTAATCGGCGCGCGGGGCGCCGGTGGCGGGCGGGAGCGCGATGCCCTGGGTGGAACCGATGGCGCCGCCGCCCGCGCTGAGGCTCTGGGCGAAAATGCCGTGCGCATTGGCGCCGGTGGTGGCGATCAGCATGCCGCCCTGCGCGTCCGGCGCCATGGCGATGCTCACCGCGCCGCCGAGCATGGACGTGAGGTCCGGGTTGGCATTCGGCGGCAGCACAGTCATGCCGGCCGTGTTCATGGCGCCGCTATAGCCGCCGCCCCCGCCGATGGATTGGGCGAAGATGCCGATCGCGCCCGTGCCCGTGGTGCGGATGGAGCTGCCGCCGCCGAGCAGGATGTTCACGCCGCCGCCATTGCCGAGCCCGCTGCCGCCGACGCCGCCGCTCACGGTGACCGGCATGGCCGGACCCGCCCCGTCGGTCGCGAAACCGCCGCCGCCGCCGATGGATTGGGCCAGGATGCCGAACGCATTGTCGCCGCTGGTGGTGAGCATGCCCGTGTGGGTGATGTTCACGATGCCGCCGCCGCCGTTCGTCAGCGCCGAGCCGCCGATGGTGAGCGCCAGGGTGCCGCTCGCGGCATATAATTGCTGCGCATAGGCGCTGGCGATGCCGTTGAGATCCACGCCGAGGCCCAGCAGGCCCTGGACGATCTGGTTCTCCAGGGAGACGATCTCGGTGTTGGTCGGCCCGTTCAGGCCGGGCTGTTCGGGATTGACGATGAACACCCCGCCGCCGCCGCCGATCGCCTGCCCGACGATGCCATGGGATTCGCTGCCGGTGGTCTTGATGGTCCCGGCATTGGTGATCTGAACCGTGTCCGCGCCGCCGGTCGCGCCCTGCTGGACATTGTTGTTGTTCGCATTCGCGGCGGTGGAGCCGCCGACCGTGATGGAGGCCGTGAGCGAAAGGCTGGTGGAATCCACCGCCAGCCCGCCGACCCCGCCGCCGCCGCCCACGCTCTGGCCGAGGATGCCGAAGGCGGAATCGCCCTGGGTGCTGATCAGGCCCGTGTTGGTGACGGTCACGAGATTGCCGGTGCCCGCGGCGCCGCCGGCGCCGCCGACCCCCACATTCACGTTG
The DNA here is from genome assembly GCF_043195135.2 of Roseixanthobacter liquoris. Lineage (NCBI taxonomy): Bacteria > Pseudomonadati > Pseudomonadota > Alphaproteobacteria > Hyphomicrobiales > Xanthobacteraceae > Roseixanthobacter > Roseixanthobacter liquoris. The sequence goes on from NZ_CM195537.1 coordinate 2,244,376, forward strand.
ATGACGTTGCTGCCCGCGAGCGTGGCGCCGCCGCCATTGCCGCCGCCGCCGCCCACCGACTGGGCGAAGATGCCGAAGGCCGCGTCGTTCTGCGTGGTGATGGTGCCGGCGTTGGAGACGGTGACCACGCCTCCGTTGCCCGCCGCGCCGCCCGCGCCGCCCACCGCGATGTTCGCCTCGGTGGTCGGAAACGAGAGCTTGAGGGCCTCGGACGCGGCATAGGCCGGGAGCTTGGCGGCGAGGATCGCCTTCAGCTCGGATTCGATCGTGTCGGCGAGCACGCCGGCGAGCGCGCCCGCGGGATCGGACGAGGCGGTGCCGCCGCTGCCGCCGCCGCCGCCCACCGACTGCGCCTCGATGCCATGGGCCCCGTCGGCGGTGGTCGCGATGCTGGCGCCGGCGGTGTTCGTCACCGTCACCGCGCCGCCGTCGCCACCGCTTCCGCCCTTGCCGCCCACCGAGAGGTTGAGCTGGTAGTCGTCGGTGCCCGCCGCCTGGCCCGCCGCCGCCGTGCCGCCGCCGCCGCCCACCGATTGGGCGAAGATGCCGCGCGCATCGACGCCGGAGGTGCTGATGAAGCCGTTGTTTGTGACGTTCACCGCCCCGCCGATATTGCCCGAACCGCCGGATCCGCCGACACCGATGGACGCGGCGAAGGATTCGTTGAACGAGAATGGAATGATACTGGTGCTGAGATCGACGCCGTTCTGCTGGCCCGACCAGGACCAGGGCAGGCTCACCGAGGTCGCGGCCGTGCCGGTGCCGCCATTGCCGCCGCCGCCGCCAATGCTGGCGGCATAGATCGCGTCGGCCGCGAAGCCGGCGGTGCTCAGCGTCGCATTGGCATTGTTGAGGACGGTGACGCCCTGGCCGATGCCACCGCCACCGCCGCCGCCGCCCACGCTCACCGAGAGGGCGAGGACCAGCGAGGAGCCATAGGTGTAGGTGGAGGTCGCCGCATTGCCGCCATTGCCGCCGCCGCCGCCGATGGATTGGGCGAGGATGGCATAGGCCTGGTCGCTCTGGGTGCTGATGTAATTGAGGTTGGCGGCGGTGATCTGGCCGCCGTTGCCGCCATAGGCGCCGGTGCCGCCGATGCCGATGGTGACGCCGATGTTCGGCACTTCTCCATAGCCGAGGCTGTAGGAGCTGGAATCCGCATTGCCGCCCGAACCGCCGCCGCCGCCGATGCTGAGCGCGGCGATGCCGGCCGCGTCCAGGCCCTGGGTGGTGATGGTCCCGGCGTTGGTGACCCCGATGGCGCCCCCATTGCCGCCGAAGCCGCCGCCGCCGCCCAACGCCACCGCCACGCTCGGCACCACGAAGGAGGCCGACGTGGTGCCGACCGTGCCGCCCGCTCCGCCCGCGCCGCCGACGCTCAGCGCATACATGCCGATGGCGGAATCATTGGTGGTGGCGATCAGCCCGGCATTGAGCAGGTTCAGCCCGCCGCCCGCCCCGCCGCCGCTGCCGTTGCCGCCCACCGTGATGGAGATCGGCCCGAGCCCGTTGACCGCCCCGCCGGAATCCCCGCCGCCGCCGATGGACTGGCCGAACATGCCGTAGCCCTGGTTGCCCGAGGTGGTGATGGTGCCCGTGTTGGTGAGCGAAATGCCGGCGCCCGCCCCGCCGCTTCCCGCATTGCCGCCCTGTTCGTAGACATGTCCGTTGGCCGCCCCACCGGCGCCGCCGCCGCCGCCCTGGCTGAGGCCGTAGATGCCATAGCCGGCGGTGCCGCTGGTGGTGATGGTGGCGGAATTGGTCACCGTCACCGCGAAGTCCACCGAGACGGAGCCGCCCGAGCCGCCATCCCCGCCCGCGCCGCCGTCGGAATCGAACGTCTCCGACGAGAGGCCGCCGGCGCCGCCGTTGCCGCCGAGCGCGGCGGCATAGATGCCGTAGGAGGACGTGCCATAGGTGGTGATGGCTGCGGCATTGGTGACGAATACCGTATCGCCGTTGCCGCCGGCCCCGCCACTGCCGGCATTGCCCACCGTGCCGTTCTGCTGGGAGCCGGACCCGGCATTGCCGCCCGCGCTGATCGCCACGAGGCCGGACGAGGCGGCGCCGTAGGTGGTCACGGACGTGCCGGCATAGGCGGTCACCACGCTGTTGCCGGCGCTGCCGCCGGCCCCGCCTCTGCCGCCGTTGGCGTCGCCCGCATTGGCCTCTGCGCCGTCGCCCCCGGCGCCGCCCTGGCTGAGCGCGCCGAGCGCGGGCGAACCGATGCCGTAGGTCACCGCCTGGGCCACGGCGCCGGAAGAGTTGCCGAAATTCAGGGTTGCCGCGACCGCCCCGCCGCCCGCCCCGCCATGGGCGCCGGTGCCGTCCACCGCCGCGCCGCCCGCGCCACCCGTGCTGGCGATCCACGCCGCAGGGGAGTGGGTGTAGTTGCCGCCCGCGAGACTCGTGCCGGTGACGACGCTTCCGGTGAGATTGAGCGTGACGGCGCCGCCGGCGCCGCCCGCGCTGCCGGAGCTGGCCCCGGCGCCCGCGCCGCCGGTGGATTCGAGCAGCAGGCCGGCCGAGCTTTCCGCCGCCGTCGTGGCGCCGCTGCCGGGCAGGGCGAGATTGGCGGTGACGGTCACTGCGCCGCCCGCTCCGCCCACGCCGGCGGTGGTGCTGATGCCGCCGTGGCTGGTGGCGCGCAGCGCCGGGGAACTCGCGGCACCGGTGGAAATGACGCCGCCGGCGGTGACGGTGACCGATCCGCCTGTGCCGCCCGAGGCATCCGCCCGGATCGCCGAGGACGAGGCGCCCCGGGTCGCGATCACCGACGAGGCGGTGGTCGTGACGGTGACCGACCCGCCGGCTCCCGCAAAACCATCGCCCAGCGCCGCCGTGCCGGCGGCCCCGCCGTTCGCCTTTGCCAGGATGCCGTCGGACGCCGCGCCGGTGGTGAGGATCGTCCCGCTGTTGGTGACGGTCACCGCGCCGCCGCCGCCGCCGTTTCCGCCATAGCCCTGGAGATTGCTCGAATCCGGGTGCGGATTGCTGCCGCCGTCCCCGCCGTTGGCGGTGGCGAGGAGGCCAGCGCCGGACTGTCCGCCGGTGGTGATCGCGGCGGCGTTTGTGACTTGCGTGGTGCCCCCGGTGCCGCCGGTGCCGCCGAAGGAAAAGCTGCCGCCCTGGCCGCCCACCCCGCCATCGCTGGAGGCATGGAGCCCCTCGGACCTTGCGCCCGTGGCCGTCACGATGCTGCCGGCGTAAGTGAGCAGGGTGGCTGTGCCGCCGCCCCCGCCCGCCCCGCCGTTGCCGCCGTCGCCTTCGCCGTCTCCGGGCGATGCCGCCGAGCCCGCCCCGCCGCGGCTCATCGCGGCGGCGGCCGGGGAGGAGGTGCCGGTGGTGGAGAGCAGGGCCACCCCGCCCTGGGGCGTCCCCAGGGTCACGTTGGCGCTGCCGCCGGTTCCGCCGAGGCTGCCGCCATTGTCGCGCGAGGCGGTGCTGGCCCCCGCCGCGCCGCCATCCGCCTCTGCCCGCACCGCCGACGCGGCGGTGTCGCCCGTGGTCGCGAGCGTGCCGGTGACGAATGCCGCCGCCGACCCGCCATTGCCGCCGATGCCGCCGGTATCCGCCGCGCCGCCCTTGCCGCCGTTCGCCTTCACCAGAAGTCCGTCCGACTTGGTGCCGGAGGTTGTGGGCGCGCCATTGGCATTGGCCGTAATATAGACGCTGGCGACGGCCGTGCCGCCGTCTCCGCCCTTGCTGCCGCTGGCATGCGCGCCGCTGAGGCCGCCATCCCCGCCGACGGCCAGCACGCCGATGCCCGGCGCTTCGGCGCCCGAGGTCGCGACCGTGCCGAGCAGGGTGACGCCGGCCGTGCCGGCGTTTCCGCCGCTTCCGCCCGCGCCCGGCGCGTCGGCCCCGGCGTCCTGACCGCCGCCCTTGCCGCCCTTGCCGCCGTTCGCCTGGGCATAGATGCCGAAAGACGACGCGCCGCTGGTCAGGATGGTGGAGGTGGCCGTGGTGCTGATGGCGGCGGTGCCGCCCGTGAGCCCGGCGCCGCCGCTGGAGCCCATGGAATTGTATTCGCTGGCGCCATAGCCGCCGTGCCCGCCATCGCCGCCCGCCGCGTCGGCGCCGAGGCCATAGGACGATCCCCCGCTGGTGCGGATGGTGCCGGAATTCACGAGGGTGACGCTGCCGCCGGTTCCGCCCGCGGCTCCGGCGGAGCCGGACCCTTCGTCGTCGCCGCCCGCGCCGCCGCTGCCGCCGACGGCGGCCGCCCAAATGCCGGCGGAGCTATCGCCCGATGTGGTGAGGCTGCCGTTGTTGGTGGCGACGATGGTGCCGGCATTGCCGCCGCCGCCGGCGCTGCCGGCGCCATACGAGTTTCCCGGCCCCTCTCCTTTGGCGCCGGCCCCGCCCATCGCATAAAGCAGGATCGCCGCCGCGTCCGACCCTGCGGTGCTGATCGTGGCGCCTGCGGTATTGGTGGCGTTTGCCGTTCCGCCATTGCCGCCACCGCCGCCATTGCCCGCGCCGGAGGCGAAGCCGCCGTCGCCGCCCATCGCGCCATTGCCGCCATTGGCGACGGAAACGAGGCCGCTGGCGGTGTTCGAGACCAGGGTCAGGCTGCCGCTGTTGATGGCGGTCGCGGTGCCCGCCGCGCCGCCGGAGCCGCCGTCCGAGCCTCCGTTGGAGCCGGATCCGCCCTGGCTGGCGCCGCCGCCGCCGCCCGAGGCATCGGCATTGACCGCCGAACGCACGGTCGCGGCGCCCGCCGGAATGGAAATGATGCCGCTGTTGGTGGCGTCGGCGATGTTCCCCGTGCCGCCGGAACCGCCGTTGGAAGGGCCATTGAGGAAATGGTCGCCGTCGAGGCCCGCCTCGGCGCCGCTGCCGCCCAGGCCGCCGATCGAAGTGGCGTAGATGGCGATCGCGGTGGCCGACGCGTTGCCGACCTGAGCCAGGGCACCGGGATTGCCCGGTCCGCCGGGATAATCATTGTCCGACGAATTCGTCCCCTGCGTGCCGTTGCTGTCGGCCGTGTACCAGGTCGCATTATCGGTGAGGCAGGCGGTGGCGACGCAGGTGAAGCCTTGCCCCGCCGCGCCGCTGGTGGAGAGCAGGAGCGCCAGCGAGCCGCCGAGAACGGCAGATGCAAGCGATGTGGATGCCAGCGATGTGGATGCCAGAAAACGCGATGCCAGAAAACGCGACGCACGTGCGGACCGCTCTTCGCCGGCCCGCTCCCCCAATGGCAAATCCATCTCCCGCCCCCGAAAGAGACCCACCCCACACGCCGCTTGTCGCGGAAGCTTTGCTTTGGATAGCAGGGCTTTGAAGGCGCGTCACCGGGGGCGGGCCAAAGAGCGGGGGGCGGGATCCTTTTGCCGACGCGCAGCGTCTTTTCAAGGATGTCCGCTGGTTGCGCCGGAGGGGTGAAGCAATCCCCGGAAGGGGAGGGGCGCCGCCGGCCGCTGCGCGCCCGGAGTTCGGCGCAAGAGGTTCTCACCGCGGGGGCAGTGGGGGTCGGGAAGAGGTGGAGAAGAGTTTCGAAACCCCTCCCATGGTTTGTCGCGTAGCGCCATGGCCTGCGGGGCAGGCGTGCGTGAGTAAAAAATCAAGTAATATCAATAAGTAAAACCAAAAAGAGGGTCGCCATGCGACGCGCAGGCGGCTTGTCGGCCCACGCAAAGTGTGCCAAACCGCCGCTGCTGCAAGAGGATGCAATTTTCAATGCATAATCAAATCGAGCCCAGAGACCGGATAGCTCTCGCGCCGATCGTGCCGCTGCTGATTTGCGTTTCGTTGCTTCTGGTATTTCTGTTCGAGCGCCCGCTGACAATTATCGTTCAAAAAATATTCTCAACATCCGTTCCTTACACGATGTCGAAAGCGGAGGGGGAGAACATCTATCATTTTGCGGTCGACAAAAAATATGCCGATAAAATCAATTATTTCAGAGTCTCGTTCCGCTTTAAATTAAATAAAACGCCGGAACTCGATAATCTATTTCAGACAGCCGACGTGAATTCGGGAATACGAGCAGAAATGGGTGGGCCTGCTCTCGGTCTTGTGCTCCCTGAAAGTTCGGATGCCACAAAACTAAAGGGATTTGCTTTGTCGGACGCGATAGAGGTCGGAAGATGGTATGATTTTAGTCTGTCCGCCATCCGGGGGAGTTCATTATCTGCCGCAATCGACGGAAGACATGTCCTCTCCGCTCTGGATTATCGCCCGAATTTCAGGGTGAACAATATCGTGGTCGGGTCTGGATTCAGCCTGACGCGCCCCTTTGGCGGGGCGATCGCGGATGTGCATGTGAACCTCGGGTCTGCGCCATCAAGAAACACGGCCCTTCTCATCATTCTCGCCCTGAAAGCCATTTTGGTCGGCGCGGTTCTGGTGTCGGTTCGCTACGCCCGATGGCCAGCCGTCGCGGCGGCACCACGCGGTCCGGCTGTCCGCCGGGCCTATGATCCGCTTCTGGTGTTGAGAGCCATTGCCTGCGCCCTGGTGGTCGTCGGGCATGGGATCATGATCGCGTTTCGTCCTGCGGATTTCCAGCAAATGGTGCAGCAGAACGGCCTATCGGGGATCTTGTCCGCGTCGCCGTGGGGCGGCGTCTGGGTGTTCTTCACCCTCTCCGGATACCTGATGGGCAAGGCGTTCTTTCTCGAACGTTATCCGCTCTCCCATGAGGGAATATTTGCGTTTTATAGAAATCGCGTGCTGCGAATCGTGCCGATCTATTGGGTGTCCATACTTTTTGTGTTTGCGTTCGAACTGCCCGGCGTATTTCTTGGGGAGAATTTTCCCTCCGTCATAAGGATTTTATTGCTTGATAATGATGGAGAGCTGGATATCAACCCCATTGGGGCGCTTTGGTCCATATGTACGGAAATGCAGTTTTACATGCTCGCACCCCTTATATTCTTCCAGATATCGAAAATAACGAGCGTTCCCAGAAACGTCGTTCTATGCCTGATCGCGATTGTTGCATTCGGTCTCGCTTTCAGGTTCGGATCTATCGAGGTGTTCGGGTGGGGGCTCTGGCACAGGGAAGTTTACAAAACACTTATCGGAAATATCGATCTGTTCATGATGGGGTTTATGCTCAATGTCCTGCTGTCCGGGAGACTGGGGACAGGAACATACTTTGCCGCTTTTGCAGGGTATGTCGTGTTGGCGCTCGCCGTTGCTGTCATGTCCTGGATCTCAGCCCAGGGCATGGTGATCGAAAAGCCGTTCTGGCATGCCTTCCTGTTCCAGGCTACGCCCACGCTGGTGGCGCTCTGCGTCTGCGCCGTGATCTTCCTGTTCGAAGTATCGCCCGCACATCCGCAGCCCACGCTTCTGTCGCTTCCCGGGCGGGCCATCGGCTGGCTGGGTCTGATGACCTATGCCATCTATGTCTGGCATGAGCCGTTGATCGTTTCGTTCGCACGCCACACGGCCCAGGCGCAGAATATGGGCGAGGCCTATGTTCAGCTCGCGCTCTCGATGATCCCGATCATGCTCGTGGCGTTCGTGATGTGGAAATATATCGAAGTGCCGTTTGAGCGCATGAAGCATTTTGCCCGCATCGTCCGCGCGGACACCACGCCGCGGCGCTGAGGGCCGATGCGGCCTTCACAAGCGGGCCTGGACGTGGACACGCCCGCTTATAGGTAGCGCGGCGCGAAATGCGGCCGGCGATGAGCCCGAGCAGCCCTGTGCCGCCGCAGACGAGATCGCCCGCGCGCGCCTTGGCGACGTGGAGCAGCGGATCGCGAGCCTGACCGCACTCCGCAAGGAACTCGAGCGCATGGTCGATGGCTGTGCGCACGGCAAAGTCGCCGAATGCCGCGTCGTCGAAATCTTGGCGAATCACGGGAAATGTCACATCATCATGGTGCCTGACGCCGTGAAGCGGCAGGTCCGCATGGGCGCCGATCAAATGGGACCGCGGACGGGCACGATCATGGCCGCAGACCAACGCCCGAGGTGAGCTGAGATGACCTGGCCGCCTTTTCCGCCGGGACCGACGCGCGCGTGATTTTCATTTCCGATCAAGCGGTTCCGGGTCAAACAGCATCGCCATTTTTGTCGAAGGGGTGAAGGTCATCGGCGCCGTAGCCCACGGTGTGGGGGCGATTGAGATCCATCGCATACCCCGCCGGCACGAGGACGCTCAGGGGACCGACGGGGGTGACGAGATGGCAATAGCTGCGATCGCCGAGGTTCTCGATCCCCATCACGCGAAGCGTGCCGGCCTCGAAGCTCAAGCTGTTTTCGGCCGGAGGCCCGTCAAGGACAACGTGCTCGGGCCTGATCCCGATGTGCGTCGCGGGCTCCGGCAGCCGCCGGCCGATTTTCACCACGGCGCCGCTTTTCAAGACGAACGCCGTCTCGTGGGCATCGCTCCTGATGTCCGCGACATCGAACATATTCATGGCAGGCGAGCCGATGAAGCCGGCGACGAACCGGTTCGCCGGCTTGCGGTAGATCTCGAGCGGTGCGCCAACCTGCTGGATGACGCCACCGCGCAGGATGACGATCCGGTCGGCGAGGGTCATCGCCTCCACCTGGTCGTGGGTGACGAAGATCATCGTGGCGGAAAGCTCGCGTTGCAGGCGGCTGATCTCCAGCCGCAGGCGCACGCGCAGCTCCGCGTCGAGGTTCGACAAGGGTTCGTCGAACAGGAACACCTTGGGCTGGCGGATCATGGCCCGGCCCATGGCGACGCGCTGCCGCTGGCCGCCGGAAAGGTCCTTCGGGCGACGATCCAGCAGCTCGGAGATGTGGAGCTGGCGGGCGATCTCCTCCACCCGCCGCTTGATCTCGACGGCGCCCTTCCGCTCCATGCGAAGCGGAAAGGCGAGGTTCTCGAACACCGATTTATGCGGGTAGAGCGCATAATTCTGGAACACCATGGCGCAGCCCCGTTCCTTCGGGCCGAGGTCGTTCACCACGGTGCCGTCGATCCGGATCTCGCCGGAAGACACCTCCTCCAGCCCCGCCACCAGTCGCAGGAGGGTGGATTTTCCGCACCCCGACGGTCCCAGCAGGACCGTGAGCTTGCGGTCCGGGATTTCGAGGTCGAGGGACCGCAGCACCTCGATCGTGCCGAAGCGCTTGGCGACCGCGTTCAATTGGATCGACGCCATGGGATGTTCCTCGCCTCTGCGGGTCAGACGATGGCGCCTTGCCGCGTCAGGCTCTGGCGCAGCGCATCCACGTCCACATGGCGCGGCTGGGTGTTGCCCTTTACGCACATGGCCGCGGCGGTGCCCGCCGCCTGTCCCATCGCCTGGACATGGGCCTGATTGCGCGCCGAGCCGTTGGCGAAACGCTCGGACGACAGGCAGCGTCCGGCCACCAGCACGCCGTCGAGCGCGACGGGCACGAGGCAGCCGTAGGGAATGCCATAGGATTCCCCGCCTTCCACATGCTTGTGCTCGATGATGCCGGATGCCTGATGCACATCCAGGCAATAGGCGCCGCGCGCGATGTCGCGCTCGCTCTTCGTGCCGGCCACGCACCAGTCGTCGGTGAGAGTTTCCATGCCGACGATGCGCCGGCTCTCGCGTACACCGAGCGCGGACGCGGAATCGAGCACGAAGGAATTCTCGAAGCCCGGCACATACTTCTTGTAGAAATCCGCCACCTTGTAGATCTGCTCGCGCCCCTCGATGGCGGCCTTTGTCAAATCATCGCCATCCACCGGGTTGAGGCCAAGCATGGAGGTTGAATTGAGCGTCACGACGCCCGGAATGGGCGTGATGCTGAAGACGACGCGCTGGCGGTTCGGATGGAACTCGCCTTTTTTCTGCGCTTCCTTCACCGCGGTATAATGGCCGGTGACGAGGGGAAAATCCTTCCATTCCTTCAGCTCGGCAGCCTTCTCGGCCTTGGTCTTGCCGATATAGGGATCTTCCGCGAGCATGAATTCCTGCGGATTTTCCTTCACATATTCAAAATGCTTCTGCAGGTCCACATTGCCGAGGCGCGAGAACAGGCTGATGGACATGGTGCGGCCCTGGCTGTCGCCCTGCAACACGGCGCCGCCGCCCTTCGCCACCACGTCCGCATCGCCGCTGCAATCGATGACGATCTTGGCGCCGTACTCGATTTCGCCGCTCTTGTTCACCGCGCGCACGCCGGTGACCCGCTCGCCCTCCATCAGGGGGCCCATGGTGTAGGTATTGAGCGCGAGGGTGACGCCCGCTTCCAGGCACATCTTCTGCGCCACCAGCTTCAGCGCCTCACCGTCGATGGGCGTCACCGAATAGGCATTGCCATAAGCGTTTGGCAGATGCCCGTCGTGCTCCTTGAAGGCGCCGCCGATGGCGATGCAGCCATCGACCACCTCCTGGGCGATGCCATCGCAGATCTTCTCACCCTTCATATTGTGGAAGGTCAGGAAATTGCCCAGCAAACCTGCGGTCACGTTGCCGCCGAGAAACGTATAGCGGTCGATGAGAAGGGTTTTCGAGCCGTTGCGCGCGGCCGCGATGGCGGCGCACACGCCTGCCATGCCCGCGCCCACAACCACCACATCGAAATCCTGGCGTAGCGTCGTCATGATGACTTTTCTCCTGTTTCAAAAATCCGTCGGGATCGAAAAAAATCAGCCCTTTACCGATCCCGAGGTGAGACCCTCGATGAGGTATCTCTGGGCAAGGATGAGGACGGCCACGATGGGCACGAGCTGGATGGTTGCGGCGGCGAACAGCACGCCCCAATCCACCCCCGTGGCCGATCCCATGATTTCGCTGAGCACCACCGGTGCGGTCTTCGCCGCCGTGGTCGTGAAGATGAAGGCGAAGAGATATTCATTCCAGGCGAAGATGAAGACGAAGACTCCCGCCGCGATCATCCCCGGCACCCCCAGTGGCATGGAGATGTGGCGCAGGATTTCGACGAACGACGCGCCGTCCACCGCCCCGGCCTCCTCCAGTTCGCGCGGAACCTGGTCGAATGAGGCCTTCATGATCCATGAGCCGAGACTGATGAAGAAGGTGGCGTACAGCAGGATCAGGATGAGATGCGTGTCGTTGAGCCCCACATAATTCACCAGCGGAAACAGCGGCAAAGTAATCACGATGGGCGGCAGAAGGCGCAGCACGATCATGGAGAAGGCGGAGAGCGTCAGGAAGCGGCTCGAAAAACGCGAGAACACCCAGCCTGCAAGCGCCGATGCGACGATGGTGAGAAGCGTCGCGCCCACGGTTACGATGATGCTGTTGATCAGCCCGTCGAAGAAGACCGGCCAGTCGTTCCAGAGGCGGACGTAGTTTTCCAGCGTCGGCTGGAAGATCAAACGCGGCGGAACCTCGAATATATCTCGGGCCGGCTTGAACGAGGAGGCGACCACCAGATAAAGCGGGAAGATCGACCAGGCCAGGAACACGCCGAGCGCCACCCAGCGCCCGGCGGTGCCGAGAGACTTGAGCAGCCGTTTAGCGCGCATCGACGAACATCCTCTTGTACATGAGCCGCAGATACGGTGTCGCGATAAGAAGAGACAGGATGACCATGGCCCAGGCGGTCGCCGCGGCGAGGCCGAAATCGTCGTAGCTGAAGGCCGATTTGTAGAGATAGACGGCGAGCACCTCGGTCTGCCGCGCGGGGCCCCCGCGGGTCAGCAGCCAGACCTCGACGAAGATGCGGAAGGCGAAGATGTAGCGGAACAGAAGCGCGATGAGCACCGCGGGAAGCAACAGCGGGAAGGTGACGTTCGTGAAGCGCCGCCAGGCGTTGGCCCCGTCCACCCGCGCCGCCTCGTAAAGCTCGCCCGGCAAGCTCAGCCGCGCGGTGTAGACGATCAGGAAGGTGAAGGGCACATGGTGCCAGACGCTGAGCAGGATCACCAGGGCGAGCGCCTGGTTTGGCTGCGTGGTCCAGGCGATTTCCGGCAGGCCGAGGCTGGTGAGCGCCCGCGACGCCATGCCGACGCCGGGGTCGAACATGAACTTCACCATGAGCACGCCCACCACCTCGCTTACGGCATAGGGCAAGAGAAGCAGCGTGATGATGGTGCGCCGAAAATGGTGCGTGGACATGAGCAGGACGGTGAGCCCGAGCGCCAGCGCCAGCTCGATATAGACCACGGCGTTGACGACGATGAACGTGTTCCAGGACGCCCGCCAGAAATACGGATCGCTCAGCAGCGTGGCGTAATTGGCAAGGCCGACGAAGGTCGGCGCGGTGCCATAGCTCGACGCCGAAAAGCTCAGCACGAGCACATAGATCGCCGGGATCACGATGAAGATGCCGGAAAGCGCGTTGGCCGGCGATGTCAGCAGAAAGGGGATGGCACTGAGCCGGCGCATGCAAGCCTCTCATGAACTTTGAACGGGCCGCTCCGCGTCATGCGGAAAGGGGAAGAAGCGAAGGCGCGGGCGAGCGGACGGCTTCGGCATTCCGGCCGCATGTCGTTCTCGCACCTTTTCCTTCCCCGATCAGGGACGGGGAGGGCGGCTCATTTGGGCAGTAGCGGCTGGATGCGTCGCTTGAGCTGGTCCGCGGCCGCCTGGGGTTCCACCAGGCCGAGCATCACCGCCTCGAATGTCTCTTTCCAGATGTCGGCCGCCTTCGTGGCATTGTCGAAGGTTGGAATGGGCAAGGAGCCGGAGAGGAATGCCTTTCGCTCGTCATCGGCATAGGGCATGGCCTTGCGCACGCGCGGGTCGTCATAGGTGGAGGCGCGGATCGGCCCGTTGCCGTTCAAGGTCTCGCGGATCGTGCTGTCGGGGGACGAGAGCTGCTTGATGAAGCTCCAGGACAGATCCTTGTTCTTGCTGTTCTTCGGAATGCCCATGGCCCAGAATTCATATTGGCCCGGCGCCGTTGCCAGGCCGCTGTCCTTCGCCGGCGGCACGGCTATCGTGGTGATGCGGCCGGGATACTTGGACATGCTCGGATTGTTCATCTGGGCATTGCGGGCGGTCGGATAGATCACCATTGCCGCCCGGCCTTGCAGCATCCATTCCAGTGGTGTGTTCTGGTCGAACGTGGGGGTCGCCTCGGGCAGCACGCCGTCCTTGAAGAGGGCGCGGATGGTGGCGAAATAGGCGGCGAGCTTCGCGGTATCGCCGAATTTCAGGTCGGGCGTGATGAATTCGCCGCCCATGGCCCGCAGCAAGGTGAGCTGGTGCGAATAGGCGCCGAGCACGAGGCCATAGACCTTCGTGCCGTCCGGCCGTGTGAAGGTGAGCTTGCGCGCGTCGTCCAGCACCTCCTCGATGGTTTTCGGCGGCCCGGTAACGCCGCGCTCCTCGAAGATGGCTTCGTTATAGTTCAGGCCTTGCGTTGCCTGCCGATAGGGGATCGCATAGATCTTTCCATCGAAGGTCAGCGCCGCGACCGGCCCCTTGACCACGTCGTCCCAATTCTCGATCGGATCCTTGGCGAGATAATCGTTCAGCGGCTCGAACAGCTTGGCGATCTGGGGCGTGGCCTGGGTATTCAGGATGAAACCCACATTGACCGAGGTGGTGCCGAGGCTGAGCTCGCGAAACAGCCGCTCGCGCAGCGGGTCGGTGCCGAGGGTGATCCAGTCGACGCCGGCGTCCTTCGCCTGCTTCCATTGCGCGGTGACATCGCCGCCGGGTCCGACGGTGGCGGAATCCTGGTGCACCTTGTGGCCCATGACCACCAGGGTATCCTTGGCAAAAGCGGGGGCGTGAAATCCCGTTGCCAGCAGAGCGCAGACCGCGCCGGCACGAAGGCCGCGCGCCGCGTAGAACGCAGCAGACGCCACCGTTTCCTCCCAGTTTATTGGCCGGGCGTTTGATTGGCGTTCGCCCGTGCCGCGCAATCATATCGCGGTTTTGGAATTTTCAAACATTTTTTTGGGTCGGCCTCGAAACCGGTCGGAAGCATATCTCCCGATCTAAAATCCATATGAGCCCGCAATTTCCTGGTATTCTTGACCTTGCCGGCCGCCATCGCCGTTCCTCAGCGGAAATTGCTTTTCCGCAATTCCAACGGAATATGTAACTTAGCTACAATTTGGCGAACGCGCTCCTGGCGTGTATCAGTTGAGATCCCAGGAGGGCGGGATGACGGCACGGATGAATCTGCTTCGGCGTATCGACGAGGTGCGCCCGCAGCTGCGCAAATCGGAGCAGAAGGTCGCGGATCTCATTCTCGCGGCGCCGAGCCCGGTCATCCACATGAGCATCGCCTCCCTCTCCGCCGAGGTGGACGTGAGCGAGCCGACGATCCTGCGCTTCTGCCGCGCCATCGGCTGTGACGGGTTTCCGGACTTCAAGCTGAAACTGGCGCAGAGCCTGGTCTCCGGCACGCCCTATGTGCATGCCGACATCGAGGCCGGGGATGACATGCTCGGCATCACCTCGAAGGTCTTCAACAGCGCCATCAACACGCTGGGCTCGGTGCGCGAGCGCATCAATTTCGCCGCCATGGAAGAGGCGGTCCAATTGCTCAATTCCGCGAAGCGAATCGACGTGTTCGCGCTCGGCCTCACCAGCGCGGTCGGCCTCGATGCGCAGCAAAAATTCCTGCGCTTCGACATTCCCGTGGTGCACCATATGGACTCGTCCCTGCAGACCATGGCGGCGGCGACGCTGAAGAGCGGGGATGTGGCGCTGATGTTCTCCTATCATGGCCAGCAGAAGGAATTGCTGCGCACCGCGGAAGTCGCGAAGGCGAACGGCGCAAGCATCGTCTGCGTCACCCGCACCGGCTCGCGCCTCGCGCGCATCGCCCATGTGGTGGTGAACATCGATACCGAGGAAGACACCTTCATCTATGCCCCCATGACCACGCGCATCGCCCATATGGCCATCGTGGATGCGCTCGCCACGGGCGTTGCCTTGCAACGGGGTCCGGCGGCGGTGGAGCGCTTCAAGAAGATCAAGGCGACGCTGCGCCACGAACAATGGCCGGAGGAAGCCGCGGACTGATGCGGCCTTCCGGGCGATGACGGTGCGACCACGGCGCCGGCCAAAACCCAGCCCCCAGCCCCCACCCCACGCATATGTGTTCGCTGAAGCGGCGGCGCCATTGCCGGCGCGGGCCCGCCCATGCTCGGGCCTGCGCTTCCCCGCCAGGCCCAAAGGGCGCCGCCGGTTCTGTGCCTGCGCCACCCGCGCGTGCGTTCTCAAAATCCGGCCGCCGCCACCAGCGGCGAGGGCCCCGCCACGCGATTGGGCGCGATGGTCCGGGAACCCATCCGCGGCACGCGCATTCAGTTCGTGGGGCCCGCGGTGACCGATCGATCTCCCGCGGGCGGGCGGAATTCACCCCGGCCCCGGCCGAGAAGGATCGGATCAGATATGCAGAGGCTTTCCGAACCAGGCATCTCGCGGCGCGATCTCATCGCCGCCGGTGTTGCAACGATCGCCGCCGGCACGGCCGTTTCCCATGTCCATGCTGAAGAGGCCGAAAATCTTCGTTCATCCGCGAGCGAGCCCGTATCGGCTCCCGTTCGCACGGCGGTCCGCTTCACCGTAAACGGTGAACCGCGCGAGCTGGATCTGGACACCCGCACGTCTCTGCTGGACGCCTTGCGGGAGCATCTTCACCTCACCGGCACCAAGAAGGGCTGCGACCATGGCCAGTGCGGTGCATGCACGGTCATGGTGGACGGCGTGCGGATCAATTCCTGCCTCACCCTCGCGGTCATGCACGAGGGAGCCAGCGTGACCACAATCGAGGGCTTGGGGGTGCCCGGAAAGCTGCACCCGATGCAGGCCGCCTTCGTCAGGCACGACGGCTATCAGTGCGGCTATTGCACCCCCGGCCAGATCTGCTCGGCCGTGGCGGTGCTCGGCGAGATCAAGGCGGGCATCCCCAGTCATGTCACCGGCGATCTTCTGAGCGCGCCGGCGCTCTCGAACGACGAGCTGCGGGAACGGATGAGCGGCAATATCTGTCGCTGCGGCGCCTATTCCAACATCATCGAAGCCATCACCGAAGTGGCGGGGAGGCCGGCATGAAGCCCTTCAGCTACGAACGGGCCCGCTCGCCCGCCGAAGCCGCCGCGGCGGCGGCCCGTACACCCGGCGCGAAATTCATCGCGGGCGGCACCAACCTGCTCGATCTGATGAAGCTCCAGATCGAGACCCCGGCTCACCTCATCGATGTCAACCGGCTCGGTCTCGATACCATCGAACCCACGTCGGAGGGTGGCCTGCGCATCGGCGCGCTGGTCAGCAACACCGCGCTTGCCGCGGATGCCCGCGTGCGACGCGACTATGCGCTTTTGTCTCGTGCGTTGCTGGCGGGCGCCTCGGGCCAGCTGCGCAACAAGGCGACGACGGCGGGCAACCTGCTTCAGCGCACGCGCTGTCCCTATTTTTACGACACGGCTCAGCCCTGCAACAAGCGCCTGCCCGGCAGCGGCTGCGCGGCCATCGGCGGCATTACGCGGCAGCTGGGCGTGATCGGCACGAGCACGGCCTGTATCGCCACGCACCCCAGCGACATGGCGGTCGCGCTGCGGGCGCTCGACGCGGAGATCGAGACGATGCGCCCGGACGGGACGGCGCGGCGCATCGCGATGGCGGATTTCCACCGCCTGCCGGGGGATACTCCGCACATCGAGACCACGCTCGCTGCGGGCGAGCTGATCACGGCGGTGGTTCTGCCCCAGCCACCCGGCGGCACGCATATCTACCGCAAAGTGCGCGACCGCGCCTCCTACGCGTTCGCTCTGGTCTCGATCGGCGCCATCGTGCAACCGGACGGCTCGGGCCGGGTCGCCGTGGGCGGCGTCGCCCCCAAGCCCTGGCGCAGCGTCGAGGCGGACGCCGCGTTGCCGCGCGGCGCCCGCGCCGTCACCGAGCGCCTGCTCGCCGGTGCCCGACCGACGCGGGACAACGGGTTCAAGATCACCCTGGTCGAGCGCACGCTCGGCGCGGTCCTCATGCAAGCAAAGGGCTGAGCCATGAAGTTCGAAACGCCCGCCGGCGCCAATCCGATCGATCGCCTGAAGATCGTCGGTCAACCGCTCGACCGCATTGACGGCCCGCTCAAGACCACCGGCACCGCGCCCTATGCCTATGAGCGACATGATGTCGTGGCCGATCCTGCCTACGGCCATGTCGTCGGCGCCGGCATCGCCAAGGGTCGCATTGCCCGCATGGACCTCGCCGCCGCGCGCCGGGCGCCGGGTGTGATTGCCATCGTGACCGCGCAGAATGCCGGCCGACTCGACAAGGGGAGCCACAACACGGCGAAGCTTCTCGGCGGACCGCAGATCGAGCATTATCATCAGGCGGTCGCGCTGGTGGTGGCCGAGACCTTCGAACAGGCCCGCGCTGCCGCCGAGCTGGTGCATATCGATTATGCGGTCGAGAGCGGCGTCTTCGATCTGGAGGCGGCCAAGGGGGCGGCGTCTCAGCCGGGGGAGAAGAGCTCTTCCGGCCCGGCCGAGACGCATTTCGGCAACTTCGCTTCCGCTTTCGCGCAGGCCCCGGTAACGCTGGACGCGACCTACACCACGCCCGATCATTCGCACGCCATGATGGAGCCCCACGCTTCGCTCGCGTCTTGGGACGGCGACCGGCTGACGGTGTGGACCTCCAATCAGATGATCGCCTGGGCAAACGCCGATCTTGCCAAGAGCCTGGGCATTTCCAAGGACAAGGTCCGGGTGGTCTCGCCCTTCGTGGGGGGCGGGTTTGGCGGCAAGCTCTTCCTGCGGGCCGATGTCTTGCTCGCCGCGCTCGGTGCGCGGGCGGCGGGCCGGCCGGTCAAGGTGGCGCTCCATCGCCCGCTGATCGCCAACAACACCACGCATCGTCCCGCCACCATCCAGCGCATTCGCATTGGCGCGCGCCCGGACGGCGTCATCACGGCGCTGGCGCATGAAAGCTGGTCCGGTGATCTGAAGGACGGCAGGCCGGAGACGGCGGTCAACCAGAGCCGCCTGCTCTATGCCGGCGCGAACCGGATGACGGCGATGCGGCTTGCGGTGCTCGACCTGCCGGAAGGGAATTCGATGCGCGCTCCGGGCGAAGCCCCCGGCATGATGGCGCTGGAGATCGCGATGGACGAGATGGCGGAGAAACTCGGCCTCGATCCGGTCGCGTTCCGCATCCGCAACGACACCCAGGTCGATCCGGAAAAACCAGGGCGGCCGTTTTCCGCGCGCCCGTTTATCCAATGCCTGCGTCTGGGCGCGGAAACCTTCGGCTGGAGCGCGCGCCATGCGCGGCCGGGCCAGCGGCGCGACGGCCAATGGCTCATAGGCCTCGGCATGGCGGCGGCCTTCCGCAACAACCTGCTGGTGAAATCCGGCGCCCGCGTCCGGCTCGATGCTTCGGGCCGGGTGACCGTGGAAACGGACATGACCGACATCGGCACCGGCAGCTACACCATCATTGGCCAGACCGCCGCCGAGATGATGGGCGTGCCGATCGACAAGGTGACGGTACGGCTCGGCGATTCACAATTTCCGGTGTCCGCCGGTTCCGGCGGGCAGTTCGGTGCCAATAACGCGACCGCGGGCGTCTATGCCGCGTGCATGAAGCTGCGTGAGGCGATCGCCCAGAAGCTCGGGTTCAATTCCGAGGATGTCGATTTCGTCGATGGCGAGGTGCGCGCGGGCAATCGCTCGGTCTCGCTCGGCGCGGCGGCGGCCGACGGGGAGATCACCGCTGAAGATGCCATCGAATATGGTGATCTGGACCGGAAATATCAGCAATCGACCTTCGGGGCCCATTTCGCGGAGGTGGCGGTGGATGCCGCCACCGGCGAGACGCGGATTCGCCGTATGCTGGCCGTCTGCGCCGCCGGCCGCATCCTCAATCCGAAATCGGCCCGCAGCCAGGTGATCGGCGCCATGACCATGGGTGCCGGCGCCGCGCTGATGGAGGCCTTGGCGGTGGACACGAGCCGCGGCTTCTTCGTCAACCACGACCTCGCCGGATACGAGGTGCCGGTCCATGCCGACATCCCGCATCAGGAGGTGATCTTTCTCGACGAGACAGACCCGATCTCCTCGCCGATGAAGGCAAAGGGCGTGGGCGAGCTTGGCATCTGCGGGGTCGGCGCGGCGCTCGCGAACGCGGTGTACAACGCCACCGGGGTTCGCGTTCGCGAATACCCCATGACCCTCGACAAATATCTCGACCGCCTGCCGGACGTTGCTTGAGGTCTTCTGCGGACCGCTTCTCGACCGGCCGGTGCACGAGATCACCGCTCTGGACGTGGCCGAGATCCTGAAGTCGGTGTGGGAGGCAAAGCCGGAAGTCGCACGGAAGCTCCATCCAGCGATCCGCCGGGTGTTTGATTGCGCCCGGGTGGTGCTGAAGGCCAAGCACAACATTCAGATGCTGGAGAACCCTGCCAACTGGGTAGACTTGAAGGCACAGGGCTTCTCGCGACCCAAGGAGCTCTCCCGAGGGCGGCATCCATCGCTGCCGTACCCGAGAATGAAGCCCTTCATGCAAGGCTTTGCGGGCGCGCGATGCAGCAGCAGCGCGGGCTCTGGAATTTTTAATCCTGACGAACGTGAGAACGGACACCGCATTGAGGGCGGAGTGGCGGGAATTCGACCTGGTCGGCGCCGTTTGGCCGATCCCGCCACGCAGAATGTCGGCCGCCTGCCAGAGGTGGGTATCCAGTTGGGATAACGCCAGCGCCATTCTTATTCCCCGCCTCTTCCCCAGCACCGAGCGCGAAGCCGAATCACCGGAGCTTATGTCGCGGGCAAATTTACGCCTTCCAAGCTTGATCCTGACCTCGGCAATTCGTATCCCTATTGCAAGCAGTGGTCGTGGGCGGGGCATGTGAGCAACTGTTTGACGGCTAAGAATGGCTGGACGGACTCGCCACCAGGGGCCTTGCTGGACCATATTCTTGCGGCCCCGGTGGGTGAGGTGCTTTCGCTTGACGGGCTGAGCTTGGCGGACTTGCGCGTCGAACTCGGTGCCGATGAACCCGCGCTGACGCGCCGCAGACTTATTCTCGTACCGATCGCCCCTGCCGTTTCCGCCTCTGCGGTGGCGGAAGCCGTTGTCTCTAGCCTCGCCGATGTCGCACTGAAGCTGTGGCCATTCTGGTACGGAGACGCACCGCTGACGAAAGGCGGTACCGATACGCTCGGAAGAATGGCCGCTGCCGCTGCGGTGCGGCGCGCCGCTGCCCCGGTCGGCGGTGCTCTATTGAGTTGGGCGGACGCCGCTGCGCAACTGGCGGCACAAGGGCGACGACCTGAGGTTTTGCGGACGCCGATCGCAATCCAATTGGAGCAATTGGGCCGCGTGATCGCTCCCGACGGTCTGGTCATCGCGACGGAAATCGTGCCGTCTGCCCTCAGCCTGGCGCAGGCGGTGACCTTCGTCCACGCACTGGAATGGATTGCCCGGAACCTTAAGGGAACCGTGGTGGCCTTGTTCTCACGCCCCCCGGCAAACCCGGATCCGTTTCTGCGCATCCGTCACCGGGGGCTGCGCGTATCTGGGGCTTTGGAGGACGGACCTTCCGAGGCGGGCGCGCAGTCCGGCGGATTGGCCGATGACCCTGTCTGGTTCCTGCCCTGGCGCGGCCGGCCGCATCCTCTGAGCGCGGTGGAAAAGCGCATGGCCAGCCTGCTGGGCGCGGATGCCGAACTCGGTCCGCTGTTTCAGTTCAATCAAGCGGTCGAGACCGTGCGCGGCTCGCGCCCGAAGGTCGACATCATCTGGCCGGCGGGCCGCCTTGTGGTGGAGCTGGACGGCTATGCCGATCACGGGACCCGCGCTGCGTTCGTGCGCGATCGCCACCGCGACTATGAGCTGACTCTAAGCGGCTACACCGTGTTGCGCCTGCCTAACGATGAGATCGTGCGGGACTGCTGGCTGGCCCTCGAAAAGATCCGCGACCTCGTCCGGCACCGCCGGGAGGTTCTGCCGCAGGAGGCAAGGGGTGGTTGAACAAAAGAGCGTTGAAACGAAACCGCAGAGGTCCAACGACAGTCGTCGGAAGGAGAGGGAAAGCCTGATCCTGCTGCATCTGATCGCGGCACATGGGGGCGCCGCGGCACAGAAAGAGCTCACCGACCGGAAGGTGAAATGCGATCCTGCCGAACGCGGTCCTTTGGAGGATGCAGGCCTGATCCGCACCATGAAGCGGGGCCGCGGCAATTTCATCGAGGTGACGGACAAGGGCTGGGACCATGCCGGCAAGAATCTCCGCACTCTGCTGCCGGGGGATGCGGAAGGCGCGGGCGCCGTGCTGTACGCTTGGCTCGGGCGGCTCCATGCATTCATCGAGGGGCAGGGCAAGGTGCTCGCAGACCTGATGGTATCGCCCGCGCCGCCGGAACCCACCCCCGAACTGCCCCCCGTTTCGCCCGAAGGCTTGCCGAAACGCATCCGCGACACCTATCTCGCGGTGACCGGCGGGAGCCTCAATGTCCGTGTCCTGCTTGCGGACCTGCGCCCGTGCCTGGCCGATGTGCCCCGCGCGACGC
This sequence comes from Roseixanthobacter liquoris, assembly GCF_043195135.2. Classification (NCBI taxonomy): domain Bacteria; kingdom Pseudomonadati; phylum Pseudomonadota; class Alphaproteobacteria; order Hyphomicrobiales; family Xanthobacteraceae; genus Roseixanthobacter; species Roseixanthobacter liquoris. The sequence continues at coordinate 2,265,734 of NZ_CM195537.1, forward strand.
TCGACGCCGCACTGATCGCGATGCAGCGCGAAGGCAACGCCATTCTGTATCGGATGGACAACAGCGCGGCCCTCAGCGGCGCTGATCGTGATGCCGCTCTTTCCATCGCGGGAGAGCCTCGCCACATGCTGTGGATTCCGAAATGACCCCACGATCGCAGCCAGAGACCCAGCCGACCGCCCTCGAGGCATTCCGCGCCGTCGACTTTGAATCCACCCGCAACCTGAAAAGCATCTGGCGCGACGTGCCCTATGAGGTGTCCGACCTTCATGCCGATTGCCTGGGGGAAATTCTCACCTATTTCGACAAAACGACGCGCGATCCGGAGCCAAGCCCCGAGCCGCGCGGCTATGTGGTGGTCGGGCCGGCGGGCCATGGCAAGACCCATCTCATCGGACGTTTGCGCCAGAAGGTCTGGCAGCGGGGCGGCTGGTTCGTGCTCCTGGACCTCGTGGGGGTCAAGGACTTCTGGTCTTCGGTGGCGCTAGGTTTCGTCAACTCGCTGCAGGTGAAGCGTGGCGACGGGATGACCCAGTACGATGGGCTCATCTTGAAGATCGCCGAGCATCTCGGAATCGCCGATCGCGTTGGCGCCCTTGCCGCCAGCCACCAGAACGGGTCGGGTGAACTCATGGCGGAGCTGGTGAAGCTCTTCCTCAAGGCCTTGGGGAAGAGCTACCCGCAGGAGACCATCCGTCATAGGGACGTGGTGACCGCTCTCATTCTCCTGACGTCCGACGACCTTGATCAGCAGAGCATCGCCCATTCCTGGCTTCAGGGCGTGCCGCTCGATCCGCAGGACCTGCGGTCGCTCGGCTTCAAGGGCAGCAATGCGCCGATCTTGGTGGTGAAGGGGTTGTCCTGGCTCATGAGTCTCGTCGGCCCGACGCTCATTGGCGTGGACCAGATCGATGCCATTGTCTCCGCGGCCAACGCCCGCGCCCGCGCGGAGGAAAGCATGCAGGAGGCCGCCGAGACAGCCTCCATTGTGGAGCAGCTGCGCCAAGGCCTTATGGACCTCTATGATGTGAAGTGCCGGGCCGTTGTTGTCGTCTCCTGCCTTGAAGCAACCTGGCAGATCCTGCGCGACGGATCGACGGTTGCGGTGACCCATCGCTTCCTCGATCCCCTGGCGCTGCCCGGTCTGCCACACCGAGCGCCCGCGGCTGCCCTCATCGCGGCGCGGCTCGCAACGGCCTATCGGGAGGCGGGATTTGCGCCATTGTATCCGACTTGGCCGTTTCGGCCGGAGGCCTTCGTCGACGCGACGGGGCTGACACCTCGCGAGCTTCTGCGGGCGTGCGAGCGCCATCAGCTCAAATGCGTTCGCGATCGGGAGGTGACGGAACTCATCCGCTTCGGCGGCGCGCCAGAGCCCGTCGGATCGCTGCCCGCCGAGCTCGACGCTCTCTATGCCCAGGCCCGCCAGGCGGCGGATGTGAAGGGTCTTTTGGATGAAAGCCGCGAGGAAGATTTACGGGCCTTGTTCGCCGAGGCGCTCCAACATTTCGAACGGCAGCTCGATCTGCCCGACACCGTGTCCGGGACAGTGCAATTCGAAACGATCCAGAAACGCCCTTCGCTTCACGGCCGGCTGAGCTTCACTTTCCATGCCAAAGGGGATGTGGAGCACCATTATTGCTTCCGTGTGCTCGCCCATGCCAACGATCGTGCATTCCAGTCGCGTATCGCCGCCGCCATCACCGATTCCGGAATCAGCTCGGGGCTCGCCGCCCGCCACCTGTTCTTGCTGCGCGCATCAGATCCACCGCAGGGGCCAAAGTCGCGGCAGCTCACCACTGAATTCCTCGGCGCCGGCGGCCGCTTCATTCGCCCGGTGGATGACGACCTGCGGGCTTTCCTGGCGCTGCGCGGCCTCAGCGGCCATCCCGATTTCTCTCAATGGCTACGGCAACGCAAGCCGCTGTTCGATGTGCCCCTGTTCAAGGCGGCAGGCTTGTGTCCGCCTCCGTTTCTCGTGACTCCCAGCCCCGATCCCCAGCCGCCGGTATCACACGCGCCCCCGGCGCCAGAGACGCCCTCTGGTCCGGGGCCTTCGGGACTCCCGCCCGCACCGCAGCATCGCATCATCCTCGGGCATCGTGTGGGAGGTGAAGGCGCCAACGAGCCTGTCGGCCTCGCGGCGGAACTGCTCAACCGGCACGTGGCGGCATTCGCCGGCTCCGGCTCCGGCAAGACGGTGCTGCTCCGGCGCCTGGTTGAGGAAGCGGCTCTGCTGGGCATTCCTGCCATCGTGCTTGACGTCAATAACGATCTTGCCCGCATGGGCGTGCCATGGCCCGTGGTCCCCGCGGACTTTACCAAGGAGGATATCGAGCACGCGGCGCGCTATCACGAAAAAGCCGACGTGGTAATTTGGACTCCCGGTGTTTCCAGCGGCAATCCTCTCTCCCTCGCGCTATTGCCGGACTTTTCCGCCATCGGCGAGGGGCGCGACAGCGAGAGCGAGGACGAGCGCAGCCAAGCGGTGGAGATGGCGCGTGCCACGCTGGAGCCCTATGTGGTTGGCGGCGGCCAAAAGGCGAAGCTGAAGCAAGGCGTACTTGCGGGCGCCCTGCGGCGGTTCGCTTTGAATGGCGGGCAGGAATTGAAGGATTTCATCGCCCTGCTCTCCGACCTGCCGGACGGCATAAGTGAAATCAGCAGCGCCGAGAAACTGGCGCAGGCGATGGCCGACCAGCTCCGCGCCGCTGTCGATACCAATCCCCTGCTGCGCTCCAGTGGCGCGCGGCTCGATCCCGCCTTGCTGTTCCACGGACCGGACCCGGCGCGCACCCGCATTTCCGTCGTCAATCTTGCCGGCCTCGCCACCGACGCTGCACGCCAGGCCTTTGTGAATCAGCTGCAAATGGCGCTCTTCACTTGGGTCAAGCAGAATCCCAGCACCACCGGGCGTCTCTATGTTCTGGACGAGGCGCAAAACTTCGCGCCATCGCAGGCGTCCACTGCTTGCAAGGCGAGTACCAGGTCGTTGGCAGCGCAAGCCCGCAAGTACGGGCTGGGAATGGTGTTCGCAACCCAGCTGCCCCGGGGGATCGACAGCGGCATCGTCTCCAACTGCACGACGCATATCTATGGCCGCATGAGCGCGCCGGTGACCATCGAGGCGACGCGCGAGCTCATGGCGGCCAAGGGTGGTGCGGCCGACGACCTCGCTAAACTGGAACGCGGCGTGTTCTATTTCTCAACCGAAGGGCTGCGACGGCCGGTGAAGATCCGCACCCCCTTGTGCCTCTCCTGGCACCCGGCCAATCCGCCGACGGCCGCGGAAGTGGTCAAAGCCGCACGAGATTGCCTGGCGCGTAAGGGGTGAGCTCCGTCGCAAGTTTGGCGCCCTGTCGGAGCACCTGGTGGAGTCCCGGTCCGGGGTTACGTGTTCGCCGGTTCTACGGACCCGTTGCGGACGTCCGGCCGCGGGCTCATTGCGGAAAACAGCCGGCCACGCACCCGACGGGTGCCGCGCCGACGATGTGGCGTTCCCATGGATGCCGTTGTCCTCGACCGAGCGGCCCGCAGCGTGCCGACTCACAATCGTGCAGTCCCGCGAGGGGCGCCAAAATAGAGCTGGGTGAACCGAAAGTTGCCACAGATTGCCAATGGGCGATTCATTCCCTTGGACTTTCGGTCTTTCAGCCGCGCTCGCCTCTCACTGCGGAGTGATTGCATGACCCGCATCGACAGCCGCCCGGCACCTGCCATTTTTATTCATCGTTTGCACGCAAGGGCAGGGAGGATCTTCACGCTGGCTACGTCGCACCGACCGGCGCTCCCGATCGACGGTACCGGAATGCGGTCGGTCTCGCGCCATCCCAAAGTTCCCCGGAGCGCGCAGTCGGGCGAGTTTGTGGGCTGGAATAACTGTACGTCAGCCAAATAACTGAAATTAAAGATTTTTTCGTCAATGTAATGGTGCCGCAAGAGGGATTCGAACCCCCGACCCCCTCATTACGAATGAGGTGCTCTACCAGCTGAGCTATTGCGGCCCTGAAGCGTTCAAGGCTTCCTGTTCCGGGCTTGCGGGCGGGAAAATCCGCGCTGCCGAAATCCGCGTCGTCCTGCGTGCGAGCACGCAACGGCGCGGCCCGAAGGCCGAAACAGGCGCTCCTCATACGTGGAGCCGTCGCGAGATTCAAGGGTGCCGTGCGACGGGGCCCGCGCCATCCCCGGCAAAAACAGCCCGGGACGGCTCTTGCCCCTGATACGTGACGCATTCTCCGCGATGCACGATGCTAGCCTCACGATCCTAGCCTCACGATCCTTGCCTCACGATCCTTGCCTCACGATCCCGGCGCGGCTAACCCTTGGCCATGGCCTCCGATCCCAAGACGCCCGCCCAGGATAAGTCCGCCCGCCTTGCCCAGGCCTTGCGGGCCAATCTTGCGCGCCGCAAGGCGCAGGGCCGCGCGCGCAAGGAGGAGGCGGCCCACCCGGCCGACGGCCATGCGGGATCGGCAAGCGACACCGGGCCGGACGCCCCCACCCTCGATGGCGACACGCCCGCCCGGGACACCGACGGGACGGCCTGAATTGCCGTTTCGCAACGCCGGCGGATCCGGTCGCCGGTGGATTGGAGCCGGCCATCATTGTGCCCGAGGGCGAGCCTTGCTAGATAACGCGTTTACTCGACGGCCGTGACGAGGGGCAGGGCGGCCACCGGGCACCAGGAGCGTTCAGCGCATGGATAAAATTCGCATTGTCGGCGGGTCTTCCCTTGAAGGCACGATTCCCATCTCGGGCGCCAAGAATGCCGCCTTGCCGCTGATGATCGCGAGCCTGCTGTCCGAAGAGAAGCTGATCCTCGAGAATGTGCCGCGGCTCGCCGACGTGGCCCTGCTCCAGCGCATTCTCGGCAATCACGGCGTCGATATCACCACCAACGGCAAGCGCAACGGGGACGATCCCCATGCCGGCCAGACGCTGGAGATCGACGCGCGGGTGATTGTCGATACCACGGCGCCCTATGACCTCGTCTCGCGCATGCGGGCGAGCTTCTGGGTGGTCGGCCCGTTGCTGGCGCGCATGGGCGAGGCGAAGGTTTCGCTGCCCGGCGGCTGCGCCATCGGCACCCGTCCGGTGGATTTCCACCTCGACGCCCTGCGGGCGCTGGGCGCGGACATCGAAATCGACGCTGGCTATGTGCTTGCCCGCGCCCCCAAGGGGCTGCAAGGCGCGCACATCGTGTTTCCCAAGGTCTCGGTGGGGGCGACCCATACCGCCATTATGGCGGCCGCCGTCGCCCACGGCGACACGGTGATTGAGAATGCCGCCTGCGAGCCGGAAGTGGTCGATCTGGCGGACTGCCTGGTGAAGATGGGCGCCCGCATTGCCGGCGCCGGCACGCCGCGGATCGAGATCCAGGGTGTGCCGCGCCTGCGCGGGGCGCGCCACGCGGTGCTGCCGGATCGCATCGAGACCGGCACCTATGCCATGGCCACCGCCATGGTCGGGGGCGACGTGATGCTCTCCGGCGCGCGGCCGGACCTGCTGGAAAGCGCGCTCGACACGCTGCGGGCGGCCGGCGCGGAGATCGACGCCACCGATGAAGGTATCCGCGTGCGCCGCAACGGAGCGGGTATCACGGCCGTTGATGTGACGACCGCCCCGTTCCCCGGCTTTCCCACCGATCTTCAGGCCCAGTTCATGGCGCTGATGACCCGCGCCAAGGGCCGCTCGCGCATCACCGAAACCATTTTCGAAAACCGCTTCATGCATGTGCAGGAACTGGCGCGGCTCGGCGCGAAGATCCATCTCGACGGCGACACCGCGACCGTCGAGGGCACGGAGCGTCTCACCGGCGCGCCGGTGATGGCCACCGATCTGCGGGCCTCGGTCTCGCTGGTGATCGCCGGCCTCGCGGCCGAGGGCGAGACCATGGTGCAGCGGGTCTACCATCTCGATCGCGGCTTCGAGCGGCTGGAAGAGAAGCTTTCGCGCTGTGGCGCCCAGATCGAGCGCATCAGCGGCTGAGGATTTCGCGCCCGCAGCATTGCGTACCGCGATGGGGTGGCAAGCAAATGCGACGCCGTCCCTTGATGGATGGCGGGGGCGTCGCCATCTGCCATTCATCACAAGAAGCGATAAGAAGGCCGCACGCCGATGGAAAGTCTCAAGCTCCTCGCCATGGATGGCGAAGACCTCGCCATCATCTCGGCTCATCTTCAGGATGCGGTGATCAAGGTCGAGGATATCGGCTTCCTGCCGAGTTGCCGCCGGTTCGCTCTGCTGCTCAACCGGTTCGACTGGGACCAGATGGAAACCGCGGACGAACTCGTGCGCCGGCGCGCCGGGCTGCATTTCGAGCGCGTCAGCGCCGTGCAGGCGCGCGGCTTCGACCCGCGCAACAGCGGCACGGTTCTGAACCTGCTCGCGGTGACGTTCGAGCCGACGGACGAGCCGTCGGGCTACGTGCTGCTGACCTTCTCCGGCGGCGCGGAAATCCGCCTCGCCGTGGAATGCATCGAGGCGCGGCTGAGCGATCTCGGCCCGGCCTGGGGGTGCACGTGTGCGCCCAAGCACGATCCGCTGCCGGACCTGAAAGCCGGCTGAGCCGGGCAGGGGCGATGCGTCGCGCCATGCCTCGCACCCGCCACGAGCGGGAGCGGAGCGGAAAAGGCATTCAACTTTTCCGGCACATGCTCTAGGGAGACGGCATGCCGATCCGTCTTCATACTCAGCAGAGCGATTTTCCCGCCGCCTTCGCCGCATTTCTCGCCAGCAAGCGGGAAACCGACGCGGACGTCGCCGCCGTCGTGGCGCAGATCATCGCCGACATCCGCGCGCGGGGCGATGACGCCCTGATTGAAATCTCCGCCCGGCTGGATCGGGTGGATCTTGCCGAACGGGGCATCCGCGTCACCGACGCGGAGATCGACGCCGCGCTGGCCGCGATTCCCCCCGAGACGCGCGAAGCGCTGGAATTCGCCAAGGCCCGGATCTTTTCCCATCATGCGCGGCAGAAGCCGCAGGACGAGCGCTATACCGATTCGGTCGGCGTGGAGCTCGGCCAGCGCTGGACCAGCGTGGACGCGGTGGGGCTTTACGTGCCCGGCGGCACGGCCGCCTATCCCTCCTCGGTGCTGATGAACGCCGTGCCGGCCAAGGTCGCGGGCGTGCCGCGCGTGGTGATGGTGGTGCCGGCGCCGGACGGGGAGATCGCGCCCCTGGTGCTGGCCGCGGCCCGTCTCGCCGGTGTCGACGAGGTGTACCGCGTGGGCGGTGCCCAGGCCGTGGCCGCGCTCGCCTATGGTACGCAGACCATCGCGGCGGTGGACAAGATCGTCGGTCCCGGCAATGCCTATGTGGCGGCCGCCAAGCGGCAGGTGTTCGGCAAGGTGGGCATCGACATGGTGGCCGGCCCGTCCGAGGTGCTGATCCTCGCGGACGGGGAGGCCAATCCGGACTGGATCGCCGCCGATCTGCTGGCGCAGGCCGAGCACGACACCGCCGCCCAGTCGATCCTCGTGACCGACAGCCCCGCGCTCGCCGAGCAGGTGGAGCGTGCGGTGGAAAGCATGCTCGCCACCTTGCCGCGCGCCGAGATCGCCCGCGCCTCGTGGCGCGACCATGGCGCCATCATCCTGGTGGACGACCTCGCCGCCGCGGTCCCGCTGGTGGACCGGGTCGCGCCCGAGCATCTGGAGATCCACGCCGCCGATGCCGAGGCGCTCGCCGCGCGCATCCGCCATGCCGGCGCGATCTTCATCGGCGCTTATACGCCCGAGGCGATCGGCGATTATGTGGGCGGCACGAACCATGTGCTGCCGACCGCGCGCTCGGCTCGCTTTTCCTCCGGGCTCGGCGTGCTGGATTTCATGAAGCGCACCTCGCTGCTGAAATGCACCCCGGAAGCCCTGCGGGTGATCGGCGGCGCGGCGGTGCGTCTCGCCGAGGTGGAGCGCCTCCAGGCCCACGGGCGCTCGGTCCTCATCCGTTCCAACGCCGGCAGCCCGGACGCCTGATGCCATGACGCAAAGCTCCCGCACCGACCGCCTGAGTAACGTCACCCTGGACGACGCCTCCATCGGGCGTGGCGGGCCGGATGTGGAGCACGAGCGCGCCACCGCCATCTATGATCTGCTGGAAGACAACCGGTTCGCGCTCGCCGCCGACCCGGGCGAGGGTCCCTATGCGCTGCACATCGGCCTGATGGACAACCGTCTGGTGCTGGACATCAAGCGCGAGAGCGGCGATCCGGTGGTCCAGCATCATCTTTCGCTCACCCCGTTCCGGAAGGTGGTGAAGGACTATTTCCTGGTGTGCGAGAGCTATTACGACGCCATCCGCACCGCTTCGCCGACCCAGATCGAAGCCATCGACATGGGCCGTCGCGGGCTCCACAACGAGGGGTCGGAACTCCTGCTGGAGCGGTTGAAGGACAAGATCGAGGTCGATTTCGACACCGCGCGCCGCCTGTTCACCCTGATCTGCGCGCTCCATTGGAGAGGATAAGTTGGACGAGCCTCCCGCGGCGTCTTCGCGCTCAGCGCGGCCGCAATCGGTTCTCTTTATCTGCGGGCAGAATGTGGTGCGCTCCGTCATGGCCTCCGCCTGGGCGAAGCATCTGTTCGGCAAGTCGCTCTATGTGGGCTCGGCCGGCGTGATCGCGGGCGAGGCGGATCCGTTCGTCACTGCGGTGATGGAGGAGGTGGGCCTCGACGTGCACCGCCATCGCCCCAAGAGCGTGGAAGAACTGGAGGAACTGGAGGGGCTGGGGTTCGACCTCGCCATCTCGCTGTCGCCGGACGCCCACCACCGCGCGCTGGAAATCACCCGCACCAATGCGCTGGGCGTGGAATATTGGCCCACGGCCGATCCCACGCTCGAGACCGGCAATCGCGAGCAGCGCCTCGCTGCCTATCGCACCGTGCGCGACGAACTGGAGCGGCACGTGCGCGCCCGCTTCCGCCAGGGATGAGGAGACCTCCTCCCTGAGGGCTCGATCTGCCCCACAGGCGAAACGGACAGAGGGACACGGGCGCATGTCGAGCACGGCTGCGCTCGCCTCTCGTGTGCGGGCGGGGGCGGGGCGCCGCCCGCACGGGGCCGGCGGGCCGGAGCGTGGGGCGGCCGCCGCGAAGATCTCCCCGTCGGCGGCTCGCCCCGAACCCTCAGTGCATCAGGTCCAGGCCCTTCAGCAGCGCCGCGTTGAAACCCGCCGGGTCCTGGATCTGCGGCGCGTGCCCATAATCGGCGAATTCCACCAGCGTCGCGCCGGGAATGGCCTTTGCCGCCGCCTTGCCGAGTTCGGGATAATTGCCGAGCGTCTTCTGCACGTCCGCCGGCGCCGCGGCCTTGCCGATGGCGGTGTTGTCCTTCATGCCGATCAGCAGGAGGGTCGGCGCCGTGATGTTGTGCAATTCGTGCACCACCGGCTGGCTCAGCACCATGTCCGAGGTGAGCGCCTGGTCATAGGCCACCTTGTCCTTGCCGGCGCCGAGATACATGCCGGCCAGCATGTCCACCCATTTGTCGTACTCGGGCTTCCAGGTGCCGGCATAATAGGTGTTCTGCTGGTATTTCTTCATGCCCTCGAAATTGTTGCGCTGCTCGCCCGCGAACCACTGGTCCACCGTGAGCGAGGGCACGCCCTTCTCGCGCCAGTCCTCAAGCCCGATGGGATTGACGAGGACCAGCCCGGACAGGTCCTGCGGAAAGGTGAGGGCATAGCGGATCGCCAGCATGCCGCCCATGGAATGACCCATGATGATGGGCTTTTCCACGTCGAGCTGCGCCAGCAGGGCGTGGGTGTTGGCGGCGAGCTGGTGCAGGGAGAATTGGTAATCCTGCGGCTTGGAGGATTTGCAGAAGCCGATCTGGTCCGGCACCACCACGCGATAGCCGGCCTTGGCCAGCGGGCCGATCACCCCGTCCCAGGTGGCGCCGCAGAAATTCTTGCCGTGCAGCAGCACGATGGTGCGCCCGTTCGCCTGCGCCGCCTGCGGCTTCACGTCCATATAGGCCATGTGCAGGGGCTGGCGCTGGGAGGTGAAGTCGAATCGCCCCACGGGGTAGGGATAATCGAAGCCCTCCAGCTCGGGGCCATAGGCGACGCCGCTCTGGGCGGCGGCCGGCAGCGCGGAAAGGGCGAGCAGGAGGCCGGTGGCTGCGAAACTCAGGCGCATTGCGCGTGTCCTCGTTCCAAATCCCCCCGGCGCGCCTTCTAGCAGTGCTTTATGAACGCTCGGCGGCACCGGGATGATGGCAGCCCCACGCGCGGCCGTCGAACCGGTGCCGGCCTGATGCGCGCAAACGGGCGTTCACACGCGCAACCCTTTGCGCTAGCGTCCGCGCGCCGCCTGCCCCGTGCTGCGCGGTTTCTCTTTCGGCCGGTTCGAGGTGACGCAGACGTGAACGACAGGGTGAAGCTCGTACTGGCCTCCGGCTCGCCCCGCAGGCTCGCTCTGCTCAACCAGGCCGGCATCGAGCCGGACCTGCTCATGCCCGCCGACGTGGACGAGACGCCCGACAAGGGCGAGCTGCCGCGCCACCTCGCCTTGCGTCTGGCCCAGCAGAAGGGCGAACTGGTGGCGGCGCGCGCCAAGGAGGCCGGCATGTCGGCCATCGTGGTTTCCGCGGATACCGTGGTGGCGGTGGGCCGGCGCATCCTGCCCAAGCCGGAGCTTCAGGGCGAGGCGGAAGAATGCCTGCGACTGCTGTCGGGGCGGGCGCACCGGGTGTTCACAGGGCTCTGCGTGGTCTCGGCGCGCGGGCGTTCGCGCACGCGCCTCGTGGAAACGCGCCTGCGCTTCCGCCGCCTCTCGCATGACGACATCGCCGCCTATCTCGCCTGCGGGGAATGGCGCGGCAAGGCGGGGGGCTATGCCATCCAGGGCATTGCCGGCTCGTTCGTGGTGAAGCTCATGGGCTCGTACACCTCGGTGGTGGGTCTGCCGCTTGCGGAAACCGTCGCGCTTCTGTCGGGCGAGGGCTATCCCGTGCGCGCCGGATGGGCGGAGCGGGCGGCGTGAACGACAACGAGCCCAAACGCGTAGCGGGCGCCAGCGTGCCGTTCGTCTCCAAGCCGTGCCCGATCTGCGCCAAGCCCTCGGTGGAGCGCTACCGGCCATTCTGCTCGAAGCGCTGTGCCGATGTGGACCTCAACCGCTGGCTGAAGGGCGCCTATGCCATTCCCGTGGTCGAGGACGAGGACGAGGACGGTGAAGGCAGTGCTCCCGAGCGGGAGGGCTGAGGGCTCTCGCCCCGTCGCCCGGGTGTGGACGGCGCTGTCTCTTTCGTCAGGTCTCCCCCGTTTTCCCGCTCCCTGACCCCCCCGCCAGACCGAGAGGGCAGCCGGTGGTGTGGGGAGAGACTTTCGCCCGCGATGCCACATGCCTCCTCGCCGGCTCGCGGGAGCCGTGGCGGGGGCGCGGCGCAGATCCATCTTGTTCGATCCGCCTGACCTTTGGTCGCCCCGCCTTGACGGTGCCGGGGGACAAAGGCGAGGGTGCCTTCCGCGTCAACACGGCCCCGTTTGCAGGAGTAAGCCATGAGCGTCAGTGCCCTTGCCGCCGGATCGGCTGCCCTCTCGTTCCGCACCGACGCCTTCATCAACGGCCGTTTCGTGCCGGCGGCGAGCGGCAAGCGCTTTGCGGCCATCAACCCCGCCACGGGGCAGGAGCTGGGCCGGGTCGCCGCCTGCGACGGCATTGACGTGGATCGCGCGGTTTGCGCCGCTCGCGCCGCCTTCGAGGATCGCCGCTGGGCCGGGTTGAAGCCGGCCGAGCGCAAGCGCGTCCTGCTGCGCTTCGCCGATCTCGTCCGCGAGCATCGCGATGAACTGGCGCTGCTTGAGACCCTCAACATGGGCAAGCCGATCTCGGATGCCAAATCCATCGACGTGCGCGCCACCGCCGATTGCATCGCCTATTACGGGGAGGCGGCGGACAAGATCTATGGCGAGGTGGCGCCCACCAATGACGAAAATCTCGCGCTGATCCTGCGCGAGCCGCTCGGCGTCGTCGGTTGCGTGACGCCGTGGAACTTCCCCATGATCATGGCCGGGTGGAAATTCGCGCCCGCGCTCGCCATGGGCAATTCGGTGATCCTGAAGCCGGCGGAGGAATCCCCGCTCACCGCTTTGCGGCTGGCCGAGCTGGCCCAGGAATCCGGCATCCCGGACGGTGTGTTCAACGTGGTGACCGGCCTCGGCGAGGAGGCGGGGGCCGCCCTCGGCCGGCATATGGATGTGGATGCCATCGCCTTCACCGGCTCCACCGAGGTGGGGCGCTATTTCATGCGCTATTCTGCCGATACCAATCTGAAGCGCGTCGGCCTCGAACTCGGCGGCAAGACCGGCTTCGTGGTGGCCCATGACGCGCCGGATCTGGACGCGGTGGCCGAGGCGGCGGCGGCCGGCATCTTCTTCAACCAGGGCGAAATGTGCACCGCCGGTTCGCGCCTGCTGGTGGACAATCGCATCAAGGACGATCTGGTGGAGCGCATCGCCGCCGCCGCCGCCCAATGGATGCCCGGCGATCCGCTGGATCCCCAGGCGAAGGCCGGCGCGGTGGTGAGCCGCGCGCATCAGGGCCGCATCCTGGCCGCGATCGACCAGGGGCTCGCGGAAGGCGCCCGCCTCGTCGCGGGCGGCACGGCGGTGCGCGAGGAGACCGGAGGCGCCTTCGTCGCCCCCACCATCTTCGACGATGTCGCGCCCGGCTCATCCCTGGAGCAGAAGGAGATCTTCGGCCCGGTGCTTTCGGTGATCGGCTTCGATGGGTTGGATGAGGCGGTGAAGATCGCCAACGGCACCGTCTACGGCCTCGGCGCGGCCATCTGGAGCGGCGACCTCGCGGCCGCCCACAAGGTGGCGCGGCGCTTCAAGGCGGGCATCGTCTATGTGAACTGCTTCGATGCCGACGACATGACGGTGCCGTTCGGCGGCGTCAAGCAATCCGGGTTCGGGAGGGACAAATCCCTCCACGCGCTGGAGAAATATTCCGACCTCAAGACGGTGTGGACGCGCCTGTAGGCGCCGCTTCCCCGCTGCGGCGGCGGAGCAGGAGCACCCGTTCCCAGGCCTCGCACGCGCCCTTCAGGCCGCCGGGGACCTCGACGCTGTCCAGCGCGCGGAGATCATGGGTGGCCCCGTAAAGCATCCGGGCGTGCGCCGGGCTCACCGCGAACGGCGGGCCGGCGATCAGGGATTGGTCATAATCGAAGCAGATCAGGAGCTGCGGCGCAGCCGCGCTGATCTCCACGAGATGGGCGGCATAACGCGCCCGCAAGGGCTCCGGTAGCGCCACGAGCGCCGCCCTGTCATAGACCGCATCCACGGGGCCGAGCCTCTCGCGGGTCACCTCGAAAATGTCGCCGATGAAGATGTCGATGCCAGGGGCGCTGCACTTCCTGAGCGGACCGAGATCGGACATCTCGGGCGAGAGGTCGAGGTCGGCGAACAAATGTTCGACCGCCAGCGGGCTCACCTCGGCGCCCACGACTTCAAAGCCTTGCGAAAGCAGCCAGAAGATATCTTTCGTCTTGCCGCACAAGGGCACGAAGATGCGGGCGCCGGGGTTGAGATCGAGCTGGGCGAGGTGCTTCACCAGGAGCGCATTGGGGGTGCCTTCGTGAAAGGCGATCTGGTTGTTTTCCCATTTGGAGCGCCAGAAATCCAAATCCATAGGGTCGTCTCCGGTGCGCGCGCTTTGGCGGTCTGGGGCGTGTTCTAGCAGGTTGGGAAGCGCGGTGGGCGGATTGTCTCCAGCCCCGGACCTTCGGCCGCCTCCCGCCTTTCGCCTCCCGCCTGACGGGTCGTAAAGGCGCGCTTGTTAAAAGCCGGGGGCGGCCGTAAGGAAAATCGGTCCTTTCGGTTCTGAAGGAGCATCGCAATCGTGACGTCTGTCCCCCCCTCCAATTCGACCGCCCATTGGCGCCATCTGGACGCCGCGCACCATCTTCATCCCTTCTCGGACACGAAGGCGCTGAATGCGGAAGGGGTGCGGGTGATCACCCACGCGGAGGGGAATTTCATCTTCGATTCCGAGGGCAATAAGATCCTCGACGGCATGTCGGGCCTCTGGTGCTCCCAGGTCGGGCACGGCCGGCATGCGATCGTGGATGCGATCGCCGATCAGCTGCGCAAGCTCGATTATTACAACACCTTCTTCAAGACCACGCACCCGGCCGCCGCCGAGCTTGCGGCGGCCATCGCGGCCGTGGCCCCCGCGGGGATGAACCGCGTGTTTTTCACCTCGGGCGGGTCCGAGGCGGTGGATACGGTCATTCGCATGGTGCGGCATTATTGGGCCGCGCTGGGCAAGCCGGAGAAGCATATCTTCATCGCCCGCAAGAATGCCTACCACGGCTCCACCGTCGGCGGTGCGAGCCTCGGCGGCATGGCGCCCATGCATGCCCAGGGCGGGTTGCCCATTCCCGGCATCATCCATGTGCAGCAGCCCTATTGGTGGGCCGAGGGCGGCGACATGGACCGCGAGGCGTTCGGCCTGTTCGCCGCCCGCGAAGTGGCGCGCGCCATCGACGAGGCGGGGCCGGAAAACGTGGCCGCCTTCATCGGCGAGCCGATCCAGGGCGCCGGCGGCGTGATCATCCCGCCCGCGAGCTATTGGCCGGAAGTGCAGAAAATCTGCCGCGAGCGCGACGTGCTCCTGGTGTGCGACGAGGTGATCTGCGGCTTCGGCCGCACGGGCGAATGGTTCGGCTGCCAATATATGGGCGTCGAGCCGGACCTGATTACGTTCGCCAAGGGCATCACCTCCGGCTATTTCCCCCTGGGCGGCGTGATCGTGGGCGATCGGGTCGCGGAGGGCTTCATCGAGCACGGCGGCGATTTCAACCACGGCTTCACCTATAGCGGCCATCCCGGCGGCTGCGCGGCGGCGCTGGCCAACCTCAAGATCATGCATGAGGAAAATCTGGTCGCGCGGGTGAAGGACGATATCGGCCCCTATCTCCAGGAGCGCTGGCTGAAGCTCGCCGCGCACCCCCTGGTGGGCGAGGCGCGGATGGTCGGCCTGATCGGCGCCCTCGAACTCACTCCCGACAAGGCGCGCCGCGCGAAATTCGCGGGCGAGCAAGGCACGGTCGGCCTCATCGCGCGCGATTTTTCCTTCGCCGAAGGATTGGTCATGCGGGCGGTACGGGATGGGCTGATCCTCGCCCCTCCTTTCACCCTGAGCCATGCCGAGGCGGACCAGATCGTGGCCACCGCGTGGCGGGTGCTGGACCTGACGCTCGCCGAACTGAAGCAGCGGGATCTGCTCAAGGCTGCGTGATGTGAAGAAGAAATGTCGCTCGATCCGCGTCTACGGCGAAGCTTTCGCTGTTTATCGATTGCGGCGCGGGTCGAGCGGCTGTGGGTTGAAACTGAGAAGCTAGGCCGTAAAACAAACCCGATTCGCGTCACTTAGGAATCACGTCGGAATATTTCATCTCTTCACGTTTCTCCTCTCACGGGAACGAAGTGCCTTGGGCTTCGTTTGAACCATCGACCAACCGTCGTGAGGAGATCAATATGAAGTCCCCGATCTATATTGCTGCCCTGGCTCTGGCCATCGCGTCCCCGAGTGCCGTCTTCGCTCAGGCCTCCACCGCCACTGGTGCCGTGGGCGGTGCCGCTGTCGGCGCCGTCGTGGGCGGCCCCGTCGGTGCCGTCGTCGGTGGCGCGGTGGGTGCCACCATGGGCGCGGCGGCCGAGCCCCCGCAGGAGGTTCGCTCGTACGTGATCCGTGAGAACCGCCCGTCCATCGCCTACCAGCGCGAAGTGGTGGTGGGTGAGCCGCTTCCCCCCAGCGTCCAGGTCTATTCCGTGCCGAACCACGACGAATATGCCTATACGGTCGTCAACGACCGTCGGGTGATCGTGGATCGCGGCACCCGCAAGGTGATCCAGGTCGTCACGCCCTGACTCTCCTGACCTCCCGGTCCGGCGCCGCTTTGCGCGCCGGGCGATGGGACCATCGTGAAAAATCCCGGCCGGACCCCCCGGCCGGGATTTTTTTGCACGCGCATCCTAAAATTGCATCCGATTTGGATCGGGAGGGCCCGGTGAGGCGCCAAACTGGATGGGATTGGCCGCGCCGATCGCGGGTCGTTATGTGAAGATGGACCCATCGTCATCATGAGGAGAATGGGTCGGCCGCGGACGGGAAATGGCCTCGCCCAGCTGCCCTGAATGAGATCGATGAAGACATTCTGGGTCCATGTCGTTCTGCTGCTGTGCGCGCTGGTCGGCCTGGACGACGCCAGTGCGGCGCAGACCCTGTCGCTCACCTGGCGCACCGCCGGAGGTGTCCTGGTCGGGGAACGGCAGGTCGCCCTCGCGGAGCTGGAAGCTTTTCCGCGTTTCCATATCGATACCGCCACACCCTGGACGCTTGGCCGCCAGGCCTTCGATGGGCCGAGCCTCCTGGATTTGGCGCGGCTTGTGCCGGCGGATATTCGCGGCGCCCGCGTGGAGGCGCTCAACGACTATTCGGCGATCATCCCGGCCGAAGACATGACCCATGCCGGCCCGATCCTGGCCACCCGCCGCAATCAGCTTGAGATGCCGGTGCGCGACAAGGGGCCGTTCTGGATCATTTATCCCATCGACGCGGAGCCCAGGTACAATTCCGCGACCTTCCGAGAGCGCATGGTTTGGCAGGTAAAGTCCATTGAATTTATCGTTCGGTAAGCTGACAACGCGCAGCATGCATGTCGTTTCAGCCATCATGGTGCTGACGACGATCGTGTTTTTCGTTGCGACGGTGTTGGTTTATCATTCAACCGACAATCAGCGCGCGATGCTGGCGAAGAAGATCCATAATTCAGGCTGGATCGTCTACCAGGCGCAGCTCGAATTTCTCAAGGCGACATCTCGCCTGCGCCTTGCCGCAGTCTCGCCCGGGCCCGGCGAGTTCGACGCGCTGAAGCTGCGCCTGGAACTGCTGCGCTCGCGCCTGCCGGTTCTCTACGAATCCGACGAAGCTGATCTGCTGCCGGGGCTCACGGACTACAAGCCGGAATTGCAGGTTTTCGAGCAGCGGCTCGACGGCATGATCGATGCCCTCGTCCATCCCGATCTGTTCGAGGTCAGCGGCCCCGAGGTGTTCCATGAATGGGACATCGAATTGCAGCCGCTGGGGCGCCTCTTGCAGCGCGTCCTGCTGTCGTCGGTCTCCTACAACGAGGCGACGGCGCAGATCGAGGCTGAGCTCGATGCGAATCCGGCGCGCATTCCGCTGCTGTTCCTCTTCGCGTCCGGCTCCATCCTGGTGCTCATTCTGCTGGCGATGGAGCGCCGCGTGCAGATGCGCCTTTCGGAGGTCATGGAGGGGCAGGCCGCGTTGCAGTCCATGGAAGCGAGCCTGCTGGCGGTGATCCAGGCGACGCCGGCCTGCGTCATCGTATTCGATCCCGCAAGCGAGGAGGTGCGGCTGGTCAATCCGGCCGCGCTGGCGGTCGTGGATGCGCCGCTGAGCGATCCGGATTGGCAACGCCTGACGCGGGCGGCCCGCGAGGTGGCGGTCGATACCAACGGCAACGCGTGGGGCGGCATCACCATGACGTTCTCGCGCCGGCAGGGCGATGTCGTCTCCCTGCGCGGCAGTCTGTGCGAGGTGCTCTGGCACGGCACGCCGCAGGCCTTGCTGGTCGTGGCGGACACCAGCCGCATCCGCCATGCCGAGCTTCAGGTGATGCAGGCCGCAAAGCTCGCGACCCTGGGCGAGATGGCCACGGCCATCGCCCACGAGCTGAACCAGCCGCTGGCCGTGATCAAGATGGCGGCCGCCAACGCCGCCCGCCTGGTGCAATCGGGCGCCGGTCCCGCTGCGGTGCAGGCGAAGCTTGAGCGCATTCAGGGACAGGTGGATCGCGCCAAGCGCATCACCGACCAGGTGCGCCGCTATGCCCGCATGCCCACCGACCATTCCACCAGCTTTTCCATACGGGCCGCGCTGGAGCTGGCCGCTGGATTCGTGGCCGAGCAATATCGCGCCGCCGGCATTCATCTGCTGCTGCGGTTCAATGTGTCGCCGGATGTCATGGTCGTGGGCGAACAGACCATGTTCGAGCAATTGATCGTCAACCTGCTGGTGAATGCGCGCGATGCCTGCGAGAGCCATCCCGCGGCACCGCTTGGGCCTCCGCCCCGGGTTATCGTGCATTGCCGGGTGGAGGATGACCGCGTCATCATCGAGGTGGACGACAATGCCGGCGGCATCGCGCCGGATATCCTGCCGCACCTGTTCGAAGCCTTCACCACCACGAAGCCCGCGGACAAGGGGACCGGCCTCGGCCTTTCCCTGTCGCGGACCGTCGTGCGGGACATGGGCGGCACCATCAGTGCGTCCAATGTCGGAGAGGGGGCGCGCTTCACGGTGGATCTGCCTCGGCTCGTGGTGCCCGCGCCGGAAATGGCGGAATGAGCTTGCGCCGCACTCTGCTGATCTGCGACGACGAGCCCGAGCTCGCGGAGGAGATAGGGGAATTCTTCACCGCGGCAGGATGGTCCGTGCGGACCTGCCATTCCGCGCCCGACGCGCTCATGGCGCTGCTTGAGGGTTACCATCCTCTCTGCCTGATCACCGATCTTCGCGTCGGCGAGCACGATGGCGCCGAGCTGGTGACAGCGGCTCGATTGCTGCCCAAGGACTTGCAGCCCCAGGTCGTCGTGATCATCACGGGGCATATTGTCAACGAGGCAGAGGCGCAGGATTTCGACGCGGACCTGCTATATGTGAAGCCTCTCGACCCAATCATGATGGCCGACCAGATAGAAGCCGTCCTCGCGCAAGCTGCGGGCGCTACCAGCTTGTAGCTGCGAGGTAGCAATGACAGCGCGGGCCCGATCCGTTTTCATTCTGGATGACGAAGAACCCTTGTGTGAGGACCTGTGTGAGCTGATTTCAGCCGCGGGCCATCGCGCGCGTTGGGCTACGGATCCGCGCAGCCTGGATATGTCCGAACTCGCAGCCTTCGATGTGGTGTTGCTCGATCTCGGCCTGCCGGCCATGGACGGCATCGACATCATGAACCGCCTCGCCGGTTTCCCGAAGACGCCCCGGCTCATTTTCATCAGCGGTGTCGGCGAGGATGTGCTTCGGGTGGTGGCGCAAGTGGCGGGCGAGCAAAAGCTCGACGTCCTCGGGGCGCTTGCCAAGCCCTTCGATCCGCAGCAATTGCTGCAGCTCCTGGACTATCCCGATTGCGGGGCCGTGAAGCCCGCCGCGCCGCGCCAGGCCCAGGGCGCCATCCTGCCGGCCCTGAAGTCAAGCCTTGCCGCAGGCACCTTGCCGGTGAGCTTCCAGCCGAAGGTGGATGTGGAGACGCTCGGCTTCGCCGGCGCGGAAGCGCTGTTGGCGGGCGTCGTGCCGAATGTGGGGCCGGTCAGCCCCCTCGATATTGTCGCCGCGGCCGCATCCGACCCGCCGGCGCTGGTGCAGCTGACCCATCATGTCCTCGGCGTCGCCGCGCGCGGCTGCGCGGCATGGACGAAGGCGGGCTGGCAGGGCCCGATCAGCGTCAACCTGCCCCTGGAGGTGCTGCTCCAGCCGGATTCGCTGCGCAAGCTGATCGAGACCGTGGAATCGGCCCATGTCACGCCTGCCGACGTCATTTTCGAGCTCACCGAGGATTCGCTCTACGATTCCTGCGCCGAAGCCATGTCGATGCTGGCGCGCCTGCGCATGGCCGGCTTCGGGCTGGCGCTGGACGATGTGGGGCGGCGCCAGAGCGGCCTGCTTCAGCTTTCCGCGCTTCCGGTGACGGAAATCAAAATCGATCTTCAGATCGTGCGCGACGCACGGACCTGGACGAAGGCCCGCAACATACTCGCATCGATCGCAGAATTGGGTCGGAAGCTCGGCGTTAAGGTAGTTGCGGAAGGGGTTGAATTCCCCGAGGATCTTAACCTCGCACGCACTTTCCCGATCGATTATGTTCAAGGTTACTTGATTTCGCCGAAGCGCCCCCTGCCGGATTTGTTGCGCATGCTCAGTGCGCGTGCAGGGCAGGAGGCGGGAAGGGGCGACTGAAGACTGGGGGCCAAGATTATGGAACAAGACATCGAAACGGCACCTCGGGTCCTCCTGGTCGATGACGATCCTGACGTGCTGGCGGAGCTGAGCGAGGGCCTGCTGGCGCTCGACATGCCGACGCGCACCGCGGAGACCGCCGTGGAGGCGCTGGATCTGGTGGCACGCCACAACGAGCTTCAAGTCATCGTCACCGACCTGCACATGCCGCGCATCGACGGTATCGAGCTGCTCCAAAAGCTCGCCGTGCGTCGGCGCATCAAGCCGCTCGCCGCCATCGTCATTACCGGCCATGCCTCGCTGGATCGTGCGGTCGGCGCGCTGCGCCTGCATGCGGTGGACTTCCTGCAAAAGCCGCTCTCCGCCGAAGAGGTGAAGCACGCCGTCGAGCGCGCGCTCTCCCTGGTGGAGGACGAATCCAGCGTTTCGCCCCAGGCGCCGATCGTCATGCCCACGGCGCGGCCGAACTATCTCAAGGCGCTGGTCGCCGCGCGCGCAGACCGGGATGCGATCTTCCAGGCCGGCCTGTTCTCCGATCCCGCCTGGGACATGCTGCTCGATCTCGCGGTGGCGGAGGCCACGGGGCGGCCGATTTCCGTCACCAGCCTGTGCATCGCCTCCGGCGTGCCCACCACCACCGCCTTGCGCCGCATCGAGGATTTGAAGGAGGCCGGGCTGTTGGACCGCCTTCCGGATCCCGGCGATCGCCGCCGCGTCCTGGTGGCGCTGACCGATGTGGGGCGCGAGCGCATGGAAGCCTTCGTCCAGCGCCAGGCGGGGCGGCTTGGCTTGAAGATCGGCTGAAGCCGAACCGCCGCCCGCTTGCCAAAAGCCCGCGCCCTGGCGCGGGTTTTTGCGTTCTGTGGCGCGGGCTGTGGCGCGGGATCATCTGCCCTGCAAAACGGTCTGGCGGCACACGCCAAAACCGGCGCTGCAAAATCGGCCCGCAAGCTGGCGCCCCGTGCAAGCCTCGCGCAAGCTTGCCGGTCTAGGGTCTGATCCATGGAAGGTTGACTGCTTGAACGAGCAGAGCGCCAATCAAGATGAGATTGGCCCCAAAGGCATGATGCCGCCCTTCCATGCCGGTTGAAGTCCGGCATGTCCCCCCGAAATCACCAATCCATCAAACCCAATCGTGGGACATTTCGCCATGACCAGCATGATCACCAACACCTCCGCGATGGTCGCTCTCCAGACCCTGCGGAGCATCAATACCTCGCTCGACACGACCAACAACCACGTCTCCACCGGCAAGCGCATCAACTCTGCTTCCGACGGCGCGGCTTATTGGTCCATCGCCACCACGCTGACCTCCGACAACGGCGCGCTCGGTGCGGTGAAGAACGCCATGAGCCTCGACAAGAACTCGGTCGATGCGGCGAGCGGCGGCGTCAACGCCATCATCTCCACCCTGGGCAACATCAAGAACGACCTGACCGCGGCCCTGTCGCCGAACGTCGATCGCACCAAGCTCCAGACGGAAATCTCGTCCTTCATCAGCCAGATCAAGACGACCTCCGACAACTCGGTGATGAACGGCAGCAACTGGCTCTCCGTCGACAGCAGCGCGACCGGCTTCAACGGCACGAAGAACCTGCTCTCGTCCTTCTCCCGGACCGGCAGCTCCGTGACGGTCGGCTCCACCGCCATCGACACCGGCGCGTTCGCCATCTACGACGCGGCGACCGCCGGCACCTCGAGCGGCACCGCCTCCACGACCGACGTGGCCGTGACGGCCGTTGCCACCGCGGCCAGCGTGTCGGGCGGCGCGACTGTCAGCGTCGATACCGCGGCCGGCAGCCTGAAGGGCTTCATGGACACGAAGTATGTGATCGGCGGCACGGCCACGTCCGGCACCGAAGCGATCAAGGACTTCGACGTCTCCGCGCTTGGCAATACCGATGCGGACCTCGCCAAGATCCAGGCCTATGTGAAGATCGTCGATGCGACGATGCAGCAGCTCCAGAATGGCGCCACCACGCTCGGCACCACCTCGACCCGGCTGACCTCGCAGCAGACCTTCGCGCAGAGCCTGATCGACCTCAACACCTCCTCCATCGGCTCGCTCGTCGATGCCAACATGGAAGAGGAATCCACCAAGCTGAAGGCGCTCCAGACCCAGCAGCAGCTGGCGGTGCAGTCCCTCAGCATCGCGAACAACTCCACGCAGAACGTGATGACGCTGTTCCGTTGATCGCATAAGAGCCGCCGCGCCGCTCGCCGGCGCGGCGGTTCTCCGCGTAGTCCGTTTTTTGCGCGGTGTGCCGCGCCTTTTCAAGCTCCTCCGTCGTCCTCGCCCGGACGGCCGACTTGGCCACGTTCCAGTCTCTGGAGCGTGGCCTTTGTGTTTGCAACGTCCAGGCAAGATTAAGTCCCGAGATTGCACGTCAGGCACATGCAGCGCCGAAGCCAACCGGCTGACGCGCGTGCCCGATCGACCTCCGCCGAAGGCACCGTCCGCTTCCCTCCGGAAGACGGTCGCGCAGCTCCCAAGGACGCAATCGAGATGAGATCCCGCCGATGATCGGCCGTGAGCAACTGACCACCCTGTGGAACAACCTGATGGCGCTCGGCGCCCGGCGCCTGATCGCGCTCGGTGTGATCGGCCTCACCGTGGTTGCGGTGGTGGGCCTCGGGGCCTATTTCCTCAGCCAGCCGGAGCGCGAGACGCTCTATGCCAACCTCAACCGCGAGGATGTCAGCCGCATCGGCGGCGCCCTCAAGGATGCCGGCATTTCCTTCGATGTCAGCGCCGACGGGGCGGCGGTGCTGGTCGGGCATTCCGACACCGCCCGCGCGCGCATGCTACTGGCGGTCAAGGGCCTGCCCCAGAGCAGCAATTCCGGTTACGAACTGTTCAACGACGTGCGCTCGTTCGGCCTCACCTCGTTCATGCAGGAGGTGACCCGCGTGCGCGCCCTGGAAGGCGAGCTGGCGCGCACCATCCAGACCATGAAGGGCATCAAGGCGGCCCGGGTGCACATCGTGCTGCCCGACCGGGGCTCGTTCCGCCGCGACCAGCAGACCGCGTCCGCCTCCGTCGTCATCCGCACCGAGAATTCCGACGATGCCTCCACCGCCCAGGCGATCCGCCGGCTCGTCGCCTCGGCGATCCCGGGCATGAAGATCGATACCGTGTCGGTGCTCAACACCGACGGTGCCGTGCTCGGCGCAAGCGATGGCGAAGGCGCGGCCGCCGGGCGCAAGTCGCTGTTGCAGCAGCAGGTCAATCGCGAGGTAGAAGAGAAGATCCGCCGCACCCTGACCCCGTATCTCGGCCTCGGGAATTTCGAGATTTCCGTCTCCTCGCGCCTCAATACGGACCAGACCACCACCCACGAAACCATCTATGACCCGGCCTCCAAGTCCGAGCGCTCGATCCGCACGGTGAAGGAAAGCGGCCAGTCGCAGAACCGCACCAAGCAGCCGAACACCTCGGTGCAGCAGAACGTCCCGGCGGCGCAGACCGCCAATGACGCGAGCGCCGATTCCAACGAGAACAACACCCACAAGGAAGAGATCACCAATTTCGAGATCTCCTCCCGCACGGTTCAGACCGTCCACGAGGGCTATTCGCTTCAGAACCTTTCCATCGCGGTGCTGCTGAACAAGGATCGCCTGACGGCCGCGGGCGCCCAGGGGACGGACGCCGCGCCGGTGGAACAGCAGCTTTACGAAATCGAGCAATTGGTCGGATCGGCGGCGGGCTTCGACAAGGAGCGCGGCGACAAGATGAAGGTGTCTGCCGTCTCCTTCGCCGATGGCGGCCGCGCGCTCGAGCCCATCCCGCCGCTGCCCTGGACCGAACTGCTGCTGCGCCAGGCCGGCACGCTGATCAATGCCTTCACCATCCTGATCGTGGCGAGCCTGCTGATCTGGTTCGGCCTGCGTCCTGCGGTTCGCGCGATCCTGGCCCGTCCCGAGATCGAGGCGGAGACGGACGACGCGGCGGCCATCGAGGCCGCGATGCTCGCCCCGCCGAGCGTTCCGGCCGTGGCCGGCCCGGCCGGCCTGCCCGTAGAGGCAAGGGGGGAGGGCGAACCGGAGCCGCTCGGCGCCACCACCGTCAATCTGATCGAGGATCTCACCAGCCGCATGAACCGCTCGCCGCAGAAGCGGCTGGAACAGATCGTCGAATTCGATGAGGCCCAGGCGGCGGCCATCCTGCGGCAATGGCTGCGCCAGGAGGCGAAGGTCTGATCATGCATGCCCTGTCGCGCCACCTTCCCCATTTCGGCCCCGTGCGGGCGAGCTCCGGCACGCCGCAGGCCCGCGTCGCCAGCGTGATCGAGACCATGACGCGGCCCCCCGCGCCGGGTGTCGGCTCCGCGGCGCCCGCCCGTGGCGCGCCCGCGCCGGCGGCGCCGGCCGCGAAGGCTGCCGCTCCCGCCCCGGCGAGCGAGGCTCCGCGTCCCGATCCGACGCCCCGCGTCACACAGGAAGACCTGGAGCGGGCGGTTGCCTCCGCGCGCAGCGAAGCCAGTGCCGCACTCGCCGCGGCCAACGAGGCGGCGGCCCAAGCGCGGCTCCAGGACCGGGCCGAGTTCGACGCCCGCCTCGTCGAAGCCCGCGCCGGCTGGGCGCGCGATGAAGGCGAGGTCCTGGCCCGGCACATTTCCGAGGCCGTCGGCGTGCTGGAGCGCAACATCGGCGACACCGTGGCCCATGTGCTGACGCCGTTTCTGGCCGGCGAGATCCGCGCCAAGGCGGTCACGGACCTGTGCGCCCTGGTGCGGGCCCGCCTCGGCGGCGCTTCCGGCGCGGCGGTGCGCATCAGCGCCCCCCCCGATTTGCTGGAGGCGATGCGCGCCGGCCTGGGCGAGCGCCCGGGCCTTGCCTTCGAGCACGACGAGGGGGCCGAGATTCGCGTCGTCGCCGACGACACGCTGATGGAAACACAGCTTGCCGCGTGGTCCGAGCGCCTGCGCGCGACCCCGGCTTGAGGAAGCATCATGTCCGACAAGGCCGAGCACGGCGAGATCATCATCATCAAGCGCCACCACGACGAGGAGCACGAAGCCCATTCGAGCGCCTGGAAGGTTGCGCACGCGGACTTCATGACGGCCATGATGGCGTTCTTCCTCATCATGTGGCTCATCAATGCCACCGACAAGGATACCCGCAAGGCGATCGCCAACTACTTCAATCCGGTGGATCTTGCTTCCTCCATCACGGAGATCAAGGGCCTGAACGATCCCGAGGACACGCAGGCCAAGGGAACATCGTCGGAGGGCGACAAGCAGAATTCGCTCAAGAACACCACCGGCGCCAAGACCGGAGCGGGTGACGACCGCCAGCAGGGCGACAAGGAGCGCAGCGCGTTCCAGGATCCCTATGCGGTGCTCAACAAGCTCGCGGGCGATGCCGACCCGAGCCCCGGCAACGTCACGGCGGATACCGCGATCGGCGACATCGGGTCGCCGGGCAGCGGCGCCGGGGACACCTCCCGCGATCCGTTCGACCCGGTTTATTGGCAGACCAACGCCGCCCGCAAGACGAAGACGGATACGGCGGGCGCCGTCAAATCCAACGCCGCTCCCGCCGGGGCGCGGCCCGACGCCACCGCGCCGCGGGCCGACGCATCGCTCCCCCGCGACAAGGAGGCTGCCCAAGCCGCCGACGCGTCGCAAGCCGCCGCCAAGGGGCAGGGTGCCGGCGCCGTGCTCAAGGCCGGTTCCGCCGCCGCCGGGCAGGCGCAGAGCGGGCAAGCGCAGAGCGGGCAGGCCCAAAGCGGCCAGGCGCAAAGCGGACAGATGCAGAGCGGGCAGCAGGCGTCCGGCCAAGGCTCCGCGGCGCAGACACCGGTGGCACAGACCCAGGCAACGCAGATCCAGGCCGCCCAGGCGCTTCAGGCCGAGCTGGGCGCGGCGCTGAAATCCACCATGGGCGCGTCCCATGCGCCGAACCTGGAAGTGAAGGCCACCAAGGAAGGTCTCGTTATCAACCTGACCGACGACATCGATTATTCCATGTTCGGTGTCGGCTCGGCGATCCCCGATGCCAAGCTCGTGCGGGCCATGGAGAAGGTGGCGAAAATCCTGGCCGCGCGGCCGGGCGAGATCGTCTTGCGCGGCCATACTGACGGGCGGCCGTTCCGTTCCGAAACCTATGACAATTGGCGCCTCTCCACGGCGCGCGCGCAGATGGCCTATTACATGCTGGTGCGCGGCGGGCTCGAAGAGGCGCGCGTGCGCCGCATCGAGGGCGTGGCCGATCGCGACCTGAAAAACCGGGTCGATCCCTATGCGGCCGCCAACCGCCGCATTGAAATTCTTCTGCGCGAGCCCGCGCCATGAATGCACGCGCCCGCATTCTGCTCGCGGGGGCGAGCCTGCTCTGCCTGCTGTCGGCGCCTGCGGCCGCGCTCGATCCCTGGGCGGGCACGCGCGCGCCCGGCGAGCAACCGGCGCCCAATCTGCCCGAAAAGCCGCCAGTGCCGGCCGCGCGCCCCAATCCGCCGGCGGCGCCCCCTGCGTCTGCGTCGACCACACCCACCACACCCACCACACCCGTTGCGCCCGTGGGCACCCCGCCCGCCACGGCGCGCCTGCCCCTGCCGCAAGCCCCCATTCCCTTGCCGGTCGCCGCGCCGTTGGAGATCCGCCGCGCTGAAGTCGCGAGCGGGGGTGAGACCGTATCGGCTCCCCCTGTGTCCACACCCTCCAGCCCGGCCGTCGCGGCTGCACCGGCGGCGGTGCAGACGGACCGCGCGATGGGCGAGGCGCTGGTGCGCGCGCTTCCGAGCGCCGCATTGCCCTTGCTGCCGCCGCCGAGCGTATCGAGCCCCTATGCTCCGGTGCCCGTGCCCCAGCAGGCGCCGGAACGCGCCCCCTTCGCGAGCCTTGCCGGCGGCGCCGATGCCCTCGTCGATGAGGCAAGCCGACCGGACCGCGACGATCTGCGCCCGGTCCTCCCTGCGCCGGTTCCACCCGCACAGCCGGCCCCGTTCGCGGTGGCGCCCGCGCCAGCCCTCCCCGCGCCAGCCCTCCCCGTGGCAGCGTCCGTGGAGGCGCCGGCTGCGGTGCCGCATGACCTTCCCGGTGAACCGGCAGAGGCCGCGACGACGCCGGCCCCGCAGGGCCATGCCGAGACGGAACCCGCCGAGAAGCCGGGGGATGTCGCCCACGCCGACGCGGGTCACGGCGAATCCGCTCCCGCCGACGCGGCTCATGGGGCGGCCCCCGACGCTCACGGAACGGCCGATTCCCACGCCAAGGAGCCGGCCGACGCGGCCGCCCACGACCAGGCCGAGAAAGACGCCCACGGCGGCGGCGACCACAAGGCCGACGGCAAGGCGCCCCCGCCGCCCGTGAAAGCCCTTGTCGTTTCCCCGCCGCCGGCCATGGCGAGCGGCATTTCGCCCATGGAGGCGGTTCGCGCCCTGCAGCGCTTGCAGGACAAGGTCGCCGCGGGCTCCGTGGAAGCCGTCGATGGCCAGCGGCGCATGCTTGCGCAGATCGATCAGGACTTCAAAGCCGCGCCGGCGGCGGTGTGGCAGGATCCGCGCAATGCCCGTGCGCTGGTGATCCACGTGCTCAGTGGCGGCAATCCTGCCGTGCTGCGCGGCATCCTCGCCCAGGAGCCTCTCCCGGCCCTCGACGAACGGCTGCTGCGCGGTGCGCTCGCCTATGTGGAAGGCCGCGAGGAGCAGGCCCTGCGCCTGTTCGGCGAGATCGATGCCCGCACCTTGCCGAACGCGCTCGGCGCGCAGGTGGCGATCGCCCAGGCGGCGACGACGGTGCGCAAGGACCCCGCGAAGGCCGCGCGCCTGCTCGATCTGGCTCGCCTTCTCATGCCCGGAACTCTGGTCGAGGAAGCGGCGCTGCGGCGCGAGATCCTGGTTGCCAGCCAGAGCGGCGACACCGACCAGTTCGCCCGCCTCTCCAAGCAATATCTCGATCGCTTCGCCCACTCGGTCTATGCGGGGAATTTCCGCCAGCGCTTTGCCGCGGCCTTGACCCGCATGCCCTTCATCGATGCTCCGGACGGCTTTCAGCGCCTCGACAGCCTGTTGCAGCCGCTCGACGAAGCCAGCCGGCGCGAAATATTCCTGCTGGTGGCGCGCAGCGCGGTCATCCAGGGCAAGGCGAGGACCACCATCACCGCCGCGGAACGCGCGCTCGCCAGCGCGCCCCCGCTGAGCAGCGATGCCGAGCGCGCGCGCCTCTATAAAGCTGCCGCGCAGGCCGCCACCCATGACGGGTTTCAACAAGCCCAGGCCGATCTCGCGACGCTGGATCGCGATCGGCTGACGCCGCCCGACGCGGCTTTGCTGGACGCCGCGCTGGTGGCCGCCGATCTGGTGCGCACCGCCCCGAACATCGCGGATGCAAGCCCCGCAACCGCGCCGAAGATGCCCGAGGCCGCGCCCGCGCGCGCATCGGCGCAGGCTGCCGCGCCGCAGGCGACGGCGTCGAGCGCTCCGCCCACGGCGGCTCCCGCTCCGGCCGCGTCGCCGCAAACGACGCTGCCGCAAGCCCCCGCGCCGCAAAACGCGGCGCTCCAGGCGCCGCGCCCGCCGGCGCCGGCGACGCCCGCGCCTTCCCCCCCGCCGGCCGTCGCCCCGTCCGCCACCGCCCTGGCAGAACCCGCACCCTCCGCCATCGAGGAGCAGGCGCGCGGCACATTGGCCAAGATCGACAAGCTTCTGAAGGAGGCTCCGCGATGACAGCGCTGGACTATTCCATCGGCCCGGGCGCCGGGCGCGGTGATATTGCCGCCGGCAAGGGCGCCGCGCGCGTCGGCGCCACGCCGGGCAATCCTGCCGAGGGCCTCGACGGCGCGGCCGGCCAGGGCTTTGCGGCGGTATTCAAGCAGATGTCCGCGCCCGCGCAGGATGCGGGCGACACGAGTGGAGCCGGCCGCGACATGCCTCAGCCCGGCGCGGATGCGCAGGCGCGCGAGCGCGAGGAGCCGGCGCTGACCGCTCCCGACGAGACGGCGAACGATGCTCCGGCGCCGGTGGTCGAGCGACATGCACATGCCGTCCGCGCCGCCAGGACCAATGGTCCGGGTTCGCTGTCCCAATTGCTCGCGGCCCTGAACCGCCCGGCCCGCACGCCGGTGACATCCGAGCCCGCGAAGGCGGAGCAGACCGACGCTCCGGCCACGGCCCGCGATCGCGCCCCGCAGGATCTCGTGGCCCTCCAAAATCCCCTGACGTTCCAAGATCTTGCGGCGTCCCAGCAGCCGGCGATGCCGCAGGATCGCCCGCCTGCTTCCGACGCGTCTCAGACCATGAAAGGCGCCGATGCGGCGACGGTGCCGGTCCCCGCTGCCGGTTCGGATGAACGCGCGGAAGCCGCGCCCCATGCACCGACGCGGGCGGAGCAGGATGCCGCCGGCGCGGCCTTCGTCACGGCGCTCGCCCGCGCCGATGCGGCTCCCGCGGCGCTGCCGACGGGTCCATCCGAGGCGGGTGCCGGGTCCGCCGGCGCTCAAGCCGGCGATTCCTTGCCTTCCGATCCCTCGGCTGGAGAACCGGGGCCGGCGATCCAGGTCTCCGTGATCTCGCGGGAAACCCATTTTGCGCCGATCCGCAGCCTGACCGGCCAGGCCCTGCCGTTCGCGCCGGCCAGCGGGCTCGGCGCGATGCCCGGCCTTGTTGCCGGTGCCCCGCCGACGCCGCCCGTCCGCAACGGGCAGGCGCCGTGGTCGGTTCGCGCCGACCTCGATGGACCGCCCGCTGCCGCCTCGCGTCCTTGGGGTGCCACGGAGTACGCGCAAGGCGCCACCGACGCATCCTCCGAGCCGGGCGCGACCGGCTCGGTCCTGCTTCCGCACGAACGCACCGTAGCGGACAGGGGCCGGCAGAGCGTCGCGGCACGCGCGGCGGAGGCGCGCCACGTCACCCATGATGAGCCGACCGGGCCGGCAGATCCGGCCGGGGACGCCCATGCCGCGCGTGGGGAAGCGCAGGACGTCGCGGCGAAGGGCCCTGCCTCCGCCGAGGCGTCGCCGGGGCCCCAGGGTCCGCAGGTTGCCGGGGCGGCGCCCCTGCCGTCGCAGGCGGGCATGCGGGCGCTCGCCGAAATGCCCACGGTGCGCCAGGTGGCCGAAGCGATTTCTTCCGAGATGGCGACCCTGGGCGCTCCGGACACCGCCGACGCGGCCGCCGGCTCGCTGGCCGGGCCGGTGCGGGTGCTGGAGATTCAGCTTCATCCCGACGACCTCGGCACGGTGAATGTGCGCATGCGCCTGACCCCCCAGGGCCTGGAGGTGCGCCTGCGCGCCAGCAATCCCGATACGGCGCGCATGTTGGAGCAGGATCGCGCCGCTTTGGGCGAGCTTCTGCGCTCCATCGGCTACCAGCCCGGCGACATCCAGATCGTCACCACCGACGGCAGCGGATTCACCGGGCTCACGGGGCATGAGACCGCGCCGTTCACGCCCGCGCCGCCCTCGGCTCCCGAAGAGCGCGGCAACGAACGCCAGCCGGGCGGCGGCTCCGGGCGCCAGCCCTCCGATTCCTCCGAACAGAAAGGTGCACGACGCGATGAAACGGGCGATCGCGACAGCTTTGGCCGGGGCGATTTCCCTCGCTGACCCCCTCTGCGCGCAAACATTCTCCACCGGCATTCCCGAGCCCATAGGGGCACGAAGTACGGCCGCGCCGCCCCCTTCCGCCCCGGCGGAAACCCCCATGGGGACGATCGCCCGCGCGCCCGCCAAGCCGGCGCAGACGACGCCGCTCGCAAAACCCGCGCAGCCGACCCCGGTCGTGCGGGCGGCGTCCGCCGTTCAACCGGGCAAGACCAGGCGCGACGCGGCCTCTACCTCGAATGTGTGTGAGCGCGAGCTGGCGCGCGCGTCGGCGACCTACAACATTCCGCTGCCCGTACTCTATGCGGTGGGATTGCAGGAGACCGGGGTGAACGGCCATCTCCAGCAATATATGCTGAACATCGCCGGCAAGGACTATCTCGCCACATCCCTGGCGGACGGCATGCGGGCCTTCAACGAGGCGCGCGCGGGGCATCAAGCTGATCGATATCGGCTGTCTGCAGGTGAATTACTATTATCACGGGCAAAAATTCCGCTCCGTCGAGCAGATGTTCGATCCACGGCTGAATGTGGACGTGGCGGCGCAGGAATTGCGCGACTGGCGCAAGAGCCAAGGCAATTGGACCATGGCGGTCGCGCGCTACAATGCCTCAAAAAACAATGTGGCGGGCCAGAAGCGCTATGTGTGCGCCGTCATCCGCCGCCTCGTGGACACGGGGATGGGCGACTGGACGCCTGAAGCGCGCAGCCTCTGCAGCGGCTGAGAGAGCGCGCGGGCAAGGCTCCCGTCATGCGGTGTCTTGATCTTGCATCCACGCACAGAAAAACCCCGCGCCCGCACGTGATGAACACGGCGGGCGCGGGGTTTTTATTTCGGAGATCAGTTGAACAGGGAGTCGATATCGTCCTGCGACACCACATTGGCATCGTCGGCGAGCGAGGGGCCGTTCAGCAGGGCGGCATCGCCCTCGCGGACCTGGGGAATGATGGAATTCGCCGTCGCCACCTCGGCCGCGCCGCCCCAGATGTTCGCCATGCTGGCGATGCGCTCCTCGACGAAGCGCAGCAGCTTCACCACCTTGCCGATGCGCTG
This sequence comes from Roseixanthobacter liquoris, assembly GCF_043195135.2. Classification (NCBI taxonomy): domain Bacteria; kingdom Pseudomonadati; phylum Pseudomonadota; class Alphaproteobacteria; order Hyphomicrobiales; family Xanthobacteraceae; genus Roseixanthobacter; species Roseixanthobacter liquoris. Next base: position 2,297,327 of record NZ_CM195537.1, read on the forward strand.
GCCGGAAATATCCTGGAAGTTGCAGGCCTCGAACACCTTGATGGTCTGGGCCTGGATCGCCTCCGCCAGCGCCAGGTCATCGCCCACCAGGGAGCGCGACAGCTTGGTGGCCAGGGCCTCGATATCCTCGGCCGCGCTCAGAATGGTTTCAGTCGCCGTTTCGGTGGCGGCAACCACCGCATCCAGCTCGTCGGTGGCGCGGAACAATTGCTCGCCCCCACCCCCTTCGGCATGCAGGGCGGCGATCTCGGATTTGGTATTCTGGATCGCTTCCTGGATGGTCTCCAGCCCCGCCCACAGGGCGTTGCGATCGCGCTCCTTGTCCATGAGCGGGTTGCGATACTTGAAGGTCTCGATCTCCCCCCGCATCTGGGAGAGCTCGGCCAGAATGCGATCCAGCTGGCCATCGACCGGGCTGGGCTGACCGAAGTCGGCATCAGCGGGCATGCGCGTCGAAGCTTCAATGCGAAACGGTCGCCGACTCGCGGACATCCCGACCTCCAGTATTCGAAGATTAAGTTGTCTCTTTATATTTCAAACACCCCTCCGAACACCAGCCCACCGCCTGCGACGCTGCAAGCTTCGCGCAAGGCGACCTCCGGTAAAAGAAACGACAAGAGCCGATGAGACATCTCTCGGTCGGCATTTCTTATGCCCTCAAACGGAGCGTCCCATGGCGGTAGACCTTTCGATGAAAATTCTTGTGGTGGACGACTACAAGACCATGGTTCGGATCATTCGGAACCTCCTGAAGCAGATAGGCTTCGAGGATGTCGACGAGGCGTCCGACGGCACCGAGGCGCTCTCGCTGCTCAAGGTGAACAAATACGGCCTCGTGATCTCCGACTGGAACATGGAGCCCATGACCGGATATGAATTGCTGAAGCGCGTGCGCGACGACGAGGTGCTCAAGGAAACCCCGTTCATCATGGTGACCGCCGAAGCCAAATCGGAAAACGTCATCGCGGCGAAGAAGGCGGGCGTCAGCAATTATATCGTCAAGCCGTTCAATGCGCAGACGCTGAAGGGCAAGATCGACACCGTGTTCGAGGCCTGATCTTCCGATCTGCGTTCGGCGCGTATGGACCTGCGCGCGTCGCAAACCAAGCCATCCCGAGTAGTACCTCCAGCGCCCGGCCCTCGTGCCGGGCGTTTGGATTCTGAGCCCCGCGACCGGGCGCGCCAGCCCTCCTGTTCCCGGCCGTGCGGCCGGTGCCGAGGGTCCTCCGGGCGGGTCCGCCCCAGGTCCGCCACTGGCCGGCGGCGAATGCATCCACCTCACATTCGAAAGATTCCAAATCCACCCAGAATGGAGGGAATAGCGCCCGGAAACGGAAGCATGCCTCCCCGCATAATACCGACTGGATCAATCTTCCTCACCAGAACACCGTTTGGGCTGAAAAACCCGCTCCAGATCGTGCCGCTAAGCCGAAACCACCGCTGATGGTGCTCCAAATCAGCACCAACTCTCGTTGTGGCAGAAGCAATTACTTCATACCAATTCAACAACGGAACGGGAGCTGCTGGCTCTTACCGGAAAAACATCCCGCACCAAGAATTAAGATTGAGCCTGAACGGCCGAAATTCTGAGGAGCAGTGCCATGTATGTGGTTGTCGATCCCCGCGCATCTGTCGCCGAGAGCTATGTTTCCGGATTTTCTCGCGAAGGATTTTCATCCCTCGGCTTCGGGCATGGTGAATTCAAGGAATGGCTGCAATCCGCATCCGACCAAGACTTGGGCGCGGTTCAGGGTTTCTTGCCGGGCGACTTTGAGTCCCGCAATTCCTATCCGGAAATGATCCGCACCCACTCCCGTGCGCCGGTGATCGCGCTGGAAGACATCAAGTCGCTGTCCCAGACGCTCGAGCTCTACACTGCCGGCATCGATGACGTGGTGCGCAAGCCGGTTCATGTCCGTGAGATCGTCGCCCGGTCGGACGCCGTGTGGCGCCGCATGAACACCAATAACGGCCCCGCCACCACGGGCCGGCTCAGCGTGTATTTCGACGGCCGCGATCCGGCGGTGGACGGCGTGCCGCTCCCCTTGCCCCGCCGCGAGCGCCATATCCTCGAATACCTGGTCAAGAACAGCAAGCGCCGCGTCACCAAGACCCAGATCTTCAACACCATCTACGGCATCTTCAACGAGGACGTCGACGAGAGCGTGATCGAAGGCCACATGAGCAAGCTGCGCAAGAAGCTGCGCATGCGCCTCGGCCACGACGTCATCGATGCCAAGCGCTACATCGGTTACCAATTCGTCGGTTGATCTCCCACAGCCCGACGTCACTGGCCGCCTCGTCGCCCCCCCGACGAGGCGGCTTTTCTTTTTTCGGCCAGCGTGTTGCGGGGCCGGCGGGCCGGGGCTCGCAAGCTTCGGTCCAGCTTCCGCGTTTAAGACCGGTTCGATCCTGACTGCCACATGCGACGGCAGGACCTGCCTGGACTTGCCTTTCCGGAGACACACATGCGCCTCACCCTCAAAACTTCGCTTATCGGAACCGTGCTGATTCTGCTGGTCTGCCTGCTCGGGCAAGTGGTGATCGCAACAGTGGTGCTCAATCGCGTCAACACCTCCGCTCAGGACATCTCAACCAATTGGCTGCCGAGCGTGCGTGTCCTGGGCGAACTGAAGTACCAGCTCGCGCGCATCCGGGTCGCGGGCGTCCGCAAGGCGGTCATGACGAACCCGGCCGACATCAAGGCCCTCGATGTGCGCGTGGAGAAGCTCCAGAGCGAACTCAAGGCGACCAGCGCGACCTATGAAAAGCTGATCAGCTCGCCCGAGGAACAGCAATTGTGGAATACGGTCAAGGAGAAGATCACCCTTTATAATGCCGCGATGGATCGCGTGTTTGCCGCCCAGAGCGCCGGCGATACGGAATTGACCTTGAAGCTGGTCGGTGATGCCTCCACCGCCTTCGACGCTCTGCTTGTTCCGCTGGAAGCCGACGTCAAGCTCAACAATGACGGCGCCGACCTTGCTGCCCAAACCGCCGAATCCGCCTTCACCACGGCGCGCGCCAGCATGCTCGGCGCCAGCGCTTTCGCCATCGCCGTGTCGGCGTTCGCGATCGCCTTCATCTTCTTCGGCGTCACGCGTCCGCTGACCAATATCACCGAAGCCATGAAGCGCATCTCCGGCGGCGCGCTCGAGACCGAGATCATGGGCCTGACGAAGTCCAACGAACTCGGCGAGATGGCCCGCGCCCTGAGCGTGTTCCGCGACAATCTCGTGGATAACGAGCGCCTGCGCCTCGAGCAGATCCGCAAGGATGAGGAGATGACCGCGAAGATCATCGCCGAGCGCAATGCCATCGCCAATGCGTTCCAGCAGACCATGGGCAGCCTTGCCGAGCGCTTCGCCTCCTCGTCCAACGAAGTGGCCGACGCGGCGCGGGGGCTCTCCGCGAGCGCCGAGGAAACCTCGCGCCAGGCCCATGCGGTGTCCAGCGCGGCGGAAGGCGCCTCCACCAACGTGCAGACCGTCGCCGCCTCCGCCGAGGAGCTTTCCGCCTCGATCCGCGAAGTGAGCGAGCAGGTGGCGAATTCCGCCAAGATCGCCCACTCGGCCGCCGACGAGGCCGGCCGCACCAGCGACAATATCCGCGCCCTTTCGGCGGCCGCCAATTCGATCGGCGGCGTGCTGAACCTGATCAAGGACATCGCCGAGCAGACCAACCTGCTCGCCCTCAACGCCACCATCGAGGCGGCACGGGCCGGGGATGCGGGGCGCGGCTTCGCCGTGGTCGCCGCCGAGGTCAAGGAACTGGCGGCCCAGACCGCCAAGGCCACCGACGAGATCGCCGCCAAGATCGGCGAGATCCAGGAGGCGACCGGCGCCACCGTGACGTCGATCGGCTCCATCGTCTCGACCATCAACTCCATCCGTGACGTGACGGGCGCCATTTCCAACGCCATCGAGGAACAGCGCGTCGCCACCAGCGAAATCGCCGGCAACACCCATCGTGCCGCCGAGGGCGCGAGCCAGGTGACGCTCAACATGACCGAAGTCGGCAAGGCCGCCGGCTCCACCGGTTCCGCCGCGACCCAGCTGATGAGCCTGTCGTCGGCCCTGTCCGAGCAGTCGCAATCCATGGAGACCGAGGTCACCCGGTTCGTCAGCTCGCTCCGCGCCGCCTGAACGCCGCGCATCCGAAAAGCAAGGCGGTGCCCGCCGGGCGCCGCCTTCATTTTGTTTAGACGCCCCTCGCACGCCACCGCCTTCTTCCGCCCCCTGCTGCGGACACCGGTGAAGCCCGGCACGATCGGCCCCCCGATTACCCCCGCGTCCCCCTGATGGGCGCGGCCTGCCGCGGAACATCTCCCTTCTGTGCCCTCGCGCCGGGCGGCCACTGGCGCCCATCCGTATCGACAGCCGCGCCCGCCGGCGCCTTTTGGTGCCGGCTTGGCGGTCTTTGACGGCGAGGGCGTCGGCGCGCCGGCTCCGGTACGGCAGCCATCGCCAAATTCGATCCCACACCGCCGAGATCCAGCCCGATGCGCCCGTCCCCTTCGTCCGCGGGGTGTGGCCGGGCGCGGGGAGGCGGGGTGCGAAGCCGACGCCTCAGCCGTGCCGCCATCCTGCGCGACCGGTTCCTCCCGGCAGAGCCAATCGGCCGCCGGTGGCCCCTTTCTCCCGCCGCTCCGCGATGTCCTCAAGGCCGAGAAGGCCAGGGCTCGGCGCGTCCTCGCCCGGTCCGGCGGAAGCAGGGGATCTGAAGTCCCTCGCGTGCCGGCCGGAGGTTGGGCGATCCAGGCGGGACGAGCGCAGGGCGCCGTATGGTCCGGCGGAGCGCATGTCTTTGCGCATGGAGGCGCGCACAGGGACGGGAAGGGCGGGAGCATCCATGCGCGCTTGCCCGGCCGGGCCACCTTGCCATGGAGAGATCGGGACGATCGTCCGCCTGCTCTCAGCAGGGCACTTGCCCGCGTGCGTCGCACAGCGGGAAGCGTCAAGCCCAGCACGCCGCGCAAAAATAAACCCCGCCGGATTGCGGCGGGGCTGGTCGGCTGCGCGGGTGCGCCCGATGGGCGCTTGCCACGAATGCTGTCCGGACAGGCCGCCGGCGCAGGTGGGCCTTGGGGCGTCGTCAGTAGGTCGTCAGTAGAAGGAGCGCACCAGCCCGCTCACCAGGATGTTCCAGCCGTCGATCAGGATGAAGAACAGGATCTTGAACGGCAGCGAGATCACCGAGGGCGGCATCATCATCATGCCCATGGACATCACCAGCGTCGCCACGATCATATCGATGATCAGGAACGGCAGCACGATCAGGAAGCCGATCTCGAAGCCGCGCCGCAGCTCGGAAATCATGAAGGCCGGGATCAGGACGCGCATGTCGATCTTCTCCTCCGGCGCGTTCGCCGCCTTCGGCGGGGCCGGCAGGGGGGCGGCAAGCTTGCGGTCGGTCTTCTCGGCATTCGCCTGGGCGATGTCCGCGAACAATTGAAGATCCTTGCCGCGCACCTGGGAGAGCATGAAATCGCGGAACGGATCGGCGATCCGCGCGATCGCTTCTTCTTCCGTGATCTTCTGCTCGGTCAGCGGGCGCACGCCCTCCTGCCAGGCGCGATCGAAGGTCGGACCCATGATGTAGAAGGTCATGAACAGCGACAGGCTGATCAGCACGAGGTTCGCCGGCGTCGATTGCAGGCCGAGGCCGGAGCGCAGGAAGGATAGGGCGATGGCGAGGCGCGTGAAGCTCGTCATCATGATGAGCAGGCCCGGCGCCACCGACAGAACCGTCAGCAGCGCCACCATCTGGATGATGCGCCCGCTGGTGCTGCCGCCGCCGCTGTCGGGCAGCAATTGGTCGAGATTGAGGGTCTGCGCCGCGGCCGGCTCGGCGGCGAGCAGCAGGCCGCCGGCGAGCAGCAGGGCGCAGGCGGGCAGGGCGGGCCGGTTCACTGCACCACCAGGGTTTCGAGCACGAGTTCGCTGACCTTGCCTTCGGAGCGGATGCCGGCGCGTTCGTTGAGATCTTCGCGCAGGTGCTGGAGCGCGCTCGGTCCCTCCAGCTGGCTGAGCGAGAGCGTGCGCACATAGGCCATGATGTCTTCGCGGATCTCGCTGGCGGTCACCTGCGGGTTTGCCAGCGCGCCGGTCTTGAAGATGATCGTGGATTCGAGGCGCGCGAAGGTTCCCGAGGGGGCGGCCAGGTTCACAACCACCGGCTTCAGGGCCTGCGCGGTCAGGGTGCCGGAATAGGCGAGCGGCTCCGGCTTCTTCTCCGGCTCGACCGGCGGCTTTGCGGCGACCACCTTTTCCACCGTGCCCGCGAGCTGATAGCCGAGCCCGCCGCCCATCACCACGCCGAGCACGGTGAGGATGAGCAGCGCGAGAATCATGCCCCCGCCCTTCTTGGCAGGGGCGGCCCCGGGCTCGGGGGTGGCTTTCTTGGCGGGTGCGGCGGCCATTTTTTCTGTTTTCTCCACCTAGAAGGGAACGACCATGTCGTAGATGCGCTGGCCCCAGGCGGGCTGCTGGACATCGGTCTGGCGACCGCGTCCGGCGTAGGAAATGCGCGCCTCGGCGATCTTGTCGTAGGGGATGATATTGTTCGCGGAGACGTCGAGCGGATTGACGATGCCGCCGATGTTCAGGACGCGCACCTCATAGTTGACCAGGATTTCCTGCGAGCCGCTGATGACGAGATTGCCGTCGGGCATCACCTCGGTGACCACCACCGCGATGGACAGCCGCAGCTTTTCCGAGCGGTCGATGGTGCCCTTGCCGGTGGTGCTGGTGGACGAGTTCGTATCCAGATTGCCCGAGCCGGCGGCCGCGTTCGCGCCCTTGCCGAAACCCGAAAGGTTCAGCGCGGCATCGGCGCCGAGCTTGGTCTTGGAATCCCGCGAGCGGTCGGTCGCATTGTCGAACTGCGCCTTATCGTCGATGGCGATCGCCACGCGGATCACGTCGCCCACCTTGGAGGCGCGCAGGTCGCGGTACATGCTCTGCCCGTTGGCCTGGTCCCAGGTCGAGCGGAAGCTGCGCTGCGCCGGCTGGCGGAAGGCCATGGGCACCGGCTGGCGCGTGGTGTCGAGCCCGGTTCCCACCGGGGTCAGCGCAGGCCCGAAGGCGAGGCTGTCATAGGTGGTCTGGCAGCCCGCCAGCGCGATCGCAAGGCCGAGGGCGGACGCCACGCGGGCGACGCGCGGGCGATTCGAAATCAGGTGCATCAGCTGGCCCGCCCGTCGACCGTCCGGCGGCCGAGGCCGACCATGATGGAGGTGAGGCGCGCCGCGCGGGGCGGGTCCATCTCGTTGAGGATGGCGCTTGCGACGCGCGGGGTCAGCTTGGCCAGCACGGCGGCCGCGGCTTCCTCGCCCATGGCGGAGATCTGCGCGGAGGCGGCATCCGGGCGCATCTGGGAGATGACGGAGATGAGCGAATCGTCGGCCTTCTTCAGGAACACTTCGCGGCGTTGCAGCCAGTCCTGATATTCCGCGCGCTTGGCTTCCAGCGCGGCGATGCGGGCTTCGATGTCCTTCTCCATGGCCGCCAGGGCCTCCTTCTGCCGCGCGAAGCGGGCGTCGGAGGCGGCGTTGACGATGGAGCGGCAATATTGGATGGCATTGTCCTCGCGCCCGGCATCGGCGACGGCCACCTCCTGCGGCTTGGCCGCGGGGGCGCTCTGGGCACGCGCCTCCTGGCCGACGCCGACCAACACGGTGCAGAGCACCAGCAGCAGGGGCAGCGTCAAGGCGCGGGGGCGGGCCGGGGCGTCCTTGCGGGCGTTGTCGCGCCGCATGAGGATCGCGCCGTCGAGCAGTTCGATGAGATAGCGCTTGTCCTCGCGCAGGCGCTTCATCTGCGCCTGCACCAGCAGGGAGATGCAGGCCGCGCCGGTGGCAAGGCCGGTCATGAAGATCAGCAGAGATGGAAGCAGAGCGGACATGGTTGCGGTCATCGAGCATCCTCCCGTCGAATTGGGCACGGGCTCTGCGGCGGCGGGCGGCCGTTGCCGTCGCCGGCAGCAGAGGGCGCGGGTTTCAGGATCAAAGCCGGATATCGCCGAGACAGGCTTTTCGCGCTGTCGTGCAGGTCTCGCAGAATGGTGTTCCATTCTTGCGCGCGGGTGGCTTTGCGCCGCCTCACGTCCCGCCTCTCTCCATGATTCCGTTCTAGGGGGAGTGGCTTGCGCGACGCTGACCGCCGCGCCGTCCTCGCGGGCTCTACTGGAAGACCAGCTCGGCCTGGAGCGCGCCGGAGGTCTTCACCGCCTGGAGGATCGAGATGATGTCGTTCGGCTTCAGGCCGAAGCGGTTGAGCCCGTTCACCAGGGTTTGCAGATTGGTGCCGGAGACGATGCCGATCGGCCCGCCGGTTTCCTGCGCATTGATGTCGGTGCGCGGCACCACCACGGTCTCGCCATAGGAGAAGGGTGCGGGCTGTGACACCACCGGGGTTTCCTGCACCTGCACCGTGAGATTGCCTTGCGTGACGGCAAAGGTGGAAACCTGCACGTTGCGCCCGATCACAACGGTGCCCGTGCGCTGGTCCACCACCACCTTGGCCGGGGTGTCGGGAGTGACGGTGAGGTCACCCAGCTCGGCGATGAAACGGGCGGGATTGGCCTGCGGCGGGCGCTGCACCACCACGGTGCGCAGGTCGCGCTCGCGGGCGAGCGGGCGGCCGTAGCGCTCGCGGGTATAGGCATTGATCACGTCCGCCATCATGGCGGCGGTCTTGAAATCGGGATTGTTGAGATCGATGACGATCTCCGGCAGATCGCGCAGCTGGCCGGAGAGCTGGCGTTCCACCAGCGCGCCATTGGCGATGCGCCCGGCCGTGGGCACGCCCTGGGTCAGGGTTTCCGCCTGGCCGGTGATGGCGATGCCGGATACCAGCTGGCCTTGCGCCACCGCATAGACGAGATTGTCGGCGCCGCTGAGCGGGGTGGTGAGCAAGGTGCCGCCGCGCAGCGAGGTGGCATCGCCGAGCGAGGCGATGGTGACGTCGATGCGGGTGCCGATGGCGGCAAAAGCCGGGAGATTCGCGGTCACCGCCACGGCGGCGATGTTGCGGGCGCGCAATTGCAGCCCCTGCACATTGATGCCCATGCGGTCGAGCATGGATTGCAGGGCCTGTTCGGTGAACGGGGAATTGCGCAGCGTGTCGCCGGTGCCCTGAAGGCCGATGACGAGGCCGTAGCCGATCAGCTGATTGTCGCGCACGCCCTGGATGCTGGAAATGTCCTTGATCCGCGTGCCGCCCGCGGCGGCGGAAGCCCCGCCGGCCATGCCGGCGGTGAGCAGCAGGCCGAACGCGACCAGAAGATGGGGAAGCGCGCGAAGGCGCGGCAGCGCGCGGGCCTTCATTTCATGCTCACGCGCACGGAGCCGTCGGTCTGCACGACGCCCAGGATGGTCTGGCCGCTGTCCATGTTCTTGAGGCGGACGACGGCGCCGGCGACACCGGATTCCAGCGCGGTCGCATAGCCGGAAATCGAAAGGCCGCCTTCCTCCAGGCGCACCCGCGTCGCGGCGCCCTTGGTGACGAGGGGAACCTCGGAAACCGAATTGAGCGGAATCGGCTGCCCCGCCACCAGCAGGCGGCGGGCGGCCTTGCCGATCAGCGAAGGCGTGCCGGCCATCGTGCCCGAGCGGGCGACGGCGGATTGCGGCATCATGCGCTCGGTGAGCATGCCGGCGGTGATGACGTCGCCGGGGAAGATCGTCACGGCGGGAACCGGCACCGGAATGTCCTCGCTCGCCGCGACGGTCGGCGCGGGCGGGCGCGGTGCGGCGACATCGCCGGTGCTCGGCGCCGGAGGCGTCGGCTCGCGGCTGGCTTCCGCCTGCGCCGCCATGGCGGAGATGGTCTGCGCGCGGCCGGCGACAGGCAGCGCGCAGAACAGCGCGAACAGGCCGAGCGCAGCCCAGGACGCCGGACTGCGGGTGAAGCGTCGCGCCATGTGCGCACCTTCGGTGCGGGACGCGCGAAGCGGCGCCGGCGCGGGGAGATGTGCGGACATGGGGAGCCTCATGGCGATCAGCGGATGCCCTTGGAAACCGTGCTCGCCATTTCGTCGGCGGCCTGGATCACCTTCGAGTTCATTTCATAGGCGCGCTGGGCGGAGATCAGCTCGGTGATTTCCTTGACCGGGTCGACGTTGGAGCCCTCCAGATAGCCTTGCTGGATGGTGCCGAAGCCCACGTCGCCGGCGACGCTCACCACAGGCTGGCCGGAGGCTGCGGTCTCGCGATACAGGTTGTTCCCCAGAGGATCGAGGCCGGAATCATTGGCGAAGTTCGCGACGCTGAGCTGGCCCAGCAATTGCGGATTCTGCTGGTTCGGGATCTGGGCATAGACCTGCCCGGAATCGTTGATGACGATGCCCGTCGCATTGGCGGGGAAGGTGATGGCCGGCATCACCGCATAGCCGTCGGAGGTGACGAGCTGGCCGGCTGGCCCCTTGTTGAAGGAACCGGCGCGCGTGTAGAGCGTCTCGCCCGACGGGCTTGTGACCTCGAACCAGCCGCGCCCGTTAATGGCGAGATCGAGCGGGTTGCCGGTCTGCGCGAGCGGACCCTGGATGTGCAGATTGCGGATGCCGACCGTGCGCACGCCGAGGCCGATGCGGGCGCCCTCGGGGATCGGCCCGGCGCCATCCTGGTTGGGCACGCCCTGGGCGCGTTCGGCCTGATACAGCAGATCGGAGAATTCCGCGCGGGCGCGCTTGAATCCGGTGGTGTTGATGTTCGCGATATTGTTCGCGATCACCTCCACATTGGTCTGCTGGGCGGACATTCCGGTGGCGGCAATAGCTAGGGCGCGCATGTCTTATCCTCAGATCGCCATCCGGCTGATTTCCTGGTAGGCGGCGACAACCTTGTCGCGCACCGCGATCGCAGTTTGCAGGGTCTGTTCCGCCGACATGATCGCCTCCACCACGTGATGGACCGAGGCCTTGCCGGCGATGCCCGAGATCGCCGCGCTCTCGCCCTGCTTGAGGGTGGTCACGGCGTTGGACGACATCTGCGAGAGCATGTCGGTGAAATCGGACGGGGCCGGGCCGGCGCCGGGCGCGACCTGGGACGCCGTCTGCGTCGTCATCTGGGTGTCGGTGCGCGTCGCGCCGAGGCTGGTGCTGGAGCTGCGCGAGAGCGCGCTGAAATTGACCGCGTCGATCATGCTCAACTCCTCAGGAGGTCGATGGTCATCGCCACCATGGAGCGGGCCTGCTTGATCATCTGGAGGTTGGCCTCATAGGAGCGGCCCGCCTCGCGCATGTCGGCCATTTCCAGCAGCGTGTTCACGTTCGGCATTTTCACCTGCCCGGAGGCATCGGCGGCGGGATTGCCGGGGTCGTATTCGGTCTGGAACGGCGCGCGGTCGCGGCCCAGGGACTTCACGCGAACCGTGGAGGCGCCGAGCGCGCGGTCCAGTTCGGCGGAGAACTGGACGGTCTTGCGCGCGTAGGGATCGGCGCCCGGCGCATTGCCGGTGGAACGCGCATTGGCGACGTTTTCCGCCGCGATGCGCAGGCGCGTGGACTGGGCCTCCAGGCCGGCGGCGGCGATCCCGGAGGCGGCCCGCAGCGGATCGAGGGTGAGGACGGTCATGCTCAGGTCTTCACGCTGGCGAGCATCATGCGCTGGAACGAGCGCACGACGTTCGTGTTGAGAGAGAAGGCGCGGTTCACCTCGTCGGCCTTGAGCATTTCCTGCTCCAGGCTCACGCTGTTGCCGGAATGGTTCACATCCCAGCCGTCGCGCTTGGACACCTTGCTGGTCGGCGCGCCGATGTTGGCGACGTCCATATGCTGGGCCGACGTGCGGTTCATGGACAGATGCGTCTTGTCGAGCACCGCGGTGAAGGGTTCCACATCCGTGGCCTTGAAGCCGGGGGTGTTGGCGTTGGCGATGTTCCCAGAAATGGCGGCCTGACGGACCGACGCCCATTGGGCGTGGCGCGATGCGAGGCTGAACAGAAATAGGGGCTCCAAACCGACCTCCCGGATAACCTGTCCGCAAGCTAGGATCAGAACCTTGCCCCAGGCTGGCGATCGCCGGGCCGGGGATCTATTGCTTGGTGATGCGCATGTCTTCCAGCGCCGCCGCGAAGCAGGCGAGGTCTTCCTCGGGCGAGCCGGTGGCGCGGGCGAAGCGGATCGAATCGATGTCCACGCCGATGGCGAACTGATCGAACACCAGCCGGAAAAAGGCGCTCAGCGTGGCGTGATGCAGCTCCAGGCTCAGGCTCATGACCGGTGCGGTGCCCCATTCGGCGCTGCTGGTCGCCTGGTGCCCGTAGCGCAGGATGCCCGGCTTCAAGGACATTTCCGCCGACGAGGCGAGGATATCGGCGATGATGCTTTCCTGGCCCGCGCTCACATAGGACAGCATCAACCCGGCGTTGGTGAACGCAAGCTCGGTGATGACCTGCTTCAGCGCATTGGCAAGCAGTTTCTCGTATCGCTCGATCTCCGCATGGTCCAGGTGCTGGATCTCGAGGATGTGGGTGCCGTTATGGGCGCGCATTGGGCTTCCTCGAATAAATGAAGTAAAGTATCTTCGCCACCGGGCGATAGAATTCGTTGGGAATCCATTGATCGACCTGGACCGCGTCATACATGGCGCGGGCGAGGGCCCGGTCCTCGATCACGGGAATGTCGTTGCGCTCGGCGATCTCGCGGATTTTCAGCGCGATCAGGTCCATGCCCTTGGCCACCACCAGCGGGGCGCCGCCCTTGGCGCGGTCGTATTGCAGGGCGATGGCGTAGTGGGTGGGGTTGGCGATCACCAGCGAGGCCTTGGGCACATTGGTGAGCATGCGCTGGCGCGCCCGCTGCTGGGCGAGCGCGCGCATGCGTGCCTTCACCATGGGGTCGCCTTCGGCTTGCTTGAACTCGTCCTTCAATTCCTGGTGCGACATGCGCAGATCGGCGCGCCAATGGAAGCGGGACCACGCCAGGTCGGCCCCCACCAGCGTGATCGTCCCGATGCAGACCGCCGAGACAAGGCGCGTGGACAGGGAGAGCACGACGGAGGGAATCAGCAGCGGATCGGAGAACATCGCGTTCACCATCTGATACTGCTGCGAATAAAGCAGGATCGCGCAGACCAGGCCGATGACGAAGAACTTGAACAGCGACTTGCCGAATTCGACATGGCCCTGGGTGCCGAAGATGCGCGACCAGCCTTCGACCGGAGACACCCGCGACCATTTGGGGGTGATACGGTCCAGCACCACGCGCGGCATGTTCTGGAACACGGTCGCCACCACGCCGGCCAGCGCGAGAATGATGACGATGGGCGTGAGGAAGCGCGCCGCCACCATGAGCAGGCTCATCAGCAGATCCACCGCGTCGCCGCTCTCCTCCAGGCGGAAGCCGCCGGGATCGTCGATGAAGCGCGCGAGATCGTCCGCGAGGCGGCGCACGGGGTTCGAGGCGAAGAACGTCAGGCAAAGGAGGATGCCCACCAGGGAGGCGAACAGCGTCACTTCGCGCGAAAACGGCACGTTGCCCTTTTCGACCGCGTCGTTGATCTTCTTTTCGCTCGCCTCTTCTGTCTGGCTCTCCTTGTCCGGGGCTTCAGACATCGGCCGACGCCCTAGCGCACATAAGTGTCTTCCTCATTGCCGGAATTGAGCTCGATTTCGCCGCGCCCGGCCATGTCGAGCGCGAGGTCGGTGACGGTGCGGCGGGCGTCGTGCACGTCGCGCTGGGCCACCGGCTCGCCGCCGCCGAGTTCCTGTTCCACCATCCGGCGCACGCGGGCGCCGAGCGATTGCAGGATGATTTCGCGGAAGTCGAGGTCGGTGCCCTTGAGGGCGAGGATCAGCTTGTCGTTCGGCACCTGGTCGAACAACGCGGTGCGGGCCTTCGGGGTCAGCTTGATGATGTCGTCGAAGGTGAACAGGAGCCCCTTGAGGATCTCGGCGGACTTGGGGCGCGTCGCAGCAAGGCTGTTCAGCACCATATCCATGTCGTCGCGCTCCATCTTGTTGATGATGTCCGCCATGCGCGCATGCGGATCGGCGCCGGCGTTGCGCGAGAAATTCATCATGAAGTCTTCGTGCACGGTCTTTTCGATGACCTGCATGGTGCTGTCGACGATCGGCTTGAAGGTGAGCATGCGCCGCATGATGCCGTTGCGCCTCTCCTCGGGAATAAACCCCATCACCTTGGCGGCGCAGGCCGGCTTCACCTTGGACAGCATCAGCGCCGCGGTCTGCGGGTGCTCCTTCATGATATAAGTGGCGAGCACGTTTTCCGTGACCGTGGAGATGCGATCCCAGATCGTATGGTTGGACGCGCCGCGCAGCTCCAGCATAAGCTCGGCGATCTGCTCCGGCGGCAGTACGCCGGTCAGCAGCCGCTCCACATCCGCCGCCGTGCCGACCAGATTGGCGCCGGCGACGAAATGGGTCGCGAAGTCCTCGATCAGGGTTTCGATCTGCGCGTTGCTGACCGGCTTCAGTTCGGCGATCGAGCGGGTGACAAGCTTGATCTCGTCCGCCTCGAAATGCTTCATGATCCGGTTGGCGACCGGCGCGCCCATGGTCATGAGCAGCGCCGCCACCTTGTCGGTGCCGTGGAGCGGCCGGCTTTTGCTGGCCGCGTAGGAGGGGGATGAGCTGGGCATGGGGCGGCCTTATCAGGCGGTCTCGGGGCCGCTCGGGCCGACGATCTCGGTGAGGGAGACGCCGAAGCGCGAATTGTCGTCCTCCACCACCATCACCTCGCCGCGGGCGATGATGCGTCCGTTCACGACCACGTCCACCGGCTCGCCGACCCGGTGGTCGAGCGGCACGATGGCGCCGCGACCGAGCTTCAGCAGGTTCGACACCGGCATCGAGGCCGAGCCGAGCACCACCTGGAGCAGGACCGGGATGCGCATGACCGATTCCAGGCCGCGCCCGGTGGCGAGGGTCTCCTCGCGCACGCCGCCCACGCGCGCCAGAAGCGCTTCGTCCTGGGCATTGGCGGCGGATTCGTTCAATTCCATTTCATCGACGGGCAGATTGGCCATGGGAACTCCCCCTTTTTGAGTATTGGCGTGGTGGCTTCGTGTATCTTGAAGTAGAGACGTCCTCAGCGGCGCCGTGCGTCGCCGGAGGGCGGGCGCGCGGTCTTGCCCGCTGAAAGCTGCTCGCCGCCGCGGCGGTCGATCTCGTCGATCAGGGCATGGGCCTGGTCGATGCGGGTGGCGAGGAGGATCAGCGTTTCCTTGCCGTCCAGGTCCAGCGTCACCAGCGCGTCGCGCGCCGCGGTTAGGGCGCGCGAGGTGTCCGCGAGCGCCCGCTCGTAATCGGCGTTCAGCACGTCGAGCCGCTGGAGCTTGCGATGGACCATCACCACGCAGACCGTGGTGGCGAGCAGGGCTGCCAGCAGCAGCAGGTCAGCGGGGAAAGAGGTCATTCAGAAATTCCTGTTCTGGGCTGATGAGGTCGTCCACCCGCAGCACGTAGGAGCCTTCCGCCTGGCCGAGGTGGCACCAGAACAGCGGCTGATCCTTGCTCTCCAGCTTGATGCGCGTGCGCGGCGTGGCCTGGAGCTTGATGACCTGCCCGACCTTCAGCTCGGCGATCTCGCCGAGCGGGAAATGCCGCTCCTCCAGGATCGCGCGGACCTTCACCTGGGTGCGATTGACCTCGCCGCGGATCTGCTGCGTCCATTTCGGATCGCGCCCGCTGGATTCCGCCGAGGTGGTGCGCGACAGGGCCTGGCGCATGGGGGTCAGGGCGGATTGCGGGATGATGACGAACATCTCTCCCCCGCGGTTCAGCGCCTGGAGCAGGAATTTCGTGACGATCGCGAGGTTGTTGCGCCGTCCGATCACGGCGAAATCCATCCGGGTTTCCTGGCGCTCGAAGGTGAAGGTCGTGTCGGTCACGGGTGCGAAGCTCGAGCGCAGCACCTTGCTCATCTGCTCGAACAGCAATTGCGCCACGCGCGATTCGATGTTGGAGAAGCTGCGCTCGTCGTCCACCGGCGGCTCGGAGCCGTCGGCGCCGAACAGCACTTCCATCATGGTGAAGATGAAGTCGCGGTCGAAGCCGACGATGATGTGGCTATCCCAGCTCGGGGCGTGGAAAATGCCCGCCACCGCCATGCCCTCGTACATTTCCAGCACGTCGCCGATGCGCCCGCTCTCCACGCTGGAGAGCGAATAATAGGCCTGCGATGCGGCCAGCGTGCGCAGGCTGTCGGCGCAGAACGTGCTCATGCGGTCGAAGATGACGTGCAGCATCGGCAGGCGGTCGAGCGAGAGCCCGGCCGCGTCCAGCAGCATGTCGCGAATGTCCTGGTGCTTGTGTTCGCTCATGGTCAGGCGGCCTGCTGCTGGGGCGCGGAGGAGGAGGACGGCGCGGAGGAGATGACCTCGCTCTCGACCTCATCGATGCTCGGCCGGTCGCCGGCGGAAATGGTCTTGCGGCCGTGTTCCAGCGCGATCGGAGGCAGGGCACCGTTCATGAAGGCGATCAGCGTCTGCTTGGCGATGATGAAGGGCGCGCACTGCTTCTCGCGCGTGATCTTCACCTTATTGGCAAGCGGGCCGAGGATCGCGTAGGACGAATAGATGCCGAAGAAGGTTCCGATCAGCGCCGAGCCGATGTAATGGCCGAGGATTTCCGGCGACTGGTCGATGGCGCCCATGGCCTTCACGATGCCGAGCACCGCCGCGCAGATGCCGAGCGCGGGCAGGCCCTCGGCCACCGTGCTGAGCGCGCCGGCGGGCTTGGTCTTGTGCTTCTTGATGGTGGAGATTTCCTGCTCCATCAGGCCCTCGATCTCGTGCGACTTGGCGTTGCCGATGATGATGAGGCGGGCATAGTCGCAGATGAACTGCGTCAGCTCCTTGTCCTTCAGGATGGTCGGGAAGTGCGCGAACAGGGTGGATTCGCCCGGATTGTCGATATGGGCTTCCACCTCGTTGCGCGGCTTCTGGCGCATGTCGCGCATCAGGGTGTAGAGCAGGCCGAGCAGGGCGATGAAGTCCTTGCGCTTGGGGGCGACCCCCATCGCGCCCTGCATCACCGCCTTGCCCGTGTCCTTGATGGTGGACATGGGATTCGCGATGATGAAGGTGCCGAGGGCGATGCCCCCGATGATCACGTATTCGAAGGGCTGCCACACCACGTCGATGTGACCGCCCATGGCCATGAAGCCGCCGAATGTCGCGACGAGGCCTAGGATGATGCCGATCAGGACGCCCAAGGCGCTTCTCCTCCTGTGCTGTTGAGCGGTGGTACGGCGCGTGGGTTGCGCGAGGCTGGAGTGCGCATGCGCGGCGGCTTGAAGCGGGCCGGCGGCGGGGAAAACATCGCGCGGCGCTGAATGCGCGGGCGCGGCGAGCAAAGGCTCGAGCAAGCTTCCCCGGCCAAGGTCCGGGCGATGCGAAGGGTCGGCGCGCTCGATCAGCCGTCGGCCGCCCGCCCGCAATCGCCCCCGGAGGCAGCCCATGTCGTCAAGCGCCTATGTCGCGCTTTCCGCCCAGATGGCGACGGATCGTCGTCTCGCGACCGTCGCGAACAATATCGCGAATGCGAATACGGCCGGCTTTCGCGCCGAGCAGATCCGTTTCGAGACGCTGGTGTCCGAGGCGGGGGGGCGTTCGGTTGCGTTCACCTCGCCGGGCGAGACCTATACCTCGCTGCGGGCCGGGCCGGTGAGCTACACCGGCAATCCGCTCGACGTCGCCGTGCAAGGGCAGGGCTGGTTCGCGGTGAAGGGGCCGGACGGCACGGCCTACACCCGCGACGGGCGCATGCATCTCGACGACCAGGGCCAGCTGAAGTCCGTCAATAATTACCCGGTGCTCGACAATAGCGGCGGGCCGATCACCCTCAATCCGGCCGCCGGGCCGGTCGGCATCGGCTCGGACGGCAGCATCACCCAGGGCGGCAACACGGTGGGGTCGATCGGGGTGTTCCTCGTTCCGCCCTCGGCCAAGCTCACGCGCGGCGACAATTGCACCGTGATCCCGGACGCACCGGCAGAGCCGGTCCGCGATTTCACCCACAACAAGGTCGCGCAGGGCTATGTGGAGGGCTCGAATGTCGATCCCATCATGGAGATGACGCGCCTCATCCTGGTGCAGCGCGCGTTCGAGGAAGCGGCGACCGCCGTTCAGCAGAGCGAAAGCGGCACGGATTCGGCCATCCGCACCCTCGGCCCCACATGATCGCCCGCGCTTCCTGTCGCCCGCACGCGAGGACCCGCCCATGAATGCCCTGCTGAAGCTGCGCGCGAGCCTCGAGTCCGGGCTGGAGGACAGCCCGCCGGTGCGCATCGGCGGCGTCGTGCGCGAGGTGGCGCCGACCCATTTTCGCGTCTGCGGCCTGTCGCATCTGGTGAAGCTCGGCGAGCGCGTCGGCATCGACGTGGACGGGCGCATGCGCATCGGCGAAGTGGTGCGCGTGGACGATGCGGGCGCCGTGGTGAAGCCGTTCGACGAACGCGCCAGCATCGGCGTCGGCGCCACGGCCTATCGCATCGGTCCGCTCACCCTGGCCCCGGATGCCAGCTGGAAGGGGCGGGTGGTGAACGCGCTCGGCGTGCCGCTCGACGACCACGGGCCGCTGATCCGCGGGGCGATGCGGATGCCGCTGGATGCCGAGCCGCCGGCCGCCATGAGCCGCAACCGCATCGAAAAGCCGCTGCGCACCGGGGTGCGGGTGATCGACATCTCCACCCCCATCTGCGAGGGCCAGCGCATCGGTATATTTGCCGGCTCAGGTGTTGGTAAGTCGACTCTGCTGTCCATGTTCGCCGGCTGTTCCGGCTTCGATACGGTGGTGGTCGCCCTGGTGGGCGAGCGCGGCCGCGAGGTGCGCGAATTCCTCGAAGGCCCGCTGGCGCCCAATCGCGACAAGGCGGTGGTCGTGGTCTCCACCAGCGACGAAAGCCCCATGATGCGCCGTCTCGCGCCCCAGGCGGCGCTCGGCATCGCCGAATATTTCCGCGATCAGGGCGAATCGGTCCTGCTGATCGTGGATTCCGTCACCCGCTACGCCCATGCGGCGCGGGACGTGGCGCTGGCCGCCGGCGAACCGGCGGTGGCGCGCGGCTACGCGCCGAGCGTGTTCTCCACCTTGCCGAAGCTGCTGGAGCGCGCCGGCCCGGGTCCAAGGGGGGCGGGCAGCATCTCCGGCGTGTTCTCGGTGCTGGTGGACGGCGACGACCACAACGACCCCGTCGCCGATGCCATCCGCGGCACGCTCGACGGACATATCGTGCTCGACCGCGCGATCGCCGACCAGGGCCGCTTCCCCGCTGTCAACGTGCTCGGCTCCATCTCGCGCCTCGCCGATCTGGTCTGGACGCGGCCGGAGCGCGACCTCGTGCAGAAGCTCAAGGGCATGATCGCACGGTTCGAGGATACGCGGGACCTGCGGCTGATGGGCGGCTATCAGCCCGGCAGCGATCTCGACCTCGACCGGGCGGTGGACCTGGTGCCGCGGATCTACGACTGCCTGCGCCAGGATCCCCATTCCCCGCCCAGCATCGACCCGTTCCGGGAACTGGCCGAGGCGATCCAGGGCTGAGGCCCGGCAGTTTCACACAAGCTAAGTTTGATCAGATGGCCCGAGGGGTGAAAGCCCAAGGCAAGCCCAAGCCGTTCCGGCGTCGCGCCAAATCGAGGACAGAGATACATGAGCCTTTATGGAATGCTGCGCACGAGCGTGTCCGGAATGAATGCCCAGTCGAACCTGCTGGGCACGGTTTCCGACAACATCGCCAATTCCGGCACCACCGGCTACAAGAGTTCCTCTACGGAATTCTCCTCGCTGCTGCTTCAGACTGAAGCGACCTCCTACGAGCCCGGCTCCGTGGTCACCGATGTGCGCCACGCCATCAGCCAGCAGGGCAACCTCTCCTATTCCGGCACGTCCACGGACCTTGCGGTGCAGGGCAACGGCTTCTTCATGGTGCAGGACCGCTCCGGCCAGACGCTGCTAACGCGCGCCGGCGGGTTCCAGGTGGACGCCGCCACCGGCAACCTCACCAACAGCGCCGGCCTGACGCTGATGGGGTACGACATCGCCAACGGCAAGAGCCCGAACGTGGTGCTGAACGGTGCCGGCGGGCTTGCGCCGATCAACCTCCAGAACACCAAGCTGGCCGCCAATCCCTCGACGACCGGCGCGTTCGCGGCCAACCTGCCGTCCAACGCGGCGGTTGTCTCCGCGCCGACGGCGGGGGCCAATTCATCGCGACGCCGTTCATCACCGCGGGCGGCATGCTGCTGCTCTACGCGAGCATGGACCAGTTGCTTGCGGGGTTCATGATGGCGTTCAGCCAATGGCTGGCGGCCGGGTAGGGGAGGGCAGCAGCGCATGCAGGACCGCCGGGCAGCCACCAGGCGCATTGTCGCCGTGCGGGCGCAGATGCACCGCACCGCCGAATGGGAACTCGCCCGCATCCGCCGCGAGCAGGCGGAGCTGGAGCAAAATCGCGCCGGCGTCATGGAGACGCTGAACAGCACCCTGTTCGGCCCACTCCTGGTGGACATGGTCTCGCGCACCTTGAAGCGCCTCTCGCTGGAGGCGACGCGCCTCGCCGCCGACGCGGAGGCCCAGGCCGAGCGCGTGCAGGCGCAGGCCTTCGCGCTCAAGCGGGCCGAGCGCATGGCCGAGCGGGTGGAGCGCGAGACGCGCGCGCATGAGGACCGTAAGGCCTTTCAGGAACTGGCGGAATCCGCCGCGTTGCGGCCCGGCGCGGCGGCGTCGAAGGATGCAAGCCTCACATAAGCAAGTCCCCGCAAACTGCCCTGATCGAAACACCGTTGATGATCGGGCCATGGGCATTCAACTCACCACAGATATTGTGATGGACGTGGTCAAGGCCGGGAATCCGGCCCGTACCCAGAAGATCACGTCGAACCTCAAGGCGCTCGGTTCCGGCTTCTCCCAGGCGATGAGCCAGGAGGGAGCCGTCGGGGCCGCGAACGGGCTGGCTTACGCGCCCACGTCCACCGTCGGGCTTCAGAACGCGACCGCGTTGACGAAGACCGCCGCCTCCGGACCGGCCGCCGCCGCCCATCGGCGCTTCGAGAGCATGGTCCTCTCGCAATTCGTCCAATCCATGCTGCCGAGCAAGGCCGCCGCCGTCTATGGCAGCGGCAATGCCGGGCAGATCTGGAAGTCCATGCTGGCCGAGAAGGTCGCCGACCAGGTGGCCAAGCATGGCGGCATCGGCATCGCGGATCGCCTCGCGTCCGCCCAGGCGCGGCTCACGGCGTCGGCCGTCGCCGCGTCTTCGCCCGCGGTCGCCTCCGCGACCGTCCCCGGCGCCGCGGCCTGAGGATGCGCCAGATGAGACACGACGAGTCCACCGCCCTGCCGCGTCTGCTGAGCCCGGAAGGCCCCGCGCGCGATACCATGATCGCGGCCCTCGACCGGCTCGAGGAGATCATCGACCAGGAAACCGGCTCGCTTGAAGCTCATCTGCCGATCGACCTGCACGAGGTGAACCGCCGCAAGAGCCGCAGCCTGCTGGAGTTGAGCCGCGCCAGCCGGGCGCTGCCCCGCGAGCCCGACCCGGCGGTCGCGCTCCGCCTTGGAACGGTGCGGGAGAAGCTGGCCCGCAATCTCTATCTGCTTTCCATCAACCTCGCGGCCTCGCAGGAAATCAGCGGCATCCTCGCCACGGCCCTGCGCGACGCGGAATCCGACGGCACCTATTCCAGCGCGCTCTCCAGGGACGGGGTCTGAGCGATGGTGCGCTTCATCATCATCGGCCTGTGGGTGTGCGTGGTCGCGCTCGGCTCCAGCTACGGCGCGGCCTATTGGGCGGCCGGAGCGGCCAAGGCGAAGTCCAGCGAACCCTATATGCCGGGGCTCGAATACAAGCGCCTTCCGCCGATCACCGTGCCGATGATCATCGACGGCCAGGTCAAAGGCTATGTGCTCGCCAGGCTGGTGTTCACCGCCGATGCGACCACCCTGCGCCAGCTGCCGCTGGATCCGGCGATCTTCGTCGTAAACGACGCCTTCTCCGAGATCTACAACAACGGCCGGGTCGATACCGGAAAACTATCGAAATACAATATCAAGGACATGATGGATCGCATCAAGGCGAACACGAATGCGCATTTGAACGGCGATGTCATTCAAGAAGTGCTCGTCGATTCCATAAATTACATCGACAAGACCGACATGCGAGCCGCAGCCGGCAGCAACGCCCCTGTAAAACCGACAGAATCCGCCGCGCCGCCGAAGGCAGCGCACTAGCAATACGAGGCCGAACCGTGAAGATCATTGGGAAAATCTACAGCATCGTCGGTGTGCTCGGGTGCGCGACGGCGCTCGTGTGCATGGTCTCCCTCTGGGGGTTGAACCGTGAGGCGGACATCTCCGCGAGCTTCGCGCAGGCATCCCACCGGGCGTTCCTCACCGAGCGGCTCAACGGCGAAGTGACCGCCGTGGTGATGGAATCGCGCGGCCTGTACATGGCGGCGGACCAGACGGCCGCCAAGGCCTTCGCCGCCGGCCTCCTGAAGTCCCTCGACAAGATCGATGCGATGACGGCCGAGCTGAAGGCCACGACGCCGCCCGCCGACGCCGCCACCTTCGCCCGCGTCGTCGCCGATCTCGCCAAGTTCCGCGAATTTCGCGCCGAGACCGCGCGGCTTGCGGTGAGCGAGGGGCCGGCGGCCGCGAACCTCCAGGGCAACACCGACGCCAACCGCAACAACCGCAAGGCCTTGCAGGAATCCCTGCGGGCCTTCACATCGGCGATCGAGAACACGCTGGCGCCCATGCGCGCCGAGCAGGAATCCGTGCAGAGCAACGTCCGGGCGACGGTCATCGCGATCTTCGTCATCGGCCTCGCGATCGGCCTCGCGATCGCCCTGTACATCGGCAATCGCATGCTCAGCGGTCCCATCATCCGCGTCTCCCGCACGCTGCACGAACTCGCGTCCGGCAAGCTCGACGTCGCCCTGGAGCAGCCGCGGACGCGAGATGAGATCGCCGACCTGTGGAACAGCACCAAGCAATTGGTGGCGAAGCTGCGGGCCGCCGAGGATCTGCGCTCGCAGCAGGACGTCGCCGCCGCCCAGGCCGAAACCGACAAGCGCGCCGCCATGGAGCGCCTCGCGGACCAGTTCGACGCCGAGGTTTCCGGCGTGGTGCGCACCGTGGCCGACGCCGTCACCCTGCTGGAGCGCAACGCCAGCTCCATGAGCAGCTCGGCCGCCGAGACCAGCCGCCAGTCCACCATCGTCGCCGCCGCCGCCGAGGAGGCGACCGGCAACGTGCAGACCGCCGCCTCCGCCGCCGAGGAGCTTGCCGCCTCGGTGCGCGAGATCGGCGCCCAGGTCTCTTCCGCGGCGAAGATCGCGGGTGAAGCCACCGACCAGGCCAGCGAGACCGCCGAAGTGGTGCGGGGCCTCGCCGCCAGCGCCGCGCGCATCGGGCAGGTGGTGAACCTCATCACCGACATCGCCTCGCAGACCAACCTGCTGGCGCTGAACGCCACCATCGAGGCGGCCCGGGCCGGGGAAGCCGGCCGCGGCTTCGCCGTGGTGGCCCAGGAGGTGAAGACCCTGGCGGAACAGACCTCGAAGGCCACCGACGAGATTTCCGCGCAGATCTCCGCCGTCCAGGGGGCCACCAATGAGGTGGTGCGCGCCATCGAGGGCATTTCCGGCACCATCCGCCGCATCGACGAAATCTCCACGGCCATCGCCACCTCCATCGAGGAGCAAGGCGCGGCGACCGGCGAGATCGCGAAGAACGTCCATCAGGCGGCGCGGGGAACGCAGGAGGTGTCCTCCAGCATCACCCAGGTCAGCTCGGTTGCCGCCACCACCGGCAAGGTCTCCGGCGACATCGTTCACGCCGCCACCGATCTGTCCTCGCAGGCCGCGACCCTGCGCCGGCAGGTGAACATCTTCATCGAGCGCGTGCGCGCGGCCTGATCGGCCCCGCCGTCTCCCGCGGGCAGCGGCCTTGCCGCTTCCCGTGATCGAAACCCGAGGCCGGCGATCCGGCCTCCCCCGTGTGCGCGTGCCAACCCCGCCGCTGTTCCGGCGGGCCCCGGCGGTGCCGCGGATTGCCTGAACTGCCTGTCTTCGACCCGGAGTTGAACCCCATGGACGATCTGCTGCGAGAGTTCCTGACTGAGACGAATGAGAGCCTCGACGTTGCGGACGTCGAGTTGGTGAAGTTCGAGCAGGACCCGAACAACGCTCAGATTCTCAACAACATCTTCCGCCTCGTGCATACGATGAAGGGCACCTGCGGCTTCATCGGCCTGTCGCGCCTCGCAACCCTCGCCCATGCCGCCGAAACCCTGATGGACCAGTTCCGCCAGGGCATTCCGGTGACCACCGAGGCGGTCGACCTGGTGCTGATCACGGTGGACCGGATCAAGGAAATCCTGGTGGAGATCGAGGCGTCGGAGGGCACCGAGCCGCCCGGTTCGGATGAGGACCTGATCTCCCAGCTCGACGCGCTCTCCGCAGCTCCCGCCGCCGCCATCGCCGTGCCGCCCCCGGCCCCGCCGGCGCCCCCGGCGCCTGTCGCGGCCCCCGTCGTCGCGCCGGTTTCCGCGCCCGCAAAATCGGGCCTGAACGGCGCCGCACCCGTCAGCGAGCCCAAGCCGGGCGTGGCGGCGGTGATGCAGCAGCTGGAACGCGCCCTGAAGCCCGGCGAGGTCTCGCTGGATGAGCTGGAGCGGGTGTTCCGCGAAACCGCCGTCGAGGTGCCCGCCGCCCGCGCCAAGCTCGTCGAACTCGACAATGCGAAGGCCGCCACCGCCGTCCCGTCCGCCGCCCCCGCGCCGGCCGCCGCGCTGCCTGCGGTGCACGATGGCGCGCACACGCCCGCCGCCGAGCACGATGCCAAGGGCGCGCGCGCCGAAGACCATGCGCTGAGCGTCTCCAACCAGTCCATCCGCGTCAACGTGACCTTGCTCGAACACCTGATGACCATGGTGTCCGAACTCGTTCTGACGCGGAACCAGTTGCTTGAAATCGCCCGCCGCGACGAAAGCTCCGATTTCAAGGTCGCCCTCCAGCGGCTCTCCAACGTGACCGGCGAGTTGCAGGGCGCGATCATGCGCACCCGCATGCAGCCCATCGGCAATGCCTGGCAGAAGCTGCCGCGCATCGTGCGCGACCTCGCGCAGGAGCTGGGCAAGCATATCGAGCTGGAGCAGATCGGCGCGGAAACCGAGCTGGACCGGCAGGTGCTGGAGCAGATCAAGGATCCGCTCACCCACATGGTGCGCAATTCCGCCGACCACGGGCTGGAGAGCACCGAGGAACGCCGCCGCGCGGGCAAGCCCGACAAGGGCACGATCCGCCTCTCCGCCTATCACCAGGGCGGCCATGTCATCGTCGAGATCTCCGACGACGGCAAGGGCCTGGATGTGGCGCGGATCAAGGCCAAGGCCCTGGAAAACGGCCTCGCGACCGCTGCCGAACTGGCCAAGATGCCGGATTCGCAGGTGTTCCGCTTCATCTTCGCCGCCGGCTTCTCCACCGCCGCGAAGATCACCAACGTATCCGGCCGGGGCGTCGGCATGGATGTGGTGCGCAGCAATATCGAGGTGATCGGCGGGGCGGTGGACGTCACCTCCCGTCCCGGCGCCGGCTGCACCTTCACGATCAAGATTCCGCTCACCCTCGCCATCGTCCCGGCCCTGATCGTCGAGGCCATGGACGAGCGGTTCGCCCTGCCGCAGAGCTCGGTGGTGGAGCTGGTGCGCGTGCAGCCCAATTCCTTCCACCAGGTGAAGCGCCTGAAGGATGCGCCGGTGCTGTGCCTGCGCGAAAAGCTGCTGCCCATCGTGCCGCTCGCGCAATTGCTCGGCATCGCCGACGAGAGCAAGGAGCAGAGTTTCGACGATGCGCTGATCGTCGTGCTCCAGGTCGGCAACCAATTGTTCGGCGTGGTGGTGGATGCGGTTTCCCACACCGAGGAAATCGTCGTGAAGCCCATGGCCTCGGTGCTGCGCCAGCTGCCCATGGTGTCGGGCAGCACCATCCTGGGCGACGGCCGGGTGATCATGATCGTTGACCCGGTCGGCCTCGCCAAGGTCGCCGCCTCGCCCGACGAGACCCTCGGCTCCGACCTGCACAACACGGCCGCCGCCGCGACCGCCGCGCAGGGTCACACGACGCCGCTGCTGCTGATCCGCGCCGGCTCGCAGGAGCTGAAGGCGGTGCCGCTGTCGCTGGTGACGCGCCTCGAAGAGCTGGAGGCGAACAAGCTGGAGCATGTGAACGGCCATCCGGTGATCCAGTATCGCGGGGCGCTGATCCCGATCGTCTATGTCAACGAGAAGGTGAAGCGCGCCGCCACCGGCACCCAGCCCATGCTGATCTTCTCGGACGAGGGCCAGACCATGGGCCTGGTGGTCGACGAGATCGTGGACGTGGTGGATGCCCACCTGGACATGCAGTTGTCCTCGGACGCCGAGAACCTGCTGGGCGCGGCGATCATCGACGGCCAGGCCGCCGAGATCCTCGATGTCGGCCATTATATCGACCAGGCCTTCGGCAGCTGGTTCAAGCGGCTCGCCGGCACGCGCGACAAGCCCGGCGGCAAGCTGCTGGTGGTGGATGACAGCGCCTTCTATCGCAACCTCATCGAGCCGGTGCTGAAGGGCAACGGCTTCGAGGTGACCGCCTGCGGCTCGGCGCGCGAGGCGCTGGACCGGCTCGGCGGCGAAACCCGCTTCGACATCATCGTCAGCGACGTGGAGATGCCCGGCATGGACGGCTTCCAGTTCGCCCAGGCGGTGCGCGGCGATCCGCAGATCCGCAACGTGCCGATCATCGCTTTGGCGAGCGAGGGTGCCTACGACCTGGTGGAACGCGGCCGTGCCGCTGGGTTCACCGACTATATCGCCAAGTCCGATCGCGCGGGCCTGATCGCCGCGCTCAAGGAATTCACCGGCGCCATCCACGGAGAAGCGGCATGAGCCAGCACGTCGTCATCAAGCAGGACGTGAGCCCCGGCGGCTCGCAGTTCGTCACCGTCCGCATCGGGCCGCAATTGTTCGGCCTGCCCATCGAGGCGGTGCAGGAAGTGTTCGTGCCCGACCACATCACCCATGTGCCGCTCTGCATTCCGCAGATCGAGGGGGTGCTGAACCTGCGCGGCCGCATCGTCACCATGGTGAACATGCGCCGCCTGCTGGGCCTGCCCGACGGCGGACGCGCGAGCATGGCCGTCGGCATCGAGCACAAGGGGGAATCCTACGGCCTCATCATCGATTCCATGGGCGAGGTGATGATGCTCGACCACGCCTCGCGCGAGGCCAATCCCACCAACCTCGACCCGCAATGGGCCGGTCTTGCGACCGGCGTCCATCGCCTGCCGAGCGAGCTTCTGCTGGTGCTGGATGTCGAACTCGCCCTGGCACGCCTCACCACCGACCGCGCGGCGTGACGCCCGGCCGACCGACAGGATGAACCCATGAAGACTTGCCTTGTGGTCGATGATTCCGGCGTCGTGCGCAAAGTCGCGCGGCGGATGCTGGAAGACTTGTCCTTCAGCGTGACCGAAGCGGCGAACGGGCAGGAAGCCCTCGCGGCCTGCGATATCGCCTTGCCCGACGTCATCTTGCTGGACTGGAACATGCCGGTGGTGGATGGCCTCGGCTTCCTCACGCGGCTGCGGTCGCGGCCGGCGGGCATGCTCCCGCGGGTGATCTTCTGCTCGACCGAGAACGATCCCGATCACATCTCGACGGCGATCGCCGCCGGCGCGAACGAATACATCATGAAACCTTTCGATTCCGATCTGCTTCGCGAGAAGCTGGAGGAAGTCGGCGCATTGGAAAAGGCCGTGACATGAGCCCGCAGCTGCTGACGACCCCGGGGGCCCCGCCCGCCGGCGGGCCGATACGCGTGATGATCGTGGACGATTCCGTGTTCGTCCGCGGCATTATTTCCAGCTGGCTGGACGGCGACAAGAGCTTCGAGGTCGTGGCGACCCATTCCAATGGGAAGCGTGCGGCCGACGACGTCGTCCGCGCCGCGCCCGATGCCATCATCCTCGATCTCGAAATGCCCGAGATGGACGGCCTCACCGCCCTGCCGCTGATCCTGGAGCGCCGGCCCAACACGGTGGTGCTCGTCGCCTCCGCGCTCACCCGGCGCGGGGCCGAGATCAGCCTCAAGGCGTTGAACCTCGGCGCCGCCGATTATCTCGCCAAGCCCGATGCGGGGCGCGGCAACATCGCGGCGGAGGAATTCCGTACCGAGCTGCTGGGCAAGCTGCGCGGGCTGGTGGATCGCGCGCGCCGGCGGAGCGTGTCGTCGTCCGCCGCCGCGGCCTCCGCGCGCCCGGCGACGGCGCAGGTGGCGGTCTCCTCCCCCGCCTTCGCCACCGCCACCGCGCCGGCCACCGCGCCGATGGCCAAGGCCCCGGCAGCCCCGGCAGCGCCCCAGGCGCCGGCGCTCGCACGGCCCGCCGTCTCCACCGCCCCGGCCGGCGCCGCCGGGACAGGCGCGGCGCAGAAGACGGTGCGCAAGCGGCCCTATTCCATGTCGCCCGTCGAGATCATCGCGGTCGGCAGTTCCACCGGCGGCCCGCAGGCGCTGACGCGCATCTTCAGCGATTTCGGCCCGGCCATCGCCAATGTGCCGGTGGTGATTGCCCAGCACATGCCGCCCACCTTCACCGCGATCCTGGCCGAGCACGTGGGGCGCGCGGCGGCCCGCACCGCCGGCGAGGGCGTGGACGGAGAGATCCTCAAGCCGGGCCGCATCTATGTGGCGCCCGGCGGCAAGCACATGGTGGTCGCCAAGTCGGGCAGCGACACCGTGATCCGCCTGTCGGACGGGCCGCCGGTGAACTTCTGCAAGCCCGCCGTCGATCCGCTGTTCGACAGCGTGGCGGCGATCTACGGCGCCCATGTGCTCGCCATCGTGCTCACCGGCATGGGCAGCGACGGGTCCAAGGGCGCGGGCGTGATCGCCGATGCCGGCGGCAGCGTGATCGTGCAGGACGAGGAATCCAGCGTCGTCTGGGGCATGCCCGGGGCCACGTATGCGGCCGGCAATGCCAGCGAACTGATTTCAGTGAGTAATATCGGCGCCAAGGTCACGCGCCTGCTGATGGGGGGACGGGCATGATCTCAGCAGTCGATTTCGAGTCGGTTTCCAGGTTCCTGAAGCTTCATTCCGGGCTGATCCTCGGAAGCGACAAGCAGTATCTGCTGGAAAGCCGCCTTCTGCCCCTGCTGCGGAAGTTCGAGCTCGCCGATTTCGCGCGCCTGGCCTCGATCATTCGCGATCAGCCGTCGGGCGTCATCGCCGAGGCGGTGCTGGAGGCGATGACCACCAATGAATCGCTGTTCTTCCGCGACAAGTCGCCGTTCGAGCATTTCACCAAGATCATGCTGCCGAAGCTGAACGCGACGCGCCGGCCCGGCGATCCGTTGCGCATCTGGTGCGCCGCCGCCTCCACCGGGCAGGAGCCCTATTCGATCGCCATGCTGCTGCTGGAGAACCCCCACCTCACGGGCGGGCGGCGGGTGGAGATCGTCGGCACCGACCTGTCCGGCGAGGTGCTGGACCGGGCGCGGCAGGGACGCTACACCCAGTTCGAGGTGCAGCGCGGCATGCCGGTGCAATTGCTTCTCAAATACTTCGAGAAGGATGGCGAAAATTGGCAGGTGAAGTCGGACCTGCGGTCCATGGTGGATTATCGCAAGCTCAACCTTCTGCACAATTTCAGCCATCTCGGCGTGTTCGACATCGTGTTCTGCCGCAACGTGCTGATCTATTTCGACGCCGCCACCAAGCGGGACATCCTCGGCCGCGTCGCCCGCGTCCTCCGTCCGGACGGCTATCTGCTGCTGGGCGGGGCCGAGACCGTGCTGGGGCTTTCCGATGCCTTCCGCTCGGTGCCGTCGCAGCCGGGCTTTTACGTGCCGAACGTGCCGGCCATGGCGGGCGCCTAGGCGACCTCGCGCGGCCGCCGCGATCCGTCGGAGAAGAGAAGGGCGCCCGAAAGGGCGCCTTTTTTCATGCGTGCGGCCCTGCGTGGGCATGGCCCTGCGTGCGCGCGGCTCTTGCGTGGGCGTGGCTCTTGCGCGGGGGCGGTCCTCGCAGGGCGCGTGGCTTGCCTCGGAGCCGGCCCGATGCCGCGCCCGGCCGATCCCGGGGAGGGCGCCAGGGGACTCCTGGGGGATGCCGACGCGCGCGGCGCGGCTTCGGCAGCTCAGGTGGTCGTGGCGCTTGCCCCATACTGGGGTTGGATCTCCCCGGTCATCTCCGGGGGCACCGCGGGCAGCGTGATGGTGAAGACCGCGCCGGTGTCGTCATTCTCCACGCTCAGCGTGCCGCCGTGGTCGCGGATGATGCCGAAGCTCACCGACAGGCCGAGGCCGGTGCCCTTGCCCACCGGCTTGGTGGTGAAGAAGGGCTGGAACACCTTTTCGATCACCTCGTCCGGCACGCCGCCGGCATTGTCCTTCACGCGGATGCGGACCATCGGCTTTGCGCCCTCCGCCTGGCAATGGGAGACCAGCAGCTCGATAGTATCAAGCCCGTTGTCCGCACCGCCCCGGGTGCGCTTCTCGTTGATCGCGTCGGCGGCGTTCTGAAGCAGGTTGATGAGCACCTGCTCAAGCTGGTCCTGGCGACACATGACCCATTGGTGGTTGCTGTGGCCCTGCACCTTGACGTTGATATTCTGGAGCCGCAGCTGGGCGCCCACCACCTGGAGCGCGCCTTCGATGGATTCGGTCGGCTCCGAGGGGGCGAACACCTCGTCGCTGGTGCGGCCGAAGATCCGCATATGGTCGATGATCCGGCTCATGCGGATGGTCTGCTGAAGGATGCGGTTGAGCTTGGATTCCAGATGCTCGTGCGAGAGGCCGCGGCGCAGCCCGGTGAGGCCGTTCGCCGCCGCGAGGCGGATCACGCCCAGCGGCTGGTTGATCTCGTGCGCGAGCCCGGTCGCGACCTCGCCGAGCGAGGCGAGCTTGGACATCTGGTAGAGCTTGTTCGCCTCGATGCGCTGCGAGGTCTGGTCGAGCGCGAACACCACCACCTCCTGCGCCGGAGCGGGGTGCGCGCCGGGCCGGATCGGCTCCAGCGGTGCGATCGCTACCTGTACCTCGTATTCCTTTCCCTCGCGGGTGAAATGCTCAAGGCTCAAGAGCGGGCGGCGCAGCATGGAGAGGGTGGCGCGGAAGGTGTCGGTGGAGACGAAATCCACCATCAGCTCGGCGATCACCGAATCCTCGTCCTCGCTCACCTGCGCCACCCCGTCGACCGTGACATGGATGACGCACACCCCCGGCACCCGGCCGATGGCATGGAGGAACATCGCCTCGCGCTGGCGCGCGCTGGCCTCGATGACGCCGGTGCGCACGCTGTCTTGCAACTGGATGTAGCGCGCCGCGATCACCGCCACGGCCGCCAGCATCAGGAACAGGCCGCTGAAGGTGAGCCAGATCATCTGGCGGAAATCGTTCGTCTGGGCCCAGACGAACGCCTTGTCGAATGCCACCACGACGATGATCGGATAGCGCTGGGAGCGCACGAAATAGCCGATGCGGTCGATGCCGTCGATGACGCTGCTGGTCTCGTACGTGCCCTCGTTCATGGTCAGCATGCGCTTGAAGGTCGGGCTGCCGGAGACATCGCCGCCGAAACTGGTGGCGGCACTCGCCCGCGCGCGCACGACGCCATCGAACCCGATCAGCGCGATCAGGGCGTTGGGCTCGGTGCGCACGCGGCTGTAGAGATTGAGGAATTCCTGGATATTGAAGGAGGCCACCACCACGCCGGCGAAGCTGCCATCTTCGGCATGCAGGGCGCGGGTGAACTGGATCGTCCATTGCTTGGAGACCCGGCCGAGCACCGGCCGGGACACGAACATGCTCTCGCCGGCGCTGCCGTCCATGTGCACGCGCACATGCTCGCGATCGGAAAGATCGATCTGCGGGGCGGAATAGTCCGGCTCCTCGGAACTGGTGGCGACAAGCCGGCCGTTGCGGTCGATGACGCTCAGCAGCACGATGGAACTTGGCAAGCTGAACGCGCGCACCGCCTGATAGACCTGCTGCCGGTTCCAGGTCGCCGAGAATTCCCGGTCGAAATTCTGCAAGGCCGCGTCGATCGGCGCCACCGTCTGCTCGAAGCTGCTGAGCACCAGATAGGCGTTGCGCTGCGCCAGCTCGCGGAATTCCTTGGTCTCCGCATCATGGTGCAGCGTGAACAGAAGGATCGCCCCCAGCAGGGTGATGGAGCCAAGCAGCATGATGGCCCCCAGGATCACCAGGGAGCGGCGTCCCAGCCGCTGGGCGTGAAGGAGCAGGGAACCCAGGCCCACGCCCTCAGCTCTTTCCATCGTCATGGCCGAGTTCCAGGACGCGGTTCAGCACGCGCTGAAGGTCCTCCATCACGAGCGGCTTGGGAAGGCAGGCCTCCACGCCGGCATTCACCGCCCGCGAAATGTCCTCGGCGGAGGCATGGCCCGTCATGACGATGAATTTGAACGCGCGTTCGGGATAGCGCAGCTGGATTTCATTGAGCAGGCGGATGCCGTCGAGATCCGGCATGCGGATGTCGGTCAGCACCACGTTGACCTGCGGATGCGTGTGGACAAGCTCCAGCGCCTGCACCGCGCTGCGGGCAGAATGGGCCTTCAGGTCGTCGAACCCCAAGGCCTCGATCAGTTCGTCGAGATATTCGGGCTCATCATCCACAATCAGCAGATGGGACATTTTCTCACCGCGCCTCGGCCGCCCTCCAGGTTTTCCTCCTGAGCGAACTGCACCCGTGGTTCGATGCAGCCAGAAGCGGCAAGCAGAACCGCGCTCAGCCAGCACCCGGAGCGACGTGAGGTCAAGGCGAGATGCTTCCGCTTTGGAAGCATTACCGCCGGCGCGGTCGCCGGCGGCTGCCGGCTCAGCTGGGCCGGCTGGCGGCGAACACCGGGCAGCGGGCGGAAAAGCGTTCCAGCCAGCCGACCAGCCCCGGATGGCCCTCGCGCCAGGTGCCGGGGAGGCGGAAGTCCAGATATTCGAGCGCACACGCGAGCGTGATGTCGCCCACATTGGGTTCGCCCTCGCTCGGCAGGTCGGCTTCCAATTCGGCGAGCGCGCGGGCCACCTTGCCGGCCTGGATCTCAACCCAGCTTTCGACGCGCTTGTCGGCGCTGCGATAGCGGCCTTCGTAGACCTGAAGCAGGGCGGCATCCATGATGCCGTCGGCCAGCGCTTCCAGCCGCAGGGCGGTGAAGCGGGCCTCGGCCTCCTCGGGCAGGATGCGGCCGCCGCCGGCGACATGGTCGAGATAGGCGAGAATCACCGGCGAATCGAACAGCGACGGGGCGTTGTCGCGCAGCAGGACGGGGATTTTGCCGAGCGGGTTCTGTTGGCGGACGGTGTCTTCCGCATTCATGGTGTCGGCGGTTTCCAGCTCCAGCGGAATGCCGAGATGGGCGGCGGCGACGCGCGTCTTGCGGGCGAAGGGCGAGGAGGGCGAGTAACGCAGGCGCATGAGGCTGGCTCTTCTGGCGTGAGGATCCCGCAGCAGAGCTAAACCCCTTTGCCATATGCGAGAAGGGGCCTCGGCGCATTTTTTCGCGCCGAAGCGGGCCGCGCCGCACCGCGCCGGGGCGGGCCGCCTCAGCGCTCGGGGACGATCCAGGAAATGCGCGAGCGCCCCTTGCCGTCATGGGCCAGCAGCGGCGCGAGCGCGGTGAGGATGGTGCGCATCTCGTCCGCGAGCGTGAAGGGCGGATTGACGATGATCAGCCCGCTGCCGGACAGCGCCGTGGTGGTGCGCACCTCGGCGAAATCCAGCTCCACCCGCAGGGTCTTGGGCAGGCCCACCTGGGCCACCTCGCGGCGGAACGCATCCACGGCGCGCAGGTCCTTGATGGGATACCACAGCATCAGGATGCCGGTGGCGAAACGCTCGTGGAAGGTGGTGAGGGCGCCGACGAGGCGCTGGAACTCGCCGCCTTCCTCGAACGGCGGGTCCACCAGCACCAGGCCGCGCCGCTCGCGCGGCGGCAGGTGGGCGGCGATGGCGTTCCAGCCGTCCTGCGACAGCACCTTCACGCGCGGATCGCCGCCGACATGCTTCTCCAGCTTCGCCCGTTCCTCGAAATGCAGCTCCGAGAACAGGAAGCGATCCTGCGGCCGGGCGAGCGCCAGGGCGAGCGCGGGGGAGCCGGGATAGCGCCGCGCGCCGGCATGGCTGCGCAGCTGGCGCACCGCGTCCAGATAGGGCGCCAGAAGCTCCGCCGCCGGGGCGGGAAGCTCCGCCTCCAGCACCCGCTCGATGCCCGCTTCCGCTTCGCCCGTGCGCTGGGCCGAGACGCCGCCGAGATCGTAGAGCCCGGCGCCCGCGTGGGTGTCGAGCACGCGATAGGGCGTGTCCTTCTTATTGAGATAGGCGAGCACGCGGGCGAGGGCGGCGTGTTTCATCACGTCGGCGGCGTTTCCCGCGTGGAAGGCGTGGCGATAATTCATCGGCGATCATTCATGAGCGGCACTTCGTGGGCGGCATTTCGGGAGGGAACTCGGGCTGCGCCGCGCCCTATCTATCGGGCGGGGGACGCCGGCCCGGAGGACGCCGGCACCGAGGATGCCTGCACCGGAGGAACCTCCAGCGCGCGCCCGGCCCGGCATCCGCGCCGGTCCGCTTCGGGGCAGGGCCGGAACGCGAGGTCCTTGCTGAAGCAAACCCGCACCTCGCGCAAGCGGTTGGCGCCGCAATCGACCGCGATCATCTCGGAGGTCAGGCCGGGATTGGCGGCGATGAAGGCGGCTTCCACCTCGGCCGGCGTGACGGTGCTGGGCTGCGTGGGCGCGACGAAGGCCGGGGGAATCGTGATTTTCTCGCGCGCCGCCCGCAGCTTGGCGAAGAAGGCGTCGGGCGTCAGGCCCGAGCAGGTGCCGTGCCGGCGCCATTCGTGGATCACGAGCCCGCGGCTCGGCATCAGGTCCAGCACATCGTTCAGCGTGCCGGCGGGAATGAAGGGCGGCGGCGTCTGGCAGGATTGGGGATAGCCGCGCTCGTGCTGCGGCCACAGGCCATGGACGATGAAGCCGAACGGCCGCCCGCTGCGGCATTGGGCGCCGTCCGTGCGGGTCTGCTCGGCGCAATAGGTCGGCGACCAGGACAAGGCGAGGATATAGAAATCGAACGCGCCGGGCGTGCCCGGCGGCTCGGCCCGCGCCGCGCCCGCCGCCGCGAGCAGCAGCAGGACAGCGGCGCAGAAGCGTCGAATCACGGACGGGCCATCTTGCAGCCGGGGGCATAGGCCAGATTGCGATCCAGCCCGCTGACGCACCATTCCACGCCCCAGGTATAGCCCTGGAAGCTCGAGTCCTCGATGATGGAATAGTCGATCTGGTGCACCTTGTTGTCCGAGAGCACCACCTTGGCGGTGCAATAGCGGCGCGGCTGGAACGCCTCGCCCCAGGGGCGGTAGGCGGTTTCGCGCACGTTGGAATAGGACACGATGTTCAGCGGCGCGTTCCAATACATGCGCTCGGTCTCGGCGAAGCGCATGGAGATGGTGCCGAGGGCGAGCGGCTCGGTGCACGCCGGAAGGTCGCCGCTGTAGCTGTCGTTGGGCAGCCAGAAATTGTCGAGAATGCTCGCGGCCTTGGCAGGCACTCCCACGGCGAGACCGGCCAACAGGGCCGCGACCCCGGCAAAAGCCCGCCCGCTGCGCATCGTGCGACCCATTCCCACTCTCCCGTCACTTCAATCCGATATTTGGCGGGACGATGGAACCGGCGCTTGTCCCGGTCAAGCGCAGCGGAGACACACCCCGGCGAAAAAGCGTTCGGCCGCCATCCTTGTGCTGCGAAATTCCGCCATCATGCCACCTCGGCCCACACTTGCGCCCGCCCGGGCGCAACGGGACGGCGCCGCCCGCCATCACGCTCCCGCAGCGTCAACGAAAGGGATGCCCGCATGTCGCACGCCCGCTTCGCCCCCGAGATCATCGGCGCATCGCAAGCGGCGAAAGGCACCGCCGCGAGCCTGGAGCGCTTCGAGACCGGACGCGAGGCGGCGCTGCGCTTGCGGCCGGACCAGCCGCTCTATTGCTTTCGCCCCGCGGTTCTGCGGGCGGATGCGCGCGCCTTTCTCTCCGCCTTTCCCGGCAAGACCGCTTATGCGGTGAAGACCAATGGCGAGCCCATGGTGCTGGAAACCCTCGCCGGCCTCGGCATCGCCGCCTTCGACGTGGCGAGCCCGGCGGAATTCGCCGCCGCCCGCGCCGCGGCGCCGCGGGCCGAGCTGCTCTACATGCACCCGGTGAAGGCGCAGTCGGATATCCGCCTGGCGCTGGAGCGCTACGGCATTTCCGTCCTGGCGCTGGACCATGAGGACGAGGTCGCCAAGATCCTGCGCATGGTGCGGGCGCTCGATCTCGACCCGACGCAGATCACCTTGTTCGTGCGCATCGCCAGCAAGGGGGAGGCGGCCTACGAACTCTCCAAGAAGTTCGGCGCGGCCCCCATGCACGCGGCCGAACTGCTCCAGCGCATCCACCACATCGGCTTTCGCTGCGGCATCGCCTTTCACGTGGGCAGCCAGATGGTGGACCCCGCCACCTATGAGCGCGCCATCGCGACCGCCGCCGAGGTGCGCGCCATCGCCGCCGTGCCGATCGCGGCGCTCGACATCGGCGGCGGGTTCCCCGCCCATTATGCCGAGGACCCGCGCCGCCCGGCGCCGGCCCTGCCACCGTTGCCGGAGCTGATGGGCACCGTGATGGACGCGGTGAAGCGCCACGGCTTCGCCGATACGCCCCTGGTGGCGGAGCCGGGGCGGGTGATCGTCGCCCGCGCCTTTTCGGTGATCGTGCGGGTGCTGCTGAAGAAGGGGCAGCGACTTTACATCAACGACGGCATCTGGGCGTCGCTGTCCGACAGCTGGACCGGCAAGATCCTGCTGCCGGCCCGCCATATTCCCGACCCCGCCCGCCGGCGGCGCGCGGGCTCCTCGGACAAGGTGGTGCCGTTCCGCATCTATGGCGCCACCTGCGACAGCGTGGACGTGCTCTCGCGCCCCTTCTATCTCCCCGAGAGCATCGATACCGGCGACTGGATCGAGATCGGCCATATCGGCGCCTATTCCCTCTCCCTGCGCACCCATTTCAACGGCTTCTACCCGGACACCTTCGTGGAGGTGGCGCGCCCGTTCGAGGCGGATGGAACGGTCGCCGGCTTCGCCGAGCCGGAGCGGCGGGCGAACGTAGAGGAAGCGTGACCTTCGCACGGCCGAAATCGGCGCAATGGCAACAAAATGCCGACCGATTTCCTGGTTAATCCTGCATCATCCGACTGTTCCTACAGACATTGATGCCGCCTCGCGGGGCGAGCATGGAGATCGCCATGGCCACGGCCCTGCGGGATGGTGTGCGTCAGCTTGAGACGACGGCGCGCATCTGCTTGATGGTGCTTGCCCTTGCAAGCGGTGTTTATACTTATATCGGCGTGCGCGACCTGCTGGACGGCAGCGCCACGGCGGTGTTCTTCGCGGCGATCATCTATTCGGTCGCGGTCTCGGTCGGCATCTATGCCTTCTGGACCTTCATGATGCGCTTCCTGCCCCATGTGGAGGATGCAGCGAGCCGGGCCCTGATGTTCGGCGCCATGGCGCTGGGATCTTTGATGATCGTCGCCATGTGCTCGTGGCTCAACGCGAGTGCGCTGGCGGGCTCCGCCGCCATCGAGCAGCATATGGGCCGGGCGATCGAGGATTACGACCGCGCGCTCACCGAAAACCACGGCAAGGCGCTGGCCGCGCAGGGCCTTGCGCCCGACATCGCCATGGCGGCGGCGCGCTTCTCCCAATTGGCGGATGCTGAGCGCACCGGCTCGCTCACCGGCACCACCGGGTCCGGCACCGTGGTGCAGCTGCTGACGCAGATGGCAAGCCAGCTCGGCGCGCTTTCGAAGGAGGTCGCGGCCTCCGGCGACAAGGTGAAGGAGGCCTATGACCAGGGCGCCAAGCATCTCGCCGCCATGCGCGAGCTGGCTTCCGGGTCGGGACGGGTGACGCCGCGCGCCGATGCGTTCGGCGGCGAGGCGACTGCGCTCGCGGGCGTGCTGACGAGCCTCCAGCAGGCATCGATCGCGCCGGCGGTGAAACGCGCCGCCACCGATTTCGCCTCCGGCTTCATCGCCCCCGCCGCCGACGGGCGGTCCCCCGATGTGGTGGGGCGGCAGAATGAGGTGGTGGGCCGGGTGCAGGGGGCGGTGGCGGCGCAGTCGAAGGCGCTCGCGGGCGCGGCGGACAAGGTGATCGCGATGCCGGCCTATGTTCCCGCGCGGTTCGAGCAGATCTCCCCCGCCGAAGCCGTGCTGCGCTACGCCTCCGATTTCATCCCGAGCTGGGCGGGTGCCATCTCCATCGACCTGCTGCCGGCCGTGCTGGTGTTCATCCTGTGCATCGTCCATGCGAGCCTGCGGCGCGAGGGCCAGCCCCAGGCCGGGGCCGACACCATGACCGCCGGCGAGCTGCTCGCCGCTTTGCGCATGGCCCGCGCGGTCGAACTGGCGCACGCCGATCTGCGCGCGCCGCTGGTTCCCGAGCTCGCGCCCGCGCCGGCCGCGCCGCATGATGCCGAAAGCGCCGAACGGGAGCAGGTTGCCCACCGGGCGGCCCATGCTGAGGCGCCCCGAGCGGCGGCGCCTCAGCCGACGCCGCCTTCCGAGCCGGCGGATGAAGAAAAGGTCACGACCTTGCACGGCCACGGCCTGCGTCCGGCCAAGCGCGACTGATCGCCATGACCCCGGCCGTCTTCCTCCAGGCGCTGCGCGACTGGCGCCGGCGCCCCGACGATGCGCTGCTGCATCTGCTGTTCGCGGTGCTGCTGATCGCCAGCGCCGCCATGCTGGTGCAGGATTTCGGCCAGCTGCGCCAAGCAAAGGCCGCGCTTTCCGCCCCGGCTCCGGGACAGGTGGAAACGCCACCCGCCGCCCCCCTGGTCCCGGCGCGGGAGGGCGGGCCGGAGGCGCCCGCGCCCGATGGCGCGCTCAACGCGCCCATGACCTTCGACCTGCAAGGCGACGGCCGTCTTGCCGCGACCGGAACCATCGCGCCCGGCACGGCGGCCCTGTTCGCGGCGGAGGTTGAGAAGCGCGGCTCCTATGTGAAGACCGTGGTGCTGCGCTCGCCCGGCGGCTCGGTTCAGGATGCGCTCGCCATGGGCCGGCTGATCCGCGCCAGGGGATTTGCCACCGAAGTGCCGGCGGGCGCCTATTGCGCCTCCTCCTGCCCGCTGGTGTTCGCCGGCGGGGTGGAGCGGCGGGCCGGCCGCAAGGCGGCGCTCGGCGTGCACCAGGTCTATGGCGCCACTCCGCCGGCCGGTGCCGCGCCGCCGGACGGCATGGCGCAGGCGCAGCAGGTCTCGGCGCAATGCCAGCGCTATCTGCGCGACATGGGGGTGGATCTGGACGTGTGGCTGCGCGCCATGGAGACGCCGAAGGACAAGCTGTTCTATTTCACGCCCGAGGAGATGGCGCGGCTGAACCTCACCACGCCGGCCCCGGGCCCGCTTTCGGTCCCGGCGCCGCTTTCGGCTCCGGCGGCGGCACCCGTGCCGCCGCGCGGGTAAGGCGCTCACATATAGAGCTTTTCCTTCGCCAGCCCGGTGTAGAGCGCGGCGACATATTCCCCGTAGCCGTTATAGAGCAGGGTGGGGCGGCGCTCGCCCGTGGCGATGTCCTTCTCGGTCGCCTGGCTCCAGCGGGGATGGGAGACCTCCGGGTTCACATTCGCCCAGAAACCATATTCCGCGCTCTGCACCACTTCCCAGAAGCTCTTCGGCCGCTTGTCCACGAACGAGACCTTCACGATCGCCTTGATGGACTTGAAGCCATACTTCCAGGGCAGGGCGAGGCGCAGGGGCGCGCCGAACTGGTTGGGCGTCGGCTTGCCGTAAATGCCCGTGACCATGAAGGCGAGGTCGTTGGTGGCTTCCTCGATGGTCACGCCTTCCACATAGGGCCAGGGATAGAAGCGGCCGTATTGGCCGGGCGCCACGTCGCGGTCGAGGAAGGTCTCGAACCGCACATATTTCGCCCCGCTCGTGGGCTTGGCGTAATCCACCAGCGCCTTCAAGGGGAAGCCGGTCCAGGGCACGGCCATGGACCAGGCTTCCACGCAGCGGTGGCGATAGAGCCGCTCTTCCAGGGGCATGGCCTTGAGCAGATCGTCGATGGCGACGTCGCGCGGCTGCTCCACGAGCCCGTCGATGCGCATGGTCCAGGGGCGCACCTTCAGCTTGGCGGCGGCCTTGGCGACGTCGTAATTGGTGCCGAACTCGTAATAATTGTTGAGCGTGCTGGCCGCGCTCTCCGGGGTCACCGGACGGTCGAGCGTGTAGGTGGGGTTGCGCTTGGCGGGATAGAGGCTGGCGGACGGATCGGCGGGACCCGCGCTCTGCGCCGCCGCGCGGCCGGAAAGGGCTCCGGCGCCGATCAATCCCGCGCCAGCGCCGAGCAGCGCGCGTCGCGAGAGAAAGACGCTTTCGGGCGTCGCCTGGCTTTCCGGGATTTCCCAGCCGCGTTTACGTCGAATGAGCATGAATGGCCTCCATCGCGGCGCAGCATTGGAGCCTGCGCAGGGGGAGACAATTCAAACGCCCGTGTGAACGGTATCCACATAGGGGTCTCACGGTGCCGTGAGACCTCCGCGCTTCCCAACGGGCATTCTCAGCGCGAGAGCACCTGCTCGTTGGTGCGCACCGGCGGCAAGGTGGCGCGCAGGGTGAGGGTGGCTGCGGCGAGCGAGATGCTCAGCCCGCTGTCTGCGGACACGCTGAGCGGCTGCAAGGCGATGCCGAGCTTGGCATCCTTGGCCATCAGCACGTTGGCGGAAAAGCCCGGGCCGAGCGAGGCGCCGCTGGAGAGGCCGACATATTGGCCGGAGAGCGCGCCGGGGCCGAGCTTCGGCGTGGTGGCGAGCACCGCCCACAGCATGCTGCCCTGGTCCGAAACGCCGAAATCCAGGCCCGCGCGGTCGAGGGTGCCGGTGTAATATTGGTTCATGCCGACGGTGGCGCGGAACTCGCAGTCGACCTTCCGCGAGGAGCCGAAGCCATAGGCGATGGCGGATTCGCCCCGGCATTCCAGCAGGCCGGATTCCACTTTCTGCAGGTCGCTCTTCGCCGGCTCCGGGGCCGCCGCCGGGGCGGGCGGGGCAGGCACTGCGGCGGGCGCCGGAAGCGGCGCCTGGACCGCCTGGATGGTGGGCAGTTGAACGGTGGTCTGGGCCGGGGCGGGCTGATCCGCTCCCGGCACCAGTTCCAGTTGCGCGGCCGAGAGCGGCGCGCCGAGCGCCGGCATCAGAGCCGAACCGAGGAGAAGGGAGCGGAGGATCGAGGCCATGTCGTGTCCTCCGTTCGGCTTCACTTCGCCGGGGTCAGGGTTAGGTCGGAAACGCCGGCGGCGAGGGTGACGCCGGTGGTGCCCTGGATCGAAAGCGGCTGGAGCGCGATGGTGCTCTGGGAGCCGCCGAGCAGCACGTTCGCGCCGCCGCCGAGGCCCCAGGCCGCGTCCGCGCTCGCGCCGACATATTTGCCCGCGAGATCGCTGGCGGCCGGCGCGGTGTTGGGGGCGAACACGGCCCAGCTGAGGGTGCCGGCATTGCTGACGCCGATATCGATGCCGAAGCGCGCCACGGTGCCCTTATAGGACGCGCGCACGACGGGCGCGGTCGGCGTGCCGGTGAGCAGCTGGCAGCTCATGTCCCGCACGGAACCGATGATGAAGCCGACCGCAGGCGCGACCTTGCATTGCAGGACGCCGACCTGAATTTTCGGCGCGGTCTGCGCCTGGGCGGCGGAGGCCATCAGGCCACCGGCCAAAAGGGCGCCGAGTACCGTATAGATTCGCATGGAATCCCCCAAATGTCTGACGCTTCAGTCCTACGTCCGCGACGGGAGGGGTACAATAGCGGAATAGACCCGACGGGCCGCGCAAGCGGCCCGGAAAGCCCCGCCGCCGGAGCGGCGGGGCAAGCTGCGACGATCGGCGCGCCGTGGCGCCGGGGTCGTCAGGCTCAGCGTAGGGTCAGGTCGGCGACGCCGAGGGCGAGGTTCACGCCGGTCTGGGCTTCGACCGAGAGCGGCTGAAGCGCGATGGTGTTGTTGGAACCACCGACCAGCGCGTTGGCACCGAGGCCGACGCCGAAAGCGGCATTGGCGGAAGCGCCCACATAGGTGCCGCGCAGGTCGTTCGGGCTGATCTTGCGGGTCGGCGCGAGCACCGTCCACACCAGGGTGCCCTGGCCGTTCACGCCGATATCCAGGCCGAAGCGGCGCACGGTGCCGGCGTAGGAGGCGCGGGGAACGCCGCGAACCGCCGGACGCAGGGTGCAGGACATTTCACGGATCGAACCGATGATGAACGCCACGTTCGGCGCCATCTGGCAGACCAGGGTGCCGACCTGGATGCGGGTCTGGGCAGCCGCGGGGGCCGCGCCGAGCGCGAGGGCGGACGCGGCGAGAGCGGCGGCGAAGCCGGCCTTCAGAGCAATCTTCATGATATGCTTCCTCCAATAAAACGCCGGCTGGCGGGGGGACAGGGCCGGCGCCGTTAAGCCTTAGCCTGGACCAAGTGTTCCGCCAACGCTTACGAAAGGCTCAGGTTCCATGGCCGGCGCGCGGTTTGCGAAGAATCCGCGCGCCCTGCGACGAAAAAGTCACGCCGAAGGTGGCGCGGCTCAGCTGAGGGCGCCGCAGAACCGCTGGATGCGCGTGCAGGCCTCTTCCAGGTCCGTGGTGGCGGTGGCGTAGGAGATGCGGAACGCCGGGCCGAGGCCGAAGGCCGAGCCGTGCACCACCGCCACATTCTCCGCTTCCAGCAATTCGGTCGCGAAGTCCTCGTCGCTCGAGATCACCTTGCCCGAAGGTGCCACCTTGCCGATGGCGCCCGCGCAGAAGGGGAAAACGTAGAACGCGCCTTCCGGCTTGGGGCAGGTGAGCCCCTTCGCCTGGTTGAGCATGGACACCACGAGGTCGCGCCGCTCCTTGAACACCGCATTGTTGCGGGGGATGAAGTCCTGCGGCCCGTTCAGCGCTTCCACCGCCGCCCATTGGGCGATCGAGGAGGGGTTGGACGTGGACTGCGACTGAAGCGTGCCCATGGCCTTGATGAGCGCCTCTGGCCCGGCCGCATAGCCGATGCGCCAGCCGGTCATGCAATAGGCCTTCGACACGCCGTTCAGCGTGAGCGTGCGGTCATACAGGCTCGGCTCCACCTGGGCCGGGGTGGCGAACTTGAAGTCGTCATAGACGAGGTGCTCGTACATGTCGTCCGTGAGCACCCACACATGGGGATGGCGCACCAGCACGTCGGTGATGGCCTTGAGCTCGTCATGGGTATAGGCGGCGCCCGAGGGGTTGGACGGCGAGTTGAAGATCAGCCACTTGGTCTTGGGCGTGATGGCGGCTTCCAGCGCCTCGGCGCGCAGCTTGAAATTGTCTTCCAGCGTGGTCGGGACGCTCACCGGGGTGCCGCCGCAGAATTCCACGATGTCGGGATAGCTCACCCAGTACGGCGCCGGGATGATGACCTCGTCGCCGGGGCCGACGGTGGCCACCAGCGCATTGAACAGCACCTGCTTGCCGCCGGTGCCGACGGAGACCTGGCTCGGCTTGTAGGTGAGGCCGTTGTCGCGCTTGAACTTGGCGACGATGGCGGCCTTCAACTCGGGAATGCCGTCGACCGCGGTATAGCGCGTCTCGCCGCGGCGGATGGCGGCGATGGCGGCTTCCTTGATGTTGTCGGGGGTCTCGAAGTCCGGCTCGCCGGCGCTGAGCGCGATCACGTCGCGGCCGGCCGCTTTCAGCTCCCGCGCCTTGTTGGAGATGGAGATGGTCGGCGAGGGCTTGATGCGCTTCAAAGCGGGCGAAAGGAGGCTCATGGCCTTTGACTCCGGACGCAGGCCGGCGGCGCCGTACGCGAGTGCGCTGGTTCCGTCGGACGCGAAGGGTGAGACGAAGCGCCGGTCCGCCGCGAGGCAAGCCGGCATGCGGCACTTTATTAGTCGAGGGCGATTTCCCGAACAAGCAAGCATTGTGAATGGGTGGCCCGCCGTGCACTGATGGATCGCCGGCGCGCGCTTTCCCGCCCGTCTTGCGGGGCGCCGGGACAGCCTCCATCTAGGCGGGGGCCAAGAG
Organism: Roseixanthobacter liquoris; assembly: GCF_043195135.2. Lineage (NCBI taxonomy): Bacteria > Pseudomonadati > Pseudomonadota > Alphaproteobacteria > Hyphomicrobiales > Xanthobacteraceae > Roseixanthobacter > Roseixanthobacter liquoris. The sequence goes on from NZ_CM195537.1 coordinate 2,341,429, forward strand.
GAAACGCCGTGCTGACGCTCTATTCCACCCAGGCATCGGGAAATTCGTACAAGGTGCGAATGCTGCTGGCGAAGCTCGGCCTGCCGTTCCGCCTGATGGAGGTGGACATTCTTTCCGGCGAGCATCGCACCCCCGAATTCCTCGCCAAGAATGCCGATGGCCGCGTTCCGCTGCTGGAACTGCCGGGCGGCGCGACGCTCGCCGAGTCGAATGCGATCCTGTTCTATCTCGCCGACGGTACGCCCCTGCTGCCCCCCGCTCCCCTGGCGCGGGCGGAGACCCTGCGCTGGATGTTCTTCGAGCAGAACAACCACGAGCCGGGCATCGGGCAGGCGCGCTTCTGGCTCCAGCAGGTGCGCGGCGGGCGCGACCTGCGCACCCACGACATCGACCGTTGGATGGAGGAGGGCTATGGCGCGCTGAAGGTGATGGAGCGCCATCTCCAGGGCCGCGACTTCTTCGTCGGCGATGCGATGACCATCGCCGACATCGCGCTCTACGCCCACACCCACCTTGCCCCCGAGGGCGAGTTCGACCTTTCCCCCTTCGCGGCCGTGCGCCGCTGGTTGAAGCGGGTCGCGCGCGAGCCCGATCATGTGGAGATCGACTGGCGGCCGCTGGACCAGGCGGCCTGACGCAAGCTCCAGCGCGTAATGACAGACTGCGCGCGGAAGAATCGGATCGCGCGCGCTACAACCGCAACCGACGGCAAAGATCGCGCTTGCGTGATCTAAGCCACGAAAACGCCACGCTTATTCCAGCACGTGCCGTCGCGTCGCCACAATCGCGGCTTGCTTCAAGAGCAACTCTTGGTGAGTCGCAGGGAACCGATTCGCGGCATTCCGGCTTCTAGAGGTCAGTCGAACCGTCCGAGGCGAAGCGATGTCTGAGTTTCGTGAGTTTGCCATCCTTGAGAATGGCGTTTCATCCGCAGATCCCGAAGCCCTGGCGCGCGCGGTGCGCAATCACAAGGCCGGCGACGCCCTCGCGCAGGTCGCGCTCACGATTGCGTTGATGTTGGCGATTTGCGCCGTAACCGTGGTACTGTCCTTCGATCGCGCAAGCGCTTCGGTCCTCAACGCCGCGGAGGCGACCATGTCCAGTTCGCTCCTCTCCACCTCGCTGCTGTCTCTCTCGCTGTTCGGCCTCGTGGCCCTCGCGGGTGCGGCGATGCTGACGCGCCTGCGGGTCGCGCGGCTCCAGCCGGTGCGCATCCGCGCTTCCCGTCCGCGCCTGCCGCGCTGAGTTTCTGCGCGCTGAGTCCCCGCCGCCCTGGATTCCTGCCGCGGCGGGTGTCGGGCCGGATCGTTTCGGGCCGCCTTTCGGCCTTTTGCGCGCGGCCGAGCGGCCGCGCCTTCTCTCCATGGATCCCCCCAGCGCGATCCCCAGCGCCCGGTCTTCAGAATTTCTGGAAGATGAAATAGGCGCCGAGCGCGATGAAGCTGAACCCCAAGGCGTGGTTCCAGCCGAGCGGCTCTTTCAGGTACAGCACCGAAAATCCCGCGAACACCACCAGCGTGATGACCTCCTGCATGGTCTTGAGCTGCGCGGTGGAATAGGTCGCCGAACCGATGCGGTTCGCCGGCACGGCCAGGCAATACTCAAAGAAGGCGATGGCCCAGCTCGCGACGATCGCCAGCAGGATCGGCGAGGATTTGTATTTCAGGTGGCCATACCAGGCGAACGTCATGAACACGTTGGACGCGATCAGGAGGCCGATCGGCAGGAGCGCGGTGGCGGAAAACGGCATGGCGGTTCCATCTGAAAGAAGGGGGCAGGCCTGCGCGCCCGGGGGCGGCGAGAATAGCCGGGCGGCGGATCGGCTTGAGGTGTTTTTATACCGGCAAATTTACATTCCCCCGATCCTTTGCTGGCACTACACTTTAACCTCCGGGGTGCGAGGCAAAGTGGGTGTGGCGTACGGTGGATGGGGTGAAGCTCTGGGGGGAAAGCCCTTTATTCAAGCTTGTGGACGCGGCGCTGCTGGTGCTCGGCGACGTGTCCATGATGATCGAGGCGGCAAATCCAGCCGCCGCGCGCCTGTTGGGCCCCGAACTGGGCACGCTGCCCTGCGCCGCCGCGATCCTCGGCACCACGGTGCCGCTGGCACTGAGCGCGGTGATCCAGGGTGCCAAGCGGCGCGCGGACACCCATGCGGTGCTGCGCCTGCCGTGCCGCACCGCCTATGGCAGCCGCACCCTGACCTTCTCCCTCGCCGCCTTGCCGGAGGCGCCGGGGCGCTGGCTTGCCACCGTTACCCCCGCCGTGGTGGGGCAAGGCGATTGGCCCGGGTCGTTCGCCGAGATCCTGCATGCCCTTCCCGTCGGCGTCGAGCTCTATGACCGGGACCTCAACGCGCTGTTCTACAACAAGGCGTCGGACGATCTGTTCCTGTACCAGGAGCATGCGGTCGTGCATTTCGAGGATTGGTGGAGCCTCGGCTTTCCCGATCCGCAGGTGCGGGCGCGGGTGGTGGAGGAATGGCACCAGCGCATGGCCGCCGCCGAGCGCGAGCCGGAGTCGATCCAGCAGACCGAATGGGTGGTGCGCTGCCGCGACGGCATCGACCGGGCGGTCCAGTTCCGCTTTCGCTGGGTCGGCCAGACCTATGTGCTGGTGGTCTCGGACGTGACCGCCCAGCGCCAGCTGGAACAGGACCTGCGGCGCCTCGCGGGCTCCGATCCGCTGACCGGACTTCTGAACCGCCGCCGATTCCTGGAGCAGGCGGAGGAGGTGTTTTCCGCGCGCTCCGAGGCCGGCGCCTTTTCCATGCTGATGCTGGACATCGACCGCTTCAAGTCGATCAACGACGCCCATGGCCATGCCGCCGGGGATGCGGTGATTTCCATCGTTGCCGCGCTGTGCCGCGAGGCCCTGCGCGACGAGGACAGCATCGCGCGCATGGGCGGGGAGGAATTCGCGGTGCTGATGCCGCAGGCGGGGCCGCAGATGGCCATGGCGCTCGCCGAGCGGCTCATCGCCGAGGTGTCCCGGGCGCCGGTGGAGGTGGACGGGCGGGGAATCGCGGTGCAACTCAGCATCGGCGGCACCTCGCGCGGCCCCGAGGATCGGAGCGTGTTCGACGTGCTCGCCCGCGCCGATCGCGCGCTCTATGCCGCCAAGCACGGCGGGCGCAACCGGGCGATCTTCATGTCCTAGGCCCGATCGGCAGTCATGGCTTGACGCTGTTCGGGAGAGATCGTCCTGCACGGGCTTGTCCCGTGCATCCACGCGGCACCGGCGCTTCAAGGCCTGCACGTTCGGCCCGGTGTGGATGGCCGGGACAGGCCTGGCCATGACGGGCGGTGAAAGAAAGACAATCGCGCGCGCCCGGCGTCAGGCGCCTCGATGAGGCACGGCACCGCTGAATCTCGATCGGCCCCGGGGCGGTTCCGGCGCCGACCCGCGGCGCCGGCGCTCATTGGCCGGCGGAGCCGGAATCGGGCGCCGGAATCACCCGCACCGGCCGCCGGCCGGGCTGTTCGGCGGCGGGCGCCAGGGGCGCGGCCGAGGTGGGCGGCACGGGGTCGAGCGGGGCCGCCGCGGGGCGCGTGGCGGACGCCGCCTTGCCCTTGGCGCCGGCGGAGGCCGGATCGCCGGCCGGCCGGGGCTGCGACATTTCCTTCGCCTGCTCCTCGGTCACCAGGATGTCGCCCTTCTGCAGGGTGGAGGCATCCTCCAGGCCGGAGAGCGCCTGCGACCAGGATTGGCCGGGCGCGCGGCACGAGCAGGACGGCACCAATTGCTTGCGATACATCAGCGCCGTCGGCAGCGACATGTAGGACTTGCCGTTGATCGAGGTCGCCTGCTGGATGTCCTCGCCGGGGTTGCGATAGCTGAAGAGCTGGGCTTCCGTGGCCGGGCACAGGCGCCGGCACAGGGCATCGTCGCTGGCAAAGCGCGAGGGCACGGTGGCGTAGGAAATCGGGAAATAGAAGCCGTCGCAGGTGCGCACGCACACGGTGCGATAGGTGGAGGATTTCGGCAGCTCCATCGGCGCGACGTCGAGGCCGGGCCCGCCTTCCTCCGGCTCGCTGTTCACCGGGCCGCCGAACAGGGCCTCGAAGAAATTGCGCTGCCGCGGCGGCTGGCGCTGCGCCGGCTGGCCGGCCCCCATCGCCTGGGCGGCGGCGCGATATTGCTGGCCGCAATTGCCCTGCGCCAGGGCCAGGATCAATTGGCGACGCTGGCTGTCCTGGTCGCCGCCGCCGCGCTCGGCGCTGGCGATGGAGGCGCGCAGGCGCGAGATCTGGTCGTCGATGACATCGCACTGGGGCGGGCGCGGCGGCCCCTGGAAGATGAAGAAGCCGCGCGGCGCATCGCAGCTCATCTGCTTGGCCTGGCTGGTCAGCCGGTCCAGATCGCCGCGCATGCGCGCCAGCTGCGCCGCGCGCCCGTTGTTGGGATCGTTGGAGCTGCGGTCGAGCGAGGCGAGGGCGCCTTCCAGTTGCAGGCAGCTCGGGCCGCCGGCCTGGCCGCCCTGCGGCTGGCCCTGGGCCTGGGCCTGCTGGCCGCCGTAGCCCGGAGGCGGCGCGCCATAGCCGGGCGGCGGCGCGCCATAGCTTTGGCCGGGGGCCTGCGCCAGCGCCGGGCCAGACATGAGGGCCAGACAAAGGCCGAACACGCGAACCGATTTCATTCTCAACCCTGTTCGGACCCACCCAGGCCGATCACCGAGCGCCCTTATAGCGCCATTCGGGGCGGTCAATGGTGACGAAAGTTTGATCGTGGCGGGAAAAGTCCGTCCGGTCTCACGAGCGCCCGCGCATGCGGATGTTGAAGCTGTCGTAGGAATATTCCGCGATCTGCCACCACAGGAGCTGTTCGGAGCGGATGCTGACCAGGCTCTCCAGGGCTTGCTTGAAGCTCGGATTCTGCGCCGCCAGCGTATTGTAGAGCTCGAACGAGGCCTTGTAGCCCGCTTCCAGAATGGGCGTGGAGAAGGCGCGCAGTTCCGCCCCCTGCTGCACCAGACGGCGCAGGGCGGGCGGGTTGACGGCGTCATATTTCGCCAGCATCCAATTGTTGGCCGCCTCGCAGGCATTGCTGAGAATGGCCTGGTAATGCTTGGGCAGCTTGTCCCACTGGTCCTTGTTGATGAGCAGGTGGAGCATGGCGCCGCCCTCCCACCAGCCGGGATAATAATAATATTTCGCCACCTTCACGAGGCCGAGCTTCTCGTCGTCATAGGGCCCGACGAATTCCGCCGCATCGATGGTGCCGCGTTCCAGCGCGGGATAGACGTCGCTCGGCGGCAATTGCTGCGGCACCACGCCGAGCTTGGCCAGGACCTGCCCGCCGATGCCGCCGATTCGGAATTTCAGCCCCTTCAGATCCTCGACGGTATTGATTTCCTTGCGGAAGAAGCCGCCCATCTGGGTGCCGGAATTGCCCATGGGAATGCCGAGTGTGTTGTATTTCGCCAGCACGCCGTTGATGATGTCGGCGCCGCCGCTGAAGAACCACCAGGAATGCTGCTGGCGCGAATTGAAGCCGAACGGCACGCCGGTGCCGAAGGCCAGCGTCGGGTCCTTGCCGATATAGAAATATGTGGCGCTCTGGGCGCATTCGACCGTGCCGTTCTGCACCGCGTCGAGCGCCTGGAGGCCGGGCACGATCTCGCCGGCGGGAAAGGTCTGGATCTGGAACTTGCCGTCGGTCGCCTCGCTCACCATTTTCGAAAGCGTCTGGGCGGTGCCGAAGATGGTATCGAGCGAGCGCGGGAACGAAGAGGTCAGGCGCCACTTCACCTCGGGCTGGCTCTGCGCCAGGGCCGGCATGGCGAGGGTGGTGGCTGCGGTCGCGGCGATCGCGGTGCCGGAAGCGCCGAGGAAGCGGCGGCGTGCGGTATCCATGGGGATCTCCTGGGCGTCTTCGTTCTTACGTCTTGGCTTGGGGCGTCTTGATTTTGTCGCGGGAGAGGTGTCACGACGGGGCGGTGGCGTCAATCGCGGCGTCCGCCCGCCGCATCGCAGCATCGTGAACCCGCGTCCACCTGTGAGGATTGAGCTTATGTTTCGGCCGACCTGGATTGCCGCTTTGCTGGCGCTCGCCCTTGCCGTTCCCTCCGCGGCGGGCGCGCAGGAGCCGGACCTGATCTTCAAGAAGTCCACGGTGTGGAAATTCCTGACCCCCGACGACAAGCTCGCGGTCTATGGCATCGACGATCCGGTGGTCTCGGGCGTCGCCTGCCATTACACGACGCCGGAAAAGGGCGGTCTCTCGGGCATGGTCGGGGTGGCGGAGCAGACCTCCGACATCTCGCTCGCCTGCCGCCAGATCGGGCCGATCGCCTTCACCAAGAAGTTCGAGCAGGGCGACGTGGTGTTCCGCGAGAGCCGCTCCTTCTTCTTCAAGAAGATGCAGATCGTGCGGGGCTGCGATACCAAGCGCAACGTGCTGGTCTATCTGGTCTATTCCGACAAGCTGATCGACGGCAGCCCGAAGAATTCCACCTCCACCGTGCCGATCATGCCCTGGGGCACCACCGGCGAGGTGCCGCGCTGCGCCGACTTCCTGAAGTAGCGCCGGGCCGCGTCCGCGCATGCGACTGCGGCGCGCGCGGATTCGTCGGGTTCAGCTTCAGCGGGTGCAGATTCACCGCGTACAGGTGATGGCGACGACGGCCGGGCAGTTGAGCCCGGTGCAGACCGCGCGCGGGGTCTGCTGGGTGCTGGCGATGGGAACGATGCCGCTGGCGTCCGCGACCTTCCCATAGTCCAGGGCCCGGGAATAATCATGGGTGCGGCACCAGGCGGTGGCGAGCCGTTCGCCGCACTGCTCGCCGTTGGCGAGGCACATGTCGACGCCGTACGCGTCGGAATTCTCGATCAGGAAGATTCGCGTCTCCGCCGACGCGGCGCTCGAAGCGAGCATGAGAGCGGCGGCGAGAAGCAAAGCGGGTTTCTGCATGGGCAGGTCGGGGACCTCTGAGGGACCCGAGGGCCTGATGCGAAATCAGGCGCGGGGGCCGAAGGAATGACGCGCGGTGACAGATACGCGATACCGAAGCGGGAGTGGCATAGCCGCGTCGCAGCATTTTGGTCAACCCTCTCCCTGGGGCATGCGAAAGAGGCTGTGGCCCACAAAGCGGCCGCCTGCACGCGGAATCGGCTTGACGCTTGCGTGATCGCCTCCCATTGTCCCGCGCCATGAACGGCCAGATCTCAGCGCGTCCGCGCGCCCACCTGTCGATTATCTGCGGTTAGCCCGAATAGCTGGCCGCGGCCGTCCTATGCTGCACCCCTCTTGAGGAGTTTGGACGCCCCGGCCGGCACCGGAGCGGCGCTTGCGCGTCCTTAAAAGGTCCAAAGGGGAGCACACGATCCATGGAGCTGCGGCTCTACAACACCCTGACCCGGTCGAAAGACCCGTTCCGGCCCATCGATCCCGCCAATGTGCGGATGTATGTGTGCGGCCCCACGGTCTACGACCACGCTCATATCGGCAATGCGCGGCCGGTGATCGTGTTCGACGTGCTGTTCCGCCTGCTGCGGCGCCTCTATGGCGAGCGGCATGTGACCTATGTGCGCAACATCACGGACGTGGACGACAAGATCAACGCCCGCGCCGCCGACCGCGGCATCTCCATCCGCGACCTGACGGAGGAGACCTACGACTGGTTCCGCAAGGATACGGCGGAGCTGGGCTGCCTGCGCCCCACCGTGGAGCCGCGCGCCACCGAGCATATCGCGGAGATGAGGACCCTCATCGAGCGGCTGGTCGCCTCCGGCCACGCCTATGTGGCGGAGGATCACGTCCTGTTCAACGTGCCGGCCATGCCGGACTATGGCCGCCTCTCGCGCCGCCCGCTGGACGAGATGATCGCCGGCGCGCGCGTGGATGTGGCGCCCTACAAGCGCGACGCCATGGATTTCGTGCTGTGGAAGCCGAGCGCCGAGGGCACGCCGGGCTGGGAGTCGCCCTGCGGCATCGCCGTGCCGGGGCGGCCCGGCTGGCATATCGAATGCTCGGCCATGTCGTGGAAGCATCTCGGCGAAACCTTCGACATCCACGGCGGCGGCATCGATCTCGTGTTCCCCCATCATGAGAACGAGATCGCCCAGTCGCGCTGCGCCTTCGACAGCGCCGTGATGGCGCGCACCTGGATGCACAACGGCTTCCTGATGCTGGAAGGCGAGAAGATGTCCAAGTCGCTGGGCAATTTCGTCACCATCCGCGAATTGCTGAACGACTGGCCGGGCGAGGTGCTGCGCCTCGCCATGCTCTCCACCCATTACCGCCAGCCCATCAACTGGACCCGGCAGGGCATCGGGTTCGCCGCCAAGACGCTGGACAAATGGTATCGCATCGTCGGCGACGAGCCGGCGCAGCGCGAGGGCGAGGGCGAAAACCCGTTCGAGGCGGAGATCGCCGAGCGGCTGGGGGACGACCTGAATTCCCCGTCCGCCATCAGCCACCTGCACCATCTCGCCACGGTCGCGGAGGACGTGGACACCTCCTCGGCCCTGAAGCGGCGGTTCAAGGCGGCGGCCAATCTCATGGGCCTGTTGCAGGAAACCGAGAGCGAGTGGCGCGCCCGCCAGGCCCAGGATGCGGCGGTGGACGCGGCCATGGTCGAGGAGCTGATCGCCGCCCGCAATGCCGCGCGCAAGGCCCGCGACTTCGCCGCGGCGGATCATATCCGCGAGCAATTGGCGGCCAAGGGCGTGGTGCTGATGGACGGCAAGGACGGAACCACCTCGTGGGAGGTTGCACGATGATGGCGAAGACCCCGGACTCCCGGACCAAAGAGAACCTGCCGCGTCCGGCCCTGCGGCCCCTGCTGCCCGCCGATACGCAAGCGCTCGCGGCCATCTTCCGCGCCTCCGTCGAGGAACTGACCGGGGAGGATTACGACACCGACCAGCAGGACGCCTGGATCGGCGTCGCCGACGACGAGGCGGCCTTCGGCGCGCGGCTCGCCGAGGAGCTGACCCTGGTGGCCACCATGGAGGGCGCCCCGGTGGGCTTCATCGCGCTCAAGGGCGATGTGATGATCGACATGCTCTATGTGCATCCGGCCGTGGCGGGGCAGGGTGTCGGCACACTGCTGTGCGAGGCGGCGGAGACCATCGCCAAGGCGCGCGGCAAGGACACCCTCACGGTCGATGCCAGCGACACCGCCCAGCGCTTCTTCGCCCGGCGCGGCTACGTGCCCCAGCGCCGCAACACGGTGACGCTCGGCGATGCGTGGCTCGGCAACACCACCATGCAGAAGACCTTGCCGGAGCTGAAAGCGCCGTCATGACCGACGCCGTCATCAGCGGCGTCCCGCAGAGGGCGGGCGAACCCGCATGGAGCCCCGCGCGCGAACGCCTCTATCTCTACGACACCACCCTGCGCGACGGGGCGCAGACCCAGGGCGTCGATTTCACCCTGGCCGACAAGCTGACCGTGCTCGGCCTGCTGGACCGGCTCGGCATCGATTATGCGGAAGCCGGCTATCCCGGCGCCAATCCCACCGACACCGCCCTGTTCGCGGAAACACGGGCCGCGCGGGCGAAGATCGCCGCCTTCGGCATGACCCGGCGGCCGGGGCGCTCGGTGTCCAACGATCCCGGCCTCGCCGCGCTGGTCGGGGCGCAGGCGGATGCGGTGTGCCTGGTGGCCAAGGCCTCGGCCTTCCAGGTGCGGGTGGCGCTGGAGACCAGCGAAGAGGAGAACCTCGCCGCGATCCGCGAGAGCGTCGCGGCGGTGGTGGCCGCCGGGCGCGAGGCGCTGGTGGATTGCGAGCACTTCTTCGACGGCTACAAGGAAAATCCCGATTTCGCCCTGGCCTGCGCCCGCGCCGCTCATGAGGCCGGCGCGCGCTGGGTGGTGCTGTGCGACACCAATGGCGGCAGCCTGCCGCATGAGGTGACGCGGATCGTCGGCGCGGTGACGGCCGTTGTGCCGGGCGATCATGTGGGCATCCATGCCCATAACGACACCGAGCAGGCGGTCGCCAATTCGCTGGCGGCGGTTCTGGCCGGCGCGCGGCAGATCCAGGGCACGCTGAACGGTCTCGGCGAGCGCTGCGGCAATGCCAATCTGTGCTCGCTGCTGCCGACCTTGGCGCTGAAAGAGCCGTTCGCGAGCCGCTTCGATCTCGGCCCGGCGGCGAGGGCGCTGGCGGACCTCGCCCCGGTCTCGCGCCATCTCGACGAGATGCTGAACCGCGCGCCGAACCGCCATGCGCCTTACGTGGGCGAGAGCGCGTTCGCCACCAAGGCCGGCATCCACGCCTCGGCGCTGATGAAGGACCCCACGACCTACGAGCACGTCCCGCCGGAAAAAGTGGGCAACCGGCGGAAGGTGCTGGTGTCCGACCAGGCGGGCCGGTCCAACGTGCTTTCCGAGCTGGAGCGGCTCGGCGTCGACGTGGACAAGGCCGACCCGCGCCTGGTGCGCCTGTTGGACGAGGTGAAGCAGCGCGAGCACCTCGGCTATGCCTATGAGGCGGCGGACGCCTCCTTCGCCCTGCTGGCGCGGCGCATGCTGGGCTCGGTGCCGGATTTCTTCTTCGTCGAGCGGTTTTCCGTGCAGGTGGAACGGCGCTACAACGCGCGCGGCGAGCTGGCCACGGTTGCCGAGGCGGTCGTGAAGGTGAAGGTGGACGCGGAGACCCTGATCTCCGCCGCCGAGGGCAACGGCCCGGTGAACGCGCTCGACCTCGCTTTGCGCAAGGATCTGGGCAAGTACCAGCCCTATATCGCCGGCCTGCGGCTCACCGACTACCGGGTGCGCATCCTCGACGGCGGCACGGGCGCCGTGACGCGGGTGCTGATCGAGAGCGCCGACGAGACCGGCGCGCGCTGGACCACGGTCGGCGTCTCCCCCAACATCATCGATGCCTCGTTCGAGGCGCTGCTGGATTCCATCACCTGGAAGCTGATCCAGGCGGGCGCACCGGCGGCGCGGGGCTGAACGCCCGGGACCGGGCGTTTAAGCCTTCACATGCCCTGGATGGCCGTGCTCGCGGCGGCGTGGATATCGGTTTCCTTCACCCCGGCGGCGGCGGCCTGGAGCATGGGCAGGATCTGCCCCGCATCTTCCGCCACCAGCAGGTTCACCGGCGCCATGCCCCGGATGAAGGCGTTCGCCCGCATATGGTCCAGCAGCGACAGGAACGGGTCCCAGAAGCCGGCGATGTTCGCCACCAGGATCGGCTTGCGATGCTGGCCGAGCTGGGCCCAGGTGAGCTGCTCCACCAGTTCCTCCAGCGTGCCGACCCCGCCCGGCAAGGCGACGAAGGCGTCCGCGCGCTCGAACATCAGCTTCTTGCGCTCGTGCATGTCGGTGGTGACGACGAGTTCGCCGCCATGGTCGAAGGCGCGTTCGCGGGAGATCAGGAATTGCGGGATGATGCCCGTCACCTCCCCGCCATTGCGCGCCACGGCGGTCGCGACTTCCCCCATCAGCCCCACGCCGCCGCCGCCATAGACGAGGCGCACCCCGCTGCGGGCGAGGATTTCGCCGAACCGGCGCGCCTCCTCCACGAAGATCGGGTCCGAGCCGGGGGAGGAACCGCAATAGACGCACACGCTTTCGATACGTGCCATGGGGCCTGCTTTGGTATGTCTGTTCACTGTCTCACATGGCCGACGTTACCCGTCGGCTCCTTCAAATTGATGATGCGCCGCGACGAAATCGTGACGCGGGAGAAAACAACGTCTTTGCCTTGTTTTGGTTCGGATCATCGTTTATCGCCGATGGCCGATGACTGATGCTTTCCCTTCCTCGGCCGAGTCGGAGCTTCTGGCGGCGCAATTGCGGGCGCTGGCCCATCCGGCGCGCCTCAAGGTGCTCGAGACCCTCGCGCGGCACGAGGCCTGCGTGTGCGGTGAAATCGTCGCCGGTCTGCCCCTGGCGCAATCGACCGTGTCGCAACACATAAAGGTTCTCGCGGACGCGGGCCTCATTCGCGTGACGGTCGATGGCCCGCGATCCTGCTATTGCATCGACCACGCGGCGCTGCGCGCCCTGCGCGGCCGTCTGGATGGCCTGTTCGCCGCGCTCGCTCCGGCGGGCGATGCCGCGCGCACGGCAGCGCTTCAAGATTAAGTAGGTTTTGATGTCCGATTCTTCAACGTCCCGCGCCGCGCGCGAGAATGCACGCGGCGCCTTCAAGGCGGTCGCGGCCGCCGGTGGCGCCCTGACGAAGACCGTCGCGGCCCTCTGGCCCTATCTCTGGCCGCAGGATCGTGCCGATCTCAAGGCCCGGGTGGTGGCGACCAGCGCGCTGATCGTGCTCGCCAAGCTCGCCACCATGGCGGTGCCGTTCTTCTTCAAATGGGCGACCGATGCCCTCACCACCCGGCCGGACGGGCAGGGCGACATCGACATCGCCTGGTTCCTCGCCGCCCCGGTGCTGCTGACTTTGGCCTATGGCGGCGCGCGCCTCGTGATGGCCGGCATCACCCAATTGCGCGACGGCATCTTCGCCAAGGTGGCGCTGCATGCGGTGCGCAAGCTGGCGCTCCAGACCTTCGAGCACATGCATGCGCTCTCCCTGCGCTTCCATCTGGAGCGCAAGACCGGCGGGCTGACCCGCGTGCTGGAGCGGGCGCGCGAGGGCATCGAGACCATCGTGCGCATGCTGGTGCTCCAGCTCGCGCCGACGGTGTTGGAAATGCTGCTGGTGCTGCTCGTCCTCGCCTTCGCGTTCGACTGGCGCTATGTCGCCGTCGTGGCGGTGACGGTGGCGCTCTACACCTGGTTCACCTATGCCGCGAGCGAATGGCGCATTCAAATCCGCCGCGACATGAACGAGAGCGACACCGAGGCCAACACCAAGGCCGTGGACAGCCTGCTCAATTACGAGACCGTGAAATATTTCGGCGCCGAGCGCTGGGAGACCGCGCGCTATGACCGCTCGGTCGCGCGCTACGAGAACGCCACGGTGCGCACCTTCACCTCGCTGGCATGGCTCAACGCGGGCCAGGCGGCGATCTTCACCCTGGGCCTCACCTCCACCATGGTGCTGGCGGCGTTCGACGTGCGCGCCGGGCGGCAGAGCCTGGGCGGCTTCGTCATGGTCAATGCCATGATGATCCAGCTCTACCAGCCGCTGAACTTCCTCGGCATGATCTATCGCGAGATCAAGCAGGCCATCGTCGATATCGAGGCCATGTTCGCCGTGCTCTCGCGCGATCCCGAGATCGAGGACAAGCCGGGCGCCGGGGCGCTCCAGGTGAATGGCGGCACGGTGCGTTTCGAGGATGTGCGTTTTTCCTACGAGGCCGACCGCGAGATCCTGAAGGGCATTTCCTTCGAGGTGCCGGCGGGCCGCACGGTGGCCATCGTCGGGCCGTCCGGCGCCGGCAAGAGCACGATTTCGCGCCTCATGTTCCGCTTCTATGACGTGAAGAGCGGCCGCATCACCATCGACGGGCAGGACATCCGCGAGGTGACGCAGGAGAGCCTGCGCGCCGCCATCGGCATGGTGCCGCAGGACACCGTGCTGTTCAACGACACCATCGCCTACAACATCCGCTACGGTCGGCAGGATGCCTCCGAGGCCGAGGTGGAGGAGGCGGCGAGGCTCGCGCAGATCGATCCCTTCATCCGCGCCATGCCCAAGGGCTACAAGACTGAGGTGGGCGAGCGCGGGCTGAAGCTCTCCGGCGGCGAGAAGCAGCGCGTCGCCATCGCCCGCACCATCCTGAAGGCCCCGCCGATCCTGCTGCTGGACGAGGCGACCTCCGCCTTGGACAGCCATACGGAGAAGGAAATCCAGAACGCGCTGGAGCGGGTGTCCGAAGGGCGCACGACCCTGGTCATCGCGCACCGCCTCTCCACCGTGATCGGCGCCGACGAGATCCTGGTCCTGTCGCAGGGCACGGTGGCCGAGCGCGGCAGCCATGCCGAGCTCCTCGCCAAGGGCGGGCTTTATGCCGCGCTCTGGCGGCGCCAGCGCGAAGCGGACGACGCCCGCGAGAAGCTCGCCGCCGCCCAGGAAAGCGACGTGCCGGTGCTCGACAAGGATGCCGCGCCGGCGGTCCGGCTGGTGGATCATCACGAGGACGAGGCGAGCTCCGCCGCCTGAGGACGGGCGGCTCGCCGGGGCGCGCCTTTGCTGGCAGCGCAGCCCCCTCACCCCAACCCTCTCCCCGCCGGGGAGAGGGGGCCTTTGCGGTATGGCGACTGGCACCCACCGGACCTCCGTCTCTCCTGAGAGAAAGAGGGCTTTTCCGGACGCCGCCCACCGGACCTCCACCTCTCCCCCCCGGGGAGAGGTCGCCCGCGCAGCGGGCGGGTGAGGGGCCGGCGTGGCCGCCGGGCCGTCCCGGCTCCCTCTCCCGCGTGCGGGGGAGGGTTGGGGAGGGGGACCTCCCTCCACCGGAACCAGCACTTCGGAAACCGGGCGCACCTCCCTGCTCCGTCCTCGGCTAGCCCCCTCCCTGTCCCTCCCCCGCAAGCGGGAGAGGGAATGCCGCACGGGCACCGTCGCATCGGCGGTGCGGCTGGTGGACCCTCCCACGGACGAGGCGAGCTCGGCGGTCTGAGGGCGGGCGGCTGGCCGGGGTGCGTTTTGCGGCAGCGCAGCCCCCTCACTCCCAACCCTCTCCCCGCCGGGGAGAGGGGGCCCTTGCGGGATGGCGACTGGCACCCACCGCAATCCACCTCTCCTCACCGGGGAGAGGGGGATTTTTCAGGACGCGGGGCGCGGACCCATCCACCTCTCCCCCACGGGGAGAGGTCGCCCGCGCAGCGGGCGGGTGAGGGGCCGGCGTGGCCACCGGGCCGTCCCGGCTCCCTCTCCCGCGTGCGGGGGAGGGTTGGGGAGGGGGACCTCCCTCCACCGAAACCAGCACTTCGGAAACCGGGCGCACCTCCCTGCTCCGTCCTCGGCTAGCCCCCTCCCTGTCCCTCCCCCGCAAGCGGGAGAGGGAATGCCCCCGACCGGCGCCGTCGCATCGGCGGTGCGGCTGGTGGACCCACCCGCGGACGAGGCGAGTTCGGCGGCCTGAGGGCGGGCGGCTCGCCGGGGCGCGTTTTGCGGCAGCGCAGCCCCCTCACCCCCAACCCTCTCCCCGCCGGGGAGAGGGGGGCCTTTGCGGGATGGCGGCTGGCATCCACCGGACCTTCACCTCTCCCCCATGGGGAGAGGTCGCCCGCGCAGCGGGCGGGTGAGGGGGCTGCGTGGCTGCCGCGCCGTCCCGGCTCCCTCTCCCGCGTGCGGGGGAGGGCTGGGGAGGGGGCCCTCCCTCCACCGGAACCCCCTGCCTAATTTAAAGGCGCTGCCTCGCCGCTCCGACCCGCCGCCCGCGCGGAAAGGTCGATGCTTGGACCCGCGCGCGCGTTGCCGAAATTGGCCCCCGAACGTTCGCCCGAAATGGCGGTTTCGTCCGGCGCAAAGTCGCGGAGGAGCGTCACGAAACCACTCTTCGTCTGCGGCAAGTCCCTGGTTTCACGTGAAACATTTTCCCGGATGTCGCGCCGCGCCCGGCCGCCCGGCAGCTGTCCACCGCCCGGCACGCACGGGCGGGCCCCGCGAAAAGGACCGGCGTGGATGATCCCCGCTCCGTCCGGCGCCCCCGCCGGGCCGCGCGCCGCACGATCGTCATTTGACGGCGGGGCAGGGGGTGACTACCTGTTTCCCCCGCGCCCCGAACGCGCGGCCTGATCCGGAGACTTGAGTGTCCATCGTCGCGTCCGTCCGCAAAAGCCTCGTTCCCATCCATCGCGAGGGCTATCCCTTCATCGCCATCGCGGTGGTGATCGCCCTCGGCCTGCTGATGGTCTCCACCTTCTTCGGCATGATCGCGCTGGGGCTCGCGCTCTGGACGACCCTGTTCTTCCGCGATCCCCCGCGCGTGACCCCGCTGCGCGAAGGGCTGGTGGTGGCGCCCGCCGACGGCACGGTGTCGCAGATTTCGCTCGCCATCCCGCCACGCGAGCTCGACCTTTCCGACACCCCGCTGCTGCGCGTGTCGATCTTCATGAACGTGTTCAACGTGCACGTGAATCGTGCCCCGGTCTCGGGCCGCATCGCGCGCGTCGCTTACAAGCCGGGCATCTTTCTCAACGCCGATCTCGACAAGGCGAGCGAGGACAATGAGCGCAACGGCCTGGTGTTCCGCACCGCCGCCGGCCCGGTCGGCTGCGTTCAGATCGCCGGCCTGATCGCCCGGCGCATCGTGTGTTTCGTGCGCGAGGGCGAGGAACTGGGCGCGGGCGAGCGCTTCGGCCTCATCCGGTTCGGCTCGCGGGTGGATGTGTACCTGCCCATCGGCACGCGGGTGCAGGTGGCGGAAGGCCAGCTGACCACCGCCGGCGAGACCGTCATCGCCGATTTCGCTGCGCCCGGTGCGCGCGACACCGCCTATCGCGTGAGCTGAGAGATGGCCGCTTCCCTTCCCCCGCTCGATCCGCACGGCGCGCCGCCGGTGTGGCGCCTCGGCAAGATCCCGGTGCGCGTGCTGCTGCCGAACCTCGTGACCTTGCTCGCCTTGTGCTCGGGCCTCACCGCGGTGCGCATGGCGATCGAGGGGCGGCTGGAACTGGCGCTCGCGGCGATCGTGTTCGCCGCCATCCTGGACGGGGTGGACGGGCGCCTGGCGCGGGCGCTGAAGGGCACCTCGCGCTTCGGCGCGGAGCTGGACAGCCTCGCCGACTTCGTCAATTTCGGCTGCGCGCCGGCGCTGATCCTGTATCTGTGGGGGCTCGACACGGTGGGCTCCATCGGCTGGCTGGTGGTGCTGATCTTCGCCATCTGCGCCGCGCTGCGCCTCGCCCGCTTCAACGTGATGCTGGACGATCCCAACCGGCCGGCGTTCGCGGCGGATTTCTTCACCGGCATTCCCGCCCCCGCGGGCGCCATCGTGGCGCTGCTGCCGGTCTATCTCGACCTGCTCGGCCTGCCGCGCGGCGGCGCCACGGCCCCGGTCGCGCTGGTCTATTGCCTCGGCATCGGCCTCCTGATGATCTCCAAGGTGCCGGCCTATTCCGGCAAGACCCTGGGCAAAAGGGTGCGGCGGGACATGGTGCTGCCGCTGTTCGTGGTGGTGGCGATGTTCGTCGGCCTGCTGGCGAGCTACCCCTGGACCGTGCTTGCGGTGTGCAGCCTGCTGTATCTGGGCTTCCTGCCCTTCTCCTTCCTGCGCTATCGCCGGCTGATGGCGGAGCATGTGGCGCAAACCGAACCCGCCGCCCCCTCTCCCGACCTGTAGCCGACCGCCGGACCCTCCGTTCGGCCGGGTGAAGAGGGTTGTGTCGTAGTTGTCCTATTTATAGGATATTCGCATCTCGACCTCGGGATGCAGATGCATGCAATAGCGCCATCTGTGCCTATTTTGCGTGCAAAACCGAACGCTGATGCCTCGTCCCGACTGATGATTTGTACCATTAAGTCTCTGAACAATAACAATATATAAAAAGTGGTATGCAATTGGCACACCCCTTGAATGAGAGAGCGCAGGCACGCTTTTTCTCAGACGGGGACCCCAGGCATGAATCGTCGCGAGTTTCTCAAAACGGCTTCCGTGACCGCAACCGCCAGCGCGGCGGGTGTGGCGGCACCGGCGGTGTTCTCCTCTGCCCAGGCGCAGGCGCGCTCGGAAACCCTGCTGATCGTCTCCGAGAGCGGGCCGAACAATCTGGACGTCCAGGGCGTCGGCACCAATGTGCCCGGCTATGAAGTCAGCTGGAACTGCTATGACCGCCTGATCACCCATCCCATGAAGGATGTGAACGGCACGCCCTATTACGACCGCGACAAAATCGAGGGAGAACTGGCCGAGGACATGACCCTCGGGGACATGTCCGCGACCTTCAAGCTGAAAAAGAACGCCACCTTCCAGGACGGCACGCCGGTGACCGCCAAGGACGTGAAATGGTCCATGGACCGGGCGGTCAGCGTCGGCGGCTTTCCCACCTTCCAGATGAAGGCCGGATCGCTGGAGAAGCCGGAGCAGTTCGTGGTGGTGGACGACCACACCTTCCGCGTCGATTTCCTGCGCAAGGATCGCCTCACCATCCCAGATCTCGCGGTGGTGGTGCCGTGCGTCATGAATTCAGAACTGGTGAAGAAGAACGCCACCGCACAGGACCCCTGGGGCCTGGAATACGCCAAGCAGAACACCGTCGGCTCCGGCGCCTACAAGGTCACCAAATGGACCCCCGGCACCGAAGTGGTGTTCGAGCGCAACGAAAAATGGGTCGGCGGCCCGATGCCGAAGATCAAGCGGGTGATCTGGCGCATGGTGCCCTCGGCCGGCAATCGGCGCGCGCTGCTGGAGCGCGGCGACGCCGATATTTCCTATGACCTGCCCAACAAGGACTTCGTGGAACTGAAGGACAGCGGCAAGCTGACCATCATCTCCACGCCTTATTCCAACGGCCTGCAATATATCGGCATGAACGTCACCAAGCCGCCGTTCGACAATCTGAAGGTGCGGCAGGCCATTGCCTATGCCATCCCCTATCAGAAGATCATGGATGCGGTGCTGTTCGGGCTCGGCAAGCCCATGTTCGGTGCAACTCCGGGCGGCGTGAGCCAGCCGGTGTGGCCGCAGCCCGCCCCGTTCACCACCGATCTCGGCAAGGCCAAGCAATTGCTGGCGGAGGCCGGCTATCCCAACGGGCTTGAAACCACGATTTCGTTCGACCTTGGCTTTGCCGGCGTGAACGAGCCGCTGTGCGTGCTGCTGCAGGAAAATCTGCAGGAACTCGGCATCAAGACCACGATCAACAAGATCCCCGGCGCCAACTGGCGCACCGAGCTGAACAAGAAAGAGCTGCCGCTCTTCACCAACGTGTTTTCCGGCTGGCTGGATTATCCCGAATACTTCTTCTTCTGGTGCTATCACGGGCAGAATTCCGTGTTCAACACCATGAGCTACAAGTCGGCGGCGATGGATGCGTTCATCGACGGCGCCCGCGCCGCGGCGGCGAACGGCGACAAGGTGGCCTACGATGCGGACGTGAAGGGCATGATCGATCTTGCCTTCGCCGATGTGCCGCGCATCCCGCTCTACCAGCCCTATGTGAACATCGCGATGCAGAAGAACGTGACCGGCTACGAATACTGGTTCCACCGCCGGCTGGACTATCGCGCGTTCGCGAAGAGCTGAGGATTTTCATCGTTCGCGCGTCTCCCTCGCCCGCCTCTCTCCCCGTGGGGGCGAGGGGCGGGAAGGGGGCAGGCGGGGGCGCGTCCCCAACCGGGCCGAAAAGGAAGCCGTGATGTTGAAGCTCATCGCCAGCCGCATCGCCACCGCGATCCCGAGCCTGATCGGCGTGGTGATCGTGACCTTCATGCTCACTCGCGTGCTGCCGGGGGACGCCGCAGCCTATTTCGCCGGTCCCGCCGCGACGCCGCAGGCGATCGCGGAAATCCGCACCAAGCTCGGGCTCGACAAGCCGCTGCCGGTGCAGTTCGTGGATTATGTGACGGCGCTGGCGAAGGGCGACCTCGGCTCCTCGCTCTCCACCGGGCAGCCGGTGGCGGCGGAGATCGCGAGCCGGCTGCCAGCCTCCGCCGAACTGACCCTGTCGGGCCTCATCCTGGCGCTCGCCATCGCCATTCCCTTCGGCATCATGGCGGCGGTCAAGCAGGGCACCTGGGTTGACCACGCCTGCCGCGTCATCACAACGGCCGGGGTCTCGCTGCCGGTGTTCTTCACCGGCCTGCTGCTGGTCTATGTGTTCTATTTCAAGCTCGGCTGGGCGCCGGCGCCGCTCGGGCGGCTGGATGTGTTCTTCACCGCGCCGCCCACGGTCACCGGCTTCTATCTCATCGACAGCCTGATTGCCGGGGATTTCGAGACCTTCCGTTCGGCCGCCGCCCAATTGGCGATCCCGACCGTGACGCTCGCCATTTTCGCGCTGGCGCCGATCGCCCGCATCACGCGCGCCTCCATGCTCTCGGTGCTGTCGTCGGAATTTGTGCGCACGGCCCGGGCGGCGGGGCTGACGCCCTACAAGGTCATTATGATCTATGCGTTCCGCAATGCCATGCTGCCGGTGATCACCACGCTCGGCATGGTGTTCTCCTTCCTGCTCGGCGCCAATGTGCTGGTGGAGAAGGTGTTCGCCTGGCCGGGCATCGGCTCCTATGCGGTCGAGGCGCTGATCTCCTCGGACTACGCGCCGGTGCAGGGCTTCGTGCTCGCCATGGCGATTCTCTACATCATCCTCAATCTCGTGATCGACCTCGCCTATGGCGTCATCGATCCGCGCGCACGGAGCGAAGCATGACCCTCGCCAATCCGGCCGATCGCGGATCGGCGCCTTCTTCCAGCGGCCTCGCGGCAACGCTGCGCCATGCGAAATATGTGATCTCTGAGAACCCGGTCACGGGCCTCGCCTTCGGCATGTTCCTGGTGCTGATCGTGGCGGCCGCCATCGGTCCCTATATCGTGCCTTACGATCCGCTCGCCAGCGACACCAAGGCGGCGCTCCAGGCGCCATCCTGGGCCCATTGGTTCGGCACCGACCAGCTCGGCCGCGACATGTTCTCCCGCGTCGTCGTGGCGACGCGGCTCGACATGGGCATCGCCATCTTCTCGGTGGCCCTGGTGTTCGCGGCGGGGGGCATCGCGGGGATTGCCGCCGGCTTCTTCGGCGGCTGGACGGACCGCATCGTCGGCCGCATCTCCGACACCATCATGGCCTTTCCGCTGTTCGTGCTGGCCATGGGCATCGTGGCGGCGCTGGGCAATACGGTGACCAACATCGTGATCGCCACGGCGATCATCAATTTCCCGCTCTATGCCCGCGTGGCCCGGGCGGAAGCGGCGATCCGCCGCCAGTCCGGCTTCATCCAGGCGGCCCGGCTCACGGGAAACAGCGAATGGCGCATCCTGCTCACGCAGATCCTGCCCAACATCCTGCCCATCATGATGGTGCAGATGTCGCTGACCATGGGCTACGCCATCCTGAACGCCGCCGGCCTCTCCTTCATCGGCCTCGGCGTGCGTCCGCCCACCCCGGAATGGGGGATCATGGTGGCGGAGGGCTCGGCCTTCATCGTTTCCGGGGAATGGTGGATCGCGCTGTTTCCCGGCCTCGCGCTGATGTTCGCGGTGTTCTGCTTCAACCTGCTGGGGGACGGTCTGCGCGACATCGTCGATCCCCAGCGCCGCACCTGAGGGGCGCGCCATGCATGGTGTGATCGATATGACACAGGCGGCCATCCCCACCCCCGCCGAAGAGGCGCGCGGTCCGCTGCTGGAGGTGCATCACCTCACGGTGGAGTTCGCCACCCGCAAGGGCATCGTCACCGCGGTCAAGCGCGTGGACCTCACCGTCCGCAAGGGCGAAACCGTCGGAATCGTGGGCGAGAGCGGCTCCGGCAAGTCGGTGACCTCGTACACCCTCATGCGCATCCTCGACCGGGCGGGGCGGATCGCGGAAGGCACCATCACCTTCTCCGGCATCGATGTCGCCAACGCCAGCGAGCGCACCATGCGCGACCTGCGCGGACGGGAGATCTCCATGATCTTCCAGAACCCGCGCGCGGCGCTCAATCCCATCCGCAAGGTCGGCGACCAGATCGGCGACGTGCTGCTGCACCACCTCCAGGCCGAGCCGCGCAATGTGAAGGCGAAGGTGATCGAGATCCTGGAGCAGGTGCGCATCGCCCGGCCCGAGGAGCGCTATCACGCCTATCCGTTCGAGCTTTCCGGCGGCATGTGCCAGCGCATCGTGATCGCGCTCGCGCTCGCCTGCCAGCCGCAATTGCTGATCGCGGACGAGCCCACCACCGGCCTCGACGTGACCACGCAGAAGGCGGTGATGGACCTCGTGACCGAGCTGACGCGGGCGCGCGGGATGTCCACCATCCTCATCACCCACGACCTCGGCCTCGCCGCCACCTATTGCGACACTGTGGTGGTGATGGAAAAGGGCAGGGTGGTGGAGACCGCGCCGGCCGAGCAGATTTTCCGTTCGCCGCAGCACCCCTATACGCAGAAACTGGTGCGTGCGACGCCGCGGCCGGGGATCAAGCTGAGCGACCTGCTGCCGGAAGGTGCTCTCCCGGCCGGCCCCCTCCCCAACCCTCCCCCGCAAGCGGGAGAGGGGGCTTATGTTGCGCTTGCCGGTGAAGCTGCGTCTTCAGAACTGAGAACCGACCCCGCCGTTAGCAGCCCTCTCCCGCTTGCGGGGGAGGGTTGGGAGGGGGGCGCCGCGCCAGCGGCGGTTCCCCTCCTCAAGGTGGAAAACCTGCTGAAGGAATATCCCCGCCAGGGCGTGCCGATGGGCTTTTTCGCCGGCCTGATGGGCAAGAAGGCGCCGCCGGAGGACGCCATCTTCCGCGCCGTCGACGGGCTCTCCTTCCAGGTGAACAAGGGCGAGAGCGTCGGCCTCGTCGGCGAGAGCGGGTGCGGCAAGTCCACCACCTCCACCATCGTCATGCGGCTGATCGATCCCACCTCGGGCAAGATCACCTTCGACGGCACGGACATCGGCGCGATCCCGGCGAAGGAATTCGCGCACCATCCCATGCGCCGGCGCATCCAGATGGTGTTTCAGGACCCGACCGACAGCCTCAATCCCCGCTACACCGCCGCCCGCGCCATCGCCGATCCGCTGTTGCGCATGGGCGAGCAGTTCGGCATTCGCGGCGCCGCGCAGATGCGCGCCAAGGTGGAGGAGCTCGCCACCATGGCCGGCCTGCCGCTCGACCTGCTGGACCGCTTTCCGCACCAGCTCTCCGGCGGCCAGAAGGCGCGCGTCGGGATCGCCCGCGCCATCGCGCTCAAGCCGGACCTGGTGATTTTGGACGAGCCCACCGCCGCGCTCGACGTGTCGGTGCAGGCGGTGGTGCTGAACCTGCTGGAGGAACTGAAGCAGACCCTCGGCATGAGCTATCTCTTCGTCTCGCACGACCTGCATGTGGTGCGCCTGCTGTGCGACCGGGTCATCGTCATGCGCCAGGGCAAGATGGTGGAGGAGGGCACCTCCGAGCAGGTGCTGGAGGCCCCCAAGGCCGCCTATACGCGCGAACTGATCGCCGCCATTCCCCATCCGCCGGCTTAGGGAGCTGATATGTCCCATCCTGTCGAAAGGACCATTCCCGCCGTGTCCGACGGGGCGCTGGAACTGATGCTGGACGGTGCGATCGAGGCGTTCGCGCTCAAGATCGAGCCGGACTGGCGGGCGGAAGCCCTGGTCAACCTGCGGCTGATCGCGGATGCGGCCAATCTGGTGCGCGGCCTCGATCTTGGCGATGAATTCGATCCAGCCCCGGTGTATCGCCCATGAATCTCGCCCTCGATCCCAAGGCGACGGCGGGCGTGCTGTCCGCATCCGCGACCGCCGCCGAAATCGCCGCTGCCGTCAGCGCCGGAACGGTCACGGCCCGCGCGGTGATCGATGCGGCGCTCGCCCGCATCGCCGCCCTCGACCCCAAGGTGAATGCCTTCACCGACGTGACGGCGGCCCGTGCCCGCGCCCGAGCCGATGCGCTGGACGCCGCGCGCGCGCAGGGGCAGAACGTCGGTCCGCTCGCGGGGGTGCCGTTCGCGGTGAAGAATCTGTTCGACATCGCCGGCCTGCCCACCCGCGCCGGCTCGAAGATCAACCGCGAGCTGCCGCCCGCCCGCCGCGACGCCACGCTCGTGGAGCGGCTGGAGGCGGCCGGCGCGGTATTGGTCGGCGGGCTGAACATGGGCGAATACGCCTATGATTTCACCGGCGAGAATGTCCATGACGGCGCCTCGCGCAATCCCCATGCGCTGGACCACATGACGGGCGGCTCCTCCGGCGGCTCCGGTGCTGCGATCGCGTCCGGCGAGGTGCCGCTCGCGCTCGGCTCGGACACGAACGGCTCGATCCGCGTGCCGTCGTCGCTCTGCGGCATCTTCGGCCTGAAGCCGACCTATGGCCGGCTTTCACGGGCGCGCAGCTTTCCGTTCGTGACCGCGTTCGATCATCTCGGCCCCTTCGCCCGTTCGGCGGCCGATCTCGCGCTCGCCTATGACGCCATGCAAGGGGCGGATGGAGATGATCCCGCCGTCGCCGACCAGCCCGTGGAGCCTGCCTTTCCCAGCCTGACGCAGGGGATCAGCGGGCTGCGCATCGCGGTTGCCGGCGGCTATTTCCGCCATCGGGCCATGCCGGAGGCTCTGGCAGCCGTGGATGCGGTGGCGCAGGCGCTTGGCGCGACACGCACCATGGATATCCCGGACGCCGCACGGGCCCGCGCCTCGGCCTATATCATCACGGCGGCGGACGGGGCGGCGCTTCATGCGGAACGGCTGCGGACCCGTCCGCAGGACTATGATCCGGCCGTGCGCGACCGTTTGATCGCCGGGCTTGCCATCCCCGCCGCCTGGACGACCGCAGCGCAGCGCTTTCGCCGCCATTTCCGCGCGCAGATGCTCGCCCTGTTCGAGGAGGTGGACATCCTGCTCGCGCCCGCGACGCCCACCCGCGCGCCCAGGCTCGGCCAGAAGACGTTCGTGCTCGATGGGATCACCTTGCCGGTGCGCCCCAATCTCGGCCTGTTCACCCAGCCGATTTCCTTCATCGGCCTGCCCGTGGTGGCGGTGCCGGTGTGGCCCGACGATGGCCTGCCGCTCGCTGTGCAGGTGATCGCCCCGCCCTGGCGGGAAGATCTTGCCCTGCGGGTTGCCCATGACCTCGAAGCCCGCGGCATCGCTCGCGCGCCGGTCGCATCGCTTTAGGAGCGCGCATGGAGATCGACATTCCCGAAGTCGTGGCCGAGGTCGCGGAAGCCTTCGCGCGCTATGAGGCGGCGTTGGTGGGCAACGATGTGTCGACGCTGGAAGATCTGTTCTTCGACGATCCTCGGACCATTCGATACGGCGGCGGGGAGAATCTTTACGGCATGGAGGCCATCCGCGCGTTTCGCCGGGCGCGCGCGGCCGCCGGGCTCATGCGCGCGCTGAGCCAAACCGTCATCACCACCTACGGCCGGGATTTCGCCATCGCCTCCACCCTGTTCGAGCGCGCCTCCACGCCGGGGCAGATCGGCCGCCAGCAGCAGAGCTGGGTGCGCTTTCCGCACGGATGGAAGGTGGTGGCGGCCCATGTCAGCTCCATTCCCCGCCCGCCCGACGGTGCAGTCTGACTGCCTCAGGCAAGGTCTTTTCCCCGTGTCCCGCGAATCCGGTAGCGTTGCGTCATGAGCCTTCCAGCGTCCTCCACCGAGGCGGTTGCCCGCGTCGCGCGGCCCCGCCGGCGTCGCGCCCAGACGCGCGGCGTCACGCGCACCGAGGAATTGCGCCTGCAAATCGCCGACGACATCGTCGGCGGCCGCATCGCGCCCGGCACGCCGCTGGAGGAGATGGAAATCGCACGCCGCTATGGGGTCTCCCGCACGCCGGTGCGCGAGGTCATCCGCGATCTCGCCGCCTCCGGCCTCGTGGAGACCCGTCCTCATCGCAGCGCTTTGGTGGCGAAGCCCAGCGTCGAGCGCCTGCGCGGCATGTTCGATGTAATGGCGGAGCTGGAGGCGCTGTGCGCGGGCCTGTGCGCGCTCCATATGACGCCGGCGGAGCGCGGCCAGCTCCAGGCCATCCATGCGGATCTCGCCGACCTCACCCGCAGGGGCGACGAGACCAACTACACCTTCCTGAACGAGCGCTTCCACACCTTCCTGTATGGCGGGGCGCATAATGATTATCTGGCCGAGATCACGCTCGCGACGCGGGCGCGGCTCCAGCCGTTCCGGCGCGCGCAATTCCGCAATCTCGGCCGTCTCGCGCTGTCCTATGCGGAGCACGACCAGGTGGTCACCGCGATCCTGCGCGGCGACAAGGCGGAGGCCGCGAGCGCCATGCGCGCGCACATCATCACGGTCGAGATCGCCTATGAGCGCTATGCCGAAAGCGTGTGAGGCCGCGCTTGGCGGCCTCAAACCGCAGGGTCAGGCGGACTTAGCGGCAAGACTCTCCACATAGGGGCGGAAACCCCCGAAGGCGGTGATGTCGATGCACCCCTCGACGCCGGCCGCCTCGGCCAGGAAGCCGGCGACGCGCGTTCCGTCCGCCAGGACGACGTTGCCGAGGCCGAGCGGCGCGGGAATCTGCGCCAGCAGGCGGCCGACCCCCTCGAACGGCAGGGACCACACTTCGCCCGCAAGCGATGCGCCGCCCGCACTGACGCGGGTGACCCCCGGACGGGGCACGCCGCCGGACAGCAGTGACATGCGATAGAGCGGCGCCGTCTCCACCGCTCCGACCAGCCGTCCGCCAAGGGCAACCAGTTCCCCGTTCAAGCCCATGCCGGACAAGTGGGCGCCGAACACGCAGATATCGAGCCTCCCTTCCTCGGCGGCGGGCGGCAGCGGCGCGACTGGCGGGGCGGTTTCCCCGCTCGCACCCAGCGGCAGGCCGGTTGCGGCCGCGAAGGTGCGGGCGATGGCGGCAAGCTTGGCATCATTGCCGGCGGGAGCCAGCAGCGTGATGCCATACGGCACGCCACTTGCGGCGATTGCGGCCGGCACGGCTGTGCCGCACATGTCCAGCAGATTGACGAAATTGGTGTAGGTGCCGTTGTGCGAATTGAGGCGGATCGGGTCCGCCAGCACGGCTTCCAGCGTATAGGCCGTGGGCGCGGTCGGCAGGACGATGGCATCGAGCGATGCGAGCACCGGCTTCACCTTGGCCTTCAGCTCCTGCAGGCGATAGAGCGCGCGGAACAGGTCGGCAGCGCTCGCCTTGGCGCCCGCTTCCGTGATCGTGCGCGTCACCGGATGGACGGCTTCGGGATTGGTCGTGAGCAGCTTTTCGGCGACAATCCAGCGCTCGGTCACCCAGGGGCCTTCATAGAGCAGCCGCGCGGTTTCGGCGAAGGGCGCATAGTCGAATTCCACCAGCTCCGCGCCCAGGGCCTTGAGCCGATCGAGCGCATCCTCGTAGGCCTTGGCGGCGTCTTCATCGCCGAAGAATTCGCGCTGCGCCGCCGGCAGGATGCCGAGCACTGGCACCGCCGGCGCCGCCATCGGCCCAAGCGGCAGGGCACGGGAAAAGGCGTCCGCCGGGTCGAAGCCCGCCATCACCTGAAGCGCCGCCATGGCATCGTCCACCGTCAACGCGAAGATGGAGATGGCGTCCAGCGTGCGGCAGGCGGGCACGAGGCCGGTATTGGGCACGAGGCCGAGGCTCGGCTTCACGCCGACGATGTTCTGAAGCATGGCCGGAACCCGGCCCGAGCCGGCGGTGTCCGTGCCCAGCGCCAACGGCACGATGCCGGCAGAGACCGCCGAGGCCGAGCCGGAGGACGAGCCGCCCGGCACGAGGTCGGCTTTGAAGGCATTGCGCGGGATGCCATAGGGCGAGCGCGTGCCGACGAGGCCGGTGGCGAACTGGTCGAGATTGGTCTTGCCGATGATGAGCCCGCCCGCCGCCTTCAGCCGGGCGATGACCGTGGCATCGGCGTCCGGCTGGTATGCGAAGGCAGGGCAGGCGGCGGTGGTGGGCAGGCCGGCGACGTCGATATTGTCCTTCACCGCGATGGGAATGCCGTACAGCGGCAGGTGCGTGTCGCCGGTCCGCTCCAGCGCGGCCGCATCCGCCAGCACGTCCGCTTCCGGGCGCAGGGTGATGAACATCGCCGGGTCGTTATGGGCGGCGATGCGTGCATAGGTCTGGCGTACGGTGTCGCTGGGCGAGCCTGTTCCTTGGCGGTGGGCGGCGAGAAGACTGGCGACCGTTTGCATGCGCAACTCCGAAGCGTATTCGCCATGCGCCAAGCAGGAACCGGGCCAGACCGGGCGGTCAGGACGCGCGCCCCGCGCGCCTCCGGAAAGGCGCGCGGGCACGGGAAAAGCAGACCGCCACCGCGGGTGGCGCGGCCGTTTCAACGGGAAAGGATCCCCCTTCGCCGCACCCGAATGGCGTCCAAAAATTATGCAAATGCATTTTTAATAGACGTTCAAATCGCCATTGCATGCACTCTGTCAGCGAACCGGATTGGACGGCGTGACGCCCGGTGGCGTGGCGGGCGAGGTGGTGGGCGGCGCGGGATCGGTGACCGAGGGCACATTGCGCGGCGCGGTTTCCGTCGGATCAGGTGTTCCGCGACCGGAAAACAGAACCGCCGCCGTCATGGCCGCGACCAGGACGACGGCTCCCATGGTGAGGGTTGTTCCGCGAGACATGGTCTTCTCCAGGGCTGTTTGACCTAACGTCATAAACGCTGGAGGCGCGGTCTGGTTCACTGGATCCGGGCACGGGCGCCGGCTGGGCGCCGCCGACGGGGTCAGTCGCGGAAGACCACGGTCTTGTGGCCGTTGGGAATCACCCGGTCCTGCACATGCCAGGAGAGCGCGCGCGCCAGCACCCGCCGCTCGATGTCGCGGCCCTTGCGCACCAAATCTTCCGGGCTGTCCTGGTGGCTGATGCGCTCCACGTCCTGTTCGATGATCGGGCCTTCGTCGAGGTCCGAGGTCACGTAATGGGCCGTGGCGCCGATCAGCTTCACGCCCCGCAAATGGGCCTGGTGATAGGGCTTGGCGCCCTTGAAGCCGGGCAGGAAGGAATGGTGGATATTGATGCACTTGCCCGACAGCTTGGCCGAGAGCCCGTCGGAGAGCACCTGCATGTAGCGCGCAAGCACCGCCAGATCCGAGCGGGTGGATTGGAACAGGCCCCAGATCTGGGTTTCCTGCTCCAGCTTGGTCGCCTTTGTCACCGGCAGGTGGTGGAACGGGATGCCGTCGAAATCCAGATGCGCATAGGTCTCGCGCGGATGGTTGGAGATGATCCCCGTCACCTCCATGGGGATTTCCCCGATGCGCCAGCGATATAGCAGATCCGCGAGGCAATGGTCGAACTTGGAGGCGAGCAGCAGCACGCGCCGCTTCTCGTTCGGCGAGCGCAGCGTCCATTGCAGGTTCAGCGGCTGCGCCACCTCCTCGAACTGGGCGCGAAGGGAGGCGAGGGTCGCATCGCCCTCCACAACGTTGAACACCACGCGCATGAAGAAGCGGCCGCTCTCCGTATCGTCGAACTGCTGGGCTTCCAGAATGTTGCAGCCGTGCTGGAACAGGAAGGTCGAGACGCCGGCGACGATGCCGGGGCGGTTGGGGCAGGAAAAGGCGAGAACGAACTGGTCGGAAGGCGTGGTCATGGGACATCCATCACGTCGAAGGGGAATGCGGGCGGGGAGCGGAAAGCGCGCGGCGCGCCGCCTTCAACCTCGCCCCGTGCCCGTGAGCTGAAGGCCGAATTCCGCGCCCGCTCCGACCAGCGCCCGCAGGAATGCTGGCAAGAAGGAGCGCGGCACCGCGAAACGATAGGTGGGCGCCCCATCCGTCTGCCAGATCAAAACGGGGATCAGCGCCACCAGTGTCGCCGCCGCATCGCCGGCCTTAAAGGCGCTCGGGTCGAGATCGAGCGGCACCAGCTTGGCAAGCGCATCGCGGGTGCGCGGACCGGAAAGCTGAATCACCATCTGGCCGTCGCTCTGGTCCGTGAGCGCGGCGGTCTTGCCGAAGGCATGGGCCAGCCGCGCCAGCAGCGGATCGCCGGTGATGCCCTCGCCAACGACCAGGAACCGCCCCGGCCCGGTGCCCACCAGCGTGAGATCGCCGGCGGATGCGGTGCGCGGCCCGCGCGGCAGCATGACGCCAAGCCGCTCCAGCGCAAGCTCGGCCACGGTGTCGAGCCCTTCCCGGCGCACCACCACATTGGCGAGCGCGAGCGGGCTGAGCAGCGCCGCCACGACACCGGGCGCGGATCCGCGCACGCCGTAATATCCCTCGGGTATGAGAGCGCTTGGGGAAATTTCTGCAAGAAGGTCAGACACGCAGCCGCTCCCCTTCCGGATCGACGAAGCCCGGATCGCACACTTCCACCGTGATGTCGCCGCCCCGGACCGGGTCATAGGCGCGCACCTTCTGGCCGATCCGTGCCCGGCCGCCCTTCAGGAACCCGAGGCCGATCCAATGGCCGAGGGTGGGCGAATAGGCGACCGAACTCATATAGCCCTCGTCGTTCGCCATCACCGGCGCGGCGCCAAGGGGCAGAAAATGGGCGCCGGCCCGCAGACGCTGCGATCGGTCTACCGGCTTGAAACCGATGAAGCCCGGACGATCGGGATCGGCGAAGGCGGGCCGCGCGGCCATGACGCGGCCGATATAATCCTTCTTCGTCGACGCCATCTTGCCGAGGCCGAGATCGCGCGCGCTGGTTTGCCCGGTCAGTTCGTTGCCGGAGACATGACCCTTCTCGATGCGCATCACGCCCAGCGCCTCAGTGCCGTAGGGGGTGATGCCGAACGGCGCGCCCGCGGCCATCAGCGCCCGCGTCAGCGCTTCGCCGTGGCGGGTGGGGACGGCGATCTCGTACCCCAGCTCGCCGGAGAAGGAGAGGCGGAAGATGCGCGCTTTCACGCCGCCCATCACCTTGCCCTCCACCGCGCCCATGAAGGGCAGGCCGGTGTTGGAGACGTTGAGCGGCGCATCCACCACCTTGGCCAGCACCTCGCGGGATTTCGGCCCGGCGATGGCGATCTGCGCCCATTGTTCGGAGATGGAGGCGAGCTGAACGTCGAGCTCCGGCCACAGCACCTGGAGGCAGAATTCCAGGTGCTGATAGACTTTCGCGGCGTTGGCCGTGGTGGTGGTCATCACATAATGGTCGTCGGCGAGGCGGGCGGTGGTGCCGTCGTCCATCACGAGGCCGTCCTCGCGCAGCATCACGCCATAGCGGGCCTTGCCCACCGCCAGGGTGGAGAAGGTGTTGATATAGACCCGGTCGAGGAAGGTTCCCACGTCCGGCCCCTGGAGGTCGATCTTGCCGAAGGTGGAGACATCGATCAGGCCGACCGACGAGCGCACCGCCTTGACCTCGCGGGTGACGGTTTCCAGCCAGTCCGTTTCGCCGGGCTTGGGGAAATATTGCGCGCGCAGCCAGAGCCCGGTTTCCACGAACACGGCGCCCTGCTTGCGCGCCCAGTCATGGGTGGGGGTGGGCCGCGTGGGGCGGAAGTCCTTCTCGCGATGGTGGCCCGCGAGCGCGCCCAGCGCCACCGGTGTGAAGGGCGGGCGGAACAAGGTGGTACCGGTCTCGCCGATGCCCAGGCCGGTCAGTTCGGCCATGATGGCGAGCCCCGCCATGTTGGAGGACTTGCCCTGGTCGGTCGCCATGCCGAGCGTGGTGTAGCGCTTCAGCAATTCCACCGCGCGGAAACCCTCCTTATGGGCGATGGCGATATCCTTGGCCGAGACGTCGTTCTGGAAATCCACGAACGCCAGCCCTTTCGAACCCTCCACATGCCAGAAGGCGGACAGGGAGGTCGGCGTATCGCCGGCCTCGGGCAGCGGCGCCGGCTCGGCGGCGAAGCCCGCATCGCGTGCCGCCGCAGCGCCCTGCGCGGCGCCAGTGGCAAAGCATTGGGCGAGCGAAAATTGCCCTGCCGCTGCGCCAGCCACGCTGAGCCCGGGCGGGGTGGTATCGGGGACGAAGGCGGCGATGGCGACCTCGTATTTCGGCCGGCCGCCGAAATAACTGGTCAGAGCCAGGTTCGGCGTCGCGCCGCCGGAGATGGCGAGAACCTGGGCGGCGATCGTCTCAGTGCCGGAGGGGCTGCGGACGGTGAGGGACGACAGCCGCTTGCCCGAGGTCGCGACCACCGCGCCTGCGGCGATCACGCGGATATTGCGGGCCTTGGCGCCGGCAACGAGCGCTGCCGGCGGGCTCTCGCGCACATCCACGATGGCCGAGACCTTCATTCCGGCATCGGCGGTATCGAAGGCAGCGCTCCAGGCGTGGTCGTTATTGGCGAATACGACGGCATTGCTGCCCGGCGCCACCGCATAGCGCACCGCATAGGTGCGCAGTGCCTGGACGGACATGACGCCCGGCCGGTCGTTGCCGCCGAACACGATGGGCCGGTCGAAGGCGCCGGCGCACAGGATGGCGCGCTTCGCGACGATCTTCCAATAGCGCTGGCGCGGCTGGAACGGCGCCGGCACCGGCAGATGGTCGCTCACCCGTTCCAGCGCGCCATAGGTGCCGCCGTCATAGACGCCGAACACCGTGGTGCGCGGCATCACCCGCACATTGGGAAGCGCTTCGAGTTCCGCCCGCGTCGTAGCAAGGAAGGCATCTGGCGCGGCGCCGTCGATGATGGTGCGCTCGCTGTTCAGCCGGCCGCCGAGGATCGCGTCCTCGTCGGCCAGGATCACCCGTGCCCCGGCGCGCCCGGCGGTGAGCGCCGCGAGCAGGCCTGAGGGCCCGCCGCCGATCACCAGCACGTCGCAGAAGGCGAACGCCTTCTCATAGCTGTCCGGGTCCGCCTCTTCCGCCGCACGCCCAAGCCCCGCGGCGCGGCGGATGGCGGGCTCGTACAGCTTTTCCCACAGCGCCGCCGGCCACATGAAGGTCTTGTAGTAGAATCCGGCGCCGAGGAAGGACGAGAACCATTGGTTCACGCTCAGAAGATCGAAGGCGAGCGAGGGCCAGCGGTTCTGGCTGGTCGCTTCCAGTCCCTCGTATAATTCCGCCGTGGTGGCGCGGGTATTGGGTTCGCGCCGGGCGCCGGAGCGCAATTCAACCAGCGCGTTCGGCTCCTCCGAGCCGGCGGAGAAGATGCCGCGCGGGCGGTGATATTTGAACGAGCGGCCCACCAGCCGCACGTCGTTGGCGAGCAGGGCGGAGGCGAGCGTGTCGCCCGCAAACCCTTTGTAGGACGTGCCGTCGAAGGTGAAGGCGAGTGGTCTTGCGCGGTCGATCAGGCCGCCGGAGGACAGGCGGCTCACGGCGTCACCTCGGCTTCGGAAGCGTCGGGCCTCGGGGCCGCCTTGGGCGCGCGGGCGAAGCGGGCGCCCGAAATCGCGTGGGTGCGGGTGTCGCGGCTCACCACCAGCCACTGCCGGCAGCCGGCGGCGTGATACCACAACTCCTCATGGGGCCCGGCCGGATTGTCGCGCAGGTACACATATTGGAAGAACGCCTCCGGCGCGTTCGCGGCCTCAGGGTCCGGACGCGTAAGCGTGGCGTCGCCGAGATAGGAGAATTCGTGGGCGTCGCGAAGCCCGCAATAGGGACAGGGAATGCGCATGTCAGTGCAGGTTCGGCTGGGCGCCGACCCCCTTCTCGTCGATCAGATGGCCGGTGCGGAAACGATCCAGGCGGAAGGCGGCGTTGAATGCGTGGGGCGCGTCCTTCGCCAGCGTGTGCGCGAAGCACCAGCCCGAAGCCGGCGTCGCCTTGAACCCGCCATAGCACCAGCCGGCATTGAGATAGAGACCCGGCAGGTGGGTTTTGTCGATGATCGGCGAGCCGTCCATGGACATGTCCATGATGCCGCCCCAATGGCGCAGGATGCGCAGCCGGCCGATGCGCGGAAACAGCGCCATGCCCGCTTCGCATACATCCTCGATCACCGGCAAGTTGCCGCGCTGGGCGTAGGAATTATAGCCGTCGATGTCGCCGCCGAAGACCAGGCCGCCCTTGTCCGACTGGCTGATGTAGAAATGCCCCGCGCCGAAGGTGATGACGCCCGGCACCAGCGGCTTCAGCCCTTCCGAAACAAAGGCCTGAAGGACATGGCTTTCGATCGGCAGGCGCATGTCCAGCAGCCGCGTCAGGCGCGAGGAGGAGCCGGCCACGGCGAGTCCCACCTTGCCGGCGCGGATTGGGCCGCGGGTCGTCTCGACGCCCACCACCGCATCGCCCGCGCGGATGAAGCCGGTCACCTCGCAATTCTGAACGATATCCACGCCAAGCTTGCTCGCCGCGCGGGCATAGCCCCACACCACCGCATCGTGCCGCGCCGTGCCGCCGCGCTTTTGCAGCAGGCCGCCCTGGATGGGGAATCGCGACTGCTCGAAATTCAAGAACGGCGCCATGTCGCGCACCTGATCGCGGTCCAGGAGTTCGCTGTCCGCGCCGTTGAGCCGCATGGCGTTGCCGCGCCGCGCATAGGCATCGCGCTGGGCGTCGGAATGATAGAGGTTGAGCACGCCGCGCTGGGAGACCATGGCGTTGTAGTTCAGGTCCTGTTCCAGTCCCTCCCACAGCTTCATCGACCATTCGTAGAACGGCTCATTGCCGGGCAGCAGGTAGTTGGAGCGAATGATGGTGGTGTTGCGGCCGGCATTGCCCGAGCCGATATGCCCCTTCTCCAGCACCGCCACGTTGCGGATGCCGTGCTCCTTGGCGAGGTAATAGGCTGTCGCGAGGCCATGTCCGCCGCCGCCCACCACGATCACATCATAGGCGGGCTTGGGGGCCGCGTCGCGCCAGGCCGGCGTCCAGCCCTTCTGGCCGTTGAAGGCATTCGCGAGAATGGAAAGGACGGAATAATGCGACATGCCGGGCGGCTCACTCATCCAGGGCAGATCACCCCTGTACGAATCCATACCGCACCTTAAAACAAGGCATGATATAATTATTGCTTATAGTACGGGAGCCGGCTCATGGCCTTGCGCGGTATCGCCCAGCGGGCGGAGGCTTTGCCATTCGATCTGCGCACGTTGGAAATATTTCTGGCGGTGTGCGAGCAGGGGGCGATGGCCGGCGCCGCCCGCCAGCTCGGCCTGACCCAGCCGGCGGTGTCCCAGGCCATAGCGGATCTGGAGGCGCGCACCGGCGCGGTCTTGTTCGACCGCTCCGTGCGGCCGCTCGGCCTCACTCCGGCGGGCGGGGTGCTGCGCCAGCGGGCGAGCGCGCTGCTTTCCGAAGCGCGCCAGATCGCGCCCATGCTGCGGGAGACTGAACACAGCCGGCTGCCGCTGCTGCGGGTCGGGCTGGTGGATTCCCTCTCGCGCGCGCTTGCCGCACCGCTCGGCGCCCATCTGATGGCCCTCGCGGACCAGGTGTCGATCCTCTCCGGGCTGACCTCCTCCCACGCGTCCGCCTTGCTGACGCGGCAGCTGGATCTGCTGCTCGCGCCGGACGAACTGGAGGAGATCGAGGGGTTGGAGCGGTTCGCGTTGCTGTCCGAGCCCTATATCCTGATCGCGCCTGCCGGCACGGCGAAGCCGGCACGGGTGGACGATCTCGCGGACCTCGCGGGGCGCCTGCCTCTGGTGCGCTTCTCCGCACGCTCGAAGACCGGCATCGAAGTGGAACGCCACCTGCGCCGGCTGAAGCTGGATCTGCCGCGCCGGCTGGAATTCGACACGCCCCAATGCGTCACGGCCATGGTGGCGCAGGGGGCCGGCTTCGCCGTCACGACGCCGCTATGTCTGCTGGAAGCGGCGGTGCCCATGGAGCAACTGGCCTGCTGGCCATTGCCGGGTCCGATTTTCTCGCGGAGCCTGACCCTGATCTCACGGCGTCAGGAACTCGGCCGGCTCCCCCGCGAGGTGGCGGCCTTTTGTCGGGGGCAGCTGGAGGGCGAAAGCTGGCCCTCCTTGCGGGCCGCCATGCCGTGGCTCAGCCCCGTGCCAGCGTGAGCCTTCGCACCCGCCCGGCATCGTGTCCGAGCCGAGCCGGCGGCACGTGGCTTTTGCTGGATTAGTTGCAGGATTCGCGGCGCACGGTCGTGGAATCGCCCATGCCGTTCTCGCTGTGGACGGTCTTGGACGAGCAATTGATGGAGCCCGTGGTATCGGGATCGCGGTGCTCGATATAGACCCGGTCGCGATCGCGGTGCGAGGCTGCTCCGCCGGCCGCCGCTCCCGCGCCGGCGCCCACTGCCGCGCCCACCGGGCCACCCACCGCCGCACCGGCCGCGCCGCCGGCGATCGCGCCAGCTGCGGCCCCTTCTTCACCGGCATAGGCCGAGGAGCCGGCCAGAAGCGCCGCGAGGGCAATCGTGCATGCGATCTTCTTCATGGGAACCTCCTGTTGCATTTGTTGAAGTAACGGCACGTGTGCACCTGTGTTCCACTGGAAGTTGGAGCAGAACGACCTTTTGTGTGCATCATGCGGTCAAGGTTTCGCTTATGTCCGCGCGGAAGCACCGCGTAAATCGGCGCCTCATGCCGAAGGGAAAAACAAAAAAGGCCCGGCACAGCGCCGGGCCTTCGGTGTTCTTTCTGGGGCGGTCGCGCGGACGTCAGATATCCAGCGTGGTTTCCCGCTCCCATTGGGTGAGATGGTGGGAATAGGCGTTCCACTCTTCCATCTTCAGCTTGACGAAACCGGACACAAAGCTTGGCCCCAGGCTTTCGGCGAGAACCGACGAGGTTTCCAGCGCCCGCAGCGCGTCCAGCAGGTTGAGCGGCAGCTTTTTCGCGCCCTCCACCTTGTGGCCGTCGGTATACATGTTGATATCGAGCCGTTCGCCGGGATCGCGGCCATTGGTGATGCCGTCGAGCCCCGCCGCCAGCACGCCGGCCTGGAGCAGGTAGGGGTTGGCCGCGCCGTCGGCGAGGCGGAACTCGAACCGGCCGGCGTCCGGAATGCGGATCATGTGGGTGCGGTTGTTGCCGGTATAGGTCACCGTATTGGGCGCCCAGGTGGCCCCGGAAATGGTGCGCGGGGCATTGATGCGCTTGTAGGAATTCACCGTCGGATTGGTGAGGGCGCACAGCGCGTCGGCATTGTGGATGAGCCCGCCGATGAAGCTGTAGCCGAGGTCCGACACGCCGAGCTTGCCGGCCTTGTCGGCGAACGCATTCTTGCCGTCCTTGTCCCACAGCGAGACATGGCAATGGCAGCCGGAGCCGGTGAGATTGATGAACGGCTTCGGCATGAAGGTCGCGCGCAGGCCGTGCTTCTCGGCGATGCTCTTGACCATGAATTTGAAGAACACGTGCCGGTCGGCGGTGACGAGGGCGTTGTCGTAGTTCCAGTTCATCTCGAACTGGCCGTTGGCGTCCTCATGGTCGTTCTGGTAGGCGCCCCAGCCGAGCGACAGCATGGCGTCGCAGATTTCCTTGATGACCGGATACTGGCGCATCAAGGCGGACTGATCGTAGCAGGGCTTCACCGCCGTGTCGGCGGCATCATGGATGCCCGTGCCATCGGCATTGGTGAGGAAATATTCGCACTCCACGCCGCTCTTCATCTCGTAGCCGAGGGCGGCGGCAGCGGCGAGTTGCTGCTTCAGCACCGTGCGCGGCGCCTGCTCCACCAGCTTGCCTTCCATGTACAGGTCGGAGGCGAGCCAGCCGATTTCCGGGTTCCACGGCAGCTGGATCAGCGAGGTGGGGTCCGGCACGGCGAACAGGTCCGGGTCGGCCGGGGTCATGTCCAGCCAGGTGGCGAAGCCGGCGAAGCCGGCGCCGTTCTTCTGCATGTCGGCGATGCCGGCGGTCGGCACGAGCTTGGCCCGCAGCCCGCCGAACAGGTCCACATAGGAAATTAGGAAATATTTGATGCCCCGTTCCTGGGCGACCTTTTCCAGATCGGCATCGGGGGCGAGGGCGGCGACTGCGGCGCGGCCATCGGCTTCGCGCATGGGTTCAGGCAAGCGGATCATGTCAAATCCTCTGGGAAGGTCTTGTTTTCTTGTCGTCGTCGCCAGCGCGCCGGGTTGTGGCGCGCCGGTCCGGCCGGGCGATCAGTAGGCGCCGCCCTTGCCGGGAATCCAGTTTGTGCCTGCAAGCGGCACGCCAGCCATGGCGGCCGATTCCACCGTGAGGGCGACGAGGTCCTCCGGCTCAAGATTGTGCAGATGGCTCTTGCCGCAGGCACGGGCGATGGTCTGCGCCTCCAGCGTCATGACGCTCAGGTAATTCGCGAGCCGCCGGCCGGCCTTCACAGGGTCGAGCCGCGCCGAGAGCACGGGATCCTGGGTGGTGATGCCCGCCGGGTCCAGGCCCTCGTGCCAGTCGTCATAGGCGCCGGCGGTGCTGCCGAGGGCCGCGTATTCCGCTTCATATTGCGGGTCGTTGTCGCCCAGCGCCACCAGCGCGGCCGTGCCGATGGCAACGGCGTCCGCACCCAGCGCGAGCGCCTTCGCCACATCCGCCCCGTTGCGGATGCCGCCGGAGACGATGAGCTGCACCTTGCGATGCAGGCCGAGATCGCGCAGCGCCTGGACCGCCGGACCGATGGCGGAGAGGATCGGGAGGCCCACATGCTCGATGAACACGTCCTGGGTCGCCGCCGTGCCGCCCTGCATGCCGTCCAGCACCACCACGTCGGCGCCGGACTTCACCGCCAGTGAGATATCATAATAGGGGCGGGAGGCGCCGACCTTCACATAGATCGGCTTTTCCCAATCGGTGATCTCGCGCAATTCGCCGATCTTGATCTCCAGATCGTCCGGCCCGGTCCAGTCCGGGTGGCGGCAGGCGGAGCGCTGGTCGATGCCTTGCGGCAGGTTGCGCATGGCGGCGACGCGATCGGAAATCTTCTGGCCCAGCAGCATGCCGCCGCCGCCGGGCTTGGCGCCCTGGCCGATCACGATCTCGATCGCGTCCGCCTTGCGCAAATCGTTGGGGTTCATGCCGTAGCGCGAGGGCAAGTACTGATAGACCAGGGTCTGGGAATGGCCGCGCTCTTCGCTCGTCATGCCGCCGTCGCCGGTGGTCGTGGAGGTTCCGACCGCCGAGGCGCCGCGCCCCAGCGCTTCCTTCG
Source organism: Roseixanthobacter liquoris (assembly GCF_043195135.2). Lineage (NCBI taxonomy): Bacteria > Pseudomonadati > Pseudomonadota > Alphaproteobacteria > Hyphomicrobiales > Xanthobacteraceae > Roseixanthobacter > Roseixanthobacter liquoris. The sequence goes on from NZ_CM195537.1 coordinate 2,379,810, forward strand.
CCTGCGCGGAGAGGGCGCCGAAGCTCATGCCCGCGATGGTGACCGGGGTCTTGAGCGTAATCGGCTTCTTGGCGAAGCGGGTGCCGAGCACCACGTCGGTGCCGCACTTTTCACGATAGCCTTCCAGCGGATAGCGCGAGACCGAGGCGCCGAGAAACAGCAGGTCGTCGAAATGGGGCAGCTTGCGCTTGGTGCCGGCGCCGCGGATGTCATAGATGCCGGTCGCCGCCGCGCGCCGGATCTCCGACAAGGTGTGCGGGTCGAAGGTCGCGGAGAAGCGGGGCAGGGTGCGGGGGACGTTGGAGTGGGCGCTCATGATGGGATCGTCCTCACGCATCAATAGGCATCGACATTGTCGATGTGGAAATTGTAAAGCCGGCGGGCCGAGCCGTATCGCTTGAACTCGGACACGTCGATGGTGCCGGCAAGACCCGCCGCCGCCAGTTTTTCGCTGAGCAATTGCTTGTGCTCGTCGCGCAATTCCTTCTCGATGCAATCGGCGCCCAGGCTCTTCACCGAGCCGCGCACGAACAGCTTGGCCTCATAGAGGCTGTCGCCCAGCGCCTCGCCGGCATCGCCGAACACGATGAGATTGCCCGACTGGCCCATGAAGGCGCTCATGTGGCCGATGGAGCCCTTCACGATGATGTCCACGCCCTTCATGGAAATGCCGCAGCGGGCCGAGGCATTGCCGTCGATGCGGAGCATGCCGCCATGGGCCGTGGCGCCGGCCGCTTGGCTGGCGTCCCCCAGCACATGGACGAAGCCGCTCATCATGTTCTCGGCGACGCCGACCCCGGCATTGCCGTGGATGATGATGCTCGCCTGCTGGTTCATGCCGGCGCAATAATAGCCCACATGACCCTCCACCTGGATGGTGAGGGGCGCGTCCACGCCGGCCGCCAAGGCATGGCGGCCGTTGGGGTTGAGCACCCGCCAGAGCTTGGCATTGGTCTCGCCGGTCGCCTTGTGCAGCGCGCCGTTCAGCTCGCGCAGCTCGCTTTGGGCGAGGTCGAAAGTGATGTCGGGGCTGAAGGCGTTCATGCGGCGCGGTCCCAGAAATAGACGGTTGCGGGCTCGGGCTCGAACACGCGGGCATCGGCGATGCCGGGCAGGTTCACCAGAGCGCGGTATTCGGAGGCAAAGGCCACATATTGGTCGGTCTCGGCCATCACGGCCGGCTTGCAGGCGATGGGATCGCGCAGCACGCCGAAGCCGCTTTCCGTGCCGACGACGAAAGTGAAGAAACCGTCCAGATCCTTCAGGCCGGCTTCCAGCGCCTCGCCCAGGGTTGCGCCGTTCTTCATGCGCCAGGTGAGATATCCGGCGGCGACTTCGCTGTCGTTCTCGGTGGCGAAGGAAATCCCCTCACGCTTCAACTGGCGGCGCAGGTCATTGTGATTGGAGAGCGAGCCATTGTGCACCAGGCATTGGTCGGCACCGGTGGAGAAGGGGTGCGCACCGGCGGTGGTCACCGCGCTTTCGGTGGCCATGCGGGTGTGGCCGATGCCATGGGTGCCGCTCATGTTCGGCAGGTCGAAGCGCTCGGCGACCTCGCTTGGCAGGCCGATTTCCTTGAAGATTTCCATGCGCGCGCCGGTGCCGACGATGGCGACCTCGGGGTGATGGGCCGCAAGCGCCGCGCGCACGGCGGTTTCCTGTTCCGCCGGGACCTCGATCACCGCATGGCTGGCCCGCACCACGAGGCGCGGATCGCCGCCGACCAGGACCGAGAGCGAATGGGAGAGGCCTTCGAAATCATAGCCTTCCACCGCCCGCAGGGAGAGCTTCACATGGTCCGCCGCACCGGCGCCATAGATGGCGAAGCCGGCGCTGTCCGGCCCGCGGTCGGTCATCACGCACAGCATAGAGGAGAGCATTTGCCCAAGCTCGGGCTCGAGCTTGGGGTCCTTCAGAAAGATACCGACGATGCCGCACATGGCTGAACTCCGGTGGCCGAAACATGGCCGTCTCCAGAGTGGTACGCCCCAAGCGCCGCCCCGTCAACGCGGGCGGAATAAAATTTTCTCTCTAGGAAAAAGATGCCGATGGGAGAGGTGCGCTCGGCCAGGTTCAGCGCGGGTCGCGGCTGTAGACGATCACCGAGAGATAGGACATGGGCGTCACGATGAGATCCTCGGGGCCGTGGGCGGCACCGGAATCGAACATCAGGGAGTCTCCCGGCCGCAAGTGATAGGTGCGGTCGGCGTGGCGATAGACCACCTCGCCGCTCAGCATGTAGATGAACTCGACCCCGGCATGGCGAAAGCCGGTATAGGCCGCCGCCTCTTGCGACAGCGTGATCAGATAAGGCTCGACCACGATATCGCCGCCCAGCCCGTGGCCGAGCAATTCATATTGATGGCCCACCTTGGTGCCGCGCCGCTCGATGATGACGCCCTGGTGCGCGCGTACGAACGAGCAGTCGCGCCGCTCCTCGAAGGTGGAGAACAAGGTGGTGATGGGCACATTCAGGGCTTTGGAAATGGCCTGGAGTGTCGCAAGGGAAGGCGAAATCTGTCCATTCTCGATCTTGGACAGCATTCCCACCGAAATCCCCGCTGCGCCCGCAAGATCGGAAACGGTGAGATCCAATTGCCTGCGGATGGCGCGCACCTGAATGCCGAGGGCGTCTTCCAGCGTGCTGGCAATCGCGGCGGGAGCGCCCGACCCGGTCTGATAATCGACCACCTCGGCCGCCTCGCTTGCGGCCTTCGACTTGCGCTCTGCCACTCTCTTGCCCCTGGTCCCGCGGAAGTGTTTTTCGCGTCCATCTTCCCGTGTCTTGGGCGCGAAGGCCAGCGTTTCTACATGCGCCGCCGCGCGGGTGTCCGCATCGGCGAACGTCGCATGCAGGTCAGGCGGCGGATCCATTGGATTGGGACGACACGCCGCCCTCGCGCTGCAAGCGGTCGAGATGCTGCCGGATGTGCGCGGCCTCCGCCGCCGAGGAGGCGAGCGCGATCGCGTGGCCGAAGGCGATTCGCGCCTCTTCCGCGCGGCCGAGATCCGACAGGAGCGCGCCCTTGAGGCCGAAGAAGTGGAAATAGCCGGACAGGCGCTGGCCCAGCGGTTCGATCATCGCGAGCGCCGCGCCGGGGCCGCGCACCTTCGAAACCGCCACGGCCCGGTTGAGCGTCACAACCGGGGAGGGCTGGAGCTGCTCCAGCATGGCATAGAGCAGATCGATCTGGCCCCAGTCGGTGTCTTGCGGGCGCTCTGCGCGCGCATGCAAGGCGGCAATGGCGGCCTGCACCAGATAGGGGCCGGGCTGGCGGTGGCGCATCGCCTTGTCGATCAGGGCGAGCCCCTCCGCGATCATGGTCGGATTCCACAAGGTCCGGTCCTGATCGTCCATCAGGATGATGGCGCCGTCGTCATCCAGCCGTGCTGCCGAGCGCGCATGCTGAAGCAGCAGCAGGGCAAGCAGTCCCATGATCTCCGGCTCGGCCTGGAACAGGCGCAGCAGCAGGCGGGCGAGGCGGATTGCCTCGTCGCACAGGGGACGACGTGCTCCGGCGTCGGCGCCGGTCGCGGAATACCCCTCGTTGAACAGCAGGTAGATCATGGCGGCGACCGCCGCGAGGCGCTCCGCGCGCTCCGCCGCGCCGGGCGTCTCGAACGGCACGCTCGCCCGCGCGATGCGGCTCTTGGCGCGGGTGATGCGCTGTTCCATGGCGGCTTCGCTCACCAGGAACGCCCGGGCGATCTGCGGCACGCTGAGCCCGGAGACGATGCGCAAGGCCAGCGCGACCTGTTGCGTCGCCGGCAGTTCGGGATGGCAGCAGATGAACAGCAGGCGCAGCACGTCGTCGCGATAATGATCGCCGTCGAGCCGCTCCGCGAGGTCGTCCTCGGCGTCGCCGAGATCGGAGAGATGCTCCTCCGGCGGCAGCGGCGTGAGCTTGGCGCGCCGCCGGGTCTCGTCGATGCCGGAATTGCGGCCCACCATGATGAGCCAGGCGGCGGGATCGCGCGGCGGGCCATTCTTCGGCCAGGTGCGCAGGGCCCGCAGGCAGGCTTCCTGAACCGCTTCCTCGGCGAAATCCAGATTTCGGAAATAGCGCAGGAGGGCGGCGACCGCCTGCGGACGCGCGGCGGCCAGCGTCGCGTCGATCCAGCCGAGATCGCTCACGCCCCCGCGGTCCCGGGATGGAACAGCGCGATGGGCCGGATCTCATAGGCGCCGCCGGGATTCGCGCGGCCGAGCTCGCGCGCGGCCTCCAGCGCTTCCTCCAGCGTGTCGAATTCGACCACATAGAAGCCGAGCAATTGTTCCTTGGTTTCGGCGAACGGCCCGTCGATCACGAGGGGCGGGTCCTGGTCCTTGCGCAGCGTGGTGGCGGCGGTGGTTGGCAGCAGCCGCGCCACCGGCCCCAGCCGGCCGTCCCGTTCCAATTTCTCATGAACGGTCATGAGCTTGGCCATGACGGCGTCGTCCTCCTCCTTGGACCAGGAACAGACGACATCCTCGGAATGATAGCAAAGAATGGCATAGAGCATCGGGCAGCATCCTCGTCCTGTCTAAGACGGGCAAGGTTACCCGCAGCCGACAGGTGCGCGGAATTAAAACCGGAATTCTATTGCATTCCCATAGGGAAAGTTGCTTCGATGCGATTTGGCGGCCGCACGTCAAACGCCCACGCACGGCGCGGCCGCAACCGGCGTCGGACACTCAGTCTGGCGGGGATGGAAGCGCGGATCAGGCGCGCTTTTTGCCAATGGCGATGCTGGGCATCTGGACCGGCATGCCTTCGGGGCGGGGAATGAGGCGGATATCGCTTTCGAGAACCACGCGCTCATGCTTTTCCGCCGAGGCGCGCACGCGATACGAACATTCCCCTCGTTCGAAAGGCATCAGCGCAACGATATCGTATGCGCCCGCTGTGGCCCGATAAAACGGACCAATGGAAAGTTCGACGTGGTCGCCGAGCGAAAATTTATGAATTGACATGAAAATACTATACGCTCTTCGCGTCCGTAGGGCTACGACTTTACCGATACGCCCGCGCGTTTGTTTTCGTGTGCCCCGCAGCCGGCGAGGCGCGGCAGAAAGGCACGGCGGCCCGTTCGGCGCCCGCCTCTCGCCTTGTCACAGCGAGAGAGGATATCCCCCATGACACCGCTTGTGCTGGCCCTGTTGACCGGGATCCTGTGCGGGTTGCGCACCATGACCCCGCTGGCGATGGTGAGCTGGGCGGCCGCCCTCGGCGCGCTCTCGCTCGACGGCTCCTGGCTGGCCTTTCTCGGCTCCTCCGTGGCGGTCTGGGTGCTCACGATTTTCGCCCTCGGTGAATTGGTGGCCGACAAGCTGCCCTTCACGCCCAGCCGAAAGGTGCCCATGCAGTTCGGCGCCCGCATCGTCAGCGGCGCCATCTGCGGCGCGGCGCTTGCGACCCCCGCAGGGCTGGCCCTGGCCGGCGCGGGGCTGGGCATTGCGGGTGCGATCATCGGCACCCTCGGCGGCGCGGCGGTGCGCGCCCGCCTGGCCGCGCGGCTCGGCCGCGACCTGCCCGCCGCCTTGATCGAGGATGTCATCGCGGTCTTCGGCGCGCTGCTGATCCTGGGAGGCCTCCAATGAACCAGAGCTTCGATGCCATCATCATCGGCGCCGGCCAGGCCGGTCCGCCGCTCGCCGGCCGCCTGACCGGGGCGGGGATGAAGGTGGCGCTCATCGAGCGGCATCTCATCGGCGGCACCTGCGTCAATACCGGTTGCATGCCCACCAAGGCCCTGGTCGCGAGCGCCTATGCCGCCCACATGGCGCGTCGCGCGGCGGATTTCGGGGTGGTCCTGCCCGGCGCGGTCGGCATCGACATGAAGCGCGTTCATGCCCGCGCGCATCAGGTGACGATGAACGCGCGCACCGGCCTGACCGCCTGGATGGAAGCCATGGCGGGGCTTACCCTGTTTCGCGGCCATGCCCGGTTCGAAAGCCCGACGGCCGTGCGGGTCGGCGAGGCTCTGCTCAGCGCGCCTCGGATCTTCGTCGATGTCGGCGGCCGTGCCCTGGTGCCCGACCTGCCGGGCCTTGCCGACATCGATTACCTCACCAACACGAGCATGCTCGAACTCGACGCGGTGCCGCGCCATCTGGTGGTGGTGGGCGGCAGCTATATCGGGCTCGAATTCGCCCAGGCCTTCCGGCGCTTCGGCGCCGAAGTCACGGTGCTGGAGAAGGGCCCGCGTCTCGTCGCCCGCGAGGATGAGGACATCTCCGCCGAGATCGCGCGCTTCCTCGCGGCCGAGGGCATTGCGGTGCGCACGGGCGTCGATGTTCTGTCCTTCGCCAAGGAGGGCGACGACATTCGCATCGAGGCGAAAGGAGACGGCGGGGCGCCGGAGATCCGCGCCAGCCATGTGCTGGTCGCCATCGGCCGGGTGCCCAATACCGGCGATCTCGGGCTCGACGCGGCGGGCATCGCGCGCGATGAGCGCGGCTATATCCGGGTCGACGATACGTTGCGGACCAATGTGAGCGGCATCTGGGCGATGGGGGATTGCAACGGCCGCGGCGCCTTCACCCATACGGCCTACAATGATTTCGAGATCATCGCCGCCAACCTCCTCGACGGTGCGGACCGGCGGCTCTCCGCCCGCATTCCCGCCTATGCGCTCTATACCGACCCGCCCTTGGGGCGCGTCGGGATGAGCGAGGCGCAGGCGCGCGCGACCGGCCGGCCGCTGCTGGTCTCCTCCCGGCCCATGGCGCGGGTCGGGCGCGCCGTGGAAAAGGGCGAGACCATCGGCTTCATGAAGATGGTGGCCGACGCGCAGACGAAGCGCATTCTGGGCGCGGCCATCCTCGGCACGTCGGGCGACGAGGCGATCCACGGCATCCTCGACATGATGCATGCGGACCAGCCTTACGACGTCCTGCAATGGGCCGTGCCGATCCATCCCACCGTGTCGGAACTCATTCCCACCCTGATCGGCGATCTCAAGCCGGCTCGCTGAGCGACAGGGGCAGAGCGCGCGAAAATATCTGCTGCGGCGCATCATTTTTCGTGGCATCTGCTATTGCGATGCAGCAAGAAGGGCCCCATCTGCCATCCAGTGGGATGGTCAGGGGATGGTTGCCATGACGATGCTGGCCAAGGACATTCGGCCCAAGGGGCCGGACACGGAAAAGATCACGATCAATCTCGGCTTCGTGGACCTGGGTCATATCGACCTGCTGGTGCAGGAGAATTTCTATTCCAACCGAACCGATTTCATCCGCACCGCGATCCGCAACCAGCTGGATCGCCATGCGGAGACGGTGCAGAAGTCGGTGGCGCGCAATCAGCTCGATCTCGGCCTGCGCCACTTCAGCCGCCAGGATCTGGAAACCGTTCAGGCCGCCGGTGAGCGGCTGGATATCCAGGTGCTGGGGCTCGCCGTGATCGCACCCGACGTGCCGCCGGAACTGGCGCGCGGGACCATTTCCTCCCTCCACATCCTCGGGGCCCTCCAGGCCAGCCCGGCGGTGAAGGCGGCGCTGAGCGACCGCATGCGCTGACCGGTTCCGCCTGCGCAAGCTTGGGCCCTTATTTTGCTTCCAACAGGAAGGCGGTCCGGCCGTGTCGGAAGCCTTTCAGTCCAGGACGTTTTCAATGCATATGCCCACCAAGATCGACATGCTGGAAGCCACGCGGCTGACCCGGGAAGGCCGGCTGGAAGAGGCCATGGCCATTCTGCGCGGTGCCATCGCCGAAGGGCACGCGCGGCCGGCGCCGGCCGGCGCGCCAGCCCCGGGGCGGGAGGGCATCGATCTTGCCCCGCCGCGGAACGGCGGCGCATGGTCCCTGCCGTTCGAGGCGGCTCCCGGCGCCCCGGTGGGGAAATCGGTGGCCGATTATCTGCCCGAGGCGCTGCGCGGCCTGCTTTCCCCCGATGCCCCTTCCGCTCCGGCAGTCGAGAAGGGGACGTTTGCGGAGCATGTCTATTCCAATGCCGCCGGCAGCCGCAGCTACAAGCTTTACGTGCCCAGCCTCTATCGCGGGCAGCGCCTGCCGCTGATCGTGATGCTGCATGGCTGCACCCAGTCGCCGGACGATTTCGCCGCCGGAACGCGGATGAACGAGATCGCCGAGGAGCATGGCCTGTTCGTCGCCTATCCCGCCCAGGTGCAATCCGCCAACGCCTCCAAATGCTGGAACTGGTTCAACACCGGCGACCAGAAGCGCGGGCAGGGGGAGCCCTCGCTGATCGCCGGCATCACCCGCCAGGTGATGCAGCAATATGAGGTGGCGCCCGGCCGGGTATATGTGGCCGGCCTTTCCGCCGGCGGCGCGGTGGCGGCCATCATGGGCACCACCTATCCCGATCTTTATTCCGCCATCGGCGTGCATTCCGGGCTGGCCTGCGGGGCGGCGAGCGACATGTCGTCGGCCTTCATGGCCATGCGCCAGGGAAGTCCGGTGCCGTTCGTCGCCCGCACCCAGGGCGCGCGCGACGGCAACGGCATCGTGCCGACCATCGTGTTCCATGGCGACCGGGACACGACGGTCCATCCGGTCAACGGCGATCACGTGGTGCTCCAGTCGCGCGGCGGCGCCGAGCTGGAGGAGGTGGTGACCCAAGGCAAGAGCGCGGACGGCACCAGCTACAGCCGCACCATCCTCACCGATCCACGCGGCCGCGTGGCGCTTGAACATTGGGTGCTGCACGGCCTCGGCCACGCATGGTCCGGCGGCAGCGCGAAGGGCAGCTTCACCGATCCGCGCGGCCCCGATGCCAGCCGCGAAATGGTCCGCTTTTTCCTGCGCCACGCCCACGCCGCCTCCGCGGCCTGAAGCGGCGCCGAGCCCGCGCCGCCTCGGTTTTCCCGTGTGCCGGCGATCCGTTTGTGCGCGGCCGGTCTGCGGATCGACCGCGCGGATAAAACATTCCTGCCGTAGCGGTGTCGGGCATTGATCTGAGGTCGAGCGCCGTGGCTAAATGGCGCCGGATCATCCCTCCGGCCGGTGCCCCATGACCACTCTCAACGTCAACCTCAGTGCGCAACTGCAACAAACGCTGGGGCAGCAAGGCGTGTGGGCCTATTCGGTCTATTTCGACTCCAGCGGCGCGCCCGTGTGGACCACCCTGGTCGAGAATGGCGCCGTCACCGCGAGCAGCGCCATCGTCCTGCCGGAGCCCTACAACAGTGGAAAAGTCTACTTCCTCGTCCAGAGCCAGGACCCGTCCCAGCCCAACAATCTTCAGACGCTGATCACGGGCGAGCAGGACATCTCCTGGAACAGCGCCGCGACTTATGATTTCCGCTACGACAGCTTCGAGGTGACGCTGAAGAACCAGCCGGGCGACGTGGGGAACCTGACCTCGGTGGAAGGCTTCGGCCTGCCGATGCAGCTCGGCGTCACCTATGGGACCGGCGGGAGCGCGACCACCGATACCCGCGGCTACGGCATTACCGGCGCCAACCTGTTCCAGGCCATCGCCGATATCAATTCCAGCCACACCTACGTCTACGACTATACCAGCGGTCCGTTGCAGGGCGACCACCGGGCCGGCATCTCGCCCTCCCAGGCGGTGAGCGTGAACGCGCCCAACAGCTTCAGCGCCTCCGACTGGAGCGGCTACGTCACGAGCCTCGAGAGCACCGTCGCGAACCAGCCGATCTCGATTGCCGGCTTCTTCAACGGCGCCCCGGACGCCAATAACAACTGGCACAATGCCGGCTTCTTCTCCTATTCCCTGCAATGGGACGGAACGAATTTCTGGCTCGCGCCAGACGCCAGCAGCCAGATCCAGGGCTATATCAAGATCTCGCCCGCGAATTTGGAAAACAGCATCTATTCGACCCTCGGCTCGGTCGAGATCTACACCAACCAGACCGACGCGACGCCCTATCAGATATATGGCGACCCCACGCCGCAGATGAACACGGGCGAGAACAACCAATGGGGCGAGGTGCTCACCCAGTTCCTCACCGGCTTCACCGCCGGCTTCTACAATACCACCGGCCAATCCTATAATTCCGCGGTCCCCACGCCCATCGATCTCAATTCCAACTGGAACTGGGACCCGACCTATGCGTTCGGGAAAAACCTCACGACCGGCGTGACGCCGACCTACATGGACCCCTATTCGGAGATTTATTACTTCAATTCCAACTCCTACGGGTCCGGCTATTCCGACAATCTGATGAAGCAGTACAGCGTCGGAGGACCGCTGATCTCGGTCTATGATCCCTCGCTGGGCACCAATGTCTCCACCATCAACCTCACCCTGTACGACGATGGCGAGCAGCCGCAGGGTTATATTCCGCCGGCCATCTACAATTACATCCCGCCGGGTTCGGGCGGCTATTCCGAGCCGGTGTGGGTGGGCGACGGCACCAATATCGTCATGTCGTTCGCCAACCAGAACATGGTGCTGGCGGATGGCACCCCCATCACGCTCAAATTCTATGCCGGGGAAAGCAATTCCGTTCCCCAGTGGCAGCAGGTGACGATCACCCCGCCGGCCGGGTCCACCCTCTGGCAGAACTGGAACCTCACCTACGATTCCACGACCGGCACCTATTCCGCGAGCCCGCAGGCCGGCTCCTCCCAGCCGGAAGGCAGCATCCTGATCAACAATATTCCCAAGGCCGCCGATGGGGTTGCCTGGTATCAGGTGCTGGTGGGCGAGGGCGACGCGCAGAAGACGTTCAACCTCTACACTACCATGTCGGGCTCGCAATTCCTCAATCCGGACTATGCCGGGCAGGACGGAAGCCTCGCCATCGACGGGCTCGCCCTGGTTACGCCGCCCTCGTCCGGCACCCAGACCATCCCGACCTTCACCCTCAGCTTCGCCTATAGCGGCACCACGACGCTCGATCCCGCGCTGCTGGTGCAGAACACGAATGCGAGCTTCATCGCCACCTTGCCGGCGCCCAACGCCCCGGTGGCGGGGACCCTGGCCGGGGAGGTCTTCACCGCTGCGGCCAACCAGGTGAACCAGGTCAGCAACGCCATCACGGTCGCCGACGCGGAGGTGGCGTTCGGCTGGACCGGGCTGAATTCCGCAACCGGCACAAGCTCCTGGGTGTCCGGCTACACCAATAAGATCGGCGCGCTCAATGTCGCGCAGATCAGCTTCGCCGGCCAGGGCGTGAGCGGGCCGCAGCCGATCACGGCGCTGGCGGATATCGACGGCCAATGGGTCACCTCGGCCGCGCAGCAATTCGGCAACGGCACCTATGCCGTGACGATGCATGAATATTCCGCCGCCGACACCGGGTTTACGACGCCGCTCGGCCCGGTCTCCAGCCCGCTGACGCTCACCGTGAACGTGGCCGACCTGGCGCTTCAGGCGGCGGGCGGCGGCGGGCTCTCGCTGGTGGCGGCGGGCGGCACCACTGGCAATTGGGTGCGGCTCGACGTGCTGCACGCGACCCAGGCGAGCGGCGCCACGCTGCTGCTCTATGCCGTGGATTCCCACGGCCAGTTGATCGGCCGCGACGGTGCGGTGGGCGGCGGGGTGACGCTCCAGGACGCGATCCTGGCGAGCGTCGGCGCGGCGCCCGACGACCACGGGGTGAACCTGCTCAAGGGCGGGCAATCGGTCTGGCTTGGGGTGGGCGAGCAATTGCGCTTCGCGGTCCTGACCGGGGATCACGTGCTCAACCCGAACCCGGCGGTGGATGTCTCCGGCGCGCCGGGCGGCGGGCTGCATATCGCCGTCGCGGGCCTGGAACTCAACGCCAGCACCGACAACACCCTGGCCGATGCGGCGGTGCTCGCCGGTAGCCAGCGCATGAGCGGCCTGCCGGTGGTCTATCTCCAGCATGGCGAGGCGCTCGACGTCCAGATCACCGGCAGCAGCGCGAACACCAATACGCTCGGCTTCGTGCATATCGACGTGGATGCCGCGACCGGCGACTGGAGCGTGGGCGGGGTGCCGGCGGGCGATACGGAGGCCTATCTCGCGGCGGTGCGCAGCCATATGGACCCCGGCCTCACGGCGACCAGCGGCGGCGCCTTCAACCAGCTCACCCATTGGACGGTTTCCGGCGCGACCGGCTTCTACGCGCCGGTGCTCCTCACGCCCTCGGGGGAAACCTTCGTTATCGGCGAGAACAATCCCGGCGGGCGCGAGCAGGTGCGCATGTATGGCGAGAACACCTTCGGGTTCGAGGACCTCGCCTACAACCAGGGATCGGATTTCGACTATAACGACATGATCGTGCGGCTGACCCCATCCTCCGGCTTCTTCATTTGAAAACCCTGCGTTTCCGGTCGGCGGAGCGGAAAATGTTTCACGTGAAACAATAGGTTAGCGCGGACGAATTGTGGTTTCGTGGCCCTTCACCGCGCCCCTTCGGCGGTCGAAACCGTCAATTCGGGCGAAGTTCTCGACTTGAATTTCGGCGAGCCCGGCACCGGGCATGCGCGCGGTGCCGGCACCCCCAGGGATCGCGGCGCGGGCGCAGCCTGCCCGGCGGGGTGCCTCACCGCATTACCGGAGCGGCGAAGGCGGTGGCGGGGTGCCGCACGACGCCTCGCCACCGCAGGAAATTTTAGCGACCGTCTCCGAAAGCGCCGTGCAATTCAGGCGCTGAGACGATAGTATTGTCTGTATAAATAGAAAAATATCGGCCGCCGGCGGGTTTCGTCGCGGTTGCAGCGTGTCTTCACGCCGGAAAATCCTTTTGGGGGGAATATGAGACGCTACCAACGACCCTTGCAGGCGTTCGCGATTTCATGCCTGACCCTGCTGGGCGGCGGAAGCGCTGGCGTTGCCGTAGCCGCTGAGGCGCCGCCCTTCATGAACATCATCGTCGGCGGGGCGCCGCCCAGCGCCGCCGAGACGGCCAAGCAGAACGTGCTGGCGCTGAACACCGCGATGTTCGCGCTCTATGGCGATTCAGGGCGGATCATTTCGGAGAATATCCTCGCCCAGCATCCGGTGATCCTGGCGCTGTTTTCCGGCGCCGGCGGGCGCTTCCTGCTGTATCGGCCGGGCCAGCCGCGCCTGGAGGCGCCGCCGGTGCCGGAGGTGTACCAGCTGCTCAAATCCATCGGCCACAGCACCATGGTGCTCTCGGTGCTCGCCGGGCCGCATGTGGACAAGCCCACCGACCTCAGCTGGGTGTCCCCCATGACCGCCTTCCGCGCGCAGATGCAGGCGGCGCTGGACAGCCTCGACAAGACCTCCATGCCGGCCGAGTGGCGGGCGAACAACGCGCAGATCCTGAAGGACAATATCGCCTTCATGGACGAAAGCCTGAAGGCCGGCGTCATCACGTTCGACGCGCTGGCCGCCTTCACCAAGAAGCAGGGGCCGCAGCTGAAGAAAAGCATCGCCTGGGCCGCGCAGACCCAGGTCAACCACTGGATGGGCGTCGTCGCCGAATGGAAGGCCATGCTCGGCCCGGATTGGGACAAGACCTATGCCGCCAGCAATACCATCTATGTCGCCCGGCAGAACAATATTCTCTACAGCGTGCTCGCCCAGTTCTTCGGCCCGGAAGCGATCAATTCGCGCCTCATCCTGATCGAGACCGTGTCCTTCACCACCACGCCGGAAGACATGCTGGGCTCGCTCACCCGCATCATCGCGGATCGCACCGTGGGCGGCCTGTTCTTCGGCAATAATGCGGTGATGGATTACGAATTGATGGGCGGGGATGCGCGCGACGCCATCATCGCCGACGCCACCAAGCGCGGCATGACGCCCTTCCTGCCGCCTTTGGTGCCGTTCGGCTCCAAGCAATGGCCGACCCTGATCACCCCCGGCCCCGGCCCGGCGACCCTGTCGCAATTGCCGTAGGACGGATCGACCTTCGGGCGAGGCGCCTGCGCCCCGCCGCGTGCCGTTCTCCGTCGTCATAGCCGGGTTTGTCCCGGCCATCCACGCCGCGCCGATCGCACCGGACTTTCGAGGCTGGCACCGGCGGCACCGCGTGAATGCACGGGACAAGCCCGTGCATGACAAGAGTGGGCGGCAGTGCCGGCGGTGCTGACACGGCGATTTGCCGGGGCATTCAGCGATCAGCCGGCGTTGTGGGCCGATCGCAAAGCGCGTTCTTCGTCCTCACGGCGGAGTGCGGCGAAGCTTGAACCCGGCGCGTGCCTGGCGCGCCGGGCACCTGATCCGCGAAACCCTTGCGTCACGGCGACGGAGCGATTGCTGTCATGGACATCAACACCATTCGCCAGATCCAGCGCCCGCGCGCGGCGGGCGAAGTGAGCCAGTGGCGCGCGGGCCTCGCCTGGCTGTCCGGGGGCACCTGGCTGTTCTCCGAGCCCCAGCCAGCCCTCGACACGCTGATCGACCTGCGGGCATTCGACTGGCCCGACTTCGCATTGGCGCCGGACGGCCTGGAGATCGCCGCCACCGCCCGCATCGGCGCGCTGGATGGCCTCGCCCTTCCGCCGGAATGGACCGCAGGGCCGCTGCTTTCCCTGTGCTGCCGGGCGCTGTTGATGTCGTTCAAGATCGCCCATGAGGCGAGCGTCGGCGGCAACATCTGCATGGCGCTGCCGGCCGGCGCCATGATCTCGCTCACCGTCGCGCTCGAAGGCACCTATACCTTGTGGCCGCGCGATGGCGCGCCGCGCACGGTGAAGGCGGTGGATTTCGTCACCGGCAACCATGCCAATATCCTGGCGCCGGGCGAATTGCTGCGCGCCATCCATCTGCCGGCGGCCGCGCTGAAGAAGCGCTTCGCCTTCCGCCGGTCCTCGCTCTATCACCTCGGCCGCTCGGCGGCGCTGCTGATCGGCACTGCGGGTCCCGACGGCGACCTGCTGCTGACCATCACCGCGGCCACCTTCCGCCCGGTGCAGCTGCATTTTGCGGCCCCGCCGCAAGCGGAGGAGGTGCGGCACGCCATCGACGCGGCGATCCCGCAGGACGGCTATTTCGACGACGTCAACGGGCTGCCCGCCTATCGGCGGCATCTGACCTATCATTTCGCCGAGGAGATCCGCGCGGAACTCGCCGGGCCGGGAACTGCTGCGAGAGGAGCTGCCGCATGAACTTCTCCATCGACGGACACAGCTTTTCCGCCGAGCCGCGCCCCGGCCAGTGCCTGCGCACGTTCTTGCGCGAGCGCGGCGATTTCGGCGTCAAGAAGGGCTGCGACCAGGGCGATTGCGGCGCCTGCACCGTGTGGGTGGACGGGGCGCCGGTCCATTCCTGCCTGATGCCCGCCTTCCGCGCCGCCGGCCGGGAGGTCACCACCATCCAGGGGCTCGCTAGCGGTGAGGACCTGCACCCGGTGCAGCGCGCCTTCCTGGACGCCCAGGCGTTCCAGTGCGGCTATTGCTCGGCTGGCATGATCATGACCATCGCCGCGCTCGACGAGGACCAGCGCGCCGACCTGCCGCGCCATCTCAAGGGCAATCTGTGCCGCTGCACCGGCTATGCGTCGATCCGCGACGCCATCGACGGCGTGGTGAACGTGGGCGAAGACATCGCCGGCAACGCCTGCGGGGCGAGCCTGCCCAATCCGTTCGGGCCGGGCATCGTCACCGGCCATGCGCGCTACACCATGGATGTGGAGGTCGCGGGCCTCGCCTATCTGAAGGTGCTGCGCGCGCCCCATGCCCACGCGCGCATCGTCTCCATCGACAAGGCGCCGGCGCTGGCGGTGCCCGGCGTGCTGGCGGTGTTCACCTGGGAAGACGTGCCGCGCCGGCTCTACAGCACCGCGACCCACGAGGACCATCTGGTCGACCCCGACGACACCTACATGCTCGACGACGTGGTGCGCTTCGTCGGCCAGCGGGTGGCGGCGGTGGCCGCCGAGAGCGAGGCGGCGGCCGAAGCCGGCTGCCGTGCGCTGAAGGTGGACTACGAAATTCTGCCGGCCGTGTTCGATCCCGAAAGCGCCATGGCCCCGCAGGCGCCGATCCTGCACCAAAAGGGCGGCGAGGCGCATGGCAATGTGTTCGCGGAAATCCGCGGCGAGGTGGGCAATATCGCCGCCGGCTTCGCTGAGGCCGATGCCATCCACGAGCGCACCTATACCACGTCGCGCGTCCAGCATGTGCATCTGGAGACCCACGGCTCCATCGCCTGGAAGAGCGAAGACGGGCGCATCCATGTGCGCACCTCCTCCCAGGCGCCCTTCATCGCCCATGAGAAGCTGTGCCATCTGTTCGGCCTCGTGCCGGCGGACCTGCATGTCTTCACCGAGCGCGTGGGCGGCGGGTTCGGCGGCAAGCAGGAGATGCTGACCGAGGATCTGTGCGTCCTCGCCATGATGAAGCTCGGCCGGCCGGTGAAGTGGGAATATACCCGCGAGGAGCAGTTCATCGGCGCCAGCACGCGCCACCAGATGACCACCCGCGTGAAGCTGGGGGCGAAGGCGGACGGCACGCTGACCGCCATCGAGATCAGGGTCGTGTCCAATACCGGCGCCTATGGCGGCCACGCCAGCGAAACCCTGGCCGCCTCGCTCTCCAGCCCCATGAGCGCCTATCGCTGCGCCAACAAGAAGGGCGAGGGCTTGGTCGTCTATACCAACATGGTGCCGGCGGGCGGGTTTCGCGGCTATGGCGCCTCGCAGACCACGTTTGCCATCGAATGCGCCATGGACGATCTCGCCCGGCTCCTCGGCATCGATCCCTTCACCCTGCGCCGCCGCAACATGGTGACCGCCGACGACTGGATCGAGGCGATCTGGAGCGGGGTGTCGGACGTGGAATTCGGCAGCTACGGGCTCGACCAATGCATGGACCTGGTGGAAAACGCCCTCGCCACCGGCGCGCGGCGCCCCAAGCCGGAGGGCCCGCACTGGGCCGAGGGCACCGGCATCGCCCTCGCCATGCTGGAATCCGGCCCGCCCACGGAGCACCGTTCCGGCGCGGTGATGGAATTGCTTCCCGACGGGCGCTATCACCTCGCCGTCGGCTCCACGGAAATGGGCAACGGCTCGGTGACCTCCCATCGCCAGCTGGCCGCGAGCGTGCTCGCCACGCGCGCGGAAGACATCGACATCATCAATGCCGACACCGACAAGGCCCCGTTCGACACCGGCACCTTCGCCAGCACCGGCACGGTGGTGGCCGGGCAGGCGGTGACGCTGACCGCGACCGCGCTGCGCCAGAACATCCTCTCCTATGTCGCCCGCATCACCGGCACCGCGCCCGGCGACTGGGTGCTGGAGGCGGGCGCGGTGGTGAACGGCAACACCCGCATCGCGCTGCCCGAGCTTCACGCCACGGGCACGGCGGCGGGCCATCGCTTCCAGGCCAAGCGCAAGGCCTATCTCGCCCCGCGCACGGTGGCGTTCAACGTGCAGGGCATCCGCCTTGCGGTGCATCGCATCACCGGCGACATCGAGATCCTGCAAAGCGTGCATGCCGCCGATATCGGCCGGCTCATCAATCCCATGCAGTGCCGCGGTCAGATCAACGGCTCCATCACGATGGGGCTCGGCTGGGCGCTGACCGAGCACATGGATTATGACGAGGGCGGCCACATGAAGAATGCGGCGCTGCGCAATTACCGCATCCCGAGCTTCGCCGACGCGCCGCGCACCCAGATCCTGTTCGCCGATACCTATGACACCATCGGCCCGCTGGGCGCGAAGGCGCAGGGGGAATGCGCCATCAATCCCATCGCGCCGGCGGTCTCGAACGCCCTGTTCAATGCGACGGGGGTGCGGTTCGCCAGCCTGCCGTTCACGCCCGATCGCATCTTCGACCAGTTGCAGCCGTGCCCATGAGCCCGACGCCCATGAGCACGCCTCCCACTCCCACGTCCGCCGTCACCATCGTGACGCAGACCCGCGTGCTGCCCGGTTTCGAGGAGGCGTTCGCGGTGTGGCAGGAGCAGACCAGCGCCTCCATCGCCGCGCTGCCGGGATTTCTCGGCCAGACCCTGATGCGCCCGAGCCCGCCGGCGCAGGTGGATTGGGTGATCCTCCAGCGCTTCGAAAGCAGCGCCGCCGCCATCGCCTGGCTCAATTCGCCGGCCCGCCTCGCGCGCATCGCCGGCGCCCAATCCATGCTGGTGGGCCGCGACGACGTGCATATCGTGCCGGACGGCGCCTCCGGCGTGCTGCCCGCCGCGGTCTCGGCGGTGATCTCGACGCGCATCAAGCCGGGGCAGGAACTGGCCTATCGCGCCTGGGAACAGCGCATCGCCTCGGCCCAGACGCGGGCGCCGGGCTTCCAGGGTTATCGCTTCGAGCCGCCGATCCCCGGCGTGCAGGACGACTGGCTCTCGATCTTGCGGTTCGACAGCGAGGAGAATCTCCAGGCCTGGCTCACCTCTCCCGAGCGCAAGGCGCTGCTGGCGGAAGCCGCCCCCTTCACGGAGGAATTCCACGCCCGCATCGCCCGCTCCGGTTTCGACCAATGGTTCGCCTCCGGCCCCAAGGGGCAGCCGCCGGCAGCGGTGTGGAAGCAGAACATGATCGTCCTGATGCTGCTATACCCGGTGGTATACCTGTTCGGCATCGCGGTGCAGAACCCGGTGCTGATGGGATGGGCGGGGCTGGCCTTTCCCGTCGCGCTGTTCATCGGCAACGTGGTGAGCGTGGTGCTGCTGAACTCCCTCGTGCCGTGGGCGAGCGGCCGCTTCGGCTGGTGGCTCAGCCCGGCTCAGCCCTCGCGCGGCATCGATCTGCGCGGCGCGGCGATCATCGCCGCCATCTATGCCGCCCTGCTGGTGGTGTTCACCCTCGGGTCCTGACGGGGCCGAAAATCGCATGCCCGCCTCGCTCAGCGATGGGTGAAGGCAGGCGCGCGCTTCTGCGCAAAGGCGGCCATCCCCTCCTTCTGGTCGGCGGTGCCGAACAGGGCGTGGAACACCCGCCGCTCGAACCGCAGGCCCTCGGACAACGGCGTCTCGAAGGCGCGATTGATGCTTTCCTTGATGACCATGAGGCCCGGCAGGGATTTTTCCGCGATCGTCTCGGCGACGGACGCGGCTTCCGCGAGCAGGGCATCGGCGGGCACGATGCGCGCCAAGTGCTGCGGCTGGACGCCGCCCTGCGCATGCAGGCGCGATGAGCGCCTGAAGTTCCGAGCCGCGCGCGCCCGCCGCGCCGGCGGGTCGGGGCGGCGGCGGGTAGGTGGCCCGCAAGCGCCGCAAACCCATCCGGCGCAACGATTGCCGGACCTGTCATCCACAGGTGTGCCTGTCGTCTCTGCCGGCTATGGACAGCGCGCCAGGGAGACACTATACACACCCGTCTCCAAGAGGTTCCGGCCTTGCGGACGCCCAGGTAGCTCAGTTGGTAGAGCATGCGACTGAAAATCGCAGTGTCGGTGGTTCGATTCCGCCCCTGGGCACCATTTTACCTCACCGAACATATCCGGGACCGCGCAACCCTCTGCGATAACGGGGTCTTTCAAAAGTCCGGCTCCGGATCTTGCGCGCTCAGTTTCCGATCTCGGACGGCATTCGGGCCGATCGCGGGCGGGTGACGGCAAGCCAGATGCCGGCGAGGACGGTGACGATCCCGGCGACGAGGTTCCAGCGCAGCGGTTCGTTCAGCACGATTGCCCCGGCAAGCGCCGCGATGACGGGATTGACGGTCACCGAGACGGCGACCCGCGTCGGGGTCGTGTGCTCCAGCGCGAAGGCCCAGAGATAGAAGGTCAGGGCGCTGCCGATGGCGCCGAGATAGAGCGCCGCGCCCCATTGCGGCGCGCCGAGCTGGGCGAGGGGCGCGAAGCTTCCCCGCGCCCAGGAGATGGCGACAAGGCACAGAGCGCCCACCCCCATGGACATCACCGTGAACGGCACCGGCCCCGAGCGGCCGATCAGCGGCTTCGACCAGATGCCGTAGAGCGCCATGCACAGGGCGGCCGCCACCATCAGCAGATCGCCGCGCCACGCACCGTCCGGAGCCACGCTGAGGCCGGAGAGGAGCGACAGCGCCACGCCGCCCGTGGCGATCAGCACGCCGGCGGTCTTGCGCCCCGTGAGCGCCTCCCGGCCCAGGAGCCGGCCCATCACGAGACTCAGCAAGGGCAGGGTGGAGAGGCAGAGCGCGCCGCGCCCCGCCGTGGTGAAGATGAGCGAGGCGTTGAACAGGAGGGGGAACAGGGCGAAGAACAGCAGCCCGAGCCCGACCGTCGCCGCCCAGTCGCGCCGCGCCGGCCAGGACGCCTTGCCCAGCAGCGCGACCGGCAGCAGGAGAAGGACGCCAATGCCGAACCGGAAAGAGCCGATGGCGAGCGGGTCGAGGGCGCCGGCGAGATAGCGCGTCGCCACGATGGAGGAGCCGCCGAGCGCGCTCGAAAACACCGCCGCCAGGATACCCAGTGTCTCTCCCATGGTCCCCCTCACGGCTCTTGCGCCGATCTTAGGGAGCGCGGTAGTGATCATGGAATGGCATTTATCTGATCCCATAAATCACGGGCCGTGATGAGCATTCCCCTTCTCGATCCGGACCTCCTGAAGGCCTTCGTGGCGGTGGCGGACCAGCGCTCGTTTACCCGCGCCGCGACCCATCTCAACCGCACCCAGTCGGCGGTGAGCATGCAGATCCGCCGGCTGGAGGAGCGGCTCCAGGTGGAGCTGTTCCATCGCAGCACGATCCATGTGGAGCTGAGCGCTGCGGGCGAAGGGCTCATCGGCTATGCGCGCCGGATCCTGACCTTGAACGAGGAGGCGGTGGGCCGCCTGCGCGAGCACAAGGTCGAGGGCGCGGTGCGGCTCGGGGTCATGGACGATTACGGGACCCTGCTGGTGCCGGCGCTGCTGGCGCGCTTCGCGGCCGCCTATCCCCTGGTGCGGGTGCAGATGGAGACGGGTCTCACCGCCACCATGCCGGACCGGCTCGGCGAGAGCTACGACCTGGTCGTCGCCATGCACCCGGCGGGGCAGGCGGAAGGCCAGTTCCTGCGGCGCGAGCAGGCGGTATGGGCGGCAGGGCCCGAACCGGGCATCGAGGGCCGCACGCCGCTGCCGGTGGCGCTCTATCCGCACGGCTGCCTGTTCCGGAAATGGGCGATCGAGGCGCTCGATGCGGCGCGGCGCCCCTGGCGGCTCGCCTTCGTGAGCCACAGCCTCGCGGCGGTGGAGGCGGTCGCCGCCCAGGGCCTGGCGGTCACCGTCGTGAAGTCCGGCACCTTCCCCCACGGGCTCCGGGCGCTCGGCGAGCGGGACGAGCTGCCGCCGCTGCCGGCGGCCGATATCCGCCTGCATCGCGCGCCGGCGCTTTCCAAGGCGGGCCTGCTGCTGGCGGACCATCTCGCCGCCGGCCTGTCGAAGCCGGCCTGAGCGTCGCCTTCAGTCGCGCGCCCATTGCGCCGGCGCGCTGCCGAGGGCGCGGGCGCCGGTGTTGAACCGCATCGGCGCCCCGGCGACCTGGAGCGGCGCGCGCAGCCGCAGCGCCGGCCCCCAGGATGTCGTCTCCACCGCCGCATCGAGATCTGCGGCGGTCTCCGGTGCGATCGGCGCGGCAGCGGGATCGGCAGGATGGGCCGCCAGCACCGCGGCGGTGCGCGCCAGCGAGGTGCGGGCCGCGCTGCCGCGTCCGGTGCGCAGGCGCGTGCACAGCCCGCGGATCGCAGCCGCCGCCATCAGATAGCCCGTGGCATGGTCGAGCGCCTGCACGGGTAGCGGGGTCGGCCGGTCGCGACCGAGGCCGCGCATGCCCGCCTCGGCGATGCCGGCGCTCATCTGGACCAGGCTGTCGAAGCCGCGCCGCCCGGCCCAGGGGCCGCTCCAGCCATAAGCGTCGAGACTCACCTCGACGAGGCCCGGACGGAGCGCCCGCCGCGCGTCTGCGCCGAGCCCGAGCCCTTCGAGCGCCCCCGGCCTGTAGCCATGCACCAGGACGTCGGCCTGGCGGATCAATCCGCAGAGCTGCGCCTTCCGGGCGGGATCGGTCAGGTCGAGCCGCGCGCAGCTCTTGCCCGCCGTCACTTCCGGCACCACGCCCGGCTCCTCCCACCCGGGCGGGTCGATGCGCAGCACCGTGGCCCCGTAGCCGGCGAGGAAGCGCGTCGCCACCGGGCCCGCGAGCACGCGGGTGAGGTCGAGCACGCGCACGCCCGACAGCGGACGCTCGGGCCGGAAGCGGGCCTCTGCCGTCCCGCCGGCTTCGCCCGCCTGCCATGCGAACAGGGGCTCGGCGCCGACGGCCGCCCCCTGGGGATGGGCGCGCCAGGCTTCGAGGCTGCGCATGGCGGCCGCGCATCCGCCGGCAGCCACCACGGCCGCCTCGAGATCATCGGCGGCCCATGTGCCGACCGCGCGCGCGACCGCCTCCTTCTGCTCCTCCGCGCCGAGCACCGAAAGGGCGGCGGCGCGGTGATGCGGCGCATTGGTGTGCAGACGGATCCAGCCGTCGGCGGCGCGATAATCGCCGGCGATGGGATCCCAGGGCGGCGGCACGCTCCAGCCTTGCGGGCGCAGGGAGGTGCCGAACCAGAGCGAGGCAAGCCGCCGGTCGACCCGAACCTGCGGCCGTGCGCCGCCATGCAGCTCCACCAGCTCCGCGACCGCGAGCCCCGCCGCGCCCACCGAGGCGGCGGCAAGCGCCGTGACCGGGAAGACGGACGGCAGCGCCCCCGCGCCGGAGAAGACCACATGCTGCGCCCGCGACCCGGCGCCGCCGAGGGCGGCCCACAGATCCGAAAGAAGTGCCACTTCCATGGCGCCGCCTTATTCAGGGTTCGAGCGCGGCGCGGATGCGCGCGGCCTGGGCCGCCAGCACCTGCGGTTCGGCCCGCGCGCCGGCATGGGGCGCCCAGTCCGCGCCGGAATAGCGCGGGAGGACATGGACGTGCAGGTGGAAGATGGTCTGGCCGGCGGGCGCCTCGTTGAACTGCATCACCACGACGCCGTCGGCCTCCATCGCCGTCTTCACCGCCTGCGCCACCTTGCGCACGGCGTCCATCAGCGGCCCGAGCACGGCGGGATCGGTATCGAGGAGATTGCGCCCTGCGCGCTTCGGCACCACCACCGCGTGGCCCGCGCTCTGGGGCATGATGTCCATGAAGGCGATCGCATGCGCATCCTCGTAGAGCCGCTCGCAGGGCAGCTCGCCACGCACGATGCGCG
The DNA here is from genome assembly GCF_043195135.2 of Roseixanthobacter liquoris. Taxonomy (NCBI): domain Bacteria; kingdom Pseudomonadati; phylum Pseudomonadota; class Alphaproteobacteria; order Hyphomicrobiales; family Xanthobacteraceae; genus Roseixanthobacter; species Roseixanthobacter liquoris. The sequence goes on from NZ_CM195537.1 coordinate 2,402,763, forward strand.
CGAAGATGTTGTCGGGGTCGTATGGCGGCGTGGCGGTCTGCATGCGCGGGCTCGTCCTCGTCGGGATGACGGGCGACCATCTTAGCGGCGCGTGCCGGACGCATTCATGAAATGTGGTGATCGGGCTCATCAGCGCCGCGCGTCCATGCCTGACGCCTGCCGTCGTCGCGGACCATATGGATCGAGGCGTCAGCCGGCCTTCGGCCACACCGGGCCAATCAGGCCGCATGGAGCGTCCGAGGGGCGGTCAACAATACCTGCCTCAGCCCGCCGGGGCCGCAGGCGGTAACAGATAAGGCATGCGTCGCGTGGAGATGGGCATCTGCCCGCATCGGCGGCTATTGTCGCCCATTGGGACTTGCGAAGAGGCTGCCGTGACCGGACTCCCGAAGAAGAGCGATTTTCCCGTGGGCCAGGTGCGGCGCTATCTGGAGCCCGGCCCGATCGTGCTGGTGTCGTCGAAGTGGCAGGGCGCGACGAACATCATGACGCTGGGCTGGCACACGATCCTGGAGTTCGCCCCCTCCCTCGTCGGGCTGATGATCTCGGGCGGCAACCACAGTCACCGCATGATCCGCGAGAGCCGGGAATGCGTCGTAAATCTGCCGACCACGGCGCTGACGGACACGGTGGTGGGGATCGGCAATACGACGGGCGCGAAGATCGACAAGTTTGCGCGCTTTAATCTGACCGCCCAGGACGCCAGCACGGTCGATGCGCCCCTGATCGGCGAATGCCATGCCAGCTTCGAGTGCCGCCTTCACGACGATGCGCTGGTGGAGCGCTACAACTTCTTCATCTTCGAGGTGGTGAAGGCCCATGTGGCCTCTTCGCCAAAGCATCCGGAAACGCTTCACTACACAGGCGACGGCGTGTTCATGGTGTCCGGCAGGATCATCAGTCGCCGGTCGCACTTCCGGCCCGAGATGCTGGGCTAAGACAGGAGGGATTTGATCCGTTCTGCATCCTCGGGCGTGGCCGGATTGTAGACGACCATGGTGAGGTCCGTTCGGCCATCGACCGAAAAGGCGGAATATTCGAACGACAGAGGGCCGACAACCGCATGGCGTATATGCTTCACGGCTTCGCCGGGCGGGCCCTGAACATCATTGTCGCGCCACATCCTTGCGAAGTCCGGACTGAGTCGGCAGAGCTCTTCCACAAGAGGCTTCACCTCGTCGGCGGCTCCGGCGCGGGCCGTATCCACCCGGAACGAGCCCAGCGCGAAGCGCGCCACGCTTTCCCAATCGTACTGCGCCGCCCGGGCGCGCGGGTCGAGGAAGATGTAGCGCAGGATGTTGCGCTGGTCGGGGGGCAGCGAGGCATAATCCATCAGCATGACGGTCGCCGCGCGGTTCCAGGCGAGGACGTTCCAGAGCGCCGTCCGGATGAGCGCAGGGCTGGGATCGAGCGCGTCGAGGACGCGTTGCAGGCGCGGCGTGACGCCCTCGCTCTTCTGGTAGCGCACCTCGGGCGGATGACCGAGACCCAGCAGGAAGAGGTGCTCGCGCTCGACGTCGGTCAGCATGAGCGCGCGGGCCAGGCGATTGAGCACATCGGGCGATGCCGCGCCGCCACGGCCCTGCTCCAGGCACGTGTACCAGGTGGGGCTGATGTTGGCGCGCTGCGCCACCTCCTCACGGCGCAGGCCGAGCGTGCGGCGGCGTTCCGAGGAAAATCCGAGTGCGATCGGATCGAGCTTGGCGCGGCGATCCCGGAGATAGAGGCCGAGCTGGTTCTCGGCACCAGGGCGCCCATTCAGCCTGTCAGTCATTGTACTACGATAAGCTCCAGACTTTACCAGCATAACGAGCCCGGCAATGCTTGTCTCCAGTGAAGCTTGGAGACCTTGGGCATGCGTGTGTTCGTAACCGGCGCGACAGGAAATATCGGCTCGCGCGTGGTCAGGGAACTGATCGCGGCGGGCCATCAGGTGATCGGCCTCTGCCGTTCGGACGACAAGGCGCCGGCCCTGGCGGCGGCCGGCGCCGAGGTCTATCGCGGGTCGATTGCCGACCCCGACAGCCTCAAGGACGGCGCCGCGCGCTCCGACGGCGTCATCCATCTCGCCTTCAACCACGACTTTTCGCGCTTCGTCCAGAATTGCGAAGACGACCGCCGCGTGATCCGGGCGCTCGGCTCCGTTCTCGCCGGCTCCGGCCGTCCGCTGATCGTGACCTCGGGGACCGGGATCGCCAACACGGTGCCGGGCGCGCCGGCCAAGGAGGACAATCCCATCGTCGGCTCAGCCACCCATCCCCGGGCGGCCTCGGAAGAGGCGGCCGCCGCTGTGGCCGCGGAGGGCGTCAACGTGTCGGTGGTGCGGCTCCCGCAGGTCCACGACCCGGTCACGCAGGGGCTGATCACGCCCGCCATCGCGATGTATCGCGAGAAGGGCGTGTGCGCCTATGTGGGGAACGGGCTCAACCGCTGGCCGTCGGCCCATGTCGTCGACGTGGCGCGCCTCTACCGGCTCGCCATCGAGAAAGCCGAGCCGAATGCGAAATATCACGCGGTGGCGGAGGAAGGCGTGCCCGTGCGCGAGATTGCCGAAGCCATCGGCCGGCGGCTGAACCTGCCGGCGAAATCCATCGCCGCGGAAGAGACGCCCGCCTATTTTGGCTGGCTGGCGATGTTCGCCGGCCTCGACATGCCCGCCTCCAGCGCGCAGACGCGGGAAAAGCTGGGGTGGGAGCCGACCGGACCCGGGCTGATCGCCGATCTCGAACGGCTCGAACTTCCCGAAAGCTGAAGCCCGCGCAGCCGTCTTCGATGGCTGACGCAGGTGCCGGTCGCGCCCCGGGGTTGCCCGGGGCGCGTCCTCGTCAGAAGCGTTCGTGGACGAGTTCCTCGCTCTTCCGCCACAACGCCTCTGCACGCGTCGCATCGAGGGCATAGGGCCGCACGCCGGCGCGAATGCCTTCGCCGTCCTGCACATCCGCCACATGGCAGTCCTCGCAATAGCGACCGCCGACCGCATTGGCATCGGCGACGGCCGCAGCCCAGACCGTGGTCGCGGCACCTTGCGGGATTGTCTTGTACGCGAACGGCGGCAGGCCGGCTGTGGCCTGGGCGGCGTTGATGGAGGCGATCAGCGCCTCCTCGTCGGCCGCGGTCATATGCCGGCCGAGCTCGGTGCGGATGCCGCCGGGATGCACCGCCGCGGCGCGCACGCCGCGATCGCGGTGCCTGCGGTCGAACGCGACCGCGAACAGGGCATTGGCCGTCTTGGAACGGCCGTATCCGATCCACGGGTCATAGGCGGTCCGTTCGAAATTGGGATCCTCGAGGTCGACATCGGCGAAGCGGTGGCCGGCCGATGACAGGTTCACCAGCCGCCCGCCTGCGCCGAGCAGCCCGGCGATCCGGTTGACCAGCACGAAGTGGCCGAGATGGTTCGTGCCGAACTGGGTTTCGAAGCCGTCGGCGGTCCGGCCGAGCGGAGGCGCCATGACACCGGCGTTCGCAATCACGATGTCGAACCGCCGCCCGTCCGCCAGCAGCCGGTCCGCACAGGCGCGCACGCTCGACAGGGAGGCGAGGTCCAGCGCGATCAGCTCGAAACTGCCCTCGTTCGCGCGGGCGGCCTCCCGGACGCCGGCCGTCGCCCCCTCGGCCTTGGCGAGGTCGCGCGCCGCGCCGACCACGTTCGCGCCATGTGCCGCGAGCGCCCTGGCCGTCTCGATGCCGAGCCCCGCCGACGTCCCCGTCACCAGTATGCGTTTGCCCCGGAGATCGACACCGGCGAGCACCTCGTCCGTCGTCGATGTCGCACCGAATACGTCACTCATGATCCATTCCCGATCGCTTGAAGCTGGGCGGTCGCGCCGCCCTTCACCCATATGGTTGGCGGCACGGGGAGTTGAGCGCCCGATCGTATCAACGCCTTGCCTGATCCTATCAGGAGGCTTGCTGCGCGGGCCGGGAAGGGCGATCTTCGCGCCATGCAGAATCTGATCGATCGCATGTGCGAGCGCATCTCGCGCCATACCGACGGCATGCGCTTGGAGACGCCGGTGCCGCGTGTGGGAATAGGCGTCGCCCGCCAGCACAGCGCGCCGGTGGCGACGCTCTACGAGCCGATGATCTGCGTGGTGCTGAAAGGCGCCAAGCAGGTCCTGATCGGCGACCGCATGCTGCGCTACGGCCCGGCGAGCTGCTTCATCGCCTCGCTCGAACTGCCCGCCACCGGATGCGTGATCGAAGCGGCCACGCACGAGCCCTACGTGGTCGCGAGCCTCGCCCTCGACCGGGATGCGCTGACGAGCCTGCTTGCCGACCTGCCGCCCGCCCCGGCCGCAAGGCCCGCGGCCGGCTTCGGCGTGGCGCCCGTCACGGCCGAGCTGCTGGAGGCCTGGGACCATCTGCTCGCGCTGCTGGACGCGCCCGACGACATCCCGTTCCTTGCTCCATCGCGCGAGCGCGAGGTGCTCTACCGTCTCCTGCAGGGTGCCCACGGCCCCATCCTCCGGCAGGTGGGGCGCGACGACAGCCGCCTGTCGCAGGTCCGCCGCGCGATCGGCTGGATCCGCCGCAACTTCGACCAGCCGCTGCGGACCGAGACCCTGGCCGAGATCGCCGGCATGAGCGTGCCGTCCTTCCACCGCCATTTCAAAGCGGCGACAGCCATGAGCCCGCTGCAATACCAGAAGACCCTGCGCCTTCAGGCGGCCCGGCGGCTGCTGACCACCAATACCGATGCGGCACGGGCCGCCTATGCCGTCGGCTATGAGAGCGCATCGCAATTCAGCCGCGAGTATGCGCGCCTGTTTGGCGCGCCGCCCTCACGCGACGCGGAGCGCCTGCGCAGCGCCTCCTACGAGATCTGACCTGCGCCAATGCTGACCCGGCGCGGGCGGTGCAAAATCGGGGGCGTTCTCAAAGGCTTGGCGTCAGAGGCTTGGCGTCAGGGTCTTGGCGATTGCGCGGGTAGCGATCCCTCAGGCCGAGCCATGAGCCACATCTAACGGAGCTTGGCGATGCCGATGCCATCGAGTTTGGCGCGGTCTTTGATGGATTCCTCGCTGCGCGTCATCGCTTTCGAAATCGCCTTCAGTGCCATGCCCTTCTTGGCAAGCAGCTTCAGCTTTTCGAGTTCCTCATGGGTCCAAGGTTGGCGGTGCCGTTCAAATCTCTCGGCCATGATCTGCCTCTACTCCGCCGGGACATGTCCGGCCTTCGCGGCATCTATAGCAGCAATGGCGATGAACAGGCCGCACCTATGGAGGCCTGCCGACCCATGCGGCCGCCGGCGCAAGGCAAGGGCGGCGGCGCGGCGGGGTGCGGCGCGCGCTGTGTTGCGGCCGGAGGTGCCCTGCGCTATAGGGAGCGCGTCGGAAAAGGCAGACTTGGCTTGGTCAGCCCAAGTCCTTTCGGTAACGAAAGCTCTGGTCTTTGGCTTCGGGCCTGAGATCCCCACGACGAACGTCGGGCGCTGTTGAGGCGCTGTTGCGTTCGTCCGTGCGGTCTCGGAACCGAGGAACGCTCCGGTCGAACATCTTCGACACAGGAGTATTCCAGGCCCATGTCCCACGCTCACATCCACGACGTCATTATCGCAGGCGCCGGCCCGGTCGGGCTGTTTCTCGCCTGCGAGCTGCGGCTCGCACATGTCTCCGTGCTCGTGCTGGAGCAGGCGGATGATCCGCGCTCACCCCTGAAGACATTGCCGTTCGGGATGCGCGGCCTGTCGGCACCGACCATCGAGGCTTTGTATCGCCGCGGCCTGCTCGATGAAATCATGGCGACACAGCACGCGAACGATGCCGCAGGCGCGACCCGGGCCTCCGCCCACTGGATGCAGCAGGAGCGGCGGCCTGCGGGGCACTTCGCCGGCATCCCGTTCTTCCATGAGGACATCGACGCTTCGAGATGGGCCCATCGGCTGCAAAGTCCGGCCGGGGTGAACCTCGCGGTGGATATGCAGTCCCTCGAATCCCTCCTGGCCACACGGGCGACGGCGATGGGGGCCGAGATCCGGCGCGGCGTCGGTGTCGAAGACTTCCACGAGACCGACGTCGGCGTGGTCGTCCGCGCCGGGGGAGAGACGTTCCACACGCGCTGGCTGGTCGGTTGCGACGGCGGGCGCAGCACGGTGCGCAAGGCCGGCGGCTTTCCGTTCGATGGCACCGATCCCGAGTTCACCGGCTATTCGGTCAAGGCCGACCTGGCCGATCCGGATGCGCTGCGCGCGGGACGCACCTACACCGCCGCGGGCATGTACACCTATGCCAAGCCCGGCGTGATCGCGATGGTCGATTTCGACGGAGGCGCCTTCCACAGGACGCGGCCGATCACGCGCGAGCACGTTCAGGCGGCGTTGCGCCGGATCTCGGGCACCGACGTTGCTCTCACCGCATTGCACCTCGCAGCCACCTGGACGGACCGCGCCTGCCAGGCGACGGCCTACCGCCGGGGCCGGGTGCTGCTCGCCGGCGACGCGGCGCATATCCATTCGCCCCTTGGCGGCCAAGGTCTCAATCTCGGCCTGGGCGACGCTATGAACCTGGGCTGGAAGCTGGCGGCCACCATCCATGGCCGAGCGCCGGCCGGACTGCTCGACAGCTATTTCACCGAGCGGCATCCGGAGGGAGCGCGGGTCCTTGACTGGTCGCGCGCGCAGGTCGCCCTCCTGCGGCCCACGCCGAGCACCCGCGCGCTTGCAGCCATCGTTCGCGATCTCATGGGGACGCGGGACGGGGCAACCTATTTCGCCGGAAAAGTGTGGGGCGTATCCCTGCGCTATGATCTTGGCAGCGGCCACCCGCTCGTCGGCCAGAGCATCCCCGATTTTGAACTCGCCGATGGGACGCGGGCGGGAAACCTTCTGCGAGACGGCCGTGGCCTGCTGCTCGACTTCGCCTCCCATGCCCCGCTCCGGGCGCTCGCGAACCGCTGGCAGGGACGGATCACCTATCTCTCGTCCGATGTGAAGGACCGTCTGGGATTGAGCGCGGTGCTGGTGCGCCCCGATGGCTTTTTCGCCTGGGCCAGCGAGGCCGCCGCCGATGAGGACGGCGCCCTGCAAGCCGCGACACGCTGGTTCGGCGCACCCGGCTGATCCGTATCGCCCGCAAAGCCGCCACCGCACGCTTTTCCAGCGCTACATCCGCGATGTCGGCTGAAACCGTCGTAACCGCCTGCAATGATGAGGCAACCTGCGCACGCCAGGATGTCGGCAGAAGTCTTAGATAAATTGCCTATACCATTGTCCGCCGTCTCGTCGGACGGCGGTCAACTTCTCTCGTCGCGATGCGGAGAGCGTGCGATGCGCTGTTCAGGCCGGGTGGGCGGCGCGCCTCCACAAGGCCGGTGTCAGTCCGGTGGCGCGCCGGAATGCCCGCGTGAAGTGGCTCTGGTCGGCGAACCCGCACCGCAGCGCGATGTCGGCCAGCGCAAGCCGCCGGTCGGAAAGCAGCCCGCGAGCACGCTCGATTCGGCGCGCCTGAAGCCAGGCATGAGGGGGCATTCCCGTGGATACCTTGAAAGCGCGCGCGAAATAGGAGGTTGAGAGACCGCAGGCCTCGGCAACGGCGTGCAGCGACACCTCGCCGGAGAGGCTCTGCGAAAGCAGCTCCTGGGCCCGCCTGAGCTGCCAGGGCGCAAGGCTGCCGCGCCTCGGGCGCATGGGCCGCAGCCCGCCATAGGTGGAGGCGACATGGGCAGCCATCGCGAGGACCAGATGGTCGATATAGGCCTGCGCGAGTCGCCCCGGCGCCTCGGCGGCGGCGGCCAGGAGCGGCGAGAGCTGCCGGGCGATCTCGTCGCTGGTGCTCCATTCCCCATCCAAGGTCAGGGTGCCAACGGGCGTTGCGCCGGCATCGATCGCAAGTCCTTCGAGCGCTTCCCGCGGCAGGTGAAGGTGCAGGCTGTCGAGCCGCTCGGTGAAGAGCGCGGAAGAGTCCCGGCGAAGATCCACGATGCTCAGGCTGCCCCTGGGAGCGCGCGGAACCGGGATGTGCCTGTCGTCGGCCCAGAAATCGTGCGCGGGCTGGTCCTGCAATTGCAGGATCACCAGATGCGCATCCTGCGCGGGAGCGCTCACCGCCGTCTGGCCGGCGGCATCGATGCGGTGGCGGGAAACGCCGATGCGCGCGCCGCCCATGGCCGTGCCGAGCGGGCAGCGCGTCTTGGGAGAGCCGTCGAAAAGAAGCTGACGTTGCATGTGGTGCCCTCGAAGGCCCTTCTGTTCGGCCCCCTCCGCCGCGGATCCCCCAAGGTCACCCAGATGGAACAACCGACCCGGCCTTGCAAGGCCAGCCCAACGCCGGTGCGGCGCGACACGCCGGTTTTCGACGAAACACGGCGCGCAGGGTCAATATTATTCCCCGGCCGGCCGGCATGGATGCCTCATCTCAAACGAGGTGACCCCATGACGAACCATGTTTTCCTCCAGCAACCCCTCTTTGCGACCGGCGAGAACCTGCGCTGGCACGAGCCCTTCCCGGGCGAGCGGATCGCGCTTCGGATCGACGGCCGGGACACCGGCGGCCGGTACGGCGTGGCCGAGGGAATCATCGAGCCCATGATCGGGCCGCCTTTGCACATCCACCACGATGCCGATGAGATCATCTATGTGTTGGATGGCACCGTGGACTTCGAGGTGGCCGGGCGGCGCCTGCGTTCCGCAAAGGGCGGCATCGTGCTCATCCCCCGCGGGACGCCCCATGCCTTCCGCAATTTTGGCGCCGAGCCCGCGCGGCTGCTGGGCTTCTTCACGCCGGGCGGCCTGGAGCGGATGTTCCCGGCGATGGAGGGACGTCCGCTGGAGGACTTCCCGCGGGTTGCCGCGGAATTCTCCGTGGAGATCGTCGGGCCGCCGCTCGAACCGGCAGCCTGACGGGCCGGGGAAAGGGCACAGGCGTGCCCTTTCCCGTGTCGGCCTCCCAGGCGTGTCCACGGGATGCGCGAAAGCCTTCGGTTTGCGGTCCACCGGCCTGTCAGGGGGCCGTCTGCGACAAGGGCGAGAGAAGGACGAGCAGGCGCCTGCGGACGTTTCTTACTGTGGCTTCCCACTGTGGCGCAGGCGCGAAATTTCGACTCAGGATCAGCCGAGCACGTCAACCAGATGGTTCAGCACGACGCGCGTCTTGGGCGGCATGCGGCGGCCCAGCGGGATGAGGGCGTGCACGGGTGGCCCCTCCACGTCCGCTTCCGGGAGGACATGGACAAGCTCTCCCGCCGCGACATGCGGATCCGCCACTCGATCATAGATCTGCCCGATGCCGAGACCGTTTATGGTGGCGTCCACATAGGCTCTCCCATCTCCCGTGACGAGGCTGGCCTCGGGCGAGATCTGAACCATCTTCCCGGCATCGGCCACGAACCACGGTCGCAGTGTGCCGGAGCCGGAGCGGAAGACGATGCCCTCATGGTCTCGAAGCTCGGCGACGGTCCCGATTGGGCCGCGCCGCTTCAGATAGTCCGGCGAAGCATAAAGGCCGAGGCGGATGTCGCACAGCTTGCGAACGGTCATGCTGCTGTCCGCCGCAAGCGCGCCGGCACGGATGACGATGTCCCAGCCCTCTCCCACCGCATCGGACTGGCGGTCGCTCAGGGACAGTTCGAGCGTCACCTTCGGATAGCGCGCCCGCACGGAGGCGAACGTCGGCAGCAGCAGCTTGCCGAAGCCGATGGGCGCGTCCATCCGCACGCGCCCCACGGGCTCCGAGCGGCGGGCCGAGAGGGCGACCTCCGCCTCCCCGAGAGTGTCCAAGGCCCCGCGGGCTGCGTCGAGATAGGTCTCGCCCTCCTCCGTGAGGCGCACGGCGCGCGTTGTGCGTTGAAAGAGTCGGGTGCCGAGCCGCGCCTCCAGGCGCTGCACCGCCTTGCCCACATTGGACTTGCTGGTGGCGAGCTGCTCGGCGGCGCGCGTGAAGCTGGCATTTTCGGCCACGGCCACGAAGGCGGCGATATCCTGGATCGGCGGAGGGCTGCGGTTCATTGGAAGCTCGCGGGCGGATAAGCTGCGCTGAATTCAGAATTATCACCTTATCGGCTCCAATCCCATCCCGATCCTCATCTGTCGGTCGGATTGGAGTTATAAAAACTGTTTAACTTCAACATGTTAATTCGTCTGTCTCCGCGCGGGATATAGAGCGTCGCCATTCTCCAAGTTTATCGCGCCCAGGCACCAGCGCATATCCATCGCACACCGACAATGGCGCCGATGCGCCCGCCGCGTGCGAGAGCAAGATGCAAAGACACATTCTCACCCGGGAACTGATAGAGACCGACGGCATCGATGCGATCGCCGCCCGTGACGCGCCCACGCTGCGGATCCTCTCGCCTTCGGAGCGCGCAACCTCGCTGCGCGAGACCCTTGCCGAGCGGCCGGAAGGCGATGTCTGGCTATTCGGCTACGGCTCGTTGATCTGGAATCCGTCGATCCAATTCGCGGAGCGCCGCACCGCGCGCGTCGAAGGTTGGCATCGCGCCTTCTGCCTTTCCGCTTTGGTGGGTCGAGGCTCGATGGACAATCCGGGGCTCGTTCTCGGCCTCGACGAGGGCGGCTCATGCGCGGGTGTCGCGTTCCGCATCGCCGAGAAGATGCTGGAGGCTGAGCTCTCTCTTGTTTGGAAGCGCGAGATGCTCGCCGCCGCCTACGTTCCCCGTTGGGTGGATGTGCGCGACGATGCCGGTGCGCGCTTCGGCAATGCCATCGCCTTCACCATCGACAAGGCAGGCCGCCATTATGCCGGCGGCCTCCCGGAAAACGAGGCGATCCAACGTATCGCCACCGCTTCGGGTGCGCTCGGCTCCTCGGCCGACTATCTGTTCCAGACCTGCGAAGGACTGCGCGCCCACGGGATCCCGGACACGGAGCTGGAAGAGCTTGCGGCCCGCGTCGCCGCGGTGCAAGCCGCCGCTGCGGATTGATCACTGTCGCCTCAAGGGAGACAGAGCATCGCGTTCGGATGCGTTTATCCGGCGCACAGCAAGGACCAAGTCGGAGACTTCCGCGGCTGCGTGCCGCTTCTGGATAAGCCTCCCTCATGGACCAATCGTTACCCCCACCGGTTTCGGGCCGGATTTCCGTCGTCGCCATCGTGTGCCTGGCGGCCCTGATCCTCCCTCTCAGCTTCTCCGGCGGCGCTGTCGCAACCCCGGCCATCGGCCGCGATCTCGGCGGCGATGCGGCGGCGCTGACCTGGATCACCAACGCCTTCATGCTCACATTCGGCAGCCTGCTCATGACCGCCGGCGCCCTCGCCGACAGGTTCGGCCGCAAGATGGTTTTCACCGGCGGCGTCGCGCTATTCGTGGCCTTCTCCCTGGCGCTGAGCTTCGCGCCGTCCATCGTCGCCATCGACGTCCTGCGCGCCGCGCAAGGGATCGGCGCCGCGGGCGCGCTGGCCGGTGGTTCTTCTGTCATGGCCCAGGAATTCCAGGGGCGTCGGCGTGCGCTCGCATTCAGCATGCTGGGCACCACTTTTGGCCTTGGGCTCGCCTTGGGGCCCGTCATTGCCGGCCTTCTTATCGATGCTTTCGGGTGGCGATCCATCTTCCTCACCAGCACCGGCATCGGCGCGCTCTCCCTTCTCCTCGCCTTGCCGGCCTTGCGCGAGACGCGGGATCCCGATGCCACGCGCCTTGACCTTCCCGGCGCGCTGAGCTTCACCGCAACGCTCTCGCTCTTCACCTTCGCCGTCATCGAGGGGCCCGGGCGGGGCTGGGGCGATGCGCGGGTGCTGGCGCTTTTCGCCGGCGCGGCGCTGATGTTCGGAGCGTTCATCTGTATCGAGGTCCGGGCAACGCGCCCCATGCTGGATCTCAGCTTGTTCCGCTATCCCCGTTTCCTGGGGGTCCAGCTCCTGCCGGTCGCCACCTGTTACTCCTATGTGGTGCTGCTCATCCTGCTTCCGCTGCGCTTCATCGGCATCGAGGGCATGAGCGAGGTCGAAGCCGGGTGGCTCATGACGGCTCTTTCCGCGCCGATGCTGGTTGTCCCTTCTCTCGCCGCGACGGCCACTCGGTGGATCTCGGCCGGCCTCATGTCCGCCATCGGGCTTGCTGCAGCATCGGTCGGGCTCGTCTGGCTCGGTTCCGTGCCTTCGGGCGCAGGCCTCGGCTTCGTCCCGCCCATGCTTGTCATTGGGCTTGGCGCCGGCGTGCCTTGGGGACTGATGGACGGTCTGGCCGTGAGCGTCGTGCCGAAAGAGCGCGCCGGGATGGCAGCAGGCATCTTCAACACGTCGCGCGTGGCGGGGGAGGGCATTGCGCTCGCCGGCGTCAGCGCAGCTCTGGCCACCCTCACCGCGCTCGGTGCGGGCATCCTCGCGCCGGACCTGCCGCCGGCCCAGCTTGCCGAGATCGCGCAGCGCTTGGCTGCGGGTGACCTCGCTCACGCCCTGGCTGCGGCACCAGGCGTGCCCGCCGCGCAGCTCGTGGCGAGCTACAGCCGCGCCTTCGCCGGACTTGCCGGTGGGCTCGCGGTCATCACGCTCCTCTCAGCTTTCGCCATCTACATGTTCCTGCGGCAGACCGCTCCGGCGACGAGAGAGCCGGGCGGTGCGAGCGAAGCGACCATTGCCGGCTGACGGAGCCGGCCGGTCGCGGTCATGCACATTCCGAACACAAGCGAAGGGGGCCGCGCGTGCCGGCCCCCCTTCTCGCGCCTCGTGCATTTCACCGGCGATGTTCGGCCTGGACGGCGGCGCGCCCCCATTGTCTCCGCCAAAGAGACAGAGCATGGCAGTGCAGCTTGTTTATCTCTCCGGTGCGAGCGGCCATGTTGCCACCACGGGCGGCCATCAGGCCGAAACCTCCACAAGAGTAATTTCGAACCCATCCGTTCAGAACTCAAGGCGCGAAAGTATTGGCGAAGGCCGGCAGCGAAGTCGGCGGGCGTCGATGGCATTCGCCCGGACGACAGAAAGTCCCGAACATGAAGCGACCCATCTTGTCTCTACAGCTCGCGGCGGTCAGCCTTCTTGCGCTGATGGTGGCCGCCTGCGAGCCGACCACCGTTGCAGCGCCCGCGCCTCCGACCGTCTCCGCCAGCATGCCCATGCAGCGGGAAGTCACGGGCTGGGACACGTTCACCGGCCGGCTGGAAGCCGTCGACACCATCGAAGTGCGCCCGCGCGTGGGCGGATATGTCGAGAAGGTCGCGTTCCGCGACGGCGATTACGTCCGCCGCGGCGACCTGCTGTTCGTCATCGATCCGCGGCCCTATCAGGCGGCGGTGACCCAGGCCGAGGGGCAGCTCGCCCAGGCCCACGCCCAGCTCGATCTCGCCGGGAAGGAGCTTGAGCGTGCCACCTCGCTGGTGAAGACCCAGGCGATCTCGACCGCCACCGTGGACCAGCGCCAGCAGGCGCAGGACGAGGCCAAGGCGGCGGTCATGACCGCGACCGGGGCCCTGGATCGCGCGAAGCTCGATCTCGAATTCACCGGCATCCACGCGCCCATCGACGGCCGGATCAGCCGCAAGCTGGTGGGCGCGGGCAATCTCGTGGCCGGCGGCGATGCCGGCGCGACGCTGCTCACCACCATCGTCTCGCTCGACACCATCGACGCCTATTTCGACATCGATGAGCAGAGCTATCTGCGTTACCGCAGGCTGGCCGAGAAGGACGGCAGCACCTCGATGGTGGAGCTCGGCGGCCAGGTGCAGGTGGCCCTTCCGGGCGAGAGCACCGCGCGCTTCACCGGCACGCTGAACTTCGCCGAGAACCGGCTGGATGCCTCCACCGGCACGCTGCGCCTGCGGGCGCGCATCGCCAATCCCGGCCATGCGCTCAATCCGGGCCAGTTCGTCCGCATCTCCATGGTGGCGGACGCCCCGCATCCGGCCCTGCTTGTGCCCGCCTCCGCGGTGACGAGCGATAGCGCCCAGCAGGTCCTCTATGTGGTCGGCACGGACGACAGCATCGTCGCCCGCCCGGTTACGCTCGGCCGGGTGTTCGGGAAGATGCGCGAGGTCACGGGCGGTCTGGAGGCGGGCGACCGCGTGGTCGTCTCCGGCCTCCAGCGGGCCCAGCCCGGCGCCAAGGTCAATGTGAAGGTCGAAACCCTGGATCCCAAGCAATTCGCGTTGAATGGAGGTGTGTTATGAACCTCGGACAACTCTCCGTCAGGCAGCCGATCCTGGCGATCGTCCTTTCCATCGTGACCATCATCGTCGGCGGCATCGCTTATCTGAGCTTGCCGGTCACGGAATATCCCGATGTCGTGCCGCCCACCGTGGTGGTGTCGACGAGCTATCCCGGCGCCTCCGCGCAGACGGTCGCGGACACCATCGCGACCCCCATCGAGCAGGAGGTGAACGGCGTTGAGGACATGCTGTATCTCTACAGCCAGGCCACCTCCGACGGCGGCCTCACCCTGACCGTGACCTTCAAGAGCGGCACCGATCTCGACAAGGCGCAGGTGCTGGTCCAGAACCGCGTGGCGCTCGCCGTCCCGCGCCTGCCCGAGCCGGTGCAGCGCAACGGCGTGTCGGTGAAGAAGTCGTCGCCGACCATCCTCTCCGGCGTTTTCCTCTATTCGCCGGACGGCAGCTACGACCAGCTCTATGTCTCCAACTTCGCCTTGCGGCGCGTGGTGGACGTCATCAAGCGCATCGACGGCGTGGGCGACATCCAGCTGTTCGGCGTGCGGGAATATTCCATGCGCATCTGGCTCGATCCGGAGCGCGCCGCTTCCTTCAACCTGACCCCGGCCGACATCCGCCAGGCGATCAACGCCCAGAACACGCAGGTCGCGGGCGGCGTGGTCGCCGAGCCGCCGGTCGCGAGCCAGGCCTTCCAGCCCACCCTCATCTTCGAGGGACGCCTGAAGAAGCCGGCCGAGTTCGGCGAGATCATCGTCAAGCGCGGCGCGGGCGGACGGATCGTGCGCCTGAAGGACGTTGCGCGCACCGAGATCGGCGCACTCACCTACACCACGGACAGCTATCTCGGCGACAAGCCGGCGGTGGCGCTCGCGGTGCTCCAGCGCCCCGGCGCGAACGCGCTCTCCACCCAGGATGCCATCGCCCGCACCATGGCGGAGCTGAAGAAGGATTTTCCGCGCGGCATCGACTACGACATCGGCTACAACCCCACCGCCTTCATCGGCGACAGCATCCATGAATTGGTGAAGACCATCTACGAAGCCATGGTGCTGGTGGTGCTGGTGGTGGTCGTGTTCCTCCAGGGCTGGCGCCCTTCCATCATCCCCATCCTGGCCATTCCGGTCTCGCTGGTTGGCACCATGGCGGTGATGGCGGCGCTGGGCTTCTCCATCAACAATCTCAGCCTGTTCGGCCTCGTGCTGGCGGTCGGCGTGGTGGTGGATGATGCCATCGTCGTGGTGGAGAACGTGGAGCGGCACCTCGCCGAGGGCAAGACGGCGCGCGAGGCGACGCTTCTGACCATGCAGGAAGTGGGCGGCGCACTGGTGGCGATCGCCTTGGTGCTCGCCTCGGTGTTCGTGCCCACCGCCTTCATTCCCGGCCTGTCGGGCCAGTTCTTTCGCCAGTTCGGCATCACCATTGCCGTGGCCACCATCATCTCGCTGTTTAACTCCTTCACGCTCTCGCCGGCCCTGGCCTCCATGATGCTGAAGCGGCATGCGGCCCATGACGAGAACCACGCGCCCAAGCGTGGCCTCGCCGCCCTGGGCACCCGCGCCGCGGACCTGTTCAATGCCGGCTTCGAGCGGCTCTCCGGCCTCTATGGCGCGGCCGTGGTCCGGCTCGTGGCGCATTGGAAGGTCATGCTGGCGCTCTACGTCGTCCTGCTGGGCGCGACCGCCTATCTCCTCGTGACCACGCCCAAGGGCTACATCCCCACACAGGATCGCGGCTACATCATCGCGATCCCGCAGCTTCCGGCTGGGGCATCGCTGGAGCGCACCACGGAGGTCGCCAAGGACGTGGGGCGCATCGCGCTCGAAATCCCCGGCGTCTCGCACCTGCCGACCTTCGCGGGCTTCTCCGGCGCCACCCAGACCATATCGTCTTCCTCGGCCGCCGCCTATGTGGTGCTGGAGCCGTTCGAGGAGCGGATGAAGCATGGACAGACGGCCCAGTCGATCCTGGAGGAACTGAAGACGCGCGTTGCCCACATCACCGGCGCCAGCATCCTTGTTGTGCCGCCGCCACCGGTGTCGGGCATCGGCAGCGCCGGGGGCTTCTCCATGCGGCTCGAGGATCGCGGCGGCGTCGGCACCGAGGCGCTCGACAAGGCGACCAACGACCTTGTCGCAGCAGCCAATGCAACGCCCGGGCTGGTGGGCGTCTACACCACCTTCTCGGCCAACACGCCCCAGATCAAGGTCGCCATCGACCGTGAGCGGGCGGAAATGCTCTCCGTGGCGAGCGCGGACGTGAACAGCGCCATCGAGAGCTATTTCGGCTCCAGCTACATCAACGACTTCAACCTCTACGGCCGCACCTATCGCGTCACCGCCCAGGCCGACCTTCCGTTCCGCACCACGGCGGAGGATCTGGCCCGGATCAAGGTGCGCAATGCGGCGGGCGACATGGTGCCGCTCGGCAATGTGGTGACGCTCGCCGATGCCTTCGGCGCCGACCGCGTGCCGCGCTACAACCTCTATCCCGCGACCGAGGTGAACGGCGACACCTTGGCCGGCTTCGGCGCGGCCTATGGCATCGCCAAGATGGAGGAATTGGCGAAGCAGGTGCTGCCTGCGGGCGTCAGCTTCGAATGGACGGACCTCAGCTACCAGCAGACCACCGCGGGGAGTATCGGCCTCCTGGTGTTTCCGCTGTGCGTCGTGTTCGTCTATCTCGTGCTGGCCGCCCAGTATGGAAGCTGGAGCCTGCCGCTCTCCATCCTCCTGATCGTCCCCATGGTGCTGCTCGCCGGTTCGGCCGGCGTGCTGGCGCTGGGGCAGGACATGAACATCCTGACCCAGATCGGCTTCATCGTGCTCGTCGGCCTTGCCGCCAAGAACGCGATCCTGATCGTCGAGGTGGCGCGCCAGCTCGAGCAGGAGGGCAGCGCCACCGTGGACGCGGTGGTGAAGGCTGCCCGGCTGCGGCTCCGCCCCATCCTCATGACCTCCTTCGCCTTCATCCTCGGCGTGCTACCGCTGGTGACCTCCAGCGGGCCGGGCGCCGAGATGCGGCAGGCCATGGGCGTCGCGGTGTTCTCCGGCATGCTCGGCGTCACCTTCTTCGGCCTCGTCTTCACGCCCGTCTTCTACGTGGTGATCCGGCGGCTGAGCGGGGGGCGCAAGCCGCGCGTGGAAGCGATCCCCTCCGAGGCCGTCCACGCCTGACCGGGGCGGGGCGAAGGTAAAGACCAGGCGTCGCGGGGCATTCCGCGGCGCCTTTTTTCATTTCTTCATTGTCGCTCCAAAAGCGAAAGAGCGTCCGATTTTGGAGTGTTTATCGCCAGGGCTACGACGTCGATAAAGGGCCATCACACGCGGCGTCGAACGACGCGCCGCCCACAGCAAGGACGCTTCTCATGAAACTCTACATCGCCGACAACACCTGCTCCCAGGCGGTCCAGATCGTCGCCAACGAGCTTGGGATCGATCTCGACCTCGTGCATTTCGACGTCGTGGGCAAGACCACCTCCAATGGCGAGGACTTCGCCGCCCTCAATCCCATGCTCTACGTGCCGGTGCTGAAGACCGGCGATGGACGGGACGATCTCCTCTCCGAGACGATCGTCATCACCTCCTACCTCGCGGACCAGCATCCGGATGCCGGACTGATCCCGGCGCGGGGCACGTTCGAGCGGGCGAAGTTCGACCAGCTCCTGGTCTTCATCGCCACCGAGATCGCGCAGAAGCACATCCCCCTGATGCGCAAGCTCATGAGCGAGGAGGGCATCGCCTGGGCCCGCGGCAAGATCGTCAGCGCCTACAAGATGCTCGACGACCGCCTCGCCGACGGCCGCCCCTTCCTGACCGGCGAGAAGGTGAGCGTGGCGGACGCCTATCTCTGGGCCACCTTCTGGCACAAGCGCTCCGGCGCGCCCATCGAGCACCTCAAGCATGTGATGGCCTGGAAGGCTCGCATGGATGCGCTTCCCTCGGTGCGCAAGGCGCTTCGAGAGGAGGCCGCGGTGGTCGCGCAGCACAGGGACCGGCTCGCGGCTTGATCCGTGATCGCCAAAAGCGAGGGGCCGCGGCGTGCCGCGGCCCCTTTTCGTTTGCTCTCATTCCGCAGCCGGATTCGGCGGCGGGTTGAGGCCGTTAAAGATCAGGCGAGATCGAAGCGATCGAGGTTCATCACCTTGGTCCAGGCGGCGACGAAGTCGGTCACGAACTTCTCCTTCGCGTCCGAGGCGGCATAGACCTCGGCCAGGGCCCGCAGGATGGAGTTCGAGCCGAACACCAGGTCGGCGCGGCTGCCGGTCCACTTGAGCTCGCCGGTCTTGCGGTCACGTCCTTCGTACACGTCCGTGGTGTCCGGGGCGGCCTTCCACTTCGTGCCCATGTCCAGCAGGTTGACGAAGAAGTCGTTGGTCAGCACGCCCGGGTTGTCGACGAGGACGGCGCCCCCGCCCACATTGATGTTGATGGCGCGCAGGCCGCCGACCAGGACGGTCATCTCCGGCGCGGTCAGCGTCAGGAGCTGGGCCTTGTCGATCAGCGCGACCTCGCCGGGCACCGCATAGCCCGACTTGTGGAAGTTGCGGAAGCCGTCGGCCTTCGGCTCCAGCCACTGGAAGGAGTCCACGTCGGTCTCGGCCTGCGAGGCGTCGGTGCGGCCGGGCGAGAACGGAACGGCGACATCGTGGCCCGCCGCCTTCGCGGCTTCCTCGACGCCGGCATTGCCGGCGAGCACGATCAGGTCGGCCAGCGAGACCTTCTTGCCGCCGGTCGCGTTGAGATTGAACTCGCCCTGGATGCGCTGGAGAACCTTCAGCACCTTGTCGAGCTGCTCGGGCTGGTTGACCTCCCAGTCCTTCTGCGGGGCGAGGCGGATGCGTGCGCCATTGGCGCCGCCGCGCTTGTCGCCGCCGCGGAAGGTGGAGGCGGAGGCCCAGGCGGTGCCCACCAGCTCGGAGACGGTGAGGCCGGAGGCGAGGACCTTGGCCTTCAGCTCCGCCGCGTCCGCCGCGTCGATCAGCGGGTGATCCACGGCCGGAACGGGATCCTGCCAGATCAGCACTTCGCGGGGCACTTCCGGGCCGAGATAGCGCGAGCGCGGGCCGAGATCGCGATGGGTCAGCTTGAACCACGCCCGGGCGAACGCCTCGGCGAAGGCCTGCGGGTTTTCCAGGAAGCGGCGCGAGATCTTCTCGTAGATCGGATCGAAGCGCAGCGACAGGTCGGTGGTCAGCATGGTCGGCTTGTGCTTCTTCGCCGGATCGTGCGCATCCGGGATCACCTCCGACCCATCCTTCGCCTCCCACTGGATGGCGCCGGCCGGGCTGCGGGTCTGCACCCATTCATACTTGAACAGGTTCTCGAAGAAGAAATTGCTCCATTGGGCGGGGGTCTGGGTCCAGGTGACTTCCAGGCCCGAGCCGATGGCATCCGCGCCGAAGCCCGTGCCGTAGTCGCTGGCCCAGCCGAGGCCCTGGGCTTCGAGCTGCGCGGCCTCCGGGTCCGGCCCCTTGTGGGATTCAGGCGCCGCGCCATGGGTCTTGCCGAAGGTGTGGCCGCCGCCGATGAGCGCGACCGTCTCTTCGTCGTTCATCGCCATGCGGGCGAAGGTCTCGCGGATGAAGGCGGCGGCGGAGAGGGGATCGCCGTCGCGGTTCGGGCCTTCCGGGTTGACGTAGATGAGGCCCATCTCGGTGGCGCTCAGCGGCGCGTTGAACTTGTCCAGCGCGCGATGAGTGAGCCAGGCGGTTTCCGAACCCCAGAACACGTCCTGGTCCGGCTCCCAGGTGTCTTCGCGGCCGGCGGCGAAGCCGAACGTGCGGAAGCCCATGGTCTCCAGCGCCACGTTGCCGGTGAGGATCAGCAGGTCGGCCCAGGAAATCTTCTGGCCGTACTTCTTCTTGATCGGCCACAGCAGGCGGCGGGACTTGTCGATGTTGACATTGTCCGGCCAGCTGTTCAGCGGGGCGAAGCGCTGCTGGCCGCGGCCGCCGCCGCCGCGGCCGTCCGCGAGGCGATAGGTGCCGGCGCTGTGCCAGGACATGCGGACGAACTGGGGACCATAATTGCCGAAGTCGGCCGGCCACCAATCCTGCGAGTCGGTCATCAGCTTGCGCAGGTCGCTCTTCAGCGCCTCATAGTCGAGCTTCTTGAACTCCTCGCGGTAGTTGAAAGCCCGGCCGAGCGGATCGGACTTGGAGGAGTGCTGGTTCAGCAGGTCCACACGCAGCCCGTTGGGCCACCAATCGCGGTTCTGGGTGCCGCCGGTGCCGTGGGCCACCGGGCATTTGCCCGTGCTCTCCTCAGTCGTCGCGTTCATGCTTCCCTCCGATCCAGGCTGCGGGCAAATCGAGACAATCGACCCACCCGAGCTTCACACGCAGGGCTCTTAGCAAATCTCATTCATTAGATTAATTCCGATTTACTGATTGCGTTGATAAGATGCGCTTATGAAGAATCTGACTTTCAAGCAGCTCCGCTATTTCGAGGCGCTGGCACGACACGGCCATTTCCGGCACGCGGCGGAGGCCTGCGGCATCTCGCAGCCGGCCTTGTCCATGCAGATCAAGGAATTGGAACGGGAGGTGGGCACCGAGCTGTTCGAGCGCGGCCCGCGCCAGGTGCGCCTCACCCGCTTCGGCGAGGCGTTCGCCCCGCGCATCCGCGACATTTTGCGCTCCATCGACGAACTGGGGGATCTCGCCCGCGCCTCGCGCGACCGGCTGATGGGGCGGCTGCGCATTGGCGTCATTCCCACCGTCGCGCCCTATCTGCTTCCGACCCTTCTCGGCAATCTGAGCCGGCTGCACGAAGGCCTGGACATCCATGTGCGCGAGACGCAGACGCCGCGCCTGCTCCAGGAATTGGAAGACGGCCGGCTGGACACGGCCATCGTCGCCCTGCCGGCCTCCGAACCCTCCCTGATGGAAATTCCTTTGTTCACGGAGAGCTTCGTTCTGGTCCGGCCCGGCGCGGACGCGGGCAAGCCGGTTCCCGACCCCGACGCGCTCCGCGAAATGCGGCTGCTCCTCCTGGAGGAGGGGCATTGCTTTCGCGACCAGGCCCTGTCGTTCTGCAACGTGGACATTCGTGCCACGCCGCGCGACTTCCTGGAGGCGAGTTCCCTTTCCACCCTCGTTCAGATGGTGGATGCGGGCATCGGCGTCACCTTGATCCCGGAGATGGCGGTGACGGTGGAAACCCGCTCCGCCTCGGTTTCCGTGGTGCGGTTCGGCAATCCCCAGCCGTCCCGCACCATCGGCATGGTCTGGCGCCGGACGAGCCCGCTCGCGAAGCAGTTGTTTCAGATATCGGAGGTGGTGCGCCACACCACCGACCTCCTGCGCCAGCACGGGGATGGACCCGTTACCCGCCAGCTCTCGGCCGATTAGCGGTTGGCCTGTCGGCGCTTGGCCTGTCGGCGCTTGGCCTGCCGGCATTCGCGAACCGGGAAGCGCCGCCGGCGAGGGCGAGCCCCGCCTCAGGTGCCGCAAAAGGTGCGCAGAACCTCTTCGCCGGGCGCGGGCGGGGCGGCATAGGGCGCGTTGCCGGGCTGGTCCGCAAAGGGCGCGGCAAGGGTCGCGACGAGGGCGTGGAAGGGCCCATAATCGCCATCGGTGACGGCGGCGCGGATGACGGCTTCGATCCGATGATTGCGCGGGATGAAGCGCGGGTTGACCCCCCGCATCGCCTGCGCCCGCTCGTCCGGCGAGACCGGATCCTGCCGCAGCCGCGCGGCGTACCGCGCGTGCCAGGCATTGATCCCCGCCGGGTCTCGGAACAGGGCGGCGAGATCGGCGAACGCATCTTCGTCCGACGCACGCCGCGACAGGGTGCGGAAGGTGAGGGTGAAATCGGCCCGTCCCTCGTGCATGGCGGCCAGCAAGTCGTCGATGAGACCGGCATCCTCCGCCAGGGCGGTCGTGAGGCCGAGCTTCGCCCGCATGCGGCCGAGATGGGCGTCCTCGAACCGGGGTGCGAACCCCCTCAGCACCTCCTCGGCGGCGGCGACCGCCTGATCCGGAGTCTCGTCGATCAGCGGTAGCAGGGTTTCGGCGAGCCGCGCCAGGTTCCAGAGGGCGATGCGGGGCTGGTTGCCGAACGCATAGCGGCCGAATTCATCGATCGAACTGAACACCTTGGCCGGGTCGTAGGCGTCCAGGAAGGCGCAGGGGCCGTAGTCGATGGTTTCGCCCGAGATCGCCATGTTGTCGGTATTCATCACGCCGTGGATGAAGCCGAGCGACATCCAGTGCGCGATCAGGCTGGCCTGGGAGCGAACCGCGTGATCGAGCAGGGCGAGATAGGGATTGTCCGCAGCGGCGGCCGCGGGGAAATGGCGCGCGATGACATAATTCGCGAGGCTCTTCAGCCCCTCCGCATCGCCCCGCGCCGCTGCATATTGGAACGTCCCCACCCGAATGTGGCTGGCGGCAACGCGGGTGAGAACCGCGCCGGGAAGCCCGGTCTCGCGCTGGACCCGGTCGCCGGTGGCAACGGCCGCGAGGGCGCGCGTGGTCGGCACGCCCAGCGCCGCCATGGCCTCGCTGACGATATATTCGCGCAGAACCGGCCCGAGGGCGGCGCGCCCGTCGCCCCTGCGCGAATAGGGCGTGCGCCCGGCGCCCTTCAGCTGGATATCGCGCCGCCTGCCGCTCCGGTCCACCACCTCGCCCAGAAGGATGGCGCGGCCGTCTCCGAGGCGGGGGACGAAATTGCCGAACTGGTGTCCGGCATAGGCCAGCGCGATCGGCGTGGAGGTGTCCGGAACCGCATTGCCCGAGAGCGCGGCGAGCCCTTCGGCGCTGCGCAGCCATTGCGTGTCCAGACCCAAGGCGTCGGCGAGGGGCTCGTTCAGTCGGATCAGGGCCGGCTGCCGCACGGCGCTCGGATGCACGGGCGAGAACAGGCTCTCGGGAAGCGAACGAAACGTGCTCTCGAATGCGATCGCCATGACCGGACCTGCCTCGTTTGGATGGGTGCAGCACAGATGGGCACGAACACCCGGCCGGGCAACGGGCGGGCGGCCGTGCGCGCCTCATTCGGTCATTTTTGAAGCAGGCACGCACAGCGGGTGCGGACAAATCCCGCGAATCAATGGTCAGCGGCACCGCTCTCCCTTATGGTGCCGCGGTTTTTTCAGCCCGACCTCTCGCCGTGACACCCGCCGCCCGTCTGCAAGCCACCCTCGACCTGATGCAGGAAGTCGACAGTGTCGCGCGCCCCGCCGATGCCGTCGTCTCGGCGTGGTTTCGCGCCCGCCGCCATATCGGCGAGGAGGATCGCGGCGCCATTCTGGATCTGCTCTATGCGTTGCTGCGCCATCACGCCCGATTGGGCTGGTGGCTGGCGAGGCACGGGCGCCCGGACCTGCCGCGCAACCGGCTGCTGGCCTGGCTCGTCCTCGACGGCGGCAAGACGCGCGATCAGGTGCAGGGGCTGTTCAACGGCGGCAAGTTCTCGCCTGCGGTCTTAAGCGACAATGAGCGCGGGCTGGTGGTGAAATTGCAGGGCGGCACCATCGACCATCCGGCCATGCCGGACGAGGTGCGCCTGGAATGTCCATCCTGGGCGGCGGACCTTTTGCGGCGCCGGTTCCAGGCCGCGTTCGGCGCCGAGATGGCCGCGCTCCTGGCGCCGGCTCCGCTTGATCTGCGCGTCAATCCGCTCAAGTCCACGCGCGCGGACGTGCTGGACGCGCTGCGCACGCTCGGCCTCAAGGCCGAGCCCTCGCCCCTGGCGCCTTACGGGATCCGCCTGAGGGAGCGGCCCTCGCTCGCCGGCTTGCCGATGCTGAAAAGCGGCGAGGTCGAGATTCAGGACGAGGGCTCGCAGCTCGTCGCGCTGCTGGTCGACGCGCGCGCGGGCGAACGCGTGGTGGATTTCTGCGCCGGGGCGGGGGGCAAGACGCTGGCGATCGCCGCGCAAATGGCGAACAAGGGCCATGTCATCGCCTGCGACGTCTCGGCGGCGCGCTTGCAGCGCAGCGCCGAGCGTTTCCGGCGCGCCGGCCTGCACAATATCGAGACCCGCCTTCTGGCCGGCGAACGGGATCGCTGGGTGAAGCGCCACAAGGGCGCCTTCGATCGCGTGCTGGTGGATGCGCCGTGCAGCGGCACCGGCACCTGGCGGCGCAATCCCGATGCACGCTGGCGCGCGCTCGGGCCCGGACTGGACAATCTCCTGCCGCTGCAAGCCGCAATATTGGCCAGCGCCGCGCGGCTGGTGAAGCCCGGCGGGCGGCTCGTCTACGCCACATGCTCGCTGCTGCCGGAGGAGAATGAGGAGCAGGTGGCCGCGTTCCTTGCCGCGCATCCGGCGTTTCATGTGGTGCCGCTGCGCGCGGCCGCGCCGCAGCTCCCCGCATCGGCGCATCCCGAGCATCTGGCGTTGACCCCCGCGCGCCACGACACCGACGGCTTCTTCGCCGCCGTCATGCAGCTTGAGGGTCCCCCACCGGCCGCCTGAGCGCGAACCGCCTGGGCTTTCACTTTCTCAGGGGAACGCCCTTCGTGGTGAAGCGCTGCGCCCCGACGGGACGGCTCGTGGGCCGCTTCGTGCCGGCGGCCTTGCCGGTTCCGGGGGGCTGGAAGGCGGGCACCAGCTGCTCGGGGCGCGAGCCGATGAGATCGGCGCGGCCCATCTCCTTCAGCGCCTCGCGCAGCAGCGGCCAATTGTCGGGATCGTGGTAGCGCAGGAACGCCTTGTGCAGCCGCCGCTGCCGACCGCCCTTGATCGCCTCGACCTTCTCGCTCGCCCCGCGCCGCACGCCGCGCAGCGTGTTGACGCCGGTATGGTACATGGCGGTCGCCGTGGCCATGGGCGAGGGCAGGAAGGTCTGCACCTGGTCGGCGCGATAGCGGTTCTTCTTGAGCCAGAGCGCGAGGTTCATCATGTCCTCGTCGGTCGTGCCCGGATGCGCGGCGATGAAATAGGGGATCAGATAGTATTTCTTGCCGGCCTGCTTGGCCGCCGCGTCGAACATTTCCTTGAAGCGGTCATAGGTGCCGATGCCCGGCTTCATCATCTTGTCGAGCGGGCCGCGCTCGGTATGTTCGGGCGCGATCTTCAGATAGCCGCCGACGTGATGGGTCACCAGCTCCTTGATATATTCGGGGCTCGTCACCGCCAGATCGTAGCGCACGCCGGAGGCGACCATCACCTTCTTGACGCCGTCCACCTCGCGCACCTTGCGATAGAGGCGGATCAGATCGTCGTGCGAGGTGTTGAGGTTCGGGCAGATGTCGGGGAACACGCAGGACGGCAGCCGGCATGCCGCCTCGATCTTCGGATCCTTGCAGGCCATGCGGTACATGTTGGCGGTCGGCCCGCCGATGTCCGAGATGACGCCCGTGAAGCCCGGCGTCTTGTCGCGGATCTTCTCGATCTCCTTCAGGATCGAGCCTTCCGAGCGGTTCTGGATGATGCGGCCCTCATGCTCCGTGATGGAGCAGAAGGTACAGCCGCCGAAGCAGCCGCGCATGACCGTCACCGAGAACTTGATCATGTCCCAGGCGGGGATCTTCGCATCGCCGTAGGAGGGATGCGGCGCGCGGGCGTAGGGCAGGTCATAGACCGCATCCATCTCGTCCGAGGTGAGCGGGATCGGCGGCGGGTTCAGCCACAGGTCGCGGTCGCCGTGGCGCTGGACGAGGGGGCGCGCATTGCCGGGATTGGCCTCCCGGTGCAGCACGCGCGAGGCGCGGGCATAGGCTTCCTTGTCCTGCTCCACCTGCTCGTAGGAGGGCAGGCGGATCACGGTGTCGCCCGAATGGCGGGCCGCCGCCTCGTCGGCGGAATCGAGATCGTCGGCGTGCAGCTCCACATAATGCTCGGGCACCTTGCGGAACAGCGCCACGCCGCGGATGGAGTCCAGCGCGCGCGGCGCTTCTCCGGCGGCGAGGCGGTTCGCGACCTCGACGACGGCGCGCTCGGCATTGCCGTAGACCAGCAGGTCCGCCTTGGCGTCCGCCAGGATCGAGCGGCGCACCTTGTCGGACCAGTAATCGTAATGGGCGATGCGGCGCAGCGAGGCCTCGATGCCGCCGAGCACGATCGGCACGTCCTTGTACGCCTCGCGGCAGCGCTGGGTGTAGACGATGGTGCAGCGATCCGGCCGCTTGCCGCCTTCGCCGCCCGCCGTATAGGCATCGTCGTGGCGCAGACGGCGGTCGGAGGTGTAGCGGTTCACCATCGAGTCCAGGTTGCCGCCGGTGACGCCGAAGAACAGGGTGGGCTTGCCCAGCGCCTTGAACGGCTCCGCCGACTGCCAGTCCGGCTGGGCGATGATGCCGACCCTGAAGCCCTGGGATTCCAGCAGCCGGCCGATGATCGCCATGCCGAAGCTCGGATGGTCCACATAGGCGTCGCCCGTCACCAGCACGATGTCGCACGCGTCCCAGCCGAGCGCGGTCATCTCGGCGCGGCTCATGGGCAGGAACGGCGCCGCCGTGCCGGAATGCGGCCGGAGCAGGGGCGGGGCGATCGAGGTTTTTTCGGCGAGGGCCAGGGTATCCATGGCGCCACGCATAAGGCGCCCCCACTGCGAATTCAACCAAAGCGGTTGCCGCTGCGGCCGGCGCGACCGGTTCAAGGCTGAGGCTGCGCCGGGTGCGGAGGTTCGATGCCGGCGAAAGCTTCGCACTCCGCCTCGCGCATCATCCGCGCGGCGGCGGAGCGAAGGGAGGCGGATACAAGGGCGGCGGGGCGACAGGGTGCGCGCCGCCGCGCGAACCGCAGGCCCCACGTGCCTCGCCGCCTCTCGCCGGCCGGCGGGCCAGGGGCGCAGGCATCACGAATTTTTGATCTGGATCAAATTTAGATCCTGGGCGGGGGTCTCGCTGCGGCTGAGCAGGGCGTCGAGCCGGCGGCCTTGTTCGGTCAGGCTATATTCCACATGCAGCGGCAGGGCGCCGATATCCTTGCGGAGAAGGAAACCGTTTGCTTCCAGGTCCTTGAGACGGCCCGAAAGCACGCGGGCGGAAATCGGCCCGGGCAGGGCGCGGCGCAGCGCGCCGAACCGCATCGTTGTGTTGCGGCCCAAGGCCCACACGATATGGCTCATCCATTCCTGCGCGAGGAACTTCAACAGATGATCGAGCTGACATCCCGCCGGCTCACCAAGTGTTTCGCCCTTGCCAGACACTTTTTCATCCATAGTATCTTCCCGGTTACTACTTTTTTTCCGGCCCGAAGTGTGGCGCATAGGGGCGGAATTTGGATTGCCAAGTTCCGTTGCAACCAAAAGGTGGCCGCATGCTCCAAGCATCCCCCATTCCGGGCAAGGGACTGCTTTCGCCCGATGACCACACCCTGATCCTGATCGACCATCAATCCCAGATGGCGTTCGCCACCAAGTCCATCGATGCGGTCCTGCTGCGCAACAATGCCGCCATGGTGGCAGCCGCCGCGGCCGGATTCAACGTCTCCACCATCCTAACCACGGTGGCGGAGAAGACCTTCTCCGGACCCATGTTCGACGAGATCAAGGCCGCGTTCCCGACCGCGACGCCCATCGACCGCACCAGCATGAACAGCTGGGAAGACAAGAACATCACAGCCGCCGTCACCGCCGCCGGCAAGGGGCGGATCGTGCTCGGCGGGCTGTGGACCTCGGTGTGCATCGTCGGGCCGGCGCTGTCGGCCATCGACCAGGGGTTCGAGGTCTATGTGATCGCGGATGCCTGCGGCGACGTTTCCGACGAGGCGCACGAGCGCGCCATGCAGCGCATGATCCAGGCCGGGGCGCGGCCCATGACGGCGCTGCAATATCTGCTGGAACTCCAGCGCGACTGGGCGCGCGGGGCGACCTACGACCTCACCACCGGGATCGCGAAGGTGCACGGCGGCGGCTACGGCCTCGGCATCATCTACGCGAAGAGCATGTTCGGCGCCTCGGAGGCGCATTGAGCCGGCGCCCGCGCGGTCGCGACATGGAGCAGTCACAGGATGACCACACACTCACCCCGCTCGCCGGACGTTCCCGACCGTCGGGATGTCCTGCGGCTTGGTGCCGGTGCCGCCGTTCTTTCGGTGCTGCCGGCCTCGCTCGCCGCCGCGCAATCGCCGGCCGCGCCCCGTTCCCAGTCCACCCTCGAAAGGACCGATACCATGGGCTTCGTCACCACCAAGGACGGCGTTGAGATCTTCTACAAGGATTGGGGTCCGAAAAGCGGCCAGCCGATCATGTTCCACCATGGCTGGCCCCTGTCGTCCGACGATTGGGACGCGCAGATGCTGTTCTTCGTCTACCAGGGCTTCCGCGTGATCGCCCACGACCGGCGCGGCCACGGCCGCTCGTCGCAGGTGAGCGATGGCCACGACATGGACCATTACGCCGCCGACGCGTTCGCCGTCGTCGAGCATCTCGACCTGAAGAATGCGGTCCATATCGGCCATTCCACGGGCGGCGGCGAAGTCGCCCGCTATGTCGCCAAGCACGGCCAGCCGGCCGGCCGCGTCGCCAAGGCGGTGCTGGTCAGCGCCGTTCCCCCGCTCATGGTGAAGACCGAGGCCAATCCCGGCGGCCTGCCGATCGAGGTGTTCGACGGGCTGCGCGCCGGGCTCGCGGCCAATCGCGCGCAATTCTTCGTCGATGTGCCCGCCGGCCCCTTCTATGGCTTCAACCGGCCGGGCGCGACCGTGTCCCAGGGCGTCATCGACAATTGGTGGCGCCAGGGCATGATGGGCAGCGCCAAGGCCCATTACGAAGGCATCAAGGCGTTTTCGGAAACCGACCAGACCGAGGACCTGAAGACCATCACGGTCCCGACCCTCGTGCTGCACGGCACCGACGACCAGATCGTGCCGATCGCCGATTCCGCGCTGCTGTCCATCAAGCTGCTGAAGAACGGCACGCTCAAGACCTATGAGGGCTATCCTCACGGCATGCTCACCACCCATGCCGAGGTGATCAACCCCGACCTGCTCGCGTTCGTGAAGGGCTGACCGCGACGGCCGGCGCGCCTGCCGCGCCGGCCGCTCGCGCCCCACGGCGCCGAAGGGAGCTCTCCGGCGGGCCGATCGCCGGCGCCCGCGGCCAAGTTGTCGGAGGGCGGGGCGGGCGCCCGTCCTCCCCGTCTCAGGAGGGTTTCATGAAGCTTTATGTCGTCTCGCTGGCCGTCGGCGTTCTCGTCGGCGTCATCTATGCCCTGCTCGATGTGAAATCCCCTGCGCCGCCCGTGGTCGCCCTGATCGGGCTGCTGGGCATATTGATCGGCGAACAGGCGGTGCCCGTGGTGAAGCGGGCGCTCAGCGGGCAGCCGGTCACACTGTCCTGGTTCATGAGCGAATGCGCGCCGCCGATCCTCGGGGCGCCGCCCCGCGATGCGCGGCCTTCCGCTTCCGCCTCGAAGCCGGAGCGATCCTCATGAGCCTGACCCGCCGCACCCTGACCACCGGCGCCGCAGCCATCGGCGCGGCATCCCTCGTCGGCGGCCCCGCGGCCGCGCAAACCTCAGATCCCAAGGGTTCGTCCATGACCGCCGAAAAGCCCGCCGCCCCGGCGACCGCCGACCTGCTCCTGGTCAACGGCCGCTTCACCACGCTGGACCGCTCCAATCCCGCGCCCGAGGCGGTGGCCATTGCGGGCGGGGTGTTCCTCAGCGCCGGCACCGAGGCGGAGATGCGCGCGCTGGCCGGCCCGCAGACCCAGGTGATCGACCTCGGCGGACGCCGCGCCGTGCCCGGCCTTATCGACAGCCATATGCACATCATCCGCGGCGGGCTGAACTACAATCTGGAACTGCGGTGGGACGGCGTGCGCTCGCTTGCGCAGGCCATGGAAATGCTGATTCAGCAGGTGGCGAAAACCCCCGCGCCCCAATGGGTGCGGGTGGTCGGCGGCTTCACCGCGCACCAGTTCGCGGAAAAGCGCCTGCCGACGCTGGAAGAGATCAATCTCGCGGCGCCCGACACGCCCGTGTTCATTCTCCATCTGTACGACCGGGCCTTGCTGAACGGCGCGGCGCTGCGCGCGGCGGGCTATACCAAGGACACGCCGAATCCGCCCGGCGGCGAGATCCAGCGCGACGCCAATGGCAATCCCACCGGCCTGCTGCTGGCGCGGCCCAATGCGACGATCCTCTATGCGACCCTCGCCAAGGGCCCGAAGCTGCCGCCCGAATACCAGATCAATTCCACCCGCCATTTCATGCGGGAGATGAACCGCCTCGGCGTCACCACCATCATCGACGCCGGCGGCGGGTTCCAGAATTATCCGGAAGATTATTCGATCATCGAGAAGCTGCACGCCGACGGCCAACTGACCGTGCGCATCGCCTACAACCTGTTCACCCAGAAGCCGAAGCAGGAACTGGCGGATTTCGAGAGCTGGTCGAAGCAGGTGAAGCCGGGGCAGGGCGACGATCTCTATCGCCATAACGGAGCCGGCGAGATGCTGGTCTATTCGGCGGCGGATTTCGAGGATTTCAGCTTCGAGCGGCCGGACATGCCGCCCTCCATGGAAGGCGATCTGGAACCCGTGGTGCGCCTGCTGGCGCAGAACCGCTGGCCCTGGCGGCTGCACGCCACCTATAACGAAACCATCACCCGCGCCCTCGACGTGTTCGAGACGGTGAACCGGGACGTGCCGCTTAAGGGCCTCAACTGGTTCTTCGACCATTGCGAGACCATTTCCGACCGCAACATCGATCGCATTGCCGCGCTCGGCGGGGGCATTGCGGTTCAGCATCGCATGATGTTCCAGGGCGAGGATTTCGTGGAGCGCTACGGCGCCAAGGCGGCCGAGCGGACCCCGCCCATCAAGCGCATGCTGGAGGCCGGGGTTCCGGTCGGCGCGGGCACGGACGCGACCCGCGTCGCAAGCTACAATCCCTGGGTTTCGCTGTCCTGGCTGGTGACCGGACAGACGCTGGGCGGCCTGAAGCTCTATCCCCAGCAGAACCTGCTGAACCGGGAAGACGCGCTGCGCCTGTGGACCGAGGCCAACACCTGGTTCTCCACCGAAGTCGGCAAGAAGGGGCAGATCAAGGCCGGGCAACTGGCCGATCTGATCGTGCTGGATAAGGATTATTTCTCGGTGCCGGAAGATCAGATCCAAGACATCGAGAGCGTGCTGACCCTGCTCGGCGGCAAGCCGGTGCATGGCGTCGGCGAATATGCCGGCCTTGCCCCGCCGCTGCCGCCCGCCATGCCCGATTGGTCGCCGGTGCGCACCTTCGGCGGCTATCAGAAGCGGGCTGAGAGCGAGGACCGCCGCTATGCCTTCACGGGCTGCGGCTGCGCCAGCGCGTGCGGCGTGCATGGGCACGCCCATGCCAAGGCGCTCGCTTCCGCCGCGCCGGCCCGCGACGAAGGCGCCTTCTGGGGCGCGCTCGGCTGTTCCTGCTGGGCGTTCTGAAACGCGCCGCCGCACCCCGCCCGGGGCGGCGGCCAGATGAGGCGAAGGCCATGGCGACAAGCATCCTCGGCGGCGTTCAGGCGTGCGCCGATGCGCTCCTGCGATCCCCCGCGACGGCGCTTCTGGCGCGCGTCGCGGTGGCGGCGCCGTTCCTCTTCAGCGGCTTTGCGAAGCTCGCCGATTTCGGCGGCGCCATGGACGAGGTGCGCGCCCTCACGGGGCTGGAGCCGGCGGCGCTGGTCGCGGTGCTGGTGATCGCGACCCAGCTCGGCGGCTCGGCCCTGCTCGTCGCGGGTGGGCGGATGACCTGGATCGGGGCCGGCCTGCTCGCGGCCTTCACGGCGGTGGCGACGCTGAGCGCCCATGCCTTCTGGCTCAAGCCGGCGGCGGAACAGGTGCTCAACCGCAACATCTTCATCGAGCATATTTCGATCATCGGCGGGCTCGCGGCGGTGGCGATCCTCGCCGCGCGGCCTCTGGCGCGCGGGCGTTAGACCACGCCGCCACGCGGGAAAGCTGAGCGTCAGCGGTCGCCCTTGAAGGCGAAGCTCGGCAGGCGCAGCACCCATTCGCCGGAGCGCTTGAGATGCTGGCGCATCTCGTGTTCGGCGCGGTCGCCATCGCCGTCGAGAATGGCTTGCGCCACCCGCACATGGTCCTGGTGCGAGCTTTCCATATTCTCCGGCTGCATCACCTGGCCCACCTGGAACATCACCACCGGCAGGTGCAGCGTTTCGATGAGGTCGGACAGCATGGTGTTGCCGCTGATCTTGACGATGCAGCGGTGGAACAGGCGGTTGTGCTCCATGAAGAGATGCGTGCGCAGCATCTCGCCCGTGGGGCGCACGGTGTTCCACACGCTGGTGAAATAGCTGCGGTTGGACTCGGTGCCGATATGTTCGGCCGCGAGCCGTGCGGCGAGGCTCTCCAGGTTTTCCCGGATCTGGAACAATTCGCGCACCTGATCGCGCGACAGCCGCCGCACCACCGCGCCGCGATTGGGAATGATCTCCAGCAGCCCGTCGGCCTCCAGGCGGCGGAACGCCTCGCGCACCGTGCCGCGGCTGATGCCGATCTCGGCCGTCAGGTCGCCGGCGATCAGCCGCTGGCCGGGAACGAGCCGGCCGGCGAAGATCGCATCGCGCAGCCGCTGGACCGTATGTTCCACGGTCTGGCCGTGCCGGGCATCGAGGCCCTCTCCATTCAGCTCCATCGCCACCCTCTCACCGCTTCGACCGGATTATCACAAGAGGCCTTGACAGGATATCTATCCAACAAGATTATCCTACAATCCTGGCTGAAACGAAATCAAACATAAAGCCGGGTGGGGCCAGCAGCCCCGGAGAGAAACGCCGCCGCCCGCAAGGGTAAACCCCGTACGGGCAAACCCCTCACGGGCCAGTCCCGCGCAGGCATGTTCCCGACGACCCGCCTCGCAAAGACGGGTCGCGCCGGATCGTGTCCCGCGCAGGCAATCGAGGTGCCCCATGGTTCCAGACTCCTTCTGAGGCGTTGCGCGCCTGCGCCGGCCGGTCTCCCGCGGAGCGGCCGATGCGCCCGGCGCGCATGCAGAGCCTTTCCCGAACCGCATGCGTTCCGCAGGCCGCGCCCGTCCGGGCGCAGCTGGCCGGCGGCGGTGCAATGCCTTCGTGCGCTTGCTTCCGGCCCGGCTGGTTCGGGGCCGCCGGCGCACGCCCCGAACCTCCGGCGCGCCTTGCCGTGCCGGCCGAAAGACGCGGCCATGGGGCCGCTGGATTTTCACCTCAAAGGACGACACACATGGATCTTGGGATCAAAGGGCGGGTGGCCATCGTGAGCGGCGGCAGCCGTGGCATCGGCCGCGAGGCGGCGCGCGAATTCCTGGAAGCGGGGGTCAAGGTGATGATCTCCTCGCGGCACGGCGACCAGGCGGCGGCCACGGCTGCGGAACTCGCGCAGCAGACCGGCGGCGAGATCCGCGCCACCCAGGCGGATTCCCGCCAGCAGGCCGATGTCGAGAACCTGGTGAAGGAGACGCTGGCCGCCTACGGCACCGTGGACATTCTCGTGAACTGCGCCGGCGAGATGTATTCCGGCCGCTTCGAGGAAATGACCGACGAGGGCCTGCAGAACCAGCTCAACACCAAGCTGTTCGGCTGGATGCGGGCGATCCGCGCGGTGGCGCCCATCATGCGGGAGAAGAAGTGGGGCCGCATCGTCAGCCTCATCGGCGGCGCCGGCAAGGAGCCCGATCCCTACATGTTCGGCTCGGCCATCACCAACAGCGCCCTGCTCAACATGACCAAGTCGCTCTCCACCGAATTCGGGCCGGACAATGTGCTGGTCAACGCCATCTGCCCCGGCTGGGTCGCGACCGACCTGTGGCGGCGCAACGAGGAGGGCCTGAAGAAGGACCTCGGCGTCCAGTCCACCGAAGAAGCGCGCAAGCTCGCCGCCAAGAAGAACGCGCTCGGCCGCTTCGGCCGGCCGGAGGAACTGGCGAATGCCATCGCCTTCCTGTGTTCCGAGCGCGCCAGCTACATCACCGGCGTGTCGCTGAACACGGACGGCGGCCGGCTGAAGGGGCTCTGGTGAGCTTATGGATCTCGCGCTGACAGACCGCACGGCGATCGTCACCGGAGCATCGCGCGGGATCGGCTTTGCCATCGCCGCGCGCCTGCTCGCGGAGGGGGCGCGCGTGGCGATCTGCGGGCGCGATGCCGCCCGGCTCGATGCGGCGGCCGAAAGGCTGCGCGCGTCGGGTGGGCGCGAGGCGGGCAGGGCGGGGGGAGCCGTGCTCGCGGTGTCGGCGGATACGTCCGTGTCCGCCGACCGCGCCCGCCTCGTGAACGCGACGCTGGAGCGGTTCGGGCGGGTGGATATCCTCGTCAACAATGCGGGCACCCACGTGCGCGCCACCGTGGACGACATGACCGACGCGCAGCTCCAGGGCCAGCTCGACGACAAGCTGTTCGGCTTCCTCGGCATGATCCGCGCGGTGCTGCCCGGCATGCGGGCGCGCGGCGATGGCCGGGTCGTGAACATCATCGGCCAGGCGACGCGGCATCCCCATCCCGACCGGCTGCCCTCCGGCATCGCCAATGCGGCGGCGCAGGCCATGTCGAAAGCGCTCGCGGATGCGCTGGCGCGGGAGAACATCCGCATCAACACGGTGTGCCCGCAATATATCGAGACCGATATTCTCGCCGGCGTCATCGCCAAGGAAATGGCCGACCGTGGCCTCGACCGGGCGAGCGCGGCGTCCGGTTTCACCCGCGCCAACGTGCTCGGGCGCCTCGGCACGGCCGAGGAGGTGGCGGACCTCGTGGCCTTCCTGGTTTCCGACCGGGCGGACCATGTCAGCGGCAGTTCGGTGTCGATCGATGGCGGCTATCACCGCCATGTCTTCGGATAGGCGGGCACCATGGATCTGAGCTTGTCCGGGAAAACCGCCATCGTCTCCAACGGCTGTTCCCCGTTCGGATCGGCGGTGGCCGCGCGGCTCCTTCAGGAGGGCGCGCGGGTCGCCGTCGGCGGGCGCGATGCGCGCGCGCTCTGGGCGGCCCTGGTGGCGCTCGGGGCCCATGGGGAGGCGCGGGCGATCCCCATGCCGGACGGCGATCCGGCCGCGGGCATGCCGCAGATGGTGCGCGCCGCCGTGGTCACGTTCGGCGCACCGGACATCCTGGTGGCGGATGTGTGCGCGCCGCTGGAAGGGACGCTCGATACGGTGACGCCGGAGCGCCTTGCGGCCTATCTGCGGGACGGGCTGGTGGCGCTCTGGGCCTTCGTCCAGGAAGGCGCCGCCCATATGCCGCAGGGCGGGGGCGGGCGGATCGTCGTGCTGATCAATGCGGCGGGGAAGATTCCGGGCCGGGACTTTCTGGCTGCGGCCGTGCTTGGCGCCGCGCAGCATGCCTTCGTAAAGTCGGTGTCCGATCATTTCGGACCCCGGGGCATTACGGTCAATGCGGTGTGCGTCGGCGCCGTGGACCCCGGCGCGGCCGGCGGGGGGATCGGCACCGAAGCTTATCTCGGCCGCGGCCTCGGCCAGCAGGAAAGCGGATGGGGCGCCGCACCGCCCCTCGGGCGCTGGTGCACGCCCGACCAGGTGGCCGACGCCGTGGCCTTCCTCGCCTCGGCCCGCGCCGGCTTCGTGACCGGCGCCAATATCGACGTGGACGGCGGCCAGCAACGCATGATCTTCTGAACGGGAAACAGGCATGATCGAGCTTCAGCACATCAGCAAGACGTTCAAGAAGAAGGAGAGTGCGCTTCATGCCGTGCAGGATGTGAACCTGACGATCGCGCCAAGATCCATCGTTGCGCTGATCGGCCCCTCCGGCTGCGGGAAATCCACGCTGCTCAACATGATCGCCGGCCTCTATGCGCCGAGCGAGGGGCAGGTGTTCTACGATGGAAGACGCGTCACCGACGTCAATACCAACGTCGGCTACATGACGCAGAAGGACAATCTGCTGCCCTGGCGCACGGTGCTGGACAATGTCGCCTTCCCCCTGGAGGTCGCCGGAGTGCCGCAGGCGGAGCGCTATGCCGCCGCCGCGAAACTGATCGACCTCGTGGGCCTCTCCGGCTTCGAGCAGAAATATTCGCACGAATTGTCCGGCGGCATGCGCAAGCGGGTCTGCCTCGCGCGCATGCTGATCTACAAGCCGAACGCGCTGCTGCTGGACGAGCCGTTCGCGGCGCTCGACGCGCAATTGCGCATCGCCATGCATGCGCTGCTCATGCGCCTGTGGGAGGAGCAGCAGCAGACCATCCTGTTCGTGACCCACGACCTCGTGGAGGCGATCACGCTCGCCGACCGGGTCGTGGTGTTCACGCGCCGGCCCGCCAGCGTGGTGCTGGAGCAGGACATCGACCTGCCGCGCCCGCGCGATGTTCACGAAGTGCGCTTCACGGAACCCTTCCACCGCATCCACAATGCCCTGTGGGACCGCCTGCGCACGCAATATGACGAGGTGCGCCTATGAGCCCGGCGAAGGCGACGGCAGAACCGGAGACCAGCCTCATGCAGACTCCCCGCTCCGGCCGCGACGTGCCGCCCGCCACCGACGCCCCCCATCGGCTGGCCGACATGGGCACCAGCCGGATGATGGTGTTCCAGGTCCTGCTCGGGGTCGCGCTGCTGATCGTGTGGCAACTCGTCTCCGGCCGCCTGGTGGACAATTTCCTCATCAGCAATCCCATTTCCATCGCCTCCCGGCTCTGGACCTGGACGCTGAACGGCTCGATCTTCATCCACATCTGGGCGACGGTGTACGCGACCGTCCTCGGCTTCGTGATCGGCGCGGTGGCGGGCGTGGCGGGGGGCGTGTGGCTCGGCCTGTCGCCGTTCATGAGCCGCCTGCTCAATCCCTATATCTGGGCGTTCAACGCGGTGCCGAAGGTGGCGCTGGCGCCGCTGTTCATCCTGTGGTTCGGCCTCGGCATCGAATCCAAGGTGGCGCTGGCCGCGATCCTGGTGGTGTTCCTGGTGTTCGTGAACACTTATGCCGGCGTGCGCGAGGTGGACCAGGACCTGATCGACGGCGCCCGCCTCATGCGCGCCTCCAAGCGGCAGATCCTGATGAAGGTGATCCTGCCGTCCTCGCTCGCCTGGATCTTCGTCGGCTTGAAGACGGCGGTGCCGTTCGCGCTCATCGGCACCATCATCGGCGAGATGATCGCGGCGAACCGGGGCCTCGGCTATCTCGTCCAGCGCGCCGGCAGCGATTTCGACACGGCCGGGGTGTTCGCGGCGCTGGTGGCGATCGCCGCCCTCGCCGTGGTGTTCAACGAGATCGTCGGCACGGTCCAGGCGAAGATGGACGGCTGGAAGGTCATCAGCCGCTGAGCCGGGGCGCCCGGCCGGATCAAGAGAAGAAGAAGGCCGAGCCTCGCAAAAAAAAGAGGCCGGCATATCGGGAGGAACAGATGAAACAGCACCTGAAACTGGCGCTGGCGGCCTTGTGCGCCAGCTTTCTCTGGCAAGGGGCGGCGCGCGCGCAGGAAACCGTGCGCATCGCCAATATCGGCCATGGCTATTATGCCGGACCGCTCTACGTGGCCATGCGCGAGGGCCTGTTCGAGAAGCACGGGCTCAAGGCGGACGTCACCTTCATCAAGGGCGGCGCCCTGGTGTTCCAGGCCGTGCTCGGGCGCAGCGCCGATTTCGGCGTGCTGAGCTATGAGCATGTGCTGACCGCGGCGGCGCAGGGCAAGAACATCGTCTCGGTGTTCAACGTCACCACCCGGCCGCTGAACAATCTCATCGCCACCAACGCCTTTTACGATGCCTATCCCAACGCCACCATCGAGCAGAAGGTGCGGGCGCTGAAGGGCAAGAAGGTGGGCGCGCCCTCCGCCGGCGGATCGGGCGAGAAGATGCTCGGCGTGCTGGCGAAGCGCTACGGCCTCGCGCTGCCGGGCGACGTGGAGCTGGTCTATCTCGGCACGGATGCCGCCTCCTATGTGGGCGCGTTCCGCGGCAAGCTGGTGGATGCCGGCATTCCGTTCGAGCCGGCGGGCGCCGTGGTCGAGCAGGAGGGGCTGGGCAAGATCTTCATCAATCTGATGAACGGCGAGATCCCCGAGTTCCGCGACCTGGTGTTCATGACGCTCGCCACCCATCCCGACATGCTGCGCGAGCGGCCGGAGACGGTGCGCAAGGTGGTGGCGGTGTTCGTGGAAGCGCAGAAGATCCTGCTCGATCCGGCGCGCGGCAAGGCCATCATGGCCGCCGAATTCCCCGACATG
Source organism: Roseixanthobacter liquoris (assembly GCF_043195135.2). Taxonomy (NCBI): domain Bacteria; kingdom Pseudomonadati; phylum Pseudomonadota; class Alphaproteobacteria; order Hyphomicrobiales; family Xanthobacteraceae; genus Roseixanthobacter; species Roseixanthobacter liquoris. Next base: position 2,440,879 of record NZ_CM195537.1, read on the forward strand.
TCGTCCGCCACCAACGACAAGGCCTATGAGATCGTCCGCCAGATCTGGAGCCCGGACGGCCGCATGACCCTGGAGGGGGCGAAGAAGGTGTTCGACTTCCTCCAGCCCGCCGGCACCACGCCGATCGTCTACGAGAACACCTTCACGAACGCGTTCCTGCCCAAGAACTGAGGCGATCGCCATGTCCGAAATCCAAAGCGAGGAACACTGGGCCCAGAAGGGCCCGGTGTCCCTGTTCCTGTGGCGCAAGCGCCTGGCGAAACCCGCTCCGGAGGGCCGGCCGCCGATCATCCTCGTGCACGGCTCCTCCACCTGCGGCATCCCCTCGTTCGATCTCCAGGTGCCGGGGCAGGCGGATTATTCCTTCATGGACTGGCTGGCCCGGCGCGGCTGGGACGTGTGGACGCTCGACCACGAGGGCTACGGCCGTTCCTCCATGACCCTCGGCAATTCCAACGTCGCGAGCGGCGCGCAGGATCTCGCGGCGGCGCAGGCCGTGATCGCGCGCGAGACCGGCTCGCCCCATGCCCATGTCTATGGCATGTCCTCCGGGGCGCTGCGGGCGGCGCTGTTCGCGCAGAATGCCCCGGAGGTGGTGCAGCGCCTCGTGCTCGACGCCTTCGTGTGGACCGGCGAGGGCTCGCCCACGCTCGCCAAGCGCAAGGAGGGCGTCGCCTCGTTCCGCGCCAGCAATCGCCGGCCGATCAGCGCCGCCTATATCGAGAGCATCTTCACCCGCGACCTGCCGGGCACCACCCATCCCGCGGTGATTGCGGCGTGCGCGCAGGCGCAGATGGCGCTCGGCGACAGCGTGCCCACCGGCACCTATCTCGACATGACCACCAACCTGCCCCTGGTGGACCCGCTCAAGATCGCCGCGCCGACCCTGATCGTGCGCGGCGAGCACGACGGCATCGCCACCATCGAGGACCTGCTGGCGTTCTTCCGCCTGCTTCCGAGCGGCGACAAGCGCTTCGCCAGCCTGCCGGGCATCGCCCATGTGAGCCCGCTCGGCATCAAGCGCCATCTGCTGTGGAATGCGGTGGATGACTTCCTCGCCGCCGGCACGGCCTGAGCGGGGCGGGGCCGACGCCCCCATTCAAATGCAGAAGCCGGAGCGCGCGAGCGCCCCGGCTTTTTTCTTGTCGATGCTTTTCCTGCGGATGCGTGGCGCGCCCGCGCTCACTCCTTCACGGCGCCGGCCAGCGAGGAGACGTAGTGGTTCACGAAGAAGGAATAGAGGATGCAGATCGGCAGCGAGCCCACCAGCGCCCCGGACATCAGCGCCCCCCAGCGATAATTGTCGCCGTCGGTGAACACCGTCACGATGGCGATGGGCACGGTCTTGTTCGCTTCCGACTGGATGAACACCAGCGCATAGATGAATTCGTTCCAGCACAAGGTGAAGCAGAAGATGCCGGCCGAGATCAGCCCCGGCACCGCCAGCGGCAGGATGATCTTGATGAGGATCTGTAGCCGCGAGGCGCCGTCCATCAGCGCGCACTCTTCCAGCTCGTAGGGAATGGTCTTGAAATAGCCGATCAGCAGCCAGGTGGAGAACGGGATCAGGATGGTCGGATAGGTCAGGATCAGGGCGAACGGGCTGTCGAACAGGCCGTAGGCCGAGACCACGACCGCGAGCGGGATGAACAGCACCGAGGGCGGCACGAGATAGGCGAAGAAGATCATCACCCCGACGAACCGCGCGCCACGAAAGCGGATGCGCGTGATGGCATAGGCCGCGAGCACGCTCGCCGCCAGGGAGAGGGCGGTCGCCGTCACCGAAACCATCATGGTGTTGAGCAGCCAGCGCGGATAATGCGAGCCGAACAGCAGGTCCTTGAGATGCTGCAAGGTCGGCTGCCACACCCAGAACGGGTTGAAGGTGTTGAAATCCGTGAGTTCCGCCGTCGACTTGAACGAGGTCAGCGTCATCCAATAGAAGGGGAACAGCAGCACGAACAGGATGATGGTGAGCGGGACATAGAGATAGACCACCCGCTTCGGCAGGGTCTCCAGATAATCCATGCCCTCGCCCTCGGGCGCCGACTTGATCTTGCGCCCGAGCCGGGTCGCCGATGTATCCGTCATGGTCGCCTCCGTGGAGTGGGTCATTGGTCGTTCCCCTGCTGCCATTTCTGCCGTTGCAGGCCGAACCAGGAAATCATGATGGCGCCGAGCAGGAACGGGATCATCGCCACCGCGATGGCCGATCCCTCGCCGAGCTGCCCGCCGAGGATCGCGCGCTGGTAGGAGAGCGTCGCCATCAGGTCGGTGGCATTGGCCGGTCCGCCGCGCGTCAGCACCCAGATCAGCTGGAATTCGGTGAAGGTGAACAGCACCGAAAAGGTCATCACCACGGCGATGATGGGCGTGAGCATGGGATAGGTGATGCGGCGGAACATCTGCCAGCTCGACGCGCCGTCGATGGTGGCGGCCTCATAGAGCGAGACCGGCACGGTCTGCAGCCCGGCCAGCAGGGTGATGGCGATGAACGGGATGCCGCGCCACACGTTGGCGAAGATCACGGAGGCGCGCGCAAGGTCGCGATCGCCGAGGAAGTTGATGTTGTGGTCGATCAGCCCGAGCGACTTCAGCGACCAGGAGATCACCGAGAACTGGCTGTCCAGGATCCACCAGAAGGCGATGGCCGAGAGCGCGGTCGGCACGATCCAGGGCAGCAGCACCACCGCGCGGATCAGCGCCTTGAAGGGCAGGCGCTTGTTCAGCAGGATCGCGAGATAGAAGCCGATGGCGAATTTGAAGATGCTCGCGCCGGCCGTGAAGATCAGGGTGTTCATCACCGCGATGATGAAAACCGGGTCGTCGATCAGCCAGATGTAATTGCCGAGGCCGATGAATTCGCCGGGGCTGCCCATGCGCGTGTCGGTGAAGCTCAGCCACACGCCATAGGCGAGCGGATAGGCCAGGAACAGGATCAGAAACGCCACCGCCGGCAGCATGAACCAGAGGGCCTGGAAGTTTCGATTTCCGCTCAGCGCCATCCACCGCGAGCGGCGGACGGGCGTTTCCGGCTTCGTTGCCACGTTCGCAATGGCGTCTTGGGCGTTCATGATGAGGCTCATCCTGGCTCTCTGCGCTGTCCGCGGGCATCGGGACCGCCCGGCGGGGAACGCCGGGCGGCCGGTCGAGGGGCGAGGCGGCTCAGCGATAGATGCGCTGGGCCGAACGCGCCGCGTTCGCCATGGCTTCCTTCTCGTTGGAGCGGCCGGTCGCCACGGAGGCGAACATGTCGACGATGATGAAGTCGGCCAGCGCGGCCGCCGCGCGCCGGTCGAGCGCGCCGCGGAAGCCGGGCCAGAGGCTGCGGGCGGTGGCCTCGCGGAAGATCTTGATCTTCGGGTCGGAATTCCAAACCGGGTTGGAATCATAGGCGTTCAGCGTCTGGGTCAGATAGCCGCGCGAGCTTTCCAGCCACGGGTTCATCTGGTTGGCTTCCATGAGGAAGGCCATGAACGCCTTACAGGCCTGCGGATACTTGGTGTATTTGAACGCCACCAGCGGGAAGGCGAGTTGCAGCTCGGTCGGCTTGCCGGCGACGCCGATGGGATAGACCGCATGGTCCATGTCGGCGGCGAGCGCCGCCATCTTGGCGGCCTGCTCCTTGGCGCCGGCGTCCGCGCCCTCCGGCACCTTCGATTGCGCCAGCGCGTTCTGGTAGATCGAGCAGCCGTTGTTGGTGAGATAGCATTCGCCGGCCGCGAACGCCGCATTGTTGGTGGGGTCGAGCCAGGAGGCGGTGCCGGGCAGGAAGGTCTCGTAGAGCGCCTTCACATAGCGCAGCGCATCGGCGGTTTCCGGCGCGTCGATGATGACCTTGCCCTTCTCGTCCACCAGCGAGGCATTGTGGCTCCACAGCGCCCAGTGCAGCCACGCATTGGCGTCGGCGGTGGCGCGGCCGAGCGGCAGGCCGGCCGGGGTGTTGTTGGCCTTCATCGCCTTGCACAGTTCGAGGAAGGCGGCGTTGGTGGTCGGGAATTCGGAGAACCCGGCCTTCTTCACCGCGGAGATGCGGTAATTGAGATAATTGCCGTTCACCGCGACCGGGATGCAGATCCACTTGTCGCCGCTGCGGCCGAAGGTCGACGAAGCGCCGATCCAGCCGCCGTATTTGCCGCCGAGGTAAGTGGCGACGTCGGTGACGTCCACCGCATGGTCCGGAAACAGGTGGGGCAGGGAGAACAGGCCCCAGAACATGTCCGGGCCGCTGCCCACGTTCACCGCCACCGAGGCCTTGGGCTGGATGTCGTCCCAATTCTCGGACACCACCGTGATCTTGGTGCCGGTGGCCTTGGTGAAGGCCTCGGTGATCGCCATGAAGGCCTTGTCCTCGGCCTCCAGATAGCGGCGCCACCGCGTGATCCGCAATTCGGACCCCGCCTCGGGCGTCCAGGAATTGGTGGCGGCCCAGGCCTTCGCGAAGGAGAGAAGATCGGTGCTTGCGGCAAGGCCGACGCCGGCGGCCCCGGTCAGGAATGTTCGACGGTCCAGTGTCATCAGGCTTTCCTCCCACCAGGATCTTCGGAAGCGAGATCCCTTGTTTTTGAGCTTCGGTTGCGCAGCTAGTTCAGCCGCGCGCCCGTGTCGGCATCGAACAGGTGTTCGATGCCCGCGTCGGGCGCGACGGTGAGCCGGTCGCCCGGCGCGATCGCGAGCCGCTCGCGCAGCACGCAATTGATGTCCTGACCGGCGACGCGCGCGACCACATGAGTCTCCGCGCCGGTGGGCTCGACCACCACCACCTCCACCGGCACGCCCTTGGGATCGAGCCGCAGATGTTCCGGCCGCACGCCGTACACAGCCGGCCCGGCCTTCGCCGCGCGGGTCTGGAGCGGCAGCACGATGCCGTCCCCGAGCGCGAAGCCGGAGGGCGTGATCCGGCCATTGAGGAAATTCATGGCCGGCGAGCCGATGAAGCCGGCGACGAACTGGTTGGCCGGAGTGTCGTAAAGCTCCAGCGGGGCGCCGATCTGCTCCACCTGGCCGTCGCGCATCACCACGATCTTGTCGGCCATGGTCATGGCCTCGATCTGGTCGTGGGTGACGTAGATCATGGTGGTGCCGAGCTTCTGGTGCAGCTCCTTGATTTCGGCCCGCATGGTCACGCGCAGCTTGGCGTCGAGGTTGGAGAGCGGCTCGTCGAACAGGAACAACTGCGGATCGCGCACGATCGCCCGGCCCATGGCGACGCGCTGGCGCTGGCCGCCGGACAATTGGCGCGGGAAGCGGTCCAGCAGATGGGAAAGCCCGAGGATCTGGGCGGCGCGGTCCACCCGCTCCTCGACCTTGGCCTTGGGCGCGCGCTGCAAATCCAGCGAGAAGCCCATGTTGGCGCGCACCGTCATGTGCGGGTAGAGGGCATAGTTCTGGAACACCATGGCGATGTCGCGCTGCTTGGGCGGCACCTCGTTCACCACCCGGTCGGCGATGCGGATCTCGCCGTCGGAAATGCTCTCCAGCCCCGCGATCATGCGCAGCAGGGTGGATTTCCCGCAGCCCGACGGGCCGACCAGAACGACGAATTCGCCGTCGGTAATGTCGATCGACACGCCGTCGATGATCGCGGCGGCGCCGAACCGCTTCCTGACGTCACGAACTTCGACCGAGGCCATGTCTTCATCTCCCTGTTGGTGCGAACCGCGTTGGCGCGGATGTGGTGTTGGGCCGGCGGCGCGCGCCGGCCGGACGCGTCAGTGGATGAATTGCCCGCCGTTCACGTCGAGGATGGAGCCGGTGACGAAACGGGCGAGGTCGGAGGCCAGGAACAGGCAGACGCAGGCGACGTCGTCCGCCGCGCCGAGGCGGCCGAGCGGGATGTCGGCGGCAATCTGCGCCTTGCGCTCCGCGCTCATCTTGCCCTGGAAGATGTCGGTATCGATGGTCCCGGGCGAGACGGCATTGACGCGGATGCGGTCCTTGCCGAGTTCGCGCGCCAGGGATTTCGTCAGGCTGTGCACCCCGCCCTTGGCGGCGGCGTAGTGCGGCCCGCCGAACAGGCCGCCGCCGCGCTGGGCGGCGACGGAGCCGAAGCACACGATGCTGCCGCCGCTTTCGCGCATGTGCGGCACCGCCGCCTGGCACATGTTGAGGCTGCCGCGCAGGCTCACGTCGATCACGAGGTCGAACTTCTCCTGCGTGATCTCCATCAGGCTGTCGCTCTGGCTGACGCCCGCGGCATTCACCACGATGTCGATCTGCCCGTATTCCGCCAGCACGGCGGCGATCAGCGCGTGGCACTGGTCCGGGTCGGCGACGTCGCAGGCGAAGCCGCGATGCGCGGCGCCGAGGGCGGCGGCGGCGGCTTCGGCGGCGAGGGCGTCGAGATCGACGATCACCACCCGCGCGCCTTCATCGGCGAACCGCTTCGCCGTGGCGCGGCCGATCCCGCGTTCGGAGGCCGCACCGGTTATGATGGCGACCTTGCCTTCGAGCAGCATGAAACACACTCCATTTGTGGGCGGCGCCGTCAGTCGGCGGTCCAGCCGCCGTCGATCACGAGGGACGAGCCGGTCATCAGGGCGGAGGCATCGGAGGCGAGGAACACCACCGCGCCGATCAGGTCTTCCACCTTGCCGATGCGGCCGAGCTTGATCTTGTTCAGCACCTCGGCGCGGAACGCGGGATTGCTCAGGAAATTCCCGGAGAGCGGCGTCTCGATGAAGGTCGGGCACAGCGTGTTGACGCGGATGCCGTAGGGCGCGAGGTCGACCGCCATGGCCTTGCTCATGCCCTCCATGGCCCATTTCGAGGCGCAATAGACGGTGCGCGTGGCGGCGCCCACATGGCCCATCTGCGAGGACATGTGGATGATCGAGCCGCCTCGGCCCGCCGCCACCATGCCGCGCGCCACCGCCTGCGCCATGAAATAGGCGGCCCGAACGTTGAGCCCCATGATGACGTCGAAATCCTCCACCGGCACGTCGAGGAACGGCTTGGTGCGGTTCGTGCCGGCGTTGTTCACCAGGATGTCGTAGGGCGCGTGTGCCTCCAGCGCGGCGGGAATGGTCTCCACCGCGCTCACGTCCAGGGTCAGCGTATCGGCCGAGCCGCCGGCGCGGGCGATCTCGTCCGCCGCCGCTTCGATCTCGTCCGCCGTCCGGGCGGCGAGGGTGACATGGGCGCCCATGGCCGCGAGCGTGCGCGCCGAGGCGAGGCCGATGCCGCGCCCGGCGCCGCTGATGAGGGCGCGCTTGCCGGTGAGGTTGAAGGCGGGCGCGTAGCCGCCCGCGGTGCTGTCGAGGACGTTCATGTGCGCCCCCTATTCCGCCGCCGTGGCATAGGGGATATTGCGCCCGCCATAGCGCCGCACGCGGATGTTGGCCTGCTCGGCATGGCCGGCGAAGCCTTCCAGCATGCACAGGCGCGAGCAATATTCCCCGATCATCGCCGAAGCGGCGTCGGTGAGCACCTTCTGGTAGGTGACGGTCTTGATGAACTTGCCCACCCAGAGCCCGCCGGTGTAGCGGGCGGCGCCCAGCGTCGGCAGGGTGTGATTGGTGCCGATCACCTTGTCGCCGAACGCCACATTGGTGCGCGGGCCGAGGAACAGGGCGCCGTAATTGCGCATGTTGTTGAGGAAATAATCCGGGTCGCGGGTCATCACCTGCACGTGCTCGGAGGCGATGCGGTCGGCCTCGCGGACCATTTCCTCATAATCGTCGCACACGATCACGGCGCCGTAATCGGCCCAGGATTTCGCGGCGATCTCGCCCGTGGGCAGGATGGTCAGCAGGCGTTCCACCTCCGCCATGGTCTCGCGCGCCAGCTTCTCGGAATTGGTGAGGAGAATGGCGGGGGAGTTGGGCCCGTGCTCCGCCTGGCCGAGCAGGTCGGTGGCGCACATTTCCGCATCCACGCTCTCGTCGGCGATGACGAGGGTTTCCGTGGGGCCGGCGAACAGGTCGATGCCCACACGGCCGAACAGCTGGCGCTTGGCTTCCGCGACGAAGGCGTTTCCGGGGCCGACCAGCATGTCCACCGGCGAAATGGTCTGGGTGCCGATGGCCATGGCGCCGACCGCCTGCACACCGCCGAAGCAATAGATCACGTCCGCGCCGGCGAGATGCTGGGCAGCGACGATGGCGGGCGCCGGCTTGCCGTGGAACGGCGGGGCGCAGGTGACGATATTCGGCACGCCCGCCACCTTCGCCGTGACAACGGACATATGGGCGGAGGCGAGCAGCGGATATTTGCCGCCCGGCACGTAGCAGCCGACCGAATTCACCGGGATGTTCTTATGGCCGAGCACGACGCCCGGCAGGGTTTCCACCTCGATGTCCAGGAGCGCCGCGCGCTGGTGCTGGGCAAAATTGCGCACCTGCTCCTGGGCGAACTTGATGTCCTCGATATCGCGGGCCGAAAGCTCACTCAGGCAGTCGCGGATCTCGCGGTCGGTGAGGCGATAGTCGGCGCGGTCCCAGCCGTCGAACTTCACCGAAAGCGCGCGCACCGCCTCGTCGCCGCGCGCCTCGATGTCGGCGAGAATGCCTTCCACCACGGCGCGCACCTTGGCCTGGTCGGCTGCCTTGTCGGCGCTCTGGCGCCCTTCCTTGAGTATCCGCATGGTCTGCTCCCGCCACCTCGCGTGGCCTGTTGGATTGTGAAAAGACTGCGGCTCAGGCCGCGTCGCGCGTCTTGGGGGGCGCCGGCTCGACGCCGGCCCAGTCCTCGATCACCGCGGAGATGCGCGAGCAATCATCCTTGCCCATGCCCTGGCTCATGAAAAACTGCCACATCTGCCGCACCGAGGCGCCGAGCCACATGGGCACGCCGGCGCGGTCCGCCTCTTCCAGGCACAGCACCACGTCCTTGTGCATCAGCTCGGTGCGGAAATTCTGGTTGTAGGTGCGCGGCACGACGAAGTTGGGATAGGCCACTTCCGACACCCAGGAGCGGCCCGAGCCGGCATTGATCACCTGGAACAGCAGCGCGGGATCGATGCCGCCCTTCTCCGCGAACGCCATCGCCTCGCCCACGGCGATCATGTTGGTGGCGGTGAGGATGTTGTTCGCAAGCTTGACCGTCTGCGCCTGGCCGACCTCGGTGCTGATCTCCACCACGGTGCGGGCGAAGCTGTCGAAGAACGGGCGCGCCTTTTCCACCGTCGCCTTCGGGCCGGCGGTCATCACCGCCAGCGTGCCGTTGACGACGCCGATGGGGCCGCCGCTCACCGGCGCATCCAGGGTGGCGATGCCGCGCTTTCCGAGCACCTCCGCCACATGGCGGATCATGGTCGGGCCGATGGTGGACATATCGATGTAATGGCGCAGCGCGCCGCCGTCGCAGAGGCCGTTCTCGCCCAGCGCCACATGTTCCACGATGGCCGGGGTCGGCAGGGACGAGAAGACGATCTCGGCCACGTCGGCCACCGCGCGCGGGCTGGCGGCGGCGGTGGCGCCGAGCGCGACGGCGCGCTCCACGGCACCCTGGTCGAGATCATAGACATGGACGGCGAGGCCCTTGCCGCGCGCGCGCTCCACCATGGCCGCGCCCATGGCGCCGAGCCCGACGAAGCCGTAGGTCTGCGGGAGGTTCGAGGTGCTGGAAGACATCGCTAGCTTTCCTTCGCTGGGCCTCACTCACGCCGAAGCGTGGCGCGGCTGCGCATCGTGATCGTAGAGTTCGAGAATGGCCGAGGTGTCGCGCTCGCTGCCGCCGAGGGCGACGTAGCGGTCGTAGAGGCGCAGCGCCTCGTCCATCATGGGGGTCGGGGCGCCGGCGGCGTCCGCCAGCTCCTTCACCATGTGCATGTCCTTGACCAGCTGGCGGGTATAGGCGCGCGGGCGGAAATCCCGCTCGGCGAAGCGCGGGAAGATCTGGCGCAGCAATTCCCCGTCCGCATGCCCGCCGGCGACGCAGGCGGGAATGCGGGCCACATCGATGCCCGCCCGTTCGGCGAGCTTCGCGCCTTCCGCCAGCACGACATAGAGGCAGGACACCATCAATTGGCTGACCATCTTGGCGGTCAGCCCGGCACCGGTGGGCCCGACATGGGTGAAGGCCGAGGAAATGTCGGCGAACAGCGGCGCGAGGCGGGCGATCTCGCCGTCCGGGCCACCGGCCATGACGGCGAGTTTCCCTTCAGCCGAAGCGGGGGGACCGCCGGAAACCGGGGCGTCGATCCACGCGCAGCGGGTCCGGTCCGAAAGGCGGGCGGCGAAGGCGCGGCAGCGCTCCACCTCGATGGTGGAGAAATCCACCAGCACCTGCGGCGGGCGCATGACCCGCGCGACGCCGTCCGGGCCGAACACCGCCTGCTCGACCGCGGCCGGCGTCGGCAAATTGAGCAGCACGGCCGTCGCGCCAGCCACCGCATCGGCGGGATCGAGAGCGGGCCGGGCGCCCGCAGCCACGGCCTGGGCGAGGCGCTCGGCGCTGACGTCATAGGCGTGCACCTCGTGCCCGCACGCGACGAGACGCGCGGCCATGGGGCCGCCCATCAGGCCGACGCCGATATAGGCGAATGTGAGCCTAGTCGATGGCATAGAAGCGGATCGCATTGTCGTGGAACAGCTTGGTGCGCTCTTCCAGGGAGAAGCCCGAGGTGATGGTCTTGTAGCCGCTGAAGATCGTATCGAGATCGCCGCAGACGCTGTCGACCGGGAAGTTGCTGCCGAACATGCAGCGGTCCACGCCGAAGAAATCGATGATGGAGAGGACGATGTCGCGGTTGTTCTCCACCGTCCAGGGAATGCCCGGCAGGCCGATGCCGGAGATCTTCACCGCAACGTTCGGGCACTTGGCGAAGGCGCGCATGGCGGCCTTCCAGCCGGTGATGCCGTTTTCGCTGCGGTTCGCCGGCAGGCCGGAATGCAGCAGAATGATCTGCGTGTCGGGATAGGCGCGGGCGAGGTCCGCGGCATCGTCCAGGTGCCACCAATGGGTCTGGAGATCGAAGCTGAGGCCGTTTTCCTTCAGGCGCGCGAAGCCCTTCCGCCACACCGGGTCCATCATGGTGCTCTGCACCGAGGTGCCCGGCGTCTTGCTGCCGACGGGCTTGTGGCGCACGCCGCGCACGAACGGGAAGGCGGCGAGGCGCGCCAGCACCTCGGCGACATCGGGCTGGTCCATCCAGGCCTGCCCGACGGCGACGTTCGGCCAGCCGGTCTGCTTGCGCATCTCGGCGATGAATTCCATCTCGCCGATGGGATCGGTGGGGTCCCATTCCGCCTCGATATAGACGGTCTTCACCACCTGGTGGCCCTTGGCGTCCTTCTTATAGTCCTCGGGATAGTATTTGCGGCAGATCGCCGAGTAATCGCCGTAGCGGAACGGAATCAGCGGCTTCTCGCACAGCCAGGGATAATTCTGGGTGGTCGGATCCCAGAAATGGACGTGCGCGTCTACCATCGGGAAAGAATCCACGACAACAATCTCCCTTATTCTTCGTCGCTCGATGACCCCTCAGGCGGAGGCGGCGGCGCTTGACGTCACAATTGGGGCAGGGGCCGCCCTGCCGGATGCGAGGCTTGCGGCCAGCAGCAGCGTGGCGCGCATGGCGCCCGGATGCGCCTTGCCTTCGCCCGCGATGTCGTAGGCGGTGCCGTGGGCCGGCGTGCAGATGGGGAAGGGGAAGCCGCCGAACAGGACCACGCCCTTCTCGAAATTCATCAGCTTCATCGCGATCTGACCCTGGTCGTGATACATGGTCAGCACGGAATTGAAGTCGCCCCGGCTGGCGCGCACGAACACCGTGTCCGGGGAGAACGGCCCGTCGCAATCGATGCCGCGGGCGCGGCCCTCGGCGACGGCGGGGGCGATCACCTCGATTTCCTCGCGGCCGAAATTGCCGTTGTCGCCGGCGTGGGGATTGAGCCCCGCCACCGCGATCTTCGGATGGGCGACCCCGCCGGCGCGCATGATGCGATCCGTCATCACGAGCCGCCCCAGCACCGCCTCGCGGGTGATGAGCGGGGCGACCTGCGAGAGCGGCACATGGGAGGTGACGCGCCCGGTCCAGATGTCGGCGACGTTGAATTCCGCGACCCCGGTGCCCGGGCCGAGGATCTCCGAAATGAAGACGATCTCGTCCTGGTACGGGGGATAGGCGAGGCGCATCGCGTATTTGTTGAAGGGCGTGAAGCACAGCGCGTCCAGCACGCCCGCATGGGCGAGGCGGATGCCGGTGCGGAAATTCTCCAGCGCGAAGGCGCCGCCCTCGCGGGTCGGTTCGCCGGCCGGCAGGTGGCTGAGATCGGCCGGCCCGCCCACCTCCACCATCAGATGGCGGCCGACGGCAGCGATGGCGTCGCGCGTCAAGCCCTCAAGCGGAAGGGCGGGAAGATCGAGGTGGACGCCGCAGGTTGCCGCGCCGGCATCCAGCATCCACCGGTTGCCAAGAACCACCAGCTGCATGGCGGCGCTGACGACGGGGTCGGTGAGCATCTTGGCGGCAAGCTCGGCGCCGATGCCACCGGGGTCGCCCATGGCGAGGCCCATGACACACCGATCCTGCCCGCTGATGGCGGCGGAAAATCCCATGCTCGGCTCCTCCCAAGGGGCGATCTGTCGCCGCCCTCTCAAAGTGCATACAGTGTTCTGCACGCAGTGGGCAGCCGCTTGCAAGCATTTTTTTTTGCGCTAGACACGAGAGGGAACAACTTCGAGTTTGCCGTGACCTTGCTCCGTGGGCCAACCGCCGCCGTGGATTATCAGGAGGTGCCGATTCAGCAGCGCACGCTGCATGATGAAGTCGCCATGCGTATTCGCGACATGATCGTGGAAGGGCGCCTGGATCCCGGAAGCAGGATCAATGAAGTTCAGTTGGGAAAATCACTCGGCGTTTCCCGAACGCCTTTGCGCGAGGCGTTGAAGACGCTCGCCAGCGAAGGTCTGGTGGACCTGGTGCGCAACAAGGGCGCCATCATCCGCAAGTTTGCGCTGGTCGAGACCATCGACATGATGCGCGCGCTGGGCGCGATCGAGCAGACCTGCGCGCGCATCGCGTGCGAAATCGCGAGCGACGATGAGATCGCCCACTTCCGCAGCACCCATGACGAGATGATCGCCGACTTCGAGGCGCGCAATCGCCTCGCTTATTTCAAGCGGAACCAGCAACTGCACCAATTACTGGTGGATATGTCCCACAACGAGACGCTCGCGCGGTTTCACCGCACCGTGCAGGAGCGGCTGCGCCGGGTGCGGTTCATCGGCAACGACAAGCCGAAAATCTGGACCGAGGCGGTCAAGCAGCATATCGAAATGACGGCTGCACTGGAGGCGCGGGACAAGGAAAGATTGCATCTCGTGCTGGAGCGCCATCTGGACCTGACGCTCCGCCGCCTCCAGGAGGCCTCGCAGGAAAGCGAGCTTTAGCCGCGCCCGCGAACTTCAGCCCAGCAGAGCCTTGTCCGGCCCGAAGAAGGGATGCGGCCCGTCGTAGGTTCCGATGAAACTCGTATGGGTTACGAGCCGTTCGTCGGCGAATCGGTGCAGGTGCAGGGCGGGCGGCTCCAGGTGGAAGGTCGGCGCGCCGGCCGGGTCGAAATCGAGCGTCACCGCATGGGCCGTCGACGGGCAGATGGAGGCCGTCACTCCGGCGAAGCGGGTGAAAACGGTGCGGTGGACATGCCCGCACACCACCGCGAGAACCTGGGCGTGCCGCGACACAACCTGTTCCAAGGCGTCCGCATCGCGCAGGTTCTGCACGTCCATATGGTTGATGCCGGTGAGGAACGGCGGATGGTGCAGGGCGATCAGCGCCGGCCGGTCCGGCGCCGTGGCCAGCGTCGCGTCCAGCCAGGCGAGGGTTGCCGCGCCGAGTTCGCCGTGGGAGGCGCCGGACACGGACGAATCCAGCATCACGAGGCGAACGGGAAACGCCTCCTCCACATAGTTCAGCTTGCCGGCCTGCGCCCGCGCCGCGATCTCAGGGAACGCCGTCGCGACGCCGCTTGTGCTGTCGTGATTGCCGGGAATGGGCAGCAGCGGTATGGGCACCGCGGCCGTGAGCGCGCGGAAGCGGGCATATTCCTCCGGCTGGTCGAAATCGGTGAGGTCTCCCGTCACCAGCACCACGTCGGGCCGCGGGGCGAGCGTCATCAGATGGGCCACCGCCCGTTCGAGGAAGGCGGCGGTGTCCACCACCCCATAGGCCAGCGCGCCGGGCGTGCGGATATGGGTATCGGTGATCTGGGCAATGAGCATGAGGGTTACACCGGAACGAGGCGGGAAGGGTCGATGGCGAGGCCCACGCGCGCGCCGAGCGCCAGCGGTTCCTCGGGAGCGGTTTCAACGATGATGCGGCTGCCGTCGGGCGCGGCGAGCACCACGCGCTGGCGCGCGCCGAGGAAATGCACCTGGGCGATGGTGAAGTGAAGGCCGGTCTCCTCCGGCGGGCAGATGCGCGCCACTTCCGGGCGGAAGGCCAGCGCCGCCTGCGCCGTATCCGCGCCGGCATGGGGCAGGACGCCGGCGGCGGTCTCGAAGCGGCCGTTCCGGATGCTGCCCTCCAGGCGGTTCGTGGTGCCGACGAAGCCGGCGACGAAGGCGTCGGCGGGGTGAAAATAGATCTCCCGCGGGGTGCCGATCTGGGCGATGGCGCCCTGGCGCATCACCACGATCCGGTCGCCCAGCGCGAGCGCTTCCGCCTGATCGTGGGTGACATAAATGGCGGTGATGGCGAGCGAGCGCAAAAGCGCGTCGATCTCCGTGCGCAGATGTTCCCGCAAGGCGGCGTCGAGCGCGGTGAGGGGTTCGTCCAGCAGGATCGCGCGGGGCCGCACGGCAAGCGCCCGGGCGAGCGCGACGCGCTGGCGCTGGCCGCCGGAGAGTTGGTCGATGTGGCGGGTCGCGAGCTGATCGATGCGCATCATCTCCAGCACCTCGGCGGCGCGCTTCAGCCGCTCCGCCTTGGGCACGCCGCGCACGCGCAGGCCATAGGAGACGTTCTCCACCACATTCATGTTGGGGAACAAAGCATAGGATTGGAACACCATGCCCACGTGGCGTTTCTCGATGGGCAGGGCGGTCACGTCGGCGCCGTCGAAGGTCACGGTGCCGCCGGCATCGGGGGCTTCGAGACCCGCGATGATGCGCAGGGTGGTGGTCTTGCCGCAGCCCGAGGGGCCGAGCAGCACCAGCGTCTCGCCGGCCGCGATGGAGAGATCCAGCGGCTCCAGGGCGCGGGTGCCGTCGGCGAAGGTTTTCGCGCAGCGCGTCAGCGCGATGGCGGCGCCCTGGACCGCGAGGGCGGGCGCGGAGAGGGGGGATTGGCTCACGGGCGGGTCTTCCGGTCCATGGCCCGGCGCTCGCCGCCGACGAACTGGATGGCGAGCAGCAGGGGCACGATCATGATGAAGAAGACGAGCGTATAGGCGCTCGCGATTTCGAGCCGCATGGAGGCATAGCTGTCGGCCAGCCCCACCGGCAAAGTGGCGGTCAGAGGGGTGTGCAGCATCCAGGTGAGGTTGAATTCGCCGATGGAGAGCGTCACCACCATGAGCGCGCCGGCAAGGATGCCGGGCCGCGCATTGGGCACCACCACCTGGATGAAACGCTGCCAGGGCGAGGCGCCCAGACTCGCCGCGCCTTCCTCCAGCGTGCGCACGTCCACCGCCGCGAGCACCGCCATCACCGCGCGCAGCATGAAGGGCAAGGTGTAGAGCACATGCCCGACCAGGATGAAGGCATCGCTCGCCCGGAACGCGCGGATGCCGCCATAGGCGAGGATCAGCGCCAGCGCCAGCGCAAGGCCGGGGATGGCGACGGGCAGGGTCACGATCTCCTCCACCAGCCGCGAGAAGCGGCCGGGCTTCCTCACCAGCGCCCAGGCGGCGGGCACGCCGATCAGCAAGGTGACGGCCAGCGTGCCGAGGGCGATCAGGATCGAGCGGAAGATGGTCGGGGCATAAAGCCCCCACACCTGCGCCACCCATTCCAGGGTGAGGCCGGAGCGCACCCCCTGGAAATAATTGACCGTAAGGCCCGCAAGTATGCTCGTGAGGGCCGGTACAACCAGAAAAGCGGCCGCAAGCAGCGTGATCAGCAGCTGGAAGCCGAAGACGAGAGGGTTCGCGCGCATATCCCTCACCCCGCCGCCGCGACGCCGGCACCGGCGAAATTGCGAGTCGCCGCCAGCACGCCCCAGGTGATCAGCCCGAGCGCCAGCGACAAAGCGCAGGCGCTGGAGAAGTTCGCCGCCAGGGTGAATTCCGTATAGATCGTCATCGCCAGCACATCGATGCGGGTGGCGAGCGTGAACGCGGTGCCGAACGCCCCCATGGCGGTGGCGAACGCGATGGCGCCGCAGGCCATCAGCGCCGGCGCGAGCCCCGGCAGGATCACGTCGCGCAGCACCTCGAACCGTCCCGCGCCCAGCGAGCGCGCGGCCTCCGACAACGCCGGATCGAGCTTTTCCGCCGCCGCCATCAGCGTCACCAGCACGCGCGGCAGGGAGAAATACACATAGCCCGCGAACAGGCCGGCCATGGAATAGGCGAACACCAGCCTGCCCAGCCCGAGGCTCTGGGTGAGGCCGCCGAGCAATCCTTGCCGGCCGGCCAGCAGGATGATCATGAAGCCCACTACGACGCCGGGAAAGGCGAGCGGCAAGGTGAGCAGGGAGACGAGGAAGGGACGGCCGTAAAAGCGGTTCTGCGCCAGGAACAGCGCCACCACCGTGCCGATGGCGAGCGTCGCCAGCGTCACCCCGGCGGAGAGCGTGAGGGTGGCGATGAGGGTCGCGAAATGGCGGGGATTGGTGAGGATGACCAGATATTCCGCCACCCCGTTCGGCCCCTCGCCGGCCACCGCCACCACCCGCACCAAAGGCAGCAGGAAGAAGGCGAGCACGAACACGCCGAGCGGCAGCAGCAGGATATTGGCCAGTCGATCGGCGCTGTTCATGGAAGTGCCTGTGTCGGGGATCAGAATTGGCTCCCTCTCCCGCGTGCGGGGGAGGTTTTTTTGGGGTGGGACGGCATCCCGCGTGGCTGAACCCGCGTCCGCTCCCTCTCCCGCGTGCGGGGGAGGGCTGGGGAGGGGGAATGCGGCCGGGCACGGCACGCTTCCGCCCGTCGCAAGATCCCCTGCGGCGCCGAAGCCTTAGACCGTCGGCGGCTTAGCTTCCCGCCGCGCTCCGGCCCCCTCCGCCCTCACCCGCCCGCTGGCGCCTCCCTCTCCCGCTTGCGGGGGAGGGCTGGGGAGGGGGAATGCTCCCGCTTGCGGGGGAGGGCTGGGGAGGGGGAATGCGGCCGGCTACGGCACGCTTCCGCCCGTGGCAGGATCCCTTGCGGCGCCGAAGCCTTAGACCGTCGGCGGCTTAGCTTCCCGCCGCGCTCCGGCCCCCTCCCAACCCTCCCCCGCAGGCGGGAGAGGGCTTTCAGGGGCGGGGCGGGCCTATTTCACCTCGGCGAGATACTTGTCCGAGAAGCCCTTCTGCACGCTCTCCATCTTGCCGTAGTCCACCGGCTTGGCGCGGGCGTAATCGGCGGCGGGCAGGAAGCGGTCGGCGACCTCCTTCGGCAGCGTCCCGCCGCGCTCCGGCCCCCTCCGCCCTCACCCGCCCGCTGGCGCCTCCCTCTCCCGCGTGCGGGGGAGGGCTGGGGAGGGGGAATGCAGCCGGCTACGGCACGCTTCCGCCCGTGGCAGGATCCCTTGCGGCGCCGAAGCCTTAGACCGTCGGCGGCTTAGCGTCCCGCCGCGCTCCGGCCCCCTCCCAACCCTCCCCCGCAGGCGGGAGAGGGCTTTTGTGGGGCGCCCGTGGCGGGGCGGGCCTATTTCACCTCGGCGAGATACTTGTCCGAAAAGCCCTTCTGCACGCTCTCCATCTTGCCGTAGTCCACCGGCTTGGCGCGGGCGTAATCGGCGGCGGGCAGGAAGCGGTCGGCGACTTCCTTCGGCAGCGGCACGTCGCGCACCGGGCGCAGATAGGCGGCGGCCCACATGGCCTGTCCCTTGTCGGACAGCACATAGTCCAGCACCTTCTTGGCCGCTTCGGGGTGCGGGTCGTTCTTCACCATGGTCATCACATAGGGAACGACGATCGAGCCCTCGCAGGGGATGACGAAGGCGAAATTGCCCTTCTCGCTGTATTTGGCGCGATAGGCGTTGAAGTCATAATCGAACAGGATCGGGATCTCGCCGGAGACCACACGGGCATAGGAGGTCTGCTTCGGCACGATCGGCTGGTTGGCGGCGAGCTTCTTGAAGAAGTCGAGGCCGGGGCCGAAATTCTCCAGCGAGCCGCCGAGCGCGTTGTTCACCGCCACCGCGCCCACATAGCCCACGAAGGCGCTGGACGGGTCGAGATAGCCCACCATGCCCTTGTATTCGGGCTTCAGGAGGTCCGCCCAGCAGGCCGGCACCGGCGCGCCGCCGAGCGCATCCTTGTTGATGAACAGGCCGAGCGTGCCGGAATGGATGGTGAACCAATGGCCCTCGGGATCCTTCAGGCCGGCGGGGATCTGCGAGAAATTCTTCGGCTCATAGGCCTGGGTGACGCCGGCTTCCTTGGCCTTGATGCCGAAGGTGACGCCGAGATAGGCGACATCCGCCACCGGGCTCGCCTTCTCGGCGATGATCTGGGCCAGGGACTGGCCGGAATTCTTGTTGTCCGGCGGCACCTCGACGCCGGTGTCGGCCTTGATGGCCTTGAGCATGCTGCCCCAATCGGCCCATTCGGTGGGGCAATTGTAGCAGATGGCATCCGCCGCCTGGGCGGGGGCGAGGGTGGCGGGCAGCACGGCGGCCGCGAGCAGCGGCGCGGCGAGCAGGGACTTCAGCGCTGAGAAGGTCATGCCTTGGTCTTTCATGTGGTCGCACAAAGGGGTGCCCGGCCGGGCGAGCCGGACGGGGTCGCAAACGCGGTACGAAAGGCGGGCCGTCAGGCGGCCGGGGTGCGCGATCCGCCCGCGGGCGAACCGGAGAAACGGGGGGCGGCGCCGGGGTCCGGCGGCGCGGCGGCCAGGGTGCCGGTGAGGCGCAGATGATAGGGCAGGTGTTCCACCGCCCGTCCCGTCGCGCCCTCGAACATGTCGAACAGCCGCTCGATGGCGCGCGCGCCCATGAGGCGGGTCGGCTGGTCCACGGTGGAGAGTTCCGGCGTCACCAGCCGACCGATGGCGATGCCGTCGAACCCCGCCACCGACATGTCGCCGGGCACGCAAAGCCCCATGGCGCGCACGGCGGCGATGATGGAGAGCGCCAGCAGATCGTTGGAACAGATCATCGCGGTGGGCCGCGCCCGGGCGGCGAACAGGCCTTCCAGCGCCGCGCGATGGGCCGGGGCGTCGGCGATATAGTCCAGTTCCAGCACCGGCTCAGGGGGAAGGCCGGCCGCGCCCATGGCGGCGAGATAGCCCTGGTGGCGCAACCGCGAGCGATCGGACGAGGAGAAGCGGCCGGCAATGAACAGGATGCGCCGGTGCCCCTGGGCGATCAGCGCCTCGGTGAGGGCGCGGGTGGCGCCGGCATTGTCCACCGTCACGGCGGGGCGGGAAATGCGCTGCGGCTCGTTATAGACCAGGACATAGGGGATGGCCTCGGCATCCAGCATGTCGAGGGTGGAATTGGCATCCGGATCGGCCACGGTGAGCACGAGCCCGGCCACGCTCTGGGCCACCAGCGTGTCCACCACGGCGCGCTCGCGGGCTGGGTCGTAGTCGGTGGCGGTCACCAGCAGCGCATGGCCGCGCACGCGCGCTTCCGCCTCGATGCCGGCGACGGAGCTGGCGAACACCGGATTGGTCAGGCTGGGGATGACCACGCCGACGGTGCGGGTGCGCAGGGTCTTCAGCGAACGGCCGATCTCGCTCGGGCGGAAGCTCAGCTCGGCGATGGCGGCGCGCACGCGCGCCTCCGCCTCCGCGCTCGCCCGCGCCGTGCCGTTGATGACGCGGCTGACGGTGGCGATGGAGCAGCCGGCGCGCTCGGCGACGGTGCGGATGGTGACGGTGCGCGCCAAGCCGGCTCCTCGGATGTATGTAACCGTTTACACGGCTCTCCTAGGGCCGCGATGTTACAGCCGTATGACGCGGCGGAGACCTGCGCTTCGATGCGCATTTCGGCGCCGAAAAGCGCATTGAAATTTCGGCGCGCGGAAGATTC
Source organism: Roseixanthobacter liquoris (assembly GCF_043195135.2). Lineage (NCBI taxonomy): Bacteria > Pseudomonadati > Pseudomonadota > Alphaproteobacteria > Hyphomicrobiales > Xanthobacteraceae > Roseixanthobacter > Roseixanthobacter liquoris. The sequence goes on from NZ_CM195537.1 coordinate 2,460,946, forward strand.
ACGGAAACTTAGCGATAAGCGCCGAACTTGACCGGAACATATTGCGAACATCGAACAAAACAGGTACAAATTCGGGCGTAAACGAATAATCCTTGCACGCGGCGGAGAGCACAGCGATGACTCAGTCCACACTCAGACTCGTCGAAGGTTCCTCCATGGATAAGACGAAAGCGCTCGACGCCGCGCTCTCACAGATCGAGCGGCATTTCGGCAAGGGCTCGATCATGCGGCTCGGCAAGAGCGGCAAAGCCATTGAAATTGAAAGCATTCCTTCCGGGTCGCTGGGATTGGACATCGCGCTGGGCATCGGCGGTCTGCCGCGCGGACGGGTGGTCGAGATCTTCGGCCCCGAATCGTCCGGCAAGACCACGCTGGCCCTGCATACCGTTGCAGAAGCTCAGAAAAAGGGCGGCGTTTGCGCCTTCATCGATGCCGAGCACGCGCTTGATCCCATCTATGCCCGCAAGCTGGGTGTGAACCTGGACGATCTCCTTATTTCCCAACCGGATGCGGGCGAGCAGGCGCTGGAGATCTGCGACACGCTGGTGCGCTCCGGCGCGGTGGATGTGCTGGTGGTCGATTCGGTCGCCGCCCTCACCCCCCGCGCCGAACTGGACGGCGAGATGGGCGACAGCCAGCCCGGCATGCAGGCCCGCCTGATGAGCCAGGCCCTGCGCAAGCTGACGGCGTCCATCTCCAAATCCAACACCATGGTGATCTTCATCAACCAGATCCGCATGAAGATCGGCGTGATGTATGGGTCGCCGGAAACCACGACCGGTGGCAACGCCTTGAAATTCTACGCCTCCGTCCGCCTCGACATCCGCCGCATCGGGATGATCAAGGAGCGCGACGAGGTGATCGGCAACCAGACCCGCGTCAAGGTGGTGAAGAACAAGCTGGCCCCCCCGTTCAAGCAGGTGGAATTCGACATCATCTATGGCGAAGGCGTCTCGAAGACCGGCGAATTGCTCGATCTCGGCGTGCGCGCTGGGGTGGTGGAAAAGTCCGGCTCCTGGTTTTCCTATGACAGCCAGAGGCTTGGCCAGGGGCGCGAGAACGCCAAGACCTTCTTGAAGCAGAACGCCGAAGTTGCCGGGCGAATCGAAGCGGCCGTGCGCCAGAATGCCGGTCTGATCGCCGAGCAGATCCTCGCCGGTCCCGACGATGACGACTCCGCCGAGGCCGCCGAGGATTGAGCATCGGCCTGGATTTCCAGGAACAGGAAGGCGGAGCCCGGTTCCGCCTTCCGCGTCCGCCCTCAGCGCTTTTATCCCGCAGATGGGGCGAGGCGATGGGCGGGCAATAATCACCATGGCGCGAAGGCGCCGGAAACGCTTTTCTGGACAAGCGGAAACGGCATCGTTAAACGATCTTCGCTTGCGCATGAGGGCTTTGGCGTTTGTCCGGGCCGTGTGAGAACCGACGTCGCGCCCGTCCGCGCGTCGGGGGAAATCCAGTCAAGGGTATGGTGGCCGGCACATGAGCGGCGTGAATGAGATCCGGTCGACCTTCGTCGATTATTTCGTGAGGCAGGGCCACGAGGCGGTGCCCTCCTCGCCGCTGGTGCCGCGCAACGACCCGACGCTCATGTTCACCAATGCGGGCATGGTGCAGTTCAAGAATGTCTTTACCGGCATGGAAAAGCGCCCCTATTCGCGGGCGGTGACCTCGCAGAAATGCGTCCGCGCCGGCGGCAAGCACAATGATCTGGACAATGTCGGCTATACGGCCCGGCACCATACCTTCTTCGAAATGCTCGGCAATTTCTCGTTCGGCGATTATTTCAAGGACCGCGCCATCGAGCTCGCCTGGAACCTTGTGACGCGCGAGTTCGAGCTTGCGAAGGACCGTCTCCTGGTCACGGTCTATTCCGAAGACGACGAAGCACACGCCCTGTGGAAGAAGATCGCCGGCCTGCCCGACGAGCGCATCATCCGCATTTCCACCTCTGACAATTTCTGGGCCATGGGCGACACCGGCCCCTGCGGTCCGTGTTCGGAAATTTTCTTCGATCACGGCGCGCACATTCCCGGCGGCCCTCCGGGCTCGGCCGATGCCGATGGCGACCGCTTCATCGAGATCTGGAATCTCGTGTTCATGCAGTATGAGCAGCTTCCCGGCGGGGAACGCCTGGCGCTGCCGCGGCCCTCGATCGATACCGGCATGGGCCTTGAGCGCATCTCCGCCCTGCTGCAAGGCACCCACGACAATTACGAAACCGACCTGATGCGTGCGATCATCGCCGAGGTCGCCGAATTGACCGGCGTTTCCCCGGACGGTCCGCAGAAGGCCAGCCATCGCGTCATCGCCGATCATCTGCGCGCCTCCGTCTTCCTGACCGCGGATGGCGTGCTGCCCTCCAATGAAGGGCGCGGCTACGTCCTGCGGCGAATCATGCGCCGTGCCATGCGCCACGCCCAGCTTTTGGGCGCGCGCGATCCGCTGCTGCATCGCCTGGTTCCGATCCTGGTGCGGGAGATGGGCCGCGCTTATCCCGAGATCGTCCGGGCCGAGGCGCTCGCCACCGAGACGCTGCTGCTGGAGGAGCGCCGGTTCCGCCGTACCCTCGAGCGGGGTCTGCTGATCCTGGAGGAGGAGAGCGCCGGCCTCACCAGCGGCGCGCGCTTCCCCGGAGATGTGGCCTTTAAGCTTTACGATACCTATGGTTTTCCGCTCGACCTGACCGAGGACGCGTTGCGCGGCCGCGGCATCCATGTGGACACCGATGCCTTCAAGGCCGCCATGGAGCGGCAGAAGGCGGACGCGCGCGCGGCGTGGCAAGGCTCCGGCGAGGCGGCCACGGATGCGGTCTGGTTCGCCCTGCGCGAACGCGAGGGGGCAACGGAATTCCTCGGCTACGACACGGAGAGCGCGGAAGGCGTGGTGCGCGCCCTGGTTCGTGACGGGGCCGAGGTTGCCGAACTGGAGGCGGGCGAGCAGGGCCTGCTGGTGATGAACCAGACCCCCTTCTATGGGGAGTCCGGCGGGCAGGTGGGCGATAGCGGACGGCTTGCGGGCGAGGGCGTCGTCGCTGATATCCTCGGCACCCAGAAGAAGCTGGGCGACCTGTTCGTCCACGATGTCAGGGTGAAGGAAGGTTCGCTCCGGGTCGGTGCGGCGGTTTCGCTGTCGGTGGACCATGAGCGACGTTCGGCCGTCCGGGCAAACCATTCGGCCACCCACCTGCTGCACGAAGCGCTGCGCCGCGTGCTCGGTGACCATGTGGCCCAGAAGGGCTCGCTCGTGGCGCCGGACCGGCTGCGGTTCGATTTCAGCCATCCCAAGCCCTTGTCCGACGCCGAGGTTGCGCAGGTGGAGGACATCGCCAACGCCTATGTGCTGCGGAACGAGCCCGTCGACACCCGTCTCATGGCGGTGGACGAAGCCATCGAATCCGGGGCGCGGGCGCTGTTCGGCGAGAAATATGGCGACGAGGTTCGGGTCGTCTCCATGGGGACCGACCCCGGCAATGGCGCGCCGTATTCGGTGGAATTGTGCGGCGGCACCCATGTGTCGCGCACCGGCGATATCGGTATCGTTTCGATCGTGTCGGAGAGCGCGGTTGCGTCCGGCGTGCGGCGCATCGAAGCGCTGACAGCAACGACCGCCCGCCACCACCTCAATGCGGCCAATGCCGCCTTGCAGTCGGCGTCCGCGAGCCTGAAGACCGTTCCGGCGGATCTGGATGCGCGCATCATGGCCCTGGTGGAAGAGCGGCGCAAGCTGGAGCGCGACCTTGCAGACGCCCGCAAGCGCCTCGCCATGGGCGGCGCCGGTGGCGAAGAGCCGCTGCGCACCGTGGGCGATGTGAAACTGATGGCGAAACAGGTCTCGGGAATTGAGCTCAAGGATCTGAAGAGCCTGGTCGACGAGGGCAAGAAGCGCCTGGGCTCGGGCGTGGTCGCGATCGTCGGCGTCACCGATGATGGCAAGGCCGGCCTCGTGGTGGGAGTGACGGCCGATCTCGTCGCGCGGTTCGATGCGCAAAAGCTCGTGCGCGCCGGCGTCGAGGCGCTCGGCGGCAAGGGGGGTGGCGGTCGGCCGGACATGGCGCAGGGCGGCGGGCCCGATGCCAGCAAGGCGGACGCGGCCTTGGCGGCCATCGAAGGTGCGCTCGGCGCGTGACGCAGGACCGAATGCCGGTGGCGCTTTTGGGCCGGGGGGTGGCGTAGGCGGGCCGCTCCGTGGTCACGGGGTTTCCGCCGGAAGGCCGGCCAAGGTTTGCCGGAGGCGAGAGGGCGGTCCGGCCGGCGTTCTTGGGGTGACCGCGAGACGTGCCCGCCGGTTCGGTCCGCGCGTATCGGTGCGGCATGCTGCTGTCGCTCCGCCGGGGAGGCCCGCATTATCCATGCTGCGGCTTGGTGTCGGGCGGCGTGAATTTGGCTTTGTCGGCAGGCCCGGCATCGTGCCACGATAAGGTGTTGCGCGTTCGGGTGGGGCCATTCGGGCGCGGCAGCCGGCTTTAAGGGAGAACCGGCCACAGATGCCGGCCGAAGGGCAGAACCCGCCCCCTCAGCTTTCGCTCTGGCGCCTGCCGCGGCACGCCATGCGCAGGCGTATGTTCGCGATCCTGGAGCGCGATGCGGTCCATGATCCCACGGCCCAGGTCGTGCACACCCTTCTGATTGCGCTCATTCTTGGCAATACCTTCGCCGCCGTCGTGGAAACCGTGCCGAGCATCGGCGTGCCCTATCGCGCCGGCCTGCATGTGTTCGAGCTGGTGTCGTTCGTGGTCTTCGCGGCCGAATATGGCCTGCGCCTCTGGGCGGCGCCGGAAAACCCGCGGTTTCGCGGAATGCGTTCGGGACGGGCCCGGCTCAGCTATGCCGCGACCCCTGCCGCCATCATCGATCTTCTGGCGGTCATGCCGTTCGGCTTGGTGCTGCTGCTGAATGCAGACCTGCGCATTTTTGCGCTTTTCCGCCTTGTGCGCTTCATGAAGCTGGCGCGCTATTCGCCGGGCATCGCCTCGCTCTTGGAAGCCATCCGGCTGGAGCGGCATGCCTTGCTAGCGTGCCTCGGCATCATTGCCGCCGTCGTGCTGCTCGCCGCCTCGGTCATGTATGTGGTGGAGCACGAGGCGCAGCCGGACAAGTTCGGGTCCATTCCCCTTGCCGCCTGGTGGGCGGTGGTCACCGTCACGACGGTCGGCTACGGCGATGTGGTGCCGATCACCCTCGCGGGCCGGATGGTGGCGGGTGTCACCATGATCACGGGCCTGGTCATGATTGCCCTGCCGGTGGGCATCATCACGTCCGCGTTTGCGGATGTGATCCGCCGCCGCGAATTCGTGGTGAGCTGGGGCATGGTGGCGCGCGTGCCGCTGTTCGCGGAACTGGACGCGGCGGGGATCGGGGAAATCCTGCGTCTCCTCTCCTCCCACACGGCCGAGCCCGGCGAAGTGCTCATGCGGCGCGGGGATGTGGCGCGCTCCATGTTCTTCATCCTCTCGGGCGAGGTGCAGATCGAGTTGGAAGCCGGGCCGCTCCGCCTGGGCGAGGGGCATTTCTTCGGCGAAATGGCCTTGCGCACGGGCCGCTTGCGCAGCGCCACGGTGCGGGCGCTCTCGCGCACCCAATTGCTGATCCTTGAAGGGAAGGATTTCGCCGATCTGTTGGCCCGGCGTCCGGAAATCGCGGGCCGGATCGCGGATCTCGAACATCGCGAGGAGGCCCCGCATTCGCTGCGGCCGCGCGGCGATATTTCCCCGGAAGAACTCGACGAGGCGGATCGCCAGCCCTCTTCGGATGCGTAAAGAAAAACGGGGCGCGCAAGGCGCCCCGTCCGATGCGTTACAGCCGGCCTTCTCTCAGGCGGCCATGGCCTTGGTCAGATTATCGGAAACCTTGTCCAGGAAGCCGGTGGTGGAGAGCCACTTCTGGTCGGCGCCGACCAGCAGGGCCAGATCCTTGGTCATGTCGCCGGCTTCCACCGTGTCCACGCAGACCTTTTCCAGCGTGTCGGCGAACTTGGCCAGTTCGTCATTGCCGTCCAGCTTGGCGCGGTGGGCAAGGCCCCGCGTCCAGGCGAAGATGGAGGCGATGGAATTGGTGGAGGTCTCCTTGCCCTTCTGATGCTCGCGATAATGGCGGGTCACGGTGCCGTGAGCGGCTTCCGCTTCCACCGTCATGCCATCGGGAGTCATGAGCACGGAGGTCATGAGGCCGAGCGACCCGAAGCCCTGGGCCACGATGTCGGACTGCACGTCGCCGTCATAATTCTTGCAGGCCCACACATAGCCGCCGGACCATTTGAGCGCGGACGCGACCATGTCGTCGATCAGGCGGTGTTCGTAGGTGAGCTTGCGCTTCTCGAACTCTTCCTTGAACTCGGCGTCGTAAATCTCCTGGAAGATGTCCTTGAAGCGGCCGTCATAGGCCTTCAGGATCGTGTTCTTGGTGGAGAGATAGACGGGATAATTGCGGTTCAGGCCGTAGTTCAGCGAAGCGCGGGCGAAATCGCGGATCGACTCGTCCAGGTTGTACATGGAGAGGGCGACGCCGGCGCCGGGGAACTTGTAGACTTCCTTCTCGATCTTGGTGCCGTCTTCGCCCACGAAGGAGATGGTCAGCGTGCCCTTGCCGGGGACCTTGAAATCGGTGGCGCGGTACTGGTCGCCGAAGGCATGGCGACCGACGATGATCGGCTGCGTCCAGCCCGGCACGAGGCGGGGCACGTTCTTGCAGATGATGGGCTCGCGGAAGATGACGCCGCCGAGGATGTTGCGGATGGTGCCGTTGGGCGACTTCCACATTTCCTTCAGGTTGAATTCCTTCACGCGCGCTTCGTCGGGCGTGATGGTGGCGCACTTCACGCCGACGCCATGCTTCTTGATCGCCTCGGCAGCGTCGATCGTCACCTGGTCGTTGGTGGCATCGCGATTTTCGACCGAGAGATCGTAATATTCCAGGTCGATATCGAGATAGGGGTGGATCAGCTTGTCCTTGATGTACTGCCAGATGATCCGAGTCATCTCATCGCCGTCGAGTTCGACGACAGGATTTGCCACCTTGATCTTCGCCATGTGGACGACCTTTCGGGGCGCTCTGAGAGCGTAAAGAGGGTCTATGGGAGATGCCGTATCGGCCCGCGCCCCGCTGGCGCCGACGACACCTCGCCCGGCGAGGCCGCTATAGCATTCACGCAGCAGAAGAAGAAGCGCATGACACCTCGACTTTGGCCGTGCCCGCGGGCTAGAGAGCCGATAAAGGGAAAAAATGATGCCCGGCGCAGGAACTGACAGCACGAAGCCCTGGATCGGCGGCGGTCCGGTGGTGATTTTGGTGGAACCGCAGCTCGGCGACAATATCGGCTCGGCGGCGCGGGCCATGGGCAATTTCGGCCTGTCGCGCCTGCGCCTCGTCAATCCGCGCAACGGTTGGCCGGACGAGCGCGCTCGAATCTTCGCCGCCGGCGCCGACCGCATCCTGGAGGAGGCGACGCTGTTCCCGGACCTGCGGGCGGCGCTCGCGGATGTGAATTATGCCATCGCCGCGACCGCCCGCGAACGCGGCATGGCCAAGGCAGTGCTCGGCGCCGACGAGGCCGCCGGGGAGGCCGCGGCGCGGCTCGCCCAGCACGAGGACGTGGCCCTCGTGTTCGGACGCGAGCGCACCGGCCTCTATACGGAAGAGGTCTCGCTCTGCGATGTGATCCTGACCTTGCCGGTGAACCCGGCGTTCGCCTCGCTGAACCTCGCGACCGCGGTTTCGGTGGTGGCCTACGAATGGTTCAAGCGCGCGACCGGCGGCGCGCTGCCCTTTGCCTCGGCGGAAAAATCGCCGGTGGCCGAGAAAAAGGACCTCCTGGCTTTCTTCGACCATCTGGAAGGCGAGCTGGAGGCCGCGGCCTTCTTTCGCTCGGCCGACAAGCAGCCCTCCACGACGCGGAACATCCGCAACATCTTTCACCGTATCGCGCTCTCCAAGCAGGATCTTGCAACCCTGCACGGCATGATCACCTCGCTGGTTGAGGGGCGGATCGGCCGGGAGAAGCGCAAGAGCGAGCGCAATGAAAAGGCGGCCCAGAAACGCGCCCGCGCCCTTGCGGGCCATGGATCTTCGCCGCCGGACGGCGACGCGTGAGGCCGCGCCGTCCACAGGCAAATGAAATTGGGGCGCTTTTTTTGAAGCGAGGGGTTTCCTTCCCGGGTCGGCATTGTTACATACACGTCACTGACGCCGGTTCGCCGGCAAATCGTCAGCTCTGACGCGGGGTGGAGCAGCCCGGTAGCTCGTCAGGCTCATAACCTGAAGGTCACAGGTTCAAATCCTGTCCCCGCAACCATCTTGACTTGCGATCGGCCCGCCCCTCCGGCGGGCCGTTTTCTTTTGAGAGAAATCGCAAGAATTCCAGCCAGATCACCTCGCACGTCGACCTGGAGCTCGCCTTCCGCCGGCGTAAGGATGATCTCCCTCACCAGCGATCGAATCAGGTCGGCCGCAGTCATCCGCTTTTCCTCCGAATCCTCCCGAAGCGCCGCATACAGTTCGTCCACCTGGACGTGGTAGTGATGCGCCATATTCGGATGCAGGAGGGGCGGCGGCTCCTGGGCGTCCTGCAGGAACGCTTTCAGCTCCTTCTGGCGAGCCTCAAGCTCCTTCATCTGCTTCATCATCCGGGTGGGTGCGTCGTCGCTGTCGGATGCGAGGATGAGCTTCATCAGCTTGTCCAGCTCCCGGTCGATTCGCTTAATCTCGGCCTCGGCCGCATCGATCGACGCTCGGCCGTCCATACGCAGCCGATTCATCTCGCGGGTGAATTCCTCGCAGAATTCTTTGAACAGCGCTGGGTCCATCAGGTGATGGCGCAGCGCGTTCAGGACGCGCGCTTCGAACTGATCACGCCGGATGTTCCTGCGATTGTCGCAGGTGCCCTTGTTCCGGGCCGTGGAGCAGCCAACCAGGTCAGCCGAGATCATCGAATAGCCACCGCCACAGCAGGCGCACTTGGTCAGGCCCGAGAAAAGGTATTTGGGGCGCCGACGTTCCCGGAAGTGGTTCTCGGTCTCGCCGTCGTCGCTACGGTTCAGTTTGACAGCTTTCTGGCGATCCTTGACTGCCTGCCACAGCTCGTCGTCAAGGATGCGCAACTCGGGCACATCCTGGGTGATCCAGTCCCCTTCCGGGTTTATGCGCGCTTGGCGCTTGCCAGTGTCCGGGTCTTTGATGAAGCGCTGACGGTTCCAGACCAGCTTGCCAACATACATCTCGTTATTGAGGATTCCGTTGCCTCGCTTCGGATTGCCGTTGATCGTGCTGAAGCCCCATTCTCCGCCGCCCGGCGCAGAGATGCTCTCCTTGTTCAGCTCGAAGGCGATTCGCTTCGCCGACTTTCCGGCCGCATAGTCACGGAAGATGCGGCGGATGACGCCCGCCTGGAACTCGTTGATGGTCCGGTCGCCACGTATCGGCTCGCCGCTGGCGTCGAACTTCTTCACCACATCATAGCCATAGGCGTTGCCTCCGCCGGACTTGCCCATCTCGACGCGCCCGCGCTGGCCGCGGCGGGTCTTGTCGGCGAGATCCTTAAGGAACAGGGCGTTCATCGTGCCCTTGAGGCCGACATGCAGATGCGTGACTTCGCCCTCGGAGAGCGTGACGATCTTCACGTCCGCATAGGCCATGCGCTTGTAGAGGCCGGCGATGTCCTCCTGATCGCGCGACAGACGATCCATCGCCTCGGCCAGCACGTACTGGAAGCGGCCGCGCGCCGCGTCCGAGATTAGAGCTTGGATGCCGGGACGGAGAAGCGAGGCGCCGGAAATTGCGTGGTCGGTATATTCCTCGACCACCTGCCAACCCTGCTTCTCGGCATGGAGGCGGCAGATGCGGATCTGGTCGGCGATGGAGGCGTCGCGCTGATTGTCGGACGAATAGCGGGCGTAGATCGCGACTTTCAAAGCGCACTCTCCTGAGGTGTCAGGAGCGCGTCGTGCTGCGTTCCTTCATCTGCTCCTCGAACACCTCCCGCGCGGCACGACGGGCGAGCAGGCGAGCCAACTCGCTCAGGCGCGGGTCGGGACCGTCGCCGCGGCGCACGAGCGACAGTTCCGGCTCGACGAGCCGAAGCGCACTCCTTTGCTGCTGGCGTGTGTCCTGGTCCATCGTTGCGCCGTTCGATAGCGATTGCAAGTTGATCGGCTTCACGATTGTCGTGAATCGAAGTATAAGCAACGGAAATCAACGGAGAGTATCCGACGGTATTCAGCATGTTGTTGCCGGTGCTAGCGCCGTCTGGCGTAGAAAAGCGCATCGCAGCAGACGGAAAATACCGGCGTCGGATAGCACGGCGATCCGCTCTCTGGCCAAGCCTGTCTGAAACGCGTTTCGCCATTGCGTCCTCGCTTGTTTGTACAACAAACTCGGACTATATATCCAGATATAGAGTGGAGGATGGCCATGGGCAATGCTGCACAGAAGAGAGCGATCCAGAATTACCGCGCGCGTCTGACGCAGCGCGGCTTCACTCGCTTCGAGATCATGGCGCTCGAATCCGATCGCGAGCTGATACGCGCTCTTGCCCGTCGCCTAGCTGAGGAAGGGCCGGAAGCGGAGCAGGTTCGCGTGGCCGTGAAGACAGTCGTCGCTGGTGAGCCACCCAAGCCCGGCGGCATCCTCACCGCTTTACGCCGCTCGCCGCTGGTGGGCGCGGAGCTTGATCTTTCCCGCCCGCGTGAAGATGGGCGTAAGGTCGATCTGTGACGCGCTATCTCCTCGATACCAACATCATCAGCAATATCGTCAAGCCGCAGCCGTCGGCGTCGTTGCTGGCTTGGATGGCAGCGCAGCGCGACGAGGACCTGTTTATTGCTTCACTGACAGTCGCTGAAATTCGACGTGGCGTTCTGGAAAAGCCCCGCGGCAAGAAACGCGATGCGCTCGACGCCTGGTTTGTCGGGTCGGAGGGACCGCAGGCGCTGTTCACAGGCCGTATTTTATCATTCGACGCCAAGGCCGGCCTGATCTGGGCGCGGCTGATGGCGCAGGGCAAGGTGGCGGGTCGTCCCCGTAGTGGTCTCGACATGATCATCGCCGCTGTCGCCGGTGCGAATGAATTCGTGGTGGTGACTGACAATGAGAGGGACTTCGCCGGGCTCCAGATCATCAATCCATTGCGTGGCGGCTTGGAGGGGGAGAATGATGACGGCAACGCCGCCTGTACCTATCGAGTACCAGCTCATCGGTCCGACCGAAGACGGCAACGTTGGCGATCTCCTCCTTGGGCTTGACCAGAAACAGGGGCATGAACCGCGCCGTGTTCGCCGGAGGCCATTTGGTTTGAATCAGGCCGCCCGGGAACTGGCTTCAATCCATTGACTGTCCGAATGATGCACCAGACCGCCGCGATGGACCGGTCGTCGTTCGTGCCGGGCAAGCCAATCCGACGTGCTCCCGGTTGAGCCGCCGCCAGACTTTGCGCGCGCCATGCGCCTCGAAGTTCGCGGCGAAGACGCGCCTGATCTCCGGCTTCAACTCTAGGTCCCGCTTCGCCCGCACCGACAGCTTCTCGGAATCGGCGCGTTTGGCGACATGATCAAGGTCGACGGAGCGATCGGCAGCGCCCTGCACATCGGCTCGTCGTCAGTGCGAAGACCTCAAAATCGAGGACCTGCATTTCCACGATCTTCGGCACGAAGGCACCAGCCGGCTTTTTGAAGCGGGATTTACGATCGAACAAGTCGCGCTTGTGACCGGTCACAAGGATTGGAAGATGCTGCGACGCTATACCCACCTCAAGCCGGAAGCGCTTCACACGATCCGAGCAACGAGAGCCGCCTAGCTTATCGCAAGGGGGCTATTTGATGATGCGTAGTCCCAGCGGCCGTGTTGGTTTATCGCGCAAGACTTCTGTAAAATCATAAAAATCCGGTAGCTCAGCTTCGGTCATCGTCAATATGCGTGCAAGATCGGCTATCGAATAGCCGAGGTTCTCGATGTGGGCTCGAAGAAGACTCTTGACGATCGTCGGCTCCTCGCGCGGGAAGTCGAGCTCCGGCGGTTCAGCCATGCGAATCTTGGCGATCGAGAACTGCTGCCAGATATAGTTTTTCTGAGCTGGCGTCAGCTTGCCGGCACGGTCAGCGGCAAAGACGAGGCTGGCCATCGACACCCGCCAAACACGCTTCAGTGCGGCGAGCCTTGGGAGGTCCACACGACCAGTACCAAAGTGAGATTTGACGTCCCGTGTTGGCACCAGGAAGCAGCTGGCAAAGTCGTTTGCTTCCTTTTCCATGGTCGGCGTCGGGAACCGGTGCATCACGATGTGCCCCAGCTCGTGGCTCAGCGTGAAGCGCATCCGATCAGCCGGCTGGTCGCCGTTGAGAACGATAAGCGGCGGCAGGCCGGGTACACGGAAGGTTACGCCGGACACAGACGATCCGCCCATGAAGGAATGCACGACGACAACGCCGGCCTCTTCCAGTAGTGCGGTGAGGTTCTTCACCGGTCCAGTAGGCATCATCCAGTGCCTGCGCAACAAACCCGCTACCGTCTCCGGGTCACCATATTCCTCGATATCCAGTTGCGGGATGGTGCGGCTAGGATTGATTTCCGCGGCCTGCAGCAATCGGCGGAGATGCATGATGCGAACGTTGAGCTCGGCAATGACAGCGTCGAGCTCGCCGGCGGAGACGTCCGCTTTCTTGCGCCACATGGGATGCACCGAAACTGGCGCACCATAGACGGTATCTGTCAGTACGAAAAAGCCTTCCGGCACCCGGAAAGCCGTTGCCGCCTTTTCGATGAAAGTCTGCGACGGCTCCTTGGCGTCGTTTTCGATGCGGGACAGATCCGACGGCGAGACGCCCAGCTGCTGGGCCGCCTCGTTCTGGCGGATACCTCTCCTCTGCCGCGCAAGACGGAGCATCGCTCCTGAAAATGGCATTCTACTCGTCGTCCTTCGTGTCTGTCTTTGGCACTGGCTTCACGGTGACCAGAGGCGCCGTCCTGGCAGGTGCGGTAGGGTCGACCGGAATATCGAACGGCAGCGTGGCGATATCAGGCTCGCTACCCATCGGGTAGCCCCAGAGCCGATGCTTTCCGTCTCGGGCGGTCACCTCGACACGATCAAGCTTGGTGCGCAGCCGGTTTTCGTACCACAGCAACTCGACCTTCATCGCCTCAGGCATGCCGAGCAGATCGACCTGGGCATCAATGAAATCATCATTGGCCTGGGTATCGATGTTGCTGCCCAGTCCCCTTGCCGAGCCGTGCTTGAATCGCAGCAACACGCGATCTTTGAAAAGATAGCGCACGCTCTTATCGTGCGCGATGCGGCTCACCCCGGGCATGTCGTCCAACTCGCCTCCGGCTTCCTGGACGATGAAGTCATGCATCATGCCCGTTCCGGTCCTGGCGAAGACCAGAGAGGGCCAATCCGGGTTCGAGACCAGCCGATCCCACGCCCTGAGGTGCACGGCCATCAACGGCTCTTCGAAGTCTTTCAACACTCGGTACACTTCGTCGGCGTCTGGATAGCTCACGGTGACGACTCGCGCTGTTGGTGATGTTCAATCGATACTCCGGAATTTTCGTAAATCAAACGAAAAAATTTCAGGAATGTTGCTGCCTCGGCCTGTCGAACGGTCGTTTTAAGGCGGTGCGAGAGCTTCGCTCCCCGATAGAGTGAGAGTTCGGTCCGGATTTCCGTGACGGGTTGAGGGCTGGGAGAGAGGCTTCCGGCGCCCGTCATGGAGACAACCCATGGCCCAGGTGGAGATTCTGGACGCGGCGCCTGCAGGTGCCGACGCCTATAAGGTGGATGTGAGCCGGGGCGAGCGGAACGGCCGCGTGTCCTCGGAGTGGTTCTCCCGGCCGGCGGACGAGCGCTATCTGTCCCTGTCGGAGTTGTACGGCGCCGTGCGCGGGCGGTCCGACCGGAGCCGGACGCGCACCGTGGAGAGTGCTGCCATCCGCGTCGAGGCGAGCCGCGAGGCGCCGGATCGGCTGACGCTCACACTGCCCGGGGCGGAGGCTCCTGTGGCGCCCACCCATTGGAGCTTCGGCCAGCTTGCGAGCCTCATCGGCGCGCCTGCCGCCTATCTGCGCCAGCTCCCGGCACCGTTGGCCGGCATCAACCTGCAGCACGGCCTGCTCACGCACCGCGCCGAGCAGGTAAAGACGATGGAGGTGGAAGGCGACCGCGTCGAGCTCCGGGCAGTGACCGGCCCTGACTACGGCCGCATCTATGACCATGAGCTGGTGGACGCCGTGCGACGCATCGCCGGAAACGGCACGGGCGACACCCGCTGGAAGGTGCCCGGTGTGCTCGACTGGTCGACCGGCATCTACAATCCCAGGATCGACATCACGAGGGACACCACCACGCTCTATGCTTCGGACCGCGACGTCTTCCTGTTCCTGGTGGACGACCTCAACCCCATCGAGGCCGGTCGGCTGCCGGATGGCTCGCCCGACCTGTTCTTTCGGGGCTTTTATTGCTGGAACTCGGAGGTGGGGGCGAAGACGCTGGGGATCGCCAGCTTCTATCTGCGGGCCGTCTGTCAGAACCGCAACCTCTGGGGCGTGGAGGATTTCGAGGAGATCACAATCCGCCACTCCAAGTATGCCGCCTCCCGCTTCGCCCATCAGGCCGCGCCGGCCCTTGAGCGCTTCGCCAATTCCTCGCCCATGCCGTTCGTCAACGGCATCAGGGCGGCACGCGAGCGCATCGTGGCGCGCACCGACGAGGACCGCACCGAGTTTCTGCGCCGCAAGGGATTTTCCAAGGCCGAGACGCAGAAGGTGATCGACACCGTGCTCGCCGAGGAGGGCCGGAAACCCGAGAGCATCTTCGACTTCGTGCAGGGCATCACCGCCGTGGCGCGGGACAAGCCGCATCAGGATGCCCGTCTCGATCTGGAGGCCCGGGCAAAGAAGCTGCTCGACCGGGCCGCCTGAGATCCACAATGCCGGAGATGCGGATTGCCGTGTTTCTGGCTCCGTGTCGTTCCAGGTTTCCGGATTGTCGGGTTTACGGCGCCGCCCTCAGAGGAAGAGGGTGGCGCCGTGCTTCGTGACGGGTTCGAGGTTGAGAGAGAGGTTCTCCGGCCGCCCGTCGCGGAGAAGCATCCCATGGCCACGGCTGTTCAGAAGATCACCCTTTCGTCCTCGCGGGACATCCCCTTCAACAAGCTGGTGCTGAGCCAGTCCAACGTCCGCCGGGTGAAGGCCGGCGTCTCCATCGAGGAGCTCGCCGAGGATATCGCCCGGCGCGGCCTGCTGCAGGGCCTCAGCGTCCGCGCCGTCGTCGATGCGGACGGCGGCGAGACCGGCATGTATGAGATTCCGGCCGGCGGGCGGCGCTACCGGGCGCTGGAGCTGCTGGTGAAGCGCAAGCGCCTCGCCAGGACGGCGCCGGTGCCCTGCATCGTGCGGGAAGGCGGCATCGCCGAGGAAGATTCTCTTGCCGAGAACGTCCAGCGTGCGCCGCTGCATCCCCTCGACCAGTTCCGTGCCTTCCTCGCTCTGCGGGAGAAGGGCCAGTCCGAGGAGGAGATAGCCGCCGTCTTCTTCGTCTCGGCCGCGGTGGTGAAGCAGCGGCTGAAGCTCGCATCGCTTTCCCCGAGGCTGCTCGACACCTATGCTGAGGATGGCCTCACCCTTGACCAGCTCATGGCCTTCACCGTCTCTGGCGACCATGAGCGGCAGGAGCAGGTCCTCGAGCGTCTCGCCCAGGCTTACGACAAGCAGCCCTATGTCATCCGGCGCATGCTGACGGAGGGCGCCGTCCGAGCCAGCGACAAGCGGGCCCGGTTCATCGGCATCGAGGCCTATGTGACGGCCGGCGGCACGGTGCTGCGCGACCTGTTTCAGGGCGACGACGGCGGCTGGCTGCAGGATGTCACCCTCGTCGATCGCATGGTGGCGGAGAAGCTCGCCGCCGAGGCCAACGGGATCCGGAGCGAAGGCTGGAAGTGGACCGAAGTGGCGCCGGACTTCGCCTATGGCCACACCTACGGCCTGCGCCAGCTGCGGGGTGAGCCGACGCCCCTGACCGAGGAGGAGGAGGCAGCTCGGGCGACGGCCCAGGCCGCATATGATCGCCTCTCCGAAGAACATGCCGATGCCGACGAGCTTCCCGAGGAGGTCGATGCGCGGCTCGGTGAGTTCGAGGCGGTGCTGGAGGCCTTTGATACGCGCCCCCTCGCGTTCGATCCGGCGGAGGTCGGCCGCGCCGGCGCCTTCGTCAGCATCGCGCAGGACGGCAAGCTCCGGGTGGAACGGGGCTATGTCCGCCCGGAGGACGAGGTGCCGGTCGAAGAGGACCAAGACCGTTCCGCCGAGGGCTATGATGGGTCCGCTATGCCCTCGGCACCGCACCAGGAGGCAGCGGCGTGCGATGCACCTGCGGAGCCCGAGGAAGAAGACGGCCTCGCGCCGATCTCCGACCGACTGCTCACGGAACTGACGACCCATCGGACCCTTGGCCTGCGCCACGCGCTCGGCGAGCAGCCCGACGTAGCCTTCCTCGCGGCGGTCCACGCTCTGACGCTGAAGGCCTTCTACGTCTATGGCTCGGACAGCTGCCTTGAGCTCGATCTGAAAAGCGTGTCTTTCAACACCCAGGCACCGGGCCTCAACGACAGCGTTTCGGCCGAGGCGATCCGTGTCCGGCACGAAAGCTGGGCCAAGGCGCTTCCGAAAGAGCCGGTCGCGCTCTGGGACACCCTGAGCGGGTGGGACCGCGACAGCCGAGCCGCCCTGTTCGCCCATGTGGTGAGCCTCTCGGTCAATGCGGTGCATGAGGCATGGAACCGCCGTCCGCGGGCCTTCGCTCATGCCGACCGGCTGGCGCAGGCGGTGACGCTCGACATGGCGGTGGCCGGGTGGAAGCCCACCGTCGACACCTTCCTCGGCCGGGTCACCAAGGCCCGTATCCTGCAGGCGGTGACCGAGGCAAAGGGCGAACGAGCGGCGGAGCGGATCGCCCATCTCAAGAAGGGCGACATGGCACGGGAGGCTGAATCCCTTCTCGCCGACAGCGGCTGGCTCCCGGAGGCACTGCGGACCCAGCCCTGCGACATCGCCGGCGACGAAACGGCGGAGATCGACGGCGCAACGGCCATGGGCGAAGAGGAGGACCTCGCCGAGACTGAGGAGCCCGAGGCGGCCTCTCCCCCGATCGCCGCCGAATAATCCTCCCGGGCAACCTGGCCCGCCGCCCGAGGCTCCGCGACCCCTGTATCGCGTGGTCCGGACGGCGGGCCTTTTTCTTGGAGCGTCCTCATGGCGGATGCTGCGCATGACCTCGCCCGGCGGCTGGGGCGGCAGGCAGAGGCGGTATGCCGCCATTATCTCTACGCCGGCCGGCGGCAGGGTCACTATTGGCAGGTGGGAGATGTGCGCAACACGCCCGGCCGATCGATGTTTGTGCGGCTGCGGGACAGTGCGAAAGGCCCCGCCGGCAAATGGACCGATGCAGCGACGGGGGAGCACGGTGATCTCCTCGACGTGATCCGGGAAAGTCAGGGCCTGTCCCACTTCACCGATGTGGCTGCAGAGGCCGAGATGTTTCTGCGCATTCCCCGATCAGTGCATGAGGCGCAGGCTCCGCTGTGCAAAACGGAAAACTCCTCACGTGATCCTGTCATCTCGGCACGACGGCTGTTTGCCGCCGCACAGCCGATTCCGGGCACAATCGTGGAGACGTATCTGCGGAGCCGCGGCATCACGGCTTTGCACGAAACCGGAAGCCTGCGCTTTCACCCGCGCTGCTTCTATCGCCCGGATGCGCACGTTCCCATCCAGCCGTTGCAGGCCATGGTCGCTGCCGTCACGGATCTCCGCGGACGGATCATGGGCGTGCAACGCACTTGGCTCACACCAGACGGTGCCGGAAAGGCAGTCATCACCACGCCCCGGCGCGCCATGGGGCACCTGCTGGGACACGCCGTCCGCTTCGGCGGGACTGACGATGTTATGGCCGCCGGCGAGGGCATCGAGACCATCCTTTCTGTGCGGACCTTACTGCCCAACCTTCCGATGGCAGCGGCGCTCTCGGCCGCACACCTTGCAGTCATCGCCTTCCCACCAGGGCTTCGCCGGCACTACATCGTTCGCGACAACGATCCGGCCGGCGATAGGGCGCGGGACAGCCTCATCGCACGAGCCGGTTCTGCCGGGATCGAGGTCATCGTGCTCTCGCCGGCGCTCGGCGACTTCAACGAGGATCTGCGCGCCTTTGGGGTCGATGCCGTTCGGGCCGGAATCCGAGCTCAGATCGCAGCAGAGGACGTTTCCCGATTCATGGTGCTGCGCCTGTAGTCCCGCTCAAGGAAGAGATGGCACGGTCTCGCCTGCGCATTGATGCTTCCCGTCATCGGAGAGGACCACATCCTGGCCTTCCAGAGGGCGATCGGCCAGCAAACGTGCCGGCCCAACAATGGCTGCGGCCAACGATTTTCCGGCGCCGCTGCGCGCCGTTCCATCGCGAAGCAAAATCGCCGGCCTTCGCCATCCTCCGCTGCGCTCCGGCCCCGCGCTGCCCGCGGGGTGCAGGTCCGTCCCGTCCGCCGGCTTTGTCGCCATGAAGGCCGCAAGGCTGCGGTCCAACCGACGGAGCCTCCCATGAGCACCGAGCACGACGAGCCCCGCCACGCCTCGTCTCCCACCGATCACCTGCTGCAGGAGCTTCAGCTCTATGGCTACCGCCCCTTCGACGATGAGCCCGATCCTCGACCGCTGCCCGAAGCCGACCGCATCACCGGCGCCATCGCCGACATCTTCGACGCGATCATCGCGACGCTGCAAGACACGCGCCTCGAGCCGGACCTCCCCGACCTCCTGTGGTCGACCGTCCATCTCTTCCACCGTGCCGCCGGCCGACTCTCGGGCACCCTTGACGATAACGAGCAGGGCCAACGCCGCAGCCAGCAGGAGCAGGATGGCAGTGAGGTGCGCTCGGTGGAACTGGAACGCCTCATCGCCGAGGGGCAGAGCCTCGTGGAGCGCCGCGACGCCTTCGAGCTGATGCGCGACGAAGCCGCCGACGCCTTCGAGCGCCACACCGGCTCAGCCTGGCGCCCCCGTACCGGATCCCTGGTGAACCATCGGCACCTCACCGCAGCCCTCATCGACAGCCGCGACTTCCTCGCCGCCCGCAGGCGCTCGGAGACCGAGGTGCTGATGCCCGCAGGTCCGAAGATCGCCTTCTCCGGTGGTGACGCGGTCGATCACAAGCTCATCTGGGCCAAGCTCGACCAGGTGCACGCCAAGCACCCCGATATGGTGCTGCTCCACGGCGGCTCGCCGAAGGGCGCCGAAAGGATTGCCACCTGCTGGGCCGATGCCCGCAAGGTGCCGCAGGTGGCCTTCAAGCCCGACTGGACGAAGCACGCCAAGGCCGCGCCCTTCAAGCGCAACGACCAGATGCTCGCGGTCATGCCCATCGGGGTCATCATCTTCCCCGGCACCGGTATCCAGGACAATCTCGCCGACAAGGCCCGCAAGCTCGGCATCCCGGTCTATCGGTTTGGGTCGGGCGGCGCGTAAGCGCTGCCCCTTCCTCGACCATCGGAATCGAATTTCACGAGCCCTGATCGTTTCTCGTGAAAGTACTGGCTCCATTATCGATTTTCACCAGACTGACGAGCAGGACCTGTACTCATCAGACGTGGAGCTGAACAAAGCCTCCAGAGCCTGCTTATGCAGGGAGACGGCCGCACCTGCCGATCTTCGAGCGACGATCCTCCCCCGCTTTTCTGCGCTGATCCTTAGGTGCCGACCGAGGGCCTGACGCCATCAACCCGCAAGGGGTCGGCTACGCATAGCGTGCCGCCGCTCCGCTTCGCCTGCGCGGTGATTGCGGCCCTCGGCCGGACCCGTCGGGCGCCTGTCAGCGGGGGATGGTCCTCCGCTTCGAGCAGGAGCCGGACCCCATGTCCTCCACCGATGCACAGGCCTTCGCCCTCAGCCTCGCCAAGACCCTGATGGTCGTCATCGTGATCTTCCGCGCCGGCGACGGCAGCCTCTCGGTCGTGCCAGCCGACGAGTTCGACGGTGACGCCTCGCAGATCGTCCGTGAAATCGATCCCTTCGCCAGATAGCGGAGGTGTACGCATGAAGTGCCGGGTATCCCCTTTACTGGGATTCCGGCATGCATCTTCTCTTGCTATGCTGGTGATCGCGCCGTGGTGGTGGTGGTGGAAGGCGCGACCGTCAGAGCTGTCCTCACGGAGACACCACCATGATTTTCCTCGGCATCCTGCTTGGTCTCGCCGCCATCGTCTTATTCTGCTGGCTGCTGTTTACGCTTGCGGTCTTCGCGCTGCCGTTCTTCGCCGCTGTCGGCGCCTGCACTTGGGCATACCAAACCGGCGCGGGCTGGCTCGGTGCGATCGTCATTGGCCTGATCGCCGGGGGCATCACGCTCGGCATCGGCCAGGTTCTGTTCGCGGTCGTTCGTCCGATGTGGGCGCGCCTCCTCATTGCGCTGGCCTTCGTCGCCCCGGCCGTCTTCGCCGGCTATCACGCCACGTATGGCATCGCGAAGCTCGCCATGCCGTCCGAGACGTGGCAGATCGTTTTCTCGATCATCGGTGCTATTGCCATCGGCATCACGACGCTGTTGCGGGTCGCGGGCATGGCGGCCACCGGCCCGTCCAGCCGGGACCTTGCGCAGGTCTGAGCACGCTCCATGTCATTCGGCAGGGCCGGAGCCGAAAGAGCTTTGCCGCTCGCGCTGTCCGAGGATGGAGATCGGTGGCGCCGCCCCGCTTGCGGCAGAGGCCCAAGCGGCGGTCGATCGCGATTTCTTGAGACGAGACGACGCCTCGCGGCCAGTCGCGGACCAGCGCATGGTGGGAGCGATCTTGGCCGGTTGTAACCTTGGCTGCGGAAGCACACGGAGCCGGCCCGGAACGGGGGACGTGAAGCCGAAGAGGATCAGGCCGGTCTTCCGTGAGGTTGCGGCGGGTCGCCATCATCCCCGTTCGGCATCCGTCCGTCGACCGCTCCAAAACAGCCTCTCCAATGGGCGGATCTGGCCGAAGGGCGGCTGCGCCTCGACCGCCTCTGCCGCAACGGCGCATCATGACTTTCTTCCCCTGCCGGCTGAAGCCGTCATTCCTCGCGAGGCAAGAAAGTCCCTCTCGCGCCGTCCTCCGCTTCGCTCCGGTCGCAATCCTCACCCCATCGCGCGAGCGATACGGAGCCCCGAGGCGATGCGGCGTCGGTCGCCTCCGGCCTTCCGATCGCCATCGAGGCCGCAATGGTGCGGGCTCGGAAACGGAAGACGGAGATTTACCATGGCCACCATCGGCACCTTCAAGAAGACCGGCACGAACGAGTTCGCCGGCGAGATCGTCACCCTCAGCGTCCAGGCCAAGGGCGTGCGCATCGTCCCCGACCTGCGGACCAACGGTGAGAACGCTCCCAGCCATCGGGTCCTGGTGGGCCGGATCGAGATCGGCGCCGCCTGGTCCAAGCGCTCCGGCGAAGGCCGCGACTATCTGGGTCTCAAGCTCGACGATCCCAGCTTCAACGCCCCGATCTACGCCAACCTCTTCGACGACGAGGACGCCGACACCTTCAGCCTCATCTGGTCCCGCCCCAGCGGGCGGCGCGGCGAGTGAGCCTCGCACAAGGCCCCGGCTGATCAAGCCGGGGCCTTGATACCCAAGCGGGCCGACCAACACTGCCGCCCAATTCCCCGGCCGGGGAAATCGCGACATATTGCAAGGATCAAGGGCTTTAGCGCCATGCAGGGCTGGCTTTTCGAGCATCCAATGTGTCGCGGGACTTAGGCCGCGGTGAAGCGAAATGATCTATAAGACCACGAGCCGCCGTTGGAATGCCTCCAGGAATGCATCACGCCGTGTCCCCCGAAGGCCACATCCTCATCGTTGACGACGATGCCGAGATCCGGCGCCTCGCCGGCAAGTTCCTGCGCGAGCACGGGCACAAGGTCACCGCCGCGCAGGACGCCCGCGAGATGCGGGAGGCGATGGCCGCCGGCACGGTGGACCTCGTCATTCTCGACGTCATGCTGCCGGGGGCGAGCGGGCTCGATCTGTGCCGGGACATCCGCCGCACCTCGGACGTGCCCATCATCATGCTGACCGCTCGCGGCAGCGACGTGGACCGGATCGTAGGCCTGGAACTGGGCGCCGACGATTATCTGGCGAAGCCCTTCAACCCGCGCGAGTTGCTCGCCCGCATCCATGCGGTGCTGCGGCGGACCCGGCTGTCCGACCCCGCCGCTGTTAATGGCGGCACCTGCCTGACATTTTCCGGCTGGACGCTCGACACGCGGCGACGGGAACTGACCAACCCGGAAGGCGCCGTCGTCGACCTATCCACCGGCGAATATGACCTGCTGCTGACCTTCCTTGAGCATCCCCAGCGCGTGCTCACGCGCGACCAGCTGATGGATGCCGCGAAGAACCGCATCGCCACCGGCTTCGACCGGGCGATCGACATCCAGGTGAGCCGGTTGCGCAGGAAGCTCGACTCCCACGGCGGGCCGGAGATGGTCAAGACGGTGCGCGGGACCGGCTATTTCTTCGTCCCGGAGGTGGCGCGCTCATGATCCGCGCCATCGACAGCCTCGCTCTGCGGACCGCAGTCGTGGCCGTGCTCGGAATCGTCGTGGTCCATGTGCTGAGCCTGTGGACCTACGAACATGCCATGGAGCGCGAACGCCACGCGGCACACGCCGTCCGCCTTGCCGACCAATTGGTCGCGCTCAGCCGGTCGCTGGCCGCGGCGCCGCCGGACCGCCGCGAGGACGTGGCCCATGCCCTGTCTGGGGGCGCCATCGATGCCCATTGGGGCCGCGAGGCCATGGCCGCGGCCGGTCCGCACGCCACCGAGGCCGATCGACGCCTCGCCGCCGAGGTGCGCACACTGGCGCCGGAGCTTGCCCCCAAGGACGTGCTGGTGGGCGCCGGGCCCGATCCGCACCTCAGCCTCGTGGCCGTGCGCCTGCCCGACGGGAGCTGGCTGAATGTGCGCCTGTTCGCCTCCGTGCCACAGACCGCCGGGGGGCATGGGTCCCTGCTCTCCACCACGCTGATGGCGGTGGGGGTGCTGCTCCTGTCCCTCGCCATCGCCGCGTGGCTCACGCGACCTTTGCGGGCCATGGCGCGCACCGTCGCGGCCCTGCCGCCGGATGCGGCGCGCATTCACTTGCCCGAGACGGGGCCGAAGGAGGTCCGCGAACTGGCCCATGCTTTCAACGGCATGCAGGCGCGGATCGCCGGGTTGGTCGAGCGGCGCACCCAGGCCCTCGCCGCGGTCTCCCACGATCTGCGCACGCCCATGACACGCCTGCGCTTCCGCCTCGAAGATGTGAGCGACCCGGCGCTGCGCGACGCCATCGCCGGGGACGTCGCGGAGATGGAGCAGATGGTCGAGGCCACGCTCTCCTACCTGCGCGGCGAGGCGAGCGAGGAGCCCGTGCGGCCGCTCGATCTCGTGGCTTTGGTGGAGACCATCGTGGACGACGCGCGGGACCGGGGCCTGCGGGCCGATCTTTCGGCCCCGCCGCGCCTCATCGTGGCGGGACGGCTCGTCAGCCTGAAGCGGATGGTGGGCAATCTGGTGGACAACGCGCTCGCCTATGGCGGCTCCGCGCATGTGTCCATTATGGACGAGGAAGCGGATGCCGTCCTGACGGTGCGGGACGAGGGACCGGGGATTCCAGAGGACCAACTCGCCGCCGTGCTTGAGCCCTTCGTGCGGCTTGAGGCCTCGCGCAGCCGCGCCACCGGCGGCGTCGGGCTCGGCCTCACCATCGCCAGCGCGGTGGCCGAGGCGCATGGAGGAACGCTGGCCCTCGCCAACGCCCCCGGCGGCGGCCTCGTCGCCACGGTGCACCTGCCCAAGGTCCAGGCTGAAACAAACTGATACAGAAGCGATACGCGGCGTGACGCGCCGCACGCTATCGCTCTCCCGTACCGGAATCACCAGCGGACGGGTTGAGGCATGGGGCGCCATTTCTTGCGGAAAGCCGTCTTCGGCCTGTGCTGGCTTCTCGCCGGCGCGGCGCTGTCCGGCCCCGCTTCGGCCCACGAAGGCCACGACCACGGTGCGCCCCCGCCGCCTGAGGTGACGACGCTCGCCCCCCGCGCCGGGGCGGCCTCGGCCGATTTCGAGCTGGTGGCGGTGCTGCGCGACGGCACCCTTACCATCCACCTCGACCGCTTCGCCGACAACGCCCCGGTGGAAGGCGCCGCCATCGAGGTGGACACGCCCGAGGGCTCGCAGGCCGCGAAGCCCGCCGGGCCGGGCACCTATGTGCTGCCGGTTCCCTTCGCCGCCAGGCCGGGCGCGCACGACCTCGCCTTCACCATTACGGCCGGCGACACGGTGGACGTTCTTGCCGCCACCTTGACCATACCTGCCGGTCCAACATCGTCCGAGAAGCAAGCGCCGGCGGTGCTCGCGCAGTTCGGCGGTCCGCGAACCGATCTCGTCGCGGGCATTCTGGCGGGCCTCCTCATCGGTTTCCCGGCCGGGGCGCTGGTCATGTCCCGGCGGCGGCCGGGCGCGCTCCTCATCCTCGGATCACTCGGCGTCGCTCTGACCGGCGCCCCGAAGGGTGCATGGGCGGCGGACACGCGGCCCCCCGCCCGCGATGCCGCCCAGCGCCTTCCCGACGGCTCGGTGATCGTGCCCAAGCCGACCCAGCGCATCCTCGGCGTGCGCACCCTTGTCACTGCCGCGGGCACCTTTGCCGGCACGGTCGAGCTGCCCGGCCGCGTGGTGCCGGACGCCAATGCGAGCGGCCTCGTCCAAACCGCGGTGGGTGGACGCCTTGCGCCGCCGGAGGGTGGCTTCAAGCCGCTCGGCACGAAGGTCGCGGCCGGCGAGATCCTCGCTTATGTGCATCCGCCCATCGGCGCCTCCGACCTCAAGGACCTGGAGCAGCAGGGCTACGAGCTGGACCAGCAGATCGCCATCGTGAAGCGCCGCTATGAGCGGCTTTCGGCCATTCCCAATGCCGTCACCCGCCGCGAGGTGGAGGAAGCGGAGATCGAGCTGAAGGGACTCCAGACCCGTCGCGCCCGGCTGGAGCGGGTGCAGCGCGAGCCGGAGGCCCTGCGCGCGCCGGTGTCCGGCGTCATCGCCGCCGCCGATGCAGTCGCGGGGCAGATGGCGGACCCGAATACTGTGGTGTTCCGCATCGTGGATCCCGGCCGGCTGTGGGTGGAGGCGCTCGGCTTCTCGCCGGATGCCGGCCGGTCCGGTGCCACAGGACGCCTGCCCGACGGGCGAACCGTGGCGCTCAACTTCTTGGGCGCGGGGATATCCGACCGGGCCCAGGCGTTTCCCGTCCTGTTTTCCGTCTCCGCGGACACCGGGGAGCTGCGCCCCGGCCAGTTCCTGACGGTCTTCGCGGAGGCCGGCGCCCCGCGCACGGGCATCGCCATCCCCCGCTCGGCGGTGGTGCGCGGGGCGAACGGCCAGCCTATCGTCTATGAGCACGTCAGCGCCGAGCGCTTCATGCCGCGCGAGGTGAAGACGGAGCCCCTCGACGCGTCCCGTGTGCTGGTGCTGGCGGGCCTCGCGCCCGGGCGCCGCATCGTGACCGATGGCGCCGAACTCATCGACCAGATCCGCTGAGGCCGGCGATGTTCACGGTCCTCGTCACCCAATCGCTGCGCAACCGCCTGCTGGTGCTGGCGCTGGCTCTCGTGCTGGTGGTCTACGGCGCCTATGCGGTCACGCGTCTGCCGGTGGACGTGCTGCCGGACCTCAACCGGCCCACCGTCACCATCATGACCGAGGCGGAAGGCCTCGCCCCGGCGGAGGTGGAGCAACTCGTCACCTTCCCGCTGGAAACGGCCATGAACGGCCTGCCGGGCCTCGCCCGCCTGCGCTCGGTGTCCGGTGTCGGCCTCTGCGTGGTCTATGTGGAATTCGACTTCGGCACCGACATCTTCCGCAACCGCCAGCAGATCGCGGAGCGCCTCGCTCTGGTGCGCGACCGGCTGCCGGCGAACGTCGCGCCGCAGATGGGTCCCATCAGCTCCATCATGGGCCAGATCCTGATGTTCGCCGTCACCAGCGACACCGTATCGCCCATGGCGGTGCGGGAGGCGGCGGACTTCGTCATCCGCCCGCGCCTCCTCGCCATCCCCGGCATTGCGCAGGTCATCCCCATGGGCGGGGAGGTGCGGCAGTTCCGCGTCGCGCCCGATGTTGCCGCCATGCGCGCCTACGGCATCACGCTCGACGCGCTGGAAAAGGCGCTCTCCCAATTCGGCACCAATTCCGGCGGCGGCTTCGCCGACCAAGGCGGCCGGGAATTCCTCATCCGCAACATCGCCCGCACCCTCAGCCTCGACGATCTGAAGACCCTCGTCCTGCCGCGCCCCGCCGGTGGCACTGTCTTCCTCCACCAGATTGCGCAGGTGGATTTCGTAGCGCGGCTAAAGCGCGGCGATGCCGGCTATATGGGGCGGCCTGCCGTGATCCTCTCCGTGGAGAAGCAGCCGGAGGCGGACACCCTTGCCCTCACCAATGCGGTGGAAGAGGCGGTGGCCGACCTCAACCGCACGCTGCCCGATGGCATCCGCATCTCCCCGCCGGTGTTCCGGCAGGCGGACTTCATCGCCGCCTCCATCGGCAATGTGGAGAAGGTGCTGCTGGAAGCCATGGCGGTGGTGGCCGTGGTGCTGTTCCTGTTCCTTCTCAACTGGCGCACCACCATCATCTCGCTCGCCGCCATCCCGGTGTCGATCCTCGCCACCGCCATCGTGTTCCACGCCTTCGGCCTCTCCATCAACACCATGACGCTGGGCGGCCTCGCCATCGCCATCGGCGAGTTGGTGGACGATGCGGTGGTGGACGTGGAGAACATCTTCCGCCGGCTGCGCGAGAATGCCGCCGCAGCCGTGCCCCGTCCCGTGTTCGACGTGGTGGTGGCGGCGAGCCGGGAGGTGCGCTCCGGCATCGTCTACGCCACCCTCATCATCGTGCTGGTGTTCGTGCCGCTGTTCGCGCTGCCCGGTATCGAGGGGCGGCTGTTCGCGCCGTTGGGGCAGGCCTATATCGTCTCGATCCTCGCGAGCCTTCTGACCTCCATCACGCTCACGCCGGTGCTCGCCTTCTACCTGCTGCCGGCCCTCAGCCGCCATGCGGAGCGAGACGGCGCGCTGGTGCGCCTGCTGAAGCGCGGCTACGCGGCGTTGCTCTCCACCGCCTTCCGCCACCCGCGTCTGGTGATGGCGGGAACCGCCCTCCTGTTCGTCGCCGCGCTCGCCGCCGCCACGGGCCTGCCGCGCGCCTTCCTGCCGCCTTTCAACGAGGGCTCGCTCACCATTTCCATGTCGTTCCGCCCCGGCCTCTCGCTGGCCGAGAGCGACCGCATGGGGCTTGTCGCCGAGACGCTCATCCTGGACGTGCCGGAGGTGAAGGCGGTGGGCCGGCGCACCGGCCGGGCCGAACTGGACGAGCATGCGGAGGGCGTGCACGCCTCCGAGATCGAGGTGGACCTTTCCCCCTCCGCCCGCAGCCGGGCCGAGATCACGGACGACATCCGCGACCGCCTCGTCGTCCTGCCGGCGTCCTTCAACCTGGGCCAGCCCATCTCCCACCGGCTGGACCACATGCTCTCCGGCGTGCGGGCCGAGATCGCCCTGAAGCTGTTCGGCGACGACCTCGACACCTTGCGCGCCACGGCGGAAAGCCTGCGCCAGCGCCTCGGCGCCATTCCCGGCCTCGTCGACCTGCAGGTGGAGCGGCAGGTGCGGGTGCCGGAGGTGACGGTGCGCGTGGATTACGGCCGCGCCGCCCTCCATGGCCTCCAGCCCGCACAGGTGACGGACGCGCTGGCGCGACTCTCCAACGGGCGCGTGGTCTCGACCCTCGTGGACGGCAACCGGCGCTTCGACCTGATCGTCCGCCTGCCCGATGCAACGCGCAGCACCGAAGGGCTGGCCCGCCTGCTCATCGAGACGCCAACCGGCTGGGTGCCCCTTTCCGAAGTGGCGGACGTGAAGGAGACGGACGGGCCGAACCAGATCCTGCGCGAGGGCGGGCGGCGGCGAATCGTCGTGCTCGCCAACACCTCCGGCGGGCGCGACACGACGGCCATCATCGACGATATGCGGCGCGCAATCGCGGCCACGGACCTGCCGCCCGGAATGTCCACGAGCCTCGAAGGCACCTTCGCGGCGCAGGAGGAGTCCATGCGCACCATCGGCGCACTCGGCGCGGTCTCGCTGCTCCTGGTCTTCGCCATCCTCTACAGCCGCTACCGCTCGGCGCTGTTCGCGCTGGTCATCATGGGCAGCGTGCCGCTGGCCCTCATCGGCGCGGTGGTGGCCCTCTGGCTGGCCGGGCAGCCCCTGTCGGTGGCGAGCATGATCGGCTTCGTGACGCTCACCGGCATCGCCGCGCGCAACGGCATCCTGAAGATCAGCCACATCATCAACCTCGCCATCGCCGAAGGCCTGCCGTTCGGCCCGGCCCTCGTGGCGCACGGGAGCCTTGAGCGGCTCACCCCCGTGCTGATGACGGCCGCCTCCGCCGGCATCGCCCTGCTGCCGCTCATGAGCGGGGCCGAGGTGCCGGGCAAGGAGATCCTGCACCCGGTGGCCGTCACCATCTTCGGCGGCCTCGTCAGCGCCACGCTGCTCGATGCCGTGCTCACCCCCGTCCTCGTCCTCGCCTACGGCCGCCGCCCGCTGGAGCGGCTGGTGGCGGCGGCGGGCGAGACCGGCCCCACACCAGCCGCCGCCAGTGCGGATGCCTTTTGATCGGAGCCCGCCATGATCTTCCGCCCCCTTGCGTCGGCCCTCATCGCTCTTCCCCTTCTCGCGACGCCACTCCTCGCGCACGAGCCCGGCACCGGCCCCAACGGCGGCGTGCGCGTGGATGCCGGGCATTATCACGCCGAACTGGTGGTCGATGGGACGACTGCCGTCTCGCTCTATCTCAGCGACGGCTCCGACAAGCCGGTTCCGGCCGACGGCTTCAAGGCCAATGCCATCCTGCTGGTGGACGGCAAGGCCCAGCGCTTCTCCCTGACGCCCGTCGGCGGCAGCCGGCTTGCCGGGACCGCCCCGGTCGCCGTGCCCAAGGGCGTTAAGGGCGCCGTCCAGCTCACCGCGCCGGACGGCTCAACGACCCAGGCGAAATACTGAACTCGATCCCTGCCTCGCCTCGTCTGCCCGGCGACGCACCCAGGAGGCCGACCATGACCCGACCTAAGCACCTGTCCTCGATGTCCCGCCGCGCCGTCCTCGCGGGTGGCGCCGCTGCCGGCGCGCTCGCCCTCTCCGGCGGGTGGAGCCGCGTCCTCGCCGCCCCGCTCATCACCGTGGAGAGCATCACCCTCGACGTGAACGGCAAGGCGGCCAAGGTCTTCGCCGTCAAGGGCCCGACCAGCGAAGGCATCTTCGCGAAGGAGGGCGATCGCCTCGCCGGCGCGGTGCTCAATGCCTCGCAGGCGCCGGCGGTAATGCACTGGCACGGCCAGATCTTCGCTCCGGCGGACCAGGACCGCGCCCGCCCCGACGGCGGCGAACTCGCGCCCGGCGGGACGGACCAGGTGGACTTCCTGCTCACGCCCGGCACCCACTGGATGCATTCCCATACGCTGAGCGAGCAGCAATTGCTCGCCGCTCCCCTCGTCACCCGAGAGGCGGATGCGGGCGATGCGCAGGACGTGGTGGTGATGCTGCACGATTTCTCCTTCCGCAGCCCGGAGGAGATCCTCGCCGGGCTCGGTGGCGCGAACGCCCATGGCGGCCACGGTGCTCACGAAGCGGGCCAGTCCATGCCGGGGCCGGGCATGGCGGGGATGGCGATGCCGGGAATGGACCATGCCGGCCGCGGCATGGGCGCGATGGGTGGCATGGGCGGCGGGACGATGGGGCCTGCTCCTGCTGGCGCCGCCGCCGGCCACGCGGGGCACGGGATGGGTGCGGGAATGGCCGGCGGGATGATGGCCCACGCCAACGACGTCGACTACGACGCCTTCCTCGCCAACCGCCGCACCCTTGCCGATCCCGAGGTGGTGAAGGTGGAGAAGGGCGGACAGGTACGGCTGCGCATCATCAACGGCGGCACCGCCACCGCCTTCTTCGTCAGCGTGCCGGGCCTGAAGCCGCGCTGCGTCGCGGTCGATGGCTCGCCCTGCATCCCCATGGAGGCGGAGGACTTTCCGTTGGCACAGGGGCAGCGCATCGACCTTCTGGTGGATATTCCGGCGAGCGGAGGAGCCTTCCCAGTGCTGGCGCGGGTAGAGGCCTCGGCCCGGCGTACCGGCCTTATCCTGGCCACGGCCGGAGCATCCGTCGCGCGCATCGCCGAGACCTCCGACCGTCTGCAGGGCCTGCTCGACCTCACGTTCGAAGGGGGCCTTTCCGCCGGGAAGCCGCTCGTACGACGCAAGGCGGACAAGGCCTTCCCCATCATGCTCGGCGAGGAGGCGGGCTATCGCTGGACCATCAACGGCCGCACCTATGGCGAGGCAAGCCCCTTCGCCGTCAGCCCTGGCGAGCGGGTGGAGATGACCTTCATGAACCCCACCACCATGAGCCATCCCATGCACCTGCACGGCCACCATTTCCAGGTTGTGGGCATCGGCGGGCGCCGGATCGCAGGCGCGGTGCGCGACACGGTGATGGTGCCGCCGCACATGCCGGTCACCATCGCCTTCGACGCCGGGCCGAAGGGCGAATGGTTCCTGCACTGCCACCACCTCTACCACATGGCCACGGGCATGATGGCGGTGGTGAAGATAGCTTGATCCCGCAGAGGAGAGACCGTCATGTACTACGATCAAATGATGGGCGGCGGCATGTGGGGGATGTGGCTCTTCGGCCTCCTCGTCCTGGCGCTGGTCGTGCTCGGCATCGTGGCGCTCATCAAGTATCTCGGGCGCTGAGGGCGGAGCGCCGCCCGAACAGGATGGGAATCGCGTGATGAAGCCCGGCATCGCCTTCGGCCTGCTCTCCGCCGGACTGTTCGGCGCGAGCACGCCGCTCGCCAAGCAACTCCTGGGCGCCGTCGATCCCTGGATGATGGCCGGGCTGCTTTATCTCGGGGCCGGCGCTGGCCTCGCCGCCGCCCATCTCTTCCGGGTGGCGCTCCGGCTTCCCGCCGTGGAGGCGCCGCTGCGACGGGCGGACATGCCATGGCTCGCGCTGGTGATCCTCGCCGGCGGCGTCCTCGGCCCGCTGCTGCTCATGTTCGGGCTTGCCCGGACCGACGCTACGAGCGCTTCCCTTCTGCTCAATCTGGAAGGTGTGGCGACCATGGCCATCGCCTGGATCGCCTTCCGGGAGAATGTAGACAGGCGTCTCCTATTCGGGGCATTTGCCATCCTGCTCGGCGCGATGGTTCTGTCCTGGCAGGGGCGGGCGACGGTCGATCTCGGCGCCGTACTGATCGCGGCCGCGTGCCTGTGCTGGGGCCTCGACAACAATCTGACCCGTAAGCTGTCGTCTGCCGATCCCGTGCAGATCGCCATGCTGAAGGGCCTGATCGCCGGAACCATCAACCTGCTCATTGCCCTTGGCCACGGCGCGGCCTTCCCGTCAGCGGGAGACATGGCCGCAGCCGCGGTGGTGGGCTTCTTCGGCTACGGCGTCAGCCTCGCCTTGTTCGTGCTCGCGCTGCGCCATCTCGGCACGGCGCGGACCGGCGCCTATTTCTCGCTGGCGCCGTTCGTGGGGGCTATTCTCGCCATCGTCTTGCTCGGCGAGGCCTTCATGCTCCAACTCTTGATCGCGGGCCTCCTTATGGGGCTTGGCCTGTGGCTGCACCTCTCCGAGCGGCACGACCACGAGCATACGCACGAAGGGTTGGAGCACGAGCACAGCCACCGTCACGACGCGCACCACCAGCACGACCATCATCCCGGCGCACCGGCCGGCGAGCCGCACGCCCACTGGCACCGGCATGCGCCCATGGTGCATCGGCACCCGCACTACCCGGACATCCACCACCGCCACGGGCACGCTCCCCACGGATGACGCGCGACGCACCTGGAAATTGTTGCGGATCGACGGTTTGTCTTGCGGGTTTCATGTGGAATACCCGCAATGGTGATGACGGTGACACTTCTCGCGAATCCGATCCCGCAGCCTGCGGTTTAGTCCTTGCCATCCGGACGCACCAACTCTTCGTGGCTGACGCCCAGCGCCTGGGCCAGCTCGTAAAGGGTGATGACCGTCGGATTGCGCCGGCCACGCTCGAGGCCGCTGATGTACTGCTGGCTGAAACCGGAGCGCGCCTCGACATCCTCCTGGGTCAGGCCTTTTTCCTGACGCAGGCGAGCGAAGTTCCGGCCGACCAGCTTGCGCATATCCATGCGCAGACGGATCGCAATTTACACACTTTGAGCTTATCAACTATAATGGCTCAGTTCTCGTTAAGTGTTGCAACGGCATTTGACACGGCGCAGACTCCCATCATGGGATGGGATGAGCACCGATGGATGCAGCAGAGTTTGCAAGATTTCTGGCCCACGTCGACCTGCTCGATGAAGCGCAGCGCACCATCCTGCGCGACGTGCTTTCTCGACCCTCGACGGCGGAGCAGCGGACCGTATCACTGCTGGATGGCGCCATGCCGCGCCAATGTCCAGCCTGCGGAGGTGAACGGATCGGCAGTTGGGGACGCGCCCATGGTCTTCCGCGGTATCGCTGCCGCGATTGCCACCGGACATTCAATGCCCTGACGGGGACTCCTTTGGCGCGGCTGAGACATCGTGAGGCCTGGATGGGGTTCGGGATTGCCTTGCAGGAAGGCCAGAGTACACGGCGCTCTGCGGCCAGCTGTGGCGTCGCGCGAAGTACTGCGTTTCGCTGGCGGCACCGCTTTCTTTCAGCCCCGCGCCAAATGCAAACCCTATCCGGCATCGTCGAGGCGGACGAGACCTTCTTCCGGCGTTCCTACAAGGGCTCACGTCTGTGGCCGCCGACTTCGCAGACCCCTCCACCCCGTCCCACGCCGCGCCGGCGCGGCCTGTCTTCCAGGACAAGCGGCGCCTCCCTGAAAGAACGGATTGCCGTCCTGATCATGCGTGATCGCTCGGGAAACACGGCCCATGAGGTCTTGCCGGGCCTGACCGCGCCGGACTTCCGCGAAGCGATCGAACCGCACGTCGCGAAAGATGCCCTGCTGTGTAGTGATGGCGCACGCACCTTCTCCTTCGCAGCCAGAAAGATCGGCATTCGCCATGAGGCCCTCAACACCGGCGCCGGCGAACGTATCCGCGACGGTGTCTTCCATATTCAGAATGTCAATGCTTACGACAGCCGCCTCAAGGATTGGATGCGCCGCTTTCACGGCGTCTCGACACGCTATCTGTCCCACTACCTTACATGGAGACATATGATCGAACGCTTCGGCGAGGCTGCCACCCCCTCTGACTTCGTGCTCGATGCTGCAGCCCGTCGCCGGATTATCAACACTTAATGAGAACTAAGCCACTATAATATGTAATCAAGCGGCCCTAGCGGGTTAAGCGGCGGCAATCCCGATGCCAAGCGATCATCGAGCGGCCCCGGGGATGCTCCCAGCTCGCGGGCTCGCTTCACCATCCGCCGTCGTCTAGAAGGGACGAAGGCTGCGCCAGGCATGGAAACGTGGGGTGACATGACCGACGCGTTTGCAGACACCGTTCCGTCCGCTCCCGAGCTCACCGACTACGACCGGGCGCACATCAAGCTCTATGCGCGCCTTCTCGATGCCACGGCGGATGGCGCCGGCTGGGAGGAGATCGCCTCGGTGCTGTTCGGCATCGACGCGGCTCGGGAGTCCGAACGTGCCCGTCATGTCCATGACAGCCATCTGGCCCGGGCCCGATGGGTGGCCTCCAGCGGCTACAAGGACCTCCTCCGCCGTCCTGTCTAACGTTGCTGCCCGTTCGCAGGGGTGATGCCGCAGCCGCATCACGCGATGCTCCGTGGCCGACTTCCCCCAATACCCTCAATCCCTGATTGTCGTCACTCGACACGCATGCTTGATGCGGAGACGAGTGATGAAGCCTGATACATCGCGCTGGCGAGAAGATGCCAGCTACGGCTATTTCGACACGCTGTCGGTGGAGGGCCTCGCCTGGGAATGCCTGCGCCGGGACGAGACCTACCAGGAGCACTACCACTCCCTCGTGAAGGCCGGCTCGGACGCCGACCCGCTCCCCCGGGAGGTGGAGCAGCGCTGGGGGCTGCGATTTCGCCGCGCGGCCATCTCTCTCCGCCGTGGAACAGAACGTCCCGTGGTCGCCGGTTGTCGATCCGGCCGTCGTGCTTCTCACCCAACAGCCCGCGTTTCTTCCGGGCGCGGCCAGCGTGTCGTTCGGCGACATGGTTGCGCCGCGCGACAGCGCCGAGGGCCGATACTGGGTCCATGGTCCGGCACCCCATGCCGCGCAGGTGCTGCTGCTGACCGGGACATGCCCCGACGCGCCGCTGGCGGCATTGATCCCGCTGGACGCGGACACCATAGGACGGATGCAGGCCTTGACCCGCTTCTGGCGCGCTGTCGAGGGCCGGCCGGCGATCCCCGACACCCGCATCACCGCGCAGCAGCGTAGCCGGCTGCGCACCATGATGCTGGCGGCCGATGGTCGGGCGAACGGCGCCAGCTATCGCGACATCGCGATGGTTCTTTACAGCCACAAGCGCGTCGCGTCCGAGCCTTGGAAAACCTCGGCGCTGCGCGACAAGGTCATCGGCCTCGTCAAAGGCGGCCTCGCCATGATCGGCGGCGGCTATCTCAAGCTCCTGCGTCATCGCAGAAGACCATAGCCGTAGCGTCGGCTTGCTGAGGGTGGGGATTTTCGCCCCCCTCAACTTCCCCATCCCCCTCGACAGCTGCCCTTCGCCACCGTGATCGCCATCCGCCGCTGATGACCAGCGGCCCGAGATCGCTCACGGAGGCCCGATCCATGCGACCTGATGCTGCCACGTTCCCGCCGCGCTACCTGCGCACCAAGGAAGCCGCTGTCTTCCTCAGCCTGTCGGCCCGCACGCTCGAGAAGCACCGCACCTACGGGACCGGACCCGCCTATCGCAAGCTCGGCGGACGGGTCGTCTATGCCATCGAGGATCTGCAGGCCTGGGTCGCCCGCGGCGCAGTCACTTCTACCTCCGATCCGCGAGGCTGCGTACTGCCGGCCAAGCGCCAGGGCCTGCCCGGCATTGCCGAGCCCCACCGCTTCGCACGCTGATCGGAGCCCTTCTCCATGGTGGCGCGGCATCGCTCCCAGCCGGAGCGCGGACAGCTCGATCTGTTCCGCGCGCTTCCCGGCGCGTTCGCGCCACGAGATGCGCAGGATCTCATGGCCTATCCCTTCTTCTCCCTCTCCAAGACCCATCGTATCGCGCCCATCGATTTTGCCGCCGGCGATGTTTCCATCCGGGTCGAGGCCGTGCCTGACCATGGCATGGCGACCATCTGGGACGCCGACATCCTGATCTGGGCGGCGAGCCAGATCGTGGAGGCCCGCGACGCTGGCCTGCGCACGTCGCGCTTCATGGTCGCCACCCCCTATGAGATCCTCAGGTTCGTGGGGCGCGGCACCTCGCTCCGGGACTACCAGCGCCTGAAGGCGGCGCTCGACCGGCTGCAGTCCACCACCGTGTCCACCTCGATCCGCCAGCCGGCCGAGGGACGGCGCCATCGCTTCTCCTGGATCAACGAATGGAAGGAGCGCACCGACCGGGATGGCAGGCCCGCGGGAATCGAGCTCATTGTCCCCGACTGGTTCTATTGCGCCATCGTGGAGGACGCCCTCGTCCTCACCATCGACCGGGCGTATTTCGACTTGACGGGAGGTCTCGATCGCTGGCTCTACCGGCTGGTGCGCAAGCACGGCGGCCGCCAGCACAACGGCTGGCGCTTCGACTTCCGCCACCTCCACCTCAAGTCCGGCAGCCTCTCGCCCTTCAAGCGCTTCGCCTTCGAGCTGCGGGACATCATCCGCCGCCAGCCGCTGCCCGGCTACACCCTGTTCCTGGAGTGTGACGCGGGTGCGCGCACGCTGCTCGCCTTCGAGCCCGCCTGTGGACAACCTGTGAATCCCTTCGTGCCATCGGGAACCCGGTGCCACGTGCCATCAGGAACCGGCCCCTCGTGCTTTCGGGAACCCAAACAGGGGTTAACCCCAAGCCCGAAAACGCAAAATCGCGCTCCTAACTTAGACTCTAACGTACTGACTCTAACTTGTTGTTGTGAGTCAGCGGACTGTGGAGACAACGCCTCTCCATTTCAGTCTGCCATCGGCGGACTGATCCGTAAAGCCGCTTTTACTTGCGAAGACACGCGCGAGCGCACTCCAGAGCGCGCGAACGCCGCCGTCTGCCGCCGCTGCGGCCGTTCCCTTCGACCCTCGTCACGCTGAGGTGCGGCTCATGTCTCTCCGAGGAGCACTCGCTAACGTCCGTGGTCGGCATGGTGTCCGCCACATTCCGGGATCTGGAGACCAGGCGGTCAGGCTAACAAGCGCCGTGCGGTTTCGCCCGAAGGCTGCCGGCAATTCAAGTTTCGATCTCGCCCGTGTCCCCGTCTCCCCGGGAGACGCCGCTCCGCCGTGGCGGAACCTGGTGACGCCGATGATGGGGGTGGCCGGTTCGCTCAGCCCCTCATCATGCGCGCGCGATCCGGCCGCCTTTCAGGCCGACGCCATATCGGAAGGTCGAACCATCGACCCAGATCTTGTGCAGGAGCACGGCCAATGCCCGCGCCACGGCGGTCGCGGCCTTCTTCAGCCCCTTCTTCTTCAAGAGCTTCAGGCCCCAGAGCCGCAGCTTGAAGTTCTTCGGGATGCGCGTGAGGATGGCGATTGCCGCCTCGTAGAGCATAGCGCGCGTCATCTCGTCCCCGCATTTGGAGATGCGGCCCGACCAATCGGTCTCGCCGGATTGGTAGCGTCGCGGCGTCAGCCCGAAGTGCGCGCCGACGGTCACGGACTTTTTGAATCGGCCGGGATCGTCGACGGTGGCGCGGAAGGTCAGCGCCACGATGGCGCCGACGCCGGGCACCGTCATCATCCGCCGCACCGCCTTGTCCTCGCGCGCCGCCGCCAGCGCCAGCCGATGCATACGGGCGAACTGCAATCGCATCGCCGCGCGCGCGGCAAGCAGCGGCTCGACGATCGGTTCGAGCTCGGCGAGGCCGGCGACCAGTTCGCGCACGCGCCCGTCGAACTTGCCAATCGATATCTGCCCGACCTTCAGGCCGAACGGCCGGATCAGGCCGCGGATCATGTTCTCCATGTCGAGCACCTTGCCGAGCAGAGCCTTGCGGCCGGCGAGCAGCATCCGCAGCGCCTGCGCCTCGCGCGACTTGACGTGGACGGGCCGGAACCAGCCGGTGCGCATCAGCTGCGCGATGCCGCGCGCGTCATTCTTGTCGGTCTTGTTCAGCATGGCGTTGAGCGCCGCCTTGGTGTGGCGGGTCTCGATGCAGAACACCGGCAGGCCCTTGTCGTCGAGGGCGGAGAACAGCCAGGCGCTGAACGAGAAAGCCTCCAGTCCGACCCGCTTGAGGTGGACGCCCCATTCGGCCAGGAACAGCTCGATGGCATCCGGATCGGAGGGCAATTTCCCCTCCCGGACCACCTTGCCCTCGCCATTCACCACGCACACGCTGGTCGATTCCAGCGACACGTCCAGTCCCGCATAAAACTCCATGGTTCGCCTCCGTCGCCGATCGCGACGGAGCACCGCGCACCGCCTTCCACGATCGCTTCATGGAGGCATCATCGCCGCAGCCAAAACGCTGGCGAGGGGGCACTGGTCAGTACCCCGGCTAACATAGAGTCTAACTTTAAAAGGCGCGCGGGCGATGTGGATAACCGCGCTCATCTGGACCAAAAGCCTGCCAACCAGTGCACTTCTAAAAGTGAAGGCTTTCCGTCTTTCCGTAAAGACGGATTTCAGGCTCCAGATCCTCTCTCCGCACCCGAGATGATGCCTGCCGACACATCGGGAGATCCCCGATGATCGTCGCGCTGCTCAACCAAAAGGGCGGAGTCGGCAAGACGACGCTTGCCCTGCACCTTGCCGGTGAATGGGCAAGGCGCGGCCAGCGCATCACCGTCATCGACGCTGACCCGCAGGGCTCGGCCCTGGACTGGTCCGAACAGCGGGCCCGTGAGGGCGGCTCCCGGCTCTTCGGCGTCGTCGGCCTCGCCCGTGACACGCTGCACCGGGAAGCCCCCGAGCTGGCGCGGGATGCCGACATGATCGTGATCGACGGACCGCCCCGTGTCGCCGCCCTCATGCGCTCGGCGCTCCTCGCCGCCGACCTGGTGCTGATCCCCGTGCAGCCCTCGCCCCTCGACGGCTGGGCCTCCGCCGAGATGCTGGCCCTCCTCAGGGAGGCCCGCATCTACCGGCCGGAGCTTGCTGCCCGCTTCGTGCTGAACCGGTGCGGCGCCCGCACCGTGCTCGCCCGCGAGACCGCCGAGACGCTGGCCGATCACGATCCGCCCGTGCTCGCGACCACCATTGGCCAGCGCGTCGCCTTCGCCATGTCGGCGCAGTCCGGGCGGCTCGTCAGCGAGCTCGACGCGGACGGGCCGGCGACGCGGGAGATTGCGGCGCTCGCCGCGGAGATCCTCGCTCTTCCCGTCGGCGGGGCCACGCCATGAACGAACGCCCGAACCGACGGGGCTTCGCCGCCCGGCCGGCCGATCCCGAACAATGGGTGAAAGCCACGGAGCCACGGCCCGCGAGCGATGGAAACGCCAGCGCCTTCACCGCGCGGCTCACCATCGATGTCACGCCCGACTTGCGAGGGCGGATCAAGATCGCCGCCTTCGGCCGTGGCCAGACCGTCGCCGACATGCTCCGCGACCTCTTCGCCCGCGAGTTTCCCCCAACCCCAGGAGATGCGTCATGACCGGCACATCAGTGCCCTCTGTTGTTATCGCCTTCGTGCCGGCCGCACCGAACATCGACACGCTGACCCACGTCGAACTGACCTGGATCGAGAAGCGGATCGAGAACTGGATCCGCTTCGGCCGCCCAGCTCATGCGCAGATCCTCGACCGCAGCCGGCGCATCGTCTCATTCGCGCCGGGCAGCATCTTTGCCTTCGTGCGCTGGGCGTCGAACGACTTCGGCACCGTGGTCTCGCGCATCGACGTCGTGCGCGCCGTCGAACCGGGTGAGACTTACCAGACACTGCCCTTCGTGCGCCCCGGCGGGGAGATACTGCTGCGCGCCGACGGCTGGCCGAAGGTCGAGAAGGTACTCCAGCACATCGATGCCGTCGAGGCCATCGGCATCAACGGCGCGGATGTCGCCCCCGACCACTGGCGGCATGTCCACAATCGCCTGATCGCCGGCCACATGCCCCGCGCCTACACGCCGGAGCGCCATCACGCGTGGCTCAAACGACGGGAGTGCGAGGAATGACCCGCTTCGGCTATGTCATGGTCACCTATTTCTCGGTGATGGGGGTGGCGACCGCCGCGCTCGTTCCGACACCGCTCAAGCTGGCGTGGAACGTCTCCGCCAGCGCGCCCGTCGGGCTCTACAACATCGAGCCCGCGCGCAGGCTCGATGTCACGGACCTCCTCGCCATCACGCCGCCGGCAGTGCTCGCCCGCTTCATGGTGGAACGCGGCTATATTGGGCTCGGCGTGCCGCTGATGAAGCGCGTGGCGGCGCTTCCCGGGCAAGAGGTTTGCCGCAAGGACCGCATCATCACCGTCGATGGCGTGGCTTACGGCGAGGCGCTGGAGCGCGACCGCATCGGCCGCCCCCTGCCGGTCTGGCGCGGGTGCCGGCGCATCGCCGAGGGCGAGCTCTTCCTCATGAACTTCGACGTGCCGGACAGCCTTGACGGACGGTATTTCGGGCCGTTGCCCGCCAGCACCGTGATCGGCCGCGCCGTGCCGCTCTACACCGACGAGGCCGGCGACGGGCACTTCGTCTGGCGTGCGCCGACGCGCTGAGCGCGACCGACCACCTTCACCTTCATCACACGTCGAGAGGCCGTCATGCTGCAGGCGGATCCGTTCCCACATGTCTTCACCCCCGTGCGCGTATCGATGCGAGCGCGCGCTCGGCGTCGTGCAATCATCTTCGTCCTCCTTTCCGGAATGCCTTTCAGCTGGTCGGCAGCAGCACTCTCGGCGGAGGGTTCGGCAACACAGAAGCTGCCATCGCCGACCGACCGCTACGCCGATTTCGTCACGGAGGCCGCGGAACGCTTCGACATTCCAGCCACCTGGATCCGCGCCGTTCTGCGTGCGGAGAGCGATGGCGACGCACGCACCACCTCGCCCAAGGGAGCCATGGGGCTGATGCAGATCATGCCCGAGACCTGGGCCGAGCTGCGGATCCACTACGGGCTCGGCGACGATCCCTCCGACCCGCACGAAAACATCATGGCCGGCGCCGCCTATCTGCGGGAGCTGTTCGACCGCTATGGCAACCCCGGTTTCCTCGCCGCCTATAACGCGGGGCCGGGCCGCTACGAAGCCTCCCGGAAGGGTCGCGCTCTGCCGCCGGAGACGCGCGCTTATGTCGACAAGCTGGCGCCCGAAATTGTGCGCGGCGATGCCGAACCGGAAGCACCTGGCCGCTCTGTCACGCTTCCGGCAGAACCGCCACTCTGGGCCGGTGCTCCGATCTTCGTTCTGCAACGGATCCGCACGTTGGCGACGGATCGAACACAGACGGGCAGCGTGCCGCCCGCTCCAGATGTGCGCAACGTCTCCGCCATCGTCCCGCAGTCCAATGGTCTGTTCGTTGCTCGCGGCGGCCCTGGAGGTGCGCCGTGAGTACTGTCGGCATCGTCCGCATCCTGTCGGGCTCTCTCGCGTTCGGGCGAAGGTACGGAAGGGAGACGCAGGTACCAACCGTCCGATGGCGAGATAAAAGGGCGCAAGGTGCGCTGCGGTCGGGCGGTTGTTTTTGCAGGGGGATTTCCAGCCAAACGCACATTGCGCTGCAGATCGGCAATGTGCATCGAGCGCTCAAGCCTTTAGTTTCATTGACGTTCTCCCACATTACGGGATTGCGTCATGGCTGATGAGCGTGAATTCCGCGTCCGGCCGGGCCGTATCCGCTCGTCCCGCGCCCAGCGGGCAAGGCCCTTCATCGCCCAGGCCCTCGCGGCGGCCCAAAAGGCCGGCGGGCACGTCTCCCGATCCGGCCGCATCTCGTCAGGCGCGCGCTCGCACTTCGGGCGCGGCCGGACCGAGAGCATCATCGCCAACCGCCTGCTCACCGGCCGCTCGCGGATCGTTGTGATCAAGACCCGCGTGGTCCGGCATACGGCGCGGGCCACGCCGCTCGTCGCGCACCTGAGTTATCTGCGGCGAGAGGGCGTGACCCGGGACGGAGAGAAGGCCCGCCTGTTCGGGCCGGGCGCCGAGGAGGGGAACGGCCGCGCTTTCGCCGAGCGGTGCGCCGACGACCGCCACCATTTCCGCTTCATCGTCTCGCCCGAGGATGCAGCCGACATGGCCGATCTCAGGTCCTTCGCCCGCGACCTGACGGGGCAGATGGAGAAGGACCTCGGCACCAAGCTGGACTGGGTCGGCGTCGATCACTGGAACACGGACAATCCCCACCTCCACATTCTCGTGCGGGGCCAGACCGATGACGGCCGGGACCTCGTCATCTCCCGCGACTATATCAAGGAGGGCCTGCGCGCCCGCGCGCAGGATCTGGTCACCCAGGAACTGGGACCGCGCACCGACCTCAACATCCGCCGCACCCTGGAGCGGCAGATGGAGGCGGAGAGGTGGACGCAGCTCGACCGCCAACTGGTCCGGGACCAGCGCGAGACCGGCGTGATCGACGTCGCGCCCCACGCCGATCGCCAGCCGGACGGGTTCCACGCCCTGAAGGTCGGACGACTGCGCAAGCTCGAAACCCTCGGCCTCGCCGATCAGGTTGGCCCCGGCCAGTGGGTGATCGACGAGACGGCCGAAGCGACGCTCCGGGCTTTGGGCGAGCGCGGCGACATCATCAAGCGGGTGCACCGGGCCCTGACCGCGCAGGGCATCGAGCGCGGTACAGCAAGCTATGTGCTTTCCGGTGAGCGCCTCGATGCACCTATCATCGGCCGCCTGGTCGACCGCGGCCTCGACGACGAACTGAAGGGCACAGCCTATGCCGTGGTCGACGGCGTCGATGGGCGCACCCACCACATCAAGTTGCCCGACCTCGATGCGGCAGGCGATGGCGCTCCCGGCTCCATCGTCGAGCTCCGGAGGTTCGAGGATGCCCGGGGCCAACAGCGGGCCGCGCTGGCGGTCCGCTCGGACCTCGACATCGAGCGACAGGTCACGGCAGCCGGCGCCACCTGGCTCGACCGGCAAGCGCTCAGTCGCACACCGGTGCCTTTGTCGGAGGGCGGCTTCGGCGCCGAGGTGAGCGACGCCATGGAGCGTCGCGCCGACCATCTGGTCCGGGAGGGTCTGGCCCAGCGCCAAGGCCGGCGCGTTACCTTCTCCCGTGACCTGATCGAGACCTTACGCCGACGGGAGGTGGATGTGCTGGGTGAGAAGCTCGCCGCCGAGACCGGGCAGCCGTTCAACCGCTCAGGAACGGGAGAATATGTCTCCGGCACCTACCGCCAGCGCTTCGCCCTGGCGTCCGGCCGCTTTGCCATGATCGACGGTGGGCTCGGCTTCCAGCTCGTGCCCTGGACGCCCTCCCTCGAAAAGCAGCTCGGCAAGCACATCTCCGGCGTCGCCCGGCCCGATGGCGGCATCGACTGGGACTTCGGCCGCAAGCGCGGCCTCGGCCTCTGACCTCAAGCGCAAAAGGACCGCCGCATGTCCGCGACCAAGATCCTCTGGGGCCAGATCCTCGCCGTCTTCGCCATCGTGCTCGCCACCACCTGGGGGGCGACGGAATATGTGGCCTGGAGGCTGGGCTTCCAGCACCAGCTCGGCTCACCCTGGTTCGTGCTGGGGCATTGGCCCGTCTATTACCCGCCGGCTTTCTTCTGGTGGTGGTATTTTTACGACGCCTATGCGCCGGAGATTTTCACCCAAGGCGCCTTCATCGCCGCCTCGGGTGGGTTCCTGTCCATCGTAGCCGCCATCGGCCTCTCGGTCTGGCGGGCGCGGGAGGCAAGGCGGGTGGAAACCTATGGCTCCGCCCGCTGGGCCGAGCCGGACGAGATCCGCTCAGCCGGTCTCCTCGGCCCGGACGGCGTGGTGCTGGGCCGCCATGGCGGGGACTATCTGCGCCACGATGGACCCGAGCACGTCCTGTGCTTCGCCCCGACCCGATCCGGCAAGGGCGTGGGCCTCGTCGTCCCATCGCTCCTCACCTGGCCGGGCTCGGCCATCGTCCACGACATCAAGGGCGAGAACTGGCAGATCACCGCCGGCTTCCGCGCGCGGCACGGGCGCGTGCTGCTGTTCGACCCCACCAATGTGAAATCGGCCGCTTACAATCCGCTATTGGAGGTCCGCCGCGGCGAATGGGAGGTGCGGGACGTCCAGAACATCGCCGACATCCTGGTGGATCCCGAGGGCTCGCTGGAAAAGCGCAACCACTGGGAGAAGACCAGCCACGCTCTGCTCGTCGGCGCCATTCTTCATGTCCTTTATGCCGAAAGGGACAAGACCCTCGCCGGCGTCGCCGTCTTCCTCTCCGACCCCAGGCGCCCCATCGAGGCGACACTCGCCGCCATGATGACGACGCCGCACCTCGGCGAGGCGAGTCCCCATCCGGTGATCGCCAGCGCGGCACGGGAGCTTCTCAACAAGTCGGAGAACGAGCGCTCCGGTGTGCTCTCCACCGCCATGTCCTTCCTCGGGCTCTATCGCGATCCCGTGGTGGCCGAGGTGACCCAGCGCTGCGACTGGCGCATCACCGACCT
This sequence comes from Roseixanthobacter liquoris, assembly GCF_043195135.2. Lineage (NCBI taxonomy): Bacteria > Pseudomonadati > Pseudomonadota > Alphaproteobacteria > Hyphomicrobiales > Xanthobacteraceae > Roseixanthobacter > Roseixanthobacter liquoris. Next base: position 2,504,718 of record NZ_CM195537.1, read on the forward strand.
CGTGGCGGGCAGACGCCCAACCACACTCTATCTCGTCGTGCCGCCGTCCGACATCAACCGCACCAAGCCTCTGATCCGCCTGATCCTCAACCAGGTCGGGCGCCGCCTCACCGAGGACCTGCAGGCGAAGGCCGACCGCCATCGGCTCCTCCTGATGCTGGACGAGTTCCCCGCGCTGGGGCGGCTCGACTTCTTCGAGAGCGCCCTCGCATTCATGGCGGGCTACGAGCTGAAGAGCTTCCTGATCGCGCAAAGCCTGAACCAGATCGAGAAGGCCTATGGCCCGAACAACTCCATCCTCGACAACTGCCATGTGCGGGTGAGCTTCGCCACCAATGACGAGCGCACTGCCAAGCGCGTCTCCGACGCCCTCGGCACCGCCACCGAGATGAAGGCCATGAAGAATTATGCCGGTCACCGGCTCTCGCCCTGGCTCGGCCACCTCATGGTCTCGCGCTCGGAGACGGCCCGTCCGCTCCTCACGCCGGGCGAGGTGATGCAGCTTCCGCCCGCCGATGAGATCGTCATGATCGCCGGTACGCCGCCGATCCGGGCGAAGAAGGCGCGGTATTATGAGGATGAGCGCTTCCGAGAACGGATCTTGTCGCCACCTCTGCTTGCAGAACCGACCGAGCAGCGTGCCGACGACTGGACCGTCCTGCCGCTGCCCGCACCGTCGCAGCTGAGCCTGATGGTGCAGGGAAGGGATGATGAGGACACGACCGGGTCGGAGCGCCGACAGCAGCCGGAGCTGGCTCGGGTGGTTCCGGTCGAGGAGCCGGCATTACCGCAGAACGAGTTCGAGATCGACCTCGTGGACGAGAGTGAGGACGACCTCGCCCGAAACAGCCGCATGACGCGCGTCATGCAGGGGGTGGCGCGTCAGGTCTCGCTCGACCCCCGCGACGGCATGGAGCTGTGACGGCGATGGCCCCACGCAAGAAGAAGGCGCAGATCACTGTCTATCTCGATCCGGACACCATGGCGTTGCTCGCAGATTATGCCGCGCGCCGGGACCAACCTCAGTCGCTGATCGCGGAGGCTGCCATCGCATCGTTTCTGTCTCCCGACGCTGCCGAGCGACGCGAGGCTGCGATCGCCAAGCGCCTGGATCAGCTGGACAGACGGATGACCCGGATGGAGCGCGACGTCGGCATCTCAGTCGAGACGCTGGCCGTGTTCATCCGCTTCTGGCTTACCACGACGCCGGCACTGCCCGAGCCCGCGGCCCAGGCAGCCAGGGCCAAGGCGGGGGAACGCTATGAGGCCTTCGTCGCCGCGCTCGGTCGGCGCCTTGCGAAGGGACCGAAGCTCGTTCAGGAGGTCTCGGAGGACCAAGCCGCTCCAACTCCGTGACTATCAGCACTGTGCGCAACTGTGTTCGCTCTGCTCAGCGCATCACGGCCACAGGATGCGCGCCCTCAATCCTGATCGATCCCGCCGGTTCTCCAATTCCAGCCGGGTGCCGATACGCGCGGCCGCCATGCTCGCGATTGTGAGGCCGAGGCCGCTGCCGGACAGGTTCCGGTTTCGGCCGCGGAAGAAGCGCTCGGTGACGCGTACGAGTTCATCCTGTGGAATGCCGGACCCCTCGTCCTCAATGCAGAGCCCTTCCGGCAGCCGCCTCCAAGAGATGCCCCCGCCGCCCGGCATGTGCTCAAGGGCGTTCTCATGCAGGTTCCGCAGCACGAGATGCAGCGCTTCGCGATCAGCCTTCAGCGTCAGACCGTTAAGGGCGCGATCGAGATGGACGTCGATGCCTTCCGGGGTGGGTGCCTGATGTATGATCTCGCGTAGCACCGCGCCAATGTCCACGTCGTCCTCCGACGCCTTGCCGGCCGGTGCCGCCTCCAATTTGGCCAGAGCGAGCAACTGGCGCACCAGACGCGCGGACCGGTCCACCGAGACGAGAATCTGCCGGAGCGCCTCTTCGCGCATGGCATCGTCGGTGGCAGCAAGCGCGATCTGCGCCTGCGTCTTCAGACCGGCGAGCGGCGTACGCAGTTCGTGGGCGGCAAAGGCGGTGACGTCGCGCTCATGCCGACGCGCGGCTTCGACCTTGCCGAACAGGCTATTCAGGGCGTCGAGCAGCGGGCGCACCTCGGACGGAGCGTCCCCCGACGCAACGGAGCGCATGTCCTCGCCATCGCGCGTGGCGATCTCACCGGCGATGCGCGCAAGCGGCGCCAGTCCGCGCGCGAGGCTGGCCCAGATCAACACCGCCAGCAGCGGGGCGATGAGAAGCGCCGGCCCGAGCAATCCGGCGATCAGGTCCCGTACCAGACGGGCGCGCAAGCCCACCCGGTCCCCCACCATCACGCGCACGTTCTTCTGCGTGTCGGTGATGGTGTAGACGCGCCAGTCCTCCCCATTCACGACCCGCGAGGAAAAGCCCTGCGCCGAACCCGACAAGGCCTCTTCCGGGGCGCCGGAGGAGCGGGCGAGGAGCTTTCCGTCAAGGGACCAGATCTGGCAGGACAACTGACGCTCGTAGCCGGTTTCGCTGAAGGGCGCTGGCGGCGTCGTGGCGAGGTTGCCGCCGTCCACGAGGGAATGGACCATGCGCGCTGCCTCCTGAAGGCGCGCGTCGAGCACATGCTCAAGCTCCGACCGGCTGGACAGGTAGATCCACCCTACCGCACACAGCCAGATCAGGCCGGTCGCGGCCATCAGCACGAGGAACAAGCGCCGCCGCAGGGATGTCATTCTCCCATCCTCACGCGATAACCCAGTCCGCGCACGGTCTCGATGGCTTCGCGCCCGATTTTGCCCCGAAGATTGTGCACGTGAACCTCCACGGCGTTGCTGTCCACTTCCTCCTGCCAGCCATAGAGCCGCTCCTCGATCTCACTCTTGGAGCGGATAACACCTGGGCGCTCCATCAGAGCAGCCAGCACGGCGAACTCGCGCCGGGACAATGCAACCGGCTCGCCCTTCATAACCGCGGTCAGGCTGGCCGGGTCGAGCACCAGCCCGCCGACTTGCAGGACAGGCCCGGCGCGGCCTTGGCCACGGCGCGCTATGGCCCGCACCCGCGCCGCCAGTTCATCAAGGTCGAATGGCTTGCCGAGATAGTCATCCGCGCCGGCGTCGAGCCCGCGCACCCGATCCGGTGTCTCGTCCAGGGCGGTCAGCATCAGCACCGGGGTCGGATCGCGCCGCGCGCGCAGCCGGCCAAGGACGTCAAAGCCGGACCCGTCCGGCAGCATGACGTCCAAGACGACGGCGTCGAAGCGGCCGGACAGCAGCGCAGCATCCGCGTCCGAACAGGTGGCCACCCCGTCCACGGTCGCCCCAGCGAGATTGAGCCCCACCTTGAGGCCGTTCATCAGCACGGGATCGTCCTCGACGACGAGGATGCGCATGTTTCTCTCCTGCCTGTGATCACCTTATCCGCTCACCTTAAGGCTGGCTTAAGGTGAGCGGCCGAGGGAGCGCCTCATGGTGATGAGAACGCTCCAGATCCTTCAATCAACGCTGCGCTACGCGATCTGCGCTCTGCTGCTTCCAGCGATCGCGGGGACGGCCATGGCGGCCTCCTTGCGCGACCCGCTCGCGCCCGACGACGCCTTCCGCCTGTCCGCCAGCCGCACCGCCGACGGGACGCTGACGCTGTCCTGGCGGATCGCGGCGGGGACCTATCTCTATCGCGAGAGCTTGAAGGCAGAGCGAGAGGGCCGGTCCGTTACCCTCGCGACCCTCCCCGGCGAGAGCAAAGACGATCCCAACTTCGGCGCCGTCGAGATCTATCACGGAGAGGCGGATGCCACCGTGCCCGGGCTGCCCGCCCAGGGCCAGTTGCGCGTGGCATTCCAGGGCTGCGCCGAGGCCGGCATCTGCTATCCGGAAATCGCGCGGACCGTCGATCTGGCGACATTGCGCGTGGAGGCAAGCACAACCGGCTTGCGTCTTCCCGAAGCCGGCGCCCCAACGACAGCCGCAGCGCCGCCTCCCGCCATGGCGGCCGCGATGGACCCCGCCGCTCCGGCCCCCGCAGCAGGCGGTTTCGACGCGGACACGTCAGCCCTGTTCGACCGCAGCGCCCCAATGCTGCTCGCCACCTTCCTCGGCTTCGGCCTGCTGCTGGCCTTCACGCCCTGTGTGTTTCCGATGCTGCCGATCCTGTCCGGCATCCTGGCGGGCGGCGGCGAGAGGCCGTCCCCCGTCCGGGGTTTCGTGCTGTCCGCCAGCTACGGGCTCGCCATGGCGGTGGCCTATGGCGTGCTGGGGCTGGCCGCCGGCTGGTCCGGCGCCAACCTCCAACTGGCCCTGCAAACGCCGTGGGCCCTCGGTGCCATGGCGGCCGCCTTCCTGGCCCTCTCCCTCTCCATGTTCGGCGTTTTCGAACTGGCCCTGCCGCGGGGGCTGAAAGTGCCCTTCATGGCAGGTGAGCGGCGGGCCGGCGGCTCCGTCGCCGGTGCGGCGATGCTGGGATTTTCCTCCGCTCTGGTGGTCGGCCCCTGCGTAACCCCGCCGCTTGCCGCCGCGATCCTCTATGCGGCGCAGAGCGGTGATGCGCTGCGCGGGGGCGCCGCGCTGTTCATGCTCGGCCTTGGCATGGCGCTGCCGCTGGTGCTGGTCTGCGCCTCCGGAGCGCGCATGCTGCCCCGTTCCGGCCCTTGGATGGTGGTGGTACGCCAAGCCTGCGGCGTGCTCTTTCTCGGCATCGCCGTGCTGCTGGCGAGCCGTCTCCTGAACGCCGCCGCGGGGGTCGCTCTGTGGGGGGCGCTGGCCATCGGTCTCGGCGTCTTCCTCGGCGCTTTCAACCGGCCAGGCCGCAGGCCGCTGGCTCGGCTGGCCAAGGCTCTGGGGCTGCTCGGCGTCATCTATGGTGGAACTCTCGTGGTGGGCGCCGCGGGAGGCGCCGAAGACCCCCTTCGGCCGCTTGCCTTCCTCGGCCCGGCGGCTCGCCCCCAGGCCGCGCCGAGAGAGAATGCGCGGGTATCCTCGACCGCCGCCTTCCAGCAGGCGCTGGCCAAGGCCCGCGCGGAAGAACGGCCCGTGCTGGTGTCGTTCACTGCGGACTGGTGCACGGTGTGCAAGTCCAATGAAAAGGTGATGGACGATCCCGCCCTGCGGCAGCGGATGGCCGACCTGCCACGAATCGAGGCCGATGTGACCGCCTATGGTGCCGATACCCAAGCGCTGATGCAGCGCTTCGGGGTGGTCGGTCCCCCCACGCTTTTCCTTATCGGCGCCGACGGTCGTGAACGCGACGGCTCGCGCCTGATCGGAGCCGTCTCGCGCACCGACATCGAGCAACTGATCGCCAAGGCCGGCTCATGACCTGCCACGCCACCCTCACGGAGACGATATGAGACGCAGAACCTTCGTCCACCTCGCCGGTCTGACCCTGCTTGCGCCTGCACTGGCCGCTGGCTGGCGTGGCGAGGCTCGCGCCCAGGTGCAGACCGTGGACGTGGACGGCATCCTGAAAGATCCCGATGCCCCCACCGCCGGCAATCCGAAGGGCGACGTCACCATCGTCGCCTTCCTCGACTACAATTGCCCCTTCTGCAAGAAATCGGCCCCGGATCTGGCACGCGCGGTGAAGGAGGATGGCCGCATCCGCCTCGTCTACAAGGACTGGCCGATCCTCACCGAGGCCTCCGTCTACGGCGCGCAATTGGCGTTGGCAGCCACGTATCAGGGCAAATATGGGCAGGTGCATGACGCGCTAATGGCCATTCCCGGCCGCCAGATCCTGGAGGCCGAAATGCTGAAGGCCATCCAGGCGACCAGCGTGGACATGGATCGGCTGACGGCGGACGTGAACGGCCGTATCAACGACATCGCTGCGCTGCTGAGGCGCACCAACGCGCAGGCGAACTCCCTCGGGCTTAAAGGAACTCCGACCTATCTGGTGGGGCCGCTGCTCGCCTCCACCCTCGATTATGCGAGCTTCAGGCGCGCAATTGCCGAAGCCCGCCGCCAGCAAGCCGGCGCGAAGTGAGGCAGCCACGCACATGACGGTCGCTGTATCCGGCGATCCGCGGCGCCTGTCACGCCGCGCATTGCTCTGCGTTCTCGCAACGCCCCTCGCTCTCGCCGCGTGCGTGACGAACCCGCCGCAAGCTCCTGCCGCTCCCGCTCCGGCGATCGCACCGGCGGACGCCGCGCGCTACGGCGCGGTCGAGGACGGGGGCTTCAGCATCTCCGGCGTAGATCTGAGGGAGATAAAGCCGCGCAACGTGCGCCAACTGGTCCGCGATCCCACAGGCCAGGCCCCCGGTACGCTGGTGGTCGATCCCAAACGACGGCTTCTCTATCTCGTGCAGGAAAACGGCATGGCGCTGCGATATGGCGTCGGCGTCGGCCGCGAGGGCCTCGAATTCTCTGGTACCGCCAATGTCGGCTACAAGCGCACCTGGCCGAGTTGGCGTCCCACCGACGCGATGATCGCGCGCGAGCCGGAGAAGTACCGCCCCTGGCGAAACGGCATGGCCGGCGGCGCCGATAATCCGCTGGGCGCACGCGCCCTCTACCTCTTCAAGGATGGCAAGGACACGCTTTACCGCATCCATGGCACCACCGAACCGTGGTCCATCAGCGAGGCGGTTTCCTCAGGCTGCATCCGCATGATGAACCAGGACATCATCGACCTTTATGGCCGCGTCCCGGATGCAGCGAAGGTGGTGGTGGTGCCCGGTTGACGGTTATCCCACTCCGTCCAATCGTCCCGTGACGGAAGGGATAGGTGTACGCCCGGGCTCTCCAGCCCGGGCGTACGTTTCCTATGATGTGTCAGAGATCAGTAGCGCGCATCCGCCGGCTTCTTGTCCTTCGGCCAGTCGTTCACCTTGGCTGGGAAGTCTGGACGCGGCATGTGGGTGAAATATTCCGCCACATCCACCGCATCCTGGTCCGACAATCCGCCCTGGCCGAGCGGGAAGCGGGAGTGGAAGCCGATGGGCATGTTGCGCTTAACAAAGGCCGCAGCAGTATAGGTCCGCGCCATACCGGCGCCGATGTTGAAGGACTCATCTCCCCAGAGTGGGGGATAGACGGACAACCCCCGAGCGTCCTTGAGCCCCTCGCCCTTCGCACCGTGGCAGGCGGCGCAATGATCCGCATAGACTTGGCGCCCGTTGTCGATATCTGGCTTGATGTTCGGGTCGATCTTCCCGACGCCGCGCCCCTCAATCTTGTCGTCGGGCTTCGTTTCCCGCTTCATCCAGTCGAAATAGGCGACCATCGCCTTCATCTCATCGCTGTCCTTCCCGAGCGGCTTACCGTTCATCGAGCGGAAGAAACAGCCATTGATGCGGTCCTCAAGCGCGATGACGCGGCCCGCCCGCTGGGCGTAGCTCGGGAAGAAGGCCGAGACACCAACATAGGGCGATCCGTCCGCCACCGTGCCGGCGTTGAGATGGCAGGACGAGCAGTTCAGCACATTGCCGACGTTGTTCGGCAGCAGCGTGTGCGTCTCGGTGTTCAAGCGCATCCCCATGACCAGTTGGGGTGCGTTGGGCTCATGCAGGATGTCGGCAACGCGCGGCGTCTCGAAGGGTCGCGTGTCCACTTTGGGGTCGAGGCTTGCCCGAGCGGTCTTCACCAGTGCGTTCGTCACGGCTGGGGCATTGGCCCCCCAATTGCTACGGACGAAAGAGAGGATTTCCGCAATCTCGTCATCCCCGAGGCGCGCGAAGCCTGGCATAGTGAAAACGCGCTTGTGGGTCGTCGTCTCCGCGGTGGCCCACCCTGTTAGCGTGATGTGCACCAGCGTGGACGGATCCTTTGCCTCAATCGTAGGATTGCCGACGAGCGGCGGGAAGATGCCGGCAACGCCGCCGCCATTCAGTCGGTGGCAGTCGGCGCAGAACTGCGCATATGCAAGCCCTCCGCGCGTGGTGAACATGGCGGAAGGTACTCCCTCCAGCGGTTCCTGCGGCGGGTTGCCCTCATAGGGATGCTCGGAGGGCAGCGCCTTCAGGTAGGTCGCGATGGCGACGAGGTCGGTATGCGTGAAGTGTTGTGTCGAGTTATGGATCACTTCCGTCATCGAGCCGGACACCGTGGCGTGGTGGTTCTGACCGGTCTTCAGCAGTTCCACGGTGTCCGCGACGGTCCACAGGTTGCGCAGGTTGATGGCGTTCCACCCTTCGACCTTCGAGCCGGTCAGGAAGCGCTCCCCATCGCCATCCTTGTCGGACAAAACAACTTCCTGGAAGCCGATGCCGCGCGGCGTGTGGCAGGCGCCGCAATGTCCGAGCCCCTGCACGAGATAGGCGCCGCGGTTCCAAGTTTCATCCTTGCTCGTATCGACCAGAAAGGGCTGGTCCTTGTGGAAGACGACGTTCCAGAACGCCAACGCCCAGCGCTGATTGAAGGGAAAGCCCATGCCCGAGGGCCGATTCGGATTTGCGACCGGAGCGACGCCCTTCATCATGTAGGCGTAGAGCGCATACATATCCTCCGGCGATATCTTCGCGTAGGACGGATACGGCATCGCCGGATACATGTGCGTCCCGTCCGCCTTGACACCCTGGCGCATGGCGCGATCGAAGGCGCCGAAGCTGTAGCCTCCGATGCCAGTGGCACGGTCAGGCGTGATGTTCGTCGAGTACAGAACGCCAAACGGCGTTTCGAGCGGACGCCCTCCCGCCATGGAAACCTGTCCGCTGGAGGTGTGGCAGGCGATGCAGTCGCCGAGCTCAGCTACATACCGGCCCCGTTCGATCAGGCCAGCCTCCTCGCCCGCCATTGCGGGCTGATTCAATTCCTTCACCGGCGGCGGCGTCACGATCCACCAGAACACTCCGCCGCCCGCCGCAGCGGCAACGATTGCCGCTGCGAACAAGCCTCTCCATCTCAATGTGCGCCTAACCGGCATGCCGTCATGCATCGAACGGCCTCCTCTTCGCAGAGGAAGTTCCGGGACGCGCGCAAGCGACCGCCACTCCCCTTCAGGTCGTGACGCATCATGTGGCGACAGTCCCTCGACCCCTCCGTTACTCGTCCCGTAAGTGGGACCATAGGAAGAGATCCGTCCGCCGCGTTGATGTCCCGCAAACGGCGCGCCAGTAACGCATGGAACGTGTGGTTATGCCGCATGGCCTGCGCAGCCGTCCGGCTCCTATGGCGTCGTCCACCCCCACTTCCTGAAGATCGCCGCGCCTTCGCCGCTCTTCAGGAAGGCGACGAAGGCCGCCGCTGCCGGCTTCTGCCGAGCGCGTTCCGTCAGAACGACACCGGCATCGCGCCAGATGCGGTGTGCATCGTCGATTTCAACGATGTCCGCGAGCGCCGGATTGGACACCTGCCAGATGTTCCAGATAAGCCAAGCATCATAGCCCGCATCCTCGGTCCACGTCTTACGCGCGACGGCGCTATTCGCAGCGAAGGTGCCGATGTTGGCGCGCAGGTTCCGCACTGACGCAATGTCGCCGGTACGCCCGGCAACATCCTCCCACAGGCCGGTCTGGCCAGCACCATGAACGACGAGAACCTTCATGCCCGGCTTGGCCAAATCCCCGAGTCCCTGGATCTTTTTCGGGTTGCCGGGCCGCACGAGAATGGCGGCACGCCTCAGGTAGAGCGGTTCGACATTCTCGCTGCGGATCTGTCCATTCATGGTCGACACGAAATCCGTCATCATGGATTCCGAACCGCTGAAGATGATATCCGCATCGGTGCGCGCCCGCTCGATCCACGAGGGCGTCGGTCCCGCGGTGACAGCGAGGTCGATTCCCTTCTGTCGTCCAAACGCCTCAGCGGCTTCCTTCATCGCGGGCAGAGGCCCACCAGGGCCGTAGACATTAAGGTCGGCCGCCCACCCGGCGGCTCCATATGCAAACACGAAGGCGGCGGTAAGCACCAGTTGCCTGAACATGCGCTGTTTCTCCTGCATGGCTTTTCACGCCATGTTGAGACTCCGGAACATGGCCGTTTATTCCGCCCCCTTCCCGTCATGTGCTCACGTTCCCGAGAGGTCGGCCCGCAGCGGTCGGCATTGACTGGCTTCGAAAGATTTTACGCATGCGACGGAATAAGCCGACGCACGATGGCGTCTTCATGGTGTCCTCACCCTTTCCAGAAGGACCAGGAGCCCAGCCATGCGTTGTTTCCTTGCCGCCGCCGTCCTCGTGACATCCGCCATGCCGGTGCTCGCCGGCCCCGCCAGCGACATGGCGAAGAACCGTATCGAGGCGGTCGCCAAGGGCGATCTCGCCGCCATCACCTCCACCTATGGTGACAAGACCGAACTGCACTGGATCGGCGGTCCGCTCGACGGCACCTATGCCGGTGCCGAGCCGCTAAAGACGGTATGGAGCAAGTTCGTCACCGCGCAGGGCAACCAGACCGCCGCCATCGCGAGCCTGTCGGAAGCCGCGAACCCGAAGGGCGCGACCGTGAGCGCAGATGTGACCTTCACCGGTAAGAACACAGTCAAGGTGCGCTATATCCTCGTCTATCGCGACGGCAAGCTCACCGACGAAATCTGGCAGGTGAACCCCAACGCCACCTACTGAACCTACCAAAAGCCGCTGTCGTGGACGAAGCCGCCGCCTCCTGGAACCGCCGATACCTGCGTTAAGGCGCTATGCCTACGCGCTCACGCGGAACCACGTGGCGGCGGATGACCTCGTTCAGGGCACTGGAACGGGCGCTGTCGCGATGGATGCTGCGCCGGCGCGAAGGTGACCTGCGCGTCATCGGAACTCTCCGTTGCGGTGCGGATACCGGTCTGATTCCCTCAGCGCGCCTTCTATGCCCCTCGGCCGGAGGTTCTTCGTCCCACCGTCCTCGTGCGGTTTCGAAAATATTCGTGACCGGCCGGAATAAATCGGCCGCTGTGGAGTCCACTCTCCCAAAGGCGCCATTGCACCGGGAGGGAAAGCCGTGCGTTTCCGACATCTATCTCGCGCTGGCCTGATGGCTGCCGTCTTGTGTCTTCCCGGCCCCGTTTGGGCGCAGGAGGTCCCGCCGGCAGGTGCCGTCCCGGCAGCGGCGGCCGACGAGACACCTTTCCTCGCCGAGAACGGTGCCGCCATGAACAAGATGATGGCGGACATGGACGTGAAGCCGACCGGCGACGTCGACGTCGATTTCACCGCCATGATGATCCCCCATCACCAAGGTGCGATCGACATGGCCGTGGCCTATCTGCGCTACGGGCACGACGAGCAACTGCGACGGCTGGCGCAGGAGATCATCGTCGAGCAGCAGCAGGAGATCGCCGCGATGCGCCTCGCGCTCGGCCAGCCATTGCCCCCCTCAGCCCCGGCGCCGACACAGCCCGTCATGTCGCCGGCGACCGCGCCCACCTCTGTCCCTGCCACGCATGCCCACTCGGGCATGCAGATGCCGATGAAATAGGACGCATCTCCATGACATATCGCCTCTTTTCGATCCTGCTCGCCAGCACCGTCCTGACCTGCGCGGCGCCCGCCTTCGCCGGCCAGGCGCCGTTCGCTTCATCCGCTTCGGACATCGCGGTGAGCAGCCGGGATCGCGTCTATGCCGCCGAGCAATTCTCGAACACGATCTCCGTCACCGACCCGGGAACCAATAAGCTGGTCGGCGTGATCCGCCTGGGCGATCCGCAGCCCGGCAATTTCAGCCCGCTCTACAAGGGGCAGGTGCTGGTGCATGGCATGGGCTTCTCGCCCGACCGCAAGACCATCGCCGTGGTCTCGATCGGCTCGAACTCCGTCACCTTCATCGACACTGCCACCAATGCGGTGAAGCACACCACCTATGTCGGCCGCTCGCCCCACGAGGCCTTCTTCACGCCCGACGGCAAGGAGGTGTGGGTGACGGTGCGCGGCGAGGATTACGTCGCCGTGCTCGACGGCACGACGTTCGAGGAAAAGACCCGCATCAAGGTGCCGAACGGCCCCGGCATGCAGATCTTCTCGCCCGACGGCAAATATGGCTATGTCTGCTCGTCCTTCATGCCGGAGACCGTGGTGATCTCGGTCGCCGACCACCAGATCGTCGGGCGGGTGAAGCAGGCAAGCCCGTTCTGCCCGAACATCGCGGCCACCCCGGACGGCAAGCAGGTGTGGTTCACGCTGAAGGATATCGGCAAGACCCAGGTGTTCAACGCCCAGCCGCCGTTCGACCTCATCAAGACCATCGACACCGGCCCGATCACCAATCACGTCAATTTCGCCCACAACGCCAACGGCACCTTCGCCTATGTGACGATCGGCGGGCTGAACGAGATCAAGGTGTTCCGCACCGACGACTTCTCGCAGATCGCGACCATCCCGGTGGGCAATCTGCCGCACGGCATCTGGCCCTCGGGCGATGGCTCACGGGTGTATGTGGGCCTTGAGAATGCCGATGCGCTCGCCGCCATCGACACCCTGACAAACAAGGTGATCGCCACCATTCCGATCGGGCAGGCGCCGCAGGCGGTCAATTATGTGCCGGGCGCGGTGCCGGAAGGCGACGGCACGGCCGGTCTCCAGCCGCTCGGCGTTGCCGGGCAGGCCGTACATCTCGCCCTTGCCGGCAAAGGCAAGGCGGGCGAGAAGGAGCCGACCAGCGTCTCGCTGTTCGACCAGGGCCTCATCCAGATCCTGCAGGCCTCGGTCACCGGGCTTGAGCCGAAAAAGCCCTATGTTCTGGCGCTGGCGAGCCGGCCGGACGGTGCGGGGGCGCTGGAATCGCTCTCCGCCTTCATGACCAATCCGGCCGGTTCCGCCATCGTCAACGCCGCCGGCCCGATCCGCCAGATCGTGCAGAACGACGTCAAGGACGGCCGGCGCTATCTTGTCATTGCCGAGGGCACGGCGGCGCAGCCCGGCCCCGTCGTGCAGCGTCAGACGCGCGAGTGAGAGACGAGAATCCTTGACCAGGATGCCAGCATGACCGCTGAGATGACCCGTCTCATCGAGCCTCTCATTCCCGCACTGCGGCGCTATGCGCGCGCGCTGCTGCGGGACCGGGCGGCGGCCGACGACCTGGTCCAGGATTGCCTGGAGCGGGTCATCGGCCGCTGGCACCAGCGCCGGGCCGAGGGCGAGACGCGTGCCTGGATCTTCGCCATCCTCCACAATCTCGCCATGACGCGGCTGCGCCGCGCCGCCAGCCGGCCGCAGGCGGTGCCCCTTGAGCTGACGAGCGAGGCCGATCTCGCCGGCCGCGCCTCGCAGGAGGATGCGCTGCGCTGCCGCGACGTGTTGTCGGCGCTGTCGCGCCTGCCCGACGAACAGCGCATGGTGCTGCTGCTCGTGGCCGTCGAGGATCTCAGCTATGCGGAGACGGCGAAGGTGCTGGACCTGCCGATCGGCACGGTGATGTCCCGCCTGTCGCGGGCGCGCGAGCGGCTGCATCTTGCAATAAGCGAAGAGGTGCGGCCTGAAGGCGAGCGCCCGCATCTGCGGAGAGTGAAATGAGCACACGGCCGGTCACCGAAGACGATCTCAACGGCTATGTCGACGGGAGCCTCGGCGACGAGCGCCGCGCCGAAATCGTCCTTTATCTCGATGCGCATCCCGAAGTGGCCGCGCGGATCGGCGCCTATCGCAGGGAGCGCGACAGGCTGCGCACGGCCTTCGCGCCGATCGCCGAGGAGCCCTTGCCGCCCGAGCTGGACCTCGGGCGCATGATCGCGGCGAGGCGCCGCCCGGTCGCCCGGTCGCGCTGGGCGATGGCGGCCGCCGCGGTGCTTCTGCTGGGCGTGGGCATGGCCGGCGGCTGGTCGCTGCGCAACATGAGCATGGTCCCTGCGGGAGGTCTCCAGGCGCTCGGCCGCGAGGCTGCGATAAACTACGCTGTCTATACGCCGGATCGCGTCCGGCCGGTCGAAATCCGCGCCGATGACCGCGCGCAACTCGTTGCCTGGACATCTCATCGGCTGGGGCGCCCCGTAGCGATCCCCGACCTCGCCACGGCGGGCTACCGGCTCATGGGCGGCCGCGTCGTGGCCACCGAGCACGGGCCGGCGGCGCTGTTCATGTATGACGACGATCATGGCGGCAGGCTCGTCGTGTTCTCCCGCCCCATGACAACGGAGCAGGATGCGCCGATGACGGCCCATGCCGACCGCGGCGTCAACGGCTTCAGCTGGTCGGACGGCGGGTTGGGCTACAGCCTCGTGGGTGCCGCCGCCCCCGAGACGCTGCACCCGCTTGCCGATGAGGCGCGTCGGCAGATCCGCAGCGACGCCTGAAGCGAGGAGACCCGGCATGCTTGCCGCTTGGCGCGCGCAACTCATCCGCCCTGCCTGACCGTCAGGACAAATCAACGAATTGCCTGCAAGGCCCAACTCTATGTCATCAGAGTTGTTCAAGCAGGGGGAACCAGGTGATCAGGTACGAGTGCGCGAACCTTTCTTCTCCCCATTCGCCGGCCTCGGCGGCGGAATCTGCGGTCTCCAGGGTCGCACGTTGGCTTCCGCCCACTCCCGGATCAAGGTGCCCAGGCGGCGGAACGTATCGGCGCGGGCCGACTGCTTGCGCCAAATAAGACCGATCGTGCGTGCGTTAGCGGTGTCAAGAAGCGGGCGGACCACGACTGAGCTTCCGTTCAATATTCCGCCGTTGATCGCAAGATCGGGAAGGAGCGTGGTTCCAAGCCCCTCGGCGACCATGGCGACGAGGGTGTGGAGGCTTGTCGCGGAGAAACTGGTGATCGTCTTTTCCGGCGCGCTCTGGAAAATTGGCAGGGCATGGCTGTGAAGGCACTGCTCCCGCTCCAGAAGCATCAGCGCTTCGCCTTCGATGGTGTCCATGCTGACATGATCGGCACGGGCAAGCCGGTGGTCGCCGGCGCAGGCGAAGCGGTAGGCATCATCGAACAGCATGAAGGTCTCGCAGCCCTCGGTTTCATAGGGAAATGCCATCAGCACGAGATCGAGCCGGCCGGCGTTCAGCCAGTCGAGCAGGGAAAGGGTCTTGTCCTCACGTAGGGTCAGGCGCATCTGCGGATAATGGCTGCTGATGTAGGGCACGAGGCGCGGCAGCAGGAAGGGGCTGATGGTAGGGATCACACCCACTTCAACGAGCCCCGACATGGGGTCGGCCGCGCTCGCCGCCACGTCCATCAGTGCTTCGGCCTCTCGGAGGAGCAGTCGCGCCCGTTCGACGATGCGGTGCCCCGTGGCGGTAATGATCACCGACCGCTTGGTGCGCTCCGCGACGGGTACCCGCAGGAGGACCTCAAGTTCCCGGATGCCGGCGCTCAGCGTCGATTGCGTAACCGCGCAGGCGATCGCAGCGTGGCCGAAATGGAGATGATCGGCGAGCGCCACCAGGTATCGCAATTGGCGTAAGGGAGGAATCGGCCGCATACAAATCGCCTTTCTCGATCACAATAAGAATAAATATTCGATTTTATGAATTTATAAAAGGGCATATCGATTGACGCATGCCAGATCGCGGCTTCGCATTCCGAGGATCTCCCCATGCATCCAGTTGCTATGCCGGCCCCCGCGCCACTGCGCCCCGTGGTGACGGCCTTTGTCGACGCACCGACCCATACCATCAGCTATGTGGTGAAGGATCCGCTTTCGAGCGCGTGCGCCGTCATCGATCCCGTCTTGGACATCGATTACGCGGCCGGTCGCATCGACTACGAATCCGCCAACGAAATCATCGCTTTCGTGAGAACTCACGGACTGAAGGTCGAATGGCTGATCGAGACCCACGTACATGCCGACCACCTTTCCGCCGCGCCGTACATCCAGCAGCAACTGGGCGGACGGATCTGCATCAGCGAGCGCGTCACCTTTGTGCAGGACACGTTCGGCAAGGTCTTCAACGAGGGCACCGAATTTCGGCGCGACGGCAGCCAGTTTGACCGTCTGCTGGCCGATGGGGACACCTATTCCATCGGCGGGCTTACCGCCACAGCCAACCTCACGCCGGGGCATACGCCGGCCTGCATGACGCACGTGATCGGCGACGCAGCCTTCGTGGGCGACACCCTGTTCATGCCGGACAGCGGCACGGCCCGCGCCGACTTTCCCGGTGGGGACGCCCGCCAGCTGTATCGATCAATCAAGCGGGTGCTCAGTCTGCCGGCCGAAACGCGGCTTTTCATGTGCCATGACTATGGCCCCAACGGCCGAGACATCCGCTGGGAGACAACAGTCGCAGAGGAGCGGGTCCACAACATCCATGTACGTGATGGCATCGGTGAAGATGAGTTCGTTGCCATGCGCACCACCCGCGATGCCACGCTCAGCATGCCAAAGCTGATCATTCCGTCACTGCAGGTCAACATGAAGGCAGGACGATTGCCGGATCCGGACGAGACCGGTAGGCGCTTCCTCAAAGTGCCGCTCGACAGCCTTTGATCCCCCTCCCACCTGATACAAAAAGGAACCTGAAGCCATGAGCTGCACCGATACGCCCCGCCCCGTCCCCACCGAGGCGCCGACGGCGCTCCCCGCCATCGCCGATCACACCGCGGCCGTCATGCCGCGCATCAACGAGCGGGCTCCCGACTTCGCCGCCAAGACGACCTTCGGTGATCGTTCGCTCGGCCACTATCGCGGCCGCTGGCTCGTGCTGTTTTCCCATCCGGCGGATTTCACCCCGGTATGCACCACTGAGTTCATCGCATTCGCGAAGATGGCTGATGCCTTCAAGGCCGCCAATTGCGAGCTTCTGGGACTGTCCATCGACAGCATCTATTCCCACCTCGCATGGGTGGGGAACATCAAGGAGAAATTTGGCGTTGAGATTCCGTTTCCGATCATCGAGGACCTCTCCATGGCGGTGGCGAGAGCCTACGGGATGATCCATCCTGGAGCCTCTGACACGTCCGCGGTTCGCGCCACCTTCCTTATTGATCCGGACGGCATCCTGCGGGCCATGCTCTATTACCCCATGACCAATGGCCGCAGCGTTCCGGAAATCTTGCGCCTGGTCCAGAGCCTCCAGACCAGCCTCGGCAACGGTGTCGCCACCCCTGAGGGTTGGCAACCGGGAGAAAAAGTCATCGTCGGTGCGCCGAAGACGGTGGCCGAGGTCGATATACGCATGGCGGAGGGCCTAGAGACCACGGATTGGTATTTCTCCGTAAAGTCACTGGCGTGAAAGCGAGCATCGCGCGCGATTAGAGCCGTCGTCGGAAGCATTCGGCTTACCAGATAAGCATCTCCCATCCCACAAGTGGCGGGAGATGCTTCTCGTCTTGGCTACGCATCTCGCCCTAACAGGATCAAAACGCCCTTGCTATTTCAAGCTCTCGTTGCCGTACTCTCGGGCGTGCTCGCCGGTTTTGTTCTCGGCCTCATCGGTGGCGGGGGATCGGTGCTGGCGACGCCTTTGCTGCTCTATGTGGTCGGTGCGAGCGAACCGCATGTGGCGCTCGGCACCGGTGCGCTGGCGGTTTCCATAAATGCCTATGCAAATTTCATCGGACATGCCTTGAAGGGGAATGTTGTCTGGCGCTGCGCATTCGTCTTTTCCCTCGTGGGGACAACCGGGGCACTGCTCGGATCTACCCTTGGTAAATTGATGAACGGACAGGCGCTCCTATTCCTTTTCGGCATCGTGATGGCGCTTGTCGGAGCGCTGATGCTCCGCCCGCGCATAGTGACCCTTGCGACCGCGCCGAAGATCGACCGTAAGAGCTGCATCCGCGCCGGGCTCGCCGCGTTGGCCACCGGCATGGCCTCGGGTTTCTTCGGCATCGGCGGCGGCTTTCTCATCGTCCCGGCACTGATCTTGGCTACGGGCATGCCGACCATCCGTGCGGTCGGCACTTCGCTACTGGCGGTAGGAACGTTTGGCCTCGCCACGGCCCTTAACTATGCGGCCTCGGGCCTAGTAGACTGGCAGATTGCGGGAGAGTTCCTTGCAGGCGGCCTTGCCGGCGGGATGGCAGGAATGCAGTTGTCGACTAGGCTTGGCGCCAACAAGGACACGCTCAACCGGATCTTCGCAGTCGTGATCTTTACGGTCGCAGCCTATGTGCTTTTTCGGTCTGGAAGATCCCTTGTCGGCCATTAAGGTTAGGCGAGACACCCGCTTGCTGAGACTCCGAGACGCCTCCCATGGCGCCCGATTCTTCCTCAGCAAGAAGAGCGAATGGCAGGCCCACGGTCCATTCAGTTCCGACCCTTCGCCACGGGTAGCCCCTTAGCCTTCCACGCCGTAATACCACCCCGCAGCAGATAGATCTCCCCGACACAAAGCCGCTGCAGCCGGCGGGCATGAAGGTTGGTTCGGGCACCAGAGCGGCAAAGAAAAATCGCCGCTTTCCCTCCTGCTTCTTCAAGCGACGCTCCGGCCGTGATCCGCGACAGCGGCAGCAGGACAGCTCCCGGGATTCGCTCGACGGCGATCTCCGACGGCTCGCGTATATCCACCAGGATCGCGTGCCCTTCGTCGACCTGAGCCTTGGCCGCCAGTGCATCGATCGGGATGGGGCACGTCGCGCTGCCATCTCCCGACGCGCTGAGAAACCGGCGCACGCCAACGGCGAACCGGCGAAAAAGCGGTTCATTCATTTCGCAGTCTTCCTCTTGGGAATGGAATCACGGCAGACCGGACCCATTGGGGCCGCGCAGAAAGCCGCGTGCAGAGCCTCCACCACGACGAGAACCTCCGGCCGGCTGATGCGGTAATAGTGGGTCGTGCCTTCCCGGCGGGCCTCGACCAATTCGTCCGCCCTGAGCCGCATCAATTGCTGCGACATCGGGACCTGTTCGATCCCCAGCTCCTGACGAAGCTGGGCGACTGATTTCTCTTCCTTCCCCAAAGCGCAAAGCACCAGAAGGCGTTGCGGATGCGACAAGCTGCGCATCAGCTCGGCGGCCCTTTCCGCCGCGGGGATCATTTGCATAACATTCATGATCTTGAATTTAATATCCTTTAATGTTATCTGCAAGCGAGAATGCTGACGGGCTTCATACGGGAGGCTCCGCCGACGATACGGGACAGGCGACGCGAGTGGCGAAGATGATACAAACGCCGTTGATGCAGAAGCCGTTGGTAACCGGGTTTTTCCATAAGGAGACTTGGAGCATTGCATATTTGGTGGAGGATCCGGCGACCAAGCACGCGGCGATCATCGATCCCGTGCTCGATTATGATGAGAAAGCGGGCCGTGTCGCCACCACCTTCGCCGATGCAATGCTCGAAGAGGTCGTGCGGCGTGGCCTGACCGTGAAGTGGATTCTCGACACTCATCCTCATGCCGACCACTTCTCCGCTGCGGCTTATCTGAAGGAAAGGCTCGGCGTCCCCACGGGTATCGGTGAGAAGGTGGTCGATGTGCAACGTCTGTGGAAAGAGATTTACAATCTGCCCGACTTCCCCGCAGACGGTTCGCATTGGGACCACCTCTTCGCCGACGGTGATAGCTTCTCCATCGGCGCGCTTCCGGCACGGGCGATCTTTTCGCCAGGGCATACGCTCGCCTCGGTGACCTATGTGGTGGGCGATGTGGCTTTTGTCCACGACACCATTTTCCAACCTGACTTCGGAACCGCACGCGCCGACTTTCCGGGCGGCAGTCCCGAAAGTCTCTACCGCTCGATCCAAACGATCCTGGCGCTCCCCGACGACACCCGTCTCTTCACCGGGCACGATTACATGCCTGGTGGCCGTGAGCCCCGCTGGGAAAGCAGCGTCGGCGAGCAGAAACGGGAGAACGTGCATCTTCGCGACAATCCAAGCGAAGAGGCTTTTGTCGCGCGCAGACGCCGCCGCGATGCAGAATTGCCGATGCCGCGCCTCATTCTTCATGCGCTGCAAGTGAACATGCGCGGCGGTCGCTTGCCTGAGCCGGAAGACAATGGCCGCATCTATTTGAAGATTCCGATCGGAGCGTTGTGATTGTCATTTGGATCCATTGAGCCTGATCAAACGTTCGCGCGCGAAATTCTGAGAGAATAAAAAAATATAGTCTGGCTCCAAAATAATCGCGCAAAACAGATCTGATAAAGACTCATAAAATCGGCCGAGAAACGGCCGCATCCCCTAGGAGGAAAGTCCATGTCGCATATCGTTGTGCTCGGCGCAGGTCTCGGTGGGGTCATCATGGCCTATGAAATGAAGGATCAGGCGGGTCCGGGCGACAAGGTCACCGTCGTCAATCTTGGTACGACCTATTCATTCGTGCCATCCAATCCCTGGGTCGCGGTCGGCTGGCGCGAGCGGCGGGATATCACGGTCGATCTGACCGACATCTTTGCGGCGCGTGGCATCGGCCTCAAGCCGGAAGGCGCGAAGCGCGTGCACCCAGATCAAAATCAGGTCGAGCTCAACGACGGCACGTTCCTGGCTTATGACTACCTCATCCTGGCTACCGGCCCAGATCTCGCTTTCGATGAGATTCCCGGGCTCGGGCCGGCCGGCCACACCCATTCGGTCTGCCATGTGGACCATGCGCTCGAGGCCAAGCGCGCGTTCGATGCGCTTGTGGCCGATCCGGGTCCGGTCGTCGTCGGGGCGGTGCAGGGCGCATCCTGCTTCGGGCCGGCCTACGAATTTGCCTTCATTCTCGATGCTGCCCTGCGTCAGGCCAAGAAGCGCGACCGCGTGCCCATGACCTTCGTGACGCCGGAACCCTATATCGGCCATCTCGGGCTCGACGGAGTTGGCGACACGAAGGGGTTGCTCGAGAGCGCCATGCGCGAGCGCCACATCAAATGGATCACCAACGCCCGGGTGACGAAGGTTGAGCCGGACCGCATGTTCGTCGAGGAGGTGAACGAGGACGGTTCACTCAAGACGGCGCATGAACTGCCCTTCGCCTTTTCCATGATGCTGCCGGCCTTCCGCGGCGTGCCGGCGGTGCGCGGCATCGAAAACCTCACCAATCCGCGCGGGTTTGTCATGATCGACAAGCATCAGCGCAATCCGGCCTATCCCAATATCTTTGCCATCGGCGTCGGTGTCGCCATTCCGCCTGTCGGCAAGACGCCGCTTCCCGTGGGCGTTCCCAAAACCGGCTTCATGATCGAATCCATGGCCACGGCGACGGCCAAAAATGTCGGCGCCCTTCTCCGCGGCCAGGAACCGCGCTCCGTCGCCAGTTGGAATGCCGTGTGCCTGGCCGATTTCGGCGACGGTGGCATCGCCTTCGTCGCCCAGCCTCAGATCCCGCCGCGCAACGTCAACTGGTCGGCCCAGGGCAAGTGGGTGCACGCGGCCAAGATCGGCTTCGAGCGGTATTTTTTGCACAAGATCCGGACAGGGAAGTCGGAGACATTCTACGAGAATATGGCGCTCGACTTTCTTGGCATCAAGAAATTGAAGGAAATTCATCTTGATACGTCTGAATAAAGTCAGTGCATGAATCAAATCAAAGGAGTACATCGAAATGACAGTCGATCGCGCCGTTCTCATGTTTGCCGGGCTTATGGTCCTTGTCTCTTTAGCGCTCGGATTCTACGTGTCGCCTTACTGGTATCTTTTGACCGCCTTCGTCGGGCTGAACCTGATGCAGGCGTCGGTAACCGGGTTCTGTCCGGCCGCCCTCGTCTTCAAGAAGTTGGGCTGTAAGCCTGGCGTCGCTTTCGAATAGACGAACCAGGATTCTAACGCCGCCATCCTTCGGACGGCGGGCCGCTGCGCGCCGCCCCCGCCGAAGTTCCGGCTTGTCCCTCGTTCACCGAGCGTCCCATGTCACGATCAAAAGTCATCGTCCCCGCCTTCGTCCTGTTCTTACTTCTCGTCGACAGCGGAGTGGGCATAGGCTGGGCTTCTGCGGCAGACGCGGAGCTGACCGTCAAGGCGATTTCGGTGCTGGAGCTGAAGGCGGTGTTCGGCCAGGTGGAAAGCCGCACCGTCGTCCCGGCGCGCGCCCGCATCGGCGGCACGATCCGCCAGATCGGCGTCACCGAGGGCAGCGAGGTCAAGGAGGGGCAAGCCATCGCGCTGGTGGTGGACGACAAGCTCGCCCTCGAACTCAACGCTGCCGAAGCGAAGATCAAGGAACTCAGCTCCCAGCTTACCAATGCCCGCAGCGAACTGGACCGGAACCAGCAACTCCTGGCGCGGGGCGCCGTCAGCCAGAGCCGGCTCGACCAGATGCAAACCCAGTTCGACGTGGCCGCCAACCAGGTCGCCGCCGCCGAGGCCGACAAGGCGGTCATTGCGCAAAGGGCCACCGAGGGTGCCATCGTGGCGCCGGCGACCGGACGGGTTCTGACGGTGCCGGTGACGCTCGGGTCGGTCATCCTGGCGGGCGAGGAAGTCGCCCGTATCGCAAGCGGCCAGTATTATTTGCGTCTGTCACTGCCAGAGCGCCACGCTGCTGAAATCAAGGAGGGCGACACCGTCCTCATTGGACAGCGCGGCCTCTCCCCCGCCAAAGGTGGCGACATGGCGACCGCGCGGCCGGGCCGCATCGTTAAGATCTATCCGGAGATATCGGACGGTCGTGTCATCGCCGACGTGGAGGTGGCTGGGCTGGGCGACTATTTTGTGAATGAGCGCACCCTGGTCTGGATCCCGGTCGGCAAGCGCACGGTCATCGCGGTTCCCCCCGAGGCGGTCGCGACGCGCCACGGCATCGACTATGTCCGCGTCGCCACGCCCGATGGCCCCCTCGACGTGGCGGTGATACTCGGCGAGACGTTCCCGGACAATGGCGGGACGCGGGTGGAGATATTGACGGGGCTCAAGGACGGCGACCGCGTCGTCCTGCCGGGAAGCACGAAATGAAGCTCGGTATCGCCGGCAACCTGACGCGCGCCTTCATCGGCTCGCCGCTCACGCCCCTGTTCCTGCTTGCCGCCTTTGCGTTGGGCATCGTCGCCCTCGTCACGCTGCCGCGCGAGGAGGAGCCGCAGATCTCGGTACCCATGGTCGACATTCGCGTCGAGGCCAACGGCCTCAAGGCGGAGGATGCGGTCAAGCTGGTCACCGAGCCGCTCGAGACCATCGTCAAGAGCATCGATGGCGTCGAGCACGTCTATTCCCAGACCGAGGACGACGGCGTCGTCGTCACCGTGCGGTTCCTCGTCGGCACCAGCTCCGATGCCGCGATCCTGCGGGTGCACGACAAGGTACGGGCAAATCTGGACCGCATCCCCGTCGGCATTCCCGAGCCCCTGATCGTGGGGCGCGGCGTCGATGATGTGGCCATCGTCGTCGTCACGCTCGCCCCCGCGCCGGCGGCCGCCGCGCGCTGGACAGCCAACGGATTGACCCGCCTTTCCCGCGAGCTTCAGGTGGAAGTGGCCAAGCTGCCGGATATCGGCCTGACCTATATCGTCGGCGAGCAGCCGGAGGAAATCCGGGTCGAGCCGGACCCGGAAAAGCTCTCGCTCTACGGCATCACCCTTCAGCAGCTTACGGCCAAGATCGAGGGGGCCAACCGTTCGTTCCAGCTCGGCAAGGTGCGCGAACAGGGCGAGCAGCGCACCCTTGTCGCCGGTCAAACCCTGCAGACCGCGCCCGAAATCGGCAATCTGTTCCTCACCGCCCGCGACGGCCGGCCGGTCTATGTGCGTGATGTCGCCAACATAGTGCTCGCCACCGAGCCGAATGAGGCGCGCGTGACCGATGTGCGCAGGACCTCGGCCGGACTTGAGCGCGTGCCTGCCGTGTCCCTGGCCATCGCCAAGCGACCGGGAACCAATGCGGTCGTCATCTCGGATGCTGTCGCCCACCGCCTGGAGCAGGTGCGCGGGCAGATCGTCCCGCAGGACATCGAGATGACGGTGACACGCAATTATGGCGAGAGCGCCAACGAAAAGGCGAACGAACTCCTGTTCCATCTGGGCCTTGCCACGGTTTCGATCGTGGTGCTGGTTGCTTTTGCCATCGGTCGGCGGGAGGCGATGGTGGTGGCGGTGGTCATTCCCACCACCATTCTGCTCACGCTGTTTGCCTCGCGGCTCATGGGCTACACGCTGAACCGCGTCAGCCTGTTCGCGCTCATCTTTTCCATCGGCATCCTGGTCGACGACGCCATCGTGGTGATCGAGAACATCGCCCGCCACTGGGCCATGCGGGACGGCAGGGCGCGGGAGCAGGCGGCGATCGAGGCGGTGGCGGAGGTGGGCAATCCCACCATCGTCGCCACGCTGACCGTGGTGGCGGCGCTGCTGCCCATGCTGTTCGTCTCCGGCATGATGGGGCCCTATATGAGCCCGATCCCCGCCAATGCTTCGGCGGCAATGGTGTTCTCGTTCTTCGTCGCCGTGGTGCTGACGCCCTGGCTCATGATGAAGCTGGGCCGCAAGGGGGATGCGGCGGCCCATGGGCATGAGGCCGGCCATGGCGGCTGGCTCGGGCAAGCCTATGTTCGGGTCGCCTCACCGATCCTCAAGACCAAGGCCCGCGCCTGGACTTTTCTTCTGATCGTCGGCTGCCTCACGCTGGCCTCGCTGGGTTTGATCTATACCAAGCACGTCACGGTGAAACTGCTGCCGTTCGACAACAAGACCGAACTCCAGGTGATGGTCGACCTGCCGAAGGGGGCCTCGGTCGAGGACACCAACCGGGCCCTGCAGGCCATCGTCGACCGGCTCGCGCCGATCCCGGAAGCAATCTCCTTCCAGACCTACGCCGGTACTTCGGCGCCATTCAACTTCAATGGCCTTGTTCGGCATTATTATCTGCGCTCCCAGCCGCAGCAGGGCGACGTCACCGTCAACTTGCTGCCGAAGGGCGACCGCGACCGCCCGAGCCATGCCGTCGCCCTCGACATCCGCGAGCGCCTGAGAGGGCTCGATCTGCCGGCAGGCACGGCGGTGAAGGTGGTGGAGCCGCCGCCGGGGCCGCCGGTGCTCGGGACGCTGCTCGCAGAGATCTACGGCCCCGACCCCGCCACCCGACGCGCGGTGGCGGCCAAGGTGCGGGAGACGTTCGAGAGCGTGCCCTTCATCGTCGACGTGGACGACAGCTACGGTATTCAGCCCGAGCGCGTGCGCATCGCCATCGACCAGGACAACCTCGAATATTACAAGGTCGAGCAAGGCGATGTGTACGATGCCATCCGCGCCTTCTACTCCGGCTCGACGGTGGGCTATTCGCACCGCGGCGGCGGCCGCCAGCCGATCCCGATCCGCATCGCCTTGCCCAAGAGCGCCGAAGTCGTGAACGAGCGCACGCTCACCACCCCCGTGCCTGCCAATGCGCTGCCGGGCGCGCGCGGCGTCGTGGAGCTTGGCGACGTGGTGAGCGTGACGCGCGAGCCGGCCTCATACCCGATCTTCCGCCACAACGGCCGGGCCGCCGAAATGATCACCGGCGAACTCGCCGGCCAGTTCGAGGCCCCC
The DNA here is from genome assembly GCF_043195135.2 of Roseixanthobacter liquoris. Classification (NCBI taxonomy): domain Bacteria; kingdom Pseudomonadati; phylum Pseudomonadota; class Alphaproteobacteria; order Hyphomicrobiales; family Xanthobacteraceae; genus Roseixanthobacter; species Roseixanthobacter liquoris. Next base: position 2,529,862 of record NZ_CM195537.1, read on the forward strand.
GTCTACGGCATGATGGCGGTGGCCGACGCCATCGAAAAGGCGGACTGGGGCGATGTGCCGAAGCCCGTGATCGCACTCCACGGCCAGCCCGACGACGAGAGCCATCCCACCTTGCTATGGGACGGTGAATGGGAGGTGACCTGGGTCACGTTCCGCGACATGGGGGCGGCCTTCGGCGTGGCGATCCTCGGCATCTACATCCTCGTGGTGGCCCAGTTCGGCTCCTTCAAGGTGCCCCTGGTCATCCTGATGCCGATCCCGCTGACCTTCATCGGCATCATGCTCGGCCACTGGATGTTCGGGGCGCCGTTCTCGGCAACCTCCATGATCGGCTTCATCGCGCTCGCAGGCATCATCGTGCGCAATTCGATCCTGCTGGTCGACTTCATCCGCCATGCGCGCACGCCCGACCGGCCCCTGGTCGACGTGCTGCTGGAGGCCGGCGCCATCCGCTTCAAGCCGATTCTCCTCACCGCGCTCGCCGCGATGATCGGAGCGGCGGTGATCCTGACGGACCCGATATTTCAGGGGCTCGCCATCTCCCTGCTCTTCGGCCTTGCCTCGTCGACGGCGCTCACGGTGCTGGTTATTCCGGCGATCTATGTGGTGCTGCGCGGCGGTAGGCGCGCGGCGAAAGAAGCGGGGGAGCGAACGCAGATTTAAGGCGATTTGTTCGGGATGGATGGCGACGTTGGTCCAATCCGAACGCGGAATTATGCGGTATTTCTGTATAGTTGCATGTTCGAGATTTGTCGCGAGAAGCTTCAACTCTGGCGATAGCGGTGACCAGGGCAGTCTATGATTTTCCCTGGCGGAATCAACGGAGAAGATTCATGAGCTATTACTTTGAAAAGACCCTCGTGTGCGACTTTGATGAGGCAGTCGATCGCACCACCGCAGCCCTCAAGACAGCCGGATTCGGCATCATCACCGAGATCAATGTGACTGATACCTTCAAGACGAAGCTCGGCGCCAATTTCCGGAATTACCGTATCCTTGGTGCCTGCAACCCGCTCTTAGCGTATGAGGCCCTCTTAACCGAATGCAAAGCGGGCACCATGCTTCCCTGTAATGTCGTCGTGCAGGAGGCCGGTGTCGGCAAGATGGAAGTGGCAGCCATTGATCCAGTCGCCTCCATGCAGGCGATCGACAACCCAAAGCTGCTGACGCTGGCCGAGAAAGTACGGGCTGCACTGAAAAATGTTATCGTGAGCCTCTGAAAGCGCAACTGCATCAATCTGATCGATGAAGCCGACGCCAGATCTAGAAATGAGACTGCAGTGCCAATCAACTCGCGATGCCAGCTAATGGGGAAATGTACACCACAATCTGCATTAACGCGGCTTGCGCGCGACGAGGTCGATCAAGGCGGACATGCCGACGTGACGGCTTCCTTCACCCAGCACCTCATCATGCTCACAAAGATCGAGGATATCCCAATCGCCGAAGCTTCGTTCGAGCATATCGCGTGTGTAGAGATTCTCGATCTGAGCAGGACCGCCGGTCTTGTACGTGAGTTGCTCTGGTCGATAACCCTGCAGGAAGAGGAGGCCGCCCGGCTTCACCGTCTGCCGGAGACCGGCAAAGATTTGCTCGCGCAGGGACGGTCCGGCGAACTGGAAGAAGATGGCCGCTGCGACGTCGAACGCATCCTGCGACCATTCCCGCACGCTGATATCGGTACATTCGAAGTTAATGCGGACGCCGCGCGCTTGTGCAAGCCGACGTGCCTTTTCGATGGCGGTCGCGGAAAAATCGACGGAGGTGACGTTGAGACCCTGCTGCGCGAGCCACACGCCGTTTCGGCCTTCGCCGTCGGCAATTGCGAGTGCTGTTTCTCCAGGGCGCAGGCGGGCAGCCTGCGCCTTCAGAAACGCATTCGGCTCGGTGCCGAAGATATATTCATTGGTGGAATACCGGCCTTCCCATTGTTCCAACCCGGACATGTTTCTCTTCCCATTCTGGCGGACAAAAGTTGAGTACCAAGCGGGCAGGCCTGAGTCCACTCAGCCTCCGAGCCTGCCCGGTAGTAAAGCAGGACCGCGTGGCATAGTGCTGCGGGGGAGGGGCACGGAAGGTGCTCGAATCTGGGGTGCGCGAGGAGGATCGCCTTCGGTATGCTCATTTGAATGCACATTCCGAACCGATCCGCTGATGGATCTGTCTGGCGCGGCCAGACAGATTTAATTGTAGTCTACCACATGCTCTCTCAAGGACGGAGATGAACGCGATAGAATAACGGCCACACATTTATCTTAAGCCGCATGTCGTTTCGTGAGGTCACCGACTGTTTGAGTACTGCGCGCTAGGTGATGGCCAATTTATGAAATTTGCTCACTTTTTTGTTTTAGAGATGTTCCAGGAAGTGAGTATCCCATCATGGACACAAAAGATCACCCAAAGCTACCACTCGCCTGCCTAGAGGAGAGAGCCGCCGAAGCCGCCGAACTTCTAACCTCGATGGCCAATTCTAAGCGCTTGATTGTCCTCTGTCATCTGTCTGAAAGTGAACGGTCGGTGGGTGAACTTGCAGTAATTACAGGACTTAGTTCGTCGGCTGTGTCGCAGCATCTCGGGAAATTACGCCTTCAGGGCTTGGTTAAAACGAGACGAGACGCACAATCAATTTTTTATAGCATTTCAAGTAATAAAGTTCGAATGCTGCTGGAAACACTTAGCTGTCTCTATCACACGGAGCCGGGGGATCGATAGGGGGCGGTGTGTCGCGGAACCGCCAATGAAGTTCATTCGCTGAATAAGTATAGAAAAAATAGTCATAAAAAATTGGTTTGATGGAAGTAAATATAGCTAGAAATCTGTGTGCAGAATATTTTCTGTAATATAGTTTGTAGGATTCCGAAATAAACAGTAGTTGTCTACTTGAATGGTGATTCAGCGTCGGATCGCCCTGAGCCTGCGGTGGGTATGCATGCTCAGCATGGAGATCGCAGCGTGCCGTCAGGGTACTTGCCAGCTTGAATGCCTCACGTATATAAGTTTCAGAAAGTTCTGAAATAACTGTCATTACGGAAAACAGATGAAGCTGCCTTCGACAATTCAGGCGTTCGTTTTGCATTTTGGCGAGATGGGTAGCCGCTGGGGCATCAATCGCACCGTGGGTCAGATTTATGCGCTCCTGTTCGTATCCTCTACGCCGCTGTGCGCCGACCAGATCGTGGAGGCCCTGGGAATTTCCCGCTCCAACGTGTCCATGAGCCTGCGCGAGCTCCAGGCGTGGAATCTCGTGCTTCTGAAGCACCTGCCCGATGACCGGCGCGATTTCTTCACCACACCAGACGACATCTGGCTCATCCTGCGCACGCTCGCCGAGGAGCGGAAGAAGCGGGAGGTGGACCCGACGCTGTCGGTGCTGCGTGAGATCCTCATGCAGGAGCCGGCCACCGAGGAGGAGCGCCATGCGCAGGCGCGCCTCGCCGAGATGCACGGCCTAATCGAGCAGCTCACCAATTGGTATGACGACGTCAAGGAGCTCGATACGGCCCGCCTTGCAACCTTGCTATCCATGGGCGCCAAGGTGACACGCCTGCTGGAGGCCAAGGCCAAGGTCGTCTCGCTCGCCCGTCCCCGTCGCCCGCGCGGAAAAGAGTGAATTATGTCGCTCCCCGTCGCCCTCATTTCCGACCCGCCGCAGACGGCGCGCGAGTCGCTGCCGGCGGCACCGCGCGCGCCTGCCGCGTGGCGCGGCAAGGCCGCGAAAAGTTCCGTGTTCCGCCGCCTGCGTCGGAGCAAGAGCGCGCGCAAGACGCAACGAGCGGCGAAGCCGAGCCGGGGTGTCGCCCTCGGCAGCCTTATGCAGAGCGCGGCGGCGCTGATCTGGCTGCCGCAGGCGGCGCTGCTGGCCTTTGCCGTTCAGGCCATCGCCGATCACGGCGGCATGCGGCCGGTGATTTTCGCGGCGGCGCTGGTGTTCGCCCTCGGGGTGCTGCGGGCCCTGCTTGATGCTGCGGGGGCGCGGCTTGCTTTCAGGTCCGCCCGGGCCATCCTGTCGGAGCAACGCGCCCGTGCGGCGATGGCGCTGTCCGCCCGTTCGCCGCTCGATGCCGAACGTCCCGCTTCGGGATCGGCCGCGAGCGCCCTGGCCGAGCAGGCGGAAGCCATCGTGCCCTATCTTGCCCGCTACCGTCCCGCCCGCCAGCGCTCGACCCTCGTCCCCCTCGCCATCCTGTGCGCGGTGTTTCCCCTGTCGTGGGTCGCGGGCCTGGTGATGCTGGTCGCAGCGCCCCTCATTCCCCTGTTCATGGCCCTGGTCGGGTGGCGGGCCAAAGCCGCCAGCGCCGCCCAGATGGTCGAGGTCGGCGGCATGAACGCCTTCCTGCTGGATCGCCTGCGCGGCCTTGCCACCATCCGCGCGCTCGATGCCGTGGACCTGACGGCCCGCCGCCTGAGGGCGAACGCCTTTTCCCTCAAGGCGCGCACCATGGCGGTGCTGCGCATCGCCTTCCTGTCCTCGGCGGTACTGGAACTGTTCTCGGCCCTCGGGGTCGCCATGGTGGCGGTCTATATCGGCTTCCATTTTCTCGGCCCGCTCGACTTCGGCGCATGGGGCGGCAGGCTCTCGCTCGGCGAGGGCCTGTTCATTCTTCTGCTCGCGCCGGCCTTCTTCCAGCCGCTGCGAGACCTCTCGGCGGTGTGGCACGACCGGGCAGCGGGTGAGGCGGCGATGGAGATGCTGGAGGGCCTCGCGCGGCCGGGATTGGCCTTGCCGGGTGCGGGCGAGGCACCCTCGCCAGCCGTCGCGCAAGTGGCCACGGCGCCACGTCCGGCGCCGCAGGTCCGCATCACCGGGCTTGATTTCCGCCACGCGGGCAGCGCGGGGGCGGTCCTCGCCGCATTCAACCTCGATGTGGCCGGCGGTGAGCGGGTGGCACTGACCGGCGCCAGCGGCGCGGGCAAGTCCACGCTGCTCGCCCTCATCGCCGGCCTGGCTCCGGCGGATGGCGGGGAGATCGCCATCGGCGGCCGGCCGCTGACCGGGGAGACCGCCACCGCGCACCGCGCCCGCATGGCCTGGATCGGGCAGAGCCCACACTTCTTCGCCGGCTCCCTGCGGGCGAACATCGCCCTCGGGCGGGCGGATATCGGCACTGACGCGGTGGCCGCCGCCCTTCGCTTCGCCGTGCTGGATCCGATCGCTGCGGATCGCCATGGCCGCGCCATCGGCGAGGGAGGCGCCGGGCTTTCCGGCGGCGAGGCGCTGCGGCTCGCCCTGGCCCGTGCGGCGGCGAACCGGCATGCCGATCTCATTCTGGCGGACGAGCCCACCGCCCATCTCGACGCCGCCACCGCCCGCGAGGTCACCGAAGCCTTGCTGACGCTCGCCGAGGGCCGCACGCTGATCGTCGCCACCCATGATCCGGTGCTGATCGCGCGCATGGACCGGCAGGTTCTGCTGGAGCCGCGGCCATGAAACACCGCAACGATCTGTGGCCGGTCCTCGACCTGTTTGTCCAGGAGCAGCGCGGCATGCTGCTGGCGGGCCTGGTGCTCGCCGCCACCACGGTGCTGGCCGGCCTTGCCCTGCTCGGGCTCTCCGGCTGGTTCATCTCGGCAACCGCGATCGCCGGTTTGTCCGCCGCCGCCTTGACCTTCGACGTGTTCGCCCCCGCCGCCGCCATCCGCTTCCTCGCTCTGGCGCGCACCGCCTCGCGCTATGGCGAGCGGCTGACGACCCATGACGCCGCCCTCTCCATTCTCGCCGGCTTGCGCGAGCGGCTGTTTCGCGGCTGGGCCGAGCCGGGCGCGGCGCGGGCTCTGCTGGCGCGGCCGGCGCGGCTGCTGTTTCGGCTCACGGCCGACATCGATGCACTCGATTCCCTTTACCTGCGGGTGCTGGTGCCGGCAGGGGCGATGCTCGCGACCGCGCTTGCCGCCGGCGTCGCGCTCGGCCTGATGCAGCTTTGGCTCGGCGCCGCGGTCGCGGCCGCATTGATCGCGGCCGGCTTCGGCCTGCCGGTGTTCGCGGCGCGCGCCGCCCGCCGTCCCGCGCGGCGTCGCGCCCATGCGCTGGAAGCCTTGCGCGCGGACGCCATCGATCTGATCGCCGGCCAGACCGAATTGGCCATGGCCGGCCGCCTGGCCGCGCAGCGCGATGCGCTGGCATCTGCGGACGCCACCCTTTCGCAGGCCGATGATGCGCTCGACGCCATCGAGACCCGCGTGACCACGGGCTTTGCGATCACCGGTACGGCGGTGCTCGCGGGCACCTTGATCGGGGTTGGCCTGCTGGCGGACCAGGGCGTCATCGACACGCCCGTGGCGGCTCTCGGGCTGCTGGTCGCGCTCGCGGCGGCGGAGCCTTTCGCGGGCCTGCGGCGTGGCGCGCTGGAACTCGGCCGGACCGTGCTGGCGGTGCGCCGCATCGGGCCGCGCCTGCGCCCGCAGGCGCCGGCGTCCCGTCCCCTCGCGCCGCCGGCCGGGCTTGCGCTGCGGATGCGCGCCGTCACCGCCCGCCATGGCGGCGCCAGCCGGCCGGCGGTGCACGACCTCACGCTCGATATCTCCATCGGTGAGCGGGTGGCCGTGATCGGCACCAGCGGCGCCGGCAAATCGACCTTGCTGGCCCTCGCCTGCGGCGAGATGGCGCCCCAATCGGGTGTGGTGGAGGCGCTTGGCTGCACCCTTTTGACCCAGCGCACCGAATTGTTTCAGGACAGCCTGCGCGACAATCTGCGCCTCGCCGCTGCCGCTGCCGACGATGACCGGCTGTGGGACGCGCTCGCGGCGGCGGGCCTCGCGGAGGATGTCCGCGCGCTGCCGCGCGGGCTCGACACCTTGCTCGGCGAGGGCGGGCTCGGCCTGTCCGGCGGCCAGGGTCGCCGGCTGGCGCTGGCCCGGCTGCTGCTGCGCGACACGCCCCTCTGGCTGCTCGACGAGCCGACCGAGGGGCTCGATGCCGCCACCGCACGGGACGTGCTCGGCCGACTGGCCGCTCATGCGACCGGGCGCTCCGTCATCGTCGCGACCCACATCAGGCGCGAGGCGGAGATCGCCGATCACCTGGTGATGATTGACCGCGGACGCATCGTCTTCCGGGCGGAACGGGGCGAGCCGGCTTTTCATGCCGCGCTCGCCGCGCTCCGCCCGGATTGACCAGGCCCCGCACCCCGCGAACGGATGGCGCCGCGGCGCCGGGAATTACGACAGGAGGCCGGGCGCACCCCGGAGTGAGCAATGGAATTCGACATCGTAAGTCTATCGCGCCTGCAATTCGCGATGACGGCGCTCTACCACTTCCTCTTCGTGCCGCTCACGCTCGGGCTCTCCGTGCTCCTGGCGATCATGGAGACCGTCTATGTGATGACCGGGCGCCCGATCTGGCGTCAGATGACGAAATTCTGGGGCACCCTGTTCGGGATCAACTTCGTTCTCGGGGTCGCCACCGGCATCGTCATGGAGTTTCAGTTCGGCATGAACTGGAGCTATTACAGCCATTATGTCGGCGACATCTTCGGAGCGCCGCTGGCCATCGAAGGGCTCATGGCCTTCTTCCTGGAAGCCACCTTCGTCGGTCTGTTCTTCTTCGGTTGGGACAAGATGTCCAAGGTGGGACATCTGGTGACCACCTGGGCGGTGGCGATCGGCTCCAACTTCTCCGCGCTCTGGATCCTGATCGCCAATGGCTGGATGCAGAACCCGGTGGGATCGGCCTTCAACCCGCAGACCATGCGCATGGAGGTGACCGACTTCTACGCGGTGCTGTTCAACCCGGTCGCCCAGGCGAAGTTCGTGCACACGGTCTCCGCCGGTTATGTGACGGCGTCCTTCTTCGTGCTCGGCGTCTCGGCCTGGTATCTGCTGAAGGGGCGCCACATCGACCTTGCCAAGCGCTCCATGACGGTGGCCGCCTCGTTCGGGCTCGCGGCCTCCCTGTCGGTGGTCGTGCTGGGCGACGAGAGCGGCTATCTCGACACCGAGCACCAGAAGATGAAGCTCGCGGCCATCGAGGCCATGTGGGAGACCGAGCCGGCGCCCGCCTCCTTCACCTTGTTCGGCTTTCCCGACCAGGAGGCGCGCGAGACCCATTATGCGGTGCGCATTCCCTGGGTGATGGGCCTGATCGGCACCCGCTCGCTGACCACCGTGATCCCCGGCATCGAGGAACTGGTCGGCCATGCCAAGGACCGGATCCAGCAGGGCATCATCGCTTATGACGCGCTCCAGAAGATCCGCGCCAACGGCACCGCCGCGGTCGCCCCCGACGTGCAGAAGGCGTTCGAGGACAACGGTCGAAACCTCGGCTACGCGCTGCTCCTCAAGCGCTATGTGGACGACCCCCGGCAGGCGACGCCGGAGCAGATCGACAAGGCCGCCTGGGACACCGTGCCCGGTGTCGCCCCCATGTTCTGGTCGTTCCGCATCATGGTGGGCCTCGGCTTCTACTTCATCGCCTTCATGACGCTGATGTTCATCCTCTCGGCGCGGCGCATGCTGGACCGCTACCCGATCCTGCTGCGGATCGCGGTGCTGTCGATCCCGCTGCCCTGGATCGCGGCGGAATTCGGCTGGGTGGTGGCGGAATACGGCCGTCAGCCCTGGATGATCGAAGGCATGCTGCCCACCGCCGCCGGCGTGTCCAACCTCGGCGTGACCACGGTGCTGTTCACCATCGTGGGCTTCGCGCTGATCTACACCATCCTGTTCATCATCGAGATGGGCCTCATGATCCGCGCCATCGGCAAGGGTCCCAAGCCCGACATCGAACCCGAGGCGGGCCTGCTCAACCCCCGTCTGGCCCCTGCGGAGTGATGCGCCATGATCCTCAGCGAACTCATCAATTACGAAATCCTGCGGCTCATCTGGTGGGTGCTCCTGGGCGTGCTGCTCATCGGCTTCGCCATTACCGACGGGTTTGATCTCGGGGTTGCCACCCTGCTGCCGTTCGTCGGCCGCACCGACGTGGAGCGGCGGATCGCCATCAACACCATCGGCCCGGTCTGGGAAGGCAACCAGGTGTGGCTGGTGCTCGGCGGCGGCGCCATCTTCGCCGCCTGGCCGCCGCTCTATGCGGTCTCGTTCTCGGGCTTCTACCTCGCCATGTTCGCGATCCTCGCCGCTCTGATCCTGCGGCCGGTGGGCTTCACCTATCGCAGCAAGCGCGAGAGCCCGGCGTGGCGCTCGGCCTGGGACTGGGCCCTGTTCATCGGCGGCTTCGTGCCGGCGCTGATCTTCGGCGTCGCGGTGGGCAACGTGCTCCAGGGCGTGCCGTTCCGCTTCGACAGCGAACTGCACATCTTCTACGACGGCACCTTCTTCGGCCTGCTGAACCCGTTCGCTCTGCTGTGCGGCTTGCTCTCCGTCGCCATGCTGGTCACGCACGGCGCCGCCTGGCTGATGGTGAAGGCGGAAGGCCCTGTGGCGGCGCGGGCGCGGGCGATCGGCAGCATCAGCGCGCTTGCGGCGCTCGTGCTGTTCGCCCTCGGCGGCATCGCCTTGTACCTGTTCGTGCAGGGCTTCCGCATCACCAGCGTGATCGACCCGTTCGGCCCGTCCAATCCGCTGCTGAAGTCGGTGGCGGTGGAAAACGGCGTGTGGTTCGCCAATTACCGGACCTATCCGGTGCTGCTGATCGCCCCGGCGCTCGGCTTCCTGGGCGTGTTCGGCGCCTTCCTCGGCCTGCGCGCCCGCCTGGAGGTGCCGACCTTCCTGGCGTCCGCATTGGGGATCTTCGGCATCATCTCGACCGTCGGGGTGTCCATGTTCCCCTTCATCCTGCCGTCCTCGATCAACCCCCAGTCGAGCCTCACCGTGTGGGATTCCTCGTCGAGCCACCTGACCTTGTTCATCATGCTGGTGGTGACGGTGATCTTCCTGCCGATGATCCTTGCCTATACCACCTGGGTGTACCGGGTGCTCTGGGGCAAGGTGGACGAAACCATGGTCACCGAAAAGGGCGGCCACGCTTACTGAGGAGAGACAGCTATGTGGTACTTCGCCTGGATGCTGGGCCTGCCTCTCGCAGCCGCCTTCGCCGTACTCAACGCCATGTGGTTCGAATTGATGGAGGACGAGGCCCAGAAGAAGAAGGCCCTCGGCCGCTAGGGTAGGGACCTGCGACGGGGCAAGGAATGGGCGGGGGATGCGGAACGCCGCATCCCCCGTGCGCCTTCGCAGCTTCCGGCGAGCGCTCGTGTTTCTTGCTTAGTGTTTCTTGCTGCTAGTGTTTCTTGCCGTCGGCGCCGAACTGCGCCAGGAACGCGGTGAGATCCTTGATCTCCTGCTCGTTCTTGATGCCCTGGAAGGCCATCTTGGTACCCGGAATCGTCGCGCGCGGATCCTTGATGTATTCGGCGAAGACCGTCTCGTCCCAGGTGATCCCCGAATGCTTGTTGGCTTCGGAGTAATTATAGCCGGGCGCCGTGCCCGCCGGGCGCCCGAATACGCCGTTCAGCGTCGGGCCGACGGCATTCTTCGCGGTCTCTCCCACCTGATGACAGGCGCGGCATTTGTTCCAGACCCGCTCACCTGCTGAAATATCCTGCGCCACGGCGGGCGCCGCGCTGAGCGTGGCGAGGGAGAGCAGAAGAACGCAAGGGGTGAAGCGCATCTTTAAGGCCTCGATCATTGTAGTGGCCGCGTGTGACGCGGGAAGGGAAGAGCGGTTGCTTCGCCTGCAAGGCAGCAGCGGCGGCGATCATCCGAAGATGTCGGCGGTGATTGCGGCGTACCAGCCGACGTTCTCGGCCTCGGTCTGCTTGCGCAGGTCGGCGCTTTCGTCGGTCTTGGAGACGAAACCCTCGATTTCCTTGATGCGGCCGTCGGCGGGGGCATAGCGCCCACCCACCTTCACCGCATCGTCGGTGTCGATGAGGCTCCAGCACGTATTGGCGTAGCGTGCGGGAAAGGCCTTGGCGCCGGTCAATTGGGCGCGCACCGCCATGGCCGCCACCTTCGCCTGGCTGTTGGCGGCGAAGGCGGATTTCGGCATGTCGCCGGGAATGGCGGCATCCCCCACGATGAAAATGGCGGCGTCCATCGCCGAGGCCATGGTCTGCGGATCGATCGGGCAATAGCCGGTGGCATTGGCGAGCCCGGCGTCGCGGGCGATGCGTCCGGCCATCTGGGCGGGAATGACATTCACCAGGGCGGCGTTCTTATAGGTTTCGAAGCCCGTGACGACTGTGCCGGTGGCGGGGTCCACGGACTTCAGCCCGTCATTGATGGCGGGAGCGATCCATTCGACCATGCCGGGATAGTGGCTTTCCCAGCCGGCCTCGAACAGGCCCATCTTGGAGAATTTCTCCTTGGGATCGACGATGATGATCTTGGCCTTGCCGCGCCCCGTGGTCTTCAGCACATGGGCCATCATGGAGGCCCGCTCATAGGGCCCCGGCGGGCAGCGATAGGGATTGGGCGGGGCGATGATGACGATCAGGCCCCCGTCGGGCACCGCATCCAGCTTCTGCTTGAGCAATCTGGTCTGCGGCCCGGCCTTCCAGGCATGGGGCATGAGTTCGGCCGCCGCCTCGCTCCAGCCGGGCACCGATTGATAGTTCAGATCGATGCCGGGGGAGAGGATGAGGCGATCGTAGGAAAGGCTTGAACCGTCGGCGAGCCGCACCTGCTTCTTCTCGCGATCGATGCCGGTTGCGGCCTGATGGTTCAGCGCCACGCCCTGCGCCGCCAGCTTGTCGTAGCTTTGCACGAGGGAATCGAAGGTGCGGTAGCCGCCGAGATACAGGTTCGAATGGAAGCAGGTGACATACTGGCGGCTCGGCTCCACCAGGATCACCTCGATCGCTCCGGCACTGTCCTTTGCCACATAGCGCGCGGCCGTCGCCCCGCCCGCGCCGCCACCCACCACCACGAGGCGGGGCTTGGCCTGGCCGAGCACGGCGGGGGCGCCGAGCGGAACGGCGAGCGCCGCCGCACCCGAGCCGATCATGAAGTCTCTGCGATTGATGGGCATGGTTTATCCCTCCCGCGCCGGCCTGGTTTGCTCAGCCGATCTTGATATAAGCGAAGCCCTTGTTCTGGAGCGCGGCGACGGTGGCGACGCCCGAGGGCACGAAGGCGATGAAATCGGCCTTGCGGACCTTGTTGCGATCGAGCTTCAAGCGTTCGAAGGTGATCGAGCACAGATAGACCTTGAGCCCGTTCTTCGCGACGCCCTCCACCTTCTCGAAGATCTGCGGCACCATGACTTCATCGCGCCAGGTGGTGTCGTCGAGGGATTCGAGGAAGAATTTCACGCCCGGTCCGTGCGCCACCAGCGCGATCTGAATGGCGAACGGGTCCGCCCCGTACGTCGAATAATGGTTGGAGATATTGGTCAGCGTCTGCACGAAGCGGGGCGGCTCGCCGAAGTCGCAATGATACAGGCAGGCACTGTCCGCCTCCTTGGCGATGTCCTTCAATTGCAGGCTCTGCGCGGCGGAGGCCGCCACCGGCGCCGCCCCGGCAAGCGCCAGGCTTCCAAGAAAGGCGCGGCGATCGAAAATGGCCATGGGCTTCTCCCGTGATGACGGGCGCCTGTTCCGGCACCTCGTTGAATCTTGCGACGGTGTTTAGGGCCCGCCAGCGGCCTTCAAATCCCCGAAATAGGCGGCGAGCGCGGCAATCTCCTCATCCGACAAGGCCGCCGCCACGGTGCGCATCACCTCGTTGTCGCGCTCCTTGTGGCGGTACGCCATCATCACCGCGGCGAACTGATCCGGCGCCCAACCGACGATCGCCGGCACGCTGCCGGCACTCTTGCCCGTCGCCTGATGGCAGGTGACGCACTGGGACGCGAGATAGGCGCCATATTCACGATCTCCCTCGGCCCGCGCCGGCCAGCCCCCGGCGCAGAGGATCGCCACCGCCAAGCCCGCGCGCCGTGCGTGCCGGGTGCGCGCTGGGCGGGTGCGTTCTTGCTCCCTCCTGGCCTGGGCCGGGCGTCGGTTCACTCAAGATTGCCTTTCGGTTCCTCGCCTTCCTTCGGCGTCACGTTGAGAATGCGGGCGTGTCCGGTCACCTTCACCTCGCCGGAGCAGTCCTTCATGCAGGGATTGGCGTTCCAGAAGGCTTTTTCGGCCGTTTCGCGGTCGTCATCATAGAAGGCGCCCACGTTGGGCAGCGTCACCTTTGGAAAATTCTCCCGGCTCAAGACGAAATCATCTTTGACCACGTCGTTCAGGTTCAAGAGATAGGCGACGATGGCATAGACTTGGTTCGGCTCCAGGGATTGGGCATTGCCGAACGGCATGGCCCGATGGATGTAATCATAGGCGGTCGAAGCATAAGGCCAGAAGGAGCCGATGGTTTTTTCCGGCCGCTCGGATTTGAGCGAGCCCTGTCCGCCCGCCAGCACGGGCCAGCGGCCGGCGCCCTCGCCGAACTCGCCGTGGCACACGGCGCAGTTCTGCAGGAAAATTTCCTCGCCTTCCTTCACCGAGCCCTTGCCGGGTGGCAGCCCCTGTCCATCGGGGCGCACGTCGATGTCCCAGGCGGCAATCTCCTCCGGCAGCGCGGGCCGGCCGACACCGGCGGAAGCTGCTGCAGCGGGAGCCGCCAAAGCGGGTGCTGCCACTGGGGGACCCGCTAATGCGGGAAACGCGGGGGCGGCGGCGAGCGCGATGGCCAGCAGGAGCGCTTCAGCCGACTTCGACATTTTCCGTCTCCCCGGTCGGCCGCACCAGCCACGTCTGGATGCCATTGTTATGATAGATGGAATTCTCGCCGCGGATCGCCCGCAGGGCGGTCTTGGTGGGCTGCACATAGCCAGTCTCGTCCATGGCCCGCGACTGGACCATGAGTTCCTGCCCGTTCCAGTCGAAATCCAGATAGAAGCGCGCCATGGACATGGGCAAAGCGGCGCCCTCCAGGCGCGCCGTGGTCCAATTGCGCCCCCCGTCGAGCGAGACGTCCACGCGCTTGATGGTGCCGCGCCCCGACCAGGCGATGCCGGAAATCACATTGGCGCCCTTGTGGCGCAGCGGCGCCTGCGGGCTCGGGCTGGTGACGACGGATTTCGCATCCATCACGAAGGTGAAGCGGCGCGAGCGGCCGTCGGCCAGCAGGTCGGTATATTTGGAGGTTTCCTCGCGCTGCTCCCAGGGCTCGTCGCCCACCTCGATCCGGCGCAGCCATTTGATCCACATATTGCCTTCCCAGCCCGGCACCACGAGGCGCACCGGATAGCCCTGCTCGGGGCGCAGCGCCTCGCCGTTCATGGCGAAGGCCACGAGGCAATCCTTCATCGCCTTTTCCATGGGAATGGAGCGGGTCATGGCGGCGGAATCCGCGCCCTCGGCGAGCAGCCATTTGCCCTTGGGCTTCACGCCCGCCGCATCGAGGAAGGCTTTGAGCGGCACGCCGGTATAGATCACATTGTGGATCATGCCGTGGGTGAACTGGCAGCCATTGAGCTGGGCCCCGCGCCATTCCATGCCGGAATTGGCGGCGCATTCCAGAAAATAGGTGCGGTTCACCCGCCCCGGCATGCGCTTGATGTCGTCGAGCGTGAAGACCAGCGGCTTGTCCACCATGCCGTGGACCATGAAGCGGTACTTGTCCGGGTCGATCTCCGCTTCGCCGCCGTGGTGGCGCACGAAGCACAGGCCGTTGGGCGTGATGATGCCATCCAGCGCATAGAGCGGCGTGAAGCTCACCGAGCTTTCGCGGCTGGCGGTGAGCCATTCCACCTCCCGGCGCACCACGTCCTTCTCGAACGGGGAGGGCTTGCCATAGGGATTTACATTGACGCCCTGGCCGAGCGTCTTGGTCCAGTCGGGCACCGGCACGATATTGGGGTCGGGCGTGGCGGCGGCGGCCTTGGCAGCGAGGGCAGTGGCACCAAGCGCCATGGCGCCGGCGCCAAGACCCGCTGCCCCAAGGCCCGCCGCCGAAAGGAAGCGGCGCCGGTTGAGGGCGGCGGGTGGGGCTTCGGCGTTGTGATCGGACATCATGTCCTCCGATACATTCTTTAATTCGCAGATTTGAATATGATTGAGGCTTCCCGGCGCCCGACGCTGCATCCCTCTCAGGCGCCGGTGACCTTCACGGAGGTGTTGGGCGCGACCCGCACGGCCTTGGTGCGTGCCACGTAGCGTTCCACGATCTCCCACACCGGTGGGCCCTCGACCCCCTGGTTCACGCTCGCCCAGCCGGCGACGGAATAGGATTTTCCAGCCTCGATCGGCGCCCCGGTCTTCAGATGCGTGAGGCCGGAAATGCGCTGCCCCGCGCCTTTCGACACATCGATGGAATAGCCCATGCCGCCGACGCGGACCATGTCGCCGCCGCCCTGGAAATAGGGATCGGGGTGAAAGATGTTGTCCGCCACATCTTCCAGCACATCCTTGATCTGCTGTCCGCTCATGTTCATGCGGTAGCACGCGGGATAGGTGATGGCGGTGGCGTTGGCGATGGCGTCGAAGGTGATGGGATCGCCCGGCAGCAGCGTTCCGCCCCAGCGGAAGCCGGGGGAGAGGGCGATCTCCACATCGCGCTCCTGAAGCATGGCGTCGCAGATCATGTCGTCCAGCGTGCCGTTGAAATTGCCCCGGCGGTAGAGAACGCTCTCCGCCCGGCCGATCTCGCGCGACAGGTCCTTTTCGAACGGCGCGCGGATCTCGGTCACCAGCTTCGCCATCTCCGGGTCGGGCGCGATGGCGTCCGAGAACACCGGGATGAGCTGGAAGCGATAGCCCGTCACCTTCTTGTCGGTCACGTCGAGGTCGAGGCGCGAGAGGAACTTGCCGTGCGAGCCGGTGGCGATCAGCACGGTCTTGCCGACGATCACCGACGCCGGCATGGCATCATGGGTATGGGCGGTGAAGATGACGTCGATGCCGGAAACGCGGGACGCCATCTTGCGGTCCACGTCGAAGCCGTTGTGGGAGAGCAGGACCACCACGTCCGCGCCCTCGGCACGGGCGGCGTCCACCTGCTTCTGCATATCCTCCTCGCGGATGCCGAACTCCCAATCCGGAATCATCCAACGCGGGTTGGAAATGGGGGTGCGCGGAAAGGCCTGGCCGATCACCGCGATCTTCGCGCCGCCCTTCTCGAACATCTTGCGCGCCTCGAACACCGGCTCCTGCCATTCGACGCTGCGGATGTTCTGGGCGAGGAAGGCGAACGGCGCCTTCTCCTTGATCTCCAGCACCCGGTCGGTGCCGTAGGTGAATTCGAAATGGCCGACCAGGGCGTCGAGCTTGAGGGCCGAGAGGACTTTGACCATGTCCTCCCCCTTGGTCTGCAGCGAGGTCCAGCTTCCCTGCAAGGCATCGCCGCCGTCCAGCAGCAGCACCTTGTCGTCGCCCCGCGCGCCGCGGATCGCCTTGATGAGGGTCGCCATGCGGTCCATGCCGCCCATGCGCCCATAGGTCTTGGCCAGCGCGGCGAAGTCCTCGCTGGTCATCGCATAGGCGTCGGCGCTTCCAGCGGGGATATTGAAGTATTTGAGGAATGCCACCTCTGTCAGATGGGGCGGCAACCCCTTCGCCTCGCCGATTCCGAGATTGACCGAGGGCTCGCGGAAATAGATCGGCATCAATTGGGCATGCAGATCGGTCATATGGAGCAAGGTCACGGTGCCGGGGGAGCCGAACCGGAGCAGGTCGTCCTGCGTCAGCTTCTGCCCCCGCACCGCCTGCGCCAAAGCGGCGGGGCCGTGGGCCGCGAGCAGGGCCGCCGTGGCCACGCCGGCGGTGAGGAAATCGCGCCTCGAAATCATGAGCGTCAACCGTCCTGCGGAACATGGCGCGGCGTTCCGCCTCCCGGTTCAGGGATGCGGGGCCGCGTCGGACAAGGGCGGGACGCCAGCGCGTCCCGGAGCGGGAACGGGCGCCGTCAGCCCACGGTCAGCTTGGCGGTGGCCTTTTGCTCGGCTCCGCCGTCGTCCTTCCAGGTGAAGGTGAATTCCCCGCTTTCGCTCGCCTTGAAGAAGAACGATTGGTAGGGATTGGCCGAGATGGCGGGAAACCAGTCCGCCTGAAAGAATTTCTTGCCGTTGAACGCAGCCGTGAATGTATTGATGATGTCGCGCGGCACGGTCTTGCCGGCGGAATCCTTGCGCTGCCCGCTCTCCATCTCGTGGGAGATGAGGGTCTTGATTTCGATGATGTCGCCGGCTTTCGCCTGCGCCGGAACGCGCACGCGAGGTGCGGATTTGATCGCCATGATGTGTCCTTCCCGATTCGTCGCCGCCGTATTGCCTGAAGGGATCAGCCGCCGCAGCCGCCGATGGTCACCTTCACCTGCGCCTTCGCCGTGTAGAGCGTGCCGTTGGACATCTCCGCCACGGCGATGACGTTCTGGGTCTGGGCGAGGCGCATGCGGGCGGAGGCGGAGGCGCGGCCGCTGGCCGGCGTGAAGTGATAGGACACCACCTGCGGCAGCGGATTGCCGTCGGCGAACACATGGACGCTCTTGACGTAATCGGCGTCGGTCATCGGGCTGTCCACGTCGAGATTGATCGGCACGACGAGGCCGTTCTCGGCGATCTCGGGCAGGTCCAGCTTGACCTTGCCCTCGCCCATCGGCTTGCCGCCGAACAACTTCTTCAGCTCGTCGGCCACCTGTGCCTCGGTCGCGAACGACAGGCGCGGCGCGAGCACGGCGGCAAAGGCCGAAAGCGCCGCGAAGTGCAGCGCCTGGCGTCGGGTGGGGGCAAATCCCCATACGGGGGCATTTCCCTTGGGCGTCATCCGTTTCCTCCTGGAAGTCCCGCGACAAGCAGCAGGACTTTGGCGTCATTTGTTTTTTGTTTCGAGCCGGGTTTTTCCCGGCCGATCAATTTCACATATTGTGATATCGAATTTTTTGAATGTAAAGTGGCTCTAAGCTGGTGATCATCGCTGCAGTGCAGCGCTGGAGCATTGGCCGCGGCGGTTCCGGTAAAGGCCTCTCAAGACGGCCGGGGATTGCTGCGCAACAAGATCGGGGAGGACCTATGCCACCAAAAGCGACAATCCTCACAGGGCTCTGCGCGCTCGCACTGATGTGCCTCGCGAGCAGCTTCGCCGCGGCCCAGGACGATGCCAGCGAAAAGGAAATCGAGCGCTACCGCAAGATGATCGAAGATCCTATGGCCAATCCCGGCTACCTCAACGTCGACCGGGGCGAGGTGCTGTGGAGCGAGAAGCGCGGCACCAAGAACGTGTCGCTGGAGACCTGCGATCTCGGTGAGGGGCCCGGCAAGCTGGAGGGGGCCTATGCGAGCCTGCCCCGCTATTTCGCCGACGCGGACAAGGTGATGGACCTGGAGCAGCGGCTCCTGTGGTGCATGGAGAAGATCCAGGGGTTCGACACCAAGGGCATCGTCGCCAAGCCCTTCTCGGGGCCGGGACGCTCCTCCGACATGGAGGATCTCGTGGCCTTCATCGCCAATAAGTCGAACGGCATGCCGATCGCGGTGCCGCTCGCCCATGCCAAGGAAAAAGAGGCCTATGCCATCGGCGAGGCGCTGTTCTTCCGCCGCTCCTCGATCATGGATTTCTCCTGCTCCACCTGCCACGGCGAGGCCGGCAAGCGCATCCGCCTGCAGGGGCTGCCGCAGCTCGACGCACCGGGCAAGGACGCCCAGGCGACCATGGCATCCTGGCCCACCTACCGGGTCTCGCAGAGTGCCCTGCGCACCATGCAGCACCGTCTGTGGGACTGCTATCGCCAGATGCGCATGCCCGCGCCCGATTACGGTTCGGAGGCGATCACCGCTTTGACCGTCTATCTCAACACCCAGGCAAAGGGGGGCGAACTCAATGTCCCCTCCATCAAGCGTTGAGGGGGAGAGGTCCATGAAGAGATATCTGATTGCCGTCGCCGCAGCGCTGCTGCTCCCCCAGCTCGCCGCCGCCCAGCAGCCCCCTGGTGTCGACACCGCGCGCGTCGATGCGGTGGTGAAGGAGAGCTTCACCAAGCTTCCCGAAGGGTGGGCCGAGCGCCTGACCCAGGATGAAACCATGCGGATCTGCTCGCAAACCCGCAACGCGCCCTCGCCCGCCCAGGCGGAAGCGATCGTCGCGCGGGAGGCGGCGCGGGTGAAATTCCCCGCCGATGGCGTGATGGGGAATTGGAAGGAGGGCGCCAAGATCGCGCAGAACGGACGCGGCGGCCAGTTTTCCGATCCGCCGGGCACCGTGAGCGGCGGCAATTGCTATGCCTGCCACCAGATGGACCCGAAGGAAGTGAGCTATGGCACGCTCGGGCCAAGCCTCACGAACTACGGACGGGACCGCAAGTTCGAACCGGCGGACGCGAAGGCGGCCTATGCCAAGGTGTTCGATCCCCAGGCGGTCTTTGCCTGCTCCAGCATGCCGCGCTTCGGCGTGCATAATGTGCTGAGCGAGCAGCAGATGAAGGACGTGATCGCTTATCTGTTCGATCCCGAATCGCCGGTCAACAAGCCGGCGAAATGAGCCCCGAGGCCCGCGGCCGATGGCGCTCGATCATCGGCCGTTGGTCCAAGCCCGCGCGGCGCTTGAGCGAAACCCGCTCGGCTTCGGTCCGAAGGACCGGGGCCGTTGGTCCAAGCCCGCGCGGCCGTCAGCTTTTCTGCGGCTTCTGGCGCGCGAGCCAGTCCGCGAACGATCCCTCGGCATAGCCGCCGGCGGCGACATAGCGGAACATGGCGGAAAACTCTTCCGGCCCCAGCAGGCCGGGCATGCGCGCGACTTCCCGCGCCGCGCCGTTCGCGATCGCGAAGAATTGGAACGTGGGCGTCGCGCGGATGCCCTCGCGGGCGCCGAAGGCCTTCTCGGTCAGGCGGGTGCCGTCGAACGCTATGACCTCGCGGGCGCCGAACAGATCCAGATGAACGATGTCGAACTGCGCCTTGATGGGCGCCTCGATGGCCGGATCGGCGAAATAGACCGTATGCAGCCGCTTGCACAGCGGGCAGCCGCGCTGGCTCCATTGCAGGGCGAAGTGCCGGTTCTTCTGGGTGGCGGCGGCGAGATCTTCCGCAAGATCGAGGAAGCTCTCCACATACCAGTCCTCGGTATAGAGGCCATCGTCGCCGATGCGCGCCGCTGCCCTCGCGGGCCGGGGCAGGGCGGCGGGGGCGGCAAGAAGGGCGGCGAGCATGACGCGCCGGCTCATTTGAACATGTCCCATGGGCCCGTCCTCCTCGGTTTGGCGCGCCTCAGCCGATGGTGCCGAGCGCGGGAACTGCATCCAGCAGAAGTTGCGAGACTTCGGGCATCAGGCCCGCCATGAAAACCACGCCGGTGGCCACCAGCAAGGCACCGGAAACCTTCTCGATCAGGCCGAGCCGCGTCTTCACGGCCCGCGCCCAGACGAGGAACGGACCGGCGAAGGCGGCGGCTGCAAGAAAGGGAATGCCGATGCCGGCGGCATAGAAAGCCAGCAGCAGCGCACCCCGCCAGAGCGAACTCTCGGCGCCGGCGACGATCAGGATCGCGGCCAGCACCGGGCCGACGCAGGGCGACCAGCCGAAGCCGAAGGCAAGGCCCACCAGATAGGCTCCGAGCAGGCCCGCCGGTTTCTGCGACACTTCCAGCTTGGCCTGTCGGTAGAGCCAGGAGAACTTCACAAGGCCCAGCAGATGCAGGCCGAATAGGATCAGCACCGCGCCCGAGACGACGCCGAGGATATCGGCATAGCGCGTCAGCCATTGGCCGATGCCGGAGGCGGTGGCGCCGAGCAGGATGAAGATGGTGGAAAAGCCCAGCACGAACGCGCCCGCGATCACGATCACCCGCCCGCGTCCCGGGCGCGCGGACCCTGGGCGCGCGGCACCCTTGGGCGTGGACGCTGCCGTGCCGGAGGCGGCAACCGGCATCGCCTCTACCGCCGCGCCTGTGAGAAAGCCGAGATAAGCCGGCACGAGCGGCAGCACGCAGGGCGATGCAAAGGAGAGGAGGCCGGCCAGGAAGGCGCCGGGCAGGCTGATATCCAAGGACATTGATCCCTCCCGCTTCCCGCATGCCGAAGCCACGGGTTTCATTCTTGCTACATTTATATTCGAATGCGATGATATGTAACAAGGAACATTGTCACCACCAGGGTTCGGCATGGCATCATTGTCCTCACGCGCTCGCCTCGGAGGCGCTCTCGGCGCTCTCGGAGGCGCCTTTGGCGCTATCGGGGCGCTTGGCGCTCGGGGCGCCCTCGGGGCGCTGTGCGTTCTGCTGCTGGCCGGCCCGTCTGGGGCGGGCGAACTGGTCATGTTCGAACGCAATGGCTGCGCATGGTGCCAGCGCTTCGATGTCGAAGTGTCGCCGATCTACGACCGGACGGACGAAGGGCGGCAGGCGCCCCTGCGGCGGGCCAACATGAGCGCCGGCGTGCCGCCTGACCTGGCGCTGGCTGCGCCGGTGCGGTTCGCGCCGACATTCGTGTTGGTGGAGGAAGGACGCGAAGTCGGCCGCATTACCGGCTATATGTCGGATAACGCGTTCTGGGGGATGCTGGGGACCCTGGTTCAGAAGCCGGCGCAAAGCCAATAGGCCCGCCGCGCGCGGCGGGCTGACGCCGCCAGAAAGAGGATACGGGAAATATGTCGGCCATCGTCTCATCGCGGATCGAGGACGAACTGCGCGACGGCCCAGAGATCTCGGCCGAGTTGGATCAATTGATGCGCAATGCGCGCAAGGCGAGCGACTTTCTAAAGGCTCTCTCCCATGAAAACCGGCTGCTGCTGTTATGCCTGCTGGCGGAACGCGAGCGCTCGGTGACGGAGCTGGAGAACATCCTGTCCTTGCGCCAGCCCACCGTGTCCCAGCAATTGGCGCGCCTGCGCCTGGATGGCCTCGTCACCACGCGGCGCGACGGCAAGACCATCTGCTACAGCCTCGCCAGCGAGGACGTGCGCCGGGTGATTTCAGTGATTTACGACATCTTCTGCGAACCCGTGGATCCGCCGAAGACTTAAGACGCGCAGCGCCGGGCCGGCGACGGGGCATCCATAAGCCCTGCTCCGGCCGTTTCAGGGAGGATCGGCGCATGGAAATCGAAAGCCCGTGGTGGAGCGCGCTCGCAGGCCTGTTGATCGGCGCGATCGTGGGCTTTGCCGTGCGGCGCGCCCGGCTGTGCACCTTCGGCGCCCTGGAAGACGCCATGGTGGGCGGCGACATGCGCCGCCTGAAGGTGTTCGGCCTCGCGCTCGGCGTGGCGCTTGCCGGCACGCAAGTGCTGATCCTGACCGGGCTGTTGTCGCCCGAGCGGACCAATTATCTGCCAGCGGCGCTGCCATGGTTCGGCGTCGCGTTCGGCGGGCTTCTGTTCGGCATTGGAATGGCCCTGGTGGGTACGTGCGCCTTCGGCTCGCTGGTTCGTCTGGGCGCCGGCGACCTGCGCAGCCTCGTGGTCCTGCTGGTGTTCGGCGCAGTGGCCTACGCGACCTTGCGCGGCATCCTCGCCAGCGTGCGCGTGGACCTGATCGAGCGGTTGATCGTGCCGTTGCCGGGCGGCGGGCAGGGCGATCTGCCCACGCTGCTCAACCGCCTTTTGGGGTTCGACACGCGGGGAGGGCTGGCGCTGGCGGGTGCTGTCCTGCTCTCCAGCTTCGCCTTTCTCGATGCAAGGTTGCGCCGCGCGCGCCGCCTGATGACGGCCGGCGTGCTGCTCGGCCTCGGCGTGGTGGCGGGATGGCTCGCCACGACCCAATTGATGGACGAGTTCGCCCGTCCCGGCGCGCCGCAGAGCCTCACCTTCGTCTCCCCCGTCGCGCGCGCCTTGTTCGGCTTGCTGTTCGATCAAGCGAGCCTTGCGGAATTCGGCGCCGCCAGCGTCGCGGGGGTGGTGCTGGGCGCGGCGGCGGCGGCGCGGACCGGCGATGAATTCCGCTGGGAAGCGTTCGACGATCCACGGGAGATGAAGCGCCACCTCCTCGGCGCCGCGTTGATGGGGATGGGCGGGATCATCTGCGGGGGATGCACCATCGGCCAGGGCATCACCGCCGGCTCGCTCATGGCCCTGTCTTGGCCGCTGGCGGTGCTGGGCATGGCGGCGGGGGCGCGGCTCGGCATCGCCTTGCTGATGGAAGGCTCGCTCACCGAGCTTGCCCGCAGCGCCGTGAGCGCGGCCCTCGGGCACCGGGCCGACCGGCACCTCTAGAGTATCCGTTATGGGCAAGGTCAGGCGGCGCGGAATGCCTTCAGATAATGCTGCTCGAACATCCGCTTGGCCATATGCAACGGGCCGAGGCGGGGCAAAGCGAGCGTGAATCGCGCATCGCGGAACACCAGCATGCCGGCATCCAGCGTATCGACGATGCAGACCAGTTCGGGCTTGAAGGCGAAGGTGGCCGGCTGCCCCTTCAACTCGGCCGCCATGTTGCGGGCGGCGGCGACAGCCTGAAGGTCCGCCTGATGGGCTTGCTTCGGCATCCAGTCCGGCCCGGGAAAGCTGCCCGCGTCGCCCGCCACATAGACCCGCTCCAGCCCCGGAACGGCGCAGGTCGTGCTGGCGGTGATGAAGCCGCCGGGCGAACGGGGCAGGTCGCTGGTTTCGAGCCATGCGGGTCCCGTCAGTCCGGGCATGAAGAGGATGAGATCGGCGGGAATTTCCCCGCCTTCGGTCACCACCCGATCGGCCTCGAAACGCACCATCTTGTGCCCGAGATGGGTGCGGATGGCGCGCTTTTCCATCTCCTTGAGCAAGCCGCTCACGGCCCGCATGCCAAGGCGCTGGCCCGGCGACTGCGAGGGATTGAAGAAGACGAGCTCGAATGCCGCGCGCCGCCCCTGCCGGCGCAGCAGGGTATCGATCCCGAACAGGAATTCGAACATCGGGCCGCCGCGCACCGCCGAGGGCTCCTGCGGATTGGCGGCGAAGCCGACGGCAATGGTGCCGCCCTCCAGGGCCGCAAGCCGGTCGCGGATGCCTTCCGCCGCCGCCACGCCCTCGCAGGGGATGGCGGCATGATCGATGCCCGGCAGCTTGCGGATGTAACGCCCGCCGCTGGCGATCAGCAGCATGTCGTTGGCAACCGGCCCGGCGCTGGTGCGCACGGTGCGCCCGCCATCGCTCACGCCTTCCACCCGCGCCCGATGGTGAATGACGCCATGCTTGGCGAAGAAGCCGCCGAGCGGTACCCGCAGGTCTGCCCCGGCCCGCAAGCCGGCGGGAATCCAGATCAGGCTCGGCAGATAGGTGAGGGCATCGTCGGGGGATATCACCGTTATCGGCGCGGTGACGCTCTGGCGCCGCAGTTCGCGAACGGCGGTAAGGGCGGCGAAGCCGGACCCGAGGATGGTGATGCGGGGGGGCTGGACCGGCGGCATCGGGTTCATTCCGCCGGCTTGAAGCGCGAGGCCGACGCATCCGCCGCGCGCTGTGCGGGGGCGAAATCCCCGTCCACGTCGGCACCGAGATCGGCCCGCCACGGGCGCCATTTTTCCAACCCGACCAAAGCCACCACCAGGAGCGCGGCGAACCCGAGCGCCAGCATCCAATAGGGCACGTCGGTGAAGCTCATCAAGGTGAGCTTGCCGGGTCCGCCCGACAGCAGCAGCGGCGCGAGGGTCGGTTCGGCATAGCTGAAGGCCATCGCCCCGAACAGGCCGCCCACGAGGGTGAAGATCGCGTCGCGATAGCCGACGCCCACCTGGGCGAGAACCGTGCCCGGGCAGGCCCCGGCCAGGGCGATGCCGGCCCCGAGGACGATCCCGCCCAGCACGTCGGCGGCGAAGAAGGTGGCCTTCGGCGCCAGCTTGATGAGGCCGAAGCCGTGCAGCGCCGCCAGGACCACGGCGCCGGTGGCGACCGCGGTGAGGAAGACCTTCAGCATGATGAAATTACGCAATTGCATCTGGCCGACGATCATCCCCGGCTCGAACACCCGGGACTTCTCCAGCGCGACGCCGAATACGATGCCCATGGCAAGGCCGATGAGAATGGCTTGAAGGAGGGACATGGCTGATCCTATCCGTGGCGCGTCAGATGCGGCGCAGGAGGAGGAAAGCGGTGGCGATGCCGCCGACGAACATGAAGGCCACCGCGATGGTGGAGGAAACCGCAAGCTGGGCCATGCCCGAAATGCCGTGCCCCGAGGTGCAGCCATCGGCGAGGCGCGCGCCGAACAGCATGAGAAAACCCGCTCCGAAAGCGACGAGATAGCGCACCGTTGGACTGGAGGTCCCCAGGGCCCGAGCCCAGACGGGCGAGATGGCTTTGCGCCGGGCGCCGGAGAGGGACATGGAGATCAGCGCTCCAAGCGCGATGCCGATGACAAGGGCGACCTGCCACCAGTTCTTTGCGGTTGGTGTGATGTGCTTGGCGACATAAGCGATCTGCGTCACGGTCGGATCGACCAGCGCGGCAAGCGAGCCGCCCACGGTCACATAGGAGGACGAGGCCCCGAGCGCCGTGTCGATCAAGAGGAAGGCCGGAACTTGAAGAAGGCCGATCAGGATGCCCGCCACATAAGGCGACCAAGCCTTATCACGAAGTGTGCATGCTCTCATGGTTCGCTCCCACACATCAAGGCTGGCCCCACTCCAAACGTCGAGCGAGCCAACGCCCATTTTTCTTAGCACCGGATCATTATACCGGAGCTAAGACATTCAATATACTAAAATTAATATATTTGAATGTATTGGCAACGGGCATTCTGTCGCAACACATGTTCCAAGGCGTCTCGTCGGGCCTGCGCCCGACCGTCCTCCCGATGAACTGCGAGTTTGCCGATGAGCATCGCAGCATCTGGCCGGTTCGGGTGATGTGCAAGGCCTGGGGCTTTCGGCCAGTGGCTATTGTGCTTGACGCACCCGGCCGCAGAGTTGACGCACTTTGGCCAACCGTGCCCTCACCGATGGTATTCGCGTGATCCACGCCGAGAGCCGAGGGCCCTGAGGTGAGTCACGGATCCATGCGGTTTTGCGAGGGCACGGGCGCCGTGTTGGTCGTTCACGGATTGAGCCGCTGATGCGCCCCTTTTTAGGCAATTGCACGCCATAATACGTTGCCTGACTTTCCATTGTTGAACCTACCCCAATTCCCCCTTCTTTAATCATCGCCGTCCGGGAAGCCCCTGCTTCGCTCCCGGCCAGGGCGGGGATGAGATGGCGGCTTCACCTCACGGTTCGGAGAGTCTGACACGTGGTGTGCGCATGCTGCGCACGGCGCTCGGCCCGGTAATCTCCCGCCTCCTCGATGACTCGGCCATCGTCGAGGTCATGCTCAACCCCGATGGTTGCCTCTGGGTCGACCGGCTGTGCGAAGGTCTCGTCAACACGGGGGAGCGGTTGGCTCCCGGTGATGGCGAGCGCATCATCCGCCTCGTCGCGCACCATATCGGCGCCGAGGTCCACGCTGGCGCACCGCGGCTCTCCGCCGAGCTTCCCGGATCGGGAGAGCGTTTCGAGGGCCTGCTCCCGCCGGTCGTGGCTGGCCCGACTTTTGCCATCCGCAAGCCCGCCGTCGCCGTGTTCACGCTCGGCGACTACGTGGCCGGCGGCATCATGTCGGCAGCGCAGGCCGTGGCCCTGCGCCAGGGCGTCGCCTCCCGCGCCAACATCCTGGTCGCCGGCGGCACCTCCACCGGCAAGACCACCCTTACCAATGCCCTCCTCGCCGAGGTGGCCAAGACGGCCGAGCGGGTCATCCTGATCGAGGATACCCGCGAGCTCCAATGCGCCGCGCCCAATCTCGTGGCCATGCGCACCAAGGACGGCGTCGCTTCTCTGTCCGATCTGGTGCGCTCGTCCCTGCGCCTGCGCCCCGACCGTATCCCCATCGGCGAGGTGCGCGGCGCGGAGGCCCTGGACCTCCTGAAGGCGTGGGGGACTGGCCATCCCGGCGGCATCGGCACCATCCATGCCGGCAGCGCCATGGGCGCCCTGCGACGGCTGGAGCAGCTCATCCAGGAAGCTGTCGTCACGGTCCCGCGCGCCCTGATCGCCGAGACCATCGACCTCATCGCCGTGCTGTCGGGCCGGGGCTCCGCGCGCCGCCTCTCCGAGCTCGCCCGTGTCGAAGGGCTCGGCCCCGATGGCGACTACCGGATCTCTCCCGCTATCCCTCCCGCAGAAGAAGGAACCTCCCCGTGACTCCGATCCCTGTTTCCCTCCATCGCCGCCTGTTGCGAACCGCTGCTGCGGCAAGCGCCTTCTCTTGCGCGGTGTCGGCCGCCCACGCCTCCGGCTCCTCCATGCCCTGGGAGACGCCCTTGCAGTCGATCCTGGACTCCATCCAGGGTCCCGTCGCCAAGATCATCGCGGTGATCATCATCATCTCGACCGGCCTCGCGCTCGCCTTCGGCGACACATCGGGCGGGTTCCGGCGGCTGATCCAGATCGTGTTCGGTCTTTCCATCGCCTTCGCCGCTTCCAGCTTCTTCCTCTCCTTCTTCTCCTTCAGCGGCGGGGCGTTGGTCTGATGCCGGGCGATGCCGGCGAGGTGCCGGGCTTCTCCGTGCCGGTCCACCGGGCCTTGAGCGAGCCGATCCTGCTCGGCGGCGCGCCGCGGGCGCTTGCCATCTTCAACGGCACGCTCGCCGGCGCCGTCGGGCTGGGGCTCCGGCTCTGGCTCGTGGGCCTTGCGCTGTGGGCGGTCGGACACCTCGCCGCCGTCTGGGCCGCCAAGCGCGACCCGCTGTTCGTCGACGTGGTGCGCCGGCATCTGCGCATCCCCTCCCACCTGACGATTTGAGCGGGGCGTGCCATGATGAATCTCGCCGAGTATCGCCGTCACGCCAGCCGGCTCACGGACTACCTGCCCTGGGCGGCTCTCGTCGGCTCGGGCATCGTCCTCAACAAGGACGGCAGCTTCCAGCGGATGGCGCGTTTCCGTGGCCCGGACCTTGATTCTGCCGTGCCGGCCGAGCTGGTGGCCGTGGCAGGCCGCCTCAACAGCGCCTTCCGCCGCCTCGGCTCCGGCTGGGCGCTGTTCGTGGAAGCCCAGCGGCATGAGGCGGGCGCCTATCCCGAGAGCGTCTTCTGCGATCCTGCCTCGGCGCTGGTGGATGCCGAGCGCAGGGCTGGCTTTGCCGAGGTCGGTAGCCATTTCGAGTCGAGCTATTTCCTGACCTTCTCCTGGCTGCCGCCGGCGGAAGATGCCGCACGGGCGGAGAGCTGGCTCTATGAGGGCCGCGCGCGCGACGGCGTTGATCCCCATGAGGCGCTTGACGCCTTCGCCGATCGCACGGACCGCGTCCTGCGGCTGGTCGAAGCCTTCATGCCGGAGTGCCGCTGGCTCGACGATGCCGAGACCCTCACATATCTCCACGATTGCGTCTCGACCCGGCGCCAGCGGGTGCGCGTCCCCGAGACGCCCATGTACCTCGACGCGCTCCTGGCCGACCAGCCGCTCACCGGCGGGCTGGAGCCCATGCTCGGGAACCAGCACCTTCGGTTGCTCACCATCGTCGGCTTCCCCACGGCGACGACACCTGGGGTTCTCGACGACCTCAACCGGCTCGCCTTTCCCTATCGCTGGTCGACCCGCGCCATCCTCCTCGACAAGACCGACGCCACCCGGCTCCTCACGAAGATCCGCCGGCAGTGGTTCGCCAAGCGCAAGTCCATCGCCGCCATCCTCAAGGAGGTGATGACCAACGAGGCCTCGGTGCTGGTGGATTCGGATGCCGCCAACAAGGCGGAGGATGCCGACCTCGCCTTGCAGGAGCTCGGCGCCGACCATGCCGGCATCGCTTTTGTTACTGCCACGGTAACGGTCTGGCACGCCGATCCCCGCATCGCCGACGAGAAGCTGCGGCTGGTGGAGAAGGTGATCCAGGGCCGGGACTTCACGGCCATGGTCGAGACGATCAATGCCGTGGACGCCTGGCTCGGGAGCCTGCCGGGACACGTCTATGCCAATGTGCGCCAGCCGCCCGTCTCCACCCTCAACCTCGCGCACATGATCCCGCTCTCCGCGGTGTGGGCCGGAGACGAGCAGGACGCGCATTTTGCGGCGCCGCCGCTGTTCTACGGCAAGACGGAGGGCTCCACCCCGTTCCGCTTCTCGCTCCATGTGGGCGATGTCGGCCACACCCTGGTGGTGGGGCCGACCGGCGCCGGCAAGTCGGTGCTGCTGGCGCTCATGGCCCTGCAGTTCCGGCGCTATGCGGGCTCCCAGGTGTTCGCCTTCGACTTCGGCGGCAGCATCCGGGCCGCCGCCCTCGCGATGGGCGGCGACTGGAACGATCTCGGCGGCGGTCTTGCCGAGGAGAGCGTCACCCTCCAGCCGCTCGCCCGCGTGGACAAACTCCCCGAGCGCACCTGGGCGGCGGACTGGATCGTGGCGATCCTCACCCGCGAGGGCGTCCCCATCATTCCGGAGGTGAAGGAGCACATCTGGTCGGCGCTCACCTCGCTCGCCTCCGCTCCCGTCGAGGAGCGCACGCTGACTGGCCTTGCGGTCCTGCTCCAGTCCAACGCGCTGAAGCAGGCGCTGCGCCCGTATTGCATTGGCGGCGCCCAGGGCCGGCTGCTCGATGCCGAGGCCGAGCATCTGGGGCAGGCGTCCGTCCAGGCCTTCGAGACGGAGGGGCTGATCGGCACCAGCGCGGCGCCGGCGGTGCTGTCCTATCTGTTCCACCGCATCGAGGACCGGCTCGACGGATCGCCCACCCTCCTCATCATCGACGAGGGATGGCTCGCCCTCGATGACCCGGGCTTCGCCGGGCAGCTCAGGGAATGGCTGAAGACCCTGCGGAAGAAGAACGCCAGCGTGGTGTTTGCCACCCAGTCCCTCTCGGACATCGACGGCTCCGCCATCGCCCCCGTCATCATCGAGAGCTGCCAGACCCGGCTGCTGCTCCCCAATGAGCGGGCCGTCGAGCCCCAGATCACCGCCATCTACCGGCGCTTCGGCCTCAACGACCGGCAGATCGAGATCCTCGCACGGGCGACACCGAAGCGGGACTATTACTGCCAGTCCCGGCGCGGCAACCGCCTGTTCGAGCTCGGGCTGTCGCAGGTGGCGCTCGCCTTGTGCGCTTCCGCGTCCAAGACTGACCAAGCCGCGCTCTCGCAGATCCTCGCCGAGCATGGGCGCGATGGTTTCCTCGCCGCCTGGCTGCGGCACCGTGGCCTCGGCTGGGCCGCAGACCTCATCCCCACGCTTGACAATCTGGAGACACGCCCATGATCCGTCGTTCGTTGCGGGTGGCGCTTCTCGCCACGCCGCTCCTCGTCTGCCCGCTGGCGCCGGCTGCCGCGCAATATGTGGTCTACGACCCCTCCAACTATGCCCAGAACGTCCTTCAGGCGGCTCGGGCCCTGCAGCAGGTGACCAACCAGATCACCTCCCTGCAGAACGAAGCGCAGATGCTGATCAATCAGGCCCACAACCTCGCTAGCCTGTCATACTCTTCCCTCAGCGCGCTCCAGCAGTCTGCCCAGCGCACCCAGCAGTTGCTCGGGCAGGCCCAGAAGATCGCCTATGACGTCACCGCCATCGACCGGGCGTTCCAGGGTCAGTACGGCTCGGTCTCTCTGAGTGCCACGGATGCAGCCCTCGTCATCCAGGCGAAGAGCCGCTGGGAGACCACGGTCGCGGGCCTTCAGGATGCGCTGCGGGTGCAGGCGGGCGTCGTCGGTAATCTCGACACCGGGCGCTCGCAGGCCTCGACGCAGGTCGGGCAGAGCCAGGCGGCGACCGGTGCGCTGCAGGCCATGCAGGCGGGCAACCAGCTCCAGGCGCTCCAGGCCCAGCAGCTCTCCGACCTCACCGCCGTGGTGGCATCCAACGGTCGGGCGCAGACCCTGTCCGAAGCCGAACGCGCCACAGCGGTGTCTGAGGGGCAGGAGCGCTACCGGCGCTTCTCCACCCGGTCGAGCTACCAGCCCGCCGCCGTCACCATGTTCCGCGGCAACTGAGGTGCGGCCATGGATCAGGGCACCGCGCTCAGAACCCTCATTGTCATTGGCCTGGTCGGGGTGGTGATCGCAGCTCTAGGTATGACCTCAGGCCCGGACACGGATCTGCTGCCCGCGACCAGCGTGCCGGCAGGAAACGTCTCCTCGGCCGATCTCAAGAGCTGCGCCAAGCTGGAGACCGCAGATCCGATCGATCCGCACTGCGCCGCGCTCTGGGAGGTGAACCGCCGCCGCTTCTTCGGCAAGCCCGTGGACGGAGCTGCGCCATGAACGATGTGGGCGTCATCGACACCTTCCTCAACACCTTCACCAGCTACATCGATTCCGGCTTCGGCCTGATCAAGGGCGAGGTGACGGGCCTCTCCTCGATCCTCATCGCTCTCGACATCACGCTCGCCGGCCTGTTCTGGGCCTGGGGCGCCGACGAGGACGTGATGCGCCGGCTGGTGCGCAAAACCCTCGCTATCGGCTTCTTCGCCTGGATCATCGGCAACCTCAACGCGCTCGCCAGAATCGTGTTCGAGAGCTTCGCCGGGCTTGGTCTCAAAGCCGGCGGGTCAACCATCAGCACGGCGGAATTCCTGCGGCCGGGGCGACTTGCGGAAGTGGGACTCACGGCCGGCCAACCGCTGCTCGACGCTGCAAGCCACCTCACGGGGCCGGTGGCGATCTTCGTCAACGCCGTGCAGATCGCCGTGCTGCTGGTCTCCTGGCTCCTGATCCTGATCGCCTTCTTCATCCTGGCGGTGCAGTTCAAGCTGACGACGCTCGCGGGCTTCGTTCTCATCCCCTTCGCCTTCTTCGGCAAGACCGCCTTTCTCGCCGAGAAGGTGCTCGGCAACATCGTCGCCGCCGGGGTGAAGGTGATGGTGCTCGCCGTGATCGTCGGCATCGGCTCGGGGCTGTTCTCTCAATTCACCACCTCTTATGGCGATGCCCAGCCGACCATCAGCCAGGCTCTGTCGGCGGTGCTGGCGGCGCTGGCGCTCCTCGGCCTCGGCATCTTCGGGCCGGGGATCGCCACAGGCCTGATCACCGGCGCGCCTCAGCTGGGCGCGGGCGCCGCCGTGGGGACCGGGCTTGCCGCAGGCGGTGTGGCGCTCGCGGGAGCCGGTGCGGCTGGGCTTGCTGTGCGTGGGGCCGGTGGCGCGCTCTCTGGTACAGCAGCCACGGCCCGTGCGGGAGGAAGCCTCGCCGGAGGTGCTGCTTCCGCCTACAGCGCAGGAGCTGCTGGCCAGTCCGGACTTTCGGGTGTGGCTGGAGGGCTTGGCGGTGTCGCGCGCGCCGGGATAGCGGCGGCCGCTTCTCCTCTGCGGCGTTCTGCCATGGCGGCCAGCGAAACAGGGTCCGCCACGGCCAGCCCAAGTTCGGCCGCGTCGAGCGCCCCGGCCTCTCCGGGTGACATGCCGGATTGGGCGCGGCGCATGCGCCGCTCCCAGCAGGTGGTCCACGGCATCCAGACCACGACCCATGCGGTGCGGTCCGGCGACAGCCATGGCGGCGGGTCGTCCATCTCCCTCTCCGAAAGCGATCGCCCATGACCCCCTTCAAGCGACCATCGGTCCATTACGGCCGCTCGCCCGAACCCGAGACACCATACCAACGCGCGGCCCAGGTCTGGGACGACCGGATCGGCTCCGCCCGCGTCCAGGCGAAGAACTGGCGCCTCATGGCCTTCGGCTGCCTCGCCCTCTCGGCCGGCCTCTCCGGTGCTCTGGCTTGGCAGGCGCTGAGCGGCTCAGTGGTCCCGTGGGTCGTTCAGGTGGACAAGCTCGGACAGGCGCAGTCAGTAGCACCCGCCGTTTCGGACTATCACCCCTCCGATCCTCAGATCGCCTTCCACCTCGCCCGCTTCATCGAAGAGGTGCGCAGCATCTCCGCCGATCCCGTCATTGTGCGCCAGAACTGGCTGAGGGCTTACGCTTACACGACGCAGGCCGGCGCGATCGCCCTCAACGATTATGCCCGCGCCAACGACCCCTTCGCCCGTGTCGGCAAGCAGCAGTTGGCGGTGGAGGTCTCGAGCGTCATTCGCGCCTCGCCGGATTCCTTCCGCATCGCCTGGACCGAGCGCCGCTACCAGGACGGGAGTCTCGCCGAGACCTCCCGCTGGAGCGCCATCCTCACCGTCGTGGTGCAGGCGCTGCGCGATGCCGAGCGGCTCCGGGCCAATCCGCTCGGAATCTACGTCAACGCGATCAACTGGTCGAAGGAACTGGGACAATGACGTTTGCCATCCGCAATTCCGGGAGGCCGGCGCGCCGTGTCCTCTCCTTTCCGGCTTTCCGTAAGTCCGGCTTGCCGCTTCTGCTGCTTTGCACATCGGCGTTGGCAGGCTGCGCTACCTTCGAGAAGCCGCCGGAGATCGAATATGACGATGCCCCGCCCGCTGTCTTCAAGGCGGAGCCGCCGGGACCGGTGCGCATCGTCGAGCTGCCGAAGCCCCTACCGTTGCCCGGCCAGTTGAAGCCAGTGGGCAAGGACGGCAAGGCGGAACCGGAAGCTAATGACCCTGCCACCCGGGTGAACCAAGCCAATGCGGCCGCGCGTGTGCAGCCCGTCCGCAACGGCTTCATCAACTCCATGCAGGTCTATCCCTTCGTGGAGGGCGCCCTCTATCAGGTCTATGCCGCGCCGGGGCAGGTCACGGACATTGCCCTGCAGCCCGGCGAGCAATTGGTGGGCACGGGGCCGGTTGCCGCCGGCGACACGGTGCGCTGGATCATCGGCGACACCGAGAGCGGGGCGGGTGCCGCGAAGCAGGTCCACATCCTGGTGAAGCCCATGCGGCCGGACCTCACCACCAATCTCGTCATCAACACCAACCTGCGCACCTATCACATGGAGCTGCGCTCCACCGAGAAGACCTACATGGCCTCGGTCTCGTGGCAGTATCCCCAGGACCAGCTCATCGCCCTCAGGCGCCAGAATGCGGAGGCCCAAGCGGTGCAGCCTGTCGCCACAGGCATCGACCTGACCCGCGTGAACTTCCGCTATGAGGTGACGGGCGACCGGGCACCGTGGCGCCCGCTGCGCGCCTTCGATGATGGCCAGCAGGTGTTCATCGATTTCCCGCGCGGCATTGGCCAGGGGGAGATGCCGCCGCTCTTTGTGGTCGGCCCGCAGGGCGACACGTCCGAGCTCGTGAACTATCGCGTGCGCGGCACCTACATGATCGTGGATCGCCTCTTTGCCGCGGCCGAGCTGCGCTTCGGTGCCGCGAAGGATCAGAAGCGCGTCCGCATCTCCCGCACTGACGGGAGGCCGGACCTATGAGTGGCAATGAAACCGGGAGGGAGAGAGGGCCGGAACGCACCAGCACTGACGGTGCCCGGCCTCTGACAGGGGAAGCTGTGGCGGCCATGCGACTGCGGCCGGAGCCGCCGAGGGTGACCCGCCTGTCCCGAAAGGTGCTGGCCGGACTGGGGCTGGTTGCCGGGCTCGGGATCGGCGGAGCCCTGATCTACGCCCTTCAGGCGCGCAAGGACCACGGGCCAGGACAGGAGCTCTATGCCACAGACGTCAAGGCGACGCCGGAGGGACTCGCCAGCCTCCCGAAGGATTACACCGGCATCCCAAAGCTCGGACCACCGCTGCCCGGCGATCTCGGCCGCCCCATTCTCCGTGCGCAAACCGCAGTGCAGCCTACGGCGCCGGCGATGGGAGGCATGCCAAATCCGGGCCTCAGCTCCGAGGAGCAGCGACAACTGCAGGAGAGCGAAGCCGCGCGGACCGGACGGTTGTTTGCCCAGACAAATACCCGACCCGCGAGCCCGGTTGTTGCTCAACAGACGGGCGCCCCCTCGGCGACGGCCTCGACGTCTGTGTCCGACCTTGCATCCCTTGGTCTCGCCCCGCAGGCTGCGACGCCGACGGCCCAGGAGCGCCAGATCGCCTTCCTCAACCAGGCGGCCGACCGGCGCATTGTGTCACCGGATCGCGTCGCGGCTCCCGCGTCAGCCAACATCCTGCAGGCAGGTGCCGTCATCCCTGCGGCTCTGATCACCGGCATTCGCTCCGACCTGCCGGGCCAGATCACCGCCCAGGTGACCGAGAATGTCCACGACAGCCCCACGGGCCGGATCCTCCTGATCCCTCAAGGCACACGGATCATCGGCCAGTATGACAATGACGTTGGCTTCGGCCAGCGCCGGGTCCTTCTCGTCTGGAACCGCCTGATCTTCCCCAATGGCCGCTCCATCGTGCTGGAGCGGCAGCCCGGTGCCGATGCCGAAGGTTATGCCGGGCTCGAGGACAGTGTCGACTACCACTGGGGCGAGTTGTTCAACGCCGCCGTCCTATCCACCATCCTGAGCTTCGGCGCGAGCGCAGGGACATCTGGCAGCGACAACGATCTTGTCAGCGCGCTGCGCGAAGGCGCGTCAGACAGTATCAGCCAGACCGGCCGGCAGATCGTCCAGCGCCAGCTCAACATCGCGCCAACCCTGACCATCCGGCAGGGCTTCCCAGTGCGTGTCATCGTCACGCGTGATCTTGTTCTCGAACCGTACGGAGGCTGACATGACGAAGCTGAAGCTTAGCGAAATCCTCGACGACAAGCCGGTGAAGGTGACGCTGGAGCTGCCGGCCAAGCTTCATCGGGACCTTGTTGCCTACACGCGGGTGCTGAGCGGAGAGACTGTTTGGTCCCAGGATGTCATGGTTTGGCTGGCGAACGAAGAGTTCGGGCTTTTGCGTGGCCATCTGCCGGATGGCTTCGAACGGGGTTTTGAAGCGCAGCGCCTTGAGCTGCTTGGCATAGTTGTAGGCCAGCAGCCAGTCGCGGACATGGCGACTCAGGTCGATCAGGGTGGCGGCGGCGAGGGTGAGCGTCGCGAACCTTGCCGGCGTGGAACCGTGGCGCACTCTGCTGAACAAGAACGCGCCGGGTCCGCTGCCATCGGATGTGCCGGTTTTCCTGGCGCAGGGCACATCGGACCCGATTGTGCGACCCGCCGTGACGCAAGAGTTCATGACCCGGCTTTGCAAGGTCGGCGTGAAGGTTCGGATGCTTCTGATGCCCGGAATCGGCCACGCCGCGGCGGCGCACGATAGCGCCGACGTGGCCGTCGGATGGATGAGCGATCGCTTTGCCGGCCTCTCGCCGGAGAACGACTGCGGCGACTGAATAGAGGCAAAAGCACGGGACGCCGGACCGGATTTCGGCCACCCGCAAACATGAGGACGTCGCGCGGTACGGGCGGTCAGCCGTGCGACAATCCCGTTCGCGAGACGACGGGCCTTGCTACGCCGTCCGACCTAGCCGGAATCGGACCCTGCCGGTGGTGGTCGTTGAAACCAAGATCGGAAAGGCAATCCCATGTTGCTACGTACACTTCTGAGTTCTGTCTGCGTCATCGCGACGTTGAATGTCTCGCTCGCCTGCACGGCGGTGGACGTGGTCGCCGGCGACGGCACCGTGGTCGCCGGCCGGACCATGGAATGGGGCTTTGACATGAAGTGGAACCTGGTCAGCAAGCCGGCCGGAACGCCGCTTGCCTTGACTGCGCCACCGGCCCTCAAGTTGCCGACTAACACCATCAAGACAAAATATGCCGTGGTGGGCGTCGCTCCTGGCATCCTGCCCGGCGCGGCGCTGCTGGAGGGGCAGAATTCAGCCGGCCTCGGCATGAGCGCCAATTTCCTGCCCGGCTTCACGCAGTACCAGACGGTGACGCCGGCTGACCGCAACTATGTGTCCGTCCTCGATTTCGGCACATGGGCGCTCGGCACTAATGCCACCGTCGCCGAGGTGAAGACGGCGCTTCAGACGACGAAAGTGTGGTTTGATGCCGCGGCGCTCGGCACCGGCGACACGCCCATGACGCTGCATCTCGTCTTCACCGACAAGACGGGCGCCAGCGTCGTGGCCGAATATGTCGGGGGCGACCTGCGGCTCTATGACAATGTCGCGCATGTGCTCACCAATGCGCCGACCTATGATTGGCACCTGCTCAACGCCCGCAATTATCTAAACCTGTCCACCGTGGGCGTGCAAAGCGTGCAGATCGGCACGGCGAACGTAACGGCGCTGGGCCAGGGCGGTGGAACGATTGGCATTCCCGGCGATTACACGCCTCCGGCCCGCTTTATTCGCGCGGCCTTCATGCGCCACAACGAGACGCCGCCAGCCACCGGTACCGAGGCGGTTCAGGCGGTCGGGCACATCCTCAACACCGTGGACATCCCGCTGGGCGTCGCCCAGAGCCGCGAGGGCAATCAACTGGTGTCAGATTATACACAGTTCGTGGCGATCAAGGATCTAAGTCACAACCGCCTGATGATTACCGACTATAATCATCGCCTGATCTTCCTGACCTTGGATCTGAACACCATCTTCGCCCAAGATCAGCCGACCTCGATCCCGATCGCCGATCTGCCCTATCCGAAGAGTATCGACGCCACATCGAGCCTGATGAAATAGGCGCTCGCCTGCGAAGCCCGGTCTACGTGAACTGATGGGTGGATGCCCCTTCCAGTGGGCTGGTTCGGTGCCCGAGCAGCGCCATGGCGGCGCCTTTAGGGGAGGAGCACACGCCAGACGTTCATGTCCTCAAGCGCCCGAACGATTCGAACGTGTGGCCTCCACCTTCGGAGGACAACGGTCGATTCAAACCCTTAAGCTGCTGCACGGAACAACAATTTGAGACGATTGCATGCCCCCGCAACCATCTCAAATTGCGATGCCAGATCGCGCAGATCAGCCGCACCCAATGGGCGGCTTTTTTGCGTTCGCAAGTTCTGATCAGAGCAGGTCCCCGCAACCAAAATTGTCAATGAAATCAAGGGGCCGAACGGAAGTTCGGTCTCTTTTTTTGTCAAAATTTGCCAAAAATGCTCTAGCACAACTCTAGCACAGAATTTGCCGGTGATTTTAGGTTGTGCTACGTTCCGAAATAACGGAATGCGAGCATGGCTAAGCGGTGAAACCTAGCGGAGAGAAGGGTTAGGGCCTTGAATGCTCTTCTCCCCTCATCATCGGAGAACCTTCTGTTTTAGAGCTTTGTGGGGGCCACATTGAGGAATATCAATGGGTTAGACCCCTCTGGAGGACCTACTATATGAGCGCCAAGTTTATAGCTTAAGGTAGGTGCGCAAAGTGACCGGCTTCTGCTATTTCCTGAGGGGAATGGTGGTGGGAGGGGAGACCGATGGTGAAGGGTCTTATCAAGTGGCTATTCGTCGGCCCTACTTATCCGGCCTATAACGTCGTCTTCGCTGCCCTGGTTGGCGCGGGCCTCGTCTGGGCACTTGAGGGTGGTGAGCGAGTTGCCGCCGAACGCGGACGGGAAGCCCAGAAGAAGGTTGCGGCTTGCCAAGCCGTCCCGACCTGCCGGGCGCTTATGGAATGGTCCTGGAGGCTCGCCCAGCGTGAGCCTGGGAGCACAGATGAGTTCCTCGCGAAGTAC
The DNA here is from genome assembly GCF_043195135.2 of Roseixanthobacter liquoris. Taxonomy (NCBI): domain Bacteria; kingdom Pseudomonadati; phylum Pseudomonadota; class Alphaproteobacteria; order Hyphomicrobiales; family Xanthobacteraceae; genus Roseixanthobacter; species Roseixanthobacter liquoris. The sequence continues at coordinate 2,568,002 of NZ_CM195537.1, forward strand.
GGCTCGGCCTCGCCTGAGGAGTTCAACGCAGCCCTCGCCAAGCTCGCGAGTTCGGGCGCGAAGTGACCGGCTTCCTTCCGATTGAATTTAGGGTCACTCACGCGAGAGGTGAGCACGTAGGGGCGGGCGGGCAGGTTTCCCCCATGGGGGTCCTGGCGGCCACGTTCTGGGTTCGTTCACCCTCCCTGTGGCAGGACGCCGCACCCGTGGGCATCCCCTTGACGGCGCGGGGCTCGCCATGCCTGGATGGGGCTCGGCTAAGTCCTTGTTTTCGCAGCGTGTGGTATCTCTTCGAGCACTACATACCGGAGACGCCCCGTGTCGATTACTAGCCGCAAGGGCGCGGGCCCAAGGGGCACCGGCCGGCACGACCTCACCGAATTCGACCTCTGGCTGCGCGACTCATTCGCCACCCACGGGGCCTTCACCGCCCTGGTGGTTCTGGTGAAGATCGGCGGGCTGGAGGTGGCGCCGCTCGCCTCCACCTTCTTCAACATCATCGGCGACGAGATCCGCTGGCCGCAGATCGTCGCCCTGTTCGCGGGCTCCGGCAAGCAATGGGACGGCGCGGCCTTCTTCCCCGTGCTGGATTCCGGCGGCCCGCTGCTGAACGGGGAAGCGCGCAGCCGCCTGCGTGCCCTCGAAGCCCGCGTGAAGGCCGACCGCCTGGTGCTCAACGAAGGCCATTTCTTCGATGCCTGGGGCCGGCGGCTGAAGATCGAGGAAGCCACCGCCCATTGAGCCGCGATGCCGGAGCGGCACGGCTTCAGCGGATGGGAAAATCGAAATAAGTGTCGGGAAACGGCTCGTTCGCGAGCGTGAAGTGCCACCATTCCTTCTCGAACGGCACGAAGCCGTGGCGCACCATGGCGTCCGCCAGGGTCCGCCGGTTCGCCCGCTGCTGCGGGGTCACCGACATATCGCCGGGCCAGGAGCGCGGGCTGAACAGATCGAACGGCGTGCCCATGTCCAGTTCGCGCCCGCAGGTGGCATCGATCAGCGTCAGATCGAGCGTGGAGCCGCGCGAATGGCCAGACCGGGCGGCGATATAGCCCTCGGCGAACAGATCCTTCTTGTCCACGTCGGGATAATAGCGCGCCTTGGTGTGCTGGTCGGAAAGATCCGCCGCCCAACGCGCGAAATGCGCCACCGCGCGGGTCGGGCGATAGCAATCGAAGATCAGGAGTTCGAGGCCCGCCTTGCGGACGTCCGCCTCCACCCGGGCGAGCGCCTGGGCGGCGAGCCGGGTCAGATAGCAGCGCGCCGCCTCATAGCCGTCGACGCGGGTGCCGACGAAATTGTCGCTGCCGTGATAGCGCACGTCGAAACGCGCGCCCGGCACGAGCGAGGCCACATCGACGAATGCGGGCGGCGGCGCCTCCTGCGCTTCGGCGGCGGGAGCAAGGCCCACGGCAAGGGCGAGGGCGGCAGGCTTGACGATGCGGTCGATCATGGGCGTCCGAACGGCACGGGGGCGATCGGCGGCAGGATAGCCCCGCCGCGGGGGCGGGCGGAAGCGCCGCGACCATGCCCCTTGCCGTCCGTGCGAGCGGGCGCGCGCGGCCCCCTCCGCTGGCGGCCATTGCAAGGGGGGGAGGCCTCTGGCATGTGATGACGACGTTTCGCACCAATCTGATCGGCGCCGGGCATCCATGAAGACCATCATCGTCACCGGAGCCGCAGGACTTGTCGGACAAAATCTCGTCCCTCGCCTGAAAGCGCGCGGCTATCGGGTGGTCGGCATCGACAAGCATCCCGCGAACACCGCCCGGCTGCGGCAGCTTCATCCCGCCGTGGAGGTGATCGAGGCCGATCTGAGCCGCGCCGGCCCATGGATGGACGCCTTTGCCGGCGCGGACGCCGTGGTCATCAACCAGGCACAGATCGGCGGGCTGGACCATGGCGAATTCGTCGCCAACAACGTGACCGCCACGCAGCGGATCGTCGATGCGGTGCGCCGGCACGCCGTTCCCTATTTCGTCGCCATCTCGTCGTCGGTAGTGAATTCGCAGGCCAAGGACTTCTATGTGGAGACCAAGACCACGCAGGAGCGCTTCGTCGATACGGTCGAGACGCCCCATGTGGTGCTGCGCCCCACGCTGATGTTCGGCTGGTTCGACCGCAAGCATCTCGGCTGGCTGCGCCGCTTCATGGATCGCGTGCCGGTGTTCCCGATCCCCGGCTCCGGCAAGTTCCGCCGCCAACCGCTCTATGCGGGCGATTTCTCCGCCATCATCGCCTCGGCCATCGAGCGCCGCATGACCGGCACCTACGATATCTCCGGGCGCACGGAAATCGACTATATCGACATCATCCGGCTGATCAAAAGCATCACCGGGGCCAAGGCGCGCATCGTCAGGATTCCCTATGCCGCCTTCTACGTGCTGCTGAAGACCTATGCGCTGGTGGACAAGAATCCCCCGTTCACCGTCAACCAGCTCCAGGCCCTGGTGATCCCGGAAGTGTTTCCCGTCATCGACTGGCCGAAGATCTTCGACGTGCCGGAAACGCCGCTGAAGCAGGCGTTCGAGGAAACCTTCCTCGACCCGCGCTACGGCACCATCGTCCTGGACTTCTAGGAGCCGCCCGCATGACGAAGACCGTCATCATCGGCGCGGGCGCCATGGGCCTGGCGGCGGCCCATTACGCCCTCAATCTCGGCCACGACGTGGATGTGGTGGAAGCCGACGCGGTCGCCGGCGGCATGGCGGCGCATTTCGATTTCGACGGGCTTTCCCTTGAGCGCTTCTATCATTTCGTCTGCAAGCCGGACGCGCCCACCTTCGCCCTGATGGCGGAGCTGGGGATCGCCGACAAGATGCGCTGGCGGCCGACCTCCATGGCCTATTTCAAGGATGGCCGCCTGCACAAATGGGGCGATCCCATCTCGCTGCTGGCCACCTCGCTGCTGAACCCGGTGGAGAAGCTGCGCTACGGGCTCCAGATGTTCGCGACCTCGCGGCGGCGGGCCTTCGACGATCTGGAAACGATCTCGGCCCGCGACTGGATCGAGAAGGGCGCGGGCGCGAGCGTCTATGACAAGCTCTGGCGCCGCCTCATGGAGCTGAAATTCTACCAATATGCCGACGACGTCTCGGCCGCCTGGATCGCGACCCGGGTGCGGCGCATCGGCAATTCGCGCCACTCCCTGTTCCAAGAGGAACTGGGCCATATCGAGGGCGGGTCGCAGACCCTGGTGGATGCGCTGGTGCGCTCCATCGAGGGCCGCGGCGGGCGGGTGCATCTGTCCACCCCCTGCGAGCGGGTGGAGAGCGCCGCGGGCGCCGTGACCGGCGTGCAGGCGGGCGGCCACTTCTTTCCCGCCGAGGCGGTCATCTCCACGGTGCCGACGCCCCATGTCTCGCAATTGGTGCCGGACCTGCCGCAGGCATCGAAGGCGGCTTATGACGCGATCCGCAACATCGGCGTGATCTGCGTGCTGCACAAGTTGAAGCGCTCCGTGACGCCGCATTTCTGGGTCAACATTGTCGATCCCGAGATCGAAATTCCCGGCATCATCGAGTTTTCCAACCTGCGGACCCTGCCGGAACCGGTTGTGTACGTGCCCTATTACATGCCCCACGACCACCAGAAGTGGCAATGGTCCAACGAGGAGCTGATCGCCGAGAGCTTCGGCTATCTGCGGCGCGTCAATCCGGCGCTGGCGGAAGGGGATCGCCTGGTTTCGCGCGTCGGGCGGCTGCGCTATGCGCAGCCCTTGTGCGAGCCGGGGTTCGCCGCGAAAATTCCCCCGGTCCGAACGCCCATCGCCGGTCTCCAGATCGCCGACACGTGCTTTTACTATCCCGAGGATCGCGGCATTTCCGAAGGCGCACGGCTCGCCAAGGAAATGGCTGCGGCGATCGGCACCGATCATGTTCCACGCCGCGAACCGGTCTACGGCTGAACCGCGCCGCAGCGATTGAAGAGATGAGATGCAGCGCCTGATCGCCCTTTACGTGAACGGCCAGTTCGGCAAATTCCTGCTCGCGGGCGGGTTCGCGGCGGTGATCAATTTCGCCAGCCGGTTCGGCTTCGATCTTTATTTCAGTTATTGGGTCTCGGTGAGCCTTGCCTTTCTGGTCGGCGTCCTTACCGCCTTCACGCTGAACCGAATGCTCGTATTTCCGGCCTCGGGAAAACCCCTGCACACCGAAGTGTCGTGGTTCTTCCTGTTCAACGCTTTGGCGTTTCCGGTGGTGCTCGGCGCGTCGGTGGGGCTGGATCACCTGTTCTCGCATTTCATGCCCGCCGCCTTGGCGCAAGCCGGCGCGCATGCCATCGCCATCATGCTGCCGGTGTTCGTGAATTTCGCGGCGCATAAATTCATCACGTTTCGCAGCCGGGGCTGAGCGGCGCGGCGCGCGCAAAGCTGTGGCTCGCGCCCCGGCAACGGCGGACGGAGATTGCTGCGATTGCGAAGCGCGATGATAATGGTGGATGGTTCAGCTTCGCATTCACCACCGCACCACCTATTTCTACCGCCGCCGGGTCGCCCTCGGCGCGCATCGCCTGATGCTGCGCCCGCGCGAGAGCCTGGACCTGCGGCTCATCTCCATGAAGGTCGCGACCTTCCCCGCCAGCGTGCTCAGCTGGACCCAGGACGTGTTCGGCAATGCGGTCGCCACCGCATCCTTCCACGAGAGTTCGGAAACCCTGACGGTGGAAAGCGCCGCCGAGCTGGAGCATTACGCCTCCGCATGGCCGGTGTTCGAGATCGCAGGCTCGGCGATGAATTATCCGTTCCGCCATTCCGACGATGAATGGACGGACCTCGGCGCCCTCACACGCCAGCAATATGCCGATCCCGACGGGCGTCTCCAGGCCTGGGCGCGCGGCTTCGTGCGTTCGAATCCCACCGACACGCTTTCCTTGCTGAAGGACATGAATGCGGGGATTCCCGCGCGCATTCTCTACCAGAGCCGCGATGAGGAAGGCACGCAACCGCCGCTCCACACGCTGGATCGCGGTTGGGGATCGTGCCGCGATTTCGCCGTGCTGCTGGCCGAGGCGGCGCGCAGCCTCGGCTTCGGCGCGCGGATCGTCTCGGGATATCTGCACACGCCGGGCACCCTGCTGGCCGGCAGCGCGGATGCCGGCACCACCCATGCCTGGACCGAAATCTACGTGCCCGGCGCGGGGTGGATCACCTTCGATCCGACCAATGGCGGTGTCGGGGCGTCCAATCTGGTTCCGGTCTCGGTGGCGCGCACCATCGAGCAGACGGTTCCCGTCTCGGGCACCTATGCGGGCGCGCGCGACGACTGCCTCGGCATGTCGGTGGAAGTGCGCGTCACCTCCTGAGCCGCCGCGCCCCGCCCGGCCATCGCCCCGCCTGACCCTAAAGCCGCAGCACGATCTTGGCCGCAGCGGCGCCCCCGCGTCGATGTCCTGGAAGGCGGCGACGGCGCACGGACGCGCCGTTCCAGGGGCGGTGCCCCTCGTCGGCATCGACAATCTGGAGATCGCTTCCCGCGGCCCAGCTCGGCCGCACCGTCGCCACCCACCTGCTCGCCGAGCTGAAAGGCGTGCGGCAGCATAGATGGACCGAGCTGCCGATCGAACTGGCGGTGCGCCACTCGACCGCCGCCCCGGCCGATGCCGGCTGATACGGGATTGAAATCCCGACACAATCAGATCACGCCGAGGCCGCGGATAAGGGCAAGGCTGGCGCCCAGGAGGAGCAGCAGCGACAGCGTCACCACGAGCGTCGCGCGCCCGCCGACCCGGCGCAATACCCGCAGATCCACACCGAGCCCGAGCGCCGCCATGGACAGAACGGTGAAAATCGTCGTCACCAGCGCCAGGGGCGCCAGGAGCGCTTGCGGCAGCAGGCCGAGCGAGCGCAGCAGCGCGAACACCACAAAGCCGATGATAAACCAGGGAATAAGCTTATGCATCGGCAGGCGCGGCGGCCGCGCCACCACCGAAGCACCCACCGGCACGGCCCGCGTGGCAGCAAGGGATTGGCCGTGGGCGATGGCCGCGCAGAACACCACCGGTCCCAGCAGCAGAACTCGCACCAGCTTCACCACGGTGCCGATCTGCATCGCGAGCGGCCCGACCGGAGCGGTTGCGGCCAGCACCTGCGGCACCGCATAGACGGTGAGGCCCGCCAGCACGCCATATTGGGTATCTGACAAGGCCAGAAGGGGGATGAGCAGCGGCAGGCTGAGCACCACGATGACGCCGAGGATCGCGGTGAAGGAAATGGAGGAGGCCACATCGTCGCCCTCCGCCTCGATCACCGAAGCCACGGCGGCGATGGCGGAGTTGCCGCAAATGGAGTTTCCGCAGGCGATCAGGAGCGCCATCTTGTGCGGCAGGCCCAGCAACCGACCCACCCCATAGGAGGCGAACAGAGCCACCGCGACCACCGCCGCAATGCCCACCAAGAGCGTCGGCCCGGCGGCCGCCAGCGCGGCGGCGCTGAGGGAGGCTCCGAGAAACATGACGGCGATTTCCAGCAGGATCTTGCCGGAAAATGCGATTCCCGGCCGGAAGCGGGCACCCGGCGTCCAGACCGAGCGCACGACGGTGCCGATCAGGATGGCCAGCACCAGGGCTTCCACATAAGGATGCCCGCTGATGCGTTCTTCAACGATCTGAACGGCATAGGCGATCCCCGTCACGGCCGCGCACAGGCCGATTCCGGGGGTAACATCCAGCAGCCAGCGAAGGGCTTTCGGCACAGCTCAACCCACGTTCTTTTTCTTCAAAATTATTAGTGCGCGCAGGCGACCCAGAAGCGCAAATACAGTTTGCTCACTCCATCATGAAGCGCGGTTATGGCGATAAATCTCCATTTACTTCGTCTATTTACTACAGTTGCGGAACAGCACGGATTCTCGCGCGCGGCCGAGGTGCTCAATATCAGCCAGCCCGCGGTGTCCAAGGGCGTGCGGGAACTGGAAGCGCAATTGCAGTGCGTGCTGATGGAGCGCAGCCCGGGTGGGGTGCGCCTCACCGAAGCCGGCACGGTGCTGCTCGCCCACGCCACCGCGCTGTTTGCCGCCGAGCGACGGGCGGAAGAGGAGCTTCAGGCCCTGCGCGGCCTCACCCAGGGAGAATTGCACGTCGGCGCCAGCACGACGATCGCCACCTATGTCCTGCCGCGCCTGCTCGGCGCATTCCAGGAGATCCATCCGGACCTGCATCTGCGCCTGACCAGCGCCAACACCCAGGAGATCGCCGAGCGCCTCCTGGCGCGCGATATCGACGTGGCGCTGGTGGAAGGGCCGGTGGACCATCCGAACCTCATCACCCATCCCTGGCTCACGGACGAACTGGTGGTGATCGCCGCCGCCGACCATCCCCTGGCGCGGATGGAGGGACCGGTTCTCCCGGCCGATCTTGCCCAGGCGCGCCACATCGTGCGCGAGGAGGGGTCCGGCACGCGAGAGGTGGTTGGGCTGGCGCTGGAGGGGTCCGGCGTTCGCCCCGCGATCATCATGGAGGTGGGCAGCACGGAAGCCATCAAGCAGATCGTGGCGGCGGGCCTCGGCATCGCCATGGTCTCGGCCGCCGCCGCGAAGGACCAGATCGCGCTCGGCGTGCTGAAAGTGGTGCCGGTGCAGGGCCTCTCGGTTCAACGGCCGCTCTACCGGCTGACCCTCAAGGGCCACAATCTGCGGTTCGCCGCCGAGGCGTTCGAGCATTTCATCTGCCGGACGGATCTGCGACCCGCGCCCCAGGCCACGGCGTCCCGGCCGCTGTAATTTAACTAATTTATTTTGTTATTTTTTATATTCACATTGTTTGATAGGAATAACCTCGACTGAGGTCACCTGGTTTGTGCTTTATCGATCATGACAAAAATCGCCGTGCAAAATCTCTTCGCCTCTGTGCTCGACACGTTCGGCGCCCGCGCGCCTTCCGTGGCCGCGGCGCGTCACGATCGGCAGCACGGGACTCCGGGTTCCGGTCGCAAGTCGGTGCCTGAAGATTTGGCGGCGCCGTCCACCTACAAGATCACCGCCCTGTGCGCGCCCGATATGGTGGAGATCGAGGACCCGCACGCGGTGCGCCAGCGCGTCGTGCTCAGCTATGGCGCGCGCGAAATGCTCGATCTGGCCATGAAGCGCACGCGCCGGGAGAGCCCGGTGGGCCTGCGCATCAAGCGCGAAGCCTTCGAGGTGGAAGGCCTTGCCTTCTCCCGCTGGGCGCTCGCAGACTGACATCGGCGCGCCCAAGCGGCAATTACCCATCGAAATGCGGTGAATAGCGGCGGCAAAATCCCGCTGCGTTGGTCGTCAGGCGCGTCCGGCACGCCGCAGCAGATCCGCCAACGATTTCCGGGTCCACCTGAATGCCGTCGTGTTCCGCCCGTTGGCGGGCGCTTGCCCGCACGTTCGATTCCTCGGTGATTCCGGCGATGTGCGGGGTAAGGATCAGGTTCGGCGCATCGCACAGGACACTCCCGGCCCCGAGCAGCTCGGCTTCAACCACGTCGAGCATGGCGCCGGCGATCGAGCCGCGCCGGAGCGCGGTGGCAAGCGCCGCCTCGTCGACCACTCCCCCCGCGCGGCATTTCCGCTGCGAAAGCATGCGGCGCGGCAGAAGTGGACGATCACTTGGTCTGAAACGAATAAGGCTCTGTTTGGATAAACCAAACAGAGCCTTATTCGTGTACGTATTTTGGTTGGGGGGACCTGCAACAGTCGCCCCCATTTTTCCGGTCTTGGTGATCACGGTCCGTTCTCATCTTCCTCGCAGCAATCGAGGCAGTAGATGAACCGCACCGATACGATATCTCAAATTTTCGCCCGCCGCGATCGGGGGATCGCGGCGGATTTTGGCGACCAACGATCTGGGACGATCAGAGGGGTTTCACTTAAGAAAGCGAAACCACAAGATGAGCTTCAATCGCGCCCGCGCGGCCGGGATCAACTTCCGCAGCGAGAACGCCCGCAATTCGGCCCTCTTTCACCGAGCCAGCGACGGCGTCAGCCAGTACGAACACCTTCAGTCGCCAGCCGACGAGGCCCACCGTGCCCGGTTACGGCAAGGATTGCGCCTAACGATCGTAGAGATCGGTCAAGCACGTCGCAACGCAGGCCGTTATCTGCCGACGCACAAGCGCGTCCGTGGCCAGCAGCGCCGGTGACCGCCATGAGCAGCGCAACCGCCAAACTCAACGCCGTCTCGCTCTGGACGCCCGAACGGGCGCCGGAGCCGGAGATCCAGATCATCGAGCCGGGTCCGCGCTTCAGCGGACCACGCCTAGCCGACGTCATCGACGCCTATCAGATCGACGAATTGTCGTCGTTCCACAAGCAGCGCTTCCACGTCCGGAAGAACCATCGCAACCTGCTGCGCCGAATCCGCGCCAAGCATGGTCGCGTGCCACTCGCCTCCATCACCGGCCGCACGCTGGTCGAATGGCACGCCGAATGGTTGGGCGACGGCAAGGTGGCCATCGCGCACTCTTTCATCGCGCAACTCAGGACTGATCCTCCCCCGATTTGGTGGACACCCATGTTAGCTTTTGCGAGCTTCAGAGGAGTGTTCGATGTCGATCATCACGATGTCGCCGTCATAGGCTTTCGAGACCGCTTCCAACAGCCGGTCCCAGACCCCGGCGGCCCGCCAGCGCACGAAGCGGTTGTAGAGGGTTGTGCGCGGACCATAGCGTTCCGGCACATCCCGCCACGGCGCTCCGGTGCGGAAGCGCCAGAGGATGCCGTTGATCACCCGGCGGTGTTGAGTCCCAGCATGTCATGGCTTGGTTGACGGACGAACAGTTCCGGCTTTTCGGAGCTGATTTGTTTGATGGCCTCAAGCGGGGTCTTGAAGCGGAGGGCCTTGAGCTGCTTGGCGTAGTTGTAGGCCAACAGCCAGTCCCGAACGTGGCGCCTCAGATCGTTGATCGAGGCGTAGTGGAAGGCGCGGACGGTCGCGTCCTTGATGGTGCGAACCATCCGTTCGGCCTGCCCGTTGGTCCAAGGGTGATACGGCTTGGTGAGCCTGTGCTCTATATCGTGTTCGGCACAGACGCTTCCGAAGACGTGGGCGACGGAGCCGCCCTTGGCCCTCTTGTCGTGCTGGACGAACTGAACGCCGTTGTCGGTCAGCACCGTGTGGATCTTGTAGGGGACCGCCATGAGAAGAGCCTTGAGGAAGCCCGCCGCGACCAGCTTCGTCGCCTTCCGGTAGATCCTGGCGAAGACCAGCTTGGATGTGCGGTCGACGGCCACGAACAGATAGGCCTTGCCGCCCTCGTAGCGCAGTTCGGCGATGTCGAGGTGGAAGTAGCCGATCTCGTAGGCTTTGAACCGCTTGGGTTTTTCGCGATCGGCCTTAGGCAGGCGAGAGATGCCGTGCCGTTGAAGGCAGCGGTGCAGCGATGAGCGCGTCAGGCGCGGGATGACGTCCTTCAAGGCGACGAAGACATCGTCGAGCGGCAGGCGAGCCTGCACGCGCAGAGCGACGATCGCCGCCTCCTCAATGGCTGAGAGGGTCGAACTGTGCCGCTCCTTCGGGCCCATCGGCTCGTCTGCCACTGTCCGGCGGGATCGCCACTTCCTCACCGTCTTCTCGTTGATCCCGAAGCGTCGCGCGAGTTCCGCGGATGAAGCTTGCGATCGCTGTAGCTCCGCTCGAACGGCGTGCGTGGTCTTGGCGCTCCCGTGAAGAACCTGGCCCATAGCGTGTCCCTCTCCAACGGAGATAACGATACGCCATCACACTGTGGGACTGAACACCTAGAATGGCAGGATGCCGGAACTTACACGCCGCATGACCTACCCAGGCGATAAGCATGCCACCCGGGACTGGTCGATCTTCTACGGGGATATCGGCGTCGGTCGGATCATGCGCAAGCAAGGATCTCCGCATGCCGAAACGCAGTGGCGCTGGTCGTGCGGCTTTCACCCCGGCCGGCACCCGCGAGACAACCTAAGCGGCGACGCCATGACGTTCGACGACGCGCGCGAGGCATGGCTAAAGGCTTGGGCGTCTTACCTGCCCGACTGCACGGATGAGCAGTTCCAAGAGTACCGGGCGTGGCACCAGCACCGATACTGAGCTCACGCGCACCGGCCCAAAGACCATATGCCCGCGACGCGAGGGTCAGACCCCAAGAGTGGGTCGGCTGGGGTGGGTATTTGGAATGACCACAACAAGGTAGAGGGTTGAATTTGCAGGCCGCCTCAAGGTATAATCGTGGCTCCGATGACGGAGGCTGGAATGGACATGGAAAGCGGACACGTGATTTGGGAAAGACACTCGCCAGATCGATTAGCAATCGTCTTCGCTTACATTGACTTGCCTGTCGGAATTCCTGCCCACCACAATTTTCTCGCCGGGTCTGATTGTTCGCGCCTCTATCTAAACCCTGGACGAAATGACTGGTACCAGAACGGAATTCCTACGTTCTCAGATTCTTTCGACGCAACCGTAACCGCAATCTCGACCGCTGCATCAACTTATAAAGAAATCGTCTGCGTGGGGCACTCGATGGGTGCCTACGCGGCCATCTCATTTGGGTTATCAATCAAGGCCGCTCGCGTACTTGCCTTCGGCCCCGAAATAGTGCTCCGAAAACCCGGATCGTACAGTCATCACTATCTCAAGGACGGAGACGTAAAACGGGGAGATATCAGAGATTTGCTTGCGGCGAACACAACAACGTCAATCAATGTGGTTGCCGGACGCCAAGAGGCGGTCGATATGGCAGCAGCTGCAGAGATTCTTACATTCCCCCTCACGCACGTTTACCCCGTCAACTCGTCGCACGCAACAACATTGCATCTACGCGATACGGGGCAGCTGACACCACTCCTACATTGCTTCATCCGCGGTGACGATTTGACAAGCGTATTGGATTCGTAATGCCCCTCTATCTTATTAGTCTCGGTGAAACGCACGCGATGAACGTTGTGTTGATATTCAACCTGGTGGGGCTGGATACTATTAGCATGGTTTATATCAACACGAATTCGACGAGTAAATCGGCTTCTCGTCGGCTATGTGTTGGGGCCAGTCATGGCATTTTAAGCGTTTTTCGCCGCGCTGGTTACCTTTATGCCAAAGTGAATTTATTTCGAAGCCCACCTCGTTTGGCCCGATCCACTTTCTTAGCATAAAATTTTGTACCTGATGCGCCGCCAGCTCTAAGGTACATCGAACCTTTGGGTAGCAGTAACCTTCCCTTCAGGGCTCCCGTTGCCGCTAAGAATGGTTGTCGATCCAGTGATGGTGTCTGACCTGAGCCCCATTTCTCCTCCGGTTTAGGCGAGAGTCCGAGGGTTGATTTGTGGCCTCAGGCGGCCACGGTTTCCAGTGCGATTGTTGCGGCGAACTCAGTGGGGGATCGGTGGCCGAGCGCCGAATGGGGTCGGTTCAGATTGTCGTCCTCCTTCCATGATCTGATGGTGGCGCGCGCCTGCGCCAGGTTCGAGAACAGGGTCTCGTTCAGGCATTCGTCCCGGAACCGACCGTTGAAGCTCTCGACGAAGCCGTTCTGCATGGGCTTGCCGGGAGCGATGTAGTGAATAGCCCCGAGTTTCGTAGACGCCGTCGGGCTACGTATTTTGCTGCCGTTCGAACTCCACGGGTGACAGCATCCCGTTCCTGACGTGCTTGCGCTTGGGGTTGTAGAACATCTCGATGTAGTCGAACACGTCCTGCCTTGCCTCTTCGCGCGTTCGGTAGGTCTTGCGGCGGATTCGCTCCCGCTTGAGCAGATTGAAGAAGCTCTCTGCCACCGCGTTGTCGTGGCAGTTCCCGCGCCGGCTCATCGAGTGCTCAAGATTGTGGTGCTTCAGGAAGGCAGCCCAATCCATGCTGGTGAACTGGGAGCCCTGATCCGAGTGAACCAGGACCGTGGTCTTCGGCTTCCGTCGCCATACCGCCATGAGCAACGCCTGCAGCACGACGTCGGTGACCTGCCGGCTCTGCAGTGACCAACCAATGACACGGCGGGAGAACAGGTCGATCACCACGGCCAGATATGGGGCCTCGCCGCCGCCACCCTGTCCCCACCACGGCCAACGCTCGGCCAACCGCCGATTTCGTCGGCCTCCTCGAACATCTCCTTCACCAGCTCCTCAAGCCGCTCCTCCTCCCGCTTCGCGGCCATCCCTTCGGGGTCAACCCCAAGATCAGGCGCGAAGTACGCGGCGAGCATCGCCAGGGCCTCCAGCCGGTCCTCATGCGTGAGCGCATCGCGCTCCCGCGTTAGGTGGCTGTACTGGTAGAAGAGCGAGTAGCGGTGCCGCGTCTCCTCGGCGTCCATCGCCAGGACGGACCTGTAGTCCGCCTCAATGACTTCCGAGTTGATGACGAGCCGGTGGCTCTGAACATCAGCACGGAGGCGAGGGTGTTAACGCACCACGCTCCAATGCTCTGGTTGTTATCCTCCAGCTTCTCGCCGGTCTTGTGGCCCTCCGGCGGGAACACGGAGGGGATAGTCAGGGTGGCCATGTCCCGCGCCGTGGCGAGGGGGGCGGTCCTGGTGCTGGAGAGGCGGGAGTAAACGTCCTCCGCCTTCTCCCCGCCCAGGGAATACACTGCGTCCAAAAGGGTCTCCTTGGCCTACATCCGCAGGCCGGTGCCGCCCGCTGTTGAACCGGAGGTCGCAAGCGTGCGGTCAACCCGGAAGGAGGGGCCTCCGAGTCCGAAGGTGCCTTCCTCTTCCCGCTTGCGGCGGGAGCCCACTACGGTCTCCTCCGGCAGGGGCTCGGGTGCTGCGGGGGCCGGGGCGGGGGTTGCCGCTACGGTCTGTTGAATTTTGGGGGCTCGTGCCGTGCACATGCTCACATCCGAAACTGGACGCCGCTCCCGCCAGTAACAGACGGGGCAGTGGGATTGGTGGGAGTGGGGCTGGCCTCAAAGGGGTCCTTGGGGGCCACCTCGGGCTCGGCCTTGCGGCTGGAAACCTTGACCGACTTGTAGTCCTCTTCCAGAGGGTACGCGGCCGGGTTCACCGGGGCGGTGGGCTGGCTGTAGGAGCCACCTCCTCCGACACACATGATGATCTCCTAGGGCTTGTCATCGCGGAGGGCTTCAAGCTCCTCAACGCTCATGTCTTCGATGTCCCGCTCCGGCTCTTCCCATAGAAATGCCGAACGACGAACCCCGAGGGCGTGACCCAATAGATGGGCTGGTTACCCTGGGCCGCAGCCTTGGCGCACTTCTGGAGCCATTCCATGGTGAGGACGGCGCCGGCCACCTTCTCGGTGACTGCCGCCCAGAGGTGCGTGACGGCAAATCCCAGGAGCTTCCCAGCCCACGCACGGTCCCGCTTCTGCTCCGCTTCCCACTCGGTGGGCTTGTACTCGTCAAGCCATTCGCGAAGATAATCGAAGTAGGAGTCTCGGGTCCCACCGTACGGCATGATCATCACTTGCCGCTTGGTGAATGACCGGGGTATGTCGTGGTCTAGGAGGTCCAGCCACCAAGTCGCCTTGGCGCCTTCCTCCCCTCCCGCCGCAGCGACGACTTCGAGCTTGCGTTGCAGGCCGCCAGAGACCTCCTCCGCAATCTTGTCCATTTCATTGGAGTCTTCGAGGTCCGGTGAGTGGCCCCGTGCAACCTCCTTGTATATGTCCCGAGGGGTCGGCCCCGGTACGAGGTTCACGGCGGCCCCGCCCACCTCGTCGCGGACCATTGCGGAGAGGTGCTGGAGGCCATTGCAGGTCCCGTCCACGCGGATGGGGAGGGAGGAGAGCATCCCCTCGCCCTCATCCAGAAGCCGGACCCACTCCAGGGTTGCGGCGAGGGCCTGCCAGGGGTCGCCTGCTTCAGCCCATTGCCGGTTTTTGATGGGGTTCTTGGCGATTGACCTCCATGTCCGTTCCTTACCGAAGACCCACTTGATGCGGTCGTCAAAGGACACCTTGTCGTTGCCCCAGACGTTGGCAACGTGGATGGCCAGCCACCCAACCGCCTCACCCTCAACGGGCTTCGCGGCGTCGTCAGCGAAGGTGAGGAGGCCCCGTGCAAGGTCGCGACCCTGGGGCTGGAGGTCCTGCGGTATGGGGTACATGCGGCCCCGGAAGTCCAGCATGTGGGGGAAGTAAATGGCCGGCTCGTCCCGGAGCCTCTGGGCAATCTTCAGAGTCCTGTCCGTGGAGAGGACGTGAGATATCCGCCGCGCGTTCTTTCGGTGCACCAGCGAGGCATCCCGCTTCCACCGCCGCAGGGCTTCGGCTTCCGGTGGTTCCTCGTCCTTCTTTCGGGTCTTCTTCCACGCCGCCCGGACCTCAATGTCCTTGAGGACATCCTCGGTCTGGTGGGGGAGGGGTGCCTCCTCCTTGCTGGGGAGCCCAGCGATGGCGAGGTCTTTGTCCCAGACGTGGATTGCCACATCCAGGACCGCCGTGTTGATCTTCCAGCGGGTCTCCTGGAGGGCGTGGAGGGCCTCGTAGACCTTCGGCATGTCGATAGCGTCATACTCATCCGCCGCTCGGTGCCGCTGGTGCTCCTGGTGCGCCTTGAAGCGGATCAGGGTGGGGGTCCGTGCGTTGGGCGTGTGGTAGCCCCCGGAGCGGGTCCCTTCCCAGCGCTTGGGCGGGATGACGGTGGGCAGATAGACGGGGCTCATCACCTCCGCCCGATCCATCGCCCCGGCCAACCACTTGAGGAGTTCGGGCTTTGCCTCAAGGACCAACTTCGGGCTCTTCACCTTTCCGGGTTTGAAGACATGCTCGGCGTCCGACCCCACGGTGAACTGCCCCGTGTGACGGATGAGGATATTGATGAGGTCCAGGCCGATGCGGGTTCGGACGTACTCGCTCCAGTCTTGCCATTCAAGCGGCTCGCGCAGGAGCTTGTTGAAGCGGTGGATGTTCACCCGCTTGATGTGGATGGCCGTCGCCTTGTCCTTGCGGAGGTTCCGTTGGGTCTTCTGGAAGACCATCTTGTCCTTTGCGAAGGCGTCCTTATTCTCGGCGTAGAGCTGCTTATCCCGCGCCTCCCACGCCTTCATCCGGGCCTCGTGCTCCAGCGCCAAGCCAATCTGCTTCGCGGCTGTCATGAGGCCAACCTGTCCGATGGTCATGGCGTCCAGAACGTGGCGAAGGGTGAGGTATCCGCAGAGATAGGGGTCGGCGGCGCGGATGTACGGGTAAGAGACAACCTGGAGCCCAGCACCAATGCGTCGCTGGTGGTGCCCCACATCCCGCATCCATGCGCGGATGCCATCGGCCATGTCAGGGAGCCACTTCTCAATGAGGTCCCTGTAGGGCTTCAGCCCTGTCATTCGTGGCTGGCGAACCGTCCCGTCAGCCTGCGTCCCTCCGCGAGCCTTGGCGGCGGCCTCACGAAACCGCTCGGCCCCTCCGTCCCGCATCTCAAGTTCCAGCGCGACTTGCTCCTCCCACAGCGGGTGTTCTGTAGGATCATCCCCCAATGTCCACATGATGGTCCTCTCATGGGTCTAATGGTGGGGCGGGGCGGTGTGTCCCGTCCCTCCCAGCTTCGACACGGTGGTGAGGGGTTCGCTACTTCGCGGTGGTCTTCTTGGCGCGTCCCTTGGGGGCGGCCGGCGCGGGCTCGGGGGCTTTCTCTTCCGGCGCTGCGGGCCCTTCAGGCTCCACGGCCTCGGTTTCCGGCTTATCGACCCAGACGTGTACGTCGTCGCCCACCGTACGCATGACCAGCATGAGGTCCTTGCGGCTCTCGTCCTTCTCCTGCCAGTTGCGGAAGTGGCCCCGGATGCGCTCTCGGGCTTTGACGACAGTGTAGGTCTCGGGGTCGTAGCCACGCTCGTTGACCCAGAAGTCCTTCGTGACTTCGATCATCCCGTCTCCGGCCACCTCCTTCATGTCGTCCCACGGGAACGGCAGAGCGGTGGTGCCGAAGCGTGCGGTGGCGGGGATGGCTACGCCGCGCTTAATCTCGAACTTGTACGCCATGACTTCTCTCCCAAAAAGTTGGTGAACGTGCGGGTTACTGGTGGGTTTGCTTCTTTGCGGGGACCGGGAAGCGGCCCTTAAGGACCACCCCCGTGGTTTCGCACCTGCGGACTTCCACCCGGTAGAGGTTCCCCTTGGGGTCCTCCTCCAGGTAGGACTTGAGGAGGGGGTGTCCAAGGAAGCCCTGGACGGTGTTGAGAGGCGTATCCGCCATGGTGTTGGCTCTCTGGGTTTTCATCAAGCCTCTCCCTCTGTTTCAACCTCGCGGAGCATGCTGTCCCTGTGAAAGGCCAACATCCTCTCCGCGCTCTTCTTCCAGGCACGGAGTCCTCCTCTCCCCAGGAAGTGCTCCGTGTATATGACCACCCTGTCCGTTTTTGGGGTGGGCCAGATGTCCCACACCCAGCTCGCCTCCACGGTTCCAGCTTGTCCCTGCACTAGGCGGAGACTGCCATTGGGTATGAGGGGGCTGAGGATGCCCAAGGGGATGCGTCACGCCGCTGCGGCCTCCCTCACCTGGGCAACCGCTCCGCACAGGCTGGTTGCCTCCACGTAGGCACAGAAGCCCCCGCCCCGTGTCCACACGGCATAGACCCTGGAGTGTCCCCAATAGGCGCCTCCACGGTCGTAATAGCCGTCCCCCCCCCCCCCGCAGTGGCGTGCGTGGAGCTTGCTCGCTCCGTCATACATTTCGGGGCTGTGCCCGTGCCTGCCCATGTCCGCGAGTGCCTGCCGCTCCTCCTCAGTGAGGACGGGTTGCGGTTCAACCGCCGCCATCGCCTTGCTATTGAGGCCGCTACGGTTGCGCTTGGGGTGCTTCGTGGTCGTGGCCTGAGTGCTCATTGTGTATCCGTCTTTCGTATCCATCTGGCGTATCCACATTTCGTATCCTCACCAGACTCGATGGCGAGTCGCCGCGTCAAGAGCCTTTTTCGTCTTGGCGCAATTTTTTTTGAGAAATGAGCATCCATGCGGCTTTGCGGCAGGCATGGCGAGGTGCTCACGCCCCTGGAGGGGCGGGAGGAGGAGACCACACGGGCAGGGAGGGAGGGCAGGGAACCAGGGCGCGAAGTGACCGCGTATCCTGCCACTGATGGTATCAGACCCGAGAGGGACATGGTGCGCTTGCCTAGAGCGCTAGGGCGAATTCCCTAGCTAGGCCAAGCCCCTAGTAGTCCACGCGCGGCGTCTCCGGTATGTAGTGCTCGAAGAGATACCAGAACGGGCTTTCGCGGGTCTCGGCGTACCAGTTCTCGAACGCCGCCAGGGCACCGGCGGGATCGACGCCGGCAGGATCGGCACCGGCGGGGTCGGCGCTGGCGGGGTCGCTTGCCGGATCGTCCGGCGTGCCCGCGTCCGGGGCGTGCCCCGCTTCGGCGGGATGCGCGGCGGCGAACAGGGCGAGGGCGACCGGCGCGAAGCGCGTGAGCACCGCGTCGCGGGCATCGCTTGGATCGTCCCAGCCGAGACGGGCGCGCAGGTGCGCCTGCACCGCCGCGACCGCCAGTTCCGGCGTTTCGGCCCCTTCGGCGAGGGTGGCGAGGGTCGCCATCAGATTGCTGCGGCGATAGGCGTGGGCGCGGGCATTGGCGAGCGCGACCGCGCGCGCCTCGGTTTCGCGCCGAAAATCGGCCTCGGCCTGCTCCGCCGCGGCCGCGGACCTCTCCAGGCTCGCCAGGTAGGCTGAAAGCGTGGTCATCGCCGTCCTCGCGCGGTCTTGGCGGCTTCTGATCCCTGGGCTTTCGGGGCGGCCTTCGGGCTTGCGGGTTTCGGGCTCGCGGGTGTCGGGCCGGGCGTTTTCAGCCCCTGCGCTTCCCCCTCAAGGGCGTCCGCGCCGGGGCGCCTTGGGGATGCGCCGCCCGGCGCGCTCTGCGGAAGCGGGTTTGGCGGAAGAGAGTGGGAGTCGAACCCACCAAGGACCGGCTCGCGGCCCCTCCCGGATTTGAAGTCCGGACGCCCCACCAGGGACGCTTCTCTTCCAAGGGTTTGCGGCGTTCCCGCCGGTTGCTGCGCCGGCGCATCATCGCCCATGGGGCGGAACAGGTCCAGCCGATGGGGATTGATGCGCCGCAGATCGCCCCGGCGCAAGGTCACGCCGTGACGGTCGAAGAATTCAAGGATCTGGATCGCCACCTTGCGCCCGTTATCCACCTCGTCGCGGAACTGCGCGGCGGTGAAGCTGCCATGCGCGGCGCCGAGGCGGGCGAGGATCTCCACCATTTCGGCGACCGTGGCGCGCAGGAAGAAATGATCGTGCGCGATCTCGTCCACCCGGCCCATCCGCCCGAGCAGCTTGAACATGCGCCGCACGTCTGCTTCGGGCTGGGCGCGCAGATTGGCGATGTCGCGCACGCGCGGCGGGCGGAAGCGCTCCGCGCCCTGGAGCAGGGGCAGCGCCTGCGCCCACAAGGCTTCGTCGCGCGCCGTCAGCCGCACCTCGAACTGCGCCCGCCGCACCCAGGCACCGTCGAGCGCGATTTCGCCGGCGCGTGCCATCGTCTGCAAGGCGGCGAGGAAGGCGGGGGCGGGAAGGCGAGGGGACAATTGCAGGCGCAGGCGCTCGCGCCCCATGCCCGCCAGATCGGGATTTTCCGCGTGATAGGCGTCGAGCCGCTCGAGCAAGGCGTCGTGCAGGGCCTGCCAACGCCCGGCGGAAAGCGCGAGCGACGTCTCGCCCAGGGGCAAGCGCACGAGATTCAGGGCCTCGGCGATGGCATCGGCTTGCGAGGCAGCCAGGGCGCGATCGCGCACGAAGGCGGGCAGATCCAGATAGAAGGGTGCGGTCTCGCACAAGGCAAGCACCGCATCGCGCGGGTCGCGCAGGGCGTGGGCGGCGAGCTGGGCGATGCGCTCGGGGCTGCGGCGCTTGCGGCTCGGCGCGCGCAGATCGAGAAACAGCCCGCCGCCGATGGTGCGCTGGGCCGAGGTGTCGCGCACCACATAGCGATCACCCGCCGCCGCGGCGATGGGATGCTCCAGCACCAATTGCACCAGGCCGCTCTCCCCCGGTGCGAGGCTGTCGCCGAGCAGGACGACGCGGGCGCCCACCTCCCGCGACGCGGTGTGCAGGCGCACGGGAAACCACTGGCCCACCCCCTTGGCCTCGCTCGCGAGCACGCTCAAGGTGGCGTCGATATGGTCGCAGGGCGCATGCAGGCTCGGGTCGAGCACCACGTCGCCGCGCGCGATGGCGTCCTTCGTGATGCCGTCGCCGACGAGATTGAGGCCGCAGCGGTCGCCGGCCCGGCCTTCCTCGGCCGGCTTGTCCTGGGCGCGGATGGAGCGCACGCGCGCGGCAAGGCCGGAGGGGCTGACGATCACCCGGTCGCCCACGCGGACCACGCCGGAGAGCACGGTTCCCGTCACCACCGTTCCCGCGCCCGAGAGGGTGAAGGAGCGATCCACCGCGAGACGGAACCGGCCGGAGGCGGCGCGCTGCGCCAGATGCGCGGAGGCGTCCACCAAGCGCTGGCGCACCTGCGCCACGCCCTCGCCGGTGAGCGTGGAGACGGGCAGGATGTCCGCGCCTGCGAGCGCCGTTCCCGCGAGCGTGGCCGCGATCTGCGCCGTCACTTCCGCGCGGAGCGCATCGTCCACGAGGTCGGCCTTGGTGAGGGCGACCAGCCCATGGGAGACGCCGAGCAGATCGACGATGGCGAGATGCTCGCGCGTCTGCGGCATCACCCCGTCGTCGGCGGCCACCACCAGGAGCACGAAATCGATGCCGCTCGCCCCCGCCAGCATGGTGTGGACGAAGCGCTCATGGCCGGGAACGTCGATGAAGCCCAGGGTCTCGCCGTTCTCCAGCGGCAGATAGGCGAAGCCCAGATCGATGGTGATGCCGCGCGCCTTCTCCTCCTTCAGGCGGTCGGTATCGACCCCCGTCAGCGCGCGCACCAGGGAGGTCTTGCCATGATCGATATGCCCGGCGGTGCCGATGATCATGGCAAGGGCTCCGCGGCGGGCAGGGGCGGGGCAAGGGGCAAGGTGGCGCGCCGTTCGGCTTCCGCCTCCTGTTCCGGGGAGAGGGTCGCGCGCACCGCATCCAGGAACGGCGCGGCAAGGCTGCTGCCGCCCTGATAGCCGCGCAGGAGCCATTCGTAGGCGGCAAGGGGATCGCGCGGCGCACCCGAGCCGATATGATGCGCAGCGCCGAGCATGGCCTGGCCGTCCGCATCGCCGCGCTCGGCGCCGCGCCGCCACCAGCGCACCGCCTCGGCCGGGTCGCGCTCGACGCCGAGGGCATTGTGATAGAGCATGCCGAGGCGCGTCATGGCGGACGCGATGCCCTGGTCCGCCGCCAGCTCGGCGAAGCGGCGGGCCGCGACGGCGTCGAAGGGCACGACCTCGCCTTCCAGCAGCATCCAGCTCAGCATGTCCTGCGCCGGCGCATCGCCCTGGTCGGCCGCGAGGCGATAGAGTTCGGCGGCGCGCGCATAGTCCTGCGGCGCGCCTTCGCCCTTGAAATAGAGCGCCGCCAGATTGCGCTGGCCCACGGGATCACCGTTTTCCGCCGCCAGATGCAGCCAGCGGAAGGCGAGGTCGGGATTGCGCTCCACGCCGAGGCCCTCGGCGAAGCAGGCGCCGATATTGTTCTGCGCCCGCGCAACGCCGGCGCGGGCCAGCCCTTCCCACAGAAAGAGCGCGGTCTCGTAATCGCCCGCCTGCGCCGCCGCGAGCGCCTCGGCCATGCGCGCATCGGGATCGGCGGGCGCGGCCTGCGGGTTCTGAGGGGATGCGGCCGGTGCGGACTTGCGCCCGCGCAGCAGGTCAAGCCATCCCATGGGCCGGCTCGTCTTTTGGCACGCAAAGGTGGGCGATCGCGGCGCGGAAGCCCGCTTCGTCCAGCAGGCAGCGCAGATCCAGCACCAGCGCGCCATCCGCGATGCGGCCGATGACCGGGACCGGCAAGGCGCGCAGCGCGCGGGCCAGCGCATCCAGCGCCCGGCCGCTGCCGTCGGCGGGCGTGATCGCGAGGGCGACGCTCGGCAAGGTTTCGAGCGGCAGCGCGCCGGACCCGATCTGGCTCTTGCAGGGGACAATGGAGGCCGAAAACGCATCGCCCAGCCGCTCGGCGACCATCGGCAGCAGAGCCTCAGCCAGCGCCTGCATCTCCGCGAGCGGCCGTGCGAGCAGGCGCAGCGTCGGCAGGCGGGAGGCGAGCCGGTCCGGATCGCGATAGAGCCGCAAGGTGGCTTCCAGGGCCGCGAGGCGGATCTTGTCGACCCGCAGGGCCCGCTTCATTGGGTTCTTGTTGACGGCGGCGATCAGGTCGCGCCGGCCGACGATGAAGCCGGTCTGCGGGCCGCCCAGCAGCTTGTCGCCGGAGAAGGTGACGATATCCGCGCCGTCCTCGATGCTTTCCCGCACCGTCGGCTCGTGCACCAGGCCATGGCGCGCGAGGTCCGCCAGCGTCCCGGAGCCGAGATCGTGAAACAGCGGCACCTCGCGTTCATGGGCGATGTCGGCGAGCGCGCGGGGGGCCACCTCGGCCGTGAACCCCTCGATGCGGTAGTTGGAGGTGTGCACCTTCACCACCAGGCCGGTGTCCGGGCCAATAGCGCCGACATAATCCTTGGGGTGCGTGCGATTGGTGGTGCCGACCTCCACCAGCGTGGTGCCGGCGCGGGCCATGATATCCGGCATGCGGAAGGCGCCGCCGATCTCGATCAGCTCGCCGCGCGAGACGATGGACTCCTTGCCGAGCGCGAGCGTGTTGAGCACCAGCAGCACGGCGGCGGCATTGTTGTTCACCACCGTCGCGTCCTCCGCGCCGGTCAGTTCGCACAGCAGGGCGCGCACATGATCGTCGCGCTCGCCGCGCTTGCCGCTCTCCACGTCGAATTCCAGCGCCACTGCGCTGCGCATGGCGGCGGTCGCCGCCGCGATCGCCTCTTCGGCGAGAATGGCGCGGCCGAGATTGGTATGAAGCACCGTTCCGGTGAGGTTGAACACCGGGCGCAGGCTCGGCTGCGCCCGTGCCTCCAGCGCCCGCAGGGCCGCCCCGGCGATCTCCTCCACCCCGGCGGGCGGGGTGCCGGACCGGGTCGCCGCGCGCGCGGCTTCGAGCGCGGCGCGCACCGCCTCGGTTGCCGCGGCGCGGCCGTGACGGTCCAGCGCGGCGCGGGTCGTCTCCAGCTTCAGCACCTGGTCCACCGAGGGAAGCGCGCGCAGGGCCTCGCGCAGGGCGCTGGCGGGATCGCTCATGATCGCCGCCTCAATAGCCGAGCAGGAACGGGTTGAAGGTCTCGCGCCGATAGGGGCCGTCCCGCATCAGCAGATCCAGCCCGAGCCAGGCCACGTCGTCGGCCACCGGCTCCGCCGCCGGGTCCTTGCTCAGATAGAACAGCTTCGTGTAGGCGTGGCAGGAATCGCAGGTCTCGGCCTTGGCGGCGCCGGAGGCGCCTTCGACCTCCTGCAAGCCGATGCCCTTTGTCGAGCCGCACAGCACGCACCGCACCCGCACCTGGTTCCACAAGGTGCCGCACAGCGAGCAGGCGCAATAGCGCGCGCCGGGCGCGCTCGGCCATTCGACGATCAGGCTCGCCACCGGCGGGGCGCCGCAGCAGGGACACAGGCCGTCGCCGAGCGGAACCAGCGCCTTCGCATCGAGGCGCGCGGAAAGGCGGGCGAAATGCACCTGGAGCGCGGCGGCCACATAGATATGCTCGGCCATGGCCTCCACCGGAATGGAATCCGCCAGCACGTTCAGGATCATGGCTTCCCGGGCGAGCGGGGGCGCGCGCAGGACCGCATCGAGCGCGACGGCGGCCGCATCGGGCTTTTCCACGGCGCCCATGGCGTGAAGCAGCCGGTCGAAGGTGGTGCCGAAGGCATCGTCATAGGTGAATTGCGTGCGGTCCAGCGGCGGCATTGCGAACTGCGCCGAGCGCTCGCGCGTCGCCGTGTCGGGCAGGACCGGCTCGGGCAGGCCCTTCTGGATATCGTGCTGCGCCTGCACCAGATCGGCCAGGAACAGCAGGTAGGGCCGAAGCTCGCTGTGGGGCGCCAGATCGCGGAAGCGCTGGGCGCGTGTCGCGAACAGGGCGGTGGGATCGGGAAGAACGGCCAGGGGAGGCTGGGCGATGCCGCCAATGACGCTCGGATCGGGTTCGATGGCGCCCGGACCGCTGGAAAATTCTGACATGCCACTCCTCACGAACCCCACGGGCCACGTGGCGCAAACTCTGGGATAGAAGCGAAAAGAGGGGCGGAGACGCCTCGTCGGCACTCCACCCCGATGCTTTGTCTGACCTATGTGCCGGCGCCCGGGAGTCAAGGGGCGTCGGCTCGACGCCCTTGCTCACTCCGCCGGCGTGCGGCCCGGCTTGTCCTTGGAAACCAGCTCGCGCAGCCATTTGCGATGGTGGCGCCAGGCCCATCCGCCGGTGACCTGGCCCTTCGTCATGGCGCCGATGGTGCCACGAACCCAGATCGCCGCATAGACGTGCACGATCCACACGCAGATGATCGCGATCGCCGCCAGGGCATGGACGAGGATCGCCACCCGCTTCTGCGGAATGGTGGTGAACTGGTAGAAATACTGGTCCCACACGGCAAAGCCGCTGGAGATCAGCACGATGATGAGGAAGGACATGCCCCAGAAGACGAACTTCTGGCCGGCATTGTACTTGCCCACTTCCGGCAGGCGCTCCTCATGGCCGCCCAGCACGTCGCGGATGCGGGCGAGCCAGGTGCCGTCCTCGGCCTTCCACAGGTTCGCCCGCCAGAAGCGGAGGAACAGGCCGGCGAAGGAGAAGAACAGGACCACGCCGATCCAGGGATGGATGGCGCGCGTCCACTGCCCACCGCCGAACAGGTTGGTGAGGAAGAACAGCGAGGGGCTGAACAGGGCCATGCCGGACAGCGCCAGCAGGATCAGGCTGATGGCCGTGATCCAGTGGTTGATCCGCGCCCCCACCGTATAGCGGTCCACCGTGACGGGGCGGCCCTTGTGGACCCCGTCGCCGGATTCGACGTCATACTCTGTGCTCATCGCGGGTCACTCCCGGTGAGTTTCTCGGCGTTCTCCTCGTCCTCGTTGCTGACCTTGTTGGGGCCGGCGACGAGATGGTGAAGCACGCCCGCAACGGCGGCGAGGCCGATGGCGGCGAAGCCGACGTACTTCGTCATGCCCTTCCAGATCTCGACCACCGGGCTGATGGTCGGGTTCTTGGGCAGGCCGGCGTAAATTTCCGGCTGGTCGGCGTGTTGCAGCACATACATGACGTGGGTGCCGCCGACGCCCGGCGGATCATAAAGGCCCGCATTGGCATAGCCGCGCGACTTCAGATCCTTGATGCGCCCGTCGGCCCACGTCTTCATGTCGTCCTTGGTGCCGAAGGCGATCGCCTGGGTGGGGCAGGCCTTCGCGCAGGCGGGCCATTGGCCCACCGCCACGCGGTCCGAGCACAAGGTGCATTTGTAGGCCTTGTGGTCCACTTGCGAGATGCGGGGAATGTTGAAGGGGCAGCCCTTCACGCAATAGCCGCAGCCGATGCACTTATCGTGGTCGAAATCCACGATGCCGTTGGAATATTGCACGATCGCGCCGGGTGCCGGGCAGGCCTTGAGGCAGCCCGGATCCTCGCAATGCATGCAGCCGTCCTTGCGGATCAGCCATTCCAGGTTCTGCGTTTCCGGATTGGTCCATTCCGTGAAGCGCATCAGCGTGAAGGTGTTCGGCGTCAGGTCCGGCGGGTTGGTATAGGTGCCGTTGAACGTCCCGATCTCCTCATGGAGATTGTTCCATTCCAGGCACGCCGCCTGGCAGGCCTTGCAGCCGATGCACTTCGACACGTCGATGAGCTTGGCCACTTCGGTCTGGCGCTGGGCGGGCGGCGTTATGGTGGACGCCGACCGACGGATCAGATCCTGCTGCCCGTATTTCGGGGCAACGGGGGCAACCGGGGGATTTGGGGCTGGGGGAAACATTATCTCACCTCCCTCACGCCACCGGCCCGGTCGAGGGCTCGATGTTGACGCAGAACGCCTTGAACTCGGGCGTCTCGATATTGGCGTCGCCCACGAACGGCGTCAGCACGTTGGCTGGGAAGCCCTTCTTGGCGGCGCCGACGAAGCCCCAATGGATCGGGATGCCGACGATGTGCACCGTCTTGCCGTCGCAGACCAGCGGCTGGATGCGCTTCGTCACATAGGCCTTGGCGAACACCGAGCCGCGCTTCGACCACACCCGCACCCATCCGGCGTTGGAAATGCCCTTTTCCTTGGCCAGCTGTTCCGAGATCTCCACGAAGAATTCCGGCTGAAGCACCGAATTCACATGGTTGTTCTTGGTCCAGTAGTGGAAATGCTCCGTGAGGCGATAGGAGGTCGCCGCATAGGGGAAGTCCGGCGAGCCGACTTCCGCGAACTGGGCGAAGTCGTCCTTGAACACGCGCGCCACCGGATTGCCCCGGATCTTGGGGGCGATCACATTGGCGATCGGGCTCTCGAACGGCTCGTAATGCACCGGGAACGGACCCTCGCGCATCATGCCCCGGGCGAACAGGCGGGACACGCCCTCCGGGTTCATGATGAACGGGCCGACGTCCTGCGGCTTCGCGGTGGGCGCGATGTCCGGCACGTCGTATCCGGTCCACTTGCTTCCATCCCACTCCAGCAGCTTGCGCGAGGGATCCCACGGCTTGCCATTGATGTCGGCGGAGGCGCGATTGTAGAGGATGCGCCGGTTGGCGGGCCAGGCGAACGACCATTTCAGATAGGCGCCGGTGTCGTCGGGGTCGGAATTGTCCCGCCGGGCCATCATGTTGCCGGCCTCGGTGAACGAGCCGGAATAGATCCAGCACGCGCCTGCGGTGGTGCCGTCGTCGCGGTAGGCCGCGAAGCCCGGCAGCTGCTTTCCAGCCTCCAGCAATTTCTTGGTCGGATCGTTCGGGTCCGCCACGTCGGAGACGACATAGCCGTTGAGCTCCTTGGTGAGCTCCTCGGGGGTCGGCTCGTTGGGGTCCTTGTAGTTCCAGGTCAGGTTGAGGATCGGGTCGGGGAACGCGCCCCCTTCCTTCTCGTACAGCTTCTTCATGCGCAGATAGATCTGCGACATGATCCAGGTGTCCGGCTTGGATTCGCCCGGAGGCGTGCCGGCGGCCCAGTGCCACTGGAGCCAGCGCCCGGAATTCACCAGCGAGCCCTCATCCTCCGCGAAGCAGGTGGTGGGCAGCTGGATCACTTCGGTCTGGATGTTGGCGGTGTCGGCCGGGTTGTAGACGCCGTGGTTTTCCCAGAAGCGCGCGGTCTCGGTCTGAAGGGGGTCCATGACCACCAGCAGCTTGAGCTTGGCGAGCGCTTCGGACAGCTTGGCCCGGTTCGGGAACGCCTGCATCGGGTTGAAGCCCTGGCAGATATAGGCGTTCATCTTGCCCTGCTTCATCAGCTCGAAAGCCCGCAGGATGTCGTAGGCCGGCACGTCGAGCTTGGGCAGCCAGTCGAAGGCGTAGTTGTTGTCCGCCGTCGCCGCCGGACCCCACATGGACTTCAGGAAGCTCACCATGAACTTCTTGTAGTTCTGCCAATAGCTCATCTGGTTCGGCCGCAGCGGCTTGAACCCGCGGGTCGACATATAGGTGGCGAAGTCGGGTTCCTTCTCCGTGGGCAGGGTCAGATAGCCGGGGATCATGTTCGACATGAGCCCGACATCCGTCAGACCTTGGATGTTGGAATGCCCGCGCAGCGCATTCATGCCGCCGCCGCGCACGCCGATGTTCCCCAGGATGAGCTGGAGCATCGCCATGGTGCGGATGTTCTGCGAGCCCTTGGAGTGCTGCGTCCAGCCGAGCGCGTACATGGAGGTCATGGTCTTGGTCGGCGAGGAGCATTCGCCGATCATCTGCGCCACCTTCAGGAACTTGTCCTTGGGCGTGCCGGTGATGCGCTCGACCATTTCCGGCGTGTACTGGGCGACGTGGGCCTTCAGCAGGTTCCACACGCACCGGGGATTTTCCAGCGTGTCGTCCACCACGGCATAGCCGTCGGCGCCGATCTGATAGTCCCAGGTCGCGCGGTTGTAGTCCCGCTTGGTCTCGTCATAGCCGGTGAACAGGCCGTCCTTATACTCGAAGCCGTCCTTCACGACATAGGTCGCGTTGGTGAAGGCCTTCACATATTCCCACTGCACCTTGTTGTTCTGGATGCAATAGTTGATGACGCCGAGCAGGAAGGCGATGTCGCTGCCCTGGCGGATCGGCGCGTAATAATCCGCCACCGCCGCGGACCGCGTATAGCGCGGATCGACGACGACAAGCTTCGCGCCACGGGTGGCTTTCGCCTCCGTAACCCATTTGAATCCGCACGGATGCGCCTCGGCGGCATTGCCGCCCATGATGACGACCAGGTCCGTGTTCCGAATGTCGGTCCACGAGTTGGTCATCGCGCCACGGCCAAAAGTTGGGCCCAAACTGGACACCGTGGGGCCGTGTCAAACCCGCGCTTGGTTGTCGAACACCAGCATGCCGGCGCTGCGTGCGACCTTGTACGTGCACCAGGCGGTTTCGTTCGTGGTGGCGGAGGCGGCGAGGAAGCCGGTGGTGACCCAGCGGTTCACCGTCACGCCGTCATTGTTCTTGGCGATGAAGTTCTTGTCGCGGTCGTCCTTCAGGACCCGCGCGATCTTGTCCAGCGCCACGTCCCAGCTGACCTGCTCGAACTTGTCGGAGCCGGGCTTGCGCAGCATGGGCGCGGTCAGGCGGGTCTTCGAATGCACGATGTCGAGGAGGGCCGCGCCCTTCGGGCACAGGGTGCCGCGATTGGTGGGGTGGTCGACGTCGCCCTCGATATGGGTGATTTCGGCTTTTTCGCCCTTTTTCAGATCGCCCTTGGAATAGATCAAGATGCCGCAGGCCACCGAGCAATAGGTGCAGGTGTTGCGCGTCTCAGTCGTATTGAAAAGGCGGAAGGGACGGATGGAATCCGCATAGGCCTGTTCTATGCCTCCGAAGCCGAAGGCTCCAAGAGACGTGCCCGCGATTCCCGCACCCGCCGTTTTCAAGAACTGGCGCCGCGAGAGCTCCATGTTCATCGAAGATAACCTCCGATAAGTGCCCCCAACGGGGGACAATCAAAAAGGGGAAAAATCACCCTTGTCCGGGATTCCGGCTCCTCAGAACGGTATTTTGGAATTGGAACCATGTCAAACTTCGCGAGCACAAATGCGCGTGTCGCAAGAAAATGAGACGAGGTTGTTCGCTTTTTACGCATCATGACTTGCAAGGCGACGCTGCGTCAGCGAAATGAAAACCAGATTTTTGCTGCAAATGCGAAGATAAACGCGCCGTTCGGCGGTGCCTCGTCGTTTGAACCACGAAATATTGATTGCGGGCAGATTGACCGGCCGAGGGGGCGGGCGCACCATCCCGTCGTGAACCTCACGGCGGCTCCCGCGGGTCGGGGCGATATTCTGGATGCTGCGAGTTGCCACCCGCGCGGTGGCATGGGCGATGTTGCGCGTCCGGCCCGGTTCTCCTTCTTTTCCCAAGGCATGAGCGCATTCCAAGGCATGAGCGCAGGCGGGCGCGGCGGCAGTCCGGCGCGGCGCGCGCCTTGGCGTCGGGCGCGTCTGCTCGATTTGCGGGCAATGACGGCCTGCGCGCTTTTCGCGTGCGCCCTGTTTCCGGCCGGCCCCGCGACGGCGGAGGCGCCGGGCGGGCGCCTGGAGCGTCTGGACGCTGCGTCTTCGCCCCCCTCCGCCCTCGCGATGGCGCCGCCCTTGGCGCTGGAGCGGCTGGTGCCGGTGGGCGCTCCGGTCGAGATCGTCGACCGTACGAGCTTTCGCGGACACGGAGTGCTGGTGCATTTCTTCGCCACCTGGTGCGAGCCCTGCCGGGAGGAATTGCCCGCCCTCAACCGCCTCGCGGGGCGCTTCGCCGGCCGGCCGCTGACCCTGCTCGCCGTGGACGTGGGGGAG
Organism: Roseixanthobacter liquoris; assembly: GCF_043195135.2. NCBI lineage: Bacteria > Pseudomonadati > Pseudomonadota > Alphaproteobacteria > Hyphomicrobiales > Xanthobacteraceae > Roseixanthobacter > Roseixanthobacter liquoris. The sequence continues at coordinate 2,597,780 of NZ_CM195537.1, forward strand.
GTGGATGCCCGCGTGCGCCGGTTCGTCGAGACCACGCCGGTCGCCTTCCCCATCCTGATGGATCGCGAGCGGCTGGCCGCGCGGGCATTCGATGTCAGCGTGCTGCCCGCCAGCATTCTGGTGGGGCCGGACGGGCGCGTGCGCGCGCAGGCGCAGGGCCCGGTGGACTGGGACTGCGCCGAGACCGACCTGACCCTCGCCGAGCTGCTCGCGCCCGCCGCCCCGCTCCTCGCCGCCCCGCCGCCCCAAGATTCCGTCAACACCCCTTCGGGAGGACCCACCCAATGATTACACGTCGCGACTTTGTGGTTTCCGGTGCGGCCTTCTCCGCCGCTGCCCTGCTGCCGCGGGGGGCCTGGGCGCAGAATGCCTTTGCGCCCCAGCCGGGGGCGTGGCGCAATTTCCAGGTGGTGACGCGCCTCGATGTGTCGAAGCCGGACGGCAAGAGCGACGGCCCGGTGCGCGCCTGGGTGCCGCTGCCGGCCTTCTCCGAGGACCAATGGTTCCGTCCCGGCGGCAGCACCTGGGCCACCAATGCCGCCAGCGCCCAGGTGGTGGGCGATCCCCAGTTCGGCGCCCAGATGCTGGCGCTGGAATGGGCGGCGAGCGAGCCGGCGCCCTCGGTCGAGATCACCAGCAAGATCGCGACCCGCGACCGCGCCGTGGACCTCTCCAAGCCCGGCAGCGCGGCACCGCTCGGGGAAAAGGAGCGCGTCACCTTCCTCGCGGCCACCGACCTCATCCCCACCGACGGCATCGTCAAGCAGACGTCCGACAAGATCACGTCCGGCGCCAAGGACGAGATCACGAAGGTGCGCGCCATCTACGAATGGATCGTGGAAAACACCTATCGCAATCCCGCGACACGCGGCTGCGGGGTCGGCGATATCGCGGCCTTGCTGAAGAGCGGCGATCTCGGCGGCAAGTGCGCCGATTTGAATGCCCTGTTCGTCGGCCTGGTGCGCGCCGCCGGCATTCCCGCCCGCGATGTCTACGGCCTGCGCGTGGCGCCCTCCAAATTCGGCTACAAGAGCCTGGGCGCGAATTCCGAAGTGGTGACCAAGGCCCAGCATTGCCGCTCGGAAGTGTTCCTCACCGGCTATGGCTGGGTGCCCATGGACCCCGCCGACGTGCGCAAGGTCGTGCTGGAAGAGCCGCCGGGAAAGCTGAGCATCGACGATTCCAAGGTCGTGGATGCCCGCAAGACCCTGTTCGGTGCCTGGGAAGGCAATTGGATGGCCTATAATATCGCCCATGACGTGGCGCTGCCCGGCTCCAAGGGGCCGAAGGTGGGCTTCCTCATGTATCCGCAGGCGGAGACCGTGGCCGGGCGGCTGGATTGCCTCGACCCGGACACCTTCCGCTATTCCATCCGCGCCACCGAGATTTCGGTGTGAGCCTTGCCGTGCCTTTCCGGCACGCGGAAAAAGCAGCCGTCGTCCCCGGGCGCGTCCCGGGGATCCACGCCCCGCAAATCGCGGCCGCCTCGCCCGGCCGTGTCGTGCGGCGTCTCCCGCGCCTTCCTGCGCCCGCGGGAGAACACCCATCTGACTGTGGAAAGAGCTTCGCATGAGTGACACCGCCTTCCGCCTCACCAGCCTTGCCCATGGCGGCGGCTGCGGCTGCAAGCTTGCCCCCTCCGTGCTCCAGGAACTGCTGGGCGGCCAGCCCATGGCGCAGCCGTTCGCGAAACTGCTGGTGGGCACGGAAACCGGGGACGATGCGGCGGTGTGGGACTTGGACGGCGAGACCTGCATCGTCGCGACCACCGACTTCTTCATGCCGGTGGTGGACAATCCCGACCATTTCGGCCGCATCGCCGCCACTAATGCGATTTCGGACGTCTATGCCATGGGCGGCACGCCCATCATGGCGCTGGCGATCCTCGGCATGCCGCTCGGCAAGGTGGAGACGCAGATCGTCCGCGACATCCTCCAGGGCGGCGCGGCGGTGTGCGCGGCGGCGGGCATTCCGGTGGCCGGCGGCCATTCCATCGACACGGTCGAGCCGATCTACGGCCTCGCCGTCATCGGCACGGTGCGCAAGAACCAGATCCGCCGCAACAGCGACGCCAAGCCCGGCGATGCGTTGATCCTCACCAAGGCGCTGGGCATCGGCATCTATTCCGCCGCCTTCAAGAAGGAGGCGCTGTCCCCCGACGCCTATGAGGAGATGATCGCTTCCACCACCTTGCTCAACAAGGTCGGCGCCACGCTGGCGCGGGACGAGGCGGTGCACGGGGTCACCGATGTCACCGGCTTCGGCCTGCTGGGCCATGGGCTGGAAATGGCGCGCGGCTCCGGCGTGCGGCTGCGCATCGAAGGGCGCGCCCTGCCGGTGCTCTCCCATGCCGAGGCTCTGGTCCGGCAAGGGTTCGTCACCGGCGCCTCCCATCGCAACTGGGCGAGCTATGGTGAGGGCATCGAACTGCCGCCCGGCATCGAGGATTGGCAGCGCCATCTGCTCACCGATCCGCAGACCTCCGGCGGCCTGCTGGTCTCGGTGGCGCAGGAGGAGGCGGACCGCGTGCTGGGTGAGATCCTCGCCGCCGGCTATCCCGCCGCTCGCCGTATCGGCCGGGTGGAGGCGGGGGAGGCGAAGGTGCGCGTGGAGGCCTGATCCTCCCGCGCCGACCGCCCCCGCGCCCGCGCCAGACGGTGGAGGACGGGCCCGGCTCCCGGAATGCCGGAGGCGACGGAAGGGAACGCGGAACCCCCATCGGGCGTTGACAGGTGTGAAAACACACAGTCCGGAGGGCGCCCCCGTGATCCGTTCCCCTGCGTTGGCGACATCGCTCGCCGCGTTCCTTGTCTCTCTCGCCCTCGGGGCCGGCATGGCCGTGCCGATGCCGGGCGCGGCCCACGCGCAGGCGGTGGTGAGCCCGCCCCCGCCGGGAAGCCCGCAGGTGCCGGCGGAAAAGGCCGGGCCGCCCCTCAATGCCGACAAAGGCTGCGACGCCACCGCTGCGGCGACGCCGCCCGCGAAGGGCGAGAATTCCGGCACCGCGCCGGGTGGCGCGGGATCGACCGGCTGGTCGGGCGGCACCGGCGGATCCTATATCGGCACCCAGCAGTCGGGCGCGACCTCCGGATCGCCGACGGATCACCCCGCCACGGTGGAAGGCGTCAATCCGTCCGTGGTCGGGCCGACCCGCAAGGATTGCTGAGCGGCTCAGATGAACCCGGCGGCCTTGAGCAGGGCGCGCGCGCCCGCCTGCGCCCCTCCGTTCGCCGCGAGCCGGCGCCAGGACATTGGGCCGAGGTCGTAGTCGGCCTGCCGGCGAACAACGTCCGCCGTGGCATCGGACGCGTCCCCCTGGCGCTGCTCGACCCGTGCGATGAGGGTGTCGATCGGCGCGTCCAGCCATAGTCCGAGAAAATGCGCGCCGCTCGCCGCCGCCACGGCCTCGATGGCATCGCGCTCCGGCGGCCGGGCATGGACGGCATCGGCGATCACCGCCTGGCCGGCCGCGAGCGCCAGCCCCGCCCGCGCGCGGATGCGCGCGTACACCGCCTGCGTGGTTTCCGGCGTATAGGCCTGGGTCGGCAGGGTCTCGGTTTCGCCCACGCCCGCCATGCTCTTGCGCTCGATGTCGCTGCGCAGGATCACGGCGCCCGGTGCCCGCCCGATGTCGGGGGCGAGCGCCGCCGCGAGCGTGCTCTTGCCCGTGCCCGACAGTCCACCGATGGCCAGCAGGGCCGGCTTCGCCGGGGCGAGGAACGCGCGCGCCTCATCGAAATAATGGGCGATTTCTGCGCGCGCCGCCGCCTGCCGGTCGTCCGGCAGATGCGCGAGGCCCGCCGCCTGCACCTTGGCGCGGATCGCGGCGCGCAGGCTGAGGAACAAAGGCAGCGCCGCAAGTCCCGCATAATGCGCCGCCGGTCCCGCCCACAGATAGCGGTTCAGCACCGCGTTCGCGGCGCCGCAAAGGCCGCGCTCCCACAGGTCCATCAGCAGGAAGGCGAGATCGTAGAGCACGTCGCACACGGCGATGTCGTCGTTGAATTCGATGGCGTCGAAAAGCACCGGCGCGCCATCCAGCAAGACGATGTTGCGCAGGTGCAGATCGCCGTGGCAGCGCCGCACATATCCCTGCGCCGCGCGCGCCCGCAGCAGCGGCGCCACTTGGTCCAGCGCATCCCGGGTGGCCTGCGTCAGCGCGCGCGCGGCGTCCAGGGCGAACAGCTCCGGGGTATCGGCGAAATCGGCGGCGTTCTGCTCGACGATGCGGGCGAGCGGCGCGGCAGCGTCCGGCCCGGTCGGCATCACGGGCGCCCGGGCATGGGCCGCATGCACCGCGCCGGCGAGCGCGGCGAGGAGGGCGGGGGTAAAGGCATCCTTCTCCAGCCGGTCGAGGGTGCGGGCCTCGTCGAACCGGCGCATCTTCACGGCATAGTCCACCGGAGCGCCCGTGCCGCCCAGGGCAAGGCCGCCGTCGGCGCGCACGATGGGCACGACGCCGAGATAGAGGTCCGGCGCATTGGCGCGGTTCACCTCCAGCTCGCGCTCGCACGCCGCGCGGCGCTTCTCCAGGGTCGAGAAATCCATATAGGGGAAGGCGACCGCGCGTTTCACCTTATAGGCGAAGGCGCCCGCAAGGAACACGGCGGCCCCATGGGTGTCGATGCGCGAGACCCGCGCGCCGCCATGGGTCGAGGGATCGGCGAGGAAGGCGAACACCGCGTTCTGGTCGGCGACCACATGGCTGTCCATGGTCCAAAGCTCCTCGCGCCGGAATCTGCCCGAATATCCTTATGCCAGCGGCGGGCCACCTTGATATGGCGCATGGAGGCCGGCTGGCGATGCGGCATGCTGTGTTGGCCCTGCCTGGTTCGGCGTGCGCAGGGACGGACCCGCCACCGCGTCTTTATGGATTCCTTATGCCGGCCGGCAAATCCCGGATCGCGGCTTTATGCGCAGCGGGTCTAGGACACCCCCACGCAAGGAGTGCTCCATGCTTGACATCATCTATCTCGTTCTCGGCTTCGCCTTCTTCGCATTGATGGCGCTCTACCTGCGCTTCGCGGCGCAGGCCTGAGGAGGAACCCATGCTCGACCTCGTTCTCGGTGCGGCGGTGAGCCTCTCGCTCGCCGCCTATCTCGTTTTCGCATTGGTGCGACCCGAGCGGTTCTGACCGCCCCCGCACCGATCCCCCCAACGCTTTTCTCAGGTGATGCAACGCCATGACCTCCAACGGCTGGCTTCAGATCGCGATCCTCTTCATAGCGGTGGTGGCAAGCGCCATTCCGCTCGGTCGCTTCATGGCCCGCGTGTTCGCGGGTGAACGCAACTTTCTGACTCCCGTGCTCGGCCCGGTCGAGCGCGGCCTCTACCGCCTCGCCGGGGTCGATCCGGAGAAGGAGCAGGGCTGGGTCGCCTATACGCTTGGCATGCTGGCGCTGAACGCCGCCGGCTTCGCCTTGCTGTACGCGATCCTGCGCTTGCAGGGCGTGCTGCCGGTGAACCCGCAGGGCTTCGGCGCCCTGACGCCGGACCTCGCCTTCAACACCGCGGTGAGCTTCATCACCAACACCAATTGGCAGGCCTATGTCGGCGAAGCCACCATGAGCAATTTCAGCCAGATGGCGGGGCTCACGGTGCAGAACTTCCTGTCCGCCGCCACCGGCATCGCGCTGGCCATCGCTTTGGTGCGGGGCTTTGCCCGCTCGGGCGCGGCGGGGGTGGGCAATTTCTTCGTCGATGCCACCCGCGCGACGCTGTACATCCTGCTGCCGCTCGCCTTCGTGACCGCCGTGATCCTGGTGGCCACCGGCATGCCGCAGACCCTGGACGGTTCGTTCGCCGCCACCACGCTCGATGGCGCGCAGCAGAACATCGCCATCGGCCCGGTGGCCTCGCAGATCGCCATCAAGCAGCTCGGCACCAATGGCGGCGGCTTCTTCAACGCCAATGCCGCCCATCCGTTCGAGAACCCGACCGCGCTCGGCAACATGCTCCAGGTGTGGCAGATGCTGGTGATCTCCACCGCCATCGTGTTCGCCTTCGGCCATCTCATCGGCGACAAGCGCCAGGCCAAGGCGCTGCTCGCCGTGGTCTTCATCCTGCTGATCGCCGGTGTCGCGGCGGCCTATTGGGCGGAGGCGGCCGGCACGCCGGTGCTGCAACAGGCGGGGCTCGACCCGGCCGGCGGCAATATGGAAGGCAAGGAAGTGCGCTTCGGCCTCGCCCTCTCGGCATTGTGGGCGGCGGTGACGACCGGGCTGTCGTGCGGCGCGGTGAACGCCATGCACGGCTCCTTCACCCCGCTCGGCGGCATGGTGCCGCTGGTGCTGATCAAGCTCGGCGAGATCCTGCCGGGCGGCGTCGGCTCGGGCCTCTACGGCCTGCTGGTGATGGCCATCCTCGCGGTGTTCGTGGCCGGGCTCATGGTGGGCCGCACGCCGGAATATCTCGGCAAGAAGATCGAGGCCAAGGAAGTGAAGATGGCGGTGCTGGCGAGCCTCGTCCTGCCCATCTTCGTGCTCGGCTTCACGGCGCTCGCCGCCAATCTTTCCGGGCCCGCGGCCGGCATCGGCAACGGCGGACCGCACGGCCTGACCGAGGTGCTCTATGCCTATGCCTCCGGCACCGGCAACAACGGCTCGGCCTTCGCCTCGCTGTCCGCGAACACCCCCTGGTGGAACACCACGCTCGGCTTCGCCATGCTGTTCGGCCGCTTCGCCTACATCGTGCCGATGATGGCGATCGCCGGCTCGCTCGCCGCCAAGCCGCGGCTGACCGCTTCCACCGGCACCTTCCCGACCCATGGGCCGCTGTTCGTGGCCCTCCTCATCGGCGTCATCTTGATCCTCGGCGGTCTGCAATTCTTCCCGGCATTCGCCCTCGGCCCCATCGCCGAGCAGGTGCAGATGCTGGCTGGCAAGACCTTCTGAGGAACGGAGCTTAAAATGTCCGCAAAATCCGTCTCCTCCATTGCCAGCCCCGACTTGATCGGCCGGGCCGCGCTCGACGCCTTCAAGAAGCTCGATCCGCGCACCCTGATGAAGAACCCGGTGATCTTCGTCACCGAAGTGGTGGCGGCGCTCGTCACCGCCATCTTCCTGCGCGACCTCCTCACGGGGGCGCCGGTTTCCTTCACCGGCCAGATCATGGGCTGGCTGTGGTTCACCGTGCTGTTCGCCAATTTCGCCGAAGCGGTGGCGGAAGGGCGGGGCCGCGCCCAGGCGGAAAGCCTGAAGCGCGCCCGCACCGACACGGTGGCGAAGAAGCTCTCCGACCCCAGGAACCGCGAGCGCTTCACCCGCGTCTCCGCGCTTGACCTGAAGGTGGGCGACATCGTCCTCGTGGAAGCCGGCGACCTCGTGCCCGGCGACGGCGAGATCATCGAGGGCATCGCCTCGGTGAACGAAGCCGCCATCACCGGCGAGAGCGCCCCAGTGATCCGCGAAAGCGGCGGCGACCGCTCGGCCGTCACCGGCGGCACCACCGTGGTGTCGGACTATGTGGTGGTGCGCATCACCGCCGCCGCCGGCTCCTCCTTCCTCGATCGCATGATCGCTTTGGTGGAAGGCGCCGAACGGCAGAAGACCCCCAACGAGATCGCCCTGACCATCCTGCTGGTGGGCATGACGCTGATCTTCCTCATCACCGTCGTGACGCTCTACGGCCTCGGCCTCTACGGCGGCACGGAACTGGCGGTGCCGGTGCTGGTGGCGCTGCTCGTGACGCTGATCCCCACCACCATCGGCGGCCTGCTCTCGGCCATCGGCATCGCCGGCATGGACCGCCTGGTGCGCCACAACGTGCTGGCCATGTCGGGCCGCGCGGTGGAGGCGGCGGGCGACGTGGACACGCTGCTGCTGGACAAGACCGGCACCATCACCTTCGGCAACCGCATGGCGACCGAGATCATCCCGGTTCCCGGCGTGAGCGCGCGGGAAGCCACGGAGGCCGCCGTGCTGGCCTCGCTCGCCGACGAGACCGCCGAGGGGCGCTCCATCCTCGCCCTGGCGCGGGAGAGCTTCGGCATCGACGTGACGGTGGTGCCCGATGGCGCGAGCTTCGTGCCGTTTTCCGCCGCCACCCGCATTTCCGGCATCGATCTCGCCGGCCGCAAGGTGCGCAAGGGCGCGGTGGACGCGGTGCGCCGCTTCGTCTCGGAAGGTCTCACCGGCAAGGTGAGCGAGCCGGCCGAGTTCAACGCGGCGGTGGATCGCATCGCCCGCTCCGGCGGCACCCCGCTGGGCCTCGCGGAAGGCGGGCGCCTGCTGGGCGTCATCCATCTGAAGGACGTGGTGAAGCCCGACATCAAGGAGCGCTTCGCCGAGCTTCGCCGCATGGGCATCCGCACGGTGATGGTGACGGGCGACAATCCCGTGACCGCCGCCGCCATCGCCTCCGAGGCCGGCGTCGACGATTTCATCGCCGAGGCCACCCCGCAGGACAAGCTGAGCTATATCCGCAACGAGCAGCGGCGTGGCCGGCTGGTGGCCATGTGCGGCGACGGCACCAATGATGCGCCCGCCCTGGCGCAGGCGGACGTGGGCGTCGCCATGCAGACCGGCACCCAGGCCGCCCGCGAGGCCGGCAACATGGTGGATCTCGACAGCGATCCCACCAAGCTCATCGAGATCGTCGGCATCGGCAAGCAGCTGCTCATGACGCGCGGCTCGCTGACCACCTTCTCCATCGCCAACGACGTGGCGAAATATTTCGCCATCATCCCGGCGCTGTTCATCGTCGCGATCCCGGAATTGAGCGTGCTCAACATCATGGGCCTGTCGACGCCGCAGAGCGCCATTCTCTCCGCGGTGATCTTCAACGCCCTGATCATCATCGCGCTGATCCCGCTGGCCTTGCGGGGCGTGCCCTACAAGCCCGCCAGCGCGGAAAGCGTGCTTGCCCGCAACCTGTTGATCTACGGCCTCGGCGGCATCCTGGTGCCCTTCATCGGCATCAAGCTGATCGATCTCGCCGTGACCGCTCTTGGTCTCGCCTGAATTTGGCCTCGCCTGAAGGAGGCGCCCATGTTGTCCCAGCTTCGTCCCGCCATCGTCCTGGTCGCCGCATTCACGGTGATCACGGGCATCGCCTATCCGCTCGCCGTCACCGGCGTCGCCCAACTGGCCTTTCCGAACGCCGCCAACGGCAGCCGGATCGAGCGCAACGGCGTCGTCGTCGGCTCCGCCCTCATCGGCCAGAAGACCGAGAGCGCGGGCTATTTCCATCCCCGGCCGTCGGCCGCCGGGGATGGCTATGATGCTTCCAACTCCTCCGGCAGCAACCTTGCGCCCACCAGCGCCAAGCTGAAGGACCGCATCGTCGCCGACGTCGCGACGCTCCGCGAGGCGGGTGTCGGCGGGGCCATTCCCGCCGATGCCGTCACCACCTCCGGCAGCGGGCTCGATCCGCATATCTCGCCCGCCTATGCGCAGGACCAGGTGAAGCGGATCGCCGCCGCCCGCAATCTTCCCGAAGACAAGGTCCGGCAGGTGGTGGCGCAGAATATCGAGCCGCGCGAACTCGGCATTTTCGGCGAGCCGCGCGTGAATGTGCTGAAGCTCAATATCGCGTTGGACGCGCAAAAATGATTGCCACGGGCGGGCCGGTTCGCGAAGGATCGGCCCGCCCCCTCCCGGTCGCACCGCTCCACGAGCACCAGCAAGGGACTTGAAAGTGCAGGACAAGCCGCGCGCGTCTCCCGATGCCCTCCTCGCCAAGGCCGCGCGCGAGGGCAAGGGAAAGCTGCGCGTGTTCCTCGGCGCGGCGCCGGGCGTGGGGAAGACCTATGCCATGTGCCAGGCGGCGCGGGCCGCCAAGGAAAGCGGCACGGACGTGGTGGCCGGCATCGTCGAGACCCACGGGCGCCGCGAGACCGAGGCGATCACCGAGGGGTTGGAGACCTTGCCCCGCAAATCCATCGCCTATCGCGGCCGCCTCGTGCCGGAATTCGATCTCGATGCCGCCCTCGCGCGCCGCCCGGCGCTGCTGCTGGTGGACGAATATGCCCACACCAATGTGCCGGGCAGCCGCCATCCCAAGCGCTGGCAGGATGTGCGCGACATCCTCGATGCCGGCATCGACGTGTGGACCACGCTCAACATCCAGCATCTGGAGAGCCTGAACGAGGTGGTGCAGCGCATCTCCGGCGTGCGGGTGCGCGAGACGGTGCCGGACACCGCGCTCCAGGACGCGGACGAAGTGGTGATGGTCGATCTGCCGCCCGACGAGCTGCTGAAGCGGCTCGCCGAGGGCAAGATCTACATCCAGGACACCGCCGCGCGGGCGATCGAGAATTTCTTCAAGCCCACCAATCTCACCGCCTTGCGCGAGCTGGCTCTGCGCCGGGTCGCCGCGCGGGTGGACAGCGATCTCGTCGAGCATATGCAGGGCGGCGCCATCGAGGGGCCGTGGGCGGCGGGGGAACGCATCCTGGTCTGCGTCGGGCCCGACGCTTCGGCCCAGCGGGTGGTGCGCGAGGCCAAGCGCCTCGCCGACCTTGCCGACGCGCCCTGGTTCGCCATCACCGTGGAGCGCCCCGGCGCCCTGCCGAGCGTTGCCGAGCGCCAGCGCATCCAGGAGGCGCTGCGCCTCGCGGAAAGCCTTGGCGCCGAGACCCGGGCCCTGGTGGGCAATGATCTGGTGGCGGAGCTTCTGCGCTTCGCCCGGTTCGAGAATGTGACGCAGATCGTGGTGGCGCAGGCGCGGCCCTCGCGCCTCAACCGCCTGTTCTGGCGCACCTTGGCCGATGCGCTGGTGCGCAAGGCGCGCGGCATCGCGGTGCATGTGGTGACGTTCGGTGAGGAAAACGAAGCGCCGCAAGTCCGCCAGCCGAGGCCCGCCGCGCCCCATGGCGATACGCTCGGCTATGTGGTGGCCGCGGGCTCCGTGGCGCTCGCGACGGTGGCGGGGGAGGGGCTCACGGAATTGGTGGCGCTGCCCAATGTCTCCATGGTCTATCTGCTGGCGGTGCTGGTCCCGGCGATCCAGTTCGGCGTGCGGGCGGCGGTGTTCGCCTCGCTCCTGTCGGCGCTGACCTATAATTTCTTCTTCATCGACCCGGTCTACACCTTCACCATCGCGCGGCCGCACGAATTGCTGGCGCTGGCCATCTTCCTCATCATCGCGGTGCTGATTTCGGCGGTGGCCGGTCGCTCGCGCGAGCGGGCCGAGGCGGCGGCGATCCGCATGCGCGCGGCCCGGCGGCTGTACGAATTCACCCGAAAACTCTCCACTTTGGTGGAATCCGGCGCGGTGGCGGAAGCGGCAGCCTCCGAGATCCAGACCATCCTCGGCCGTTCCACCGCCATTCTGGTGCCGCGCGGCACCCAGGTGGTTCTGGCGGCGGCCTGGCCGCCGGAAGACCGGCTCGACACCGCCTCCATGAGCGCGGCGCGCTGGGCGCTGGAGCGCAATGAGCCGGCCGGCGCCGGCACCGGCACCTTGCCGAGCGTACCCTGGCTGTTCCTGCCGTTGCGCGCCCGCAATGCGCAAGTGGGGGTCATCGGCATCGAATGCGCCGGGCCGTCCGGTCCGCTGGATCCGGAATCGGCGGTGCTGCTCAACACGCTGGCGGACCAGACCGCGGTCGCCCTCGATCGCTCGGCCCTCGCCGACGAGATGGCGGGCGTGAAATCGGCAGCCGAGACCGAGCGGGTGCGCAACATCCTGCTGGCCTCCATCAGCCACGATTTCCGCACGCCCCTATCGTCGATCCTGGGCGCCGCCACCTCGCTGATCGACTACGGCACCCGCATCGCGCCCGAGCAGCGGCGGGACCTGCTCTCGCAGGTGCGCGAGGAGGCCGAGCACCTGGACGGAATGGTGCGCAACCTCTTGTCCATGACGCGCCTGGAAGCAGGCGCGCTGGATCTGCGGCGCGACTGGACCGACATCAACGAAGTGATCAACCAGGCGGTCGCGCTCGCCAAGCGGCGCGGCGCCACGCAATTGTTCGCGGTGGAGAGCGAAAAGGACCTGCCGCTGGTGTTCGCGGACCAGATCCTGCTCAATCAGGCGCTTGCGAACGTGGTGGGCAATGCGGTGCGCTATGCCGGGCCCGGCGCCCATGTGGTGCTCGGCGCACGGCGGTTCGGCGGCATGCTGGAAATCTCCGTCACCGACGACGGCCCCGGGATCGCGCCCGATCTGCTGCCCCATGTATTCGAAAAATTCGTGCGCGCCGTGCGCGAGGGCGCCGATGGCGGGGAGGGCTCCGGCCTCGGCCTCGCCATCGCCAAGGGCATCATCGAGGCCCATGGCGGCAGCGTGCGCGCCGAAAGCCCGGTGGACGGCGACCGGCGCGGCGCGCGGATCATTTTTTCGCTTCCCATCGGCGGCGAGCCCGCCGCCGCGGCAGTGTGAGGACAGCGTCATGAGCCTCGGCAAGATCCTGGTGGTGGACGACGAGCCGGCGATCCATCGCTTCCTCGCTCCGGCCCTGATGGCGGCCGGCTACGAGGTGACGGCGGCGGAGGACGGCGGCCGCGCCCTGCGGGAGATCGCCACCCATCCTCCCGATGCGGTGGTGCTCGACCTCGGCCTGCCGGACATGGACGGCAAGGATGTGATCCGCCGCCTGCGCGGCTGGTCGCAGGTGCCGGTGATCGTCCTGTCCGCACGCGATCGGGAGGCGGAGAAGATCGAGGCGCTGGACCTCGGCGCCGATGATTTCGTCAACAAGCCGTTCGGCATCGGCGAACTGATGGCGCGCATTCGCGCCGCCCTGCGCCACCGGGCGGGCGACGTATCGGAAGACCCGATCCTGCGCGTCGGCCCGATCGAGATCGACCGTCCGCGCCATCGCGTCACCCGCAACGGGGAGGACGTGAAGCTGACGCCGAAGGAATTCGATCTTCTGGTGTTTCTCGCGCGCCACGAGGGCAAGGTGGTGACGCACCACCAATTGCTCACCACCGTGTGGGGCCCTGCCCACGGGCAGGATACGCAATATCTGCGGGTCTATGTGGGGCAGCTGCGGCAGAAGCTGGAGCAGGACCCGAGCGCGCCGACGCTCATCCTCACGGAACCGGGCATCGGCTATCGCGCCGGCGCCATGGGGTGAGGGCGCGGGTTCCCCGCCTCGAACCGGGCGGCTGCCCGTCGCGCTGGCGTGACGGGCAATATCGAAGAGGGGGCCGCGCGCTCAGGCGGCGTGCGAATAGGCCCCGAACCGTTGCTCCGAAAGCCCGAACACCTGGGACCAGGTTTCGAATGCGACCCAGGCGCGAGCCCGCATTTCCGGCGTGCGGGCGTGCTCCATCTGGGCCAGGAGCATCTCGGCATATTCTCCCACTTCGTCCGCCTCATGGGCATGCAGGAAGCCGATGGCATCCTCCAGGCCGCGGACATGGTGGTCTTCCCCGCCAATGAAGATACGCAGCGGACGCAACACGTTACTTGGGGATTGTGTTTGCATCTTATTCCCTCCAAGGTCGCGCTTTGCCGTTCCCCTGCCGCCAAAAGCCGTTCGCTCGCGCGCGGGCGCGAATGCGGAATCTGGCCAGCAAAGGAGTGCGTGCCCACAGGTATCGAGCCTCTGGGACAACACGGCTTAAACGCGCGTGTGGCCCTTAGGTTCCACCCGCCGCGAAGAAAATTCAAACGCATTTTCAAACAAAAGATGGTGCGCTGCGATGCCGCCGGAGCCCGGTAGAGGGGGCGGGATAGGGGGACGGGATAGGGGGCGGGATAGGAGACGGTGCTCGGGTTGTTCCCAACGCGCATCTGCGGTCGCGTCCGAGGTTGGGGATGGAGCGATTATCCTTCTCCGGCTCCGCTCTTATGGGGCCTGGAGAGTTCCAGGGCGACGTCGTCGGCCCAAGCGTTGAATTGACGATCTCCGGCATATTTCTTCAGGACATTATTCATCTTCTTGATCGTCCGGCGAACCTCCCAATTATACAGGCGGTCCGCATCCGTATCGAGGGCGTCAAGTTCAAGATAGTCCTTCAGGGCGGCATTGTACCACCAGATGAAATGGTACCCCAGCAATCGGGTTGCGGTCTTTCTGCTTACCATGTTCTGGTCGAGCAGCACGTAGGCCCGCTCATAAAAGCGGATGATCGTCCACAGAGCAGCGGCTTCGGCATCTTCGCCTTCCGTGAAATGATGATCCGAGAGCTGTTTCCCGGGATTGGATTTTCTGAACTTCCACGCCGAATTCCGAAGGTCGGCCATCTGCGCGGAGCAGAACTCCTGGTGGAGGACGACCGCTCGTTCGATGCGGCCCTGGATCACCGCAATGCCGATGGTCACCAAAGAGCCGAGCAAGGCCCCAAATCCGGCGGATATGAACTCGGTGCTGGAGATGATCGTTATCAAGGTCATCATGGCAAAGCCGCGCGCGCTGTGCAGGGGTTGGAAGACGTCGCGTTACAAACACCCGTGGGGCACTCTAACATTTCCGGTCGCGTTTTCTCGACCGGCTCGCCGGACGTCTTGCGGCCTGCACGTGCGGCGGCACCGGCGGGCGATTGAGGTCGGCATTGCTGCCAGGCTCGGCGGAGAAGAAGGACCCGATGCGACCCTGGGCGTTAGGGCGCATTGGTCTCAGGGTGTAGGTTTGCCGCGACAAGCTTCGGAGGCATCGTGCGCAACATCGATTTCAGCTCCTGGGAAAGCGTGTTTGCGACGCTGATCGGCCTCGCGCTCTTCACCCTCATCGGTGTCGGGATTCGCTTGCTGGTCATGGTCACCGTCCAGCATCGCCGGGAGCGCATGAACCGTCAGATCAATGAGCGCCTGAAAACCCTCATTGCCGCCTACAAGACGCTCGGCGGCTCCTTCACGGGCAATCTGGCTGTCGATCCGACGCATCTGCGCGATTTGCGTCTGCGCGGTGAGACGACGGCCGACACCGAGATGACCGAAGCCATGGTGCTGCCCGCTGGCTCGGAGCGGGCGCGGCGGGTGCGCGATGCCGTGGAAGCCGCCCTGTCGGACGTCATCCTGCTCGGGACGGACGATCAGGTCCGACTGGCCGCGCATGCCGTGCGCGAACTCGTGGCCGGCCGCCCCGTCCACACGCACGAACTTGTCGTCTCGCTGCGGGATTTTGTGCGCGAGGCCCTCGATCTTGATCCCATCCCCTCTGACCTCGCACTTCCCATGCAAGGCCCCACGCGCCCCGCCAGCCCGGGCACAAAGGGCAAGGCTGAGCGAGGAAGCGATGAGTCGCGCCGGGGTGCCGGAGAGAAGGGATCTGGCGCCGGCATGGCCGCCGGCGGCGGGATCGGCGCCGGCCTTGCCGTGGGCGTTCACGGCGCGGCGCCCGATGGGGAGAAAAACCGCCTTCCCCCCGATGACGACGAGAATTAGCCGGGACGGTCCAAGCTCACATGCAAGGCGCCGCGGCGGCGGGCTTGTTCCACGCGCCGGCGACCGACGCCGAACTCTGCAAGCACCATCGTCAGGGGTATTTTTGTTTCCGGTCAGAGGCAATTCAATGGGGGCACCGGAAACCGGATGCCCACGCCCCTTGACGGTGCCGCCTCACGCGCCACGATCCCGTCGCGCAGCTTCGTCGCGGCCGGTCGGGGGAATGCCATCGCGAAAACCGTGTGGCGATCCCTCGCCGCGCCGCTACGGAAGGCGGAGTCCCAGTGTTTTGGTGGTCATTTCGGTGGCTGAAGCTAAAACGAAAAACATAAGTACTTGAAAATATTGGTGGGCCCGGCAGGACTCGAACCTGCAACCAGACCGTTATGAGCGGTCAGCTCTAACCATTGAGCTACAGGCCCCCGCCAACGTCCTACCAATCCCTAGCCGTGTGAACAACCGGGACAAGCGCGGCTTCGCCCCATTGGCGCCGCCTTCCCACAGTGCTGTGGGGGTGCACACACCGAGCGGAGCGTTCCATGTCCTTTCCCCTGTCCTGGCGCCGCGTCTTTTCCGGCGGCCTTCTTGCCGCCCTGGCGGTCTGCGCCGTCCTCGAGGCGCCGGCGGCGCGCGCGGAGGACCTGTCGCGCGCGACCCTGACCGTGGTCGGGCAGGGCGAGGCGAGTGCCGCCCCGGACATGGCGAGCCTGTCCACCGGCGTCGTGACCGTGGGAAAGACCGCCGAGGAAGCTCTCGCCGGCAACAGCAAGAGCGTGGCGGATGTGATCGCCGCCATCCAGGCCGCGGGCGTCGAGCCGAAGGATCTGGTCACGTCCGGCTTCTCCATCCAGCCGCAATATGTCTACCCCCAGCAGGGCCAGCGCGAGGCGCCGCGCCTGACCGGCTATGAAGTGCGCAACACGGTGAACGTGAAGGTGCGCGATCTCACGAAGCTCGGCACCCTTCTGGACAAGCTGGTGCAGGCCGGCGCCAATCAGGCCAGCGGCCTTAATTTCGCGCTCCAGGATCCGAGCGCGATCGAGCAGCAGGCGCGCCTGGCGGCGGTGGAGGATGCCAAGACCCAGGCCCAGAGCCTCGCCGAAGCGGCGGGGCTGCGCCTGGTGCGCATTCGCCGCATCAGCCCGCAGCACGACATGGGACCGGTCGCGGCCGCGCCGATGATGATGAAGGCCGATGCGCGCGCGGTGCCGGTCCAGGCGGGCGAGACCACCGCCCGCGCCCAGGTGACCATCGTCTATGACGCAGAGCCGCGCTGAACCGGCGCCGGACGCCGCTCAGGTGATATCGTCGCGGCGGGCTTTCGCGGCCCGCTGCAGGGAATTCGGCGGCAGAAGCAAGGTCAGCGCCTCCGGCATGATGCGATAGTGCAGGGGCATGGTCTCGCGCGTGATCTCGCCGTCGGTGGCCACCCAGGCCCGCCGCCGGCGCGGGGCGTGGATGGTGAGCGCCTTGGCGCGAAACGAATGGATGCCCGGATTGTTGCGCCAGGAATCCACCAGCAGGTCGGCGCCGACGCGAATCTTGGCCAGCGCGCCGCGCTCCTCGGCGATGTGGATTTCCAATTCCCCGCCGTCGAGGCGGGAGCGGTGCCAGCCGGGCGCGTCGAAGGCATTGTTCGTCACCAGCGCCGCATAGGCATCGATGGGTTCGCGCCAGCCCTCGATCTCGATTTCCAGCGACAGGCGGCCCGAGCGCGTGAGCGCCTTGCCGAGCGCCATCAGCCAGCCGACGATGCGCCCGCGCGAATCCCGCACCGCCTCGCGGGCGAGGGCCATCTGGGAAAAGAAGCCGACGCCGGAAACGCCGTGGAACGCGCGCCCGTTCAGGGTCGCCACGTCCACCCGCATGGGCTCGGCCTCGCGCAGGCCCTGGAGCGCACCCGGCAGGTCGCGCGGCAGGCCGATGTCATGGGCCAGCAGGTTCATGGTGCCGAGCGGCAGCACGCCGAGCGCGGTGTCGGTTTCCGCGAGCACGGATGCGGCATAGCTCAGCGTGCCGTCCCCGGCGCCGACCACCAGCGCGTCATAGCCCTTGCGGCGGGCGGAGCGGATCGCCTCGATCATCTCCGGGCCTTGCAGCACCACCACGTCCACGTCCTTGCCCGGCTCGGTCAGGGCCTCGTCCACTTCCCGGCGCAGGCGCTCGGCGCCGAGATCCTGCACGGTGCCGGCTTTTGCATTGAGTACGACCAGGGTTCGCCCCATGTTCTGTCTCCGAGTGCCGCCGGCATCAAAACCGCGGGCGTAAGGCTTGGCTATGGGCGATAGGGATTGCGGGAATGGCAAACATTGAGGGGCCGCAGGCGCGGCCTTGGATTTTCCGGTTGCGCGCCGGCCTTCTGCTGCTGGTGGCGCTGGTGTTCTTCAGCATATCAGGCGGCAATTTCGTCGCGCGTCAGTTCGGGCTTACCTGGCTTTGGGCGCTCGGGCTGGCGTTCGTCTTCGCCTTGCTGCTGGGCTATGGCGTGGCGCGGCTGACCCGGGCCACGTACATATCCGGCGCCGCCGTCCTGACCCTGCTGACCACATATCTTGCCTACGACTTTCTGCGCAACGCGGTCGGCTGGTCGCAGACCACGTCGCTGGTTCTGGCCGCCGTGCCGCTTGTCCTGATGGGGGCCGCCTTCTGGGACTTCCGCCGGTTGAAGGAGGAAATCCGCAGATGGGCGGATGCGCGCTGAGCCGAGCGCTCGGGGGGAACGAAAGCATGGCCTGTGTGGTTCCACGGCGGAAAGCCTTCTGTGGAGTGCGGTCATGCTCAAATACGCCATCATATTCCTCGTGATTTCCATGATCGCGGGGGCGATGGGTTTCTTCAACGTGTCGGCGGTGGCTCGCCGCATTTCGTTCGTGCTGTTCGGCATCTTCATCGCCCTGGCGGCGCTGGTGCTGCTGGCCTTCGTGCTGCTCGACCATGCCACCGGCGCGGCGGCGCTGCTGCCTTCCGTTGTTCTTACCTAGGGTCATGTGAGGGCGGGGGCGGCGAATTCAAGGGTGTGCGACGCCAATGCGTGTGCGGTGCGGCAGCAAGCGACGTTTTGGGAGTTGAGCCGGTGGCGCGGGCGCAATAGCCTCAGCGTCATGAAGTCGAGCAACGGCTTCGCGGGGTCTTCCAGAGGAGAATAATGATGCGTCGCCTTGCCCTTGCCGCGGCGTTCGGAATGGTTGCCTTCGGCGCCATGCCCGCGCTCGCACAACAGAAGGTGGTGAACGTCTATAATTGGTCGGACTATATCGACGAGTCGGTCTTGGAGGATTTCACCAAGGAAACCGGCATCAAGGTCCGCTACGACGTGTTCGACAGCAACGAAGTGCTGGAGACCAAGCTTCTGGCCGGAAAGACCGGGTATGACGTGGTCGTGCCGAGCGGTTCGTTCCTCCAGCGCCAGATCACGGCGGGCGTGTTCCAGAAGCTGGACAAGTCCAAGCTGCCGAACCTGCAATATGCCTGGCCGGAAATCACCAAGCGCCTCGCCGTCTATGATCCCGGCAATGATTATGCCGTGAACTACATGTGGGGCACCACGGGCATCGGCTATAATGTGGACATGGTGAAGCAGCGGCTCGGCGACATTCCGCTGAACACCTGGGACATCGTCTTCAAGCCGGAGAACCTCTCCAAGCTGAAGGATTGCGGCGTCTATTTCCTCGATGGCCCGGAGGAGGTCATCCCCTCCGCTTTGCGCTATCTCGGCATGGACCCCAATTCCAAGAACCCGGACGACATCGCCAAGGCCGGCGACCTGCTGATGACGGTGCGCCCGTTCATCCGCAAGTTTGATTCCTCGGGCTATATCAATGCGCTGGCCCGCGGCGACATCTGCATCGCGGTGGGCTGGTCGGGCGACGTGTTCCAGGCCAAGACCCGCGCCGCGGAAGCCGCCAAGAAGACCAAGAAGAAGCCGGTCGAGATCGCCTATGCCATCCCCAAGCAGGGTGCGCTGATGTGGTTCGACAATTTCGCCATTCCCAAGGACGCGAAGAATGTGGATGAGGCTCACACCTTCATCAATTACATGATGCGCCCGGAAGTTGCCGCGAAGAACTCGAACTATATCTCCTATGCCAACGGCAACCTGGCGTCGCAGAAGTTCATCGACAAGGCGATCCTGGAGAATCCCGCCATCTACCCGGACCAGGCGACCTTCGACCTGCTGTTCACCGTCACCACTTATCCGATGGATATCCAGCGCGTGGTGACCAAGACCTGGACCAAGTTCAAGCGCGGCAAATGAGCCCGGAGGGCTCGCACGCCTGAAGCCAGGGACGCCCCGCGAGCCGCTCGCGGGGCGTTTTCATTTGCGCCGCCTCAGCCGCGCGCGCGCAGTTCGCGCCGCAGGATCTTGCCGGTGGCGGTCATGGGCAGGGCGTCGGTGAAGGCGACGTGCCGGGGATATTCATGCGCGGAAAGCCGTTCGCGCACATGGCGCTGGATATCGGCCACCAGGGCGTCGCTGCCGGCATGGCCGTCCTTCAACACCACCCAGGCCTTCACCGCCTCGGTGCGCACCGGGTCCGGCACTCCCACCACCGCGACGAAGGCGACGGCGGGATGGCGCAGGATGCAATCCTCGATCTCGCCCGGCCCGATGCGATAGCCGGCCGAGGTGATGACATCGTCCGAGCGGCCCACATACCAGAGATAGCCGTCCTCATCCTGCCGGCCCATGTCGCCGGTGAGCAGGAAGTCGCCGGCGTATTTCTCCGCCGTGGCTTTCGGATTGTTGAAATATTCCAGCATCATCACCGGATCGCCCCGGCGCACCGCCACATGGCCTTCCGCGCCCGCGGGCAGCACAGTGCCGGCATCGTCCACGATCTGGACATCGTGGCCGGGAATGGGCTTGCCCATGGCGCCGGGGCGGATGGGGAAGAAATGGGAATTGGACCCCACCACCAGATTGCATTCGGTCTGGCCGTAGATCTCCCGCGCCTCCACGCCCAGGCGCTCCTGCACGAAGTCGCCGAGCTCCGCGCCCAGCGTTTCCCCGCCCGTGAGCAATGAGCGCAGGTTCAGCCCGGCCGGGCGGCGCACGTCCGCCTGCCGCAGCAGCTTCAGCGCGGTCGGCGGCAGGAAGACGTTGCGCACCTTGTGGTCCGCCATCAGCGCCATGGCCGCATCCGGATCGAACTTCTTCGCCCGATGGGCCAGCACCGGCACGCCGAGATAAAGGCTCGGGAACAGCACGTCGAACAGGCCGCCGATCCAGGCCCAGTCGGCCGGCGTCCAATGCAGATCGCCGGGCTGGGGCATGTATTGGTGGACGAATTCGATGCAGGGCAGATGCCCCAGCAGCACGCGATGCCCGTGCAGCGCGCCCTTGGGATTTCCCGTCGTGCCCGAGGTGAAGATGATGATGCCGGGATCGTCCGGCCCCGTATCCACCGGCGTGAAGCGGTCGCTCGCGCGGGCGAGCGCGGCGTCGAAGGAGAGGGTGGCGGCATCGCCCGTGTCGGGGCCGATGACGAAGACATGGGTGAGGGCGGGCAGCCGGTCGCGGATGCGCTGGAGCTTGGCGAGGCCCGCGAGATCCGTAACCAGCACCTTGGCGCCGGACGCGTTCAGGCGGAATTCCAGCGCCTCGTCGCCGAACAGGGTGAACAGCGGCACCGAGATCATGCCCGCCTTGAACGCGCCGATATGGGCGATGGCGGTTTCCGGCGCCTGGGGCAGGAACACCGCGACCCGGTCGGTGCGCGCCAGCCCGCAGGCGGTGAGCACATTGGCGAAGCGATTGGTGAGGGCGGCGAGATCCTCGAACGAATAGCGCGTCACCGCGCCATTCTCCTCCACGAAGATCAGCGCCGGGCGATTTTCGCCCGTGGCATGGGCATCGGAGCAGGCGACGCCCATGTTGAAGCGTGCCGGAATCTCCCAGCGGAACTGGCGCACGAGGGCGTCATAGGTCGGGGCCGGGCGCAGCATGATGTTTCCTCCCGCCGGCTTCTGCGTCCCGCGCGACGGGATGCGATCCGGGCTTTATAGGAAACGATCGAACGTTTTTTTAAGGCCGGCGTCAAGATGAATGCGCCCGTCGTCCCTCGTCCGCGCCTCTCCCCTTGTCTGCACCTCTCCCCACCGGGGAGAGGTCGGCCGCGTAGCGGCCGGGTGAGGGCCGGCGGCTTGGACGTGCAGAGCGACACCCCCTCACCCCAGCCCTCTCCCCCGTGGGGGAGAGGGGGATTCGCTGGCGCGGGATGGAAATTATTCCCCGCGGACGGGGGAGCTTTCCCCGTTTGCCCACCTCTCCCCACTGGGGAGAGGTCGGCCGCATAGGGGCCGGGTGAGGGTGAGGAGTTTGGCCAGGCGGGGCGAGCCCCTCACCCCAGCCCTCTCCCCGGCGGGGAGAGGGGGCGTTGCGGCGCCTATGGTTTCAAGCCACCAGCCCGAGCGCTTGCGCGGCTTGGTCGCGGATGGCGGCGATATTGGCGCGATAGCCTTCGATGCCACCCTTGAACACGGCGGAACCGGCCACCAGCACGTCCGCCCCGGCCTTCACGCACAGGGCGCCGGTCTGCGGGTTCACGCCGCCGTCTATCTCCAGGCGGATGTCGCGGCCGCGGATCATGTCGCGGATGCGCTCGATCTTGGGCAGCACGTCGGGGATGAAGGCCTGCCCGCCGAAGCCGGGATTGACGGTCATCACGCAGATGAGGTCGGTCTTGTCGAGCACATAGTCCAGCACCCGCTCGGAGGTGGCCGGGTTCAGCGCGATGCCGGCCTTCTTGCCGAGGCCGCGAATGACCTGGAGGCAGCGGTCCAGATGGTCTGTGGCTTCCGCCTGCACGGTGATGATGTCCGCCCCGGCCTTGGCGAAGGCCTCCAGATAGGGCTCCACCGGGGAGATCATCAGGTGCACGTCGAACACCTTGTCCGTGTGCGGCCGCAGCGCCTTGATGACATCGGGCCCGAAGGTGATGTTGGGCACAAAATGCCCATCCATCACGTCGAGATGGATGTAATCGGCTCCGGCCGCCGCCACGTCGCGCACTTCTTCCCCGAGCCTGGAGAAGTCGCTGGCGAGGATCGAGGGCGCGATCAGCGGGAATGTCATGGCTTCAACTCCTCGGCGGCGGCCGCGCAGGCCGTGCCCGTCATATGGGGCGGCGGCGGCCGTGCCGCCACGCGCTCAATAATAGCTGGCGATTTTTTCCACTTCCTCGCGCGAGCCGAACACCAGCGGAATGCGCTGGTGCAGCTTCTGCGGGACGATGTCCAGGATGCGGGTCTTGCCGTCGGTGGCCGCGCCCTGCGCCTGCTCCACCAGGAAGGCCACCGGATTGGCCTCGTAGATCAGGCGCAGGCGGCCTTCGCCATAGCCCTTGCGGCTGTCGCCGGGATAGAGATAGACGCCGCCGCGGGTGAAGATGCGGAAGGCATCGGCCACCATGGAGCCGACCCAGCGCATGTTGAAATCCTTCCCGCGCGGGCCGTCCTTGCCGGCGAGGCAATCCTCGATATAGGCCCGCATGGGCGCCGCCCAATGGCGGACGTTGGACTGGTTGACGCCATATTCCTTGGTCGCGGCGGGCACCTCGACGGCGGCGCGGGCGAGGATGAAGTCGCCGCTGGCGCGGTCCAGCACGAACACCTGCGTGCCAGCGCCCACGGTGGAGACCAGCAGCGTGGAGGGGCCATAGACCAGGAAGCCGGACGCGAGCTGGGCCGTGCCCTTCTGCTTCAGCGCCTCCACCGGATCGGGGAAGGCTTCGGCGCTATAGGGCAGCACCGAATAGATGGTGCCGATGGAGACGTTGGTGTCGATATTGGAGGAGCCGTCCAGCGGGTCCACCGCCACCACCAGCGTGCCGGCGTCGTTGAGCGGGATCGGGGTCTCGCTTTCCTCGGAGCCGAGGAACGCCACGGGCGCGGCCTTCAGGGCGGAGACGATCGCCTCCTCGGCGATCACGTCCAATTCCTTTTGGGCATCGCCGCCGGCATTGGCCTCGTCGCCGCGGATCTTGGCGAAATGCTCGGCGAGCGGGCCGCGCGCCACCATGTCGGCGATGGCCACGCCGGCCTGCGCGATGCGCTCCACGGCTGCGGCAACGGCCTTGCGGGTATCATCCTCGGCCGCCCAGGTGCCGAGATAGCCTTGCAGGGTCACGACGTCGCTCACCTTGTGTCTCCTACGGTCGCGTGCGGGACATATCCCGCCGGTTCGGCGCTCTTATGGCGCACGGCGCGGGAGCCGTCGAGCTTTGCCATAGGCCGTTCACCGGCCGCGGTGGATTTCCACGCCCACGTCGCCGAACACGCCGCTGATCGGCGCCCCCGGCTTGTGCACCACCACGCGGACCTGCTCGATCTGCGCGAAATGGTCCAGCAGGCGCGCGGCGATGCGCTCGGCGAGGGTTTCCACCAGATGGACGATGTCGTCCTCCACCACGGCGCGCACGTGCTCGTACACCGTCTGGTAGGAGACGGTGAGGGCGGGATCGTCGGCCCAGGCGGCGGGGCGGGTGTCGAGCCACCAGTCCACGTCCACCACGAAGCGCTGGCCGAGCTGCTGCTCGGCATCGAACACGCCGTGGCGGGCGAAGAAGGGCAGCGCGCGCAGGAACAGCCGGTCGCGACGCGGCGCCGGCGCGGCCGGCACGGTCTCGGCGGCTTCGAGGGCTTCCGGGTCGCTGGGATCGATCATGGCACTCACGCGAGGCTGGGGGTGGAGAAGGAGGGCCGCGGGCGCGAACGCTCGCCAGCGAAGGCGAGGCGGCCCACCGCGACGGCGGGCGCGCAATCGGCCGCGCGCGCCGCAAGGGAAGGATCATGGGCGAAGACCGCCCCGACATCCAGATAGGGGCGGCCGACCCGCGCCGCGAGCCGCGCAGCCAGGAAGCGCCCGATGCCGGCGCCGACGATCGGCGCATCGGCGGGGAGCGTCGCACCCGAGAGCACGCAGGCGAGCGCCCCATGCAGCATGTGGAGTTGCACCGCCGCCGCATAGGCCGCGAGGGCGCGCGCCTGCTCCAGCGTCGCCGGGCCGAGGTCGCGCCCCACCATGCGCAGCAGGCGGCGGGCGCTCGCCTCCACGGTTTTCGGGCCGCCGTCGGCCGAGGGATGCAGGTCCCCATGCTCCGGCAGGTCGCCGGTGAGGCGATAGATGTCGGCGGCGGTGGCGAAATGCTCGGCCATCAGGGGCACGAAGCGGCCGGCGAACGGCAGCGTGGGCGCAAGCGCCATCACCGGCGTGCGGGCGACGCCGCCATAGACCAGCTCGCTGCTGGCGAGGCGGTCGGCATCGCTGAAGCCGCGCGCCGTGACCACGCCGTCGGCGAAGGGGATGAGATCGGTGGTGGTGGAGCCGATATCCACCAGCACGCCGCACGGCAGCTCGGTGGCGAGCGCGGCGGCGGTGGCATGCCAGTTGGCGGAGGCGATTCCGTTCACATGCTCGGTCGCCGCAGAGGCGGGCACGAGGCCGTCCGGCCCGGCATAGATCAGGCATCCGGGGCCGAGCCGCGCACCGAGCGCCGCCGCGAGCGCCGTGACGCCGGTGGCGCGGTCGGGCCACAGATCCACCAGTTCGCCCGTCATGGTCACGGCGGAAGGCAGATGCGCCGGCGCGCCCAGGGTGCTGAGCGCGGCGTCCAGCTGGTCCATGCCGCGCCACAGCGCGCACGGGGCCATGTCGACGGCGCGCAGAACGCCCGCGTCGTCGAAGGCGGCGCGCTTGAGGTGCGCACCCCCCACGTCCCAGCCCAGGAAGGCGAAAGCGCTCATCGCACCTTCACCTCCACCGGCACGGCCATGGGCAGGCGCGGCAAAGCGGGCGGGCGGCCGTCGCGGATCAGCTCCGGCAGGAAGGCGGCGGGATTGATGCCGAGGCTGGCGTGGAGGCCGGCGTAGGAGGTGGTGATGCGGGGATTGACCTCCACCACCACCGGCCCCTCCTCGGTCAGGATCACATCGATGCCGATGATGCCGCTGAGGCCGGGAATGGCCGCGACCACCGCCCGCGCGAGCGCCGCGAGCGTGCCGTCCGCGTCCGGCAGGCAGCCCACGGTGAGTCCGGTCAGGGAGAGGTGGCCCGCGTCCTCGGCGATCTCCTGGAGATTGGCGGTGAGCAGGGTGGTTCCGTCCGGCCGGCACAGAATGCTGAGGCTGGCGGCGACGCCCGCCACATAGGGCTGAACGATGAGGCCTTCGGACGGCAGCTGCGCCGCGCGCAGGTCTTCGAGGCTGCGCCAGATGTGGGTGTGCGTCGCGCCCGCGCCGTCGTCCGGCTTGGTGACGAGCGGCACGGCAAGATTCTCCGGCATCGCCGCGAACGGAAAGGTCGGGATATGGGGAATGCCCGCCGCCGCGAGGCGTTGGGCGGTGAGGCTCTTGCGGCTGGCGATTCGCAGCGCGGGCGCATCGCTCGCGATCACCCGCGCCGCGCCGGTGCGGGTGAGGGCCACGAGGCGCTCCAGCAGGCCGTCGGTTTCCGGCGCCACCGGCCAGACCACATGGGCATCGCCCGCGAGGCGCGCCCAGACCGCCCAGGGATCATCGGTCTCGCCCACCGGGACGCTGTCCGCGCGGGGCGGCGCGAGGCGGTCGTCATGGCACAAGAGCACCTGGACGCCGGGAATATTCTCCAGGTCGCCGATCATGGCGTCGCGCATCAGCGTGCCTTCCGGCAGCAAAGCGTCCGGAAGCGTCTTGTGGCGCAGGCCGCCGGATGTCACGAACTCGCAGACAAAGACGCGCATGCGCTTTCCTTCCCGGACCAGGCTCGGACACGAAGATGCAGGTTATCCCGGTGATCGATCTTAAGGGAGGGCTTGTGGTGCACGCCCGCCAGGGCGCGCGCCATCTTTATGCGCCCATCGTCTCGCCGCTCGCCGCCGGCAGCGCGCCGCGCGATATCGTGGCGGCGCTGCTGGCGCTGGCGCCGTTCAAGACCCTGTATATCGCCGATCTCGATGCCATCGCGGGCGAGGGCGAGAATGCGCCCGCCATCCGCGATCTGCGCGCCGCCTTTCCCGAACTCGCCTTGTGGGTGGACGCGGGCGAGAACAGCGCGCCCGCGCTCGCCGCGCGCCATGCCGCCGATGCCGGCATTCCGGTGGTCGGCAGCGAGACGCTGACCAATGCCCTCGCCTTGGCCGATATGGCGGGGCTGGATTTCGTGCTCTCGCTCGATCATGACGCGCAGGGGCCGCGCGGGCCGCAGGCGGTGCATGCGACGCCCGCGCTTTGGCCGCGCCGCGTGATCGCCATGACGCTCGCGAAAGTCGGCTCGGGCGCCGGGCCGGACCTGGAGCGGCTGGCGGATATCCGAGCACGCGGCGGCGATCTGGCCCTGTTCGCCGCCGGGGGCGTGCGCCATGCGCAGGACCTCGACACCTTGGCCGCCATGGGCATCAGCGGCGTCCTCGTTGCCACCGCGCTGCACGACGGGCGCCTGTCGCGGGAGGATCTCGCGCGCTTTTCCTGACGCGGGTTCAGCCATGGCCGTCGCGCTCCAGTCCCTCACGCTCCAGTCCCTCACGCTCCAGGCCCTCACGTGCCAGGGCGTGCGCGAGCACGCTCGCCACCGTGAGGTCGGCGCTGGTTCCGGGGTTGAGGCCGCGCTTTTTTAAGGACGTATCATAGGCCAGCAGGGAGATGTGCCGCGCCTCCCCCTTGAGCGGGGCCATGAGGCGGAGCGTCTCGCGGGTTTCCTCCATCACCGCCTGCGCCGCGTCCAAGCCGAACTTGCGGGCGATATGGCTGTCGGGAAAGGCGGTGAGGAAATCCAGATAGACCGCCTGCACCGCCTCTGGGGCAAACGGGTCCCCGCAGCCGTGAAGCCGCGCGCCGCCGATCTCGAAGACGTCCGCGAAGCCGTGAACATATTGAAACGCGATGCGGTCGCGGGGCGCAGCTTCGGCCATGGCCGCCTTCAAGGTGACGGCGGCGGGGGCGCGCACATCGGCGCGCGCCGCGCCGAGCCCGCCGGGATTGGCGGCGGCGATGGCGCGGAAGGCGCAGGCCGCGTCTTCCACCGTGAGCGCCTCCAGCGCCGCCTCAAGCCGCGCGCGCAGATCGCCGGGGCCGGGCGAAAGGGCGGCATGGATCAGCGGCGCGCACAGCAGCACGATGCCGAGATTGGCGTTGCAGCCCGCCGCCGCAAGCGAGGCCGACACCGCCCCTTCGATGCGCGCGCCGATGCCGAGCCCAAGCCCAAACCCAAGTCCAAGCCCTGAATTGCTGGGCGCCGTGAGCGCGGGCGCGGCCGCCGCCGCCGCGCGCTCGAACGTGCCGACCTCCATGCCGTGCCCGGCCGCATGCACATGCACGTTTCCCGGCTTCAGCGCCTGCAATTCGGCCCGGCAGGCGCGTTCGAACAGGCGGGCGGCGCGCTCCGGCGTCACGCCATCGCCCTTTCGCCGGCGAGCAAAGCGGCCAGCGGCGCCGCCATGTCCAGGCCGGTGGCCGCGTGAAGGCCGCTCCAGGCGGGCATGGAATTGACTTCCAGCACCAGCAGGCGGCCGGACGCATCGGCGATCAGGTCCACGCCGGCGAAATGCGCCCCCACGGCCCCCGCCGCCGCAACCGCGATTTCGGCGAGCGCCCCGGTGGCCGGCACCGCTTCTCCGGTCGCGCCCTGGTGGATATTGGTGATCCAATGGCTGCCGACCCGCCGCATGGCGCCCTCCGCCCGGCCGCCCACCACGAACACGCGATAATCCGCATGGCGCGCGTCCGCGGGCGGCACGAAATCCTGGAGATAATAGACCCCGTCCATCTCCTCCGCCCCCGGCAGCGCTTCCTTCGGCGCGAGGCGGCGCAGGCCGCGCCCCTGCGCGCCGAACAAGGGTTTGAGCACCGTGTCGCCCGGCGCCGCGTCGATCAGCATTTGCGCCGCCTGCGGGTCTTCGAGCACCAGGGTGCGCGGCGTCGGCAGGCCGGCGCGGGCCAGCAGGAAGGTGGTCATGCTCTTGTCGATGCAGCGCTCGATGGCGCGGGCATCGTTCATCACCCTGACGCCGGATTCGCGCAGGGCGTGCAGCACGCCGAGCCGCAGGGTGATCTGCTCCGTCGTGCCGCCGGGCATGATGCGCACGAAGGCGCTCAGCGGCAGCGCCTCCTCGAACCCCGGCAGCAGCAGGCCGTGGGGCGTTGCGCCCACGGCGAAGCCGCAGGATTTCAGCGAGAGCAGGCGCGTTGCGCGGCCGCGCTTCTTCAGCGCCGCGATGAGCCGGCGGGTGTGCCAGTCCGCCCGCTCGGCGAAGATCGCGATTCGGGGATCGAATGCCGCGGCCATGGGTCGTCAGCCGGCAAACGAGCGCGCGATCAAGGCCGGATCGACCGCCCCGGCGGTGAAGCTCACGCCATGCTCCACGGCGGTCACGAGCACCTGCGCCGGCGAGAACAGCAGCGGGTCGATGCGGTAGAAATCGCACGCATAGGCGGCGAACACCTCGGCGAACGGGCGCCCGTGGTCGCGCGAGGTGCGGCTGGGCAGAGCGTTTGCGAGATCGCGCGCATCGTCGAGCGGGCCGCTCACATGAAGCTGCACCTCGCCGCCATAAAGCGTCGCGTCATTGGTGCGGCCCATGGCGGCGATGAAATCCGGCGCCGACGGCGGCACCGGCGCGCTGCCGCGCCCATCCAGGATGCGATCCAGCGGAAAATGCAGGGCATGGGCCTTGTGAAGCGCCACCTCCAGCACCCGCGCCGCAATCTGCACGCCGCCCGCAAGGCTGCTGGTGGGCGTGAGAATGAGCGTGATTTTCTCGCCAGCGACCCCGGTGGCGGCGCTTATCTGCGCGATCACCTCCGCCGGCGGCATCTGGCCGGTTTCCAGCACCAGGGCGATATCCGCGCCCTGTTCGCGAAATCCGAGCTCGGCAAACAGCGGCTCCTTCGCCGCCGTGGCGCGGCCGGGGCCGGAGCCGAGGGCGAAGAAATCGCCCGCCGCCAGCTGCCAGCCGGCATATTGGCTGCCGAGGCAGGCGAGCACCGGATCGCAGGTGCCCACCGTGACGAGGGTGGTCCAGGGGGCGAAGCGGTCCGATGTCTGGAAGGCCACCTGACCCAGCCCGCCGAGGCAGATTTCGGCGATCCGCCGTCCCGCCTCCAGCCCGCCGCGCGCGGCGATGCCGGCATCGACGATGCGCGCGCCGTGCGGCCCGGTGGAGACCGCAAGGCGCAGCGCATCGGCATCATGGATCAGCGCATTCACCAGGGCGGCGGCGCGTCGCGAAAGATCGGGCCGGCTCATGCCTCGCTGCTCGCCGCGGGCTGGCTCTGCGGCAGGCCGAGGTGATGGCGCATTTCCGCCAGCCCGTCGCGCACCTGGGCGACGGCGGCGGACATGTCCGCGGCGGTGCGCTTCACCGTGCAGATGGGCGCTCCGGCGGGAATGATGGTGCCGGCGGCGGTGCGGTCGCACACATGGTTCGGCCAGGCGCCGGCGGGAATCATCACGTCGCGCTCGGCATAGAGAATGCCGGCGGCGGTCGCGCCCTTGGGCTGCGGCAGGGCCTTCGGCAGCTTGCCGCCGCAGGCCGCCAGATGCAGCGCCAGCAAAGGCGGCATCGGGTCCACGTCGAAAATGTCGATGCTCGCGCCGATCCGGGGATTGATCTCCACCAGCCACCAGCGGTCGGCTTCCACCAGCACATCCACCGAGATCAGGCCCACGAGCCCGCACACGGTAGCGATCCGCAGCGCGCCGGCGAGGATCGCCGCCGCGTGCTTGGCCGGCAGGGGCACCGGCCCGACCGCACCGCCATAACGGAACGGATGGGTGGTGTCGGAATGGGACCATTGCCAGCTCGCGCCGACGGGAAGGGCTTCTTTTCCATTGGAAAGGATCAGCAGGGAATAAGCGGTGCCGCTGACTTCGCGCTGCAGATAATGGCCGGGGGCGGGCGGGCCGGTTTCCTCCGGCGCGCGGCGGCGGATATGGCTGCCGCCGGCGCCGCCGATCTTCTTTTCCAGCAGGGGCGCGCCGGCGAGATCGCCCGTGGGCGCCTCCAGCGTCACGGGCGGAAAGGCGATGCCGAGATGGCCGCACAGGGCGGCGAGCGCCAGCGGGTCCTTCAGCACGCGCACCGTCTCGGCCATGTTGCCGAGGATGGGATTGCGCTCGGCGAT
Source organism: Roseixanthobacter liquoris (assembly GCF_043195135.2). Lineage (NCBI taxonomy): Bacteria > Pseudomonadati > Pseudomonadota > Alphaproteobacteria > Hyphomicrobiales > Xanthobacteraceae > Roseixanthobacter > Roseixanthobacter liquoris. The sequence goes on from NZ_CM195537.1 coordinate 2,628,156, forward strand.
GCGGGTCATCAGCGCCGTATCATCCTCGAACCCGCCGCCGAGCACCACCGGCAGGCCGGGGGGCGAGAGATTGGCGAGCGCCTGGATGAGATCGTCGCCGTCGAAGGAGAAGCCGTTCTTCTTGTGCACGCGCACGCAGCGCGCGGCATTGGCGCAGGTGTCGAGATCGGCGAACAGGTCGAGGGAAAGTGCCGCGAAACCGGCGCGCGCGGCGCTCGCCGCCAGGGGCCGCGCGGACAGGGCGATGACGGCGAGATCCATAAGCTCAACCCGCAGTTTGCAACGCCGCGGCCATCTCTCTGGCCAGCGCGAAGGCCTCGTCGAGGCCGATGAAGAGGGCCGTGTCGGTTTGGTGCAGGCGCCGGAGCAACGCATGCTGGACCCGGTATTTCAGATTGCCGATGGCGAGGGCTCCGATGCCGACACCATGAGGCAATGCGATGCCCTTGTCATGGGGGCCGAGCCCGGCGATGCCGGCGGGCGGCACCGCATTCACGTCGGCGGCGACCTTCAGCTCCCGCGCGGAGGCGAGGTGCGCGGCCGAGAGGATTTCCACGCCGGCCCGGCCCGCGGCGAGAATCACGTCCGCCTCGCCCACCAGGGCGTGCTTTTCCCCGTCGGTGCGGGCCGCCACGGCGGAGAGGGCGACGCCGAACCGCTCGTGGAAATCGTCCGCCTTGGTGGCGACGCTGGCGATGTCGCGATGGCCGACCAGAATCACCTGCGCGCCCGCCTTCGCCGCCATCACCGCGGCGATGCCGCCGACGACGCCCGTGGCGCCATAGACCTGCACCCGCGCGCCCGTAAGGCCCGGCGCGCCGCGCCGCGCGGCTTCCTGCTCCACCAAGGCCACCATGGCGGCGGCGGTGGTGAATGAGCCGGCGGGATCGGGAAAGATCGAAATCTCGAACGGGGGAAACAGCGCCGCCCGCGCCGCGTCTGCCATGTCGAGCGCGAGGCCCGCATCCTTGCCGCCGATGAACAGGCCGGTGCGCGGCGCAGCATCCGGCGCGCGGGAGAACATCATGTCCTGCGTCAGGTCGCGGACCTGCTCCAGCGCCACGTTGGAATAGGGCATGAGGTGGGCATAGCCGGCGTCCACCGCCATGTTCACATCGAACGGGCTGACGTGGGGCAGGGGGGAAATCAGGTGCAGAATGGGGGCGGCGGTGGCCATGGCCGTCTTGCTCCGTCCGGGGAAACAGGAAAGCGGGTGGCCGCGCCGTAAGGGTCGAACCGCCTAGGGCAGATCGACGATCGTGGCGCCGCGGTTGTTTCCCCGCACGCATGCGAACGAGAGGTTCGCGCGGTTAGCATAGCGGGTGCGCAACGCCTGCAAAAGCGCTTCGCCGCGCGCGGCGCTCTCCAGGATCGCGAATCCGGTCGGCCCCCAGGACGTCTGGCCGACCCCGGAAATCCCGTTTTCCTCAACAAAGGCAAGGGCGTGGGCGACATCCGCGCTGGTGTGGCGGCCGCCCCCCTGGGCCGCGGCATAATGGTCGCCCAGATGTTTCTGCACGGCGCCGACCGCCTCGCCGAACCCCGCCGCGTCGCCTTCCGCAAGGGCGGGCAGCGCCTGCATCAGCACCAGATGGCACAGATGGGCCGCGAGCGATTGGGCGAACGGCGGGAGCGTCTCCATGGCGCGGGTCTCGGCCTCGCCGGAAAGGCCGGATTTCGCGGCATCGAACACCAGCAGGATGCGCCAGGCCTCCGGCACCGGCAGGCGGGCGAGAATGGGCGGCGCGGCGCCCACGTCCGGCGCGGTTGCATGCAGGGGCTTGCCGCCATCGAGAATCACGCCGCCGGTCTCGAAGGCGCCGATGCCGATGGCCGAGCGCCGCCCGCGCCCCAGCAGGCGGGCGGCGTCGCGCACCTCCAGCGGACGCCCGGCAAGGCGTGCCACGCCCATCGCCACCGAAAGCGCCAGCTGGGTGCCGGAGCCGAGGCCGCCATGGGCCGGAAGCGCATGCTCGACCACGAGATCCAGCGGCAGGTCGATGCCAAGCGCCGCGCGCACCAGGTCCCGCGCCCGCGCCGCGCGATCGGCGTCGGCACCCGCGACGCCATCGCGCTCCGCCACCGCGATGCGCAGGCATGTTTCCGGCGCCTCCAGGGTCAGGCCGAGGCTGCCGAAACGCCGGCCCAGCGCGCCGCCGAGGTCGAGAAAGCCGAGATGCAGCCGCGCCGGCGCATGGATGCGCACGCCGGCGCCGGGGGCGGCGCGGCGCGCGCTCACCGGGCGAGTTCTGCCTTGAGCTTCGCCGCCTGGTCCGCCAGCACCGCATTGTCTTCCCGGAAGGAGACCGGCGGCTTCAGCGCGACGCCCGCGTGGCGCGGGATGACGTGCACATGCAGGTGGAACACCTCCTGCCCGCCGGCGGCCTCGTTGAACTGCTGCACCGTGATGCCGTCCGCCGCGAACACCGTCATCGCGGCCTTGGCGACCTTCTGGGCGATCCGGGCCACATAAGTGAGGTCGTCGGGCGCGATGTCCAGGATGTTGCGGGCGGGGGCCTTGGGAATCACCAGCGCATGGCCGGGGGCGCGCGGCATGATGTCGAGGAAGACCAGGGCGCGGTCGTCTTCATAGACCTTGTGCGCCGGCAGCTCGCCGCGCAGGATCTTGGCGAAGATATTGGCGGGATCGTAGGCGGGCGTCTCGCTCATGAATGCCTCCCGGTGCCGGATATGGTGCGCCCGCATCGCAAGGGATGCGTCCGGGGTCAAGCCCAAAGGGGCGGGCGCGGGGGTGCCGGGACCCGCCAGCCCGCGATCCGCGCGGCGCCGCCGGTTCGGTGCCGTGTCCGGATCATTCCCCGTTCACCCCCCGTTCATTCCTGGGTCTGGCTCTGGCTCTGGCCGTGGCGCGCGGCATAGGTGACGGCATTGGCCGTGGCTTCCGTGCTGGCGTTGATGCCGGTGCCGCGCACCGGAGCGACGCCGAGGGAATCCAGCGCCACCGCCACCCGCACATGCTCTTCCGTGGCGCAGACCTTGCGCCCGCAGTCGAACGCCACCCAGCCGAGCTTGGGCACATGCACTTCCGCCCATTCGCGGGCGGTGCCGGGCTCGTCGTCCTGCGTCGCATAGCCGGAGATGTGCCGCGCCGGGATGCGCAGGTGGCGCGCGGCGGCGGTGAAGACATGGGCGATTTCCCCCGACGTGCCTTCGCCGCCCGCGAGCACGGCGGCGGCCGCGCGCGCCAAGGCCGCGCTTTCGACGGGAATTTCCTCGATGGCGTCATGCACCAGCGCCATCAGGGCATGGGCCTGGGCGAGCGGGCCGTCGGCATCGGCCGCCTGCGCCGCCAGGGCCTCGATCTTCGCGTCCGGAACGGTGAAATCGGTCTGCCGCAGGAACAGGGACGGCGGGAAGCGCTCCACCGTGCCGCGGACCACGCCGGTCATGTCGCGGGTCTCCACGTCGCCCTCGGCGAGCAAGGTGATCTGCTCCAGCGGCCCCTCGACGGAGAAGGTGTGGCACAGGTTGCCGAACGCATCCTCGTGGGAATAGAGGCGGCAGTCGGGGTGCACGTCCAGCGGCCAGCGCACGATGTGCTGGCCTTCGTGATTGCGGGGTGTGAGCTTGATGGTGGCCGTGGCGATCCGCAGCCCCGGTTCCAGCTTGTGGATGATCTGATGGTAAATGCGAACCCGCATTGTTCTGCCCTCGCCTCATCCAATCCTGATCGGCAAAGGGAGCCGTCAGACGAGATATTGTTCCGTGATCTCGGCGGCCAGCTTGTTGTTGTCGGTGATGAACTCACTGATGAACTCGTGCAGGCCGCTCTGGAAGATATCCTCGATGGTCCGGTTTGACAGCCGCGCCTGGGTGGTTCGCGCGAGCCGCTGGGCGGGACCCTGCCGGCCATAGGCGCCGGCGATGTCGTCCAGGCAGCGCGAGAGATTGTCGTAGCAGCTCGCGAGCGAGCGCGGCATGGCGCGGTTGAGGATCAAAAGATCGGCCACGAGCCAGGGCTTCACGCTGTCGCGATACACCCAGTGGAACGCCGTGAGCGCGGAGACCGAGCGCAGGATCGAGGCCCATTGGAAATAGTCCAGCGGCCCGCCCACATGCTCCTGCTCGGGCAGCAGCACATGGTATTTCACATCCAGGATGCGCGCGGTGTTGTCGGCACGTTCCACATGGGCGCCGGCGCGGGTGAACCAATAGGCGTCGTTGCGCAGCATGGTGCGGAAGGTGGCGCCGTCGAAGCGCAGCGAGGTTTCCTTCACGAACGCCAGGAACCGCGCCAGCTCCTCCCGGCTCAGCGCCTTGTCGGGGAACGAGCGCAGCTCGATCCAGGAGGAATTGATGACGTCCCACATCTCCGAGGTGAGCGCGGTGCGCACGGACCGCGCATTGGTGCGCGCGACCTCGAAGCAGTTGCGGATGGAGCTGGGATTGTCGAGGTCGAAGGCGAGGAAGGAGACCACATGGTCCTCGTTGGCCTCCTCCAGCGGCCCGTGGCGGGCGATGAATTCCTCGGCGCAGCCGGCGGTGAGCACGGCCGAGCCCCATTCGTTGGTCGGCCCCTCGGCGGGCACCGGGGTGTAGGACAGGCGCTGGGCGACATCGAGGATACGCGCGAGACAATCGGCGCGCTCCACATAGCGCGACAGCCAATAGAGGTTTTCGGCGGTGCGGGAGAGCATGGTCAGCCCATCTGGCAGAAGGATGAGAAGGGTGCCGCGGGTGCGGCACCGCGAGACATGTCGAAGCCGCGGTTCAGGCGTCGAGAACCCAGGTGTCCTTGGTGCCGCCGCCCTGGCTGGAATTGACCACCAGCGATCCCTCCTTCATGGCGACGCGGGTCAGCCCGCCCGGCACGATGCGCACCTTGTCGCTGCCGGTCAGGATGAACGGCCGCAGGTCCACGTGGCGCGGCGCGATGCCTTTTTCCACCAGCGTCGGGCAGGTGGAAAGGGCAAGCGTCGGCTGGGCGATGAAATTGGCCGGGTCGTGCTTCAGCTTGGCGCGGAAGATCTCGATCTGCGCCTTGTCGGCCATGGGCCCCACAAGCATGCCGTAGCCGCCCGAGCCGTGCACTTCCTTCACCACCAGCTCGCTCAGATGATCGAGCACATAGGCGAGATGCTCCGGCTCGCGGCAGCGCCAGGTCGGCACGTTCGGCAGCAGGGGTTCCTCGCCGAGATAGAAGCGGATGATGTCCGGCATGTAGCTGTAGACGGCCTTGTCGTCCGCAACCCCGGTGCCCACCGCATTGGTCAGCGTGACATTGCCGGAGAGATAGGCGCTCATCAGCCCCGGCACGCCGAGCACGCTGTCGGGCCGGAAGGCGAGGGGATCGATGAAATCGTCGTCGAGGCGGCGATAGATCACGTCCACGCGTTTCGGACCCTCGGTGGTGCGCATGAACACCACATTGTCCTTCACGAACAGGTCGCGGCCCTCGACCAGATCGACGCCCAGCTTGTCGGCCAGGAAGGAGTGTTCGTAATAAGCCGAATTATAGATGCCGGGGGTCAGGATCGCGACGTTGGGCTCGTTGCCGCCGCGCGGGGCGAGCGAGCGCAGGGTGGCCAGCAGGTCGTCGGCATATTTCTCCACCGGCGCCACGCGATGCTGCGCGAACAGCTCGGGGAACAGGCGCAGCATGATTTCCCGGTTCTCCAGCATGTAGGAGACGCCGGACGGCGTGCGGGCATTGTCCTCCAGCACGTAGAAGGTGTCGGGGTCGGTGCGCACGATGTCGATGCCGGCGATGTGCACATAGACGTTGTGCGGCACGCGCTGGCCGTTCATCTCCGGCCGGAAGGCGGGATTTTGATAGACCAGATCCTCCGGCACCACGCCGGCCTTGAGCACTTCACGCTTGCCGTAGACGTCGCTGATATACATGTTCAGCGCCTTGACGCGCTGCTCCAGCCCCTTCGCGAGGCGGCCCCATTCCTCGTTGGTGATGATGCGGGGAACGATGTCGAACGGGATCAGCCGCTCTTGCGCATTCTGCTCGCCATAGACGGCGAACGTGATTCCGATGCGCCGGAAAATGAACTCCGCCTCCTTCCGGCGCTGGTCGAGAACCTCGTGCGGAACCTTGCTCAACCACCGATTGAGCGAATCATAAGCCTGACGGACCGTGCCGTCTTCACAGGACATCTCGTCGAACGCGCGCCGCATTGGGACTGCCACTCCGCTTGATCGAATCCTATGTACAAACATCGTGCCAAGGAAGAGATAATGGCAGCAAGTCCACCCTTCGCCTCTGCGGCGGAATGGCAATGGCTAAGTTTTAGGCAAAAATCCGCCGATTGTCATCGGGCGGTGCAAGGGAAGGCGACATGAGCGAAGCACTCGGCGCGCAAATTGTCAGCGCGGCTCTCCTGGTGATCGGCGATGAAATCCTCTCCGGCCGGACCAAGGACAAGAATATCGGCCATATCGCCGAGCGACTCACCGAAGCGGGCGTCGATCTGCGGGAGGTGCGGGTGGTCTCGGACGTGGAGGACGACATCGTTGCGGCGCTGAACGCCTTGCGCGCGCGCTACACCTACGTCTTCACCACCGGCGGCATCGGCCCCACCCACGACGACATCACGGCGGACGCGGTGGCCAAGGCGTTCGGCGTCAGCATCGACGTGGATCCGCGCGCCCGCGCCATGCTGCTGGAATATATCGCCGAGAAGGACCTCAACGAAGCGCGCCTGCGCATGGCGCGCATTCCCGCCGGCGCCGCGCTGGTGGTCAATTCGGTGTCCAAGGCGCCCGGCTTCAACATCGGCAATGTGTATGTGATGGCCGGCGTGCCGCGCATCATGCAGGCGATGCTGGAGGAGATCATCCCCACCCTGCGCTCCAACGCGCCCATGCTGTCGCAGACCGTGCGCGCCGATGCGCGCGAGGGCGATATCGCTGCGCCCCTGAAAGCCATCGCCGCGCAATATCCCGAGGCGACCATCGGCTCCTATCCGTTCTTCGACGAGAGCGGGCCCAACACCAATATCGTCGTGCGCTCGCGCGATCCGCAGGTGGTGGAGGCGGCGCGCGCGGCGGTGGCACAGATGGTGGCGGATCTGGCGCGCGCCCGCGCCTGAGGGTTATGGTGCGCCGCACAGCCCACGCCGCTCGCGCTTGCGCCCGGGCGGCGGGGTGACCATTTGCTCGAAGAGCGTCCCGCCCCGTTCGTGTCCCGCCGCCCCGCTTGTCCCTTCGCCGGCGCCGCCGCCGGCCGGTCGTGCGCGGCGGCGCTGTCGCGAGCGGGCGCTGGCCGCGCACCTTTTCGCCTTCGCCGCCCGGCGCGCATGGAGCGATGTTGCATGACTGCCCTCAAGTTCGGCCACGGCCAGCCCTTCACCCGCCTGGAAGATCCCGCTTTGCTCACCGGCGCCGGCCGCTATGTCGGGGACATCGCGGCGCGGGCGGGGGCGTTGCAGGGCTATGTGCTGCGCTCGCCTTATGCCCATGCGCGCTTCGCCTTCGGCGATCTCGATGCGGTCAAGGCCATGCCGGGCGTTCACCTGGTGCTGACCGCCGATGATTTCGCGGGCTGCGGCGGCCTGCCGGTGGCGGCGAGCGTCGCGGTGGTGGGCGAGGCCCATATGTGGAAGCCCCATCACCCGGTGCTGGCGGAAGGCGTGGTGCGCCATGTGGGCGAGCCGGTGGCCTTCATCGTCGCCGACACGCTGGACGCCGCGCGCGACGCCGCCGAAGCCGTCGAGATCGACTGGGAGCCGCGCGACGCCGTCGCCGACATGGAAGCCGCGATCGCCGACGGCGCGCCGCTTCTGTTCGAGGAGCGGGCGCACAACATCGCCTTCACCAGCGAATTGGGCGACCAGGCGGGGGTGACTGCCGCCTTCGCCTCGGCGCACCGGGTGGTGAAGGTGCGGCTCGTCAACAATCGCTTGGTCACCAATTACATGGAGACGCGCGGCGTGCTCGCCGAGGTGGAGGAGGGCGGCCGCGTGCGCCTCACCCTCGGCAGCCAGGGCAGCCATTTGCTGCGCGACGCCATCGCCGACAAGATCCTCAATTGGCCGCGCGAGGAGCTGCGCGTGGTGACGCCGGACGTGGGCGGCGGCTTCGGCACCAAGATGTTCCCGTTCGGCGAATATCCCATGGCCGCGCTGGCGGCGCGCCGGCTGAACCGGGCGGTGGCCTGGATCGGCGACCGCGGCGAGCATTTCGCGGGCGACAGCCACGGCCGCGACAACATCACCACCGCCGAGCTGGCCATGGACAAGGACGGCCGGTTCCTGGCCCTGCGCGTGGATACGCTGGCCAATCTCGGCGCCTATATGGCCTATTACGGCGCCTATATTCCGGTGGGCGGGGCGAGCATGCTGCCCGGCCTCTACACCATTCCCGTGTTTCACGTGCGGGTGCGGGCCGTCTACACCCACACCGTGCCGGTGGATGCTTATCGCGGCGCCGGCCGGCCCGAGGCCGCCTATGTGATCGAGCGGCTGGTGGACGCCGCCGCGCGCGAGGCCGGGATCGCGCCGGAGGACCTGCGGCGCCTCAATTTCATCCCGCCCTCCGCCATGCCGTACCAGACCTGTTCCGGCCGCAGGTACGACAGCGGCGAGTTCGACGGCCACATGACGCGGGCGCTGGAGGTGGCGGACAAGGCGGGGTTCGCGGAACGCGCCGCCGCGTCCGAGGCGCGCGGGCGCCTGCGGGGCTTCGGCTTCGCCTCTTATATCGAGGCCTGCGGCGGCGGTTCCCCGGAGCCGGCCTATCTGCGGCTGGAGGGCGACGGCACCGTTTCCCTGCGCATCGGCACGCAATCCACCGGGCAGGGGCACAAGACCGCCTATGCCCATCTCGCCGCCGCCCATCTGAAAGTGCCCCTGGAGCAGATCGTGGTGCACCAGGGCGATACGGACGCCACCAAGACCGGCGGCGGCACCGGCGGTTCGCGCTCCATTCCGGTGGGTGGGGCGGCGGTGGCCGGGGCGGCGCGCCGGCTTGCGCAGAACCTGCGGGAGCTGGGCGCCGAGGCGCTGGAAGCCGATGTGGGGGATATCGAGCTCGAAGCGGGCGGCGTGGAAGTCGCCGGCACGGACCGTCGCCTGTCGCTGGCCGAACTGGCGGTGCATCCGGCCGCCACGCCCGAGCTGCTGAACGCCCAGGACGCCTTCGCCCCGCCGGAGGCCACCTATCCCAACGGCACCCACGCCTGCGAGGTGGAGATCGATCCCGATACGGGCGCGGTGGAGCTTGTCTCCTACGTGATCGTGGACGATTTCGGCGCCGTCATCACGCCGGCTTTGCTGGAAGGGCAGGTGCATGGCGGGGTGGCGCAGGGCGTCGGCCAGGCGCTGCTGGAGCGTACGGTCTATGATGCCGAAGGCCAGCTTTTGACCGCGAGCTTCATGGATTATGCCCTGCCGCGGGCGGAAGACCTGCCGCCGATCCATTTCGAAACCCGCAACGTGCCCTGCGCCACCAATCCGCTGGGGGTGAAGGGCGCGGGCGAGGCGGGGGCCATCGGCTCCTGCCCGGCGGTGATGAATGCGGTGGTGGATGCCTTGTGGCGCCGCTACGGCATCGGCCAGATGGACATGCCCGCCACCCCCGCCGCCGTCTTCGCCGCCATCGCCGCCGCCCGCTGAGCCGCGCGCCCGGTCTGCGCACGGGGACCCGTGCGGCCCGGCCTGCGCGCATGCGGGCAAGCCGGTGCCGGCGGTTCGGCGTGGATGCACGGGACGCGCCCGTTGCATGGCGGCGCCTGCAAAGGGCGCCGAGCCACCACGGCCGATCCGCTCCGGCCACGGTTCCGCTTGCCCGGCGCTGGGGGAAATGCTCGCGCCGCCGGCATGTGGATCGGGCATGACTCTTTTACCAATCTCCACGCTATATGGCGGTTCTCGCCATGGCGGTGCGCCCGGCGGGCGCAGCGCGCCACACAAGACTCATAATGAACGCCATCGCCGGTATCCTCTTTCAATTGGGCGCCACGCTCGCCTTCGCGATCATGTCCGCGCTCGTGCGCGCCGTGGCCGACGACGTGCCGAGCGGCGAGATCGTGTTCGCCCGCAGCTTCGTCGGCCTGGTGCCGGTGGTGGTGTGGCTGGCGTGGCGCGGGGAATTGCGCTCGGCGCTCGCGACGCGTGCGCCCTTCGGCCATGTGGTGCGGGGAACGGTGGGCGTCGCCGCCATGTGGGCCGGCTTCGCCGCGCTCGCCTTCATTCCCCTCGCCGAGGCGGTGGCGATCACTTACGTCACGCCGCTGGTGGCGGTGGTGCTGGCCGCGCTGCTGCTGCGCGAGAGCGTTCCGAGCTATCGCTGGTGCGCCGTGGCGCTGGGGTTCCTCGGCATTCTGATCATGCTCTGGCCGGCGTTTTCGCCCAGCGACCTGCGCACCGAGGGGGTGGTGATCGGCGTCGGCTTCGCGCTGGCCGGCGCGGTGGGGGCCGGTTTCGCCGTGACGCAGGTGCGTCGCCTGACGCAGACCGAGACCACCGGCGCCATCGTGTTCTATTTCTCCTCGGTCGCGAGCCTCGCGGGCCTTGCCACGGCGCCCTTCGGCTGGACCCTGCCGAGCTGGCGCGAAGGGCTGGCGCTGGCCGGCATCGGCATCGCCGGCGGCATGGGACAGATTTTCCTGACCGCCGCGAACCGCCAGGCGCCGGCCTCCGTGGTGGCGCCGTTCAATTATGCGACGCTGCTGTGGGCGGTCATGTTCGGCGCCATCTTCTTCCACGAATGGCCCCATCCGCTCATGTTCTGCGGTGCCGCGCTGGTGGTGGCCGCGGGCGCAGGCCTCGCGTGGCGGGAACATCGCCGCGCGCCGCGCACCGTGCCCTGAACATTGCAAGCGAAGGCCGCGCCGGAAGAAGCGCGGCGTGCGCGGCAGGAGACGACTGGCCCATGAAGGCAAGACCATGAGCCCCGCCCGCCGGGAATCCACCTCCGACGACCTGCGCTCCGAGGCGGGCGAGGCCCCGCCGCCGCGTGTGCCGGAGCTGTTCTTCGGCTTCCTGCGCATCGCCCTTTCCGGCTTCGGCGGCGCCCTGCCGTTCGCGCGGCGCGAGCTTGTGGAGCAGCGCCGCTGGCTGGGTGCGCGCGAGTTCAACGAGCTGCTGTCCATCTGCCAGCTCATGCCGGGGCCGAACATCGTCAACATGTCGTTCTGCGTCGGCGCGCGATTCGGCGGCATCGCGGGCGCGGCGGCGGCCTTCGGCGGGCTCATCATCGCGCCCTGCATCATCGGCCTGACTTTGGCGACGCTCTATGTGCATTACGGCCAGTTGCCCGCCGTCTCCGGCATGCTGCGGGGCATTTCGGCGGCGGCGGTCGGGCTGTTCGTGGCGCTGGGGCTGAAGATGGGCTTCGTCGAGCGGCGCAATCCCATCGCCCTGGTGTTCGCCGCGCTCGCCTTCACCGGCGCCGGGCTGATGGGCTTTCCGCTGCTGCTGGTGATCCTGGTGCTGGCGCCGTTCTCCATCATCGCCGCGTGGCGGTGGTCGCGATGAGCGGGCGCGATCCCCTGGGCGACCTCGTCGCCCATATGTTCGTCATCTCCTTCCTCGCCATCGGCGGGGCGAACGCGGTCATCCCCGAGCTGCACCGCATGGCGGTGGAGGCCAATGGCTGGATGAGCGGCGACACGTTCGCCGACCTGTTCGCCATCGCCCAGGTCACGCCCGGCCCAAACGTGCTGCTGGTGACGCTGATCGGCTGGTATGTGGCGGGCATTCCCGGCGCGATCGCCTGCACCTTCGTCATGTGCGTGCCGGCGGGGGCCGCGGCCTATGGCATGTCGCGCCTGTCCCACCGCTTCCGCGACGCGCCGCTGCGCATCGCCATCCAGCGCGGGCTGGCGGCCTTGACCATCGGCATCGTGCTGGCGAGCGCCTATATCCTCATGCGCCTCGCCGACACCCATTGGCTGGCCTATGGGGTCACCGCCTTCGCCGCGGTCGGCGCGCTGACGACGCGGCTCAATCCGATCTGGCTGATCGCGGTGGGCGGCGCGCTCGGCCTTGCGGGGCTGGTGTAGGATCCGGGGCGCCATTCGGCGGACGCGGGGCATGCGGGCCGGCGGGCGCCGGCGTCGGCGCCTTGCCGAAATTCATCGGCGCAGCTTCGGCGGAAATCGCGGTTTCAACCGCCGTGGAGCCGCGGAGAAGCGCCACGAAACCACTGTTCGTCTGCGGCAAGTCCTTGTTTCACGTGAAACATTTTCCGGGGCGGCGAGGGGCGGAGCCTCAGAACGCCTTGAAGGTGATGATGGTGCGCGTGTCCTGGATGCCCTCCAGCTTCTGCACCTTCTCGTTCACGAAATGGCCGATATCGGTATCCTTGGGCACATAGAATTTCACCAGCAGGTCGAAATCGCCGGCGGTGGAATAAATCTCCGAAGCGATCTCCGCATCCGCCAAAGCGTTGGCCACCTCGTAGGATTTCCCAAGCTGGCATTTGATCTGGACGAAGAAGGCGATCACGGAAACTCTCCTTGGCGCGGCCCCTGGCGGGCGGCGCCAAGGTGGCGAAAAGGCCGCCGCCTTGCAAGGGCACAGGCCGCATGGGTTGGCCCGCCGCCACCGGCCGGGCTTGATGGGCGGGCAGGGGTTCTCTACATCTAAGCCATCTCGTCGGGGTGTCCCGCATCATGCGGGGCTGAGAGGCTTGTCCAACCCGCGAACCTGATCCGGATCATGCCGGCGAAGGAAACCGAGATCGCGCGAGGGCGGCCGTTCCGGCAGGCCCGTCCGCGCCGCATCCTTCGGCTTCCCGCGCCCTCCTCCATGCCCGTCGGAGCTGCCGCGTGTCACAGAGCCTCATCCCCATCGCCGTAACCATTGCCGGCTCGGATTCAAGCGGCGGCGCCGGCATCCAGGCGGACCTGAAGACTTTTTCCGCCCTCGGCGTCTATGGCGCCAGCGTGCTGACCGCGCTGACCGCCCAGAACACGATGGGCGTCACCGCCATCCACGACGTGCCGCCGGACTTCATCGGTGCGCAGATCGACGCCGTGTTCAGCGACCTGAAGGTGGCGGCGGTGAAGATCGGCATGCTCTCGCGCCCGGCGGGGATCGAGGCGGTGGCGTCCGGGCTGGCGCGGCACCAGGCCCGCACGGTGGTGCTGGACCCGGTGATGGTCGCCGCCTCCGGCGCGCGTCTGCTGGAGGATGCCGCCATCGCGACCCTGAAGGACGTCCTGCTGCCCCGGGCCGCCCTCATCACGCCCAATTTGCCCGAGGCCGGGGCCCTGCTGGATCTCGCCCCGGCCCGCGACGAAGAGGAGATGCTTGCGCAGGGCGAGGCGCTGCTGGCGCTCGGCTGCGGGGCGGTGCTCATGAAGGGCGGCCATGGCTCGGGGCCGGAGAGCATCGATCTGCTGGTGAGCCCGAACGGGGTGCTGCGCCTGTCCGCGCCGCGCCATGCCACCCGCAATACCCACGGCACCGGCTGCACGCTGTCCTCCGCCATTGCCGCAGGCCTTGCCAAGGGCTCGGATCTGGACGGCGCCGTGCGGGCCGCAAAGGCTTATATCACCGGGGCCATCGCCGCCGCCGATCGCCTGGATGTGGGGCGCGGACACGGCCCCGTGCACCATTTCCATGCCCTATGGGACAATTGAGCGGATCGGCCCTGAAACCGCCTTGCATGAACGGTTTTTCGCAGTATCGTCCGGTGCGGCGAACGATCGTTCGGCAAAAGGGATAAGGCATGGCGCAGCAGCGGGAGAAGGGCACCGAGCGGGGTCCGGAGGACGGTGCCCAGGCGATGACCGGCCAATTGGGCAAGACCATCCAGCGGCTGCGCAAGGCCTATAATCTCTCGCTGTCCGAACTTTCCGAGCAGTCCGGCGTGGCGAAATCCATCATCAGCCAGATCGAGCGCAACGAGACCAATCCCACCCTCGCGACCGTCTGGCGGCTCTCCCATGCGCTGGACATGACGGTGGAACGCGTGCTCGCCTCCTCCGACGAGGCGCCGTTCATCGAGAAGCTGACCCGCGCCGAAACGCCCATGCTGGTCTCGCAGGACGGCCTGTGCCGGCTCTCCATCATCGGCTGGATCAAGACGGTGGAGTGGCTGCAATATTATGAATTCTTCGCCGAGCCGGGCGGCGAGCTGGACTCCGACGGCCACCAGATCGGCTCCATCGAATGCCTGACGGTGACGGCGGGCACGCTCACCATCGAGGTGGGTGGCGTGACCGAAACCGCGAAGGCGGGCGAGACGGTGCGCTATCGCTGCGACCGCCGCCATGTCATCCGCAACCTCGGCACGGAGCCGGCCGCCGCCTTCATGGTGTGCCTGCTGAAGGCGGCCGTGCTCGACTGAGGGCCGGGCGTCCCTGCCCTCAATAGACGTCGCGGCAATAGCGGCGCTGGGCGGCAAGCTGTTCCACCGCTTCGGCGCCGATCAGCTCGGTGAGCACATGGTCCACCGCCGGGGCCATGCCCTGGAGGCTGCCGCACACATAGATGGAGGCGCCGGCCTCGATCCAGCGCGCCACCTCCGCACCGGCCTCCTTCAGGCGATGCTGAACATAGACGTGCTCCGCCTGATCGCGGGAGAAGGCAAGGTCCAGCCGTGCCAGCGCGCCGGCGCTCTGCCATGCGGTGATCTCGTCGCGGAAATAGAAGTCGTGCGTCTGGCTGCGCTCGCCGAAGATCAGCCAATTGGCGTCGTGCCCCGCCCGTACCCGGCGCTTGAGATGGGCGCGCAAGCCGGCAAGGCCGGTGCCGTTGCCGATCAGGATCAGGGGCCGGGCGTCATCCGGGCCGTGGAAAGCGGGATTGGAGCGGATGCGCAGGGCGATCCGCCCACCGTCCGCCGCATGGCGGGTCAGCCAGCCGGAGCCGAGGCCATAGCCGCCCTCGGGCGTGCGGGTCTGGCGCACCAGCAGTTCCAGGCGCCCGTCCTCGGGGATGGAGGCGATTGAATATTCGCGGTGGGGCAGGGGCTTCACGCCGTCGGCGACCGCCTGCGCCGCGGCGCCGGGCCAATCCTGCGCGTCCGGTTGAAGGCTGCGCGCCAGTAGGTCCCGCAGGGCCAGGGTCTGCCCGCCGTGGGTCACCGTGGCATCGCCGTCGAGCTTCAAGGCATCGAGGGTGCGCCGGACCGTTTCAGGATCGAGGCGCGGGCCGATTTCGGCGATGTCGCCGGCCGCCCAACTGGCGGGCGCGCCTTCCCGCTCGAGGGCGACGTGGAAGGTCGGCAATCCCACGCTGCCGGCATTGAGCCGGCGGCGGCCGACGAGGCGCCAGTCCTCGTAATCGGGCTGGCTCCAGTCCGGCAGGGTGGTGAGGCCGGATAATGTGCCGAGGTGCTGCTGCCAATGGCGCAGCGCGCCGGCATCCTCCATGTTCACATCGACCCGGTCGAACAGCGGGGTCGCGCCATGGATGCGCAGCCAGGCGTCGAGGTCCGCGCCGAAGCCGCAGAAATGCGGGAACGACCGGTCGCCCAGCGCCAGCACGCCGTAATCGAGATTCGCCAGTCCCTCCGGCGACTTGCGCGCGCCCATGCGCCGGGCGAAGGCGCGGGCGGCGTCGGGCGGCTCCCCCGCGCCGAAGGTGGAGACCACGAACAGCGCGCGCTTCGTGTTCGCCAGCGCCTCGGGCGCAAGGCCGGCGAGCGAGGTCACCGTCACCGGCAGCCCGGCGGCCTGAAGGGCGCTCGCGCTCTGCCAGGCGAGGCGCTCGGCGGTGCCGGTCTGGCTGGCATAGGCCACAAGCACCGGCGCGGCCTCGGGCGCCGGCAACGCCGCAACCGGGGCTGCGGCGGCGCGCGCCGCGCGCTTCTTCTTCCGCCGGTCGAGATAGAGCATCCAGCCGGTGACGGCGAACAGCGGCATCAACAGGCTCGCCAGCATCATCAGCAAGGTGCCGGTAAATCCGAAATAGCCGCCGGAATGCAAAGGGAAGATGCTGGCCATCAGCTTCTGCCCGCCGGGCAGGTCGTCATAGCGGCGATGCTCGCGCACCTGTCCCGCGGCATCCAGGACCAGGGTGTTGTTCGCCCGCTCGTGGGCCGGATTCACGGGCTGGTAGGTGATGGTGAGGGTCTGCGCATTGCCTTGGGGCAGGCGCAGGGTTGCGGTGCTGTAGCCGCCGGATTCGCGCACGAATGCCGGCCAGAGCGCGGCGAGATTCAGCGGCGCCCCGTTGCGCGCGTCACGTCCCTCGCGGGGCGCACGCTCGCCGGGCGGGGACGCGTTCGCCGGAGCCGCTGCCGGCGCGCCGGGCGGCGGACCGGCGGGGCGCGCAGCTTGCTGCGCCGCCGGGCGGGGCGTGCCGGTGAGATCGAACAGCGCGCCGCGGTACCAGTCATAGGACCAATAAAGGCCCGTCAGGGAGGCGAGCAGATAGAACGGCAGCACCCAGGTGCCGATGACGGAATGCAATTCCCACAGGAAGCTGCGGCCCCGCCGCCCGAAATCCAGCCGCAGCCAGTTGCGCCAGTCGAGCGCGCGGCGCGGCCAGCGCAGATAGAGGCCCGAGAGCGACAGCACGATCAGGCCGATGGTGGATGCACCGACGATCTGCTTGCCCACATCGCCCGCCGCAAGCCAGCGATGCACCTGCATGACGAAGCGGAAAAAGGCCTGGCCCTGCACCTCGCCCAGCAGTGCCCCGTCATAGGGGTTCACATGGCGGTTTTCGCCACGCGGCCCGCCGGGACCGGCGGCGGGCGCGCCGGCCGGCGGGGGCGGGGGCGCGAAGGTGACGCGCGCGGCGCGGGTCGCGTCGAAGGAAACCATCAGGGCGGTGGGCGTCTTGCCCGGCGCATTGGCGCGGATGCGCTCCAGCAATTGGTCGGGCGCTAGCGGGCCGGCGGGCGCCGGCTGCACCGTGATGATTCCGGGATTGAGCGCGGCGAGGATTTCGTCCTCGAACGAGAGCATGGCCCCGGTGACGCCCACCACCGCCAGAACGATGCCGGCGGTGACGCCGAGGAACCAATGAATCTGAAACCAGATGGCCTTCAACATGCTCAATATCCTGGAGCCGCCCGGGCATTAGCGGCAGTAAAAATCCAGGCTATGGCATATCAACCGCACTTGTGTTCCTCAATACGGGCGCAGATTAATGGAATGATTATAAATCCAGAGTGGAAAGCCGGATCGTCTCGTTTCTTCGGTGCGGATTTATTACAATTCGGCAATGAAACCTCCGCGCCTCGGGAAATAGGCTGCCGCAGGCATCCGGGCCCAGGGATCGGGCGGAGGATCAGAAGCTGATGGCGAGGCGCCCGTTGAGCGCATTGTCCATGCCCTGGTCGGAGAATTGCCCGCCATAGCTGATGCCGAGCACCATATTGGCGGTGGCGCGGAAATCGAGCCCCGCATTCACCAGCGCCGCATTGCGCCCGATGGGCGCGCCGCTCACCGTGAAGGGGGCGCCGCCGCCGGCGAAGGCGAGGCCGATGTCCGGATTGAGGTCGCCGAAGGCGTATTGCCAGGCAAGCCCGCCGCGCGCCGTGAGCGTGCCGGCGCCGAGCGCCATGCTCTGGCTTAAGCGCAGGCCGAGCGTGGTGAAGCTGTTGTCCTGCGTCATGCCGCCGGTGGTCAGCGCCGCCGCGCCGGCGGATTCGGTGAAGCCGTCCATATCGAGGTGCACATAGGCCAGGCCGGCGAAGGGTTCAAACTGGGTGGCGCCGGCGGTGAAGCCCCGCGCGACCTCGCCGAACAGCTGCGTGGTGCCGGCCTTGCCGTTCGAGGAGAGGCCGTTCAGGAAACCCGGAAACAGGACGGTGCGGCTGGTGGAAAGATCGTGCCAGGCATAGGCGGCGCCGAGCCGCAGGTCGACATCGCCGAAGCGGGTGCTGGCATAGGCCGCGAGGTCGTAATTGTCGCTGGTGCCGGAGGATGCGAGGGCATCCACATCATAGGTGGACTGGCTGTAGCCGCCGGCGAGGCCGAGGCGCCAGGCTTCGCCCACGGGCGTGTCGATGCCGGCGATGACGCCGCCGATGGAGCGCGAGAGCGCGGCGGTATTGGCGCTGGCGTCGCTATTCCCCCAGGCGCCATAGCCCTGGAGCCATGCCGTGGCCGCAAGGCCGGGCGCGAGCTGAGTGGTCTGCGGCCCCGCCTGGAGCGCGCCGCCAGCCGCCTGACGCTGGCGGGCGCCGATCGCCTCGCGCAGATAGTGGGATTGCTGCTGCAATACCGTCGCTGCGGAGGCATAGATCTGGCCCGAGAGGGCGTCGAACGCGGCCGGGGCGGTGGCGCCGTTCAGCCCTACGACGGCTTGCAGCACGCTGTTGGACGCGGGCAGGGCGCCGAGCGCGACACCCACTGCGCGCTCGTTGGGCGTGCGGCCGGCGGCGGCGAGGGCAGCCGTATCGGGCACCACGTTCAGGCCGAGGGTGTTGCCCGTGATCGTCGTGGTCAGGTCCAGGAACGGATAGGCCGCGCCGAACGGATCGTTGACGCTGGCGAAGGCGCCGGTGATGCCCGAGGCCGATGTGAGCAGGGTGTAGGCGCCGAGCTGCGGCGTCGCGCCGACGCCGGCGATGATGTTCAGCGCGGCCCCGGAAATGGTGATCGGCCCCGTGGCGGCGATCAGGTCGCTCTGTCCCGGCGCGCCGATCTCCGCCTGATAGGTGGAGCCGGCGGAGAAGCTGACGGGGCCGTTGACGGTCAGGGTGCCGATGGAATTGCCCGGCGCCACGATGCCGGCATTGGCAAGGGCGCCGTTGAGCACTCCCGTGCCCTTGAAGGTGCCGGTGTTGGTGACGTCGCCCTTGATGGTGCCGTTGTTGGTGAGGACCCCGCTGTTGGCGATGGCACCGGTGACCAGGCCGCCGGCGAGATTGGCCATGGTGCCGGCATTGACCACGGCGCTATCCAGGACGCCGCCGTTGATCAAGGTGCCGCTGCTGGAAAGCGGCGCGTTCACCGAAACGAAGGTCCCGGAATTGAGCATTTGCGCGTTCGCCGCCACGCTGTATCCGCCCGCGCTCACGAAATTCGCGCCCGCCAGGATCGTGAGGTCGCCGATGATGGAGCCGGTGAGCGCGAGCGTTCCCCCGCCCACCACGGTGCCGCCGGTATAGGTGTCGGTGCCCGCGAGCACGAGCGTGCCGGTGCCGAGCTTGGTGAGCCCGCCAGGGCCGGAGATATCGTTGCTCCACACGTCGATGGCGTTATAGCCGCCGGCTGCGGCATCCATCGTGACGCTGACATTCCGGGTGAAGGCGCCATAGCCGCCGGCTGCGGAATAGAGGTCGAGCCGCGCCCAGCCGGTCTGGTGGTCGTCCAGCGGCGCGCCTGAGCGCAGTTCCGTGCTCGCCAGAACGTCGCGCAGCTGGTCTTGCGACAGATACGGAAAGCGCGTGGAGATCAGCAGTTCCGCGTTCACGGGAACGATCGGCGCCTCGGTGGTCGGCCCCACCGAGGGCAGGTCATAGGTGATCGATGAAATATATTGCTGGCGCGCCTGGCTGAACGCGGCGGCGCTGGGGAACACGCCGGCCGCGATGCAGCCCGCCACGTTGCCGGCGCAGGCCGCATAGGGCACCGCAAGCGCGCTGCCGAGCTGGACATGCAGCTCGGCCGAGGCGGCGGTCGCGACCTCAAGGAAGTTGCTGGAATAGCTCGGATTATTGGCGAGAAGCTGGACCAGATTATACATCGCCGCGATCCGCCCGCCGATCACGTCGGTGGGATAATGCACGCCGAGGATATTGCGGCTGAGGCCGAATTCCTGCCCGGCCACGAGCAGGGCCTGATATTGCTCCGGCATCATCCAGGCATAGGTCAGCGCCGTGCTGTTGCCGGCGGAGGAATGGCCGCTGGGAAAGGCGGGGGAGGGGGTATTGTCGATCCATTGCTGGGCCTGCGAGGCAGGGCCCGTGAGCGAATAGGCGTCCGCCTGGCCGGCGGTCCAGGGATTGGCGGCGATGCTCGGCGAAGTCAGGAACGGGCGTGGATTGCCGACGTTCTCAGGCCCGGAATATTGATAGGCGGTGCCGTAGATATTCGTTGCGGCATAGGCATTCTTCATCGCCGTGACCTGGAGCGTGTCGTTCAGCACCACGTTCAGCAGGTTGACGACGTTCGCGGGCAACAGGTTGTTGTTCGCATTCTGCACCATGGTGGGTGCCAGCGGCGTATTCACCATGTTCCAGACATTCGCGGAGACGCCGTTGGGGACGAAGGCGTCGATGGCATTCAGCACCGCGAGATTCTTCTGGTCATACGTCGAGCTGAAATAGATCTCGTTTTCCTTCGCCATCACCGCTTGCAGGAACGCTTGCCCCTGGGCCGTGCCAAGGAGGGTGGAGAAGGCCGAGAGCGCGCCCACCTGGCCGGCGCTCTGCGTGGCGATGCAGGCCGGGGTGAGGCAGGCATTCTGGGCGCTCGCGGGCGCGGCGACGGCAAGGGAGAGTCCGGTCGCGGCAGCGCCGGCCATAAGAGCCCGGTACAGAGCCGGGAGACGCATCCTGCGGCGGCCCGCGCCGGGCTCTGCTGCCGAACCCGCCTCGGGGCGTCCGCGATCGCCCGCCGCACGCTTGAAATTGAGCATCGCCACCCCCTCCCAACTCACGGGGAAGATGCAGCTTTCCGGATTCGCGCACAAGCAGACGGTATCATGTAGCTGACTACATGCTGCGGATTCGTCGCCTCTGTGGCCTCAGGGCCGCAGTCTCGGCGCCTGGCCGGGTCCCGCCTCAGCGCTCGACGAACGCCTTCTCGATGACGTAATGCCCAGGCTGCGACTGGCTGCCCTCCTGGAAGCCGCGCGACTCCAGCAATTGCACCAGGTCCTTCAGCATCGCCGGGCTGCCGCAGAGCATCAGGCGGTCGTGCTCCGGGTCAATCGGCGGCAAGCCGATGTCCGCGAACAGCTGCCCGCCCTCGATCAGGGAGGTGATGCGGCCCTGGTGGCGGAACGGCTCGCGGGTGACGGTCGGGTAATAGATCAGCTTGGCCTTCACCTCGTCGCCGATGAATTCGTTCTCCGGCAATTCCTTGGTGAGATACTCGTCATAGGCCAGCTCGGCCACGGTGCGGCACCCGTGGATGAGGACGATCTTCTCGAACCGCTCATAGGCGTCCGGGTCCTTCACCACCGAAAGGAAGGGCGCAAGGCCGGTGCCGGTGGAGAGCAGATACAGATTCTTGCCCGGAAGCAGATTGTCCTGGATCAGCGTGCCGGTGGCCTTGCGGCCGACCAGGATCTTGTCGCCCACCTTGAGATGCTGGAGGCGCGAGGTGAGCGGGCCGTTCTGCACCTTGATGGAGAAGAACTGGAGGTCTTCCTCGTAATTCGCGCTGGCCATGGAATAGGCGCGCAGCAGCGGCTTGCCCTCCACCATCAGGCCGATCATGGCGAACTGGCCGTTCAGGAAGCGGAAACCGGGATCGCGCGTGGTGGTGAAAGTGAACAGATTGTCGGTCCAGTGGTGGACGCTCTTCACCGTTTCTTCGTTGAAATTGCTCATGGCCGGCCAGTCAGGAGGAAGGCGGAATGAAACGGGAAATCCACGCTGACTGCGTGTTTAACCCGTTCTCGCTGTGGGATGTCGCGTTCCACTTTAGATCATGTGATGTCGGCGCGCTACTGCTGCGCCGCATCATCGATGACATGTGACAGCGCCGAAGGCGAGGGGCCATGCGCCAGATCAAACGAAAAAGGCAGGCGCCCCGCCGACGGGCGCGGCTCAGATGCCTTCGTCGGCGAGGCGCAGCAGATAGGCGCCATAGGCCGATTTCGCGCGAATCTTGCCCTGGGCCCGCAACGCATCGGCATCGATGAAGCCGGCGCGGTACGCGACTTCCTCGGGCGCGCAAATCTTCAGGCCCTGGCGCTTTTCCAGGATCTGGACGAATTGCGCGGCTTCCACGAGGGAATCCGGCGTGCCGGTGTCGAGCCAGGCGAAGCCGCGGCCCATCAGGCTCACATGCAGCGCCCCAAGGTCCATATAGGCGCGGTTGACATCGGTGATCTCGATTTCGCCGCGCGGCGAGGGCTTGAGATTGGCGGCGATGTCCACCACCCGATTGTCGTAGAAATACAGGCCCGTCACAGCGAGATTGGAGCGCGGCACCGCCGGCTTCTCCTCCAGCGATATCACGCGACCCGTTTCGTCGATCTCGGCGACGCCGTAGCGCTCGGGATCGTTCACCGGATAGCCGAACACGGTCGCGCCCTCGGTGCGGGCAACCGCTTCCTGGAGCAGCTCGGGCAGGCCGTGGCCGAAGAACAGATTGTCGCCGAGCACCAGGGCTACGCGCTCGTCGCCGACGAAGTCGCGGCCGACGATGAAGGCATCGGCGAGGCCCCGCGGCTGGTCCTGCACCGCATAGGTGATATTGATGCCGAACTGGCTGCCGTCCTTGAGCAGGGCCTGGAACAGCGCGCTGTCATGGGGCGTGGTGATAATCAGGATGTCCCGGATGCCCGCCGACATGAGCGTGCACAGGGGATAATAAATCATCGGCTTGTCGTAGACCGGCAGCAGCTGCTTGGAGACCACGAGGGTGATGGGATGCAGGCGGGTGCCGGATCCCCCGGCGAGGATGATGCCTTTCACGTGGGCTCCTTGAGGGTCGAGGCGAGCAGCCCGTCCACCACTTCGGCCACGCGCGAGCGCCAGGGCGGCGCGCGATAGCCGAAGGTGCGCTCGAACAGGCTGGAATCCAGTTCCGAATTGGCGGGCCGCTGGGCGGGCGTGGGATAGTCGGCGGTGGTGATGGGCGCGACTTCGGGCGTGCGCCCGGTATGGCGGGCCGCCCGGGCGACGATTTCACTGGCGAAGCCGTGCCAAGTGGTGGCGCCGTTGCCGGCGAGATTATAGGTGCCCCAGCGCGCCGTCCCGTCCGCGACGGCCTGCGCCGCGGCGAGGATACCTTCCGCGATGTCCAGCGTGGCGGTGGGGCAGCCGTGCTGGTCCGCGACGATGGTGAGGCGGTCGCGCTCGCCGGCTAGGCGCAGCATGGTCTTGAGGAAATTGGCGCCATACACCCCGTACACCCAGGAGGTGCGCAGGATCAGATGGCGCTCGTTCTGCGCCCGCACCGCGGCTTCGCCTGCCGCCTTCGTGCGTCCATAGCTGCCGAGCGGGGCGATGGGATCGCTCTCCAGATAGGCGCCCTTTTTCGTGCCGTCGAATACATAGTCGGTGGAGATGTGAAGCAACGGGGTGCCATAGCGGGCGCAGCGTTCGGCCAGCAGGCCGGGGGCCTGCGCATTGGCGCGGGTGGCGAGTTCCGGCTCCTTCTCCGCCTTGTCCACGGCGGTGTAGGCGGCGGCGTTCACCACCAGGTCCGGTCGCTTCGCCTCGAGGGCGCGGGCGACGGCCGCTGGATCGCAGATGTCGACCTGTGCGCGCTCGAAGGCGACAAGATCGACCCCGCGCGCCGCGGCGAGGGCGGTGAGTTCCTGGCCGACCTGGCCCTTGGCGCCGAACAGGACGATGCGCATCAGGAGGCGAGCCCCAGCCTTTGGCCGGCATAGCGGGTGCGCAGCGGCTCCCACCAGCCGGGATTTGCGAGATACCATTCGATGGTCTTGCGCAGCCCGGTTTCGAAGGTTTCGCGCGGGCTCCAGCCGAGCTCAGCGTTCAGCTTGGAAAAGTCGATGGCATAGCGCGCGTCGTGGCCGGGCCGGTCGGTGACGAAGCGGATCAGGTCCTCGCGCTTGCCGATGCGGGCGTCCGGGCGGATGTCGTCGAGAATGGCGCAGATGGTCCGCACGACATCGATATTCCGCCGCTCGTTGGCGCCGCCGACATTGTAGCTCTCGCCCACACGGCCCTTGGAGCCGATCAGGTGCAGCGCCTCGGCGTGGTCTTCCACGAACAGCCAGTCGCGTACATTCTCGCCCGCGCCATAGACCGGCAGGGGCAGGCCCTCAAGCGCATTGAGGATGATGAGCGGGATCAGCTTTTCCGGGAAATGATACGGGCCGTAATTGTTCGAGCAGTTCGACATCACCACCGGCAGGCCATAGGTGTGATGCCACGCCCGCACGAGATGGTCCGACGAAGCCTTGGAGGCGGAATAGGGCGAGTTGGGCTGGTAGGGCGTCTCCTCGCGGAAGAACCCCTCGGCCCCGAGGCTGCCGAACACCTCGTCGGTGGAAATGTGCTGGAAGCGGAACGCATCGCGCGCCGCGCCCTCCAGCCCGCGCCAATAGCGCAGAGCCTCTTGCAGCAGCGTATAGGTCCCGATGACATTGGTGGTAATGAAGGCCGAGGGCCCGTCGATGGACCGGTCCACATGGCTTTCCGCCGCAAGATGCATGATGCGGTCGGGGCGGAAGGTTTCGAGCGCCTTCTGGAACGCGGCGGCGTCGCAAATGTCCGCCTGCACGAAGCTGTGGCGCGGATTGTCCATCACCGGCGCCAGGGAGGTCAGCGTGCCCGCATAGGTCAGGCTGTCATAGGTGAGGACATCTGCGGACGTGGATGCGATGAGATAGCGCACCAGAGCGGAGCCGATGAAGCCCGCCCCGCCCGTAACAAGAATGCGTTGTGCCATTTTCGCCCCGTCGTGCCGTCACGCGTAGATGAACGGGCTGTCATAATCTTTCAGGCGCGGCCATTCGCGATCCTTGTCGGAAAGCAAGGCGTCCTTGACCGGCCACTCGATCGCGAGATCAGGATCGTCCCACGCGATGCCGCCTTCGCTCTCGCGCGAATACACGCCGTCAACCTTATAGGCCACCTTGGTATTCGGTTCGATTGTACAAAAGGCGTGCGCAAAGCCGCGCGGGACGAACAATTGCTCGCGGTTTGCCTCGGTCAGCGTGGCGCCCACCCAGCGGCCATAGGTCGGCGAGCCCTTGCGGATGTCCACGGCCACGTCGAACACCGCACCGGCCAGAACCCGCACGAGCTTCGCCTGGGCGAACGGCTCGACTTGGAAGTGCAGTCCACGGATTGTCCCGACGGGAACCGAGACGGACTCGTTGTCCTGGACGAACCGGGCGGAGATACCGTTCGCGTTATACCGGGCCTCCACATAGGTTTCGCTGAAATGGCCGCGCGGATCGTTGAACCGGGGCGGAATAATCAGCATTACCTCGGGGATCGCCAGCGGTGTGAAAGATGTCATTTGACCCGCGTTGCCCCGTTGCAAAAGTGTGACGGGAGGCTAGCCGCGGCCCCCCGCAAGGTCAATGAGCAGTTGCAGCATTTTCAACGCGTGCCTGCCTCTCGGCCAAGGATAGTCAGGCGCCGACGTACGCCGCATCGCATTATGAGCGGTGATAAATATCCTCGATGCGGACGATATCGTCTTCGCCGAGATAGGAGCCGGTCTGTACTTCGATCACCTCGAGATCTATCCGGCCGGGATTGGCCAAGCGGTGAACGCCGCCCAACGGAATATAAGTGGATTCATTCTCCCGAACCGTAAAGGTCCGGTCGTCCACCGTGACTTCCGCCGTGCCGCGCACGACGACCCAATGCTCCGCGCGATGATGGTGCTTCTGCAAGGAAAGCTTGGCACCCGGCTCGACCACGATCTTCTTCACATGGAAGCGCTCGCCGCGACAGATCGTCTGGTAGGTACCCCAGGGCCGGTGCACCTTCAAATGCTCATCGGCGGCATTGATCTTGGCGGCTTTGAGCGAGGCGACCAGCGCCTTCACGTCCTGGCTGCGGTCGGACGGCATGACCAGAACCGCATCCTCGGTGGCGATCACCGACATGCCTTCGAGACCGATGCCGGTGACCAGCGGACCATCGGAACGGACATAGGAATTATGACTGTCGAGCAGGGCGACCGATCCCTGGACCACATTGCCCTCCGGGTCCGGCGTGCCGACCTCGCGCACCGCATCCCAGGAGCCGATGTCCGACCAGCCGAAGTCCCCGCCCACAACCGCCGCATTGGTGGTGTGTTCGAGCACGGCAAAATCGATCGACTTGGCGGGCGCCGCCTCGAACGCCTCGCGGCCGAGACGGATGAATCCCAGATCGTCGGTGGCGGTTGCGACCGCGTTCAGGGCGGCTTGGGTCAGCTTCGGCTCGAAATGCTCCGCCTCGGCGATCATCAGCGCCGCGGGAAAGAGAAAATTGCCCGAATTCCAGAGAAATCCCTCGGCCAGATAGCGAGATGCGGTTTCTCGGTCGGGCTTCTCCACGAACGCCGAGACCGCATGGCCGCCGGCCGGGAGCGGCGCGCCGGGCCGGATATAGCCATAGCTGGTGCGCGGCGAGTCCGGCACAATGCCGAACGTCACGATCTTGCCCGTAGCCGCGACCTCTGCCGCCTGCCGAACCGCCTCAAGAAATGCCTCGGGTTTGAGAACCACATGGTCGGCCGCGAGGGCGAGGACCAGGACATCCGGTCCATGGAGCTTCTGGGCGACCGCCGCCGCGGCGATGAGCGCAGGGGCGCTGTCGCGCCGTGCGGGCTCGAGGATCACCGTGGCCTCGACCCCAATCTCGCTGGCCTGCCGGCGCGCGAAAAAACGGAAATCGTCGTTCGTGACGACAATGGGGGGATGAAAGTCTGACTTATCGGATACCCGTGCGAGCGTATTCTGGTAGAGGGTGAGCCCTTCAGTCAAAGTGAGGAACTGTTTTGGCAGCGTGTTTCGCGAGAGCGGCCAAAGACGCGTCCCCGTTCCGCCTGCCAGAATAGCCGGGACGATTCGCCTGAACGTCGCCATACTGTCAATCCTTATCGATTTATAACAGGTAGTCAGAGCTTGAATATTTTTTCCGATAGATTGGAGCTAAGAGACTAAACGATGCTCCCAAAACGCCGTCGATAATTTTCACCGCACCTTTTACAGGATTCAAGTCGAGCTAAGGGGCGAGGTGGATGTCACATTCGATTGGGAATTCCGGAGCTATCGAGATACGATTTGAATCGATCGTAATTCGCTGCAAAGTTTTTGATAAAGTCACCAAACTGAGAAGGATCAAATACACGGTCAAGAGGCGACTCAAGAATAGCTACATCGGATGCGTTTGGAATAGAGAATGTTTCCGCCAATTCTCCTGATCTCGTATCGTAATCAACCAAGGACGCTGGAATCCCATTCGCTAGCGCGGGCAGAACTCCATGCACCCGATACCCGATTGCAAAATCATGTTGGGAAATCATATTATCATAATCTTCCACGCGGTCATTGAGAAACAAATTGTATTTATAAATATCTAACATGCGATCTTCATGTTGGGGGTCGAACCAGCCTGATTTTCGAAATTCTTCGGTTGCAACGGCTATCCCTTCTTGATGTCCAACGAAAAAAGCCTTTTCTTCAGGTTCTCCGTGAATGGTAACTGTCGTAGCATAATTCCCTGTAATTTTAAGTAGAAGTTCTTTCTGCCGTGACACGAATGTACTCATATCTGCGGCGTAATAATGACTCGTCTCTCACCTTAGGCTAAAGGCTACGCGTTCAACCTTGTTTGCTGGCTTCAACTTGAGCAACATATTCCGGTCGCGCTTGCGAAATAAGGATGGGCAGCCGATCACCTCTACATTATTGATGCCGTTCGCCAGGAGAATGTCCGCAGAATACGCCCCGCGAACGCCAATGGATTTGCACCGATCTGCCATAAGCTGCCAGATCCGTACGCTTTCAGGCGGAAGTTCGATGTTGCGCTTGGTCTCAGCCTGTGCCCCAAGCCCTATCGCATACACCGGAATGGTGAGTCGCTCCAAAACCCATGCGGCTCGTTCCCATTTCATGTGTTCATGAATGAAATTCGATCCCCAAAGTAAGACGTAGTCAAAGCAAGAATTGTAACGTTCAATATCCGCTTCTGTTTGGTCGGATATTTTTAATACGTCTATATCGGTGAAATCTAAAAGCTTAAGAATAGAGTCGTACACCATCATGTTGTCGATATTAAAATACGATTTTATTTAATTGTCTCTGACTTGATCGTAGATCATGATCCTGCACGTTGGTGGCGCTTTCCAGCAGGAATCATAATGAGGATCTTAGGTTTGTGACGTTGCATAGGCCGCTCCAGACGAAACGTAACGGCTTGACTGCAAGTGCACGTTGCAACGGAATTTAAATCGTAATAATAATTCTACCATACATCAAATCTACTTGAAAATCGCATCAAATCTAATTGAAAATCCTTAAATGTTACCGGTCGCCGAATCAGCGATTCTGATTGATTCCTACGAAGAGCGCAGATTCGCGTATTTAGTAACCCTTAATAATGAAACTTAAATCCACTATGAAGCCATTTCATGTCTGGGCATCTCCCGAAAATCGTACCATAGCCACTTTCGGCGTTTGGGCTGCCCTGACGTTGCCCCCAAGTTTTATCCAGCGTTGAGTTCGTTCTGGCGGGTGGATTTGGTCTTGCTTGCCGGGTGAGTGGCGGGATCTGGCGCGGAGCTTTTGACCTGGCGCAGCGGCAGATCCCGTCGCGGATGGAAGGTGGCGGCGAAGGCGGATGGGGTCTGCCAGCCGAGGGCGGAGTAGGCGTGATCCATTGTAGTCGGAACGCCAACCGCCCAGGGTCGCTCTGGCCTGGCTCAGCGCCGAGAACAGCGTCTCGTTGAGAAGCTCGTCGCGCAGGCGACCGTTGAAGCACTCGATGAAGGCATTCTGCATCGGCTTGCCCGGCGCAATGTAATGCCACTCGACCTGTGCCGCGTCCGCCCAGGCGAGGATGGTGTTGGAGGTGAACTCGCTGCCATTGTCGCTGACGATCATCTTCGGCCGGCCGCGCTCGGCCACGAGGCGATCCAGCTCCCGGGCCACCCGCACGCCGGACAGCGATGTGTCCGCCACCAGGGTGAGGCCTTCCCGGGTGCAGTCGTCGACGACGGTGAGGATCTGGAAGCGACGGCCACAGGTGAGCCGGTCCGACACGAAGTCGAGCGACCAGCGCTCGTTCGGCCGCATCGGGATGGTCATGGGGGCCCGCGTCCCGATGTCCCGCTTGCGGCCACCACGGCGCCGCACCTTGAGGCGCTCCTCGCGATAGAGCCGGAACAGGCGCTTGTGGTTGACCGTGAAACCCTCCCGCCGCAGCAGCACGTGCAGACGTCGATAGCCGAAGCGACGCCGCGCGTGAGCGATGGCCTTCATGCGCTCGCGCAGGACGCCGTCGTCGGCCCGCTTCGGTCGGTATCGCACGGTCATGCGGCAGAAGCCGGTGGCTTTACATGTCCGCCGTTCGCTCATCCCATGGCGCCCCATGAGATGGGCGACAGCTTTGCGGTCTCCAGCGGGCGTCACCACTTCTTTCCCAGGACATCCTTCAGCGCGACATTATCCAGCATCGCGTCGGCCAGCGCCCGCAGCCGCTTGGCTTCCGACACCCCCAAGCCGCCGAACCGGACCTTCCACTTGTAGATGCTGGCGTCGCTGCCCCCGTGCTTGCGGCAAAGATGGGAGACAGGCACTCCGGCCTCGTGCTCCTTCAGGATCGAAATGATCCGCTCTTCCGTAAAACGGCTGCGCCTTATGCTCTGGTCCTCGCAATCGGCCAGAACGAACTTCAGGCTGGATTAACAACGAGGGGCAACGTCAGGATCGGCCGATAATCGAGCTCTTGTCGGAACGCCAGATGAGTGATCACAAGGGCGCCCGTCTGATCCTCGACGCCTTGGCGCCGGCCA
This sequence comes from Roseixanthobacter liquoris, assembly GCF_043195135.2. NCBI lineage: Bacteria > Pseudomonadati > Pseudomonadota > Alphaproteobacteria > Hyphomicrobiales > Xanthobacteraceae > Roseixanthobacter > Roseixanthobacter liquoris. The sequence goes on from NZ_CM195537.1 coordinate 2,657,647, forward strand.
GAAACCTGATTGTCGACCGGGGCTATGACAGCACTTGGTTTCGAGACGCGCTTGGCGCCAAGGGTACTACGCCTTGCAATTCCCTCATCGCGAAGCCGCAAGCGGTCCTTACATGATAAAACCTCGAACGCCAAAGGCACAAGATCAAGCCCCTGTTTGCCAAGCTCAATGACCGGCGCCGCCTCGCCACCCGGCACGACAGCTGCGCCCACACATTCTTCTCAGCAATATGCATCGCAGCCACCGTCATCTTCTGGCACCGATTAGTGAGTCCTGAGCCCAGGTCCTGGTTCTATCGTCAAAAAACTCTCGTGGAGCGTTTCTTTAACAGGATTCAGCATATGCGGGTGCGCGCCAGCCGCAATGATCGATGAACCAAAAAACTTACTACACGCTAGATAAAAAAGCAATGTACTTACTATTTACGCATCGCAAGCTTCATGTATTCGTAAGCGCACTGATCATAATTTATCGGCGCCTTAATATTCTTCACCATTTTTACCCAAACGTTAAAATCGCGAGAGGCCTCGGTCAAAACTTCTGCAAGGTGCATCGGATTTTTTACCTCAAAGTGAAATCCATCAACTCTGTCACGTACCTTTTCAGCCATGCCGCCAATACCGGAGCAAATGACCGGCCGTTGATTGACAAAGGACTCCTGTATAACCATCGGGGAATTTTCCCACCAGATGGAGGGAACTATTACCCAACCAATCCTTTTCATTCTTCCGGGCAACTCGGATCTCTCATAGGGACCCACCCACCGCAACACTCCCTCTTCAATAAGAGGCTTGCGCAAGGTCCCAATTAACTCCTGTAGCCAAGCTTCCTGTGACTCTAGATTCGCCCCATGCACCTCGAAGCGGCATTTGGCTCTTATGTCTTTGGGAAGCAGATGTATCGCCTGCAAAAATACATCAACCCCCTTAAATGCAGTAATTTGGCCGAAGAATCCGAAGGTACTAAATAAGTTTGCTTGATAGCTTTGATTAACAATCTGATCTGCCTGACCATTCTCAATCACAAAAATGTGTTCTTCGGGAATCCCCCATTCAATAAATCTATTTCTAAGGAACATTGACGGAGATACAAACGTGTTTACCGCCTCAAAATGCCTCTGAATATAATGTTTGCGCAACCAGAAATCAGTGCCAGAAAAATCCGGGAAGCAGGCGCTGCAATCGTCGAAAGATTCACGATAGCAGAGCTTCTTATTCTGCTTTTTTACCATCTGCCCGCTCTGGTGACAAATTGCTGTATACTCATGCAAAGTTAGAACGAGGCGGCAATTTGGTAGCGTTTTCTTGATTTCCATAAGGGCTTCGATGCCCATATGGACAAAATGATGCATGAAAATAATATCCGGCTTTACAAAAAGTAAAAACTCTCTAAAGGAGCTCACGATCGATGTGAAGTTCGCGGTTCTAAGTCTGAACCACTCGCCCATATCCTGGCGCCATAAATATTCTCCTGCGCGTCTCAGCATAATTGAGCCGTGCCTCATGTGCTTGTTGTCTGTGCGCCCAAGGAAGGTGGCAGATGTGACTTCTTTCCTTCTTCTTATTGCACAAAATAGATCATAGGCCGCCAACTCGCCCCCGCCCACATTGAAGTCCGGGTGGCCGTGCGCAATAACGAGCGCCTTCACTTTACAATATCCTTCTCGCTGTTACGTTCAGCAATTAAATTGTCGATCACCGTGCCCCACCGCAATTGGTGCTGCCAAGCATTGTACATCACGACCTTATCTCTAAAGCTTTCAAGCCCTACGCGCGATAATGACTGCCTCTCCAGGTGCACGAGCAAGACGGATTTAAGGCAGCCGATTTGAAAACCGCGTTCTCGTACTTTGAGGCAGAGATCGGAATCTTCGAAATCGCCGATCATATACTTCTCGTCCAAGCCGCCCACCGACCAATAAAGATCTTTGCTGATCAGGAAGCACGCCCCGGTCACTGCGACGCAGATGGACAATTCCTCCTCAACGACCGAGGCCTGAAGGCCAATTCCTGGATGGCGATTTAGGTAAACGCCCCAGCCGATGTCCCATTCGAACTCCATTCCGTCATGTTGAATTGCGCCGTTGGGATATAGAAGGCGAGCACCGATGGCGCCGGCATTTGGGATCTGGCTGAAGGCGGCTACCATCTTATCCAGCCACCCCGGTGATAGGGGCACAACGTCCGAGTTCAAGAGCAATATAAGCGGCGCGCGAGCGACTGACGCCCCTAGGTTTGTCGCGCCCGCGAAACCTCTGTTGTCACCGCTCCAAATAATCTTAAACGGCACGCCGAAGGCAGCGTAAAAATTTGGACATTCTCTAACAATTTGGTCAAGTATTCGTGGATCATCTATAACGTATATAATTTCCGCAGTTTGGCTGAGACGTTCGTCGAGCGAAAACTCCAACATCTGATTTAGGATAAAATCATAGCGTCCATAAATAGGAATAACGATCGTAACAATAGGGTCCTGAATTTCTTTTCCGTAAGATTTACTTTTGATCGAGGTTTCGAGCCTCTGTTCTAACTTTTTGCTAATTAAATGTCGGATTATAAATCCGTCTTGGTCTGTAATACGGGAGAAAAATTTGTCCGGAGGAATTGGAAATTCAAAAGCCCATTTCGCGTAACTGACAGGATCGACGGGCGCGGGCGACCAGTCAAGACTTGCGACCTCAAACATTTCTTCATTAGTTGCTGCTATAAGTCGGATTTTACTGCCGATGCTGAGGGGAAAATTCCACGCTTGCATAAAGGCAGCATTATTACCGTAGCCACCTAGATCTGCACCGACGGCGTCGGCGACATCCTGCCGGTGCCACCGAATTGCGTCCTGTAAGTTCTTGACTCGGCCCTCATCGGTCACCAGGAAAAATCGCACCGCGGGCTCGCTTGCGGCCCAGCCAATTAAAAGCCCGCCTACACCAACGATGCCGCGAGCAAAATCCAAATGGCCTCGCGCCAGAACGTTGCTCGACATTCGGGACGTATTTTTTATCAGGCACGACACGACATCTATATTGTCAGTCAGATTTCGTAATAAGAAACCACGACGACCAAAATTATCTCGTATCAAATCATCGAGTACATTTTTATTTGAATTTTCTGTCGAAGTAAAATAATATGGACCAAGTACTGTTGAATCGATATCAACTAGTATTTTAAATTCATTCACTAATGGATTCTTTATTACAGAGAGAAATCCTCTGACGATATCTTTCGAAACTTTATAACCTGACGCAACGTCTGGTCGATCAAAATAAGTAATAGGGCTTTCTGGTGGGGTCGCGATTCCGTCTGAATAAACGCGACACGCGCTGCATCCCATTATCCATCCTGCGATGATTATAAAATCATCCCCGTTTACAACTCTATCGATGCTAAACCCAACAAATTCTGAATCATCCTGAAGTCCGAAATTGGGTGCGCCAATTCGAAGGGCTACTTTGTTCTTATTTTGATTGAAATCATTCATGATTTTAATCGAGTATATCCAGGGAAGGGCTGACCGTGCGCCATGAGTGGCGATTTGGACCGCCAGCGCGAGCGCGGTTGGACGAGTATTTAGTTATTGCAACATATATTGCCTCTTACTGTGTTTTTGATCTGTCTCCAATAGAGATGAAATGTTTTCGGGATAATAAAGAACGCGGAACAGTGTGCGTTGTGTCATTAATTTTTATTTGTATAACTTGGTGTTTTGATTGGTTCTCGATAATCGCACATTGATTTTGTACCTTAACCATGAAGCAGCGAGTTGCAAGGCAAGCTTTAGTTCAAATTTAAGCCTATTCAACCAAATGCTGTACGCACCGAAAAGGCAGCCAGTGCTGGTTATTCCGTTCGCTCAGCCGTTGAAGAATCGATTTTTTTTTGCGTTGCGTCAAGCCTTCAAGCCTGGCAAATACTGGCTGTTTCCTAACCAAACCACCAGTTGCGGTGCGGCTATTGGTTGCGTGGCGGTGCCCGGGTAGGGTGCGTCATGGGCGCTTGCTTACCGGGGGATTGATGGTCGATGCTTGGCTAAGCGGTCTGCATCTCTCTACCTGACGGCGTGCGGCTCGCTCGATTTGGCGCAGCGCAATAGGATCGCTGACTTCGTCCGGCTGAAGCTGGCCCAGCGATGCGGAGTGCTATGCGTTGAAGCAATCCTCCGAAAATGGATTGCTTAATATTTGTGCCCCTCACCCCACCCCCGCCCTCAGGAGATCGTGCATGTGCAGGAGGCCGACCGGCTTTGTGCCCTCGCGCACGACGAGAACGGTGATGCGCCGTTCGTTCATCAGGGCGACGCATTCGCTGGCGAGCGTGGAGGGGGGGACGCTCACCGGGGATTTTGTCATGAACGTGGTGACGATGCCGGCAAGATCGCCTTCCGTCACCGCGCGGCGGATATCACCGTCGGTCACGATGCCGCGCAGGCTGCCGTCCTCCGCCTTCACCAGGACACAGCCGAGCCGGCCCGCGCTCATGGCGAGCAGAACTTCGGGAACCGGTGTATCGGGCGTCACCACGGGCAGGTCGGGGCCGGAATGCATCAGGTCGGCGGCGCGGATCAGGATGGTTCCGAGCTTCCCGCCAGGGTGAAACACCTTGAACTGCTCCGGCGAGAAGCCGCGCCGCTCCAGCAGGGTCACGGCGAGCGCATCCCCCATGACGAGCTGAAGCGTGGTGGAGGTGGTCGGGGCCAGCTTGTTCGGGCAGGCCTCCTCGGCGGAGGGAAGAATGAGCGCGACGTAGCTGGCGCGCGCGATCGTGCTGTCCTGCTTCGAGGTCAGGGCGATCATCGGAATGGAGAAGCGCTTGCCATATTCGATGATGGGCCGGAATTCCCCGGTTTCGCCCGACCAGGAGACGAGGATCAGTACGTCATCCTTGGTCACCATGCCGAGGTCGCCGTGGCTCGCCTCCGCCGGGTGCATGAAAAAGGCCGGGGTGCCCGTGGAGGCCATGGTCGCGGCGATCTTGTGGCCGATATGGCCGCTCTTGCCCATGCCGCTGACGACCACGCGGCCGCGCGAGGTCAAAATCAGGTCGACAGCCTTCTCGAACGCGGCGCCGAGCGGACCCAGCAGCATCGCACGCAATTGGGTGAGGCCGCGCGCTTCCAGTTCGACGGCCCGCACCCCGGCCGCCAGGGTGGCGCTGATACCTTCCGGCGCTGTCGTGGCAGATAAACGCAATTTGCTCGTCTCTTTCGTCATGGCCCGCGCCCGATCAAGGCGCCCCGGTTGTGCAGCCGCCCGTCACCTGGCGGAGGGCGGGCACAACGGTAGATAAGCGCCAATGCCGCATCGCCCAGGGCCATTTCCCACGGCCCGGTGCGGTCCGGCCTCATCCCCTTGGTGCGAGCGGGGCTCACTTCGCAAATAGCCATGGCCTGTGGCCGTGGAACGCAGATCTTGACCCGACCCGCACGCGGCCCGGCCGAAAACGTTCCGGGCCGCGTGCAGAGTCAGAACGCGTTTTATGGCAGCAGTTCGCACGGCGATCAAGGCGCGGCGCCTGCGGCGGCACCCCGCTCCGGCCGAACATGACATCACCATGACTGACCTGCCGCAATCACATCGCAGGCGCCCCATGCTTTGGTCCGGTGCGACGCACGAGGATCGCAGTCATGAAAACCGAAATCATCGAGCGCCTGGGGCAGGGCGATATCCTTCTCCCCGCGCTGATCGCCGAGGGCCTGCACGCCAATGACCAGGTGAAGGCGCGCCTCAGCGTGCTCCAGGGAGCCGGGCGCCACGCCCGCGATCCGCGGGGCGCGCCGTTTGACCTGGCGGAGGAATGCCGGGCCGCCGGGCTCGACGTGGCGGCCATGGAAGCCCTGGTCGGCGAGGCCACGTTGCTTCCCGAAGGGCGGGTTCATGCGCCGGGCGCAGGCGATCTTGGCCTTGCGATCTGGAACGACGTGGAAACCATGGCGCGCTGCGTCGCCGCCGGCGACAAGGCGGAGGGCGATGCCGGCCTGGCACGTCTCGCGGGGCTGAAGGCGGCGCTGCCGCTGGGCGTCGGCGATACGCTGGACCTCGCGCTCATCGCCCAGCTTACCAGCCTGTCCGAGCACGGGGCCGAAAGCCTGCACCGCCTCGTGATGGACCTGCACAAGGCGCTCAATCGCCTGTCCGCCCAGCATGCGGAAGAAGTGATTGCCGGCGCCCATGCCTTCGGATTGCTGCCGGGGGATCGGCCGGCGATCGAAGCCTTCATGCGCGGGCTGAACGCGACGCGGGCGCTCAAGTTCGATCATCCCGGGCTGTCCACCACCGCGGCGCGCTCGGGCACGCGGCTCACCCTCCAGAACGATATCGGGGAGACGGACGCCCACGTGGTCGTCATCTCGGTGGAGGGCGGCGCCGTCACGGTCACTTATACCGACGTGCATCTGGCGCGCGCCAAGTTCTTCACCGGCCTGCTGCGGGATTTTCCTGCCCAGTGGAGCGGGCTGGAACGCAAGAGCGGGGAAGCGCTCGGCGATGACGGCGTGTTCTATCTCGTCACCGGCCGCTATCCCTATGGCGAACCGGCGGCGCGCGACGCCTTTCTGGAGGAAGTCGGCGCCTCGCTGGTATTCCTGATCGACTGGAACAAGGCCCGCAAGGTGCTGCGCAACTGGGTGCCGAAGGCCGATGCGGTGCGGGTGCTCGATTGGGCGGCGCGCAACCGGGTGGGGCAGCGCGGCTTCCTGGAACTCGGCGGCAGCGAGCTGGTGGCGGCAGCGGTCCACCATGCCGCTCCGACCCGCATCGGCTTCGGTGAGCGCCTCGACGCCGCTCTCGGCCGCGATGCCGCCGTGGATTTTCTCAAGACGGTACTGAAGGTTTCCGCGCAGGCCTTGCTGAACGGCAGCTCCGTGCGGCTCGCGCGCGACCAGATCGAAGCCGATCTGGTGCGGCACATGCAGCGGGTGGAAGCCACCTTGATGGCGATCGTGGTGCGCCAGGCGGGGTTGGCGCGGGAGATTGCGGTCGCCATCGCCCATGGCATCGCGGAACAGCAGGCCCAGCGCCCGTTTGATCGCGAGGGTCTGGCGAGCCAGGCCCGGCGGATCGAGGAGAAGGCCGATCGGATCGCCCTGGAGGCGCGCAATACGGCCGCCCGGTTCGACGCCGATCCGGCCATCGTGCGGCTGGTGAACAGCATGGAAGAGGCGATCGACGAACTGGAGCAGGCCGCCTTCGTCGCCTCCCTGGTGCCGGACGGGCTTCCGCCCGCCGTGCTGACGCCGCTGGCGGCCGTGAGCGCGGCGGCGGTGGCGGGCGCGGGCGCCGCAGCCAGCGGCATCATTGCCGCCGCCGACGTGCCGGAAGGGCAGCGCATCGATTCGGAAGACGCATTGGCTGCCGTTGGCCGGCTGATGGAGGAAGAGCACGCGGGCGATGCCGCCGAGCGGGCGGTGACCGCGCTGGTGCTCACCGAGACTTACGATTTGAAGACCGCGCTCGGCGCGCTCGATCTGGCGCGGACCTTGGAACGCGCCACCGACCGGCTGGCCGCCTTCGGCCATGTGTTGCGCGAGCATGTGCTCGCCGATCTTTCAAAGTGACCAGGAGGGGATGATGCACATCGCTCGCATCGGTGGCGGGTCCACCGCGACACCTTCCGCCGATATCATCGGCGCCAAGGCCGCCAATCTGGCGCGCATGGCGGCCTTGGGCCTGCCGGTTCCGCCCGCCTTCGTGCTGCCGGTGGACCTGTGCGCCGCCATCGTGCGGGGGGAAGACAGCGCCTTGCGCAAGCTGAAGGACGGGCTGCGCGAAGGGCTCGCCTTCCTGGAGCAGGCCACGGGGAAAGTGTTCGGCGACCGGCGACAGCCGCTTCTGGTCTCGGTCCGGTCCGGAGCCGCACGGTCCATGCCGGGCATGCTGGATACGGTGCTGAACGTCGGATGCACCGCCGAGGCGGTCCAGGGGCTGATCCGCACCAGCGGCAATCCGCGCTTCGCCTGGGATTGCCGGCGCCGGTTCCTGGAGAGCTTCGCCGACGTCGTGCTGGGGGCCGATGGCGCGGCATTCGCCCACGCCCGCGAGACCATCGCACGCACCGAAGGGGTGGCGAGCGAGGCCGATCTGGACGGCGAGGCGCTGGAACGGCTCGCGGCCGCATATGAACATCTGATCGACGCAGCGGATCTCGATCTGCCGGCCGATCCGGAAGCGCAGGTCGAGGCGGCGGCCCGCGCAGTCTATCGCTCCTGGACCAGCGATCGCGCCACCACCTATCGCCGGCTCCAGCAACTGGAGGATCTCCAGGGCACGGCGGTCACCGTCCAGGCGATGGTCTACGGCAATCGCGGCCTGTCGTCCGGCGCGGGTGTCGCCTTTTCCCGCGATCCCTCGAGCGGCGCGTCGGAACCGGTGATCGACGTGCTGTTCGGCGCCCAGGGCGAGGATGTCGTCTCCGGCAGCCGGACCCCGGATACCGAGGCCGCGATCCTGCGCGCGGCACCCGAGGCGGCGCGCGATCTGCGCGCCCGGCTGACGCAGCTGGAACAGGCCTTTCGCGATATCCAGGACGTGGAATTCACCATCGACGAAGGCGTGCTCTGGATTCTCCAGACCCGTTCTGCCAAACGGACGCCGCGCGCGGCCCTGCGGTTTGCCATCGATCTCGTGGCCGAAGGGGTGATCACCCCCGCGGAGGGACTCTCCCGGCTCGCCGATGTGGATCTCGCGAGCCTGGTCACGAAGCGCCTGGTGAACGTGGGCGATCCCGTGGCGCGCGGAATCAGCGCTTCCGCCGGTGTCGCCGTGGGCCGGATCGCCTTCGATTCGCAAAGCGCCGAGCGTCTTGCGGCAACGGGCACGCCGGTGGTGCTGGTGCGCCCCGATACCAGCACGAGCGATGTCGCCGGCTTCGCGGCGGCCGACGGCATCGTCACGGCGGTGGGTGGGCGCACGGCCCATGCCGCCCTGGTGGCGCGGCAATTGGGCAAGCCCTGCGTCGTCGGCTGCGCGGGGCTGAAGATCGACACCGCCGCCCAGACGGCCCTCGTGGGAGCCACGCTGCTGCGCCAGGGCGACTGGCTGACGCTCGATGCCGATGCGGGCGCCTTGTATCTCGGGCAGGGGCGGGTGGAGCAGGAGCGGCCCGAGGCCGACCTCGCCGAAATCGAGCGCTGGCGGAGCGACGTCCAGCCGGTCGCCTGAGCGACCGGATCCGGCCTTTTCATGTGATGGATTCGCTGCCTAAAAATGCGGCGAATCCTCACTTTTCGCGGAATCGGGAGGTGTTCAGCTGCGGTGGCAAGCTTCGAGACAGGCCCGTGGGTTTAGGTGCCGGTGGATCATTCCAAACGGGTGATTCAGATCATTATGGAGACAACAATGACCACCGTGACTTCCGCCCCCAGCGCCGCCGCCGCCAAGATCGCCGCCCTGAAGCAGACCGCTGCTGCCGCCGTTGCGACCAAGGCTGCCGCGACCCCCACCCCGAAGGCGACCGTCGCCGCCGTGCCCGCCAAGGTCACCGCCCCCGACCTGAGCGCGATCAACAGCGCCGCCTCGACCCTCCAGTCGAACCTGGCGACGCTCGCCTCGACCCCCCTGCCGACCGCTCCGACCCTGCCCGGCAAGGCCTGAGCGACGCTCGGGTCCAGCCCGCGACTCCAGGTTTCCGCGTCGGGTCCGGGCGATCTCGATGAACGAGGGCGGCATGCACGGCCTCGTTCATCGACCTGCACGCCAAGCCGTGCGCTCCGGGATCGTCGTGCGGATCGACCCCGTCCCGCGGCTTCAGCAGCCGTAATATTCCTTGTACCAGGCGACGAACGCCGCAACGCCCGCCGCCACCTCGGTATCCGGCCGATAGCCCGTCAGCCGCTCCAGCAGGTCCACATTGGCATAGGTGTGCGGCACGTCGCCCGGCTGCATGGGCATGTAATTGCGAATGGCCGGGCGGCCGACGCACCGTTCGATTTCCTCGATGAAGTCCAGCAGGCGCACCGGGCTGCCCTTGCCGATATTGACCACGCGGAAGGGCGCGGCGGGGCTCGTGCCCAGCGAATCGTCGCTCGCGTCCGCGCTGTTGCGGGTGGGCGCCACGTCGAGCAGCAGCGCCACGGCCTTCACCAGATCGTCCACATAGGTGAAGTCGCGGTACATGTCGCCGTTGTTATAGACGTCGATGGGTTCACCGCGCAGCATGCAGCTTGTGAACTTGAACAGGGCCATGTCCGGCCTGCCCCAGGGGCCGTAAACCGTGAAGAAGCGGAAGGCCGTGGTGGGGATGCCCCACAGGTGGGCATAGGAATGGCTCATCACCTCGGTCGCCTTCTTGGTGGCGGCATAGAGGGTGAGGGGGAAATCGGTGCGTTCGTTCTCCACGAACGGCATCAGCGTGTTGGCGCCATAGACCGAGCTGGTGGAGGCGAGCATGAAATGCTTCACCCCGTGCACCCGCGCCAGCTCCATCACGTTGAAGGTGCCGACCAGATTGGCATCCACGTAGGAGCGCGGATTTTCCAGGCTGTAGCGCACGCCCGCCTGCGCCGCGAGATGGATGATCGCCTCCGGCTGGAAGGCGTCGGCGACGGCGGCGAGGGCGCTCGCGTCCTCCAGCATCAGTTCGTGGGTCCGAAAGCCGGGATTCTGGAGCAGCAGGGCCTCGCGCCGGCGCTTGAGCGTGACATCGTAATAAGGTGTGAGCCCGTCGACGCCGGCGATCTCGTGCCCCGACCGCAGCAGCAGGCGCGCCAGGTGGAAGCCGATGAAGCCGGCGGTGCCGGTGACCAAGATCCGCATGACTGATGTCTCGTCGGGCTGCCGAACGCTGAGCGCACGCCCACGGCAAAGCCATCCGAGCGCGCGCGTGTCTTCACCACATTCGGCGCTTCGATTCCAGTGCAGGGGGGTCACGCGGAGGGAAATGCGAATCTCGAGCGTGGCCGGCGGGCGATTCCGGCGCGATTCGACCTCCCCGGGGCGCCTCGGGCCGGGCTTTGCCCTTCCGCTGGGGCGCTGCCCGATTTTGCGGCGGCGGCGGAAATTTCGTCAGCCGGCGACGCAGAGCTTCAACGCTGGCCACGATTTGTCGACATATGTACGGTATCATGGTAGTCAAATTAAGGCGTGTTAATCCTGCAACACTGCCCGGAAATCCAGTGTCCAAGACCCTTTCCGGGCGATACAGGCGTTGATCCCGGATGGGCCTTTTGTATGGTTGCTTTGCGACGAAGGGGGGCAGTCCCCGGTCGCCCTTCCTGTGTTTGTGGCTTCGGCCCGGGCGTGGTGGGGAATCGGGGCAAGAACCCTCTCGGGGTGCAGTGGCACCGACGAAGCGGCGCTAGCTCCCTCGGAACGAAACTTGGAGGTCACACGATGAAGATGGTGAAGAGCCTTCTCCTCGGCAGCGCGGCGGGTCTCGTCGCGGTCGCTGGAGCGAACGCCGCCGATCTGCCTGTTAAGGCGAAGGCCGTTGAGTATGTGAAGGTCTGCTCCGCTTACGGCGCCGGCTACTATTATGTTCCGGGCACCGACACCTGCCTGAAGGTCGGCGGCTATGCTCGCGCCGACTATTATGTGAACGGCGTTGGCACGTTCAACCCGGCGATCTCCAGTGTTTCCGGCGCTGCCTTCAGCAACCCCGGCACCGGCACTGCTGCGTTCCCCTTCAAGACCGATCGTAGCTCCGACTACACGACCCGCGTTCGCGGCGTGTTCGACTTCGACGCCCGCACCGCGACCGACTACGGCGTTCTGCGTTCGTATGTCCGCGGCGGCATCGAGTGGAACTCCTGGGGCGCTTCGGGCTCCTCGGCCGCTCCGTCCAACGGCGGCGCCAACCTCTACGTCGAGCGCGTGTTCATCCAGTTCGCTGGCTTCACGTTCGGTTATACCCAGTCGTTCTTCGACACGGGCATCGACTACATGCTGACGACCCCGTATGCGGGTTCGAACCAGTGGAACACCGTGATCGGTTATACCGCTCAGTTCGGCAACGGCTTCTCCGCCAGCTTGGCGTTGGAAGATGCGGCCAACCGCGTGACCGGCGTGCAGGGCACCGCTGCTGGCCTCCTGGCCACCACGCCTGCCACGATCGGCGCGCTCGGCACCTACACCAACTACCAGGGTGGTACGCAGGCTCCTGACATCGTCGCCAACCTGCGCGTCGACCAGGCCTGGGGCTCGGCTCAGCTGTCTGGCGCTCTGCACCAGGTCGTTGCCCTCACCCCGCTCACCGCCGCGGCTTACCCGACCGGCGTTGCTTACCTCGGCCAGTCCACGGACACGACCTGGGGTTGGGCGATCGGTGGTTCGGTGGAGATCAAGCTCCCCGTCATCTCCCCCGGCGACAGCCTGTACATCCAGGCCAACTATGCTGACGGCGCTCTGAGCTACCTCGGCCTCTCGGGCACCACCCAGGGTCGCGCCACCGGCCTCGGCTCCACCGACATCAACACCTTCGGCACGTTCACGTCCTATAGCGGCGCGTTCTACCCGCTGGCCGATGCCGTGTGGAACGGCTCCAACCTCAGCTACGACACCGAGTCCGGCTGGGCCCTCCAGGGTCAGTATCGCCACTACTGGCTGCCGAACCTGCGTTCGGCCGTGTATGCCGGTTACGTGGACGTCTCCGTGCCGCAGAACACCGTTGGCGCTGCCGACGTGAAGATGTGGCAGGTCGGCCTCAACACCATCTGGTCGCCGGTCAAGAACCTCGACCTCGGTGTGGAAGTCCTCTACTCGAAGGTTGAAGGCGGCAACAACACGCTCGCCAACAACGTGTCGTACTTCCCGACTGCCGTTGGCACGCTGTCCTCGGTCACCTCCGGCGTTGGTGGCTCCACCGACGTGTGGTCGGGTGGCCTGCGCGCCCAGCGCAACTTCTGATCGACGCTTCGTCGGTTTGAGATGGGCCCCGGTGGTTTCCACCGGGGCCTTTTCATTTTTAAGCGCATTAAATTTCAGGGCAGCGAATGCGCCCTGCGTCGCGAGAGACGGGGTTTCCCGTCGTGACGCGCCGCCGCCGCCTTCCTCCTGCCGCGGGCGCTGCCCGGCCGGCTGAGGCGCGGGCGCGCAGGTGTCGGATTGGCTTTACCGATCCGCCGATCCATGGGATCACACAGCGTCGGCGTCCCGTGCCGGATCCCTGGAGGAATGAGACGCAGCATGGAAGCTGGAGCGGGTGAAGATCTGCCGCGCCTGCGCTCCGGGATCTGGCTCGGGTGGCGCGCATTCGGGCTCATCGCGCTCGCGCTGGCCGGCCTCGTCCTGCTCTGGTGGCTTGCCCTCCTGCAACGTCCGGCGATCGAGGCCGATCTCGAAGAACGTGCCGTTGAAGCTTTGCGGAATACCGGCGAATCCTGGGTTCAAGTGCGGTTTAATGGCCGCGACGCGGTGATCACGGGCGAAGCTCTCGCCGAACAGCCTCGCATCAAGGTCCTGGCCGCGCTGGAGAATCTGTTCGGCGTGCGGCAGGTGAGCGATTCCATCGTCATGCTCCCCGAACGGCACCCCTTTACCTTCACAGCGGTACGGGACGGGCGGACTTTACTGGTCTCGGGCTATGTTCCGTCCGCCTATGCCCTGGCGCGGATTGGCGAGGCCGCGCGCGCGCTTCCCGGAGGCGTTTCAGTCCAAGGACTTGACCGGCTGGTGCGCGCCCGTGGCGCCCCGGCGGGCGATTTCTCCGCCGTGGTCGCCTTTGCGCTCCAGCAATTGATCCGTCTGCCCGCCGGCCGCGTGACCCTTTCCGATGACGTCATGACCATCGAGGGCCGCAGCCCGGATCTTGCCACCTATGATGCGCTCGCGGCCACTTTCCGCGAGCCGCTGCCCCAAGGCTTTCGCGTCGGCACCTTCGCGGTGCGGCCTCCGGTGGTGTCACCCTACATGTGGTCAGCGGTGCGCGACGCAGATAAGATCAATCTGCTCGGGCATGTGCCGTCCCAGGAGGCGCGCGAGCAGGTGCTTGCGGCCGTGCGTGGGGCCGTCGACGATGCTCGGGTGACCGATGAAATGCAGCTCGCGGATGGCGCGCCCAGCGCGGACCGCTGGGTGAAGGCGGTCGGCTATGCGCTTCGCCAATTGGCGCTTTTGCCAAAGGGCCGGGTCGTGATCATCGATACCTCGATCACCCTGGAGGGGGCCAGTCCGGATTATGGTTCGTTCGACGCGCTCCTGGCCGCGCGCCGCGCGCCGCCCGAAGGGTTCTCCGTTGCGCGCTTCCTCGTTGAGCCACCCCGTGTCGCGCCTTTCCTCTGGGCGGCGACGCTGAGCGGTGACACGCTGAAGCTCACCGGTGTGGCGCCGAGCGAGGAAGCGGGCCGCGGCATCGTGGAAGCCGCGCGCAGCGTGCTGCCGGGGATCATGGTTGCGGATGAGACGAAGCTGGCCTCTGGCGGCCCGCCCGCCGATGTCTGGGTGAATGCGGCGAACTTCGCGCTGGCGCAATTGGCGAAACTTCGCGACGGCCGGGCGGAGCTTTCGGGCACCCGCATTACCTTGTCGGGGGAGGCTTCCGATTCCAGCGGCTATGTCACTGTCCGCGCCGCCGCCCAAGCGCCGCCGCCGGGCGTTCAACTGGATGTCTCCGCCCTGCGTCCGCCGCTGATTTCTCCTTATGTCTTTGCGGTCCGGCGGGATGGCGAAGGGGTGACGGTGTCAGGCTTTTTCCCGGATCTCGCGACCCAGGCGGCGGTGCGCGCGCTCCTCCACAATCTCTATCCCGAGGCGCGGATCAATGATGTGAGCGCGGTCGGCGCCGGCGCGCCCACCGGGCTTTCGGAAGTCCTTCCAAAGCTCATCGCCCAAATGGCGCGGCTTGAAACCGCCGAGTTGAGGATTGTCGACGGGCAGGTTCAATTGTCTGGCGCGGCGCTGCATCCGGCGGCAGCGGGGCAGGTTGCGGACAATGTGCGCAAGGCCTTGCCGCGCAGCTTCACCAGCGAAATCTCCATTGAGCGGGCGCCTCCCGGCACTCCCGAATCCGATCAGGAATGCGCCCGCGAGGTGGAGCAGATCCTTGCCCACATGCCGCTCCTGTTCGAAGGCCATGGCGTTCGCCTCAGCGCGCAGAGCGCTCCGACCCTGGATCGCATCGTCTATGCGGTGCAGCGCTGCCCGGCGACACGGGTCGATATTCTCGGCGTGCCGGAAGGCAATGGCGGGGGCGATTTTGCCTTGTCGCGGGCCCGCGCCGACACCATTTTCGCCTATCTTCAGCAGGCCGGCGTGCCGGCTGGCCGGATGTTCGTGGGCACCGGAGCAGGGGGGCCGGCGCCCGGTTTCGACCCCGCGTCCGGCCTCGTGCGCGGCAGCGTTCAGGTGAACGTGAAGGCGGCCGGCGATCCGGTGCCCGAGCCGGTTTTGCGATGACGTCGCACCCACCGGCCGGCGCTACAGCCTCGGGAGGACGGAAAAGATGGCCTACCTCGCGTTGAGCCTCTGGCCCTACGTGCTGGGCGCATTCATGCTGGGTCTCGCCGTCGGGTATGCCCTGCCGCCGGCCAAGCGGAGGCCGCAGCCATGATGTCCTTCGAGATTGAAACCGCCCTGCTGCTTGTGCTGGCCTGTGCGCTCGGCGTCGCGGTCGGTTTGTGGTTGCGCCGCCGGGCCGAGCATCGCCGGCGCATCTCGCTGTTCGCGCAAACGACCTTTCTTCCCCTGGATGAATCCGGGCCGGGGATCGATGCTGCGGTTCTGAGGGGCGAGGCCGCGGAGGCATCGCCGGCACGGGCGGATAAGGCCGCCCCGCCCGGTGCGGCGACGGACGCGGCGGCGTCCTCGTCCAGCGATCCGGAGGGCACCCCCTCTCACCCAGCGACTCCGGCGAATCCGGCGGCGGGCCCTGCGTCAAATCCCACCGCGAGCAAGGCCCGACGGAGAGGATCGGCCTCGCAGCTCACGCTCGGCATTCCCGATGTCGGCTCATCCGAGGGGGGGCACCCGGGGGAGCCGCCCGACCCTGCCGCAGCTCCGCCAGGGGGCGGGGCAGGAGACGCACTGCCGGGGCACCGGCCGCCGGGGCTGGCTCAACCGGACGGGGCAGGGGCGGACGATCTCAAGCAGCTCAAGGGCATAGGCCCGCTGAACGAACGCAAGCTGAACGCCCTCGGCATCTACCATTTCCACCAGATCGCCGGCTGGTCGGAGGAGGAAGCGCGGTGGATCGGGGCCTTCCTCGGATTCCGCGGCCGGGTGGAGCGGGAGGACTGGATCGGCCAGGCCCGTGCGCTCATCCCCTCCGGCCCGCCCGATGAGACGGCCTGAGCGTTAAGGCGCGGGGGCCCCCTGGGAGGATTCGCGAAAACTTCCGCCCGGCACGACCGCAAAGATCCGCGCATGGAAGAAAAGATGGTCGGAGCAGCAGGATTCGAACCTGCGACCCTCTGCTCCCAAAGCAGATGCGCTACCGGGCTGCGCTATGCTCCGACGGGCGAAGCGCCTTCGCTTTCCTTAGTTTTATAAACGAGGCCCCGCAAGGGGCAGGCGGGAATAACGCGCAACAAGCTGGCAAATTCAAGAGGAACCGGCAGGGCGACGCGCGTTCCGCTCTGCTTCCCGCGGCGCCTATTTGGCGCTGAACAAGCTGGTCGAGAGCCGGTCGCCCGGCGCAATGCCCAGCCGCTTCGCCGCGCCGCCGGAGATTTCCACCACAACCTTCACCGGCTCGCCGGAAGAGATGGTGCGCGTGGAAAACGGCGTTGTCATTTCCTCGATGCGGGCAATGGTGCCGTCTTCGCGGACGAACAGCATGTCGAGCGGAATGAAGGTGTTCTTCATCCACATATAGACCGGCTCGCTCTTGCCGAAATCGAACAGCATGCCCTGTCGTTCCGGCAATTCCTTGCGATACATGAGGCCGGTCTCGCGTTGTTGCTCGGTGCGGGCAACTTCGACTTCCAGCACCACGACACCCTTGCGGGTGGCGATTTCCAACGCCTCAAGGGGCGCGTCCGCAGCCTGGGCAAAGGAAAGCCCGGCGATCAGCGCCAGCAGCAGCGCCGCGCAGGCGGAAAGGACGCGCGCGGGCAGCAGGGGGCCCGCCCAAGTCAAACGCAGCATGAATAATCCTCAATGCTTTTCCGGCAGGCCGTCCTCGACCTTCACGTCGGTCGCCATCAGGCCCTTCGGCCCGTCACCATAGCGAACCTGCACGTCCTGCCCCGGTCGCAATTCCGTGAGGCCGCGCCGGCGCAGGGTCTCCATATGGACGAAGATGTCCGGCTTGTCCTCGCCTTGGGTGAGGAAGCCGAAGCCCCGCAGGCGATTGAACCATTTCACCGTGGCGGCCTCGAAGCCGCCGCTGGGCTCGATCGTGGCGCGCGCGCGCGTCGCGGGCAGGGACGGGGGCGTGGCCGTGGACAGATCCAGCGATACGACACGGAACGCCTGCATCCCCTTGCTGCGCTCGATCGCCTCGCAGACGATCCGCGCGCCTTCCATGGCGGTCTGGAAGCCGCCGCGGCGCAGGCAGGTGACATGGATGAGAATGTCCGGGCCACCGCTGTCGGGAACGATGAAGCCGTACCCCTTGGTGACGTCGAACCATTTGATTGCACCGGCCACCTCGATGAGGCGCACCGGGGTTTCCGCCAGATCCTCTGACGGGGCGATGGGATGCGGCCCAAGCCCTTGTCCGTAGGAGCCCATGTCTACCCCGACCGTTACGCTTACGGGCCATCGATTCAAGCGCCAAGGATAGCAAGACATGTGCGCCGCGCACACCCTTTCCGGTGCGTCGGCCGGCAGATTCGCTGCCGCGAGAAGAGGCACGGCCGAAATCAGGCAAAGGGCGCAAGCACGTCGCCGATCTCGGCGCGCACCACAAGGTCGGCGATCTCGTCGAGCTCTGTCGGCTCGCGATTGAGGATGACGAGGCGCGCGCCGTTCTGCTTGGCCCGAATCGGAAACGTCGCGGCCGGATAGACCACGAGCGAGGAGCCGATCACGATGAACAGGTCGCTGCTGCGCGTCATGGCACCGGCGCGGAGCATCTCGCCCTGGGGCATGGATTGGCCGAAGGAAATGGTTGCGCTCTTCACCGGGCCGCCGCAAGCGGGACAATCGGGCGCAAGCTCGCCGTGGGCGTGGAACTGGGTGCGCACCCAGTCCAGTTCATAGCGCGCCTCGCAGTCGAGGCAGGTGGCATAGGTGCCGTTGCCGTGCAGCTCCACCAGCGCGTCTCCCGGCACGCCGGAGGCCTGGTGAAGCCCGTCGATATTCTGGGTGATGATGCCGGCGAGCTGCCCGCCTTGCAGCAGCCGCGCCAGGGCGAGATGGCCGCGGCCGGGCTTCGCGTTTGAAAAGGCTGCGTCCATCGCGAACTTGCGCCGCCAGGCTTCGGTGCGGGCGGCGCGATGAGCGAGGAAGATTTCGAACGGGATCGGCTTGTTCTGCGTCCATAGCCCGCCGGGGGAACGGAAATCGGGGATGCCGCATTCGGTGGAGAGGCCGGCGCCGGTGAAGGCGACCGCGTGATGGGCTTGCGCGAGATATTCCGCCAGCCTGGCCTGGGCGGACTTGAGATCGGCTTCCAAAGTCATACGTTGCGCGTGCCGCTTGCCGGCACTCCTGTGTTCAGACAAGGATCAGTCATGCGCTTCCTCCACACGATGGTCCGTGTGACCGACATCGACCAATCCCTGGATTTCTATTGCAATAAGTTGGGCTTGCGCGAGGTGCGCCGCAAGGAGGTGCCGCAGGGCCGCTACACGCTGGTCTTCCTCGCGCCTCCGGGCCAGGAGAATATCGCCGAGATCGAGCTGACCTACAATTGGGACAAGGAGCCCTATGGCGAGGGGCGCAATTTCGGCCATCTCGCCTTCGAAGTCGATGATATCTATGGGCTTTGCGAGCGGCTCCAGGCCGGCGGGGTGACCATCAACCGGCCGCCGCGCGACGGTTACATGGCGTTCGTGCGCTCGCCCGACAATGTCTCGGTGGAGTTGCTGCAAAAAGGCGGCCCCAAGCCTCCGCAGGAGCCCTGGGCCTCGATGCCCAATACCGGAAAATGGTGAGATCGAAGCTCCGAGGCCGCCGGCACTTCCGTGGCGTCGATCCTGTAAGCATCTGTCGACAAATACATATTTTGTGACTTCCGCCGGTTGTCGGCGGAGATCATCCACAGGCTGAGGTGTTTCGGCGGGTAAGGTCTTGCCCGCCGGAACACCTGCCCCTATAAGGGCCACGCGCTTTGCGCCCTTCGTCTATCGGTTAGGACGCCACCCTTTCACGGTGGAGAGAGGGGTTCGACTCCCCTAGGGCGCGCCATGCCGTTCGCCGACGAATCGGGCGGAGAAGGCGATCACCGCGCGATAAACCCCCGCATTCGCCGCTGTTCCGTGAAAAGAAGCGCGGATTTCGTCGGCGCGGATGTGATTTCACGCTCGCCCGGGCGCGGCGCTGCCTTCGGGTGGAATTATCCGGATAAAATGTCCCCGGCCGCTCGCGCGCGGGCAGGAGGTTTTTTGCCCCGGTGACGGTTCCCGTCACCGCCCCCGGCCGTCGCGCACGCGGGCGGGAGGTCGCACCCGCCGTCCGGCGACGGTGCAGCCTGCGATCCCTGGCGCGCCCCCGCGCCATCCCCCTATTCACCCCTATTCCCCGCGCCCTGACCCTCCCCCGCATGCGGGAGAGGGGCCCGGTGCGCGGGGAGGGTGGGGCGGCGCCTGCGCGTACCCCCCCCGGGGCGCGCGCCGCTATTCGGCCGCCTGGGCTTCGCCGAGCCGGGGATAGTCGGTGTAGCCGACCTCCTCGCCGCCATAGAAGGTGGCGCGATTGTAGGGGGTGAGGGGCGCACCGAGGCGGATCCGCTCGGGCAGGTCGGGATTGGAGATGAACAGGCGGCCGAAGGCGATGGCGTCGGCGGTGCCGGCGGCCACCATGGCCTGCGCCCCATCCGGCTTGAAATTGCCGGCGGCGATCAGCACGCGCGGCCATACGGACCGGAACAGCTCGGCGGCCGAGGGCACGTCCTTGTGGTCCACCTCGGCCTGGCCGGCGCCGCTGGCGCGCGGCTCGATGAGGTGGAGATAGGCGAGGCCCACCTTCGCCAGTTCGCTGATCAGATGGGTATAGAGCGGCAGCGGCTCCGGCTCGCCGCTGTCATTGGCGATGCCATAAGGCGACAGGCGGATGCCGGTGCGCTCGGCGCCGACCGCCTCCGCCACCGCCTGCGCCACCTCCACCACCAGGCGCGCCCGGTTCTCGATGGAGCCGCCATAGGCATCGGTGCGGTGGTTGGTGCGGGCGTGCAGGAATTCTTCCAGCAGATAGCCGTTGGCGCCGTGGATCTCGACACCGTCGAAGCCGGCGGCAAGCGCGTTGCGCGCGGCCTGGGCATAGCTTTCGATCAGCGCGGGAAGCTCGTCGGTCTCAAGCGCGCGCGGGGTCTGGAACGGCACCCGCTCGAAGGTGGAGGTGAAGGCGTTGCCCGCGGCGGCAATGGCCGAGGGCGCCACCGGCAGGGCGCCGCCGGGCAGGTGGGAGGAATGGGAGATGCGGCCCACATGCCACAATTGCAGGAACATCAGCCCGCCCTTGGCATGCACCGCGTCGGTCACCTGCTTCCAGCCGGCGATCTGCTCGGGGGAGTGGATGCCCGGGGTTCCCGGCATGCCCTGGCCCATGGGGGAGATCTGCGCCCCCTCGCCGATGATCAGGCCGCCCTTGGTGGCGCGCTGGGCATAATATTCCACATTGAGGGCGCGCGGCACGCCGCCCGGCCCGGCGCGCATGCGGGTCAGCGGCGGCATCACCACGCGATGCGCAAGCTCATAAGGGCCGAGGGCGAGGGGCGTGAACAGCGTGGTGGTCATGGAGACTCCTCGATCAGGCGTCGCCGCGCGCGGATGGCGCCGCGGCGGTCCGGGGGAAGGGGCAGGGGTAGGGGCAGGCGAAGGGGAACGCGGAACCGAAAGACGCGGTACTCGGAACGCAGGGGCTGGCGCGGACTGCGCGGGAGCGGCGGGCGGACATGGCGGGCCTAGCTTCGGATGGCCGTATAGCCGCCGTCCACAAGCAGCGTGTGACCCGTGACCATGCGCGCCGCCCCGCTGGCGAGAAAGATGACGGCGGAGGCGATCTCGTCGGGCTCCGCCGGGCGGCCGAGCGGAACCCGCGCGACCATGGCCCGGAAGTCGGCATTCTCCATGGCTTTTTCAAGCATGTCCGAGCGCGTGAAGGTGGGCGAGACGCCGTTGACGGTGATGCCATGGGGCGCCCATTCGCCGGCGAGCGTGGTGGTGAGCTGGTTGAGCGCGCCCTTGCTGCCGGCATAGACGGCGCGGAACGGGGCGCCCACATGGCCCGCCTGGGAGCTGATGTTGATCACCGCGCCCTGCACCTTCCGCGCGATCATGGCGCGCGCCACCGCCGTCGCGACGAAGAACGCGCCCTTGAAATTGATGTCGTTGATGCGGTCGAACTCCTCCGCGGTGAAATCGACGGCGGGCTTCACGATGGTGAAGCCGGCATTGTTCACCAGCACGTCGATTTGCCCTCTCGCCTGGAGCGCGGCGGCGAGAAAGGCGTCGATGGAGGCGCTGTCGGTAACGTCGAGCGTCGCGGCGAACGCTTGCCGCCCCAGCGCGCGGCACGCCTCGGCCACGGCCTCGGTCTGCACGAGGTCGCGCGCGCCGAGCACGAGATCGGCCCCGCAGGCCGCGCAGGCGAGCGCGATGGCCCGTCCGAGCCCCTTGCTCGCGCCGGTGATCATCACGACCTTGCCCGCGAGGCTGAAGCGTTCAATTCCGGACATGGCCGGCACCTCCCAATATCAGAACAAACCGCCGGCGCACCCGCGCCGACGGCTCAAGGGGATTGGGGCGGTGTCCCGTTTTATGGGACTTGGAAAACCGCCCGAGGACTGATCGACCTTCCTGGCCTAACGCGCTTGCGGCAGAGCGGCGCGCTTTCAGCAGAACGGCGTCATGCGCGCGCTTGTCCTGCATCCACGTGGCACCGTTGGTGCCGGCTTTTCAAGGCCCGCACGAGCGGCTCGGCGTGGGTGGCCGGGACACGCCCGGCCATGACAGCTGGTGAAAGGCAATGGCGCGCACCATCCCGCATGCACCAAGCCGCCGAACATCTATCCGCCCTAGATCTCGCGCGGCGTGGCGACGAGCAGGCCGGGGTCCAGGGAGGCGCCGACGGCGCGGGCCTGGGTGTCGCGCAGATAGAGCTTGCGCGGCAGGCACCACATGATCAGCACCGCCGAGGCGCCGCAGACGGCCGCGATCACATACAGCGCCATGGACGCGCTGCCGGTGGCATCCTTCACCACGCCCACCATATAGGGCCCGATGATGCCGCCGATCTGGCCGACCGAATTGATCAGCGCAATGCCGGAAGCGGCGGCAAGGCCGGACAGCACCCGCTGCGGCAGCAGCCAGAACAGGCCGAACGAGCCGATGATGCCGGTCGCCGCGATGGTGAGGCCGAGCAGCAGCGCGATCAGGCTGTTGCCGAACGCGCCGCAGATCACATAGCCCACCGCGCCGGCCACCGCGCAGGCGCCGAGATGCCAGCGCCGCTCGCCGGAGCGGTCGGAGCTGCGGGCGATCAGCGGGATCAAGACGAGCGCGATCAGATAGGGCAGGGAGGTGAGGATGCCGATGACGAAGGTGTCGGTGGTGCCGGCGGTCTTCACCAATTGGGGCATCCAGAAGATGATGCCGTAGATGCCCATGGCGAGGCCGAGATAGATCAGCGAGAACACATAAGTCACCGGCTCGCGCAGGGCGGCGCCGAAGGAATGGGCGTTCCCGACCTTGGGATCCTGGGCGAGGCGGGCCTTCAGCAGGGCCTTTTCCTCGGATGTGAGCCATTTGGCGTCGTCCACCTGGTCGTCCAGCACCATCAGCACCACGAAGCCGAGCACCACGGAGGGGATGCCTTCCAGCAGGAACAGCCATTGCCAGCCGCCGAGGCCCGCGACGCCGTCCATGAACTTCATGATGGCGCCCGAGATCGGCCCGCCGATCAGCCCGCAGATGCCGATGGACATGAAGAACAGCGAGTTGATGCGGCCGCGCTGGGAGGCGGGGAACCAGTGGGTGAAGCAATACACGGCGCCCGGAACGAACCCCGCCTCCAGCACGCCGAGCAGGAAGCGCAGCGCATAAAACGCATACTCAGAGGTCACGAACATCATCACCGCCGAGGCGATGCCCCAGCTGATCATGATCCGCGCGATCCAGCGCCGCGCGCCGACCTTGGCCAGGATCATGTTGGAGGGAATCTCGAACAGCAGGTAGCCGATGAAGAAGATGCTGGCGCCGAGGCCGTAGGCCGCTTCGGAAAAGCCCAGCTCGCTCTGCATCTGCAGCTTGGCGAAGCTCACGTTCACGCGGTCCAGATAGGCGACCACGAAGCACGCCATGAACAGCGGCACAATGCGCCATCCCGCCTTGCGGATCACCGCATCGGTTGCCTGCGCCACCGAGGCGGCGGTTTGGCCGACGGACGTCTTGATATTCATCTGAGGTTCCCTCCCACGATTTTTGGTCCTTGACGCGCTGAGCGCGAACCAAGATTTGTTTTTAAATCAATTAGATCGTTGCGCAGGCGGCGCCCTGGCGTATGCGCCGCCGCCCTTCGAAGACCGGGGACGCTGGCCTTAGAGGGATTGTGCGAGCATCCGCGCGTAATCGTCCGGGGTCGCCTCGCGCGGATTGGTCTTGTGGCAATGGTCGGCCACCGCACCCTTGATGATGCCGGCGAACAGATCCTCGCCGACGCCCACCGCGCCGAGGCTGGCGGGCAGGCCGAGATGCTCGGTGGCAGCGCGGAGGGTGGGGCCCACCTCATCGGCGTCGCCAAGGCCCATCACCTGGGCGAGGCGCTCCAATTTGTGCTCGTGCCGGGCCGAGTCGCTGTCCTTGTTGAAGTCCAGCACCGCCGGCAGGAGGATGGCGTTCAACGTGCCGTGGTGCAGGCGCGGATTGATACCGCCCAGCGAATGGCTGAGGCTGTGCACGCAGCCGAGCCCCTTCTGGAACGCCATGGCGCCCTGCATGGAGGCGCTCATCATGTTCAGCCGCGCCTCGCGGTCGCTCGGGTCGTGGGTGGCGCGGCCGATATGGGTCCAGGCGCGGCGCAACCCTTCGAGCGCGATGCCGTCGGCGGGCGGATTGAAGGCGGCGGAGAGATAGGTCTCGATGCAATGGGACAGGGCGTCCATGCCGGTCGCCGCCGTGAGCAAGGGCGGCAGGCTCAGGGTCAGATCGGGATCGCAGATCGCCACCTTGGGAATGAGATAGGGCGAGAGCACGCCCACCTTGCGCCCGTCGTCGAGGATCAGGATCGCCCCGCGCCCGACCTCGCTGCCGGTGCCGGCGGTGGTGGGAATGGCGATCACCGGCGCGGTGGCGGCGGTGATGCGCTCCACCCCGCCCTCGATCACGGCGAAGCTCTTCAGCGGCCCGTCATGGGCCGCGCACACCGCGACCCCCTTGGCGAGGTCGATGGAGGAGCCGCCGCCGACGGCGATGATGCCGTCGCATTCCCCCTCGCGATAGGCCGCGAGGGCGGCGCGCACGGCGGCTTCGTTGGGATTGGGCGGCGTCGCGTCGAAGATCGTCGCGACGGTTTTCGCAGAAAGCTGTTCCAGGATCGTGTCGAGAATGCCAGCCTTGCGCACGCCCGCGTCGGTGACGATCAAGGGGCGGCGGATCGGGATCAGTTCGCACTCGTCTTGCAGCAGCGAGACGGAGCCGAATCCGAACTGGATGCGCGTGAGGTAGTTGATCAGAGCCATTTCAAGTATTTCCCCCACGACATCGCCCGTTTGACGCGCGACTCGCATCTTTTTATATTGCAGTGCAGCGTAAGTTGGCGCCGG
The DNA here is from genome assembly GCF_043195135.2 of Roseixanthobacter liquoris. Classification (NCBI taxonomy): domain Bacteria; kingdom Pseudomonadati; phylum Pseudomonadota; class Alphaproteobacteria; order Hyphomicrobiales; family Xanthobacteraceae; genus Roseixanthobacter; species Roseixanthobacter liquoris. The sequence goes on from NZ_CM195537.1 coordinate 2,682,435, forward strand.
TTTACGACACCGTGCTGATGCAAAGGGATATGTGAGGGCGTTTTCATTGAAAACTGAGAAGAGTTGATACAGCTATATCCTGGAGTAATACAAAGACATGCTGCCTTCCCTCGGTTCCATGGTCTCGCGCCTGCATCTGCGGCATCTGCGGCTGCTGATCGCGCTGGATGATCTCGGCTCGCTCTTGAAGGCGGCGGAGCAGGTGGGATTGAGCCAGCCGGGCGCCAGCAAGGCGTTGCAGGAGATTGAGGAAACCCTCGGCGCCACGTTGTTCACCCGCACCAATCGCGGGCTGGTGGCCAATGATGCCGGCCTGTGCGTGATCCGCTATGCGCGGTTGATCCACACCAATCTCGGCCAGATGCGCGAGGAGATGGAAGGCCTGCTCCAGGGCCACGGCGGCAAGCTGGCGCTCGGCGTCATCATGGGCGCGGTGCCGCTACTGACCGAAATGATGCTGCGCCTCATCAAGGCGCATCCCGCCATCTCGATCGAGCTGGTGGAGGACACCAGCGCCGAATTGCTGCGCCTGCTGGACCAGGGGCGGCTCGACATCGCCATCTGCCGCACCACCATCAGCGAGCGGCCGGACCTCTACGACAGCGTGATCGTGCGCGAGGAAACCCTCGCCGTGGTGGCGAACACCCATCACCCGGCGGCCACCCGCAAGCGCATCGAGCTTGCCGACCTCGCCGAGGCGCGCTGGGTGGTCTATTCCGCCAACATGCCCATGCGGGTGCTGCTGGAGCGCGAGTTCCAGCAGGCCGGGCTGCGCTTTCCGCTTTATCTGGTGGAAACCACCTCGGCGTTTGCGACCCTGTCGCTGCTCCAGCGCGAGCCTTCGTTCGTGGCGCTGCTCTCAAGCGAGGTGGCGCAATTCTGCACCAGCTTCGGCATGACCTCGATCCTGCCGCTGCAATTGCGCTCGCGCAGCGAACCCTATGAGCTGGTGACCCGTCGCGGCGCGCCGCTCTCGCCGGTGGCGCGCTATTTCATCGAGGGGTTCAACCTGCGCTGAGCGGGGGCGCGGCGACGTCCTTGCGCCGCCGCCGACGGTTCAGGCGCGCGCTTCAGGCCCATTCGCCCTTGCGGAACACCGGCACGCGGGCTCCATCCGCCGTGATGCCGTCGATGTCGATGCGATCCGAGCCGATCATCCAGTCGATATGGATCAGGCTCTTGTTGCCGCCCTGCGCCGCGATCTGCTCGGGCGAGAGGTTCGCGCCGTCGAGGAAGCATTTGGAATAGCACTGGCCCAGCGCGATGTGGCAGGCGGCGTTCTCGTCGAACAGGGTGTTGAAGAACAGCAGGCCGCTCTTCGAGATCGGCGAGGAATGGGTGACAAGCGCGACTTCGCCCAGCCGGCGGGCGCCTTCGTCCGTATCCAGCACCTTGTTCAGCACCTCTTCGCCGCGCGCCGCCTGGGCCTCGACGATGCGGCCGCCTTCGAAGCGCACCTGGATTTCGTCGATCAGCGTGCCCTGATAGGACAGCGGCTTGGTGGAGGAGACGTGTCCCTCCACGCGCCGGGCGTGGGGCGTGGTGAAGACTTCCTCGGTGGGGATATTGGCGTTGCAGGTGATGCCGTTCTTCGCCGTGGAGGCCCCGCCCTGCCATTCGTGCCCGTCGGCGAGGCCGATCACGAGATCGGTCCCCGGGCCGGAATAATGCAGGGCCGCGAAGCGCTGGCCGTTCAGCCATTCGGTGCGGGTGCGCAGCGCGGCATTGTGCGCGCTCCAGGCCGCCACCGGATCGTCGCCATCCACCCGCGACGCCGCGAAGATTGCCTGCGCCAGCTTGGCGACGGCCACGGGCTCCTCATCGCCGGGGAACACCAGCTTGGCCCAGGAGGCGGTGGGATAGGCGATGATGTTCCAATTGATGTCGAAGCCGGCGATCTTCTCCAGCGCCGGCTGATACGCGAGCGAATTCGCCTTATTGGCCCGCGCCACCTTGGCCGGGTCCTGGCCGGAGAGCAGCATCGGATTGTCGCCGACGATGGCGAGGCGCGCGGTATTGGCGCTGAACGCCTTGGCGATGCCGTCGTAGAGCCAGCCCGGCGCCCGGTCGAAGCTCGCATCGGCGCCGAAGCGATAGCGCGCAAGCGTCATCTCCTCGTCCGAGAACAGCGGGGTCACGAGGCCGGCGCCGGCCTTGTAGGCGTGCTCGGCGATCCGCCGCACCAGCGGCAGCGCGGCCATGGGGGCGGTGAGGAACAGGTCCTGCCCGGGCTGAAGGTCCAGTCCCACCTTCACCGCCACTTCGGCCAGCCGGTCGAGCTGGACGGGATCGATCGGTGCGGAAAGGTCGCGCGCATGTGCCGTCATGAGGGGATGCCCAGAAAATAGTTGTGCGGGCCGGACCTTATCCGAACCGGGCGCGGTTGCGAATACGGCCCGTGCGTCGCGCCGGTGCCCCGGGTCGCGGGCGACGGCCCCGTGCGGGACCTGCGAACTTTACGAACGCGGGGGGCGTCAGTATGCCGGAGGCGCGCGAACAGAGGTCGAGACCGTGCCGGAAACCGAAAATCTGCTCACCTGGCTGTTTCAGGAGGCCCTGCCGTTCTGGTCCACGCGCGGCGTCGATCGTGGGCAGGGCGGCTTCTACGAGCGGCTCGATCCCACCGGCGCGATCCTTCCCGAGCCGCGCCGCGCCCGCCTCGTCGCCCGCCAGATCTATGCTTTTTCGGCGGCGGAGCGGCTCGGCTGGGACGGCCCGGCGCGGCCGATCCTGCGCCATGGCCTCGCTGCGCTCGATGGTTTCTTCGCCGCCGACGGCACGCTGATCGCCACCCGCACGCCCGAGGGCGCGACCCTCAGCGGCGCCTTCGATTCGTATGACCATGCCTTCGTTCTCTTCGCCCTGGCGGCGGCCCATGCCAGCGGCGAGCAGGCCGAGGAGGCGCGTGCGCGCGCCCATCGCCTGCTGGAGACCATGCGCGCGCACTATGCCCATCCGCGCGCCGGGTTCGAGGAAGGACGCCCGCCCACGCTTCCGCTGAAGGCCAACCCCCACATGCATCTGCTGGAAGCGTGCCTGGCCTGGGCGCAGACCGCGCCGGATCCGGCGTGGGACCGGCTTGCCGACGAGATCGCCGAGCTTTGTCTCGCCGCCTTCATCGATCCGGCCACGGGCGCGCTCTACGAATATTTCGACCACGACTGGCACCCGATGGGCGGCGAGGCGAAGATCGTCGAGCCCGGGCATCAGTTTGAATGGGCGTGGCTGCTGATCCGCTGGGGCACCCTCCGCGCGAGGCCGGACGCCATCGCCGCCGCGCGCCGGCTGGTCGCCCTGGCCGAAGCCCATGGGGTCGATCCCTCCCTGGGCCTCGCCCTGAACACGCTCGACGCCGAGCTGGCGATCCGCGACGACCGCGCCCGGCTGTGGCCCCAGACCGAGCGGCTGAAGGCCCATGTGGCGCTTCGGGCGATCGCGCGTGACGCCGGCGAACGCGCCGAGGCGTCGGGCAAGATCGCCGAGGCGGCGCGCGGGATGATGCGGTTCTTCGCCCATCCCGTGGCGGGCGCCTGGTGGGAACATATCGACCGCCGGGGCGAGCCGATCATCGAGCCGACGCGCGCCAGCAGCCTGTATCACATCGTGCTGGCGATCGAGGTCCTGCGCGAGGCGCAGGGCGCCTGAGCCGCATGGCAGCCCGCGCCCGGCTATTTCGGCTGCACCTGCGGATTGCCGCCCGGGCTGCCCGGCGGGGGAATGACCGGCGTCGTGCCCACGTCGGGCGCGGGACGGGTCAGCTCGGGATCGAGATTGCGGGCGGGGGGAATGACCCCGTCGGTGCGATCCAGACGGTCGCTGAGGTTCTCGTCGGGCCGGGGGGCGGGCAGGGTGGGCCCCGGCGCGTCGGGCGGGCGCGGATCACTGCCCACCTGCGCCGCAACGCCGGTTACGCCCATCGCCTGGCTCAGGACGAGACCGAGGCCGAGCACCAGCGCGGCGCGCAGGGCGGTGCGAGGCTGCGAGCGGCGTAGGCGGGGCGCGTGGCTGTCTGGATGATGGGGCGGGCGATGGGACATGCGGCCTCCTGTCCGGGCTGTTCCCCCAGCGGATCCCCATGAGGCCAACACCCGCACCCGCGGCCCTGTTCCCGCGCCCGGCGAAGCGCTTTTTTACACGCGACCGCGGACTTTCCGTTAGGGAGGATGGACGGGCCTTGCCCTACCAGCCCAAGGCCTTCAGCACGGCGGCGCCCGGCGCCAGCATCACGAAGGCCCAGACCAGGGCGCTCAGCACATTCGCCACCTGAAACGGAATCTGCGGCATGGCGAGGATGCCGGCGATGAGCGGAACCACCGCGCGGGCGGGGCCGAAGAACCGCCCCACCGCAACGCCCCAGATGCCGAACCGCGCGAAAAAGGCCTCCCCCTGCCGCACCAGGTCCGGGCGCCGGGAGAGGGGCCAGAAGGTCTTGGCGCGTTGCTTGAAATGCAGGCCGAACCAATAGGAGAGGGCGTCTCCCAGCACGGCGCCGCACACGGCGGCGAACCAGATCGACCAGAAATCGAGCCCGCCCGCCTGGATCAGCGCGCCGATGCCGAGCAGCAGCATGGTCGCCGGAATGAGCAGCGAGAGGAAGGCGATGGACTCACCGAACGCCAGGGCGAACACGATGGCCGGGGCGAAGGATTGGCGGGCGCGAATGAAATCCAGCACCGGCGCGGCATAGGCGTCGAAGTCGATCATGGGTCCTCCCGGCGGGCTATTTCGGCGATGCGCCGGCATGCCGCAAGGGGGGGCTTGCGCACAAAATGCGGCGGCAGATGGCCTTTGCCTTGAAATCATCACGGATCTGGGCCATATGGCGGGCTGTAGCGGTCGGCGGCGCAGATGATGCCGGACAGGTCGCTCTCGGGCCGCGTAGCGGAACGCTCCGGGAATGCTCCATTCCCGTCGGCTTAAGCCCGATACTCATTTTGCAGAATTCGACAGCCCAGGCCACGCGGGGTGTCACACACCCCCCGCGAATGCGCGTGGCGCGTGGACCTTGTCCTGCGCCCCGGGTGGCGTTCGCCGCATGAAAGACAGAGCTTGACCTCTTTTTCCGAACTCGGCCTTGCCGAACCCATCGTCCAGGCCCTCACCGAAGAGCGCCATGTTACGCCGACGCCGATCCAGGCGCAGGCCATCCCCCAGATCCTCGCCGGCCATGACCTGATCGGCATCGCCCAGACCGGCACCGGCAAGACCGCGGCGTTCGCGCTGCCCATCCTCGACCATATGGTGCGCCATCCCCGCCGGCCCGAGCCCAAGCACGTGCGCGTGCTGGTGCTGTCGCCGACCCGCGAATTGTCCGGCCAGATCGTCGAGAATTTCGAGAAGTTCGGCCGCCACACCGGCCGCACCGTGGAACTCGCCATCGGCGGCGTTCCCATGGGCCGGCAGATCCGCGCCCTGCATCGCGGCGTGGACGTGCTGGTGGCGACCCCCGGCCGCCTGCTGGATCTCGCCGAGAACCATGCCGTGAAGCTCGACGCGGTGGAAGTGTTCGTGCTCGACGAGGCCGACCAGATGCTGGACATGGGCTTCGTCCATGCCATCCGCGCCATCATCCGCCGCCTGCCGGCGAAGCGCCACAACCTGTTCTTCTCCGCCACCATGCCCTCCGCCATCGCGGATCTCGCCGGCTCCATGCTGCGCAATCCGGTGACGGTCTCCGTCACTCCGGCGGCCAAGACCGCCGATCGGGTCGAGCAGCACGTGATGCTGGTGGAAAAGCAGGGCAAGCCGGCCCTGCTGGCCGAATTGCTCGGCGCCGAGGGGGTCGAGCGCTCGCTCGTCTTCACCCGCACCAAGCACGGCGCCGACAAGGTGGTGAGCGCGCTTGCCAAATACGGCCGCGCCGCCGAGGCGATCCACGGCAACAAATCGCAGAACCAGCGCGACCGCGTGCTCGCCGCGTTCCGCGAAGGCACCGTGCGCACCCTGGTGGCCACCGATATCGCCGCGCGCGGCATCGATGTCACGGGCGTCAGCCACGTGTTCAATTTCGACCTGCCGAACGTGCCGGAATCCTATGTCCACCGCATCGGCCGCACCGCGCGCGCCGGCCGCGAGGGCATCGCGATCTCGTTCTGCGACGGCGAGGAGCGCGCGTACCTGCGGTCCATCGAAAAGCTGATCCGCATGCAATTGCCGCTCACCGACCGGCGCTCGACGCCCGGCACGGCGCCGATCGTGGACCCCACCGCCGGCGCTCCGGCCCGCAACAAGCCGGCCGGTGGCCGCAGCGGCGCGCCGAGCCAGGGTCGCGGTCCGCGCCCGGAAGGCCGCAGCCAGGATCATCGCGGCGATCATCGCGGTCATGACGGCCGCGGCGGTCAGGATGGGCGCTCCCACGACGGGCGCTCCCACGAGGGACGGTCCAACGAATCTCGCACTGCGGGCGCGCCCTCGGGCCGCCCTGCTGAATCGCCGCGCACGGGCGCGCGGCAGGATCAACGGGCGGCTCGCGCCCCGGGCGGCCAACGTGGCGCATCGGAAATCGGTGCGGTCGGCTTCATGCGCGCTGGGTCCGGGCCGGCCAACGGCGGCAAGCCGGGCACGGCGTTCAAGCGCCCGCGTTGAAATCTGGGGTAGCTGGAGAAGACTATATGGCGAAGGAAGAATTGCTGGAGTTCGAAGGAACGGTCACGGAAGTATTGCCCGATGGCAACTTCCGTGTGCGGCTCGACAATGATCATCAGATCCTGGCCTATGCGGCCGGAAAGATGAAGAAGAACCGCATCCGCACCATTGAAGGGGACCGGGTGGTGGTCGAGATGTCGCCGTACGACCTCGATCGCGGTCGCATCAATTTCCGCCACAAGGCGGAAGGCAATGCCCCCCCGCCCGGCGCCCGCCGCCAGCAGAATTTCCGCCGCCGCTGATGCGTCTGCGGGCCTCGGCCCGCATCGTTTCGCGGAGCGCTTTGGCGTTGCGGCCGTCGTGAACCGGCGGGCGCAGCCATTGGCGCGTGCTGCCGACGCCCCAAGCGCCTGAACCGCGCCGCCATCCCCAGGGTTGGCGGCGTTTTCGTTGGGGCACGCCCTCCCCATCGGGAAAAAATCGCCTTACCCTCCCGCCCCAAGCAAGGCCGGATCACCGGCGCGCGGGAGGATCAATGGCAGGGTCGATGTCGCACAGCGGCACCTCGGCGGGTGATGCGCCACCGTGCGCGGTGCAGCTCGCGGGCGTGCGGATCGTGTTTCCCGCCCGCGCCAAGGGCGAGGCCGCCTTCATCGCCGTCGAGGGGGCGGACCTGGAGGTGGCGGACGGGGAGTTCGTCGCCATCGTCGGTCCGACGGGCTGCGGCAAGTCCACCTTGCTCAACGCCACGGCGGGGCTCCTCATTCCCGGCGCCGGGACCGTCTCCATCTTCGGCGCGCCGCTCGCCGGGCTGAATCGGCAGGCGGGATATCTGTTTCAGGCCGAGGCCCTGTTTCCCTGGAAGACCGCGCTTGAGAATGTCGCCATCGGCCTCGACGTGGCGGGCGTGTCCGCCGCCGAGGCGCGCGCGCGGGCGCTGGCATGGCTGAAGCGCGTGGGGCTCGCCGCCTTCGCGAACCGCTATCCCCACATGCTCTCGGGCGGACAGAGGAAGCGCGTGGGGCTCGCCCAGGTGCTGATCCGCGATCCGAAAATCCTGCTGATGGACGAGCCGTTCGGACCGCTCGATGCACAGACCCGGCAGATCATGGGCAATCTGTTGCTGGACCTGTGGAGCGCCGATCGCAAGGCGGTGCTGTTCGTGACCCACGACCTGGAAGAGGCCATCGCGCTTGCCGACCGGGTGGTGATCATGGGGGCGGGGCCGGCCTCGCGCATCATCGGCCAATGGCGCATCGAGCTGCCGCGCCCGCGCGATATCGCCGAGGTGCGGCTCGATCCGGTGTTCCATGCGCTTCACAAGGAGATCTGGTCGGCGCTGAAGGAGGAAGTGGTGAAGGGCTATCTCCAGGCCGAGGGCGTGAGCGCATGAACCGCCTCGTGCTGCACCTGCTGCAAGTGCTGGTGGCGGTCATCCTCATCGCCATCTGGCATTTCGCCTCGACGATCAAGATCCCGGCCGGGCTGGTGTCCGCCAAGGCCTTCTATCTGCTGGACCCGTTCTTCTTCTCGACGCCGCTCGCGGTGTTCGGGCGCACGTGGCGCGATTTCGCCACCGGGGTGATCTGGTATCACCTCGGCATCACCTTGCTGGAGACCGTGCTGGCCTTCCTGATCGGCGCCGGCGGCGGCGTGCTGGTGGGCTTCTGGTTCGCGCGCCAGCAGAGGGTCGCGGCGGTGTTCGACCCCTATGTGAAGATGGCCAATGCCTTGCCGCGCGTGGTGCTGGCGCCGATCTTCGCGCTGTGGCTCGGGCTCGGCATCTGGTCGAAGGTGGCGCTCGGCGTCACGCTGGTGTTCTTCATCGTCTTCTTCAACGTCTACCAGGGCGTGAAGGAGGTGAGCCCCACCGTGCTCGCCAATGCGCGCATGCTCGGCATGAGCGAGCGGCAATTGCTGCGCCACGTCTATTGGCCGTCTGCGCTCTCCTGGATGTTCTCGTCCCTGCACACGGCGGTCGGGTTCGCGCTGGTGGGGGCGGTGGTGGGCGAATATCTCGGCTCGGCGGCGGGGCTCGGCTATCGCATCCACCAGGCCGAAGGCGTGTTCGACGTCACCGGGGTGTTTTCCGGCATGCTGGTGCTGGCCGTGTTCGTGATCCTCATCGACACGTTCGTGAGCGCGATCGAGGATCGCCTCATGGTGTGGCGCCCCACCGCCGCGTCGAACCAAAGATAACAGGACGGAGGAATTCCCATGAGACGTGCATTTTTGCGACGTGCATTTCAGCTCGCCCGGCTGGCGCTCGGCGGCCTTCTGGCGCTCGGCGCAGCAGCCCCCGCGCTGGCGCAGAAGGCGGAAAAGCCGAGCCTGACGCTCGGCGTCGGCGGCAAGCCGCTGCTCTATTATCTCCCCCTCACGATTGCGGAACGGAAGGGCTTCTTCAAGGACGAGGGGCTGGACGTCACCATCAATGATTTCGGCGGCGGGGCGAAATCGCTCCAGGCGCTGATCGGCGGTTCCATCGACGTCGTGACCGGCGCCTATGAGCACACCATCCGCATGCAGGCCAAGGGGCAGGACATCACCTCGGTGATCGAACTCGGCCGCTATCCCGGCATCGTGCTGGTGGTGCGCAAGGACAAGGCCGACACCTACAAGAGCGTGAAGGATCTCAAGGGCGCGAAGATCGGCGTCACGGCGCCCGGCTCCTCCACGAACTTCTTCGTCAATTTCCTGCTGGCGAAGGAAGGGCTGAAGCCGGACGACGTCTCCTTCGTCGGCGTGGGCGGCGGCGCCTCGGCGGTGGCGCAGATGAAGCGCGGGGAGATCGACGCCATGTCGAACCTCGATCCGGTCATCACCAAGCTGGAAAGCGACGGCGACGTGGTGGTCCTGGCGGACAGCCGCACCGAGGAGGGCAACCAGAAGATCTTCGGCGGCACCAATCCGGCCGCCGTGCTCTATATGAAGACCGATTTCATCGCGGAAAACCCGGTCACCACGCAGAAGCTCGTGAATGCCTTCTACAAGGCCCTCATGTGGCTGAAGACGGCGACGCCGGAGGATGTGGCGAAGGTGGTGCCGGAAGAGTATCTGCTCGGCGACCCGGCGCTTTATATCGCCGCGGTCAAGGCGTCCAAGCCGATCTATTCGCAGACCGGGATCATTCCCGAGAGCGGCATGAAAAACGCCCTGAATATGCTGGTGGAGTTCGATCCCGAGCTGAAGGCCGCGAAGATCGATTTGCCGAAGACATTCGACGGCCGTTTCGTCGCCAAGGCGGCCGAAACTCTCAAATAGCCGGACCCGGGCGGGACGCACAGAAGAAATATGGCCCGCGTTCCGCCCGGTCCCGTTCCGGCAAGTCCTTGATTTCGATCGGCAAAGCGAGCGCCTGCGGCCGGCGGGGCGCAAGGCGCGCGCCCGGCGCCGCCGGAAACGGCGCCGATGCCCTTGTTGCGACGCAGTTTGTGCTTATGTTGCACCCATCCCAGACAGACGTCCGGCGCGCGAGCGCGGAACGGGGACGCGGACGGATGTACTCCGGTCCCCTGCTCTGGCTGGGTGCTTTTTCGTGGCCGGCGGTCAACACCGCGGCGCGAAAGGGGTTGGGACAGTTCGTGCGGCCTGCCTTGTTTCGTTCCCTTCGGGCCGCGATCTCAAGCCTATTCCCTTCGGACTGCCCGGCTCCCGCGTGTCAAGCGCGGAGCAAATGCAACGTCTGAACGGAGGCCGATATGGCCACAGGTACTGTCAAGTTTTTCAACACCCAGAAGGGCTTCGGCTTCATCCAGCAGGATGGCGGCGGCGCCGACGTGTTCGTCCACATCAGCGACGTTGAGCGCTCGGGACTGAACACCCTCAACGAGGGCCAGAAGGTGTCGTTCGACGTGGTCGACGACAACCGCGGCAAGTCCAAGGCTTCGAACCTCGCCGCCCTCTGAGGCTGCCCGCCGATCCGGCGCCAGCCGGATCGGTCTTTTCCTGTCCGGCGCCAGCCGGATCGGTCTTTTCCTGTCCGGCGCCAACCGGATCGGTCTTTCCCTTTTCCGGCTAAAGCCGGATCGGTTTCTTCCTGTCCGGCGCGAGCGGGACGGGACCTTCGGCCGCCGGCTTTTGCCGCAGCGGCCTTTTTTGTGTCCTCGTGCCCTCGGTCCTTGAACCCGACGCGGGCGGCGGGTCGTTTTCGTCAGCGCATCACATAGACCGTGGCGCCGACCTTCACACGATTGTACAGGTCGGTCACATCGTCATTGGTCATGCGGATGCAGCCGGACGAGACCGCTTGCCCGATGGTGTCCGGCTCGTTTGAGCCGTGGATGCGATACAGGCTCGACCCCAGATACATGGCGCGCGCGCCGAGCGGATTGTCGATGCCTCCGGGCATGTAGCGCGGCAGGTCCGGACGGCGCTTCAGCATCTGCGACGGGGGAGTCCAGGAGGGCCATTCCTTCTTGGCGCTCACGGTCTTCACGCCGGACCACTGGAAGCCCTCGCGGCCGACGCCGACGCCATACTGGATCGCCTGGCCCGGCGCGGTGACGTAATACAGGCGGCGCTCGCTGGTGCGGATGACGATCGTGCCCGGCTTGTATTTGCCGTCGATCGCCACCACCTGGCGCGGGATCGGCGAGGTGCCGGCGGTCACCCCCATGGTGGAGGTGCCGAACAATTTGTTGAAGCCGAAAATGTCGGAGGTGTCGTTGGCTTTTGCGGGCATCGCGCCGATGACGAGGGCGGCGAAACTGGCGACGGCGAAGGTCTTGAAGGCCATGGGGACCCACCTCGGTCAATGATGTCGCCGGGAACGCAGCGTCCACCAGCGTCATAACGGTTGTCGCCTCAAATGCGGCGACCATGCAACCAATTTGTGGCGGCCCGGTTCCCTCCGGAACGCATCTGTGATCGAAGGTCGCAACCCCGGCGCCTGCTTACTTAAGGGAAGATCCGGCCCGTTCGATGAAGCCCGCCAGCAGGGTGTTGAAGGCCTCCGGCGCTTCCAGGAATGGCGCGTGGCCGCAGGTTTCGAACACCACATGCTCGGCGCGCGGCGCATGCGCGGCGATGCGCTCCGACATGGCGGGAAGAATTACCTGATCCTTGCGTCCGTGCACCGCCAGCACCGGCCGGGTGAGGGCGGCCAGTTCCGCCGCATAGTCCGCCGGCCGGCCGCCCATGCTGGCGCGCACCCGGGGCGGCGTCATCATGTTCGCCGCAAGGGCTATCTCGAAGCTGTCGGGATCGAGCGGGATCTCGAAGCACTTGCGCAGGAACGCGCGGGTGGCGGCGATATTGGTCGCGAGGTCCTCGCTGCCCATCAGGCGCATCAGATTGTTGCAGTTGCCGAACAGCGCCCGCTCGGTGGCCACCACCGCGTCCACCAACACCAAGCCGGCCAGGGCCGCATCGCCGTAGCGGCGCAGATAATCGCAGATCACCCGCCCGCCATAGGACCATCCCACCACCACCGGCCGCTCCAGCTCGAGCTGGTCGATGAGCGCGGCGATGTCCTCCGCCCAACGGCTTTCCTGCTGGTAATGCGCCGGTTCGAGCGGCTTTTCGGAGGCGCCGTGGCCGCGCAGGTCGAACGTCACCAGCCGCAGATGCGCCAGCGCGTCGCTCTCCACCTGCCGCCGCCAGCACAGGCCGCTCTGGCTGTAGCCGTGGACGAACAGAACCGGCTGCCCGAGCGCCGTGCCCCATTCCTGAACCGCCAGCGCAACGCCGTCCGGCGCGGTGACGTGGGTCGAGCGATGGGGCAGCAGGGTGACGGGATCGCGCATGGAGCCTCAGGACAGAAGATGGCCCATGGCGATGCCGGCCAGGGCCGCGCAGGTGGCGACGGACAGGGTTTCGAACGCGGTGCGCGCCACCGGCCGCTTGGCCACCAGGCCGCGCCCGATGCCGAGCGCCAGAAGCAGCAGGGCGGTGACCGTCAGCGAGACGATCCGCGCCTGCTCCATGGGCAGCAGGGCGAAGGGAATGACCGGGGTGAAGCCCGCGAACAGGTCCGACACGAACATCCAGAAGGCATGGGCGGCGGGGGAGGCGGCATCCTCGTCGCCATCCGGGGTGAGGGCGGCGCGCAGCGCCGGCACGGCCTGCGGGCTGCGGCCGATGGCGGCGCTGATCTGGTCCACGTCGGTGGGCGCGACCCCGGCCGCGCGCAGGCCGTTGCGGATGGCGGTGAGGTTCTCGGCCAGTTCCGCCCGCCGCTCGGCCGGCGCCGCCTCGGCGCGGGCGCGGCGGGCGTCGCGCACCGATTCGGCATCGAGATAGGATCCCGCCATCATGGAGACCGCCGCCGCCGCGGCGCCGGTGGCGCCGGCGATCAGCACCGTCTTCGCATCATTGGTGGTGAGGGCGACGCCGAACACCAGGCCGAAGATGGAGACCGTGCCGTCCTCCATGCCGAACACGATTTCGCCGATGGAGGCCTTGAAAGAGCGGGTGATTCCTTCAAAAACGCCCATCTGCGCCAAGCTCCAAGCGCGGGTCGGCGCAGGCGCCCCCTGCGCCCGGCCCCCCGATCACGACGCTCTTACCACGTCCGGCGGGAACTGTGAGGCTTGCGCCGCCTTGTTTAGAAGCGCGGCGCATCCGGTTCCGCCGCCTCGTTTGAATCACGGCCAGGGAGGGCCGGGCCATGATGCGGATTCTTCTTGGTTTTCTGCTGGTGCTCGCGGCCGTGCCCCCGGCATCCGCGCGGCCGGCCAGCTATAAAATGTCGTGCGCCGCCACGGCGGGACTGGTGCAGAACCGGGGCGCCGCCTTGCTCGACACCTCGCCCACCACCTTCGATCGCTATGTGCGGGACATCACTTTCTGCATGCCGGGGGAAGCGCTGCGGCCGGAATGGGTGCGCACCCGCGACAACCCGCAATGCTTCGTGGGCTACACCTGCTTCGAGCCGGAACGCGGTCGCCGGTGGTGGTGAAACGGGCGTTCGTGGCCCCCGAGCCCTAAAAATGTTTCACGTGAAACAATGGCTTAGCGCGGACGAACATCGGTTTCGTGGCTGTTCTCCGCGCCTCTGCGGCGGAAGAAACCATCATTTCGGGCGAACCTTCCGCGCATGAATCCGCACGGCGATTTCCCCGGCGCTCGGGCCTTGTCCGGTCGCGCGTCATCGGCGCGCGGGCAAGGGCCTCAGCGGCGCACTATGGCACCAGGGGATGGATGGAGAAGAATGGTGGTCGATGTAGGGATTGAACCTACGACCCCTCCCGTGTGAAGGGAGTGCTCTCCCGCTGAGCTAATCGACCGGCCATTTCGTTTGCCGTCTGGCAGGAGGCAGCGATTTAGTGCCCCCACGCGGGGGTGTCAAGGGCGGGGGGAGCTATCCACAGGCCGCCGCCCCCGCGCGCACGCCGTTCAGCGGGCCGGCTGGCGCAGCAGATCGCGCACCGCGCCTTGCAACTGGTCGAAATGATCGATCAGCACATCGGCCCCGAGATGGGCGGGCGCGACCTCCGTATAGCCGAACGAAACGGCGATCACCGGGACACCGGCGGCCTTGGCGGTTGCCACATCGGTGGCGCTGTCGCCGACCAACAGCCCGAATCCGCCCGCGGCTCCGGCCGCCGCGAAGGTGGAGAGCAGGGGCAGGGGATCGGGCTTCGACTTGGCATAGGTGTCCGCCCCGGTGATGGCGACGAAGCGCCGCGTCAGGTCGAGCCGGTCCAGCAGCAGCCGGGCGAGGCGCTCCAGCTTGTTGGTGCACACCGCGAGCAGGGCGCCTTCCCCTTCAAGGGCGTCCAGGGCCTCCAGGAGGCCGGGGAAGGGCCGGGAATGGTCGGCGATATGGTCGGCATAATGGGCGATGAAGCGGCCGGTCAGCGCATCCAGATCGGCCTTTGAGGCGACGATGCCGTTATGCTCCAGCGCCCGCACGATCAGCGCCCGCGCGCCGCCGCCGATCATGTTGCGCGTGGCGTCGCGGTCCACCGGGGCGATGGCATAGTCGGCCAGCACCGCGTCCAGGGTCGCCAGCAGGTCGGGGGCGGTATCGACCAGCGTGCCGTCCAGGTCGAAGGCGATCACGGGGCGCGGGTGCGGCATGGGAATGATCCTTGAAGGGGCGGGCGTGGCTTTTCTTGGCCGTCTGCCCCCCTGCCTACAATCCTGCCGCTTTTCATGTCCAGCGTCCCGGCGACGGCGGCGGCGCGGGGCGCGGCGCGAAGGAGATGGCACATGGCGGAACGGTCCGGACGTGGCAGGGGCAGGGTGGGACGCGGGATTTTGGTGGCGGCCGGCCTTGCGGCCGGCGTGCTTTGCGGCCCGGCGGCCCAGGCGCAGACCGCGCCCGGCGCGGGTAATTTCGCGTTCGAGGCGCCCCCTTCGGCCCAGGCAAACCGGGTCTATTCGGTCAATCGCCAGACCGGCGAAGTCTCCGCCTGCCAGTTCGAGCGGCCCGACAGCGCGCTCGTGGGCATCACCCGCTGCTTCCCGAAGGGCGAGGGCGCGGGCGCGCAGAAGGCCGGGGCCTATTCCCTGGTCTCCGCCCGCTTCGCCGGCGAGACCGGCATTTTCCGCGTCAATGCGGACACCGGCGAAATGAGCGTGTGCTACGTCCGCGACGTGCCGAAGAGCGGCGGCGGGGCCGCGGAGCCCATGGTCCTGTGCACGCCGCAGGCAAAGTAGCCGTGAAGCCATCTGTCGGCGGCCTCCCCGCTTGTCGGCGGCGCCGATCAAGGCTAGCAACCGTTCAGCCAGCCAACGCCAGCCACCGGACACCCAAATGGCCGATGCCGAAGACCTGAAGCGCGCCGCCGCCGCCCGCGCCCTCGAGTTCGTGACGGACGGCATGCGCCTCGGCCTCGGCACGGGCTCCACCGCGCGGCACTTCGTGGATCTGCTCGCGGCGCGCGTCCGGGCGGGGCTGAAGGTGGTGGGCGTGCCCACCTCCGAGCAGACCCGCGCGCAGGCGCTTTCGCTCGGCGTGCCGCTCGCGACGCTGGACGAGCTGCCCGAGCTGGACCTCTGCATCGACGGCGCCGACGAGGTCGGGCCCGATCTCGCGCTCATCAAGGGCGGCGGCGGCGCCCTGCTGCGCGAGAAGATCGTCGCCAGCGCCGCGCGCGAAATGGTGGTGATCGCCGACGCCTCCAAGCATGTGGCGGTCCTCGGCCGGTTTCCGCTGCCGATCGAAGTGGTGGATTTCGGCGTTCCCGCCATCACGCTGCGCCTCGCGCGCGCCCTTGAGGCGGCGGGCTGCGCCGGCGACCTGGTTCTGCGCCGGGCGGGCGGGCAGGCGCCCTTCGTCACCGACCAGGGCAATGTCATACTGGACGCCCATCTCGGCCGCATTCCCGATCCTGCGGCGCTCGCCCGCCACATCGAGCAGGTGGCCGGCGTGGTGGAACACGGACTTTTCCTCGGCCTCGCGCGCCGCGTCATCCTGGCTGGTTCCGGCGGCATCGAGCTGCTCGAACGGTCGGCCTGAACCCAATCCAACGGAGAAGAATATGCGCCCCTCGCTTGCCCAACGCCTCGGTGCCGGCCTGTTCGCCCTCTCGCTCTCGGGCGGCTTCGCGCTCGCCCAGCAGGCCCAGCAGCTCACGGTCCAGCCCTCGGCGGGCCAGATGCAGGCCGCGCGCGACTTGGTGAACGCAAACGGCGAAGCCCGCGCGTTCAACGGCGTGATCGCCAACCTGGTCGATGGCGCCGCGCTCGGCTTCCTCCAGACCAATCCCGATCTCGCCCCGCAATTGCGTGATGTCGCCGTCGCGCTGCGTCCGGAGTTCGAGAAGCGCCAGGCCGAGATCATCGACATGGTCGCCGCCTCCTATGCCCAGCGTTTCACCGAGGCCGAGCTGAAGGAGGCGCTGGCCTTCTACAAGTCGGCCACCGGGCAGAAGCTGGTGAACGACCGCCCCGCCATCGTTCAGCAGGCGGTGCAGAACATCCAGGCCTGGAGCGCCCAGCTCAATTCGGACGCGCTGGAGCGGATCCGAGCGGAGATGAAGAAGCGCGGCTACGATCTGTGATCTGAGGCAAGGCGGCGCGCCGCGCCTCTGATCCGATCGCCATTCGGCAGCCTGGTCTATGCGGAAGCCGCCTGACGGCAGGGCGCCCTGCTGTATTTCTCTCACCGTCCGTCATGGCCGGGTGTATCCCGGCCATCTCCCGTGATGGGCGTCAAGTGCCGGAATGAGCCCATGGCTGGTTGTCGCGGGCGATGGCGTTGAGAGTGACGAGCAGTTTACGCATGACTGCGGTTAGAGCGACCTTCCCCGGTCGCTTATTGTGCGTGACGAGGCGCTGGTAGAAGTCTCGCATGACGCCGTTCCAGCGGATGGCGGACCGAGTTGCGTTGAACAGCACGCGGCGGACGCCGGGTCGTCCGTGGCCTGTGGTGGCGCGAGCGGAGCGCTTGCCGCTTTCGCGATTTCTGGGCGCAAGGCCAACCAGGGCAGCGATCTCCTTGCCGGTCAAAATGCCCAGCTCTGGCAGTTCAGCGATCAGGGTATGAACTGTCACCGGGCCGATGCCTTTCAGTGTGCGCAAGTTTGCCGCTCGCTGGGCCAACTCCGCATTGGCAGCGATGCGCTCGGCAATCGCCGCCTCGATGGCATCAAGGGAGGCTGCGAGTGCGCCGACGATCGCGGCTATGTCGGCGCGCACCGCTTCAGCCTGCGCAATGGCGGCGCGGCACCGCTCGGCCTGCAGCAGATCCACAAGCTGGCGGCGGTGCACGGTCATTTCGCGCAAGGCAAGGTCTCCTTCCACACAGCACCCCAGTGCGCGGCGGGAGAGTTCGCGCGCGGCGAACTCAGCCAACAACAGGGCATCGCGGGCATCGGTCTTAGCTTTGACGCCGCAGCGGGTGCGGAAAGCCCCCACTTCATTGGGGTGGACACGCACGAACGGCAGCTTGGCTGCGACCAACTCCTGGCGCAGCCCCCGTTCGTACCCGCCGGTGGGCTCGAAGGCGACCAGGCCGATCTGAGCCGGTTCGAGGGTGTCGCTCCAAGCCGCCACGGCCGCCGGGGTATTGGCAATGCGCAGGCCCCGTCCAACGGCTTGCCCGCCATCGTGGCTCGCGATGTCGAGCCAGTCCTTGGACACGTCGATCCCGATGTAGAGCTTGCCGTCCATGGCACCCTCCGGCATGTTTGAGCGGTGGTCTGCACGCCGGATTGCATTCGGGCGAAAGCCCCCAACTCCCGTACGCGTGTGCGACCGAAACGCCGGCGGGTCCGAGATGACCACGGTCGACAGACCCGTCCACGCATCGGAGTGCCCGCCGGCGTCCCCATCCTAACAGGACGGGCAGACGCAACATGCAATCCATGCCGGGCCGCCCGCGCGGGGCATCAAGGGCCGGCGCCGGCGGCGCCGCGTGGATGCCCGGGACGCGCCCCTTGCATGACGGCGCTTCTGCACCGGCTTCAAGCCGTGAAGGCCGAGCGCTGTTAGGCGCCCGTCTGCGGCGGGCGAATAGCGTCGGTGCGGGGCTCCCGGCCGCCTTCCGGGCGCTTGGCGATCCCCGCGTGCAGGCTGTTGCGCGCGAGATTGGGATTGTAGTGCGGGTCCACCAGGCTCGCTGTGTGCCAGAGCGCTTCCATGCGCGCCCGCTGGGCCTTCAGCCGCTCGCGATGCGCCTTGCTGCGCCGGCGTCCGCGCGAGGCGGATTCATGGTGCAGCAGCAGCGCGAACGGCGTCCACACCACCTCGAACCCGCCGGCCCGGGCGCGCAGGCACAGATCGATATCGTTGCAATCCTCGGCGAAGCGCACCGCGTCGAGCGGGCCGATCCGGTCCCAGCATTGGCGGCTGACCATCAGGCACGCGCCGGTGACCGCGCTGAGATTGTTGCGGGCGTGCAGGCGCCCGAGATGGCCGGCCATGTCCTCCGCGCCATGGGCAAACCAGTGCGCGGCATAGCGGAACAGCCCGGCGATCACGCCCGCATGCTGGAGCGTGCGATCGGGAAACAGCAGCTTCGCCCCGACGATTCCGGTGCCCGGCAAGGCGGCGAGCGAGACCATCTCATGCAGCCAGCCCGGTTCCACCACCTCGATGTCGTTGTTCAGCAGGCAGATCAGATCGCCCGATGCGGCGTCCACGCCGGCATTGCAGATGCGCGGATAATTGAACCCGCCATCGTCGCGCACCACCAGCGTGCGCGGCCAGGCGGCCTGGATCTCCGCGAACAAGGCGAAGGTCTGCGGCTCCGTCGAGCCATTGTCGACGATGACGATCTCGAAATTGCGATAGGCCGTGTGGGCGATCAGCGAGCGCAGCGCCATGCCCATCAGATCGGCGCGGTCGCGCGTCGGGATGACGAACGACACCAGCGGCGGGGCGTCCGGCAGGCGGTAATGCGGGCGCAGTTTCAGGTCGGCGTGGATCTCCACCGGCGCGCCGGTCGCATCCTCCAGCGCGCGGGCGGCTTCGCGCGCCTGGTCAGCGGAGGCGAACCCCGTCCAGCCGCCGGGGCCGCGCCGGCCATAGGCGACACGCGGGATATGGCGGATCGCCTCCGGCGGCAGGGCGCCCACCGCGCGCAGAAGCAGATCGTAGCGCCACGCGAGCGGCAGATAGGCGCGCGCGCCGCCGATGGCGCGGGCATGGGCCGTGCGCAGCGCGACGATGTCGCCGAAATAATCCACCGTCCGCAGCAGATGGCGGTTGAACGCCGGCTTGAAGATGCCGTCGCGCGGCGCACCGCCCTCGTCCAGCATCTCTTCGTCGGTATAGGCCAGCATGCAATCCGCATGGGCAGAAAACGCCGCGCGGATCATCGCCACGGCATCGCGGGTGGGGCGGCCGGCGGGATCGAGCAGGGCCAGCGTCTCGCCCCGCGCGGCGGCCAGCAGGGCGTTGAAGGTGAGCGGCGCGGTTCCGGCGCCGGGCAGCAGATGGACGCGCGGCTCCTGCGCCAATTGATCGGGAATATCCCCCGGCGCGTCCGGCAGGCCGATCAGCCATTCCCAGTCGGCGTCGTTCTGGGCACGCAGGGCGGCGAGGCAGGCGGCGAGATCCTGCGCGCCCGTGCCCGCATCGAGCACGCTGAGGAACGAGAGCGTCCCCCCGGCGGCCGGCGGGGCGGCGAAATCCTCCACGAAGTCCGCGCGATAGCGCCGGTAGCGGCGCGTCGCCTGGACCTGGCGGGCCGGCGAATCGGCGAACAGCGAGGCGTGCATGCCGCGCAGGTCGCGCGCCGCCGCCCCCGCCGCCCGCCAGCGCCGGTGCGGCGGCAGGCCGGGAAAGCTGCCATGGGCGAAGGCGTGCAGCTTCAGCCACACTTTTCCGCGCGGATACAGGCCGAGGCGCAGCGCCGCCCGGTTCGTGGCGGCGATGCGCGCGGTGCCGCGCGGCAGCAGGAGCGCGGCCACCGGCGCGGCGACGGTCGCATGGCCGAGCGCCGTGCCGTCAGGCCCGAGGAAGGTCAGTTCGAGCGGCTCCGCGCTCTCCGCCGAGTCGCGGGCGATTTCCACCGCGAACACGCCGTCCCCGGCGGCGAGGCGCACGCGCCAGAGCCACGGCAGGGAAAAGCGCCGCCCGCGTCCGGGAGCGTCTTCGGCGCGAAGCCAGAGCGGGGAAATCTCTGAGGGCATTCGTGTGCGTTCTGACCTGCGATCGGCGGGGCGGTTGGTTCCGGGGACTTGAAGCACCCCTGGCGGCGCCCCGCAAGCGCGGGCGCAGCCCTGCCCTGCGCGCGCTTGACGGCGCAGGCTGCGTGTCTACATCTCGGCAGGGCCGCGAACGCCCGGCCGCGAAGGCCCTGCCGCAAAGGCCAAAGGAGCACGCCATGTCCGACACCGAAATCGATCTCTTCGTCATCGGTGGCGGGTCCGGCGGCGTGCGCGCGGCCCGAATCGCCGCCCAGCATGGCGCCAAGGTGATGCTCGCGGAGGAATACCGCATGGGCGGCACCTGCGTCATTCGCGGCTGCGTGCCGAAGAAGCTGTTCGTCCATGCCGGCCGCTATGCCCAGGATCTGAAGGACATGGCCGGCTTCGGCTGGAGCGTGGAGGGCGCGCGCTTCGACTGGCCGACCCTGATCGCCAACAAGGACACGGAAATCGGCCGCCTCGAAGCGATCTACCGTCGCAACGCGGAAGCCGCCGGGGTGAAGATCCTCGCCTCGCGGGCGGTGGTGGAGGGGCCGAACACGGTGCACGTCCTCGCCACCGGCGAGCGGGTGCGGGCGAAATATATCCTGATCGCCACCGGCGCCCATCCCGCGCTCGGGCCCTCGATTCCCGGCTGCGAACGCGCCATCACCTCGAACGAGGCGTTCCATCTCCCGGCGCTGCCGAAGCGCATCCTGATCCAGGGCGGCGGCTATATCGCGGTGGAATTCGCCGGCCTGTTCCACGCGCTCGGCTGCGAGGTCACGCTGGTGCAGCGCGCCGACGTGATCCTGCGCGGCTTCGACGACGAGATCCGCGCCCATCTCGCCAAGGAGATGGAGCGCGCCGGCATCCGCATGTTGTGCGGACGCACGCTCACCTCCATCACGGCGGTGGAGGGCGGCAAGCGGGTCCGCCTCTCCGACGAGACCGAGGTGGAGGTGGACGAGGTGATGCTGGCCATCGGCCGCGTGCCCAACACGCGCAATCTCGGCCTGGAAACCGCGGGCGTCGAGCTGGACGCGGTGGGCGCGGTGAAGGTGGACGCCCATTCGGCCACCAATATCGCCTCCATCTATGCGGTGGGCGACGTCACCAATCGCATCAATCTCACGCCGGTCGCCATTCGCGAGGGGCACGCCTTCGCCGACACCGTGTTCGGCAACAAACCCTGGCAGGTGGACCATTCCCTGATCGCCACCGCCGTCTTCAGCGAGCCGGAGATCGGCACGGTCGGCCTCTCGGAAGCCGCCGCGCGCAAGGCGGGGTACACGCTCGACATCTACAAGACCGATTTCCGCCCGCTCAAGGCGACGCTTTCGGGCAGTCCGGTGCGCACCTTCATGAAGCTGGTGGTGGATGCGAAGACCGACCGGGTGCTCGGCTGCCACATCCTGGGGGAGGCCGCATCCGAGATGATTCAGCTCGCGGCGGTGGCCCTCGGCCTCGGCGCCACCAAGGCGGATTTCGACCGCACGGTCGCGGTGCATCCCACCTCCGCCGAGGAATTGGTGACGCTGCGCACCAAGGCGTCATAAACGGCGCGCCGGGGCGAACCGGACGGGGCATCGGCGCGTTGTCTTCGCGATCCCTGCGGACATTTGCGCCGCGGGGCGCGCCGCAAGGCAACCCGCAGTGCACTTTCGGAGGACGCGTGATGACTGAGATTCCCCAGATCGATGTGGACAGCACGGGCCGTGCCGCGCTGTCCGCCCATGTGGATCAGCGTCGCGCCGATGCGCCCCGCGTTGCCCCGGGCATTCGCGCGCTGCCGAACACTTACCGCACCGTGTTCCACCACCAGATGGAAGCCGACCCGCAAGTGATGCTCGCCTTGTTCGATCTGGAGGACGCGGCCACTCTCGCCACGGTGATCCGCGATCAGTCGCAAAGCGTCCTGCGCGCGGCGCGGCAGATGAAGCGCGAGGGCGAGGTGATGGCGGATGTGCCCATGCCGCCGCTGCTGCGGCAAATCGGCCTCGAAAACCTGCCGGCCTTCCCCAGAGACATGCTGGACGACTATTTCCGGGCGGTGCAAATAGAGGCGTAACACCGCACCCATCCTGGAGTTCACTTCGTGCAGCGCCCCGCCGCCGTCCTTTTCGTTTGCGCCCTTTTCCTGGCGCCAGTCTCGGCCTTCGCCGATCCCATCACCCCCGCCCAGGACAAGGCCGGCGCGGTGCTGAAATATCAGCGCCTGGGCCCGGACGACCGCCGCGCGACGCTGGAAGCCTTCACGGGCGCCAAGATCGCCAACGACAGCGCGTTCGACAATCTCGACGCCTGCACCCTGCGCGAGACCACCGAGGATGACGCGAACCGCGCCAAGCTCGGCAAGACCATCGCGGATTGCCAGAAGGAACTCGGCAAATAGGCGTCTCTCCGCCCTGGCGGGGAGACGGGGCGGCGGACCCTGCAAGGACCCGCTGCTAATGGCCGGGCGTGCTGCCGAACAGGCGCCAGCGCTCGGCCCACAGCACGGCCACGACGCCGAGCGCGCCGAGCACGCAATAGCCTAGTGCGAGCGGCAGGACGGTGCCGTCGAAGGCGCGGCCCACCGCCATGCCGAGCAAGGCCCCCATCAGCGTCGTGTAGAAGCCCAGGAAGGACGAGGCGGTGCCCGCCACCGCGCCGAGCGGCTCCATGGCGATGGAGTTGAAATTCGGCACCGTCAGCGCGAACAGCGCCTGGTTGAGACCCACCAGCAGGCAGAACAGCAGCACCGGCGGGCGGCCCTCGAAGCCCAGCGCCGCCGCCACCTGCAACGCTCCCACCAGGACGAAGCCGCAGAGCCCGAAATGGGACAGGCGTCGCATGCCCAGCCGGTTCACCAGCCGGGCATTGATGAAGGAGGCCACGGACATCACCCCGGCGATGGCGGCGAACGCCAGCGGGAACAGGCGCCCGAGGTGATAGACCTCGGTCTCGAAGATCTGCTGGGAGGAGCCCACATAGCCCATCAGGCAGCCGAGCATCAGGCCCATGGCATTGGCATAGCCGAACGCCCGGCGGTTCGTGACGGTCAGCTTCAGGCCGGCGAAGATCGCCCGCATGGAGAAGGGGACGCGATATTCCGGATGCAGGGTTTCCGGCATGCGCAGGCCGAACCAGGTGGCGAGCACGAGGCTCAGCAGCAGCATGGCGCCGAAGATCACGTGCCAGTTGCCCACCAGGAGGATCATTCCGCCCGCCGCCGGCGCGACGATGGGCACCACCAGGAACACCATCATGGCGAACGACATGACGCGCGCCATGTCGCGGCCCTGGAAGCGGTCGCGCACGATCGCCACCGAGAGCACGCGCGCCGCCGCGCAGCCCATGCCCTGGATCGCGCGGGCGAACAGCAGCGTGCCGAAGCTGTCCGCGGTCATGGCGATGACGCAGCCGGCGGCATAGATCGCGAGCCCGATCATCAGCATGGTCTTGCGGCCGAACACGTCCGACAGCGTGCCGAACACGATCTGCATCACCGCGAAGCCGATCAGATAGGCCGAGATGATGAGCTGGAGGTCGTTCGGATTGGCGACCGCGAAATAATGATGGATGGGCTCGAAGGCGGGCAGCAGATTGTCGATGGAGAAGGCGGTCAGGCCCATCATGAGGGCGATGATGGCGACGAATTCGGTAAAGCCGGGCAGCGATGCGCCCGGCCGTGCCGGATCGCTCTTGCGGTGCATCATGGGAAGGGCTCGAAATCGCGCCGCGCAACGGCGCAAGGGAAGGGCATTGCGCCCGCTTCTAGGCGATCGGTGCGGGGAGTGCCCGCACTTTATTGTGTAAACGCGATGACGCCCCGGCGGTCCCCTTCAATCGTCTCTCAGCGCGTCGCCCCGCGCAGGTCCGCTTCCAGCTGGGGCCGGGCGGCCCCGCCGAAGCGCATCTTGTAGACCTGGTAGTTCTCCATCACCCGCTGCACGTAATTGCGGGTTTCGGAGAAGGGAATGCATTCCACCCAGTCCACCACGTCCACGTCCGGGTCGCGCGGATCGCCATAACGCTCGATCCATTTGCGCACGCTGCCGCGCCCGGCATTGTAGGCGGCGAACACCAGGATGTAGTTGCCGCCGTAATTGCTCACCAGCTCGCCCAGCTCGGCCGCACCGAACTGGACATTGTAGGACTGGTCGCTCATCAGCCGCGATTCGTTATAGGGCGCGCCGGTCTGCTTGGACACCTCGCGGCCGGCGGCCGGCGTCACCTGCATATAGCCCATGGCCTTGGCGCTGGAGAGCGTGCGCGGGTTGAACTGGCTCTCCTGCCGGGCCACCGCATAGATCACCGCCTTGTCCACCGGATTGCCGATGGAGGTGTAGGACGGCAGGCCGAAGGTGGGGAAGGAGGCGGCATCGAGGGGATGGCCCTCCGCCGAGCCTTCCTTGCCCACCACGAGCACGCCGCGCGTGTCGTTATTGGCCTGGGCGAGATCGGCCACCATGGCGAGATGGGTGGAATCCTCCATGCGCCAGGCGAGGTCGTAATAGATCGTCAGCGGAATATCGCGCTCGCCGATGGCATAGAGCAGGCGGATGGCGCGCACCGGTTCGATGCGGTCGAAGGTGGCGCGAGCCTGGGCGGAGGGCTCCGGCTGGCGACGCAGCGCCACCGGCGGCAGGCCGAGGCGGGCGCGCGACATCTGCCCATAATAAGTGGTGCTGAAGCGGGCCGCCGATTCATAGCGGGCGCGCGCGGTGCCCGTGTCCCCCATGGCCTCCGCCGCCCGGCCCTGCCAATAGGCGGCGCGGGCGAGCGTGATCGGGTGCTTCTGCTCGCTTTCCATGCGCGCGAAATGCTGGGCGGCGGTGCGCGGATCCTTGAGGAAGCGCAGGGCGATCCAGCCGGCGGTGAATTCCTCCTCGGCGCGGTAATTGTCCGAGGTCGGCGTCGCCCCATGGGTGGCGACACGATAGGCGGTCTTGAAATCCCCGTTGTCGAGAAGCTCGCGCGACACGAGGCGGCGCTCGATCCACCATTCGTCCGCATCGCCCACGGCGGCACGCGTGTCGGGCGCGCTCAGCAGCGCCTGGGCGGCCTCGGTGGGGCGGTCCGCGCGGCGGGCGAGCTGGGACTTGGCGAACAGATAGGCCGGGTCGTTGGCGAGCGTGAACGGCACGGCGGCGAGCAGCTTCGCCCCGTCGGTTTCCTTGCGGGCGATGGCGAGGCGCGCCTGGGTGAGCGCCACCACGTCGGAGCCCGCGCGGGACGCGGCGCGCATGGCGCGCTCGGTGTCGGGCTTGTAGCTGAACTTGTCGGCGCGCGCCTTGTGGTCGGCGCGGGTGAGGAGGGGGCCGAACTCGGTCATCACCGTCTTTTCGACGGTTTCGCTCAATTCATCCTCGCGCCACGCCTCGCGCACCAAAGCGGCGGTGGTGGTGCGGTCGCCGGAAGCGGCGAAGGCGCGTGCCAGCGCGATCTTGCCTTCGCCGGAGAGCGGATCGGCCTCGGAGAAGAAGGCGCGGATAACGTCCGGGCTGCGGTTCTCCGCCAGGAGCACCCGTTCCGCGCGGCGGCGCAGGGTGTTCTGCGTCGGCCAGCCGGGCTTGTCCTTCAGGAACGCGTTGATGCCGTCGAAGCCGAGATCGTTCGGCGCATTGCGGATGACGAGCCACGTCACGAGGCTGCGGGCCACCGGATCGTTCAAGTCCCGCGCCATGGCCAGGGCTTGGGTGCCCTGTCCGTTCTTGGCTGCGGTGACGGCGGCGCGCAGCGGGGCAAGCTCGCCGGAGAGGGAGACGGCGGGCGCGCCGGCGGGCGCGAGGGTGAGCGCGGCGGTCGCCGGCTTGGCATTCGGCTTGGAGGCGGCCTTTTTGGACTCGGTCTTTTTCGCGTCGGCCTTCTTCGCATCCGCCTTCTTGGCGTCGGCCTTTTTGGCGTCCGCCTTCTTTGAATCCGCCTTCGCCTTGGACTCCGCGCTCGGCTTGGCGGGGGCGCTCTTCGCGGGCTTTGCGGGCGGCGAATCGGTGGTGTCGGATGCAGCCATCGCCGGCGCGGTCCAGGCGAGGGCGATCGCCAGGGCGGTGCGGGAGATCAGGCGATGGGCAGGCGACATGTTCGTTCCTCACGTCCTGGCGCGGCTCGGGGGAACCTGACGCCGCGCGACCGTGTTCGAGGCCGGATGGTCCGCCGTATTGTTCTCGATCAGCCTTGACGAAATGCTAAGCGGCCGGCGCCGCAAATTTCACGGGTCCACCAGCCTCACGAAACCGGCAAAACGAGGGCCGCAGCTTGCGCGACCCTTTCCGGCCGGCCCGCAACAGTTTATCTGATGCGATCCGCCCGCTGAAACAGGCGTGCGCGAATCGTTTTTCACAACAAGGCACCTGCCATGTCCTCCTCGTCGTCCCTGCCGCACTTCCGGGGTCAGTTTACGGCCCTGGTCACTCCTTTCCGGGATGGTGCGCTGGATGAAAAAGCATTCCGCGACTTCGTCGATTGGCAGATCGCCGAGGGCATCGACGGCCTGGTTCCGGTCGGCACCACGGGCGAGAGCCCGACGGTGAGCCATGAGGAACACAATCGCGTGATCGAAATCTGCGTCGAGCAGGCGAAGGGGCGCGTGCCGGTCATGGCCGGCACCGGCTCTAATTCCACCGAGAGCGCCGTGGAATTCTCGCGCCATGCCGAGAAGGTCGGCGCCGACGCCCTGCTGGTGGTCACGCCCTATTACAACAAGCCCACGCAAGAGGGCCTGTTTCAGCACTTCAAGGCCATCAACGACGCGGTCGGCCTGCCGATCTTCATCTATAATATTCCGAGCCGGTCGGTGATCGACATGTCGGTCGAGACCATGGCGCGGCTGTACGAGCTGAAGAACATCGTCGGCGTGAAGGACGCGACCGCCAATCTGGCGCGCGTGTCCCAGCAGCGCCTGACCCTGGGCACCGATTTCATCCAGTTCTCGGGCGAGGACGCGACCGCGCTGGGCTTCATGGCCCATGGCGGCCATGGCTGCATCTCGGTGGCGTCGAACGTGGCGCCGCGCCTCTCCGCGGAACTGATGGGCGCCTGCCTCGCCGGCGACTTCAAGGCCGCCCTGGCGTTGCAGGACAAATTGTTTCCCCTGCACACCGCCTTGTTCGTTGAGACCAATCCGGCACCGACCAAGTTCGCGCTGTCGCTGCTCGGCAAGATGGCCGAGGACGTGCGGCTTCCCATGGTGCCGGTTTCCGAAACCACCCGTGCGGTCGTGCGCAGCGCGATGGCCCACGCGGGCCTCCTGAACTGAGGTTGAGGGACAGCGCGCGGCGGCAGAGGTCCGCTCTGCCGCCGCCGTCCCCGGATGCAAATGTCAGAAAAAAAGAAGAAAGAACTGCCGCGCAAAGTGGTCGCCGACAATCGGCGTGCCCGCTTCGATTATGAGATCGGCGAGGTCTTCGAGGCCGGCATCATGCTGACCGGCACCGAGGTGAAGAGCCTGCGCAGCGGCAAGGCCACCATCGGCGAGAGCTACGCCGCCGCCAAGAACGGGGAATTGTGGCTCTACAACGCCTATATTCCCGAATATCTGGAAGCCAACCGCTTCAACCACGAGACCCGCCGCCCCCGCAAGCTGCTGATGCACAAGCGCCAGATCGGCAAGCTCGCCCAGGCGGTGGAGCGCGAGGGCATGACCATCGTCGCCCTGAAGATCTATTTCAACGAGCAGGGCCGCGCCAAGGTCGAGGTCGCGATCGGCAAGGGCCGCAAGACCCACGACAAGCGCGAGGCCGTGAAGGAACGCGACTGGGGCCGCGACAAGGCCCGCCTGATGCGGGATCGCGGATAGGCCGCGCACGACGCGCGAGGCGGCTGGATCGCGGGCGCGCCTTTGCGAGAGCATTTTCGAGCAAAGCGGACCCGGTTCGCGTGAAGAAAATGCGTAAACGATCTAGGATACGACACGCCGGGCCGGGCACTCCCCGCACCGGCCAGGAGATGGGGCGGAGCCGTGGCCGACTGGAGCGAACTTCCCGATAATCTTCCGGTGCCCGAGGACGATGGCATGGCGAGCCATCTGCCGGGCCTGGAACTGCCGATCATCCCGCTGGCGGCGACCGACGGTCGGCGGGTGGACCTGTCCAACCTGTCCGGGCGCATCGTGGTCTATTGCTACCCGCGCACCGGCCAGCCGGACACGCCGAACCCGGAGGGCTGGGACGAGATTCCCGGCGCCCGCGGCTGCACCCCGCAGAGCTGCGCCTTCCGCGATCATTTCGAGCAATTGATCGAGGTCGGGGCGCACCACGTGTTCGGTCTCTCCACCCAGGACACCGACTACCAGCGCGAAGTCGCCGAGCGGCTGCATCTGCCGTTTCCGCTGCTGTCCGACCACAGCCTGGAATTCACCCGGGCGATTTCGCTGCCGACCTTCACGGTGGATGGCAAGGTGCTGCTGAAGCGCATCACCCTGATCATCGAGGACGGGGTGGTGGAACACGTCTTCTATCCCGTGTTCCCACCCCACGAGAATGCCGGCAACGTGCTGGAATTCCTGCGCCGCCGGGTGGCCGGCTAGCGGCCGGCGCCGCTCTCCAGATAGGCCCTTGCGGCGCGGAAGACGTCGGCGAACATGGCCGGCGTCAGCACGCCCGTATTGGTGTTGTAGCGCGAGCAATGATAGCTGCCGAACAGGCGCAGGGGGCCGATCTGGGCTTGGGCGCCATGGCCGAACTTCACGCGCGACACCTTTTCGCCCAGCGCGGCGACGGTTGAATCATGGCCGATCTTGCCGAGCGCGATGATCGCCTTCAGGTTCGGCACGGCGGCGATGGCGGAATGGAGGAACGGCCGGCAGGTGCGGATTTCCTCGGTGGTGGGCTTGTTCTCCGGGGGGACGCAGCGCACCGCATTGACGATGCGCGCATCGCGCAATTCCAGCCCGTCGTCGGGGCGCGCCCCATAGGTGCCCGTGGCGAAGCCGAAATCGAGCAGGGTCTGATAGAGCAGGTCTCCGGCGAAATCGCCGGTGAACGGGCGCCCCGTGCGGTTCGCGCCGCGCAGGCCGGGCGCAAGGCCAACGATCAGCAGGCGGGCATCGTGCGGGCCGAAGCCGGGCACGGGAGCGTTGAACCAAGCGGGTTCGGCCGCGCGCCATTGCTCGCGAAACGCCGCGAGGCGCGGGCACAGGGGGCAGTCATGCCCCGGCTGGCGTTCCATCAAGGATCAGGGCTCGTCGGCGTCGGGCAGGGGAGAGCCGCGCCGCTCCAGGAAGCGGGGCGTTTCCTGCATCCGCCCCTGCCGCTCGGCGGGATCGCGGCCGATCTTGGATTGCAGGTCCACGAGATCGAGGAAAATATCCGCCTGCCGGCGCAATTCGTCGGAGATCAGGGGCGGCTGGGTGGAAACGGTGGAGACGACGCTGACCCGAATGCCCTTGCGCTGCAAGGCTTCGACCAGGGAGCGGAAATCGCCGTCGCCGGAAAACAGCACGATATGATCCACGTGGCCGGCGAGTTCCATCGCGTCCACGGCGATTTCGATATCCATGTTCCCGCGCACCCGGCGGCGGCCCTGGGAGTCGGTGAATTCGCGTGCCAGCTTTGTGACCACGGAATAGCCGTTATAATCGAGCCAATCCAGCAGCGGCCGGATGGAAGAGTATTCCTGATCTTCGATCAAGGTCGTGTAGTAAAAAGCGCGCAGCAGATATCCGCGCGACTGAAATTCCTTCAAGAGGCGCTTATAGTCGATGTCGAACCCGAGAGCCTTTGTCGCTGAATAGAGATTGGCGCCATCAATAAGCAGCGCGATCTTTTCCAGTCCATTCATAAAGGGCGTCCAAAACCAAGAGGGAGAGTTTACAAGCTGGAATGGGTATAAAATGGTAATTCCGCCCTTTCTCCGCCAGACTTAAGCGGAGCGCAAGTGAAAAGCCCGCCTGCCCTTGCCGCATCCCGGGCTTTCCTGTAAACAAGCCCTCTTCAAACGAACATCCTACCTTATCTTACCGCGCACGAGGGAGTGCCGAGCCCATGGCCCGTGTCACCGTTGAGGACTGCATCGACAAGGTCGACAACCGTTTCGAGCTGGTTCTCCTCGCCGGCCACCGCGCCCGCATGATTTCCTCAGGGGCGCCGATCACCGTCGACCGCGACAACGACAAGAATCCGGTCGTTGCCCTGCGCGAGATCGCGGATGAGACGGTGAGCCCCGAGGATCTGAAGGAAGACCTCATCCACACCTTGCAGAAGTATACCGAGGTGGACGAGCCGGAACCCGAGACGGTGCCGATGATCGCCTCCAGCGTCGGGTCCAGCGACGATACCGACATCGTGCTCGACCGCATGACCGAGGAAGAGCTGCTGGCCGGCCTCCAGGGCCTCGTGCCGCCCGAGCACACCGACGAGGACGAGGGCTGAACCCTTCGGCCTGCGCGGGTCTGCATGATCTCGCGGGATTTCGGTGATTTTGAACGCGGTCGGCGCCCCCGGCCGCGTTTTCTTTTGGCGCTCTTGCCGTGAAGCGCGCCCGGCCTCAGAAGCCGACGGCGGTGCCCCGCAGGTCGTAGGCGTCCGCCGCCTCGATCTTGACCGAGGTGATTTCGCCCACCCGCAGCGGCCGGCGCGAAGCCACATGCACGCGCCCGTCGATCTCCGGCGCATCGCCCTTGGTGCGGCCGATGGCGCCGGCCGGGCCGACGCTGTCGATGATCACCTGCTGGCGCGTGCCCACCTTGCGCTTGAGCCGGCGCGCGGAAATCGCCTGCTGGGTCTTCATGAAGCGGTCGTAGCGCTCGGCCTTCACCTCGTCCGGCACCGGGGCGGCGATCTCGTTGGCGGGGGCGCCGGCCACCGGCTCGAACTTGAAGCAGCCCACGCGGTCCAGCTCGGCTTCCTTCAGGAAGTCGAGGAGCTCGGTGAATTCTTCTTCGCTCTCGCCGGGAAAGCCAACGATGAAGGTGGAGCGCAAGGTCAGCTCCGGCACCGCCGCGCGCCAGGCCTGCACGCGCGCCAGGGTCTTTTCCTGCGAGGCCGGCCGCTTCATGCGCCGGAGCACGGTCGGGCTCGCGTGCTGGAAGGGAATATCCAGATAGGGCAGCACCTTGCCGCTCGCCATCAGGTCCATCACCCGGTCCACATGGGGATAGGGATAGACATAATGCAGGCGCACCCAGGCGCCGAGTTCGCCCAGCGCCTCGGCGAGATCGAAGAAGCGGGCGGCGCGTTCGCGGTCGCGCCACAGGCTCTCGGCATATTTGATGTCGACGCCATAGGCCGAGGTGTCCTGCGAGATCACCAGCAATTCCTTCACCCCGGCGGCGACGAGGCGCTCGGCCTCGCGCATCACATCGGCGAGGGGGCGGCTCACAAGGTCGCCGCGCAGCTTGGGGATGATGCAGAAGGTGCAGCGATTGTTGCAGCCCTCGGAGATCTTCAGATAGGCGTAATGGCGCGGGGTGAGCTTGATGCCGTGCTCGGGCACCAGATCCAGGAACGGATCATGCTGCGGCGGCACCGCCTCGTGCACGGCGGCAAGCACGCTCTCATATTGCTGGGGGCCGGAGATGGCGAGCACGCTCGGGTGCACCGCGCGGATCTGCTCGGGCTCGGCGCCCATGCAGCCGGTGACCACCACCTTGCCGTTTTCCGCCAGCGCCTCGCCGATGGCCGAGAGGCTCTCGGCCTTCGCGCTGTCCAGGAACCCGCAGGTGTTGACGATCACGAGGTCCGCGCCGTCATGGCCGCGGGAGAGTTCATAGCCTTCGGCGCGCAGCCGCGTGATGATGCGCTCGCTGTCCACCAGGGCCTTCGGGCAGCCAAGCGAGACGAACGAAATACGAGGCGAGGTCTTCGGCGCGAGTTCGGCCATGGCGCGGGGCGCGTTTCCATCAGTGTCAGGAGCGCCGACGCGTTAAGCGAGGACGGGGACGGCGTCAATCCCGCGCCCGGACACGAAGACGGGAAGCGGGCCGCGCCGACCGGCCGTGGCGTGCGTCCGGCGCGGCGAAAACGTGAGGCGGCATGACGCAGCGGTATCCGGGCGCATGGTCGCAGCCGCGAAAAAAGCTTAACGTCGCTCCTTTGATGGCGTAAGAAATGAGTCAGCCAGCCAATCCCCGCAGCGGGTCGCCAGCCAAACCAGCTTTCTTTATTTCTTGCCGGTGAAGCGCGATGTCGACACGCGAATTTTCATGCATGCCCCGCGCATGCGTCCGTTGGGGTTCGATTCTTTCCCTGGTCCTGGCCGGTGCCTTTGCGGCACCTGAAGTGATGGCGCAGCAGCCGGCGCCGCAAGCGCAGGCCGCCCCGGCGGCCTCGCCCGCGCAGCCCAGCTTGCCCGCGCTGCCTGCCTCGCCCGCCGCTCCGCTCTCTTCCGCTCCGGTATCCTCCGCTCCTGTCTCCTCGGCGCCCGGCGCCGCTGCGCCCGGCGCACCTCAGCCGGCGGTCGGCCCCGCTTCGGTCGCTCCCGGCCCGGACGCCCCGCGCGCCGCGCCGGCGGCCCCCGCCGCAACCTCTGCATCGCTGATCCTGCCGCATGATCTTTCGCCCTGGGGCATGTTCATGGCGGCGGATCTGGTGGTGAAGGCGGTGATGCTCGGGCTCGCCTTCGCCTCCGTGGTCACCTGGACCGTCGCGGTGGTGAAGGTGCTCGAACTCATCCTGGCGCTCGGCCAGGCGCGGCGCGGCCTCAAGATCCTGCGCCAGTCGAGCGGGCTCCTGCCGGCCGCCGGCGCGCTCGGCACCGCCAAGACCACCACCAATCGCCTGGTGCGCGCCGCCCTGGCGGAGCTTGAGGCCTCGCGCGGCCTGCCGGCCGAAGGCATCAAGGAGCGGGTGGCGATTTCCCTCAGCCGGATCGATGCCTATGCCACGCGCCGCATGCAGGTGGGCACGGGCCTTCTCGCGACCATCGGCGCGACCGCTCCGTTCGTCGGTCTGTTCGGCACCGTCTGGGGCATCATGAACAGCTTCATCGGCATCTCGAAGGCGCAGACCACCAATCTCGCCGTGGTGGCCCCGGGCATCGCGGAAGCGCTGCTCGCCACCGCCATCGGCCTTGTCGCCGCCATTCCGGCGGTTGTGATCTACAACGTGTTCGCCCGCGCCATCGCCAATTACAAGGCGACGCTCGGGGATTCCTCTTCCGAAGTGCTGCGGCACCTCTCGCGCGATCTCGACCGGCAGGATGCGGGCATCGCCGTGCCGCCCCTGCGCGCGGCGGCGGAGTGAGCCATGGCCGCGAAGCTCGATCTCGGCGGGGACGATCTCGCCGAAAACCACGAAATCAACGTCACGCCCTTCATCGACGTGATCCTGGTGCTGCTGATCATCTTCATGGTGGCCGCGCCGCTCGCCACGGTGGACGTGCAGGTGGACCTGCCGACCTCCAACGCCCAGCCGCAGCCGCGCCCGGACAAGCCGCTGTTTCTCACGGTGAAAAGCGATCTCTCCCTGTCGCTCGGCAATGACCAGGTGCCGTGCGACGGCTTCGGCCGGGTGCTCGACGCCGCCTCGAACGGCGACAAGCAGCAGCGCGTGTTCGTGCGCGCCGACCGCTCCGTGCCCTATGGCGACGTGATGGAGGTGATGAACCTCCTGCGCAACGCCGGCTATCTGAAGGTGGCGCTGGTGGGGCTGGAAGGCGCGCCTGGCGGGGCCGCGCCCGCAGCTCCCGGCAGCGCCGCGCCAGCTTCCGCGCCGCCTGCCGCGCCCTCTGCCGCGCCCGCGTCCGCCACGCCAGGGGCAGGGCGGTGACGACGATCCACCATCCCCATTTTCACTGGCACCATCCCACGCGCGCCGAGGTTCTCGCGTTCGTGGCGCGCTGGGCCCTGGCGGCGCTGGTGATCTTCCTCATCCACGGCGCGCTGGTCTATATCGGCCTCTATTGGCAGCGCGAGCAGGAGGGCGACCTTCCGGCCGCCGCGATGGTGATCGAACTCGCGGATCTCGCGGTGTCCTCGCCCTCGGAAACCCCGGATGTCGCGCCCGGCCCGCCCATGGTGAAGGCGCCCGAGCCAGTGCCCGACGCACCCGACACGCTGGATGATTCGCCCCCGCCGCCCGAGCCGCAGGTGATGGAGAAGGTGGAAGAAGTCTTCGAGCTTCCGCCGCCCCCGCCCATGGCCGAGGTGATGCTGCCCCAGCAGAAGCCGGTGGAGGAGGTGAAGGAAAAGCCGAAGCCGCAGGAAAAGCCCGAGCCGCCGAAGAAGAAGGCGAGCCGCAAGCCCGCCGCGCCGGCCACCACCGCCGCGCCGAAGACCGATGCGCCGGTGGCCGCCACGGCCGCGGCGCCCGCGGTCGGCGCATCCTCCGCCAGCTCGGCGGCGCAGGCGACCTGGCGCGGGCAGCTGATGGCGCACCTCAACCGCTATAAGCGCTATCCTTCCGATGCCAATGGCGACAAGGGCATGGCGCGCCTGCGCTTCACCATCGACCGTTCGGGGCGGGTCGTGTCCTCGAGCCTCGCCGGCTCCGCCGGCTCCGCCGCCCTGGACCGGGAAGTGCTGGCCCTGATCCAGCGCGCCTCGCCCGTGCCGGCGCCGCCGCCGGAAGTCACGGGCAGCACCATCAGCCTCACGGTGCCGGTCAACTTCAACCCGCGCTGATGCCGCGTGGAGCGGGCAGGGCGCGGGCGCGCCCTGTCGCCGCCGCGCCGCGTGCCTTGCGGCGCGCCCTTGTGCCGCGCGCTTCCGCGCGCGCAAGCCAGCCGTGCCGGAAAGGGGGGGGCGCGGCTTTGGACTTGGCCGCTACCCTGTGCTAAGCGACCACCCCTGCCCAAGTTCGCGCCAGCCGTGCCGCGAGCCGGCGCAGCGAAACCCTCGGAGACCACCTTCATGGCCTCGCTCGACGCGAACCGCGCCTCCGTCACGGAGGATCTGACCCGCTTCTTCTCCGCGCCGCTCTCGGAGAGCGATCCCGAGATCGCCGCCGCCATCACCGCGGAGCTCGGTCGCCAGCGCGAGGAAATCGAACTCATTGCGTCCGAGAACATCGTCTCGCGCGCGGTTCTCGAAGCCCAGGGGTCGGTGCTCACGAACAAATATGCCGAGGGCTATCCCGGCAAGCGCTATTACGGCGGCTGCCAGTTCGTGGACGTGGCGGAAAACCTCGCGATCGACCGGGCGAAGAAGCTGTTCGGATGCAGCTTCGCCAATGTGCAGCCCAATTCCGGCAGCCAGGCCAATCAGGCGGTGTTCTTCGCCCTGATGCAGCCCGGCGACGTGTTCCTCGGCCTCAATCTGGCGGCCGGCGGCCACCTGACCCACGGTTCGCCGGTCAACATGTCCGGCAAGTGGTTCACGCCCATCCCCTATGGCGTGCGCGAGGACGACCAGCGCATCGATTACGAGGAAGTGGCGCGGCTCGCCGACCAGCATAAGCCCAAGGTGATCGTCGCCGGCGGCTCGGCTTATCCGCGCATCATCGATTTCGCCAAGATGCGCGCCATCGCCGATTCGGTGGGCGCCAAGCTCATGGTGGACATGGCGCATTTCGCCGGCCTGGTGGCGGGCGGCGCGCATCCGAGCCCGTTCCCCCACGCCCATGTGGTGACCACCACCACCCACAAGACCCTGCGCGGCCCGCGCGGCGGCATGATCCTGACCAATGACGAGGATCTGGCCAAGAAGATCAATTCGGCGATCTTCCCCGGCATCCAGGGCGGCCCGCTGATGCATGTCATCGCCGGCAAGGCGGTGGCGTTCGGCGAGGCGCTCCAGCCCTCGTTCAAGATCTATGCGAAGAATGTGGTGGAGAATGCCAAGGCGCTCGCCGACACGCTGCGCGGCCACGGCTTCGCCATCGTCTCGGGCGGCACCGACACCCATCTGATGCTGGTGGACCTGCGCCCCAAGCGGCTGACCGGCAAGGTCTCCGAGGCGGCGCTCGGGCGGGCCCACATCACCACCAACAAGAACGGCATTCCGTTCGATCCCGAAAAGCCCTTCGTCACCTCGGGCGTGCGTCTCGGCACGCCGGCGGGCACGACGCGCGGTTTCGGGGTGGCGGAATTCCAGCAGGTGGGCCACATGATCGCGGAAGTCCTCGACGTGCTCTCGCAGAAGGGCACGGACGAGGATAGCCTGGTGGAACAGGCGGTTCGCGGGAAGGTGGCCGAGCTTCTCGCGCGCTTCCCCATCTACAGCTGAGCGCGGGGCGCCGGGGGGCTATCCAACATGCGGTGTCCGTACTGCGGAAGCCTGGACACCCAGGTCAAGGATAGCCGGCCGACCGAGGACAATACGGCCATCCGCCGCCGCCGGGTGTGCCCCGATTGCGGCGGCCGCTTCACCACGTTCGAGCGCGTGCAATTGCGCGAGCTGATGGTGTTGAAGCGCTCCGGCCGGCGGGTGCCGTTCGACCGGGACAAACTCGCCCGCTCGGTGGAGATCGCCTTGCGCAAGCGGCCGGTGGAGCCGGAGCGGGTGGAGCGCATGCTTTCCGGCCTGGTGCGGCAATTGGAAAGCCTCGGTGACAGCGACATCACCTCGGAGACCATCGGCGAACTGGTGATGGAAGGCCTCAAGCAGATCGACGACGTGGCTTACGTGCGGTTCGCCTCGGTCTATCGCAATTTCCGCGAGGCGAAGGATTTCGAGAGCCTCCTCGGCGAGCTGTCGAGCGACGGCGAGGGCCGGCCCGCGCCGGTGGCGTCCCCGGCGCGCGAGGACTGATCCCATGGCAGCCCCAGAGGCGGTCATTTCCCCGCAGGAAGACGAACGCCTGATGGCCGAGGCGCTGCGGGTCGGACAGGAAGGCCTCGGCCGCACCTGGCCCAATCCCTCGGTTGGCGCCATTGTCGTGCGGCAGACGCAGCACGGCCCCAGGATCCTCGGCGCCGCCGGCACCGCCCCTGCCGGGCGGCCCCATGCCGAGCCGCTGGCGCTCGCGCAGGCCGGCGAGGGCGCACGCGGGGCGACGCTCTATGTCACGCTCGAACCCTGCTCCCATCACGGCCGCACGCCGCCATGCGCGGATGCGGTGGTCGCCGCCGGCATCAGCCGGGTGGTGGCGGCGATCGAGGATCCCGACCATCGCGTGAAGGGCCGGGGCGTCGCGCGCCTGCGGGCCGCCGGCATCTGGGTCACGGTGGGGGTCGGCGCCGAACAGGCGCTGGAGGATCATGCCGGCCATATCAGCCGCGTCACGCGCGGCCGGCCCCATGTGCTGCTGAAGATGGCGGTTTCCGCCGACGGCAAGGCGGCGCTGCCCGGTCCCCGTCCGGCGGCCATCACGGGGGAGGAGGCGCGCACCCGCGTCCATCTCATGCGCGCCCATAGCGATGCCATCATGGTCGGCATCGGCACCGTGCTGGCGGACGATCCCATGCTCACCTGCCGCCTGCCGGGCCTGGAAGGGCGCTCGCCGGTGCGCGTGGTGCTGGACAGCGATTTGCGCCTGCCGCCGACCTCAGCCCTGGTGCGCACCGCGCAGGAAGTTCCGGTCTGGGTGATCTGCGCGGAGGATGCCCCCCTCGGCCCGGAGCGCATCCTGGTGGATCTCGGGCTCGAAGTGCTGCGCGTGCCGCGCGCGGGCGACGGGCGGCTCGATCTCGGCGCGAGCCTGCATCTGCTCGGGCTGCTGGGCGTCACCCGCCTGATGGTGGAAGGCGGCCCGCACCTGGCCGTTGCCCTGCTGGATTCAGGCCTCGTGGATGAAGTGGCGCTCCTGCGGGGCGCCGGCACCCTCGGCCCCGACGCGCTCGACGCCCTTCCGGGGCGGGCGCTGGAGCGCCTTTCCGCGCCGGTTGGCTTCGTTGAGGTGGAGCGTGCGGACCTTGGCGCGGATCATCTCACGCGGCTGCGCCGACGCTGAGGCCGCTGCGCCCGCCACCCGCGCCAGACGCAGGGGCGCCATGCGCCGCGGCGCCGCGCCCTCGCGAAAAAGGGACGCGATTTTCGCCGCGACATGCTCTAAGGGCGTGACATCTGGCTTTTGCGGCGCACCCTGGCGCGCGCGCCGCGTGGCCGGGCGGTGCCACGGGCGTTCCGGCAGGAACGCGGGTGCCGCCGGGTCCCTATGGATTTGGACGCACACCATGTTCACCGGCATCGTCACGGATCTTGGCCTTCTCACCGAGGTTGCCGCCCATCACGAGGTGCGCACCCTCACCATCGCCTCGGATT
The DNA here is from genome assembly GCF_043195135.2 of Roseixanthobacter liquoris. Lineage (NCBI taxonomy): Bacteria > Pseudomonadati > Pseudomonadota > Alphaproteobacteria > Hyphomicrobiales > Xanthobacteraceae > Roseixanthobacter > Roseixanthobacter liquoris. Next base: position 2,720,610 of record NZ_CM195537.1, read on the forward strand.
ATGATCCCGCCGGCATCGCCATCGGCGCGTCGATCGCCTGTTCCGGCGTCTGCCTCACGGTGACGGGCGTGCGCGAGGGCGGCCCCCGGCGCAGCCTCTTCACCGTGGATGCGGCGCCCGAGACCTTGGCCATCACCACGGTGGCGCAATGGCAGGCGGGGCGGCGCATCAATCTGGAGCGCGCGCTCGCCATCGGCGCGGAACTCGGCGGGCATATCGTCACCGGCCATGTGGACGCCATGGCGCGCGTTCAAGCGCGCGAGGATTTCGCCGAGACCACCAAATTCACCTTCGAGGCGCCGGCGGATCTTGCCCGCTTCATCGCCGCCAAGGGCTCGGTCTGCCTCGACGGCACCTCGCTCACGGTGAATACCGTGGACGGCAATTTCTTCACCTGCCTGCTCATTCCCCACACCCTGGCGGTCACCTCCTGGGGGGGCGTGAAAGCGGGCGACGACATCAATCTCGAAGTGGACCTGATGGCGCGCTATGCGGCGCGACTTGCGGAGTTCCCTCGCGGCGCGTACCCCTCGCGCCCAATTCAGGAGTGATTTGACATGGTCAGCACGCGCAACGAGCGCGCAGGCACCGCGGTGGAGCCGGTTTCCGGCGCGCGGGTGCTCATCGTGGAAGCCCGCTATTACGAGGCCTTGGCCGACGAACTGCTCGCCGGCGCGCGCGCCGCGCTGGAAGCGGCCGGGGTCGACGTGGAGGTGGTGACGGTGCCCGGCGCGCTGGAGATTCCCATCGCCGCCGAGATCGCCATGGACGGCGCCGAAATCAGCGGCGAGCCGATCGACGCCATCGTCGCGCTTGGCTGCGTGATCCGGGGCGAGACCTATCATTTCGAGATCGTGGCGGGCGAATCCGCGCGCGGCCTCATGGACCTCGGCCTTGCCCATGCGATGCCCGTGGGCAACGGCATCCTCACCGTGGACACCGAGCCGCAGGCCTGGGAGCGCGCGCGCGTCTCCGAGGGCAACAAGGGCGGCGGCGCGGCCGAGGCGGCGCTGAACCTGCTGCGCCTCAAGCGCCGGGTGTCGGAATGAGCGAGACCGCGCCGAAACCCATGCGCAAGAGCCTCGCCCGCCTGGGCGCGGTGCAGGCGCTCTATCAGATGGACGTGGCCGGCACGCCGGTGAACGAGATCTTCGCCGAATTCCAGAGCCATTGGCTCGGGCAGGAGGTGGAGGGCACGCAATATCCCGACGCCGACGTGACCCTGTTCAAGGACGTGGTGGAAGGCGTGGTGCGCGACCAGCGCACGCTCGACCCCCTGGTGGACAAGGCGCTCTCCGACGGCTGGCCGCTGCGCCGCGTGGAAGTGGTGCTGCGCGCGGTGCTGCGCGCGGGCGCGTTCGAGCTGTCCGCGCGCCCGGACGTGCCGGCGCGCGTGGTGATCGCGGAATATGTCAATGTCGCCGGCGCGTTCCTCGACCGCGACGAGACCGGCATGGTCAACGCCGTGCTGGACGCCCTTGCGCGCGACCTGCGCGCCGGCGAATTCGCCCGCAGCGGAACCGATTGAGATGGTCGCGGACGGCGGTTCGGGCGAGGATGCTTTCATCGGCCGGTTCTTCCGGCCCATCGCCACGGACGCCGCCGCGCGCGGGCTGCTGGACGATGCCGCCATCCTGACCCCGCCGGCCGATTGCGACCTGGTCCTGACCAAGGATGCCGTGGTCGCGGGGGTGCATTTCTTTCCCGAGGATCCGCCGGCTTCCATCGCCCGCAAGGTGATGCGGGTGAACCTCTCCGACCTGGCCGCCAAGGGTGCCCGCCCGCTCGGCGCGCTGCTGGCGCTCGCCTTGCCGCGCGACGTTGCGCCGGAATGGATGGAAGCCTTTTCCGCCGGCCTCGGCGCCGATGCGGATCTCTACGGCTGCCCGATCCTCGGCGGCGACACGGTGCATACGCCGGGGCCGCTCACGCTCTCGATCACCGCCTTCGGCGCCGTGCCGCGCGGGCGCTTCGTGCCGCGCACCGGCGCCCGGCCGGGTCAGGCGATCGTGGTCTCGGGCACCATCGGCGATGCGGCGCTGGGGCTGCAATGGCGGCTCGATCCGGCGCGGCCGGGCTTCGCGAACCTCGATCCCGTGCTTACCGCCCATCTTGCCGATCGCTATCTGCATCCCCAGCCGCGCCTGGCCCTGGCCGGCGCGCTGCGCGACCACGCGGCCGCGGGCATGGACGTGTCCGACGGGCTCGTGGGCGACGTGGCGAAGATGCTCTCGGCCTCCGGCTGCGGCGGCCGGATCTTTGCCGCGCGCGTGCCGCTCTCGCCCGCCGCGCGGGCGGCGGTGACGGCGGAGCCGGCGCTGTTCGCCACCGCCCTGACCGGCGGGGACGATTATGAGATCGCCGCCACAATCCCGCCCGGGGAGGTGGAGGCCTTTCTCGCGGCGGCGCGGAAGGCCGGCGTGCCCTGCACCATCATCGGCGAAACACGCTCCCACGGCGGGCTCGACCTGCTGGACCAGGCCTGCAACCCCATGGTTCTGGAGCAGCTCAGCTTCAGTCATTTCTGAGCACCGCCCCAGAGCGGTCGCGAGCGCGCCCTGATGCCGCCATTGCGCTGCGGAACCAATCCCCACGCCCACCGTTAAGCTGCGGCATCGCACTCTCAGGGAAGGCGATCTGCGGCACCTTCGCATTATGAGGCTCGTCCATGCATCGACGCCAGGTCGTCAAGGCCGCCGCTTTCTTTCCGCTCATGGGGGCGCTCGGCGCCTCGTTCTTCGGCGGGCTCGCGGCGCAGGCGCAGGCGCAGACCCCCGCCCCGGCGGGAGAAGGCACACCGTTCGATGCCTATACGGTGCGCCAGCTCGCCCGCGAGCGCGCGGCCAAGGCCTATAAGGCGGGCGACCAGAAGCTGCCCTCCCAGCTCGACAAGCTGAGCTACGACGATTACCGCAACATCCGCTTCAACCCGGACAAGGCGCTCTGGCGCGGCGAGAAGCTGCCGTTCGAATTGCAGATGTTCCACCGCGGCTTTCTGTTCCGCGACCGGGTGGACATCGCCATCGTCGCCGACGGCAAGGCGCGGCCGCTGGCCTATTCCCCCGAGCTGTTCAATTTCGAGCACAATGTCGCGGCGCCGGACCCCAAGGACAATCTCGGCTTTTCCGGCTTCCGCCTGCACGCGCCCATGAACCGGCCGGATTATTTCGACGAGGTCGCCGCCTTCCAGGGCGCGAGCTATTTCCGCGCGGTCGGCAAGGGGCAGGTCTATGGCTCCTCCGCGCGCGGGCTTTCGGTGAAGACCGGCGATCCCGGCGGCGAGGAATTTCCGCTGTTCGTCGCCTATTGGATCGAGCGGCCGAGGCCGGATACGGATTCGGTCGTGGTGCATGCGCTGCTGGACAGCCCGAGCGCGGCGGCGGCGTTCCGCTTCACCATCCGCCCCGGCGATCCCACCGCCATGGCGGTGGAGATGAGCCTTTATCCCCGCGCCGACATGGACCAGGCGGGCATCGCGACGCTCACCTCCATGTTCTTCTTCGCCCCCAACGACCGCAACGACGTGGACGATTTTCGCCCCGCCGTGCGCGATGCCGAGGGGCTCGCCATCATCAACGGCCGGGGCGAGCGGCTGTGGCGGCCGCTCACCAATCCCAAGCGGCTGGAGGTGAGCCAGTTCGTCGATTCCAACCTGCGCGGCTTCGGCCTGATGCAGCGCCAGCGGTCCTTCTTCGACTATCAGGACCTTGAAGCGCGCTACGAGAAGCGCCCGAGCGTGTGGGTGGAGCCCATCGGCGATTGGGGCGAGGGCGCCGTCCACCTCATCGAGATTCCCACCCGCGAGGAGGTGCACGACAATATCGTGGCCTATTGGCGGCCCAAGGAGGTGCTGCGCAAGGGCGGGGAATATGCCTTCACCTATCGCCTGTACTGGGCCTGGGATCATGGCGAGGCGGCCCCGCCGGCCCGCTTCGGCGCCACCCGCACCGGCGTCGCCGGCACCGGACGCCTGTTCGTCGTGGATGTGGTGGGCGACAAGCTGAAGGACATGGACATCGCCACCCTGCGCGCCGAGGTTTCGGCCAGCGCCGGCGCGGTGAAGGATCTGGTGTTGCAGCCCAATCCGGACATCCAGGGCTGGCGGCTCTCGTTCGTGCTCGATCCGCAGAATGCCGAGCTGGCCGAGCTGCGCGCTCAGATCCTGCGCGACAAGGACGCGGTTTCCGAAGTCTGGGTCTATCGATGGACAGCCTGACGAACCCGCGCATCGCGCCGGCCGGCGTGGTGCCGCCGCCCGAGGCCGTCGCGCCGGCGCTGCCCCCGCCGGCGCCGCTCGCCATGCCGGTGCAGTCGCTCTCGGTGCGGCCGCCCCCCGCCGGCCGGCCCGAGACCGCGCCGGCCGGGCTCGTCTGGCGGCGGGTGCTGGTGATCGGCGGCGCGATCGCCATGACCGCCTATGCGGCGTGGGAAATGTATCTGGTGCTGTCGGTCGGCGCGCTCTCCTGGCTGGAAGGCGTGGTGCTGGTGCTGTTCGTGATCCTGTTCGCCTGGATCGCGTTTTCCTGCACCAGCGCACTGAGCGGCATGTTCTCCCTGCTGCGCCACGGCGCCGGGCCGCTCGGCATCGATCCAAACGCGCCCTTGCCGGAGGTGACCGCCCGCACGGCGCTGCTGATGCCCTGCTATAACGAAAGCCCGGCGCGGGTGATGGCGGGGCTCCAGGCCACGTACGAATCGCTCCTGGCCACCGGGCAGGGGGAAAGGTTTGACGTCTTCATCCTCTCCGACACCACCGATCCCGACGTGTGGATCGCCGAGGAGGCGGGCTATCTTGCCCTGCGCGCGCGCACCGGCGGCGCGGGCCATCTCTTCTACCGGCGGCGCGCGAAGAATATCGACCGCAAGGCCGGCAATATCGGCGAGTGGGTGACGCGCTTCGGCGCCGCCTATGAGAGCATGATCGTGCTCGACGCGGACAGCGTCATGACCGGCGACGCCATCGTGCGCCTGGCCGCCGCCATGGAGCGCAATCCCGGCGTGGGGCTGATCCAGACCCTGCCGATCATCGTCGGCGGGCGCACCCTGTTCGCGCGGCTCCAGCAATTCGCGGGACGGCTCTACGGGCCGCTGCTGGCGCACGGCCTCGCCTGGTGGCACGGCAGCGACAGCAATTATTGGGGCCACAATGCCATCATCCGCACCCGCGCCTTCGCGCAATGCGCCGGCCTGCCCCATCTGCGGGGCCGCAAGCCCTTCGGCGGGCATATCCTGAGCCATGATTTCGTCGAGGCGGCGCTGATCCGGCGCGGCGGCTTCGCGGTGCACATGGTGCCCGCCCTCGAAGGCAGCTACGAGGAAGGCCCGCCTTCGCTGACCGACCTTGCGGTACGCGATCGGCGCTGGTGCCAGGGCAATCTCCAGCACGCCGCCGTGCTGCCTGCGCGCGGGCTCGCCTTTGTCAGCCGCCTGCATCTTCTGACCGGCATCGGCTCCTACATCACGGCGCCGCTTTGGCTCGCCATGCTCGCGGCCGGCTTGCTGGTGTCGTTGCAGGGGCGGTTCGTGCCGCCGGATTATTTCCCCTCGCAATTCTCGCTGTTCCCGAGCTGGCCCGCGCAGGATCCGGTGCGCGCCGCCTGGGTGTTCGCCGGCACCATGTCGGTGCTGCTGGCGCCGAAGCTGATCGCCTATGTCCTGATGCTGTGCGACGGCCGCCGCCGGCGCGGGTTCGGCGGCGGCATATTGGCCTTTCTCGGCGTGCTGCTGGAGACCCTGTTGTCCGGCCTGATGGCGCCGATCATGATGATCATCCAATCGGCGGCGGTGGCGAGCATCCTCATGGGCCGCGATTCCGGCTGGCAGCCCCAGCGGCGCGACGACGGCTCGGTGCCGCTCGGCGACCTGCTGCGGCGCTACGGCTTTCACACCCTGCTCGGCCTCGCCCTCGGCGCGGTCGCCTATCTGATCGCCGCGCCCCTGTTCTGGTGGATGAGCCCGGTGATCCTCGGCCTCGTGCTCGCCGTGCCGCTGGTGGCGCTCACGGCGTTGCGCGGCGCGGGGACCGGGTTGCGGCGGCTCGGCCTTCTCATGGTCCCCGAGGAGCGCACGCCGCCGCAGGTCTTGGAGCGGGCGGGCGAAATCGCCGAGCGGCTGGCGGTGGACCTGCGCGCGGGCGAGGCGGTGGCCCGGTTGCGGGGCGATGCGACTCTGAGGGCGGCCCATCTCGCCTTCCTGCCCGACGGCGGGATGCGCCGGCGTGGGGATTACGCCCCCGAGCGTCTGGTGGCGCGGGCCAAGATCGCCGATTCCGCGAGCCTGCCGGAGGCGCTCGGCGCGCTTTCCGCGCGGGAGAAAGCGGCCGCCCTCGGCGATGGCGAAGCGCTCGCCGGTCTGCTCGCGCTCGCGGATTCGCGCGACCGCGACCCGCTCCCGGAAAGCACGCCGGCTCAGCAAGGCGCCGCGTGACGGCGCGCCGGTGCGGTTTCGCCCGGCAATAGCGCCGCCTGCCGCAACGCATCCACCACCGTCTCGGCGCACGAGACGCTGTCGTTGCGCGCCCATTGGGTCGCGTCCTCCCACACCCGGTGGTAGGTGCGCTCGTAGATCAGCTTCGCGACGAATTCCGTCACCTCGGCCTGCGCGCGGTCCCGGGATGGATTGTGGTTCGGTGTCATGTGGGCTCCGTGTGAAACCGGGAACGGGCACGGCTGCGTCCGCTCCGGGATGGGCCCCCGCCCGTGGTGTGCGTGGGCTCAGGGCGCGGGATGGGGGCGCCGGGCCGCCGCGTCCTCGTCCGGGACGGGATGTTCCCCACTGGTGTGCGGATCACGCCCGCCTGTGCGTTCCTCCGGCGGCCGGTGCCCCGCCATCGGCGGGGCGAGCGGCGCGCCGAAGGCGAAGGCGAGCGGACCGCGCGGCGGGCCGGGGGGCAGGGCCGCCGAAAGATCTGCGGCGCGGCGCAACTGGTCGTCGGTGAGCTTGGTCTTCAGCGCCGTAAGCGCGTCCAGAACCGCCTGGGCCTTCACGCCCTGTTCGGCCATCCGGCCGGCGATCGCCTCGGCCCGCGCGAAGGCTTCCGGCTTCGGCTCCTCCCGGGGCGGCTGGAGCAGCGCCAGCACGGCATTGGTATAGGCGCGCCACGCATCGAGTTGGTCGGCGCGGATGCCGATGAAGGTCTCCATCGCCGCGAGCGCGCCGGCGGCCATCACCTGTCCGCCGAGGGGCGCGGGACCCGCGAACGGGCCGGATCCGGGGACATGCGGCGGGGTGCCGTCGCGCGGCGCGGCGCGCCCGGCGCCGTCCGGCTGCCGGTCGCGCGGGCCGGGCGGGGTGGCGTCGGCCAGTTGAACCGCCCGCGGGCCCATGGCGAACCGGGTCGTTCCCTCGCTGGCTGAAAGGCGGTCCGTGCTCTTCGCCGCAACGCTGGCGCCATCGGCGAAGGCAAGGCCGCCGGCCGCGAAGCCGGCCACGCCGATGCCGAGCGCCAGCACCACCGAGGGGGCGAGAATGGCCCGTTTCAACATATGCGTCGTCCTCAGGTCGTTTTCGATGACCGGACGGTGCGCCCCGGCAATTGCCCCGCTGTGGCGGTTGGTTTCCGTATGTTTCCAGATTTCGGGGATTTGTGAGCGGCCGTTGCTGGGCGCATGATGGCAACGGAAAATTGCAATCCACGGGCCGATCCTTTCGCCGGCTGCGCTAGAGCATCGGGGACTGCAACGGGAAACATTCGGGTGGAAGCGGCTCCGCACATTCTCGTGGTCGATGACGACCATGAAATCAGAAAACTGCTCGGCCGCTATCTCGCGAGCCAGGGGTTTCGCGTGTCCCTGGCCGCGACCGGCCGGGAGATGGAAGAAAAGCTCACCACAAACCGCATCGATTTCGTCGTGCTGGATCTCATGCTGCCCGATGCCTCGGGCCTGGACCTGTGCCGGTCGCTGCGTTCGCGCTCGCGGGTGCCGATCATCCTCCTGACCGCGCTCAAGGAGGAGGTGGACCGCATCATCGGCCTTGAGGTCGGGGCGGACGATTATCTCGGCAAGCCGTTCAACGCGCGCGAGCTGGTGGCCCGCATCCGCGCGGTGCTGCGGCGCATGCACGACGTGCCGCCCGATCCCGGCCTCGCGCAGAAATACAGCTTCTGCGGCTTCACCGTGGAGCGCGCCGCGCGCCAGGTGCTCGATGCCGAGGGCGTGGACCTGGCCTTCACCGCCGCCGAATTCGACCTGCTGCTCGCCTTCCTGGAACGGCCCGGCCGCATCCTGTCGCGCGACCAGCTGCTGGACATCACCCAGGGCCGGGAGGCGGGTCCGTTCGACCGGTCCATCGACGTGCTGGTGAGCCGGCTGCGGCGCAAGCTCGGCGATGCCGGCTCGTTCCAGATCCTGAAGACCCAGCGCAACGGCGGCTATCAGTTCGCGGCGCGGGTGGAGATGCTCGAGACCGCCCCGTGAAATCCCTGCGCGCGCGGGTCACCGCGCTTTTGGTGGCGGCAATCCTGCTCGTGGTGGTGCTCGCGACCGCGATCTCCCTGCTGGTGATCGGCCGGCCGCGTCCGCCGCGCGACGTGTCCATCAGCGCGAGCCAGCTGGCTCTGGTGCTGCGCATGGCCGAAAGCGGCGCGCTGCCGGCGGGCGGCTTCGGCGCGATCGGCGAGGAAACGCCCGACGGCATGGTCGATCCGGCCGCCTCGCGCATGATCACGGATGCCCTCGCGCGGCAGGGACTCGCCCGCGCGGTGACGGTTCTGGCCCCGAACCCGGGACCGATGCCGGAACCCGGCCCGAGCCCCGCTGCGGATGGCGGTTCGGGCGCGCCACAGGGCGCGGCGCCGCCCGGCGGGCGGGACGGGGAGGAGGAGGGGCGCGGCCTCATCGCCACGGTGCGCCTGAGCGACGGACGCTGGCTCAAATTCCCGCTCCAGCAGCACATGATGCCGCCGCCTCCCAGCATTCCCTACGGCCTGCTCGCGTGGCTCGCATTGGTCGCGCTCGGCGTGACGGGTGTGGTGGCGGTGGCCGTGCAGCGGCTCATGCGGCCGCTGGCGCTCATCGAGCAGGCGGTCTCCCAGGTGGGGGCCGACGGGGCATGGCCGCATCTGGAGGAGACCGGCTCCACCGAGGTGCGGGCCGCCGCGCGCACCATCAACACGCTCTCCAATCGCCTGAAAATGGCCATGGAAAGCCGCATGCGCATCGTCGCGGCGGCGGCCCACGACCTGCGGACCCCGCTGACGCGCCTGCGCCTGCGGGCGGAATTCCTGGAGGACGAGGACGAGCGCGAGCGCTGGTTCGCCGACCTCGCGGAACTGGACCACATCGCCGACAGCGCGATCCGTCTCGTGCGCGAGGAAGTCAGCGGCCTGCCGGACGAGGTGGTGCCCCTGGACGAGCTGGTGAAGGCGGTGGTGCGCGAGACCGTGCAAAGCGGGCTCGCCGCCGAGCTGGTGGAGGCTAATGGCGTGAACGTGCGCGGCAAGCCGCTCTCGCTCAAGCGGGCGATTCGCAATCTGGTGGTGAATGCGGCCACCCACGGGCGCGGCGCGCGGGTGCGCGTGTGGGCGCGGGAGGGGCGCGCCATCCTGCGGATCGAGGATGACGGGCCGGGCATTCCCCAGCATCTCATGGCGCAGGTGTTCGAGCCGTTCTTCCGCACCGATCCGGCCCGGCAGGTGACGATACCCGGGGCCGGGCTCGGCCTCGCCATCGCCCATGAGATCATCCTGCGCCACGGCGGCGCGCTGGCGCTCAGCAACCGCGCGAGCGGCGGACTGGCCCAGCAGGTGGATCTGCCGGCGCTGGGAGAACCTGAGGATAGCGCGGACCGCGATGCCGCGTGATTCAACGAGGCATCGCATTGCACCTGCCGCATCGCCAGGCGAACCGACGACCCGTTGGCCCGAAAACGCGCCCTTGGGTCCGATCGACCTTCGGGGGCGCGGTGTATCCGCGAAGGGCCCGAGGCCAGGTGCGCGCGCTTGTCGTGCCTTCACCGTTCGTCACGGCCGGGACGGCTGCACGGGCCTTGAAAAGCCGGTGCCGACGGTGCCGCGCGGATGCACGGGGACATGTCCGCACATGACAGTGCTTTGTCGCCCTCGCGCCGGATCTTGAGACACGACCGGTCTAGATCGTCCCGACGAGGCTGCGGCCATTGCGCTGGATGTAGAGCGCGGCGGTGGCCAGCAGGCCGCACAGGGCCGCGAACCCCAGCCACAGGCCCGGCGCGGCCTTGTCGCCCGTCGCCTCGATGAGCCAGGTGCAGGCGGCGGGCGTGAAGCCGCCGAACAAAGCCGTGGCGAGGCTGTAGGCGAGCGAGAAGCCGGAGGTCCGCACGTTCACCGGCATGACTTCGGTGAGCGCGACGACCATGGCGCCGTTATAGCTCGCGTACAGGAACGAGAGCCACAGCTCCACCAGCAGCATGCGGCCGAAGGTGGGGTCGCTCACCAGCCAGGCGAGCGTGGGATAGCCGGTGACCAGGGCGAGCAGGGAAAAGCCCGCCAGCAGCGGCCAGCGCCCGACCCGATCGGACAGCGCGCCCATCACCGGCAGCCAGAAGAAATTCGACACGCCGATGCAGAAGGTGACGATCAGGCTGTCGGCGGCGCTCAGCTTCAGGACGGCGCGGCCGAAGGTGGGGGTATAGACCGTGATCAGGTAGAAGGACACGGTCGTCATCACCACCAGCATCATGCCCGCCAGCACCAGCGGCCAGTTCGTGAGCATGGAGCGAAAGATCTCGCCGGCGTCGGGGCGATGCTTGCGGGCGAGAAATTCCTCGGTCTCCTGGAGCGAGGTGCGGATGACGAAGATGAACGGCACGATCAGGCAGCCGATGAAGAAGGGGATGCGCCAGCCCCAGTCGGAGACGGCCTGCGGGCTCATCCATTCGTTCAGCGCGAAGCCGAGGGCGGCGGCGACGATGATCGCCACCTGCTGGCTCGCGGACTGGAAGCTGACGTAGAAGCCCTTGTGGCCGGGCGTCGCCATTTCCGAGAGATAGACCGAGACCCCGCCCAGTTCCACGCCGGCGGAAAAGCCCTGGAGCAGCCGGCCGATCAGCACGAGGAAGGGCGCCAGCAGCCCGATGGTGGCATAGCCCGGGACGAAGGCCACCAGGATGGTGCCGCACGACATGATCGCCAAGGTCAGGATCAGGCCCTTGCGGCGGCCGATCTTGTCCACATAGGCGCCGAGAATGATGGCGCCCAGCGGACGCATCAGGAAGCCCGCGCCGAACGTGCCGAAGGTCAGCATCAGGGAGGCGAACGCGTCGTGCACCGGAAAGAATGCCGCGGCGAGGTGCGTGGCATAGAATCCGAACAGGAAGAAGTCGAACATCTCCAGGAAGTTGCCACTGGTGACGCGGAAGACCGTGGCGGCTTTCGAGGGAGATTTGCGGGGCAGGCTGGCGTCCATATGCGCGGTCTCGGACATCGCGTTCTCCATGGGCGGTGCGCCGCCGCTCGCTGCAACCCTCTCTGGATAAGGAGCTTTCCCGCCGCAGGCAATGGCGCGCCGGCGCGCGCGGCGCTGCTGCGGAGCGTGTGGCGCGGCGGTAGCGGAGCGCATGCAAAAATATATTGCGTGCGATTTAATCGTGAGATATATAAATCGTCATGAGGTCGCCGCCGGGGCTCGTGCCCAGCGAACGAAGCGGTTGCCGCAGCGTCTGAAACGGATTTTCGAAGGAGACATCCCATGACTGTCGACGTGAAATACACCACCCAGGCCACCGCCACCGGGGGCCGCGACGGCCGCTCCACCACGGCCGACGGCACGCTGGACGTGAAGCTGACCACCCCGAAGGAACTCGGCGGCGCCGGCGGCGAAGGCAATAATCCCGAACAATTGTTCGCGGCCGGCTATTCCGCGTGCTTCCTCGGCGCGCTGAAGGTCGTCGGCGCCCAGGAAAAGGTGCATATCCCCGCCGACGCCACCGTCACCGCCACCATCGGCATCGGCCCGCGCTCGGAAGGCGGCTTCGGCATCACCGCGGCGCTGAAGATCTCGCTGCCCGGCATCGATCACGCCCAGGCCGAGGCCCTGGTGGCCAAGGCGCATCAGATCTGCCCCTATTCCAACGCCACCCGCAACAATGTGGACGTCGGCCTCGAAGTCGCCTGAGCCATTTTCGGCCGCGGCGTGGCGGCATCCGCAAGGCTGCCGCGCGCCGCACCACAAAAGAAAACCCCCGCCGCGGCCGAGCCGGGCGGGGGTCTTCGTTTCAGGCATCAGAAAAGCGAGGGCTCACCAGCCCGGGCGGCAGTGCAGGCCGCCGTAGGGGCCGCGCCAGCAATAGCCGGGGTGCCAATAGGGGCCGTAGCCATACCACCAGTCGATGAACAGGCTGGCATTGGTGCCGGAAGCCGGCTTCTCGTCGCTCAGCAGCTTGTAGTTATAGACCAGCGTGTCGCCATTGAGCACCGGATTGGTGAGCTCGACCACGGCGGTCACGGGCTTGCCGTCAACGGTCACGGCGAGCGTGGCGTTCGGGGCATCCTTCTGGAAGCTGTCCTTGCCGGTGTTCCAGAACTTCACGAAGTTGGCGGTCGGCGCATCGCCGGTCATCCGCTCCGGACGATCGGAGAACATGAGGGTCTGGGGGGCGATGCCCTTCAGCGTGATCGTCTTGTCGTCGACCGTGACCGAATCGGCGACCTGCACGAACAGCCAGTTGGCCGGCTTCATTTCCTCGGTATTGGCAGGCTTGGCGCCTTGGGCGTTCGCCATCCCGATGGCGCCGACCATCGCGAACAGCGCGCCGAAAATCACAGATTTCATCGATCTCTCCCAGGGCAGACGTGAATCCGTCACTGCGGCTGGCACATTACCACCGCGGTCGCGCTTTACCAGACCCGGGCGGCTCTTTGCTGGTGGGAAAGTTTATTGCCGGCTCATGGTTAAGATCGCGCTCTGTCTTAATAAAATCGGCCGTGCCTGTGACAGTTAAATGAACTTGAGCGGAACTTCGCGACCGATAAAGCGCAGGTTTGAATACTTCCAATTGCTAACCGATGCCCGGATTCCATGAGGCAGGGGAGGCGGCCGGGCCGCCTCCGGCGCCCTCAGCTGTCCAGCAGGCCGGCGAGCTTCAGCGCCACCCCCTGCGAGCCCTCGACCCGCAGCCGGCCGGTGGAGAAGGCCAGCATGGGACCGATGCGGCCGGTGATGAGCTTGTCCAGCGTATCGGTGGAGAGCTTGAGCACGGCATCCGCCTCGCCGGTGCCCTCGCTCACCTCAACGGCCGGGCCGGTGGCATCCAGCAGGATGGATTCGTCGGTGTCGGTCAGGTCGAACCGCACGCGATAGCCGAGCTCGCTCAGGGCGCCGGCGCGGTCGTTCATGAGTTCGATGAGGGAGGAAAGGTCAGCCATGGTCTGTCCTGCATGCGGGTGCCGCGCCCAGGCGGCGCGTCCAGAGAAGGGGCGCGCCCTCGGCACGCCCCGGGGTAGGCTCAGAAGGCGGCGTCGTCCAGCGCCATCATGGACGCCTTGCCGGCCTTGATGGAGCCCCACAGGGCCGCCACTTCGGGCAGCAGGCGATCGATGAAGAAGCGCGCGGTGACGATCTTGGCTTCGTAGAAGGCGGCCTCGCCATTGGCCGCGCCGCGCTTTTGCAGCGCCACTTCCGCCATGCGTACCCACATGTAGCCGAGCGCGACCAGCCCGAACAGCCGCAGATATTCGGTGGCCGCGGCGCCCGCCTCGTCCGGGTCCTTCAGGCCCTTCTCGGCGATATGGGCGGTGGCCAGCTGGAGCGCGCCGAACGCCTTGCCGAGCGGGCCCACCAGCGGCCCGAGGTCCGGATCGTCCAGCTTGGCGTCGATATAGTTCAGCACCGGATGGAAGAAGGCGCGCAGATAGCGCCCGGTATGGGCGCCGAGCTTGCGGCCCACGAGATCCAGCGCCTGCACGCCGTTGGTGCCCTCATAGATCATGGCGATCCGCGCATCGCGCAGATATTGCTCCATGCCATGGTCGCGGATGTAGCCGTGGCCGCCATAGACCTGCACGCCGAGCGAGGCATTGGTGAAGCCGAGATCGGTGAACATGGCCTTCACGATCGGCGTCATCAGAGCGGTGAAATCCTCCGCCCGCTGGCGCTCTTCCGGGTCGTTGGAGCGCTCCATCAGGTCGAGGTTGCGCGCCACCCAGCCGGACAGCGCGCGGCAGCCCTCGTTATAGGCGCGCATGGTCATGAGCGTGCGCCGCACATCGGGATGCACGATGATCGGGTCCGCCGGCTTGTCGGGATATTTCGCCCCGGTCAGCGCGCGGCCCTGGAGGCGCTCCTTGGCATAGGTCACGGCGCCCTGATAGGCGGCTTCCCCCACCCCGAGCCCTTGCGTGCCGACGGACAGGCGCTCGGAATTCATCATGGAGAACATGGCCCGCATGCCCTTGTGCGGCTCGCCGACCAGCCAGCCGGTGGCCTCGTCGAACGAGAGCTGGCACGTCGCGGAGCCGTGGATGCCCATCTTGTGCTCGATGCCGGTGCATTGCACGCCGTTGCGCATGCCCGGGCGGCCGTCCTCGGTGGGCAGGAACTTCGGCACCAGGAACAGGCTGATGCCCTTGATGCCCTTGGGCGCGTCCGGCAGGCGCGCCAGCACCAGGTGGATGATGTTCTCGGTCAGGTCATGCTCGCCGGCCGAGATGAAGATCTTGTTGCCGGTGATGGCATAGCTGCCGTCGCCCTGGGGGGTCGCCTTGGTGCGCAGCAGGCCGAGGTCGGTGCCGCAATGGGGCTCGGTGAGGCACATGGTGCCGGTCCAGACCCCTTCCACCATCTTCGGCAGATAGCGTTCCTTCAGCTCCTGCGAGGCGTGGTTCTTCAGCGCGATATAGGCCCCGTGGGTGAGGCCGGGATAAAGGCCGAAGGCAAGGTTCGCCGAGCACATCATCTCCTCGATGAACTTGGTGACGCTCGCCGGCAGGCCCTGGCCGCCCCATTCCGGATCGCAGGCGATGCCGTTCCAGCCGCCCTCGCGATAGGTCTCATAGGCCTGCTTGAAGCCCTTGGGCGTGCGCACCACGCCGTTCTCATAGGTGCAGCCTTCCTGGTCGGCCGCCATATTGATGGGCGCCAGCACCTCGGTCACCAGCTTGCCGGCTTCTTCCAGCACCGCGTCGATGAGATCGGGCGTGACGTCTTCGAGGCCCTTCATGTCCTTCAGGCTTTCGCTGCCATGCAGTTCGTGCAGCACGAAGCGCATGTCGCGGAGCGGGGGCTGATACGTCTGCATGGTCGCTCTCCCGTTGTCCTTTGCGGCCTCTCCGAGAGGCTCATGTTCCTGGGTTAACTCCCTCTCCCGCAAGCGGGGGAGGGGCGGGGAGGGGCAGATGACGCAGAGCCGATGCCTGCCCAGGCGGAAATGCCCCTTCCCCCTCCCTAGCCCTCCCCCGCAAGCGGGAGAGGGGACTGTTCAGGCGATGCCACTTAATTCCGCAGCGGGCGGCCGGTTTCCAGCGTGTGCTCGATGCGGGCGAGCGTCGCATTGGTCCTGATGAGGCGCATGAAGTTCGCCCGCTCCAGTTCCAGCACTTGGGCTTCCGTCACCGGCTCGATATGGTCCGCCTTGCCGCCGGACAGCACCTCGGCGAGCGCGCCGGCCACCACCAGGTCGTGCTTGGTGGCGATGCCCCGCCGGTGGAAGCCTTCCGCCGCCATCACCAGGGCCGTCTTGCCGGACGGGCCGGGCAAGGTGAGGTCCTTGGGCTTCGGCGGCACATAGTTTTCCGCCAGCGCCAGGGCCTTGGCCTTGGCATCCGCCAGCAGGCGATCGCGGTTCATGGTGATGCCGTCGCTGTCGCGCAGGAACAGATATTCCTTCGCCTCGGCGGCGGATTTGGAGACGGTGGCGACGCTCACCAGTTCGAACACCTTGGAGGTCGCCGGCATGGGACCCTTGGGCATCCCCTTGGCGTTCTGCCAGCGGGTCAGCATTTCCTTACATCCGCCCCAGCCCGGGAGCAGGCCGACGCCGCATTCCACAAGCCCGATATAGCTTTCCGCATGGGCCTGAACCGCATCGGAATGCAGCAGGATCTCGCAGCCGCCGCCGAGCGCCATGCCCGCAGGCGCGGAGACGACGGGGAAGGGGGCGTATTTGAGGTCCTGATAGGCTTTCTGCCCGGTCGCGACGAGCTTCTCCACCTCGCCGAACGCGGCGATGTTGCAGGCGAACAAGGCAAGGCCGAGATTGGCGCCGACGGAGAAGTTCGTGCCCTCATTATAGATCACGAGCGCCTTGTACTTGTCCTTCACAAGACGCGTCGCCTTGCCGAGCAAGGTGATGATGCCTTCGTCCAGGGAATTGCCCTTGCTGGTGAATTCCAGGCACACCACGCCGTCGCCGATGTCCCACAGCGCCGCCGAGCCGTTCTTCATCAAGGACTCGCTGTTGAGCTTGATGTCGGCGAGCAACAGCACGCCGCCCGGGCGCACCACGTCGTGATAGGCGCCGTCGCGGCCGAGATATTGCCGCTTGCCGTTTTCCACCCGGTAGAAGGGTTTTGTTTCGGCGCTGGCGAGCAAAGCGGGAATCTCTTCCCCATCCGCCTTAAGGCGGGCGATGAGGTTTGCCGCGTCGATCCTGTCGATCAGCTCGAACGGGCCCCATTTCCAATTATAGCCGAGGCGCATGGCCTCATCGATGGCGACCACGTCGTCCGCCGCCTCGCCCACCAGGCGCGCGGCATAGGCGAGCGTGCGCCCCATCACCGCCCAGGCATAGCGCCCGGCCGCGCCGGGGGCGGAGAGAAGGGCGAGCAGGTCCTTGCCGCCGCCGTCCTCCAGCTCCGGCAGTGCCGCCTTCTCCTGCGGGCGATACGCGCCGGTGGACAAATCGATGGCTTCCTTCAGCTTGCCGCCGTTCTCGCGGTTCAGCCGATAGAAGCCGCCCTTGCCCTTGCGGCCCGTGTATCCGGTCTCGATCATGGTCTTGACCAGGGGGATGTCCCGCAGCGTGGCATGGAACGCATCGCTCTTGGGAAGCGCGCGTTCCAGGCTGCCCTGGACGTGGGGCATCAGATCCAGCCCCACGAGATCGAGCAGGCCGAAAATTCCGGTCTTGGGAATGCCGAACGGGCGGCCCATGACGGCGTCGGCTTCTTCCACCTTCAGCCCGGTCTCGATGGCTTCGCCGACCGCGAGATTGAGCCAGAAGGTGCCGAGGCGATTGGCGATGAAGCCGGGCGTGTCCTTGCAGGTCACCACGGTCTTGCCGAGCTTCACGTCGGCGAAGGCCGAGACCTTGGCTACGGTGGCGGGATCGGTCTTGGGGCCGGCGACGATCTCCAGCAGCCGCATGTAGCGCGGCGGATTGAAGAAATGGGTGATGAGGAAATCGCGGGCGAAGCTGTCCGGCAGGCCGGCGGTGAGATCGGCCAGCGGGATGGTGGAGGTGTTGGAGGACACCGCGCTGCCGGGGGCGCGCGCGGCCTCGATCTTCGCGTAGAGCGCCTGCTTGATGTCGAGCCGCTCGATCACCGCTTCCACGATCCAGTCGCAGGTGGCGAGCTGGTCGAGATGGTCCTCGATATTGCCCGGCGTCACCAGCTTGGCGGCGGCCTTGGACATGAAGGCGGCGGGGTCCGCCTTCAGCAGGCGCGCGATGGCGCCTTCGGCGATGGCATTGCGGTTATCGGCGCCCTGCGGGACGATATCCAGCAGCAGCACCGGAATGCCCGCATTGGCCACATGGGCGGCGATGCCGGCGCCCATGACGCCCGCGCCGATGACGGCGACCTTCTTGATCTCGTTCATCTTTCGCGCTCCGCTCAGATGCGTTCGAGAACGGTGGCGATGCCCTGTCCGCCGCCGATGCACTGGGTCGCCAGCGCATAGCGCCCCCCCTCGCGCTGGAGCAGAGAGGCGGCCTTGCCGACGATCCGCGCGCCGGTCGCGCCGAGCGGATGGCCGATGGCGATGGCGCCGCCATCGATATTGATCGTGTCGTCCCGCAGCCCGAGATCGCTGATGCAGGCGAGCGCCTGGGACGCGAAGGCTTCGTTCAGCTCCACCACATCGAGATCGCCGACCTGGATGTTGGAGCGCTTGAGCGCCTTGCGGGTGGCGGCGACGGGGCCGATGCCCATGATTTCCGGCGCGCAGCCCGCCACCGCGACGCCGCGCAAGCGGGCGAGCGGGGTGAGGCCGTGCTTCTCGGCATAGGCTTCGGTGCACACCAGCACGGCGGAGGCGCCGTCGGTCAGCGGCGAGGAGGTGCCGGCGGTGACGGTGCCGTTCTCGTCGAACGCGGGCTTGAGGCCGGCGAAATCCTCGGCCTTGGCCTCGGTGCGGATGCAGCCGTCCGCATCCACGCTCTTGCCATTGATGCGGATGGAGACGATCTCGTCCTTCAGCCGACCCTCGGCCTGGGCCTTCGCCGCCTTCTGCTGGCTCTTCAGGGCGAAGGCGTCCTGGTCGGCGCGGGTGATCTGCCATTTGCGCGCGACGTTTTCAGCCGTGTCGCCCATGGCCATGTAGGCGGCGGGGTTCTTCTCGTGCAGGGCCGGGTTGGGCATCGGGTTGAAACCGGTCATGGGCACGCGGCTCATGCTCTCCACCCCGGCGCACACGAACACCTCGCCGGCGCCCAGCTGGATCTGTCCCGCCGCCATGTGGATCGCCTGCATGGAGGAGCCGCAGAAGCGGTTCACCGTCACGCCGGCGACCGACTGGGGCAGGTCGGCGATCATGCCGATGAGGCGCGCCACGTTGAAGCCCTGTTCGGCCTCGGGGAAGGCGCAGCCGACGATGAGATCCTCAATGTCCTCGGGGTTCACCTTGGTGCGTGCAATCAATTCCCGCACAACCTGGGCGGCCATGTCGTCCGGACGGACACGCGCGAGCTCGCCCTTCTTGGCGAGCGCGAAGGGCGAGCGGGCATAGCCTGCGATAACCACGTTCTGCATGGGCTCTCCTACCAGATATCTTTGTTGTCAAATGTTCTTGCTTACCGCGTTCAGTAAAATGCCAAGTCGACCAGGAGTGGAACCTTGATATGACGGCGCGACCACCGATCAGGACTTGAATTCTCCAGGGCACGCGTCGTGGGGAGGCAGCCCACGAAGCCGCCCGCCCGATCATGGCGCCCCATTCATGACGCGCGATAGACGCCCGGTGGCGCGCGGCGCCGCGCGCGAGCCCGCGGCCTCCTCCCGGCGCCCTCCGCGGCGCCGACGCGCGGCCTCAGCCGGCGATGCGTTGGGAGGCGGTCTCCTGCTTCAGGGCCTCCTCGGTCTGCGCTTCGATCTCCTTCAGCTCGACGATGGTTTCCTCCAGCGCCAGGCGCTGGTCCTCCAGCATTTCGAGCCGGGTGCGCACCTGCTTCAGCAGCAGGCGGATCTGCTCGATCTGGGTCGGATCGACATCGTAAAGGTCCAGATATTCCTTGATTTCCCGCAGGCTGAAGCCAAGCCGCTTGCCGCGAAGAATCAGCGCCATCCGTGCCCGGTCGCGCTTGGTATAGACGCGGATATTGCCGGCACGGCGGGGGGTGATGAGTCCCTTGTCCTCATAGAAGCGGATGGTGCGGGCCGTGACGGAAAGATCCCGCGCCAGCTCGGTCACGGTGAAGAATGTGTCGGTTATGGCACCGGAGGCACCGCGCTTAACTGCCACTGTCGCACCCTTACCTATACGTCATCCAACGAACGGCAGGATACATGCTTTAACCTTCGGCGCAAGCCCCTGGTCCCCCATGTGGGGAAGACGAGGAGACGCACGCGGCCGCATCAATATTGCATTGCGAAAGATTCGGAGGTGGCCACGGCGCGATGCACAATGGCGGATCCTATGCCGTGTGTTTCTCGGCTAGTGGAAAAACGTCAATCTGGCTGTCGTATCGTAGAGGATTCGCCAGAAGTCAGTCGTCTTGACTGATTTACCCCGGCGGATGGCGTTGCACGTCTGCCACAGAGGTGTGGTTAAAGTTGATTTTGGAGATAAATGCCCGCCACTCCGGTTGACGCTCCCGCCCGGTTAGGCATCTTTGTTGACGTATAGGGCATCGGAAGCACTGATACGTGCGCCGCACAAAAGACGGGATGCCCGCCGGAAACGCAACCCTAGGGGGCATTATGTCCAAACGTCACGCGATCGCCCGTACCGGTTCCGCCTTGATGGTGCCGGCCTTGCTTCTTGGCGGCGTTTCGACCGCCTCCGCCGGCGGCTTCGGCCTGCGCGAGCAGAGCTCCTATTATCAGGGCACGTCGTTCGCGGGTAACGCCGCCGGCGGAGCGGGCCTTGCCTCGATGTACTGGAACCCGGCGGCGATGAGCTTTGCGCCCGGACTCTCGGTCGAAGGCAATGTCACCTATATCGCCCCCCATGCGTCCATCGACGTGATCGGCGCCCGCTCCGCGCTCGGCACCAATCTCGGAAACGTGGGCGTCGGCGACATCGTCGACAACGGCACGCTTCCCACCAGCTATCTCAGCTATGCGTGGGACCGCTGGGCGGTCGGCCTCGCGGTGACGTCGCCCTACGGCCTCATCACGGACGCGCCGTGCAACTGGTCCGGCCGCTATTACGGTTGCTACAGCCGCATCTTCGACATGAACGCCACCGCGTCGGTGGCCTATAAGGTCAACGACTGGCTGACCCTCGGCGGCGGCGTGGCCGTGAATTACATCGACGCCAAGCTGAACCAGGCGCAGATCCTCACCGGCGCGCCGTCCTTTCTCCAGGGCTCGGCCGAAGTGAATGGCGATGATATGGGCGTCGGCTTCACCCTCGGCGCCCTGTTCACCTTGCGCCCCGGCACCACGCTCGGCATCGGCTATCGCTCGGCCATCGACCAGAATCTGAGCGGCTCCACCACTCTGTCCCTGCCCATCGGAGCCATCGCCGGCCAGTCTCCCACCACCGCCGGCCTGAACCTGCCGGACCAGATCACCGCCAGCTTGCGCTCGCAGCTCGATCCGCGCTGGACCGTGCTCGGCACGGTGGAATGGACCAATTGGTCGAACCTTCAGCAACTGGTCATCCAGCCGAACAGCTCTGTCCCCACCGCTCCCTCGATCCTGTCGCTGCATTGGCAGGACGGCTGGTTCTTCTCCGGCGGCCTCGAATATCAGTGGGACCCCAAGCTCACCTTGCGCGCGGGTCTTGCTTATGAAATCTCGCCCGTCACGGACGAATACCGCACCCCGCGCCTGCCGGACAGCAACCGCCTGTGGCTCTCGGGCGGCCTGACCTATGCCTGGACGGAAAATCTGAGCATCGATCTCGCCTATACGCACATCTTCGGCGAAAGCGGCCCGATCAACCTGTCCCCGCTCGACACCGCCAATCTCACCCGTGGCGTGCTGGTCGCCGAGGTGAACAACGCCTATGTGGACATCGTGTCCGTGGGCGTGCGCTACCGCTTCGACACGGCCCCGGTGAAGGCTGCCCTCATCACCAAGTGAGGTGAGGGGCACGCGCGGGAAAGCGCGCCAAGCTTCGCTTTCCCGGCGCAATTGCGCCCCATGATGCGCGCGGCGGCGCCCTTAGGCGCCCTCGCAAGCAAGAGAGGCCGTTCACCGTGTCACGCGGCGATGCGCCTCCGTCGAGAGGGACACAGAAATGCTCGATCGCAATCAGGACGCAGGCATCGCGACGGGGCCGGTGACGGACCTGCTGGACGTGAGCGTGGCCGAATACGGCGCGCGCCCGGCGCTGAATTTCATGGGCCGCAAATGGACCTACGCCCAGCTCGGCGCCATGGTCGATGCCGCCGCCGCCGGCCTCCAGCGCCTCGGCGTGCGCAAGGAGACGCGGGTCGGCCTGTGCCTGCCCAACACGCCTTATTCGGTGATCTTTTATTACGCGATCCTGCGGGCCGGCGGCATCGTGGTGAATTTCAGCCCGCTCTATGTGGAACGGGAGCTGGCAAACCAGATCCGCGATTCCGGCACCACCATCATGGTGGTGCCAGACCTGAAGGTGATCCATTCCCGCGTCGCGGCGGTGGCCGACGAGTCGGGCCTGAAGACGATCGTCGTCTGCCCGTTCGCGAAGGTCCTGCCCTGGGTGAAGGGACTGCTGTTTCCGCTGCTGCGCCGCAAGGACCTGGCGCAGTTCTCGCGGCAGGACGGCCGCCATATCCGCTACCAGGATCTCGTGCATGACGTGGGCCGGCCGGCACCTGTTTCGGTCGATCCGCTGCGCGATGTCGCGGTGCTGCAATATACCGGGGGCACCACGGGCATTCCCAAGGGCGCCATGCTGACCCATGCGAATGTGGTGGCCAATGCACGCCAGGTGAAAGCCCATGTGAACTGCCTGGAGGTGGGCGGCGAACGGGTGCTCGGCGTGCTGCCGCTCTTCCATGTCTTCGCCATGACCACGGTGATGAATATTCCCATCGCCGCCGGATCTGAAATCATCCTCGTGCCGCGCTTCCACCTCGGCGACCTGCTGGCGACCATCGCCACGCAGAAGCCGACGCTGTTTCCCGGCGTTCCCACCATCTACACCGCCATCAACAATGCGCCGGACCTCGCCAAATACGATCTGTCCTCGCTGCGCCTGTGCATTTCCGGCGGCGCGCCCCTGCCGGGCGAGGTGCGCCATCGCTTCGAGGAATTGAGCGGCTGCAAGCTGGTGGAGGGCTATGGGCTGAGCGAGACCTCGCCCGTGCTCACCGCCAATCCGCCGCTGGGGATCATCAAGGATGGGTCGGTCGGCACCGCGGTTCCCGGCACGCGGATCGAGATCCGCGATCTCGCCGATCCCACTCGCCTGGTGCCGCTTGGGGAAAAGGGCGAGGTCTGCGCGCGCGGGCCGCAAGTGATGGCGGGCTATTGGAACCGGCCGGAAGAGACCGCCCACGCGTTCGTGGACGGTGCCTTCCGCACCGGCGACGTCGGCTACATGGATGCCGACGGCTATCTGTTCCTCGTGGACCGCATCAAGGACGTGATCCTGTGTGGGGGATACAATGTTTATCCCCGCGTGATCGAGGAAGCGCTCTATCTGCATCCGGCCGTGGCGGAATGCGTGGTGATCGCGGTGCCCGACAAATATCGCGGCCAGAGCCCCAAGGCCTTCGTGACCCTGCGGGCGGAGGTGAGCGCGACGCCCGACGAACTGCTCGCCTTCCTCGCCACGCAAGTGTCGAAAATCGAGCTGCCGAAGGAGGTGGAAATCCGCGACACGCTGCCTAAGACCCTGGTGGGCAAGCTTTCCAAGAAGGAGCTGGTGGAAGAGGAGCGGCGCAAGCACCCCTCGGCCTGAATGCGGACGGCACCAGCGCCCGGCGCCGCGATGTTCAGGCGGGCGGCGGTGGGGTGGGATAGGATGGCTGCGGGAACGCTCCTCGGCAGGCGGCGTTGCGGAGGCGCGACGGATCGCGTCGCCAGAGGAAGGACGCCGCAGATGGAAACCCCACATGGATTTTGAGACGCGCGTCGCACGCGGGGTGGCGATCGGCTGTCTCGTTGCCACCGGCTTCCTCGTGGCCTGGCTCCTCTCGGATCTCATCCTGCTCATCTTCGCGGCGGTGTTGATCGCGATGGCCTTGCACGCCTTGGCGGAGCCGATCGCGCGCGCCACCGGCCTGCCGCCCCGGGCCGCGCTCGCGGTGGCCGGGCTGCTGGTGGCGGTGGCGCTCGGGCTCACCCTTTATCTGTTCGGCAGCCTCATCCAGGCGCAGGTGAGCGAACTGGTGCAGCGCCTGCCGCAGGCCTGGGCCGAGTTCCGCGATCGCTTCGGTTTGCAGGGCCTGACCGACGATCTGATCCGCCACGCGGAAAATGCCGTGCCGTCCGGAACCACGGTGCTGACCGCGCTGCGCGGCTTCACCAGCAATGTCGCCAATGTCCTGCTCGGCCTGTTTTTGGTCGTGGTCGGGGGCATCTATCTCGCCATCCAGCCGCAGCTGTACCGCCGGGGCATTCTGCTCGTGTGTCCGCGCGACTGGCGGCCGCAGGTCGACGCGGCGCTGGACCGGGCGAATCTCGGCCTGCGCAATTTCCTGAAGGCGCAGCTTCTGGCGATGATCCTGGTGGGCGTGCTGAGCGGCGTCGGCCTGTCGATCATCGGCATCCCGTCCGCCTTCGCCCTCGGCCTGTTCACGGGGCTCGCGGAATTCGTGCCCATGATCGGCCCGGTGGTGTCGGCGGTGCCCGCGCTGCTGCTCGCCTTCACCGTGGGCTATGAGGAGGCGGCCTGGACGCTGGCCCTGTTCGTGGTGGTGCAGCAGTTGGAAGGCAACGTGATTTCGCCGCTACTTCAGCAGGAGATGGTTTCGCTTCCCCCGGCGGTCAGCCTGTTCGCCGTGGTGGCCTTCGGGACGCTGCTCGGCCCGCTCGGCGTGCTGCTGGCGACGCCGCTGACGGTGGTGGTGTTCGCGGTCTGGCGGCGGGAGGCTCTTTCCAAACCGGCGGAGCAGGGGGCTGCAGGGCAGGGGGCTCCGCCGGCGTGAAGGTGCCGGCGCGAAGACACGAATCGCCGCCTCAATCAGCTGGAGCGCGACGTTAACGCGCGTTTGAAACCGGCATGCATCGGACGGTTTGCGGTGGCGTGGGCGCCGTGTATGTTCGCGCGCCCGTTCTCGACCATGCCCGCCAGCGCCCAGCGCCGGTGCGCGGCATGATCCAACCTCTTTACGCGGTACGCTTCCGGCAAGGGGACTTTGTGCTCCCCTTCCGGAGGGTGCCAGGGAAAATGCGCGCATGGCTCGCGATATGCTGGATGCGACCCCGATCCAATCCCGCGACGCGTTGGTCGCCTGGATCGAACAGGGGAACAAGCCGGAATCGGCCTTCCGGCTCGGCACCGAGCACGAGAAGATCCCCTTCACCATCGGCCGGCACGAACCCGTTCCTTATGAAGGCGAGGCAGGAATCCGGGCGATTCTGGAAGGCATGCGGAGCCTCTCCGGCTGGGAGCCGATCCTGGAAGGCGAAACCCTGATCGGCCTCGCGGACCCGCACGGCGGCGGCGCCATATCGCTGGAGCCGGGCGGCCAGTTCGAGCTTTCCGGCGCGCCGCTGCTGACGATCCATGAGACCTGCTCGGAGATCAACGCGCATCTGACGCAGGTGCGCCAGGTGGCCGAGCCGCTCGGCATCGGCTTTCTCGGCATCGGCATGAGCCCGAAATGGACCCGCGCCGAGACGCCGGTGATGCCCAAGGGCCGCTACAAGATCATGGCCAATTACATGCCGAAAGTCGGCACGCTCGGCCTCGACATGATGTTCCGCACCTGCACCGTGCAGGTGAACCTGGACTATTCCTCGGAAGCGGACATGGTGCGCAAGCTGCGGGCGAGCCTGGCCCTTCAGCCCATCGCGACCGCCTTGTTCGCCAATTCCCCCTTTACCGAGGGCAAGCTGAACGGCTTTCTCTCGTTCCGCTCGCAGATCTGGCGCGACACGGACAACCAGCGCGCCGGCATGCTGCCCTTCGCCTTCGAGACGGGCATGGGCTTCGAGCGCTATGTGGACTATGCGCTTGATGTGCCGATGTATTTCGTCAAGCGCGGCGATGCTTACATCGATGTTGCCGGCTCCTCTTTCCGCGATCTGCTCGCCGGCCGGCATCCCGCCCTGCCGGGCGAGACCGCGACCTTGTCGGACTGGGTGAATCACCTTTCCACCATT
Organism: Roseixanthobacter liquoris; assembly: GCF_043195135.2. NCBI lineage: Bacteria > Pseudomonadati > Pseudomonadota > Alphaproteobacteria > Hyphomicrobiales > Xanthobacteraceae > Roseixanthobacter > Roseixanthobacter liquoris. The sequence continues at coordinate 2,746,174 of NZ_CM195537.1, forward strand.
TTCCCCGAGGTGCGGCTGAAGCGCTTCCTGGAGATGCGCGGGGCGGACGCGGGGCCCTGGGCGGAATTGTGCGCCTTGCCCGCCCTGTGGGCCGGCGTGCTGTATGATTCCGTCAGCCTCGACGCCGCGCTGGATCTGGTGAAGGATTGGACCGAGGCCGAGCGGCAGGCATTGCGCGACGATGTTCCCCGCCTCGCCCTCGACGCCACCATCGCCGGCCGCAAGGTGCGCGATATCGCCGCCGACATGGTGGCCCTGTCCGAGGCCGGCCTCAAGCGGCGGCGCCATCTGGATAGCCAGGGCCGCGACGAAACACGCTTCCTCGCTCCGCTGAAGGAGGTTCTCGCCAGCGGCAAGACACCGGCGGAAAAGCTGCGCGACCTCTATCTCGGCCCTTGGAACGGCTCGGTGGAACCGGCGTTCACGGCGCTCGCCTATTGAGGCGACCGACCCCGGTACGGCGGTCATATGTTCCTCGCGCATGGCGGCCATGCGCGGGCGGGTGGTTCGCGCGGCGCGCCGGTGGGGTCTAACGGGCCATCTCCCGGAGTTAGGAAAGAAATGGCCGCGCCCCCGCCTCCCGCCGCCCCGACAGCGTTCGGCCCCGTGGAGGCGACGCTTTATGTTGCGACCGTGCTGCTGTGGGGCTCCGGCTGGCTGCCCCTGCGCCTGCAATTGGGCGTCGTCGCGCCCGAGGTTTCGGGCATGCTGCGCTTTCTCGTCGCCGGGGCGATCATGTTTCTGGCGGTGGGGATTTCCGGCGGCCGGCTCGCTTTCCGGCCGCGCCATCACCTCTTGTTCGCCGGGCTCGGCGTGTGCTTGTTCTCGCTGAACTTCCTGACGTTCTATTATGCCGGATACCACCTGAAATCCGGCGTCATGTCGGTGATATTCTCGCTCGCCTCGGTGTGCATTCCGGTTCTGTCGGCGATCATGTTCGGCACCCGCCTCACCGCGCGCATCCTGGTGGGCACCTTGCTCGGCGTCGGCGGGATCGCGCTGGTGTTCGAGCCGAGCCTGGTCGAAACCGGCTTCGACGGGGCGGTGCTGGCGGCGCTCGCGCTCGCCGTCGCCGGCACCATCCTGTTTTCGCTCGGCAGCCTTTTGACCGGCGTGGTTTCGCGGCACGGCCTGCCGCTGTTCTCGGCCACCGCCTGGGGCATGGCCTATGGATGCCTGGTGTTCCTGCTGGCGACCCTCGTGTCCGGCGCGCAGATCCAGGTGGAGTGGACACCGCGCTATCTCGGCGCGCTCGGCTATCTGATCCTGGGGCCGACCCTGCTCGGCTTCGCCATCTATCTGCAATTGATCCGCCGCATCGGCGCCAGTCGCGCGGGCTACGGCACGGTGCTCTTCCCGCTGGTGGCGCTGCTCATCTCCACCGTGTTCGAAGGCTATCACTGGACCCTGGAGGCCGGCCTCGGCGTCGCCCTGGTGCTCGCCGGCAACGTGGTGGTGCTGACCAAGGGCCGCGCGGCAGCGCGCTGAGCCTATTCCGCCGCGTCCGCCTCGGTGACATTGTCGAGGCCCTGGATGATGTGGAGCGCGAGGGCGTCGGCGAGCGCGTTCGGCTCATGGCGATTGCGCAGCAGAGCGATATCGCAGGGAGGTAGGGGCGGGTAGCCGTCCGCCGGTCCGAGCACCCGCATGCCCGGCCGCAGCGCCGATTCGGGAAAGACGCTGACCGCGAGGCCTGCGAGCACTGCGGCGGAGACGGCGCCGGAATTGGGGCTGGTGTAGAGCACGCGATGGGCGCGCCCGCAGCCGGCAAGGCGCGTCACGGCCGCGTCCCGCCACACGCAGGTCGGGCGCCCGAGGGCGAGCGGCACCGGCGTTTCGAGATGGGCGGCGTGCCGCGCGGACCCCACCCACAGCAGGCGCTCGCGGCGGATCACCTGCGAATCGCGCGCCGAGGTCTCGGTGTAGGTGATGATGGCGAGGTCGAGCGTTCCCGCCTTGATGCGCTCCACCAGTTCGCAGCTCGGCTCGCAGATGACGGTAAGTTCCACCGAGGGGTGGGTGCGCGAGAACCGGGCCATGATTTCCGGCAGATAGCGATCCGCGTAATCGTCCGGCACGCCCAGGCAGACGCGGCCGGACAGGGTGGCATCGGCGAAGCTCGCGACCGCTTCCAGATTGAGCTTCACGATGCGCCGCGCATAGTCCAGCAGGCGCTGGCCGTCGTCCGTCAGGCGCGAGGCGCGCCCGTCGCGGGCGAACACCGGGCGGCCGACCCGCTCTTCCAGGCGCTTCATCTGCATGGACACCGCCGACTGGGTCTTGTGAACCACTTCGGCCGCGCGCGTGAAACTGCCGGTCTCGGCGATGGCGACGAAGGTCCGCAGCTGATCCGTGTCGAACAATATGGTCATGGGCGATCTCGATCTATCAGCATTAATGATATTTCAGATGAAAAACATTCGCTAGCGTGATTTTACGCATCGTCGCACAAGCAAGGGGCCCCGGCGCGGTGAGATCGGGTGGTCCCCCCGCGGCTCCAGGGAGCAGAAGGGCAGGCGTCGGGCAATGGAGGTGACGATGAACATTCATGGCGAAATCCGCACGACCGGTGTCGCGCCCTTCGGGGCGGTCCTCGCCGCGTTCCTGATCCAGTCGCTCGACCAGGGTCTGAAAATGGTTCGCGCCATTGAGCATCGTCGTGTCGTTCGCGCCCTCGGAGCGCTCGACGATCACATGCTGCGCGATATCGGCCTCACGCGCGGCGACGTGCGCGACGCGGCGGCCGAGCCGGTGTGGGTCGATCCCTCCACCTTGCTGGTGCGGCGGGTGGTCGAGCGCCGCGCGGCAGTATGGCCCAAGGCGCGCCGCCCGAGCTGATCACGCAGGATTTTCGATCGGCGGTCAAAGCCCCTCGCGACCGCCCATCTGGGCCCGTGCCGGCCGCAACCGGCGCGGGCCTTCTTTTATGCGGCGACCCGTTCAGCCCTTGCGGGTGGGCCGTGTCCCGGTCTTCGTCGGCGAGGCATGCCCGTGGGCCGCGCTGCGGCCGAGCATCTGGCTCCAGAAATCCGGGAACGGATAGAAGGCGGCGAGGCTGGCGAACGGGCTCGCCGGATCATGGCCGCTGGTCTTGGCATTCGGCGGGAAGCCCTGGGCGAACAATTGGGCGAAATAATCCTGCATCGGCCATTGCCCCAGCGCCGCAAGCGGCTCAGGCGGCGGCGGGGGAGGCGGCAAGGCGATCGTTTTCGCCGCAGCGGCCACCTGGTGCGGAGCGGATTGGCGCGCCGCCGATTGGCGCGCCGCGGCCTCGCCGGAAACCGCCGTCATGGTTTCCATCATGGCGGCGATGAGTTCCTGCCACGCATTGGCGGCATTGCCATAGACATCCTGGCTTGCCGCGCCGGCCCGCTCCGCCGGTCCGCGATAGGTCGCGGCCTGGGCGCGCGCCGCGCCGGGCCAGGACGCGCCCATGCCAGCCTGGCCCCACCCGCCTGCGTCGCCGCCGCTCCAGGGGGATTGCAGCATCATCTGCGCGAATGCGTCCACCCAGGGGTTGCCGGTGCTCTGGCTCTGGCGCGGCATGGCGCTGTTCATCCAGGTCGCCAGACCGTCGACCCAGGGATTCCCGGTGGGCACGGGCAGACCGTTGGCGCGCGCCAGCATGGCCGCGAGCATCTGGTTCATGGCGCCCGAGGCGGCCAGCGACTTGGTGAGGCCGCCCATCACGAGGGTCGCGAAATCCGGCATGATCTTGCGCACGACCGCCGTCGCAAGGCCGGTGCTGGCGGCGGCGTGATTGGCTACCGCCGCGCTGATTTCCGGCGAGCCGAACAGCGCGTCGAGCGCATTGGCGCCGGCTTGCGTGAACTGGTCGGGCGCTGCGGGCGGGCGATCATAAAAGCCGCCATAGGGACCGCGCATCATCAGCACCATGAGGCTGGCGAGCCCCTCGGGCGACTGCATGGCGCGCTGGATGCCGGCGGCGAAGGCGGGCATCACGGCTTCCGCGGCCTTCTGGGCCTGTTGTGCCGTGAGGCCGTAGATCTGAGCGAGATTCTCAAGGCCTTGCCCGCCTTGAGCGGCCCTCAGCAATTGCACGAACTGGTCCATTGAACGGCCTCCCGAGTTCGCGACTCTACGCCATCGTCTCGCCAAAATCACGGCTCGATGGCGGTTGCATCCTGCGGCGAAGAGAGCGGCGGCAATTCCACGGTGGAAAGATGCGGCGCGGGCCCGCGATCGCTCACCGGCGGGGGCGCGGCGGCGATCCTTTCGATCACGCGGAAGGCGAAAATCATGGCGGCGATGCCGAACGCGACAGCGCCGAGCGCCTGTCCGAGAATCACCCCGTTCGCGCCCATCAAGTCGCTGCCGATCCAGACCAGCGGAATCGTGCCTACAGTGGCGCGCCCCCAGTTGAAGAAGGTGGAGAGCAGCGGGGCGCCGAGATTGTTGAAGGCCGCGTTCGCCACGAACAATCCGCCGAGGAAGATGAAGCTGCCGGCGGTCACGAGGCAGAAGAAAGCGACGATCTGCTGGCCCTCGGGGGTGAGGCCGAACACCGAGGCGATAGTATTGCGCAGCAGGGCCAACAGCACCCACACGGCGCACACATAGAGCAGCGTCAGGATCAGGCTGTCCTTGAGCGTGGTGCGCAGGCGGTCGAACAGGCCGGCGCCGAAATTCTGCCCGAAGATGGGGCCGACCGCTCCGGTCAGCGCGAACAGCGGGCCGAAAGCCACCGGAATCACCCGGCCGATGACCGCGAAAGCCGCCACCGCGCCGTCGCCGAACGGGGCGAGCTTGGCGGTGACATAGGCATTGCCCACCGGGGTCGCGACATTCGTGAGGATGGCGGGAATGGCGATCGCCGAGATCGGCCCGGCGTGGCGATGCCACATGGCGAGCGTGGGCCGGCGAAACAGATTGTGCCGTCTGTGGCACGCGTGCAATCCGTAGGCGGCCATGAACAGGCGCGACGCGACGGAAACGATGGCGGCGCCATCCACGCCCAGGCCCAGGGCGAGGATGAGAATCGGGTCCAGCACCGCGGTCAGCAACCCGCCGCCGAGCGTCACCCACATGGCCCGGCCCGCATCGCCGGTTGCGCGCAGCAGGCCGGAGGCGACCATGCCGATGCCCAGCAGCGGCGTCGAGAGCGTGACCACCACGAGAAAGCGGTCGGCGATGTCCAGCGTGCGGCCATGGGCGCCGAGCAGCGACAGCAGCGGCCGGATGAGCGGCAGCGAGACGGCGGTGAGACCGACGCACACCAGCACCATGTAGAGGGTCGCGATGGTGGCGAGCGCGCGGGCGTCCTCCCGGTTGCCCGCACCGAGCGCGCGCGACACCACGGCCGAGCCCGCAATCATGATGCCGAGCGCCACCGAGGTGGTGAAGAACAGCATCGTCCCGGCATAGCCGATGGCGGCGGCCAGTTCCGCCTCGCCGAGCAGCGAGATGTAGAACAGGTTCAGCAGATCCACGAGGAACACGGCGACGAGGCCGATCGACCCCGTGGCGGCCATCACCGCCACGTGGCGCATGATGGAACCCTGAAGGAATTTCGCGGGCGCTGCGCTCATGCGGTCCGTGAGGCTCGTGTGGGCTGTGTCGGGGAGACCTGCCGGCGGGTGGATCGCGCCAGGCAGAGAACGGCGGGCCGCCCGTTCTAGAGCGTTTTCGAGCGAAGGGGAAACCGGTGCGCGACGCGAAGACAGCGCGTCGACGTCGCCGTGCGCCGCCGTCAGCCGGAGAATTCGGTCTCGTGGGCGAGCACGTCCTGGGCCTCGGGATTGAGCGGCTTGGCGGGCTTGTTGGGATCGGTGAGGGGCTCGGGCTCCACCTTCTGGCCGGTCAGCTCGATGCCGGCGTAGAGGCCTTCCTGGACCTGGAGCTCAAGCCGCTTGCGGTCGCGGGCACGCACATCGGCGACCAGCGCGGCGACCGCCTCTTGGTCAACGCCCAGCGCCTCCAGTGTCCGCCCCCCGAACGCAAACGCCGATTCGAGCGTCTCGCGCATTTCGTAATCCACCGATTTGCGCAGCAGCGCCATGGCGTGGACGCGGTCGAACGCACGCACATGCAGCCGGGCATTGGGCATGTTCGCCTGCGCGATATCGACGATGCGGTCGGCGGCCTCGCGATCGTCCACGCACACGGCGATGACCTCCGCCTGGTCGGCGCCGGCGGCGCGCAAGACGTCGAGGCGCGTGCCGTCGCCGTAATAGATATGGACGCCGAAGCGCCCCGCGCTCTGGATCATCTCCACGTCATTGTCGATGATGGTCACGCCCACGCCTTCCGCCAGAAGGCATTGCGAGACGATCTGGCCGAAGCGGCCGAAGCCGATCACGAGCACGCGCCCGTTGGCGTCGGTAAAATCGTCCGGCTCCGGCTCCGGCTCGGCATGGCGAAGCCGCGGCAGCAGGCGGCCGATGCCGGCGAACACCAGCGGCCCGATCATCATGGTCAGCGCGGCGGTGGCGGTGAGAAGCTCCGCCTGTTCGCGATTGAGAATGCCGTTCGCGAGGGCGAGCGGGAACAGCACGAAGGCGAATTCGCCCGCCGGCATCAGGACCGCTCCGGCCCGCAGCGCGTCGGCGTCGGTGCGGTGGTCGGTGCGATAGAGCAGGAACACGACCAGGAACTTGATCGCCGTGATCATCAGGGCGGCAAGCACCACGGGCAGGATATGCGGCAGCAGGACCTTGAGGTCCAGGGACATGCCGACGCCCATGAAGAACACCGCCAGCAGCAGGCCGCGGAAGGCGTCGATATTGGCTTCCAGCTCGTGGCGGAAGGTGCTTTCCGACAGCAGCAGCCCGGCCAGGAACGCGCCGAGGGCCATGGAGAGCCCCACGGTCGCCATCAGCCCTGCCGCGCCGAGCACCACCAGCAGCGCCGCCGCCGTCATCGCTTCCCGCGCGCCGGACCGGGCCAGCAAGCGGAACAGGGGATTGAGCAGGAACCGGCCCGAGACCACGATCACGCTCACCGCCGCCAGCGCCGCCGCCGCCTTCAGCAAGGTCGCGGTCGCATCCGTGCCGAGATTGGTCTCGCCCGGCGCCAGCAGCGGCACGAGGGCGAGCAGCGGCACGATCGCGATATCCTGGAACAGCAGGATCGAGAAGGCGCGCTGGCCGTAGCCGGAGGACAGATCATTGTGCTCGCCCAGCAATTGCAAGGCGATCGAGGTCGCCGACATGGCCAGCGCCATGCCCGTGATGATGGCGCCGGCGATGCCGAATCCGAGCAGCCAGGCCACAAGCGCGATGACCATGCCGGTAATCAGCAATTGCGCGGTGCCGAGGCCGAAAATATAGCGCCCCATGGACAGCAGGCGCGAGGGCTGAAGCTCAAGCCCGATGAGGAACAGAAGCAGCACCACGCCCAGTTCGGCGACGGCGATCACCGTGGTCGGATCGGCCACATTGAAGCCCGCCGGGCCGATGGCGATGCCGGCCGCCAGATAACCGACCACGGGCGAGAGACCCAGCCGCCGCGCCACCGGCACGGCCACCACGGCCGCCACCAGGAAGGCGAGGGCGCTGATGAACAGGGTGTGGTCGTCTCCGTGCATCCGCCATGCCTTCTGCCAAGCTTGCGCCGGCCGCTCTTGTGCAGAGCAACAATGGCCAAACCATGCCGTCCGAACCATCTGTCATTAAAGGCGGGACGGCGTCCCCCACAAAGAGAATTGTGATCGTAAACGGGTGCTTGCGGCGGCGTGTGGCGTAACGGCAACGGCCTATTTGAGAGCGTCGAATCCGGGACCGAAGCCGTTGAGGCCGAGCGGGATGCCGATGCCTTCCTCCGGCGTCTGGAAAATGATGAAGGTCGCCTGCTTGCCCTGCCGCAGCTTGCCGACCAGGGCATCATCCATGACCACTTCGGCGACGCAGCCATTGGGCAGGCAGCGCACGAAGCCCGCGCGGCCCACATCGGTATCGTCGATCTTGAGCCCCAGGCCGGAGGGAATCAGCACGCCGAGCGGCGCCAGCACGCGCAGGAGCCGGCTCTTCTGGTCGGCGGTCTTCAGGATGATGACGGTCAGGCCCACGTTGGGCCGGTCGTCCGCCTGCACGCTCTGGAGCAGCACGCACTGCTCGGTTTGCGCGCCCGGAGGAGTATCGCAGCGAATCTGCCAGTCGCCATACACCTGCTTCACGACTCCCTGCGCCGCCGCCGGCTGCGCGAGGCCGAGCAGGGCGCAGAAGCCGAATGCCGCGACCATGAGGGCGCAGAACACCTTGCCAGGCAGCACCATGCGAGCGCCCTCAGGGCGCCGATCCGTGCGGGCGAGGCCCCGCGACAACATGAACTCCATGGGCACCGGCTCCGAAAACTGGCGGCAATCCAAAACGGGCCGCGACTGTCACTGCGGGCGTAGCGTGGCGCCCGTGCGTTTTGGCTTAAAAGGCTGACCGTCCATGTCAAGAATGCGGCGGCGCTTTGCGGAATAAAACGGAGAATTGATGGAGAAGGGCCGGGGCGGCCTCCGCCGGCCCCTGTGCCGGCCGCGGATCGCCGGTGTCCGCGCTGCGGACGGGGGGCGATCCGCAGGCGGGATTCTTTTTGCCGGCACGTCGATGGAAGGGGGAGTCCGACCTTGTGTCGCATCGTGCGCCTGTGCGCCGCAATTGCGGGAGGCAGTGATTTGTGTTTGATTTAAGTCAAGAATGCGCCGGCCAATCGAGCGTGCTTACGGCGTCCGCCAACTACCGATCACCGCTGCGCTTGCGGTAGCGACGGCGCCGCGCAGGGAGAGCAGATTACCATGATTTCGTTCATTCGCACCGGTGCTCTCGCCGTGGCCGCGCTGGTCGCCGCGATTTCGCTGAGCTCGGCTGCGTGGGCCGGTATGGGCCAGCCGTCGGATTGGCAGATCGGCCTTCAGGATGCTGCGACGCCGGTGATGGCCAGCATCCACTCCTTCAACAATTTCGTGCTCGCCATCATCGTCGCCATCGTGCTGTTCGTGATGGTGCTGCTGGCGATCGTGATGGTCCGCTTCAACGAGCGGGCCAATCCGGTGCCCTCGAAGACCTCCCACAACACGCTGATCGAGGTCATCTGGACCGTCGCTCCGGTGATGATCCTGGTCGCGATCGCGATCCCCTCGTTCCGCCTGCTCCATCTGGAGCTGAACATTCCGCCGGCGGACATGACCGTGAAGGTCACGGGCCATCAGTGGTACTGGTCCTATGAATATCCCGACAACGGCGGTTTCGGCTTTGATTCGCTGATGGTCGCGGAAAAGGACCTGAAGCCCGGCCAGCCGCGCCTGCTTGCGGTGGACAATGAAGTGATCGTGCCGGTGAACAAGACCGTGCGCATCCAGGTCACCGCCGCCGATGTGATCCATTCCTTCGCGGTGCCCTCCTTTGGCGTCAAGATCGACGCGCTGCCGGGCCGCCTGAATGAATCCTGGTTCAAGGCCACCAAGGAAGGCATTTATTACGGCCAGTGCTCGGAGCTGTGCGGCCGCGACCATGCCTTCATGCCGATCGCGGTGCGGGTGGTGAGCCAGGCTGAATTCGATGCCTGGATCGCCCAGGCCAAGCAGAAGTTTTCGGCCGCGCCCTCGGATGTCCGCACGGCGCAGGTCCCGGTCGCCGGTACGCTCGTGCTTGCGGATGCCGCCAACTGAGGCGTCCGCCCGGACGCGTCGAGCCGACACGAACAAAGATGGCGCGAGAAGGCATCCGTCGTCTCGCGCCCTGAAATCGAAGGGTCCGCGCGCGGACCAGACACGACCCCACGGCGCTTAAAGATAAGACGGCAACGTCAAGAGATTGAGGACTAGACTCATGGCCACCGAGGCTATCGCGCACGACGCGGCACATGCCGAGCACAATCCCACGGGATGGAAGCGGTGGGTGTTCTCGACGAATAACAAGGACATCGGCATCATGTACCTGATCTTCGCCATCGTGGCGGGGATCGTGGGCGGCGCGTTGTCCATTGGCATCCGTCTGGAACTGATGGAGCCGGGCCTCCAGTATTTCAAGAACCCGCAGACCTTCAACGTGTTCACCACGGGCCACGGCCTCATCATGATCTTCTTCATGGTGATGCCGGCGCTGATCGGCGGCTTCGGGAACTACTTCATTCCGCTGATGATCGGCGCGCCGGACACGGCCTTCCCGCGCATCAACAACATCGCCTTCTGGCTGATGCCGCCGGCGTTCGGGCTGGCGATCATCTCCCTGTTCGTCGAAGGCGCCGCCGGCTCCAACGGCTTCGGCGGCGGCTGGACGATCTACCCCCCGCTCTCCTCCAAGCTCGGCCATCCCGGCCCGGCCATGGACCTGCTGATCTTCGCGCTGCATATCGCCGGCGCGTCCTCGATCCTCGGGGCGATCAACCTCATCACCACCATCTTCAACATGCGCGCCCCGGGCATGACGCTGCACAAGATGCCGCTGTTCGCCTGGGCCCAGCTGATCACCGCCTTCCTGCTGCTGCTGTCGCTGCCGGTGCTCGCCGGCGCCATCACCATGCTGCTGACGGACCGCAATTTCGGCACCACCTTCTTCGATCCGGCCGGCGGCGGTGATCCGATCCTGTTCCAGCATCTGTTCTGGTTCTTCGGCCACCCGGAAGTGTACATCCTGATCCTGCCGGGCTTCGGCATCGTCTCTCACATCGTCTCGACCTTCTCGCGCAAGCCGGTGTTCGGCTATCTCGGCATGGCCTACGCCATGGTGGCGATCGGCGTGGTCGGCTTCGTGGTGTGGGCGCACCACATGTACACGGTGGGCCTCTCGGCTTCGACGCAGTCCTATTTCGTCGCGGCAACCATGATCATCGCCATCCCGACGGGCGTGAAGATCTTCTCTTGGATCGCCACCATGTGGGGCGGTTCGGTGCAGTTCCGCACCCCCATGCTGTGGGCGATCGGCTTCATCTTCCTGTTCACCGTCGGCGGCGTGACGGGCGTCGTGCTCTCCAACGCCGGCATCGACCGCTCGCTGCACGACACCTATTACGTGGTGGCCCATTTCCACTACGTGCTGTCGCTCGGCGCGGTGTTCGCCATCTTCGCCGGGTGGTATTATTGGTTCCCGAAAATGAGCGGCTACATGATCCCGGAATTCTGGGGCAAGCTGCACTTCTGGGTCACGTTCGTGGGCGTGAACCTGGTGTTCTTCCCGCAGCACTTCCTCGGCCTCGCCGGCATGCCCCGCCGCTATGTGGATTATCCCGATGCGTTCGCGCACTGGAATTTCGTGTCCTCCATCGGCTCCTACATCTCCGGTTTCGCCGTGCTGATCTTCTTGACGGGCATCGTGGTCGCCTTCCGCCGCAAGGAACTGGCCGGCCCTAACCCCTGGGGACCCGGTGCGACGACCCTGGAATGGACGCTGACCTCTCCTCCGCCGTTCCACCAGTTCGAAGTTCTGCCGCGCATCAAGTGAGCGTCGGCTTTCCCTCGAGGCGAACCGGCGCGGTTTCCCGCGCCGGTTCCGTTTCGGGGACAAGGGGCTTGGGCAGGGAAGGGCGGCAGGGTGTCGGTCCGTGGGTGTCGATTACCCGGACCCGGACCAGGCGGACTCCCGCTGCCTGCACTTGCGGGAGCGCAGGGGCCATGTGGCGCGCCGCACCGGCGGCTTAGTTGACGCGTAAAAAGGAGCGACGCCACGAGGCGGGCTCCGAGCAAGACCAGTATGACAGGACGAGTGCGCATGAGCGATGTGAGCGTGAGCTTGAACCAGACGACGGGCGGTGGCGAAGCGGGTCTCGGCCTCGCCTCGCCGCGCGATTACCTGTCGCTCCTGAAGCCGCGCGTCATGTCGCTGGTGATCTTCACGGCCCTGGTTGGCCTGGTTCGCGCGCCGGACCACGTGCATCCGGTCATCGCCTTCACCGCCTTGTTGTGCATCGCGGTCGGCGCGGGCGCTGCGGGCGCGCTGAACATGTGGTGGGATGCGGACATCGACGCGGTCATGGCCCGCACGAAGAACCGTCCCATTCCCGCCGGCCGCGTGACGCCGCAAGAAGCCCTCGCCTTCGGTCTGACGCTTTCGGCCTTCTCGGTGGTGGTGCTCGGCCTGCTGGTCAATGTCCTGGCCGGTGCGCTGCTGGCCTTCACCATCTTCTTCTACGTCGTCATCTACACCATGTGGCTGAAGCGCTCGACGCCGCAGAACATCGTGATCGGCGGCGCGGCCGGCGCATTTCCCCCCATGGTGGCGTGGGCGGCCGCGTCCGGTTCCGTGGGGTTCGAAAGCCTGCTGCTGGTGGCGATCATCTTCTTCTGGACGCCGCCGCATTTCTGGGCGCTCGCGCTCTATCGCGCCGATGATTACGCGCGCGCCGGCGTGCCCATGCTGCCCGTGACGGCGGGACCGGACGAAACCCGCCGGCAGATCCTGCTCTACACGCTGTTCCTGGTTCCGCTCGCCCTCTCACCGGTTGCGCTCGGCTATGCCGGATACGGCTATGGCGCGGTGGCTGCCATTCTCGGGGCCGGCATGGTCTGGTTCGCCGTGAAGGTCTACCGCGTGCGCGAAGGTGCGGCGGCTGTGAAGGCGAGCAAGCAATTGTTCGGCTTCTCCATTCTGTATCTGTTTTTGCTCTTCGCCTCGCTTTTGGCCGAAGCGCTGGTGGGAGTGTGATGCGTGGTGGACAAGAAGGAAAAGCGCGCGCCCGAGAGTGAGGGCATCGTGCTGACCGATGAGCAGAAGCGGCGGCGGCGGGCGCGCTCGGTGGCCATCGCTTCGGTGCTGGGTTTCCTGGTGATCCTTTTCTACGTGGTCACCATCGTGAAGATGGGTCCGGCCGTGTTGAACCGGCCGCTGTGAGGATGAAATGAGCGCAGCCGCGCAGCCCCCCTTGCCCGAACCGGGCTCGGCCGCCACTCCGAAGCGGCGGCGCCTCCGGCACCTGCCGGTGGCCCTGGCATGCCTCGCGTTCGCCCTCGGCATGGTCGGCGCGGCTTATGCGATCGTTCCCTTCTACGCGATGTTCTGCTCGCTCACCGGCTTCGGCGGAGCGACGCGGGTGGGCACGGCCGCGCCCGACAAGGTGCTCGACCGCACCATCCAGGTGCGGTTCGACTCCAATATCGCCCCCGGCCTGCCGTGGGAGTTCAAGCCCGAACAGGCGGATGTGAACGTGCGCGTGGGCGAGACCAAGATGGTCTATTACCTCGCCCGCAATCTCTCCTCGGCGGAGACCTACGGCAACGCCACCTACAATGTCACGCCGGCCCCCGCGGGCGCCTATTTCGTGAAGATGCAGTGCTTCTGCTTTTCCGAACAGACGATGCAGGGCAAGGAAAAGGTGGACATGCCGGTGGTGTTCTTCATCGATCCCGCCATCGCGGACGATCCGGAATTCAACAATGTGAAGACCATCACATTGTCCTACACCTTTTTCCCCGCTCCCAAGCCCGCGGCGCCGGTTGCGCGCGCGGCCGAGCCGGCGAGCGAGAGTTCCAAGAAGGCTCTGTGAGCCTTGGGTCCGCCGGTGCCGCGCAGTGGCGAGGCGGCAAAGAGATCAAGCCCGGACGGCCGGGTGGGTTGGTTGGTGGGGCTGGACACAACCGTCGCATTGCGGCGGGGCGGCAGGTCCTGGTAGAATTTTAATGCTGGAAGGGGAGGCCGCTTCAAATGGCCGAGGGACACGTGAAGCAGCACGATTATCACATGGTGGAGCCGAGCCCGTGGCCCATCGTGGGCTCGATCTCGGCCTTCATTCTCACCGGCGGCGCGGTGGTGTGGATGCACGGCGGCACGGCCATTCCCATGGGGATCGGCTTTCTGGGCGTGCTCTACACCATGTTCGGCTGGTGGCGGGACATGATCCGCGAAGGCCATCTGGGTTTCCATACCCCGGTGGTGCAGATCGGCCTGCGCTACGGCATGATCCTGTTCATCGCGTCCGAGGTGATGTTCTTCGTCGCCTGGTTCTGGGCCTATTTCGATGCCGCCCTGTTCTCCGGAGAGGCGATCAATTATTCGCGCTTCGAGGTGACCGGCGGCGTGTGGCCGCCCCATGGCATCGAATCGCTTGATCCCTGGCATCTGCCGCTGCTCAACACGCTGCTGCTGCTCACCTCTGGCACCACGGTCACCTGGGCCCATCATGCGCTGCTGGAAAACGACCGCCAGGGTCTGAAATGGGGCCTGTTGCTCACGGTCGTGCTGGGTGTGCTGTTCACCAGCTGCCAGGCGTTCGAATATCTGCACGTGCATTTCGGCTTCTCCGGCAACATCTATGGCGCCACCTTCTTCATGGCGACCGGGTTCCATGGCTTCCATGTGATCGTGGGCACCATCTTCCTGCTGGTGTGCCTGCTGCGCGCCGTGGCCGGGGATTTCACGCCGCAGAAGCATTTCGGCTTCGAGGCGGCCGCCTGGTACTGGCATTTCGTGGACGTGGTGTGGCTGTTCCTGTTCGCCTTCATCTATGTGTGGGGCGCCGGCGCGTCCGCCCACTGAGGTCGCCGGAGCCCCAAGGGTTTCTCAGGAATCGGCGGGGCGGCGCGAGCCGCCCCGTTTTGTTTCGCCGGCGGCTGCGGCCGTGAACGGGGATGACCATGGAACCGTATTACAGCCCGGTCTCGCCCATCGTCGCGGGCCTATCCTGCCGCTGCCCGCGCTGCGGCAAGGGAAAATTGTTCAAGGGGTTTCTGCAGCTCGCTCCGGAATGCGAGGCCTGCGGCCTGGATTACTCCTTCATCGATGCGGGTGACGGCCCTGCGGTCTTCGTCATCCTCATCGGCGGGTTCCTGGTGGTCGCGCTCGCCTTCTGGGTGGAGGTCACGTTCGAGCCGCCCCTCTGGGTGCACGCCTTGCTGTGGATCCCGGGCATCTTGATCGTCACGCTCGGCCTGCTTCGCCCATTCAAGGGCGTGCTGGTGGCGATGCAATATGCAAACCGGGCGTCCGAGGGGCGACTGGAGCCGCGCGACGGCGAATGAGCGGATCGCTGCGTCGCGGGCTGCTGCTGCCCACCCTGGCCTCCCTGGTCGCGTTCGTGGCGCTGCTCGGCCTCGGCACCTGGCAGCTGGAGCGGCTGAGCTGGAAGAATGGCCTCATCGAACAGGTCGAGGCCCGCGCGGCGCAGCCGCCGCACCCGGTGCTGCCCGCGTCCCAATGGCCGAGCGTGACGCGCGAGGTGGACGAGTATCAGCCGGTGCGGGCCACCGGCACGTTCGACCATGCCAAGGAAACCTTGATCTACACGGTCCTGTCCGACCCGAAAGGGCCGTTCAAGGGGCCGGGCTTCCAGGTGCTGACGCCGCTGATTCTGCCGGATGGGGCGGCGATCCTGGTCAATCGCGGCTTTGTTCCGGAAGATCGCCGCGCGCCCGACAGCCGCCGGGACGGTCAGATCCAGGGGCCGGTGACGGTCACCGGCCTGCTGCGCATGCCCGAGGAGGCGAGCTGGTTCGTGCCGGCGAACGATCCCGCCCACAATGCCTGGTTCCGGCGCGACCCGGCGGAGATTGCCGCCGCGCGCGGGCTTGCAAAGGTGGCGCCCTTCATCATCGATGCCGATGAAAGTCCCAATCCCGGCGGCCTGCCCCAGGGCGGGGAGACGCGGCTGTCCTTCCCCAACCGGCACCTTGAATATGCGTTGACCTGGTATGGCCTCGCCGTGACCCTCGCGGGGGTCTATGTGGCCTTCGTCATTTCGCGGCGCCGCGGCTTGCTGTGACGGCCGTTCAGGCCCCGTAATAGCGGCGCGGACGCTCGCCCTCGCGCATGTAGCCGACGAAACCCGCGACCCCCACGCCTTGCGCGAGCAGGGCGGGGAGCAGGGCGGCGAGGTCGCCCACGGTCAGGCCATCGGGCGCCAGGAGATCGCGGATGGCGAACTGGCTGAAGGCGGTCACGATCAGCCATGCCACCAGAACGACCGACGCAAGGGAGCGCGTGCGCGCCGCGCGTCGCACCGTCAGGATCACGAAGCCGATCGCCCAAACGAACAGCACGACCTGCGGAAACAGGCCAAACCGCAGCATCTGCGAGGAAGCGCCGGGAGCGGACAGCGAATCTGCGATGGCCGACCAGGCTGCCTGCGGGCCGAGCACCGAGATCAGCGTGAAGATGCCGGCAAGCGGCACGGCCGTGATGCCGCAGGCGCACCAGAAGATGATCGCCAGAAGGCCGGACAGCCGGGGCGCGTCGTCATTGTCGTGCCGGATCGGGCGGATGGAAGGGAGGCGGGGCATCGGGTGTCCTTCAGCGGAAGCGGTCGCGCCAGGCGGCCTGGGCACCGGGATAGGGCAAGGTGGTGGCCTCGAATATGGCGCGCCCGACCGCGCGCGCCAGAACGCAGGCGGCGGTTGCGCCAAGCTCGGCCTCCGCATGGCGGATGGGGTCGAGGTCCTTGCGCCCCGTCGCCAGGGCGAAGACGCAATCGCCATCGAGCTGTGTGTGTACCGGAAACAGCGACAGAGCCAAGCCGTCCTGCGCCATCACAGCGAAGGCCCGGGCCTGCGCGCGCGTGAGCACGGCATCGGTGGCCACCACCGCGATGGTGGTGTTGGCGCGCGGCATGGCCCCCTTCATGGCGAGCGCCGAGGCATCGTCGGGCCAATGCTGCGGCATGCCGCGCCCGCCGAACTCGGCATCGCGCTCGAACGGTGCCGCGCGCAGGTGGGGTCCGGTCCCGATCAGCGGGCTGCCCACCGCATTCACGGCCACCAGGGCGCCGACCACGTGCCCGCCCGGCGTGATGGCGGACGCCGAGCCCAACCCGCCCTTCACGTGGGCCGTTGTCGCGCCGGTGCCGGCGCCGACGGAGCCGAGGGCGAAGCGACCGGCGCGCGCCGTCGCCGCCGCCTCATAGCCAAGGGCGGCATAGGGCGAATGGCGGCCCCAGGCCTTGTCGCCGCCATTGAGGAGATCGAACAGGATCGCGCCGGGGACGATGGGCACCCGCACCGAGCCCACCGGGTGCCCGCGCCCCTGTTCCGCCAGCCAGGACATGATGCCAGAGCCCGCATCGAGGCCGAAGGCCGAGCCGCCGGACAGGAACAGGGCATCCACGTGCTGAACGCTGGCGCCGGGCGCGAGGAGATCGGTTTCGCGCGTGCCGGGGCTGCCGCCGCGCACATCCACCGCGGCGATGGTCGGCACATCGCACAGCACCGCCGTGACGCCGGATCCCAGCTTGAGGTCGGTCGCGTTCCCAACCTGGAGGCCCGGCACATCGGTGAGGAGGTTGAGCATGTCGCGTCCGGGCCAGCGGGATCGTACCTAAGCTCTAGAGGGTTTCCCGGTTTCAGGGAATCGGGAAAACGCTATCTCATTGGGGCGTCGCGTCTTCCCAAACCGATCCTCCGTGCGCTTCCCGCAAAGGCGCGCGCCGGCCGGTCCGGCCCCTCGTCCACGGGCGGCGCGTGCGGCAAAGAGGCGGATCACATGGCCGGGAGGCAAGGTCCGCGCCCTCTTGTGCGGTGGCGCCGTTCCGGCCCATGACAGGCGGCGAAAGCTCCGCCGGCTTGCGACGCGCGGGGTGCGGTTTCGCGTACGAAGGGTGCAACCCTCCCATGGCCGATGTCACGCTGCCTGCCGCTTTCGCCGCGGGCCTCGCGAGTTTCCTGTCCCCCTGCGTCCTGCCTCTGGTGCCGCCTTATCTGTGCTTCCTCGGCGGCGCGACGCTGGAGGATCTCTCGAAGGCCGAACCGCTGCAGCAGGTGGGGCGCCGCGCGATTTTCGGCGCGCTGCTGTTCGTGAGCGGCTTTACCGTGGTGTTCGTCGCATTGGGGGCCGGCGCCTCGGCGGTGGGCGAGGTGCTGCGCGCGCACCAGGAAGTGCTGTCCATCATCGCCGGCATCGCGATCATCGTGATGGGGCTGAATTTTCTGGGCGTGTTCAAGATCCATCTGCTGTCGCGCACCGCCCGGCCGCATGTGAACGAACCCACCGGCCTGTGGGGCGCGTTCGTGATGGGCCTCGCCTTTGCCTTCGGCTGGACCCCGTGCCTCGGGCCGGTGCTGGGCGCGATCCTGGCGGTGGCCGGATCGGAGGCGACGGTCGCGAAGGGCGCGGGCCTGCTGGCGATCTATTCCGCCGGCCTCGGCGTGCCGTTCCTGCTGGCGGCGGTGGCGGTGCGGCCGTTCCTGGATGGCCTGCGCCACATGCGCCGTCTTCTGCCGGTGATGGAGAAGGTGATGGGGGCGATGCTGGTGCTCACCGGCATCGCCTTCATGTCGGGCTGGATCGCCAGCGTCTCCTATTGGCTGATCGAGACGTTCCCGGCCCTGTCCACCATCGGCTGAGGCGCTCAGGTGAGCGGCGTCATGACCGCCTCGCAATAGGCCGGGCGGTCTTTCAGCCGCTCATACCACGCTTCCAGATGCGGCATCGGCGGGCGGGCGAAGGACAGTTCGAACCAGCCATAGGCGAAGCAGCCGAGCGGAATGTCCCCCATGGCGAACGCGTCACCCGAAAGATAGGGCTGGTGTGCGAGCGCCGCGTCCACGCGCGCCAGCAGGTCGGCGCAGGTGGCAATGCCCTTTTCCACAGCCCCCATGTCGCGCTGCTCCGGGGCAAGCCGGACGAGGTTCCAAAACACATCGCGGAACGGCCCGGCAAACGAGGTGGAGGTCCAATCCATCCATTTGTCGCCGATGGCGCGGATCGCCGGGTCTTCCGGCCACAGCGTGCCGGCTCCGTAGCGGGCCGCGAGATAACGCACGACGGCGTTGGATTCCCACAACACCAAGCCGTCGTGCTCCACGCAGGGCACAAGGCCGTTGGGGTTCAGCGCGCGATAGTCCGGTTCGTTCACGAGGCCGAACGCACCGCCGGCATTGGTGTGCTCGAACGGCAGGTTCAATTCCCGTGCGACCCAAACCACTTTCTTCACATTGGTGGAGTTGAGGCGTCCCCAGATTTTCAACATGGCGTTTTCCCTTGTCGGTGCGGCGGCATCCAGGGCGCGGCACCCATGAAAAAAGGCCCGCGCCGGAGCGCGGGCCTTTCACAAAATGACCGCAGCGCGGTCAGATCTCGCTGTAAGCCCCGTCCTTCCAGATATAGACGACATAATCCTTCTTCGTGATGTCGCCCTTCTTGTCGAAGGAGAGCGGGCCAAGCACGGTCTGGAAGGTCGCGCCGGAATGCATGTAGTCGGCGATCTTCTTCGGGTCGGTGGACTTGGTGGCCTCGGCCGCCTGCTTGATGATCTGCACAGCGGCATAGGAATAGAGGACATAGCCTTCCGGATCGACGCCCTTGGCCTTGAACCGGTCCACCACTTCCTTCGCGGCGGGGTTCTTGCGCGGATCGGGGCCGAAGGTCATCAGCGTGCCGGCGGCGCCGGGCCCGGCGATGGACCAGAACTCCTTGTCCGTGATGCCGTCGCCGGAGAACAGGACGCTCTTCAGGCCCTGGTCGCGCATCTGGCGCACCAGCAGGCCGGCTTCCGGATGCAGCCCGCCGTAATAGACGAGATCGACGCCCGCGGCCTTGAGCTTGGAGACGAGGGCGGAATAGTCCTTCTCGCCAGGATTGATGCCCTCATAGAGCACTTCCTTGACGCCGCCCTTGTTCATGGCCTTCTGGGTTTCGTCGGCAAGGCCCTTCCCGTAGGGGGTCTTGTCGTGGACGATGGCGACCTTCTTGTCCTTGAAATTGGCGACGATGTAGTCGCCCGCAACCGCGCCCTGCTGGTCGTCGCGGCCGCAGGTGCGGAACGTGTTCCACATCTTGCGCTCGGTGAACTGCGGGTTCGTGGAGGCCGGGCTGATCTGGAGAACGCCGGCTTCCTCATAATCCGTCGAGGTCGGGATCGAGACGCCCGAATTGAAGTGGCCGACCACGTATTTCACGCCGTCGGAGATGAACTTGTTGGCCGCCGACTTGCCCTGCTCGGGCTTGGAGGCGTCGTCGCCGATCGAAAGTTCGATCTTCTGGCCGTTGATGCCGCCGGCGGCGTTGATGTCCGCCACCGCCTGTTCGACGCCGGTCTTGATCTGCGCGCCGAAAGCGGCATTCGGGCCGGTCATCGGACCACCCGCGCCCATCTTGAGAGGCGCCTGCGCGTAGGCAGCAGTTCCGGCCGCCGCGAGGGCGAGGCCGGCACCGACCGCGAGGCCGGCAAGTAACAGCTTCCTCATCCTGTTCTCCTCTGGTTATACCGGGCGACGAAGACCTTCACCGCGCCGGCAGAGCGTGCGTCCGGCTGACATTGTGCCGGTTTCCCGTTCCCTGTCGACACGCCAAATGGATCACGCCGCTTCATTCGTGCCGGCCTTGTTGCGCCAGGACAGCGGGCCGGCAGATTCGTAGAGCCAATCGTAGCGCACGGTCATCTGCTGCTTGCGCACCGACCGGAAGCCGAGGGTTGCGATGGCGAACAGCAGCACCGCTTCCACGAGATAATAGTCGAGCGCGAACAGCGTGCCCTTGAACAAGGCGAAATGGCAGAAGCGCACCGCCGCCGTCAGCAACAGGGAATAAGCGAGCACGAGGGCGAACGGCTTCCACCCGTTCGCCACCGCCCGCCCGGTGAGCCAGGCCGCGCCCCCGCCGAGAAACAGCGTCACCAGCATGAAATCGCCCGTGGAGACTTCCACCACCGCGCTCGGGCGCGCGAGGAAGAGCACCGCCATCGCCACAAGCGCAAGCACCGGCAGCAGGATCATGGGGGAGGAGGGGCGGCCAGGATGCGGCAGGTTCGCCATGGCTCACGCGCCTCCTTCAAGATAGGCGGCCTTCACCTCGGGCCGCTCGAGCAGATCGCGCCCCGTGCCCGCCATGGTGATGGCGCCGTTCACCAGAACATAGCCGCGATGGGCGAGCTTGAGCGCGTGATAGGCGTTCTGCTCCACCAGGAACACGGTCAGTCCCTCGGTCTGGTTCAGATCGCGGATCACATCGAAGATCTGCCGCACCACGAGCGGCGCGAGGCCGAGGGAGGGCTCGTCCAGCAGCAGCAGGCGCGGCCGGCTCATGAGCGCGCGGGCGATCGCCAGCATCTGCTGCTCGCCGCCGGAGAGCGTGCCGCCGCGCTGGTGCAGACGCTCCTTGAGGCGCGGGAACATCTCGAACATGCGTTCCAGATCCTGCGCGAAATGCACCCCGCCGGAGAGCGCGGCGCCCATTTGCAGGTTCTCGTACACGCTCATGCGCGGAAAGATGCGCCGCCCCTCCGGCGACTGGGCGATGTTCAGCCGCATGATTTCGTGGGTCGGCAGGCGCGTGATGTCCTGCCCGGCGAACACGATGGTGCCTTCCTGGGCGCGCGGGGCGCCGCAGATGGTCATCATGAGGGTGGACTTGCCCGCGCCGTTCGCGCCGATGAGCGTGACGATCTCGCCTTCGTTCACCTCCAGATCGACGCCGCGCAGGGCCATGATCTTGCCGTAGAAGGTCTTCACCCCGGCAAGCGAGAGCAGGGCGCTCATGGGCCCACCTCCGCTTCCACCTGGTCGACCGCATCCTCGTCCACGCCTAGATAGGCGGCGATGACGCGCGGGTCGGAGCGCACCTCGGCGGGCGTGCCGTCGGCGATCTTGCGGCCGTATTCCAGCACGATGACGTGGTCGGAAATCTCCATCACCACCGACATGTCGTGCTCGATCAGCAACACGGACGTCTTCTCCTGCCGGATCGCCAGGAGCAGGGCGTTCAGGGCCGCGGATTCGCGCGGGTTCAGCCCGGCGGCCGGCTCATCCAGGCACAGGAGTGCGGGTTCGGAACACATGGCCCGGGCAATCTCCAGCCGCCGCTGGTCGCCGTAGGGCAGATCGCCCGCCGGGTCGTCCGCGCGGTCCACCAGAGCGATGCGTTCCAGCCAGTGCAGCGCACGGTCCACCGCCTGCTTTTCCCGCCGCCGCCAGCTCGGCAGGTTCAGGAGCGCGGATGGGGAGAGCAGTCCGGTTTCGGTCAGGCTCATGTGCTGGGCCACCAGCAGGTTTTCCAGCACCGTCATGCCCGAGAACAGACGAATGTTCTGGAACGTGCGGGCGACCTTGGCCTGGGAGGCGACCTTATAGTCCGGCAAACGCTCCAGCAGGAACAGGGCGCCGGCTTTCGTGCGCGCGGCGGCAAGGCCGTTGCGGGTCAAGGCGTCGATCTCGGCCGCGCTCGGCGCCCCGCCATGGGCGAGCGCGAGCCGGCCCGAACTCGGCTTGTAGAAGCCGGTGATGCAGTTGAAAACCGTCGTCTTGCCGGCGCCATTGGGGCCGATGACGGCGGTGATGTCCCCCCGTCCCGCCCGCAGCGAAACGTCGCCGACGGCGACGAGGCCGCCGAACCGCATGCTCAGGTGGTCCACCAGAAGGATGGGGTCGCTCTCCCAGGGCCTCATCCGTGGCCCTCCTTCACGAGATCGCCGGATACCTTCTTGCGCTCCTTGAGGAAGATTGTGGCCAGGCGGCTGGAGACCAGGCCGCGCGGCCGCCAGACCATGACCGCAACCATGGCGAAGCCGAAGATCAGCATGCGATAGAGGGTGGGGTCGAAATCCGGTCCAAGCAGCCAGGGGTCCTTCAGGAAGGTGAGGTTGCGCAGCAATTCCATGCCGCCGATGAGCAGGATCGCCGAGGCGGCAACGCCCATCTGGGAGCCCATTCCCCCCAGCACCACGATCGCCAGTATCACCGCCGATTCCATGAAGGTGAAGGATTCCGGCGAGACGAACCTCACCCGCACCGCGAAGAAGGCGCCGGCAAAGCCGCCGAACATGGCGCCGATGGAAAACGCAGTCAGCTTGGTGAGCGTGGTGTTGATGCCGAGCGAGCGGCAGGCGATCTCGTCTTCCCGCAGCGCCTCCCAGGCGCGGCCCACCGGCATGCGCCGCAAGCGCACGGTGGCGAGGGCAGTGAGGGCGGCGAGGCCGAGAATCACGAAATAGAGAAAGATGATGCGGTGCATCGCGTTGAACGGCAGGCCGAACAGCGCCGCGAACCCGTCGTCACCCGCCGTGAAGGGAATGCCGAAGAAGGTGATGGCGGGGATGGAGGAGATGCCCGCCCCGCCATTGGTCAGATCCACCCAATTGATCAGCACCAGGCGGATGATCTCGCCGAAGGCCAGCGTGACGATGGCGAGATAATCGCCCCGCAGCCGCAGCACCGGAAAGCCGAGGATCAGGCCCCAGAAGCCCGCCAGCAGGCCGGAGATGGGCAGGCACAGCCAGAACGCCCAGGCGGCCCAGAAGCCTTCGCCGAGATGGCCGGCGAGGAAATCGTTCAACGGCACGCTGGTGGAGAGCAGGGCGAAGGCATA
This sequence comes from Roseixanthobacter liquoris, assembly GCF_043195135.2. Classification (NCBI taxonomy): domain Bacteria; kingdom Pseudomonadati; phylum Pseudomonadota; class Alphaproteobacteria; order Hyphomicrobiales; family Xanthobacteraceae; genus Roseixanthobacter; species Roseixanthobacter liquoris. The sequence continues at coordinate 2,769,339 of NZ_CM195537.1, forward strand.
GGCGCCGACGGCGTAGAAGGCGACATAGCCGAGGTCCAGCAGCCCCGCGAGGCCCACCACGATGTTGAGGCCCCAGCCCAGCATCACATAGGTCATGATGTAGATGCCGAGGTCGATGTAATAGCGGCTCGCACCGAGGTCCCCGGCGCCGAGCACGGCCAGCGCGGGGAAGGCGATGGCGAATGCAAAGAATACCGGCTTTGCGAAGGGTTCCGCCTTGTCGGCAATGGCCGCAAGCGCCGTATTGCCGCCGCCCTTGATCCGACCCGGCCGCCACAGCGTGAGGTGGAGCACGAAGCGCAACACCGCGACGATGGCGGCGAAGATCAGAACCAGGCCGAACCGGTAGGTGAGGATCAGCGGGCCCCCGGAATCCTCCGTGGCCCGCAGCCCCACCAGCGGCGTCAGGACGAGGAAGGTGAGCACGGCGCTGATGGCGGCGTCCTTCAGCGCGACCGGCAGCACGGCCTCGCGGCTTCCCGCAGACACACCGGCCTGCATCAGACCTTCTCCACTTCCGGCCGGCCGAGCAGGCCCTGGGGCATGAAGATGAGCGTGATGGCGAGGATGGAGAAGGCGGCCACGTCTTTGTACTCGATGGTGAAATAGGCGGACCAGAACGTCTCGATCAGGCCGATGAGCAGGCCGCCCAGCACCGCGCCGGGCAGCGAGCCGATGCCGCCGAGGACCGCCGCCGTGAACGCCTTCACGCCCGGAACGAAGCCATCCGAGAAGTTCACGACGCCATAATTCATCAGGTACATGGTGCCCGCCACGGCGGCCAGGGCGGCGCCGATGATGAAGGTGAGCGAGATGGTGCGGTCCACGTCCACGCCGAGCAGCGCCGCCATCTTGCGATCCTGCTCGCACGCCCGCTGGGCGCGGCCGAGCGAGGTTTTCTGCACCAGGAACCAGAAGATGCCGAGGCATATGGCGGTCACCGCCATGATGATCAATTGCTTGTAGGCGAGGGTGACCTGATAGCCGTCGCGGTCGATCAGCACGATCACGTCGGTCACCAGAGGCGGGATCGATTTGTTGCGCGGGCCCTGGGCGACCTGCACGAAATTCGAGAGCAGGATCGACATGCCGATGGCCGAGATCATGGGCGCCAGCCGGAACGAGCCACGCAGCGGGCGATAGGCGAGGCGCTCGATGCTCCAGCTCACGAGGCCGGTGAAGATCATGGCCACCACGAGCACGATCGCCAGCACCAGGAATACCGAGCTGATTCCGAGCACGGTCGTCAGCAGCAGGAAACAGGTGAGGCCGATGAAGCTCGACACCATGAACACGTCGCCATGGGCGAAGTTCACCATGCCGATGATGCCGAAGACCATCGTGTAGCCGATGGCGATGAGACCGTAGATGGAGCCGAGCGTCAGCCCGTTGATGAGCTGCTGGAGGAAGATATCCATCCGTCCGATGCCCCTGTGTTCGAGTGCGCCTATTTCTTGATCGTGCCTGGAGTTTGGGCGCTTTTCCATTCAACTCATAGCGCGGGTGGTGGCGGGAGACAAATGGCTACCGGGCCTTGCGTGCGTCGGGGCGAGTTTCCCACAGGCGCGGCATGGCGCAACACCTGCTGGCGCCTGCGTCACATCATTTTCATCCTGCCGCACCGGCCCGCACGGGGCCAGCGCGTCCCATCCGGATTCGCCCCCGGACGGGAGCGATCGCCCTTGACCGCGTCGCCTTGGCCGACCCACACTGGAAGCAATAAAAGGTGCGGGTGGGCCAAAGCGCGTGAGCACGGGCGTTACGCCCACTGCGGGAGGACGCGGATGACGCAAATTGCCATCACAGTGAACGGCCGGGCGGTTTCCGCGGATGTCGAGCCGCGAACGCTGCTTGTCCAATTCCTGCGGGAGAACCTGTTGCTGACGGGAACCCATGTGGGCTGCGACACCAGCCAATGCGGGGCCTGCGTGGTGCATCTGGATGGCGCTGCGGTGAAGTCCTGCACCATGCTGGCCGTGCAGGCGGACGGCCATGCCGTCACCACCATCGAGGGCATCGCCGACGGGGCGACCCTCCATCCCATGCAGGAGGCCTTCCGCGAGCATCACGGCCTGCAATGCGGCTTCTGCACGCCGGGCATGATCATGACCGCGCTCGACCTCGTGGCGCACCACGGCGCCGATCTCGACGAAGCGACGATCCGTGCCCATCTCGACGGCAACCTGTGCCGCTGCACCGGCTATCACAATATCGTCAAGGCGGTGGAAGCGGGCGCGCAGGCCATGGGCGGCGCCCTGAAGCACGCCGCCGAATAGCGCCACTGCGCGACGTGCCGGGCCGCGGCCCGATTGTCCGAATGCCCGGGGCCGCGACGCTCGCCGCCAAGACGCGAGCGCGCTGCCCGGAGTTCCGTTTCGCCAGTCCCCCAGGGAGGACGCCATGAACGCCAACAGCTTCGATACCAGCAAGGTGACGCCGCTCGGCGCGCCGGTGCGCCGCAAGGAAGACCGCCGCTTCATCACCGGCAAGGGCCGCTATACCGACGATCTCGCCCGGCCGGGTCAGGCGCACGCCTATTTCCTGCGCTCGCCTTATGCCCATGCGCGCATTCGCGGCATCGATACGTCCGCCGCTGCGGGCATGCCGGGCGTGGTCGCCATCCTCACCGGCCAGGATCTGGCGCATGACGGGATTCGCGGGCTGATCTGCGGCTGGATGATCCATTCCAAGGACGGATCGCCCATGAAGGCGGGCCATCACGCGGCCCTCGCCAAGGACAAGGTGCGCTACGTGGGCGACCATGTGGCGGTGGTGATCGGCGAGACGCTGAACGCCGCCAAGGACGCCGCCGCCGCCATCGCGGTGGATTACGAAGTGCTGCCCGCCGCCGCGGATCTGGGATCGGCGCAGGCCGCCGGCACGGCGCAGATTCACGACGAGGCGCCCCACAACACCGCGTTTGAATGGGAATTGGGCGACAAGGCCGCCACCGAGGCCGCCTTCGCCCGCGCCGCCCATGTGACGACCATCGACCTCGTCAACAATCGCCTCGCACCCAATCCCATGGAGCCGCGCGCGGCGATCGGCGAATATGATGCGGGCGACGAGGCCTACACGCTCTGGACCACCAGCCAGAACCCCCATGTGGCGCGGCTCGTGTTGTCCGCCTTCGTCGGGCTTGCGCCGGAAAACAAGCTGCGGGTGATCGCCCCGGACGTGGGCGGCGGCTTCGGTTCCAAGATCTTCATCTATGCGGAAGAGACGGTGTGCGCCTGGGCGTCCAAGCGGGTCGGGCGGCCGGTGAAATGGACCTGCGATCGCTCGGAGGCCTTCCTGTGCGACGCCCACGGGCGCGATCACATCACCCATGGCGAACTGGCGCTGGATGGCGCGGGCAAGATCATCGGCTTCCGGGTCAAGACCACCGCCAACATGGGGGCCTATCTCTCCACCTTTGCCTCGTGCGTGCCGACCTATCTCTATGCGACGCTGCTGTCCGGCCAGTACGACATTCCGGCCATCTATTGCGAGGTGGATGCGGTCTATACCAACACCGCGCCGGTGGACGCCTATCGCGGCGCCGGGCGGCCGGAGGCGACCTTCCTGGTGGAGCGCATCGTCGAGAAGGCGGCGCGGGAGATCGGCCAGGATTCGGCCGAATTCCGGCGGCGCAATTTCATCACCAGCTTCCCGCATCAGACGCCGGTGATCCTCTCCTACGACATCGGCGGATACGCGGCTTCGCTCGATAAGGCGCTGGAACTTTCGGATTATGCCAATTTTCCCGCCCGCAAGGCGGAAGCCGCCCGGCGCGGCAAGCTGCGCGGCATAGGGCTTTCCAATTATATCGAAGCCTGCGGCATCGCCCCTTCCGCAGCCGTGGGTTCGCTGGGTGCCGGTGTCGGCCTCTGGGAAAGCGCCGAGGTGCGCGTGAATCCCACCGGCAATGTGGAGGTGCTCACCGGCTCCCACAGCCACGGCCAGGGGCATGAAACCACGTTCGCCCAGCTGGTTTCCGCCCGCCTCGGCATTCCCATCGACCATGTGACCATCGTCCATGGCGACACCGACAAGGTGCAGTTCGGCATGGGGACCTATGGGTCGCGCTCCGGCGCGGTGGGCATGTCCGCCATCTCCAAGGCCCTCGACAAGGTGGAGGCCAAAGCGAAGAAGATCGCCGCCCATATCCTGGAAGCCTCGGAAGGCGACATCGAGTTCAAGGACGGCCATTTCACCGTCAGCGGCACCGACCGTTCGCTCGCCTTCGCCGCGGTGGCGCTGAACGCTTATGTCGCGCACAAATTCCCCACCTCGGAGATCGAGCCGGGCCTGAAGGAAGGGGCGTTCTACGACCCCGTCAATTTCACCTTCCCCGCCGGCTGCCATATCTGCGAACTGGAGGTGGATCCCGAGACCGGGACGACGGAAATCGTCAAATGGGTCGCCGTGGACGATTTCGGGTCCGTCATCAATCCGCTGATCGTGGAAGGGCAGGTGCACGGCGGCATTGCCCAGGGCGTCGGCCAGGCGCTGCTGGAGGGCGTGCGCTATGATGCCGACGGTCAGCTTTTGACCGGCTCCTACATGGACTACACCATGCCCAGGGCCGGCGACCTGCCCTCGTTCGTTGTCGGCCTGACGGAAACCCGCTGCCCCTCCAATCCGCTCGGCATGAAGGGCTGCGGGGAGGCGGGCGCCATCGCCGCGCCGCCGGCGGTCATCAATGCTTTGACGGACGCGCTGGGGACGGAGGATATTCCCATGCCGGCGACGCCCGCGACGTTGTGGAAGATCGCGCAGGGCCAGATCGCCCGCCGCGCGGCCGAGTGAGGGAGACGCACCATGTATGCCTTCGATTATCAGCGCCCCGCCGGCCTGGATGAAGCCCTCGCCGCATTGCGCGCCGGCGAGGACGTGAAGCTGCTCGCGGGCGGTCAGACCCTGCTGCCGACCCTCAAGCAGCGGCTTGCCCAGCCCTCGGCCCTGGTGGATCTCGCCGCCATTCCCGCGCTGAGCCGCATCGAGCATAGCCAGTATTTTCTGACCATCGGCGCCATGACGCGCCATGCGGATGTCGCGGCCTCGCCCATGGTGGCGGAGGCTATCCCCGCATTGGCCGAGCTTGCAGGCCTCATCGGCGATCCGGCGGTGCGCAATCGCGGCACCATCGGCGGGTCGATCGCGAATAATGATCCGACCGCCGATTATCCCGCCGCCTGTCTCGCGCTGGGCGCCACCATCGTCACCAGTGCCCGCCGCATCGCGGCCGAGGATTTTTTCACCGGCCTGTTTGAAACCGCCCTGGCCGAGGATGAAGTGATTCTGGCGGTGGAATTCCCCGTCGGCGCGCGTGCCGCCTACCGCAAGTTCCGCAATCCAGCCTCGCGCTATGCCATGGCCGGCGTGTTCGTGGCGGCGCGCGACGGCGACGTGCGGGTCGCGGTGACCGGAGCCGGGCAGGGCGGCGTTTTCCGCTGGAGCGATGCGGAAGCGGCCCTGGCGGCGGATTTCTCCCCGGCGGCGCTGGACGCGCTGACGCTCGATCCCTCCGACGTGATGGCGGACCTGCACGGCGGCGCGGAATATCGCGCGCAACTCGTCAAGGTGATGGCCAAGCGCGCGGTGGCGGCGATCGCCGGCTGATGCGTCGTGATGCGGCTCGGGGCCCGGCGCGAGAGGCGCCGGAACTTCCGCCGGGCGCAGGTCTGTAGGATGCTGGTCCGGAAAGGAGAAGGGCCGCGTTCGCCTTGCTCTCGTCCCGCCTTCGTCGGGGGAGAGCGGATGACCCCGCGCCGGCCGTATTGGACCCGATGAGAACCTTGCCTGCAACGCGGATCGACGCGCTTACCGACGGCATTTTTGCCTTCGCGATGACGCTCCTGGTGCTGGAAATTCGCCTGCCGGACGATCTGCCCATCGGCAGTTCGGCCGATCTCGTGGCGCATCTGCGCACCCTGGGGGCGGAATATGTCACCTACCTCATCAGCTTCTTCGTGCTCGCCGCGCTGTGGCGCGGCAACATCAGCCTGCGCCACAAGGGCGAGGAAGTGTCCCATCTGTGCGGGCGCATATGGCTGTTCTATCTGTTCTTCATTACCAGCGTGCCGTTCTCGTCGAGCGTGGTCGGCCATTATGGCCAGTTTGCACCGGCGGTCTGGCTGTATGCCGCCAACATGATGATTCTGGGCCTTCTTTCGATGTTGCTGGTGAAGCTCGAAACGCCGCCGGCGCGGAAGGTGCAGCCTCGGCCAAAATACCTGCCACTGCTGCTGTTCACCGGTTCGGCGGCGATCTCCGCGCTCATCAGCTTGGCCGATCCGCATTATGCCATGTATGCCTATCTTCTGAACGGGCTGTCCCGCTTTCTGCCCGCCCCCGCCAAAGATCCCGCCCACCCGCCGGCGGCCTCCGCCGAAGCCGAGCTGAGCCCGCCGGGTCCGGCGTAAACGGTGAGAATGAACGCCGATGAACCAGACTGGCCCCATGACTGCTTCCGACGTTCCGGTCTCGCCCTTTCCCGCGTCCGTCGATGCCGCAGATCGCATGTTGCGGGCGGCCGGATATGTGCCGGACCGGGCGCTCGCGACCGTGCTGTTCCTGGCGCTGCGCATGGGCCGGCCGCTGCTGCTGGAGGGCGAGGCGGGCGTCGGCAAGACGGAGGTGGCGCGCACCCTTGCGAAGGCGCTGGGGCGGCGGCTGATCCGCCTGCAATGCTACGAGGGGCTCGATCTCTCCGCCGCCGTCTATGAATGGAACTATGCCGCGCAGATGATCGCCATCCGTCTTGCCGAGGCGGCGGGGGAAAGCGACAAGGGGATGATCGCCTCCGATGTCTTCTCCGAGCGCTATCTGCTGCGCCGGCCGCTGCTGGATGCGCTGATGCCCGATCCCGCCGGCCCGCCGGTTCTCCTGGTGGACGAGCTGGACCGCACGGACGAGGCGTTCGAAGCCTTCCTGCTGGAAGTGCTGTCCGATTTCCAGGTGACGATCCCCGAACTCGGGACGATCCGGGCGGCCCATCCGCCGCTGATCATCCTCACCTCCAACCGCACGCGCGAGATCCATGACGCCCTGAAGCGGCGCTGCCTTTATCATTGGGTGGATTATCCGAGCGCCGAACGCGAACTGGACATCCTGCGCGCGCGCCTGCCGGGCTTGCCGGAGCGTCTGTCGCGGGAGGTGGTGGCGTTTGTCCAGGCGCTGCGCAAGGAAGACGTGTTCAAGGTGCCCGGCGTCGCGGAAACCCTCGATTGGGCCTCGGCCCTTGTGGAACTCGACGCCGCCGCGCTGGATCCCGCCGTGGTGGGGGACACGCTGGGCGTGCTCCTGAAATATCAGGACGACATCGCCGGCACGGATGCCGGGCGGATCGAGCGGCTGATCGCGGAAACGCGCGAGGCCCTGCGGCCGCGCGAATGAGCGAAACCGCGCCGGCTGCCGGGACCGAGGGCCGGCTTTCCCACAACATCGCCTATTTCGGCCGCGCGCTCCGCGCGGCGGGCCTGCCGGTGGGACCTGGCACGGTCCTCGACGCGGTTCGGGCGGTGGACGCCGCCGGAATTAGCGCGCGCGAGGATTTCTATCATGTGTTGCGGGCGGTGTTCGTCAGCCGTCACGAGCACCAGGAGATTTTTGACCAGGCGTTTCAGCTGTTCTGGCGCCGGCGCGCCCAATCGGAGCGGCTGATCGCCATGCTTTCCCCGCCCGCGCCGGGAGCGGAGGCGAAGGACAAGCCGAAAGTCCGCAAGCGGGTGGAGGATGCGCTGTTCGCCGGCGTGGGGCGCGAACAGCGCAGCAAGAAGAGCGAAATCGAGGTTGAGGCCAAGTTCAGCGCCTCAAGCGCGGATGTGCTGCGCACCAAGGATTTCGCCCAGATGAGCGCCGAGGAACTGGCGCTGGCCCGCCGCCGCATCGCCCGCCTGCGTTTCCCGGACGATGAGATATCGACCCGCCGTCTGAAGGCGGATCGAAAGGGCCCCGCGTTCGATCTGCGCGCCTCCCTGCGCGCCTCGCTGGCCAGCGGCGGCGCCTTCATGCCCTTGCGCCGGCGCGGGCCGAGCCCGCGTCCCCGCCCGGTGATCGCGTTGGTGGATATTTCCGGGTCGATGGCGGATTATTCACGGCCGGTGCTGCATTTCCTCCATGCGCTGACCGAGCGGCGCGGACGGGTGCATACGTTCCTGTTCGGCACGCGGCTGACCAATGTCACGCGCGTGCTGCGCCATCGTGATCCGGACGAGGCGCTGGAGAAGGCGGGTCACGCCGCGCAGGATTGGTCCGGAGGCACGCGCATCGCCGCGTCTCTGCGCGCGTTCAACAAGATCTGGTCGCGCCGGGTGATGGGACAAAATCCCATCATTCTGCTGATCACGGACGGACTTGAGCGCGACGCCGACGCCATGCTGGAGGTGGAAATGGATCGTCTGCGGCGGTCCGGGCATCGGCTGATCTGGCTCAACCCCTTGCTGCGCTATGATCGTTTCGAACCCAAGGCACGCGGCATCCGGGCCATGCTGCCCCATGTGGATGCCTTCCGTCCGGTGCACGATCTGGCGAGCCTTGAGGGGTTGGTCGGGGCTCTGGCCCAGGAGGGGGACGCGCGGGCGCAGCGCCCGGTCAGGCGCGGCCGGGTGCCTTATTCCGGCTCCGCCACGGCGGGCGGATAAGCATGCACCCCGCCGCAATGGTCCCGCACCCCTTGGCCGCCGGGCTCGATATATCCGGGGGTTAGCGGAACCTTGCCGTAGCCGCCCGGGATGTCGAGCACATAGGTCGGCAGCGCAATGCCCGAGAGCCGGCCCCGAAGGGCGCGCATCAGCGCCGTTCCGGTCGCGATGGGCAATCGGAAATGGGCGGTCCCGGGCGCAAGGTCTGGATGATGCAGGTAATAGGGCTTCACCCGGCATTCCACGAGGGCGCGAAACAGGGCGGTGAGCGTCTGCGCATCGTCGTTCACCCCCTTCAACAGCACCGACTGCGAGAGCACCGGCACACCGGCCTCCACGAGCCGCGCGAGGGCCGCCCGCACGCTGGGCTGGAGTTCGCGCGCATGATTGGCATGGACCACCACATAGGAGACGACGCCCGGCGCCTTGAGTGCGGCAATCAGCTCCTCGTTGACCCGTTCGGGCGCGGCGATCGGCACGCGGGTGTGGAAGCGCACCACCTTCACGTGCGCGATGGCTGCGAGACGCTGGACCACCTCGGCCATGCGGCGGGGCGAGACCATGAACGGGTCGCCGCCCGTCAGAATCACTTCCCAGATCGCCGGGGTGGCCGCGATATAGGCCAGGGCCGCGTCGAACTGCGCCGGGCTGAGCGCGGTTTCTCCGCCCGGCCCCACCATCTCGCGGCGGAAGCAGAAGCGGCAATAGACGGCGCAGACGCTCACCAGCTTCAGCAGGACCCGGTCCGGATAGCGGTGCACGATGCCCGGCACGGGCGAACGGGCTTCATCGCCGATGGGATCCGCCAATTCCGCCGGCTGCACATCCAGTTCGGCCCGGTCCGGCACGAACTGGCGCGCGATGGGGTCGGCGGGATCGTCTTGTGCGATCAGCGCCGCGAGATCGGGCGTGATGGCCACCGCATAGCGCGCGCCGACCCGCGTCAGATCCTCCCGCCGCGCCTCGGGGGCGAGGCCGGCCGCGATGATGTCGTCGGCGGTGCGCAGGGTGGACATAAGCGTTTCCGACGGAAAATTTCCGTGATGTGGCGTCTGAATGCTCAATACGCGAGGGCCGCCCCTATATAGGTAACGCAGCCTGATTGCCAGAATCGCACTCCGCAGGAGGATTCCATGACCAGCTCGAACGAGGATGTCCTCGAAGGCGCCCTGCGCTGGCGCCGTGAAGGCAAGGGGGTCGCGCTCGCGACCGTTCTGGAGACCTGGGGTTCGGCGCCCCGGCCCGTGGGCAGCCATCTCGCCGTCGACCAGGATGGCGGCTTCCTCGGCTCCGTCTCCGGCGGGTGCGTGGAAGGGGCTGTGGTGAGCGAGGCGATGGATGTGATCGAATCCGGCAAGCCGCGCATTCTGGAGTTCGGCGTCGCTGACGAAACGGCATGGCGCGTGGGGCTCTCCTGCGGCGGCGCCATCCGCGTCTATGTCGAGCGGGTGGATTGAGCCGCATCGCCCATTCCGCGGCTTTATGAGGAAGCGCGAACATGCAGCTTGAAGTCCTGGCCCAGCTCACCGCCGCACGCGCCGCCCGCCGCGCCGCCGTGCTGATCACCGAACTCGAAACCGGCACCCAGCGCCTGGTGGCGGCGGAGGCCATGTCCGGCGATGCGCTCGAACCGTCGCTGCGCGCCGCGCTGGCGAGCGGGAAGAGCGGCATTCTTGAAACGCCGGAGGGCCGGGTGTTCCTGACGGTGCAGGTGCCGCCGCCGCGCATCGTGGCCATCGGCGCGGTCCATATTTCCCAGGCGCTGGCGCCGCTCGCCCGGATCGCCGGCTACGACATCACCGTCATCGACCCGCGCACGGCCTTCGCGACCCCCGAGCGCTTTCCAAACACGACCGTCATCGCCAAATGGCCGGATGAAGCGCTGAAAGAGGTGACGCTCGACGCCTTCACCGCCGTCGCGGCTCTGACCCATGATCCGAAGATCGACGAACCGGCGCTGGAAGCGGCGCTGAAGGCCGGCTGCTTCTATGTCGGCGCGCTCGGCTCGCGGCGCACCCATGCCAAGCGGGTGGAGCGCCTCTCCGCGCTCGGCCTCTCGCCGCAGGAGATCGGCCGCATTCATGCGCCCATCGGCCTCGACATCGGCGCGGCGAGCCCGGAGGAGATCGCCGTATCCGTTCTCGCGCAGATCATCGGCGCGTTGCGCAAGGGCAGTCTTGCGCCGGCCAAGACCGAGGCCGCCGCGTGAAATTCGGACCCGTCCCGCCGGCGCTGGCGCATGGCGCCATTCTCGCCCATTCGGTGCGGACGGCGCATTTCACCCTGAAGAAGGGGGCGCGGATCGGACCGGGCGAGATCGCGGCGCTTCAGGCGGCGGGCCTGAGCGAGGTGGTCGTCGCGCGGCTTGAGGCGGGCGACGTTTCGGAAGATTCGGCGGCAGACCGTCTCGCCGCGTCTCTTGGCGCGGACGGGCTGCGCGCAGCCATGGCTTTTACCGGCCGCGCCAATCTGTTCGCCACATGCGCCGGCATTCTGGAAATCGACCGCGCCGCCGTCGATGCTTTGAATGCGCTGGACGAGGCGGTGACCTTCGCCACGCTGGAGCCGTTCCGCGCCGTCGCCGAGGGCGACATGGTGGCGACGGTGAAGATCATTCCCTACGCCATCCCGGCCACGCTGATGGAGGCCGCCGCGGCGCTCGCGCGCCCGGCGGTTCGCATCGCCCCGTTCCGCCGCCGGCGGGTGGCGGTGATCTCCACCTTGCTGCCGGGCCTCGCCGACAAGGTGGTTGAAAAGACCCTGCGCGTCACGCGCCAGCGCCTCGCGCCGGCCGGCGCCAGCATCAGCCATGATGTGCGCGTGCCGCACGCAGCCCCGGACCTGGCTGTCGCCATTGAACGGGTGCGGGTGGAAGGCGCGGACTGCATCGTGGTGTTCGGCGCGTCCGCAATCGTCGATCGGCGCGATGTGATCCCCGCCGCGCTTGAGGCGGCCGGTGGCCGGGTGGAGCGGCTCGGCATGCCGGTGGATCCCGGCAATCTGCTGATGCTGGGCGGTCTCGGTGGCATTCCGGTGCTCGGCGCGCCGGGCTGTGCGCGCAGCCCCAAGGAGAATGGCTTCGACTGGGTGCTGATGCGGTGTCTCGCGGATGTGCCGCTGACGGCGTCCGACATCGGCGGCTGGGGCGTCGGCGGCCTGCTGGGCGAAATCATCACGCGGCCGCAGCCGCGCGGCGGAACCGGGGTTGACGAGATGGCAGACGAAAAGCCGCCCGTGGCCGCCATCGTGCTGGCCGCGGGCCGGGGCACCCGCATGGGTGGCCCGAACAAGCTGCTGGAGGATGTGGGCGGCCGCCCGGTCGTGCGCCGCGTGGTGGAAGCCGCGCTCGCGTCACGGGCATCCCCCATTGTGGTGGTGACCGGACATGAGCAGGCGCGGGTGGAGCAGATCCTCAGCGGCTTGCCTGTGATCTTCGTGCACAATCCCGCCTTCGCCGAGGGCTTGTCCACGTCCGTGCGCACCGGCATCGCGGCGGTGCCGGGCGGGGCGGGCGCGGCACTCGTGATGCTGGGCGACATGCCTCTGGTGGGGCCGGGCATTCTCGACACCATCATGGACGCGTTCGACCCCGATGCGGGCCGCCTCATCGTGCTGCCCGTCGCTGACGGCCGGCGCGGCAATCCCGTGCTGTGGGATCGGCGGTTCTTCGAGGCCCTCTCGAAACTGGAGGGCGACGTGGGCGCCCGCCATCTCATCGCAGCCCACGCCGAGGCCGTGGTGGAGATCGAGGTGGAGGGGCCCGGCGCATTCCTCGACGTGGACACGCCGGAGGCGCTTTCGCGCGCCCGCTTGCTGGCGCCCCGGGAAGGATCATCGCAAGGTGCCGGACCGGTACCTGCGGACGAGACCGACGCGCTTGACCCGTCCCATGCCAGGCCATAAAGAACCGGCCATGAGGGTGGCTTCCCTCCGTAAGCGTCTGACGTCAACCAACGCGCAACGTGGTGCGGCCGAATCGGCCGCCATGCCCGAAAGCGCAGTTTGATGTTGAATCCTCCCCACTCCTCCGATCCCGGCCTCGCGCCCCTTTCGTCCGGCACCGTTTTGTTGCGGCTCCTGCCGCTGGTGTGGATCGTGTTCTTCAGCGCGCTCGCGATCGCCGTGCCCTTGCCGGTGCTCGCCTTGCATGTGCACGAAACGCTCGGTTTCAGCATCGCCACCGCCGGGCTTGCCGTCGGCGTCCAGTCGATCGCAACCTTGCTCACGCGCCAGTACGCCGGCTCGGCGGTCGATCGCTACGGCGCCAAGATGACGGTGGTGGTGGGGCTGCCGCTCGCCGTGGTGGCGGGGCTTCTCTATCTCGCCTCGCTGGCGACCGCGGCGCCCCTTTTCAGCCTTGGCGTGCTGACCGCGGGCCGGCTCTGCCTCGGCCTCGCGGAAAGCCTGTTCCTCACCGGCACGATGGCCTGGGGCATCGGCCGCGTGGGCCTGGCCAATACCGGCCGCGTCATGGCCTGGCAGGGCATCGCGCTTTATTCCGCCATCGGGCTCGGCGCGCCCATCGGCCTCGCCATCCATGCCGCCTATGGCTTTGCCGGCGTCGCGGTGGTGGCGGCGATTGCCCCTCTGGTGGCCCTGCCGATGGCGTTCCCGATCGCCGCGGTGCCCACGGTTCCGGGGCGCAGGCTCGGGTTTCACCATGTGCTGGGGCTGATCTGGCGCCACGGCATCGCGCTGGCGCTCGCGACCGCGCCGTTCGCCGTTCTCGCGACCTTCCTCGCGCTCGTGTTCGCCAGCCGGGGCTGGCCCCACGCCGGGGCTGGGCTGTTCCTGTTCGGCGCGAGCTATATCGGCGTGCGGTTGTTCCTGGCGCACCTGCCGGACCGCATCGGCGGTGTCGGCGTCGCGGCGGTGTCTTTGCTGGTGGAGGCGGCGGCCCAGTTCATGCTGTGGCTCGCCACCGAGCCGGTCCTCGCCCTGGCGGGCGCGGCGCTGTCCGGCGTCGGCTTCTCGCTGATCTTCCCGGCCTTGGGTGTCGAGGCGGTGCGACGGGTGCCGGCGGAGAGCCGAGGCCTGGCGGTCGGCGGATTCCTGGCCTTCTTCGATATCGCGCTGGGGGTCACGGGGCCCGTGGCCGGCATTCTGGTGGCGGCCTTCGGCTATGGCTCCATGTTCCTGGCTGGGGCGATCGGCTGCCTTCTCTCCTTCGCGATCGTGCTGACCCTGCGGCGCTCCCGCGCCTAAGCCTCAGAACGGGTCGGCGATCAGGTGCGTGACCGGAAGGTCGAGCCGTTCGCAAAGGAATTGCGCGAGGCGCAGGCGGTGGCAGCCCTCCACGTGGCGCTCATAGCACATGAGGCAGATGCGCCGGCCCTGCGCCAGCGTCGCGAGTTCCTCCAGCGCCGCGCGGGCCGGGTCGGTGGCGAGGTGGGCGTCGTAGATGCGCATCAGCGCGTCGTGATCGCCGGAGCGCGCCGCGAGCCGGCCCTCCTTCGGCGTGCCGAGCGCCCGCAGGTGGGCATAGGCGATGCCATGTTCCGCGATGCCGGCGGCGAGGGCGGTCTTCGAGAAGCCGGGACGGCGCGAGGCGGCGACCGCGCGCACGTCCACCAGCAGATCGACGCCGGCACGGGTCAGGGTGTCCTGAAACGCGCCGGACGTCGTTTGCTCATAGCCGACCGTGAACAGTTCGGTCGTCTTGGTTTTCGCCATCGATCCTCATCCGTAGAGCGCCTTCGGCAGCCACAGGGCGATGCCGGGGAACACATAAAGCAGGATCATGGCGACGATGACCAGGCAGAGGAAGGGCATGACGCCGGAGAAGATCTGGTCGATGGAGACGTTCTTCGGTGCCACCCCCTTCAGATAGAAGGGCGCCATGGCCACAGGCGGAGAGAGGAACGACGTCTGGAGATTGAGCGCGACCAGGATCCCGAAGAAGATCGGGTCCACGCCGAAATCATCCAGCAGCGGCAGGAAGATGGGCAGGAAGATCACGATGATCTCGGTCCATTCCAGCGGCCAGCCCAGCACGAAGATGATGGCCTGGGTCAGCAGCAGGAAGCCGATGGGCCCAAGGTTCAGGGCGAGGATGAATTCCTCCACCACCCTCTGCCCGCCCAGCAATGCGAACACTGCCGAGAACACCGCCGAGCCGACGAACAGCCAGCACACCATCGCCGAGGCGCGCGCCGTGAGGAACACGCTCTCCTTCAGCTTGTTGAGCGAGAAGGTGCGATAGGCGAGGGCGAGCAGGACCGCGCCTGCCGCGCCGATGGCCGCCGCCTCGGACGGTGTCGCAAGGCCGAAGATGATCGCTCCGAGCACGCCGCTGATCAGGATCGCCAGGGGAAAGAAAGAGCTCGCCAGGGCGAACGCGATCTCTCCAAACGAGCGCGCCTTTGCTTCCGGCGGCAATTTCGGCGCGAGGGCCGGGTTCAACATCGCCCGGATGATGACATAGCCCATGTAGAGGCCGGTCAGCATGAGGCCGGGCAGGAAGGCGGCGGCATACAGCTTCACCACCGAGACGCCCGCCGTGGCGCCGTAGAGGATCAGCATCACGCTGGGTGGTATCAAAATGCCAAGACAGCCGCCCGCGCACACCACCCCGGCGGCGATCTTGGTGTCGTAGCCGGCGCGCAGCATGGCTGGAAACGCAAGCAGCCCCATGAGCGTCACCACTGCGCCGACGATGCCGGTGGCGGTGGCGAACATCGCGCAGGTGATGAGGGTGGCCACAGCCAGCGAGCCCGGCACCCAGCCGGCGGCGAGTTGAATCGCCCGAAACAGGCGATCGAGAATGTTCGCCCGTTCCACCACATAGCCCATGAACAGGAACAGGGGGATGGAGATCAGGACGTCGTTCGCCATGACGCTATAGGTGCGCTGGACGAAGAGCTGAAACACCGTATCGCCGCGCGTGATGTAGCCAAAGCCGACACCGAGCGCCATCAGCGTAAAGGCGATGGGAAAGCCGAGCATGAGGAAGACGAGGAACAGGACGAGCATCAAGATGCCGAGGGCGGGATCCGACAAAAACATCACAGTGCCCCCTTACCGATGGCTTCGGCGTCCGCCTTGTTGGCGGCGTCTTCAAGAATGAGCTTTTCCATCTCCTCGACGTCGTGGAGCCGATCCGGCCAAACCCCGGTGCGCAGGGTGATGATGCAGCGGATCACCTCGACCACGCCCTGCATGAACATGAGGACGCCGGTGATCGGAATGAGCCCCTTGAAAGGCCAGATCATCGGCCCGTCGGGCGAGAAGGAGGAATGTTCGTTGAGCAGGAAGGAGAGGTAGAAATAACCCCAGCCCGAGTAGATGAGGGCGATGATGCCGGGGAAAAAGAACAGGAAATACAGCACCAGGTCCACCGCGGCCTGCCGCTTGGGCGGCCAGTTGCGGTACAGGAAATCGCCGCGCACATGCCCGTTGCGCGAGAGCGTGTAGGCGCCCGCCATCATGAACAATGTGCCGTACAGGATATAGGAGACGTCATAGGCCCACGAGGTGGGGGACCGCAGGACATATCTGCAAAAAACTTCGTAGCAGATGGCGACGGTCAGGATGACGATGACCCAGGCGAATAACTTTCCAACAAAGGTATTGAATTTATCAATACCGATCAGAAACGCTTGCATTGCGCGATTTCTCCGCTTCGGCAGCCGTGACGGCGCCCCTCGTCCTTCGCGGTGTGCGCGCCATGACGCGCCCGTGCCCGCCCCATGCACGCAACCGCCCATGGCGAGGGCCAGGGGCGGTTGCAGCTTTCGAGGCGAGGCGTAGACGCCCGGCGCGCGGTCCCGCGCCGGCGTCAGGCCTTCTGGAAGAAG
Source organism: Roseixanthobacter liquoris (assembly GCF_043195135.2). NCBI lineage: Bacteria > Pseudomonadati > Pseudomonadota > Alphaproteobacteria > Hyphomicrobiales > Xanthobacteraceae > Roseixanthobacter > Roseixanthobacter liquoris. Next base: position 2,785,762 of record NZ_CM195537.1, read on the forward strand.
TGGTTGTAGGCGAAGGCGCTATCGACCTCGTACTGGAGGCGGAAGCCGACGACGCGCTTGGCCCACGCCATCTGGCTGTCCACGACCTTCTTGAAGAACGGGTCGGCGGACAGATTGGCGATCACCTTGTCCCAGGCGTTGAGCTGGGCCTCCAGCACCGATTTCGGCGTCGAGATGACCTTCACGCCGCGCGCCTTGAGCGCCTCGAGATCCTTCGAATAGCGGTCCTGCGCCTTCCACATCATGTCCGAGGAAGCCGCATCCGCAGCGCCCTTGATGATGGCCTGGACATCCTTCGGCAGGCTCTCGAACTTGGTCTTGTTGAACAGGACCTCAAAGCATTCGAGGGCCTGGTGATAGCTCTGCACCATGTAGACCTTGGATACGTCCGGGAAGCCGAGCACCGTGTCGGACGAGGGATTGTTGAATTCCGCTCCCTCCAGCAGGCCCCGGTCCATGGCCGGAACGATTTCGCCACCGGGAACGATGGTGACGGCGACGCCCATTTCCTTGAAGAGGTCCGCCCCGAGGCCGACGGTGCGGTATTTCATGCCCTTCATCTGGTCCGGGCTGGTGATCTCGGCCTTGAACCAGCCGAGGGGCTGCGTCGGCATCGGGCCGGTGAGCATGCCCACCACATTGAGCTTGAGGATCTGCTGGGTCAGCTCGTCGTACAATTGCTGGCCGCCGCCATACCGCACCCAGCCGAGCAATTCATCCGCATCCCAGCCGAAGGCCGGTGCGGTGCCGAACAGGGAGAACGCCTTGTTCTTGCCGTACCAATAGGCGGATACCCCGTGGCCGCCGTCGATGATGCCGGAGCTGACCGCATCCAGCACCTGGAACGCGGGCACCACGGCACCCGCGGCGAGCAGTTCCAGTTCCACACGCCCGCCGGCCATCTGGTTCACGTAACGGACGAAATCGCCCGCGAATTCGTGGAAGATGTCCTTGTTCGGCCAGGTGGACTGAAATTTCAGCTTGACCGGCGCCTGAGCGTGGACGGCCGGTGCAGCAATGACAGCAGCACCCGCCGCGGTGGCGGCCGCAGCCGTAAGAAAGCCGCGTCGCGAGGGACGCGCGGACTCGTTCACTTTGGAAGTGTCAGTCAATGTATCCTCCCTAAGGGGGTACGGTTCTCTTTGGAACCATTGCGGTGTTGGCGCACCATCCCCCGAGCGCCCTAGCAGACGCTACGTCATGCCGCTACGGCAATAGACTTTAGTCTAGTTCGGCCAAAAATATTCCGCCTGTGGGCCAAGCGGGCCCGCGCTTTCCTCGAATTGGCGGGATCACGACGCATTTTGGCCGGCCCCGGATGCCACACGCGCGCGATACTTGCCGGGAAGCGCGCGGCAGAATACCTGTATGCGCCTTCGCCGGGTCTGCCCGGTCGAGCGGGGAGCATTGAAATGGCCGAAATCCAGCAACCCATCGAGCTTCACTATTGGCCCACCCCCAATGGGTGGAAGATCGCCATCATGCTCGAGGAATGCGAACTGCCCTACACCGTGAAGCTGGTGAACATCGGCAAAGGGGAACAGTTCAAGCCGGAATTTCTCGCCATCTCGCCCAACAACAAGATCCCCGCGATCCTCGATCCCAACGGACCGGGCGGGGCGCCCATTTCGGTGTTCGAGTCGGGCGCCATCCTGCAATATCTCGGCCGCAAGACCGGCAAATTCTATCCCGCCGACGAGCGCAAGCGGGTGGAAGTGGACGAGTGGCTGTTCTGGCAGATGGGCGGCCTCGGCCCCATGGCCGGCCAGGCCCATCATTTCCGCATCTATGCGCCGGAGAAGATCCCCTACGCCATCGATCGCTACACCAACGAGGTGCATCGCCTGTACGGCGTGATGAACACGCGCCTGAAGGACCGCGAGTTCCTGGCGGGGGACTATTCCGTCGCCGACATGGCCTGCGTCGGCTGGGCCAAGCTCTGGGAACGCCAGGGCCAGAAGATCGAAGAGTTCCCCCATCTCCAGCGCTGGCTTGACACGGTGAAGATGCGCCCGGCCGTGCAGCGCGGCCTTGCGGTGAGCGCCGAGGAACGCAAGCCGGACCTCTCCAAGGACAAGGAAGCCCAGAGCATCCTGTTCGGTCAGCGCGCACGATGAAGGCTTGAGCCGCCCCCTCGCTTTTTGCGCGCGGTCGGCTTAGATGCGACCGCCGCCACTGGCCGTGGCGCCCGCGGACGGGCATGCGGACCAGGCGCGGCCGCAAGGTCCAGGAGTTGCCGTGTCCATGTCGCCCGATCCGCGCACGATACTTGGCCAAGCCGCCGCATTCGCCCGGGCGGGGCAGATGGAGAAGGCCATCGAGGGGTTTCGCCTCGTGGTTGAGCTCCAGCCCGCGCTTGTGGACGCGCATCGCATGCTGGCCATGGCGTTGATCCAGACAGGCCGCGCGGACGAGGCTTTGCCGAGCGCACGGCGCACCGCCAATCTGGCACCGAAGGATCCCCACGCCGCGATCCTGCTCGCGGTCGCGCTTCAGGGCGTCGGCCAATTCGAGAAGGCCCTGTCCGCGGCTGAGCGCGCCATCAAGCTCGCGCCCCAATTGGGCGAGGCCCATTTCCAGGCAGCCAACGCACTCGGCGCCCTCGGTCGCCACGAGCTTGCGGCGAAAGCCTATTCGCGGGTGCTGGAATTGGACCCGCTGGCGGTGGAGGCGCTCGCCAATCGCTCCGTCGCCCTGGTGCAAGCGGGCCATCCGGACGCGGCACTTGCCGATTGCGAACGGCTGCTGCAATTGCAGCCCTGGTCGCCGGTTCATCCGGTCAACAAGGGCTTCATCCTGCTTGGACGCGGCGAGGCGGCCGAGGCCCGTGCCGCAGCAGAACACGCGGTGAAGCTGGCGCCCGAGTTCGTCGACGCCCACCACCTCCTCGGGGAATGCTGTTTCCTGCTCGGCGATTTGGAAGGCGCGCGCGCGGCCTATCGGCAGGCGGTGGAGCGCGCGCCGCAGCGCGCGGAATTTCGTTTGCGCTACGCCTTTCTCCTGCGCCGCCTCGGCGCATTTGCAGAGGCAGAGGAACAGAGCGCCGCCGTGCTCGAGGCCGCACCGAGCGACCCGGCCGCCTTGTTCGAGCGCGGCATGGCGCGCGAGGGGCTGGGCGATGTCGCTGGCGCGCTGGAAGATCTCGATGCCGTGCTGGCGGTGGAGCCGCCCTTCACCGAGGCGCTGCTGGCGCGGGCCCGCCTTCTGACCCATCTCGGCGCGCGAGCGGAGGCCCGTGCCGCCATCGACAAGGCCCTGCATCTCGACCCCCACAACCCCCATGCCCTCGACGCGCGCGCGAACGAAGCGCTGGGACGCGGCGCCTGGGCCGAGGGATGGGCCGCGCTCGATGCCGCCGCGCAGGCGCCGCGGACCCGCCTCGCCGCCCGCAATGTGGGGATCTGGGATGGCGCGGGGAGCCCGCGCGCGCTCGTGGTCGTCGCCTGCGAGCGGCTTTCCGACACGATCGCCCTGGCGCGCCTGCTGCCGCTCCTGGCCGACCGCGGGATTGAACCCCGCCTGCTGGTCGCCGATCCGGCGGACGCGGCCTTGTTCGCATCCCTGGACCCGCGGGTCGGGATTCTGGCCGATCCCGCGCAGGTCGATCCTGCCGAAGAGGGGGTGCTGGGCGTCGCCCTTGCAAGCTTGCCTCAACTCGTCGCGCCGGATCCCGCGCTCTGGCCGCGCACGCCCTATCTGCATGCGGCGCCGGATCGCCTTGCAGCCTGGAGCCATGCGCATTCCGCCGGCGATCTGGTGATCGGCATCCATTGGCAGAGCGAGGATGGCGGCCGCGTCGAACCTTTGCGCGGCGCACCGCTGGAGGCCTTTGCCCCGATCGCCGCAATCGAGGGGGCTCGGCTCGTGGGACTTCAGCAGGGTCCCGCCGCGGCGCAGATGGACCGCGTGCCATTCCGGGGTCGCATCCTGCGCCTGGAGAGTGATTTCGACGCCGACGGGACGTTTGTCGACAGCGCCGCGCTGCTGCATCACCTGGACCTGCTCGTAAGCGTCGATGCGCCGCTTGCGCATCTTGCGGCGGCAATGAACCGCCCGGTGCTGCTCGCGGCGAGCGGAGCCACCCACTTTGCCTTCGCCGGGGATGGCGCGGACACCGGGCTCTATCCCTCGGTGCGTGTCGTTCGCCAGGAGCAGCCGGGGCAATGGGCCGGCGTCTTCACGGCGATAGCGGCGGGCGTCGAGATGGGGAAAGCGGAAAATCATGAGTACAAGTGATGCGGCGCTGGCGCCGGTGGAGATTCTCGCTCCGGTTTCCGCCGGCGAGCTGATCGACAAGATCACCATCCTCGAGATCAAGGCCGAACGCATCGCCGATCCGGCGAAGCGTGCGAACGTGTTGCGGGAACTGACCGCCCTGGCCCAATTGCGGGACCTGCACGCATTGAACACGGGGTTCGAGGCGCTCACCGCCGAAATCAAGGGCGTGAACGAGGCGCTGTGGGAGATCGAGGACGCGCTACGCGAGCTCGAAGCGGAAAAACGCTTTGATGCCAGGTTCGTGGAACTGGCGCGGGCGGTCTATGTGACCAATGATCGGCGGGCGGCGATCAAGAAGGAAATCAACCTCCGTTCCGGCTCGCTGTTTGTGGAAGAGAAATCCTACGCCGGCACTTAATTGCGAGGACAAGGGCGGGGGCGGCTTGCAAAGCCGTCCTTCGTTCGGCATAGGTGAGCGCAATGGAGACGTGGCCGAGAGGCTGAAGGCACTCGTTTGCTAAATGAGCAGACCCCCAAAAGGGTCTCGAGGGTTCGAATCCCTCCGTCTCCGCCATTCTTTTATATAAGTCATTGCAAGGCATGCCGGCACGCGGCGGCAGCCGCCGGCTCGCCCCTGAGGGTTTGTCCGCCCCCGAAAATGAGCGCGACGGACCTCAACGCCGCAGGCCCTCTGAACGGTCAATTGCGGGGAGAAGCCGGTCCGCTCCGGCGGGGGCGAAAGAGTTCCTCAAGCTTTGCAGGTCACGAAGAGCGCCGGTGGCTTGAAGCCGGCCGGGTCGCCATGCGGCGGGACAGGTCCGCGTATTCTGAAGGCGGCCGCCCCTGCGACCGGGCCCGGCGACGGCGCCAGTTGAGCGTGCGAAATCCAAACCTTTGAATTTCAACGTGCTTCTGGTGACAAGACTGCGCGCCGGTCAAGCAATCAATATTAATATAACATTCTAACGAACTGCATTTTAGGAATTTCGCAAGATCTCGCTTCGTACGTTGCGTCCCGCGGGGCGCCGCCATCGATTGTTGAGGTAGTATGATGTCGGTTGACGTTAATGTCCGAGCACCGGCGGGTGATCAGCTCGTTATTGAATATATGTCGGACTGCGTTGCGATATTCCGAAACAATCTTCTGTCCGAGCGCTTTGAAGATTGGGATGAATCGGATGTGAATCTTATATTCATCCATTATATCATGGGGCTTGTCGTATGTATATTTGGTGATGCGCCCCCAAGAAAGCAGATGAATTTCATCCAGCGCTTGGCGGAATTGGAAATCTCAAGGGAGGAAGCCGTGCGTGCGCTTCATGCTGTCCCGCCGGGGGGGCGGGGTGGCCTGGCGCGCGCCGTAGAGGCGGCAGAGCAGGCGGGTCGTCATGATGGTCGAGGCGTTCACAGGCCATCAGTATATGCAGGTCGAACCGCCCAGTTGGGAGCTTTTTGACGAGGGCTCCTATTGCGTTATCCGGGGGGAATACTGTGCCGTATTCGAGTATCGTGCGTAAGGCGAAGCTGGACCAGTTCGGGGGTGGCTCAGTGAGCTCCGCCAGACATGGACGATTTATCTCCATCTTGCGAATCGCGGACCGCGCCGTTGGTTTTCGTCGCAAGTCCCTCGCCTTTGGGTTCGGGGTCGGTGCGGCGACCGCGGGGTTTTTTGGACCCGTGACGGGCGCCAATGCCGGCGGCTACGTGATCGGAAGCAGCAGCGGGGCCGGCAGCAGCGCCGGGCTCAGCAATCTCTGCCTGACGCTCGACGATCCCTCTTCCTCTTCATCGCTCTGGAACTGCCAGGTCGGAACCGCGGGCGGCGGGCTCGCCTGGGTTTCCGGGGTTGTCGGGAATTCCTTGTCGGTGCAGGCGGCAAATCTCGGCAGCCTCGCCGGATCTCAATCGATCGCAATCGGCACGCAGTCCACAAGCGCTGCGGGCAGCGGGGCGATCGCGATCGGGGCAGGGGCGACAACCGCTGGTGTGTCGAACGGCGTTGCGCTGGGCACGGGTGCGACCGTGGGGGTCGCCGGCGGCGTCGCGCTCGGCCAGAACGCGGTGGCGAATACCGCTGCCGGCATTGATGGCTACGTACCTTCCTGGGCGAGTTCCACCAGTAGCGTGAATGCGACGAAAAGCACATTGTCCGGGGTCTCGGTCGGCAATGCCGCGAGCGGCCAGTTCCGCCAGATCAGCGGGGTCGCGGCCGGAACCGCCGATTCCGACGCGACAAACGTTGCTCAGCTGAAGGCGGTCGCCTCCGGCGTTTCCAATCTCTCGGATCGCGCCGTGGTCTATGATGGCGCCGTGGGCAGCGCGAAGGACACGATCACCCTTGCCGGCAGCGCAGGCACGACGCTGACCCATGTGAAGGCGGGTGCGGTTTCCGCCTCCTCCACCGATGCGGTGAACGGGGCCCAGCTTTATTCCACCAACCAGAGTGTCGCGGCGCTCGGCTCGGATGCCTTGAAATGGAATTCGTCCCTCGGGACCTATGACGCGAGCCACGGGAGCGGCTCGGCTCAAAGGATCTCCAACGTCGCCGCTGGCACCGCGGATACGGATGCGGCGAATGTGGGCCAGCTCAATGCGGTTTCCACGGGCATCGCCACGCTTTCGGATCGCGCGGTGCTCTATGACGGTGCGGCGGGCAGTGCCAGGGACACCGTCACGCTTGCCGGCAGCGCGGGCACGACGCTGGCCAATCTGAAGGCGGGCGCGGTTTCCGCGGCCTCCATGGAAGCGGTGAACGGGTCCCAGCTTTACGGGGTATCGCGGAGCGTCGCGACAACGTTCGGTGGCGGTGCGATGGTTGCATCCGACGGCACCCTCATCGCGCCCACCTATCTCGTCAATCACGTGAACTACAATAATGTCGGGGATGCCATCGGCGCCGTCGATACGAGGCTGTCGACGCTGAATACGGCGATCACAAACGTTGCCGCCGGCAATACGCCCTATGTCCAGGTCAATGCCTCCGGGCCGGTCAGTCAGGCGAGCGGCGCCGGCAGCATCGCCCTCGGGTCGTCCGCCCAGGCGGCCGCGACGAGTTCCACGGCCATCGGCCAGGGGGCAAGTGCGCGCAATGCGGGCGATGTCGCGCTCGGAGCCGGAGCGACCACCGCGGCGGCTGTTCAGACCTCGACCATGACCGTGAACGGAACCACCTATGCGGTCGCCGGGACGGCGACGAGTACGGTTTCCGTGGGATCGGTCGGCGCGGAACGCACCATCACCAATCTCGCGGCAGGGCAGGTCAATGCGACATCCACCGACGCGGTTAACGGATCGCAGCTCTACGCCACCAACCAGGCCCTGAGCTCGGCCATGGGGAACATCGGCACCCTCAGCAGGGTCGCGGTGCAGTACGATACCGACGTGAATGGCAATAAACTCAACTCGATCACTCTGGCGGGCGGGGACGCGAATACTCCCGTGGTCATTTCAAATGTGGCGGCGGGTGTGGCAAGCAATGATGCCGTGAACGTCTCTCAGATGAAAACGGGATTGAGCGATACCCTGACCGCGGCCAACACCTACGCCGATTCAAAAACCACCTACGCCATAGCAACGGCCAATACCTACACCGACGCCAAGTCGCAGCAGACGTTGACCCAGGCGAATGCCTATACCGACCAGAAGTTCGCCAATCTCAACAGCTCGATTGCGAGCGTGCGCACTGAAGCGCGCCAGGCCGCAGCCGTCGGCCTCGCGGCCGGCTCGCTGCGTTATGACGACCGGCCGGGCAAGGTCAGCGCCGCGGTCGGTGGCGGAGCGTGGGCTGGAGAGAGTGCCTTCGCCATGGGTCTCGGCTACACGACACCCGACCAGCGGATGCGGATGAACATCTCGGGAACGACCGCTGGCGGGGAATGGGGCGCCGGCGGGGGACTGAGCCTCACCCTCAACTGATTGGGGAGAGACATGTGGGTCACGAAGGGAGGCCGAGGCGTCATAGGCGCCTTGGCTCTCGCGCTCCAGCTGATGTGCGGCGGCCAGGGGCTTGCCGCGGAGAAAGCCAAGAAGGTGGAGCCGGCCAAACCTGCGGCGTCAAAGGAGCTGTCACCGGGCTACGTCGTGAAGCCGTCCGATGTGGTGCCCCCCGCGGATGTGCCGCTCGGCCAGTATCTGCGCACCATTCGTCCGTTTCCCAACTGGATTCTGGTCTGCGACGAAAACCGCGTCAAGAAGCGGAAAGTCTGCAACATTTCGCAGGAAATCCTGGGTCCCTCAGGGGCCTCGGTGTTCAGCTGGTCGCTCGCGGCCACGGACGACGGCCGACCGGTCATGATCCTGCGGACGCCGACCGGCGCCAGCTCCGGCACTGTGGCGCTCGAACTGGGTGATGGTCAGCCCCACGTTACGGTTCCCATTTATGGGTGCAACGAAAAGCTCTGCATCGCTTATCTGGCCCTGGACGCCCGCTTGCGGGCGGCGATCGAGGCCGAGCGGGTGGTCGGGATTACGTTCGATCTCAAGGAAAATGGCGCGGCGAGGACAGAGTCTTTTCGGGCGCCGCTCGCCGGCCTGACACAGGCGCTTTCAGCGATCTGAGCCGAAAGACGGCTGGTGACGTCACGCCGCATCGGGACCTATTCTGGAAGCACGCTCATGAACGAAAAACAAAGCGTTTACGAACGCATCCTCGGATCAAGCGGAGCGCCTCCGGATGACGGTGGGGCCCGCGGTCGCCATTTTTCCCGGCGCCGCGTTCTCCTCGCGGCGGGCGCTGCGGCCAGCCTGCTGGTCTGTTTCGGCCTCGGGGTGGCGGTGTCGCAGCCAGGGGGTATCTTAGGCTTTTGGACTCGATCCGAACCGCAACCGGCCGCGAGCGACGGCAAGGATCTGTTCACGGCCCATGCCTTGGCCAATGGGGTGAAAACCTGCGCGGCGACCTATGCTCTGCTCGGCAAGGCGCTGACCGCGGGGGCGAATTTCGCCTTCCAGACCCAGGTGGCCGAAACCGCCCCGAACCAGCATGCGGTGCAGGGCACGGTCGGCATGCGGTTTGCGGGAAACCCGCGTCTCGCCGGGCAAGCCGCCGGCGTGATCCTGGCGGCTCCCACCGCAACCTCCTGCGAAGGCAATTCGGTGCGCGTCATCCCGATCAAGCAGCGCTGCGAGGATGCGACCTCCCTGCTGCCGCCTGGCTCAAAACTGATGTCGCCCCTGTCGGACCTGCCCTTCTACGCGTTGCCGACCGGGGAACAGACGCTGTTTCTGCCGGTGGGGGACTATTGCGTCGCCGTGACGACCCTGCGTTCCGGATCCTGAGCGCAGGTCCGTCGGCGCCCCCTGCGTTCGGCCGCCGGTGTCGCGGGGATAGGCGACGGGGATGGGTGACAGAGTCGCACTTTACAGCAATGCCTTTGGCGTTGGTCGTGCGTGACGCTGCGATAACGCCTTCCGGGGGTGCTTAGATATAGATCGTGAGTTGTGTTTTCAATATTTGCCTTAGAAGGGGTGGTGTGCTGTAGATTTCAGGCGCCCGATGCTGGTTGCAGGACGTCAATTTTATGACGCAAACCTTTGAAAATCGGAGGGGAGAGGCAATTGCAGGGTCCATTAGCAATGTGATACCTCAAATGGAACAGTGCCAATGTTCCATAGCCGTCGGGGGGCGGGGGGTCATGACACAGGATCTTGCGGGACGGCCGGCTTCTAGAAAAGCAATCGGCGCCGTGTACGGGGCATCCAGCGCGCGGCTGCGCCTGTCGACGGCTCTTTCCACGACCCTGTGCGGCATCGCCTTTCTGGCCGGTGGCGCGGCGCCGGCCATGGCGCAGGCCCAGGTCAATGTGCCCTACACATCGATTCAGTTCGGCTTCAACGGCGGGACCGGAAACACAGTCGACGACTACACGTCCGACGCGTACGGCGGACCCGGCGGCAATGGCGGGACGCTGGGGGTCACGAACGTCGCCGTCAGCGGCGGGGGCACGGGGCTCGGTTCGGCCGTCACCATTCTCAGCCGAGGCGGCGCCGGCGGCTATGGCGGCTACGGCAGCAGCGATACCGGCAGCGGCACGGGCGGCCCCGGCGGGGCGGGTGGCTGGGGCGGCGCGCAGACGGTGTCGATCACCAATGTCAACGCCAGCACCAACAATACCGGCGTTCGGATCCAGTCTTACGGCGGCAATGGCGGCAATGGCGCCTACGGCAGCAGCCACACCGACAATGCGCAGGGCGGTGCGGGCGGCAATGCCGGCGGCGCCGGCGTGATCGCCGTCACCGTCGCCGGAACCACTCTTTCCACCGGTCAGTCCGGCATTGTGTTGCTCTCGATGGGCGGCAATGGCGGCTCCGGCTCCTATGGCAGCACGGACAGCGACGTTTCGGGCGGCGGCAACGGCGGCAACGGCGGTGTCGGCAGCAATGTCAGCCTCACCCTGAATGGCTCCACGCTGACGACCGGGGGCACGGGCGCAGCGATCAGCCTGCAGTCGTCGGGGCAGGTCAGCGGCTCCGGCGGCACCGCGAGCAGCTCCACGGACACCGCAACCGCGGGTGCCGGAGGAACGGCGGGCGCGGGCGGCAACGTATCCGGCCAGATCAGCAATTCGATGATCACAAGCTCGGGTGCGGGTGTCAGCCTGCTCTCGACCGGCGGATGGGGCTTTAGCGGGGCGGAAGGCACCAGCCATTTCGGCCTCGCCTTCGGAGGCGCGGGCGGCGCTGGCGCGAACGCGGGCTCTGCCGAGCTCACCGTTTCTAATTCGACGATCTCCGCTGCGGGCGGCGTGGGCATCGCCATGTCCTCCATTGGCGGGCTCGCGGGCGCCGGCGGGAAGGCCTATTCCAATACCTGGAACGGCACCGCTGGCGCCGGCGGCGCTGCCGGGTCGGGCGGCCCGGTTTCGCTGACGCTGACGGGGGCGACGGTCAGCGGGACCAGCGGCGGCGTTCAACTCCAGTCCACGGGCGGCGCGGGTGGCGCGGGCGGCTATGGCAGCAGCGACACCGACAATGGGCGCGGCGGCCTCGGCGGCACGGGCGGCGCGGGCGGAACGGCCTATGGCACCTTCACCGGTTCGTCGGTCCGCGCGGCGGGTACCGTCGTCACCATCGCTTCGCTCGGCGGCGCCGGTGGTGCTGGCGGCATGGGCGACAGTGCGACGAATTATTCTTACGGCGCGAATGGTGGAAACGGCGGTGCGGGCGGCAATGTCGGTTTGTCGCTGACCAACACCAGCGTCACCTCCACCGCCGGCGCGGGCATCGTCCTCACCTCGACCGGCGGTGCCGGTGGCGCGGGCGGGGAAGGCAAGAGCAATTCAAGCAATGCGGTCGGCTACAATGGCGGCAACGCCGGCAATGCCGGCAATGTGTCGCTGAAGCTCTACGGCACGGTGAATATAACGGCGGCCGGCACCGCCGCCGCGCTGACGTCCACCGGCGGCGCAGGTGGCGCGGGTGGCGTCACCAATTCCGACGGGAGCTTCTCGATCGGCGGATCGGCTCAGAACGGCGGAGCCGGCGGCGCGGTCAGCGTTTCGGGCGACGGCATCGTCTCCGCCACCTCCGGGTCCGGCATCACCATCGCGTCCATCGGCGGCGCGGGTGGCGCGGGTGCTTATGCCAGCACCAACGGCACCATCACGGTCAATGTCGGCGGCCAGGGGGGCAATGGCGGCAGCGGTGGTTCGGCGAGTGTCACCACCGGCAGCACGATCACCGTCGGCAACACCGGCAGCGGTACGGTCTATGGCATTCAGGCGCTCAGCCAAGGCGGCGCGGGCGGAGCCGGCGGCAATGCGGGCAGTCCTTACAAGGCCGTGGGCGGCGATGGTGGTAACGGCGGCAATGGCGGCAATGCCAGCATCACGTTGAACGCCAACGGCGCGGTCACGACGACGGGTCCGAGCGCCTTCGGCCTTGCGGCGCAGAGCCTCGGCGGACTTGGCGCCCAGGGCGGGGAGGCGATCGCCTTTGGGGATTCCCAGGGCGCGGTGGGCGGAACAGGCGGAAACGCCGGCAATGCCTATGTGAAGAGCGCGGGCACGATTACCACCAGCGGCCAGGGATCCTCCGGCATCGTCGTGCAGAGCATCGCCGGAGGCGGGGGCGCCGGCGGCAATTCGGACGCGGTGTTCGATTCCACCAGCGGCTCGGGCGGGGATAGCGGGACCAGCGCCCTGGCGAGCGCCATCCTCACCGGCGGCAGCGTGAAGACCGGCGGAAACTATGCCGCCGCAGTGGTGGTGCAATCCATCGGCGGCGGCGGCGTGCTCACCGTGCTCGGCGCGCAGGCGCCGGTGAGTCTCAATGGCGTTAACGGCACCTCCGGCACGGCCTATGCCTCGGCGGCGCAAGGCGTGAAGATCGCCACCCAGGGCGCGGCCTCGGCCGGCATCCTGGTGCAGTCGATTGGCGGCGGCGGCGGTTCGGCCGGTTCCGCGGATGCGGTGATCGTCGCCGTCGGTGGCGACGGCGCCTCCGGCGGCAATGCGGGATACGCGCATATCGTCAACGCAGCCACCGTGACGACGGCGGGCGATGGCTCCATCGCGCTGCATGCCCAGTCGATCGGCGGCGGCGGCGGCCATGGCGGCGGCACCTTGGCCGTCTCTGTGCTGGGCTCCGCCCAGATCGGCGGCAGCGCCGGCGGTGGCGGCGCGGGCGGGGCGGTCGCGGTTTCAAATTCCGGATCGCTGAAGACCTATGGCAGCAGCGCCGATGGCATCGTCGCCCAATCGATCGGCGGCGGCGGCGGCAATGGCGGCGATGCCGAGGGCTTCGGGCTCGATGTGGTCCAGCTGGGGCTCGGCGGCTCCGGCGGCGCGGGCGGCAATTCCGGCACGGTGCAGGTGAACAACACCGGCGCCATCTCCACCCAGGGCGGCCGGTCCAGCGGCATTGTCGCCCAGTCGATCGGCGGCGGCGGCGGCACGGGTGGCGCCGCTTACAACCTTTCGGCGAGCATCGGCATCAGCTTCGGCGTCAGTGTCGGCGGTTCCGGCGGCGTGGGCGCCGGCGCGGGCACCAGCGTTCATGTTTATAATTACGGGTCCATCACCACCCAGGGCGCGGACGCATTCGGCATCATCGCCCAGTCCATCGGCGGCGGCGGCGGCAATGGCGGATCGGCGGCCGCCAAGGTGGTCACGATCGGCGATGCCGACGTGCCCTCGATCTCGGTCTCGGCCGCCATCGGCGGCTCGGGTGCGGGCGGCGGCAGCGCCGGCAACGTGACGGTCGTCAACGAAAGCGGCGCCAAGATCGTCACGAGCGGCGACGGGGCAACTGGCATCCTTGTTCAGTCGGTCGGCGGGGGCGGCGGCGCGGGCGGCGATTCCACGGCGTCGGCGGCGTCCTATGTTCCCGGACATGCCGGGATTTCCTTCTCCGCCGAAGTGTCGCTCGGAGGCAAGGGTGGCGGCGGTGGGGCCGGCGCCGGAGCGTATGTGACCAATAGCGGACTGGTGAAGACGAGCGGGAATTTCGCCGACGGCATTCTCGCCCAATCGGTCGGCGGGGGCGGTGGCAACGGCGGGGTCGGCGCGGCGGATGGATCGTCCCAGGCGCGCCTGTCGTTCGGCGTCACCTTCACGCTGGGTGGCTCGGGGGGAACGGGCGGCGGGGGCGGCACCGTGACGGTGACCAATTCCGGCACTATCCTCACCTATGGGGCCGGGTCGCGTGCCCTGGTCGCCCAGTCGGTGGGCGGAGGCGGCGGCAATGCCGGCGGCGGCACCGCTTCGGCGTCCGGCGGTACCGCGGCTTTGACGCTGACGATGGGCGGCACCGGAGCGGCGGCGAATGCGGGCGGCACCGTCACCGTCACGAATTCCGGCAGCATCGTCACCCACGGCGGCGACGCGGACGCCATTTTCGCCCAGAGCGTGGGCGGCGGCGGCGGCAGCGGCGGCAGTGCCACGGGCGACGCCGTGACCAAGGCTTCAAACGGCAGCAGCGCGCAGTTCTCGCTGACCGCCACCATGGGCGGCGCGGGCGGCGGCGGCGGTGCCGGCGGCGCGGTGACGGCGACCAATTCGGGCACCCTTGCCACTTATGGCCAGCATTCCACCGGCATGCTGCTCCAGTCCGTCGGCGGCGGCGGCGGCAAGGCGGGCGCCGCGGCGGGCAAATCGTCCGGTGGCGTCGTGTCCCTGTCCTTTACCCTTGGCGCATCGGGCGGAGCCGGCGGGGCCGGCGGCGCGGTTTCGGCCTATAATTCGGGCTCGATATCCACGGCGGGCGCCGATGCGGCGGCGCTCATCGCGCAGTCGGTGGGCGGCGGCGGCGGCATGGCCGGAAACGCCAACAGTTCCGCGTCCGGGTCCAAGATCAGCCTCGGTGCCTCGGTCGGGGCCAACGGCACGCCGGGCGGCGATGGCGGGACCGTCATCGTTTCGCTCACCGGCGGCACGCTCTCCACCTCCGGCGCGGCCTCCGACGCGGTCATCGCCCAGTCGATCGGCGGCGGCGGCGGCACGGGATCATCCGTCGGGACGGACACGAAAAGCTCGGGTTCGAACAACACCTTTGGCGCGGCCTTGGCACTCGGGGGATCGGGCGGCGCGGGCGGGAACGGCGGCACGGTCACCCTCACGAATGCGGCCATCATCAAGACGGCGGGCGACGATTCCGTCGGCATCTTTGCCCAGTCGGTGGGCGGCGGCGGCGGCAAGGGCGGCACCAGCGCCACCGACGCGACCGGCGGCAGCTCGGCGTTTCAATTGTCCGCGAATCTCGGCGGCTCGGGCGGCAGCGCCGGATATGGCAACACGGTCATCGTCGGCAGTTCGGCGGCGATTTCCACGTCCGGCGACAACGGCACGGGCATCCTCGCCCAGTCGGTGGGCGGCGGCGGCGGCCGCGCGGGAAGTTCCGGCGCATCGGCGGTGGGCGGCAAGGCGTCTGCCGCCATCGCGCTCGGCGGGTCGGGCGGCGGCGCCGGCAACGGCGGCACGGTTACGGTGACAACGACCGGCGCTGCGGCGACCATCACCACCACCGGCCGCAATGCCAATGCCATCACCGCCCAATCGGTGGGTGGGGGCGGCGGCAGCGGCGGGAATGCCAATGCGGCTTCCAGCGCCAAGCTCGATATCGGCGGCAGCCTCGGCGGCACGGGCGGCGGCTCCGGCACCGGCGGCACGGTCACGGTGACGAGCGGCGGCTTCCTCTCCACCGGAGGGCAGGATTCCAACGGCATTCTGGCCCAGTCCATCGGCGGGGCCGGCGGCGATGCGGGCTCCGGGTCCAGCAAGAGCAAGGCAAGCGGGTCGGACGCGGCATCCCTCTCCATCGGCATCGGCGGCGGTGCGGGATCCGGCGGAACCGGCGGCACGGTCAGCGTCACCAATAACGGCGGCATCCTCACGAATGGGAGCGGCGCGGCCGGCATCCTCGCCCAGTCGATCGGCGGCGGCGGCGGCAAGGGCGGCGCGGCATCCTCCACGTCCACCTCCTCCAACGGCGGGGTCGCGTCGATTTCCGCGACCCTCGGCGGCAGCGGCGGCGCGGGCGGAAATGGCGGCGGCGTCACGGTTCAGAACAACAATTTCATCGCGACCATCGAAGCGCATGCGGACGGTATTCTTGCCCAGTCCATCGGCGGCGGCGGCGGCAGCGCGCATCTTGCGAGCTCCGACGCGAGCGGAACGAAGAGCGACGCCAATATTTCGGCAACGCTCGGCGGAACGGGTGGGAACGGCGGGTACGGTGCCGCCGTGGTGGTCAACAATACCAGTACCATCGCAACCCAAGGCGCCTTTTCGCGCGCGATCCTGGCGCAATCCATCGGCGGCGGCGGCGGCGTCGCGGACGGAACCCATGACAGCACCGGCGGCGGCACCGTGGGCGTCACGCTCGGCCTCGGTGGCAAGGGCGGCTCGGGTGGCAACGGCGGCGACGTCACAGTGACCACGTCCGGAAGCCTCGTCACCTCGGGCGCAAACGGCGCGGCGATCCTGGCCCAGTCGATCGGGAGCGGCGGCGGCGCGGGCGGCAGTTCCAATAATGGCGCGACGGCGAAGATTTCCCTCGGCGCGGCCCTCGGCGGCGCCGGCGGCGTCGGTGGATCGGGCGGCAAAGTCCAGGTTCTGATCCAGAACCAGAGCTCCGGCCAGATCGCCACGACCGGCGACCAGGCGGACGCGATTATCGCCCAATCCATCGGCGGCGGCGGCGGCAATGCGGGGGCGGGAAGCGGCAAGGCGGACGGGGCAGGGGGCAACGGCCTCGGTCTTACGCTGACCATGGGAGGATCTGGAGGCACCGGCGGCATCGGCGGCGAGGTGATCGTCACGAATGGCGGCGTCGGTCTTGCGGGCGCGACCATTTCCACGTCGGGCGACGGGTCGAACGGCATCCTGGCCCAATCGGTGGGCGGCGGCGGCGGGCGCGGCGGCGCCTCTTCCTCGACCACCGGCGGTTCGGGCGCGGCGACCATTTCCGCCAGCCTTGGCGGCTCGGGCGGAAGCGGCGCGACCGGCGGCGCCGTTCATGTGGACAACGCCAACACCATCGCCACGCTCGGCGCCCATGCGAGCGGCATCGTCGCGCAGTCCATCGGTGGCGGCGGCGGCAACGCGACCTTGTCCAGCAGCATCGCGAAGGACCAGAAGAGCGACGTCAATCTCTCCGCGACCCTCGGCGGCGCCGGGGGCACGGGGGGCGTGGGCGGCGCGGTCTATGTGACGGAGAGTTCGGTCGTTACCACGAAGGGCGATTTTGGCCACGGCATCCTGGCACAATCCATCGGCGGGGGCGGCGGCAATGCTGCGACGACCGGAGCCACCGGTGACGGCGGCAAGGCCAGCGTGGCGTTCGCACTCGCCGGCGATGGCGGCACGGGCGGCAATGGCGGCGCGGTGACCATCACGCAAAGCGGCTCGATTTCGACTGAGGGCCATGGTGCGAGCGCGATCCTCGCCCAGTCGATCGGCGGCGGCGGCGGCGTTGCGGGCAGCGCCACCCACGCGGCGAGCAGCAAGATCGCGGTCGGCGCGTCCATCGGCGGCGGCGGCGGCGCCGGCGGGGCCGGCTATGGTGTCAGCCTCACCAGCACCGGCACGGGGGTTCTTTCCACCAGCGGCGATGCGGCGGATGCAGTGCTGGTCCAGTCCATCGGCGGCGGCGGCGGCGTCGGGGCCGCAGGCAAGGGCGACGCGGACGGCGCCGGCGGCAATGGCCTGTCGCTGGGCGTGAGCGTCGGCGGCGGTGGCGGTTCGGGTGGCGCCGGCGGCGCCGTCACGATCAATATCGGCACGGCGCAGCAGGCCGGACCCTCGATCAGCACAACCGGCCACGATTCCGCGGGCCTGGTCGCCCAGTCCATCGGCGGCGGCGGCGGCAAGGGTTCGTCGTCCAGCTCGACGACCGGCGGCAGCGGCATTGCAAGCCTCTCCGCCACCGTCGGCGGCGCGGGCGGCTCCGGCAGCAACGGGGGCGAGGTCAACGTCTCCGTCAACACCACGATCCAGACCACCGGTGCGGGCTCCGATGGCGTGCTGCTGCAATCCATCGGCGGCGGCGGCGGCAATGCGGTGCTCGCCACCAGCATCGTGAAGGGCCAGAAAACCGACATGAGCTTGAGCGCCACCCTCGGCGGCAGTGGCGGCGCCGGGGGATCGGGCGAGCAGGTGAGCTTCACACAGGCGGGGCTCATCTCGACCGCAGGCGAAGGGGCCAATGGCGTCGTCGCCCAGTCGATCGGCGGCGGCGGCGGCCGCGCCTCGGCGGTATCGGCCGATGCGGGCGGCGGCAGCGTCAACGGATCGCTGTCGCTCGGCGGCGCGGGCGGCAGCGGCAATATCGGCGGCACAATCGCGCTGACGCTGAACGGCGACATCATGACATCGGGCCGCAATGCCATCGGCGTGCTGGCCCAATCCATCGGCGGCGGCGGCGGTATCACGCTGACCAGCGCCAGCGCGGCCCAGGGCACCGCTTCCCTGGCCTTGACCCTCGGCGGTTCCGGCGGCAGCGGCAATGACGGCGGCAAGGTGGGCGGCACGCTCGCGAGCACCGGGTTCATCAGCACCAGCGGCGTGAATTCCCACGGCATCCTGCTGCAATCCATCGGCGGCGGCGGCGGCCTTGCGGCCACCAGCGGCGCCACCGGCCTCGCGAGCCTCGCATTCGGCGGGGCGGGCGGCGGCGGCGGGAATGGCGGGGAAGTGTCCTTCACGCTCGCCGGCATCGTGGCGACGCAGGGCGCCGGTGCGAGCGGCCTGTTCGTCCAATCGATCGGCGGCGGCGGCGGCCTCGGCGGCGACGCGTCCAGCACATTCTTCACCGTCGCCGACAGTTCCGCCGGCACCGGCGGCGGCAGCGGGAACGGCGGCGCGGTGAACCTGACCGTCAGTGGCAGCGTCGGCACGTCGGGCGCGAACGCGGCGGCGGTCAACGCGCAATCCATCGGCGGCGGCGGCGGAACCGCGCAATCCGGCTCGCAGGCGGTGAACGGCTCGGCCGGGGGCTCCGGCACCGGCGGGGCCGTGAACGTGACGGTTTCGGGCCTCGTGGTCGCGGCGGGCGCCAATTCACCCGGCATCTTCGCGCTTTCCTCGGGGCCAAGCGGCGCCGGGCCGATCACCATCGACATCCTCAGCGGCGGCACCGTGATCGGCGGCAAGGATGAGCGCGGCGCGGGCATCATGCTCTCGGGCGGCGCCGATAACACCATCACCATTGCTTCCGGCGCTTCGGTCAGCGCCCTGGGCAATGTCGCCATTCTCGCCGGTGGAGGGAATGAGATCGTCAGCAATGCCGGCACGGTCAGCGGCAGTGTCGACCTCGGGACGGGGGCCGGCAGCTTCCTCAACCAGGCCGGCGGCGTGTTCAATTCAGGTCGCACCATCAACCTGAACGGCGGCGCCCTGACCAACCAGGGCACGCTCAGCCCGGGCGGGCTTGGCACCCTCGCCACGAGCGCGCTCACGGGCAATCTCGTCTCGAACGGGGCAATCGCCTTCGATCTGGACGCCAATTCGCGCCGCTCCGACCTGCTCAGCGTGTCCGGCACCGCGAACCTCGCCGGCACCCTCCAGGCAAATCCGCTGACCATTGCGCCGAACACCTCGTTCAAGGTGCTCGAGGCCGGGACCCTTGCCGGCTTCACCTCCAGCGTCGTGGACAATTCTCTGGTTTATCAATGGAATGCCTCGGTGGCTGGGAACAGCGTGCTGCTTTCCCCGACCGCCGATTTCACGCCAACGGGCACCAAATTGTCGGCCAATGGCACGGCGGCGGCCAATCATCTGCAAAGCATCTGGAACAGCGGCACGCTCGGAACGACCGCATCCATATTCAACACGCTGCTGAACACGGGAACGGACGCGCAATATCGCCAGGCCCTCAAGGCGGTCTCGCCGGAGCTCAACGGCACGGGTCCGGCGAGCCGCATCATGGAGAGCCGCGCGGTGCTGAACCGCACCATGAGCTGCCCCATGTTCGCGGGCGACACCCTGTTGTTGCAGGAGGACCAGTGCAGCTGGGCGCGGGTGATCGTCGGCCGCTCCAGCCAGACCGGAACCTTCGAGAACCAGGGCTTCTCCACCGACACGGTCACCTTGCAGGCCGGGGTGCAGCGCGAGCTGCAACAGGACTGGTTCTTCGCCTTGTCCGGCGCCTATCAGCAGAGCTGGACCAGTGCCTCCGCGGATGCGAGTTCAGCGAGCGGCAGCGGCTTCGACGTGACGGCCGCGCTCAAGCGCCAGATCGGTCCCTGGCTGATTTCCGGTGCGGTGGACTTCGGCTGGATGAACATCGACAGCCAGCGCGTGGTTTCGGCCCTGGCCGCCGCGCCCGAAAGCTCCATCGACGTCTACAACGTCACGGGCCGCGTGCGCGTGGCCTACGAAATCCCGCAGCCGGGCTGGTATGTGCGGCCCTATGTGGATCTGGACCTGTCTTACGTGAACGTGCCCGGCTACAGCGAAGCCGGCATCAGCGGAGCGGAATTGCGGGTGCTCGGCGCGAGCCAGACCACCTTCATCGTCAGCCCGACGGTGGAAGTGGGCACCCGTGTCAATCTCGCCGACGGCACGGTGTTGCGGCCCTATGCGAGCCTCGGTGCCAGCTTCCTGTCCAACGGCAGCTGGATCACGACCTCCTATCTGCTTGGCGCGCCGGTGGGTACCGGGACGTTCGACACCGTCACCTATACGCCGGACATGCTGGGCAATTTCGACATGGGCCTGCAATTGGTGACGGCGAAGAACTGGGAGTTCAAACTGGATTACGGCGTCAGCGTCGGCCAGGATTTCCTCTCCCAGGCCGGGATGGCGCGTGTCGCGGTGCATTTCTGAGGCTTAACCTTGAACGATCCTGAGCGCGCGCCGGATGGCGCGACAGCGAGCCCCGCGTCCCTTCCCCCGGCCGCGGCAAACCCTGCGCCGGCGGACCTGACGACCGACCTCACCTGCTCGCGGGGTTTTTCGTCCTGGCTGGCGCAGCATCAGCTGAGCCTTGCCTTTTCGTCCTACCAGACCGGGCAGTTGTTTCTCATCGGCCGCACGCCCGATCACGCGATGTCCTTTCACCAGCGCGATTTCGTTCGCGCCATGGGGCTGTGGTACGAGCCGGGCCGGTTGTTCCTCGGCTCTCTGCTTCAGGTGTGGCGGCTGGAAAATGTGCTCGCTCCACACGAGCGGGCGAACGGCCATTTCGACGCCCTGTTCGTTCCGCGCATGGCGCGCATCACGGGCGATATCGACGTGCACGAGATGGCGGTGGACGGGCGCGGACGGCTGGTGTTCGTCAACACCAAATATTCGTGCCTCGCCACCTTCAGCCTGGAGCACAGCTTCGAGCCCTTGTGGAAGCCGAAATTCATTTCCCGCCTCGCCGCGGAAGACCGCTGCCATCTCAATGGCTTGTGCATGGCGGACGGGCGCGCCGCCTATGTCACGGTGGTGGGGCGCAGCGATGTCGTGGATGGCTGGCGCGAGCACCGCTCGGGCGGGGGAATGATCATCCGCGTGGAGGACGACGCCATCGTCGCCGATGGACTCTCCATGCCCCATTCCCCGCGCCTGTATGGAGGGGCGCTCTGGGTGCTGGATTCCGGACGGGGCTATCTGGTGCGGATCGATCCGCAGACCGGCACCCGCCAGGACGTGGCGTTCTGCCCCGGCTTCATGCGCGGCCTTGCGTTCCACTATGGTCACGCCGTCATCACCCTGTCCCTGCCGCGCTATCTGAACTTCAAGGGCCTGCCCCTGGACCACGAGCTGGAAGCCCGGGGGGCGCAGCCCTGGTGCGGAGTGGTCGTGGTCAATCTTGCGAGCGGCGACATCGTCGAATGGATCCGCCTTGAGGGCGCGATCCGCGAATTGTTCGATGTGGTCGCCATGCCGGGCATCGCCTGCCCCATGGCCATCTCCCCCCAGGCCGCGGAGCTTGCCAATCTGATCACTCTTGCACCGCCCGCTCGCCCGCTGGACGAGCCGGGTTGGATATGAGCGCTCCGTCTTTCCGGGCCGCGTAAAAAGTTTGCTCCGACCTGTCGGCTGCCTGGAAACCGGCACGTCCTTGCCCGTGACGGTTGCGCGGCGCGCATCCGATCAGGCGGATGCGACCGCGCCGCCTGGGAGAAGCGGGGAGATTGTGATGCTGGTCCAGCCCTACCTGACGTTCGATGGCAAGTGCGAGGAAGCCCTTGAATTCTACAAGGCCGCCCTCGGCGCCCAAGTGGAACTGCTGATGCGCTACAGCGAGGCGCCCGAGGCGCCGCCGCCCGGCATGGTCGCGCCCGGTTCCGACAACAAGATCATGCATGTGAGCTTCAAGATCGGCGACAGCACCATCATGGCGTCCGATGGGGGATGCCGGAACAGCTCCAGTTTCCAGGGCTTCAGCCTCTCCCTGATCGTCGAGAGCGAAGCGCAGGCCGATCGCGTCTTCACCGCGCTCTCTGACGGCGGACAGATCCAGATGCCATTGGGTAAGACCTTTTTCTCGCCGTGCTTCGGAATGGTCTCCGATCGCTTCGGCATCAATTGGATGGTCAATCTGGTGCCGTGAGGCCGGGACGGGCTCTTTTGCGGGAGGAAGCGATGGCGAAGAAAGTCCTCGTGCTGGTCGGCACCAAGAAAGGCGCCTTCATCGCGGAAAGCGACAGCGCGCGCGCCAATTGGAATGTGCGGGGCCCGTTCTGCGAGACATGGCCGCTCAATCACGTGGTCGGCGATCCGCACTCGGGAACGATCCAAGCGGCGGGCGGAAACGAATGGTTCGGCCCGGCGGTGTGGCGGTCCACCGACCTCGGGGAGACCTGGACCCATTCGAGCGACGGTCTCGCCTATGAGGCCGGCGCGCCGCCCGTGAGGACCGCATGGAGCCTCGCCCATGGCACCGACGCGCTTTATGTGGGCGTCGAGCCGGCCGGACTGTTCCGCAGCACCGACGGCGGCCAGAGCTTCACGCATCTGTCCGGCTTGCAGGCGCATCCCTCCCGCGCCGACTGGCACCCCGGCGGGGCCGGGCTGATCCTGCACTCGCTGGTGCTGAATCCGCAGGACAATGCGCAGATCTGGGTCGGCATATCGGCGGCCGGCGTGTTCCATTCCTCCGACGGGGGCGAGACCTGGGAACCGCGCAACCGCGGCACGCGGGCGGACTATATGCCGGAGGGGCAGAATTATCCCGAGGTCGGCCAGTGCGTTCATTGCCTGGTCATGGCGCCCAATCGCCCGGAACGGCTGTACCAGCAGAACCATTGCGGCATGTATCGCAGCGATGACGGCGGGCGGAGCTGGTCGAGCATCGAGGCGGGCTTGCCCTCGTCGTTCGGCTTTCCGGCCGCCGTGCATCCGCGCGACGACGAGATGCTCTATCTGGTCCCCCTGAACGGGGACACCGCCGGACGCTTCATGCCCGATGCCCAGGCTGCGGTGTGGCGCACCGGCGACGGCGGCCGCTCCTGGGAGAAGCACACCGATGGCCTTCCCCAGAAGGGAGCCTATTTCAACGT
This sequence comes from Roseixanthobacter liquoris, assembly GCF_043195135.2. Lineage (NCBI taxonomy): Bacteria > Pseudomonadati > Pseudomonadota > Alphaproteobacteria > Hyphomicrobiales > Xanthobacteraceae > Roseixanthobacter > Roseixanthobacter liquoris. The sequence continues at coordinate 2,808,908 of NZ_CM195537.1, forward strand.
CCTGCGCCAAGCCATGGCGACCGATGCGCTGGAGCCCGCAGGGGTCTATTTCGGCACCAATTCCGGGGCACTCTACGGCAGTGCCGACGAGGGGCGCCAATGGACCTGCATCGCAGCGCACCTGCCCCTGATCACCTCGGTGGAGACACTGGTGGTCGAAGCCTGACGTCGCGGCGGAGCGAGAGGCATGGACGATGCCCGGATGAGCGGCATAGAGGGGGCGCCCCGGGTGCTGGTGCGCCTGCCGGACCATCTGGTGCGGCTTTTTCCCGGTGCCGAGCGTCGGGTGTGGCTGCGCGGGTCGACGGTGGACGAGATGGTGTACGCGCTCGATGACCGCTGGCCCGGAATGCGCGATCGCCTGTGCGATTCCACTCCGGCGGTCCGCCGGCATATCAACATCTTCGTTGGTGGCCGGCGGGCCCGCCTTGCGACACCCCTGGAAGAGGGGATGGACGTCTTCGTCCTGACCGCCATCAGCGGCGGATAGGCTCGCGACCCCTCGCTCCGATGGGCCCGTAGCGCAGGGGGAGGTGACGAAGGAGCCTCGGGCGGTTATATTTATTAACCATGTTCTTTCATATTTGCCGTCTGGCGCACCGCGCAGAACGCGCGCCTTTTGCGGAGGGCCGGATGGGTTTCAGTTTTGAAGACCGCATCAATATCCGCGAGGATTATGCGGCGCGTGCCCCGCGTTTCGTTCAGATATCCAAGGGGCTCGTGCTGCTGCTCGTGTGCATCGCCATTCCCACCGGCTGGATCTATTTCAACGAGCGGATCAAAATTCCCGAAGTCGAGCGGGCCATGCCCTATGCCGCGCGCGACATGGTCGGGCTGCTGCGATCCTATAATCATGAGGTGCGTGTGGAGCGGCTGGCGGACGGAAAGCTGGTCTATGTGGTGGATGGGCGGGCCCCGGCGGATTTGAAATCACTGGCCCGCGCCTATCCGCAGTATGATCTTCTGCGTTTCGCGGAACAGCTGCCCTCGCCCTATCTCGGACCCAACCGGCACTGACCGGTCCTCAGATATAATCGACGAACGAGCCGAGCTGGTCGGCCGAGAGATCCCGCATCTGCGCCAGCGTATAGGTGTCCAGCACGGTGCCGATGGCGTCGCGTACCCGCACCATCAGCAGGCGCACCTCGCAATGGGCGATGTCGCAATCTTCACACGGCACATAGGCGTTTCGACTGGCGCAGGGGAGGGCGGCGAGCGGGCCGTCGAGGGCGCGGATCAGATCGCCGACGATGATCTCCTCCGCCGGCCTGGCGAGACGATAGCCACCGGTGCGCCCCTTCTTGCTGGAGAGCATGCCGGCGTTGCGCAATTCGCCGAGGATTACATCGAGGAATTTTTTCGGAATCTGGTTCGCCTCGGCGATATCCGCCACCTGAACGGAATCTCCCGGGGCGAGGCGGGCGAGGTGAACCGCCGCCTTGAGCCCGTACTTTCCTTTTTTTGTCAGCATGCTTGCTCCCCTTGCCCCCTTTTGGTTCGTCCGCGAACGGGGGTCAACCGCGCAGACGGGCGCGGCTTTATGAGATCGGGTGTGGGGTTGGACCCTCGGCCTGCGGCAGATGCGGCGTTGCAGGCCGCGCGTTCCGAGAGGTCAGCGCCGCGCCGGCACCCGCACCGGGGCCAAGCGCAGGGCGGCGAAGCCGTTGCGCCGTGCGCGCCCGCCACCTTTCGGCGCGGCGGGGTTCCGCGGCTCGTCCTCGCCCAGGAGCATGACGGCGACGCCCATCTGAACGCTGGAGAAGGTGAGGCCCATCGCGAATGTCAGGACGAAGGCGGGCAGCCAGGCTTCGCCGCTTCCGGCAAGCAGCGTCCGCAAATGTCCAAGGTCGAGCGCGACCAATCCACCCACGAACGCGGCGGCGATGGCAAAGCCAAGCGCCGCGTGCTTGGCGAGGAAGATCACGAGCTTCGGCATCTGCCACTCCTTGGCCGCGCCGACGACCGGCCGGGCCAATTCCCAATAATTGTCTGTAAAGATAATCGCTCTGGCGGCAAACGCCACCCCTGCCTTCGATGCGCGACATCCCCATATGAGGGTGATCCGTCGGCCGGCGCGGGCTTCTCTTACGCTATGCCGGCGGGTGGTGTATAAGCCGCCGTTCCGGCACCGCATCATGGGGTTGGCTTCGCCCGAAACAGGCGGGCAGGCCGCCGGACGACCCGATGGAGAGCATCATGACGACCCGCTTCGTATCCGACCGCAACCCTGGCGCCGAGACCTCCTCTCGCCGCGCCGAAGGCTGGCGTCCGGATTCCTGGCGATTTTATCCGGTCGTGCAGATGCCGAACTATACCGACGCCGAAGCCCTCAAGGAGGTGGAGCGCAAGCTTGCCTCCTATCCGCCGCTTGTGTTTGCCGGCGAGGCGCGCCGCCTGAAGGCGGAGCTTGCCAAGGTGGCGAAGGGCGAAGCCTTCCTGCTTCAGGGCGGCGATTGCGCGGAAAGCTTCGACGAGCATTCGGCCGATAACATTCGCGATTTCTTCCGCGTTTTCCTCCAGATGGCGGTGGTGACCGCGTTCTCCGGCGGCGTGCCGGTGGTGAAGGTGGGCCGCATCGCCGGCCAGTTCGCCAAGCCGCGCTCGTCCGACATCGAGAGCGTGAATGGCGTCGATTTGCCGAGCTATCGCGGCGACATCGTCAACGACATCGCCTTCACGGCCGAAGCCCGCCAGCCGGATCCGCGCCGCCAGATCGAAGCGTATCGCCAGTCGGCGGCGACGCTCAATCTGCTGCGTGCGTTCGCGACCGGCGGCTATGCCAATCTGTCGAACGCCCATCAGTGGATGCTGGGCTTCGTGAAGGACAGCCCGCAGTCCCATCGCTACCAGGAACTGGCGAACCGCATCACCGAGGCGCTCGACTTCATGCGCGCCTGCGGGATCGATCCCCAGTCCCATCCGGAGATGCGGACCACGGACATCTTCACCAGCCACGAAGCGCTGCTGCTCGGCTATGAGCAGGCGCTGACCCGGGTGGATTCCACGTCCGGCGACTGGTACGCGACCTCCGGCCACCTGCTGTGGATCGGCGATCGCACCCGCCAGCCGGATCATGCGCATGTGGAATATTTCCGCGGCATCCGGAACCCGATCGGCATCAAGTGCGGCCCCTCGCTCTCGGGCGACGGACTGCTGCGCCTGCTGGATATTCTCCAGCCGGACAATGAGGCCGGGCGCATCACGCTGATCTGCCGCTTCGGCGCGGACAAGGTGGGCGAGCATCTGCCGGGCCTGATCCGCGCGGTGGAAAAGGAAGGCCGCACGGTGGTGTGGTCGTGCGATCCCATGCACGGCAACACGATCAAGGCCGGCTCCGGCTACAAGACCCGCCCGTTCGACCGCATCCTGTCGGAGATCAAGACCTTCTTCGACGTGCATGCGGCGGAAGGCACCTTCGCCGGCGGCGTGCATCTGGAGATGACCGGCAAGAACGTCACCGAATGCACCGGCGGCGCGCGGGCGATTTCCGATGAAGACCTGCGCGATCGCTACCACACTTATTGCGATCCGCGCCTGAATGCGGAGCAGTCCATCGAGCTGGCCTTCCTGGTGGCCGAGCTGCTGAAGCGGGAGCGCCAGGCGCGCGCCCGCCCGGATGCCGCCGCCGCCGAGTGAGACGGCCGGCGCTTCGCCGCACGCTGAAAAACGAACGCCCCCGGAGATGTCCGGGGGCGTTTTCGTTTCCAGGGCGTCTCGGTTCCGGAGCCGTGTCCCCGGTGGGAGCCTGCTACGGCGCGCGATGCCCCCGCGCCATGCCGCCGACGCCCTCGAATGCGCCGGGATGCAGTTCCGCCACCAGAAGCCGTCCGGGATCCACCGGGCCGGGCAGGGTGACACGACCGCTCGCCACCGGCTTGAAGCCGAACCGCTCGTAATAAGGGGCATCGCCGACGAGCAGGATCAGCCCGTGGCCCGCCTCTCGCGCGGCGGCCATGGACACCTGCATGAGCCGCGCGCCGATGCCGACCGATTGGAACGGCGGCTCGACCGTCAGCGGCCCCAGCAGCAAGGCGGCATGCCCGCCGATCTCGATGGGCGTCAATCGCACCGATCCCACCATCATGGTGCCGAGATAGGCGACGAAGGACAGGGCGGGGTCGTGCGCCGCCTGTTCCCGCAGGCGGAACGCGGTGCGGGCGAAACGGCCGGGCCCGAAGGTGCGCCGGTGCAACTTTTCAATGGCAGGGGCGTCGGCGGGGGATTCAAGCGCAACGGTGACGGGAAGTTCGGTCATGTGAGGGAAACCAGGCAGGAAGCAGGGGCCGCGCCGGCCGGGGGCCGGTCGCGCGGGCAGGCGTCAACGATCACGCGCCGGTCTGGCGCGCACCCTCAGATCGTCGTCGCTGCTGCATCTGCCTCATAAACCGTCTGGCCCGAACGAAAGGAGGCCGGCGGATAGCACGGGCGCGCCGCCCGGTCCAGCGCTCCGTCCGCACGCGTGTAAGGTTGCGACGATGCAAGGGTCCTGCGGGCAAAGCCGGATTGCATGAATGCAATGAAGTGAACGTTGAATAGAAAGCGGCTTGCTCTATTTCAAGGGAGACAGAATTTTTGCTCACAGGAGCCAGTCATGACCAACAATGGAATTCACCACGTCACCGCGATTTCCGGCCCCGCCCAGCGGAACAAGACCTTCTACACCGACACGCTCGGGCTGCGGCTTGTGAAGAAGACCGTCAATTTCGACGATCCGGGCACCTACCATTTTTATTACGGCGACGAGGCGGGTCGGCCCGGCAGCATTCTCACCTTCTTCCCGTGGGAACATGCCGCGCCCGGCCGCCTCGGCGTCGGCGAGACGCAGGAGACCGTGCTCCGCGTGCCGGAAGGCGCCATCGGCTATTGGGCGCATCGCTTCGTGGAAAAGGGCGTGGCCCATGACGCGCCGACAAAGCGCTTCGGCGAAAGCGTGCTGAGCTTCCGCGACCCGGACGGCACGCGCCTTGCCCTCGTCGGGGTGCCGGGCGCCGAAAAGGAGCCCGCCTGGAGCGCCGGCGACATCCCGGCCGAGGTTGCCATTCGCGGCTTTCACAGCGTCAGCCTGATGGTCGCCGATGCCGCGCCGACCGGGGCGATCCTGACCGATGTGCTCGGCTTTGCGGAAGCCGCCCGCGAAGGCAGCCTCGTGCGCTATTCCACCGGTGCTGCCATGGGCGGCATCGTTGACCTGCGCGTGGCGGGCGATTTCCTGCGGGGCCGGTCGGGCGCCGGATCCGTGCACCATGTGGCTTTCCGCGCCGCCGATGATGCGGTGGAGGCGGAAATGGTGAAGCGTCTGGCGGAGAACCACGGCATCCACACCACCGAGCAGAAGGACCGCAATTATTTCCGCTCGGTCTATTTCCGCGAGCCCGGCCACGTCCTGTTCGAGATCGCCACCGACATTCCCGGCTTCGCCGTGGATGAGCCGGCGGCCCAGCTGGGACAGGCGCTGAAGCTGCCGTCCTTCCTCGAACCGCGCCGCGCGATCATCGAGCAGGTGCTCCCCGCCCTGGTCTGATGCTGAAAACCATCCCGCGCCCAACCCCGTGCCCCCGCCCAGCGTCCCCACCGGCGCCAGGCATCGGCACGGGGGCAAGCCACACGAGGTCTGTCATGACCCATTCCCTTTTGAACGCAGAGTTCGAACTCGCCTTCACCCATCGCTTCGAGCCCGCCCTCCGTCCCGGTGCGGCGCCACTCCTGTTGCTTCACGGAACGGGGGGAGATGAAAGCGACCTGCTGTCGCTCGGCCGGGCGCTTTCGCCCGATGCGGCGCTGCTTTCCCCACGCGGGAAAGTGCTGGAAGGCGGCATGCCCCGCTTCTTCCGCCGGCTTGCGGAAGGCGTTTTCGACCAGGAGGACGTCAGGCGCCGCGCCAATGAGCTCGCCGATTTCGTCGGCGAAGCCCGCGCGCGCTACGGCCTCGCCGCGCCGGTGGCGGTCGGCTTCTCCAACGGCGCGAACATCGCCGCCGCGATGCTTCTGCTTCGGCCGGAAGCCTTGGCGGGTGCCGTGCTGATGCGCGCCATGGTGCCGCTCGACGCGGCGCCGGCAGGCGATCTTACGGGAACGCCGGTGCTGCTCCTCTCGGGGGCGATGGACCCGATCGTGCCGCGCGACAATGCCGGCGCGCTCGCACGAATGCTGTCGGCGGCGGGCGCCGGGGTGGAGCATGTCACGGTTCCCGCCGGGCACGGGCTGACCCAGGCGGACCTCAACACGGCGCGCGCCTGGATCGGCGCGCTGCCCGCGGGCCGCTGATCCGCGCCGATCCCCTAGGTGTTCAGTCCCACAGTGTGATGGCGTATCGTTATCTCCGTTGGAGAGGGACACGCTATGGGCCAGGTTCTTCACGGGAGCGCCAAGACCACGCACGCCGTTCGAGCGGAGCTACAGCGATCGCAAGCTTCATCCGCGGAACTCGCGCGACGCTTCGGGATCAACGAGAAGACGGTGAGGAAGTGGCGATCCCGCCGGACAGTGGCAGACGAGCCGATGGGCCCGAAGGAGCGGCACAGTTCGACCCTCTCAGCCATTGAGGAGGCGGCGATCGTCGCTCTGCGCGTGCAGGCTCGCCTGCCGCTCGACGATGTCTTCGTCGCCTTGAAGGACGTCATCCCGCGCCTGACGCGCTCATCGCTGCACCGCTGCCTTCAACGGCACGGCATCTCTCGCCTGCCTAAGGCCGATCGCGAAAAACCCAAGCGGTTCAAAGCCTACGAGATCGGCTACTTCCACCTCGACATCGCCGAACTGCGCTACGAGGGCGGCAAGGCCTATCTGTTCGTGGCCGTCGACCGCACATCCAAGCTGGTCTTCGCCAGGATCTACCGGAAGGCGACGAAGCTGGTCGCGGCGGGCTTCCTCAAGGCTCTTCTCATGGCGGTCCCCTACAAGATCCACACGGTGCTGACCGACAACGGCGTTCAGTTCGTCCAGCACGACAAGAGGGCCAAGGGCGGCTCCGTCGCCCACGTCTTCGGAAGCGTCTGTGCCGAACACGATATAGAGCACAGGCTCACCAAGCCGTATCACCCTTGGACCAACGGGCAGGCCGAACGGATGGTTCGCACCATCAAGGACGCGACCGTCCGCGCCTTCCACTACGCCTCGATCAACGATCTGAGGCGCCACGTTCGGGACTGGCTGTTGGCCTACAACTACGCCAAGCAGCTCAAGGCCCTCCGCTTCAAGACCCCGCTTGAGGCCATCAAACAAATCAGCTCCGAAAAGCCGGAACTGTTCGTCCGTCAACCAAGCCATGACATGCTGGGACTCAACACCTAGGTTCAGGCCCTGATGTCGGAGCCGCACCCGGTGTGCGGCGAAGGCGGGATCAACGGGGGGCGGCCGATCGTGTCCGCTTCCGCCTGCGGGCGCGCCTCTATTTCGGCCAAGGCGTCACGTCCGCTGCTCATCAGTACCGAGAAGGCAGCGGCGAAGAAATCCTCTATTCCGGCATGCAGCGCGGAGGTCGCCGCGATTCCGCCGTCCGGCCCCGGAAGACGGCGCAGCAGCCCTTCCGCCTCCGCCTCGCGCGCCAGTTTCAGGATGTGCGCGCGCGACACATGGCACCCGCGCGCCAGCGCCGAGATGGACACGGCGACCGGTGCTTCGCTGCCGGCGGCCTGCGCATCGCTTGCGGCCATCGCGAGGAAGAACGCCATCATCAGCCCGCCGTCCCGGTCCGCGAACAGGGCCAGCGCGGGGGCGGCTTCGAGCAGGCGAATGCCCGCCAGGTAGCGCCGGCCCAACTGGCGGACCAGCGCGCCGAAGAAGCCTGGATTTTCCAGCCCGGCGAGGATTCCGCCGCCCAGCGGATCGAGGCGCGCGAGCGCGCTGCTCAGCACCACCCAGCGCCGGGTCTGCTCGTCCACGAGGCGCTGAGTCGGCACCAGCGGACGCGTGCGCCCGCTCGGCACGCGGGTATCGGGTGCCCGTCCGACTTCCAGGAACCCCGCCCATCGCATCAGCAGGATCATCGCCTTGGCGCGCCCGCGGCTGCAAATGCCGGTGTCCTGGCACAGGTTGGTGAGCCGCGTGACGGTGAGCCCCACGCCGTTCCGGTCCGGCTCGTGATGCAGATAGAGCGTGCCCAGGGCGAGCGCCAAACGTCCGCGATCGTTGAGAATGCGGTTCGGCAGCAGATGGCCGCGATACATGCCCAGCAGGCCGCGCGCGGCCTGATCGACGGCTGCCGCGAAGCCGGGCTGCTGGCGCAGCGCCGCCATGTACATAAAAGCGTCATCAAACGTCGCGGAAGAGGCCGCTTCGCGTGATGCTCCCACAGAGGATCGCTGGTTTTCGTCCATTCCGCGCCTCGGTCTCCCGCCAGCCGCAAGTTTGAGACAAGCAGTCAGAAATACCGTCGTTTAGCACGCCTGCGTCAGGTGGCGAGGCATATCCGGGAAGATCTTCCCCCTTTATTGCCCTGAAGGGTCAAGAATCGCCATTGAGAACCTCCGTTCGCACGCCTAACCCTTAACGCCGATTTCTCTGGGAGTTGAGCCATGTCTCGCCTCGCTGTCACGCTTTCCGCAGCCGTTTTGGCATTGGCTGCCGGTGCCGCCATGCCCACTCCAAGCCAGGCCGTGGTCTATTGCACCGGCCCGGGCGTTCCCGTCGGTTGCGTGGTGCGCCCTGCACCCCGCGTGGTCCATTGCACCCGGCCCGGTTATCCGGCTGGGTGTGTCGCCAACGGCACCGGGGTTGGGGTCCGGCCCGGGGTCGGTGCTGGCGCCGCGGGTGTCGGCGTTGCACCTGGTGTTGGTGTCGGCGCGCCAGGATATGGCGTAAATGCCGGGGGACCTGTGAACCGAGTCGGCGTCCGCTGAAGCGGCCTAACGCCATCACGATGGAGAAGCCTGTGACCTTTAAAATGATCGCGGCCCTGAGCCTTTGCCTTGTCTCCACCTCGGTGTTCGCGGATCGTCCCGCCGCCAACAAATGCGCCGCCGGCCTCGGCGCCGATTCGCAGGCGATCTACGCCGCCGCGGCGCCGCAGATCAAGCCTGGCGTCGATGCGCGCGCCATCATCACCGCCCAGACCAAGAGCCTTGCCATGTCCGGCCAGATCAACGGGGGCACCGCGCGCGCCTCGGCGGAGGCTGCGGCCACCTGCCTGAAGATGATCAACTCCTGATCCTCGCGACCAAGCCCCCGCCGCTGCCGGTTTCGGCGGCGGCGGGGGAAGCGGGCACGCATTGCCAGCGCCTTCGCGCCACGCTAGAAGCATCCCAACTTACCAATTTTCGGCGGCGCGGCCTGTCGGGGGGCGCACCTCCGGCTTCGGGCCGGCGAGACATCGGGGCAAGCGAGCAATGGTGGCACGCATCTTCAAGCCGGCGCGCAATGCAATGCAGTCCGGTGTCGGCAAGACCAAGCATTGGGTGCTCGAATACGAACCCGAGCGGGCCCGTTCCGTCGAGCCGCTGATGGGCTACACCAGCTCCGCCGATATGAAGAGCCAGATTCACTTGCGTTTCGAGACCAAGGAAGAAGCGGTGGCCTATGCCGAGCGCCGCGCCATTCCTTACCAGGTGTTCGAGCCGCACGAGCCGGTGCGCCGCAAGATCGCCTATTCGGACAATTTCTCCTTCCGCCGCCTGGGCCAGTGGACGCACTGAGCATTTCGCGATCGGTGGATGAGGCCGCGCCGTGGGGCGAAACCGCCGCGCGTTCATGTTAGAACGGCTGCGCCGGCCCCGTAGCTCAGCTGGATAGAGCAGCCGCCTTCTAAGCGGCAGGTCGCAGGTTCGAGCCCTGCCGGGGTCGCCATGCGACGCCCGCGGACCCTCGCCGCCGCGCCGCGAGGCGGTCATCGGGCCGCGAATTTCGCGTGCAAATCATGCGCCCTTCCCGCCAGAGTCTATGTGGCCGGCGCATGAATAAGGGGTGCGAGCCGGCCCTGAGCGGAGAGCGCGATCGTGATCCAGCGAACCGGCAGCATCGTCCATATCGGCTTTCACAAGACCGGCACGAACTCCATTCAGCATGTGCTGGGGCACGGGCGCGAGGCGCTTCTGCGGGCGGGGTGCGCGTATTTCAGCGGGCGCCACCTCGTCGACAATCATGTGGAATTGCATGCGGCCGCCATGCGCCCGCATCGCCCGTCCACGTTTCGGCTCGGCAGCGGCCTGGTCTTTGACGAATCCTACCGCGCAAGCGTGGCGCAGGAGCTTGCTGCCTTCGGCGCGTCCCATGCCGGCCGCATCTGCCTGTTCTCCGCCGAGGGCTTGTGCCTGCTGCGCCATGAGGACGAAATCGTCTGGCTGCGGGATGTGCTCCCCCAACCGGTGCGGATCATCGCCTGCCTGCGGGAAAAGACGGCCTATATGGCCTCCTATCGCGCCCAGCTCGAAAGGGTCCGGTCTCTGTGGGGCGGCGTCATCCAGCGCGAGGAATATAATTATACCGAAGATGATTCCTGGCTCTGGGATTATGAGGCGCGCCTCGCCCCGTTCCGGCAGGTGTTTGGGACCGATTCGGTGATGGTGTTGGATTATGATTCTATCACCGAGACGCAGGGATCGATCGTGCCCGGGTTTCTCGATTGCCTCGGGCTGCGCGATGCGTTGCCGCCGGAGGCCTGGGCCGGCCTCTTCCTCAATGCCCGCGTGCCGCGCGGAACGCTATGATCACCAGCCCATTTGGCGCTAGAGTGCAGAATGATCTGTGCTGAATGCCCAAGATGCCGCCGCCGCTCCATCATTTCCTCTGAATCGCCACGGCTTCAGCCGTCGGAAGCGGAACAGGAGGGGGTGGCGCAGAGCGTGAACCTGCGCTGCGATCTCTGCGGCAGCAAGAAAGTGCGCATCTACAATTTCACATCGCCCATCGAAGCGGTGCGTTTCATGGCGAATCGCGGCTGACCGCCGATCCGCACAGGCCTCAGGCCGCCGCGATGGCCTTCGCCGTCGCCGGGCGCGGCCACACCAGGGCGACGGGCTGCGGCGGGGAAACGTGCACGCCCTTGCTCAGCAAGGGAAAGCGGCTCAGCAACTGCCCGTCCGCATCCAGCGCGAACACCGCCACGCCCGCGACAAAGGGAAGGTCGTCGCCCGCGATCTGCAAGGCCAGATCCAGATCGAAACAAACGGTATCGGGTTCCAACACGGTGGCGCCCGATGCGGTACGCAAGCACGCCCGGACCAGAAAGGCATGGGCAGCGAAATCTGACGGCATGGGTCGTATCCATCTTCGGCTGATCTGCCGCGGCACGTCTTGTTGGCCTCAGCGTCACATGGGGTTTTTATACGCCCAGCGCCGCAATCGGGCTACAGGCAAGCGCTCCCGGCCCGAGGGACTCAGACGAATGCAGGGATTCAGGCACGGATGGAAGTGATCGGCCTCTCGAATCTGGTGCTTCTGGTGTGCGCGGCCCTGGTCGTGGTCGGCACGCTGTCGAGCCTGCTGGCCGCCCGCTTCGGTGCTCCGCTGCTGCTGATCTTTCTTCTGATCGGCGTGCTCGCCGGAGAGGACGGCCCGGGCGGAATTCATTTCAGCGATTATGGGGCCACTTACATCGTGGGCTCGGCCGCGCTGGCGGTGATCCTGTTCGACGGCGGCCTGCGCATGCGGGCGACCAGCATGCGCGGCGCGCTCGGCCCGGCCTTCCTCCTGTCCACCGTCGGTGTGTTCATGACGGCGGCGCTCGTCGCCGGTGCGGCCATGCTGCTGCTGGGGCTGGGCTTTCTCGAGGGCCTGCTGGTGGGCGCCATCGTCGCGTCGACCGATGCGGCGGCCGTGCTGTTCCTGGTTCGCGCCCAAGGCCTGCGCCTCGGCCGCAGGGTGGGCGCGGTCATCGAGATCGAATCGGCCACGAACGATCCCGCTGCCGTCTTCCTGACCATCATCCTGGTGGAACTGCTGATGGCGGGCACCGCCCATGCGGGATGGGACATCCTGGCCGGCGCGGGACAGGAACTCGCCCTCGGCATCGTGTTCGGCGTCGCAGGGGGCTTCCTGCTGACCTTCATGATCAACCGCGTGGACCTCCCGGCGGGCCTGCATCCGGTGTTCGTGGTGGCCTCGGCAATCGTGATCTTCGCCTTCACCTCGGTGCTGCACGGCTCCGGCTTTCTCGCCGTCTACCTCGCCGGCCTCGTGGTGGGGAACCGACCGGTGCGGGCGCTGGCGGCGATTACCAGCTTCCACGATACGGTGACCTGGCTGTGCCAGATCGTCATGTTCGTGATGCTCGGCCTCCTGGTCTCGCCTCATAGCCTGATCGGGGCAATTCTGCCGGGGCTCGGCGTCGCCGCGTTCCTGATCCTTCTCGGGCGGCCGGCGACGGTGTTCCTGTGCTTGTGGCCGTTCGGATTTTCGCTGCGGGAAAAGCTTTTCGTCTCCTGGGCGGGCCTGCGCGGCGCGGTGTCCATCTTCCTCGCCACCATTCCCATGCTCGCAGGCCTGCCCGGGGCGCACACCTATTTCAACATCGCCTTCATCGTGGTGGTGGCCTCGCTGCTGCTCCACGGCTGGACGCTCGCCCTCGCCGCGCGGCGGCTGGATGTGGCGCTGGCCGATCCGCTGCGCGAGCCCCAGCGCTTCGAGATCGACCTTCCGGGGCAGAGCGAGCATGAGCTGGTGGCCTATCCCGTCGCGGCCGGAACCGTCGGCATCCGGGCCGATCTGCTGCCGGAATGGGCGCGCATGGTCCTGGTGGTGCGCGAGGGCAAGGTCCTCGGCCCGGAGGAGGCCGGCCTTCTGCGGGCCCGCGATTATGTCTACCTGCTGACCCCGCCGCAGCGGGTCCACCAATTGGACCGTCTGTTCATGCTGGAGGAACTGGTCTGGGGGCAGGATGCCGCATTCCCGTTCGCGGGTGACATCCGGCTGGGCGACATCGGCGAACTTTACGGCCTGCCCATCCCGCCCAAGGATCGCAACTTCACCGTGGCGGCCGCGTTCGCCGACCGCACGGACGATCGGCCCGCGCCCGGCATGCGGATCGTGTTCGGCCACGCGGCCATCGAAGTACGGCAGGTGGAAAACGGCCGCGTGACGCTGGCGGCCCTGCGCCTGGAGCGCTCGGATGCCGGACGCGGCACGCAATTCATCCAGGGATTTCTGCGCCTGGCGCGCAAAGGCCGCAATCAGTCGGACACATTTTGAGCGTCAGGTGTGCGGCGCGGCACGGCCACGGCGCAGCCAGGGAGGGACCTGATGGTGCGATTGTTCATGCGGGGACGGGGCGAGGGGGCCGGCGCGCGCGATGCGGGCCGCACGCTCGCCGAAAGCGTCCGGCGCATTCTGGGTCTCGACGATGACGCGTCGGTTTCGGTCAGCGAGATCGCCTGTGGCGATCCCGCCTGTGGTGGCGCCGAGACCGTGATCCTCGTCATGCGCGCCGGCGAGCGCACCCGCGCGGCCAAGCTGCTGAAGCCCATGTCCACCGTGACCGACGAGGAACTCGCGGCCGCGCTGGTCCCGCTTTCCGCCCCCGAGGTGAAAACCGCCTGAGCAAAGGTATCCGGCGAAAATCGCGCATGCGCCTTGACGGGCGCGGGAATTCCCGCTCTGCCACTCGCCGGTTTGAATGCCCACCCTTCAAAGAACGAACGCGTGCGTCCCATGTCCCAGCCAGCCGCCGCCCCGCTCCGTCCCGGGCGAAGCCTCAATCCGGTCTATTCCGCGCTGCCGACCACCATTTTCGAGGTGATGTCCGGTCTCGCCCGCACGCACGAGGCGGTGAATCTCGGCCAGGGATTTCCCGATGATCCGGGTCCCCTCGATGTCCGCCAGGCGGCGGCCGATGCGGTGCTGAACGGCTGGAACCAATATCCGCCCATGATGGGCCTGCCGCAATTGCGCCAGGCGGCGGCGGCGCATTATCGCCATTGGCAGGGGCTCGACCTCGATCCCGAAAGCGAGATCATGGTGACCTCGGGCGCCACCGAGGCGCTGGCGGGGGCTCTGCTCGCGCTGATCGAGCCGGGCGACGAGGTGGTGCTGTTTCAGCCCCTCTATGACGCCTATCTGCCGCTGGTGCTGCGCGCCGGCGGCGTGCCGCGCCTGGTCCGCCTGGAGCCGCCCGCCTGGCGGATCACGGCCGAGCAGCTGGCGCAGGTGTTCAGCCCTCGCACCAAGCTGGTGCTGTTCAACAATCCCCACAATCCGACGGGGGTCGTGCACAGCCGCGCTGAACTTCAGCTGCTGGCCGATCATTGCATCGCCTTCGACGCGCTCGCGGTCTGCGACGACGTGTGGGAGCACGTGGTGTTCGACGGCCGCCGGCATCTCCCGCTCATGGCGCTGCCGGGCATGCGGGAACGCACCGTCAAGATCGGGTCCGCGGGCAAGATCTTCGGCATGACCGGCTGGAAGGTCGGCATGGTCTGCGCCCCGCCGGATCTGATGCGCGTTCTGTCCAAGGCCCACCAATTTCTCACCTTCACCACCCCGCCGAACCTCCAGGCGGCGGTCGCCTATGGGCTCGGCAAGGAGGACCGCTATTTCGAGGACATGCGCGCGCAACTCCAACGCGCGCGCGATCGCCTCGCCGGCGGCCTGTCCGCGCTCGGCTTTCCGGTGCTGCCGAGCGCCGGGACCTATTTTCTGTCCATCGACCTTGCCGCCCTCGATCCGGGGCTGGACGACGAGGCCTTCTGCCTGGATCTCGTGCGCACCTATGGCGTCGCCGCAATCCCGGTCTCGGCTTTCTATGCGCAGGATGCGGTGCGCTCGGTGGTGCGCTTCTGCTTCGCCAAACGCGACGAGACGCTGGATGCCGCCCTGGAGCGGCTGGAAAAGGCGATAGCGGTATACGGGTGAGCGCCGGCTTTTCCGCGGACGCCGTGCCCGCTCGATTATCACGGATGCGTTAATGGGCGCGACGCGGGCAAAAGTCGCTTTCCTTAACGTCCATTCAGGGTCAAATGGAGGTAGGCTTACGGAAGGTCGGGTCGCATTCGCTCGATCCGGTCAGGTGCGGCTTCTGCGGTTGAGGTGTTCATGGGTGCGGGACACAGTGCGAACGGGCGCCGAGTGCTCATTCTCGTTCTCGGCTTTGCCGCGATCGGCGTGGCAGCCTATGCATGGACCCACGGTCTGATCGGCAAGACGGGCGGCACAGCGAACGCCCAGGCGCAGCAGGAACGGCGCGTGCCGGTGCTGGTGGCGCCGGCGATCCAGAAGGACATGCCGTTGCGCCTCGAGGCATTGGGGACGGTGGAGCCTCTGGTGACGGTGGCGATCCGCGCCCGCGTGACCAGCCGGGTGGAGCAGGTGCTGTTCGAGGACGGCGCGGCGGTCAAGAAGGGCGATGTCCTGCTGGTGCTTGACGCGCGCGAGGTGGATGCGCAGATCCGCCAGGCCGAAGCGACCCTCGCCAAGGACAAGGTGCAGCTTGAGAAAGCGCAGCGGGATGTGGAGCGCTACAGCGGGCTGCTCGCCCGCAGCGCGGTGTCCCAGGTGCAGCTCGACGACGCGAAGACCACCGCCGACATGCAACGGGCGACGGTGGAGCAGGACGAGGCCAATCTTCAGAACCTGCGCGTCCAGCGCACCTATTATGAGATTGCCTCTCCGGTGACGGGCCGGATCGGCATTTCCGGCGTGCGGCCGGGGGCGGTGATCCGGGTGGACGACACGCTCGCAACGGTCCGCCAGTTCAAGCCCATCTACGTCACCTTCGGCGTCCCGGAGCGCTATGTGGGCGAAGTGCGGGCCGCCATGGGCAAGGCGGACGTGGACCTGCGCCTCCAGGGCAGCAACGACCGCATCAGCGGCGGACGGGTGGTGGCGATCGACAATACGATTGACCCGCAGACCGGCACGCTGATGGTGCGAGCCCTGTTCGCCAATGATGATGAGCGCCTGTGGCCGGGCACTCTCGGCGACGTTTCCGTGACCTTGCGCATGGAGCCGGACGTGATCGCCGTTCCCGCGGAGGCGGTGCAGAACGGGCAGAATGGTGCGTTCGTGTTCGTGATCGAAAAGGGGGCGGCGGAAGTCCGCCCGGTCACGGTCGCCCGTACGGTGGACGGCGAGGCCGTGATCACCAAAGGCCTCTCCGATGGCGAGACGGTGGTGACGGAGGGCCAGCTTTCCCTTCGGGCGGGCAGTCGGGTGGACGTGAAGACCGTTCCGCCCCAGCGGCCGGCCGGGAGCTGAGCCGATGTTCGCGGAACTCTGCATCCGCCGGCCCGTCCTGACGACGCTGATGATGTTGTCGCTGATCGTGGCCGGCCTGTTCGCCTATCGCCTGTTGCCGGTGGCGGCCTTGCCGCGGGTGGACTTTCCCACCATCAACATCACCGCGACCCTCCCCGGCGCCAGCCCGGAAACCATGGCCTCCGCGGTGGCGACGCCGATCGAGCGCCAGCTTTCGACCATTTCCGGCATCACCTCGCTGACCTCGTCGAGCACCCAGGGCTCGACCTCGATCACCATCCAGTTCGACCTGTCCCGCAATATCGATGCGGCCGCCCTCGACGTGCAATCGGCGCTCTCGGTGGCGCAGCGGCAATTGCCCGACGAAATGACCACCCCGCCCAGCTTTCGGAAGGTGAATCCCGCCGACGCTCCGGTGATCCTGCTCGCCATTTCCTCCGACACGCTGCCCCTGTCATCGGTGAATGAATACGCCGATACCATCATCGGCCAGCAGATCTCCCAATTGCCCGGCGTGGCGCAGGTGCAGATTTTCGGCACCCAGAAATATGCCGTGCGCATCCGCGTCGATCCCGCCGCGGCGGCCACGCGCAACATTTCCGCCGCCGACATTCAAGGCGCGATCCAGGCTGCCGCGTCCAACACGCCCATCGGGCAATTGTCCGGCCCCAAGCAGTCGATCACCATCGACATGGGCATTCCCAAGGCCGATGCGGACGTCTATCGCCGTCTCGTGGTGGCGTGGCGCAATGGCGCGCCGGTGCGGCTGGACGAGATCGCCCGCATCACCAACGGCGTCGAGAACGAGCGCATCGCCTCCTGGTTCAATGACGAGCGCTCGATCGTGCTCGCCGTCGTGCGCCAGCCCGAAGCCAATACGGTGGCGGTGGTGGACGAAGTGCGCGCCCATCTGGAGCAATACCGCGCCCAGCTTCCGGCCTCGGTCAACATTCAGGTGCTGAACGACCGTTCTGTGTCCATCCGCGATGCCGTGGCGGACGTGCAGAAGACGCTGATGGAAGCCATCGTGCTGGTGGTCCTGGTGATCTTCCTGTTCCTGCGCAACGTGCGCGCGACCATCATCCCGGCCCTGGCGCTGCCGATCTCCATCATCGCCACCTTCGCGGCCATGTGGGTGCTGAATTTCTCCATCAACAACATGACGCTGCTGGCGCTCACCTTGTGCGTGGGCTTCGTGGTGGATGATGCCATCGTGGTGCTGGAGAATATCTACCGCCACATCGAGAACGGCATGAAGCCGTTCGCGGCGGCGATCCTCGGCGCGCGGGAAATCGGCTTCACCATCATCTCCATGACCATCTCCCTGGTGGCGGTGTTCATCCCGGTGCTGTTCATGGGCGGCGTCGTCGGGCGCGTGTTCCGCGAGTTCGCGGTGACCATCTCGATCGCCATCCTGGTGTCGGGCTTCGTCTCCCTCACCCTGACGCCGATGCTCTGCGCCCGCGTCCTCAAGCCCGTGGACCATCACAAGAAGCCCAACGCCTTCTTCCGCGTGACCGAGGCCATGTTCGAAGCCTGGCTCGGCGGCTATCGCCGCAGCCTGGATTTCGTGCTGCGCCACCGCCCGTTCATGCTGGGCGTGACGTTCGCGACCCTGTTTGCCTCCGTGGCGCTTTATATCGCGATCCCCAAGGGCTTTTTTCCAACCGAGGACACCGGCTTCATCACCGGCACGGTGGAAGCGGCGACCGACACCTCGTTCGAAGCCATGGTGGAGCGGCAGAAGCGGGTCGCGGACGTGGTGCGCGAAGATCCGAGCGTCGCCTATCTGGTCTCCACCGCCGGCGCCACGGGGGTGAGCCGCACCACCAATACCGGCCGCCTGTTCGTGGCGCTGAAGCCGCGTGCGGAGCGCAGCAAGAATGCGACGCAGGTGATCCAGGACCTGCGCAAGCGGGTCGCCGCGATCCCCGGCGTCAATGTGTTCTTCCAGCCGGTCCAGAACATCAATATCGGCGGGGTCGCGTCAAAGAGCCAATATCAATACACGTTGCAAAGCTCCGACACCGCCGCGCTCTATGCCACCGCCCCGGCGTTGCTGGACCGGCTTTCTGAACTGCCCGGCCTGCGCGACGTGACCTCTGACCTGCAGATCTCGAACCCGCAGCTCACCATCGACCTCGACAAGGACAAGGCAGCGGCCCTCGGCATCACCGAAGCCCAGCTGCGCGATGCACTCTATACCCAGTTCGGCACCCGCCAGGTGGCGACGCTCTACACCTCGACCAACCAATATGCGATCATCGCCGAGGTGCAGCCGCGCTTCCAGCGGGACGCCAATGATCTCAGCAAAGTGTACCTGCGCACCTCGAAGGGGGGCGTGGTGCCGCTGGAATCGGTGGCCGAGATCCGCCGCACGGTCGGCCCGCTCCAGATTGCCCACCAGCAGCAGCAGCCGGCGGTGACCATCTCCTTCAACCTCGCGCCGGGCACCTCGCTCGGCCAGGCGGTGGAGCAGATTCGGACGGCCGAGCAGGCGGCCAACCTGCCGGCGACGGTCACCACCGGCTTCCAGGGCACCGCGCAGGTGTTCCAGGATTCGCTCTCCAACCAGCCGCTGCTGATCCTCGCCGCGGTGGTGGTGATCTACATCGTGCTCGGGATCCTGTACGAAAGCTTCATCCACCCGCTGACGATCCTCTCCGGCCTTCCCTCGGCCGGCATCGGGGCGATTCTGACGCTGATGGTGTTCGACATGGAATTGTCGGTCATCGCCATCATTGGCATCGTGATGCTGGTCGGCATCGTGAAAAAGAACGCGATCATGATGATCGACTTCGCCCTCGGCCGGCGGCGCGAGGGTGTGGATGCGCAGGACGCCATCCGGGAAGCCTGCCTGATGCGGTTCCGCCCGATTATGATGACCACGCTGGCGGCGATCTTCGGCGTGCTGCCGATCGCGCTCGGGGCCGGGGCGGGCTCCGAATTGCGCCAGCCGCTCGGCATCGCGGTGGTGGGCGGTCTGCTGGTGTCCCAGCTGCTCACCCTCTACATCACCCCGGTGATCTATCTCTATCTCGACCGCTTCGACCGCATCGTGACCCGCGCGGTCTCCGGCGGCGAGGACCCGCAGCCGGCGCCTCCGCCCGCGCCGGCGGAATAAAGCGCCCGGGCCGCAGCACAGTTTGGTGCTGTTCCAAAGCCGGGCCGCATCGGCCCGGCGGCGTTGATTTTCCAGACCTCTCGCAAGCTCTCTTGGCCCCCTCTCGCCGCTACGCCGCGTGCGTTGCGAAACGCCTTGACGCGCCTGCGTTGATTTGCGCCACTTAATGTATTACTGAGAATTCATGTGGGGATGATCTAATATTGAATGGTTCTAAGGAGCGCATAAACTTGCTCTAAGCCGTTCATTTTGAGAATTCGATTTGGAGTAATTCAAAATGGCGAAACATGAACATGGTGGCGCGGCCTGGGGGGCGGATAGCAAGGCCCGGGCTTTGCCGATGATCGGATTGCAGCTGGACAGCCGCGACCTGTTTGCTGCCGGGCGCGTCATCACGATCGCGCATGGAGAGCAAGTGTACCAGCTGCGGCTCACCTCACAGGGCAAGCTCATTCTGACGAAATAGTGCAACGCAATAAAACAGGCGAGATGAATTCCATCCAGGCTGGATGCAATAAGCGTTAAGTCGGCTTCCGTTATCTTGGAGTCTTCGGGTAGTGTCGTTGCCTGTTGGCGCGAAAACACTGCCGGACGCTGAGGCTGAGACGGAAGACATGAAAGCCATCGACGCACGGACCCTTCATGCGGGGATAGAGACCGCGGGCGGCATCGATCTGGTGGACGCAGGCCTGCACTTGCCGGATCGCGACGCCCTTGCCGCATCCGCGCGGGATGGCGGGGAACGGTCGCAAGCCCTGGCGCGGCTTCTGATCCGGCGGATGGACCTGACCGGCACCGCGGCCGCCATGATCAGCCTGCCCGCGCCGGCGTTGCTCTGCGATGTCGAATGGGTGGTGACGCGAGCGCCGGCGCGTTTGCGTGCCGTGGTGCCTGGAAATGCCTGGCTCGATGCGGGAAGCCTGGCAGACATGGCCCGGCGCGGTGTCGCCGCGGTTTCGATCGACGGCGCGGACCTCGCCGCCGCAGGACAGACCGCCGTGGGCGCGCTGATGCGGCGGCTCGGCGCCTTTGGATTGCATCTCCAGCTTTGCGGCGCCGAGGCGCACCTCGCCTTGCCGTTCGCACTGGGGCACGCCGTGCCCGTGCTGATGGATTACCGCATCGGTGCCGAGCCGCACAATGAGGCGCCGGCCGAGATCGCGTCTGGTGGCCACGCCGATCTGTGGCTGCGCCTGCGGCTTTGCGAAGACGCCAGCCCGCCGGTCCTGGAGCGCGCGGCTCGCCGGTTGCGGGCCCATTGTCCCCAGCGCATGGTCTGGGGCGGAGGGTCTGCCGGACCGGGCGCCATCCTTGCCGCCCTGCCGATCCTGATTCCCGACGGCGCGGCGCTCGCCGGCGTGCTGGGCGGCAATGCCCGCTGGCTTGCCTTCGGTGCGGCACTCGATTGGGACGAATTCGGCGACGCGGCCTGAGGCGGCCTGAGGCGGCCTGAGGCGGAAGGGGGCGGAACGCCATTCTTCCGCCCATCTGCTCGGTCAGTGCAGGGTCAGGGGAACATGGCCGTGGCCAAGCGGGGAGGTGGCTCTTTCCGGCGCGGGCGTTTCTGCTATGGTCCCGCGCCCTGAACGACCGGACCCGACTGAACGCATGGCCATTTCCGAGCCCGCCGGCACGCGCCGCACCCGGGCCATCGATATTGGGACCTTCCTCAGCGAAGGCCTCGATCGCATGGCTGCAAGCCATGCGCGCGCCGTGCTGGCGCTGGTGGTGGTGGCCTTGCTTGCCTTCGTCCCGGGCATCTCCGGCATCTCGCCCATCGACCGGGACGAAGCGCGCTTCGCCCAGGCCACGAAGCAGATGCTGGAGAGCGGCAATTACGTGGACATCCGATTCCACGATCAGGTGCGCTACAAGAAGCCGGCCGGCATTCATTGGCTCCAGGCCGCGAGTGTGACCATCGCCGAGGCCGTGGTCGGCCCCTCGGCGCGCTCCTCCATCCTGTTTTATCGCCTGCCGTCCCTGTTCGCCGCCATCGGCGCCGTGCTGCTCACCTATTGGGCCGCGCTGAACTTCGTCTCGCGGCGTGGCGCCCTGCTGGCCGGCCTCATGATGGCGAGCTGTGTCCTGCTGGGGGTGGAAGCCCGCCTCGCCAAGACCGACGCGATGCTGCTGTTCACGACGCTCTGCTCCATGGCAGCCCTGGCGCGGGTCTATGTGCGGCCGGATGCCGACCGGAAGCATGATTTCGCCTGGGCGGCGCTTTTCTGGACCGGGCTTGGCGTCGGCATCATGATCAAGGGACCCATGGCGCCCCTGTTCGTGGGCCTGCCGATCCTGGTGCTGGGGATCATCGAGCGATCCGGCGGTTTCCTGCGCCGATTGAAGCCGCTGCCCGGGCTCGTCTGGTGCGCGCTGATCTGCCTGCCGTGGTTCGTCGCCATCTATTTCGTCACCAACGGCACCTTCTACAAGCTCGCGGTCGGCGTGGACATGCTGGGCAAGGTGACGGACGGGCAGGAGGGGCATTGGGGGCCACCGGGCACCTATCTGCTCGCCATGTGGGGCACCTTCTGGCCGGCGATCGCCGTCGTGGCGATGGCGGTGCCGTTCGCGTGGCGCGCCCGCAAGGACCGCGCGGTGCGCTTTCTGCTGGCCTGGGTCGTACCCGCCTGGATCGTGTTCGAGATCACCGCGACCAAGCTGCCGCATTATGTGCTCCCGCTCTATCCGGGCCTCGCCATCCTCGCCGCTCTCGCCATGGAGCGCGGCGCGCTGGTCGGGCAGGGGCGGCGGATGCGGGATTTCGCCAATCTCTGGCCGATCCTCGGCGGCCTGCTGTTCATTGTCCTGGCGGTCGGGTTCCACTATCTCGGCAATGGGCTTGCGCTCGCCGCCTGGCCGCTGCTCGCGGTGGCGGTTGTGCTGCTGGTGGCCGCCGCGCGCAGCATCGCCGTGCCGGGACCGCAGGCGGCCTTCCTGGTCGCGATGCTGGGCGCCCTCGTTCTGTATTGGGGCGTGTTCGGGGTGCTGCTGCCGCAGATGCGCGGCGTGTGGATTTCCCAGCGCCTCGCCGAGATCGTCCGCGAAAGCGGCTGCCCGGCGGCAAATGTCGCGACCGTCCCCTATCAGGAGCCGAGCCTCGTGTTCCTGGTGGGCACGGATATCAAGTTCACCGATCCGCATCAGGCCGGAGATCTGCTCAAGAAGGGCGGATGCGCCATCGCCTTCATCGGGGCGGACATGAAGCCGCTGTTCGAGGCGCATGCCCGGGACATCGGGCTTGCCTACCGCGCCACTGCGACGGTGGACGGCTTCACCTATAATGGCGGCCGCAAGGTGAGCATCACCGCCTATCGGCCGGCGGAGGGCCCGCAATGACCCCCGCTGCGCTGCCGGAAAGCGCGGCCAATGGCCGCCTGTCCCGCATCCTGGCCGATCTTCTGGCGGTATGCGCGAGTCTTCTGGCCGCGTGGCGCTATCTCTGGCATCGCCCCGTGCGCGGGCCGCAGCCGCGGGTCGGGCTCGCCGGGGCCGTGGAGGGGGTGTCGCTCGCCATCCTGGTCGTGAGCCTGATCGCCGCCTTGATGATCCTGGTGGATCCGCTGATTCCGGGCCTGCGGCTGCGCACGCCCATGGGCGTGGTGCATTTTTTCGAGCGCATCACCGCGCTCGGACTCGGCGGCGTGATCCTTTGGCCGCTGGGGCTTGCCCTGCTGGGCGTGCTGGCGCTCAAGCCTCGCCTTGACGACATGGGCCGGCGCATCGCCGCCGCCGTGGCGGCGCGGCTCGGCTTCGTGTTCCTCAATGTCGCCGGCGTCGGTCTGGCGGTGCTGGTGGTGAAATATCTGCTCGGCCGTGCGCGGCCTTATATGGCGCTTCATCTCGCGGGGCCGAACGCGCAGCTCACGTTCGACTGGTTCGCCATGCGGGCGAGCTTCTCCTCGTTTCCGTCCGGCCATAGCACCGTCGTGTTCGCGGTCGCCCTGGCCTTCGCGGCGCTTTATCCCCGGGCGCGCGGCGTGCTGATCGCGGTGGCGACGCTGGTGGGCATATCGCGCGTGGTGCTCGGCTCGCATTATCCCAGCGATGTGCTGGCGGGGGCCGCGCTCGCCAGTGTCTCGACCATCCTGCTGGTGAAGCTGTTCGCGGCCCGCCGTCTGGTCTTCGCCGTGGCTGCGGACGGCGCCATTCGCCCCATGGCGGGGCCGGGCGCACGCCGGCTTGCCCGCCTTATCCCTAAATCCGCACGCATGTCCGCGCTCGAAGAGGCGAGATCTTGAATTCCCCCGCGCCAAATACACCGCAAAACCCGCGCCTTTCGGTCGTCATCTCGGTCAAGGACGAGGCGGAGAACATCGCCCCCCTGGTTGCGGAGATCGACGCCGCGCTCAAGGAGCCGTTCGAGCTGATCTTCGTGGACGACGGGTCCGCCGACGACACGCTGGCACAGCTCAACGCGGTCGCCGCGACACGGCCTTATGTCCGCATCCTGCGCCACGCAAAGGCGTGCGGGAAATCCGCCGGCGTCAACACCGGCGCCTGGGCGGCGACGGGCGAGATCCTGCTGCTGCTGGATGGCGACGGGCAGAACAATCCGATCTATCTGCCGGAACTGCTGCGCGTGCTGGACGCGGGCGGCCCGCGCGTCGGCATGGCGCAGGGCGAACGGCAGGGGCGCAAGGACACCGCCTTCAAACGCGTCCAGTCGCGCATCGCGAATGCGGTGCGGGGGGGATTGCTGCAGGACGGAACCAAGGATACAGGGTGCGGCCTGAAAGTCGTGCGGCGCGAGCTCTATCTGCGCCTGCCGGTATTTGACGGGCTCCACCGCTTCACGCCCGCGCTCGTCGCGCGTGAAGGGTATGGCATCGTGACATATCCGGTGGTGGACCGGCCGCGCTGGCACGGCAAATCCAAATACGGCTTCTTCGACCGCCTTTGGGTCGGCATTGCCGATCTGCTCGGGGTCTGGTGGCTGATCCGGCGCCGTCGCGTGCCGGAACTGGTTGAGGTTGATCCGAATGCTCGTTGAACTGGTCCACGCCGCCGGGGATTATCTGCACGACGTGTTCGTCACGCAGCTTGATTGGTGGGTTGTCCTCGGCTTCGTCGCCCAGATCCTGTTCACCATGCGGTTCGTGGTGCAATGGCTTGCAAGCGAGCGGGCCGGACGATCGGTGATTCCGTTCGCCTTCTGGACCTTCTCGCTGGGCGGCGGCACGCTGCTGCTGGTCTATGCCCTGTATCGCAAGGACCCGGTGTTCATCGCCGGGCAGGCGCTCTCCACCTTCATCTATATACGCAACCTGCAATTCGCGCTGCGCGAGCGCCGGGCGGATCGCGCAGCCACCTGAGCGAATTTGCGGCTCCGTAGCCCGGCCCCCTCCCGCATGCGGGAGAGGGGAATAGAAGAATCGCGCGCTACGCCGTCGCCATCTTCGCGAATGCCTGCTCCAGGTCCGCCATGAGATCGGCCGTGTTTTCCAGGCCGATGTGCAGGCGGATCGCGGGGCCTTCGGCGTGCCATTGGGTGGCGGTGCGATAGCTGCTGCAATCGAAGGCGATGATGAGGCTTTCGTAGCCGCCCCAGGAATAGCCCATGCCGAAATGCACCAGCGCGTCGAAGAAGGCCGCGAGCGCCTGATCCGAAACCGGGTTCAGGATCGCGCTGAACAGGCCCGAGGAGCCCTTGAAGTCGCGCTTCCAGATGGCGTGGCCGGGGTCGCTCTCGAGCGCGGGATGCAGCACGCGGGAAACCTGCGGCAGGCCTTGCATCCAGCGGGCCACCTTCAGCGCCGACTCCTGATGCCGCTCAAGGCGCACCGCGAGCGTGCGCAGGCCGCGGGAGCCGAGCGCCGCATCATCGGGGCTGATACAGATTCCCATGTCGCCGTGGGTGGCGTGGACGCGCTGCCAGCTTGGCCCGACGGCGGAGATGATGCCGAGATTGAGGTCGGCATGCCCCCCGATATATTTCGTCCCCGCCTGGATGGAGATATCCACGCCAAAATCATGCGGCTTGAAAAACAGGGACGTCGCCCAGGTATTGTCGATCAGCGTGGTGATGCCGTGGGCGCGGGCAACGCCGGTGATGGCCGGGATGTCCTGCATCTCGAAGCTCTGGGAGCCGGGCGCTTCGAGGAAGATGGCGCGGGTGTTGGTCCGCAGCAGCAGCGTGCGGATGTCGGCCCCGATCAGGGGATCGTAATAGCTTGTTTCCACGCCCATTTGCTTCAGCACCGTGTCGCAGAAGCGGCGCGTGGGGAAATAGGCGGTGTCCACCATCAACAGATGGTCGCCGGCGGAAAGGGCGCTGAGCAGCGCGATGGAGCACGCCGAGAGACCCGACGGGGTCAGCACCACGCCGTCGGAGCCTTCCAGGGCTTTCAGGGCCGTCTCAAGCGCCTCGGTGGTGGGATTGCCGCGCCGCCCGTAGCTGTAGCGGCCGCGATGGGCGGCGAGATCGGCATAGGTGGGATAGAGCACGGTGGAGCCGCGGACCACCGGCGGGTTGACGAAACCGTCGAAACGAAACGGATCGCGGCCGAGGCGGACCACCTCGGTCTCTGGCGCGAAATTTGCTTTAACATCGGTGGGCGTCATCGGATGCTCCGAAATGCCTAATCCTGCATCTGCCCACGCACGCGGCATGCTATTGACCACCCGGTCGCGAGGGATTGAGATGTATCCCATACGACGTCCCGGACAACGGCGTCGATCCCGAACCGCGGGACGTTGTCCGATTCGCTTCAGGTGCAACAAGAGAAGGGACCTTCCGTGAAACGCATCCTGTGTGCAGTGGCTGGATTGATCGCGCTCGGCGTCGGCGCGGGGCATGCCGCGACGCTTGACGACGTGAAGGCGCGCGGCGCTCTCAACTGCGGCGTGACCCAAGGCTTGCCGGGATTCTCCAATCCCGACGACAAGGGCAATTGGACCGGCATCGACGTGGACTTCTGCCGCGCTGTGGCGGCCGCCATCTTCGGTGATGCCACCAAGGTGAAATTCTCTCCCCTCTCGGCCAAGGACCGCTTCACGGCGCTCCAGTCGGGCGGCATCGACGTGCTCTCGCGCAACACCACCTGGACCATGTCGCGCGACACCACCCTCGGCTTCAACTTCGCCGGCGTGATGTATTACGACGGCCAGGGCTTCCTGGTGCGCAAGTCGCTCAACCTCAAGTCCGTGAAGGACCTGGCGGGCGCCTCGATCTGCGTGCAGACGGGCACCACCAACGAGCTGAACGTCGGCGACTATTTCCGCACCAACAATCTCAAGTATGAGCTGATCGCGTTCGCCACCATCGACGAGACGGTGAAGGCCTATGATTCCGGCCGTTGCGACGCCTTCACCTCCGACCAGTCGCAACTCTATTCGGTGCGGCTGAAGCTGACCAACGCGAACGACCACGTGGTTCTGCCCGAGGTCATCTCCAAGGAGCCGCTCGGCCCCCTGGTGCGCCATGGCGACGATCAATGGTTCGATTTGATCAAGTGGACCTATTACGTCCTGCTGAATGCCGAGGAACTCGGCGTCAACAGCAAGAACGTGGAGGAAATGATCAATTCCCAGAATCCGGAGATCAAGCGTCTGCTGGGGTCTGACGGCAAGTATGGCGAAGCGGTCGGCGTGCCCAATGACTGGGTCGTCAAGATCGTGAAGCAGGTCGGCAATTACGGCGAGATCTTCGACCGCAATCTCGGCCCTGCGACCCCGCTCGCCATCAATCGCGGCCTCAACAAGCTGTGGAACCAGGGCGGCCTTCAATACGGCATGCCCGTCCGCTGATGCGGTGATCCGGCGCCCCTGCGGGCGCCGGATTTCCTTTCGCCGGGCCCGCCGGCCCCGGTACCGTCCGTGGGGCGACGGAACGACCTTTCCGAATTTTTTGCACTTTCCAAAGGGGCCGCAGAGTCCCGGATCTTGAGGGGCTAGATGACAGACGCACGCTGGTCGGAGCCCGCTCCGACGCGCCGAAAATGGTCCTGGACCGATCCGGCGCTCCGTTCCGCAGTGATCCAGATCGCATTGGGCATCGCGCTCATCTGGCTTGCCTGGTCGTTCTTCGCCAATGCCCAGGCCAACCTTGCCCGGCAGGGCATCGCCTCGGGCTTCGGCTTTCTCGACAATTCCGCCGGTTTCGGCATCACGCAGACGCTCATTCCCTATTCGGAATCCATGAGTTACGGCCGCGCCTTCCTGGTGGGCCTGCTCAATACCCTGCTGGTCGCCTTCCTCGGCATTATCCTCGCGACCATCCTCGGCTTTCTCGTGGGCGTCGCCCGCCTTTCCGAGAACGTGGTCATCAAGGCGCTGGCCTCCGCCTATGTGGAAGTCACGCGAAACCTGCCGCCGCTGTTCCAGATCCTGTTCTGGTACCTGGCGGTTCTGGCGGCCATGCCGAATCCGCGGCAGAGCTGGGGCTTCGGCCTCCAGCCGCTGTTCAATTTCCTCGCCGACAGCTTCGCGGGGATCGGCCTTGCGCCCGTCTCCTCCCTGTTCCGGGCACTGGCCGGGGACGTGGCGGGGCCGTCGGTATTCGTGAACAATCGCGGGCTCGTGGTTCCGCGCCCGGTGTTTGAGAGCGGCTTCGTCTGGGTGGTGGTGGCCTTCTTCGTCGCCATCGTCGCGTCGATCCTGATCGGCCGCTGGGCCAAGGCGCGGCAATTGGCGACCGGCCAGCAGTTCCCGGTGTTCTGGACGGGATTCGGCCTCATCGTCGGCCTGCCGATCATCACCTGCTTCGCCCTCGGCGTGCCCGTGACCCTGGAAAAGCCGGCCCTGCAGGGCTTCAACTTCGTCGGCGGCGTACGGGTGATCCCGGAGTTCGTATCGCTCCTGATGGCCTTGTCGATCTATACCGCCGGATTCATCGCCGAGATCGTCCGCGCCGGCATCCTCGCCGTCTCGAAAGGGCAGACCGAGGCGGCAAAATCGCTCGGCCTGCGCTCGGGCCCGACGCTGCGCCTGGTGGTCATCCCGCAGGCGATGCGCGTGATCGTGCCGCCGCTGACCAGCCAGTATCTCAACATCACCAAGAATTCGACCCTGGGCGTCGCGGTCGGCTATCCGGACCTGTTCGCCATCTTCGCCGGCACGACCCTGAACCAGACCGGGCAGGCGATCGAAATCATCGCCATCACCATGGCGGTCTACCTCACCATCTCCATTCTCACCTCGATGCTGATGGGCTGGTACAACAAGCGCGTCGCGCTCGTGGAACGGTGAGGGCGCCATGAACACCGCAACGCGCCCCGCACCCCAGGCGGCCTTCGTCGCCCCCAAGGACCTGCGCCCCCAGGAGCCCGCGCCGGTCTCCAATCGCGGCCTCTATGGCTGGTCCCGCGCCCATCTGTTCGGCTCGGTCGGGCAGGTGCTGCTGACCCTGCTCGGCATTTTCGTCGTCTATGTCACCATCCCCCCACTGCTGAAATTCTTCATCTTCGATGCGGTCTGGAGCGGCGCCGGGCGTGATGCGTGCCTGCCGGAAAAGATCGGCCGGCCGGTGGGAGCCTGCTGGCCCTTCATCTATGCCAAGTTCAACCAGATCCTCTACGGCTTCTATCCGGAGAGCGAGCGCTGGCGGGTGAACGTGGTCTATTTCCTGGGCGCGGCGCTGCTCGCTCCGCTGCTGTTCCCCAAGGTGCCGTACAAGCGACTGAATGCGCTGGCCTTCTTCGGCGTCTATCCGGTGGTGTGCTTCGTACTGCTCACCGGCGGCAATCTCTCGTTCAATAATTTCCTGCTGGGCGGCACCGGGCTTGAGAACATCAAGGGCTCGTTTGCGGGATTGCGCCTGTCCTATTGGGTGCAGTTCATCGTCGTGACGGGGATTGCGTGCGCAATTGCCGCCTTGGCCGCCCCCGTGTTCGGCGGCAGCCGGCGCGGAGCGGTCCAGGGGACGCTGTCCG
This sequence comes from Roseixanthobacter liquoris, assembly GCF_043195135.2. Lineage (NCBI taxonomy): Bacteria > Pseudomonadati > Pseudomonadota > Alphaproteobacteria > Hyphomicrobiales > Xanthobacteraceae > Roseixanthobacter > Roseixanthobacter liquoris. The sequence continues at coordinate 2,838,023 of NZ_CM195537.1, forward strand.
CCTTCGGGGTGCTCGCTTTGGTGCTGCTGGCGGCGGACCTGGATTTCGGGCTTCAGGAGGTGGAAACCCGCCAATGGGGTGGTCTGCTGGTCACGCTGGTCATCGCCGTCACCGGCATTGTCGTGTCGCTCCCGCTCGGCATTCTCCTGGCGCTCGGGCGGCGATCCCAGCTGCCGCTGGTGAAGATCTCATCCATCGTCTTCATCGAGTTCTGGCGCGGCGTGCCGCTGATCACCGTGCTGTTCTTCGCCACCTACATGCTGCCGCTGTTCCTGCCGGGCCGCTTCACCATCGACGGCCTGTTGCGGGCGCTCGTGGGCGTGGCGCTGTTCGCCTCCGCCTACATGGCGGAGGTGGTGCGCGGCGGGCTCCAGGCGATTCCCAAGGGGCAATATGAGGGCGCGCAGGCGATGGGCCTGCGCTCGGGCCTGATGATGCGCCTCGTCATCCTGCCCCAGGCCCTGAAGCTGGTGATCCCTGGCATCGTCAATAATTTCATCGGCCTGTTCAAGGATACGACCCTGGTCCTGATCGTCTCGATCTTCGATCTGCTGGGCATTCTGCGCGCGTCCTTCACCGACCCATCCTGGGCGACGCCGACCACGCTGTTCACCGGCTTCGGCTTTGCCGGGCTCGTCTATTTCATCTTCTGCTACGGCATGTCCCGGTATTCGATGGCGCTGGAAAAGCGGCTCGACCGGTCCAACCGTCATTGAGGGAGAGTGTCATGTCGTCTTCCGTATCTCCCACCGATCCCCTCATTGCCGCGGCGGAGGCGGATGCGCCGGCGGTGGCCGTGGAGCTCATCGCCGTCAACAAATGGTACGGCGATTTCCACGTGCTGCGGGACATCAACCTCACCGTGAAGCGCGGCGAGCGGATCGTCATCTGCGGACCGTCGGGGTCCGGCAAATCGACCATGATCCGCTGCATCAACCGCCTGGAAGAACACCAGAAGGGCCGCATCGTCGTGGACGGGATCGAATTGACCAACGATCTCAAGCGCATCGACGAGGTGCGCCGCGAGGTCGGCATGGTGTTCCAGCACTTCAACCTGTTTCCGCACCTCACCATCCTGGAGAATTGCACGCTCGCGCCCATGTGGGTTCGCAAAATGCCCAAGAAAGAGGCGGACGAGGTGGCGATGCACTTCCTCAAGAAGGTGAAGATCCCCGAGCAGGCGAATAAATACCCCGGCCAGCTCTCCGGCGGCCAGCAGCAGCGCGTTGCCATCGCGCGCGCGCTCTGCATGCGCCCGCGCATCATGCTGTTCGATGAGCCGACCTCCGCGCTCGACCCGGAAATGGTGAAAGAGGTGCTCGACACCATGGTGAGCCTCGCCGAGGAAGGCATGACCATGCTGTGCGTGACCCATGAAATGGGATTCGCCCGGCAGGTCGCCGACCGGGTCATCTTCATGGACGCCGGCCAGATTATCGAGATGAACGAGCCCAACGCCTTCTTCTCCAATCCCCAGCACGAGCGCACCAAGCTGTTCCTCTCGCAGATCCTGCACTGAGGCATTCCGGGCGCGGCGAACCGAAACCCGCGTCCGGACGTTACATCTCCGAACGGAAAGGGAGATGTGAGATGGAAGACCGGAACGAACGGCGCGAGGAAACTGCCTTCCGCGCGGGCGACCAGCGCGGACCCGAAGGGGAAGTGGTGAAGCCCGCGCCCCAGGCCCGGCAGGGCATTTCCTCGATGCGCATCGTCACCATCCTTGCCGTGGGGCTGGTGCTGGTGGTCATCGGCTTTGCGGCGAGCTATCTGACGTCGGTATAAGAGGCGTCGGTACAAGAGGCGTCCATACAAGAGGCTTGGCACGCGCCCGCGCGCCTCAGCAAGTCGGGGCACGCAGACGAGCATGGTACGCGTCTATCTCGCAGGACCGGACGTGTTCCGGGCTGATGCCGCCCGGCATTATGACTCCCTCGTCGCGCTGTGCTCGCGGCACGGCCTGAAGGCGCTGCATCCGTTCGACGGCGGCGACCAGGACAATGCCGTGACCTCCGCCGAGATTCGCGCCCGCTGCATAGCCCAGCTGGATCGCGCCGATGGCATCATCGCGAACATCACGCCGTTCCGCGGCGCCCACATGGATCCCGGCACGGCTTGGGAATTGGGCTATGGCGAGGCGCGTGGCCTGGCCGTGTTCCTCTGGACCAACGATTCCCGCCCGATGGTCGCGCGGATCGAGGCGCTGCCGGGCGAAGGCGGGCTCCGCGATTCAGACGGCCATCTGGTCGAGGATTTCGGTCATGTGGAAAACCTGATGATCGCCCATCCCGGTGCGCCGGTGGCGGCCACCGCCGAGGAAGCGGTCGCGGCGGCGGCCGAGCATCTTCACCGCCTGGAACGGGCGCGCGGGCTGAAGCTCGGCCTGGTCCCGAAGATCGCCATCGCTCTGGTGGCGTCTTTCGTCCTCAGCTTCATCGTCAACCGCATCGTCGGATGGTAGGCCCCCGCACCGGCTTGGGTGCGGGGGCCGTTGTCTTCAGCCCTCGCGCGAGCCGACCAGGGCGAACATCGCACCCTGCGGATCGAGCGCCTGGAGGATGAAGGCGCCGCCGGGAACCGGCATCGGCCCGTTGATCACCTGTCCGCCGCCCGCGGTCACGCGTCCACCGGCGGCGTCGATATCTCCAACGACGAAATAATACAGCCAGAACGGCACCGGGACGGCCTCGGGCTTGGTGAACATGCCGCCGAGCGCCGTGCCGTCCAGGCCGAACAATTGGTAGGTGCCCATGGCGCCCATATCCACCGCCTGATCCTTCTTCCACCCGAACAACTCGGCATAGAAGGGCAGGGCGGCCTCCCAGTCGCGCGCCATCAGCTCGTGCCAGCCGACATTGCCCTTGGCCATCTGCTCGGGGAGCGGATGGGCGCTCTCGTCTTCCCATTTGAACAGGGAAATGACGGCGCCCTGCGGATCGCCGATCACCGCGAAGCGGCCGACCCCGGGGATATCCCGCGGTTCGACGTGTAGCGCGCCGCCAAGGGCCTTCGCCTTGCCCACGGTGGCATCGACGTCGTCCACGTGAACATAGCCCGTCCAGTGCGGCGGCACGCCCTGGTCGCGCAGGTCCTGCGGCAGGCTCATGAGGCCGGCGACGGGACCCGCGCCGGTCGTGAGCAGGGTGTAAGGCATTCCCGGCATGTCGAGCTTCTGCGCACCCCAGCCCACGACATCGCCATAGAAGGCGACGGCGGCGTCCATGTCGGGGGTCATCAGTTCATACCAGACGAAGCGACCGTGAGACGAAGCCATGGGGTTTCCTCCTATTGGGCATTTCGGGCGGCGGCGACGCGGCTTGCCTGAAGCGGGGTGGCCGGCGCCACAGCGGCCTTATACGCCGCCGGAACGGTGCCTTTGTGACCGGCCGGCGCGGCGCGGGTCACGGCTTGCGGATCCGACACTTGGTGGGTGAATGCTCCAGCTCCACCCCGACAGCCGCCGCGAGCTCATCGAAAGCGCGCCGCACGCCGGGGAAATTCCCATCCACGCGATAATCATCGCCAACGAGAATGCCCTTGGGCTCCAGCAGCGGCCACCATTGCAGGATATCGGTGGACACCGATCGATAATCGTGGCCGCCGTCGATATGCACCATCTGCGGGCGGAGCTTGTGACCGCGCATCAGGACGCTGGCGTTCACGCTATCCAATGGCAACGGCAGCACCAGATCCTGCAAGCCTTCATGGAGGATGTTGGTCATGAAGGTATGATACAGGGTCGGATATCCCTGCTTCAGGTGCAGGTCGGCGAACATGTTCGGAATGGCCCAGTGCTCCGCGCTGCCAAGCCAGGTGTCCACCGCCAGCACCACCCCGGGAATGCCGAGCGCGCGCAGCGTCTTCGCCATGGTGATGACGGACCGGCCCTTCCAGACCCCCACCTCCACGATGAGGATCGGGCGGATCTCATAGACGCTGGTCACAAGATAGGGGTGGGTGGAGCCCCAGCCCTGCTTGTCCACCTTGATGCCCGTGGGATCGAAGCCATCAAACGGGTCGTTGCCGTGCCAAAGTTTGCGCACCAGCTCGGCTCGCATATCGCTCATTTGGGCCTAGATCTCCCTGATTGAGCGCCAACCTATCGCCGATCGTGCCGCCTGGAAATCGGGGATGGCGGATGCGCACCATTCCGTGACCCTCGACGTTGGCGGCCGGCTTGAGGTAAGAGGCAATGGCGTGCCGCGCGTGCAGGGGAAGGGTGGCCGAGTGGTTTAAGGCAGCGGTCTTGAAAACCGCCGTGGGTGCAAGCCCACCGTGGGTTCGAATCCCACCCCTTCCGCCATGCGGCGCTCCAAAATAAGCCTGAGCTAAGCCGCGCCACCTTCCCTGAATAACCGGGCGAAGCCCGCCCTCGTGTGTGAGCCGTCCAAGGACAATGCGCGCCGCGACACCTTGGCTCCTGGATCAGCGCGTTCTGAACGATCTCTCAGACGCACCCGGTTTCGGGCGCCATGGTTGCAGCGGGTCGCAAGGCCACACCGGGGGGCTGGGTGCGGCCGTCCCCGGTCTGGTGCGCCAGTGCGGTTGAATGCGCGTCGGGAATCGATATGAGTCGCCCCATGAAATTTCCTCCGCTGACCGCAGGACGTTCGTTCCGATGACGGCGCCCGCCAAGGTGTCCATCGACCTCGGTACCCGGGCGGGCGGAGGCACGGCGGTGCTCGACCTTGAGGAACTGCTGGCCACCCGCCTGCTGGTGCAGGGGAATTCCGGTTCCGGAAAGTCTCACCTCCTGCGCCGGCTTCTGGAGCAGAGCGCGCCCTGGGTGCAGCAGGCGGTGATTGATCCCGAGGGCGAGTTTACCGCGCTGGCGGAGCGTTTCGGCCATGTGGTGGTGGATGCCCGCAGGGGCGAGGCGGATCTCCAGCGCATCGCGGCGCGGGTGCGCCAGCATCGCGTTTCCGTGGTGCTCAACCTGGAAGGCCTGGATAGCGACCAGCAGATGCGCGCCGCCGCCGCCTTTCTCGGCGGGCTGTTCGATGCCGACCGGGATGTATGGTATCCTATTCTGGTCGTGGTCGATGAGGCGCAGGTGTTCGCACCCGCCGCCGCGGGTGAAGTCTCCGATGATGCCCGCAGGGTATCGCTTGCCGCCATGACCAATCTCATGTGCCGCGGCCGCAAGCGTGGGCTGGCCGGTGTCATCGCCACGCAGCGCCTCGCCAAGCTCGCCAAGAATGTCGCCGCCGAGGCCTCCAATTTTCTCATGGGCCGCACGTTCCTGGATATCGACATGGCCCGTGCGGCCGATCTCCTGGGCATGGAACGGCGGCAGGCCGAGACATTCCGCGACCTGGAAAGCGGCAATTTCGTTGCCCTGGGACCGGCCTTGGCGCGCCGGCCGCTGCCGGTGCGGATCGGCCCCGTGGAGACGGCGGCACACACCACCAGCCCCAAGCTGGTGCCGCTGCCGGACCCGGCCGCAGCCGAGGATGCCCATGACCTGATCTTCACCCCTGGCGCGGATGAGGCGCGGCCCCTGGCGCCGCGTCGGCCGCCGGCGGTGGCGCCCACCGCAGACGTGCTGGCGCAGCTGTCCCGCAGCATCCCTGCCAGCGCCCCTGCGGCCAGCGAGCCGGTGCCGAGCGTTTCGCCCGAGCAACGCCAAGCCGCGATCGACATGGCGCTGCGTGAGATCCTCGGGGAGAGCGAGGCCGGCTTCCGCACCATCGCCGTGCTGTATCAGGATTTCCTGGTGCGCTGCCGGATCCGGCGGGTGGGCGGGGAGCCGCTCAGCCTCTCGGCCTTTCGCCGCCGGCTCGCGGTCGCCCATGCCGGCATCGACTTGGCCGAGGCGGAGGCCGAGGATTCCCCCTGGGCGGAAGTCCTGGGCATGGCGGGCGCCCTGCCGGAGGATATGCAGGGCGTCTTCCTCTCCCTGGCGCGCGCGGCCTTCGATCGCCGTCCGTGCCCGTCGGATGCGGATGTCGCCCATGCCTATGGCAGCCGCTCGCCCGGCCGCGCCCGGCGGCTTCTGGCCTATATGGAAGAGCATCGGGTGATCGTGTGCCGGCTTGACGCTCGCGGACGGCGCATCGTCGCCATTCCCGGCCTTGCCTGGGAAACCGCGCCCGGCGACCCCAATGCGGCCGCCGGCGCGGCGACGATCCCGGAGGCAACGTCTGCGGACTGAAGCGGCGCGCGACTTCCTTCAGGCCGAAGCGAGACGTCAGGTCCTCAGCGCCGTTCCGAGCGGCTGAAATTGCTGAGATGCCCTTCTCGGGCAGCTTGGGCCCGTGCCGATTTGATGATGCCGGCACTCTTGCCCTCGGGGGCGACGCGCGACATCAGCCGTTGCATGTCCGCTCCGCCGCACGAGGGGCAAAGCGGCTTTTCCGAGAAGCCGACGAGCAATTCGACATCCTTGTCGCATTGCGCACAATGGAAGCTGTAAAGCGGCATGTCCGCGCCCCTGCGTGTCGCTCGGCGACGCGGGGTCGCCGATCATTCCTTGCCGATGAGCCCTTGCGCGGTCAGGCGTCGTCGCGGAGGTGTCCGTCCGAGTTGCGTGGCCGCGCGCCCGGATCATTCCGGGCTGCAGCCACGTTGCAGAAAGCACGCCAACTTGCCGGACGGCCCGCCCGGCCGGCGGGATCGCGGCGTCAGAGGATATGATCCTGGCTGCTCTTGATGGCCAGGAAATCGAGCTGAACCACCAGATCGTTAAAGTCGGCGTCGCCGCCGCCGTAGAGATCTTCCCAGCCCCAGGTGTTGAGCCCATAGCTCCACAAATGCGCGACATGCTGCCCGCCCACGACTTCATTGGCATCGGCGAAGGCGTAGAAGGTCGAGCCGCCGGAGGACAGCTTCATGGCGATGAGGTCGTTGGCATTGATGTGGGTGAGGGTGGCTTCGGAATATTTGCCGTAGCCGCCGCCGGACACCCAGGTGCTTCCGGTGTCGGTCCGGTAGGCGTGCGCGTTGGTTGCGGCCTCGTAGCCGGCGTCGCCGGGCTTCAGGCCGTCCACGGTGCCGGCGAAATCATCCACCTTGTAGAACATCACCGAGGAAGCGTTGGCGCCGACCTGACGCATGTGGATGACCGCGCTCTGGTCGTTCGCGGCGCCCGCCGTTTCCGCCACCGCCACCGGGCGGGCGATTTCCACCGCGCTGCCGCCGTCGTCGGAAACGAATTCCCCCGCCTTCGAATCTATGGCGGACTTGGAGGCGATGGTGGCGACGCCATCCAGCTTAACGGAGAGGGCGGCGTCCTTTTCCACGAGGGCCTGGTGAAGCATGGCCTGGGATTGATGATCATACTTCGTCACCTGGTCGTCGAGCACGCCAGCGCTCAGGACCGACTGGGCGAAGGCCTTCGACCAGGCATGCTCGGCCGAGGCGGTTGCGACGAATTTCTGCATCCCGCTTCCGTCGTCGACCTGCACCTCGGTGCTGCTTTTCAGATAGCTCTGGAACAGCAGGCTCTGATCGAGGGCGCTCGTCACGGCGCCTTGCGCGTCCATCTTCGCCAGCGAAGGCGTCTTGAAATAGGTCTGCTCGTTGATGAGCACCGCCAGCGCCTTGGACAAGGCGCCGGTGTCCGGGGTCGCGGCGGTGAGGTCGAGATCGTACCCCGCCGGCGCGTGGTAGCCGCCCTTGGGGATCAGGTCGGCGGCCGTGCCCGTGGCGGAGAAAGCGGCCGGCGCAAGATAGGTCGCCTTCGCGAGCAGATCGTTCAGATTGCTGGGCTTCGACAGGCCGAGATCGCCCAGCACCTTGTCCAGCTCGGTGCCGAAGCTGGCCCAGCTTTCCACCGCCTTCACTTCGCCGATGAGCTGCGCGCTCTGCGTGCCGCCATGGTCGTCGGTGAGCGTATAGGAGAAGCGGGTGGTGCCGGAGAATGTGGCCAACGGGTTGAAGACGAGATTGCCGTCCGCCCCAAGGGAGACCGAGCCGCTGGCGAGCGCGACAGGCGCGTCCTTGGTGATCACCTTGCCGTCCACCGCGAGGACGCGCACGAGATCGCCGTCGATGTCCCGCGTGCCGGCACCGACGTCGATGCGCTGGGATTTCGCACCGGCGGCAACCGCGAAGCTCACGTCCGCCGCCTGCGGCGCATCATTGACCGGGGTCACGGTGCCGGAGGCCCGGCCGGTGACGCGGGCTCCGTGCGCGTCGGTGAACCCATAGGTGAAGGCCACGTCGCCGTTGAAATTCGCGGCCGCCTTGAACTGCAAGGTGCCGTCGGCGTTGCGGCTCAACAGGCCGCCGGCAAGCGCCGCCTGCGCCCCTTCCTTCCAGGCGATGCCGTTGACCTCGACCAGCGTCAGCGGTCCATCGCCGGTGTCGTTGGAGAGAAGGTTGAGCGCCACCGTGCCGTCCTCGGCGACGGTGAAGGTGTCGTCGGTCGCCACCGGGACGACGATGACGGGGGCGACATCGATATTGACCGTGGCGGTGGAGGTGCCGCCGTGCCCATCGGAAACGGAATAGGTGAAGCTGGTCTTGCCGCTGAAATGGGTGTTCGGCGTGAACACGACCGTGCCGTCGGCATTGAGCGCAACGGTGCCGTTGGCGACCTTGAAGGTGCTCGCCTGCGTGGAGCTGGTAGCCGTCGATGCCGCCGGCGTCGAGGTGGAGACGGCGGTGCCGTCGACCGACCTGACCGCGGCCGCATGAGCCTCCGCCTGGGTCTTCACCGGCGTGCCGTCCTGGTTGGGATTGACGGCGACGCCGTCGATGGCGACGATCTGGAGCTTGTCGCCGTCCATATCGGTATCGTTGGCCAGCAGGTTCAGCGTCGTGCCGACATCCCCGGCAACGGCGAAGCTGTCGCCGGCCGCGACGGGGGCATCGTTCACCGCCGCGACGTTCAGATGGACCGTGGCGGTATCCGTGCCGCCCTGGCCGTCCGAGACCGTGTAGGAAAAGCTCGTCGCGCCGTTGAAATTGGCCTTGGGGGTGAAGAACAGGGTGCCGTTTCCGTTCAGCGTGACGGACCCGTCGGCCACTTCGACGGGGGCCGTTGAGACGACCCCGGTGCTTCCCACGACGGCAACCAGGGGCTTGTTATCGATGGCCACCACCCGCAACGGGTCGCCGTCTGCGTCCTTGTCGTTCCCCAGCACATTGATGGTGGAAACGACGTCCTCGGTGACGCTCAAAGTGTCGTCTCCGGCGACCGGGGCTTCGTTGACCGAAACCACCGTGCCGGTGACGGTGCCGGTGCTTAGGCCGCCATGGCCGTCGGAGACGGTGTAGGTGAACGAGACGTTGCCGCCGTAATTCGCGGCTGCGGTGAAGGTGAGGTTCCCGTCGCTTGCGAGGGTCAGCGTGCCGCCGGGGACGGAGACCTTAATGCCCGCGCCGCCCGATGCGGGCAGGCTCATGCCGGCAATGCTGGTGATCCGCAGCGCGTCGTTGTCCGGGTCGCTGTCGTTTGCGAGCAGGTTGAGGACGACCGACTCGCGTTCCGTGACCGTGAACTTGTCGGTGCCGACAATCGGCAGATCGTTGACCGGGGACAGGGCGATATCGATCTGGCCATCGCCGAGGCCGCCCTGTCCGTCGCTGAGGGTATAGGCGAATTTGACCGCGCCGCTATAATTCGCGGCCGGGGTGAAGAGCAGCGCGCCCTGCGGGGTTAGCGTGACGATCCCGCCGGCCACCGCGACGCCTTCCTCGGTCGGGACCTTCCCATCCACCGCGACGACTTTCAGCGCGTCGCCGTCCGCATCCGTGCTCGCCTGGACCACATCGATGGTCAGCGGCTTGTCTTCTACTATGGAATATTTGAGGTTTACGGCTTTGGGCGCGTCGTTTACCGCGACGACATTCACTGTGACCGTCGCGGTCTGCGTGCTGCCGAATTCGTCGGCGACCGTATAGGTGAACGAGGTGGTGCCGCTGAAATCGGCGGCGGGCACGAATGTCAGGTTTCCGTCGGCGTTAACCTGAACGGTCCCGTGGTCGACATTAATGCTTTTGCTTGATGCAGTGGAAGATGACGCGCTCGAAAGCGGTGCTGAAAGGGCGCTTTCGTCAGTTGCCGCCCGTTCGACGGCCTTTTCCTTGACCGCGTCGCCCGGCGGGCTGAGCGTGACCCCGTTGATGGCGCGGATGATCAGTTGCTTGCCATCAACGTCGCTGTCGTTCGACAGCACGTTGAAGGTTCCCGAGGTATCTTCCTGGATCGAGAAGCTGTCGTTCACCGCGTGGGGCGCGTCGTTGACGGCGTGCACCTCGATCTGGCGGAGGAGCGCGCTGCTCGCGTGGGTTCCATCGCTCACGGTGAGGCTGAAGGTCCGCGGCGCGGTGTCAGGCGTATCCGAGGTGTTCTCGAACGCGATGGAGCGAAGCGCCGCCTGCCATTCGGCGAGCGTTGCGCTCGCGCCGCCGGAGGTCAGGGTGAGCGTGCCCGTGTTCGCATCGAAGCTGCTGGCGATATTGCCGATGTTGGCGGACGCCGTCATGGCGAGGGTGTCCTCGCTGGCCTTGAAATTCGCGAACACGATCGTTGCGGAAGCGAGCGAGGCACTGTCCCCGTCGCTCAGCTCCAGGTCGGCGAAGACCGAAACGGGACCGGCCTGTTCCTCATAGGAAATGGCGTCGGCATTGGGCAGGGAGAGCGCCGGCACGGGATCGGGACCGAGGGCGATGTTGCTGCTCGCGGAGAGAGATCCGGTCTCGCCCGGAACAGGGAGCACGAGCGCGACGTCGAGTCCCGTGGTCGCGGAACTGATGCGGGCGCCATTGAGCTCCAGCGCCTTCGGCCCCGCATAGCTCAGGTCCGCGGTCGTGTCGCCCGAAGCCACCGTATAGGTGAACGTCAGGACATTGGTGCCGGACCCTGAAACATATGTGGCGTAATGGTCGGTGTCGCCGGTTTCCATCAGCAGCCGCGGGGCGCCGCCGGTGGCGTCGACACTGACAGGACCCGCGAAATTGACGCTGATCGAAATCGTGCTTCCTGCGGAATAGCGGCCGTCGGCGGTAGGCGAGGAGACGGATACGATGTCCGCGCTTCCGCCGGTGGCGCCGCCGTAGATCACATAAGCCGCGCCGGCGTCCGCCTTTCCGGGCAGGACCGTGCTGTCATCGCTTGTCGTGCCGGGCACGTCCGCGCCATAGGCGCCGACGATCACGTCGGCGAAGCCGTCGCCGTTCACATCCCCGGCGGCGCTGACCGCATATCCGCTCTGATCGTTCGCGTGTGCGCCGGCGATCTTGAATCCCTGGGACGGACCGAGGGCTGCAAGATCGATGCTGGCGACACCACCGGCCCGGCCGTAGACCACATAGCTCGCGCCCGCCTTGTTTCCGCCCGCGCCGTCATAGAAAGCGCCGACGATGACGTCGTCGTAGCCGTCGCCGTTCACATCCCCCGCATCGCTCACGGAAACGCCGGTAAAAGCCTGCACGGCGGCGCCGGAGATGGTGAAGCCCTGGTTTGAGGAGAGATTGGCCAGGTCGATGCTGCCGACCCCGCCGACCTTGCCGTAGATCACATAGGCTTCACCCGCCTGGGGGCGCGCCAGCGGGCTTGCCCAATTGGACCCGACGATCAGGTCGGCGACGCCGTCGCCATTCACATCGCCGGCGCCGCTGACGCTGTAGCCGAAGAAGCCGAAGACTTCGGGGCCGGATATCACGAAGCCCGGATCATTGGCGGCGTCGACATCGTCGAACGCGGACAGATCGATGTTCGCGAGCCCGCCGTCCGCCGCGTTCTTGCCGTAGATGACATAGCTGACGCCGGCGTAGGGGAGCGTGCTGGTGTTCGCCTGCGGCGCGCCCAGGATCAGATCGTCGATTCCATCGCCATTCACGTCTCCTGCGGCGCTCACGGTGTAGCCGCTGAAGCCTTCGGCGCGCGCACCGGCGATCCTGACGCCGGGATCATTCGAGGGGTCCGCATCCTCGAACGCCGCGAGGTCGATATTGTGGAGGCCACCGCTCGCCGACGTGGCGCCAAAAATCACATAGGTGTTTCCGGCGTTTGAAACATTGGCCGGATCGGCATTGTTGGCGCCCACGAGGAGGTCGTCGATTCCGTCGCCATTGACGTCGCCGGCATTGCTCACCGAGACGCCCGTGAGGCTACCGGCGACACCGGAGATCTTGATGCCGGGAAGGTTCGCGGCCGCTTCCCCGTCGAACATCGACAGGTCGATCGTGCCGAGGCCGCCGGCCGCGGCGGTCTTGCCGAAGATCACATAGGCGTGGCCGCCATTATCGTCGTCCGCCGTCCCCACATCCGAATAGGGAACGCCGATGACGAAGTCGCCGACCCCGTCGCCATTCACGTCCCCCGCCTTGCTCACCGACCAGCCGGCGTAGTCCCCATTGTGGGCGCCGACGATCTTGACGCCGGGGTCGTTTGACGCGTCGTCATCGTCGAATGCCGCGAGATCGATGGTTCCGATCCCACCCTTGCGGCCGAAGACGAGATAGGCATTTCCCGGCTCGCTCGAACCGTTCTCGGTGCCATAGACGTTGGGGGCACCCACCAGAATGTCGTCGATGCCGTCGCCGTTCACATCTCCGGCGCCGCTCACCGAATAGCCCGCATAATCGCCCGCCAGCGCGCCAATGATGGCCGCGCCCGCCTCTGGAGCGAGGGTCCCGAGTTCGATCACATGGGTTGGAAAGACCGTCAGCGTCGTGGTCGCCACATTTCCATGCACGTCGCCGTTGGAAAGCGAGATGTCGATGAGGCGCGGTTGGGTGCTCGGGTCATCCGCACCGTTGCTGAATGTGATGCCCAGGAGCAGCGAGTGATAGACGTCAGCGCTCGCCGTTCCTGAAAGGGTCACGACGATCTGGCCTGAATTGCTGGTGTCGGTGGTCGCCGTTATGCCATCCGGCAAGGTGGGAAGGGTCAGGCTGTCGCCCTGCATGCGATTGGTCAGCGTGATGGTCGCGGACGTGAAATGGGCGGGCCCGCCAAGGGTGGCATCCATGTCCAGAATTGCCGCACCAGCGCCGCCCTGCACATAGCGGGTTGCAAAGGCGTTGCCGGTGGCCCCGCTTGAATCGTCCCCGTCCAGGTCGATGTGCGGCGTATAGACGGTCGCGGGATTGGCGATCGCAATATCACCGTCGCCGTCGTGAGAAAAAACGGCATTCTGTGTGAAGTTGTTGCTCGCGAGATTGTAGGTCACAACGAACGAACTGGCGCTCGAAAAGCTAAACCCGGCATAGGAGCTTGAGGGGGGAGGGCTGGCGGTATTGTCCTGGGTGCCGGATGCATCCACCTTGTTGTTGGATGTGTCGAATGAAATCGTCGTATCCGTGTTCGCGACAAAGGATGTCAGCGCGTCCTGAGATACGGACACGCTTTCGCGCGTGTGTGGCGCCCCTCCAATTCCGTCGATATCGCCAATCTGAAAATTGACGTCGCCAGTGATCGGCGCCTTCGAGACGGCGTCCAATACTTCCCATTTTATGGTTACGCTGGAGGCGTTGTTCAAAGCTGAACTTTTATTTCTAACCAGGACGCTAAAATCGTCGCCCGTTCCACCGAACAAAACGACGTCATCCGACTCTCCGAGCGAGATAACGGTGGCGCGCAGGCTGATCTGTTGGCCGTCGAAGCTTCCGGCGTTCGCCCAAAGAGCGGTAACACCAAGATTGTTGTTCGTCGTGCCGTAGAAATTGATCCCGTCGGTCGTCTGAAGGCCGCCAAGCGCACCTCCAGCGGCAGTGCGCACAACCGGAGCCCCGGATACGGAGAGGTTGATGGTGGACATGGGAGCCCCCTGAAAACTCAATGGCGATTGAGTGGATCCGTCCGCACGGCCGGCGGAGACGAACTGATCGAGGGGGATGGCGAAAAGCGTGCGTTCACGCCTTTCGAGCCAGTATCAACACACGGCATGCGTGTCATTGGACATCCCCTTACGCTGCGTACTGATTGCAACGCAGCAAAGAGGTAATCAAGTCCCGAAAATGACGTGAATAGGCACTTCCACAATCGCAGAACGTAAGGTTATCCGGAGAAAACGGTATTGAGATATGTCGGTTTGACGTATTCTTGGTGCAATCTACAGTTCAACCTGCTGCGCTGCATCAAGGGCGTGTAAATCTCTCCGGCTTACGGGTTTGTCTTTCAAATGTCGCGAGATAGGGAATGGCGGTGCGTTCGCTTAGGAAATCGCGACGGCCGACATCCCCATGACAGAAACGCGAGGCGAAACACCCGCACTGATTGCGTCATTTGCGAATGCCCAACAGGCGCGCATTCCCTGGCCGGGCTGCTTGCGCCCCCTGCGCCGGGGGACGGAATATATTTTTTGAAATCCCGCGATCCATGAGTGCGGTCCATGAGCGAGATCCGTGCCCGCGCGATCCATGTCCGTCAGAGATCGTCGCACCGGCCGCCCGTCCGGCGTGAGGGTGACGCTGGGAAGGTCGATGGGGCTTCTCGGGGAGATCCGCGGAGCGCGGCGGAGGCGCCATTCCGCGTCGGCGCCTTCGTCCTGTTCGTTCTGCCGCTCGGGAAGGGCAAAAAATGGCGGGGCCTTCGCCGTCTGCCGCTGAGGAAGCTTGCGGTTTCAAACCCTTGGCACATAACGTTTCATTACAGAACATTAACCATGGCCGCAGCTGCGCCGCATTTTTGCCGTGTTCCCCAGTCCAATTCTGTCATATCGAAGCCTGCCGTGACATAGTTACGGCTATCCATGGGGCGGACGACGAGTCGGGTTCGGCACGTCGGTGAGACAGGGCGCACATGACGACAGAGCAGACGATCGCATCTCGGCTCCGCATCTGGCGCGGCACTTTGAGCCTTGGCGCGGTCTGCCTTCTTCTTGCCGGTTGCAGCAGCGCGAACAAGCTCGGCTCCACCATCGATCCGAAATACGGCGTCTCCGCCAGCCCGCGTGTGGTGGCCGATGGCCAGCCGGTGCCCAAGGGCGGCGGCGCCTATCGCATCGGCAAGCCCTATGTGATCGCCGGGCGCACCTATGTCCCGGCGGAAAACCCCAATTATAAAGCCGAGGGCATCGCCTCCTGGTACGGCGACGATTTCCATGGGCGCCTGACGGCCAACGGCGAAGTCTTCGATCGCGGCTCCATCTCCGCGGCCCATCCCACGCTGCCCATGCCGTGCTATGTGCGCGTGACCAATCTGAACAACAATCACTCGATCATCGTGCGTGTGAACGATCGCGGTCCCTATCACCAGAACCGCGTGATCGACGTGTCTCATCGCACCGCCGATCTGCTCGGCTTCTCCGGCAAGGGCGTCGCGAAGGTGCGGGTGGAATATGTCGCCCGCGCGCCGCTCGACGGCTCGGACGACCGCAAGCTTTCGGCCTCGCTCAGCATCAACGAGCCGGCGCAGGTGCCGGGCGGCTCGGCCGTCATGGTGGCCTCGGCCGCTCCGTTCGTGCCCGCGCTGCCGCGCGCCGTGCCGGAGACCGCCAGTTCCGGCACCATTCCCGAGCCGCTCCAGCGCCCGTTCGATCTCGGGCATGAGGATGGCGAGGACGCCGCCACGCCGGTGCGCCAGGCCGAAGCCGAGCCGGCTCCCACCCCCGCCCCGGTGCGCACTGCCGCGGCGCCTGCGCCCGCACCGGTTCGCACCGCGTCCGCCGCTCCCGCGCCTGTCCCCGTCGCGGCTGCGCAACGTGTTGCGTTCCAGGCCCAGCCTGTGGCACGCACTGCAGCTCCTTCTTCCGGCTGGAGCGTGGGCGCGGCGCCCGTGAGCGGCCTCAGCTACGCAGGTGTGGCAACCGATGGCTCAGGGCGTTAATCTCGGCGGGCGCGACCGTCGCATCCTCACGCGCGCAATCGGCACCCTCGTTCACCTGAGCCTTTCCCTGACATCCATTGCCTCGAAGCCTGTCGCCCTGGCGGCAGGTTTTGTGATTCTCGGCGCGGCGATGATCGCCGGTCCGGCAGGAGCGCAATCCACGTTCCAGACCGTCGTGCCGAGCGCGATCCTGGTGGATTTCTCCACCGGGGCGATTTTGTTCGACAAGGATTCGGAAAAGCGGCTTGCTCCCGGCGGCATCGTCAAGATCATGACCGGCGCCGTCGTCTTCGACGAGATCCGCGCGGGCCGGATCACCCAGGACACGCTGTTCACGGTCAGCGAGAATGCGTGGCGGCGCGGCGGCGGCCCCTCGGGTGGCGCCGCCATGTTCGCGGCGGTGAAGAGCAATGTGCGCGTCGGCGATCTGCTGATCGGCGCGCTCGCCATATCGGGCAATGACGCCGCCATCGCACTGGCCGAGGGCGTGGCGGGTACCGAAGGCGAGTTCACGGCGAAGATGAATGCGAAGGCCGAGGAACTCGGCCTCGCGGGTTCCTCGTTCCGCAATTCCACGGGCTTTGCCGATCCCGGCCAGGTGACCACCGCGCGGGACATGGCCCAGCTCTCGCGCTACATCATCCGCACCTTCCCGACCCTCTATCCGATCTTCGCGGTGCCGGGCATCGAGTGGAGCAAGATCAAGCAGCGCAATCGCAATCCCCTGCTGGACGCGGGCGTGGGGGCGGATGGACTGCATGCGTCCTGGGTGAAGGACGTGGGCTATCACCTCGTCGGCTCGGCGGTGCAGAACAATCAGCGCCTGATCGCCGTAGTGATGGGCGCATCCTCCGAGAAGGTGCGCCTGGAAGAGATGCGCCGGTTGCTGGACTGGGGCT
The DNA here is from genome assembly GCF_043195135.2 of Roseixanthobacter liquoris. Lineage (NCBI taxonomy): Bacteria > Pseudomonadati > Pseudomonadota > Alphaproteobacteria > Hyphomicrobiales > Xanthobacteraceae > Roseixanthobacter > Roseixanthobacter liquoris. The sequence goes on from NZ_CM195537.1 coordinate 2,854,643, forward strand.
TTCATTCGTTCGAGCATCGCGCCCTGTTCGCCGCCGACGCGGAACTCGCGCGCGCGGCGGTGTTCGGGGGCGAGATCGGTTCGGTCGGCCTTGCGGCGCGCGAACCCATTTCCCTCCTCATGCCGCGCAACAGCCAGGACAAGCTGGTGGCGCGCATCACCTATCGCGGCCCGCTGCGGGCCCCGGTTGCGAAGGGCACGGAGGTGGCGCAGCTGGAGATCACGCGCGGCCAACTCAAGGTGCTCGACGTGCCCCTGGTCACCACGGCCGACGTACCCGTGGGCACCATGTGGCAGCGCGCCATGGACGGGGCCGGCGTCCTGGTCGGCGACACGGCCCGCGACCTCGGCGCCAAGCTCATGGCCAAGATCCAGAAATGACCGCCACGCGCGGCCGGTTCATCTCGCTGGAAGGCGGCGAAGGCACGGGAAAGTCCACGCAGGCCCGCATCCTCGCCGCGGCGCTCGAAAAGCGGGGCCTGCGGGTGCGCGTGACGCGCGAGCCCGGCGGCTCGCCCCTGGCGGAGCAGGTGCGCGAGGTCTTGCTGTCCGGCCTTGCCCAGCCCCTCGGTCCGCAAGGCGAGGCGGCCTTGTTCGCGGCCGCCCGCGCAGATCATGTGCGCGAAACCATCGCACCGGCGCTTGAGGCGGGCGAATGGGTGATCTGCGACCGCTTCACGGATTCAACCCGCGTCTATCAGGGCGCGGTCGGCAAGGCGGATGCCCGTCTGCTGCGCGCCCTTGACCGCATCAGCGTCGGGCCGTGCATGCCGGACCTGACCCTGGTGCTGGACGTGCCGCCGGAGATCGGCCTTGCCCGTGCGGTGGCACGCGGAAAGGGCGCCGCGGCCGACCGGTTCGAGCGCGAAGGCGCGGACTATCACGCCGCCATCCGCGCCGCGTTCCTGTCGCTTGCCGCCGCCGAGCCGGAGCGCTGCGTGGTGATCGACGCGCAGGGCGAGGTGGACAGCGTGGCCGCGCAGGTCCTGGCGAGCGTCACCTCCCGCCTTGCTCTGCCCGCGACCGCCGAAGGCGTGCCGGCATGACCGCGCCGGTCGAAGGCGACCGGCTCGCGGGGGCGCTGCATCCGCGCGAACAGCCGCTTCTTTTCGGCCATGAGGCGGTCGAGGCGGAGCTTCTCGGCGACTGGCGCTCGGGGCGGTTTCCGCATGCCCTGCTGCTCGGCGGCGCCGAAGGCATCGGCAAGGCGACCTTGGCCTATCGCATCGCCCGCTTCGTGCTCTCCGGCGCGCAGGCGGGACCGGACCGCCACGATTTTTCCGTCGATCCGCGCCATCCCGTCGCCCGGCAGGTGGCGGCATTGACCCATCCGGATCTGCTCGCCATCCGCCGCGTGCCGGAAGCGGGGGAAGACAAGATCCCCACCCTGATTCCCGCCGAGATGGTGCGGCGGGTGCGCACCTTCTTCGGCGCAACGGCCTCGTCCGGCGGCTGGCGGGTGTGCATCGTGGATGCGGTGGACGACCTCAACGCCGCCGGCGCCAATGCCTTGTTGAAGACCCTGGAGGAGCCGCCGCCGCGCTCCCTGTTCCTGCTGGTGTCGCACGCGCCGGGGCGGGTGCTGCCCACGATCCGCTCGCGCACCCGCCTCGTGCGGCTGCGGAGCCTCGGGCCGCAAGAGGTTCTGGCCGCGCTCGATCATCTCAAGGAGGAGATCCCAGAGCTTGACGCCGCGCGCCTGCCCCAGGCGGCGGAAGCCAGCGGCGGCAGCGTGCGGCGCGCCTTGATCCTGGCGCGGGGCGAGGGGATGGAGGTGCGGGCCGCGACCTTGCGGCTGCTGGACCAATTGCCGAAGGCGCGGCCCGAGGAAATGCATGCGCTGGGCGCCCGCCTCCAGGGCGACCGGGGTGACGGCTTCGACCTGTTCGTGGAAGCGGTCAGCGATTGGATCGCGCAAACCGCGACCGGCGGGCAATGGGAACGCGGGCGCCTTGTCCGCTTGGGTGAGGTGTGGGAGAAGGTTCGGCGCGCGGCGGGCGAGGCGGACACGTTCAATCTCGACCGCAAGGCGTTGGTCTTTCGCATTTTCACCGAGCTGGCCGAGGCCGCGCGCGCCTGAGCGCGAACCAAGGCGAGCCTCCTCGCGCATTCAAGCGGGCCGCCATGTCGTCGAAGCCGAAGTTCTACATCACCACCGCCATCGCCTATCCCAATGGCGTGCCCCATATGGGCCATGCCTATGAGGCGATCGCCACCGATTGCATCGCCCGTTTCAAGCGGCTCGACGGCTATGACGTGCGCTTCCTCACAGGCACCGACGAGCATGGCATCAAGATGCTCCAGACCGCGCAGAAGGCGGGCTTGACGCCGCGCGAGCTGCTGGACCGCAACGTTCCGCGCTTCCAGGCCATGGTGGAGGCGTTCGGCCTCTCCATCGACGATTTCATCCGCACCACGGAAGAGCGCCACAAGAAAGCCTGCCAGGCGATCTGGGAAAAGATGGCGGCGAACGGGGACATTTATAAGTCCACCTACGCCGGCTGGTATTCGGTGCGCGACGAGGCCTATTACGCCGAGGATGAGACCCAGCTGAATGCCGACGGCGTGCGCCTCGGCCCCCAGGGCACGCCGGTGGAATGGGTGGAGGAGGACAGCTATTTCTTCCGCCTCTCGGCCTATCAGCAGAAGCTGCTCGACCATTACGCCGCCAATCCCGATTTCATCGCCCCGGACGCGCGGCGCAACGAGGTGGTCAGCTTCGTGTCGGGCGGCCTTCAGGATCTCTCGATCTCGCGCACCACGTTCGACTGGGGCATTCCCGTGCCGGGCGATCCCAAGCACATCATGTATGTGTGGGTGGATGCGCTGACGAACTACATCACCGCGCTCGGCTATCCCGATACGCAGGGCGAATTGTTCACCCGCTACTGGCCGGCGGACGTGCATGTGATCGGCAAGGACATCACGCGCTTCCACGCGGTCTATTGGCCGGCCTTCCTCTGGTCGGCGGGCCTCGCCGCCCCGCAGCGGGTGTTCGGCCATGGCTTCCTGTTCAACCGCGGGGAGAAGATGTCCAAGTCGGTGGGCAATGTGGTCGATCCGTTCGACCTCGTGAAAGCCTATGGCGTGGACGCGGTGCGCTATTTCTTCCTGCGCGAGGTCTCGTTCGGCCAGGACGGCTCCTACAGCCATGAATCCATCGTCACCCGCATGAATGCGGATCTCGCCAACGACCTCGGCAATCTCGCCCAGCGCTCACTCTCCATGATCTCGAAGAATCTGGACGGGGTGGTGCCCGCGCCCGGCCCGCTTTCGGCCGAGGACGAGGTGATCCTCGCGGCGGCGGACGAGATGATCGCGAAAGCCCGCGAGGCCATGGACGTGCAGGCAATCCACCTTTATCTGGCGGCCGTGTGGGCGGTCGTGGCGGACGCAAACCGCTATTTCGCCGCCGCCGCTCCCTGGGCGCTGCGCAAGACCGATCCGGAGCGCATGAAGACCGTGCTCTGGACCACTGCCGAGGTGATCCGGCAAGTGGCGATCCTCGCCCAGCCGGTGATGCCGGACAGCGCCGGGCGGATGCTGGACCTGCTGGTGCTGCCGGCGGACGCGCGCGATTTCTCCCGCCTCGGCGGGGCACACCGGCTTGCCGGCGGCATCGTCATTCCCCCGCCGGTGGGGATTTTTCCACGCTATGTGGAGCCGGAAGGCGAGGCGGGTACGCCGGCCTGAGCCGGCAGCGTCAGGACGGAACGGCCGCCGCTTGAACGCGGCGGCCATGGGTGAAACGCTCGCCCTACGGGCGGCGTGTCATGGACCCTCGCCGGTGCCGGGCCGGCGCGGGTGCCTGTGAACCGAACAAGGCGACGATCCAGGATGAACATCTCGCTCACCCTCCTCAATCTCGCCGGTGCCATCGCCTTGCTGCTGTGGGGCACGCACATGGTGCAGTCCGGCATCCAGCGCACCTTTGGGCCGAAGCTGCGGAGCGTGCTCGGCAATGCGCTGAAGAGCCAGCCGCGCGCCTTCCTCGCGGGCCTTGGGGTGACCGCCGTGCTTCAATCCAGCACCGCAACCGGGCTGATGGTGTCAGGGTTCGCCGCCGCCGGTCTGGTGGACCTCGTGCCGGCGCTCGCGGTGATGCTGGGCGCGAACGTGGGCACCACGCTGATTGTGCAGGTGCTCTCGTTCGACGGCGCGGCCTTCTCTCCGGCCCTGATCCTGGTGGGCGTGATGATGTTCCGGCGCGGCAGCGTCGAGCGCACGCGGGATATCGGCCGGGTGTTCATCGGCCTCGGCCTGATGCTGCTGGCGCTGCATCAATTGCTGGAACTCATGACGCCGTACGAGGATGCCCCGAGCCTGCGCATGTTCCTCGGCGCGGTCGCCACCATGCCGCTGATCGACGTGCTGCTCGCGGCCGTGGTGACCTGGGCCGCCCATTCCAGCGTCGCGGTCATCCTGCTGATCATGTCGTTCGCCAGCAAGGGCGTGGTGCCGCCGGAGGCGGCCTTCGCTTTGGTGCTGGGGGCGAATATCGGCTCGGCCATCAATCCGGTTCTGGAAGGTGCTTCAGGCGGCGGAGCGGCGGCGCGCCGGCTGCCGGTGGGCAATCTGCTCAACCGCATCCTCGGCACCCTCATCGCCTTGGCCTTCCTCGGCCCGATCGGCGAGCTGATGGTCGTGCTTCAGCCGGACAACGGCCGCGCCGTGGCGGATTTTCACACGCTGTTCAATCTGGTGCTGGCGGTGCTGTTCTTCCCGATCCTGGGCCCGTTCGCCAAGCTGCTGGAAAAGCTGATGCCAGCCCATGTGGATCTCGCCGATCCCGCCCGCCCGCTCTATCTCGATCCGGCCGCGCGGGAGGTGCCGGTGGTGGCGCTGGGCGCCGCCGCGCGCGAGGCCATGCGCCTCGCCGATTTGCTGGAGGACATGCTGAAGGATGCGCAGGCGGCGGTGGTGGACGGCGATCTCAGCCATGTGGCGCGCATCAAGCGCAACGAGGACATCATCGACAGCCTCAACTCGGCGATCCGCGGCTATCTCATGGGGCTCGACCCGCACGATCTGTCGGAGGCCGACCAGGCCCGGCTTCAGCGGGTGCTCAGCTTCTCCACCCAGATGGAGCAGGCCGGCGACATGGTGGAGAGCAATCTCCTGATCCACGCCGACAAGCGGGTGAAGCGCGGGCTCGCCTTCTCTCCGCAGAGCGAAGCGGAAGTGCGCACGCTCATGGAGCGGCTGACCACCAATCTGCGCCTCGCCTCCTCCTTGTTCATGACCGAGGACCCGCGCGCCGCCCGCATCCTGGCCGAGGAGAAATCAGTGTTCCGGAATGCCGAGGCGGAGGGCACGAAATCCCATCTGGAGCGCATGCGCGACGGCCAGACGGATTCCATCGAGACCTCCTCGCTGCACCTCGACCTGCTGAGCGACATGAAGCAGATCAACAGCCACATCGTGGCGGCCGCCGCCTATCCCGTGCTGGAACAGAGCGGCGACCTGCTGCCGAGCCGGATCGCATCGGACCCGGCCTGACCGGGCCTCAATAAAGCCCGGTCAGGTAATAGAAGCCGATCACGAAGAACACGGCCAGCGTCTTCACCAGCGTGATGGCGAAGATGTCGCCGTAGGATTGGCGATGGGTCAGGCCGCACACGGCGAGCAGGGTGATCACGGCGCCGTTGTGGGGCAGGGTGTCCATGCCGCCGGAGGCCATGGCCGCGACACGATGCATCACTTCCATGGGGATGCCGGCGGCATTGGCCGCGGCGATGAATTGCTCCGACATGGCCGCAAGGGCGATCGAGAGGCCGCCGGATGCGGAGCCGGTGATGCCCGCCAGCGCCGTGATCGAGATCGCCTCGTTGATCAGCGGGTTCGGGATGGCGGTGAGCGCGCTCTTGATGACGAGGAAGCCCGGCAGGGCGGCGATCACCGCGCCGAAGCCATATTCCGAGGCGGTGTTGAGCCCGGCGAGCAACGCGCCGGCGACCGCCGCTTTCGAGCCGTCCGCGAACTGCGCCGCCACCCGGCGGAAGGAGAAGACGAAGACGGTGAGAATGCCCAGCAGCAAGGCGCCGGCGACCGACCAGATCGCCACCACCGAATTCACCGCAAGGCTGATTTCCGGCGTGCCCGGCGTCAGCGCGGCGCGGGCCGTGTCGCCATAGGCGTGCGGGATCGCCCAGCCGATCAGCAGGTTGGAGACGCCCACCACGACCAGCGGCGAGATGGCGATGAAGGGGTTCACCAGCGGCTCGTCGGCACGGATCGTGGGCTCGTTGGAATGGTTGTCGCCATAGGTCTCCCCCGCCTTCGCGGCCTGCCGGCGCCGGAAGTCGAGATAGGCAAGTCCCACCGCCAGCATGAAGACCGCGCCCACGAGACCAAGGATCGGCGCCGCATAGGCCGTGGTGTGGAAAAAGGTGGTGGGGATGATGTTCTGGATCTGCGGCGTGCCCGGCAGCGTATCCATGGTAAAGCCGAAGGCGCCGAGGGCGATGGCGGCGGGCAGCAGGCGCTTCGGGATTCCCACCTGGCGGAACAGTTCCGCGCCGAAGGGATAGACCGCGAACACCACGACGAACAGCGAGACGCCGCCATAGGTGAGCACCGCGCCCACCAGCACGATGGCCAGCATCGCCTGGCCCGCGCCGAGGATGCCGATGATGGCGGACACGATGGCACGGGAGAAGCCGGACAGCTCGATCACCTTCCCGAACACCGCACCGAGCAGGAACAGGGGGAAGTAGAGCTTGATGAAGCCCACCATCTTATCCATGAACAGGCCGGAATAGATGACGGGCACGGCGGCCGGATCGGTGAGCAGCACCGCGCCGAGCGCGGCGACCGGCGCAAACAGGATCACGCTGAAGCCGCGATAGGCGACGAACATCAAGAACGCGAGCGCGCCCAAACAGATGAGGAAACTCATCGTCTATCCCTTAAGCCCTGAGGACAACGGCCGGCCGCCAGCCCCCTGGCGCGCCGGCGATGGTGTGCGGGTACGATTGTTCGCACCTGCACACCAATCACTAGCGGGCTAACCTGACCGGCGTGCGACATCTGCGCAAGCCCGCGCCAGGATGGAGCGCGGGGCGCCTGTCGCCGGTTTGGCGCGCGTTGGGGAAGGGGAGCGGCAGGCGCGTGCGCTGCGATCCATCGGCCTTCATGGGCTGACGCCATTGCAGCGGAGCATCGTCATGCACGGGCTTGACCCGTGCATCCACGCGGCACCGCTGGGACCCGCATTTCAAGGCCCGCGCGGGCGGCCCGGCTTGGATGGCCGGGACGAGCCCGGCCATGCCAATGGTTCAAAGAAGGCAGGTGCGCGCACCTGCCGTCAGCGCCTCGTCGATCCACCCCGCGGGTCGATCGGTCCTGAGCCCGGTGCTGAGCCCCTTCGCTCCAAGGCCTCAATGCGACCGGCCTTGGACCGGCCCTAACGTGGACAGGCGCGGGAGCTGGTCGGCAGTTTGGAAACCGCGTTCGCGGTGATCCGGCTCCGCTGCACGGTTTCCGACGGCCAGTCGTTGCATTTCAGCTCTCCCCGCACCTGGAAGCTGGTCCGCCGGCCGTCGCAGGTCACCGGGAAGGTCCAGGTCACATAACTGCCCGGCCCGAATACATTGTTGCAGTTATGACAATATTGGACTGTATCGCGAGACTTATTCCCGTTCCGACAGAAATAATTCAGGCGTTCGCCGATGCGCCATGAGCCGGCTTCCGCAAGGCCGGTCGAAGCGAACAACAGGACGGCGGCAAGCGCAGCGCCGGCACCGGGCAGGACGCGCCGATGCGCGCCGATCATAACGCGGGACATGGTTGGTCTCCCAATTTGCGATGGTCACGAGCGGAGCGGGTCAGGAATCCAGGAGGCTGGATTTGAGCGTGACGGGGCTGCCGGACGGGTTGTTCCAATAGTCGAAGCCGTGGAACAGGTTCAGCGAGACCCCGCTCGCCGGCGTTTTCGGCTCGATGCGATAGATCTCGGCTTCCCGGTCGCCGACGCGAACCGCCCCGCCGACATCCCCGGCGCTCAACATGCGCCATCCGGACCCCCAGAGATTGGTGCCGGTGGTGAGGAAATTGATCTTGCCGATGCTGTTGGACCAGACCGAGTCGCCATAGCGCGCCAACTCGGTATCCACTTCGCGGACGCAGCGGAAATCGTCCAGCGGCGGCGCTTTCCAGGAGGGCGAGATGATGTGCCCGAGCGCCACATAGCCGTCCGGCGCCACCATTCTCCAGATGCTGAACTCGCGGAACCCGCTGCCCACCGACGACCAGATCTGGATGCAGCCGACCGGAGGCTTGAGCAGAGTCTGGTTCGGGCTCGGGTCCTTCACCAGATAGGTGGTGCCGCGCGCATGGCCGTAATGGTTCTCCACCATGTGGCCGAGCAGAAAGAAGTCCTTCTGCTGCGCGGTCCGCACCGGCACGAAGACCGACATGTCGCTCTTCGTGCCCATGCCCTTGTCGGTCAGAAGGGTCGTGAAGGTCTCGCACTTCGCCAGTTTCAGCCGGCTCTCGGTCGCATAGATGATGCCGGCGTTGCGCTGTTTCAGAAACTGCCGGGCCAGCGCTTCGACCTTCTGGGCGCGCTTGGGCGAGGTGCACAAGGTCCAGATCGGCAACAGGGCATTGCGCGTTTCGAAGCCGCAGAGGGTGGGGGCCTCGTCGATGCTGGCGGCCCATTCGGGAATCTGATCCTGGTTCAGAACGGCGCTCTTGCCGCCGACGGAGAGCCAGGCGACGGATTCCGTCTCCTTCTTGAAGGTCTCGCTGGTTTCCTTATTGCGTTCCGCGCGTGCCGTGACCGACCCGGTCTTGACCTTGGGCGCGCCCTCCACGCCCTCGCCGAGGCCGGCCGCGCTGTCGAACGAGGCCTTGATGGAGGATTCCACCTTCTCCACGCGCGAACTCTCGGCGGATTTGAGGACGCTCGTGCATTCGCAATAGCCCCCATAGAGGCTCTGGCGGACGAAATGGGTGCCGTACTGGTCGAAGAATTCGGTCAACGCTTCCTCGTCGCCATTCAGGATCGCCGCCACTTCCGGCCGCACGAAGGGTTTGAAATTGGCCGGCAGCTCGACCCGCGCGATGGTGCGCACGAAGCGCAGCGTCAGCAGGCTGCTGGTGGTCTTCAAGGTGCGTGTATCGGTGACGGAATTGGAGATCGCGCCGGAAAATCCGCCGTAGGAGGCATCCAGGCCCAGTTTCTCCGACACTTCCGAGGTGTATTGATCGGCGGTCGAGCCGAAGATGCGGTTGAACCCCTGTGTCGGCAGGACGGTCCATTCCAATTGGGAACGCGCCGTCACGGTTCCGTCGGGGCCGCGCTTGACGATGACGAATTCGAAATCATCGTCGCCCGTGGATTCGACTTGCAGGTCGAACAGCTGGCCACGCAGCGCCTGCTGGAGGTTGAGGCCCCGGCTCACATCGTAGCCGTGGCCCACACCGGCGTCGTTCTTCTTATTGGCGATCTGGGAGAGGCGGTTCGTGCCGCCCGAGCCCGCACCGCTGCCGCCCTTGGATTTGGTCTTCGCGTCATTTTTCTCAGCCCCGATGGGCTCAAGATCTCCGTTCGCCATAGATCCCTCCTGAGATGTCGGAGCATCGACCGGCGGCCAGGCAGCAGAGGGCATTCTCAGACCACACCCGTCCTCGCGGGTGTGCGGCAATGCAGAACCCGCCGAGACGAACGGCGGGCGGTTTCTGACGTGGTCCGGGCGAGCGATGTCCGTGGCAGGACTATGCGAGATACACCAAAAACGTGCAATAAATAATATCCACAACCAAATAGGTTGTGGCGCGTGCATCCTTCGCCACTCTTAGGCCGGTGACGCAGCGGCACTTAACTGGCGGCTGACAGGAATTCTAGGACCGTTCGCGCACGTAGCGGCCGGGGGCGTCCTCGATGGGTTGCAGAACGCCGCCGCCGGGCTCGCGGGCCGGGACCTCTTCCTGATGCATGGCGCTGAACCATTGCATCCAATCCGGCCACCAGGAGCCGGGGTGCTCCTGCGCCGCGCCGAGCCAATCCTCATAGGCCCCGCCCACCGCGCCGCCGGTCCAGTGCTGGTATTTCACCTTGGCCGGCGGGTTCACAACCCCTGCTATATGCCCCGAGCCCGCCAGCACGAACCGGACCGGGCCGCTGAGGAGGCCGGCGCCGATGAAGGCGGATTTCGGCGGGGCGATATGATCCTCGCGCGTGGCGAGCGCATAGACCGGGATATTGACCTTGTGCATGTCGATGGGCACGCCGGCGATCCGCGCGAGCCCCTTGGCGATGTTGTTTTCCAGGTAGCAATTGCGCAGGTAATAGGAATGGTTGGCCGCCGGCATGCGGGTGGAATCCGCATTCCAATAGAGCAGGTCGAACGGGAAGGGCTGCTGGCCCTTCATGTAATTGTTCACCACATAGGGCCAGATCAGATCATTGGACCGGAGCATGTTGAAGGCGGACGCCATCTTGCGGCCTTCGAGATAGCCGGTCTCCTGCATTTTGCGCTCGATCACCGCAAGCTGCTCTTCATCCACGAACACCTTCAGGTCGCCCGCATGGGTGAAGTCGATCTGGGTGGTGAGGAAGGTGGCGCTCGGAATGCGCGTATCGCCGGCGGCGGCCATATAGGCCAGCGTCACCGCGAGCAGCGTGCCGCCGACGCAATATCCGATGGTGTGGGCCTGCTTCTCCCCGGTCGCCTTCTCGATCGCATCGAGGGCGGCCATGATACCCTCGCGCATGTAATCGTCGAACCCTTTCGCGGCGAGGCGCGCGTCGGGATTGACCCAGGAAATGACGAACACCGTCAATCCCTGGTCCACCAGCCATTTGATGAAGGATTTTTCCGGGTTCAGATCGAGAATGTAGAACTTGTTGATCCACGGCGGCACCAGCAGCACCGGCAGTTTCTTCACGTTCGGCGTGGTCGGCGCATATTGGATGAGCTGCATCAGATCGGTTTCGAACACCACCTTGCCCGGCGTGGTCGCGAGATTGCGGCCGACCTCGAAGGCGGAAAGGTCGGTCTGGCGAATACGCAGGTCGCCGTTCCCCTCGATCAGATCCTCGGTGAAGTGCTTCATGCCCCGCACGAGGTTTTCGCCGTTGGAGTTCAGCGTCTCGCGCAGCAGCTCGGGATTGGTCAGGATGAAATTGGACGGGGAGATGGCGTTGGTGAGCTGGCGCACCAGGAACTCGGCCTTGTGCTTCACATGGGGGTCGAGGCCGTCGGCCTCCTTCACCATGGAATCGGCCCAGTGGGTGGTGACCAGATAAGTCTGCTTCAGCGCGTCGAAGAACGGGTTGGAATTCCACTCCGGGTCCTTGAAGCGCCCATCCTTCGGGTCGGGGGCGGTCACCGTTTCGGCGGGTTCGCCGGACATTTTCTTCAGCGCCGCCGACCAGACGGAAATATAATTGGTCATCAGGCGGGATTGCGCCTCGGCCGTGCGCTGGGGGTCGGCCATCCAATATTCCGCGACCTGGCCGAACGTCTTGAAGGCGTCGGCGATGTCGTCGGCCATGTCGTCTTTTTTGGTGCCGGCCTCGCGCGGGCGGATATAAGCCGCCATCGCCTTGCCGCCTTCCTCGATCAATTGAGCAAGGTTATGGGCGAAGGCGTCCATATCGAGCCGGCCGGAGCGGGTTGCGGGTGTGAGGTCCTTTGGCGCGGACATGGTCAATCCTTGGGCGGCGCCCCGCCAAATGTCGGATCTTTGTCGGAGATCGTGACGGGGCCTGTTTCGCGTTTCCTGCTTCGGGCATATTAGCGAGCCGCATGGCGAGGGGCGAGGTGCTTCGTCTGCGGCGGATGAGCGGTATGGAAGATTTATGCGGGGAAAAGATGAATAGCGCAGGGCGCCAGACATTTTCGGCCGTGCGCCGGCGCGCCGCGCCGTCCCCGCGTGCCTGGGCGCGGGCGTCCGTCCTGATGCTGGGGCTTGCGCTCGCGGGCTGCGCCGGCGAATCGAGCATTCCGTTCCTGGAACCCAAGGTGCCCGACGTGCCGAAGGTGGAAGCGGGGAATTTCCCCAATTTCAGCGTTCCGCCCACGCCCCGCCCGCCGGCGATGTCGCCGGACCAGCTCGCCAAGGTGCAGGCGGAACTGGAGAATGCGGCGAATGACGCCCAGCGCCGGCTTCAGCAGGCCGATGCGGATGCTCAGAAGGGTCAGCCGTGAGCCTTCCCACCCGGACGCCGCCTGCCGAGGGCGAAGGGGGCGGCGCGGCATTCCTGATCGCGGGCTTCGGCGGGATCGGCGATCACGTCCGCTGTTTCGCGCTGGCGCGCCACGTGGCGCGGCGGTTTCCCGGCGTCGCGATCGATTTCCTGTGTCGCAGCCCCACGGACCGGCTGGTCCGCTTCGTGCCGGAACTGCGCAAGGCCTGGGTGGACGACACGCCCCATCGCGCGCTCGGCCTGCGGCAGAAGCTGGACCTGGCCCGGCGCCTGCGCAACGAGCGGTATCGCCGGGTCTATGTGGTGAGCCGCACCTATAAGGCCGCCATCGTGCCGTTCCTCGCCGGCATCCCCGAGCGGGTCGGCTGGTTCGGCGAGGGGCGCCTTTTCCTCATCAACCAGGTGCGCTGGGGCGAGGGGCAGATCCATGGGGAGACCCAGAAGGTCTGTGCCCTGGCGCGCGAGCCCGACGAGGTGATGGAGGCGATTCTTCCGCCGCGCCTCAAGGTCGAGCCGACCGATCTCTATGCCTGGCAGAAAAGCGCCCAGGCGGTGCCGGACGGCCGGCCGGTGCTCGCCCTTGCGCCCGGGGCTTATAATGTGAAGCGGCTCTGGCCGGCGGAGCGCTTCGCCGAGATCGCCGCCGCCTTCGCCGCGCGTGGCTTTGCCGTGTGGGTGCTCGGCGGCCCGGCGGAGGCGGAGGCCGCCCGCATCATCGCCGCCGCGACCCCGGTGCGCGATTTTACCGCGACTCCGCTGGAGGAGGCGGTGTTTCAGGCGGCGAGCGCCAACGTGCTGCTGGGCAATGATTCGGGCATCCTGCACATGACGGCGGCGCTGGACGTGCCCTGCGTCGGCCTTTTCGGGCCCACCGTGTGCGCCATCACAGGCCCGAGCAATGCCTGCGTGCGAGAGGTGCGCCCGCCGCATGGCAGCCTTGACCTTGCGCAAATCTCGACCCGGACGGTGGAAGACGCGCTTTTGATGCAAATCTCGCACTTGCAGCATTCGATGAGCACTTTTTCCTTCACCGAACAGTGGTAGAACGCTCGTTCGCCGCGCCGGGAGAAGAAGGGCACGCGGCTTGGGAGCTTGACTGAGATGACCGATTTCCACCGCATTCGCCGGCTGCCGCCTTACGTGTTCGAGCAGGTGAATCGTGTGAAGGCCGCCGCCCGCAACAATGGCGCGGATATCGTCGACCTCGGCATGGGCAATCCGGATCTCGATGCGCCGGCCCATGTGATCGAGAAGCTGAAGGAAACCATCGGCAAGCCGCGCACCGACCGTTATTCCGCCTCCAAGGGCATTCCCGGTTTGCGCCGCGCCCAGGCCGCCTATTATGCGCGCCGGTTCGGCGTGAAGCTGGATCCGGATCGCCAGGTGGTGGCCACCCTCGGCTCGAAGGAAGGCTTCGCCAATATGGCGCAGGCGATCACCGCGCCGGGCGATGTCATCCTGACGCCCAATCCGAGCTATCCGATCCACGCCTTCGGCTTCCTGATGGCGGGCGGCGTGATCCGCTCGGTGCCGGTGGAGCCGGACGCCGGCTTCTTCCATGCCATGGAACGGGCAGTGCAGCATTCCATCCCGAAGCCCATCGCGGTGGTGCTGTGCTATCCCTCGAACCCCACCGCAACGGTTGCGAGCCTGGATTTCTATCGGGATGTGGTGGCCTTCGCGAAGAAGAACGACCTCATCATCCTCTCCGACCTCGCCTATGCGGAGCTCTATTTCGACGACAACCCGCCGCCCTCCGTGTTGCAGGTGCCGGGCGCCATGGACGTGACGGTGGAATTCACCTCCATGTCCAAGACCTATTCCATGGCCGGCTGGCGCATGGGCTTCGCGGTCGGCAACGAGCGGCTCATCGCCGCCCTTTCGCGCGTGAAATCCTATCTCGACTACGGCGCCTATACCCCGATCCAGGTGGCGGCGACGGCGGCGCTGAACGGTCCGCAGGATTGCGTGGCGGAGATGCGGGAAACCTACAAGCGGCGGCGCGATGCGCTCGTGGAGAGCTTCGGCCGTTCCGGCTGGACCATTCCGGTGCCCGAGGCGTCCATGTTCGCCTGGGCTCCCATTCCCGAGCCGTTCCGCGCCATGGGCAGCGTGGAGTTCGCCAAGCTCCTGATCGAAAAGGCCGAGGTCGCGGTCGCGCCGGGCGTCGGCTTCGGCGAGCATGGCGATGATTTCGTCCGCATCGCCGTGGTGGAGAATGAGCAGCGCATCCGCCAGGCGGCCCGCAATGTCCGCCGCTTCTTCGAGACCGCCGGCACCACCTTGCACAATGTCGTGCCGCTGAGCGCCGCCCGCTGATCCAACAGGAAACCCGATTTCCCATGAGTGACTTGAACGTGGGGCTGGCTGGCCTCGGCACCGTCGGCGTCGGCGTCGTGAAGATGCTGGAGCGCCAGTCGGCAGAGATCGCGGCCCGCACCGGCCGCACGGTGAAAGTGGTCGCGGTCAGTGCACGCGACCGGGCCAAGGATCGCGGCATCGATCTGTCGGGCGTGCGCTGGCACGACGATCCGGTGTCGCTCGCGAACGATGCCGGCATCGACGTGTTCGTGGAGCTCATGGGCGGCGAGGGCGACCCGGCCAAGGCGGCGGTCGCCGCCGCCCTTGCTGCCGGCAAGCCGGTGGTCACGGCCAACAAGGCCCTGCTGGCGAAGCACGGCATGGCGCTCGCCGCCGGTGCCGAGGCCTCCGGCGTCGCGCTCGATTTCGAAGCGGCGGTGGCGGGCGGCATTCCCATCGTGAAGACCCTGCGCGAGGCCCTGGTGGGCAATCGCATCGCCCGCGTCTCCGGCATTCTCAACGGCACCTGCAATTACATCCTCACCCGCATGGCGGACGAGGGCCTCTCCTTCGAGACCTGCCTGGCGGAGGCGCAGCGCCTCGGCTATGCGGAGGCGGACCCGACCTTCGACATCGACGGCTACGACACCGCCCACAAGCTCGCGCTCCTCACCTCGCTCGCGTTCGGCACGCAGGTGGACGCGGACGCGATCTATGTGGAAGGCATCCGCTCGCTGACCCTGGCCGATCTCCAGGCGGCGGACGAGCTGGGATACAAGGTCAAGCTGCTCGGCGTCGCGGTGCGCACCGAGGATGGCATCGAGCAGCGCGTGCACCCCACCATGGTGCCCAAGCACTGGCCCATCGCCCAGGTGGCGGGCGTGACCAATGCCGTCGCCGTGGACGGCGATGCGGTCGCCCTCACGCTGGTCGGCCCCGGGGCGGGCGGCGCCGCGACGGCCTCCGCCGTGGTGGCGGATCTGGTGGATCTGGCGCGGGGCGTGCGGGGCTATCCGTTCGGCCTGCCGACCGCGGCGCTCCAGGTGCCGCGCCGGGCACCGATGCAATTGCACGAGGGCGGCTATTACATCCGGCTTGCGGCGGTCAACAAGCCGGGCACCGCCGCCACCATTGCCGGCCGCATGGCGGATGAGGGGATCTCGCTGGAATCCATCGTCCAACACCGCCCCACGCGCATGGGCGAGGGCGAGCAGGCGACGGTGATCCTGATCACCTATGCCACGACGGAAGAGGCCGTGCGGCGCGCCGTGGCGGCCATCGAGGCGGAAGGCGTCATCGCCAATCCGCCCCAGGTGATCCGCATCGAGAAGGACTGATCCATGCCCGAAGCGCGCGCGGCCCAGGTGCTGGATCGCCGTTTTGCCCTGGAACTCGCCCGCGTGACCGAGCGCGCCGCGGTGGCGGCGGCGCGGCTGCGGGGGCGCGGCGACGAGCAGGCCGCCGACGAGGCGGCGAGCGCCGCGGCCTATCGCGAATTGTCGAAAATGCCGCTGAGCGGCCGGGTGGTGATCGGCGAGGGTCTGGAAGGGGAAGTGCCCCACCTGTTCCTCGGCGAGGAGGTGGGCGAGGGCGGGGATGCGGTGGACATCGCCGTCGACCCGCTGGAAGGCACGACCCTGTGCGCCAAGAACATGCCGGGCTCCATCTCGGTGATCGTCATCGCCGAGACCGGTTCGCTTCTCGCCGCGCCGCCGGTCTATATGGAGAAGATCGCCATCGGCCCCGGCTATCCCGAAGGGATCGTCTCGCTCGCAGCGACGCACCAGGAAAACATCCATGCGCTGGCGAAGGCGCGCGGCATCTCGCCGTCCGAAATCACCGCCCTGGTGCTTGATCGTCCGCGCCATGCCGCGCTGATCGAGGCCGTGCACGCGGCGGGCGCCTCGGTGAAGCTGATCACCGACGGCGACGTGGCGGGGATCATCCACACCACCAATCCGCAGGACAGCGGCGTGGACATTTATCTCGGCAGCGGCGGCGCCGCCGAGGGGGTGCTTGCGGCGGCGGCGCTGAGCTGCATCGGCGGCCAGATGGAAGGCCGCCTCGTGCTCGACACCGAGGCCAAGCGCACCAAGGCCAAGCAGATGGGCATTCGCGATTTCTCGCGCATCTACAAGCTCTCCGACATGGTGCGCGGCGATTGCCTGGTGTCGGCCACGGGCGTGACCAACGGCGCACTGCTCCAGGGCGTGCGGTTCGGCCGCGCGGTGATCGAGACCGATACGGTGCTCATGCGCTCGTCCACGGGAACCGTGCGGCGCGTGAAGACCGAGCACCGGGATTTCTCCAAGTTCGTATTCTAAAGCGCGCGCCTTCGGTCCGCGCGGTGGGCGGTTGGGGGGCAGGGGGAGGGCGATGCAGGACCTGCTGTTGCGCCTTGCCACGGCGCTCGCCATCGGGCTGATCGTCGGTATCGAGCGCGGCTGGCAGGCCCGTGAGCGGCCCGCCGGCAGCCGCACCGCCGGGGTCCGCACCTTCTCTCTCGCCGGCCTGCTGGGCGGCGTGTTCGCGGCGCTCGCGCAGAGCCTTCAAAGTCCGCTGGTTCTGGCCACCGGATTCCTGGTGTTCGCCTTCGCGTTCGGGGTTTTCACCTGGCGGGAGCTGGAGCGGCAGCATTCCTTTTCGATCACCGGACTGGTGGCCGGCCTGCTGGTGTTCGCGCTCGGCGCCTTCGCCGTGGTGGGCGACCCGCGCCTTGCCGGAGCCGCCGCCATCGCCGGCGCCGGCCTGCTCGCAAGCCGCAGCATGCTGCACGGCCTGGTGCGGCGGCTGACCTGGGTGGAACTGCGGTCGGCCCTGGTTCTGCTGGCCATGACGGTGATCGTGCTGCCATTGCTGCCCGACCGCACCATCGACCCGTTCCACAGCCTCAATCCGCGCGAGATCTGGCTGTTCACGGTGCTGACCGCGGCCATTTCCTATGCGGGCTATCTCGCGGTGAAGGTGGCGGGACCGCAGCGCGGCATCCTGTTCAGCGCCCTCGCCGGAGCGCTCGTGTCCTCCACCGCCGTCACCGTGGTGTTCGCGCGGCGCGCGGCGGGAGGCGAGCCGCCGACGCTGCTGGCCGGCGGGGCGTGCCTTGCCGGCATGGTCTCGATCCTGCGGGTGCTGACCCTGCTCGCGCTTCTCGCCCCGGCGGTGCTGGCGCGGGTTGCGGCACCCGCCGGCGCGGCGGCCCTCGTGCTGGCGCTCAGCGGTTTCTGGCTGATGCGACAGGCGGGCGGGCACACGGCGAAAGCCACGCGGCTCGGCAATCCGTTCGATCTCAAGCCGCTGCTGATCTTCGCGGCGGGTTTTGCGGCCGTGGCCGTGCTGAGCGCGTGGCTGTTGCAGGCGAGCGGCGCCGGCAGCCTGCTGCTGGTCAGCGCCTTGACCGGCCTCGCCGATGTGGATGTGGCCACCCTGAATGCCGCGCGCCTCGCCGGCCAGGGGATTTCGGTGAGCGACGCGGCGCATGCGGTGCTCGCGGCGCTCGGCGTGAACGCGCTGGCGCGCGCGGCCTATGGCGCCGGCGCCGGCCCGCCGGCGTTCGCCTTGCGCCTCGCCATACCCACGGGCGTCGCGGTCGCGGCCGGCGGCGCGCTGGCGCTGCTCGCATGAGCGCTCTCGACGCCGGGGCCAGGCTCTGGCTTCATGGGGCGTGACCGTGCATCCGACGAATCGCCCCTTTCTCGGCGTCACCGCCTCCGCCACCGGGCGGACGTGGCGCGACCGGCTGGACCTGCGCGCCGCCCAGAGCGCGCTTGCCATCGCCCAGCGCCACGATCTGCCGGAGCTTCTGGCGCGCATCCTGGCGGGGCGCGGCGTCGCGATCGCGGACGTGCCGGCCTATCTCGACCCCGCCATCCGCACCCTTCTTCCCGATCCCAACACGCTGACCGACATGGAAGCGGCGGTGGAGCGCCTCGCCGCCGCCGTCTGCACCGGGGAGACGGTGGCGGTGTTCGGCGATTATGACGTGGATGGCGCCACCTCCACCGCTTTGCTGGTCAGCGTGCTGCGCGCGGGCGGGCTGGATCCGCTGTTTCATATTCCCGACCGCATTTTCGAAGGCTACGGCCCGAACATCGCCGCCATCGAGCAATTGGCGGCGCGCGGCGTGACGCTGCTGGTGACGGTGGATTGCGGCACCACCAGCCTGGAGCCGCTCGCCGCCGCGCGGCGCCTCGGGCTCGACGTTGTGGTGATCGACCATCACCAGGCCGGCGAGACCCTTCCCGAGGCCGAGGCCATCGTGAACCCGAACCGGGAGGACGATCTGTCCGGCCTCGGGCACCTGTGCGCGGTGGGGCTGGTCTTCATCACCATGGTGGGTCTCGTGCGCCGGCTGCGCGAGGAGGGCCATTGGACCGAAGAGCTACCGGCTCCCGATCTGCTGGCTTCGCTGGATCTGGTCGCGCTCGGCACGGTGGCCGACGTGGTGCCGCTCATCGGCCTCAACCGCGCCTATGTGACGAAGGGGCTGATCGCCCTGCGCCGGCGCCAGCGGCCGGGCCTCACGGCGCTGATGGACGTGGCGCGGCTGGACGGACCGCCGCGCCCCTGGCATCTCGGCTTCCTGCTCGGCCCGCGCATCAATGCCGGCGGGCGGATCGGCGATGCCACGCTCGGCACGCGCCTGCTGCTGGAGCAGGACCCCATGGAAGCCAAGGTGATGGCGGCGGAACTCGACCGCCTCAACACCGAGCGCCAGGAGGTGGAGCGCGCCATCCTCGCCACCGCCGAGGCCGAGGCATTCGCCGCCCATGGCGACCAGGCCGGCGCCGCCGTGGTGGTGAGCGGCGACGGATGGCATCCCGGCGTGGTGGGGCTGGTCGCCTCGCGCCTGAAGGAGCGGTTCAACCGCCCGGCGCTGGCGATCGCTTTTTTGGGCGACACCGGCACCGGCTCGGCCCGCTCCATTCCCGGGGTCGATCTCGGCCGCGCGGTGCGGGGCGCGGTGGAGCAGGGATTGCTGGTGAAGGGCGGCGGCCATGCCATGGCGGCGGGCCTCACGGTGGAGCGTAAGCGGCTCGGCGACCTGCGCGCCTATCTGGAGCGCGAGCTTGCCGAAGCGGTGGAACGCGCCCGTTCGGAAGGTGCGCTCACCATCGATGCCGCCCTGACGGCGTCCGGCGCGACACCCGCGCTGGTGGATCTGGTGGCCAGGGCGGGGCCCTATGGCGCCGGCAATCCGGAGCCGGTGTTCGCCTTCCCCTCCCATCGCCTCTCCTATGTGGAGACGTTCGGCACCGGCCACATGCGCGCCCGCCTCACCGCGCGCGACGGCTCGACCCTGCGCGCGGTCGCCTTCCGCTGCGCCGAGGAGCCCCTCGGCCGCGCGCTGACGGAACTGCGGGGCCGCACCGTGCACGTGGCCGGATCCCTGGATCTCGACCACTGGCAAGGCGAAGCCCGCGTGACGCTCCGCCTGCGCGATATCGCGGAGGCCGGGCCGGACGGGCAGGGGTGAGGGGGGAGATGGGGCTTTCCGGCTTCTCCTGGTTTTTTCCGGTAGCAGGGCGGGGCGCTCCGCCGCTGCCGATCTTCTTTTCCGCTTGTTATTCACGCCCTTGGCTGCTTGCCCGAGCGTGACCCTCCCAAGCCCCCTCCCTAACCCTCCCCCGCACGCGGGAGAGGGGATGTTATTATTCTTGGGAAGATCGATTGTTCCATGAAGCGCCACAGCTCTCCCTCTCCCGCGTGCGGGGGAGGGCTGGGGAGGGGGCTTCGGCGGAGGGTCAGGAGCGGGCTTCAGCCCGGCCCGAAGAAGCGGCCTCCCTTCGTCCCTCCAAACGCCCGCCTACGCCTTCTTCGCGCGCCCGCCTCGGCCCGCCGGCTTTGCCGGCGGCGTCGGCGCCGGTGCCTCGGCCTGCGGCTTGGCGGTGGTCTTCGGTGCGGGCGGCCGCTCTCTGAGATGTGCCGCTTCGAAGGCATCCGTGATCTTCATAAGGCCCTCTAGCGCGGGCTTCTTCTTTGCTGGGGCCTTCGCCTTCGTCTTGCTCTTTGGAGCATCAGGTTCCGGTTCCTTGATTCCAAACCCAAGCTCATGGAGGAGAACTCGGGCGGGCGATGGCTCTAACCCTGCGCGGTTTTTATCCAGTTTCTTCACCAGAGAAGCGATCTCTGTGTCCTTCAGCGTATCGAGAAGAACGGTTGCGAGATCGTCGCCGATGGCCTTGAAGAGCGTACGCAGTTGGTCGAGCGTGAGGCCCTTAGCCTTGACCTGCTTGACCAACAATTTCTCGGCAGCGACAGCGACATCGGTTGAAAGGTCGGGGAACGCTGCGGGATGGGTGCCGATCGCCGCGAAGACGGCGTGCCCGTCAAGATGGATGGCCATCGAGAATGTCCTTCATTTCGCCCAGAAGCTGGTTGAGTGCTGTAGTGATCACTGGCCCGTATTTGCCCTGAAAGGTTCGCCCGGGTTGATCGGTGCAGACATCGGCAAGTATTGCAGCCTGCGGAATAATTGTTTTGAGCATATAATATGGCGGATCTATCGATGACACTTCCAGACGCATTCGCTCACGCGTGAGATTGTGGGTGCGAATATTTTGACATCTTGAAAAAAGGACATACGGCAGACGTTTTGGCATCGGGAGAGGAGTGCTTCGGGCAAGTGGTCCCCGCCAGAAGCTATTAGAAAACGCCGACAAACCGAGTGTTGACATGGAGTCCGGAATGGTCGGAATCAAAACCATGTCAGCACCACGAATAGCGACCTCGGTTAAAAGAGAAATTCCCGGCGCGCAGTCAAAGAAGATATAATCATACTCCTGCTTTAGCGGCGGCATTTCCCGCTCCATCCTCTTCCAAATGCGGTTCGACAGAGCGTCGATGTCGAAGCCCTTTTTGATCAGCGCACTTAATAGATATCTCTCAACATATCTAAGTGTGGGATCTGCAGCTATCAGAGAAACATTTAACAAATTAGATTTGTATGTTGTGGTTGTTACCTGATTTCTAATAAAATTGGAAATTTTACGTTGTTTTCCATCCACAAATACATCTTCTAAAAAGTAGCTAATAGTGCGTTCTTCTAAAAACAATTCGCGAAGGAGTGCGTTGCCTCCTAAGGAATATGAAACGCTCGCCTGCGCGTCCAGATCGATCACCAGCACCCGGTTTCCATCCGCTGCCAGGGCTTCCGCCAGCATCACCACCGTGGTGGTCTTGCCGACGCCGCCCTTCATGTTGGCGACGGCGATCACGCGTCCAGGCCGGGGCATCAGGCGTCCTCCTTCAGGGCTTTCTTGAGCGCGGTGCGATTGTGCGGGTTCAGGCGGCTTTCCAGGAACCCGTCCACCGTCTTGGGTGGCGTCGCCTTGCGCTTGGGGTCGAGCAGAACCTCGTAGCTTTCCGGGTCTTTGGGGCGCACAGCGAGGATCAGGCCGATGCCGTGCTCCTCGCATTGCTTGTGCACGTCCGGCAGGCGCGCCCGTGCCCTTGAGTCTTCCGGCAAGTGCCAGATGAGATGGCCGAAATGGGTAAAGCGGGTCTGCGCCAGCGCCTCATGCACCGCCAGAACCGAGCCGCCGGTCTCGGTCTTCAGCTCGAAGGCGTGCACGTCGAGTTGCGATCCGGGCATGAAGGTGAAGCGCAGCAGGCTCACCAGCATGAAATCCGGCCGCGCCCATTGGCCGGAGCTGGGACCGATGGCCGAAATGTCCTGCATTAAGGCCAACCCGCCCTTCGGCAGGTCCAGATTGCGGACGAAGGTGGTGGCGAGATAGTGCGCCACCGGTGCCATCAATTCCGCTTCCAGCGGCGCCGTCGGCGAAATCGGGGATGGGGCCGATGCCGCGGGCGGCTCGGCGGGCGGGGCCTTCAGCAGAAAGATCTTGCCGCCCTGGCCCCGCTCCCGGCCCACCCGGCCGCGCTTCAGCAGCAGGTCGCGGGCGAGGAAGAAATCCTCCGTGGAAATCGGTTGGGCGAGGCGCCGGGACAGCATGGCCCGCAGCACCCGATTCAGCACCGGCGCGCCGTCCGGCGGCAAAAGATCAAGCATCTGCTCGGCGAGTCCGGCCGCCGTACGATCTGACATGCGGCGCCGTTCCCCCGAACCCGGTGCACCCATAAGTTTCAGAACATCAACAATAAACCATCGCCGAATGCAAGCATCCCAAAGTCGCGGGGGTGCGTAGAAACATTGCCGGCAAAGGGGTGTGAGACGCCAAGCCCGCGCTGTCCCGGCCCGCCGTCGCGGGGCGCGCGCCGGCAGGCGCAGATTGCAGCCCAGTGCCGTTGCGCGCGATTCCGCGGGGCGCGTCGCTTGAGTCCGCGGGCGGGCAGGCGCATGGATGAGGCATTGCGGCCCGCACTGGTTCCAGGAATCGCCGGCCCGCGCTCCCCCGCTCGCGCCCGCCGGCGCGGTTCTCCCTGCCTCTGCGGTCGCCCATGGAAACGATTCTCTCAGCGCTGCTTCCCGTTTTCTGTGTGGTCGCCCTCGGGACGGGCCTGCGCCGCTGGGTTCTGCGGGATCCCGCCCATTGGGTCGGGCTGGAACAGGTCACCTACTACGTGCTGTTTCCCGCCCTGCTGCTGGTTTCGGCGATCCGGGCGGACATGTCGCGCGTGAGCCTGCTTGGCACGGTCGGGGCGATGGGTCTTTCGCTCGCGGTCCTGTGCGTCGGCCTGCTGGCGGCCCGCGTCCGGCTGATGCGCCTGTATGGCATCGATGGGCCGGCGTTCACTTCCGTCTACCAGGGCACGGTGCGCTGGAACACCTATGTCGCGCTGGCGCTCGCGGACGGTCTCTACGGCACGCCGGGGGTGGCCGTCGCGGCGGTGATGCTGGTCTGCCTCATCCCCGCGATCAATGTGGTGGTGGTCGCCGTCCTGGCAAGGTACGCCGGAGCCGAGGCGCCGACCCCCGGGCGCATCGCCCGCCAGTTGCTCCGCAATCCGCTGATCGTCTCCTGCCTTGCGGGCGCGGCGATCAACATCTCCCATGTTCCCGTGCCGCATCTGGCGCTGGAGGTGGCCGACATCCTCGGCCGCGCGTCCCTGGCGGTGGGACTGGTGGTGGTGGGCGCGGGCGTCAGCGTGCGGCATCTGGTGCGGCCGAGCGCCGGCGCCGTGTGCGCGATCCTGCTCTGCCTCCTCGTAAAGCCGGCGCTGGCGCTGGGCTTTGCCCTGGCGCTCGGCCTCAGGGGCATGGAGGTGGTGGTGGTGACCGTCATCTGCGCCGTGCCCTCGGCTCCGGCCGGCTACGTCCTGGCCCGCCAGATGGGCGGCGATGCCCCCCTGCTCGCGCAGATCCTGACGCTGCAACTCATCGTCGCGGCGGTCACCCTGCCGCTGGTGGTCGCGGCGGCGCTCGCCATCGGCGGATGAAACAGGGCATCCCCGAAGTTCGGGCGAAATCGCGGTTTAGAGCGGAATAGAAACGCGAAAGGGCGGCGCAAGCCGCCCTCGATCGCATGAATCTCTGCGTCCGCGCCTCAGCAGGCGCCCCAATAGCCGTTGCCGTGGGTGTCGGTCGGGAACCAGCATCCGCCCCGCGCCTGGGGGGCATAAACCACGGGCGGCGCAGGCGCATAGAGGGCCGGCGGGGGCGGGGCGTAATAGACCGGCGGGGGCGGCGGGGGAGCGCTCGCCGCGCCGGCGATCGCGGCCGCACCAAGTATGCCCAGCGCAATGCCCGCCCCAACCGCCGCGCCATTGTTGTTATTATTGTAATAGCGGCCGCAATTCCAGCAGCCGCCGCGACCATAGCCGTAGCGCGGACCCCAGTATTGAACCTGGGTCACGCCGCTCGGGACGGCTGCGGAGAGGCTCGCCGCGCCGGTGCCGATCGCGCCGGCCATGGCCGGGGTCAGCGAGATCACGCCAAGGGCCGCCACCAGCCCGAGTGCCGCGACCTGCTTGGTGAGAATGGACATGGTGAACATCTCCTGAACGTTGCGATGTCGCGCGTTCGAAAACTGAGGCGCGGGAACCGTTTGAAATGGTATCGGCCACGATCTAAGCCGAATTGTGTCTACGCTTTTGAGCTTCAATACTGCGCCGCACGCTGTGAATGCGTTGTGAATGAACAATGGCGGGGAAACGTCAAATTTCTGTTCTCCCGGCGGACACAAGAGCGCATTTGCAAGCCGGCATCGGTGATTGGCCTGTGGCTCGCGCCGTTCTGCCCTTGCGGCTCGGGCCGACAGTGGTTAAGCCTGCCGCCTGCCATGCATCCTTCTCCCGCCTTCACCCTTGATCGCCGCGACCTGATCGGCATCGAAGGTCTTTCAGCCGGCGAGATCGTCGGCCTGCTGGATCTCGCCGAGGAATTCGTCGATCTGAACCGGCAGATCGAGAAGAAGCGCACCACCTTGCGCGGGCGCACGCAGATCAATCTGTTTTTCGAAGCCTCCACGCGCACGCAATCCTCGTTCGAGATCGCAGGCAAACGCCTGGGCGCGGACGTGATGAACATGTCGGTTGGCACTTCATCTGTGAAGAAGGGCGAAAGCCTCATCGACACGGCGATGACGCTCAATGCCATGCATCCCGACATCTTGGTGGTGCGCCATCATGCCTCCGGCGCGGTGGCGCTCCTGGCGCGCAAGGTGGATTGCTGCGTGGTGAATGCCGGCGACGGCGCCCATGAGCATCCCACCCAGGCGCTGCTGGATGCGCTCACCATCCGCCGCAACAAGGGGCGGATTCAGGGGCTGACGGTCGCGATCTGCGGCGATGTGCTGCATTCGCGGGTCGCACGCTCCAACATCCATCTGCTGTCCGCGCTCGGCGCGAAGGTGAGGGTGATCGCGCCCTCCACCTTGCTGCCGAGCGGCATCGAGCAGTTCGGCATCGAGGTCCACCGGTCCATGGACAGCGGGCTGGAGGGAGCGGACATCGTGATGATGCTGCGCTTGCAGCGCGAGCGCATGGCGGGCTCTTTCATTCCCTCGGTGAAGGAATACTTCCATTATTTCGGCCTCGACCAGGCCAAGCTGCGGCGCGCCAAGCCCGATGCCCTGGTGATGCATCCCGGCCCCATGAATCGCGGCGTCGAGATCGATTCCAGCGTCGCCGACGGGCCGCAGTCCCTGATCCGGGAACAGGTGGAGATGGGCGTCGCGGTCCGCATGGCGGTGCTCGATGCCCTGGCGCGGAAACTGCCCAATGCGTGAGCCTGCCCGCCCTTCGGAAACGCGCCCCGTGGTCCTCGCGAACGCGCGGGTCATCGATCCCTCGCGCGGGTCGGATTTCCACGGCGACGTCCTGATCGTCGAAGGACGGATCGAGGATAGCGCCTTCGGTATCGCCGCCGCCGGCGTTCCGGACGGGGCGGAAGTGGTGGATTGCCGTGGTGCGATCGTCGCGCCGGGCCTGGTCGATATGCGCGCCTTTGTCGGCGAGCCGGGCGCGGAACATCGCGAAACCCTTGCGACCGCAAGCCGGGCGGCGGCGGCAGGCGGCGTGACCACGATCGTCTGCCAGCCGGATACGGACCCGGTGGTGGACGATCCCGCAATCGTCGACTTCATCCTGCGCCGGGCGCGGGATACCGCGATCGTGCGCGTTCATCCCATGGCTGCCCTCACCAAGGGGCTCAAGGGCGAGGAAATGACCGAGATCGGCCTGCTCCAGGCGGCCGGTGCGGTGGCCTTTACCGACGGGCCGCATTCGCTGAAGAGCGCGCAGGTGCTGCGCCGCTGCCTGAGCTATGCCCGTGATTTCGATGCCTTGATCGTGCATCACACGGAAGACGCCTCCATGTCCCAGGGGGCCATGAACGAGGGCGCCTTCGCCACCCGCCTCGGCCTGCCGGGCAATCCGAAAGCGGCCGAGGCCATTGTGCTGGAACGCGACCTGCGGCTGGTGGACGGGGCGCGTGGTCGGTATCACGCCGCAGCCCTCACATGCGCAGACTCGCTGGAGGTGCTGGCGCGCGCGAAACATGCGGGGCTCCCCGTCACGGCTTCGGCGAGCATCAACCACCTCAGCTTCAACGAACTGGATATCGGCCAGTACCGGACCTATTTCAAACTGAACCCGCCGCTGCGGGCGGAGGAGGATCGGCAGGCGCTGATTCACGCACTGGCCTCCGGCCTGATCGATGTCGTGGTGTCCGACCACATCCCGCAGGACGTTGAAATGAAGCGGCTCCCCTTCTCGGAGGCGGAGCCCGGGGCCATCGGGGTGGAAACGCTGCTCTCGGCCGCGCTGCGCCTGGTGCATTCCGACCAGGTGGACATCGTGAACGTGCTGCGCGCGCTGTCCACCCGGCCGGCGGAACTGCTTGGCCTGCCCACGGGAACCTTGCGCCCCGGCGCGCCGGCGGACCTCGTGGTGTTCGATCCGGACATGCCCTGGCTGGTGGATCCCGCGCATCTGAACTCGCGTTCGCGCAATACCCCGTTCGACGAAGCCCGCATGACCGGGCGCGTGCTGCGAACGCTGGTTGCCGGGCGCACGGTATACGAATACGTTTGATCGGTCGGCCGTGCCGGCACATGGGGCTTGAGCATGCAGCTTTCCTGGACTCTCGCCTTGCCGTGGACCCTGGCGGCGCTTGCCCTCGGCTACGCCCTGGGCTCCATCCCCTTCGGCATCATCATCACGCGCGTCGCGGGCACCCGCGATATCCGCACCATCGGCTCGGGAAACATCGGCGCGACCAACGTGCTGCGTACCGGCCGCAAGGATCTTGCCGCGCTCACCCTGCTGGGTGACGCGCTGAAGGGAACGGCGGCGGTGCTGATCGCCCGCGCCTGGCTCGGGCCGGACGCTGCGCTCGTCGCCGGGCTTGGCGCGTTTCTCGGGCATTTGTTCCCGATCTGGCTCGGCTTCAAAGGTGGCAAGGGGGTCGCGACCTTCCTGGGCGTGGCGCTCGGGCTCGCGTGGCCGGCTGCCGTGGCGTTCGCTCTGGTCTGGCTCGGTATCGCCGCGCTGACGCGCTATTCCTCCCTCGCCGCGCTCACCGCGTCCGCTGCGACGGCGCTCGCGGCCTATGTCGCGGCCGGGCCTGAAATGGGCGTGCTGATGGCGGGGCTCGCGGTGCTGCTTTGGGCCAAGCACCACGCCAATATCGCCCGCCTGCTGTCCGGCACCGAAGGCCGCATCGGCGCGAAGGGGTGATCGAATGGCTCGGCGGGGCGTCACCCTCTCGCCCCGGCAGCGCGCCGACTGGTTGCGGCTGATTCGCACCGAGCAGGTGGGGCCACGCACGTTCCGCGCCCTCATCAACCAGTTCGGTGGTGCGGCCGCCGCGCTCGAGGCGCTGCCTTCGCTTGCGCGCAAAGGCGGGCGGCTGATCCCGCCCCGTGTGCCGACCCTGGCCGAGGTGGAGGACGAAATCGCCGCCCTCGCCCGCATGGGCGGCCGGCTGGTGGCCATGGGCGAGGCGGACTATCCCCATCCCCTGCAGGAAATCGACGATGCGCCGCCGCTTCTGTGCGTGCGCGGCCTGGGCGAAACGCTACGCGCGCCGAAGATCGCCATCGTGGGCGCCCGCAACGCCTCGGCCGCCGGGCGCACCCTTGCCGGCCGCTTCGCCCGCGATCTCGGAGCGGCAGGCTATGCGATCGTATCCGGCCTGGCGCGTGGCATCGACGCCGCCGCCCATGAAGCCGGTCTCGCGAGCGGCACCATCGGCGTTTTCGCCGGCGGCCTGGCCCGGCCCTACCCGCCGGAGAACCTTAAACTGATCGAGGCGGTGGCGGAACAAGGCGCACTGGTGTCCGAGATGCCGCTCAACTGGGAGCCGCGCGCGCGGGACTTCCCGCGCCGCAACCGCCTCGTGTCCGGCATGGCGCTTGGGGTCGTGGTGGTGGAGGCGGCGGAGCGCTCCGGTTCACTGATCACCGCGCGCCTCGCCGCCGAGCAGGGGCGGGAGGTGTTCGCCATCCCCGGCTCGCCGCTGGATCCGCGGGCCGGGGGCACCAATGCCCTGCTGAAGCGGGGTGCAACCCTCGCCACCTGCGCCGCCGACGTGATCGAGCAGCTGACGCCGCTGTTCGCGCATCCTCCGGTGCAAGACCTTGAAGCGCCGGCTGCTCCATCCGAGCCTTCGCCTCCCGACGATACGGTCCGCGCGCGCATCGCCGAACTGCTCGGGCCGGTGCCGACACCCATGGACGATCTGGTGCGATTCTCCGGCGCGAGCGTCAGCGATGTGCAATGGGTGCTCCTGGAACTGGATCTGGCGGGGCGGCTGGAGCGGCATGGCGGTGGTCTGGTGAGCCTGCGCTAGTTAATCGTGCGCGCCGTTGGCTTTACCCAGGGGCGGCGGCTGGGCGATGCCGCGCGCTTCCATCCTCGACATTTCGAGCAGATAGGCGAGGGTGGGAAGCCGGTGCCGTCGTGCCAGGCGCGACAATTCGGCCGTCAACGACGCCACATAGGCCGCGAACTCCGCGGCCTGATCCTGGTTGAAGTCTTCGCGCGCCCCAGGCATCCCAACATCCTCTTGCCCCGTCCATCGTCGCGCATCCTGCGAGTTGGGTGCGGTTAAACAAGCTACTCAGGGTTGTATTAGCAAAAGGGCGTCCCTGGAGGAGGGGAACGGCCTGCGGATTTGACAGGCCGGGCGTCGCACCCCATGTTGCCGCCGCCGCCAGGGGCCGCGGCGATTTCAAGAGACAGCAGCCGTCATGCAGGTCGTCATCGTCGAATCGCCCGCAAAGGCGAAGACGATCAACAAATATCTTGGTCCGGATTACGAGGTCATCGCCTCCTACGGACATGTCCGCGATCTCCCGTCGAAGGACGGCTCGGTTGATCCCGAGGCCGACTTCCGCATGCTGTGGGAGGTCGATCCGAAATCGCAGAAGCGTCTGAGCGACATCGCAAAGGCGGTGAAGGCGGCCGATGGGCTGATCCTCGCCACCGACCCCGATCGCGAAGGGGAGGCGATTTCCTGGCATGTGCTCGAGGTGCTGCGCGAGAAGAAGGCGCTCAAGGGCCAGAAGGTCGAGCGCGTGGTCTTCAACGCCATCACCAAGCAGGCGGTGCTGGAGGCGATGAAGGCGCCGCGCGCGATCGACATTGCGCTGGTGGATGCCTATCTCGCCCGGCGCGCCCTGGATTATCTCGTCGGTTTCACCCTGTCGCCCGTGTTGTGGCGCAAGCTGCCGGGCGCCCGCTCGGCCGGCCGCGTGCAGTCCGTGGCGCTGCGTCTGGTCTGCGACCGGGAGCGGGAGATCGAGACCTTCGTCCCGCGCGAATATTGGTCCATCGCCGCCCAGCTGGCGACGCCGCGCGGCGATACCTTCGAAGCGCGCCTGTCGGGCGCCGACGGCAAGAAGATCACGCGCCTGTCCGTCGGCACCGCCGAGGAGGCCGCCGCCTTCCGCGTGGCGTTGGAGAATGCCGCTTTCTCCGTGCGCGGCATCGAGGCGAAGCCGGTCAAGCGGCATCCCCAGCCGCCCTTCACCACGTCTACGCTACAACAGGAAGCGAGCCGCAAGCTCGGCCTTGCGCCGGCCCGCACCATGCAGATCGCCCAGCGCCTGTACGAGGGCGTGGACATCGGCGGCGAGACCGTGGGTCTCATCACCTATATGCGAACCGACGGCGTGGACATGGCGCCGGAAGCCGTCGCTGCGACGCGCAGCGCCATCGGCAAGCAGTTCGGCGACCGCTATTTGCCGGCCGTTCCGCGCAAATACACCACCAAGGCCAAGAACGCCCAGGAAGCCCACGAGGCCATCCGCCCCACCGATTCCCATCGCAGCCCGCGCGACGTGGCGCGCCATCTCGATGCCGACCAGGCGCGCCTCTACGAGCTGATCTGGACCCGCACCGTCGCGAGCCAGATGGAATCGGCGGCGCTGGAGCGCACCACGGCCGACATCGTCGCCCAGGCCGGCGCGCGCACGCTGGATCTCACCGCCACCGGCACGGTGGTCAAGTTCGACGGCTTCCTGGCGCTTTATCGCGAAGGCAAGGACGACGACGACGAGGACGAGGAGAGCCGCCGACTTCCGGCGATGGCGGCCGGGGAAAAGCTGGACAAGCGTGAAATCGCGACTGTCCAGCATTTCACCGAACCGCCGCCGCGCTTCTCGGAAGCGTCGCTGGTCAAGCGCATGGAGGAGCTCGGCATCGGCCGTCCCTCCACCTATGCGGCCGTGCTCGCGGTGTTGCAGGATCGCGAATATGTGAAGCTGGAGAAGAAGCGCCTCGTCGCCGAGGACAAGGGGCGGCTCGTGACCGCCTTCCTGGAGAGCTTCTTCAAGAAATACGTGGAATACGACTTCACCGCCGATCTGGAAGAGAAGCTGGATCGCGTGTCTGCCGACGAGGTGGACTGGAAACAGGTGCTGCGAGAATTCTGGGCGGACTTCTCGCTCGCCGTCGATGCCACCAAGGATCTGCGCGTGTCGCAGGTGCTCGATGCGCTCGACGAGATGCTGACCGCGCACATCTTTCCGCCGAAAGCGGACGGCACCGATCCGCGCCTCTGCCCCACCTGCGGCACCGGACGGCTGTCGCTGAAGATGGGCAAGTTCGGCGCCTTTATCGGCTGCTCGAATTATCCCGAATGCCGCCATACCCAGCCGCTGAGCGGCGAGGCGCCGCAGGAAGGCGAGGGGACGCGCAAGCTCGGCGCCGATCCCGAGACGGGGCTCGAAGTCACCATCCGCGATGGACGCTTCGGCACCTATTTGCAATTGGGTGAAGGGGTGGACGGCGCCAAGCCGAAGCGCTCCAGCCTGCCCAAGGGCTTGAAGCCCGCCGATGTGGACCTTGAGACGGCGCTGGCGCTGCTCGCGCTGCCGCGGCCCATCGGCGTGCACCCGGAGGACGGTGAACCCATTCTGGCCGGCATCGGGCGGTTCGGGCCCTATATCCAGCACGGCAAGGTCTATGCGAACATCGAGGACGGCGACGATATTCTCGCCATCGGCCTCAACCGCGCGATCACCCTCCTGGCCGAGAAGCAATCGAAGGGCAGGGGCGCACGCGGAGGGGCCACGGCGGGCCGCAATCTCGGCGATCATCCGAGCGGCGGCGCCATTACCGTGCGTCCGGGCCGGTTCGGGCCCTACGTCAATCACGGCAAGATCAACGCGACTTTGCCCAAGGCGCTCGACCCAGACCAGCTCACGCTGGCGGAGGCCATTGCGCTGATCGATGCCAAGGCGGCGACCGCCCCTGCGGGCAAGACGGCCCGCAAGGCCCCTGCGAAGACAGCAGCGAAGAAGAGTACGGCGACCAAGAGCGCGGACGAGAAGCCGGCGAAGGCCGCAGCCAAGAAACCGGCGGCCAAAACACCGGTCGCTAAGAAAGCTGCGGCGAAAAAGCCGGCGGCAAAGGCCAAATCCGCCGAATCCTAGGTTCGCCGGGTCCCAGCTCCGCCGAATCCCGGGTCTGCGACTTTCTAAGCCGCGGCAAAATGGAACGGACGCCGGCCGCGCAGGCCGGCGTCTTCACTCCGCCAGGGCGGGAACCTCGTCGGTGTCCCGCACGCTTCGGCGAAGAGGTCTTTCCTCCATGGCGATGAGGAATCCGAGCCCGCACAACATCGCCGCCGCCGCCGCGCCGAACACCAGATGAAACGCGTGGCTCAGCAGCGCCGGGTCGGCATTGTGCGCGAGGGTGGCGATGTCGCCCTGCTGCGACACGCCCAAGGCCGCGAGCAGCACCGCTCCGAGCATTGCCACGAACACAGCGCTTCCAAGAGCCCGGAAAAAATTGGACGTGCCGGTGGCGGTGCCGAGCTGGTGCGGCAGAACGGCATTCTGGATCGCCACGGTGGACACGGGGAGAACTGTCCCGATGCCCGTGCCCATGAGGCCGAGCAGCACCAGCCAGAGGAAAATCGGCGTGTGGTCCGGCACCAGCGCCAAGGTCACGAGGCAGGTGCATGAGACGGAAAGCCCGATCATGGCCGGCAGTTTGTAGTGGGTGAGGCGGGCCATCGCCCGGCCCGAGATGACCGCGCCGAGCACGACGCCCGCCGATTGCGGGATCAAGGCCAGACCGGACTGGCTGGGGGTGAACAGGCGCACCGTCTCGAAATAGAGCGGCACGTTGATGGACAAGGCGATCATGATGCCGGCGACGAAGAACACCGAGCTTACGCTCATGCTCACCACGCGGTTGGCGAGAATCGAGAGCGGAAGAAACGGCTCGGGCGCCGTCTTCATGCGCCAGACGAAGGTCACGGACAACGTGAGCGCCGCCGCGAACAGGCCGAGAATGAGGGCGGAATTCCAGGGATAGCGCACGCCGCCCCAGGTCAGGGCCAGCAGCAGGCTGGTGGTGGACGCGATCATGAGCACGCCGCCAAGCACGTCGACCTTGTGGCGCCGCTCGTGGCGGGGCAGGCGGCGCAAGGTCCGATCCGTCATCAGAAAGGCCGCGAGGCCAAGCGGCAGGTTGATCCAGAAGATCACCGACCAGTGCAGATGATCGGCGATCACGCCGCCGAGCACCGGTCCGGCGATGCTGCTGGCGGCGAACACCCCGGCGATATAGCCCTGGTAGCGGCCGCGCTCCCGCGGGGAGACCACATCGGCGATGATGGTCTGTGACAGCGAGATCAGACCGCCGCCGCCGAGCCCTTGCAGGCCCCGCGCCAGGATCAGCACCAGCATGGAGGGGGCCAGCGCGCAGGCCAGCGAGCCCAGCATGAAGACGCCGATGGCGAACATCAGCACCACGCGCCGGCCGAGCACATCGCTCATCTTCCCATAGAGCGGCGTCACGGCCGTGGAACTGAGCAGATAGGCTGTCACCACCCAGGACAGATTGACGAAATCGTTCAGGTCCGAACCAATCGTCGGCAGCGCGGTGGCGACGATGGTCTGGTCCAGCGCGGCGAGAAGCATCGCCAGCATGATGCCGACGATGATGGAGAGGATTTCCGCATGGCCGAGGGCTTGTGGGGACTCTGGTGACGCAGAGCCGGAGGAGCCGGAACCGGACGGTTGGGAGGAGGCGCTCATGAAACACTCATGGGAAGGCGGCTGAGCCGCGCGAGCCCGGACGATTCAGGCTTCTATCGGAAAGCGCGGCACTTTCTGCCTTCCGGGCCTCGTGTTCAATGCCGAAGGTGGTTGTTTGATACCGAAGTGCTCCTGCTCGCTTTTTCGTGACAACGCATCGTCGCTTATGAGCGGTGCCTAAGTGCCGCGAAGGCGGTCTTGGCAAAAGCTGGCCGAAGGCGCGCCGCTCAGGTAGGTTCGGGCCGATCACTGGACCCCTGCCTTGCCGAAATCCTCAACTCCCGCCGGCCGTTCCCCCCGTTCCCGTCCCAAGGCCGGGGGCAAGACGCGCGCCGGCCGCAGGCTCGCGGCAGTCGAGGCGGAGGCGCGTGCAGCCTTCGTGCCGCCTGCACGGCAGGGCGAGGTGCCGACCAAGGCCGAGTTGACGGCCTTCATCGCGGCGCGGGGCGGCGAGGTGGACAAGCGGGAAATCGCCCGCGCCTACGGGCTCAATTCCGCCCAGAAGATCGAACTCAAGGCGCTGCTGCGCGATCTGGCTGAAGATGGGGCGCTGGAGCGTCGTCGTCGCAAGGTTCATGTGCCCGGCGCCCTCGGCGGCGTCCTGCTGGCCGATATCGCAAGCCGCGATGCCGATGGCGATCTGATCGCCGTCCCGGTGGAATGGGATGAGGAGCAGCACGGCGAGCCGCCGCGCATCCGGGTCGTCATGGCCCGGCGCGGGCAGGGGCCGGCGCCCGGCCTGTCGGATCGCGTGCTGCTGCGCATCTTTGATGATCGCGGGCAGGAGGGATTGCCCACCGGACGCGTCATCAAAGTGCTGGAGAAGGCGCGCAAGCAGACCCTCGGCATCTTCCGCGCCGCTCCGCACGGCGGTGGCGGGCGCATCATCCCCGTGGACAAGAAGAATCTCGGCCGCGAATTGCAGGTTCCGCCCGGCGCCGAGCAGGAGGCGCAGGACGGCGACCTCGTTTCCGTAGAGCTGATGCGCCAGCGCGTGTTCGGCCTGCCCACCGCCCGGGTGAAGGAACGGCTCGGTTCGCTGGCGACCGAGAAGGCGATTTCGCTGGTCGCCATCCACGCCCACGGCATTCCCCATGTCTTCCCGCCGGCCGTACTGGAGGAAGCCGCCGCCGCCAAGCCGGTCAAGCTCGCGGGGCGGGAGGATTGGCGCAAGCTGCCCCTCGTCACCATCGATCCGCCGGACGCCAAGGACCATGACGATGCGGTCCATGCGGAGGCGGACGAAGACCCTGCCAATAAGGGCGGCTTCATTCTCACGGTCGCCATCGCCGATGTCGCCGCTTATATCCCGCCGGGCTCGGCGCTCGACCGGGAAGCGCTGCTGCGGGGCAATTCGGTCTATTTCCCGGATCGCGTGGTGCCCATGCTGCCGGAGCGCATTTCCAACGATCTGTGCTCGCTGCGGCCGCACGAGGATCGCCCTGCGCTCGCGGTGCGCATGGTCATCGGCGCCGACGGCCGCAAGCGGGGCCACACCTTCCACCGCGTCCTCATGCGGTCCGCGGCGAAACTCGCCTATGCCCAGGCCCAGGCGGCCATCGACGGGCAGGCGGACGAGGTCACCGACCCGCTCGTGGAGGGCGTGCTGCGCCCGCTCTATGCCGCCTATGCCTGCCTGAAGATCGCCCGCGAGGCCCGCCAGCCGCTCGACCTCGATCTGCCGGAGCGCAAGATCGTGCTCAAGAGCGACGGCACGGTGGACCGGGTGGTGGTTCCCCAGCGGCTCGATGCCCATCGGCTGATCGAGGAGTTCATGATCCTCGCCAATGTCGCTGCGGCCGAGACGCTGGAGGAAAAGCGCACGCCGCTGGTCTATCGCGTGCACGACGGCCCGACGCTGGAGAAGCTCTCGATCCTGCGGGAGTTTCTGGCGACGCTGGACATCAAGCTGCCCAAGAGCGACCAGGTTCGGCCTTCCAATTTCAACCATATCCTGGCCCAGGTCGTGGGCAGCGACGTCGCCCCGATGGTCAATCAGGTGGTGCTGCGCAGCCAGTCCCAGGCGGAATATTCGCCCGAGAACTACGGGCATTTCGGCCTGAACCTGCGGCGCTACGCGCATTTCACCTCGCCGATCCGCCGCTATTCGGACCTGATTGTCCATCGCGGGCTGGTGCGCGCGCATCATTTCGGCAAGGACGGTCTGCCGGAGGGCACCACGGCGGAGCAATTGGCGGAGGTGGCAACCGCCATTTCCGGCACTGAGCGACGCGCCATGGCGGCCGAGCGTGAGACGGTGGATCGCCTGATCGCCCATCACCTCGCCGATCAGATCGGCGCGACCTTCTCCGCCCGTGTGACCGGCGCCACCAAGGCGGGACTGTTCGTCGCACTCGATGAGACCGGCGCCGACGGTTTCATCCCCGCATCCACGCTCGGCGCCGACTATTATCGGTTCGACGAGGCGCGGCAGGCCCTGGTGGGTGATCGCACCGGTGAGATGCACCGCATCGGCGACCGGGTGGAGGTGAAGCTGGTGGAGGCGGCTCCTGTCGCCGGCGCGTTGCGATTTGAGCTTCTGTCCGAGGGCGCCTATGTAAGGGGCGCCCGCGCCGGGGTTCGGTCCGGCCGTCGCTCCGGCCCGGGAAAGACGGGGCCCGGCAAGGCCCGCAGTTCGCAGCCGCCGGGGGATGCCGCCGCGCCGGCGCGCAGGGGCTCAGGCAAGCCAGGGCTAAGCAAGCCAGGGTCAGGCAAGTCAGGTGCGGGTAAAACCCGATCCGGCAAGCCTGGACCAACCAGATCAGGTCCGTCGGGGGCGGGCGGGGGACGCAAACGACCATGAGTGCCATTGATCCGACCGGCCGCTCCTATGTTTACGGACAGGTGGCCCGAGCGCCCGGCGGCGAGCGCCCGCTCGGGCGCGCCCTGGCGCGCGGCGCCCTCGGCCGCTGCCCCCAATGCGGCACCGGCCGCATGTTCAGCTCCTATCTCAAGGTCAACGAAGCCTGCCCGGTCTGTGATGAGGAGTTCCATCACCATCGCGCCGACGACGCGCCGCCTTATGCGGTGATCTTTGTGGTGGGACATATCGTCGTGCCGCTGCTCGTTCTGGTCGAGGAAGTGTTCCGTCCTGAGGTCTGGGTCCACCTCGTCACCTTCCTTCCGCTCACTCTGGTCTTGAGCTTGGTGCTGCTCCCGGTATTGAAGGGAGCCCTCATCGCGCTGCAATGGTCGCGGCGCATGCATGGCTTCGACCCGAACAGTCCCGAACGCGAACCGCGCCCCTCCGCTCTGCCAACGGCTTCCCAATGACTGATCTTGCTGCACGCCTTTCCGCTGTCGAACGCCAGCAGACCAGCCCGAATGTGCGGCCGCGCGATGCGGCCTCGCTGATCCTGCTCGATCGCAGCCGCAAGGAACCGCGCGTGCTGATGGGGCTGCGCCATCCCGGCCACCGATTCATGCCGAATGTGTTCGTGTTCCCCGGGGGCAGCCTGGAAGCCAGTGATCGCGCCATGCCGGTGTTCGGCACGCTGGACAATGAGAGCGAACGTCGCCTTCAGGAACAGGCGCCCCGCGGCAGCGCGCAGCGTAGCCGGGCGCTCGCCGCCGCCGCCATCCGCGAGATGTATGAGGAAACCGGCATCCTGGTCGGCACCACGGAGGCCGGCGCCCCGGAAAGCCCGGCGGAGGGCTGGGACGCCTTCCGCGAGCACGGCGTATTCCCCAATCTCGAATCGCTGACCTTCGTGCTGCGCGCCATCACCCCGCCGCGCCGCCCCAAGCGCTTCGACACGCGCTTCTTCGCGGCGGACGTGAGCGCCATCGCCAAGAAGGTGGAGGGCATGGTGGGACCCGATTCCGAGCTTATCGAAACCCGCTGGCTGACCTTCAAGGAAACCGAGAAGGCGGAACTTCCCGCCATCACCCGCGTCATTCTCGAAGAGGTGCAGGCACGTCTTGACGCCGGCTTCCGGCGCGAGATCCCGGTGCCGTTCTACAGCGTGCGTTACGGCAAGTTCGTGCGCACCCTGCTCGATTAAGCCGCCGGCGGCGGGACACTCTTCAGGAACGTCTCAGGAATTCTCATGCATGCCCCCCAGCAGTCCGGCGCTCCCATGAGCCGGACTGCCTCAATTGCCGCAGCGATCTCCGCCATATCGGTGGTCGGCATCGGTATCAGCCTGTCGATTCCGCTCCTGGCGCTGGAACTGGAGTCGCGCGGCATCTCGAACACCTGGATCGGCATCAACACGGCGGTTGCCGGGGTGGCGACGGTCGCCACCGCGCCGTTTGTGCCGCTGATGGTACGCAAGCTCGGGGTTCGGGCGCTGCTGACGCTGGCGATCGCCGTGACCGCCGTCAGTCTCCTCGCGTTCAAGCTGGTCCCGTCGTTCGTGCTGTGGTTTCCCTTGCGCTTCGCATTCGGGGCCGCGCTCTGCATCCTGTTCGCGGTCAGCGAATATTGGATCAATGCGGTGGCGCCGCCGCACCGGCGCGGGCTGATCATGGGGATTTACGCCACCGGCCTTTCGGTGGGCGCGGCCATCGGCCCGGCGATTCTCGGGCTTCTCGGCGCGCGCGGCTGGCCGCCCTATGTGGCGGGTGCGATCATGCTCGCGGCGGGTGCGATCCCCATTCTCATGGCGCGCGGCATGACGCCCAAGATCGCCGACGGCGACCACCACGGGGTGCTGATGTTCATCCGCCTGTCGCCCGTGGCGACCCTCGCGGCCCTGGTGTTCGGCGCCATCGAGACCGCGGTCATGAGCTTTCTGCCACTCTATGGCGTGCGACTCGGCCTGCCGGAGGGCGGTGCCTCGCTGCTGCTGACCATCGCCGTCCTTGGCAATGTGGTGTTCCAGATCCCGCTCGGCCTCGTCAGCGACCGAATCGACCGCCGCATCCTGCTGCTCGGCTGCGCGCTGTTCGGCACCATCGGCGCGCTGGTGATGGTGCAGATCGCGGTGGATACGCTGGCCTTCAAGGTGGCGGTGTTCCTGGCCACGGGCGTCGTGGGCAGCCTCTATACGGTGGGGCTGGCCCATCTTGGCGCGCGATTCCACGGCGCCGATCTTGCCGCAGCCAATGCGGCGTTCGTGATGCTCTATTCGCTCGGGCTCATCGTCGGGCCGCCGTTGGTCGGGCTCGGCATGGACATCTACAATCCCTATGGTTTCGCTTACGTGATGGCCGGCATGCTGGGCATGTATGTGCTGGTGGTGGCCGGCCACATGATGGTGGAAAAGCGCACCCACGCTTGACATTTGGGGCGTGATGAGTGAATTTCCGCGCCCACGTGCCGCCAAAGCGGTGGCGCGAGCGTATTTCTTTTCCGCGACCGCTTTCGGTTCGCGCGCCGTAGCGGCATCAAGGATAGACCATGGCCAAGGCTGCAACCATTAAGATCAAGCTTCTGTCCAGCGCGGACACGGGCGTGTTCTATGTCACCAAGAAGAACTCCCGCACCAAGACCGACAAGCTGGTGCTGAAAAAGTATGACCCGGTGGCGAAGAAGCACGTCGAGTTCCGCGAGACGAAGATCAAGTGATCTGATCCCTTCATCGTGACTGACCAGGGCGCCTCTCGGGGCGCCCTTTTCTTTTGGCGCGCCGGAGGCTGATCCGCAGCGCCTGATCCGGACGCGTACCGCGAAAGGCCTGGTCGCGCGCGCCGGCTTGCCCCAGGCGGCATGGCGGAAGATGGCAATCCGATAATATGCCGGCAAAATTTATAAAGTAGATCAACGCGCTACTTTGGACCTTAACTCGACGTAACGGTCCGAAAGAAGGCGGTATATTTATGTATTTCTCCCGCCAATATGCATAAAACTCTTTATTACTGCCTTTGCTTTCATAGTTAAATGTCGCCGCGTACGCACAAATGAGGCGAGGCAAAGGGTTTTTGCTCGTGGCGGCAGCGTTTCTGGAGGAAATAGGCGGGAAAAATCACCGGCCCGGCCATTATGAACTAACTTCAGCTTGAACATGACGGAGAGATGAGAAAGCCTGACCTGGGAAATAGCCTGGGTTCTCGCGGAGGGCGATCGAGCCGGCAGGCCTGCAGAAGGATGCGTGATGACAACGGGAACGACGACCGAGATCAATTGGGCCTGGGGCAAGAACACCGTCCTGGCCTTCAATCCCGCCACCGATGTGCTGGATTTCGGCTGGTTCCAGGCCGATCAGTTCACGGTGACGGAGGTAAACGGCTCCGTCGTCATTTCCATTCCGTCGAACAACGAGACCTATACGCTGCAGGGCGTTCACCTGTCTCAGCTGACGATGGCCAACATCACGGCCAAGGATTCCACCGCGCTGGCCGAGTGGACCAGCACCCTGGCGGCTCCGGGGACCGGCGGCGGCACAGGCGGCGGCACCGGCACGGGTGGCGGCACGGGAACCGGAGGGGACACCGGAACCGGCGGGACCGGTGGCACGGGCACGGGCGGCGGCGCGGAAGGCGCGGTCTATGCCATCTCGCTCAGCGGGGCGGACATTACGGGATTCGACGTCACCAAGGACAAGATCGACACCGGCGCGAACACGATCCACGCCTTCATCATCGTGGATACGCCGGACGGCGTCGGGTTCATGAACCCGTGGAACGGCGATATGCAGATCATCAAGGGCGTGGCCCTCGCGGATCTGACCATCGATAATTTCAGCTATATCGAGAACGCCCATCTGCGCGAGGCGGTGAGCGGTGCGCTGGCGTGGGAGCAGGGCATCACGCCCGAACCGCACACGGTCTATGCCCGTTCCCATGAAGTCGGGCAGGTGGACAAGGTCGCCTTCGATCCCGCGACCGATGTGGTGAGCTTTAAATATTTCGCGAGCCGCGAGCGGCTTTCGATGACCGACAGCAGCGAAGGCGTGGTGATCGCCGATGGGGCGACCGGCGAGAAGCTTGTGCTGCTCGGCGTGACCCTCTCCGAGCTCTCGGCCAAGAATTTCGAATTCACCTTCACCGAGGTCCGCGAGGACCACCTGGATACCCAGCTTGGCATCACCGTGCCGGATTCCCAGATCGTGGATTTCGACATCGCGATCGCCGGCGGCGGCACGGTCACGGGCGGCAGCGGCTCCACGGCCGGCGGCGGCACCGGCGGTACGGGCGGGGACGCTGGTGGTGGTACAGGTGGCACCGGTGGTGCCGGTGGTGCCGGGGGTGGCGATACGGGCGGAGAATCCGGTGCCGGCCACGTGGGCGACGGCATGGCGACCGTCACCACCATCACCTGGGCCTGGGGTACCAACACGGCGCTGAACTTCGACACCGCCTTGGACAAGCTGGATTTCGGCTGGTTCTCGGCCGACAATTTCACCGTCTCCGAAGTTGCCGGCTCCGTGGTCATCTCCATTCCGAGCAACAACCAGACCTATACCCTCACGGGCGTCACCCTCGCCGACCTGAGCCTCGCCAATATCGTCGCCAAGGACAGCTCGGCCCTCGGCGAATGGACCGATGCGCTTGCCGGCCACACGGGGTCCGGAGGAACCGGAACGGGGGGTACGGGCGGCACCGGAACAGGGGGCACTGGTACGGGCGGAACGGGCACGGGTGGAACCGGGACCGGTGACGGCGGAACGGGGTCGGGTGGGACGGGGTCGGGCGGCACCACCGTCTATGCCGATCCCTGGAGCGCCACCAAGGTCTATAACGGCGGCGATCTCGCGAGCGAAAACGGCATGGTCTACAAGGCCGGCTGGTGGACCCAGGGCAGCGATCCCGCCTCAAACCACGGCGATGCCGGCAGCGGCAAGGTGTGGACCTTCGTCGGCTATCTCGACAGCACACCGGTGATACCGAACGCCCCCGCCGACCTGTTCGCCGCGAGCACCACCGACACGTCGACCGTGCTCGTGTGGGACGCGGCCACGGTCTCCGGTGTCGGCACGGTGACCGGCTACGGCATCTATATGAATGGGGTGCTCATCGCGACCACCACCGACACCCATTACAAAGTCGCCGACCTTCATGCCTCCACGAACTACGACTTCACCGTCGTGGCCATCGATGAGGCCGGCACCTCGGCTGCCGCAAGCCCCATCCATGTGACGACCGGCCTGCCCGGCAGCGCTGAAAACCTCGACCAGGACTTCTCGCCCTATGTGGACATGTCGCTGACCACGAGCCAGGACCTCCTCGGCATCGCGAAGGCATCGGGCGTGCTGGATTTCACCCTGGCCTTCATGCTCAGCTCCGGCACCAATCAGATCGGCTGGCAGGGAGCTGGCACCATCCAGAACGACACGCTGTCCAACGGCACCACCATCCTCTCGCAGGTGGAAGCGATCCAGGCGGCGGGTGGCCACATCACCATTTCGTTCGGCGGCGCCAATGGGCAGGAAGCGGCCATCACGGCCACCAGCGTCGAGAACCTGACCAAGGAGTACCAGTCGGTCATCGACCGCTATCACGTGAATTCGCTCGATTTCGACATCGAGGGAGGGGCGGTGACCAATGCGGCGGCAAATCACTTGCGCGATCAGGCCCTTGTGGCGCTTGAGAAGGCCAATCCCGACCTGACCATCTCGTTCACCCTGCCGGTGCTGCCCACGGGCCTCACCCAGGATGGGCTGAACCTGTTGAAGCAGGCGGCCGCCGACGGCGTGCATATCGATGTCGTGAACATCATGGCGATGGATTACGGGGCGGCGGTCGATAGCGGCGACATGGGCAAGGATGCCATCTCCGCCGCCATGGCCACCCTGGCGCAATTGAAGGGCCTCGGTATCGACGCGAAGCTCGGCATCACGCCGATGATCGGCATCAATGACGTGAGCAGCGAGGTGTTCACGCTCCAGGATGCGCAGGAATTGCTGGATTATGCGGACGGCAATCCGGACATCGCCCGCCTCGCCATGTGGTCGCTGGGCCGCGACAACGGCAGCACGGTCGGTGTGGTCTCGCCGGTCGGCAGCGGCGTCGAACAGACCGCTTACGAATACAGCCACATCTTCGGTCATTTCTGAGCCGGGACACCGCCGCGCACCCGCTGCCCTTGTCGCAGCGGGTGCTTTTCACCCCGCAGAAGGTCGGTTAGGGTCCGGCCCAAACGGGGATACGAAATGCCGAGAACTGTGACGCTTCCGGGTGGTGAAACCGTTCCGGCCATCGGCCAGGGCACCTGGTTCATGGGTGAGCAGGCGGCACGGCGCGCGCAGGAGATTCAATCCCTGCGCCTTGGCGTGGATCTCGGCGCCACCCTCATCGACACCGCGGAAATGTACGGCGACGGCCGCACCGAGGACATGCTCGGCGAGGCCCTGCAGGGCTATCGGGACAAGGTGTTCCTGGTCTCCAAGGTCTATCCCCACAATGCCAGCCGGCGCGGGGCCGTCGAGGCATGCGAGTGCAGCCTCAAGCGCCTGCGCACGGATCGCATAGACCTCTATCTGCTGCACTGGCGCGGCAGCCATCCTTTCGAGGATACCGTCGCCGCCTTCGAGGCGCTTCAGGCGGCGGGCAAGATCTGCCATTGGGGCGTGAGCAATCTCGATGCGGACGATATGGAAGAACTGCTCGAACGGGGCGGCGGCGCCTGTGCGGTGGATCAGGTGCTCTACAACCCCACGCGCCGGGGACCGGAATATGATCTGTTTCCGTTCCTGGCGGAGCATGGCATCCCCGTCATGGCCTACAGCCCCATC
This sequence comes from Roseixanthobacter liquoris, assembly GCF_043195135.2. Taxonomy (NCBI): domain Bacteria; kingdom Pseudomonadati; phylum Pseudomonadota; class Alphaproteobacteria; order Hyphomicrobiales; family Xanthobacteraceae; genus Roseixanthobacter; species Roseixanthobacter liquoris. The sequence goes on from NZ_CM195537.1 coordinate 2,897,613, forward strand.
GAGCAGGCGCGGCTTCCCCGTTCGGGCGCGCTCGGCGCGGTGGCGCGCAAGCACGGGGTCGACCCCTATCAGATCGCGCTGGCCTGGGTGATCCGGCGCCCGGACGTGATCGCCATTCCCAAGGCCGCCACGCCGGATCATGTGCGGGCGAATATCGCTTCCGCCGACATCGTGCTGGATGCCGAGGATCTGGCCGCCATCGATGCGGAATTCCGCCCGCCTACCCGCAAGCGCGGCCTGGAAATGCTCTGAGAAGCGCTCTCTGGATCGTTTCCCAGTTTTATAGAAACAGGGAAACGATCTAAGTCTTTGCGTTTACGCATTTTCTCCACGCGAACCGGTATCCACTTCGCTCGAAAATGCTCTAGGGCAGGGCGCGGGCGATCAAAACCGCGTCGATGTCGGGAATGTCGCGCTTGAGCTGGCCTTCCATCTGGCTAAGGATCGCGGAGACCTCGCCCATTGTCCGCTTCGGTGCGAAGCCGATGGTGATCTCCACATGGGCGACGCGACCCGAGCGGCGCGTCCGCACTCCAAGCAGCGCGTCGTAATCCTCGAAGAAGGCTGCAAGCGCGCGGTTCACTTTCTGCTGGATCGGCTCGTCGAGCGCCCGATCCAGCAGGTCGGGCAGCGCCTCGCGCACCATGGAGGCGCCCACCACCGCCATGAAGCCGGCACCGATCAGGCCGCCGATGATGTCCGCCGTGCGGGCCACGGCAGGGTCGGACGAGAGCGCGTCGATGACCACGCACACCACGACCGGGAAGGAGGCGATGGCCTTGGCCACATGGGCGCGCAATTGCGCCTGGATGATCACGGATCCGCCGGCCCGGCTGGCCTTCCACAGCGGCGGAATGGGACCCACGTTCACCAGGAAGTTATAGCCGACCAGCACGATGGCCGCCGCCGCCCAGAACCCGTCCTTGGGTTCTCCGCCGCCTTCGCTGAAGGCACGGCTGACGATGAAGCCGGCCGCCATCACCAGCAGCACGCCGATCACAAAGCCGAGGCCGCGCTCCACTTTGCCGATGCCGTATTCATAGCTTGAGACCCGGCCCCGATGCAGGTTACGAAGGGTCTGGAGCGAGGCGATGGCCACCACCAGAAGCAACGTGCCCCGCAGCATTTCGGACAGCATGGCAAGCGAGCCGATGGCCAGAGCGGCGATCGCATAGGGCACGGCAAGGCTCAGATCGAGCAGGATGGCGATGAGGATGGCGCGCTCGGCGTCGCGCTCGGTTGCGCTAGGCGCGCGCAGGGGGGAGAGCGTGTCCATCATCGGCCTGCCAGGGGGCCGCGCATCACCAGCCGGTCGCCCCGAATCTCGAAACTGTCGAGCCGTTGCAGAAAGCTCATGCCCAAAAGGCTGGTCCGCAGAACCCCGGCGGGCGAGACCAGGGCCGGCACCCGCCGTTCCACGATGGTGCCGATGGTGATCTTGTCGAGCACCACCGAGGCCGCCTTCGTGCGCCCGTTCGCGGTATCCACCGGCACGTCATATTTAAGGAAATCCACCGGCAAGCCGGCGGAGCGGGCGGCTTCCAGCGTGAGCACCACGGAGGAAGCGCCCGTATCCACCAGCATGTGGACGGGCGAATCGTTGATCGCAACCCGGACAGCGAAATCCCCGTCGGTGCCGCGCGCGATCTCCACCGTCGCGGTCGGGCCGGCGGCGACGCCCACATAGCCCGGGATGAGCTGCACCAGCACCTTGTCGGCCACCTGGCGCAGCGGGTCGCGATAAGTGTAGCCCATGGCCAGAACCACCGCGACGATCACCCAGAACAGCGCCGCCATCAGCGCTTCGCCGATGCGGCCGCGGAACATGGACCACGCGATCGCGCCGACGAAGATGAGAATCGCAAATTTCGAGATCAGGCTCGCGAACTGGCTCAGGTCGAGCCCCGCCACCTCGCCCTGCTCGTGATGGACGGCAAGCACGATCACACCGCCGAACAGGCCCAGCAGCAGAATCCACAGAAGACGGTCGCCGCGCATGTCTCAATCCGCAAAGGCTTCGGGGCGTTGCTGGCGCAGGCGTTGCAGCCGCGCCGGCAATTGCGCCATCACGGCGGCGCGCCGTTCGGCGGACATGGAGATCCAGGCGCCGATTTCCTGGGTGGTCCGGCCACACCCCAGGCACAGGCTGGAGAGCGGATCGACTTGGCAGATCTTCACGCACGGCGTTGCGATGGCCTGCGACGCTGCGGCCGGTGCGCCAGGAAAGGGGGAGGGGAATACGGGCTTGGCGTCGCTCATCTGCGCTCTTCGGGCCGTCGCGGGCCGCTCAACCGGGGTGGCGGATGCCTCAAACGGCCTTCGCGAACATAAGCACCGCCAGCAGGAAGGCAATCTCCGCCACCTGCTGCGTGGCGCCGGCGACATCGCCGGTCTGCCCGCCGATCAGGCGCCCGGAAAGGCGGGCCATGGCGAATCCGGCGAGGGCAGGGGCGATCAACCCAGCAAAGGTCGCGCCGACGCCGAAGCTCGGCACCAGCAGGACCGCCACGACCAGCGCCGCCATGAGGGCACAGGCCATTGCGGCATCGGCGCCCGGCTGTCCCGCACCGGCGGAAGCGCCGTCCGCACGGGCGGCGGGAAGAGCCTGAAGGACGACGATTCCCGCGGCCCGCGAGGCCGCGCCGGCCGCCACCAGCGCCAGCACCGCGCGCACGGGACCACCCAGCACCAGCAGCGCTTCGAGGCTCGCCACCCTGATCAAAAGTGAGAGAGCCAGCGCACACGCGCCATAGGTGCCGATCCGGCTGTCGCGCATGATTTCAAGCCGCCGTGCCCTGTCACGACCGCCCCCGAAGCCGTCCGCCGTATCGGCCAGCCCATCCTCGTGAAAGGCGCCGGTCGCCAGCACCAGGGTGGCGATGGCAAGGCACGCCGCGAGAAGGGGCGGGAAGCCGAGGGCCGATGCGAGAAGCAGCACCGCCGCGCCAAACAGGCTGATGGCGGCCCCCGCCAGGGGAATCACATAGGCGATGCGCGAAAGAGGCGGCGCACCGAAAGGCGCCTCTTCTCCGCCGTGTGGGGGAATCGGCAGCCGCGAGAAGAAGCGCAGGGCGACGAACAGGTCCTCGACGAGGCGATTGCGGGTCATGCGCCGGATCCGGTACGGCCGCGCAGTTCGGCGGCCGCCCTTTGGGACCCTTATTTGCGCCTTGGGTCAAGCAGGTGCGCACAAGCTGGCGCGTCGCGTTTGCATTCGGCGGCTCGGCCGGTATAGTCCCGCCGCTTCGCCCGGCTTTGTGCCATCTGCGCGCGGCCTGGCCTTTCTTCAGATAGAACGAGGATGCACATGTTCATTACGCCCGCTTTCGCCCAGGGCGCCACGGCCGCCGGCGGCGGGACCGACATGCTCATTCAGCTTGCCCCGTTCCTGTTGATCTTCGTGGTCATGTATTTCCTGATCCTGCGTCCCCAGCAGAAGCGCGCCAAGGCGCACCAGGAAATGGTGAACTCCCTGCGCCGCGGCGACGTGGTGGTGACCGCAGGTGGACTGGTCGGCAAGGTTGCGCGTGTGGTCGACGAAGCCGAGGTCGAATTGCAGATCGCCGACAATGTGAAGGTGCGCCAGCTGCGCTCGCAGATCACCGTCGTGCGGTCCAAGGCCGAACCCGCAAAGGATGAGGCGGCCTCCTGAGGCCGTAGAATCGCAAGACGATGCTGCACTTTTCCCGGCTAAAGACGACGGCGATTCTCGTCATCACGGCGATCGGTATTCTGTTCGCCCTTCCCAATCTGCTTCCGCCCGCCGCCTTGGCGGTGCTGCCGTCGTGGCTCGCGTCGAGCCGGGTGACGCTCGGCCTTGACCTTCAGGGCGGCTCGCACATCCTCTTGGAGGTGGACGGCGCAGCCCTGCGCAAGGAGCGGGCCGAGCAGATCCGGGACGAGGTTCGCAATGTGCTGCGCGAGCAGCGCATCGGCTATAGCGGGCTGACGATCCGCGACACCGCGATCCAGCTTCGTCTGCGCGATCCCAACGACACCGCGAAGGCGGTGGCGGAGCTGCGCAAGCTCGCGGCGCCCATCACCAATACGCTCCTCGGCAGCAGCTCCGGCGAAATGGACCTCTCCGTCGCCAGCGCGAGCGAAGGGGCGATCACGGTGACCCTGACGGACGCAGGCCTCACCGCCCGTATCCGCTCTGCGGTCGATCAATCGATCGAGATCATCCGCCGCCGTATCGACCAGCTCGGCACGGTGGAGCCCAATATCCAGCGCCAGGGCGCGGACCGCATCCTGGTGCAGGTGCCCGGCCTCCAGGATCCGCAGCGCCTGAAGGCCCTGCTGGGCCAGACCGCCAAGCTGTCGTTCCGCATGGTGGACCAGTCCATGTCGCCCCAGCAGGCGCTGGAAGGCCGTCCGCCGCCGGATTCCGAAGTGCTCCAGGGCCAGGACGGCGTGCCGTATCTGGTGGAGAAGCAAGTTCGCGTCTCGGGCGAGGACCTGGTGGATTCGCAGCCCGGCTTCGACCAGAACACGCGCCAGCCCATCGTCACCTTCCGCTTCAATTCCAATGGTGCCCGGCGTTTCGCCGCGACCACGCAGGCGGCCGTCGGCCAGCCGTTCGCCATCGTGCTCGACAATCAGGTGATTTCGGCGCCGCGCATCAACGAGCCGATCCTCGGTGGATCCGGCCAGATCTCCGGCTCCTTCACCGTTCAGCAGGCGAACGACCTCGCCATTCTGCTGCGCGCCGGCGCGCTGCCGGCCCCGCTGAAGGTGGTGGAAGAGCGCACCGTCGGCCCCAGCCTCGGACAGGATTCCATTGAGGCCGGCAAGCTTGCCGCCTTCGTGGCTGCCGGGCTGGTCGCGGTGTTCATGATTGCCGTCTATGGCCTGTTCGGCATCTTCGCGCTGGTCGCCCTGGCGGTGCACGTCACCTTGATGTTCGCCCTGCAATCGGTGCTCGGCGCCACCTTGACCCTGCCCGGCATCGCCGGCGTGGTGCTCACCATCGGCATGGCGGTGGATTCCAACGTCGTGATTTTCGAGCGCATCCGCGACGAGGCCCGCGAGGGCCGTTCCGCCATCGCCGCCATCGACAAGGGCTTCACCCACGCGCTCGGCACCATCATGGACGCCAACGTGACCTCCCTTGCCACGGGCTCCATTCTGTTCCTGCTGGGCGGCTCGGGCCCGGTGCGCGGCTTTGCCGTCACCTATATCCTTGGCCTTCTGACCACCGTGTTCACTGCTTACACCCTCACCCGGCTCATGATCGCATGGTGGGTGAAATGGCAGCGCCCGGCGAAGCTGCCCATCTGAAGGTGCGCCGTAAATGCCTTTGATCGATTATATCCCGGCGCAAACCCACATTGGTTTCATGCGCCTGCGCCACGTCACCTTCCCGCTTTCGGCGGCGGCGATGGTGCTGGCTCTCGTTTGCTTCGCCACCTTTGGCTTCAACCTCGGCATTGATTTCCGGGGCGGCACGCTGGTGGAAGCGCAGACCAGCCAGGCGAGCGCCGACATTTCCGGCCTGCGCGAGCATCTGAGCGACCTTGAACTGGGCGACGTGCAGATCCAGGAATTCGGCTCGCCCCGCGACGTGCTGATCCGCGTCGGCGAGGCGGGCACGTCGGACGCCGCCCAGCAGGTGATCGTCGGCAAGATCTCTTCCGCCCTCGGCACGGACTATACCATCCGTCGCGTGGAAACGGTCGGCCCGAGCGTGTCGGCGGAGCTGGTGCGCCAGTCCATCATCGCGCTGCTGCTCGGCGCCGTGGCTGTGCTGATCTATCTGTGGTTCCGCTTCGAATGGCAGTTCGCGGTGGGCGCCATCGCAACCACCGCGCACGATATCTTCGTGACGCTGGCGATCTATTCGATCCTTGGAATCGATTTCGACCTCACCTCGATCGCCGCCATTCTCACCATCATGGGCTATTCGCTCAACGATACGGTGGTGGTGTATGATCGCATCCGGGAAATGCTGCGCCGCTATAAGCGCATCCCCTTGCCGGAGATGCTCGACCTCTCGGTGAATGCCACCTTCTCGCGGACCATCATCGTCTCCCTGACGACGTTCCTGGCGACGCTGGCGCTGTATTTCTTCGGCGGCGAAGTGCTGCGGGGCTTCTCCCTCGCCATGGCGGTGGGGATCATCGTCGGCACCTATTCCACCATTTTCGTCGCGGCGCCGATGCTGATTCACCTCGGCCTGCGTCCTAGCACGGTGGAAGGCGAGAAGAAGCCGCAGGGCATTGCCGCGCGGGTTGACGAGGCGCTGGCACCGCTGACGGAGGAAGCGGAGATCCTCCCCGCCACGACCGATGCGCCGAAGCCCGCGCCCGTCGCCCCGACGAGCCGCGGCCGCGCGCGCGGCAAGCCGCGCAAATAGCACGCGAGGACGATCCAGGATGGCGGAGCAGAAAACCGAGGCGTTCCTGCCCCGCCAGGTTCCCATCGACGGCTATGGGGACCGTTTCTTCCATTTTTCCGGCATGTCCCATTCGGGCTCGATCCTGGCCCTGCCGTCCGGGATCCGGCCGTGGGCGGTCGATAGCTTCTCCGCTCTCGATGCTGCCGCCCTCGCGCCGATCATCGCGGAAGCCAAGGCGTTCGAACTGCTGTTCCTGGGCACCGGCCGCGATCCGGCGCATCTGCCGGAGCGGCTGAAGGAGCGGTTGCGCGCGGCGCACCTGCGCTTTGAACTGATGCCGACGCCCGCCGCCGCCTCCACCTATAATGTGCTGCTGGCCGAAGGTCGGCGCGTGGGCGCGGCGCTCATCGCATTCTGAGACCGAAAGGCGCGTCATGAGCGAAGATGCCGGCGCATCCGGTGCGCCCAATCTGGAAACCGCCTATTCCCATTGCGCCGATCTTATCCGCGCCCACGACCGCGACCGATTTCTCGCCTCCCTGTTCGCCGCTTCGGCGCCTCGCCGCCACCTGATGGCGCTCTATGCCTTCAACCTGGAAGTGGCGCGCGTCCGCGAAGTGGTGCATGAGGCGCTTCCCGGCGAAATGCGCCTGCAATGGTGGCGCGAGATCATCGAGGGCCTGGGGCGAGGCGATGTCTCCGGCCATCCGGTCGCTGCGGCCGTGCTCGACACGATCGCCGCCTGTGACCTGCCGCGCGGCGCTCTGCTGAACCTCATCGATGCCCGCACTTTCGATCTTTACGACGACGCCATGCCCACGCTCCACGACCTGGAGGGCTATGCGGGCGAAACCGCGTCGGTGCTGATCCAGCTCGGGGCGATGATCCTCCTGGGCCGCGCCGATCCCGCCCTCGCCGATGCCGCCGGCCATGCGGGCGTGGCCATCGCGCTGACCGGCCTGATGCGGGCGCTGCCGCTGCACGCAAGCCGGGGGCAGTGCTTCCTGCCGCTCGACGTGCTCCAGCGCCATGGTCTCACGCGCGAAGATGTGGTGAAGCGAAACTCAGGTCCCGGGCTTGCGGCTGCGCTGGGTGAATTGCGCGCGCGCGCAGCCCATCACGTGAAGGCCGCGCAGGCCGCCTTGCCTCGTGTTCCGGCGCAGGCGATGCCCGCCTTTCTTCCGCTCGCCCTGGTCCCGGGGGATCTGAAGGCACTCGCGCGGGCGGGCGATCCTTTCACCCGCATTGTGGGGCTCCCGCCCTTCCTGCGAGCCTGGACGCTGTGGCGGGCCGCTGCGCGGGCGCGCGCCGGGAAGGACTGGGTCAGGCCGCCGGCCGCGTGATCCGGTCCGTGAGGTTGAGGCGCCCGCGCGCGATCTGATCCACAAGCTCGCGGGTCGCCTGCGACCCCGCGAGGCTTTCCAGCATCTCGATCTGATTCCGCGCCACCAGCAGCAGCAGATCGTCGCGCACCACGCCATTGCCGTCGCGCGGCAGCTGCTCCACGAGCTGGAGATGGTCGAGATGAGGCCGGTCGGGCAAGGCCGTGGCGAGATGGGCGCGCAGCGCCTCGGCGGTCAGATCGCCGCTGGCTTCCACAAACGCATACAGGCCGACCTTGCCGCCCAGCGTCTGGAAATCCGACATATGCACATCGCGCACCGCCGGATGGGCCAGCAGCGCTTCGGCGATGCGCGGCCCCACCTGCGTCACGCGCGGACCCCGACCTTCGGTGTCGGAATAGGACATGAGGCGGCGCGTTACGAAACGATAGACCCGCTTGCCGGTGGCCATCCACACGCGGGCGAAGCCGCTCTTCGTGGCGAGCATCTTGCGTTCGCGGGCCGTCAGCGCCTCCGGGCAATAGGTGCGCTTGTGCTTGAGCAGGTGGCGCACATCCTCATATGCGAGGATGCGTCCCAGGCGCGAGCGGCGCGAGATCGGCAATGCCAGCTGGAAATCCATCAGCCAGGCTTCGCCATCCGCACCGCGCAGCCAGTTCTGCTGCTTGGCGAGGTCGTTATGCGCAAAGCCGGCGGCATGCAGCGTGCGCAGCGCCGCCTTGGCGGACCGGAAAAAGGCGAGATCGCCATAAGGGCGCGCGATTTGCAGCGGCGCCCCCTCGATCCACCCGCGCACCAGGAAGCGATGACCAACCGCCAGCAGCGGCGTGGTGACGCCGGTGGCACTGACGCGTTCCAGGGCCTTCACCTCGCCGGCGGCGAGGCGGGCGGCGATCGGAAAGAACCAGGGCGAGACGGCATTCCACCGACGCAGGACGGCGGGATGCTCCGTACCGGAGCGGTCGATCCAACTGCCACGCTCGACCGTGGAGAACACGTCGCGCTTCAGCACCGTATCCACGGTGAAGCGGGCGAGGTCGGCATGGTGCTCGACCGGGGTGAAAGGGCGCAGGAGCCTGGGCATGTGGGCCTCTTAAGCCGCCTCGGCCGGGCTGTCGAGCCAGGCATCCAGGTCCGCGAGCGCGCGCGCGGCAATGGCGTGTTTCTTGGCCAGGGTCTTCTCCGTGCCGCGCAGGCGCTTTCCGTCTTCCCCTTTGGGATTGATCTCCAGCGGCGGGAACAGGCCGAAATTAATGTTCATGGGCTGGAACGAGCGCGGGCCGGCATCGATGGTCTCGATGTGGCCGCCGGTAATATGGGCGAGCAAGGCCCCGTGGGCGGTGGTCAGCGGCGGCAGGCTCACGTCCTCGCCCCGCCGTTCGGCCGCGGCAAAGCGCCCGGCGAGCAGGCCCACCGCGGCGCTTTCCACATAGCCTTCGCAGCCGGTGATCTGGCCGGCGAACCGCAGGCGCGGATCGGCCTTCAGGCGCAGCGTGCCGTCCAGCAGCCGCGGCGAATTGAGATAGGTGTTGCGGTGGAGGCCGCCGAGGCGGGCGAACTCAGCATTTTCGAGCCCGGGAATGGTGCGGAACACCCGCACCTGCTCGCCGTGCTTCAGCTTGGTCTGGAAGCCCACCATATTATAGAGCGTGCCGAGCTTGTTATCCTGGCGCAGCTGGATGATGGCATGGGCCTTCACGTCCGGTGCGTTGGGATTGGTGAGGCCGACCGGCTTCATCGGGCCGAAGCGCAAGGTCTCGCGTCCGCGCTCGGCCATCACCTCGATGGGCAGGCAGCCGTCGAAATAGGGGGTCTTGGCCTCGAAATCCCTTAGCGGCGCCTTTTCTCCGGCCAGCAGGGCATCGATGAAGGCCTCGTACTGGTCCTTGTCCAGCGGGCAATTGATATAGTCCGCACCGGTGCCGCCGGGACCGACCTTGTCATAGCGCGACTGGAACCACGCCTTGCTCATGTCGATGCTGTCGAAATGAACGATCGGCGCGATGGCGTCGAAGAAGGCGAGGGCCGTCTCGCCCGTCAGTTCCAGCACCGATTGCGCCAGGGCCGGCGAGGTGAGGGGGCCGGTGGCGATGATCACCTTGTCCCAGTCCCCGGGCGGCAGGCCGGCGATCTCCTCGCGGCGGATCTCCACCAGGGGATGCGTTTCGAGCGCGGCCGTCACCGCCGCCGCGAAGCCTACTCGATCCACGGCGAGGGCTCCGCCCGCCGGCACCTGATTGGCGTCCGCACAGCGCAGGATCAGCGAGCCCGCGCGGCGCATCTCCGCATGGAGCACGCCCACCGCATTGCCCTTCGGATCGTCCGAGCGGAAGGAGTTGGAACAGACCAGTTCCGCCAGGGCCTCGGTGTGATGCGCTTCCGTGGTGCGCACGGGGCGCATTTCGTGCAGCACCACCGGCACCCCACGCGTCGCCAGTTGCCAAGTTGCTTCCGAGCCGGCGAGGCCGCCACCGATCACATGCACCGCGCGTTCATTACTCATGAGCATTCCTGAAGCCGGGCGCGAATCCCGGCGCGGGGCCACCTGAAGCGCGCCCGAAAAACCGATCTGGCTCAATGCCCGAACATGGCGGCGGCTTCAAGGTCTGCCGGCAGATTGTCCCGGTCAGAAGCGCCAGTCAGAAGCTCCCGTCAGAAGCTCCAGGTCAAGCTGCCCTTCAGCGCGTTTTCGCTCACGTCGGAGGCGAGCTGGCCAGAATAGAAGATGCCGAACGCCATCCTCTCTCCCATCTTGGCGGACAGGCCCGCGCCGACCAGCAAGGCATCCCGCGCGAGCGGGGCGCCCGAAACGGTGAACGGCAGGGAGCCGGAGGAGAACGCAAGGGTCGCCGAGGGCGCAATATCGCCATAGGCATGCTGCCATCCCAGCGTGCCGGAAAGTGTCAACGGCGCAACCCCGGGCGCCGGAAGCACCATTGCGGCACGCACGCCCATGCTGGAGCTTAGCATGCCGAACGTGTCGGACTGGGCCGTGAGCGCTGCGGCCCCCAGCCCTTCGGAAAAGCCGTCGGTGGAAAGGCTCGCAAAGGTAAGGCCGGCGAACGGCTCGAGGGTGACGGGCAGGTTCGCGGCCGACCCCTGCATCTGATAGCCCAACTCCCCGAACACTTGGCCGGTCTGCCCGGCATATCCCGGGCTATAAGCCTGCACGAAGCCCGGCAGCACCACCGTGCGGTCCACGGAAATGTCGTGCCAGGAATAGGCGGCTCCGAGTCGAACCGCGAGCGCGCCGGCGCCCGCCGTGGGAAACGTGCGCCCGGCATAGAGGGCGAAATCGTAATTGTCGCTTGTTCCGTTGGAGGTGGAGTTGCCCAGATTGAAGCTCGACTGACCAAAACCGGCGGCGAGGCCGACCCGCCAGTCGGCGAGCGTGCCGTCGAGGCCGATCAGGAAGCCGCCGATGGAATCGCTGACCGAACGGGTGCCCGGCGTTGCGGAGAAATTCCCCCAGCCGCCATAGCCCTGGCCCCACAATGCGGTGCCTTGCGGGTCCAGCTCGATGGTGCGCGGCGCACCTGCCACAAGCCCAGGTGCGGCCGCCTGCCGCAAGCGCGTCTCCACCGCATCGCGCACATAGGCGGACTGCATCATGAGAACGCTCTGTACGGAGGCATAGATCTCGCCGGACAGAGAGGCATAAGCGGCGGGGGCGGTCGCGGCCTGAAGGCTCGCCAGCACCGAGGTGAGCGGCGCCCCAGACGCGAGCGTATCGGCGGCGTTTGCGACAGCCCAGGTGTTCCCCGTGGTCGCAAGGGCAGAGAACGGCACCGCGCTGCGGGCGATGCTGACGGTTGCCTGCGTGCCCGCGGTATCGACGGTCGGCGCGAGGAAGGGATAGAGCGCGGCCGACGTGCCGAACGCGGCGGCGTTCACTGAAAACGCGCCCGTAATGCCGCCGGTCGCGGTAAGGACGGTGAAGCTCTGGCCGAGCGTCGGCACGTAACCGGCCACCGGTATCAGGTCGAGCTCGGCGCCGTTCAGCGCGGCGGTTCCGTTGACAGCGATGAGGTCGCTGCTATTCGTCCCGATCTCGGCGCGATAGCTGCTCCCCGGCGAGAAGGTGAGATTGCCATTCACCGCCAGCGTCCCGATGGAATGGCCGGGGCTGAGGGTGCCCGCATTCACCAGCGCGCCGTTGACGGTGCCGTTTCCGCCGATGAAGCCGCTATTCGTCAGAGTGCCGAAGATGGTACCGTCGTGCATCAACGTGCCGGCGTTTACCACGTCGCCCACGATGCTTCCGCCATTGGCCACGGCTGCGCCGGCATTGATGGTCAGCGGCGCCGTCACGGTCTGCGAGAAGGTGACCAAGCCACTCTGAACCGTGATGCCGGCGGGCAGGGCAACGTCGGCCAGAACGGTGATCGCGCCTCCGGTGAAAGCGAGCGCACCGGGGCCGCTGATGGCGCCAAGAAGGGTGGCCGCGCCGGTTGTCGACATCTGGGTGTCGCCGCGCACATAGACCGGGAGATTGGTGGTGAAGCCGCCGGGCATGGCGAGCGGCCCCATCGTTGAGAGATAGGGCGTGAAATAGACCCCAGGCGTATTTGGATCGACGGCCTTCAGGCCTTCATAACCGCCCACGGCATCGAACATATATTCGAACTGCGAGAAAGGATGGATGCCGGTATTGGTGAGGTCGCTCTCGTTGATCCGGGAATACCAGGGCGCAGCGGTATTGTTGTCCTCGCCTTCGACCTTATAGGAATAACCTACGTTCGTATTGCCGCCGATGTAGACGGACACCTCGGTGCCCTTGGGTGCGCAGGAAAACTCAGCATTGCCGGGGCAGGGGACGGAATTGTCGGCGGCCTTCCTGCCGAGGTCCGACCACAGATAGGAAATGCCGGTATCCATCAGCACGCTGTCGACCTTGGTGACGCTGTTGCCGTCCACCACCACCGTTCCGGGCGCTGTTTTCCAGTTGACGCCGACCTGGCCCGCGGGGGTGTCCTGCTCAAGCTTCACATATGAAAAGCCAGAGCCGGCGTTCTGGGCGGTCAGGCCCGCCTGGATCCCCTGCGGGGTGATGACATAGCCGGCGCGCACCGTGCCGTCGTCCATGCCAGCAATATGAAGCAGCGGATTATTGACGAGCGAGGGCAGATAGTCCGGTCCATAACCGGAATCGGGGCGACCGTAACCCACGCCCATCAGCGTGGTGCAGGCGGCGCCCGGCACGGAGCAATCGGTCTTCACCGATTTTCCGTCGACCATGGTATAGGAGGCTGATTCCACCAGCACGGGCAGGGTCGCCACGGCCTCGTTGCCGTTCGCGTCATGACTGCCGGGGAAGCGCACCTGAACGGTGGTCCAGGTGCCGATGGAATAATTGCCGCTGGAAGAATAAAGAATCTTCTGCTGGTTCGGCGATTGCTGGAAGTTCGGGATCAGATACTGGGGCACCACCATGCCTTGGGAGCCCGTATCCAGCTGGAACACCAGCGGGGCACTGTTGCCGATGGCCGCCGAAACAAAAATTCCGGCTTTCGGGGCGTCATAACTGGGCTGGGGACCCACGAAGCCGGAGTCCGGACGGGGCTGGGCGAAAGGGATGAAATAGGACTCGCTGTACTGCTGATACAGATTCCAGGAGGCGCTCTGCGCCAAAGCGGCGGTCGCCCCGCCAAAGAGGCCGGAACCAGCGGCCAGAACGAAAGCAATCCGTGAACCCGATCCCCACACCATCGCCATCGCGAAGCTCCCCAAGCGCACGATGGGAAGGACTATAGAACCTCCGGGACGAAAAAGAACAGACCCCCAGGCGCAATTATTCGCAGCAATTGCAATGGCTAAGGTTCAGTGTGATTACCCGAACGTCACAGCGGCGGCCGCCGCCGGGCGCTCCGGGGCCGGAACGCAAAGGGCCCGCGCAGATGCAGGAAAGCAGCGGGTGCAAGGGATGGGTGGAAGGGCTCAAGGGCCCTTTGTCGGGAGGGTCTTGGACCGCACTCCCTTAAACCAGCCTCGCGGCCCGATGCATTGGAGCACCGGCGCCGTCGGGGCCAGGAACATGGTTCACTCAACGTGCCGCCCAGAGGCGACCCGCACGGCAGGTCAGGCGGCGAGCGACGCCTGACGCGCGATGGAACGGATCTCGGAACGGCTGATGTTGATATCGCCGAGCGCGCGGTCATCGAGCTGGGACAGTTCGGCAACCGTACGATTATAAGCCTGCCAACGGCGCACCTGGCGGGCAAGAAGACCCCAAAGCAACATGATTTCTCTCCTTTGTGCGGCCGGCACTTTCGCGCCCCGCATCGTTGGGGAAGAGATAAGCCTGTTCGGAGCCATAGCCAATGCATGTTGCCGCAACGCAGCATTGCGGCAACCGCATATAATTTATACCAGCTGATAACTTCTGTGGCGGAGCGGTGGCCGGAAAGTGCCCGGATCAAAGGGTTCTTGGGTATCGAACCGACAGCCACAGGACGTCCGCCTCCGACCGGACGCGGGGCGGGAGCCTCCCCAGCCCCCTACCTCCGCTGCAATGCATCACCCCCCCGACGGCAGACAGACAGCTGCTGCGGCCGGCGAGGAGAAGCCCGCGAGGGCCTATTCCGCCGCCTGCCGCCGCCCCCGCCGGGCCTTGGGTGGCAAGGCCGGAACCTTCGATGCCATGGGCCGCCGCGCCAGAACTTCCGCCAGGAAGGTACCCGTGTGGGAGCGCTTCGCGCGGGCGATGTCCTCGGGCGGGCCGACCGCCACGATCTCGCCACCGCCGTCGCCGCCTTCCGGGCCGATATCGATGACCCAGTCGGCGGTCTTGATGACCTCCAGATTGTGCTCGATCACCGCGACCGTATTGCCCTGCTCCACCAGTTCGTGGAGTACCTCCAGCAGCTTCGCGACATCATGAAAGTGCAGTCCGGTGGTGGGCTCGTCGAGGATATAGAGCGTGCGGCCGGTGGCGCGTTTGGACAATTCCTTGGCCAGCTTCACCCGCTGGGCCTCGCCGCCGGAAAGCGTATTGGCCTGCTGGCCGACCTTGATATAGCCGAGCCCGACCCGCGACAGCGTCTCCAGCTTCTCCCGCACGCTGGGTACCGCCTTGAAGAAGTCCGCGCCCTCGTCCACGGTCATGTCGAGCACGTCGGCGATGGACTTGTCCTTGAAGGTGACTTCCAGCGTCTCGCGATTGTAGCGCTTGCCCTTGCAGACATCGCAGGTCACGTACACGTCCGGGAGGAAGTGCATCTCGATCTTGATGACGCCGTCGCCCTGGCACGCCTCGCAGCGCCCGCCCTTCACATTGAACGAGAAGCGGCCCGGCCCATAGCCGCGCGCCTTGGCCTCCGGCAAGCCGGAAAACCATTCGCGCATGGGCGTGAAGGCGCCGGTATAGGTTGCGGGATTGGAACGTGGCGTGCGGCCGATGGGCGACTGGTCGATGTCGATCACCTTATCCAGATGCTCCAACCCCTCAAGCTTGTCGAACGGGGCGGGCGCCTCGCTGGCGTTGTTCAGCCGCCGCGCCACCGCCTTGTATAAGGTGTCGATCAGCAGCGTGGACTTGCCCCCGCCCGACACGCCGGTCACGCAGGTAAACAGGCCGAGCGGAATTTCCGCCCGCACATTCTTGAGATTGTTGCCGCGCGCGCCGCTCACGGCCAACATCTTGCGCGGATTCGGCTGGCGGCGCGTCGGAACGCCCACGGACAGGGCGCCCGTGAGATACTGCCCCGTCAGCGACTTGGGGTCGGCCATGACCTGCGCCGGCGTGCCCTGGGAGACGATGCGCCCGCCGTGCACCCCGGCGCCGGGGCCGACGTCGACGACATAATCGGCGGCGAGGATGGCATCCTCGTCGTGCTCGACCACGATCACCGTATTTCCCAGCTCCCGCAGGCGCTTCAGCGTCTCCAGCAGGCGCGCGTTGTCGCGCTGGTGCAGGCCGATCGACGGCTCGTCCAGAACATAGAGCACGCCGGAGAGACCCGAACCGATTTGGGATGCGAGGCGAATGCGCTGGCTCTCGCCGCCGGACAGCGTGCCGGAGGAGCGGGCGAGGGTGAGATATTCCAGCCCCACGTCCATCAGGAAGCGCAGGCGGTCGCGGATCTCCTTCAGGATGCGCACCGCGATCTCATTCTGCTTCGCGGTCAGCACGGAGGGCAGCGCCTCGAACCATGCGCTGGCGGCCCGCACCGAAAGCGCGCCCGCCTCGCCGGCATGCATGCCGCCCACCTTCACCGCCAGCGCCTCGGGCTTGAGGCGATAGCCGTGGCACACGGCGCAGGGAACGGTGGAGAAATATTTCGAAATCTCCTCGCGCGCCCAGTCGCTCTCGGTCTCCTTCCAGCGCCGGTCGAGATTGCGGACGATGCCTTCGAAGGTCTTGTGGGTCTCATAAGCGCGCAGGCCGTCGTCATAGGCGAAGGCGATCTGCTCCTCGCCGGACCCGTAGAGGATCACGTCCCGCGCCTTCTCGGGCAGGTCGGCGAACGGCACCGTGAGCTTGAACTTGTAGTGCTTCGCGAGCGCATCCAGCGTCTGCCCGTAATAAGGCGAGGTGGATTTCGCCCAGGGCGCGATGGCCCCCTGCTTCAGGGTGCGGGATTTGTCCGGCACCACGAGATCGGGATCGATGGTCTGCTCCACGCCGAGCCCGTCGCAGGCTGGGCATGCGCCGAACGGATTATTGAACGAGAACAGCCGCGGCTCGATCTCCGAAATGGTGAAACCGGAGACCGGGCATGCGAACTTTTCCGAGAACATGATGCGCCTGGGCGCGCCGTCTTCGTCTTTCTCGTCGGCAAACTCAACGATGGCGATGCCATCCGCAAGGCCGAGCGCGGTCTCGAAGCTGTCGGCAAGTCGCGTTGCGATATCGGCCCGCACCACCAGGCGATCCACCACCACGTCGATATCGTGCTTGAACTTCTTGTCCAGCGCCGGCGCCTCGGCGATCTCGTGGAACGTGCCGTCGAGCTTCACGCGCTGGAAGCCCTTCTTCAGGAACTCCGCCAGCTCCTTGCGATATTCGCCCTTGCGCCCCCGCACCACCGGAGCCAGCAGATAGAGCCGCGAACCCTCCGGCAGGGCCAGCACGCGATCCACCATCTGGGAAACCGTCTGGCTCTCGATGGGCAGGCCGGTGGCAGGGGAATAGGGAATCCCGACCCGCGCCCAGAGCAGGCGCATATAGTCGTAAATCTCCGTGACCGTGCCCACCGTGGAGCGCGGATTTTTGGAGGTGGTCTTCTGCTCGATGGAAATGGCGGGCGAGAGGCCGTCGATCTGGTCGACATCCGGCTTCTGCATCATCTCCAGGAACTGGCGCGCATAAGCGGAAAGGCTTTCCACATAGCGGCGCTGGCCTTCCGCATAGATGGTATCGAAGGCGAGCGAGGATTTTCCCGAGCCCGACAGGCCCGTGAACACCACCAGGCTGTCGCGCGGGATATCCAGGTCCACGTTTTTCAGATTGTGCTCGCGCGCGCCGCGTACGGAAAGCAGGCGGGCATCTCGGCGCTCGGACGGCGAAGAGGGCATGCGGGGAGGGGGCGCGCGATCAGTCATGAGGCTCGGGCTTAGGGTCAGCAGGCAATGCGGGCGAAGGCGACATCCGGCAAGCGCCGTGCGGCATCTTCCAGCCCGCCACCTTGGTTAATTTAGGATCTGGTGTGCGCTGCGGTAGGGAACGTAAGCCGAACATAGGTGGCAAAACCGAAAAAAGGAATGCACAAGCGGAAGACTCGTCTTGCGGCCAGTGTGCGCGATTGCTAGAACAGATCAAGAACATTTGTATCCAGGTTTCCGCCTTCGGGACCTTTTGGTGGAAAAGGCGCGGGCGCCCCTCGCTTCGCCGAAGGGGGGCGCTAGGGTGCAGCTTCGGTTCAGCCGGCATCGCCCGGCACACAAGACAGGGAGCGGGCGATGGCCGGCAGCGTCAACAAGGTGATCCTGATCGGCAATCTGGGTCGCGACCCGGAAATCCGTTCGTTCCAGAATGGCGGGCGCGTGGCGAACTTCTCCATCGCCACCTCAGAGACGTGGCGCGACAAGGCCTCGGGCGAGCGCAAGGAGCGCACCGAATGGCACCGCATTTCCGTGCTCAACGAAAATCTCGTGGGCGTGGTGGAGCGCTTCGTGAAAAAGGGGTCCAAAGTCTATATCGAGGGCCAGCTCGAGACCCGCAAATATGAGAAGGACGGACGAGAGCAATATACCACCGAGGTTGTGCTGCGTCCGTACCGGGGCGAACTGACCCTTCTCGACGGCCGCAGCGGCGGTTCCAGCGAGGGCGGCGGCGACGATTATTCGAGCGGCTCCGACTTCGGCTCGTCCAGCCCGATGGGGGGCGGAGGCGGTTCGTTCGGCGGCGGTGGCGGCAGCTATGGGGGCGGGGGTCGGCGGTCGGGTGGCGGCGCTGGTGGCGGTGCAGGCTCTGGTCCGGGCAGCAGCCGTCCGTCGGACGACATGGACGACGAAATCCCGTTCTGAGCGGGATCCTCGGCGCGTCAGGCTCCAGACACCCCTGGCGGCGGGGATCGCCGGATGCGTGCAGCGGCGGTGCATTTCGCCCCGTTTTGGTGCGCGTGGACGGTATATGGGGACGCGCCGCGGCAGGAACTTCAGGCCGCCGCCGTAAAGCATTGTAAAAGCACGGATATTTATACTCGTGCCAGCGGTCTTTCGCTGGCGCGACGGCGGTGAATCGGCTAAAAGACAGGGCTTACAAGCTCATCATGAGAGACCCGTCTTTTGGCTGACAACGAGACGCCGCGACAGGGAGGCGACCTGCCTTCCGACATCCGGCCGGTATCCATCACCGAAGAATTGTCCCGCTCCTATCTCGATTACGCCATGAGCGTGATCGTCGCGCGGGCGCTGCCAGACGTGCGCGACGGGCTCAAGCCGGTGCATCGGCGCATTTTGTTCTCCATGCACGAGAACGGCTACGAGTGGAACAAGTCCTATCGCAAGTCGGCTCGCGTGGTCGGCGACGTGATCGGTAAATATCACCCCCATGGCGACCAGTCGGTCTATGATGCCCTGGTGCGCATGGCCCAGCGCTTCTCCATGCGGCTTCCCCTGGTGGACGGCCAGGGCAATTTCGGCTCCGTGGACGGCGATCCGCCGGCGGCCATGCGTTACACCGAGGTACGGCTGGAGAAGGTCGCCGGCACCCTGCTGGACGATCTCGACAAAGACACCGTCGACTATCAGGAAAATTACGACAACAGCGAGCGCGAACCCTCGGTCCTTCCGGCCAAGTTCCCGAACCTGCTGGTGAATGGCGCCGGCGGTATCGCGGTCGGCATGGCGACCAACATTCCGCCGCACAATCTCAGCGAAATCATTGATGCCGCGCTGGCGCTGATCGACGATCCTTTGCTGGACCCCGAAGCGTTGCTGGATGTGGTTCCCGGCCCCGATTTCCCGACCGGCGCCCTCATTCTCGGCCGTTCCGGCATTCGCCAAGCCTATCTGACGGGGCGCGGCTCCATCCTGATGCGCGCCAAAGTCGCCATCGAGACCATCCGCAAGGACCGCGAAGCGATCATCATCACCGAGATTCCCTATCAGGTGAACAAGGCGACGATGATCGAGAAGATCGCCGAGCTGGTGCGCGAGAAGCGCCTCGAAGGCATCGCCGAGATCCGCGACGAATCCGATCGCGAGGGGATGCGCGTCTACATTGAAATCAAACGCGATTCTCAAGCCGATGTGGTCTTGAACAACCTTTACCGCATGACGCCGCTGCAAACCTCGTTCGGCGTCAACATGGTGGCCCTGTCGGGCGGCCGCCCGGCGGTCATGACGCTCCATGACATGCTCACCGCCTTCATCTCGTTCCGGGAAGAAGTGGTGAGCCGGCGCACGAAATTCCTTCTCCGCAAGGCGCGCGATCGAGCTCATGTGTTGGTCGGCCTGGCCATCGCCGTGGCGAACATTGATGAAGTTATTCGCTTAATTCGCGCCGCTCCGGATCCCGCAAGTGCCCGCGAGGCGCTGATGGGCCGTGATTGGCCGGCTAAGGATATGGCGCCCCTGATCGCGCTCATCGCCGATCCGCGCCATACGCTCGCGGCGGACGGTACCTATCGGCTGTCGTTCGAGCAGGCGCGCGCCATCCTCGATCTGCGCCTGCAGCGCCTCACCGCTCTGGGACGCGATGAAGTCGCAGACGAACTCAACAAACTCGCCGTCGAAATTGCCGACTACCTCGAAATTCTGGCGAGTCGCGCGCGTGTTCAGCAGATTGTTCGCGACGAGCTGAATGCCATCAAAGCCGAATTCGGCACCCCCCGCCGGACCGAGATCGTCGAGGGCTTCGGCGACCTTGATGACGAGGATCTGATCCAGCGCGAGGAGATGGTCGTCACCGTCTCACACGCCGGCTATGTGAAACGCGTTCCGCTGTCCACCTATCGCGCCCAGCGGCGCGGCGGGAAGGGGCGCTCGGCCATGCAGACGCGGGACGAGGATTTCGTCACCCGTCTGTTTGTCGCGTCCACCCATGCCCCGGTGCTGTTCTTCTCCTCCAAGGGCCAGGTCTACAAGCTCAAGGTGTGGCGCCTGCCGGCAGCTGCGCCCCAGGCGCGCGGGAAGGCGCTCATCAACATCCTGCCACTGGACCCGGACGAGCGGATCACCTCCATCGTGCCTTTGCCGAAGGAGAGCGAGGAGCACGGCCGCTGGCAGATCATGTTCGCCACCACGGGCGGTACCGTGCGGCGTAACGAGCTGGCCGATTTCAGCCAGGTGAATCGCAACGGCAAGATCGCCATGAAGCTGGAGGAAGGCGAGGCCATCGCCTCGGTCCAGCTCTGCACCGAGCAGGACGACGTGCTCCTCACCACCGCGAACGGCGCTTGCATCCGCTTCCCGGTCACGGACGTGCGCGTGTTCAAGGGCCGCGATTCGGTGGGCGTGCGCGGCATCCGGCTGGAGGGAGGGGACCGGGTCATCTCCATGGCCATCATCTTCCATTCGGACGCGACGCCCGACGAGCGGGTCGCCTATCTGCGCGCGGCGAATGCCGAACGGCGCGCATTGGGCGGAGCCCCCGGCACGGCGACCGAGGAACCGCCAGTCCTCGAGACGGACGCCGAAGAGAGCGGGGCCGAGGGTGCGCAAGGCGAAGGCGCGCTGGACGAAGCCAAGCGCATCCAGATGGCAGCGCTGGAGCAGTTCATCCTGACCCTGTCCGAAAACGGCTACGGCAAGCGCACCTCGTCCTACGAATATCGCGTCACCGGCCGCGGCGGCAAAGGCATCGTCGCCATGGCCGTGAACGAGCGCAATGGCAAGCTCGTCGCCTCCTTCCCGGTGAAGGATCCGGACCAGATCATGCTGGTGACCAATGGCGGCCAGCTCATCCGCTGCCCGGTGGAGGGCATCCGCATCGTCGGCCGCTCCAGCCAGGGCGTGATCGTGTTCAACACGGCCGCCGATGAGCATGTCGTCTCGGTGGAGCACATCAGCGAGGATGAAGAGGCCAACGGCCTCGCCGCCGAGCCGGGCGAGGATAACGGCCCGTCCGACGAGGCCGGCCCGGCGGAGGGCGGTGACGCCTGATGCCGGCCTCCGGGCTCATTTCGGCCGAGAATCTGGCCCTCTTCGTGCTCGCCTGCATCGCGCTCGGCGCCACGCCGGGTCCGAACGTGGCGCTCATCGTCGGCACCGCGCTCAAGCACGGGCGCCGGGCCGGCATGCTCTCGGCCGCCGGGGTGAATGTGGGCCTGGTGCTCCAGCTCGCCGTGGTGGCTGCGGGCCTCGCCTGGCTTGTGGAACTGTTCTCCCGCAATTTCGATCTCGTGCGGTATATCGGCGCCGCCTATCTCGCCTGGCTTGCGGTGCTGCAATGGCGCAACGCCGGAAGGGGCAGCGCCGTGGTGGCGCCCTCGGGCCGGGCGGCATTCGCGCGCGGCCTCGCCGTTGCCTTCGCCAATCCCAAGACGCTGCTTTTCCATGCGGCCTTCCTGCCGCAATTCGTCACCCATCCTGCCGATCCCGTGCCCCAGATCGCTTTGCTGGCCGGCATCTTCGCGATGATCGCCCTGGTGGGCGACATGCTGTGGGCCATCGCCGCCGATCGCGCTCGCACGGCGCTCACCGGCCGCTTTACGGCACTGGCGGACCGAGTGTCGGCCGTGATCCTGGCTGGGGGCGCCGCGATCCTGCTGGCGGCAGGCCGTCGCTGAGGGCGAGGGCCTCCAGGTCCCGGCGGGGCGGGGCGCCGAACAGGCGGGTGTAGTCGCGGGTGAAGTGGGACACGCTCTCATAGCCCACGTCGAACGCGGCCTCGGCAATGGCCGCCCCTTCCCCATGCAGCCGCCTCCGTGCCTCCACAAGGCGCAGCCGCTTCTGGAACTGCAGCGGCGAGAGCGAGGTCACCGCCTTGAAATGCGCGTGGAAGGACGAGACGCTCATGCCCGCCGCCCCGGCGAGCCGCCCCACCGGGAGCGGGCGAGCATAATCCGCCCGCAGCAGCGCCACGGCCCGGGAAATGCGCGCGGCATGGCTGTCCGGCAGGCTGAGTTCCCGCAGCATGGGGCCGTGGGGGCCGCGCAGCAGCCAGTAATGCAGCTCACGCAGAATGGAGTGGCGCAGCACCGCGAGCGCATCCGGCATGTCCACGAGCCGCACCAGGCGGGCGACGCAGTCCTGCACCGCTGCCTGCGTCTGCGCGACCGCCACGCGGGCCGCAGGCTGAGCCTGGGGCGCCGCCGCGATATCGCCCATGAGGTCCTTCAGCAGCGCCACGTTGATTTCCAGCGCCACGGCGAGATAGGGCTCCATCTGGCTCGCCTGCCGCACGCGCCCGGCGACGGCGAGGTCCGTGCCCACGATCAGCGTTTCCCCCGCCTTGAACGACCAGGTGTCGAGTCCGGAGGTCACATCCTTCGCCCCTTGGAGAACCAGGCAAAGCAGCGGCCGGTAGAGGGCATGCACATAAGGTGTGGGCGCGCGGGCGCAGGCAAAGCCGATGCCCTCCACCTCCGAAAGAAGCAACCCGTCGGGCGCCTGGAGGTCGGTGGTGAAACGGCGAGCGGCAGCGCACAGATCCTCGCTCATCACGTCATCCCTTGGCGGGGTCCGTCCCGCGCGAGCCGTTGGCCCGGCGCTGTGGCGGATGCCGCCGCGCCGGGCAGGGGCACCATAGTCCATCCCGCGTGCGGGGGAAGAGGGTTGGAGGAATGGGCAAGGCTTCAGCAGCATCCGGCAAGAGTGCGGGGCGGCCGTGCGCTAGGGTGCCACATCGCTGAAGGAGACCTTTCCCATGACCAACGTCACCCGCTCTTCCGCCCCTATCGCCCTCGTCACCGGCGGCAGCCGCGGCCTTGGGCGCAGCACGGCGCTTGCGCTCGCGCGCCGGGGTGTGGACGTGATCTTCACCTACCATTCCCGTGCCGACGAGGCCGAGGCGGTGCGTGCGGAGATTGCCGCCCTCGGCCGCACCTCCCATGCGCTCCAATTGGATGTGGGTCGCGCCGCCACCTTCCCCGCCTTCGCCGAGGCTGTGCGGGGGGCATTGGCCGAGACGTTCGGTGCCGAGCGGTTCGACTATCTGGTCAACAATGCGGGCATCGGCATCTACGCCCCCTTCATGGAGACGACGGAAGAGATGTTCGACCAATTGGTGAACATCCACCTGAAGGGCACCTTCTTCCTCACCCAGTCGCTCATGCCGCTGATGGCCGATGGCGGGCGCATCATTAATCTGTCCAGCGGTCTTGCCCGCTTCGCCATGCCGGGCTTTGCCGCCTATGCGGCCATGAAGGGCGGCATCGAGGTGCTCACCCGCTACATGGCAAAGGAGCTGGGGGCGCGTGGCATTCGCGTCAACACCATCGCGCCCGGTGCCATCGAGACCGATTTCGGCGGCGGGATGGTGCGCGACAATGCGCAGGTCAACGCGGTCATCGCCGGCGAGACGGCGCTCGGCCGGGTCGGCGTGGCCGACGATATCGGCCCCATGATCGCGGCCTTGCTGGCCGAAGAGAATCGCTGGGTGAACGGCCAGCGCATCGAGGTGTCGGGTGGCATCCATCTGTGAGGATGTCCCCGCCGTGAGCCTAAGGGGCGGTGCCGCGCGGCGCCGCCCCATTGCGCGTGGGCGCGCGGCGCGATAACCCTTGCGCCCCATGAGCGCCCACCAAGCCCACACCACCCGCGCCGCCATCTATGCCGGCTCGTTCGATCCGCCCACCAACGGGCACCTGGACGTGGTGCGCTCCGCGTGCCGTCTGGCCGATCGGCTGGTGCTCGCCGTCGGCATTCACCCTGGAAAGACGCCGCTGTTCGCGCCGGCCGAGCGGCTCGACATGCTGCGCGAGGTGTGCGGGCCGGTGGCGGCCGAGGAAGGGGCGGTCCTCGACGTGGTCACTTTCGACAAGCTGGTGGTCACCGTGGCGCAGGAAACCGGCGCCGGCCTGCTGATTCGCGGCCTGCGCGACGGTACGGACCTTGATTACGAAATGCAGATGGCGGGCATGAACGGCACGCTCGCACCGGACATTCAGACCGTGTTCCTGCCGGCTTCCCCCCGGGTGCGCCCCATCACCGCCACCTTGGTGCGGCAGATCGCGTCCATGGGCGGGGACGTGTCCGCCTTCGTGCCGCCTGTGGTGCTCGCGCGGCTGCGCGCCAAGTTTCCCAAACGCTGATGTCCAACAGCTGATCGGTTCCAAGGAGAAGCCCATGCCCCGTTTTCTCGGCCGCGTCCTGGCCGGCCTTGCCGTCGCGCTGATGTTCGTGCTGCCCGCCGCTGCGCAGAGCAAGATCGATCCCCAGAACACGCTTTATCTCGACACCACCTACGGCCGCGTGGTGATCGCGCTGCGCCCGGACATCGCGCCCAAGCATGTGGAGCGGCTGAAGCTGCTGGCCCGCGAGGGCTTTTATAACGGCGTGCCGTTCCACCGCGTCATCGACGGCTTCATGGCGCAGACCGGCGACGGCCAGTATGGCAACGGCACCGGCGGCTCGAAATATCCCAACCTGCCGGCGGAATTCTCCAACGTTCCGTTCGAGCGCGGCACCGTGGGCATGGCCCGCTCGTCCTCGCCTGACAGCGCCAATTCGCAATTCTTCATCAATTTCGATTCCACCCCCTCCCTGAACGGCCAATACACCGTGGTCGGCAAGGTGGTGTCGGGCATGGAGTTCGTGGACAAGATCAAGAAGGGTCCGGCGAGCCAGAACGGCGCCGTCGCCAACCCCGACAAGATCATCAAGATGCAGGTGGCCGTCGACGCCAAGTGAGTTCGCGTCCGTTCGCGCAACCGCTCCTCAGAGCGCGGCACCAGGACGCCGCGCCCCATCGACCAACCAAGGAGACCGGCCATGGCCGACGAGGTTATCGTTCTCGAAACCACCAAGGGCGAGGTGGTCATTGCCCTGCGTCCCGACCTGGCCCCCGGCCATGTGGCGCGCATCAAGGAACTGGTGGCGGACGGCTTTTATAACGGCGTGCCGTTCCACCGCGTCATCGACGGCTTCATGGCGCAGACCGGCGATCCCACCGGCACCGGCATGGGCGGCTCGGGCAAGAAGCTGAAGGCCGAGTTCAACGCCGAGCCGCACAAGCGCGGCACGGTCTCCATGGCGCGGGCGCAGAACCCGGATTCGGGCGACAGCCAGTTCTTCATCTGCTTCGGCGATGCCGGCTTCCTCGACCGCCAGTATACGGTGTGGGGCCAGGTGATCTCCGGCATGGAGAATGTGGACAAGATCAAGCGCGGCGAGCCCGTGAAGGATCCCGACAAGATCGTGTCCGCCAAGCTCCAGCCCGCCGCGGCCTGAGCGTCCTGCAGAGATGAAGAAAACGCCGGCAGCGATGCCGGCGTTTTTTTTTCCGCGTTCCGCTTCGCTCAGATGCGCTTGAAGGCGGAGGGCAGCGTCAGCCTTGGCCGCCTTCTGCCCGGCGCCCATGCTTGAGATAGGGCGGGCGGGGAATCGAGGTGTGCGCCGAGCGCAGCGCCGCCGACCAGCGTTCCCGCAGATCGTGGAAATAGGGTTCGCCCGGCTCGATGCGGTAGCTCAGCTCGGATTCCAGCGTATCGGGGCACAGCACCAGCACATCGATCGGCAGGCCGACGCCGAGGTTCGAGCGCATGGTGGAATCCATGGAGATCAGGCTGGTCTTCAGCGCGTCGGCGATTTCCATGTCGAAGGTCACGGCGCGGTCCAGCACCGGCTTGCCGTATTTATGCTCGCCGATCTGGAGGAATGGCGTGTCTGTCGTGCACTCGATGAAATTGCCGGCCGAATAGATCATGAACAGGCGCAGCGGCCCGCCGATGATCTGGCCGCCCAGCAGGAACGAGACGTCGAAGCTCACATTGCTCTGTTCCAGCGCATTGCCGTCCACGGTGTGGACCTGCCGGATCGCGCGGCCGACCAATTGAGCGGCCTGGAACATGGTGCGGGCGTCGCGCAATTGCTGCCGCTCGCCGGCCTCATGGTCCTCGACGCCCTCGTGCAGAAGGCTGAGCACCGATTGGGACACGGAGAGATTTCCGGCCGAGGCGATGGCGATGACATGGTGGCCCGGCTCCTCGAACACATGGAGCTTGCGGAAGGTGGAAATATTGTCGAGGCCGGCATTGGTGCGCGTGTCCGCGATCATCACCAGACCGTCCCGCACCAGCACGCCGCAACAATAAGTCATCACCTTCCCCCACCGCAGGCCGGGAGTTATAGCGAGCCTACCCCGCGCGCCGCAATCAGCGTTATGCCCACTTGATCAATTCTGTAAGCCTTTTGGCGCGGGCGCGGCAGGAATGCCGCTAATCGCCTTCCGGGACGCCGCCGCGACGGAACGGGCCGAGCTCCGTCAGTTCCTCGCCCATCTCCGCCACATGGGCGCGTTCGCGCTCCAGATAATGCGCGACGCCGCGCCGCAGACCGCTATCGGCGATCCAATGGGCGGAATAGGTCGGGGTCGGCAGATAGCCGCGCGCCAGCTTGTGTTCGCCCTGCGCGCCGGCTTCGACCACCTTGAGCTTGTGGGCGATGGCATAGTCCACCGCCTGATGGTAGCAGACCTCGAAATGCAGGAACGGATGCTCCTCGATCGCACCCCAATAGCGGCCATAGAGGGTTTCGGCGCCGATCATGTTGAGCGCGCCGGCGACGTATCGCCCCGCCCGCTTCGCCATCACCAGCAGCACCTGGTCGGCCATTCGCGCGCCGAGCAGGGAGAAGAAGGCGCGGTTGAGATAGGGCCGTCCCCATTTGCGCGCGCCGGTGTCCATGTAGAAGGCGAAGAACGCGTCCCAGGCGGCCTCCGTGAGGTCGCGACCGGTCAGCCATTCGATCTCGATGCCGCTTGAGAGCGCCTCGCGCCGTTCGCGCCGCAGCGCCTTGCGCTTGCGGGAGGCGAGGGCCTCCAGGAACTCCTCGTAGCTGGCATAGCCCGCATTGCTCCAGTGGAACTGCTGGTCCGTGCGCTGGAGAAAGCCGAGCGCGGCCAGCCTCTCCCATTCCGCCTTGGTGGAGAAGGTGACGTGAACCGACGACGTCTTGTGCAGGCGCGCCAGCTGCACGAGGCCGGCGCCCAGGAGATCCGCATTGCCGGCGGCGTCGGGGCCGGAACGGGTCAGAAGGCGGCGCCCGGTGACCGGCGAGAAGGGAACGCTCACCTGGAGCTTGGGATAATAGCGCCCGCCGGCCTGTTCATAAGCCTCGGCCCAGCCCTGGTCGAAGACATATTCGCCGCGCGAATGGGACTTGAGATAGGCCGGCACGACGCCCGCCGCGGTTCCGTCGGGCGCTTCCAGAAGGAGATGCTGGGGCAGCCAGCCGGTGCGCGCGCCAACGCAGCCCGATTCCTCCAGCGCCTGGAGGAAGGCGTGGGACACGAACGGCTCCGGCCGCGCCGCGTCACCGGCCGCGCAGGCATCCCACTCACTGGCGGTGATCTCCGTCAAGGCGGAGAGGACACGAACACAGGCTTCGGTCATGCAAGATCGCCCATGCGCCCAACTTGGCGGCATGGTGCGGTGCAATCAAGGGGCGGGGTTCGGCTTCAGGATCAAAATCGAGAGGTCTTCCGCAGGGTAAAAATCGGTCGCGTTCATCTCGAACGTAGTGGGGCCGGTCTTCTTGACGCCGGTGCCGCAGAAACTCACGAGATTGTTCGGCGCGCCCTTGTCCACGGTGAGCTTGAACGTGCCGATGGGGCCGGACCAATTCGCGCCGGTGGTGAGGATGTAGCCGATGCGCTCCTCGGAGAAGGCGATGGTGTCCTTCTTGGCCCTCTTGATGCCGGCCTGAACCGCCGACATGAAGGCCCGGTCGATGCAGAATTTCTGCTCGTACATGCGCTGCTCGCGCTGGACAAAGGGGTTGTCGGTCGCGGCCATGCCGATCATGGTGCCCACCGAGCCGCCGACGCTCGGCTTATAGGCATGTTCGATGAGCGTGTCGGCCTTCGGCGCAAAGGTCTGCATCCAATAGAAGGTGGTCTTGAGCGTCCATTGCGGTTCGAGATGGTCCTTCATGCCCTGGCCGACATCGTAAGTGTCCACGCGCGCAAGGCCGATCTTCGCCCATTCGTCCCACAGCGGGCGCGGCAGGGCATCCAGGACCTTGCGCGTGGATTGCAGGTGCGGGGCGAGCGGCACCTTCTGCTCCAGAAGCATGGCAGTGCGATCGATGCCGAGCACGAATACCTTCTGCTCCACGTCCGTGCGCACCGGCACGCCATTCACCCGGGTCTTGAAATCGAGGATATTGACCGGGTCCTCGGTCGGAATCGAAATATTCGCCTCGCTCGCCGTAATGTCCGGCATGGGAAACGCGATGAGGCCGGTCACCGGCTTGTCGCTGGCATTGTGGAACACATAGCGCACCCGCACTTCGCCGGTGGAGATGAAGAGGTCCTCGGAGCGCATCTCCACCTCGAGATTGCGCACCAGGACGAGGCCACCCGCCGAGAGTTCCGCGGAAGAATCATTGGCGCGCGCGGCGCCGGCCAGCGCCACGGCACAGGCGAGGGTCAACGAAGCGACGGACAGGGCTGAGCGAAGCGTCGGCACGGTGCGATCCTCCGGGGCGAGGGGGTGGTGACCATCGCGGGCCGGACGCGGCGCGCGTCCTGACCCGCGCGCCTCTTAGCCCATCGCGTTTGCCCGCGCATCCGCCAATATGCCCCGCCGTTTGCCGGCCGAATCAGGGGCGGAAGCTTTCGAAAATCATCTGGTCGGCGAACTTTTTCGCGGCGTCCCGGTCGGCCTGCCGGCGCACGGTCCAGGCCAGCACGGGAAATCCAAGGGCGCGGGCAATGCGCGTCACCGGCGCGGGCAGGTCGGCCACCCGGTAGGCGATGAATTGGAACCGCGTCGCCGGCCAATGCAGCAGGTTCCGAAGAACGTGCTTTGCACCTGCCGAGAGGTCATTCCATTCGGGCTCGTTGTAGCGCCGCTCGGCGACGATGCCGCGCGTGATGCCCGGGGCGGCATCGCGGACCGCCGAGATCATCTCGGGGTCGAACGACATCAGCGCCGCCGGCCCGCGATATTCGGCCAGGAGGCGCGCGGCCCGCAGCGCAAGCCGGACATCGCCGGTGAACGCGCTCTTGATCTCGATCAACAGCGGCGCCCGGCCGTCCACCCGCGCCAGAAGGTCGGGCAGGCTCATCATGCGGTCGTCGGTGGCGCGAAAGCGTACCTGCGCCAATTGCGCGCTGGAATGTTCCGCCAGCAGGCCCGAGCCCTGGGTCAGGCGATCCAGCGCGAAATCATGATACACCATAGCCTCGCCATCGCGGGCCGACTGGATATCGACCTCGACCGAGAACCCGCCGGCGATCGCGGCTTCAATCGCGCTCGGCGAATTCTCGATCACCCCGCGGGACGCATCGTGCAGCCCGCGATGGGCGACGGGTCGTTGGATCAGCCAGGACAGATCACCCATCTTGATCGGATCAGGCCACTTCGACCACGGCCTCGACCTCGACCGCCGCATCGAACGGCAGCGCGGCGATGCCGACCGCGGAGCGGGCATGGCGACCCTTGTCGCCCAGCACGTCCACCAGAAGATCGGAACAGCCGTTCATCACTTTGGGTTGATCCACGAAATCGGGCGTGGAGTTCACGAAGCCCACCAGCTTCACGACGCGCACGACCTTTTCCAGATCGCCGACGGCGGCCTTGACCTGGGCGAGGATGTTGATGGCGCACTGGCGCGCAGCCGCGCGTCCGGTCTCGATCTCAACGCCGCCGCCGAGCTTTCCGGTGGTGATCTTGCCGGCGCCGTCGATGGAGACCTGGCCGGAGACGAACAGGAGGTTGCCGGTGCGCACGACCGGCACATAATTGGCGAGCGGGGCGGTGGGGGTGGGAAGCGTGATTCCCAGATCCGCCAGTTTCTGCTCGATGGTTTGCGACATTCTCGTCTCCTGCCACACCTTACGCGTAAATGTGCGCCTTCTTCGCCGAAGCCGGGGCGGGGCGCAAGCCGTCCGGACGACTATGAGGAGACAGGAATGGTGGATCGCTCGCGGATGCTCGCAAAGCTCGCCCTGACCGTGGGGCTGGCGGCCGCGCCTCTCGGCCTTGCGCATGCCGATCCGCTGCTCGCGCACCGCACGAGCTACGCCCTCTCGCTCGACGGCGCCCGCGCCTCGCAGAAGCTGGAGGGGGCCGACGGGCGGATCGACTACGAGATGCGCGGCGATGCCTGCGAGGGCTATACGGTGAAATTGCGCCAGACCAACCGGCTCGATACCGGCGAGGGGGCGCCCGTCAACAGCGAGATGCTCTCCACCAGCTGGGAGGACGGCACGGCCGCCGCCTATCGCTTCAAGACCTTGAGCCGCCAGCAGGACGAGGTGAAATCGGATGTCGACGCCAGCGTCACCCGCACCGATACCGGGCTCAGCGTGAAGATCACCAAGCCCCGCAGCGCGACGGTCGAGCTGACCGGCAAGATTCTTTTGCCCACCGAGCATGTGCAGAAGCTGATCGCCGCCGCGAAAGCCGGGGAGACGGTGCTGGAGGCGCGGGTGTTCGACGGCTCCGACGACGGGGTGAAGGTGTTCGACACGCTCGCCGTGATCGGCCGTCCCTCCAAGGACGAGCCGGACCTTCCCGAAGCCGCCAAGGCGGCGCTCGCCGGCCACACCTATCATCAGACCAGCGTCAGCTATTTCGAGCCGGGCGGATCGGACCAGACCCCGGACTATGTCATGAGCTTCTCGCTCTACGACAATGGCGTCATCGGCGCGCTGAAGATCGATTATAACGACTTCGTCCTGCGCGGGCGCATGGAGCAGTTCGAGCCGCTGAAGGCCAGCGCGGCCTGCGACAAGTGATCCGCGGCCGCGCGCGCATCGCGGGGAGGGTACCGTGACAGTGGTGCATCTCATTGTGGAGGGGCGGGTTCAGGGCGTGGGATATCGCGCCTGGTGCGCCCATCACGCCGAGGCGCGCGGCCTTTCGGGATGGGTCCGCAATCGCGCCAATGGCAGCGTGGAAGCCGTGCTGGCGGGCGAGGACGAGGCCGCCGTGGAGCAGATGGTGCAAGCCTGCGGCACCGGTCCCGCGGGGGCGCGGGTCGATGCCCTGCGGCGCTACGAGGCCGCCGACACGGCGCTCGCCGCCAGCGGGGGCTGGGGCCGGTTCGCGGTGCTGCCCACCCTGTAACATTCCCGCTACAGCGGCGCGCGCAAATGCGCCGGGGTGGGTCGGCGCGATGGTCATGGGCGGGATCGACGCGTATAGAAAAGGTCCTGATCCGACTGCGGAGTGCCCCTGTGTCCGCGACAGTTTCGGCGGACCCGAGTGCCGGCCGCCCCGCCAACACGCCGTCCCGAATCGGCCCGTACGACCCGGTTGAGTCCGCGCCCTGGTGGGCCAAGCCCGGCGGCATCGCGCTGATCGTCGGCCTCTGGGCCATTCTGCATGCCCTGATCGCCGTGGTGTTCGAGAGCGCCATCAATGTGGATGACGCGATCGAGAGCTATCTCGTCCAGTCGTTCGAGATCAGCTATGTGGCGCGCAATCCGCCGGTGTTCGACTGGATTCTCTATGCCATCCAGAAGGTCACCGGGCCCGGCGCGATCAGCTTCGCGATCCTGCGCTATTCGCTTCTGTTCGCCTGCGCCATGCTGGTCTATCGCGTGGCGGTGAGGGCGATCGCCGACCCCCGCCTCCAGGCGCTCTCGGTGTTCTCGCTCTCGGCGCTGTGGGTGATCGGCTATCACAGCCACCGCATCCTGACCCATTCCAACGCCATGATCGTCGCCATCGCCGGCACGGTGGTGACGCTCATCGCCCTGCGCGCCGCGCCGTCGCGCTGGCTGTATGCGGGGCTCGGCGGCTGGATCGCACTCGGCGTGCTCAGCAAGTTCGGCTATGTCGCCTTCTTCGGCGCCATCCTCATCTCCTGCCTGCTGGAACCGAGCTTCCGCCGGGTGTGGCTGGACCGGCGCATCGCCATCACGCTCGGCGTCGCGGCGGTGCCGATCATCCTGTTTTCCATCGTCCTCGTGGTGATGAAGCAGGATGTGTTCTTCGCCACCGCCGACGTGGTCGCCGCGAACTCCGCATCCAAATGGACGGATGTCCTCGACGTTTTCGCCGGGGCCTGGATCGGCTATCTGCTGCCGCTGATCGGCATTGTCGCCCTGGTCTTCCTGCCGCTCAACCGGGGCGAGGGCGGACGGGCGAGCACGCAGGAACGCGCGGCCATTCGCCATCTGCTGCGCTCCATGATGATCATCGGCACGGTGGTGACGCTGGTGGGCGTGCTGGCGGCGGGCTCGACCAGCCTGCGCGACCGCTATTTCCATGTCTTCTTCCTGCTGGCGCCGGTCTATGTGTTCGCCGAGCTGGAGCGGCTGGGCGGCTGGCAGCGGCGCGTGAAGCTCTATCTCGGCCTGCTCGCGGCCATCGCCATCGGCGTGATGGCGGTGCGCATCGCGGTCACGGTCTATCCCGACACCCGCCTGTGCGGTCGCTGCGTCTCGGCGGAGCCGCTGGCCAAGCTGCGGCCGGTGGTGCTGGCGCAATTGGGATCCGCGCCGACCCTGATCGCCGCCGACCGCATGTCCGCCGGCCGCATCCGCGCGGCGGTGCCGGAGGCGCGGGTGGTGATCGTGCGGGAATATGGCTATCGCCCGCCGGCGCGGCCGTCCACGGGTTGCGGGCAGGTGACGGGCGTCGCCAACGGCTTCGGCGTCTATGCTCCGGCGCGCATGGAAGGCACGGCCATCGATATTTTTGCCAAATGGTGGTCGCCCTGGCTGAAGCCGCGGCGCGAAAGCTTCTGGCAAATCACGCCGCTTCCGGCGGACAGCGAGATGTGCCGCTGAGCCGTCCAGGCCCTGCGGCACCGAAAATGTTTCACGTGAAACAATAAGTTAGCGCAGACGAACAGCGGTTTCGTGACGCTTCTCCGCGTTTCTCCGCGCTTCTGCTGTGGACCAATCCGCGATTTCGGCCGGACGTTCGCCGCGCATGAATCCGGACGCCTTCCGCGCGTCTCGGTCGAGGGGAAGCGCCGCCCTAAAGCGCCAGCGGCTCGCCCCTCTGAAGCCGGGCGAGCCGGTCGCCGAGGCCGAGCGCCGTGAAGGCGTGGGCCAGCTCGTCCTCCGCCTCGCTGAAATGCCCCCACCCCTCATTATGCACGGCGACGATGCGCGCGCCGGAGAAGGCATGCGCCGCTTCCAGCGCGTCATTGGCGTCCATGGTCAGATGGAACGCGCCGCGCGGCTTGGCGGCGCCGGTGAACAGTACGGCGATGCGCGGGGAGAAGCGCTTCGCGATTTCCGCGACGCCCTCGTACCAGACCGTATCGCCGGAAATATAGAGCGCATCCCCCGGCGCCTCGATGCCCAGGGCAAAGCCGATCACCTCGCCGGCGATGGGCTCGATGCCGGGAGGGCCGTGGCGTGCGGGGACCGCGGTCACGAACAGGCGCCCGCCGTCCGGCGTCTTCAATTCGCGCGTGTCCCAGGGCGCCAGCCCCTCGCCGAGGCCGAGCCGCTCGGCGCCGATGCGGGTGGTGAAGGTGGTGCCCGCCTTGGGCAGGAAGGCGCGGCCCGCGCGGTCTAGATTGTCCGCATGCTGGTCGTGGCTCAGCAGCACCGCGTCGATGGCGCCGATCTCCTCCACCGCGATGGCCGGTCCGGTAAGCTTGTGCAGCGTGATGGTGCCCGAGGCATAATCGCCGGGCACGTCGAAAGTGGGATCGGTGAGCAGGCGCAGGCCGGCGATCTCGATCAGCAGGGTCGGGCCGCCGATGAGCGTGAGGCGGATGGGTGCGGGTGACGGCATGGGATCGGCTCTCCGATGGGGCGCCGCCGGGCGCCGGGTTCACCGCCAGCATTAGGCGCTGGCCATCTGCGCGAAAATTCCCGAAAACTGCGCAATGGCCGCTCATTCTCGCACAGATCTCGATTGGGACCAGCTTCGGGTCTTCGCAGCGCTCGCGCGGCACGGCAGCCTTTCCGCGGCAGCGCGCGCGCTGGGCGTCAATCACAGCACCGTGTCGCGCAATGTGGC
Source organism: Roseixanthobacter liquoris (assembly GCF_043195135.2). Taxonomy (NCBI): domain Bacteria; kingdom Pseudomonadati; phylum Pseudomonadota; class Alphaproteobacteria; order Hyphomicrobiales; family Xanthobacteraceae; genus Roseixanthobacter; species Roseixanthobacter liquoris. The sequence goes on from NZ_CM195537.1 coordinate 2,931,779, forward strand.
GGCGCTGGAGGCGGCCATCGGCGCGCCGCTCCTGGCGCGCAATGCCGCCGGCTATGATTTGACCGAGGCGGGCCGGCGCGCGCTCGACATCGCAATGGCGATGGAGCGCGCCGCCAAGGCCCTGCTGGAGGAGACCCCGCGCGACGCCTATGCCGGGCGGGTGCGCGTGACTGCGACCGCGAGCCTCGCGGAGGTGTTCCTGCTGCCGCACCTGGCGGCGCTCCAGGCGCGGCATCCCGCGCTTGATCTCGAACTGATCGCCGACCGGCGCGCGGTGAGCCTGCAACGCCACGAGGCGGACATTGCGCTTCGCCTCGCCCGGCCGCAGGACGGCGACCTGCTGGCACGGCGGGCTTGCGGCGTGGGGCTCGCCTTCTATGCGACGCCGGACTGGCATGCCCGCATGAGCCAAGGGGAGGCGCCCCATTTCGTCGGCTTCGACGAGGCGGCGGCCCATCTGCCGGAAGCGCTCTGGCTGGCGCGCCAGTTTCCCCGCGCGCGATTTTCCTTCCGCACCAACAGCCAGGCCGGGCAGGCGCAGGCGGCGGCCGCGGGCTGCGGCATCGCCTTGCTGCCGCATTTCCTCGCCGCCGGCCATCCGGCCCTGTCCGTCCTGGAGATGCCGCATCGCCCGCCGGCCCGCGAATTGTGGCTGCTGACGCGCCCCGATGCCCGCGCGGATGCCCGCTTCCGCCTGGTGGCCGACGCGCTGCTCGATCTGTTCCGGCGCGAGCGGGCCCTGTTCGAGGGGCAGGGTTAGGGCGCAGCTTCGCCAACACGCGGACGCCCGATCCACGTGGCGGCTCGACGTGGCGGCTCGACGCGGCGGCGCCGAATGCCTATGTGAGGGGCCTGTTCTGAAGGCCCTCATTCATGCTCGTCGATAGCCACTGCCACCTTGATTTCCCCGATTTCGCCGAGGAGCTGCCCGCAATCGTCGCGCGGGCCCGGGACGTCGGCGTCTCCCATCTCGTGACCATCTCCACCCGCGTGAAGCGCTTCGACCAGATCCGCGCCATCGCCGAGCGGTTCGAGAATGTGTTCTGCTCGGTGGGCACCCATCCGCACCAGGCGGCGGAAGAGCCGGACGTGACGACGGCGGACCTCGTGGCGCTCTCGGCCCATCCCAAGGTGGTGGCGATCGGCGAAGTGGGGCTCGATTACCATTATGACAAGAGCCCCCGCGACGCGCAGGCCCACGGCTTCCACACCCATATCGCCGCCGCCCGCGAAACCGGCCTGCCGCTGGTGATCCATGCGCGCGAGGCGGACGACGATGTGGCCGCCATCCTGGAGGCGGAGAGCGCGAAGGGCGCGTTTCCCTTCCTGCTGCATTGCTACACCGGCGGGGCGGACCTCGCGCACCGGGCGGTGGCGCTCGGCGGATATGTCTCCTTCTCCGGTGTCATCACGTTCAAGAACAGCGCCGCGCTGCGCGAGCTGGCCGCCGCGCTCCCGGCCGAGCGGCTGCTGGTGGAGACCGACGCGCCGTTCCTCGCGCCCACGCCCCATCGCGGCAAGCGCAACGAACCCTCTTTCGTGCGCGAAACCGCTACCGTGCTCGCCGCCGCGCGCGGCACCACGCTGGAGGAGATCGCCGACCGCACCACGCAGAATTTCTTCACCTTGTTCTCGAAGGCGCGGCGCGCCTGAGCCATTCTGCCGTTAAGCAGGGCGCGCGGGACGCAGGGACTTTCCTCATGAATCACGATCGCTATGACGACGCCTATATCCGCGACATCCTGAGCCGCTGCCGCACCATCGCCGTCGTCGGCGCGAGCCCCAATCCGGCGCGCCCGTCCTTCTTCGTGACGAAATATCTCTCCGAACGCGGCTTCGAGGTCTATCCCATCAATCCCGGCCAGGTCGGGAAGGAGCTCGCGGGCCGTGCTTTCTATGGCCGGCTCGCCGACGTGCCGGTGCCCATCGACATGGTGGACGTGTTCCGCGCCCCGGCCTTCGTGCCCTCGGTTCTGGACGAGGCGCTCGCGCTGTCTCCGCTGCCCAAGGTGCTCTGGCTCCAGCTCGGCGTGCGCCATGACGAAGCGGCGGCGCGCGCCGAGGCGGCCGGCCTCCAGGTGGTGATGGACCGCTGTCCGAAGATCGAATACGGCCGGCTGTCCGGCGAGATCGGCTGGACCGGCGTCAACAGCCGCACCATTTCCTCCAAGCGCCCGCAGCGCCTGGGCAGCGGGGTGCAGCGCCTGTCGCTCTCCCGTACGCCGAAGCCGCCGGGCGATGCGCAATAGCTTATTGCCGCGAACTCCACGTGCGACGTTCTAAACAACATTTTTTCAGTGGATGAACTAGAATATAACATGAAGGCCACGGCATAATGCCGGGGACTCGGAGGAGACCAGCCATGACCGATCGCGAACCCGGCTTCGCCACCCTCGCCATCCATGCGGGCGCCCAGCCCGACCCGACCACGGGCGCGCGGGCGACGCCGATCTACCAGACCACTTCGTTCGTGTTCGATGACGTGGACCACGCGGCGGCGCTGTTCGGCCTCCAGACCTTCGGCAACATCTATACCCGCATCGGCAATCCCACGAACGCGGTGCTGGAAGAGCGCGTCGCGGCGCTGGAAGGCGGCACGGCCGCGCTCGCGGTGGCGTCCGGCCATGCGGCGCAGTTGCTGGTGTTCCAGACCATGCTGTCGCCGGGGGACGAATTTGTCGCCTCACGTAAGCTGTACGGCGGCTCCATCAACCAATTCACGCATGCCTTCAAGAGCTTCGGCTGGAACGTTGCGTGGGCGGATCCGGACGATATCTCCTCGTTCGAGCGCGCCATTACGCCCAAGACCAAGGCCATCTTTACCGAATCCATCGCCAATCCGGGCGGCGTGGTGACCGACATCGCGGCCATTTCCCAGATCGCCAAGGCCGCCGGCCTGCCGCTGATCGTCGACAACACGCTGGCCACGCCCTATCTGTGGCGCCCGATCGAGCATGGCGCGGACATCGTCATCCATTCCGCCACCAAGTTCCTGGGCGGACACGGCAATTCCATCGGCGGCGTGATCGTGGACGCGGGCACTTTCAACTGGTCCGCGACCGATCGCTATCCCTTCCTCTCGCAGCCGCGGCCGGAATATCAGGGCATCGTGCTGCACGAGACCTTCGGCAATTTCGCCTTCGCCATCGCCGCGCGCGTGCTCGGGCTGCGCGATCTCGGCCCGGCGCTCTCGCCGTTCAACGCCTTCCTCATCCTCACCGGCATCGAGACGCTCACCCTGCGCATGAAGCAGCACAGCGAGAACGCTCTTGCCGTGGCGAAATTCCTGGCCGCTCATCCGGCGGTGGAATGGGTGAGCTATCCCGGCCTGCCGGACGACAAATATCACGCGCTCGCCCGCAAATATTTGCCCAAGGGCGCCGGCGCCGTGTTCACCTTCGGCCTCAAGGGTGGCTATGAGGCCGGCGTGAAGCTCGTCTCCCACGTCGAGCTGTTCTCGCACCTCGCGAACATCGGCGACACGCGCTCGCTGATCATCCATCCCGCGTCCACCACCCATCGCCAGCTGTCCGACGAGGCCAAGGTCGCGGCCGGGGCCGGGCCCGAGGTGGTGCGGCTTTCCGTGGGCATCGAGGACGTGGCCGACATCATCGCCGATCTTCAGCAGGCGCTGGCGATCGCGTGACGCCCGTCTCGTCACCCGCGCCATAATATTCCCGCGCCAGGGCAAGCCAGGCGCGGGCGGCGTGGGAAAGATAGGCCCGGCGGCGCCAGATCAGCGCCATGTGCCAGTCGGTGCTGGGCTCGTCCAGGGGCACCAGCGCCACCGAGGGATGGTGGCGCTGCTCGGCGATGGCGCGGGGCAGGAAGCCGATGCCGAGCCCCGCGCCCACCAGCGCCACGATGAAGTCGATCTGCCCCGAGCGGGCGATGATGGTGGGCGAGACGCCCGCCCGCTCGCACGCATCGAGAATCACCTGGTTGAGCGCGAACCCGCTCTCGAACAGGATGAAGGGCAGGGCCGAAAGCTCCGGAAACGTGAGGCGCGGCGCTTGCGCCAGGGGATGGCTCTCGGGCATCAGCACCACCAGCGGCTCCAGATGTACCGGCTGGGCCGCGAATGCCTCCGCCACCGGCAGCAGCGAGCCCGCCAGCTCGACTTCGCCCGCCAGCAGAATCTCTTCCAGCCGTTTGCTGCCCTGTTCCACGAGGCGGATCTCGATGCCCGGGTAGCGGCTGCGATATTGCGCGAACAAAGGCGCGAACAGCGTTGAACTGCCGAGCGGCGGCAGGCCGAGCCGCAGGATGCCGATCTTCAGCCCGCGCAATTCGTCGAGTTCAGTGGTGAGGTCCTCGCGCTCCGCCAGCATGGTGAGCGCCCGGCGATAGACGATCTCGCCGGCGGCGGTCAGCTCGCTGCGATGGCCGAGGCGATCCAGCAGAACCACGCCCAGCTCGTCCTCCAGATGCTTCACCGCCTTGCTGACGGTGGACTGGGTCGCGAACACGGTCTTGGCGGCCTGGGAGAAGCCGCCCTGGCGGACCACTTCGACGAAGGCGCGCAGGGTGCGCAGCTCCATGGTGTGTCATTCCAATTTGGACTGAACAGAATTCATTCAATTCATTTTACGAATATCGCACCGCACCCTAAGCTTCAAATCACTTCCTGCCGCTTCTGTTCGTGGACCGCTCCCATGTCCGGGATTCTCACCCGCCTCCGTCTTATGCTGCGCCGCACGCGCGTGCTCCAGATCCTGGTTCTGCTCGGCTTCTGGCTGGCGGGCGATACGCTGGTGCGCTGGCTGCATCTGCCGCTGCCGGGCGGGGTGGTGGGCATGGGCCTGCTGCTGGTGCTGCTCGCCACCGGCGTGCTGCGGGCGGCGAGCGTGCGGCTCGGCGCCTATTGGCTGCTCGCGGAAATGCTGCTGTTCTTCGTGCCGGCGGTCATGGCGGTGATGGAGCATGGCGAATTCGTCGGCACACTCGGGCTCAAGATCGGAGCCGTCATCCTCATCGGCACCGTGGCCGTCATGGGCACCACGGCGCTGATCGTGGATTTCGCCTATCGCTTCAGCCTGCGTCATAGCCTGCGCCACGCCGGGGAGGCGGGCAATGCCTGAGCCCGGGCCCTTGTTCTGGCTGATCTTCTGGCCGGTGGCGACCATCGGCCTCTATGCCCTGGCGCGGGTGCTGAACCGCAGGTTCGCCCGCTGGTTCACCGCGCCTCTGCTGCTGACGCCGGTGCTGATCCTCGGCCTCACAGCGCTGCTGCATACGGATTATGCCGATTATCTGCGCGGCACCCATTGGCTGGTGCTGATGCTCGGGCCGGCGACGGTGGCGTTCGCGATCCCCATCCACGAGCAGCGCGCCACCATCCGCCGGCACTGGCCGGTGCTGCTGGTGGGCGTGCTCGCGGGCAGCACGATCGCCTTGGGCACGGCCTGGGGCCTCGCCCATCTGCTCGGATTGCCGGACGTGCTCGGCCGCAGCCTGATGCCGCGCTCCACCACGACCCCGTTCGCCATGAGCATGTCGGGGGAGATCGGCGGCATTCCCGATCTCACCGCCATGTTCGTGGTGGTCACGGGCATCTGCGGGGCGACGCTGGGCGAGGTCATGCTGAAATGGCTGCCGCTGCGCTCCACATTGGCGCGCGGCGCGCTGTTCGGCATGGGCGCCCATGGGGCGGGCGTCGCCAAGGCGCACCAGATCGGCCGCGAGGAAGGCTCCATCGCCGGCCTGGTGATGATCCTTGCCGGCTTTGTGAACCTGCTGCTCGGGCCGCTGGTGGCGATCGCCCTGCGCTGAGCCTCAGGCCCGGGCCGGGCGCGCGGGCAATGCGGCGGGCGCGATGACACGGCCGCTGCGTGCCACGTCGCTGGCGTGCAGGCTCACGGCGATCAACACCACGGCCGCGCCGAACTGATGGGTGAGCGCGAGATCCATCGGCACCAAGAACACCAGGGTGAGGATGCCCAGGAGCGCCTGGCAGCACACGAGCGCGAACACGCCCCAGGCCTCGCGCGCCACCCAGCCGCCGAACCGCCGGGCGTTGAGCGCGTGCAGCAGCGCCGCCGCAAGCAGCGTATAGGCGATCATGCGGTGGACGAACTGCACCGTCAGCACATTCTCGAACAGGTTGCGCCACGCGGGATCGAGCGCGCCGAGCTGCGCGGCGGCGGGAATGAAATGCCCGTCGATCAGCGGCCAGGTGTTGAAGGTGAAGCCCGCGTCCAGTCCCGCCACCAGTCCGCCGGCGAAGATCTGCAGCAGCACCAGGCCCACCAGAAGGAGCGATCCGGCCCGCAGGGGCGCCGGCACCTTGTCCTTGCCCGCGGCGGTCAGGCTGCGCGCCACCGCGACGATGGCGGCAAGGATGAAGCAGGCGAGCGTCAGATGCACCGCCAGCCGGTACTGGCTCACCGAGGTGCGGGCGGAAAGGCCGGAGGCCACCATCCACCAGCCCACCGCGCCCTGGAGCCCGCCGAGCACGAACAGGCCGAGGCATTTGACCAGCAGCGGGCCGCGCAGCACGCCGCGCACGGCGAAATAGAGGAACGGCAGCAGGAAGGCGAAGCCGATCAGCCGGCCCAGCAGGCGATGGCCCCATTCCCACCAGAAAATGCGCTTGAAGCCTTCCAGCCCCATGCCCTTGTTGAGGATCTCATATTGGGGAATGGTCTGGTACTTCTCGAACTCCGCCTGCCAGTCGGCCTGCGAGAGCGGGGGCAGGGCGCCCGTGACCGGCTTCCATTCGGTGATCGAAAGGCCGGATTCGGTGAGGCGCGTGGCGCCGCCGACCACGATCATCAGGACGATCAGCGCGGCGACCGCGTAAAGCCACAGGCGAACCGCCCGGGTGCCCTGCACGGGCGCGGCATCGGCGGACGTGATCGCGCGGCGATCCTGCGGCATCGGAACCTGCTCCAGAATATGGCCCTCCCCACGGATCCGATATACAGCGGCTTCCACGGGTGCAAGACGGCGCGGCGTCGCTGCCGGTAGGGAGCGTGCGCCGCCCGGGCGAGGCGCACCGCAGGACAACAAAGGAGGGCGCGATGCCCATGCGTTTGCGCAAGTTCATCGGCACCGTGCTGATGCTGATCCTGGTGGTGGTGTGGGCGCTGGGCGCGATGGCGATCGCGCAAGGCCGCGTCACCGAACTGCCCTGGGCGTGGCAAACCGTGTCCTACGTGCTGCTGGGATCGCTCTGGATCGTGCCCGCCGCCTTTCTCATCCGCTGGATGGAACGGCCGGACAAGAAGGTATGACGCCGGCTGATGTTGAGCGATTCGCGTGACAATTCACCTTTGAATATCGCGACAGGCCTTTGATTTTTTGTAATTTATTCTGACCTTCCACCTCTGCTGGAACTTCAGGCGGCCGGGGCGAGGCGGCGTGGGGCGACATCGCGCCTCGGCCGCGGCGGCTCCGCCTCCAGAACCGGGAGGTCGGGCGCAATGGCCGGAGCGCCGGCGTCCGCGAGGCGCAGCATCACCACATCGTTGAAGCCGGTGGAGGCAAGGGCGGCATAGGCTTCCACGCCCGAGCCCACGGGCGCGCCCATGTCCTCGATGCAGACCAGAAGCGGCTGGAGGGCGGCAAGCCCGACCGCATGCGCCAGATGGGGCGCGGCGGGGGCGGCGACGATCACGCAATCATAGGTCTGCCGCAGCGCCCGCAGGATGAGGACGAGGCGATCGGCGGTCGCGACGCCGGCGCCGCCCCGCGCCCCGCGTCCCGGCGGGATGATATGGGCCCGCGACACCGGATCGCGGTGGATGGTTTCGCCGAAGCCGGCGACGCCGAACAGCATCTCGTCCACCCCGGCGGCCCAGGGATCGGCAACAAGGCCGTTCAGGTCCGGCGCGTCGCCGTCGAGGGCCACCAGCGCCACCCGCGCGTCGCCCAGGGAGAGAGCCCGCGCCACCGCCACCGCGCATGCTGCGGACCGGGCGAACGGCGTATCGGCGGTCACCACCACCAGGTGCCCGGCCTCCGCCGGCCGCGCGCACAGCTCCTCCAGCACCTGCAGCAGCCGCGCGAGCGCCTCGTCCCGGGTCATGCCCCGGCCGGCGCCGGCGTCCATCCAGGCGACGCTGCGCCCATCGGTGAGCTGGATAGGCAGGTGCGCGCTCTCCCGGCCATCCAGCGCCGGCGGCGCCGCCCGGCCGAACCGCAGCACGATGAAGCCGAGCGCGAACGCCGCGAACGCCAGCAACACCAGGCGCAGCGGGGAGGGCAGGTCCGGCATGGCCGGCGCCATGGCGGCGGCGGCGATTCGCATCTGCGGCGCGCTCATGTGCGCCGATGCCGGGCTGTCCCGCTCGGCGCGCACTTCGGCATCGAGCGAGAGGAAAGCGTCCGCATAGGCCTGCACGACCCGCGCGGCGCGCTCCGGCCGGCCGGCGGTGAAGGAAAGCTCCAGCACCCGGCCGCCGAAGCGCGGGGTGACGGAAAGGCCGGCGACCAGCGCCGCGCCCCCGATATCGGCGGGCGCGCGCGGCGCATCGGCGGCGAGCCAGCGCGCCAGCGAGAAGGTGCGGCCGCCGTCCGCCAGGGCGCCTCGATCCGCCGGATCGAGGCGCGCGAACACGTCCTGCGCCATCTCGCGGGCGCCGAGCACCTGCGCCACGCCGCGCACGCTGGCGGCGGGCGGCTGGGAGGCGACATCGAACGAGAGGGAAGCGGTGGCGGTATAGCGCAGCGGCAGCAGCAGGAGCGCCGCCGCCAGGAGCAAGGCCAGCGCGGCGCACACCCGCACGCGACGCCGTTGAGCGCCCAGCGGTCGAGCGTCAACCGGTTGAGCGCAACCCACGCGGACCCGCAGCCGTTCGGCGTGCGGATCGGGGAGTGTTTCGCGGCCCAGGCTCTCGGTCATCGCGCCTTCCTTCGCCGCCGGCATCATGCCGGCCAGGACAACAGGAAAGCCCTTTATGGTTTAGGGAACGTAAAGGACGCGATCACTTCGCCCTCAGCGGTCCTCCCAATGGGGCGGGCGCTTGTCGAGCACGGCCGAAATGCCCTCGTCCGCATCGCGCGCGAGCATGTTCGTGGTCATCACCTGCGAGGCGAAGGCATAGGCATTGTCCAGCGTCATCTCCGCCTGGGCATAGAAGGCGGCCTTGCCCAGCTTCACCGGCACCTGCGATTTCGCGGCGATGCGCAGGGCAAGCTCGCGCGCGGCGGGCACCGCCTCGCCGTCGGCCACCACCCGGTTCACGAGGCCCATGCGATGGGCCTCCTGCGCCTCCACCCATTCGCCGAGCAGCAGCATTTCCAGCGCGTGCTTGCGCGAGACGGCGCGCGACAGGGCGACCATGGGGGTGTGGCAGAACAGGCCGATATTGACGCCCGGCGTGCAGAATCGCGCCTTCGCGCCGGCCACCGCGAGATCGCAGCTCGCCGCCAATTGGCATCCGGCCGCCGTGGCCATGCCGTCCACCGCCGCGATCACCGGCTGGGGCAGGCGGACGATGGCGGTCATCAGCGCGGCGCAGCGGCGCAGCACCTGGTCGTAATAATGCCGCCCGCGATCCTCGTCCCCGCGATGGGCCTGGATCTCCTTCAGGTCATGACCGGCGGAGAACACCGGGCCGTTCGCCGCCAGCACCACGGCGCGCACCGCCGGGTCGACCGAAATGTCCGTCAGCGTCTCGGAGAGCGCCGTCATCATGGCTTCCGAAAGGCTGTTGCGGCTGGCGGGGCGGTTGAGCGTGACCAGCGCGACGCCGTCGGCATCGCTGCGCAGCACCGCCGGCTCGGCGGGAGCCTCCACGGCGGCGGCAACTGGGGATGCGGCAGAAGACATGTCATCTCCCTCGCGCTTCGCGCGCTTTGATCTTTTGCAAGCCTACTCTATGCAAATCGCGGGCGTGAAGCGAGATGCAGGGAGGATGCAATGGGGGACGGGCACGTGCGGATGTCGCCGGAGGCTCTGGAGGCGTTTCTGCATGAGGAATTCCCCCAGGCGTTCGGCCCGGGCAAGGCGCACAAGGTCATTTCCACCGGCATCATGACGGCGACGGTGCGGCTGGAGGCGGGCGAGGATCACCTGCGTCCCGGCGGCACGGTGTCCGGCCCGTCCCTGATGGCGCTGTCCGATGTCGCGGTCTATGCCGCGCTGCTGGCGCAGATCGGACCGGTGGCGCTTGCCGTGACGACCAACCTCTCCATCAATTTCCTGCGCAAGCCGGCGCCGGGGCCGATCCTGGCGGACGCGCGCATCATCAAGCTTGGCAAGCGCCTGGCGGTGGGCGACGTGGCGCTGCACAGCCCGGACAGCGACGAACTGGTAGCGCATTGCGTGGCCACCTATTCCATTCCCGCAAAATAAGGCTCCCGCACGATAAGGCGCCCGCCGCGGAGACCGCTTCCGCAAGGTCGCGCCCTGATCCGGATCAATGCGTCCTTCGCCGCCGCGCCCCATGGTGCGCCTGGGGAAGACGCCATGGGACAATCCATTCTCATCATTCAGGGACATCCGGACCCGCACGGGGGGCACCTGTGCCATGCGCTTGCGGACGCCTATGCGCGCGGCGCCCAAGCCGGCGGCCACAGCGTCGCGCGGGTGGAGGTGGCGGCGCTCGATTTCTCGCTGATGCGCACGCAGGCGGATTTCGAGACCGGGACCATGCCGCACGACCTGCTGCCCGCCCGCGACGCCCTGCTCGCGGCGAACCATGTGGTGCTGCTGTTTCCGTTGTGGCTCGGGACCATGCCGGCCCTGCTGAAGGCGTTCCTGGAGCAATTGATGCGTCCCGGCTTCGCCTTCATCCAGGCCGGGCCCGGGTTTCCCCACAAGCTGCTCGGCGGGCGCTCGGCGCGGGTGATCGTCACCATGGGCATGCCGGCGCTGATCTATCGCTGGTATTTCTTCGCCCACGGCGTGCTCGGGCTGGAGCGCAACATCCTGGATTTCGTCGGCATCTCCCCGGTGCGCCACAGCCTGTTCGGCCTGGTGGATGCCGCACCGCCGGACCAGCGCGCCCGCTGGCTGCGACAGGTCGAGGCGCTCGGCCGGGACGCGCGCTGAGCGGGACGGGCGGGTTTATTGCGACGGAAAAGCGCCTTGAAATGTGGTGCTATGACACCATTTTAATAAGCATTTGAAAACCAAGGATAATTTGGCCCGATGTTGCGTTGACGCTGCGCCGGCTCTGGGTTACAAGCCCCGTCCATTGCCGGAGGCCTTGCGATCTTTCGTGGGGACCGGCTTTCTCATTCGGAAACCGATCCATGAAGACGTATTCGGCCAAGCCTGCCGAAATCGAAAAGAAATGGGTGGTGATCGACGCGACCGGGCTCGTCGTGGGCCGTCTCGCCACCATCATCGCCATGCGCCTGAAGGGCAAGCACCTTCCGCTCTACACCCCGCACGTGGATTGCGGCGACAATGTCGTCGTGGTGAACGCCGAGAAGGCGGTGCTGACCGGTCGCAAGCGCGACCAGAAGGTCTATTACCACCACACCGGCTTCCCGGGTGGCATCAAGGAGCGCACCGCCAAGTTCCTGCTGGAAGGCCGCTTCCCCGAGCGCGTCATCGAGAAGGCCGTGGAGCGCATGCTCGCCCGTGGCCCGCTCGGCCGCAAGATCATGGGCAACCTGCGCGTCTACAAGGGCGGCACCCATCCCCATGAGGCACAGCAGCCGGTGGTCCTCGACGTGGCCGCGCTCAACCGCAAGAATGTGAGGAACTGATCATGGCTGAGGTTCTTCAGTCCCTCGACGCGCTCGATTCCCGCCAGGGCGGCATCGAAGAGGCGCCGGTCCATGTCCAGAAGCTGGACAAGTTCGGCCGCGCCTATGCCACCGGCAAGCGCAAGGACGCAGTCGCCCGCGTGTGGATCCGCCCCGGCACCGGCAAGATCACGGTCAACGACCGCGACGTGGTGACCTATTTCGCCCGTCCCGTGCTGCGCCTGATGATCAACCAGCCCTTCCAGGCCGCGGCCCGCGAAGAGCAGTATGACGTGGTCTGCACCGTCTCCGGCGGCGGCCTCTCCGGCCAGGCCGGCGCGCTGCGCCACGGCATTTCCCGCGCGCTCACCTATTACGAGCCCGAGCTGCGCGGCCCGCTCAAGAAGGGCGGCTTCCTGACCCGCGACAGCCGCGTGGTCGAGCGCAAGAAGTACGGCCGCGCCAAGGCTCGCCGCAGCTTCCAGTTCTCGAAGCGCTGATTTTTCCCTTTGGGGATCGCACGAAAAAAGGCGGCAGGGTTTTTCCCTGCCGCCTTTTTCATGTCTCGTGCCCGAAGCCGCGCGAGCCGGAGCGACGCCCGCAAAACCGGGCGCCGGCACGCGAAAACTGCCTCAGAAGCTCGGCGTATCGCCGGGGAGGGGGCTCCACTGGCCGTTGTCGGTCGGATCGCCCGGAGGCGAGGAGCCCATGTAGCCGTCGAGATTCGGCGGGAAGGCATAATCCTCGTTGCGATCGTCGCCGAGCCCCACGTCCGGCTTGATCGCCGAACCGGGGCCGGGGTCCAGATAGCTGCCCTGCGGGATCACCGGCAGGTGGATCACATTGGGATTGTGCGGCTGGATGGTGATGTGCGGCGGGTTCGCGGAGCTTTGTGCCGCGGCGGGATCGGCCACCGCCGCAACCATCGCCACGCCCAGCGTGCAGATGGCGACGCCTCCGACCCAAGACCAGACCTTCTGCATGGAACCCCCCGACAATGGCGTCGCTTCGCATAGGCGAGGGCGGGGACATTGGCAAGCTGCGGCAGGAGCATGGCGGATGCCGCGACTTTTGGTAAGGTCCGGCGGGACCGTTGCCGGGGGATGTTTCATGGCCGCGTTTTGCTTCTCGCGCCTCGCTTTTCGCAGCCTGCTCGCGATCGCGCTCGCGGGCGGGGGATTTTTCGCCGCCCTCCCGGCCAGCGCGGCCCCCGCGCGCATCATCATCCTGCGCCACGGCGAGAAACAGGATGCCTATCGGCTCTGCCCGGTGGGCAATGCGCGCGCCCAGGCGCTTGCCGCGCAGTATCTCGGCGAGGGCGCCAAGGACAGCCTGTTCCCGGATGGCACGGCGCCGGCCGCCATCCTCGCCGTGACCCTGCACACCATGGAGCTGGCCGCCCCCGCCGCCGCCACATGGGCGCAACCCGTGGTGATGTACACCGCCCTGCCCAGCGCCCCGACCAGCCCGCGCAAGAAGCGGGAGAAGGCGGCGTCCGCCGCCGCCCCATCGGCGCCCGCGCCCGCCGCCGCTGCCGATGTCGCGGCGGAGGACAAGCCGAAGAAGGCCGCGCGCGATCCCGCGAAGCTCGCCCGCAAGACGGATTTCACCCAGCTCGTCACCACCCGCACCCAGCAGGCGGTGCATGATGTGCTGAGCGATCCGCGCTTCACGGGCCGCACGGTGGTGATGGTCTGGGAGCACGATCACATCGCCGACGCCGCCCTGGAAGCCGCCAATCCCGGCCAGGCGGTGACGCTGCGCCAATTGCTGAACCTCGGCGGTTTGCCCGATGTCCCGGCGAGCTGGCCCTGGGCGACCTATGATTATTTCTGGATCGTGGATCTCGGGCCCGACGGCAAGCCGGTGCGCTTCACCATGCAGCGGCAGGTCTTCGACGGCGCCTTCTCCACCCTGCCGTCCAACGAATGGGGCGCGCCCAACGGCCTGACGGCGCAGACCCGCTGCGTGCTCTAGGACGGATCGACATTCAGCCGCGGGGTCGATCTCCGAGGCGCCCGCCGGCGCGGACCCCGAAGCGTCGAGGCTGGCTCCGTGGATGCACGGCACCGGCCCGTGCATGACGATGCTCTGCTGCACCGGCGCCAACCCATGACTGTCGATTGGCCCTGGCGGCGTGCCCGGCCCCGCGGAAAAATTGAGCGAGATCAATAAAATCGGACCGGCGCGGGCGTCGGCGCGCCTTTGCGCCCGCCAACCGCGGGTTTTGCGCGGAATCCGCGCCAAGGTCAGCCCGACACAAGCTTTCAAAGAGACTTTGCGGCTGCGTCGTCTCGTCGTCGCCCAGCATGGCACAATGGTCATGGCCTGAGCTTGAGGGGACCAAGGCCGAAGGAAATCGAATGTCCAAAGCTCAAGTTATCGCCATGCCCCGCACGACAGGCTCCATCAGCTTTGCGGGCATGGAATATCTCGACCATCTGCCCTTCGCCATCATGCTGTGCGACCCGACCAGCTGCATCATCCAATATGCGAACGATAAGTCCCGCGAATTGCTGCGGGAAATCGAGCATGTGCTGCATGTGTCGCCCGATTCCGTGGTCGGATCCTCGCTGGACGTCTTCCACCAGCACCCCGCGCACGCCCGCCGGATCATCCAGGACCCCGCCAAATTGCCGTACCAGACGGTCATCCGCGCCGGCAACGAGACGCTGGATCTCAACATCAACGCGATCGTGGACGGGCGCGGGCGGTATCGCTACGCGCAGCTCACCTGGAACCGGGTGACGCAGATTCTGGAACAGAAGCAGAAGAGCGAGCACCTGCTGCGCATGATCGACGAATTGCCGATCAACGTGATGACCTGCGAAAAAGAAGACCTGAAGATCAATTACGCCAACAAGGCCAGCCTCGAGACGCTGCGGCGCATCGAAGCCCATCTGCCGATCAAGGCGGACAATCTGGTCGGCACCTCGATCGATATTTTCCACAAGCATCCGGAGCATCAGCGGGCGATGCTCGCGGACCCGAAGAACCTGCCGCATTCGGCCAAGATCCGCGTCGGACCCGAAACGCTGCAACTGCGGGTATCGGCGGCGCATGATTCGAGCGGTGAGTATCTCGGCCCCATCCTGACCTGGTCGGTCATCACCAAGAGCATCGCGGTCGCGGCAGGGGTGACCGAGGTGGTCGACGGCCTGCGTCACACCTCCGCCAGCATGAGCCGGGAAAGCGACACGCTGCTGGACCTGAGCGAGGGCTCCGAGAGCGCGGCCTCCTCGGTGAGCGCCGCGGCGGTGGAGATGGCGGCCTCGTTCGACGAAATCTCGAAGCAGATCCAGCGCGCCGCGACCATGTCGCAGGATGCGGCCGACCGCACGACATCGGCCGACAATCTGGTGCGCGGGCTCGCGGACAGCGTCGGGCGCATCGGCGCCGTGACCGCCCTCATCGAGAAGATCGCCGCCCAGACCAACCTGCTGGCCCTGAATGCGACCATCGAGGCGGCGCGCGTCGGGGAAGCGGGTCGGGGTTTTGCCATCGTGGCGCAGGAGGTCAAGGCGCTTGCCGTGCAGACCGCCAATGCCACCAAGGAGATTCGCATGCAGGTGGAAGCGGTCCAGGCTACCAGCACGGAAGCGGCGACCGCCGTCAGCGATATTTCCAGCAATGTCGGGCAGGTCAGCCATGTGTTCGTCGCCCTGGCCGCCGGCGTTCAGGAACAGGTTGCCACCACCCATTCCGTCAGCGAAATGATCACCGAGGTCTCGGGCAAGACGAAGGAGATCCGGTCGGGCGCCATGCAGGCGCGCACCGTTGCCACCGAGGTTTCCCGCTTCGCCGAACGGCTGAACGGAGAAATGGCAGCGTTGCTCGACGATTCCTCAAACACAATGTGACGAAATCCGGCGCGCATCACGCGAAATATCGGATAGTTCGATGGAAAAACATCCGATAATTCGAGTGATGCAGCGATGGTCTTCCTTTTGTTTGAATTTTGCCGAGGCTCCAACCTATTGGCCGGCCATCTCTCGATCCTAAAACCTTCCGAAGCGCGTGCCAAGATTACTTAATTACCACCCACAAAGAACCGCTTGTTACCGCCGCACGGAATGACCTAATATTGAATTTATCGAGGATTGTCAGAGCAGATCCGTGTCTGAAAAAGATAGTTATTTCTTCATATCAACGCTATTGGACACTATAGATATAGCGGTTTGTCTCTTTGATTCAGAAGACCGAACTATTTTCTGGAATCCTGCGTTTACTCGGTTTTTTCCCGAACATGAGGGGCACGTCTATTCTGGCGAGCCCTATAGGGAAAACTTGCGTCGTTTCTATGCCGGCAGATTACCGCCAGACGAAATGCCAAACATAGAACGCTATATTGACGAGGGCGTGGACCGGCATCGCAATCAATCACGCCCCTTTGTCTTCACGCACAACGGCCGCCGCCTGCGCGTCGCCTCTCTCCAGACCCCCGACGGCAGCCGGATTCGGATCTGGCACGAGTTGTCCGACGACAACAGCCGCGCACCGGAGCCGGCCGCCTGGAACGAGTTTCCCATCGACCTGCTGGATTATATCGCCGACGGGGCAATGGTGCTGGACCAGAGCGATCGGATTATCGCCGTCAACAACGAGTTCCGGGCTCTTTACGACATCGCCATGGGCGAATCCGTCATCGGGCTGACCCTGATCGACATCGTGAAGCGGGCCTGGACAAAGGCGGGGTCGGTGGGCCGGGCGATCGACGTCTCGGTGCTCGACAATCTTCGCTTCGCCGGCGCGCCGTTCGAGGTGGAGCTTCCGGGCGGACGCTGGCGCCGCGTGATCGCGCGGCGCACCGCGAGCGGCATCGGCTATTTCACCCATTCCGATATCACGGTCCTCAAGCGCGCCCTGGCCGATCTCTCCGCCATGGCCGCCACCGACGGGCTGACCGGCCTTCCCAACCGCCGGCGCTTCGACGCCGCGCTACAGGAAGCCTGGCAGCGCTGCTGCCGCGAGGGGTCCGCGATCGCGCTGCTGCTCGTGGACATCGATCATTTCAAGTCGGTCAATGATCGGTTCGGCCATGTGGTGGGTGACAATTGCCTGCGGCGCACCGCCCTGATCGTGCAGGAGGCGGTGCGCCAGTCGATCGATCTCGCCGCGCGCTTCGGCGGCGAGGAATTTGCCGTGCTCCTGCCGGAGACATCGGAGGAAGGCGCGGTCATGGTCGGCCGCCGCATCCGCACGTCCATGGCCTGCGAGCCCTGGAACGAAATCCATCCCTATCTGAAGTCGGTCACCGCGAGCATCGGCATCTGCTCCGCCGCGAACGCGAGCGATCTGAGCGTCTCGGATTTCATGCGCCATGCCGACGAGGCGCTGTACCGGGCGAAGAACAGCGGCCGCGACCGGCTCGAGCTCCACGTCATCTAGCCGCGCGCCACGGCTGCGCGCCGGGGGGCAGGCGAGGCACGACCACGCGCGCCCGAAGCGTTACGGGGGTACAATGTCGCTGGTGTGAATGGTGAGCCCGTCGGGATTCGAACCCGAGACCCCATGATTAAAAGTCACGTGCTCTACCGGCTGAGCTACGGGCTCACTGGGCATGGGTGTTAGGCTGCGCGGGCCGCAGGGTCAAGGTGGCTAAGGGAAACTGCCTGTGCGCAGCCGGCCCGATGCGCCCTAATACCGCCCCGCGCGGTATTGACCGCATCCGGCGCCCGCGCGCACCATCCGGCGGAGAAGGAGGCCCTTCATGCCCGTCATCAACCGTCTCGCCGATGCGGCGGACGAACTCTCCGCCTGGCGCCAGAAGCTCCACGAAACCCCGGAGCTGCAATATGATCTGCCTGTCACCTCGGCATTCGTCGCCGAGCAATTGCGCGCATTCGGCTGCGACGAGGTGGTCACGGGGATCGGGCGCACCGGCGTCGTGGGCGTGATCCGCGGCAATGGCGGGGCGGGGCGCACCATCGCGCTGCGGGCGGACATGGACGCCCTGCCGATTTTCGAGTCCACCGGGGCCGCCTATGCCTCCAAGACGCCCGGCAAGATGCACGCCTGCGGCCATGACGGGCACACCACCATGCTGCTGGGCGCCGCCCGGCACCTGGCCGAGACACGCAATTTCGCCGGCACGGCCATCATGGTGTTCCAGCCGGCCGAGGAAGGCGGCGCCGGCGGCCGCGCCATGGTGCAGGACGGGCTGATGGAGCGATTCGGCATCGACGAAGTCTACGGCATGCACAATCTGCCGGGCCTTCCGGTGGGCTGCTTCGGCATCCGCGAGGGCGCCATCATGGCGTCCGCCGACCATGTCGAAATCACCGTCGCGGGCAAGGGCTCCCACGCCGCCAAGCCCCATGAAGGCGTGGACGTCGTGCTGACCGGCGCGCACATCGTCACCGCCTTGCAGCAGGTGGTGGCGCGCAATGTGGACCCGCTGGAAGGGGGCGTGGTTTCCATCGCCATGTTCCACGCCGGCGAGGCGGACAATGTCCTGCCGCCGAGCGCGAAACTCACCGGCACCCTGCGCAGCCTCTCGCCCGCCGTGCGCCTGCAATTGCGCGAACGGGTCAAGCAGATCGCGGAAGGGGTGGCCGGTGCATTCGGCGCGCAAGCCGAGGTGCGATTTGTCGAGGGCTATCCCGTGACCATGAACCACCCGGCCCAGACCGCCTTCGCGCAGCGCGTGGCCGAGGATGTGGTCGGCGCGCCGCAGGTGAACGGCGATGCGCCGCCTCTCATGGCGGCCGAGGATTTCGCCTATATGCTGGAAGCGCGGCCGGGCGCCTATATTTTCGTCGGCAACGGGCCGAGCGCCGGCCTGCATCATCCGGCCTATGATTTCGCGGATGCGGCGATCCCGTTCGGCGCCTCCTATTGGGTGCGCCTGGTGGAAACCGCGCTCCGCACGGCCTGAGCTTAGGCGGCGGATCTCCGCGTCCAGCGGTGTTCGCGCCTCTTCCGTGTGGGCCAGCCGAGGTTCGCGATCACTTCGCCTTGCGCAGGCGGAATTCGAGCACGCCGGCGTCCACCGTGCGCCCCTCGAAGGCATCGCCCGTCTGCTGGGCGATGTGGGGGATGTCGATGACCGACATGGGATCGGTGCAGCTCACGATCAGCAGCGTTCCCGGCGCGAGGGTCGCCAACGCCTTGCGGGTGCGCAAGGCGGGCAGGGGACATTTCAGCCCCTTGAGGTCGAGATGCACCTCGCACGGGCCGGCCGGCAGGGCATCCGACGATGCCCGGCGCGGAAATGGGCCGATCACGCCGCCTGCTCCTTGAGGCGGGCGAGGCTCTCCTCGCGCCCCAGCACCGACAGCACGTCGAAGATCGGCGGCGAGGTGGTGCGCCCGGTGAGGGCGGCGCGCAGGGGCTGGGCGACCGCGCCGAGCTTGATGCCCGCCGTCTCCGCATAGGCGCGGACCACCGCTTCCGTCGCCGGCACGCTCCATTCGGCGGCGGCGAGCGCGGGCAGGAGGGCGCCGAGATGGGCGCGCGCCTCCTGGGTAAGCAGCGCGCTCGCCTTTTCCTCCAGGGGCAGGGGCCGCTCGGCGAAGATGAAGCCGGCATTGTCCAGCAATTCCACCAGCGTCTTCGCCCGTTCCTTCAGCCCCGGCATGGCGGCGCGCAGTTGAGCCTTGTGCTCCGGCGTCATCTTGGCGAGCCGCGCGGCGCCGTCGGGCAGATAGGGAATGAGCGCCATGACCGCGTCGAACAAGTCATCGTCGGTGCTGGCGCGGATATAGTGCCCGTTGATGTTTTCCAGCTTCTGGAAATCGAACCGCGCGGCCGAGCGGCCCACATGGTCGAGATCGAACAAGGCGATCATTTCCTCGGTCGAGAACATTTCCTGGTCGCCGTGGCTCCAGCCGAGGCGCACCAGATAATTGCGCAATGCCGCCGGCAGATACCCCATGGCGCGATAGGCATCGACGCCCAGCGCGCCGTGCCGCTTGGAGAGCTTGGCGCCGTCCGGCCCGTGGATGAGCGGGATATGGGCCATCTCGGGCACCGGCCAGTCGAGCGCACGATAGATCTGGGTCTGGCGCGCCGCATTGGTGAGATGGTCGTCACCGCGGATGATGTGGGTGACGCCCATGTCATGGTCGTCCACCACCACGGCCAGCATATAGGTGGGCGTGCCGTCGGAGCGCAGCAGGACGAGATCGTCCAGATCCTTGTTGGGGAAGGTGACCGTGCCCTGCACCAGGTCGTGAATGACGGTCTCGCCCTCCTGCGGTGCGCGCAGGCGGATCACGGGCTTGCGGTCCTTCGGCGCCTCGGCGGGATCGCGATCGCGCCAGCGGCCGTCATAGCGCGGCGGGCGGCCCTCCTTGCGCGCGGTCTCGCGCATCTCCTCCAGCTCTTCCGCCGTGGCATAGCAGGGATAGGCATTGCCCAGCGCCAGCATCTGCGCCACCGCCTCCTGATGCCGCGCGACGCGGGCGAACTGATAGACCGTGTCGCCGTCCCATTCGATGCCGAGCCAGGTGAGGCCGTCGAGGATCGCGTCGATGGCTTCCTTCGTCGAGCGCTGGCGGTCCGTGTCCTCGATGCGCAGCAGCATCTTGCCGCCCTTCGCCCTGGCATAGAGCCAGTTGAACAGGGCGGTGCGGGCGCCGCCGATGTGCAGGAAGCCCGTGGGAGAAGGGGCAAAGCGCGTAACGATCTCTGACATGAAGGTCCGCCGAAAAGAGGTCTGGAGCGGGGCGGGCGTGCCGCCGGGATGCTTCGTGCATCGCCGGCATGTGGCGCGCGGGCGGCGCCCGTGTAGCATAGGCGCGCGCGTTGGGGAACGCGGGGGCATGGCAGGCACATCAAACACCGGCGAGGACGCCCCGCGGCGCACAAGAGGGCGCGGCGCGCGCGTGGCCGTCTGGGATGCGGGGCGAACGACGTCGCGCCCCTTCGACGCCCTGGACGCCCTGCGCGCGCGCCTGTTCGCAGGGCTCGCGGCGGAAATCCGCGTCGAGGCGGAGGCGGGGCGGCTGGTGCTCTGGCTGCCGGTGCTGTTCGCAGCCGGCATCCTGCTCTATTTCGGTGCCGAGCAGGAGCCCTCGCTGGTCGCCTGCCTCATTCTCACGGCGGCGCTGCTTGCCGCGACGCTCGCCGTGCGGGCGCGCGCCTTTTCCTTCGCCGTGCTTGCAGGCGTGACCGCGCTTGCCTGCGGCTTCACACTGGCCTGCCTCCAGACCGCGCGCATCGCGCGCCCGGTCCTGATCCCGCCGCCGGGCAGCGTGCGGCTGACCGGGTTCGTGGAGCATCTGGAGAAGCGTGCGGCCGCCGACCGCATCCTGCTGCGGGTCGAGCGCGCCCAGGCCAAGGGGCTGGATTTCAAGCCCGAGCGGGTGCGCCTCTCCCTGCCGCGCGGCTCGGCGCCCACCGTCGGCACAGGCCTCAGCGTCTCGGCGCGCCTGCTGCCGCCCCTTGGCCCGGCCATGGCGGGCGCGCATGATTTCGGCCGGGCACCGTGGTTCGCCGGGATCGATGCGGTGGGCTTCGCCCTCAGCCCGCCGAAGCCGGCGGATCTCGCCGGGGCGCCGCCGCTCGCCGTGCGCGTCGCCGCGCTGGTCCATGGCGTGCGGGTGGCGCTCGCCGCCCGCATCCGCCTGGTGCTGAGCGGCGCGGCCGCCGATATCGCGGTGGCACTTGTCACCGGGGATCGCTCGTCCATCGCGCCGGCGGTGGAAGAGAGCATGCGCCTGTCCGGCCTCACCCATGTGCTGTCGATTTCCGGCCTTCACATGGCGCTGGTGGCGGGCACGCTGTTCGCATTGGTGCGCGGGCTGCTGGCGCTGTTCCCGCCGCTGGCGCTCGGGGCGCCGGTCAAATCGCTCGCGGCGCTCTGCGCGCTGATCGGCAGCGCCCTTTATCTCATCCTGTCGGGCAATGACGTGGCCGCGCAGCGCTCGTTCCTGATGCTCGGCCTGGTGCTGCTCGGCGTGATCGTCGGACGCGCCGCGCTGACCTTGCGCAGCGTCGCGGTGGCGGCAGTACTCGTGCTCGCGGCGGCGCCGGTTTCGGTGCTCGATCCCGGCATGCAGATGTCCTTTGCCGCAACGCTCGCGCTGGTCGCGGCGTTCGAGCGGCTGCGCCCGCTGCGCCTTGGATGGACGGCCGATGGGCGAATGGCGCGCATCGCCCTGAAGGTCCTGCTGTTCGTGGGCGGGCTTGCGCTGACCTCGCTGGTCGCGGGCCTCGCGACGGCGCCCTACGGAGCCCTGCATTTCCAGCGCATCGGCGCCTATGGCCTGCTCTCGAATCTCGCCGCCATGCCGGCGGTGAGCTTCCTGGTGATGCCGTTCGGCCTGCTCGGCGTGCTGCTGCTGCCGTTCGGCCTGGATTCGCTGGCCTGGCCGATCATGGGGCTCGGCATCGACATCATGGTGGGCGTGTCGGACAAGGTCGCCGCGCTGCCGGGCGCTGGCCTGCGGACCGATTGGTTCAATCCGCCCGCGGTCCTGGCCGCGAGCCTCGCCTTGCTGTGCCTTTGCCTGTTGCGGGGACGGCTCGCGGCGATCGCGCTCGTTCCCGCGCTCGCGGCCCTCGCCCTCGGCGGCGCGCCCCCGCGTGCCGACATCCTGGTCGCGCCGAACGGACGGACCGTGGCGGTGCGCGCGGCGGACGGGCGGCTCTCCATCCTCGGGGCGACCTCGAACCGGATGGTGGCGGACCAATGGCTGAGCCGCGAGAGCGACACGCGCACCTCGCAGGCCGAGGGATTGGCCGATGCCTTTCGCTGCGACCGGCTGGGATGCACGGCCGCCACCGCAGGCGGCGTTCTCGCCGTCTCCCGCCGCCCCGAGGGGCTGGAGGCGGACTGCCTGAACGCGGCGCTCATCGTGAGCCCCCATCCGGCGCCGAAGAAATGCCCGGCCAGGGTCATAACGCCCGCGGATATGGCCCACACGGGGACCTTGTCCCTGTTCCGTGCGGCGGAGGGGAATTCCAATGCCCGGGACTGGCGGATCGTTCCGGCGCGCTCCCCGCGTCAGCAGCGCCCGTGGATGCCACTTCTCCCTCCCGTCGCAGAAGGGGAGCAGGGCGCGGGGTCCGCCCAGCAGGTCGAGGAGGATGCGGCCCGTTGATCCCTGGCGCAGGGCGCGGCGATCAAACGGAACACGGGAATCTCAATAGCGGCGCATCAGTCCGACGAGGCGACCCTGAACGCGAATGCGGTCCGGCCCGAAGATTCGGGTCTCATAGGCCGGATTGGCGGCTTCCAGGGCGATGGAGGCCCCCTTCTTGCGCAGGCGCTTCAGGGTGGCTTCCTCGTCGTCCACGAGGGCGACGATGATATCGCCGGTCTCGGCACTGTCGCATTTGCGGATCAGCACCGTATCGCCGTCCAGGATGCCGGCCTCGATCATGCTGTCGCCGCGCACTTCGAGCGCGAAATGCTCCCCGGTGCCCAGCATTTCCGGCGGGACGTTCAAGGTGTGGCTGCGGGTCTGAATCGCCGAGATGGGGGATCCGGCCGCAATGCGGCCCATGACCGGCACGGTCACGGTCGGCGCGGTTTCCTCATCCTCAGCCGGCGGGCGGACCCGGCCGAGGCTGCCCTCGATCACGCTGGGGGAGAAGCCGCGCCCGCTGGAGGAGGCCGCGCGGCTCGCGGCGAGGCCGGGGGCGGCGCTGTCCGGCAGGCGGACCACTTCCAGCGCCCGGGCGCGATTGGGCAGGCGGCGGATGAAGCCGCGCTCTTCCAGGGCGGTGATCAGGCGATGAATGCCGGACTTGGACCGCAGGTCCAGGGCTTCCTTCATCTCGTCGAAGGAGGGCGGGACGCCGGTTTCCTTCAGGCGTTCATGGATGAAACGCAACAGATCATATTGCTTGCGCGTCAGCATGGTCTCACCCGTCCCCATCCCGCTTCCGGTTCGGCAGCGATGTCCGTCAGGAGATCATTCAAACCGAAACAAATCATGAACAAGCATTAGCTGTTCCTTTTGTGTTCCGCAAGGGTGAACATCGCGTTAACGGTATTTCAGGAGGGGAGCGGAAGCACCGAAACGGCCTCGCCGGGCTCTGCGGCGGGTGCGAAAGCCGGCCGGATCAGCAGGCAATCCGCCATGGCGAGGGTCGTCAACATGGACGAATCCTGAATCGGCAGCGGCGTCGCCACCAAGGCCCCGTCGGGGGCGAACGACAGCGTCGCGCGCATATAGTCCACGCGGGAATCATTGGCCTTCACCGCGCAGCCGAGGCGCGCCGCGCGCACCTGCTGGCCACCCGCGGTGCTGCCCTGGAGCGCGTTCAGCAGCGGAATGAGGAACAGCACGGCGCCCACATAGGCCGATACCGGATTTCCCGGCAGGCCCAGCACGCGCATGGGGCCGCGTGCACCGAACATCAGCGGCTTTCCCGGCCGCAGGGCGATCTTGTGCACGGTCAGCTCCACCCCCTCGCTGCGCAGGGCCGGCACGATCAGATCGTGCTCGCCCACCGAGGCGCCACCGGAGGTGATCAGCACGTCTATTCCCGATTCGGCCGCCGCGCGGATGGCGGCGCGGGTCGCATCGAGGGAATCGCCGACGAGGCCGAGATCCACCGCCTCCGCGCCATGGGCCCGGGCCAGCGCCGCAAGGCCGTACACATTGGACACCACCACGTCGGACAGCGCGCCGGTGCCGGCCCCAGGGCGCACCAGTTCGTCGCCGGTTTGCAGGATGCCCACTTTCGGCCGCGCGACGACGCTGAGCAGGGAATGGTCGGCCGCGGCCGCCAGCATCACATCGCGATCGGTGAGGCGGCGGCCGGCGGGAAGGATCAGGCTGCCGGCGGGAAAATCGAACCCCGCCTTGCGCACGTTCCGCAGCGGCGCGGTGGCGGCGGTGGTGGTGATGAGATCGCCCTCGCGCGCGATATTCTCCTGGATCACCACCGTGTCCGCCCCCGGGGGCAGAAGCGCGCCGGTGAAGATGCGAACCGCTTCCCCCGTGGCGATGGCACCCGAGAAGGGGCGGCCGGCGGCGGATTCGCCGATCACGCGCAAGGTCGCGGGAACCTGCGCGATATCGGCGGCGGCCACCGCATATCCATCCATGGCCGACATGTCGGCGGCGGGCTGGCTACGGCGCGCCCACAGGTCGGCGGCGAGCACACGGCCCGTGGCCTCGGCCACCGGCACGGATTGCACGGGCAAGGGCGCGACGCCGGCCACCACGCGCGCGAGGGCCTCTTCCACCGGCATCAATGCCATGTCGCCTGCTCCAGATTTGGTTTTTAGCTCAGGCGCCTTAGGCGTCGTCGGCGCGCCACTCGCCGGAGCGACCGCCGGCTTTCTCCAGCAGGCGAATCCCCTCGATGCGCATGCCGCGATCTGCGGCCTTGGCCATGTCATAGATGGTCAGGCAGGCGAGGGAAACCGCCGTCAGCGCCTCCATCTCAACCCCGGTCTGGCCGCTCACCTTCACCCGCGCGCGCACGACGAGGCCGGGGAGGCCGGCGTCGGGCTCGATCTCCACTTCCACCTTGGAAATCATCAGCGGGTGGCAGAGGGGAATGAGCTCATGGGTGCGCTTGGAGGCCATGATCCCGGCGATGCGGGCGACGCCGAGCACGTCGCCCTTCTTCGCATTGCCCGACAGGATCAGATCCAGCGTCGGCGCCGCCATCACGACCCGCCCTTCCGCCAGGGCCTCGCGCTCCGTCACCGCCTTCTGCGAGACATCGACCATGCGCGCGGCGCCCTGGGCGTCCAGATGGGTCAGTTCGGACATGGCGTCAGCGGCTCCTCGTCCAGGTCTGGGTCTGGCACAGCGGCACGATCACGCAACCGCGTACCTTGAGGGTGTTGTCGCCGTCCAGGGTCAATGTGGCGCTATAGGTCTTGCCGTCCTCGGCATTGTAGATCTCGCCGCCGGTCCAGGCGGTCGGCCCGCCCGAGAAGCCCTGGAGAATCTGCAGGCCCTTCAGCGGGCGGCTCCGCAGCGCCGGGTTGGAATTGTTCACATCCTTCAACGCCGGATCGGCCTTGATGCCGTCGGAGGACACCAGCCGGCCGCAGACGGATGCGCCGCATTTGGTGATTTCGACAATGCCGTTCTTCGTGGGCGTCGCCCAGCTGCCGGTCACGTCGGCGGCAAGGGCGGGCAGGGCGGCGATCGACAGCGCAGCCGCCAGAAGCAGCGTCCTCATGAGCATTCTCCCTGATTGTTTCCTCGCATCCGTCTCGTTCGCGGACGGCTGCGGAACCATTAGACCCTAGGGTGACGTATACGGCAAGCTCACGCCGCAAGAAGCGTTCGTGTCGCGGATGCGACATCGCTCTGTCGCATCAGGCTTTCGCCGACGAGAATCGTGCCGATGCCGATGCCGGCCAGGCGCGCCACATCCGCGGGGGTGAAGATGCCGCTTTCGCCGATGCAGATGCGGTCCTTCGGAACGCGCGGGGCGAGGCGCGCGCTGGTGTCCAGCGTGGTCTCGAAGGTGCGCAGGTTGCGGTTGTTGATGCCGACCAGCGTGCAGGGCAGGGCGAGGGCGCGGTCCAGCTCCGCCCCGTCATGGACCTCCACGATGGCGTCCATGCCATAGGCGGTGGCGGCGTCCAGCAGGTCGCGGGCCAGCGCATCGTCGACGCCGGCCATGATGATGAGGATGCAATCGGCGCCCCAGGCGCGCGCTTCCGCCACCTGATAAGTATCGTACATGAAATCCTTCCGCAGCACGGGCAGGGAAACCGCCGCGCGCGCTTGCATCAGGAATTCCGGCGCGCCCTGGAACGAGGGTGTGTCGGTGAGCACGGAGAGGCAGGACGCGCCGCCCGCCTCATAGGCGCGGGCCAGCGCGGGAGGATCGAAATCGGCCCGGATCAGGCCCTTGGAGGGGCTGGCCTTCTTGATCTCGGCGATCAAGGCGGTGCGCCCGGCATCCAGGGCCGCGCGCAGGGCGCCGGCGAACGGGCGCACCGGGCTCGCGGCACGGGCGGCCGCTTCCACCTCGGCGAGCGGACGGGCGGCCTTGGCGGCGGCGATCTCCTCGCGCTTATAGGCTTCGATGCGGGTGAGGATATCGCTCATGACTTCACCGGAGGCGCGACTTTTTCGGAAACCACGACCAGCTGCTCCAGCCGCGCGCGCGCCGAGCCGGTGTCGAGGGAGGTCTGGGCCATGGCCACGCCCTCGGTGAGGTCGGCCGCGCGGCCGGCGATCAGCAGCGCCGCCGCCGCATTCATCACGGCCACGTCGCGATAGGCGCCGGGTTCGCCATCCAGCACCGCGCGCAGGGCGATGGCATTGTGCGCGGCATCGCCGCCCTTCAAGGCCTCGGGCGATGCACAGCGCAGGCCCACATCCTCGGGGGAGATCTCGAAGGTGTGGATGCGGTCGTCTTCCAGCGAGGCGACATGGGTGACGCCGCACAGGGTGATCTCATCCAGCCCGTCGGAGCCGTTCACCACCCAGGCGCGCTGGGACCCGAGCGTGCGCAGCACCTCGGCGAGGGGAACGATCCAGGATTTGGCGTAAACGCCCACCATCTGGCGCTTCACACCGGCCGGATTGGAGAGCGGGCCGAGCAGGTTGAAGATGGTACGCGTGCCCATTTCCACCCGCGTCGGCCCCACATGCTTCATGGCCGGATGGTGGGACGGCGCGAACATGAAGCCGATGCCCGCTTCCGCAATGCAGCGCGAGATGCCTTCGGGCATGAGGTCCAGCCGCACGCCCAGTGCCGCCAGCACATCGGCCGCGCCGGACTTGGAGGAGAGCGCGCGATTGCCGTGCTTCGCCACCGGCACGCCCGCCCCGGCGACGATAAAAGCGGCGCAGGTGGAGATATTGTAGGAGCCGGAGGCATCGCCCCCGGTACCCACCACGTCCACCGCTGCGTCCGGCGCTTCCACGGGCAGCATCTTGGCACGCATGACGCTGACCGCGCCGGCGATTTCCTCCACGGTTTCGCCGCGCACCCGCAGGCCCATGAGCAGCGCGCCCATCTGCGAAGGCGTCGCGTCTCCCGACATCATCTTGTCGAAGACATAGGCGGATTCCTCGCGCGTCAGCGCCGCGCCGGTCGCGACCTTGCCGAGCAGGGGGCGGAACTGTTCCATCGCGTCAGCTCCGCGCCTGCCGGCCTTCGTGGAAGGCGCGGGCGATCTCGAGGAAATTGCGCAGCAGCGCGTGGCCGTTCTCCGAGGCGATGCTCTCGGGATGGAACTGCACGCCGTGCACGGGCAGCGTGCGGTGGGCAAGGCCCATGATGAGGCCGTCGTCGGTGCGCGCGGTCACTTCCAGCGCGTCGGGCAAGGTGTTCTGCGCGACGATCAGCGAATGATAGCGCGTGGCGAGGAAGGAATGGTTGAGGCCGCGGAACACCGAACGGCCCTCGTGGTGGATCTGCGACATCTTCCCGTGCATGGGGATGGGCGCGCGCACCACGTCGCCGCCGAACACCTGGCCGATCGCCTGATGGCCGAGGCAAACGCCGAACAGCGGCACTTCGGTGCTGGCGCGGGCGATAAGGTCGCAGCAGATGCCGGCTTCCGTGGGCGTGCACGGGCCGGGGGAAATGACGATGGCGTCGGGCTTCTCGGCCAGCACGTCCTCGACGCTCAGCGCATCGTTGCGGTGAACGGTGACGTTTGCGCCCAGCTCGCCGAGATAATGGACGAGGTTGTAGGTGAAGCTGTCGTAATTATCGATCAGCGTAACGGCGGTCATCGTGGCTCCAGGCCCGGCGGATCCGGGCAGGCGCGCTCCTCGCGGAAGGTTTGGGAGCTGCCCCTGAGTTAAAGCGCGGGGGTGACGGAAGGGTCAAGCCTCACGCCATCGCTCATGGATGCACGGGAGGAGCGCCATGGTCACTGGCCCCTCTTGGCATGGGCGGCGAAGCGCACCGCTTCCTCGCCGGCGCGAAACAGCGCCTTGGCCTTGTTGATACATTCCTGATGCTCGCTCAGCGGCACGGAATCATACACCAGCCCGGCGCCGGCCTGCACATACATGCGCCCGTCCTTCACCACGGCGGTGCGCAGCACGATGCAGGTGTCCATCTCGCCATTGGCGCTGAAATAGCCGATGGCGCCGGCATAGATGCCGCGCTTGTCCTTCTCCAGCTCGTCGATGATCTCCATGGCCCGCACCTTGGGCGCGCCGGAGACCGTGCCGGCGGGAAAGCCCGCCGCCAGCGCGTCGAGCGCGTCGAAACGCGGATCCACCTTGCCCTCGACGTTGGAAACGATGTGCATCACCTGGCTGTAGCGCTCGATGAAGAAGCTGTCGGTGACCTCCACCGTGCCGATCTGCGAGACCCGGCCCGCATCGTTGCGGCCGAGGTCCAGCAGCATGAGATGCTCGGCGCGCTCCTTCGGATCGGCCAGGAGTTCCTGCGCGAGCGCCTCGTCCTCGACATGGGTGGCGCCGCGCTTGCGGGTGCCGGCGATGGGGCGGATGGTGACCTTGCCGTCGCGCAGCCGCACCAGGATTTCCGGGCTGGAGCAAACGACGGAAAAGCCCTCGAAGTTCAGATACACCAGGAACGGGGCCGGATTGACCCGCCGCAACGCCCGGTAGAGTGCGAACGGGGGCAGGGCGAAGGGGCTCTCGAAACGCTGGGAGAGCACCACCTGGAAGATGTCCCCGGCGCGGATATAGTCCTTCGCCTTTTCCACCATGGCGCAGAATTCCGCCTCGGTGGTGTTGGAGACGGGCTCCACATGGGCGTGGAACGGCTCCGGCGCAGGGTGGGCCATGGGCCGGTCGAGCCCCGCGACGACGCCGTCGAGCCGGGCCAGCGCCGCCTCGAACGCCGCGCGGGCGGACACGCCCTCCTGCGGGCGCACGGGGGTGACGGCGGTGAGTTCGTCCTTCACGGCGTCGAACACCACCATCAGCGTCGGGCGGATCAGCAGGGCTTCGGGCACGCCGATGGGGTCGGGCTTCGCCGGCGCGAGGCGTTCCATCTGGCGCACCATGTCGTAGCCGAGATAGCCGAACACGCCGGCCGCCATGGGCGGGGCGCCGGGCGGGAGATCGATGGCCGATTCGGCGAGCAGGCTCCGCAGGGCCGCGAGCGGCGGCTCGGCGCAGGGCTCGAAGGCCCGGGTGTCGGTGAGCGCCGACCGGTTGATTTCCGCCCTCTCGCCATTGGCCCGCCAGATCACGTCGGGGTCGAGGCCGATCATGGAATAGCGGCCGCGCGTCTGGCCGCCCTCCACCGATTCCAGCAGGAACGCATTGGGCTTCTCGCCCGCGATCTTGAGGAAGGCGGAGACCGGCGTCTCAAGGTCCGCGATCAGGGTGGTGGTCACCACCTGCGCCTCGCCGCGCGCATAGCGCTGGGCGAACGCATCGAAATCCGTGGGAGCGTTCATCATCTTCGGGTTCAGTTCGTACCGGCGCCGATCGCCTGCTGAAGCAGACGTTCGTTCACCGAGACGCCAATCTGGCTGCGCAACTGGGCGAGATATTGCAGCAGCAGGTCGGTTTCGATCTGCTGGCCGATGCGCGCGGCGGCCTGCTGTTCCGCCGGGGTCACCTCCGGCACCGTGATGCCGGTGACCTGGAACACGATACGCTCGGCGGGCACCGTGCCCGCCGCGAGGCCGTAGCCGTTCAGCGGCACGTCGAAGATCTTGGCCACGGCGTCGGCCGAAAATTCCGAGGCGGCGCGGCCCCTTTGCAGGTTCTGTGCGGTCTTCACTTCAAGTCCGGCGGCGGTGGCGACTTGCACCAGCGGCTGGCCGCCCTGAAGCTCGCCCAGCAATTGCTTGGCCTTCGCGTCCACCGCTTTCACGGTTTCATCCTCGGTCCAGCGGTCGAGCACCTGATCGCGCACCTCGTCGAACGGGCGCTCGCGGGCCGGCGTCACCTCATTGAGGTCGTACCAGACATAGCCGCCGTTCTGCGGCAGTTGCACCGGCTCGGTCTCGACGCCGGGCCGGGAGGCGAAGGCGCCGGCCACCACCTCGGCGCTGCCCGGCAGGTCGCGGATTTCCGCGCCGGTGGGGTCGCGGCCGGAGCGGTCCACCGCATCGATGGTCTCGGTATGGAGGCCGAGCTTCTGCGCGATTTCCGCAAGCGTGGCGCCCGAGCCGCGCTCATCCTCGATGGAATCATGCTTGTCGAGCAATTCGCGCCGCGCGCGATCGAGCGCCAGTTCCTTGCGCAGCACATCCTGCACCTGCTCGAAGGGCTGGGTCTGGCCGGGCTCGATCTTGGTGACGTGCACCAAGGCCGAACCGAACGCGCCGGGAATGGGCGCGCTGGTGCCATCGAGCGGCAGGGAGAAGGCGGCCTCCGCGATCTTGGGATCGATGAGATCGGCGCGGACGACGGTGCCGAGATCGATGTCCTTCGGGGACAAGCCGCGCGCGGCGGCGATCTGCTCGAAGGTCTCGCCGGCCTTGATCTTGTCCGCCGCCTGCTGCGCCTCGTCGGCATTCGAGAACACGATCTGCTGGACCGCACGGCGCTCGGGGGTGCCGAAGCGGCCGGAATTGCGATCATAGGCCGCCTTCACGTCCGCGTCCGCCACCTGCACCCAGGGCGCAAGGGCGGCGGGGGTGAGGGCCAGCACGGTGATCTTGCGATATTCGGGCGCCCGGAACGTGATCTTGTGGGTGTTGAAGAAGGCCTGGAGCTGCTCGTCGGTCGGCGCCGGCACGGGGCCGGCTGCGGTCGGGCCGACGGCCATATAGGCAACGGCCCGCTGCTCGCTTTCATAGCGATGCGCGGCATCCAGCAGCACCGCCGGGGGGGCAAGGTCGCCGCCGAGCGCGGAGGCGATCTGCTGGCGCAGCATGCGCTGCTTCTCGGCCGCGAGGAAGCGCGGCTCGGTGAGATTGTTGGCGCGCAGGAGCTGCTGGAAATAAGCGGGATCGAATTCGGTCGCGCCGGGCCGGCGCAGGGCCGGGTTGGCACGCACGGCGCGGGCCACCTCTTCGTCCGAGATCGCAAGGCCGAGGGCCTTGGCGGTATCGTCGAGGGTCGCCTCGGCCACCATCTGGTTCAGGATCTGCCGGTCGAGGCCGAACGCGCGCGCCTGCTCGGGCGTGAACGGGCGCCCGGTGCGGCGGCCGATCTGCTGCACCTGATCCAGATATTGCTGGCGGAACGCATCGGCCGAAATCTCGGTGTCGCCGACCTTCGCGACAGCGCGGGCGCTTTGGCCGCGAAACACGTCTGCGATGCCCCAAACGAGAAAGCTGACGGTGAGCAGGAGAAGGAAAGCCTTGGCGATGAAGCCGGAGGCGCCTTTACGGAGAGTCTGAAGTACCATTGCTCAGTCTGGTTTGAGGAGGGGCGCGGCCCCGACGCAGAAGGCGCGCATCATAGGGAGGGGCACCCCGCGCCGCAACGGCGCAGGCGGTGCTGTTTGCCGTGTTGCGCGCCCTCTGATAACCGGTCGGAAACTTCCCTGTCCATCCGCGTCTGTCCTGGAGGATTTCATGCCCGTTGCCCGCCGCCCGCTCGTTGCCGGAAACTGGAAAATGAACGGGCTGCGGCACTCGGGGGCGGAACTGCTGGCCATGGTCGACGGCTATGACGCCGCCTTGCAGGCGCGTGTCGACCTTCTGATCTGCCCGCCGGCCACCTTGATCGCGACACTCGCGGGCGAGATTGCCGGGGCCGCCATCGCGATCGGCGGGCAGGATTGTCATGCCAAGCCCTGCGGCGCCCACACCGGAGACATCGCCGCCGAGATGATTGCCGATGCGGGGGGGACCTTCGTGATCGTCGGACACAGCGAGCGGCGCACCGATCACGGCGAGAGCGACGAGATGGTCCGCGCCAAGGCCGCGGCCGCGCTGCGGGCCGGCCTCGTCCCGGTGATCTGTGTCGGCGAGACGCAGGCGGAACGCGACGCGGATGCCTGCCTGCATGTGGTGGCCCGGCAGGTGCGCGGCTCGCTGCCGCAGGAAACGCCGGCGGATCGGCTGGTGATCGCCTATGAGCCGGTCTGGGCGATCGGATCGGGCCGCGTTCCCACGGTCGAAGAGGTCGAGGAAGTCCATGCGGAGATTCGCGCCGTGCTGAAGGAGCACTTCGGCGCGGAGGCAGAAACGGTGCGGATCCTGTACGGCGGCTCCGTGAAGCCGGAAAATGCGGTGGTGCTGCTGCACGCCGCGAACGTGGACGGTGCCCTGGTGGGCGGGGCGAGCCTCAAGTCCGCCGATTTCCTGGCGATCGCCCGCGCCTATCTCTAGGGCCCGCCGCGCGCGATGGCGGCGCGGGGCGGGGCGGGCGGGGGCGGATTCAAGCGGCAGGTTCGAGAGGCAGCACGCCGCTCGAACCCGCGTCCCACTTAAAGCGAGAAGTTCGTTGCGCTCAACAACTGCTTGATGACGCTCAGCTCCTCGCCGCTCGTCGGGGTCTTCTGCGTGACGAAGTCGAACACCTTGCCGTCTTGCAGGCCGTAATTCGCGATGCGGGTGACGCGGCGATTCTTGTCGAAATAGATCGCAAGCACCTTCTGCTCGGTAATTTCCGGCTTGAGGAAGGCGACCCGCTTTTCCACCTGGGAAATGTAATAGAACACGTCACCCTGCACGGTGGAGACGGTGGAGGGTGTGCCGAGCACCAGCAGGACCTGCTCCTGGCTCGATCCCACCGGCACCTGTTCCAGGGCGCCTTCGCTCAGAACATAGCCGCGCTGGTAGGTCCGCACCATGCCGCTGATGGACGTGCCGGTGCCTCCCACGAAATTCGAGCAGCCGGACAATGCGCCGGCAATCACCACCAGTCCGAGCGCTGCGCAGGCTGGCCTGCGGGCGCGGCCACGCGAAACGGAACTTTTCACTTGCGATGACGCCACGCCGATTCCCTCGATTTCAGCCCGCGCGGCACATGCCGCCTGATCCCTGAGCGATGCCCCTGCAAATGCCACTGCCCTTGCCACGACGCCTCCAGCGCGCTACGCCCCATGCTCATCCGCGTCTTGCCAACGAGCGACGCACAGACCCGCAAAAAGTGATGCTGAATCTGTTTCGTCGACCCGAGCGCCGAGCGACCATCCAGCGCCTCTATGGCGTGATCGTGGCGCAGGCGCGGCAGCCCGCCTTCTATACCGACTTTGCCGTGCCCGATACCATAGAGGGACGGTTTGAATTGGTATTGCTGCATACATTTCTGGTTTGCCATCGTCTCAAGGGCGGGGACGAGGCCAGCCGTGACATGTCGCAGATGGTGTTTGACGCGTTTCTCGACGACATGGACCGGACCTTGCGCGAAATGGGCGTCGGAGACCTTTCCGTCCCCAAGCGCATGAAAAAGATCGGCCAGGCTTTCTACGGGCGCGCCGGCGTGTTCGATGCCGCCTTGCAGGCGGATGCCGCACCCGGGGCATTGGACGAGGCGATCGCCCGCAACGTGTATGAGGTCGAGCCGGAAGCGCTCGGCGCACTGGGCAAGGCGCTTGCCGCTTATGTGCACCGGGCCGTGGCGGCGCTGGCAGCGACGCCGGCCGAGGTGTTCGCGCGCGGCGAGGTTCATTTTCCCGCCCCGAATGCAGGCGAGGGTGCTGTTCATGACTGATCTGCCTTACATCCATCGCGTGTCCCTGGCCGACGTGCCGGCCC
The DNA here is from genome assembly GCF_043195135.2 of Roseixanthobacter liquoris. NCBI lineage: Bacteria > Pseudomonadati > Pseudomonadota > Alphaproteobacteria > Hyphomicrobiales > Xanthobacteraceae > Roseixanthobacter > Roseixanthobacter liquoris. The sequence goes on from NZ_CM195537.1 coordinate 2,965,902, forward strand.
ACGGCCTCGCCGAAACGCTCGTGCCCGACGCGGCGCAGCGGGCGGCGCTGGCCCGCTTCCTCGACATTCCCGCCGTCCACGGCCTGACCGCCGAGCTGCGGATCACCCCGGAGGGCGCGGGCGCCCATGTGGCCGGGCGGCTGAAGGCGCAGGTGCGCCAGATTTCCGTGGTCTCGCTGGAGCCGTTCGACACCGACCTCGAAGAGGAGATCGATGTCCATTTCGCGCCCGAGGAAGCCATCGCCGCCCACGTGGTCGATACGGAGGACCCGGAAGCCGAGCTGGATCAGCCCGACGCCATCGTCGACGGCGGCATCGACCTCGGGCATCTCGTAACGGAATTCCTCTCGCTCGCGCTGGACCCGTATCCGCGCATGCCCGGGGAGGAATTCGAACCCATCGTCGAGGCGCCGGAAGCGCTCTCTCCCTTCGCGGAACTCGCCCGCCTGAAAGACAAATCTTGATTGCCTGCGTCAAATATTGCGGTGTGCGCCCGAGTGGTTATTGTCCGGCCGCTCTGAAGCGGGTGCCTCGTCCGCGGAACAAGCTGGAACGTTTGCCTCGATGACCGTGCCCGTTCGCATCGCCGTTGACGCCATGGGCGGAGACCATGGTCCCGAGACCGTTCTCGCTGGCGCCGCGATTGCGCTTGAGCGCCACCCCGACACGCAATTCATCCTGTTCGGGAATGAAGAGCGCGTGCGTGCGGTGCTGGCGGCGCATCCGAACCTCGCCGCCGCCTCGCGCGTCGTCCACACCGAGATCGTCGTCGGCATGGACGACAAGCCCAGCCAGGCGCTCCGCAACGGTCGCTACAAATCCTCCATGTGGCGTGCCATCGATGCGGTGAAGACGCACGATGCCGATGCCGCGGTCTCCGCCGGCAACACCGGCGCGCTGATGGCCATGGCCAAGTTCAATCTGCGCACGATGCCCGGCATCGGCCGGCCGGCAATCGCCGCCATCTGGCCGACCCTGCGCGGGGAAAGCATCGTGCTCGATGTGGGCGCCTCCATCGGCGCCACGGCGCAGAGCCTCGTCGAGATGGCCATCATGGGCTCCGCCATGGCGCGGTCCGTGCTGGCCATCGAACGTCCGACCATCGGCCTGCTGAACGTGGGCGTGGAAGAGATCAAGGGCGTCGAGGAGGTCAAGGAAGCCGGCCGCCTGCTGCGCGAGGACACCGCGACCGACCTGCTCTATCACGGCTTCGTAGAAGGCAACGACATCGGCGCGGGAACGGTCGATGTGGTTGTGACGGAAGGGTTTTCCGGCAATATCGCGCTTAAGACCGCCGAAGGCACGGCCAAGCAGCTGGCGAGCTATCTGCGCTCAGCCATGGGGCGCACCTGGCGCACCCGGCTCGGCTATCTCCTGGCCCGCGACGCGTTCCGCGTCCTGCGGGAGAAGATGGACCCGCGGCGCTCGAACGGCGGGGTCTTCCTCGGCCTCAACGGCGTGGTGATCAAGAGCCACGGCGGCGCCGACGCGGAGGGTTTCGCCGCGGCCGTGGATCTCGGCTACGACATGGTGCGGCATCAGCTGCTGTCGCGCATCAAAACCAGCCTCCTCGCGCGCGTGCCTTCGTCCGACGGGACGGGCGCGACGTCGCCGGCAGAAGCGGAAGGTCAATCGTGAGCTTAATCAAGTCCGTGGTCCGGGGTGTGGGTTCTTATCTGCCGGAACGAGTCCTCACCAACAGCGAACTTGCCCGCTCGGTTGACACCTCGGACGAATGGATCGTGCAGCGGACCGGCATTCGCGAGCGGCATATCGCCGCGACCGGCGAGCTGACGTCGGATCTTGCGCGCCAGGCGGCGACCCGCGCGCTGGCCGATGCCGGGCTCTCGGCCGGGGATATCGACCTCATCATCCTCGCCACATCCACGCCCGACCAGACCTTTCCCGCGACCGCCGCAACCGTGCAAGCGGAACTCGGCATTACCCACGGGGCGGCGTTCGACCTCCAGGCGGTGTGCTCCGGCTTCGTGTTCGCCCTGGCCACGGCGGATGCCCATCTGCGCACCGGAAGCTTCAAGCGGGCGCTGGTGATCGGCGCCGAGACCTTCTCCCGCATCCTCGATTGGGAAGATCGCGGCACCTGCGTTCTGTTCGGCGACGGCGCCGGCGCCGTCGTGCTCGAAGCGCATGATTCCCTTGAGGCCGGCGAACGGGGCATTCTGACCACCCATCTGCGCTCGGATGGGCGCCACCGCAGCAAATTGTTTGTGGATGGCGGCCCGTCCTCCACCCAGACCGTCGGGCATCTGCGCATGGAAGGCCGCGAGGTTTTCAAGCATGCGGTGGGCATGATCACCGATGTGATCGAGGATGCCTTTGCGGCAACCGGAGCCTCGGCGGAGACCATCGACTGGTTCGTCCCCCATCAGGCCAACCGCCGAATCATCGATGCGAGCGCGCAGAAGCTTGGAATTGCACCCTCCAAGGTTGTGACCACCGTGGATCTCCATGGGAATACCTCTGCCGCGTCCATCCCCCTGGCGCTCGACACGGCGCACAAGGACGGCCGCATCAAAACCGGCGACTTGGTTTTGCTGGAGGCGATGGGCGGCGGCTTCACCTGGGGCTCCGCGCTAATCCGATGGTAAGTAGATCATTAATGACGTTGACCAGCCTCGCCCTGAGTGGATAGGGTCGCAGCGGCTGTCCCTCTCTCTTGGGGCCGGGGAGACATATGGCTGGTAAGACCATAACGCGTGCCGATCTCTGTGAGGCGGTCTACCAACAGGTGGGCCTGTCGCGGACGGAATCCGCAGCGCTTGTAGAACTCGTTCTGAGCGAGATCGCCGACTGCCTCGCCAAGGGCGAGACGGTGAAGCTTTCGTCTTTCGGTTCGTTCGTCGTGCGGTCCAAGGGACAGCGCATCGGCCGCAATCCGAAGACCGGGGAAGAGGTGCCCATCGAGCCTCGCCGGGTCATGGTCTTCAAACCATCCAGCATCTTGAAGAATCGCATAAACGGGCGCACAGAAAACGGCCTGGATCGCGACTGATCCGCGGGTGCGGGAAGAATCGCCCGCAGTGCATGGAGGCGAGCGCACGTGTCCGGAGCGAGGCAAACGGACAAATCACCGGACGCCTTTCGCACCATCAGCGAGGTGGCCGAGGATCTCGAACTGCCCCAGCACGTCCTGCGCTTCTGGGAAACCCGCTTCACGCAGATTAAGCCCATTAAGCGGGCCGGCGGCCGCAGATTCTACCGGCCCGAGGATGTGGACCTCCTGCGGGGCGTGCGCCACCTGCTCTACGGCGAAGGCTACACCATCAAGGGTGTGCAGCGGATCCTGAAAGAGCAGGGAATTCACTACGTCCAGGATCTCGCCATAGAGGAAGAGCCGGCGGGCTTCCAGCCGGTGCCGCAGCCCGCCCCGGCACGTGCCGAAGCGCCGCGCCGGCGGCCGCCCGCGCCGGATCCCTATGACGAAGCGCCATACGCAAGCGATATCGAACCCGAGCCGCGCCGGCGGTCCGCCGATGCGCGCGGGCAGGGCGACGCGGTTCAGGGGGGCTTCGGTGGCTTCCTCGGCCTGTTGCCACGCCGCGGCAAAACCCGCGCGGAACCGCCCGTCGAGGAACCTCCGGTCATCGCGGAACTGCCGTTTCCCGAATTCTCGCAGCACACCCGCCGCCACGAGGCGCCCGTCGAGCCGCGCCTGGAGCCTCCGGTAATGCCGCGCGCGCCGGCCGCGCCCGTGGAGCGGGCTTCAGCCCCGCGCCGTGCCGGCGCGCCTGCCGCGCCGATCGAGCCGAGGCTCGACCGGGACGACGAGAGCTTCTACCGCCGGATGCCCGAGCCGGCCTATCGCGACGCGGAGGACATGGAGGAAGACGAGGCGGAGCCCTATGCGCCACCGCCGCGCGCCGCGCCCTCGTTCGCGCCCGAACCCCGGCGCGAGCCCGAGCGGGTGAGCCGGCCCGTTGTTCCCCAGCGTCGCCCGACGCGCGGACCGGCCTCACGGCTCCCCGAGCCGCCGCCGGTGCCGGAACTGGAAGACCCTCTGCTGCCGTTCTTCGACGATGATGCCTTCGGCCCCGACAGCACCCAGATTTCCGAACCCCTGGACGCCCGTATCCGGCGGCTGAAGGAGCATGTGCCCGGCCCGCCGGAAGACTATATCCCGCCGCGCGCGCGGCGGGCGGACGCCCCACGCGGTGAAGCGCCACGCGAGGACGACCGGGAGGTGACGTTCCGGGCGGACATGCGCGAGGGCGAGCGCCGCCCGCCACCCGGTCCGGCCCGGGGAACCGCGCCGGCGGCGGACGACTGGCCGCGCGAGTGGCGCGAGGAGGAGCCGCGATTCGCGGCGGACCTCGGGGCGGAACCCCGCAATCCGCATCCCGGTGCCTCGCCTCTGCGGGCCGATGATCGCCGCGACGGCCGTCGCCCCGAGGCCTACGCGCCGGCACGGCCGCATGGGGTTGCGGCAGCCGAGGCGCCCGGCAAACTGCGGCTTGGGCCCTTGACCGGCCCGGTGGAGGAATTCGAGTTGGAGGATCCGGAGCCGTTGCGGTGGGACCATCATCAGGGCTTCCGGCCGGAGGGTCCGCCGCGCGAGCCTCATCGGCCGGGTCCGCCCGAGCAGTATCTGCCGCCGCACCTGCGCTCCGAGCCGCGCGTGGTGGGCACGCCGCCGGTTCCGACGCCCGTTCTGTCGCGCGACGACGTGCATCGCCTTCAGGCGACGCTCTATGAACTGGGGGAATGCCGCCGTCTGCTGGGCGCGGCGGTGGAGCGCCCGGACGAACCTTCGCAATAAGCCGCGCGGTCCCTCGATGCGGCGCGGTCCCGGCTCGCTGAACCGGAGGCATGCGTCGCGCCCCGCTTTCTCGCGGGGTTTCGGGCGGAAGGCCGAAGGCGGGTGCCGTGCGAACGGCGAACGGCACCCGGTCTCGTCAGTTGGCGGGCTCTTCCACCTGAGGCTGCTGGAGCCACGCGAACAGATTGACCGGCGCGGCAGGTGTCGCGGCCCGATCCTGGTCCGGAGCGGCTTCCGCCACCTGCTCACGGCCCAGCACGGCGACGGAAACGCGCGTCACGCCGTGGCCGGTGAATCCCAGTTCTGACGCCGCGGCTCGCGAGACGTCGATAATGCGACCCCGGACGAACGGTCCACGGTCGTTGATGCGGACCACCACTGTGCGGCCATTGCGCAGGTTGGTCACGCGAACCTTCGTTCCGAAGGGGAGCGAGCGATGGGCCGCAGTCAGGGCATTGGGATTGAAACGTTCGCCGCTTGCGGTGCCCCGTCCCTGCCAATAGTAGGAAGCAACACCGGTCTGTCCGGCATCGGCTTTGGCTGGTGTACAGAACGCGCCGAGCGTCAGCGCAAACGTTCCGATCAGAAACCCCTTCTGGATCTCCATTCCCTCGACCTCCATGTTGTTGATGGGAGGTCGGCGAATGACGTTCTATTCAGGCGAGAATGTCACTGTTCCGCGGCGAAATCATGATATCTCACGGCTAAGCTTAAAAATTGCACCAGAATGGATCAGTATAGATCAAAGTTAACGTCAAGTTTCTATCAAGGTAACAACGATATTCGATCGCACTTGTTGTTTGAGGCAATCTTTTACTGATAAATAAAAATGTCACGTGCCAAAGTCGCGCGACCGTGTTCGGCGCCTCGCCCGATTCCGGCCCCATAGTGCTCAAATACCGTCCTGGCCATTTTGGGGATGTCGGACGCGCATCGGAGGTTTTCGCCCAGGGGGCGCGAAGGGCGGTGGATAGCCCCGCATTTCACTCTTGTAGCCGCCAACGCGATGGTCTAAGCCTCCCCTCCACGTCGGAGCGTAGCGCAGCCCGGTTAGCGCACTAGTCTGGGGGACTAGGGGTCGGAGGTTCAAATCCTCTCGCTCCGACCATTCAAATCCCTGAAAATCTGATCCAAGCCACAGCCCGCCCCCACCGGTGGCGATGGCGGCCATCGGGCGGAAAGGCACCGGGTCCCACTGCCTCGCGCCCGATGACGTTCCGCGATTTGAACGCCCGGCGCTTCGTCGCCCTGTCACGCTAAAGCCCTAGAGCATGCCGGACTGCCCAGGGGCTCCGAGCATGCTGAATTCCGTTCTTTTGACCTTGATCCCCGCCGCCGCCGTTGTGGTCGGCGCCCTGCTGGGCTTTGTCTGGCATCCCGGCGCGACGATCCGCAGCGCCGTGCAGCATTTCACCGCCGGCGTGGTGATGGCCGCCGTGGGCGCGGAACTGCTGCCGGAACTCGGCGAATCCCATCCGCTCGGAATCGCCATCGGCTTTTGCCTCGGCGGTGCGCTGATGCTCGCGATCAAGCGCTGGCTCGGCGAGGGGGCAGAGAAGGACGACGACGCGCCCGACGAAAAGGGGGGCGGAAGCAGCACTGGCCTGCTGGTCACCGTCGGGCTGGACCTGTTCGTCGACGGCCTGCTCTGCGCGGTCGCGATTGCCGCCGCGCCGGAAAGCGGGCTGGTGATCGTCGCGGCCCTGACGCTGGAAGTCTTCTTCCTCGGCCTCGCCACGAGCGTGTCGCTGAGCCGCCCGGGCGCCGGAGGCAGGGGGGTGATGAAGGCGGCTTCCCTCGCCATCCTGGTGCCGATCGGCGGCGCGGTGGGAGCGCTCGCCTTCCTCTCCTTGCCGGAAATCTGGCAGGTGGGCATCCTCGCCTTCGCGACCGCCGCCCTGCTTTATCTGGTGACCGAGGAATTGCTGGCGGAAGCCCACGAGGATGGAGAGGACACGACTTTCGTTGCCGCGACCTTCTTCCTCGGCTTTCTCGCGGTGCTGATGCTCAAGGCGCTTGGCGGCTAAGCGCTGGCCGCTGCCGTCCGGGGATTGGCGGCCGGGCGGCCCTCCGGGATGGGGTGCGGCACGTCGACGGCGGTGGGGTCGCAAGACGCCACCGCATCCCCCGCCGCGATCAGGCACGCCGCCAGCGCCTCTTCGAGCGTGGTGGCCACCACAGTGCTGGCGGATTGGCTTTCGAGCGCCGCGCGCATGGCACCGTCCTCATGGGCTCCAAAGGCCGCGAGCAGAATGGCGCTGTCCGGCAAGCGCCGGCGCAGCCGCCGGCTCGAATAGCGCATGTGCGCCGTGCCCAGGCTCTCAAGCGAAGACAGGATCGTCAGCGCCAGATCGGACCCGCTGAGATTGGCGAGATTGGCGATCGTCAGCGTCTCCGGGCCATAGACCCGCGCCGCGAGCCCGTGCCGCCTCAGCAGATGCGCCAGCAGGTCCGCTGCCGCAAGATCAAGGCCCGACCGCGCCGCGATGCACAGGATGGGAGCATCGCCACGCCACCGCGGCGGGAGCGCACCGGGGTCGACCACCGGATAGGCTCGGCCCGCCGGGCTGAGGGCGACGGCCGCCTCGGCTTCCGCTTCGTCGGTCTCGCCCTTGGGAATGCCGTCCGGGATATCGGACAGATTCTCCAGCAATTCCCCGAGACTGAGGCGCAGGCGCGCGATGCGCGCATCGTCCAGGGTGCCGCGGGCGAGGTCCTGCTGGGCGAGCCGCAGGCCGGGCAGGGCGACATTGTCGAGATAGGACAGGAAGCTGCGCTCCTTCAGGAATTCCTCGGCCTTGCTGGTCGCCTCGGTGGGATCGCCGGCGAGCATGCGCTGGTAGAACAGCTCCGGCGCGCTGAGCGGCGGCCGGTCGCCGAGCATCACGTCGAGAAATTCCAGCTGGTCCACATGACGGCCGAGCACCACGGCGCAGAGCGTGAGGGGGGTCGCGAGGACGAGGCCGATCGGCCCCCACAGCCAGGTCCAGAAGGTGGCCGATGCCACCACCGCCACCGGCGACAAGCCGGTGCTGCGCCCATAGACCAGCGGCTCGATGATGTGGCCGACCAGAGGCTCCACGAGCGCGAACAGGGCGATGGTGGAGAGCACGATGCTCCAGCCGGGATCCACCGCGAGCGCGAGCGCGATCGGCAGAAGGGCGGCGATGATCGCGCCGATATAAGGCACGAAGCGAAGCACCGCCGCCATCAAGCCCCACAGGAGCGGGCTCGGGACGCCGATCATCCACAGGCCGAGGCCGATCACCGTGCCAAAGCCGGCGTTCAGCATCACCTGCATGAGGAAGAAGCGGGACAGGCGGCGCGCGGCATCGTCGAGCGCGGCGGTGGTGCGCTGAATGTCGCTGGCCCCCGCAAGGCGGATGAAGCGATTGCGCAGGTCCTCGCGCTGCAACAGGATGAAGATGAGGAAGATGAAGATGATGCCGGTGGTCGCGAGTGGGTGGATGAGCGGCGTCATCACCGCGCCGAGCATGCCCAAGGTGCCCGGATTGGGCTGACGGATCTCCACGGGCAGGGGCGGTTGCTCGGCGGCGTCGGCATTCGGGCTTCCCGTCCGACTTTGCGGCCGGGGCCGGTCGAGTTCATTGCCGAGGTCCTGGAGCATCTGCGCCGCGCGCTCCAGCGTTCCGGACCCCTCGGTCGCGCCCCGCAGGGAGCGGATCTTGTCGCGGATATTGACCTGGTATTGCGGTAGATCCCCCGCCAGTTCGGCCACCTGGCTGGCCACCACCGCGCCCAGCGAAATGAGGCCGAGGAAGGTGAGCACCACCACGCTGGTGACCGACAGCGTCCGGGGTATCTTCAACCGCCGCAGCACCACGATGACGGGGGCGAGCACGAAGCTCAGCAGCATGGCGAGCGCCACCGGCACCAGCACTTCGCGCGCGAAATACAGCATCGCAATGATGGCGCTGGTCGCCAGGAGCGTGCCGACGGCGCCCGAACCGACCGGAATGACGGCGGTGCGGGGCGGCACCACCGGCTGCTGGAGGATAGGGCGGGCCGCGCGCTCCGGCCCGCTGCTCTCCGGCTCGCTCATGATGCCACTTCGAGCAGCAGGAGCGAGCGGCCGGTCACTTCATACACATGGGCGAAAGGAAAGGTGGGATGGGCCGCAGGCTCGGGTGCGTTGGTGTCGACGATCAGGCGCCAGCCCGCGCCGCCGACGACTTCGGGAAGGGTGAAATTCACCACGTCGAAATGCGCGTTCACGATCAGCAGCAAGGTAGTGTCCGTCCCCTTGCGGCGAATGCCGGTGGGCTGCGCGCGCCCATCCATCAACACGCCCATGCAGCGGCTGAGCCCGTCCTGCCATTGCTCCTCGCCCATTTCGCTGCCGTCCGGGGCGAGCCAGCACACGTCCTTGACATCCAGCTCCTTATTATAGGCCCCGCTCAAGAAACGGCTTCTGCGCAGCAGGGGGTGGGACTGGCGCACCGCGATCAGGGTGCGCGCGAAGGCGTGCAGGTCGCGCCCGGCCGGCGAGAAATCCCAGTCGATCCAGCCGATTTCGTTGTCCTGGCAATAGGCATTGTTATTGCCGCCCTGGGTGCGGGCGAATTCGTCGCCGCCGAGGATCATCGGCGTCCCCTGGGAAAACAGCAGCGTGGCCAGCATGTTGCGCATCTGCCGCGCCCGCAGGGCGCAGATCTCAGGATCCTCGCTCGGGCCCTCGACGCCGTGATTCCACGACAGATTGTGGGAATGGCCGTCGCGGTTGTCCTCGCCGTTCGCCTCATTGTGCTTGTCGTTGTAGGAGACCAGATCCGCGAGGGTGAAGCCGTCATGAGCGGAGATGAAGTTCACCGACGACCACGGCTTGCGGCCGCGCCGGTTGAAGAAGTCGCCGGAGGCCGTGAGGCGGGTGGCGAGTTCCGCGATCTGGCCGTCATCGCCCTTCCAATAGGCACGGATCGTGTCGCGATAGCGGTCGTTCCATTCCGCCCAGCCCGGCGAGAAGCCGCCGACCTGATATCCGCCCGGGCCGCAATCCCAAGGCTCGGCGATCAGCTTCACTTGCGAGAGCACGGGGTCCTGGCGGCAGGAATCGAGAAACCCGCCGCCCTCGTCGAAGCCATGGGCCTCGCGGCCGAGGATGGTGGCGAGATCGAACCGGAAACCGTCGACCTGCATCTCGGTGGCCCAATAGCGCAGGCTGTCCGTGACCATTTGCAGGACGCGGGGATGCGAGAGGTTCACCGTGTTTCCGGTGCCGGTATCGTTGATATAAAAGCGCTTGTCCGCAGGCAGGCGATAATATGAGGCGTTGTCGATGCCCTTGAACGAGAGCGTCGGGCCAAGCTCGTTGCCCTCCGCCGTGTGATTATAGACGACGTCCAGGATCAGCTCGATGCCCGCGGCGTGGTAGCGCGCGACCATCTCCTTGAATTCGTTGACGTTCGGGCTCGCGAGATAGAGCGGATGCGGGGCGAAGAAGGAAATCGTGTTGTAGCCCCAATAGTTCCGCAGGCCCTTTTCCACGAGATAGCTGTCGTCCACGAAACCGTGCACCGGCAGCAGCTCCAGAGCGGTGATCCCGAGGTCCCTCAAATAGTCGATCACCTCCGGCGCCATGAGGCCGGCGAAGGTGCCGCGCAGATCCTCCCGCACCTGGGGATGGCGCATGGTGTAGCCGCGAGCGTGGGCCTCATAGAGAATGGTGCGATCCCACGGGACCATGGGCCGGCGCGTCATGCCCCAGGTGAAAGCCGGGTCGATCACCCGGCACTTCGGCATGAAGGCGGCGCTATCGCGGGTGTCGAAGGTGAGATCCTTGTTCTTTTCCTTGCTCTCGATCTGATAGCCGAACAAGGCGGGGTTCCAGCTGAGCGCGCCCACCAATTGCTTGCCGTAGGGATCCAGCAGCAGCTTGTTGGCATTGAACCGATGGCCGGCCTGGGGTTCATAGGGGCCATGGACGCGATAGGCGTAGACGAGGCCGGGGCGGGCGTCGGGCAGATAGCCGTGCCACACCTCATCGGTATATTCGGGCAGTTCAATGCGCTCCACCTCGCGCTCGCCATCGGCATCGAAGAGGCACAGTTCCACCTTGGTGGCATTGGCGGAGAACAGCGCGAAATTGACCCCGAGCCCGTCCCAGGTCGCGCCAAGGGGAAACGGATTTCCCTCCCGGACCCGCGACGCCTTCATCACCTGAGGAGCCGCGTCCGTTACCAGCATGTCCATGTCCGTTGCCCCGCATTGATGTACCCGGCCGCCGGCCGTCGGCCGATCCGTCTAGGCTCAACGCAGCAACGCAGCGTTGGTTGCGTCGCACGAAGACGGTGCGGAAACTGCGGTCGTGCCTGGGGAGAATCGGGCGTGCCCGGCGCGAGAGCCTTGGTGATCCGCGCCGGCGGCGGTAAGGCTCCTGGGTGACAGCGCGCGGAAGCTTCCCATGGGCCTGACCTTCACCATACTCGGCTGCGGTTCCTCGGGCGGCGTGCCCCGCGTGGCGCAGGGATGGGGCGCGTGCGATCCCACCAATCCGCGCAACCGCCGGCGGCGCTGCTCGCTGCTGGTGCGCCGGCACGGACCGGACGGCGTGACGACGGTGCTGGTGGACACGTCCCCGGACCTGCGCGAGCAATTGCTGGATGCGCAGGTCGATCGGGTGGACGGCGTGCTCTTCACCCACGCCCACGCCGACCACACCCACGGGATCGACGACATTCGCCCGCTGGCCATCCAGCAGCGCCAGCGCATCGACGCCTATATCGATGCGGACACGTCGGAGGCCCTGCATCAAAGGTTCGGCTATTGCTTCCGCACACCGCCGGGCGGCGTTTATCCGCCGATCCTGACCGAGCACAGGTTCCATGAGGGCCGGGCGGTGCAGATCGACGGGCCGGGCGGGCCGGTTGTCGCGCTGCCGATTCGCCAGCACCATGGGGAGATCGACTCGTTCGGCTTCCGCTTCGAGGGCGTCGCCTATTCAAGCGATGTCAGTGCATTTCCGGATAACTCACTTCAATATCTCGAAAATCTGGATATCTGGATTCTTGATGCATTACGTGAGGCGCCGCATCCTTCCCATTTCAGCCTGAGCGAGGCGCTCGCCCACATCGCGCGACTGAAGCCGCGCCGGAGCATTTTGACCAATCTCCATACCGACCTGGATTACGGACGCCTGGAGACCATCCTTCCGGCGGGCATTATCCCCGCCTTCGACGGCATGACCTTCGAGGGGTGACACTCGCAATCTGAATCATCAGGTCGGAATGCGCAATCAAGCCTCTGTTTTCGTGGTGTTAATTTGTGAATTAAAGGCAATTCTCGCCGCCGTCCTGGGGCGCCGAGGATCCGCTGTTGTGATCCGGGGCGCGGCGGGCTTAGCATGACGGCTCTTTTGTCGATCCCGGTTTCCCTGTCCATGCCCGCATCCGGTAGCAAAGGCCGTGCGCTCGATCCCGCCGCCGGCGGGCTTGGGATCGATGCCGCCGCTGCGCTCAACGCCGATGCGGAACAGGCCTGGATCGCCGTCATCCGCAAGATGGACGAGACCTACGCCGAGCTGGTGACCCAGCAGGTGGAGCTTGAGAACAAGAACGCCGCGCTGGAGGAAGCCCAGGCCTTCATCGCGGGCGTAATGGCGTCCATGACCGACGCCTTGATCGCCTGCGACCTCACCGGCCGCATCGAGCAGGTGAACGTCGCCGCCGAGCGGCTGCTCGGCCGTTCGGGGTCCGACCTGCTGGACCTCAGGCTCGCAGATCTGCTGGCGCCGGAAACGCCGACCGGATTTGCCGACGTATTGGCCATCGTCGCCAAGCGGCAGCGCATCGTGGACCGTGATTTCGCCTTCTCCACGCCGGAGGGTCCCTTGCCGGTTTCGGTCAACGGCGCGATCCGGTTCGATTCCCGGGGCCGTGCGGTGGGCATCGTCCTCATGGGCCGGCCGATCGGCGAGCTGCGCAAAGCCTATAGCGATCTCGCCGCCGCCCACGAGCGGCTGAAGCAGGCCCAGCAGCAGCTGGTGCATGCCGAGAAGATGGCCTCGCTCGGCCGCCTGGTCGCAGGCGTCGCCCACGAGCTGAACAATCCCATCTCCTTCGTCTATGGCAACGCCCACGCCCTGAAGCGCTATGGCGAGCGGCTCGTGAGCTATGTGGATGCGCTGCACGGCCAAGCGCCGGTGGCAAGCGAGCTGCGGGCGGACCTGAAGATCGACCGCACCTTGAAGGAGATGGCCCCCACCATTGCCGGCATGCTGGAAGGGGCCGAGCGGGTCCGCGACATCGTCGCCGACCTGCGGCGCTTCTCCTCGGACCGGCGGCAGGCGTCCGAACCGGTGGACATGGCGGCGCTGGTGCGCTCGTCCCTGGATTGGGTGGCCAAGGCCCAGAGCCCGGCCGTGGAGACCACCTTTCAGCTGGTGGGGCCGCTCGACGTGATCGGCCATCCCGGCCAGTTGCACCAGATGATGATGAACCTCATTCAAAACGCGGTGGACGCCATGGAGGGCGGCGGCCGCCGCCGGCTGCTGATCGCCGGCGAGCGGCGCGGCGACCGCGTCGTCATCAGCGTCCAGGACAGCGGGCCCGGCATCGCCCCGGAGATCGCTTCGCGGATCTTCGATCCCTTCTTCACCACGAAGCCCGTGGGCAAGGGGACCGGCCTTGGCCTGTCCATCAGCTATCGCATCGTGCAGGAGCACGACGGCCTGCTGGAGGCGGGCAATCATCCCGGTGGCGGCGCGGTGATGCGGGTGACCTTGCCGGCCGCGCCGGCGGAGGGGCCAGCTTGAGCACGCCGTTCAACATTCTCTGGCTGCAATCCGGCGGCTGCGGCGGCTGCACCATGTCGCTGCTCTGCGCCGAGGGGCCGGACCTGCTCACCACGCTCGACAGCGCCGGCATCCGCATGCTCTGGCACCCGGGCCTATCCGAGGAGACCGGGAGCGAGGCCTTGGCGGTGTTCGAGCGCGTGCGGTCCGGCGCGGTGCGCCTCGACGCCCTGTGTGTCGAGGGTTCGCTGTTGCGCGGGCCGAACGGCACCGGCCGCTTCCATGTGCTCGCCGGCACGGGCCGTCCGACGATCGAATGGGTGCGGGAGCTTGCAGCCCTCGCCGAGCATGTGATCGCGGTCGGCACCTGCGCCGCCTATGGGGGCGTGACCGCCGCCGGCATCAATCCCGCCGATGCCTGCGGCCTGCAATATGACGGGCGGCGCGAGGGCGGGGCGCTGGGCGCCATGTTCCGCTCCCGCTCGGGCCTGCCGGTGATCAATGTCGCCGGATGCCCCACACACCCCAATTGGGTGACCGAGACCTTGATGCTGCTGGCCTCCGGCCTGCTTGGCGCGCAGGATCTCGATGCCTATCGCCGGCCGCGCTTCTATGCCGACCATCTCGTGCACCATGGCTGCCCGCGCAACGAATATTACGAGTTCAAGGCGAGCGCGGAGAAGCTCTCCGACCTCGGCTGCATGATGGAGCACCTGGGCTGCCTCGGCACCCAGGCCCATGCGGATTGCAACACGCGCTCCTGGAACGGCGAGGGCTCCTGCACCCGCGGCGGCTATGCCTGCATCAATTGCACGGCGCCTGAATTCGAGGAGCCGGGCCACGCCTTCCTGGAAACCCCGAAGGTCGCCGGCATTCCCGTCGGCCTGCCCACCGACATGCCGAAGGCCTGGTTTATCGCCCTGTCCTCCCTCGCGAAAGCGGCGACGCCCGAACGGCTGCGGCGCAATGCGGTGAGCGACCATCTGGTGGTGCCGCCCACGGTGCGGGACATCAAGCGGCGATGAGCGAAGCGCAAGGTTCAGCGGGCGATGGCGTCACGCGGCTCATCGTCGGGCCGTTCAATCGCGTGGAGGGCGATCTGGAGGTGCGGCTGGACATCGCCAATGGCGCGGTGGCGCAGGCCCATGTCTCGTCGCCGCTGTTTCGCGGCTTCGAGCGTATTCTGGAGGGGCGCGACCCGCTGGATGCGCTGGTGATCGCGCCGCGCATCTGCGGCATCTGCTCGGTTTCCCAGTCCCAGGCCGCAGCCCTGGCGTTGGCCGGATTGCAAGGGCTGGAACCGACGCGGAACGGGCGGATCGCCACCAATCTCATCGTCGCCACCGAGAATGTGGCGGACCATCTCACCCATTTCCATCTCTTCTTCATGCCGGATTTCGCGCGCGCCGCCTATGCGGGGCGGGCGTGGTTCCCTACGGCGGAAGCCCGCTTCAAGGCGGGGCGCGGCACCAGCGCGCGGCGCCTGCTGGAGGCACGGGCGACCCTGCTCCATGTTCTCGGCCTGCTCGCCGGCCGGTGGCCCCACACCCTGGCGATCCAGCCCGGGGGCGTGACCAAGCGCGCGGAATCCCGCGACAAGGTCCGCCTCCTGGCCACGCTGGGCGCGGTGCGGGCGGTGCTGGAGACTCAATTGTTCGGCGCGAAGCTGGAACAGGTGGCGAGCCTGGCCGATGGCGCCGAGCTGGAGGCCTGGCGTGCCAGGGGCCCGGACGGCGATTTCCGCCTGTTCCTGGAGATCGCCGCCGATCTGGATCTGGCGCATCAAGGCCGCGCCTATGATCGGTTTCTCTCCTATGGCGCCTATCCCGCGCAGGAGGGCCCGCTCTATCCCGCCGGCGTCCTTGTCGCGGGGGAGGTGAGCGGCTTCGATCCGGCGGATATCGCGGAGGATCACACCTTCTCCCGCATGGAGGAGGGCGCGCATCCGCATCATCCGTTCCAAGGCTCGACCGTGCCCGACGGGACGGACGAGACCGGGTACACATGGTGCAAGGCGCCGCGGCTGAACGGCCTGCCGTTCGAAACGGGCGCCGTGGCGCGGCAGGTCATCGACGGCCAGCCCCTGATCCGCGATCTCGTGTCAGCGGGCGGGGGCACTGTGTTCTCCCGCGTCATTGCCCGGCTGGTGGAAACCGCGCGCACGCTCATCGCCATGGAAACCTGGGTCCGGGCCCTGGAACCGGAGGGCGCCTGGTGCGCCCAGGGGCACATGCCCGCCCGAGGCCGGTCCGCGGGGCTGACCGAGGCCGCGCGGGGCGCGCTCGGCCATTGGGTGGAAGTGGAGGGTGGCCGCATCTCGCGCTACCAGATCATTGCCCCGACCACCTGGAATTTCTCGCCGCGCGACGCGGCCGGCGTGCCCGGTCCGCTCGAAGCCGCCCTGGTGGGCGCGCTCGTGCATCGCGACGAGACAACCCCGCTGAGCGTGCAGCATATCGTGCGCTCGTTCGATCCCTGCATGGTGTGCACGGTGCACTGAGGCGCCCATGTCCGACATCCGGGGGGTCGAAATCACCGTGCGCGGGATCGTGCAGGGGGTGGGATTTAGGCCCTTCGTGTGGCGCCTCGCCCGGCGGCTCGGACTTTCCGGGGAAGTGCGCAACACCGGCGACGCGGTCTTCATCCATGCCGGCGGTGCGCCGAAGGCCTTAGCGGCCCTGGCAGTCGCTTTGCGCGAGGAGGCGCCCGTCCTGTCCCGCGTGGAGGCGATCTCCTCGCGTCCCGCGCCGCCGCCGGATGGTGCCGGATTCCGCATCGTCGAGAGCGGGGCAGGGGCGGTTTCGGTCGGCATCGTGCCCGATATCGCCACTTGCCCGGCCTGCCGGGCGGAAATCGCCGACCCCGCCGCGCGCCGCTTCGGCTATGCCTTCACCAATTGCACGGACTGCGGGCCGCGCTTCTCCATCGTCCGGGGGCTGCCCTACGACCGCGCCCGCACCACGATGCAGAGCTTTTCCCTGTGCGCGGCATGCCGAGCAGAATATGCAAACCCCGAAGATCGGCGCTTCCACGCCCAGCCCATCGCATGCGCCGCCTGTGGGCCGCGCCTGAGCTGGACGTCTTTGGGGCCTGTGCCCGATCCGGCACAGGCTGATGACGATGCCCTGACCCAGGCCGTGACTGCCTTAAAGGCTGGCGGCATCATCGCCGTGAAAGGCATCGGCGGCTTCCATATCGCATGCGACGCCACAGACGGCGGGGCGGTGAAGGAGCTGCGGCGGCGCAAGCACCGGCCGTCGAAACCCTTGGCCGTCATGGTGGCGGATCTCGACGCCGCAGCAGCGCTCTGCCATCTCGCGCCCGGCGAGGCGGCGGCGCTCTTGGACCCCGCGGCCCCCATCGTGCTGCTGGCACGGCGGGAGAACGGACCGCTGGCGGCAGGCATTGCCCCGCCGCCGGGCCGGATCGGCCTCATGCTCGCCTATACGCCCCTGCATCATCTGCTCCTGAAGCGCGTCGGGCGGCCGCTGGTGATGACCAGCGCCAATCGCGCCAACGCGCCCCAGGTGTTTCGCGACGATGAGGCCGCGCAAGCGCTTGCCGGCATCGTCGACGGCATTCTCGGCCACGACCGGCCGATCGCCCGCCGCCTCGAGGATCCCGTCGTCCGTGTGGTGGGCGGGCGGGCGCGGGTGATGCGACGCGGACGCGGGCAGGCGCCGCGCCCGTTCGATCTGCCTGAGGATTTTGCCGGTGCACCGCCCGTGCTCGCCATGGGCGGCGATCTGAAAAGCGCGGCCTGCCTCACGCACGGCCGCAAGGCCCTGCTGACCCATCATCTCGGCGAACTGGACGCGCCGGCCATCGAGGACGAGTTCGCCGACGCGATCGCCGATTATGAAGGCGTCTTTTCCCATGCCGCGGCTGCGATCGCGCTGGATCTTCATCCCGACTACCGCGCCACCCGGTTCGGCACCCACGTTGCCGAGGCGCGTGGGCTGCCCGTGGTGGGCGTGCAGCATCACCATGCCCATATCGCCGCTGCCATGGCGGAAAACGGCTGGCGGCGCGATGCCGGGCCCGTGGTCGGCATCGCTTTGGATGGGCTCGGGCTCGGGACCGACGGCACCGCGTGGGGCGGGGAAATCCTGGTGTGCGATTATCTCGCGTTCCGCCGGCGCGGGCGGCTTCGGCCGATCCCGCTTGCAGGGGGCGACAGCGCAAGCCGCGAACCCTGGCGGGTGTTGCTGGCCCATCTCGATGCGGCCGTGGGTGCAGATGCCGTTCCGCCCGAGCTGTTCGCAGGCAAGCCCCTCGCCACCCTCCGGGCGATGATCGCGCGACAGGTGAATGCGCCGCTCGCAAGTTCGGCCGGCCGGCTGTTCGACGCCATGGCCGCGCTGCTGGGCTTGGCACCGGATCGCCTCAGCTTCGAGGGTGAAGCCGCCATGGCGCTGGAAGCTTGGGCGGAAGGGCAGGAGGCCCCGGCGCCTTATCCCTTCGCCATGTCGGACAGCGGCGACCTGCTAGACCTCGATCCCGCCCCACTCTGGCGCGCCGCGCTGGCGGATCGCGCCGCAGGGGTCGGCATCGAGACCTGCGCCGCCAATTTTCACGCCGGCGTCGCGATCGCCTTCGCGGATGCGGCGGCGCATGTCGCCCGCGCCGAGGGCCTGCGCCATGTGGCGCTGTCGGGCGGCGTGTTCCAGAACGGCCTGCTGCTCGAAGCTGTCATGGAGCGCCTCACCGCGGCCGGCTATGCGGTGATGGCGCCTGCCGAGGTGCCCGCCAATGACGGCGGGCTCGCCTTCGGCCAGGCGGCGGTGGCGGCGGCCCGTCTTCTGGCGGACCGAACGGCCTGACCGCAAAACCGGTCACGCGCTTTCCGCCCCGGCTGCAAAGTGAGGTGCCACTTTCCGCACCGGATGCCCATCCACCGATCCAACGCCTTGATATTGCTAAACATAAGAACTGGCACGCGGGTTGCTGATGGAGCCTCAGCGCATCGCCTCGACGCGATGGCGTGAGAGCACCACCAGGAGGGACGCCGCATGGTCGGCCTCGAAACCTTTTATGATGTCATGCGGCGGCAGGGCATCACCCGCCGCTCGTTCTTGAAATATTGCTCGCTCACCGCCGCCGCGCTCGGCCTCGGCCCGGAACTCGCGCCGCAGATCGCCCATGCCATGGAAACCAAGCCGCGCCTTCCGGTGCTGTGGCTGCACGGGCTGGAATGCACCTGCTGCTCGGAGAGCTTCATCCGCTCCGCCCATCCGCTGGTGAAGGATGTGGTGCTCTCCATGATCTCGCTCGACTATGACGACACGCTCATGGCGTCGGCGGGCCATCAGGCGGAAGCCATCCTCGACGAGGTGATGACCAAATATAAGGGCAATTACATCCTCGCGGTGGAAGGCAATCCGCCGCTCAACGAAGACGGCATGTATTGCATCATCGGCGGCAAGCCGTTCGTGGACCAGTTGAAGAAGGTGGCCAAGGACGCCAAGGCCATCATCTCCTGGGGCTCCTGCGCCTCCTACGGCTGCGTGCAGGCGGCGCGGCCGAACCCTACCCGCGCCACGCCGGTGCACGAGGTGATCTTCGACAAGCCCATCATCAAGGTGCCGGGCTGCCCGCCCATCGCCGAAGTGATGACCGGCGTCATCACCTACATGCTCACCTTCGACCGCATTCCCGAGCTGGACCGCCAGGGTCGGCCGAAGATGTTCTATTCCCAGCGCATCCACGACAAATGCTACCGGCGCCCGCATTTCGACGCCGGCCAGTATGTCGAGAAGTTCGACGATGAGGGCGCCCGCAAGGGCTATTGCCTCTACAAGATGGGCTGCAAGGGCCCGACCACCTACAACGCCTGCTCCACCGTGCGCTGGAACGACGGCGTTTCCTTCCCGATCCAGGCCGGGCACGGCTGCATCGGCTGCTCGGAGGACGGCTTCTGGGACAAGGGCTCCTGGTACGCGCGCCTCGCGGACATCAACGGCAGGGGCTTCGGCGTGGAAGCCAATGCGGATCAGATCGGGCTCGCGGCTGCGGGCGTCGTGGGCGGCGCCGTGGCGGTGCACGCAGCGGTCAGCGCCCTGAAGCGCGCCCAGCATAAGGGAGACGCCAAGTGACCATCCAGACCCCCAACGGCTTCAGCCTGGACACCGCCGGGCGCCGCATCGTCGTCGATCCGGTCACGCGCATCGAAGGCCATATGCGTTGCGAAGTGAATGTGGACGCCAACAATGTCATCCGCAACGCGGTCTCCACCGGCACCATGTGGCGCGGGCTTGAGGTGATCCTCAAGGGCCGCGATCCGCGCGACGCGTGGGCGTTCGTCGAGCGCATCTGCGGCGTGTGCACGGGCTGCCACGCGCTCACCTCGGTGCGCGCCGTGGAAGATGCCCTGCAGATCAAGATCCCGAACAACGCGTTCCTGATCCGTGAGATCATGGCGAAGGTGCTGCAATGGCATGACCACGTCGTGCATTTCTATCACCTGCACGCGCTCGACTGGGTGAACCCGGTCAATGCGCTGAAAGCGGACCCGAAGGCGACCTCGGCGCTCCAGCAGGCGATTTCCGACCATTCCAAATCCTCGCCCGGCTATTTCCGCGACGTGCAGAACCGGCTGAAGAAATTCGTCGAGAGCGGTCAGCTCGGCATCTTCAAGAATGGCTATTGGGACAATCCCGCCTACAAGCTGCCGCCCGAGGCGGACCTGCTGGCGGTGACCCATTATCTTGAGGCGCTCGATTTCCAGCGTGAGATCGTCAAGGTCCACACCATCTTCGGCGGCAAGAACCCGCATCCGAACTACATGGTGGGCGGCGTGCCCTGCGCCATCAACATGGAAGGCGACATGTCGGCCGGCGCGCCGCTGAACATGGAGCGGTTGAACTTCGTGAAGCTGAAGCTTCAGGAAGCCTATGAATTCTCCAAGAACGTCTATGTGCCGGACGTCATCGCCATCGCCAGCTATTACAAGGGCTGGCTCTATGGCGGCGGGCTCTCCGCGACCAACGTCATGGATTATGGCGATTACGAAGCCATCCAGGGCCAGAAATCCACGGATCGCCTGCCGGGCGGCGTGATCCTCAACGGCAATTGGAACGAGATCCACCCCATCGACCCGCGCGACCCCGAGCAGGTGCAGGAGTTCGTCACCCATTCCTGGTACACCTATGGCGCCGGCAAGAACGACGTCGGCCTGCATCCCTGGGATGGCGTGACCGAGCCGAACTATCAGCTCGGCCCCGCAGCCAAGGGCACGAAGACCAATATCGAGGCGGTCGACGAGGCGGCGAAATATTCCTGGATCAAGGCGCCGCGCTGGAAGGGCAATGCCTGTGAGGTCGGCCCGCTCGCCCGCTACACGCTCGCCTATGCCCATGGGGTCGATTACGTGAAGGGGCAGGTGGACGAGGCGCTCGGTCGCTTCAACACGCTGGCCGGCACCAACCTGACGCCGAAGCAGGCGCTTCCCACCACCATCGGCCGCACGCTGGCGCGCGCCCTTGAGGCGCATTATTGCGCCGAGATGATGCTGACCGACTTCGACAATCTGATCGCCAACATCAAGGCCGGCGACAGCACCACCGCCAATGTGGAGAAGTGGGACCCCGCCACCTGGCCGAAGGAAGCCAAGGGCGTCGGCACGGTCGCCGCGCCGCGCGGCGGCCTCGGCCATTGGATCAAGATCAAGGACGGGCGGATCGAGAATTACCAGTGCGTCGTCCCGACCACCTGGAACGGCGGCCCGCGCGATCCGAAGGGCAATATCGGCGCGTTCGAGGCCTCGCTTCTGAACACGCCCATGGAACGGCCGGACGAGCCCGTGGAGATCCTGCGGACGCTCCATTCGTTCGACCCGTGCCTTGCCTGCTCCACCCATGTGCTGGCGCCGGGCGGCGAGGAACTCGCCCGCGTCACCGTCCGCTGAGGGGAGGGGGCGATGACCGATACCTCCCTCGGCGCGGGCGCGCCTTCCCACGCTTCCCCGGCGGGGTCATCCCCGCCGGTCAGCGGATCGCGGAAACTCACCACCGTTTACGTGTACGAGGCGCCGGTGCGCCTGTGGCATTGGGTCAATGCCCTGTCCATCCTGGTGCTGTGCGTCACCGGCTATCTCATCGGCTCGCCGCTCCCGACGCTGTCGGGGGAAGCCAGCGCCCATTACATGATGGGGACGATCCGGTTCGTGCATTTCGCGGCGGGCTATATCTTCGCCATCGGCTTCATCGGACGCGCCTTGTGGGCGCTGGTGGGCAACCAATACGCGCGGGAGCTTTTCACCTTCCCGTTCTGGAAGGCGAGCTTCTGGCGCGGCCTGCTGATCGAGGTGAAATGGTATGCCTTCCTCAAGCCGCGCCCCCTGAAGTTCATGGGTCATAACCCGCTCGCCCAGGTGTTCATGTTCTGGGTGATGGTGGTGTGCGGCCTGTTCATGATCGGAACCGGGTTCGCCCTCTATTCCGAGGGCGAGGGGCTCGGCAGCTGGCAGGACCGGCTGTTCGGCTGGATCATTCCGGCCTTGGGCGGAAGCATGAATGTGCACACCTTCCACCACCTCGGCATGTGGGTGTTCATCGTGTTCGTAATCATCCACGTCTATTCGGTGATCCGGGAGGACATCATGTCCCGCCAGAGCATGGTCTCGGCCATCACCAATGGCTACCGCACATTCCGGGACGACGACCCGGACTAGCCGACCCTGTCATCGGGCGGATCGAAAGGCGCGGCATATGTCGCGCCTTTTTATTTGGAAGGTTTATTTCCATTTTCTCCCAATTATGGACACTTTCCTGACAAAGAGCGGGCACCGGGCAGGTAGGTGGCGAGGGCCGGGCCTTGTCCGCGCTCATTTTGCGATCCGGCAAAGGGCTGGCACGGGTCTTGTATTAGACCAAGTCGAAAAAACCGCGGCGGCAGACCGCATCGGGAGCGTCCCAGGGAGAAAGGCGTCGCATGGCCGACGATCGCATCCTCGTGCTTGGAATTGGCAACATCCTTTGGGCGGATGAGGGGTTCGGCGTGCGGGTGGTCGAGGCCATAGACCGCGACTTCGTCATGCCCGATGCCGTCACGCTGCTGGATGGCGGCACACAGGGCCTCTATCTGCTGCCGCATCTGGAAGACGCCGACATCGTGGTGATCGTCGATGCCGTCGATTACGGCCTGCCGCCCGGCACGCTGCACCTGCTGAGCGACGACGAGGTTCCCGCGGTGCTCGGCGCCCGCAAGGTGAGCCTGCACCAGACCGGCTTTCAGGAAGTCCTGGCCTTGCTTCAATTGCGCGGCTGCGCGCCCCGTGTCCTGCGTCTGGTGGGGGTGCAGCCCCACACGCTGGATGATTACGGCGGCGGCCTGACAGAGGTGGTGGCGGCGCAGGTGGCGCCCGCGGCCGCGCACGTGGTGTCGTTGCTGCGCGACGCATT
Source organism: Roseixanthobacter liquoris (assembly GCF_043195135.2). Lineage (NCBI taxonomy): Bacteria > Pseudomonadati > Pseudomonadota > Alphaproteobacteria > Hyphomicrobiales > Xanthobacteraceae > Roseixanthobacter > Roseixanthobacter liquoris. The sequence continues at coordinate 2,988,829 of NZ_CM195537.1, forward strand.
CGGCGTCACGCTCACGCCGCGCACCCAGACCGACGATGCGGTGCTCGCCCCGGCGGTCGCCCGCTACGCCTATGAATCCGGTCGCCCCAGCGCAGAGGACGCCTGCCGCATCGGCGATGAACGCGTCCTCGCCCTCAGAAGCGAGGGGGCCTGAGCATGTGCGTCGGCGTGCCCATGCGCATCCTTGAACGCAATGGTGACTTCGCCCGGTGCGAAAGCGAAGCGGGCGTGGAGCGGATCGACCTCTGCCTCGTTCCGGAGGCGGGGATCGGCGACCACGTCCTGGTCTTTCTGGGGTCGGCCCGGCGGGTTCTGGATGCCCGCGAGGCGCGCCTCATCGCCGAAGCGCTCGCCGCCCTATCCGCCGTCATCACCGGCGCCGGCCCAAGCGCGGCGCTCGATGCCGCGTTCGCCGATCTCGACCGCGAACCACAATTGCCGCCCCACCTTGCCGCCGCCCTGGCCGCCGGCCGAAAGGAAGCCTGATGCCCGAGATAGCATCCGAGATCCCGCCCGCCGCGGCTGCGCTCCATCCCCTGGTCCAGCGGCTCATCACCACCCATGGCTATGCCTATGTGGATACGCCCGAGGATCTCGGCACCGATCCCCGCGACCGGCTGCTGTTCCTGCCGGCGTACGGAAAATCGCACATGGAGACGCCCGACATCGCGGCGGTGCTGCCCGAGCTGGTGCGGGCGCTCGAGGGCGGGCGACGCCCTCTGACCGGCGCGGTGGCCGGGCCAGCAATCGAACGCGCCCTGCGCGAGGCCCTCGCCCTCGCCCTTCCGGCGATCGTGGTGCTGCGTGACGGCGATCCCATCGGGTCCATCGCCCGCATGCGCGATTGGGACGAATATCTCACCCGGCTCGGCACGGTGCTCGCCGATGCCTGTATGACCCATTGAGGATCGCGCAATGGCATCGCTTCCCATCGCCACCCAGCCGCCGATCGGGTTCGGGCCCGGCAGCCAGACCGAGGGCGCAGACGGCCTCGCCTACCTGCCCATGCCCTCGGGCATGCGCGTCTATGAACCCCATCTTCCGGAGGTAGAAGACAAGGCCCGCCATGCGCCGGCCTTCGCTGCCCTGGAGGAGGTGCAGCGGGCTTTGGAGAGCTGGAAACCCGGCGCCCATGCTTCCGTCTCGCTGGCCGGCTTCGACGCGGCGAACCGGCGGCTGATCGACGAGGCGCTGGGCGAGGGCGAAGTCGCCGTGCGCGTCAGCGGCGGCGGTGCGCCGCTGGAAATCCAGGAGGCGACCTTCGCCGGGGTCTGGCGGGTGCGCGGCGCCGACGGTGTGGACCGGATCGAGGTCGGAGCCTTTCCCCGCGGCGCCCTTCTGCGGGCCTTTCCCGCGCATTGGGAAATCGATCTGGCGGATACCGCCCGGCCGCGCTCCGGGGTCGTCAACGCGCCGCCGGTCATCGCGGAGATCGCCCACCGCACCGAAGCGCGCGCGCCGGGAACGCCGCCCCATGTGATCAATTTCTCCCTCCTCCCGCACACGCCCGAGGATCTAGCGCTGATCGACGCGGCGGTCGGCGTCGGCGGCCTCACCATTCTGTCCCGCGGCTACGGCAATTGCCGGATCGACGCGGCGGCGCGGCGCGATGTCTGGCGCGTGCGGTATTACAATTCCACAGACATGCTGATCCTCGACACGCTTGAAATCACCGATCTGCCGGAGGTCGCCTGCGCCGCGCCGGAAGACATCGCCGATTCCGCCGAACGGCTGAGCGAAGTGCTCGAGGCCATGCGATGAGGACCGATCATGCGGTTTGAAGGTTCGTTTCGCGGCGCGAACGGCGGGCTCGATCCGAAGACCCGCCTGGAATGCAAGGTGTGCTGGCACGTCTATGACCCCGCCGAGGGGTGCGAGACCTGGCAGGTTCCCGCCGGCACCGCGTTCGTCGACTTGCCGGAGCAGTGGCGCTGCCCGGTGTGCGATGGCGAGCGCGACCAATTCATGGTGCTCGACCAGGGAGAGGGGGGCGCCGCCGCGCCCGCGCCGGCTGTCGATCCGCGCCTGGAGGAGATTGTCCGCACGGTGCCGCCGCGCCTGGAAGCCGCGTTCCGCGAGATTCACGCGGGCCAGATGCGTGGCGTTCCCATCGTCAACGAGACCTTGTCGGTGAAGGCCGTGGGCTTCCGCGTCCACGAGGGCAGGGTTTTCGGCATGCTGGTCACCCCCTGGTTCATGAACCTCGTCCTGCTGCCCGGCCCGGACGAGGACTGGACCCGCCTTGCGACCGGCACCAAGGAGCTGATCGCCTTTCCCTCGGGCTGGTATGAATTTCTCGGCGCGAACCGCCCGGAAACCGGCCCCTACAAGGCCTGCTCGCTGTTTTCGCCCATGTTCGACTTCACCTCGATGCTCCAGGCCACGGAAACCGCCCAGGCGGCGTTGATCGCTTTGCTCGATCCCGCGAACCGCGAGGAGGGCGCGCCGACGGCCGAAATCCGCCGTCGCCGCACCGAGGAACTGGCGGCGCTCGAAGCCGCGGAGGCTGCGGCTTCGCGCGATGACGCCGCATCGCCGGACGGCGCGGAGCAACGGCCGGTGCTTTCGACCCAGCCCACGCGCCGTGAGTTGATCTTCGGCGCCGCCGCCGGCGCGCGCCCGGCAGCGGAGCCGGCATGACCGAAGCTTTGACCATCGCGCGGCCCGGTATCGCGGCGGGCTGGCACTTCACCAGCGTGCCGATGCCCGATCCCGAGCCGCTGCTGGTGGGCCGGCGCGTGGAAGAAGCGCTGGAGCTGCTGCCGCGCCTGTTCAATCTCTGCGGGGCCGCGCACCATGCCGCCGCATGCCATGCGCTCGGAGTGCCCGACGCCGAAAACGCCGGCGCGATGCGGGCCGAGACCGTGCGCGACCACGGGGTCGCGCTGTTTCATCTTTGGCCCGGCATGCTCGGCATGTCCTCCGACAGAACCGGCCTTGCCCTGCTCGGACGTGGGATGCCGGCGGAGCTGGCGCGACATGTCTGCGGCGGGGACGATCTGCCGGCATTCTCGCTCTCCGATCTGGACGCCTGGCTGGCCCGCGCGCCGACGCCGACCGCAGGGCTGCTGCGCGACCTGCGCGAGCGCCTGGACCCCGCGTGGGGCCGGGCCGCGCTTCCCCCAATGGATGTGGAAGCGTTGGATTCGCCCCTGATGGAGGACGCGCCTTCGTCCCGCCACGAGGCCACGGTTCTGGCACGCGTGCGCGTCGCGCCGGTGATCCGCGCGCTGCTCCAGAAGGAAGGGGCGAGCCTGTTCGCGCGCCTGCTCGCGCGGATCGTCGATCTGCTGTGGATGGCGCAGGGCGGCCGCGACGCGAGGCTTCATGGGCAAGCCGGGGCGGGGATCGGCTATGCGCAGGCGGCGCGAGGGATGCTCGTTCATCGTGCGACGGTGAAAGACGGCCGTGTTCTCGCCTATCGCGTGCGCACCCCGAGCGCCTGGAACCTCGCGCCCGGCGGCCTGTTCGCGCAGATGCTCGCGGCCTTGCCGGCGCGGCGAGAGGCGCAGATGCTGGCGCGGATTGCCGAATGCGCGGTCAATCCCTGTGTTCCGCTGACCCTCCATTTCGTACCGGAGGCCTGACATGCACGAGATGGCGCTGTGCGAGAGCCTGCGTGCCGCTCTGGAAGATGCGGCACAGGCGCAGAATTTTTCGCGCGTCACGCGGGTACGCTTGGCGATCGGCGCTTTCGCCGGCGTCGAGCCCGAGGCCTTGCGCTTCGGCTTCGATGTCGTGATGCGCGGCTCGCTTGCCGAAGGCGCCGAGCTGGTGATGCTCGAAGAGAGCGGCACCGCCTGGTGCTTCACCTGCGGAACGACGGTGCCGCTCGCCGGGCGGCTCGACCCGTGCCCCGCCTGCGGCGGCGAACGGCTGGTGCCCAACGGCGGTACCGAGATGAAAATCAAAGACCTGGAGGTCGTGTGATGTGCGTCGCCTGCGGTTGTGGATCCGATGCCGTCACCCTGTCCGGTCCCGATGCGGCGCAGCCGGGGCAGGGCGCCCATTCCCATGATGCGGACGCCCCCACGGGGACGCACCATCACAAGCATGCGCACGGGCATTCCCATTCCCACGACCATCCCCACGACGCCGGCGAGCCGGCCCGGCCGCAGCACAGCCACGCGCCCGGCCTTGATGCGCGCCGCATGGTGGAGATCGAGCAGAATATCCTGGCCAAGAACGACGGATTCGCAGCGCAGAACCGGGCCCGGCTCGCGGCGGACGGGGTGTTCGCCCTGAACCTGCTCGCAGGTCCCGGCGCCGGCAAGACGACGCTGCTGGTGGAGACCCTGAAAGCGCTCGCCGGCCGCGTTCCGGCCGCCGTCATCGAGGGCGACCAGCAGACCGCGAACGATGCCGAACGCATTCGCGCCGTGGGTTTTCCCGCGGTCCAGATCAACACCGGAAAGGGCTGCCACCTGGACGCGCACATGGTGGGCCACGCCATGGAGCGGCTGCCGCTCCCGGCCGGCGGCGTGTTGTTCATCGAAAATGTCGGCAATCTGGTGTGTCCCGCGGCGTTCGATCTCGGCGAGGACACGCGCATCACCCTCCTCTCCGTCACAGAGGGCGAGGACAAGCCGCTGAAATATCCGGATATCTTCCAGGGCGCCGATCTGGTGCTGCTCACCAAGGCGGACCTGCTGCCGCATCTCGACGTGGATTTCGACGCCATCGTCGCGAATATCGCGCGCATCAATCCCACGGCCCGCGTGATTACCCTGTCCGCCCGGTCCGGCGCGGGATTTGCGGAATGGCTGGCATGGCTGGAGGACGCCCGGCGGACCCGGCTCGAGGACTTGGCGCGGGCCGCCGAACAGCGGGCGCAGGCGCTGCGCGGCGCCTTTCATACGGCGGCGGAGTAAAGGGGTGAGCACGCGGCCCGCCCTTCTCCTGGTTGATGACGAGCCTCGCTCGGTCGAGGTGATGGCCCGCGTGCTCGGCGAGGAGTTCGAGGTCTTCACCGCCCTCGGCGCGGCCGAGGCGCGGCGCATACTGGAAAGCGAGTGGGTTCAAGCGATCTTCTGCGACCAGCGCATGCCCGAGGTCTCCGGCGTCGCGTTCCTGACCGAAGTGCGTGAGCGCTGGCCGGAAATCGTGCGGGTGATCGTCACCGGCTATACCGAGCCGGAGGATATGATCGGGGCGATCAACGGGGCGGGAATCTACCAATACATCACCAAGCCCTGGCATCCGGACCAGCTGCTTCTGGTGGCGCGCAATGCGGCCCATCTGTTCGCCCTGCAACGCGACCATCATCGTCTCTCGCTGGAATTGAAGCTCGCCGCCCCAGTGGCGCAGGCCCGCCTGGCGGCCCAGCACGAGCGCGTGGCACGGAATTTCCATTTCGATACCTTGATCCGCAGTCCCGAGAGCCCGTTGAACGAGACCTGCCGGCGCGCCGCCCAGGTGGCCGTGTTCGACGTTCCGGTCCTGATCCAGGGCGAGACCGGCACCGGCAAGGAGCTGCTCGCGCGGGCGATCCATTATTCCAGCCTGCGTTCGGAGCGCCCGTTCTTCGCGGTCAATTGCGGGGCGATCCCCGATGAATTGCTGGAATCCGAACTGTTCGGCCACAAGAAGGGCGCTTTCACCGGCGCTCACACCACCCGCATCGGCCTGCTGGACGAGGCGGACGGTGGCACGGTGCTGCTGGATGAGATCGGCGACGTTTCCCCCGCCTTTCAGGTGAAGCTTCTGCGCTTCCTTCAAGAGGGGGAGATCCGGCCCGTTGGCTCCAACGAAGCCAAGCGCGTCAACGTGCGGGTGCTGTCCGCCACCCACCGCGACCTGACGCAGGAGGTCGCGGGCGGGCGCTTCCGCGAGGATCTTTACTACCGCTTGTCCGCCATGGTGCTGATGATGCCGGCCCTGCGCGCGCGACGCGCCGATCTGCGCGTGCTCGCCACCGCCATACTGGATAGCCTGTGCAACCTTCACGGCAAGGTGGTGAAGGGCTTCACCGACGAAGCGCTCGCCTGCATGGAGGCCTATGACTGGCCGGGCAATGTGCGCGAGATGCAGAACGAGGTGCTGCGCATGCTGGTGCTCTCCACCGGCCCCCAGCTGGGCGCCGATCTGCTCTCGCCCCATGTGGTGCGCGCCGCCGCCGCCCCGGAGGGCGTATCCCAGCAGATCGCCTTGCCCGACGGGGGTCTGCCCGACGGCGGGCTGCTTAAGGAGCGTATCGAGCGCATCGAGGCGTCCATCCTCATGGAAACGCTCGTGCGCTGTCGCTGGAACAAGAGCCGGGCGGCCGAGGAACTCGGCCTGTCCCGCGTCGGCCTGCGGGCCAAGATCGACCGCTACGGTATCGCCCGCGGTCGCACCTTCGCGCGCCATTGAGGAGACGAACCCATGTGCCTCGGGATTCCCGGTCGGATCGTCGCCATAGCGGACGCGGACGCGATGCTGGCGATCGTTGATGTTTCCGGCGTCCGCCGCAGCGTGGACGTCGTGTGCGTGGCCGAGCCGGGCGCGCCTCTGGACGCACTGATCGGCGTGTGGGTGCTGGTGCATGTGGGCTTCGCCATGAGCCGCATCGACGAGGCCGAGGCCGCAGCCACGCTGAAGGTGCTCGCCGAGATCGGCGAGATGGATGCGGAGATGGACGCGATGCGCACCGGCAGTGTCGAGCCGGCGTCCACGGGCCGGGCAGGGGGCGATCATGCGTTTCGTCAGTGAATTCCGCGATCCGGCCCTGGCGGCCGGACTGATCCGCGAAATCGACGGGCTCGCGATCCGCCTGGAGCGCGGCCGCACCAATCCCGTGGCTGTCATGGAGGTATGCGGCGGCCACACCCACGCCATCTTCCGGTACGGCCTGGAAGGGCTGCTGCCAGACATCATCGAGTTCGTGCACGGGCCGGGATGTCCGGTCTGCGTGCTGCCCATGGGGCGGGTGGACGATTGCGTCGCCATCGCGGAGCGGCCGGAGGTCATCTTCGCCACCTTCGGCGATGCCATGCGCGTGCCGGGCTCGCGCAAAAGCCTGCTCCAGGCGAAAGCGGATGGCGCCGACGTGCGCATGGTCTATTCGCCGCTCGACGCGCTGGAGCTGGCGCGGCGCAATCCCGGTCGCGAGGTGGTGTTCTTCGGGCTGGGTTTTGAAACCACCATGCCGTCGACCGCCCTCACCGTGCTGCGCGCCGCGCGCGAAGGACTCTCGAATTTCTCCTTGTTCTGCAATCATATCACCATCATTCCCACGCTGCGCGCGCTGCTGGAGCAGCCGGATTTCGGCATCGACGGCTTCATCGGGCCGGGCCATGTCTCCATGGTCATCGGCACGGCGCCCTATCGCTTCATCGCCGAGGAATTCCGCCGCCCGCTGGTGGTGGCGGGGTTCGAGCCCATCGACCTGCTGCAATCCCTGCTGATGGTGCTGCGGCAGCTCGCGGCGGGCGAGGCGCGGATCGAGAATCAATATGCCCGCGTGGTGCCGGACCGCGGCAATCCGGCTGCGCTTGCCGCAGTGGCGCAGGTGTATGAGACCCGCCCCACCTTCGAATGGCGCGGGCTCGGCTCCATTGCCGAATCGGGCGTGCGGCTGCGCGAGCCCTTGGCCCGCTTCGATGCCGAACGGCGCTTCGCCGTGCCGGATGTGAAGGTCGCCGATCCCGCCGCCTGCCGCTGCGGCGAGGTGCTCACCGGCGCCGTGAAGCCCTGGGCCTGCCCGGTCTTCGGCACCAGTTGCACGCCCGAAATGCCGCTCGGCGCGCTGATGGTTTCCTCGGAAGGCGCTTGCGCCGCCTATTATCAGTATGGCGGCATGAAGGGGGCGGCATGAATATTCCTTTTGACCGGCCCGTGCGCCCCCGCCGCCGCGTGACGCAGGCCACCGTGACGCTCGCCCATGGCGGCGGCGGCACGGCCATGCGCGACCTCATCGAGGATGTGTTCCTGGAGACCTTCGCTGGGGCAGGGCACCCCGCGCCGGAAGACCAGGCGCGCTTCGATCTGACCGCATTGGCCAAGCTCGGCGACCGGCTCGCCTTCACGACCGATTCCTTCGTCGTTGACCCGCTGTTCTTCCCCGGCGGAGACATCGGCACCCTCGCCGTCTGCGGCACGGTGAACGATCTCGCCGTCGGCGGCGCACGGCCGGTGGCGCTCTCGTGCGCGGTGATCATCGAGGAGGGATTGCCGGTCGAAACCCTGCGTGCCGTCGTGGCGTCCATGGCGCGCGCGGCGGCGGCGGCCGGCGTCTCCATCGTCACCGGCGATACGAAGGTGGTCGCGCGCGGGGCCTGCGACAAGCTTTTCATCACCACCACCGGCATCGGCGTGGTGCGAACCGGCCTCCATGTGGGCATCGACCGGGCGCGGCCGGGCGACGTGGTGCTGGTGAACGGCCTGCTCGGCGACCACGGGGCGGCCATTCTGAATGCCCGCGGGGATCTCGCGCTTGAGACCACGATCGCGAGCGACTGCGCGCCATTGCACGAGCTTGTCGATGTTCTCGTAACGGCCGCGCCGGGGGTTCGGATGATGCGGGACGCCACGCGCGGCGGTGTTGCGGCCGTGCTCAACGAATTGGCCGAGGCAAGCGCGGTCGGCGTGCGGGTGCGCGAAATGGATCTGCCGATCCGCCCCGAGGTGAACGGCTTTTGCGAGATTCTGGGCCTCGACCCGCTCTATCTTGCCAATGAGGGCAAGCTGGTCGCGGTGGTGCCCGCCGAGGAGGCGGCCGCCGCGCTTTCGGCATGGCGCGTGCATCCGCTGGGGCAGGGGGCTGTCGCCATCGGCACCGTCGTGGCGGAGCGGCCCGGCCGCGTCGTGATGGAAACGCGGTTTGGCGGCGAGCGCATCGTGGACATGCTGGTCGGCGATCAATTGCCCCGGATCTGTTGAGTTTGATGCAAGATGAACCCGTTCTTCAGGAGAGTGGCTTTATGACCCGTCCCGCCTTTCGTGTCCTCGCAATTGCCGGCGCCCTGGCACTGGCTCCTTCCTTGGCCTTCGCCCATACCGGCGTCGGGGCCACCCACGGCTTTGTCCATGGCTTCATGCATCCGGTGACCGGCCTCGATCACGTGCTGGCCATGGTCACGGTCGGGATTCTTGCCTGGCAGATGGGCGGCCGCGCCCTTTGGCTGCTTCCGGCCAGCTTCGTGGCCTTGATGGCGGCCGGCGGCGCCCTGGGCATGGGCGGCTTCGACCTGCCATACGTCGAGACAGGCATCGCCTTGTCGGTGGTCGTTCTCGGAGCCGCCGTGGCGATGGGGGTGAAGGCGCCTCTGGCCTTCGCCATGGGCATTGTCGGCATGTTCGCCGTGTTCCATGGCCACGCCCACGGCGCTGAGATGCCGGAGAATGCCGGCGGCCTGTCCTATGGCCTCGGCTTCATGCTCGGCACCGCGCTGCTGCATCTCGCTGGCCTGGGTCTTGGCTTCGGCATTGGACGGCTCGGCGAAACGTCCGGCCAGGTGTGGGTACGCCGCGCCGGTGCCGCCATCTCCCTCGCGGGCGTGGCGCTATTGACCGGTTCGCTCTGAACGCCGAGCCGAGAGATCAAGGCCGGTGCCGCCGAGAGCGGTACCGGCTTTTTTTTCTGCGCTGAACCGCCGGCGGCGCCCGAGTCAGCGGCCTCCTCAGGCCTCATGTCCCGGGACGCAGGAGGAGATAGTTCGATAATCGACCTTATCAGCCGAGCCGGGGTACAAGGATTTGCATTCCTCTGCGTAGCCACTCCGCAATGCAGAAGGGGGCCGTGCGCTCGTCAAAATACCAGGGGATCGGCGATCACCGCCGCCCTCCTCGACCCCATGACCATATGAGGCACGTTCTTGTCTAGAGCGCATGACTTTTGACAGTCGGGGGTTTTTTCGTCACTCTACCAAGTAGTTCATAGGATTTTAGAGGATTAAAGGCCGTGAATGTTTTAGCCGTCGAAGCCATTCATCCGCATTGGAAGGGACGCCTTCTCCTTTCGACAGCGGACGGAACCGTCGAACACGAACATCACAAAAGCCGCGGGATCTTCACCCAACAAGACGACCGGATCACTGTGCACTGGGAAAAATTCCCGCCTGATGTCTTCGTTGTCACGTCGACGGGCACGCTCGTCCACGAAACAATCAAGCCGCTAAAAGTCGATGACCTGTATAATGTCTCCATCGACGGGCAGACCTTTCTGGTGAGCCGCATCTCAGTTGCCCTGCCAGGCAGCGGCTACGTCGTCGCCATGCGCGCGTGCACCTCCGATATCCCGACCTTCACCCAGGTGTTCACGCGCCACGAGTATGAAAGCGAAAACCTACCTGAGACGGCGCGCACCATCGTCGATCTCGGCGGCAATATCGGCTTAGCTAGCGTTTTCTTCGCCCTAAAGTATCCGAACGCAAAAATCCTCGCCGTCGAGCCAGAAGCCGACAATTTCCGCATGCTTGAGGATAATGTGCGACTTTTGGGCGAACGTATTTCCGCAGTTCGCGCTGCCATCTGGTGCGAGGACGGCGAAATTAACCTGTTCACCGAAGCCGAAGACGGGAGTGCGCTTGGCGCCTGGGGCGTGCAAGTGTCCGCCGAAGCCCGGAAAGGCAGCAGACTGACGCCGTGCTATAAGCTACCGACGCTCATGCAGAAATTTGGCATCGACCATATCGATGTGCTGAAGGTCGACATCGAAGGCGCGGAACTGGAACTTTTCTCTGAAAGCACCGAGGAATGGCTCCACAAGGTCGATCTAATCGTAGCTGAGACGCATGAGCGCTTCCGCCCCGGTTCGCACAGTGCCGTGCTCAAGGCGCTCGCCGCCGACTTCGAACAATTGCCGACTAAGGGCGAAAATCTCTTCTTCCGCCGGCGCGCTAAGGCGACGCCGGAGACGAAACCTTCGGAGGCCATGGCCACTCTGGCCAGTGCTGGCTGATCAGATCAGGCCGGCGGAAGAAATAGCGAAATCGAGCGGCGGCGCAGAAGTGCCCCCGCTTTTGCTTTACGATGGCCACCAGCGGCCATGATCATCGGATACGCGCGCACTTCGACCGTTGAGCAGGTCGCTGGTTTCGAGGCGCAGGAACGCGACCTGGTTGCTGCGGGCGTCGAGAAGCTTTTCCGCGAACAGGCCTCGTCTGTCGCCGCCCGCCAGCAGCTCGAAACCGCCATCGAGTTTGTCCTCGAAGGCGACGTTCTGGTGGTCACGAAGCTCGACCGTCTCGCCCGTTCGGTCGCTCACCTGTCGGAGATCGTCGCCCGCCTGGAGAAGAAAGGCGTCGCGTTGCGCGTCCTGGCGCTGAACCTGGACACGGCGACGCTGACCGGAAAGCTAATTGAACATGCTCGGAGCCGTCGCGCAGTTCGAGCGCGAAATGATGCTGGAACGCCAGCGCGAGGGGATAGCCAAGGCGAAGGGTGAGGGGAAGTATAAGGGCCGCGCTCCGACCGCCCGCGCCAAGGCTGATGAGATCAAGCAGTTCGCCGCCGAAGGCATGACGCGCTCCGCCATCGCCGAGCGGCACAAGATCGGCGTGGCGTCCGTCTATCGGGTTCTCGCCAAATAACGACAGCGCCATTTTCGGTTCCATAATATCTCTTCTGCGATTTTTGTATGGGGCCGAGCCGCCGCCGGGCCATCCCTCGGAAGCCGCGCCTCCGCCTCACGGGCTCAGTCCAAGAGCCCTGCCCCATACCCGGATTTCTGACTTTCATGGCGATGCGCGGCGCCAATCTCCGCGCGGCAATGTGCGCGGGCCGCGGAGCGCCTTAGGCGCGCCACAGCCCCGGGACGCGCCTCACTCTGCGGCGTTGCTGACGCCTGCGCCGACCTGCCTGCCCGGCCTTCCGACGCTGTCATAGCTGAAGCCGAGCGCTGCCATCTCGTCGGCCCGGTAGATATTGCGCAGATCCACCAGCACCGGCTGCGTCATGATCGCCTTGAGCTTCACGAAGTCCAAGGCCCGGAACGCGTCCCATTCCGTGACGATCACGATCGCGTCCGCACCCTGCGCGATGTCATAGGGACCCGTGCCGTATTCCACGGTGGAGGGCAGCACCTTCCTGGCTTCCTCCATCCCCTCCGGATCATAGGCGCGCACCTTCACGCCACGATCCAGAAGCGTGTTCACGATGGCGATCGCCGGGCTTTCGCGCATATCGTCCGTGTTCGGCTTGAACGTCAGCCCGAGCACCGCCACCGTCTTGCCGCGCGGGTCGGCCCCGAGGGCGCGGATCACCTTCTTGCCCACCGCCAGCTTGCGCACGTCGTTCACCGCGACCACCGTCTCGATGATCCGCAGCGGCGTGCCCGCCTGCTGCGCCGTGCGCGTCAGCGCCAGCGTATCCTTCGGAAAGCACGAGCCGCCATAGCCCGGCCCCGCATGCAGGAACTTGCCGCCGATGCGGTTGTCGAGGCCGATCCCGCGGGCGACTTCCTGAACGTTCGCCCCCACCTCCTCGCACAGGTCGGCGATCTCGTTGATGAAGGTGATCTTCATCGCCAGGAACGCGTTCCCGGCATATTTGATCAGCTCCGACGTGCGCCGGCTGGTGAACAGGAGCGGCAGATTGTTCAACGACAACGGCCGGTACACCTGCGCCATCACCTCGCGGGCGCGCGGCTCCTCGCTGCCCACCACGACCCGGTCGGGTCGCTTGAAATCCTCGATCGCGGCGCCCTCGCGCAGGAATTCCGGATTCGAGACGACCGAAATGTCCGCATCCGGGCGCGTCTCACGGATCACCCGCTCCACCTCGTCGCCGGTGCCCACGGGAACGGTCGATTTGGTCACAACCACGGTATATCCGTCCGCCGCCGCCGCGATCTCGCGCGCCGCTGCGTAGACGTAGGACAGGTCCGCATGCCCGTCGCCGCGCCGCGAGGGCGTGCCGACGGCGATGAAAACCGCGTTGGCCTCTTTCACCGCGTCCGTCAGGTCGGTGGCGAAATCCAGCCGGCCCGCCGCCACATTGCGGTGCACAAGCTCGTCCAGCCCGGGCTCGAAGATCGGGATTTCGCCCTTCTCCAGCATCGCGATCTTGCTGGCATCCTTGTCGATGCACGTGACCCGATGCCCGAAATCCGCGAAACACGCTCCGGATACCAGCCCAACGTATCCCGTTCCGATCATCGCAATGCGCATGTGCGCCAAAGTCCCAGTTTCGCCGAATGGTGCCCGTCACTTACAACATCGCGCCGGTTCGCGCGGCGGTGCAGCAAGGACGCGGCGCTTTTCCTTAAACCATCCCACCGCCCAGGCAATCGGGCATGTGAGCGATTACGTTTCGGTACGTCCGCGCCGCCGAGCAGGCATGCGACCGTCGCGCGTGCCGGCCGTCAAGCGATTTCAGACACAAGCGGCCCCTTGGCGAGGACATCGAACGCCTGAAGCGCGCGCAGCAACGGTTCCATATGCCTCAGCGCGATCATGTTCGGGCCGTCCGAGGGGGCATGGTCGGGATCGGGATGAGTCTCGATGAACACCGCCGCCACGCCCACGGCGACCGCTGCGCGCGCAAGCACGGGGACGAATTCGCGCTGTCCGCCGGAGGAGGCGCCCTGCCCTCCGGGCTGCTGCACCGAATGGGTGGCGTCGAATACCACCGGGGCGCCTGTCGCCGCCAGCTCGGGCAAGGCGCGCATGTCCGACACGAGCGTATTGTAGCCGAACGAAACGCCACGCTCGGTCACCAGCACGTTGGGATTGCCGGATTGGGTGAGCTTGGCCACCACATTCTTCATGTCCCAGGGGGCCAGGAACTGGCCCTTCTTCACGTTCACCACCCGGCCGGTCTGCGCGGCGGCGATGAGGAGATCCGTCTGGCGGCAGAGAAAGGCGGGAATCTGGAGAATATCCACCACCTCGGCGAGCGGAGCGCACTGGTCGATCTCGTGCACGTCGGTGAGAACCGGGGCGCCGATGGTTTCGCGAATCTCCGCGAAAATAGGCAGCGCCGCCTTGAGCCCGATGCCGCGTGCGCCCGATATGGAGGTGCGGTTCGCCTTGTCGAACGAGGATTTGAACACCAGGCCCATGCCGAGACGCCTGGTGATCGCCGAAAGCTCCTTCGCCACGTCCAGCACATGATCGCGGCTTTCGATCTGGCAGGGCCCCGCGATCAGCGTGAGCGGTGCCCGATTCGAAATCTTGAGACCGCCGACCTCAACGACCGCGTTCGGGACGATGTCATGGCTCACGCACGTTCTCCTGCACTTGTTTGGCCCGCCCGATCCAGCGGCCGCGTTATGGCACGGTCTGCGGCGCAGAACGAGACCCCGGGCGTGCGGAGGCCGCGGTTTGCATTTCACAATAAACGTCGAAAATATGTGATATGTTTAATTTCCCGCATCCACATTGCAAACGTGGGAAGGGACGATTAGTTTGCAGCCGACAGGATTGGTTTCAGCGCGCGCCCATGGCTCAGGTTTCTCCCGTTCCCGAACTGGTCTCGGGGCTTGTCTCGCTGGCCCTGCGCGCCGGCCGTGTCATTCTCGACATCTATGCCACAGATTTCAGCGTCAGCGAGAAGGCCGACGCCTCGCAGGTGACGCAGGCGGACCGCGATGCCGAGGCTTTGATCCTGGAGGGACTGGCGCGCCTCTATCCCGATATTCCCGTGGTCGCCGAGGAGGAGGCGGCCGCCGGTCGCATCCCGGATGCGGGGACGCGTTTCTTTCTCGTGGATCCCCTCGACGGGACAAGGGAATTCGTTTCCCGCAACGGCGAATTCACGGTCAATATCGCCCTCATCGAGCAGGGCGCGCCGAGCGCGGGGGTGGTCTATGCACCCGCCCTGGGCGTGCTTTATGCCGGGGCGGTCGGCTCCGGCGCCTGGAAGGGCGAGGTGCGTGACGACCGCTTGGCCTCGCTCGCGCCCATCAAGGTGCGCAACGCCCCTGCCCGGCTCTCCGCCATCGGCAGCCGCTCCCACGGCACGGTTGAAACCAGCGACTGGCTCGGCCAATTCCAGGTGGATTCGTTCGTCGCCGCCGGCTCCTCGCTGAAATTCTGCCTCCTGGCGGAGGGCGCGGCGGATCTCTATCCCCGCCTCGGCCGCACGATGGAATGGGATACCGCCGCCGGCGACGCCGTTCTGCGCGCGGCGGGGGGCGTGGTGACCACCATGGACGGCCGCCCGCTCACCTACGGGCGGTGCTTGCAGGCGGGGGAAGCGCCCTTCGCCAATCCCCATTTCGTCGCTTATGGCGATCGCAATCTGGTGCGGCCTTCATCCGCCCGTGCCGGCGGCTAAGCCGCCCTCCAGGCCGGACGGCGGCCGAGACAACAAGGAATGCCGAACGTGTCGCCCAATCGACTGACGCATCTTCAGCGTCTTGAATCGGAATCGATCTTCATCCTGCGCGAGGTCGCGGCTGAATCCCGCAATCCGGTGATGCTCTATTCGATCGGCAAGGATTCGGCGGTGATGCTTCATCTTGCGATGAAGGCCTTCTACCCCTCGAAGCCCCCCTTCCCGCTCCTGCATGTGGATACCACCTGGAAGTTCCGCGAGATGATCGCCTTCCGGGACGAGATGGCGAAGACGCTGGGGTTCGACCTTTTGGTCCATACCAACCAGGAGGGCTTGGCGCAGGGGATCAACCCGTTCGATCACGGATCCTCGCTCTATACCAACGTCATGAAGACCGATGCGCTCAAGGAGGCGCTGACGCAGCATGGCTTCGACGCGGCCTTCGGCGGCGCGCGGCGCGACGAGGAAAAGAGCCGCGCGAAGGAGCGCGTGTTCTCGTTCCGCACCGCCAATCACGGCTGGGACCCAAAGAACCAGCGGCCCGAACTATGGAACCTCTACAACGCCCGGGTAAAGCCGGGAGAATCCATTCGTGTCTTCCCGCTCTCCAATTGGACCGAGCTGGATATCTGGCAATATATATTGGCCGAACGCATTCCCATCGTGCCGCTCTATTTTGCCGCCAAGCGCCCGATTGTCTGGCGCGACGGTCAGATGATCATGGTGGACGATGCGCGCATGCCGCTTTTGCCGGGCGAAACGCCGGAACACCGCATGATCCGCTTCCGCACGCTCGGCTGCTATCCGCTGACGGCCGCCATCGACAGCACGGCGACCACGCTGGAAGACATCGTGCAGGAAATGCTGGTGGCGCGCACCTCCGAGCGGTCCGGCCGGCTGATCGATCATGACGATGCCGCTTCGATGGAAAAGAAGAAGCGCGAGGGCTATTTCTGATGAACGTCGCTCCGCTCACGGAACTGTTCGCAACCGAAGGCAAGAGCCTGCTGCGCTTCCTCACCTGCGGCAGCGTGGATGATGGAAAATCCACGCTCATCGGCCGCCTGCTCTACGACACCAAGCTGCTGTTCGACGATCAGATCGCGACCCTGGCGCAGGATTCACGCAAGCACGGCACCGCCGGTGACGAACTCGACTTCGCATTGCTTGTGGACGGCCTCGCCGCGGAACGCGAACAGGGCATCACCATCGATGTGGCCTATCGCTTCTTCAATACCGAGCGGCGCAAGTTCATCGTCGCCGATACGCCGGGGCATGAGCAATATACCCGCAATATGGCGACCGGGGCCTCCAATTCGGATCTCGCCGTCATCCTCGTTGATGCGCGGCAAGGATTGCTGACCCAGACCCGGCGCCATTCCTTCATCGTCTCGCTGCTCGGCATCCGCCATGTGGTTCTGGCGGTGAACAAGATCGACCTCGTCCAGTTTTCGCAGAGCCGGTTCGAGGAAATCGTCTCCGAATATACCAAGCTGATCGAGCCCCTCGGCTTCGAGACCTTCCAGGCGGTGCCGCTTTCGGCGCGCTATGGCGACAATATCATGGCCCGCAGCGCCAACACGCCCTGGTATCGCGGCCCCGCATTGGTCGAATACCTGGAAAACGTGGACGTCGCCGAGAAGGCGGTCTCGCGCCCATTCCGCCTTCCGGTACAATGGGTTAACCGGCCCAACCTGGATTTTCGCGGGTTTTCCGGCACCATCGTCAGCGGGTCCGTGCGGCCGGGCGACAGCGTCGTGGTCGCCGGTTCCGGCCGCACCACCCACGTCAAATCGATCGTCACCCGCGACGGCGATCTGGCAGAAGCTGTTGCGGGACAAGCGGTTACGGTGACTCTGACCGACGAGGTGGACGTCTCGCGCGGGGACATCCTCGCCGATGCGGTCCATCGGCCGGAGCGGGCGGACCAGTTCGCGGCGCAGATCATCTGGATGCATGATGAACCGCTGCTGCCCGGCCGGCCCTATCTGATCAAGATGGGCACCCGGACCGTCGGCGCCACCTTCACGGAAATAAAGCATAAGGTGGACGTCAATACGTTCCAGAAGCTGGCGGCAAAGACGCTCACGCTGAACGAAGTCGGCGTGGTGAATGTTGCGAGCCGCGACGCCCTTTCTTTCGATGCCTTCGCGGATGTGCCGGAAACCGGTGCCTTTATCGTCATCGACCGGCTGAGCAACCAGACGGTCGGCGCCGGCATGGTCCAGTTCGCGCTGCGGCGGGCCACCAATGTGCATTGGCAGGCGCTCGACGTCTCCAAGGAAGCAAGAGCGACCCTGAAGCATCAGAGACCGGCCGTATTGTGGTTCACCGGTTTGTCGGGATCCGGTAAATCCACCATCGCCTCCCTGGTGGAAAAGAAGCTCTATGCCGCCGGGCGCCACACTTACATGCTCGATGGAGACAATGTCCGCCACGGTCTGAACAAGGACCTTGGTTTTACAGATGCCGACCGGGTGGAAAACATCCGGCGGGTGGCGGAGGTGGCGCGTCTATTTGTGGATGCGGGACTCGTGGTGCTGGTCTCCTTCATCTCGCCATTCAAGGCGGACCGGCAAATGGCCCGGGAGCTTTTGAGCGAGGGCGAGTTTATCGAAGTGTTTGTCGATACGCCGCTGGACATCGCCGAGCAGCGCGATCCGAAGGGATTGTATAAAAAAGCGCGCCAGGGCCTTCTCGCCAATTTTACCGGCATCGACAGCCCCTATGAGACACCGGACTCTCCGGAACTGCGCCTCGCGGGCGGCGAGAAATCGGCGGAGGAATTGGCGGAGCAGGTGTTCAACTATCTCTCCGAACGCAACTACCTGCACCGGGATGAGGATGCGGGGGACTGGACCATCTAGGCCCCATCATACCATCGAGACGCTTCAGCGCTCCCGGTGACGCACGCGGCGCGGAAAATCCTGCCGACGAACGGGGTTTCCTGGCGCTTTTCCGCGCCTCTACGGCCGATGAAGCCGTGATTTCGGGCAGATCGATGCCGGATATCGGCCGAATCCGCGATTTCTGCTGTGTTCCGCGGTATTCGGCGGATATCGCCGACTTGCATCCCTTCGCCGGCCGTTCGCCGACGAGGGGGTTCCCTCGCCCGTCGGCCTTGGTCTAAACCTGACCTGGGCGGCGTGCATGCGGCCCGCTACCAACGGGCCCGATCGCCTTGACCTTCCTGCTGACTTTCCTGGCGCTCGCCATCGAGGCGTGGTTCGGCTATCCGGTCCGCCTGCTGAACCTGATCGGCCACCCCGTCATCTGGATCGGCCGGTTGATTTCCGCCCTCGACCTGGCCTGGAACCGGGCGGAGCTGAGCTTTGCCCGCCGGCGCATGCGGGGCGTGCTGGCGCTGCTGGTGCTGATCGCGAGCGCCGCCATTCCGGCGGCCCTCCTCGCGGATGTGCTCGACCTGTTTCCGGGTGGGGTGATCCTCACCGCGCTCGTCGGCTCGTCCCTGCTGGCCCGCCGTTCGCTGCACGAGCATGTGGCGGCGGTCGCCGAGGCGCTGGAGGTCCACGGGCTCGAAGCGGGGCGCGCCACGGTCTCGCGCATCGTGGGGCGCGATCCGGCCCAGCTCGATGAGGCGGGCGTCACCCGGGCGGCCATCGAAAGCCTGGCGGAGAATTTCTCCGACGGCGTCGTGGCCCCTGCCTTCTGGATGGCCATGGCCGGCCTGCCCGGCATCGCGGCCTACAAGGCCATCAATACCGCGGACAGCATGATCGGCCATCGCACGCCGCGCCACGAGGCGTTCGGCTGGGCCTCGGCGCGGCTCGACGATCTGGTGAATCTCCCCGCCTCGCGCCTCTCCGGCCTGCTGATCATCGCCGCCGCCGTCTTCATGCAAGGCGCATCGCCGGCGGGGGCCTGGCGCGCGGTGCGGCGCGATGCCGGCAAGCACCGCTCGCCCAATGCCGGATGGCCGGAAGCGGCCATGGCCGGCGCCCTCGGCATCGCCATTGCGGGCCCGCGCACCTATGCCGGCGTGCCCGCCGACCTGCCCTTCATGGGCGACGGCCGGCGCGAGATCGATGCCGCCGACATCCGCTCCGCCCTCCATCTCTACCGGATCGCGAGCCGCCTCCTCATGGGCCTCGCCTTGTTCTGCGCCGTGCTGGTGGTCATCGCGCGAGGCTGAGCAGAAGGTCGAGGTCCAGGTGGGCTTCCAGATGCGCGGCGAGCGCATCCAGGGTCTCGTCCACCTGCGCCTCGTATGAGATTTGCGGCGCGCCGGCGCCCAGCGCGGCGAGCCAGGCAGCGCGCTGGGCATCGTGCGCAAACAGGCCATGCACATAGCTGCCCATGATACGCCCGTCTGCGGAGGTGGCGCCGTCCGCGTCGCCGGTCGAGAGGCGCGAGAAAGGCCGGGCGGTGTCCGCGCCCGTGGTCTCGCCCATGTGCATCTCATAGCCGGCGAAGGGCGCCTGAAGGCAGGACTGCCCGGCCACGGCGACCAGACGCTTCTCGCCCGCGAGCACCGTTTCCACATTCAGCAGCCCGAGCCCCGCGGCGCGGCCCGGCGGACCCTCGATGCCGTCGGGATCGGCCACCCACCGCCCGAGCATCTGGTAGCCGCCACACAGGCCCAGAACCCGCCCGCCGCGCCGGGCATGGGCGATGATGTCGTGATGCAGCCCGCTGGATTTCAGCGCCGCGAGATCGGAGATCGTCGCCTTCGAGCCGATCAGCAGCACGAGGTCGGTGTCCACCGGCAGGCTGTCGCCCGGCCGCAGGCGCACCACCTCCACCGCCGGCTCCGCATCCAGGGGGTCGAGATCGTCGAAATTGGAGACATGGGGCAGGATCGGCACCGCGATCCGCACCTTGGCGTTGGGCTTTGCCGGCGGCGGCCCCTGGAGCGCCAGCGCATCTTCCGCCGGCAGGCGCGCGGCGGCGGGGAAATGCGGGATGAGGCCGAGCGCGGCCCAGCCGGTATGCTGCGCCACCAACGCCATGCCGTCGGCGAACAAGGCGGGATCGCCCCGGAACTTGTTCACCACGAAGCCGGCGATCAGCGCGGCATCCTCGGCGGCCAGCACCGTCTTGGTGCCGACGAGGCTCGCGATGACGCCGCCCCGGTCGATGTCGCCGATCAGCACCACCGGCACGTCGGCGGCACGGGCGAAGCCCATGTTGGCGATGTCGTTGCGCCGAAGATTGACTTCGGAGGCGCTGCCCGCCCCTTCCACCAGCACGAGGTCGGCCTCGCCCTTCAGCCGCGCGAAGCTCTCCAGCACGGCGGGCATGAGACTCTGCTTCAGGCCCTGGTAGGCGCTGGCCTTGGCGGTGGTGAGGACCCTGCCCTGCACCACAACCTGCGCGCCGACTTCGCTCTGCGGCTTCAGCAGCACCGGGTTCATGTTCACGCTCAAGGCCACCCGCGCGGCCCGGGCCTGAAGCGCCTGCGCGCGGCCGATCTCGCCGCCGTCGGCGGTCACGGCGGCATTGTTCGACATGTTCTGCGGCTTGAACGGTCGCACGCTCAGGCCGCGATTGGCGAAGGCGCGGGCAAGGCCGGCCACCAGCAGGCTCTTGCCCACGTCCGAGCCGGTGCCCTGGAACATCAGCGCTCGGGCGGCCATCAGAATTCGATGCCGGCCTGCGCCTTCACGCCGGCGGAGAAATGATGCTTCACCAAGCCCATCTCGGTCACGAGGTCGGCGGCTTCCAGAAGCTCCGGCTTGGCGTTGCGGCCGGTGACGACGACATGCAGGTCGCCCCGGCGGGCTTTCAGCGTCGCCACCACGTCGGCAAGGTCGAGATAGCCGTAGCGCAGGGCGATGTTCAGTTCGTCCAGCACGATCAGGGAGAGGGTTTCGTCGGCGAGCAGTTCGCGGGCCTTGTCGAACGCGCGGGCGGCGGCGGCGGTGTCGCGGGCGAGGTCCTGCGTCTCCCAGGTGAAGCCCTCGCCCATTGTGTGCCAGCGCACGCGATCGCCGAAGGCGGCGAAGGCGTCCTTCTCGCCGGTGTGCCAGGCGCCCTTGATGAATTGCACGACGCCCACTTTGCGGCCATAGCCGAGCATGCGCAGCGCCAGCCCGAAGGCCGCCGTGCTCTTGCCCTTGCCCGGCCCGGTGTGGACGATCAGCAAGCCCTTCTCCACGGTCTTCCCGGCCACCTCGGCGTCCTGCACCGCCTTGCGCTTGGCCATTTTTTCCCGATGGCGGGCGGCCTCGGCCGCGTCGGGGCCGGTTTCGGTTTCATCGCTCATCGAGGCGTGTCCTTCACGATCATCGGCAGCCCGGCCACCATGAAGATCACTTCATGGGCCAGGGCGGCCATGCGCTGGTTGAGCCGGCCGGCGGCGTCGCGAAACCGGCGGGCGAGGGCATTGTCCGGCACGATGCCGAGCCCCACTTCGTTGGCCACCATCACGCTGAGCCCGGCGCGGGCGGTGATCGCCGCGACGAGGCGATCTTCCTCCGCTGCGAGATCGTGTTCGGCCAGCATATGGTTGGTGAGCCACAAGGTGAGGCAATCCAGCAGCAGCGGCGTGTCGGGCGGCAGGACCCGGACGAGATCGGCGGCATCGAACGGCGCGTCGTGGGAGATCCAGCGCGCATCGCGCCGCGCCTGGTGCAGGCGGATGCGCTCGCTCATTTCGGCGTCGAAGGCCTGGGCCGTCGCCACATAAGCGAAGGGCGGCGCGGCCGCTTCCACCCGCTGCTCGGCATAGCGGCTCTTGCCCGAACGCGCGCCGCCGAGCACCAGCACGATCCGCCCCCGCGCATCGGCGATGATCGCGCTCAAGCCGAAACCTCGAAGCGCTCAGAGCAACGGAAACGCGGCGCCCTGGCCGCCGTGGGCCGACCGAACATCAAACCCTCTCCCTGGCCCTCCCACCGAGAGCCGGCACGTGGCGCCCGATGAACGGGCTTGGCGTCTTCGGCAGGTCTCCTGGCTCGCGGATCCGTGCGCCCCCGCCCTTCCCGAGGCTGGCCTCAGTGGTTCGCGGGTTTGCTCTCCGCCGACAGTTGCGGGGGCAGCCGCGGCATAAGGAGAAAACCTCCCGCACCGCGTTCCCTTTTGATCCCGAAGGAACCGACGACGCGCCGACTATAAGGCCACCGCCCGGCGTCGCAACCGCCCGCCCCTCGATCTCAGCTTCTGGCTTTCGCAACCAGCGTCGAGGTGGATTGGCCGGGCGTGAGATCGGCGAGCACCAGCTTTCCGCCATTGGCGATGACGATATCGGCGCCGACCACATCCTCGGGCTTGTAGTCCGCCCCCTTCACCAGCACGTCCGGCAGCAGGGCCGTGATGATTTCCAGCGGCGTGTCCTCCTCGAACAGGACCACCAGATCCACGCAGCGCATGGCGCCGATCACCCGCGCGCGCGCCGCCTCATCCTGGAGCGGACGGGTCGGCCCCTTCAGGCGGCGCACCGAGGCGTCGGTGTTGAGCCCCACCACCAGCCGGTCGCCCTGGGCTGCCGCCGCTTCCAGCATGCCCACATGGCCGGGATGCAGCAGATCGAAACAGCCGTTGGTGAAGACGATGCGCGCCCCGCTCGCCCGCCAGCGGTCGATGATGGCGCGCGCCTTGTCCCGCGCCACCAGGGCGCCCGCCGGCTCCAGCTGCGGCACCGAGCGATGCAGGGCGGCGGTGAGTTCCGCGCGCGTCACCACCGCCGTGCCCAGCTTGGCGACCGCGATGGCGGCGGCGGCATTGGCGACCGGAACGCTCGCTTCCAGGGCGAGGCCGCAGGCCAGCGACAAGGCGAGCGCGGCCAGCGCCGTATCGCCGGCGCCGGACACATCGAACACCTCGCGCGCCTCGGCCGGCACATGGAGCACGGTGCCGTTGCGGCGCCAGAGCGTCATGCCCTTTTCCGCCCGCGTCACCAGCACATCACCGCCGAACTGGGCGCTCGCCGCCTGTGCCGCATGCTCGGCGTCGGAATCGGTCTCGTCCGGCAGGCCGGTGGCCTCGCTCAATTCGCGCCGGTTGGGCGTCACCAAAGTCGCGCCGCGATAGGCCTCGAAGGTGCGGCGCTTGGGATCGACGATCACCGGCACACCGAGCGTCCGCGCCTCGGCCAGCACGGCGGCGACGACACGGTCGCCGAGCACGCCCTTGGCATAATCGGAGAGCACCACCACCCGGCAGCCGGCCATGGCGCGGCTTGCGGCGGCGATCAAGGCGTCCTCCACGGCGGCGGACGGCGGGGAAGACATCTCGGCATCGATGCGGACGATCTGCTGGCGCCCGCTCATCACCCGCGTCTTGGTGACGGTGGGGCGGGTGGCATCGACGACCAGGCCGGAGAGATCAATCAGCGCATAGGGGCCGAGCGCGGCGCGCAGCTGGTCGGCCTCCCCATCGGCCCCGACGAGCCCGACAAGGCGGATCGGCGCGCCCATGGCGGCGGCATTGGCGGCGACATTCGCCGCCCCGCCCGGCACGATGCGTTCCGCGCCATGCAGGAGGACGGGCACCGGCGCCTCGGGCGAGATGCGCGAAACCGAGCCGAGGATGTAGCGATCCACCATGACATCGCCGATGACGGCGAGCGGACCGGGCTTGGTATCAGGGAGCATGGTGCCGGTATCCTGGGACAAGATCAGCCGTTGGGTCGTGCAAGGTCCCGGGCATCAGGCGGAATTGCGGCCGCGCAAATGCTCGGTGACATAGATCCGCACGCCGTCCTCCAGCGAGGTGAACGGGCGGGTAAAGCCTGCGGCGCGCAGTTTCGAGACGTCCGCCTGGGTGAAATATTGATACGCGTTGCGGATGGAAACCGGCATATCGACATAGGTGATGCGCGGATCCTTGCCGGCCGCCGCGAACACGGCTTTTGCGAGATCCGCGAAGCTGCGGGCCTGCCCGGTGCCGACATTGAAGATGCCGCTCGCGGTGGGCGTCTCCAGCAGCCAGCGCACGACCGCGACGCAATCGCCCACATAGACGAAATCCCGCAGCTGCCCGCCGTCCTCATATCCCGGATCATGGGATTTGAAGAGCGTTACAGGCTCGCCCAGCGCTGCGGTCGGATAGATCTTGTGGACCACCGAGCGCATGTCGTCCTTATGGGCCTCGCCCGGACCATAGACATTGAAGAAGCGCAGGCCCGCCCATTGCGGCGGCACCGGCCGGCCGGCCGCGACGTCCGCCGCGAACCGGCGGTCCGCCATCAGCTTGCTCCAGCCATAGGCGTTGAGCGGCGAGAGGCGGTCGAGCGCGGCGGCGCCCTCCTCGTCCCGGAAGCCGTCCGTGCCGTCGCCATAGGTGGCGGCGGACGAGGCATAGATGAAGCGGATGCCCTTGCGGGCGCACTGGTCCCACAGGTCCAGCGTCGGGCGGATGTTGCGGGCGACGATCTTGTCGCCGTCCCGCTCCGTAGTCGCGGAAATCGCGCCCATGTGGACGATCGCGCCCAGCCGCCCGCCCTCGCGCTCCACGAAGGCGGGCACCGCCTCCGGCCGGATCACGTCATCGAGCAGGATGTCGCGCAGATTGAGCCATTTGGGGCCGTCCTCCAGCCAGTCGGCGACCACCACCCGCCAGCCGTCGACGGCAAACGCGCGGGCGATGTTCGAGCCGATGAAGCCGGCGCCCCCGGTGACGAGGATCGTATCGCGGGCGGAACGGGCGGTGCGGATCATTCAGGCTACCATTCAGGGCGCAGGCGGTGATGCGCTCCCCTGTGCCACGCTGCTTCCGGTCTTGTCCATCGCATCGGCATGTCCGAAGCGCAGGACATTGAGCGCGCGCCATACATCCCGCGCGCTGAAATCCGTCAGGCAGGGCGGTCCCTCGACGAGATCGGGGGCGATCCGGCAATGGGCGCGCTCGCACGGCGCACAAGGGCGCAGCGATTTCAATTCCAGAGCCTTGGGGCCGAAAAGGCCCGTCAGGCGCGGATTTGTCGGGCCATAAAGCCCGATCGTCGGCACCGCGAGCGCGGCCGCAAGGTGGCCGAGGCCGGAATCGACGCTCACCACCGCCTGCGCGCGCGCAATCACCGGCGCCAGCGCGGTGATGGGGCCGGGCGGCACGATCCGCACGGTCGGGATCTGGGCCGCGATGGCGGTGGCGCGCGCAGTCTCCTCCCGGCCCTGGGCGAAGATGCGGGTTTCATAGCCCCGCTCGGCCGCCATCAGGGCGAGATCGCGCCAGTGCTTCACCGGCCAGGTCTTGGTGCGCCACGTGGTGCCGTGCAGCATCACGATATAAGGCGCCGCGCTCCCCTGCCCTTCGGTGTCGGCGGGGACAGCGAGCCCGGCGTCGGCGGTCAGGCCCTCCAGGGAATAGCCGAGGCTCGCGGCGAACAGCTTGCGCAGCCGCACCGCCATATGCTCGGTTTCCGGCACCACATGGGTGGTGTGATAGGCGAAGGTCGCGAGCCCCTCGCGGGCGCTGCCCCGGGCAAAGCCATGGCGCCGTCCGCGCGCGAACAGGCCGACGGCGGCGCTCTTCATCAAGCCCTGGGCGTCGATCACCACATCATAGGGTTCCGCGCGCAAGGCGGTGCGGATCGCCGCGACGGCGCCGCTGCGCAGTGCTTCGCCGGGCGCTTTCCGCAAGCGCCGCAGCGGCACCGCAATGGCGCGCCGCACGGCGGGGTGGGATTCGACCAGGGGAACGAATGCCTCTTCCACCGCCCAATCCAGCGTGAGGCCGGGCAGGGCCCGCGCGGCGTCCGTGACCGCCGGGAACGTGTGCACCACGTCGCCGAGGGAGGACAGCTTGACCACCAGAACCTTCATGCCTGAACGGCCCGTGCCGCCGCCAGAACCTCTTCGGGGGCGATGACTTCAAGGCACGCCAGGGTGCCAAGCGGGCATTCGCGCTTGTGGCACGGGCGACAGGGCAGCTCGCGCGCCACGACGCGGGACCGGGGGCCGGTGGGCGGCGTCATCTTTTCCGAGCTGGAGCCATAGATCACCACCAGGGGCCGGTCGAGCGCGCCGGCCACGTGCATGAGGCCGGAATCGTTCGAGACCACCACATCCGCCATGCCCAGCAAAGCGGCGGCATCCATCAGCGTGGTCTTGCCGGCGATATTGTCCACCGGCACACCGCTCTGCTTGACGATCTGCCCGGCGATGGACACATCCTTCGGCCCGCCGAGGATGCGCACGCGATAGCCCGCCTCCACGGCCCGCGCGGCGAGGCGGGCGAACTTGGTGGCCGGCCATTGCTTGGCGGGGCCATATTCGGCGCCGGGGCAGAGCACCATGACAGGCCCCTCCCCCTCCAGCGGAAAACGCCCCGCCGCCGCCTCTCGCGCGCCGTCGGGCAGGAAAAGCGTGGGCCGGGGCGCGGCCAATTGGTCGCCGCGCGGAGCCCCGAGGGCCACGAAACGATCGATCGTGCGCGCGGTCTTGCGATCCCGGTCGGGCCGCGAATCCGTCAGCAGGAGGCTGCGTCCCTCGGCGGCATAGCCGATGCGCTCGGGAATGCCGGCGGCGAAGGGCACGATGGCGGCCTTGAAGGCGCGCGGCAGGATGATGGCCTTGCCATAGCCTTCCTTGCGCAGCGCGCGCCCGGCCTTCCAGCGCTCCATCAGCCCGAACTCGCCATGGCCGAGGCCGAGGGGAATGGTCCGGCGGACGCCGCGGATGAGCCGCGCGATCGGCAGGGAGGCCGGCGGCGCGATCACATCGACGGGGCGGCCGGGATCGCGGATGCGCAGGCTTTCGATCAGGCTCGCCGCCATCACCATGTCCCCGACCCAGGACGGGCCGACAAGCAGGATGGGCGAATAGGAACCGATGGCGCGCATTTTTTGCTCACTTGGACGTGCGCGTCTTGGCAAGACGCGCGGTGCCCGTCAAGGCGCGATCCCGTGACGACATCCCAGCCGCCCGAGGTGGAGCGCGCAGCCGCGCCAGGATCGGATCGCCGGCACGATTGAAACGGAAGTGTTCGCGGCGTACGCCGCAATAAAACCGGCGGCAATAAAAAAGGCGCCGGAAACCCGGCGCCTCTTCGCAGTCTTGCGAGGAAGACGGACGATCACGCCGCCTTGTTGAGGGTCTTTTCCACGCCGGCCTTGATCGGCTCGGAGGATTCGGTCGCGATCTTCTGCGCGAGGGCCGACAATTCCTTGGCCTGGCCGGAGAGGGCGTCGAACTGGTGGCGCAGATGCGCGGTGGACAGTTCCACCGCCTCGGCCGCCGACTTCGCCGAAACCACGGAGGCGAAGAAATCGAACGCGGCGTTCACGTTCGAGCGCAGGATTTCGAGCGACTTGAGATTGTATTCGGAGACACCCTTGCTGGCGGTCGAATAGCTGTCTTCGAGGATGTCGGAGGTCTGCGTTGCGGCCGCCTTGAGCTTCTCGTAATTGTCACGATAGCTCTCGACGCTCTTTTCCGCCATTTCGCGGAACGCGGCCGGAACTTCCATCTTGGCGAACGCGCCGTTGGCGGCGGTCATCTGGTCCTGGAAGGCTTTGGCAAAGGTGTCGTTCATTGTTTCCTCGGCGGTGGCTTGGCTTCAATTCAGGCCCGCGCAGGCCGAAAAGCACGCTCGAACATTGCCAAAGCGACTTTTCTGCCCTCAGCCTCGACCCCGCGACACTATACCTCAAAAGTGTGCGGCACAAAAATAATTTTTGCGCCGCACAACGACATCCGCCGGATTTCTTCAGTAAGTGCGGTTCGGATCGTGGGGCTGCTCGAACTGGCTGGCGGCCTGCTGGGTCGCAGCCTGCGCGTCGTGGGCAGCGGCGGTGCCGGCGGCCTGGGCGGCTTCGGCGGTGGACTTGGCATGTTGCGCTGCGGCAGCACCGAGGGCCTGGACCCGTTCCGCCAGCGCGCGGGCGTGCTCATCGAGCGAGCGGACAGTGGATTCCCCAAGGTTGCGGGCGTCCGAACCGAGCGCCGCGGCCTGGCTGGCGACGGCCTGAACCTGGGCGGTGACGAATTCGGCCTGCAGGGAAAGCACTTCCTGGGGGCTCTTCGCGCGCACCAGCTTGTTCAGGAAGTCGAAGCTGGCATTCACGTTGGATTCGACCAGCCCGAGGGTTTTCTGACGCAGCTCGCGGATGCCGGAGCGCACTTCCTCGATCCGCCCTTCCGACTCGTTCACGGCGCTGCGCGCCGTATCGAACAAGGTATCGAAGGCCTGGCGCGCCTGCGTAACGTTCTTTTCGGCAATGGCCCTCAATTCCGCGGGCAGCTCAAGATCGGGACCCAGTTTCGTGGTCATCGTCGTCACTCCTCGGGCTTTTGGGGAGATCAGCCAACGGCGCCGGCCGCTCCAACCGCATCTTAGTCTATCTCAGCCTATGCGCCGCAATATGAAACATTAATGCG
Organism: Roseixanthobacter liquoris; assembly: GCF_043195135.2. Classification (NCBI taxonomy): domain Bacteria; kingdom Pseudomonadati; phylum Pseudomonadota; class Alphaproteobacteria; order Hyphomicrobiales; family Xanthobacteraceae; genus Roseixanthobacter; species Roseixanthobacter liquoris. Next base: position 3,017,307 of record NZ_CM195537.1, read on the forward strand.
ACGGCTACGCGTTTGCGGTACTGTTAAGGTTTATCTGCGAACCTAGAATGCCGGTTGCTGGGATCCAGGTCGAGATGGTACGGCCGAAAAACAAGGGGTGTCATTCGCGGTGATGAGCGAACACACGTCGCGCCTCTTGGCACTGAACGAACCCGCGCTTGCACCCCTGCGGCGCGACGATCTCCCCTCCTTCCTGGTATCGATCCGGGAGGGCAAGATCATTGCCGCCACCGCCGCCTGCGCAAGGCTTGGACTTCATGAAGATCAGCCGGCGCCGAAGTCTGTCCTCGACATCATGCGACAGGTCGCCGCCAGTTCCAACGGCGTGCGACATCTGGAGCGGGTGCGCCTGCCGGCGCAGTTCACCACGCGCATGTTCTCCTGCGCGAGCCTCTCCTCGCCGCTCGGACGGCTCGTGCTGTTTGTCGATCCCGAGGCGCTCGCGCCGCAGCCCCATCAGCCCGTGCGCGAGGCGCCCGCAGCGGAGGCAAGGGACATGACACAGGAGCCGCGCCCGGTCCGCTTCACATGGGAGACGGATGACGCGGGCGTGATCCGCTTCCTGTCGGAATCCGCCGTGGACGGGCTCGGCCTGCGCCTCGGCGGGTGGCTGGGGCGCAGCTTCCGGCAATTGGCGGACGCCGGCCTGCTGCGCGACAGCACGGCGATCGAGGCGGCGATCCAGGCGGGCTCGAGCTTCGCCGACGTCCTGGTCCACACGCAGGAGCCGCACCCGCGCCGGATCGTGCTCGGCGGCATGCCGCTGCTGGACGGGATGCGGCGGCGCACGGGGGTGCGCGGATTTGGAATCCTGTGGCCGCCTTCCGCCTTCGATGATACGCCGGCGGGCATGGGCAAGGGTGGTGAGCGCGACGAGGCGCCGGTAAATGTCGTGCCGCTGCGGGGCGGACCTCTCACGCAGCGGGAGCGATCCGCGTTTCACGAGATCGCCCGCACGCTCCACGAGGCGGTGAACGGCTGGAACGCGCCGCAGGGCGCGCGCGATGTTGTCTCGCGCGATGCGGTTTCGCACGATGCGGTCTCGCGCGAGGGTTTGGGCCGGCAGCCGCACGCGGATGACGGCGCCGCGCCAGAAGGTCCTCAAGACGCACGCACCGAGTGGGAATGGCCATCCGATGGGCGCCGCAGCGAACACGCGGGCGACGACGCGGAGGCCGCGCCGCCGGGAACAGGGGCAGCGGATCGGCGCGCCGCGCCCGCCGAGGCGGAGCCCGATGAAATTCCTGCCGCCCCTCCCCATTCCCCTCTGTTCCATTCCCCTGCGCTTCATACCCCTGCGCCCCCGGCACCCGGCCCGGACGAGATGGCCGCCGCAGCGGCGAAATTCGCCGATGACAGGGTCGAGGACATGGATGCCCGTCCGCGCGCGTTGGCCGTTCCGGCGCCGGGCGCCGGGCGCGGCGCGGTTGAATCGGCCGACAGCCTGCTGGACCGGCTGCCGATCGGGATCGCGGTTCAGCAGCAGGGCCAGTTCGTGCGCGTCAACCGCACCATCCTCGGCTGGGCGGGCGTGCCCGACGCGCAGGAGTTCCAGCGCACGGGTGGTGTTGCCTCGCGTCTGTGGCGTGTGGACACCGGCGGACAACTCCACTTTGCCCGCGTGGACGGCGCGCCGCTGCCGGTGGAGGTGCGCCTTGTCTCCGTGCCGTGGAACGGGGAAACCGCCCTCGTCCATCTCGTGCGGGCGATCGAGGCGGCAGCGCCGGACGCGGCCGGCGTTCCCGCGCGCGGCGCACACCGCGCGCGGCACGAGGCGCTGGACCTCATTCCGGTGCCCGTTGCCCTGCTGGATGCCTCCGGAAAGGTGGACTATCTGAACCGCGCGGCGCTGCGCATGGGGAGCCTGGACGCGGACGCGCGGGTCGGCACCGCCTTCGCCACGCTTTTCCGCACCGAGGACCGGCATCTGGTGGACGCCTTGTTCGCCTCGGCGGCGCGCGCGGAGGATGGGCGCGTCAGCACCTCCGGCGTTCGGCTTCAGGATGGCGAGGGCCGCGCGCCGCTGGAGGTGACGATCGCGCGGACCGAGCGCTCCGCCGACGAGCTTCCCGCCTTCTGCGCCGTCTTCCGCGAGACTCCGGCGCCGCTCGAGGCTGCCGCGACGCGCGCAATGCAGGATAGCGATGCGCTGCTGCGCCGGCTCTCCCACGGCGTGCGCGAGCCTTTGAACGTGATGTTCGGCTTCGTGGAAGCGGTGCGTTCCGGGGCGTTCGGCGCCATCGGCACGCGCCGCTACAGCAAGCTTGCGGAAGGCGCCGTGCTCGCGGGACGCCAGCTGATGGCCACGCTGGAGGATATCGAGGGCCTGATCGCGCCTCCCGGCGCCCCCGTCCGCACGGTGCTGGACGTGAACGCGCTGGTGGACGATGCGGTGGCCCATCTGGCCGGCATGGCGCAACGCCGCCGCATCCTGATCCGGCGCGACTTCAACCCGCAGGCCACGATCTGCTGCGATGCCGCCCGCACCGCGCAGATGCTGCGCCTGCTGCTGGAAGAAGCCCTGCGCGGCACCCCCGAGGGGCAATTTGTGCTGATCTCGACCCTCGCGGAGCCCAGCGAGGCGGAAGGCGCCATGACCTCCGTGGCGGTGCTGATCCGCGACGAAGGGGCGAGCCTCTCGGAGGAGGAAATCGCGCAGGCGCTGGATGTCACCCGCCCTGCCGCGGTCGCCGACCGCTTCGGAACCGCCGGCCTGCCGTTCCGCATGGCGCGGATTGCCGCACTGGCGCGCAGCGTCGGCGGAACGCTGAACCTGCGGCGCGGTATCGAGGGCGGGATGCTCAGCGAACTGCGCCTGCCGAAGTGAACGCCCGCCGCCATTTCCGTTGCGTCGGCCCGGGGCGTGTAAAATAGAACAATTCGAAGGTTTAGTTTTAAAGCCTTCCAATGTCGCCTGCCGATCCCACATTGACGGGGTGATGGCATTGACGAGGCGCGCAGGCGTCTGCCAGAAATAACACAGTTATGGTGTTGTTTAGAGCTTCTCTAAGCAACGGAGATCTTGGTCGAGCCATGATCGTTTGTTCGTGCAACGTGTTTTCTGATCATCAGGTCCGCGACGCCCTGGCCTCGTCGGGCGGCGCCCGCTCGCCGGGCGAAGTGTATCGCTGCCTGGGCTGTTCGCCGCAGTGCGGACGGTGCGCGCGTACTATTCGCGCCATCATGGATCAGGTACAAAGCTCGTGCTCGTCCTGCCCCGCCGAATGCCCGGCGGCTGCCCTCACCGGCCGGCTTATCGCGGCGGAATAAGGGAAAGCACGGAGTAGCCGCAGGCTTGTTCTTAGTTTAGAGCTTCTCTAACTATATTTCCAGTGAGACGGCCCGGTGCGGCGCCGCTTTAAGGAGTTGTGGACATGAAGGGTGATGCCAAGGTCATCGAGTATCTGAACCGGGGCCTTCGTTCGGAGCTCACCGCGATCAACCAGTACTGGTTGCATTACCGCATGCTCGACAACTGGGGATACAAGGCCCTGGCCAAGAAGTGGCGCGCCGAATCCATCGAGGAGATGGTGCACGCCGACAAGTTCGTGGACCGCATCCTGTTCCTCGACGGCTTTCCAAACCTCCAGGTGCTCGACCCGCTGCGCATCGGCCAGGACGTGAAGGAAATTCTCGACGCGGATCTCGCCGCCGAGCAGGAAGCCCGCGCCCTGTATCAGGAAGCTGCGGCTTACTGCCATTCGGTGAAGGATTTCCCGAGCCGCGACCTGTTCGAAGAGCTGATGACCGACGAGGAAGGGCATATCGACTTCCTCGAAACCCAGCTCGACCTCGTCGCCAAGCTCGGCCTGCCGCTCTATGCGCAGCATCACATCGGCGAGCTCGACGAGCACTGAGCCTATTTGCTGCGATGTTTTGAAAGCCCGGCGTTTTCGCCGGGCTTTTTCTTTTCCGGCTCCGGAACTTCTTGTTTAGATATGCTCTAACCTTTTGTGTTCACACGCTCTTTCGTTGACGTTGCGTAGGATGGCGCGCTAGCGATCAAGCAGAGATTGGCAGTTTGCGTGCTGCCGCATCGCTTGGTGAGGCGTGTCGATGTCCAAGAAAGCTTGGTCCGGAAAAGTTTGCTCCCCGCTCCTTCTCGCCGCCTGCGGGTGGGCCGTGTTGGCGGCCGCGCCCGTCCGCGCCGAAGAAGTGGTGAACGTCTACACGACCCGCGAGCCCGGTCTTTCCGCACCGCTGTTCGACGCCTTCACCAAAGCCACCGGAATCACGGTCAACAGCGTGTTCGTGAAGGATGGGCTGGCCGAGCGCGTGAAGGCGGAAGGCGCCGCCTCCCCCGCCGACGTTCTGATGACCGTCGACGTGGGCAATCTGCTGGACGTGGTGGACGCAGGCGTGACCCAGCCGGTGGAAACCCCGGCCCTCACCGCCGCAGTGCCGGCCAATCTGCGCGATCCGGCGGGCAATTGGTACGCCCTCTCCATGCGCGCCCGCCTGGTCTATGAGGCGAAGGACGTGAAGCTGGCCGATTTCCATTATGAGGATCTCGCCGATCCCAAATGGAAGGGCAAGGTCTGCATCCGCTCGGGCCAGCATCCCTATAATGTGGCGCTGACCGCCGCCTATATCGTCCATCACGGCGAGGCGAAGACCGAGGACTGGCTGCGCGGCCTCAAGGCCAATCTCGCCCGCAAGGCCACCGGCGGCGACCGCGAAGGCGCGCGGGACATCCTCGGCGGCATCTGCGACATCGCGGTCGGCAATTCCTATTATGTCGGGCTCATGCGCTCCGGCATGGGCGGGCCGGAGCAGAAGAAGTGGGGCGACGGCATCGACGTGGTGCTGCCCACCTTCGAGGGCGGCGGCACCCATGTGAACGTGTCCGGCGCGGCCGTGGCGAAGAATGCGCCCAACAAGACCAATGCCATCAAGCTGCTGGAATTCGCCGTCTCGCCCGACATGCAGCACATCTATGCCCAGCAGAATATGGAATATCCCATTCTCGCCGGCGCCAAGGTCGATCCCATCATCGGCGCGCTCGGCCCGCTGAAGGTCGATCCCATCTCGCTTGTCGACATCGCCAAGGCGCGCAAGAAGGCCAGCGAGCTGATCGACAAGGTCGGCTTCGACAATTGATCGCCGCGCAAACGTGAGCGACGCCACTTTCGAGCAGAATCCAGGGACCCTGCCCGGCCATAAATCCCTCAAGTTGCCGGGCACGGCGAAAGTGTCCCGGCTTCTGCTTGGGGCGGGCGCCGTGGCCGGGTTCGTTCTGCTGCCGGTGGTCGCGCTGGTCGAGATCGCGTTGCAGGGGTCCGGCGATCTGTGGCCGCACCTCGTCGAATCGGTTCTGCCGGTCGCCCTCGGGCAGACCCTCGCCCTGCTGGTCGGCGTGGGCATCGCGACCGTTCTGATGGCCGTGCCGTGCGCCTGGCTGGTGGCGACCTGCGACTTTCCCGGCCGCAAGCTGCTCGACTGGGCGCTGCTGCTGCCGCTCGCGGTGCCGAGCTATATCGTCGCCTATTCCTATCTCGACGTGCTGCACCCCCTCGGACCGGTGCAGAGCGCGATCCGCTGGGCGCTCGGCATTTCCAGCCCGCGCGGCCTCCATCTGCCGGACGTGCGCTCGGTGGGCGGGTGCATCTTCGTGTTGAGCTGCGTGCTGTACCCCTATGTTTACTTTTCCGCCCGCGCGAGCTTCATCGTGCAGTCGGCGGCGGCGCTGGAGGTGGCGCGCACGCTCGGCGCGAGCCGCATGCGCACCATCCTGCGCGTCGCCCTGCCTCTGGCGCGCCCGGCCATCGTCGCCGGCGTCACGTTGGTGCTGCTGGAGGCGCTGGGCGATATCGGCGCTTCCGAATTCCTCGGCATGCGCACCCTGACGGTGTCCATCTACACCACATGGGTGAACCGGGCGAACCTGCCGGGCGCGGCCCAGATCGCTTTGGTGATGCTGGTGCTGGTGCTCGCGGTGATCCTGACGGAGCGCTGGGCGCGCCGCGGGGCGCGCTATGTCGCCACCGGCTCGACGCGCCCGCAGGCACCGCTGCGCCTCGCCGGGGGCGCGGGGATCGCCGCCACGGCGTTCTGCTGCCTGCCGATCCTGCTCGGATTCGTGGTGCCGGTGCTGCATCTGGCCAGCGCCGCGGCGCAGCGCATCGAGTTCAGCGGATTTTCCGGCGGCATCCTGATTGAAACCCGCAACAGCGCCTTGCTTGCCCTTTCCGGCACGCTGGTGGCGCTCGCGCTCGGATCGGTGGTCGCCATGGCCCAGCGGCTGACGCGCGCGCGCCTGGCGGTGTGGTTCGCGCGCATCGCCGGCCTCGGCTATGCCGTGCCGGGAACCGTGCTCGCCATCGGACTGCTGACGCCGCTCGCCGGCTTCGACAATGCGGTGAACCGGGCGATGACCTCCCTGTTCGGCGTGTCCACTGGCCTGCTGATCTCGGGCTCGGGCGCGGCGCTGGTGATCGCCTATGCCATCCGCTTCCTCACCATTCCCATCGGCGGGCTGGAGGCGGGCTATTCCAAGCTTTCGCTGCATCTCGACATGGCGGCGCGCAGCCTCGGCTGCTCGCGACGGGCGACCGTGCGGCGCATCCATCTGCCGCTACTGCGCCCGGCGCTGGCCACAGCCGCCCTCATGGTGTTCGTGGACGGCATGAAGGAACTGCCGGCGACGCTGCTGCTGCGGCCGCTCGGCGTCGAGACGCTGGCGACGCATATCTACGCGGAAGCCGCCCGCAGCACCTATGAGGACGGGGCGCTGGCGGCTTTGCTGATCGTGCTGGTGGGACTGGCGCCGGTGATCCTGCTGGCGCGGGTCTCGCGGGCCGGGGTCCCGACCTCCACCAGCCGCAGCCCCGTGAGCCCGAGCCCGGCGTCCGATCCGCGCTGAAGGCCGCATTGCGCGGCCGGACCGGTCTCAGGGACCGGGCGATCTCAAACGCAAAGGCGTGCCGCGGGGATCGCCCACGGCACGCCCAGTCTTGCCTTGACGCCCAGTCTTGCCTTGACGCCCAGTCTTGCCTTGACGCCCAGTCTTGCCTTGACGCCCAGTCTTGCCTTGCGCTCTTTCTCAGCCGACAGGCGCTCAGCTGCGCAGGCTCAGCAGATCCTGGTACTGGAACAGCGCCTCGGGGTTTGCGAGGGCGTCGGTGTTCTTCACCGGCCGCCCGTGGACGATCTCGCGGACCGCAAGCTCGGTGATCTTGCCCGAGCGCGTGCGGGGAATATCGTCCACCTGCACCACCTTGGCGGGCACATGGCGCGGGCTGGCGCCGGTGCGGATCTGGCCCTTGATGCGGGCGATCAGCGCGTCGTCCAGCGTGACGCCCTCGCGCAAGCGCACGAACAGCACCACGCGCACGTCATTGTCCCAATCCTGGCCGATGGCGACCGATTCCATCACTTCCGGGATCTGCTCCACCTGGGCGTAGATCTCCGCCGTGCCGATGCGCACGCCCTGCGGGTTCAGCGTGGCATCCGAGCGGCCGAGGATGATGATGCCGCCATGTTCGGTCCACATGGCGAAGTCGCCATGGCACCAGATGTTCGGGAAGCGCTCGAAATAGGCGGCGTGATACTTCGCGCCCTCCGGATCGTTCCAGAACTTCACGGGCATGGAGGGGAAGGGCTTGGTGCAGACCAGCTCGCCGCGCTCCTGGCGCACCGGCACACCCTCTTCCGACCACACGTCCACCGCCATGCCGAGCCCGGCCGCCTGGATCTCGCCGGCCCACACGGGCGCCGTCGGATCGCCCAGCACGAAGCAGGAGATGATGTCCGTGCCGCCGGAGATGGAGGCCAGATGCACGTCCTTCTTGATGGCCTCATAGACATATTCGAAGCCCTCGGGCGCCAGCGGCGAGCCCGTGGAGGTGATCAATTTCACCGACGACAGGTCATGGGTGTCGCAGGGCCGCACGCCTTCCTTGTGCAGCGAGTCGATATATTTGGCCGAGGTGCCGAACAGGGTGAACTTCTCGTCCTGGGCATAATCGAACAACACCTGCGGGTTCGGGGCGAAGGGCGAGCCGTCGAACAGGCACAGGGTCGCGCCGATGCCGAGCCCGGAGACCAGCCAGTTCCACATCATCCAGCCGCAGGTGCTGAAATAGAACAGCCGGTCGCCGGCGTTGAGGTCGCACTGGTAGCGGTGCTCCTTCAGATGCTGGAGCAAGGTCCCGCCGACGCCGTGCACGATGCACTTGGGCACGCCCGTCGTGCCGGAGGAGAAGGCGATATAAAGCGGCTGGTTGAACGGCACCCGCTCGAACGTGACGGCGGCGGGCGTGAACGGCGCGATGAAGGCGGGGAAGGTGGCGGCGCGGGGCAGTTTCGCGGCCACCTCGTCGGCGCACTCCAGATAAGGCACGATGACGACCTTGTGGGCGGTCGGCAGTCCGGCCGCCACCTGCACCAGCTTGTCGCCGATATCGACCCGCTTGCCGTTGTACCAATAGCCGTCGCAGGCGAAGAACACCTTGGGCTCGATCTGGCCGAACCGATCCAAGACGCCGCGCTCGCCGAAATCGGGAGAACACGAGGAGAAGATCGCGCCGAGCGAGGTGACGGCGAGCATGATGGCGACCGTTTCCGGCATGTTCGGCATCATGGCGGCCACCCGGTCGCCGACGCCGACCCCCTCCGCCTTCAGCGCCTGCTGGATGCGGGAGGTCAAGGCATGCAGTTCATCGAAGGACAGGCGCTTTTTCACCTTGTCCTCGCCGCGGAATACGATGGCCGTCTCCGCGCCCTGCCTGCGCAGGAGGTTTTCGGCGAAATTCAGCTTGGCATCGGGGAAGAATTGCGCGCCCGGCATCTTGTCGCCATTGACGAGGCGCTGCACGCCCTTTTCGCCGATCACGGCGCAGTCGTCCCACACCATGTCCCAGAAGTCCGCCGGGTTGGCGATGGTCCAGGCGTGAAGGTCGGCATAGGACGCAAGAGACTGGCCGTGCTTGGCATTGACCGCGCCGATCAGCGCCGTGACATGGGTGCGAGCGATGCGCTCGGCATCCGGTTTCCACAGCAGGTGTTCCCGTTGAGTCACGATGCCCTCCCTGAATTTGCCGCCGCGTGCCACGACGGTTGGATGCTGCCTAAGACATAGCCCCTGGATAAGCCGTCTGCTAGCGGGTCCCGCAGGGCGCACAGCCATCAAACCGACACAGACCCCGAAGAATGTCCCAGCTCCCTGGGAGAAGTGATAGAAGCTTTCGGCTCGGTGCGGCACGAGCTCAGTCCCAAACCCGAAGACCGGATGAATACGTGGTGAATTTCGGTGCAACGGCCCGGCGGCTGATGTTGATTCTGGCCGCGACCGCATGTGTGCTCGCAGCCGTGTGCGTCGCCGCCATGGTCCTGGTTCCCGCCCTGGTGCCGGCCCACGAAGTGCGGCGCCTCGCGGGTGAAGCGCTGTCGCGCGCAACCGGAGGGGTCGCCCGGATCGCCGACGCGAACGCGGATCTCGATGCGGAGGCGCCCGGCGTGGCGCTGTTGCCCTCGCCGCGCCTGATCCTCGGCAAGTTTGCGGTCGCATTCGACGATGGCGCCGCGCTGGATGCCGAAGGCGCGGTTGCGCGCCTGCGCCTGCTGCCGCTGCTGTTCGGCCAGATGGAAGTGGCGGACATCACCCTGCTTCGCCCGACCCTTCTCATGACCGGCCAGCGCCTTCCCCGCGCGTTGCGACTCGGCCCGCTGGTGGAAGAGCTGGACGTTCCCGAACTGCGGTTGCGCGGCGGCACCATCGCCATGCGCAACGCCGAGGGCCTCACGCAGGAGCTGATCAACGACATCGACGCCTCGCTCGACCGTTCTTCCGGCACGGCCCTGGCGCTGACCCTGGGTTTCACATGGCGCGACCGGCAGGTCGAAGGCCGCATCGCCATCGCCGATGCCGCTGCCTTCCTCGCCGGCCAGGCGAGCGAAAGCCGGATCGATCTTTCCACCGGAACCTCCTGGGTGCGCTTCCGCGGGCTCGCGGCGGGCGGGGCCTCGCCCAGCCTGCTTGGCGATGCCTCCGGCGAGACCAACGCCCTGCGCGGCCTGCTCGACTGGATCGAGCTGCCGACGCCCACCTCGGGCGGGTTCGGCCGCTTCTCCTTTTCCGGCAAGATTTCCGCGACCCCCCGGGAAATCTCCCTGACGCCCGCCAATGCGGAGCTGGATGGCAATCGCAGCGAGGGGGCGCTCTCGGTCAAGCTCGACGGTCCGCGCCCCTCGGTGCAGGGCACCTTCGCCGCCGACAGCCTGAATGTCACGCCCTACGGGCGGCTGGTGCTGACCGATGAGAGCGGCACCGGATGGGACCGCGGCGCGCTTTCCACCGACGGCCTGAAGGCGATGGACGTGGATCTGCGGCTTTCCGCCGGAACCGTGCGCGCCGAGGACCGGACGTTCGAGCGCGTCGCCACCAGCGCCACCCTGCGCGCGGGCCGGCTGGTTCTGGCGCTCGGCAATGTGCAGGCCTGGGGCGGCGCGGTGCGCGCCTCCCTGACCCTCGCGCCGCGCCCCGATGCCGCCGACGGCATCCTGGTCCATCTGGAAGGCGACGCCATGGATGTCGCGCTGGACCAGGCGCTCGACGATCTGGCTGGCCTGCGCAAGCTGGAAGGCAAGGGCGATCTCCAGCTGCTGCTGGAAGGCTCCGGCGAGAGCGTCTTCGAGATCGCGCAGAGCCTGAATGGCCGCGTGGCCCTCTCGGGCAAGGCCGGCGCCGTGGTCGGGCTGGATGTGGCGCAAGTGCTCAAGCGCATCGAGCAGCGGCCCCTGTCCGCCGGTGGCGACCTGCGCGGCGGCCGCACCGCCTATGATACGCTGGCGGCGAAACTCTCGATCACCAAGGGCATGGCGAACGTGGACGAGGGGCGGCTTGAGGCGAAGCAGGTGCGCGTCAGCGTCAGCGGCACCGTCTCGGTCATCCTGCGCGACCTGGACCTGCACGGCCAGGCGGGCCTGCTGCCCCCTGCCGGCGCGAACGGCGAAAAGCTGGCGTTCGATCTGCCCTTCCTGGTGCAGGGCCCCTGGACCAGCCCCAATGTGATGATCGACCCGCAGAGCCTCATTCGCCGGTCAGGGGCGGCGCAGCCCTTGCTCGACGCGGTGCGCGCGCGCGGCTCCGGCGAAGCCGCCGTGCGCTCGGTGATCGAGCAATTGGCGAAACCCTCGTCCGCGACCCTGCCCGCGAACTGACCTCACCCCTCGACCGCGACGTCGGGCGGAAGCGGGCTCGAGCGCTCGCGCCACGGCACGACCGGCGCCTCCTGCGAGAGCTGCGGCTTCATGCCATCGCTCCGCAGGCGCGCGAACAGGAAATGATCCTCCCAGGTGCCGTTGATGCACAGATACTCGCGCGCATATCCTTCGGAAACGAACCCGAGCTTCTGAAGCAGCCGGATGGAGGCGGCGTTGTGCGTCATGCACGCGGCCTCGATGCGGCGCAGGTGCAGCACGTCGAAGGCGACCGGGATCACGGCGGCGACGGCCGCCGTCATATAGCCGCGCCCGGCATGGCGCGCGCCCATCCAATAGCCGAGGCTCGCGGCCTGGCACACGCCGCGCCGCACGTTCGACAAGGTGAGCCCGCCGACCAGGCAATCGTCCGCCGCGCGGAAAATGAAAAGCGGATAGGCTTCGTCGCGCTGCATGTCGCGGGCATAGTGCCGAAGGCGGCGCCGAAAGGCGCCCTTCGTCAGGTCGTCCACCGGCCAGAGCGGCTCCCACGGGGTGAGAAAGTCGCGGCTTTCTTCCCGCAGCGCCTGCCAGCTCGCAAAGTCCTTCATCTGGGGCACACGCAGATACACGCCCTCGCCCATGATCGCGTGCAACACGCTTTGCTCGAAGACAGAACTGAACAACCACATGCGCGAGTCCGCCACAGCGAGGAATGACGTGCGTCACCGCATCGTCAAACGTTCCACCACCCGTGCAGCCGGTTCAAGCCCCTTCCCCGGCCCGATCGCCGATAAGGTGGGGCGTGCGTTGGCCAGCAGGTCGCGTGCGCTGGCGCGCACGCTTTCCACGGTGACGGCTTCGACTTTCGCGACGATCTCCTCCACCGGGATGATCCGGTCGAACCCGAGGATCTGCCGCGCCGCCTGATCGGCCCGCGCGCCGGAGCTTTCCTGCGCGGTCAGGACACCGACCTTCATCTGCGCCTTGGCGCGGTTCACTTCCACGTCGCTCGCGCCGTCCGCCAGGGCGAGCAATTGGTCGATGACCACATCGGTCAATTCGCCGACATCGCCCTGGTCGGTGCCCGCATAGATGCCGAACAGGCCGGTATCCGCATAGGCCCAGTGAAAGGCGTAGATCGAATAGCACAGGCCCCGCGTCTCGCGCACTTCCTGGAACAGGCGCGAGGACATGCCCCCGCCGAGCACGTTCGTCAGCACTTGCAGCGCGTGATAGCCGGGATCGGTATAGGAGCGCCCCTCAAGCCCCAGCACGATATGCACCTGCTCCAGATCGCGCGGCGTGAGCACGGTTCCGCCGCCATAAACAGCCGGAGGGGTCGCCAGCTTCTGCCCCGGGCCGATGGCGCGCAGCCGCTCGGTCGCCTCGCGCACCAGATGGTCGTGATCCACCGCGCCGGACGCCGACACCACCATGCGCGGGCCGCGATAGCTGCGCTCCAGATAGGCGCCGAGCCCGGTGGGATTGAAGCCGCGCACCGTCTCCGGCGTGCCGAGGATGGACCGCCCGATGGCCTGGTCCGGGAACGCGCGTTCCTGGAACAGGTCGAACACGAGATCGTCGGGGGTGTCCTGCACCGCGCCGATTTCCTGCACGATCACGTTCTGCTCGCGCACCAGTTCGTCCGGCGCGAAGGCGGGCTCGGTGAGGATGTCGGAGAGGATGTCCAGCCCGAGCCCGAGATCCTCGCCCAGCACGCGCACGTTATAAGACGTGTGCTCGACGGAGGTGGCGGCATTGATGTCGCCGCCCACCTGCTCGATTTCCTCGGCGATGCGGCGGGCCGAGCGCCGCCGCGTGCCCTTGAACGCCATGTGTTCGAGCAGGTGCGAGATGCCGTGCTCGTTCTCCTGCTCGTCGCGCGCGCCCGCCCCCACCCAGATGCCGAGCGAGACCGTGCCGAGATGCGGCATGGGATCGGAAAGGACGGTGACGCCGTTGTCGAGAATGGTCCGCGCGACGCTCATGCCGCGGCGCCCGAGGTGATGCGGGAATGACCGGAGATGAAGCCTTCGATGGCGGCGAGATCATTGGGCAGAATGGTGGTCTTCTCCTTGCGGGTCATCAGGTCCGCCATGTGGGCGGGCAGCGCGGGGCGCTTGCCGGTGGCGGCTTCCACCACGTCCGGGAACTTGGCCGGATGGGCGGTGGACAGGATCACCTGCGGAATGCGGGGATCGTGCTCCACCTTGCCGGCCACGGCGAGGGCGACGGCGGTGTGAGGATCGATCACATAGCCCGCCTCGCGATAGGTGCGGGTGATCGTGGCGAGCGTCTCCGGCTCGTCCGCCCGCCCGGCGGAGAATTCCCCGCAGATCGCGGCCTCAGCCTCGCGCGGCAGGGTGAAGGCGCCCGACTGGGTCAGCGAGGCCATCAGCTGGCGCAGCACGGCGGAATCGCGGTCGAGCGCCTCGAACAGGACGCGCTCGAAATTCGACGAGACCTGGATGTCCATGGAGGGCGAGGACGAGGGCTGCACGCCGCGCACCTCATAGCGCCCGCTCTCCAGCGTGCGGGCGAGGATGTCGTTCACATTGGTCGCGATGGTGAGATCGTGGATCGGCAATCCCATGCGCTTGGCCACCCAGCCGGCCAGGATGTCGCCGAAATTGCCCGTGGGCACGACGAACGACACTTCCCGCGCCGGGGCGCCGAGCGCCGTGGCGGCATAGAAATAATAGACCACCTGGGCGACGATGCGCGCCCAATTGATGGAATTCACCCCCGCGAGCGCCATGCGGTCGCGGAAGCCGTGGTGATTGAACATGCCCTTCACCAGGGCCTGGCAATCGTCGAACGTGCCTTCCACCGCGATCGCGTGGACATTGTGCGCGCCCACCCCGGTCATCTGCCGGCGCTGCACCTCCGACACGCGGCCGTGCGGATAGAGGATGAACACGTCCACCGCGTCGGACTGGCGGAACGCCTCGATGGCGGCGCTGCCCGTGTCTCCCGAGGTGGCGCCGACGATGGTGGCGCGCGCGCCACGGGCCGAGAGCACATGATCCATCAGCCGCGACAGCAGCTGCATGGCGACGTCCTTGAACGCCAGGGTCGGGCCGTGGAACAGCTCCAGCACGAAGCGGTTCGGGCCGAGCTGGACCAGGGGCGTGGTGGCCGGGTGGCGGAAATGGCGGTAGGCATCCTCGATCATCAGATCGAGGGCGGGCTGGGGGATGGCGCCGGCCACGAAGGGAGAGATGATCTTGCGGGCCACTTCCGCATAGGGCCGGCCCGCGAGCGCGGCGATTTCCGCGGCGGAGATCGTCGGCCAGGATTCCGGCACATAAAGGCCGCCGTCACGGGCAAGACCCGCCAGCAGGGCATCGGCGAAGGACAAAGGCGGCGCCTCGCCGCGCGTGGACACGTACAGCACTCATGTTCTCCGGGCATCGGCGTCCTCGGACGCCCCCAACCTAACCCCGCGGAGCCGTTGCGGGAAGGCGCGGGCTCAACGATGCCCCGCCTGTGCGCCGCGTCTTATCCGGCATTGCGCCGTGAAGCCAGCCCGCCGCGGCCCGGCGGCATGCAAATGCGCACATGGAGGCGGCGTCGGCGGCGCTACCGAAAGCGGCCCCGATCTGATACAGGGCTCGCCTTGCCGAAAACGAAAAGAGCGCCGCGATGATCCCCCGCTACAGCCGCCCGGAAATGGCCAGCCTCTGGTCCCCTGAAGCGCGTTTCCGCATCTGGTTCGAGATCGAGGCCCATGCCGCCGATGCCATGGCCGAGCTTGGCATCGTGCCGAAGGAGGCCGCCGCCAAGATCTGGGCGCTGGGCCGGGACGCCGAGTTCGACGTGGACCGCATCGACGCCATCGAGCGCGAGGTGAAGCACGACGTCATCGCCTTCCTCACCCATCTGTCCGAGATCGTCGGCCCCGAGGCGCGGTTCGTGCACCAGGGCATGACCTCGTCCGACGTGCTGGATACCTGCCTCGCGGTGCAACTGGCCCGCGCCTCGGACCTGCTGATCGCCGACATCGACCATCTGCTGGCGGTGCTGGAGCGCCGCGCGTTCGAGCACAAGCTGACCCCCACCGTCGGCCGCTCGCACGGCATCCATGCCGAGCCCACCACCTTTGGCATCAAGCTCGCCATCGCCCATGCCGAATTCCAGCGCGCCCGCGTGCGGCTGGTGGCGGCGCGGGCGGAAATCGCGACCTGTGCCATCTCCGGGGCCGTGGGCACCTTCGCCCATGTGGACCCGCGCGTGGAAGAGCATGTCGCGGCCAAGATGGGACTGAGCGTGGAGACCGTCTCCACCCAGGTGATCCCGCGCGACCGCCACGCCATGTTCTTCGCGACCCTCGGCGTGATCGCCTCTTCGGTGGAGCGGCTGGCCACCGAGATCCGCCATCTGCAGCGCACCGAGGTGCTGGAGGCGGAAGAATATTTCTCCGAGGCGCAGAAGGGCTCCTCGGCCATGCCGCACAAGCGCAACCCGGTGCTCACCGAAAACCTCACCGGCCTGGCCCGCATGGTGCGCGCCTATGCGCTGCCGGCCATGGAAAATGTGGCGCTCTGGCACGAGCGCGACATCTCCCATTCCTCGGTCGAGCGCATGATCGGCCCGGACGCGACCGTGACGCTGGACTTCGCCCTGGCCCGGCTCGCCGGCGTGGTGGACAAGCTGGTGGTGCATGCCGACAACATGCAGAGGAACATGGACAAGCTCGGCGGGCTCATCCATTCGCAGCGCGTTCTGCTGGCGCTGACCCAGAAGGGCGCCAGCCGCGAGGACAGCTATCGCCTCGTCCAGCGCAACGCGATGCGCGTGTGGCGCGGCGAAGGCGATTTCCGCACCTTCCTGCTGAACGACGCGGATGTGCGCAAATATCTGAGCGAGGACGACATCAACGAGAAGTTCGACCTCGGCTATCACCTGAAGCACGCCGATACCATCTTCAAGCGCGTGTTCGGCCACGCCTGAGGCGCGCGCGCCTACCGCGAAAACAAAAATGCCCGGGCTTGCCCGGGCATTTTCATTTCAAAACCGCTGAAGCGCGAAATCAGCCGATGGCGCGGTCGCGGACCGGCACGCCCTTTTCCTCGAACAGGGGGATCAACTCGCCGGCCTGGAACATCTCGCGCACGATGTCGCAGCCGCCGAGGAACTCACCCTTCACATAGATCTGGGGAATGGTCGGCCAGCTGGCATAGTCCTTGATGCCCTGACGCAGCTCGTCGGATTCCAGGACGTTGATGCCCTTATAGGCGACGCCGACATGGTCCAGGATCTGCACGACCTGGCCGGAAAAGCCGCACATGGGAAACTGCGGCGTGCCCTTCATGAACACGACTACGTCGTTGTCCTTGACCTCACGGTCGATGAATTCGCGAATGCTCATGGATCAATTCCACACTGGTGGCGGCGTGATGACCGTCCTGCCTGAGAAGATCGGTGGTCGGCGCGCAAAGCGCAAGATGCCACCGGATGGATCCTTTACGGCCGCGCGCAGGCCCTCAGGCCGTCGCCGGCGCCGAGGTCTTCAGCGCCAGGGCGTGGAGCACGCCGCCCATGTTGCCCTGGAGCGCGGCATAGACCATCTGGTGCTGCTGAACGCGGCTCTTGCCGCGAAACGCCTCCGACACGATGGTCGCCGCATAATGGTCGCCGTCGCCGGCGAGATCCTCGATGGAGATCTGGGCGTCGGGCAGCGCGCTCTTGATGAGCCGCTCGATGTCGCGAGAATCCATGGCCATGGGTGTATTCCTTCGCTGGAAGCGCCGCTGTCGAAGCCGTTGGCCTTCAGGACATGGAGCTCATGTAAATGGGCAGCCAGCTCTCGTGACGATCCCGCAGGGCTTCCACGAATATTGAGCGATCGCCGGGCAGGATCAAGCGGTCGCCGCCGGTCTTGCCGATCTTGGTGATGGGCACGCCCGCCGCTTCCGCCCGCCGCACGATATCGCTGCCCTGCCCGTGCGCGGCGGTCACCACATAGCGCGCCTGATCCTCGCCGAACCAGAAGGCATGGGGGGCCATGTTGCAATGGCTGTCCACGGCGGCGCCGAGATTGCCCGCCATGGCCATTTCGGCGACCGCCACCAGAAGACCGCCGTCCGAGACGTCATGGGCGGCGCTCACGAGGCCGTCGAGAATCAGCGCGCGCACGAAATCGCCGTTGCGCTTCTCCGCGACGAGGTCGACCGGGGGCGGCGCACCCTCCTCGCGTTCGCAGATCAGGCCGAGATAGATCGAGGCGCCGAGCCAGCCCTCGGTCTTGCCGATCACATAGATCGGCTCGCCGGCAGCCTTGAAGGCGAGGCTCATGGTCTTGGAGAGGTCGTCGATCAGCCCGACGCCGCCGATCGTGGGGGTCGGCAGGATGCCCTTGCCGTTGGTCTCGTTGTAGAGGCTGACATTGCCCGAGACGACCGGGAAATCCAGCGCCTCGCAGGCCGCGCCGATGCCCTTCACGCAGCCGACGAACTGGCCCATCGTGTCCGGCTTCTCGGGATTGCCGAAATTGAGGTTGTCGGTGACGGCGATGGGGGTCGCGCCCACGGCGGTGAGATTGCGCCACGCTTCGGCCACCGCCTGCTTGCCGCCCTCGAAGGGATCGGCCTCGCAATAGCGCGGCGTCACGTCCGTGGTGAGGGCGAGCGCCTTCGGCCCCTCCTCGATACGCACCACGGCCGCGTCGCCGCCGGGCTTCTGCACCGTATTGCCGAGAATGAGGTGGTCATACTGCTCCCAGACCCAGCGCTTCGAGCACAGATCGGGCGAGGACAGCATCTGCTCCAGGGCGTCGGCGAGGGTCACGCTGGTCGGCACATCCGCCGCCGTCAGCACGGGACGCGGCGGCGTCTCATTGAACGGGCGATAATATTCGGGAGCCTCGTCGCCGAGTTCCTTGATGGGAAGATCGGCTTCCACCACGCCCTTGTGCTTCACCACGAAGCGCAGGGTGTCGGTGGTCTTGCCCACAACGGCGAAGTCCAGGCCCCATTTCTTGAAAATGGCTTCGGCCTCGGCCTCCTTGCCGTCGGCGATCACCATGAGCATGCGCTCCTGGCTCTCCGACAGCATCATTTCATACGCGCTCATGCCGGTTTCGCGGCAGGGCACGGCATCGAGGTTCAATTCCACCCCGAGGTCGCCCTTGGCGCCCATCTCGACCGCGGAACAGGTGAGGCCGGCGGCGCCCATGTCCTGGATCGCGACCACGCAGCCCGCCTTCATGATCTCCAGGCAGGCTTCCAGCAGCAGCTTTTCCGCGAACGGGTCGCCGACCTGCACGGTCGGGCGCTTCTCCTCGGCGTCGGCGCCGAACTCGGCCGAGGCCATGGTCGCGCCATGGATGCCGTCGCGCCCGGTCTTCGAGCCGAGATAGACGATGGAACGGCCGACGCCCGCCGCGGCCGCGTAGAAGATTTCATTGCTCCTGGCGAGGCCCACCGCCATGGCATTGACCAGGATGTTGCCGTTGTAACGCCCGTGGAAGCCGATCGAGCCGCCCACGGTCGGCACGCCGAACGAATTGCCATAGCCGCCGATGCCCGCGACCACGCCCGCCAACAGCTGACGGGTGCGCGGGTGGTGGCAATTGCCGAAGCGCAGGGCGTTCAGCGCGGCGATCGGCCGGGCACCCATGGTGAAGACGTCGCGCAGGATGCCGCCGACCCCCGTTCCCGCGCCCTGGTAGGGCTCGATGAAGGAGGGGTGGTTGTGGCTCTCCATCTTGAACACCACGGCGAGGCCGCCGCCGATGTCCACCACGCCGGCATTCTCGCCGGGTCCCTGGATCACGCGCGGGCCGGTCGTCGGCAGGGTGCGCAGCCAGACCTTCGAGGATTTATAGGAGCAATGCTCGTTCCACATGGCGGAAACGATGCCGAGCTCGGTGATCGTGGGTTCGCGCCCGATCAATTCGACGAAGCGCTGATACTCGTCCGGCTTCAGGCCATGCTCGGCCACCAGTTCGGGCGTGATGCGCGGGGTATTCGGGATCATGTTCACGGGTGCGATCCAATCCGAGGGCGCGGGGCGGCTACGCCGCCGCCTTCAGCGCAGCGGCGAGGCTTTCAAACAGGCCCCGACCGTCGGTCCGCCCGATCTGAGCCTCGATGTTGTTTTCCGGGTGCGGCATCATGCCGAGAACATTCAGCTTCTCGGAATAGATGCCGGCGATGCCGTTGATGGCGCCGTTCGGGCCGTCGGCCTGGTCGATCTGGCCATCGGCACGGGCGTAGCGGAAGGCGATACGCCCTTCCGCTTCCAATTGTTTGATGGTGGTTTCGTCGGCGGTATAATTGCCTTCCCCGTGGGCGATGGGGATGCGCAGCAGTTCATTCTTGCGATAGGCGCGGGTGAACGCCGTATCGGCCCGTTCCACCCGCAGGAACACTTCCCGGCAGACAAAGCGCAGCTTGGCGTTGCGCACCAGCACGCCCGGCAGCAGCCCGGCTTCGCACAGGATCTGGAAGCCGTTGCAGATGCCGAGCACCAGCCCGCCCCTCTCGGCATGGGCGCGCACTGCCGCCATGATGTTGGCGCGCGCGGCGATCGCCCCGCAGCGCAGATAATCGCCATAGGAGAAGCCGCCGGGCAGGACGACGAGGTCCGTATGCTTGGGCAGTTCGCTTTCCCCATGCCAGACGATGTTGACATTGGAGCCGGCGACCAGCTTCAGCGCGCGGGCGGCGTCGTGCTCGCGGTTCGATCCAGGGAAGAGAATGACTGCTGATTTCATGGGATCAGTGCATATCCGCGCGTTCAAACCGGCAGGAGGCGCAAGCGGCCGTGCTGGCTGAAATGGGGCCGGAGACTATAACAATTTCAATATGGGGCCACGAAACCGAGGCCGCCAGATCCACCCCGGACAGGGCCGCCGGGCAGGCCGGCACACGTTGGCAATCGTGGCGGCGGGCGATGCGAAGATCGGCCATGAGTCCCTCGGCGAGTCCCTCGTTGAGTCCCCGGTTCGCATTCCTGGCGAGCGGCGACGACAACAAACCCGGTCACTCTGCGAACTCGACCTTATAGGTCTCGATCACGGTATTGGCGAGAAGGCGGTCGCACGCCTCCTTCAAGGCTCCTTCGGCGGACGTCCGGTCGTTGCCGGCCAGCTCCACGTCGAACACCTTGCCCTGACGCACGCTCTGCACACCGGAGACGCCGAGCGAACGCAACGCGCCCTCGATGGCCTTACCCTGGGGATCGAGCACTGCGGATTTCAGCGTGACGATAACGCGCGCCTTCATGGAACATCACTCACAACAGAAGCGGGGGCCTTTCGGCCCCCGCGTAGCAGCTAGGGTCAAAGGTCACAAGCTCACTTGACGAGGACCGGTCCAGTTCCCTGGATCGGCTCGTTCTCGGCGATGATGCCGAGCCGGCGCGCGACCTCCGTATAGGCCTCCACCAGCCCGCCCAAGTCACGACGGAACCGGTCCTTGTCGAGCTTGTCGCTCGACTTCACGTCCCACAGGCGGCAGGAATCGGGGCTGATCTCGTCAGCAACGACAATGCGCATCATGTCGTTTTCCCACAGCCGGCCGCATTCCATCTTGAAATCGACCAGGCGAATCCCGACCCCGAGGAAGAGGCCGGAGAGGAAATCGTTCACGCGGATCGCGAGGGCGATGATGTCGTCGATCTCCTGGGTGGTCGCCCACCCGAAAGCCGTGACATGCTCCTCGGAAACCAGCGGATCGTTCAGCGCGTCGTTCTTGTAGTAGAATTCGATGATCGAACGCGGCAGCGCGGTGCCTTCCTCGATGCCCAGGCGGGTGGACAGCGAGCCGGCGGCGACGTTGCGCACGACGATCTCCAGCGGGATGATCTCCACCTCGCGGATCAGCTGCTCGCGCATGTTCAAACGGCGAATGAAGTGCGTGGGCACGCCGATGTCGTTCAACCGCGAGAAAATATACTCGGAGATGCGGTTGTTCAGCACACCCTTGCCGTCAATCACTTCGTGCTTCTTGGCGTTGAAGGCGGTGGCATCATCCTTGAAGTGCTGGATGAGTGTTCCAGGCTCGGGGCCTTCATAGAGGACCTTCGCCTTGCCTTCGTAAATGCGGCGGCGGCGGCTCATGGGTGTATACCGTCGATTGAGGAAATCCATGGGTTTGCCAAGGCTCCGTTTTCGGTGACGCTCCTTGGCGGGGCGCGCTGGGGCTGTTTCGCAGCACAGAACGCGCCTGATCGAACACTAGCCGATTGGCGCGCCAGATACAACGTATTGGGTCTACAAGGCTGAATGAGCCGTCCCGGTCCGTTGCGTCACATTGATCTGGGAAGGCGCCGCCTATATTCAAGGGCCGCGACGGTGACGTTCGGACATGAGCGATCCCCGGTCACGGAAACGTCAAGATGAGGGCTGCCATGACGACGTTCGACAAGCGCGAGGAGGGGTTCGAAAAGCGATTCGCGCTCGACGAAGAGATCCGCTTCAAGGCGGTGGCGCGGCGCAACAAGCTGCTCGGCCTGTGGGCGGCGGAAAAGCTCGGCCTGTCCGAGGAAGACGCGCAGGCCTATGCCAAGGAAGTGGTCGTCGCCGATCTCGAAGAGCATGGCGACGACGACGTCTATCGCAAGCTGCGGACCGATTTCGACGCCAAGGGCGTCGAGGTGTCCGAGCACCAGATTCGCCGGAACATGGACGAGTTTCTTGCCCAGGCCGTGCTGGAAGTGCGTTCGGAAGGCTGAGCTTCCCGCTTTGCATTTCCACCTGGAGTGCAAGCTTCACGCAGTGTTCCCGATGCAAATGGGGAGCAGCCCGTCCCAAGGGACCGGATGCTCCCCGGCTGTCGGCCAACCGCCGTTCCCGGCGGAGCTTGGTGCCGCGGCGCGCAAAGTTGGAGCGTGACTCATGAAGGCGTGGATAAGAATCCTGGTCGCCGTGCTCGGTGTCGCCGCGCCGGTCTCCCTCGCGCAGGCCGATTCCGCGATGGTGCTGGGCGATCTGAACGTCCGCGCCGGGCCGGGCACGAATTATCCGGTCATCGGCAGCCTCGTGCGCGGCATGAACGTGCAGATCCTCAGCTGCACGCCGGCATGGTGCAGCATCAGCTGGCGCGGCCCGGCCTATGTGTCGGCGGCCTATCTCGGCTTCGACGGTCCGCCGCCCTATATCCAGCCGGGCCCCACAGTGGTGGTTCCCGGCCCCTCCCCCGTGCCGGTCGCACCGGCGATCGTGATCGCGCCGCCGACGGCCCCGCTGGTCTATGCCGCGCCGCCGCCGGTGCTGTTCTACCCTCCTCCGCCCCGCTTCTACGGGCCGCCCCCCGCGCCCGGGCCCTATATCGGCTTCGGCGTCTGGTCCTGGTAGGCCGCGCATTTGCGCCGCGGGCGCGTGCTGTATGCTGGATGGGCACCAGCCGGAGCCCGTCATGCCGCTTCACCCCGATTGGGCCGACCTCGCCCTGCGCCTCGCCTGCGGGCTGATCGGGCTTGATCGCGGCTCGCAGGAACGGGCCGCGGGGTTGCGGACCAACATCATCGTCGGGCTTGCCGCCTGCCTCGCGATGATCAGCGCGAATCTGCTGCTGACCCTGAGCGGCAAGACGCCCGATTCCTTCGTGCAGACCGACGTGATGCGCCTGCCGCTCGGCATTCTCACGGGCGTCGGCTTCATCGGCGCCGGCGCGGTGCTCCATCGCGAAGGGTTGACGCTGGGCGTCACCACGGCGGCCAGCCTCTGGTATGTCACGGTGATGGGCCTGTGCTTCGGCGCAGGTCAGTTCGCATTGGGCGCGATGGCGCTCGGCCTCGGGCTTCTCACCTTGTGGGGGCTGAAGCGGGTCGAGGAGCGCATGGCCCACAAGAAGGCGGTCAAGCTCAGCCTGGTGATCGGGCGCGACGGGCCGTCGGAAGCGGCCGTCCGCCTGCTTCTCGAAGAGGCGGCCATGAAGGTGCGCCACTATTCGCTTCGCGTGGAGCCGGTGAGCGGACAGCGGGAATTGCATTTCGACCTGTGGTGGTCGAGCCGGAGCGGCGCGCAGACCCCTGCGCTGCTGGAGATGCTCGCCTCCAGACCGGGCGTCTTGCAGCTGGACTGGGAAGCCTAGGCTCGACGTCCACTTTGCTTCCCCCGGAAACAGCGGAGGCTTCAGAAGCAGAAAAGGCCGCCCGAGGGCGGCCTTTCCGAAATCTCGCGATCGGTTGGATCAGCGCGAATAGAATTCGACGACCAGATTCGGCTCCATCTGCACCGGGTACGGCACTTCATTGAGCTCGGGGATGCGCACGAAGGTGGCAGCCATCTTGTTATGGTCGACTTCCAGGAAGTCCGGCACGTCACGCTCGGCGAGCTGGGAAGCTTCCAGCACCAGAGCGAGCTGCTTGGAGGAATCCTTCACCTCGATCACGTCGCCGACCTTCACCAGGTAGGACGGGATGTTGACGCGGCGGCCGTTCACCTTGACGTGGCCGTGGCTCACGAACTGGCGGGCGGCGAACACGGTGGGGACGAACTTCGCGCGATAGACCACCGCATCGAGACGACGCTCGAGCAGGCCGATCAGATTGGCGCCGGTGTCGCCCTTGAGGCGGGAGGCTTCCACATAGACGGCGTAGAACTGCTTCTCGCCGATGGAGCCGTAATAGCCCTTCAGCTTCTGCTTGGCGCGCAGCTGCACGCCGAAGTCCGAAAGCTTGCCCTTGCGGCGCTGGCCGTGCTGGCCGGGACCGTATTCGCGGCGATTGACGGGGCTCTTCGGGCGGCCCCAAATGTTTTCACCCATACGGCGATCGATCTTATGCTTCGCCGCAATGCGCTTGCTCATGTAACGCGGATCCTTAGTTTCGTTTTCATTGGGTTCGGATCGCGACCCCTCCTCTGCGGTTCTCGAACACGTTCGAAATCCGCTGACAGGTCCTGCGGCGCGCTGCCGTAGGTCCACGGGTGCGTGAAACGCCAAATAGCCTTCCCGCCGGGGGATTGCTCACCCAGCGAGAACGGGGCTTCTAGTCGCAGATGGCGGCGCTGTCAACGCATGGTGCTTTGCCGGCGCCGCCCCTTGGCGTATTTTGCGATGCAACAATATCGTCAGGGGAGCGCGGCGACATGAAGATCCTGGTCTTTCAGCATGCCGCCGCCGAGCATCCCGGAAGCTTCCGGGAATTCATGGCGGCCGACGGCGTCCAATGGGATGCCGTCGAGCTGGACGAAGGGGAAGCCATTCCCGACCTTGCGCCCTACGACGCGCTCCTGGTGTTCGGCGGCCCCATGGACGTGTGGCAGGAAGCGGAACACCCCTGGCTCATCGCGGAAAAGCAGGCGATCCGCGACTGGGTGCGCGCGGGGCGCCCCTATCTCGGCATCTGCTTCGGCCATCAATTGCTGGCGGATGCCCTGGGCGGCAGCGTCGCTCTCATGCCGACGCCGGAAGTCGGCGTGCGCGATGTCACGCTCACCGCGGAGGGCGCGGCCTCGCCCTTGTTTGCGGGCGCTGCGTCCCGCTTTCCCACACTGCAATGGCATGGCGCCGCCGTCACCGTGCCGCCCGAAGGCGCCGTCGTGCTCGCCGACAACGCGCACTGCCCCATTCAGGCGCTGCAAGTGGGGGCGAGCGCCTTCGGCATCCAGTATCATGTGGAGCTGACGGAGGAGACGGTCCCCGAATGGGGGGTCATCGACGAATATCGCTGCGCGCTCGAAAGCCTCACCGGCGAAGGCGGTCAGGCGATCCTGGAGCAGGATGTCGCGCACCTCCTGCCACTCTTCAAGGCAGAAGCGCAGCGGCTCTATCGCAATTTCCGCGCGGTGGTCGACGCTCACCGCGCCTTGCGCAGCGCCTCCAGCACGGCGATTCCCGGATAGCCGTCCGCCGGCGAGAGACCGACTTTCTGCTGGAAGCCGCGCACCGCGCGCATGGTGTCCTGCCCCACCCGCCCGTCGGTGCCGCCGGTGTTGAAGCCGATGGCGGTCAGCCGTTGCTGGATCTCCTGGATCTCCGGCAAGGTCAAAGGCCGCTCGCCGCCGGGCCAGGGGGTTTCGAAAGGCCCTTCCCCCATCACCCGGTCGCCGAGATGCACCACCGCCAGCGCATAATTGGACGAGGGATTGTAGGAGCGCACGGCATAGAAATTGTGGAGCAGCAGCAGCGCCGGGCCGCCCGGGCCGCCGGGAAGCCACAGCCGGGCATTGTCGTCATAGCCGGCGAGCGACTGGCCATCGATGGTGGTGACGCCGAGCCCGCCCCAGCCGGCGAGGGTCCGCGTGGTCTTGCCGTCGGCCTGCGCCATGTTGAAGCCGGCCGGAAGCCGTGCCTCGAAGCCCCAGGGCTCCCCACGCCGGTATTTGCCGCGCTTCAGAATGTAATTGGCGGTACCGGCGAGGGCGTCGTCGGGCTTGCCGAACGGCGAGATGCGGCCGTTGCCGTCATAATCCACGCCCATGTTGAGCCAGACTTCCGGCATCCATTGGGTATGCCCCATGGCGCCGGCCCAGGAGCCGACCATCTCGCTCGGCGTGCCCCAGCCCCGCTGGACGATCACCAGGGCGTTGAGCAGTTCGGCTTCCCAATAGGAGCGCCGGCGCGGCTCGCCCCAGGCCAGGGCCGAGAGCGAATTGAACACCGGCTTCATGTGCTTGGGATTATCGACCACGTCGCCGAAGGCCGATTCCATGCCCCAATAGCCGAGCATGATGCGCCGATCGACGCCGAAGTCCGCCTCGATCCGGCCGAGCAGCGCGGCATATTCCGCTGCCCGCTTCTTTCCGGTGGCGATGCGCCAATCGGAGACCCGGCGGTTGAGATATTGCCAGGTCTGCTCCTGGAACTCGGGCTGCGAGCGATCCTGGGCATAGACGCTCTTGTCCGGCACCACCTCGGCGAACACGCGGTCGTAGACCTGGTCGGAAACTCCGCGCGCCTGGGCCCGCGCGCGAAATTTCTGCACCCAGGCCCCAAAGGGCTGGGCGGCGCTTTGCGCCAGCGAAGATGACGCTAGGACACCCGAAAGACCCGCGCCGATGAGGCCCGTCGTGAAGGTGCGGCGGTCCAGCTTGAGGGTCACGATGGTGTTCCTGATGGGCGGCTAGGATGCCACAGCGAGGCGGGTCGGCAAAATCTCCGGCATCTCGACCCGGCGCTGCACGAGACCGCCGACCAGCGCGGCATCGAGAGCACGGCCCGTTGAAATGAGCCGCACCGGACCCGGGCTGCCGGCGAACGCCGTGGGGCCGAGCAGCGACACGACCCGCCGCGCGATCGCTTCCGCGGGGTCCACCCAGGCGACAGGCCACGGTGCGAACCGGCGCAGATGGTCGAGGATCAGCGGATAATGGGTACAGGCCAGAACCACGGTGTCGGTGCGCCCGCCGGCGTCGCGCACGAAGCAGGGGGCGATCTCCGCGCGGATATCCGCGTCGTCCACCGCAATCCCCTGGATGAGGGATTCGGCGATGCCCGCCAATCGCTCGCTCGGCACGAGAGACACCGCGCAGGCGCTGGCGAATTCGCGGATCAGGGCATTGGTATAGTCGCGCCGCACGGTGCCGGGCGTCGCGAGCACACTCACCCGCCGGGATACGGAGGCGGCGCAGGCCGGCTTGATGGCGGGCACGGTGCCGACGAAGGGCACGCCGTAGCGCGCCCGCAGAACCGGCAGGGCCAGGGTGGACGCCGTGTTGCACGCGACCACCACGATATCGGGGCGCACGGCCGGCAGCAGGCCGTCCATCACATCGCAGACGCGGCCCGAAAGCGCGGAATCGCTGAGGGCCCCATAGGGGAACCCGGCATCGTCCGCCGCATACACATAATGGGCGTCCGGCCGCAGCCGTGTGATTTCACGAAAAACGGACAGGCCGCCAAGCCCGGAATCGAACACCAGGATGGTCGGCGGGTGAAAACTCATGGACGGCACGGCAGCGTATCTCTCGGCCGAAGCGGTGACTCTTGCCATGGTGTATCCTCGTCGCCCCGGGCGATATTGTGGCTGCGAGGCGTAAAAGAAGCATGAGCGGCGCGCGCGGCCGCTCCGGCATTCCCCGATGGCTTTGACAGGACAGCTCGGCCGGAGGGTGCGTTAGCTGTCGAAGCTATGAAGGTTGTTCATCCGGAGCTTGGCTGAGAAGCTGGGGTTGCGAGCCAACCAACCCTGAGCCGGAGCTTCCCGGATGAACGTTCATAAGAATGCCCGGCTGACACCGTCGGGTCGAGCCCTGCTTGTGGATCGGATAGAGACGGGCTGGCGCGTACGGTCGGCGGCGGCCGCTGCTGGTGTATCGGTGCGAACGGCCTACAAGTGGCTGGGCCGGCATCGGCGAGGGGGCGCGGGCCGGCATTGTGACCGCAGCTCGGCGCCCCGCCGATGTCCCCGTGCCACGCCGGCAGGGCGGGTGGCCGAGATCGAGCGGCTCCGGCGCCAGCGCATGAGCGGCCCCCAGATCGCAGCCTTGCTCGGCATGGCGCGCTCCACGGTTGGGGCGGTCCTGCGGCGCTTGGGACTGGGCCGGCTCTCGGCGCTGGACCCCAAACCTGTGGTCGTCCGCTACGAGAAGGCGGCGCCCGGCGAACTTATCCACATGGACATCAAGAGCCTGGGCCGGATCGATGGGATCGGCCACCGCATCACCGGCCAGCATGCGGGCCATCACCGGGCCCGGGGGATCGGCTACGAACACCTGCACGTCGCCGTCGATGACGCCTCGCGCCTGGCCTATGTCGAGCTGCTGCCGAGCCTGGGGCGCGAGGATGCCACCGGCTTCCTGCGGCGGGCCCTGGCCTGGTATGCCCGCCACGGCATCACCGTCCAGCGGGTGATGACCGACAACGGCTCGGCCTATCGCTCCAGGCTATTCGCCGATGCCTTGCGGGACGCCGGCGCCCGTCACGTCCGCACCCGCCCCTACACCCCGCGCACTAACGGCAAGGCCGAGCGCTTCATCCAGACATCCCTGCGCGAGTGGGCCTACGCCAGGCCCTATTGCTCCTCAAGGGAACGGGCGGCCGCCGCCCACACCTGGGCAGACACCTACAATCTCTCCAGACCCCACACCGCTCTCGGCGGACTGCCACCTTGGAAAAGGCTGAACAACCTTCTTGGAAACGACAGTTAGCCCTGGAATTCCGGCGTGTGCAGAATGAGCCCGTCCAGCTTCGCATCCAGCACGATCTGGCAGGACAGGCGCGAAGTGGGGCGCACGTCGCGGGCGAAATCGAGCATGTCCTCTTCCATGCCCTGGGGCTCTCCCACCGCCTCGCGCCATGCTTCGTCCACATAGACATGGCAGGTGGCACAGGAGCAGGCGCCGCCGCACTCCGCATCGATGCCGGGCACGAGATGGCGGACGGCGACCTCCATGGCGGTACTGCCTTCCGGCGCGGTGAAGGTCCGGGCGACACCATCAAAGGAAACGAATGTAATGCGCGGCATGTCTTGCTCAGTCTCTCGCTCAGTCCCACAGGTTCCCCGGCAGGCGACGGCGTGCACGCCCACTGGCGCGGCTATAACGGCCGCCGATCTGCAAGGCCAGACTTAAGACGGCGCGCCTGTTAACGATATCTTCATATGTGTGGCCGGGCATGGTTCCAATCACCACCCGGTCATAGTTAAGATAAGGTAAGGTAAACCGTCTGGTTCAGGAAGGCGCTTGCTCTCCGCGACCCGACGATTTCGAGCGAAGTTCGGGCGATGGACGTGCATGCGCATCCATCCCCGCGACAGAGGCGAACGGCCACCATGAAGACCCCGAAGAAGATCCAGGATCCCACGGAGGCCGCCCTCTCGGCGATCCAGGAGGCGTTGACCCTGCCCCTCGACGAGACGGAGGTTGCGCCTCCCACGGACGAGCGGCCGGCGCCGCCAAGCCGGGATGGAAAGTCGCCCGGGCGCCGTCCGAGGGTCGATGTCGCCGGCCGGCGCGCCGCCAATGATGATCGCCAGACCGTCGGTCAATTGCTCAGCCAGTTGCAGCGCCGCTCCTCGGCCGCACCGCTCTGGTGGGCACTCGCGGTCTCGGTGGTGTGGATCGCCTTCGGCGTCGCCTATGCCGTCGCCTCCCATTCCACGGCGTTTGCCGATGCCAGCGGCGTCAGCGCAATTCTCGCCTCCCCCGCGCTTCTGACGATCCTCGCGGGCCTCGTCCTGCCGCCCCTCGCCTTCTTCGCCATGGCCGCGATGATCCGCCGCTCGCGCGACCTGCAATTGATCGCCCGCTCCATGACCGAGGTGGCGCTGCGCCTCGCGCAGCCGGAATCCCTCGGCACCGATGCGGTGGTGTCGGTCGGCCAGGCGGTGCGCCGCGAAGTGGCGGCCATGGGCGAGGGCCTCGATCGCGCGGTCGCCCGCGCCGCCGAGCTGGAAGCCGTGGTCCGCAACGAGGTCTCGATCCTCGAACGGGCCTATGAAGGCAACGAGATCCGCATCCGCAACCTGATCGAGGAGCTTCAGGCCGAGCGCCAGAACATCCTGATCCACACCGACCGGCTGCGTGAAGGCATCATGGATGCCGACAGCCTGCTCTCCACCGACATCAAGGAAATCGCCGACCGGGTGGAAAGCGGCGTGCTCACCGCCGCCGAGCGCGTCACGGACGTGTTCTCCCAGCGCGGCGGGGAAATCCTCGACAATCTCACCCGCTCCAGCGAACGCCTGGAAGGCGCGCTCAAGAGCCGCACCGAGGAACTGAACGCCAGCCTGCTCAGCTCCAGCGGCGAACTCGCCAGCATGATTTCGCGCTGGAGCGAGGACGTCAGCACGAACGTCGAGACCACGCGCACCGTCATCGCCGACACGCTCGCGGCCAACAGCGCCCGCCTCAGCGCCGACATGGCGGCCCGCGTGGCCGACCTGAACGATACCGCCGACCGGATGCAGGAGAATATCTTCGCGGCCGCCGACCGCGCCGGCGAGATGTTCGCCGAAAAGGGCGAGCAGATGGTCGAGACCCTCACCCGCGTGGGCGACACCGTGGCCGACGGCATCCACGCCAAGAGCAACGAGGTGATCGACCGCCTGCAGATGACCGGCACCGAATTGCGCGCCGACCTGACCCAGGCCAGCGAGAAGCTGGAAGGCACGCTCAAGGCGCGCACCGACGATCTCAGCGCCTCGCTGATATCGGCGACCACGGAAGTGTCGCTCCTGGTCTCGCGCTGGAGCGACGAGGTCTATTCCGGCGTCGAATCCACCCGCACCGTCATCGCCGACACCCTCAACGCCAACAGCGCCCAGATCACCGAGGAGATCGCCCAGCGCGTCAGCGACGTCACCGACACGCTGCGTCGCACCGGCGACACCATGGCGCTGGAGTTCTCCACCCGTGGCGGCGACATCGTGCGCAAGCTCGAAGAGACCGGCGCCCGCGTGGCCGAGACCATCTCGCTCCACGGCGGCGATTTCGCCGACCGCATCGAGACCACCGGCAATCGCATCCACGAAACCATCGCCGCCCAGAGCGACGCGTTGCAGGATCGCCTCGCCGATACCGGTGACCGCCTGGCGCAGGCCCTGGAGCGCAGCGGCGTTCAGGTGACCGAGTCGCTGGTGCAGAAGGGCGACGAGATCGCCGAATCCCTCACCCGCGCCGGCACCGACATGACCGACCGGCTGGGCGCCGTCGGCAGCGAGGTCACCGAGGCCATCGGTGAGCGCGGCAGCAAGGTGACGCAAGCCTTCAGCGAAACCGCCGACATGCTCGTGACCACCATCACCGCCAAGAGCGAAGCCATCGAGGACATGCTCGACGGGCGCCTGAAGGCGCTGGATGAAACCATCACGGTGCGCGGCGGCGAACTCGCCGAGCGCATCGGCCGCGACAGCACCTTGATGGCCCGGGCCGTGCGGGATGGCGTCAGCACCTTCGACAGCGCGCTGCGCGAACATGCGCCGGCGCTGGTGGACGGCATCGCCAATCAGGTGGATGCCCTCAACGAGACGCTGCGCGGCACGCTCGAAACCATGGACGCGCGTTTCGGAGCCGCCGCCCAATCCGCGACGGCGAGCCTGGACGAGCGCGTCGCCCGCATCACCCAGACCATCGACGCGCGCGCCGAAAACCTCACCGACGCCCTCGCCGACCGCACCGCGGAGATCACCAAGCTGCTCGCGGACGGTACCCGTTCCAGCCAGGTCGCGCTGGACGGCACGCTGTCGAGCCTCGATGCCTTCTTCACCGAACGCACCCAGGCGCTCAGCGAAGAGCTGGCGAACCGGGCCGGTGAAATCAGCGGCACCATCGCCGACAGCGCCCGCACGACGCGCGCGGCGGTGGAACAGTCGCTCGAGTCCCTGAACGAAATGTTCGGCCAGCGCAGCCAGAGCCTCACCGAGGCGCTGGAAAGCCGCACCGGCGAGATCGACCGCCTGATCGCCGAGGGAACCCGCGCGACCCAGGCGGCGGTGGAACAGTCCCTGGACACGCTCAACGGCATGTTCGCCGAGCGCAGCCAGAGCCTCACCGAGGCCTTGGACAGCCGGACCAGCGAGATCGACCGCGTGATCGCGGAAGGCACCCGCACCGCCAAGGCGTCGGTCGAACAATCGCTGGACACGCTCAACGGTCTGTTCACCCAGCGCAGCCAGACCCTCACCGAGGCCTTGGCGAGCCGGACCACGGACATCACCCGCGCGTTGAGCGAGGGCACCCGCGCCACCCACGCGGCGGTGGAACAATCGCTCGATACGCTGGAAGCCTTCTTCAACCAGCGCTCGGAAAGCCTGAGCGACACGCTGACGAACCGCACCGCGGACATCGCCCGCACGCTCACCGAAGGCACCCGCTCCACCGGCGCGGCGCTCGACCAATCGCTGGAATCCCTGGACGCCTTCTTCGGCGAGCGGGCGGACAGCATCGCCGAGAAGGTGGCCGCGCGCACGGCCCATATCACCCAGGCCCTTGCCGAGGGCACGGACGCCACCAATGCGGCGCTCGACCAATCGCTGAACCAGCTCGACTCCTTCTTCGCGACGCGCAGCCGCGCGCTCAGCGACATGGTGGGCGAACGCGCGAACTTCGCCAGCCGCACCATCGGCACCCGGGCGGACGAAATCGCCGCCATGCTCGACGGCCGTGTGGCGCGCATCGAGGATCTGGTGACCGGCCGCCTGGCCGAGGTGACCGAGGGGCTGGAACAGCGCAGCCTCGCCGTCGCGGAAAGCCTCGCCAGCCGCGTGGAGGCGGTGACCAGCCAGATGTCGAGCGAAGCCGGAACGGTGGAGCGCAATCTGGTGCAGCTCGCGGACAATGTCGGGCGCGGCCTTTCGATCCAGGCCGACAGCGTCTCGGCGATCCTCGGCGCACGCCTCAACGAGATCGGCGATCTGATCGAGTCCAAGAGCGACAGCTTCGTCACCGCCCTGCGGACCACCGGCGAAAGCGCGGTGGCGCAGATCACCTCCACCCACGGCACGCTCCAGGCCGAGGTGGAAGGCATCGTGGAACGGCTCAACACCGCCAACGGCACCTTCCAGCAGGCCATGGGCAATGTGGTGGCCTCGCTGACCCAGTTCGAGGGCGGCTTCGCCGACCAGGTGAAGGCGCTCGAAAGCTCCGTGGGGCTGATGGGCGATGCGGCGAGCGCGACCCTGGGGCAGATGGATGCGCAGGTTCAGACCCTGCGGACCCTCACCCAGGGGGCCTTGAAGGATATCGCCGGCCTCACCACCCGCTTCGAGGAACAAGGCCGCCTGGTGCGCGCCGCGTCCGAACAGCTGGGGCAGAGCCACGAGCAGGTGGATCAGACCCTCACCAACCGGCGCGTGGCCATCGACCAACTGGCCGCCTCCCTCACCGAGCGCGTGCAGGACCTGGACGACCGGCTCCAGGGCTTCCACGGCACGCTGGAGCAATCGCTCCAGACGGCGCAAAAGCGGGCCAGGGAAATCGCCGCCATCGTCGCGGATTCGGCCAGCACCTCCTCGAAGGCGCTGGAAAGCCAGATGGAGCGCATGCGCACCAGCTCGGATGCCGAGCGCGAGCGCATGATGCAGGCGCTGACCAGCACCTACCAATCCGCGCTGACTGACGTGAACGGCCTGTTCGAGGATACCGGCCGCCGCTTCAACGATGTCGCCCGCGAACTGAAGGGCGCGGCCCAGGAAGTGCAGCAGTCCATCGAGCTGGCGCGCGAGGAAATGAAGCGCGGCATTCTCGAACTGCCGGCCGAAACCGAGGCCAGCGCCGCCACCATGCGGCGCGCGGTGGCCGAGCAGATCAAGGCCTTGGCGGAACTCAACGAGATCGTGGCCCGGCAGGGGCAGGCCGCCGATGTGGCCGCGCCTGCGGGCCGGGTCATCGCACGGGAAGCCGCATCGGTTGCCCCGCGCGATCCCATTGCCCGGGACACCGCCGTGCGCGAGACGCGCCGCGAGCCGGCCCGTGAGCAACCGCGCGACGCACGCCCGGAGCCCGTGCAGCCCGTGCGCACCCGCGCCGAGCCGCCGAGCGGACCGGTCGGCCCCTTCGAACCGAACCGCCGTCCGGCGCCCCGCCGGCCGGAGCCGGTCGCCGAACGGACGCCAGACCCGCGTCCCCTCGCCCGCGCGCCCCAACAGCGCGAGACCGAGGACAATGCCCGCGAGGGCTGGCTCTCCGAGCTTCTGGCGCGCGCGTCCGGGGATCTGGCGGAAGCCAAGCTGGACCCGAAGCCGGAGCCGGTGCGTCCCGCTCCGCGCCCGACCCGCGACCGGCCGCATCACCACACCATCGAGTCGCTGGATTCGCTCTCGGTCGATATCGCCCGCATGATCGATCATCAGGCGGCGGTGGAGCTGTGGGAGCGCTACAAGCGCGGCGAGCGCAACGTCTTCACGCGCAAGCTCTACACGATGCAGGGTCAGCAGACCTTCGAGGAACTGCGCCGCAAATATCGCGCGGACGCCGAGTTCCACGAGATCGTGGACCGCTATGTGGCCGAATTCGAGCGCCTGCTCGATCAGGTGGCGGCGGACGACCGGGGCAATGTCCTCACCAAGACCTATCTCACCTCGGACACCGGCAAGGTCTACACCATGCTGGCCCACGCGGCGGGGCGGTTCGACTGACACCGGACCGGGCGCACTGGGGCATCTGAAGACGGGCGGGAGCGATCCCGCCCTTTTTCATGTCCGGCCCAGCGCCGGCTGATCCGCGCGGTGGGATCGTCGGACGGGTCAGCAGCGTGCCGCGCCCATCCTGTGCCGCACGGGCGGATGCCCGACGCGGGAGGAAGATCGCGGGCCGATGGTGTCGGACGCGTGCGCTCAGAAGCGCACGGACGCCCAGCGGACGATCTCGACCAGAACCTGGTTGGATGCGGCATCCAGCGATGCCGCCACGGTGGCGCCATTGACGGTCGCGACCGGCACGCGGGCCGAGAACACCTGGGCCGCCAGGATGCGGCCGCCGGCATTGCCGATGATCTTCGCCGAAAGCTCCACCACGGCGGTGGAGGTGCCATTCTCCACCCGCACACCGAAGGTGCGGATGTCGATGTTGAGCTGATATTCCGCCGTGATCCCGTCACCCGGACGCGCGACGCGGCGCAGCTTGCTGCCGTTCTCGAAAGCCTGGATGGTCCGGGCCTGGAGCAGCGCCGGCAGGCGATCGCCCCATTGCGCATCGGCCAGATAGGTGATCTGGCCCGGGGCCGGCTCCACCAGGATCTTCTCGGTGTCGAGCGCTGCGAGGGCGGTCGGGGTCGGAACCACCATCTGCCCGGTGCCAGCGCCCCGCGCGGTGAAATTGCCGGGGGCCGAGAGATCGAATGTCGGCACCGGGGCGGACGAACAGGCCGCCAGCGCCAGCACCGTCGTCAGGGCGAGGAGCGGCCGCACGGGCCGGCGCGGGGAAAGGGACACTTTACTCACCCTTGGCTCGCGGATCATCACGGCTCACCGCCTGTATTCTGGAACGGAACTGCCGCCGAAGATGAACTGGCGGGGATTGCGCTCCAGATTCTTGAAGACGCGCTCGATCTCGGAAAGCGTGCGACGCCCGTCCGTCGCCAGCGCTTCGTATTGGCGCAGGCCCGGTCCGGTGAATTTCTCGATCTGGCCGGCCAGATCGGCGGTGCGCTTGTCGAGATTGTCCGAGAGGCGGCGGACCGAGGCGGCGGCATCGGAGACCTGCTGCACCATCCCGTCCTTGTCGCCGGTGGCGCGCTTGAGATTGTCCAGCACGCCGTCGGCCTTGTTGGCGAGGTCGTTCAGCTGGCCCGACAGGTCGTTCACGCGCTTCAGCAGCGAGCCGACATCCTCTGACCGGTCGGAGACGGCCTTGGTGAAGGTGTCCACATTGGCGACGATGGCCGCCACTTTCTGCGGATCGATGGCTTCCAGCACGGTGTTCACGCGCCGGGCCACGCCCTGCACGGTCTCGACCAGGCTGGCGATGCCGCTGCCGCCCTCGGCCTCGATGCGGGGAAATCCGTTGGGGCCGATGGGAAGCTGGGCCGCGTTCGCCGCGCCGCCGCGAATGCTCACCGCCACGATGCCGGTGAGGCCCTGCGATTCGAGGGTGGCGCGCGCATCCGCCAGGATCGGCACATTGGGCTGGACGCCGATGCGCACGAGAACCTCGTCGGGGGCGCCGGGCACCAGCCCCAATTGCAGCACCTGTCCCACGGGGATGCCGTTGAACAGCACGTTGTTGCCCTGCCGCAGGCCGCTCACGGTGCCGGAATAGACGATCTCATAGGTCTTTCGCCCTTCGGAATCCTGGGGGCGCGCGAACCAATAGACGAAGGCGAACGCCGCAACGATCACGATCAGGGTAAATGCGCCTATGGTGGTGTAGTTGGCACGGGTTTCCATCCTTACCTTCCCACCTCACCGTTTCGCCTGAACCGCGCGGGCGCGCGTTCCGTGAAAATACGCCCGCAGCCACGGATGCTGCGCTTCCATCATCGTCTCGATCGTTCCTTGGGCGATAACTTTACCATCCGCCAGGGCCGCGATCCGATCGCAGACCGTGTGCAGACTGTCCAGATCGTGCGTTACCATGAAAACGGTCAGGCCCAAAGTCTGCTGAAGGGTTCGAATGAGTTCGTCGAAATCCCCGGCACCGATCGGATCGAGGCCGGACGTGGGTTCGTCGAGGAACAGCACTTCCGGATCAAGCGCCAGCGAGCGCGCAAGCGCCGCACGCTTGATCATGCCGCCTGACAGTTCGGACGGCAATTTCTCCCCCACATCGCACTTCAAGCCGACCATCTCGATCTTCGCATAGGCGATGTCGTCCATCATGCGCTGGGAAAGCTTGAGATTCTCCCGCAGCGGAAACTGGATGTTCTGCTTCACCGTCAGGGAGGAGAACAGCGCCCCCTGCTGGAACAGCACGCCCCACCGCCGCTCCATGGCGGAGCGTTCGGTCTCGCTCAGGGTGTCGATGTCGTGCCCGAACACCTCCACATGGCCGGAGCGCTTCGGCACCAGGCCGAGAATGGTGCGCGTGAGCACGGATTTGCCGCCGCCGGACGTGCCGACGAAGCCGAGAATCTCCCCGCGCAGGATGTCGAGGCTGAGGTGGTCGAGAACGATGCGGTCGCCGAATCCCACCACGAGGTCGCGCACCCGAATGATGGGTTCGCGATAGCCCTCCATCTCCTCCAGTCCGCTGCGCCTCATGTCGAGCGTGGTGGTGTTCATCATGCCTCACATATCGATCGAGGCGAAGAACATGGCGAACACGCCATCCATGACGATCACGAGGAAGATCGACTGCACGACGGACTTGGTGGTGTGGTTGCCGAGCGATTCTGCGCTGCCGCCGACGCTGAGCCCTTCCAGGCACGCCACGAGGCCGATCACCGCCGCCATGAACGGCGCCTTGATCATGCCCACCAGGAAATGGTCGATGGAGATCGCATCCTTCAGCCGGTCGATGAACACGTCCGGGGCGATGCCGCCATAGGTCCACGCGACCAGCCCGCCGCCGATGAGCGCCGACATGGAGCCGATGAAAGTGAGCAGCGGCAGGGCGATGATCAGAGCCAGGATGCGGGGCACCACCAGGATTTCCACCGGGTCGAACCCCATCACGCGCAGGGCGTCCACCTCCTCGCGCATGCGCATCGAGCCGAGCTCGGCGGTATAGGCGCTGCCGGAGCGGCCGGCGATCATGATGGAGACGATCAGCACGCCGAGTTCGCGCAGCACCAGCACGCCCACCATGTCGACCACATAGATGTCGGCGCCGAACCGGCGGAAATGGAAAATGCCCTGCTGGGCGAGAATGCAGCCGATCAGGAAGGTGATGAGAATGATGATCGGCACCGCGCGGAAACCGACGCGGTCGACCTGATTGACCATGGCGGTGAAGCGGAACGTGCGCGGGCGGGCCGCCATGCGCAGCCCGGCGGCGATCGAGGCGCCGATGAAATTCAGCAGGTCCATGGCATCGACGGAGATCGACACCACTTCGCGGCCGACCCGCTCTAGCATCGTGTCGTGGCGACGCACCGGCGGCTGAGGCTCGTGCCCGGTGCGCTTCATCTCTTCGAGCAGCACCCGGTACCGCCGCTTCAGGCCGCGCACCTCCGGTTCCACCCCATCCACCGCCCACGCGCGGCGCAGGCGCTCCAGCAGCAGGGCGCCGAACGTGTCCATGCGCTCAATGCCGGAAAGATCGATGTCCACATTGCCGGCGCGCGGATGCGCACTGGTGGCCTCGTCCACGAGATGTTCGAGATCGTCCGCCCGATCCGATGTCCAGAGGCCACGCCCCACCACCATCAGGCGGTCGCCGGCGGGCGTCACATCGAGGAGCGAGGCGTTGGCCACTCAGGTCTCCGGAAAACGACCGCGCTTGAGTGTGCGCAGCTCCATGGTCATACTCGGCCCACCGCACCGCGTCGAGGGTGCAAAAGCGCCGCCCGTCCGGCCGTTGTCCCGCCTATTCCTTCAACAGCCCCACAGCGTTAACGAAATATGCCATCCCTCACGGTCGAGATCGAGCGCTTTCCCGTTGCGGGAACGTTCACCATTTCCCGGGGCTCGAAGACCGAAGCGGTGGTGGTGGTCTCGCACCTGCGGCAAGGGCCGCATGCGGGGCGCGGGGAATGCGTTCCTTATGCGCGCTATGGGGAAACCGTCGAAGGCGTTGCGCGCGACATACGCGCCCTGGCGCCGGCCCTGGCGGCAGGGCTCGACCGCGCCGGCCTGCAAGCCCTCCTGCCCGCGGGCGCGGCCCGCAACGCGCTCGACTGCGCGCTGTGGGATCTGGAGGCGAAGCGGACGGGCGTTCCGGCGCACCGGCTTGCCGGCCTCCCGGAACCCCGGCCCTTGACGACGGCCTTCACGCTGAGTCTCGACACGCCGGCCGCCATGGCCGACGCGGCGGTGGCCGCCGGCCGGCCCCTGCTGAAGCTGAAGTTCGGCGGCGCCGGCGACGTGGAGCGGATTGCCGCCGTCCGGGCGGCGGTGCCCGACGCGCGGCTGATCGTCGATGCCAACGAAAGCTGGTGCGCGGACGATCTCATCGCGAATCTCGATGCCTGCGCGCGGGCGGGCGTGGAATTGATCGAACAGCCCCTTCCGGCGGACAATGACGCGGCGCTTGCCCGCGTCCCCC
Organism: Roseixanthobacter liquoris; assembly: GCF_043195135.2. Taxonomy (NCBI): domain Bacteria; kingdom Pseudomonadati; phylum Pseudomonadota; class Alphaproteobacteria; order Hyphomicrobiales; family Xanthobacteraceae; genus Roseixanthobacter; species Roseixanthobacter liquoris. Next base: position 3,055,924 of record NZ_CM195537.1, read on the forward strand.
ACCTCGTGCCGATCTGCGCGGACGAGAGCGTGCATGATCGCGCCGGGCTGGCGGACCTGCGCACGCGCTATGACGCGGTGAACATCAAGCTGGACAAGACCGGCGGCCTCACCGAGGCGCTTGCGCTCGCCGAGGCGGCGAAGGCGCAGGGCTTCGGCCTCATGGTCGGCTGCATGCTCGCCTCCTCGCTCGCCATGGCGCCGGCCATGCTGGTGGCGCAGCTGGCGCAGGTCGTGGACCTGGACGGCCCCCTTCTGCTGGCCCGCGACCGCGAACCGGGCCTGCGCTACGACGGCGCCCGCGCCTTTCCGCCCGAACCGGCGCTCTGGGGCTGAAGCCAGAGCGTGCCGAGGGCGAGCAGGCCCCCGAGGCCGCCCAGAGCCGCCGAAGCCAGGAAGCAGTGGGCGCCATATTCAGTCCAGAACGCACCCGCGGCCGCGCTCGCCCCGGATAGGGTCAGGCTCACGCTCCAGGCGGCGATGGATTGGGTGCCCGCCGCGCGGTGCTCCGGCGTCGTGCGCGCCACCAGCTCGACCATGCCGAGATAGGTCGCCCCGAACGTCGCGCCGTGCAGCAATTGCAGCCCCACCAGCATCGCAAGCGGCGGATTGTAAGCATAGGACGCGAAGCGGATCACCGCCGCCAGTCCGCCGAGCGCGATCAGGTTCAACGGCCCGAGCCGGGCCACCGCCCGCGTCCCGAACCGAAAGAAGACGATCTCCGCCCCGACGCCGATCGCCCAGAGGACGCCGATGACGCCGAGCGGAATGCCGGTGGCGGCCCAATGCACGGAGCCGAAGGCGTAGAGCGTCGCATGGCTCGCCTGGACCAGGGCGGCGGCGGCGATGCCGGCAATCAGGACCGGCGGCACCCGCACGCGCGAAAGGCCCGCAGCCGCCGCTTCCGGCGGGCGCCGCAATTCCGGCAGCGCCAACGTGCCGGCGAACAGGGCGACCTGCCCGGCGACCATCAGCGCCACCACGATGCCCGCGCCGGCCTGCGCCACCAGCAGGCCACCCAGCAGATTGGCGCAGACGAAGGCGGCCGAGCCCCAGAGGCGGCTGCGGCCATAATCCACGGTTCCGCGCCGCGCCTGCCGGGTCGCATAGGCATCCAGCAGCGAGAAGGACGGATTCCACGCCATGGCCGTGATCCCGAGCACCACGTAGATGGCGAACGTGCCGTGGGAGAAGGCCAGCGCTGCCATCAGGATGCTGGAGGCCAGGGCGAGCCACACCAGGATCGCCTTGGGCCGGCCGAGCCGGTCCGAAAGCAGGCCGAGAACCGGGGTCGCAATCAGGCGCGTGACCAGCGGCACGGCCAGCGCCATGCCGATCTCATCGGGATCGAGGCCGCGGGCGATGAGCCAGAGCGAGAAGAACGGCATATAGATGCCGAGGGAGAAATAGAGGGCGCCGAAGGCGCAGGCCAAGGCCAGCTGAACCGGCCGCGCGTCCCCCTCGCCTTTGGTCATCACGATCTCCCACGGGCGTCGCGTCGTGCCCGGCGCGGGCGGGCGCGGGGGCGCGGCCCGCCCGCGCCGGGGGGAACGCTCTCTGTCCGGATCAGGCTTGCAGGCAGGCCAGGAACGTCGCCACGTCCACATTGCCGCCCGACAGGACGATGGCGACCACCTTGTCGCGGGCGTCGTAGCGGCCTTCCAGCAGCGCCGCGAGCGCCACCGCGCCGCCGGGCTCCACCACCAGCTTCAGCTCGCGGAACGCGAACGCCACCGCCCGCGCGACCTCCGCATCGGTGGCCGAGACCGCTTCTCCGGACAGCTTGCGGGTGATCTCGAACGTCAGCGCGCCGGGGGTGGGCGCCAGCAGGGCGTCGCAGAACGAGCCCGTGGCGCGCGCATTGCGCTCGCGCACACCGGACTTGAACGAACGCGCATGGTCGTCGAACAAAGCCGGCTCGGCGAGGATGATGCGGGCATCCGGCACCCGCGCCTTCACCGCGAGGGCGATGCCCGCCATCAGCCCGCCACCGGAGGCATTGGCGCTGACGATATCCGGCGCCAGGCCCTGGGCCGCCAGATCGGCGACGATTTCGAGCCCGGTCGTGCCCTGGCCGGCAATGATATCCGGATCGTCATAGGGCGGCACGAAGATCGCGCCCCGCTCGGCGGCGATCGCATTGGCGATGGCGTCGCGATCCTCGGTGGTGCGGTCATAATCCACCACTTGCGCACCCAGAGCGATGGTGCGCTCGCGCTTCAAGGCGGGCGCGTCCGTCGGCATCACGATCACGGCCGGCATGCCGAGCAGCTTCGCCGCCGCGGCGACGCCCTGTGCGTGATTGCCCGACGAGCAGGCGACGACTCCCGCCGCGCGCAGCTCCACCGGGATCTGCGACATGCGGTTATAGGCGCCGCGAAACTTGAACGACCCCGTGCGTTGCAGCGTCTCGGGCTTCACGAAGACGCGCCCGCCGGTCAGCTCGCTGAGCACCGGGGAAAACACCAGCGGGGTGCGCACGGCAACGCCGGCAAGGCGAACGGCCGCGGCATCGACATCCGCGGCGGTGGGGAGATGGGGAATCGTATTCATGCGGACGAGACGATACGCGTCCTGCGCAGCAAGCGGAAGCGGCGGGCCACCGGCCCAAAATCGTGCGCGATGAGCACATTGTCCAGGAACTGGCGGGCGCACTCGCGCCAGGTGTGTCGCAGCGCGAATTCCCGCGCGGCCACCGGCGACAGCTCCAGCGCTTTCAGGCAGGCATTGCGCAGATCCTCGTCCAGCACGCCGACCGGCTCGGTCGCGTCCTCCAGAACGTCCTTCGGACCGGTGACGGGATAGGCCGCGACCGGAAGGCCGCTGGCCAGGGCCTCCAGCAACACGATGCCGAACGTGTCGGTGCGGCTCGGGAAGACGAAGACGTCGCTGCCCGAATAGACCCGCGCGAGGTCCTCGCCTTCCAGCGGGCCGAGGAAATGGCTGTCCGGGTAGCGCTCGCGCAGGCTGTTCAGGGCCGGCCCGCCGCCCACCACCACCTTGGAGCCGGGCAGGTCCAGGGACAGAAAGGCCTCGATGTTCTTTTCCACCGCGACGCGGCCGACGAACAGGAAGATCGGCTTGGGGAGATCGAGATCCACGTCCGGCCGGGGGCGGAAGAGGTCGGCATCGACCCCGCGCGACCAGCGCATGAGGCGCTTGAAGCCGCGCGCGTCCAGCTCGCGTTCCAGCGTCGCCGTCGACACCATGACGCCGCCGCCGGCATTGTGGAAGCTGCGCAGCCAGGCATAGGTCAGGCGTTCCGGCACCGGGGCGCGGGCGGAGAGATATTCGGGAAACTTGGTGTGGTAGCTGGTGGTGAAGGTGCGCTTGCTGGCGATGCAGGCGCGCCGCACCAGCATGCCGATGGGCCCTTCGGTCGCCACATGAACGAAGTCGGGCCGCATGGCCTCGATCCGCCGCATGATCATGCGCGGCGTTGCGAGCGCCAGGCGGATTTCCTGATAGGTGGGCAGGGGAACGGTTCTGAACCCCTGAGGGCTCAGGAACATCATCTCCGCGCCGAGCGCCTCGGCCTCGCGGGCGGTGTGTTCAAGCGAACGGACAACCCCGTTGATCTGGGGGTGCCAGGCATCCGTGGCGACAAGTACCCGCATCAGGCCGCCGCGCGCGCCCCCTCGACTTCGGATTCAGGTTCCGCCTCAAGGCGACGTGTCCAGGAAATGATTTCCATGCGCCCGTCTTCATGCTCCGCGATCGCGGTGCAGCTTTCGACCCAGTCCCCGCAATTCACGTACCGCACGCCGAACTGGTCATGAATGACCGCATGATGGATGTGGCCGCAGATCACGCCGTCCACCTTATGCCGCTTGGCCTCGTCGGCAACAGCTTCTTCGAACTTGCCGATGTAATTCACCGCATTCTTCACCTTCAGCTTCGCCCATTGGCTGAGCGACCAATAGGTGAGGCCGAGCTTGCGGCGGGCGAGGTTCACATAGGTGTTGATCGCGAGCGCGAGCGTGTAGGCGCCGTCGCCGAGGAAGGCGAGCCATTTGGCGTGGCGCACCACCACGTCGAACACGTCCCCGTGGATCACCAGATAGCGCTTGCCGTCGGCCGCCTCGTGGATCGCGGTTTCCACGACTTCGATGCCACCGAAATGGGTGCCGTAATAGTCGCGGAGGAATTCGTCATGATTCCCGGGCAGATAGACCATGCGCGAGCCTTTGCGGCCCTTGCGCAGCAGCTTCTGCACCACATCGTTGTGCTTTTGCGGCCAGTACCAGGAGCTGCGCAGCCGCCACCCGTCCACGATGTCGCCGACCAGGTAAACCGTATCGGCGTCATGGAATTTCAGGAAATCGAGAAGTAGGTCGGCCTGACATCCCTTGGTCCCGAGATGGACGTCGGAGATGAATAGAGCTCTGAACCTGCGTGCTTCAGGGCTGTCGCTCACGGCATGGCCTCTGCGGAAAATTGCTCCCTGAGAGCAGTGTGACGGACTTAGCCGGAGTCGTGTATCCCTTTTATGACGCCACTGCGAACAACTTCTCGGATTTTACTGCACAGCAATATATTCAGCCGACCACACTTCCCTACCCCCTTACGGACGGCAGAACGGATTGCGAATCGGCACGATCCAGCATCCGAAGCATTGACCAAATGGCTTCCGCGCGCCAGCTTGCGCAGCAGTGGACCAGTCCGTGTCCGCACCATCATTCAGCTCAGGGAGAGGTCCGATGAAGCTCGTTCGCTTCGGTGAAAAAGGGCGAGAAAAGCCGGGTTTAATCGATTCAACCGGCAAGATTCGGGACATTTCGTCCCTGGTTCAGGACATTTCGGGCGATGTTCTCACCCCCGAGGGACTGGCGCGGATTCGCGCCGCCGACCCCCAGGCCTTCCCCCTCGCGCCCGAAGGCGTGCGCCTCGGATCCTGCGTCGCGCGGCCGGGCAACTTTGTCGCGGTCGGGCTGAATTTCGCCGACCATGCGGAAGAGACCGGCAATCCGATTCCCGAAGAGCCGGTGCTGTTCAACAAGGCGCCCAATTGCGTCGTCGGACCCAATGACGATGTCATGATCCCCAAGGGCTCCACCAAGCTCGACTGGGAAGTGGAGCTGCTGATCGTCATCGGCGCGCGCGCCCGCTACGTGGAGAAGCAGGACGCCCTGAAGCATGTGGCCGGCTATGCGGTCTGCAACGACGTGTCCGAGCGTGCGTTCCAGATCGAGCGCGGCGGCCAGTGGGTGAAGGGCAAGGGCTCCGAGACCTTCGGCCCCATCGGCCCCTATCTCGTCACCTCCGACGAGATGAGCGACACCTCGGACCTCGCCATGTGGCTGGAAGTGAACGGCGAGAAGGTCCAGAACGGCTCGACCCGGACCATGATCTTCGATCCGGCCTATCTGGTGTCCTACATCAGCCAGTTCATGGTGCTGGATCCCGGCGACATCATCACCACCGGCACCCCGCCGGGCGTCGGGCTCGGCATGAAGCCGCCGCGCTATCTCAAGGCCGGCGACGTGATGAAGGTCGGCATCCAGGGCCTGGGCGAGCAGCAGCAGACCGTGGTTGCCTTCGCGGGATGAACCAAGAGGGCCCCTCTCCGGGGGCCCTTTTTCGTTGCCCTTTTTTCTTTATTGCAGGGTCGCGTGGGCGAGCCAGGTCTTGACCGCGTTGAGCGCCTCGCCGCGGTTCCCGGTGCGATGGTGCGCTTCCTGGAACACCGCCAGCTGCACGTCCGCGCTGGTGCCGGCGAGGGCAATGGTCCGCAGGTGCAGGAGCGCATCGAGCGCGCCGAGGGCCTCCGCATCTTCCCCCACCAAGGCGATCAGCGATTCCACCGCATCGGTGACCGGCACGGCGCGGCGCTCCGCGAGATTCACGAACGAACCGTGGATGCCGTAGCGCTGCGCGCGCCATTTGTTCTCATTGGCGATCGCCCGATCCACCGCGCCGATCTGCGCATTGTGCTCGGGATGGCGCACGAGATAGCGCACCAGGGAGCGGTACAGCGCGGCGATGGCGACCGTGTCCTGAATGCGCGTGCAACTGTCCGGCGCCCGCAATTCCAGGGTCGGATGCTTGGAGGAGGGACGGATCGCCCACCACACATAGCTGGAATCGGTGATCGCGCGCGCCTCCACCATGGCATCCACATAGGCCTGATAATCGGCGCTGTCCTCGAACAGCTCCGGCAGGCCGGTGCGTGGCAATTCGTCATAGGCGGCAAGGCGATAGCCCATCAAGCCGGTCTGCTTGGACCCCCAGAAGGGCGAGGAGGTGGCGAGCGCGATGAAATGGGGGATATAGGGCAGGATGCGCCGCATCACCCCCACCCGCTGGTCGGGATCGGGCAATTCCACATGCACATGCAGGCCGCACACCATGTTGCGCTCGCCCAGCATTTGCAGGTCGTGCATCATGCCGTTGTAGCGATTGGCCTCGGTGTGGCGCACCCCTTCCCAGGTGGCGGTGGGATGGGTGCCGGCGGCGATGAAGCTCAGCCCGTGCTCCCCGGCCACCCGTGCCGCCTTGGCGCGCAATTCCCTCAGCTCGTCGAGGGCGCTGCCGGTCTGGGTGGCGGGGCTGGTGGCCATCTCCAGCTGCGATTGCAGCAGTTCCACGGTCACGGCGCCGCCGAGCTGGTGCGACAGATCGTCGAAGAACCGCGCCGGCATGCGTCTTTGAACGGCCTTGGACTCGGCATCGACCACGAAGAATTCTTCCTCGATTCCGAAGCGATATTCTCCTGGCATTGGTGTTCCCTCCGCAACTCACCCTAATGTGAGGCTATAACGCAGAAATGGCGTTTCAGTTGCGCAGAGGGTGAAGAAAAATGGGACGTAAATGCGACGACGCATACAAGCCGTGTCGTTTCTCTTATTCTAAACTATTTCCAATAAAAATTACGATGCGGCTTGAATGCGTTATACCGGGAAAGAATAAAAGAGCAGAAGGCGCGGAACAAAATCCCCAAAGGCGCGTTTGCCCGGCCCCGTGAACGGGTGCCGGGCACCATGCGGTGCGCGCGTCAGATGGCTCCGGCGCCCGACAGATCGCCCCGCGCCGCCTGGGCGAGGGTGAGCGCGGCCACGGCGGCCGTGTCGGCGCGCAGGATGCGCGGGCCGAGCGAGAGCACCACCACGCCGGGATGGGCATGCAGCATGCGCCGCTCCTCGGAGGCGAATCCCCCCTCCGGGCCGATGAGCACGCTCATGGGGCCGGGTGGGGCCGCTTTGAGGGCGGCGACGGGATCGCTCAAGGCCGCGCTTTCATCGCAGAACACGAGCACCCGCCCGGGCGGAAGCGCCGCGAGCCATTTGTCCAGGGCCAGCGGTTCGCGCACCGCCGGCAGGGCGAGGATGCCGCATTGCTCGGCCGCTTCCACCGCATTGGCGCGCATGCGCTCGGTGTTGACGCGCGTGGCCTGGGTATAGCGGGTGATGACGGGGGTAAGCTCTCCCGCGCCCATCTCCACCGCCTTCTGGATCATGTAATCCAGCCGCGCATGCTTCAGGGGGGCGAAGGCATATTCCAGGTCCGCCACGGGCGGCTGGGGCCGCAACTGGCGCTCGGCGGCGAAGCGCACCTCGCGCTTGTGCCCCTCGATGCGGTGCGCCAGCCATTCGCCGTCGCGGCCGTTGAACAGCAGCAGGCTGCCGCCCACCTGCATGCGCAGCACATTGGCCACATAATGGGCCTGCTCCGCCGCCAGCAGGATCTGCCCGCCGTCGCTCAGATCCTCGTCCACGAAGACGCGCTGGAGGCGCGAAGGATTGTCGGACATGAAGGTCCCTCCCGCCCAAGCCACACCATGGCCCGGGCGAGAAAACAAGCCGGTCGGCGCAAGCGACCTATTGCTTCGCGCCCTCGGCGTTGAACTGCTTGAGATAGGCGATCAAATCGGCGCGCTCGCCTTCCGGCTTGATGCCGAAGAAGGCCATCTTGCCCTTGGGGGCGAGCACCTTGGGATTGGCGATATAATCGTTGAGCGTGGCTTCGTCCCACACCTTGCCGGCCGCGGCACCCGCCTTGATGTCGTCGGAATAGGCATAGTCCGGATAGGCGCCCCACTTGCGGCCGACGATGCCGTTCAGCGGCGGGCCGACCTTCACCTTGGCGTCCGGCCCGATCATGTGGCAGGCCATGCACTTGCGGAACGATTGCTCGCCCTTCGCAAGGTCCGGATCGGCGTGAGCCAGCGTGGTGGAGAGGGCCAGGGCGGCCAGGGCCGAAAACAAGAGACGAGGCATGACGTTTTCCCTAGGGCATATTCGAGCAAGGACGGCACCGGCGCCAAGACCCCGAGACCTGGGGCAGGACCGCGCCGGACCGGGCTCTGCGGCCGCGACATAAGATCCGCACTGGAAACATTCCAATTGGCCATTTGCGCGCGGGTGACCGTTGGGCAGTCAATGGTGCGGCGCAACCCGCGGCCCCTGGACGGGACAACTGGCTCGGCTAACATCAAGGTTTGAAGGATTCTGTGGGAAGGCGCAGGGGTTCGCCATGGCGTTTCACGTGGTCAAGCTTGGCGGTAGCCTGGAGCGCAGCGGCGACATCAGGTCGCTGGCGTGCCGGCTCGCCGGCAGGCCGGGCGTGGTGATCGTGCCCGGCGGCGGGCGCTTCGCCGATGCGGTCCGCGCGGCGCAGGGCCCCCTCGCGCTTTCCGACCGCGCCTGCCATGCCATGGCGATCCTGGCCATGGAGCAGATGGCCCATGCCCTCGCCGATTGCGCGCCCGCCCTGGCTCCGTGCCGGACCCTGGAGGAGATCGAGGCGGCCGCCGGCGCCTCTGCCGTCCTGTGGTTTCCGGCCCGCCTGCTGCTCGCCGCCCGCGAGATCCCGGAGGATTGGGACGTCACCTCCGACAGCCTGGCCTGCTGGCTCGCCACCGCTCTGGCCGCGCCGTCCCTGACGCTCGTGAAGGCTCCCGGCACGCCGGTCGACGCCGCCGCGCGGGGCGACAGCGCTGCCGACTGGAGCGCGCGCGGCCTGGTGGATCGTGCCTTTCCCGCCTTCGCCGCACGCTTTTGCGGTATCGTTCGCCTTGTGGCCGCCGACGATGCGCCGGCGCTCGACCGGCTCTTTCCCTCCCCTCGAACCGCGAGCGCAGCATGAGCAAGGGTGCTTATCCCCGCTGGGCCTGGGCGCTCTCCGGCTCCGGACACTTCTTCACCGAAAGCCTGGAACTGATCCACACGCTGGGCGATGTGGATCTGTTCGTCTCGGCCGCGGCGGAAGAGGTGCTGCGCATGTACAAGCAGGACAAGAGCCCCCTGCCCGCCAACACCCATGTGTTCCGCGACACCACCGCGAGCGCGGCGCCCGTGGGCATGTTCTACGAGGGCAAGTATCACACGCTGGTCGTGGCGCCGGCGTCCTCGAACACGGTGGCGAAATGCGTCTACGGCATTTCCGACACGCTGGTCACCAATTGCTTCGCCCAGGCCGGCAAGTGCCGGGTGCCCGGCATCGTGTTTGCCTGCGACACCGCCCCGGAGCTGATCACCATGGCGCCCGGCGGGCCGGTGCCGGTGTTTCCGCGCAAGATCGACCTTGAAAACACACGCAAGCTGAAGGACTTCGAAGCGACGACGGTGGCCGAATCCCTGGCCGAGCTGAAAGCCGCCATCGCCGCCCGCAAGGCCGAGCTGGACGCGCGCGTTTCAGAATCGGCGCGCTAGGGATGGCGGAGCGCGTCGTCCTCCTCACCGGATCGCTGGCACAGCCGCGTGTCGCCAAGGCGGCGGAGGAGATTGCCGACGCGTTCCTGGAGCCGGTGGTGGTGAACATCGGCGTGAAGGTGGCCGCCCTGATGACGGCGGAGATCGTCGAGCGCCGCTTCGTCCTGCCCGAGGGGGCTGACCGGGTGGTGATGCCGGGGCGGTTCAAAGGCGATCTGGACCGGCTCACCTCCCGCTTCGGCGTGCCGTTCCTGCGCGGGCCGGACGAGGCGGCGGACATTCCAGATTTCTTCGGCAAGGGGGGCGGGCCGGCGGACCTGACGCGGTACGACGTGACGATTTTCGCCGAGATCGTGGATGCGACGAAGCTCACGGTGGACGAAGTCCTGGCGCGGGCGCGGGCGCTGAGGGCCGACGGCGCGGACGTGATCGACCTCGGCAGCCTGCCGGACCAGGCCTTTCCCCATCTGGAATCCTTCATCAAGGCCCTGCATGGGGAAGGCATGAAGGTGAGCGTCGATTCCTTCGACCCGCACGAGCTGTCCCGCGCCACCCGCGCCGGCGCCGATTATCTGCTGAGCCTGAACGAGGACACGCTCGCCATCGTGGACGAAGGCCCCGCCGTGCCGGTTCTGGTGCCCGCCAGGCCCGGCGACCTGGACTCGCTCATCCGCGCCATTGAGGCCTGCCGCGCCAAGGGGCGGGACTTTCTCGCCGACCCGATCCTCGATCCCATCCATTTCGGCTTCACGGCCTCGCTGGTGCGCTATGCCGAACTGCGCCGCCGCATGCCGGATGTGCCGATCCTCATGGGCATCGGCAATGTCACCGAGCTGACGGACGCCGACACCACCGGCAGCAATGCCATCCTCATGGGCATTATTTCCGAACTGCATATCGGCGCGGTCCTGGCGGTGCAGGTGAGCCCCCATTGCCGCACGGCGGTGCGCGAGTTCGACCGGGCGCGGCGGGAATTCTTCGCCGCGCGGGAAGCCGGCGCCCTGCCCCAGGGCTTCGGCGCCGGGCTGATGGCGCTGCGCGACCGCAAGCCCTTCAGCGCCTCGCGCGAGGAGGTGGACCGGCTCGCGGGTGAAGTGCGCGACCGCAATTTCCGCATTGCCGTCACCGACCAGGGCATCCACGCCTATAATCGCGACGGCCACCATGTGGCGCGCGATCCCTATGGCCTGTTTCCCCATCTGAAGGTGGAGGACGACGGCGCCCATGCCTTCTATCTCGGGGTGGAGACCGCGCGGGCGGAGATCGCCTTGATGCTCGGCAAGCGCTATGCCCAGGATGAGGCGCTGAAATGGGGCGTCATCGGCGAGACCGCCGCCAGCGCCGAGGAGGCGCATCGCCTCGCCTTCAAGGAGCGCGGCGCGACGCGCGCCGACAGGGCCCGCGCGGCGCGGGAGGAGGAGGAATGATCCGCGAGACCATCCTCACCACCTTGTCGGCGGATGGCGAACCGCATGTGGCCCCCATGGGGGCGACCTTGATCGAGGGCGGCTATCTGCTGCTTCCCTTCCGCCCGTCGCGCACGCTGGACAATCTGCTGGCGCGCCGCGCCGGGGTGATCAACCTCACGGACGAGGCGCGCATCTTCGCCGGCTGCGTCACCGGCCGAAAGCGCGATTGGCCCACCGTTCCGGCGGATGTGGTGGACGGCGTGCGGCTGGCGCAGACCCTCGCTTATGAGGAGTTCGAGGTGACCGAGGTGGCTGACGATCCCCAGCGCCCGCGCCTCACCTGCCGGGTGGTGCACCGCGCGTCGCACGGCATCTTCGCCGGCCTCAACCGCGCCGTGGCGGCGGTGGTGGAAGGCGCGGTGCTGGTCTCTCGCCTGTCCATGCTCGATGCCGAAAAGGTGGAGCGGGAAATGGCCTATCTTTCCATCGCGGTGGCGAAGACCGGCGGCCCGCAGGAGCGGGAAGCCTGGCAATGGCTGTGCGAGGCGGTGGCCGATTTCCGCGCCGGAACGGCTGGGCGCGAGGCGGCGCGATGACCGGTACCCCTTGCGTCCCCGGCCTGCTGGCGAGCGTCGCGACGCTCGCGGAGATGGATCTGGCCGTGGCGGGTGGCGCCGATATCGTGGACCTGAAGGACCCCTCGCGCGGCGCCCTCGGCGCCTGGGCCGTTCCCGCCCTGGAAGCGGCTGTGGCCCGCTGGCGTGCCCTGCCCGTCTCCCGGCCGCTCCTGAGCGCCACGGTGGGCGATTATCCGCCGGTGCCGCAGGTGCTGGTGCAGGCTGTGCGCGCGGTGGGGGCGACGGGCGTGCCGCTGGTGAAGATCGGCTTCTTCACGCAGGCGAATGTCGGCACCCTCGATGCCTGCCTCCGCGCGCTGGCGCCGCTGGCGCGGGACCATCGCCTGATTGCCGTTCTGTTCGCCGACCAAGCGCCGGATTTCGCGGTCCTGGCGCAGATGAAGGCGGCCGGATTTCACGGCGCCATGCTGGATACGGCAGTGAAGGGGGCCGGCCGCCTCACCGACCATCTTCCCCTGTCGCGGCTCGAAGCCTTCGTCACCCGGGCGCGCGGCCTCGGCCTGCTGAGCGGGCTCGCCGGCTCGCTGTGCCTCGCCGACATCGCGCCGCTGAAGACCCTCGCCCCGGACTATCTCGGCTTTCGCGGCGCCCTCTGTGGCGGCGCGCGCACCGACGCCCTCGATCCGGTGGCCCTGGCGCGGGTGCGGGCGACGATGGATCTGCCCGGTTTGGAAGCACGGGCAAGTTAGGCGCCGGTCACCTCCACGTTTCCCGAACAACTTGCCGAATTTCGTCCGAAACGGCGGAGTCATCCGCCGAAAAGGCGCGGAGAAGCCTCCTGATCCAGTGTTCGTCTTCTCTAAGTGATTGTTTCACGTGAAACATTTTACCGGAGATCGGCCATTTGCGGGCGATCCGGCACTTGAAAAGCCGGCCGGAGAACTTTTCATGCCGCGACCCGCCAAATGTCGATCCGCCCTATCCCCGTTCGGGAATATCGCCGGCCGCCCATCCGGCCTTCGTCTGGGCGCGAAACTCCTGGAACCGCCCCTCGGCGATGGCGGCGCGCATGCCGGCCATCAGGTCCTGGTAATAATGCAGGTTCGCCCAGGACAGGAGCATGGAGCCAAGCATTTCGCCGCAGCGGATGAGGTGGTGCAGATAGGCGCGCGAATAATCCCGCAGCGCCGGACAGTCGCTCTCCTCGTCCAGCGGACGGGGATCTTCCGCATGACGCGCATTCTTCAGATTGATCTTGCCGAAGCGGGTGAAGGCGAGCGCGTGCCGGCCCGAGCGCGTGGGCATGACGCAGTCGAACATGTCGATACCGCGTGCCACCGCCTCCAGCAGGTCGTCGGGCGTGCCGACGCCCATGAGATAGCGCGGCTTCGTGGCCGGCAAATGTGGCTCCACCGTCTCGATCATGCGCAGCATGACGTCCTGCGGCTCGCCCACCGCGAGGCCGCCGATGGAATAGCCGGGGAAATCCATGTCCGCCAAGGCGCGGGCGGATTCGATGCGCAGGCTCTCGACAGCCCCGCCCTGGACGATGCCGAACAGCGCCCGCCCCTTGGGCTGGGCCTCGAACGCGCGCTGGGAGCGCTCCGCCCAGCGCAGGGACAGACGCATGGCGCGCTCGGCCTCGGCATCCTCGCACGGCAGGCGCACGCATTCATCCAGCTGCATCTGGATGTCGGAGCCGAGCAGGCCCTGGATCTCCACCGCCCGCTCCGGCGTCAGCTCGTGCACCGCGCCGTCGATATGGGAGCGGAAGGTGACGCCGTCCTCGCTCAATTTGCGCAAGGCCGACAGCGACATGACCTGGAAGCCGCCGGAATCGGTGAGGATCGGCCGCTCCCAGCGCATGAAATGATGCAGCCCGCCGAGCCGGGCGATGCGCTCGGCACCGGGGCGCAGCATCAAATGATAGGTGTTGCCCAAAAGGATATCGGCGCCCGTGGCGCGCACCTGCTCGGGATACACCCCCTTCACGGTCGCCGCCGTGCCCACTGGCATGAAGGCGGGCGTGCGGATTTCGCCGCGCGGCGTCGAGATTTCGCCCGTGCGCGCGGCACCGTCGGTGGCGTGGAGGGCGAAGGAAAAGGCGTCGGTCATCGGAAAGGGCGCTCGGGCAGAAGCAGGCAGGCATCGCCATAGGAATAGAAGCGATAGCCCGCCGCGATGGCATGGGCATAGGCGCGCTTCTGGAGATCATGGCCGACCAAAGCGGCCACCAGCATCACCAAAGTCGAGCGCGGCAGGTGGAAGTTCGTCAGCATCGCGTCCACGGCGCGGAAGGCATAGCCGGGGGTGATGAAAATGTCGGTCTCGCCGCGATAGGCGCTAAGCGTCCCGTCGGGCGCGGCGGCGCTCTCGATCAGCCGGGTCGGCGTCGAGCCGATGGTGATGATCCGACCACCGGCCGCGCGCACGGCATTGAGGGCGGCGGCGGTTTCTTCGCTCACCTCGCCCCATTCGGCATGCATGCGATGGCCGGCGGTGTCGTCCGCCTTCACGGGCAGGAAGGTCCCCGGCCCCACGTGCAGCGTCACCTTATGGAAGCTGGCGCCGGCGGCGCGGATCTCGTCCATCAGCGCGGGCGTGAAATGCAGGCTCGCCGTGGGCGCGGCGACCGAGCCTTCCACCTGCGCGAAGATGGGCTGGTAGTCGATGCGGTCCTGCGCATCCTCCGGCCGCCGGGCGGCAATATAAGGCGGCAAGGGCATGTGGCCGACCGCGTCGATGGCGGCATCGAGCGCCGGGCCGGACAGGTCGAAGACGAAATCCACCGCGCCGTCCTCGCCCTTGGCCAGCACGGTGGCGTCCAGCGTGCCGAGGGCGTAGGTCTCGCCCGAACCGCCGAACCGCACCCGGTCGCCGGGCGCGAGGCGCTTGGCCGGACGCACGAAGGCGCGCCAGGCCTCGGGCGACAGGCGCTTCACCAAGGTCGCCTCGATGGGCACGATGGAGCCGCCGGCTCGGGCGCGGGTGCCGTCGAGGCGGGCGGGGATGACCTTGGTGTCGTTGATCACCAGCGCATCGCCCGGCCGCAGGAAGCGCGGCAGGTCGCCGATATGGGCGTCTTCCAGTTCCGGCGTTCCGTCGGGCCGCACCACCAGCAGGCGCGCCGCGGCGCGCGGCTCGGCGGGGCGGAGCGCGATCAGCTCGGGCGGCAGTTCGAAGTCAAAGGCGTCTACGCGCATGAAACCCACATGCGCCGCGATCCGTGCGGCGGGAGCGCCTTCCTAATTCGGTTTCGCCTGAAGGGAAACCGTCAAACCGCGCGCGCCAGCCCCGCCCTACACCAGGGTGACGCCGCCGCTCGCGAGATCATAGAGGCCGGTGGCGAGCTTCAGCCGCCCCTCGGCAATCGCCGGGCCGAGGATCGGAGCCGAGGCGGCGATGGTCTGCGCCGACCGCTGGGCGTTGAGCGTCACCGCATGGGCCAGCAGGTCGCCACCCATGGGCTGCGCCGCCTCCACCGCCGGGCGGATCTGGTTGACGAGGCTCGCGAGGTGGCCGGGCACCACCGCCTTGTCGCGCACTACGTTCACGGCGGCGGTGACGGCGCCGCATTTGGAATGGCCCACCACCAGCACCAGGGGAACGTTGAGTTCCTTCACCGCATATTCGAGGCTGGCGATGCCGTCCTGGTCGGCGACATTGCCGGCGACGCGCACCACGAAGATCTGCCCGCCGTCCTGGTCGAACACCAGTTCCGGCGCGACCCGGCTGTCCGAGCAGGCGAGGATGGCGGCGATGGGATGCTGCCCCGTGGCAAGGGTGGCGCGGCAGGCGCTGAGGCAGGTTGGGCCCGGCTGATCGGCCCGGTACCGCGCATTGCCGGCCATCAGGCGCGTGAGCGCCTCATCGCCGCTGAGTCTGTTCGGCGCGGCGGCCGGGACGCCCTGCGCGCGGACCGGTGCGGCGCGCAGGGCGGCAGCGCCGAGCAGCGTCGCCCCGCCCAGCACGAGGCTCCGGCGCGAGAGGGAAAACGGACGATGGATCCGACACTCGCACATGCTTGCCCCCGCCCGTTCCCGCCCTTGGCGTCGCGGGGGAAGAGAGCAGGAAAATGCTGCGCCCGGATGACGTCAGAAGATGGCGACGGCGCCCTGCCAGATGGCCCAGCTCATGCCGGCGGTGACGAGGATGCCGAGCACGGTGGCGAAGAAGCCGGCGAGGATCACCGCGCCGTCGCGCTCCACAAGGCCGAGGCCGAAGATGCAGACGGCGAACCCCGGCGGCAGATTGCCGAGGAAGGGAATCGGCAGCAGCAGGATGAATCCCAGGAGCACCACCACCGCGCCCACCACCCGGCGGGCCGTTGGGCCGGCGAACTGCTCCATCCGCGGGCGCGACCAGCGCTCGAACCACTCGATGGTCGGGCGCGAGCGGGTGACGATGGCCTCCAGCATGCTGCGCGAGAAGGTCTGGCGGGCGATCCGCTCCGGCAGCCACAATTCCTGCCGGCCCATGGCCATTTGCAGGCCGATGAGGCCGAGCACGATGCCGCAGATGACCGGAATGCCCGGCGGCATGGGAATGCAATTGGGAATGCCGAACAGAAGGAAGGTGATGCCGAAGGCGCGGTTGCGCAGCGCATTGATCAGATCGCCGATGGCGACACGCTCTCCTTCCTGGGCGGCGAGTACGGCGGCGAGCAGCTCGGACGTGCGCGGTGTGCGATGATCCACGGGGGCCTCTGGTCCTTCAGAGCTTCCTCTTAGCACCGGGAAAGCGGCGCTGTCAGGGCATAAGCTGCAATCGCTTACGACCGTTGGCCAGGCTCCCGTGGATCGTTTCGCCGCGCCGCCGCTCAGTGCAAGACGAACATCCCGCTGACCGTGCGCAGCTCCGCGGGCTTGATCAATTGCTGGTGGGTGACCTCCACCGAATGCAGCTTGCCGTCCAGGTCGCGTTCCCAGAATGCGAGGAATTTCATCAGCTCGGGAAATTTCGGGCACAAATCATATTGCTGCCAGATGAAGCTCTGCAAGAACGCCGGGTGGTCCGGCATGCGGTAAAGAATGTGCGCGGTGGCCAGGCCGTAGCCGGCGATCTGTTTCGCAAAACCCTCGGAAACCATCTTCGACACCTCCGTGCGGTGCCCCAATCGATCATGGGCAAAAGGATTGTCGGCTCGCTACCTTGCGCGAGCCAGACTAAAAATTGGTATATCCGTTCAAATACAAGGCGTTAGCAGCGACCGCCGGAGAGTGCTGACAAGGCGTGGAGGCCGGCGCCCGACAGGGGCCTTCCGGCCAGCTTCGGCGCGGGGCCGGAGAATTCGCCCCGCCTGTAGCACTCACCACCGAAGAGTGCTAATAATCCGCCCGCCGACACTTGCGGGGGGATAATGCCCCTCCTAGATCAGGCTGGGTCGCGGCGGTTCGGCCGGACTCTATGAAGAATCGAATTATCGAACCGGAGGTTCCCAATGGGTTTCCGCCCTTTACATGACCGCGTGGTCGTGAAGCGCATCGAAGCGGAGCAGAAGACTGCTGGCGGCATCATCATCCCCGATACCGCCAAGGAAAAGCCCCAGGAGGGCGAGGTGGTTTCCGTGGGCCCTGGCGCGCGTGACGAAAGCGGCACGGTTGTCGCCCTCGACGTGAAGGCCGGCGATCGCGTGCTGTTCGGCAAGTGGTCCGGCTCCGAGGTGAAGATCGACGGCCAGGACCTGCTCATCATGAAGGAAAGCGACATTCTCGGCGTGATCGCCTGAGCATTCGCTTGTCCCTCCACGTTCCTCGAAATTCAGGAGACGGCACATGGCTGCCAAAGAAGTAAAATTCTCCGTTGATGCGCGCGATCGCTTGCTGCGCGGCGTCGACATCCTCGCCAACGCCGTAAAGGTCACCCTCGGTCCCAAGGGCCGCAACGTGGTGATCGAGAAGTCCTACGGCGCCCCGCGCATCACCAAGGACGGCGTGACCGTCGCCAAGGAAATCGAACTGGAAGACAAGTTCGAGAACCTCGGCGCCCAGCTGCTCCGCGAAGTCGCGTCCAAGACCAATGATCTCGCCGGCGACGGCACCACCACCGCCACGGTGCTCGCCCAGGCGATCGTCCGTGAAGGCGCCAAGTCGGTGGCCGCCGGCATGAACCCGATGGATCTGAAGCGCGGCATCGACCTCGCGGTCGACGCCATCGTCAAGGATCTGGCCGCCAAGTCCAAGAAGGTGACCTCGAACGCCGAGATCGCCCAGGTCGGCACCATCTCCGCCAACGGCGACGCCGAAGTCGGCAAGTTCCTGGCCGAGGCCATGGAGCGGGTCGGCAACGAAGGCGTGATCACGGTCGAGGAAGCCAAGACCGCCGAGAGCGAGCTGGATGTCGTCGAAGGCATGCAGTTCGACCGCGGCTATCTCTCGCCCTATTTCGTCACCAATGCCGAGAAGATGCGCGTTGAGTTCGAGGATCCCTACATCCTCATCAACGAGAAGAAGCTCTCGGGCCTCCAGGAATTGCTGCCGGTTCTCGAAGCCGTCGTGCAGTCCGGCAAGCCGCTCGTGATCATCGCGGAAGACGTGGAAGGCGAAGCCCTCGCCACCCTCGTCGTGAACAAGCTGCGCGGCGGCCTCAAGGTCGCGGCCGTGAAGGCTCCCGGCTTCGGCGATCGCCGCAAGGCCATGCTGCAGGATATCGCCATCCTGACCGGCGGCCAGGCGATCTCGGAAGACCTCGGCATCAAGCTCGACAGCGTCGATCTCTCCATGCTCGGCCGCGCCAAGAAGGTGGTGATCGAGAAGGAAAACACCACGATCGTGGACGGCGCCGGCGAGAAGGCCGACATCGAAGCCCGCGTGGCGCAGATCAAGGCGCAGATCGAGGAAACCACCTCGGACTATGACCGCGAGAAGCTCCAGGAGCGGCTGGCCAAGCTGGCCGGTGGCGTCGCCGTCATCCGCGTCGGCGGCTCCACGGAAGTGGAAGTGAAGGAAAAGAAGGATCGCGTGGACGACGCCCTGCATGCCACCCGCGCTGCGGTGGAAGAAGGCATCGTCCCCGGCGGCGGCGTGGCCCTGCTGCGCTCCATCGCGGTGCTGGCCGGCATCACGGTCGAAAATCCCGACCAGAAGACCGGCGTCGAGATCGTGCGCCGCGCGATCCAGACCCCGGCCCGCCAGATCGTCCAGAACGCGGGCGACGATGGTTCGGTCGTGGTCGGCAAGATCCTGGAAAACCCGGATTATTCCTTCGGCTACAACGCCCAGACCGGCGAGTATGTCGACATGGTGAAGGCCGGCATCATCGACCCCACCAAGGTCGTGCGCACCGCGCTTCAGGATGCCGCCTCGGTGGCTTCGCTGCTCATCACCACGGAAGCGCTGATCGCCGAAGTGCCCAAGAAGGGCGGGGCCCCCATGCCCCAGATGCCCGGCGGCGGCATGGATTACTGATCGCGTCCCAGCGATCGGATCACGGAAAGGGCGCGGCGCAAGCTGCGCCCTTTTTCGTTGCGCGCGGCTCTGTTGAGGGCGTGTCTTCAGAGAAAGCTTTAAGCGCAAGGCAGCATTTTTCGCGCACGGCCCAAAGCAAAATGCCCGCCGCTACGCCTCGCGCACCGCTTTCAGGAATTGCGGGCCGTAGCGCTCCAGCTTGGCCTCGCCGACGCCGGAGACGTCGCCGAGCCCGGCCAGCGAACGCGGGCGGGCGCGGGCGATCTCCATCAGCGTCGTGTCGTGGAAGATCACATAGGGCGGCACGCCCTGCGCGCGCGCCAGCTCCAGGCGCAGCGCCCGCAGCTTCTGATACAGCGCCTCGTCGTGCGGATCGGAGAGCGCGGCTTTCGGTGCCCGCGCCCCGCCCGTCACCCGCGCCGCACGGGTGCGCGCTTCCACCTTCAGCTCGATGCGCCGTTCCCCGCGCAGCACCGGGCGGCAGGCGGCGGACAGGGAGAGGCCGCCATGGCCCTCCACATCCACCTGCAGCAGGCCGAGCGCCACCACCTGGCGGACGATGGCGCGCCATTCGTCGCGCGAGGTGTCCTTGCCGATGCCGAAGGTGCTCAGCGCTCCATGGCCGAATTTCGTGATCTTCTCCGTGGTCGCGCCCACGAGCACGTCGATCACATGGCCGGCGCCGAAGCGCTCGCCGGTGCGATAGACGCAGGACAAAAGCTTCTGCACCGCCTGCGTGCCGTCATAGGTGCGCACCGGCTCCAGGCAGGTATCGCAATTGCCGCACGGCTCGTCGCGCTGCTCCTCGAAATAGGACAGCAGCACCTGGCGCCGGCAATTGGCGGTCTCGCACAGGCCGAGCAGCGCATCCAGCTTCTGCCGCTCCACGCGCTTGCGGGCCTCCGGCGCGTCCGAGGCTTCCACGAACTGGATCAGCTTCGCCACGTCCTCGACGCCGTAGAGGAGCAGCGCTTCGGAGGGCAGGCCGTCGCGCCCGGCGCGGCCGGTCTCCTGGTAATAGGCCTCGATGCTCTTCGGCAGGTCGAGATGCACCACGAAGCGCACGTCCGGCTTGTCGATGCCCATGCCGAAGGCGACGGTGGCCACCATCACGATGCCGTCTTCCTTCAGGAAGCGGTCCTGGTGACGGGCGCGGGTCTCGGCATCGAGGCCGGCGTGATAGGGCAGCGCCATGTGCCCGTCATCCATCAGCGCCTGGGCGGTGGCCTCCACCTTCGCGCGGCTCATGCAATAGATGATGCCGGCTTCGCCCACATGCTCGTCCAGCAGCGCACGCAGCTGCGCCTTGGGATTGGACTTGGCGGCGATGCGATAGCGGATGTTCGGCCGGTCGAAGCTGGAGAGGAAGACGCGCCCCTCCTCCAGCCCCAGCCGCTCGACGATCTCGCGCCGGGTCGGCCCGTCGGCGGTGGCGGTGAGCGCGACGCGCGGAATGCCGGGAAAGCGCTCGTGCAGCAGGGTGAGCTGGCGATATTCCGGGCGGAAATCGTGCCCCCATTGGGACACGCAGTGCGCTTCGTCGATGGCGAACAGCGCGATCCGCGCACCCTGGAGCAAGGTGAGGAAGCTGTCGGTCAAAAGGCGCTCAGGCGCCACATAGAGCAAATCGAGTTCGCCCAGAGCGAGCGCCCGTTCCACCTGCCGCGCCTCGCCGGGCGGCAGGGAGGAGTTCAGCGCCGCCGCCCGCACGCCCAATTGGCGCAGCGCCTGCACCTGGTCGTGCATCAGCGCGATGAGCGGGGAAATGACGATGCCGGTGCCCGGCCGGACCAGGGCCGGCACCTGGTAGCACAGCGACTTGCCGCCGCCGGTCGGCATGAGGACGAGCGCGTCGCCCCCCGCGCACACATGCGCGACGATCTCCGCCTGCGGCCCGCGAAATGCCTCATATCCGAAGACATGACGCAGGATCTCTCGCGGGTCCTTGGACGAAGCCGGAACCTTCAGCGACTCAAGCGGCAGGGCGGCGGACATGACCCTTTATAGCGCGCGAGGGCGGGCCGGCAACGCGGCGCCTTCACCCGGCTCCGCCTCGCTTCCGCGCCCGCGCCTCACAGCTCGAAGCTGCCGCCGCTCGCCGGCACGATCACCTTGGTGGAATGCCCTTCCAGCGCCGCGACGAACCGACGGGGATCCTTCACCAGGATCGGGAACGAGCCGTAATGGCACGGCACCACGTTCGGCACGTTGAGGAAGCGCTTGACGGCCAATGCCGCCGTCTCCGGCCCCATGGTGAACCGGTCGCCGATGGGCACGAAGGCGACCTTCGGCTTGTGGATCTCGCTCAGCAGGGCCATGTCGGAGAAAATATCGGTATCGCCGAGATGCCACACCGTCGGCTCGCCCTGTGCCTTGACGATCAGGCCCGTGGGATTGCCGAGATAGGTGGGATGCGCCCCGCCGCCGCCCGAGGAATGATCCGCGCGCACCATGGAAACGGTGAAGCCGCCGAGATCGATGGTGCCGCCGGTGTTCATCATCTCGAACTTGGTCAGGCCGTGGCCGCCGAGGAAAGCGGCGATTTCCGGATTGCAGACCACGGGAATGGCGCGATGGGCCGCTTCGGCCTCCTTCACGATCTCCGCCGTGTCGCCGATGTGATCGCCGTGGCCGTGGGTCAGCAGAATGTGGGTGACGCCGTGCACCGCATTGCGCCGCCCGGCCGAAAAGGACGGGTTGCCGGTGAAAAACGGGTCGATGAGCACGGCCTTGTCCGCGAAGTCCAGGCGGAAGGCGGCATGTCCGAACCATGTGATCTTCATGAAATGGCCTTCGAAGGTCGATCCGCCGGCGGCTGGACGCGGAGCCCGCCGCCGTGGGGAAAGGTGGGTCCGGCCCGGGCTTTCGCGCTGGACGCATCCGATGCGCCGGCAACCGCCCAGGGGCTGCCGCTGGAGTATCGCGAAAGCCATTCCTCGGCGCAACGCGCGAGGCATGCGGCCTGCGCATGAGTGGCGAGGGCACGCCCCCCATGCTAGCGAAGGGAATGAGCCAGGATCCGCCCGCCGTCCCCGCCCCCACCGTCGCCCGCGTGCTGCCGCTTGCCGATCTCGCCGGCCTCCTGCCGCCGCGCGGCGCGCTGATCGGGCTCGACCTCGGCACCAAGACCATCGGCGTCGCCAGTTGCGATCCCGACCGGCGACTCGCGACCGTGGTGGAAACCGTGTGGCGCACCAAATTCACCGCCGACGCGGCGCGCCTGCTCACCCTCGCCAAGGAGCGCAACGCGGTCGCCTTCATCCTCGGCCTGCCGCTCAACATGGACGGCAGCGAAGGCCCCCGCGCCCAGGCGAGCCGCACCTTCGCGCGCAATTTCGCGCGCATCAGCGAGCGGCCCATCGGCCTGTGGGACGAGCGCCTGTCCACCGCCGCCGTCGAGCGCGCGCTGATCGCGGCGGACGCGAGCCGGGCGAAGCGCGCCCAGGTGATCGACCAGCACGCCGCCGCCTTCATCCTCCAGGGCGCGCTGGATTTCCTCGGCCGCATCGCCGACGAGAACGCCCCCGACGAAGAGCTGCCGGACTAGGGTCGGTTCGCAAAACGGATCGGGCGCGGCTCGTTCCTGTCGTCCTGGCGTTCCCGGACACGCAATCGCGTGCGTGCGGTGCCGCTTTCCCCCTCTCCCCTGCGGGGGCAGGGAGGGGGGTGTTTCTTCGTGTGTCCGGGCAAGGGTGGTGCTTGCGGCGCCATCCCCCCTCCCCAACCCTCCCCCACAAGGGAGGAGGGTGGCGAATCCGCTCACTTGAATGTCGATTGGCGCAAGCCCGAGGAACGCAGGCGGAACACGCGGGCGCGGGCGATTCGGACACGGTTCGGTCCCGCCGCGTTCTCCCCGCCTCACCGCCCCTGTCCCGAAATGGAACGGGCGGGCGCTCAGCGCGGGCGTGGCGGGCGGCGGTGGCGCGGGGTTGCTCCCAGCAGGATGCCGCGATCCACGGCGCCGGCCCCGAACTTGGCACGCAATTGCTCCATGGCGTCTTCCGCCGCCTTGAGGCGCGGGGTTTTCGTGTCCACGAGGTCGGCCGGGTCCGCTTCCACGCCGGGCACGAGATCGGACAGGCCGACGCCGATGAGGCGATAGGCCGTGCCATCCACCTCCTTCACCAGCAGGTCGTGGGACGCCTCATAGAGCCGGGCGGCGAGCTGCGTCGGCGTTTCGAGGGCGCGCGAACGGGTCCGGGCGCGAAAATCGGCGCCCTTCAGCTTCAGCGTCACCGTGCGCCCGGCGATCGCGCCGCGCCGCAGGCGGCCGCACACTTCCTCGCACAGGCCGTAGAGAATCTGCTCCAGGGGGCGCAAGTCGCGGATGTCGGTGTCGAACGTGGTCTCGGCGGAAACGCTCTTCGCCGCCCGGTGGGGCTCCACCTTGCGGGTGTCGATGCCGAGCGACAGCCGCCATAGCCTTTGCCCCTCCGCCCCGTAGCGGCGCAGCATGTCGATCTCGCCGAGGCGCTGGATGTCGGCGATGCGGTTCAGCCCGTCGCGCGCCAGCTTCGCACCGAAGGCCGGCCCCACGCCCCAGATGAAGGTGATCGGCCGGGGCGCCAGAAACGCCGCCGCCTCCTCCTGCCCCAGCACCGAATAGCCGCGCGGCTTGTCCAGCTCGGAGGCGGTCTTGGCCAGGAACTTGTTGCTCGCGAGGCCGATGGAGACGGTGATCCCCACCTCTTTCTCCACCTGCTGGGCAAAGCGCGCCAGCGCCCGGCCCGGCGAGAGGCGGTGCAAGCGCTCGGTGCCGGCGAGATCGAGGAAGGCTTCGTCGATGGAGAGCGGCTCCACAAGCGGGGTCAGCGCCTGCATGAGCGCACGCACCTGCCGGCCGGCGATGCGGTATTTCTCCATGTTCGGCTTCAGCACCACCGCCTGCGGGCACAGGGCCTTGGCCTTGAACATGGGCATGGCCGAGCGCACCCCATGGATGCGGGCGATATAGCAGGCGGTGGACACCACGCCGCGCGTGCCGCCGCCGATGATCAGCGGCACATCCGCGAGGCTTGGATCGTCCCGCTTCTCGACCGCCGCGAAGAAGGCATCGCAATCCACATGGGCGACGGTGAGCGAATCGGCCTGCGCATGGCGCACCAGGCGGGGACTGCCGCAGGCGAGGCACCTCGGCCCGCTCCCCGCATCGGCGCGGCAATCGCGACAGAAGCCCGGCGGCAGCGCGGCCATGGACCCTCAGCGCCCGCGGCGCGCCGGCGCGTCGGGATCGAAGGGCGGATTGAGCACGTCGTGGGCGCGCGCCACATCCTGCGGCTTCAGGCCGGCATGGGCGGAGAATTCAAGCAGCATGGGCTCGTCCGCCAGCAGGAAGGCGAGCAGGCCGGCATTGAAATGGGGCTCGCGCGCCGCCGCGCGCAGTTCCGCCGGGCCGAGCCCCGTCTCGGCCAGGAAGCGGCCGATGCGGTCCGGCTCCTGCGCCAGGAAGCCGAGCGCGGAGACCGCGACGGCCTCGGCGGCCTGCCGCACCCGGGCCGGTTTGTTCGAAGGATCTTTAATGGGCATTTGCGCTTCCGCAACGAATGGTCTCTAGCTTGAGCCATCATGTCCGATCCCGCAGCGAAAAGCGAAGCGGTCGGCATGCAGCACGATGTTCGGAGCCGCGCCACCGGCGCGGAGGCGGACCTCATGGGCGGGGACAGAGGTATGCCGAAAACGGTGATGATCGTGGAGGACAACGAGCTGAACATGAAGCTCTTCCACGATCTGCTGGAAGCCAACGGATATCAGACCGTGCAGACCCGCACCGGCGTCGAGGCGGTGCCGCTCGCGCGCAAGCACAAGCCCGACCTGATCCTCATGGACATCCAGCTGCCCGAGGTCTCGGGCCTGGAAGTGACCGGCTGGCTGAAGGCCGACCCCGAGCTGCGCGCGATTCCCGTGGTCGCGGTGACCGCGTTCGCCATGAAGGGCGATGAGGAGCGCATCCGCGCGGGCGGGTGCGAGGCCTATCTCTCCAAGCCGATTTCGGTCGCCAAATTCCTGGAGACGGTGCGCATTTATAGCGGGGGATGATCGCTTCGGGCGCGAATCGGGCGCTTTGACATCGCGCGCGCTTCCGCTAACTTCCTCCTGTCGGGACGTGAAGCACGGCGGCTGCGCAGGGCGCGGCGCCGCTTCGGAAATACCCTACGGAGTGCTCAGGTCCGCCGCATCTCCTGGGTCCGTGGGGTTCGGCCGGCGGCCGGGCTGTGTGGGTGGCCTCCCCGCGCGCCCGCCGTCGGCCACCCGCCCCCTTCAAGATCGCGAAAGTTAGGACTGGCCGCGGAGCGTCCCGCCGCCCGCTTTGCCCGCACCGGCAGGCCCGCCGGGTGACCCGGCGCCCCTTCGCCTGCATGGGGACTCTTCAAGCGAGCGATTATGCTTTAGGAAGGACGGCCGATCCGCGGGCGCCCAAGGGCGCCCAAGAGCGCGGACGTGGCGTAAATCGCACGCGCGCCGCGACCCGACGCCCTCAAGCGACGAAGACATGACGGACTATCAAGCGTTCAGATTTGCCGTTGCCCCGATGATGGACTGGACGGATCGCCATTGCCGGGCGTTCCACCGCACCCTGTCGGCGCGCGCCCTGCTCTATACGGAAATGGTCACCGCCCCGGCGGTGCTTCATGGCGACCGGGACCGGCTGCTTGGGTTTTCCCCGGCCGAACACCCCGTCGCGGTTCAGCTCGGCGGCAGCGACCCGGCGCAATTGGCCCAGGCCGCGCGCATCTGCGCGGCGTTCGGCTATGACGAGATCAATCTCAACGTGGGCTGCCCCTCCGACCGGGTGCAGGGCGGCAATTTCGGCGCCTGCCTGATGCGCGAGCCGGAGCTGGTGGCGCGCTGCGTTTCCGCCATCAAGGCCGAGGTGGCCGTGCCGGTCACCGTCAAATGCCGCATCGGCGTGGACGACCAGGACCCGGAAACCGCCCTGGACGCCCTGGCCGATTGCGTGATCGCGGCGGGGGCGGACGCGCTCATCGTCCATGCCCGCAAGGCGTGGCTGCAAGGGCTCTCGCCGCGCGAGAACCGCGACATTCCCCCGCTCGACTACGACCGCGTGCGCCGCCTGAAGGCCCGCCTGCCCCATGTACCCATCGCCCTGAACGGCGGCCTTTCCTCCCTGGAACAGGCGCAGGTCGAAAGCGCGGGGCTGGACGGGGTGATGCTCGGCCGCGCGGCCTATCAAAATCCGGAACTGCTGCTGGCGGTCGATCCCATGTTCCACGGCGCGGCGCCGCCGCATGCGGATGCCTTCGCGGCCGTGGACGCCTTCGAGCCCTATATCGCCGCCCATCTGGAAGCCGGCGGGCGGCTGCACGACATCACCCGCCACATGCTCGGCCTGTTCACCGGCAGGCCCGGCGCCCGCACGTTCCGCCGTCGCCTTTCCACGGAAGGGATCGCGCCCGGCGCCGGACTCGATGTGCTGCGCGCGGCGTTGAACGACGTGCGTCGCGCCCCCCGCCGCGCCGCCGCCTGACGTCTGGACAGGACGACCGGTTCGGGCGCAGGTTGGCGCCCCCTCGGGCCGGCTTTCCTGCCGTGCATCCCTCCCTAGAGGCCGCCTTCATGCTTTCCTCCATCCCCTGGAGCGAACTCGCCTATCTGACGCTGGCGCTGCTGGTCGGCGGGGTGGTGACCGGCCTGCTCGCCGGCCTGCTGGGGGTCGGCGGCGGCGCGGTGATCGTGCCCGTGCTGTACGAGGTGTTCCGCATCATCGGCGTTCCCGAGGACATCCGGATGCAATTGTGCGTCGGCACCTCGCTCGCCATCATCGTGCCCACCTCGCTGCAATCCTATCGCGCCCACAAGGCGCGCGGCGCGGTGATGGAGGGCGTGCTGAAGACCTGGAGCCTGCCGGCGATCGTCGGCATCATCGCGGGCAGCGCCATCGCGGCCTTCCTCGACGGTCGGATTCTCCAGGCGGCCTTCGTGGTGATCGCCACCCTCATGGGCACCAAGGCCCTGCTCGGCCGCGCCGACTGGCGGCTCGGCACCCGATTGCCGGGCCGCACGGCCATGTGGGGCTACGGCTTCTTCATCGGCCTTGCGGCCTCCCTCATCGGCATCAGCGGCGGCGGCATCTCCAGCATCATTCTCGGGCTGTACGGCGTGCCCATCCATGCCGCCGTCGCCACCTCCGCCGGCATCGGCATGCTGATTCCCATTCCCGGCATCATCGGCTATGCGATCGCCGGCTGGCCCCATCTGCCGGACCTGCCGCCGCTTTCGGTCGGCTATGTGTCGGTGCTGGGCTTTGCCTGCATGGCGCCGGTGAGCACGCTGACCGCCCCGTTCGGCGCGCGCCTCGCCCACCGCTTGTCGCGCCGGACGCTGGAAATGGGCTTCGGCCTGTTCCTGCTGATCATGGCGCTGCGCTTCCTCATCGCCATCATCCTCGGATAGGGCCGACCGGCCCGGCCCTCACCAGGTGCTGCGGAAGCCGGCCGTGATGCTGCGGTTGATCTCGCTTCCCGTGTCCGCCACGGTGGTGGTGAGCACCAGCGGGCCGATCAGGTTCTGCTGGGCGCTGAGCGAGGGCAGCCAGGTGCGGCGGTCGCTGGCCACCGAGGTGCCGAGGCTGAGGCGGGTGCCGGTCTCGTGCACGTTGAGGCTCAGCGATTTG
This sequence comes from Roseixanthobacter liquoris, assembly GCF_043195135.2. Taxonomy (NCBI): domain Bacteria; kingdom Pseudomonadati; phylum Pseudomonadota; class Alphaproteobacteria; order Hyphomicrobiales; family Xanthobacteraceae; genus Roseixanthobacter; species Roseixanthobacter liquoris. Next base: position 3,083,598 of record NZ_CM195537.1, read on the forward strand.
TCGCTGCTCCAGCCCTCGCCGGCGGCGGTCGGGGCGACGGTCACGGAATAGCGGTCGCTCACCTGCGCGCTGATATGGCCGCCGAGGTCCCATTCGCGCGAAAAGCTGGTGCCGAGCTGGCTCTTGTCCTGAAGCGCGTTGACCCGCACGTCCACCGCCCCCGTCTCCCAGAACAGAAGGTTGGAGACGCCCGGCATCGCCACCTTGGCCCAGGCGACGGCGCCGGAATTGTCCGAGGCGGTCCAGGGCAGGTCGGACCGCGGCTGCACGGTGGTGGCCGGCGCGGCGGAAACGGACAGGTCGACGCCGAATTCGGCCGCCTTCCAGTCGGTGAGCGCGCCGGCCGCCGTCACCGAGGCGGAGCCGTCGGCGTTGGCGGTGCGTGAAACGCGGGTGGAGACTTCCTGCGCGGCGGCGGGCGCGCTGCCCACGGCGGCGAGGATCAAGGGGACGCATACGGGTGCGATGGCGCGGGGCAAACGGGTTTGCGGCATGTCATCTCCGTCGATGCAGCACAGCCGACGCCCGAGGGCGCGCGGCCTGCCTCAACTTCCTGATCCCAGCCCACCCCAATAGGCCAGAGGCAGGTTAAAGGAATCTTCCCGCAGCGCAATATGCCCCGCCCCGACCCCGCACCCGCCCCGCTCCGACCCCGCCCCATGCAGCGATCGCATGTCTCGCGCCGGCGGCGCCCGCGCGACCAACTTGCTGGGACGGCCCGGCGCGGCTATCCCCGCGCCAAGGAGACAAAAATGACGCCACCCAGCGAATCCTCTGCCGACGCCACCCAAGCCCTGCTGCTGCGCATCGCCGACGCCCTCGAGCGTCTCGCGCCGCCGTCCCTGCTCACGCCCGATTTCGAGGCCGCCGACGCCTTCGTTTGGCATACCCAGCCGAACCGCTTCGAGCCGGTGAAGCGCGTCAATCGCGTGGACATGGAGCTGCTTCAGGGCATCGACCGGGTGCGCGACCAGCTTGTGGACAACACCGAGCGCTTCGCCCGCGGCCTGCCCGCAAACAATGCCCTGCTCTGGGGCGCGCGCGGCATGGGCAAAAGCTCGCTGGTGAAAGCCTCCCACGCCCACATCAATCGCACCGTCCTCGGCACGGACGCCGGCGGGCGGCGGCTGAAGCTGGTGGAGATCCATCGCGAGGATATCGAGACCCTGCCGGTCCTGATGTCGCTGGTGCGCGGCTCGCACCATCGCTTCATCGTCTTCTGCGACGATCTTTCCTTCGACGGCGACGACACCACCTACAAGTCGCTGAAGGCGGTGCTCGAAGGCGGCATCGAGGGGCGGCCGGACAATGTGATCTTCTACGCCACGTCCAACCGGCGCCACCTGCTGCCGCGCGACATGATGGAGAACGAACGCTCCACCGCCATCAATCCCGGCGAGGCGGTGGAGGAGAAGGTTTCGCTCTCCGATCGCTTCGGCCTGTGGCTCGGTTTCCACAAATGCAGCCAGGACGAATATCTGGAGATGGTCGCCGCCTATGTGGCGCACCACAAGATTCCCATGGACGAGGACAAGTGGCGCCCGCTGGCCCTGGAATGGGCGACCACGCGCGGATCGCGCTCGGGCCGCACGGCCTGGCAATTCGTGCAGGATCTCGCCGGCCAGCTCGGCGTCGCCCTCGCGCCCACGGCCGGCTGAAGCGCGTCCGTTCATGAAAAAAGGCCGGCTCGAAAGGGCCGGCCTTTTGGTTTTTGCGGACGGTCTGCGTCGCCTCAGTTGCGGGTGACGATGCAGGTGCCGCCCTGCGCCTGGAGCGCGTTGCAGAGGTTGTTCGCCTCGTCGCGGGTCGAGAACGGGCCGACCTGGGCGCGATAATAGATGCCCTTGTCGCCGAGATCGGCGCGCCGGACGGTCGCCTTGTAGCTGCCGAGAAGCTGCGGATAGCGGCCCTGGAGCACCTTCCAGGAGCCCATGGCATCGCTTTCGGACTTCTGCGAGGAGACCTGCACCACATAGGCGCCATTGGCGACCGCGGCCGGGGCGGCGGACGCGGGCGGGGCGGCCGGCGCCGCACCGGGGATGGCGGCGGTGGTGGTGACGCCCTTGGGCGCGGGAGCGCCGGCGGGCAGCGGGTTCTGCTGCGGCGCATAGGCCGTGGGCGTGATCCCGGGGGGCAGGGCCGAAGGCTGCGGCGCGGGGCTGTCCACCACGCTGCCGTCGGCTCGGACGGCGAGGGTCTTGACCCGCTTCGGTTCGGTGGAGGGGGCGCCCGCGACGGCCGGAGGCGCGCCGGCACCGGCGGCGGCGGCCGCAGCGGCAGCCGCGGCGTTCACATCCACCGGCTGCTCCTCGCGGGGGACGACACGCTCCGTGCCGGGCGCACCGCCCACGCGGTCGTAAATCAGCTTCTGCCCGTCGGCGCCGGTGGTGGGCGTCGGCCCCGCCACCTTGGTCGGCGCATTGTCCGCCTTGATGACCGGCGGCGCCTCGCCGCTGGCCGAAGAGCTGCCGCTTCCCATCATGCGATAGGCGAACAGGCCCCCGGCGGAGGCGACGCCGATGCCGACCACGGACGCCACGATGATCAGCGCCATGCGGCCCTTGCGCTGGCGCGGCTCGGTTTCATAGACCTCCTCGGCATGAGGCGGCATATAGCCTTCCTCGCCATAGGCGGGGTCGTAGGTGTCGTCGTAATCCTCATAGCCATCGCCCTGGGCGGCGCCGCCATAGGCATAGCCAGCCTGGGCGTCGTCTTCCTCTTCCGGATAACGGGCGGCCGGCGCGGCGGGCTCGCTCGGACGGGCGGGAACGGCCGGGCGCGGATCGTACTCGTCCTGAAGCTGGCGGCCCTCGGCGCGGCGCGACAGCGATCCATAGCCGAGGCGCACCGAGGTGCGGTTCTGCTCGGCGGCGACTTCCTGCTCCAGCGCTTCCCAGCTGGCCTGCGTATCCTGGCCTCGGGTGTCCTGGGCGCGGGGGTCCTGGGCGCGGGGATCCTGTTGACGCGGATCCTGGCTGCGCGCGCGGGGCGCCATCTCCTCGCCGGGCATGGCGCGGGCGGCAGGCTCGGGGGCGGCGTCGCGACCGCCACGGCGGCCCGGCTGCCAGTCCTCGAAGCGGCGTTCCACCGGCGGGGCGGGAAACTGCGGAGCCGGGGCGGGGTCCGGACGCGCCGCTCGGGCGCGCGGCGCGGGCGCCGGGGGCGGCTGGTCCTGCCCCATCTCCGCGAAATCGGCGAACGGGTCCTGGTCGCCGATCAGGCGCGCCAGTTCCGCCAGCGCGTCTTCGTTTCGCGGACGGCGAGAAGCGGGAGTCGCGGCCGCCGACGGCGCCTGACTGGCGTATTCGTCATCGCGCCGGTAGCGCAAGCTGCTGTCGTCGCCCATGTGGCCTCAATCGTGTTTGGTAGGACCGGAACCCCGCACCCCCCAAACCCAACCTTACGGCACACGGGTCGGAACGGACGACGCGGTCACTTCAATTCCTGAACGGCCTCAACTCCCAGCACCAACAGCCCGGAAGCGAGCACCGCTGCCACGCCATGAACCAATGCCAGACGTGCTAAGGTCAATTCTCGATCATTCTCCATAATGAAGCGTAAATGTGGCAATTCATTTCCGCGATTCCACTGCCCGTGAAAATCGCTGGCCAAATCGTGCAAATAAAAGGCGATCCGGTGGGGTTCGCGGGCCGCGGCAGCCTGTTCAACCAGCCGTGGCCAAGCCGCGAGGCGCGCGAGCAGGCCCAATTCGCCCGGATCGTCCAGCCGCTCCAGCGGCGCATGGGCATAAACTTCCGCTGTTTCCGGCAAGGATGCAATCTGTTCTTTGGCTTTGCGCAGGATCGAATGGGCGCGGGCGTGCGCATACTGCACGTAGAAGACCGGATTTTCCCGAGACTGCTCGATCACCTTGGCAAGGTCGAAGTCGAGCGGCGCGTCGTTCTTGCGGAACAGCATCATGAAGCGCACCGCGTCACGGCCGACCTCGTCCACCACCTCGCGAAGGGTCACAAAAGAGCCCGCGCGCTTTGACATGCGCACCGGCTCGCCATTGCGATAGAGCCGGACCAGCTGGCACAATTCCACATCCAGGCTCGCCTGGCCGCCGGTCACCGCCTTCACCGCCGCCTGCATGCGCTTGACATAGCCGCCGTGGTCGGCGCCCCAAACGTCGATCATGCGGCGGAAGCCGCGATCGAACTTGTCCTTGTGATAAGCAATATCGCCGGCGAAATAGGTATAGCTGCCGTCCGACTTCACCAGCGGGCGATCCACGTCGTCGCCGAACGCCGTGGAGCGGAACAGGCTCTGCTCGCGATCCTCCCAATCCTCGATCGGCGCGCCCTTGGGCGGCGGCAGGCGGCCTTCATAGACCTCGCCGGAGCGGCGCAGCTGCTCGATCATGAGGCCGACGCGGTCGGCCCCCGCGGTCAGCGAACGCTCGGAGAAGAACACGTCGAACGCGATGCCCAGCGCCGCGAGATCCTCGCGGATCATCACCATCATGGCGCCGATGGCGAAGCTGCGGAACACCGGCAGCCATTCGCTCTCCGGCGCCTCCAGGAACGCGCCGCCGTGCATCCCGGCCAGTTCCTGGCCGACCGGGACGAGATAATCGCCCGGATAGAGGCCGTCGGGAATTTCCGCCGCCACGCCGGTGGCCGCCTCGCGATAACGCAGGAACACGGAGCGGGCGAGCACGTCCACCTGCGCGCCGGCGTCGTTGATGTAATATTCCCGCGTCACCTTGTAGCCGGCGAACGCCAGCAGGCTCGCCAAGGCATCGCCGAACACCGCGCCCCGGCAATGGCCCACATGCATGGGGCCGGTGGGGTTCGCCGAGACATATTCCACGTTCACCGGGACGTTCTCGCCCATGGACGAGCGGCCGTAATCCGGGCCCGCGCGCAGGATCGCGGCGAGCACCACCGGCCAGAAGGCCGCGTCCAGGGTCAGATTGATGAAGCCGGGCCCGGCCACGTCCACCTTGGCCACGCGCGGCACGGCGGCGAGCCTGGCGGCGATACGCTCGGCAAGCTCGCGCGGCTTCATGCCGGCGTCCTTGGCCAGCACCATGGCGGCATTGGTGGCGAGATCGCCGTGGGTCGGGTCGCGCGGCGGCTCCACCACGATGCGGCCGAGATCGAGACCCTCAGGCGTGCGGCCCTCCCCCAGCTGGCCCTGGCGGGCAAGCTCGGCGACGGCTTCTCGCACGTGATCGGCAAAGATCGCGTAGACGTTCATGGGGCATTCCAATGTGGTGAGAGCACGGGGCGCCTAACGCAAATCCGGCGTCGAGTCAAAGTAGCGGGCGTGCTGGTCCAGGGCATAACGGTCGGTCATGCCGGCGATATAGTCGGCGACGCGGCGGATCAGGCGGGGCGTGTCGGAGGGGTCGATGTCGCGCCGCCAGTCGGGGGGCATGTCGCCGGGGGCGCTCAGGAAATGGGCGAACAGATCGCGCACCACCTGCGCCGCGTCCTCCATGATGCGGTTCACGCGTTCGTGCCGGTACATGCGCGGAAACAGGAATCCCTTGATCGCCGCCTCCGCCGCCTGCACCTCGGCGGAAAAGCCCACGACGGGACGGCCCAGCGCCCGCACCTCCTCCACGCTCGCAACCCCCGCCTCCGTCGCGCGCCGATCGGTTTCGCGCACGACATCCTCGATGAAGCGGGTGATGACCCGGCGCATCATCTCATAGGCGGTGCGGTTTCGATCGAGCGCCGGCCACAGGGCGCGCACCTCGGCGAGCGCGTCGCCCACCAGCGGCAGGCCGGCGAGATCCTCCAGCGCGAACAGGCCGGCGCGCAGGCCGTCGTCGATGTCGTGCACGTCATAGGCAATGTCGTCGGCGAGCGCGGCGGCCTGCGCCTCGGGGCCGGCATGGCTCCACAATTCCAGATCCTGGGCGGCGGAATGGACATTCACCGCATGGGGCACGCCGGACGCATAGCGCCCGATGCCCCGGCCCTGCCGGTCGGTCATCGGGCCATTGTGCTTGACGATGCCTTCCAGCGTCTCCCAGGTGAGATTGAGGCCGTCGAAGGCCGCGTAGCGCCGTTCCAGGCGGGTCACCATGCGCAGGGACTGGGCGTTGTGGTCGAAGCCGCCATGGGCGTGCAGGCAGGCGTCCAGCGCGCGTTCCCCCGCATGGGCGAAGGGGGGATGGCCGAGATCATGGGCAAGGCCCAGCACCTCGGCCAGATCCTCGTCGAGCCCCAATGCCCGGGCGATCGAGCGGGCCACCTGCACCACCTCCAGCGTATGGGTGAGGCGGGTGCGGAAATGGTCGCCTTCATGGAACACGAAGACCTGGGTCTTGTGCTTCAGCCGGCGGAACGCCGTGGAATGGATGACGCGGTCGCAGTCGCGGCGGAACACATTGCGGCTGCCCTCCGGTTCGGGATGCAGCCGGCCGCGGGAACGCAGGGGGTCACTGGCGTAGGATACGCGCGGGGTCGATCCCAAAACCGCCATCACCACCCCTATGCCCTTTAATTTCCGCGCGGCCGCACTTAACTATCATGTCGAACACTGATCAACCGTCGAAGGCCGCCATGTCCAGCGCCGTGACACCGCAGACCGCTTCTTCTCCCCTCCCCGCCACCGGGCCGTTCGTCGTGACCGACAGCGCGGCCCGGCGCGTGGCGCAGATCCTCGCCGGCGAGGCGCCGGAAAGCGCGTTGCGGGTGAGCGTGGAGGGCGGCGGCTGCTCGGGCTTCCAGTATCGCTTCGATGTCACGCAAGATCGCGACAGCGAGGATCTGGTGATCGAGCGCGAGGGCGCCACCATTTTGGTGGACAAGGTTTCGCTCGATTATCTGGTGGGCTCGCGCCTCGATTTCGTCGACGATCTGATCGGCGCGGCGTTCAAGATCGACAATCCGCAGGCCACCTCCTCCTGCGGCTGCGGCACCAGCTTCTCGCTTTGATCCTGCGGCAGGTTCCGGCAAGCGCGCTCAGGCTTCGTTCACGGCAGGGGCCGCAGGGCGCGCGGTGCGCCGCCGCAGCCAGTTCGTGACGCGCACTTCCAGCACCCGCTGGCTCGCCCAGGCGAGCGCGAGACTCGGCGGAAGCGCGAGCGCGAAGAAGATCGGCATGGACCAGTTCCCCGCCAGCGCGACCACGCCGGACTTGTAGAGGCCGAGCTTCACGAACGCCATGGCGATGGGGTGCCAGAGATAGAAGCTGTAGCTGATGGTTCCCATCCACAGCATGGCCGGCGTCCGCAGGATGCGCCCCAATACGCCCGCCCCCGACGACAGGCCGATGAACAGGACATAGGCCAGCACCAGCGACAGCGGCATCAGCAGGCTGCGCCAGTCGGCAAAGGTAAGGAAGGCGAGCAGCGTCAGCTTCTTGGTCGCGGCGATCTCGATCACCGTGTGCCAGACCGCCAGGAAGGCGACGAGCGCCACCAGCGAAAACCGCGTGCCGATCCTGCGGGCGAGCGGCGGCACCGCGTTCAGCGCCACGAACACGCCCGGAATGAACATCAGCGCCGGCGTGTGGATCCACAGCAGCGGCGCCGCCGCGGCGATCGGCAGGACATAGCCCCAGCGGCCCATGGGCCCCGACAGCGCAAAGCCGGAGGCGCATACGAGATAGAATGCGAATTCGTAGCTCAGCGACCATGCGGCCGGGTGGATCAGCGGCACCGGCACGACGGGAGGCATGGCCAGCAGGTTCGCCGGCAGCGCGGCGATCAAGGCCATGGGCGGCACCCCTTCCGGGCGCCCGCCGGCGATGTTCATGGCGAGGAAGATCACCACCGTCACCCACAGCACGGGAAAGATGCGGGTGGAGCGATTCCACAGGAAGGCGGCCGCGCTGCGCGAGCGGCGCAGCGAGCCGATGATGACGATGCCGCTGATGCCGAAGAACAATTCCACCGAGTGGGACAGGCTCATCAGCGCGAAATGCAGCGGGCCGGCAGTCACGGCGGCGGGCGCCGGCAACGCCGAATTGATGACGTGGTAGAAGAAGATCATGGCGCAGAACAAGCCGCGCGCGCCCTGGATATTGGCGTTGAGCGCATGGCCCGAGAGCGGGTCGCGCCCCTGCCCCGGCGCGGAAGGAATCTGTGCCGTGTCGCCGCCCACGCCCACCCCGCAAAGCCTCGCCCGCAAAGTCCCGCGCGGCGATTCACCGAGCGTCCCCGCACAGCACCTAGCATCAATCGCGGCACCGCAGCAGCCGCCCGGTGAAAAATCCGCGGGCGGTCTCAGTCCGGGGACGGCAGATGCTGGGGCCAGGCGCCGTTCAGGCAGGCGAACATGCGCTCCGTGCGGGCGATGATCAGCAGGTCCGGCTTGAAATTATAGATGTCCGCATAATCGAAATCGCACGCGCCGAAGGTGGTGCGGCTGAAATGCATCCAGCCGGCCACGGAGACCGGGGTGTAGCCGAACAAGGCGGGCCAGATGTCGACCGTATAGGAATCGCCGACCACCAGCACGCGCGGACCTTCCTTGCGATAGCGGATGACATAGCCGTTGAAGCCGCGGGCCTCGTGCTGGAGGCGCAGGGCGGGGTCCGGCTCCTTCTTGATGCCGGGCGGCAGGCGCAATTCCTGGTTCAGGTCCGGCAGGGGCGGCGTGAGGCGCAAGGTGCGCGCGAGATCGCCCACCAGCATGGGCTGAAGCGGCCCGATCACCTTGTTCACGTCGACCTGCCAGTCGGGATGCCCGGCCGCGGCGACGGTGGCGTTGAAGGCCAGAACGGCGCTGAGATTGTTCCAATGGGTATCGTTGGGCAGGTAGCGGCGCGGCTCCGGCGAGGCTTTCAGCACCCGGCGCAGATCGACGGTGGGAATGCCGGCCTTTTCCAGCCCCTTGAGCATGAGGGTATATTCGGTGGTGTGCTGCGGCACGCGATCCTGCCACGCCGGCAGATCGTCCGTATCCACCGACTGGGCATTGGGCGGCAGGGCAACGACCATCTTTACCCCGTGGGGCGCGAGATGGGCATGCAGGCTTTCCATCAGCTCCACGAACCGGTCCACCGCGCCCGTGCGCACCAATTGTCCCGCCGATTGCTCGGGTGCCCGCTGGCCGGACCAGAACATCTGCCCGTTGCGGCCGAAATAGACGTTCTTCGTATCCGGCGAATGGAGCGCGGCGCGCAGCTCCCGGCGGGCGATGGGCATGCTCGCGCGGAAGCCGAAATTATCCTGGAGATAGAGGCCGGCGGCCTGAAGCTGTCCGTGCATGCGGCCGAACCAGCCGGCATCGGGCTTGGCACCCCCGCGCCAGATGCCGCGGCCGAGAGGGTCCGGCACCACATTGCTCAGCAGGAGAGCCACAAGGATACCCATGATCAGGATGCCCATGTAGCGGCGATACGAGACGAGCAAGCCAAAGCCTCACATTCACGGATCAGAGCGACGACGCCGAAGCCGCGCAACGCGGCCCCCAAAGCCTCATTTTACATGGGCCATCATCGGCACAAAGATCAACAATCCTCTGGTTCCAAGTGCAAACAGTGTTTCCCACGGTATCGGCGGCCTCAATCGGGCGGTGGCGGCAGGTTATCGGGCCATTTGTTCTTCAGGCACGGAAACAGACGCTCGGTGCGCGCGATGATGAGGACGTCGGGATTGAAATCCCGGATGTCGGCGAAGTCGAAGTCGCAGGCTCCCGAGGAGAACCGGCTGAAATGCATCCACCCCACCTCGGCCACCGGCGTGAAGCCGAACAGGCCGGGCCATTGGGTGGCGGTATAGGAATCGCCCACCACCAGCACGCGCGGCCCGCTCTCGCGGAAGCGGATGGCATAAGGCGTGAACTGGCGCGATTCCGTCTTCAGGCGCAGCGCCGGATGGGGCTGCTTGACCCAGGCCGGATCGAAATTGAGGCGCTGGTTTTCATCGGCCAGGGGAGTCTTGATCCGCAGCAGGCGCGCGAGATCGCCCTGGGGGATCGGCTCCATCGGCCCCACCGCCTTGCTCAGATCCACCTGCCAGTCGGGATGGCCGGCGGCGACCATGGTGGCGTTGAACGCGATGGCCGCGCTCAGATGGGTCCAATGGGTGTCGTTGGGCAGGTAATGGCGCACGCCCGGCGCGGCTTTGAGCACCGCGCGCAGATCCACGGCGGTGATGCCGTCCTTCTGGAGATCCGCCAGCATGAGCGCATATTCGGTCGGGCGCGGGCGCACATATTTGTACCAGGTGGGCAGATCGTTCACGTCCACCGTCTGGGCATTGGGCGGAATGGCGACCACGACCTTGGTGTGCGGCAGGCGGTCCTGCATCGCCTTCATGAGGGCGACGAAGCGTTCCACCGCATGCACCCGGTACAATTGGCCCGCCGTCTGTTCCGGCGCGCGCTCGCCCGACCAGAACATCTGCCCGTTGGGCCCGATGTAGAGCGTCGTGGTGTCCGGCGACCACAGCGCGGCGCGCACGGTGCGGCGGACCACCGGCATGGAGGCGCGGAAGCCGAAATTATCCTGAAGATAGAAGCCGAAGCTGCGCAGATTGCCGTGGAAGCGCTCGAAGAAGCCGGCGCCATCCCGCGGCAGGCCGCGCCAGGTGTGGAAGCCCAGGGGATCGGGAAAGAGATTGCTGAGCAGCAGCAGCGTGAGGATGCCCATCACCAGGGCACCCATATAGCGGCGATAGGAGACCAGCAGTGCCATGCCTCAGAACCGATAATAGAGGAAGGGCGTGCCCATTCCGCCACCGATCCACACCACGCTGAACAGCATCAGCAGGGCGATCATCACATAATCGCCCACCGCGAGCAGCGGCTTCATCGCCGGCGACCAGCGGATGCGCGGCCACTTCCACAGGCCGATGATGCCGCCGACGATCAGCGCGGCGATGGACAGCGGGTAAAGCCCGAAGCCGAACGCCACGCTGTATCCGCCCACGCCATTGAAGCCGAACAGGCCCTGGAACATGGCGATGGCGCCCTCGAACGTCTCGGCGCGGAACCAGACCCAGCCCAGAAACACCGCCAGCAGCGTGTAGATGTGGGCGAACGCCGCCGGCAGGCGCTTCAGCACCTTGCCGAGCCCGGCGCGCTCGATCACCAGGAAGGCGCCGTGATGGGCGCCCCAGATCACGAAATTCCAGCTCGCCCCGTGCCACAGGCCGCAGAGCAGGAACACCGCCCACAGATTGGCATAGGTGCGCGCCACGCCGCGCCGGTTGCCGCCGAGCGTGATGTAGACGTAATCCCGCAGCCAGGACGACAGGCTCATGTGCCAGCGGCGCCAGAAATCGGTGATGCTGAGCGCGGCGTAGGGAATGCGGAAGTTGCGCGGCAGCGTGAAGCCCACCATCACGCCCAGGCCCACGGCCATGGCGGAATAGCCGCCGAAGTCGAAATAGATCTGGATCGCGTAGGCATAGACCCCGGTCCAGGCCTCCAGCAGCGTCGGGTTGGAGGTGCCGTCGAACACGGCGTCCACCATGCGCGCGACCTCGTCGGCGATCAGCACCTTCCAGGCGAGGCCGAGCGCGAACAGCCGGGCGCCGGCGGAGAAGCGGCCCCAGGTGGTGCGCCGGTCGGACAATTGGTGGGCGACCAGCGAATACCGCACGATCGGGCCCGCCACCAATTGCGGGAACATGGTCATGTAAAGAATGAATTCCCACGGATCGCGATTGGCGCGCACCCGGCCCTTGTAGATGTCCGCGATATAGGAAATGGCATGGAATGAATAGAACGAGATGCCGAGCGGCAGGGCAATATTAGGATTGACGATATAGATGCCGAGCGGATGCAGCAGGAAGTCCAGATTTTCGATCAGGAAGCCGGTATATTTGAAAAATCCGAGCATCAAGACATTGAAAATCACGCCCAGGATAAGGAAACGCTTGCGACGCTCGCCTTCGTTCCGATCCACCGCCAGAGCGACATAATAATTCACCGCAATGGAAAACAGCAGAATCAATAGGTGCGGCGTGTATCCGACCGAATAAAAAATCAGTGAGAAGACAACGAAAATAAAATTCTTCGTCTTGATCTGCTTCGCCGAGAAATACAGCAGCAGGAAGAGCGGAAGAAAATAGAATAGAAACTGAATGGATGCGAAGGTCATACGATCGGGGCCAACAGCGTCACGAGAAGCGATTGGAAATGGCATCCTTTCGCGCGTCAGGCAAGCCTCAATCCTGGTTTGCGCGGCGGCAGCTCTGCACTATCCTGCCACTTCTCTCGGGAGTGTGACCGATGCGTATCGCCACCTGGAACGTGAACTCCATCCGCCAGCGACTGGACCATGCCGTGCGCTGGCTGAGCGAGGCGCAGCCGGACGTCGTGTGCCTCCAGGAAATCAAGTGCCAGACCGAGGCGTTCCCCCGTGAGCCGTTCGAGGCGCTCGGCTATAATGTGTCGGTACACGGGCAGAAGACCTTCAACGGCGTCGCCATGCTCTCCAAACTGCCGCTGGAGGATGTCACCCACGGGCTCGCCGGCAATGACGAGGACGTGCAGGCCCGCTTCATCGAGGCCGTCATCTCCACCAAGGGCGGCGCGGTGCGGGTCTGCTGCATCTATCTGCCCAACGGGAACCCGGTCGGCTCGGAGAAATATCCCTACAAGCTCAATTTCATGGACCGCCTACACGCCTTCGCCGCCGACCGGCTGGCGCTGGAAGAGCCGCTCCTGCTGTGCGGCGATTTCAACGTGATTCCGACGGCGGCCGACGCGGCGGACCCCTCCGCCTGGGTCAATGACGCCCTGTTCCTGCCGCAGACACGGGAGGCCTTCCGCGCCCTCACCCATCTCGGCCTGGTGGATGCGGTGCGGGCGACCTCGGACAGCGCCAAGCTTTACAGCTTCTGGGATTATCAGGCCGGCGCCTTCCAGCGCGACCTCGGCATCCGCATCGATCATCTGCTTCTGTCGCCCCAGGCCGCCGACACGCTGATCGCGGCCGGCATCGACAAGCATGTGCGGGCCTGGGAAAAGCCGTCCGATCATGTCCCGGTGTGGGTGGATCTCAAGATCGCGGCCTGAACACGCCGCTCGCTCGGGGCCGGTTCGGGGTAAATCGCCCTGCCCGCCCTTCAAACCGTGCCGCGCGTTCAGCGCTGCGCGGTCTTCAGCCATTGTTCGAGATATTGCAGCGCCTGTTCGCGCTCCTCGGGCGTCGCCTCGGCGAAGGCGTCCTCATAGAGGTCGACCACCCATTTGTCCTGCGGGGCCGCCGCCCCGTCGCGGGCGAGGGTCAGCCACATCAGGCCGCGGGCGCCCTGCCGGCTGATGCCCTCATCGCCCCGGAACAGCATGTTGCCGAGCAGGGCCTGGGCCTCATACTGCCCCTTCTGGGACGACAGGATCAGCCAGCGCGCCGCCTGGCGCGGATCGCGCGGCGCGCCCACCCCGTCCAGATACATCTTGCCGAGCCGGTACTGAGCCTCCGAATCCCCGAAATAGGATGCGGCGTAGGAATACATGTCGCGGGCGCGTCCCGCGTCCCGCCGCACCGAGGAATTGGGAATGCCCTGGAGATAATAGCCGCCGAGCGCCACGAACGCGCTCGCCACAAACCGCGCCTGGGCGGTGCCGGGATAATCCTCGGCATGACTGTTGGCGACCCGGCTGAAATATTCGAACGCCTTGATGTCGTCGCGCTTCACGCCGTCGCCATCTGCATACATGCGGCCCAGCTTCCACTGGGCGGCGGGGTGGCCCTGGTCGGCGGCATAGCGCAGGGCATCCACGCCCTTCGCCGTCTGGCCGAGCCGCAGGGCCTGCGCGCCGGAGCGGAATGCCTCGTCCACCGGGCGCACGCCGGGGGTGCCGGGCACATCGGCCGGCGGGGTCAATTGCTCGGGCACGGTGTGATCGGACTGGGCATTGCCGTCGAACGCGAGCGCCGGGCTCGCCAGCACGCCGCACAGCAGCAGGGCCGCAGCGAACGTCTCCCGATAGGGACGTTTCGCCGGCCGGGACGCGCACGCGCAACGCCCGACATGGGACGCGCGACGCTTCAGCAGGGAACGGCTCTTGCTAACCATGATTGAGGAAAGGTGCCACGACGGGGGGGCGAGATCGGGGCCGCGCCAAGGCCAAGCCGAGGATTCTCCTGGGCGCCCCTGCGCTTTTGCCGCAATCAATAGACCGCAGACGGCCTTATGCCCTGTCATCCGGGATCACCCTCGACATGGCGGCCGGAAAGACTTTCCGAGCAACTGAACCCGCCATGTGCAGGCGTTCGATTACACGCCGTTTTGTGGCGGCTTCGCGGCGCAATCCGCCGCGCGCGGGGTGCGCGGCTTGAATGCGTCCGAGTGTTGCTCGGCTGTCACAGTTTTCGGCCCGGCGCGTGCGGGCCGAAACGTGTCAGGGGGTGCGCGACAATTGCGCGATGGCGGAGAGCACTTTCTCCTTCCGCGCGAGATATTCCTCGCGCTTCTCGCGCTCGGCCTCGACCACCTCCTCGGGCGCCCGCGCGACGAACGCGGCATTCGAAAGCTTGCCGTCGATGCGCGCCACTTCCTGGTCGAGCTTGCCTTCTTCCTTGCGCAGGCGGGTCAGTTCCTCGGCGAGATCGACGATGCCGGCGAGCGGCAAGGCCGCCACTTCCCCGCGCACCACCATCTGCACGGACTCGCCCGGCATGGCATCGGCGAGCGTGATGTCGGAGAGCCGCGCCAGCCGGCGGATGGCCTCGTCCCACACCTTCGCGCGCAATTGGGTGGCGGCGGACGCTTCCACCAGCACCAGCGGCACCTGTGCGCCGGCGGGCACGTTCATCTCGGCGCGCACGGAGCGCACCTCGGTGATGAGATCCACCGCCCAGCCCACCTCGGCCTCCGCATCGGGCGCTTCGAGGCCCGAGAGGTCGGGCCAGGGGGCGAGGGCGAGAAGTCCTTCGCGCGCCGGCCCCTGCTCGCCGGTGCGGGCCCACAATTCCTCGGTCAGGAACGGCATGAAGGGGTGCAGCAGCTTCAGCGCCACGTCGAGCACGAAGGCCGTGGTGGCGCGCGTCTCGCTCTTGCCCGCCCCGTCGGGGCCGGCGAGCACCGGCTTCGCCAGTTCCAGGTGCCAGTCGCAGAACACGTTCCAGATGAAGCGATAGACCGCGCCGGCCGCATCGTTGAAGCGATAGGCGGCAAGCGCCGCCTCAAGCTCGGCCGTGGCGCGCGCGGCCTCGCCGATGATCCAGCGGTTGAGCGTACCGTCCACTTTCGCCGGATCGAACCCCTCCACGCGCTCGCAGCCGTTCATCTGGGCGAAGCGCACGGCGTTCCAGAGCTTGGTCGCGAAATTGCGGTAGCCCTCGACGCGCGAGGTGGCGAGCTTGATGTCGCGCCCCTGGGCGGCCATGGCGGCCAGCGTGAAGCGCAGGGCATCGGCGCCATACTGGTCGATCAGGTCCAGCGGATCGATCACATTGCCCTTGGACTTCGACATCTTCGCCCCCTTCTCGTCGCGGACGAGGGCGTGGATATAGATGTCCTTGAACGGCACGTCGGGCATGAAGTGCAAGCCCATCATCATCATCCGGGCGACCCAGAAGAAGATGATGTCGAAGCCGGTCACCAGGACCGAGGTCGGATAGAATTTGGCGAGTTCCGGCGTCTCGTCCGGCCAGCCCATGGTGGAGAAGGGCCAGAGCGCGGAGGAGAACCAGGTGTCCAGCACGTCCTCGTCGCGGGTGAGGAAGGCGGCGCGCTTCTCCGCATCGTCGATCAGCGCCTGCGCTTCCTCGCCGGTGAGATTCTCCGCGCCGACATTGTGGGCGAGCGCGGCCTCGAACGCCTGATCCTCGTCCAGTTCCACGAACACATTGCCGAACGGGTCGTACCAGGCCGGAATCTGGTGGCCCCACCAGAGCTGGCGCGAGACGCACCAGGGCTGGATGTTCTCCAGCCACTCGAAATAGGTCTTTTCCCAATTCTTGGGCACGAAGCCCGTGCGCCCCTCGCGCACCGCCGCGAGCGCCGGCTGGGCCAGCGTCTTGGCGTCCACATACCATTGGTCGGTCAGCCAGGGTTCGATCACAACGCCTGAGCGGTCGCCGTGCGGCACCACGTGGGGATGCGGCTCGATCTTCTCCAGCAGTTCCAGATTGGTGAGCAGCTCGACGATCTGCTTGCGGGCGAGGAAGCGGTCGGTGCCGTTCAGCAGGGTCAGCACGCCACCGAAATCGGGATCGTCCACATAGGCGTCGCGGCGGGCGGCGAAATCGTCCCGGATGTCGGCCACGTCGATGCGCGCCTCGGCATCGAGAATGTTGATCATCGGCAGATGATGCCGGCGGCCCACCTCGAAATCGTTAAAATCATGCGCCGGGGTGATCTTCACCGCGCCCGAACCCTTTTCCGGATCGGAATAGTCATCCGCCACGATGGGGATGCGACGGCCCACCAGCGGCAGGATGACGAACTTGCCGACCAGATCGGCATAGCGCTCATCCTCGGGATGCACCGCGACCGCGGTGTCGCCCAGCATGGTCTCGGGGCGCGTGGTGGCGACGACGATGAAGCGGCCGTCCTCGCCCTCCACCGGATAGCGCAGGTGCCACAGGTTGCCCTTGGTCTCGATCGGCTGGACCTCGAGGTCCGAGATCGCGGTGAGGAGCTTGGGGTCCCAATTGACGAGGCGCTTGTCCTTGTAGATCAGCCCCGCGCGGTGCAGCTCCACGAACACCTTCAGCACGGCGCGGGAGAGCCCCTCGTCCATGGTGAAGCGCTCGCGCGACCAGTCGCAGGAGGCGCCGAGGCGCTTCAGCTGGTTGACGATGGTGCCGCCGGATTCTTCCTTCCAGGCCCACACCCGCTCGATGAAGGCGGCGCGGCCCATCTCGCGGCGGCTCGGCTCCTGGCGCTGGGCCAGCTGGCGCTCCACCACCATCTGGGTGGCGATGCCGGCATGGTCGGTGCCCGGCTGCCAGAGCACGTCCTTGCCGCGCATGCGCTCGTAGCGCGCCAGCACGTCCTGGAGCGTGTTGTTCAGCGCATGGCCCATGTGCAGCGAGCCGGTGACGTTCGGCGGCGGAATGACGATGGAAAAGCCGGGCGCATCCTTGCGCTCGGGTCGCCCGCACCGGAACGCCTGCGCCTGTTCCCAGGCGGCGGAGATGCGCGCTTCCACGGCGGCGGGATCGAACACTTTTTCCAGCATGCGCAAGCTCCACGGGCGCGCCGCGCCCGGCATCGTGATCTTTGGACGTGCGCCTTAAAGCCGTACGGCGGCCCCGCCGTCAACGGGGCCGCCGCACAAGGGGCAATTCCGAGGGTGCGAAAGGGTCAGCGCGCGGTGCGCGACACCCGCTCGATTTCGGCGCGCACGAGCCGCTCGACGATGGCCGGAAGATTGGCGTCCAGCCATTCCTTCAGCATCGGCCGGAGGATTTCCTTCACCAGATCCTCGACCGTGCGCTCGTGGCTCGGCAGGACCATGTCGCCGAGCGATTCGAAGGCAGCGGCCACCACCGCATCGACCGAGGGGGACAGAAGCTCCTTGCGGCGCTGGGCATCGGCGAACGGGCGGGCGGCCGGTTCCGCAGCGCGCGGCGCGGCGGGGCGGGCCGCGCCATCGGCACGGGGCGCGGCGGGCTGCGCCGGCTGGGCGTGGGGCGCGCGCGGGGTGGCACCGGGAGCGGGGTAATCTGCCATGTCCTCATCCTCGCGATACGGCATGGAGGCCGCGCCGCCGGTCTCATCCCACCCGCTGGCCGGGTCGTCGTAGCGGTCGAGGCCGGGCGAGAAGGGCTCGGCGAACGGGTCGCTGTCGGAATGGCGCGCAGCGCTCTCGCGGGCGGCGGCATCCCGGGGCGGCTGGGGACGGGCCGGCATGGGTCGCGCATCGGCGGCATAAGCGTCTGCGCGGGGCATGTCCGAACGGGGCGAGTCCGAACGGGGCAAGTCCCCGCGAAGCGGGTCCGGCCGCGAAGACTCATGCCGGGAAGACTCATGTCGCGAAGACTCTTGCCGCGCGGGCTCCTGGCGAAGCGAGTCCTGACGAGCGAAATCCTGCCGAGAGAAATCCTGCCGGACTCCCTCCTGACGCGAAGGCTCGGCGCGAGAGGACTCGGCACGCGACGCCTCCGGACGCGGAGCCTCGGGGCGCTGCGCGTCCCCGCGGCGGGGCGGTTCCGGCCGGGCCGTGGGGGCGAAGCGCGTGTCGTCCCCGAGCCCGCGACGGGGCGGGACGTCCTTCGTCGGCGGCGTGGCCTCGCGGCGGGCGGGAGCATCGTCGTCCGAGATGATCCGGCGGATGGAGGCCAGGATCTCGTCCATGGAGGGCTCTTGCGGCTTCGGGTTTGCGGACATGTCTCGACCTCGGCCGAAGACGTCCTTCAAACCGCGCGCGACGCTACGATTGATCAGGGACGCCAGAATCGCACCTATCTTTCAGCATGGCATCACGACATGCCCCGGCGATCAAGCCCGCCAGCGCATCCGGCTCACTTTCCGTCGGGCGTGCGCAGGCCGAACCAGCTGTCACGAACCTGCTGGTAGTGCACCTTCGGGTCGTAGACCGGGACCTTCAGGCCCATCGACAACGCGTCCAGCTTGCCGATTACCGACACCAGCGAATAGGCCGCGACCACCCGGTCGCGCTGGGCGATCACCAGGGCCGACTTGGAATTGGTCAGGTCGGTCTGGGCGTTCAACACGTCGGTGGTGGTGCGCTGGCCCACGCGCCATTCCTCGCGCACGCCTTCCAGGGCGAGCGTGTTGGCGGCGACCTGGGACTGCGCCGCCTCGATCTGCGCCTTGGCGGCTTCGAGCGCGCCCCAATACTGGACGCCCTGGGTGCGCACCGCGTCGCGGTTCACATCCACCTCGATGCGGGCCTGGGTGAGATATTCCTTGGCCTGCCGGATGGCGGAATATTCCGCGCCGCCCTGATAGATCGGAACCGACAGATTGAGCGTCACCGCGGCGCCGAAGTTCGAATCCACGGCCTGGCTCTGGTCGTAGGATTGCAGCACCTGCCCCTGCACGTTCAGGTTCGGGGCGAGGCCGCCTTCCGCCATGCGGACCTTGAAGTTCGCGGCGTCGACGGCGAACTGCGCTGCCAGGATCGCCGGATTCTGCGCAAGGCCGGCGCCGATCACGCTGTCGAGCTTGGGCGGCAGGCGACGTTCCACGGCGGTGGAGGGCGGCACCAGCTTGCCCGGCTCCACGCCGATCACCTGATGATAGACCGCGCGATAGGAGGAGAGGTTCGCGATCGCCTGCGCCACCTGATATTGGGCGCTGGCGACGCGCGCTTCGGCCTGCGCCACGTCGGTGCGGGTCACTTCGCCCACGTTGAAGCGGTCGCGGGTGGCGCGCAGTTCCTGGTTCAGGGCCGCGAGGTTCTGTTGCTGCAATTCCAGGAGCGCGATGCCCTGGATCACGTCCATGAACGCGGTCACGCCGTTCAGAAGCACGCTCTGCTCGGTGTTGCGCAGCAGTTCGCGCTGGCCCTTCACCTGCGATTCGGCGTTGCGGGTCGTGTTGGCGGTGAGAAAGCCGTTGAAGATGGTCTGGGTCACGGTGAGGTTGGCGGAGCGCGGCACCAGGGTGCCCGTGGTGCTCACGCCCGACGCCTTGGAGCGGGCATATTCGCTGCCTGCACTCACGCCGGCGGTGATGTTGGGCCGATAGCCCGACAAAGCCTGCGGCACGTTTTCGTCGACGGCGCGCGTTCCGGCACGCTGCGAGTTCAAGGTCGGGTTGTTGATGTAGGCGGCAGCCAGAGCGGCTTCGAGCGTTTGGGCGGACGCACTGCCGGACCACGCCGTCGCGCCCAGGGCGGAGGCGGCGGCCAGAACAAGAATGCGTCGGCGAACATGTGTCGCAAGCGACATGAATATCTCCCCGACCGACGCGAGGCCGCACGACAAAGAGTGCGGCGCCTGACGCGCGGAACTTAAGCGGACCTTAACTGCCTGTCCGGTCGGAGGGAACCGACCGGTTCGATACCTCGGCGCTTTTCCTCGCAACCGCGGCAGATGCGCCACAGGTGGGTCAGAAAGTGAAGCGCGGCGGGGCTTCGAAGCCGGCCAGAGGCGGCACGGCGGCGTTGAACACGACGCGCTCGCTCATGGCGCCGTTCACCTTGGTGAACACCGCCGCGCGGCCCGCGCCGCCGTGGCCCACCACGGTCACGAGCCGGCCACCTTCCTTGAGCTGGGCGAACAGCGCCTCCGGCACGATTTCGACCGAACCGTTGATGAAGATCACATCATACGGCGCCTCGGGCGCCCAGCCGGCGGTCAGCGCGCCCTGGAAGGCGGCGACATTGGTGACGGAGAGGTCGGCGAGAATTGCGGTCGATTCGGCGATCAGCTCCGCGTCGTCGTCGAGCGCGACCACCTGCCCTGCCAGCCGCCCGAGAATGGCCGCCGAATATCCGGTGCCGACGGCGATATCGAGCACCAGATCGTCCGGCTGCACGTCGGCCAGCTGGAGCAGCTTCGCCAGGACCATCGGCTCCATCAGATAGCGCGCGGGCGAACCGGCGCGGGCGGGGCGGATGACGAGGTCGTCGTCGATATAGGCGAGGGACTTCAAATCCGAGGGCACGAAGCGCTCGCGCGGAATCTCCAGCATGGCGCTGACGATCCGCGGATCGGTCACATCATTGGCGCGAACCTGGCCGTCCACCATGCCGCGACGCAATTCGGCGAAATCGATCATCTCTGGCCCTCCGACCGCTGCCGTGACGGTTTAACCCTGCCCTGCAAGAGCCACAGACCTGCCGCTTTTGCAAGTCGCCGGAACGCGAGCCCGGCGGCTTGCGTTCCGGCATCCGGCGCGGCTTGGCGCCTCGCGCGTCAGCGGCTCACTTGGCTGCCGTATCGGCAATGCCGGCGATGGTGATCTGGCGGAAGATCACATGATCGCCGACCTTGATCTTCTTGAACTCGTCCTTGCCTTCGGGAACCTGGACCGACACCTCGTTGCCGCCCGGGCCCTTGACGGTGACGGTGCGGGTGTCGAGGGCGACGGCGGTGACGGTCGCGGCGATTTCGCGGCGGTCGGTGACGATTGCCGCCGGGCGGGCGCCGGCGGGGGCGCCGTCCAGGGTCTTCACGTCGGTGGGGATCGGCGTTCCGTCGTTGGGATGCACGACCTGGATCTCGGTGGCCTGCTCCATGCCCGCGGTGACGATGTCGCCCACCTTGATCTGCGGGAAGTTCTGCATCTCGTCGCCGGCCTTGATCGCCACCCAGTTCCCTTCCGGGCCCACGAGGGTGATCACGCGGGTCTTGGCATCCACGGCGGACACCTTGGCCGAGATCGTCGTCTTCACGACGAAGGCCACGGTGAGAATCGGATCGGCGGCGAGCGCCAGCGTCGGCAGCAGCGCGAGCGTGCCGGCGGCGAGGAGTTTGCGCATATTCATGGGCTTGGTCTCCCGAAGCGTCCGTCTTCCTGCGAGACGGAACGGGTGTGGCTTGCCGGACGGTCAGCGCGCGCGCAAGCGCCAAGCCTGAGCTTTGTCGTCGCGCCCCGGCGGGCCGCCCGCTGGACGCGACGGGGGGCACGCGGACCATGGCCGGCCCCCGCGCGGGCCGCGCACAGGAGGTCGGAACGCGGCTACCCACAGGCCCCCCTTGCCCCAGGGGGCCGACTGCTTTAGTTAGCGCCGCTACGAGGCCACGTGGCGGAGTGGTTACGCAGCGGACTGCAAATCCGTGCACCCCGGTTCGATTCCGGGCGTGGCCTCCAGTTTCGTGCGCGGCACTTTCCCTTATGCGATGCCCATCTCGCCCGGATGCACGAAACTGAACCGCCGCTCGAGTGGCGAAGCATGGGCGTGGCACGCGGATCGTGCCCGGAGATTTTGATGAGCATTTCGCCGCTGAAGCGCCTCGGCGCCTACATGCAAAAAGATGAGACCATGCGGCTCATCCATCGCCTGTTCATCTCCGACGGCCGGCGGCACTGGAAAGGGTACGCGACAGCGTTCAGCTTCATGGGTCTGATGGCCGCCTCCACCGGCGCCATGGCCTATCTCATGAAGTCCGCGGTGGATTCGATTTTCGTCCATCCCACCGCCGAAGCGGTCTGGGCGGTGGCGATCGCCATGATGCTGCTCTCCACCGTGAAGGGCATTTCCGCCTATGCCCAGTCGGTGACCATGGCCAAGGTCGGCAACCGCATCGTCGCCGACAACCAGAAGCGGATCTTCAACCGCCTCCTGGACCAGGACGTCACCTATTATGCCGCGCGCCACACCGCCGACATCACCATGCGCTTCTCCATCGGCGCGAACTCGGCGCGCGACGCGCTGAATCTCGTCATCACCTCCATCGGCCGCGACATGCTCTCGCTGATCGCCCTGGTGACGGTCGCGATCCTGCAGGACCCGTTCCTCGCCATCGTCGCCCTGGTGGTGATGCCGATCGCGGTCATGGGCACGCGCAAGCTGGTGAAGAAGGCGAAGAACATCTTCAAGCGCGAGTTCGCCAGCGGCATCAAGCTCAACACCACCGCCATGGAATTCATCCAGGGCGTGCGCACGGTGAAGGCCTATACGCTGGAAACCATCATGCGCGGGCGGGTCTACAGCTATGTGGACGATGTCGAGCGCGCCTCCAACAATCTGATGAAGACCCAGGCCAAGTCGAGCCCGCTGATGGAGACCCTCGGCGGCTTCGCCATCGCCGGCGTGATTCTCTATGCCGGCTACAACGTGGTGGTGCTGAACAAGACGCCCGGCGAATTCTTCTCGGTGCTCACGGCGCTGCTGCTGGCCTATGAGCCCGCCAAGCGCCTCGCCCGCTTCAACGTGGAGCTGGCCGGCATGATGGTCGGCACGAACATGCTGTTCGAGATCCTCGACACGCCGGGCGCGGAACAGGAGCCGGCGGACATGCCGCTGCTTCCCGTCGGCCCGGGGCGGGTGGATTTCAAGGATGTGGAATTCGCCTATCGCCCCGGCGAACCGGTGCTGCGCGGCATCTCGCTGACGGCCGAGCCCGGCCAGACCACCGCCCTCGTGGGCACCTCCGGCGGCGGCAAGAGCACCATCATCAGCCTGATCGAGCGATTCTATACGCCCACCGCCGGCACCGTCACCATCGACGGGCACGACGTGACGCAGTTCAAGCGCACCTCGGTGCGCGCCGCGTCCGCCCTGGTCAGCCAGGATGTCTATCTGTTCTCCGGCACGGTGAAGGAAAACATCGGCTTCGGCCGCCCCGACGCCAGCGAGGAGGAAATCATCGCGGCGGCCAAGGCGGCGCACGCCCATGACTTCATCATGAGCTTCGAGCACGGCTACGACACCCAGGTGGGCGAGCACGGCGCCCAGCTCTCCGGCGGCCAGCGCCAGCGCATCGCCATCTCCCGCGCCTTCCTGAAGGATGCGCCGATCCTGCTGCTGGACGAGGCCACGGCCGCGCTCGACAGCGAATCCGAGGCGGAAGTCCAGAAGGCCCTGGTGGCCCTGCAAAGCCGCCGCACCACCATCGTCATCGCCCACCGCCTCCAGACCGTGGTGCGCGCCGACAAGATCTGCGTCGTCGACGGCGGCCATGTGGTGGAGAGCGGGCGGCACGACGAACTGATGGCCAAGCGCGGGCGCTATTACAGCTTCTACCAGATGCAGTTCGCCCACGAGAACGAACACAAGGGCGAAGCTCAGGGCGAACGCACCGACGCCGCGGGCGAAGCGCCGACCTTGCTCTCGGCCTGACGCCTTTGAAAACAAAGGCTTGGAGGAGATACCCCCAGGCTTTTCACAAGCCCCGCGCAATTATCGCGGTTTATGTCTTCACAAGCCGGCACACGGTTGCTATATCGCCGGCCTCGCAAGTGAGCACCTGATCCCCGGTAGCTCAGTGGTAGAGCAACCGGCTGTTAACCGGTTGGTCGCTGGTTCGAATCCGGCCCGGGGAGCCAGTCTTACGAAAAAATGGCCGCCCGATCGGGCGGCCTTTTTCGTTTCTGCGCGCTGTGCACTCTGATCGTCGCACGGCGTGCACTTGGATCGTCGCGCGGCGTGCACTTGGATCGTCGCGCGGCGTGTACCTTCAGAGGCGCGCGTCGCCCGGCGCGCGCCGGACGCGCTCAGCCCCCGCCGAACACCGACCAGCGCATGGCCTTCGCCAATTGCTCCAGCGCGATCGAGCCGAGCACCGAATTGCCGTAGCGGTCGAGGCCCGGCGACCATACCGCGATGGAGGCCTTGCCCGGCGCCACCGCCAGGATGCCGCCGCCGACGCCGCTCTTGCCCGGCAGGCCGACGCGGAAGGCGAAATCGCCCGAGCCGTCATAATGGCCGCAGGTCAGCATCAGGGCCGCGATGCGGCGCGCCCGCTCGGAGGTGACGACCGAGCGGCCGGTGGTGGGGATCTTGCCACCGAAAGCGATATAGCGCCCCGCCATGGCCAATTGCCGGGCCGTCATGGTGATCGCGCAATGGTGGAAATAGACCCCGAGCGCATGGTCCACCGGATGTTCCAGCACATTGAACGCGCGCATGTAATTGGCGAGCGCGGTGTTCAGGAAGCCGGTCTGCTTCTCCGAGCGCGCCACATTCTCGTCGATCGCCACATCCTCGTCGTCGGCGATGAAGCGGATGAAGCGCAGGATCGAGCCCAGCGCCTCGCGCGGCTGGTGGCCGGAGAGCAGCACGTCGGTCACGGCGATGGCGCCGGCATTGATGAAGGGATTGCGCGGCTTGCCCTTCTCATATTCCAGCTGGACGATGGAATTGAACGCATTGCCGGAGGGCTCGCGGCCGACGCGATTCCAAAGATTGTCGCCGAGCTGCCCGAGCGCCAGGGTGAGGGTGAACACCTTCGAGATGCTCTGGATCGAAAAGGATGTCTCGAAATCGCCGGCGCAGATCATCTCGCCGTCGGCCGTGGTGACGGCGATGGCGAACTGGTCCAGCGGCACCTTGGCGAGTTCGGGAATATAGCTCGCCACCGCGCCGCGCTCCGTGCGCTGCGCCATGTCTGCGGCGATGTCCGCCACCACCTGCCTCAAGTCCGGCTTGAAATCCGACACCCGGTCCTCCCTTTGCACGCCGGTCAACTATAGCTCTCGCAGACGCGAAGGGTAGCCGGCCGCGCCGAGGCGGCTATGCTGCGCGCCGCGTTTCTCGTTACCGGTGCGTCATGCCGCCTTCCCCTGCCCTGGTCTGGTTCCGCGACGATCTGCGGCTTAGCGACAATCCCGCCCTCACCCATGCCGCGCGCGACGGGCGGCCGGTGGCGGCGCTTTATGTGCTGGATGAAATTTCGCCCGGCGTGCGGCCGCTCGGCGGGGCGGCGCGCTGGTGGCTCGCCCAGTCGCTGAAGGCGCTGGCGCGGGATCTCGGCACCCATGGCATACCCCTGATTCTGCGGCGGGGACCGGCGGGCGACATCGTGCCGGCGCTGGCCCTCGCGCTCGGGGCGGGCCTTGTCGCCTTCAACAGCCGGCCGGGCGCGGCCGAGCACGCCGTCGATGCGCAGATCGCCGCCGCTTTGCGGGCCGAGGGCGGCGAGGTGCGCCTGTTCAACGGCCATCTGCTGCACGAATTGGGATCGGTGCGCACCGCGGCGGGCACCTTGCCGCGCACCTTCAGCGCCTTTCACCGGGCAGCATTGAAGGACCGGGTGCTGCGCCCGCCCCTGCCCGTACCGCCGCGCCTGGAGGCCGCGCGCCACGCACAGGCGAGCGAGGATCCCGCCCCCTGGGCGCTCGAACCCTCCCGGCCCGACTGGGCGCAGGGGCTGCGCGCCACATGGCGGGCCGGAGAAGCGGCCGCGCGGGAGCGGCTGCACGATTTCCTGTCCGAAGGCCTGCGCGGCTATGCCGATCTGCGCGACCGGCCGGACATGGCGCACGTCTCGCGCCTGTCGCCGCATCTGCGCTGGGGCGAGCTATCCCCCCGCCAGGTCCTCTCCGCCGCCCAGCACGCGGTCGAGGCGGAGGGGCTGTCGCCCCGCGATGGGGAGAAGTTCGCGGCCGAACTCTATTGGCGCGAGTTCAACCATCACATCCTCAACGCGGCGCCCGACCTCGCGACGCGGAACCTGAACCCCGCCTTCGACGCCTTTCCCTGGCGCTCGGCACCTCGTGAACTGGCGGCATGGCAGGAGGGCCGCACCGGCTATCCCATCGTGGATGCCGCCATGCGCCAGCTGTGGCAGACCGGATGGATGCACAACCGCATGCGCATGGTGGTCGCTTCGTTCCTCGCCAAGCATTTGCTGGTGGACTGGCGCGCGGGCGAGCGCTGGTTCTGGGATACGCTGGTGGATGCGGACGCGGCGAGCAATCCCGGCAATTGGCAATGGGTGGCGGGAACGGGGGTCGATGCGGCACCTTATTTCCGCATCTTCAATCCGGTGTTGCAGGGCGAGAAGTTCGATCCGCACGGGGCCTATGTGCGCGCTTTCGTGCCGGAGCTGTCCGGCCTGCCGCCGGCGCTGATCCATAAGCCCTGGACGGGCGATGCCGCCGCCCTCTCGCGGGCCGGCGTGCGGCACGGCGCCGATTATCCCCGTCCCATCGTCGACCATGCGCGGGCCCGTGCGCGGGCGCTGGAGGCGTTCGCGCAGATAAAGGCGCAATGACCCCTCCGGCGCCGCGCCGCAGGGCCGAGCTATGGCGCGGCCGCAGGCTTCCCGCTAAACCGGGCGCGTCGGCGACTCGCGCCTGAAGCGCCGCGGCCCGGCTGCGCCGGCAGGATTGTTTCACACGCGCGGCGCCCCGCCGCGGCGAGGATCGAGCGATGCGGGAAACCCTCTATTCCTTGCAGATCCTGCGCTTCCTCGCAGCCGCCTTGGTCATGCTGTCCCATGTGGAGCACAGCCTGTCCGGCTTTCGCGAACGCTATGGGGCGGAGGTGCTGATTTTCGGGATTTCGGGCGATCTCGGCGTCCGCATCTTCTTCGTCATCAGCGGCTTCATCATGGTCTATATCGCCCATGATGCCTTCGCGCAGCCCGGCGCGCCGGGGCGGTTCCTGGCGGCGCGGATCGTGCGCGTGGTGCCGCTGTATTGGCTTTTGACGACGCTGCAAATCCTCGTCTTCCTGCTGCTCGCCCGCCTCGGCGATCCCTCCGGCGCGGCACTCCTCTCCGTGCCGGAAGTCGTGAAGAGCTATTTCTTCATCCCTTACTTCAATCTCTACGCGCAGCATCGGCCGATCCTCTCCCAGGGCTGGACGCTGAACTATGAGATGTTCTTCTATCTCGCCTTCGCCGCCAGCCTGTTCCTCAAGCGCACCCTCGGCCTGGTCGTGCTGATGGCGCTGCTGCTCGGCCTGATCGCGGCGGGAACGCTGGACTGGCAGCAGGACGTCCTGCGCGCCTGGACCCATTCGATCCTCCTGGAATTCGTCATCGGCATCGCGCTCGCCCTCGTGAAGCTGCACCTGATGCGCAGCGGGCGCGGCGTGCTGGCATTTCGCCATGTCCTTCCCGCCTGCCTGGCGCTGATCGTCGCGGTCACGGCCTTTCCCCAGGCGGTGCCGGCGGCGCATACGCTGGTGGCGATGCTGACCGTGGGGCTATGCGTGCTGTGCGTGGATGCCAATCCCACACGCCCGGCGGTGGGCATTCTCGTGGTGCTGGGCAATGCCTCCTACAGCCTTTATCTCTGCCACAGCTTCATTTTCCTGTTCGTCGACCCGCTCTGGCGCAAGCTGTTGGGCGGGCAGTATCTCGGGCTTTATTTCCTGCTCGTCACCACGGCGGCGCTCGCCCTCGGCTATCTGACCTATCGCCGCGTCGAGCTGCCGATGAACGGGTTCCTGCGCAGCGCGCTCCTGCGCCGGAGCCCCCGCCCCGCCCCGGTGCCGCGCTGAAAGCCGCAAGCCGCGCCGGTTGCCGCTGGTGAGCGCCTTCGCTAACGTTCGCTCGCCATCTGGAGCACGGTTATTCCATGAATATACGTAACGGTCTTGTTGAATCCATCGGCAACACCCCGCTCATCCGCCTGAAGAAGGCGTCCGAGGAGACCGGGTGCACGATCCTGGGCAAAGCCGAATTCCTCAATCCGGGCCAGTCGGTGAAGGATCGCGCGGCGCTCGGCATCATCCAGGATGCGATCGCGAAGGGCACGCTCCAGCCCGGCGGCGTGATCGTGGAAGGCACGGCGGGCAATACCGGCATCGGCCTCGCGCTGGTGGCCGCGCCGTTCGGCTTCAAGACCGTGATCGTCATTCCCGAGACCCAGTCCCAGGAAAAGAAGGACATGCTGCGTCTCGCCGGCGCCACGCTCGTGGAAGTGCCGGCGGTACCCTATTCCAACCCGAACAATTACGTAAAAGTCTCCGGCCGCCTCGCCGAGGCGCTCGCCAAGACCGAGCCGAACGGCGCCATCTGGGCCAACCAGTTCGACAATGTGGCCAATCGCCAGGCGCATATCGACACCACAGGGCCGGAAATCTACGAGCAGACCGACGGCAAGGTGGACGGCTTCGTGTGCGCGGTGGGCACCGGCGGCACGCTCGCCGGCATCGGCATCGCGCTCAAGGCGCGCAACCCCGACATCAAGATCGCCCTCGCCGACCCGTTCGGCGCGGCGCTCTATTCCTATTACACCACCGGCGTGCTGCACGCGGAGGGCTCGTCCATCACCGAGGGCATCGGCCAGGGGCGCATCACCGCAAACCTCGTGGACGCCCCGGTGGACCTTGCCTATCAGATCCCGGACGCGGAAGCGGTGCAGATCGTGTTCGACCTGCTGGAGCATGAAGGCCTGTGTCTCGGCGGCTCGTCCGGCATCAATATCGCCGGCGCGATCCGCCTCGCGAAGGATCTCGGGCCGGGGCATACCATCGTCACCATTCTCTGCGACTACGGCACGCGCTATCAGTCCAAGCTGTTCAATCCCGAATTCCTGCGGTCCAAGGACCTGCCCGTGCCGGGCTGGCTGGAGCGCAAGAGCGAGGTGCCGAACGTTCTCGTGTGACCCCGCCACCCGTCCTCCAACCCGGAAGCCCGTTCATGACCTCCTCGCCCTACCTCGTTTCCACGCAATGGCTTGCGGACAATCTCGGAGCGCCCGACCTGGTGATCGTGGATGGCTCCTGGCACTTGCCGCCGACCGGGCGCAACGGCAAGGCGGAGTTCCTGGAGCATCACATTCCCGGCGCCGTGTTCTTCGACATCGACGCCATTTCCGACCCGTCCACCGACCTGCCGCACATGCTGCCGGACGCGCTCGCCTTCTCCGCTGCGGTGGGCAAGCTCGGCATCGGCGACGGGCTGCGGATCGTGGTCTATGACCAGCTCGGCCTGTTCTCGGCGGCGCGCGTGTGGTGGACCTTCCGCGCCTTCGGGGTGGCGGAGGTGATGATCCTGGATGGCGGCCTGCCGCAATGGCTGGCCGAGGGCCGCGAGACCGAAAGCGGCCCCTCGGCCCGCCCGCCGGCGAGCTTCATGGCGCGGCTGGATCGGTCCATCATCGCCGACATCGCCCAAGTGGAGCGCGCCCTGACCGCCGGCACCAGCCAGGTGCTCGATGCGCGCCCGGCCGCCCGGTTCCGGGGCGAGGCGCCGGAGCCGCGCGCCGGCATCGCCTCCGGCCATATTCCCGGCAGCCTGAACCTGCCGTTCAGCGAAATCGTGAAGGACGGCCACCTCGCCGAGCCCGCGGCCCTGCGCGCGGCCCTGGAGGGCGCGGGCGTGGATCTCTCCCGCCCGGTGATCACCTCCTGCGGTTCCGGCGTCTCGGCCGCTATCCTGTGGCTGGCGCTGGACAGCATCGGCAAGCGCCCGCATGCGCTCTATGACGGCTCCTGGGCCGAATGGGCCTCCGCCGGAAAGCCGGTGGCGACCGGGGCGGAATAAACCCGGCCTCGCTTGGAAGATCCCTAACCCTCGCTTGGAAGGCCCCCTCCCTAACCCTCCCCCGCACGCGGGAGAGGGGACAAGGCGGTGTCGCGGGGAAATCCGTACCTCACACAGACCGATGCGCTCCCTCTCCCGCTTGCGGGGGAGGGCTGGGGAGGGGGAAAGACCGCCAGAGCGGGGAAAGACCGGGGCGGACGATCCGGATTCGCCTACAGCAGCCCGAGCGCGCGCAATTCGCGCTCCATCTCCGCCGGCAGGCCGGCCGCGCCCTTCCCCGCTGCGTCGATATCCGGGGCCACATCCGCATCCTTGAGATAGCGCCAGCCCTGGAACGGGCGATGGGGACGCGGCGCCACGCGCACCACCTGCGGGTCGAGCACCAAGGTGCAGCGGCGGATGCCTTCGCCATCGACGAACGGGCGGATGTCGATCAGGCGCTGCCGGCACATGATCTCGCCCTTGATCACCCAATAGAGCGAACCACCGCCCAGCAATTCCTCGGTGCGGGTGGGCACCATGCGGGTGATATGCCCGTGTTCCACAGGCAGGCCGCGCGCCGCCTTGTCGGCGAGGCGCTCGGCGATCCAGTCGGTCAGGTCCTCGATGGATTCGGCGCCGACGCACAGCTTGAGGAGATGCAGGGGCCGGGCCGCTCCGATGGCGGACCCGGACGAAGCGGCCGGCGATGGCTTGGCCTTCGCCGCGGGAGATTTGGCAACGGCGGATTTGGCGGGAGTTTTCGCGTTCATGCGGCGACGGCCGGCTCCCGCTTCACCTGCGGCCAATCCACTTCGTCCTCGGGCAGGACCTCGGTTTCTTGCAGCGCCTCGCCCTTCCAGGCGACGAAATCGGGCTGGTCATGGATCGCCGCCACATAGGCGTCGCTCACCTCGTCGAGCGGCACCGCATAGGTGCGCAGGCGCGTCGCCACGGGAGCAAACATCGCGTCCGCAGCGCTGAAGGCGCCGAACAGGAAATCCCCGCCGCCGCCAAAGCGCCGACGCGCCTCGCGGAAAATGGCGGTGACGCGCGCGACGTCGCGCTCCACGCCCTCGGCGAGGGCCAGCGGCTCCACCGGCCGCCATAGATTCATCGGCAGATGGCGGCGCAGATGATGAAACGAGGCGTGCATCTCGGCACTGATGGAGCGCGCGAACGCACGCGCCGCAGGACGCACCGGCCACAACGGGCGATTGGGATGGGTTTCGGCCACATGTTCGATGATGGCGAGGGAATCCCACACCGGAATGTCGCCATCCACCAGCACCGGAACGCGGCCGGCGGTGCCGAGGGGCGCCAGCGCTGCCTTGAACGCATCCGTGCCGATGGCGATGCGCTGCTCCTCGAAGGCGATGCCGGCGGCCCGCAAGGCAAGCCACGGCCGCAGCGACCAGGAGGAATAATTCTTGTTTCCGATGATCAGCTTCAACGGCATGACGCTCGCCCTCCCCAGCACCCTACGGGACCGGGCCGCGTGCCGTCAGCGGATCGAAGCGACGATGACGGGATCGAACCCGCCGAAGAGATAGACCACGGCGATGGTCGCAACAACAACGCCCAGAGCAGTGCGGGCGACGCACCAGCAGGATCGTTCGGTCTTTACGGTCATGATGACTGTCTATGGCTTGAAGGGGAGAAACCAGGTGTCCTGAAACAGGATTTCCAGATGGGGCGCATTTCGGCCACGCATTCGTCACAATATCTAAGAAATTCCTAACGAAAGCGCAAGACCATCCTGCTGCGCCGCACCGGCATATCCGCATGGCTGCCCATACGCCTTCCTATCAGCTCGGGCTTGCGCGGCGCTGGCGGCGATGCGACAGCAGGCCATGATGAATGCGCAGAACCCGCCCGCGGCTGAAGCCGCAGATACCGCCCTGCCCGCCGAGGACGATGTGGCCCGCGCCATCCTCACCCTCGCCGCCCGGGAGGGCGCCAAGACCATCGCCCCGGCGGACGCCGCCCTCGCCCTGATGGGTCCGGCGCAGTGGCAGCGTGCCCTGCCGGCGGTGCGCCGGGTCGCGGTGCGGCTCGCGCTCGAAGGCCGGCTGGTCATCTACCGCAAGGGCAAGCCGGTGGATCCGCAGGATTTCCGCGGCGTCTACCGGCTCGGCCTGCCGCGCGAGGATTGACCTGTCAGCCGGCTATCGCGTGCGCCTCGCGCGCTCGCAGAAATTCATGGCGCGAATTCTGCCGAAATCCCGGGTTTAGCGCGCGGAAAACCACGGAGATGGGGCACAAAACCCCGATTCGTCTGCGCTAAGCCATTGTTTCACGTGAAACATTTTCCCACTGCGGGCCGGCGGCCGCAGCGCCGATGGGTCTCTAGGGCGCGGGAAACAGCACCTTGGTCTTGCCGGCAAGGTAATAAGCGGCAAGGCCTACCCATTCGCGGGTCGCGATATCCATCAGGTCCTGCCCCTGGGCGACCCGCGTGAACGGGGTGTCGAGCAGGTCCGGCCGGACGGTGCGATAATCCACCGGATAGGCGATCACGGGAAAATCCACCGCGCGAAAACAGGCAATGGCGCGGGGCATGTGGAAGGCCGAGGTCACCAGCAACCACCGCTGGCCCGGCTTCGGATTGATCAGGGCCTTGCTGTAGGCGGCATTCTCGATGGTGTTGCGCGAGCGCTGCTCGAACACCACCCGTGACAGATCGACGCCCGCATCCTGCAACGCCTTGCGCTCGGCCTCCGCCTCAGGCGCCACCATGTCGCCCGGCGCCGTGGAGCCCGCCGCCACCACCAGCCGGGCGGCGGGATATTGCCGCGCCAGCGCCGAGAACACGATGATCCGCTCGGCCGCGTCATTCACCGCCGTGATGCCCCGCGCCAGCGACACGTCCGGCACCTCGGCGCCGCCGAGCATCAAAATGCCCTCGATGGGCTTTCCATCCGGCACAAAAGGCGGAAAACGCTCCTCCAGCGGGGAGACCAGGTAATTGGCCAACGGCGAGAAGCCGGTCAGGAACATGCCGAGGACGGCGAAGGCGAGAATCAGCGACGGCGTCCGGCGCAGGCCCGTCAGCAGCAGGATCACGCCGAAAACCGCCAGCAATACCAAGATGTTGGAGGGAGCCGCCAGGATGCCGAGGATCTTCGAGAGCGTGTAAAAATCGTCCATGAGCGCTCCTCTTCAACCCAGCAATAGCCTAGTCTTGTTGCAGCGCGAAGATGGAGAAGCGCGCGCACCCGGGGACAGGGCGCACGCGCTCGGTTTTTGCAGGGGATTGGTTTGGAAAGCCGCCGTCAGGCGGTCTTGTCGAACAATTCGCGGCCGATCAGCATCCGGCGAATTTCGCTCGTCCCCGCCCCGATCTCATAAAGCTTGGCGTCCCGCAGCAGGCGGCCGGTGGGATAGTCGTTGATATAGCCGTTGCCGCCCAGGGTCTGGATCGCCTCGAGCGCCATCCAGGTCGCCTTCTCGGCCGCGAACAGGATCGCCCCGGCCGCATCCTCGCGCGTGGTGGCGCCGCGATCGCATGCCTTTGCAACGGCATAGACATAGGCGCGCACCGCATTCATGGTCACATACATGTCGGCGATCTTGCCCTGCATCAGCTGGAAGGTGCCGATGGGCTGGCCGAACTGCTTGCGCTCGTGGACATAGGGCAGCACCACGTCCATGCAGGCCTGCATGATGCCGACCGGTCCCGCCGCGAGCACCGCGCGTTCGTAGTCCAGGCCGGACATCAGCACATTGACGCCGCGCCCCACCTCGCCGAGCACATTCTCCTCGGGCACTTCGCAGTCCTCGAACACCAGCTCGCAGGTGTCGGAGCCGCGCATGCCGAGCTTGTCCAGCTTCTGCGCAGTGGAAAAGCCCTTGAACCCCTTCTCGATGAGGAAGGCGGTCATGCCGCGCGCGCCGGCGGCCAGATCGGTCTTGGCATAGACCACCAGGGTCTCGGCGATCGGGCCGTTGGTGATCCACATCTTGTTGCCCGTCAGCAGGTAACGGTCGCCCTTCTTCTCCGCGCGCGTCCGCATGGACACGACGTCGGAGCCGGCTCCGGGCTCCGACATGGCGAGCGCGCCCACATGCTCGCCGGAGATCAGCTTGGGCAAATAGCGGCGCTTCTGCGCCTCGGTGCCGTTGCGGCGGATCTGGTTGATGCACAGGTTCGAGTGCGCGCCGTAGGAGAGCCCCACCGAGGCGGAGGCGCGGCTGATCTCCTCCATGGCGATCACATGCTCCAGATAGCCGAGTCCGGAGCCGCCATATTCCTCTTCCACGGTGACGCCGAGCAGGCCGAGGGCGCCGAGCTGGGGCCACAGGTCGCGAGGAAATTGGTTCGTGCGGTCAATCTCTTCGGCGCGCGGGGCGATCTTGTCCTGGGAGAAAGCGCGCACGGTGTCGCGCAGCATGTCGGCGGTTTCGCCGAGGTCGAAATCGAATCCGCGATGGGCGTTGGGCAACATGGTCTTCCTCCCGGCCGCGTCGAAGCCCATTCTGCGCGGCACCCGCCGCCGTGGTCTTCTTGAGCGCGCTGAACCAATGGCATAGGCGCCCCTCTCCCGTCGGCAAGGAGCGACGGGCGGAGCGGACGGGGAAGAATAAAACGTATGGCCGTTTATTCAACAGGAAACTGAGCCGCGCTCACGCATCCACATTGCGCCGCATGCCCGGCGGGCGGGGGCGGCCGCCCGGCGTGTTCTGATCCGCGAGCATGGCCTGGGCGGCGTCGATGGAGACCGGGCCGGAGAACAGGAAGCCCTGTGCCTGCTGCGCCCCGAAAGCCCGCAGGAAGCGCAATTGCTCTCGCGTCTCCACCCCCTCGGCGGTCAGCACGATGCCGAGCGAGCGACCGAGCCGCACCACATATTCCACGATCGCCGCGGCATCGCGCTCGGTACCGAGGTTGGAGATGAACGAGCGGTCGATCTTGATCTTGGTCACCGGAAAACGGCGGATATGCACCAGCGAGGCATGCCCGGTGCCGAAATCGTCGAGCGCGATCCGGACCCCGCTCTCCCGCAGGCGCAGCAGCGCGGCGTTCACTTCCGCATCGGCCTGGATGATGGCGCTCTCGGTGATTTCGATCTCCAGGCGCGACGGCTCGAAGCCGGTCTGGGCGAGGCTCTCCAGGATGAGGTCGGCGATATTGGGCTGGCGCAGGCTGATGGGCGACATATTGACCGAGACGGTCACGTCGTCGAGCCGCCGGCCCAGCTCGCAGGCGCGCCGCATCACCCAATTGTCGAGCCGGCAGATCAGCCGGCTGCGTTCGGCGATGGGAACGAAGGTCTCCGGGGGGAGGCGCCCGCGCTCGGGATGATCCCAGCGTACCAGGGCCTCGAACCCGACGATGCGCTCGCTCTCCACATCCACCTGCGGCTGGAACACCAGCACCATCTGTCCGCCGTCAATCGCTTCGGCCAACTCAAGCTCGACCGTGCGGCGGTTGCGGATGTCCTGCTCCAGCTCGGGGGCGAAGAACCGCACCAGCCCGCGCCCGTCCGCCTTCGCGCGATAGAGCGCGATGTCGGCGAGGCGCATCAGCTCGCCGGGATCATCGGTGTGCTCGGGCGCGAACGCAACGCCGATGGAGGCACCGATCTGAAGCTCGTGGCCCTCCAGGCGCACCGGCTGCTGCATCACCCTCAGCAAAGCGTCGAGGAACGGTTCCACCTCCGCCCGCTCGGCGCAGATCAGATAGAGCACGAACTCATCGCCGCCGAACCGCGCGGCAAGGCCGCGATCGCCCAGTGTCTGGCGCACCCGCGACGCCATCAGGCACAGAAGCTCATCGCCGACGCCGTGGCCCAGCGTGTCGTTGATGTCCTTGAACCCGTCGAGATCCAGATAGGCCATGGCCAGGATCTCGGTCGAGGACAAGGTGGCCATGCGCGCCTGGAGGCGTCCGACGAAGCCGCCGCGATTGGCAAGCCCGGTCAGATAATCCTCCATGGCGAGCGATTTGGCCTCGGCCTCGCTCGCGAGCAGGGCGGCGCTGGTGCGGCGAGACTGCACCAACAGCATCACGCAGATGGCAAGCAGAGTCAGCGAGAGCACGGCCACCAGCGGAGCGATGCGCTGGAGCGCGGTTGCGCCCGGGCGCTCCGGCAACCAGGCAATCACGATCGGATTGCCGTCCGCGAGGTTGGTCAGGGTGACGAAGTTTTCCCGGTCTCCGGCAGGTGCCTCCCGATAGATCCGAAAGCCCGCCAATTTTACCCTTTGCGCCAATTCGCTCAGGAAGGCGTCATCCAACAGATCCACCGTCACGGATTGCAGCACGTCCGTCCCGTCGCCGGCCGCTTCGGCGCCCTTGATGGATCGCACCACCGCAAGGCCGGCGAAATCGCCGATCGCGACAAATCCGGAAACCGGCTCCCCGGCGGCCTTGGCGTCGCGGTTTTGCGGGTCGCGCATCAAGCGCTGGAGCGCGGGGCGCAGCATGTCGAACTGGTTCTGGTCGACTTCCTGGTCCAGCGCATAGGCGTGGAGGACGTGTAGCTGCCGGTCGAGCAGGAAGGTGCGCTCGTAACCGAAGTGATTGTTGAGCGGGAGCCCGAGATTTTCGTGCAACCAGGCGCGATCATTCTGTTTGACCCGCGCGCTGACTTCCTCGTCGGGCTCGATCAGGCTCACCGTGCGCTTCATCAGCATGGTGTGATCGCGCAGCGCCGCAAGCACGGTCTGCCGCTCGAATGCGTTGGAGCGGGCATCATTGCTGGCGGTCGCGAACGCCAGGATCGCGCACAGGCACGTGACAAGGACCAGCACCGCAGCGATGGTCGCCACCGAGAAGCTGCGCGCTGCGGCGCCCGCCCGTCTAGGAATATTAGCCTCCCGACCGAGGGCCACGAAAAGGCCGCGCGACAGACCCAATGTCGCCGCTGACCTTTCTCGTACGGCCGGGCAGCGGGCGCAAGCACCCCGAAAGCCTACTCTGTCTTAGGTACCCCCAAACCACAGGGAGGCGAGGCCGAGAAATGCAAAAAATCCGACGCTGTCTGTCACCATCGTGACGAATACCCCGGATGCAACCGCAGGGTCGAGTTTAAGCTTGTGAATCCCTAGCGGAACCAGGATTCCGAACAGTCCCGCCGCCAGCATGTTGACCACCAGAGCGCTGGCGATCACTCCGCCAAGTTGTAAATTCCCGAACCACGCGGCAGCGATCACGCCAAGCAGGATCGCCAGGATCGATCCATTTACCAATCCAACCAAAACTTCTCTGAGCACGACCCGACGCGCATTGTGGGAGCTGATGTCCTTGGTGGCGAGCGCGCGGACCGCCACAGTCATGGTTTGGTTCGCGGCGTTCCCGCCCATGGACGCGACAATCGGCATCAGGACCGCAAGGGCGACCATCTTCTCGATGGTGCCGGAGAACAGGCCGATGATGAAAGCTGCGAGGAATGCGGTCCCAAGATTGACCACCAGCCACGGGAGGCGACCGCGGGCGGTATAAGCCACCGTGTCGGAAAGCTCCTCGTCGCTGCCCACGCCGGCCATGGCGCGCAGATCCTCGTCCGCCTCCTCCTGGATCACGTCCACCACGTCGTCGATGGTCATGACGCCGACGAGGCGCCCCGCATCGTCCACCACCGGGGCAGAAACCAGATTGTAGTGCTCGAACATGCGAGCCACGTCCTCCTGGTCCTCCGAGGCCTTCACGATGTGGCGCTGGTCGCTCTTCACCGCCGTCAGCAGCACCGCCCGCTTGGTGCGCAGCAGGCGGTCGAGTGGGATCGAACCGACCAGGCGGTAGGCCGGATCGACCACGAAGACCTCATAGAAGGTCTCGGGCAGATCGTCGGTGTCGCGCAGGTGATCGATGGTGCGCCCGACGGTCCAGAACGGCGGGACGGCGATGAATTCCGTCTGCATGCGCCGGCCGGCGCTTTCCTCGGGATAATCGAGCGAGCGCTGGAGCGCGACCCGCTCGGGCGCGGGTATGTGCGCAAGGATGGCGGCCTTCTCATCCTCATCCAGGTCTTCCAGGATGTAGACCGCATCGTCCGAATCGAGGTCGCGAATGCCTTCCGCCACAGTCCACGGCCGCAGCGCCTGGAGGATCTGGACGCGGACCGTCTCGTCGAGCTCGGTCAGGGCGGTGAAATCGAATTCGCCACCCGCCAGTTCGATCAGCCGGGGCCGCTGCTCCGGATCCAGGGCTTCGATGATGTCGCCCAGATCGGCTTCGTGGAGCCCGCGAATCAGCCGGCGCAGGTGCTCGCCGTTCGACGCCGCGACCGCGTGCTGGACCTGCGCCAGGAAGGCATCGGAGATCGCGCCGTCCGCGTCGCGCGGCGACAGGGCGGGATGGTCGTCTGCGGCGGCGGGACTGTCCTCGCGCATCGTTCACCCCACGTCACGGATGGAAACCGGCACAGGTTCGGACTAGGTTGCCGCCAACCTGAACGAACCGTTCGTCTCTTGTTGTCGCTGAAAGCCTGAAGCCCCGGCGTGCCGCCGGGAATCCGCCTCCGCGCTTCTAGGCATACGAGGGCCGGAACGCAAACGCTCCAGCCGGAAAATCCGATTCATGAAGATCCGCATCACCTTGGCCTTGACCATGGGGGCTGTGGCCGCCCTGCTGATGCCGCTCGCGGCGCTGGCGCAGGGGTGTCCCGGGCGCCCCTCCGCGCTCGGCACCGCGCGCGTGTTGGAAGTGCCGGCGGGGGTGCGGGTCGGAACGAAATCCTTCCCTCAGACGCTCGCGCTGAAGCCCAAGGAAGTGGTGCTCACCTTCGACGACGGCCCCTGGCCCAAGACCACGGCGGCGGTGC
Source organism: Roseixanthobacter liquoris (assembly GCF_043195135.2). NCBI lineage: Bacteria > Pseudomonadati > Pseudomonadota > Alphaproteobacteria > Hyphomicrobiales > Xanthobacteraceae > Roseixanthobacter > Roseixanthobacter liquoris. The sequence continues at coordinate 3,122,015 of NZ_CM195537.1, forward strand.
TGGACGCGCTCAAGGCGCAGTGCGTGCGGGCGACCTTTTTCCTGATCGGGGAAAATGCGCGCGCCCGGCCCGAGCTGGTGCGTAGGGTCCTGGCGGAGGGGCATACCATCGCCCATCACTCCATGACCCATCCGGAGGCGACGCTCGCCCATCTGCCATTCGATGCCGCCGTGGCGGAGATCGAGCGCGGGATCGCGGCCGACGATGCTGCAGCCTATGGCAGCGCCGGCCCCGGCGGCGCGCCGCGCGTGCCGTTCTTCCGCTTTCCGGGCTTCGCCTCGACTCCCGAGCTGCTCGCTTATCTCGAGCAGCGTGGCATTTCTGTCTTCGGCGCTGATCTTTGGGCCAGCGACTGGAATAAAATGACGCCCGAGCAAGAACTTGCTCTGGTACTTGGCCGGCTCGACGCGGCCGGGGGCGGTATCATTCTATTTCACGACACGAAAACCTATACCGCAGCCATGATTCCGGCGTTCTTGCAGGCTTTAGCGGAGCGCGGTTATCACGTCGTACACATCGTTCCCGCTTCGACCCGGTCATCCGGCCGTTGAGATTAACCCTATTTTGGGGGCGAGGGTTCGAATCTGACGATGCGTCAAGCCTTCGATCCTTGGGATCCGTCCCGGTGGGGCGTCACGAGAGTTACAGGAATGCGGTCGATTATCCTTGCGGGAGCCCTCGTTGCCCTGGCAGGCGCGGCCCAGGCGGCCGGCGACCAGCCCCTCCCCGGCTCCGCCCCGCCCGCGCCAGCGACCGCATCCTCGACGCCGCCTGCCGCCGCGCTGCCTGCCGGCGCGCCGGCGCTTCCCAACCCGGCCGCGGCGGCCGTCGGCCCCAAAGCCGCGCCCGCTCAGACAGCAGCACCGGTCCTGCTGCCCGCCGCGCAGCATCCGGTTTCCTATGAACCGTCGGCCGCCGTGCAACCCGGTGCCGCCTGCCCCGGCAATCCGGATGCCCTCGGCACGTCGCGTATCGTGAAGATCGATCCGAAGCAGACGCCGCTTCTCGGCCGGCTTCAATACAGGCAGACCGTGCCGTTGCAGAAAGGCGAGGTGATTCTCACCTTCGACGACGGCCCCCTGCCGCCGATGACCCATCGCGTGCTCGACACGCTCGCCGCCAATTGCGTGAAGGCCACTTTCTTCATCGTCGGGCGCATGGCCAATGCCTATCCGCGGGTGCTCCAGGAAGTGCATGAAGCCGGTCACACCATCGGCACCCACAGCCAGACGCACCCGCTGATCTTTCCCAAGCTGACGCATCCGGCGGGCTTGGGCGAGATCGAGCAGGGCTTTGCCTCGGTGAACGCGGGCCTTGCGCCGATCGGCGCGCACACGGTTCCGTTCTTCCGCTTTCCCGGCCTCGGCCGCACCAAATTCTATGAGGCCTATACCCAGGAGCACGGCATCGGCGTGTTCAGCGTGGACCTGGTGGCCGACGACTGGATGCATCTGAAGCCCGACGAGGTGCTGAAGCGTGCGCTCGACCGCCTCGAGGAGCGCGGATCCGGCATTCTCCTGCTGCACGACATCCAGCCTTCCACCGCCGTGATGCTCCCGACCCTCCTGCACGAGCTGAAGACGCGCGGCTTCAAGGTGGTCCACATGGTCTATGGCGAGGGCCCCGACGCCATCGCGGCGCTGCCGGCCCCCGTCCCCGCGCCCGGCGCGGCGGCGAAACCCGCCTCCGCCAAGCCGGTGACGGCACAGCCCGCGAGCGCCCAGCCCGCCGGCACCCCGGCCGGAGCCGCGGCACAAGCCGCCGGCGGCGCTCCGGCGGCCGCCCCGGCCAAGCCGGCGACCGCGGCGGTCCGCGCGACCAATACTGCGAGCGCGACCGGCGGCACGCCCTCCGGCCGCGTGCCCCTGCCGGCGCCGGCTCCGGCCGCCGTCGCGGCAGCGCCGACTCCGGCCAATCCTCCGGCCGCCGATCAGCCGTTCGGCCTCTCCTGGCCGCGCATTCTGACGGATATCCTGCCGAAGGGCCTTCAGCCCGGCCAATGAGCGACCGGCGCGTTCCGCGAGACAGGAAGCCGCCCGCCGATTCGGCCGGGCGGCTTTTTTATTGGCGCGTGGCGGTGGCACACACGGCGAGCCGATCGGCGGAGGGAGGAAGGATTGGCAAGGAGGGCACAAGCCAGCCCACAAACGACAACGGCGCCCGAAGGCGCCGTTTTGCGTCGGCCTTTGCGGCCCCATCTTCTGGTGCGGACGAGAGGACTCGAACCTCCACGGGTCTCCCCACTAGCACCTCAAGCTAGCGCGTCTACCAATTCCGCCACGACCGCAGTCAGAGATGGCTCGGCGCCCGCGAACCCTGAGGTGCGTGGCGCCGGGGGCCATCGTCTAACAGATCGACCAGGGCGCCACAAGGCCTCAACAGCGGATCATGCGCCAACTATATGTAGCCTGTGGATGGTGTGTGTCCCGCGCGCCGTCAAAGACGTATGAAGCCGCCATGACCGCTCATTCCTCCCCATCGCCGGCCGCTCCTTCCCCCACGCGGTCCGCGCTCGCCACCCACTTTCTGCCGCACGGCGCCGGAGCGGCTCCGGTGGAATGGACTGTCAGCGACGCCCCGGTGCCCTATCCGCAGGCGATCGCCGCCATGGAGGCACGGGTCGCCGCCATCGCCGCCGGGACGGCGCCGGAGCTGGTATGGCTGCTGGAGCATCCCCCGCTCTACACCGCCGGCACCAGCGCCCGGCGCGAGGACCTGATCGACGCGCGCTTCCCCGTGTTCGAGACCGGGCGCGGCGGGCAGTTCACCTATCACGGTCCCGGCCAGCGAGTGGCCTATGTGATGCTGAATCTCCGGCAGCGCAGTCCCGATCTGCGCCAATATGTCAGCGCGCTGGAAACCTGGCTCATCGCCACCCTGTCCGCCTTCAACATCCGCGCCGAACGGCGCGAGGACCGGGTGGGCGTTTGGGTGGCGCGGCCGGGCCGGGAGGAGAAGATCGCCGCCATCGGCATTCGCGTGCGCCAATGGGTGAGTTTCCACGGAATCTCGCTGAATGTGAGCCCGGACCTCACCCATTTCGGCGGCATCGTGCCGTGCGGGGTGCGCGAGCACGGCGTGACCAGCCTGGAAGATCTCGGCCACCTTGCCAGCCTGCCCGAGGTGGACAGCGTGCTGCGGATCGCCTTCGAGGAGGTCTTCGGCGCGACGCAAGCCGCCGCCGCTCCGGCTTGAGCCGCCGCGCGCGGCCGGCTTAGCATGCGGCTTTTGGACCGGTTCCGCGCCTCATGCGGGGCCGGGCAAATCCGCTAAAGTCGCGCCGCAGCCGCTTGCGACGGGGAACAGGATGGCACGCGCACTGTGGGTCGGGATCGGGAGCCTTCTGGCGATTCTGGCGGGGAGCGCTTCAGCGCCCGCCGGGGCCGGCGATCCCGCGCCGGCTGAGAGCGCCACCATCGCCCTGCTGCCCCGCCCGGGAAACAGCGGCTTTGCGAACTTCATCCGCGTTTCGGTCGGCGGCGGGCCGGCGGGATCGGTTCTCCTCGACACCGGCTCGACCGGGCTACGCATCCGCGCCGAGGCCGTCGGACCCGATGTGGAATTGACCGACATTCCCCTGACTTATTCCTATTCGAGCGGAAATGTCCTCGAAGGCGTGCTCGGCTATGCCACCATCGCGTTTCCGGATTCGACCCCCGCCCTGGCGACCCCGCATCGCATCGCCATTCAGGTGGTGCGGAACGTCACCTGCAAGAGCGACCTGCCGGCGTGCCCGGGCTGGACGGCGCCGGAGATGGGGGTCATGGGCGTCGCCTATAATCCGGTTCCGGTCTTCAATCCCCTGGCACAGCTCGGCGGCACGCTCGCCAACGGCTTTATCGTGGTGGCGGATGATTTCGCCGATCCGGGCGTTGCTCCGCATCTGGTGGTGGGCTTGACGCCACAGAATAGCGCCGGCTTCTCCACCAGCCCGTTCGCGCCAGCAGACGGCGCCCAGCCGGCTGGGCTGAAGGCCTGGAACACCAAGAGCATCCCCACCTGTTTCACCGTGGATTCAGGACCGCCCGGCTGCTTTGCGACAGTGTTCGACACCGGGGCCGGCTCCGGCAGCTTCGAGACGCCCAACCTTGATCCGAGCCGGTTGCACACGCGGGTTCCCGCGGGCCACCTCGTCACCACGAGCGTCGCCGGCGTGATGAGCCTGACGGTGGAAAGCGGCCGGCGCGCGTGGATCGACCGCTACCGCTATGCCCCGCCCCACGGCGGCGTGAAGGGGTTCAATTCCGGCGGCCTGGTGTTTCGCCACTACAAGGTGCTGTTCGATGCGGAGAACGGGCGCATCGGTTTCTCGCCAGCTGTCGCCGGCGCAAATGCGGCCGCAGCGCAATAAGGCGGGCCGCTTTCGCCGCGCTATTTGCCCGCAGGGGCGGCAGGGGCCGCGGCCGGGGCAGGCGCAGGCTTGGCGCGCACATAGGTTGTGCAGGCGGTCGCGATATAATTCGGTACCGAATCGATCCAGCACAATTCCATGCTGTCGGCACTCACCTCGCCATCGCCCGAACTAAAATCGGTGGCGTAGACCACGCGCTTTCCATCACTGCGGAAGGTGCCGAGCAATATCTGTTCCTTGCCGCCTTTGGAAACCACCGCGCCACCGAAGGCGCGGCCGCTCTGCGTGTCGATGCGCACGCTCCAGGCCTCGGTGCCGGGGCGGTTCGCGAAATGCGGCGTATCCACGCGCAGGCGCATATCGTCCATGGGGGCGATGCTGAGATTGGAGCCGGCATGCTCCACGGGCGTCCAGAGGCCGACGATGTTCGGCGCGTCCGCCGCATATGCCGGCCCCGCCAGTCCGAGCATGATGGCCGCCACACCCACGCTCCGCATGCCCCTGCTCCCTGCAACCGGCCTCCGCGCGCGGCGGAGCACCTCAGATGCCCAGTTTGCTCTTGAGAATCTCGTTCAGCGCCTGAGGATTGGCCTTGCCCCCCGACGCCTTCATCGCCTGCCCCACGAACCAGCCGAGCATGGTGGGCTTGGCGATCACCTGGGCGACCTTGTCCGGATTGGCGGCGATGATCTCATCCACCACCTTCTCGATGGCGCCGGTATCGGTCACCTGCTTCAGGCCCCGGGCTTCGACGATCTCGCGCGGGTGCTGGCTGGTCTTTTCCTCGAGCAGGATCACCAGCACATCCTTGGCGATCTTGCCGGAGATGGTGTTGTCCGAGATCAGGTCCACGATGCCGGCGATCTGGGCCGGGGTGACGTGCACGCTGGAAACCGCCAGGCCGGCGGTGTTCGCATAGGCGGAAAGATCGCCCATGATCCAGTTGGCCACCAGCTTGGCGTTGCGGGTGGTGGCGCCTTCCGCCTTCACTGCCGCCTCGAAATAGTCCGCCGTTTCCTTCTCGGCCACCAGGATGGAGGCGTCATAGGGCGTCAGGCCGTAATCGGAGATGAAGCGGGCCTTCTTCTCGTCCGGCAGCTCAGGCAGCGCCGCGTCCAGCGAGCGCACGAAGGGCTCTTCCAGCACCAGCGGCAGCAGGTCGGGATCCGGGAAATAGCGATAATCGTGCGCTTCTTCCTTGGAGCGCATGGACCGCGTCTCGCCCTTGTTGGGGTCGAACAGGCGCGTCTCCTGGTCGATGGCGCCGCCGTCCTCCAGGATCTCGATCTGGCGGCGGGCCTCAACCTCGATCGCCTGGCCGATGAAGCGGATGGAGTTCACGTTCTTGATCTCGCAGCGCGTGCCCAAAGGCTCGCCCGGCCGGCGCACGGAGACGTTCACGTCGGCCCGAAGGTTGCCCTTCTCCATGTCGCCGTCGCAGGTGCCGAGATAGCGCAGGATGGAGCGCAGCTTCGTCACATAGGCCCGCGCTTCCTCCGACGAGCGCAGGTCCGGGCGCGAGACGATCTCCATCAGCGCCACGCCGGAGCGGTTCAGGTCCACGAACGAAAGCGAGGGGGAAAGGTCGTGGATCGACTTTCCCGCGTCCTGCTCCAGATGCAGCCGCTCGATGCCCACGGTGATGCTCTCGCCGTCCGGCAGATCGACGATCACCTCGCCCTCGCCGACGATGGGATATTTGTACTGGCTGATCTGATAGCCCTGGGGCAGATCGGGATAGAAATAATTCTTCCGGTCGAACACCGAGCGCAGATTGATCTGCGCCTTCAGGCCGAGCCCCGTGCGCACCGCCTGGGCAACGCATTCCTTGTTGATCACCGGCAGCATGCCGGGCATCGCGGCGTCCACCAGCGACACATGGTCGTTGGGCGGCCCGCCGAATGCGGTGGAGGCGCCTGAGAACAGCTTGGCGTTGGAAGCCACCTGAGCATGCACTTCCATGCCGATCACCACCTCCCAATCGCCCGTGGCTCCACGAATGAGCTTCCTGGCATCGGCGGGTCGAACGTGAGCGGTCATCGCGGTCCTTCGCAACTGGCGCGGCATCTGCCGCAGGTGATGTGTGTCCCTACTCCCGCGACCCGCTCTCTGGCAACCTTGGGAGCATTGCGCAGGGCCCTGCGCGTCGGGCGAAAGGTCACGCGCGCGCGGCCTCGCCGGCATCGAGGCTCAGCCGCACGCGGCCGCCGGCGATCTCCAGCCGAAGACGGCGGTGGCGCACGAGATAGAGGATGGCCACAGCCATCGCGCCGAAGCCGGACGCGGCACCGATTCCGAGCGCCCAGCGCGGGCCCGCCGCGTCGGCCACGAAGCCGACCAGCGGCGCCCCGAGCGGCGCACCGCCCAGCGCGATCGCGAGCAGCAGGGACAGCACGCGGCCACGCATGTCCGGCGCCGTGGACAATTGCACAAGGCCATTGGTGGAGGTCGTGAAGGTCTGGGCGGAAACGCCGATGACGATCAAGGCCAGCGCAAACAGCCAATAGTCCGGCATGACCGCGGCGAGAGCGAAGCCGGTGCCGAAGATGCCTGCGCCGACCAGCAGATGGGGAATGTCCGGCCGCTCCCGCCATGCCGCCATCAGCGCGCCGGCAACCGAGCCCAGCGCCATCATCGAGGTGAGCAGCCCGTATTCGCGCGCGCCGACGTGGAAGATGTTGACCGCCATGGCCGAAATGAAGATCGGAAAATTGAGCCCGAAGGTGCCGATGAGGAACAGCATGAACAAGACCGCCTTCAGGTCCGGCCGCCGCCACACATAGCGGATGCCCTCGATGAGGGCGCCCCGGCGCCTGGCCGCCCGGGCGACCGGATGGAGCGCGTCGAGGCGCAGCAAAGCGAGTGAGCCGAGCACGGCGGCGAACGAAGCGGCATTGATGAGGAATACCCATCCCGAACCGAACTCGGCGATGAGCAGACCCGCGGCCGCCGGGCCGATCATCCGCGCGGCATTGAACGAGGTGGAATTCAGCGCCACCGCATTGGCCAGGTCGGCTTCCCCGACCAGCTCGGAAACGAAGGTCTGGCGTGCCGGCATGTCGAACGCCGCGACGCAACCGAGCAGAAGCGCGAACACATCCACGTGCCACAGCCGCACCCGGCCGGAAATCGTAAGCAGCCCGAGCCCGAGCGCCAGCAGCCCCAGGGCCGCCTGCGTGGCGATGATCAGCCGGCGTCGATCCAGCCTGTCGGCGGCAAGTCCGGTCCATGGCAGAAGCAGGATCTGCGGTGCGAATTGCAGCGCCACCACCATCCCGAGCGCCGACGCGTTGTTCGGGGTGAGGACGGCAAGGACGAGCCAGTCCTGGGCGGTGCGCTGCATCCATGTGCCGACATTGGAGACCAGCGCGCCGCCGGCCCAGAGTCGGTAATTATAGGTTCCGAGCGCACGGAACACCCCGTCCGTTGGCATTCAGGCGCCGTCCGTCAGATTGCCGCCGTTGAACCGGCCGAACCTGCGGGCGAGCAGGACGCCGGCGACCAGCATTCCTGCGCCCAGCGCCGCCGCCTCGTCCAGGGCACCGAGATCGATGGTCCCCGCGCGGAGGATAAGGTAGGCGATCACAAGATTGGCGATGCCCCAAACCACGTTGACCGTCGCCGAGGAGAGCCCCTCTCCAGGCGGGCGGGCGAATGGCGATTGGAAGGCACGCCCCATGACACCGCTGACGAAGTGCGGCACGGCATTGGTGAGCACGGCGCCGCCGAGAAAAAGCGAGGCCTCATGAAGCCAATCCATCCTGTTGCATTCCTCTGACGGGTGAGCCGCAGCACCGCTAGCGGGCGAAGAGGTCGACGATCTCCTGGGTCGCACCCAGCTCGCCCAGGCGCGGGAAGATGCGCAGAATCGAATTGTCGTGTGCCTCCGCCCGCATGTCGGTCATGGCGTCGGTGGCCAGCGTGACGTTGAAGCCCAGCTCGTAGGCCTGGCGGGCGGTGGATTCGACACCGATGCTGGTGGCGACGCCGGCAAGCACCACCTGCGTCACACCCAGCCCCCGCAGATGGTCCTCAAGGCCGGTCTTGGTGAAAGCGCCCCAGCTCCGCTTGGTGACACGATGATCGCCGGGCTGGGCATTCAGTTCCGGCACCAGATCGGTCCATCCGGCCGGAAAATCCCAGCTTCTCGGGGGCTGCTCGGTGCGGCCCGGCGCGCCGCCGGCGACGTTCACCAGCACCACCGGCAGACCGCGCGCGCGGAAGACCTCCGCAAGGATCGCCGCCTGCCGCACCACCTCTCCGACAGGGTGAGCGGTGGGGAGCGAGACGATGCCGTTCTGAAGATCGATCAGGATCAGGGCTGTACGGGGGTCGAGCGTGGTGACGGCCATGGGGGCCTCCGGCGGGGGTGACGAGGGGATCGAGACGGGAGGGCAAACGGGACGGGCAGACCCGGCCGCGTGCGCATCAGGATTCGGCGAGCTGTTTGATCAGCGCGATGGCTGCCACGAGGGTCTGTCGCTCTTCCGGATCGAGCGTTGCCATCGCCGCCAGGAGCCATTTCCGCTTGGCCAGGGTGCGCTTGCGGCGTTCCTCGACACCGGCCTCGGTGAGCCCGAACAGGATCTGGCGGCCATCGGTGGGATGCGGCCGCCGCTGCACCAGCCCCTCCTGCTCAAGCCCGGCGAGAATGGTGCCCATGGATTGCGGCTTCATGGATTCGATGCGGGCCAGCTCGGCGGTCGTCATCCATCCGCTGTGCTCCAGACGGGCCAGGGTGCCCATCTGCGACAGATTGAGCTCGTTGGGATTTCCCTCCGTCCGCAGGCGGCGCAGGAGCTGTCCCAACGCCAGCGACAGCTCGGCGACGGCGATCTCGGCGGGATCTGGCTGATCAGTCATAAGGACATCATGAACCTTGGAAGAAAAACTTGCAAGTTTAACTTCTAATATGCGCGCCAGCGGCCGCGCCGGAGCGGACCGCAACGGATCCGACGCGCCCACGGGCGGGTCGCGCACCGGCAGGGATCCAGGCTGACGCGCCCCGGCGTTTCCACCCTCCCGCGCCCGTGCTAAGCCGCAGGCGGATCCTGAAGGGTTCGAGCCTGCGAAGGGAAGAATATGCGTCTGGCGTCCGTCACTCTCGCACGCGATGAAGCGGACATCATCGAAGTCTTCGTCCGGCACAACCTGCATTTCGTCGACCGCATGTACATCATCGACGACGGCAGCACCGACGCGACGCGGGACATCCTGCACCTGCTCCAGGGCGAGGGCCTGCCACTGGTGCGGATCGAGGATGGCGCGCACGCCGCCTACAACCAGGGCCGGCGCACGACCGGCCTCATGCATCGCGCGATGCAGGATGAGCCGTGGGATTTCATATTCGCCCTCGACGCTGACGAATTCATCGACATCGCGGATCGCACGTCCCTCGAAGCGGAGCTGAACGCTTTGCCCGAGCCGCGCATCGGCGCCTTCTCCGTGACCAATTATTATCCGCACGCGGACGACGACGCCTCGGATCCCAACCCGCTGTCGCGCCTCACCCATGTGCTGGACCTGCCGCGCGGAGCCGGAAAGGTGATCGTGCCCGGAACCTTCGCCGGCCATCCCGAGACGCTCATCTCTGACGGCAACCACATCATCAGCCGCTGGCACGCCGAGCAGCCCGTGACCCTGCTTGCCACCGCCGACCTGGCCCATTTCCCGGTGCGGTCGGACGATCAATTGGTGGCGAAATGTATGGTCAGCTATATCCGCTGGCGCGCCCGGCCGGACTACAAGGCGTCCACCGCCTCCCATCACATCGAGGGCGCCGGCGCGCTGATGAAGGAACCCGGCCTGCTGCTGGAGCATCCGGACGAGCTTTTGCTCGCTTATATTCCCCAGCTCGATGGACCCGTGGCGGTGCGGCCATTCGTCCAGCGCCGCGCGGCCCCGCGCTATCTCGATCTCGCCCGCACCTATCCGTATCGGCGGGTGCTGGCGAGCCTCGACGCCCTGGTGGAGGGCGCGCGCGCCGGCACGGCGGAACTGAATGCCCTGCGGGTCCAAGTGGCGAAGGCGCAGGCGCCGTTCCATCTCGCGCTCGCCGCCGCGCTGCGCAAGATGCGGCGCTCGTTCCTCAAGCGCTGGCTGTCCCTGCGGACGAAGTGACAGTCCGCGGCGGGGCTCGCCAGCCGCCAGTCGGTGGCATACATTAAACCAGAACAAGCAGACTGGGCCGGCGCGAGCGTCCGAGCCCGGCGCAGGCAGGTCAGGGAGACGCGAACGCCATGCCAGACACAGCGGCCGGCGAGATCTGGACCGGGTGGCGCGATTTCATCATCGAAAGCCGCGCGCCGGAAAGCGAGATCATCACCTCATTCGTGTTCCGCCCCGCCGATGGCAAGGGCGTGCCGCGCCACCGGGCGGGACAGCATCTGACCCTCCTGATCGAGCCGGAGGGCGGTCCGGCGCTGAAGCGCAATTACACGATTTCCGGCCTTGCCAATGGCGAGACCTATCGCATCTCGGTGAAGCGCGAGGCCCAGGGCGCGGCCTCGCGATGGCTGCACGATGCGGCTGATGCGGGGATGCGGGTGAAGCTCATGCCGCCCTCCGGCACGTTCGCCTTGCCGGAGGACCAGGAGCGCCCCGTGGTTCTGCTTTCGGGCGGGGTGGGCCTTACGCCCATGGTGTGCATGCTGGAGGCTCTGGCGGCCCAGCCCCGCGGCGCGCCCGCCCATTTCGTCCACGGCACGCTGGATGGCTCGACACACGCCTTCGCCGCCCATGTGAAGACCCTCGCCGCCCGGCGCCCGGGCCTTGCGACGACGATCTTCTACGAACGCCCGCGCGACGCGGATGTCCCCGGCCGCGATTTCGACCGCGCGGGCTTCATCGATCTGGACTGGCTGGCGGACAACACCCCGCTGGCGCAGGCGGACTATTTCATCTGCGGCCCCCTGCCCTTCATGCGCCATTTCGTGCAGGGGCTCGCCGCCCGCGGCGTGCCGCCCGAGCGCATTCACTTCGAATTCTTCGGGCCGGTCGAAGAGCTGCTGGACCCGCAGATCCCATCCACAGCCGCCCCTGTTTCCCCCGGTGCCAAGGTGGCTCCCATGACCCATGCCAAGCCTTTTTCTCCCGGTACCCTCACCGCCGACCACATCGCCCAGGCCCTCATCGACAGCAATGCCGACGCGGTGGTCGCGAGCGATCGGGAGGGCCTGATCGTGCTGTGGAACCCGGGTGCCGAACGCATCTTCGGCTGTTCCGAGCAGGAAGCGCTGGGCCAATCCCTCGACATCATCATCCCGGAGCCTTTCCGCGCCCGCCATTGGGAGGGTTATCACCAGACGGCGGCGAGCGGCGTCAGCCGCTATGGCGCAGGCGACCTGCTCGCCGTTCCGGGCCTGCACAAGGACGGGCGGCGCTTCTCCATCGAATTCACCATCGTCTTGCTGAAGGACGCCGGCGGGCAGGTCGTGGGCATGGTTTCCACCATCCGCGACGTGAACGCCCGCTTCGAGGAAACGAAGAAACTGCGCAAGGAACTCGCTGCGCTGAAGGAAGCTGGGGAGCTGAAAAAGCCGGCGGTCTGAGCCGCCGGTTCAATACAGCCAGAGCAATTCGCCCTCCCCGCCCGCAAGCCGGTCGCCGACATGGCGCCGCGCTCGGCCGGAAATGCCGCCGAATGCCCCGGCAAGCAGCGGCACGCGCCGGGCCAAGAGGCGCAGCGCGATAAGATCGTGCTCGCCCGCATCGCCGAATCCCGGGCCGAGCAAAAGCGGCTCGCGCGCCAGCAGCAGCGTGCCGCGCTTCATGCCGGCACCGGGCTGAGCGCCGAGGGCGCCAGCGATGGCGATGGTGCCGGCGATCATGCCGCGCGCCGCATGCTCGGCCACGTCGCCGTGAACGAGCACCAGGCCCCCGCGCATGTTCAGACCGGCCAGCGGTCCGGCAGCACCCCGAATCTCAATCGTGCCACCCGTCATGCCGAGGCGCACGCCCGGCAAGGGGCCGCCGAGCCGGGCGCCCGCTTGGCCCCGCACCTCGATCCGCCCGCCCGACATGCCGGTTCCGACGCCCTCGCCGGCATCGCCCTCGATGGTGAGACGCCCCCCGCTCATCTGCGCGCCGGCGAACGCCCCGAGAGACCCGGACACCTTGAGCTCGCCGGACGCAAGGCCGGCTCCCACGAAATCCATGCGCGGATCGCCGCTGACCAGCAGGACATCGACCGGGGCCGGCGTGACGGCGAACAATTCGCCTAACGGCACCCGCGCGGTGCCATAGGCAAGCGGCAGGCGCTCCACCTCGCTCTGGCTGAGCGTGGCGAGCGCGTGCGGCGTCAGCCCCGACAGGTCGAGACGCGCGTCGAGCGATGCCCGTAGCCTGAGGTCATGGCCGCTCACGCCATCAGCTCCCGCAGCTTGAAATGGAACGGGCCGAGATTGCCGCCATAATTTCCCGCATCGATGGCGACGATGCCCGCCGCCGCGCCGAGCGCGCACACGGCGAAAATTCCGGCGCGCATGGATGCGCCGACATCCGCGGCGGACAAACCGTCGATGACGATTTCAAGCACGCTCTCAACATCCCCCGGCAAAGCGCTCTCCACGTTCGCACGCAAGGTCGGGCAATAGGCATCGTTGGTGGAGGCGATCATGCCGGCATATTTTCCGCCGATCTTCGAGCCGGACCGCACCACGCCACCGGGAAATGGCAGGATTGCGCCCCGCACCTTGGCCATTTCATCCACCGCCCGTTCCGCCGCGTTCAGCGCTGCCGCGCGCGAGCGCGCCAGGATGAGAAAATTGCCGCCGCCGACCGCATCCGGCGTGCTGCCGGTGACGTCGTCGCACACGAACTCGCCCTCCATCACCGGGATGCGCCAGAAGCGGCGTCCCTCGATGCTCTTGGCGATCTGGTGCCCGTCGCCGAAATAGCGCAGGGCCCGGCCGAGCGGCACGCGCGGCCCCTCTTCGAGACCGGCATAGCAGGCGGAGGTGGGGGCCGTGAGCACGCATTGGCCAACCCGCGCCGGCACGATCTTTTTCAGATCCTTCAGCGACATGGCGAAGATGAGCACGGAGATGCCGGGCCGCCCGTCGGGCGAGTCCTCCGGTGCGATTTCCCCCTCGATCCCCGCCTCGCAGCCGCAGCCGATCACCGAGGTTGCAAATCCCGTCAGCGCCACCGCGGCGGTGCGCGCCCAGCGCGGCGTGTCGGCGGTGATGACGAGCCGCGTGCCCGCCATGGGAAAGGCTTCGGCGAAGCTGTCGCGGATCTCGACCCCGTTCACATTCACGGCGCGCACTCCACGATGCTCGGCCCCTGCCCGCCCCGGATCTCCCCGTCCGAAATGCGGAAATGCTTGGCCTTGAGGCCGATGGCTTCGTCGAACCAGCGGTCCATGCGCTTATCCATGAGCGGATCGAACGGCGGCTTCACCGCATAGGTGCGCCCTTGCACGAGATCGACAATCTCGCCGTCGCGCACAATGGTCCGGCCATCTTTCAGCACCAGGCGGGGCGCGCTGAACATGGCCTCGCGATCCGCCATGTCCGCGTAGAGCACAACGTCGCCAATGGCGCCGGGAGCGAGATGGCCGCGATCCTTCAGGCCCAGCGTGCGGGCCGGCGCGGCGCGGGTGACGACGGCGATCTCCTCCAGCGTATATTCGCGCTTCAGCCCATCAAGATTGGTGTGCGCCCGCGCCGCCTTGTGCAGGCGGGCGAGCTGCTCGGCACGGAAATCCCGATCCATCAGCAATCGGATGAGATGGGGGTAGGAGGTGAACGGCCCGCCGTTGGGATGGTCGGTGGTGAGAAACACTCGCCACGGGTCCTCGATCAGCAGGAACAATTCCAGGCCGATGGCCCATTGCAGGGCGTTGACGAACGACGTGTCGCGATAGGCGAACGGCACCACGCCGCAGGCGGCATCGCACTCGATGTCCATCCCCACCCATTTCTTCGGGCTGGCGATCGCATGGTTGCGATATTGCGCCATCAGGTCGGCGGAGGCCGTCACGGTCTGGCCGAACATGATCTGCCCCACGTCCACGCTGATGTGGGGATTTGCATTCACCGCCGCCGCGATCTCCGCCGCGCCGGACGAGAAGCGCCGGTCGCCGTCCTTGCCATAGGCGTGGAACTGCACATGGGTGAGATGGAGCGGAAAGCCCTCGGTGGCGCCGATGGTGGACAGTGTCGTCGCCACGTTGCCCGGGACGCCGAGATTGCAGCCGTGCAGATGGATGGGATGGGGAATGCCCAGCTCCGTCACCGCCCGCTGCAAGGTCTGGAGCACCCGGCGCGGGGTGAGGGCGTAGAACGGCCCGGCCTCGTCCAAATCGAGGCTGCGGGCATTGAACTTGAAGGCGGAAATCCCGCCGGGATTGACGATCTTGATGGCGCAGGTCTGCGTCGCCGAAAGCATCCAGGCGACATAATCATTGATGGCGGTCTGGCTCTCGCCCTGCGCGATCAGGCGCAGCAGGAAATCGTCATTGCCCAGCACCAGGAAGCCGCCGGTGTCGATGTTCGGAATGTCCGCCATCTCCAGATGGGCATGACGGGCGTTGGCGCCGACCATGGCCGGCTCGAACACGGCGGTGTAGCCCATCTGGGCATAGCGGCAGCCGGTGACATGGGTGGTGGGCGCCGCAACGCCGCCGCCGCACCCGCAGAAGGCGCCGAACGGTTCGGGATTGGCACGCCGATCCTCCCCCATGAGCAGGCGGGCAAGGTTCACCTTGCCGCCGGCGATATGGCTGTGCAGGTCGATGCCGCCCGCCATCACCACGCAGCCCGCGGCATCGTGCGTCTCGTCGGCGCGCAGGGCGGGATCGTCGGCGACGATGCGGCCGTCCTCAATCAGGACGGTCCCCAGCTGATCGACCGCGCCGGAGGCGGGGTCGAAGATCCGCCCGTTCGTAATCCGAACCCTCAACGCGCCCTCCCCGATGTCTGGATCGCGGCGGCGGCCTGCGCCACGCTTGGCAAGCCAGCCTCCCGCAGCTTCGGGAGCGGCAGGCACACGACGCCGTCCATGCGAAAGACCTGGCCCGCATGATCGATGCCCGGCGTACCCACGGGGATGAACACGTCCGGCTCGCGCGGAAACTCCGTGTGGGGATGGCCCAGCGCGATCAGGGGACCGGAGGAGAAGGCGGGCGGCGGATCGGGGCGAAAGGCGCTGACGTGCAGCAGCAGGTCGGCATCCCGTACCGCCCGGCTGGTGGCATAAAGCCCCGGCGCATGGCTGGCCTCGCCGTGCGCCACCAGCGTGCGCAATGGATAGCCGAAGCGCCAGAGCGCCATCTGATGCGCGCCGATAAGATTGTCGCGCCCGCCGAGGGGAAAGACCGCCGCGCGCGTGGTCTCGTTCAGCGTGGCCACGATGGCGGCGGCATGGCCGACGATGCGCTCGCCCTCGACGGGGTCGAGCGCGCCGGCATTCCAGGTCAACACGCCATAGCGGGCCGCCTTGAGCGCGCCTGCCAGCTCGGCGAGCGCCGCGCCCAGTGCGCCGTCGAAAGCGCCGCCCAGCGCCTTGACCAGGCGCCCGTCCACGAACGCGCTGAGGCCTGCCATGGCATCGGCCAGCAGCGCCGGCGGCAGGGGGAGGTGCGAGACATCGTGGCCGGCAAGAGCCGCACGGGCGGCCGGCCCCGCAAGATCTCCGAGGAACACCACGCGGCGCGGGTGCCCGCGCTCCGTGAACAGCGGGGCGTCGTCCTCCCCGCCGGCGGGCGCCTCGGCCGATGCGGGCGGCAGGGTGCGTTCGAAAAAGCGGGCGAAGTCGGGCGTCGGGTCCGCGCCCACCACCACCAGCAGGTCGCAGCGATTGCGAACCTCCGCCAGGGTAGTGGCGATCCAGCCGCGCCGTTGAAGCGTATCGAGATTGCGGAACAGGCCGCTTGAGGCTGCATGATCGAAGCTGGCTCCGAACCGCATGGCGAGATCGAACACGCCGCGCAGCCCGTCCACGTCCGCGCCGAGCCCGGAGAACACGGCGGATCGGCTCGCGCGGAGCAGGGCGCCGGCGCGCGCGGCCGCCTCCTCGAGCGAGGTTTCCCGTCCCGCCACGCGGGGCACCGGCGGCGCACCGTCGGACCGTTCAAGCAGCGCCGCCCCCTGCGGGCAAGCGGCGAGTGGGCGTACGGCCCGGCCCTGGACGCTCACTTCCAGGTCGTCGCACCCCAGGCCGCAAAATCCGCACACCACGTCCGTCACGATGCGGGATTTCGCGGTGGAAGGCATGGCAGGGTCAATCATATTTGAGATAGGCGAAGCGCAGATCGTTCGCCGGCGTCCCCTCCAGCGGGCCGCCCTCCTCCGCGCCGGGCTGCCATTGCACCACCTCCTCGATCTTCCGCGCCAAGGCGAAGTCGCGCTCGGTGATGCCCTTGGCGTCATGGGACATGAGGCGCACCTCGACCCAGGCGTAGGAGGCGGTGAGATCGGGATGATGCCAGGCGGCCTCCGCGAGATGGCCGACCGTGTTGATCACCATCAGCGTGCCCTTCCAGCTGTTGGTGCGGTAGGTGCGGCGGATCCAGCCGTCCTCCAGCCGCCAGTGGGGCAGATCGGACGCAAGACGCGCCATGACTTCTTCGGGAGAAAACGTCCTCTTGCGGTCGACAGGCATGTCGCGCGCCTCCTTCAGCGGGGGGTCCCGATCAAGACGCTGCGGCGGTTATCCGCTTGTCGTTGCAGTGCTCCGGAGGTCCGGGCCATGCGTCCGTTCTTGGGAATAGAGCTAACATCTTCCGGGACGGGCGCAAACCCGTCCCGGTTCACTTTCACAACCCGTGCTGCCGCTTGGCCGCCGTCAACGTGTTCTGGAGCAGGCAGGCGATTGTCATCGGGCCGACGCCGCCGGGAACCGGCGTGATCAGCCCGGCGATGCCCTGCGCTTCCTGAAAGGCGACATCGCCCACGAGCCGGGTCTTTCCGTCGCCCTTGGGCACGCGGTTGATGCCCACGTCGATCACGGTGGCGCCGGGCTTGATCCAGTCGCCGCGCACCATTTCTGGCCGGCCGACAGCGGCCACCAGGATGTCGGCGGTGCGGCACTCGCCCGGCAGGTCGCGGGTGCGCGAGTGGGCGATGGTGACGGTGCAATCCTCGCGCAGCAGCAATTGCGCGGCCGGCTTGCCGACGATGTTGGAGCGCCCCACCACCACCGCCTTCAAGCCCGAAAGATTGCCCAGATGATGCTTAAGAAGCATCACGCAGCCGAGCGGCGTGCACGGCACCAGCGCGTCCAGGCCCACGGCGAGCCGGCCGGCATTGACCACGTGGAAGCCGTCCACGTCTTTCGCCGGATCGATCGTGGAGAGCACCTTGTTGGTATCGATATGGCCCGGCAGCGGCAATTGCACGAGAATGCCATGCACCGCCGGATCGGTATTGAGCCTGGCCACCAGCGCCAGCAGATCCGCTTCCGCGGTCTCCACCGGCAGCTTGAATTCGAACGAAGCCATGCCGGCTTCGGCGGTCTGGGCGGCCTTGTTGCGCACATAGACCTGGCTTGCGGGGTCCTCGCCCACCAGCACCACAGCGAGGCCGGGCTTCACGCCGGAGCGGGCCGTGAGGTCGACAACCTCGGCCGCGATGCGGGCCCGCAGATCGGCCGCGAAGGCCTTTCCATCGATAAGCTTGGTTTCGATCACACTCGTCCCCTGCGAACGCACACTGACACGCTGCGCCTTGTCGGCAGATGTCGCGCGCCGTTCAAGACAAATCGGTCCAGCGCCCGCGCGGCGCCTCGACCCATGTCTTAAAGGGATAAAAAGTTTCGTAAAGAGAAAATTTACACCCTGGCCGCCTCACCCGGGGTGTCGGTCGCCCAGGTGGTGGTCTTCGTAGGCGATCGTCCATTCGATGAGATCGCGCCACAGCCGCTCGGTCAGGTCCGGCGGCAGGCCGGCGGCGGCGGCGCGCTGGCCGACGCGCTCCACCACCTCTTCCACCCGGTCCGGCAGCAAAGCGGGAATGCCTTCCCGCTCCTTCACGACCACCACATTCTTGACCACCGCCAGCCGCTGAACCAGCAGATCGACGATCTGGTCGTCGATGGCGTCGATGGCGTCGCGCGCGTCCGCAAGGGCCGCGGGAATGCCCGCCCGTTGCGGCCGCGCGCCGGTGCTCACTTGGCCCACCACAGGTCTTCCACCGGGAAGCGGCCGGCGCCATCCTCGATGACCTGGGCAAGGGAAAACAGCGTTTCCTCCTCGAACGGGCGGCCGATCATCTGCAAGCCCAGCGGCAGGCCATCCGCCGAGAAGCCGGCGGGCACCGAGATGCCCGGCAGGCCGGCGAGGTTCACCGTCACGGTGAACACGTCGTTGAGATACATCTCCACCGGATCGGCCTTGCTCTTCTCGCCGATGCCGAAGGCGGGCGAGGGCGTGGTCGGCGTCAGCACGGCGTCCACGCCTTGCGCGAACACGTCGTCGAAATCGCGCTTGATGAGGCTGCGCACCTTCTGCGCCCGCAGGTAATAGGCATCGTAATAGCCGGCGGAGAGCACATAGGTGCCGATCATGATGCGGCGACGCACCTCCGGCCCGAAGCCGGCGGCGCGGGTGCGCTCATACATCTCCGCGACATCGCGGCCAGGTACCCGCAGGCCGTAGCGCACGCCGTCATACCGCGCGAGGTTCGAGGAGGCCTCCGCCGGGGCGACGATGTAATAGGTCGGCAGTGCGTATTGCGTGTGCGGCAGCGAGATGTCGACCACCTCCGCGCCTGCATCGCGCAGCATCGCCGCGCCCTGCTCCCACAATTCGACAATCTCCGGCGACATGCCCTCGACACGATATTCGCGCGGGATGCCGATGCGCTTGCCCTTTACCGAGGCACCCACGGCATCCTCGTAATTGGGGACGCGCAGGTCCACGCTGGTGGAATCCTTCGGGTCGTGTCCGGCCATCGAGCGCAGCAGCAGGGCCGCGTCATTGACGGTGCGTGCGAACGGGCCGGCCTGGTCGAGCGAGGAGGCGTAGGCGACGATTCCCCAGCGCGAGCACCGCCCGTAGGTCGGCTTGATGCCTACGGTGCCGGTCAAGGCGGCGGGCTGGCGGATCGAGCCGCCGGTGTCCGTGCCGGTGGCGCCGGCGCACAGGAACGCCGCCACCGCCGCCGCCGAGCCGCCGGACGAGCCGCCGGGCACCAGCAGCGAGGCATCCCCATCGCGGCGCCAGGGCGAGATCACCGGGCCGAACGCCGAGGTCTCGTTGGACGAGCCCATGGCGAACTCGTCATTATTGAGCTTGCCCAGCATCACCGCCCCGTCGCGCCAGAGCTGCGCGGTGACGGTGGATTCGTAGGGCGGCACGAAATTTTCGAGAATCCGCGAGCCGGCCGTGGTGGCCACGCCATCGGTGCAGAACATGTCCTTCACGCCGATGGGCATGCCCTCCAGCGGGCCGCCTTCGGAATTGCAGATGCGCGCATCGCTGGCCGCCGCCATGGCGAGCGCCTTTTCCGCAGTCTCCTCCAGATAGGCGTTGAGGCCGCGCGCCTTTTCCATGGCGTCGAGATAGGACTGGGTCAGTTCGACCGCGGTAAACTCCCGCAGCGCCAGCTTTTCACGCGCCTGGGTGAGGGTGAGCTGATTGAGCGCGGTCATTCCACCACCTTCGGCACGGTAAAGAAGCCACCCTCGGCATCGGGCGCATTGGCGAGGATCTTTTCAGGATAATGGCCGTCGGTCACCAGATCCTCGCGCAGGGGCAGGCTGAGCGGGATCACACCGCTCATGGGCTCGACGCCGGAAACATCGAGCGCAGACAATTGCTCGACGAAAGCGAGAATGGCGTTCAATTCCTCCTGAAGGGGGGCGAGTTCCTCCTCGCGCACAGAGATGCGCGCCAGATGCGCAACCCTTCGGACGGTCGCCTGATCGACGGACATGGACAGCTCCCAGCACGCACCGCGCCCATTTTACGGGTCGGCGCCAACAGATGGTTCAACCGCAAGCGGTTGAAGCATGTTCCGAACGCGAGCGCTGCAATTTTCCGCACGCCCTCCGCGCCCTTCCCCGCCGCTATAGCAAGCCGGCGATTTACGAGGCAATGGCGGCGGGCACGAAAGCGCGGGCCGCATGCAGCAGCGGCCCGCAACGCATCATGGCGCAGCGCTCACGGCATGAGCGCGATCTGCTCCAGGCCGAGCGTCTCGGGATAGCCCAGCACCAGGTTCATGTTCTGCACCGCCTGGCCAGAAGCCCCCTTCACCAGATTGTCCAGGGTGGAGAGCACGATCGCCCGGCCGCTCGCACGGTCGGCGACGACGCCCATCATCACCATGTTGGAGCCGCGCACATGGCGCGACTGCGGCACCTGGCCGAACGGCAGGACATGGACGAACGGCTCGCCCTTGTAGAAATCCACGAGGATCTTGTGGAGATCCTCCGCCTTGGCGCCGGTGGTGCGCACATAGAGGGTCGCATAGATGCCCCGGTTCATGGGCACGAGGTGCGGCACGAACATGGGCGCCACCGGGCGGCCGGCGGCCTTGGTGAATTCCTGATCCAGTTCGCCCATGTGCCGATGCGAGCCGACGCTATAGGCATGGATGCCCTCCGACACCTCGGAGAACAGCATCGCCTCCTTGGCCGAGCGGCCGGCGCCGGACATTCCCGTCTTGCTGTCGATGACGATGGTCTCGGGCTCGATCGCACCGGCTTCCAGCAGCGGCACGGCCGGCAGGATGGAAGTGGTGGTGTGGCAACCCGGATTGGCGATCAGCCGACCCTTCTTGATCTCGTCCCGATAGATCTCGACCAGGCCGAAGACGGCCTCCTTCTGGAGATCGAGCGCGCCGTGGGGATGGCCGTACCATTTCTCATAGGCGCCGGGATCGCGCAGGCGGAAGTCGGCGGACAGGTCCACCACCTTCACATTGGGCGCCTGCTCGAACACCTTCTTGATGACGTCCTGGGTGGTCGCATGCGGCAGCGCGCAGAACACGAGGTCCACCGCGTTGAAATCCACCTCGTCGATCGTGACGAGTTTGGGCAGCGCATAGGGCGCGAACTGCGGGAACACGTCCGCCATGGACTGGCCGGCCTTCCGATCCGCGGTCAGGGCGACGAGCTCGACACGGGGATGGCGCAGCAGAAGGCGCACGAGTTCGGACCCGGTGTAACCCGAGGCGCCAAGAACCGCGATCCGTGCCTTTGCTGTGTCCGACATGTCCTTCTCCCGCCCGCTGGGGGCCGTGCGACGTTAGGCCGTGCGCGTCCGCGCGCAGGACGCTGCGCGGGCGTGTTCGGTCGGGGGTCTGTACACCGATCCCATATCAGGCGAAAGACAGGGATAAGTGACCAGTCCCGCGCTGCGCGCGTTTCCGGTATGTTCCCTTTCGTTCCCTCGCCCTGGCATGATGGCCGGCGGCGATTCGCCCCGAAGCGACCTAAAGAGCCACATGTCCGATAACGACGATCTGTTTGCCGCGCCCGCCCCTGCCCGCAAGGCCCCGAGCCCGCGCGCCAAGGCGCCCGCCGCCGTGCCCGAGATGGCGAGCGACTATACCGCCGCCCATATCGAGGTGCTGGAAGGGCTGGAGCCGGTGCGGCGCCGCCCCGGCATGTATATCGGCGGCACGGATGTCAAAGCGCTGCATCACCTGTTCGCCGAGGTGATCGACAATTCCATGGACGAGGCGGTGGCGGGGCATGCCACCTTCATCGAGGTGCATCTCGCCGCCGACAGCACGCTGACCGTGACCGACAACGGGCGGGGCATTCCGGTGGAGGCGCATCCCAAGTTCCCCGGCAAGTCCACCGTCGAAGTCATCATGACCACCCTGCATGCGGGCGGAAAATTCGATAGCAAGGTCTACGAGACCTCGGGCGGCCTGCACGGGGTCGGCGTCTCGGTGGTGAACGCCTTGTCCGACCATCTGGAGATCGAGGTCGCGCGCAACCAGACCCTGTATCGCCAGAGCTTCTCCAAAGGCGCACCGCTCGGCCCGCTGGCCGAGGTCGGCCGCATCACCAACCGCCGCGGCACCAAGGTGCGCTTCCATCCCGACCCGGAAATCTTCGGCGCGGGCGCGCATTTCGATCCCGCCCGCGTGTTCCGCATGGCGCGGTCCAAGGCCTATCTGTTTGGCGGCGTGGAAATTCGCTGGTCGTGCGATCCCGCCCTTCTGGTGGGCACCACCGGCGTACCGGAGAAGATGACCTTCCGCTTCCCCGGCGGCCTCAAGGATTATCTCGCCGGCGATCTGGAAGGCCAGACGCTGGTGCATGGCGAGATTTTCGCCGGCCGCATCCAGAAGCAGGGCGGCCACGGCTCGGTGGAATGGGCGGTGGCCTGGGTGGCCGACGGCGACGGCGCCATCTCCTCCTATTGCAACACCATTCCCACCCATGACGGCGGCACGCACGAGAATGGCCTTCGCCTGGTGCTGCTGAAGGGCTTGCGCGATTATGCCGAGCGCATCGGCCAGGCCAAGCGCGCGGCCATCCTGATCGGCGACGATGTCACGACCGGCTGCGCGGCCATGCTCTCGGTATTCGTGCGCGAGCCGGAGTTCCAGGGCCAGACCAAGGACCGGCTCGCCACTGCGGAAGCCTCGCGCATCGTCGAGCAGGCGCTGCGCGATCCGCTCGACCATTGGCTTGCCGCCAATCCGGTGCAGGCGAACCGGCTGCTGGACCATGTGGTGGAGCGCGCGGAAGAGCGCCTGCGTCGCAAGCAGGAGAAGGAGATCTCCCGCAAGACCGCGGTGCGCAAGCTGCGCTTGCCGGGCAAGCTCGCGGACTGCTCCAATACCGAGGCGGCGGGCTCGGAGATCTTCATCGTCGAGGGCGATTCGGCCGGCGGCTCAGCCAAGCAGGCGCGCGATCGCAAGACCCAGGCGGTGCTGCCGCTCCGTGGCAAAATTCTCAATGTCGCCAGCGCCGGGCGCGACAAGCTGGCCCAGAACCAGCAATTGTCGGACCTGCTCCAGGCGCTCGGCTGCGGCACGCTCGCCCAGTATCGCGAAGCGGACCTGCGCTATGAGAAGGTGGTCATCATGACCGACGCCGACGTGGATGGGGCGCATATCGCCTCCCTGCTCGTCACCTTCTTCTATCGGCAGATTCCGAAGCTCATCGAGGAGGGCCATCTGTTCCTGGCGGTGCCCCCGCTCTACCGCATCACCCAGGGCGCGAAGACGCTCTATGCCCGCGACGATGCCCATAAGGACCAATTGCTGAAGAAGGAATTCTCCGGCCGGGGCAAGGTGGAGATCGGCCGCTTCAAGGGGCTCGGCGAAATGATGCCGGCGCAGCTCAAGGAAACCACCATGAACCCGCACACGCGCACCATGCTGCGCGTGACCATCGAGGCGGCGGCGCAGGCCGATACGGCGGATCTTGTGGAGCGCCTCATGGGCAACAAGCCGGAGGCGCGCTTCGCCTTCATTTCCGAGCGCGCGGCGTTTGCCGGCGAGGATCTGCTGGATATCTGACGCGCGGTCCCTCAGGCGGAGGGATCGGCGGGCTCCGGCGTGGCCGGCACGAGCCGGCGCGGCAGGCGCGAGGCGGGGAAGGCGAGCGCGATCAGGCAGACGCCGGCGCCGGCGAACAATTCCACCGGCCCGATGATGCCGATAAGTTGCGCCGCCAGCAGCGCACCCAGAGCCTGGCCGGAAAAGAAGAAGGTCGCATAAAGCGCGACCGCAGAGCCGCGCGCTGTCGGCACCAGCTCGGTGGCCATGATCTGCAAGGTGTTGTGGATCATGTAGAAGCCGAAACCGAGCACGCCGAACAGCGCCAGCATCAGTCCCAGCGAGGGCACCACCGCGATGGCGATCAGGCACAGGCCCGCCACCGTCGCGCCGATCCCGGCCATGCCGGAGAGACCCAGCCGGCGCACCAGAACCGCCACCAGGAAGGTGTAGATCACCCCGCCCACGCCGAACATGCCGAGCGCGAACCCCGCCTCCACCGCATCACCCAGCGCGCGCCCGACCATATGGGCGGCGACGAACGGGAACACGCCGAAGATCAGCCCCCCTTCGATGGCTGCGACCAGAAACAGGCGGATCGAGAGGGGATTTCCGAACACCACGCCATAGCGCGCCAGCGCCCCGCGCAGGGACGGACGCTGCGGGATCGCAGTCTCGCCGAGGAAGAACATCGCGCCCAGAGCCGCCGTCCCGGCCACCGCCGCCGCGCACCAGAACACAGCGCGCCATCCGATCAGGGTCGAGATCATCCCCGATGCCATGGCGCCGCCGAGCTGGCCCAGCACGATCGCCATCAATAGCCGTCCGAGCGCCTGGGGGCGCTGCTGCATGGTCACGCGATCCCCGACGGTTGCCAGAGCAACGGGAATCACCCCACCAGCCCAGCCGCCGGAGAAAATGCGCCCCGCCAGCAGGGCGTCATGGCTGGGCGCAAGAGCGCAGCCGATGAGCCCGAGGCAGAGCATGGAGAGCGTCACGCGGATCAAGCGCACCTTGCCCACGGCATCGCCAATGGGGCCGAACACCAATTGCATGGCCGCGTAGGGCAGCGAGAAGGCGCTGGCGAGCAAGGCCGCGCGTTGCAGCGTCACGGCGAGGTCCGCGGCCAGCAGGTTAAGCATGGGGTCGACCGCGCGCATCGAGAACGCGCTGGCGAACCCGGCCAGACCGAGAACCAGAAGAAAGGGCATGTCGGCACTGCCGGAGGGAGGCGGGACGCCGACCGGAAATCAGGTGGCGCGGGTGGCTTCCTTGACGCCCATTCCGCAAGGGGTCAAGGCCGCCGGCGCATGGCGTTGCGGGTTGCAATTCTCCCGACGCATGGCAGGTTCAATGAGAAGCATTGACACAGCGCACAAAATCCTTACTTTACAAGGTGTCGTCCGATTATTTCGAATCCAAGCGCGCCGAGCGACGACCGCTCGCCCAGCCCCGTACGGCACGGGGCCTGCGATAAGCGGAGCGCTGCCGCATTAAGCGACGATATGTCATTTTCCGAACTCGGCCTGAGCGAAAAAGTCCTCTCGGCCGTCACGGCGTCCGGGTACACAACGCCCACGCCCATCCAGGCGCAAGCCATTCCGCACGTTCTCGCCCGGCGCGACGTGCTGGGCTTGGCGCAGACGGGCACCGGCAAGACCGCCGCCTTCACCCTTCCCATGTTGACCCTGCTGGAGCAGGGCCGGGCACGGGCGCGCATGCCGCGCACCCTCATCCTTGAACCGACGCGCGAACTCGCAGCCCAGGTCGAGGACAGCTTCGCCCGCTACGGCAAGAACCATAAGCTCAATGTCGCGCTGCTGATCGGCGGCGTGTCGTTCGGCGACCAGAACACCAAGCTGGTGCGCGGTGTCGATGTGCTCATCGCCACCCCCGGCCGGCTGCTCGACCATGTGGAGCGCGGGCAACTCCTGCTCTCGGGCATCGAAGTGCTCGTCATCGACGAAGCCGACCGCATGCTGGACATGGGCTTCATTCCCGACATCGAGCGCATCTGCAAGCTGGTGCCGTTCACCCGGCAGACGCTTTTCTTCTCGGCCACCATGCCGCCGGAAATCCAGCGGCTCGTCTCGCAATTCCTTTCAAATCCGGTGCGGGTGGAAGTTTCCAAGCCCGCCTCCACGGCGACCACTGTGACCCAGGTCCTGGTCGCGACGGGCCGGGAGGATTACGAGAAGCGCGAGAAGCTGCGCGAACTGATCCGCGCGGCAGACGGCTTGCAGAACGGCATCATCTTCTGCAACCGCAAGAGCGAAGTCTCGGTGGTCCACCGCTCGCTCCAGAAGCACGGCTTCAACGTGGTATGCCTGCACGGCGACATGGACCAGCGCTCGCGCACCCAGGCGCTGGACCAGTTCCGCTCCGGCGAGGCCACCTTGCTGGTGGCGTCCGACGTCGCGGCGCGCGGTCTCGATATCCCCGCCGTCAGCCATGTCTTCAATTATGACGTGCCCCATCATGCGGAGGATTATGTCCACCGCATCGGGCGCACGGGCCGCGCGGGCCGCAGCGGCATGGCCATCGCGTTGATGACCCATGACGACCTGAAGTCCCTCGCCGCAATCGAGAAGCTGATCGGCAATCCCATTCCCTGGCAGGGCGAGCCGCTCGGCGAAGCCCCGCCGCGCGAGCGCCGCACCGGCGCCGGCGACAAGCGCGGCCGCGACAAGGGCCGCGAGGGTGGCCGTGGTCGCGACAAGGGCCGCGCCGCCCGCCCGGAAGACGGCGACGTGCCGCGCACCGAGCGCCAGAACACCCGCAACCGCAAGCCGCGCGACGGTGCACCCCGCGACGGTGCACCCCGCGACGGCGCCCCGCGCGAAGAGGCGGCGCCTGTCGAGGTTGCGGCAGCACCCGCCCGCGAGGCCCGTCCGCCCCGCGAGCCGCGTCCGCCGCGCGAACAGCGCCCGGCCCCGGCGCGCGAGGTGGCTGCCCGCGAGAGCGCGCCCCGCGAACCGCGCGAGGCGAGCCGTCCCGCCCGGCGCGAGCGTCCCCCGGTGAACGAGCCGGCGGACATGTCCCACCTGCCCGCCTTCCTTCTGCGCCCGGTGCGTGTGAAGGCCACAAGCTGACCCCTCGGGGCGTGGGCCGCACCGGCCCCGCCCCACACGGTTCTGCGAGCAGATCTGTCCCCGCGCTGCCCGGACCTTTTCCTGCTGTCTCAGTGCCCGCCAGCTGCCGGTTTGGCCCGCTTGGCGGGAGCCGCCTTGTCAGCAGCAGGTGCCTTGCGCCGCCCCCGCGACGCAGGCTTTGCGCGGCGGGCAGCACGGGCGATGTCCAAGGCGCGACGGGCGAGCGCGGCCAGGTCGTCCCCATCGTCCAACGCCGACTCCGGCACCTTCCAATAGGACATGATGGTGCGCCGGCCCTTGGCTTCATAGCTGAAGGGCACCGAGCCGCGCGCCGCCAGATCCAAGGCGAAGCCGTCATCCACCTTCAGATAGAGTTCGCCACCCGCCTCCAGCGCGAACATGGTGCTGTCCGCATAAAGCCCGGCACCGCCGAACATGCGGCGCACGTCGACCGGGCCGAAGGATGCGAACAGTTCGCGAATATCGTCTGTTGTCACGGCAAGCCCGAGCGGCGAGGGTTCAGAGTGGCGAGGGTCCGAGCGGCGAGGCTAACGTCTAAGGCGAGACCAGCGCCGGCTTTTCCGAAGACGACACATAGAGCAGAGGGCGCAGCAGCTCCAGCAGCGCTTCCTTCACGCCCGCCGCATCGGCCGGCTTGGTCGCCGCTGTGATGGTGAGTTCGATGCGATCATAGCCGAGCTTGCCGAGGATGACGCTCGGCACGGGCGCGGGCAGCACCCGGGCATCCTGCTGGAGGAAGGCCAGCGCCTTGGCGCGAAGCGCGTCCACATCCACGCTGGTCGCCACTTCCAGTGCCACCGAGACCGTCGAATCGCCGGCCGGATAGGCGGATTTGTTCAGGATCGCCGCGCCCCAGACCTGCCCGTTGGGGATCAGGATCTGCACATTGGCGGGGCTCGCCAGCTCGGTGGTGAACAGGGTCAGCGCCTTCACCGTGCCGGCCTTTCCGGCGACCTCCACATCGTCGCCCACGCGGAACGGACGGAAGATCAGAAGCATCACGCCGGCCGCCATGTTGGACAAGGTGCCCTGCAAAGCGAGACCGACGGCCAGGGAGGCGGCGCCCAACACAGCGATGATGCTGGTGGTCTGGATGCCGAAGCGCTGAAGCACGGCCACCAGGACGAACACCAGCACGCCATATTTGGCGAGGCTCGCGAGAAAGCTCGCCACGGTCACGTCGATCCGCCCGGTCGCGCCCAGGCCGCGCATCAGCAGCCCCTCGACGGTCCTGGCGATCCACCAGCCCACGCCCAGCAGGACCAGCGCGTAGACCACATTCAAGCCGTAGACGACCGCCACTTCGCCCAGGTGTTCGGTATCGATATCCATCGCCAAGGCCTCGCTGCTGTGTTGAGGGGATTGAAGAGGCAAACGCGCGGCGATGCAATAAGTTCGCCGGCGCCCGTGCGGGGTTCCGGCCGGCCGCGCGAATGAATATGGTGCCGCTCCCTTATCGGCAGCGTCGGACCATGCCCGCACCCTCCTCCCTTCTCGACCGGGCCATCGCCCTTCACGATTCCGGCCAATTGGACGAAGCGGCGGCGCTTTACGGCGAGAGGCTGCGCGCCGTGCCGCAAGACGGCGAAGCCCTGTTCCGGCTCGGCCGGCTGCGGTGCCAGGGCGGACAATTGGAAGAGGGCGCACGCCTGCTGACCGAGGCGACGAAGGCCGCCCCGCAGGATGCGCGGGCCTTCGATCTCCTCGGCCTGGCGCTGGAGCGGCTCGGCCGCTTGGCGGATGCGCTGGCGGCCTATGATCGGGCGATCGCGCTCGCCCCGGAAAATCCCGATGCCTGGGACAGCCGCGCCGGCCTGCTCGGCGCCCTCGGCCGCCGCACCGAGGCGCTGCGCGCCTATGACGAATCCCTGCGCCTCGCGCCGCGCCGGCCGGAAGGCTGGCTCAATCGCGGCGCGCTGTTGCAGGAGATGGAGCGGCATGAGGACGCCATCAAATCCTTTGACACCGCGCTCGCCATGGCCCCCGACATGGGCGCAGCCCATCTCAACCGGGGCGTCTCGCTGAGCGCCCTCATGCGCTACGCGCCGGCCCTCGCCGCGTTCGAGACCGTGCTGGCGGCGGAACCGGACAATGTGGACGCGCTATCCAATACCGCGCTCGCCCTGCGCAATCTGGACCGCCCGCAGGAGGCCCTGGAACTGCTGGACCGGGCGCTGGCGCTTGATCCCCGCGCCGCGCAGGCCCATGCCAACCGCGCCAGCGTGCTGCTGGACCTGCGGCGCTTTTCCGAAGGAGTGGAGAGCGCCACCCGCGCCGTGGAGCTGGCGCCGGACCGGGCGGAGATTCTTTATCCCCGCGCCTTGCTCCTCTCCACCGTGGGGCGGCATCGCGAAGCGATCGCCGATCTGGACCGCGCGCTCGCCCGCGATCCCGCCTTCATTCGCGCCCGCATTCTGCGGGCCCAACTCCTGATGGACCTTGGCGAGCCCGATGCCGGGCGCAGGGACCTGGACACCCTCGTGCAGGCGGCGCCGGCCCATCCGGAAGTGGCGTTTCTGCTGGCCACCGCGCGGCTGCGCAGCGGCGACTGGATGCGCGGCCTGCCGCTGTTCGAGCGCCGCAACGAGCTGCGCCAGAAGGGCTATGCCGAACTTCCCTATCCGCGCTGGACCGGAGACAAGCCGGACCAGAAGAGCCTGCTCGTGCTCCAGGCCGAGCAGGGGCGCGGCGACATCATCCAGTTCGCCCGCTTCGCCCCGCTGCTCGGGCGCCTCGGCCACAAGGTGGCGCTCGCGGCCACGCCCGAGATGCTGCCCCTCCTATCGGGGATCGAAGGCATCGCGGGCGTCATGAGCATCGAAAAGGCCATGGGACTGCGCGAACCGGCGCGGTGGGCGCCGCTGATGAGCGTGCCGCATTTGCTCCATCTGACGCCGCAGACGCTGCCGCCTTTTGCCCCCTATCTGAAGGCGCAGCCCGCGCGCATCGAGGCGTGGCGGCAGAGGCTCGGAGAGGGTGGGTTCAAGATCGCCGTGGCCTGGGCGGGAAATCCCAAGGGTGAAGCCGGCATGAGCCGCGCCTTTCCGCTCGCCGCCCTGGCGCCTGTCGCGGCGCTGGACGGCGTACGCATCCTCTCGCTTCAGAAGGGGCCGGGCGAAGAGCAGGCGGAAGCCGCCGACCTGCCGTTCGCGGTCGAGCACCTGGGCGCCATCGATCCGCCGGGCGAGACCTTTCTCGACAGCGCGGCCATCCTCGCGGCGTGCGATCTCGTGATTTCCTGCGACACCGCCATGATCCATCTGGCCGGCGCGCTCGGCCGCCCGGCCCTGCTGGCGCTGATCGCCGGCTGCGACTGGCGCTGGCTCGCGGTGCGGGAGGACACCCCGTGGTATCCGAGCGTGCGCCTGTTCCGCCAGGATGTGCCGGGCGACTGGAGCGCCGTCTTCACCCGCATGGCGGAAGACGTAAAGTCGCGCATGGCGGCAAAAGCCGCCTGAGGAACCCGCCCGGCCTCAGTTCAGCAGCGCGAGCAGGCGCGCAGCCGCATCCATTTCCAGCTTGCGGGCGGCGTGGCGCGCGGCCGCGAGTTCGTCTTCGCCCCATTGGGCACGATTCCACGCCTCGTCCACATGGGCGGCGGTCCAGGCGGTGTCGGCATCGATGGCGCCATGGGCCACCGCCAGCGCCAGAAGGGCCGAACCGGTGAGCGCAGTCATGGAGGTGACGGCCGCCAGGCGGAACGGCTCCTGCGGCACCAGGTCGGCGATGCGCGCCAAGGTCTCGTCCGGCTGCTTCACATGGCGCACGCCGGTGCTGAGGAAGAAGCGGGCGCCATGCACATCGCGGAACCAGTCCAGCACCGGGTCCCAGGCCTGCGCCTGTTGCGCCTCCAGCCGCTCCGGCCCATCGGCGCGATAGCAAAGCAGATCGGTGCCGGCATAGCTCACCACCTCGGCGGCGGAGGCGGCGGGATCGCGCATCACACCGTCCAGCACCACATTCACGAGGCGCGTCAGGGGCATGGCGTGGGGGTTGATCTCGCCCACTTGCGCGTCCCATTCGGCGGCAACCGCTTCGGCGAGGGCGCGCGTGGGCAGGCGCAGGATATCGCGGGCGGGGGTGCGCACCGGCCGCCCATCCAGGAGAATGGTGAAGCCGTCCCCATCCGTGCCGACGCCCGCCGCCTGATAGAAGCGCTTCGGCAACGTCACCCGCTGGGCGGCGCGCACGGATTCCGCTGGGTCGATGCCGGTCGTCTCTATGCCTTCGAGAAGATCACGCATGTGGGGTCTCGTGTTTTCGCCGGGCGCGGTTCATGCGGGAACGCGCGCGAACAAGGTCTCGATGGCCGCCGGCAGATCCGCGAACCGCTCCACCATCAGATCCGCGCCGGCCGCCAGCAGCGCGCCGGGCTCGTGATAGCCCCAGCCGACCGCGATGGCGAAGGCGCCGGCGGCCTTCGCCATTTCCATATCGTAAGTGGTATCACCCACCACGACGGTAAAGCCCGGCTCGGCCCCGGTCTCCGCCATCGCCTGGAGCACCATGGCGGGATGCGGCTTGGAGGGCGCGTCGTCCGCCGTCTGAATGGTGGAGAACCAGCCTTCCATTTGATGACCGGTCAGCACCCGCCGCACCCCGCGCCGCGCCTTGCCGGTGACCATGCCCAATTGCAGGTCGGCGCGGGCGCGCAGCGCTTGCAGCGTCTCGCGCGCGCCATCATAGAGCGGCTCGGTGGGCGCAGCTTCGCGCTGCGTGCGGTAGGTGGAGCGATAGGCCTCCTCCAGTGCGACCACAGGGAAATCCACGGCCCCGCGGGACAGCACCGCGAATGTTTCCGGCAGCGAGAGGCCGACCACGGAGAGAATCTCCTCCCGCGCGGGCGGTGTCACGCCGCAGGAAACGAAAGCCGCGCTCATGGCTTCGACGATCGCGTGCTGGCTGTCCACCAGCGTGCCGTCGCAATCGAACAGGATGAGTAGGGGAAGCCGGTCGTCGGAGGTCATTTCTGGGTCAGCTTGTCTGTGGCGAGATCATAGGTCCAGGATATGGCGTTGGGATCGACGAATTGAATGGTCTTGAAGCCGCGCTGCTTGCATTGACGCGGGAACGGGCCGGAGGCGATCAGTTCCACGGCGGTCTTGGCGGGAAAATTGAACTTGATGGCGATGATCGTCGCCTCGGGTCCGCTGGTGGTGACCTGAAGATCGAGCCCGTTCTGGACGAAATTATCCTGGGTCGTCTTCGCGAACGCGCGCCGGGCCGGCTCGTCGGCGGGCGGCAGGGGAACGCCGGGACGAACGGTGGGCAAGCCGGCTTCGGGTTCCGGGGCGGCGGACGTGGTGGTTTCCGGCTGCGGCACGAGCTGGGGGGCGACGAGCTGGGGCTCGGGAGTCGCCGCAGCAGATGTCGCCGGCGCGGAAGCGGGCATGGGTGCGGCCGGAGCGGGTTGAGCGGGCGCGGCAGCCGGCGCGCTCGCCTCATGGGCCGGTCCGCCGGTCGGCGGGCTCAGCATGATCCACACGCCGGCACCGGCCAGGAGCGCCACCAGCACGCCCGCGGCACCGACAACAAGGGGAAGCATCGAACGGCGCTGCGGCAGGACGGCGCCGCACTCGGCGCATTCATGGGCGTGGGGATGCGTCGGTGCTCCGCAGCCGGGACACGAGTCTGGCTGTCGGCTCATGCATCGTCTCCTCACTCGAGTGGATGGCGCGCCCCCGGCATCCGTGTAGCGCGGTTTGTCCGCAGGGGAAACCTGCCCGGCCCGCGCCGCAGCGGCGACGCGGCCGCAAGCGCCGCCGGATCGCCTGCCAGGATCAGGATTCCGGCGCTTCCAGGATCGGGTCGTATTGCGTGGCGTCGAGCCCCAGCACCGCCCAGGATTGGGCCATGTGGGGCGGCAGCGGCGCCGAGACATCGATGACGCCGGTGCCGCGCGGATGGGGAATCACGATCCGGCGGGCCAGCAGGTGCAGCTTGTTCTGCATCCCGCCGGGAAACTCCCAGTTCTCGATGTTGAAATATTTCGGATCGCCGACGATGGGATGGCCGATATGCGCCATATGGGCGCGCAGCTGGTGGGTGCGGCCGGTAACCGGCTTGAGCGAGAGCCAGGACATCTTCTGCGCCGCCTGGTCCACCACGGCATAATAGGTCAAGGCGTGGCTCGCCTCGTCCTCGCCATGGCGGGCGACGCGCATGCGCTCCTCGCTCTCCTCGCGGGCAAGATAGGTGGAGATGCGGCCTTGCCGAGGCTTCGGCACGCCCGGCACCAGCGCCCAATAGATCTTGCGCGCCTCGCGCGAGCGGAAGCTCTTGGTGAGGATCGACGCCGCAAGCCGGGTCTTGGCAATCAGCAGGCAGCCGGCGGTGTCCTTGTCGATGCGGTGGACGAGGCGCGGCTTCTGGCCGTCGCGATCGCGCATGGAATCGAGCATGCCGTCGACATGGCGGTAGGTGCCCGAACCGCCCTGGACCGCGAGGCCCATGGGCTTGTTGAGAACCATCACATCCTTGTCCTCGTAGAGGATCATGGCCTTCAGCGCGGTGAGGTCTTCATTCTCGCGCCGGGCAGCGGCCGCGATCACGCCGCGCGGCGCGGCCGGGCGTTCACCGGCCTCGCCACCTGCCGCGGCGGCCCGCGCCGCCTCGTCAGCGGCATCCACCGGCTCGATCCCATCGGCATCGACGCCAAGCGGGGGAATGCGCACGCTCTGGCCCGGATCGAGCCGGGTGGAGGTCTTGGCGCGCCCGCCATCCACGCGCACCTGGCCCGTCCGCACCAGCTTCTGGAGATGGCCGAAGGAGAGATCCGGAAAATGGGCCTTGAACCAGCGGTCGAGGCGCATCCCGGCCTCGTCCGCACTCACCTGTTTTACTTCGACCGCCATGGGTCACATCCTCGAAACGGTCGGAACTTGCGCGCAGATTTACGCGTCCCGCGCCCGTCTGTCACGTAATGGCGCGCATGAGTGCCATGCCGGCCGTCACGGCGAGTATGCACAGCACCAGCGAGCCGATGGCATAGGCCATCGCATGCCCCCAGACGCCGCGCTCCATCAGCAGGGCGAACTCGAGGGAAAACGTGGAGAAGGTGGTGAATCCGCCCAAGACCCCGGTGGTCAGGAACAGGCGCGTGGGCTGCGACCAGCTGACCCCGGACCGCATCGCGAACCAGATGGTCGCCACTCCCATGATGAAGCAGCCCAGCACGTTGATGAACATCGTGACATAGGGAAAGTCCACCATTCCCAGCAGGCGCACGCCCGCCAGATTGAAAAGGTGGCGCATCAGGCCGCCCAGGCCCGCCCCGACGAAAACCAGAAGAGCAGGAATCATGGCTGCACCTGCAAGCGCGAAGGACCGCCTTCGTCTTAGCGTTCCCGCAAGCTCCGCATCAAGCTCGCGCGCCGGGATTTTTGCACCGCAGCAGGCGGCCGCGCCGTCACGGCTCGCCCCGCTCCGCGCGCAATCGCGCCCAATAGTCCATGCGTTTCTTGATTTCACGCTCGAAGCCGCGTTCCACGGGATGGAAAAAGCTCTGGCGCCCGAGCTGCTCGGGAAAATAATTCTGACCCGAGAACGCATCGGGCTCGTCATGGTCGTAGCGATACCCCTTGCCGTAGCCTTCGCCCTTCATGAGCTTGGTGGGGGCGTTAAGGATATGCTTCGGCGGCACCAGGGAGCCACCGGCCTTGGCGGTGCGCATGGCCGCCGACCACGCCTTGTAGACCGCGTTCGATTTGGGTGCGGTGGCCATATAGACAGCGGCCTCGGCCAAAGCGAGTTCACCCTCGGGCGAACCGAGAAAATCATAAGCGTCCTTGGCCGCGTTCGCGACCACCAGGGCCTGCGGATCGGCGAGCCCAATATCCTCCACCGCCATGCGCACCAGCCGCCGGGCCAGGAACAGCGGGCTCTCGCCCGCGTCCAGCATGCGCGCGAGATAATAGAGGGCCGCATCCGGGTCCGAACCGCGCACTGATTTATGCAGGGCGGAGATGAGATTGTAATGCCCATCCTCGCTCTTGTCGTAGATCGGCGCGCGGCGCTGCACCACGTCTTGAAGGGCGGCGGTGTCGAACATCTCGCCGGGGCGCGCGGCGCGCCAGACCTCCTCCGCCAGGGTCAGCGCGGCGCGGCCGTCACCATCCGCCATGCGGGCAAGCGCGTCCCGGGCTTCGGCGTCGAGCGGCAGGGGGCGGCCCTCCACCTCCTCCGCACGGGCCAGAAGGCGGGAGATAGCCGTCTCATCCAGGGCGCGAAACACCAGCACCCGCGCGCGCGACAGCAAGGCGGCGTTCAGTTCGAACGAGGGATTCTCCGTGGTCGCGCCCACCAGCGTCACCGTGCCGTCCTCCATCACGGGGAGGAAACTGTCCTGCTGGGCGCGGTTGAAGCGATGGATCTCATCCACGAACAGCAGCGTGCCCCGCCCGGTGGCCCGGCGATGGCGAGCCTGCTCGAACACCTTCTTCAGATCGGCGACCCCGGAGAAGATGGCCGAGATCTGCTCGAAATGCAGATCCGTGGCATGGGCCAGCAGCCGCGCCACGGTGGTCTTGCCGGTGCCGGGCGGCCCCCAGAGAATGAGCGAGCCGAGCGAACGGCCCTCCAGCATGCGCGTCAGCACGCCATCGGGGCCGACCAGATGGTCCTGCCCCACCACGTCGGCGATCTTCTCCGGCCGCAGCCGATCCGCCAGGGGGCGCGGCGCCCCCTGCTCCAGCCCGGCCGCTTCAAACAAGGTCGCCATGAACCGCCCAGACCCCTGTCGCGTTCAGCCGCCGATCACGGCATTGATGACGCGCCCGCGGCGCGCCACGCTCACCTGCCATGCGCGCATGGGCGCGCGCGTGGCCTGCTCCAGATCGCCGGTCCGGGCGATCTTGGTCCCGTTGACCGCCAGAATGACATCGCCCGCGCGGAAGCCCGCGGCGGCGGCAGGGGAATTCTCCGCGACATCCGCCACGACGACGCCGGTGTCGTCCACGTCGACCCGCATCTCCTCCGCGACCGCAGGCGACACATTCACCACCCGCGCGCCGGCGAAGGGCGAGCGGCCACGCAACACGATTTCCTGACGCGGCACGCTTTCCGGCGCCGGCTCCAGGGCGACCTTGACCTGGGTCTCCCGGCCCTGGCGGCTGAGGGTGAAGGTGACGGTGCCACCCATGGGGCGCGTGGCGAACCGATAGCCGAGGGATTCAGGATCATCGACGCCCAGCCCTTCCACCGCAACGATGAGGTCGCCGGTCTTGATGCCCGCCTTGGCGGCCGGACTGTCGGCAAGCACGCCTTGCACCAGCACGCCGGTCGGCCGGGCGATGCCGAGCCCTTCGGCGATCTCGGGCGTCACCCGCTGGAGCTTGGCGCCGAGCCAGGGCCGGCGCACCGTCGCGGAGCCCGCTTTC
The DNA here is from genome assembly GCF_043195135.2 of Roseixanthobacter liquoris. NCBI lineage: Bacteria > Pseudomonadati > Pseudomonadota > Alphaproteobacteria > Hyphomicrobiales > Xanthobacteraceae > Roseixanthobacter > Roseixanthobacter liquoris. The sequence continues at coordinate 3,158,265 of NZ_CM195537.1, forward strand.
GCAGATTCGAGCACCACCCGCACCATGTTCGTCGGTATCGCAAAGCCGATGCCGTGCGAGCCGCCGGACCGGGAATAGATCGCCGTATTGATGCCGATCAGCCGCCCTGCCATATCCACCAGCGCGCCACCCGAATTACCGGGGTTGATCGCCGCGTCGGTCTGGATGAAGAATTGATAATCCGACACGCCCACCTGCGTGCGGGCGAGCGCCGAGACGATGCCCTGCGTCACCGTCTGGCCGACGCCGAACGGATCGCCGATCGCCAGCACCAGATCACCCACCGCCAGATCGTCTGAATTGCCGAGTTCGAGGCTCGCATAGGTCTTCTGATCGCCCTTGATGCGCAGCACGGCAAGGTCGGTACGCGGATCGCTGAGCATCAGATCCGCGTCGAACTCGCGCTTGTCGTTGAGAGCGATTCGGATCTGGTCCGCCCCCTGGATCACATGGTGGTTGGTCACCACGAGGCCGCTCGGATCGACGATCACCCCGGACCCCAGCGAGCGCTGCATCCGCTCGGGACCGCCGAGCCCTGGCGCATCGCCCCCCTGCCCACCCCCGAAAAAGCGCCGGAAGAAGGGATCGTCAAAGAACGGGTTGGAGCGCGGCGCGCTCTTGAGCGCATAGACATTCACCACCGCCGGGGCCGTGCGGGCCACCACCGGGGCGAAGCTGAGCGTGATTTCGCCCCGCGACGCCGGCACTTGCGCCCGCTGCGCCGGGGCCGCCGGTGCCGTCGACTGGGCCAGGGCTTCCCCTGCCGCCGCGATCACCAACAGGCCGAGCATCCCGGCCCCGCAGGCGCGCCACGCTCCGCGCAGCCCGGGCCGAGGGCAAACGCCCGGCAATGAAGGTTCGACACGAAAAAAGCGGGAGATGCCAAAAGCCATGAGCCACCCTGGGTCCGCGCCGGCGCCGCGCGGCGCCGCACGCAACATATAGAGCCTGCCTGAAACGAAAGAAGGGCGACCTTGCGGCCGCCCTCCCGAAACGTTCGGAACCTGAAAGAGATCCAGCCTCAGGCGGCGGCGGCCTCGGCGGCCGTGCGCGCGTGATCGGAAGCGCCCTTCGCGTCCACGTCACGATCGACGAACTCGATCACCGCGACCGGGGTCGAGTCGCCATAGCGGAAGCCCGCCTTGACGATGCGGGTGTAGCCGCCCGGACGCGCCTGATAGCGGGGCGCGATCACGTCGAACAGCTTCTTCACAACCGCGACGTCGCGCAGCTCGGCGATGGCCTGGCGACGGGCGTGCAGATCGCCGCGACGGGCGAGCGTAACCAGCTTTTCCACCACCGGGCGAAGATCCTTCGCCTTGGGCAGGGTCGTGACGATCTGCTCATGGGTGATGAGCGCCGCGCTGAGATTCATGAACATCGCCTTGCGATGTTCCCAGGTGCGGTTGAACTTGCGATGTACCTTGCCGTGACGCATGACGGCGAACTCCTAAAATCCGACGGCGTTTCGAGCCGGCTTATGGTTGAGCGGCTCGAGCCGCGTATGGAAAGCTCAGTAATGATCTTCGAAGCGCTTTGCCAGCTCTTCGATGTTCTCAGGCGGCCAGCCCGGCACTTCCATGCCGAGATGCAGACCCATGGAAGCCAGGACTTCCTTGATCTCGTTCAACGACTTGCGCCCGAAGTTCGGCGTGCGGAGCATCTCCGTCTCGCTCTTCTGGATCAGGTCGCCGATATAGACGATGTTGTCGTTCTTCAGGCAGTTCGCCGAGCGCACGGACAGCTCCAGCTCGTCCACCTTCTTCAGAAGCGCCGGATTGAAGGGCAGTTCCTGGATGGCGGTGGATTCGCTCTCGCGCTTGGGTTCTTCGAAGTTCACGAAGATCTCAAGCTGGTCCTGCAGGATTCGCGCGGCATAAGCCAGCGCATCTTCCGCAGAAATGGACCCGTCGGTCTCGATCTGCATGGTCAGCTTGTCATAGTCGAGGATCTGACCCTCACGGGTATTCTCGACCTTGTAGGAGACCTTGCGGACCGGCGAATACAGGCTGTCGATGGGGATGAGCCCGATGGGCGCATCTTCCGGCCGATTGCGGTCGGCCGCCACATAACCCTTGCCCGTATCGATGGTGAATTCCATGCGCAGCTCGGCGCCGTCATCCAGCGTGCAGATGACGAGATGCGGGTTGAGCACCTGGATGTCGCCCACGGTCTGGATGTCGCCGGCGGTCAGCACGCCGGGGCCGGTCTTCTTCGCGACCAGACGCTTGGGGCCTTCGCCCTGCATCTTGATGGCGATGTCCTTGATGTTGAGGATGATGTCGGTCACATCCTCGCGCACGCCGGGGATCGACGAAAACTCGTGCAGCACGCCGTCGATATGCACCGAGGTCACCGCCGCACCCTGCAGCGAGGACAGCAGGATGCGCCGCAGCGAATTGCCGAGGGTCATGCCGAAGCCCCGCTCCAGCGGCTCGGCCACGACGGTGGCGAGGCGCTTGGGATCGCGGCCAGCCGTGACCTGCAACTTCTCGGGCTTGATCAGTTCTTGCCAGTTCTTCTGAATCACTTGCGTCACCTTGCCTTCTCACCGGGCCGCTGCACTCAGGTGCGATCTCTGACCGCGAGGCGCCGACCCGTCCCGTATGCGGGGGGAGGAACCGGGCAGAAGGCTCGCCGACCGGGCCGGCGAGCCAATGGAACGCTCAGACGCGCCGGCGCTTGCGCGGACGGCAACCGTTATGCGGGATCGGGGTCACGTCCCGAATCGAGGTCACCATGAAGCCAGCGGCCTGGAGGGCGCGCAGGGCGGACTCACGTCCCGAGCCGGGACCGGAGACTTCCACTTCCAGGGTGCGCATGCCGTGCTCCGCTGCCTTGCGGGCCGCGTCCTCGGCGGCAACCTGCGCGGCGTACGGCGTGGACTTGCGCGAGCCCTTGAAGCCCATGGCACCGGCGGACGACCAGGAAATCGTGTTTCCCTGCGCATCGGTGATGGTGATCATGGTGTTGTTGAACGAGGCGTTCACATGCGCGACGCCGGAGGCGATGTTCTTGCGCTCACGACGTTTAACGCGGGTAGCTTCCTTGGCCATCTGTACTTTGATCCTTCAGGCGCGCCCGTAACACCAGGCGCTCGGGACAGGTGCTCCCTCGTGGGAGCGGGTCGAGCGAAACACAAAAAGGAAGGCCGGCGCACCGGCCTCCCCACTGCACCTAGGCGCAGATCACTTCTTCTTGCCGGCGATCGCCTTCGCCGGACCCTTGCGGGTGCGGGCGTTGGTGTGGGTGCGCTGGCCGCGCACCGGCAGACCGCGACGATGGCGCAGGCCGCGATAGCAGCCGAGGTCCATCAGGCGCTTGATATTCATCGACACTTCGCGGCGCAGATCACCTTCCACGATATAGTCGCGGTCGATCGTCTCGCGGATCTGAAGCACTTCCTGATCGGTGAGCTGATTCACCCGGCGTTCGGCCGGAATGTTCACCTTCGTCACGATCTCCTCGGCCTTCTTCGGGCCGATGCCGTGGATGTACTGAAGCGCAATGATTACGCGCTTGTTGGTCGGAATGTTAACGCCAGCGATACGAGCCACGTGTCTCTCCATGTGAACCGCCCACGGATGCGGACGGTGTCTCCGCGTCCGGTGGAGGCCGGCCCTTGCGGAGATAAAACAAAGCCCGCACGTCCCACGTCGCCGGAAGCGGCGCGGGCAGCACGGATGCCGAATGAAGGGAGCGCTGATACACGCTTATGAGGGAGGCGTCAAGTCGCACCTCCCTGCCGGTCCCCGTCAGACCGTTTCGAGCACCTCGGAGATGGCTTGCGTCACCTCGTCAATGGGCCGCATGCCGTCGATCTGCTGAAGCTGGCCGCGCGCGGCATAATAAGGCGCCACAATCGCAGTATCGCGATTATAGGCCTCCAGCCGATGGCGGAACACGTCCGGATCGTCGTCCTTCCGGACCGGTTCGCCGCGCGCCTTGGTCTCTTCTGCGCGGCGCAGGATCCGATCCGTCAGCAGCGCCTGGTCCACGACCAGCTCGATCACCGCATCAAGCTTCAGGCCCTTGTCGGCCAGCATGTGGTCCAGCGCCTCGGCCTGCGCGACCGTGCGCGGGAAGCCATCGAGGATGAACCCCTTCTGCGCGTCCGCGTGCTCGAGCCGCTCGGCAATGATGCCGATGACCACGTCATCCGACACCAGCCCGCCCGCTTCCATCACTGCCTTGGCCTTCAGCCCGACGGGCGTCTCGGCTGCCACGGCAGCCCGCAGCATGTCACCGGTCGAAAGCTGGACGATCCCGTGACGGGCCACCAGTCGCTGGGCTTGAGTCCCCTTCCCCGCCCCGGGAGGTCCCAGCAGAATCAATCTCATTTCCGTCTCCCCCCACGCAGCTTGGCCTTCTTAACCAGTCCTTCGTACTGGTGGGCCAAGAGGTGTCCCTGTATCTGAGATACGGTGTCCATCGTGACGCTAACCACGATCAACAACGACGTCCCTCCGAAATAGAACGGAACGGCCGCGTAGGAAATGAGCAGTTCGGGGAAGAGACACACTGCCGCAATGTAAGCAGCGCCCACGACAGTGATTCGGGTCAGCACATAGTCGATATATTCTGCGGTCCGCTCCCCGGGACGGATGCCGGGAATGAAGCCGCCGTGCTTTTTCAGATTGTCCGCCGTTTCCACCGGATTGAACACGATGGCGGTGTAGAAGAAGCAGAAGAACACGATCAGCGCGACATAGAGAATCATATACAGCGGCCGGCCGTGGCCGAGCTGCGTGGTGACGACGCCGAGCCATTCCGGACCCGAACCCTGCATGAAACTCGCGATCGTCGTGGGAATCAGCAGCAGAGAAGAGGCGAAGATCGGCGGAATCACACCAGACGTGTTCAACTTCAGCGGCAGGTGAGACGACTGCCCTTCGTACAGGCGGTTGCCCACCTGGCGCTTGGGATACTGCACCAGCAGGCGGCGCTGGGCCCGCTCCATGAACACGATGAAGGCGATCAGGCCGACCACCATCACCAGCACGAGCAGGATGATCGGGGTGGAAATCGCGCCCTGGCGGCCAAGTTCCAGGGTGCGCACGAAGGCGCCGGGAAGCTCGGCCACGATGCCCGCGAAGATGATCAGAGACGTGCCGTTGCCGATGCCGCGCGACGTGATCTGCTCACCCAGCCACATCAAGAACATCGTGCCGCCGGTCAAGGTGATCACCGTGGACACGCGGAAAAACAGGCCCGGATCCTGAACCACCGAACCGGAGCTTTCGAGGCCGACCGAGATGCCATAGGCCTGGAACAGAGCCAGGACCACGGTGAGGTAGCGGGTATATTGGTTGATCTGTTTACGACCGCTCTCGCCTTCCTTCTTCAGCGCTTCCAGCGTCGGCGAGACGGTGGTCAGAAGCTGAATGATAATGGAGGCGGAGATATACGGCATGATGTTCAAGGCGAAGATCGCCATGCGCTCGACGGCACCGCCGGAGAACATGTTGAACAGGCCGATGATGCCGTTCTGCGCGCCGTGAAAGACTTGCGACAGCGCATCGGGATTGATCCCCGGAAGGGGGATATAGGTTCCCAGGCGATACACCAGAAGGGCGCCGAGAGTGAACCAGATGCGCTTCTTCAGCTCCTCGGCCTTGCCGAGAGCGCCGAAATTCAGGTTCGCTGCGAGTTGTTCCGCCGCCGAGACCATGCCTTGCTCCGCTTGGGCCATCCGCGTGGGAACGGCCTATCCATGAGAGGCGGGAGCGCGCGGCGTCAGGGCGAGAGCCGGCACGCACCGCATCTTTCCATCGGTCATACCCGCACTCGCCGCGGCAGACCATTGGCGAGATGACGCGCCGGGCCTACGCGATGAGGCGGAAGGACCGCCTCTAACTTCGGCCCCATGCCCGGTGGGACCCTAAATTCCTGAACTCAAATGCTTTTCAGAAAACGAACGGACGACGGCGGCGAAGCAGATCCTGCCCGCCGCCGTCAGAAATCACGCAGCTTCCACCGCAACCGCAGACATGGTGACCGTGCCACCCGCCTTTTCGATCGCCTCGACCGCCGACTTGGTGGCATAGGACACCTCAAGCGAAACCTTCGCCTTCAGCTCGCCCGAGCCGAGCACGCGCACGCCGTCCTTGGCACGACGCAGAACACCGGCCGCCACCAGGGCGGCGGCATCGATGGTCGCGCCGGCATCCAGCTTGCCCGCGTCGATGGCGGTCTGAATCCGGCCCAGCGACACCTCGTTGAAGTCGAGGGCGAAGATGTTGTTGAAACCGCGCTTCGGCAGGCGACGATGCAACGGCATCTGGCCGCCCTCAAAGCCCTTGATCGCAACGCCGGTACGGGCCTTCTGACCCTTGACGCCGCGACCCGCAGTCTTGCCCTTGCCGGAGCCAATGCCTCGGCCGACGCGCATGCGCTTCTTGCGCGCGCCTTCGTTGTCTCTGATCTCGTCGAGCTTCATCTGATGGCCCTCACTCGCCCTCGACCACGCGGACGAGATGGCCGACCTTCGCGATCATGCCGCGCACGGCCGGCGTATCCTGGAGAGTGGAGCGGCGATGCCGCTTGTTCAGGCCGAGGCCGACCAGGGTCGCCTCCTGCACGAACGGACGGCGGATCGGCGAGCCGATCTGCTCCACGGTTACGGTTTTTCCTTCAATCGCCTTAGCCATGGCGCGCTCCTGATGGTTGCTGCCTGGCTCAGTCCGTCGCTTCCGCGTCTTCAACGCGGCGGCGGGACTGGAGCTGCGATACCTTGATACCCCGGCGCGAAGCGACGGAGCGCGGGCTGTCCTGATTGACCAGGGCGTCAAACGTAGCGCGTACCATGTTGTAGGGGTTGGAAGACCCGAACGACTTGGCGACGACATCGTGGATGCCGAGGGTTTCGAACACGGCGCGCATGGGGCCGCCGGCGATGATGCCGGTACCGGCCGGGGCGGCGCGCAGGATGACCTTGCCGGCACCGTGATGCCCATGCACGTCATGATGCAGGGTGCGGCCTTCGCGCAGCGGCACGCGGATCAGCGCGCGCTTGGCGCTTTCCGTGGCCTTGCGGATGGCTTCCGGCACTTCACGCGCCTTGCCATGGCCGAACCCGACGCGACCCTTCTGGTCGCCGACGATAACCAGGGCGGCGAAACCGAAGCGCCGTCCACCCTTCACAACCTTCGCGACACGGTTGATGTGGACCAGCTTGTCCACGAACGTGTTGTCACGATCCTCGCGATCTCCGCGGTGTTCCCGTTCACGGGCCATTTCGCTACGTCCTTCGCGTCAGAACTGAAGGCCGCCTTCGCGGGCGCCCTCAGCGAGCGCCTTGACGCGCCCATGATAGATGTATGCGCCACGGTCGAACACGACCGCGGTCACGCCCTTCGCCGCCGCACGCTCAGCAACCAGCTTGCCGATGGCCTTGGCGGCCTCGGTATCTGCGCCGGTCTTCAGGGTGCCGCGCAGGTCCTTTTCGAGGCTCGAGGCGGCCGCTACGGTCTCGCCCTTCGCATCGTCGATGATCTGCGCATAGATGTGCTGCGAGGTGCGGTGCACCGACAGGCGGGGACGCCCGTTGGCCGCAACGCGAATCGCACGGCGCACCTTGGCCTTGCGGCGCGCCAGCGCCTCCAAATCCTTAGCCATGGTTCGCCTCCGTTACTTCTTCTTGCCTTCCTTGCGGAAGATGAATTCGCCTGCGTATTTGACGCCCTTGCCCTTATAGGGCTCGGGGCCGCGGAACTCGCGGATCTCGGCAGCGACCTGACCGACCTTCTGCTTGTCCACGCCAGAAACCAGCACTTCCGTGGGCTTCGGGGTCGCGATCTGGATCCCTTCGGGGATCGCGTAGATCACGTCGTGGCTATAGCCGAGCGACAGGTTCAGGTTCTTGCCGGCAGCCGCGGCCTTGTAGCCGACGCCGGTGATTTCGAGCTTCTTCTCGAAACCCTTCGTCACGCCTTCGACGAGGTTGGCGACCAGGGTGCGGGACATGCCCCACATCGCCCGATGGCGCTGCGTCTCGCCGCGCATGGAGACCTGCAGTTCGGCGCCGTTCAGCTCCGCCAGCACTTCTTCCACGAGAGTCAATTCCAGGGCGCCCTTGGGGCCCTTCACCTTCACCGTCTGACCGTCCACGCTGACATTGACGCCGGCGGGAATGGCGACGGGATGCTTGCCGATCTTCGACATGTTTCTCTCCGTCGCTCGCTCAGAACACCGTGCAGAGCACTTCGCCGCCGACATTCTTGTCGCGGGCGTCGTGATCGGCCATCACGCCCTGGGGCGTGGAAACGACTGCGATGCCGAGACCGTTCGCAACGCGCGGAAGGGTCTTGACGGACGCATAGACCCGGCGGCCCGGCTTGGACACGCGCTTGATCTCGCGGATCACCGGCTGGCCGTCGAAATACTTCAGCTCGATCTCGAATTCGGTCCGGCCGTTGCCGTGATCGGTCGAGGTGTAGCCGCGGATATACCCCTCGTCGCGGAGCACATCGAGCAGGCTGGCGCGCAGACGCGAACCGGGGCTCGAGGTCTTCTCCTTGCGCCGCATCTGGGCGTTGCGGATACGGGTGATCAGATCGCTGATGGGATCGTTGATGGACATGAGCCTCTCCTCACCAGCTCGACTTCACGAGACCCGGGACAAGTCCCTGGGACCCGAGCTCGCGCAGCGCGATACGGCTCATCTTGAGCTTGCGATAAAACGCGCGCGGGCGGCCGGTGACTTCGCACCGATTGCGCACGCGGATCTGCGCGGAATTCCGCGGCATCTGCGCGAGCTTGAGGGTGGCGGCAAACCGCTCCTCGATCGGCAGGGTCTTGTCGTTCACGATCGCCTTCAGACCCGCGCGCTTGCCGGCCAAGCTCTTGGAGAGCTTGCGGCGACGCTCGTTTGTCTCGATCGCGCTCTTCTTCGCCATGTCTTGCTCCTGTTCTCCGCGTCTGAAGAGGCCAAAACCCCTCCACAGCCGGAAAATCACAACCTTCTCTTGATTTGAGAGGGAAACGCGCCCGGCGGGAAACCCGATCCAGGCGCGAATCGCCTCTTCTATACCGTCACTGGCGGAAGGGGAAGTCGAAAGCGCGCAGCAGGGCCCGCGCCTCATCGTCCGTCTTCGCCGTGGTGCACACGATGATGTCCATGCCCCAGACCTGCTCGACCTGGTCATAGTTGATCTCGGGGAACACGATGTGCTCCTTGATGCCCATGGCATAATTGCCGCGGCCATCGAAGCTCTTCGGGTTCAGGCCGCGGAAGTCCCGCACGCGCGGCAGCGCGATCGTGACCAGGCGGTCGAGAAACTCGAACATGCGCGCCTTGCGAAGGGTGACCTTCGCGCCGACCGGCTGGTTCTCGCGCAGCTTGAAGTTCGAGATCGCCTTGCGGGCCCGCGTCAGGACCGGCTTCTGGCCGGCAATGCGCGCGAGATCGGCGGCGGCGGTCGTCGCCTTCTTGGTGTCGGCGGTCGCTTCGCCGACGCCCATGTTGATGACGATCTTCTCGATCGCCGGAACCTGCAGCGGGTTCTTATAGCCGAACTGCTCGATCAGCTTCGGCCGCACGACTTCGTCGTAGTGCGTACGCAGCCGGGGGGTATAACTCACCTCAGCCATCGATCCTCTCCCCGGAACGCTTGGCCACGCGGACCTTGGTCCCGTCTTCCAGCACCTGGAAGCCAACGCGGGTCGGCTTGCCATCCTTGGGGTCGGCGACCGCAAGGTTGGACAGATGGACGGGGGCCTCCTTCGAGATGATCCCGCCTTCCTTGTCCGCCGTCTGGCGCTGGTGGCGCTTGACGATATTGACGCCACGGACGAGCGCACGCTCCTCCTTCGGCATCACCTGAATGACCTCGCCGGAGCGACCCTTGTCGCGGCCGATGAGAACGACGACCTTGTCGCCCTTTTTGATCTTCGCCGCCATCACAGCACCTCCGGCGCCAGCGAGATGATCTTCATGTGGTTCTTGGCGCGGAGTTCGCGCGGAACCGGTCCGAAGATACGAGTGCCCACCGGCTCTTTCTGATTGTTGATCAGCACGGCCGCGTTGCGGTCGAAGCGGATCACAGAACCATCGACGCGGCGAATGTCCTTGGCCGTGCGCACCACGACGGCCTTCATGACATCGCCCTTCTTCACGCGGCCGCGCGGAATGGCTTCCTTGACCGACACCACGATGATGTCGCCAACGTGAGCATACTTCCGCTTCGACCCGCCCAGCACCTTGATGCACATGACGCGACGCGCACCGGAGTTGTCCGCCACGTCGAGATTGGTCTGCATCTGGATCATGACGCACCTGTTCTCGTCATCCAGCGCCGCCGGCAAGCCGGCATTGCCCGTTCCACATACCGTGCCCGCTCATCGGTACACGGTTCTCACTGCGATGCGGTCTCCACTCGGTCCAGGCGTCCCGAACTCGACGGACCCAGCATCGGAGCGCTTCGTTATCAGACCTCGGCCCGCTTCTCGCCCTGGATCACGATCCAGTTCTTGAGCTTAGACAGAGGCCGATGCTCTTCGATCCAAACGATATCGCCCACGTGATACGAATTCTCCGCATCATGCGCGTGATACTTCTTGGACCGACGAACGGTCTTCTTCAGCAGCGGGTGAGTGAAGCGACGCTCCACCCGGACCACCACCGTCTTGTCCTGCTTGTCGCTCACCACGACGCCTTGGAGCACGCGCTTCGGCATCGTTCCCTCACTTCGCCTTCGACGCGGCCGCGCCGCGCTTGGTGGTCTGCACGGTCTTGACCCGCGCGATATCGCGACGGATCTCCTTCGACCGCGCGGTGTTCTCCAGCTGACCCGTCGCCTTCTGGAAGCGCAGGTTGAACTGTTCCTTCTTCAGCTTCAGCAGCTCATCGGCGAGCTGATCGGGGCTGAGGGCCCGAACGTCCTCGGCTTTCATGAGCCTCTCCTCACTCGGCGATGCGCTGAATGAAGCGCGTCTTGATGGGCAGTTTCGCGGCGGCGAGCGTGAGAGCCTCACGGGCCGTCTCGACGCTGACACCGTCGATTTCGAACATGATGCGGCCGGGCTTGATCTTGGCCGCCCAATATTCAGGAGCGCCCTTGCCCTTACCCATACGAACTTCGGTGGGCTTGGAGGTCACGGGCACATCGGGGAAAACGCGGATCCACACCCGGCCGGCACGCTTCATGTGACGGGTCAGTGCGCGACGCGCGGCTTCGATCTGGCGGGCCGTCACACGCTCGGGCTCGAGCGCCTTGAGGCCGAATTCGCCGAAATTCAGTTCCGTGCCGCCCTTCGCGACGCCGTGAATGCGTCCCTTGAACTGCTTGCGGAATTTCGTGCGCTTGGGTTGCAGCATGGCTTATCGCCTTTCTCTCTGCTCGAGCGTCAGGCCGCGTCGCGATCGCGGTCGCGACCATGGTCGCGATCACGTTCACGCCGGGGCGGACGCCCGCTCGGGCCGTCGCTCTCAGCCAGGCGCTTGTCCTGGGCCATGGGATCGTGCTCGAGGATTTCCCCCTTGAAGATCCACACCTTCACGCCGCACGTCCCATAGGTCGTGAAAGCAGTGGCGGTGCCGTAATCCACGTCGGCGCGCAGGGTGTGCAGCGGCACACGACCTTCGCGGTACCATTCCAGGCGCGCGATCTCAGCCCCGCCGAGACGGCCGGAGCAATTGATCCGGATGCCTTCGGCGCCGAGACGCATCGCCGACTGAACGGCGCGCTTCATGGCGCGGCGGAACGCGACGCGACGCTCCAGCTGCTGGGCAATGGACTCGGCCACCAACCGCGCATCGATTTCTGGCTTGCGGATTTCGATGATGTTGATGAAGACCTCCGACTTGGTCATGTCGGCAACCTTCTTGCGAAGCTTGTCGATGTCGGCGCCCTTCTTGCCGATCACCACGCCCGGGCGGGCGGAATGGATCGTCACGCGGCACTTCTTGTGCGGACGCTCGATGACCACCTTGGACACCGCCGCCTGCTTCAGAAGCTTGAACAGCATCTTGCGGATCTTGATGTCCTCGTGGAGCAGCTGCCCGTATTCGCCCTTGTTGGCGAACCAGCGGCTATCCCACGTGCGGTTGATGCCGAGCCGCAGCCCGATCGGATTGACCTTCTGACCCATCAGGCCCGCTCCTCAACTTCACGCACCACGATGGTGATCTGCGCGAACGGCTTCTCGATGCGCGAGGCGCGACCGCGCGCACGCGGCGAGAACCGCTTCATCACCAGGCCCTTGCCCACATGCGCTTCGGCGACGATCAGATCGTCGACGTCCAGCTCGTGGTTGTTCTCGGCGTTGGCGATCGCGCTCTCGAGGCACTTCTTCACGTCGCGGGCGATCCGCTTGCGAGAGAACTCGAGATCGGCGAGGGCCGTCGCCACCTTCTTGCCGCGGATCAAACCCGCGACGAGGTTCAGCTTCTGGGGGGAGACGCGCAGATTGCGCGCAACCGCCTTGGCTTCGTTGTCCGCGAGAGCGCGGGGCTTTGCCTGCTTACCCATGGCCTATCACCGCCGCTTCGACTTCTTGTCAGCCGCATGCCCGTAATAGGTACGGGTCGGCGAGAATTCGCCGAACTTGTGGCCGACCATGTCTTCCGACACATAAACGGGGACGTGCTTCTGGCCGTTATAAACGCCGAAAGTAAGGCCCACGAACTGGGGGAGGATCGTGGAGCGACGGCTCCAGATCTTGATCGTATCATTGCGACCCGAAGCACGCGCGGTGTCTGCCTTCTTGAGCAGATAGCCGTCGACGAACGGGCCCTTCCAAATCGCTCTTGACATAAGTCAGGCCCTCACTTCTTCCGCTTGTGACGGCTGGTCACGATGAACCGATCCGTCGCCTTGTTGTTGCGGGTCTTCTTGCCCTTGGTCGGGAGGCCCCACGGGGTGACCGGATGACGGCCGCCCGAGGTACGTCCTTCACCGCCGCCGTGGGGGTGATCGACCGGGTTCATGGTCACGCCGCGGTTGTGCGGCTTGCGTCCGAGCCAGCGGTTACGACCCGCCTTGCCCAGAGAGATGTTCATGTGGTCCGGGTTCGAAACCGCACCCACCGTCGCGTAGCACGCGCCGTGCACCAGGCGCTGCTCGCCCGAGTTCAGGCGAACGATCACATAGCCATGGTCGCGGCCGACGATCTGCGCATAGGCGCCGGCGGAACGGGCCATCTGGCCGCCCTTGCCGATCTTCAGCTCGACATTGTGCACGATCGTGCCCACCGGCAGGTTCGACAGCGGGCCGGCATTGCCCGGCTTCACGTCGACCTGCTCGCCGGCGATCACGCTGTCGCCCACTGCCAGGCGCTGCGGCGCCAGGATATAGGCAAGATCACCGTCCTCGTACTTGACCAGGGCGATGAAGGCCGAACGGTTGGGATCATATTCGATCCGCTCCACCACGGCCGCCATGTCGCGCTTGGCGCGCTTGAAGTCCACCAGACGGTAGGTCTGCTTATGGCCGCCGCCACGGAAGCGAACCGTGACGCGACCATTATTGTTACGGCCACCCGAGGAGCTCTTGCCCTCGGTCAGCGTCTTCACCGGCTTGCCCTTGTAGAGGCCGGAGCGGTCCACGATCACGAGCTGGCGGAGGCTCGGCGTGACCGGCTTGAAATGCTTCAGCGCCATGGTCTTATTCCCGTCCCTCTGCTCACAGGCCCGTGGTGACGTCGATGGTCTGGCCCTCTTCGAGGGTCACGACCGCCTTCTTCACGTCGGACTGCACACCTTTGCGGCCTTTGAAGATCTTCACCTTGCCCTTGCGGACCAGGGTGTTGACGCTCTTCACCTTCACGTCGAACAGCTTCTCCACCGCCTCCTTGATCTGGGGCTTGGTGGCGGTGCGGGCGACCTTGAAGACGACCTTGTTGAATTCGCTCGCCGCCGTCGCCTTCTCGGTGATGACGGGAGACAGGATCACGTCGTAATGACGTGGCTCGATGTTCCGCTGCGGGCTCATTTGAAGCGCGCCTCCAGCGCGTCCACGGCTGCCTTGGTCAGGACCAGGGTGTCACGCCGCAGGATGTCGTAAACGTTGATGCCCTGGATCGGCAGAACGTCCACGTAGGGGAGGTTGCGCGCCGCCATGGCGACGTTGGCCTCCACTTCGGATCCGTCCACGATCAGCACCGAAGCCCAACCGAGCTTCGCGAACTGTTCCTTCAGGGCCTTGGTCTTGGGGTCGGTCAGCGACATCTGGTCGAGAACGACGATCTGCTCCGCCTTCGCCTTGGACGAAAGCGCATGCTTCAGCGCCAGGGCCCGCACTTTCTTCGGCAGGTCGATGGCGTGGGAACGCACGACCGGACCGAAGGCGCGACCGCCGCCACGGAACTGAGGCGCAGACGCCGCTCCGTGACGGGCATTGCCCGTGCCCTTCTGCTTGTAGAGCTTCTTGGACGTGCGGTTGATTTCCGAACGACCTTTGGTGCGATGGGTGCCGGCCTGGCGACGCGACAACTGCCACGTGACACACCGGTGCAGGATATCCGCACGGGGCTCGAGACCGAAAATCTCGTCCGAAAGTGTCACCGACCCTGCGTCGGATCCATCGAGCGTCTTGACGGCGATTTCCATCACGCGCCCTCCCCGTTCGTCGCTTCAGCCTGCACCTCGGCCGCGCCGCCATTGCCGTCGCGCAGCTTGAACGCGCCGGGCTTGGGGGCTTCGGTGGGCAGACGCTTCTTCACCGCATCACGCACCGTGATCCAGCCGCCGGCGTGACCGGGAACCGCACCCTCGACCGCGATCAGGCCGCGCTCGACGTCGGTCATCACGACCTTCAGGTTCTGGGTGGTCACGGTGACATCGCCCATGTGACCCGGCATCTTCTTGTTCTTGAAGGTCTTGCCGGGATCCTGGCGACCACCGGTCGAACCGATGGAGCGGTGGGAGATCGACACGCCGTGAGAGGCGCGCAGACCGCCGAAATTGTGCCGCTTCATACCACCGGCAAAGCCCTTGCCGATGGTGGTGCCGGTGACATCCACATACTGGCCCACGACAAAGTGGTCAGCGGTGATCTCGGCACCGACCGGGATGAGGCCTTCGGCATCCACGCGGAATTCCGCGAGCTTGCGCTTGGGCTCCACCTCGGCCACCGCGAAGTGGCCCCGCTCGGCGCGGGTGGTGTTCTTCGGCTTGCGACGGCCAGCACCGAGCTGAACCGCGACATATCCGTTGCTATCGAGCGTGCGGTGGGCAACCACCTGGCAGCTCTCAACTTTCAGCACAGTGACCGGGACATGTTCACCAGCATCCGTAAAGATGCGTGTCATGCCGACCTTCTGGGCGATGACGCCTGACCGCATGGTCGTGTCTCCTCGCCTCACTTCAGAGCTTGATTTCGACGTCAACGCCGGCGGCGAGGTCGAGCTTCATCAGCGCGTCCACCGTCTGGGGCGTCGGATCGACGATATCGAGCAACCGCTTGTGAGTACGCATCTCAAACTGCTCGCGCGACTTCTTATCGACGTGCGGAGACCGGTTGACGGTGAACTTCTCGATCCGCGTCGGCAGCGGAATCGGGCCGCGCACCTGCGCGCCCGTGCGCTTGGCCGTGGCGACGATCTCGCGTGTTGACGCATCGAGGATGCGATGATCGAACGCCTTCAGGCGGATTCGAATGTTCTGGCCGTTCATGGCTCTAGGGCTCCACGAAAGAGGGACGCATGGGCGAACCACGCGCCCCCGTTCAAACTTCTATTTCACTCGATGATGGAAGCGACGACGCCTGCGCCGACGGTCCGGCCACCTTCACGGATGGCGAAGCGCAGCTTCTCCTCCATGGCGATGGGGACGATCAGGGCCACGTCCATCGAAACATTGTCCCCGGGCATCACCATTTCGGTGCCCTCGGGCAGCGTGCAGATGCCCGTCACGTCCGTCGTGCGGAAGTAGAACTGCGGGCGGTAGTTGGTGAAGAACGGCGTATGGCGGCCGCCTTCTTCCTTCGTCAGGATGTAGGCTTCGGCCTTGAACTTCGTGTGCGGCTTCACCGAACCCGGCTTGCACACGACCTGGCCGCGCTCCACGTCCTCGCGCTTGGTGCCGCGCACCAGGATGCCCACGTTGTCGCCCGCCTGCCCCTGGTCCAGGAGCTTGCGGAACATTTCAACGCCGGTCACCGTCGTCTTGGTGGTCGGGCGGATGCCGACGATCTCGACTTCCTCGCCCACCTTGATCACGCCGCGCTCCACGCGACCCGTCACCACCGTGCCGCGGCCCGAGATCGAGAACACGTCCTCGATCGGCATCAGGAACGGCAGGTCCACCGGACGCTCCGGCTGCGGGATGTAGCTGTCCACCGCTTCCATCAGCTTCAGGACCGCGTCATGGCCGAGCTCGGGGGACTTGCCCTCAAGCGCCATCAGCGCCGAACCGTGGATGATCGGGATGTCGTCGCCCGGGAAGTCGTACTTCGACAGAAGCTCGCGCACTTCCATCTCCACGAGCTCCAGAAGCTCGGGATCGTCCACCATGTCGCACTTGTTCAGGAACACCACCAGCGCCGGAACGCCCACCTGGCGCGCCAGAAGGATGTGCTCGCGGGTCTGCGGCATCGGGCCGTCGGCCGCCGAGACCACCAGGATCGCGCCGTCCATCTGCGCCGCGCCGGTGATCATGTTCTTCACATAATCGGCGTGCCCGGGGCAGTCCACGTGCGCATAGTGGCGGTTCGGCGTCTCGTATTCCACGTGCGCCGTCGAAATCGTGATGCCGCGCGCCTTCTCTTCCGGCGCCTTGTCGATCTGGTCGTACGCCGTGAACGTCGCGCCGCCCGCTTCCGCAAGCACCTTCGTGATCGCAGCCGTCAGCGACGTCTTCCCATGGTCAACGTGACCAATCGTGCCGATGTTGCAGTGCGGCTTCGTGCGTTCAAATTTTGCTTTGGCCATGGGACTCTCCGTTGGGTCTCTCTGGCGATTTCTCGATCAGGGTTCGGTTATGAAGTTCAGGCGTATTTCGCCTGAACCTCCTGCGCGACGTTCGACGGCACCTGCTCGTAGTGGTCGAACTGCATGGTGAAGGTGGCGCGGCCCTGGCTGAAGGACCGCAGCGTGTTCACGTAGCCGAACATGTTGGCCAGCGGCACCATCGCATTGATGACGTTCGCATTGCCGCGCATGTCCTGGCCCTGGATCTGGCCACGGCGAGAATTCAGATCGCCGATCACCGAACCCGTATAATCTTCCGGCGTCACCACCTCGACCTTCATGATCGGCTCCAGCAGCACCGAGCCGCCCTTCTGAAGGGCTTCACGGAACGCCGCACGAGAGGCGATTTCGAACGCGAGAGCGGACGAGTCCACTTCGTGATACGCGCCGTCGGTGAGCTGAACCTTCACGTCCACCACCGGGAAGTTCGCCAGCACGCCCGCACCGAGCACGCTCTCGAGACCCTTCTGGACGCCCGGGATATATTCCTTGGGCACCGCACCGCCGACGATCACGCTCTCGAAGCTGAAGCCCTTGCCCACTTCGTTCGGCTCGACCGTGAACTTCACCCGAGCGAACTGGCCGGTACCGCCGGTCTGCTTCTTGTGGGTGTAGTCGACTTCGGTCTTCTTCGTGATGGTTTCGCGATAGGCCACCTGGGGGGCGCCGATGTTGGCGTCCACCTTGTAGGTCCGGCGCAGGATGTCGACCTTGATGTCGAGGTGCAGTTCGCCCATGCCCTTGAGGATGGTCTGGCCGCTTTCGAAATCGGTCGACACGCGGAAAGAGGGATCCTCCGCCGCCAGCTTCGAGAGGGCGATGCCGAGCTTTTCCTGGTCCGCCTTGGACTTGGGCTCGATGGCGATCTCGATCACCGGCTCGGGGAATTCCATCTTTTCAAGGATGACCGGCTTGGTGGTGTCGCACAGGGTGTCACCAGTGCGCACATCCTTCAGGCCGGCGAGGGCGACGATATCGCCCGCATAGGCTTCCTTGATGTCTTCGCGGTTGTTGGCGTGCATCAACAGCATCCGGCCGACGCGCTCGCGCTTGTCGCGGGTGGAGTTGAGCAGACCCATGCCGGTCTCGAGCTTGCCCGAGTAGACGCGGCAGAAGGTGATGGTGCCGACGAAGGGGTCGTCCATGATCTTGAACGCGAGAACCGACAGCGGCTCGTCGTCGCTCGGAAGACGAACGGTGTCTTCCTCGGTCTTGAAGTCGATTCCCTTGATCGCGCCACGATCGATCGGGCTCGGCAGATAGTCGACGACCGCATCGAGCAGGGGCTGGACGCCCTTGTTCTTGAAGGCCGAGCCGCAGAACACCGGATTGAACTTACGGGTCACGACCGCCTTGCGGATCAGCGACTTGAGGGTCGCTTCGTCCGGCTCGGTGCCGTCGAGGTACGCAGCCATGGCATCGTCGTCGAGTTCGACGGCGGCTTCCACCAGCTTGTTGCGATATTCGGCAGCCTTGTCGGCGAGATCCGCAGGGATCTCTTCGTCATGAAACTTCGCGCCGAGGGCTTCGTCTTCCCACACGACCGCCTTCATGCGGACCAGGTCGATGATGCCCTTGAAATTGTTCTCGGAGCCGATCGGCAGCTGGCAGCACACGGGGTTGCCGGCCACGCGGTCGATGATCATCTCGACGCAGCGGTAGAAGTCGGCGCCGGTCTTGTCCATCTTGTTGACGAACACGATGCGGGGCACGTTGTACTTGTCGGCCTGGCGCCACACCGTCTCGGTCTGGGGCTCGACGCCCTGGTTGCCGTCGAGCACGCAGACCGCGCCGTCGAGCACACGCAGCGAACGCTCGACTTCGATGGTGAAGTCCACGTGGCCGGGGGTGTCGATGATGTTCAGGCGCTTGCCGTTCCAGAAGGCGGTCGTCGCAGCAGAGGTGATCGTGATGCCACGCTCCTGCTCCTGCGTCATCCAATCCATGGTGGCGGCGCCATCATGGACTTCGCCGATCTTGTGGCTCTTGCCGGTGTAATAGAGAATTCGCTCGGTGGTCGTGGTCTTGCCGGCATCAATGTGGGCCATGATGCCGAAATTACGGTAGTCCTCGACGGCGTTAATGCGCGGCATGACTGAGGTCCTCTCCGATCACCAGCGATAATGAGAGAAGGCACGGTTGGCTTCCGCCATCCGGTGCGTATCTTCACGCTTCTTCACCGCGTTGCCGCGATTGTTGGCGGCATCAAGCAGCTCGGCGGAGAGACGCTCCACCATGGTCTTCTCGTTGCGGGCCCGGGCCGAAGCGATCAGCCAGCGGATCGCCAGGGTCTGGCGACGCTCGACGCGCACTTCAACGGGCACCTGGTAGGTGGCGCCACCGACGCGGCGCGACCGCACTTCGACGGCCGGCGCGACATTTTCCAGCGCGGTGACGAACACCTCGACCGGATCGTGCTTGGCCTTGGACTCGACCACGTCGAGGGCGCCGTACACGATGGTTTCCGCAACCGACTTCTTGCCGTCACGCATGACGGAATTCATGAAACGGCTGAGCACGAGGCTGCCGTACTTTGCGTCCGGAATGACTTCGCGGCGCTCGGCTTTATGACGACGAGACATAGCTCAAGCTCCCCTGATCACTTCGGCCGCTTCGCGCCGTACTTCGAACGGCGCTGCTTGCGGTTCTTCACGCCCTGGGTATCCAGCACGCCGCGGAGGATGTGATAACGCACGCCGGGCAGATCCTTGACGCGGCCGCCGCGGATCATGACCACCGAGTGCTCCTGAAGGTTATGTCCCTCACCGGGGATGTAACCGATCACTTCGTAGCTGTTGGTCAGCCGCACCTTGGCGACCTTACGAAGCGCCGAGTTCGGCTTCTTCGGGGTCGTGGTGTAAACGCGGGTGCAAACGCCGCGCTTCTGCGGGCTCGACTGAAGAGCAGGAGCCTTGTCCCGCGCCTTCTGCGCTTCCCGCGGCTTCCGGATCAGCTGGTTGATCGTCGGCATGTACGCCTTCGCCTCGTCCTGACCTGCGGCTTTCGCCGCATCCATGAATTTTGCGACCCCCTCGGGGACCGCCACGATTTAACGGCCGAAGCCGCCACAAAACAGTTTCGACGCCGAAAGGCTTTCGCCCTTCAGCGGCACCGCAAACGCCTCAGCATCGAATGCTGATTCAACAGCATTCCGCTTCGTTCGCGACAGAGGATCACGCCACTCCATCTCCTTTCGGAGATTGGCGCCGCGATCGTGCACCCTTGTCTCGCAGTGCTCTTCCAGGCAGCTTTTGGCTATTTGATCAGGGCGCCCCGGATACCGGGAAAGCTGCTCCGATCGCTCAGACGCGAACGTCTGCCGTGGAAGTGGAGCGTGGTGTAGCCGCAGAGTCGCCGTGCGTCAAGGGCTCGCAAGCTTCGTGACAGCTTTATTGCAAGTTTCGTCCCGCTTCCCGGGGCAAAACCGGCGTCTGCGTCATATTATATTAATACGACCCTGTCGGAGAGTTCGTTTTTGTCTCCCGGTACCGCCGGCAGGTGCGGCGCCAGCAGTGCGCCCGCCTGGGAGACGGCGGCAGCAATACCCTCCGCGAGCGCACCTTCCCCCGCGCGTTCAACCACCGCGCCACAGAGCGAAGTCCAGGCCTCATGCGGGATTGCCGCTTGAACCCCCTCGTCGGCCACGATTTCCACCAGGCGATCGCGCGGGGCGACGAAGATCAGCAGGCCGCTGCGCGCCTCGGTCTGGTGCAGGCCGTGGGCATGGAACAGCTCAAGAGCGCGCGCACGCGCCGCCTGGCGGCGAGCGGCGAGCGGAACGATGCGGGCAGCGACCTGCGGCCGGGTGAACACCAGGCCGAGCACGATAAAGCACCCCGCCTGGATCGCCAAAAGCGACACTGGGCGCATCGGCAGGACGGCGATGATTCCCCAGGGCACGATCAAAGCGGCAAGCGCCGCCCAAAGGATCGCGTGAAACGGGTGTCCCACCACGCCACCCGATGCGACGACGACGCGGATTTCCGCACGGGTCTCCCGTTCGGCCTGTCCAATGGCCTGGGAGATTCGCTCCAGTTCCGCGGGGGTCAGGATGGCTGGCTGCGAAGGCTGCGTCGGGCGTTCGAGAATGGTATCGCGGCTCATCTCACCATCCCCCCGATGCGCCACCGCCGCCCGACGAGCCCCCGCCGCCGGAAAAGCCTCCGCCACCCCCCGAGCCGCCGCCCCAGCCGCCGGACATGGGGCCGGGAATGAACACGCCGCGGCGGCGGCCGCCCAGTCCTCGTCCACCGCCGGAGCCGCGGTAGATGAAATAGAGGAACAGCAGAACCATGATCGCGAAGACGGCGATCTGAACCCAATCGTCCTCGGTCAATCCGCCCTGCGGCTCTGCGCTACGGGCGCGCGCCTTCGCCTCGTCCGGGTCCAGATTGAGAATCTCCAGGATCGCGGCAGCCCCCGCCTCGATGCCGGCGGGCATGTTCCCGGCCTTGAAGGACGGGAGGATGGCGGTTCGGATGATGGTGCCGGACACCGCGTCGGTCAGGATCCCCTCAAGGCCATAGCCGACCTCGATGCGAACCTTGCGCTCGGCCGGAGCGACCAGCAGGAGCACCCCGTTATTCTTGCGCGCCTGGCCGATCTGCCAGAAGCGGAACAAGCGGTTCGCATAATCCTCGATCGACGTGCCCTGGAGCGAGGGCACGGTGGCGATCACGAACTGGTCGGTGGCCTTGGCCTCCTGAGCCGCCAGTTTCGCTTCGAGACTGCGGACGGATGCGGCGTCGAGAATGCCCGCCGCATCCACCACCCGCCCGCTCAAGGGCGGAAAGCTCAGCTCGGCCCAAGCTGTCGCCGCGAAAAGCGCGAGGGCGCAGAGCAGCCATAGCCCCGCCCACCCCCGCCGGGCCGCGAGGCGCCGCGCATTGGGATCGACCCGGGGGCTCCGGCCCATGGCACCGCCTCCCGCGCGGCTCAGTTGAATTTCACCTTCGGCACCTGCATCTGCTGCTCGGAGATGGTGAAGGTCTCCATGGGCTTGTTGCCGCGATACAGGGTGGCCGCCCAGATCGAGCCCGGGAACGTCTTCAACTCGGTATTATAGACGCGCACCGCCTCGATATAATCGCGCCGTGCCACCGCGATGCGATTCTCCGTGCCCTCGATCTGCGACTGGAGCGCGAGGAAGTTCTGGTTCGATTTCAGGTCCGGATAGGCCTCCGATACGGCGATCAGCCGGCCGAGGGCGCCGGAGAGCTGCGACTGGGCATCCTGAAACTGCTTGAACTGGGCCGGGTCGGTGATGGTGGAGGCGTCCACGCGAATGGATGTGGCCTTGGCGCGCGCCTCGACCACGGAGGTGAGGACGTCCTTTTCCTGCGCGGCATAGCCCTTCACGGTCTCGACCAGGTTCGGGATGAGATCGGACCGGCGCTGATATTGATTGAGCACCTCGCTCCAGGCCGCCTTTGCGCGTTCTTCCTCGGTGGGGATCGCGTTCACCCCGCACCCGGCCAGGACCAGCGCCACGAGCACCATCAGGGACGGGATCTTCACGCGATCCGCAAAAGCGCTGATTGAGGACATGACAAGCCTTTCTCGGGCAGACCGTCTGATGCGACCGATCATATCGATAATGGATGAACGTGCCGCGTCGCGGCGCGCTGCGAAACCCGACCCTATTTTCCCTTGCCCATATATCCCGGCAGGTCCTGCGCCTCGTCGAGCTGCGCCAGTTTGAGCGCCAGATCCTCGGCCAGGTTCAGGCTGGTTTCGATCAAG
This sequence comes from Roseixanthobacter liquoris, assembly GCF_043195135.2. Classification (NCBI taxonomy): domain Bacteria; kingdom Pseudomonadati; phylum Pseudomonadota; class Alphaproteobacteria; order Hyphomicrobiales; family Xanthobacteraceae; genus Roseixanthobacter; species Roseixanthobacter liquoris. The sequence continues at coordinate 3,180,915 of NZ_CM195537.1, forward strand.
CGCTTGCTCATGAAAGTGCGGAAATATTCGCCCCACATGAATTCCTTGAAGGGCGTGTCGTCGTCGTCGCGGAACGCCGTCCCGCGTACGCCGCGCGCGAGGGTGCGCCAGGGATTGTCGGTCAATTCGCGCACATGGTCCGGGATCCGCACATAGGGGCGCCGGTTCCCGTCTGCGTCGATCGGCCAGCACATGCCGGCGCGATCCATCGCCGGCCAGAATTCGTCGGCGTCCATGTGCGACCAGTCCTTGGTCGCATCGACATCCTGTATCGCCGTGGAGCGCCCGCACAAAAGCAGGGCGCGGCACAGATGGTGATGGTCGATCATATAGAGCTTGCCCTTGGGGCCGATCACGCACGGCACGGGGCGCTTGCGCACCAGATCGTCGAGATCGTCCTTGTCGAGCGCGGCCATGCGCTTGGCGCGCCGCGTCACCTCGGCCATGCCGAGGGTGAGCTGGGTCGGATGCAGATCGTCGATCGCAATCGTGCGATTTCCCATGGCGCCCCTCGCTGAAGTGCGGGCCGCGCCACGCGCGGCCCATCCGTCTTGTCTTGAAGGCCGAAGCGCCGCTCAGCCCGGCGAGATCATCTGCTCGGGCCGCACCACCGCGTCGAACTCTTCATTCGTCACATAACCACCGCCAACCGCTTCTTCGCGCAAGGTCGTGCCGTTCTTGTGCGCGGTCTTGGCGATCTTCGCCGCATTATCGTAGCCGATCTTCGGGGCGAGCGCGGTGACCAGCATCAAGGACCGCTCGAGCGCCGCCTTGATATTGTCCTCGCGCGGCACGATGCCGACCACGCAATGCTCGGTGAAGCTGTTGGCCGCATCCGCCATCAGCCGCACCGACTGAAGGAAGTTATAGGCCATGACCGGGTTATAGACGTTCAACTCGAAATGGCCCTGGCTGCCGGCGAAGGTGAGCGCGGCATTATTGCCGAAAATCTGCACGCACACCTGGGTCATGGCCTCGCACTGGGTCGGATTGACCTTGCCAGGCATGATCGAGGAGCCGGGCTCGTTCTCCGGCAGCGACAGTTCGCCGAGACCGGAGCGCGGGCCCGAGCCCAGCAGGCGGATATCGTTGGCGATCTTGAACAGCGCCGCGGCCGCAGAATTGATGGCGCCGTGCGAGAACACCATGGCGTCGTGCGCCGCCAGGGCCTCGAACTTGTTGGGCGCGCTGGTGAACGGCAGGCCGGTGATGGCGGCGATCTGCTCCGCCACCTTCTCGGCGAACCCCACCGGCGCATTGAGGCCGGTGCCCACCGCCGTGCCGCCCTGAGCCAGTTGCATCAGGCCCGGCAAGGTGGATTCAAGGCGCGCGATGGCGTTGCCGACCTGCTGCGCGTAGCCGGAAAATTCCTGGCCGAGCGTGAGCGGGGTCGCATCCTGGGTGTGGGTGCGGCCGATCTTGATGATCGTCGACCATTCCTTCGCCTTCGCGTCCAGGGCTGCGTGGAGCGTGCTGAGGGCGGGGAGAAGGCGGTGAACGATCTCTTCCGCACACGCCACGTGCATGGCGGTGGGATAGGTGTCGTTCGACGACTGGCTCATATTGACATGATCGTTCGGGTGCACCGGCTTCTTGGAGCCCCGCTCGCCGCCGAGAATCTCGATCGCGCGGTTCGAGATCACCTCGTTCGCATTCATGTTGGACTGGGTGCCGGACCCGGTCTGCCAGACCACCAGCGGAAAATGATCGTCGAGCTTGCCGTCGATCACTTCCTGGGCTGCGGTGACGATCGCGGCGCCGAGCGCCGGGTCGAGACGGCCAAGCCCCATATTGGTTTCCGCCGCCGCGCGCTTGACGATGCCGAGGGCCCGCACGATGGGCAGGGGCTGGCGCTCCCAGCCGATCTTGAAGTTGCCCAGCGACCGCTGCGCCTGGGCGCCCCAATAGCGGTCTGCCGGCACCTCGATGGGGCCGAAAGTGTCTGTCTCGGTACGGGTCGCTGTCATGTTGGGAGGTTCCCTGTCGCCAAATTCTGGGAGCGACGAGGCTTTTAGCACAGCCCGGAACAAGGCCGAGGCCCAACGAATGGTAAAATAGTTATAAGACGGTACCGGAGGAGGGCCGTTCTCTCTAGATTTGCCATAGGTTCGCCGAGGATCAGGCGTGTTGTGACCTGATCGCGCTTTCAGGTGGATAGACCAAGGTTTTATCTATTCTGAAGGTCGTGAAGCTCGGCCCGGTTTGGGGGGAACCATGCCGCTTGTCGAGGCTTGAAGTGAGCGAGATCGTGAATCTTCGGCGTTCGCGCAAAGACCGCGCACGCAGAGAGGCGCAGGCTGAGGCCGCCGAGAACCGGATTCGGTTCGGACGCACCAAGGCTGAGCGGGAAGCTGAGGCCGCGGAACAGCGGAATAAAGCCCTGCGTCTTGAGGGTCATTTGCTCACGAAGAGGGAAAACACATGAAAAGCCCCGTTGTGAAAAGATCCATCGTGATCGCCGGTCACAAGACCAGCGTGAGTCTCGAAGATGCCTTCTGGGACGCCCTGAAGGAAATCGCGAGCAGCCGCCGCCTCACATTGTCTGACCTTGTCGCGACCATCGACTCGTCGCGCACGCAGGGGAATCTGTCTTCCGCAATCCGCCTCTTCGTTCTCGATCACTACCGCGGTCATGCGGCACCCAGTCGCGCCTCCAGCGCCACCGACCGCACGGGAGCAACCGGAACTCCCGTTGCGTAAGCTTGGTGGGGCCCCTATCTGACTCTCTTGTGAAGCACGCGCTGCGTTGAAACGTGGCGCGTGCCTTTCTATAACCCGCTGCCAGTCAGACGATCCGGACGCGCCTTCTGGGCGAGTCGTTGGAGCTCAGAGACGCAGGCGGTTTCGATTGTGGTGGACCGCCCGTGTGTGGCGCTCCAACGGGAGACGGCGGATGTCGTGGAAGAATCAGGGCGGTGGCCCGTGGGGAAGCGGGCCGCGCGGTCCCTGGGGTACGGGACCTTCCTCTTCGGGACCAACGCCAACGGACATTGAAGACCTGATCCGGCGCGGTCAGGATCGGCTCAAGAACATGCTTCCGGGGTCCCTGGGCACCAAGGGCGCGATTCTCGTGGTGGCGCTCGTCGTGGCCGGCTGGTTGCTGTCCGGCTTCTATCGGGTCGAGCCCGACGAGCAGGGCGTCGTGCTCCGCTTCGGCCGGTTCGTGGAGATTACCCAGCCGGGCCTCAACTACCACCTGCCCTATCCCATCGAAACGGTGATCACGCCCAAGGTGACGCGGGTGAACCGGCTCGATATCGGCATGCGCCTCACCGAGGATCCGCGCCGCGGCAGCACCGTGATGCGCGACATTCCCGAAGAGAGCCTGATGCTCACGGGTGATGAAAACATCGTCGACGTCGACTTCGCCGTGTTCTGGGTGATCAGCAACGCCGAGAAGTTCCTGTTCAACGTGCAGAATCCAGAGGGCACCATCAAGGCGGTGGCGGAAAGCGCCATGCGCGAGGTGATCGGCCGCACCAATATCCAGCCGATCCTCACCGGCGCCCGACAGACCATCGAGCAGGACGTGCACGACCTCATGCAGCGCACTCTGGACAGCTATGGCGCCGGCGTGCAGATCACCCAGGTGCAGATGCAGAAAGTCGATCCGCCCTCGCAGGTCATCGATTCCTTCCGCGACGTCCAGGCCGCCCGCGCCGATGCGGAGCGCGCCCAGAACGAAGCGCAGACCTATGCCAATCGGGTGCTTCCCGAGGCGCGCGGACAGGCGGCGCAGATCGACAACGCAGCGCAGGCCTATCGCGAGCGCACCGTGGTGGAAGCCCGTGGTCAGGCCGAGCGCTTCCTCAGCATCTATGACCAATATGTGAAGGCGAAGGACGTGACCCGCCAGCGCATGTATTTCGAAACCATGGAGCGCGTGCTCGGCGGCATGGACAAGGTGCTGGTGGATCAGAATTCCACCGCCCGCGAAGGCGGCGTGGTGCCGGTGCTCCCGCTCGCCGACATCGGACGCAGATCGACGGCGCCCCAGGGCACCACCCAGCCCCAAGGAGCCGCCCGATGAAAAATCCCGTTCTCGGCGGCATCCTGGCCGTCATCGCCGTGGTCGTGCTGATCGGCCTTTATTCCTCCGCCTTCATCGTCAACCAGACCCAGCAGGCCTTGGTGCTGCGGCTGGGCGATCCCCTGACGCCCATCACCACGCCTGGCCTGCACTGGAAGATCCCGTTCATCGACAGCGTGGTCTATCTGGATAAGCGCATCCTGGACCTGGAAAATCCCTCCCAGGAAGTGATCGCCTCCGACCAGAAGCGCTTGGTGGTCGATGCCTTCGCCCGCTACCGCATTTCGAACCCGCTGCGCTTCTATCAGGCGGTGGGCTCGATCGAGGCCGCCAATTCCCGGCTCGCGACGATCCTCAACTCGTCGCTGCGGCGCGTTCTTGGCGAAAGCACCTTCACCAGCGTCGTGCGCGACGAGCGCGAAGGACTGATGCGCCGGATCGCCGAGCAGGTGAATCGGGAAGCGTCCAACTTCGGTATCGTCGTCGTGGATGTGCGGATCCGCCGCGCCGACCTGCCCGAGGCCAACAGCCAGGCGGTGTTCCAGCGCATGCAGACCGAACGCCAGCGCGAGGCCGCAGAAATCCGGGCGCAGGGCGCGGAGGCGGCCCAGCGTCTACGGTCGCGGGCGGAGCGTGAAGCCACCATCGTTGTGGCCGAGGCAACCTCGCGCGGCGAGCAGTTGCGCGGTCAGGGCGACGCGGAACGCAATGCCATCTTCGCCGATGCGTTTGGCCGCGATCCGGACTTCTTCGCCTTCTATCGCTCCATGCAGGCGTATGAGGCGAGCCTCAAGCCCGGCGACACGCGCCTGCTGATCAGTCCGGACTCGACTTTCTTCCGCTATTTCGCCGACCCGTTCGGCAATGGCGGAAAGCCGGTCCCGTCCGCGTCCGTGCCGACACCGGCCGCCGGCGCGGCCTCCGTCCCGGCGCAACCCGCGCCCGTGCGCTGATCGCGGCGCGGGAGTCGATGCGCGATCTGGTTGCCGCCCTCGGCTTGGTCCTCGTGATCGAGGGTCTTTGCCTCGCCGCCTTTCCGGCGGCGTGGCGCAGCGCCATAAAGGCGGTGCTGCAAGCGCCGGAAACGCCGGTCCGCATCGCCGGGCTGGTCGCCGGGGCGCTGGGGGTGGTTCTGGTCTGGCTGGTCCGCGGATAAACTGCGCGGCACGGTTGACGCCGCGTCGCGTTTCCGCCGCATTGACAGGCGAGGCCTAGCACTCGCCGCCGTCGTGCGGCTTTGCCTGGGTCCTTGTTTCGCCCCGCCCCTGAGGAGAGGCCATGTCCGCTCGCTTCATGTCCGCTCGCCTTTTCTCCGCGCTCAAGATGCCGCTGCTCGCGGTGGCGCTGAGCGCACCCCTCGCCTGGTCGGCGCCGACCCTCGCGGCTCCCGGCAAAGGCCCCGATACCGTCGCCGACGTGGCCGAAAAGGTCATGGACGCGGTGGTGAACATCTCCACCTCGCAGAATGTGGCGCCCTCTCGCAGCGTGCCCACGCCGCAGCTGCCGCCCGGTTCGCCGTTCGAGGATTTCTTCGACGAATTCTTCAAGCGCCGTCAGCAGCAGGACGGCGATCAGAACGGTGAAGGTCGGGACGGCGGACGCGGCCGCAAGGTTTCCTCCCTCGGTTCCGGCTTCGTCATCGATCCTTCGGGCCTGATCGTGACCAACAATCACGTGATCGCCGATGCCGACGAAATCTATGCCAATTTCAACGACGGCTCGAAGCTCAAGGCGGAACTGGTCGGGCGCGACACGAAGACCGACCTCGCGCTGTTGCGGGTGAAGCCCGAGAAGCCGCTGACCTTCGTGAAGTTCGGCGATTCCGACAAGATGCGGGTCGGTGACTGGGTGATGGCCATCGGCAATCCGTTCGGCCTGGGCGGCACGTTGACGGTGGGCGTGGTTTCGGCGCGCAACCGCAACATCAATGCGGGCCCGTACGACAACTTCCTGCAGACCGACGCCGCCATCAATCGCGGCAATTCCGGCGGTCCGCTGTTCAACATGGACGGCGAAGTCATCGGCATCAATACGGCCATCATCTCCCCCTCGGGCGGCTCGATCGGCATCGGCTTCGCCGTGCCCGCGTCCACGGCGACCCCGGTGATCGCCCAGCTTGAGCAGTTCAAGGAAGTGCGCCGCGGCTGGATCGGCGTGCGCATCCAGAGCGTCAGCGACGAAATCGCCGAGAGCCTCGGCCTCGGCAAGCCGCGGGGCGCGCTGGTGGGCGGCGTCAATGACGGCGGGCCGGCCGCGAAGGCGGGCCTCAAGGCCGGCGATGTCGTGGTGCGCTTCGACGGCAAGGACGTGAAGGAAATGCGCGACCTCCCCCGTCTCGTCGCCGATACGGCGGTGGACAAGGAGGTGGATGTGGTGGTCGTGCGCAAGGGGAAGGAAGAAACCCTGCGCCTGAAGATCGCGCGCATGCCCGATGACGAAAAGGCCGCCGCCGCCACGAAGGCGCCCGGCGATGCGGCAAAGCCGGAAGCCAAGAAATCGCTCGGCCTGGAACTCGCGCCCATGAGCGATGACCTGCGCAAGCGCTTCAAGATCAAGGACACCGTGAAGGGCGTCGTGATCCTCAATGTGGATCGCAATTCGCCCGCGGCCGAAAAGGGCCTCAAGCCCGGGCAGATCGTGGTCGAGGTGGGCCAGGAAGCGGTTTCCAGCCCCGACGACGTGCAAAAGCGAGTCGACGGGTTGAAGAAGGACGGCAAGAAATCCGCCCTGCTGCTGATTTCCGATGCCGACGGGCAGGTCCAGTTCGCGGCCATCCCGCTGAACTGACCGGTTCATCCAGGCGCAGAAAAAGCCCGGCACCTCCGGGCTTTTTTATCCCGTTTGATTTCCCGATGTGTTCAAGCCTGCCGGATATCTTCGGCCGAATAGCCCTGGAGATACAACAGCGCGGTGAGGTCCCCATGGTCGATGCGAGCATGGGCCGCCTCGGCCACCTTCGGCTTGGCGTGGAACGCCACCCCAAGGCCCGCCTCGCCCAGCATGCCGAGATCGTTCGCGCCATCTCCCACCGCCAGGGTCTCGGACGGGGAAAGATGCAGCCGGTCCCGCAGCTCGATGAGGGATGCGGTCTTGGCATCGCGCCCCAGGATCGGCTCCTCCACCCGCCCCGCGAACAGGTCCTCTTCGATCACCAGCCGGTTCGCCCGATTTTCATCAAAGCCGAGCAGCGAAGCGACCGCATCGGTGAACAGGGTGAAGCCGCCGGAAACCAACGCCGTGTATGCCCCGTTCGCCTTCATGGTGGCGACCAGCTCGGCACCGCCGGGGGTGAGCGAAATGCGGCTGCTCAGAACCTCATCGACCACGCGCGCCGGCAACCCCTTGAGCAACGCCACGCGCTCGCGAAGCGCCGGCTCGAATGCGATTTCGCCGCGCATCGCCCGCTCGGTGATCGCCGCCACATGGGCCTTGATGCCGATCACGTCCGCCAGTTCGTCGATGCATTCCTGGCCGATCATGGTGGAATCCATGTCGGCGATGAATAAGCGCTTGCGCCGGGCGGCGGCCAGTTGCACCACCACGTCCACCGGCGCGCCGGCGAGCGCGGTGCGTACTTCATCGGCGAGGATGCGCGTATCAGCCCCAAGTTCAGGGTCGAAGGGAATGTCCACCGCCACCTCGGCGGCCAGAACGCGCTCCTCCTCCGCGCCGGGCAGAACGGCGCGTGCGGCGTGAATCATTTCGCGCGTTAAGGTCGCGTCAGAGGGATTTACGATAAGTGTCGCGACATACACCATGGTCTGTCCAATGAGGAAAGCTTGAAACCGTCGGCGGTGCTCATCGCAGGTCCAACGGCCAGCGGCAAGTCCGCGGTCGCGATAGCCCTCGCCGAACGCACCGGCGGTGTCGTCATCAATGCAGATTCCATGCAGGTTTATGGGGACTTGCGCATTCTCACCGCGCGACCCAGCCCTGAGGAGGAAGCGCGGGTGCCCCACCGGCTCTACGGCCATGCCGCCGCAGCGGAGGAGTATTCGGTCGGCCGCTGGCTCGCCGAGGTGATCGCCGCCATCGCGGCGGCGCGGGAGGCGCATCAGCTTCCCATCGTGATCGGCGGCACGGGCCTTTATTTTCGTGCCCTGACCGAGGGGCTGGTCGCCATTCCCCCGATCCCCGGCGAGGTGCGGGCCGCCCTTCGCGCCGCGGCCGAAGGCGAGAGCGCACCCGTGCTCCACAGCCGTCTCGCGACACTGGACCCGGAGACCGCCTTCCGCCTTGCGCCCAACGACCGCCAACGCATCTTGCGCGCGCTGGAAGTGGTTGAGGCGACCGGCCGTTCGCTCAGCGCGTGGCAGCGCACCATGCAGCCGCCCGCCTTGCCGGCTGAAGGGGTGGTGAAGCGCGTGCTTCATCTCGAGCGCGAGGTCCTGCGCCGTCAGATCGACCTGCGATTCGACCTGATGATGGAAGCCGGCGCCCTGGCCGAGGTGGAACGGCTCGCCGCCCGCGGTCTGGCCGCGGACCGGCCGTTGCTCAAGGCCTGCGGCGTGCCGCCCCTGATGCGCCATCTCGCCGGCGAGATCGCGCGCGACGAAGCGGTCGCGCTCGGCCAGGGCGACACGCGCCGCTATGCCAAGCGCCAGGAAACCTGGTTTCGCCACCAGATGCCCGACTGGCCCCGCACCTCCCCCGCCACGGCGCTCGATGGGCTGATGGACGAGATGGCCGCCTGAGGCGCGCTCTAGAGTATTTTCGCGCGAAGCGGACACCGCTTCGCGTAAAGAAAATGCGCTAATGCAATGGGTTAGAGATTTTCATCGCTTCTACGAAACGATGAAATCCTTTAGGCGGCCGCAAGGCCGGTGCGGGCCACGGCCGGCCGGGCAGAAAGGCGAATCCATGCGCCTGCGACCGCCAGCAGCAGGAAGCCGATGGGTCCATGGGGGCTGGCGTGGGCGGTCTGGATCTCCCAGCCGAACGCCACCAGCAGAACCAGCGCCGGCCAGGGCGCCCGCCGGGTCAGATGCAGGGCGACGGCGGCGCAGAGCGCGGCCAGGAAGATGGTCCACGAGCCGGACAGGCTGATGAAGGAGCCCACCCCGCCCACCCAGGGGTCGGTCCAGTTCCGGTTCAGCAGGGCGATCGCACCCTGGGCCTGCTCGGCGCTCAGCGTTCCGTCCAGGCGCATGGCATCGATATTGAGCATGCTGCGGCCGAGCCCGATTCCGCCAATGGAATCAAGCGCCGTATAGGTGATAAGAAACAGGAAGGTGGCGATGCGGGACAGCCACGCCAGAAGGCAGGCGACGCCCTCTTCGATACCGCTCACCGCCATCCAGAGCCCCACGGACACCAGGCCGAGCATCGGCAGCTGGATCATATGCATGGTGAACCACCAGTGCGGTCCGAAATAGCCGAGCGCCCAATAGCGCGGGTCGAACGGCTGGGACGTGCACAAATAGGCATACATGCCTGGATCGGTGGTGAAGCCCGCCGGGTGGAAAAGCTCCATGCCGGCGAGAATGAGAGGCGCCACGACCAGGCACGCCCACCACAGGATTCCCTTGATCTTCTTGTCCATGCCCGCCCCCCTGCGATCCCCGTTCAAGCTTAGCCCATCGGGCGGCCGGCCGAAACGGATCGCGGGAGCGCGTTATCGGGCGAGCGTGGACTGGGGCGCCGGCGCCTTCGCCCCGGTCGGCTTGCCCGCACGGGTCGCCTTCGCCGGCGGGAACGCGACCTGCCGCACCGCCGCCGCCAGCGCCAGCGAAAGGCCGGCGATCAGCACCCATCCGGCAGGGCTAACCCCCAGCTGCGGCTGAAAATTCGCAGTCGCCACCAGCCAGGGATCGACGCCGGTCAGAAGGCCGTACCAGGCGATTTCGCCGAGCCCGGTCAGCACGGCGCCGACCACCGCAACGCCGGCAAAGGCCAAGGGCCCCACGCGGTTCGTGAAATGGAAGACGATGCGATAGACGAACAGCACGATCAGCAGGCCGCCCATCATGACGGCCTCGGTCACATCCAGCTTCGACTGGATGAGGAAATGCGCGATGGCAAGGATCGCAATGGCATAGACGCTGGCGTGTAAGGCATTCCAGCGCTTTGCCCCCATGCGGCGGATGACGCGGTCAAACGAGGTTCCCCCCAGCGCCAGCAGCAGGGCAACGGCCACGGCGCCGATGGTCAAATAGAATCGCAAGACGATTTCACGCCCCGCCGCCGTAAAGCTATACCCTTGATCCACAACGAACAATCCGAGATGGAGCACGGCATAGAACAGGGCCGCGAGGCCGAGATTGCGGCGCGCCAGGACCAGTTTCGGCCAATGGAACAGGCGCCGGACCGGGGTGACGGCGAGGCTCAGGAGCAGGAAACGCACCGCCCACAGGCCGGTGAAATGGATCGCCGCCGCGACCGGCCGGCCGCCGAGATCACCGGCCAGAGCCCAGCCCGCGAGCCAGAGTACGGGGATCGCCGCCCCAAGAAGAGTGAGCGTCAGTTCCGGGCTGAACTTGCCGTTGCGTTCGTGAAACAGGGCCATGGGGCGTATTCTCTCGCTGTCGCCCAAGTTACGCAAAGCCCGGCGCCGAAGTTACGGCCGCGCGTTACACAAGGGCGTGAGGCCCCACATCATACGGCCACCGGTGCCTTGATGGCCGGATGGGGATTATAATCCTCGATCGCCACATCCTCATAGCGAAACGCAAAGATGTCGCGCACCTGCGGGTTCAGCACCAGACGCGGCAGGGGGCGCGGGGCGCGGGTCAATTGCTCTCGCGCCTGCTCCATATGGTTGGAATAAAGGTGAGCGTCGCCCAGCGTGTGAATGAATTCGCCAGCTTTGAGCCCCGTTACCTGCGCCGCCATCGCGGCCAGCAGGGCATAGGAGGCGATATTGAAAGGAACGCCGAGGAAAACGTCCGCCGACCGCTGGTACAGCTGGCAGGAGAGCTTGCCGTCCGCCACATAGAACTGGAACAGGCAATGACAGGGCGGCAGCGCCATCTTCGGCACATCGGCCGGGTTCCATGCGGTTACGATGAGGCGCCGGGAATCCGGAGTGCGCTTGATGTCGGAAACAACCTGGGCGATCTGGTCGATCACGCCGCCTTCCGGGGTCGGCCAGGACCGCCACTGATGGCCGTAGACGGGGCCAAGATCGCCGTTCGCGTCCGCCCATTCGTCCCAGATGGAAACGCCGTTTTCCTTGAGATATCTGATATTTGTGTCGCCCGCCAGAAACCACAGCAGCTCGTGGACGATGGATTTCAGATGCAGCTTCTTGGTGGTGACCAAGGGGAAGCCATCGGCCAGGTCGAACCGCATCTGGTGGCCGAACACGGAGAGCGTGCCGGTGCCGGTGCGATCTTCCTTGCGGACGCCTTCGGCCAGAATGCGCAGAAGAAGGTCGTGGTACTGGCGCATCTCAGCCCTTCTCCGTCCGAATTCCGCGCTTCTCCGCGAGATTTAGGCACTCCACCAGGAAAAGTCATGGCCGCAGGCTGCAAAGCCGCCTCCGGACCCACACAAATCCGTGTTGCGACGCACCGCGACATCGCTGCACCGCAGCGTTGACATGGATCAATCCCCTGCCCACTGTGGACGCATTCCAAGGGGAGCCCCGCGAGGGGGCTGAGAGATCGCCTTCCGGATCGGTCGTCACGACCGCCGGCGCCGCGATGACCCTTCGAACCTGATCCGGGTCATGCCGGCGAAGGGATCGGAATAGGCGCGCCGGGATTCGCATGCGAATCGCTCTGCGGGCCCCCCGTCTCCTAAGCTCGAATCCCCGGATCTCATTTGAAGCGCGAGCTTGAAGGAGATCCGTATGCTCGACGAAGCCTCCACCTCATCCCTGAAGGTGACGACAGGCCCCCTGCTCCAGTCCCGCAAGGTGTTCGTTCCCGCCACCCGTCCCGACGTCCAGGTGGCGATGCGGGAGATCAGCCTGTCCGATCCCGCCGAACGCCCGGTGCGGGTCTATGACACCTCCGGCCCCTATACCGATCCCGCGGCGCTGATCGACCTCACCAAGGGCCTCGCCGAGCTGCGCCGCGGCTGGGTGCTCGAACGCGGCGATGTCGAGGAAGTGGAAGGCCGCGCGCAGAAGCCGGAGGACGATGGCCTGAAGCCGGGCCAGACCAGCCACCTACCGGCGTTCGACCGCACCGGCAGGAAGCCCCTGAAGGCCAAGCCGGGCAAGCGGCCGACCCAGATGGCCTATGCCCGCGCCGGCATCATCACCGCCGAGATGGAATATGTGGCCGCGCGCGAAAACCTCGCCCGCGCCAATGGCGGCGCCCACCCGCACCACAAGGCCATGGGCTTAGGCTCGGCCATCCCCACCGACATCACGGCCGAGTTCGTGCGCGAGGAAGTGGCGCGCGGCCGGGCCATCATCCCCAACAACATCAACCATCTCGAAACCGAGCCGATGGCCATCGGCCGGAACTTCCTGGTGAAGATCAACGCCAATATCGGCAATTCCGCCGTCACCTCGGGTGTTGCCGAGGAGGTGGACAAGCTGGTGTGGGCGATCCGCTGGGGCGGCGACACGGTCATGGACCTGTCCACCGGCAAGAACATCCACACCATCCGCGAATGGATCATCCGCAACTCCCCCGTCCCCATCGGCACGGTGCCGATCTACCAGGCGCTGGAGAAGGTGAACGGGGTCGCCGAGGACCTCACCTGGGAGATCTTCCGCGACACGGTGATCGAGCAGGCCGAGCAGGGCGTGGACTATATGACCGTCCATGCCGGGGTGCGCCTCGCCTATGTGCCGCTCACCGCCAACCGCGTCACCGGCATCGTCTCGCGCGGCGGCTCGATCATGGCCAAGTGGTGCCTCGCGCACCACAAGGAGAGCTTCCTCTACGATCATTTCGAGGAATTGTGCGAGATCTTCGCCCAATATGACGTCGCCTTCTCGCTCGGCGACGGCCTGCGTCCGGGCTCCATCGCGGATGCCAATGACGCGGCCCAGTTCGCCGAGCTGGAGACCCTGGGCGAGCTCACCGAGATTGCCTGGAAGCACGATTGCCAGGTGATGATCGAGGGGCCGGGCCATGTGCCGCTGCACCTCATCCGCGAGAATGTGGAAAAGCAGCTGAAGGTCTGCCACGAGGCCCCCTTCTATACGCTCGGGCCTTTGGTCACCGACATTTCCCCCGGCTACGACCACATCTCCTCGGCCATTGGCGCGGCCATGATCGGCTGGTTCGGCACCGCCATGCTCTGCTACGTGACGCCGAAGGAGCATCTCGGCCTGCCCAACCGCGACGATGTGAAGACGGGCGTCATCTCCTACAAGATCGCCGCCCATGCGGCGGATCTCGCGAAAGGCCATCCGGCCGCGCGCATCCGCGACGATGCGCTCTCCCGGGCCCGCTTCTCGTTCCGCTGGCGCGACCAGTTCGCGCTGTCGCTCGACCCGGAGACGGCGGAATCCTTCCACGACGAGACCTTGCCGGCGGAGGGCGCCAAGGTGGCGCATTTCTGCTCCATGTGCGGGCCGAAATTCTGCTCCATGAAGATTTCCCAGGAGCTGAAGATCGAGGCCGGCGACATCGCCCGCGCCGAAGCCGACAACCAGGCCGCGGCGGGCATGGCGGAAATGGCGCAGAAATTCCGCGACGGCGGCAGCAAGATCTACACGCCCGCGCCCGACGTCGCCGAACCGCCCGCGGCCTGAGCGCCCGCATCCGCAAAAGAAAACCCCGCCCTTCACAGGGCGGGGTCAAGACACGGAAAGTCGCCTTGCTCAGTCGAATGTTGCGCTCGTGGTATCAGATTTACGATTATAGCGAATCGTAATCTTGGCCACGCTGCAAAGATCGATATTTTTCCACACGGCGGAGGAGTCGTCGTCCGAATAGACCACCTTCAGGTCCCATTTGCACGCGTTCGTGTTGCGGCTGAACTTGATCGTCCAAGCATCGCCGTCTTCCAGAACATCCTTGCCGAGAACGTCTTCTTCCCAGTCGTCAGACTTCACGGGAGACACATAGACGTGGCTGATGTCATAGCCAGTTTTATTGACGAGCACGAAATCCTGTTTGCCGGCCGCATTCGCCGGTACCGCGATCATCAACAGACAGGACAAAGCAAAGCAGAGACCTGCGAACGTGTATTTCATTACCTCCACCCCCATAAAACCCTTAATCGGGTGAATTTTTTTAAGATTTTATTTGATCCCGTCAATCGTGACGCTTTGTCATATGGAAAAACTTGGATCTCATTCATGACGGCTGAGAGAGATGTGCGCGGCCGGCGACGCACCCATGGGTCGCACCCCGCGCAACAGGCGGCAGATCCAAATTCGGTCTACGGCGATGAGGCGCCGACGCGGCGCCTTCACCGCTGAGAGAAAGCTCAAAACGGCGCTGGACAATCCGCGCCGCCCCCCTTGAAATGCCGGAACGTCCCGAGTAGGTTCCGCGCTCTCTTCGGCGCCCCCGCGCGCCGGAGCTTCGCAGGTGTAGCTCAGTTGGTTAGAGCGCCGGTCTGTGGAACCGGAGGTCGGTGGTTCGAGCCCACCCACCTGTACCATTGCCAATCCCCACCATTTCTGCGCGCCGGTCTTGCGTCCCCTCCCCGTGCCCGAAGCGCGGGGCCGCGCTCGCATCCCGCCCCGCGCATCGCGCGCGGCGCTGGTGTATGAAACGGAGCATGGATTTCTCAACCCCCGCCGTCGCCCTCGCCGATTATGAAGCGCGCGCCGAACAGCGCATGAGCGAGAGCGCGCGCGCCTATGTGAACGGCGGCGCGGCGGACGAAATCTCCCTGCGGGAAAACCGCGCCGCCTTCTCCCGCATCAAGCTTCAGAACAGCGTGCTCGCGGACCTTTCCGGCGCCGAAACCCGCCTCTCCCTGCTGGGGGTGGCGCTGGAACATCCGATCCTGCTGGCGCCGGTGGCCTATCACCGGCTGGTCCAGCCGGAGGGCGAGATCGCCACCGTGATGGGCGCGGGCGCCGCCAAGGCCTTGACGGTGGTCAGCACCCAGGCCAGCGAGAGCCTGGAGCGCATCGCCGCCGCCGCCACCGGGCCGCTGTGGTTCCAGCTCTATATCCAGCACGACCGGGGCTTCACGGCCGATCTGGCGGCGCGCGCCAGGGCGGCCGGCTATCGCGCCCTGGTGGTGACGGTTGACGCGCCGGCGAGCCTGCGCAACCGCGAGCAGCGCGCCGGCTTCCGCCTGCCGCCCGGCATCGAGCCGGTAAACCTCTACGGCATGCGCGCCGGCCCGCCGGCCAACGCCGAGATCGGCCGCAGCCCCCTGTTTTCCGGCTTCCTGGAAGGCGCGCCCACCTGGCGCGACCTGGATTGGCTCGCCGGCCTCACCGATCTGCCGATCGTGCTGAAGGGCATTCTCAACCCCGCCGATGCCCGGCGGGCGGTGGAGGCGGGCGCGGCGGCCGTGATCGTCTCCAACCATGGCGGGCGCGCGCTCGACACGGTGCCCGCGACCATCGAGGCGCTGCCCCGCATCGCCGAGGCGGTGGCCGGCGCCCTGCCCCTGCTGCTGGACGGCGGCGTGCGGCGTGGCACCGATATCCTCAAGGCCCTGGCCCTGGGCGCGAGCGCGGTGCTCATCGGCCGGCCCTATATCCACGCCCTGGCGGTGGCGGGCGCCGCGGGCGTGGCGCACGCGGTTCACCTGCTGCGGGCGGAGCTGGAAGTCGCCATGGCGCTCACCGGCCGCGCCAGCCTGGCGCAGATCGATTCCGGCGTGCTCTGGCGGGCATGAACTGCCCCTCATCCCGGCGGCCGGCGCGGGCGCGCGGGACGGCGCACAAAGCCCGCCGAGGCGCGCAGGCTCATGTCCCGTTCCAGCATGGCATAGGCCACCAGCAGCGCCCGGACGGTCGCGCGCGCATCGCCCTCGCAGGCGGTGATGGCCTCATCGATATCCTGCTCGCTGACATCGAACGCGGCGAGGTCCGCGTCGGCGCGGCGGGATCGCGGGGAAGGACCGGGCTCAGGCTCTCGCGGCATGGGGCACCTCGTTGGATGAGCCCCAGGATTCCATAAGAACAAATCAGGAACAAGAAGAGTCTGGGATCATACCCGGCGGCGCCGGCGGAAAACCTCCGCACAAGGCCTGCCGCGAGGCCGAAGCCTCATGCACGGTCACGCGTCGCGTCACGGCGACGCAACGCAAGACGATCATGATCTGTCTGGGAATGAGTGGCGGGAGTGACGGGGCTCGAACCCGCGACCTCCGGCGTGACAGGCCGGCGCTCTAACCAACTGAGCTACACCCCCCGAGCGACGCTGCCTTCGTGGCGGCGCGTCGAGATGGCGGGTGATAAGGCGCGCCCCGGACCAAGTCAAGCGAAGCGCCGGCATTTTTAGCCGGCCTGTGCAAAACTCTCCGTCCCGCCACCGCCACGCCGCACGCAAGCTGGATTTCACACGCCGCGCCGCACGCCGCGCCGGACACGCCTCCGCGCGGCCGCGGCCAGGGTCGAACCGTCTCACGCGGCAACGGAACACTGAAGATTCGGAAGAGAAATGGTGGGCGGTGACGGGCTCGAACCGCCGACCCTCTCGGTGTAAACGAGATGCTCTACCAACTGAGCTAACCGCCCGAACCGTTCAAGCTGCTCGCTTTTCCGGTTCCCGCCTTTTCCTCGCTGGCGCGTAAATGGCGCGAACCAGCTTTTGCAACACCTCACCACCGGCAGCCATATAGGCCGGGTCGGCGTGGGCGTAAACCTCCATGATGTGGGACCCAGGCAGAGGGTGCCCCAGGAACGCAGCTTCGCTCGCGAACTCTCGATCGGCTGCTGGCGGAGCGTGGCCGCCCGCTGATGATCGCCAGCGCCAATGGCAGCGCATTCACCTCCAATGTCATTCTGGGCTGGGCGGACTCGGCTCGAGTCGAATGGCATGACATCACCCCTGGCAAGCCGATGCAGAATGGCTTCATCGCGAACTTCAACGGCCGCCTACGGGACGAGCTGCTGAATGAAACGTTATTCTCCAGCCTGATCCAAGCCAGAGCGGCTCTCGCCCAGTGGCAGCTCGACTACAACACCGCGCGGCCGCACTCGAAGCTCGGACGGCAGACGCCAACGGCCTTCGCCTCAACGTGCCATCCGCGGAGGGATCAGACGCTCCGGGCCAAGAATGGCTCCGTGTCTGCCCCCGCCGCTCCGCAAGCCCGACAGGGCAAATACAACCGTCACAGCAAACTCACAGCTGGATAGAAGTTGGGACAACGTCACCCCATATGCCCCGCGATGATCGTCGATAAATGCGACGATGGCTTGAACCGGCGGTCGAGCTCCGCCTGGGCAAAATACGCCGACGCCTTGCGCAGGATTGAATAGCCCCTAGATTTTTGGACGCCTTCTTCCCTAATTTTGAGGCAAGGAGGCCATGATGGGGCCCGGACATTTCACGGACGATTTCAAGCGTAACGCGGTCGCGCAGATCACGGAGCGGGGCTACCCTGTTGCAGAGGTGTCCAAGCGGCTCGGCGTTAGCCAGCACTCGCTTTACGCCTGGAAGCGGAAGTTCTCGAAGCCACCGGCCCCGGCTGGTGTTGACCAGGCTGCAGAGATCCGCCGTCTGAAAGCGGAACTGGCGCGGGTCACCGAGGAGCGCGGCATCCTAAAAAAAGCCACCGCGTATTTCGCCAAGGATGCAAAGTGAGATACGCGTTTGTGGCCGAGCATCGCCGCCAGTTCCCGGTGCGGGCGATGTGTCGCTGCCTGCGCATCCAGCCCAGCGGTTTCTATGCCTGGCTGAAGAATCCGTTGAGCCGGAGAGCTCGGGAGGATGCGCGCCAGATCGAGCTTCTCGATAAGGCCTGGAAGGAAAGCGGCCGGGTCTATGGCTACCGCAAGCTGCATGACGACCTGCTCGATCAGGGCGAGACCAGTTGCGCCAACCGGGTCGCCCGCCTCGCTAGGCTGGCCGGGATCAAGGCTCAGATCGGCTATCGACGCCGGCCAGGATCTCATGGCGGCAAGCCGTCGGTCGTGGTCGACAACACCCTCGCCCGACAGTTCGATGTCGAGGCGCAGGACAAAGCGTGGGTGACGGACATCACCTACATCAGGACCCAGGAAGGCTTTGCCTATCTGGCAGTGTTGATCGACCTGTTCTCCCGCCGTGTCATTGGTTGGTCACTGCAGAGCCGGCAGGTCACCGACGTCGTGCTGCAGGCGTTGCTCATGGCGGTATGGCGACGGAAGCCGAAGACCACGGTCCTGGTTCACTCGGATCAGGGCTCCCAGTTCACCAGCATGGATTGGGCTGCCTTCCTGAAGCACCACAATCTTGAGCACTCGATGAGCCGGCGCGGGAACTGCCACGACAACGCGGTGGCAGAGAGCTTCTTCAATCTGCTCAAGCGGGAGCGAATCCGCCGCAAGACCTACCGAACGCGCGAAGAGGCAAGGCAGGACGTGTTCGACTACATCGAGATGTTCTACAACCCCAAGCGCAAGCACGTCAGGAACGGGATGCTGTCACCCGTGGAGTTCGAACGGCAGCAAAATACGTAGCCCGACGGCGTCTACGAAACTCGGGGCTATTCAGATCTCGTTCGCCTGCCGCAGCTCGCAATTCTCGCGTTCGAGCGCTTTCAACCGGACGTCTGTATCGGTCGGGACGCCCCGCCCGCTTGCCGGCATCAACTTCGGCCTTCTTGATCCATTCGTTCAGGGCCTGGGCAGTGCAGCCGATATTCTCGGCCACAGAGACAATCGTTGCCCACCGGGACGGGTGCTCGTGATCGAGGACCAGGCGCACAGCGCGACCCGCACCTCAGGCGAAAACTTGTTCGTCGTCTTGCTCATGGTGGCCCCACCTTCTCAAGAGTTGGAGCCTCCGGCAAACCCTGGGCGGTTCAGTTGAAGCTCATAGGCCTCAGGCCGGATAACAGCATTTCCACCCAGAGATCATGCCTCTCTTAAAGAGAGAATTTTCGACTTCACGCGCAAAGCATGAGCCAATTGTGAATACAGAGGCCGGAGCGGGCCGGAGCGTCGAGTTTTGAACTTTGGCTTATGACAATCGCCGGAAAATCACGCCTAATGCCGCGTTCAAATCCGCTGCGCTCTTCGCCAGCGGCGCGGGCAAAAATGCGCTGTTTATTTGCGCTGACCTTATCCCAGACTGACGTAAAGTCATTACATTTCATCTTTCACCCTGACATATTCAGAAGAACGGGTGGGAGAAAATTTGTTGAATATACCTAGATGAAATCACATTCTATTTGGAATTCCCGCATTGTCCAGGTACCCTTTAAACTGGTCGTAGTTCGCGGGGAAGTTCGAAAGAAACGCGTTGAACTGTTCTTGGGCGAACATTTCGTCGAAGGGGCGCGCCAGTACCTCCTTGTCAGCCGCACGCGGAATCGAGAATGTCTCGGCAAGCTCGCCCGAGCGGCTATCATAGTCAACAAGCACGCCCGGCGTGCCGTTGGCCAGCGCCGGCAAAATGCCATGGACGCGATAGCCGATCGCGAAATCCTGCGTCCGAATAAGGGCATCATAATCTTCTACGCGATCGTTGAGGAACAGCCGCGCGCCGTAAATCTCGGTCAGCCGCTGTTCGAACTCCGGCGTGAACCAGCCGTTTTTGCGAAGCGTCTCGGTGGCCCTGGCGATGGCCGCGGCATCGCCGGTGAAGAAAGCCTTTTCCTCCGGTTCTCCATGGATGGTCACTGTGGTGTCGTAGGCGCTGGCAATGCGCAGCAGCAACTCGCGTTGTGTTGACACGAACGACTTCATATCGGCTGCGTAATAGTGGCTCGTCTCACGTCTCAAGCTGAATGCCACCTTCTTAACATCCATTGGCACCCTTAATCGCAATCCAAGGTTGCGATCGCGGTTGCGGAACAAAGATGGGCAGCCGACGATCTCGGTGTTCTTGATTCCGTTGTCGTTCAGGACTTCCGCTGTATACGATCCGCGTACGCCGACCGCCACCGAGCGCTCGGCGATCAGCTCCCAGACCTTCCGGCTCTCCGGCGGCAGCGAGATCTTGCGTCGGGTCTCAGCCTGGGCGCCGACGCCGATAGCGTACACCGGGATCTTGATTTGGTTCAACACCCATTCGGCTTTCTCCCATTGCATATGCTCGTGGATGAAGTTTGAGCCGCGCAGAATGACGTAGTCAAAGCTTCTATTGTAGCGGTCAATATCGGCTTCCGTTGGATTGGCGATCTTGAGCACGTCCATGTCATGGAAGTCGAGCAACTTGAGCATGGAATCATAGACCATCATGTCGCCCGTGTTGAAGTACGACCTGATATAGTCGTCGCGGACTTGGTCGTAGATCATCACATTGTCGTGCTGGTAGCGCTTGCCAGCAGGGATCATCACGAGTATGCGCGGCTTGTGGCCGTATTTTTTTACCGTTGCTTGCGGCGATTGTTCAACCACTAGTCTTAACTCCATTGGCGATCAGCGGGTTTAATGCGCTCTCGTCAGCCGCGCGTCGCTATCGCAATCCGTACGCACCAAGACAACAATGTTTCGTTGAGCCTTAGCGTGGCCCGCCACACGGCACAAGTCCGGCGCAATAGCTGCAACTGAGCATGGACGGCGCTCGGCGATAGCCAGGAAGCCGGGGCGATGCGGCTAACTGTGAGCTGCCGTCGAAGGGGTCGAAGGACAGATTTTATGACAGACAGCTCGCATTCACGATGCTTTGATCACGGAAGTGAAGCGAGGGGTGATCTTCTCCCGAAAAAGTGGACGGGGTTAAGCCGCTCTGCGTTCCATCTCGGCCGGGCTGATGTAGCCGAGGGCCGAGTGCAGGCGGCGTGAATTGTAGAAGCCCTCTATATACCCGAACAGGTCCCGTCGCGCCTCGGCCCTGGTGGCATAGAGGCGATGATGGACCCGCTCGGTTTTCAGGGTATGGAAGAAACTCTCCATCGGTGCATTGTCCCAGCAATCGCCCCTGCGGGCTCATGGATGGGGTGATGCCCGCGGTGGCAAGCGCCCCGCGGTAGGCCTCGGCAGCATATTGAATGCCGCGGTCCGAGTGGTGGATCAGGCCGGGTGCCGGCCTCTGGCGCTCGATGGCCATGGCGAGGGCCTCCAGCGCGATCTGTGTGTGCAGTGTCTCGCGCATGGACCAGCCGACCAGCTTGCGGGTGTGCATGTCGAGCACGCCGGCAAGGTAGAGCCAGCCCTCGCCTGTGGGGATGTAGGTGAGGTCCGCCAGCCAGACCTGGTTCGGGGCGGAGGTCGTGAAATTGCGCGCGAGCCTGTTGGGAGCGATCGGATAGGAATGGCGGCTGTCGGTCGTCCGCGTGCGCCTTGGCTAGGCGGCCAGGCCCCGGATGCCAGCGCGGCGCATCAGCCGCTCGATCCGGGAACGGCCCACGCGCCGACCGTGCCCCCGCAGGACCGCATGGATCCGCGGGGCACCATAGGTCCCGCTGCTCTCGGCGTGGATCAGCCGGATATCTTCGGTGAGCGCCCGGTTGGTCTGCGCGCGCGAACTCTCCGGCCGGGCGCGCCATGCATAATAGCCACTGGCCGACCGCCCCAGGGCCTCGCACATCACACGGACCGGCCACACATCGCGATGCTCATCGACGAACCCGAACGTCATCGGGAGGCCGCTCCGAAGATGAGCGCGGCTTTTTTTAGGATGTCGCGCTCCATCCGCAGCCGTTCGTTCTCCCGCCTGAGCCGCGCGTTCTCCGCAGCAAGGTCTGCCGGCGAGGGGGCCGGCGCCTGCGGGATCGGGCGCCGCGCCGGCCCCCTCGCCTGGGGGGCGAGGTCTCTCACCCACCGGCGCAGCACCGTCTCGTGCAACCCCAGCTCCTGTGCCACCTGCCTGGTGGCAACGCCGCTGGAGGTCACCCGGTCAACGGCCTCCTGCTTGAACGCCTCTGGAAACACCCGACGCCGTCTGCCCATCGAACACTCCTCTGAAGCTCGCAAAAGCTAACATGGGTGTCCACCAAATCGGGGGAGGATCACATCTCAGGTCCGGGGGACCGTTACCGGACGAGCTTTAAGCGCCGTCCGCTCCGCACGCAAGCGACGCGCGGCGGCATCCCCAAATGCCAAAAACCCCGCGCGGAAGGCCTTCGATGCCGGACGATCCCAGCGCCGCCTCGCAGGCGCGCACGGCCTGTTCGACGCCGCAGCGAAGAGAACGGGATGGGGAGATCATGGTCTGGCTCCTGTGGAGCCTTCAAACGCTCGGGAGGGGCATCGCGCCGATGCGCATTCGGCGCCGCAGCCCACCCAAACGTCCCGGACGACCCAGGAGCCGGAACCCAAGCGGCCCGCAGTCCGATTTGCGCGCACTGGGCGGCCGGCCCGGCGAAGCCTCACATGGCGGCAGAGGCGATCGGCGCGCGTGAGACAACACGCATCCTCCGGCGCCGGCTGCACCGCCGCGACCCGGGGGGCGCTTCTTGGTCTTGGCGACGAAGCAGCACCCCCACGGGTGGACGATCAGCCGTTGACGGCTTCCTTGAGGCCCTTGCCGGGCGTGAACTTCGGAGCCTTGGAGGCCTTGATCTTCACGGGCTTGCCGGTGCGGGGATTGCGACCTTCGCGCGCCGCGCGGCTCACCACCGAGAAAGAGCCGAAGCCGATGAGCTTCACTTCTTCACCCTTCTGCAGGGCCTGGGCGATGATATCGAACGTCGCGTCCACCGCGGCCGCCGCAGCCGCCTTCGTCAGCTTGGCCTCGTCGGCCACCGCGGCGATCAGTTCGTTCTTGGTGGTCATGTGACCGTTCCTTCCGTTGTTATCTTCGAATCGAGGGACATCAAAGCCCGCAGCGATGGGCGGGAAGCTTTACGGAAAATGCGGCTTTTGCAAGCGCGATCCGCCACAAACCCGCATCAATGCACGATTTCCCGCATGACGTGACGCAAAACGAAAGAGGCGGCACCCTTTCGGGGCCGCCTCTCTTTATGGCTTAAGTCTTTGAAATTGCTCAGTGAGCAACCACGCCAGCGGCATCTTCCTCCGGCACGGCGGCCGTGATGGGCCGTTCGGTCCATTCGATGGGCTCGGGCGTGCGAACCAGCGCATGCTTGAGCACTTCGTCCATCCGCGAGACCGGAATGATCTCCATGGCGTTTTTCACATTGGCCGGAATATCGGCCAGGTCCTTCGCGTTTTCCTCGGGGATGAGGACGGTCTTGATGCCGCCGCGCAGGGCCGCGAGCAGCTTTTCCTTCAGCCCGCCGATGGGCAGGACACGGCCGCGCAGGGTGATTTCACCCGTCATGGCCACGTCGCGCCGCACCGGAATTCCGGTCAGCACCGAGACGATCGTGGTCGCCATGGCGACGCCGGCGGAAGGGCCATCCTTCGGGGTCGCGCCTTCGGGCACGTGGACATGGATGTCCCGGCGCTCAAACAGCGGCGGCTCGATGCCGAAATCGACCGCGCGCGACCGGACGTAGGACGCCGCCGCCGAGATGGATTCCTTCATCACGTCCCGCAGGTTTCCCGTCACCGTCATCTTGCCCTTGCCGGGCATCATGACGCCTTCGATGGTCAGCAGTTCGCCGCCCACCTCGGTCCAGGCGAGACCCGTCACCAGGCCCACCTGATCCTCGCCCTCGATCTCGCCATAGCGGAAGCGCGGCGCCCCGAGGAAGTCCTCGAGATTCTTGGTGGTGACCTTCACCGACTTGCGCTTGGACATCACCAGCTCCTTCACGGCCTTGCGGGCCAGTGTGGAGAGCTCGCGCTCCAAATTGCGCACGCCCGCCTCGCGGGTGTAGCGGCGGATCAGCAGCATCAGGGCGCCATCGTCGATGGCGAATTCCTTCGGCTGCAGGCCATGCTTCTGAACCGCGTTCGGGATCAGATGCTTGCGCGAGATCTCCGCCTTCTCATCCTCGGTGTACCCGGCGATGCGGATCACCTCCATCCGGTCCAGCAAAGCCGGCGGGATGTTGAGGGTGTTGGCGGTGGTCACGAACATCACGTTCGACAGGTCGTAATCGACCTCCAGATAATGGTCGTTGAACGTGGCGTTCTGCTCCGGATCCAGCACTTCCAGCAGGGCCGAGGACGGATCGCCGCGGAAGTCCGCGCCCATCTTGTCGATTTCGTCGAGCAGGAAGAGCGGGTTGGACTTCTTCGCCTTGCGCATTGACTGCACGATCTTGCCGGGCATGGAGCCGATATAGGTCCGCCGGTGACCGCGAATCTCCGCCTCGTCCCGCACGCCGCCGAGGGAGACGCGCACGAACTCGCGGCCGGTCGCCTTGGCGATGGACTTGCCCAGCGAGGTCTTGCCGACGCCCGGAGGGCCGACGAGGCACAGGATGGGGCCCGAGAGCTTGTTCGCGCGGCTCTGCACGGCGAGATATTCGACGATCCGCTCCTTGACCTTGTCGAGGCCGTAATGGTCGGCATCGAGGATCGACTGGGCGAACGGCAGGTCCTTCTTGACCTTGCTCTTGATCCCCCACGGGATCGACAGCAGCCAGTCCAGATAATTGCGCACCACGGTGGCTTCCGCCGACATGGGCGACATCTGGCGCAGCTTCTTCAGCTCGTGGGTCGCCTTTTCACGGGCTTCCTTGGAGAGCTTGGTCTTCTTGATGCGGTCTTCCAGCTCCTGAAGGTCGTCGCGGCCGTCCTCGTCGCCGAGTTCCTTCTGGATCGCCTTCATCTGCTCGTTGAGATAATACTCGCGCTGGGTCTTCTCCATCTGGCGCTTCACCCGCGTGCGGATGCGCTTCTCCACCTGGAGCACGGAGATTTCGCTCTCCATCAGCCCGAGCACCTTCTCCAGGCGCTCGGCGACCTTGATGGTCTCCAGCACGCCCTGCTTCTCGGGGATCTTCACCGCGAGATGGGAGGCGATGGTATCGGCGAGCTTGGAATGGTCGTCGATCTGGCCGACGACGCCGACCACCTCGGGCGACACCTTCTTGTTGAGCTTCACATAATTCTCGAACTCATTGACCACCGAGCGGGCCAGCGCCTCGCCCTCGACGCGGTCACCGACCTCGTCGTCGAGCGTGATCGCCTCGGCCTCATAGAGGTCGGTGCGCTCGGTATACTTGACCACCTGCGCGCGGGTGATGCCTTCCACCAGCACCTTCACGGTGCCGTCGGGCAGCTTCAGCAATTGCAGCACGGTGGCGAGCGTGCCGACGTTGTAGATCGCGTCGGTCGCCGGATCGTCGTCGGAGGCATTCTCCTGGGTCGCCAGGAGGATATAGGTGTCGCCGCGCATCACCTCTTCCAGCGCGCGAATGGACTTCTCGCGGCCGACGAAGAGGGGAACGATCATATGGGGGAAAACAACAATATCCCGAAGCGGAAGCACCGGGAACGTCTGAGAGACGCCGGCAACGAGCGCAGGGCGCGGCTTTTGGCTCGTCATGACCCAATCCTTTCTTTTGACGCCGGCACAGACGGACGCCTGTCCGCCTGCACAGCGCAGCCGGGACGGGAGCGGATTTTCAATGCTGGAGCGGGCAATGCAGAAGGGGCAAAGCCGCGAGAGGCACGAGTACCGAGCCCGGGGACCGGATTCTTCGAAATTGAAATGGAGAGCCGACCCACGGGTTTCAAGATCGCCGGATCAAGTCTCCGGCGGATCGGCTCGAAAGTGCCAGATCCCGTTCCGCCGAAAAGAAAAGCCGCGCCATGGGCAAGCTTCGACACCACCCCCGCGCGCGCGGCGCGAGGGGCTTGAGCGGAATGCGAAGCGTCACGCACTGGCGCCGGCATCGCCGACACGGTCGGCGTAGATATAAAGCGGCCGGGCTCCCTGCTCGACCACCTCCTTGCTGATCACCACTTCCTCCACGCCCTCAAGGCCGGGGAGGTCGAACATGGTGTCGAGCAGGATGCCTTCCATGATGGAGCGCAGGCCACGGGCGCCGGTCTTGCGCTCGATCGCCTTGCGGGCGATGGCGCCGAGTGCCTCCTCGTGGATGGTGAGATCCACGTTCTCCATCTCGAACAGGCGCTGATACTGCTTCACCAGCGCGTTCTTGGGCTCGGACAGGATCTGCTTCAGGGCCGCCTCGTCGAGATCGCCGAGCGTCGCCAGGACCGGCAGACGGCCGATGAACTCGGGGATCAGGCCGTACTTCAGCAGATCCTCGGGCTCCACCTCGCGGAACACTTCGCCCGGCCGACGCTCTTCCACCGGCGCAACCTTGGCGCCGAAGCCGATGGAGGTGCCGCCCTTGCCGCGGGTCGAGATGATCTTGTCGAGCCCGGCGAACGCGCCGCCGCAGATGAACAGGATGTTGGTCGTGTCCACCTGCAGGAATTCCTGCTGGGGATGCTTGCGGCCGCCCTGGGGCGGCACGGAAGCGACCGTGCCTTCCATGATCTTCAGCAGCGCCTGCTGCACGCCCTCGCCCGACACGTCACGGGTAATGGAGGGATTGTCGGACTTGCGACTGATCTTGTCGATTTCGTCGATATAGACGATGCCGCGCTGCGCCCGCTCCACATTGTAATCGGCGGCCTGGAGCAGCTTGAGGATGATGTTCTCCACATCCTCGCCCACATAGCCCGCTTCGGTGAGCGTGGTGGCGTCGGCCATGGTGAACGGCACGTCGAGGATGCGCGCGAGCGTCTGCGCCAGCAACGTCTTGCCCGAGCCGGTGGGCCCGATCAGCATTATATTGGACTTGGCCAGTTCGACGTCGCCATGCTTCGTGGCGTGGTTGAGGCGCTTGTAATGGTTGTGCACGGCCACCGAGAGGACCTTCTTCGCATGCTCCTGGCCGATGACATAATCATCCAGGACCTTGCGGATTTCCTTCGGGGTCGGAATGCCATCCCGCGACTTCACCAGCGAGGATTTCGACTCCTCGCGGATGATATCCATGCACAGTTCGACACACTCGTCGCAAATAAAGACCGTAGGTCCTGCGATGAGCTTGCGGACCTCGTGCTGGCTTTTGCCGCAGAACGAGCAGTAAAGCGTGTTCTTGCTGTCGCTGCCGCCGGTCTTGCTCATCTTCTTCTCCGTCCGGTCCGCCCGTCCACCCGCCTAAGCGCGCTGACGTTGGACCAAATTCAGGACCAGACGCGGCAGAGGCCGCCCCCGGTACCGTTCGGCTTTCGGCCGAAGTTCAGCCAATCACCCTCTCGCGTTGCAATCAAGGCACATGCACAGATTATGCCCAGACCGCTTGCCTGAGGATGGCATCGTCGAAAAGAGGTGAAGCTTCCCGATCGACGCAGTGACGCCAGTCGACACGGCCTGCCGTGGCGGGTCCCTGAACAGTGTCCCGAGGCGGGAAGAACCACAGGGTACCGCCACAGCCGGTTCAAATGCCGGCTCATGGCCCCATGCAAGCGCGATCTTGCACTGCACGCAAGGGCCGTGCGTCCACTTGGCCCCTAAAAAGGGGCGGATCAGGCCTTGGCGGGCTCTTCCGCGGGGCGCTGGTCGAGCACGGAATCGATCAGGCCGAATTCCTGCGCGGCCCCGGCCGTCATGAAGTTGTCGCGTTCCAGCGCGTTCTCGATTTCGCCAAAGGTGCGGCCGGTGTGCTTCACATAGATTTCATTCAGCCGCTTCTTGAGGCTGAGGATTTCCTGGGCGTGGAGCATGATGTCCGTGACCTGGCCCTGGAACCCGCCGGACGGCTGGTGGACCATGATTCGGGCGTTCGGCAGTGCGAAACGCAGGCCCTTTTCGCCGGCGGTGAGCAGCAGCGAGCCCATGGACGCGGCCTGCCCGATGCACAGGGTGGACACCGGCGGGCGAATGAACTGCATGGTGTCGTAGATCGCGAGGCCCGACGTCACCACCCCCCCGGGGGAGTTGATGTACATCGAGATTTCCTTCTTGGGATTCTCGGCTTCCAGGAACAGGAGCTGCGCCACCGCCAGGGTGGACATGCCGTCTTCCACCGGCCCCGTGAGGAAGATGATCCGCTCCTTCAGCAGGCGCGAATAAATGTCGTAGGACCGCTCCCCGCGATTGGTCTGCTCGACCACCATGGGAACCAGATAGCTGTTGTACGTTTCAATGGGGTCGCGCATCTCGCATCCTCAGGCGCGGCCACCCCGGACGGGGCGCCGCGCGATATCGTCGCAGTGGAAGCAGGTGACGACCTGAGGCTCAGGCCGCCTTCTCGTCTTCCTCTTTGTAGAGCTCTTCGCGGGAGACCGGCTTTTCGGTCACGTTGGCAAGCTCGAGGAGGAAGTCGACGACTTTTTCCTCGTACAGGGGAGCGCGGACGGAGGCCATCGCCTGCGGATTGCGGCGATAATAATCCCACACCTGCTGTTCCTGTCCGGGAAACTGGCGCGCGCGCTCCACCACCGCACGCGTCACTTCATCGTCGCTGACCTGAATATTGTTGCGCTCACCGATTTCCGCAAGAACCAGCCCGAGGCGCACGCGACGCTCGGCGATCCGCATATAGTCGCCGCGCGCGGCTTCCTCATTGGTGCCTTCGTCCTCGAAGGTCCGGCCCTGGGCCGTGAGGTCCTGCTGGACCTGCTGCCACACGCCGTCGAACTCCTGCGACACCAGGGTCGGGGGCACGTCGAACTTGTGCAGCGCGTCGAGCGCGTCGAGCAGCGCGCGCTTCACCCTCTGGCGGCTGGCGCCGGCATGCTCCTGGGTGATGCGGGCGCGCACCTGCTCCTTGAGCTTGTCCAGGCTTTCCTGGCCGAGGGTCTTGGCGAACTCGTCGTCCAGCACCAGTTCGCCGGGCACTTCCACGAGCGTCGCGGTCACCTCGAACGAGGCCGCCTTGCCGGCCAGTTCGCGGGCCGCATAGGCCTCGGGGAAGGACACGTTGACGGTGCGGGTCTCGCCGGCAGAAATGCCGAGCAGCTGCTCTTCGAAGCCGGGGATGAAGCTGTTGGAGCCGATCACCACCTGGATGCCTTCGCCCGAGCCGCCCTCGAACGCCACGCCGTCGATGGTGCCGACGAAATTGGTGGTGACGCGGTCGCCCTTCTCGGCGGGACCCTGCTTCTCGCTATAGGGGCGATTGGAATCCGCGAGCCGGCTGAGGGTCTCGTCCACTTCGGCGTCGGACACGTTCGCCACCAGCTTCTCGATGGAGATGTCCTTGAAATTGCCCAGCTCGATCACCGGCAGGATCTCAAGCTCGACGGTGTAGGCGAGGTCGGCCTTGCCCTCGATCACGTCCGTGACCTCGGCTTCGTCCTTCGGCAGCTCGACACGCGGCTGGAGCGCGAGGCGGAAGCCATGCTCCTCGACGATCTTGCCGTTGGCTTCGGTCACGGCCTGCTCGATCACCTCGGCCATGACGGACTTGCCGTACACGCGCTTGAGATGGGCGACCGGGACCTTCCCGGGGCGGAAGCCGTTCAGACGGACCTGGCCCTTGAGCTCGGTCAGGCGGCCATTGGCCTTGGCATCCAGGTCCGCCGCGGGAAGCACCACGCGAAAGGCGCGCTTGAGGCCGTCGGCCTGGGTTTCGGTCACCTGCATCGTCTTGCCTTCGTTCATTTTCCGCCGCGGCGGTGTCATTCCATCAAAACTCAAAGTGCGCCGCGTCCGGCAAGGCGCATGGCGCATCCTGAAAGGGTGCGGTCCGGTGACGTGGTGCGGGCGGAGGGGCTCGAACCCCCACGACTTTCGTCACGGGAACCTAAATCCCGCGCGTCTACCAGTTCCGCCACGCCCGCGTGCCCGAATTTCACGCACTCGGGAGCCGCGCGAGGCGCGCTTCTCTTACGTGCGCGACCGATTGAATCGGCACCGGCCGGGCTGGGGCTTATATCATGCTGCTGTCACCGTGCAGCAAGAAAAAGCACCGGCGAGCGCCGCTCGCGCGGCCGTCCTCGGGAATTTTCCCGCCTGCCGGCCGCGATGGTAAATCCGGCTTGCCCTTTGCCCGGCGGCAGGAGAAGGTCCGCTCCGCTCAACCGTTCATTTCCAGGAGAGCTGCCTTGCGCGTTCCGGCCCCTTCCCGTCGTGCGGTTCTCAGCGGAGCCGCCGCCTTGGCGCTCAGCGCCCCGTTTGCGCGCACCGCTTTCGCCCAGCCGGCAACCCCGCCGGACACCGCGAACCGGCTCAAGGCCGCCGATACCGTGCGCATCGAGCTTGGCGGGCAATCTCCCATCGCCCTGTTCGGCGAATCCATTCCCGGCCCGGTGCTGCGCGTGAAGCGCGGCGCGCCGTTCGCGGTGAATGTGGAAAACACCATCGACGCCCCCCTCTCCCTGCACTGGCAGGGCGTGCGGGTTCCCAATGCCGTG
Source organism: Roseixanthobacter liquoris (assembly GCF_043195135.2). NCBI lineage: Bacteria > Pseudomonadati > Pseudomonadota > Alphaproteobacteria > Hyphomicrobiales > Xanthobacteraceae > Roseixanthobacter > Roseixanthobacter liquoris. Next base: position 3,211,094 of record NZ_CM195537.1, read on the forward strand.
GATGGCGTGCCGGGCCTCACCGGGACCGCCATTCCCAACGGCGAAACCCGCAGCATCGCCTTCACGCCGCCCGACGCCGGCACCTTTCTCTATCGCGCCTTTGTGCCGGAGCGCGCGTCCCGCACGCTGGTCGGCGCCTTCATCGTGGAGGAGGGGCAGCCCTCGCCCTTCTCGGCGGACCTCACGCTGCTGGTTCAGGCCTGGTCGCCGGATCCCAAGATGACGGTTCCGCTGCTGACCGTGAACGGCGCCGTCTCGCCGACCCTGGAAGCCCCGGCCGGCGGGCGGGCGCGGCTGCGGCTGATCAACGCCAGCGCGCAATTCCTGCGGCTGAAGATGGGCGATGCCCCCTGCTTCGTGCTGGCGGTGGACGGGCAGCCGGTGCAGCCGTTCGCCCTCAAGGACGGCCGCGTCCAGCTCACGCCCGGCGGACGCATCGATCTCACCCTCGATGTGGGCACCGCCGATCCCATCCGCCTGGATGTGGAAACCACGCAATTGCCGATCCAGCTCGCCCTCGTGGTGCCCGTCGGCGCCGGCAGTTCCGCCCAGGGCCAGGCCCTGCCCGCGCCGGAGGCCCTGCCCTCCAACGGCCTGCCGGAGAAGATCCCGCTGGAAAACGCCGCCCGCTTCGAGGTGCCGCTGTCCGGCGAGGCCTCGCTGTCCTCTTTCCCGAGCCTCGGCACGGTGAAGGCCGGGCAGAGCGTGGTGCTTTCGCTGGTGAACAAGCTGGAGGCGCCGGTCGCGGTGCTGCTGCACGGGACCCCGGCTCGCATTCTCGACGGCGTGGACGACGGGTGGAAGCCCTGGTGGCACGATGCCATTCCGGTCGCGCCCCGCACCACCGTGCGTGCCGCCCTTATAGCGGGAACGGCTGGCAAATGGGCGGTGGTCGGCCAGCGCGGCGGCGATGGCGCCATCGTCGCGGCCCATTCCTACGACGTGGCCTGAGGGAGTTGGCCTGAGGGAGCTGGCCTGACGGGGCTGGCCTGAGGGGCCAGCCTCACCGCATCATCGCGCGGCGCGGGAAGCCCCACGCCGCGGGGTTCTCGTGAAGACTCAACGCGGTGGCAGATCCGTCATAAGTCGGCTATAGACCGCCGGCAGAGCCTCTGGCAGATCGTCGGCGATGAGGCCCGCGCCGGCCTCGTTGCCGGCTTCGCCATGCAGCCAGACAGCGGCGCTCGCGGCCTGGAACGGCGGCATGCCCTGCGCCAGCAGCCCGCCGATGAAGCCCGAAAGCACGTCGCCCGAACCCGCCGTTGCCAGCATGGGCGGGGCGTTCTCGGCGATGGAGGCGCGCCCGTCCGGGCTGGCGACCACCGTATCGGCGCCTTTCAGCACCACCACGGCCCCGATCATGCGCGCCGCCGCCCGCGCCCGCGCGAGCTTCGACGGGGCGTCGAGAATGTCGGCGTGCCCGGCAAACAGGCGAGCGAATTCCCCGTCATGGGGCGTCACCACCGCCCCGGCGCAGCGCCCCAGAAGATCGGCGAGGCGGTCCGCCGCCCCGGCAAAGCTGGTGAGGCCATCGGCATCCACCACAAGACTGCGGTGCGCGCCGGCCGCTGCTTCCAGCAGTTCTTGCGTCCGCGCGCCCACGCCGAGCCCCGGTCCCAGCACCACCGTGGAGAGGCGGCGATCCTCCAGCAGCGTGACGAGGTCCGCCGGCGCGTCGCACCGGCGCATCATGACGGCGGCGTAGGAGGCGGCATGGATTGCGAGCGCCTCGCTCGGGCAGGCGATGGTGACCAATCCCGCCCCGGCGCGCAGCGCTCCGCGCCCTGACAGCCGCGCCGCGCCCGCCGTCCAGGCGCCGCCGCTGACGACCACCGCATGGCCCCGCGCATATTTGTGGCCCATCGTGCCCGGCACCGGAAAATGCGCGCCCCAGGCGGCGGGCGCGTTCACGCATGTGGGCGGGCGGATGGTTTCCAGCACCGGGTCCGGAATGCCGATATCCGCGACCCGCACCCGGCCGCAGAGCGTGCGGCCCGGCAGCAGCAGGTGGCCCGGCTTGCGGCGGAAGAAGGTGACCGTCTCGACCGCCTGTGCCGCCGCCCCCCGCACCGCGCCCGTGGCGCCATCCAGGCCCGAGGGCAGATCCACCGCGACGATGGGCTTGCCGCTGTCCGCCATGCGCTCCACGAGGGCGCGCGCGGTGCCGTCGAGATCACGCGCAAGGCCGGCGCCGAACAGGGCGTCCACGATCAGGTCGGTCTCGCCGAAATCGACGGTGGCCGCCGCCTCCACCGGGCCGGTCCAGCGCTCCGCCGCCCCGGCGGCATCGCCCTTCAGCGCGGCGCGATCCCCCAGCAGGGCGAGGCGGACGCGAAACCCGCGCTGCTTCAGCACCCGCGCCGCGACGAAGCCGTCGCCGCCATTGTTTCCCGGCCCGCACAGGATCGTCACCCGGGTCGAGAGCGCCTGACGGGCGACCGTATCCGCCACGGCGGTGCCGGCCCGCTCCATGAGCAGGCTGCCTGCGATTCCGGCAGCCATCGCCAGCTGGTCGGCCCGGCCCATTTCGGCGGGGTCCAGAAGCTCGATCATTTGGGTCTCCATCGCCTCGTGCCTAATTCCCATCCAACAACTGTCGATAAGCCCATGGAACACTGCCTAATATTTGGCCATTGAGACTAGTTTTTAGTCACGGTTGCCAATGGGCAGGGAAGAGGTCATGTATTGCCGTGCATGGCACGCATCCTGCTTAAGGGGAAACCGGCTCGGCCAGTTGCCGGTAGGACGGGCCAGGGAGACGGAGCGCATGAAAAAGATCGAGGCCATCATTAAACCCTTCAAGCTCGACGAGGTGAAGGAGGCGCTGCAAGATGTCGGTCTCCAGGGCATCACCGTCACCGAGGCGAAGGGCTTCGGGCGCCAGAAGGGCCACACCGAGCTCTATCGAGGAGCCGAATATGTGGTCGATTTCCTCCCGAAAGTGAAAATCGAGGTGGTTATCGCCGACGACATGGTCGAAAAAGCCGTGGACGCGATTCGTCGCGCCGCGCAGACCGGCCGTATCGGTGACGGCAAGATCTTCGTCTCCAACATTGAGGAAGCGATCCGCATCCGTACGGGCGAATCTGGTCTCGACGCCATTTAATAAAGTACCAAGAATAGTACTAGAGGAAAGGCACTTACCAGCATGTCTACGGTCAAGGATGTCTTCGACTCCATCAAGAACAACGACGTCAAGTACGTCGATCTGCGCTTCACCGACCCGCGCGGGAAGTGGCAGCACGTGACCTTCGACCTGTCCATGGTTGATGAAGACCTGTTCAGCGAAGGCACCGCCTTCGACGGCTCGTCGATCGCCGGTTGGAAGGCCATCAACGAATCCGACATGCAGCTCCTGCCCGATCCGGCAACCGCCTGCATCGACCCCTTCTTCTCCGAAACCACCATGTCCATCGTGTGCGACGTGCTGGAACCCACCACCGGCGAGCCCTATGCGCGCGACCCGCGCGGCATCGCGAAGAAGGCGGAAGCCTACGCGAAGTCGACCGGCATCGGCGACGCCGTCTATTTCGGCCCCGAGGCCGAATTCTTCATCTTCGACGACGTGCGCTTCAAGGCCGACCCGTACAACACCGGGTTCAAGCTCGATTCCGTCGAGCTGCCGATCAATGGCGACACCGAATATGAAGGCGGCAACCTCGGCCACCGCATCAAGACCAAGGGCGGCTATTTCCCCGTTCCCCCGCTCGACAGCGCGCAGGACATGCGTTCGGAAATGCTCGGCGCCATGGCCAAGATGGGTGCCAAGGTGGAAAAGCACCACCACGAAGTTGCCTCCGCCCAGCACGAGCTGGGCCTGAAGTTCGGCCCCCTCGTCACCATGGCCGATCATCTTCAGATCTATAAGTATTGCATCCACCAGGTCGCCAACATCTATGGCAAGACCGCGACCTTCATGCCCAAGCCCGTGTTCGGCGACAACGGCTCGGGCATGCACGTCCACCAGTCCATCTGGAAGGACGGCAAGCCGCTCTTCGCCGGCGACAAATATGCCGACCTCTCGCAGGAATGCCTGTGGTACATCGGCGGCATCATCAAGCATGCCAAGTCGCTGAATGCCTTCACCAATCCGCTGACGAACTCGTACAAGCGCCTGGTGCCCGGCTATGAAGCCCCGGTTCTGCTCGCCTATTCCGCGCGCAACCGTTCGGCCTCCTGCCGCATCCCCTACACCAACAATCCCAAGGCCAAGCGCGTGGAAGTGCGCTTCCCCGATCCGGGCGCGAACCCCTATCTCGCCTTCGCGGCCCTGTTCATGGCCGGCATGGACGGCATCCTGAACCGCATCGATCCCGGCGCGGCCATGGACAAGGACCTGTACGACCTGCCCCCGGCGGAGCTGAAACAGATCCCGACCGTGTGCGGTTCGCTGCGCGAAGCGCTGAAGTCGCTGGAAGAGGACAATGCCTATCTCCAGAAGGGCGGCGTCTTCGCATCCGATTTCATCGAAGCCTATATCGATCTCAAGATGACCGAAGTGATGCGTTTCGAAATGACGCCGCACCCGGTCGAATTCGAGATGTATTATTCGGTCTGAGGCCGATCCGGCCGGCGGTTCGCCGCCGGTCTCTTTTCAGATGTGACCCTCCCGGCTGGGGCGCCCAAGTGGCGCCCCTTCTTTTTGCCGGCGCCGCGGGCCGCGGCCTCAGCCCAGAAACCACCAGGCGCCGCCCAGCAACATCGCTTCCCCCGCCAGAACCCCCAGCAGGATCGAGCGCCGGCAGGCGAAGAAGACGGCGACCGCGATCCCGACACTCGCAAGGCGCAACGCCAGCGGCATCTCCGCCAGCGCACCCGCGGGCACGAAGATCAGCCGGCCCACCACCGCCGCCAGAAGCGCGGTCGCCACCGCCTTGACCCATCGGAACAATTCGCTGCCCGCCTCGACCTTGCGGCCGGCCACGATGGCCAGGGCCCGCCAGATCTCGGTCGGCAGGAAGCCGACGAGGATCACCACAAGGATCGCCGCCGCTTCCCCGGAAATCATGCTCATGCGCGCCTCCGCAGGATGCGCCCGACGAGATAGGCCGCCGTTCCCCCGCCGATGCCGCTGATCATGAGGTCCGCGCCGCCGGACAGCCCGGCCACGAACGGCACGCTCAGCAGGCCGGCGGCGAGCGCGAGCCAATCCATCAGATCCCGGCCGGCATTGCGGATCATCATCAGCGAGAATGACACCGGCGTCAGGAACAGCAGTCCCGCCGCGAGCGCCGGCGGCAATTCGCCCGCAAGAAAGAAGCCCACCGCCGTGCCGGCAAGGCTGATGGCGAGCAGCGCATTGCCGAGCCCGAGCGCAAAGGCGACGCGGCCCTCCCCCGGAACCTTGGGCAGCAGGCGCAGCCCCTCCACCCAGAAGGTCATGGCCACATAATGGGAGCACAGCAGCTCCGCCCAGAAACTGCGCCTCTGCCCGCGCAGGAAGGGCGCGATGGCGACCGTCATGGGCAGCAGCCGCAGGGAGGACAGGCCGATGGCGAGGGCGAGCGCCGGCAATGCGGTTCCCGCGCCGATCCCGCCCGCCAGAATCACCTGCGCGGGAAGCGCCCAGATCAGCAGCGTGGAGAGCAGGCCGGCGAAGAACGGGAAGCCGACCCCGTGAAGCAGGCCGCCCAATCCGACATAGCCGGCGAACAGAACCACGCCGGGCACGGAGAGCGCGTGTCGCGCGCCGCGACCGGCCCAGCCGAGGGGCGTTAAATTCTCACAGCTTTCGCGTTCGGGCGCAGGGGGTGGCAAATCGGCCGGGGCGGAGACGGGGGGCGGCACGGGCGGCTTCTTGTCCGTTCTGGAGTGCGTTCCGAGCAAATTAGCATCACATGCCGGGGCGGCGTCTGCATCCTTTGCAGAGCTCCCGAAATCGCCATGCGGGAGCCCCGCCGGCGCCGGGCCGCTCGTGCGGATGCCTTTCGCCTCCAGCCGTTAGGGCATAGAAGGAATGGCGTCTTCTCCAGCTTTCCAGCGAGTCCCGTGCGCGTCGTTCCCTTTCCCTATGCCGATCCGGTGGCGCTGTTCGAGACCTTCGCGGGCGAGCCTTTCGCGGCCCTGCTCCACAGCGGCGCGCGCGATGGCGAACGCGGGCGCTATTCCTATATCGCCGCCGATCCGTTCCTGCGCATCGCCGCCGAAGAACACGGTGTTCGGATCGACGGGGCCGCGCTCGCGGTTGATCCCTTCACCGCGCTTGAGCGCGCGCTTGCCCGCTTCACCCTGGCGCCGGGCGAAAGCCCCGTGCCCTTCGCCACCGGCGCTGTGGGATTTCTCTCCTACGAACTCGGCCGCCACCTGGAACGGCTTGCGCCGCCGAAGCCGAGCCCCGCTCCGTTTCCCGAAATGCTCGTCGGGCTCTACGACACGGTGCTCGCCTTCGATCACCAGGAGACGGCGGCCTATGTGCTTTCGAGCGGGCTCCCTGAGGCGGAGGGACAGGCGCGCGAGGCACGCGCGCAGGCACGGGCCGAGCGTCTGCTCGCCCGCCTCGCCCGCGCCTCGCTCCAGCGCCGCCCGGCGGACTGGACCGCGCGCGGCGCCTGGACCCCGGTGCAGCCACGCACGAAAGTGGAAGCCGGCATCGCCCGCGTGATCGAATATATCCGCGCCGGCGATATCTTTCAGGCCAACCTCACCCAGGCGATGCTGGCGGAGCGTCCCGCCGCCCTCACCGATTACGACCTCTATCTGCGCCTGCTGGAGCTGAGCCCGGCGCCCTTTTCCGCCTTACTCACCGGGGACGGCACACACGCGGTCATCAGCGCCTCACCGGAACGCTTCCTCCATGTCACCTGCGAGGGTGCGGTGGAGACCCGCCCCATCAAGGGCACGCGGCCGCGCGATCCCGACCCCGCCCAGGACGCGGCGAACGCCGCCGCCCTGCTGGCGAGCCCGAAGGACCGGGCGGAAAACCTGATGATCGTCGATCTCATGCGCAACGACCTTGGCCGGGTCTCGCGCATCGGCAGCGTCGGCGTGCCGGTGCTGCACGGGCTGGAGACCTTTGCCTCGGTCCATCATCTGGTATCGGTGGTGGAAAGCCGGCTGCGCCCCGGCATCCGCCCCGTGGACGTGCTGCGGGCCTGCTTCCCCGGCGGCTCCATCACCGGCGCCCCGAAGATCCGGGCCATGGAGATCATCCACGAACTGGAGCCGGTGCCGCGCGGCATCTATTGCGGCACCATCGGCTGGATCGGCTTCGACGGGGCGATGGACACCTCGATCGTCATCCGCACGTTGGCACGATCGGGTGAAACACTGATCGCCCAGGCCGGCGGCGGCATCGTCGCGGATTCCGTGCCGGCGGACGAATATGAGGAAAGCATGGTGAAGATCGCGCCTTTGCTGCAGGCGGTTTCGGGAGCGCCCACATGATCCTGTGGCTGAACGGCACGCTGATGGAGCATGGCGCGGCGCATATCGCGCCCGATGACCGCGGCTTCACTCTGGGCGACGGCCTGTTCGAAACCATGCGCGCCAAGGGTGGCGCGCTGTGGCATCCCCATGCCCATCTCGCGCGGCTCGCCGCCGGCGCGCGCCTTCTGGGCCTGCCGCTGCCGCAGGTGGATTTCAAGGCGGCGGCGCTCGCGGTCCTGGAAGCGAATCGGCTTTCCGACGGGGTGGTTCGCATCACGCTGAGCCGAGGGTCGGGTCAGCGCGGCGTGCTGCCGCCGGCCGACCCCCGGCCAACGGTTCTGATCACCGCCGCGCCCGCCCCGCCGCCCGCGCCCCCCGCCCGTCTCGTCATCGCCCGTGTCACACGGCGCAACGAGCTGTCGCCGCTGCACGCCGTGAAAACTCTGAACTATCTGGACAATATTCTCGCCCGCCAGGAAGCCGCCGCGCGCGGTGCGGACGATGCCCTGTTGCTGAATACGCGCGGACGGGTGGCGGAAAGCACCATCGCGAACCTGTTCGTGGTGATCGGCAACATGCTGCTGACGCCGCCCGTCTGCGAAGGCGCCCTGCCCGGCATCATGCGCGCCGAGGTGCTGCGCGAGCACGGCAGCGAAGTGAACCTGACCGAAGAGGATTTGGCCCAGGCGCAGGAAATCTTCCTCACCAGTAGCCTCGGCATCCGCTCCGTGTCCCATCTGGAGGGGCGGGCCCTCCCCGAAGCCACGCCGGTCGCCCGGGCCCTGCGCGCCAGCCTCGGCCTGTGAAAGCCCGGCCCGCGCAGGACGCGGAATAGACAAACGGTCGGCAAAAACAAAACGGGCGGCCACTGGCCGCCCGTTTCGCATTCCTGTCACCTCACGGCTCATGCCTTGACGAGGGGAACCTTCGGCACATGGCTGCCGCGCCGCGGGCCCGAACCCGTGGTACCGCCGCCCCCACCGCCGCCGGAACGCGGCGTCTTGGGGGGCGCCTTGGGACCGCCCTTCGCCCCCCCGGACCGGGAGGGACCCGGCTTGGCCGCGGCCGCTTCCGTCTTGCGGCGCGGGGCGCGCTTGACCGGCGCGGGGACGATCTTGTCCGGCTTCGGCGTCACGGGACCGTCCGGGAACTCGAAGCCGAGCTTCGAGTCCTTTCCGGTGCCCTGCACCACCACGAGCACATGCCCGCCACCCTTGAGCCGGCCGAACAGAACCTCGTCGGCCAGCGGCGTCTTGATATATTCCTGGATCACCCGCGCCATGGGCCGGGCGCCCATCTGCTCGTCATAGCCGCGTTCCACCAGCCAGGCGGTCGCCTCGTCGGACAGTTCGATGGTGACGTTGCGATCCGCAAGCTGGGCCTCCAGCTGAAGGACGAACTTCTCCACCACCTGCCCGATCACCTCGTGCGGCAGGTGCGCGAAGGTCACCACCGCGTCGAGACGATTGCGGAATTCCGGCGCGAAGGTGCGGTTGATGGCCTCAATGTCGTCGCCCGAACGCTTGGTCCGGGTGAAGCCATAGGCCTCCTTCGACAGGTCCGCCGCACCCGCATTGCTGGTCATGATCAGGATCACGTTGCGGAAATCCACGGTCTTGCCGTTGTGGTCCGTGAGCTTCCCGTGGTCCATGACCTGGAGCAGGATGTTGAACAGGTCCGGATGGGCCTTCTCGATCTCGTCCAGCAGCAGCACGCAATGCGGGGTCTGGTCGACGCCGTCGGTCAAAAGGCCGCCTTGGTCGAAGCCGACATAGCCCGGAGGCGCGCCGATCAGCCGCGAGACCGTGTGACGCTCCATATATTCCGACATGTCGAAGCGCAGCAGGTTCACCCCGAGAATGGAGGCGAGCTGCTTGGCGACTTCCGTCTTGCCGACGCCGGTGGGGCCGGAGAACAGATAGGAACCGATGGGCTTCTCCGGTTCGCGCAGGCCGGCACGCGCCAGCTTGATCGACGCCGAGAGCGCCTCGATGGCCTTGTTCTGGCCATAGACCACCCGCTTGAGCGTGCTTTCCAGGTGGGCGAGCACTTCCGCGTCGTCCTTGGAGACGGTCTTGGGCGGGATGCGGGCCATGGTCGCGATGGTGGCCTCGATCTCCTTCAAGCCGATGGTCTTCTTGCGCCGGCTCTCGGGCATCAGCATCTGCGCCGCGCCGCTCTCGTCGATCACGTCGATCGCCTTGTCGGGCAGCTTGCGGTCATGAATGTAGCGCGCGGACAGCTCCACCGCGGCCTTGATGGCCTCGTTGGTGTAGCGCAACTTGTGGTAGTCCTCGAAATAAGGCTTGAGGCCCTTCAGGATCTCGATGGTGTCAGGCACGGTGGGCTCGGCCACGTCGATCTTCTGGAACCGGCGCACCAGGGCGCGGTCCTTTTCGAAATACTGGCGATATTCCTTGTAGGTGGTCGAGCCCATGCACCGCAGCGTGCCGGAGGCGAGCGCCGGCTTCAGCAGGTTGGACGCATCCATGGCCCCGCCCGAGGTCGCACCCGCGCCGATGACGGTGTGGATCTCGTCGATGAACATGATGGCGTTGGGATAGGCCTCGATCTCCTTCACCACCTGCTTCAACCGCTCCTCGAAATCCCCGCGATAGCGGGTGCCGGCGAGGAGCGCGCCCATGTCGAGCGAGAAGATGGTGGCGGTGGCGAGCACTTCCGGGACGTCGCCATTGATGATGCGCCGCGCAAGGCCCTCGGCGATGGCGGTCTTGCCGACGCCGGGATCGCCCACGAACAGCGGATTGTTCTTCTGCCGGCGGCAGAGAACCTGGATCGTGCGCTGGATTTCCTTGTCGCGGCCGATGAGGGGATCGATCTTTCCCTCATGCGCCTTCTTGTTGAGGTTGACGCAATAAGCGTCGAGGGCATCAGCCTTTTTCTTGGTGTCGTCTCCGGATTTCGTCTCGGTCTCCTCTTCAGCGCCGCGCACCGGCCGGCTCTCCGAAAGGCCGGCACGCTTCGCGATGCCGTGGGAAATATAATTGACCGCATCGTACCGCGTCATGTCCTGCTCCTGCAGGAAATAGGCGGCATGGCTCTCGCGTTCGGCGAAGATGGCGACGAGCACATTGGCGCCCGTCACTTCCTCGCGCCCCGACGACTGGACATGGATGACGGCGCGCTGAATGACGCGCTGGAAGCCGGCGGTGGGCTTGGAATCGTCGCCGGCGGCCTGAATCAAATTCTCAAGTTCACTGTCGACATATTCGATGAGATTGCGGCGCAGCTTGTCGAGATCGACATTGCAAGCCCGCATGACGGCGGCGGCGTCCTGATCGTCGACCAAAGACAGCAGCAAATGCTCGAGCGTCGCGTATTCATGGTGGCGCTCATTGGCAAGGGCGAGCGCCCGGTGAAGCGATTGTTCGAGGCTGCGTGAGAAAGTTGGCATCTAGACCTCTATCTCGTGCGCCATCCGAAACCCGGAACGTCCGTCGGCCCCGTTTGCGCACGCGCTCCTTCAAACTTTGTACCGGCTCTCAGATTACGCAAGAGCCTTGCCTGAACATCTCCATCACCAATTTGAGACGCTGACCGACGCAAATGCACCTATTTTTTTTCCATCACACATTGGAGAGGATGTTGGTGTTTGCGGGCGAAGTCCATCACCTGCGTCACTTTTGTCTCGGCGACCTCGTAGGTGAACACGCCGCACTCGCCGACACCGTTCTGGTGGACGTGCATCATGATGGTGTTCGCCTCCTCGCGCCCCTTGTTGAAGAAGCGCTCGAGGACGTGGACCACGAATTCCATGGGGGTGTAGTCGTCGTTCAGCAGCAGGACGCGATAGAGGCTGGGCCGCTTGGTCTGCGTCTTGGTGCGGGTGATGACGGCCGTGCCGGGATTGTCGCTACCGCTGCGGCGCGGCGGTTCGCCTGCGGCCATGGGCAGCGCATACGCCGGACGCCCCAGGCGCGACGGGAAACGGGAAAAGGCGGGGCGGGAAGAGGGCTGCATCATTTCATCGGCATCCGTGCCAGGTTTTGACGGGCCGCGCGGATGCGGTCGGGCGTCGGGCACGTGCCAGATAATAGGAACGGGGGCCCGGCAATGCCAGACCACCGTTGATCATAGGCTTCAAAATGACGCCGCGCGGCGCACTTTGGAAAGCCACGCGAAAGGCTCCCGTGGGAGCCTGAGCGTGTCGTGTACGATCACTGCACCTTGGAGAAGGCGCTCTCGTACGGCTTGTAGGCTTCCTTGGCGAGGTCCTTGTACAGCTCGCCGAGCTTGGTGGTTTCCGCCACCAGGCCTTCGTACGCGGTCTTCAGGTAGGACTGCTGGATCTCGACGGCCTGTTCGAGCGTCTTGGCGCTCATCAGCCTCTCGAGAGTTGCAGTGCCGAGCTCGAACGAGCTCTTGGTGTAGTCGGCGATTTCAAGGGCGATCGCCTGGGCGCTCTTGGAGAAGGTGCCGAAGCTCTTCATGGCGAGTTCGACGTTTTCCTTACCGAGCTTCTGAAAGTCTTCGATATTCTGGGCCATGGGTGTCCTCATTGCGTTTGTTAAGGCTGCCACTCATTCAGTGCGGTGCGGTGGGCCATTCGGAGCCGCCCCAGTTGCATTAAGATGCATTGCAACAAAGCCGTCAACAAAATTGTGCAGTGCACCATGTCTCATTTTGGCTTGGTTTACGGCTTGGTAACCGCGGGTTTTTAGGCTGTAGCCAGTCATTCCCCGGTTCATGGACCCGAGCCTGCCTGAATTTTCGTGCATGCGCACGAGATTGAGACGCTCCACTCCAGGCCGACCCTTTCCTGGACTGACCCACGGGACACGGTTTCATGCGTATTGCGATCGCGAACGGCTCCTTCTCCGCCAAGCTCGTCGCGGCGGCTCTTGCCGCGGTGATGGTGATGGCCAGCGCCAGCGGCGCGGATGCAAAGCCGCGCAAGCAGAAGAGCGCGCAGACGCAGTCCCAGTCCAAGAAGGCCAAGGCGACGGTCGACCGCTCCGACGAGAATACCGGCCCCGGCTGGAAAACGGGAAGCTCCGCGATCATCGTCGATGGCAACACCGGCAAGGTGCTCTACGAGGATAATGCCGACGCCCTACGGCATCCCGCCTCGGTCACCAAGGTGATGACGCTTTATCTGCTGTTCGAGCAGCTGGAAGCCGGGCGGCTGAAGCTCGACAGCGAAATGGTGGTCTCCGCCCGCGCCGCCGCCCAGTCGCCCTCCAAGCTGAACGTGCGCGCGGGCTCGACCATCGATGTCGAAGACGCGATCAAGGCGATCGTCACGCGCTCGGCCAACGACGTCGCCGTGGTGATCGCGGAAACCGTCGGCGGGACCGAGGAAAGATTCGCCGACATGATGACCCGCAAGGCCCATGCCCTCGGCATGTCGCGCACCAATTTCGAGAACGCCAACGGCCTGCCCAATCCGCGCCAGGTGACCACCGCCCGCGACCTCTCCGTGCTCGGCCGCGCGATCCAGGAGCGCTTCCCCCGCCAGTACAAATATTTCGCCACCCGCTCCTTCACCTACAAGGGCGAGACGATCGGCAACCACAATCGCCTGCTGGGCCGCATCGATGGCGTGGATGGGATCAAGACCGGATACACCCGCGCTTCCGGCTTCAATCTCCTCACCTCGGTCCATCGCGACGACCGCTACATCATCGGTGTCGTGCTGGGCGGCAGCAGCGCGTCGTCCCGCGATGCACGCATGGCGAGCCTGATCGCCAATAATTACAACCGGGCCTATGCTGGCGCCCGTGTCGCACCGAAGGTGACCGAGACCGCCTCCAACGACGAGGATGCGACCCCGGCCGCGGTGGCTGCGGCGCGTCCCGCCGCCCCGTCCTATCCCATCGCCCCGCTGCCGGCGCCCCAGCGCCTGGCCTACGCCGCGCCCGATCCGGTCGTGACGGCGAGCATCCCCGCGCGCGGCCCGGCGCCCGGCTCTGCCGAGCCCATCAAGCCGGTTGCGGTGAAGACGGTTTCCATCCAGCGCCCGGTCGCGGCGCCGGTGCCCGCGCCGACCTTCTCCTCCGGCAACGGCACGCTGGGCTTCATCGGCTCCAACGGTTCGCCGGTCGCCGCCGCCGACGTCCCGGCCCAGCAGGCCGCCCAGCTTCAGGCTCCGCAGGTCCAGACCGTCTCGGCCCCCGCGCCTCAGGTTCACGCCGCGCCCATCGCCATGGCGGCGCCCAGCCAGCCCGCAAAGCCGATCCGCACCGCATCCGCCGGCCCTGTCGCCCTGCCCGCGTCCTCGTTCGAATCCCAGGCCCGCCCCGCCGAGGCCGCCCCCCGCGCGTCCGGCGAGACCGCCACGCAGCCCCGCCATTCGGGCTGGGGGATTCAGATCGGCGCCTTCGGTGCCGAGAAGGAAGCGCGGGCCAAGCTCGATGTCGCCCAGGCGAAAGCCAAGAGCGTTCTGGGCCAAGCCGATGGATTTACGGAGAAAGTCTCGAAGGGTTCGACCGATCTTTACCGTGCTCGCTTTGCCGGACTCGATGAAAAGGGCGCAAAGGAAGCCTGCCGTTTACTGCAACGCAATGATTTCGCCTGCATGATTTTCCGCAATTGATGTAGTGCGTTTGGAGAGAATCAGCGATGTTTGTTGAGAATGACATCTTTCGCTTGATTCACCCTCGCAGCAAGATAACTGGATCCGCCATGATCGGGGTGGAGCTTTTTCATCAAGGCGCGATGCGCGGTGCGAACCGCAGTTTCGCCCGCCCCAGGTTCAAGCCCAAGTATTTGATGGGCCTCCTCTTCCGTCATCGCGCTATTGCGCGCACTCATATTGTTTCCATTCCCGCTCCTGCCACTCGCATTAGTCTGCGAGTCTTCACGCCATGCGGGCGCCCGGCGGTCGAGATAAGCTTCGATTAGTGCCAGCGACTGGGCATCGAGCGCGCCGCGCATCGCCACAAGCTCGGAAACCGCGAGATCGTCCAGCGCCGCACCTGCGCGCGGACCGGCGATGACACGCCCGGTGAGGATGCCGGTGTCGTGGTTCAGCTCCATTTCGAATACGGGCGAAGACACGCGGGAAACCCGCGGCGTCCGCTGGCCGCCGAACCGGCCCTGGCCGAACAATCCGGACAGCCAACCGCCGATCCCGCCGCCGTTCACCTGCGCCAGCAGCCCGGCGCCCAGCATCGCGAGCGGAACCGCCGCCGCGAAGCGCCCCGTGACCAGTGAGACCGCCGCGCCGGCGAGCATCAGATAGCCCGCGATTTTGTAAAGCGCGGTCGCGAGTGCCCTGGGCGAGGCTTTGGTCCATAGCTTCAGCGCATAAAGGCCGAGCAGCAGCAGAAGCGCCCCCGCGATCAAAGTCACCACACGCGCTCTCCCTTGAATGTCATGTCAGGGCCGGACTCCAGGTCACCGGCCCATGGCCGAGAGCAGCCGCACCGCCCCCGCCTCCCGCCCCGCCAGAAGGGCTTGCCGGCCACCGGCCGCATAGGCCGCCACCGCCCGCAGCAGGGCACGCAATTCCTCATCCGCGCCGGGGCGGAAGCGGCACCAGGCACCGGAGGTCAGGCGCGCGAGTTCCTTGAACACCGCTTCTACCTGCCGGTCGTCGCCTTCCTGGAACAGGAACAGGCGCACGCCCAGCACCGCGAGTTCCCCCGCCTTGGCGGCGAGGGCGTCGGGATTTTCCTCCACCGCGTCGCCCACGAACACCGCCGCCTTCAGCCCGGAGCGCTGCGCCTCATTGGCGAGGTGCCCGAGCACGCGCGAAATCTGCGTCTGGCCGCCCTGACAGGTGATGGCGCCCATCAAAGCGCCGAGCCGCGCCGGATCGGACACCCAGGCGGACGCCCGGCACTCGGAGTGGCCGCGATAATAGATCAGCTGAACATCCAGCCCGCCCAGATCTGCGGCGGCGGAAAACAGGTCACCCTGGATGCGGCAGGCGAGATCCCAGGTGGGCTGGCGCGAGAAGGTGGCGTCGAGGGCGAAAGCGAGCCGGCCGCGCTGCCCCGCGCCCCGTGTCGGCCCGAGTTCGCGCGCCGCGGCAAGGAAGGCCGCAAGCTCGGCCTCGCTGGCGGACCCTGCGGGCGTCAGGGGCTTCTTGGGTCCGCTCATGGGGCGATAGTCCCGTGCATGGGGCCGGGGCGGCAAGGCGGAAGGGAATCCTGATCCATCCTTAGCAAAATAGGCGTTCTGGCGCCGGGCACCAGGGGGCGCGAAACCATGGCCGCAGCGCCGCGCTGCGCGGTTGACCCGGAGGTTTCTGGCGCTAGGGTCTGCGCCGCAAAAAGAAGGCGGGCGGTTTGCCCGGCGGGAGAGACACGATGGCGGGCAAGCCCGAAGTGGTGGAAACGGTTGACGCTCTGCGGGCCCAGGTGGCCGCATGGCGGGCAGCGGGGGAGAAGGTCGCTCTGGTGCCGACCATGGGCGCCCTGCACGAGGGGCACATCGCCCTGGTGCGCCAGGCCAAGACCCTGGCGCGGCGGACTGTGGTCTCGATCTTCGTCAACCCGACCCAGTTCGCGCCCAACGAGGATTTCTCCCGCTATCCGCGCACGTTCGAGAATGACGTCGCCCTGCTGGCGGCGGAAGACGTGGACGTGGTCTATGCCCCCACGGCCGCCGACATGTATCCGCAGGGATTCGCGACCCATTTCGCCATGGGGGGCCCGGCTCTGGGGCTCGAGACCGATTTTCGCACGCACTTCTTCGCTGGTGTCGCGATCGTGGTGAGCAAGCTGCTGATCCGCACCGGGCCGGACTTCGCCATGTTCGGCGAGAAGGATTATCAGCAACTGAAGGTCGTCACGCGCCTCGCCGCCGATCTCGACCTGCCGGTGCAAATCGTGCCCGGCGCCACGGTGCGCGAGCATGACGGGCTCGCCCTGTCGTCGCGCAATCGCTATCTGTCCCCCGAGGAACGCGCGATCGCGCCGGTGATCCAGCAGGCGCTGAAGGATGCCGCCGTCACGATCCGGGCCGGCACGCCCGCCGATGCCGCAGCCACCGCCGCAGCCGATCGCATCGCCGCCGCCGGACTGAAGGTGGATTATGTGGCCGCCCGCCACGCCGAGAGCCTCGCACCGCTGACCGGCGCGGACGAACCGGTCCGGCTGCTCGCGGCCGCATGGCTCGGCAAGACGCGCCTCATAGACAACATCGGCGTTTGACGCCTCACGCATTCCACCGGCAGGAGCCGCGCGCATGCCTCGCTATTTCTTCCACACCCAGTTCGGCGCGGACACGCTGACGGACACGGACGGGGTTGTTCTGCGCGATCCCGATGCCGCATGGGAAAGGGCGCACAGCCTCGCGGCCTCGCTCCTGGCGACGCAGGCGGGCGATGCGCGCCTGCTCGCCGCGATCATCGCGGTGCAGGACGAGGCGGGGGAGATCGTGCTGGAATTCCCGGTCTCGGAGGCCGTTCGGCCGGAACGGCACTAAGGTTGCGGCCGGATGCGCGCGGGGCTTTCCCGCCGTCGTCCCGATCGTTAGCGTAGTCGCAGTCTCTGGTTTGTGCGTCGTGCCGCCAACCTGGCAAAGGCAAGGGTTCGATGAAGGATGCGCTTGTAGTTCTGGGCATGCACCGCGGCGGCACGTCATCGCTCGCGGGGACGCTGGTGCATCTCGGCGCGGCGCCGCCGAAGACGCTGATGCCGCCGACAGAACACAATGTCCTTGGTTATTTTGAATCGACCCGGATCGTCGACCTCAATCAGGCCATTCTCAAATCCGGCGGTTCGGACTGGAACGACTGGCGGGCGTTCAATCCGCGGTGGAAGGACAGCGCGGTCGCCCAAGCGTTTTCCGAATCCGCCCGGCAAACGCTGGAGGATGAGTTTGGCGGCGCGCCGCTGATCATGCTCAAGGATCCTCGCATCAGCCGGCTGGTGCCGTTCTGGTTCGAGGAATTGAGGGCGAGCGGCTATACGCCCCATGCCCTCTTGCCGGTCCGCAACCCGCTCGAGGTTGCGCTTTCGCTGCGCGCGCGCGACCGGCTGCCCGTTGCCCACGGCCTGCTCACATGGCTGCGCCACGCCCTGGATGCGGAACACGCGTCCCGCGCGACCCCGCGCGACGTGATCTCATGGCGGACGTTTCTTTCCGACTGGCGCGGTACGCTGGAAACCACGGGTACCCGGCTTCATCTTGCCTGGCCCCGCTGGTCCGATTTCTCCGCCATTGAAATCGATGGCTTCCTCTCGGACACCCTGCGCCACCAGCGCATTGACGATCCCAATTGGCGCACGCGGCCCGAAATTCATGAATGGGTCCGCCTCACCTATGACGCGCTTGAGGAACTGAGCCGCACCCCAAGCTCCAACAGCGCCCTGGAGACGCTGGACCAGGTGCGGATCGAATTCGATCGCGCCTGCACCATCTACGGACCCGCACTCGCCTTCTTGCAGGACCGCCTGGAACGGGCCGATGCACGGGTCGGGCAACTCGATCTCCATGTCGAGCACCTCGGCAGCACGGCTGAGGCGTCCGGGCGCGAGAGGGATGACCTGCGCGCCCGGATCGGCGAACTCGAGGCCGAGATTTTCGCCCTCTCGAAGGACCGCGACGCGATCCGGGCCCATGTGGAGAATCTGCAAGCGGCCCTCGATCTGGCGGAAAGCCGCCCCGCCGCCTCGGAGGCCGAAGGCGCCGCACTGGCGCTTGAGGTGGAGCGGCTGACGGCCGCGCTTCAAGCGACGCAGGAGAGCCTCGCCGCCGCCGAGGCCGCGCGGGAAAGCGCCGCACGACAGGCGGAAGAGGCGCGCCTTGCCCGGGAAGCCGAGGCCCAGCAGGCTCAGGAAGCGCGCGCCTTGCAGGCCGAAGCCGAGTTGAAAGCGGCGCGCGCCGAAGTGGAAGCCGCGCAGTCGTCCTTCTGGATGGAAGAGATCGCGGCCCTCACCAAGGATCGCGACGCCGTTCACGCCCACGCTCTCAACCTCGAGACGACGGTGAAGTCGTTGGAAGCCGAGGTTTCCGCGGTGCGGAGCGAGCTGGCGCACACCGTTGCCGATCGCGACGCGGCCCGTGCCCAGGCCCTTGATGTCGAACGTCTCTTCGAGGAAGCGCGGCGGCAGAATGAGGACGCCATCAAGGCCGCCACCTATGAAGCGGAACTCTCCGAGCTGCGCGCCGCGTTCGAGGCGAAATCCGTTCAGGAAGAAGCCTTCAAGGAAGAGGCGCGGGTCCTGCGCGACGAAATTCAAGGCCTTCTTAGCGGTGTGGATGCGCTCAGGATCGATCGGGAGGCCGCGCACGCCGATTCGCGGCGCCTGGAAGCCGAAGTGTCCGAACTCCGCGCCGTGCTCGCCGCGAAGTCGCTTGGCGAAGCCGAACAGATGCGCCTGCGCGACGAAGCCTCGCTCTTGCACGAGGAAGTGGCCGCGCTGACGGCGGATCGCGATGCCGTGCATGCCCATTCGCTGCGGATGGAGCGCGGGCTCAGCACCGCGCGCTCGGAATTCATAAACCTTGAACGCCAGACCGCTGCCCTTCAGGCCGAGCTTGAGCGCGTGCTGGCGCTTCGCGCCGCGAGCCGGCGGCGCGCGTGCAAGCTGCTGGGTTCCAAGCTCGCGAGATGGCTCGTCCCAGACGTGACGCCCAGCAATCCGCCCCAAGGCGACGCCTGAGACACCTCTCATCCCCAGCCCAGAGGGAGCCCCCATGCCCAATGCCCCGATCCTCCGCCAGCAGATCAAGGCCGCCCGTGCGCTGCTCGGTTGGACCAAAAGCGATCTTGAACGCACAAGCGGGGTTCCGGCGCCCACGATCAAGGCCATCGAGAGCGGCGGCCTGAACGATCAGCCCGAGGCATTGGAGCGCATGCGCGCGGCGCTCGACGCTGCGGGTGTGGACTTCATCGAGGCGGGTGTGCGGCTGCGCCCCACCGGCGAGGGCCTGCGCGCGGACCAGCTCAACGCTTCGAACGACGATTAACCCGTTCTTCGCCGGCCAGGGCTAGAAAGCCCGCGCTTGTCGGCGGCCCGCTATGGTCTATCCTTAAAAACGGGCCGCGCGCGCATCAAGACCGCACCGCCTTCATCCTGGAGGCGGAGCCCGGGTTTGGGAGACAGAAATGCTGAAGCAGCCGCGGGAACAGTTCATCGAAGGCCTCGGCGTCATCGAGACCACCCAGACCGACAATATCCTGCGGTGGGATGGCGACATGGTTTATGTCGAATATGACGTTTACCACAACGGCCAGATGGTTCACTCAAAGTATAAAAAGCGCGTGACGCGTGAAGTCGCCACCGCTTTGCTTGCCGTGCTCACCGAAAAATCCGCCTCGAACTGAACGAGGATCCAACAGATATGGCGCGGCACGACGTTCCGGTGCCGCGCACCCACCCTTCGCCGCTGCAGACGCGCAGCTGCAGACGCGCAGATGCAGCGCGCACCGGCCGCGCGTTCAGGTCTTGATCTGGATCTGCTTCACCTGCTCGAAATGACGCTCGAGCATGGGCAGGGTGCGAGCGGCATATTCCTTCAGGGCGGTCTGATCGCCATCCTTGGCGAAGCTGGCGAAGATGCCGACCGCGGCATCGTGCGCGCTGGTCTGCAACTGGACGAACAGCGTGTCGAAATCCGCGCCGGTCGCGGCCTTGAGCTGCTCGATCTTGGCCTCGTGCTTGGGATCGAGGGTGGAAGGCACAACGATCTGCCCATCGGCCTTGGCCGCGGCCGCCTTTAGCTCCGCCAATGCGTGCGTGTGATCCGCCACCAGGCGGGTGGCCAAGATCTTGATCTGGGGATTCTCGCTCTTTTCCAGCGCGAGGCGGCCGGCCTCGATCTCGAACCGGTCGGCAATCCCCGCCGCCTCGACGAATTTCGGTCCGGACAGGGTGCCGGCCAATTGCGCGTGGGCGAGTACGGGCGCGAGCAGCCCGGCGAAACAGGCGAGGATGAGGGTCGTGATGCGGGGCATGGGCGCCTCCTTGCGTTACGGAAGAAACCTTCCGCGACGCCGGCGGTTCCCCCACGCTCCGCCGTCCCTATGCGGGATCCTTCACGAAGGTCAGCGCGAAACCGTCATAGCCTTTGCTGCCCACGGTCTGGATCGCCGTCGAGGTGAGGCGCGGATCGGCGGCCACGAGGTCGAACAGGCGGCGCACGCCCTGGACGCGCGGGTCCGCGCTGGCCGCATCCGCCACAGCGCCGTCGCGGATCACATTGTCCCACACGATGAGCGTGCCGGGTCGCGACAGACGGAGCGCCCAGGCGAGATAGTCGGGATTGCTCGGCTTGTCGGCATCCACGAAAATCAGGTCGAATGGTCCGACCCCATCGGCCTCGACGCCCGGCAGGGTATCGAGCGCACGACCGACCCGCAGGTCGATCCGCTGCGACAGGCCGGCGCGGTGGAAATTCCCTTGCGCCACCTTGGCATAATCGCCGTCGGCCTCCAGCGTCACCAGCTTGCCGTCGGCCGGCAGGGTGCGGGCGAGCCAGATGGTGCTGTAGCCGCCCAGCGTGCCGATTTCGAGAATGCGCCGGGCGTTCACCATGCGTGCGAACAGGGCCAGCATCTGCCCTTGGGCGGGGGAGACATTGATCGCGGGAAGGCCCGCCGCCGTGCTCGCCTCCAATACCGCATCGAGCAGCGGATCGGCGGGCACGAGGGTGTCGACGATGTAATCGTCAACCCGCGTCCAACGCTGCTGGCTGAGATCCGCTTCGCTCATGTGATGCTCCCGATCCGTCCGCGCTTCGTGAAACACGAGGCCGGCCTCAATCCTCGTCGCTCTCCCGCGCCGCGCGGATGGAGAGCACCGCGTAAGCCACCACGAGCCCGAGTTCGAACAGCGTGAGGATCAGCAGGCGCCCCATGCCGGCGGGCGCCCAGGCGCCGAGAACCACCTGGCTCAGCGTCGCCAGCAGCCACAGCACCACCGCCCAGCCGGCGCCGAGCCACAGGCCGACCCCGGCGATCGGGTCGATGATCGCCGCCCATATGATCGCCGCCTGGACCGACGGTGGCAGGCTCTCGAAGGAATTGGCGGCACCATCGCCGATGCCGCAGATGATCGCCCAATGATAGACGCCCTCCGCGAGCAGGAAGAGCGCCACCGCCCGCAGGAAGAACACCAGCCGCCGACGCCAGGGCGTAAGGCGCTCCAGATGGGCGCGGGCACTGGCGTCGATGGGATCGTAATGGGTCATGCAGGGTCCGGCGTGAGCGTCAGTTCATGATCGATGGGCGCGAAATGGCCGGCGATCACGGCTGGATCGATGTCTTCCAGCCGCGTCGGTTCCCAGCGCGGGGCATTGTCCTTGTCCACGATCACCGCGCGCACACCTTCGTAGAAATCGTGGCCGCGCGCCACCCGGTTCACGACCCGATATTCGGCGACGAGGCATTCCCCAAGGTCGAGGGAGGGCCCGCGCCGCATCTGCTCCATGGCCAGCGCAACGCTGGTCGGGCACTTGGCGCGCACCGTGGCCGCGCTCTCGCGCGCGAAGGCCGCATCCTCGTCGGTGCCGGCGCCGATCTCGTCCAGCCGCCCGAGGATCGCCCACACGTCCGGCCGGCCAAACGCATCGGCGATCACGGCCTTGTGCCGGTCGAGGGGCGCGGGGCCGGGATCGCGCGCATGGGCCGCGAGGGTCGCCGCGACGTCGCCGCCCGCGACCAGCGCCTCCTCCAGCGCCGGAAAGCCGGCCGACGGCACGAAATGCGTGGCGAGCCCGGCGGACAGCGCATCCGCCGCCTTGATGCGCGCCCCGGTCAAGGCGAGGTACACGCCCTTCGCATCGGGCAGGCGCGGCAGCACATGTGTGCCGCCCACGTCGGGAAACAGGCCGATGGCCACTTCCGGCATGGCGAACAGATAGCGTTCCCCCGCCACGCGATAGGGGCCGTGGGCCGAAAGGCCGAACCCGCCGCCCATGCAGATGCCGTCGATCAGCGCCACATAGGGCTTGGGATAGGTGCCGATATAATGATTGAGCTGGTATTCCTCGAACCAGAAGCGCAGCGCATCGTCCACCTGCCCGACGCGGCCATGCTCATAGATGGCGCGGATGTCGCCGCCGGCGCAGAAGGCCTTCTCGCCGGCCGCCTTGATGATGACGCGCGTCACGCCCGGGTCTTGCGCCCAGGCCTTCATCTGGGGGTGGATCGCGCGCACCATGGTGAGGTTCAGCGCATTGAGGGCCTTCGGGCGGTTCAGGGTGATGACGCCGGCTTCCCCCCGGCGCTCCAGCAGGACGTCTGGCTCGGTGCTCACGGCGGCTCCTTAGGAGAGATGATGCGGGCGCGCGCCCGCCGGATCAGGCTGCGGGAGGGTTAGACGGCGCGCTCGCGTGCGTCAACGGAGCGGATGGCGCGCAAGCGGGACGGCAGCGCGTCACCCCGCCGCTCGCCATCGTCTCGCCCTCGCGCGGATCTAGGCTTATAAGACATGCCTTGCGGCCCGAAGGCCCGCCGCACCATTGCGAGTGCCCGTCCATGTCCTCTCCCGTTGCCCGCTTCCCCTCCGCCCTGCCCGCCGGTCCGGGCGCCGAAAGCCTCGATCTCGTGCAGCGTCCGCGACGCAACCGCAAATCGGGCTGGGCGCGGCGGCTGGTGCGGGAAAACACGCTCACCGTCGATGATCTGATCTGGCCGGTGTTCGTGGTGGAAGGCACGGCGACGCGCGCGCCCATCGCCTCCATGCCGGGCGTGGACCGCCTGTCGGTGGACGAGATCGTGCGGGCGGCCGAGAGCGCCGCCAGGCTGGGCATTCCTGCCATCGCCCTGTTTCCCTATACCGAGCCCACCTTGCGTGATCCCACCGGCAGCGAGGCGCTGAACGAGCAGAATCTGGTGTGCCGCGCCCTGCGCGCCATCAAGGCCGAGGTGCCGGACATCGGCCTCATCACGGACGTGGCGCTGGATCCCTACACCAGCCACGGCCATGACGGCCTGCTGGAGGGCGAGCGCATCCTGAACGACGAGACGGTCGCCGTCCTGGTGCACCAGGCGATCGTACAGGCCCAGGCGGGCGCCGACGTGATCGCCCCATCGGACATGATGGACGGGCGCGTGGGCGCCATCCGCGCGGGACTGGACAAGGCCGGCTTCGAGGACGTGCAGATCATGTCCTACGCCGCGAAATATGCCTCGGCCTTCTACGGCCCGTTCCGCGACGCCATCGGCACCGCGAAAACCCTCACCGGCGACAAGCGCACCTATCAGATGGACCCCGCCAATGGTGCCGAGGCGCTGCGGGAAGCCGCGCTCGACGTGGACGAGGGCGCGGACATGCTCATGGTGAAGCCCGGGCTGCCGTATCTCGACATCGTCTACCGCTTGAAGGAAGCGTTCGGCCTGCCGACCTTCGCCTATCAGGTGTCCGGCGAATACGCGATGATCGAGGGCGCGATCCGCAATGGCTGGCTCGACGGCGAGCGCGTGGTCGAGGAAAGCCTGATGGCGTTCAAGCGCGCAGGCGCGGACGGCATCCTCACCTATTTCGCCCCGCGCATGGCGGAGCGCCTCGCCGCCGGCCGCTGAACCGGGCCGTGCGCGCACAAGCTTCCGCCGCGACGGGAGGCGCTGCCCTGGAAGGCTGAGCCATACCCGCCTTGGCGTCGCCGCGCGCAATCGGCTGGCGCGGCTCTCGGCGGATGACAATTCCGAGCTTTGGGCGCATTGCCTGCGCTCCGTTTGCCCGCTCCCGAGGACTGCCCATGCGCGTCGACGCGCTTTCCACCGATCTTCCGCCCCTCCCCGTCACCCTGGCAGATCTCCTGGCGGCGCGAAGCATCGTGGAAGCCGCGGTGGTGCGGACCCCGACCCTGCGGGCCCCGCGCCTCTCCGCGCTCACCGGCGCGGATGTGTGGGTGAAGTACGAGACCTTCCAGACGACCGCCTCGTTCAAGGAACGCGGCGCGGTGGTGAAGCTCGCCCGCCTTACGCCCGAGGAAGCGCGGCGCGGCGTCATCGCCATGTCCGCGGGCAACCATGCCCAGGCGGTGGCCTATCACGGCACGCGGCTCGGCATCTCCACCACCATCGTGATGCCCGAGAGCACGCCCCATGTGAAGGTGGCCGCCACCGAGGCGTTCGGCGCGCGCGTGGTGTTGCACGGCGAGGGCGTGGGCGATGCCGAGCAGGAAGCCCTGCGCATCGCGGCGGAGGAAGGCCGCGTGTTCGTCCATCCGTATGAGGACAAGGACGTGATCGCCGGTCAGGGCTCCATCGGCCTCGAGATGATCGAGGACGGGCCGAAGTTCGATGCGCTGATCATTCCGGTCGGCGGCGGCGGTTTGATCGCCGGCGTGGCGCTCGCCGTGAAGGGCCTTTCGCCGGACACCGAAGTGGTGGGCGTGGAAGCGGCGCTCTATCCCGCCATGTGGTCCGCCCTGAACGGCCACGCGCGCCCCTGCGGCGGCCCCACCCTCGCCGAGGGCATCGCGGTGCGCAATGTCGGACAGATGACCACGCAGATCATCCGCGATCTCGTCGCGGAGATCGTTCTGGTCGAGGAAACCACACTGGAACAGGCGGTCAACGCATTGCTGACCCACCAGAAGGTGCTCGCGGAAGGCGCCGGCGCGGCCGGCCTCGCCGCCATGCTGGCGCAGCCGGAGCGCTTCAAGGGCAAGACCGTGGGCCTGATGCTGTCCGGCGGCAATATCGACCCGCGGGTGTTGGCCAGCATCCTTGTGCGCGAGCTGGAGCGCGAGCACCGCATCGTCTCGTTCCGCCTCACCATATTGGACCGACCCGGCATGCTCGGCATGATCACCACGCGGCTGGGCCAGCTCGGCGCCAACATCCTGGAAGTGCACCACCGCCGCACGTTCCTGGACGTGCCGGCCAAGGGCACGCGGCTCGACCTGACGGTGGAAACCCGCGATGCGCTGCATGCGGAAAAAATCCAGCGCGCGCTGGAGGCCGAGGGCCTGCCGGTGGAGCGGCTCGCTGCCGGCGGCACCGAGTGGTGAGCAACCGCGCCTGAACGCGGCGCGCGCTCGACGAACCACGCGCTGTTGCCCCTCGCCCGCGCCACGCCGCCCATCACGGCGCCTCGGCGGCCCCGGCCGGCCGGCGATTGTCGTTGGCGCCGTAGAGGGTGCCGGGTCGCGGCTTCCAGAGCCGCAGCGTATCCGCGCCGAAGGCCGGCTGCTGCGCCGGGGCGGGTCCCGCGTCCAGGAATTGGATCGCCTCCACCGCGCTCCAGGGACGCTGCACCACGACCTTGTGGCCCTTTTCCGCGAGCAGGCGGATGGTGTCGGGGGAGAGGGCATAGGGTTCGGCGAACAACACGTCCGGTAGCCATTGATGGTGAATGCGCGGCGCATCCACCGCTTCCTGAAGCGTCATGCCGTGGTCGATCACATTCACCAGCGTCTGCACCACGGAGGAAATGATCCGCGATCCCCCCGGCGAGCCGAGGACGAGAAAGGGCTTGCCCTCGTGCACCACGATGGTCGGGCTCATGGAGCTGAGCGGCCGCTTGCCCGGCGCGATCACGTTGCGCGCGCCCTGGACGAGGCCGAACGCATTCGCCGTGCCCGGCTTCGTGGTGAAATCGTCCATGGTGTCGTTCAGGAACACTCCGGTGCCCGGCGCCATCACCCGCGCGCCGAAATAGGCGTTCAGGGAATAGGTCACAGCGACCGTATTCCCAGCCGCATCGGCCACCGAATAATGGGTCGTCTCGGTGCCTTCATGGGGCGCGGAGGAGGAATCGTCCAAGGTGGAAGGGGCCGCCCGCTCGGGATCGATGCGCGCCCGGATCGCCACCGCATAATCCTTGGACAGCAGTCGCTCCAAGGGATTGGTTCCGAACGCGGGATCGATGAGCGCGGAATTGCGGTCGATGAAGGCCTGCCGCATCGCCTCGGCCATGACATGCACCGTTTCCGCGCCGCCCGCACCGGACGAGGACAGCGCATAGCCCTCCAGGATGTTCAGGATTTCGCAGATCGCCACGCCCCCCGCGCTGGAGGGCGCTGCGGTGAGAATCTCGTAGCCGCGATAGGTACAGCGCAACGGCTCCCCCACACGCACCGCATACCGGGCGAAATCCTGCGCGCTCAGCAGGCCTCCGCCCGCCGCGCTGGCGGCAACGATCCGCTGGGCGCTGTCGCCCTGGTAGAAGGCGGCGGGACCACCGGCCGCGATCGCCGCGAGGGTCGAGGCAAGATCATGCTGCACCAGCCGGTCGCCGGCCTTGAGCGCCGCTCCGTCCTTGAGGAAGATTTCCGCAAGCGTGGGGTCGGCGCGGAAATCCTCCGTTCCTGTGGCGAGGATCGCCGCGTCGCCTGAGGACAGCACATAGCCTTCCCGCGCCAAGGCAATGGCCGGCGCCATCACCTGGGGACGCGACATGGTGCCGAAGCGCTCCAGCGCGGTATCGAGGCCCAGCACGGAACCCGGCACGGCCACGGCGCGCCAGCCCTTCAGGCTGGCACCGGGGACCAGATTGCCCGCGCCATCCAGGAACATGCCGGCACTGGCGTTTCCCGGCGCCGCTTCGCGGAAATCGATGAAGGTCGCGGTGCCATCGGCGCGCCGCACCACCATGTAGCCGCCGCCGCCGAGATTGCCGCAGCAGGGATGCACCACCGCCAGCACGTAGCCGACAGCCACCGCCGCATCCACCGCATTTCCGCCGCGCCGCAGGATGTCCGCGCCCACCTTGGCGGCGATGGCCTGCTCGCTCACCACCATGCCGCCCTGCCCCTCGACCGGACGGGGGGAGATGGCGAGGGCTTTGCCGGCCGGGCCGAGAAGGAGAAGCGCGAGCAAGGCGGCACGGCCGGCGGCGGCAAAAACATCCATGGGCAATCCGGTCCTGAGATAAGATCACGCGTGCCCCGCCCTTGTCCGATGCCACATGGGCGACGGCATGGCGGCACGAGCGGGTTTGCCACAATCCGCGGCAAGCATCCAACGCGCGACCTGCAACCGGACGCGCCACAGCCGGCGTGTGGCGCAGCCGGCAAGCCGCGCTCCGCCGGCCCGGTTCTTGCGCCCCAAGGTGAGGCGCACCACTTTAATGCGCATGGAGCGAAATGAGATGACATACACGCCCGGCGACAGCCGTCCCTATTCGGATTCCGCGCGTCCACATGCCTTCGACCCGGTCACCCAGCCGGAATATTTCGAGGGCGTGCTTTCGCGTCGCCTCGTGGCCTTCGCCGTGGACGCGACGATGATCATCGGCCCGATCGTGCTGCTGGCCGTCTTCATCTTCGTGTTCGGCATCTTCACCTTGAGCCTCGGATGGATGCTGTTTCCCCTGCTGGGGCCGGCATTCGTCATCTGGGCCATCTGCTACAATGCGCTGACCCTCGGCTCGCCCGCCTCGGCCACGCTCGGCATGCGGCTGATGGAGCTGGAAATGCGCACCTGGTACGGCGCGCCGGCCTATGCCGTGCTGGGCGGCGTGCATGCGGTCGCGTTCTGGGTTTCGGTGAGCGTGTTCACCCCGTTCGTTCTGTTGGTGGCGCTGTTCAATGATCGCCGCCGGCTGCTGCACGATTTTCTTGTGGGTGCGGTGGTGGTGAATACCGAATCGCGCGCCGCCCTGCTGCGCCGCAGCTAAATTTCGCAAGGCAGGGCGCGCAAATTCTTTTGACCGACTCGACCCTGGGAGCGATGCTCACAAAATTCGAGGCCTGAGTGTCGTGACCGAGCATCCGCGTGACACACCCCAATTTTATCTGACCGCACCCTCGCCCTGCCCCTATCTGCCGGGCAAGGAGGAGCGGAAGGTGTTCACGCACCTTGTGGGCGAGCGCGCGACCACGCTCAACGACGTGCTCACCCAGGGCGGATTCCGTCGCAGCCAGTCGATCGCCTATCGCCCGGCGTGCGAGGGGTGCCGCGCTTGCGTTTCCGTGCGCATCTGCGTGGACGAGTTCAAGGAAGGCCGCAGCTTCCGCCGCGTGCGCGCCGCCAATGCCGACATCGGCGGGACCCTGCGGGAGACCGTGCCCACCTCCGAGCAATATGCGCTGTTCCGCTCCTATGTGAGCACCCGCCACGGCTCGGGCGGCATGGCCGACATGAGCGTGCTGGACTATGCCATGATGGTGGAGGACACCCATGTGCAGTCCCGCCTCGTGGAATATCGCAAGCTTGGTCCGGACACGCGCATCAACGGGCGGGGCATCGGCGATCTGTTCGCGGTGGCGCTGACCGATGTGCTCAGCGACGGGCTGTCCATGGTCTATTCCTTCTACAACCCCAATATCCCCGACCGCTCGCTCGGCACGTTCCTCATTCTCGATCACATCGCCAAGGCGCGGGCGATGGGCCTGCCCTATGTCTATCTCGGCTATTGGGTGAACGGCTCGCGCAAGATGGACTACAAGCGCCGCTTCCTGCCGCAGGAGCGGCTTTCCCCGCAGGGCTGGGAGCGGGTCGAAGCTTGAACCTCCGCAAGCCTGCGCCGGCTATCTTGCAAACCCGCGTGGAAAGCCGCAAACGGCTTGCGGTGGGGTCGCCGTGGGAGGCGTTTGAGTGAGCCAGTTCATCAATGTTTTTCTTGCGGTGTTCGCCGCCCTGTTCCCGGTGGTGAATCCTCTGGGCGGCGCGCCCATCTTCTATCAGTTCACGCGCGGCGCCCCGAAGGAGACGCGGGCGATGATCGCCCGCAAGATCGCCACCTACGGCTTCGTCCTGCTGCTGTGCTCCATGGTTCTGGGCTCGCACATCCTCACCTTCTTCGGCATCAGCCTGCCGGTGGTGCGCGTGGGCGGCGGCATGGTCGTGGCGTTCGTCGGCTGGCAGATCCTGCATCAGGGCAATACCACCGCCGACCGCGCCACCGACCACACCTCCTCCGAGGACGTGGACCTCATGCGCATCGAGGAGCAGTCCTTCTATCCCCTCACCATGCCACTGACCGTGGGCCCCGGCTCGATCGCGACCGCCATCGCTCTGGGCAGCCAGGTCTCGGAGAACAATTTCTTCTCCTACGAGATGCTGGTGATCGAAGTCGGCGCCGCGCTGCTGGGGCTGATAGCCATCGCCGCCACGATCCTGCTGGCCTATCGCTATGCCGGCGACATCGAGCGCGTCCTCGGGCCGAACGGCACCAACATCCTGGTGCGCCTGTTCGCCTTCGTGCTCCTGTGCATCGGCCTTCAGATCATGTGGACCGGGGCCAGCGAATTGCTGAGCAGCCTGCCCCTTCCCCACCAGGCCGCCAAGCCGCTGGGAACCTGAGGCTCACTCCCCGCCGGAGAGGTCGCGGCGGGCGGCCTCCACTTCCTGCGCATAGCGGCGCAGCGCCTCCACCTCATGCAACTGGCCGAGCACGCGGCCGGTTTCGGGGTCCACCACCGCCAGCAGCTCGGCATCGGCGTGACGGAACACCGCCTGGGCATGGGTGACGTTCATCTGCGGATGCAGCATGTCATGGAGGTGCTGGGCAAAATCGCCGATCGGGCCGTCGCGCCCGGCGGAATAGACCCGCGCCACGCGCACCATGCCCGCATATCGGCCGTCCACGTCCAGCAGAGCCACATAGCGGACCTGGCCGAGCGGAAATGTCGCTCGCAGGTCGGCCTGCGTCCCATTGGCGGGAAAGGTGGAGAGCCCCTGTTCCATCAGCCGCGCCACCGTCAGGTCGCGCAGCCATCCGACGTCGTGCGCGCCGCGGATGCTTTCGCCCCGCAGGTGCAGGCGCCAGGTGGAGAAGGAATAGCCGAAGGTTTCGCGCACGGTGAGCGAACAGGCGATGGCGGCGGAGAGGACGAGCCCGGAGATGACGAGGTCGCCCGTGGTCTCCAGCGTCAGGAAAGTCATGGTGAAGGGGCCGCCCACGATGCCCACAGCAAGCGCCGCCATGCCCACCACCGCCGAGACCACGGGATCGACCGCCACGCCGAGGAACGCGGCTCCCGCAGCGAACAGCTTTCCCATCATGGAGCCGAGGAACAGCGCCGCCAGAAACAGGCCGCCGCGAAAGCCCGAGCCCAGCGACAGGGACGAGGCGCAAATCTTCAGCAGGAATACGCACAGGACCGAGAGCGTCACGCCGGTGCCCACCTGGATGTGAAGCGCGCCTTCCCCGCTCGACAGGATCTGCGGGCTGTAGAGCGCCAGTGCCCCGACCCCCAGCCCCCCGATCACCGGGCGCAACGGCACCGGCACGCCGCTGCGGGCGAAACCCTGCTCCACCAAGGTCACCAGCCGCATGATGGCGATGGCAACGCCGGCACCCACAAGCCCGAGCAGGATGAAGGGCGGGTAATCCGCCGCCGTTAGATCCGGAATGGGCGGCACGAGGATGGGAAACGGCGTCGCCCCCAGCATCCGCGCCGTGAGAAAGGCGAGGAGGGCCGCCGTCATCACCGGCGCGACCGAGGGAATGGCATAGACGCCGATGACCAGCTCGAAGCCGTAGAAGGCGCCCGTGAGGGGCGCATGAAACGCCGCGGCGATGCCGCCTGCCGCCCCGCATCCCACCAGGACGCGCCATTGGCTGCGGCTCAGGCGGAACCTTCCGGCAATGGCGGAGGCCATGCCCGATCCGGCCTGGGTATATCCCGCCTCCATGCCCACCGAGGCGCCGAAGCCGTTGCAGAGCATCACCTGGAGCGAGAGAATCGCACTGTCGAGCAGCGACATGCGCCCGCCGTGAAGTGCATTGGCCTCGATCGGATCCACCATGGGGCGCGGCCGCCAGCGCCGGATGAAAAGGCCGAGGATGCCCAGCACCAGCCCGCCGAGGGCGGGAATGAAATACATATAGGCGGCGGAAAGCGTCGGCAGCGGCGAAAGCATGCCGTCCGCCCCGGTCTCGAACAGCACGCGGTGCATCCATTTGGCGCCGGAGCTGATGCCGACGGCGGTCGCACCCGCGAGAATGCCGACGATGGCCGCGAGCGCCACGAACCCCAGTTCCTCGCGCCATCGCGCGGGATGCCCCGCGCCGACGCGCGCCTTGATCGCGGCGCTGGAGGCGTGTCCAGGGGCCGCTTCCGTCATCGCGTCAGCCGAATTTATTGTTGCGCGGAAATCCCTTGGGCGGCAGGCGGCCGGAGGAGGCCCGTTCGCCCTGCCATTCCAGCAATTCGGTCACCGTCCAGGTGCGGCCGGACGTATCCTCCCAGGTGAGGCCGTCGGCGATGGTGAACACCTTGATGTCCGAAAGCCCCCCCTCGCGGTAGCGTTGCAGCCGCACGCCCCGTCCGCGCACCATCTCCGGCACCTGGCTCAGCGGGAACAGCAGCAGCTTGCGATTGTCGCCGATCACCGCCACCCAATCGCCCACCGCGGGCACGACCGCGGTGGCGACGTCCGGCGCGTCCATGGAGAGCACCTGCTTGCCCTTGCGGGTATTGGCGAGGCAATCGTCCTCCGCCACCAGGAAGCCGCGCCCCTCGCGCGAGGAGACCAGCATCTTGCGCCCGCCCTGATAGGCAAAGACGCTGACGATCTCCGCCTCCTGCTCCAGGTCGATCATGAGGCGGATCGGCTCGCCATGGCCGCGCCCGCCCGGCAGCTTGGAGGCATCCAGCGTGTAGAAGCGGCCGTTCGTGGCCCAGACCATGATGCGCGAAGTGGTCTCGGCGAAGAAGGCGTGGGCGAGGCTGTCGTCACCCTTGAACTGAAGGCCGGAGAGATCGGCCACATGGCCCTTCAGCGCGCGGATCCAGCCCTTCTGTGTGACCACGATGGTGACCGGCTCGCGCTCCACCAGCGCCTCTGAGAAGGCATCCTCGTCGAACACCGCCGCGACGCCGAAGCTGGTGCGCCGGCGGCCGATGGCGGTATCCGGGCCATAAAGCTTGTGGGTCTCGCGGATCTGCTTGCCGATCGCCTTCCACTGGGCCGGCTCGGAGCCCACGAGCTTGTTGAGCTGGTCCTGTTCCTTGCTCAGCTTGTCGTGCTCCTTGCGGATCTCCATCTCTTCCAGGCGGCGCAGGGAGCGCAGGCGCATGTTGAGGATGGCTTCCGCCTGCACGTCCGTGAGTTCGAACGTGGACATCAGCGAGACCTTGGGCTCGTCCTCCTCGCGGATGATGCGGATCACCTCGTCGAGGTTGAGATAGGCGATCAGATAGCCGCCCAGCACCTCCAGCCGGTGCGCGATCTCGCCGAGGCGATGACGCGAGGAGCGCAGCAGCACGTCGCGACGGTGGGCGAGCCACTCGCGCAGGGCGTCCGCCAGCGACAACACCTTGGGAATTTGACCCCGCACCAGCACGTTCATGTTGAGCGGGACGCGGGCCTCAAGCTCGGTGAGCTTAAACAGGCTCGCCATCAGCACTTCGGCGTCCACCGCGCGGGTGCGCGGCTCCAGCACCAAGCGGATGTCCTCGGCGCTCTCGTCCCGCACGTCGGCGAGCAGGGGCAGCTTCTTGTCGGTCAGCAGCTCGGCGATCTTCTCCACCAGGCGCGATTTGGGCACGCCATAGGGAATTTCCGTCACCACCACCAGATAGGTGCCGCGGCCGGTGTCTTCCTTGTGCCAGCGCGCCCGCACGCGGAACGAACCGCGCCCGGTGGCATACGCTTCCGCCGCGCCGACCGGATCCTCCACCAGCACGCCGCCGGTGGGGAAATCCGGGCCGGGCACGAATTGCAAAAGGTCGGAAGCCGGTGCGTCGGGATGATCGAGCAGATAGAGCGCGGCATCCAGAAGTTCGGCGGCATTGTGGGGCGGGATCGAGGTCGCCATGCCGACCGCGATGCCCTGGGAGCCGTTGGCCAAGAGATTCGGGAAGGCGGCGGGGAGGACGACCGGTTCTTCCTCGGACCCGTCATAGGTGGGGCGGAAGTCCACCGCGTCGTCGTCGATGCCGTCCAGCAGCAGGCGCGCGGTCTCGGTAAGGCGCGCCTCGGTGTAACGCATGGCGGCGGCATTATCGCCGTCCACATTGCCGAAATTGCCCTGCCCGTCCACCAGCGGATAACGCTGCGCGAAATCCTGCGCGAGGCGCACGAGGGCGTCATAGACCGCCTGGTCGCCGTGCGGATGGAACTTGCCGATCACGTCGCCGACGACGCGCGCGCATTTCTTGAAGCCGGCTTCCGGATCCAGCTTCAGCAATCGCATGGCATGGAGGATGCGGCGGTGAACCGGCTTCAGCCCGTCGCGCGCATCCGGCAGCGCGCGGTGCATGATGGTGGAGAGGGCGTAGGCCAGATAGCGTTCTTCGAGCGCCGCCTTCAGTTCGACCGGCTCGATATTGCCATCGCCTGCGGGGGGAAGGGTGCGGGTAGCCATCAGATCGCACTAGCGCGCCCTGCGTCGCTGCACAAGCCGGCGCGTCTTCGTGCACAGCTTTGTCACACCCGAAACACCCCGACGCCGCAAGACTGAACAAATAGGCCGATTCGATTTATCTATGTGAATGGGCGTTCAAGAAACGTTGGCAACGTTACGTTTTTCGTTACCACGAATTAATCTGAAGTGATGAGCGGGAACATAACCCCGACATCCGAGCGTTTCACCTTGTGCCCATACGCCGAAACGGCGTCACTTGGAGCTTCAGAGGAGAAGCGGAATATGAAACGTCTCGTGATTGCTTTCTGCGGTGCGGCGGCACTGGGACTCGTCTCGCTGGCGAGCGGCGCGAACGCCACGCCGCTGACACCCGCCAAGCCTCTCGGCCTCGCGGAAAGCGGTGTGCAGGCTGAGTCGGTGGCTTGGCGCCGCGTCTGCCGTCCGGTGACCCGCTGGGCCTATGGTCGTCGCATCGTCACCACGCGCTGCACCAATGTGTGGGTTGGCCCGCCGCGTGGCCGCTATTACGGCCCCCGTCCCTATTGACGTGATCGACTGAACGGGGAGGCCTTCGCGGCCTCCCTCTTCACAGCCGAGAGAAAGCTCTCCCGCGCATCCGGCAATTTCATGCCGCGCGGCTCGAATATCCGCTGCGTCAGAAAATACCCCGTCAGAGCATAGGCGGCGTCCAGATCTTCCGGCGGCGGAGGAACGGGACCGCCGACGAGGAAGTTCGGCAAGGCCAGCAGCCGCTCCGCATAAGGCGCGCCCGCCCCCTCAGATACCGCCCGCCCGGTCCGTGGCGACACGTATACCAAATCATTGCGCCCCCCCGTGGCGGCGCAGGCCTCTAGTTCCAGCCCGAAGCCCAGTTCGGCCAGCATCGCCAGCTCGAAACGCGCGAGAAGCACCCCGGCTGACTCCGGATCCTCGATGGCGTCGAGGATCGCCGCGAGCACCGCGTAAAGGCCGGGATGGGGATCGCGCTCCGCCAGCAGATGCAGCAGGCTCGCCATATGGCTCATGCCGAAGGCCGCATGGGGCACCCGGATCATCAGATCCGTACGCGCGGTGAGCGCTTCGAGCGCGTAGATCCCCAATTGCCCGTCGACCCGCGCACGCCAGACCGCGCGCATAACGTTCCCGGGCTGCACGAGCGGCGCCTGGCGCTTCGATGTGGCGCCGCGAAGCAAGCCGAGGTGTCGCCCGTGCTGGCGCGTCATCAATTCCACGATGGCACTGCTCTCCCCGTGCCGCCGCACGCCGATCACGATGCCCTCGTCGGTCCATTCCACGGCGGCGTCAGTCCCCCCGCGGGAATTCCAGGCCCATTTCGCGATAGCGCTCGGGATCGTCGGCCCAATTCTCGCGCACCTTCACGAACAGGAACAGATGCACCGGACTTTCGACGATCTCGGAGATTTCCTTGCGGGCTTCCGTGGAGATCGCCTTGATGGCCGCGCCGGCCTTGCCGAGCACGATTTTGCGCTGGCTTTCCCGCTCGACGAAAATCGTCTGCTCGATCCGCACCGAACCGTCGCGCAATTCCTTCCAGGAATCGGTCTCGACGGTGGAGCGGTAGGGCAATTCGTCGTGCAGGCGCAGGAACAGCTTTTCCCGCGTCACTTCCGCCGCCAGCATGCGCATGGGGGCATCGGTGATCTGGTCTTCGGGATAGAGCCATGGCCCATAGGGCATCGCCTGCGCGAACCAGTGCTTGATGTCCTCGATCCCGTCGCCCTTGAGCGCGGAAATCATGAACACCTTCTCGAACGGCAGGCGCTCCGTGAGCCCCGCGACCAGAGCCAGCAGCGACTCGCGTTTCACGAGGTCGATCTTGTTGATGATGAGCGCGCGCGGATGACGCACCTGGCTCAGAGGCTCCAGCAGCGCCTCGATCTCCGCATCGACGCCGCGATTGGCATCCACGAGCAGCGCCACCAGATCGGCGTCCGAGGCGCTGGTCCAGGCGGTGGAGACCATGGCCCGTTCCAGCCGCCGCTTGGGCGAGAAGATGCCGGGCGTATCCACCAGGATGATCTGCGCCGGCCCGTCGAGCACGATGCCGCGCACGATCGCCCGGGTCGTCTGCACCTTGTGGGAGACGATGGAGACCTTGGTTCCCACCAAGGCGTTGGTCAGCGTGGATTTTCCGGCGTTGGGCGCGCCGAGGAGAGCGACGAAACCGCAGCGCGTCTGTCCCTCGGCCGTGCTCGGCGGGGTGACCGCGTCGTTCATGCTTCGCTCCCGGTGGGCACGCCCTCGCGGGCGAGAAATGCCGCGGCCGCAGCCTTCTGCGCCGCCTGCTTGGATGATCCTATGGCTTCCGCGGAGGCAAGGCCAGGGAGTTCGACCCGCACACGAAAGCTCGGTGCGTGGTCCGGTCCGCTGCGCTCCACGTCGCGATAGGAGGGCGGCGGCAGGCCGCGCGCCTGCGCCCATTCCTGCAAATGCGTCTTGGCATCGCGCAGCGGACGACGCGGGGCCAGCAGCCGCGCGCGCCAGAAGCGCTCCACCAGGGCGTGGGCAGCCTCGTAACCGCCATCAAGATAGACCGCGGCGACCACCGCTTCCGTCACGTCGGCGAGAATGGTGCGGCGGCTGCGCGCGCCCGACTGGGTTTCGCCGTTGCCGAGCCGGATGAAGGCGCCGATGTTCATGTCCTCGGCGACTTCCGCGCAGGCTTCCTCGCGCACGAGATCGGCGAGCCGGCGGGAGAGTTCCCCCTCCTCCGCCTGCGGGAAAGCGGCATAAAGCATGTGCGACACGATCGAGCCGAGCACATGGTCGCCGAGAAACTCGAGCCGCTGGTAGGAGCGCACGCGCGGCGCATCCCCCTTGACGACGCTGATGTGCGTCAAGGCCAGTTCGATGAAGCTGTGATCCGCGAACGTATAGCCGAGATGGGCTTCGAGCGCGGACAGGTCTGACCCGACGCCGTTCATCGGACCATGCTGAACAGGCGTGACCACCGCACCGACCAGGGCCACGTCCAGACCTGCCAGGCCTGCGCGTGATCGTCGATGGAGAAGAAGATCAACTGCGCCTTGCCGATGAGGTTCTCGAACGGAACATAGCCCACCTGGCTGAGAACGCGGCTATCGGCCGAGTTGTCGCGATTGTCGCCCATCATGAAATAATGGCCGGCGGGCACATTGTAGACCTGCGTGTTGTCGTAGAATCCATTGTCCACGAGATCGAGGGTCTCATAGGAAACGCCGTTCGGCAAAGTCTCCTTCCACCGCTTGACCGGCACGACCCGTCCGCTGCCATCGTCCTCGGTAATGTCCGAGAGGCGTTCGCGCTTCACCGGCACACCATTGATGTTGAGCACGCCGTCGATCATCTGGATGGCATCGCCGGGCAAGCCGACGACGCGCTTGATATAGTCGGTTTCATTGTCGCGCGGCAGCTTGAACACGACCACGTCGCCGCGCGTCGGCTCCGCTCCGAAGATGCGACCGGAGAACAGGTTAGGCGAAAACGGAATGGAAAATCGGGAATAGCCGTAGCTGAACTTCGAGACGAAGAGATAATCGCCGATCAGCAGCGTGTCCTTCATGGATCCCGAGGGGATGTTGAAGGGTTGGAAGAGCACCGTGCGAATCACCAGCGCGATCAAAAGCGCATGGATGATGACCTTAACGGTTTCGAGGAAACCGCCTTCCTTCTTGGAATCGCTGGCTGCGGTCATAGACGGTCCGATATTCCGATATATCGCGTGCGCACACGGTGTGCCGCAAACTTTGCCCAGAAGGCGGTCGCATGGACGCCGGGGGCTGCAATTCCCCACGGCGCCGGGCAGCTATAGACCGTTCGGTTCCGGGCGGCAACGCAGCCGCCATGCGCTGGGCGCGGGCATCGCGTAAACGTGCATCGTCGATGCAGACCCATGTCACCCTGCGGAATGCCGGCCTTTCCTCACCGAGGGAGGGTCGTGCCGGCCGGTACCGCGCTAATGATCACATAGGCGGCCGTCAGCGGCCCCTCGTCCGTCAGGCTCAGTTCGATGCGCGGCTCGTAACCCTCCGGCACCATGGCGGCGAGACGGGCCGCGGCGCCTCCGGTCAGCGCCAGGGTCGGCTTGCCGGTGGGCAGGTTCACCACCCCCATGTCGCGCCAGAACACGCCGTGGCTCAGCCCGGTGCCCAGGGCCTTGGCGCAAGCCTCCTTGGCGGCGAACCGTTTCGCATAGGTCTCCGCGCGGCGCACGCGCCGGTCCGCCTTCGCGCGCTCAAGCGGCGTAAACACGCGATCCAGGAAGCGGTCGCCGAACCGCTCGATCGAGCGCGCGATGCGCCGTGCGTCGGTAAAATCCGAGCCCATGCCTAAAATCATGCGGCCTGCTCCGTTCGCAGATGCGTGCGGCCTCGGGCGATCGCGTCGCGCATCCGCCGGATCACGCTTTCGAGCCCGTGAAACACGGCCTCCCCCATGATGTAATGGCCGATGTTGAGTTCCACCACCTGGGGCAAGCGCGCCATCTGTTGGGCGGTCACATAGTCCAGCCCGTGGCCACCATGGACCTCAAGGCCGAGATCCGCGGCCTGAACGGCGGCGGCGGCGAGGCGGGCGAACTCGTCCTCGGCCTGCGCATCCCTGCCCGCCGCGCGCAGATCGCACCAGGTGCCGGTGTGCAATTCGACGATGTCGACGTTGAGGGCGCGGGCGGCGTCGATCTGCACCGGATCGGGCGCGACGAACAGGGAGATACGAATGCCGCCGGCCTTCAGGGCGGCGATTTTCGGGCCGAGGTCACCCGCCTGCCCGGCCGCGTCGAGGCCGCCCTCGGTGGTGCGTTCCTCGCGCTTTTCGGGCACCAGGCAACAGGCATGGGGCGCCGTCTTCAGCGCGATTTCCACCATCTCGTCGGTGGCCGCCATCTCGAAATTCAGCGGCAGGGCAATTTCCGCCTTCAGCCGCGCCATGTCGGCATCGCGGATATGGCGACGATCCTCGCGCAGATGGGCGGTGATGCCGTCGGCGCCGGCGGCAAA
The DNA here is from genome assembly GCF_043195135.2 of Roseixanthobacter liquoris. Lineage (NCBI taxonomy): Bacteria > Pseudomonadati > Pseudomonadota > Alphaproteobacteria > Hyphomicrobiales > Xanthobacteraceae > Roseixanthobacter > Roseixanthobacter liquoris. Next base: position 3,249,585 of record NZ_CM195537.1, read on the forward strand.
GGCGAGCGCCGCCGCGCGCACCGGATCGGGATGGCTGCCGCCGCGGGCATTCCGCACCGTCGCCACATGATCGACATTCACCCCGAGCCGCACCGGACGCACACCCTTCATTTCTCTCAACTCCTCAGCCGTTGACGCGCTCCGCGCTGGATACCACCGGCTTCGACCGCAATTCGGAAAGAATGCCGTTGAGGTGCCGCAGGTCGAACACCTCCAGGTCAATCACCAGCTCGGTGAAGTCCGGCGAGCGCGAGCGCATGTTGATGCCCTGAATATTGCCGTTCCGCGAGCCGATGACGGTCGCCACCTGGGCAAGCGATCCCGGCTCGTTCACCGCCGTGACGACGATCTGCGCCGGAAAGCGGCCATCGCTCAATTCGTCCACGTCCCAGCGCACGTCCAGCCAGCGCTCGGGCGCGTCCTCGAAATTCTGCAACGCCGGCGACTGGATGGGATAGATGGTGATGCCCTCCCCCGGCGTCAGAATGCCGACGATCCGATCGCCCGGCACCGCCCCGCCATTGGGCGCGAAGCGCACCGGAAGTTCGCCGTTGATGCCGCGAATGGGGATGGGGCCCACCAGCGCTTCCTCGGGGCCGTCGGGAATCTTGAACTTGAGGTTCTGCCCCCGCTTCAGCTCGAACCAGCCTTCTCCCTTCGGCGCCTTCTCGGCGGAGGTGCGCTCGTCCGGGCGAACCGCGCTCCAGTCGGGATAGACGGCGCGGATCAGATCGTCGGTCTTGATCTCGCCGCGGCCCACGGCGGAGAACACATCGTCCAGCGCCATGCGGGCGAGGCGCGGCAGGGCCTTGGAGAGCGAGTCGTCGGAAAACGCCTTGCCCGCCTTGGAGAACGCACGCTCGGCGATCTTGCGTCCGAGGCCCGCATACTGCGCCCGCACCGCCGCCCGCGTCGCCCGACGCACCGCAGCGCGGGCCTTGCCGGTGACGGCGATGGTTTCCCATGCGCCGGGCGGCGTTTGCGCCTTGGAGGTGATGATCTCCACCTCGTCGCCATTCTTCAGCTCGGACACCAGCGGCGCGACGGTGCCGTTGATCTTGCAGCCGACGGCGGTGTTGCCCACGTCGGTGTGCACCGCATAGGCGAAGTCGATGGGCGTCGCGCGGCGCGGCAGCGCGATCAGCCGCCCCTTGGGGGTGAAGCAGAACACCTGGTCGTGGAACAGTTCGAGCTTGGTGTGTTCCAGGAATTCTTCCGGGCTCAGGCCCTGGGCGAGGTTCTCGATGGTCTTGCGCAACCAGGCATAGGCGCGGCTCTCGTTGGAGAGCATCGCCACCTGCTCGCCGGAGGCATCCTTGTAGAGCGCATGGGCCGCGATGCCATATTCCGCGATATCGTCCATGTCGCGGGTGCGGATCTGCAATTCCACGCGCTGGCGGCGCGGGCCGATGACCGTGGTGTGGAGCGAGCGGTAGTCGTTCGGCTTGGGGGTGGAGATATAATCCTTGAAGCGGCCGGGGACGATGGGCCATTTCGTGTGCACGACGCCGAGCGCGCGGTAGGTGTCTTCCACCGTCTCGACGATGACCCGGAAGCCGTACAGGTCCGACAATTGCTCGAAGCCGATGGCCTTGCGCTCCATCTTTCCCCAGATGGAATAGGGCCGCTTCTCGCGCCCCTTCACATCGGCCTTGATCTCGCGCCGCGCCAGCTCGGCCTGGAGCTCGCGCTCGATCTCCTCCACCAGCAGGCCGTTGCGCTCGCGCAGCTCGGACACGCGGGCGGCGATCGAGGCATAGGCTTCCGGCGAAAGCTGGCGGAAGGACAGGTCCTCCAGTTCCTCGCGCATGTCCTGCATGCCCATGCGGGCGGCAAGCGGGGCGTAGATGTCCAGCGTCTCCTGGGCGACGCGGTCGCGCTTTTCCTGCGGCACCCATTTGAGCGTGCGCATATTGTGCAGGCGGTCCGCGAGCTTCACCAGCAGCACCCGCACGTCATCGGCGATGGCGAGCAGCAGCTTGCGCAGGTTTTCCGCCTGCTTGGCCTGCTTGGAGACCAGATCCAGCTTCTTGATCTTGGTGAGGCCCTCCACCAAAGTCGCGATCTGGGTGCCGAACAGGCGCTCGATCTCGGCCTTGGTGGCGCCCGTATCCTCGATCGTATCGTGCAGGAGCGCGGCGATAATGGTCGCGTCGTCCAGCTTCAAGTCGGTCAGGATCGCCGCGACTTCGAGCGGATGGGAAAAATAGGGATCGCCCGAGGCGCGAAGCTGCGTGCCGTGCGCCCGCATGGCGTAGACATAGGCGCGGTCGAGCAATGCTTCGTCGGTGTTGGGATTATACCGGCGCACACGCTCGACGAGTTCGTATTGGCGCATCATGGCGCAACGGACCGTCGAAGCAGGGGGGAGCAGCGGGACGCCGCCCCGTTTGAGACATTCCAAACCATATCATGGACGCCGCGCCCCGGCGCAAGGCTGAACCGGGGCGCAAGGTAAATTTATGAATGTCCTCAAGGAAGAAGCAGGGTCGATCCGGTGGTCCCGCGCGATTCCAGGTCCCGATGGGCGGTCTGCGCGTCCCTCAGGGCATAGGTCTGGTGGACGGGAATCTTCACCGCCCCCTTGATCACGGCCTCGAACAGATCGTTCGCCGTGGCCAGAAGATCCGCGCGGGTTGCGACATGGGTGGCGAGGGTCGGACGGGTCGCATAAAGCGAGCCCTTTTGCGACAGGGTGAGCAGATCGAAATTCTTGATGGCGCCGGACGCATTGCCGAAGCTCACCCAGAGACCGCGCGGCTTGATGCAGTCGAGCGATGCGGGATAGGTCGATTGCCCGACCCCGTCATAGACCACGTCGCACAGCTTGCCGTTGGTGATCTCCTTCACCCGGTGCACGAAATCCTCGTCGCGATAGAGGATGACGTGATCGACGCCGTTGGCGAGCGCCAGTTCCGCCTTTTCCTTCGACCCCACGGTGCCGATGACGGTCGCGCCGAGGAAGCTTGCCCATTGCGAGAGGATGAGCCCCACCCCGCCGGCCGCGGCCTGGATCAGCACCGTATCGCCCTGCTTCACCTCGAAGGTGCGGCGCACGAGATATTGCGCGGTCATGCCCTTCAGCATCATCGCCGCCGCCGTGCGGTCGTCGATGGAGGCGGGCAGATGCACCAGAGCCGTGGCCGGCACGTTGCGCACCTCCGCATAGGCGCCGAGCGCGGTGGCATAGGCGACCCGATCTCCGGCGTGGAAATCGTTCACGTGCGGCCCCACGGCCTCAACGACGCCCGCCCCCTCGCTGCCGGGCGTGAACGGCATCTGCGGCGCCTTGTAGAGGCCGGTCCGATAATAGGTGTCGACGAAATTGAGGCCGATGGCGGTGTGGCGAATCCTCACCTCGCCCGGCCCGGGAGGCGCGATCTCCACGTCCTCGAAACTGAGAACTTCCGGACCGCCGGTCCGGTGCACGCGCACGATGCCCACCATTTTGCCGCTCCCAGCATTCGAGTTTGCCCGGATGATAGGCACTCGCCGGCTGGCGGCAAGCCGCGCGCCGCCGAAAGCGCCGACCTTGCGCCATTATCGGCCTGAGACGACAGGGCGCGCGACAGGCCGGCGGCGTGCCGATAAAATGAACATCAGGAAGATCAACACCGCCGGGAAGCCCAGATGTCTCAGTCGATGCCCTATGACGTTGCGGTGATCGGTGCCGGGCCCGCCGGCCTTGCCGCCGCCCTCGGCATGGCCCGCAAGGGCCTGCGCACCGCGCTCGTCACCGGGCCGGAGCGCGGCCAGGACCATCGCACCACCGCCCTGCTGGAAGGCTCGGTGCGAATCCTCACCGAATTCGGCGCCTGGGACGATCTGGCGCCCCAGGCGACGCCGTTGCGCGACCTGCGGATCGTGGACGGCACGCGCCGGCTGGTGCGCGCCCCCGAGGTGCTGTTCCGCTCCAGCGAGATCGGGCTCGAGGCCTTCGGCTATAATCTCGAAAACGAGGCGCTGCGCGGCGCGCTGCGCGCCCTGTGCGAGGCGATGCCCGGCCTCGACCTCTTCGCGGCCTCGCTCGATGATCTGGCCTGCGAGGATAACGCGGCCCATCTCGCGCTGGATACCGGCGCAACCCTCTGCGCCCGCCTCGTGATCGCCGCCGACGGGCGCAATTCGCGGGTGCGGGAGGCGGTGGGCATCGCCATGCGGCGCCGGGCCTATCCCCAGGTCGCCCTCACGATGACGGTGCGCCACACCCGGCCGCACGACGATATTTCCACCGAATTCCACATGGAGCACGGTCCTTTCACCCTGGTGCCGCTCTCCGGCAACCGCTCCTCCATCGTGTGCGTCGTCAGCGAGCGCGAGGCGGTGGACCTGCTCGGGTTGGACGCAGACGCCTTCGCGCGCGAGATGGAGCGGCGGGCCTTTTCCCTGCTCGGCGCGTTCGAGGTGGAAAGCGGACGCGGCACCTATCCGCTTGCCGCCGAAACGGCGGAGAGCGTGACGGCCCCGCGCGTCGCCCTGATGGGCGAGGCGGCTCATGTCATGCCACCCATCGGCGCGCAGGGGCTCAACCTCGGCCTGCGCGACGCCGCGACTTTGGTGACGCTGGCGAGCGAAGCGGTGGCGCAGGGCGGCGATGCAGGCAGCGCGGCGGTGCTGGAACGCTATGCCCGCGAGCGGCGCAACGATGTGAGCGGCCGCATGGCCGCGGTGGATCTGCTCAACCGCTCGCTGCTGTCGGACCTCGTGCCGATCCAGGGCGTGCGCGGGTTCGGGCTGTATCTTCTCGATCGCATCGGCCCGCTGCGGCGCGGCCTGATGCGGCTCGGCATCGGCGCCCGCGCCGCCTGAGGCCAGGCTCAGCGGATCATGTGCAGCGGCAGAAGGTTCTGCTGGATCAGATAGAGCACGCCCGTCACCGTCACCACCGAGAGAACGGTGCCGAGGAGGACGCTCGCCGAGGCCTCCTCCACATAGACCTTGTACTGCCGCGCTAGCACGAAGGCATTGAGCGCCGGCGGCAGGGAGGCCATCAGCACGCCGGTCTTCACCCAGGTGGGCGAGAACACGCCGAGCGTGGTCAGCGCCATCAGCGCGACCAGGGGGTGAACCAGAAGTTTGAGCACAAGCAAAGGCGCAAGCTCGCGCGGCACCCGGCCGAGCGGCCGCAGCGCCACCGTCACGCCGAGCGTGAACAAGGCGCAGGGCGCGGCGGCATTCTTCAGGAAATCCAGCATGCGTTCCACCGCCCCCGGAGCGCGGAACTCGAACGCGGCGGAAACGATGCCGAGCAGGGTCGCCACGTTGAACGGATGGGTGACCACCCGCTTCAGCACGCCGGCGAGCGTGTGGAGCACGCTCTCACTGCGGCCGTGCACCCCCATCAGCAGGGGCACCAGGGTGAAGAAAAAGAGGCTGTCGCAGGCGAAGATGAGCGCCGCCGGGGTGGCGGCGTCCTGCCCCAGCGCCGCAAGCGTCAGGCCGGGACCCATGTAGCCGACATTGGCATAAGCGCCGACCGTCGTCGCGATCGCGGCTTCCCCGACATTGCCGCCCCGCAGCCACAGGGCAAGGATCAAGGCGAGCAGCGCGCAGAAGGAGGTCGAGACCACCACCGCCAGGATGAAGCCCGGATTGATGAGCTGGGCAAACGGGGTCTGCGCCACGATGCGATAGAACAGCGCCGGCAGGGCGATATAGATGATGAAGAAGGACAGCCAGGCGAGCCCCTCCTCCGGCAAGCGCACGAAGCGCCCGCACGCATAGCCCAGGAAGATCAGGCCGAAAAAGGGAAAGGCGAGGCCGAAGAGGTCCGACATGAATTGTGCACTGCGGAAGGGAGCCGCCTGCTAGCGGCTTTAGCGTCGCAGGTCAAACGGTGCAGCAGCGACGGACGGCAACCCAGCGGCATGTTGCAGCGCATCTGGGGGCTTGCCGCGTGCCGTGGCCATGGTCATGCTGAAGGCGCACTGTCTGGGGGATCCCGCATGAAACTGCCGCGCAATTTCTTCAAGCCGCTCGCCATCGGCGCCCCCGCGCCCTATCGGGAGCTGCCGGTGCGGCTGGAGCGGATGATTCATTTCGTGCCGCCGCACATGGAGAAGATGCGCGCCAAGGTGCCCGACCTTGCCAAGCAGGTGGACGTGGTCCTCGGCAATCTGGAAGACGCCATTCCCATCGATGCGAAGGAGGCGGCGCGCTCCGGCTTCATCGAAATGGCGCGCAATGTGGATTTCGGCTCCACCGGCCTGTGGACGCGCATCAATGCGCTGAACAGCCCTTGGGCGCTGGACGACATCGTCGAGGTGGTCGGCGCCATCGGCAACAAGCTCGACGTCATCATGCTGCCCAAGGTCGACGGCGCCTGGGACATCGCCTATCTCGACCAGCTCCTCGCCCAGCTCGAAGCCAAGCACGCCATCGGCAAGCCGATCCTCATCCACGCCATTCTGGAGACCGCCGAGGGCGTGAAGAATGTGGAGGAGATCGCCGCCTCTTCGCCCCGCATGCACGGCATGAGCCTCGGCCCGGCGGACCTTGCCGCCTCCCGCGCCATGAAGACCACCCGCGTCGGCGGCGGGCATCCGGACTATCAGGTCCTGGCCGATCCCGACGGCGACAAGCCCCGCGCAGGCTATCAGCAGGATCTTTGGCACTATACCGTAGGCAAGATGGTGGACGCATGCGCGGCCAATGCCATTAAGCCCTTCTATGGGCCGTTCGGTGATTTTGCCGATCTGGCCGCATGCGAAAGCCAGTTCCGCAACGCCTTTCTTCAGGGATGCGTCGGTGCATGGTCCTTGCATCCGACACAGATTGCCATTGCGAAGAAGGTTTATAGTCCCGATCCTGGTGAGGTCGCCTTCGCCCTGAAGATCCTCGAAGCCATGCCCGATGGGGCGGGCGCGGTGATGATCGACGGGAAGATGCAGGACGACGCCACCTGGAAGCAGGCCAAGGTCATCGTCGACCTGGCCAAGCTCGTGTCGGAAAAAGATGCCGAAATGGCAAAGGTTTACGGCCTCTAGACGAGAAGGGCCGGAAAGGTTGAAAGGGTAAGAGTCACATGCCACGCGATCCAAAACCCCGGGAGCGCACCATCTCCCCTTCGCGCGCCGACAAGGCGATGATGACTCGCGACATCGGTAAGGCGGGTGACGCGTTCGCGACACCTGCACCCGACACCATGCGCCTCGCCAAGTTCCGCATCGGCGAGGTGGTGCGCCACAAGCACTTCCCCTTCCGGGGCGTGGTGTTCGACGTGGACCCGGTGTTCGACAATACCGAGGAATGGTGGCAGGCGATTCCCGAGGAGATCCGGCCGCGCAAGGACCAGCCCTTCTATCATCTGCTCGCGGAGAATGCGGAGAACGAGTACGTCGCCTATGTCTCCGAGCAAAATCTCGAAGCCGATCACTCCGGCGAGCCGGTGCGTCACCCACGGGTGGCGGAGGCATTGACCGAGGACGGCGAAGGCGGCTGGCGCATGCGCCGCGATCTTCTGAATTGAGCGGCCGGACCGCGCGCGGCCCAAGGCGGCGACCACGCAATCACCGCTGGGCAGACACCCAAACCTCGCCGAAACGAAAACGGCGCGCCCCGTGGCGCGCCGTTTCCTTTTCCACCAGACCTAGGTGTCGTTTCCAAGAAGGTTGTTCAGCCTTTTCCAAGGTGGCAGTCCGCCGAGAGCGGTGTGGGGTCTGGAGAGATTGTAGGTGTCTGCCCAGGTGTGGGCGGCGGCCGCCCGTTCCCTTGAGGAGCAATAGGGCCTGGCGTAGGCCCACTCGCGCAGGGATGTCTGGATGAAGCGCTCGGCCTTGCCGTTAGTGCGCGGGGTGTAGGGGCGGGTGCGGACGTGACGGGCGCCGGCGTCCCGCAAGGCATCGGCGAATAGCCTGGAGCGATAGGCCGAGCCGTTGTCGGTCATCACCCGCTGGACGGTGATGCCGTGGCGGGCATACCAGGCCAGGGCCCGCCGCAGGAAGCCGGTGGCATCCTCGCGCCCCAGGCTCGGCAGCAGCTCGACATAGGCCAGGCGCGAGGCGTCATCGACGGCGACGTGCAGGTGTTCGTAGCCGATCCCCCGGGCCCGGTGATGGCCCGCATGCTGGCCGGTGATGCGGTGGCCGATCCCATCGATCCGGCCCAGGCTCTTGATGTCCATGTGGATAAGTTCGCCGGGCGCCGCCTTCTCGTAGCGGACGACCACAGGTTTGGGGTCCAGCGCCGAGAGCCGGCCCAGTCCCAAGCGCCGCAGGACCGCCCCAACCGTGGAGCGCGCCATGCCGAGCAAGGCTGCGATCTGGGGGCCGCTCATGCGCTGGCGCCGGAGCCGCTCGATCTCGGCCACCCGCCCTGCCGGCGTGGCACGGGGACATCGGCGGGGCGCCGAGCTGCGGTCACAATGCCGGCCCGCGCCCCCTCGCCGATGCCGGCCCAGCCACTTGTAGGCCGTTCGCACCGATACACCAGCAGCGGCCGCCGCCGACCGTACGCGCCAGCCCGTCTCTATCCGATCCACAAGCAGGGCTCGACCCGACGGTGTCAGCCGGGCATTCTTATGAACGTTCATCCGGGAAGCTCCGGCTCAGGGTTGGTTGGCTCGCAACCCCAGCTTCTCAGCCAAGCTCCGGATGAACAACCTTCATAGCTTCGACACCTAGGCCGCGCGCTGGCGCAAGCTCACCCTCGCAAGATCACGCTCGCAAAATCACTTGCCGGCGGGAGCTGCGGGGGCGGCCGGTGCAGCGGCGGGCGCCGCCTGCCCGGGCTGGCCACCGCGCTCTTCAAGCTTCTTCTGGGCGAGCTTCTGGAGTTCCTCGGCGAGCTTCTGGCGCTCGGCGGCAACCACGTTGGGATCCGAGGCCGGGCCGTCGTAAGCCTTGGCGAAGTCCTTGGCCGGCAGTTGGAAGTTCAGCGTGCGACCGCCCATCTGAAGGGCCTGGATGGTGATCGTCTGGGACTTCTTCAGCTTGGACACGAACTCGGCGTTCACGTCCATGGAGGCAAAGCAGCCGTTCGGGAAGCAGATCTCATACTTCAGCGCCAGGGGCGGCTGCTGGTCGATGATCACGCGGGTTCCGGGCTGAACCATCATGCCGATCGGAACGGACACGATGAACTTCATGTTCGGATCGCCCTGAACTTCGCGGATGGCCGCGGAGGCCAGCGGCTGGCCGGTTTCGGCCGTGAAGTCCTGGGTGGTCATGCAGATCTGCTTGTTGGCCTGCTGGTCGTTGCCGCAAACCTTGGTCCAGGGCGTGTTGATACCGGGAACCGCGACCGAGGCCGGCGCGCCGCCCTGCGCCTGGGGCTGGCCCTGGGGCGCGGCCTGCGCGGGGGCAGCCGGCTTGGCGGGCTTTGCGGGTTGCGTCTGCGCGAACGCGCCGCCGGCGACGCCGAGGGTCAGCGCCATTGCGGCAAGGCCGCCAACACGGCGCAAAATTTTCGCTTTCATCATATTTCAAAAATTCCCTGTCGCGTGGCACCGGCCGGGTGGATCGGCTGGACCCCTCTTAACCTCGGCTCTGTCGGTGTCAATTGAGGCAACACGGTGACGGGGAACCGCTTCCGTGTGCGGATGTGATACCTTGCCCAACATTGCGGCTGTCACACGACAGCGTCGCTGCTGGAGATCACGAACACCTGCCCATGCGACAGGCTGCCGCCATCCTCTTCGCGCTGCTGCTTTTCGGGCCGGTGCCTGCCGGTGCTCAGCCGGCGCATGCGATCGCGATGCATGGGGAACCGGCCTACCCCCCGGGGTTCGACCATTTCGCCTATGCCAATCCGGCGGCGCCCCAGGGCGGACGGCTGACGCTCTCCCTCCCCGGCACGTTCGACAGCCTCAACCCCTTCATCGTAAAGGGATCTTCCACCGCCTTCATCCGCAACAACGTGGTGGAAAGCCTGATGGTGCGGGGCTTCGACGAGCCCTTCACCCTCTATGCGCAGCTGGCTCAGGAGGTGGAAACCGACCCCCAGCGCAGCTTTGTGACCTTCACCCTCGACCCGCGCGCCCGGTTTTCCGACGGAACGCCGGTGACGGCGGATGACGTGGTGTTTTCCTACCAGCTCCTGCGGGAGAAGGGGCGGCCGAACCATCGCCTCTATTATGGCAAGATCGCCCGCGCGCAGGTTCTCGCCGACCGCGTCGTCCGGTTCGATTTCATGAGCCCGGACAGGGAGTTGCCCCTCATCATGGGGCTGATGCCGGTGTTCGCGCGCCACGCCACCGACCCGGATAAATTCGAGGAAACCAGCCTGAAGCCGCCGCTCGGGTCCGGGCCCTACAAGGTGGCGGCGGTGGAGCCGGGCGCCAGCGTGACCTTGGCCAAGGACCCCTCCTATTGGGGCCGCGACCTGCCGACGAATCGCGGATTCAACAACTTCTCGCAACTTCGATTCGACTATTTCCGCGAACAAAACAGCGAATTCGAAGCTTTTAAGCGTCGGCTTGTCGATGCGCGGTTCGAAAGCGATCCGGGCCGCTGGGAAACCGGCTATGATTTTCCTGCTGCACGCGCCGGAGAGGTAACCCGAGAGGTTATCCCCACCGGGCTACCGAAGCCCCATTACGCCCTGGTGTTCAACACGCGGCGGGCGGTGTTCGCCGACGTGCGGGTGCGCCGGGCGATCATCGAGCTGTTCGATTTCGCCTGGCTCGACCGCAATTTCTACCACGGCCTCTACGCCCGTACCGCCGGTTTCTTCGACGGCTCGGAGCTTTCCGCCATCGGGCGCAAGGCGGATGCGGCCGAGCGGGCGATGCTCGCCGCCTTCCCCGGGGCGGTGCGGGCCGACGTGCTGGAGGGCACCTATGCCCCGCCCGCCGCCGACGGCACCGGCCGCGACCGGCTGCGGCTGAAGACGGCGCTCGACCTGTTCGCGCAAGCCGGCTGGCAGCTGAAGGACACGAAGCTGCGCCGCGTCGACACGGGCGAGCCGTTCCGCTTCGAGATCATGGTGATGACCCGCGAGCAGGAGCGCCTGTGCCTCGCCTTCGCCAGCCAGCTGGCGCGTGCCGGCATCGCGGCCAATGTGCGGATCGTCGATGCGGTGCAGTTCGACGCGCGGCGCAATTCCTATGATTTCGACATGGTGCCCTTCGTGTGGGGGCAGTCGCTCTCGCCCGGCAACGAGCAGGCCTTCTATTTCGGCTCGGCCGCCGCCGACCAGCCGGGCACGCGCAATTACATGGGCATGAAGAGCGCCGCCGCCGACACGCTGATCGCGGCCATGATCGCAGCCAGCAGCCGGGCCGACCTCGTGGCCGCCTCGCGGGCGCTGGACCGGGTGCTGATTTCCGGCGCCTATGGGGTGCCGCTGTTCCACGCGCCCGGCCAATGGCTCGCCCGCTGGAGCACGATCCACCTGCCGGGCCAGCCCTCGCTCTATGGCACCTTGCCGGAAACCTGGTGGCACACGCCGCAGTGAAGCGGCGCGGCGCCCGCTGCCGGGAGGGTGGCGCGAACCCCAAGCGTGCGCTTTTATCCCCGGCGGTTCGCACCGGCTTCAGCCGCTTGATTTCCTTGCACCTCTCCCGCGCCCGGCCGCCCTCCCGCCATGCTGGAGGCGCCCCCAGGCCGGGGTTCGCGGAACGGCGCCAAACTTGTGCGTGGCTTCAGCATCTTACACATTTGGGGGTCGCCCCCTCACGGGGGCGTGGATCGAAACCCCTGTCGATCGGCGGCGTTGCGCTGCCGGGGTAGTCGCCCCCTCACGGGGGCGTGGATCGAAACATCCCCTTGATCGTGACTTGCCATTGCTTGAGCGTGTCGCCCCCTCACGGGGGCGTGGATCGAAACGGCAACACCATGTGCCAGTTGGTCGGATCGCGCCGTCGCCCCCTCACGGGGGCGTGGATCGAAACGTCTGGCGCGGCGATGTTCTGGCGGCGGGCTAGGGTCGCCCCCTCACGGGGGCGTGGATCGAAACGTCGATCTCGGATTCGGAAACGTCAAAAGGGCTCTGTCGCCCCCTCACGGGGGCGTGGATCGAAACACAGAGAGGGAATGGCGCAACCGCGCCGCCCTTCGGTCGCCCCCTCACGGGGGCGTGGATCGAAACGACATGAAGGTGCTGACCGGCTCAAAGCCGGTGCTGTCGCCCCCTCACGGGGGCGTGGATCGAAACTCATGTGAGCTTGCCCCTGAAGCGGGGGTGAGTCGTCGCCCCCTCACGGGGGCGTGGATCGAAACATCGGCGCCGAGCGCGATCTTTCCAATGAGGAAGGTCGCCCCCTCACGGGGGCGTGGATCGAAACTGCTCCCGAGCGGCGTTGTGGCGGTCATTCAGGGCGTCGCCCCCTCACGGGGGCGTGGATCGAAACATCCGCTGGATGCGGCGGGAGAGGATGTATTCCCGTCGCCCCCTCACGGGGGCGTGGATCGAAACCGGTGCCCGGCGCGTCACCGGACGCGCCTCAGGCGGTCGCCCCCTCACGGGGGCGTGGATCGAAACAGCGGCATCCTGCGGGGTGACGTGTTTCCCGAGCGTCGCCCCCTCACGGGGGCGTGGATCGAAACTCGACGGTTCGCCCGCCGAAATAAGCGCCGACGATGTCGCCCCCTCACGGGGGCGTGGATCGAAACAATTGCGGCGAAGGATCTCTCGCCAATATTGCCCGGTCGCCCCCTCACGGGGGCGTGGATCGAAACTATCGCTGGTACGCGATGATCGAAGGAGGCGGGAAGTCGCCCCCTCACGGGGGCGTGGATCGAAACAGCGGCGCGACCCCACCCACCGGCGACAGCGACAGTCGCCCCCTCACGGGGGCGTGGATCGAAACGGCGCTAGCTACCCTGTGGCCGGCTCCGGGGGCGAGTCGCCCCCTCACGGGGGCGTGGATCGAAACATTCGCAACCTGAAGAGCCCGCAGGACGAGATCAGTCGCCCCCTCACGGGGGCGTGGATCGAAACCGAATCCACCACGGAGTCGGTGTAGATCGCCATGGTCGCCCCCTCACGGGGGCGTGGATCGAAACGAGAAACGGCCGGGCGGGGCGGTGCCCCTTGGTGTCGCCCCCTCACGGGGGCGTGGATCGAAACCCGACACGGCCGAGGGCGAGCAGCTGATCCGGCAGTCGCCCCCTCACGGGGGCGTGGATCGAAACACGCCGGTCGCCCGGAAGGACGATCTCGGCAATCGTCGCCCCCTCACGGGGGCGTGGATCGAAATAGAGGCGGGCGGGGCATGATCGACACCGTCGTGCGTCGCCTGCCCACCGGCGCCCGACCCTAGGCGATCTCCACCACTTCCACCTCGGCGCCGGCCAGTTGGGCCACATCGCCCACGGCCTTGCCCATGAGCGCGCGCGCCAGCGGCGAGACATAGGAGACCGAGCCCTGTGCCGGGTCCGCCTCGTCCTCGCCGACGATGCGATAGGTCTGGCGGCGCCCGTCCGCGCGCTCGAAAGTCACGCGCATGCCGAACTGGAGCGTGTCGGCGCCGGGCTCCGGCTCGACCAGGCGGGCGCTGGCGCGCCGGGCCGTGAAATAGCGCAGGTCCCGCGTCGCCCGCGCCATGGCGGTGCGGTCCGCCTGGACCTCGCCCTGCGCCTGCGCCGCGCCATAGGCCGCCCGCGCGTCCGCCAGGGCCGCGTCCAGCGCCGCCAGCCCCTCAACCGTCACCAGATTGGGATGGGGCGAAATCGGGCGGTCGGGCAGATCGGCGGCGGTGGCTTCAAGATCGTTTTCGCGGGTGAAGGCAACAGACATCGCAACAGGGTTTCGGGGCTGGGCGCCGCGCCGGCGCGGAAGGAAACGTCCTTCTCATATAGTCAGCAAAGCATGCCGTTCCATCCCGTCCCCGCCCGACGGCGCCGCCTTTCCCCAGGGTCGTGGGAAAACCGGGCCCCTCCCCTGCGAGCCGCCCCAACGGAACCGTGCCACTTGCGTCGCGTTCTTTCAAAAAGAGGAGATCCGAGCCATGAAGACAAGCATCGTATTGGCCTTCGTCGGCCTTGCCGCGCTCACCGGCCCCGTGGCCGCGCAGGGCGTGGTGCGCGGCGCCCAGGAAGGCGCGGCGGTCGGCAATAATGCCGCCGGTCCCGTGGGCGCGGCCGTGGGGGGCGCCGTCGGCGGCGTCACCGGAGGCGTGGTCGGCGGCGTGAAGGGCGTGCTGGGCATTCCCCAGAACACCAAGGTGAAAAAGCACACCGCGAGCAAGACGCAGAAGGCGACCAAGTCGAAGACCACCAGCGCGGCTTCCACGTCCACCCCGGCGCCCACGCCCGCATCGGCCCCCGGCACGCCCGCGGCTGCGAGCCCCGCCGCACCGGCACCCGCCCCCACGGCGGCGAGCCCCGCGCCGGCCCCGGCTCAGCCGGTCACGACGGCGAACCCGCCGGCCCCGGCGCCGACCACCAGCAATTGACGCGTCCCCATCGGGACGCGCCATAAGGGGTGAGGCTCCGCGCCCGGCTCAGGCCAGCGCGGAGCGGACCGTGATGCGCGAGAAGCGCCGCGCGCTGAAATAGCCGAGCGCGATGAAGGCCACGAGCACGCTCACCTGGGCGATGGCGAACGGCGGCTCGGCCCCGGTGGGGGCGAGCGCACGCAGCGCCGGCACCTTCTGGAACGCCTGCGCCACCGCCACGAACACCAGGAAATACAGGCTGATCACCGCCGTGATGGCATAGACGCGGCGCCATGCGCCCATCATGTGGCGGCCGTAGCGCGCGATCACCGCCACCGCAAGCACCAGCAAAGCGATCGCTCCGACGATGTGGGAGGGCAGCACGCCATTGAACGGAAAGCCGAATCCCGTGCCGCTGGTGAGAATGGCGGTGAACAGGAACAAGGCGGTCGTGACCGGCTTGCCGCGCCCGCCGAGCAGCCCCGCGACCACCAGGATGCCGGAGGCGATGGCGATCAGGCTGAGCCAGGTATGAAAGCCGGTGAAGGTCGTCGGATCGAACATGCCGTCCCCCCAATGCCATGCCGGGGCCCATGCCCCGGCGGTATCCCGGAACAAGACTAATCCAAGAGGAGATTAACGGCGCGGGGCGCGCGATCATTTTTTTGCGCCGCACGCGCCTCACGCCACCCGGCGCTTCTCCACCAGGGCGGCGAGCTTCTTGAGCACGGACAGCGTGCCCTTCAGCCGCGCCTCGGCGCTGGGCCATTCGCGCAGGAACACCACCTTGAAGTCCGGCCGCACCTTGGCCTGCGGCCCCTCGGCGTTGATCATCTGAACGAGGCCGGCGGGATCGGCGAACTGGTTGTCGCGGAAGGCGAGCACCACGCCCTTCGGGCCGGCATCCACCTTGCCCACATTGGCGCGACGCGCCAGCGCCTTGATCTGGGTGAGGCGGATCAGGTGCGTCACCTCCTCCGGTGCCGGGCCGAAGCGGTCCACCAGCTCGGCGCCGAAGGAATCCAGCTCCGCATCGGTCTCGATGTCCGCAAGGCGCCGGTAGAGCGCGAGGCGCACATGCAGGTCGGTGACATAATCTTCCGGGATCAGCACCGGCATGCCGATGGTGATGTTGGGCGACCATTTGTCGGCGGCGATCTCGGTGATGCCGGCTTTGAGGTGCGCGATCGCCTCCTGCAGCATCTCCTGATACAGCTCGTAGCCGACTTCCTTGATATGGCCGGACTGCTCGTCGCCGAGCAGATTGCCGGCGCCGCGAATGTCCAGATCGTGGCTCGCGAGCTGGAAGCCGGCGCCGAGCGTCTCCAGGGATTGCAGCACCTTCAGCCGCCGCTCGGCCTGGGTGGTCATGGGCTTTGAGGCGGGCGTGGTGAACAGCGCATAGGCCCGCGCCTTCGCCCGGCCGACGCGTCCGCGCAATTGGTAGAGCTGGGCGAGGCCGAACATGTCGGCGCGGTGCACGATCAGCGTGTTGGCGTTCGGCACGTCGAGCCCGCTTTCCACAATGGTGGTGGAGAGCAGCACATCATATTGCCCGTCGTAGAAGGCGGACATGATGTCTTCCAGGGCGGTTGCCGCCATCTGGCCGTTGGCCACCGCCACTTTGAGTTCCGGCACCTGCTTTTCCAGGAACTCGCGCACCTCGGCGAGATCGTCGATGCGCGGCACCACATAGAAGCTCTGGCCGCCGCGATAGCGCTCGCGCAGCAGGGCTTCGCGGATGGTGAGCGGGTCGAACGGCGTGATGAAGGTGCGCACCGCGAGGCGATCCACCGGCGGGGTGGCGATGAGGGAGAGTTCGCGCACGCCCGTCATGGCGAGTTGCAGCGTGCGGGGAATGGGCGTCGCGGTCAGGGTGAGGACATGCACCTCCGCCCGCAGCGCCTTCAGCCGCTCCTTGTGGGCGACGCCGAAATGCTGCTCCTCGTCCACGATGACGAGGCCGAGGTCGCGGAAATGGATGCCCTTGCCGAGCAGGGCATGGGTGCCGACGACGATGTCCACATGGCCGTCGGCGAGGCCAGCCTTCACCGCCGTGAGATCCTTGCCGGTGACGAGGCGGGAGGCCTGGGCGATGTTCACCGGCAGGCCCTTGAACCGCTCCGTGAAGGTGCGGAAATGCTGGCGCGCCAACAGCGTGGTCGGCACCACCACCGCGACCTGCTTGCCGGAAAGCGCCACCGCGAAGGCGGCGCGCAGCGCCACTTCCGTCTTGCCGAAGCCCACGTCGCCGCACACCAGGCGGTCCATGGGGTGGCCGGAGCCGAGATCGTCCAGCACCGCCTCGATGGCCGCCTGCTGGTCGTCGGTCTCCTCATAAGGGAAGCGGGCGCGGAATTCGTCATAGAGACCGGCGGCGGGCACGAGGCGCGGCGCTTGCGAGAGCTGGCGCGCGGCGGCAATCTTGATGAGCTCGCCCGCCATCTCGCGGATGCGCTTCTTCATCCGCGCCTTGCGCGTCTGCCAGCCGCCGCCGCCCAGTTTGTCCAGCTGGGCCTCGGTATCCTCCGAGCCGTAGCGCGTCAGGAGTTCGAGATTCTCCACCGGCAGGAACAGCTTGTCGCCGCCGGCATAATGGATCTCCAGGCAATCGTGCGGCGCGCCCATGGCCTCGATGGCCTTGAGCCCGATGAAGCGGCCGATGCCGTGGTCCACATGCACCACGAGGTCGCCGGCGGTGAGCGCGTTCAGCTCGGAGAGCACATCCTGCGCGCGCCGCGCCTTGCGCTTGGGCCGCACGAGGCGGTCGCCGAGAATGTCCTGTTCGCCGATGATGGCGAAGTCGGGCGTCTCAAACCCCACTTCCAGCCCATAGACCGCCAGCGCCGCCTTGGTCTTCGGCAGCGCATCCAGCAGGGCGAAGCGGGAGATCGCCGTGGTGTCCTTCAGCCCATGATCGGCGAGCACGGTGCCGAGGCGCTCGCGCGAGCCTTCCGACCAGCCGGCGAGGATCACTTTCTTGGTCTTCTGGAGCGTGCGCACATGCTCCACCGCGAGGTCGAAGACATTCACCTCCGGGTCGGCGCGCTCGGCCGCGAACGAACGGCCCTGCACGCCGCCGATGTCGATCACCTTGCCGCGGGACGTCTCGGGCGTCGCGAAGGAGGAGATGCGCACCAAAGCCGAGGCGGCGAGCCGGCCGCTCCATTCCTTGCCGGAGAGATAGAGCCGGTCCGGCGGCAAAGGCTTGTAGACCGCGCCGCCGCCGGCCAGCGCCAGCGCTTCCTTGCGGGCGGCGTAATATTCCTCGATCTGGCCGATGCGCTCGCCCGCCGCTTCCTCGGTGAGCGGATCGACGACGAGGGGGATGCCCTCAAGATAGTCGAAGAGCGTGTCCAGCCCCTCGTGAAACAGCGGCAGCCAATGTTCCATGCCGGCATGGCGGCGGCCTTCGCTGACCGCCTCATAGAGCGTGTCGCCCTTGGTGTTGGCGCCGAATTCCGCCAGATACGCCATGCGGAAGCGGCGCATGGTGTCGGAGGTCAGCTGGAACTCGGCCATGGGCACCAGTTCCAGCGCCGACATCTGGCCGGAGGTGCGCTGCGTCTCCGGATCGAAGGCGCGGATGCTTTCCAGCGTGTCGCCGAAGAAATCCAGGCGGATCGGCTGCGCCAATCCCGGCGGGAACAGGTCGATCAGGCCGCCGCGCACGGCATATTCGCCGGTGTCGCGCACGGTGGGCGTGCGCAGATAGCCGTTGCGCTCCGCCCATTCCACGATGCCTTCCAGCGCCATGGCATTGCCGGGCTTCGCGGCGAGGGACTGGGCGGCGAGCACCTCCTTCGCCGGCACGCGCTGCACGCTGGCGTTCACCGTGGTGAGCAGGACGCTCGCCTCCCCGCCGCGCACGCGGGCGAGCCGCGCCAGCGTGGACATGCGCCGCGCCACGATGGCGCCGTTGGGCGAGGCGCGGTCATAGGGCAGGCAATCCCAGGAGGGGAAGGTCAGCACCTCCAGCTCGGGCGCATAGAAGGCCAGTCCCCGCTCCAGCGCCGCCATGCGCTGGCCATCGCGGCACAGCACGACGAGGCTCGGCCAAGGCGCGTTCTTCTTCGCGGCGAGCGAGCGGGCGAGATCGGCGACGATCAGGCCTTCCAGCCCGTCCGGCACGCGCGAGAGGGTCAGCGGCACGCCGGGGGCGATGTCTTCGGCAAGGGGACGGGGACGCTTCACGGATCGGTTCCAATTGGACGGGCGGGCCAAATTCGGCCCGTCCCGATGGCCCTGGGGCCGGACTCTTCAAGAACGAGGGGCGCGCAAGGACACGGGACCGGCGCTAGAGCCCGCGCGGCACGCCCCGGCCGGACAAATGGAAGCCCTGGAGCCGGCGAAATATCTCGGTGTCATGGTCGGGGGGCACCGGCACATTGCCGCCGATCCAGGAGATCAGGTCGGGGTCTTCCACCTCGATGAGGATCTCGAACGCGGTCACCTCGTCCTCGGTGAGGGTCTCGATCTCGGCATCGGCGAAGCGGCCCATGAGCAGGTCCATCTCCCGCGTGCCGCGATGCCAGGCCCGGAACAGGATGCGCCTGCGGCGTACATCCAGCCCTGCGCTCGATTTCTCGGTTCCCGTCACGATTGGCATCCTCCCGCGCGATCCGGCGCGCGCAACAGCAAAGCGCGGCCGGGCCCTTGGGAGCCCGTCCGTGCCAATGCTTATAGTCGCTTTTGAAGCGCGCTGGCCAGTGCCGGGCGCGCGCCGGCGCGGCGGCTATTTCTTGGAGAGATCGCGGCCGAGATAATACAGGCCGAGCGGCGGGATGAGGGTGCCGAAGAAGGTCTCGGTGGCCTCGGTCTGCGTGAGTTCCCGATGCTGCGTGACGGCCACATAGCCGGCGGTGAGGATCATGGAGGCGGGCAGCGCGAAGCCCATGCCGAGCGCGACCCCGCCCAGGGTGGTGATGCCGACTCCGGTCTTGCCCGCAAGGTGCACGGGGGCCGGCGGCGGTGCCGGCTCAAGAAAAGCCCAGGCGCTCGAACACGCCCCGTTCAACAAACCGGCAACCGCCAGCGTCGCCATCCACTTTGCGCGCATCCACGCCCCCTTGAGTGAGTCGAGACCCAAGATTAGGCGGCGAACAACCCCCGGCACAGTGAAGCTCAAGCTATCTTACGGTTACTTTTCCTCGAACACCTGGGCGAGGCGGGTCATGAAGGGCTCGTCGGTCATGTCGAGCCGCAGCGGCGTCACGGAGATGCGGCCCTCGTCCAGCGCCCGCAGGTCCGAGCCCGGCACGGTGCCGAAGACGCGGCGCTCGAAGCCGATCCAGTAATACGCATTGCCGCGCCCGTCCTGGCGCGCATCGATGCGCATGAGATTCTGGTCGCGCCGGCCCTGGGCGGTCACGGCGATGCCCTGCACGTCGCGCGGCGGGCGATCCGGAAAATTCACATTCACCAGGATGCCGGCGGGGATGCCCTCCTTCAGCAAGGTGCGGATCACGTCCGGCGCATGGGCCTCGGCGGTGTCGTAGGAGGGATTGGCGCGCGTTGCCGGGCCGAACGCCTGCGACAAGGCGATGGAGGGAATGCCGAGGATCGTCCCCTCGATGGCGCCCGCCACGGTGCCGGAATAGCTCACGTCCTCGGCGATGTTCTGCCCGCGGTTGACGCCCGAGAGCACGAGGTCCGGCGCCTTGCCTTCCATGAGGTGGCGCACCGCCATGATGACGCAATCGGTGGGCGTGCCCTTCACCGCGAAGCGCTGCGCCTCCACCTGCCGCAGGCGCAGCGGATCGCTAAGGGACAGCGAATGGGCGACGCCCGACTGGTCGGTCTCCGGCGCCACCACCCACACATCGTCCGACAGGGCGCGGGCGATGCGGGCGCATGCATCGAGGCCCGGCGCGTGGATGCCGTCGTCATTGGTCACCAGGATGCGCATGGGAATGGGTCCTCGTGTGCGGCCGGCCGGTGCCGGTCGCGTGGAATGGCGCGCGGCGCCGCGCGCTGGCCAGGGTCGGCCGGCGGCACCCGAAGTGCGCTGCTTACCCGGAGTGGGCGCCCGCTGCAACGAAAGGGGGAGGTATTCGGCAGGGCGTGGGCCGCAGCCGGGCCCGGGCCGAACCGCCTATTTCAATTTCTCGATCACCTTGAGCCCGCCCATATAAGGCGCGAGCGCGGCGGGAACGGCGACCGCGCCGTTCTCCTGCTGGTAATTCTCCAGCACCGCCACCAGCGCACGGCCGACCGCGACGCCGGAGCCATTCAGCGTGTGGACGAAGCGCGGGCTCTTGCTCTCCGCCGGGCGATAGCGGGCGTTCATGCGGCGGGCCTGGAAATCGCCGCACACCGAGCAGGAGGAAATCTCGCGATACATCCCCTGCCCCGGCAGCCACACCTCGATGTCATAGGTCTTCTGCGAGGCAAAGCCCATGTCGCCGGTGCAGAGCGTGACCACGCGATAATGCAGGTCCAGCTTCTTCAGCACCGCCTCGGCGCAGGCGAGCATGCGCTCGTGCTCCTCCAGCGATTTTTCCGGCGTGGTGATGGAGACCAGTTCCACCTTGGTGAACTGGTGCTGCCGGATCATGCCCCGCGTATCGCGCCCCGCCGACCCGGCCTCGGCCCGGAAGCACGGCGTGCAGGCGGTGAGGCGCAGGGGGAGCTCTTCTTCCGAGAGGATGGATTCGCGGACGAGGTTCGTCAGCGGGACTTCGGCGGTGGGGATGAGCCAGAGCGCCTTTTCAATGAGTGGCCTGATCTGCTCTTGAAAGGACCCTTCGCCACTCAGAAAGACTTTTCCACCCCAGCTCTTTCGAAGTTCCTCAGACCGATTTCCAATGAAGTCGAAGTGAGGGCGACCAGGGTCTGGAAAGGACAAGTGATATTCGGAAGGAGAAACCAGCTCCTGTGAAACGGCGGCGAACTGATCATCCCGAAACTTCGGCAATTGCGCGGTGCCAAACATCGCCTCGTCGCGCACCAGCAGCGGCGGATTTACTTCCGTATAGCCGTGCTCTTCGGTGTGCACGTCCAGGAAGAATTGCCCCAGAGCCCGCTCCATGCGCGCCAGCGGGCCCTTATTGACCACGAAGCGCGCACCCGAAAGCTTCGCCGCCGTGTCGAAATCCATCATGCCGAGGCCTTCGCCCACCTCGAAATGCTGTTTCGCCGCGAAATCATAAACGGGCTTGGTGCCGGAGACGCTCTTCTCCACATTGTCGTGCTCGTCCGCGCCATCCGGCACGCTGTCCAGCGGCACGTTGGGGATGGCGGCAAGCTCGGTGGTCAGCGCGGCGTCGAGCGCCTTTGCTTCCTGCTCAAGCGCCGGAACATCCACCTTCAGCCGGCCGACTTCCTCCATGAGGGCGGCGGCGCGGGCCTCGTCCTTCGCCGCCTTGGCCTGGCCGATTTCCTTCGAGGCCGCATTGCGGCGGGCGAGCAGGCCTTCCAGCGTGGTGAGGGTGGCGCGGCGCTGCTCATCGAGCGCCAGCAGCTTGTCGCGCAGGGCAACCGCCTCCGCCCCATCGACGCGGCGGCGCGTCAGGGCGGTGACGAGGCCTTCGGGCTGCTCGCGGATCCATTTGATATCGTGCATGAAACCGGCTCCGCCGCGAAAAGGCGACGGGGCCGCGCCGCCCCCTCGGGACGGTGAGGCTTCATCCCTCGCCGAACAGTGTGGGATGCGCCCCTTGGGAGCCTCAGTCCGCCGCTTCGGCAGCCTCGCGGGCCGCTTCCGCCGCGTTCCGCCGCTTCTCGACGATGCGCACCAGATAGACCGAAATCTCGTAGAGAAGCAGCGTCGGGATCGCAAGAGACAGCTGGCTGATCACATCCGGCGGGGTGAGCACGGCGGCCAGGATGAACACCCCGACTATGGCATAGCGCCGCGCCTTGGTGAGCATGTCCGCCGTCACCACCCCCACCTGCGCCAGCAGGGTGAGAATCACCGGCAGCTGGAAGCAGATGCCGAACGCCAGGATCAGCGTGGTGATGAGCGAGAGATATTCGCTCACCTTCGGCAGCAGCGAGATTTCCGCCCGCCCGTCGCCGCCCGCCTGCTGCATCCCGAGGAAGTAGGTCATGGCCAGCGGCATGGCGACGAAATAGACGAACGCCGCGCCGATCAGGAAGCAGATGGGCGTCGCGATCAGGTAGGGAACGAACGCATTCTTCTCGTGCTTGTAGAGGCCCGGCGCCACGAACATGTAAATCTGCGTCGCGACCACCGGGAAGGAGATGAACGCCGCCCCGAACATGCCGAGCTTGATCTGGGTGAACAGGAATTCCTGCGGCGCGGTATAGATGAGCTTCACCCCGGGCGCGAAGCCGGAGGCGAATTCATAGGGCCACAGCAGGATATTGTAGATCTGCTTCGCCAGCATGAAGCAGAGGAAGAAGGCGATCAGGAACGCGATCACCGATTTGATCAGGCGCGAGCGCAGCTCGATCAGATGTTCGATGAGCGGCGCCTTCGAGGCGTCGATATCGTCCGTGCTCATGGGCGCGGCCCGTCCGCGTCGGGAGCGGGCAGCGCGGTCGCCTCGGCGGGCGGCGCGAGAAGGGTCGGCTCGGCGGCGGGGGGCGGTAAGGGCACGAGAGGCTCGCTGGATACGGCGACGGTGGGCGCGGCCTGAACCGGCGCCCCTTCCGCCGCCCCCGCGCCGGGCAATGCGGCCTGCGCGGGAACCACGATCTGGGCGGTGGCGGCGGTGATCGCGGCCGCAGCGCTCATGGCGGCGGCCTCATGGGGCGAAAGGGTCTTGGCAACCACGGGCGGGTCCACGGGGAGCGCGTCGCCGGAGGCGGCAGGCGTGGCCGTGCCCTCGACCGTGGAGCGGATCTCCTCGCGGATGCTGCGCAGCGGGTCGAACACGTCCGACCCGGGGAAAGAGGATTTCGCGCTCTCGGCAATGTTGCCGATCTCGCTGCGCATGTCCGAGAGGTCCGCTTCCCTAAGGGCATCCTGGAATTGCCCCTGGAACTCGCCCGCCATGCGGCGCAGCTTGGTGACCGTGCGCCCCACGGTGCGCAGAACCGATGGCAATTCCTTGGGCCCGATGACGATCAGCGCGACAACGCCGATCAACATGAGCTCAGACCAGCCGATGTCGAACATGACGGCTCAATGCCTGCGGCTCAGCCGCGGCCTCCTCTAGCGCCCGAATGAAGCCTCAGACGGCCTTCTTCTCTGCCTCGGGTGCAGCCGATGCCTGGTGCGGAATCGGACGCGGCGCTTCCGGCGCGGAGGCCGGCGCGGGCGTGTCGTCTTCCGCCAGGCCCTTCTTGAAGGACTTGATGCCCTTGGCCACGTCGCCCATCAGGTCGGAGATCTTGCCGCGACCAAACAGGAGGAGCACCACGGCCAGCACGATGATCCAGTGCCAGATGCTCAACGAACCCATCACACTTCCTCCAAAAACGTCGCGCGCACGGCGCCGATCGCGCGGCTTTGCGCCGCTCTCATGCCACCGACTCTAGAGCATGTGCCGACAAAGTTGAACGACTTTTCCCGATCGGAAGCCGCGTTCCACTCACCTTGCGGCATCCGCCCGGCCGGCGCGCCCGAAATCGAGCGTTATCCCCCGGAAGCGGCGAAAACAAGGACTTCGGACGGGTCCACCATGACCCCCACGTCCCGTCCGGGCACCGCGCCCGGCGGCGCGCGCAGCCGCGCCACCACCGGACGGTCGCGCCCGGCCACCATCACTTCGACGAGATCGAGTTCCCCCAGGAACCGCCGTTCCACCACCCGGCCGCGAATCCCGCAGGGATTTGCGGTCAGCGAGATGCCCTGCGGCCGCACCGCCAGCACGGCCGCCCCCTCCGCCGTGCCGCGCGGCGCGGGAAAGCTGCCGAGCGGGCTGTCCACCCATCCGCCGCGCACGATCGCGTCCATTTCGTTCAGCTCGCAGAAGAAGCGCGCCGCCCCAAGGTCGCGGGGCGCCCGATACAATTCCTCGGGCGGGCCCACCTGCACCAGTTCGCCGTTGCGCAGCAGCGCGATGCGGTCGGAGAGGCGCATCGCCTCCTCGGGATCGTGGGTGACGATGATGCAGGTGGCGCGCGCATCGCGCAGCACCGCCAGCGTGTCGGCGCGCACCTGGTCGCGCAGGCGCCGGTCGAGGCCGGAGAAAGGCTCGTCCAGCAGCAGGATGCCGGGACGCGGGGCAAGCGCGCGCGCCAGCGCCACGCGCTGCTGCTGGCCGCCCGACAATTCGTGGGGATAGGCGCCCGCATAGCGCTCCAGATCGACCCGGGCGAGCGCGCGCAGCGCCTCCCCCTCGGCTTCCGACTTGCGCAGGCCGGACAGGCCGAACATCACGTTCTGCAGGTTGGTGAGATGCGGAAACAGCGCGTAATCCTGGAACACCAGGCCGATGCCGCGCCGTTCCGCCGGCACGAAGGCGGACGGCCCGGCCATCTCGATGGTATCGACGCTGATGCGCCCGCTGTCCGGCCGCTCGATGCCCGCCGCGAGGCGCAGCAGCGAGGTCTTGCCGCAGCCGGAATTGCCGAGCAGGCACAGCACCTCGCCGGGCCGCACATGCAGAGTGATGCCGCGCACGGCCTCCACGTCGCCGTAGGACAGGCGCACGTCCTCGAAGCTCAGGCCCTTGGCGATGGCGGCGGGGGTTCGCTGGCGCACGGTCTTGGTCTCGATATTCATTCCTCGTCCTCGTCGCCCGGCTGCGGCGGCGGCACAAGGGCGAAGTCCAGCGGGTCGGCCTCCAGCGGGTCTTCATCCTCGCGCAGCGTGTCATCGTCGGACGGCAGAGGGATGGAGAAGCCGGAGGGAACGCGCCCGTCCAGCAGCCCCGCGCCCTTCAATTCGTCCAGGCCGGGCAGATCCTGCACGCCGTCGAGCCCGAAATGGACCAGAAAGGCGGGCGTGGTTCCATATGTCACGGGCCGGCCCGGGGCCTTGCGACGGCCGCGCAGGCGCACCCAGCCGCTTTCCAGCAGCACGTCGAGCGTGCCCTTGGAGGTGGAGACGCCGCGGATCTCCTCGATTTCCGCGCGCGTCACCGGCTGGTGATAGGCGATGATGGCCAGCACCTCGATGGCCGCGCGCGAAAGCTTGCGCGGCTCCGGCGCGCCGGCCGCCACCACATGGGCAAGGTCCGGCGCCGTGCGCAGCATCCAGCCACCGGCCACCTTCACCACATTCACGCCGTGGCGGGCATAATCGGCGGTGAGCGCGTCCATGAGCGCGGGGATATCCGCATCGGCCGGCAGATGCGGGCGCAGCGCGGCGGGATTCAGCGGCATAGACGAGGTGAACAGCAGCGCCTCGATGATCCGCAGGTCGCGCGCGAGCGCAAGCGCCCGCTCGTCCTCGGGACGGGCGTCGAACAGATCGACACGCGGCGCGGCGCGGTTCATGCCTCGCCCTCCTCCCGCGTGCGATTCCGCAGCCAGAGCGGGGCGAAGGGCGCATCCTGGCGTATGTCCAATGTCCCGTCCTTCACCATCTCCAGGCTGGCCGAAAAGCTCGAGGCCAGCGCCGTCGCCCGTTGCTCGGGCGTGGTGAGATAGTCTAGCAGGAAGTGGTCGAGGCGCATCCAATCGCCGGGAACGCCGCCGAGCAGACGCTCCAGCCGCGCCCGCGCCTCGGCCAGCGACCAGACCGCGCGGGTCTTCAGCGTCACATAGGACAGCGCCTGCCTCTGCCGCTGGGTCGCGTAGGCGGACAGCAGATCGTACAATGTGGCGGTATAGGTGACCGGCTGGTCGCCATCGCGCGGGCGCTCGGGCACTGCGCGGGAAAACACGTCCCGTCCCATCCGCTCGCGCGCCATCAGCCGCGCCGCCGCCTGGCGGATGCGCTCCAGGTGCCGCAGGCGCCGGGCGAAGGCGGCGGCCATTTCCTCGGCGCTCGGCCCATCCTCCTGTGGCGGCAGGGGCAGCAGCAGGCGCGACTTGAGATAGGCGAGCCAGGCGGCCATCACGAGATAATCGGCGGCAAGCTCCAGCCGCACCTTGCGGGCCGCGTCGATGAAGGCGAGATACTGGTCGGCCAGCGCCAGGATGGAGAGCCGCGTCAGGTCCACCTTCTGGGTGCGCGCCAGGGCGAGCAGAAGATCCAGCGGGCCCTCGAACCCGTCGATGTCCACCACGAAAGCGCCCTCCCCGGCCGAGGCCGGGCGGTCCTCGGCGAAGTCGGGGCTGTCGGACGCGGTGGACATGGCCTTATCTGGATACTCCCAACAGGCTGGCGAGCCGCAGCCGCGCTTCCATCGCATCGAAACGGTCGGACACGACGCGCAACGCCAGCGCCCGGTCCGCCCGCGCGGCGGCGAGCCCTGCGAGCGGCGGGGCATTGTCCGCCACCTCGACCATTTCTTCCAGCGTGCCGTTACAATGCAGGAGCATGTCGCAGCCGGCGGCGATGGAGGCGGCGGCGCGCGTCCCCACGGAGCCGGACAGCGCGCCCATGGAGAGATCATCGCTCATCACCAGGCCGGAAAAGCCGATGAAACCGCGGATGATCTCTTCCATCACCACGCGCGAGGTGGTGGCGGGCCGCTCGGCGTCCAGCGCCGCATAGACCACATGGGCGGTCATGGCGAGCGGCAGATGGGCGAGCGGACGGAAGGCGGCGAAATCCGTGCGTTCCAGCTCGGCGCGGTCGGTTTCCACCACCGGCAGGCGCTCGTGGCTGTCCACGCGGGCGCGGCCGTGGCCGGGGATATGCTTCACCACCGGCAGCACGCCGCCATCCAGCAGGCCGCCCGCGGCGGCGCGGGCCAGCGCCGCCACCTGGGCCGGCGTCTCGCCATAGGCGCGATTGCCGATGATGCCGTGGCCCTCGGGCAGGCGCAGGTCCGCCACCGGCAGGCAATCCACATCGATGCCGAGGTCGGAGAGATCGGCGGCAATCAGCCGGGAATTGAGGCGCACCGCCTCCAGGCCCGCCTCGCGGCTGCGCTCATAGAGCACGCCGAAGGCTTCGGCCGGCGGATATTCGGGCCAATAGGGCGGGCGCAGGCGCTGCACCCGACCGCCTTCCTGGTCGATCAGCACCGGCGCGCGCCAGCCCAGCGCGTCGCGCGCCTCGGCCACCAGAAGGCGCACCTGATCGGGCGTCTCCACATTGCGCGCGAACAGGATGAGGCCCCAGGGCGCGCGCGCCTTGAGGAAATCGCGCTCCTGCGGCAGCAGGCGGGGGCCGGCGAGCCCGACGATGAAAGCATTCGCGGTCATGGGATCGGCCTATCGGGGCGTCATGCGCGCGTCAAGGCACGGCACGCCCCGGGCCGGGCCGACGAAAAAAGGCCGGGACGACGCCCGGCCTTAAGGTGGTTCTTGGAGGAACAGCGTCGGACGGTCCTGGCTCAGAGGCCCGCCACATATTGGCTCGGGTCCACGGGCTGGGAGCCCTTGCGGATCTCGAAGTGAAGCTGGGGCGTGGTGACGCCGCCGCTCTGTCCGGCCTTGGCGACAATCTGGCCGCGCCGCACGGTGTCGCCGCGCTTCACCATCAGCTCGCTGTTGTGGGCATAGGCGGTGACATAGCCGTCCGCATGCTTGATGAGCACGAGATTGCCGTAGCCCTTCAGCTCGTTGCCGGCATAGGCGACGGTGCCATCCTCGGCGGCGCGCACCCCGGTGCCTTCGGGCACCGCGAAGTTCACGCCGTCGTTGCGGGTGCCGCCCGGCTTGGGACCAAAGCCGGAAATCACCCGGCCGCGCACCGGGGCGCGGAACTGGGGACCGGAGCCGGGGGTCCGGGCGGAATCGTCGGCATCCTCCGCCGGCGTGACCTTGGCGGCGGTCTCGACCTTCGCCGGAGCGGCGGCGGACGCGACCTTGGCCGGCGCGGCGGCAGCGGCCGGAGTCGCGGCGGTGACGACCGGCGCAGGCGCAGGCGGAACCGCTGCGGGCTTGGCGGCGACCACGGTCTTGGGCGCGGCAGGCGGAGCGGCGACCGGCGGCGGGGCCGCCGCGACGACGCTCGGCTTAGCGGCCGCGGGCGCCGGCCGGATCTGCGCCAGATTGCCGGCGGTGCCGGGCGGCACGACGAGAGTCTGGCCGATCTTGAGCTGCGCATCCGGGGAGAGGCCATTGACCTGCGCAAGATGGGCGCGGGTCATGCCGTAGCTCTGCGCCACCGAGGTCAAAGTTTCACCCGAAGTGACCACGTGGCTGGCGGCGCGCGCCGTCGCATGCGTCTGCGCCGGGGCGGGCGGAGCGGCGGCGTAGGTCGCGGCGCCATAATTGGGTGCGCCGTAAAGGGGCTGGCCGCCCGAGGGCGGCGGCGGGGCCGCGGCATAGGCGACCGGCGGACCGGCCGGCGCCAGAGGCGCCGAGGCGATGGGGCCGGAATCGACCCGGCCCGTCGGCGCGGCGCCGAGCGAACCCGTCACCTCCGGCGATCCCTGGCTTGCCATGGGCCCTGGAGCGGAGGAGAAGCGCGCCGAATCCGAGCTGCACCCGGCGAGCGCACCGGAGACGAGCCCGACCATGGCGAGCCGCGCCAAGACGTTTTGTCCCAAGGTTTCGCGGGAAGAAAGCATGTGACCGAACTCGCACGCAACGAACATGCGGCCACTTAAGAGCCCCAGCAGTAAACGGCGCCTTAAGCTCCCGAGCCTTCCTCAGCATTTCCTTCAGTGTGACAATTACGCAACGTCGCCCGGGATCACTCTACCTTCGGCGCGGTGGTCAGGAGATGGGTGGCGGACCCCGCCGTGGCCGACACCTGCCCGGTCAGGCTTTCCACCTGCGCGCCGTAATTCTCGCGGGTCGAGGGATCGAGCACCGCCGCGGGGGCGGAGAGCACCACGCCGGCCGCCGTGCCGATGGTGGTAGCGGTGCCGGCCGTCACCTGGATGATGCGGTCGCCCACGCCCTCGCGGCCGTCGGTCATGGTCTGGCCCTCGGCGAGGCGGCCGCCGATCATCTGCACCACTTCCGGGCTTTCGGCGAACTTGCCGTGGTTGAGCTTGTCGTCGGTCTGGAGCTTGGTGAGATCCAGCACCGTGATGTGATCGCGCTCGAACTCCGAGCGGAATGGCTCCTGCTGCGGATCCACCTGCCCGAGCCGCGCGGCCGAGCCCCACACCTGCTTGGACACCTGGAGCGCGCGGTCGTCCTGCGACACGAAGATGGTGAAGCTGGGCTTCGGGTTGCCGAAATCGGAAAACTGGGTGCGGAAGATGTCCACGTCCACATCCGGCGCGGCCAGCATGACGTTGCGGATCTTCGGCGCGATCCGGCCATTGCGGATCGCCATCTGGCGCAGGGCCTCCAGCGTCACCCAATTGCCCATCGAATGGGCGAGGATGGAAATTTCCCCCACATCCGGGTCCTTGGCCAGGCCCGCGAGCAGCTTTTCCAGCGCGTCGCGCGAATAGCTGGCGCTCTCGCGGTCATAGCCATAGGCGAGTAGGCTGCCGCGCGAGGGCCAGGTGAACAGGATCGGCGTCACCGGCGCGTTGGAATCGTGCACGATCTGCGCGAACCGGAAAACGGCGTCCTCGAAGCGGTTGTTATAGCCGTGGATGAACACCAGCGCCTGCCGGCGCGGCGTCTTCTTGATGCGCTTGTTGAACCAGTCGAGCGCGGCGCTCTGGGTCAGGACATCGGCGCGCAGGGTGACGAAATCGGTGGCGGGATTGCCCGGCACGCTCTTCGGCCATTGCACGTCGCCCACCTTGCGATTGGCGGCGGGCGGAATGGAGACCGCAATCTCCGCAAAGCTGAGCGTCGAGCCGCGGTCGCCGGAGAACATGTCGAGATTCTTGGCGGGGGCACGGGTGGTGGCGACCACCATTTCAACCACGCTGGCGCCCGGCACCGTCGCTTCCACCGGCACCAGAATGCCGGCCGGGCGACCACCGCACGCAGCCAGCCCAAGACTGAGCGCCATGGCGAGCGCCACGGCGCGACCGTGCGATCCGAGCCGCATCATGTCCCCTGAATTCCCCTCCGCAGCGGATGCGGAGACATGTGGATAGAGGAGCAAAGCGGCCGGTGCAATGCGGCGGCGGGGGCAATTTGTTTACAAAGTCGCGGCTGCCCCAGCGACAAGCGGCACGAATCGCACCGGCATCATCTGCGTCGCCACGAGGCCGGAGGCGCCCTTCACGAAGCGCGTCAGCATCTGCACTTCGTTGGGATCGCCCATGGGGGCGACGAGGATTCCGTCCATGCGCAGCTGGTCCGCCAGGGCCTGCGGCAGCTCTGCCGTGGCGGCGGTGATGAGGATGCGATCAAACGGCGCGCGGGCCGGCAGGCCGGTGCGCCCGTCGCCCACGAATGCGGTGACGTTGCGCAATCCCAGCACATTGAACCGCACCTGCGCCTCGCTCACCAATTGCCGATAGCGATCGACGGTCGTCACCTGTCCGGCGAGATGGGAGAGCACGGCCGCCTGGTAGCCCGAGCCGGTGCCGATCTCCAGCACGCCATGCTGGGCGTTCACCGCCAGCGCCTCGGTCATGGCGGCGACCACGCTCGGCTGCGACATGGTCTGCCCGCAGGCGATCGGCAGGGCGACATCGTCATAGGCGTGCCGGCGCAAGGTCGGGTCGACGAACAGGGCGCGCGGCACCAGCTCCATCGCCCGCAGCACCGCCAGGTCCTGGATGCCGCGATGGCGCAGGCCGAGCACGAACGAAATGCGCTCCTGCTTCTCGGCGTCGGTATCCGCCATCGCGCCGTCCTGCTCCACAGATTGCTCGCCGGACATGATACACCACTTTCAAAAGCGGCTGGCGCGGGCTTTTCGCGAGCCCGGCCGCCAACACCTTGATGGCAGGGGCATTCCCGGCTCCGTGGAAA
Source organism: Roseixanthobacter liquoris (assembly GCF_043195135.2). NCBI lineage: Bacteria > Pseudomonadati > Pseudomonadota > Alphaproteobacteria > Hyphomicrobiales > Xanthobacteraceae > Roseixanthobacter > Roseixanthobacter liquoris. Next base: position 3,280,657 of record NZ_CM195537.1, read on the forward strand.
GATGGGATGGCCGCCGCACGGTTCAACGCCGCCGGCCGCGGTTAAGTTTCCCCGTCCCCCCGGTTTGCAGGGCGCGCCCTTGCGCGCGGCGGCGCGCTCGGCCACTTTCCCCGCGCATGCGCCCGGCTCTGCTCGATCCCCTCTTTGCGCCCCTGACCAGCCTTTCGGGCATCGGCCCCAAACTGGAGAAGCCGTTCGCCCGCCTGCTGGCGCGCGAGACGCCGCGGGTGATCGACCTCTTGTTCCACCTGCCCTCCGGCTATGTGGACCGTCGCGCGCGCCCCCGCATCGCGGAGGCCGCGCCCGATACGGACGTGACGGTTGAAGTGCGGGTGGAAGACCATCAGCCGCCCGCCCCCGGCCGCCGCGCACCCCATCGCACGCTGGTGAGCGATTCCAGCGGCGACCTGACCGTGGTGCATTTCAACATCGACCGCATCCGCATCGAACGCCTGCTGCCGGTGGGCGAGACGCGCTGGCTGTGCGGGCGCATCTCGCTGTACGACGGCATGCGGCAGATGACCCACCCGGACCGCATCCTGGATGCCGCCGGCCTCGCCAAGCTTCCGCCCATCGAGCCCACCTATCCCCTCGTGGAGGGGCTTGCCGCCGGCCATGTGCGCCGGGCGATCGAGGCGGCGCTCGCCCGCGTCCCGGACCTGCCGGAGATGATCCCGGTCGACGCATTTCCGGCAGACCTGTTCAAGGACGGCCGCTGGCCGAGCTTCCGCGATGCGCTCCATCGCGTGCACCGGCCGGCGGACCTCGCCGAAGCGCAGCCCACAGGCGCCGCCTGGCAGCGCCTCGCGTTTGAGGAATTGCTCGCCCATCAGGTCACATTGGCGCTGGTGCGGGCGCGGCAGATCGAGACCGGCGGGCGGCCGAGCCTCGGCGACGGACGCCTCGCAGGCGCGATCCGAGCCGCCCTGCCCTTCTCGCTCACCGGCGCGCAGGAAGCCGCGCTCGCCGCCATCGCCGGCGATATCGGCTCGGACAAGCGCATGCTGCGCCTGCTCCAGGGCGATGTCGGCTCGGGCAAGACCGTGGTGGCGCTGCTGGCGGCCGCCGGCGTGATCGAGGCCGGCCGACAGGCGGCGCTGATGGCGCCGACCGAGATCCTCGCCCGGCAGCATCTGGAAACCATCGCGCCGCTGGCCGCCGCCGCCGGGATCGAAACCGCCATCCTCACCGGCCGGGAGAAGGGACGCGCCCGCGAGGCCATCCTCGCCGGCCTGCGGGAGGGGCGCATCGGCCTCGTGCTCGGCACCCATGCGCTGATCCAGAACGATGTCGCCTTCGCCGACCTCGCGCTCGCCATCGTCGACGAGCAGCACCGGTTTGGCGTGGAACAGCGCCTCGCACTCTCCCGCAAGGGGGAAGCGGTGGACATGTTGCTGATGACCGCCACCCCCATTCCCCGCACCCTCGTGCTCACCCTGTTCGGCGACATGGAAAGTTCCGAGCTGCGGGAGAAGCCGCCGGGGCGCCAGCCCATCGACACGCGCTCGGTCTCCATCGAGCGGCTCGACGAGGTGGTGGCCGCCGTGGGGCGCGCGCTCATGCAGGGCGCGCAATGCTATTGGATCTGCCCGCTGGTGGAGGAGAGCGACGTTTCCGACCTCGCCGCCGCCAGCGAGCGCCACGAGAGCCTGCACCATTATTTCGGCGACAAGGTCGGGCTCGTCCACGGCCGGCTTTCCGGGGCGCAGAAGGATGCGGTGATGGCCCGCTTCGCGAGCGGAGAAACGCGCATTCTGGTGGCGACCACGGTGGTGGAAGTGGGGGTGAACGTGCCGAACGCCACCATCATGGTGATCGAGCATGCCGAGCGCTTCGGCCTCGCGCAATTGCACCAGTTGCGCGGGCGCGTGGGGCGCGGCGACAAGGCCTCCACCTGCCTGCTGCTCTATCGCGGGCCCCTGAGCGAGACCGCCAAGGCGCGGCTCGCCATATTGCGCGAGAGCGAGGACGGTTTCGCCATCGCGGAGGAGGATCTGCGTCTGCGCGGCGAAGGCGACGTGCTCGGCACCCGCCAGAGCGGCTTTCCCGGGTTCGCCCTCGCCCGCCTGGACGTGCATGCGGCGCTGGTGCCCAAGGCGCGGGAGGTTGCCGCGCGGATCGTCGGCGCCGACCCCACGCTCGGCGGGGCGCAGAGCGCGGCGGTGCGCATGATGCTGTATCTCCACGAGCGCGATGCCGCGATGCGCTTGCTCTCGGCGGGCTGAAGGGCGATGGTCCCGCCCGACATGCCGGCACCCCCCTCCCCCGATCCGCGCGCGCGGCCGACCGACCTGCGCGCCCTGCTGCTGCACCGCGCCATTTTCGCTGCCGGCTGCGTGTTCCTCACGCTCGGCGCCATCGGCATGGTGGTGCCCATGATGCCGGGCACGGTGTTCCTGATTCTCGCCGCCTGGTGCTTCGCCCGCACCTCGCCGAAGTTCGAGGCCTGGCTTCTCAACCACCGCTACCTCGGCCCGAGCGTCGCCCGCTGGCAAGAGACGGGCGCCATTCCCTGGCCCGTCAAGCTGCTGGCGCTCACCAGCTTCATCGGCACCTGGAGCGCCTCCTGGTATGTGGGCGCGCCGATGGCGGTGCTGATCGGGCTCGGGATTTTCTTCTCGGTGCTGGCGATCTTCATGGTGACGCGGCCGTCGCGCTGAGGCGGACGGGGCGCGACCCGCGGCCGCTCCGGTCCCGCCCGTGCTCAGACGATGTCATACTCGGCGATCAGCTCGCCGATCTCGTCGAGATTTTTACCATCCAGATAGGCATCGAGCTGATTTTTCTTTTCTTTAATCAGCTTTCCGTCTTTATACTTGCGATAAACTTTTATTTTTGCGTCACCAAAATGGAGATAGACAAACTTTCCTACTTTTCTTCCAAGCTGAGAAGTATCAATTTTCTTCGCCACCGCCTGCGAAACCTCTTCTTTTCTGAATATTTTGGCGACTACATCTTTCTTTATCTCACTAATTTCAGAAATTTCGCCAATTTCCTTGTCTGTTATTTTTTCCTGATTTCCCTTCGAATGATTAAATCCATAACTCTTTGCAAAATTTTCAACTTTAGAAAAATGCTCTTTCTCCCTATTTTCATCTTGGATCAACTTCATTTCCTTTTCTAATTCTCGCTCCTCCTCCTCCAATTGCAACCGAATGAGGGTCTCGGTTTCCGGTAATGTCTTGACCATCCCGACGTTCGGACTCTTGAATGCCGTCGTCATACCCACAACACTTGTGCGCGCGGTCATGATGTAGGAAGATTCTTTCTCAGCTCTGCACAGGCGATCGAAGAATTTGAACGCGAAGCTGTCCTTGATCAGCGAGGGATCGGCAAGCTTATCGTGATCTTCTTTCATCCCTGAGGCCGACCGCGCGCCGTAACACATCACCAGGGAGAGCAAATGCTGCTTTTTGCCAACCAGCGCAGAGCCGACCCACTTGGCGAGATTGTCATAACTGAGAAATTTGGAGAGCGGCTCCGTTATCCCGTTCGCACTCATGTCTTTCGAATTTGAATTCGCATAGGTCCAGCAATTCTCGCTATCGCCCGCCTTTCCATGGACCATGATAATAATTTTGCGCGCGGACGCACAAGACTCGATGATATAATCCATCGAATCCCGATCCAGAAATTCTTTTTTATTTGAATCAACAAAGTGAGAAAAATTGACAAACAATGTAAGATTATTTTCTTTCAGACTTGTTGTAAGAATTTTTTTCTTTATACTATATTTGCGCCATAATGCTCGATTTGTTGGTCCGCCAACCCCTTTATCTTCCGTCTCGTGAACGTTGACTGAGGGAAAATATTCATAATACCCTTCGTCGGTTTCCGCAGCGCAATGAAGAATGACATATTCAAAGGACATGGGAGCTCGCACCCCTGAAAATATTCAGTGGGCCCCAATAAACGTCCATCCGGCGACAGAAACACGACACTACGCGCGCCGGGCAATAGTATGAATTACAACTCTCGCCTGCATGGCGGCGGCCGAAGACAATGGCCCGGCTGCCTGGCCTGCCAGAAACTTTGGCCGGCTTCTTTCCCGATTAAACCGGGTGAGGCGTCCCGAACTGATGCGCGGGCGCAGGAAAGGGGATCTCTCCGCCCCTTCACTCCACGGTGACGGATTTCGCCAGATTGCGCGGCTGGTCCACGTCCGTGCCCATGATCACCGCCGTGTGGTAGGCGATGAGCTGCACCGGAATGGAATAGACCAGAGGCCCCACGGTCGCCGGCATTTCCGGCAGGATCAGCTTCTGGATCGCATCCACATTCGCCTGCGCCGCGCCGGCCGGGTCGGTGACGAGGATGATCTTGCCGCCGCGCGCCGCGACCTCCTCCATGTTCGATACGGTCTTGTCGAAGATGCGGTCGGACGGGGCGATCACCACCACCGGCATCTTCTCGTCGATCAGCGCGATGGGTCCATGCTTCAGCTCGCCGCCGGCATAGCCCTCGGCATGGATGTAGGAGATTTCCTTCAGCTTCAGCGCGCCTTCCAGGGCCAGCGGATAATTGGTGCCGCGGCCGAGATAGAGCACATCCTGGGCCTTGGAGAGGGTGCGGGCGAGAACCTCGATCTCCGGGCTCAGCTTCAGGGCCTCGGTCATCAGGCGCGGCACTTCCATCATGGCGCGCACCAGGCGATGCTCGTCCACAAGGGAAAGATTGCCCTTCGCGCGGCCGGTCGCCACCGCAAGGCACAGCAAGGTCGCGAGCTGGCAGGTGAAGGCCTTGGTGGAGGCGACGCCGATTTCCGGACCGGCGAGGATCGGCAGCACCACATCCGCCTCGCGGGCGATGGTGGAGGTGGGCACGTTCACCACCGCGACCACCTTCTGCCCGCATTCCTTGGCATAGCGCAGGGAGGCGAGCGTATCGGCGGTTTCCCCCGACTGGGAGATGACGATGGTCACGCCGCCCGGGGGCAAGGGGGTTTCGCGATAGCGGAATTCGGACGCGATGTCGGTGCTCACCGGAATGCGGGCGAACCGCTCGAACCAATATTCCGCAACCGCCCCCGCATAGAGGGCCGTGCCGCAGGCGGTGATCGAGATGTGGCCGATGTCGGCGAGCGCGAACGGCAGCTCGGGCAGGCACACCACTTCCTCTGCGATGTCCACATAATGGCTGAAGGTGTGGGCGATGACCTCGGGCTGCTCGTAGATCTCCTTCGCCATGAAATGACGATGGTTGCCCTTGTCCACCACCAGCGTGCCGGCAGCCACCTTCTGGATCGCGCGCTGGACGATCGCGCCGCGCTCGTTGCGGATCTCGACGCCGCCGCGATGCAGGATCGCCCAGTCACCTTCTTCCAGATAGGAGACGGTGTCGGTGAAAGGGCCGAGCGCGATCGCGTCGGAGCCCAGGAACATCTCGCCCTCGCCATAGCCGATGGCGAGCGGCGAGCCGCGCCGGGCCGCGATCATCAGATCGTCGAAGCCGTCGAACACGAAGGCCAGCGCGAACGCCCCCTTCAGGCGCGGCAGCACGGCGCCCACGGCGCTCACCGGGTCCAGCCCCGCCAGCAATTCGCGATCCACGAGCTGGGCGACCACCTCCGTGTCGGTGTCGCTCTTGAAGGTGATGCCGCGGCCGATCAGCTCTTCCTTCAGCTCGCGGAAATTCTCGATGATGCCGTTATGCACCGCAGCAACGCGCTTGGTGGCATGCGGGTGGGCATTGCGCTCCGAGGGCTTGCCGTGGGTGGCCCAGCGGGTGTGGCCGATGCCGGTGTGGCCGTGCAGCGGATGGCGATCCAGCTTCTTCTCGAGGTTCCGCAGCTTGCCTTCGGCGCGGCAGAGCGTGAGGTGATTGTCCTCCAGGGTCGCGATGCCGGCGGAATCATAGCCGCGGTATTCCAGGCGGCGGAGCGATTCCACCAGATTTTCCGCGACCGGTGTCTTACCGAGAATGCCGACGATGCCGCACATGACCGATTGCGCTCCGTGAGTGTCACACCCGTGGCCGGTTAAAGCCTGCTTCATGCCACGCCGCCAGCCTCCGTGGCGCGGCGCAGCATCACTTCCTCTTTCGCTTCCTGACCGCAGGTTTGCCGGCGGGCGGCGCGGTCAGTCCTTGTGCTTGGCGCGGTCGCGGAACCCGGGCGCCCAGCCGGGCTTCACCACCTGCCGTCCACGGGCGATCGCCAGCGCATCGTCGGGCACATCGTCGGTGATGACCGAGCCGGTGCCCACATAGGCCCCCGCACCGATGGTCACCGGCGCCACCAGCGCCGAATGCACGCCGATGAAGGCGCCCGCGCCGATCTCCGTCCGCGATTTGGTGAAGCCGTCGTAATTGCACGTGATGGTGCCGGCACCGAGATTGCTGTTCGCGCCCACATGGGCGTCACCGACATAAGAAAGATGGTTCACCTTAACACCGCGTTCAAGGTGAGCCGCCTTGGTCTCCACGAAATTGCCGATGCGCACCCCGGTATCGAGCCGCGTGCCCGGCCGCAGCCGCGCGTAGGGGCCGATGGTGACGCCGCTTTCCAGGCGCGCCCCTTCCAGGTGGCAGAAGGAATGGATCACCACGTCGTTGCCGACGCTCACCCCGGGGCCGAACACCACGTGCGGCTCCACGATCACGTCGCGGCCAAGCTCGGTGTCGGCGCTGAAGAACACCGTTTCGGGCGCGACCAGGGTGGCCCCGCCCGCCATGGCCGCGAGCCGAAGGCGCTTCTGGATGATGGCTTCCGCCTCGGCCAGCTGGATGCGGCTGTTGACGCCCGCCACGTCCTCCGCCTCGCCCTCGGCGGCGATGGTGGCGTGGCCCTGGGCGCGGGCGATCTCCACCGCATCGGTGAGATAATATTCGCCCTTGGCATTGTCATTGCCGATGCGCTCCAGCAGATCCAGCGCATGGGCGCCGGAGAGCGCCATCAGCCCGGCATTGCAGAAATCGACCTGCCGCTCGCTGGGGCTCGCATCCTTCTCTTCCCGGATCGCCAGCAATTCCCCGCCATGGGTGATGAGGCGGCCGTAGCCCGTGGGATCGGTCGCGTAAAAGCCGAGCGCCACGACGGCGGCGCCGCTGGCCAGGGGCGCGCGCAGGGCGAGCAAGGTCTGGGAGCGCACGAGCGGCGTGTCGGCATAGAGCACCAGCACGTCGTCCACCGGCTGCTCCAGCGCGGCACGGGCGGCGAGCACGGCATGGGCCGTGCCGAGCCGCTCTTCCTGGAGAAACACCTGGGCATGGGGGGCGATGCGATGCGCTTCCTCGGCCACATCGGCGCGGCCGGGACCCACCACAACGGCGACGCGCGTCGCGCCCGCGCCGCGTGTGGCTTCCAGCACATGGTGCAGCATGGTGCGGCCGGCGATCTTATGGAGCACCTTCGGCAGGCGCGACGCCATACGCGTGCCTTCGCCGGCAGCCAGAATCACGACAAGAAGACTGCGTTCGCTCATGGGAATCCTCGCGCCACGACCAACGCGGCCCTTCTAGAGCGAAAACGGCATCCTTGTCGCCATCCGATGTCGGCGGTGGGCGCTCGTGCCGGCTTGCAACCCGCCAGGGTTGACGCGCCCTTCCCGGCCCGCGCGGCAGCGAAGCCGATGCGGCGCCCCGCTTTCCCCCGGACAGGGCATGCCGCCCGCGCCCGGGTCGGTTTCGCACCGCGCGCGCCTTATAAAGGGGCGCCAGGATCCCGCTCAACGGGATGTGGCGGCACGCAAACCGCCACGGGGGAGTTGTCTCGCGGCGGGGATGATGCCATCTGGCGGGAGATCATTGCAGGACGCCGCCCATGGATACCACCACCGATCGCAGCTTCCGTCCCGGACCGCGTGCCATGAACTGGCTGATTGCGATCGGCATGGGCGCCACCGGCTGGGCGATCTATGTGCGCTATATGATCATCGAGCCGTCGGTCGTGGGCCTCGCCTGCGATGCCGGGCTCGCCACCTTCCAATGCAAGCTGCGCGCGGCCACCATCGCCCTGTTCGGCTGGTCGGTGTTCGGCGGCATCGCCCTTGCCGCGGCGCTGGTGCAGCTCCGGCGGCCGCGCCTCGTCACCTTCGCCGTCGGCATCGCGTTCGCCGGGATCGCGCTGGTGCTTTACAACAATATCGCCGGGGCGATCGCGGCGATGCTGCTCATCCTGTCGCTCGCGCGGCCCGGACCCGCCACAGCGTAGCGGCAAGCGCCAGGCAGATCAGGCCGAACCAGAGCGCCTGCCAGTTCTGAAGCGTTTCGTTGAGGGGCACGAAGAGGCCCGCAACCAGCAGCCACCAGAAAGCGGTGCGCTCCGCCATGCCCGCCCCCGCACCGGCCGGCAGGCGCAGAAAGGCGAACACCGCAAGCGCCGCCGCGACCGGCGTCAACGCATTGATCGGAAAGTCCTTGTAGCGCGGATCGAACACCAGTTCGAACGCCGCTTCGCCGATGGCGAGGACGCCGAGCGCGAAGACGGCCGCAGCGGCCACCGCAAATCCGTCCGCCTGCCGGCGGCGCGCCCCGTCGAGCACGGTGGCAAGCGCCGGCAGCCGCACGCCGGCGCCGATGGCGGCGGGGATGATTGCCATCGCCGCGAGCGAGACCGCGACGAAGGCGAGATTGCGCGTCCAGCCGATCCAGCCGAGGCTCTCCAGCGGCAGCGCCGCGAGCGCCGGCCCGAACGTCGCCCCGCCGGCAAACGCGATCACAGCGACCGCCAGCCAGTCGCGCGGACGCACGCTCTTCGCCCGCTTCTTGGAGCCGTACAGCGCAGCGCCGAAGGCCAGCACCACGATCGCGACGCCCGCCGCCGCCTGGCCGCGCCAGAAGGGATGATCCATGACCGGCTCGCCCCAATGGAACTTGGGTTCGCGCGTTCCGGCGTCGATCAGGCCCCAATGGCCGCCCACCGTGCCCTCGTTCGCCCGCTTCCAGGGCTGGTCAAAAGCCTCGATGACATTGACCCGATAGCCCTTCTCCTTCGCGAGCTTCAACAGCTCGTGCATCACGAGCGCCTGTTGAGAAGGCGCGGGAAGAGCCCCTTCGCGCATGCGCCCGGCGCTCGGCCAGCCGGTCTCGCCGATCAGGATCTCCTTGCCGGGAAACATCTTCGCCACATGCTGGCGCGTTTCGTCGATATGCCGCGCCGCCTGATCCGCCGCCACCGGCAGGTCCTCCCAATAGGGCAGGATATGGACGGTGATGAAATCCACGTCCGCCGCGAGGGCCGGCGCGCGCTCCCAGAACTCCCAGACGTCGGCATAGGTGACGGGGGTCGCGCCGACGCGGGATTTCACCTCACGCAGGATGGCGGAGATATCGGAGGAAGACAGTTCGCCGCGCAGCATCACCTCATTGCCGACGATCACCCCCTGGATCACGTCGGGATATTGCTGCGCCAGCCTCACGCCGGCCTCGATCTCGATCCGGTTCTTCGGCCGCTCGGAGCCGAGCCAGATGCCCTGGAACACCTTGAGACCGTGCTTGCGGGCGAGCGGAGCCACCTTGTCGAGCCCCATTTCCACCGAATAGGTGCGCACGCAATCGGTGATCTTCGCCAATTGCGCGAGATCCTCGTCGATCTGCCGTTCGGGAATCACCAGCCCCGCCATCATCGGCGACTGGCCGTCTCGGAACGGAGCGTACGAGACGCATTGCAGCTTTTCCCCGGCGGCCAGGGGCGACGGCGGCATGGTCACGGGCCGCCCCATCCAGCCGGCAAGCCCCACCACCGCCGCGCCCACCACAAGTGCCAGCAAGAGCGGCAACCGCAAAGAGGATGTCATGAAATCTCCCGAAGCCTGGGGCGGCAGCGCATGTCCAGCGACATAAAGCTTCACGACAACCCTGTGAAGCCATTGCGGTGCAACCAGGGCACGGGATAATCCTGCCCCGGTGCGACGCTGCCCGACGCCGCGTTTGCGCTGCGTCCTCATGCTGACAAATTCCCGACATTCTCCTAAGGTGCAGCCGCGGATCGTCTTCCGCCTTTCAGCCTTCGAACCCAATGGCCAATATGGACCGTTTCCGTCTCACGCTCCTCGCGGGCGCCCTGTTCCTCGCGTTCGCCGGTCCCGTTTCCGCCCAATCGCAGGGAACCGACCAGAAGCCCGCCACTCCCGCCGAGCAGATCACGCCGGAACAGCAGGCGGCGCGGGATGCCCAGCGCCGGTCCGTGGAGGAATTCACCGAAGCCGCGAAGCTGCCGGGCAATGCCGGTCTGCCGGAATGCGTCTGGACGGGGCGGCGCATTGCCGCGCTGCTGTGGCGCGACGATATCGACACCGCGCGCCGCCACCTGGACATGTACGAGCGGTTCGGCTGCCCGACCGAGCACCTCAAGCTCGCGTTCCGCTGCCTGGTGCGCCAGGGCAACATCGATCAAAAAGCGCAGGAGCGGCTCGGCGCCCGGGTTCATCAATGTTGGGTTAACCCCGACTATGTTGCTGCACCAGCGCAATAATTACATCACGGCGGGGCCTCCGGGCCGCCCAGCGGCCGCCATACTTCCCATTTACCTCTTGATTTGAGAGGTTTAGTGTCTCGATGCAGTGCCGCGAAGGCGGCGCTGCCGACCTTGGGGCAGGTCGAAAGGGTGCTCCGTAGCTTAAGATCAGGAACCGACGTCTTAAGCCTGCGTTAACGGTTCGATTTCCCTTTCGAGTGGGTCTCCGCCAATGCGTCCCGGCCTTGCTGCTGCTGCAGCCATCATCACGGTTGTGATCGGATTTCACGCCGCGATCTGGTATTCCGTGCGCCCGGAAGTTCACGCTCCGGGCGTCACGGAGCGCTTTTCGAGCCTGTCCTTCGCGCCCTATAGCCGAGACGTTCGCCACCCCGACAAGGGCCCCCCGGTGACGGCGGAGCAGATTCGCTCGGACGTGAATGCGGTGGCCGACTACACCCGCGCCATCCGCACCTATTCCTCCACCATGGGCCTGGAGCTGATTCCCGCGATCGCCGCCGAGCGCGGGCTGAAGGTGACGGTCGGCGCCTGGATCGACAAGGACGAGACCCGCAACGAAAAGGAAATCCGCGCCGCCGTCGATCTCACAAAGCGCAATCCCAACGTCGAAGGCCTGGTGATCGGCAACGAGACCATCTTCCGCGGTGAGAAGAGCGCGGGCGAGATGGCCGAGCTGATCCGCAAGGTGAAGCGCGAGACCAGCACGCCGGTCACCACGGGCGAGATCTGGAACGTCTGGCTCGACCATCCCGAGCTGGTGTCGGCGGTCGATTACATCGCCGCGCACATTCTCCCCTATTGGGAAGGCGTGAGCGCCGAGCAGGTCGTGGACCGCTCCATCGACATCTACAACCGCTTGCGCGCCGCCTATCCCGGCAAGCGCATCGTGATCGCCGAGTTCGGCTGGCCGAGCGCCGGCTTCAACCGCGACGGGGCGGTGCCGGGCGAACTTGCCCAGGCGAACGTGATCCGCACCTTCACCGCGCGCGCCGAAGCCCTCGGCATCGAATATAATATCATCGAGGCGTTCGACGCCCCCTGGAAGAGCTTCGAAGGCTCGGTGGGCCAATATTGGGGCGTGTTCGACGCCAACCGGCACCTGAAGTTCCCGCTGACCGGCCCGATCGTGCCGAACACCTTCAACCAGACCGCCATTCTCGCGCTGCTGCTGGGCCTCGTGTTCTCGCTGCCCATGCTGCGCGCCTCGCAGACCGTGACGGTATCGCAGGGCGCCGTGCTCGCGGCCGCGGCCAACGGCGTCGGCGCCTGGGTCGCCCTGGTGTTCAACCATTGGGCGACGCATTACGTCACCGGCGGCAATTACGTGACGCTGCTGCTCTCCGTCGTGCTGCTCGTGCCGCTGGTGATCGTGCTGCTCTATCGCATCGAGGAGCTGGCCGCGGTCGCCTTCGGCCCCACCCCGCGGCGCCTGGTGGAGGCGCGGCCCGCCGCCACGCTCTCGCGCCACCCGAAGGTGTCGATCCACATCCCCGCCTATCGCGAACCGCCGGAAATGCTGAAGCAGACCCTGGATGCGGTGGCGCGGCTGGATTATCCCAACCTCGAATGCGTGGTCGCGCTCAACAACACGCCCGACCCGGCGATGGTGGAGCCGATCCGCGCCCATTGCGCCGCGCTCGGCGAGCGGTTCAAGTTCCTGAACCTCGAGAAGATCAGCGGCTTCAAGGCCGGCGCCCTGCGCATCGCGCTGGAGCACACCGCCCCCGACGCCGAGATTATCGGCGTGATCGACGCCGACTACGTGGTGGCGCCCAATTGGCTGAAGGATCTCGTGCCGGTGTTTGAGGATCCCACCGTGGGCCTCGTCCAGGCGCCGCAGGATCATCGTGACGGGCATCTCAGCCCCATGCACGAGGCCATGAACGCGGAATATGCCGGCTTCTTCGACGTCGGCATGGTGCAGCGCAACGAGGATGACGCCATCGTCGTGCACGGCACCATGTGCCTGGTGCGTCGTGCCGCCATGATGGAGGCCGGCTCCTGGTCGTCCGACACGATCTGCGAGGATACCGACCTCGGCCTGACCATCGCCGAGAACGGCTGGAAGACCCATTACACCCGCATCCGCTATGGCTGGGGCCTGCTGCCCGACACCTTCGAGGCGTTCAAGAAGCAGCGCCACCGCTGGGCGTACGGCGGCTTCCAGATCATTCGCAAGCATTGGTCCCGCTTCCTGCCCGCCCGTTCGCGCCTGACCACGGCCCAGCGCCGGCACTTCCTGCTCGGCTGGGTCGCCTGGCTGGGCGCCGAATCGGTGGGCGCGCTCGCCGCCATCCTGTCGCTGCTGTTCGTGCCGTTCGTGTTCGCCTTCGGCATCGCGGTTCCGGCCCACATCCTCACCCTGCCGATCATCGCCACCTTCGTGGTCTATGTTCTGCACTTCGTGGCGATGTACCGCATGCGGGTGGCCACCACGCCCTTGCGCATGCTGGGCGCGGCGATCGCCGCCATGGCGGTGCAGTTCACGGTCGCCAAGGCAGTGTTCGACGGCTTCCGCTACAAGGATCTCGCCTTTGCCCGCACTGCCAAGGGCGGCGGCTGGCTCTCGGGCGCGGCCCGCTCCTTCCCGGCCCTGCCCGAAGCGGTGGTGGGCAGCTTGCTGCTGGTCTCGGGCGTCACCCTGCACATGACCAACTGGCATGTGGTGCGCGAGGTCGATCTCTATGCCCTCGCGCTGGTGGTGCAGAGCCTGCCGTTCGTCGCGGCGGCGCTGATCGGCCTCGGCGAAACCTCGCGTCTGAACGATTTCGCAACCTGGCGCGCCATGAGAACCCGCATCGCGACCGTCGCCCGCCGCCTGCCGGCAGTCGCCGACTGAGCCTGCGGTGGAGGCCCCCTGACGGAACGCCCGGCCCTGCGCCGGGCGTTTTCGTTTGCGCCCCCTTCGGCCGGTTTCCGGCCGGAATGAACGCCGATTTTCCCGCGTCGCGGCAGGGGATTGAGCGGGGACGCGCGAAAAATCGGCGTCCGCCGGCACAATGGAATCCAGGCGCGGCAAAGGGTTTCACGCTAGTTCACCGCGTGTTGCGCCCGTTAAGGGCATGGTCACGCTTGCGGCAAAATTGGGGAGGGTTTACGACTGCGCGCCAGACCCTTCGCATCCGCGAAGGTGGTACCATTTCCCCGCCTACAGATGGGAGACTTTATGGACGCCACCACCAAAACCGCAGGTTCAGCCGCCAAGCTGACAGTGGGTGAGAAGAGCTGGGACCTGCCGATCAACGGCGGCACCATCGGCCCCTCGGTCGTCGACATCTCCAAGCTGTATGGCCAGACCGGGATGTTCACCTACGACCCGGGCTTTACCTCCACGGCGTCGTGCGAAAGCAAGATCACCTATATCGACGGCGACGAAGGCGTTCTGCTTTACCGCGGCTATCCCATCGAGCAGATCGCCGAAGGCGGCGACTTCCTGGAGACCTGCTATCTCCTGCTCTATGGTGAACTGCCCACCGCCGCGCAGAAGGCCGATTTCGATTATTCCGTGACCCGTCACACGATGGTTCACGAGCAGATGACCCGGTTCTTCCAGGGCTTCCGCCGCGACGCCCACCCCATGGCCATCATGGTGGCCTCGGTCGGCGCGCTCTCCGCCTTCTATCACGACTCGACAGATATTTCCGACCCGCAGCAGCGCCTGATCGCGTCGATCCGCATGATCGCGAAGATCCCCACCCTCGCCGCGATGGCCTATAAATATTCCGTCGGCCAGCCGTTCGTGTATCCCCAGAACTCGCTGGATTACACCTCGAACTTCCTGAACATGTGCTTCGCCGTTCCGTGCGAGGATTACAAGGTGAGCCCGACGCTCGCCCGCGCCATGGACCGGATCTTCATCCTCCATGCCGACCACGAGCAGAACGCCTCCACCTCCACCGTGCGTCTCGCCGGCTCCTCGGGCGCCAACCCGTTCGCCTGTATCGCCGCCGGCATCGCCTGCCTGTGGGGACCGGCCCATGGCGGCGCCAACGAAGCCGCGCTGAAAATGCTCACGGAAATCGGCCGTCCCGAGCGCATTCCGGAATTCGTGAACCGCGCCAAGGACAAGAACGATCCGTTCCGCCTCATGGGCTTCGGCCACCGGGTCTATAAGAATTACGACCCGCGCGCCAAGATCATGCAGCAGACCTGCCACGAGGTTCTCGCCGAGCTCGGCATCAAGGACGATCCGCTGCTGGACGTCGCCGTGGAGCTGGAGCGCGTGGCGCTGCACGATGAATATTTCATCGAGAAGAAGCTCTATCCCAACATCGATTTCTATTCCGGCATCACCCTGAAGGCGATGGGCTTCCCCACCACCATGTTCACGGTGCTGTTCGCGGTGGCCCGCACGGTCGGCTGGATCGGCCAGTGGAAGGAAATGATCGAGGATCCGGGCCAGCGCATCGGCCGTCCCCGTCAGCTCTATACCGGCGCCGAGCGTCGCGACTACGTGCCGATGGCCAAGCGCAAGTGAGGCGAGCGCCGTGAGCCCTTCGGGGCCCACGGCTGCCGGCCTGTGCCGGGCTCCGCACGCGCATTAAGAGCGCGCGGATGAAGAGCCCGCGGATAACACAATAAGAAACGCGGCCGAAAGCCCGCGTTTTGCGTTTCAAGGGCGTTGCACTGGAACGACGTCCTCTGGGACTTTGCGCTGAAACGACAGGCGCCGATCAGCGGCGGGCGGCCGCCGTGGCGAGCACGACCCGCGCGGCGCGCAGGCTCGGGGCTTCGTCCTGTGCGCCGAAAATATCGTCGAGGCGCGCGAATGCCTCGATCTGCCGCTCGCGATCCGCGCCGTCCTTCAGCAGCCGGCCAAGGGCGCCGGAAAGCCGTTCGGGCGTGCAATCATGCTGGAGGAATTCCGGCACCACATTCTCCCCGAGAATGAGATTGGGCAGGATGACGCTCGGCAGTTTCAGGATATAGGGCGCGATCACCGCCTCCCACGCCGCCACCTTATAAGCGGCGATCGTGGGCACGCCTGAAAGCGCCAGTTCCAGCGTCACCGTGCCGGAGGCCGCGAGCGCGGCCCGCGCCATGCGGAACGCGGCATATTTCTCGTCCGGATCGGTGATGATGCGCGGGCGCACCGGCCAGTCGGCCACCAGCGCCTCGACCATGGGCAGCAGCCGCGGCAGCGTGGGCAGTACCGCTTCGAACGGGCGCTGGCTTGCCAGGTGCCCGAGCGCCTGCCCGAACACCGCGCCCAGCCGCTCCACCTCGCTGCGCCGGCTGCCCGGCAGGACCAGCACCAGCGGCGGCTCGTGCGCGGGGCGCGCTTGCGCCGCACCCGCCCGCAGTTCGGCAAGCCGCTCCAGCAGCGGATGGCCCACATAGGTCGTGGGCGGCCCGCCGAGCCGCAGATGCACCTCCGGCTCGAACGGAAGCAGGGCCATCAGATGATCGATGGACGGCCGCATGGCCTTCGCCCGGCCCGGCCGCCACGCCCACACCGTGGGCGAGACATATTTCACAATCGGGATCTGCCCGTTGCGTCGTCGCACCCGCGCCGCCACGCGATGGGTGAAGTCCGGCGCATCCACCAGCACCAGCACATCCGGCGGGGCCGCGCAGATCGCATCGACCGTCTCGCGCAGGCGCTTGAGGATGGTGGGCAGCTTAGCGAACACCTGTCCGAAGCCGATGGCGGTAAGATCATCCATGGGGAACAGGCTGACGAGGCCGGCCGCCTGCATGCGCGGCCCGCCGACACCTGTGAAAGCCACCCCCGCCGGCGCGAGCTGGCGCAAGCCGGCCATGACCGCGCCGCCCAGCACGTCGCCCGATTCCTCGCCCGCCAGGATGAACACGCGCAGCGGGCGCGCCGGCAGGCCGGTGCTCACACCCGTCCCCCCGGCGCGACGCCGAGCACGAACAGACCCGCCGCATCGGCCGCGCGGATCAATTCCTGCGGATCGGGAACAATCACGCCGCCGGCCTCGAAGGCGATCCCCGCGAGTCCCGCCTTGGCGGCGCAGGTCACAGTGGCAGGGCCGAGGGAGGGCAGATCCACCCGGCGATCCTGGTCGGGCTTGGGCGCCTTCACCAGCACGCCCGCGCGCATGGGAAAGCGCAGCCGCCCGCTGGTGCGCAGCGCCTCGTAGCGCGCGAGCACGGCATCCGTGCCCTCGGCGGCCTCCACGGCGGCGACGAAGCCGTTCACCACGATGACCCCCTGCCCCACGTCGAACGGGCCGAGTGTGCGCACCACCGAAAGGCCGAGCGTGATATCGGCTTGCTGTTCGGCGCTCGGCTGCACATGGCCGAGCACGCCTTCCGGCAGCAGCAGGCCGGGCACCGCCTCGTGCGCGCCGATAAGATGAAAGCCCTGCTCCGCCACGAGGCCCAGCACGCCCGACAGCAGATGATTGTCGCCGCCGCGCAGCAGCCGCGCGATGCGCGGCAGCAGGCGAATGGTGGTCCAATCAAGCCCCAGGTCGGACAGGCGCGGGCGGGTGAGCGTTCCCACCATCACCACGTCGCGCACGCCCCGCGCGCGCGCCACGGCGGAGACGCTGCCGAGCGAGCCGAGGCGGAACCAATGGTGGGGATAGCGTTCCAGCGCCGGATCGGCGAAGCCCTTCATGAGCAGGAGCAGGACGTCGCGGCCCTGCGCCCGCACCGCCTCCGCCACCGCCGCCGGGAACGCGCCGCCGCCGGCAACGATGGCCAGCGGCCCTGCCTGAACCGGGGCCTTGGCACCCGCCCCCGGCGTGTCGTCGGCCGGGGGGAGGCCCTGTGCCGCAAGCCCTTGCTGTGCCGGCGCCGGGCTCACCGGCTCATTCCTCGTGCACGACGCCGCGCGCGGGCTGGCAGAGCGCGCGGTTCTTTCCGGCGTCGATGAAATCCACAATCTCGCGTGCGAACGGGGAGGCTTCGGTCTGTTCGCGCAGCCGCGCGAGACGTTCGGCGAACACGCCGGTGCCGAAGAACAGATCGCGATAGGCGGCGCGCGCCGCATGCAGATCCGCCCGCGTGAAGCCGCGCCGCTTCATGCCGATGGTGTTGAGCCCCACGAGGCGCCCGGCCTGGCCGAGCACATAAGCGTAGGGGATCACGTCCTCGCGCACGCCGGTGATGCCGCTGACCATCACCTGGGCGCCGATGCGGGTGTATTGATGCACCGCGCACAGGCCGCCGAGAAACACGTGGTCGCCCACGTCCACATGGCCGCCGAGGGTGGCGTTATTGGCGAAGATCACGTGGTTGCCGACGACGCAATCGTGCCCCACATGGGCGGCGGTCATCAGCATGCAGCCATCGCCGATGCGAGTGACGCCGCGCCCGCCGGCGGTGCCGATATTGGCCGTCACATGCTCGCGGATCACGCAATCCACGCCGATGGTGAGTGCGGTGCGCTCACCCTTGTAATGCACGGATTGGGGCGGCGTGCCGAGCGAGGCGAACGGATAAACCTCCGTGCGCGCGCCGATGGTGGTCTGCCCCTGCACGTTCACATGGGAGATCAGCCGAACGCCGGCATGCAGCGTGACGTCCGGCCCGACGGTGCAGAACGGGCCGATCTGGACATCGTCGGCGAGAATGGCGCCGTCGGAAACACGCGCGAGAGGGTCGATCAGGGGCACATCAGAATCCGGTAATCATCGCGCCAAGGCGCGCCTCGGCGACAAGCTCGCCGCCCACTTTCGCCTCGCCGCGATACCACCACATGTTGCGGCGCCGCGAGATCTTGGTCATGTGATATTCCAGCACGTCGCCCGGCACGACCGGACGGCGGAACTTGGCCTCGTCGATGGTCATGAAATAGACCAACGGCGGCGGCAGGTCCGCCGGCCGCTCGGGCTTGGAAAGAATGCAGATCACGCCGGCGGTCTGTGCCATGCCCTCGATGATCAGCACGCCGGGCATCACCGGATTTCCCGGGAAGTGGCCCTGGAAATGCGGCTCGTTGACCGTCACGTTCTTCACGCCGACGCAGGAATTGTCGCTGTCGATGCGCTCCACCCGGTCCACCAGCAGGAACGGATAACGATGCGGCAGGCACTGGAGGATCTTTTGCAGATCGGCGCTCGTGAGCACCTTGCATGCGGCGGTTGCGGCATCGGCCGAGAGCGCCTCGGGGCTGCTGCTGGCTTCGCTCATTGGTCCCCCCCTTCGTCGCTGCGACGGGCGCTTGCTTGCCCCAATTTCTTCAGCGCGGTCAATTCCCGAAACCATTCGCGCACGGGCTTGGCCGGCGATCCGCCCCAGCGCACGCCGGGGGGAACATCGTCCTTCACGTTGGACGAGGCCGCGATCTGGGCCGCATCGCCGATGCGCACATGGCCAATCACGCCCACCTGGCCGCCCAGCATGACGAAATCGCCGAGCGTCGTGCTGCCGGAAATACCGGTCTGCGAGACGATCACGCAATGGCGGCCGATCACCACATTATGGGCGATCTGCACGAGATTATCGATCTTGGTGCCTTCGCCGACCACGGTATCGCGCAGGGCACCGCGATCGATGGTGGTGCCGGCTCCGATCTCCACATCGTCCTGGATCACGACCCGGCCGATCTGCGGCACTTTGAGATGGCCGCGCGGGCTCGGCTGATAGCCGAAGCCGTCCTGGCCGATGCGCACGCCGCTATGCAGAATGACGCGGTTGCCGACCAGGGCGTGGATGAGCGTCACGCCGGCGCCGACCGCGGTTTCCCGGCCGATGCGCACCCCAGCGCCGATGACCGCATTGGCGCAGATCACCGACTGCGCGCCGATCTCCACGTCCGGCCCGATCACCGCGCCGGGATCGACGGTCACGCCGTCTTCGAGCCGGGCGGTGGGGTGAATGAAGGCGCCGGGCGCAATGCCCTGGTGGCCGAACACGGGTTGCGGCCGCAGCGCGGTCGCGAACAGGGTGCGGGTGACATTGACGAAAGCCAGGGCGGGACGCGGCGACACCAGCACGATCAGGCCGGCCGGCGCGCCTTCCGCGAGCTTTTCGGTGGTGATGCAGACGCTGGCCCGGGTCGCCTCGAACTCGCCGCGATAGCGGGGCGCATCGAAAAAGGCGAGATCGCCGGGCCCGGCGTCGGCGAGGGTCGACACCCCGCGGACAAGAGCACCCTCGGGCAGGTCGCCCGCCAGGGTGCGCGCTCCGCTCAGTGCCGCAACCTCCGCGAGGGTCAGCGGTGACGGCAGGGGAAAGAAGAGAGGATCGCTCATATTTTAGATACGCTGCGGGCGTCAGACGGAACGACCGCCGACGCCCGCATAAGAGGACAGGATTAGAACTTGGTGCCGCCGGAGAAGCGGAACGCCTGGTCCTTGTCGTAGGCCTGCTGGCTCAGCACCCAGGCATAATCGAAGCGCAGGGGGCCGAACGGCGACTGCCAGATCAAGCTTGCGCCAACCGAAGACCGGATGCCGTTGTCGTCGAACACGCAGACATTGCCGGTCGCGTTCTGGGCACCCGCCGGGCAGGTGTACGGCGCCGGGGCGCCCGCAAAGGTGGTCTGGCCCTGATAGTCGAACAGCGAGCCGGCGTCCGCGAACACCGCGGCCTTCAGGCCGATGTCCTTGGGCAGGAAGGCCAAGGGGAACTGAACTTCAGCCGACAGACCCCAGTAGGACGTGCCGCCCAGCGAGTCCTGGGAGAGCGAGGCCATGTCGCGCGGGCCGATACCGTTCGGAGCAAAGCCGCGCACCAGGTTCGGACCCATGAAGAAATTGTCCATGATCCGCAGGTCCTGGTCGCCCCAGGCGTTCACGTGACCCGCCTGACCGTGCACCAACAGCACCCAGTCGCTGATCAGCGGATAGTAATAGCGGACATCAGCCGAGGTGCGGATGAAGTTCACGTCGCCGCCGAGACCGGCGAAATCCTGCTTCAGTTCCGCATAGAGGCCGGAGGTCGGGTTGATGTTGCTGTCCAGCCCGTTGAAGGAGAGCGTGTAGCCCGCCGCCGACGTGATGGTTGCACCCTGCGCCACCGCCTCGATGATGGCCCACGAGGCCGTCCCCGCGCAGGTCAGGAAGGGGTCGCCCCACACCGCGCAATCGAGGTTGATTTCGCGCTGATAGAGATTGTAGCGCAGCGCCAGGGTGATTTCGTCGGTGATCGGCAGACCGAAGCGGAAGCCCCCACCCAGCGTGCTGGTGTTGTAGGAGGTGTAGCTGGTTGCGCTGGTTTCCTTCCAATAGAAGTCAATGCCAGCGGAGAGCCGATAGCCGAGGAAGTAGGGCTCGGTGAAGGAGAATTCCGCGCCCTGGGCGTTCTGGCCGAAGGAGCCGGAAATCTTCACATACTGGCCACGGCCGAGGAAGTTCTTCTCGCCCAGGGACACTTCGGCGATGAAGCCGTCCGAGGTCGAATAGCCGCCCGACACCGAGAACTCACCCGTCGGCTGATCTTCCACATCCACCACCAGGATGATGCGGTCAGGCGCCGAGCCCGGCTCGTTGGTGATCTTGACGCTCTTGAAGTAGCCGAGGTTGCGCAGGCGGCGCTCGGCGCGATCGACCATCACGCGGTTGTAGGCATCGCCTTCGCCGATATCGAATTCGCGACGGATGACCCAGTCGCGGGTACGGGTGTTGCCGCGCACCTCGATGCGCTCGACATAGACCCGCGGCCCTTCTTCCACCACGAACAGCACGTTGATGCGCTTGTTCTCGAAGTCGCGATCGCCGCGCGGCCGCACCTGGGCGAACGCATAGCCGCTCTTCGACACTTCGATGGTGATGTTCTCGACCGACTTCTCGACCAGCTCGGCATTATAGACCTGGCCGTCGCTCATGCGCAGCGCGTTGCGCAAGTTGGCGGCCGGAACGTCGCGGATGTTGGAGACCACATCCACCTTGCCGAAGCGGTATTGCGCGCCTTCGTCCAGGGTGAAGGTGATCACGTAGCCGGCCGGCGAGCCGCTCGTTGCGGGCACGAGTTCCGCCGTGGCGGCGACGATGCGGAAGTCGGCATAGCCGTTCTTCAGATACCAGCGGCGCAGCAATTCCTGGTCCGCATTCACGCGGTCCGGATCATAGACGTCCGTGGACTTGAGGAAGGACAGCCAGTTGGTGGTCGTCGTGGTGATGACGTCCTTCAGCTTGTAGTCCGAGAACGCCTTGTTGCCGACGAACTTGATGTCCTTGACGCCGACCTTCTCGCCCTCGGTGATCTCGAACACCAGATCGACACGCCCGTTGCCGCGATCGATGGTGACGGGATTGACCTTCACGTCGGTCCGGCCGGCGCGGCGATAGACTTCGATGATGCGCTGGGTATCCGCCTGCACCACCGCCTTGGACAAGGTGCCGCGGGGCTTGGACTGGATCTCCGCCAGCAGCGCGTCGTCCTTGAGCTTCTTGTTGCCCTCGAAGGCGATGCGGTTGATCACCTCGTTTTCGGAGACGCGCACCACCAGCCGGCCACCCTGCTGGGAGATGTTCACGTCCGAGAACAGGCCGGTCGCATAGAGGGCCGCGAGGCCTTCGTTGATCTTGGCGGGCGAGAGCGACTCGCCCGGCTTCACCGCGAAATAGGACCGGATCGTCGCCGCGTCGACGCGGCGATTGCCTTCGACCACGATGTTCGAGGCGGATTGAGCGGCCGCGGGACCGGCGATGAGGATGGAACCGGCGGTCGTCGCCATCGCGGCGCTGAGCGCGATGCCGAGGACGGCGGCCAGTTTCACGATGACTCGGACCCGAGAAGTCATATGGCGCGCAACCTTGAATTCGTTGTTCTCAAACCCGGGCGCCTGGGCGCTCGGATTCTCACCGTCGAGGCGCTTGTACAGGCTTTTCCCCGCACTGCAAACGCCTGTCGAACCAGCGGCTTCCGCTTTTCCGCCGACCGTGGCCGCTGCGCCACGACTGGCCCCTTCGTCACATGGTGGCCAAGTGCAGCACGTCGTTCCATGTGGCAAAAACCATCAGCATCAACACAATGGCGAGGCCGATGCGAAAGCCGATATCCTGCGTGCGGGCGCTGAGCGGCCGCCCGCGCACCGCTTCAACAGCGTAGAACAGCAGGTGCCCACCGTCCAACAGCGGGATCGGAAAGAGGTTAAGAAGACCGATCGAAACCGAAAGAACCGCCGCAAGGGACAGAAGCGCACCGATTCCATAGGTGGCTACCTGCCCCGACACCTGGGCGATGCGGATCGGGCCTCCCAGCTGATCGGCCGATTCCCGCCCGGCGATCAGGCCGCCGAGATAGTCGAAGGTGCGCGCGACCACGAACCAGGTCTCCTGCGCACCCATGGCGACAGCCTCCACCGGGCCATAGCGGCGCGTGCTCACATCGGCGGCCGCAAGCGAGCGGGAAATGCCCAGCAGGCCCATCTTGTGGGCATTGCCGAACGCGTCCTTCACCTCGCGCAATTGCGGGGTCGCGGTCAGCGAAAGCTCGGCATTGCCGCGCTCCACCTTGAAGCTCAAGGCCTGGCCGGCATTGGAGCCGACAATGCGCTGCATGTCGGCGAAACTCTCCACCGCCGTGCCGTCGATGCTGAGGACCAGGTCGCCGGGCACGAATCCGGCCTGCTCGGCGGCACTGCCGGCGGCCACCTGATCCACGCGCGGCGCCGTCACCTGGCGGCCGAACACCATGAAGACCATGGAGAAGATGACCACCGCCAGGAGGAAATTGGCGATCGGCCCGGCCGCGACGATGGCGGCGCGCCAGGCGAGCGGCGCGTAGAAGAAGCTTTCCTTGCGCTCTTGGGGCGTCATCTGCCGCAGCTTTTCGGTGTTCGGCGTGCTGGCCGCGTCTTCATCGCCGAAGAATCGCACATAGCCGCCGAGCGGTACGGCGGCGAGGCGCCAGCGGGTGCCGTGGCGATCGTTGAAGCCGGCGATCTCCGGGCCGAACCCCAGGGAGAAGGTCAAGACCCGCACGCCTGCACGCCGCGCGACCCAGAAATGGCCGAGCTCGTGAAAAAATACCACCAGGGTCAGCACAAAGAGGAACGGCACCACATAGCCAAGGAGCGAGGTGCCCCAGGCGCCCAGACTCGCAAACACTTCCATCGTCCGTTCCTCGCGTGCGCCGCGCCGGCCCGTGGCGAAGCGCCGCGCAGCCGATGGCACCGAATGTTGGGCGAAGGTCGCGCCTTGCGGCCTTCGCGATCCACAGGAGATGAGGCCGAATGCCCCAGCGCTGAGCCTTAGGATGCCTTTGCGGCAAACTTAGGCAAGGGCGAAAGCGATAATCGGTTGGAACCGGTCTCAGGCGACGGCGGCGGCCGCATATTTCGGCAGCAGGGACACCGCGACGCGGCGCGCCTGCGCATCGAGCGCCAGCGCCTCTTCGAGGGAAGCCGGAGGGCCGTCGGCGGGGAGCGTCGCCAGCGTCTCCTCGACAATCGCCGCGATGCCGAACATGCCGATCGCACCTTCAAGGAAGGCGGCGACGGCGATCTCGTTGGCGCCGTTGAGGATGGTCGGGGCGCTGCCGCCCGCTTCCATCGCTTCCATCGCAAGACGCAGGGCGGGGAATCGCTCCAGGTCCGGCGCCTCGAAGGTCAGCCGGCCCACCTTGGTGAGGTCGAGCCGGCGGCAGGAGGTTTCCAGCCGCTCGGGGAAACCGAGGCAATGGGCGATGGGCACGCACATGTCCGGTACGGCAAGTCCTGCGACCACCGATCCGTCGCGGAACGAGACGAGGCCATGCACCACCGATTCGGGATGCACCACCGCGTCCAGCTGGGCGGCCGGGATGGCGAACAGATGGTGCGCTTCGATCAGCTCCAGCCCCTTGTTCATCAAGGTGGCGGAATCGATGGTGATCTTCGCGCCCATGGACCAGTTGGGATGCTTCAGCGCATCGGCGGCGCGGGCACGGGCAATCTGCTCGCGCGGCGCGGTGCGGAACGGGCCGCCGGAGGCGGTGATGGTCACACGCTCCACATCCGCCCGCGGCCCGGCGCCGAGCGCCTGATAGATGGCGTTATGCTCGGAATCCATCGGCAGCAGCATGGTGCCGGTGCGCGCGGCCTCGGCGATGAAGAACGCGCCCGCGGCCACGAGACATTCCTTGTTGGCCACCGCGAGCCGCCGGCCCGGCCCGAAGGCCGCGACGGTCGGCGCGAGGCCGGCCACGCCGGAAATGGCGGCCACCACGAGATTCGCCTCGCGCTGGGCCGCCTCGATGATGGCCGAAGGCCCCGCCCCGGTTTCGATTCCCGTGCCCGCGAGCAGTTCGGCCAGTTCCGCGCCCTTGGCGGCATCGGCGATGGCGGCGAAGCGGACGTCGAGGTCGCGCGCGACCTGCGCCAGGGCCTGGGGATCGCGCCCACCCGCGACCGCTTCCACGCGATAGCGGCCGGGTGCTTCGCTCAGCACCTTCACCGTGCTGCGGCCCACCGAGCCGGTGACCCCAAGGATGGAAATGACGGTCATGGCAAGAGACCTACCACAAAAGCAGACCCGCCGCTGGGGCAAGGTCGTTGCGGGCAAAACCGATCAGGCCGGCGAGCAGCACGGCGGCGAGAAATCCGTCCAGCCGGTCCAGCACGCCGCCATGTCCGGGGATGAGGCTTCCGGCATCCTTCACGCCGAAGGCCCGCTTGAAGGCCGATTCCGCGAGATCGCCGGATTGCGCCACCGCGCTCAGCACGATGCCGAGCGCCACCCACATGGGGTTGAAGACAAGCCCGGCGGCCAGCAGCAGCGCGATTCCCGCAGCCATGCCGCAGACCGCGCCACCGAGCGCGCCGGACCAGGTCTTGTTGGGCGAAAGGCGCGGCCACAGCTTGGGGCCGCCGAGGGTGCGGCCGGTGAAATAGGCGCCGATGTCCGTGCTCCATACCACCGCATAGAGGAACAGCACGGCGACGAGGCCCAATTGGTCGGTATCGCGCAGCGCCACGATGGGCAGGCTGGCCACCGCGCCGCATGCCACGCCCGCCCCGGCCCACAAGCGGCCGCGCGCGACCAAGATCGCAAGCACCGCGCCGACGAGGCAGATCAGCGTCGCCCCCGCCCCGGACCCGGTGGCGGCAAGCACGGCGCTCGCAGCCAGCACGGCGGCGGCGCCGATGGCGATCGGCAGCGGACGGGGCGTCACGCGCGCGACCGTGCCGCATTCATAGACGATGGCGATGCCCGCGAGCGCCCAGATGAGCGCGAAGGGCCAGCCGCCGAACCAGGTGAGCGCCAGGACGAGCGGCGCCAGTATGGCGGCGGAAAGGGTGCGCTGGCGGAGGTCTTTTCCGCCGATCACGTGCGCACGCTGCCGGCGCGGGCGGCAATGCCGCCGAACCGACGGTCACGCCGGGCATATTCCTCGATGGCGCCCACCAGCGCCGCGTGGTCGAACTCGGGCCAATAGATGGGCAGGAATACGAGTTCCGAATAGGCGCCCTGCCAGAGCAGGAAATTGGACAGGCGCTGCTCGCCGCTGGTGCGCACGATCAGGTCCGGATCGGGAATTCCCGCCGTATCAAGATGGGCGGAGATCATGTCCGCGCTGATGTCCTCGGGGCGGATCCTGCCGGCCACCGCCTCGGCGGCGAGGCGCGCGGCGGCGGCGGCGATCTCCTGCCGCCCGCCATAATTGAACGCCACGATCAGGGTCAGGCCCGTGTTGTCCTTGGTCAGCGCCTCGGCCTCGTCCAGCAGCTGGCAGATGTCCCGGGCCAGCTCCGCCCGCTCGCCGATGATGCGCACGCGCACATTGGCGCTGTGCAGCTCGGCCAGATCGTGTCGGACGAACCGCTTCAGCAGGCCCATGAGGTCGGAGACCTCGCTTGCCGGGCGAGACCAGTTCTCGCTGGAGAAGCTATAGATGGTGAGATAGCGGATGCCGATCTCGCGCGCCGCGCGCACGCACCGGCGCAGCGCCTCGAGCCCGCGCCGGTGGCCTTCGAAGCGGGGAAGGTTGCGAGCCGTCGCCCAGCGCCCGTTGCCGTCCATGATGACGCCCACGTGCACCGGAATGCACGCGCCACCCGTGGCTGGCGTCGCTGAGGCGCCGTTGCGCACCGACATGGCCCCTTCCCCTTTCATGCCATGCTCCTCAGACCGAGAGGATTTCCTTTTCCTTGTGGGCGAGGGTCTGGTCCACTTCGGCGATCACCTCGTCCGTCGCCTTCTGCACCTGGGTGGAGAAGCGATCGAGGTCATCGGCGCTGATCTCGCTGTCCTTTTCGAGCTTCTTGAGCAGGTCCATGCCATCGCGGCGCACATGGCGCACCGAGACGCGGGCCGCCTCGGCATATTTATGGGCGACCTTCACCATCTCCTGGCGCCGCTCCTGGTTCAGCTCGGGGATGCGAATACGCATCACCTGGCCCTCGGTGGAGGGGTTGAGGCCGAGATTGCTGTCGCGGATCGCCTTTTCCACCGCGCTGACCATCGAGCGGTCCCACACCTGGACGGACAGCATGCGCGGCTCGGGCACCGAGACCGTGGCCACCTGGCTGATGGGCATATGGGTGCCGTAGGCATCCACCTGGATCGGCTCCAGGAGGCTGGCCGACGCGCGGCCGGTGCGCAGGCCGCCGAGTTCCTGCTTCAGCACGCCCACCGCGCCCTGCATGCGGCGCTTGAGATCGGCAAGGTCGAATGCGTCGGTGCTCATGGCAAATTCCTGTTCTTCATTTTCCCGGCGCGACAGGCCGGTTCTATCCTTCCCGCCCCGCCTGACGACACGGCCGAAGGCCAAGGCCTCTGAAACCCGGGGCACACGGGACCCGCGCGCCGGCGGCCATGCGCCGCGTTCCGGCGAGACGGCTGCCGCGCCGGCACCCGCAGGTACCGGCCGGCGGAACACGACGCGCCGCGCTTCCCGACTTATGCCTTCACGGCGCAACCACGGTCACGTGACCTTCGCCCTTGGCGGCCGCCACGATGGCACCCGGTTCGCGAATAGAAAAGACGATTATCGGCAAGGCGGCTTCACGGGCAAGGGCGAACGCAGCGGCATCCATCACCTTCAGATCGTAGGCCAGGGCCTGATCATGGGTGAGGCGGTCATAGCGGCGGGCGTTCGGATCGAGCTTGGGATCGGCGGTATAGACGCCGTCCACATTGGTCGCCTTCAGCACCGCGTCGCAGCTCAGTTCGGCCGCGCGCAGCACCGCGCCGGTGTCGGTGGTGAAGTACGGATTACCCGTGCCCCCCGCCAGCAGCACGATCCGCCCGCGCCGCAGATGCCGCATGGCCGGCTGGCGGGCATAGGGCTCGCAGACGGTGGGCATGGGAATGGCGGACATGGTCCGGGCCGGCTCGCCGGCCGCTTCCACCGCCTGCTCCAGGGCGAGGCAGTTCATGACGGTGGCGAGCATGCCCATATGGTCGGCGGTCGACCGGTTGAGGTCCTCGCCGGCCACGCGGGCACCGCGCAGGATATTGCCGCCGCCCACAACCACGGCAACCTCGCAGCCGAGCGCACGCACGGCCACGAGATCGCGGGCGATCCGCGTCACGGTCGGGGGATGGAGCCCGAACGGCTCCGGTCCCATCAAGGCCTCGCCGGAGACCTTGATGAGGACGCGGGGATAGGGAAGGTCGGACATGGCCCCCTCCCCCGACGCGGTCAGGACTGACCCGCTGCGGCGGCGACTTCCGCCGCGAAGTCGCTCTCTTCCTTCTCGATGCCCTCGCCGAGCGCATAGCGCACGAAGGCGGTGAGCTTCACCGGCGCGCCGACGCCGCCCTCGGCTTCCTTCAGCACCTGGGCCACCGACTTGGAGCCGTCGTGCACGAACGGCTGCTCAAGCAGGGTGACTTCCTTGAAGAAGGTCTTCATGCCGCTTTCGGCAATCTTGTCCTGCACGTTGGCGGGCTTGCCCTGGTGCTTCTCGAGCAGGATCGCCTTCTCGCGGGCGACCACGCTCTCGTCGATGCCGGAGGCATCGAGCGCCAGCGGGCTCAGCGCCGCGACATGCATGGCGATCTGGCGGCCGAGGGTGGAGAGCTTCTCCACATCGCCCTTGGATTCGAGCGCCACCAGCACGCCGATGCGGCCGAGGCCCTCGGACACCGTGCCGTGCACATAGGAGGCGATCACGCCATGCTCGACCTGGAGCTTGGCGACGCGGCGCAGCGCCATGTTCTCGCCGATGGTGGCGATAAGGGTGGCGAGCTTCTCGGACACGGTCACGCTCTCACCCGGGAAATGGGCGGCGGCCAGGGCTTCGAGCGAGCCATCGGTATTGAGGGCGATCTTGGCGGCTTCGCGCACGAACGCCTGGAAATCGGCGTTGCGGGCGACGAAGTCGGTCTCGGCATTCACTTCCAGCGCGACCGCATAATGGCCCGAGGATTCCACCGAAACGAGGCCTTCGGCGGCCACGCGGCCGGCCTTCTTGGCGGCCTTGGCGAGACCCTTCTTGCGCAGCCAGTCGATGGCGGCCTCGATGTCGCCGGCGGTCTCGGTGAGAGCGGCCTTGCAGTCCATCATGCCGGCGCCGGTCTTGTCGCGCAATTCCTTCACGAGTGCTGCCGTGATCGCGGCCATGCTCAGCTTCCTCTTCTTCTCATGCCACGGCCGGCCAAGGGGGTGCCCAAGCCGGCCGCCGGGGCGCTTATCGCCCCTTCACTCAAATGACCTCCGGAGAAGGGATCACTCCACTTCGGCGGAGAACTCCTTGGCCTGGGCGATCCAGCCGTCAACGCGGCCCGGCAGTCCCACTTCTTCACCGATGTGATGCGCGTCCTGGGCATCCAGGCCGGCGATCTGGGTGAAGTGGAAGATGCCGAGATCGTTGAGCTTCTGCTCGATCTCCGGGCTCACGCCCGTGAGCTTCTTCAGGTCGTCGGCGACGCCGCGCGGACCCGACAGGGGCTCGAAGGTGGACCACACGCTCAGCTCGGCGGGCAGGTCCTCGATCAGGGGCTCCTCGGCCGCGCCCACATCGCCGAAATCGCCGGCGCCGCGGGAAATGCCGTCGATGGCGGCGCGGGCGACCAGGTCGCAATAGAGCTGGATCGCGCGGCCGGCGTCGTCATTGCCGGGAACCGGGAAGGCGATGCCGTCGGGATCGCAATTGGTGTCGAGGATGGCCGCCACCGGGATGCCGAGGCGCTGGGCCTCCTTCACGGCGATGTCTTCCTTGTTCGTGTCGATCACGAACAGCAGGTCGGGCAGGCCGCCCATGTCGCGGATGCCACCGAGGGCGCGTTCCAGCTTCTCCTTTTCACGGGAGAGCGTCAGGCGCTCCTTCTTGGTGTAGCCGGAGCCCGCCTCGGGGCCGGCCAGCATCTCTTCCAGCTTCTTGAGCCGGGCGATGGAATTGGAGATCGTCTTCCAATTGGTGAGCATGCCGCCCAGCCAACGGGAATTGACAAAATACTGCGCGGAGCGGCGGGCGGCGTCGGCCACCTGGTCCGCGGCCTGGCGCTTGGTGCCGACGAACAGCACGCGGCCGCCATTGGCCACCGTGTCGGACACGGCCTGGAGGGCGCGATGGAGCGCCGGCACGGTCTGCGACAGGTCGATGATGTGGATGTTGTTGCGGACGCCGAAGATATACGGCGCCATCTTGGGGTTCCAGCGGTGGGACTGGTGACCGAAATGCACGCCAGCTTCCAAAAGCTGACGCATGGAATAATCAGGAATTGCCACTTCTACTCTCCGGTTGAGCCTCCGCGGACGTACCCTCGGCCCGTCGGGGACGAAGGCACCGGATTGGCCAATTGGCCGACTGTCCGCGTGCGGAATGGCGCGGCTTATAGGCGAAGGGGGGCAAAAGGGCAAGGGCACCGCGGCTTTTCACCCGCTCCTCCCCAGGCTATCCGCCGTTTAGGTGAGATTCTCTCACCTCTGCACGGATTTTTCGCGTTTGCCCGCATGGGGCCTGGGCGGCCAGCCTTGGGGCACATTCAATGCCAGCCCCGATGGAGCCGCCCATGTCCACCCTGCACCCGGTCCTCTGCGACATTCGCGAAGGAATCGCCACCCTCACCCTCAACCGCCCGGAAAAGCTGAACGCCATCGACTATGCGCTGGCCGATGCCCTGCTCGCCTTCCTCGACACGCTGGAAACCGACGACAGCGTGAAGGCGGTGATTCTAACCGGCGCCGGGGAGAAGGCCTTCTCCGCCGGCGGCGACATCCATCAATTCTCCCGCAGCGTGCGCCTCGGCCCGCTCGGCGCGGTCCGCGATTTCGTGCGGCGCGGCCAGACGCTCACCTCGCGAATCGAGGCCTTTCCCAAGCCCATCATCGCGGCGGTCAACGGCATCGCCTTCGGCGGGGGATGCGAGATCACGGAGGCGGCGCCGCTGGCCATCGCCAGCGAGCGCGCGCTGTTCGCGAAGCCGGAAATCAAGCTCGGCATGCCGCCGACCTTCGGCGGCACGCAGCGCCTACCGCGCCTCGCCGGCCGCAAGCGCGCGCTGGAGCTGCTGCTGACCGGCGAAAGCTTCTCGCCGGAGCACGCTCTCGCGATGGGGCTGGTCAACCACGTTGTGCCCGCCGCGGAGCTTATTCCGGCGGCGCGGGCCTTGGCGCAGCGCATCATGCGCCACTCGCCGGTGGCGGTGACCAGCGTGCTCACGGCGGTGACGCGCGGCATCAACCAGACCATCGGCGAGGGCCTTCAGGTGGAAAGCGAGCAGTTCGCCCGCATGGTGCCCACCCACGACCTGCGCGAGGGCCTCGACGCCTGGATCGAGCGGCGCCAGCCGCGCTACATGGGGCGCTGAGGTCGCGTCTCCGGCTGCGGGGCGGCGAGTTCGTCCCGCAGCCAGTTCCGGAACGCCGCCACCTCCGGCCGGTGGAGCGAGGCCGGATCGGCCAGCAGCCAATAAGCGGTGCGGGCCTCGACCGGCGGCCCGAGCACGGCCACCAGCCGGCCCGCGTCGAGGTCCGCCCCCACGACCGGCAGCCGCCCGATGGCGACGCCGAGCCCCTCGGCCGCCGCCTCCCAGGCCAGATGGATGGAATCAAAGCGCAAGCCGCGCTCCAGATCGAGCGCGTCGACCCCGCGCAAAGCGGCCCAGGTGCCCCAGTCCTCGGCCACATCCGTCACATGCAGCAAGGTGTGGCCCGCGAGATCGGCGGGCGTGCGCAAGGCGGCGGCCAGGCGCGGCGCGCACACCGGCACCAGGTGCTGACGCACCAGCAGGTCGATCGATACCCCCTCCCAGCCGCCCTCCCCCATGCGAATGGCGAGATCCACGCCGTCACGCGGGAACTCGACCCGGCGGTGGGCGCTGTCGAGGCTCACGTCGATGCCGGGATGGCGGGCCTGGAAACGGGAGAGATGGGGGATGAGCCAGCGCAGGCCGAACGTTGGCGCAACGCTCACGCTCAGCCGGTCCGCCGGGCGACGCCCGGGCACCGCTTCGGTGGCGGATGCGATCTGCGCCAGGATCTCCCGGACGCGCGGCAGATAGGCGCCCCCGGCCTGTGTCAGCGTCAATTGCCGGTGGCCGCGGGCGAACAGCGGCACGCCGAGCCAATCCTCCAGGCCCTGGATGCCGTGGCTCACCGCGCTCGGCGTGAGGTTGAGTTCCTCCGCCGCGCGCTTGAACGAAAGATGGCGGCCCGCCGCCTCGAACAGGCGCAGCGCATTGAGCGGCGGCAGCCGATAGGCCATGGAGCGGCCCGCCGCTCAGGCCGCTTCCACCGCGACCACGCCCGGAATCGCCTTGAGCGCCCCGGCGATCTGCGGCGAAACCGGATACCGCCCCTCAAGGCGGATTTCGACCTCGGCCTTCCCCTGGTCCATCATCAGGATCAGGCTGACTTCGCCATCGCCCTTGCCGCCCGACAGGCGCTTGGCGATTCCCTCCAGGGGATCGACAGACTGCACGAAAATCCGCAGGCTCTTGTGATGCTTGGCAGTGGCCGCGTCGAGCCGCTCGCAGGTCTGGATGCGCACGCGCACGTCCTCGCCCTGAAGCTCCGCATTGACCATCATGAGCACCGGCGTGCCGGGCTCCAGCAGGTCGCGATAATGGGCGAGACCCTCCGAAAAGATCACCGCCTCGAAATGGCCGGACGGGTCTGAGAGGCCGACGATGCCCATGCGCGTGCCGGTCTTGGTGCGGCGTTCCTGCTTCGACACCACGGTGGCGGCGAGCCGCCCGGCCGCCGCGCCGGCGCGCACGCCGCGGGCAAAATCGCTGAACGGCTGCACCCGCAGCTTCTTCAGGGATTGCGCATAATCGTCCAGCGGGTGGCCGGTGAGGAAGAAGCCGATGGAATCATATTCGCGCTGCAAGCGCTCAGTGGCATCCCAGGCAGCCGAATCTGGCATGTGAAGCTTCTCCTTCATGCCAACATCTGCGAAGCTTATTTGACCTGCTGACGACTCCTTCTTTTCTGAATAGCCAATAATGAACTCAAGCGCACCGAAGATGCGCGCGCGATTTTTTTCTAAATGATCAAAGCACCCCGCGGCGGTTAGGCTTTCAAGAACGCGCTTATTCACCAGCTTCACAGGGAGTCGCTCGGCAAAATCCGAGAGGCTTCTGAACGGCCGATCGCCCCGCGCCGCTACCAGCGCGTCGACCGCATGCCCGCCCACGCCCTTGATGGCCGCCATGGCATAGATGATCTGGCCATCCACCACGGCGAACTCGCGGGCGGAGAGATTGATATTGGGCGGCACCACCGCGATGCCGAGCCGCTGCGCCTCCTGACGGAATTCCGCCAGCTTGTCGGTATTGCCCATGTCCAGCGTCATGGAGGCGGCGAGGAATTCGGTGGGATAATTCGCCTTCAGCCAAGCCGTCTGATAGGCCACCAGCGCATAGGCCGCCGCGTGGGATTTGTTGAAGCCGTAATCGGCGAACTTGGCCAGCAGGTCGAAAATGGTGTCGGCCTGCGCCTTCGGCACGCCGCGCTCGCTGGCGCCGGAGACGAAACGCTCGCGCTGCTTTTCCATCTCGGCGCGGATCTTCTTGCCCATGGCGCGGCGCAGAAGGTCGGCTTCGCCGAGCGAATAGCCCGACAGCGCCTGCGCGATCTGCATCACCTGTTCCTGATAGATGATGACCCCGAAGGTTTCCTTTAAGTAAGGCTCAAGCTTGGGGTGGATATAGTCCGGTTCCGCGCGCCCGTGCTTGCAGTCGCAATAGACCGGGATATTGGCCATGGGGCCGGGACGATAAAGCGCCACCAGGGCGATCAGGTCCTCCACGCGGTCGGCCTTCATGTCCACGAGCGCACGGCGCATGCCCGCGCTTTCCACCTGGAACACGCCCACCGTCTCGCCCCGCGCCAGCATGGCGTAGGTCTTGGGATCGTCGAGCGGGATCTTCGAGATATCGAGGTCGATGCCGCGCTGATGCACCAGCTTCACGGCCTTCTCGATGGTGGTCAGCGTTTTCAGGCCGAGGAAGTCGAACTTCACCAGGCCGGCCTGCTCCACCCATTTCATATTGTACTGGGTGACCGGCATGTCGGACTTGGGATCGCGATAGAGCGGCACCAGCTCGTGCAGGGGCCGGTCGCCGATCACGATGCCGGCGGCGTGGGTGGAGGCGTGGCGGTTCAGCCCTTCCAGGCGCACGGCGATATCGAACGCGCGCTTGACCACCTCTTCCTCGGCCTGGGCGGCCTGCAGGCGCGGCTCGTCGTGGATCGCCTGCTTCAGCGTGACCGGCGCGGCGGGATTCTGCGGCACCAGCTTGCAGAGCTTGTCCACCTGGCCATAGGGCATTTCCAGCACCCGGCCGACGTCGCGCAGCACGCCGCGCGCCTGGAGCGTACCGAAGGTGATGATCTGCGCCACCTGCGCCCGGCCGTAGCGCTGCTGGACGTAATGGATCACCTCGTCGCGGCGCTCCTGGCAGAAGTCCACGTCGAAGTCCGGCATGGACACGCGATCCGGGTTCAGGAAGCGCTCGAACAGCAGGCCGAAGCGCAGGGGGTCGAGGTCGGTGATCTGGAGCGAATAGGCCACCAGCGAGCCGGCGCCCGAACCACGCCCGGGACCCACCGGAATGTCGTGCGCCTTCGCCCATTTGATGAAGTCCGACACGATGAGGAAGTAGCCGGGAAACTTCATCTTCGTGATGACGGACAATTCGTAGGCGAGCCGCTCCTGATAGACGGCGACCTCAAGCCCCGGGGCCGGCCCGTGCTTGGCAAGGCGGGCGACAAGCCCTTCCTTCGCCTGGCGCTCAAGTTCGGCCGCCTCCGCGGCCAAGGGATCGCCGTCGCCGCCGCCGGTGGTGAAGCGCGGCAGGATCGGCTTCACCGTGCGCACCCGATAGGCGCAGCGCTGGGCGATCTCCACCGTATTCGCCGTCGCCTCGGGCAGGTCGGCGAACAGGGTCAGCATCTCCTCGCGGGTCTTGAAGCGATGATCGGGGGTGAGGCGCGGGCGATCGCCATCGGCCACCACCCGGCCCTCGGCGATGCAGCCGAGCGCATCATGGGCCTCATAATCGCCCTGCGCCCCGAAGAACGGCTCGTTGGCGGCCACCAGCGGCAGCGCGCGGGCATAGGCGAGCTCCAGCAATTGCGGCTCGACGATGCGCTCGCGCTCCATGCCGTGGCGCTGAAGCTCCACATAGAGGCGGTCGCCGAACATCTGCGCCAGCATGTCCAGCCGCTCGGCGGCAAGATCGCCATGACCGCCAGCGAGCGCGCGGTCGATGGGGCCGTTCGGCCCGCCGGTCAGCGCGATCAGCCCCTCGTTCGCCTCCCGCAGCCAGTCGAGCGAGATGCGCGATTCCTCGTCGCTCGGCGTCTCCATGAAGGCGCGGGAGACCAGCTTCATAAGATTGCGCCAGCCGGTCTCGCGGGCGGCGAGCAAGACCAGGCGCGGCTTCTTGGGCGGCAAAGCGCCGCGCGGCCCGGGGGCCTCGGGCAGATCCACCGCCAGCGAACAGCCCATGATGGGCTGGATGCCGGCCCCCGCCATCTTCTCCGAAAATTCCAGCGCACCGAAAAGATTGCCGGTGTCGGTCAGCGCCAGGGCAGGCTGGGAATCGGCCTTGGCCAGATCCGCCAGCTTGCCGAGCGAAAGCGCGCCCTCCAGCAGCGAATAGGAGGAATGGACATGGAGATGGACGAAGCCAGGAGTGCGCATGGATCTTCCGGGGCGATGCGCGCGGACGCCGCGCACGAGTCGCGATGTCGTATCGTACCCCAGATGGGAGGCCCAGCGACGCGGAACAAGTCAACTTTCCATTTGCCTCGACCCCACGATCCACGACAGTTCCCCGGGCTTTTCCTGAACGGGGCATCACCATGCGGGGCTTCATCGGCAGCTGGCAGTTCTGGGCACTCGGAGCCGCCCTGTTCGCGGCGCTGACCGCGATCTTCGGCAAGGTGGGCGTGAGCGCCGTTCACAGCGATCTGGCGACCCTCATCCGCACCGTCGTCATCCTCGCCATCATCTCGCTGATGGTGGTCGCCGGGCAGGCCTGGCAGCCGCTCGATACCATTTCCTCCAAGACCTGGCTGTTCCTGATTCTTTCCGGCGCGGCGACGGGCGCGTCCTGGCTGTGCTATTTCCGCGCGCTGCAAATCGGCGAGGCCGGGCAGGTGGCGCCGCTCGACAAGCTCAGCGTGGTGATGGTCGCCCTGTTCGGCGCCCTGTTCCTGGGCGAACGCCTTTCCGCCCTCAACTGGCTGGGCGTCGCGCTGATCGCCGGCGGCGCAGTGCTGGTGGCCCTGCGCTGACGACGGGGCGCGCTTTCCAACCCGCAAGGGCGACGGCACGCCGCGCCACACGTTTCGGCTGCCTCTTTTAAGAATGCGCGGAATAAGGGTAAATAGGGCGCCGTGCAGGGAGGCCAGCATGCCGCAGACCGCGCCGACGGAAAACAGCCCGCAACCCGTTCAGCCCGTTCCGTCGGGCTGGGTGAACCGCTTCACCGGCAAGCTCGTGCTGGTCCTGCTCGATAACAAATATGGCCCCTCGCTCCGCGCCGGGCGCTCCTTGTGGGGGCTTTACGAGACCCTCACCTATCGCCCCGGCGACGGGGCGGACACGATCACGGTGCCGAAGGGATTCGTCACGGACCTCGCCTCCATCCCGCGCTGGGCCTGGATCATCTTGCCGCCGGACGGCCCCTGGGTGAAGGCCGCCATCATCCATGACTTCCTGTACGCCACCGAAGGCACGGGACCCTGGAAGGGCCACGCCTCGGGCAATTCCCGGGCCGCGCCTTATACCCGCGCGGAGGCCGACGGCATCCTGCGCGAGGCGATGGAGAATCGCGGTGTCGATCCCGTGCGGCGCGCCATCATCTGGGCCGCGGTCCGGGTGGGCGGGGCCGGCGGCTGGAAAGCGGATAGCCCGCGCCGGCGGCAGGCACTGGCGGCGGAGGTGGCGCCGCCCGGCGAATGACCCCGGCACGCCCCGGCGCTGGGCGTGATCGACCTTCGTGGCTGGAGGCCCGCGCAGGGGCCGGCGTCACGCAGGGGCTTATCCCGTGCATCCACGCGGAGCCGCCGGCGCCGGCTTTCGTGCATCGCGCGGGCCGGCGGCAGGTGGATGGCCCGGACGATCCCGGCCATGACGTGGAGAAGACGACGACCGGTCCAGGAACCGCCAAGGCCCGCACCTGCTGTCAGGCGCCGGATCGATACAGCGTGCCGCCGAATGTTGATCGGCGCTAATCCAGCTCCACGATCCGCCCGTCCATGACGGTCACGCGCCGATGCATGCGCGCCGCCAATTGCAGATTATGCGTGGCGATGATGGCCGCGACCCCGGTGGCATGGACCAGTTCGGCGAGGGCGGCGAACACATGGTCCGAGGTCTTCGGGTCGAGATTTCCGGTCGGCTCGTCGGCCAGCAGCAGGCGCGGCGCATTGGCGAGCGCGCGGGCGATGGCGACGCGCTGCTGCTCGCCGCCGGAAAGCTCGGAGGGACGGTGTGTCAGGCGCTGCGCCAGCCCGAGATAGCTCAGCAGATCCTTCGCGCGAAGCGCCGCGTCCTTCTTGGACAGGCCGCGGATCATCTGCGGCATCATGACATTTTCCAGCGCCGAGAATTCCGCCAGCAGATTGTGGGATTGATAGACGAAACCCACATGCACGCGCCGCATGCGGGTGCGCTCGCGGTCCGGCAGCTTCACGGTGGGCTGGCCATCGATGAAGACTTCGCCCTCGTCCGGGTGCTCCAGCAGGCCCGCCATGTGCAGGAGGGTGGATTTGCCCGAGCCGGAGGGCGCCACCAGCGCCACGGACTGGCCGCGCTCGACCCTGAGATCCGCCCCGCGCAGCACCTCGATGGTGCCTGCGCCCTGGGCGTAGCGCCGCCCGACGCCGGCAAGCGCCAGAGCGGCGGGGGTGGGCTCGGTCTGGAAGGGAGAGGTCGCCATCACTCGTATCTCAACGCTTCCACCGGATCGAGCCGCGCGGCCCGCCAGGAGGGATAAAGGGTGGCGAGCAGCGACAGCACAAGCGCCATGAGCACGACCGAAGTCGTTTCCCCGACATTCATCTGCGCCGGCAGGCGGCTGAGATAATAAAGCTCCGGCGAGAACAGCTCCGTGGACGTAAGATAGGAGATGAAGCGGCGGATCTCCTCGATATTGAGGCAGACCAGAACGCCGATCGCCAGCCCCACCAGCGTGCCCACGACGCCGATGCTCGCGCCCGTGATGAGGAACACGCGCATGATCGCCCCTTGCGTCGCGCCCATGGTGCGCAACACCGCGATATCGCGGCCCTTGTCCTTCACCAGCATGATGAGGCCCGACACGATGTTCAGCGCGGCCACGAGCACGATCAGCGTGAGGATCAGGAACATGACGTTGCGCTCCACCTGGAGCGCGTTGAAGAAGGTGGCGTTGCGCTGGCGCCAGTCCACCAGATAGACCGGCCGCTCCGCCGCCGATTGGATCGCCGGCTTGAGGATCGCGACATCATCGGGATTGTCGATATAGACCTCGATGGCGTTCACATCGTTGGCGCGGTTGAAATAGGCCTGCGCCTCCGGCAGTGGCATGAAGAGAAACGCGCTGTCGTATTCCGACATGCCGATCTCGAACACCGCCGCGATCTTATAGACCTTGATGCGCGGCGAGGTGCCCATGGGCGTCACCGCGCCGCGCGGCGCCACCAGCGTGATGTTGTCGCCCGCCCTCAGGGCCAGCTGGTCGGCGAGGCGCTTGCCGATCGCCACCCCCTGCCCCTGGTCAAAGCCTTCCAGGCTGCCCTGGCGAATATTGTTGGCGATCGAGGGCAGCCCGCGCAGGTCCTTTTCCGACAGCCCGCGCGCCAGGACGCCGCTCGCGTTATAGGGCGAGGAGGCGAGCGCCTGCCCTTCCACCAGCGGCACGGCGAGCCGCACGCCCTTGAGCTTGGCGATGCGGTCGGCCACCGCGATGTAGTCGGTCAACGGCGTTTCCAGCGGCTGCACCAGCAGATGACCGTTGAGGCCGAGGATCTTGCCGAGCAATTCCTGGCGGAAGCCGTTCATCACCGCCATCACGATGATCAGCGTCGCCACGCCCAGCACGATGCCGAGGAACGAAAAGCCGGCGATCACCGAGATGAAGCCTTCCTTGCGGCGCGCCCGCAGGTAGCGCAGGGACAGCATCCACTCGAAGGCCGAAAACGGCCGCGTGCCCGTCGGTTCTTCCGAGCGGACCGCAGAAGCTGGAGCCATGCGCTGGCCTCCCGTCATTTCTTGAGCCTTTCATAGGCGTCCGCGATGGACATGAGTTCGCGCGACCCGTCGGAGCGGCGCTTCAGCTCGACCTTGCCCTCGGCGAGGCTCTTCGGCCCCACCAGGATCTGCCAGGGCAGGCCGATGAGGTCGGCGGTGGCGAATTTCGCCCCCGCCCGCTCCTCGGTGTCGTCATAGAGCACGTCGACACCGCACGCGGTGAGCTTCGCGTAAAGCTCGGCGCAGGCGCCGTCGACCGCCGCGTCGCCCACCTTCAGATTGAGGATGCCGACCTGGAACGGCGCGACCGCGTCCGGCCAGATGATGCCGTTCTCGTCGTGGGAGGCTTCGATCATCGCCGCCACCAGGCGGGACGGCCCGATGCCGTAGGAGCCCATGTGGATCGGGTGCTCGGCCCCGTCGGGGCCCTGCACCTTGGCGCCGAACGGATCGGAATATTTGGTGCCGAAATAGAAGATGTGCCCCACCTCGATGCCGCGCGCGGCCATGCGGCGCGCCTCTGGAATCGCGGCGAATGCCGCTTCGTCGTGCTTCTCCGACGTCGCCGCGTAGAGGTTGGTCCACTGGTCGAACACGCCCTGGAGCTGGGCCGCATCGTCGAAGTTCACGTCGGCGGCCGGCGGGGCGAGATCCAGGTAGTCGGCGTGGCAGAACACCTCGCTCTCGCCGGTCGAGGCGAGAATGATGAATTCGTGCGAGAGATTGCCGCCGATCGGCCCGGTATCGGCCACCATGGGAATCGCTTTCAGCCCCATCCGCGAGAAGGTGCGCAAATAGGCGACGAACATCTTGTTGTAGGAATGGCGGGCGCCTTCCGCGTCGAGGTCGAAGGAATAGGCATCCTTCATCAAAAACTCGCGCGAGCGATAAACCCCGAAGCGCGGGCGCACCTCGTCGCGGAACTTCCATTGGATATGGTAAAGGTTCAGCGGCAGGCTCTTGTAGGATTTCACATAGGCCCGCACGATCTCGGTGATCATTTCCTCGTTGGTGGGGCCGAACAGCATCTCGCGATCGTGACGGTCGCGGATGCGCAGCATCTCCTTGCCGTAGTCGTCATAGCGTCCGCTCTCGCGCCACAGGTCCGCCGACTGGATGGTCGGCATCAGCATCTCATTGGCGCCGGCGCGGTTCTGTTCCTCGCGGATGATGTTGCAGATCTTGGTCAGCACCCGGTG
This sequence comes from Roseixanthobacter liquoris, assembly GCF_043195135.2. NCBI lineage: Bacteria > Pseudomonadati > Pseudomonadota > Alphaproteobacteria > Hyphomicrobiales > Xanthobacteraceae > Roseixanthobacter > Roseixanthobacter liquoris. The sequence continues at coordinate 3,320,750 of NZ_CM195537.1, forward strand.
GCCGAGCGGCAGCCAGGCATAGATGCCCGCGCTCTCCTGCCGCACCATGCCGGCGCGCAACATGAGCCGGTGCGAGACGATCTCCGCCTCCTTCGGAACTTCACGAAGGATGGGCAGAAAATAGCGGGACAAGCGCATCTGGATGACTCTGCGGCTGGACGTTTCAAAAGCGTGGCGGAGAGAAAGCGGAACGGTCGGCAAAATACAAGCCCGCCCCGCCCGCATCCGTGCTGCGACGCAACAAATGATCTATTGCGGCGCAAGGATGACAAAGCCGTAAATCTTGTTCTACTTTGAGCGCGCCAAAAGAAAGGGGACCGCCATTGTGCCCGCGCGGCACGATGGGGAGGGTCCGGGTCTCGGGAGGATCATCAACAACAAGCCGACCGACGACCGTCAAAGATGGCGCGCGCAATTCGGGAACGGCAGCACTGAAGGATCGAGCGGCTGCACCCGCGGCGAACCAGAATAAGGTGCATTAAAACGAGAAAAAGGCGAGACCTCGGTCTCGCCTTTCTTTTTTCATCCGCGCCTTTTCACGCCGGGTCCCGATGATCCGCGCGGCGGCGAATCTCCGGGGCCGGCCCGCTCACTCGTCGCTGACGCTGAACGGCATGGGGAAATCCTCCAGTGTGAGGATGCCGTTCATGACCACATAGAACAGCCCGAACGTGACGACAGCGGCCACCACCGTGGTCGCCGCAACCTTGCGCATCAGGAACGGGCGCGTCGGCGCGCCGGGATCGGTGCCCGGGTCGACGTCATCGGCCTCGGCCTGCGAGCGCACGCCGAACGGCAGGATGGCGAACAGCACCGTCCACCACACGATGAAATAGATGGCGAGTACCGATCCGATCTTCACGCCCGGTCCTCTAAGCCTGTTCCAGCTCGACGAGCGTGCCGTTGAAATCCTTGGGGTGCAGGAACAGCACCGGCTTGCCATGGGCGCCGATCCGCGGCTCCCCGCTGCCGAGCACGCGCGCGCCGGTCGCCTTCAGCTGCTCGCGGGCCGCGAGAATATCCTCGACCTCGTAGCAGATGTGATGGATGCCCCCGTCGGGATTGCGCTCCAGGAACTTCAGGATCGGCGAATCCGCTCCGAGCGGCTCCAGCAGCTCGATCTTGGTGTTCGGCAGGTTGATGAACACCGTGCTCACGCCATGTTCGTGCTGCGGCACGATCTCGGAAACATCCGCCCCGAGCGTGTCGCGATAGAGGGCGGAGGCCGCCGCGATATCGCGCACCGCAATGGCCACGTGATTGAGCCGGCCGATCATGAACCCCTCCTGAAGCACCGTTGAGCCGCGGGCGCCGCCCCGGCGCACGCAGCCTCGCATCAAACTTCGAGAATGTGGACGTGGCAAACCGGCTTTTTGCCCCACAGGCCATTCACCGCAGCCCGCACCGCGCGCTCGATGGTTTCGGCCAGGGCATCGGGATCGCGGCGGCGGGCGCGCGGCAGGCCGTTCATGGTCGCGACGACCGTGTCGAACACATGATCGAGCATGTCGATGCCGCCCTCCCCGCGCTCGGGAATGCCGGTCAATTCGAGCGCCGGCTCTCCGACGAGCGCGCCCTTCTGGTCCACCGCCAGGGCCACCGACACCACGCCCACGAACCCGAGGCGCCGGCGCTCCGGGATGGTCTGCGCGGTATCGGCCACCAGCAACCGCCCATCCTTGTAGAGACGGCCGAAGGGAATATCGTCCACGCGCTCCGCCGGCCCCGGCGCCAGACGGATGACATTGCCATCATAGCAAGTCACCACTTCCGGCACGCCCATGCGGCGGGCAAGCGCGGCATGCTCGGCAAGATGCAGCGGCTCGCCATGCACGGGCACGGAGACCTGCGGGCGGACCCAGCCGTACATCTGCTCCAATTCGCCCCGCCGCGGATGTCCGGAGACGTGAACCAGGGCATCGCGATCGGTCATCACCCGCACGCCCCGCTTCACCAGGCCGTTGATGACGGTGTTCACCACCTTCTCATTGCCGGGAATGGTGCGGGAGGAAAACACCACGAGATCGCCCTTGGACAGCGCGATCTCGGGATGATCGTCCGTGGCGATGCGGCTCAAGGCGGCGCGGGGCTCGCCCTGGGACCCGGTGAGAAGCGCAACGACCTTGTCGCGCGGCAGATAGCCATAAGCATCCGCGCCGCGAAACGGGGGAATGCCGTCCAGCATGCCATGCTCGCGGGCAACCCCGATCACGCGTTCCATGGCGCGCCCCACGACCACCACTTCGCGATCGGCCGCAAGTGCGGCCTCGGCGATGGACCGCACGCGCGCGACATTGGACGAAAACGTTGTGAAGCAGATGCGATGCTTCGCGGTCGCGACGATTTCCTTCAGGGTCGCACCGACATCCGCCTCGGACGGCGAGACGCCGTCGCGAATGGCATTCGTCGAATCGCAGATGATGGCGCGCACGCCCTCATCGCCCAGCGCGCTCAGCCGCGCGATATCCGTTACCGATCCAACCACGGGGGTCGGGTCCAGCTTCCAGTCGCCCGTATGGAGCACCAGCCCGAGCGACGTGCGGATCGCCACCGCATGGCTATCGGGAATCGAATGGGCGACGGGGATGAATTCCACCTCGAACGGGCCGATGGAAATCCGCGCCCCCGCCCGCACCACATTGACCGGAATATTCGGCGCGCCCGGCTCGCCCCAGCGCTTGGCCTCCAGCAAGCCGGCGGTGAAGGCTGTGGTGTAGATCGGGCATTTGAGGCGCGGCCACAGATCGATCACCGCCCCCACATGGTCCTCGTGGCCATGCGTGAGGATGAGCCCGACGATGTTCGCCTTTTCCTTCTCCAGGAAGCGAATATCCGGCAGCACCAGGTCCACGCCGGGCGCCTCGTCCCCGGCGAAGCTCATGCCGAGGTCCATCATCAGCCATTTGCGGGCGCGACGCGGACCGAAACCGTAGAGACCAAGATTCATGCCGATCTCGCCCACCCCACCCAGGGGCGCGAAGACCAGCTCGTTCTGTTCCGCCATGTGACCTATCATTCCGCCTTCGGCAGGGAGACATCGCCGGCGGTGATGATCTCTGCAATTCCGTCCCGCCGCCGCAACATCATGGCGCCGCGGGCATCGATGCTCTCGAAACGTCCCGTCACTTCCCGCTCGCCGATGCGCACGCTCACCGTATCGCCGATGGCAAGGGCGTGGCGCATCCAGTCGGTGCGTACCGAGGGAAAGCCGTTGCCGCCGTTCCATTGGTTGAGGCGCACCGCCATGGCCCGGTCGAGGGCTTCCAGCACCCGGTCGGGCGCCGTGGGCGCGCCGGCCGCTTCCAGGCTGGTGGCGCGATAAGGCAGGTCTTCGGGGTGGTGAAGGCAGTTGACGCCGAACCCGATGACCGCCGCCGGGCGCCCCGCCGCGTCGGTGCCGCCTTCCACCAGGATGCCGGCGAGCTTGCCGCCATCCAGGATCAGGTCATTGGGCCATTTCAGCTTGAGCCCTTCAGTCGTCAGCAAGGGCGCGGCGGCCAGCACGGCATCGCGCAGCGCCAGGCCGGCGACGAAGCAGAGCTGCGCCACATGGGCGACCGGAGCCGGATTCGGCAGTACGAGCGTTGCAAAGAGATTGCCGAGTTCGCTCGTCCACGGCCGGCCGCGGCGGCCGCGGCCCGCGCTCTGAATATCGGCCACCAGCCAAACGGGCATGGCCTCGCCACGGGCGAGCCGCGCGAGACCTTCCGCGTTTGTTGAGCCGATCTCCGTGAATCGGACGATGGGAATCGTGGAGCTTTGGAAACGCTGCGCCGCCATAGTTCAGAAAAGTGCCCGGGCGGCCACGCCGGCCGCGTTGATCAGCGGCGAGGGATAGACGAAATAGAAGATGGTGAACAGGCCGGAAAGGCCGAGCACCGCCTTCAGTTCACCGGGCATGGGGTCGAAAGCCTCCGCCGGCTCGTCAAAATACATGATCTTGACCACCCGGAGGTAATAATAGGCGCCGACCACCGAGGCGAGCACGCCGATCACCGCAAGGCCATAGAGGCCCGCCTCGATCGCCGCGAGAAACACGTAATATTTGGCCAGGAACCCGGCGAGCGGCGGAATGCCGGCGAGCGAGAACATCAGCCCGCCCAGCAGAAGCGCCATCATCGGATTGGTCCGCGCAAGGCCGGCCAGATCGTCCACATTCTCCACCGCATTGCCGTTTCGGCGCATGGCGAGGACGCAGGCAAAGCTGCCGAGGGTCATGGCGACATAGATCGCCATATAGACCAGCACGCCCCGGATGCCCTGCGGGGTCGCGGCAGCCAGCCCGACCAAGGCGAAGCCCATGTGGCCGATGGAGGAATAGGCCAGCAGTCGCTTGATGTTGCGCTGGCCGATGGCGGCGAACGCGCCGAGCACCATCGAAGCGATGGACACGAAGGCGATGATCTGCTGCCAGGAATGGGTGATGTGCGGGAAGGCTTCCGTGGCCACGCGCAGGAACACGGCCATGGCCGCCACCTTCGGGGCGGTGGCGAAGAAGGTCGTCACCGGCGTCGGCGCACCCTCATACACATCGGGCGTCCACATGTGGAACGGGACCGCCGAAACCTTGAAGCACAGGCCGGCGAACAGGAACACGATGCCAAACACCAGCCCGATCGTGGGGGTCGTCGCGGCGGCGGCGATGGCGCCGAAATTCACCGAATCCGTGAAGCCGTAGATCAGCGAGGCGCCATAGAGCAGCATCCCCGAGGACAGGGCGCCGAGAACGAAATATTTCAGGCCCGCCTCGGTGGAGCGCACCGAATCCCGATTGTACGCGGCGACCACGTAGAGCGAGAGGCTCATCAGTTCGAGGCCGAGATACAGCGCGATCAGATCGCCCGCCGAGACCAGCATGCACATGCCGAGCGTGGCGATGAGAATGAGGACGGGATATTCGAACTTGCTCTGCCGTTCGCGGTTCAGCCAATGCACCGACAGGATCAGCGACACCAGCGCGCCGAGGATCGCGAGCGCTTTCATGAAGCGGCTGAAGTCGTCGATCACCAGGCTGCCGCCGAACGCGGAGACGGCGGTGTGCGGCGCCACCAGAACCAGGATGCCGGCCGCGGCGAGCACCGCGATGGCGAGGCCGTTCACCAGATTGGCGGCCGCTTCGCCGCGGATCGCACCGACCAGCAGCAGCACGATCGCCGAAACGGCAAGCGTGACTTCGGGAAGAACGGCGCCGAGCGGAGGCAGGGACGACATCGGGCGACCTCGGGTCAGAAGCTGAACATCAGCGTGGCGGTCTTCACCGCCGACGCGACAGTATCGGTACGCGCGACCACCGCATTCACCGCCGTGGACGTCATATCCAGGATCGGCGCCGGCCAGAAGCCGAACAGAATGGTGATCACCACGAGCGGAACGAGGATGGCGATCTCGCGCGGGCCGAGATCGAGGATGTCCTTGAGATTGTCTTTCTCAAGCGGCCCGAAAATCACGCGCCAGTAGAGCCACAGGGCATAGGCGGCCGAGAAGATCACGCCGGTCGCCGCGAAGAATGCGATCCAGCTGTTGCGCTCGAACGCGGCCAGCATGGTGAGGAATTCGCCCACGAAGCCGGAGGTGCCGGGCAGGCCCACATTGGCCATGGTGAAGACCATCAGGGCGGTCGCATAAAGCGGCATGCGCTTGACGAGGCCACCGTACGCGGCGATGTCGCGGGTATGCATGCGGTCGTAGATCACCCCGACGCAGAGGAACAGCGCCCCCGAGACGAAGCCGTGCGAGATCATGAGGAACATGGCGCCCTGGAGGCCCTGTTCGTTCATGGCGAACAGACCCATGGTCACGAAGCCCATGTGGGCGACCGACGAATAGGCGATCAGCTTCTTGATGTCGGTCTGAACCAGCGCCACCAGCGACGTGTAGATGATGGCGATCACCGACAGCGTGAACACCAGCGGTGCGAACAGGTGCGAGGCATCCGGGAACATGGGGAGCGAGTAGCGGATGAAACCGTAGCCGCCCATCTTCAGCAGCACGCCCGCCAGGATCACCGAGCCGGCGGTCGGCGCTTCCACGTGGGCGTCCGGCAACCAGGTGTGCACCGGCCACATGGGCATCTTCACCGCGAACGAGGCGAAGAAGGCGAGCCAGAGCCAGGTCTGCATGCCGACCGGGAAGCCGTGGGTCATCAGGGTCGGCACATCGGTGGTACCGGCCTGCCAGTAGATCGCCATGATGGCGAGCATCATCAGCACCGACCCGGCGAGGGTGTAGAGGAAAAACTTGAAGCTGGCATAGATGCGGCGCGGGCCGCCCCAGATACCAATGATGAGGAACATGGGGATCAGGGCTGCTTCGAAGAAGAAGTAGAACAGCACCAGATCGAGCGCGCAGAAGGTGCCGACCATCAGGGTCTCAAGCACTAGGAACGCGATCATATATTCCTTCACACGCTTCTTCACGCTCTCCCAGCTCGCGAGGATGCAGAACGGCATGAGGAAGGTGGTGAGGATGATCAGCGGCAGCGAAATGCCGTCGACGCCCATGTGGTAGGCGGCGATGTCGCCGAGCCAGGGGTGCTTCTCCACGAATTGGAAGCCCGCCGCCTTGGAGTCGAAGCCCGGCAGCAGCAGCAGGGACACGATAAAGGTGACGAGCGTGGTCCACAGCGCCACCCAGCGGGCGTTGCGGGCGGAGACCAGATCGTCACCCCGGACCACCAGGATGAACAGCGCTCCCACCAAGGGCAGGAAGGTGACGACGGAGAGGATGGGCCATGTGGTCATCGTCACACTCCGGCGAACATGAACCAGGTGATGAAGGCGGCGACGCCGATCAGCATCACGAAGGCATAGTGATAGAGATAGCCGCTTTGCAGGCGCACGACCGAGGCGGTCACGTCCAGCACGCGGGCGGAAATCCCGTCCGGCCCGATGCCGTCGATGATGCGGCCGTCACCCTGCTTCCAGAGCACGCGGCCGATCCACAGGACCGGGCGGATGATGATGAAATTGTAGATCTCGTCGAAGTACCACTTGTTCAGCAGGAACTGGTACAGCGCGTCCTGGCTGCGGGCGAGCGCGACCGGCACCGTCGGATCGAGAACGTAGAACCAATAGGCGACCAGGAAGCCCAGCACCATCATCACGGTGGGCGCGAGACCGGCCCAGGTGGGCACTTCGTGCATCTCGTGCAGGATGTGGTTTTCCGTGCCCATGAAGATGGACTGGCGGAAGAAGTCCTGCACGTGGTGGCCGACGAAATCGCCGTAGAACACCATGCCGGCGAACACCGAGCCGACGGCGAGGACGCCGAGCGGGATGGTCATCGCCAGCGGCGATTCATGGGCGTGTTCGTAATGGTGATGGTCGTGGGGATGGCCGTGGAAGGTCATGAACACGAGGCGCCACGAGTAGAAGGAGGTCAGCGCGGCGGCCGCCACCGTCATCACCCAGCCGTAAAGGGCGAAGCTGTTGTCGCTGGCCCAGGCCGCTTCGATGATCGCGTCCTTGGAATAATAGCCGGCGAGGAACGGAAAGCCGGTAATCGCCAGCGTCCCGATCAGCATCATGGCATAGGTGAAGGGGATCTTCTTATAGAGCCCGCCCATGTGCCGCATGTCCTGCTCGTGGTGCATCGCATTGATGACCGAACCGGCGCAGAGGAACAGCAGCGCCTTGAAGCAGGCATGGGTGAAGAGGTGGAACACGCCGACGGAATAAGCCCCCGCACCCATGGCCACGAACATGTAGCCGAGCTGGGAACAGGTGGAATAGGCGATCACCTTCTTGATGTCGTTCTGCACCAGGGCGACGGTGGCCGCGAACATCGCGGTCGTCGCGCCGACCAGCATCACCACGTTCAGCGCGGTGTGTGAGAGTTCGAAGATGGGCGACATGCGCGCCACCATGAACACACCGGCCGTCACCATGGTCGCGGCATGGATGAGCGCGGAGACCGGGGTCGGCCCCTCCATCGCGTCCGGCAGCCAGGTATGGAGCAGGAACTGGGCCGACTTGCCCATGGCCCCGACGAACAGCAGCAGGGCGATCACAGTCGGCGCATCCCAGGCATGGCCGAGGAAATTGATGCTCTTGCCGACCAGCGAGGGCGCCTGGGCGAACACCGCGTCGAAGGTGACCGAACCGGTCATCACGAACACGGCGAAGATGCCGAGCATGAAGCCGAAGTCGCCGACGCGGTTCACCACGAAGGCCTTCATGGCCGCCGCGTTCGCCGAAGGCTTCTCGTACCAGAAGCCGATGAGCAGGTAGGAGGCGAGGCCCACGCCCTCCCAGCCGAAGAACAGCTGGACCAGATTGTCCGCCGTCACCAGCATCAGCATGGCGAAGGTGAAGAGGGACAGATAGGCGAAGAAGCGCTGGCGGCTCGGATCCTCGTGCATGTAGCCGATGGAATAGAGGTGAACCAGCGAGGAGACCGTCGTCACCACGATCAGCATGATCGCGGTCATGGTGTCGACGCGGAACGCCCAGTCGATCTTGAGGTCGCCCACATGGATCCAGCGCATCACCTGCACGTGCGCGTCGTGGCCGCCGAAGCCCACCTGGAAGAAGGCGACCCAGGCGAGCGCGCAGGAGACGAACAGGAACGCGGTGGTGAGGATTTCCGCCGGGCGCGCGCCGATCACGCGGCCAAACAGCCCGGCAATGAGAAAGCCGATGAGGGGAAGAAAGACGATCGCCTGATACATGGCCTCAGCCCTTCATGGCATTGATGTCCTCGACGGCGATCGAACCGCGGTTGCGGTAGAACACCACGAGGATGGCGAGCCCGATGGCCGCCTCGGCGGCAGCGACGGTCAGCACCAGGAGCGCGAACACTTGGCCGACGATGCTGCCGTGGAAGGCGGAGAAGGCGACCAGATTGATGTTCACGGCGAGCAGGATCAGCTCCACCGACATCAGGATGACGATCACGTTCTTCCGATTGAGGAAGATGCCGAGCGTGCCCAGCGTGAACAGGATCGCCGCGACCGTGAGATAGTGGGAAAGCGAAATGTCCATCTTTCCCTCCTAGATGCCCTGGCCCGGGCGCACCTTGACCACTTCCATCGCGGTCTCGGGCGTACGGGCAACCTGGGCGGAGACGTTCTGGCGCTTCACGTTCGCCTTGTGGCGCAGCGTGAGCACGATGGCGCCGATCATGGCGACGAGCAGCACCATGCCCGAAGCCTCGAAGAAGTAGACATAGTCGGTGTAGAGGACCAGGCCGAGCGCCTTGGTGTTGCTGATGGCGACGCCGCCGGCGGCCGCCGCCTTCGGCAATTGCGCAACCGCGGGCGCGGTCGCCCAGGTGCCCACCACCAGGATCAGCTCCACCAGGAACACCACGCCGACCAGCGCGCCGACCGGCAGATATTGCAGGAAGCCCTGGCGCAGCTCGACGAAGTCCACGTCCAGCATCATGACGACGAAGAGGAAGAGCACCGCCACCGCGCCCACATAGACCACCACCAGGATCAGGGCGAGGAACTCGACGCCGATCAGGATGAACAGGCCCGCCGCATTGACGAAGCATAGAATGAGGAAAAGGACCGAGTGGACCGGATTGCGGGAGGAGATGACCATGAAGGCCGACGCCACGAGGACGCCGGCGAAGAGATAGAAAAATACTGCCGCGACACTCATGCGCCGAGCTCCCCTCTCCGCGGCGCCACGGCGCCGATCCTATGCGGCCGCACGTGGCGGCCGGCCCGTCGATAGCCCGTACCCATCACATTAGTCCACTGTCTCGGGTGCCCGCAGGACGCGTGCCCCCTCAGCCCCAACCCTCACCACCCGCCGGAGGCGGGCGAACCCTGTCACCGATAAGGCGCGTCCAGCGCGATGGATTGCGCGATCTCGCGCTCCCACCGGTCGCCATTGGCGAGCAGGCGCTCCTTGTCGTAGTACAATTCTTCGCGGGTCTCGGTGGCAAACTCGAAGTTCGGCCCCTCGACGATGGCATCCACCGGGCAGGCTTCCTGGCAGAAGCCGCAATAGATGCACTTCACCATGTCGATGTCGTAACGCGTCGTGCGGCGGGTGCCGTCGTTGCGGCGCGGGCCGGCCTCGATGGTGATGGCCTGGGCGGGGCAGATGGCCTCGCACAATTTACAGGCGATGCAGCGCTCTTCCCCGTTGGGATAGCGCCGCAGCGCATGTTCGCCCCGGAAGCGCGGCGAGATGGGGTTCTTCTCGAACGGGTAGTTGATGGTCGCCTTGGGCGCAAAGAAATAGCGCATGGCGAGCACAAAACCCGAGAGAAACTCGGTGAGGAAAACGGCGCGGGCCGCTTGATCCAGTTTCATGGCATCGCTCCCGCCGCGCCGACGCGGCCGAATGAAAGGTCAGAGGGCTCGATCATTGGGGCGCCGTCCCGGTGAAGTGAAGGACGCTCGCCACCACCACGACGGCCACCAGCGAAATCGGCAGGAAGATCTTCCAGCCGAGCCGCATCAGCTGGTCGTAGCGATAACGCGGCACCATGGCCTTCGCCATGGCGAACAGAAAGAACATGAAGCACAGCTTCAGCACGAACCAGATGATGCCCGGCACCCAGGTGAAGGGCGCGAACGGCAGCGGCGAGAGCCAGCCGCCGAGGAACAGGATCGTCCCCAGGGCGCACATGGTCATGATCGCCACGTACTCGCCGAGCATGAACAGCAGGTAGGGGGTGGAGGAATATTCCACCATGAAGCCGGCGACGAGCTCGGATTCCGCTTCCACGAGGTCGAAGGGCGGGCGGTTGGTCTCCGCGAGCGCCGACACCAGGAAGATCACGAACATCGGCAGCAGGGGCAGGAAATACCAGTTCAGCAAGCCCAGCCGGCCGTTCTGCGCCTCGACGATGGCGGAGAGGTTTTGCGACCCCGCGCACATCAGCACCGTGATGATGACGAAGCCGATGGACACCTCGTAGGACACCATCTGCGCCGCCGACCGCAGCGCCGCCAGGAACGGATATTTCGAGTTCGACGCCCAGCCGGCCATGATGATGCCGTACACGCCCAGCGAGGAAATCGCGAAAATATAGAGAATGCCGATGTTGAGATCGGCGATCACCCAGCCCGAGGCCAGGGGAATGGCCGCCCAGGCCGAGAGCGCGAGCACGCAGCTCACCAGCGGCGCCAGGATGAAGATGCCCTTGTTGGAGCCGGCCGGGATGATCGGCTCCTTCAGCACGAACTTCAGCAGGTCGGCGAAGGATTGCAGCAGGCCGAACGGGCCGACCACGTTGGGGCCGCGGCGCATCTGCACCGCCGCCCAGATCTTGCGGTCCGCCAACAGGATGAAGGCGATAAAGATCAGCAGCGCCACCAGCAGCGCGAGGCTCGCGCCGAGGATGATCAGCACCTGGATAAGGGTATCCTGCCAGCTCATGGGTTCTTCCCGCCCCTCAATCCGTCATCCGGCAGGGCGCATGCCCGGCCGGCTTCCCGCAGGCCGAGGCCCGCTCACCCAGCGTCCCGTATCGTGTCCTGCCCGCCATGGTCCTACTCCGCCGCCACGGCATCGCTGCCGAGCCGCAGTTTCGAGCATTCCGCCATCACGGCAGAGGCCCGCGCGATCGGGTTGGTCAGGAAGAAATCACCAATGGTGGAGAGGAACGCTCCCTTGTCCGTCGTCCCGCCGATGGCCGCGAGTGCGGCGATGGCGGCGGCGTCCGCCGGCTCCACCTGATCCAGCCGGCCGAGGTGCGGATGGACCGCGACCAGTGCCGCGCGCAGCGCCAGAAGCGTGTCGTAAGGCAGCTTGTGGCCGAGCACCTCCGACAGGGCGCGCAGCACCGCCCAATCCTCGCGCGCATCGCCCGGCGGAAAGGCCGCGCGATTGGCGAACTGGGGCCGTCCCTCGGTATTGACGTAAATGCCGGATTTCTCCGGATAAGCCGCGCCCGGCAGGATCACATCCGCCCGGTGGGCGCCGCGATCGCCATGGGTGCCGAGGTAAACGACGAAGGCGCCTGGCGCCACGTCCACTTCGTCCGCACCCAGCAGGAAGGCCACATCCAGCGCGCCGGCGGCGGTCATGGCCGCAACGTCGAGACCGCCCTCGCCGGGAACCACGCCCACATCGAGCGCACCGACGCGGGAGGCCGCGGTATGCAGCACCGCAAAGCCGTTCCAGCCATCCTTCACCGCACCGACAGCCACCGCCACGCGGGCCGCGAGCGAGAGCACCGCCGCGCCGTCGGGGCGGGCAACAGCCCCCTGCCCCACGATCACCAGCGGCCGCTCGGCCGCCTTCAGCGTCTCGGCGAAGGTGCCGGAACCGGCGAGCTCGGCCAGCGTCTCGGGGCCGGCCCCGAGATATTCATAAGGATAGGTCAGGTCCACGCGCGGCCCGATCACGCCCACTTTCAGCCCGCCGGCGCGCCAGCGCTTGCGGATGCGGGCGTTCAGGACGCTCGCCTCATGGCGCGGGTCGGTGCCGATGAGCAGGATTGCGTCCGCCTCCTCGATGCCGTCGATGCCGGCATTGAAGATGTAGCTGGCGCGCCCGAGGGCCGGGTTGAGCGCCGCGCCGTCCTGGCGGGAGTCGATGTTCTTTGAGCCGAGCTTATCGAACAGCCCCTTCAGGGCGAATGCTTCCTCGACGCTGGCGAGATCGCCCAGGATCGCACCGATGCGGCCCGGCGCCGCCGCCTTCACCTTCGCGGCGATCACACCGAAGGCCTCGGTCCAGGTGGCCGGCACGAGGCGCCCGTCCTTGCGCACATAGGGGCGGTCGAGGCGCTGGGCCTTCAGGCCGTCCCACACATAGCGGGTCTTGTCGGAAATCCACTCCTCGTTCACCGCCTCGTTGGTGCGCGGCAGGATGCGCATCACTTCGCGGCCACGGGTATCGATGCGGATGTTGGAGCCGACCGCGTCCATCACGTCCACGGATTCGGTCTTGGTCAGCTCCCAGGGCCGCGCATGGAAGGCATAGGGCTTGTGGGTCAACGCGCCCACCGGGCAGAGGTCCGCCACATTGCCCTGCAATTCGGAATGCATGGCATGTTCGAGATAGGTGGTGATCTCCATGTCCTCGCCACGCCCGATGGCGCCGAGGTCGGCCGCGCCGGCAACTTCGGTGGTGAAGCGCACGCAGCGGGTGCAATGGATGCACCGGTTCATGGAGGTCCGCACCAGCGGGCCGATGTACTTGTCTTCCACCGCCCGCTTGTTCTCGGCGAAGCGGGAGGTGTCCACGCCATAGGCCATGGCCTGGTCCTGCAAATCGCACTCGCCGCCCTGGTCGCAGATCGGGCAATCCAGCGGGTGGTTGATGAGCAGGAATTCCATCACCCCTTCGCGGGCCTTCTTCACCATGGGGCTCTTGGTGAGCACCACCGGCGGCTCGCCATTGGGGCCGGGGCGCAGGTCCTTCACGGCCATGGCGCAGGAGGCGGTGGGCTTGGGCGGACCGCCCTTCACTTCCACGAGGCACATGCGGCAATTGCCGGCGATGGACAGCCGTTCATGGAAGCAGAAGCGCGGAATCTCGACGCCCGCCACCTCGCACGCCTGCAACAGCGTGTACTCGGCGGGGACGTCTACCTCGGTGCCGTCGACGATCAGCTTGGCCATGACAGGTCCCTACTGCAAATCGATCGGATCGAGCGCGCGCTCGATCCGGCCGACGCGGTGTTCCAGGCGTTCGAAGCGGCGAGTGTTTTCCACAATGGCCTCCTCGATCGCGGTCACGCGAACTTCCAGATGATGGATATCCTCCGCCATCCGCTCGGTGCGAGCGTCGATCCGGCGCACGAGCGTGAGGAGGGGGCTATCCGGTTCGTCGGCCATGCTCACTCCGCCGCCACCGGCATGTGCACCGGGTCGGAATGGGGATTGGCCGCATATTGGTCGATGCGCTTCTCGATCTCATGACGGAAGTGCCGGATCAGACCCTGGACCGGCCAGGCCGCCGCGTCGCCGAGGGCGCAGATGGTGTGCCCCTCGATCTGGGTGGTCACTTCCAGCAGCAGATCGATCTCGCGCTTCTGCGCGCGGCCTTCGGCCATGCGGTTCAGCACCCGCCACATCCAGCCCGTGCCTTCACGGCACGGCGTGCACTGGCCGCAGCTCTCATGCTTGAAGAAATAGGAGATGCGCGCGATCGCCCGCACGATATCCGTGGACTTGTCCATCACCAGGATGCCGGCGGTGCCGAGGCTGGACTTCACGGCGCGGGTGCCGTCGAAATCCATGATCAGGTCTTCGCACTGCTCGGCCGGGATCACCGGGCAGGACGCGCCGCCGGGGATGATGGCGAGCAGATTGTCCCAGCCGCCGCGAATGCCGCCGCCGTGGCGCTCGATCAATTCCTTGAACGGCGTGCCCATGGCGTCTTCGACCACGCAGGGCGTGTTCACATGGCCAGAAATGCCGAACAGCTTGGTGCCCACGTTGTTCGGGCGGCCGATGCCGGCGAACCAGGCCGCGCCGCGCCGCAGGATGTCCGGCGCGACCGCGATGGATTCGACGTTGTTGACCGTGGTCGGGCAGCCGTAGAGGCCCATGTTGGCGGGGAACGGCGGCTTCAGCCGCGGCATGCCCTTCTTGCCTTCCAGGCTCTCCAGCAGCGCGGTTTCCTCGCCGCAGATATAGGCCCCGGCGCCGTGGTGCACGTAGAGATCGAACGGATAGCCGTGGACATTGTCCTTGCCGATGAGCTTGGCCTCATAGGCCTGCTCCACCGCCGCTTCGAGCTGCTCCCGCTCGCGCACATACTCGCCGCGCACATAGATATAGGCCGCGTGGGCCCCCATGGCGAAGGAGGCGATCAGGCAGCCTTCGATCAGGAGATGCGGATCATGCCGCATGATCTCCCGGTCCTTGCAGGTGCCCGGCTCGGATTCGTCGGCGTTCACCACCAGATAATGGGGGCGCCCGTCCGACTGCTTGGGCATGAAAGACCATTTGAGCCCGGTCGAGAAGCCGGCGCCACCGCGCCCGCGCAGGCCCGAGACCTTCATCTCATTGATGATCCAGTCGCGGCCCTTCTCCAGGATGCCCTTGGTGCCGTCCCAATTGCCGCGCGCCAGGGCACCCTTCAGGCCCCAGTCGCGAGTGCCGTAGAGATTGGTGAAGATGCGGTCCTTGTCCTGGAGCATGGCTCACTCCTCCGGATCGCGCACGCCGGTGCCGGTCTTCGGCGCCTCGCGCTCAGAGCCCGTCACGGAGGGGCTGCTCTCCTGGGCGGCGCGCGCCACCTCTTCCCGCTTTTCGCCGGCATGCTGGCCGTTCACGGCCTTTTCCTGCGCCGCCGAGGCGATGCCCACGGGATCGACCGGCGTCTCCACCGCGGCGGCCGGACGCCCGGCCTGCAACAGATCCGGCTGCTCCCCATCGACGGCGGCCACGGCGGCTTCGGCAGCGCGCGGCTCAAAGATCTGCGGATCGGTCAGCGAGGTCAGATCGCCGGCCGGAGCGGAAAACTGCCGCCCGGTCTGCGGGCCAGGCTTCACCGGGCGTCCGGCCGCGAGATCGTCGAGGATCTTCTCCAGGATCTCGGGGCTCAGGTCCTCGAAATAATCGTAATTGATCTGGACCATGGGGGCATTGGCGCAGGCGCCGAGGCATTCCACTTCCAGCCAGGACAGCGCGCCATCCGCCGTCACGTGGCGCTCGGGCCCGATCTTGCGCTGGCAGACCTCTTTCAGCTCGTTGGCGCCGCGCAGCATGCAGGGCGTGGTGCCGCAGAGCTGCACGAAGTGGCGCCCGACCGGCTCCAGATTGAACATGGTGTAGAAGGTGGCGATCTCCAGCACCCGGATATTCGGCATGCCGAGCCGGTCCGCCACCACACGGATGGCCGGCTCCGGCAACCAGCCGCCGCATTGCTCCTGCGCCTTCCACAGGAGCGAGATCACGGCGCTGGCCTGGCGGCCCTCGGGATATTTGGCAATCTGACGATCGGCCCAGGCATCGTTCTCCGCCGTGAAGGCGAAGCTTGCGGGCTGTTCAGCTGCGAGGCGGCGGACGGACATCAGCGGCTTCCCGGGCTGACAATGTGACAATCATTATAGGCGCCGCCCACCTGGGCGAGGCCGCAATAGGCATAGACGCCATTCTTGTAGAGCTTCACCGCAGCCCCGTCCGCATGGGCGAAGCTGCCCCGCGTCCCGGGAATGCCGCTTTCGGGGATGAGCGCCGCATCCACCGGCTGCCACCCGCCGTTCAGCAGGCTGAACATCGTGAGCTTCTGCACCACCATGGCCGGCGGCGGCTCGGCCGGCGGCCCCAGCGGAACCACCACGTCGAGCGTCGTCGGCGCGCGACCGTAATCGGCTGCCTCGCCGGCGCCGCAAGCCAGCGGCAGGAGCGCGGAGGCGGTCAGGAGTGCCTTCACCGATCCACCTCCCCGAACACGATGTCGAGGGAGCCGAGGATCGCCGAAACGTCCGCCAGCATGTAGCCGCGGCAGAGGAAATCCATGGCCTGGAGATGGGCGAAGCCGGGCGCGCGGATCTTGCAGCGATAAGGCTTGTTGGTGCCGTCGGCGACCAGATACACGCCGAACTCGCCCTTCGGGGCTTCCACGGCCGCATACACGTCACCGGCGGGAACGTGATAGCCCTCGGTATAAAGCTTGAAATGGTGGATCAGCGCTTCCATGGAGCGCTTCATCTCGCCCCGCTTGGGCGGCACCACCTTATTGTCCACCGTGGCCACGGGGCCCGGCTCCTTCAGCAGGCGCTGCACGCACTGCTTCATGATCTTGATGGACTGGCGCATCTCCTCCATGCGGACCACGTAGCGATCATAGCAATCGCCGTGCTTGCCGATGGGGATGTCGAAGTCCAGCTCGGAATAACATTCGTAGGGCTGCGCGCGGCGCAGATCCCAGGCCGCGCCGGAGCCGCGCACCATCACGCCCGAGAAGCCCCAGGCCTGCGCCTGCTCCAGCGTCACCACGCCGATATCGACGGTGCGCTGCTTGAAGATGCGGTTGCCGGTGACCAGCGCGTCGAGGTCATCGAGGGTTTGGAGGCACGGGTCGCAGAACGCGCCGATGTCTTCCACCAGCTTCGTCGGCAGGTCCTGGTGGACGCCGCCCGGCCGGAAATAGGCCGCGTGCATGCGGCTGCCCGATGCGCGCTCATAGAACATCATGAGCTTTTCGCGCTGCTCGAAGCCCCAGAGCGGCGGGGTGAGCGCACCCACGTCCATCGCAAACGTGGTGACGTTCAGGATGTGCGACAGCAGGCGGCCAATCTCGGAATAAAGCACGCGAATGAGCTGGCCGCGGATCGGCACCTCAATGCCGAGGAGCCTTTCCACCGCGAGGCAATAGGCGTGCTCCTGGTTCATCGGCGCGCAATAGTCGAGCCGGTCGAAATAGGGCACGGCCTGGAGATAGGTCTTCGCCTCGATCAGCTTCTCGGTGCCGCGATGCAGCAGGCCGATATGCGGATCGACGCGTTCCACCACCTCGCCGTTCAGCTCCAGCACCAGGCGCAGCACGCCGTGGGCGGCCGGATGCTGGGGGCCGAAATTGATCTGGAAGTTGCGGACCGGGGTGGCGGTGGCGGGCGAGTCGAGGGTCTGGGCCATGGGGCGCTCCTTCAGCTCGCCTTGGGGGCGCCGGGCTGCGAGGCAGCCTTCTCGTCGCCGGGCAGAACATATTCGACACCCTCCCAGGGGGAGAGGAAGTCGAAGTTGCGGAATTCCTGCGCAAGCCGGACCGGCTCGTAGATCACGCGCTTGGCTTCGTCGTCATAGCGCACCTCGACGAAGCCCGTGAGCGGAAAGTCCTTGCGCAGGGGGTGGCCGTCGAAACCATAGTCGGTCAGCAGGCGGCGCAGCTCGGGATGGCCGGTGAACAGGATGCCGTACATGTCGTACGCCTCCCGCTCGAACCAGTTGGCGCCCGGAAACACGCCACAGATGGAAGGCACGGGCGTCGCTTCGTCGGTCTGCACCTTCAGGCGGATGCGCATGTTGTGCTTCAGCGAAAGCAGGTGGTAGACGACCTCGAATCTCAGCTCGCGCGCCGGATAATCGACACCGCACACGTCCACGATGACGTGGAACAGGCACGCCGGATCGTCGCGCAGGAAAGTCGCGACCTTCACGATCTCGGCTCCCTCCACTTCAAGGGTCAATTCGCCGAACGCGATATGCGTCGCGCGGATCGCGGCGCCGAGCACACCCGATACGTGAGCCGCGAGGTCCTTCAAGGTCTCGTCCATCTGCCTCTTCCCGTCGCCGTGCGTTCAGCGATTCAGCGTTCGATGGTTCCGATGCGGCGAATCTTCTTTTGAAGAAGAAGAACGCCGTAGAGCAACGCTTCCGCAGTGGGCGGGCAGCCGGGGACATAAATGTCCACGGGCACGATCCGATCGCAGCCGCGCACAACGGCATAGGAATAATGATAATAGCCGCCGCCATTGGCGCAGCTGCCCATGGAGATCACATAACGCGGCTCCGGCATCTGGTCGTATACCTTGCGGAGCGCGGGCGCCATCTTATTGGTGAGCGTGCCGGCGACGATCATCACATCCGACTGGCGCGGAGAGGCGCGCGGCGCGAAGCCGAACCGCTCCACGTCGTAGCGCGGCATGGAAACCTGCATCATCTCCACGGCGCAGCACGCAAGGCCGAAGGTCATCCACATGAGCGAGCCGGTGCGCGCCCAGGTGATGAGGTCGTCCACATTGGTCATCAGGAAGCCGCGATCCGCCAGCTCGGAATTGATCTCCTGGAAGAAGGGATCGTCCAAGCCGACCGGGCGGCCAGTATTGGGATCGACGAGACCGCGCGGCGCCTGGGCCACCAGCGTCTTCGTCGCAGAAGGGGTCAATCCCATTCGAGTGCTCCCTTGCGCCATTCGTAGATGAACCCGACGGTCAGAACGCCGAGGAAGAGCATCATGGACCAGAAGCCGAGGTCACCGAGGCCGCCGAACGAAATCGCCCAGGGGAACAGGAAGGCCACTTCCAGATCGAAGATGATGAAAAGGATGGAGACGAGATAGAAGCGCACGTCAAACGTCATGCGCGCGTCGTCGAACGCATTGAAGCCGCATTCGTAGGCTGAAAGCTTCTCCGGATCCGGGCTGCTGTACGCGACGATGAACGGCGAGATGAGCAGAGCAAGGCCGATCACCACCGAGACCCCGATGAAGATGACGACCGGGAGATAATCCTGGAGCAGCAGGTTCATGATCCGCACCTTGGGGCGCATGGGCGATCCGCTTGAAGCGTTACCGCGCCGGCCTCGGTTGGAGGAGTTCGAAACGAGCGAGGCTTATCGCAGCGCCAGATGGGTGGCAAGTGCGACCTTGCCATTGAAGCGCAGAACACCCCAAACTTACCGAAGTGCCGGTGCGACAGGTGCCAGATCCCGCAAAAGCCACGCAAATTTTTGTAGGTTGTCGATTTTCACCGCCACGCCTTGACCCCGTTGCGGCAGCTGAAAAAGGCGCCGCGCGCCGCATCGTACGCCGCGCCTCGCCGAATCCGCGGAACCCCCTCGCGCGCCGGCTCGGTTGCAATGCAATAAGCAGGCACTTTGCGGCTTGACGCAGCGCGTCATTCATCCGCCCGCGTTTCACGGCCAAGGTGAGGCTGCGACAGTTTGACAGGGGAAAAGACCCGTCGCGGGGGCGCCCCTCACGGGCGGGTGGCCTCCTTCACCGCGGCGACCAGCTGCTTCAACGAGAACGGCTTCGGCAAGAAGGCAAAACGCTCGCCCTCGGGGAGATTCTTGGCGAACGCCTCCTCCGCATAGCCCGAAATGAAGATGATCTTCAGCTTGGGATCGCGGCGGCGCAGCTCGCGGAGCAGGCTCGGGCCGTCCATTTCGGGCATCACGACGTCGGACACCACCACGTCGAAACTGGTGCCGGGCTCGTCCATCGCTTCCAGCGCCTCGGCCCCGTTCGCCGCCGCAACGACGCGATAGCCGCGCGCGCTCAGGGCGCGGGAGGCGAAGGCGCGCACCGCGTCCTCGTCCTCCACCAGCAGCACCGATGCCTGCCCGGTCAGGTCGGGCACCCTGGCTTCCGGTTCTGCGGGACGCGCCTGCGCCTCCTCGACGGCCCCCTCGTGGCGCGGCAGGAACACGCGAAACAGGCTGCCCTTGCCCAGTTCGCTCGTGGCCAGCACGCTGCCGCCGGTCTGCTTGACGATGCCGTACACCGTGGAGAGCCCAAGGCCGGTGCCCTTGCCCACGTCCTTGGTGGAGAAGAACGGCTCGAAGATCTTCTCCAGGATTTCCGCCGGCATCCCGGTGCCGGTGTCGCCCACTTCGACCAGCACATAATCGGCAGGCGCAAGATTGCTGGCGTCGCCATAGGTGGCGCAGGCCGCCGCCGGAACGTTCAAGGTGCGCAAGGTCACGACACCGCCCGAGGGCATGGCGTCGCGCGCATTGACCGCGAGATTCACGATCACCTGCTCGAACTGGTTCACATCCACGAGAATCGGCCACAGCTCGCGCCCGTGTTCCACTTGCAGCGAGATGCTTTCACCCATCAGGCGGCGCAGCAGCATGGAAAGGTCGGAAATCACGTCGGTGAGCTGGATCACCTGCGGCCGCAGCGTCTGCCGGCGCGAGAAGGCGAGCAACTGGCGCACCAGCCCCGCCGCCCGATTCGCGTTCTGCTTGATCTGCATGATGTCGGGGAAGGACGGATCGCTCGGCCGGTGATTGGCCAGGAGGAGATCGCAATATCCGAGAATGGCGGTCAGCACATTGTTGAAATCGTGCGCCACCCCGCCGGCGAGCTGCCCGATCGCCTGCATCTTCTGGGATTGGGCGAACTGCGCCTCGAGCGCGCGTTGCGCCGTGGTGTCCACCGCATAGATCGCCGCGCCGGCGCCGCCCGGCCCGAGATTGGCGGCATAGAGCCGAGCCGAGCGCCCGCCCTGCCCGGCGATGCCAACCTCCACCGGCGATGCGCTCCCCTCGCCGGACAGCGTCTCGCGCACCAGGCTTTCCACCGCCGGCACGTCGCGTTCGGCGACCAATTGCTCAAGTCTCGTGCCGGCAAGCATGCTTTCGCGGCCCGCGAACAGGCGGGCGAAGCTGCCATTGGCCTCGCGCACGGCGCCGGCTCCATCGACATTCGCCATGGCGAGCGGAGAGCGCGAGAAAAACGAAGCGTCGGAGCCGCCGGACAGGCGCGGCGCGGGGTCCAGCACCTGCCGCTCCGCGACGACAGGCAGCGCCATCGCATCGCTGCGCGGGATCACGACGGCGATGCAATCCGCCCCGGCGCGTCCGCCGATCCAGACGCGGCCGGACGCGATGGAGCCGTCCTGGCGCACGAAATCCATGTCGATTCCCCGCGGCCCCGTCTGGCCCCGCTCCATCACAGCCTTCGCGATGGCGGTGCTCTGCGGCTCAATCAGCTCCGCCAGAGGCAGCGCGCCCGTGCCGAGTTCCGCCAGCCCATAGCCGAGCCAGCGGGCGAAGGTGCCGTTCGCCAGCCGCCCTCCGTCTGGGGAAAGCAGCACCATGCCCACCGGCGCCTGCTCCCAGATCTCGGCGAGCGCGGCTGCCCCCTCGGCCGCCGGCAGGGGGGCCGCCTCTTGTGCCGGGCGAGGACCGGGGAGCGCCGCGATGGGGGCGGACGGCACAGCCTCGCCGGCCAGATGCAGGACCCACAACACGCGCCGCGCACCGGCCAGCGGCTGCACCGAGACCACAAGGCGCCGGCCGGCCGGATTGGGATCGAAGGGGAAGGTCTGCATGCCCCGCACGCCCTCGGCGGCACTGCGCAACAGCAGGCCCACCATGGCATGCCCGCCAGGAATGCGGCCGAGAAAGCGATCCGGCGTCGGAACCTGGCCGGCGGCGCTGCGGCTGAGATTGAGATAGGTGGTATTGACCGCGAGCACGCGCTCACCGGCCTCCACCACGATCGCCGCGTCGCTCATGTTCGCCAGCAGAGCCTGGACCAGTTCGTCGCTGCGCTTGTCGGTGCCGCTCCATAGCCGCATGGTCGCGCTGACGATGGCGAAGATGCCGATCGCGGCGAGCCCGGCGAGGATCGCGGTGAGCCCGCCGCTGGTGCTGGCTTCGAGCGCCGCAACGACGATGCCGCCCGCGAACGCCGCCCCGCCGACCACCAACCGTTCACGCCCGGACGTCCTGCGGCTGAACACCCCGCTCAAAAAACCCGAGCGCGCATCGCCCGCGTCGGTGCTCATGAAGTCGTCCTTCCGATGAGCGCAGAAACGCCCTTTGCGGCTCTAAACCGCTCCGAATCCGCGAAAATTAACGCAAAGTTACGGCATTGGTTGAAATCATGCCATGATCGTCAACAATTTCTTGGTTCGCCGGTTGATGTTGTACCCTACGGGCGCCCCCGGCCCGATCGCACGGCGCTGGGGCGTTGGGCGCGGGACGTGGTACATCGCACGGGCAGCGAAGAGGACACACGATGTTGCAGAATTTGTTTGGGGCGCAACTCGATCTGCCCGTGCGCTTGGCCATCGCTTTGCTGGTGATCGGCGTGCTGCTGGGTCTGACCGTGTTTATCGTACGCCACCTCGGGCGCGACGGCCGGGGCGGCGCGGCGCGCTCCCGCCAGGCGCGTCTGGCGGTGCTTGACAGCATCACCATAGATCCCCGGCGGCGCCTGGTCCTGGTGCGGCGCGACGAAGTCGAACACCTGCTGCTGGTCGGCGGCTCCACTGATATTGTCGTGGAACCTGCAATCTCCCGCGCGGGAGCGCGCGAACCGGCTGCGCAGCGCGAACCCGCCATCGTCCGGGAACCCGCCCGCGAAGCCATGCCGCTGCGCGAAGCGCGGGAGGCTTTGCCGCCCCGCGAGCCGCGCGAAGCCTTCGCGCCCCGCGAAGCTCGCGAGGCCCTGCCGCCCCGCGAAGCCCCGCCGCCGCGCGAGATTTCGTCTCAGCGCGAGGTCCCTGTTCAGCGCGAGGCTCCCGTTCAGCGCGAGGTCCCTGCGCCACGGGAATCCATCTATGCGCGCGATCCCCAGGCGCCCCGTCGCCCGCTGGGCGCGCCCGTTGCGGCGAAGCCTGTGGTAGAGAGCCCCGCCGGGGACGCTGCCGCCTTGCCTCCGGTTCCCGCCGCCCCTCCGGCCCCCGGCACGGCGGAAGAGGTTGCCCCTCTGACTGCGGAAGCGGCACGCGAGCCGGCCCCTGCGCCCGCCCCGGTTCCGCCGGCCGCGGGCGAAGCCGCGGCCCCGGAGATCCGTCGGCCGATCCCCACCCGGCGCACGACGGACCGCAGCGCACCAGCCATCGATACGCCGCGCCGCGCCGAAGCCGGCGGACCGCGCGCGCCCTTCACGCGGCCGCAGCGCCTCGACCCAAGCATCGATCCTTCCCGCCCCGCCACCGCCGCGGCCGCTCCCGTGATCGCGCCGGTTGTCGCGCCGGACGCGTCCCTCACGGCGCCGGCACAGCCTGCGTTGGCGCAGGAGAGCGTTTTCACGGCAAAAGCGAAGGCTCCGTCTGCGACGGGCGTCGCACCCCGCGTGAGTGTGGCGCCGGAGGTCAAGCACGAGGCGGAGAATGCGGCCGCGCCCGCAGTCACGCCGGACCTGCCGCCCGCCGCGGCCCCCGTCGCGCCGCCTGTGGCACCGCCGGTCATCGAACGCCCCGCCCCGCCCGTGTTCCCGGCTGCACCGGTTCCGGCCGCTCCTGCGCCCGCCGCGGCGGTTCCGGCCGCCGCGCGAGCGGACGCGCCGGCGCCGCGTCGTGGCACGACCTTCACGCTCGGCAAGGAGATTCGGCCCGCCGAAGCGCCGCGTGCCGAGCCGCGCCTTACCGACGCGGCACAGGGGCGCCCGGCCGTCCAGCCTGCGGCAGTTGCGCCGGCCGCTCCTGCGTCTGCGCCACCTGCGCCGGCCGCTTCTGCGCCCATCGGAGCCGATTTCGAAGCCGCCCCTGCGCGACCGGCCGAAATCATCCCCGCACTGACCCTCGAGGATCTGCTGGGACCGGATGCGGCGGAGATTCCGGCCGATGCCACCGGCGCCGCGCCGCCGCCGGCCGAAGAGCCGGCACCCGCGCGGCGTGGGCTTGGGGCGCTGTTCCGCGCCGCGAACATGAAGGCGCGTCCGGAAGGGGAGCGTTCCGAGGCGCCGGAGCCGACCCCCGCCGCCGCACCCGCGCCCGAGCCCGCCGCCGCGCTGGAAGTCATGGCCCGCCCGGCTTCGGCGCGCGTGGTGGAACCGACCGACCTTCCCACCATCGAGCCGGAACGCCCCGCCGCCGAAGCGGCGCGCCCGACCATTCGCCCGGCGCCGGAAGTGCGTGCGCGGCTTGCCGATCCGCGAGATCTGAAGGTCAGGATGCCGCCGCCCGCGCCTCCGATCGTCGTCGAACCCGCCGCACCCTCTGCGCCGGCGCCAACCCCGGTCGTGGCCGCCCCTGCCGCACCGCCGGCCCCGCCACGCCGCTGGGTCCTGCCGCGCGCCACTCCGCCGGCGGCACCGCAGCCGGATGCCTTCGCGCGCGAATTGGCCAATCCGTTCGCCCTGGATTCGGGCACCATGGTGTCGATCGACACGCCGCCCCTCGCTCCGCCGGTGGCGGAATCCAAGGCCCCCGCCCCGCCCAAGGCCGAGCCCGCAAAGGCCGAACCGGCGGCGGAAAAGGACCCGTTCGAGGATCTGGAGGCGGAAATGGCCAACCTGCTCGGCCGGGGAACCGGTCCGCGCTGATCCCGCCGCATCGTCGCACGCATGAAAAAGCCGGGCCCATGGCCCGGCTTTTGTCTTGGTCTCCGACTTGGTTCCGGCTCTGCCCTCGCACCGGCGCGCCTCGATCAATCGTCGCGATAGACCCGCTCGCGCCGCTCATGCCGCTCCTGGGCTTCCACCGACAACGTGGCGATCGGTCTGGCTTCCAGGCGCTTCAGCGAAATCGGCTCGCCGGTATCCTCGCAAAAGCCGTAGCTCCCGTCCTCGATTCGCCCGAGGGCCGCATCGATCTTGGAGATCAGCTTGCGCTGGCGATCACGGGCCCGCAACTCGATCGAACGATCCGTCTCGGAAGACGCACGGTCCGCAAGGTCCGGATGATTCTGGTTCTCGTCTTGAAGGTGCTGCAGCGTTTCACGCGCCTCCCGCAGGATATCCTCCTTCCACGCCAACAGCTTCAGCCGGAAATATTCCCGCTGGCGGTCGTTCATGAAGGGCTCGTCCTCGCGGGGGCGATAGTCCTGGTCGATTTGGACCGACATCAGCAATGTCCTCGATACAGCGTCGCTGATCCCCACCGGGTCGCCGCGCTTATATCCACCGCCTCGCCTCACGACAACCGCCATCAACGCTATGGCGCTCGGCAGATACCCGCCGGTGGGGCGTCTCCCCTTCCCCTACTATAAAAGGATACCGTCACGATAAGCACCGCGGTCGAGGCGACGCGCGGCCTCGCTCACCACCAGGCCTTGCCGATATTGAACGTATAGGCCAGCGAGACGCCTGCGGTGAACTGGTTGGCGCTCTGCGTCAGGGGAGAATCTGCGGCGCCCCCAACCAGCCGGCCATAGGTCCCGAACACGCCGGCGGTGAAGCCCTTGCCGAAATCCTTGGTCAGTTGCGCGGTCGCTCCCCAGGAGTAAAGGCCGCTGCCGGCCTCATACACGGGTAGGGGATTGCCGAGGAAATTGGCGCCGAGCGCCTGGAACGGCGTGACCCCGAAATAGGCATTCTGATAGGCGGAGGAGCCGAAGGCGAGGCGGGGGCCGATGGCGAAACGCCAGGTTTCATAAGGCACGATCACGTCGGCGCCGAGATCGCCGACCCATCCCTCATACCCGCCGAAGCCATAGCGCAATTCACCGCGCAGGCGCAGCCAGTCGACCGGATACCATTCGGAGAACCCACCGATTTCCAGCGAGGGGTCGAGATTGCCAATGCCCTTCAGGTGGTCCGAATCGTCCTCGTCCCGCCCCCAGTCGATCCGGCCGACCGCGCCGATGCGGAACTTGCCGGTGTCGAAGAGGGCGATCGAGGGATTGTCGTCGACACTGTGGAAGGAGTTGAGTTCGCTCGCTTTTTCGACGCTGAAAATCAATCCGGGGCGGAACTCGTAGGTCTCGCTCCCGGGATATTGAGGTATAATGTTGCCGGACCCGCCGATGGTCAGGTACCAGTCTTCCTTCGGCTTTGCGGGGGTGGGCGCGGTCATGCCCGGCGCCACATCGGCAGCGGCGACGGGGCCGGCGGCGGCGAGAAAAAGGCCCGTGGCACAGAGCGTGACGAAAGAAAGAAGGCGCGGCTCGGCCATGGTCCACCCAGTGTAAATCCCGAGCCGTACCCTACCCCGCACCCTCCATATGGTGGTGCCAAATTTGTCACTCGTGTAGAATTATCGCGATTGACACGCGACTTACGCGCCTGTTCGGCACGGATAAGGTGAATGAATCCCGAATTTCGGCGGCATGACTGTCAAGCGCTGGAAAATTCCACGGTGCTGACCTCCTGGCGGTCGGCGACCCGGGCGCGGCGACGCTCTCCCCGGTCGGCGAGGCGGCCGGCCCAATAGGTGCTCCAGCGCAGGCCGGCGCCGAGCGCGCCCCAGGCGGAGGGCAGCGGCGGAGCGCCGAACACGGCGATCCGGTCGTCGCGCTCGACGATGGCGTCGCCGATCAGGTCGGCGGCCAGGCTCACATTGGCGAGCGGGTCCTGTCCGAGGGCGAGGGCATACCACACGCCCGGACGATAGCTGCCGATCAGGGGCAGGCCGGAGGGCGCGCGGGCGGCACGCCAGCCGAAGGCATGTCCCACCATCGCGGACGAGAGACGCGGATAGAGCGCGCCGGCGCGGCGCCGCAACGCGCATGCGGCGGCCACCTCGCGGCCCTGATAGGTGGCGGTGGGCGCGGTGAAGGTGAGGTGCCCGCCATCGAGCGCGAAGCGCACCGGCCGGGCGCCGGTCTCGCGCACCGCCGGGCCGCCATATCCGCCGCCCGAGACATGGAAGCTGCCGGTGACGAAGGTGGCCGGATAGACCGCGCGGGCAAGCCAGGGCGCCACCCGCCCGAGCCCGCGCGTGGCGCAGAAGATGGCATGATCCGCCCGCACCCGGCCGGTCGCGAGCTGGATATATTTGCGCACCCCGTCGAGGTCGACGCTCTGCACCGGCGCGGACATGAACCGGCGCACGCCGGCGGCCACCGCCGCCTCGCCCAGCAACTGCGCCAGCGGCCCGACGTCGAACCGGCGCGCATGGGGATCGAACAGGGCGCCCGAATAGAAATCGGTGCCGATGAGATCGAGCAGGTCCGCCTCGCCCACGCGCTTCAGCTCGGAAAGCCCGAGCACGTCGCGGGCGGCGGCTTCGTCCAGCAGGTCGGCGAGGCCAGCGGGTCCGGGAACCAGCAATTCCCCCTCCCCCGTCTGCTCCAGGCGCAGCACGTCCAGGAGCCGCAGGGCGCTGCGGGCGGCATCGGCGGAGAGATCGTAAAGCATGCGCGCGCGATCGCGGTCGGCACGCGCGCACAGGTCCATGGCGGTGAGGTCGAGGCCGGCGGCGACCACGCTTTCCTGCCGCCCGGCGTCCGGCGCCCTGGTTTCCAGCAGCACCACTTCGCGGCCGCGCAGGGCCAGCACGAGCGCGATCCAAAGCCCCGGCGTGCCGTCGCCGATGACGCAGACGTCGCAATCGAGATCGCCCCGGACCACGGGCGCTGGCTCGGCCGGGGCGATGCCCGGCCCGGTCGCGCGCACGGCTGTGCTCATCGTACCGAAAGGGTCATGGTGCCCCCGTCTGGTTCCAGAAAGTCCCGCCTTCGAAGTGCCAGCCCGGCGCCACCCCCGATAATGGCAGGAAAGTGGCGCAAATCCATCAGCGATAAGGCGTAGCATCGCAGCGCGCCCCATCCAAGGGGCGATCGCAAGCTGGCGGTATCATTCAGCTGCCGCACCGTGATCGAAGGACGGAAATGGCCTACGGAGGTATTTCGACACCCCTTCCGGCCGGTCGACGTTCCTGGCCCGATGCCGGTGCAAGGTGACATCGTCCGCAAGAGACCCCGTCCTGAACGGGCTTGTCCCGGCCATGACGCACGAAAGGCCATGACGACGGGGACGACCCAAAGGCGCCGACCGAAAGGCGCAGGAAAAGCGCGCGCATCCGCTTTCGGATACCCCCGATCCCGCTTCCCCGAGGTCGGTCGGCCCGAAAGCCGTTCCAAGGGCGGGACCGCCGCTCAGGGGCGGTTGACGCCGCGATCCGCCAGCACGTCGTCCACCTTGCGGGCCAGTTGATCGAGGGTGAAGGGCTTGGGCAGGAAGGCCACTCCGTGGTCGAGAATGCCGTTATGCACCACCGCGTTGCGGGTATAGCCGGTGGTGTAGAGGATCTTCAGGCCGGGGCGCGCGGCGGCCGCCTTTTCCGCCAGCTGGCGGCCGGTCATGTCCGGCATGACGATGTCGGTGAACAGCAGGTCGATGCGCGGTTGCAGGACCAATTGCTCCAGGGCCTGGTTGCCGCTGCTCGCCTGCACCACGGTATAGCCGAGCTCCCGCAGGGCATCGACGCTCATGTGGCGCACGTTCTCCTCATCCTCCACCACCAGGATGGTAATCTCCGGCCGGCCGTGCGGCAGGTCCGCCGCGCCGCCGCCCACGCGACCGGCGCTTGCCGGCTCGCCCACGTGGCGCGGCAGATAGAGCTTCACCGTCGTGCCCTGGCCGATCTCCGAATAGATCTTCACATGGCCGCCGGACTGCTTGACGAACCCGAACACCTGGCTGAGCCCGAGGCCGGTGCCCCGCCCGACGCCCTTGGTGGTGTAGAACGGATCGAACGCCCGCTCGATCACATCCGGTCCCATGCCGGTGCCGGTGTCGGTGACGCTCACCAGCACATATTGGCCCGCGGTCACCTCGGCATGATTGCGGGCATAGCGCTCGTCCAGGTCGGTGTTGGCGGTCTCGATGGTCAATCGGCCGCCCTCGGGCATGGCGTCGCGCGCATTCACCGCCAGATTGACGATGGCGTTTTCCAATTGCGCGGGGTCGGCGAACGCACGCCAGAGGCCGCCCGCCAGCACGGTTTCCACCTGAATGGTCTCGCCGAGCGTGCGCCGCAGCAATTCGGACATGCCGCCCACCAGCTTGTTGGCATCCAGCACCTGGGGTTCCAGCGCCTGCTGGCGCGAGAAGGCGAGCAGGCGGGCGGTCAGCGCGGCCGCGCGCTGCGCGCCCTCCAGCGCATTGTCGAGGCAGGTGCGCACCATGTCGTGCTCGGCGCCCGTGAGACGGCGGCGCGCGATGTCCAGCGAGCCGATGACGATGGCCAGCATATTGTTGAAATCATGCGCGATGCCGCCCGTTAGCTGGCCGATCGCCTCGGTCTTCTGCATCTGGCGGATCTGCGCCTCGGCGACGAAGCGCTCGGTCATCTCCTGCTGCAATTCGCTGGTGCGCTCGGCGATCCGCATCTCCAGTTCGGCATTGAGGCGCCGCAGGGCCTCGTCGCTCGCCTTCTGGCGTCGGAGCGCGGTCAGAAGGCTGCTGGTGAGGCTGATGATCAGCAGCGAGGTGAGGGCATAAAACAGCATGCCCACATAGCCGGACGGCCAGTCGAGCCCGAAGCCGTCCTGCGGGGTGATCAGATAATAGGCCACCAGCAGGCCGCCGAGCACCGCGGCCACCATGCCCGGCCCGAAGCCCCCCAGAAACGCCGCGAGGCAGATCACCGGAATGAAGGTGATGAAGGGATAGCCGGCAAACAGGTCGCCGGCGGCCAGCCGCACCAGCAAGGCCAGGACGCTGAGGATCACCGCAAGGAGATAGGAAAGCCACGGGCGACCGCGCACGCCTTCGGCAAGCCCAGTGAATGTCATCGAGCCCCGCCCCCCCGCATCCCTATGCGCGACGCAGCACAGGATATTCATGATACGGGCAAAAGTCTCGCCCTAGCTTGATACCGGCGCCGGTCGGGGCGGCCCCATGCGGCGCCGACCGTTCGCCGCACTGCACCAGGGGCGCCCGCATGATAAGGTGCGAATCCTCGCCACGCCCCGGATGGTCCATGCGCCGCCTCATTCTGCTTCGCCACGCGAAATCCGATTGGCCCGAGGGCATTGTCGATCCAGAGCGGCCGCTGGCCCAGCGCGGGCGCGCGGCGGCTCCCCTGATCGGTTCCTACATGGCCGCGCAGGAGCTGGTACCCGACCGGGTGCTGGTCTCCCCCGCCCGTCGCACCCGCGAGACCTGGGATCTGGTGGCCCCCGCCCTGCCCGCCACGCTCGCGGTGCTCAGCGAGCCGCGCCTTTATGAGGCCGGCGTCAGCCGCATTCTCACCGTGCTGCGCGAGCAGCCGCGCGAGGTCCATGCGCTGATGCTGGTCGGGCACAATCCCGGCCTGGAGGAGATCGCCGACGTGCTGACCGACCAGGGCCCGGCGGCGACGCGCGCCCTGATGGCGGAAAAATTCCCCACCGGCGCGCTCGCGATCATCGATTTGCCCATCGACGACTGGGCCGACGTGATGCCGCAGTCCGGCCGGCTGGACCGCTTCGTCACCCCGCGCTCGCTGATGCTGGAGATGTAGCGCCTTGGCCATGGGCCTGCTGGATGAAGCCTGGATCGGGCTGCGCGCGGTCGCGGACCGGTTCGAGGATCTTGCCCATCCCACCTTGCGCCTGGGCGTCACCGGGCTTGCGCGCTCGGGCAAGACCATTTTCACCACGGCGCTGATCCACGCCCTGATGCACGGCGGCCGGCTGCCGGTGTTCGAGGCGATGAATTCCGGCCGCATCGCCGGCGCGCGCCTCGCGCCCCAGCCGGACGACGCGGTGCCACGCTTTCCCTATGAAGACCATCTGGCGCGGCTCGCCACCCTGCGCGAATGGCCGTCCTCCACCACCCGCATCAGCGAATTGCGGCTGGAGATTTCCTATGCGCCGCTCAAGGGCGGGCTGCGGCGCCTGACGCTCGATCTCGTGGACTATCCCGGCGAATGGCTGCTCGACCTGCCGCTGCTGGACATGAGCTATGCCGATTTTTCCCGGCAGGCGCTGGAGCTTGCCCGTGCTCCCGCGCGCGCGCCTTATGCCGAGGCTTTGCTGGCGGCGCTTGCCGCCGCCGGTCCCGCGGGGCCGGCGGACGAGAGCACGGCGCGCGAACTCGCGGCCGTTTTCACCGCCTATCTTTCCGCCTGCCGGGGCGAGCGCGTGGGCATGAGCCTGCTGCCGCCGGGTCGCTTCCTGATGCCCGGCGACCTGGAAGGCTCGCCGGCGCTGACCTTCGCCCCGCTCGATCTGCAGGACGGCGCCACGCTGCCCGCGGGTTCGCTGGGCGCCATGATGGAGCGGCGGTTCCAATCCTACAAAAGCGCCGTGGTGCGCCCCTTCTTCCGCGATCATTTCGCCCGGCTGGACCGGCAGATCGTGCTGGTGGATGCGCTGTCCGCGCTGAACGCCGGGCCGGCGGCGCTCTCCGACCTTGAGCGCGCGCTGGATTCGATCCTTGTGGCGTTCCGCGTCGGCCGCAACAGCCTGATGAGCGCCCTGCTGCGCCCCCGCATCGAGAAGGTGCTGTTCGCCGCCACCAAGGCCGACCATCTCCACCGCGCGAGCCACGACCGCCTGGAAGCCATCCTGCGGCGGCTGGTGGACCGTGCGCTCGCCCGCGCCCGGGAAGGCGGGGCGCGCATCGATGTGGCCGCGCTCGCCGCCATT
Source organism: Roseixanthobacter liquoris (assembly GCF_043195135.2). Taxonomy (NCBI): domain Bacteria; kingdom Pseudomonadati; phylum Pseudomonadota; class Alphaproteobacteria; order Hyphomicrobiales; family Xanthobacteraceae; genus Roseixanthobacter; species Roseixanthobacter liquoris. The sequence goes on from NZ_CM195537.1 coordinate 3,352,314, forward strand.
CGCGCCACCCGCGAGGCGGATGTCTCCAAGGGGGGACGCAGCATCGCCGCCATCATCGGCACGCCGGAGGCCGGGCAGGAAGCCGGCGGGCAGGTGTTCGACGGCAGCGGCGAGGTGGCGCTGTTTCCCGGCGCCCTGCCGGCCGATCCCGACGCCCTGTTCGGCGCCGAGGGCGCGGCTTTTCGCGGGCTCGCGAGCGGGCCCGACAGCGAGGCGGATTTCCGCTTCCTGCGCTTCCGCCCGCCCGCCGGCATTGGCTCCACCAGCCCCCTGCCCCATATTCGCCTCGACCGTGCGCTCCAGTTCCTGCTGGGCGACCGGCTGAGCTGAGAGATCCGAACCGCTTCATGCCAGACCCGCACGCCGACCGGCACCGATCCGACGCCGCCCGCCCCCAGGTGTTCCGCCTGGACGAGGCCGGCATCGTCGTCACCGAGGCGCCGGCGCCCCTCGACGAGGCGGAGGAGATCCTCATTGCCGCCGCGCCCCGGCGGCGCCGGGGATTTTCGCTGGGCGCCCTGTTCTGGACCGCCCTCGGCGGGCTCGCGAGCCTCGGCATCGGCCTTGCCGTGACACGCTTGATCGAGGATCTGTTCGCGCAGACCCAGGCGCTCGGCTATCTCGGCCTCGCGCTTGCGGGCCTGCTGGCGGTGGCGGTCGTGGCCATCATCGGCCGCGAGGTCGCCGGGCTGATGCGCTTTTCCAGCCTGGATTCCATTCGCGAACGGGCGGTGCTCGCGCTCGCCAATGACGACCGGCCGCTGGCTGAAGCGGTGACACACGATTTGCTCGGCATCGCCAAGGAGATGCCCGTCCTCGCCCGTGCGCGCGCCGATCTCTCCTCCCATCTCGGCGCGATCATCGACGGGGCGGACCTGGTGCAGCTCACCGAACGCACCTTGATGGCGCCCCTGGATGCGCGGGCGCGGCAACTGGTCTCCGACACGGCGAAGCGGGTGTCGGTGGTGACCGCCGTGTCACCGCGCGCGGTGGTGGACCTTCTGTTCGTGCTCTACAGCGCGTTCGTGCTGATCCGCCGGCTGGCGGAACTCTATGGCGGGCGCCCCGGCGCGCTCGGCATGCTGCGCCTGGTGCGCCATGTGTTGAGCCACCTTGCAGTCACCGGCGGCATGGCGGCGGGCGACACGCTGGTTCAGGAATTGGTGGGCTCGGGCATCGCGGCGCGCCTCTCGGCCCGGCTCGGGGAAGGGGTGGTGAACGGCCTGCTCACGGCCCGCCTGGGCCTTGCCGCCATCGCGGTGACGCGCCCCCTGCCCTTCACCGCCTTGCCCGCGCCCCGGGTCGCCGATGTGGCGGCGGGGCTGATGAAGAAGGCACAGGAAGACGAGGCCCGCCCTCAGCTCGGCAGCAGGCGCCCCGGCAAGGCCGAGGGCGAATAGGGCGCCGGCCGGTTGCGCCACAGCATCTCCCAGAGCGGCCACGCCAGCAGCGGGCACAGCACCGCGATCAGAGCGCCCACCATCCAGTCGGCATTGCCGAGCGCGCTCGCCAGCACCGCCACCAGCCCGAGGGCGGTGATGGCGGCCAATCCGCTCATGAGCCACCAGCGCCAGGGCGGCAGGCCGCCGTCGAACACGATGGCGCCCGCATGGGGCCGCAGCGCCCCGTGCAGCGCGGCGATGAAGGCGGCATAGGCCTTGCGGTGGTCGTCCACATTGGTGATGGAGGTGCGCGAGAGCGAGCCGATGGTGAGCTTTTCCCCCGCCTTGCCGTGAATCACGGTCTCATAATTGGGCGAGGCCAATTGGCCGGGATGATAGCTCAGGCGCACCCGCGCCACGTCGCGCAAGGCCAGCGCGCCGGAGCGGGCGCCGACCGCCCAGTGCAGCGTCTCGCCATCGAGTCGGAAGCGCGAGCCGGAGCCGATCAGGCGCGGCCGGAAACTATAGATCAGACCCTCTTCCGTCGGCGGTGCGCCGTCCGCTGGAGCCGCGCCGAAGGAAAGACCGGTGGATGTCGTCAAGGCAAACCTCGTCAAAGCTCAAGCACGCGGACACGACATGACGCTAAGTCACATCGTGCGCCAGGGTACAATATTGCGGCTTGAGGTCCACCAGGGGCGTACCGTCGATGCAATCGAGCCCGCGCACCAGCACGCTCAGCCCCTCGCGGGCGACGAATAGCACCACCGAGGAGGCGATGGGATTGGGCCGTACCGGCGAGCGCAGCGCGAAGGTGCCGGACGCCGCGCTGGCGCGCCGGGGCATCTGCACCACCAGGTCGCGCCGGGCCTGGTCCATGAAATAGAGCACCTGAAGGCGCGGCTCGCGCCCCACGCCTTCCAGCGCGGCTTCCCAGCGCGGATCGATCTCCAGCCGGCAGACGGGGCCGTCCTCGCTGCCGCGCTTGGGGCAATCGTCGCGCCGCGCCCAGGGCGTGCGGATGCGGCCGATGAAATAAAGCCCGGTATCGAAGGCCGGGGGCAGCGCGACCGCGATCTCTCCGGGGCGGATGCCCGCGTCGTCGTCGGACGGTGCGGGCGCAGCCGCGCTTTCGGTTGAGGGGGAACTCATGCTTTATCCTCGCCAGACCCGCGTTCACGGCAACACAGACCGATGATAGCCCCACCCGTCCGCCGCCGCCATGCGGCGCCCTTCTCCGGAGCCTCCCATGCAGCCTTCCCGCGATCTTGCCCGCCTCGTGGAGATCATGGCCGCGCTGCGCACGCCGGGCACCGGCTGCCCCTGGGACCTGGAGCAGGATTTCTCCACCATCGCCCCTTATACCGTCGAGGAAGCCTATGAGGTGGTGGACGCCATCGGCCGCAACGACATGGCCGACCTGCCGGACGAACTCGGCGACCTGCTGTTTCAGGTGGTGTTCCATTCCCGGCTCGGCGAAGAGCAGGGCCTGTTCGATCTCGGCGACGTGGTGGAGGCCATCACCTCCAAGCTCATTCGCCGCCATCCCCATGTGTTCGGCGACACGCGCGACCTCACCCCCCAGGCGGTGAAGGCCCTGTGGGGAGAGATCAAGGCCCGGGAAAAGGCCGAGCGCGCCCAGCGCCGCGCCGCCGCCGGCCGCCCTGCGGAAGATGGCGGACGCACGCTCGACGGCGTGCCCGTGGCCCTGCCGGCCCTGACTCGCGCCGTGAAGCTCCAGGAAAAGGCCGGCCGCGTGGGCTTCGACTGGAATGATGCGCGCCAAGTGCTGGCCAAGATCCGCGAGGAGACCGACGAGGTTTCCGAGGCGCTGGAGGCGGGCGGCACGGACGCCATCAAGGACGAGATCGGCGACCTGCTGTTCGCGGCGGTCAATCTCGCGCGCCATGCGGGCGTGGACCCGGAGGCGGCCTTGCGCGGCACCAATGAGAAATTCTCCCGCCGCTTCGCCTTCGTCGAGGACCGCCTCGGCGAAACCGGGCGCGTGCCGAAAGACGCGAGCCTCAACGAGATGGAGGCGCTGTGGGTGGCGGCGAAGGGCGTGGAGCGGCAGGTGTGAGGGCGGGGACTGAGGGCGGCCGGGCTGGCGCTTTCCCGCCGGCATCCTACCCGAGATAGATGGCGATGATCCCGGCCTCTTGGCGCAGCAGGTCCGCCCGCTCCAACTGACCGAGGCGCGTCAGTTCCGCCGCCGCCTCATGCCGGGCAGCGACCTCCGATTCGAGGAGCCGCCTGACCGCAGCGGCAGCGAGCGACAGCCGGGGCACCTCCACCGAAGGGGAGCCGAAGTCGCGCACGACATAAGTCTCATGCTCGCAGGTAAGCGGCACGGCCTGGGCATTGTCCAGCGCGCCCACGAGCAGGCGCAGCACGCGCACGCGAACCGGCTGCCGGGCGACCATCGCGTCGCGAAGGTCCTTGCGCAGGCGCACCTTCAGCGCCTCGGCTTCGTCAGGCATGTCGTCTCTGCTCATTCGGCTCGCCTGCGCGGGCGGACGTCGGGCTGACCGTCGCCGCCCCGCCTGGTTCTCACATCTGATTCACGCGGCCGGCGCCGAACCGCCGCGTCACCAGGGGCGCGCGCTCGGGCAGGATGCGCAGGGCGAAATGCATCACGCCGTCCTCATCGGTGCGGCGCTCCAGCACCTCGCCATGGCGATAGAGCCAGCCCTGGCCTTCGCCATCGTCGGCGGCCACCGTCACGTCCAGTGTCACACGGCCGGCAGTGATCTGGCGTTCCACCACATCCAGCAGATCGGACGTGCCGGCCCCGGTGAGGGCGGAGACCAGGATCGGCCGGTCCGCGAGATCGGCGCGCGCGGCGGTGTTCTCCATCGCCTCGCGGGCTTCCTGCGAAAGCAGGTCGATCTTGTTCCACACTTCCAGCACGCGCCCGCTGGCCTCGATATCGATGCCGAGGTCGGTGAGCACGTCCTTCACATCGTCGGCCTGCGCCTGGCTGTCGGGGTGGGAGACGTCCCGCACGTGCAGGATGACGTCCGCCTCGATCACCTCTTCCAGCGTGGCGCGGAACGCCGCCACCAATTGGGTCGGCAGATCCGAGATGAAGCCCACGGTGTCAGACAGGATGATCCGCGTGCCATGGGGCAGGTCCACTGCGCGCAAGGTCGGATCAAGGGTTGCGAACAGCAGGTCCTGCGCCATCACCTCGGAACGAGTAAGACGGTTGAACAATGTGGACTTACCCGCATTGGTATAGCCAACCAATGCAACCACGGGATAGGGCACGCGCTTGCGGCTTGTGCGGTGCAGCGCGCGGGTGCGCTTCACCTGCTCAAGGTCGCGCTCGATGCGGATGATGCGTTCGCCGATCTGCCGGCGGTCGGCCTCGATCTGGGTTTCACCGGGACCGCCCAGGAAGCCGAAACCGCCGCGCTGGCGCTCCAGATGGGTCCAGGACCGCACGAGGCGCGAGCGCTGGTAGTTCAGGTGGGCGAGTTCCACCTGAAGCGTGCCTTCCTTCGTGCGGGCGCGGCTGCCGAAGATCTCCAGGATCAGGGCGGTGCGGTCCACCACCTTGGTGGACCACGCCTTTTCCAGATTGCGCTGCTGCACGGGGGAGAGCGCGGCATCGAAGAACACGAGGCCGATCTCTTCCGCCTGGACGATTCCGGCGATCTCTTCCACCTTACCGGAGCCGAGATAGGTGGCAGGCTTCACCTCGGCCAAGGGCACGAGGCCGCGATAGACCACCTCCAGATCGATGGCCATGGCGAGGCCCACCGCCTCGTCGAGCCGCGCTTCGGGAGAACGGCGCTCGTGCGCCGCGCCCTTCTGCGTCCAACGGGCCCGATTTGATGAAAACGGCGTGATCACTGCGCACCGTGTGGGCGGGGCCTGGCGTTCGACGCTTCTTGCCCCGACCTTCGGCGCGCTCCGTTCGTCCTTATGCTCCACGTATCGTTACGCCTTCTCCGCCGCGACCTCGTCGGTCGGGTCAAACAATTGCACGGGATGACCGGGCATGATGGTCGAAATCGCGTGCTTGTAGACAAGCTGAGAGTGGCCATCGCGCCGCAGCAAGACGCAGAAATTGTCGAACCACGTCACCACACCTTGCAACTTTACCCCGTTCACCAGGAAGATCGTGAGGGGAGTCTTGTTCTTGCGGACGTGATTGAGGAATGTGTCCTGCAGATTTTGTGTCCGTTCCGCCGCCATTTTCGTATCCGTTTCTTTCGGCGTTGCCCCGCCCTACCCGACGCGAAGCAGCGATCGAAGGGCGGGAGTTAGCAGCCTAGGATGGCACAGCGAAAAATCGGTGCAACTGCAATTTTTGCCCCGCAGCATCAGGATATTGTGCTGCATCAAGCGGAGGCCTCGGCGAATTTGTGGAACTGGGCCCGCAGATTGCGGGCTACCGGGCCCACCTCGCCCGTCCCCACCGGCGTATCGTCAATGGCGATCACGGGCATGATCAGCGAGGTGGCGGAGGAAACGAACGCTTCCTTGGCCGCCTTGGCCTCGTCCAGGGTAAAGGCCCGCTCTTCAACCCTGAGCTGCATCGCGGCGGCGACGTCCATGAGCACGGTGCGGGTGATGCCGCGCAGGATGCCGTGCTCCGCCGGCCGGGTCACGAGCCGCCCGTCCTGGGTCACGATCCAGGCATTGGTGGAGGCGCCCTCGGTCACATGGCCCTGCGCATCCACGAACCAGGCCTCCCCCGCCCCGGCCTCGCGCGCCGCCTGCTTGGCCAGCACATTGGGCAGAAGGCCGACGGTCTTGATGTCCACCCGGTCCCAGCGATTTTCCGGCAGCGAGATCACCTTCATCCCCGCCGCCGCGGTGGCGTCGTTCTTGGCGAAATTGGCCGAACGGGCGGTCACCACGATGCTCGGCGGCACGCTGGCGGCGGGAAAGCCATGGTCGCGCCGGGCAACGCCGCGCGTCACCTGGAGATAGACCAGCCCGTCGCGCACCAGATTGCGGCGCACTGTCTCGTGCAGCACCGTTTCCAGGGCGGCGCGCGACATGGGCGCGGCGATGCGCAATTCCTTCAGCGAGCGGTCGAGCCGGTCGAGATGGCGGCGTGCGTCGATCAATTTGCCGCCACGCACCTCGCAGACTTCATACACGCCGTCGGCGAACTGATAGCCGCGATCCTCCACATGCACGAAGGCGTCGCGGTGGGGCAGGTAGCGGCCGTTCACATAGGCAATGCGGGACATGGCGGAATTCGAACCTCAACTGCGCCAGAAGGCAAGGTGGATGAGCACGAACGCGCCCACCGTCTCCAGCCGGCCGGCGATCATGGCGAAGGCGGCACCGAGCACGGATAGCGGCGGCAGGGTGGAAATGGCGGGCCAGTCCGCATTCGCCGCGTCGTAGATCGGCCCGCTATTGGTCAGCGCAGCCACCGCCGCCGTGATGCCGGCCTGGAGGCTGGGCATGGAAATGCTCATGAGTATGGTCGTGAGAGCGAGCGTCGCGAGCACCGACACGAGGCCGATCCACACGCCTCGCATGGCCGAGCCCACCCCCCCTTCACCGGTGCGCGCCGGCTGCACCAGATGGGGCGAGATGAGCCGCATCAAATCGCCCTGGGCCCGCAGCAGCATGGCGCGCAGCCGCAGCAATTTGATGCCTCCGGTGACCGAAAGCGCCCCGCCTCCCACCAGCACCATGCCCAGCACCAGGGCCGGCGGCACGATGCCATAGACTTCCGCGCCGCTGACGAGACCGCTGGTGGCGATCAGCGAGGCGGCGCTGAACACGCCCATCTCCAGCGACGCGCGCACCGAGATATCCGACGGATCGCGGAAAATGATGGCACCGAGCACGATCGCTGCCACCACCCAATAGCCGAGCAGCAGCACGCTTTCCGATTGCTCCGGCGCGGCATGAATGCGCCGGGTCACCAGCGCCCGGTGCCAGCGCACGCTGGTGGCCGACCACAGCAGGAACGGGACCATCGCCAGCGGCGTGGCGACGCTGGTGCGCAGCGCCTCCACCGCCTGGGGCGGCACATGGGCGCCGGAGGAGGTCGCCGCCGAAGCAAGGCACAAGGCCACATAGAGCGAATTGCCGCTCGCCAGCAGGACGATCAGCGCCAGCAGGGTCGCCGCGGCATAGATCGGCGCAATATCGCGCACCACGCCGGCGGTATCGACGATTTCCAGCCCGTCGACCCCCGCCTGGGCGCGATGGGGCAGGCCCGCGAGCCCGGCCGGCGCCAGCACCGCCACGCCGGAGACGATGGTCAAAAGGCCGCCGCTCCATTGCAGCAAGGCGAACCACACATAAAGGCTGCGCGGCGCCTCGTGCACCGCCGTAAATCCGGTGGTGGTGAAGGCGGACAGCGCCTCGAACCAGGCGCGCCACAGATCGAGGCCGCTCGCCACCGCCACCGCCGGCGCGGCCACCACCGGCACCAGCAGCCAGAGCGCGGCCAGCGCGGCGAACGCATGGAGCCGGCGCATCCGCACCTTCACCCCGGCGCAGGACAGCCGCATGGCCCCGGCAAAGAAGACGCAGGCGAGCGTGGTGGCGAGGAAAATCGGCGCCTGCCCTTCCCCGTTGCGCGCCGAGACCAGCGCGGGCAACAGCGCGGCGCCGCCCACCCACAGGAGCGCCAGCGCGAGAAGCCGGAGAATGGAGGGCATGGAGGCGGCGCTTTAAAAGAATTCGAGGCTCACGCGGAACAGCTGTTCCACGCGCTTGATGCGCTCCGCCAAGGCGAACAGGATCACCCGGTCCTGCGCGCGCACCACCGTGTCGCCGGTCGGCAGCAGCACTTCGCCGTTGCGCACCAGCGCCCCGACGCGCAGGCCCTTCAGCAAATCGATGTCGCGCAGCGGCTTGCCGACCAAAGGCGAGGTCTCCAGCGCTTCCGCCTCGATCATCTCGCCCGCCCCGTCGAGCAGCGAATGCACGCCCCGGATGCGACCGCGCCGCACGTGCTGAAGCACCTTGGACACCGTGATCTGGCGCGGGTTCACATGGGCATCGATGCCGAGGCCCCGGGCGAAGGTGGTGTAGCCCGGCTCGTTGAGCAGCGCGAGGATGCGCCGCGCGCCGATCTGCTTGGCGAGCAGGCAGGCGACGATATTGATGCGATCGTCATTGGTGAGCGCGATCATGGTGTCGGCGTCCCCGACCCCCGCCTCGTCCAGGATCTCGCGCGAGAGCGCATCGCCGTTCAGCACCACCGAGCGCGACAGGATTTCGGCGATCGCCTGCGCCCGCTCGGGCACGTTCTCGATGATCTTGATCTTGGCGATCGGATTGCGCTTTTCCAGCTGGTCGGCGACATAAAGGCCGATATTGCCGCCGCCGGCGATGACGATGCGCTGCCCAGGCACTTCGTCATGGCCGAAGATGGACAAGGTGCGCCGCACCTGATCGGAGCGTGCGACGAAATAGGCGATGTCGCCGGCCTGGATGGTATCGCGCGAGGTGAGCACGAGCGGCTTGCCGCCGCGGTTGACCGCCACGATGGTGGCGCGCAGATCCGGGAACAGCTGGGTCAATTCGCGCAGCGGCGTGTCGAGGATCGGGCATTCCTCGGAACAATACACCCCGGCCACCACCACCGCGCCGTCGGCGAACGTGACGGTATCGATGGAGCCGGGCAGCGACAGGCGCCGCAGCACCATTTCGCCCACCTCGATCTCGGGCGAGATGACCACGTCGATGGGCAGATGGTCGCGCGAGAGCATGTCGCGCCATTCGGGCATCAGATAGGTCTGGGCCCGGATGCGGGCGACCTTGGTCGGCACGTTGAACAAGGAGTGCGCGACCTGGCACGCCACCATGTTCACCTCGTCGTGGAGGGTCACGGCGATCAGCATGTCCGCCTGCTCGATGCCGGCCTTCGCGAGCACGTCGGGATGCGAGCCGTGGCCGACCACGCCGCGCACGTCCAGTTGCTCGGTCGCGATCTGGATGCGGCGTGCGCTGGCATCGACGATGGACACGTCGTTCTGCTCGCTCGCGAGGCGCTCGGCAATGCCGAGCCCCACCTGCCCCGCCCCGCAGATCACGACCTTCATGCGCGATTCCCCCTCACCCCGGCCGCAGCTTATCCCCTCGACGCCGCAGCGCCTATGCCTACCCTACGCCGAGAGCCTTGAGCTTTCGATGAAGAGCCGAGCGCTCCATGCCCACAAATTCCGCCGTGCGGGAGATATTTCCACCGAAGCGATTGATCTGCGCGGCGAGATATTCGCGCTCGAACACCTCGCGGGCCTCGCGCAGCGGCAGGCCCATCAGATGCTCCCCGCCGTTTCCGTTGGGCAGGTTGGGCACCAAGGCCCCCACGTCCGGCGGCAGCATGGAGGCGGTGACGATGGCGTCGGGATCCCCGCCCGCCAGGATCAGCACCCGTTCCACATTGTTGCGCAGCTGGCGCACATTGCCCGGCCAGTCGTGGGATTGCAGCACCGCCATGGCGTCGTCCGCGATCTTCCGGCTCGGCAGGCCGGTGGTCTGGGAGATCAGGTCGATGAAGAAATCCACGAGGTCCGGGATGTCCTCGCGCCGCTCGGCCAGCGGCGGCACGCGGATCGGCACCACGCTGAGGCGGTGATAGAGATCTTCGCGGAACCGCCCCTGGGCAATTTCTTCCTCCAGATTGCGGCCGGTGGAGGAGATGATGCGCACATCCACGCTCACCTTGTCCGTGCCGCCGATGCGCGTGAAGGTCTGTTCCACCAGCACGCGCAGCACCCGGTTCTGGGTCTCGCGCGGCATGTCGGCGATCTCGTCCAGGAACAGCGTGCCGCCGTGGGCTTCCTCCAGCGCGCCGCGCCGGGCCTCGCGCCCCTCGCCGGCCTCGACGCCGAACAATTCATATTCCAGCCGCTCCGGCGTGATCGCCGCGGCGTTGATGACGATGAACGGCCCCTGATTGCGGTTCGACACCGCGTGAACCATGCGGGCGGTCAGCTCCTTGCCCGATCCCGACGGGCCGATGATCAGGATCCGGCTGTTGGTGGGGCCGACCCGGTCGATGGTCGCCTTCAGCTGCTGGATCGCGCTGGAGCGGCCCACCAGGGTCTGCGGCTGGGTCATCTGCTTGAGTTCGCGCACTTCCCGCCGCAGGCGCAGGGTTTCCAGCGCGCGCTCGGTGATGACGATCAGGCGATCCGCATTGAACGGCTTCTCGATGAAGTCATAGGCGCCGCGCTTGATGGCGGCGACGGCGGTTTCGATATTGCCGTGGCCGGAAATCATCACCACCGGCACGTCGGGGTGCGCCAGCTTGATGGTGTCGAGCAATTCCAGCCCGTCCATGCGGCTGCCCTGGAGCCAGATGTCCAGGAAGATCAGGTTCGGCCGGCGGGTGGCGATGGCGGCGAGCGCGCTGTCGGCGTCCCGGGCGGTGCGGGCGGAATAGCCTTCGTCCTCCAGGATGCCGGCCACCAGGCCGCAGATGTCGGCTTCATCGTCGACGATCAGAATGTCATGGGCCATGGTTCAAGCCCCCTTCTTCTGGTCGGCCGGCACCAGGATCGGCCCGTCGGCGCGCATGCGCAGCCGGATCCAGGCGCCGCGTCCCTCGGGCGAGTCGTAAAGCTCGATGCCGCCGCCGTGCTCTTCCATGATCTTGCCGACGATGGCGAGGCCGAGGCCGGTGCCTTTTTCACGCGTGGTCACATACGGCTCCAGGAGGCGGTTGCGCTTCTCCTGGGGCAGGCCGGTTCCGTTGTCGATCACATCAACCACCAGATCTTCGCCGGACTGGTCCGCCTTCACGCGGATCAGCCCCTTGCCACGTTGTTCCGCCGGAACGGCCTCGATGGCCTCGGCGGCATTTTTGAGGATGTTGGTCAGGGCCTGGGAAATCAGGCGACGGTCGAACCGCGCCGGGAGGGAGGAAGGGATGTCGGCCTCGAACGTGACTTCGGGATGACCGACCTTCATTAAGAAAAGCGTCTGTCGCAGGGTCTCGGCGAGATCCTGGCTGTCCACCACCGGCTTCGGCATGCGGGCGAAGGAGGAGAATTCATCCACCATCCGGCCGATATCGCCCACCTGGCGGATGATGGTGTCGGTGCACTGGTCGAACACGTCGCGATCCTGCGTGATGTGCTTGCCGTACTTGCGCTTCAGCCGCTCCGCCGAAAGCTGGATGGGCGTCAGCGGGTTCTTGATCTCATGCGCGATGCGGCGCGCCACGTCGGCCCAGGCGGAGGTGCGCTGGGCCGAGATCAGCGCCGTGATATCGTCCAGCGTCACCACCCACCCGTGGTCGGCCTCGGAGGATTGCTCCGTGGTGACGCGCACGGCGAACACCCGCTCGCGCCCCTCGCGCTGCACCGTGATATTGCCCTGGACGACACGCTCGCGCCCGGCCTCGGCCTCGCCGATCAGGGAAGCGGTCTCGGGCACCACCTCGGCCAGGGGATGGCCGAGCGCATCGGCCTCCTTCACGCCCAGCAGCTTTTCGGCAGAGCGGTTGAGGATGGTGACCCGCTCGTCGGAATCGAGCCCGATCACCCCCGCCCCGACGCCGGAGAGAACCGCCTCGGTGAAGCGGCGGCGCACGTCGATCTGATCGCGCGCCCGCAGCAGCGCGTCATGCTGGTTGCGCAGCTCGGCGGTCATCTTGTTGAAGGTCTCGCCCAGCGTCGCGAAATCGCCCTCGGAGCGATAGATCGGCACCTGCACGTCGAGATTGCCCGCCGCCACGTGATCCGCCGCCGACATCAGCCTGCGGATCGGCGCCACCAGCCATTTCGACACATTGATGCCGAGCCAGACCGCCGAGAGCAGCACGATCAGCGTGATGACCGCATACATCAGCGCGAACGCCACCTGCACCCCGAAGCGGCGCTCCTCCAGGCTCTGATAATCCGCGAGCGTCTCCCGCGTGGTATTCAGATAGCCAATCACCCTCGGATCTATGGGCCGCGCCACATAGAGATAGAGATCGGGATAATCCTTCAGCTTGATCAAGGCCCCGACGAAATTCGCATCGGACGGCAGATAGATGATCGGCTGCTCGGTTGTCGCCTCCCCAATGGCGATATTGGCCGGCACCAGGAACTCCCGGCCCGGCATCACCTGCGCGCCCTCGACCACTTTCAGGTCGCGCTCGATCATCAGCGCGGCGGGCAGATTGCGCACGGTCGCCTGGGCGGTGAGGATCTGCCGGAAGTGCGTCCGGTCGGTGTCATAGAGCGGCTTGAGGCGATTGAGATCGGCGCTCATGGCGAGAACGTCGCCGCGAATGTTCAGCGCATGCTCGCGCACATAGGTCTGCGCCACCTGCACCGCATTGGCGACGATTTCCTGGGTGCGCACGGAAAACCACCGATCCAGCCCGCGATCCAGGGTCAGGCTCGCGACGCCCGCCACCAGGATGGCCGGAACCACGGCGACCACCGCGAACAGGGCGACGATGCGCACATGCAGTCGCGAAGCGGCCCGGCCCCTCGCCCGCGCCCGGACGATCCGCCACACCTCGCGCCCCACCATGGTGGACAGGATGGCCACCGCAAGCGCGTTGCCGGCCAGCAGGCCGATCACCACCTCGTGGCTCGGCACCACCGGCGTCAGGCCCATCAGGATCAGGAAGGTGGCCAAGGCGGAACAGAGCGCCAGCACCACCAGCGCCGGCGCGAACAGGCCCACGCTCAGCAACGGGCTCGCTCCTGGCATTCCCCCGCCCGTGGCACGGTTGTCGGCGGTGTCCAGGCTGGCATTCGTCATGGAGAAAAGGGCCCTGAAGCGCGCCGGGAATCAGCACGACTGATGCAATGAGACAACACTGGTGCAAAAATGTGACAATTGCGACGGGTCCAGTCGCTTGTCAGGGATCGCGGGCGAAAAGTGTCAGGCGCTGCGGCCGCCGTCGGGCCAGTGCAGGGCCTCGTCCTCGCGCATGGGACGGCCCACGAGGAAGCCTTGGACGCAATCGCTGCCGAGGGCCACGATCTCGTTCAGGGCCGCGTCGTTTTCCACACCCTCCGCCACCACCTCGATGCCGAAGGCGTGGGCCAGATCCACCATCACCCCGACGATTCGCCGCGACCGGGAATTGTCGACGATCTCGCGGATGAAGGAGCGGTCGATCTTCAGCACGTTCACCGGCAGGCGCTGGAGATAGCTGAAGGAGGAATACCCGGTGCCGAAATCGTCGATGGCTACCTTGCAGCCCAGGGATTGCAGCTGGACCATGACCTCGACGGCCTTTTCCGGCTCGGACAGCAAGGTGCTCTCGGTCAGCTCGAACAGCACCTGGTCGCCGTTCAGGTTCACCTGTTGAAGGATATTGGCGATCCGCGCCACGAGATCGGGGGCCATCACCTGCGGGGCGGAGAGATTGACCGACACATAGCGCGCACCGAGCCCGAGGGAGGTGCGGTCGTGGTTCCACCGGGCGCAGGCCGCCACCGCCCGTTCCAGCACCAGCTCGCCCAATTGCTCGGACAGGCCCGAGGCCTCGGCGATGGCGACGAACTCGCTGGGCTCCACATTCCCCAGCGCGGGATGGCTCCACCGGGCGAGGGCCTCGAAGCCCATCACCGTCCCGGTCTTGCAGCACACGATGGGCTGAAACACCATGTAGAGGTCGCGCGAGCGCCGCAGGATCGCGTCCCGCAGGTCGGTTTCCAGCGCCAGGCGCTCCTGATGGTCCGCGCGCAGCGACTGGTCGAACACCACCGCATGGCCGCGTCCCTGGGCATGGAGCGCCATTTCCGCATCGCGCAGCATGTCTTCCAACTGGCCCTGCTCGCGGGCGATGCCGATGCGGGCGCGCAGATAGAAGCGCCGGCCCTCGCTCTCCAGCGGCGCCTGGAACAGCGCATCGACGCTGCGCCCCGTGGCCAGCGCATCCGAGCCGCGAAACAGGATGATGGCGAATTCGCGCTCGCCGGTGCGCGCCAGCATGGCATCGCCCCGCAGCGCCAGGCGCAGCCGCAAGGCCAGTTGCGCGGCCACCGGCTCGGTGAATTCGCGCCCGAGGCTCGCGGCGAGCACGTCGAGATCGCGGAAATGCACGACGACCACGCCGGTCGGCGCGCTCGGCGCTTCCGCGACCAGGCGCATCAGGCCGGCCCGGTTGGGCAGTGCGGTCATGGCGTCATGATAGGCGAGCCGCTCCAGCGCCTCCTGGGCATCCACGAAATTGGAGATGTCCCGCAGATAGGCGGTGAAGACGCGCCGTGTGGCCCCGCGAATCTCGGTGACGGTCAGTTCCACCGGAAACAGGCTGCCGTCTGCCCGCCGGCCCTGAAGCTCCACGCGGCGCCCGAGGATGTGGGGCGTGCCTTCTTCCAGATAGCGCTTGAGGCCGGCCTGGTGCGACATGGCATAGCGCGGCGGAATGATGGTGGCGCCAAGCGTGCGGCCGATCGCATCCGCGCGCCGAAACCCGAAGATCCGCTCGGCCGCCGGGTTGAACTCCAGGATCATGCCGGCTTCGTCGATGGTGACGACGGCATCGAGCGCCGAGCCGAGCATGCTGCGCAACGTGACGTCGTTCAATTCCCGCTCGGCCCGCATGCATTCGGCGGACCGCGCCACCATGCTCGCCACGAGATGGCACAGCGCTTTCACGGCCTCGTCCCACGGCTGGTCCGGGTCGTCGTGGGCGATGCAGAAATGGCCCCACCAATGGCCGGTCGCCATCACCGGCACGGTGTAGAAGCGCACGATCTGGTGGGCCTCGAAATAGGCGCGCAGATAGCCGGTGAGATCGCGGGTGAACCCTTCGATCACCTCGCCGCGGATGCGCCGGCGCGCCCAGTCGCGCTGGAGATCGTCGGGGCTGTCGGGGGCGATGGCGCGGTGGCGGGTGCGGCCTATGGGAGCAAGGCCCGGCCGCGCCCAATCGGCCCTGCACACCACTCCGAGCCCCGGCTGTCCGTCCTGCTGTCCGTCCTGACTGATCTCGAACAAGGCGACGCGGCTGAGGCCGAAGGTCTGGCCGATTTCGGCGCAGACCCGCCCCAGCGCCTCGCTCCAAAGGTCGCCGTCATCGCTCTGGGCGACGAACGCATTCATCGCCCAGAGCAGCTGACTCAAAGCGACCTCACCCATAGCAGGTCCTTGCATCCAGCCATCAACAAACGCGGTGCCTTATCGCGCGTCATCGCGTAACCGGACCGCCCCCAGCGGAAATCTTATTCCCTGGATTTGCGGCTTGCACGCATAAGATCACGTTTAGTCCCAGATTAACGGCTGGTGCGAATGACCTGAATATCCAGATCCCGGATCTTCTTGCGCAAGGTATTGCGGTTCAGGCCGAGCAATTCCGCCGCCTTGATCTGATTACCCCGCGCTGCAGCAAGAGCCGCCGACAGCAGTGGATATTCCACGTCGCGCAGGATCCGGTGATAAAGACCGGGAGGCGGCAGGTCTTCGCCGAAGCCGGCGAAATATGTATTGAGGTGCCGCTCCACCGACGCCGCCAGCGTGGCATCCACCGGCCCGTCCTCGGCGCCCGCGCTCGGCACCGGCTCGGACAGCTCGGCCTCGATGATGCCGGGGGTGATGATCTCCTGCGGGTACAGGGCCGAAAGCCGGCGCACGAGGTTTTCAAGCTCGCGCACGTTGCCGGGCCAGCGATAGCGCTTCAGCCGGTCCAGGGCGGCGGTATCGATCTGCTTCGCCGGCAGGCCCTCCCGCTCCGCCTGGAGGAAGAAGTGGCGCACCAGGTCCGGCACGTCCTCGGAGCGCTCGCGCAGCGGCGGCAGGCGCAGCGGCACCACGTTCAGGCGGAAGAACAGGTCCTCGCGGAACAGGCCCTGCTGGATCAGCGTGCGCAGGTCCTTGTTGGTGGCGGCGATGATGCGCACGTCGGTCTTGATGGGCGTGCGCCCGCCGACCGTCGTGTATTCCCCCTGCTGGAGCACCCGCAGCAGACGGGTCTGCGCCTCCATGGGCATGTCGCCGATCTCGTCGAGGAACAGCGTGCCGCTCTCCGCCTGCTCGAAGCGGCCGGTGTTGCGGGTGGTTGCGCCCGTGAACGAGCCCTTCTCGTGGCCGAACAATTCGCTCTCGATGAGGTCGCGCGGGATCGCCGCCATGTTGATGGCGACGAACGGGCCGGTGCGGCGCTTGCCGTAGTCGTGCAGCGCCCGCGCCACCAGTTCCTTGCCGGTGCCGCTCTCGCCGGCGATCATCACCGTGAGGTCGGTCTGCATCAGGCGGGCGAGCAGGCGGTAGATTTCCTGCATCGCCGGCGAGCGGCCAACCAGCGGGATATTGTCCTGCTCCTCGGAGCCGAGCGGATGCTGGTCCGACTTCTTCGGCTCGGCGAGCGCGCGGCCGACGATGGAGATCAGCTCCTTCAGGTCGAACGGCTTGGGCAGATATTCATAGGCGCCGCGCTCGGAGGCCCGGATCGCCGTCATGAACGTGTTCTGCGCGCTCATGACGATGACCGGCAGGTCGGGCCGTGCCTTCTTGATGCGTGGCAGGAGGTCGAAGGCGTTCTCGTCCGGCATCACCACGTCGGTGATGACCAGATCGCCATCCCCCTGGCTCACCCAGCGCCAGAGGGTGGCCGCATTCCCGCATGAGCGCACCTCATATCCGGCCCGCGACAGGGCCTGATTGAGCACGGTACGGATCGCAGCATCGTCGTCGGCGACCAGAATGCTTCCCGTGGGCATGGATACCTCAGTTGTCCTCGGAGGCGACACGTGTGCCGCGATACATGGGAAGGAGAACCCGGAAGCTGGTTCGCCGGGGCTGGCTGTCGCATTCGACGATCCCGCCATGATCGCCGATGATCTTCGCCACCAATGCAAGGCCGAGGCCACTTCCCGTCGGCTTGGTGGTCACGAACGGGTCGAACAGGTGGGGCAGAAGGTCGTCCGGCACGCCCTTGCCATTGTCCTTGACGCAGAATTCCAGCGGCAGGCTGACGCGGGAGGAGGCGCCGGGCACCGTGAGCCGCACGCCGGGGCGGAACGCGGTGGTGAGATGGATTTCCCCGTCGGTCTCGGAATCGATGGCCTCGGCCGCGTTCTTCACCAGATTGAGGAACACCTGCACCAATTGGTCGCGGTTGGCATAGACCGGCGGCAACGAGGGGTCGTATTCCTCGATGAAGCGGATATGCCGCGCAAAGCCCGAGGCGGCGAGCGTGCGCACATGCTCCAGCACCGCATGGATGTTCACCGGCTCGCGGGCGATGGGCCGCTCGTCGGAGAACACCTCCATGCGGTCCACCAGCTTCACGATGCGGTCGGCCTCGTCGGTGATGAGGCGGGTGAGCGCGCGGTCCTCGTCGCCCGCCGACTGCTCCAGCAATTGCGCCGCGCCGCGAATGCCGGAGAGCGGATTCTTGATCTCGTGCGCCAGCATGGAGGCCAGCGCGCTCACCGAGCGGGCGGCGCCGCGATGGGTCAGCTGGCGGTCCATCTTGTCGGCGATGGTGCGCTCCTGGATCATCACCACCACATGGCCCGGCCGCTCGGAAACCGGCCCGACGTGGATGTCGACGACCCGCTCGCCGCCGTTCTTGGGCGTGCCGAGGTCCACGCGATATTCGTTCACCGGCGCGCCGCGCGCCCGCACCTGATCGATCAGGCCGAGCAGCGGCGTGCCGAACGGCACGAATTCCGCGAACGGCCGGCGCCGCAGCACCGGCAGGCTCACTTCAAAGAAGGCCTCCGCCGCCACATTGGCGTCGACGATCTGCCCGGTATCGGAAACCGTGATCACCGGATGGGGCACCGCGTCGAGGATGGCGCGGGTAAAATTCGTCTCCGGCTCGGGCCGGCGCTTTGCATCTGCCTTCATGCCGCGGCCTTCCAATTGGCATCATCGAACGCGGCGCGGATCCCGCCCATCACCGCTTGAGGGTCTTCCATGCGCAGCAGCCTTGCCCGCCATGGCTTGACCCAGTCTTGCTCCCGGCCGGCGCTCGCCGCCGCCGCCTCCAGCGCCCAGCCGATATGCTTGCGGGCCTGCCGCAGGCCGAGACCGGGGCCGTAGAGGGCGAGCCAGCCCTCATACATTTCCAGCAGCACGTCGCGCTGCTCGCAAAGGCCGGGGTCGGCGGGCGCCCGCCCGGTTTCCAGGAAGCGCGCCACCTGTCCGGGAAACCAGGGGCGCCCCTGCGCACCGCGCCCGATCATCACCCCGTCCGCGCCGGACGCGGACAGCATGGGGCCGACATCGGCGCAGCTGGTCAGATCGCCATTGGCGAGCACGGGAATGGCGACTTTCGCCTTCACCTCGGCGATCGCGCCCCAATCGGCTTCGCCGGTGTAGAACTGGCACCGGGTCCGGCCATGGATGGTCAGCAGAGCGATGCCCGCATCCTCGGCGATGGTGGCGAGCACCGGCGCGATCCGCGCCGCGCCGTCCCAGCCCAGGCGAGTCTTGAGCGTCACCGGCACGCTAACCGCCGCGCGCACCGCCGCGATGATCCGCGCCGCCAGGGGCAGGTCCCGCAGCAGGGCCGCACCCGCCGCGCCGGTGGTCACGCGCTTGGCCGGGCAGCCCATGTTGATGTCGATGATGTCCGCGCCTTCCGCCTCGGCCATGCGGGCGGCCTCCCCCATCCAATGGGGATCGTTGCCGGCCAATTGCACGGCGTGGAGCGGAATGCCGGCCCGTTCGGCGCGAAGGGTGGTCTCGCCATGGCCGTCGAGCAGCGCCTCGCTGGCGACCATCTCGGACACCACGAGCCCGGCGCCATATCGTACCGCCATGCGCCGCACCGGCGCATCGGTAATGCCCGCCATCGGGGCGAGCACGACCGGGTTCGGCAGGGCGTGGGGGCCGATTCGAAGACCTGAAAGGGATGAAGGAAGAAGCTCTTGCACAGATTTTAGGCCACCTAGGGAATGCCTACATTCTAGACAATTGCGTTGCACACGCAAGGGCAGCGTTGCAATGAAGCGCATGGTGCGGTGCGAAGGCTGCCGAAGGCACAGGCGACCGCCGCTTTTTTGTCCCCTTGCGCGGCGGGTTCCGGCGCGGTTCAAGGAGCAAATGGCGAAAAAAGGAACGGACCTCATGACGACGTGCGCGGTCATCGTGGTGGCGGCGGGTCGCGGGACCCGCGCCGGCGGGCCGTTGCCCAAACAATATCATCGTCTCGGCGCGGAAACCGTCCTGCGGCGCACCTTGCGCCTGTTCGCTGAGCATCCCGGCATCCATGCCATCCAGGTGGTGATCCATCCCGATGACGAAGCGCGCTTCGCCGCCGCCGCCGACGGCCTCGCCAAGGTGCGCCCCGCGGTGGCCGGGGGACGCGAGCGGCAGGATTCGGTGCGCGCCGGCCTCGAGGCCCTGGCGGGCGAGGCTCCGGACCTGGTGCTGGTGCACGATGCCGCCCGCCCGTTTGTCAGCGACGCCCTGATCGCCCGCGCGGTGGAAGCAGCAGCCACCCATGGCGCGGCTGTGCCGGTGACGGGCGTGACCGATACCATCAAGGTGGTGGACGGTTTCGGCACCGTCGCCTCCACGCCCGTGCGCGCCACGCTGCGTGCCGTGCAGACACCCCAGGCTTTCCGGTATGACATGCTGCGCGCCGCCCATGATGCGGCGCAAGCCGGCGGTGTCGCCGGCC
This sequence comes from Roseixanthobacter liquoris, assembly GCF_043195135.2. NCBI lineage: Bacteria > Pseudomonadati > Pseudomonadota > Alphaproteobacteria > Hyphomicrobiales > Xanthobacteraceae > Roseixanthobacter > Roseixanthobacter liquoris. The sequence continues at coordinate 3,372,219 of NZ_CM195537.1, forward strand.
TGACCGACGACGCCGCCGTGATGGAATGGGCGGGGCACGCCGTCGCAACCTTTGAAGGAGAAGCGGGCAATATGAAACTCACCTCCGCCGACGATCTGGCCCGCGCCGCCCGCGAGGGCGCGGCTCCGCTCACCGATGTGCGCACCGGCACCGGCTTCGATGTGCATGCCTTCGGTCCCGGCGACCATGTGATGCTCGGCGGCCTCGCCATTCCCTTCGACAAGGGCCTGGACGGCCATTCGGATGCCGACGTGGGTCTTCACGCGCTCACCGACGCCGTGCTCGGCGCCTTGTGCGACGGCGATATCGGCGCCCATTTCCCGCCCTCCGACCCGCAATGGAAGGGCGCGACCTCCGACCGTTTCCTGGTGTTCGCGCTCGACAAGGTGCGCGCGCGCGGCGGCCGCATCGCCCATCTCGACCTGACGCTGATCTGCGAAGCCCCGAAGATCGGCCCGCATCGCGACGCCATCCGCGCCCGCATCGGCGAGATCACGGGCGTCGCCCTCGGCCGCATCAGCGTGAAGGCCACCACCACCGAGCGGCTCGGCTTCACCGGCCGGCGCGAAGGCATTGCCGCCATGGCGTCCGCCACCATCCGCCTGCCCGAGGAGGATTTGCTGTGAGCGATCTGGAAACCCAGGACCGTGCCCGACGTGTGCTCGAAACCTGCCGCGCTGCCGGCCTCACGCTCGCCACCGCCGAATCCTGCACCGGCGGCCTCGTGATCGGCGCGCTGACCGATATCGCCGGGTCGTCCGACGTGGTGGATCGCGGCTTCGTCACTTATTCCAACGCCGCCAAGATGGCGATGCTGGGCGTGCCCGAGGCGATCCTTGCCGCCCATGGCGCGGTGAGCGAGGAGACCGCGCGCGCCATGGCGCGCGGCGCGCTCGCCGCCGCCGGCACCGGCCTTGCGGTCGCCATCACCGGGGTCGCAGGTCCGGGCGGTGGATCTGATGAAAAGCCGGTGGGGCTGGTGCATTTCGCGGCCGCCAAGCGCGGCGGACTGGTGGTGCACCGCGAGGAGCGCTTCGGCCCGCTGGAGCGTGCCGACATCCGCGCCCGCTCGGTGCTTGTGGCGCTGGAGATGCTGGAGACGCTGGCGCGGTTCTGAGCGCGTCAAGCCGCCCCGTACACCGCATCCGCCCGCTTCTCGAACGCATCGGCGAAGCGGCGGAAAGCGGCGTCGAACATGGCGCCCATCAGCAGGCCCAGGGTGCGCGAGCGGAATTCATAGGAGATGAAGAAGCTCACCTCGCACTTGCTGCCACCCTCCAGGTCGCGGAACTCCCAGCGATTGTCGAGGCGGCTGAACGGCCCGTCCAGATATTCCACATGGATGGTGAGCTTCGGCCGGTCCAGTGTGACACGGGAGGTGAAGGTCTCGCGGATCAGCTTGTAGGCGACCGTCATATCCGCGACGAGCACCTCCTGTCCTTCCCCGCCGGGCGAGCGGCGGCGCACCCGCAAGGCTTGGCAGAGCGGCACGAATTCCGGGTAATGGTCCACATCCGCCACGAGATCGAACATCTCGGGCGCGGAATGGTTCACCACGCGCTTGCTGGAGAAAGACGGCACGCGCTCACACCCGACCGAGCTTTGCCTCGCGGGCGCTGCGCAGGCGCGCGAAGTCATCGCCCGCATGGTGCGAAGAGCGCGTCAACGGGCTCGACGACACCATCAGGAAGCCCTTGGCATAGGCGACCGTCTCGAAGGCGGCGAATTCATCCGGCGTCACGAAGCGTTCCACCTTGTGATGCTTGCGGGTGGGCTGGAGATATTGGCCGATGGTGATGAAATCCACCTCCGCCGAGCGCAGGTCGTCCATGAGCTGGAGCACCTCGTTCCGCTCTTCGCCCAGGCCCACCATGATGCCGGACTTGGTGAAGATGGAGGGGTCCAGCTCCTTCACCTGCTGCAACAGGCGCAGTGAGTGGAAATAGCGCGCGCCCGGCCGCACGGTGAGATACTTCGCCGGCACAGTTTCCAGATTATGGTTGAACACGTCGGGCTTCGCCGCGACCACCACCTCGATGGCGCCCGGCTTGCGCAAGAAATCAGGCGTGAGGATTTCGATGGTCGTGCCGGGGCTTGCGGCGCGGATGGCGCGGATGGTGCGGGCGAAATGCTCGGCGCCGCCGTCCGCGAGATCGTCCCGGTCCACGGAGGTGATGACCACATGGGAGAGGCCGAGCTTCGCCACCGCCTCGCCCACCTTCTGCGGCTCATCCAGATCCAGTGCCTGCGGCAGGCCGGTGCGCACATTGCAGAAGGCACAGGCGCGGGTGCACGTGTCGCCCATGATCATGAAGGTGGCGTGCTTCTTTTCCCAGCACTCGCCGATATTGGGGCAGCCCGCTTCCTCGCACACCGTGTGCAGGCCGTTCGCCCGCACGATATCGGCCGTCTTGGACCAGCCGGCGGAACCGGGCGCCTTCACGCGGATCCATTCCGGCTTGCGCAGGATCTCGCTTTCGGGCCGATGCGCCTTTTCCGGATGGCGCGGCCGGTTCAGGGTATTGACGAGCGTGACCATATCTTCAGGCGACTTTCGCGCGCGATAAAAGCATTCGCTTCAAAATCTAGTCTTCCCTCGCGCCAGCGTCGAGCCGGCGCGATGCAGTGCTGACCTGCCGGCAGCGCCGGACCGGCGGCGCTGCTCAGCGAGCGCGGATGCGGCGCCACACCCATAGCACGATGATGGCACCGATCACGGCGGCGATGAGCGTCCGGAAAAATCCGTAGACCGGCACGTCCGCCCATTCCGCCAGCTTGCCGCCGACGAACGCCCCGATCAGGCCGAACACGAGGTTCGTCAGCAGCCCGTGGTCGCTCTCGGTGATCCGTTCCGCGATCCAGCCGGCGATCAGGCCGATCAGGATCATGGTGAAGAAGCCGACCCCCGGCTGGCTCAACGCCGCATAGGTCTCGCCAGTCATGGACCACCCCCGGTTGCCGCCCGACGTGGGCCGCCGCCTCACATATGGATAACCCGGCCGTAGGCGTCCAGCACGCTCTCGTGCATGGTTTCCGAAAGCGTCGGGTGCGGGAAGATGGCGTGGATCAGCTCTTCCTCGGTGGTCTCCAGATTCATGGCGATCATGAAGCCCTGGATCAGCTCGGTGACTTCCGCGCCGACGAGATGGGCGCCCAGCAATTCGCCGGTCTTCTTGTCGAAGATGGTCTTCACCAGGCCCTCGGGCTCGCCGAGCGCGATCGCCTTGCCGTTGCCGATGAAGGGGAAGCGGCCGACGCGGATGTCGCGGCCCTGCTCCTTGGCCTTCTTCTCGGTGAGGCCGATGGAGGCGACCTGCGGGTTGCAATAGGTGCAGCCCGGAATCTTGTTCTTGTCGATGGGGTGGGTGTGCAGGCCCTTGATGGTCTCCACGCAGATCACGCCCTCATGCTCGGCCTTGTGCGCCAGCATGGGCGCGCCCGCCACATCGCCGATGGCATAGATGCCGGGCACATTGGTGCGGCCATAGCCGTCAGTCACGACGATGCCGCGCTCGATCTTCACGCCGACCGCTTCCAGGCCCAGGCTGTCCACATTGCCGACCACGCCGACGGCGGAGATCATCCGGTCGACCGCAAAATCGTGCTTGGCGCCCTTGTCGTCCTCCACATGGACGGTGAGGCTTTCGCCATGCTTGGTGACGCCGCTCACCTTGGCGCCGGTGAGGATTTTCATGCCCTGCTTTTCCAGGCGCTTGCGCACATGGGCGGCAATCTCCTCATCCTCCACGGGGAGGATCTGCGGCAGCACCTCGACCACCGTCACGTCGGCGCCCATGGTCTTGTAGAAGGACGCGAACTCGATGCCGATGGCGCCCGAGCCCATGACCAGCAGGGACTTGGGCATGATGTCCGGCACCATGGCCTCGAAATAGGTCCAGATCAGCTTCTTGTCGGGCTCCAGGCCCGGCAAAGCGCGCGGGCGGGCGCCGGTGGCGACGATGATGTGCTTGGCGGTATAATCGCCGCCGCCGAGCGCGCCCTTGGGCGCATTCTCGGCCGCTTCCACCTTCAGCTTGCCGGGGGCGGAAAGCGTCGCCTTGCCCCAGATCACGTCCACCTTGTTCTTCTTCAGCAGGAAGCCGACACCCGTTGAGAGCTGGCCCGCGACGCCGCGCGAGCGCTTCACCACCGCGCCGATATCGAAGCCCACCTTCTCGGCGGAGAGGCCGTAATCCTTGGCGTGCTCCATATAATGGAACACCTCGGCCGAGCGCAGCAGCGCCTTGGTGGGGATGCAGCCCCAGTTCAGGCAGATGCCGCCGAGATGGCTCTTTTCCACCACCGCGGTCTTGAAGCCCAGCTGGGCTGCGCGGATGGCGGCCACATAGCCGCCGGGGCCGCCGCCGATGACGATGATGTCGAAATTGGTCTCAGCCATGGATCTCTCCTTCCCCTCCTGGGCCGCCGGACGCACCGCATCGGCAGAAGGGACCGGGTGGGAATGGGGCCGTGCCCGCCTCGCGCCCACGCCGGCCAGAGGCCTCGGCAGGCGGCAAGGCCGGTGGGCCGGGTCCAGCGCCGCAGCGGCGCCGGACCCCAGCCGTCAGCGGGTCAGATAGGCGTAGATTTCGTCCTTCAGCCGCACGCGCTCCTTGCGCACGGTGTCGAGGGCCAGATCGTCCATGGGCTCAAGATCGCTCTCGGCCTTGTGGACCACCTCGTTCACCTTGTCGTACTCGGCGACCAGATGGGCGAAATGCGGATCGCTCTCGCGCAGGTCGTGGAGCTTGCCGGCAAGGTCCGGGAAGTCGGCGGCCAGCTGATGGGGCGTATGGGACATGTTTGCCTCGTTCTATCTTGGGCGCGGCGGCAGGGCGCCGCATGCGCCCTGCTACACCGAAGCCGCCGCGCGACCTTTGATTTGCCGCACAGGAAACCGGCCTTCCGGCCGGCTTCCGCCACGATCCTCGCGCCGGATCAAACCGGCAGGGTCACACCAGCATCGTCATGGGCTTTTCGACGAACTCCTTGAACGCGGCCAGCAGCTCGGCGCCCAGCGCCCCGTCCATCACCCGGTGATCGCAGGTGATGGTGGCGGTCATCTGGGTGACGATCTTGATCTCGCCGCCGCGCACCACGGGGCGCTGCTCCGACGCGCCGATGGCGATGATGGAGGATTGCGGGGCATTGATGATCGCCACGAAATCGCGCACGCCCATCATGCCGAGGTTGGAGATGGAGGTGGAGCCGCCGGAATATTCCTCCGGCTTCAGCTTCTTGTTGCGGGCGCGCGAGGCGAGGTCGCGCATCTCGTTGGAGATGGCGGAGAGCGTCTTCGTCTCGGCCTTCTTGATCACCGGGGCATAGAGGCCGCCGTCGATGGCCACCGCCACGCCGACGTCGGAATTCTTCATGCGCAGGATCCGGTCCTCGGCCCACACCGCATTGGCGGCCGGCACCTTCTGGAGCGCCAGCGCCATGGCCTTGATGATGAAATCGTTGACCGAGACGCGATAGACCGGCTTGCCGTCCTTGTCCTTGGACGCCATGGCATTGACGGTCTCGCGCAGCTTCATCAAATCGTCGAGGTCGCAATCCACGCTGAGATAGAAGGTGGGGGTGAGCTGCTCGCTCTCCACCAGCCGCTTGGCGATGGTCTTGCGCATGCCGTCGAGCTGGACTTCCTCGTACGACCCGGGCTCGAACAGAGCCTTCACCTGATCGGCGGTCGGGCCGCTCACGGCAGCCTTCGCCGGAGCGGGCGCCGCTGCGGCCGGCGCGGGCGCAGGCGCCGCGGCGGGAGCCGCGGCCGGCTTCGCGCCGGCCTGGGCGCCTTCCAGGTCGCGCGCGACGATGCGGCCATGGGGACCGGAACCGGGGAGCGCGGCCAGGTCGATGCCCTTTTCCTTGGCGAGGCGACGGGCGAGCGGAGACGCGAACACGCGTCCACCCTGGCCGTTCGCAGCCGGGGCGGCGGCAACCGGCGCGGGTGTGTGCGCCGGAGCAGCCGCAGGCGCGGGAGCCGGGGCAGCGGCGGGCGCGGCGGCGGCGGGCGCCGGAGCCGGAGCCGGAGCGGCCGCCGGGGCCTTGGCGCCGCCGGCGCCGGAGGCGACCGCCTTGGCGTCCTCGCCCTCCCCGGCCAGAACCGCGATGAGCTGGTTCACGGGCACGTCCTGCGTGCCCTCGGGCACCAGGATCTTCGCCATCACACCTTCATCGACGGCTTCCACTTCCATGGTCGCCTTGTCGGTCTCGATCTCGGCGATCACGTCGCCGGACTTGACGCTGTCGCCTTCCTTCTTGAGCCATTTGGCGAGGTTGCCCTTCTCCATCGTGGGAGACAGGGCCGGCATCAGGATTTCGATGGGCATCTGGTCTTCCCCTCAGCGATAGGTCACGGCGCGCACGGCCTCGATCACGTCGGCGACCGTGGGCAGAGCGAGCTTTTCGAGATTGGCGGCATAAGGCATGGGGACATCCTTACCGGTCACGCGCAGGACCGGGGCGTCGAGATAATCAAACGCATCGGCCATCAGGCGGGCGGAAATCTCGGCGCCGACGCCGGACTGGGCCCAGCCCTCCTCGATGGTCACGCAGCGGCCGGTCTTCTTCACCGACTCGATGATGGTCGCGGTGTCCATGGGGCGAATGGTGCGCAGGTCGATGACTTCCGCCTCGATCCCCTGCTTGGCCAGTTCCTCGGCCGCCTTCAGCGCATAGGTCATGCCGATGGACCAGGCCACCAGGGTCACGTCCTTGCCGACGCGGGCAATGCGCGCCTTGCCGATGGGAAGCACGTAATCGTCCAGCTTCGGCACCTCGAAGGAGTGGCCGTAGAGGATTTCGTTTTCCAGGAAGATGATGGGGTTGGGATCGCGGATCGCCGCCTTCAGCAGGCCCTTGGCATCGGCGGCGCTATAGGGCGCGATCACCTTGAGGCCGGGAATATGGCTGTACCAGGAGGTGTAGTCCTGGCTGTGCTGGGCGGCGACGCGCGCGGCCGCGCCGTTCGGGCCGCGGAACACGATCGAGCAATGCACCTGCCCGCCGGACATGTAGAGCGTCTTGGCGGCGGAATTGATGATCTGGTCGATCGCCTGCATGGCGAAATTGAAGGTCATGAATTCCACGATGGGCTTCAGGCCCGCCATGGCGGCGCCGACGCCCATGCCGGCGAAGCCATGCTCGGTGATGGGGGTGTCCACCACGCGCTTGGCGCCGAATTCCTGAAGCAACCCTTGCGTGATCTTGTAGGCGCCCTGATATTCGGCGACTTCCTCGCCCATCACGAACACGTCCGCGTCGCGGCGCATTTCCTCGGCCATGGCGTCGCGCAGGGCCTCGCGCACGGTCATGGTGACCATCTCGGTGCCGGGCGGCACTTCCGGATCCGGCTGGCTCTTCACCTGGGGCGGATTGGCGACGGCGGAGGGCACGGCCGCCTGCGGGGCAGGCGCGGCGGCGGCAACCGGAGACGGCGAAGGGGCGACCGGCGCGCTCTCGGCCGCCTTCTGGGCCGGGGCCGGCGCGGCATTGGCGTCTTCGCCTTCGCCCAGGATCGAGGCGATGGGCGTATTCACGGCCACGTCCTGCGTGCCTTCCGGCACCAGGATCTTGCCGAGGATGCCCTCGTCCACCGCTTCCACTTCCATGGTGGCCTTGTCGGTCTCGATCTCGGCGATCACGTCGCCGGACTTGACGCTGTCACCCTCTTTCTTGAGCCATTTGGTGAGATTGCCCTTCTCCATGGTGGGGGAAAGGGCCGGCATGAGGATATCGATGGGCATGGCTTCTGCTCAGCTCTTGCTCGACGCGGGCTCGCTCACGCTCGCCGGGGCGGGCGGGGCGGGACGCTGTCTCGTGAGATTGGTGTAGGCGGAGGCCGCGGCGGCCGCGACCATGAGGGAGGCGATGAACAGGATGAGGGCCTTGCCGACCCGCCGGGCATGATCGCCCGCCGCGCCTTCGCGCAAACGGGCGGAGAAGGGCCAGAGCACCAGCAGCGCCTGCCGGCCGGCGCTCACCGCGCCCGAGGCGGCCTCGGCCCTCATCCCTTCGCGGATCGCGAGGCCCCAGCTCGCGGCTGCACCCGCGAGCGAGGCCAGAAGGAGAATGAGGGCCGGGATCGCCATGGCCGCCGCCTTAGCGCAGGATGTCCGTGTACAGCTCGGAAGGATCGGGCTCGGGATCATTGGTCGCGAAGTCCGCGGCCGCATTGACGATCTCGCGGATCTCGCCGTCGATCGCCTTCAGTTCGTCCTCGCTCACGAGGCCGTTCTCCAGCAGGCGCGCCCGCACCTGCTCGATGGGGTCGTGCTCGGTCCGCATCTTCTGCACCTCCTCCTTCGACCGGTATTTCGCCGGGTCGGACATGGAGTGGCCGCGATAGCGGTAGGTCTGCATTTCCAGGATGTAGGGGCCCTTGCCGTCGCGGGCGAAGCCGAGCGCCCGTTCGGCCGCGGCCTTCACCGCCCGCACGTCCATGCCGTCCACCTGCTCGCCGGGGATGTTGAAGGAGGTGCCGCGCTTGGAGAAATCGGTCTGGGCCGAGGCACGATTGACCGACGTGCCCATGGCATACTTGTTGTTCTCGATCACATACACGGCCGGCAGCTTCCACAGCTCGGCCATGTTGAAGCTTTCATAGACCTGGCCCTGGTTGGCCGCGCCGTCGCCGAAATAGACCACCGAGACCGAGCCATTGTCGCGATAATGGTTGGCGAAGGCGAGGCCGGTGCCGAGCGAGACCTGGGCGCCGACGATGCCGTGGCCGCCGAAAAACTGCTTCTCGATGCTGAACATGTGCATCGAGCCGCCCTTGCCCTTGGAATAGCCGCCCCGCCGGCCGGTGAGCTCGGCCATGACGCCCTTGGCTTCCATGCCGGTGGACAGCATGTGGCCGTGGTCGCGATAGCCGGTGATCACCTGATCACCCTTCTTCATGGCCATCTGCATGCCGACCACCACGGCTTCCTGGCCGATATAGAGGTGGCAGAAGCCGCCGATCAGGCCCATGCCGTACATCTGGCCGGCCTTTTCCTCGAAGCGGCGGATCAGGAGCATCTCGCGATAGGCGTGAAGTTCCTGTTCCTTGCTGAAGTCCGGTATCGCGCCGGGCGCGGCTTCGGTGCGGGCGACTGCCTTTTTTACGGCCATCTCATCCTCGGGACACGCTGGAACCGAGGAGTCTCTAGCGCACCTGCGACCCGTCTCAAAGCGCGATTTGCGTCGTGCTGCACCGCAACACGTTGCAAACGCTTGACTCTGTTGAGTTGAACTGGATTTCAGTTAATTGATGTCATGAACTTATAATCAGTTCATTATCTGGGTTTTAGCAGCACCAGGTCCTTCGCATTGACGAAATCCAGCTGCCGCCGCCCCTCTTCGTCCAGCAGGTCCGGATCCAGCCGCGACGCCTGGAGGAGGGAGACCTTGTTCTCGATCGCGCGCCGCTGGGCCTTCAGCGCCGCCAGCTCGCCCTCGAGCTGCGCCATCTCCACCTGGAAGTTGCGCTTCGCCATCAGCCCATGCTGGCCGTTATAGGCATGGTACGCAAAATAGCCGATGACACCCCCGGAGAGGGCATAGAGCAGCAAAACGAACAGGAAGGAGCGCAGGCGCGAGCGTGTTTGCATGCCGCCATCCTGCCCCATCGCGGTTGCCGGCTGGTTAAGAGTTGGAGAATGGGTTTGCAGGTGCCGGCGGCAACCGGTCGCTCGTGCCCCCTCCCCACCCCCCCCGCAAGCGGGAGAGGGAGCCCCCGGCGCTTCGCACAGAACATCCCTTCCGTTCCGCCGCAATCCCCTCTCCCGCTTGCGCGGGAGGGATAGGGAGGGGGAATGGAGCGAGGGCGTGAGGGGGAATTCGGGAGAGCCAGGAGGGCGCCGGCCTTCCGAAAACGCAAAAAGGCGGGGCGCTGCCGCCCCGCCTTCCGCTATCCCAAAAGCCCCGGTCGAAAGCTCAGGCGAGCGCCTTCAGCGCGGCCTTGCCGGCGTATTTCGCCGCATCGCCCAGTTCCTGCTCGATGCGCAGCAGCTGGTTGTACTTGGCGATACGATCCGAGCGCGAGAGCGAGCCGGTCTTGATCTGCCCGCAGTTTGTTGCCACGGCGAGATCGGCGATGGTGGAATCCTCGGTCTCGCCGGAACGGTGGGACATCACCGCGCGATAGCCCGCCTTGTGGGCCATTTCCACCGTCTCCAGCGTCTCGGTGAGGGAGCCGATCTGGTTCACCTTCACCAGGATGGCGTTGCCGGTGGCTTCCTTGATGCCGCGGGACAGGCGCGTGACATTGGTGACGAACAGATCGTCGCCCACCAGCTGGCACTTGGAGCCGATCGTGTCGGTGAGCAGCTTCCAGCCCGCCCAATCATCCTCGGACATGCCGTCCTCGATGGTGACGATGGGATAGCGCGACACGAGGTCCGCCAGATACTTCACCTGGGTTTCGATATCGCGGACCTGCTTCTCGCCTTCATAATGATAGGCGCCGTCCTTGAAGAATTCGGTGGCGGCGCAGTCGAGGCCGAGCAGCACGTCCTCGCCCGGCCGGTAGCCGGCCTTCTCGATCGCCTTCATGATGAAGGACAGCGCATCGTCCGCGCTCAGCAGGTTCGGGGCGAAACCGCCCTCGTCGCCCACATTGGTGTTGTGGCCGGCATCCTTCAGGCCCTTCTTCAGGGTCTGGAAGATTTCCGAGCCGATCCGCAGCGCATCGGCGAAGGTGGGCGCGCCCGCCGGCAGGATCATGAATTCCTGGAAGTCGATGGGATTGTCGGCATGGGCGCCGCCATTGACGATGTTCATCATGGGCACCGGCAGTGTGCGGGCGTTCACGCCGCCGACATAGCGGTAGAGCGGCAGATTGTTGGAGATCGCGGCCGCCTTGGCCACCGCCAGCGACACGCCGAGAATGGCATTGGCGCCGAGGCGGGCCTTGTTGGGCGTGCCGTCGAGGGCGATCAGGGTGGCGTCGAGCTTGGCCTGGTCCTCGGCATCGAAGCCGCCGACCGCGTCGAAGATCTCGCCGTTCACCGCATCCACGGCCTTGAGCACGCCCTTGCCGCCGTAGCGGGACGTGTCGCCGTCGCGCAGTTCCACCGCCTCATGGGCGCCGGTGGAGGCGCCGGAGGGAACGGCCGCGCGGCCGAGGGAGCCGTCTTCCAGCACCACGTCCACTTCCACCGTGGGATTGCCGCGGCTGTCCAGGATTTCGCGGCCGATGATATCGACGATGGCGGTCATTGGATGTCCCTCCCTTTGGTCCTGGAGCCGAGATGTCCAGGCGCGCCCGATGTCGCGGCCGCTTCTAGCGCGAACCCGCGCGGCTGCGAAGGGGCGATGGGAGCGGCACCTTGCCCGTTTTCGGCTAATGTCCTGTTCCAGACTGCGATGGGACCGCCTCTTTTGCCGAACAAGGACTTGTCATGACTGCCGCCGACCTCCAGCTCGGTCGCGAGACCGCCCTGCCCGCCTCGCCCGAAACGGCGGTGCTGGATCGCGTGCCCAATCCGCACCCGGACGCGGATTATGTGGCGCGGTTCACCTGCCCCGAATTCACCTCGCTGTGCCCGGTCACGGGGCAGCCCGACTTCGCGCATATCGTCATCGACTATGTGCCGGACCAGTTCCTGGTGGAGTCCAAGTCGCTGAAGCTCTATCTCGCCAGCTTCCGCAACCATGGCGCCTTCCACGAGGATTGCACCATCGCCATCGGCAAGCGCCTCGTGGCGCTGCTGGCGCCGCGGTTTCTACGAATCGCGGGCTATTGGTATCCGAGGGGGGGCATACCCATCGATGTTTTCTGGCAGACTGGGGTTCTGCCGACGGGCGCCTGGCTGCCGGACACGGGAGTTGCGCCTTATCGCGGAAGGGGATGACCATGCCCAACCTGGTGATCACCAATGGGGATGCGGCGGTCGAGCGCCTGAAGGCCGGCGGCATTGCCGGCCATTTCCTGCCCTGGCGGGACATGCTCCACGACGGCCCGGTTCCCGCCGACGCGTCTCTCGCCATCGTCGCCGACGCGCGCGCGGCGTTTCTGGCCCAGTCGCTCGGGCTGGAGTTCGATTCCGTCCGCGCCGATTTCGCCGAGCGCGACGGGCAATTGGAAATCCACATCGCCTTCAATTGCGTGGACCTGTGGTTCGAGCACGACCTCTACGACCAGCTCCAGCTCATCCAATTGCTCAATTATTTCGCCCGCGAGCCGGAGCGCCTCGGGCTGCGGCTGATCCAGGCCGACCATTATCTCGGCCTCATGGACGAAACCCAGGTGCACGACCTGGCGCGGCGGGCCTGCGGGGTCAGCGCCGTGCAGCTGGAGGCGGCGAGCGATGCCTGGGAGGCGTTCACGGCGCCGACCCCGCGCGCCCTCGCCCGCTTCGTGAAACAGCAGATCCCGGCCCTGCCGTTCCTGGTGCCGGCGCTGCGGCGGGCGCTCGCGGAACTGCCCGCGCCGCGCACCGGACTTTCGCTGACCGAGGAACGCATCCTGCGCCAGCTGGCGGACGGCCCGCAGACCGTCGCCCATGTCTATGGCGCTGTGCACAAGATGGACGAGGCGCAATTCCTCGCCGACCTGCCCTTTTTCCTGCGATTGGACGGGCTTGCCTTCGCCCACGAGCCGCTGATCGAGGGGCTGCCGTTCGCTTCCAGCGAGTGCAAACCATTCCAGGCGAGCACGCCGGCGGGTCCGGAGGAGATCACCTATCGCACCTTCGCCTCCGCCGAGATCACCATAACCGAGGCCGGGCTGGCGGCGCTGAAGGGCGCGTTCGACCATGCCTGCCAGAATGCCATCGACCGCTGGCTGGGCGGAACCCGCCTCCAGCCCGGCGCCATGTGGCGGTATGATCGCAATGCGGAACGACTGATCGACCCCAATTAAGGGGAGGCGCAGCCGCCCCGCCGGCCGATGCGCGCCAAAAATGTTTCACGTGAAACAATGGCTTAGGCTAGACGAACAGCGGATTAAAGGGTCATCTCCGCGCTTCTCGGGCCGACCAAACTGCGAATTCGGACGAATCTCATTCGATGAATTTCGGCAAGAGCCCGAACCCTTCGGCAAAGCGTTCCCGCGCCGCCGGGATGGCGTGTTCCCCTTCGCCGGTCGCCACGCCGGTCCGGTCATGGCCGGGCGCGTCCCGGCCATCCGCGCCGGGCCGGGGCGGGCCGGGGCGGGCCTGGAAACGCAGGCACCAAAGGTGCTGCGTGGAGGCACGGGACGGGCCCGTGCAGGAGGATGGCTCCCGCACGGGCCGCAGGCCGGGACAGCCGATCCGCCCTTACGCCGGCGTCAGCAGCTTGAGACCGACGATGCCGGCGGCGATCAGGCCGATGCAGCCGAGGCGCAGGGCGCCGGCGGGCTCGTTCAGCACGAAGATGCCGATCAGCACGGTGCCGACGAGGCCGATGCCGGTCCACACCGCATAGGCCGTGCCGAGCGGAAGATCGCGCAGGGCAAGGCCGAGAAGGCCGATGCTGGCGGTGAAGGTGACCGCCGTGAACAGGGTCGGCCACAGGCGGGTGAAGCCTTCCGCATGCTTCAGCCCGTAGGCCCACCCAATTTCCGCAATCCCGGCCAGAGCCAGGTAAACCCAGGACATGAGACGCTCCGGTACAAGCGGGGTCGTCCCCACCGATCACCCGAAAGGGGCAAGGTCGTCCCGCCCCCGGTGCATTTCATCGTCTCTCTGAAACGGTGAAATGCACCCACAGCTTGTTTTGGCGCATTATCTTCACGCGAACCGGTTCGGCTTCGCTCGAAAATGCTCCAGCGCGCCTCCACGGCACACCAATTGAGAATATTATTTTCTCAATAAGAATATTCTAGCGCCGAGTTTCGCCAGTTCAAGCGGCTCCGGCCGGGCGCTCCACCACCAAAGCGGCGCCGAGCGCGCGCGACGGCTTCACGACCACGATCCCCTCGATGGCCTCTTCCACCATGCCGCGCGCCTGGAGCGAGCGGCGCAGGCTGGCGGCGCCGGGGGAATCGAACCGGATGGCGGCGAGGCGCAGGCCCTCCCCGGCGGGGGCGGGCACGCCATAGCGCTGGGTGAAATTGGCCCGGGTCATCAGGTCGATCTCGCCGCGCGGCGTCTGCGCCACATACCAGTCGTCGCTGGCGCGGCGCGGGGTCACGCCGGTCAGCGTGTCGAGGAAGCTCACATGGTCCACGAGGCTTTCCGACACCAGCACCACGCCGGACACGCCGGTGACGCCGTTGGCGTGACGCTGGAGATCGGGCGACCAGAAATTCTCAGGCCGACGCTGGGTGCAGGTGAAGAAACCCACGTCGGGCGCCAGCGGATCGACGGCGAAGGCGAGCGAGAAGCCCACTTCCACGTCGTTGCCGTCCGGCCGCCGCGCGAGGCGGGAGAAATCGAAGAGATCGAACCCGCCGACGCCGGCGGCATCGAATGTCGCCTTCTCGGCGACGGGATCGGTGCCTTCCAGCGCCAGCATGGAGAGGCCCTCGCCATTGCGGGCGAGAAAATCGCGATTGAAGGCGCCGAAGGAAAACTGCTCCGCCGTGCCGGCGGGGATCTTCTCCGGCTCGGAGATTTCCAGCAGTTCGATGAAGAAGCCGGGCATCTGCACGATGCGGTTCTGGGTGCCCCAGGGATGGCGGTTGCGCGGGCTCACGGTGAAGCCGAGCAGGTCATAGACCTCCCCCGCCGCATCGAGGTCGCGCACCACATGGACGACGTGATCGAGACCTCTGCGCATGGGGAAATTCCTTATACCCGTGGGACGCCGACGCTAGACCAGCCGGCTTTGCTCCATCGCCGCGCCCACGAAGGACGCGAACAAGGGATGCGGCTCGAACGGCCGCGATTTCAGCTCCGGATGGAATTGTACGCCGATGAACCAGGGATGGTCGGCATATTCCACGATTTCCGGCAGCAGTCCGTCCGGCGACATGCCGGAGAAGCGAAGGCCGTGCTGTTCCAGCCGGTCCTTATAGGCGGTGTTCACTTCGTAACGATGACGATGCCGCTCATGGATGTCGGTCTCGCCATAGATGCCGGACACGCGGCTGCCGGGATTGAGCACCGCGTGATAGGCGCCGAGCCGCATGGTGCCGCCGAGGTCGCCCGCCGCCGAACGGCGCTCCAGCTCATTGCCCTTGAGCCATTCGGTGAGCAGGCCCACCACCGGCTCGCTGGTCTCGCCGAATTCGGTGGAATTGGCGTTCTGCACGCCGGCGAGATTGCGGGCCGCCTCGATCACCGCCATCTGCATGCCGAAGCAGATGCCGAAATAGGGCACCTTGCGTTCGCGGGCGAACTGCGCGGCGCGGATCTTTCCTTCCGCCCCGCGCTGGCCGAAGCCGCCGGGCACCAGGATGCCGTGCACATGCTCCAGGAACGGCACGGGGTCTTCGTGCTCGAAGGTCTCGCTCTCGATCCAGTCGAGATTGACCTTCACCTTGTTGGCGATGCCGCCATGGGCCAAGGCTTCGATGAGCGACTTATAGGCATCCTTCAGGCCGGTATATTTGCCGACCACGGCGATGGTCACTTCGCCTTCCGGATTGCGGACGCGGTTCTCGATGGTGGACCAGCGCTTGAGGTTCGGCGCCGGCGCGGGATCGATGCCGAACGCGGCCAGCACTTCCGTATCCAGCCCTTCGGCGTGATAGGCGGCGGGCACGGCGTAGATATTGTCCACGTCCCGCGCCTCGATCACCGCGCTTTCCCGCACGTTGCAGAACAGCGAGAGCTTGCGCCGTTCCTCGCGCGGGATCGCGCGGTCGGTGCGGCACAAAAGGATGTCGGGCTGGATGCCGATGGAGCGCAGCTCCTTCACCGAATGCTGGGTCGGCTTGGTCTTCAGTTCCCCGGCCGAGGGAATGAAGGGCATCAGGGTGAGATGAATGAAGATGGCATGGCCGCGCGGCAGCTCGTTCTTGAGCTGGCGGGTCGCCTCGAAGAAGGGCAGGCCCTCGATGTCGCCCACGGTTCCGCCCACCTCGATGAGCACGAAATCGTAGCCCTCGTTGCCCTCCAGGACGAAGTCCTTGATGGCATTGGTGACGTGCGGGATCACCTGGACGGTGGCGCCGAGATAGTCGCCGCGCCGCTCCTTGGTGATGATGTCCTGGTAGATGCGGCCGGTGGTGACATTGTCCCGCTTGGTGGCGGGGCGGCCGGTGAAGCGCTCGTAATGGCCGAGGTCGAGGTCGGTCTCGGCCCCGTCGTCGGTCACGAACACTTCGCCATGCTGATACGGGCTCATGGTGCCCGGATCGACGTTCAGATAGGGGTCCAGCTTGCGCAGCCGGACCGTATAGCCGCGCGCCTGAAGAAGCGCGCCCAAGGCTGCGGAAGCGAGGCCCTTGCCCAGCGAGGACACGACGCCGCCGGTGATGAAGATGTAGCGCGCCATGGGCTTAAACTCTAATCCGCGCAAACGCGATTCGGCGAGAGCAATGCCGTACGGGCATCGCCTCGCCTGTGGAGAACCTCATATCGCGGCGCGACCGCCGCGATACACGATCACTGAGACTTCGGAACCTGCGGGCCGCTCGGCGCCGCGGGGGCCTCCGGGGCAGGTGCGGGCGCAGCCTGGCCAGCCGGCGCCTGCTGGCGGAGCTGATCGAGAATCGTGCCGCCGCTCTGGGGAACCGCGGGTCCGCTCGGGGCGGCCGGGTTCAGCAGCGCCGGCGGGGTGCGGCCCCAGCCGGCCAGAATGGTCAGCGAAATGGAGGTGATGAAGAAAATGCCGGCAAGGATCGCGGTGACGCGCGTCAGCAGGTTGGCGCTTCCGCGCGCGGTGAAGAAACCGCCGCCGGAGCCGCCGCCCCCGCCGCCAATGCCCAGGCCGCCGCCCTCGGAACGCTGGATCAGCACCACGCCGATCAGCGCGAGCACCACCATCAGATGAATGACGATCAAAACAGTCTGCATGGAATCCACGTCTTCGCGCCGGCGTCGGCCAGAAGGCTCGGCAACCGCGCACAGGTCCGGAAAAAGTCAGTCGGGCGCGTTCCTACACGATCGCGCCGGGCAATGAAAGAGTGCCTGATTTCGCAGCACCTCCCCGCGCCCCGCATGGCATGCCCGCCTCATGCCAGCGCGAAGCCGACCACCGAGGCAAAGGCGATGATCCATACCGCCCCGCTGACGCTGCGGGCACGGCCGGCGATGACGTTCACCACCGCATAGGTGACGAAGCCGATGCCGATGCCGGAGGCGATGGAGAAGCTGAACACGGTGCCGAGGGCGGTCGCCGCGGCCGGCAGCGATTCGCAGGCATCGTCGAAATCCAGCTCGCGCAGCGCCGAGACCATGAGGCACGCCACGAACACCATGGCCGGCGCCGTGGCGAAGGCCGGCACCGCCATGGCGAGCGGCGCCAGCAGCAGGCAGGCGAGGAACAGCGCCGCCGTCGCCACCGAGGCCAGGCCGGTCCGCCCGCCGGCCTGGATGCCGGCGGCGCTCTCGATATAGGACGTGGTGGTGCTGGTGCCGAGCACCGCGCCGAGGATCGCGCCGCCGCTGTCCGCCAGCAGCACTTCGCGCAGGCGCGGCACGGTGCCGTCCGCGCGCATCAGCCCGGCGCGGAACGTGGTGGCGATCAGCGTGCCCATGTTGTCGAGCACATCCACCAGGAAGAAGGTGAACACCACGCTCAGCGCCCCGAGCCGCAGGGCGCCCGCCACGTCCATCTGCAGAAAGGTGGGCGCCAGCGAGGGTGGCAGGGCCGCGACGCCGTCGAATTTCGTCAGGCCCAGCGGCACGCCGAGCAGGGTCGTGACCGCGATGCCGATGAGGATCGCCCCCGGCACCTTGCGGGCGGCGAGGCCCGCCATCAGCAGGAAGCCCACCGCCGACAGCAGCGTCGTGGTGCGGTTCAATTCGCCGAGGCCGATCATGGTCGCGGGCTTGGCCACCACCAGCCCCATGCCCTGGAATCCCAGCAGGCCGAGGAACAGGCCGATGCCGGCGGCGATCCCGAGCTTCAGCGACAGGGGAATGGAATTGATCAGCCATTCGCGCACATGCAGCACGCTGATGGCGAGGAACAGCAGGCCCGAGAGGAACACCGCGCCCAGCGCCACCTGCCAGGGGATCTGCATGCCCAGCACGACGGTGAAGGCGAAATAGGCGTTGAGCCCCATGCCGGGGGCGAGCGCGATGGGATAATTCGCCAGCAGCGCCATCGCCAGCGTGCCGAGCGCCGCGGCAAGGCAGGTGGCGGTGAAGGCGGCGCCATGGTCGATCCCGGCGGCGGCCAGGATCTGCGGATTGACCACGATGATATAGCTCATGGTCAGGAAGGTGGTGGCCCCGGCCATCAGCTCGGTGGCCGGCCGCGTCCCGTTTTCCGTGAGATGAAACAGCCGCTCCAGCATGCCGCCGGTCCCCGTTCGCGCCCGTTGGAAAGCTAGCAGGAAGTCGCCTCCCCGCCAGCCCTTCGCAGGTGCGAACGGTGTTTTTTGCAGCCCGCCCCCTCCCCCGCCCGCTGCGCGGTCGACCTCTCCCCCGCGGGGAGAGGTGGGGGACAGGGGTAGGAAACAGACTCCCTCCCTCGGCCCGGGCCGAATCCCCTCTGCCCGGCGGGGAGAGGGTTAGGGTGAGGGGGCCGCCCGCCGATGACGCGGACGCGCCTCACTGAGCGGTTGCGGACAGCACATATGTGCGGCCTGCCCCCTCACCCGCCCGCTGCGCGGTCGACCTCTCCCCCGCGGGGAGAGGAGGGGGACAGAGGGGTAAGAAACAGACCGCTTCTTCGGCCCGGGCCGAATCCCCTTTCCTCGCCGGGGAGAGGGTTAGGGTGAGGGGGCCGCCCGCCGATGACGCGGACGCGCCTCGCTGAGCGGTTGCGGACAGCACATATGTGCGGCCTGCCCCCTCACCCGCCCGCTAGGCGGTCGACCTCTCCCCGTCGGGGAGAGGTGGGGGACAGGGGTAGGAAACAGACCGCTTTCTCTGTCCGGGCCGAATCCCCTCTCCCCGCCGGGGAGAGGGTTAGGGTGAGGGGTGAGCGTGCGCCGCCTAATGGGCCAGCACCGCCAGCAGCAGCAAGGCGACGATGTTGGTGATCTTGATCATGGGATTCACGGCCGGTCCCGCCGTGTCCTTATAGGGATCGCCCACCGTGTCGCCGGTGACGGAGGCCTTGTGCGCCTCCGAGCCCTTGTAGTGGCGCACGCCGTCCTTATCGACGAAGCCGTCCTCGAAAGACTTCTTCGCATTGTCCCAGGCGCCGCCGCCGGAGGTCATGGAGATGGCGACGAACAGGCCGGTGACGATCACCCCGAGCAGCATGGCCCCCACCGCCGAGAAGGCGGCGGACTTGCCCGCCACCCCGCCGCCCGCCACCAGATAGATGAGGAAATAGCAGACGATGGGCGAGAGCACCGGCAGCAGCGAGGGAATGACCATCTCCTTGATGGCGGCTTTCGTGAGCAGGTCCACGGCGCGGGAATAATCCGGCTTCTCGGCATAGGTCATGATGCCGGGATGCTCGCGGAACTGGCGCCGCACCTCTTCCACGATGGCGCCGGCCGCGCGGCCCACCGCCGTCATGCCCATGGCGGCGAACAGGAACGGCAGCAGGCCGCCGAACAGCAGGCCCACCACCACATAGGGATTTTCCAGCGAGAAGTTCGGCGTGACCCCGGCGAAATAGGACCCGGGAGCGGCCGTGCTGGTGAAGAACTTCAAATCCTGGCTATAGGCCGCGAACAGCACCAGCGCGCCGAGGCCGGCGGAGCCGATGGCATAGCCCTTGGTGACCGCCTTGGTGGTGTTGCCCACCGCGTCCAGCGCGTCGGTGGAATGGCGCACCTCCGGGGGAAGGCCGGCCATTTCCGCGATGCCGCCGGCATTGTCCGTCACCGGGCCGAAGGCATCGAGGGCCACCACCATGCCCGCGAGCGCCAGCATGGTGGTGGCGGCGATCGCGATGCCGAACAGGCCGGCGAGCCCATAGGCCACCAGGATGCCGGCGATGATCACCAAAGTCGGCAGCGCCGTGGATTCCAGCGAGATGGCCAGACCCTGGATGATGTTCGTGCCGTGCCCCGTCACCGAGGCCTGGGCGATGGACACGACCGGGCGATAGCCGGTGCCGGTGTAATATTCGGTGATGACGACGATGGCGCCGGTCACCACCAGCCCGGTCACGCCGGCCAGGAACAGGCTGGTGCCGGTGATGGCGCTGCCGGAGATCGGCCCGAAGCCCGCCAGCACCCAGGTGACGAAGGCGAGGGCGAACACCGAGAGCCCGGCGCTCGCGCCGAAGCCCTTGTAGAGCGCCCCCATGATCGAGGAGGTGGGCCCGAGCCGCACGAAGAAGGTGCCGGCAATCGAGGTGATGATGCACGCGCCGCCGATGGCGAGCGGATAGAGCAGCATGGATTCCAGCGCCGGCGTATTGGCGAAGAAGATCGCCGCCAGCACCATGGTCGCGACCACCGTCACCACATAGGTCTCGAACAGGTCTGCGGCCATGCCGGCGCAATCGCCGACATTGTCGCCCACGTTGTCGGCGATGGTCGCGGGGTTGCGCGGATCATCCTCCGGGATGCCGGCTTCCACCTTGCCCACCAGATCGCCGCCCACGTCCGCGCCCTTGGTGAAGATGCCGCCGCCGAGCCGCGCGAAGATGGAGATCAGCGAGGCGCCGAAGCCGAGCGCCACCAGCGCGTCCACCACCGTGCGGCTGCCCGGCGCCATGCCGAGGCCCTTGGTGAGCACGGCGAAATAGACCGTCACCCCCAGCAGGGCGAGGCCGGCCACCAGCAGGCCGGTGACGGCGCCCGCCTTGAAGGCGAGGTCGAGCCCGCCGGCGAGCGATTTCGTCGCCGCCTGGGCGGTGCGCACATTGGCGCGGACCGAGACGTTCATGCCGATGAAGCCGGCCAGGGCCGAGAGAATCGCGCCCACGGCGAAACCGACCGCCACCAGCCAGCCGAGCAAAAATCCAACCGCAATGAAAATGACGACGCCGACGATCCCGATGGTCGTGTACTGGCGCTTGAGATAGGCCTGCGCGCCCTCCGCGATGGCGGCCGCGATTTCCTGCATCCGCGCATTGCCCGGATCGGCCGACATGACCGCGCGCCCGGCCCAGACTCCGTAGCCGACGGCCAGCAGGCCGCAGGCGATGATCACCACCAATGCCAACATGAATCCACCCCTACGTTTCCACCCGGATGTTCTTGTCTTATGGGGGGAGTGTGAGGGGTGCGCCGGAAAGTCGCAATCGTCTCTTTGCGGGTTTCGCGGGGGCGGCGTGCGCCCCGCCCCGCCGGGCGGCGAAAAGCGGCCGCGCCGTCAGAGCTTGCTGCGATGGAACAGCGGGCGCGGCAAATTGCGCACGATGGCCATGATGCCGGACCAGAACCAGGGCGTGTAGAGCACGGCGCCGCGCTTGGCGATGGCGGCCTCGATCTCGCCCGCCACCTTCTCCGGCGTCGCCCACAGCGGCCCGCCCTGGGGCAGATGGGCGGTCATCTTGGTGGCGACGAAGCCGGGGCGCACGTCCAGCACCGCGACATTGGCCTTGAACAGGCGATGGCGCAGGCCTTCCAGGAATTTTTGCAGCCCGCCCTTGGCGGCGCCATAGAGATAATTGCTCTGCCGCCCCCGGTCGCCGGCCACCGAAGTGATCACAGCGAGGGTGCCCGCCTTCGCCGCCTCGAAGCGCGCGGCGAGCGCGTCGGCGAGCAAAGCCGGGCTGACGAAATTCAGCGCGAGCGCCGCCTCCCCTTCCGCAGCGTCGGCGGAAACGCGGGCCTGGTCGGGCAGCGAACCATAGGCGATGAGCGCCACGTCCAGCCCGCCGAGCGCGGTCCAGGCATTTTCGGCCACCGTTGAAAGTGCTGCGGTGCGGGCGAAATCGGCCTCTTGCACCTCCACCTGCGGCGCCCCGCGCACCGAGAGGTCCGCCGCCAAGCGGTCGAGCGCGGCGCGGTCGCGGCCCACCAGCACGAGGCGCTGGCGCGCCTCGGCGCAGCGGCGGGCGAAGGCGACGGCGATATCGGAGGTGGCGCCGAAGATGGCGACGCGGCGTGCGGTCAAGGTCATGTCTGGGCCTCCGCCGGGTGAATGCCGACGCGGCGCGAGAACGCCGAGGACATTGCGGGATCGAGGAAATGCCGGAACGCGGAGAGGGCCGGATAGCCCTTCGCATAGGTCGCGGCCGACATGGAGAAATCCTTAGCGGGATAGATGCGCCCGCGCGCTTCGACCACGATGTCCTCCAGCCGCCGCAGCAGGCGCAGCGTGCCGTCCCCGAGATTGGGAAAGTCCAGCGCCAGCGTCACGCCGGGCATAGGGAAGGACATGAGGCCGGGCGAACCGACGCTGCCGAAGCGCTTCAGCACCACCAGCATGGAGCCCTGCCCCGCCTCCGCGATGGCGCGCAGCAGATCGGCCGTGCCGTCGCGCGCCGCCTGGGGCGGGATCACCGCCTGGAACTGGTAGAAGCCGCGCGGGCCATAGAGCTTGTTCCACTGGCCGATGGCGTCCAGCGGGAAGAAGGTCTTCTCGTAAGAGGCGATCTGCGTCTTGCGGCCCGAGGGGCCGAGCTTGCGCCAATAGGCGGCGTTGAAGGCGCGCAGCGAAAGGGCGTTCACCGCCGAAATGGGCGGGGCGACGGGCACCGCGATCCGGGTGTCCCGCGACGGCGGCGGCGCGCCGACGCCCGGCGCATGGCGCGCCCGCACATAGATGCCGCGCCCGAGCTGCGCCCCGCCGGCGAGGCAATCCACCCAGGCGGCGGTATATTCCCAGGCCTCGGCGCTTTCCGCATCCAGGGCGAAGAAATCGTCGAGATGGCCGAAGCGGATCTCCTCGCTCTCCAGCGCCAGCCCGCTCACCTTGCGCAGGCGCAGGGTCGCGGAGAGGATCAGCCCGGTCAGGCCGAGCCCGCCGATGGTGGCACTGAACAGGCCGGGATGTTCGGTGCGCGAGCAGATGAGGCGGCTGCCGTCGCTGCGTGCCAGCTCCAGGCTTTCCACATGATTGCCGAAGCTGCCGCAGGCATGGTCGTTCTTGCCGTGCACGTCGTTGGCGATGGCCCCGCCGACGCTGACGAAGCGCGTGCCCGGCACCACCGGCAGCATCCAGCCCGAGCCGTCCGGCAGCGGGCGGGAGATGACCGCGAAAATATCTGCGAGCCGCACCCCGGCCTCGCACGTGAGCAGGCCGGTATCGGAATCGAACGCCATGAAGCAGTCGAGATGCCGGGTATCCACCAGCAGCCCGCCGGGATTGAGCGCCACATCCCCATAAGAGCGCCCGCAGCCATAGGCGATGGCCGGCGCGGCAGGCGGCCCCTGGAGAAAGCGCGCGGCACGGTTCGGATCGAGCGGGCGCACCACCTCGCTCTCGGCGCGCAGCACGCCGCCCCAGGAGCGATAGGCGCGTCGGACCGGCTCCATCAGGATGCCGCCCACAAGGTGAGCAAGGCCAGGACCCCGAGCAGGAGCGAGAAGCGATCCTTCAGCGCGAACACCACCGGGTCCTCGCTCATGCGCCCGTGCACGGTGAGATGCCACACCCGCAGCACCCAGATCAGCACCAGCGGCATCAGCGCCCACAGCATGCCGGGATGCCGGTAGATGTCGCTCGGATACTGCTCGTTGATCAGATAGATCATGAAGATGACGATGGCGGAAAAGCTCGACGCCACGCCCGCCGCCAGCAGCAGCGGCAGATCGCGCATCGTATAGCCGCGCGAAACCACGGCGGTGCCCCCCGCCTGCACCACCCGGTTCAGCTCCGCATAGCGCTTCACCATGGCGAGGCCCAGGAAGATCAGCATGGAGAAGGTGAGCAGCCAGGGCGAAACCGGCTGCGGCGCCAGCAGGCTGCCGGCGAGCACGCGCAAGGTGAACAGCCCCGCCAGCACGAACACGTCGATGATCGGCTGGCGCTTGAGGATCAGCGAATAGGTCAGCGTGACCCCCGCATAGGCCGCGAGCGCCGCCGCGGCGGCGATCGGCAGCGCCAGCGAGATCAGCCCCGACAGCGCGAACAGGGCGATGGCCGCGAACGCGCCGTCGCGCGGGGGAATGGCGCCGGCGGCGAACGGGCGGTGGCGCTTGCGCGGATGCTGCCGGTCGGAGGGCAGATCCAGCAGGTCGTTGACGATATAGGTCGCCGAGGCGAGGATGCCCATGGCGAAGAACAGCAGGACCGCGTTCATCGCCAGCACGGGCGTCGCATGGCTGAAGCCGAGGATGGGCGCGACGAACACCAGCGCGTTCTTCGCCCAATGCTGGATGCGCAGCGCCTTCGCCCAGGTGCGCGCGCCGGCGCGCTTCACCGCAAACGCCTGCTCGATGGCCTTGCCTGCCGGCAGCAGGGGCTTGAGGCGCTCCACCTTTCCCACCAGGACCACCGATTGCGCGGCGGCGAAAATGGGGGCGTCCACCGGGCTGTCGCCGGCATAGACGAACTGTTCCCCCAGCATCTGCCGGATCGCCGCCAGCTTGCGCGTGCCGGAGAGATTGATCCCATTCTGCGAGCCGCGCGCGAGATCGAACAGGCCGAGATGGGCGGCGACCGCATCGGCGATGGATTGATCGGCGGCGGTGACCAGGGCGAGCCGGCGGCCGGCGCGCTTCTGCGCCTTCAGATAATTCAGCAGGTCGGTGTTGTAGGGCAGCAAGGCGGGATCGAAATCGGTGCGGTCGGCGACCGCGCGCTTGAATGCGGCCTTGCCTTCGCCCAGCCGGGCCGCGAGATCGACGACATCTTGCAGCCCCGTCTTCACATAGGCGAGACACCCCTCGTGCAGGGTATCGGAGAAGGTCAGGGTGCCGTCGAGATCCACCGCCAGGGGCGGGAGGGACGCTTGTTCTGTCGCGGCCAGACCTTGCACCTGCTCACAGCCTCCGAAGACACGCCGAAGGCGTCCGGTGCGACGTCCCGGCCGCGCGAACATCTGTCCGCGCCACGCGATGCGGCCCTGGCTTATTGCATTTGCCCTGCGCAGGCGCAACCCGAGCCGGCTTCGCGCGCGCCCGCCGCCGGGGTCGGCGCTTGCGGCGGAGGCCGATAAAAAAGGCCCCGGACGTGTCCGGGGCCTCGCGATCGTGACCGGCCGGAGCGGCTCAGTTCTTGGTCTTGTCCACCAGGGCCTTGGCCTTGATCCAGGGCATCATGGCGCGCAGCTTCTCGCCGACTTCCTCGATCTGGTGGGCATTGGCCTTGGCGCGGGTGGCCTTGAACGAGGTCTGGCTGACCTTGTTCTCCAGCATCCAGTCGCGGGTGAACTTGCCGCCCTGGATGTCGGCCAGGACGCGCTTCATCTCGGCCTTGGTCTCGGGCGTGATGATGCGCGGGCCGGTGACGTATTCGCCATATTCGGCGGTGTTCGAGATGGAATAGTTCATGTTCGCGATGCCGCCCTCATAGATGAGGTCGACGATCAGCTTTACTTCGTGCAGGCACTCGAAATAGGCCATCTCGGGGGCGTACCCCGCCTCGACCAGGGTCTCGAAGCCGGCGCGGATCAGCTCCACGAGGCCGCCGCACAGCACCACCTGCTCGCCGAACAGGTCGGTCTCGCACTCTTCCTTGAAGGTGGTCTCGATGATGCCCGCGCGGCCGCCGCCGATGGCGCTGGCATAGCTGAGGCCGAGATCATGGGCATTGCCCGAGGAATCCTGGGCGATGGCGATCAGGGTCGGCACGCCGCCGCCGCGCTGATATTCCGAGCGCACGGTGTGGCCGGGGCCCTTGGGGGCGATCATCAGCACGTCGAGATCCTTGCGGGCCTCGATCAGGTTGAAATGGATGTTGAGGCCGTGGGCGAACAGCAGCGCCGCGCCGGTCTTCATGTTGTCCTGCAGGCTTTCCTTGTAGATGTCGGCCTGGAGCTCGTCGGGGGTGAGCATCATCACCACGTCGGCCCATTTGGCGGCCTCGGCGGGGGACATCACCTTGAAGCCCTCGGCCTCGGCCTTCTTGGCGGTGGCGGAACCGGGGCGCAGCGCGACCACGACGTCCTTGACGCCGCTGTCACGCATGTTCAGCGCATGGGCGTGGCCCTGGCTGCCATAGCCGACGACGGCAACCTTCTTCCCCTTGATGAGGTTCAGGTCGGCGTCACGATCATAATAAACGCGCATCATTCTCTCCTGTTGGGCGTTTCTTGGATTGTTCGTTACTCAAGGAAGGCGGGACCCACCATCGAGACGGGCCGGAATGGACGAAGGGCCGGCGCGACCTGGCTTGCGGCGGCGCGCAGACCCCTCACACCATTCGACGGCTTTCTTTTCGGCCCTCAGGTATCCCAGCCCCTCGCATCAGCGCAAGCGCAGCCTCGCATGGCCGCGCGCCCAGCCCTGCGGCGGGCGCGCCGCCTCACATGGCCTCCGGGCCGCGGGAAATGGCGACGATGCCGGTGCGCGACACCTCGACCAGGCCGAGCGGCGTCATCAGCACCGCGAACTGGTCGATCTTGTCGGACTTGCCGGTGATCTCGAACACGAAGCTCTCGGTGGTGGCGTCGATCACGCGGGCGCGGAAGGCTTCGGCGATGCGCAGCGCCTCGCTGCGGGCGTCGCCGGTGCCGCGCACCTTCACCATGGCCAGCTCGCGCTCGATGGAGGTGGCCTCCACGGTGAGGTCGCGCACCCGGTGCACCGGCACGAGGCGGTCCAGCTGGTTGCGGATCTGCTCGATCACCATGGGCGTGCCGGTGGTGACGATGGTGATGCGCGAGAGATGGCCCTCGTGGCTCACCTCGGACACGGTCAGGCTGTCGATATTATAGCCGCGGCCGGAGAACAGGCCGATCACGCGGGCGAGAACGCCCGGCTCATTGTCCACCAGGACGGAGAGCGTGTGGCGTTCGATGCGTTCGGGAGGATGGGACATTTGGGTGTCTCTGATCAGGCGAGTCCCTCTCCCGCTTGCGGGGGAGGGTCAGGAAGGGGCCCGGCCAAAGGCCGGAAAAGGCGGGATGGGATGAGGGTGCGTCTGCCCCCTCCCCAGCCCTCCCCCGCACGCGGGAGAGGGCGTTACGGCGCGGTGGACCGAAGCCCTCACACCAGCATCTTGCCCTCGTCGGTGATGGCGTCGTCGAGATCCACCGCCATGTCGCCGAGGATCATCTCGTTATGGGCGCGGCCCGACGGGATCATGGGGAAGCAGTTTTCCTGCTGGTCCACGATGCAGTCGAAGATCACCGGCCGCCTGATGTCGATCATCTCGGCGATCGCCGCATCCAGATCGGCCGGCTTGTCGCAGCGGATGCCGACGCCGCCATAGGCTTCCGCCAGCTTCACGAAGTCCGGCAGGGCTTCCGAGTAGGAATGGGCGTAGCGCCCGCCGTGCAGCAGCTCCTGCCACTGGCGCACCATGCCCATGTAGCGGTTGTTCAGGATGAAGATCTTCACCGGCAGCTCGAACTGCACCGCGGTCGAAAGCTCCTGCATGTTCATCAGGATCGAGGCTTCGCCCGCGATGTCCACGCACAGCGCGCCGGGATGGGCGATCTGCGCGCCGATGGCGGCGGGCAGGCCGTAGCCCATGGTGCCGAGGCCGCCGGAGGTCATCCAGCGGTTCGGCTCCTCGAAGCGGAAGAATTGCGCCGCCCACATCTGGTGCTGGCCCACCTCGGTGGAGATGTAGACGTCCTTGTCCTTGGTGGCCGCATAGAGGCGCTCGATGGCGTATTGCGGCTTGATGATGTCCGTGCCCTGGCGATAGGCGAGGCTGTTGCGCCCGCGCCAGCGGTCGATCTGCTTCCACCACAGGTCCAGCGCGTCGCGGTCGAGCTGCTTGTCCTTCGCCCGCCATTCGGCCACCAGCGCCTCGAGCACCTTGGTGCAGTCGCCGACGATGGGCAGGTCCACCTTGACGTTCTTGTTGATGGAGGACGGGTCGATGTCGATGTGGATCTTCTTGGAATTGGGCGCGAACGCGTCCAGGCGCCCGGTGATGCGGTCGTCGAAGCGCGCGCCGATGCACACCATCACGTCGCAGCCGTGCATGGCCATGTTGGCTTCATAAGTGCCGTGCATGCCCAGCATGCCGAGCCATTGGCCGCTCGCCGCCGGAAAGGCGCCGAGGCCCATCAAAGTGGAGGTGACCGGCACGCCCGTGAGGCGCGCCAGCTCGCGCAGCGCGCGGCTCGCCTGGGGCCCAGAATTGATCACGCCGCCGCCGGTATAGAAGATCGGCCGCTTGGCGCCGGCGATCATCTCCACCGCCGCGGCGATCTTGTCGGCATCGCCCACCAGCTTGGGACGATAGGTCTTATGCTGGATGTTCTCGCGGCCCACATAGGTGCCGGTGGCGAACTGCACGTCCTTGGGGATGTCGACCACCACCGGGCCGGGCCGCCCGTTCTGCGCCACATAGAAGGCTTCGTGCAGCACGCGCGCGAGGTCGTTCACGTCGCGGACGAGATAATTGTGCTTGGTGCAGGGGCGCGTGATGCCGACCGTGTCGCATTCCTGGAACGCGTCATTGCCGATCAGATGGGTCGGCACCTGGCCGGTGATGCAGACGATGGGGATCGAATCCATCAGCGCGTCGGTGAGGCCGGTGACCGCATTGGTGGCGCCGGGGCCGGAGGTGACGAGCACCACGCCCACCTTGCCGGACGAGCGGGCATAGCCCTCGGCGGAATGCACCGCCGCCTGTTCGTGGCGCACCAGGATGTGCTCCACCTTGTTCTGCTGGAACAGCGCATCATAGATCGGCAGCACGGCCCCGCCGGGATAGCCGAACAGATGGTCGACACCCTGGTCGGCCAGCGCCTGCATGACCATTTCGGCGCCCGTCATTTCCCTGCTCATCTCATCCACTCCTCTGCGCCGGTCCCCAAGGGGCATGCGCGCACGTCTATTCTTCATCCGCCCGCCGGCCGCCGGACACCCGATCCGAACGGCGGCCCAGAAACGACGAAGGGGCCCGAAGGCCCCTCGTCACGCGCCACCAGACCCCGAAGCAGCGTTCAAGCAGCTCCGCCGGTGGCGCTCCTGCCTACAAGAATGGTAACGATCTTGCGCATGACTGCACATTGCCTTCCAAAAGTTGCGCGAACCTACCCGCGCACGAAATCTCCGTCAAGGCGCCCTGCCACTTTTTTGTGACGCGCGCGCAAGGAAGCGCCATTGTCCGCGCTTCGCCCCGATATTGCCCAATCTTTCGTGGCAATATAAGGGGGAAAAGCTGGATCAGCAGCCGCTGCGGAAGACCTCATGCTCTTGAACACCAAATGCGCGCGCCTGTCGGCGATCACCTTCGCCCTGTTCCTGACCGGGGCCGGCGCAGCGCTGGCGGATTGCCAGACCGACTTCAACACCCTGCGCCAGGAGATGGAAGAGAAGGGCCAGGCGCTCCAGGCCGCCGGCAAGCGCAAGGCGCCGCCGCAGGAATTGTGCGGCCTGTTCCGCACCTATACGGCGGTGGAAGGCAAGCTCGCCAAGTATCTCGCCGACAACAAGGACTGGTGCCAGATCCCCGATCAGGCCGTGAACTCCGCCAAGGCCAACAACACCAAGACCGCCGCCTTGCGCGACAAGATCTGCGCGGCCGCGGCCTCCGGCGCCACCGGCGGCGAAGCGGGCGGCGGCAAGCCCCCGCCGCAGGGCTCCATCTCCAGCGCGCTGGGCGTCACCACCGGCTACGTGCCCGGCCAGAACTCAAAGGGCGGCGGCGTCTTCGATACTTTGAACGGCAACGCCCTCGGCAAGTGAGGGCCGCCCGATGACCAGCTGGGGGGGAGACGGGGCGGTCGCGCCGGTCGCCGATGCGCCTGCGAACAATTGGGTGGACCGCTACGCCCCGGGGCCGATCCGCCCCTATCTGCGCCTCGCGCGCGCCGACCGTCCCATCGGCAGCTGGCTGCTGGTGCTGCCGTGCTGGTGGTCGACCGCGCTCGCCGCCATCGCGGCCGGGCAGCCCTATCCCGATCCCGTGCTCCTGCTGCTGTTCGCCATCGGCTCCGTGGCCATGCGCGGCGCCGGCTGCACCTGGAACGATATTCTCGACCGGGACATCGACCGCAAGGTCGCGCGGACCCGCAATCGTCCGCTCGCTTCCGGGCAGATCGGCCTGCCCGCCGCGTTCGCCTTCCTCATCTTCCAATGCCTCATCGGCTTCGCGGTGCTGCTCTCCCTGCCGCGCTTCGCCGTCATCACGGGCATCGCCTCGCTCGGCGTGGTGGCCATCTATCCGTTGATGAAGCGCATCACCTCCGTGCCCCAGCTCGCCCTCGGAATCGCCTTTTCCTGGGGCGCGCTGATGGGCTGGGCGAGCGTGTTCCGCAGCATCGACGACCCGGCGCTGCTGCTGTTCGCCGGCTCGGTGTGCTGGGTGTTCGGCTACGACACCATCTATGCCCATCAGGACCGGGAGGACGACGCCATCGTCGGCGTGCGCTCCACCGCCCTGCTGTTCGGGCGCCGCAGCTGGATCGCCCTCGCCTTGTCCTACGGCGCAGCGCTGATCCTGTTCGCCATGGCCCTGGTCTCGGCCCAGGCGGGCCTGTTCGCGGCCCTGGGGCTGGCCGCTTTCGCCGGCTATCTCTTCATTCAGGTGAGGCGGCTGGACATCGACGATCCCGACCGCTGCCTCGCTTTGTTCAAATCCAACCGGGATGCCGGCATCGTCCTGTTCATCGGCCTCGCGCTCGATGCCGCGCTCCAGCATGCGGTGGCGATCGGCCTTTTGTGACCGGCGCGCGGCTGTAGGCGCGCGCCGCGGCATCACCAGATTGTGCACTGCACGCAGAACACCGTCCGGCGCACCGATTCCCCCCGGAACGGGGCGATCTTCGCTTGCGCGGGAAGGCGCCTCCGCCTATTGCCTGCGCCATGAGCCTGCTTGATCCCCCGACCGCGTCCGGTGCGTCCGAAGCGGCGATCGAGGTGCCCGCCCTTGCGGCCCGCCATCTCGCCGACGCCGTCGCGGCGGCTGGCGCGGTTGCGCTTGCCATGTTCCGCACCGGCGTCACGAGCTGGACCAAGGACAATAATTCCCCGGTCACCGAAGCCGACATCGCCGTCGACCGCTTCCTGCGCGAGCGCCTGACGGCGCTGGCCGGCGATTACGGCTGGCTGTCGGAGGAAAGCGCCGATTCGTCCGAACGCCTGGGCGCCCGCCGGGTATGGGTGGTCGATCCCATCGACGGCACGCGCGGCTTCATGGCTGGCGGGGCGGATTGGGTGATCTCCGCCGCCCTGGTGGAGAACGGCCGCCCGATCGCCGGCGCCCTGTTCGCCCCGGTCTCGGACGAATTGTTCGTCGCCTCCCTCGGCGGCGGCGCGACCCGGAACGGCGCGGCGATTTCCGCCGGCGCGCGCCGCGCGGTGGGCGGTTCCGTGATTGCCGGCCCCGCCTCCATTCTCGACCGGGTGGCGCGGCACGCCAGCGTGACGCGGCCGCCGCGCCTGCGCTCGCTGGCGCTGCGGCTCGCCCGGGTCGCCACCGGCGAGCTGGACATCGCCCTCGCCCACGGCAACAGCGCCGACTGGGACATCGCGGCCGCAGACCTGATCGTGCACGAGGCGGGCGGCCTGCTGACCGGCCTCGACGGCACGGCGCCGGTCTATAACGAACCCGTTCCGCTGCACCGGCCCCTGGTCTGTGCCGGGACCGCGCTTCACGCCGAAACCCTCGCCCTCGCCCAGCGCGAGTTCGGGGCCATCTTCTGATCGTCACCGCCGGGGAACGTTGACACCATGACCACCTCTTCCGAACCGAAACAATTGCTGCACCTCGTTTTCGGGGGCGAGTTGAAGGAACTCGACGGGGTCGAGTTCAAGGATCTGTCGAAGGTTGACATCGTCGGCATCTATCCCGACTACGCGAGCGCCGCCGCCGCGTGGCGCGCCAAGGCCCAGCAGACCGTGGACAATGCCCTGGTGCGCTATTTCGTGGTGCATATGCATCGCCTGCTGGATCCCGACACCCACACCCCGGGGCATTAGGCCGAGACGCCCCGGCTGCGGCGCCGCGCAGGGCGCGCAGCCGGGCCAAACACCGCCAAGCTTGCGTTCGGCGGTATCATAGGGGTAAGACTTCCCCCTTCGTCCAAAGTATGCCCCGCTTAGGGGGTGGGTGTGTCCGCGTTCCGTCCGGAACCGCGCCCACGCAAGGAGCAGGACGCTTTTCGAGCATGTGGCGCCGTCTTCGCACGAACCGTGGCTTCCAGATTGCCGCCGGCACGACCTTCGCGTCCTATTTCGCGCTGGTGGCGCGGACCACGCGTTTCGACGTGGAGCCGGCGGACATCTATGAGCGCATCGATGCGCACCTGCCGCTGATCATGACCTTCTGGCACGGCCAGCATTTCCTGACCCCCTTCATCATGAAGCCGCACCACAAGGCCAAGGTGCTGATCTCCCGCCATGCGGACGCGGAGATCAACGCCATCGCGGCGGAGCGGCTCGGGGTCGGCACGATTCGCGGCTCGGGGGCGACCTCGCCGGGGGATTTCCACCGCAAGGGCGGCGTCTCGGCCACCTATGCGCTGATCGAGACCCTGCGCGAGGGCATCAACGTGGCCATGACGGCCGACGTGCCGAAGATCGCCCGCCGCGCGGGCCTCGGCGTGATCACCGTCGCGCGCCATTCCGGCCGGCCGATCCTGCCCATCGCCATGGCAACCGCCAATCGCATCGCCCTGAAGAGCTGGGACAAGGCCAGCCTCAACCTGCCGTTCGGGCGCGGGGCCGCCGTGGTCGGCGAGCCGATCTTCGTCGATCGCGATGTGGACGAGGCCGGCATGCAGGCGGCGCGCGCCCGATTGCAGCTCAGCCTCGAAACCATCACCGCCCGCGCCGAGGCCATGGTCGGCCGCCCGCAGGGGGCGCCGGCATGAAGGGCATCCGCTTGCCGGTTCCCCTGCGCCTCTATCGGGGCGTGACATCGGCGGCGGCGCTGCTCACGCCCGCATGGCTCGGCTATCGCGTGCGCAAGGGCAAGGAAGATCCCGCGCGCCTGCCGGAACGCCGCGGCATCGCCAGCGCCGCCCGCCCGCGCGGGCCGCTGATCTGGGTGCATGGCGCCAGCGTGGGCGAGATCGTCTCCGTCCTGCCGCTGATCGAGCGCCTGGCGGGGCGCGGCTATGGCATCCTGCTCACCTCGGGGACCCTCACCTCCAGCCGCATCGCGGCGCGGCGGGCGCATCCCTCGGTGATCCACCAGTTCATGCCGCTGGACGCCCACCGTTTCATCGGCCGGTTCCTGGACCATTGGAAGCCGGATCTCGTGCTGCTGGCGGAATCGGAATTGTGGCCGAACCTCATGAGCGAGCTCGGCCGCCGCAACACGCCGCTGGTGCTGGTGAACGGGCGCCTGTCGCGCCGCTCGGCGGAGCGCTGGGCCCATCTGCCGAAGAGCGCGCGCGCGCTGCTCTCGCGGGTGGACCTGTGCCTCGCCCAGAGCCGCGACGATGCCGCGCGCTTCAAGGCGCTGGGCGCGCCGCGCGTGGAAGTGGTGGGCAATCTGAAGTTCGACGCCCCCGCCCCGCCCGCCGATGCCAAGGCGCTCGACCGCATGAGCGAGGAATGCGGCAACCGGCCGATTTTCCTCGCCGCTTCCACCCATCCGGGCGAGGACGAGGTCGTGCTGGCCGCCCACCGGCGGCTGACGCAGGAGATTCCCGACCTGCTCACCATCATCGCCCCGCGCCATCCCGAACGTGGCGCGGACGTGCGCCTGCTCGCCGAGGCGGCGCAGCTCGCGGCGGTGCAGCGCAGCGAAGGCTATCTGCCGGACGAAGGCACGGAGATCTACGTCGCCGACACCATCGGCGAACTCGGCCTGTTCTATCGCCTCGCCCCGGTGGTGTTCATGGGCGGCTCGCTGGTGCGCCATGGCGGGCAGAATCCCATCGAGCCCGCCAAGCTCGGCGCGGTCGCGCTGCATGGGCCCCATGTGTGGAACTTCGGCTCCATCTACGC
The DNA here is from genome assembly GCF_043195135.2 of Roseixanthobacter liquoris. Classification (NCBI taxonomy): domain Bacteria; kingdom Pseudomonadati; phylum Pseudomonadota; class Alphaproteobacteria; order Hyphomicrobiales; family Xanthobacteraceae; genus Roseixanthobacter; species Roseixanthobacter liquoris. The sequence continues at coordinate 3,406,072 of NZ_CM195537.1, forward strand.
CCGCCTCGACGAACGCCACGGCGCCGCCCTGGTGCAGAATGACGGCGACATCGCCCAATGCGTGTCCGCCTTGCTGTTCGACGGCCATCTGCATGCGCAGACCGCCGCCGCCGCACGCCAGGTGGTGGATCAGCTCGGTGGCGCGCTGGATCGCACGCTCTCGGCCATCGAGCCGTATCTCCTGCATATCCGCCTCGCGCGCTGATGTTCGCCCGGGCGCCCGCCTTCTGGTCGCATCCGCACACGCTGGCCGGACGTCTGCTCGCGCCCTTCGGCTGGATCGTCGGGGTGATCACCCTGCGGCGGATGGCCAAGCCCGGCACCGAGGTCGGCGTTCCGGTGATCTGCATCGGCAATCCGACGGTGGGCGGCGCGGGCAAGACGCCGACCGCCCTGGCGCTGCTCGATCAGCTGAGCGCGCGCGGCGCCCGCCCGTTCGCCCTGCTGCGCGGCCATGGCGGGCGCGAGGCGGGTCCGCTGCTGGTGGATCCGGCCCGCCACGATGCGGCAGCGGTGGGCGATGAAGCCCTGCTCCTGGCTCGGCGCGCGCCGACCGTGGTCTCCCGCGACCGGGTGGCGGGGGCGCGGCTCGCCGTGGCGCGGGGCGCCTCGCACATCGTGATGGACGACGGCTTTCAGAACCCGTCCCTGCACAAGGACGCCGCTTTGCTGGTGGTGGATGGCGCGGCCGGGCTCGGCAATTGGCGCGTGCTGCCGGCCGGGCCGCTGCGCGCGCCGTTCCTCGCCCAGGCGGCGCGGGCGGATGGGCTGCTCATCATCGGCGCGGGGGCGGCCGGCGACGCGACTGCGGCGCGCGCGGCGGGGCAGATCTCGATCCTGCGCGGGCATCTTCTCGCCGACCCCGGCGATGCCGCAGCCCTCGCCGGACGCCGCCTTCTCGCGTTCGCCGGCATCGGCCGGCCGGAAAAATTCTTCCAGACCCTGCGCGACCTCGGTCTCGACGTGGCGCAGGGCCGCCCGTTCCCGGATCATCATCCCTATACGGCGGAGGACCTCGCCGAACTGCACCGCACCGCGCAGGCCGGCGGCCTCAGCCTCGTGACGACGGCGAAGGATGCGGCCCGCCTCGAGGCGCGGGAATTCGCGGACATGCGCGCGCATGTCCGGGTGTTGCGGGTGGGGCTGGACTTGGAAGGTGCGGGCTTGGAAGGCGCGGGCTTGGACAGCGCGGGCGCGCCGGAGGCTCGGGACCTTTCGGCGCGCGGCTTCGATGGGCTGATCGCCCTGGCGGAGGCGCGCGCGGCGCGCCGGCTCAGCCCTGCTGCTGGCGGCGGAGCTGGTTGACGCGCGTCAGCACGGCCTGCGGATCGGCATAGGCTTCCTGGAGATCGACGCTCCAATAGCGCAGCTCATCCAGCGCGATCCCCTGGCCGGTCACGGCGCAGCGCACGAAGGTGCCGGGGCGCACGATGCGGAATTCGCCATCCAGATAGCGCAGCTCGGCTTCGCCATTGCTTTCGGGGAAACGCTCGAATCTGTTCATCACGGTTAAAACAAGGCCTCATCTAGCCGGGTCAACATAAGCCCAACCGGCGCCGACCGAAAGGGCCGTTGCATCCATTGTCAAAGGTCGAACAGGCCAGGCTGGGATTTCGCCGTCTCGCCGCCGCGCGGGCGGGCCGGTTTTACCCGCGCCGGCGCGGCCATGCCCTGCCCGCCCGTGGGCGGAAGCGGAGCGGCGCCGGCACCGTTCGCCACGGCGCCGACACGGCCGTCGGCGAATTCCAGTTCCAGCGCCGCGCCCGGCGCCACGGCCGCGGCCGAGCGCACCGCCGCGCCCCGCGCATCGCGCACCAGAGCGAAGCCGCGCTTCAGCACGCCGTGATAGGACAGGGCTTCCAGCATCTGCGCGGCGCTCGAAAGCTGGCGCCGTTGCTCGCGCAGCAGAATGCGCGCCGCCCGGGCCGCGCGATCGCCGAGCCCCTCCAGCCGGTCGCGATTGCGGGCGATCTGGACCCGCTGTGCGCGCCGCGTCGCATCGAGCCCGGCACCGATGGCGGAGAAGCGCTCGCGCTTGCGCTCCACCGCGCGCCTCAAACACCGCTCCAGATTGGTGCCAAGGCTCGCCGAGCGCTCGCGCGCGCGCTCCAGCCGCGTCTTCAGGGCGGAGGGCGAGAGACGCGCGCTCGCCTTCTGAAACTGGATGCGGTGGGCGAAGGCATTCGCCCGCAAGGCCCGCGGCAGGCGCCCGGAGGCGGCATCCAGGCGCTGGCGGGGAATCGCCAGAAGCGCGTCGGCGGAGGGCAGCAGGCGGGCCAGGCCGCGCAATTCGCCGCGCCGGCGCTCCAGCAGGCGCAGGGGCGCGGCCATGAGCCGGCCGCCCAGCCCCTCCACTGCCACCAGCAGGTCCGCCCGCACCGGAACCACCATTTCGGCGGCGGCGGTGGGGGTCGGGGCCCGCACGTCGGCGGCGAAATCGATCAGCGTCACGTCGGTCTCATGGCCGACGGCGGAGACGAGGGGGATCGCGCTTTCGGCGGCGGCGCGCACCACCGCTTCCTCGGAAAAGCCCAGCAGGTCTTCCAGCGAGCCGCCGCCGCGCGCGACGATGATCACGTCCGGCCGGGGCACCGGCCCGCCTTCGGGCAGCGCGTTGAAGCCGCGAATGGCGGCGGAGACCTCCGCCGCGCAGGTGTCGCCTTGCACCCGCACCGGCCAGACGATGACCCGGCGCGGAAAGCGGTCCGCGAGGCGATGGAGAATGTCGCGGATGACGGCGCCGGTGGGCGAGGTGACGATGCCGATCACGTTCGGCAGATAGGGCAGCAGCGTCTTGCGCGCGGGATCGAACAGGCCTTCGGCGGCGAGCCGGCGCTTGCGCTCCTCCAGCATCGCCATGATGGCGCCGGCGCCGGCGAACTCCAGGGATTCGATGATGATCTGGTAGCCCGACTTGCCGGGATAGGTGGTGAGGCGCCCGATGGCGATCACCTCCAGCCCCTCCTCCGGCCGCAGCTTGAGACGGGCGAAATTGCCCTTCCACACCACGGCATCGAGCCGCGCGCCCTCGTCCTTCAGCGAGAAATAGGCATGGCCCGAGGAATGCGGGCCGCGGTAACCGGAAATTTCGCCCCGGACGCGGACATGGCCATAGGCCTCCTCCACCGTGCGGCGGAGCGCGGCGGAGAGTTCCGAAACGCTCCATTCGGGAGCATTGGCATGGGGTTCGGGCAGTTGGACCATCGACTCACATCGCTGCATACGATCTTGGCAAGAGCATAGCGGCATCATCTCATATGCGGCGAGCGCAATGCCTCCCCCCTTGTTTGGAAGCCCGCAAGCCGATAGCGAAGTTAAAAAGGGAGATGACGCCGCATGAATGTGCTTCTGCTCGGTTCCGGTGGCCGCGAGCATGCCCTCGCCTGGAAGCTCGCGCAGAGCCCTAGCATCGCTCAGCTCTATGCCTTGCCCGGCAATCCCGGCATCGCGGATCACGCCGAGCTGGTGGAAGGCATCGCGCTCTCCGCCCACGACACGCTGGTGACGTGGTGCAAGAAGGCCGGCATCGAACTGGTGGTTGTCGGTCCCGAGGCGCCCCTGGTGGCGGGCCTGGTGGATCGCCTGGCCGAGGCCGGCATTCCCGCCTTCGGCCCCACCGCCGCCGCCGCCCGGCTGGAGGGCTCCAAGCTCTTCACCAAGGAATTGTGCCGCGCCCACGGCATTCCCACCGCCGCCTTCGCCCGCTTCACCAAGCCCGAAGCCGCTTGGGCCTATGTGACCACCGAGGGCGCGCCCATCGTCATCAAGGCCGACGGCCTGATGGCCGGCAAGGGCGTCGTGGTCGCGCTGACGGTGGAAGAAGCCGTCGCCGCCATCGACCAGGTGTTCGCCGGCGGCGGGCAGGAAGTGCTGATCGAGGAGTTCATGGAGGGCGAGGAGGCCAGCCTGTTCTGCCTCGTGGACGGCGAGACCGTGATCCCCTTCGGCAGCGCCCAGGACCACAAGCGCGCGTTCGACGGCGACCTCGGCCCGAATACCGGCGGCATGGGCGCCTATTCTCCGGCTCCCGTGCTCACGGCCGAGCTGGAAGCGCGGGCGATCGCGGAAATCGTCATCCCCACGGCGCGCGCCATGGTGGCCGAGGGCAGCCCCTATCGCGGCATCCTGTATGCCGGCCTCATGCTCACGCAGAGCGGGCCGAAACTTGTGGAATACAATTGCCGCTTCGGCGATCCGGAATGCCAGGTGCTGATGCCGCGCCTGGAGAGCGACCTTCTCGCCTTGCTCAACGCCGCCGCCCACGGCGAACTCGCGGGCGCGGCGCCCCAATGGTCGCCGAAGAGCGCCATCACGGTGGTCTATGCCAGCCGCGGCTATCCCGGCCCGCACCAGACCGGCTCGGAAATCCGCGGCATCGAGGAAGCCGAGAAGGAGGAGGGCGTGATCGTCTTCCAGGCCGGCACCAAGCGCTCGGGCGCCAAGATCGTGTCCAACGGCGGGCGGGTGCTGAATGTCACCGCCACCGGCGACACGCTGCGCGAGGCCCGCGACCGCGCCTATCGCGCCGCCGCCCGCATCGACTGGCCGGACGGCTTCTATCGCCACGACATCGGTTGGCGCGCCCTGGACTGAACGCCCCGCACGGCCGGCAGGGCGCTGGCCCTCGCCGCCTGGGCATGTCACGGTCCGTCCTCCCATTGCCGCCCTCCCCGCGCGGAGCCCGATCATGCCCGATCTCGCCGATTTGTTTCCCGGCTTCTCGACCCACAATGTGGACACGCCCGCCGGTCGCCTGTTCGCGCGCACCGGCGGAGAGGGGCCGCCGCTGCTGCTGCTGCACGGCTATCCGCAGACCGGGGTGATGTGGCATCGCCTCGCGGGGGAGCTGGCCAAGACCCATCGCCTCGTCATTCCCGACCTGCCCGGCTATGGCTGGAGCGCGGCGCCCGCACCGGGCAAGGACCATGCGCCCTATTCCAAGCGCGCCACCGGCGCGGCGCTGGTTTCGCTCATGGAAACCCTCGGCCATGCCCATTTCGCTTTGGCCGGACATGATCGCGGGGGGCGGGTGGGCTACCGGCTGGCGCTCGATGCGCCCGGCCGGGTGGACCGGCTCGCCGTGCTCGATATCGTTCCGACCCTTGCCATGTGGCACGGCATGGACCGGGCCCGCGCGCTCCAGGTGTATCACTGGGCCTTCCTCGCCCAGCCTTATCCGCTGCCGGAAACCCTGATCGGCGGCAATCCGCGCTTCTATCTCGACCACACGCTGGCGAGCTGGACCGCCGCGAAGGATCTTTCCGCCTTCGATGCGCGGGCGCTCGCCCATTATCGCGCGGCCTATGCCTCGCCGGACCATATCCGCGCCATGTGCGAGGATTATCGCGCCGGCGCCACCATCGACCTTGCCCATGACGAAGCCGACCTTGCCGCCGGCCGGGTGATCGAATGCCCGGTGTTCGCGATCTGGGGCGCCCACGGCATTCCGAGCCGGGGCGTCTCCCCGCTGGACGCCTGGCGGGCGTTCGCGCCGAAGATCGAGGGGCAGGCGGTGGAGGCCGGGCATTTCCTGTGCGAGGAAAATCCCGAGCCGACGCTGAAGGCGCTTCAGGGCGTCTTGGGCTAAAGGCGCGGCATGGGCTGCGGGGGTCTCGCAAGACCTGCCCCTCCCCCTGCCCCCTCCCCCTGCCCCCTCCCCCAGCCCTCCCCCGCAAGCGGGAGAGGGAGCGGGCGCGTTCTTTTTGGCCGCGTATTTCCCGCGATCCCACCACAGTCCCCTCTCCCGCTTGCGGGGGAGGGTAAGGGAGGGGGACGGGGGAGGGCGAGAGAGGGGGAATATGCCAGGAAATAAGCGCAGAACCGGCCAAACTCCCGACAGCCTCAGCGCCGGTCCTTGAAGAACGCCCGCAGCACGTCCGCCGCTTGCCGCTCGGCGATGCCGCCATAGACTTCCGGCGCATGATGGCAGGTGGGCTGCGTGTAGAAGCGCGGGCCGCTCTCCACCGCGCCGCCCTTGGGATCGGGCGCGCCGTAATACAGCCTGCGGATGCGGGCGAAGGAGATCGCGGCCGCGCACATGGCGCACGGCTCCAGCGTCACATAGAGATCACAGGACAATAGCCGCTCGGCGCTGAGCATGCGGGCGCCGGCGCGCAGCACCTGCATTTCCGCGTGCGCCGTGGGGTCGGACAATTCGCGCGTGCGATTGCCGTCGCGCGCGATCACGGTCGAGCCCCGCACCAGCACCGCGCCGACCGGCACTTCGCCCCGCTCGGCCGCCGCGCGCGCCTCATTCAGCGCCGTTTGCATGAAAGTCTCGCCCAACCCGCGCTCCTGCACCTCGTGTCGCCGCACGGTTCGTGCTATCGGCCTTCCATGCCCCGTACACAACCTCCCCGCAAGGACAAGAACCGCGTCCCGCGCGACAAGCGCGCGTTGCCGCCGGCCAAGACCAATGACGCCGAGCGCGTCGCAAAGGTGATCGCACGCGCAGGCCTCGGCTCGCGGCGCGAGATCGAGACCTGGATCGAGGCCGGGCGGATCGCCGTCAACGGCATCGTCCTCACGAGCCCCGCCTTCACCGTGACGGAGAAGGACGCCATCCAGGTGGACGGCCAGCCGCTGCCGGAGCGCGAGCGCACCCGTCTTTACCTCTACCACAAGCCCAAGGGCGTGGTGACCACCAACCGCGACCCGGAAGGCCGCACCACGCTGTTTGAAATCCTGCCGAAGGGCCTGCCGCGCCTCGTCAGCGTGGGGCGGCTGGATCTCAATTCGGAAGGCCTGCTGCTGCTCACCAATGACGGCGGCCTTGCCCGCGCGCTGGAGCTGCCGGAGACCGGCTGGCTGCGCCGCTATCGCGTGCGCGCCAACGGCGCCATCGACCAGGCCAAGCTCGACGCGCTCATGGGCGGCATCACGGTGGAGGGCATCGAATACGGCCCCATCGAAGCCACGCTGGAGCGGGTGCAGGGCGCGAACGCCTGGATCAGCGTCTCGCTGCGCGAAGGCAAGAATCGCGAAGTGCGCAACGTCCTCGCCGCCCTCGGCATGCGGGTGAACCGGCTGATCCGGGTCTCCTACGGGCCGTTCCAGCTCGGCGATGTGCCCGAGAACGGCATCGAGGAGGTGCGCACGCGCATCCTGCGCGACCAGCTCGGCGAGGAACTCGCCGCCGCCGCGGGGGTGGATTTCGACGCGCCCCTGTTCGAGCGTGCCATGGAGGAAGCCCAGCGCTACACCCCGCGCGCCGAGGATCTGGACGATCGCCCGGTGCGCCGCGCCCCCACGCGCCGCGACACGGTATCCGTGCGGCACGATACGGAAATCGAGCATCGCGGCCGTTCGCGCCATCCCCACGGGGATGGGGACAGCGAAGGCGGCGCGTTCCGGGTGCGCAGCCGCCGCAAGGAGGAGCGCGAAACCGTCAGCGCCGGAACCGTCGCCGACCGCAAGGGGCGGCAGGTGAAGGTGGAACGTTTCGTGCCGGAACCGCAGGAAGAGCGTTTTGCGGAGCGTTCCGACGCCCGCCGCCCGGCGCGCCCCGGCATGGGCCAGAAGTTCGGGGCGCGCACGCCGCGTCCCGAGGGGCGCTTCAACCGCGATGAGGAGCGCCCGCGCGCGGCCCGTGCCGATGCTGGCGGCCCCAAGCGCGGCCCGGCCCGTTTCCAACGCGAGGACAGCCGCGATGGCGCGCCAGCGCGCGGTCCGCGTCGCGAAGGGGCTGGCGCGTCGCCGCATAAGCCGGTCTTCGGCCGCGGCCGCCCTGAAGGTGCCGAAGGCGGCTTCCGCCGTGAGGGTGGCGCCGGTAAGCCCGGCGGCTTCCGGTCGGATCGCTCGGAACGGCCCAAGCCCTTCAGCGCCGACCGGCCCGAGCGCGCCCCGCGCCGTGACGACCGGCCTGCCTATGGCGACAAGCGCCCGCCCCACCGCGAGGGCGGCGCCGGCAAGCCGGGCGGCTTCCGCTCGGATCGCGCGGAGCGTCCCAAGCCCTTCAGCGCCGACCGGCCCGAACGCGCACCCCGCCGTGACGACCGCCCAGCCTATGACGACAAGCGCCCGCCCCGCCGCGAGGGCGGCGCCGGAAAGCCGGGCGGCTTCCGCTCGGATCGCGCGGAACGGCCGAAGCCCTTCAGCGCCGACCGTCCCGAACGCTCCATGCGCCGTGACGACCGGCCGGCCTATGACGACAAGCGCCCGCCCCGCCGCGAAGGTGGTGCCGGAAAGCCGGGTGGCTTCCGGTCGGATCGCGCGGAACGGCCAAAACCCTTCAGCGCCGACCGGCCCGAACGCGCTCCGCGCCGGGACGAGCCGGGCCGCGGCCCGCGCGGCGGCGGCTTTGCCGAGCGCGGACGCGGGTCGGAAGACGTCGGTTTCTCCGGCGCCCGTCCCCAGCGGCCCGATGCCCCGCGGGGCCGTGGCGGCTTCGGCGATCGCCCGCCGCGCGAGGGGGGTGAACGCGGCGGCTTCGGTGCCGGGCCGGGGAGCGAGCGTCCCGCCGGCAAGCCCGGCTTTGCCGGTGGCCGGCCGCGCGCCGGCGCCGCAGAAGGTGGCGAGCGCACCGGTTTCCGCCCCGGCGGCAAAGCGGGTCCCGGCGGCCCCAAGCGGCCCGGCTTCGGCGGACCGAAGGGCGGTGCCCGTCCCGGCGGCGCGCCGCGCGGAAAGCCTTCCGGCCCGCGCAAACGGGACTAGGACTCATCGACAGTCGGGGGTTGACGCCGTTGAAGCAGCGCATCGTCATGCACGGGATTGTCCCGTGCATCCACGCGGCCCCGCTGGCATCGGTGTTTCAAGGCCCGCGCCAACGGCTCGACGTGAATGGCCGGGACAAGCCCGGCCATGACAAAGGGTGAAAGAAAGACAATCGCGTGCACCTGCCGCCAGGCGCCGCGACGATCCCCGACGCCGCTGACTGTCGATCCGTCCCAGACGTTTCCCCCTGTCGCATTCTAGGGGAAACACTCCGCCCCATTGTACACACGCGTTCTCATTACGCGATCCGGTGTCCCGTTCGCCCGAAACTGCTCCGGGCGCAGCTTCAAGGGTGATGCAGCATGCGCATCGTCGGCGGCCTTCATCGCGGGCGGGCTCTGAAAAGCCCGTCCGGCAGCGCCACCCGGCCCACCACGGACCGGCTGCGCGAGGCGCTCTTCAACGTGCTCGCCCATGCCTATGACGACGCGGCCGACGGCGCGCGCGTGCTGGACCTGTTCGCCGGCACCGGCGCGCTGGGCCTGGAAGCGCTCTCGCGCGGCGCCGCCTTCGCCTTGTTCGTGGAGGATGCAGTGGAACCGCGCGCGATCATCCGCACCAATGTGGAAACCCTGGGCCTCACCGGGGTGACGCGCATCTTCCGGCGCGACGCCACCAAGCTCGGCGCCATGGGGCCGGGCGAACCTTATTCGCTGGTGTTCTGCGATCCACCCTATGGCAAGGGGCTCGCGGAGCTGGCCCTGGCCTCGGCGCGGACCGGCGGCTGGCTCGCGCCCGACGCCCTGCTGGTGGTGGAGGAGAAGGCCGGCGCCTTCGTGGCGCCCGAAGGCTTCCGCGAGCTGGAGCGCCGCCGCTATGACGAGACCGAGCTGACGTTTCTCTCGGCCTGATCATTCCGCCGGATCATTCCGCCTTGAGGAACGCGCCCACCCGCTCCACCGCCTCGCGCATGTCGCTCGCCGAACCGGCATAGGAAAAGCGCAGGAACTGGCGGCCCCGGAATGGGTCGAAATCCACGCCGGGCGTCACCGCCACCTGCACCGCATCCAGCATGCGGGAGGCGAAGGCGTGCGAATCGCCGGTGAAGGCGGAGACGTCCGCATAGAGGTAGAAGGCCCCGTCGGCGGGCAGGAAATGATGCAGCCCCACGCGCGGCAGTCCCTCCACCAGGATGCGGCGGTTCTCCTCATAGCCGTGCTTGACCGCCTCCATCTCCGCCCGCCCCTCGAAGGCGGCCGTCGCCGCGACCTGCGAGAGGGTGGGCACGGAGATGGAGAAATTCTGCTGCAACCGCTCCATGGTGCGCGAGAGGCCGGGCGGCACCACCATCCAGCCCACGCGCCAGCCGGTCATGCAGAAATATTTCGAGAAGGAATTGATGACCACCGCATCCTCGGCGATCTCGGCCGCGCTCACGGTGGGAAAGGCATAATCGAGGCCGTGATAGATCTCGTCCGAGACGAAGCGCAGGTCGAGGTCGCGCGCGCAGGCCATCAGCGCCGCGAGGGCGGCGCGGTCCATCATGGTGCCGGTGGGATTCGCGGGGCTCGCCACCAGAACCCCCTTGAGCGGCTTTTCCCGGTGCGCGGCGATCAGGCTTTCCGGCGTCAGGGCGAATCGGTCCTCGGCGCGGGTCTCGATCAGCACCGGCTCGCAGCCGAGCGCGGAGAGCACGTGCCGATAGGGCGGATAGCCCGGGGCGGCGATGGCCACCCGGTCGCCGGCCTCGAACAAAGCGAGAAAGGCGAGAATGAAGCCGCCGGACGAGCCGTTCGTGACCACCACCCGCTCGGGATCCAGCGCCAGGCCATGCACCTCGCCATAATGCCGGGCGATGCGCGCGCGCAGGGCGGGGATGCCGAGCGCGGCCGTATAGCCCACCTGCCCGGCCTGGAGAAACGCCGCTGCGGCATTGCGCGCGCTCAGCGGCGCGGGGGCCGCCGGCTGGCCCACTTCCAGATGGATCACCCGCGCCCCTGCCCGCTCCAGCCGGGCGGCATGCTCCATCACGTCCATGACGATGAAGGGCGCGACCGCGCTGCGGCGGGAGGCGAGCTCGAAATCGGACGCGAGACCCATGATCACTTCCTGCCCTGCGGGCGTTTTGCCGTGGCGCGCCGCCGTGCTCTCGCCGCAATCGCGCGTTGGGTAAGGGGCTCGTCGCCCCAACGTGAACGGGGGTGCATTGACCGCAGCCGCCGGCCCGTGTTCCTTCGTTTCGTACCGTGTCGGCCGGCGTCCGCCAAGGGTGCGCATCCGAGCGCGGAGCAACAGCGCACCGGGGCGTGGCCATGGCGGGTTGCCGCCGCATCCGGCTTGGAACGGCTCCGGGTTGAAACGAAAGTGAGCACGCGCGTTCGATGAGCTTGACGGCCAGTCCTTCCCGCCCCGGGTCCGGCATCGCGCAGCGCTTTGCCGGGGCGTGCGGCCATGGCCTTGCTCTCCTGGCCGCCGCCTTGTTCTGCACTCCCCTTGTGCACGCACAGGAAAGCGGCGCCAAGCCCCGCAGCCAGATCATCCGCGACGCCGAGATCGAGGAATTGCTGCGCGACTATACGCGCCCGGTGCTCAAAGCCGCAGGGCTGGCGCAGCAGAATGTGGAAGTCGTGCTGATCGGCGACCGCGCCTACAACGCCTTCGTCGCCGACGGCAAGCGCATCTTCGTCAATGTGGGCGCCCTGATGGATGCCGACACCCCGAACCAGATCATCGGCGTGCTCGCGCACGAAACCGGCCATATCGCCGGCGGCCATCTTGCGCGCATGCGCGAGCAGATCGCCGGGGCGCAGACCATGGCGATCGTGGCGATGCTGCTGGCCGGCGCCGGCGTCGCGGCGGGAGCGGCCACCGGTTCGAGCAGCCTCGGCAGCGCGGCGGCCGGCGCCATCACCGCGCCGCAGGAGATGATCCGCCGCTCGCTGCTCTCCTACCAGCGCGGCGAGGAACAGGCGGCGGACCGCTCGGCGGTGAAATATCTCAACGCCACCCAGCAGTCCGCCAAGGGCATGATCGAGACCTTCCAGCGCTTCCAGAACGAGCAATTGTTCATCAGCCAGCGCGTCGATCCCTATCTGCTGAGCCATCCCATGGCGCGCGAGCGCATTGCCGCGCTTGAGGAACTGGCCAAGGCCAGCCCCTATTACAACACCAAGGATGCCCCCGCCCTCCAGGCCCGGCACGACATGATGCGGGCCAAGCTCTACGGCTTCGTCGAGCGGCCGGACGTGGTCTATCGGCGCTATCCGCTGAACGACACGTCGCTCCCCGCGCAATATGCCCGCGCCATTTCCGCCTATCGCTTCGGCAATGTGAACGATGCGGTGGCCAAGATCGACGCTTTGGTGGCCAAGCAGCCGTCCAATCCCTATTTCCTGGAATTGAAGGGTCAGGCGCTGCTGGAGGCCGGCCGCGCGGGCGCGGCGGTGCCGCCCCTGAAGCAGGCGGTGAGCATGACCAACGGCAATCCGCTGATCCGCGCCATGCTCGGGCAGGCGCTCGTGCAGTCGGACAATCCGGCCTATACGGACGAGGCGATCCGCGAATTGTCGTTCGCGACCCAGCGCGACCCCAATTCCGCCACGGGATGGCGCTCCTTGTCCCAGGCTTACGGTCGCAAGGGTGATCTCGCCAATGCCGATCTGGCGGCGGCGCAGGCCGCCTTCGCCTCCGGCGACTACAAGACCGCGCGGGAACTCGCCGCCCGCGCCCGTACACGCTTTCCCCAAGGCACTCCCGGCTGGCTGAAATCCGACGACATCGTCAATTTCAAGCCGCCCGCCACCGCCCAGCGTCAATAGACGCCGTTACTGACTGGAGATCTCGATGCTGTCCCGCCTTGGCCCGCGCGCCGCCCTTGCCGCCTTCGCCGCGCTCGCGCCGGCCCTGGCCCTCGTCACACCCGCAGCCGCCTTCACGGATGCCGAGAAGGCGGAGATGGGCCCGATCATCCGCGACTATCTGCTGAAGAACCCGGAAGTGCTCCAGGAGGCCATCACGGTGCTGGAAAGCCGGCAGCAGCAGGCGGAAAGCGCCGGCCGGAAGGATGCGCTGGTGAAGATGAAGGACCTGGTCTTCAACAGCCCGCGCGGCGTGGTGGTCGGCAATCCGAAGGGCGATGTCACCCTGGTCGAGTTCTTCGACTACAATTGCGGCTATTGCAAACACGCCCTTTCCGACATGAACGCCCTCATGAAGGCGGACCCGAACCTGAAGATCGTGCTGCGCGAATTCCCCGTGCTCGGACCGGGCTCGGTGGAAGCCGCGCAGGTGGCGGTCGCGGTGCGCATGGTGGCGCCGGAAAAATATCTCGCCTTCCACGAGGCCCTGCTCGGCGGCAAGGGCCAGGCCGATCGCGCCCGCGCGCTCGCGGCGGCGAAGGAGGTCGGCATCGATCCGGCGCTGATCCAGAAGCAGGCCACCTCGCCCGAGCTGAACGCGACGCTCGATGAAAGCATGAAGATCGCCCAGGCGCTCGGCCTCAACGGCACGCCCAGCTTCGTGGTGGGCGACGACGTGATCATCGGCGCGGTCGGCTTCGACAAGCTGAAGAGCGCGGTCGATGCGGTGCGCAAGCCGGTCGCCAATTGAGGCGTCCGCATTTTTGCGCAGGACCCGGTCTGAACGCCGCGTCGCGCCTCCGCGCGGCGCGCTTCGGCGGTGTATTGCGCGCAACGGCGCTTTTCATGTCGCACCGGGACCCCTATAACCCCGTGGCCCGGCTTGGCCGGGTTCACGGCTGAACGGTCACGGATGCCCGATACCATCCACGTCCTGAACGGACCCAATCTCAATCTGCTCGGCACGCGGGAACCCGCGATATATGGCGCCGCGACGCTCGCGGACGTGGAGGCGCTGTGCCGTGCCGCCTGCGAGAGCCACGGCCTCGACCTCGTGTTTCGCCAGACGAACCACGAGGGCACGCTGGTGGAGCATATCCAGGAGGCGCGCGGCGCCTGCGGCATCGTGCTGAACGCGGCGGCCTACACCCACACCTCGGTCGCGGTGCGCGACGCCATTGGCGGTTGCGGCGTGCCGACGGTGGAAGTGCACCTCTCCAACGTGTTCGCCCGCGAAGACTTCCGCCACCATTCCTATATTTCCCCGGTTGCGCGCGGGGTGATCTGCGGCTTCGGCCCGCAGAGCTACGTGCTCGGCATCGCGGCCCTCGCCGCCGGCCGGACCAAACCCGCATGACCCGCACGATTATCCGCAAGGAGCCCTTGTGCGGCCGCCCAGGCCACACGATCGCAGGACCATGATGAAACCCAGCAAAACCCCCATCGACACCGCGCTGGTGCGCGAAATCGCCAAGCTTCTCTCGGACTCCGATCTGACCGAGATCGAGGTGGAGCAGGACGCGCTGCGCATCCGCGTGGTGCGCACCCCCGCCGCCGTCACCATCGCCGCGCCCGCCCAGAGCTATGCCCCGGCGCATGCCGCGCCCGCGACCGCCGCGGACCCCGCGCCGCTCGCGGCGCCGACCGATTTCTCCAAGCATCCGGGCGTGCTCTCCTCCCCCATGGTGGGCACCGCCTACCGCGCCTCCGAGCCCGGCGCGCCGGCGTTCGTCGAGCTGGGCACGGTGGTGAAGGAGGGCCAGACGGTCCTGATCATCGAGGCCATGAAGACCATGAACGCCATTCCGGCTCCCCATGCGGGCACGGTGACGCGCATCCTAGTGGAGAACGGCCAGCCGGTAGAATATGGCGAGCCGCTGATCGTCATCGAGTGAGGGTGCGCCGAGGCGCACGTCTTGCCCGGCCGGCGTTCGTCGGGTCGGCGTTCGTCGGGTCGGCGTTCGTCGGGTCGATGCCGCCGCGTTCGGCGCGGGGCCGCGCCACGCGGGCGAGCCGAAGAGGTCCGCCCGGAACGGGCGGGCCAGATCCGTTTGAAGACCAGTTTCAGGTGAAAGCAGGCATCCTCAGATGTTCCAGAAAATCCTGATCGCCAATCGCGGCGAGATCGCCTTGCGCATCCTGCGGGCCTGCAAGGAATTGGGGATCGCCACCGTCGCCGTGCATTCCACCGCCGATGCCGACGCCATGCATGTGCGTCTCGCCGACGAGAGCGTGTGCATCGGCCCGCCGGCGGCGCGCGAGAGCTATCTCAACATCCCCTCCCTGCTCGCGGCCTGCGAGATCACGGGCGCGGACGCGGTGCATCCCGGCTACGGCTTCCTGGCGGAGAACGCCCGGTTCGCGGAGATCCTGGCGGACCACAAGATCCATTTCATCGGCCCCAAGGCCGAGCATATCCGCATCATGGGCGACAAGATCGAGGCCAAGCGCACCGCCCAGCGGCTCGGCATTCCCGTTGTGCCCGGTTCGGAAGGCGGCATCCATTCCGACGAGGAGGCGCACCGCGTCGCCAAGGAGATCGGCTTCCCGGTCCTGGTGAAGGCGGCGGCCGGCGGCGGCGGGCGCGGCATGAAGGTGGCAATGACCGAGGAGGATCTCTCCACGGCCCTTTCCACCGCCCGCACGGAAGCCAAGGCCGCGTTCGGCGATGACGCGGTCTATCTGGAAAAATACCTTTCCACCCCGCGCCATATCGAGATCCAGGTGCTCGGCGACGGCAAGGGCCATGCGGTCCACCTCGGCGAGCGCGACTGCTCGCTCCAGCGCCGGCACCAGAAGGTGTGGGAGGAGGCGCCCTCCCCGGCCCTCACCGCCGAGCAGCGCCAGGAGATCGGCGAGACCGTCGCCAAGGCCATGCGCGAGCTGCAATATCTCGGCGTCGGCACGGTCGAGTTCCTGTACGAGGACGGGAAATTCTATTTCATCGAGATGAACACCCGCATCCAGGTGGAGCATCCGGTGACCGAGATGGTCACGGGCATCGACCTCATCAACGAGCAGATCCGCGTCGCCGCCGGCGAGTCGCTGACCATCCAGCAGTCGGATGTGGTGATCGAGGGTCATGCCATCGAATGCCGGGTGAATGCCGAGCATCCGAGCACGTTCCGTCCCTCGCCCGGCCGTATCACGCATTATCACGTGCCGGGCGGCCTCGGCATCCGCGTCGATAGCAACGCCTACCAGGGCTATGTCATTCCGCCCCATTACGATTCGCTGGTGGGCAAGCTGATCGTCCACGGCAAGACGCGGGCGGAATGCCTCAACCGCCTGCGCCGGGCGCTCGACGAGTTCGTGGTGGACGGCATCGACACCACCTTGCCGCTGTTCCGCGTGCTGGTGCGCACCCACGACATCGCCGAAGGGCGCTACGACATCCACTGGCTGGAGCATTTCCTGGCCGAGGGCGAAGGCGCCGATACCGGCAAGCACGGCTGAGGCGAAGGCAAGCGCCGATCGACATTCAGCGGCGAGGAGCCGCGTCGAGGCGCCTGACGCCGGGTGCGCGCGATTGTCTTTCTTTCGTCGGCGGTGATGGCCGGGCGTGTGCCGGCCATCACCGCCGGGCTGCTGGCGCGCGCCTGGAACGCTGGCCGGGCTTGGTCCTGGAGCATTTTCGAGCGAAATGGATACCGGTTCGCGTGAAGAAAATGCGTAAACGCAAAAGCTTAGATCGTTTCCCTGGTTCTATGAAACTGGGAAACGATCTAGCGTTCCGGCCCGAGGAGGCGCTCCAGCAGATCCTCGATGATCGGAGCGACCAGCGCCTGGGCGGAGACCACCACCAGGATGCCGCCGACGATGCCGATCAGGCGATCGATGGCCGGAAGGATGTCCGCCGAGGGGGCGAGGCCCTGCACCATCGACATGAGCAGGGCGATCGCCGCCTGGTGCCCGCTGTAGCTGGCATCGCCGGTGCCGTGCTTGATATGGGCGCTGAAGAACAGACCCACGAACAGCAGCACGAGCCACGGCACGAAGCTGTCGCCCACGAGCCGCATGCACGCGAGGCCATAGCAGCCGCCCATCACGCAGCCGAGCAGGCGGTTCACGCCGGTCAACACCGGCTCGCGCCGCATGGCGATCACGATCACGAAGGCGGTCACCGGCGTCTGGCCGAGCCCGGGAAGCTGTAGACCATCCCAGATCACCGGAATGGCGGCGGTGGCAAGGCCCGCCGTGAGGGCGATGGCCAATTGCGCCCGGTCGAGCGGCGGCGCGAACAGGCCCGGCTTCGGCGCGCCCTTCACCCGCTCGCCGGGCGGGCCGAGGGCATAGTCCACGCCATAGGTGGCGATCACCCCCACCAGGATCTCCGCCGCCCGGTAGAAGGCGACATCGAACGCCTGTTCCGGCGCGCTCATGGCGCCGAACATCACCAGCAGAACGGTGACCGCCGCCAGCAGCAGCGCATAGCCGTGCTCGATGCGGTCCTGTCCATAGATGGCGAGGGCCACCGCCCCGCCGCAGATCAACAGAAAGACGCCGTGCACGTCCACAAAGACGGCGCCGACATACCCCAGCGTCGCGCCCGCGATGGTGCCGAAGGCGCGGTCGACGCTGCGCGTGAGGGTCGCCGCCGAATCCCGTTGCAGGATCGAAACCGCGGTGATGCCGGCCCAATAGGGATTCTCCAGGTGCAGCATCATCGCCGCCAGCACGCTGAGCACGCCGGCGATGGCGGTGCGCAGGGCAAGCCCAGCCTGCGGCCCTTCGAGCGACAACAGGCGCAGTTCAGCCCACAGCCCCGTGCCGATCCGATCGAGCGTGTCCATGCCCTAGCGCCAGAGGAAGACGCGCGCGTCCGCCCCCATGTAGAGGGCGTCCGGCCGGGTATCCAGGTGGATGGTCACCGGCAGGCGGCGGGCGAGGTGGATCCAGTCCGTGGTCGGCGCCACATAGGGCAGGAGCCGATCCGGCTGCTGCGCCCGGGCAATGCCGCGCCCGGTGCCGACCACATGGCCGCGGTATAGCGTCCAAGGGCGGGTCTCCAGCCACACCCACACGGTCAGGCCCTCCGGCAGATTGGCGGCCACGTCTTCCTTGAAATTGGCGATCACGCGCCAGTTGCCGTCGTCGACGAGGCCCACCAGGGGCTTGCCTTCGCTCGCATAGGCGCCGGGCCGCAGGCCGAGATTGGTGACATAGCCCGCCACGGGCGCGACGATCCGGGTGCGGGACAAGCTGTATTGCGCCAGGGCGAGATCGGCCTCGGCGGTTGCGACCTGCGCCTGCGCCACCGCCACGTCCTGGGCATTCTCCCGCATCCGGCCCTCGGCGTCGGCCAGCGCATCCTGCGCCGCCTTGCGATCGTCGGTGGCCTTGTCGAGCGTCGCCTGGGAGAGGTCGTCGGAGCGGACGAGGGAGAAGATCCGGTTGTATTCCTGGGTCGCGAGCGTCAGGGCCGCGCGGGCGGAATCCACGTTCGCCCCGAGCGAGAGGCCGCTCGCCTGCTTCACGCCGATGGCGGCGCGCGCTTCCGCGACCTCACGGTTCTTGAGGTCCACCCGGAGCTGGAAGGGCTGCGGGTCGATCTGCGCGAGAAGGTCGCCCGCCGCGACCTTCTGGTTATCGGTCACGTTCACGCTGACGACCGGACCGGAGACCTCCGGCGCAACCTCGACGAAGTCGGAGCGCACATAGGCATCCTCGGTATAGGCGAGAATGGCATGCAGGCCGAAATAGAGGAGAATGCCGCACGCCAGAACGCCGAGCGCGATCTTCACGCGGAGCCGACGGGGACGCGGCGGCGGGGGCGGTGGAGCTGCCTCGGTCGTCATGGGTCCGCGCTTGCCCCCTCCTGCCAACCGGCGGCCGGCGATGTATCCACCCGGGGCGGACCGCCCTCGGCGCCCGAACGAGATAAACCGCGTCGGTTACCATGACGTGACGCGGGTACCGCACGCACCCGCGCTTACCCCGTCTCCCGCGCCCGAGATGAATCCGCAGGCACGGGCGGGAGGACGGCGGCCGACGGCAGTGCGCTCCACGCAAACCTTATCGTCTGCGCGCGGGCGTTGCGATAGGCTCGGACGATCGGCTCGGGCGATCCTGCGGCGCCGGACATTTCGGCCAGGCCCCTTCGGGGTGGCCGGGCCGAGGGGCCGGCGGCTCAGTCTTCCTCGCCCAGGCTGAACTGCTGCAATTGCTCGTCATAGGCGAAGCTTTCGCCATAGCGGGCCCAGGTGATCACCGCGCGCAGGGATTCGTCGGCGAATTCCTCCGACATATGATCTTCCAGCTCATCCTCGAAGCGCGACCAGGGCGCCTTGTGGCTCGGCCGCTCCTCCAGCACGTGGCGGATGTGGGCGGCGAGCGGCACATGGTCCAGCAGGTGCTTGGCGAACAATTCCTTGCGGTCGTCGATGTCGGCCTCGACGAACTGGCGCCCGGCCTCCGTCAGCAGGATATCGCCGCTCTGCACGTCGGCGAAGCGCAGGATCTGGAGCGTTTCGGCGATGGGGAAGAGCGCGTCGGCCGGCATGTTGAGGCTGTCCGCGAGTGCCGGCAGGTCCGCCCGCCCATTGTAGGGCGCGTCGGTCAGTTCCTCGAGCAGGCCCGCCAGCACGTTGGTGGACACCGCCGTGAGCGGCGTGGTGATGGTGATTTCCTGCCCCTGGCCCTGGTCCGCGCCCGGCTTGTTCAGCTCGGCGCCGGGACCCTCGCGATTGGTCATGCGCGAGTAGATCTCTTCCACCAGCGCGCGGAATTCCGGCGCCAGCCGGTCGCGGGGATGGGCGAGCGGGATCGGCATCTCGTGCGCCACCCGGCCGGGATTGGAGGAGAAGATCAGGACGCGGTCGCACATCAGCACCGCCTCCTCGATATTGTGGGTCACGATGAGGATCGACTTGATGGGCAACGCGCCCTCGGTCCACAGGTCGATGATGTCCGTGCGCAACGTCTCGGCGGTCAGGACGTCGAGGGCGGAGAAGGGCTCGTCCATCAGCATCAGGCGCGGGTGCACGACGAGGGCGCGGGCGAAGCCCACGCGCTGGCGCATGCCGCCGGACAATTCCTTGGGATAGGCGCTTTCAAAGCCGCCGAGGCCGATCAGGTCGATCGCCTGCTCGGCCCGGCGACGGCGCTCGGCCAATTCGATGCCGATGGCCTCAAGGCCGATCTCCACGTTCTGGAGCACCGTGAGCCAGGGGAACAGGGCGAAGGTCTGGAACACCATGGAGATGCCCTGGGCCGGCCCGTCCAGCTTGCGGCCGCACCAGGTCACTTCGCCCGAGACCGGCCTGGTGAGGCCGGAAATGATGCGCAGCAGCGAGGATTTGCCCGAACCCGAGCGGCCGAGCAGGCCGACGATCTCGCCCTCCCGGATCGCCAGCGAGACATCATCCAGCACCAGGAAGCGGTTGTTGTCGCTCTTGCGATACGACTGGACCACATGGGACACCGACAGCATCGGCGTGGTCGCGACCGGGGACGTGGTTTCGAGCATGGGAGGTCTCCTCAGTCGAGCCGCAGGCGGCGGGCCGCAAAGGTGAACAGGGGTCGCCACAAGACCCGGTTGAAGGCGATGACATAGAGCGACATGATTGCGATGCCGAGCGTGATGCGCGGAAAATCCGCCGCCGTCGTGGCATCCGCGATATAGGCGCCAAGGCCCTCGGCGCGCAGGGTGGTGTTGCCCCAGCTCGCCACCTCGGCAACGATGCTGGCGTTCCATGACCCGCCGCTCGCGGTCAGCGCGCCGGTGACATAATAGGGAAACACGCCGGGCAGGATCACCTTGGTCCACCAGTGCCAGCCGCGGATATGGAACGCGGACGCCGCCTCGCGCATGTCGCTCGGGAACGCGCTGGCGCCGGCGATCACGTTGAACAGAATGTACCATTGGGTGCCGAGGATCATCAGCGGCGAGAGCCAGATGTTCGGATCGAGCCCGAGCGCCACGATGCCCACCACCGCGAACGGAAACACGATGTTGGCCGGGAACGCGGCCAGGAACTGCGCCAGCGGCTGCACCGCCGTCGCCACCTTCGGGTTGAGGCCGATCCACACGCCGACCGGCACCCAGATCAGCGAAGCCAGGAAGATCAGCACCGCCACCCGCACCAAAGTGAGGAAGCCGAGATAGAGCACATGCACCACCTCGCCGCCGGCCACCTCGGTCGCCACGAAGGCAACGATCACCCACAGGCTGTAGAGCGCGGCCGCGATCACGAGGCCCGCCCAGATGCGGTCCATGGTGCGGCTGCCCCAGGCCTTGTGGACCTCGCGCGGCACCCGCACCGGCGCGCGCAGCGGCATGCGGCCGAGGGCCCGGGCAAGGCTGCCGAGCGGCGACAGGACGATTCGGAAATAATGCGCGCGCTTGACGAGGTCGAGCACCCAGGAGCGCGGCGGCGGGCCGCCCGCCGATTGCTCGAAGCGGAATTTTTCCGCCCACGCCACCAGCGGGCGGAACAGCACCTGATCATACAGCAGGATGATCACCAGCATGGCCAGCACCGCATAGACCACGGCGGCGATGTTCCGGTCGGAGATGGCGGTCGCGACATAGGCGCCGATGCCCGGCAGGGTGATCGTGGTGTTGCCCACGGAGATCGCTTCCGAGGCCACCACGAAGAACCAGCCGCCCGACATGGACATCATGGTGTTCCACACCAGCCCCGGCATGGAGAACGGCACTTCCAGCCGCCAGAAGCGCTGCCAGCCGGTGAGGCCGAAGCCGTCGCACACCTCTTCCAGGTCGCGCGGCAGCGTCTTCATGGACTGGTAGAAGCTGAAGGTCATGTTCCAGGCCTGGCTGGTGAAGATAGCGAACACCGCCGCCAGCTCCACCCCCAGCACCTGGCCGGGGAACAGGCCCATGAAGAACACCACGGTGAAGGACAGGAAGCCCAGCACCGGCACCGACTGGAGAATGTCGAGGATGGGGATCAGCACCATCTCGGCGCGCCGGCTCTTCGCGGCGATGGCGCCATAGATGAAGGTGAACACCAGCGAGGCGACGATCGCCGCGAGCATGCGCAGCGTGGTGCGCAGGGCATATTCCGGCAGCATTGCCGGATCGAGGGAGATCGGCGTCTGCTGCAATTGCGCGATGGGGACCAGAGTCTCCTGCGTGCCATGGGTGAACAGCGCGAACAGCGCGAAGATGACCGCGAAGGCGAAGATGTCGAAAATGGAGAACCGGTGCTGCCGCACAGGGTTGGGATCGTTTCCGGCACCAGCTGGCTGAAAAAGCATGGCAGGCCCACCGCGCAGAGGAGGATGCAAGCGGTTCACGCCGAGGTGAACACCTGGGCAGTAGCGCGCGCGCATGACAAATGCACTACGCATTTGTCATGCGCCAGCCGGTTGCGCGGCACGGGCCGGAGAATGCGTGTCGGGCCGGTTTGGCCGGGCCGGCGGCAAAGCGCCACATCCTCGCTCAACTTATATGCGCCATCAATGGAGCCATGAGCCGCCCCAACGAACCGATCGTCGAAATCACCCCGGACGTGCTGCTGAAGGCCTATGCCTGCGGCATCTTTCCCATGGCCGAAAGCGCGGACGATCCCGGCCTCTACTGGATCGAGCCGGAGCGCCGCGGGGTGTTTCCCCTCGACGGGCTGAAAATCTCCTCGCGCCTCGCCCGCACCATCCGCTCCGACAAGTTCGAGATTCGCATCGACCACGATTTCCACGGCGTCATCGACGGCTGCGCCGCGCCCCAGGAGGGCCGCGCCAAGACCTGGATTAATGCCCGGATCCGGCGGCTGTATGGGGAATTGTTCATGCGCGGCCGCTGCCACACGGTGGAAGCCTGGCGCGACGGCCGGCTGGTGGGCGGGCTCTACGGGGTGCGGCTCGGCGGCGCGTTCTTCGGCGAGAGCATGTTCCACATCGAGCGCGACGCTTCCAAGGTGACGCTGGTGCATCTGGTGGCGCGGCTGAGGGCCGGCGGCTTTCGCCTGCTCGACACCCAGTTCGTGACCAGCCACCTGGAGAGCCTCGGCGCCATCGAGATCAGCCGGCGCCAATATCACCGGCAACTGGAACAGGCGCTGGAGGTGGAAGGAGACTTCTATTTCTGGCCGGCGGCCTTGCCGGTGGCCGGCGCGGTGGCCTTGCAGTCGGTCAGCCACACGTCATAGACGGGGTGCTCCACGCCGTGCAGGCCGGGGCTGGAGGCGAACATCCAGCCGGTGAAGATGCGCTTCGCCTCGCCCTTGAGGGTGATCTCGTTCACCTCGGTGAAGCTGGTGGTGTTCTGCGTCTCCGTGGGCGGGCGCGTGTAGCATACGCGCGGCGTCACCTGCAGGGCGCCGAACTGCACCGTCTCGCCGATGCCGACTTCGAACGAGGTGATGCGGCCGGTGATCTTGTCGAGCCCGGCATAGACCGCGGTGCGATTGGCGATCCGCTCCGGCGGCGGTTGAACCACCACGACGTCGCCGGAATCGCCAGCGGCGGAGGGCGTTCCCGCGGCCGGCGGCTGCGCCACGGAGGGGGCCGGCAACGGCCCTTGCGCCGGCTGTCCCTGCCCCGGCGGACGGGCCGAGCCGGGCGGCGGCAATTGCGGCGCCGAGGGCCGCTGGGCGGGCGGGGGATATCCCGGCGGGAGCGCGCCATTCGGCGCGGGAGCGGTTGAACTGCCGAAGCCGCTCGGCGGCGCCAGCGGCGCCGATTCGATGCCGGTGCGGCTCTGCGCCAGCGCCGGACCGGCGGCGCAAAGCCCCATCACGAGAGCGAGGCCGGCCTTCAGCCGCGATGACGGAGGGAACGGCCGACGCACGTCGAATTGGACTTTGACCATGAAAACGCAGACCCGAACATGCCGAGGACGAACCCCTTTCCGCGCGCGGCGCGGGCATCCGGCGGACGGCGTGCCGTCCAAGCCGTCCTCCCGGCGCACGCGGCACGGTGAAGCGCGCCCAATTCCCTGCTGGTTATCACCTGCAATGCGGCGCTGCGAGGGCGAATCGCGCCTGCCGGGCGGAAAGCGCGGGACCGGTGCCCGCGCCCGCTGGCTCGATCACTACCGGCCTCAGCGCACGACCGGCGCGCGCCAGCTCACTCGCCGGGCGCCCAGGCCTTGTAGTCGCCGGTGACTTCCGGCCGGTTGCGGCCGCCGGGAAACGCGCCCCTTGGCCGATAGGCGGCGGGCGAGCCGGTCAGGTTCGGCAGATGCGGCTTCTGCCACTCGCGCGGGGTATAGGCGACCTCGGTCGGCGGCGTGTCGGTGCGATGGTGAATCCAGCCGTACCAGCCGGTGGGAATAGTGGTGCTGTCGGCATAGCCGGGATAGATCACCCAGCGGCGCTCAAACCCCAGTTGCGGATCAATGGCGCCGCCCTTGGTGCGGAAATAACGGTTGCCCGCCTCATCCTGCCCCACGAACTCGCCGAAGCGACGGGTCCACACCATGGTGCCGACCGTCTGCTTATTCCACCAGGTGAACACATAGAGCAGGAACTCTTTCACGGCCCACGCCTCGCTGCTTGACGCCTCGCCCTTGATCGCGCGGACCATGCCACCGCGCTCCGGCGGTGTCCACCGCGCGGAAGCGCGTGCCGACGGTCAGGGCGAAAAAAGCGTCATGACATAAACAAAGAACAGCACCAGATGGACCAGGCCGGTGAGCGCATTGGTCTTGCCGGTGCCGAAGGACACGACGCTGAGGATCAGCGCCAGGAGCAATTGGGTACGGTCCTCGGGATCGAGCGAGAGGGTCACTTCCCGATTCACCAGGAACCCCACGGCCACCATCACCGGCATGGTCAGGCCGATGGTGGCGAGTGCCGAACCGAGGGCGGCGTTCAGCGCCCGCTGCAACCGGTTGCGGCGCGCCGCGCGCACGGCGGTGATCGTCTCCGGCAGCAGCAGGATGGCCACCACGATCGCGCCCACCACCGCGTCCGGATCGGGCAGGCCCTGGCGATCCATGAACCGCTCGGCGGCTTCCGCGACATGGTTGGACAGCAGCACCACGCCGCCGAGGCTGAGCAGCAGGAACAGCACCGCGCGCCAGAATTCGCTGGCGGTCGCCTCGCGCTCCTCGGTTTCGTCCCAGCCGAGGAAATGATCGCGGTGCCGCACCGTCTGCATGAACAGGAACGACCCGTAGAGCAGCACCACGCCGATCATGATCACCACGATATCGACCGTGCTCGGCGCGCCGGCCTGGCCGGACTTGGTGACGCTCGGCAGGATCAGCGCGAGAACCGAGATCGCCATGATCACCGAAAGAAAGCCGCTCAGCCCCTGCTGGCGCACTTCCTGCTCGCGATGGCGCAGCCCGCCCAGCAGCAGGCACAGCCCGATGACGCCGGTGAGCACGAACATCACCGTGGAGAGCACCGCCTCGCGCGGCAGCGTCGGGTTGTTCTCCCCGTTCAGCATCATCGACACCAGCACCGCCACCTCGATGAGGGTGACGGAGAAGGTCAGCACGAGCGTGCCGTAGGGCTGCGGCAGCCGGGCGGACACCGTGTCGGCATGGTGCACGGCGGCGAAGATGGTGCCCATCATCAGCAGCGACGCCGACCATTGGGCGACGTGGTCCAGCATGGGATAGAGCACCGGCCATGCCAGGGCCAATGCCAGAGCGAGCAACGGGAAGAGGAAGGGCAATTGCCGGCGGAGCATCGGGCCGGGCCGCTAAAGCGCGATGCTCAGTCCCTGCGCCTTGCGCTGGGCGAGCAGGCACAGATAGGTGGCGGCAAGGCTCGCCCCCGCGAGCGCCGTGATCTCGGCATGGTCATAGGGCGGGGAGACCTCCACCACGTCGAAGCCCTTCAGGTTCAGGCCGCCGAGCCCGCCCACTGTCATCAGCGCCTCGCGGCTGGAAAGGCCGCCGCACACGGGCGTGCCGGTTCCGGGCGCAAAGGCCGGGTCGAGGGCATCGATGTCGAAGGTGAGATAGACCGGCGCATCGCCCACCCGCTCGCGGATATGGCGGATGATGCCGCGCGGGCCGAGGTCCGCCGCGTCGAAGCCGTGCAGCACGTCGATGCCATAGGTCTGCGGGGCATGGGTGCGGATGCCGACCTGCACCGAGCGGTCCACCCGGATCAGCCCGTCCTTCACCGCGCGGGTGATCATGGTGCCGTGGTCGACGCGCGTGCCGTCATCATCCCACGTGTCCTGGTGGGCGTCGAACTGCACCAGGGCGATCGGCTCGCCGAGGTGCGCCACCAGCGCCTTGAGCACGGGATAGGTGAGGAAATGGTCCCCGCCCAGGGTCACGAGATGGGAGCCGCGCGCGAAATGCTGCGCCGCCTGCGCCTCGATGGCGGCGGGGATGGAATACGGCAGGCCGTAGTCGAACACGCAGTCGCCGGCATCCGCCACATCGAGGGTCGCGAAGGGATCGAAGCCGAAGGGATAGAAATCGTCGCCGTCGAGAATCGCGGACGCGGCGCGGATCGCCCGCGGCCCGAACCGGGTGCCCGGCCGGTTGGACACCGTGACATCGAGGGGAATGCCCCACACCACGGCCTCCGCTCCGCCGCCGTCCTTGGCGTATCGGCGGCGCAGGAACGAGGTGGCGCCGGAATAATTCGGCTCCATCGACTGGCCGTGGCGGAAGCTGCGATCCAGGGCCCGATCCACGGGGCGCGGGTGAAGGGGATCATCGCTCATGGAAGACCTCTCGGCGCTGGAACGGCTGCCGCGCCGCCGCGCGCGGCGTTGCGATCGTGCGGCGAAGTACACGCCCCTGTCGATAGCGCCCGCACGCGGCGGCAGGCAAGCCTTTCGCCCGCAAAACACCGTATGACGGCCCGCAAACGTCAGATCGCGTATTCGCCCACCTGGTGGGATGCCGGCGGGCGGCAATCCACCCCCGGCCCGCTGGCCGGAAACAGCCGGGCGCGATCGAACCGCACGGAAACCTTGCCGGCCTCGGGCACCTTGGCCGTGGGCGCGACGTCGGCCTCCACGTGCGCACCGCCCACCACCAGCTCCAGCCGGCGGATGGCGCCATGGCGCCGATAGGCCTTGACGATCCCCTCCGCCCCCGGCGTGCCGGCGAGCGCGACCGTGATGTCGTGCGGCCGCGCGAACAGCACCGCCGGACCGTCCGCCACGCGCTCCACGGCGGTGGCGATGATCTGCCCCTCGGCCCGCACCACGCCCTGCGCGACCTCGACCGGTATGCGGCTCGATTCCCCCATGAAGCCGAACACGTCCGGCGTGGACGGCCGGTCGTAGACATCGTCCGGGGTGCCGACCTGCTCGATGCGCCCCTTGCTCATCACCACCACGCGGTCGGCGAGTTCAAGGGCCTCCTCCTGGTCGTGGGTCACGAACAAGGTGGTGTGGCCGGTCTGCTCGTGCAGATGCCGCAGCCAGGCGCGCAATTCCTTGCGGACCAAGGCGTCGAGCGCGCCGAACGGCTCGTCCAGCAGCAACACCTTGGGTTCGATGGCGAGCGCGCGGGCCAGGGCCACCCGCTGGCGCTGGCCGCCGGACAATTGCGCCGGATAGCGCGCGCCATAGCCCGCAAGCTGCACCAGGGCGAGCAGGCTTTCCACCCGCTTCGCGATGTCGCCCTCGGGCGGACGCGTGGCGCGCGGGCGCGAGCGCAGCCCATAGGCGATGTTGTCGGCGACGTTCATATGGCGGAACAGGGCATAATGCTGGAACACGAAGCCGATGCCGCGATAGCGCACCGGGACGGTCGAGGCATCCGCCCCATCCAGGATCACGCGGCCGGAATCCAATTGCTCCAGCCCCGCGACCGCCCGCAGCAAGGTGGTCTTGCCCGAGCCGGAAGGACCGAGCAGCGCCACCAGCTCGCCCGGCTCCACGTCCAGGGAGATGCCCGCGAGCGCCTGCTGGGTCCCGAACGTCTTGACGGCATTTTCTACGGCAACGGCGACGGTCATACGCGATGCAGGCCCCGGTGAAGCGGATATGCCGGTTATGGCATGATCGCGCGGCACAGGAAACGCACGGCCCGCCGGAGGCGATCAGAGCCGCTTGAGCGGCCCGCTGAGGATCACCTCGCTGGCGCCCTGCCCCGGCGCGACGTCGACCGCTTCGAGTGTGATCTCCACCACGGCCGAGGGCTGCCCGGTCCAGGCCGTGAGATCCGGGGCGAGCGCGGTCGGGTCGCGAAAGGCGCACAGGAGATGGCGGGTCCCGTCCGGCGAGACCAGCCACAGGCGATAGGTCTGTCCTTCCGGCGGCGGCCCGGAGAGCCCCGACACGTCCAGGCGACGGGTCGCCGGATCGAGCGTGATGGTGACGCGGGGGCTGCTGCGCGGGGTCAGCACCGCCTCGTGCTGGGTCGGGGCGGGGGAGATCTGCGCGGCGGGCGCCGGGTGGGCGCCCTCTTTTTCGGGGCGTCCCCAATCCCGCAGCAACAGCCCGCCGAGGGCGAGGACGATGATCGCCATCAGCCCGCTCGCCACGCGCCAGGGATTGCGCGCGGCGGGCGGCGGCGCGGGGGTGGGCTCGGAGGGCGCGGGCTCTGAGGGGGTGCGCGCCGGCGGCACCGGCGCGGGTGCGGGGACCGATGGGGCGGCCGCGAGGGTGGGATCCTTCTCGAGTTCCCGGATTTCCGCTTCCGCCACCACCGGCGGAACCGGCAATGCCTCCTCCGCCACCGGTGCTTCCGTGGCGGGGGACGGTTGGGCGGGGGACGGTTGGGCCTCGGAGGGCGCTTCCTCGGACGGCGGTTCCGGGGATGGCGCCTCGTTGGACGTCGGAAGCGCGGACGGAGCAGCGCCGGGGCCGTGTTCCGGCGCGGCCTCCGCGACCGCTGGCGCGGCTGGCTCCGGCAATTCCGCCATCAGCTCTTGCAGCAGCCCTTCGGGCGGCGCCACGCCCACCGCGAGTTCGTGCAGCGGCCCGAGCCGGCGTTCCCAGAGCGTGACGAGCGCGGCGAATGCGCTGTCGCTGGCGATCCGCGCCCGCGCGGCGCTGCGTTCGGCGGCATCGAGCGTGCCGAGGACATATTCGGCGGCTTCGCGGCGATCTTCTTCGCGCGCACCCGTCATTGCAGGACCGCGTCGATCTCGCCGACGCTGCGTCGCAACCAGCTGTTGATGCCGTGGAGGGGCGCGTCGAAATAGATCGACAGCGCGTCGCGCGTCCAGCCGTCATAATAGGCCAGCAGCACCATGCGGCGGCGTTCCTCCGACAGCTGGCCGAGGCAGCCGAGCAGCTCGAGCAATTCGCGGCTGCGTGGTTCACCGGCGAGCGGATCGTCCGCCTCCTCCTCGGCGGCGAACGGCTCGAACACCGAGCCGTCGTCGCTCGCCTGCTCCCGGGCGAGATCGAGCGCAACGCGCCGGACGTGCGCGACCATCCAGCACAGGGGATCGCCGATGAGGTCGCGCAGGGCCTCGCCCTCGGGCCGGCCGGCGGGGGCATCGCCCGCCCGCGCGGCGGCATCGAGCAGGGGACGCAACGCCGCCGCCTCGTTCCAGATCGAAAGATAGGCCGCCTTCAGCGCGGCCGTGGCGCGATCCTTGTGGCGCAGGAGGCGCAGGGCAACGCCATAGAAGCGGGGGCTCGTGCGGGCATAAAGAATCTGGAAGGCGTCGCGCTTCCCTGAGGAAACCGCGATCAGAAGATCACCCAGCACATCCGAGTTCGCCACGACCGTCTTGATCCCGCACACGGGAACCGCCGGAGAGCGAGACTTAAACTCTCACTCCAAAAGACGGCAGCAAGGCCTTGCAGAAAAACGATTTTTTCTCTGCAAGCCCGCGAACGGCGGAAGCGCCGCACCCCAAGAAAATGAGGCTAAATCAAGACCTGCCAAAGGTGAAGCCCTTCCGCGCCTCCCGCAGGCAAGAAGCTGAAATAACGTCTCTTTTGATAACCGGCCGGCGGGACGGGGGCGCCAGCGCCATCCGCGCGGCCTCAGGCGCGGGCCGGCTCGCCCATGCGCCAGCCGATGCGCCGCTCCAGCGCTTCCGCCTCGCTGACGCGTTCGCGCTCGCTGGCCGCCTCTTCCATCTGGAGCTGGGCCTCGGCATCGGCGAGGGCGCCTTCCGCCTCCTCGCGCTGGGTGCGCAGGTCCTGGGCGGAGCGGGAGAGATTGTCGCGCCGCTGGCGGGCCGCGGCGGCGAGCGGCGAATAAGCGAAATGGCGCGGATCGGATATGCCCGACCGCTCCTCCTCGCCCGCGATGTCGCGATCGAGGTCGGCCGCCATGCGGTCGAACTCGGCGATCATGGTGTCGATCCGCACGATGCGCCGACGCGCATCCTCGATCTTGAACCGCTTGGCGCGGATCAGGGGTTCACGCGACTTCATGGAACGCCATACTCCGAAGGCACAAATGAACGCGGCGGCCGGTTTCCGGGCGCTTCCAGAGCCACAATGACGCCGACCCGTTGCCCTTTCCTTACCGCTGCGCGGCTTTGGCGAGGAAAATCGCTTAACCTCACCGCTCGGAAACCAATCGTTTACCGACTTCGTTAATGATGCCTCCACGGTTCGGATGAGGGTGCTTCGAAAAGGCCCCTCGGCCGACGCTCCCGAGGCTCGGGAGATGGTGTGGAGATACAGGCCGAGTTGGCCGAAACAACTTTAGCCGCGTGCGGAGAGTCAGTCTTCGCATTCATGCACAAAGTTTTTTCGAAGGACTCTTGTCCAGTTGAATCGGTATCGGGTATCGATTCATCACACGTATCGCGAATCACACTGTCGGCTGAGCACACCAAGGGCGGCACGCCGCTTTTCGGGTTGTTGCGAGGAAGGGGATTGCCATGCGCGTCTTGCTCATCGAGGACGACAGTGCGACGGCCCAAAGCATCGAGCTGATGCTGAAGTCCGAGAGCTTTAATGTCTACACGACGGATCTCGGTGAAGAAGGCATCGACCTGGGTAAGGTCTATGAATACGACATCATCCTGCTCGACATAAACCTTCCGGATATGTCGGGCTTCGAGGTGCTGCGCAACCTTCGCGTCGCCAAGGTGAAAACCCCCATCCTCATCCTCTCCGGCCTCGCCGGGACCGAGGACAAGGTGAAGGGCTTCGGCTTCGGCGCCGACGATTATCTCACCAAGCCGTTCCACAAGGACGAGATGGTGGCGCGCATCCACGCCATCGTGCGCCGCTCCAAGGGCCATGCCCAGTCGGTGATCCAGACCGGCGACCTGATCGTCAACCTCGACACCAAGACGGTGGAAGTGGAAGGCGCCCGGGTCCATCTGACCGGCAAGGAATACCAGATGCTGGAGCTGCTCTCGCTCCGCAAGGGCACCACCCTCACCAAGGAGATGTTCCTGAACCATCTCTACGGCGGCATGGACGAGCCCGAGCTGAAGATCATCGACGTGTTCATCTGCAAGCTGCGCAAGAAGCTCGCGAACGCCTCGTCCGGGAAAAACTACATCGAGACCGTCTGGGGCCGCGGCTATGTCCTGCGCGAACCCCTGACGGGCGCCGACCGCATCGCGGTCTGACGCACGCCGGATCCAGCGGTCCGACAAAAAGGCCTCGCCGGCGGCGAGGCCTTTTTCATGGGCGCGCCGCGGGACTGTACCGTCGGCCTCACCGCCCCTTATCGGCGAGCCATTTGCGCATCTCGGCAATTTCCCGCTCCTGGGCCGCGATGATGCCTTCGGCGAGCGTGCGGATCTGCGGATCGGTGCCGTAGCTCAGCTCCACCTTCGCCATGTCGATGGCGCCCTGGTGGTGAGCGATCATGCCCCGCACGAAATCGACATCCGCATCACCGGTATAGGCGATCGCCATGTCGGCGTGCATCCTGGCGTTCGCAGCCTGGAGCGCGGCGGTGGCCGGGGACGCGGCGGCAGCCGCCGGAGCGGCCACGCCCGGCATCGCCATGGGCATGGAATGGTCGTGGCCGGCGGGCCCCGGCATGGACTGGGCCAATGCGGCGCCGGCCAGCCCCAGCAGTCCCATCGCGAGGGCGGCCGCGCACAGTCGTGCGGATCGATGTGTCATGGTCCTGTTTCCTTCCGGCGCCGACGCGCTCCGCGACAAGGAGCGCGGCGGCGGCGGCAAAAATAGGACCTACGGGCCGGCCGCGCGTCGGGACACGACACAGGCGCGCCGGGCCCCTGACCGGCGCAATCGCCGCGATGCGGATGGGCCCGTCGCAGACCTAGGCCGGAGGCGTCACTTCCCGTCGGCCACCGCACGCATCTTGCGCATCAGGGCTTCAAGTTCGGGGTCATGTTCGGCCGGCAGCACCACATTGGCGCTCACCAGCAGGTCGCCATGGCCGCCGGAGGCCTTGGGAAGCCCCTTGCCGCGCAAGCGGAAGGTGCGCCCGCCCGACGTCCAGGCCGGAATGTTCAGGTCCACCGCCCCGGTGAGCGTCGGCACGCGCACCTTGGCGCCCAGCACGGCGTCGGGCAGCGGAACGTCCGCCTCGTAGCGCAGGTCGAAATCCTCGCGCTTGAACTTGTCGTGCGGGGCATAGCTGATGGTGACGAAGGCATCCCCCGGCGGACCGCCGAGCGGGCTCGCTTCCCCCTGCCCCTTCAGGCGCATGCGGTGGCCTTCCAGCGTACCGGCGGCGATCTTCACCTCCACCTGCTTGCCGCTGGGCAATTGCACGCGCTTGCCGGCGCCATGGGTCGCCTCCTCGAAGCTCACCGGCAAGGTCAGCTCGATATCGGCGCCCGGCTCCGGCATGCCGCCGCGCGCACCGCGCCGCTGGCGACCGAAGCCGAAGATATCGCCCAGGTCCTCGCCCAGGTCGGGACCGCGCCGGGCATTGCGCCGCACCCCTTCGGGACCGAAGGAAAAACTCTCGAAAATGGTATCGCCGTCGAAGCCGGAAAAGCCGCCCGGACCGGAGCGGCCGCGCCCGCCGCCGAAGCCGGAGAAATCCGGGGCGCGTGGCTTGCCCTCCGCATCGATCTCGCCCCGGTCGAACTGGCCGCGCTTTTCCGCGTCGGCCAGAATCTCGTGGGCCGTGTTCAGCTCGGCAAAGCGGTCCTGCGCCTTCGGATCGCCCTGATTGGCATCCGGATGCAGTTTCTTCGCCAGCCGCCGATAGGCGCGCTTGATCTCCGCTTCGTCGGCGTTCTTGGCAACGCCGAGGACGTCGTATGGATCACGCATGCAAATTCACCTCAGGGTCGGCGCTTTCCGGCCGACCTCGCCCTTCATGTGGGAACAAGGTGCCCTATTTCAACAGCGGGGCTCAAGCCCGTCCAAGGACTCGCACCTGCGACAGGGTGGTTCCCTTGCCATCGCGGCAGGCTTCGCCCTGCACCCAATGTTCGCCACCGCTGTCGACGACCCCGATGCGGAAATCGCGGCAACCGTTGTCCTTCAACGCGCCCAGCGGCGTGGAGGTCCCGCGCGCGCCGGTAATTGTGTTCTGCCAGGGCATGCTTGCGCCGGCGTCGCGCGATTTCAGCGCCTGGTCGAGGGCGACCTTCGCCTGCACCCAATCGGTTGAGGCAATGCCTTGCGGTGCGTCCCCGGTGGGCATGGACAGCGCCACCGGCTGCGCCTTCAAGGAGCCCGTCACCAGCTGGTCGTCCTCCGACAGGCCCGGCAGCGAACCGCAGCCGGCGAGCGCCAGCACGGCGCCCACAAGCGCCCCTGCGACCAATGGCCGAACGGCTGTGCGGCGCCGGCCGATCGCCCTATATAAGGCGGTCTTCGCGCCGCCTCGGTCCGCCGTTTCACGATAACGCCACACGGGAAAGGCTCCCAGCCATGTCCGATTCGCCTATGGAAGCCGCAAACCCCTTAACAGGCGGTGATTTCACGCAGAGTACCGAGCCTTTTCGCCTGTTTGCCGCATGGCTCGACGAAGCCGGCCGCACCGAGCCGAACGATCCGAACGCCATGACCCTCGCCACCGTGGACGAGGACGGCCTTCCGGACGCCCGCATGGTGCTGCTGAAGGGGCTCGATGGGCGGGGGTTCGTGTTCTACACCAACACGACCAGCGCCAAGGGCCAGGAACTGGCCGGCACTCCCAAAGCGGCGCTCGTGTTCCACTGGAAGTCGCTGCGCCGGCAGGTGCGGGTGCGCGGCCCGGTGGAGCAGGTGACCGACACCGAGGCGGATGTCTATTTCGCCACCCGCCCGCGCCTGTCCCAGATCGGCGCCTGGGCGAGCCAGCAGTCGCAGCCCCTGGAGGGGCGGTTCGCCTTCGAGGCGGCGGTGGCCGCGACGACGGCGAAATACGCCCTCGGCTCCGTGCCGCGCCCGCCCCACTGGACCGGCTTCCGCGTCGTGCCCGTGGCCATCGAATTCTGGCACGATCGCCCGTTCCGCCTGCACGACCGCATTGTGTTCCGCCGTCCGGACCCGGCCGGAGACTGGACCCGCACGCGCCTCTATCCCTGAGGTGCGGCGCGGAACGCCTGG
The DNA here is from genome assembly GCF_043195135.2 of Roseixanthobacter liquoris. Classification (NCBI taxonomy): domain Bacteria; kingdom Pseudomonadati; phylum Pseudomonadota; class Alphaproteobacteria; order Hyphomicrobiales; family Xanthobacteraceae; genus Roseixanthobacter; species Roseixanthobacter liquoris. The sequence goes on from NZ_CM195537.1 coordinate 3,439,869, forward strand.
GCGCCGCGCTTGACCCCGCGTCGTGCCCGTGCTGCCTGCGGCGAGCAGGCGCCGGGCGCGCCGCACGGCTTTACGTTTCGAGGAATCCATGTCCGCCAGCAACCTATCGCCACGCATCATGCTGCTGACCGGCGCCTCGCGCGGCATCGGCCACGCGACGGTGAAGCGCTTTTCCAGCGCCGGCTGGCGGGTCATCACCTGCTCGCGCCACGCCTTTCCCGAGCAATGCCCCTGGGCGGCCGGGCCGGAGGACCACATCCAGGTGGACCTCTCGGACCCGGAAAACACCGAAGCCGCCATCGCCGAGATCAAGAACCGGCTGCCGGCCGGGGAACTGCACGCCCTGGTCAACAATGCCGGGATCTCGCCCAAGGGCCAGGGCGGCGCGCGCCTCGGCTCGCTCGACACCACGCGCGAGACCTGGGCCCATGTGTTCCAGGTGAATTTCTTCGCGCCGATCATGCTGGCGCGCGGGCTGGTGGAACAGCTGGAGGCGGCGCGCGGCTCGGTGGTGAATGTCACCTCCATCGCCGGCGTGCGCGTGCACCCGTTCGCGGGCGCGGCCTATTCCACGTCCAAGGCGGCGCTGGCGGCGCTCACGCGCGAAATGGCGGTGGATTTCGGCCGACGCGGCATCCGCGTCAACGCCATCGCGCCGGGCGAGATCGATACCGCCATCCTCTCCCCCGGCACCGACAAGATCGTGGCGCAGATCCCCTTGCAGCGGCTCGGCACGCCGGACGAGGTGGCGAAGATCATCTATGTCCTGTGCACCGAAACCTCGTCCTATCTCAACGGGGCCGAGATCCACATCGACGGCGGACAGAACGTCTAGAGCCTGAAATGCTCCAACTCCATTATCGCTTTTTCTTTACGCGAAGCGGTGTCCGCTTCACGCGAAATGGCCTGGCCGCGCGGGCTACAGCCAGCGGCGCCATTTGAAGAAGACGTAGGGCATGATCGCCGAGATCACCATCGCGGTCAGCGCGAGGGGATAGCCATAGGTCTCGGCAAGTTCCGGCATATGCTGGAAATTCATGCCGTAGATCGAGGCGATCAGGGTCGGCGGCATCAGCACCACCGAGAGCACGGCGAAAATCTTGATGATGTTGTTCTGCTCGAGGCCCACCATGCCGATGGTGCCGTCCAGCAGGAATTGCAGCTTGTTGCCGAGAAAGTTCGCATAGTCCGAGAGGCCCGCGACGTCGCGCGTCATGCTCTTGATCTGGCTCTTGGTGTCCGGGCCGAGGGGCTTGGCGTCGCCTTCCGTGCCGATGAAGGCGAGCACGCGCGAGAGCGAGGCGAGGCTTTCCCGGGCATAAGAGAGCAGGCCTTCCTTGCGGCCGATATGGGTGAGGATCGCCCGATAGCGCTGGGTGCGGTTGCCGCCGTCGGTGTCGCGCTCGAACACGCGCTTCGACAGGCGCTCGATGTCGGTTCCGGCGCGTTCCAGCACCTCGGACACGCGGTCGACGATGGTGTCGAGGAGTTCCATCAGGATCTGCCCGCCGGTGGTCTGCGTGCACAGCTTGTTGAGCCGGGTCGCCAGCACGGTGAAGGGCTTGGGACTGGCGTAGCGCACCGACACCAGCTTTCCCTTGACCAGGATGAAGGTGACCGGCTCAACCGACGGCGCCTCGGTATCGGCGCCGCACAGGATCGACAGCGTCATATAAGCGGCGCCGCCTTCAACATAGAGCCGGCTGGACGGCTCGATCTGGCGCATCTCTTCCCGGGTGGGGATTTCGACCCCCACCGCGCGCTCGATCTGCTCGTCCTCGTGTTCCGCAGGAGACACGAGATCCAGCCACAGCGCATCCGTCGGCACTTCCCCGTCGGGCGCAACGGTCTGCGCCTTGAGCGCACCGTCAACCAGGCAATAAGCCAGCAGCATGTGTCACCGTTTACGCTCGCGGACGCGGCACATGGGCATCCGCTTCACGCGATACATGCGCGGCCCGACATCGGCTGGCAAGCGACTCGCCCGGCGAGCACCGCGAACCGAACGTCGCGACTCAGGCTGCGAGGTGGTCGATGTCGCGCAGGGTGACGATCTTGTTGGGCTCTCCGGCGCTCTTCGGCGTCGCGGCCTTGGTCTCGCTGGCGAGACGGGCGGCGGCGGCAGCGGCAGCAACGGCCGTGATCCCGATCTCGCGCCACTGGCCCGCATGGGCGCCGTAACGGTTTGTTTCGGTCTCCGCGCGGGGGGCTGCGCCCTGCCCAGGCTGATTGCTAGACATCGTACTCTCTCCTAACGAAGGCATCTGCCTAAAACAGAAGCCCTTGGGTGTGAAGACCTCTGACAGATGGTGTGCAACTGCGTCGAAACTGTGCAGCAGCTGCGACATTGCAAAGGTCTTAGTGGGAGAGCATTGCGCAAGGCTTTCAACAGGGTCTTAACGGGTGACGAAAGGTGAGCCACTGAGACATTTTTGCCACGCTTTTCCGCGCTGCGGCGTGGCGAGTTCGTGGCCTCTTCAAGGCGTGGCGGGGTTCGGGTAATCCAGTTTTACGAAACGAATCTGTTCACCCTATTTTGGTAAGAGGCGGTCATGGCGAAGCGGGCGGTCGCGGCTGTTCTGCTTGGACTTCTATTAGGTGGCTGCATGGCGTCTACGCCTCAGCCCGCTCCGGAATCGTCGCTCAAGCCGCGGGACAAGCAATTGCTCGCGCAGGCGCCTTATCCGAAGGTGAAGCCCGAGGGGATGTTTGCACGACAGATTGTCGAGTACACCGGCAAGGAGAAGCCGGGGACGATCGTCATCGATACCGACAAGAAGCTGCTCTATTTCGTCGAGGGCAATGGCCAGGCCATTCGCTACGGCGTGACGGTGGGCGAGGAGAGCCTGGCTTTCCGTGGCGACGCCAAGGTCGGCCGCAAGGCCGAATGGCCGAGCTGGACCCCGACCCCGGAAATCCACCAGCGCATTGCCGGCCTGCCGGCCTATGTGGGTCCCGGCCCGCATAACCCGATGGGCGCCCGGGCGCTGTATCTCTACCAGGGCCAGAAGGACACGCTGTTCCGCATCCACGGCACCAACCAGCCGGAACTGCTGGGCCAGGCCATCTCCTCGGGCTGCATTCGCATGCTCAACGAGGACGTGATCGACCTCTACAATCGCGTACCGGTCGGCGCGGAAGTCGTGGTTCTCTGAACCTGACTCCATCGAAGGGTTGAGAAAGCCGCTGCGCCGATGCGCGGCGGCTTTTTCGTTTTACACGGCCCTTTCCGGGGGGACCCTGGACATCGGCTGGCGATCCGCACGCCCCGCGCCGGCCGCCCTCGCATCGGCGGCGCGTGCGGCCGATGGGAGATGGCGTCGGCCGCAGGTCGGGAAGCCGCGCCGGTGGCCACGCGATGCGAGGAGAGCGATCCGGATCGCGGGAAGACCCGGCCTGCCGCACGCCGGCCGCTTCACCCGGGTGAACGATCCGTCGAACCACAGGCGCCCGCGCGAAGGGGGTCGTGGAAGATCCGCCGGATGCGCGACCCCGGCCCGCCTCACCCGCCGGGCAGCTTTCCGCCATCGCCGGCCGCCTTCGGGCCGGGCTTGATCTGCGGGCGCTTCAGGGGAAGCGGCACCGGCTCCGGGATCATCGTCGCGCCGGCTTCCGCCGCCTCCTGCGGTTCCGCCGCAGCCGCCTCCGCTTCATCCTGGGCGCCCGGCTTGGCACCGGCGGCAGGAGGGTGCGCGGCTTCCGTGCCGGTGGAATGCGCGGCGATCAGCGCCGGGGCCGGCGCCTTGATGATCCAGCGGCACAGCTTGATGTCGAGCCGGCGCTTGGCAATGTCCACGTGGATATGGTCCTCGTGATACCCGTCCGATCCCGGGCCGAGCACGGTCGAGAAGCGCGTACAGGCGTCCGCCTTGATCCGCTCCTGGAGGGCGATGGGCAGCCCGCCGTTCTTCACCTCCATCACTCGCTTGTCGACGGTCTCGAAGCCGCCGAAATCGATCGCATTGCCCTGCCCGTGCTCGCTCATCTTGGCGCCCTTGATGCGGTTGCGGGGGCGGCAGTCGTAGGAGGCGGCGACCTTGAAGGTCTCCATCCGTGTGCCCAGCGCCGCCACCGCGGGGCCGAGATCGTCGCGCACCCATTGCGTCACCGCCGCCGCCATTTCGCATTGGAGGATCGCGGCGGGCGACAGGGTCACGAGATTGCCGTCCACCAGCCGCACTGCCGTGACCTGGACCGGCGCCGGCAGCGCGCAGCCGGGCTTGACCGCGACCGGCGGCGCCGGGGTCGCCACCAAGGCCTGCTGCGCCACCAGCGCGGCGCATAAGGCAGGCAGGGTTCCGGGCGCGACCACTTCCACCGGCACGCCGGCGGGCGGCGGCGCGCCGGGTGCGGCCGACCCGCTCGGCGGCGGCGGCGATACCAGGGCCGGGGCCGGCTTGTCCGCGGCGGCCGGCTCGGCATCCTCCTCGCCCGGAAGCGGCTCGCGCGGCCGGGGGACGGGCACATTGGCGAGGCGCGGCAGGGGACCGGGCGCGACCTCCGCTGCGGCGGGCGCCGGATCGGGCGGCGGCGGGGGGGCGAACGCGGGCGCCGGCGCGAAAGCGGCGAAGGCCGGAAAGGCGAAGGCCGGCGGCGCGGCCTGTTCCTGAACCGGCTGCGATTCGGCCTCCGCCGCCTCCTCGGCCTCGATCTCGGCATCGAGCGTATCGGGACGAGGCGCCGGCAGGGGCACCTTGGCCAGCGGAAGGCGCGGCTTTGCCGTAGGCAGAGAGGCGGGCGGGCGCGGCGCGGGGGTGGTGGCCGCCTGCGTGGCCCCCGCCATCAGCGCCGGCGCGACGCTCGCGAACAGAAGACAGACCCACAGGCGTTTCGCACGCGCCTTCGGATCATGACCCCGCGCGGGGCGATGGGGCACGGCGGTCCACCGCACGGGTGGCGACCAGGTGAGCGGGGATCGCAGTCTCATCGGCGCGATCATAGGCAGATGACGTCATGATGTGAACGCCTATCCACACCAGGCGCGCCTCGCCAAGGTGAAGCTCGCGGTGCGCCTTGTGTTTCCGGTCTCCGGCTTCCACAACACATGGAACTGTTCGCGCCGCATCGGGCGCTATCCCAATTTTATCCTTGCGGGGAGGTCCCATGCGCGACCTGAAGGCGGTTTTATTCGACAAGGACGGCACGTTGGTGGATTTCGACCGGACCTGGGGTCCGTCGGCCGGCTATGTCATGCGCACGCTCGCGGCGGGGAACGCCGCGGCCCTGGCGCGGCTGGAGGCGGTCAGCGAATATCTGCCCGACGAGGAACGCTTCCTGCCCTCCTCGCCCCTCGTCGCCGGCTCCTCGGCCCATTACGGGCCGCTCTGGGCGCAGACCCTGTCGCGGCCGGCGGACGCGGAATTCCTGCATCTCATCGATCGCCTGTTCCGGGAAGCCGGCCTCATCCATCTCACGCCCATCGGTGCGCCGGCCCAGGTGCTTCACCGCCTGCACCAGGGCGGCCTCAAGCTCGCCATCGTCACCAATGACGCCGAATCCAATGCCCGCACCCAGGCCGAGGCGCTGGGCCTCCTGCCATACCTGGAGGCCGTGCATGGCTATGATTCCGGCTTCGGCTCCAAGCCCGATCCCGGCATGGTGAGCGCGTTCGCGAAAAGCCTCGCGCTCGAGCCCCATGCCATGGCGGTGGTGGGCGATACCGAGCACGATTTTACCGCCGCGCGCAGTGCCGGCGCCCGCTTCATCCTGGTCCGCACGGGCCCGGCGCCGGTGGAGCATCTTTACGACGCGGCGGACCTGGTGGTGGATTCCATCGCCGATTTGCCGGCCCGCCTTCTGGCGGAGTGAGAGCCGGCGCTGGAAACGCCCGTAAAAAGCGGGCATAGATCGGCCTGAAGCGGCGCCGGCCGGCGCCGGCCTCTCCTGGGACACCGACGCGACCGCAATGATCAAGCGCCAGCTCTATGTGGAGGAGCGATCTTCCGCCCTCGCATCCTGGAGCCTGCGGCTCGCGCTGTTCGCCATTCCGGTCGTCGCGCTGGCCTCGGGCCTTTATCGCGCCAACCTGCTCGACTTCGAACCGGCCATGGCCACAGTAGGCGCCGGCCTCGGGCTTGCCGCGGTGGGCGCGCTGGTGGCGGTTGCGGCGTGCATTTCCATCTGGGAGAGCGGCTGGCGGGGCCTGGGCAAGGCCATCGGCGCGCTGGCGATCGCGCTGTTCGTGCTGGCGGGGCCGGCCGCCGTGCTGGCGCGCGGCGTGATGCTGCCGCCGCTCACCGATCTTTCCACCGACATGGAAGACCCGCCCTATTTCCGCGCCATGGGTTTCGCGCGGCCGCGGGCCGCCAATCCGGCCGTCTATCCGGGCGAGGATGTGGCGGCGATGCAGCGCTCCGCCTATCCCGGCATCAAGCCCATCGACCTCGACGCGACGCCGGAGGAAGCCTTCAACACCATGCTCGCCCTGGTGCAGAAGCGGCGCTGGCGGGTGCTCGACGCGGTGCCGCCGCGCGGCGGCCTGCGCGACGGGCAGATCGAGGCCGTGGCCATGACCCCGCTGCTCGGCCTGCGCAACGATGTGGTGATCCGCGTGCGGCCGACCGCGAAGGGCGCCCGCATCGATATCCGGTCCATGTCCCGGTTCGGCGTGCATGATCTCGGCGAGAATTCCTGGCGCATCTCCAGCCTGCTCGCCGATATTTCCGCCGAGCGCCGCAAGAAGCGGCAATAGGCTGCCCCCCTTCAGGGGCGCTTCATCGGCGTCTGCGCGAACGCCGGTTCACACCGCGACCGGGTGCGTGAGGTCCTCCCCCTCGTTGCGCACCGCGTTCACCCGGGTGGAAACCGCCCACATCTCCATCGCGGCCGCCGGATAGGGCTTCATCAGATCGACGGGCGCGGGATCTGTCAGCCAGCGTGGGATGTCCGCCGGATCGAGAATCACCGGCATGCGGTCGTGCAGGGGCGCGAGCAGCTCGTTCGCGGCGCAGGTGAGGATGGTGAAGGTGCGCACCCACGCCCCCGACGCCGGATCTTTCCAGCCTTCCCACAGCCCGGCCAGCGCCAGGGGCGCGCGGCTGCGCAACGCGATCAGAAAAGGCTGGCGACCGGCGGCCGTGCGCTGCCATTCGTAGAAGCCGTCGACGGGGATGACGCACCGGCGGGGCTTTCGCCAGGCGGCACGAAAGCTGGGCTTTTCCGCCACGGTCTCGCTGCGGGCGTTGATGAGCGCGGCGGCGCCCGTCATGTCCTTGGCGAAGGAGGGCACCAGCCCCCAGCGCAGCAGGCCGATCTCCGGGCGCGCCGTCTCCGGATTGTAGCGGATGACCAGCAGATCCTGGGTCGGCGCGGCGTTGTAGCGCGCCGGCGCATTGGGCAGGGGGAGGTCTTTCGACTCGAGCCCGAACCGCTCCATGTAATGGACCGGGCCCTGTCCCTGGATGAAACGTCCGCACATGGCCGCAGAGTGCCCCATTGTGCCCGGCGGGAGAAGGCCGCGCACCGCCGCCTCCGCCCGCGACGGCGGACCGCCGGTGCGCCTTAGCTGTCGTTTCCAAGAAGGTTGTTCAGCCTTTTCCAAGGTGGCAGTCCGCCGAGAGCGGTGTGGGGTCTGGAGAGATTGTAGGTGTCTGCCCAGGTGTGGGCGGCGGCCGCCCGTTCCCTTGAGGAGCAATAGGGCCTGGCGTAGGCCCACTCGCGCAGGGATGTCTGGATGAAGCGCTCGGCCTTGCCGTTAGTGCGCGGGGTGTAGGGGCGGGTGCGGACGTGACGGGCGCCGGCGTCCCGCAAGGCATCGGCGAATAGCCTGGAGCGATAGGCCGAGCCGTTGTCGGTCATCACCCGCTGGACGGTGATGCCGTGGCGGGCATACCAGGCCAGGGCCCGCCGCAGGAAGCCGGTGGCATCCTCGCGCCCCAGGCTCGGCAGCAGCTCGACATAGGCCAGGCGCGAGGCGTCATCGACGGCGACGTGCAGGTGTTCGTAGCCGATCCCCCGGGCCCGGTGATGGCCCGCATGCTGGCCGGTGATGCGGTGGCCGATCCCATCGATCCGGCCCAGGCTCTTGATGTCCATGTGGATAAGTTCGCCGGGCGCCGCCTTCTCGTAGCGGACGACCACAGGTTTGGGGTCCAGCGCCGAGAGCCGGCCCAGTCCCAAGCGCCGCAGGACCGCCCCAACCGTGGAGCGCGCCATGCCGAGCAAGGCTGCGATCTGGGGGCCGCTCATGCGCTGGCGCCGGAGCCGCTCGATCTCGGCCACCCGCCCTGCCGGCGTGGCACGGGGACATCGGCGGGGCGCCGAGCTGCGGTCACAATGCCGGCCCGCGCCCCCTCGCCGATGCCGGCCCAGCCACTTGTAGGCCGTTCGCACCGATACACCAGCAGCGGCCGCCGCCGACCGTACGCGCCAGCCCGTCTCTATCCGATCCACAAGCAGGGCTCGACCCGACGGTGTCAGCCGGGCATTCTTATGAACGTTCATCCGGGAAGCTCCGGCTCAGGGTTGGTTGGCTCGCAACCCCAGCTTCTCAGCCAAGCTCCGGATGAACAACCTTCATAGCTTCGACACTTAGCGCGCGATGCGATACGCCCCGGTGATGGAGGGCGCGCCCTCGGTCTCCACCTGCCCCTTTTCCACCAGATGCTCCAGATGGGCGAGCACGGTGAGCGCGGCGGCGCCGAACAGGCGCGGATCGAGGCCGATATAGATGCCGCGTACCAGTTCGGGAATGGCGGAGGTGCGCTCCAGCCCGCGCAGGATCGCCGCCTCGCGGGCGTGGCGATGGTTGAGATAATCGCGCACGAAGGCGGGCGCGTCGGTCACCGCCGGGCCGTGGCCGGGCAGATAGAGCGTCTCGCTGCGCCGGGCGAGCTTTTCCAGCGAATGCACATAATCGCCCATGGAGCCGTCGGGGGGCGCGACGATGGAGGTCGCCCAGCCCATCACATGGTCGCCGGAGAACAGCAATTCGTCCTCGTGCAGGGCGAAGGCGAGATGGTTGGCGCAATGGCCGGGCGTGGTGATCGCCTCCAACGTCCAGCCGCCGCCGGTGAGCACGTCCCCGTCGGCGAGCACGATGTCCGGCACGAAATCGGTGTCGGCGCTCGCGTCCATGGGATTGATCTCGCCGATGAACAGGGGACGCGCCGGGCGATGCGGCCCCTCCCCCACGGTGCGCGCGCCGGTGGCCGCCTGCACCGCCGGGGCGCTGGGAGAATGGTCGCGATGGGTGTGGGTGATGACGATATGGCTCACGCTCTCGCCGCGCACCGCATTCAGCACCGCCGCGACATGGGCGGCATCGTCCGGGCCGGGATCGAGGATCGCCACGTCCCCGCGCCCGACGATATAGGTGCAGGTGCCGGTAAAGGTGAAGGGCGAGGGGTTCGGCGCCACGATGCGGCGCACGTTGGGCGCTACCTGGTCCACCTGTCCGGGCGGCACGTCGAAGCGCCGGTTAAACGCAATGTCATCGCTCATGGGCAATTTTTCGCAGGCTGGCGGGCGCGTCGCGGAGTAATGTCGCGCCGCAGTTGAGGATCGCAAGGACGAGTCGCATGACAATCTTCCGCAGCTTCGCTGGCAAGGCAAATGCGCGGCTGCGCCGCGGCGCCCGCCTGACGCTCGTCGTCGGCGCGGCGATGGCCGGCACACTCTCCGGGGCCGGCGCCGCGCTGGCGCAGGAGGCCTATCCCAGCGGCCCGTCCAGCGTGAACATGACCTGCGCGCAGGCGCTGAGCTTCGTGACCAAGGCGGGCGGCACGGTGCTCGCCACCGGCGGGCTGACCTATGACCGCTATGTGCGCGACCGCTCGTTCTGCAATTATTCCGACGTGACCAAGCCGGCCTTCGTGCCGACGCGGGACGTGAAGCAGTGCTTCGTCGGCTACACCTGCATCGATCCGACCACGGACACGGGCGGGCGGCACTGAGCGGCGCGCGCGCAAGGCCCACACCGCCGCCCATGACAGGCGCGGCCATGTGGCCGCGCCGGACGTCACGAAACGGGCGCTCGCGTCACACCCCGTAGCCGCGCTGCTTCAATACCTCGCCGATTTCCTCCAGCACCGCCGGATCGTCGATGGTGGCGGGCGCTGTCCACACGTCCGCGTCGGCGATCTTTTTCATGGTGCCGCGCAGGATCTTGCCGGAGCGCGTCTTGGGCAGGCGCGCCACGGTCACCGCCAGCTTGAAGGCGGCGACCGGGCCGATGCGGTCGCGCACCAGCCCGACCAATTCCTTCTCGATGATCTCCGGCGCGCGCCGCTCGCCGGCCTTCAGCACCACGAAGCCGCACGGGATCTCGCCCTTCAGCGCATCCTTGACGCCGATCACCGCGCATTCCGCCACATCGGGATGGGAGGACAGCACTTCCTCCATGCCGCCGGTGGACAGGCGATGGCCGGCGACATTGATGATGTCGTCGGTGCGGCCCATCACGAACACATAGCCGTCGTCATCGAGGAAACCGGCGTCGGAGGTTTTGTAATAGCCCGGGAATTCGGCGAGATAGCTCTCGCGGAAGCGCTCGTCCTGCTGCCACAGGGTGGGCAGGCAGCCCGGAGGCAAGGGCAGCTTGATGACGATCGACCCCATCGTGCCGTTGGGCACCGGCTTTGCCGCTTCGTCGACGATATGAAGATCGTAGCCGGGAAGCGGCACCGTGGGCGAACCAGGCTTGATCGGCAGCAGGCCGAGCCCCACCGGATTGCCGGCGATGCCCCAGCCGGTTTCCGTCTGCCACCAATGGTCGACCACCGGCACCTTCAGCTTGTCCCCGGCCCAGGCCACCGTATCGGGATCGGCCCGTTCGCCGGCGAGAAACAGGGTGCGCAACGAAGAGGTGTTGTAGCGCTTGAGGAAGGTCGCGTCGGGATCTTCCTTCTTGATGGCGCGCAAGGCGGTGGGCGCGGTGAACAGCGCCGCGACCTTGTGCTCGGCCACCACGCGCCAGAAAGCGCCGGGGTCCGGCGTGCCCACCGGCTTGCCCTCATAGATCACGGAGGTGCAGCCCATGAGCAGCGGGCCATAAACGATGTAGGAATGGCCCACCACCCAGCCGATGTCCGAGGCGGTCCAGAACACGTCGCCGGGCTTGAGGCCATAGAGATTGTCCATGGTCCAGCGCAGGGCCACCATGTGGCCGCCGGTGTCGCGCACCACGCCCTTGGGGATGCCGGTCGTGCCAGAAGTATAGAGGATGTAAAGCGGGTCGGTGGCGCCCATGGGGGTGCAATCCACACCCCGCCCGGCGGCGGCGGCGGCGGCGCGCTGCTCGGCCCAGTCGAGGTCGCGCCCCTCCAGCATGTCCGCCGCCAGCTGCGGACGCTGGAGGATCAGGCATCCCGAGGGCTTCACATTCGCCATCTCGATCGCGGCGTCCAGCAGCGGCTTGTACGGCACCACGCGGTTGGGCTCGATGCCGCACGAGGCGGCAAGAATGACCTTCGGCGCCGCATCGTCGATGCGCACCGCCAGTTCCTTCGCGGCAAAGCCGCCGAACACCACGGAATGAATGGCGCCGATGCGCGCGCACGCCAGCATGGCGATCACCGCCTCGGGCACCATGGGCATATAGATGACCACCCGGTCGCCCTTGCCGACGCCCATGTCGCGCAGCACCGCGCCGAGGGTGCGCACCTCCGCCAGCAAGGTGGAATAGGTGATCTCGCGCTTGACGCCGGTGACCGGGCTGTCGTGGATCAGCGCGACCTGTCCGCCGCGACCGGCATCCACATGGCGATCCACGGCGTTGAAGCAGGTGTTGCACACCCCGCCCACGAACCAGCGGCCATAGGGCCCAAGGTCGGGATCGAAGACGGTGCGCGGGGGTGCGATCCAGGCGATGTCGCGTGCCGCTTCTCCCCAGAAGGCCTGCGGATCGCTCTGCCAGCGGGCATAAACTTCGCCATAGCGGCTGGAGCCCAGGTCGAGCATGGCACATTCCTCCCGATAGACGTGCTCTGATTGGCGCGCATGATGCGCGGGCGTTTTCACAACGCAAGTCCGCTCTACTGCGTAAGACCTTGGTCGACTACACGGGGTGATTGCGCCGGCCCGAACGGCTCAGCTAGGTTCTGCCCGCCGTTACGGCCCAAAAAGGGGGAAGCGCCATGGTGAGCATATATGATCGCGATCTCGACCGGACGCCCGCCAATTTCCAGCCGCTGACCCCGCTCGGCTTCCTGGAGCGCGCCGCGAGCGTGTTTCCCGAGCACACGGCGATCATCCACGGGACCTTGCGCCGCAATTATCGCGACTTCTACGCCCGCGCGCGGCGCCTCGCCTCGGCGCTGGAAAAGCGCGGGGTCGGCCCCAACGATACGGTGGCGGTGATGCTGCCGAACGTCCCGGCCATGCTGGAAGCCCATTATGGGGTGCCCATGTGCGGGGCGGTGCTGAATTCGCTGAACACCCGCCTCGACGCGGCGATCCTCGCCTTCACGCTCGAGCACGGCGAGGCGAAGGTGCTGATCACGGACCGCGAGTTCTCCCCCGTCATCAAGGCGGCGCTGGCGATCTCCACCAACAAGCCGATCGTCATCGATTATGACGATCCCGAATTCACCGGCTCCGGCAACCGCATCGGCGAGATGGAATATGAGGATTTCCTCGCCACCGGCGATGCCGACTATGAATGGGCCATGCCCAGCGACGAATGGAATGCCATCGCGCTGAACTATACCTCCGGCACCACGGGCGATCCGAAGGGCGTGGTCTATCACCATCGCGGCGCGCATCTGCTCGCTGTCGGCAATGTGGTGACCTGCGCCATGGGCCGGCATCCGGTCTATCTCTGGACGCTGCCCATGTTCCATTGCAACGGCTGGTGCTTTCCCTGGTCGGTCTCGCTCGCCGCCGGCACGCACGTGTGCCTGCGGCAGGTGCGGGCGAAGCCGATCTTCGATGCGTTCGCGGATTATGGCGTCACCCACATGTGCGGCGCGCCCATCGTCATGTCGACGCTGCTGAACGCGCCGGAGAGCGACAAGCGTCCCCTCCCGCACGTGGTCGAATTCATCACCGCCGCCGCCCCGCCCCCCGCCGCCGTGCTCGCGGCCATGCAGGAGGCCGGCTTCAATGTGACCCACGTGTACGGGCTGACCGAAGTGTACGGCCCCGCGGTGGTGAACGAATGGCATGCGGAATGGAACGATCTGCCGGCCCCGGAGCGGGCCGCGAAGAAATCCCGCCAGGGGGTGCGCTACGGCGCGCTGGAGGCGCTGGACGTGATGGACCCCGATACCATGGTCCCCGTGCCGGCCGACGGCGAGACCCTGGGCGAGGTGATGTTCCGCGGCAATGTGGTGATGAAGGGCTATCTGAAGAATCCCTCCGCCACCGAAAAGGCGTTCGCCGGCGGCTGGTTCCATTCCGGCGACCTCGGGGTGAAACATCCCGACGGCTATGTGCAGCTCAAGGACCGCTCCAAGGACATCATCATTTCGGGCGGCGAGAACATCTCATCAATTGAAGTTGAAGACGCGCTCTACAAGCATCCGGCCGTCAGCGCGGCCGCCGTGGTGGCCCGGGCGGACGACAAATGGGGCGAGACCCCGGTCGCGTTCGTGGAATTGCGCGAGGGCGCAAGCGTCACGGTGGAAGAGCTGATCGCCCATTGCCGGGCCCATCTCGCCGGTTACAAATGCCCGCGCCACATCATTTTCGACGAGATCCCGAAGACCTCCACCGGCAAGATCCAGAAGTTCAAGCTGCGGGAAATGGCGAAGGGAGCCTGACCTGCCGCAAGGGCACGCGGGGGTTCGGAACGCAATGACCTTCCGTTCCGAACCTGACCAAGCGGTAATATGCCGGCCATCGTTTTTTCACATCCCCTGGGCGTATGGTGCGCGAAAGTCTCCAACGCCAGGACCGCGATGCGCTCCCTTTTCCGTCTGCTCGGCGATATCCGCCGTCTTGCCCTGCCCTATTTTCGCAGCGAAGAGCGCTGGAGCGCCCTCGGCCTGCTGGCGGCGGTGATCGCCCTGGAACTCGCCTGGGTCTATGCCACGGTGCTGTTGAACGAATGGAACAGCGCCTTCTACAACGCCATCCAGGAAAAGGACTTCCCGGCCTTCCAGAAGCAATTGCTGGTGTTCTGCGGCATCGCCATCGGCGCGATCATCGTTGCCGTGTACCAGATCTATCTCAAGCAATGGCTCCAGATCCGCTGGCGCCGCTGGCTGACCAAGCGTTATCTCGACCATTGGCTGGCCGACGAGACGCATTATCGGCTGCGCCTCTCCGGCGATTCGGCGGACAATCCCGACCAGCGCATCGCCGAAGACGTGAACATGTTCGTCAGCCAGACCATCGGCGTCGGCATCGGGCTTCTGGGCACCATCGTTTCGCTCGCCTCGTTCAGCGTGATCCTGTGGGGCCTGTCCGGCTCCTATGACCTCAAGCTCTTCGGCACCAATCTCCTCATTCCCGGCTATCTGTTCTGGGCGGCCCTGATCTATGCCGGCGTCGGCACATGGCTCGCCCATCTCATCGGCAAGCCGCTGGTGCGGCTCAATTTCGACCAGCAGCGCTACGAAGCCGACTTCCGCGTCGACCTGGTGCGCGTGCGCGAGAATGCCGAGCAGATCGCGCTGCTGCGCGGCGAGCCGGCGGAGGAACGCCGCCTCACGGGCCGCTTCGCCCGCATCCGGGAGAATTTCTTCGCCCTCATGGGGGCGCAGAAGCGCCTGACCTGGTTCTCCGCGGGCTACAACCAGATCTCCACCATCTTTCCCTATGTGGTGGTGTCGCCGGCCTATTTCTCCGGCGCCATCCTGCTCGGGCCGATGATGCAGACGGCCTCCGCCTTCTCGTCCGTGCAGAGTTCCTTCTCTTTCTTCATCTCCTCCTATGCGACCCTGGCCGAGTGGACCGCGGTGGTGAACCGGCTCACCGGCTTTGAAGCCTCCATGGCGGCGGTGAAGCGCGATGCCGGCGCGCCGGCCTTCCGGCATGTGGAGAGCGGCGGCGCCGAGGTGCGGCTGGCGAACCTGGACGTGCGCCTTCCCGACGGCAGCCCCCTGCTGCATGCGCAGGGCATCGCCGCCCATCCCGGAGAGCGCGTGCTGGTGACCGGGCCGTCGGGCGCCGGCAAGACCACGCTGCTGCGCGCGATCGCCGGCATCTGGCCGTTCGGCGAGGGGGAAATCGCCCTGCCCGCGCAGGCACGGCTGATGATCCTGCCGCAGCGGCCCTATATTCCCGCCGGCCGCCTAGACGCCGCCCTCTCCTATCCCGCCGAGCCGGAAACCTACGAGCGCGCCCAGCTGGAGGAGGTGCTGGCGGCGGTGGGGCTTCCCGCGCTTGCGACGCGGCTCGACGAGGCGGCGGCCTGGCCCCATGTGCTCTCGCTCGGCGAACAGCAGCGCCTCTCCATCGCCCGCGTGCTGCTGGTGCGGCCCGACGTGCTGCTGCTGGACGAGGCCACCGCCGCCCTGGACGAACCCCTGGAGGCGCGGCTCTATGCTTTGATCGCGCAGCGCCTGCCGCACGTGGTGCTGCTGTCCATCGGCCATCGCTCCACCCTGGTTGGCCTGCACGATACGGCGCTGGCGCTGGAGGGCGCGCAATCCCCCCGCACGCTGGCGCCGTCCCAATTGGCTCCGGCAGCATGAGGCGACGCGTCGCATAGGATCCGAAGGCTCAATGCTGCCGGACAGTGCAATGCAGCAAAAGGAAAGGTAGCGGGAGGCGACCTTCACCTGAGTAAACCGATTTATTCACGCATTCGATAACTTGCGCGACACCCTTTAACTTGCCCTTAGGGTTTGCTATAAAAGGACAACCATCGGGTGTTTGGATCATGATTTTAGTCGGACGCAAGTTGACCCGTTTCACGACGCTCCGCTAACGGGGAAGTCTTATGCGCAAGGTTCAGGAGTTGATGAACGTATTGTCGATGTTCTTTTTCGTCGCTTGTGCGGCGATTTTGACATGCTCGATGATTGCGTCCACAGCTTACTCGCTTTTCGTCTTCCTCTTTTACGGGTTTGCTCTGCCTCAGGCGGCCATGGCCGGCTTTGACCTGCTGTTCAAGCTCATCATGTGCGCCATTGCTGCCCTGGTCATGTCGATTTTCTGTCGCGCGGTGGCGCGCCTCAGCGCCGAAATGGCCGAGGCTCCGGTCGCCCTGAAGCCCTCCCTTCAGCGCAAGTCGATTTCCGAATAGCGCCGCGCCCGCTCCGCTCGGGCCATCTGCCGCGGGTGAACCGCAGGGCGCGGGACCCGCACACGCCCCGCATTCCAGATCTTTTGCCCGTCGTGCGCATTGACGGTGGCGCCGCCAGCCCGTAACGCCTGGAAAGGCTGGGTGTGAGGCGAAAACCATGATCTTCAAACGGGATCTGCGGCGGGTCCGTGTGGCTCTCACGTCGCGGATCTTCTGGAAGCGTCGAGTCGTCTTCCTGCTGGGCGCGATCGCCGTGGGCCTCGCCTCCGTTCTGTTCGCCGCCGCCGCCGATCGCGGACAGGATCTCTATGTCGCGATCGTGCGCGAAGCGCCCTATGCCTTGCTCATCGTGACGCCGGTCGGCTTCGGCCTGTTCGCCCATCTCACCGCGCGCTATTTCGACGGCGCCCAGGGCAGCGGCATCCCGCAAGCCATTTCCGCCCGGCGCTCGGACGATCCCGCCCATCGGGCCAAGCTGCTCAGCGTGAAGGTCACGCTCGGCAAGGTCGCCCTCACCATCGCCGGCCTCGCGGTGGGCGCTTCCATCGGCCGGGAGGGGCCGACCGTGCAGCTCGGCTGCGCGATCATGGTGATTCTCGCGGGCTTCGTCGGCATCGGCCGCGCCAACGGCCTGATCCTCGCGGGGGCCGCGGCCGGCATCGCCGGCGCCTTCAACACGCCGCTCGCCGGCATCATGTTCGCCATCGAGGAGATGGCCAAATCCTACGACAAGCGCCTCTCGGGCATGATCTCCTACGCCGTGGTCATATCCGGCATGGTGAGCCTGCTCCTGGTCGGGCAATATTCCTATTTCGGCACCATTCCGGCGGAGGCCTTCCCCCAGCAGATCGGCTGGACGGCGGTTGCCGCCTGCGCGGTCATGGGCGGCATCGGCGGCGCCATTTTCTCGCGCGGGCTGGTCGCGCTCTCGTTTGCCAAGGGCGGAATGATCGGCCGCCTGAAGCGCACGCCCTGGCTCTATGGCGGCCTCATCGGCCTCGTGGTGGCCGTGCTCGCCGTGACGACCGACGGCTTCGCCGGCGGCTCGGGCTACGCCCCCACCCGCGACCTGCTGGAACAGGGCATCACCCATCCCTGGTGGTACGCCCCGATCAAGCTCGTGACCACGCTGCTGTCCTCTGCCGCCGGCATTCCCGGCGGGCTGTTCTCGCCCTCGCTCTCCGTGGGGGCGGGCTTCGGCGCGGCGCTTTCGGGGATTCTGCCCCACATCGACGTGCGCGCGCTCGCCATGCTGGGGATGGTGGCCTATTTCGCCGGCGTGGTTCAGGCGCCGCTGACCGCCTTCGTCATCGTTATGGAAATGACCAACGAAGTGCATCTGGTGGTGCCGCTGCTGGCAACCGCCCTGCTGGCCGCCGGCCTCTCCCGCCTGCTCGCGCCCGAGCCGCTCTATCACGCGCTGTCCTATGCGTACGACCCCAAGCCCGTGTCGCCCCCGCCGTCCCGCCCGGCGGCCTCCTGACCCTCGGTCGATGCGGTCGAGCGTCACCGCCTCGGCGTTCGGCCCGGATCAGGCCAGTTGCGCGCCCGCCCGGGCCAGCAATGCAGGAAAGTCATCGCCCGCCAGGACGGCATATTCGCGCGCGCGCTGATCGGTGACGGGATCGCGGCTTGCGAGCACGGCATCGGGATGGCCGGGATGCACCATCGCAAGGCCGCCATCGGGAAGCCCCGCGATGAAATGGCCGAGCAGCGCCGCGAAATCGTGCTGCGGACCGAAATCATACGCGCCGGCAAATCCATCATTGGTGGGAAGGCCCCGCGCCCGCGCCTGGGTCGCAAGTCCGGTGGCAAACAGTCCGAGCAAGCGGGCCTTGGCATCGAACCCGAGGCGCGCCCGCGGGGCCGGCGTGCAATCGCGCACACGGGCACCGGGCGCATGGCGCGCCGTCGCCTCCAGCACCACGCCCCGAATGCCGGGCAGAAGATGCACATGCTGGTGCCCGTCCACATGCGCCGGCGGACGGCCGAACGCGGCGTGAAACGCCTGGAACTGGGCCTCCACCTCGGCGCGGACCGCGCGCGCGTCCAGCCGGCCGGTGAGCGCGCGCAGGACGAGGGTCCGCAACGGCGCGAAGGCCGCGCCGCCGAGCGGATCGGCGGCGAGCGGGGTGAATCCGCCCGTGAACGTGACATGCAGTCCGATGCTGGCGGAGACGCGCGTGGATTTCGCTTGCAGCGCCGCATCGAGGCGCGCGGCCTCCGCGGCAAGGCCGGGAAACACGGTCATCACCGAGGTGGCGTTCAACCGGCCCGTGACCAGCAGCGCGCGGATCGCTTCCGACACACCCGGCGCGAGGGCATAATCGTCCGCGCAGATCCAGATGGACTTCACGGCCGCATCATCGGGCGGGCGCCCCGGTCGGCATAATCGGCGGCGGGTGCGGCGGCTTCCTCGTCATGGCGCAGCGCATGGTCGGCGACGAAATAGACCGGGCGCGCTTTGATCTCGGAGAGGATGCGCGCGATATATTCGCCCATCACGCCGATCACCAGCAATTGCACCCCGCCGATCACCATCAGGCCGACCACGAGCGACGGATAGCCCGGCACGGGGATGCCCCAGAACAGGCGCTCGATCACGATCCACACGCCATACAGGAAGGCGATGCCGGCAAGCCCGGCGCCCACCAGACCGGCGAGCCGCAAAGGCGCGGGCGAGAACGAGGTCAGCGCTTCCATGGACAGGCTCAGCAGGCGGAAAAAGCTCCAGCTGCTGGACCCGTGGGTGCGCCCCGCGGGGCGATAGGGCACGGCGATCTGCCGAAAGCCGATCCAGCTCGACAGGCCCTTGAAGAAGCGGTTGCGCTCCGGCAGGCGGCGCAGGGCCGCCGTGGCGCGCGGCGACAGCAGGCGAAAATCCGCCGCATCCTCGGGAATGCGCGTGGAGGCCCCGAAATTCAGCAGCTTGTAGAACACCTTGACGAACCAGCGCCGGGAGGCCGCCTCATCCATGCGATCCGCCTTGACCGCATAGGGCACGTCATAGCCCTGGTCCTTCCAGAGGCCGACGAAGGTTTCGATCATCTCCGGCGGATGCTGGCCGTCGCCGTCCATGAACAAAAGCGCATCGCCGCGCGCATGGTCGAGCCCGGCGAGCAGGGCGGCTTCCTTGCCGAAATTGCGCGACAGCGCCACCACCTGCACATCGACGCCGAGGGCCGGCAGTTCGGCCGCGACGGTCGCGCACGCGTCCCGGCTGCCGTCGTCCACATAGACGATCTCGATCCGCATGCCGCGCGCGCGGGCCACCGCATGGGCGCAGGCGCTGAGCTTGGCGTGAAAGCTCGGCAGGCCATCCGCCTCGTTGTAGACCGGAACGACGATGCTGAGGTCGGGTGTCATGGGAAAGCCGCCCTTGGCGCCGCTGGCAATTTTCACCCGTTTAGCCGGGATCGTGGGGATAGGCGAGAGACTCGACATTTTTTTAGGACCCAAGGGAACCGCGTGCCCGGAGCTGCGTTGAAGCGATGGACACTGCTCTCCCCCCGGGCGCTGTCCACAGACGCGGTCGCCTCCCCCGGGCGGCCGCGTTTTCCGTTTCAGATGTTGATATCCGACGCGCGGTCGAAATTTGCGGCGGGTCAATGAAGGAATTGTGGCCAATACTTAAGCTGAATTAAATGTCGCGGACACGAGCTAAGGTCGTGTCGCCGACACGGCTAGGAGAGGCCATTTCCGATGATCCGGGACATTCTCGTCAATCTCACCAACGGCGGCGCGCGTGACGCGGCCGGCGAATTCGCCATTCACCTCGCGGGCCGCCTGTCCGCCAACCTCACCGGCTTGGCCGTCACCTATGAAATGGAAGTGCCGCCCTTCTACATGGGCGCGCTGCCGACCGATTTCATCGATGCGCAGATCAAGGAAAACGAGGAAGCCGCGCTGAAGGCGGCGGAGCGGTTCTCGCACGAAGCCTCCGCGGCCGGGATCGTGTACGAAACCCGCACGCTCAGCGCCTCGCTCGGCATCGCGGCGAATCGTTTCGCGAGCATGGCCCGCCTGTTCGATCTGACCGTGGTCGCCCAGCCCGATCCGGATCGTCCCGGGCCGGAAGAGGTGATCGCCGAGACCGTGCTGATGGACAGCGGGCGCGCGGTGATGCTGGTTCCCTACGTGCAGACCCAGCCGCTCGGGACCGGCCGCGCCGTGATCGCATGGGACGGCAGCCGCGCCGCCGCCCGCGCCCTCAACGAAGGCATGCCCCTGCTGCATCAGGCCAAGGCCATCGAGGTTCTCTCGATCATTCGCGGCAACGAGGATGAAGACAGCTTCGAAGGCTGCGCGGAAGTGGCCCGCCACCTTGCCCGCCACGGTCTCAAGGCGGACGTGCACAAGCTGCATATCGGCGCCGGACAGCAGGTGGCCGACACGATCCTGAACGAAGTGTCGGACCAGGGCGCGGATTTCGTCATCATGGGCGGCTACGGCCACTCCCGGTTGAAGGAGCTGGTGATGGGCGGCGTCACCCGCGAAATCCTCGACACCATGACCGTGCCGGTGCTGATGGCCCATTGAGGCCCAAGGCGGCGCGAGGCCGCGAACGGCCGCACCACAAGCCACGCTGAAACAATAACGGCGCCTCAAGGGGCGCCGTTTCTATTTTGGAGCCGATCGCGGCTGCCCCTGAAGGCATGGGTCGGCGCGGCTTATCCGAAGCGGATCACTCGCCCTTCTTGGAGCCGCCCAGCTTGGCGAACACGGTTTCCAGATCCAGCGATTCCCGACGGCCGCTCGGCGCATGGTCGGTATCGTCCTCGTCCTGGCGGGTCGTGACATCGGCGGGCAGAAGGGTCGCGCCCTTCTCCTCGCCGGCCGGGGCGGCGGGTCGATCCTTGGCGGCGCGCTGGACTTCCATGTCGAGATCGATCTGGCTGCACAGGCCGAGGGTCACGGGATCCATCGGGGTCAGGGCCGCCGAATTCCAGTGGGTGCGTTCCTTGATCTGCTGAATCGTCGCCTTGGTGGTGCCGACCAGGCGGATGATCTGCGCGTCCTTCAATTCGGCATGGTTGCGGATCAGCCACAGGATAGCGTTCGGGCGATCGTGGCGGCGCGACACCGGGGTGTAGCGCGGCCCCTTGCGACGCTTCTGCTCCGGCAGGCGCACCTTGGATTCCTGCAACTTCAGCCGGCGGCTCTCATTCTTCTCCGCAAGATCGATCTCCTCGCGGGTGAGCTGGCCGTTGGAGATGGGATCGAGCCCCTTGATTCCCTGCGCCACTTCGCCGTCGGCGATGCCCTTCACTTCCAGCGGGTGAAGTTTGCAAAAATCGCCGATCTGCTCGAACGTGAGGGCGGTATTCTCCACCAGCCAAACGGCCGTCGCTTTTGGCATCAGGGGGGTGTTGGATGACATGGGCTGCCTCTGAAGCTTCTCTTAGGTGGACATTCACGACACCTGGGGCGCAAATCTGCGCGAGGTCGCTCCGGGCCGGGAGCGAACCGCGGATGTCTCACGATGTCCGGGATGCCTTTAATATAAGCGCCTGTGCAGTCTTATGCAAATGCTCCCCCGCGGCAGCGTGCGAATCCGTCCCTGCGGGCCGCGCCGCTTGACAGGCAGGGTGCCGGCGAGGCTTTTCAGCGTCTGAACCCTGGAACACATGAATCATGGAAGAAAAGCCCCCGCTCCGTGTCCTGCTCTGCGCTCCGCGCGGCTTCTGCGCCGGCGTCGTGCGCGCCATCGACGCGGTGGAGCGGGCGCTGGAACTCCATGGCGCGCCGGTCTATGTGCGCCACGAGATCGTGCATAATAAGTATGTGGTGGAAGGGCTTAAGAACAAGGGCGCGATCTTCGTGCGCGAGCTGGACGAGATCCCGCCCACCAGCGCGCCGGTGATTTTTTCCGCCCACGGGGTCGCGAAATCGGTGCCGGAAGACGCGGCCGCGCGCAATTTCTTCTCCATCGACGCCACCTGCCCGCTGGTCACGAAGGTGCATCGCGAGGCGCAGGTGCATCACAAGAAGGGCCGCGACATCCTGTTGATCGGCCACCGGGGCCACCCGGAAGTGGTGGGCACCATGGGGCAGTTCGAGCCCGGCGTGGTCACGCTGATCGAAACCGCCGAGGATGCGCGCGCCTTCATCCCGCGCGATGCGAACAACCTCGCCTATGTGACGCAGACCACCCTTTCCATCGACGACACGGCGGAGATCGTCGCCATCCTGACGTCGCGCTTCCCGGCGACGGTCGCGCCCCACAAGGAAGACATCTGCTATGCCACCACCAACCGCCAGGAAGCGGTGAAGAAGGTGGCGCCCAAGGTGGATGCCATGGTGGTGGTGGGCGCGCCCAATTCCTCCAATTCCCAGCGCCTGCGCGAGACCGCCACGCGCGAAGGATGCGGCGTCGCCGTGCTGGTGCAACGGGCGGCGGACATCGACTGGCCCCGCTTCGAGGGCATCTCCAGTCTCGGCGTGACCGCCGGCGCCTCCGCGCCCGAAGTGCTGGTGGAAGAAATCCTCGACGCATTCGCGGAACGCTACACCTTGCATGTGGAGACCGTGACCGCCGCCCAGGAAGACGTGTTCTTTCCCCTGCCCCGCGCCCTGCGCCCCGACGCGGCGGAATAGAACGTGGCTGTCTATACCGACGTTTCGGCCACGAGCCTTGCCGAATTCCTTGAGCGCTACGATATCGGCACGCTGGAATCCTTCCACGGCATCGCCGAGGGCGTGGAGAATTCCAACTTCCTGCTGCAAACCAGTCGCGGCACCTTCATTCTCACCTTGTACGAGAAGCGGGTGGACCCGGCGGACCTGCCGTTCTTCATCGGGCTAATGCAGCATCTGGCCGCGCGCGGCCTGTCGTGCCCCGAGCCGGTGGCTGGGCGGGACGGCTCCATGCTGGGGGAACTGGCCGGCCGGCCGGCGGCGATCGTCACGTTCCTGCGCGGGGTTTCCGTGCGCCGGCCCACCGCCGCCCAATGCGGGCAATTGGGCGAGGCGCTCGCGCGGCTGCATCTGGCTGGCGCGGATTTCGCGCTGAAGCGGCCGAACGCCCTGTCCGTCGCCGGCTGGCGCCCGTTGTACGCCGCCGCCCGCGACCGGGCCGACGAGGTGATGCCGGGCCTGGCCGAGACCATCGGCACCGAGCTTGCGGAGCTGGAAAGCGGGTGGCCGCGCGGCCTGCCCGCCGGGGTCATCCATGCCGACCTGTTTCCGGACAACGCCTTCTTTCTCGACGATCGGCTCTCCGGCATCATCGATTTCTATTTCGCCTGCACCGATCTCTACGCCTATGACGTCGCGGTGTGCCTGAACGCCTGGTGCTTCGAGCAGGATGGTGCCTTCAACGCCACCAAGGGCCGGGCGCTTCTGGCCGGCTATCAGACCGTGCGGGAGCTGGTGCCCGGCGAGGTCGAGGCCCTGCCGCGCCTCGCGCGCGGGGCTGCGCTGCGGTTCCTGCTGACCCGCCTCGTGGACTGGCTGAACGTGCCGGAAGGCGCGCTGGTGCGCCCCAAGGACCCGCTGGAATATCTGCGCAAGCTGCGCTTCCACCGCGCCGTGGACAGCGCCCGCGATTATGGGCTGACCCCATGAGCGCCCGCATCGAGATCTGGACCGACGGCGCCTGTTCGGGCAATCCGGGGCCGGGCGGCTGGGGCGCGGTTCTGCGCTCGGGTCCGCACGAGAAGGAACTCTCCGGCGGCGAGGCGCACACCACCAACAACCGCATGGAGCTGATGGCCGCCATCAGCGCCCTGGAGGCGCTGAAGAAGCCGAGCGCGGTGGATCTCCACACCGACAGCGAATATCTGCGCAACGGCATCACCAAATGGGTCGCCGGCTGGCGCCGCAACGGCTGGAAGACCGCCGACAAGAAGCCGGTGAAGAACCAGGATCTGTGGGAGCGGCTCGACGCCGCCCTCGGCCGCCACGAGATCGCGTGGCATTGGGTCAAGGGCCACGCCGGCAACGAACTGAACGAGCGCGCGGACCAGCTGGCCCGCGACGGCATGGCCCCCTTCAAGGGCGGCGGCTTCGCCCGCGTCGGGGCGGGTTAGGGCCGATCGCCATCCACGGCGGGACGTGCTTGCGGCCGCCGCCGCCATGCGCGGGCTTGTCCCCTCACAACCGTGACGACCGATCGGGGAACGACACGGGCGCCTTCAAAGAGGCCATGATCCCGCGAGATGCCGATCGGCCTCGAACGGATCGCGCACGGCGTCGCGCCATTGCAGGCGGCGCCCTTGAATGCCGAAGGCTCCGAGCCCAGCCCCTCCCTCAGCCGAGTCCCTCAGCCGAGCGCAGCGGCGTAGTCGGCCTCCTTGAAACCCACCATCAGCCGGCCGCCCAGGTCCAGCACCGGCCGCTTGATCATGGAGGGCTGGGCCAGCATCAGCGTCACCGCCTTGGCCTCGTCGAGGCCGGTCTTCTCGGCTTCGGGCAGCTTGCGGAATGTGGTGCCGGCGCGATTGAGCAGCACCTCCCATCCGAGCGCCCGCACCCAGGTTTCCAGCGTCGCGCGGTCGATGCCCTGGGTTTTGTAGTCATGGAACGCATAAGCGACCCCATGGGCATCGAGCCAGGCCCGGGCCTTTTTCATGGTGTCGCAATTCTTGATGCCATAGATCGTCGCCGTCGCCATGGTGCCGTCTCTTCGCTGATCTGTATGGGTTCTAGCATCTCAGGCCGCGTGCCCGCACGACCCTGACGCGGGCACGCCCGCAGCCATTCGCCGCCCCGGCGCCTGCGCGCACAGCACAGGAAAGAAATTAATTAAATCGCATTTTTAATTATTGATGTGAGATTACGGAGCCGCTAGCCTTCCTTCCAATCGGCGCGGATTCAGACGCCTGTCAGGAGGAAATGCATGTCCAAGCGCGTTCTCGCGGCCCTTGCGCTCGCCTTCACGGCCGCCTTGCCGGCCATGGCCAGCGCCGAATGGGTGCCCAATCGTCCGATCGAATTCGTCGCGGCGGCCGGTCCCGGCGGCGGCACCGATACGTTCGCCCGCGTGGTGCAGTCGGCGATCAACAAGAACAATCTTCTGCCCACGCCCATCATCGTCACCAACAAGGCGGGCGGCAGCGGCGCGGAGAGCTTCATCTACGCCAAGACCAATCCCGGCGATCCCAACAAGCTCTATTTCGGCACGCAGGACGTCTATGTCCTGCCCCTCGCCTCCAAGCTGAGCTACAAGCTCGACGACCTGACACCGGTCGCGGCCATGACCTTCGATCCGTTCCTGCTGTGGGTGAATCCCGCCTCCGGCATCAAGGACGTGAAGGATTTCGTCGCCCGCGCCAAGGAAAAGCCCGGCCAGTTGAAGGTCGGCGGCGCCAAGGCCAAGGAAGCCGACGAAACCCTCATGACGCTGGTGGAGCGCGCCGCAGGCATCGATCTCACCTATATCCCCTACAAGAGCGGCAGCGAGGCGGCGGTGCAGCTCGCGGGCGGCCATATCGACGCCAACATGAACAATCCCAGCGAAAGCGTGGAGCAATGGCGCGCCGGCGTGCAGAAGCCGCTGTGCGTGTTCGAGGAAACCCGCCTCGACAACAAGACCGAAATCTTCGAGGGCCAGTCCTGGGCCTCCATCCCCACCTGCATCGAGGCGGGGCTCGACATCAAGTCCTTCGCCCAGCCGCGCACCGTCTGGCTCGCCGCCAAGATGCCGCCCGACGTGGTCGCCTTCTACATTGACCTGTTCAAGAAGGTCGCCCAGACGCCGGAATGGAAATCCTATGTGGAGCGCGGCGCGCAGATCCCCCGCGTGCTGACGGGCGATGAATTCGCCGCCTTCATCAAGAAGCACGAGGCGGAATACACCAAATACTACGAAGCCAACGGCTGGCTGGTGCGCTGAGGCTGAACGCCCCCTTCCGCGCGGCCGTGCGCCGCGCGGGTCCGGTTTCGGAGACATGCCATGATTTCACGCTTCCGCATGGATGTGGGCTTTGCCCTGCTGGTGGCGCTCGCGGGCGCCGTGGTGAGCTATAATTCGCTCGAAAACGGCATCGCCTGGGGCTCCTCCGGGCCGGAGCCGGGCTATTTTCCCTTCTATGTGGGCTGCCTGATCATCCTCGGCGCGTGCGGCGTGCTCGGGGAAGCCGTGGTGCGCCGCCGGGAGGAAGCCGAGCCGTTCGTGACCGCCGCCAAGCTCGCGGCGCTCGCGCGCTTCTTCCTGCCGGTGGTGGCCTTCGCGCTCGTCTCGGCCGTCCTCGGTCTCTACATCGGCATGGCGCTCTATGTGTTCTACGCCCTGGCCGTGCCGGGCGGGTTCCGCTGGCCCACCTGCATCGGCGGGGCGCTGGCGGTGACGATCGTCTCCTTCATCGTATTCGAGAAGCTGTTCCAGGTGCCGCTGCTGAAGGGCCCGGTCCTCGACGCTCTCGGCATCTATTGAACAAACCGGGCGGAAACACGCGATGGGCAATTTCGGTCAGCTCATGGACGGCTTCGCCGTCGCGCTCACCTTCAACCATGTGGCGATCATGGTGGGCGGGGTGCTGCTGGGCCTGGTGGTGGGCGTGCTGCCCGGCCTCGGCGCGCCGAACGGCGTCTCGCTGCTGCTGCCGCTCACCTTCACCATGGACCCCATCTCGGCGATCATTCTTTTGACCTCCATGTATTGGGGGGCGCTGTTCGGCGGGTCCACCACCTCCATATTGTTCAATATTCCCGGCGAACCCTCCTCGGTCGCCACCACGTTCGACGGCTATCCGATGGCGCGCAACGGGCAGGCCGCGCGGGCGCTGACGCTCGCCTTCTCCTCCGCCGGCATCGGCGCGCTGACCGGCGTCATCGTCATCACGCTCCTGTCGGGCTGGGTCGCGAATTTTGCCCTGCGCTTCGGCGCGGCGGAATATTTCGCGGTCTATTTCATGGCCTTCGCTTCCTTCATCGGCATGAGCGGCGGCTCCCCCTTCCGCAGCCTCGTGTCGATGATGATGGGCTTCGCCTGCGCCACCATCGGCATGGACACCATTTCCGGCGCGAGCCGCCTCACCTTCGAGATGGACGAGCTGATCGGCGGCATTTCCTTCCTGGTGGCGGTGATCGGCCTGTTCGGCTTCGGCGAGTTGCTGCTGACCATGGAGGAGGGGCTGAAGTTCGAAGGCGTGAAGGCCCGCCTCAGCCTGCGCGAGATCTTCCGCACCGTGTGCGAGCTGCCGCGCTATTTCGTGACCATCGTGCGCAGCGCGCTGATCGGCTGCTGGATGGGCATCACGCCCGGAGGCCCCACGGCGGCGTCCTTCATGTCCTATGCCATGGGGCGGCGCTTTTCCAAGCGCGGCAAGCATTTCGGCAAGGGCGAGCCGGAGGGCATCGTGGCCCCGGAAACCGCCGATCATTCGGCCGGCTCGTGCGCCCTTCTGCCCATGCTGGCGCTCGGGATTCCCGGCTCGGCCACCGCGGCGGTGATGATGGGCGGGCTGATGATCTGGGGCCTTGCGCCCGGGCCCATGCTGTTCACCACCCAGCCGGATTTCGTGTGGGGCCTGATCGCCTCCATGTATCTCGGCAATCTCATCGCCGTGGTGCTGGTGCTCGCCACCGTGCCGCTGTTCGCCACCATCCTGCGGGCGCCGTTCACCGTCGTCGGCCCGATGATCGTCGTGGTCTGCGTCATCGGTGCCTATACGGTCGCGAGCCACGTGTTCGACCTGTGGCTGGCGCTGGGTTTCGGCGTGATCGGCTATATTTTCAAGAAGCTGGAGTATCCCCTCGCCCCGTTCGTGCTGGCCATGGTGCTGGGCGACAAGGCGGAGGATGCCTTCCGCCAGGCGATGCTCAGCTCCGGCGGCTCGGCCTCGATCTTCTGGTCCAATCCGCTGGTGGGCACGATGATGGCATTGGGCGTGCTGCTGCTTCTGCTGCCCGCCATCGGCGCGGTGATGGGGCGCCTGCGCGGGCCGCGCGGAGCGGAGGCGGTGTGATGGCGAATCAGTGCTACCAAAGGGATATTTGGCCCACCCGACGCCGGATGATCCTGTCATGACGAGCTCCGCGCACATCGTCCGCCATTCGCTGCACGAAACCCTCGTGGCGCCCTTGCGGGACATGATCCTGCAAGGCGAACTGAGGCCCGGCGAGAAGGTGCCGGAAGAGCAGCTGTGCGCCCATTTCGGCGTCTCCCGCACCCCCATCCGCGAAGCCCTGAAAGTGCTGGCGGCGGAAGGCGTGCTGCAAATCCTGCCCCATCGCGGCGCGATCGTCGCGCGCATCACCGAGGAGCAGGTGGAGGAGTTGTTCCCGATCATGGCGTCGCTGGAAGCGCTGGCCGGCGCGCTCGCCTGCCGCAACGCCACGGACGCGCAGATCGCCAAGGTGCGGGCGCTGCACGAGCAGATGATGTTCTATTACCGGGCCGGCGACGAGCCCGCCTATCTCAAGCAGAACCGCCTGATCCACGACGCCACGTTCGAGCTGGCGGGCAATGCCACGCTCGCGTCCTTCTATCATCAGGTGCTCACGCGCATTCACGCGTGCCGGTTCGTGATGCGCAAGAGCACCGCGCACTGGCGCCAGGCGGTGGCGGAGCACGAGCAGATGATCGCCGCTCTGGAAGCGCGCGACGGGCCGCGCCTGTCCAAGCTGCTGGAAGACCATGTGACCGGCACGACCGTCGGCATCGCCCGCGAATTCATCGCCCGTGAGAGCGCCGCCGACGGCGCCGCGGGCCGCGAAGGCGCGGGCGCGGGAAGCGCGGGGGAAGGGCCGGCCGGGGGGCGGCCCGCAGACACCGCGCTTCCCACCCCTGCCCGGCGCGCGGTCGGCCGGCCGCGCAAGATCCGCGCCGAATAGCAGAAGACGCATGCTCCCTCGGCGCCGTGCGCCGCAGCAAATGTAATTATTGATTAGATGCCAGGAGGCCCATCATGAGCGCAACCCATCGCCCCGCCGCCGCGCGGGACACCGCCGAGCGGCCCGCGGTCGAGGGACAGGCGGCGCGCCGTCCCCTGCCGCTGGAGGGGGTGCGCGTGCTCGATGTCAGCCAGGTGATGGCCGGGCCCTATGCCAGCATGCTGCTGGGCGACCTCGGTGCCGACGTGATCAAGGTGGAGCCGCCGGGCACCGGCGACCAGACCCGCAGCGCCATGGGCTTCAAGATGAAGGGCCCGGACAGCATGGGCTTCCTCAACATGAACCGGAACAAGCGGTCCATCGCCATCAACCTGAAGAGCGAGGCCGGCCGCGACCTGTTCTACAAACTGGTCGAGACGGCCGATATTCTCATCGAGAATTACCGCCCCGGCGTGATGAAGAAGCTCAAGTGCGATTATGAGAGCCTCAAGGCCATCAATCCGCGCCTGGTCTATGCCTCCATTTCCGGGTTCGGCCAGACCGGCCCCTGGGCGCTGCGCCCGGGCTTCGACCTGATGGCGCAGGCCATGTCCGGCGTGATGAGCGTCACCGGCCATCCCGGCGGCCCGCCGGTGAAGGCCGGCGTGCCGGTGGCCGACATCGGCTGCGGCCTGTTCGCGGTCTATGCGGTGCTGGGCGCCTATATCGGCCGCACCCACACCGGCGAAGGGCAATATATCGACACCTCCCTGTTCGAGGCGGCGCTGGCCTTCTCGGTGTGGGACACCAGCGAATATTGGGGCACCGGGAAGGTGCCGACCCCGCTCGGCACCGCCAATCGCATGAGCGCGCCCTATCAGGCGGTGCGGTCCAAGGACGGCTATTTCGTCATGGGCGCCACCAACCAGAAGCTCTATCGCGCCTTGTGCGAAAACCTCGGCCGGCCGGAGCTGATCGAGGACCCGCGCTTCAGCGATATTTCCGCCCGGCTGGCCAATCGCGAGGCGCTGATCGAGGAGCTGGAGAAGGTGTTCGTCACCCGCACCTCGGAAGACTGGGTGGAGCGCCTGCTCGCCGTCGGCATTCCCGCCGGTCCCATGTACAACTACCCCGAGGCGTTCGAGAGCGCGCACGGCCAGCATCGCAACATGCGGATGGAAGTGCCGCACCCCATCGAGGGTACGGTCCCCAATATCGGCTTTGCGGTGAAGCTCCAGGGCACGCCCCAGCAGGTGCGGCTGCATCCCCCGCTGCTTGGCGAGCATACCGAGGCTATTCTCGGCGAGTTGGGCGTGGTCGGAGAAGCCGTGGACGCCCTGCGCACGGGAGGAGCCTTCGAGCCATGAACGACACCCTGACCGCCACCGCCCCTCCCGCCGCCGATTCCGGCACGGTGCGGCTGGAGATCGACGGACCGATCGCCCGCCTCACCTTCGACCGGCCCCATGCGCACAACGCCATGACCTGGCGCATGTATGAGGAATTGGCGCAGGCCTGCGCCCTGCTCGCCACCAAGGCCGACACGGTGCGCGTGGCGGTGCTGCGCGGCGCCGGCGGCAAGGCGTTCGTGGCCGGCACCTCGATCGATCAGTTCCGTGCCTTTGCGGGCGGAGACGACGGCATCGCCTATGAAGCCAAGGTGGAAGGCTTCATCGGCGCGCTGGAGCAGCTGCCCATGCCCACCATCGCCGTGATCGAAGGCTTCGCGGTGGGCGGCGGCATGGCGATTTCCAATGTCTGCGACTTCCGCGTGGCGACGCCCGGCGCGCGGTTCGGTGTGCCGATCGCCCGCACGCTGGGCAATTGCCTTTCGGCGGCGAACCTGCGCCGCCTCACCCAGGCCCTCGGCCTGCCCGTGGTGAAGCGCATGCTCATGCTGGCGGAGCTGATGCCGGCCGAAAGCCTGCCCACCGGCTATGTGAGCGTGGTCGCGCCCGAGGCGCTGGACGCCCATGTGGCGGAGCTGTGCGCGCGCATCGCATCCCAGGCCCCCGTCACCATGCGGGTGACCAAGGAAGCCCTGCGCCGGCTCGGCGATGATCTCGACCCCGAGGACGGCGACCTCGTTCGCGCCGCCTACGGCAGCGCCGATTTCCAGGAAGGCGTGGACGCCTTCACCTCCAAGCGCCCGCCGGTCTGGCGCGGCGTCTAGCCGCCCGCCCGGATTCGTCCCCGGTCCGAAACGACCATGCCCGGCAGATCGCCGGGCATTTTCTTGAATGCGCGTCCCTCAGCGCAGGACGTCGAGGGCGGCTGCCGGCGTTTCGATGGAGAAGGTCTTCATCGCCTTGGCGTCGAGGTCCGCCTTCGTCAGGTCGAGCACCTGGGTCTGGCTGTTCTGGTAGGTGCGCAAGTAGAAGCGCTTCGTCTTGAGATCCGAAACGGCGCTCCATTCCGTGGTCTCGACCCCGGCGATGCCGCCGCCGGCCTGGCTGTCCGCCGCCGTACGCACGACCCCGGGCGCGATGTCGAACGTATTCAGCAGATGGAACGCAAGATCCACCGCATCCGAACTCTTGGCGAGCGGGGGCGCCGCGCGGCTATATTGGAACGCCCGCACGAAACGCGACGGCGACGACACATCGCCCGGCAGGCCCACGGCGCCGGAACCGGTGCTGGGCGGCGAGATCGTCAGCCCGCCGATGGTGACCGGCTTGGGGTCATAGGCCGAGAGATTGAGATAATTGCCAAGATTGGCGATGTGCCACTCGAAGTTCGGCGCATTGGTCAGCACGCCCGTCGGGTTGTCGTGCATCTGAAGCAAGCCGCCGATATATTCGATCACAAGGCTTTTCCCGCCGGCGTCGTGCAGCGTGACATGCAGCGGCGCGGGCATCTTCAGCACCGATTGCAGCGCTTTGTTCACCTTGATCTTGGGCAGGGCGACCTTGACTTCCTCGACCGTGGCGAAGTTCGTCAGGAGATAGAGCAGCAGTTCGTAGGACGCGATCGAACTCTTCGCATCGGCGGGCGCGACCTCCTGATAATCCGCAAGGCCCGGCAGATAGAGCATGCCGCCGGCAAGGCCCGCCTCGTTGAGGCCGTCCACGAGCACCGGGAGGCCGAGCCCATTGAGGCCGACGGCCCCATATTTCGTGGTCCACGGCAGGCCCGCATTGGCGGTGCCGTCCGGCGCGGTGCCGGCGAGCGCGAGCTTGCGCGGCACCACCAGGAATTGCGACTGCATGGGCAGGCCGAATTCCATGGTGCGCCCATAGACGAAACCACCGTCATTGGAGTGCAGCAGGAAAGAGGTGCAGGCATTCGCCTGCTGCACCGGCAGAACGACCGCCGATATCAGGGCAAACGCGGCGGCCATCGATCGGGTGACGCGTGACAGCATGTTGAGCCCCCTTTGCGCGGCCGGTTCGCCGCCGGGGAAGCATAAGCATCGCACCCGCCGCTGCCCAGGGCGCCCGCCAAGTCTTCCCGGTTCCAGAGGTCGGAAATGTTCGGCGGCGGGCACTCCGGTGATTCTCTTTTCGGCATCGCGCCGGCTTCACATTTACGTTTAGTCAATCGTATTGAGACACAAATGTCGCAGAATTCGAGAGTCCGGGCGCGAGAAGATCCGGGTGGAATGGTAGGCTGGCACCCGATTCCACGAACCCTATTTCCTAACGCCAGCCAGTTGCGCGCGCTCTTTCGCCGGCGGCGATCAGGACACCGAAATATCGATGGGATAAAGGGTTGCGGCTCGACGGTCGGGAGCGGAAACACGAAGATTACCTCACGCCAAGTCTCCCGCAACGCGCCTTACACCTGCGTCTTCGCTGCGGCTGCGAGGTTGCTTCTCTTCCGGGCAGCACGCAAAAATCGTGCGTTACCATTTTAACGCGAAAAACGACGAAGACTTGCGGTTGTCAATGAGATGAGGCAATAAAGCATCACTCAAGAATAAGGACGACTTCATTGACCGACGAATCCAACCCCGCCTTGAATGCAATATATGTGGAGCTCGCTGCAGAGATCGTGGCGGCCTACGTCAGCAACAATTCGGTGGCGGCAAGCGAGATCGCGAGCCTGATCGAAACCGTCCACACCTCCATCGCCAACCTCACGCAGACCACCAAGGAACCCGAAGTGGTGCCGCTGACTCCCGCCGTCAGCGTCCGGAAATCGGTGACGCCCGATTACATCATCTGCCTGGAAGACGGAAAGCAGTTCAAGTCGCTGAAGCGCCATCTGCGCACGCGTTACGACCTGACCCCCGAAGAGTACCGCGCGAAGTGGGGCCTGCCGAGCGACTATCCCATGGTTGCTCCGAACTATGCTGCCGCCCGCTCGGAATTGGCGAAGGCCTCCGGCCTCGGCCAGCTGCGCAAGACCGCCGCCGCCGCCCCCGTGGCCGCCAAGCCGGCCGCCAAGCGCCGCGCCCCGGCCAAGAAGAGCTGAAGTCCTCTGCTTGAAAAGACGGCGCGGGCCGCAACGCCCGCGCCGTCTTTTTATTTGCCGGCCGCGCATTGCGCAATCCGAGCCGGCGATTTTTGAAGCCGCGGGCAGTGTTTATACTGACTCCACATTGAGCCGCACCGGTCAGCCGGCGCTGAACGTCCCGTGCGGCGGACGACGCCGGTTTTGCGCATTCGCCTGAGGGCGAATTCAGGCCCGCACCACGGCCCGCGCGCCGCGCACCACACCCGCTCTTGCCATCTGCACCGGATCGTCGCGCAGCGGCGCGGGATCCTCCATCGGCTCGGGGTCGGGGAAAGGATCGCGCCGTGGCTCACGGCGCGGATCATCGTCCGGCAGGGGCGGCAGGTCCGGCCCGGGATCGGGAACATCCTCAGGATCGCCGATGGGGTCGATGGGTGGCACAGGGGGCGTCGGGGGCCGGATCGGCTCGGGATTGCCGGGAAACGGCCCCGCGTGAGGGCCGGAGCGGCGCAGCAATGCGGCCCCGTGCTCCAGGGAATTCATGGACTGTCCTTCCGCGTCTAGACCGGAAGAACCCCCGTGCCGCCCCAGCAGTTCCCATCTGCGCCCGAACAGGCTGCAAGCGAATGCTGAAAAGAAAAGTGCCGGACCTCGCGAGAGGCCCGGCAAGTATCGCCGCAGTGCGGCGAACCTTCCAGAGGGGAACAGCTGCTGCACCGCACAGGATGCAAGCAGTGCAAGAACAAATTGCCCCTTCCTTGGGCAGATTGCAACGCAAAATGATCGCATGTCAGGCATGTGCCTAACGCTGGGCTAATGCGCGCCCAAGCCGCGTGCACCGGCCGGAAGCGTCACAAATCAGTAATTCCAGCGCTGCGCCTTGGAAATCAGGAAGTCGCGGAACACCTGAATCCGCGCCACCGAGCGCATTTCCTGAGCATAAGTGAAATATGCCTCAAGTTGCGGCGTTTCGCGGTCGGTAAACAATTGCACCAGCGAGGTGGAATCGTCGGAGAGATAATCCGGCAAGGTGCCGATGCCCACGCCGCGCTCCACCGCCCGCTTGAGCCCCAGGACGCTGTTGACCTCGAACGCCGGCACCCGCGGGGCCCCGCCCTCGCGGCCGGCATGCTCCAGCCAGTTCAGGCCCTGGAAATAGCTCGGGATCGGCCCGCCGAGCAGCAGGATGCGATGCTTGTCCAGCTCGTCCAGCGTGCGCGGGTGGCCGTGCCGCTTGAGGTAATCCGCCGAGGCATAGGCGTGGAAATGCACGGTGAACAATTTGCGCTGCACCAGATCCGGCTGCACCGGCTGGCGCATGCGGATGGCGACGTCCGCCTCGCGCATGGCAAGGTCCAGTTCCTCGTCCGTGAGGATGAGCTGGATGCGGATGTCGGGATAGAGATCGACGAACTCGCCCACGCGGGCGGTGAGCCAATGGGTGCCGAGGCCGACCGTGGTGGTCACCCGCAGGTCGCCATTGGGCTTCTCCCGGCTGTCCGTGAGCTGCGCGCGCGCCGATTCCAGCTTGAGGAACACCTCGTGCGCGGTGCGATACAGAAGCTCGCCCTGCTCGGTGAGAATGAGGCCGCGCGCATGGCGGTGGAACAGGGGCACTTTCAGCTCCTGCTCCAAGGCCGAGACCTGCCGGCTCACGGCGGATTGGGACAGGCCGAGGGTCTCACCCGCATGGGTGAAGGAGCCCGCTTCGGCAGCGACGTGGAAAACCTTAAGCTTGTCCCAGTCCATGCTTGCGCCCTTACGCTGCTACTCTGCCGCCGCCGAGACCTCGTTGAGCGCCAGGAAGCGCTCCGCTTCCAGGGCTGCCATGCAGCCACGCCCGGCGGCCGTCACCGCCTGGCGATAGACGTCGTCCGCCACGTCGCCGGCGGCATAAACGCCGGGCACGGAGGTGGCGGTGGAATCGGGAGCGGTCCACACATAGCCGCTGTCCTTCAGCTTCACCTGCCCCTCCACGAGGCTGGTCGCCGGCGCATGGCCGATGGCGATGAACACGCCGTCCGTGCGCAGTTCGGCGATCTTGCCGCTATGCACGTCGCGCAGCTTCACCGCCGTGACGCGGGAGGGATCCTCCTCGCCCACGATCTCTTCGAGAGCGGCGTTCCACACCACATTGACCTTGGGATGGGCGAACAGGCGATCCTGGAGGATGCGCTCCGCCCGCAGCCGGTCGCGGCGATGCACCAAGGTGACCTTGGAAGCGAAATTGGTGAGGAACAGCGCCTCTTCCACGGCCGTATTGCCGCCGCCGACCACCACCACTTCCTTGCCGCGATAGAAGAAGCCGTCGCAGGTGGCGCAGGCGGAAACGCCGAGGCCGCGATAGGTCTCCTCCGAGGCGATGCCGAGCCAGCGGGCCTGCGCGCCGGTGGCGAGGATCACCGTCTCGGCCACATAGACCGCGCCCGACTCGGTCACGAGGCGGAACGGGCGGTGCGACAGATCGAGGCTGGAGACATGGTCGGAGACGATTCGCGTGCCCACGTGCTCGGCCTGGGCGCGCATCTGATCCATCAGCCAGGGGCCCTGGATGACGTCGGCGAAGCCCGGGTAATTCTCGACGTCGGTGGTGATGGTGAGCTGGCCGCCGGGCTGGATGCCCTCGATGAGCACCGGTTCCAGCATGGCGCGGGCGGCATAGATGGCAGCGGTATATCCAGCGGGGCCGGATCCGATGATCACGACCTTCACATGCTGGGCGGATGCGTGGAGAGCAGGCATGGCAACCTCGAACCGGGAGCAGTCCCCCCGCTTGCGAGGGCTGCAAGGGCCGAGACCGCCTCTTCCTGCGCCTTCCCTGGCGCGAGCTATGCGTGAATGTAAGGACAGCCGCGCTGTCCCACAAGGCGCTGCCTGCACCCGAATAGGGTTCAGGGCCGATGTCCCCAGCCCACTGGCGAAATATTATTTCGTTGCGTGCCGCTGCGGCTTCACTAAGGTGCGGCGCAAACGCCCCGAAGGAGTGACCCCTTGACCTCTCATCTCGACGCCGTGGACTGGAAAATCCTGGCCGAGCTGCAACGAGACGGGCGCATGACGAATGTGGAGCTGTCCCGCCGCGTGGGGATTTCCGCGCCGCCGTGCCTGCGCCGCGTGCGCGGGCTGGAGGAAGAGGGCATCATCCAGGGCTACCGCGCCCTGCTGGACGAGAAGCGCCTGGGCTATGATTTGATGGGCTTTGCGATGGTGCATCTCATCAGCCAGGCGGAAGTGGACCTTTCCGCCTTCCAGGACCGCATCGACAATTGGCCGCTGGTGCGGGGCGCCTGGATGCTGTCCGGCGACGTGGATTTCCTGATGCTGTGCGTCGCGCCGGACCTGCGCACATTCCAGAATTTCGTGCTCGAAATCACCGCCGCGCCGAACGTGCGCAATGTGAAGACGGCGCTGACCCTGAAACAGGCGAAGAACGCGCCCATCGTGCCGCTGGAAACGATCGAGATGCCGGAGTGAGGGCCACGAGGGCGTAAGCGCCGCGTCGTTCGGCTGGTCTCCGGGTGTGCCTCTCTTTCCACTGGCGCGATCCAACCCTCCGCCGCCGCTCCCTCACCCTGCCTTCAGGACCGCGTTTGCGATTTCTCCCTCCCCCCTTGCGGGGAGGGTGAAACCGGGCGGGATGATCTTCCAAAGGCAAAGCCCTCTCCCGCTTGCGGGGGAGGATTGGGAGGGGGAACGGGGAGGGCAAGAGGGGATTGCCGCGCGACAGAGAAAAGAGAGACGCAGACTCCCCCAAGCCGCAGGCGGACGCCCGCTCAGATCCAGCGCACCGAGACGATCTCGAACGAGCGGGCGCCCTTCGGCGTCACCACCTCGACGGAGGCGCCCTTCTGCTTGCCGATCAGCGCGCGCGCCACGGGCGAGGAAATGGAGATGCGCCCGGCCTTGGCGTCGGCTTCATTGTCGCCGACGATCTGCCAGACCTTCTCTTCTTCCGTGTCCTCGTCCACCAAGGTCACGGTGGCGCCGAATTTCACCGTCTCGCCGGAGAGCTTGGAGACGTCGATGATATCGGCGCGGGATATCTTGTCTTCCAGCTCCGCGATCCGGCCCTCGTTCAGGGATTGCTGCTCCTTCGCCGCGTGATATTCGGCGTTTTCCGAAAGGTCGCCATGAGCGCGCGCTTCGGAAATCGCTGCGATGATCCTCGGACGCTCCACCTGCTGACGGTTGCGCAATTCAACTTCCATGGCGGCAAAGCCGGCCTGGGTCATGGGAATCTTGTCCATGGGTCCTTCGTAGAACCTCCTAGAAACGGAGCGACTCACTGGTCGCCGGCCGGTGGGGACGCCCCATCCGGCCCTGAATATGATACCGCAAGCGCGCGACGATCACCGTCTCGGTTTACGGCGCGCCTTCAAGCAGTCACGCCAATCGCGCGCGCGGGCCTTTTGTCCCGCACGTTCGAAAGGGCTGAGCCCTCAGGATACGGACACCTTGTCCGCCGCCTTAGATGCACCGACGCCGAAATAGCTTTGCAACGCGCGCACCTGGAGATCACCGCCCACATAGGCCTTGACCCCCTGCGCCGCTGCTACGGCTCCTGATAGCGTGGTGTAATATGGCACTTTGTGCAAGAGGGCCGACCGGCGCAACGAGCGGCTGTCCGCAAGTGCCTGTGCACCCTCCGTGGTGTTGAACACCAGTTGCACTTCGCCGTTCTTGATCGCGTCCACGATATGCGGGCGGCCTTCGAGCACCTTGTTGATCTTGCCGGCGGCGATGCCGTGCTCCTCCAGATAGCGCTGGGTGCCGGAGGTCGCGATGACCCGGAAGCCCAGGTCCTGCAGCAAACGCACGGTGGGGAGAATACGTTCCTTGTCGCTCTCCTTCACGGAGACGAACACCGTGCCCGCCTTCGGCACCTTGGTGCCGCCGCCGATCTGGCTCTTGGCGAAGGCGACGCCATAATCGGTGTCGAGGCCCATCACCTCGCCGGTGGAGCGCATCTCCGGGCCGAGCACCGTGTCGACGCCCGGGAAGCGCGCGAACGGGAAGACCGCTTCCTTGACCGCGATGTGGTTCATGTTCTGCTTCACGAGATCGAAGCTCGAAAGCTTCTCGCCCGCCATCACCCGCGCGGCGATCTTGGCGATGGGCACGCCCACCACTTTGGCCACGAAGGGCACCGTGCGCGAGGCGCGCGGATTGACCTCAAGCACATAGATGTCGTCGCCCTTCAGGGCGTACTGCACATTCATCAGCCCGACCACGCCGAGCGCCAGGGCGAGCGCGGAGGTTTCCTCCTCCAGCCGGGCGATCATCTCCGCGGAAAGCGAATGAGGCGGGAGCGAGCAGGCGCTGTCGCCGGAATGGATGCCGGCTTCCTCGATATGCTCCATGATGCCGGCCACGAACACCTGCGTTCCGTCGCACAGCGCATCCACGTCCACCTCGATGGCGTCGGAGAGATAGCGGTCGAACAGCAGCGGGTTCTTGCCCAGCACCGTGTTGATCTGGCCGGTCTTGTCGTTGGGATAGCGCGCCTTCACATCCTGCGGCACGAGGCCGGGAAGGGTCTCCAGCAGGTAATCGCCGAGCTGGCCTTCCTCGCGGATGATCTGCATCGCCCGCCCGCCGAGCACGTAGGACGGTCGCACCACCAGCGGGAAGCCGAGCTGCGCGGCGACGATACGGGCCTGTTCCACCGAATAGGCGATGCCGTTGTCCGGCTGGCGCAGCTTGAGCTGGTTCAACAGGCGCTTGAAGCGGTCACGGTCCTCGGCGAGGTCGATGGCGTCGGGCGAGGTGCCGAGGATCGGCACATTCGCCTGTTCCAGCGCATGGGCGAGCTTCAGGGGCGTCTGTCCGCCGAACTGCACGATCACGCCCACCAGCGTGCCACAGGTGCGCTCGCGCGCGATCAGCTCCAGCACGTCCTCGGCGGTCAGCGGCTCGAAATAGAGCCGGTCCGAGGTGTCATAATCGGTGGAGACGGTCTCGGGATTGCAATTGACCATGATGGCTTCATAGCCGGCTTCCTTCAGCGCGAAGGCGGCATGGCAGCAGCAATAGTCGAACTCGATCCCTTGCCCGATGCGGTTCGGGCCGCCGCCGAGGATGACCACCTTCCTGGCATCGGAGGGGCGCGCCTCGTCGGCGGGCGCAGCGCCGAACGGGCGCTCATAGGACGAATACATATAGGCGGTCGGCGAGGCGAACTCCGCCGCGCAGGTGTCGATGCGCTTATAGACCGGCCGCACGTCCAGGGCCTGCCGGCGCGCCCGCACCTCGCCCTCGGCGAGGCCGGCGAGGCTTGCCAGGCGGGCATCCGAGAAGCCCATGCTCTTCAGCCCGCGCAGCGCGCCGGGCGTGGTGGGCAGGCCGAACTGGCGGACCTTGTTCTCGGCCTCCACGATGCCGCGGATTTCCGCCAGGAACCAGGGATCGATCTTGCAGGCGGAATGAATCTGCTCGTCGCTCATGCCGACGCGCATGGCCTGCGCCACATAGAGCAGGCGCTCGGGCGTGGGCGTGCCCAAGGCGGCGCGCACGGCATTCTTGTCGTCGCCATGGCCGAGCCCGCCGATCTCGATCTCGTCGAGCCCGGTGAGGCCGGTTTCCAGCGAGCGCAGGGCCTTCTGCAAGCTCTCCTGGAAGGTGCGGCCGATGGCCATGGCCTCGCCCACCGACTTCATGGAGGTGGTGAGCGTGGTGTCGGCGCCGGGGAATTTCTCGAATGCGAAGCGCGGGATCTTGGTGACCACATAGTCGATGGTCGGTTCGAACGAGGCCGGGGTCGCGCCGCCGGTGATGTCGTTCTCGATCTCGTCCAGCGTATAGCCCACTGCGAGGCGCGCCGCGACCTTGGCGATGGGGAAGCCGGTGGCCTTGGAGGCCAGCGCCGAGGAGCGCGACACGCGCGGGTTCATCTCGATCACGATCATGCGGCCGGTCTGCGGATCGATCGCGAACTGAACGTTCGAGCCGCCGGTTTCCACGCCGATCTCGCGCAGCACCGCAAGCGATGCGTCGCGCATGATCTGATATTCCTTGTCGGTCAGCGTCAGCGCCGGCGCCACCGTGATGGAATCGCCGGTGTGCACGCCCATCGGGTCGATGTTCTCGATGGAGCAGATGATGATGCAATTGTCCGCCTTGTCGCGGACGACCTCCATCTCATATTCCTTCCAGCCGAGCACGCTCTCTTCGATGAGCACCTCGCTGGTGGGCGAGGCATCGATGCCGCGCTCGACGATCTCGATGAATTCCGCCTTGTTGTAGGCGATGCCGCCGCCGGTGCCGCCCATGGTGAAGGACGGACGGATGATCGCCGGCAGGCCGACGATGTCGAGCGCGTCCAGCGCCTGGGCCAGGGTCTTGATCTGGCGCGAGGTGGGCGTGTCGAGGCCGATCTTGGTCATGGCCTCGCGGAACAGCTCGCGATCCTCGGCCTTGTCGATGGCTTCGGCGGTGGCGCCGATCATCTCCACGTCGAACTTTTCGAGCGTGCCCATGCGTTTCAGCGACAGGGCGCAATTCAGCGCCGTCTGGCCGCCCATGGTGGGCAAAAGCGCGAACCCGCCGGGGCGGACATAGCGCTCCTTCTCGATGATCTTGGCGACGATCTCCGGGGTGATCGGCTCGATATAGGTCGCGTCCGCCATGTCCGGGTCGGTCATGATGGTCGCCGGGTTGGAGTTCACCAGGACGACCCGGTAGCCCTCTTCCCTCAGCGCCTTGCAGGCCTGGGTGCCGGAATAATCGAACTCGCAGGCCTGACCGATGACGATGGGGCCGGCGCCGATGATGAGGATGGTTTCGAGGTCAGTGCGTTTCGGCATGTCTCGCGGGCGCTCAGCGGGCGCAAAAAAAGGGCCGCGGGAAGCGCGCCCCTGATGAATGGAAACCGTCGTGAATGACGGCAGACGCTGCGCAGGGCGTTGAATTATCTCTTCCCGACGCGCTATTGGGCTTCCTTAGACCATATTTGGACGCGACGGAAGACGCCTCCATGGCCCCATGCTCCGGAGTCCGCAGTCCCGTGCCCCTCCCCTTCGGCCATATCTTATCTCAATACCGCCCCCTGCTGATCCAGCTGGCGACCTTCCTCGGCGTGGGCTTCACGGCGCTGTTCTTCCATTTCCTGGTGCTGAGCGCGCTGGTGGAATGGGAGGTGGTGGGGCCGGTTTCCGCCTCGCTGGTGGGTTTCGTGGTGGGCAGCTGCGTGACCTACACGCTCAACAGCCGCTTCACCTTCAAGTCCACCCGCTCCCATGCCGGCGCCATGCCGCGCTATTTCGCGGTCGCGGGCGTGGCGTTCGTGCTGAACGGGGTGCTGATGGACGTGTTCGTCCATCGCCTTGGCGTGTTTTACCTGCTGGCGCAATTCCTCACCAGCGCGCTGGTGCTGTGCTGGACCTTCACCGGCTACCGGGTGTGGGCGTTCGCGGAGAAGCGGCCGCGGCCGGAGGCGCGCTGAGCGGGCCTCAGCGCGTCGCGAGAAACGCCATGCGGGCCTGATTGTGCCCCACGTTCGGCCGGTGCCGTGCGGCGGCGAATCCCGCCGCTTTCAGCAGGGCGAGCACGTCGGCTTCCTCATAGGTGGCGAGACCGAGGTCGGCCCGCAGCTTGCGATAGGGCGAAACCGCCGTGCGGGCGAGCCCCAGGACGGCGGCGAAGAAGAACCCTTCCCGCGCCGCGAAGGACAGCAGCGCCGCCGCATCGCGTGCCGCCCCCACGCCGGGGGGAATCACATCCGCCAGCAGCAGCCGGCCGCCGGGCGCCAGGAGCCGGTGAAACAGCACGAGCAGCCCTTCGAGCTGGGCGCGGGAGAGATATTGCGCGAGCGAATTGACGATCACGAGGTCGAAGCTCCCATCGGGGAGCGCCTCCACCTCCGCGATCGACAGGACCGAGAGGGCGGGATCCCCTGAAAAGCGGGCCTTGAGCTTTTCCCGCACGCTCGGCGCGGCATCGCTCAGGGTGAGATGCGCGCAGGTCCGCGCCATCGCCTGCGCCGCCAGGGCCTCGCCGCAGCCATAATCCAGCACCCGCGCGGCAGGGCCGGGAACGAAGCGCGCGAGATCCGCCGCGAGGCGTTCATAATGCACGCGCTTGTGGCGCTCGTTCACATAGATGGCGTTCGCGCCGTCCCAGAACGAAACCCAATCCATGCGAAAGTCCTCCGACGCGCCGGGCCAGGGGCGCGGACCGCCCCGGCGCCGCGATGCGGCCCGCCTCGCGCGCCATCGTGCCCCGGCCAACGGCAAATTGCACGGGTGCCGTAACGGCGTTGTGATTTTGCATTCATTATGCATGAAAACGCGTCACCTGCCTCAAAGGCGGGCATTCGCCGATGTGCCTATTTATGGGACATGCGCTTCACGCGCCGGGAATTCCTTGCACTGCAACATTTTTTCCGGGTGGCACAGCGGTTGCCTATGGACTGGCGGCAGACAGGAGACGCCATGTCATCACCCAAAGTGCAACTGCGCCTTAATGGCATCCGCAAAAGCTTTCCTGGAAAGCAGGGTCCCACCCAGGTGCTCGACGGCCTGACCTTCGACATCCACGAGCGGGATTTCGTCAGCATCATCGGCCCCAGCGGCTGCGGCAAGACGACGGTCTTCAACATTATCGCCGGCCTCGTGGATCCCGACGAAGGCATGCTGCTGTACCGCGGCCAGGAGGTGGACAGCCTGCGCGGCAAGGTCGGGTACATGATGCAGAAGGACCTGCTCTTCCCCTGGCGCACGGTCCTCGACAATGTCCTGCTCGGGCTTGAGACGAAGGGGGTCGATCCGCGCGAGGCCGTGGACACGGCCCGCGAATATCTGTCCACCTTCGGCTTGTCGGGCTTCGAGAACGCCTATCCCAAGATGCTTTCGGGCGGCATGCGCCAGCGCGTGGCGCTGATCCGCACCCTGGTGCTCGATCCCGACATCCTGCTGCTGGACGAACCCTTCTCCGCGCTCGACTACCAGACCCGCCTCTATCTGGAAGGCATCCTGATGGAAGCGGTGGAGACCTTCCACAAGACCGTGATTCTCGTCACCCACGACATCGACGAGGCGGTCGCGCTCTCCAAGCGCGTGGTCGTGCTCAGCCAGCGCCCGGCCCGGGTGAAGGCGGTGCACGATATCGCGCTCAACGAGCATTCCCCCATCGCCGCGCGCAGCGATCCTCGCTTCTCCAGCTATTTCAACACGCTGTGCGCGGAACTCGACATCCAGACCAGGGCGAGCGCATGACTGAGATGGCTCAACTCGCAAAATCCGGCGTCCGCAGGCACCTGCGTGCCGCCAAGCGGCGCAATGTGTTCGATTCCACCGTCGGCCGCAGCGTGCTGCAGATCCTCGCCGTCGTCGCCTTCTTCCTGCTCTGGGAAGTGGCGGTGCGGATGGGCTGGCTCAACGCCTTCCTGGTCGGGCAGCCGAGCGGCGTGCTGCACGTGCTGATCTCGATGGTCGCCGACGGCTCCCTGTTCGTCGACACCGGCTATACCGTGTTCGAGGCGATCCTCGGCTTTGCGTTCGGCACCGTGATCGGCTCGGTGATCGGGCTGACGCTCTGGTACTCGGCCTTCGTCGCCCGCCTGGTGGAGCCGTTCATCGCCGCCATCAACTCGGTGCCGAAGATCGCGCTCGCGCCGATCATCATCCTGTGGTTCGGCACCGGCCTGACCTCCAAGGTGGCGCTCGCCATCTCGCTCACCTCCATCGTTGCCCTCATCACCGCCTATCAGGCGGCGAAGGACGCGGACAAGGATCTCCAGGCGCTGCTGTTCTCCATGGGCGCCAGCAAGCACCAGATCTTCAAGCGGGTGATCGCGCCGTCCACCTTGCCGGCCATCATCGCCACCTTCCGCATCAATATCGGCTTCGCGCTGGTGGGTGCCGTGGTGGGCGAATTCATCTCCTCCCAGCACGGCCTCGGCCATGTGATCTACGTCGCCTCGAGCCTCTACGACCTCAATACGGTGTGGGCCGGCCTGTTCACGCTGATGCTGGTCGGTTTCCTTTTCTACCAGATGGTCGAAGTCACCGAACAGCGCCTGCTGCCCTGGAAGCAGCAGATGGGCGGGACGCAGATCAACGTTTGACCCCTATTACCGGAGACATGCCGACATGACTTTCTTGCCGAAACTGGGCGCCTTTTCCCTCGCCCTGGCGCTT
Source organism: Roseixanthobacter liquoris (assembly GCF_043195135.2). NCBI lineage: Bacteria > Pseudomonadati > Pseudomonadota > Alphaproteobacteria > Hyphomicrobiales > Xanthobacteraceae > Roseixanthobacter > Roseixanthobacter liquoris. The sequence continues at coordinate 3,484,290 of NZ_CM195537.1, forward strand.
TCCTCCGCCGCGCTCGCCCCGGCCTCCGCCGTGGAGATGAAGAAGGCCACCATCTCCCAGGCCTTCCAGTCCATGCTCTATCTGCCGCTCTATGTGGCCATGGACGAGGGCTTCTTTGAAAAGCAGGGCCTCGACCTCACCAAGGAAAGCGCCGGCTCGGGCTCGGTTGCCCTCTCGGCGGTGATCTCGAAGAGCGCGCAATTCTCCCTGCACGGGCCGGAATGGACGGCGATCGCCGCCTCCAAGGGCGCGCCGGTGAACACCATCGCCAATGTGGTGAACGGCGCCGCCGTGTGGATCGCCGCCACCCCCGACTTCAAGTTCGACAGCGTCAAGGACCTGAAGGGCCAGAAGATCGTCACCGGCCTGATGCCCACCACCAGCACCTCGCTGTTCATCAAGCTGCTGAAGGAAAACGGCATGGATGCCAATAAGGACGTGGAGATGATCCAGGTTCCGCTCGGCACCGAGCCCGGTCCCTTCGTCGCCGGCCAGGCGAAGGTCGCGGTCATGTACGAGCCCGGCCTCGACCAGGTGGTGGCCAAGGGCATGAAGGTCGTGCTCGGCTTTCCCAAGCTGTATGGCCCCTATGCCTTCTCCACCATCACCGCCCGCACCGATGTCGATCCCGATCTCGCCCAGCGCCTGACCAATGGCCTGGAGATGGCGGTTCGCTTCATGCACAAGAACGAGGCCCGCACCATCGAGATCGCGCAGAAGGAATTCCCGAAGCTCGATCCGGAAGTGGTCGCCGCCGCCACCAAGCGCATGCTCGCGGACAACGTCTATCCCACCAGCGTCGACATCACCCCGGCCGCGCTGACGCTCGCGCTCGACACCCAGATCGCGCTCGGCAACCTCGGTGCCCAGCCGGATTACGCGACCTTCGTGCCGCGCACCTACATCGACAAGGCGATGGCGATGCCGACGAACTGAGGCGCACGGTTCGCGCTTCAGGGGGCTTCGGCGGGGTTCTCACCCTTCGCCGCCGGAGCCCCGCCTTCACGGACCTTCGAGCCGGGAGCGGCTGCCGCACGGACACGGCGCAGAACCGCCGGTGCCCCTTCCGAGCGACGGCAAACCAGCCGCGCCGTCCCTCGCGCGGCCCCGCCCGCCCGCACGATACGTCCCGCCCGCTTCTCCCCGTTCCGGATCTTCCCATGACCGCCCTCAAGACCAGCGCCGGCGTGCTCGACATCGTGCATGCCCTGGCCGCAGGCGAAGCCTTGCCGCAGGACCTGATCGCCGCCAGCCACGCGCGCGCCCTGGCGCTGGAAGGCGCGCTCCATGCCTTCGCCCACCTGCCCGCCGAAGCCCCCGCCGCGACACCGGGCGCCGGGCCGCTCACCGGCGTCGCGGTGGGCGTGAAGGACCTCATCGCCACCGCTGACATGCCCACCACCTATGGATCGGCGGTCTATGCGGACCATCAGCCGGCGGAAGACGCGTATGTGGTGGGGCGCCTGAAGGATCTCGGCGCGACCATCCTCGGCAAGACGATCACCACCGAATTCGCCTGGCGCGAGCCCGGCCCCACGCGCAATCCCTGGAACCTCGGCCACACGCCGGGCGGCTCCTCCTCCGGCTCGGCGGCCTCGGTTGCCAGCGGCTCGGTCCAGGTGGCGCTGGGCACCCAGACCCTGGGCTCGATCCTGCGGCCCGCCGCCTATTGCGGCGTGGTCGGGCTGAAGCCGAGCTATGGCACCATCGCCCTGAAGGGCGTTCATGATCTCTCCCAGTCCCTGGACCATCTCGGCCTGTTTGCACGCAGCGTGGACGATGCGGCCTACGTCCTTTCGCTGCTGGCGGGCGGGCCCGGTGCCGCGCGCCGCACGATCTTCCCGTTCGGCGTCGCCGGCGTTGCGCCGTTCCCGGCGCCGCGCATCGCCTGGCTGCTCCCGGCCGGGGCGCCGGCCCTGGAGGACAGCCAGACCGCCCTGATGGAAATGGCGGCGGCCCGTCTCGCCGGTTCGGGCGCCACGGTACAGGCGGTGACGCTGCCGGAGGCGTTCGCGCAATTGCCGGCGATTTCCGCGACCCTGTGCGGCGCGGAAGGCGCGGCCAATTTCGGCGCCCTGGTGGCGCGCTTCCCGGACAAGACCTCCGCGCGGCTCCAGGGGCTGGTGGAGCGGGGCGCCGCCATCGCGGCCACCGATTATCTCGCCGCCCGCGCGGCGCAGCTGGCGCTGCGGACGGCGTTCACGCACGCCCTCTCGGGCTTCGATGCGGTGCTGACGGCGCCGGCCACGGGCGAAGCCCCCGAGGGCCTCGGCGAAACCGGAGATCCCGGCCTGTGCGTGCCGTGGACGACCCTCGGCGTGCCGGCCATCGCCGTGCCGGCGGGCACCGGTCCGCGCGGCCTGCCGCTCGGCATCCAGCTGGTGGCGCCGTTCGGCGAGGATGTGAAGCTGCTGCGCATCGCGAAATGGTGCGAGACCGCGCTCGCCTATCCCGCGCGCATCGCGCCGGGCGTTTGAAACCACCGCCTGCCGGGGGGCGAGCGGTGGGCTGTGGCCGGCGGCGGATGCGTTCCGCCGCCGGCCACATGCCGTCAGGGAGAAAAACCGGCCTCAGCGCCCGGCGGCGAAGGCGATGCCTTCCTCGACCTGCGCGATCGCCTGGTTCACCAATTGGATGGCGTTCTCGCGATGACCGCCCTTGTTGGGCTCGGCCTGGATGAGATTGCCCTTCGCGGCACGCAGGGCTTCCAGCGCCGCCACCATGAACGGCTGGTTCGCCCGCGCCGACGACACCAGCGCGTTCGCGCCGATGGTGCAGGCGATGCCAAGCGCGAAGGCGAGGGCAAGAGTACGGCGCGAGCTTCTGCGTTCCGGCGTCTTCGTCTGCATCATCTCAGTCATGGCAACCTCCGTCTGAGCCGCGCGATGCCGGATCATGGCACCGCCACGGTGTTTCGGCCTACCACCGATAATTCACCCAGAAGAGGCCGACAATCGGTTTCAGCGCGCGGACATTGGGATCCGACGACAGGAAGATTTTCGGCCCGGAAACCTTCGCCTGCGCGGCGTTCGACGCCTCCGCCGTCAGCGCGAACTGCACGCCCAGCCGGCACGGGCCGGGCATGTTGCCGAGCGCGCCCTTCTGCCAGTCCACCACCACGCCGCCGGCATTGCCGCCGAAGCCCTGGATGCGGAACGGGCGCCCGTTGGCGCGCTCCACATCGGCCAGCGAGGAGCCGATGCGCACCCCGGCGACGCTCCAGGCGCTTTCCTCGGTGAAGGCGACGCGGGTCGGCACGGTGTAACCGAGCGCATCGGCCCAGGCGATATCGACCCTCAGCTTGGGATCGCCCGCCAGCAGCACCGAGCCGGGGCCGGTGGAGCCGTCCGGCTCCTGCACGTCCGCGCGGGTGACCGCCTGCGCGCCGAAATCGGCGACCAGATTGACTTCCGTCGTGGTGGGCGCCCACGGTCCGCTGCATTGGAACACGCGCGGGCCGGCCGTCGGCGCGGGAATGCCGACCACGGTTTCCGAAACGCTGTCGAACGGCCCGGTCTCGATCACGGTGCCCGTGCCCCAGCTCGGCCCGGGCGCCTGGCACCCGGACACAACGCCCGCAAGCGCCAATCCCGCCAAGGCAAAGATGGGCCGACTGAGCCCTTCGAAACGCGCCGCCATCCCCGAGCCTCCCGTGTAAAAGCCTTTCATATCCGAGAGTTCGGCCGGCCACCAGGGTCGCCTTGTCATATGGTATTCATCGCCGGTGCGCATCTGTGCGGGGATTGCGGGGGATTGCTGATGAACGATATGCACGCGCCCAACCCATCGGCACCGGCGGTGGAAGCCCGTTCCGTTCAGGAATATATCGATGAGCGCCCGCTGTGGCGTGACGGTACGGAAGTTTCCGTCACGCCTATGACGGCCATGCAATGGCGCATCTGGGGGCTCGCGGCGGCGGGAAAATTCTTCGAGGGGCTGGTCGTGTTCATGACCGGCGTCGCCATGCCGCTGATGGCGGTGGAATTCTCCATGGGCGCGTTCGAGCACGGGCTGGTCGGCGCGGCGAGCCTGTTCGGCATCCTGATCGGCGCCCTGTTCCTCGGCGGGCTGGCGGACCAGTTCGGCCGCAAATTGATGTTCATCGCCGAGATGGCGCTGTTTATCCTGTTCCTGGTGCTGCTGTCGGTGGCGCCGAATTTCTATTGGATGGTGTTCTTCCTGTTCGGCGTGGGCGTGGCGCTGGGCTGCGATTATCCCACCGCCCATCTGGTGATTTCGGAAAGCATCCCCTCCAGCGCCCGCGGCCGCCTGGTGCTCAGCGCGTTCGGCTTCCAGGCGGTGGGTGCCCTGGTGGGCACCGGGGTGGGCTATCTCATCCTCACCTTCGCCCCGGAACTGGCGGCGTGGCGGCTGATGTATGCCACCGCCATCATTCCCGCCGTGATCGTGCTGGTCGGGCGCTTCTACGTGACCGAGAGCGGCCATTGGCTGGCGGCCCACGGCCGCATGGCGGAAGCCGAGCGCGAGGTCCACAAGCTGCTCAAGCGCAACCCGGATTATCCCAAGGAAATCAAGCTCAAGGTGCGCCACCCTCACGCCCATCCGCACCATGAGCGCAACATGTGGGCGCTGTTCAAGGCCAAGAACCTGCGCGCCACCATCCTCGCCTCGGTGCCCTGGTTCCTGCAGGATCTCGGCACCTACGGCATCGGCATCTTCACCCCCACCATCCTTGCCGCCGCCCTCGGCGCGCAAGCCAGCACGCAGCACAATCTCACCGGGATCATCGCCAAGGACATGTTGGCGGCGGAGGGCGCGGCCTTCATCGATCTGCTGCTGATCGTCGGCATCTGCGCCGCCGTCATGCTGGCCGACAAGGTCGGGCGCATCCCGCTCCAGGTGTTCGGCTTCATCGGTTGCGCGGCGGGGCTGCTGATCGCCTCCTTCTCCGTGGACTATACCGGCGGGGCGCAGATCTTCCTGATCTATACCGGCTTCATGCTGTTCAACTTCATGACCAACATGGGACCGAACGCGCAGACCTATCTCCTGGCCGGCGAGGTGTTCCCGACCCATATCCGCGGGCGCGGCGCGGGCTTTGCCGCCGCCTTCGCCAAGATCGGCGCGGTGCTCACCGCCTTCCTGTTCCCGATCCTGCTGCTGGATCTCGGCACGAAGCCGCTGCTCTATATCCTCGTCGCCACCTCGCTGGTGGGCGCCTGGATCACCTGGCAGTTCCGCATCGAGACCACCGGCGTCAAGCTGGACGATATCGGCGTGTGAACAAAAGGGCCCGCGGCAGCGGGCCCTTCCCCGGCGCCGGGCCGGCTCAGCCGAAGCGTTCGCCCACCACCTGCCAGTTCACGCGATCCTTCAGCACGGCTTCCACATGGGCGGTGCGCCTGTTCTCATAGTCGAGATAATAGGCGTGCTCCCACACATCGATGCCGAGCAGCACCTTCTTGCCGTCGGGCAGCGGATTGGCGCCGTCCTTCATGCCGAGCACGGCGAGGCGCTCGCCGTCGCGCACCAGCCAGACCCAGCCGGTGCCGAACACCCCGTCGCCGGTCTCGGTCATCTTGCGGTTGAGCGCCTCCAGCGATTGGAAATCCGCCTCGACGGCCTTCGCAAAGGCGCCCGTCGGGGCGGCCGGGCCGCCCTTGAAGCTGGCCCAGTACAGATCATGGTTCCAGGCCTGGGCGGCCTGGTTGAACATGGCGGTATCGCCGACCTGCTTGGAGGTGACGACGATTTCCGAAAGCGTCATGTCGGCATAGGGCTTGCCGGCGGAAAGGGCATTGACCTTGTCGTAATAGCCGCGGGTGTGCTTGCCGTAATGCAGGCCAACCGTGCGGGCCGAGATGGTGGGCGCCAGCGCATCTTCCGCATAGGGCAGCGGCGGCAGCACGAACGGCGCCGCCGCCCGCGCCACATGGGGCATGAACACGCTGGCGGCGATCGCGGCGCTGCCGAGCACCAGGGCATCGCGGCGGGACAGGCCCGCGTCGGGCGCGGACGGCTCCGGCGCGGAACCACCGAAGGAGGCGGAGGAACTGAAGGAGGATGTCATGAAACGTCTCCCGATATTGCGCCCGATGCACCGCATCCCTTGCGGGCTGGCGCGGGCCGCGAGGTTCGATCCCGCCCCGCGGGGATCATCGCCCCGGGGCTGTGCCGCGCGCAACCGCTTCGCGCCCGATCGGTGAATGGCCCCCTCCCCTTGATCGCAAACCGGTTCACCGCACCCGCGCGATCGCCGCCGGGATCGGACGAGCCCGGAACCGGGACCGGTGCGATCCGGGGTCCCGGCGCGGGGCGCGGGTCTGGTGCGCGCGGGCTTCTGCACGGTTTCAATGGCTTCTGGCCACGCCCTCAGCTAGAAAGAGGCGCATTTTCATTCGCGTCTCGGCCGCGCGGGGCGGAGCCCTGTCGCACAGGGTGCATGCCCGTGCCGTATCGCTACCCCATCCAGCGCTTCCCGAAGGAGGCGCGACACGGCGCTTGCGCCTCAAATCGAAACAGGTTTCGCCTTTGGCTTTCTCGACCCCCTCCCCGTCCATTGCCCGCGCCCTCGCGGCCCGCGACTATAACGAGCCGACGCCCGTGCAGGCCGCCGTGCTGGCGCCGGAAACCGCCGGGCGCGATCTGCTGGTCTCGGCCCAGACCGGTTCCGGCAAGACCGTGGCCTACGGCCTGGCGATCGCCGAGACCCTGCTCGGGGAAGCCGAATTCCTCGGCGCCGCCGGCGCGCCGCAGGCCTTGATCGTGGCGCCCACGCGCGAACTCGCCCTGCAGGTGCACCGCGAGCTGGAATGGCTGTACGAGAACGCGCGCGCGCGCATCGTCGCCTGCGTCGGCGGCATGGACCCGCGCCGCGAACGCCGCCTGCTCTCGGACGGCGTGCATATCGTGGTCGGCACCCCCGGCCGCCTGCGCGACCATATCGAGCGCGGCGGGCTCGACCTCTCGGCCCTCCAGGTGGCGGTGCTGGACGAAGCCGACGAGATGCTCGACCTCGGCTTCCGGGAGGATCTGGAATTCATCCTCTCTGCCGCGCCGGAGACCCGCCGCAGCCTGCTGTTCTCCGCGACCCTCCCGCGCGGCATCGTCGCGCTCGCCAAGCGCTACCAGCACGACGCCATGCGCATCGAGGTGGCGAACACCCAGGGCGGGCATGCCGACATCGAGTATCGCGCCGTGCGCATCGTGCCGAAGGAGATGGAGCACGCGGTCGTCAACCTGCTGCGCTATTTCGAATCCCCCTCCGCCATCGTGTTCTGCAACACCCGCGAGAGCGTGCGGCACCTGCTCTCCACCTTGCAGGAGCGTGGCTTTGCCGGCGTCGGCCTCTCCGGCGAGATGGGCCAGAACGAGCGCAACCAGGCGCTCCAGGCGCTGCGCGACGGGCGCGCGCGCGTGTGCGTCGCCACCGATGTCGCGGCGCGCGGCATCGATCTGCCCAATCTCGGCCTCGTCATCCATGCCGACCTGCCGCACGATGCGGAGAGCCTCCAGCACCGCTCCGGCCGCACCGGACGCGCCGGGCGCAAGGGGGTGAGCGTCCTGCTCGTGCCGCCCTCGCGCCGCCGCCGGGCCGAGCAATTGCTCCATTTCGCGAACGTCGTGCCGCTCTGGAGCGGCCCGCCCGGTGCCGAAGACATTCGCCGGCTCGACCAGGAGCGCATGCTCGCCGATCCGCTGCTGAACGAGGAGCCCTCGCCCGAGGATCTGGTCCTCGCCCAGGCGATCCTCGCCGAGCGCTCACCCGAGCAGGTGGCCGCCGCCTTGGCGCGGCTCTATCGCGACCGCCTGCCGGCGCCGGAAGACGTGCTCGACCCCGGCGAGGGCCGCAATGCCGCGCGCCTGCGCGATGCCGAGCGCGAGGAGCGCCGCCCCGAACGCGCGCCGCGCGAAAGCCGGGCCGGCGGCGCCGGTGGTCCCGGCGGGGCCAGCGTGTGGTTCCGCATGCCGGTGGGCCGGCGCAAGAATGCCGATCCCAAATGGCTGCTGCCGCTGATCTGCCGGCGCGGCGTCGTCACCAAGCAGGACATCGGCTCGATCCGCATCTTCGACAGCGAGACCGTGTTCGAGATCGCCGAGGACCTGGCCGAGAGTTTTCTGGCCAATGCCCGCGCCTCCGAGGGCGGCGACGTGCCCATCGAGCCCCTGACCGGCGATCCGGCGCCCGCCGCGCGCCGCCCGAGCTTCAGCAAATCCCGCAAGCCGGCCTACGACCCCGCCGCCATCGAGCGCCCCGCGGGCTCCGGTCGCACCGATGTGAAGGGCGCGTTCGGCAAATCGCGCCCGCCGAAAGCGGCCGGGGCGAAATATCCGCCCAAGGCGCCGGGCGCCGGCAAGGGCGGAAAGGCCAAGCCGAACAAGGGCCGTTTGCGCGACTGAGGCGGAGGCGCGGTCTCGCCCGCGCCGCCTCGAAATCGCCCGGCGCGCGACAACCGCAGCGGGCGGTGGCGCGCCTTTCGCGCGACCGCCGGATTTGGTGTCGCAGGCCGGCCGAAGCCTTTGAACGCGGCTCCCTCGTCCGCTACAGCAAAGCTTGCCGGGGGCGCCGTCGCGCGTCGAAATCCCTTCCCGCCGCGCCCCCAGGGAAAGCATGATGCAACGCCTTGTCCTGATCTGCGGCGCCCTGCTCCTCACCGCCGCGCCCGCGTTCGCCGACCGCGCGCCCACCGATGCCGAGCGCACCAAGGTGCTGGCCGCCATGGAAGCGGAAGGCTGCACCGACGGCTTCATCAAGGTCGACGACGGCATCTTCGAAGTGGACAATGCCAAGTGCCGCGACGGGCACATCTACGACCTCAAGTTCGATCCCGCCTTCAAGCTGATCGACAAGGACATGGAGCACTGAGGCGCGCGCCGCGCGGCGCTGCCGGCGGCGCTTTTCAAGGCGGCGCGCGGGCCCCGGGGCGCGAGGCTGCCGGGCCCGCGCGGTTTCGGCCTCACCTTTGCCATACAGATGATGCGGTTTGTGCGTTGGAACCCCGGAAACGCACGCCTTGATTCGTCGTCCCCTCTCCTTCTGCGCGCTCCCCCTGCTGGCCCTCGCCCTTATGGGACCGAGCGGCGCGTTCGCCGCCTCCCGCAGCCAGCAGACCTTCGCCAGCGGCGCGCACGACAAGGAAATGCTCTCGCTCGCGCCCGGAACCCGCATGGAGCAGCGGTGCAACGCCCGCGCCATGGGCGAGGTGGGGCGCGGCCACAAGGATCTGCACCCCGACGAGCTCGTCGCCTACGCGTTTGCCGATACCGTCACCTCCGACACCGCCGTGAAGGCGCCGGGCGCGGCGGTGCGCAGCGGCGGGAAATGGTATCGCCTGTCCTATTCCTGCCGCACCAGCCCGGACGGCATGACGGTGCTCTCGTTCGAATATTCCCTGGGCGACGTGGTGCCGAAGAGCGATTGGTCCGCCCATTATCTCGTGCCCTGAACGGCGGGCCCGCGACGCGCCGGGTCTTCGGACAGTTCTTTCCCGGGCCGCCTATTCCCCGGGCGACTTATTCCTCGGGCGACTTATTCCTCGGGCTCTGTGGTGAACATCAGGGGATAGCCCTTGGCGCGGGCGGCCTCCGAGGCGCGGGCGGACTTGGTTTCCGCCACATCGCGCGGAAACACCGCCACCACGCAGGCGCCGCGCCGGTGCGCCGTGAGCATGATTCCGAGCGCCTGGGGCTCGTTCATGCCGAACTCGGCTTTCAGCAGCATCACGACGAACTCGCGCGGCGTGTAATCGTCGTTGAGCAGGATCACCTTATGCAGGCGCGGCCGCGCGAGCTTGGGGCGCGTCTCATCCTTCGGCCGTTCAATGGTCGAGGGTTTGTCGGCGGCGCTGAAGTGTTCGCTCATGGTGCGGCCCGCATCTGCTGGAGGTCCCGGCCCATGGGCGGGGCTTTTACCGCAGGTGCGGGGGTGGGGCAAGGGGGTGGGTGATCTGGAGATTCCGCCTCCGTCTGGACCCGAAGCCGTCATTTAGCCGCGCCAATCAATTCGATTCTAGACAACAAGTAAGAATTGTAATATTGATTATCTATTACAAATGCAGGCATTACTTATGATATTTTCCAGCATCCCCTGGAAGGAAGGATTGTTAAAAGATGCAAAAAAGCTCGAAAAACTTCAGATAAAAACAGAATCATCATTTATATCATTTGAAAAAATGATATTTGTTTCCGCCTTAGCTATTAGAAAATTAATAGAATCACATAAGTTGACGGATCGAACAATTAAATCACAAATACTTTGCACGAGATATAAAATAATTAATCCGACATCGGTGCCAGACATTCTCAATGGTCATAACTTCAATGTATTTTACGACATTAAAAACGGTAGCGAGATAAATTTATCTATAAAATCATTTGTAAATAAAATAATTCATAGTTTTATATTAATTCCAGAAGTGAGGGATGAAATAAGCAATCAATTAAGCGGATTTTTTGTAAACAGCGATTTTGATAAGTCGAAATTTTTAGACTATTTCGCACTCCCTGAAATAATCAGAATTATGCGCCTTATTGGAAATGATGAAGTTATCGAGGCTGTATTTGAAAGATCGAAAGATGGATCAATGAAGGTTATAAATTTCGGACCCGATGATATACAACATTAAGTTGGAATAAAAATTTCACCGCGCTTAAAATACAGACGCGCAATATTCAGACACTTTCTTTTAATATAGAAAGAAGCCTCCTCGCTTCCTTCTCCCTCCTTGCGATACCCCTTCTCCCCGGATCGGGCCGCGGCCCCAGCTTGTAGTCCAGGGCGCAGACGAGCCCGGTCGCTCCCCGGGCCCATGTCATCGAGCGAGGGCTTCGCCACGCGCGAGCCGCCGATTTCACCTCTCCCCGACGGGGAGAGGTCGGCCGCGCAGCGGGCGGGTGAGGGGTTGAGCTTTCACGACTTCAAGGTGCACCGAACCGACGGCGGGCCCCCTCTCCCCAGCCCTCTCCCCTCGGGGAGAGGGAGAAGGCCCTTGTGTCGAGCCTCCAGCCCTTCTCGGGCCGCCCCTCACTTCCGCCGCCCACCCTTCCGATACCCCTTCGTCCCCGGATCGGGACGCGGCCCCGGCTTGTAGTCGAGGGCCGACAGGGGTTCGGCCCGGTCGCTCCCCGGCCCCATGTCGTCCAGCGTCGGCTTCGCCACGCGGGAGGAGGCGCGCGGGGCGTAGAGGGGGAGTTCGTCGGGGGTGCGGTCGCGCTCGGTCGGGGCCGGCTTCACCCGGCCGATCGGCGCCGGGGGAACAGGGGCCTCGGGCGCGGGGATACCGGGCGCCGGCGCGTGGCCGCTGCCGGTGTCGGATTTCGCCCGCCCCGTGATCTTGCCCCGCCCGCCCCGGCCGGAGGAGGCGCCCGCAGAAGAACCCGCCGAAGATCCCGCCGCCTTGGGCGGCTGGTTGGCGGCGCGGCCGTATTTGCGCTCGCCCCGGAAGCCGCCGGTCTTGTCGTCCACCGCCTCCTGCCGCGCCATGGGATCGTCGGAGACCGCAAGCTCGGTGGCCTGAAGGCGCTTGATCTCGTCGCGCAGCCGCGCGGCGGTCTCGAAGTCCAGGTCGGCGGCGGCGGCGCGCATGCGCTTTTCCAGATCCGCCATCACCGCCTTGAGATTATGGCCGAAGGCCGCCCCCTCTTCCGCAAGGCCCGCATCCACCTGCACGTGGTCGCGCTCATAGACCGAATTGAGGATGTCGCCGATGGCCTTCTTCACGCTCTCGGGCGTGATGCCGTGCTCGGTGTTGTAGGCCACCTGCTTCTCGCGGCGGCGCGTGGTCTCGGCCATGGCGCGCTGCATGGAGCCGGTCTCGTGATCGGCATAGAGGATGACGCGCCCGTCCACATTGCGGGCGGCGCGGCCGATGGTCTGCACCAGCGAGGTTTCCGAGCGCAAAAACCCTTCCTTGTCGGCGTCGAGAATGGCGACAAGTCCGCACTCGGGAATATCCAGCCCCTCGCGCAGCAGATTGATGCCGATCAGCACGTCGAACGCGCCGAGCCGCAGGTCGCGGATGATCTCGATGCGCTCGATGGTGTCGATGTCCGAATGCATGTAGCGCACGCGGATGTTGTTCTCGTGCAGATATTCGGTGAGGTCCTCGGCCATGCGCTTGGTGAGCACGGTGACAAGCGTGCGATAGCCCTTCGCCGCCACCGCCCGCACCTCGCCGAGCAGATCGTCCACCTGGGTGCGCGCGGGGCGGATCTCCACCGGCGGGTCGATGAGCCCGGTGGGGCGGATCACCTGCTCCACGAACACGCCGCCGGTGCGGTCCATCTCCCACGGGCCGGGGGTCGCCGAGACATGGATGGTCTGCGGGCGCATGGCCTCCCATTCCTCGAACCGCAGCGGCCGGTTGTCCATGCAGGACGGCAGGCGGAAGCCGTATTCCGCCAGCGTCGCCTTGCGGCGAAAGTCGCCGCGATACATGGCGCCGATCTGCGGAATGGTCACATGGCTCTCGTCGATGAAGACGAGCGCATTGTCGGGCACATATTCAAACAGGGTCGGCGGCGGCTCGCCGGGCTTGCGGCCGGTGAGCCAGCGGGAATAATTCTCGATGCCCGCGCAGGCGCCGGTGGCCTCCATCATTTCCAGATCGTAGCGGGTGCGCTGCTCCAGGCGCTGCGCCTCCAGCAGGCGGCCCATCTTGTAGAGTTCGTCGAGCCGAACCTTCAGCTCGGCCTTGATGCCGGCGATCGCCTGGATCAGCGTCGGGCGCGGGGTGACGTAATGGGAGGAGGCGTAGACCTTGATCGACTTCATGTCGCCGGTCTTGTGGCCGGTGAGCGGATCGAACTCGGCGATGCTCTCCACCTCGTCGCCGAACAGCGAGACGCGCCAGGCGCGGTCCTCGTAATGGGCGGGGAAGATCTCGATATTGTCGCCGCGCACCCGGAAGGTGCCGCGCGCGAAATCCGACTGGATGCGCTTGTATTGCAGGGCCACGAGATCGGCGATCAGCTGGCGCTGGTTGATGCGCTCCCCCACCTCCAGCTTGAAGGTCATGGAGGAATAGGTCTCCACCGAGCCGATACCATAGATGCAGGAGACCGAGGCGACGATGATCACGTCGTCGCGCTCCAGCAGCGCGCGGGTGGCCGAGTGGCGCATCCGGTCGATCTGCTCGTTCACCGAGGATTCCTTCTCGATGTACGTGTCGGTGCGCGGGACATAGGCCTCGGGCTGGTAGTAATCGTAATAGGAAACGAAATATTCCACCGAATTGTCGGGGAAGAACGACTTGAACTCGCCGTAGAGCTGGGCCGCGAGCGTCTTGTTCGGCGCCAGGATGATGGCGGGGCGCTGAAGCGTCTCGATCACCTTGGCCATGGTGAAGGTCTTGCCGGACCCCGTCACCCCGAGCAGCACCTGGTCGCGCTCGTGCGCGCGGGCCTGGGCCACCAGTTCGGCGATGGCCGCCGGCTGGTCGCCGGCCGGCTCGAACTCGCTCTTGATCACGAGGGGAACGCCGCCCTCGCTCTTGTCCGGGCGGGGCGGGCGATGGGGAGTCCAGGTCTGGCCGGTGACCTCTGGGCGCCCCTCCTGGATCAGCCGGGAGAGCGCCGCCACCGTCGCCGATGCGCCGGCGGATTCGAAATCGCCGCTCATGTCCCCCGGTGCGAGGCCGAGCGACTTCGCAACTTCAGGATCGAGGGGTTGGGCGGGCGCAGGCTCGAAATGACGCTGCGAGCGCTCGCCGAGTTTGCCGGGTCGGGATGCTTTGGCCATGGCGCCAATATGGGGTGCATCGGCGCCGGAGAAAAGGTGGCCCCGGCCCGATCAGGGCCGCCCCGCCTGCTCCAGTTCCTGCGCCCTTTGCTGGGTCAGCACGCGCCGGCATTCGGCGCCCTCCACCCGGGCGATGGTGCCGGCCCCGTTGACGTAGAAGGCGCAGTCCGCGTCCCGGAAGGCGGTCCAGGCCTTCTGCGCCGCCTTCAGCCGCTCCTGCTGCGGGGCGGTCTGCTGGGCGAGCAGCGCCTTGAGGGCGGTCTCAAGCCGGCTCTCCCACCCTTCGGTGAGCTTGGTGATGCAGCGCACGATTTCCGGCGTCGTGTCCTGGTCGCAGCTTTTGTATTCGCCGGAATACCAGGCATTCGGCTCGGCAGCGCGCGCCGGCAGCGCCGCCGCCGCCAGCATCAGGCAGCCGAGCAGCGCCGCGCGGCGCCGGCCGCCGGCTTGAAGGGATCCCCGTTTCGCTCCACGCGCATCACCCATCCGCGCCTCCCGATCTCGCATTCCGCGCAGCGACCATAGCCCAGCCGCGCGAGTCGCGCGCCGTCACCGCCGGACGATGACCATGCCGCGCGCAAAATCAACATCCCCATGGGGCAGGCGGGCGGGAACAGACGCTCGATCCGCCCTAGCCCGGCGGCGGGCCGCCCGGCACCGTGGCGCGGAACTGGCTGATCACGCTCGCTTCCAGGACATTGTAGCGGTTGCGGGCATCCGAAAGGTTCCAGCGCTCGCGGTCGAGCTGGTCGCGCAGATTGTTGCGGGTGCGCTGCTGGTTCTGTTTCGTGAAGTAGCACGCGGAATCATTCACGCACGGCTTGGAGAGATCGTCCTCGGCGCGGCGCAGCTGGTTTTCCAGGTCGAGCACCCGCGATTCGTAGCGCCGCACATTCTGCTGCGCGTCCCACAATTTGCGGCCGACCATATAGCCGGAGGAGAAGGCGGCCGCCGTGGCCGGCGGGCAGACGCCGGCATAATCGTCGCCGGCGCGTCCATGGGCAAAGCCCGAAGCGGGGGTGCAATAGGAGGCCAGGCCGATTTCGCGGCCGGCCATATAGGCCTGCACATTGGGGGCGACGCTATAGCTGCTGCAGGCCTTGGCATGCTCCTGAAGGCGGCTTTCCGGCTCGCCGTTGAAGCCGTCGGCCTGCCCGATCTCCTGCCAATTGCCGCTCTGGCATTCTTCCTTGGACAGGGTGGCGCAGCCGTTGAGGGCCATCAGCGCCACGGGAAAAACCATCAGCAGCGCCAGTCGCTTCGCCCGCATCGTGCCTCGCCCCTCGAACCCCGCGACCCCAGCCTGCGGTATGCTCGTAGGTTAATTGGCACGGCTCACGGGTTTATGACACCAAGTCGCGCCAGCGTGCGCGCACGGCCCAGCAGGGGGAGAAGCGCGGCGAGTTCCGGGCCGGTCTCCTGCCCGGTCAGGGCGAGACGCAGCGGCCGGAACAGCGCCTTGCCGCTGCGCCCGCTCGTGGCCTTCACGGCGGCGATCCAGGGGCCATAGGTGCCGGCGTCCCAGGGCTCCGGCGGCAAAAGCGCGCCGGCCGCGGCGAGAAACGCGCGGTCTTCCTCGGCGATGACGCCGTGCCCGGCGTCGGAGCACACCTGCCACCAATGGAGCGCATCGGCGAAGGTTGCGAGATTGCCGCGCACCGCCAGCCAGAAATCCGCGCCGCCGGAGATGCCGGCCGCGCTCAGCCGGCCCGCCACCGCCTCGAAGGGCAGATGGTGCAGCGTGCGCGCGCTCAGCAGGGCGAGGTCCGCGGGATCGAACCGCGCCGGCGCGCGGGAGATGTGGGAGAGATCCACCTTGGCGGCGAGCGCGTCCATGCTCTCCACCGGCGCCAGCGCATCCGAGGTGCCGACCAGAACCGCGGCGGCGGCCACCGCCAGCGCCTCCTGCCCCTCCTCGCGCAGCGCCCGCAGCGAGAGGTGCCCGAGCCGCTTGGAGAGGCCCTCGCCGCTCGGCAAGGTGAGCAGATTGTGGTGGGCGAAGCGCGGCGCGACGCCGCCGAGCGCCTCGAACAATTCGATCTGCACCGCCGTGTTGGTGACGTGGTCCTCGCCCCGCACCACGCAGGTGATGCCCATGTCGAGATCGTCCACCACCGAGGTGAAGGTGTAGAGATAGGTGCCGTCCGCCCGCACCAGGACGGGATCGGACAAAGTGGCGGTGTCCACATGCTGCGGCCCGCGCACGCCGTCGTCCCAGGTCACCGCGCGACGGTCGAGGCGGAAGCGCCAATGGGGCGCGCGGCCTTCGGCCTCCAGCGCGGCGCGCTCTTCCGCCGTGAGGGCGAGGGCGGCACGATCATAGACCGGCGGCAGGCCGCGCGCGCGCTGAAGGCCGCGCTTGAGGTCCAATTCGGCTTCGGTCTCATAGGCGGGATAGAGGCGCCCGGCGGCCTTCAGCGCCTCGGCGGCCGCGTCGTAAAGGGCGAGCCGGTCGGACTGGCGCGCCACGCGGTCGGGCGGAATGCCGAGCCAGTCGAGATCCTCGGCGATGGCGTCGGCAAATTCCGCGCGCGATCGCGCCGCGTCCGTATCGTCATAGCGCAGGATGAAGGTGCCGCCGCCGCGCCGTGCGAGCAAAGCGTTCAGCAGGGCCGTGCGCGCATTGCCCACATGGATCAGGCCGGTGGGCGAGGGCGCGAAGCGCAGGACCGGCGCGGGTCCGAGGAAGTCCGAAGGGGAGGATGATGCCGACATGGCCAAGCCCATAGCGCGCGGCGGCCCGCGCGTCGATGCCCGGGATGTCCCGGCCACGAACCGGCCGCGCGGGGCCGGGCCGGGCCGAAAGCGGGCGGGACCTATGCCCCGCCTGCCCGTGAAAATCGCCGATGGCCGGCTGCGCTCATTGCGGCGGGCACGGCGCGCCGGGGGCGCAGCCGGGCGGCGCTCCCCGCGGCGGGCGCTGCTGGCCCGGAGGCGGACCTCCCGGATTGCCGTGCGGCGGACGCCCGGGATACGCGCCCGGAGGCGGGCCGCCGGGATTGCCGTGCGGCGGGCGACCCGGATAGGCGCCCGGGGGCGGACCGCCCGGGTTGCCGTGCGGCGGACGGCCAGGATAGGCGCCGGGAGGCGGACCGCCCGGATTGCCGTGCGGGGGACGGCCGGGATACGCGCCGGGAGGCGGGCCGCCCGGGTTGCCGGGATAACCGCCCGGCGGGCGGCCCGGATACGCGCCCGGCGGATGATAGCCGGGGCCGCCGGGATAGCCCGGACGGCCTGGACCGACCACCGGATAGCCGGGACGGCCGGGATGGTTCCACCAGCCGGGCGGGCGCGGGCCGGGGCCGGGCGGCGGCACGCCCCAGCCCGGGCGCGGGCGGGGATTATAATACTGCCAGCGATTGTACTGGTTCCACCACGGTGCGCCGCGATAATAGCGGCCCCAGTAATTGCCGAAATTGAACCCGACCACCGGAATGCCGATCACCGGGGCATATTCCGGCACCAGGACCCGCTCGCCGCGATAGTCTAAGGCGAGATATTCCCCATACACCCAGCCGCGATTGGGACCCCAGGCCACATCGCACCAGGACTGGTTGGAGAGGCAGCCGAAAATCTCCACCGGCGCGCCTTCCGGCAGCACCGTGACGCGGGGATATTGGGTGTCGGGACCGGCACGCATGTTGACGTCCGCCGTGGTGAAGCCGGGCGAGGCCTGCGCTGCTCCCGCCAGGCAGGCAAAGGCCAGGGCCCAGCCCGCGATCTTCATTGCCCCAATCATCCGCACCCTCGATTCACGCAATAACGCCACCGTTACCGGGAGTCGTGATCCGTTTCCATGGCGTTTCCGGTACGTGACCGCGGCGGCATTGCGACACCGCGCGGGCTTAATCATGAGATGGCAAACGGCACCACGTCGCGGATGTTCGGATCGGTGCGGATCTCCCGGTCGAGCGGCGGGAACGCCCGCAGGTCGCAGTCGCGGCGCGGGCAGATGCGGCACGAGACGCCGAGCCGCGCCACCGGCGCCGCTTTGAGGTCCAGCCCGTCGGCATAGACCATGTCGTCGGCGAACGAGACCTCGCAGCCGAGCCCGAGCGCATAGGCGCGGTGCGGCTGGCCGTGGCGCAGGCTCGGCGCGTGGATCGAGCGGGCGAGGCAGATGTAGCGCACGCCGTCCGGCATCTCGCCCAGCTGCACCAAGGTGCGGCCCTGCGCCTCGAATGCCTCGTGCACGTTCCACACCGCGCAGGCGCCGCCATGGCGGGCGAACTGGAAGCGCGTGGCGCTGTGGCGCTTGGTGATGTTGCCGGCGCGGTCCACCTTGGCGAAATAGAACGGCACGCCCTTCGCGCCCGGCCGCTGGAGGGTGGAAAGGCGATGGCACACCTGCTCCAGGCTCGCGCCGGTCTCCAGCACCAGCCGGTCGAGATCGTGCCGGCGCGCTCGGGCCAATTCGAGGAACCGGCCATAGGGCAGCACCAAAGCGCCCGCGAAATAATTGTTGAGCGCGAGGCGGCAGATTTCCCCGGCCGTCTGGCTGCGGAACCCGGCGCCCGCCACGAGGCGATCCATCAGCGGCCCATGCTCCAGCTGGGCGATCGTGACGCCGAGACGGAACGCCCGGCTCGCGGGCGAGAGCACCCCCGACAGCGTGAGAAGGCGGCTGCGCGCGTCATAGCGCGACAGCGGCAAGGCGGGATCGGGCGGCCCCACCTCAGTGCGCACGTTGAAGCGGTCGGCGAGATAGGCCGTAAGGGCGGAAATGGGCTCGGCGCCGGCCAGGAGCCCCAGGCGCTCCGCACACGCCTCCGCCGCCCGGTCCAGGGCATCGACGTAATTGTCGATATAATGGAAATAGTCGCGCACCTCCTCATAGGGGATGAGCTTTGCCTCGTCGCCGATGCCGGCGGTCAGCATGTCGTCCATGGAGGCGCGCCATTCCGCCGTGCGGCGCAAGGCGGCATTGGTGCGCAGGAAGGCGTGGGCGAAGGCCGGCGAGAGATTGGCCACCGCCTTCATATCCTGGAGGCCGAGGTCGAGATCGCGGAACAGCGGGTCTGCGGCGGCCTCGCGCAGGTCCGCCACCAGGCGGTCGAGATCCTCCGCGCCGAACGAGGTGATATCGACCGAAAAGGTGCGCGAAATGGCGATCAGCACCGAGGCGGTGAGCGGGCGCTGGTTGCTCTCGATCTGGTTCACATAGGACGGGGACACGCCGAGCCGGTGGGCCAGCTCGCTCTGCTTGAGCCCGAGCTTCTCGCGCAGGCGACGGACCGCATGGCCGGCGAAAACCTTCTGGCGCATGGCCGCCTCGAATTGTAAATTCTTTACACATTACAACATGGTTTTTTTACATATTCAACTTTCTCACCGCATTTGCTAGCGCAACAGCCCTGGTGCCGCATTTCGCCCGGCGCGGGGGGATGTGAACCCTTTCCCTCGGGCGTTCGGCACCATTAGACTGGTTGCAAGAAACCGGGACGAGACTGGGCAATCCGGCAGGGGACTTGGGCGCATGAAGGAAATTCTGGAAGAGCTTGAGAGCCGGCGCGGCGTTGCACGCCTGGGTGGCGGCGAAAAGCGCATCGAGGCGCAGCACGCCCGTGGCAAGCTGACCGCCCGCGAGCGCATCGAGCTTCTGCTGGACCGTGGCTCGTTCGAGGAATTCGACACCTTCGTGCAGCATCGCTGCATCGATTTCGGCATGGAAAACCAGAAGATCCCCGGCGACGGCGTGGTCACCGGCTGGGGCACGGTGAACGGCCGCAAGGTGTTCGTGTTCGCCAAGGACTTCACCGTGTTCGGCGGCTCTCTGTCTGAGGAGCACGCCCGCAAGATCACCAAGATCCAGGACATGGCGCTGAAGACCCGCGCGCCCATCATCGGCCTGTTCGATGCCGGCGGCGCGCGCATCCAGGAAGGCGTCGCGGCGCTCGGCGGCTATGGCGAGGTGTTCAAGCGCAATGTCACCGCCTCCGGCGTGATCCCGCAGATCTCGCTGATCATGGGCCCGTGCGCCGGCGGCGACGTCTATTCCCCGGCCATGACCGACTTCATCTTCATGGTGCGCGACACGAGCTACATGTTCGTCACCGGCCCGGACGTGGTGAAGACCGTCACCAACGAGACCGTGACCGCCGAGGAACTGGGCGGCGCCAAGGTGCACACCTCCAAGTCCTCGGTCGCCGACGGCGCCTATGAGAACGACGTGGAGATGCTGCTCCAGACCCGTCGCCTCATAGATTTCCTGCCCGCCAATAATTCCGCCGGGGTGCCGGAATGGCCCTCCTTCGACGATCCGCTGCGGATCGACGAGAGCCTCGACACGCTGATCCCGGACAATCCCAACAAGCCCTACGACATCAAGGAACTGATCCTGAAGACCGTCGACGAGGCGGACTTCTTCGAGATCCAGGCGGCCTACGCGAAGAACATCGTCACCGGCTTCGGCCGCATCGAGGGGCGCACGGTGGGCTTCGTCGCCAACCAGCCCATGGTGCTGGCCGGCGTGCTGGATGCCGACGCCTCCCGCAAGGCGGCGCGCTTCGTGCGCTTCTGCGATGCGTTCGAGATCCCCATCGTCACCTTCGTCGACGTGCCGGGATTTTTGCCGGGCACCGCGCAGGAATATGGCGGCCTCATCAAGCACGGCGCCAAGCTCTTGTTCGCCTATTCCCAGGCGACCGTGCCGCTGGTCACCCTCATCACCCGCAAGGCGTTCGGCGGCGCCTATGACGTGATGGCCTCCAAGCACGTGGGCGGCGACGTGAACTATGCCTGGCCGACCGCGCAGATCGCGGTGATGGGCGCCAAGGGAGCGGTCGAGATCATCTTCCGCGCCGACATGGGCGATCCGGACAAGATCGCGGCCCAGACCAAGAATTACGAGCAGCGCTTCCTTTCGCCCTTCGTGGCGGCGGAGCGCGGCTATATCGACGAAGTCATCATGCCGCATTCGACCCGCCGGCGCATCGCCCGCGCGCTCGCCATGCTGCGCTCCAAGCAGGTGGAACAGCCCGCCCGCAAGCACGACAATCTGCCTCTCTAGAGGCCCCCTCCCAACCCTCCCCCGCACGCGGGAGAGGGCTTTTCCGCATCCCCGCACCCGCCCCCTCTTCCGCTTGCGGGGATGGGCTGGGGAGGGGGAAAGCGGGAGGTGCAATCGAACGAACACGGGCGCCGAGCGCCGAGGGGATCGACCTAGATGTTCTCGAAAATCCTGATCGCAAACCGGGGCGAGATCGCCTGCCGCGTCATCAAGACGGCGCGCAAGATGGGCATCAAGACCGTGGCCGTCTATTCCGACGCCGACAAGGACGCGCTCCATGTGGAGATGGCGGACGAGGCGGTGCATATCGGCCCGCCCCAGGCCGCCCAATCCTATCTGATCATCGAAAAGATCATCGACGCCTGCAAGCAGACCGGCGCCGAGGCGGTGCATCCCGGCTATGGCTTCCTCTCCGAGCGCGCCGCCTTCCCGCGCGCGCTGGCCGAGGCCGGCATCGTCTTCATCGGCCCCAATCCGCACGCGATCGACGCCATGGGCGACAAGATCGAATCCAAGAAGGCGGCGGCGGCGGCCAATGTCTCCACCGTGCCGGGCTATCTCGGCGTGCTGGAGGACGGCACCCAGGCGGCGAAGATCGCCGACGAGATCGGCTATCCGGTGATGATCAAGGCCTCCGCCGGCGGCGGCGGCAAGGGCATGCGCATCGCCTATTCCCGCGAGGAAGTGCAGGACGGCTTCGACCGCGCCAAGAGCGAGGCCAAGTCCTCGTTCGGCGACGACCGGGTGTTCGTGGAAAAGTTCATCGTCGACCCGCGCCACATCGAGATCCAGGTGCTGGGCGACAAGCACGGCAATGTGGTCTATCTCGGCGAGCGTGAATGCTCGATCCAGCGCCGCAACCAGAAGGTGGTGGAAGAGGCCCCCTCCCCACTGCTGGACGAAGAGACCCGGCGGAAGATGGGCGAGCAGGCGGTCGCGCTCGCCAAGGCAGTCGGCTACGACAGCGCCGGCACGGTGGAATTCGTCGCCGGCCAGGACAAGAGCTTCTACTTCCTGGAAATGAACACCCGCCTCCAGGTGGAACATCCGGTCACCGAGCTGATCACCGGCATCGACCTCGTGGAGCAGATGATCCGCGTCGCCGCCGGCGAGCCCCTCACCTTCTCGCAGGCGGACGTGACGCTCACCGGCTGGGCGGTGGAAAGCCGCATCTATGCGGAAGATCCCTATCGCTCCTTCCTGCCCTCCACCGGCCGGCTGGTGCGCTATCGCCCGCCGGCGGAAGGCGTGCACGACGGCATCACCCTGCGCAACGACACGGGCGTCTATGAGGGCGGGGAAATCTCGCTGTTCTACGATCCCATGATCGCCAAGCTGGTCACCCACGCGCCGACCCGCGCGGAAGCCATCGAAGCCCAGGCGGACGCGCTGGACGCCTTCGCCATCGACGGCATCGGCCACAATATTCCCTTCCTCTCCGCGCTCATGGCGCATGAGCGCTGGAAGGACGGCCGCCTCTCCACCGGCTTCATCGCCGAGGAATATCCCGACGGCTTCCACGCCCGCGCGGCGGTGGGCGAGCTGGCCCATGTGCTGGCGGCGGTGGCGGCCGCCATCGACCATGTGCAGAACGACCGCAAGCGCCGGATCTCCGGCCAGATGTCGGGCATCCCGGTCACCTTCGACCGCCGCCGCATCGTGCGCCTCAACGGCCAGGGCGGCGTGCAGCTGCTGCCGTGCGAGATCGACGTGACGGCGGACGGCTTCACCGTCCACATGCTCACCTGGAAGGGCGAGACCATCCATTCCCACCAGCTGGTCACGGCGTGGAAGCCGGGCGACATCGTGTGGAGCGGCACGGTGGACGGGGTGAAGGCCTCGCTCCAGGTGCGGTCGATCCCCAACGGCGTGTCGCTCGCCTATAAGGGCGTGGCGGTTCAGGCGCAGGTCTATACCGAGCGCGAGGCCGCGCTCGCGACCCTGATGCCGGAGAAGGCGGCGGCCGGCGGCGGCAAGGAATTGCTCTGCCCCATGCCGGGCCTCGTGGTCTCCATCGCCGTCGTGCCGGGCCAGGACGTGAAGGCCGGCGAGGCGCTCGCCGTGGTCGAGGCCATGAAGATGGAAAACGTTCTGCGGGCCGAGCGCGACGGCATCATCAAGGCGGTCCACGCCAAGCCGGGCGAGAGCCTTGCGGTTGACGCGGTGATCCTGGAATTCGCGTGATGAAGGGGCGCGCTTCCCCGTCCCGCGGTGTGCGCTGTGCACCGTTCAAGCCCTCCCCCCGTGCGGGGGAGGGTTGGGAGGGGGGTCGCGCCGCCGCAACGCGCCGACGCGCCGCGTCTTCGCCGGCGCGAGGATCCCTTGTCCGTGCGCGGCACCATACCCCCCTCCTCATCCCTCCCCCGCACGGGGGGAGGGGCCGCGGCGCGCTCCCGACAAACGGCCCCGCGGATCCGGAGACCCTGTGATGCGCCTGCTCTCGCACCTGCTGAAGCGTTTCGTGGAGAAGGGCCAGCTCACGGTCATCACCGTGGACGGCATGCGGCACGTGTTCGGCAGCGGCGGGGACGGGCCGAGCGTCACCGTGCGCATGCACGACAAGAAGCTCGAGCGCGACCTGTTCTTCAACCCGGAGCTGGTCGCCGCCGAAGCCTATATGGACGGCCGCCTCACCTTCGAGGACGGGGCGGGGGTGTTCGACCTGCTCAACCTGTTCTCGGTGAACCGCAAGGGCCTCGGCGCCCATCCGGTGCAGCAGGCGCTGCGCAAGGGCTGGCGTGCGCTGCGGCGGTTCCACCAGGCGAACCCGATCGCCAAGGCCAAGGAGAATGCCTCCAGCCATTACGACCATCCGGCCGAATTCTACCGGCTGTGGCTGGACGAAACCATGGCCTATAGCTGCGCCTATTTCTCCGAGCCGGACGAGCCGCTGGCGGAGGCCCAGCGCAACAAGTTCCGCCATGTGGCGGCGAAGCTGAAGCTCACCCCCGGCATGCGGGTGGCGGAGATCGGCTCCGGCTGGGGCGGACTGTCCATCTATCTCGCCAAGAATTGCGGCGTGCACGTCACCGCCATCAACGTCTCGCCCGAGCAACTGGCGGAATCGCGCCGGCTCGCCGCGGCGGCGGGCGTCGCCGACCAGATCGATTTCCGCGAGATGGATTATCGCGACCTGAAGGGCCCGTTCGACCGCGTCGTCTCCATCGGCATGATGGAGCATGTGGGCGTCGCCCATTTCGACGCCTATTTCGCCACCATCCGCGACTTGCTCGGCCCCGGCGGGTTTGCCCTGGTGCACGCCATCGGCCGCATGTCGCCGCCCGGCACGACAGCGCCCTTCATCCGCAAATACATCTTCCCCGGCGGCTATGTGCCGGCCCTGTCGGAAGTGTTCGCCTCCACCGAGCGCACCCATCTGTGGGTCGCCGACATGGAGGTGCTGCGGCTGCATTATTACTGGACCATCCGCGCGTGGCGCCACAGGTTCGAGGCGCGCCGTGCCGAGGTGGAGGCCATGATGGGCGCGCGCTTCACCCGCATGTGGGAATTCTATCTCGCGGCGGTGGAGCTGGGCTTCCTGCACGGCTCCAACATGGTGTTCCAGCTGCTGCTCGCCGAGCGGCGCGACGACGTGCCGGTGCGGCGCGACTACATGTTCACGGGGGAAGAGGCGCTGGCCGCGCAGGAATTGCGCCTGCCGCCCGCCCCCTC
Organism: Roseixanthobacter liquoris; assembly: GCF_043195135.2. NCBI lineage: Bacteria > Pseudomonadati > Pseudomonadota > Alphaproteobacteria > Hyphomicrobiales > Xanthobacteraceae > Roseixanthobacter > Roseixanthobacter liquoris. The sequence continues at coordinate 3,508,670 of NZ_CM195537.1, forward strand.
CAGCCAGGAGTTTGCGCGATGACCGAGGGTTCCGGCACCTTGCCGTTCACGACCGATCTTCCCCCCGCGACGCGCGAGGACTGGCTGAAGCTGGTGGAAGGCGTTCTGAAGGGCGCGCCCTACGACAAGAAGCTCGTCACCCGCACCTATGAGGGGCTCTCGCTCGACCCCTTGCCGCCGCGCAAGCGCGATGCCGCCCCCATCGCCGGGCGTCCGGCCGGCGCGCCCTGGATCATCAGCGCGCGGGTGGACCAGGCGGACAAGGACGCCGCCAATGCCCAGGCGCTGGAAGACCTGGACGGCGGCGCCTCCGGCCTCACCCTCGTCTATGCCTCCTCGCCCCATGCCCACGGCTTCGGCCTGCCGGACGGCGAGGTGCTGGAGCGGGTGCTGGACGAGGTGATGCTCGACCTCATCGACACGCGGCTGGAGAGCGGCGCCTTCAAGGGCCGCGAGAACGCCCTCGCCTTGGCGAAGCTGGTGCAGGATCGCGGCCACAGCCCGGCGGACCTCTCGGTCTCGTTCGGCCTCGATCCCATCGGTGATCTCGCGGCGGCGGGCTCAGCGCCCATGCCCTGGGCCAATCTCGCCCAGCGCTTTTCCGAGACCGCCGGCATTCTCGCCGGCAAGGGCTTCAAGGCCCGCTTCGGCCGTGCCGACGGCGCGGTGCATCACGCCGCCGGCGCCTCGGACGCGCAGGAGCTGGCGGCGGTGCTCGCCACCGGCGTCGCCTATCTGCGGGCGCTGGAAGCGGCGGGCGTATCGCTGGAAGCCGCCTTCGGCCAGATCGAGCTGGCCTTGACCGCCGACGTGAACCAGATCGCCACCATCGCCAAGTTCCGCGCGCTCCGCCTGCTCTGGGCCGCCGTGCAGCGCGAGAGCGGCGTCGCGGCGAGCCCCGCCCATGTGCACGCCACCACCGCCTGGCGCTCCATGACGCGGCGCGATCCTTACGTGAACCTGCTGCGCGCCACGGTCGCCGCCTTCTCGGCCGGCGTGGGCGGCGCGGACAGCGTAACCGTGCTGCCCTTCACCCAGGCGCTCGGCTTGCCGGACGCGTTCGCCCGCCGCCTCGCCCGCAATACGCAACTGGTGCTGCTGGAGGAATCCAATCTGCATCGCGTCGCCGACCCGTCCGCCGGCGCGGGCGCCATGGAGACGCAGACGGAAGGGCTCGCCGCCGCCGCCTGGCAGATCTTCCGCGCCATCGAGGGCAAGGGCGGCATGGCGCAGGCGCTCACCACCGGCTGGTGGCAGGCGGAGATCGCGCAGGTGCGCGCCCGCCGCGCCAAGGATGTGGCGACCCGCAAGGAGCCCATCACCGGCACCTCCGAATTCCCCCTGCTGGGGCAGGCCATGCCGGCGGTGCTCGCGCCGAGCCCCGCGCGGGCGGCGCCGCTGGTGGAGGGCGCGCTGGCGCCCCACCGCCTCGCCGAGCCGTTCGAGGCCCTGCGCGATGCCGCCGAGGCGGAAGCGCCGACCGCCTTCCTCGCCACTCTCGGCCCCATCGCCGCCTTCACGGCGCGCGCCACCTATGCCCGCAATCTGTTCGAGGCCGGCGGCATCGCCGCCCCCGTGCCGGAGGGCTTCGCGACGCTGGAGGATCTCATCGCCGGCTTCGCGGCCTCCGGCGCGCGCATCGCCTGCCTGTGCGCCTCGGACGAGCTTTATGCCGAGCAGGCGGAGAAAGCCGCCCGCGCGCTGAAGGCCGCCGGCGCGAAAGCCGTGTGGCTCGCCGGCCGGCCGGGCGAACATGAGGCGGCCTGGCGCGCCGCGGGCGTCGACGGCTTCCTGTTCGCCGGCTGCGACGTGCTGGAGGTGCTCGGCACCGCCCAGCAGCAATTGAGTGCCTGAACCGGACTGGACTTGCGCGACCCCGCGCCTGCTCGCGCGGTGCGCCGAACTGAGTTAGGATGAGACATGAGCCGCTTGCCCGCCTTCGCCGATATCGACTGGCGCGCGCCGGACCTCACGCAGGACCTGGCGCCCCCGCCGGCTAAGTTCGCACCCTGGGTGACGCCCGAGGGGATCGCGGTGAAGCCGCTTTACGGCCCGCGGGACGTGGCGGGGCTCGATTTCATCGACACTTATCCCGGCATCGCGCCGTTCCTGCGCGGCCCCTACCCCACCATGTATGCGAACCAGCCCTGGACCATCCGGCAATATGCCGGCTTCTCCACGGCGGAGGATTCCAACGCCTTCTACCGCCGCAACCTCGCGGCCGGGCAGAAGGGGCTTTCGGTGGCGTTCGATCTCGCCACCCATCGCGGCTATGACAGCGACCATCCGCGCGTCGCCGGCGACGTGGGCATGGCCGGCGTCGCCATCGACAGCATCTACGACATGCGCACGCTGTTCTCCGGCATCCCGCTGGACCAGATGAGCGTGTCCATGACCATGAACGGCGCGGTGCTGCCGATCCTGGCCCTGTTCATCGTCGCGGGCGAGGAACAGGGCGTGCCCCACGCCAAGCTTTCCGGCACGATCCAGAACGACATCCTCAAAGAATTCATGGTGCGGAACACCTATATCTATCCGCCCGCGCCCAGCATGCGCATCATCTCGGACATCTTCGCTTATACGTCGAAGGAGATGCCGCGCTTCAACTCGATCTCGATTTCCGGCTATCACATGCAGGAAGCCGGGGCGACGCAGGATCTGGAACTCGCCTATACGCTCGCGGACGGGGTCGAATACGGCCGGGCGGGGGCCGCCGCCGGCTTGCCCATCGACGTGTTCGCGCCGCGCCTCAGCTTCTTCTGGGCCATCGGCATGAACTTCTTCATGGAGGTGGCCAAGCTGCGCGCCGCGCGCCTCCTGTGGACCCGCCTGATGACCGACCTCGGGGCGAAGAACCCCAAGTCCCTGCCTCTGCGCACCCATTCCCAGACCTCGGGCTGGAGCCTCACCGCGCAGGACGTGTTCAACAACGTCATGCGCACCGCCGTGGAGGCCATGGCGGCGACCCAGGGCCACACCCAGTCGCTGCACACCAATGCCCTGGACGAGGCGCTGGCCCTGCCCACCGACTTTTCCGCCCGCATCGCCCGCAACACCCAGATCCTGCTGCAGCAGGAAAGCGGCACCACGCGCCAGATCGACCCCTGGGGCGGCTCCTTCTTCGTCGAGCGCCTCACCGCCGATCTCGCCACCAAGGCCTGGGCCCATATCCAGGAAGTGGAAGCGCTCGGCGGCATGGCGAAGGCGATCGAGGCCGGCATTCCCAAGCTACGCATCGAGGAAGCCGCCGCCACCACCCAGGCCCGCATCGACGGCGGGGCGCAGACCGTGGTGGGCGTCAACAAATACAAGCCGCTCAGCGAGGCGCAGATCGACGTGCTGAAGGTGGACAATTCCGCCGTGCGCGCGGCGCAGATCGAAAAGCTCAACCGCCTCAAGGCCGAGCGCAGCGATGCCGAGGTGGAAAGCGCGCTCACCGCCCTCACCCATGGCGCGAGCGCGGGCGCGAACCTGCTGGAACTCGCCGTCAATGCCGCCCGCGCCAAGGCGACGGTGGGCGAAATCTCCGATGCGCTGGAGAAGGTGTTCGGCCGCCATCGCGCCGAGATCCGCGCCATTTCCGGCGTCTACAAGCGGGAGGCCGGCGCCATGACGGACAAGGTTGGCAAGGTGCAGCGCCAGGTGGAGGAGTTCGAGCATGCCGAGGGCCGGCGCCCGCGCATCCTGGTCGCCAAGGTGGGCCAGGACGGGCACGATCGCGGCCAGAAGGTGATCGCCTCCGCCTTCGCCGACCTCGGCTTCGACGTGGACATCGGCCCCCTGTTCGCCACCCCGGAAGAGGCGGCACGGCAGGCGGTGGAGAACGACGTCCATGTGGTGGGCATCTCCTCGCTCGCCGCCGGCCATCTTACGCTGGTACCGGCGCTGAAGAAGGCGCTGGAGGCGGAAGGGCGCGGCGACATCATGGTGGTGGTGGGCGGCGTGGTGCCGCCGCAGGATTATGAGGCCCTGCGCGCGGCCGGGGCGGAAGCCATCTTCCCACCCGGCACCGTGATCGCGGACGCCGCGCGCGACCTGCTGGTGACGCTCTCCCAGCGGCTCGGCCATTCCAAGGCGGCGGCCGAATAGCCGCCTCTCCCGCCCGCAAGGATTCCCCCATGCCGGACTATGGCGCGACGATGGAGGTGCTGCGCCTCGCACCCCATCTGCTCGGCTTCTATGACGGCCGCATCCCCGGCGTGCGGCTCTACAGCGAAAAGCCGAATTGGCTCGACGACGGCGCCTTCGCGCTGGGCATCTGCACCTATGCGGTGGTGGATGGCGGGGAGGCCCTGGTCTACGATCCGCACATCTCCTTGCCGCACGCCCGCATCATCCGCCGCACGCTGGAGGAGAGGGGCGTCACGCACATGCGCCTCGTGCTCTCCCATTGGCACGACGACCATGTGGCCGGCACCGCGGTGTTTGCCGATTGCGAGATCATCGCCAATCGGGACACCGCCGAAATCCTCGCGGCCCACAAGGATGCGCTGGAAAGCGGCGATCCCCCCATCAAGCCGCTGATCCTCCCCAATCGCCTGTTTTCCGGCACGCTGGACCTCACAGTCGGCACGATCCCGGTGCAATTGCGCCAGCTCGACATCCACAGCCGCGACGGCACGGTGGCGCTTTTGCCCGGCGGGGTGCTGCTGGCGGGGGATACGCTGGAAGACCCGATCACCTATGTGGCGGAAGAAGACCGGCTGGCGATCCACCTGCGCGATCTCGACCGCATGGCGGAATGGGATATCTCCACCCTCCTTCCTAACCACGGCTCGAAGGCGCAGATCCTGGCGGGCGGCTATCCGCCGGCCTTCATCGCGGCGACCCGCCTTTATGTGGAAAAGCTGCTGCGGCTGGAGCGCGAGCCCGCGCTGGCCGCGCAGGACCTTTCCACCTTCGCCGCCGAGGCGTTGGCGACCGGGGCGGTGAGCTATTTCGAACCCTATGAGGCGGTGCACCGCCTCAATGTGGAAAAGGTGCTCGGTTTGGCGGGGCAAGCCGCCTGACGCGCGGGCGCCCCGCTATTCCGCCGCGACCAGCGCTTCGGCCTCCGCCTCGGGGGCGGGCGCGCCGAACAGGAGCAATTGCTGTTCGCGCACCGGGGTGAAGGATTGGCGATGATGCCGGCAGGGGCCGTGGGCGCGCAGCGCCTCCCCGTGCTCGCGGGTGCCATAGCCCATGTGGCGCTCGAACCCATAGGCGGGAAACGCCGCGCCGAGGCCGCACATCAGCCGGTCGCGCGTGACCTTGGCGACGATGGAGGCGGCCGCGATGGAGGCGATGATCCCGTCGCCGCCGACGATCATCTCCACCGTGCAGGATAAGGGCGGGCGATCGTTTCCATCGACAAAGACCAGCGCCGGCGCGCAGGGGAGGCCGCGCACCGCAGTGGCGAGCGCCCATAGCGTCGCCTGGCGGATATTGTCCCGGTCGATGCGCGCGGGCGGCGCGAGGCACACCGAGACCTCCGCCGTGGCGCAGATTTCCGCGAACAGGCGCTCGCGCACCTCGCGCGTCAGCTTCTTGGAATCGTTGAGGCCCGCCGGAACGCGCTTGGGATCGAGCACCACGGCGGCGGCCACCACCGGCCCGGCCAGCGGGCCGCGCCCGGCCTCGTCCGCCCCGGCGATGGGCCGGACGCCCGCCTTATAAGCGGCGCGCTCGCGCTTGAAATCCAGGCCGAGCTTGGCTTTCGCGGGGCGGCCCTCGATGGCGGCCATGGTGTGAACTCTCCCCCCGGGCGGGCGATTCGGCTTCACCGACGATGCGCGAGGGTGGCGCCGCCGCCCGTCGAACGCAAGGGTGGGCCGGGTGCGGGCCATCAGCGCCGCCCAACGCCCGTCGCGCGGCCTTCGCACACCTCTTCTCCCCGCCGTTTCGATCGCCCCTCACCGCAGCGCTCTCCCCGACGGGGAGAGGGAGATAGGGCTCCATCACACCACCTCCCACCGGGCATAAGGGTCAGGCCCATCCCTCCACCTCTCCCCGCCGGGGAGAGGTCGGCCGCGCAGCGGACGGGTGAGGGGCGCCTCGCACGGCGTTTCGATCCACCCCTCACCCCAGCCCTCTCCCCGTCGGGGAGAGGGGGTCAGGCCCATCCCTCCACCTCTCCCCCCCGGGGAGAGGTCGGCCGCGCAGCGAACGGGCGAGGGGCGCCTCGCACGGCGTTTCGATCCACCCCTCACCCCAGCCCTCTCCCCGTCGGGGAGAGGGGGGGCGGGGCCTCCGGCCGTCGCGCCAAAACCTTTCCTGAAGGAAAATTTAATCCCGGCCGAGGCGCAGTGTCGCGGCGCGTGGGCCGGAGGCGACCGGCGCGCGAACGAGGATTTCGCCGCAAAGCTGTGCTTTATGGTGAAGCAGAACGGACCCTTGCGCCCCTGTTTGCGTTGTCGGCGCAGCGGGAAGCGAGCGCAGGTTCGCGCGATGGATGCCGGCGGGCAGGAGGCTAAGGTCATGCGGTGGGACGACTTCCGGTCCAGCGGCAATGTGGAGGACCGGCGCGGCGACGGCGGCGGCGGGTTCCAGATGCCGGGCGGGCGCGGCGGGATGGGCATCGGCACCATCATCATCGTCGGGCTGGTGGGCTGGGCGCTGGGCATCAATCCGCTGGTTCTGCTCGGCGGGCTGGAGGCGATCCAGGGCGGTGGAAGCCCCTCCCAGCAGAGCGCCCCGTCCCAGGCGACCCGCCAGGGTCCCCCCACCGACGAGCTTGGCCGCTTCGCCGCCGCCGTGCTGGCGCAGACCGAGGATGTGTGGACCGAATTGTTCCGCGCCCAGGGCCGCACCTATGTGGACCCGAAAATGGTGCTGTTCTCCGGCCAGACCCGCTCCGGCTGCGGCGGCGCCTCGGCCGAGATGGGGCCGTTCTATTGCCCGACCGACCAGAAGGTCTATCTCGACCTCTCCTTCTTCCAGGAGATGAAGACCCGCTTCAAGGCGCCCGGCGATTTCGCCGCCGCTTATGTGATCGCGCACGAGGTCGGCCACCATGTGCAGAACCTCAGCGGCATCCTGCCGAAGATCCAGGCGGCGCAGCGCAATGCCTCGACCAAGAGGGAGGCGAACGCGCTCTCCGTGCGGGCCGAGCTGATGGCCGATTGCCTCGCCGGCGTGTGGGCCTATCACGCCAACGAGCGCTTCCGCATCCTGGAGCCGGGCGACGTGGAAGAAGCGCTCGCCGCCGCCACCGCCATCGGCGATGACCGCCTGCAACGCCAGTCGCAGGGCGTGGTGGTGCCCGACAGTTTCACCCACGGTTCCTCGCAGCAGCGCGTGACGTGGTTCACGCGCGGGCTTAAGAGCGGCTCCATGCAGCAATGCAACACCTTGCAAGGAGCCATCTGATGCCGGGCATCGACGTCGCGCGGACCTTCGTCGCGCTGAAGATCGCCGTGCTCACCGTGTCCGATACCCGCGCGCTGGCGGACGACAAGTCCGGCGCCGTGCTGGCCGAGCGCATCGAAACCGCCGGCCACGTGCTGGCGGACCGCAGGATCGTGCCGGACGATGTGACGGAGATTCGCGCCGTGGTTCAGGGCTGGATCGAGGATCCCGCCATCGACGCGGTGATCACCACCGGCGGCACCGGCTTCACCGGCCGCGACGTGACGCCGGAGGCGCTGGAGCCGCTGTTCGAGAAGCGCATGGAGGGCTTCTCCACCGTGTTCCACATGATCTCGTTCGCGAAGATCGGCACCTCCACCCTGCAAAGCCGGGCGACCGCCGGGGTCGCGCGCTCCACCTACATCTTCTGCCTGCCCGGCTCCCCCGGCGCCTGCAGGGACGGGTGGGACGAAATCCTCGTCAACCAGCTGGACGTGCGCTACCGCCCCTGCAACTTCGTCGAGATCCTGCCCCGCCTGGACGAGCACCTGCGCCGCGACAAGGCCAAGGGCGCGAGCGTCTAGACCGAATCGACCGTCGGCGGCAGGGGCGATCGTTGGGGCGCACGCGGGCGATCGCCCGTGCATGACGATCGTTCCCGCCGGACAGGCCATGGATATCGATCCGGGTCAGCGGCGCGCGAGTCGGAGCCCTCCTACCCCTACTCCAGAACCATCAAGACGCCCGTGCGCGTCCACCGGCGGCGCGCCGAAATTCGGCGGGAAACTTCGGCCGAAATCGCGGTTTGGTCTGGCGGAAAGGCGCAGAGAAGCGCGGAGAAGTGCCTTCTCGCCCCTGTTCGTCTGCGCTAAGCTATTGTTTCACGTGAAACATTTTGCGCACGCTCAGGCCGCCGGAGCCGGTGGACGGCGGGGTTTGCGGGGCGCGCGCGCCGGTGCGGCCGGGGCCGGCGGCGGCGCGGGCACCCGCCCCTGCGGCGTCCGCCCCTTGAAGGCCACCGCCATGAGCGTCGCCGGAACGGCGGCATTCAGCACCTGGATCGCCACCAGCGGCCAAAGCCCGATGAACCCTCGCAGATAGGCCAGCAGCGAGCCCATCAGCACCGCATGCACCAGCAGGCCGGCGAGACTCACAAGGCCGATCGCCTTCACCCCCGCCCCGTGGCGCCGCACCGCCACCGCGAGCGTCCACAGGCACAGCGGCAGGAACACGACCACCGCGCTGAACAGGCCCGGATTATAGCGGCGCTCCAGCACGGCCGGGACGATATGGGCGAAGGCGTTCACCAGCGGGACGGCAAAAAAGCTGAGCGCGATCAAGGGAAAGCGCCGCGCCGCCAAGGCGCTGGCAAAGCCCGCGACCCAGACCGCCGAGACGTTCACGGCGGTGATGAAGGCCAGCGGCACCGGGCAGGAAATGGCATCGCCATAGCCGAGCGTCGCGCACAAGGTGCCGCGAAAGGCATAGGGCGCGCCCAGCAGGCTCACCCCATGTTCCTCGAACTGGTGCAGGAGATAGGCCGTCACCGCGAGCCAGGTGAGCCATTGCAGATCGAACCAGCGGGCAATGCGCCGGTCGGCCTGGAGCGCGTCCGTGGCGACGAGCAGAATCAGCAAGGCCCCGGCAGCGCCGAGGCCGATCCAGGGCCAGGTGGTTGCGAACAGAGGCATGGGCGGGCAGCTTAGCGGGCGGGAAAAGCGTGTCCAGCCGAAGGCACCGCCCGGCACCGCGACATGCCGCCTGGGAGGGCGCGCCATGACCAGTTCCACCGCCGAAGACACCGTCTTCAACCAGCCGCCGCCGTTCACGGATGTGAATCTGGTGACCCGGGACACGCCCCTGCGCGCGGCCGCGGGCCTCTCCGGCGCGGCTGGGGCGGCGCTGGCGGCGTTCGGCGCGGACTGGGGGACGCAGGAGCGCCTCGCCCTCGGCCGGCACGCGAACGAGAACCCGCCGCGCCTGCGCACCCACGATCCCCAGGGGCGGCGGCTCGATCTCGTGGAGTTCCATCCCGCCTATCATGCCCTGATGGCGCACAGCCGCGCGGCCGGCCTCGCCCATTCCACCTGGTCCGGCGGCAGCCATGTGGCGCGGGCGGCGCGCCTGTTCGTGATCTCCCAGGTGGAGGCCGGGCACGTCTGCCCGCTCACCATGACCCATGCCGCCCCCGCTGCGCTCGCCGCCGCGCCAGGGCTCCTGGCGGAATGGCTGCCGCGCATCATCGCCGGCCCCTATGATTCGCGGTTCCTGCCGTTCTGGGAGAAAAGCAGCGTCACCCTCGGCATGGGCATGACCGAGAAGCAGGGCGGCACGGACGTGCGCGCCAATCTCACCCGCGCCACGGCGACCGGCGGCGACACCTATGAGATCACCGGCCACAAATGGTTCTTCTCGGCGCCCATGAGCGACGCCTTCCTGGTTCTGGCGCAGGCGACGGGCGGCCTGACCTGCTTCCTGGTGCCGCGTTTCCGCCCGGACGGAACGGTGAACGCCCTGCATCTGCAACGGCTGAAGGACAAGCTCGGCAACCGCTCCAACGCCTCCTCGGAGGTCGAGTTCGCCCGCGCTTTCGCCTGGCGGGTGGGCGAGGAGGGGCGCGGGGTGCCGACTATCATCGAGATGGTGCAATTGACCAGGCTGGATTGCGCCGTCTCCTCCGCCGGCCTCATGCGCATGGCGCTCGCGCTGGCGGTGCACCATGCCCGCCATCGCACGGTGTTCCAGAAACGGCTGATCGACCAGCCGGCCATGACCGCCGTGCTGGCCGATCTCGCCCTGGAAAGCGAGGCGGCAACCGCCCTTTCCTTCCGGCTGGCGGCGAGCTTCGACCGGGCGAAGGAGGATCCGCTCGAAGCCGCCCGCGCGCGCCTGCTGACGCCGGCGGTGAAATTCAGCGTCTGCAAGGCGGCGCCGGGCTTCATTTATGAGGCGATGGAAGCGCTCGGCGGCAATGCCTATGTGGAGGAAAGCCCCCTGCCCCGGCTCTATCGCGAGGCACCGGTGAACGCCATCTGGGAGGGCTCGGGCAATGTCATGGCCCTCGACCTGCTGCGCGCGGCGGGCCGGGATGCGGCCGCGACCCACGCGGTGATCGCGGCCCTGGCGCAGGAGGCACGCGCGGTTCCCGGCGCCCGCGAGACCGCGCAGGAGATCGCCGAGGGCCTCGCGGGACAGGATCTGGAAAGCCGCGCCCGCTATCTCACCGAGCGGCTCGCGGCCCTGGCGGCCGCGGCGGCGCTGGCCGCATCCGCGCCCGAGGCGGTCAGCCATGCCTTTGGGACAACCCGCCTGCTGCGTCCACGCGCCATGTTCGGCGCGAATTCCATCGCCGAGCCCGCAAGCCTGCTGGATCGCGCCTTAACCGAACCGTGAGGGGAAACGGTATCGCGCCGCCACCGCCGCGCGGTTCCCATTGAAACCTCAGGCCGCCTTCGCTATAGGGCACTTCGACTATCCGAGGGGCCGCAGAGGCCAAGCCTCGGCCGTGGCCGCTTTTCTCGCCCGCAGCGAGCAGGTCGTGCCCCGAGCGGCCGAGCCATAACAGAGGCGCACTCATGTCTTCGACGTTCGATACCGTCGCCAATATCATCGCCGAGACGTGCGACATTCCGCGCGACACCATCACGCCGGAAAGCCATGCCATCGACGATCTGGGTATCGACAGCCTGGACTTCCTCGACATCGCCTTCGCCATCGACAAGGCGTTCGGCATCAAGCTTCCGCTGGAACAGTGGACGCAGGAAGTGAACGACGGCAAGGCCACCACCGAGCAATATTTCGTGCTCAAGAACCTGTGCGCTCGCATCGACGATCTGGTCGCGGCGAAGACCGCCTGAGGTCGGACGGAGCGAATGCGTCCTGAAGTTTTCAAGATGGTGGACCGGGTCGTCGCGATCGATCCGGGCCTTGAGACCATTCATTGCGAAGGCCTTGTGCCGGAAGAAAGCTCCATCTTCGAGGGGCATTTTCCTGGCCATCCCCTGATGCCCGGCGTCCTGCTGATCGAGGCCATGGCCCAGACCACGGGCTGGCTGGTGCTCGCGCGCAATCGATTCGACAAGATGCCGTTCCTGGCCACCGTCAAGGAAGCCAAGCTGCGCACCTTCGTCGTGCCCGGACAGAATCTGGACCTCTATTCCAAGATTCTGCACGAGGGCTCCGGCTTCGTGGTCGCGCAGACCCGCTGCACCTGCGAGGGCAAGCCGATCTGCAATGCCGAGCTGGTCTTCCGGGTGCTGCCCTGGCCCGAAGGACGGATGAAGGACGTGGTTCTCAAGGTGGCCGAGCGGGTGGAATTCCCGGTCGCGGACTATGTCGATGCCTGAGCAGAGCCCGAGCACCAGGCGCGACGTCTGGATCACCGGCATCGGCCTCGTGTCCTCGCTGGGCGAGGGGCCGCAGGCGAATTGGCAGGCGCTCGCCGCCGGCACCGCCCCGGTGACGGATGCCGAGCGCTTCGCGCCCTATGTGGTCCATCCCCTGGTCAAGGTGAATTACGACAGCCAGATCCCCAAGAAGGGCGATCAGCGGCAGATGGAGCCCTGGCAACGCATCGGCACCTATGCCGCCGGGCTGGCGCTCGATAGCGCGGGCATCGCCAAGAATGCCGAAATCCTCGGCCAGACGGACATGATCGTCGCGGCCGGCGGCGGCGAGCGCGACTTCCTCGTCGATGCGGCGATTCTCAACGACATCCTGGCCACCAACGACGCCGGCCGCCTGCTGAACGAGCGCCTGCTCTCGGACCTGCGCCCGACCCTGTCGCTGGCGCAATTGTCCAATCTGCTGGCCGGCAACATCTCCATCGTCCACGGCGTCACCGGCTCCTCGCGCACCTTCATGGGCGAGGAAAGCGCGGGCGTGGATGCCACCCGCATCGCGTTTTCGCGCATCGCCGCCCGCCAGAGCGAGATCGCCCTGGTCGGCGGGGCCTATAATGCCGAGCGCGAGGACATGCTTCTGCTCTACGCGCTCAACGATTTCTGCATGAAGAACGGGTTCCGCCCGATCTTCGGCGCGGATGGTGCGCCGGGCATTCCCTCCGGCTCCATGGGCGCGTTCCTGGTGCTGGAATCGCCCGAGCACGCCACCGCGCGCGGCGCCAAGCCGCTGGCGAAGCTCTCCGGCGTCTGGTCGGAACGGGCGCGGCGCGACGCGCCCGGCAGCATCGCCGAAAAGGTGACGGCGCTGCTCGCCAAGGCCGGCACCACGCCCGGAACCGCCGTATTCTCCGGCGCCACCGGCGCGCATGGCGCCACCGAGGCGGAAGCGCAGGCCCTGCGCGCGGCCGGTCTTCCGGTGCGTTCGCTGGCCAATCGCATCGGTCACGGCTTCGAGGCGCAGTTCGCCGCCGGCCTCGCCCTTGCGGCGCTCGCGGTGGACGAGGGCACGCTGTTTCCCGCCTTGCCCGGCGATACGCTGGAAAGCGATGGGCCAAAGACCGGCGGCGAAGCCGTCTCCCGCGTGATCGTCACCGCCGTCGGCCATTGGCGCGGCGAAGGCGCGGGACTGGTGGAACGGGTGGGTTGAGCCTTATATCTCAAGCGTGACGGCGGACGGGCATCGGGGCTGGCGAGGGGCGCGCCGGAGATTCCTTCGAAGTCCGCCGATGCGGGGGGAGGCGCGACGTCCCCCTCTCCCCGCCGCCCGCCGCCCGCCGCCGTCCGTCATGGACACGGCACCAGGACGTGCGGACGTTCACCCCGGTGGACGTCCTTGGAAGGAGGCGCCCGTGGCGCAGGCATATACGGACAAGTTCGGCCGCCCCATCGTGGTGGTGACCGGCATCGGCATCGTGACCTCGCTCGGACAGGGCAAGGCGGACAATTGGCGCCGCCTGACCGCCGGAGAATCCGGCATCCACACCATCACCCGCTTCCCGCTGGAAGGCATGCGCACCACCATCGCCGGGACGGTCGACTTCCTGTTCGACGGCCGCGTGCCCGCCCCCGATCTCTCCCAGCGCCTGGCGACCCTGGCGGCGGAAGAAGCCATCGCCGAGGCCGGCATCGGCTCCAAGGGGTGCTTCCCGGGCCCGCTGTTCGCCGCCGTGCCCCCGGTGGAGCTGGAATGGCCGGAAAAGCGCGCCCTGGCCGAGGTCGTCCCCCACAAGCCGCTGGTCTACCACGACCTTCTCGACGCGGCGGAGACCGGCAAGTTCGCCAGCTGGCACGAGCGCTTCCTGTTCGGCTCGGTGGCCGACCGGCTCGCCGACCATTTCGGCACCCAGGGCCAGCCGATTTCCCTCTCCACCGCCTGCGCCTCCGGCGGCACGGCGATCCAGCTCGGCGTCGAGGCGATCCGGCGCGGGGAATGCGATGTCGCGCTGTCGCTGGGCACCGACGGCTCGGTGCATCCCGAGGCGCTGATCCGCTTCTCCCTGCTCTCCGCCCTGACCACAGCCAATGAGAAGCCGGGCGAAGCCGCCCGCCCGTTCGCCAAGAATCGCGACGGCTTCGTGATGGCGGAAGGCGCCGCCGCTTTGGTGCTGGAAAGCCTGGAGCACGCCACCGCCCGCGGCGCCAAGATCCTCGGCGTGCTCGAAGGCTGCGGGGAGATGTCCGACAATTTCCATCGCACGCGTTCGAGCCCGGACGGCAAGCCCATCATCGGCTGCATGATGAATGCGCTGAAGGATGCCGGCATCACCCCGGGCGATGTGGATTACATCAACGCCCACGGCACCTCGACGCCGGAAAACGACCGCATGGAATATGTCGGCATGAAAGCCGTGTTCGGCGAGGAGGCCCTGGCGGGCATTCCCATCTCGTCCAACAAATCCATGATCGGCCACACCCTCACCGCCGCCGGCGCCATCGAGGCGGCGGTCTCGCTGCTGACCATCGCCAACGGCCGCATTCCGCCGACCATCAATTACAACATCCCCGATCCGGCGATCCCGCTGGACGTGGTGCCCAACGTCGCCCGCGACGCGCGCGTGAACCGCGTGATCTCCAATTCCTTCGGCTTCGGCGGGCAGAATGTGTGCCTCGTGCTGACGGGGGAGCCGGCGTGAGCCTGTCGCGTCCCGCAGGGCACGCCGGGGTGCCGAGGGCATGAGCCTGGACGCGCGCAAGCGGGTTCTCGTCACCGGCGGCGGGCGCGGGCTCGGCTCCGCGATCGTGCGCGCGCTGGCCGCGGCCGGCCATGACGTGACCTTCACCTATCGCAGCGCCGGGCCGGAGGCCGAGGCGCTGCTGGAGGAGATCCGCGCGGCCCATCCGCAGGCGACCGTCGGCGCCAAGGCGGTGGACCTCGCCGACCGCTCCGCCGTCGAGGCCCTGGCGCTGGAAATCGAGGCGGACGCGGCCTATTACGGCTTCTGCCACAATGCCGGTGCCTCCTACGACACGCTTGCCGCCATGGTGGACCAGGACAAGGCGGAGCAGGTGATGCAGGTCAATCACCACGCCTTCGTGCGCCTCGCCCGCGCGCTGGTGCGCCCCATGATCCGCGCACGGGTGGGCAGGATCGTCGCCATCGGCTCGGTGGCGGCATTGCAGGCCAACCAGGGCAATGTCGCCTATGCCGCCTCCAAGGCCGCCCTGCTGGCCCATGTGAAGGGCCTTGCGGTCGAGAGCGCAAAGCGCGGCGTCACGGTAAATTATGTCGCCCCCGGCTTCATCGACACCGCCATGCTCGCCAAATTCGCCGACTATCGCGACCGCATCGCGGCACAGATCCCCGCCGGGCGTTTCGCACAGGTGGAAGAGGTCGCGGCGCTGGTGGCCTTTCTCTTCTCGCCCGGAGCAAGCTATATCACCGGGGCCGTGATCCCGGTGGATGGGGGCCTTTCGGCCCAGCTTGCCGTCCATCGCTGACCTTCAGGACCAAAATGCGCGCCCTTCAGCTCGTCTCCGACCGCAATCTCCAGATCGTCGACATGCCCGAGCCCGCCGCCCCCGGCGCGGGCGAGGTGCAGATCCGCGTCAAGGCCCTCGCCCTCAACCATATCGATGTCTGGGGCTGGCGCGGCATGGCCTTCGCCAAGCGCAAGATGCCGCTGGTGGTGGGCGCGGAAGCGTCCGGCGAGGTGGTGGCGCTGGGCGCCGACGTGCGCGGGCTGAAAGTCGGCCAGACCGTCGCCATGTACGGCGCCATGACCTGCGGCCATTGCAAGCAATGCCTTAAGGGCCGCGACAATCTGTGCGAGAATGTCGGCGGCGTGTTGGGCTTCCACATCGACGGTTTTGCCCGCGATGTCATCAACATGCCCGAGCGGCTGGTGATTCCCGCCCCCGAGGGCGTCTCCTTCGAGGAGGCCGGCTGCGCCGGAATCACCTTCTCCACGGTCGAGCACATGCTGTTCGACAATGCCAAGCTGGAGGACGGCGAGACCGTGCTGGTGCACGCCGGCGGCTCGGGCATCGGCTCGGCCGCCATCCGCCTCGCCAAGGACATCGGCGCCACCGTCATCACCACGGTCGGCGACGACGAAAAGATGGAAAAGGCCAAGGCGCTGGGCGCGGACCATGTCATCAATTATCGCGTCGACCGGTTCGAACACGAGGTCCGCAAGATCACCAAGAAGGTGGGCGTGGACGTGGTGTTCGAGCATGTGGGCGCCGACACGTGGAACGCCTCCCTGCTCTCCATGAAGCCCGGCGCGCGCCTCGTCACCTGCGGCTCCACCTCCGGGGTGAGCGTGCAGATGAACCTGATGCAGTTGTTCCAGCGCCAGTACAAGATCTTCGGCTCGTTCGGCGCCACCATCCGCAATGTCGCGAACGGCCTGGAGAAGATGGGCCGCGGCGTGAAGCCGGTGATCGACACGGTGGTGCCGCTGGAGCGCTTCAACGAGGGGCTGGAGCGCCTGGAGAGCCGCAAGGTGTTCGGCAAGATCATCGTCCGCTTCTGATCCGTGCCTCCTGAGGAAACTGGCCCGTGTCGCCGCTGAAGATTCTATGGGGCCGTCTGGTGCGGCGGGTGCGCCATGCGCTGGCGCCGATCGCCGAGAGCCTCATCGTCGGCTTCGTGCGGGTGCTGGTGTGGTGGTCGCGGCTCTATCCCATCTCCTGGTCGTCGGCGGTGGTGAGCACGCTCGCGCGCCTGCTGGGCCCGTTCTTCCTGGTGAGCCGGGTCGCCCGCGCGAACCTGCGCCGCGCCTTCCCGGAAAAGAGCGACGCCGAGATCCGCCGGATCCTGGATGGGGTTTGGGACAATCTCGGCCGCATGTCGGCGGAATTCGCCCATCTTGACCGGATCTGGGATTATGACCCGGTTCATCCCGGCAAGGGGAGCATCGAGATCGTCGGCACCGAGGTGATGGCCCGCCTGCGGGACGACGGCAAGCCGGCCCTGTTCTTCACCTCCCACACCGGCAATTGGGAATTGAACGCCATCACCGGCGGTAAGCTCGGGGTGAAGGGGGGCGTGCTCTATCGCGCGCCCAACATCCAGAAGGCCGCCAAGCTGATCGAGGACATGCGCGCGGAGACCATGCCGGGCCTGATCCGCGCCAACCGCAATGCCGGCCGGCAGATGGCGCGGATGCTGGAAGAAGGCCAGCATATCGGCATGCTGGTGGACCAATATTGGGGCCAGGGCGTGATGGTGGATTTCTTCGGCCGCCCCTGCCCCACCAATCCCACCTTGGCCCGCCTCGCCCGGCAGTTCGAATGCCCGGTGCACGGCATGCGGGTGATCCGCCTGCCGAAGGGGCGGTTCCGCATCGAGATCACGGAAGAGGTCGCCCTGCCGCGGGACGCGGACGGCCGCATCGACGTGCAGGGCGCCATGCAGGCGGTCACGGCGGTGATCGAGGATTGGGTCCGTGAATATCCCGGCCAATGGCTCTGGCTGCATCGCCGCTGGCGCTAGAGGGGAGAACCGGGGCATGACCAAGCGGAACCTCCTCGCCGGCTGGCTCGCGCTCTGCGTCGCGACCGTCGGCGCCTTGCCCGCCACGGCCGCGGACGCGCCCCGCAGCCGGCTCGATGCCGTCGCGGCCTCCGGGACGCTGCGGATCTGCACCACCGGCGATTACCGGCCCTTCACCCTGGCGATCGCGGGAACGGACAAGTTCGAGGGCATCGACATCGATCTCGCGGAGGATCTCGCGGCGGCGCTCGGGGCGAAGCCGCGCTTCGTGAAGACGGGCTGGCCGACGCTCATGACCGATTTCGCGGCCGATGCCTGCGACATCGCCATGGGCGGCATTTCGATCACCCTGCCCCGCCAGAAGGCGGCCTATTTCAGCATTCCCTATCTGCGCGACGGCAAGACGCCCATCGTGCGCTGCGCCGATGTGGAAAAATACCAGACCCTCGCCGCCATCGACCAGCCGGGTGTGCGGGTGGTGGTCAATCCCGGCGGGACGAACGAGAGCTTCGCCCGTTCCGCGCTCAAGGCCGCGCAGGTGCGGGAATTTCCCGACAACACGCTGATCTTCGAGGAAATTCTCGCCGGCCGGGCGGACGTGATGATGACCGACGCGGTGGAAACCCGGCTCCAGGAAAAGCGCCATCCCGGCCTGTGCGCGGTGCATCCCGACGCGCCTTTCACCTTCGCCGAGAAAGCCTATCTGCTGCCGCGCGGCGATGACGTGTTCAAGGCGTTCGTGGACCAGTGGCTCCATCTGCGGCTGAACGACGGCACCTTCGCGCGCATCAGCGCCGCCCATATGCGCTGAACCCGATGCGCACCCTTGCCCCTCGACCCCTTATCCTATAAAGCCGCGCTTTCCTTTTTTCGGGGATGATCGATATGGGTTCGCGGCCGGTGGCCGTCATCATGGGCAGCCAGTCGGACTGGGAGACCATGCGGCACGCTGCGGAAACGCTCGCAGCACTCGAGATCGGCAAGGATGTGCGCATCGTCTCCGCACACCGCACGCCGGAGCGCATGTTCGCCTTCGCCAAGGGGGCGAAAGCGGAGGGCTTCAAGGTCATCATCGCGGGCGCCGGCGGGGCCGCGCACCTGCCGGGCATGGTCGCCGCCCTGACGCCGCTGCCGGTGTTCGGCGTGCCGGTGGAGTCGAAGGCCATGTCCGGCCTCGACAGCCTCTATTCCATCGTCCAGATGCCGGCCGGCATTCCCGTGGGCACTTTGGCCATCGGCAAGGCCGGCGCGACCAACGCCGCCCTGCTCGCAGCCGCCGTGCTGGCGCTCACCGACGAGGCGCTGGCCGCCCGGCTCGACGCCTATCGCGCCGAGCGCACCGCCGCGGTCGCGGATTGCCCGGTCTGATCCATGCTGAAGCCCGGTTCCACCATCGGCATCCTCGGCGGGGGACAGCTCGGCCGCATGATCGCCCTCTCGGCGGCGCAGCTGGGCCTGAAGGCCCATATCCTGTGCCCGGACGAGGACAGCCCCGCCTTCCAGGTGGCCGACGGCCATATCTGCGCCGCGTATGACGATGAGGCCGCCCTCGCCGAGCTGGCGCGGGTGAGCGATGTCGTCACCTATGAATTCGAGAATGTGCCCTTGGCCACGGCCGAATTCCTGGAACGGCGCGTGCCCGTGCGGCCTGGCGCGAAGGCGCTCGCGATCACCCAGGATCGTCTGCTGGAAAAGACCTTCGTGCGTGGCCTCGGCATCGAGACCGCGCCGTTCGCCGCCGTGGACGATTTCGCCGGCCTGGAAGCGGCGGCTGCCGCCATCGGCCTGCCGGCGGTGCTGAAAACCCGCCGCTTCGGCTACGACGGCAAGGGGCAGGTGACGCTCCGCCCGGGCGACGATCTACGCGCCGCCTGGCAGGCCATCGGGGCGCAGAGCGCCATCCTCGAAGGCTTCGTCACCTTCGCGCGCGAGGTCTCGGTGATCGCGGCGCGCTGCGTGGACGATGCGTTCGCGGCCTATGACGTGACCGAGAACGTCCACCGCGACCACATTCTGCACACCTCCACGGTGCCGGCCGCCATGTCCCGGCAGGCAGCGGACCGGGCGCACGCCATCGCCTGCAAGATCGCCGGTTCGCTCTCTTATGTGGGGGTGTTCGCGGTGGAATTGTTCATCACCTCCGCCGCCTCGGGCGAGCGGGTGATCGTCAACGAGATCGCGCCCCGGGTGCACAATTCCGGCCATTGGACGCAGGACGGGGCCGTCACCAGCCAGTTCGAGCAGCATGTCCGCGCCATCGCCGGCTGGCCGCTCGGCGATGCATCCCGCCTCGGCGCGGTGCAGATGATCAATCTCATCGGCGCGGATGCGAACGATTGGGCGAAGATCCTCGCCGAGCCGGGCGCCCATCTGCATCTCTACGGCAAGGACGAGGCCCGCCCCGGCCGCAAGATGGGCCATGTGAACCGGCTGCGGCTCGACGGCCGCGTGTCGCCGACCTCGACCTGCTGAGACCCGCGCGCCGCTGGAAACGGCCGCGCCCGGGGCCTCACGGCGTCGTTGCGCCCAGCGAGCCGACGACCAGCGTGCGCGCCATCCAGCGGACGGTGCCTTCGATCTCGGTCGGATCGAGGCCGCAGATATCCTTCAGCACCACCAGGGTCTCGATCCCCGCGAGCAGCGACAGGGCGTTGATCAGGCGCGTGAAGGCCTGCGGCGGCATGGAAGGGGCGATGCCGGCGAGCGCCTCGGAAATCCAGCGCACGCGTCGACCGCCCCGGCTCGTGCCCTGCCCGGCGGCCGCAAGGGCGAGATAGGTGCGGAACAGGGCCTCGTGGCGCAGCACCATGGCGAGCACGCTCACCACCACCTCCTCCGCCTGCCGGGCGGGAGCAAGCGCGCGCAGCCCCGCATCCAGCATGACCCCGTCCACCTCCTCTGCGATGGCGTCGAGCAGGGCTTCCTGGGCCAGGGCTTCGGCGGTGGAGAAATATCGATAGGCGGTGGCGCGGGAGATATCGGCGGCATCGGCCGCCTCGCCGACGGTTGGCGTGCGGCCTTCCGCCAGGAGGCGCCGCGCGGCGCCAAGAAGGGCGGCGCGGGTGCGCTGCTTTTGGGCCAGCCGTTCGCTCGAAGGTTGACGATCCAAGGCAAACCTCTTATGAGACATTTGTCTCGTTATGAGATTTTTGTATCAAACTTCGAGAAAGGGCACAAGCCGTGACGCTTCTCTCTCCCGCCGCGCTTGCCGCTGCGGCGCCGCCGCGCGTCGGATCATCCATCCACCTGCTCGGCACCATCGTGACCTTCAAGGGCATCGCCGCGCAGACCGAGGGGCATTATTCGCTCGTCGAGGCCGCCACCGCGCCCGGCGCGTTCACGCCGCCCCATGTCCACAGCGCCGACGCCGAAGCCTTTTATGTGCTGGAAGGCGAATATGAGGTGTTTCGCGATGGCGAGACCAGCCGTCACGGACCGGGCTCGTTCGTCTACATGCCGCGCGGAACCGCCCACGGCTTCCGCAATGCGGGCAGCGAAACCGCGCGCATGCTGATCATCAACGTGCCCGGCGGCCTGCACGAACAATTTTTCCTCGAAGCGGGCGAACCGGCGGCCGGCCCCCTCGCCTTTCCCCCGCCCCAGCCTCCGGACGTGCCGAAACTGATCGAGGTGGCGGAGCGCTATGGCATCACGATGCTGCCGCCCGAATGATCCTGTCATTCGGGCGAAGCAATCCATTCATTTTGGAGCAATCTTCGGCAGAGGGATCAGTTTTCCCTCTTCCGCCTTGTAGAAATACTGGCTCGCCACAAGCCACCCCTTCAGAGGTCGCAGGGGCGGAATGCAGGTGAGCAGAAGCAGCGGCAGCGTCGTCACCAGATGGACCCAATAGGGCGCCTGATAGGCCACTTCCAGCCAGATCGCGAACAGGGTGGACGGCAGGCAGCCGAAGCAGATGACGAAGAAGGCGGGACCATCGGCCGGATCGGCAAAGGAATAATCGAGGCCGCACACCTCGCATTTTGGCGCGAGCGTCAGGAACCCCTTGAACAGATGCCCCTGCCCGCACCGGGGACAGCGCCCGCGCAAGCCGGTTTCCAGGGGGGACAAGGCGGGCCAGGAGGGAGTGGCCATGATCGTATCCAGTCACATGCGTTATTTGACTGCATATAATATACATTCAATTTAGTCGGGCAATGAGGGCCAATGTCGCAGGCGGTCGCGCAGGGCAGCCGGAGCGGACGCATCAAGTTCGGCAGCGGGGCTCGCGTCCCCTCCTAAAGGGGCCCTAGCCACGCTTGCGGGCGGCGCCGACTGACATGTTGCGGGCGATATGCGCGGCAAGGTAATCGGCCGCCTGGAGCAGGCCGGGTTGGCGCTCCCACAGGATCAGGTCCACCGAGGGCAGGATCGGCAGGCCGTCCGCCGGGCCGATCCGCACCAGCCCGCGGCTGCGCACCGAATGGGCCAGCACGATGATCGCCGCATCCGCCAGCGCCATGGCCTGCATGCCGGCAATGCTTTCTGAAACGCAGGCGATGCGCCAGGCGCGCCCCTGCTCGTTCAGCGCCGCCAGCGCGTAGTCGCGATACAGATTGCCCTCCGGAAGCATGGCCAGCGGCAACGGATCCTCGCGATGGGCGCTGCCATTCTCCGCACCCAGCCAGACCAGGGGCTCCGCGCGCAGGACCGTTCCGCGGGCCACTTTCGGCGCGACGCCGGGCATGCGCGTGGCGAGGGCGATGTCGATGACGCCGTCGTCCATATCCTGCGCCAATTGCCGGGACAGGGCACACCGCACGGTCACCTCGACCCCCGGATAGCTGGCGCGGAAGCTCGCCAGGGTCTGCGGCAGCAGAAAGGCGGCATAGAGATCCGGACAGCCCAGGGTCACGCGCCCCTCGATCTCCTCCGCCGCGAGGCGCAGGCGCGCTTCCTCATGCATGCGCAGCATGGTGCGCGCATAGGGCAACAACATCTCCCCATGGCGCGACAGCCGCAGATGGCGCAGGTCGGGCTCGAACAGGGAGCGGCCGGCGGCCTCTTCCAGCCGCTTCACCTGAAGGCTTATCGCAGGTTGCGTTCGATTGAGGCGACGCGCCACGCGCGTCACACTCTGCTCCTCGACCAGCAGGACGAAGGTGCGCAGCAAAGTGATTTCGAGGGGGCGCGCCATGGGTTTGAATAAATATTAATTTGCTTTTCACAAAGCAATATAAATTTGATTGCTTCGCTCATCACGGCTTTAATTTGAAACACTCTGGAATGACCTGTTTAAAACGTAGGCATATGCACAAAGCTTGATCTGAATCAAATGAGCTCATGCAACCAGAAAGGGCAGTCGACAGGCCCGATTTTATAATCAATAAGATCTATGGACGTAGGGGTTTGTTGATGGCCATTGGATTTCTGAACGTGGCGGGGCTGGTGAAGCATTATGGCGGCGTGGCGGCCCTGGACGGGTGCAGCCTGTCGCTTCGCAAGGGCGAGGTCACCGGGCTGATCGGACCCAACGGCGCCGGCAAGACCACCCTGCTGAACGCGCTCACCGGGCTCGCCAAGCCCGAGGCGGGTACGGTCACCTTCGATGGCGTCGATGTCACGGGCCTGCCCGCCCATCGCATGGCGGCGCTCGGCGTCGTGCGCAGTTTCCAGATCGTACGCGAGCTCTCCAGCCTCACCGTGTTTGAGAATCTGCTGCTCGCCCCGCCGCGCCAGATCGGCGAAGGCCTTTTGGGCGCCGTGGTCGCGCGGCGCAAATGGTGGGCGCAGGAGCATGAGAATGCCGCCAAGGCCCGCGCCTTGCTCGAACGCGTCGGCCTGTGGAAGCTGGCGGACCAGCCCTCCGCCGCCCTTTCCGGCGGCCAGAAGAAGCTTCTGGAGGTGGCCCGCGCGCTGCTGCTGGAGCCGAGGCTCCTCCTGCTGGACGAACCCGGCGCCGGCGTCTCCCCGCCGCTGCGCGAGGAGATCATTCGCCTGGTGCGCGAGCTGAAGGCGGAGGGCCTGTCGTTCGGCATCGTCGAGCACGACATGCATCTCGTTGGCGAAGTCTGCGACCATGTCCATGTGCTGGCCGAGGGGCGGACCTTGGTCTCCGGCACCTTCGCCGAGGCCACGTCCGATCCCCGCGTGGTGGACGCCTATCTGGGGCTCGCGGCATGAGCGGAAACGCGGAGACCGATGCCCTGCGCATCCAGGGGCTGCGCGCCGGCTATGGCCGCGGCGGCGACATCGTGTGCGGCATCGATTTCACCCAGCGGGCGGAAACGATCATCGCCGTGATCGGCCCCAACGGGTCGGGAAAATCCAGCTTCGTCAAGACTATCGCCGGCCTGCTGCCGGCCCGTGCGGGATCCGTTTCGGTGACCGGACGCGATGTCACCGCTCTCTCCCCCGCTCGCCGCGTGTTCGCCGGCCTCGCTTATGTGCCCCAGGAGGCCAATGTCTTCCGCAGCCTCACGATCCGCGAGAATCTCAAGCTCGCCACGGAATTCCTGCGCGGCCGCGCGGGCATCGGGCGCGAGCAGGAGGAACGGGTGCTGAGCCTGTTTCCCGAAATCGCCGCCCGGCCCCGCACGCTTGCGGGCAATCTTTCCGGCGGCCAGCGACAGATGCTGGCCTTCGCCTGCGCCCTGCTCGCCAATCCGGAAGTGCTGCTGCTGGACGAGCCTTCCGCCGGGCTGTCGCCGAAGATCGTGGGCGAGACCATGGAGGCCATCGCCCGGGTGCGCTTGTCCGGCGTCTCCATCGTCCTGGTCGAGCAGAATGTTTCCGCCGCCCTGAAGATCGCCGACGAAGTGGTGGTGCTGGTGGCGGGACGCCTCAGCCTGCGCGCGCCGGCGGCGGACGTGGTGCCCGCCGATCTCGCCGGCCTATTCTTCGGGAAGGCGGCCTGACATGGCGCAGCTGTTCCTGAACGGCCTCGTCACCGGCCTGCTCCTCGCCCTGCCCGCGCTGGCGCTGACGCTGGTGTTCGGGATTCTCAAGTTCGCCAATTTCGCGGTCGGCGCCCTGCTTACCTTCGGGGCCTATGCGGGCTTCGTCGCGAATGTGCAGTTCGGCTGGCCGCTGCCGCTCGCCGCCGCGTTTGCCGCTTTGTGCGTGGCGCTGGCCTCGATCGTCGCCGATGCCCTGGTGTTCGAGCGGCTGCGCGAGCGCGGCTCCATCACGCTGCTGGTGGCCTCCATGGGGGTCTCGCTGGTGGTGGAGAACATCTGCCGCTTCTTCTTCGGCAATGCCGCGCGCAGCTTCGATGTCACCCTCGCGCGGCCGATCCGCTGGCAGGGCGTGCGCATCAATCAGGAACAGATCGTCACGGCGAGCGTGGTGATCGTCGCGCTGATCCTGGTGCACGTGCTGCTGACCGCATCGCCCCTCGGCCGCGCCATGCGGGCGGTGGCCGACAATCCCGCCCTTGCCGCCGTGCGCGGCGTGGAGCGGCGCACCGTCGCGCGCATCGCCTGGGCGCTGACCGGCGCGCTCCTGGGTGTCGCCGGGGTGCTGGCCGGGCTCGATCGCGCCATCGACCCGTTGATGGGCTGGAACTACCAGATCCCGATCTTCGCCGCCGCCATCCTGGGCGGGCTCGGCAGCCCGCTCGGCGCGGTCGCCGGCGCGCTGATGATCGGCATCGCGGAAGAAATGTCGGCCCTCGTGCTGCCCACCAATTACCGGCAGGCGGTGAGCTTCACCGTCATCCTGCTGCTGCTGCTGTTCCGCACCAACGGCCTGTTCGGCGCCAAGGCGGTGCGCAAATGAGCGCCTATCTCGTCACCCTCGTCATCCTGGTCAGCGTCGCCGCCCTGGTGGGCCTTGCCCTGAACCTGCAATGGGGCCTCGCCGGCCTTGTGAATTTCGGCGTCTCCGGCTTCGTGGCGCTCGGGGCCTATGGGGTGGCGATCACCGCCCCCCATATCGGCTGGCTGCCGGCGCTGATCTTCTCCGCCGTGCTCTGCGCCGCCATCTCCATGGCGCTGGCGCTGCTGTCCATCCGGCTGGAGGAGAATTATCTCGCCATCGTCACCATCGGCTTCGGCGAGATCGTGCGGATCCTGCTGCTGAACGAGGGCTGGCTGACCGGCGGGGCGCTGGGCATCGCGGACATTCCGCGCCCGTTCGCCGCCATCACGCCGCCGGGCGGAGGCGACGGGGTGATCCTCGCCTTCGCCATCGGCCTTGTCCTGGTGGTGTTCGTGCTGCTGGAATTGTTGGTGCGCTCACCCTTCGGCCGGGTGCTGCGGGCGGTGCGGGACGATGCCACCGTGGCATCCGCGCTGGGCAAGCCGGTGCTGGCGCTGCGGGTGCGGGCGTTTGCCGTCGGCGGGGCCATTATGGGGCTCGCCGGGGCGCTGCACGCCTTTTACCTGACCTATATCGACCCGAGCCAGTTCACCCCCATCATCACCGCCTATGCCTTCATGGCGGTGATCGCGGGCGGGCGCGGATCCAATCTCGGCCTGCTGTTCGGCGCCGGCTCGATCATGGCGCTGCTGGAGGCGACGCGGTTCCTCAAGGATCTCGTGCCGTCCATCGACGGGGCGCAATTGTCGGCGCTGCGGCTCGGCATGATCGGCATCGGCATCGTGCTGCTGCTGATCCTGCGCCCGCAGGGCCTTGTGGCCGAGCCGCGCCGGCGCGCGCGCGAATTCTTTCCCGATGCGAAGAGAGACGGCTGATGCCCCGCGTGACCCCGCTGCCCCCCACGGCCCTGCCGCCCGAGATCGCGCAGGTGTACGAGCAGTTCGCCGGCGGCTATGCCGATTTCGCCGATCAGGCGGCGGTGCTCGCCCATGTGCCCCCGGCGCTCGACCACATCTACCGCATGCTCATGGAGCTGCGGGCGCGCGAGGCCGTGCCCTGGCGCTACATCGAGCTGGCCGTGGTGGTGGTCTCCAAGCTGAATGCCTGCCCCTATTGCGTCTCGCACCACGCGCCGCTGCTCGCCGTGGAAGGCATTCCCGCCGACGCGATCGAGGGACTTCCCGATTCCGAGCATGAAGCTTTCGACGAGGTCGACCGCCTGGTGATCGACTATGCGCGGCTGGTGACGGAACGCGCCTGGGGCATCCGCTCCGGCGTCTTCACCCAGTTGCGCGCGCATTTCTCGGAAGCGCAGATCGTCGAGCTGACGCTGCGCATCGCGCTCTGCGGCTTCTTCAACCGGTTCAACGACGCATTGCAGATCGACGACGGCGTGGCCGAGGCCGCGCTTCGCCTTCATCCCGCCCCCTCGCCCACTTCCACAGGAGAACAGCCATGAGCCCGTCGCCGCGTCTCACCCGCCGCCAGGTCGTTGCCGGCCTCGGCGCCCTGCCCTTCGTCGGCGCCGCGCTGCCGGCGTTCGCCCAGGCCGCAGAGGTGCCGCTCGGCATGGTGCTGCCCTTCTCCGGCGCCACCGGCCCCTATGGGCCGGACATGAAGAAGGCCGCAGAGCTGGTTCTCGGGCAGGTCAATGACGCCGGCGGCATCCTCGGCGGGCGCAAGCTCAAGCTGTTCATCGAGGATTCCGAGACCAATCCGACGGTCGGCGTCACCGCCACGAAGAAGCTGCTGGAAGTCAACAAAGTGGAGCTGGTGGGCGGTTTCTGGGGCAGCCCGATCGCGCTTGCCGCCAAGCCCATCATCCTGGCCGCCAACAAGGTGCAGATGGTTTCCTGCTCGGCCAATGCGGTGACCGACGGCGACACCCGCGGCCTCGTGTGGCGCTTCCAGGCGAAAAGCACGTCCTGGGGCCCGGCCGGGGCGAAGGTGATGAATTCCATCGGCGCCAAGAAGGTGGTGGTGCTGGCGCAGCAGAATCCGTTCGTGGTGGCGATGATCGAGCCCTTCAAGGCGGAGATGGCCAAGCTCGGCGGCAGCGTTCTGGACGTGGTGATGTACAATCCCGACCAGCCCTCCTATCGCGCCGAGGTGGAAAAGGCCTTCGGCGGCGATCCCGACGGCGTGTTCTGCCTGTCCCTGCTGACCGATTTCACCTCCATCGCCAAGGAGGTCTATCGGGGCGGCTTCAAGTCCAAGATCGTCGCGCTCTCGATCGGCGCCGATGCGGAAGGCAAGTTCCTCCAGGCGGTCGGGCCGGAAGTGGCGGAGGGCATCTATCATCTCCAGCCCGCGCCGCCGCTCGATACCCCCTCCTACAAGAAGTTCGTCAAAGAGATGGGCGCTCCGGCCGGCACCGTATTCCTGTTCGCCGGCAATGCCCACGACCAGATCTGCGTCACCGCGCTGGCCATGGAACATGCCAAATCCAGCGACGCCCTGGTTTGGGCCAAGTCCATTCCCGAGGTCTGCAACCCGCCCGGCGAGGAAGTGGACGATGTGGTGAAGGGGCTGGAGCTGATCCGCGCCGGCAAGAAGATCAAGTTCGTGGGCGCCGGAGCGAGCTGCGATTTCGATGCCCGGGGCGACCAGATCAATCGCTCGTTCCTGGTGCAGGTCGTCAAGGGCGGCAAGAACACCATCGTCGGCGTGATCTCCTGATCCGCTAGACGCCGCTTCCAGCCCGACCACCAGCAGCGCGCGGAGGCCTCCGCGCGCAACGAGAACGCGCGCCTTCAAGGCCGCTGGGAGAAACCTCATGACACATCCCAAGCCCATGCATCTGTGCGGCTTCCTGATCGCCGGGCCGGTGGTGCACAGCCACGCCATCTGGCGCAATCCGGCGCACGAGACCGCCTTCCTCAGCCTCGAACATTACGCCCACATCGCCCGCACCCTGGAGCGCGGCAAGTTCGACTTCCTGTTCTTCGCCGACCGCCTCGCCGTCGCCGATCGCTATGGCGAGAGCCTGGAAACCGGGATCCGGCTCGGCGACCAGGACGCGACCCGCATGGATCCGATGCCGGTGCTCGGCGCCATGGCGGCGGTCACGCGGCATATCGGCCTCGGCGCCACGCGCTCCACCACCTATGACGCGCCCTACAACATCGCCCGCGAGTTCGCGACGCTGGATCATCTCTCCGGTGGGCGGGTGGCCTGGAACGTCGTCACCTCCATGAATGACGGGGAAGCTTTGAACTTCGGGTCCGTGCCGCACCTCGGCCATGACGAGCGCTACGACCGCGCGGACGAATTCATGGAGGTCGCCTTCAAGCTGTGGGACAGCTGGGAGGACGGCGCGCTGGTGCTGGACCGGGCCAACGGCATCTATGCCGACCCCGACAAGGTCCATTATGTGAACCACCAGGGCAAATGGTTCCAGTCGCGCGGGCCGCTGAACATTCCCCGCAGCCCGCAGGGCCGGCCGGTCATCATCCAGGCCGGCTCGTCGGGCCGGGGCAAGGCGTTCGCGGCACGCTGGTCGGAGGTGATCTTCGCGTTGCAGCCGAACCGGGAGCGCATGGGGGTGTTCACCCGCGATGTGCGCGCCGCACTGGAGGCCGCCGGGCGCGCGCCGGATGCCAGCAAGGTGCTGATGGCGGTGATGCCCTTCATCGGCCGCACCCGGGCGGAGGCGGAGGAAAAGCGCGACCTGCATGATTCCCTGGTGGATCCGCGCGTCGGCCTCTCCACGCTCGCGGCCCACGCCAATGCGGATTTTTCCAGCCTGCCGCTGGATGCGCGGGTGGATGAGATCGCGGTCTCCGGCAGCCAGGGCAATTTCGCGGCGCTGCGCAGCATCGCCCCCGACGGGTCCATGACCATCGCCGAAGCCGGGCGGGTCTATGGGCGCGGCGTCATGTGCCCGCGTATCGTCGGGACGGCGCAGGACGTGGCGGACGAACTGGCGGGTATCGTCGAGTCCGGCCTCGCCGACGGCTTCGTGATCTCGCCCGCCTTCCTGCCGGAGACGTTCGACGACTTCGTCGACCAGGTGGTCCCGCTGCTGCAGGCGCGCGGCGCCTTGCGGCGCGATTATCCCGGCGGGACCCTGCGCGACCTGCTGAGCCAGGCGACCTGACCGGATCGCGCGGCGATCCGACCGGGTTGGGCTCCAGGGCTGCGCGAGGGCGCGCGTCAGGCCACCTGGTCGACGGGCGCCGCGATCCCCTCGCCGGCGGCGGGGCGGGCGAGGCCGTAATGCGCGCGCAGGGTGGTCCCGGTGTAATCCTCCCGGAACAGGCCGCGCTTGCGCAGGATCGGCACCACCTCGGCGGCGAAGATGTCGAAGCCGCCGGTATACCAGGGCGGCATCACGTTGAAGCCGTCGGCGGCGCCGCTCTCGAACCAGAGCTGGATCGCGTCCGCCACCTGCTCGGGCGTGCCGACCTTCACCCAGTGCCCGCGCGCGCCCGCGAGCCGCCGGATCAGCTGGCGCAGGGTCGGCTTCTCCCGGTCGACGATGTCCAGCACCACCTTGAAGCGGCTCGCCACATTGCTGCCGGCGTCGATGAGGTGGCGCGGGAACGGCGCGTCGAGGTCATGGCCGGAGAGGTCGAGGCCGATCAGGCGCTTGAGCTGGTTGAGCGAATAGGCGGGCTGGATCAGGTCATCGAACTCGTCCGACAGGCGCTGCGCCTCCGCTTCCGTGCTGCCGATGAAGGGGCTGATGGCCCGGCAGGATGCGGATGCTCTGCGGCCCGCGCCCGAGCGCCCGCGCCTGACCCTTGATGTCGCCATAGAAGGCCTGGGCGCTGGCGAGGGTCTGGTGTGCCGTGAAGATCGCCTCGGCATAGCGCGCGGCGAAGGCGCGGCCATCCTGCGAGGACCCGGCCTGCACATAGACCGGCCGGCCCTGCGGCCCGCGCGGGATGTTCAGCGGTCCGCGCACGTCGAAATGCGGGCCGTGATGGTCGATGGGATGGATCTTCGCGCCGTCGGCGAACACGCCGCTTTCCTTATCGGCGACCACCGCGCCGTCCTCCCAGCTGTCCCACAGCTTGGTGACCACATCGACGAATTCGCGTGCGCGGGCATAGCGATCGCCGTGCGGCGGGTGCTGGGGCAGGCCGAAATTCAGCGCCGCGTCCGCCGCCGTGGTGGTGACGATGTTCCAGCCGACGCGCCCCTTGGAGATGTGGTCGAGCGTGCCGAACAGGCGGGCGAGATTGTAGGGCTCGTAATAGGTTGTGGAAGCGGTGCCGATCAGGCCGATGCGGCTGGTGACGGCGGCGATGGCGGTGAGCCAGGTGATGGGCTCGAAGCGGAAGCGCGAGGCATAGCGCACGTCGTCGGACAGGGCCGGGCCGTCGGCGAAGAAGACGGCATCGAACTTCGCCGCCTCCGCCCGCTGGGCGAGATCCTGGTAATAGCTGATGTCGAACGCCCGCTCGGGCGCGGAGCCCTTGTAGCGCCAGCCGGCTTCGTGATGGCCGCCGGGATAGAGGAAGAGATTGAGGGTGAGCTGGCGGTCTTGAGCGGTCATGGCAACCTCCCGGTGATGAGGGCGGAAAATCGGCCTGGGGCGATGCCTCGACATGCCCTGGGCTGGGTGAAATGTTTCACGTGAAACAATGACTTGCGGTGGACGAACATCGGTTCAGGGCGGCTTCTCCGCGCCTTTTCGGCGGTCGAAACCGCCTGTTCGGGCGAAGCGTCGCGGATGAATTTCGGCGGCGCACGCCGGGCGCCGCGTCCCCGCCCGGAGCGCGGCCGCCAGGGCCGGATGCGGAAGGGGACCGGGCCTAGGCAACGTCGCGCCGGGCGGCATGCAGCTTGGCGAATGTCTCGCCGAGGCGGGTCGCGCCCAGCACCTGCTCGCCGATGGCGCTCGATTCCCAGGAGGCGCCGCGCAGCGGATGGCCGATGGCGAACAGGCTCTGCGAGGCGCGGCCGGCCGCATCCAGCACCGCGCCGGACGCGGCATCGGCGGCGATGCCGTAGCCGGTGGGATGGGGCCGCACCAGATCGCGCGCGACCGCATTGCGCACCAGGGGATGGGCGATGCGCCGCCAGTCGAAATCGTGGCCGAGGCCGTTCACCACCCGGTCCACCGTCAGCGTCTGGGGCGCGGATGCGCCGCGCGGACGCACCACCACGTCGACCCGCCCGTCCGGCGCCGCCGCCAGATCGGTGACCGTGCCGGCGACCTGCCGGAAGCGGCCCTGCGCCTGGACCTGTTCGAGGAATGCGATCGAGCCCGGGGCCGCGCGATGCAGGCTCACGTCCCAGAACACCCGCAGGTGCCGCACGAAGCGCCGCCGCTCGGCATCGCTGGCGCCGGCCCACAGGCCGATGAGGTGTTGCTTGAGCACCGGCGTCAGGCGCTGCCAGTCCTCGCCGGCCGCCGCCACGGCGCGCCGCTCGCGCTGCACCAGGCGCAGCAGGTCGCCGATCCGGCGCGGCAAGGCGGCAGCATCGAGGAAATTCGCCCAGGGCTCCACCTCGCGCCGCCGGTTGACCAATTGCCCGCGCCGCGAGATCGCGACATAGGTGCCGCGGAATCCCTGCTTCTCCAGGCTGATGAGCGCATCCAGCGTGGTCAGGCTGGTGCCGAGCAGCAGGATTTCGCCGTCGCGCTCCGCCCCCGCGAACGCGCCGTCGCGCCAAACGTCGCCCACATAGCGCCCGCTGTCCCGCAGGCGGGCGCCGATCCGGATGCCGCGCTCGGCCGCATGCAGGCCGGTGGCGAGCACCACCTGGTCCGCCGCCAGCGCCGCCCCCGAGGCGAGGTGCACCGCGTATCCGAGGCGCGCGGGCGCGAGATCCACCGCCGTGTCGCGCACATGCTGGAAACGCACCCGCCCCTCGCCGTCGCGCAGCGCGCGGGCCAGTTCGTCCTGCACATAATCGCCATAGAGGATGCGCGGCAGGAAGGCGTCGCCCGGCGGCGCGCCTTCGTCCGGCGCCCAGCCGCGCCGGCCGGCATTGGCGAGCACCCATTGGGTGAGATGCTCGGGGCGATCCGCATGCAGGCTGAACACGCGGGCCGGGCCGTTCACCAGATGGTCGGGATCCGGCGTGCTGTACGCGATGCCGCGCCCGAGTTCGGCCCGGCTTTCCACGATCGCGATGTCCAGCGGCGTCGCGGTGGCGTCGATGATCTTGATCGCCGCCAGGACACCGGCGAGGCCGCCGCCGATGATGACGATCGCGGGTCTGCTTGCTTGCGACATGACGTGCCTTTTCTTCGGCTGGTCGAAACGGGGGCCGGCGCGGGCGCGCTCACCAGGTCTGGTCGAGACCGAGCAGCGCCAGCACCTCGTGGCGCAGCGCCGCGAGGCGCGGGTCGCCGCGATGGCGGGGATAGGGAACGTCCACGATCACCTCGGCCTTGATGCGCGCCGGGCGGTCCGTGAACACGATCACCCGCTGCGCCAGGAAGAGGGCTTCCTCCACGTCGTGGGTGACGAGCAGGGCGGTGAAATTGGCGTCCTGCCAGAGGCGCAGCAATTCCCCCTGCATGGTGATGCGGGTGAGGGAATCGAGCTTGCCGAGCGGCTCGTCCAGCAGCAGCAGGCGCGGTTCGTTCACCAGAGCGCGGGCGAGCGCCACGCGCTGGGCCATGCCGCCGGACAATTGCCGGGGATAGGCGCTGCCGAAATCCGCGAGCCCCACGAGATTGAGCGCGGCTTCCACCCGGTGGCGCTGGCTGCGCAGCAGGCCCCGCGCCTCCAGCCCCAGCGCCACGTTCGCCGCCACCGTACGCCACGGGTAGAGGGTCGGGTCCTGGAACACCAGGATGCGGGAGGGATCGGGGCCCGTGATCGGCCCGTCATCTTCCTTCACCGTTCCCGCGGTGGGATGGTCGAGGCCCGCCACCAGGCGCAGAAGCGTGGACTTTCCGCACCCGCTCGGCCCCAGCAGGGCGACGAACGCGCCCGGCTGCACCGAGAAGCTCACCTGCTGGAGCACCGGCAGTGGCGCCCCCTCAAGCTCGAACCTGTGGCTGACGTTGGAGACATCGAGGCGGATGCCGGCGACGGCGCCCGCGGGCGTGTGTTTGACGGCGGCAGCGCTCACCAACGCACCAATTCCTTCTGCCAGGAGAGGACGTGATCGCGCAGGCGGAACAGCGCGGTGATGAGGCTGGAGCACATCAGGGCCATCACCAGCAGCGCGGCATACATGTTGGCATAGGCGGCCCAGCCCTGGGCCCATTGCAGGTACCAGCCGAGCCCGGCCTTCACGCCCAGCATCTCCGCCACCACCAGCACCGCGAACGAGGCGCTGAGGCCCATGAACAGGCCGACGAAGATGTGCGGCAGCGCTGCCGGCACCGCGACCCTGGACACCAGGAAGACCTGGCTCGCACCGAGGGTGCGGGCGATGTCGTAATAATCCTTGTTCACGCTGGAGATGCCGGACCAAGTGAGGATGGTCACCGGGAAGGCGGTCGCGAGCGCGATCAGGAAGATGCTGGCGCTCCAGCTCGACGGGAACAGGAAGAACGCCACCGGCAGCCATGCGGTCGCCGGCAGCGGGCCGATGAAGCGCAGCACCGGATGGGCCCAATAGCCGGCGATGCGCCACCAGCCGATGGAGACGCCCAGCGTCACGCCCACCAGCGCGCCGATGCCATAGCCCCAGGCCAGAAGCTTCACCGAATGCACGACGCTGAGGCCGAGCTTGGGCCAATCCTCCAGATAGACTTCGAGCAGCGCCTGGGGCGGCACGAAGAACGGGCGCGGCAGCAGGCCGAGCTTGGCGGTGATCGCCTCCCAGGCAAGCACGCCGAGCGGCAGCACCACCAGCCAGGGCACGGCGGCCCGCAGGCGGACGAGCCGCCCGCCGAGCCGGGGGGAGGCCAGGGCCAGCAGGGCGAGCACCCCGCCCAGGGCGGCCAGGCCATAGGCGAATTCCAGCGTATAGCCATAGTCGTCGGCATCCGGCACGAGGCCGGTATAGGCGCCGGCGCCGGCCCACGCCGCCGCCGCGATCAGCCCGCCGGACCAGAAGCGCGCGGGGGGTGCCGATGCGGTGGCCGGGCGCGCCGCGGGGTGCGCCGCAAGGTGCGCTCCTCGGCTTTCCGCATGCTGGGCCGTCAGGGGTGCGTCGAGGGTGCGGTCGCTCATGGGCGCACCCCTCAGCTCAGCACGTCGAAATAGACCTTGTCCGCGAACTTCGCGGAATCCGTGGTCTTGCGGAACACCTTCACCAGCTTCAGCTCGTCGGCATAGGCGGCGATCTCCTGCTTCAGGGCGGCGCCGGCGGGATGGTGGTGATGGGTGTGGCTCTTGAGCATGTCCACCAGATCCTGGATCGAGCCCTTGCCGCCGTAATCGGCGAAGCTCTTGGCGGCGAGCGCCGGGTCGCTGCCGACGATGTGGCCTCCCTCCAGCACGGCGCGGGTGAGGGCGGCGGCGGTCGGCTTGTCGTCGCGGATCAGGCTGCCGCGGATCGCCAGCACGCAGCACGAGCGCTCGGCATATTTGTCGGTGAGATTGGTCGCCACCTCCACCAGGCTGCCCTTGGAATCCTTCAGGAAGATCCAGGTGCGCGGGTCATTGTCGGCGAGCGCCTGGGCTTCGCCCTTCTCCACCGCAAGCGGCAGCACCTCGGCGGGATACTGGCGCCATTCCACGTCCTTGAACGGGTCGATGCCGGCCTCGGCCAGCAGGATAGAGAAGAAATTCTTCGCCGGCCCCGCCTGGTCGGCGATGGCGATGGTCTTGCCCTTCAGGCTCTCCAGCGTGGTGGTGCCGGCGGACGGCGCGCCGAGCAGGCGCAGGCAGCCGCCGTGTACCCCGGTGGTAATGCGCACGTCGAACCCCTGCTCCAGGGGCTTGAGCCAGCGCAGCGCCATGCCGATGCCGGCATCCGCCTTGCCGGTGGCGATCGCCTCCAGCAATTGCTCGGTGGAGCCGCCGAAATTCACGAATTCCACGTCGAGCCCGTTGCGGGCGAAGATGCCCGTATCCTTCGCCACCGGCGCGGCGGCGGTGCAGATGGCGCTGGCGTTCCAGGCGAGCTTGATGGATTTGAGCGGCCCGCTCGCGGCCGGCGTGCCATCCGCCGCCGTGAGGCAGAGCGGGAAATCCGCGAGCCCGCTCACCGACGTCGGCGGGCGAATAAGGCTGGAGGCGAGCACATGCCCGCCATAGCCCCCCAGCGGAATCGCCGCGCCGAGCGTCGCCCCATAGCGCAGCAGCGCACGGCGCGTCAGACCGGAGGCGCGGGCCGTGCCCGCCGCGTCACTGTCATCATCGAAACCAGGCATCGACCCATCCCCGAAATCATCAGTCGGGTTATATTTCATAATATCGATGGATTGAGTCAACAATAAAGATGCGCGCCATGCGCCGCCGCCACGCCCGTGCCTCGTATCGTCACGGCCAGGCTGGTTCCGGTCCTCCTTGCGAGGTCATCGGCGCGGATCGAAGGACCGGCAATCGGCCCCTACACCCAGTCGGGCGGCAGGTCCGGGCGGAAGGAGAGCGGGTGCGGGGCGTCGCGATAGGTGACGCCCGGCAGGATGCACAGCATCTCGAACAGCAGGTTCGCGCCGATCAGCGCCGTGTTGCCGGTGGTGTCGTAGGGCGGCGACACCTCCACCAGGTCGAAGCCCACGATGTCGAGCCCGTGCAGGCCGCGGATGAGTTCCAGCGCCTGGGGCAAGGTGAGGCCCGCCGGCTCGATGGTGCCGGTGCCCGGCGCGATGGAGGGATCGAGGCTGTCGATATCGAACGAGATGTAGGTCGGCCGCCCCATGAAGCGGGTGCGGATCTCGCGCGCCAGATCCGCCAGCGAGCGATGCCAGCAGCGTTCCGCCGGCACCACCCACACGCCGAGGCCGCGCTGCCAGTCGAAATCATCCGCCGCATAACCCGAGCCGCGCAGGCCGACCTGCACCATGCAGCGGGGATCGACCAGCCCTTCCTCCAGCGCCCGCCGCATGGGCGTGCCGTGGGCGATGCGCTCGCCGAACATGGTGTCGTTCACGTCCGCATGGGCATCCACATGCACCAGCGCCACCGGCCCGTGGGTCTTGGCCGCCGCGCGCAGGATCGGCAGCGTCATGGTGTGGTCGCCGCCCAGCGCCATCGGCCGGCAGCCGCTCGCGAAAATGCCGGCGAAATGGGCTTCGATGAGATCCACCGCGCGTTCCAGGCTGTAGGGATTGGTCGCCACGTCGCCGAGATCGGCGATCGCGAGGCTGTCGAACGGCGCCGCGCGCGTCGCCACGTTGTAGGGCCGCACGAACACCGATTCGGTGCGGATCTGGCGCGGCCCGAAGCGCGTGCCAGCGCGGTTCGAGGTGCCCCCATCCAGCGGCACGCCGATGAAGCCGGCATCGAGCTGCGCCGGATCGGAAATATGCGGCAGCCGCATCATGGTGGCGATGCCGCCGAAGCGGGGCATGTCGTTGCCGCTGAGCGGCATGTGGCGGGGTCGTTCGGTCATGGGGAATCCGCAAGCAAGACAAGTCTCAGCCTAGGACACCGCGTGCATCGCACCAAGAGCGCGCGGGCGTGCTGGACCCGCAGCCGCCGACGGGCGGCGCGTCTCCTGACGCGCGCGGCCTCGGCTCATCGCATCCAGCCGGGGAAGATCGCGCCGAGCCCGCCGGCGATCATCTCCATGGCGATGGCGGCCAGGACGATGCCCATCAAACGCTTGGAGATGGAGAGCGCGGTCGGCGTGAGCCGCGCCCCGAGCCAGGGCGTGAGCGCCATCGCGCCGGCGAAAAAGATCAGATAGCCGATCAGGCCGAGATAGAAGGCGGCGATGTCGCTCGGCTCGTGCGCGGACTGGGCGAAGATGATGATGGTCGCCATGGCGCCCGGCCCGAGCGCAATCGGCAGGCCGAGCGGATAGACGCCGGCATTTTCCACCGACTTGAACTGCTCCTGCTCCTGCTCGGCCCCGTGATGGGAGGGATGATCGTCGCCGCTGAGCATCGAGAGGGCGATCAACAGCACGATCAGCCCGCCGGCGAGGCGAAAATGCGAGACGCTGATCCCGAACAGTCCGAGGAGCGCATGCCCCGCGAGCGCGCAGACCAGCGCGCCGATGCTCACGGTCGCGATCATGGCGATCAAGGTGCTGCGCCGCGTGGCGGGCGTGGCATCCGCCGTCAGCGCCAGGAAGATCGGCGCGATGCTGAGCGGACCCATGATGGCAAACAGGGCCGCGAACAATTTCGCGGACAATGAGAAATCGATCATTCCAGCGCCCCTTCATCCGTCCCGACCCGTGGGAAAGGGTGTGCCCGATTTTCCCGCGCTTCGATACCTTTCCCGCAAATTCCCCCGACGATCCGATGCTCCTGTGCCCGCTCCAGCCGGCGGGTCGCAGCCCCTCCCGCGCGGGCGCCGGCCGGGGGCGACGGCGCGGGCGTTTCTCCCGGCCGCCGGTTCCGTGCCGAAGCACCGTGCCGAAGCACCGTGCCGGGCACCGCGAGGGCTGATGGTTCCATCATCCGCTCTGCCGACAGATCCGTTCGCCGGCACGAACCTTGCTCCTCCCGACCGGAGGCACCGGCCGCCGCGCCGCCGGTCCCTCCAATGCCCATCAGATGCGCTTGACTCGCCTGCGACATCATGTTCCAAATTAGTTGACCACTTTGCTAGTCGACTAGCACGCTACGCACTCAGGGAATTCGCTGGCTTTCAAGCGGGTTACGGCCCACGGGAAGGCGCGGGCGCGCGTCGGCACCGGCGCGAAACCTGGCGCGGCGGTGCGGTGGCTCACGGAAGCAGCGGCGGCGGGCGGCCGGCGCGGGAGACCGCGCACGGTCGGGCGAAAAGAAGAAGCGAGTAAAAAATGCTCAATATCGACGAGGCGAATGCCGCATTCGTGACCTATCGCGAGATCAAGAGGCGCATCGTGGATCTGTATTACGGCGTCGGCGAGCGACTGTCCGAGGCCCGCCTTGCGGAAGAGCTGGGGGTCGGCCGCTCGCCCATCCGCACCGCTCTGTCGCGCCTGAAGTCGGAGGGGTGGATC
Organism: Roseixanthobacter liquoris; assembly: GCF_043195135.2. Classification (NCBI taxonomy): domain Bacteria; kingdom Pseudomonadati; phylum Pseudomonadota; class Alphaproteobacteria; order Hyphomicrobiales; family Xanthobacteraceae; genus Roseixanthobacter; species Roseixanthobacter liquoris. The sequence continues at coordinate 3,546,563 of NZ_CM195537.1, forward strand.
GCCATTTCCCCGCAGAGCGGCACCTATATCAAGGCGCTCACCCCGCGCGAGATCCGCGAAGTGACCGAGCTGCGCATGCTGCTGGAGATGCATGCCGCCGGCGCGGCGGCGACCCGCATGTCGGCGCCCATGCTCAAGACCCTGCGGGCCGATTTCCGCGCCAAGGCGCCGCGCATCGCCAAGGGCGACGCCGATGCCTTCATCGCCCTCGACAATCGCCTGCATGCCGCCATCTACGATGCCGCCGACAATTCCCTGGTGCGCCAGACGCTGCTGGACCTGCGCGACAAGGTGCAATGGATCCGCCGGGTGTGCGCGGTCTCCCAGGAGCGCGTGCAGGACGGCTTCGCGGAGCTGGAAGGCATCCTCGCGGCGCTCGAACGGCGCGACGCGGACTGCGCGGCCAAAGCCATGCGCGACCATGTGAAGAGCGCCGCCGCCTTCTGCGAGCGCCTCGAGGACATCGCCGCCCTCAATCCGCGGACGCCCTGACGGCGGCGCCCGCCCTCCCTTCACCGCATCCCCGGCCAGGAGCGCGTTTCTTAAGTCGTTTCAGAGTTCGTCCGAGAATTGCGCACAAGCGCGACCGGACATCCAGAGGAGAACATGAGCATTATGGCAGCCATTGCGGGTGCAACACCCTTTATTGTCAACACGCAGGGGCAAAAGCCGCTTTCCCCGGCTGTCGTCACGCTCAATGACGTGACGAAGGTCTATGAAACCGCGTCCGGCGGCACGGTGCATGCCCTGAGCAAGATCAACCTTGCGATCCGCGGCGCGGAATTCGTCTCGGTCATCGGGGCGTCGGGCTGCGGCAAGACCACCTTGCTGCGCATCATCGGCGGGCTCGAAGACGGGTTCGGCGGCGAGCTGGTGCTCTCCGGGCGCAAGGGCGGCGGCCCGAGCAAGGACGTGGGCATCGTGTTCCAGGACGCGAACCTGCTGCCCTGGCGCACCATTCTCCAGAACGTGCTTCTCCCGGCGCAGGTGCTGCGCCTGGACAAGCAGGCTTCGCTCGCCCGCGCCCACGAGCTGATCGAGCTGGTCGGCCTCAAGGGGTTCGAGGACAAGTATCCGTTCGAGCTGTCGGGCGGCATGCGCCAGCGCATCTCGATCGCCCGCGCGCTGATCCACGACCCGTCCGTTCTGCTCATGGACGAGCCGTTCGGCGCGCTCGATGCGCTGACGCGCGAGGTGATGAACGCGGAAGTGCTGAAGATCTGGGACGCCACCAAGAAGACCGTGTTCATGATCACCCATTCCATCACCGAAGCGGTGTTCATGAGCGACCGGGTGATCGTCATGTCGCCGCGCCCGGGACGGGTGATCGCGGAAGTGGACATCGCCCTGCCCCGGCCCCGGCACATCGGCATGCTGAGCGAGGAAAAGTTCGGCGCCTACACCGGAAAGCTGCGCCGCCTGCTGGACGTCGGCGCCGACTAGGTCGCTCCCGCCCCGCATCGCCCTGTTCCGCGTTCCGTGCCTCGCGCCTCCTGGCGCCACCCGAACCTGTGAGAAATCGCCATGTCCATCGACGCTACGGCTGCGGCCGAAATCCTCGCCTCGCGCAAGCGCGAGCGCCTGCGGTGGCTCTCCGTTTCCAGCACCGATTCCCTGATCTCGCTCGGCGGCTTCGTGATGCTGGCGCTGATCTGGGAACTGGCGGTGGATCTGTTCAAGATCCCCGACTTCATCCTGCCGGCGCCCTCGGCCATCGCGCTTTCACTGTATAACGGGTTCGCCTCCGGCCTGTTCGTCTATAATTTCTTCGTCACGGCCTTCCAGACCATTGCCGGCTTCCTGCTGGCGGCGGTGGTCGGCACGGCCGTCGGCGCCGTGGTGGCGCAGTTCCGCATCGTCGAGCGCATCGTCTATCCCTGGCTGGTGGCGTTGCAGACCCTGCCGAAGATCGCGATCGCGCCGCTGATCATCATCTGGGCCGGCTACGGCATCGGCTCCAAGGTGATCATCGTTGCGCTGGTGGCCATCTTCCCGGTGCTGGTGAACATCATCATGGGGCTGAAATCCTGCGACCAGGGCAAGCTCGACCTCATGCGCTCGCTCGGCGCGGGGCGCTGGGAAACCTTCCGCACGGTGCGCCTGCCGAACGCTCTGCCCTTCATTTTCGCCGGGCTGAACGTCGCCATCGTGCTCGCCATCCTGGGGTCGATCGTGGGCGAGTTCGTGGGCTCGAAGGCCGGGCTCGGCAACCTCATCCTGGAAGCGAATTTCCAGTTCGACGTGGCCCGCATCTTCGCGGTGCTGGTGGTGCTCGGCGTGTTCGGCGTCGTGCTCAGCCTGATCATGCGCATGGCCCAGAGCCACTTCCTGTTTTGGAACAAGTCGCTCAGCTGAAGGCGACGCAAATACCGAAAACCTAAAGCAACCAGAGGCGGAGTTTAATAATGCGAAGCATTCGTTTGGGTTTATTTGCGCTGGGCACGGCACTCGCCCTCGCCGGCACGGCGGGTGGCGCCGGCGCGGCGGAGAAGGTGGTCTATGCGGTGACCACCTCCAACATCTCGGTCGGCCACGCCGCCCAGTCCTCGATCCCGCTCGCGGCGGAGTTCTGGAAGCAGGAAGGCCTCGATGTGGAGGTGATCGGCCTGTCCGGCGCCACCGCCGGCGTGCAGCAGGTGGCCAGCGGCCAGGTGGATTTCGCCACCGTCGGCGGCGATGCGCTGCTGATCGCGCGCTCCAAGGGCATCAAGGTGAAGGCGGTCTATACGTACGCCCGCAAGTCGATCTATCGCATCGTGGTGCCGGCCGACAGCCCGATCAAGAGCGTCGCCGACCTGAAGGGCAAGACGCTGGGCGTGCCCGACATGTCGGCCGGCTCGGTGCCGTTCGCCCGCGCCGCGCTCTCCTCAGCCGGCATCGACCCGCAGACCGGCGTGAAATGGCTTTCGGTCGGCATCGGCGGCCAGGCGGCCAACGCCTTCCGCCAGAACGTGATCGACGCCTGGGCATCGTGGGATACGGTGATCGCGGCGCTGGAGAACAACGGCTTCAAGTTCCGCTACATCGATCCGCCGTGGATCGACGAGGTGCTGGGCAACGTCATCATCGCCCGCGAGGAGACCATCGAGAAGAAGCCCGAGCTGGTGGTGAAGGTCGCCCGCGGCATCGCCGAAGCCTCGGTCTACGGCCTCACCAATCCCGACGCGGCGCTGCGCAACCATTGGAAAATGTATCCCGAGACCAAGCCGCAGACGGTGAATGACGACACCTTCAAGCAGGCCCGCCGCATCTTCGATTCCCGCTTCGATCTCACCAAGCTGGAGCCGGGCGTGAAATGGGGCGAGAACGTCCCGGCCCAGTGGACGCGCATGGCCGACATCTCCATCGAGGAAGGCCTGATCCCCAAGGGGTTCGACGTCTCCTCCGCCTACACCAACCAGTTCATCCCCCAGATCAACGACTTCGACGCGAAGAAGATCGAGGCGATGGCGAAGGCCTCCACCTGGTGAGGATGCGCTGACCAGCGCGCCACGTGATCTGTCCGTTTCACCCTTCCCTTCACAATAAAAGCCGTGCCGCGCCCCGGCGTTGCACAAGGAGAACAAGAAAATGACCGAACGACGCAAAGATCAGATGAGGCTGGGTGGCTTCTTCCATCCCACGGGCAATCACGTGGCCGCGTGGCTCGATTCCGGCGCGCAGATCGATGCCGGCACCAATTTCGACCATTACGTGCGGCTCGCCCAGACCGCCGAGAAGGCCAAGTTCGACCTGATCTTCCTCGCCGATGCCATCGCCACCCGCGACGGCAACCTTCAGGCGCTCTCGCGCTGGCCGCAATACATGGCCTATTTCGATCCGGTGACGCTGCTCTCCGCGATTTCGGCCGTCACCAAGCATATCGGGCTGGTGGCCACCGCCACCACCTCGTTCAACGAACCCTACAGCCTCGCCCGCAAATATGCCTCGCTCGACCATATCAGCCACGGCCGCGCGGGCTGGAACGTGGTGACCTCCTCCAACCCGTCGGAAGCCTATAATTTCGGCCGCGACGCCCATTACGGCCATAACGAGCGCTACGAGCGGGCCGAGGAATTCGTCAAGGTCGTGAAGGGCTTGTGGGACAGCTGGGAGGATGATGCGTTCCTGCGCGACCGCGCCACCGCCCGCTATTTCGACCCCGCCAAGCTGCATTACCTCAACCACAAGGACAAGCACTTCCAGGTGCGCGGGCCGCTGAACGTCGCCCGCCCGCCGCAGGGCTATCCGGTGATCTTCCAGGCCAGCGCCTCCGACACCGGCAAGGAACTGGCGGCGCAGATCGCGGAAGTCATCTTCACCCCGCTCCACGACCTGGAGCAGGCGCAGAAATTCTATCGCGAGCTGAAGGACCACGCGGCGAAATACGGCCGCGGCGAGGATGAGATCGTCGTCATGCCCGGCCTCAACGTGGTGGTCGCCGCGACCGAGAAGGAGGCGGACGAGAAGATCCGCTATCTCCAGAGCCTGATCCACCCCGATGTGGGCAAGGAGCTGCTCTCGGCCGCGCTGGGCGGCATCGATCTCAGCCAGTGCGACGTGGAAGAGCCCCTGCCCGCCCATCTCGTCGCCGAGGAGCTGGGCCGCTCCAATTCGCGCGTCTCCTACATGCTCAAGGGCAATCCCACCCTGCGCCAGATGTACGAGCAGTTCGGCACCGGGCGCGGCCAGCGCACGGTGAAGGGGACGCCTTCCAGCATCGTCGACCAGATGGAGAACTGGTTCCTCAATCGCGGCGTGGACGGCTTCCTCATCCAGCCGCCCATCCTGCCGGCCGGGCTCGACGAATTCTGCGAGCACATCATCCCGGAATTGCAGAACCGGGGCCTGTTCCGCACCGAATATACCGGCAGCACGCTGCGGGAAAATCTCGGCCTGCGGCGTCCCGCCAGCATGTATGCGAAGGCGGGCTGAGGCGCATCGACGCCGGCGCCGCCGCTCGCCCGGCGGCGCCCCAAGGGAGGAAGAAGACATGAGCGTGCATGCGGCCTTTGAATGCGATCCCGCCCGCGAGCCCCAGGAATTCCGCCGCTGCCTCGGCCAGTTCGCCACCGGCGTCACGGTGGTGACGGCCAATGTGGGCGGCGAACTAGTGGGGCTGACGGTGAATTCCTTCGCCTCGGTCTCGCTGAACCCGCCGCTGATCCTGTGGTCCATCGACCAGGCGTCGAAGAGCTATCCCAAGTTCAGCATCGCGGAGAATTTCACCATCAACGTGCTGGCGCACGACCAGATCGCCCTGTCGCGCCATTTCGGCCGGTCCGGGCCGGACAAGTTCCAGGACATCGGCTGGAGCGCCGGAGAAACCGGGGCGCCGGTGCTCGACAATGTCGCCGCCTTCTTCGAATGCCGCCGCGAAGCCGAGCATCGCGGCGGCGACCATCTCATCCTCATCGGCCGGGTGCGGCGCGCGGTGCATTTCGAGCGCGGCACGCTGCTGTTCGCCCAGGGGCGCTATCGCATCGCCACCGACCATCCCGCCGAAGCGAGCGCGGTGCGCGCCGCCTCCTGATCCACCCCTGCGAGGATCGCGCCGGGGCGGATCGACGGTCGCGGCCTGTGCCCATGGCCGGAGACATCGTCTGCGGGTGAGACCGTCATGCACGGGCTTGACCCGGCCATGACGAGCGAAGGACGCAGGCAAGGGGCACGCCTGCTTTCGGCCGCGCCGTTCCTGCGCATGCTCCAACTCATTGCATGATCGCGTTTTCTTTGCGCGAAGCGGTGGCCGCTTCGCGCGAAAATGCCCTAGCGCAGGCACAATTCGGAAAGCGCGCGGGCGGGTTCGGCGAGGCTCGCCAGGGCCAATGCGCAGATGGCCGCCCCCAGCAGCCGGCGCGGCACCGTGCGATCGTGCGCGTGCCGGCCCAGCCCCACCAGGGCGCCCGCGCCAAGGGCGGTTGCCGCGACCGCCGGCACGGTCGCAAGGCCGAACCCGGCCATGAAGGCCGCGCCCGAGAGCGCCGAACCGCTCAACAGGGAGGTCAGCAAGGCCGAATAGACCATGCCGCACGGTGCGAAGCCCCAGACGATGCCCAGCGCGAGCGGCGATGCCGCCTTCAGCCGGCCGGGCAGCGCCGTGCCGAGGCGCCGCGCGAGGCGCCCCACGGGGACATCCAGGCGCCGCACGCCCGGGCCGAAGCCGGCGACGGAGGCGCCGACCCAGAGCAGGCTCAGCGCCGCCAACGCGCGCAGCACGCCCTGCGCGCCGGCCAGTTCCAGCAGCACGCCGAACCCCGCCCCCACCGCGCCCACCGTGGCGCCGAAGGCGGTATAGGTCAGCGCGCGGCCCAATTGCGTCGCCAGCAGCGCCGGCGCGCGCAGGGCCGCCCCGCGAGACGCCCCATTCGGCGCCCCATTCGGCGCGCTCGCCAGCAGGAGCGAGGAGGCGATGCCGCCGCACAGGCCCGCGCAATGCAGGCTGCCCGCCAGGCCCATCAGCGCCCCGCCGACAAAGGTGAATTCGCCGGTCATGTCCGCCTGTCTCCTCATCGGGCGCGAAGGCCGGGGCGCGGCGAGCCTTGCTCCCTGCCGCTCCCCGCGAACCCGCGCGCCGCCGCCCGGCGCGGGGTGGAGCACCTGAGCCGCCGCCGGAAGGGGACCGCGCGACCGCTTGCGACCGCGCGGGCGGTTTCGGTTCATGCCGTCTGCGCGTGGGCGCAGCAGCTCGCCTCGTTGGTTTCCGGCGGCAGGTCGATGCAGGGATTGCCGTTGAAGAAGTTCGCCGGCATCAGCTTGAAGCCGGTGGTGACGCACGGCTGCACCGGGAAATCCTCGATCCGCACCGGGTGATGCAGCCCGAACACGTGCCAGAGCACGATGTCGGTGTTCTCGATCGGCCGGTCCTGCTTGATGAAGTCCGGCAGGCCGCCGGCGCCGGTGGAATGGTTCATGTAGTCGCCGGCGGGAAAACGCTCCTCGCCGTTGTAGGCCGTCACCCATAGATGGTTCTGCACGAAGCCGGCGCGCCGGCCGGAGGGCGAATCCGGCCGCACGAACGGGGTGACGCAATTGCCGGACTCCAGCTTGTAGCCCACCGGCGTGCCCGCATAGTTGAGCTTGTTGGGGTTGATGACCTTCCAATAGCGCTGGCTCGGCGCATTGGCGCGCCGCGCCGCCTCGCTCTCGCGCTTCAGCACGGTCTCTTCCTCGAAGAAGGCATTGCCGTAGGGATTGGCCGGGCCGTCGGGCTCGGCATAGGTGTTGCACTCGACGACACTGTTGGCGTCCCCGTCCACGGCCATGTCGAGGCGGGCGCAGAAGATGTGCTGGTGGATCTGCCCGACCACGCCCGGCAGCACTTCGCGACCGTATTTGCCGGGCTGGCCGGGAATGCACGCTACCGTATTGATGATGCCGGTGGCCTTCATCTCGAATTCGATGGAGCCGTCGAGGAAGAAATACCAATAGAGCGCGTATTCGTAATTGCCGACCGTGCAGATGGTGGAAACCACCAGCTTGCGGGCGCGGCGCACCTCGGCCCGCTCGGTGCGGAAGTCCCAATGCTTCCACAGCAGGCCGGCATCCTCCTCGTGGATGCAGATCGCCTTCTCGATGGTCAGCGGCGCGCCGTCCATCATGTTCATCTCCACGTCGAGATATTCGATGGCGCCGAGGCAGTCGCAGCCGAGTTTGAGGGAATTGGCCAGCTTGCCGATGCCGTACTCGCCGATGTCGAACACATGCTTGCGGAAATGCCCGTTCTCCGGGCTGCCGTAGGGCACCACCATTTCCACCAGCGAGGCGCGATGCAGGATCGGCCGGCCGTCGAAATGGATGTCGTGCAGGGTCAGGGATTCGCGCGCGTTGAAGCCGATGACGAACGACCAGCGGTCCCAGGTGAGCTTGCGGTCCTCGATGACGAAGTTCACCCCCTCCGGCTGGGTGACATTGATGGGCTTGAGCGGCTTGCGCGTGGTCTTGACGAAGTCGCGCTCATAGTTCGCCTCGGTCATGGGCACCGGGACGACGCCGTAATCGTCCACCCGGATCACCTCCCAGCTGTTCAGGTCGATGACCGCGTTCAGCCCCTCGATGGGATGGGCGTAGAAATTCTCGTTCTCGCGCAGGCGCAGCCACGCGAAGACATGGCAGAGCTGGCGCCCCTCCTCGCCCGGAATGCCGAAATTGCCGGCCGACCAGGGATCGATGCACACCTTGGACATGTCGGTGATGCCGCGCTTCGCGCAGCCGGCGATGAAGTCCGGATCCTGCCGGACAATCCCCTCGATGGCGAGGAACTGTTCCAATTGGATCATCGGCCGCATGGTCGGGAAATCCTGCCGCGACACGATCTGCCGGGAATCCAGCGAGACCACGAGGCGGCTCACGCCGATGGCGGTGGCGCTGAACACATTGACGCGGGCGGCGCGGGGAATGACGTCGCCGGGCTTGAATGCGCGCACGCTGGCCTTGTCCGGCTCCATCAGCTCGATGGTCTCGAACCTTGTATCGTCCCCATAGGGCGCGGCGGCGCGCACGATCTCGGCCGCCTTGGCGATCTCGGCGCTGGTGAGCGGCTGGAGCGGATGGCTCACCTTGAGGCTCGGTGCCGGCACGGGCGTCGCCTGCGACGCGCAACAGGCCTGGGGCGTGAGGACAACCGTCATGACATGGACTCCACTCTTCGAATATTGGGGAAGCGGGCACGGGAGGCGGCGACGCGCCTCCCGCGGGGGGCGTCAGCCGAACGCGCGGCCGAGATTCTCGTAGACGGCCGGACGCACCGACCGCAGCCATCTGGCGAACACGTAGCCGGCGACGCCGATGGCGACGACCAGCACCGGGAAGGCGTTCACCACCGGCGATTCAGAGCCGCTCACCAGCGACAGATTGGCGATCATGAAGGCGAGGCAGGCGCCGAGGCCGACGATGCTCAGCGCCGGCGCGACCAGCCGGTGGCCGATGCCCACCCCGCGCGCATCGGCCCGGAAGAAGCCGATCACCGCCAGCGACACCAGGATCTGCACCACCAGGATGCCGATGCTGGCGAACGTGCCCATCCAGGCAAACACCACCGCATAGGGGTCCTGCCCGCCGAGCGCGAACAGCGCCGCCGCGCCGAGCGCGATCACGCTCTGCACCGCGCCGGCCACATAGGGCGACTGATGGTCCGCATGGGTGCGCGCAAACCCCGCCCAGACCAGGCCCTCGCGGCCGATGGCGTAGAAATAGCGGTTGATGGTGTTGTGGAACGACAGCGCGCAAGCGAACAGGCTGGTGATCAGCAGCAGGTTCATGGCGAGGCCGGCAAGCGGCCCGAGCCGGGTCTGGATGGCGGTGAGATAGAGCGTCGCGGTATTGGCGGTGGCTTCGGCCGCGATATTGGAGGGGCCGTAGTTCAGCGCCACGGTCCAGGTGGCGAAGGCGTAGAACACCGCGATCACGATCACCGCGAGATAGGTGGCGCGGGGAATGGTGCGCTTGGGGTCGCGCGCCTCCTCGCCGAAGATGGCGGTCGCCTCGAAGCCGATGAAGGAGGCCACCACGAACACCAGCGACACGCCGAAGCCGGGCGCGAAGATCGCCTGCGGCCCGAAGGCGGAGAGCGTCACGCCTTCCGGCCCGCCGCCGCCAATCAGGATGGCGAGGCCGAGCAGCAGCAGGATCGCGATTTCCGCCACCATGCAATAGCCCAGCAGCTTGCCGCTGAACTCGATGTTGCGCATGCCGCACAGAAAAACCGCGATGCCGAGAAGCGCGGCATAGAACAGCCAATGAATATCCGGCCCGCCGGCGCTCTTCACCATGTCGGCCACGAAGAAGCCGAACAGGCCGTAGACCGCGATATCGATGGCATTATAGGTGGCGATGGCGATGAAGGCGCCGGCCACCCCGGCGGGCCGGCCGAGGCCGTTGGCGATATAGGGATAAAAGCCGCCGGCGGTGCCGACGAAGCGGTTCATGGCGGTGAAGCCGACGCTGAACAGCAGGTAAAGCAGGCCGACGATGAGATAGGTGCCGGGGGTTCCCGCACCATTGCCGAAGGCGAAGGCGGCGGGCGAGGCGCCCACCACCGCCGTGAGCGGGGCCGCCGCGGCGACCACGAAGAAGACCACATGCCAGACGCCGATGGCATCCGGCCGGAGCTGGGTCGAACTGTTGGTGCTCATAGACATCGAACTCCTCTGGATCGGTTTTTGCGATGTCCGCCCCGTGACCGGCGTGCGCGTGCGTTCGGCGTGCAGGGCACGCCGCGCCTGATCGGGGCATGGTGTCCCGGATTCGAGCCGGGGCGTTGGGTATGGGCAGACGCTAGCCCTAAGGAGTCTCCCGGACTTGACAGTTGGCGCCAAATCGCGCGCGCCGGGCGGCATGATGCTTGCAAAGCGGAACGGGCGGATTAGCCGACTGAGCAGCCCATGTACCCATCGAGCATCATCGCCACCGGCGCCACGCAGGCGCTCGTCTCCACCATCGCCGGCAAAGGCACGGACACGGGTGAGGTGATCGCGAAGCTCGGCATGGGGCGGGCGAATATCGGTGGTTCTTCAAGCTTCCTGCCGCTCGCGACCTTCACCTCGATCCTGGAATGCGCCGCCGAGGTGCGGGGCGATGCAACCTTCGGCGTCGAGCTCGGCAAGGCGTTCCGTCACGAGGGCCTCGGCCCCATCGCCCTGCTTTTCCTGACCTCGAGAACGGTCGGCGACGCGCTCGACAAATTTACCCGCTGCTTCCCCAGCGTTCAAAGCAACACCAAGCATGCCCTTACAGTGAGCAACGGCATCGCGCGGCTTGCCTATTCCATCGCCGATCCGGCGGTGCGCTTCCGCGTGCAGGACGCCAATTTCACCCTCGCCATCGAATATTCCATGCTGGCGCGGCTGCTCGGCCCGGGGCGGCGCATGGCGTGCGTGGAGCTGGAGCACCTGCCGGGGGAGGATCTTTCGGTCTACCAGGCGCATTTCGCCTGCCCGGTGAAATTCGGCCGGCGCGAGAATGCCATCTGCTTTCCGGCGGAATATCTCACCATTCCCATCGCCGGCGCCGACCTGCCGCTGAATGCCCGCATCGAGGCCGAACTGTCGGAGGTGATCCGCACCAACGACGGGCGGCTCGATATCGTCGCCGGCATCGAGGCATGGATGACCGCCAGCCTGTCGCGCTCCACCAGCATCGATATCGAATATGCCGCGAGCGATTTCGGCATGAGCCTGCGCTCGTTTCAGCGCAAGCTGGCGGAATATGGCGTGAGCTATCTCGACATTCGCAACAATGTGCGCTGCCGGATCGCGAAATGCATCCTGGCGGAGACGTCCATCTCCATCACCGCGCTCGCCCTCTATCTCGGCTATAGCGAGACCAGCGCCTTCTCGCGCAGCTTCCGCCAGCACGTGGGCCTGACGGCGGCGGAATTCCGCGGCCGGGCCCAGGCGAGCGCCCTCGCCCCGGCCGGCCTGGACATGAACCTCCTGTCCTGACCGGCCGCGCCGGATGGGGCGGCGCGGGTCAGGCCGGAACTCGCCCGGCCTGGCGGTCAGCTCAGGCCGGCAACCACTCAGACCGGCAGCCAGCTCGGACCGGCAGCTCAGACCGGCAAGCCGCGCGGCGCGGCTTCGACGCGGGCGTCGTGCGCCTCGCCGGCCAGCAGCGTCGCCTCGTGCATCGGAAGCTCGCCCGCCGATTTCGGCAGGCTGATGGAAGCCCGCAGGCCCTTGGGCTGGTTGAACAGGATGATGTCGCCGCCGTGCCGCCGCACGATCGTGCGGGCGATCGACAGGCCGAGGCCGAGCCCGCCGGTCTCGCGGTTGCGCGAATGCTCCATGCGGAAGAACGGCGCGAACACCTGCTCGCGCGCCACGTCGGGAATGCCCGGCCCGTCGTCCTCCACCACGATCTCGATATTCTCGGACCCCTGCGTGACGCTCACCCGCGCGCGCTCGCCATAGCGGACCGCATTTTCCACCAGATTGCGGCAGGCGCGACGCAGCGCATCGGGCCGGCAGCGATAGCTGATCCGGCGCCCCTCGGTGAAGGTGACGGCATAGCCGAGCTCGGCGAGATCGTCGCACATGCTCTCCACCAGCGCCGGCAGGTCCACCGTGCGGGTGGCCTCCGCGGTGGCCTCCTCGCGCACGAAGGTCAGGGTCGCCTCGGTCATGGATTGGATCTCGGCGATGGTGCTGAGCATCTTTTCCCGCAGGTCGTCGTCGGAGACGAATTCCGCCCGCAGCCGCAGCGAGGTGAGCGGCGTGCGCAGGTCATGGCCGATGGCGGCGAGCATGCGGGTGCGGTCGTCGATGAAGCGCACCAGCCGGCTTTGCATGCGGTTGAAGGCCTCGGCGGTGCGGCGGATGTCGTCCGGCCCGGTCTCCGGCAGGGGGGCGATCTTTTCCCCCCGGCCCAGCGCCTCGGCCGCCGCCACGAGGCGCCGCATGGGCTGGGCGATGCCGCGTGCCGCGAACACCGCGATCACCGACAGCACCAGCGCCGAGAGCGCGAGCGAAACCGTGGATTGGGAGGTCCAGAAGCTCTCCTGCGCGCGCTTGGCGAAGGCCGAGTTCAGCCAGGATCCGTCGGCGAGCTGCACCGTGATGCCCATCGCGCCGTCGTCGTCCAGATAGATGAACTTCGCCGGCCGCGAGAGCGGCCATGCGTGGGGCGGAAGGTCGATCCAGGCCGGGGACAAAAGCGCGACGCGGGGCGCATCGCCGGCTTCGGGCGGCGTCGGGGCCGCGGCATCGGCGGCCTCGTTGCCCGGCGGCGCGAGCGGCGGCAGCGGCTGGGCGAGATAGGCCCAGGCCTGCTGGCGCCAGGCGGTGGCATCCTTCGGCCGGTCGGGCGAGATCCAATAGCGCGTGGTGCTGGTGCTGCTGGCGGCGAGGATATCCTTGTGAAGCGCCGGCGGCGTCGCTTCCAGCACGCGCGCGAGCGAGGCGCAGCGGCTCAGCGTCTCGACCTTGGCGGCCTTTCGGATCACCTGCCCGTGCTCATCCCAGGAAATGAAGAACACCACCGCCTGCGACAGCATCAGCGACAGCAGGGTGAAGCAGATGAAGCGCGCCGCGAGGCCGCGCGTCCACAGGCGCATCATCACGAAGCGACCTCCGCCACCAGGCTGTAGCCGCCGCCCCAATGGGTCTTGATGACGGCCGGGGTCTTGGGGTCGGCCTCGATCTTCTTGCGCAGGCGGCTGACCTGATTGTCGATGGAGCGGTCGAACGGATCGGCCGCCCGACCCACCGTCAGGTCGAGCAATTGGTCGCGGCTGAGCACGAGGCCGGGATGGTCGAGAAACGCGCACAGCAGGCGGAATTCGGCGGTGCTGAGCGGAACCGCGATGCCGTCCGGCCCCAGCAGCTCGCGCCGCCCGGCATCCAGCGTCCAGCGGTCGAAGCGCACCACCTTCGCGGCCAGCTGGCCCTTCTGCGGCGGCAGGCTGTGCACCCGGCGCAGCACCGCCTTGATGCGGGCGAGCAGTTCGCGCGGGTTGAACGGCTTGGTGAGATAATCGTCGGCGCCCACCTCAAGGCCGACGATGCGGTCGGTCTCCTCGGCCATGGCGGTGAGCAGGATGACCGGCAGGTCCGTGGTGCTGCGCAGGTGCCGGCACAGGGAAAGCCCGTCCTCCCCCGGCATCATCACGTCCAGCACGATGAGATCGGGCGCATTGCGCTCCAGCAGGCGGCGCAGCGCCAGCGCGTTCTCCGCAAGGCTGATGCGGTAGCCGTGCTGCGTCAGGTATTTGCCGACGAGGTCCCGGATGTCGCGATGGTCGTCCACGACGGCGATGTGATGTGCCGAGTTCATTTCGATGCTCCTCCCGGAACATACCCACGCCCGCCACCACGCCCAATGGGATTATGTATCAGAATGTATCGTGCCGCACCCGTGCGACACACTGCGATCAAAAACCTGCCCGGGCCATGGCCCACCGCCGCCGCACGCCGGTGGCGCGCCGGTTTCGCCGCATGCGCGGACCCACCCCGGCCATTCTCCTTCAGGGCGCAGGTTTGGCGGCATTCCCATCACGGATCGGCGAGCTCGTATCAGAATGCCCGCGCAGCCGCGGCGCACGACATTTCGCGACACTTTCCATGGTGCGGTGCGATAGTTTTGCGACAACCCGGATCTAGTTTGATCGTGCTTCGGCAATCACACGAATACGCAGATCAAATCTGCGTTCAACAGATGGATATATCACCATGCGCTACGCTATTCTTGCCCTGGTTTCCGCATCCCTGTTCGCGACCGCCGCTTCCGCGCGCGAAAGCCACCCGGATCAGCAGGCGACGCGCAGCCAGCAGCAGCAGACCACCACGGTGCCCGCCCAGCGCGACCACGCCCCGGTCATCTCCGAGCAGGACCGCCTGTTCCTGAAGCTCGGCGACCGCGGCATCGGCAACGGCTGATCGCCTGCGGTTGAAATCGCACCCGAGGGCGGTCGGCCATGCCGGCCGCCCTTGCGCGCGCGGGGCGTCCTCAAGGTTCCCGCCGATGGATCCTCAGGGCCGCACGGCCGGCGTTTCCACCGGCAGGCCGGCGGCGCGCGACATGAGGTAGAGTTCCAGATCCACATAGTCCGGGGCGCCGAGGTCGTAGGGTTCGGCCCGCACCCCCACCATGCAATTGCGCATCCGCCGTTGCAGCGAGCCCACCGCCTGCCATTCCAGGCGATAGATCGGATACCCGTTGGGCTGCCCCTGGGTGATGGGACTGCCGCCGAGCCGCCCGCGCCAATGGTCGTCGTGGCAGGAGGCGCAGGCGAGATCGAGCTGGCCCATGCGGCGCTCGAACAGGCGGCGGCCATGCTCCCGGAACGGCACCAGCCGCGCATCGGCATCCGGCGTCACCGGCAGGCCGGCCGACTGGTGCGCCACATAGGCGGTGAGCGCGAGCAGGTCCTGTCCGTCGCGCACGAGGGCGCTCGCGCCCTGCTGGTCCGTGCGGCACGCATTGATGCGCCCGGCGAGATCCACCGGGCGGCTCGCCCGCGCATCGAACGCGGGATAGCGCGCCGCCACCCCGCGCATGCTGCTCTCGGCCGCGCCGTGGCAATCCGCGCACGATTTTCCCGCCGCGCCCGCCGGCGCCTGCCACAGCCGCTCCCCGTCCAGCACCCACAACATGCCGGGATTGGCCGCATCGTCGGCCTGCATGGCGCGGCTTTCCGCCGACATGAAATCGGCGCCGGACCTGCGGTCCTGCGACGCGATCTCCGCCGCCCCCGCAAGGCCGCCGGCGGCGGCCGCAAGCAGAAGGCCCGCCACGTAGAAGCTGAGAGCGCCTCCCCGTTTCAGGGAGGCGGGAAGACGCTCCATCTCACCGTGCCGGCGCCGCATCAGGTCACGACGATCTCGGCGGTGGCGGTCTGCGTCGCGCCGGCATCGTCGGTCCAGGCGAAGGTCACCGTGCCGCTTGCGGTCGCGCGGGTCGAGAAGGCGAGATAGGGATTGGCCGAAACGGCGGGGTGGAAATCCGCCGCGAACACCTCGGCCCCGTCATAGGTGCAGACGAACCTTCGGATGATGTTGCGCGGGATCATCGCGCCGTTGGGCCCCTGGCGATAGCCGGTCTCCATGGGATGGGCGATCATCGCCCGGATCTCGATGATGTCGCCCGCCCGTGCGGTCTTCGGCACGTTCACCAGCGCCCGCGTCATGACAGGTCCTCGATGCAGGCGGCGAGGGTGACGATGACGCCGGCGCGGCTGACCCAGAAAGTGCCGTCGCTCATCTGCGCCACCGCCACAACGGTCTGCGAGGTGGCGAGGCGGATGCGGGTCGCCACCCGCGCGCGCCCCGCGCGCGGGCCGAGCTGGAACTGGACGATCTCGGCCTCGGGATTCTTCTCGTTGAACAAAGCGATGCGCCGCACATGGTCGGCTTCGCTCATGGGGCTCTCGACATCGATCACGACCCCCACCGCATTGCCGTTCTCCACCAGCGGCGGCATGTCGAGCCGCACCCGCCCGTCGTGAAGCGGCGCGCCGCCGGTGAAGGCGGCGATCGCCTCGTCGAGGGTCGGCCGGGCCAGCGCCTCCAGCGGCAGCATGCAGACCGTCAGCGCGCCCGCGCCCGCCGCGAGGAAGGCGCGCCGGTCGAGGCCGGGGCCGGGCGGCGCGTCGCATGCGGCCGGTGCATCCACCATGGCTCACTCCTTCAGGGTCGAAAGATAGGCGACGAGATCCTCGATCTCGCCCGCGTTCAGAATGGGCTTTCCGCGCCACGCCTCGGCGACGCGCGGGGCATCGGCGATGCGATAATAGGCCGGCATGATGCTCGCGGGATGCAGCGCTTTCATGTCCACGATCCGCAACCGGATCTGGCCCGGCGAAAGGCGGGCGCCGATGCCCGCCAGATCGGGCGCGAGGGTGCCTTGCAGCTGCGGCGGCCCGAACGGGCCGGAATGGCACAGCACGCACAGGCTCTTGTGGCGATCCCCCATCAGCGCCGCTCCGCGCCCGGCATCGCCCGCCTGCCCGGACAACGGACGGTCGATGGCATCGCCCGCGACCGCATAGGGCAACGGCGCTTCCTGCGCCCCGAGCGGCGCGGCGGGGAGCATGGCGAGCCCGGCGGCGAGGAGGGAGGCAAGGCCCGGGGCGCGCTCCGTCGCGTCCCCGCTCACGCGAACACCTCGTGCGTGATGGTTTCGAACCAGGCGCCGGCATAGGTCGCTTCCAGCGCGCGCACCTCATGGGGCGCGCCGAGCGGGCTGACGCCGCCGGCTCCTTCCACCTCGGTCAGGAGGCCGGCGCTCGGGTGATAGACCCCGGCGATGGAAATGCCGTAGTCGGGCGCGACGAGGCTGTAGCAGGTGTTGATCAGCTTCGGCGCCTGGGGCTCGCGCTCGTGCAGCAGGGTCGCGACGGCAGCCGCGCAGACCTTGGCCTGGGCGTTGGCGGTGAAGGCGGATTTCGGCATCGCCCCGCCGATCGCCGCATCGCCGATGACATGGATGCCGGCCTGGAGGCGGGATTCGAACGTCACCGGGTCCACCGGGCACCAGCCGGTGCGGTCCGCGACCCCGGCGGCCTGGGCGATGGCGCCGGCGCGCTGGGGCGGGACGACATTGATCACGTCGCCCGTATGCTCGCCGAACTCTGTGACCAGGGTCTTGCCCGCGACATCCACCTCCGTCACGCGCCCGCCCTGCGACAGGCCCACCCATTCGATGAGGCCGGGATAAAGCTCCGTCCAGGCCGCCTGGAACAGACGCTGCTTGGAGAACACGTCCTTGGCATCGAGGATCAGCAGCTTGGAGCGCGGCTTGTGGGTCTTCAGATAATAAGCGATCAGGCTCGCCCGCTCGTACGGCCCCGGCGGGCAGCGGAACGGGTTGGCGGGCGCGCTGATGAGCACGACGCCGCCATCCTCCATGGCTTCGAGCTGGCGCCGCAGCAGCAGGGTTTGCGCGCCGGCCTTCCAGGCATGGGGCAGGCTCTCGGCCGCGGCGGCGTCATAGCCGGGCAATGCGGTGAAATCCACGTCGATGCCCGGCGCCAGGACGAGGCGCTGGTAGTCAAGCTGGGCGCCGTCATCCAGCATCACCCGCCGCGCCTGCGCATCGACCGCCACCGCGTGCCGGCGCACGCGGACGATGCCGTCGCGCTCGAGGGCCGAATAGTCGAAGCGCTGCGCCGCCATGTCCCGCAGGCCGGCGATGACGCCATTGCTGAACGGGCACGCGACATAATCGTCGCCGGGCTCCACCAGCGTCACGCCGAGCGTGGGATCGGCGCGCTTGAGTTCCCGCGCGCAGGTCGCGCCGGCGAAGCCGCCGCCCACCACGATCACCGGCGCGCCGCGCTGTGCCAGCACGGCCGGAGCGCCGAGCACCAGCGCCGCGCCCCCGGCGAGGCCGGCGAGCACGCGCCTACGGCTTGGCGTCGAGCCGGCTTCCGGCGGCGATCCAATCGGCGATGGCGCGTGTTTCCTCATCGGTGAAGCCTTTGGCGATGCGATCCATGACGGTGGCGGGGCGCGCGCCGGTGCGGAACGCCTGCATGTCGGCGACGATCTCGCCCGCCGGCCGCCCCGCAAGGGCGGGTATCGCCCCGCCCGCCGCGCCGTGACAGCCCGAGCAGGAGGCGGCGCCCGGGGGCGCGGCGCCGGCGGCGAATGTCGTTCCGACCAGGGCGCCGAGCACCAGGATCGCACGCCGCGCGCCGCGCGCCGCCCGGGGGTGCCGGGCCCTCGCGCCCGGCGCGGCCGGCCCGCTCATGCGAGCGGGTGGTTCTTCAGCGGCAGGGTGCGGATGCGCTTGCCGGTCGCCGCGAACAGCGCGTTCAGCACCGCCGGCGCGGCCACCGCGATGGTCGGCTCCCCCACCCCGCCCCAGAAGCCGCCGGACGGCATGACGATGGTTTCCACCGCCGGCATCTCCGCGAGGCGCAGCACCTCGTAGGTGTCGAAATTCTCCTGCTCCATGCGGCCGCCCTTCACGGTGCACTCGCCATAGAGGCACGCCGACAGACCGTAGACGAAGGAGCCCTCCACCTGGCGCTCGATCTGCGCCGGGTTCACCGCATGCCCGGCGTCGGTGGCGGCGACGATCCGGTGGATCTTCAGCTGCCCCTTTTCCACCGACACCTCGGCGGCGGCGGCCACATAGCTGCCGAAGCCCATGGTGTGGGCGATGCCGCGGTAAACCCCGGCCGGCGCCGGCTTTTCCCACTCGATGCGCGTGGCCACCGCCTCCAGCACCGCGCGATGCTTGGGATGGTTCGCCATGAGCTTGCGGCGGAACGCCAGCGGATCGACCCCCGCCGCATGGGCCAGCTCGTCCATGAAGCATTCCATGTAGAGCGTGTTCTGGTTGAGGTTCACCCCGCGCCAGAATCCGGGCGGAATCGGCGGATTGCGCATGGCGTGGTCCACCAGCACATTGGGGATGGTGTAGCCGATATGGCCTTCCGGGCTGTTCGCCGTCAGCCCCTGGAACACCACCGGGTCCATGCCGCCCTGCATGCCCTCGGGCCGCACCGCCGCCAGGATCGACTGGCCGGAAATGCGCATGTGGAACGCGGTCAGATTGCCCTGCGCGTCGAACCCGCCGGTGAGCTTGGCCTGGGTGATCGGATGATAGGCGCCGTGGAGCATGTCCTCCTCGCGCGACCACAAGAGCTTCACCGGCGTGCCGGGCATCTGCTTGGCGATCAGCACCGCCTGGCGGACATAATCCTGGAAATTGCCGCGCCGGCCGAAGCCGCCGCCCAGCAGCAGCTTGTGCACGTCGCATTTCTGCACCGGCAGTCCGGCCGCCTCCGCCGCGACGGCGAGGCTGGATTCGCCGTTCTGGGTGGGCACCCACACCTCGCACTTGTCCGCCGTGTAGAGCGCGGTCGCGTTCATCGGCTCCATGGTGGCGTGGTTGAGATAGGGGAAGGAATAGGTGGCGGTGACGGTCTTCGCGGCGCCGGCCAGCGCGGCCTTCACATCGCCCTGCTTGTTGCCCACGAAGGCATCCGGCGCATCGAGGCCGGCGGCCAGCGTGGCGGCGATATCGGCGCTGGACAGGTTCTTGTTGGGCCCCTCGTCCCAGGTGATCGGCAAGGCGTCGAGCGCGGTCTTGGCCTGCCACCAGGTGTCGGCAACCACCGCCACCGCATTGTCGTCCACCTGCACGACCTTGCGCACGCCGCTCTTGCCGGCGATGGCCGCCGCATCGAAGCGCGCGACCTTCCCGCCGAACACGGGACAGGCCTTGATGGTCGCGATCAGCATGCCCGGCAGGCGCAGGTCCGCCCCGTAGATCTGCTTTCCGGTCAGCTTGTCCGCCGTGTCGAGGCGCGGCAGGGGCTTGCCGGCGATGGTCCAGTCCTTGGGGTCCTTGAGCTTGATGTTCGCCGGCGGGGTCTGCGTGGCGGCGGCATCGGCCACCTTGCCATAGGTGGTGGTGCGGCCGCTGGCGGAATGGGTGATCACCCCCTTCGCGGCCTTGCATTCACCGGGCGCAACCTTCCACTGGGCGGCGGCGGCGGCGATCAGCATCTCGCGGGCGGCGGCACCGCCCTGGCGGACATAGCTTTCCGAATCGCGGATGCCGCGGCTGCCGCCGGTGGAATAGCTGCCCCACACCCGGTTGCGGGCAAGATTCTCACCCGGCGTCGGATATTCGGTCGTCACCTTGGACCAGTCGCATTCCAGCTCCTCGGCCACCAATTGGGCAAGGCCGGTGAGCGTGCCCTGGCCCATCTCGGAACGGGCGATGCGGATGATGACGGTTTCGTCGGGCTTCACCACCACCCAGGCATTCACCTCGGGCGGGAGGGCGGGCGCGCCCTGCGCCAGCGCCTCTCCGAGGAACGGCACATGGAAGCCCAGGGTGAGGCCGCCGACGGCGGCGGCCGAGCCGGCGAGGAAGGCGCGGCGCGAAACGTTCGGCTGATAGGTCATTGTGCCCTCCCTCACCCGGCCTGCTTGGCGGCGCCGCCTTCGGCGGCCATGTGGATGGCCGCGCGCACCTTGGGATAGGTGCCGCAGCGGCAGATATTGGTGATCTCGGCCGAAATGTCGTCGTCGTTCGGCTTCGGATTTTGCTGCAGCAGCGCCGCCGAGGCCATGATCATGCCGGATTGGCAATAGCCGCATTGCGGCACGTCCAGCGCCAGCCAGGCCTTCTGCACCGGATGGCTGCCATCGGGCGAGAGCCCCTCGATGGTGACGATCTTCTGCTCCTCCCCGACCGCGCTGACCGGCAGCGCGCAGGAGCGCGTGGCGACGCCGTCGATATGCACGGTGCAGGCGCCGCATTGGGCGATGCCGCAGCCGAACTTGGTGCCGGTGAGACCCACCTGTTCGCGGATCACCCAGAGCAGCGGGGTGTCGGGATCGACCTCGACTTCCCGAATCTGGCCGTTGATGGTCAATCGAGCCATGTTGTTCTCCTGAGGACGAGGGCTTCGGCATGCCCGCGCGTCGCGGCGCAGGGGGCCTGCCATGCGGACGCCGGGCGACGCGCCGGTTTGAAATCCAGTGTGGCGAGCCTAGGCGGCAGCTGTCGCAGAACCTTGCCCGGGGGAGCCGGGTTTGTCGCAAGCTGTCGCAGAAGCCGCCCTGCATAAGAATTGATACAATTTCAGATCGGCAGGCGCAGACGCCCGCATCCGGCCGGGATCATTGCGGCTTGGCGGGCTGCTGGGCGCGCAGATAGGCGATGACCGCCTGGCGCTGCGCCGCATCGCGCAGGGCAAAGGTCATGGTGGAGCCGGGGACCACATCGCGCGGGTTGGCGAGATAGGCCTCAAGGCTCGCGTCGTCCCAGGTCACGGCGGCGGCGTGCATGCCGGGCGAATAGCGGGCGCCCTCCACCTTGCCGGCGGCGCGGCCATAGACCCCCGCAAGGCTCGGGCCGATGCGGTTCTGGCCGGCTTCCAGGCTGTGGCAGGAGCCGCAGCGGGTGCGGAACACCTGCTCGCCATCGGCCGCCGGTGCGGGGGCGGCCGTGCCGGTTGCGGAGGGGCTCGCCGCCGAAGGGCCGGCGCCGGCCTCCTCAGCCCGCGCCGGAGCGGCGTGGGCTATTGCGAGGGCGAGGAGAGGGGCCAGCGGCGCCAACGCGCGCAGAAGAGAGAGGCGGGCAAGAGGCATCGAGGGTCCTTTTTGAAAGGCGCGCGGCCGGCGGGCGGCGGGCCGGCACCTGGGCCGCACGCGGCACGCCGCCCGGGCCGCACGCGGCACGCCGCCGCCCGGCGGTGCGCCGGAACGGCCGAGGGAAGCGGGGGATCGCTCCGACCCGCGCACCATCGCCCGCCTCCATCGCAGAACTTTGTCAGGACGGCCCGAAAGTGTCGCAGACTGTGACCGGCGGACGCGGTGTTACAGATCGATACAGTCCGCCCGCGTCCCCTGCGCGGGCGATGTCGAATGATCCGCCCGGCCATGGGAAACACCTTCGGCCGGGGGCGGACTGCTCGTAAGTGCCGGGGTGTGACGTGCCGTATCGAACCGTCCTGCGTGCCGCTTTCCTGATGGTTTCCGCCCTCTGCGCCCTGCCGCAGGGGCTTGTCGGCACGGCCCGGGCGCAGGCACCGGCCGGGCTTTCCGCGCCGGCGGGCGCGCGCCTCCAGGGGGTGGTGCTGCTGAGCCGCCACGGCCTGCGCGGCCCCACCAAGGCCACGCGCTGCAACGCCGGCCCCGGCGCCGGAGATTGTTTCGACGCTCTCGCAAGCCGCCCCTGGCCGGCGGACGTCGCGGCCGGGCACTTGCTGCCGGAGGGCTATGGACGCGTGACGCGTCTTGGCCGCTTCTATCGCACCCATTATGCGGCGCTGGGCCTGCTGGCGGGCGCGGCCTGCCCCCCGCGCGGCGCCGTGGCCTTCACCGCCGACACCTCCGAGCGCACCATCGTCACGGCCGGGGCCGTGATGGACGCCATGTTCCCCGGCTGCGCGCTCCCCGGCTGGACGATCGACGCCGCTGTCTACAAGGGACCGTCCTGCGGCTTCGATCCCGCTCTCGCCGCCCGCGCCGCGCAGGCGATGGCCGGTGGCTCCTGGGCGGCGGCAGCGGCGGGCGAACTGCGTGCGCCCCTCGCCGCGATGGACGCGGCACTCGGCCCCTTCTCGGATGCCGGCTGCGCAGCCCACGGCGCCACCGCCCCATGCTCGCTCGCAAGCATACCCGTCTCCGCCGAGGCGCCGGGGCCGATCGCGCTCGCCACCGCGCCGTCGGAACAATTCCTCATGCAATACGCCGCCGGCCACCCGTCCGATCAGGTGGCATGGGGCGGGCTGGAAGCGGCGGCCGGCCGTCCGCTGCCGGCGGCGCTGACCTTCGTCAACGCCATCCATGCCTTCTACGACCGCGCCGCGCACATGCCGAAATACCAGGCCGTGAAGAAGGGGTCGCCTGTCCTGTCCGTGGTGCTGGACGCCCTGGAGGCGACGGCGGGCGGCGGCCCCGCGCTCCAGGTGTTCGCCAGCCATGACGACCTGATCTTGAACCTCGCCGGGATGCTCGACCTGACCTGGCAGCTCGAAGGCTACCAGCCCGAGCAGGTGCCGCCGGGCGGAGCGATCGCCTTCGAGCTGTGGCGCGGCGCGGACGGCGAGACCATGGTTCGCCTCGTCTATTTCGCCCAGACCCTCGCGCAGATGCACGCCGACGCCGCGCTTTCGGACGCCGCTCCGCCGGCGGTGGCGCTGCTGCCGCTCCCGGCCTGCGCGGGCGGCAGGGATGGCCTGTGTCCCTTTCCGCGCTTCCGGCAGATCGCGCGCGCGGCCATCGACCCGGCCTGCGTGGGCAAGCCGGAGCGCTGACGCCGGCGCGAGGACGAGGCGCGCCCACGCGCGGGAAAGGGCGCTCTCCAAGCCGCCACGCGGTCGCCGAACCTCACGCTGAACCCTACATGGAGGCCAGCGCACCGTTGGGAATGTCGCACACCAGCATGTGGCCGGGCGCGTGGGTGATGCAGAATTCCGGCCGCACACTGGCGATCACCGCCTGCGGAGTGACGCCGCAGGCCCAGAACACCGGGACTTCGCCGGGCCGGATCTCGACCGGGTCGCCAAAATCCGGCGCGCCGATGTCGGCGATGCCGATGGCCGCCGGATCGCCGATATGCACCGGCGCCCCGTGCACGGAGGGAAAGCGCGAGGTCACCTGCACCGCGCGGACCGCATCGGCCGGCGAGAGCGGGCGCATGGAGACCACCAGCGGCCCGCTGAAGCGCCCCGCCGGCTTCGTCGCGATGGAGGTGCGATACATGGGCACGTTGCTGCCCTGCTCGATATGGCGCACCGGCAGCCCCGCCGCGCGCATGGCGTCCTCGAACGAGAACGAGCAGCCGATCAGGAACGCCACCAGGTCGTCCCGCCACAGATCGGTGATGTCCGTGGGCTCGGCCACGAGTTCGCCCGCCCGCCACACCCGGTAGCGCGGAATATCGGTGCGGATGTCGAGGTCGCGGCCGAGCACCGGGAGAAATGGATCCCCCACTTCCGACACGCCGACCAGCGGGCAAGGCTTGGGATTGCGCTGGCAGAACAGCAGGAAATCATAGGCCAGCGCGCGCGGCAGGATGGCGAGATTGGCCTGGACGAAGCCGGGCGCGACATTGGCCGTGGGGCCGCTCAGCGCGCCGGAGCGGGCGGCGAGGCGGGCCTCATAGGGCAGCGCGGGAAGGACGGGGGACATAGGCGCCTCCATACAGCTCAGCGGCGCAGGGCGGCGTCGAAGGCCGCCTCCACCGCCTGCCCGATGGCCAGGATCGCGCGGTCGCGGCCCGCCGGCCCGGCGATCATCAGGCCCACCGGGGCGGTGCCCGGCCAGTGGCAGGGGATCGACAGGGCGCAGCCGTCGAGGAAATTGATGAAGGTGGGATTGCGCAGCATCAGGATATTGGCGGCGCCATAGGCGGCCTCGTCCGCTTCCAGCGTGGCGAGCGCGGGGGCGATGACGGGCACGGTGGGCAGGATCAGGGCATCGAACGGCGCGAGGCGCGCTTCGAGGGAGGCGATCCAGGCGGCGCGGGCCTCCAGCACGTCGATATAATCCGCCGCCGACATGTCCCGCCCGCGCATCAGCCGCACCAGCACGCGCGGGTCGTAGCGCGGCCCGGCCCGCTCGATCAGCGCGCGATGCCAGTGCCACGCCTCGGCGGCGATCAGGCCGCCCTTGGCGTTGATGGCGGGGAGCCGCGCGAATTCGGGAACCGCGATCTCGCGCACCTGCGCACCCGCCGCCGAAAGGATCGAGAGCGCCTGGGAAAAGGCGGCGGAGACCGCGCCGTCCATGCCGTCGAGGGCCATCGTGGTCGGCACCGCGAGCCGCAATCCTTCCAGCGCGGCGGGGGCCGGCACGTCCGCCCCGCTGCCGGAGAGAACGGCATCGAGCATCGCGCAGCACGCAACCGTCGGCGCGATGGGCCCGATGGAATCCAGGCTGGTGGACAGCGGCAGCACGCCGTCGCGCGGCACCCGGCGGGGCGTGGGCTTGAAGCCGGAAAGGCCGCACAAAGCGGCCGGAATGCGCACCGAGCCGCCGGTGTCGGTGCCGATGGCGGCCGCCGCCATGCCGTCGCTCACCGAAACCGCGGCACCCGAGGAGGAGCCGCCGGGAATGCGGCCGGTGGCCCGGTCATAGGGGTTCAGCGGCGTGCCGTAATGGGGATTGAGGCCGAGGCCGGAAAAGGCGAATTCGGTCATGTTGGTGCGCCCGGTCAGCACCGCGCCGGCGGCGAGCAGGCGCGCCACCACCGGGGAATGGGCGGCGGCGGGCGGCGCGTCGTCGAGCGCCACCGACCCGGCGCGCGTGGTTTCGCCGGCCACATCGAACAGGTCCTTGATGGAGATCGGCAGCCCCTCGACGGGGGAGCGGGGAACCCCCGCCTTGCGCACCGCATCGCTGGCGCGCGCCAGTTCCGGCGCCCATTCCCCATAGAGGCGCGTGAACACCCGCGCCCCCTCCCCGGCCGGATCGCGCCCGCGGTCCAGGGCCGCGTCCGCGAGGGCCGCCGCGCTGGTGCGGCCGGTGTCGAGGTCGGCGCGCAGATCGGTGAGGGGGCGCATCATGGTCAGGCCACTTCCGGCAGGATGTCGATGGCGTAGCTGTGACGGATCGTGCGGCCCTTCACGGGGTCGAACAATTCCATGGTGAAGGCCGGCGCCGGGCGGATGCCGCCGATGGCGCCCACCGTGCCGCAGATCATGCCGACGCCCGCCGGAAGCGCCGCGGCGCCGCCGGTGAAGCCTTCGATCAGCTCCAGCGGCGGACGCAGGGCGGAGAGCGGGCCTTCCTGATAGACCACGCGCGCGCCGTCCTCCTCGATGAAGGCGCGGATGATCATTTCGTCCCAATGGCCGGCGACGTCCGCGAAGCGCCAGGCGGTGCGGGCGATGGGCTTGGCGCAGATCTGCTTGGAGAGCGCGACGCTCTGCGTCTCCAGCTTGCGGTCGGTATGGTCCGAGGACAGGCTGACAAACATCTCGCCCTCGGCGGAGAACACGAAGGTCTCCACCTCGCCCGAGGTTTGCGCGCCCAGCACCTGGATGCGGTCGGCCTGGGTCATGAGGTTCTCGGCGGCGCGGTAATAGAGCGGCACAGCGCTCGGGCGCGGCACGCCGATGGCGTACAGCTCCTCGATATGGTGCTCGATAGCGGCCATGTCGCGCCCGGCCCAGCCGGCGACCACGAGATCGGTGAGAGTGACCTTGAGCGCCCGCGCGGCGCCCTCGGCATCGACGGTAAAATTCAGTTCCATGACAACCTGCGAAGAAGGACCAGGGGAAGGCCGCGCCTCAGGAGAAGACGCGCGGCAGATAAAGGGCGAGGCCCGGAAAGATGGAGATCAGCACCAGCAGCACCGCCATGGCGACGACGAACGGCAGCGAGCCGACGATCACCGCCCCCATGGACCCGCTCTTGCGCAGGCTCTGCACCACGAACAGGTTGAGCCCCACCGGCGGAGTGATGAGCGCCGCTTCCACCAGGATGATGATGAGGATGCCGAGCCAGATCGGGTCGTAGCCGAGCTGGAACATGATCGGCGCCACGATCGGGATGGTGGTGATCATCATGGAGAGCGTCTCCATGAAGCAGCCGAGGATCAGGTAGAAGATCACGATCACGAACAGCATCGCCGTCGCGGAAATCCCGAGGCCGGAGATGGAATTGGTGATGGCGTCGGTGATCCCGGTCGCCGACATGACGAAGTTGAGGAAGCTGGCCGCTATGATGATGAGCATGATCATCGCCGTCGCCTTCATGGTGCCTTCCACCGCCTCGCGCAGCATGGTCAGCGTCAGCCGCCCGAACCAGGCGGCGAGGATCAGCGCGCCCAGCACGCCGAGCGCCGCCGCCTCCGTGGGCGTCGCGAGCCCGGCATAGATCGAGCCGACCACCAGCAGGAAGATGCCGAGCGGCGGGGCGAGATGCACCAGGCTGCGCAGCCGCTCGCCCCAGCTCGCCTTGATCTTGTGCCCGCCCCATTGGGGCTTGGCGATGCAGGCGATGATGATGGTGAGCATGAACAGGCCCGCCAGCAGCAGGCCGGGAATGATGCCGGCGAGATAGAGCTTCGGCACCGAGGCGTTGGTGAGCACACCGTAGATGACGAGATTGATGGAGGGCGGGATCAGGATGCCCAGCGTGCCGCCGGCGGCGAGCGAGCCGAGGAACAGCGGCTCGTTATAGCCATAGCGCTTGATCTGCGGGATCGACACCGTGCCCACCGTCGCCGCCGTGGCGACGCTGGAGCCGGAGGTCGCGGCGAACAGGGCCGAGGCGCCGATATTGGCATGCATCAGCCCGCCGGGCAGCCAGGAGAGCCAGAGGCTCATGGCGCCGTACATGCGCTCCGCGAAACCCGCCCGCAGCAGCACTTCGCCCAGCAGGATGAACAGCGGAATGGCGACCAGCAGGAATTCGTTATTGGTGCTCCAGGCCAGCTCGCCCATGGCGCGCGAGAGCGGCAGCATGGAATAGAGCGGGTCGAGGATGAGCCCGAGCACGCCGAGCGCCGCGCCCACCGGAATGGACAGGCCGATCAGCACCAGCAGGAGGACGATGGTGGTCGCGATCATGCCACCTCTCCCTTCACCATGCGCTCGCCTGCGGCGGCTTCTTCCTCGGCCTCCTCCTGGGTGGAGCGCACGCCGGCGATGGAGGTCACCGTCGCGATATCGCCGGTGACCAGCGCGACCGAGGCGCGCAGCAGCATCATGGCGAGGATCACGCACATGAACACCAGCCCGAGGAACCACAGGCCCTGGGGAATGAACAAGGGCGTGGCAAGCGGGGTGTTGGCGTGGGAGCCCTGGGCGATGGAGGTGCCCACGACGTCATAGGCATAATAGGTCAGCACGGCCATGAAGGTGCCGAGCGCCACCAGCGAGAGCCAGTCGAGCACGGCCGCGACGCGCACCGGCATGTATTGGTAGAGCACGTCCACCCGCACATTGGCCCGCTGGAGCGTCGCGAAGGCGAGCGACCAGGAGGTGCTGACGGCGAAAGCATAGCTGGAAAGCTCGTCCGCGCCGCCGGTGGTCCAGCCGATGAACTTGCGGCACAGCACGTCGAAGGAAATCAGCAGCACGCTCGCGATGGTGAGCGCCCCGCCGAACCACACCGCGCCGCGCGACAGGGTTTCGGCGAAGCGGAGCGCTTTGGCGAGCGCTGGAAGGGATGTTGGACTGGTCATGGGCGAAGGCTCCACGCACGCGAGACGCTCGGGAGGGCCGGATCGCCCCCCCGCGCCGGCGCCGTCACTTGTTGACGGCGAGGCCGAGCTGCTTGCCGATGGTGGCATTGAAGCTCGCGACGCATTCGGCCGAGCAGCGCGCCGCCCACTTGGGCAGGATCTGGTCTTCCAGCACCTTGCGCAGCAGCGCCTTGTCCGCGTCGCTCGGGGTCACGAGCACCATCTTGCCCTTCACCTCGAACGGGCAGGCGGCCGCGCCGGTGTTGCAATCATAGCCTTGCTGGGTCTGCTGGGCGGCTGCGGTCCAGATGTCGTCGACCATGCCCTTGATGTTGGTCTGCAGGAAGGCCTGCACCTTCGGGTCCAGCTTCTGCCAGGCCTTCTCGTTCACGGCGTGGATCTGCTGGTTCCAGTTGATCGGCAGCGCCACGAGGTGGGTGGAGACTTCATACCACTTGGCGGAATAGCCGGAGAGCGACCCCGTGATGGCGCAATCCACCACCTTGTTCTGGAGCGCCGGCACCACTTCGCCGAACGCCATGGTCACGCTGGACCCGCCGAAGGCTTCCACGAACTCGGCCTGGGTGCGCGAGGAGGTGCGCACCTTCTTGCCCTTCAGGTCCGAAAGGCTCTTGATCTCGGCATTGCAGAACAGGACCTGCGCCGGATAGGTGGAGATGCCGAGCAGCCGCACGTTGGAGCCGTCGCCATAGAGCTTGGCGAGCACCGGCGCGAACGCATCGGTCACCTTGCGGGCGGTCTGCACGTCCGGGGCGAGGCCCGCGAGGTCGATGGCCTCGTTGATCGGATTGTCCGAGGCGAAATAGGACAAGGTGGCGGTGCCGAACTCCACCACGCCCTGGGACATCAGGCGCAGCAGTTCCGGCCCCTTCAGCCCCATCTCGTTGAAGCCCTTGATCTCGGCCGTCACCTGGCCGTTGGACTTCTCGGGGATGGTCTTGGTCCAGAACGGCTTTTCATAATCCTGATAGGCCGTGAGATTGCTCAGGCCGCCCACGACCTTCACATTGGTCTTGGGCAGTTCCTGCGCGCCGGCGGAGAGAGTCGCGGCAAACAAGGCGGCGGCGGCTAAAGCGAGGTGTTTCATTTTATATCCTCTGGTTGGTCTGAGTTCTGATCTTGTTTTTATTGGTGGCATTGCGTGTGGGTTCAGTTCCATTGCACGCAGGAGCGCGGAAAGCGCAGCAGCACTTCGGGGCCATGCTGAGCCAGCAGCACCATTTCGCCCAGCGCGGCCCCGCCAAGGCCCGCGACGAACAGATTGGGATGCAGCTCGAACAGCATGCCCGGCGACAAGGTGAGATCCGGCGCCGCCACCGGTGCGGCGGTGGGATCGAAATGCTGGCGGAAGGCATCGGTCAGCAAAGGGTCCTCGTAGGAGCAGCCGAGCCCGTGGCCGTTTCTGAACCGGCGGATGCGCGGATCGCCCGCGGCGAGGCCGCGCCGGGCGCGCTCCGCCTCCATGGCGGCTTCCACGCCGGCCAGCGGCAGGCCGGGCCGCAGCGCGGCAAGGCCGGCCTCCAGCATGGCGTCCACATGCCCCGCGAGCTCCGCATGCGCCACTCTCTGCGGGCCCATGCTGCCCATGCGGATGCCGTGGCCCCAATGCCCGTCCACCGTCAGCGCCACGCCGAGCAGAACCTGGTCGCCGGCTTGGGGCACCGCCTGGGCTTCCTCGCGCCAATAGCGGCAATAATCCGCCTCGGGGCGGATGGTGAGCCAGGTGCGGCAATAATCGGCGCCGGCACGGCGCGCCCGCATTTCCAGGTTCAGCTGGATCTGCCAGGCCGGCAGGCGCGCGCAAAGCTCTGCGCCCAGCGCCGCGAACAGCTCGTCGCACAAGGCGGCGGCGGCGCGGTGAAGGTGCTGCTGGGCCGCGTCCTTGACCAGCCGCAGCCGCGCCACGTCCGCATCGAGCGCGGGGCCGCCGGCGAGGGCGCCGAGATCGCGGAAGATGCGCGCCGGCATCTCGTCGAAGCCGACGCAGCCGAGGGGCGCGCCCGCCGGCACCAGGGCGCCCAGCGCTGCGGCCCAGGCGTCCGGCCGCACGTCATGCACCACAAGGTCGGGGCGCAGATCGCGCGCCAGCGGCACCATGAAGGGGCTCGCCACCAGCAGATGGGACCCGGCGGGGAGGATCAGCAGAAGCGCGGCGCTCTCATGGCCGTCCCAGCCGCTGAGAAAGCGCAGCGCGCCATGGGATTTCGTGCCCGTGCCGAGCGCGCTGCCATGGCCGAACACGGCGATCCCGCCAAGTCCGCGCCCGCCGGCAAGTTCCAGCAGGGCGCCGCGCCGCGCCGCGAGGAAAGCCGCCTCGTCGATGGGGAAAAGAGCCGGCATGCCGGCCTCAGCCGACCGAAGCCGGCAGAACGTCCCCACGGGACACCCATCGCACGCCGGGCGCACGCTCGTATGTCATGATCGCTATCCCTCTGCCGCAGCGTTGACGCCGTCGTTCTGAGGGTCATTGCAAGGCATGGGGGCGGCGGCTGTCCAATTGTATGTTTGGAAGCGACGTATAAGCCGGATTTATGCCTGCATCTCGCGCGGGGACACACCCCCGGCCACGGTCTGCGCGAGGCGGGCGATGACGCGCGAGGGATAGCTCTCCGGCCCGTCGATCCAGCTCGCCGTGAAGCTGAGGTCCGGCAGCGGATCGCACACCACGTTCAGCAGCTGCAAGTCGCCCCGCTCCAGCTCCTTGCCGAGGAAAACCGGCGTGATGACGGCGGTGCCGATGCCGTCCAGCACCATGCGCACCACCATGGAGAGCGAGGCGCAGCCATACATGCGCGGGGTTGATATGCCGGAGCGCATCAGCATGTCGCGCACCATGCGATAGGGCGAGCTGTTGGAGGGATAGGTGATGATGGGCAGGGTCGCGACCCGGTCCAGGGTCAGCGGACCCGGCCCGAGGTCGACCCCCGGCTTCACCACCCAGGCCAGCGGATAGGTGCACAGGTGCAGGTTTTCCACCCGCGCCTCCAGCACCGGCCCCATGAGGAACGCCACGTCGATCTGCCGCGCCATGAGGTGGGATTGCAGCACGTGCGTGCTGTCCACCTCGATTTCCAGCACCAGCGAGGGATAAGCAGAATGCACCTGTTCGATCAGGCGCGGCAGCCAGGTCTGGACGATGGTTTCCGCCACGCCGATCCGCAAGGTGCCGCTCATGGTGGTCTGGTCGCGCGCCGCTTGCAGCATGTCGTGGCGCGCCTGCATCATGCGCTCGGCATGGGAGAGCAGCTCGTGTCCCTTGGCCGTGAGCTTGACGCCGCGCGCCTCCCGCTCGAACAGCCGCACGCCCAGCGCCGCCTCCAGCGAGGCGATGCGCTGGGAGATGGCGGGCTGGGTCGTGCCGAGCTTCTCCGAGGCCGCCCGCAGGCTGCCGAGCGCCGCCGCCCAGAAGAAGGTCTCGATGTTTCGCAGGTCGATCATGGGGCGATGATGGCCCCGCCCGCCGCCGCCTCCAACCGAAACTTCCGCGGCTGCCGGCCGGCGCGCCCGCCGCGGCCCCGCGCCGCATTCATGGCAACAAAATACCATCCGGCGCACCCGGCGGCCCCGCAACGGCGCCCGCAGGCCGCCGCTCGCCTTGCGCGGAGTTTGCAAAGCGGCTTGTTTTATCACGCATTTTAGAGGTGCGACGGCGCGGCGTTTGCACGGATCTAGGCTCCCGCGCTACATATTTGCGCCATCCTGATTTGCTTGATGCGGCAAGATCAATAAAATGGTTACCAAGCGCTGGTAGCTGTGGGGTATCGGCAGGACGGACAGACCATCGGTTCCGGCCTGGAAAGCCAAGGTAAAAAGCCCACGGGCCGTTCGGCGCGGGCGCAGACATCCGATTCGCACAGCGCGGCACAATCCGCCGCGTTCAGGATCGGGATCGAAATCCGTTCGCGCAGTGAGGACCATGACCTACACGCCCTATGACGACACCGGCTACATGGATAGCCCTGTCTCATCCAAGGCCCGGCTGCCGCTGGTCGTCTTCGGCGCGTTGGTCATCGGCATCGGCGCGCTGGCCGCCGCAACGCTCATCGTCACTTCCGATGCCGAATGGCGCATGCTGGCCGGCGGCTCCAGCCACCGGATCGACGTGCCGCCGGCGCCCCTGCCGCCCCCGGTCCAGGTGTTCGCCGCCCCCGTGCAGCCGGCCCCTGCGCTGGACGACGCCGCTGGGGACGTGACCGACATCGAGAGTTTCCGGTCCGCCGGGGCGATCATCCTGGCGCCGAGCTGGATGTTCGACGGCGGCATCCGCACCGCGCAGGGCTCCTTCGTGCCCCGGCGGACCGCCCTTGCCTCCGCGCTGCCGCCGGCCGAGCCGCTGGAAGCGTCCCGCTCCGTGCCCCTGCCGCCGGTGAAGCCGCTGCTCTCGCCCGGCCTGCCCTCGCAGACCCAGCTGTCCGCCGCGCCCGATCTCGGCCTGCCGAGCAGCGCCCCGCTGCCCACGCGCAACCCGCTGTCGCGCCAGATCGCCAACCAGATCGGCGGCACGCAGCTCGCCTATCTCCCGCCCTCGGACAAGCCGTTCGGCGAGGAGCCCGCGCCGAAGCTCGCGCCCCAGGTGGTGCCGCCGGCCGCCCAGTCCATCCTGCCCGGCCCCA
Organism: Roseixanthobacter liquoris; assembly: GCF_043195135.2. Lineage (NCBI taxonomy): Bacteria > Pseudomonadati > Pseudomonadota > Alphaproteobacteria > Hyphomicrobiales > Xanthobacteraceae > Roseixanthobacter > Roseixanthobacter liquoris. Next base: position 3,579,277 of record NZ_CM195537.1, read on the forward strand.
CCGACCGCTTCGCCGTCTACGACATCGCCGGCAAGACCGTGTACATGCCGAGCGGCGAGAAGCTGGAGGCGCATTCCGGTTATGGCGACACGTTCGACGACGTGCGCCACGTCTCGAAGAAGATGGTCGGCCCCACCCCGCCGAACACCTATGAGCTGAGCATGCGCGAAGCCCTGTTCCACGGGGTCGAGGCGCTGCGCATGCGTCCGGTGGGCAAGGAGCCCATGTACGGCCGCGACGGCTTCCTGACCCACAGCTACATGATGGGGCCGCGCGGCGATTCCAACGGCTGCATCTCGTTCAACGAATATCCAAAGTTCCTGGAAGCCTATAAGCGCGGCGAGGTCACGCGGATCATCGTCGTGGCGAGCCTGCCGGGCAGCCAGCCCAAGAAGCCGGACAATCCCCTGCTCTCCTGGCTCGCCGGCCGCGCCGGCACCGCGCCCGAGACCCGCTGAGCGGGCGCCGCGCGCCCGTCGGGATCACACCCCAGCGTCAGACATAGGCGATCGCCCGTCCCGCGAGCAGCACCAGCACCCAGCTCGCGAGCGAGATCGCCGCCGGGCCCTTCGCCCGTTTCAGCTCCGCCCCGCTGCGCAGCGCGGCCCCGAAGCGGACGTGGAAGGCGGCCACATTGGCCAGGGCCAGCACCAGCAGCGCCATCTTCGCCAGGAAGGCCGGGTTCTTCACCATCGTCGCGGCCTCGGCCGAGACCAGGACCACCCCGGAGACGGCCTGCAGCAGGAGGCCCGCCACGGCCACCGGGAGCGCCGCGCGCACGACGCAGCCCGCCTCCGGCGCCCCGCGCAGGATCTGCACGTCGAATGTGGCGATCGCGCCCACCGCCAGCGCCGCTCCGAGGATGTGGGCGAGATTGGCGGCGGGATAGAGCCAGGTGGTGGCACGCGCCGCCGTGCCCAGCGCCGAGACCTCCAGCGCCGCCGCGCCCGCCGCGATGAGCTCGAGCATGGCTAGCGCAATTCGTAGCTCTCGCCGGCGATCGTGATTCGCTCGGCCCGCATCTCGTGCGCGGTGCGGGTGGAGGGATAGCCGAACACCTGCACCACCGTTCCCGGCTTCAGCGCATCGGGCGAGAGGCCGCGCGCCGCCATGCGCGAGAGCGGGGCAAGCGTCGCCTCCCAGGTTTCGTTTTCGTATTTCAGCTGGATGTGCGCGTGGGGATTGCTCCAGTCGAGATGATCCACGGGCGCGGAGATGGTGAACGCCTTCGCGACGTCGTAGCTGCCCCATCCGTGATGGGCGGCAGCGGTGCCGGCCAGGGCCAGCGTCGCGCCCAGAACGGCCACATAAGCGAGAGGACGTAGGGCCATGGCTGTTCTCCTTGCGGCAGGAACTCTGCCCGAGCCGGTGCCGCAACGGAACCCCGCCCCGCCTCACGTCTGCGTGCGGAGCGCGGGCGGATTTGCCATCATTGACCGGCGTATTCCGTCTCGTTTGCCGCCCTGCTCTCGGCTAGAGTGCGGGTGATGCCCGATACCAGCGAAGCCCTTGCGCAGCTTTACGAACACACGCCGGTCCTGGTGGCGGCGTACGACATGTTCGACCGCCTGCGCTATGCCAACGCGTCGTTCCGCTCGGCCTTCTTCCTCGACCCCGGCGAAGCCCCCTTCTGGGGCGACCTGATGCGGCGCAACTTCCATGCCGGGCGCGGCACCGTGATCCGCACCGCCGATTTCGAAGCCTGGCTGATCTCGACCCAGTCGCGCCGCGGCAAGACCGGATTCCGGGCCTTCGAGACCGATCTGATGGACGGGCGCTGGCTGTGGATGACCGAGACCGTGCAGAGCAACGGCTGGATGCTGTGCCTCGCCAGCGACATCACCTCCCTGCGGGCCGAGGAGCGCCGGGTGCGGCAGGATCGCGACCGCGCCATCAAGGCCGCCCATACGGACGATCTCACGGGCGTCGCCAACCGGCGCTATGTGATCGCGCGCATCGAGGACATGCTGCGGCCCGACGGCAAGCTCGCCCGCCCGGGCCGCGCGCCGGGGGCGGCCGGCTGCGTGGCCGTGCTGGATCTCGATAATTTCAAATATATCAACGACCATTACGGCCACCAGGCGGGCGACCTGATCCTGCGGGATTTCGCCCGGCGCATCCAGGGACAGGTGCGGCGGCGCGATTGCTTCGGGCGGATCGGCGGCGAGGAATTCGTCCTGGTCTTTCCCGATACCTCCATCGCCCAGGCGCGGCTGCTGGTGGAGCAGATGCTTGCGACGATCCAGATGTCCCGTCCGCTGCCGGAGCGGCCGGACTTCGCCTATACCTTCTCCGCCGGCGTCGCCGCCGCCATACCGGGCGAGAACGCGGCCGATATCTATGGGCGCGCCGACAAGGCGCTCTACCGGGCCAAGATGGCCGGGCGCAATTGCATTCTGCTGGAAGATCCCGGCCCCGCCGCCGCCACCGCCTAGGGTCCCTGCCCGACCAGGACCCGCCCTGCGGGTTTCAGGACAAGGTCCCGCCCTGCGGGTTTCATCTGTGGATCGTGACCACCGCGGGGCTTCGCGGACCGGCGGAATTCTGTCTACTCAGCCCATGGAATTCGCATCCGACAACACAGCCGGCGTTCATCCCACGATCCTGGCCGCGCTCGCGCAGGCGAACGAAGGGCCGGCGCCCTCCTATGGCGCCGATCCCTGGAGCGCGCGCGCGGCGGATCTGCTGCGGGAGGTGTTCGAGACCGAGGCACAGGTCTTCCTGGTGGCCACCGGCACCGCAGCCAATGCGCTCGCGCTCTCCGCGCTCAGCCCGCCCTTCGGCACCATATTCTGCCACCGCGATTCCCATCTCAACACGGACGAATGCGGCGCGCCGGAATTCTTCACCGGGGGCGCCAAGCTCACCACGCTGGAGGGTTTCGGCGGCAAGCTGAGCGTGGACGAGATCGAGCGGTCGCGCCGCGATTTCAAGCGCGGCTTCCATCAGCAGATGCCGGCTGCGGTCTCAATCACCCAGGCGAGCGAACTCGGCCTCGTCTATGGGGCCGACGAGGTGGGCGAGATCGGCGCCTATTGCCGCGCGCACGGCCTCACCCTGCACATGGACGGCGCGCGCTTCGCCAATGCGCTCGCCGCCTCCAACGCGAGCGCGGCCGAGCTGACCTGGAAGGCGGGCGTGGACATCATGACCTTCGGCGCCACCAAGAACGGCGCCATGGGGGCGGAGGCCGTGGTGGTCTTCGATCCGGCACGGGCGGAGCATTTCGCCTATCGCGTAAAGCGCGGCGCCCATGTGATTTCCAAGAGCCGGTTCCTGGGCGCGCAGATGGTGGCCTATCTGGAAGGCGGGCTCTGGCGCGAAACCGCCCGGCACGCGAACGCCATGGCGGCGCGGCTCGCGGCCGGGCTCGCAGGCGTCCCGGGCGTCGCGCTGCCCGTGCCGACGCAGGCCAATGAGGTCTTCGCCATCCTGCCGCGCCCGCTCCACGACGCGCTGCAAGCGGCCGGTGCGCATTATTACGAATGGCCGCGCCTCGCCTCCGGGCTCGCGCCCATCGGCCCGGACGCCGCCTTCGTGCGCCTGGTGTGCTCGTTCCGCACCGATCCGGCCGAGGTGGATCGGCTGGTCGCCGCCGCGCACGCCGCCCGGGCCTAGCATCCCGCCGGCGCGGCGGGGGCTGTTGCAGGACCCGCCGTCTCGCACGGGCCTGCCCCGTGCATGCACGGGGCGCCGCGGAAGCTGCCGTTCCAAGGATCGCCCGCGCGGCGCCGCGTAAGGGCCGCGGCACGCCCGGCCCTCGGCCGCGGGCGCGCGATCCCGTGCGCGGTCTCCACCACCCCCACGACAGAGCACCAATCGAGCAAGCGTGATCGCGCGGGACTGGCGCGGCGGCGATCGTGTCATATAACGTGCTGCTAATGAGCATGCTTATAATATGAAAGCTCTCAAATGGTGGACCATTCCACGCTCGGTTTCCTGCTGCACGACGTTGCCCGCCTGCTGCGCAAGCGGTTCGAGCAGCGCGCGCGCTGTTCCGGGCTGACGCGCTCCCATTGGCAGACGCTGGCCTATCTCAAGCGCAACGAGGGCATCCACCAGGGCGGACTCGCCGACCTGCTGGAGATCGAGCCCATCACCCTGGTGCGCATTCTCGACAAGCTGGAACAGCGCGGCCTCATCGAGCGGCGGCGCCATCCCACCGACCGGCGGATCTGGCTGCTCTATCTGCGCGCGGACGCGAGCCCGCTGCTCGCCGAGATGCAAAAGATCGGCGAGGCCACGCGCGCGGAAGCGCTTGCGGGCGTTTCCGACGAGGACCGCGCCCGCGTGATGCAGGTGCTCGCGGTCATGAAGACCAATCTCCTCGACTCCCTGTCCAACGAACCTGGCGACGATCAGGAAAAAACCCATGGCTGAAGCTCAATCCATCGAACGCCCCGCCCTCGCCGCGCTCCGGGCGGATGCCGGCGCCGCAAAGCCGGCCAGCCTCGACACCATGCGGGAAGGCCGGAGCGAACCGCCGGCCATACCACCCGCAGCTGAGGAAAAGGACGCGCCCGCGCGTCCCGCCAGGTCCCGCCGCAGCCTCGTGCGCACCGTCCTGTTCGCGCTGCTGCCGGTGGCCCTGGTGGTGGGCGGCTATTTCTACGTCACAGGCGGGCGCGTGATGTCCACGGACAATGCCTTTGTCCAGGCCGATACGGTGGGCATCTCCACCGATGTGGCGGGCATCGTCGCGTCCATCGCCGTGCACAACAACCAGACCGTGAAGAAGGGCGACATCCTGTTCCAGCTCCAGCAGGATACGTTCCAGATCGCGCTCGAAGGCGCGACCGCCCAACTCGGCACGGTGCGCAACCAGATCCTCACCCTGAAGGCCAATTACAAGCAGGCGCAGGCCGAGATCGCCCAGGCGCAGGCGGACCTTCCGTTCTACGAAACCTCGTTCAAGCGCCAGGAGGAATTGCTGGCGAGCGCGGCCGCCTCCAAGGCCGCCTATGACCAGGCCAAGCAGAATCTCGACAGCGCGAACCAGAAGGTGGCCGTGGCCAAGGCCCAGGCGGCGGCGACGCTGGCGCAGCTCGGCGGCGATGCCGACCAGCCGGTGGAGCAGAACCCGTCCTATCTCCAGGCGAAATCCGCCGTGGACAAGGCCCAGCGCGACCTCAACGAAACCGTCGTCCGGGCGCCGTTCGACGGCATCGTGACCAATGTGCCCTCGCTCCAGGTGGGCGCCTATCTCGATACCGCCCAGCAGGCCTTCAGCCTCGTCTCGACCACGAATATCTGGGTCGCGGCGAGCCCGAAGGAAACCGAGCTGACCTTCGTCAAGCCGGGGCAGCCGGCGATCATCACGGTGGACACCTATCCCGGCGTCGAATGGACCGGCACGGTGGAGAGCATCAGCCCGGCCTCGGGCGCCAGCTTCTCGCTGCTGCCGGCGCAGAACACCACCGGCAATTGGGTGAAGGTGGTGCAGCGCATCCCCATGATCATCCATTTCGACAACCTTGCCGGCAAGCCGCCGCTGCGGGTCGGCATGAGCGTCACGGTCGAGGTGGACACGGGCCATCCGCGCGGCCTGCCGACCTTCGTGTCGGACCTGTTCGGAGCCCCGAGCCATGGCTGAGGCCGCCGCCGGCGCGACCCCGGCGATCGCGAACCGGGGCGCGATCACCGCCTGCGTGATCCTCGCCGTGATCATGCAGGCGCTCGACACCACCATCGCCAACGTGGCGCTGCCCTATATCCAGGGCAGCGTCTCGGCGAGCGCGGACCAGATCAACTGGGTGCTGACCTCCTATATCGTCGCCGCCGCGATCATGACGCCGCCGTCCGGCTTCCTCGCGAACCGGTTCGGGCGCAAGCGCGTGCTGCTCACCGCCATCGCCGGCTTCGTGATCGCCTCGATCCTGTGCGGCCTGTCCCAGTCGCTGGTTGAGATCGTCGCCTTCCGCCTGGCGCAGGGGCTGTTCGGCGCGGCCCTGGTGCCGCTGTCGCAGGGCATATTGCTGGACATCTACACGCCGCAGGAGCGCGGCTCCGCCATGGCGCTGTTCGGCGTGTCGGTGATGGTCGGCCCGGTGCTCGGGCCGGTGATCGGCGGCTGGCTGACCGACAACATGAGCTGGCGCTGGGTGTTCTACATCAACCTGCCGATCGGCCTGCTGGCGTTCGCCGGCATCACCGTGTTCGTGGTGGAAACCTCCCGCAACGCGAGCGCGAAGCTCGACTGGCTCGGCTTCGGCGCGCTCTCGGTGGCGATCGCGACGCTGCAATTGTTCCTGGACCGGGGCGAGCAGCTCGACTGGCTCTCCTCCGGCGAGATCATCATCTGGGCGGTGGTGTGCGCCTCGGCCACCTATGTGTTCCTGGTCCACACGTTCACGGCGCAGAACAGCTTCGTCAATCCGCGGCTGTTTCTGGACCGGAACTTCTCGGTCAGCATGTTCTTCATCTTCATCGTCGGCGTCACCTATCTCGCCTCGCTGGCGCTGATGACGCCCTATCTCCAGACCCTGATGGGCTATCCCGTGATGACCGCCGGGCTGGTGATGGGCCCGCGCGGCCTCGGCACCATGCTGTGCATGTTCATCGTCGGCCGGCTGATCGGGCGGGTGGATACGCGCATCCTTCTGACCCTCGGCCTCGGCCTCACCGCCTGGGCCATGTATGCCATGACGGGATGGACGCCGGACGTGTCGCAATGGACCGTGGTGTGGGTCGGCTTCGTGCAGGGGGCCGGGCTCGGCTTCCTGTTCGTGCCACTGACCACCGTGGCCTTCTCCACCTTGCCCGCCCCCATGCGCGGCGAAGGCACGGGCCTCTACAATCTCTCCCGCAACATCGGCTCCAGCGTCGGCATCGCCTATGTGACGGCGCTGCTGGCGGACAATGTGCAGGTGAACCACGAGAATATCGCGGCCTATGTGACGCCCTTCAACCACGCCTTCGAGGACCCCTGGGTGCATCAGCACATGGACCCGCTGCTCGCGGGCGGCCGCGCGGCGCTGGACCAGATCATCACCCTCCAGGCGACCATCATCGCCTATATGGACGACTTCCAGTTCATGATGATCCTGACCCTGATCGCCATGCCGCTCGTGCTGCTGCTGCGCGCGCCCGCCGCAGCGCCGGCGGACAACGACCATGCCGTGGTGATGGAGTGAAGCGCTCCTGAAAATGCCGCGGCGAATGTCGGCGCGGCGGCCCACGCCGCGTCTTAGGATCGGCGGCGGATGAAACGCCCCGATCCCGAGAGGAGAGACCCATGCGCGTGATGGTGATGGTGAAGGCGACCGCCGAGAGCGAAGCGGGCATGATGCCCTCCAGCGACTTGCTGGAAGCCATGGGCAAGTTCAATGCGGAGCTGATCGCCGCGGGCGTCATGCTGTCCGGCGACGGCCTGCAACCCACCTCCAAGGGCAAGCGCGTCGCCTTCGACGGCACCAGCCGCACGGTCATCGACGGGCCGTTCGCCGAGACCAAGGAAATCGTCTCCGGCTTCTGGATGTGGCAGGTCAAGGACATGGCGGAAGCGGTGGCCTGGGTGAAGCGCTGTCCCAATCCCATGCCCGGCCCGAGCGAGATCGAGATCCGCCCGGTGTTCGAATTCGCCGATTTCGGCGAGGCGCTGACCCCGGAGATCGCCGCGCTGCACGAGCACAATCGGGACCAGATCACCGGGCGCTGATGCCGTGCGCCCGCTCACTCCGGATGCTCTCCGCCCCCAGGGCATCCGGTGGGCAGGAGCGGCCCTCGCGCGCCGTTCCTGCCCACCCTTCGGTTTTCCACGCGCCACAACGCGCTAGAATACTCAGCTGCAGCCGGTGGTGCCGCCGCAGGTATCGCACTTCAGGCAGGTGCCGTTGCGCACCATGGTGAAGTTCATGCACTCGGGGCAGGCTTCGCCCTCATAGCCCTTGGCGCGGGCCTCGGCGCGGCGGTCGGCGGTGCGGGCCGCGCCCCAGTTGAGCGAGGTCGAGACCGAAATCTCAAGGCTGGGCGCCGCCTCGGGAAGCGCGTCCTGCCGCAGGGCCGGGGAAAGCTCGGGCTCGACCTTGAGGGCGGTCGCCCCCTCGGTGCGGGCTCGCAGCAGGGTGACATTGTCGCTCGCCGCGCGCGGCTCCGCCGGCGGGGTCGCCAGCAGGCTCACATTCTTGCCGCGCACCAGGCCCTTGGAGACCACCCGCGCGGCGGCCGAGGCCGGCGCCTTGCCTTCGTCCACGCCCTTGCCGAGCGCGTCGAAGCCGGTTTCGGAGGGCTCCACATGGCCGAGGTCGTTGCGGCCGAGATAGGACACCGCCAGCTCGCGGAACACATAGTCCAGGATCGAGGTGGCATATTTGATGGTGTCATTGCCCTGCACCGGGCCGGCGGGCTCGAAGCGGGTGAAGGTGAAGGCGTCCACATATTCTTCCAGCGGCACGCCATATTGCAGGCCGAGCGAAATCGCGATGGCGAAATTGTTCAGCAGCGAGCGAAGGGCCGCGCCCTCCTTGTGCATGTCGATGAAGATCTCGCCGAGCGAGCCGTCGTCATATTCGCCGGTGCGCAGATAGAGCTTGTGGCCGCCGACCACCGCCTTCTGGGTATAGCCCTTGCGGCGATCGGGCATCTTCTCGCGCTCGCGCACCCGGTGCTCGACGATGCGCTCGATCACCCGCTCGACGATCTTCTCGCTGACCGCGGCGGTGCGGGCGGCGGCGGGCTGGGCGACCAGCGCTTCCACCGCATCCTCCTCGTCCTCATCGTCCGCCACGAGCTGGGCATTGAGCGGCTGGGAGAGCTTGGAACCGTCGCGATAAAGCGCATTGGCCTTCAACGCGAGGCGCCAGGAGAGCAGATAGGCGTCCTTGCAATCCTCCACCGTCGCGTCGTTCGGCATGTTGATGGTCTTGGAGATGGCGCCCGAGATGAAGGGCTGCGCCGCCGCCATCATGCGGATGTGGCTCTCCACCGACAAGAACCGCTTGCCGATGCGCCCGCACGGCGAGGCACAGTCGAACACCGGCAGGTGCTCGGCCTTCAGGAAGGGCGCGCCTTCGAGCGTCATGGCGCCGCAGATATGCACGTTCGCCACGTCGATATCGGCCTTGGAGAAGCCGAGATGGGCCAAGAGGTCGAACTTCGCATCGGCGAGCTGGGCCGGGGCGACGCCGAGGGACTTCACTAGGAAGTCCTCGCCGAAGGTCCAGCGATTGAACGCGAACTTGATATCGAACGCGGTCTTCACCGCGGCTTCCGCCTTGGCCAGGGCCGCGTCGTCGAAGCCCTTGGCGCGCAGGGTGGAATGGTTGATGGCCGGGGCCTGGGCCAGCGAGCCGTGGCCCACCGCATAGGCCTCGATCTCGGCGATCTGCGCCTCCCCGTAGCCGAGCGCGCGCAGCGCCTCGGGCACGGCGCGGTTGATGATCTTGAAATAGCCGCCGCCGGCCAGCTTCTTGAACTTCACCAGAGCGAAGTCGGGCTCGATGCCGGTGGTGTCGCAATCCATCACCAGGCCGATGGTGCCGGTGGGGGCGATCACCGAGACCTGGGCATTGCGATAGCCGTTGGCCTCGCCGCCGGCGAGGGCCTTGTCCCACGCGCCCTTGGCGTGCGCGGCGAGCCGGGCATCCTTGATCGAGCCATGGTCGAGCGGCACCGGGGCGACCGAGAGCCCCTCATAGCCCGAGGCTTCGCCATAGGCGGCGCGGCGGTGGTTGCGGATCACCCGCAGCATGGATTGGGCATTGGCGTCATAGGCCGGGAAGGTGCCCAGCTGGGCGGCCATCTCGGCCGAGGTGGCATAGCAGATGCCGGTCATGATCGAGGAGATGGCGCCGCAGATGGCGCGGCCCTCGGCCGAGTCATAGGGAATGCCGGAGCTCATCAGCAGGCCGCCGATATTGGCGTAGCCGAGGCCGAGCGTGCGGTATTCATAGGACAGCTCGGCGATGCGGCGCGAGGGGAATTGCGCCATCAGCACGGAGATTTCCAGCACCACGGTCCACAGCCGCACCGCGTGCTCGAAGCTCTCCACGTCGAACCCCCACCCCTGCCCTCCCCCGCCTGCGGGGGAGGGTTGGGAGGGGGCACGGAACTGCAGCAGGTTCAGGGACGCCAGATTGCAGGCCGTGTCGTCCAGGAACATATATTCCGAGCACGGATTGGAGGCGCGGATCTCGCCGCCCGCCGGGCAGGTGTGCCAATCGTTCACGGCGGTGTGGAACTGGATGCCGGGATCGGCGCAATGCCACGCCGCCGAGCCGATCTTCTCCCACAATTCGCGGGCCTTGATGGTCTTGGAGATCTTGCCGTCGGTGCGGCGGATCAGGTTCCAGTCGGCATCGGCTTCCACCGCGCGCAGGAAGTCGTCGGTGACGCGCACCGAATTGTTGGAATTCTGCCCCGCCACCGTGAGATAGGCTTCCCCGTCCCAATCGGTGTCGTAGATGGCGAGATCCAGGTCCTTATAGCCCTGGCGGGCATATTGGATGATGCGGCGGATCGCGGCGTCGGCCACGCAGGCCTTGCGGGCGGCCTTGATCTCGCGCTTCAGCGCCGGGTTCTTCTCCGGGTCGAAGCAATCATCGCCATTGCCGTCGCAATTCACGCACGCCTTGAGCACGGCTTTCAGGTGCTTGGCATTGATCTTGGAGCCGGTGACGAGCGCGGCGACCTTCTGCTCTTCCGCGACCTTCCAGTCCACATAGGCTTCGATATCGGGATGGTCGGCGTCCACCACCACCATCTTGGCGGCGCGGCGCGTGGTGCCGCCCGACTTGATGGCGCCGGCGGCGCGATCGCCGATCTTCAGGAAGCTCATGAGGCCGGACGAGCGCCCGCCGCCGGAGAGCTTCTCGCCCTCGCCGCGCAGGGACGAGAAATTCGAGCCGGTGCCGGAGCCGTACTTGAACAGGCGCGCCTCGCGCACCCACAGATCCATGATGCCGCCGTCGCCGACCAGATCGTCCGCCACCGACTGGATGAAGCAGGCGTGCGGCTGGGGATGCTCATAGGCGGAAGTTGAGGCGGTCAGCTCCCCGCTCTCGTGATCCACATAGAAATGGCCCTGCCCCGGCCCGTCGATGCCATAGGCCCAGTGCAGCCCGGTGTTGAACCATTGCGGGGAATTGGGCGCCACCATCTGCATGGCGAGCATGTAGCGGTGCTCGTCGAAGAACGCCTGGGCGTCGGCCTCGGTGTCGAAATAGCCGCCCTTCCAGCCCCAATAGGTCCAGGTGCCGGCGAGACGGTCGAACACCTGCTTGGCGGAGATTTCCCCCACCGTGCGCTGCTCCCTCGGCAGATCGGCGAGCGCCGCCTCGTCCGCCACCGAGCGCCACAGGAAGGAGGGGACGGCATTCTCCTCCACCTTCTTGAGGCGCGCGGGGACGCCGGCGCGGCGGAAATATTTCTGCGCGAGGATATCGCTCGCGACCTGGGAGAATTGGGCCGGGACTTCGATGCCTTCCTGGCGGAAGACCACCGAACCGTCCGGATTGCGGATCTCGCTCACCGTCTCGCGGAACGGAATGGCCGCGTAGGGAGACTGTCCATCCGTGGTGTAGCGGCGTTCAACGCGCATGACCGAAGCTCCTCGCCCCCGGGGGGCACATATTAGCTCAAAGGGCGCAACCGGTACGCAACAAAGCGGGTACGGCGGCGTGCGCCGTCCCTGGCCGGACTGCTGTGATTGGGGATCCGCGCCGGTCGGGTCCGAGGCCGGAGCCAGAGGATTTGTCCGCCGCTGAGGTGACTGACGCTAAAGCGAGTCTGCCGATTCCGCAAACACAGATTTGGGGCCAACGAGGCCGTTCGCCTACTAAATATAGTGGACCGCAGCCTGTTAATAAAGCCCTAACGCCCTTGCGCGTGTGGAGTTTCCGGCGCCCCCGCCCTGTGGATAGCGGCCCCGGCGCGGGCGCCGTCTTATGCACGTCATCCACAGCCGGCGAACCATTTTCCCGCCATTTTTCCGCCGCCCTCCGAAAGGGCTTGCGCCGTCCCGACTCGCCCTCCCTGCCCGGCAAGGGGGTGACCCTCCCCCCTTGCGGGGGAGGGCTGGGAGGGGGGTGTCTTTCCGCCCGCCCCGCGCTGGGGTTTTCGGCCCGAGCCCCCCTCCCCGGCCCTCCCCCGCAAGGGGGGAGGGAGAATGGACCCCACTAGTCCTGGTCGATCCTCACCGCCGGGCGAACAATTTTTCCATGTCCTTCAGCGACAGGGCAACGAAGGCCGGCCGGCCGCGATTGCCCTCCCCGCAAAGGGTTTCACCCTCCCCCCGTGCGGGGGAGGGCTGGGAGGGGGGTGTCTTTCCGCCCGCCCAGCGCCTGGGGTTTTCGGCCCGACCCCCCCGCCCCGACCCTCCCCCGCAAGGGGGGAGGGAGTATGGACCCCACTCGCCCTGGTCGGTCCTCACCGCCGGGCGAACAATTTTTCCATGTCCTTCAACGACAGGGCGACGAAGGTCGGCCGGCCGCGATTGCACTCCCCGCAAAGGGTTTCACCCTCCCCCCTTGCGGGGGAGGGCTGGGAGGGGGGTATCTTTCCGCCCGCCCCGCGCTGGGGTTTCGGCCCGAGACCCCCTCCCCGGCCCTCCCCCGCAAGGGGGGAGGGAGAATGGACCCCACTCGCCCTGGTCGATCCTCACCGCCGGGCGAACAATTTTTCCATGTCCTTCAGCGACAGGGCAACGAAGGTCGGCCGGCCGCGATTGCCCTCCCCGCAAAGGGTTTCACCCTCCCCCCTTGCGGGGGAGGGCTGGGAGGGGGGTGTCTTTCCGCCCGCCCCGCGCTGGGGTTTTCGGCCCGACCCCCCCGCCCCGACCCTCCCCCCAAGGGGGGAGGGAGTACGGACCATACTCGCCCTGGTCGGTCCTCACCGCCGGGCGAACAATTTTTCCATGTCCTTCAACGACAGGGCAACGAAGGTCGGCCGGCCGCGATTGCCCTCCCCGGCATTAGGGGTGACTCTCCCCCCTTGCGGGGGAGGGCTGGGAGGGGGGTATCGCTCCGTCCGCCCCGCGCTGGGGTTTCGGCACGTGACCCCCCACCCCGACCCTCCCCCGCAAGGGGGGAGGGAGTATGGACCTTACTCGCCCTGGTGGATCCTCACCGCCGGGCGAACAATTTTTCCATGTCCTTCAGCGACAGGGCAACGAAGGTTGGCCGGCCGTGATTGCACTCCCCCGCATTAGGGGTCGATTCCATCTCGCGGAGAAGAGCGTTCATCTCCTCCACCTTCAAGCGACGCCCGGCGCGCACCGAGCCGTGGCAGGCCATGGTGGCGGCCACATGCAGCAGGCGGCGTTCCAGCGGCAAGGCATCGTCCCATTCCGCCGCATGCTCGGCGAGGTCGCGCACGAGGCGCGTGACATCGCCGTCCTTCAGCAAGGCCGGCACCTCGCGCACCAGCACGGCGCCGGGGCCGAAGCTCTCCACCCCCAGGCCGAGGGCGGAAAGATCGCCCGCCCGCTCGATCAGCCGGTCCGCCTCGGCCGGCTCCAGATCCACCACCACCGGCACCAGCAATCCCTGGCGGGCGACCCCGTCGCGGGCCAGCGCCACCTTGAGCTTCTCATAGACCAAGCGCTCGTGGGCGGCGTGCTGGTCCACCAGGATCACGCCGTCGCGGGTCTGGGCGACGATATAGGTCTCGTGCAATTGCGCCCGCGCGGCGCCGAGCGGCTTGTCCAGATCCGCCCCCTCCACCGGCGTCGCGGCGGGGCGGGAATCGGCGGTCGGCGCGCCCACGTCCAGCAGGCCCTGGAGGCCCGGGAGCGGTCCGGCGCCCTCCCCGCTTTCGGAAAATCCCTCGTCCCCCAAAGGCCGCGCCGGCGACGTGCGCCAATCATAGGGTGCGGCGGGCGAGGGGTGCGGCGCGACGAAGCGCGGCGTCCAGGCCGGCCCGGAGGCCAGCCCGCCGCCCCCACTGCGCAAGGGCATGGCGAGCGCCTGCTCCTGCGGACGAGCGAAGGCCACCAGCCGGTCGGCCATGCTGCCGGCGGTGCGGGGTGCCCGCAAAGCGAGCGCATCGGAGAGCGTGCGCACGATGAGCGCGCGGATGTTGCCGCCGTCGCGAAACCGCACCTCGGTCTTGGCGGGATGGACGTTCACATCCACCTCGCGCGGCTCGAGCGTGATGAACAAGGCCAGCAGCGGGTGGCGATCGGACGGCAGCAGGTCCGCATAGGCACCACGGATTGCGCCCATCAGCAGCTTGTCGCGCACCGGGCGGCCGTTCACGAACACATATTGGGAGAGCGAATTGGCCTTGGAGAAGGTGGGCAGGCCCGCCAGCCCCTCCAGCACCGCCCCGCCCCGTTCGCCCCGCACGGGAATCACATTGTGCCCCGCCTCCGCCCCCAGCACATCGGCGATGCGCAGCGCCCGGCCGGCATCGTCCGCCGTGCGGGCGGGATAGGTGAGCGGGCCGCGCTCCTCCGCGACGAGCGTGAAGGCCACCTCCGGCCGGGCGAGCGCGAGCCGGCGCACCACATCGAGCGCGGCGGCGGTTTCCGCCCGGTCGGATTTCAGGAATTTCAGCCGTGCCGGGGTGGCGAAGAACAGGTCGCGCACCTCCACCCGCGTGCCGCCATTGAGCGCCGCGGGGCGCGGCGGCGCGACCACGCCGCCTTCCACGCGGATCTCGTAGGCATGGGGCGCGCCCGCCGGCCGGCTGGTGATGGCGAGCCGCGCCACCGCGCCGATGGAGGGCAGCGCCTCGCCCCGAAAGCCGAGAGTCGAGATGGCGAGCAGGTCTTCCGTCGGCAGCTTGGAGGTGGCGTGCCGCTCGATGGCGAGCGAGAGATCGTCCGGCCCCATGCCGCCGCCGTCGTCGGTGACGCGGATAAGCCGGCGGCCGCCGCCGTCGATCACCACCTCGATCGCGCGCGCGCCGGCATCGAGCGCATTCTCGACGATCTCCTTCACCGCCGCAGCCGGCCGCTCCACCACCTCGCCGGCGGCGATGCGGTCGATCAGGACGGGCGGCAGGCGGCGGATGGCCATGGGGAAACGACTCGCAGGGATGGCCGGACATGATAGCGCGGGAGGCGCCGGTTGGCAGGGCGCGGAGGCGGCCGTCCCCGTGATCCCCTGATACGGCCGCAAAATGAAAAAGGCGCCGGAGGAACCCCGGCGCCCCTTCTCAAAACCTAAAAGGCGTGTTTACGCCGCCAGCGGCTTCAGCCGGCCCTCGATCTGCGCCCGGCGGGCTTCCAGGAAGGGCGGCAGCGAGAGCTTTTCGCCGAGGGTCGCCAAGGGCTCGTCGGCGGTGAAGCCGGGTTCGTCCGTGGCGAGTTCGAACAGGATGCCGTTGGGCTCGCGGAAATAGAGGCTGCGGAAATAGAAGCGGTCCACCGGGCCGGAGGACGGCATGCCGAATTCCCGCAGCCGGGCCGCCCAGGCGTCGTAATCGGCGAAGGTGGGCACGCGGAAGGCCACGTGATGCACCGCCCCCGCGCCCTGCCGCGCCCGGCCCATGCCTTTGTCCAGGCGCACCTGCACTTCGGCCGCGGGGCCACCGGCGCCCATTTCGTAGACGACGGTCTCCACCCCGTCCGGCCCGGCGAAGCTGCGCGCCTTGCGCAGGCCCATCAGGCCGGTCAGCACCGCGTCGGTGGGCGCAAGGTCCGGCACGCTGAGCGTGATCGGGCCGAGGCCGCGGATCTGATGGGCGGCGGGCACCGGGCTGCGGTCCCACGCAACGCCGGGGCCCTGCCCGCCATCGACGATGAGGCTGAGCCGCTGGCCCTCGCGATCCTGAAGGTCGAGCGTCGCGCGCCCGTCCCGCTCGGCGATCGGCGCGGCGGTGACGCCGGCATCGGCGAGGCGCCCGGCCCAATACTCAAGCGCGGCCTCGTCCCGCACCCGCAGGCCGGTGCGGACCACCGCATTGGTGCCGCGCTTCTCGGGCGTCACCGGCCAGTCGAAGAAGGTGAGGTCGGTGCCGGGATTGGCTTCGCCGTCCGCATAGAAGAGGTGATAGGCCGAGGTGTCGTCCTGGTTCACGGTCTTCTTCACCAGCCGCATTCCCAGCGTTTTGGTGTAGAAATCATGATTGTACGGAGCATCCGCCGTGATGGCGGTGAGGTGGTGGATGCCGGTGAGTTCCATAGCCGTCTCCCGAGGCGGCGCCTGCCGCCCGTTTGGGGTCTTTGATCCGGCGCTGTCGGCCGGGTCCATGGCGCTTTACTTAAGGGGGCGGCCCGGGCGGTGCGAGCCGCGCCTTCGCAAAGGAAGTTTGCACGGGCGCATTCAGAAATCGGCGGAACTTTCCCGAATGCCGTGCGAAAAGGCACGGTGAAGCGCGGAAGAGCGCTTCAAACCGGGCGTTCGTCGGCGCGCCGCGCCCATCTGCCCTTTCGCGGCAAAATGGGCTAAGAGGCGCGCCATGGCCTATGCGGTGAAGGAAATGTTCAAGACCCTCCAGGGCGAGGGCGCCCAGGCGGGGCGGGCGGCGGTGTTCTGCCGCTTTTCCGGCTGCAACCTGTGGTCGGGCCGGGAGCAGGATCGAGATACCGCCACCTGTCGCTTCTGCGACACCGACTTCGTGGGCCTGGATGGCGAGGGCGGCGGCCGGTTCACCGATGCGGAGGCGCTGGCGGAGGCGCTGGCGCGGGTGTGGGGCGACGGCGGATATGAGCGCCGCTATGTCGTCTTCACCGGCGGAGAACCCTTGCTGCAGCTCGATTCCACTCTGGTTGCGGCGACCCATGCGCGCGGCTTTGAGATCGCCATCGAGACCAATGGCACCCTGGCGCCGCCGGACGGCATCGACTGGATCTGCGTCAGCCCGAAGGCCGGCGCCGATCTGGTGCTGCGGCGGGGGCAGGAACTGAAGCTGGTCTATCCGCAACCCGGAATTGCGCCGGACGCCTTGGCCGGACTGGATTTCGCCCATTTCTTCCTGCAACCCATGGATGGTCCGCGCCGGGTGGAGAATACCGCCGCTGCGGTCGCCTATTGCCTTGACCATCCGCGCTGGCGCCTCAGCGTCCAGACCCACAAGATGGTTGGAATCCCTTAGGTTTTTACCGAGCATGCGCCCATGAAGATCACCCAGGCCTTCACCTTCGAAGCCGCCCACCGCCTGCCCAACGTGCCGCAGACGCACCGCTGCTTCCGCATGCACGGCCATTCCTACCGGGTGGAACTGGTGCTCGACGGGCCGGTGGATCCGGTGAGCGGCTTCGTCGTCGACTTCTTCGACGTGGAAGCCGCTTTTGCCCCGCTTCTCAAGCGGTTGGACCATTATTGCCTGAACGAGATCGAGGGGCTGGAAAACCCCACCGCCGAGCATATCGCGATCTGGATCTGGCAGCGCGCCAAGCCCGCCCTGCCCGCCCTGTTCGCGGTGAAAGTGTTCGAAACGCCAATGTCTTGGGCGGAATACCAGGGCGCCTGAGCGCCCCGGCGGTCAGGGCGCCACGCGCCGGACATAGGCCTCGAACGCCTTGAGCTGGCCGGCGATGAACTCGCGGGTGCCGGCATCCGAAAGCTCGCCCTGCTCGCTCACCTTGTGCTGCGCCTGCCCCACCATCACCTCGGGCACGTTCATCACGAAGGCGTCGAGGAACACCAGGATCTGGCGCAGATGATATTGCGCCCGCGCCCCGCCGAACACCCCCATGGACGCCGACTGGATGAGAACCGGCTTTTCCTTCAAGGGCTTGGAGGGCAAGCGGGACACCCAGTCGATGGCATTCTTGAGGCCGCCGGGCACGGAATAATTATATTCCGGCGTCACCACGATGAGCCCGTCGGCGGCCTTCAGCGTCGCGCCGAGGTCGGTCACGGCATCGGGAAAGCCTTCCGCCTGGAGGTCCGCATCATAGATGGGCAGAATTACAACCGAAGGTAGAATTTCCACCTCGACGCCCACGGGCGCCAGGGACTGAAGCGCGCGGGCAACCGCCGCGTTGTAGGACCCCTTGCGCACGCTGCCGACCCAGACAACCCATTTCATGGCCGTTCCTTTTCGTTTATTCCGAGCGCCGCCGCCGCACCTGGCGCCACACAGCTCTGGCACCGTCCGGCGAATTATTGCACGTTCGGCACATTCATACATGGGGTGGCGGCATGCTTGAAGATTACGACCTGTTCCTGACCCAGTTCGTAACGCTCTGGGCCGTGCTCGAACCCGTAAGCCACCTATCCATGTTCGTTGCGACGACGGCGGAGATGCCGCCGGTCCAGCGGCGCAAGACGGCGCTTCTATGCTGCTTCTTTGCGTTCCTGATTTTGGTCTTCTTCGCCCTGGCGGGCCGCGCCCTGCTCGATGCCATGCATGTGTCGGTGCTGTCGTTCCAGATCGCCGGCGGCCTCATCCTGTTCATCTTCGCCACCGGCATGATCTTTTCCGATCCCCATCCCGCCCCGACCCTGGAATTGGACGCCGACAAGACCATCGCCTCGCTCGCGGTCTATCCCCTTGCGATCCCGATCATTGCCGGCCCGGGCGCCATCCTGTCCGTGGTGATCCTCGCCGACAACAACCGCGGCATGCTGGAGCACCAGGCGGTGACGATCTCCGTGCTGGCCCTGCTCATGGGCCTCATGGCGGTGCTGTTCTTTCTCGGGGATTATGTGCTGAAGCTCATCGGCCGGTCGGGCGCGAACCTCATCCGCCGCATCATGGGCCTGGTGCTGGCCGCCCTGTCGGTGGACATCGTGCTCACCGCGCTCGCGCGATGGTTGAACCTGCCGCCGATCTGAGGACGGTCCGCGCGCTCAATCCTGCGAATAGCGCTCTTCGGCCCAAGGATCGCCGCGCTCGTGATAGCCGCGCTCCTCCCAGAAGCCGAGCGTGTCGGCGGGGAGAAACTCGATGCGCTTCAGCCATTTAGCGCTTTTCCAGAAATAGAGATGCGGCACCACCAGGCGCATGGGGCCGCCGTGCTCGCGGGTCAGGGCCTCGCCCTGCCAGCTGTGGGCGAGGATCGCCTCGGGCGCGGCGAAATCCTCCAGCGGCAGGTTGGTGGTGTAGCCGTCATAGCTGTAGAGCAGCACGAACCGCGCCTGTGGCATGGGTTCAACCATGGCGAGCAGATCGCGGGTGGCAACGCCATCCCAGCCATTGTCGTAGCGCGACCAGGTGGTGACGCAATGGATGTCGCTGACCTCATGGGTCTGGGGCTGGGCGCGGAAGGTGGTCCAATCCCAGGAGAGCGGATGTTCCACCAGCCCGTCCACATCCAGCCGCCAGGACATGGGCGAGACGAAGGGCTGGGTGCCGAGATCCAGCACCGGCCAGTCCTTCACCAGATGCTGGCCGGGCGGCAGGCGATCCGCATCGGGGCGGGAGATGCGCCCGGTCAGGAAGCGTCCTTCCTTGGCCCAGCGCTGCTTGGTGCGGGTCAGCTTGGTCTCCGCCGCCTCGGCGGCCCCCGGAGCAGCGGGATCGGAAAGGGACGGCGAAGGCTCCTCGGTCATGACCCGCTCCATTCAAACGCGTGCGCTGCGTCCAGCCTCCCACAGCCCAGGCCCGGCCTCAAGCGAGGACCGGCGTGCGCGCGGCGATGGCGCCGACTTCGGCCAGGATTTCATAGCTGCGCAGCCGCGCCCCATGGTCGTGGATGGCCGCCGCCACCATGAATTCATCGGCGCCGGTCTGCGCCAGCAGGCGTTCCAGCCCCGCCCGCACGGTGGCGGGCCCGCCGACCACCGAGCACGCCAGCATGCCCGACGCCTGGCTCTTCTCCATCGGCGACCAATAGGTCTCGATGTCGTCGATCGGCCGGGGCAGCAGGCCGCGCGTGCCCCGGAACATATTGGTGAAGGCCTGCTGGGCGGACGTGAACAGGCGCTTCGCCTCCGCGTCGGTATCGGCGGCGATCACATTCACGCCAACCATCGCATGGGGCTTATCAAGCTGCGCGGAGGGCTCGAACCGCGCACGGTAAACCTCCAGCGCCTGGAGCAAGGCGTCGGGGGCGAAATGGGAGGCGAAGGCATAAGGCAGGCCGAGCATGCCGGCGAGCTGCGCCCCGAACAGGCTGGAGCCGAGGATCCAGAGCGGCACATTGGTGCCGGTCCCAGGCACGGCGCGGATCACCTGGTCGGGTCGCGCGGGCCCCAGAAGCGCCTGCAATTCCAGAACATCCTGCGGGAAGCGGTCGGATGCGGCAGGGTCGCGATGCAGCGCCCGCAAGGTGCGCTGGTCGGTGCCCGGCGCGCGCCCGAGCCCGAGGTCGATCCGGCCGGGGAACAGCGTCGCGAGGGTGCCGAACTGCTCGGCGATGACGAGCGGCGAGTGATTGGGCAGCATGATGCCCCCCGCCCCGACCCGGATGGTCTTCGTGCCGCCGGCCACATGGCCGATCACCACCGAGGTCGCCGCGCTGGCGATGCCGATCATATTATGGTGCTCGGCCAGCCAGAAGCGGGTGTAGCCCCAGGCCTCCGCGTGGCGGGCCAGATCCAGCGAACGCGCCAGGGCATCGGCCGGCGTGGCGCCGTCGGGAACGGGGGCGAGGTCGAGAATGGAAAGCGGGGGCATGGCAAGAGGGGGCATGGACTGTGCGCTCCGTGGGTGCGGGCGTCAGCGCTGCGCCCGCGGCATCTCAGCTTCGCCGGCAGACATGCGCCCCCACCGGCGCAAGGAGAGATTGGGACCCCGGAGCGGAAAAACAAGGGCGGCGGCGTCCCGATCCGCCCCGGCCGACGGTATGCGGCACCCGCCGGGCGGGATCGGCCGCTGTCCGGTCACGCGCCCAGGGCGCTGAGCGTCACCGTCTCGCCATCGATGGCGAAATCGACCGAAATGCCGCAGTCCCGGGCCAGAAGTCCGGCGTAATAGGGCTGAATCGCGTGGGCATCGAGCCCGCCGTCGGGAATGCCGCCGGCGATCAGGGCCGGCGCGGTCTGCGGGATGCGCGCGCTGACGCCATTGGTGGTAATGACGAAGCCCTTCTCCACCCCGCCCGGCGCCGCATCCACCTTGATCACGCCCCCGCGCGGAATCGTGGTGCCCGCCAAAAGCACGAGATTGAGCAAGAGCTTCACCCGGTTCTTGGGCTGGAACTCGCGCGGCAGGGTCCATTCGATCTTGGTCCGGGAATCCTCCATCATGCCGCGCACCACCTGGTCGGCATCGCTGAGATCGATGGTGGCGCCTGCGGACCCCGCCGCACCGAAGGCGAGGCGGGTGAATTGCAGCCGCGCCGAGGCCTGGCGGGCGCTCTTCGCGATCAGGTCGAGGGCGACCTCGCGCATGTCGGGCGCATCCTCGTCCTCAAGCACTTCCAGGCCGTTGACGATCGCGCCCACCGGGCTGATCACGTCGTGACACACGCGCGAACACAGCAGTGCCGCGAGATCGAGGGGGGAGACCGCAAGCTGCACGGGGGCGTCGGAAAGGGACATGGCGGATCCGTAGACGGCGAGACCGGCCGATCCCACCGCGAAGGCGAAGCCGGCAATGCCCGCGGGAGCGAGTGCGGTCTGATACCCCGCACCTCGGCCGGCCACAAGCCGGCTTTGGACTAGGACAAGGGGAGAATCCTGCAATGTCAGCGCCCGGCGCAGGCCCAGCGCCTGCGAAACCGACGCGAGCACCGGTCCGAACGCCTTGCCTCGCGCCTTTTCTGCGTCACAGTCATCGGCGATCCTACGCTGCCGATTCGCGGCGATCCTTGAAAGCCCAGCGCGAGACCTTCATGACCGCACTGCGATCCGCCCTTTTCCGCCTCGCCGCCGCGTCCGCGCTGTGCGCGGGCTTCGCGGGAACCGCCGCCGCCCAATATGCCCAGCAGCCTCAGCCGGCTCCGCAATATGCCCAGGGCCAGCCGGTCGCCGCACCGCAGCAGCAATATGCCGCCCAGAACCGCTACGCCCAGCCGAATTCCCAGCCCGCCCCCTATTCCACCAACGAATTGGTGAGCAAGGGCCATTCCTTCTTCGGCAGCGTGTCGCGCGGGCTCGCCCTTTCCATCGAGAAGGCGGTCGGCCAATGGGGCCAGCCGAACGGCTATATCCTCGGCCAGGAAGGCGGCGGCGCGTTCGTCGGCGGCCTGCGCTACGGCGAGGGCACGCTCTATACCCGCAACGCGGGCGACCTGAAGGTGTTCTGGCAGGGGCCCTCGATCGGCTGGGATTTCGGCGGCGACGGCGCCCGCACCATGATCCTGGTCTATAACCTGCGCACGGTGGACGATGTTTTCCGCCGGTTCGGCGGGATTTCCGGCTCCGCCTATTTTGTCGCCGGCTTCGGGATGACGGCCCTGACCGCGGATAATATCGTCGTTGTTCCCATCCGCTCCGGCGTCGGGGTGCGGCTCGGCGCGAATGTGGGCTATCTGAAATTCACGCCCCAGGCCACCTGGAACCCGTTCTGATCGCGCAAGCCGCTCACCCGCTGGCACGAAACGCTGCGGCGTCGTATGTATCAGGGCGTTGCAGTTGAAAGCGTAGGTTCCGCGTGATCGAGCAGATCATGTATTTCGCGCTGGGCGTCCTTGGGGCGACCCTCGTGGCTCTAATGGTGCTGCCTGCCGTTTGGCATCGGGCGGTGCGCCTCACCACGCGCCGCATCGAAGCGGCCGTGCCCATATCCATGTTCGAGATCCAGGCGGAGAAGGACCAGCAGCGCGCCGGCTTCGCCCTCAACCAGCGGCGCCTGGAACTGCAACTGGATGCGGTGCGCGAGAGCGTGGTCGCCCACGCCCGCACCATCGAGCAGCAGCGCCTTCAGTTGGTCGAGCTGGACAAGGCGCTCGCCGCAAAAACCGCCGCCCATGAGGCGCTGACCCTGGCCCATGGCGAACTGGATGCGCGCTTCAATGCCGAGCAGGCGGCGCTGATCGAGCGCAATGCGCAGCTTGCGGAGACCTCCGCGACGCTGGAACGGACGGCGGCGGACCTGTCGCAGACCCGTGCCACGCTTGCGACCACCACCGCCCGCGCCGACGACCTCGCCGCACGCCTCGCCACGAGCGAGACAACGCTCGCCGCGCGCATCGCCGACATCGCCGCGCTTCAGGCCGAACGTACGCAGCTCTCCACCGATCTCGCCGCCGTCCGCGCCACCCTGGCGGAGACGAGCAACACGCTCGCGCGCGAGCGCGCCGCCGCCTCGGCCGCCGCCGCCAGCGCCGAGGCAGAGCGCATCCGCCTGGAAACGGCGCTCGCCGACACGAGCCGCCGCCTCGCCGCCAGCGAAACCCTCGCCGCCGAACGGGCCGTGACGCTTGCGGCGCAGGCCGCCGACATCGAGAGCCTCACCACCCGCCTCGCCGCCAGCACGGCCGACCTGGACGCCAGTCGTGGCGTTCTCCAGGCGCTGTCCCAACAGCGCGCGAACGAATTCGCCGCCGCCCAGGCCCAGCAGACGCGCCTGTCGCAGGCGCTCGACATGTTGCGCGCCGACCATTCCATGATGGAAGCCGCGCTCGCCAAGGCCCGCGCCGAGCGCGACGCGCATCTCGAACGCGAGGAAGATCTCGAACTGCTGCGCAAGACGCTGGCAGGCCTCGCGGAGCAGGTGGTCACCCTTGCGGCCGCGCCAGGCTCGAACGGCATCGCCGGCGGGCCGACCATCGCCCCCGCCCTCCCGGCGGAAGCGGCGCCTGCCGAGGCCGTGGATCTTGCCGCATCGGGGGATTTTGCCGCATCGGTGGATCACGCCGCCCCGGTGGATGCGGCCAGCCCCAGCCGGCGCAAGCGCGCAAGCTGAACGGACGTTTCCGCCGGCCCTGCGGCTCCCGGCAGCGGGTCGTCAGCGAATGAAATTGCCCGTGGCTTCGCGCGACACCATCAGATCCTGGATGCGGCGGCGCAGGTCGTTGGTGATCTTGGGATAGCGCTCCGGCGTCACAAAAGTGGCAGCCGAATAAGGCACCCCGCCCTTGGAGCCCGCGAAAATGCGCGGCCCGTCGGCCTGCATGACGATATCGCCCTTCTGCAGGGACGTGTCTTCCTCGATCGGAACGGCGGCAAGGCCGAGCGGCCCATTGCCGGTGCATGTGCACGCATCGGTGAGCTTGGTCCGGTAGACGAAGGCGTTCGGCGTATCCGAATAGGCGGTGCCCCCGCGGTCCGTCGCATGCTCGATGCTCCCGCCGCGAAACACTGCGGTCTTCGCTGCCGGGCACAGCGCGGCGCAGCGCCCCTCCTCCTGTCCGGCGCTGACGCCGGACATGGGAAAATAACGCCCGTCGCACGTCCGCACGCAAAAGGCGACGCCGCTGCCTTCGCTGCGGCGCACGTCCGGCGGGCTGGGCGTGACGGTGATGGACGGCGGAGCGATCGGCACCGCGCGCACGATGCCGCCGAACAAAGCGGCGAAGAAGTCGCCGGGACTCTGCGCCGCCGCCGGCCCTGCGCCGAGGGCGGTCAGCGCAACGGCGGCCACCTGGAGCGTCTTCGCGGTGCGCATCCCGTCCCCTCCCCTATCAGGCCGCGCTCAGCCGATGTGGAAGGGCGCGGGAGCTTGGAAGGAAGCAAAGGCGCTCGGTCCGAAATAACGCTGCTTGGGCGCCGCAGGGGTTTCCAATTCGGGCAGGACGACAAAAGCGGAAGCGGAAACCAGCGTCACCATCATGGAGACGATGACCAGGGCGCGTGCGATCATGGACATGGCAAAACTCCGTCGGTGCCTCGCCTTCCCCCGGTTTCATCTCGGAGGGCTGCCATGGGAACGCCTTATTAACCACACAGTTCCATTGCTCCCGTCGCAAGGCGCTCGGGCGCGGAACCGGCGATCCAACCCGCTTTCTTCGGCGCCACGCGCTTGTGGCTTGCAGCGCGCGTCATTCCGGGCGAAGGAACGGGACCTTAGGTCAGCTTATGCGTTGAAACGGCGACATGATCGACAAACTCGAATATCTGATCGCCCTCGCGCGCGAGCGCCATTTCGGCCGCGCCGGTGAAGCCTGCGGCGTCACGCAGCCAACCTTGTCGGCGGGCATCAAGCAATTGGAAGACACGCTCGGCGTGCTCCTGGTGCAGCGCGGCTCGCGCTTCATGGGTTTCACGCCGGAGGGGGAGCGCACGCTGGAATGGGCGCGCCGCATCGTCGCCGATTCGCGCGCCATGCGGCAGGACATCGACGCGCTGAAGCGCGGCCTCTCCGGCCCGCTGCGTATCGCCGCCATCCCCACGGCCTTGCCGATGGTGGCGGCGCTCACGACGCCATTCCGCGCGCGCCATCCCGACGTGCGCTTCACCATCATCTCGCGCACCTCGATCGAGATCCTGAACCATCTCGAAAACCTGGAGATCGACGCCGGCCTGACCTATCTCGACAATGAGCCGCTCGGCCGGGTGAATACCGTGCCGCTGTATCGCGAGCGCTATCGTCTGGTGACTTCCCCGGACGCAAAATATGGCGACCGCGCGGAAGTGACCTGGGCCGAGATCGCGGACCTGCCCCTGTGCCTGCTGACGCCCGACATGCAGAACCGGCGCATCATCGACGGCATGCTGAGCGTCAGCGGGGGCCCGCCGAAGCCGTCGCTGGAATCGAACTCCATGATCGTGCTGTTCACCCATGTCCGCACCGGCCATTGGGCGAGCGTCATGCCGGCGATGCTGGCGGATTCCCTGGGGCTGACCTCGATCGTCCGCTCGATCCCCATCGTCGAGCCGGACATCACCCATTCCATCGGGCTGGTGGTGCCGCACCGCGAGCCGACCACGCCGATCACCGCGGCGCTGGTGGCGGAAGCGCGACGCATCGCTCCGCGGCTCGAACAGAATCTGGTGATGGAGCGCGATCCCGCGCTTGCCGCCCTCAAGCCCTGACGCCACGAACTGCCACCGGCGACGCGCTATTGCACCGCGGCGTCCGGCGTGCGCGTCGGGCGCGCGGCGATGACGGGCGTCGCGACTATGGGCGTTGCGACTAGGGGCGTTGCGACTAGGGGAGTCGCGACCGGGGGCGCGCACGCCTCCTGGGGCGCCACCGGGCGCGCGCCCGCCAGATGTCCCTGCTCCTGGTGATGCTTGAGCCGCATTTCCAAAAATTCGATCCGGTCCAGCAGTGCGGACACCGCCTCCCCCACCGGGTCCGGCATCAGATGATGTTCGAGATCGATCCGCCCATCGCCCAGGCGCCGACGCTCGGACAGGGGCTTCACGATCCGCCCGGGAATGCCCACCACGGTCATGCCCGGCGGCACGTCTTCCACCACGACCGAATTCGCTCCGACGCGCGCACCGACCCCCACCGTGATCGGGCCGAGGATCTTGGCCCCCGCCCCCACGAGAACGCCGTCCATCAGGGTCGGATGCCGCTTGCCGGCGGTCCAGGAGGTGCCGCCGAGCGTGACCCCGTGATAAAGCGTGACGTCATTGCCCACTTCCGCCGTCTCGCCGATCACCACGCCCGCGCCGTGATCGATGAAGAACCGCGCGCCGATCCGCGCGCCGGGATGGATATCCACATTGGTGACGAGGCGACCGAACCAGGACAGGAAGCGGGCCAGGAATTTCGCCCTGCCCTGCCAGAGCCGGTGCGCGCACCGATGCCAGATGACGGCGTGAACGCCGGGATAGGTCAGCACGATTTCGAGGGTGGCGCGCGCCGCCGGGTCGCGCGACTTCACGCAGGCGATATCGTCGCGGATCTGGCGCCACAGGCCCGGCGCGCGCGGCACCGCGGGCACGGTGCGGTTGACGGCGGCGGGGGCTTCCTGACGGCTCGTTCCCATGATCATGTCGCGCTCCCGACAGTGGACCGGCGCAGCCGAAGGGCCGCTTCCGTGAATGTTTCCTCATAGAACCGCAGCAGCATTTCCGACGGCACGGTGGCCTTGGTGCGCACGGCGAAGGCCCGCACCCGCTCCAGGATCGCCCGGCCCCGCGCCACATCCACCACGATGCCTTCGTCCGCGAGCGCCTTCTCCACCGCGGCAAGGCCCGAATGCTTGCCGAGCACCACCCGATGGCCGCGTCCGAACAATTCCGGGTTCAGCGCCTCATAGGTGGCGCGATCCTTCAAGAGGCCCGAAACATGGATGCCGGACTCATGGGTGAAGACATCGGCACCGACGATCGCTTTGCCGCGCGGCACCGGCCGGCGGGCGGCCAGCGACACCTGTTCCGCCAGCGGGCCGAGGGCGGCGGGCGTGATGCCGGTCTCGGCGCGGGCCGTCTGGCGCAGGGCGATGGCGACTTCTTCCAGCGCCGCATTGCCGGCGCGCTCGCCGAGCCCGGCCACCGTGACGCTGGCATGGCGGGCACCGCCCATCACGGCCGCGAGCGTGTTGGCCGTGGCGAGGCCGAGGTCGTCATGGGCGTGGAACTCCAGTTCCAGGTCGCTCGCCGCCGCCACCCGGCGCACCAGCGCATAGGTGGAGAAGGGATCGAGCACCCCGAGCGTATCGGCGAGGCGCAGGCGGAATGCGCCGGCCGCGCGGGCCGTCTCCGCCAGGCGGCAGAGGAAATCCGGATCCGCCCGCGAGGCATCTTCGCCGCCCACCGCCACTTCGAACCCCAGCGTGCGCGCGAGCGAAACGATGCGGGTCACCGTCTCCAGCGCCCAGGCGCGGTCCTTGCCCAGCTTGCCCGCCAATTGCCGATCCGAGGTGGGAACGGAGAGATTGACGATGCCGACCCCGGAGGCGACCGCCGCCATCAGGTCGTCTTCGTTCATGCGGCACCAGGCCATGACGCGGGTCGGCAGCTTCAACGACACGATGGAGCGCAGGGTCTCGATTTCCTCGTCGCCCATCGCCGGCGTGCCGGCTTCGATCTCCGGCACGCCGGCCGCGGCAAGCGCCTCGGCGATTTCGATCTTCTCGCGCCGGGTGAAAGCGACGCCGGGGGCCTGTTCCCCGTCCCTCAGGGTGGTGTCATTGAGGAACACGTCGCGGAAGCGCACGCCTTCCCTTTCGCCGGAACCGTTTGTGACGGCGGGCCGGCCCTCGGTGGTCTTGGCGGATATGGATGTCTTAGCGAGCATGGTGTGTCTCGGCTATCCAGTGGATTGAGACTGTCACCACAACCCAAGCAAACCATGTGCCACTGAATTAAGCACCTGAATTTGCACTCTTCTTCGGCACTTTTAGAGCGCGGTGCCCGGCACCCTCGTCGGGGGGACGACGCATTCGGCGGGTTCGCGACAGACGCTGTCGCGCCTCTGCGACATGATGCGCCGCAATCGTCGCTTCCGCGCAGGGGCGGGTCTGCGACACACACCGGTTCAGGCCGGCGAAAGGACGACCTTCACATCC
This sequence comes from Roseixanthobacter liquoris, assembly GCF_043195135.2. NCBI lineage: Bacteria > Pseudomonadati > Pseudomonadota > Alphaproteobacteria > Hyphomicrobiales > Xanthobacteraceae > Roseixanthobacter > Roseixanthobacter liquoris. The sequence continues at coordinate 3,607,400 of NZ_CM195537.1, forward strand.
GCCGGCGCCGCCCAATAGGGGGCGGAGGTCACCAGGATATGGGCGCCCGCCCGCGCATAGGCGGCGGCATTCGCGACATTCACGCCGCCGGCCGCCGCCACCAGCGTGCGCAGGCCGCAGGCGTCCACCATCCGCACCACACTGGCGATGTCCTGCGGCGTCATCTTCTCGCACTGAAGAACATCGGCGAGCGGGGCGAGGGTAGCGGCCTCCTCCATGGAGGCGACTTCGACCACCACCTTCTTTTCCGGAGCGGCCTGTCGCAGGCGAGCGATCGCCGACGCGGGATCGCCGAGGAACACGCGGTGCTCGGGAAATACCAGCAGCGTTTCCGACAGGCCCAGCCGATGCGGCTCGGCCCCGCCGGCGCGGATCGCGGCGATCATCGGCGCCTTCGCGCCGGGAAATGTCTTTCGGGTCGTCACGATGGAAATCGCGGGCGAGACCGCGCGCGCCGCATCGACAATGGCGGCGGTGGCGGTGGCAATGCCCGACAGATATTCAACCAGGGTCTGCGAGACCTTCCAGGCCCGGTGGAGGGCGCCGGCGCTCCCGTGGGCGCGCAGCAGCACGGTGCCCGCCTCCACGCGCGAGGCGGTGGGCGCCACGACTTCGGCCCGCGCGCCGGCACGGACGATCAATGCCGCCGCCGTCTCGATGCCGCACACAACAGCTGTCGCCCGCATCTGGAACTGCATGCGGGCGTCCGCGCCGCCGATGCCGAGGAGATGCGTCGTCAGGTCTCCGTGAGGGACGTCTTCCGCCAGCAGCGCGTCGAGCCGCTCGGGCAACCAGCCGAGATCCATGTCGAAATCCTTCCCGGGGCCGCCCGCCCGCGGGAGAGCGACGGATAAGCTCAATGGGCGATGCCGCCGACCGCGCCGGCCCCCATGCTTTCGAGCGTGTGGATCGCATCGAGGGTCGCTTCCGCGATCCGGCGCGGCCGCTCGGCGATCCCCAGCCAGCTTGGCTCGCCGGTCAGGCGCGGGTCAACTTCCGCCAGCTTCAGGTCGGCGGGCACCGTCACGCCGCTGCGCACGAGGCCGCGCAGATGCCCGGCGAGGGGCGCCGTGACCGGAACCCGGTCGCAGGTGCCGATCACCTCGTCGCGCCGGACGCGGTCGCCGATCGCGGCCTTCGTCACCCAGATGCCCGCGGCGGGCGCCCGGGCGAAACGCTCGCGGCCCGCACCCGCCAGCGGCGTGGAACGTCCATGGGGGGCCAGCGTGGACCCATCGCGCAGGATGCCGATCGCCTCCGGCGCCGTCTCCACCGCCACGTCCACATGCCGGCCGGCCGTGAAGCCGGGCCCAAGGCCGACGCTGACCCGGGCGAAGGGCCGGATATCCACCTTCAGCGTACGCATGCGCATGCGCGCATCCACCAGCACGTCGATCAAGCCGAGGCACAGCAATTCGCCCATCTCCAGGGACGTCACCATGACCCCGTGACGCTCGGTGAAGCCACGCAACACTTCAACCAGGGTGTCGGCCGGCCGGGCCGGCAGGCCGTCCAGCTCCGAAAATCCCGTCACCAACGCATCGTCGAAGGCCATGCTGCGGCGCAGGACCGGCTGGGACGGGTCGCGCGACAGCACGACCCCGTATCCGGCGTGGAACATCCGATGCGCCACCGCCGAGGCGACATCATTGGTGCCGAGCACCACGGCCACTGGCGCACGCCCGGACGGGGTGAATTCGGTTTCGCTGCGCATCTTGTCATTGCCCTACGAGGACGTGTCCCACCGCGTGTAGCGACATTCGTGCCAAGTCGGGCTTCCGGACCGGCGACACGGTGACCGCGTCCGTTTTCTATCGGCGTGCCAAACCCTCTGCTGCTGCATTTGCAAAGGGTTTGGAGCGGCCGGTCGTCAGCAGGCGGACGATCGGTGGGTTTTGCGACACACGCCGACATGGCACGGGCTGAATGTCGTGTCGCAAAGCCGACAGGCCATGGCTGTCGCAAACCGGCTCATTGGAATCAGAAGCATTTCGCACTGCAACACCGGTGGCACATGGCTTGCTAGAATCTCTCCATACGTCATTGCACGCGCCCCTTCGGCGATCTGGAGACTGACATGCTCGGTATCGGCAACACCCTTCCCGCCTTCTCGGTCACCGGCGTGAAGCCCGGCTTCAATTTCCACGAGGAAAACGGCCAGTCCGCATTCGAGCCCCTCACCGAGGCGAGCTTTCCCGGAAAATGGAAGATCATTTTCTTCTATCCGAAGGATTTCACCTTCGTCTGCCCGACCGAGATCGCGGAATTCGCCCGCCTCTCCGGCGATTTCGCGGACCGGGACGCGGTCGTGCTCGGCGGTTCGACGGACAATGAGTTCGTGAAGCTGGCCTGGCGGCGCGACCATAAGGATCTGAACCGCCTCCCGATCTGGTCGTTCGCCGATACCAACGGCTCGCTGGTGGACGGGCTCGGGGTGCGTTCGTCGGATGGCGTGGCTTTTCGCTACACCTTCGTCGTGGACCCGGACAACGTGATCCAGCACGTCTATGCGACCAACCTCAACGTGGGCCGCAATCCCAAGGACACCCTGCGGGTGCTCGACGCGCTCCAGACGGACGAATTGTGCCCCTGCAATCGCGAGGTCGGCGGCGACGTGCTGAAGGTTGCGTGATCCCATGAGCATCGAGGCGCTCAAAGCCCAGCTTCCCGACTTCGCGAAGGACGTGAAGCTCAACCTGTCCTCGCTGACGCGCGAGGATTCCATTTCGCCCCAGCAGCTCTACGGGCTGCTGGTCGCCTGCGGCCTCACCACGCGCAACGCGACGGTGGCCCAGGCGCTGGAGGCGGAAGCCGCGCCCCATCTCACCCCCGGCGCGATGAACGCCGCCAAGGCGGCCGCCTCCATCATGGCGATGAACAACGTTTACTATCGCTTCACGCATCTGGCCTCCAACAAGGCCTACGAAACCCTGCCGGCGAAACTGCGCATGAGCGTGATTGGCAGCCCCGGTGTGGACAAGGCGGATTTCGAGCTCTGGTCGCTCGCCGTATCGGCCATGAACGGGTGCGGGCGGTGCATCGATTCCCATGAAAAGGTTCTGCGCGACGCGGGCGTCAGCGAGGCGCAGATCCAGACCGCGGTGCGGATCGCCGCCATCGTCGCTTCGGCGGCGGTGGCCCAGGAAGCGGCAGCGGCGGCCTTGCCCGCGGCTGCGGAATGACTTCGGTTTACTCGCGTTGAGCGGGTCCACTTTCTTGATCTAGATCAAAGCTTGCGACCGCCCTCGGGTGTTTCCTGGAAGTTCTATAAAAAATTGCAGCCACGTCAAAAAGATCGTGGCGCAGGGAAGCACCGACAGGAGGGCGAACCTCTCGCGAGCCGCTTGCGGCGGGGAGTACGTCCATGTCCGACGTCTTTCAGATTCGTGTGCCTCGAGCGTCCAGCAACGCCAACGGGGAAGCCTTGCTAGCCATGTCGAAACCAAGCTCCGGCATCGCGCCCGGGGTGCCGCACGCGCATCCGAGCCGGGGCACGTCGCCGGAAGTCGCGCTGATCGGCATCTACGAAATCTCGAAGATCCTCACTGCGCCGCGCCGGATGGAAGTGACGCTCGCCAATGTCGTGAACGTACTGTCCTCGATGTTGCAGATGCGGCACGGCATGATCGTCATCCTCGATTCCGCCGGCGAGCCGGACATGGTGGCGACCACCGGCTGGATGCCGCAGATCGCAAGCCAGATCCGGGCGCGCGTGCCGCAGAAGGCCATCGACCAGATCGTCGCGACCCAGACCCCGCTCGTGGTGCAGGACGTCTCCGCCGATCCCATGTTCGCCGGACACGAGGATCTCTTCGCGCCGTCGGACAACACCACGGTTTCCTTCATCGGCGTCCCCATCAAGGCCGATACGCAGGTGATGGGCACGCTCTCCATCGATCGTGTCTGGGACGGTTCCGCGCGCTTCCGTTTCGATGAAGACGTGCGTTTTCTCACCATGGTCGCCAATCTCGTCGGGCAGGCGGTGCGCCTGCATACCCTGGTGGCCGGCGACCGCGACCGCCTGATCGCCCAGACCCATCGCCTCGAAAAGGCGCTGAAGGAAGAAAAGCCGCAAGCGGACGATCTGTCCGACACCGGCATCGCCGACGCCGGCCCCATGGGGATCGTCGGCGACAGTCCGCTGGTGAAGCGCCTGATCGCGACCGCCCAGGTGGTGGCGCGCTCCAATTCCACGGTCTTGCTGCGCGGCGAAAGCGGCACCGGCAAGGAATTGTTCGCCCGCGCCATCCACGAGCTGTCGCCCCGCAAGGCGAAGCCGTTCGTGAAGGTGAACTGTGCGGCCCTGCCGGAGACGGTGCTGGAATCCGAGCTGTTCGGCCATGAGAAAGGTGCCTTCACCGGCGCCCTCAACATGCGCCAGGGACGCTTCGAAATGGCCCATGGAGGCACGCTGTTCCTGGACGAGATCGGCGAGATTTCCCCCGCCTTCCAGGCCAAGCTTCTGCGCGTGCTCCAGGAAGGGGAGTTCGAGCGGGTCGGCGGCAACAAGACCTTGAAGGTGGATGTGCGCCTCGTGTGCGCCACCAACAAGAATTTGGAGGAGGCCGTCTCCAAGGGCGAGTTCCGGGCCGATCTCTATTACCGCATCCATGTGGTGCCGCTGCTCCTGCCGCCCTTGCGCGAGCGGCCGGGCGACATCCCCAAGCTGGCGAAGAATTTCCTCGATCGCTTCAACAAGGAAAACAAGCAGGGCCTCAGCCTGTCCGCCCCGGCCCTCGAGGTTCTGCGGCGCTGCTATTTTCCCGGAAACGTGCGCGAGCTGGAAAATTGCGTGCGGCGCACGGCCACCCTCGCCCATGACGATGTGATCACGCCCCACGACTTCGCCTGCGACACCGGCCAATGCCTGTCCGCCATGCTGTGGAAAGGCAGCGCGCCCCGGCCGCTCCCCATCCCGCCGACGCAGGCACTGACACCCTTGCAGCCGGCCCCGCTCAATCCGCAAGAGGCGCCATCGGCGGCGCCACCGGCCGCCACCTGTCCGGGCACCGAGGCGTGTCCCGCCGTGCCGCAGCGGCAGAGCGAAAAGGAGCAATTGCTCCAGGCCATGGAGCGCTCCGGCTGGGTGCAGGCGAAGGCCGCCCGCATCCTCAACCTCACTCCGCGCCAGATCGGCTATGCCCTGCGCAAGCACGGCATCGACATCAAGCGGTTCTGATGGCTGCGGGTGCCAATATGGCGCGGCGGCGATCTCGCCGGCGCTCCCCGCCGCCGGGCGCGCGGTTCGGCCAACCTCGTGCGAGAGCCGGCACGCCATGATCGGCGAAGCGCCAGCCCCACCCGTCGATGCGTTCGAGGCCATGGACTGGCAGGGTCGCCCCGTGCGCTGCCAGGATTGTCCGCACGAGGACATTCATGCCGAGGGACGCTGCGACCTCGGCAAGATCTGCGTCGCCGACCGGCGGGGGAAGCGGATCGATCGCTTCTTTGCACGAAACCCGCATCTTGCCGCCCGCTATCTCGACCATCCCTATTTTGAAGTCCGCACCCTCGCGGCGAAGCATGCCAGTCTGTTCCTGCTGGGTCCGCTGCGCGAGGACCCGGAGCCAGACGTGCGGATCATGGTCGCCTATCGCCTTCCCCTGGCGCGGATCCGGGACATGCGCAAGGATCCGGACGCGCGGGTGCGCATGGCGGTCACCCATCGCCTGGAAGGCAACGACCTTGTTGCCATGCTCGCGGACGAAAACGACGCCGTGCGCCTCACCGCAGCCCGCCGCGCGCCACCGGCGTCGCTCGTGATGGCGCTTTACGACAGCGAGCCGGACGTCCGCCGCCAGGTGGCACGGCGCATCGCCCTTCCCCATCTTGTGACCATGGCCGGCGATCCGGACCCGCTCGTGCGTCTGGCGGTGGCCGAACGGCTGCCGCCAGAGCGCCTGACCGTGCTTATGAAAGATGCCGACATGCGCGTGCGGTTCGCGGTGGCGGAACGCATCGGCCGCACTCATCTCGCGGCGCTCGCCGACGATCCGGTGAGCGAGATTCGCGAGCTGGCCTTGCGGCGCCTCATCGAAGATACGGGGCGGGACGGCTCCAGCCGATAGTCGGCGGGCCCCGCGGCAGGATCGGTCGACGGCGAACACCCGGTCCCAGCGTTGCAGCGAAAATTGCGGGAGCGCGGGCCAAAACGGCGAAGGGCCAGCGGATCGCCGGCCCCTCTCCCCGATCATCCTTGCCTTCTCGCCGAGTGTTCCACTGACACCGCGGTCAGGCGAAGAATTCGCTCGCCTTCGTCAAGGCACGCGCGAGTTCGTCGACTTCCTGATGGGTATTGTAGAGCGCGAATGACGCGCGGCAGGTGGCGGAGACGCCGAAGCGCTCCAGCAGCGGCATGGCGCAATGGGTGCCCGCGCGCACCGCGATGCCCGCCCGGTCGATCACCGTCGCCACATCATGGGCATGGGCGTTCTCCATGGCGAAGGAGACGATGGCGCCCTTCCCCGGCGCATTGCCGATGATCCGCAGCGAATTGATTTCGCCCAGCTTCTCGTGGGCGTATGCGACCAGCGACTCCTCGTGCGCGCGGATCCGATCCTTGCCGATGGAGCGGATATAATCGAGCGCGGCGCCAAGGCCGATCGCCTGGACGATCGCCGGCGTGCCGGCCTCGAAGCGGTGCGGAGGCGCGCCATAGGTGACGGTGTCACGGGAGACTTCGCGGATCATCTCGCCGCCGCCGTTGAAAGGCGGCATCGCGGACAGAAGCGCGTGCTTGCCGTAGAGCGCGCCGATCCCCGTCGGCCCATAGAGCTTGTGGCCGGTGATGACGTAGAAATCACAATCGATGTCGCGGACATCGACATCCATGTGAACGCTCGCCTGGGCGCCGTCCACCAGAACCGGAATGCCCCGCGCATGGGCGATGCGCACCACATCCTTCACCGGAACCACGGTGCCGAGCACGTTCGACATCTGCGTGATCGCGACAATCTTGGTGCGGTCGGTCAGGAGCTTCTCGAATTCATCGAGCAGGAAATTTCCCTCGTCATCCACCGGCGCCCATTTGATTACCGCCCCCTGCCGCTCGCGCAGGAAATGCCAGGGCACGATATTGGCGTGATGCTCCATGATGGAGAGCACGATTTCGTCGCCGGGGCCGATATTGGCGCGGCCATAGGTCTGCGCCACGAGGTTGACGGCCTCCGTCGCACCCCGCGTGAAGATGATCTCGTCCGTGCGCTCGGCGTTGAGAAACGCCGCGACCCGCTCGCGCGCGCCCTCATAGCCATCGGTCGCCGCATTGGCGAGATAATGCAGACCCCGGTGCACATTGCTGTACTCCGAGGTATAGGCTTGGTTCATCCGCTCGAGAACCGCCTTCGGCTTCTGGGCCGAGGCGCCGTTATCCAGATAGACCAGAGGTTTACCGTAGACCTGCATGCCGAGGATGGGAAAATCCTCGCGAATACGGTTCACATCGTAGCTTCCATTGCTGACCGCCGGATGCATCGGTTCACCCCCGCTCGCTCAACCAGGCCACCGTCACGGCGCCCAGGGCCTCGCGCAGGCCCTCGTGCGCAATGGTGTCGATGACTTCCCCCACGAACGCCTGAATGAGCAGCGCTTCGGCTTCCTTGGCGGGAATGCCGCGGGCCATCAGGTAGAATTTGAGCTGATCATCCAGCGTTCCGGTGGTGGCCCCATGGCCGCACTGGACATCGTCCGCGAAGATCTCAAGCTCGGGCTTGCTGAAGACCTCAGCCTCCGGCGAAAGCAGAAGCGCGCGCGACATCATCCGCGCATCGGTCTTCTGGGCCTGTTGCCGCACCGCGATCTTGCCCTGGAACACCGCATGCGCCGCATCGTCCACCACCGCCTTGAAGGTTTCGCGGCTCTGGCCGCCGGGTGCGGCGTGCTCGATGAAGAGGGTCGTGTCGGCATGCTGCCGGCCGGCAATCAGGCTCACCCCCGAGACCTCCGCCACCGTATCCGCCCCCGCGAGGCGGACGAACATCTGATTACGCACCACCGATCCGCCGACGATGAAGCCGAACGCGCTAAACCGCGCCCGCGCACCGATATCGGCCAGCAGGGTTCCCACATGAAGCGCCGCGCCCCCCTCGCGCACGATCTTCACATGATCGAGGCCCGCGTCGTCACCGAGTTGCACCTGAAGGGCGGAATTGACCTGATAGTCCGTTCCCTCCGGCCCTTCGTGGCTCTCGATCAGGCTTGCCCTGGCGCCCGCGCCGATCACCGCGACGGACCGGGTGAAGCTCGCCGAAGCTGTCTCGCCGGCCGTCACAAACGCCAGATGGAGGGGGCGCTTCACCTCGACCCCGGCGGCGACCTCGATCACGACGCCGTCGCCCGCGAACGCCGTGTTCAGAGCCAGCGCCGGCTCATTGTGCGGCAGGAGCGCCCCGAGATCGGCAGACAGGAGCGGCTCGTCCCCGGCCAGCGCCGGCGCGAGCGCGCGGATCGTCAGGCCCTCTTCGAGATCGGCCAGATCAGACAGGGCGGGTGCGAACGCGCCGTTCACGATCACGATGCGCCGCGCACCGAGGTCGGACAGCCATCGCCCCGCCTGCGATGCGGCGGCCAGGGCGGCGGCATCGGGCGCGCCCGCGAGCGGCTTGGCATCCTTCATCAACCGGCGCAGGTCGGTATATTTCCACGCCTCCAGCCGCCGGTGCGGCAAGCCGCCCAGCGTGAAGATATCGAAGGCCTCGGCGCGCGCCGCGGCCACGGCGGGACCGCCCGGCAGGTCTGGCCGCGCGGCGGCATACGTCTCGGCAAGGCCCGTCTCGGCCTCGGTCTTGATGGCGGCGATCCCTGCGTTCATGACCGTCACGCCGCCTCGTTCTGATATTGCGCATAGCCGGTGGCTTCGAGTTGCAGGGCAAGGTCCTTGCCCCCCGTCTCGACGATGCGGCCCGCCGCCAGGACGTGCACGACATCCGGCACGATATAGTCCAGCAGGCGCTGATAATGGGTAATCACGATCATGCCCCGCTCGGGCGAGCGCAGCTGGTTGACGCCATTGGCCACCACTTTCAGCGCATCGATGTCGAGGCCGGAATCGGTCTCGTCGAGGACGCACAGGCGGGGCTCCAGGAGCGCCATCTGAAGGGTCTCGTTGCGCTTCTTCTCACCGCCGGAAAACCCGACATTGAGCGGCCGGCGCAGCATCTCGGGATCGATGCCGAGCTTCTTCGCAAGCTCGCGCACGCGCTTGAGCAGGTCCGGCGAGGACAATTCCTCTTCCCCCCGCTTCTTGCGCTGGGCGTTCAGAGCCGCGCGCAGGAAGGTGAGCGTGGCGACGCCCGGAATTTCCAACGGATACTGGAAGGCGAGGAACACGCCCTTGGCCGCGCGCTCGTCCGGCGACATCTCGAACAGGTCCTCGCCGTTGAACAGCACCTGCCCGCCCGTGATCTCATAGCCGGGCTTGCCGGCGAGCACGTAGGACAGCGTGGATTTGCCAGCCCCGTTCGGGCCCATGATGGCGTGGATCTCGCCTTTATTCACGGTGAGATCCAGACCGTTGAGGATTTTCCGCCCGCCGATTTCGGCGCGAAGGTCGCGGATTTCCAGAAGCGCAGTCATCGCCAATTCCTATCCTGTGCGGGTTTCGTGCCGAGCGCCTAGCCGACGCTGCCTTCGAGCGAGATGGAGATCAGTTTCTGGGCCTCAACGGCGAACTCCATGGGAAGCTGCTGGAGCACATCCTTCACGAAGCCATTCACGACCAACCCAACGGCTTCTTCCTGGGAAAGGCCCCGCTGAATGCAGTAGAACAGCACGTCCTCGGAGATTTTCGAGGTGGTGGCCTCGTGCTCAAACACGGCTGTCGGATTGCGCGCCTCGATGTAGGGCACGGTGTGGGCGCCACACATGTCGCCGATCAGCAGCGAGTCGCACGCGGTGAAATTGCGCGCGCCGGCAGCCTTGCGATGTGCCGTGACCTGGCCGCGATAGGTGTTCTGCGACACCCCGGCGGCGATGCCCTTGGAGATGATGCGGCTCGACGTGTTCTTGCCGAGGTGGATCATCTTGGTGCCCGAGTCCACCTGCTGATGACCGTTGGAGATGGCGATGGAATAGAATTCGCCGCTGGAATTGTCGCCGCGCAGGATGCAGCTCGGATATTTCCAGGTAATGGCGGAGCCGGTCTCGACCTGCGTCCAGGAAATCTTGGAATTGTCGCCCCGGCAATCGCCCCGCTTGGTGACGAAGTTGTAAATGCCGCCGACGCCCTCGGAATTTCCCGGATACCAGTTCTGAACCGTCGAATACTTGATTTCGGCATCATCCATGGCCACCAGTTCCACCACGGCGGCATGAAGCTGGTTCTCGTCGCGCTGGGGCGCGGTACAGCCCTCCAGATAGCTGACATATGCGCCCTTGTCGGCGATGATCAGGGTGCGCTCGAACTGCCCGGTGTTGCGCTCATTGATGCGGAAATAGGTGGAAAGCTCCATCGGGCAGCGCACTCCCGGCGGCACGTAGACGAAGGACCCGTCCGAAAACACGGCGGAATTCAAGGTCGCGAAATAATTATCCGATGTCGGCACCACGCTGCCGAGATATTTCCGCACCAGGTCCGGATATTGGCGCAAGGCTTCGGAGATCGGCATGAAGATCACGCCCGCCTCCTGCAATTCCTTCTGGAAGGTCGTCGCCACGGAGACGCTGTCGAACACCGCGTCCACCGCGATGCGGCGCTCGCCCTCGGGCCGCACAACGCCGGCCAGCATCTCCTGCTCGCGCAATGGGATCCCAAGCTTTTCGTAAGTCTTCAGGATCTCCGGGTCCACCTCGTCGAGCGAAGCCAGCTCCGGCTTCTTCTTCGGCGCGGAATAATAATAGAGATCCTGATAATCGATCTTCGGATAATTGACGCGCGCCCACTCGGGCTCGCGCATGGTGAGCCAGCGGCGATAGGCATCCAAGCGCCATTCCAGCATCCAGGCCGGCTCGTTCTTCTTCGCGGAGATGAAGCGAACAATATCTTCCGAAAGACCTTTCGGTGCCTTCTCGGATTCGATGTCGGTGACGAACCCGTACTTGTATTGCTCGACGTCGATGCGGCGGACCTGCTCGACTGTCTCTTGTACGGCGGCCATTCAGTCACTCCCCTCACGGTTTCAAGCGGTATGTGCGCTCCCGAGGGAGCCCTTGATCGTGGACCCCATCGAGGATGGCGCCGGAGGCAGGGGCCGCGTGATCGGCTGCCCGCCCCTGTTCCTCATCGCCTCAGGCTGGAACGCATGTGTCTGCGACCGGGCAAACCGCGGCGCATTGCGGCGTCTCGAAGCTGCCCTCGCATTCCGTGCATTTCTTGGGGTCGATGATGTACATGTCGTTCTTCAGACGAATGGCCGCGTTGGGGCATTCGAATTCGCAAGCACCACATACCGTGCATTGCGAGGCGATGATCTTGTAGGCCATCTACGTGACTCCGGAGCGCGCGTGCGATGTCCCCGTGACATCTCGCCAGATCGCCCACGCAAGCCCTGTGCCACACAAGAATTCTTTGATTTAATTGGATAAATTCCAAAGGGACTGTCGCAGCCCTGTCGCGCGCCCGACAGGGTGTCGCGTCTGCTACAGGCGGATTTCCGACGCATCCGCGCCAACGTCCGGCATAACACTGCCAGCGATCCGGTACGCGCGCGCGACCCGAGCCCGGGGACGGAGCATCCCCCACTCCCCTCCCGCGCGCCGCGCGCTGCTGCCATGACACCGGGGGTTTGCGGCCCGCGGGGGCCTTCGTCGCGGCATCTTCAAGGATGTCGGGTGGCCTGCATGGATGTCGGATTTGAAACAACTCTGAAATGCCGCCTCAAGAATCGCTAACGCACTGTCCTGACACACTTTTTTTCGCTCAAATCCCTTGGCACAGGAGTTGCAAAACCTATTCAGCGCACGGCGAATGGTTGCTGGCTCACGCCGATGACCTGGACAAGCAACGTCCCCTCCGTTTCGCGAAGCAGGGCTGACGAGTTCGGAAATACGCGGCCCACGCCTCGGCGTGGCAAAGCAACCAGTTCGCAGGAGAAGCAGATGTCGTCACTACGACAAATCGCATTTTACGGTAAGGGAGGCATCGGCAAGTCGACGACCTCCCAGAATACGCTGGCGGCGCTCGCCGAGATGGGGCATCGCATCCTCATCGTCGGCTGCGATCCCAAGGCGGATTCCACGCGCCTCATCCTGCACGCCAAGGCGCAGGACACCATCCTCAGCCTCGCGGCGGCTGCCGGCAGCGTCGAGGACCTGGAACTTGAGGAAGTGATGAAGGTCGGCTACCGCGACATCCGTTGCGTGGAGTCCGGCGGTCCCGAGCCCGGCGTCGGCTGCGCCGGCCGCGGCGTCATCACCTCCATCAACTTCCTGGAGGAGAACGGCGCCTACGAAGACATCGACTATGTCTCCTACGACGTGCTCGGCGACGTGGTGTGCGGCGGCTTCGCCATGCCCATCCGCGAGAACAAGGCGCAGGAAATCTACATCGTCATGTCCGGCGAGATGATGGCCATGTATGCGGCCAACAACATCTCCAAGGGCATTCTCAAATACGCCAATTCCGGCGGCGTGCGGTTGGGCGGGCTCGTCTGCAACGAGCGCCAGACCGACAAGGAGCTGGAACTGGCGGAAGCCATGGCGAAGAAGCTCGGTACGCATCTGATCTACTTCGTGCCGCGCGACAACATCGTGCAGCACGCCGAGCTGCGCCGCATGACCGTGCTCGAATACGCTCCGGACTCGGTGCAGGCGGGCCATTACCGCTCGCTGGCCACCAAGATCCATGCCAACGGGGGCAAGGGCATCATCCCGACCCCGATCACCATGGACGAGCTGGAAGACATGCTCATGGAGCACGGCATCATGAAGGCCGTGGACGAAACCGTCGTCGGCAAGACCGCCGCCGAACTGGCCGCAATGTCCGCCTGAGGCTTTTCAAAGCAAATCCCAGCCCCTCCCGCGAGGGGCTGGTTTTCCGCCACGAAAACTGGGGTTAAGCGAGGATAGCGAAATGAGCCTGGCAAAGACGCAGAGCATTGATGAAATCAAGGCTCGCAATAAGGAACTGATCACCGAAGTCCTGCAAGTCTACCCGGAGAAGACGGCCAAGAGGCGCGCCAAGCATCTCAACGTCCATGAATCCGGCAAATCCGATTGCGGCGTGAAGTCCAATCTGAAGTCGGTTCCGGGTGTGATGACCATCCGCGGCTGCGCCTATGCCGGCTCGAAGGGCGTGGTGTGGGGTCCGATCAAGGATATGATCCACATCAGCCACGGCCCCGTGGGTTGCGGCCAATATTCCTGGGCCGCGCGCCGCAACTATTACATCGGCACGACCGGCATCGACACCTTCGTGACGATGCAGTTCACGTCCGACTTCCAGGAGAAGGACATCGTCTTCGGCGGCGACAAGAAGCTCGCCAAGATCATGGACGAAATCCAGGAACTGTTTCCGCTGAACAACGGCATCACGGTTCAGTCGGAATGCCCGATCGGCCTGATCGGCGACGACATCGAGGCGGTCTCCAAGGTCAAGTCGAAGGAATACGACGGCAAGACCATCGTTCCCGTCCGTTGCGAAGGCTTCCGCGGCGTGTCGCAGTCGCTCGGCCACCATATCGCCAACGACGCGATCCGCGACTGGGTGTTCGACAAGATCCCCGCCGACGCCGCCCCGCGCTTCGAGCCGACCGCCTATGACGTCGCCATCATCGGCGACTACAACATCGGCGGCGATGCCTGGTCCTCGCGCATCCTGCTCGAGGAAATGGGCCTGCGCGTGATCGCCCAGTGGTCGGGCGACGGCAGCCTGGCGGAACTTGAAGCAACGCCCAAGGCGAAGCTCAACGTTCTGCACTGCTACCGCTCGATGAACTACATCTCGCGCCATATGGAAGAAAAGTACGGTATTCCTTGGTGCGAATACAACTTCTTCGGGCCGTCCAAGATCGCGGAGTCGCTGCGCAAGATTGCCAGCTATTTCGACGACAAGATCAAGGAAGGCGCTGAGCGGGTGATCGCGAAGTACCAGCCGCTTATGGATGCGGTGATCGCGAAGTATCGCCCGCGCCTGGAAGGCAAGACCGTGATGCTGTTCGTCGGCGGCCTGCGCCCGCGCCACGTCATCGGCGCGTACGAAGACCTCGGCATGGAAGTCGTCGGAACCGGCTACGAGTTCGGCCATAACGACGACTATCAACGCACCGCCCAGCACTATGTGAAGGACGGCACGCTGATCTATGACGACGTCACGGGCTACGAGTTCGAGAAGTTCGTCGAGAAGATCCAGCCGGATCTGGTCGGCTCGGGCATCAAGGAAAAGTACGTCTTCCAGAAGATGGGCGTGCCGTTCCGCCAGATGCACTCCTGGGACTATTCCGGCCCCTACCACGGCTATGACGGTTTCGCGATCTTCGCGCGCGACATGGACATGGCGATCAATTCCCCCGTCTGGAAGATGACGAAGGCCCCGTGGAAAGCGGTGCCCAAGCCCACCCTGATGGCGGCGGAATAGCTTCACCGCGTCCCGGCGCGCCCTCGCGGGCGGCGCCGGGACCCCAGATCGGGACATGACATTTCAAGAGGACACCACCATGACTCAAAATGCCGATCACGTGCTCGATCATCTCGAGCTGTTCCGCGGCCCGGAATACCAGCAGATGCTGGCGAACAAGAAGAAGATGTTCGAGAACCCACGCGATCCGGCCGAAGTGGAGCGCGTTCGGGAATGGGCCAAGACCCCTGAATATCGCGAGAAGAACTTCGCTCGCGAGGCGCTGACCGTGAACCCCGCGAAGGCCTGCCAGCCGCTCGGCGCCGTGTTCGCCGCGGTCGGGTTCGAGGGCACCATTCCCTTCGTCCACGGTTCGCAGGGCTGCGTCGCTTATTATCGCAGCCATTTCTCCCGTCACTTCAAGGAGCCCAGCTCCTGCGTCTCCTCGTCGATGACCGAGGATGCGGCGGTGTTCGGCGGCCTCAACAACATGATCGACGGCCTCGCGAATACTTACGCGATGTACAAGCCGAAGATGATCGCGGTCTCCACCACCTGCATGGCGGAAGTCATTGGCGACGACCTCAACGCCTTCATCAAGACGGCGAAGGAAAAGGGCTCCGTCCCGGCCGAATATGATGTGCCGTTCGCGCACACCCCGGCCTTCGTCGGCAGCCACGTCACCGGTTACGACAATGTCATGAAGGGCATTTTCGAGCATTTCTGGGACGGCAAGGCCCGCACCGCGCCGGTGCTCGAGCGGGTGCCGAACGAGAAGATCAATTTCATCGGCGGCTTCGATGGCTACACCGTCGGCAACCTGCGTGAAGTCAAGCGCCTGCTCGGCATCATGGGCGCCGACTACACCATCCTCGGCGACAATAGCGACGTGTGGGACACCCCCACCGACGGCGAGTTCCGCATGTATGACGGCGGCACCACGCTGGAAGAGGCGGCCAACGCGCTCCACGCCAAGGCCACGATCTCGATGCAGGAATATTGCACCGAGAAGACCTTGCCCTTCATCGAAGGGCACGGCCAGGAAGTGGTCGCCTTCAACCATCCGATCGGCGTCGCCGGCACCGACGCCTTCCTGATGGCGGTGTCGCGCATCATCGGCAAGGAGATCCCCGAGGAGCTGGCGCGCGAGCGCGGCCGCCTGGTGGATGCCATCGCCGATTCCAGCGCCCACATCCACGGCAAGAAATTCGCCATCTACGGCGATCCGGATCTTTGCCTCGGCCTTGCCGCGTTCCTGCTGGAGCTCGGCGCCGAGCCCACCCATGTGCTCGCCACCAACGGCAGCAAGGCATGGGCGGAGAAGGTCCAGGCCCTGTTCGACTCCTCGCCCTTCGGCCAGAACTGCCATGTCTATCCGGGCAAGGATCTCTGGCACATGCGCTCGCTGCTGTTCACGGATCCGGTGGATTTCCTGATCGGCAACACCTACGGCAAGTATCTGGAGCGCGACACGGGCACGCCGCTGATCCGCATCGGCTTCCCGATCTTCGATCGCCACCACCACCATCGTTATCCGGTGTGGGGCTATCAGGGCGGCATGAACGTTCTGGTCTGGATCCTCGACAAGATCTTCGACGAAATCGACAAGAACACCAACGTCCCCTCGAAGACCGATTATAGCTTCGACATCATCCGCTGATCGCCGCTATCGCAAACCTGCCCCACCACCTGTTTGGGCGGTGGGGCTCATCCCGAAGAGAATATTTACGACCCGATTGTTTGTTTCATTTCATCACCCGTTCCATGGATAGGAGATGCGCATGTCGTCGTTATCAGCCACGATCCAGGACGTCTTCAACGAGCCGGGGTGCGGCAAGAACGCGAACAAGTCCGAGGCCGAGCGCAAGAAGGGCTGCACCAAGCAATTGCAGCCTGGCGGGGCCGCCGGCGGCTGCGCCTTCGACGGCGCGAAGATCGCGCTCCAGCCGCTGACCGACGTCGCCCATCTGATCCATGGTCCCATCGCCTGCGAAGGCAATTCCTGGGACAATCGCGGGGCCAAATCCTCCGGCTCGAACATCTGGCGCACCGGCTTCACCACCGACATCAACGAGACCGATGTGGTGTTCGGCGGCGAGAAGCGCCTGTTCAAGGCGATCCGCGAAATCATCGAGAAATACGATCCCCCGGCGGTGTTCGTCTATCAAACCTGCGTGCCCGCCATGATTGGCGACGATATCAATGCGGTCTGCAAGGCGGCCAAGGAGAAGTTCGGCAAGCCGGTCATTCCGGTGAATTCGCCCGGCTTCGTCGGCCCCAAGAACCTCGGCAACAAGCTCGCGGGCGAAGCCCTGCTGGAGCATGTCATCGGCACCGAGGAGCCCGAATACACAACCCCTTATGACCTCAACATCATCGGCGAATACAATCTGGCCGGTGAATTGTGGCAGGTGAAGCCGCTGCTGGACGAACTGGGCATCCGCATCTTCTCCAGCATCTCCGGCGACGGGCGCTACAAGGAAGTGGCCTATTCCCATCGCGCCAAGGCGGCGATGATGGTGTGCTCGAAAGCCATGATCAATGTCGCCCGCAAGATGGAGGAGCGCTACGGCATCCCCTTCTTCGAGGGCTCCTTCTACGGCATCGAGGATTCCAGCGATTCCCTGCGCGAAATCGCCCGCATGCTGATCGAGCGCGGTGCGCCGGCGGAATTGATGGAACGCACCGAGGCGGTGATCGCCCGCGAGGAGGCCAAGGCCTGGGCGGCGATCGCGAGCTACAAGCCCCGCTTCAAGGGCAAGAAGGTGTTGCTCATCACCGGCGGCGTGAAATCCTGGTCGGTGGTGGCGGCCCTGCAGGAAGCCGGCCTTGAGCTGGTCGGCACCTCGGTGAAGAAGTCCACCAAGGAAGACAAGGAACGCATCAAGGAATTGATGGGCCAGGACGCCCATATGATCGACGACATGACGCCGCGCGAAATGTACAAGATGCTGAAGGACGCGAAAGCGGACATCATGCTCTCGGGCGGCCGCTCGCAATTCATCGCGCTGAAGGCCGCGATGCCGTGGCTCGACATCAACCAGGAGCGCCACCACGCCTATATGGGCTATGTGGGCATGGTGAAGCTGGTCGAGGAGATCGACAAGGCGCTCTACAATCCGGTGTGGGAACAGGTCCGCAAGGCGGCGCCCTGGGAAGTGGCCGGCACCAACTGGCAGGCCGTCGCCATGGCGCAGATGGACGCGGAAGCCGCCCTCCTCGCCGCCGATCCGGTCGCCGCCGAGGCCGCCCGCCGCGCGAAGAAGATCTGCAATTGCAAGTCGGTGGACCTCGGGACCATCGTGGATGCGATCGCAGCGCATGGGCTGGTGGACGTCGAGGGGGTGCGCTCCCACACCCATGCCTCCGGCGGCTGCGGGGCCTGTTCCGATCGCATCGAGGACATCCTCGCTGCGCGTGCCGTGCCGGCGGTCCCTGCCCTCCAGGCCGCGGAATAGGTCGGCGCCATGGCAATTGTCACACTTGGCAAGAAGGCCTGCGCGGTCAACCCGCTGAAGATGAGCCAGCCGATCGGCGGCGCGCTCGCCTTCATGGGACTGCGCGGCGCCATGCCTCTGCTCCACGGGTCCCAGGGCTGCACCTCGTTCGGCCTGGTGCTGTTTGTGCGGCACTTCAAGGAAGCCATCCCGATGCAGACCACCGCCATGAGCGAGGTGGCAACGGTGCTCGGGGGCTATGAGAATGTCGAACAGGCGGTGCTCAACATCCACAAGCGCACGAAGCCGGAGATCATCGGCATCTGCTCCACCGGCGTCACCGAGACCAAGGGCGACGACGTTGAGGGCTACATCAAGCTGATCCGGCAGAACCATCCGGAAGTTGCCAACCTGCCCATGGTCTATGTCTCCACCCCCGATTTCAAGGACGCGTTCCAGGACGGGTGGGAGAAGACCGTGGCGCGCATGGTGGAAGTGCTGGTGGAAGCACCCGCCAATGCCGCCCGGCGCGATCCGGCCCGGGTGAACGTTCTTCCCGGTTGCCATCTCACACCCGGCGACATCGAGGAAGTTCGTACCATCCTTGAGGATTTCGGGCTTGAACCCTCGTTCCTGCCGGATCTCGGCGGTTCGCTGGATGGGCATATCCCGGACGAATTCACACCCACCACCATCGGCGGCATCGGTGTGGATGAAGTCGCCACCATGGGCCAGGCCAGCTGGACCATCGCCATCGGTGCCCAGATGCGCCTCGCCGCCGAGGCGATGCACAAGAAGACCGGAACCCCGTTCCGGGTGTTCGAGCGCCTGTGCGGCCTCGGCCCGAACGACGCCTTCATCGCCTTCCTGAGCGAGATCAGCGGCCGCCCCGTGCCGCTGAAATATCGTCGCCAGCGCGGCCAGCTGGTCGATGCCATGCTGGACGCGCATTTCCATATCGGCGGGCGCAAGCTGGCGATCGGCGCCGAGCCGGATCTTCTGTTCGATCTCAGCTCCATGCTCCACGAGCTGGGCGCGCATGTCACGGCGGCGGTCACCACCACCCAGTCGCCGGTCCTTGCCCGGGTGGAGGCGCCCGAAGTCCTGATCGGCGACCTGGAGGACCTGGAAGCCCTCGCAAAGGCGAACGGGTGCGACCTGCTGGTGACCCATTCCCACGGCCGGCAAGCGGCCGAGCGGCTGCACATCCCCTTCTATCGCGCCGGCATGCCGATGTTTGATCGCCTCGGGGCGGGACATCAGTTGAGCGTCGGCTATCGCGGCACCCGCGACACGATCTTCCACATCAGCAATCTCATCATTGCCGACCATGAGGAAAATCACGAGCCCACGCCGGATACCTGGCGCGGGGAAGGCCATGCGGCGGGCCATGCCGCCGCAGCGCATTGATGCGAGAGCAGCAAAGGAAGATCCCATGAAGATCGCATTCGCAACCCAGGATCTGAAGCGGGTCGATGCTCATTTTGGCTGGGCCAAGAACATCGCGATCTATGAGATCGGTCCTGAGGGGCACCGCTTTCTCGAAGCCATTCAGTTCGATGGCGACCTGAAGGAAGACGGCAACGAGGACAAGCTGGCGCCGAAGATCGATGCCATCAAGGATTGCGCCATCCTCTATGTCGCGGCCATCGGCGGCTCCGGCGCGGCGCGCGTGGTCGCGAACAATATCCATCCCATGAAGGTGAACCAGCCGGAGGAAATCTCCGACCTTCTGGTGAAGCTGGAGGACGTGCTGAAGGGCAATCCTCCCCCCTGGCTGCGCAAGGCCCTGTCCAAGGGCCAGGAACGCACCTTCGACTTTGATGAATGAGGATCACATGGCCGAAACCGCAGAACTCGCCCCCACTACCGCCGCGGATGCTCCCTTCATCAAGGAATTGATCAAGGTGTGGCGCGCGCAGGATTCCCATGGCGCCTGGGACAACAAGGCCGATCTGGACCTGCTGGAACCCTACATCCTCGACAAGGAAGCGCGCCGCGCATTGCCGATCATCGGCGATCCCGATCCCGATACGCTCTGGCGCATGGAGCTGTTCTTCAATGCCGTCTGCCTCTCCATCGAGAAGGCGACCGGCGTGATGATCACGCCCATGATGAAGATGAGCCATGAGGGCTTCGGCCGCATGGTGCTGATCGGCGGCCGGCTGATCGTGGTGAACAAGCAATTGCGCGACGTGCACCGCTTCGGCTTCGATTCCCTCGCGAAATTGGCGGAGGAAGGCCAGAAGCACGTCAATGCCGGCATCGAAATGATCGAGAAATTCGAACCCGTCGCAAAATATTGAGGTGAGCCATGAGCGACCTGGAAAGCCTGAAGGCTGAAATCAAGAAGCTGTCGGCCAAGGCGACGGCCGCCAAGATGGATTTGCATGACCTGTCGGAGGAACTGCCGATCAGCTGGGAGACCATTCCCGAGGTCGCCAAGCGGGCCCACGAGGCCTTCGCCGAACTGGAGCAGAAGCGCGCCCAGTTGAAGGCGCTCGAGGCGGCCTGACGCGGGAGGGGGGCATCCCCCTGCGACTTGCCTGCACGCTCGCGCAAAAACCCTTTCGGCGCCGGTCACGGAGCGGCGCCGTCGGCCTCATCCGAAAATCGAGAGCATCATGTCAAACGCAACCCGCGACGGCCGCGCCTGGCAGCCGGAATATCTCCTGGCCATCGACGCCAAGAAGTGCATCGGCTGCGGCCGCTGCTACAAGGTGTGCGGCCGGGATGTGATGACCTTGAAAGGCATCAACGAGGACGGCGAATTCATCAGCCTCGATGACGACGAGGATGATGAGGTCGAGAAGAAGATCATGGTGATGAACGATGATGGCGCCTGCATCGGCTGCGGGGCCTGCGCGCGCGTCTGCCCCACCAATTGCCAGACCCACGGAGCGGAAAAGGCGGAAGCCGCCTGAGCAACCGCCCGAGGACATCCGCGCATCCGCCGGTTCGACACGAGCTGGCGGCGCGTGGCATTCCGGTCCATCGGTGGCGATACCCGGCCGGCTTCATGCACCACGGCTTGGCGGGATCTCACTGATCCGGCCCGTTATTTCGTGCATCCTGAAAAACTTGAACGCAATCGGCGGCGGCCGTCACTCCAATCGGGTGAATCGCCGCCGCCGGTTCATTCGCGCGTTGTTTCAAAAGAACTTATTCGATGCCCTGTTCGCGGGCCTTCCACATGGCGGCGATGCGGAAGCGCTCGTTGATCGCCGCCGGACTTGCCAGGATTTCCGCCTCCGCCTCGGCGAATGCCGCCACCACCTTGTCGGCCTCCGCCCGCGTCAGGGGCAAGCGCCCCGCCACATGGGTCGCATCCGGAACCGCGGCGAGGATCGCGCGCCGGTTCGGATGATCCTTCACCTCGATCAGCTCGAAGGCTTCAAGGGCGCCGTCGAGGCAGATGGCGAGCCCGATCACCTCCAGCTTCCGTCCATCCTGTGTGGTCTTGATGAGGGTGGTCATGATCTGCCTTCCTCTTCTGTCGCAAGCCAGCTGTAGCCGCCTTGATCCCAGAGCTGGGCCAGGGCCTGGTCGGCCTTCCAGCCGGGGAACTGCTGCTGCACCGTGTCGAAATCGCTCTGGAAGCGGGCCGCGTCGTCTCCGGCGAGATGGGCGACCATGTGCTCGGTCTTGAACCGCAACACGAAGGACGCGCCATCCCCGCAGAGCTGATATTCCTCGCCTTCCAGGATGACGCCGGCGGCGACCGTCTGCTCGCTCATGCGCGTGGTCTCCTTCTGGTGCCGCAGGTCACGCGGCCACCGCCGCCGGGGTGTCCTCGGCGCCGCCCCATTCCGCCCAGGAGCCGTCATAGACGGCGGCCGAGGGATGGCCGATCGCGTAGAGCCCGAGCGCCAGCACGCAGGAAGAAATGCCCGATGCGCAGGTGGTGACGATGGGACGGCCGAGATCGATTCCAGCGGCGGCGAACCGCGCCGCGAGGGCTTCCCGCGCCAGCAGCGCGCCGGTTTCGGGATGGATCAGATCGGCCCAGGGAAGGTTGATGGCATTGGGAATATGGCCCTGCTTTTTCACCGGGAAGACATCTTCCTGGGTCCCCGCGAATTTCGCCGGGCCGCGCGCGTCGATGAGCTGCTCCGCTCCGCTCGCCAGGTTGTCCTGGATCTGGCGCATGCTCCGCACCAGTTCGGGGCGGAACCTTGCCTCGAAGACGCGGGGCTCGGGGCGGACCGGCGACATTTCCGTCGGCAGCTTCTCCTTCACCCATTTGCCGAAGCCGCCGTCCAGCATCGCCACATTCTCGTGGCCGAACGCACGGAACATCCACCAGGCCCGCCCCGCCGCAGAGCCGCCGTACAGACGGTCATAGACCACGACGCGATCGCCGGGTCCCACGCCCATGAGCCCCACCTTCTTGGCGAAATCGGCGGCGCTCGGCAGCATGTGCGGCAGCGGGCTGGATGTATCCGCCACGTGATCGATGTCGAAATGGACGGAGCCCGGAAGGTGACGTCCGCGATATTGCGTCCGCCCGTCAAGGTTTGTGCTGGTGTGATGCCAAGTGCAATCCAGGATCCGAAGGTCCGGATCCGCAAGATGCGCCGCAAGCCATTCGGTGGTTACAAGTCCTTCAGGATTTTCCGAGCTCATGCACTTGATCTCCCTGTCGGAAAGCCGACCCACTGTCGCGAATTAGACACCGGGCCCCCGTGCCCGGTGTCCGATCATCTCGGCGCCTTCCTCACAGCACGCGCGGCATCGCATAGCCGGGCTGGGGCCGCGCGTCGTAATAGTCCGGCCGCTCCGGCCAGCCGCCCTCGGCGATGAATTTGAAATGGACGACCCGCACCGGGGCGCCCACCGAGCAGGACACTTCGGCGAACTTGATCTCGCGATTTCCAGGCCCCGCCGAGAAGTCCGCGACGACCTTCCCGTCCGCCGTGCGCGCACGGGCGAAGCCCGGGGTCCCGACCGTGACCGCGGGCACGGCACTCGCGACGAACAAAGGCGTTTCCACGCCGTCCTCCTCGGGGCCGAAGGCCGGGGCGGCGAAAGTGAAGGTCGCCAGGATGCCGCTGCGCTCCACCGGCCGGTCGGCGGTGAGCGGCCGAGCGACGGAATAGATGGTCAAAGTTCCGCCGGCGAGAAGCGCCTTCAGCTCTTCCAGGGAGGTTTGGGTAAATTCTTTTGCAACGTTCATGTCAGTCTCCAAACATTGGCCGGTTGGGGAATGACAGATCAATTTCTGTGCCAATTGCCCCGCCATCCCCGCGGGGCGGGAGATCGCGCGAACCACCTCCGGGAAGTTTGCGCGAATCTTGCAGGACCGTCCTTAGAGACGAACAGACGTAGGCAGGCCATGCTGGACACGGCGATTATCGGAGGCGGGCTATGCGGCCTCGCCCTGGCGCGGAGCCTCTCCCGACACGGCCGGCCGGCCGCGCTCTTCGAGGCGCGATCACGGCTCGGCGGGCGCATCCTGACGGTGGAGGACGGCGCGAGCGGCCTCGCCCTCGATCTCGGTCCCACCTGGTTCTGGCCGCAGAGCCAGCCCCTGGTCGCCGGCCTCATCGCCGAGACCGGCCTTGCCCATATCCCCCAGCATGACAACGGCGTCGTGCTGCATCTGCGCGATCCGGACAAGCGGGCGGAGGAAATGGCGGATCGGAAGGTGCACGGGGATGCGCGGCGCCTCGAAGCCGGCATGGGGCAGCTGGCGGACGCCCTCGCCCGGGACCTGCCGCCGGAACGGACCTATCTCGGCCACGTGCTCACCCGCGTGATGGACCAGGGGGATCATGTCACCCTTGCCTTTCGCGTCGGCGACCACACCGTCTCTCTGGAGGCCCGGCACGTGGTCCTTGCCCTGCCGCCACGGCTGCTGGACGAGACCGTGACATTCGAGCCGGAGCTCAGCGCCGCGGTCCGCGACGCCATGCGGGGGACCGAAACCTGGATGGCGGCGCGGGCGAAGGTGATGGTCGCCTATCCCTCGGCCGCCTGGCGCGATGCCGGCCTTTCCGGCAACGCCTTCGTCACGCACGAGCAGGCGGTGATCGGCGAAGTGTTCGACGCCTGCGACGGCACGGCGGAAAGAGCCGCGCTCGGCGGCTTTCTCGCGCTGACGCCGCACTTGCGCGAAGCTTTCAGCGTCGGCCTGCCCATGCTGATGGACAATCAATTGGTACAAGTGTTCGGCGCAGGCGCCGAGGGCGGCACACAATATTACCAGGATTGGGCGACCGAGCCCTTCACATGCAGCAGCCGTGACCGGGACGCGACGATCGGCACCCATTCCGACACGGGTAATCCGCTTCTGCGCCGCCCGCTGTGGGGCGGCCGGCTCCATATTGGCGGATCGGAGACGGCCGCGCAGGGCGCCGGCTATCTGGAAGGGGCGCTGGATGCCGCCCGGCGCATCGAGCGCGCCCTGACCCAGGCCTGGGCCGCGCAGAGCACCCGTGAGCTCTCCGAGGGACCTGTCGCCCAAGCTCCGGGCGGCGACGCGCATGATTCGGCGCTCGCCGCCTGGCGCGCCTGGGTGGCGCTTCAAGGCGAAGCCGCATTCGACGATTACCGGCGGCGCCTCACCCACGCTCTCGCCACCCAGCAGCGCGACCAGATCACCCAGCGCGCGATCCTCGCCGCGGCGGAAGCAACCTTTGCCCGTGCGCTGATGAAGCTGGACGAACTCCCACTCGACCGGACGACCGCGCATGTCGAGCGCGGACGGTCCAGCCTCACGCCGCTGATTCAGCAACCCTTTGGCGCTTTCATGCAGTCGCTCATGGATGATGTGATCGCCTTCAACCGCACATCCTGCGCCTTATCGAATTTTCCTGACGAACATCAATTATCGAAGGCCTATGTGCAGGCCATCCTGCGGGACATTGCGGCGGCGTGGCAGGAATTCTCGCTCGCCGCCAATCGCGTGCTGCTCCCGAAGGCGCCCCCGGCACACGGCCCGGCGGCGGACCTGCGGCGGGACCTGCGCGCCAACCTGCAAGCACCGGGAATTTCCTCATGAGCGAGCCCAACATGACCGAGAACGTGGCCTACGCCATCTGTAGCATGAGCGACATTCCGAGCCAGAGGGCCGCCGGCTTCCATCTGATGATCGTCGGCGACGACGGCGCTCCCAAACCCTGGCCCATTATCGTGGTGCGATGGGGGCGCCAGGTGTTCGGCTATGTCAACAAATGCCCCCATGACGGGGTGAATCTCGACTGGGAACGCAACCAGTTCCTGGACCCGAACGGCATCCGCCTCATGTGCGGAAAGCACGGTGCGCTGTTCGAGCTGGGCACCGGCACATGCGTGGAAGGCCCCTGCAAGGGCAAGGGCCTTATCCCGGTGGCGCTGAGCGTCATCGACAACGACATCTGCGTGACCGGCGTCACCCTCGTGGAGGAGGATGACGAGGTCGCGGCCGATGAAGCGCAGGCCTGACAGCGGGCAGGCCTGGCAAAAGCCGGCCCGTCAGACGGGCCGGTTCTCGTTGCGGTTCTTCACCGGCTCCATGCGGGCGACGCCTTCCTCGAAGGTGATCGGCGTATAGGCTTCGTTGAAGCCGATCGCCGCATCGAGCAGGTGGTCGAGTTTGCCGGCCGTATCGAGCTTCTTCACATCATTCTTGTCGATGCTCATCAGGTCCATCATCTCCTTCCACACCGTCGATTCATCGCACGGCAGGACGAAGAACGGGATGCCATCGATCACGACCTTGTATTTGGCAAGAAGATCAATGTTGTTGGCGAAGATGAAATAGGTCCCGGTCGGGCTCAAAAGCCCCTTCAGCACCTCGGCGGCGACCGAGAGATAGGCGAAGGAATGAATATAGCCCACCAGGATCGGAATGGTCGGCTCGCCCGCCTGGACAACGGTCAGGACCTGTTCGATGGAGAAATCCGGCGGGCGCTTTTCGTCCGCGACCTGGGCCTGGAACTTCAGCGCGATATCGCCGCGAAAGCCAAACCGGCCCGGCTTTTTCGTCGGCGCCTTGAGAACCGCATTGAGCAGCCGTCCCTCCCGATCAAGCCGGGCCAGCGCGGTCTCCTCGATCGTGATCGTCTTCTCAAGCGTCGTCATGGATGAATCCCCGGTTTTCAAAGGCGTTTGCGGCGCCCGCGCGCCGACCGGGAAGCCCGATGCAAATAGCCTGCCGCTTCCCTGCTGGCGTGAACCGTGCATGCGAGAGAGGTACGCACCTGCGCGCCCCTTTCAAACCGACACACCGCAATGAAGCTGCAAATCGAACGTCCCTATATCGAGGCGATGGTCGCGCGCTTTCCAGCCTTGGCGCCGCTCACGGAGCAGTTGCGCTTCGGCGAGAAGATCGAGGTCGCCTTCACCCACCTTTCAGAGCCGGAGCTGGACTTCCTGCAACACCTGTATCGGGGCGCCGGCCCGCAGATGCAGACGCGGGTGGCACAGATCGCGACCCTGCAACGGGCGTTCAGCGACAAAAGTGTCAGGTTTGCTGCGAACGATCTGGAATCCGTCCTGCCCGCCATCGCGCGCTACCTCATCTCCGACGCGATCCACGGCTGGATGTTCACCGCCAGCGTCGCCAGCCGGCCGCTGCCCTATGTGGTGACGCGCCTGGACTACACGCCGCCCTCCAATGACGAGACCGGGCGTGTCTTCGTCGAGCTGAAGGCGAACGCAAAGGGCGCCGTCACCTCCACCACACTGCGCATCTCCGGCGGTGAGATCGCGGGTAAGACGGTGGCGGAAATCTTCGCCGCCAAGGGATTCCTGAAGGAGACGCGGGAGCTGATCGCGGCCTATGAGGACACCGAGGCGCGCTATTTCGCCTGGCGTGGGCGCTATGGCGCGCAATTCTCCGGCCGGGGCACCGGCTTCTATACCGACGACCCCAATTCCTCGCACCGCGATACCGACTGGTCCCGCAAGGATGTGGTCGTGCTGTCCTCCGGCGGCGGTGCCGCGCGGCTGGTGAACGACGAAAGCATCCTCACCGCCCGCGCCCTGACCCTTGAGGTCACCGGCGACATCCTCGGCCAATATCTGCGCAAGGCGGCGAAGAGCAATCTCTATGATGCCGAGGAAGAAGTGGAGGAATCGAAGGCCGCGATCCGCCCGGGCCTGTTCAGCCGGATTCCGATCCATCCCTACATCCTCATGTTCCACCTCGACCTGCATCATTATCTGTGGGTGCATGTGGAGGACATGGAGCCCTATGCCTACCAGCCGAACCTAAGAGAAAAGCTGGTTCTGCCCGAAGAACAGACCGACCTCATCGACATCCTGACCGCCGAAATGGACGTGCTCATGGATGACATCGTCGCGGGAAAGTCCGGCGGCACCACCGTGCTGTGCGCGGGTCCGCCAGGCGTCGGCAAGACGCTCACCGCCGAGGTTTACGCCGAGATCATCCAGCGGCCGCTCTACCGGGTGCATTCCGGCCAGCTGGGCCTGAATGCGGCAGCCATGGAAAGCGCGCTGAAGGACACGCTGACCCGCGCCCAGCGCTGGGGCGCGGTGATGCTGATCGACGAGGCCGACGTCTACATCAAGCGGAGGGAAGACGACATCGCCATGAATGCCGTCGTCGGCGTGTTCCTGCGGGTGTTGGAATATTTCAACGGCCTGCTGTTCCTCACCACCAATCGCATCGACGATATCGACGAGGCGATCGTCTCGCGCTGCATCGCCCTCATCAAGTTCCACGCCCCCGACAGCGCCGCGCGCCGCCGGATCTGGGGCGTGATGAGCGAGCAGTTCGCCCTCTCGCTCGACACGCCAATGCTCGATGCTCTGGTGGACACGTTTCCGACCACCACGGGGCGCGACATCAAGGGCCTCGCGAAGCTGGTCGCGAAATATTGCCGCCACAAGCGCGTGCCGCCGACGCTGGACGTGTTTGAGCGGTGCGCGATCTTTCGCGGAATCGATCTCGGGCGCGCGGCCTGACGTCGCCCTCGTCCAATGGCCCGACAAAGCGCTGCGGACGCCGGCAAAGCACGTCCGCTTTCGAACGCCATGCCCTCTGTCGCAAAGCCGACACGCGTCGCAAACCACACAGCCCGATCGCAACAAAATCGTTTTATTTCAAACCCTTATCTGATGGCACGGGACTTGCTGAAATCACAGCAGACAGGTCCAATCAGTGAGGGCGGACAATGATCAATCTGACGGATAGTGCTGTGAATGCGGTGCGGACGGCCATGACCTCGGCCGCCGAGCCCGCCAGCGGCTTGCGCATCCAGGTCGAGGCGGGCGGCTGCGCCGGCTACAAATACCAGATGGGCCTCGTGGCCGAGGGCGATCCCGACGACACCGTGATCGAACGCAACGGCGTCAAGGTGTTCGTGGACAACAAGAGCCACGAATATCTGGCCGGCACCACCATCGACTTCGTTGTGGCCCTGGAAGGCTCGGGCTTCACCTTCGAGAATCCCAACGCCAAGTCCAGCTGCTCCTGCGGCAAATCCTTCGGCTGACGTCGATCCCTCCGATCATCGGCATGCGCTTCGCCCACCGCGCGCGCATGCCGGTTTCCGCAGAACTCTACTCCAGGAGAACGTCATGCTGGCCGAAACCGAGAATGTGCAGGCTCCCCCCGCCGAAGACAGCGAACGCGTGCGGATCATCAAGGCGGTGATCGAAGAGGTGCGCCCGAACCTTCAGCGCGATGGCGGCGATTGCGAGTTGCTGTCGATCGAGGGCAACAAGGTGATGGTGCGGCTCACCGGCGCCTGCGTGTTCTGCAAGCTCGCCAGCATGACGCTCGAGGGCATCCAATCCAAGGTGGTTGAGCGCCTGGGCGAGCTGGTGCGCATCGTCCCGGTAGCCGGCGCGGCGAAGGCACGGCACTGAAAGAGACATCCGGTGCCAATCTATCTCGATAACAATGCGACAACCCGCACCGACCCGGCCGTCGTCGCGTCGATGTTGCCGTATTTCACCGAGCAGTTTGGCAATGCCTCCTCCGCCCATGCCTTCGGCAGCGAGGTCGCAACCGGGGTGAAGGCCGCCCGCAAGAGCCTTCAGGCGTTGCTCGGAGCGGCTTTCGACCATGAAATCGTGTTCACCTCGGGTGGCACCGAGTCCGACAATACTGCCATCCTGTCCGCACTCGATGTGCAAGAGGGACGCGACGAGATCGTCACCTCCGCGGTCGAGCATCCCGCGA
Organism: Roseixanthobacter liquoris; assembly: GCF_043195135.2. Taxonomy (NCBI): domain Bacteria; kingdom Pseudomonadati; phylum Pseudomonadota; class Alphaproteobacteria; order Hyphomicrobiales; family Xanthobacteraceae; genus Roseixanthobacter; species Roseixanthobacter liquoris. The sequence continues at coordinate 3,636,459 of NZ_CM195537.1, forward strand.
TCCTCGCGCTCATCGAACATCTTCAGGCGACGCGGGGGATCAAGGCCCACCTCATCGGCGTCGATGCCAGCGGACGGCTGGACCTCGACGCCTATCGCGCCGCGCTCGGGCCGCGCACCGCGCTCGCCTCCGTGATGTGGGCCAATAACGAGACCGGCACACTGTTTCCGGTCGCCCACCTCGCCGAACTCGCCCACGCCGCCGGCGCCCTGTTTCATACCGACGCGGTGCAGGCCATCGGCAAGGTTCCGGTCGACCTCCAGGCGACGCAAATCGACATGCTGTCGCTTTCCGGGCACAAGCTGCACGGCCCCAAGGGCATCGGCGCGCTCTATGTGCGCAAGGGCACGAAATTCAGCCCGCTGGTGCGGGGCGGCCCGCAGGAGCGCCGGCGCCGCGGCGGCACCGAGAACGTGCCGGGCATCATCGGTCTCGGCAAGGCGGCCGAACTCGCCCTGGCCCATCTCGCGGCCGACCAGGATGGCGTGGGCGACCTGCGCAACCGGCTGGAACACAGCGTGGTGCAGCAGATCGGCCATTGCCTGGTGCTGGGCGACCGCGACAACCGCTTGCCGAATACATCGAACGTGGCGTTCGAGCATCTCGAAGGCGAGGCCATCCTTCACCACCTCAACCGCGCCGGCATCGCCGCCTCGCTGGGTTCGGCCTGCTCTTCGGGCTCCATGGAGCCCTCGCATGTGCTGCGCGCCATGGGCGTGCCGCCGGCCGCCCTGCGCGGCGCCATTCGCTTTTCGTTCTCGCGTGAAAATACGGTCGATGAAGTTGACCGGGTTTTGCAGGTGCTGCCCGAGATCATCACGAAACTCCGGACATTGTCACCCACCTGACAATGGAGCGGCACGTCTACACCGGAACACACGTCCCCATTCACGGAGCTTTACTATGAAGATCATGATCCGTCGCTCGCCTGAGACCGGCTTGTCCATCTACGTGCCCAAGAAGGATCTGGAGGAGCCGATCGTCGAAAGCGAACACGAGTCGCTCTGGGGCGGCTGGATCAAGATCGCGAACGGCTGGGTGCTCGACCTGCCGGAGATGGCGCCGGAAACCACGCTGCCGATCACCATCAATGCGCGCAAGCGCGGCGAAGAAGGCTGAAACCGATGAATGCCCCCATCCCCCACATGGATTTCACCAACGCCGCCGATGCCGAGGCGGTGCTGGCCAAGGTCGCCGAAGACTTGCGCGGGGGGCGGGTCGTCCCCTATCTGGGGCCCGGCCTGACGGAGCTGTCACAGCCCGCCATCCCCATGAATCCGGAGGCCTTGGCGGCCTTCTTCGCCACCAAGGTGGCGCTGCCCCGCCGCGCCAAGGGCAATGCCTGGGCCTCCGCCCAGCATATCGAGAGCATGAAGCATCGCTCCACCGTCACGGCGCTGATGACCGAGGCTTTCAGCCCGCCGGTGGAGCCCACGGCGCTGCATCGCTACCTTGCCACCTTGCCTCTGCCGATGATCGTCGACACCTGGTACGACGGCGCCATGCGCACGGCATTGGCGGAGCGCTCGGACTGGGGCGAGGTGCAGGGCATCACACGCGCCGGCATCGGCGAAGACCGCTGGTATCACTTCTATGATGCCGGTGGCGCGGAATCCGAGCGGGCCGCGGCCCCCGGCTGGACGACGCTGCTCTACAAGCCGCACGGCTCCATCGCGCCGGCCAGGAACTTCCTGATCTCCGACGCGGATTATGTGGAAGTCCTGACAGAAATCGACATCCAGACGCCCATTCCCGACGTCGTGAAGGATCGGCGCACGCAGCGCAATTTCCTGTTCATCGGCTGCCGGTTCAACGACCAGCTGCTGCGGACCTATGCGCGCCAGATTTCCAAGCGCTCGGGGGCGCAGCATTTCGTGATCGTCGAGCCGCAGACCCTCTCCAAGAACGAGACGCGCTTTTTCATCTCCCAGGGCCTCACCCCCATCGCCCTGCCGCTGGAGCGCGCCGTGGAGATTCTGCGCGGCTGAGCTGCCTATGCTGACGTTCGATGTCCATCGGAGCGCCTCGGCGCTCCGATCTTTTTTGAGCATCCCTCGACACAAACGGCCGCCGCCCCTGCGCCGCGGTATCTGTAATCTTTCCAACATACCGCCAAAGCTTTCGTCGACACATGTTCGCAAGGCGACAGAGCAGGATCGTCGACAAGAAATTGATATTGCTCAAATTCATGTATTTTCAGGCGCTGGCACGCGAGTTGCTCATATCTCCCCAGGACAGTTTCAAGTTTGGCCAGCAACGGGGAACGGACATGCACGCATTAGCACAGCACGAAGGCGCATCGGCCGGAAGCGTCGCGAATGTCAGCGAAGTCATGCAGGCGATTGCGGAGCACAAGGGCTGCGGCACGTCGGGCGGCAGCGGCAAGGCGAGCTGCGGCTCCGCCGCCGGCCAGGGCGACCTGCCGACCGAGATCTGGGAGAAGGTGAAGAACCACCCCTGCTACAGTGAGGAAGCCCACCACCATTACGCCCGCATGCACGTGGCCGTGGCGCCCGCCTGCAACATCCAGTGCAATTATTGCAATCGCAAATATGACTGCGCCAACGAATCCCGCCCCGGCGTGGTGAGCGAGAAGCTGACCCCCGAGCAGGCCGCCAAGAAGGTGCTCGCCGTCGCCTCCACCATCCCGCAGATGACGGTGCTCGGCATTGCAGGTCCCGGCGATCCGCTCGCCAATCCGGAGAAGACCTTCAAGACCTTCGAGCTGATCTCGAAGACCGCGCCGGACATCAAGCTCTGCCTCTCCACCAACGGGCTCACCCTGCCCGATCATGTGGACACCATCGCCGGCTTCAACGTCGATCACGTCACCATCACCATCAATATGGTGGACCCGGAGATCGGCGCGAAGATCTATCCCTGGGTGTTCTGGAAGCACAAGCGCTACACCGGCGTGGAGGCCGCCAAGCTGCTCACCGACCGACAGTTGCTGGGCCTGGAAATGCTGACCGAGCGCGGCATCCTGTGCAAGGTCAATTCGGTGATGATCCCGGGCATCAACGATAAGCACCTGGTCGAGGTGAACAAGGCCGTGAAGTCGCGCGGCGCGTTCCTGCACAACATCATGCCCCTCATCTCGGCGCCCGAGCACGGCACCGTGTTCGGCCTCACGGGCCAGCGCGGCCCCACGGCTCAGGAGCTGAAGGCCCTGCAGGACAGCTGCGAGGGCGAGATGAACATGATGCGCCATTGCCGCCAGTGCCGCGCCGATGCGGTGGGCCTGCTGGGCGAGGATCGCAGCGCCGAATTCACCACCGACAAGATCATGGCGATGGAAGTGAATTACGACCTCGACAGCCGCAAGGCCTACCAGGCCATGGTGGAAGAGGAGCGCGTCGCCAAGGTCGCCGCAAAGCAGGAGGAGCTGACGACGCTCGCCGGCGAGCAGAGCGATATCAAGCTGCTGGTGGCGGTCGCGACCAAGGGCTCCGGCCTCATCAACGAGCATTTCGGCCATGCGAAGGAGTTCCAGGTTTACGAACTCTCCACCGCCGGCGCAAAATTCGTCGGCCACCGCCGCGTCGACCTCTATTGCCAGGGCGGCTACGGCGACGAGGACAGCCTGGAAACCGTGATCCGCGCCATCAACGACTGCCATGCGGTGTTCGTGGCCAAGATCGGCGGCTGCCCCAAGGGCGATTTGCAGAAGGCGGGCATCGATCCCGTGGACCAGTACGCCCACGAATTCATCGAGAAGTCGGCCATCGCCTGGTTCAAGGCCTATCTCGACAAGGTGAACAGCGGCGAGATCGAGCATGTCGAGCGCGGCGACGCCGAGATCCGCCAGGGCGCACTCATCACCGCCGCCTGATCTCTCGAATACTAATGAAGTCCAGGAGTAGACGATGGCCCTGAAGATCATTGCCTCGCAATGTACGAGTTGCTCTGCCTGCGAGCCGGAATGCCCCAATGTGGCGATCCGGGAGAAGAACGGAACCTTCGTGATCGATCCCAAGAAGTGCACCGAATGCATCGGCCACTTCGACTCGCCGCAATGCACCGCGGTGTGCCCGGTCGACGACACCTGCGTCATCGACACCTCCTATCCCCGCTACCAAGCTCCGGCGTGAGGCGACCAGCCATGAACTTCACCATCACCCCGGCGGCTGAAAAATTCGTCCGCCTCATGCTGCGCGCCGACGGCGGCGCCACCAGTGGCTTCCGCCTGGCGGTGACACCCGGCGGCTGCTCGGGTCTCTCGGCCGATATCGCCGTGCTGCCCGCGCCGCCGGCCGGCGACGCCATCGTCGAACGCAACGGCGTGCGCTTCTTCCTGCCCGCCGAGAGCCGGCTTCTCCTGGACGGCGTTACCATCGACTTCGCCGATACGCCCGCCCAGACCGGGCTCGTGTTTCGCGATCCCAAGGCCCGTTCGTGCAGCTCGCACGGTTGAGCCGAAGCCACACGAGGGCGGGGTCCCAGCCATGACGCAGACCGCACGTTTGGACATGGCGGGCCCCGGCCTCGACGACGGCCTGCTGGCGGCAGCGCTCCTTGGAGAAGGTTTGCCGCCGGCGGCCGAGGCGCTTCTCACGCAAGCGGGCCGTTCTTATCATCTGGATGAGGTCGCGGAGCGCCATCTGCGCGAAGCGGAGGCGCTCGCTCCGGGCCATGCCGCGGTACTGATCGGCCTCTATCGCTTTTATTTCTACAAGGGGCGACTTGCGGAGGCGCTCGAAGTGGCGAAGCAATGCCTGGAAAAGGCGGCGCGCGAGAACAAGCTCGCCCCGCGCTGGCAGGATGTAAGCGCGGGCGATGCCGAATTTGGCCGCTACGACGCCATGCTGCCGCGCTTCTACCTCTTCACCCTCAAGGGCTACGCCTATCTCCAGATGCGCCTCGGCGCGCTGGACGAGGGCCGCGCCGCCGTCACCAAGCTGATCCAGCTGGACCCCAGCGACAAGGTTGGCGCGAAAGTATTGCTCGACGTTCTCGAACGCATTGGGCAAGACGATGATGGATGAAATCGACGAAGCCCGCGATTGGCAGGGCAACGAAATCGATTGCGCCGCTTGCGCGCACCAGGATCTGCTCAATGCCGGCCTCTGCCGGCTGAAGCATGCCTGCGTGCACGACCGCTACGCGCGGCGCATCGATCGCTTCTTCAATTGGAATCCGAGCCTCTCCAACAGCTATATCGCCCATCCCCATTTCGAGGTGCGGGCGATCTCGGCCAAGCACGCGAGCCCGTTCGTGCTCCAGCCGCTGCTGGACGACCCCGAGGAGACCGTACGCTGGAACGCGGCGCGGCGGCTGCCCAAGCGGCTGATCCTGCGCCTGCGGCACGACCCGCATCGCGAGGTGCGCATCCGCATCGTCTCGCTGCTCGACGACGCCGAACTGATCCCGATGATGACGGACCCGGACTATTACGTGCGCCTGGTCATCGCCCGGCGGGTCGCCGCGCCGCTGCTGGCGCGGATGATCCAGGATCCCGAGGTGGAGGTGCGCAAGATCGTGGCGCAGCGCCTGCCGCGCGACTGGCTGTTGCAGATGGTGGACGATGCCGACGCGGCGGTGCGGCTGGAAATTGCCCAACGCCTCTCGCCGGATCTGCTGGCGCGCCTGCGGCACGATCCCGACTGGCGCGTGCGCTACGAGGTGGCGCGCCAGATCGCGGTTGAAGACATCGCCGAGCTTGCCGACGACGCGGATGCGTTCGTCCAGGACATGGCGCGCTCGCGGACGTTGAACAGCCTGGGTCGATCAATGGAGCATCCGCGATGAGCAATATTGTTCGCGACAGCGACGTCGTCGAAATCACAGCGCCTCCCTATTTTTCCTTCGGCGAGAAGGTGAAGGCGAAGCGGACCATCCGCAACGACGGCACGTATGCGGGGAAGGAAATCGGCGACATCCTGGCCAAGAAAGGCGAGGAAGGGTACGTGGTCAGCATCGGCACCTTCCTCCAGCAATTCTACATCTACGGCGTCGAATTCATGGAGAGCGGCAATCGCGTCGGCATGAAGAAGAAGGAGCTGGAGCCGGTTCTTTCCCGCGACGACATGGCGGACATTCCCCTGCCCGGAGGACCCACAGCGTGATCGAACCCAGGCTTCCGAAATACCAATGGGGACAGCGCGTGAAGGCGACCATCGACCTTCACAACGACGGCTCGTTTCCCGCCGCCCCGCTGGAGGCGCTGCTGGTGGCCACCGGCGCGACCGGCGAAATTGTCCAGGTCGGCACACACACTGAGGCGAACATGCCAATCTATCTCGTCGAATTCGGCGAGCATCTGGTGATCGGCTGTCTCGAAGAAGAAATCGTTCCGCTCTAGAGCATGAGCTGGGCCATGAATTCGGCGACGCTAAAATCTCCGGCGGCACCCCCATCGGCGCATCCGAACGAGCTGGATCGCCGCCGCATCGCGCGCGGCATCAAGGCGCGGCGGCGTTACCGCTATGTGGAGCCGAGCGTGGGTGACGTGGACGGCGGGTATCTCATCTCCAGCCCCTGCTGCTCGCGGAACATCGATGCCGAGGGCGGGATCATCGACGTCGCCCTGCTGCTGTTCGAGCCGCAGAACGCCACTTGGCGCCTGTTCTGGAAGAACCACAAGAGCGGGACATGGGAGCTTCATAGCGTTCATGCCCGTCTCGGCTCGCTCCTGGACCAATTGAACCTCGATGATGAGCGCACGTTCTGGCAATGATCTTGCATAGATAAAATTGTCAGATCTCCTACACAGGATCCCGGACATGGCGTTGAAAGCGGACGACTTGACGAAGATCGACCAGATACTTTCGGCCGTGGAGACGGATGCGAGCGTATTCGCGGATCTGCGCAAGCAGTTTCCCCATTTGTCCTGGACCCGGTGCGATGCGTCGGATGTGACCGAGGCCCCGTTCCGGATCTATCCGAAGTTCGAAGTCCACCTGCTGGATGCGGCCGACCATTGCGTCCTGATCACGGCCGACCCGGAGCGCGCCACCGGCATCGTGCTCGCAGCCCGAAAGACGACGCCATGAACGACGCCGCCCTTTTCGAAAACACCGAAGATCTCGCGGTCGCCGACCAAGATGAGGCGGAGCTGATCCCGCTCTCCGATCCGGACATCACGCTTGCGGAGATCGAGGCGGTCGATACCGCCATGCGGGCGCCGCGGCTGTCCGCCGGCCCGGGCGCGAGCGCTTTCGAGGATGCCTTCGCCGCCTATCTCGGCCGCAAATATGCGATCGCGGTTCCGAGCGGCACCATCGGGCTGCTGCTTGCGCTGAAGGCCGCGGGCATCGGGCCGGGCGCCGAGGTGATCGCCTCGTCCTATTCGTTCCGCGAGACCGCCCACGCCATCAGCCTCGCGGGCGCGCGCCCGGTGTTCGCCGACATCGATTATTGGGCCGGGACGCTCGCGCCGGAAAAGGCCGAAGCGAAAGTCACACCCAACACGCGCGCCATTATCGCCGCCAACACCAACGGCCACCCCGCCGCCTGGGAGGGCCTGCGCACGCTCGCGCAGCGCCATGACCTTGTCCTGCTGGAAGATTCCACCGAGGCCATCGGCTCGCGCTACCAGGGCAGGCTGGTGGGCACCTTCGGCGACATGTCCGTGTTCGATTTCGCGCAGCCCTCGGCCCTCACCTGCGGCGAAGGCGGAATGCTGGTGACCGACGACATCGATCTTGCGGTGACCGCACGCCGGCATCGCGCGCATGGGCTGGAGGAGCGCGGCTCCGTGGTGGTCGGCGGCTCGGCGCCCTATCAGGCGAACATGAGCGACATCTCCGCTGCGCTCGGCCTGGCGCAGCTGAAGCGCATCGACGAAATCCTCGAGCGGCGGCGGCTGATCGAGCATCTCTACTACAAGCATGTCGCCTCGTTCGAGGGCATCAAGGATCCCTATGTGGGGCCGGATGTCACGGAAGTGAACTGGTTCCTCTATCTCGTGCATTTGGGAAACCGCTTCTCGCGCTCCAGCCGCGACGCCATTGTCGAAGACCTGCGGGTGGAGGACGTGGAGGCCGCCGGATACTGCAATCCGCTTCATCTGCAGCGCCATTATCTGGACATGGGCTATCGCCGTGGCGACCTTCTGGTGACCGAGAAGCTTGCCGACCGGGCGGTCGCCCTGCCCTTCCATACCCATCTCACCGAAGATCAGATCGAATTCATCGTTGCGACGATGAAGGATGCCTCCATCAATGTGGGTGCCGGAGCGGCGATCTACTGACCTTCGATTGAGACTCACAGTTCTAATGTCGCGAAATCAAGCTTAGGAGAGAAGGAATGACCACGCTTACCGTTATGCCCTCCGGCAAGTCGTTCGACGTCGCGGAAGGCTCCACTGTGCTGGCGGCGCTGCTGGGCGCGGAAATCGGCATCCCGCACAAGTGCGAAGGCAAGGCGAGCTGCGGAAGCTGCCACATCTTCGTCCTGGAAGGCCGCAAGGGCCTGTCCAAGATCGCCCGCGAGGAGAATGAGCGCCTCGATGCCATCGTCGGCGTCAGCTCCAAGTCGCGCCTCGCCTGCCAGGCGAAGGTGCTCGGCACGGAGAATATCAAGATCGAGCTGCTCGGCTTCGATTCCTGACCGGCAAGGAGGAAACAATGGAAATCGTCATGATCCATGCCCGCTTCGTGCCGAACGGCTCGGTGGTGGAGATCAGCGAGCGCCCGGCCGGCCTGACCCCGCAGGACTGGTTCAATCTGCTGAGCGATCGCGCCGGCGATGTCTATCAGGCATTCTCCGGCGGGCGGGGCGTATTCCGCATCGAGAAGGCCAAGCTCGAAACCCTTAAGGCGGAAGCAACCGCCAGCGCGGCCTGAAGGCGACAAGGCTGATCCCGGACGGGATCAGCCTTCGCCGCGGCAAGTCTGATCCAGGCTCATTTCAGAAACCGGTCCTGGAACAGGGCCATTTTCTCCGCCGTATCAAGACCGCCCTGCACCGGCCAGCGATGATCGAAGAAAAACGTCTTCACGTCGCGGGTCCTGTCCTTGCCGTTGATGTACCAGCGCTCGACCCCGTCGGGCCCGATGATCGCCGGGCCATCCACGCGGTGGACCACATCGCCGTCGAGCCAGAGTTTCGTATCGCCGTAGAGATAGATTCCGGCTTTGCGGGACATGTCGTCCTGATTGCGCTCTTCCACAACAAACATCTGGCTCATGACGATCCCTCAAAGCCGTGCGTGGCCTGCTGTAGCGATGCAAGATCCGTGCGCGCGCCTCCCGCAGGGCCATCATGCCGCCCCGGCGGCCGCGCCCTGGCCCAGCACCGCGGTGTTGTACCCCTCCTCGCGCAGCACCCGGTGCACGGCGGGCCGCGCCAGCATCCGTCGGTAATGGGCGAGCAGATTGTCCGGCAGGGCGATGCCGGTCTTCTCGGCCCAGAATTCCACATAGAACAGCACCGGATCCGCGGCCGAGAAGGCTCCGGCAAGATAAGGCCCGGAGCCGATCGCCGCATCCAGAACCTCAAACCCCTTGCGTACGATGTCCCGGCCGAGTTCGCGGACGCGTTCGTGTTCCGTGGCCTCCCGCGCAAAGGTGGAGGTTGCGAAGATGCGCGCGAAACCCTGGCCGTGGATCGTTCCCACCACATAGGCCATGGCTTCCACGAGCCGCGTCTGAAGCTCCACATCGTCCGGCCAGAGCTTCGCGCGCGGCCGGCTGCGGGCAAGCCAATAGGCAATGGCCTGAACCTCGGTGAGCGCCGAGCCATCCGCACGCACAAGGGTTGGAATTGTCGATTTTAGGTTGATCGCGACATAGCCCGGCTTGAAATGATCGCCGGCGGGGAGGTTCACGACCGAGACCTCGAACACCTCCTCCAGCTCTTCGAGCAGGATGTGAATGCCCGTGGAGCAAGATCCCGGCGTCATATAAAACTTCATCAGGGCCATGGTTCATCCTCGCCATGTCGGGAAGCCGGCAAGGCGGACGCCTGCGGGCTTCTCACGGCATGCTTCATGCAAATATCGGGGCATTCCCCCGTGCAGGAGCCACTTGTGCGGAATGTGGGACCGGGAGCGTCGCGTTTGCGACAGAGACGAGCATGCCCCTCGACCTGAAGACACACTGGACCACCGCCGACGTCAGCGCCTTGCTGGCTTCCGTCGCCGATGACCGCAGCTGGCGGCTGGAGGTTTCCTCGGACGGCATCGCGCAGCTTAACGATCTGACCGTGGTGCCCGATGCGGCCTATGAAGATCAGTTGCACTGCTTCTTCGAGATCTGGGATGAAGGCACCGATTTTGTCGGGCCCGGCGCGGCCTCCGACACCGCCTTGTGCCGCAAGCTGGAACGCCTGCTGCGCGAGAATTATCCGGTGCTTCAGGGGGCGCGGACCCTGTCCGCCATCTAACGCAAAGCGCGCCGTGGCCCTGCCATGGCGAGGGAATGCAGGGGCTTGCCGATGTCTCCAGGGGAAATCCAGGTTTTCGTCATTTGCCCGGCGTCGAGGATCGCGCCGGGCGGGGTGACATCGTTCCGCCTGTCGCGCGTCGTCGAAACCGGAGAGAACCGCGAGACCCGGCCGTTCCCCATCTTCATCGTGCGCACATTGACCAATGATTATTTCGGCTATTCCAACGTCTGCCCGCACGAAGGCCGCTGGCTGAATATCGGCTCGGGTGAATTCTTCACGCCCGACGGGGAATTCCTGCGCTGCGGACGGCACGGCGCAACCTTTGAGATCGATACTGGCGTCTGCGTGAAGGGTCCCTGCAAAGGCAAGAATCTGGAGCCCCTCGCGCTGGCCGTGGTGGATGGGGACGTGTGCGTGTGCGGCATCGAGCTGGTAGAGGAGGACGGCTTTCCCGATCCCTTCAGCGACCTCGATGAGACCATGGAAATCATGATCCACCCGGAATGACGGGCGGCGGGAGAACAAGCCCATGGCGGAGCCGGCCGAAGAATATTGTCGCTTCTTTGTCTCCTATACCGGGGTGAAACTGCCCTTCACCCTGGTCAACGCCATCGAGGCGGATGCGCTGTCCAACCGCAACACGTTCATCCGCGCCTATTTCGATCCCGCAGGCGTGCTGCGCGGCTTCGACAAGATGGTTTATGGCGAAGTGGAACTCTCCCATCGCTATGCCTACCACTCCAACGGGCGGTTAAAGCGCGCCGAGATCGTGATGCTGGACGAGGAGCCGGCCGCGCTGAGCTTCGACGAGACCGGCGCGCCACGTTCCGATGCGGATCTTCCGGCCGAAAAAAAGGGATGCGGATCGCCATGACAGTTGCCCAATTGCTCGACGCGCTCATGCAGATGCCGAAGGACGCGGTGGTGCTGATGGAGACCGACGGCGGCCTCTCGCGCGTCGACGCGCTGGATTTCGTGGAAGATCACGGCCCGGGTGCCCCGGCGGAGGTCATCTTGCTTCCGAGCATGGATGAATAGAGCCGGGCGGGGCGTCGCCTTCGCGCCAGACCGGTGAAGATGCGACGTCCCCATGTCGGATTTCCTTCATGCTGAACCCCAAATCTGGACTGGATTTGGACCGGGCTCGGAAAAACTCCCGCGTTTCTGGCAAGCCGCTCCGATGGCGAGCAAATTGCTTTGTCCCCGCCAGCGAAGATGTGCGGCAAGGGAAGCGGCCGGGTCATGAATCAACTGTCGGGCGAAACCAGTCCCTACCTGCTGCAGCACAAGGACAATCCCGTCCACTGGCGGGTGTGGGGCGAGGCGGCGCTTGCTGCGGCGCAGGCGGCAGACAAGCCGATCCTGCTCTCCATCGGCTACGCCGCGTGCCATTGGTGTCATGTCATGGCGGCGGAAAGCTTCGAGAATGCGGAGACCGCGGCCCTGGTGAACGAGCTGTTCGTTCCCATCAAGGTGGACCGCGAGGAGCGCCCGGACCTCGACCTGATCTATCAGAACGCCCTCACCCTGCTCGGCCAACGTGGCGGCTGGCCGCTGACCATGTTCCTGACCCCGCAGGGCGAGCCGTTCTGGGGCGGCACTTATTATCCGCCCGAAAGCCGCTACGGGCGCCCGGCGTTTCGCGACATGCTGGCACGCGCGGCGCAGGTCTATTCCGCCCAGAAGGACACGGTGGAGAAGAACACCAAGGCGCTGCGCGAGGGCCTCGCCCGCCTGTCCGAGCCGCCGCCGGACAATCTCCTGACCCCCGATATATTGGACGAAATCTGCCTCAAATTCTCAGACCTCATCGACGAGGTGGACGGCGGCATCGGACAGGCGCCGAAATTCCCCCAATCCCCCGTGCTCGCGCTCCTGTGGCGCGGCTATAAACGCACCGGCAAGGCCAAGCTGCGGGACGGGGTGCTGCTGACGCTGGATCGCATGTCGCAAGGCGGGATCTACGATCATCTCGGCGGCGGCTATTCGCGCTATTCCACCGACAACGCGTGGCTGGTCCCGCATTTCGAGAAGATGCTGTACGACAACGCCCAATTGGTCGAGTTGCTGACCTGGGCCTGGCAGGAAACGGGCAATCCGCTCTATGCCGCGCGCATCACGGAAACCGTGTCCTGGATGCTGCGCGAGATGCGCGTGGACGGCGGTGCGTTCGCGGCGGCTCTCGATGCCGACAGCGAGCACGAGGAGGGCAAATTCTACGTCTGGACCGCCGCCGAGGTCGAACGCGTGCTCGGCCCCGAAGCTGCGCTCTTCAAGGCCCATTACGACGTGCACCGGATCGGCAATTGGGAGGGGCGCAGCATCCTCAATCGCTCCGAGAAGCCGGACCTTGCCGATGCCGCCATCGAATCCCGCCTGGCCGCCGCGCGCGAAAAGCTGCTTGCGGCGCGCGCGGGTCGCGTGCGTCCGGGGCGCGATCACAAGGTGCTGGCCGATTGGAACGGCCTTGCCATCGGCGCGCTGTGCCTCGCCGGCGGCGCCTTGGGGCGGGAGGACTGGATCGCGGCAGCGGCGGAGGCGTTCGCCTTCATCCTGGCGCAGATGACCGATGCACAAGGCCGCCTCCGCCATTCTTGGTGCACGGGGAGGACCCATCCCGGCCTGCTGGATGATTATGCCGCCATGAGCCGGGCCGCGCTGACGCTCTACCAGACGCGCACGGATCCCTATTATCTCGCCTGCGCGGAAACCTGGGTGGAGCTTCTGGAAGCCCATTTCCGCGACGACGCGCGCGGTGGGTATTTCCTCAACCCCGACGATGCGCCGGGTCTCATCACGCGCATCCGCAATGCGTTCGACCATGCGACCCCCTCCGGCAATGGCATGATGGTGGAGGTCTTCTCCTCCCTCTTCCTGCTGACAGGGAAAGAGGAATATCGCGCCCGCGCCGAGCGGCAGATCGGCGCCTTCGCCGGCGAGGTGGCGCGCAATGCGATTCCCCTCGCGGCATTTCTCAGCGGCCTCGATGCCTTCGCCAACAGCGTGCAGATCGTCATCCGCGCCGGGACCGGAACGCGCGAATTGCTGGAGGCCGTGAACGCCTGCTGCATCCCCAACCGCGTGCTGCGCGTGCTGGGCGCCGGCGAGCACCCCCCGCCCGGTCATCCCGCCTGCGGCAAGGAGAGCATTTCCGGCAAGGCGACGGCCTATGTGTGCATCGGCGAGACCTGCTCGCTGCCGGTCACCGACCCGGAACTCTTGCAAATCGCCCTTTCGGGCCGGAAGGCCCCGCCGGTGGGCCAAAATCTGGAGGTGAGCCATGTCTGACGTGGCGGTCCAAATCTCGATGTTCGAGCGTCTCGGCGGTGCGATAACCATCGATCGCCTGGTGGAAGCCTTCTATCGCCGCATGGACACGCTGGAGCAGGCCCGCGACATTCGCGCCATGCACGCGGCGGACCTCTCGGCAACCAAGGCGCTGCTGAAGCGCTATCTGTGCGAATGGACCGGCGGGCCGAAACTCTATTCCGTGGAGAAGGGTCATCCGCGCCTGCGCCAACGCCACATGGGCTTCAAGATCGGCAATGCGGAGCGAGATGCGTGGCTGGCCTGCATGCGCGGCGCGCTGGAGGAAACCGTCGCGGACGCGGCCGCCCGCCGGGAAATAGACGACGCGCTGACGAAGCTTGCCGACTGGATGCGCAACCAGGCCGACAATCCCCACGATTCCGGCCACGCCCGGCCGTGAGCCCGCCGGCGCCTAAAGGGGGACGCCGAAGAACTCCTCGTCCGCCCCGCCCCAGGCCTTGTGCAGGGCCAGGGCATTGCGCCAGCGCGCGAGTTCGGCCTCATCGGCGGAGCGATGGGTGATCTTGCCGTCCGGCCGCTCCGCCAGCAGATAGGCCTTGCCATTGCGCAGGAAGCGCTGAAGATCCTTGGTGTCGACGGGTCGCACCACGCAGCGTGGCGCCTCGTCGATGAGGATGGTGGTCGGCATCATGACACGTCTCCCATCATCAAGCTTTGCCTTCGAGCTTGTCCTCGCCCCTAAAGAGCGCGCGGACGCCGCGCGCTCCGGGAGGGACCTCAGAACCCCTCGTCCCTCTGTCCCCAGGGATGCGATCCCGGCACCAGTTCCGCTTTGATCCCCGCCTTCGCGATATCCGCGAGGGTGCGATAGAACGTGGCTTCGTGGACCAGCGTGCCGCCCTTGGTGGTGATGGCCACATAACGCGCCACCGGATCGCTTTCGCAGACATAGCCGCCGCCCGGATCTCGGGTTTCGCGCACATTGCCGTTCCAGTCCACGAAGAAGCCCTCAAGCGACATCTATTCCTCCAATGAAAATGAATTCCGCCATTTCGTCCGGCTAAGGTTCCGCGTCCGCATCCTCGGACGCGAGCTGTTTCAAGGCGGTTTCGACGATGTCCCGGCAGGCGAGCAGGCGCAGATAGTCGCCCCGCTCGATTGTCACCGGCTCCGCATGGCTCAGGTCGCCCACCCCCGGGTCGCCCTCACACGGGCGGGCTGCAGCGGCGGCCTCGAACAACACTTTTTCGAGCTGGTAGATGCGTTCGCTGGCCCGCTCCAGATACGGCACCGGATTGTTGCGGACATTGGCCTCGTGCAGGGCGGGCAGGCTCAGCAGGGTGCGCAGGCGGCGCGCCGCCGTGCGCTTATCCGCTCCAAAGTCAGCCTTGATGATGCTCATGATCACCTCCGCGGCACGCCCCGCAGGGCCTTAATCCAGCGGCGGGCCGAGATCGTCGTCGGCGCTCTTCTTGGTCTTCTTCTTCTCCACCTTGGCCTGCGCATACATGCCCGAATTCTTCAGCGCGATCGGCGCCTGGCCTTCGACAAATTGGGAGATCCAGAACAAGGTCCGCTCGAGCGCCTGCGCGGCGGAGGCCGCGTGATAGCTGCCACGCTCGTCGCAAACGAAACCGTGGGTGGCGCCGGGATAGGTGAAGGCGCTCACATTGGGATGGGAGGCGCGGAACTGTTCCACCTGCTCAATGGGAATCAGGGGATCATTCTCCGCGAAATGCAGCAAGGTCGGCACCTTGCGCTTCTCGCCCTGGGTCTCGACGATGCCGGGGCCATAATAGGAGATCACGCAGGCGATGCCCGACACCGCGTTCGCGGCCGCATAAGCCATGTTGCCCCCGCAGGAATAGCCGACGATCGCGACCTTTCCAGTGTCCTTCACCGCATCGACGCTCGCCTGGATATCGGCGAGCGCTTTTGCGTCGTCCAATTGCTCCAGCACCGCGAGACCCGCCGAGAACCCTTCCTCGTCATAGCTCAACGCCACCCCGGTCTGCACTCGGTCGAACAGCGACGGGGCGATGGCGACATATCCTTTGGCCGCGAAGCCATCGGCGATCTTCCGGATGTGCGGATTGACGCCGAACAATTCATGCAGAATGACGACAGCCCCCTTGGGTTCTTCCACAGGGTCGGCCCGATAGGCCGAAAAGGCATGTCCGTCGGAAGCAACAAGCTCGATCATGGCATCCTCAATTCTTGCCCGTCGATGATTGACGAAGGGCATTGCGTGCGTGATCCGCCCAGCCTCGGTCATTCGGACGGCGGATAAGGTGCCAGGCTCGCGCCCAGAAAATTCAGTTCTTATTCCTTGGATGATCCCCGGCGCGTTAAAGCAACCCGAGCTCCAGCTGCACGTCCTCCGACATGCGGGAATTATCCCACGGGGGGTCGAATACGAGCTTGATGGTGGCGCCCGAGATTCCCTCGACGCCGACCACCGCCTTCTCCACCCAGTTCAGCAATTCGCCGGCCACCGGGCAGCCGGGAGCGGTCAGGGTCATGTCGATCTCCACATGGCCGTCCGGCATAACGTCGATGCGGTAGATAAGCCCGAGATCATAGACGTTCACCGGAATCTCGGGATCGTGCACGGTGCGGATGGCGGCGATGATCCCTTCCATCAGGGCCCCGTCCTCGCCGCTCGCGGATCCGGCTTCGGAGGTCGCCTGCGGTGCGCCGCGATCATCGAGCTGTGTCATCGGCCTGCCACCCTCTCGCCAACCGGCTGCCCTGTTGGATTTGCGACCTTGGCGGCAATGAGACATGGCGGTGAACCGACACGGCACGAGCGCGGCACAAGCAGAATGCCGGCACCCGTCGGTTTGCGGAGCGTATTCGCCGGCATCCTGAAGGTTTTCACCAAGCTCATCACGAATTTCGGTCCCACGCCGGCCCCGCCGGGCCGCCTATGGAAGGTACGTGCAAGCCCGATGCCATGCCGGTGTCAGGCGATGCCCTGCGCCAGCGCCTCGATCACGGTCCAGCCGACCGCGCCCGCAGGATCCAGCTGGCGCAGCGCCCTGAGAATTTCCTGCGTGCGCGCCGGCTGGTTCTGTCGCAGATGGATGAAGGCGAGCGCCTTCAGCGTATAGAGCGCGAACCGCCCGGCGCCCTCGGGCAGGTTCCGTTCGGGCCGCCACTGTCGCCAGTCCTCGTCCCAGCCGGCCTGCCGCGCGGCCTCGCGCAATCCGCTTTCGGCCACGGCCTGGGCCTCGTCCAGGTTTCCCTGGTAAGTGTGGATCTTGTAAAGGCAGAAATAGATCGGCAGTTCGCCCGGCGCCGCCGCGAGCGCCTGACGGAACAGGCCGTCGGCGCGCACGTGATCCTGCCGGTAGGCGGCGACGCCCTGCTGGAGCAGGGCATCGATCTCCGCCGGCAATTCGCCGAAATTAATGGGGTCGGGATCCCGCAAAAGCTCGATCATCGGCGGCTCGCTCAAGTGGACGGCGCCGGATCGGTCAGCCGATGCCCGCGCAGGTTCACCCGCTCCAAGCAAGAGCCGGGCCGCCGCCAAGCCTTGCCGGCCCTTGATCCGGAGCGCCGCAGCTGTCGGCAATGCGACATGGCCCGGACATTGTGTCCGCCGCGCGCCGCACGCGCTTCGACGCCCGGCCGGGAATTCAGTGTTTGCGGGCTTGGTTCGGGCATTGAGCGGGTGGTTTGAACCTTGCAGAGGCAAGACCGCGACAGCTGGAGAGCGACGACGATGGCAATGGTCGGGTCCGACATCGAGCGCCTCATCAAGGAGGCATTCCCCGAAGCGCAAGTCATCATCGTGGATCTCGCGGGCGACGGCGATCATTTCGCCGCCCGCGTGACGAGCGAGACCTTCCGGGGAAAGAGCCGGGTGCAGCAGCACAAGATGGTCTACGACGCGCTTCAGGGGCACATGGGCGGGACGCTGCATGCGCTCGCCCTCGAAACCATCGTGCCCGCCTGAAGCGGCTGCGACGGGCGGTTCAATTCATCTCATCGGGAAGAGGATAAGTTGATGGCAAGTTCCACCGCAGAGCGCATCGCCGGCCTCGTCGGCGCCCATGATGTCGTGCTTTTCATGAAGGGTATTCCGGCGGCGCCCCAATGCGGCTTCTCCGCCACCGTCGTGCAGATCCTCTCCCGGCTCGAAGTGCCGTTCGAGAGCGTGGACGTGCTGGCCGATTATGAGATCCGCGAAGGCATCAAGGCCTTCTCCAGCTGGCCGACGATCCCCCAGCTCTACGTCAAGGGCGAGTTCATCGGCGGCTGCGACATCGTGCGGGAGATGTTCCAGGCCGGCGAACTCTCCACCCTTCTCGCGGAGAAGGGCGTGGCCGTCGCCGCGCTCTGAAGAGACGCCGGTTCCGCCCCGCGGTGGTCACGCGGCGGGGCGGCCGCCCGGTTCCGCGATGCCAGCCTCCGCAGGCCGGGCCCGGCTCGCCCGGCGCAGCAGCGTGAGGCATTCGACATTTCCCGCCAGATCGAGGGCCGTGAACCCGTCCAGGGTCTCGGGGCGGATGTCCGCGCCGCGCTCCAGCAGGCGCGCGACCACATCGGAGAGGCCGGCGGAGGACGCATACATCAGCGCTGTCGCCCCATTGTCGTTGGCGGTGTCGAGATCGATCCCGCTTGCCACCAGCAGGTCGATCATGTCGAAATGCCGGCCGACGCAGGCGAGCCAGAGGGCCGTGTTGCCGTCGGCGTTGCGGGCATCGAGCACGGCCCCCGCCGCGATCAGCGCCTCCGCCATGTCGAGCGCACCCGTGTGGGCGGCTTTCATCAGCGGCGTCGTCCCGTTGCCGATGGTGCCCTCCACCGCGCCCGGCGCAAATCCCTGCGCCTGGAGCCAGGCGTCGAGCTCGGCGGGAAGCGTTCGCGCAGCCGGCGGGCGCTGGCGCCATGCCTCGAACCCGCCATCCAGGCTATAAACCTGAGAAAAGCCGAAGTCGGAGAAGGCCTGCGCATATTCCTGGCTGGCATTGCCGTGATAGCAATAGATCAGGATCGGCTGATCCTTCGGCGTGCCCACGAGCATCGGGCCGAGATCGGAAAACGAAACCCGCACCGCGCCGTCGATCCGGGCCGCCCCGAAAGAGATTGGATCGCGCGCATCCAGGACGAGCGGGGCGCCACACAGCAGGCCCTCGGCCTCGGCGATACCGACGCGGCGGAATGGAATGCGCTCTCGCATGATCTATCCTCGTACGGAAATGGGAGGCCGGCCGTCATAGGCGGGTAAGGTGGTGATCCGATCGTCGCTCAGCGGACGTCCGACCGTGAAATGATAGAGGCTCTGGAATTCCAGCGTGGCGAGGCCCAGCAGCTCGTGCAGGGCATCGTCGAAAAAGCAGCCGATGCCGGTGCCGCGCAGCCCCGCCGCTTCAGCCTCCAGATAGAGGACATGGCCGAGCAGTCCGGCTTCCCAGTGCAACTGGCGATAGCGCGCAGGATCGGCGCGGATCGGGCCCTCCAATTCCGCCAGCATGCTCATGGCAAAGCAACTGTCGCCGGCAATGGCCTGATGGCAGCTCACGGTGCGCGCGACGCCCCGGCAATCGCTCTGCACCAGGCGCACCAGCGGCAGGTGAGCAGGCGCATCCTCAACGGGCTCCCAGGTGAAATCCGCCCGCAACCCCGCCCGCAGCGCGCGGCCGGCCGCCTCTGAGCGCGGAAGGGCATAGAGGCCCGGCGCCAATCCCTCCACCCGATGGACAAACAGGACGGGATGCAGGCGAGGGGCATGCTCCCAGATATCCCACGGCGCGGCGGCACGGGGCAGCAGCGCGTCCAGCATCCTGAGGAAGGCGGCACGCGGCATTTCGAACCGGCTGTCGAAGCGTTGGGCGCTGCGCCGTCCGATCAGGATCTCCGCCGCCCGTGCCTCGCCGGCCCCGGCCAGGATGGGAAGCGGCGGCACGGCGGCGGGCAGGAACGGACGCCCCGTTGCGCGCGTCGCCCGGCTCACCTCCGCGATGATGGGCCAGCGATACAGCGGGTGCGGGTCCAGCCGGTTCGCGCGGCCGGTCCATTCGCCATCCGCAAGGAAGCCATCGAGGAACGCCGCGTCATCGGAGCCGCGCGGCATCGCGCCCGGTTCGACGGCCACGAGAATGTCCGCTTCCTCCGGTTCCACACCGGAGAAATCGGCGGCACGATCCAGCCCCATCAGCGCCGCCAAGCGCGCATCCTCGCAGCCTTCCACCACGCGCACGCGCCATCCCAGCGCGCCCGCCGCGTAACGCAGCGCGCCGAGGGCGTGGCCGATATCGAGCTGGCAATAGCGGAAAGCGCGCTCGCCATATTTCCACGCCTCGCGCCAATGCACCGAGCTGAGGCCGATCCAGAGGCGCGGCATCCCTCCGGGCGGCTTCGGCGCACGGCAACGCTGCTCCAGCGCATGATCGCAGCTGACATAATGATGCACCCCGTCGGCGAGGCCCGACACATTGGCAGTGAGTGCATAGACCTCGGTCGGGTGAAGATTGCCGCTGGAAGGATTGCAGCGCAGCGCCCAGCGGTCCGGCCCAAACTCCTTCCAGGCCGCAAGCCCGAATGAGATTTCCAGCAGCAGGCCGACGCCTTCGGCGCTCAGCGCAACGGGTCGCGACAGGCCATCGTGGATCTGGGCGAAGCGCGTTTCCAGCCGGTGCGCGGCGAGCGGAAGCGCCACGCGCGGGGTGCCTGCGAAGACACGGAAGGGATCCGGCTGCGCGTCCCAATCCAGCGTTTCCGGCCCAGGCGCATAGCGCGCCAGCGTGTGCTTGGTCCGTGCGTGATACGCGAGGACCGTATCGACCGCGCTCAAGGCCTCCGGGGCGGCGATCGTCATGCCTCGGCAACCGATGGTTCCGGCTCAGGACACCCGCCCGGAGCCTCCGGCCGGGTGCATGCCTGCACCGCTTTCAGCGCCTCCGCATCGCGCAGCCAGGAGGTGACGGGCTCGCGATCGAACCCGGCGCAGCGCTGCGTGCCGCGCTCCACCAGCGGGCGCCGGATCAGCAGCGGGTCGGCCAGCATCAGCGCCAGCGCGGACGCCGCGTCCAGCCGCTCCGGCAAGATCTCGCCGGACTTCACCCGCGGCGCCGCCGGATTGAACCAGCTCGTGACCGGCGTATCGCCGAAGAAGCCGAGCAAACGTTCGCCTGTCCAGGGTTCGGTCAGCAGATTGCGCGCCTCCACGCGATACCCGGCGCGCTCCAGCATGGCGATCTGGCGGGCGTTGGTACCGCAGCCGGGCTTTTGAAAGAACACGATCGCGGACACCCTCGCCCCCTATCGCATGAAGCCGAGTTGCACGATCGGCTGCGCACCGCCGCGCCCGAGGATCGTGTCCACCTTCTTGCGCACGGATTCGAGCGTCAGCGGCTTCACCAGCGCGCCATGGGCGCCGGCCTTGATGCCGTCCACCGCCGTCGCCTCCTGCGCCTTGTCGCAGACGATGAGAATGCGCACGCCGGGGAATTTGGCGTTGAGATCGCTCACGAGGTTGGTTCCCCGCTCGCTGAGGAAGGACACCCCAAGCAGCACCACGTCCGGCTTCAGCCAGCCGACGCCCTTCTCATACGCCTCTTCGGGGGTGGCGAGTTCGTGCGTCTCGATTTCATCGTGCAGCATGAATTGCAGGGCGGCGCGCGTGATCTCATCCTGATCGACAACGAACACGCGCCGCTGATCCACGGCCTTTGATGTTTCGACACCAATCTGCATGTCACCCTCGCTGGCGTGTCGCGGCACCTCTTCGCGTCCGCGTTCCGCACCGGTCGAAGCAAGTTCCGTTCCGCTCGCGCGTCATCAGGATTCGCGCGGGGTCGCAAGGCCTTCCATACCGCCCCGCACCCGCCCGCTTGTTTCCTTTGTGACAGCGCCGCGCCCGCTGTCCGATTCAGGACACAGCCCCCGACAAGCAAAACGCCGGATTTTTCATTTATAAATCAGCAAATTACTGAATATCGCGATCTGGCATGCGGTTTGCTGAAGAAATCCTGCACGGCGAGTGAGGGCTGAGTGCACGCAGACGCGACGACGAGCGATGCGCTCCTTCCCGTAACCGGCGAGCCTGTTTGTGAGCGAGGAACATTCACGCCCTGCGCGTGGTGGTCATTGGCAATCGGTTCGAAGGAAACCAATCATGTCGTCACTACGACAAATCGCATTTTACGGTAAGGGGGGCATCGGCAAGTCGACCACCTCCCAGAATACGCTGGCGGCGCTCGCCGAGATGGGACACAAGATCCTCATCGTCGGCTGCGATCCCAAGGCGGATTCCACGCGCCTCATCCTGCACGCCAAGGCGCAGGACACCATCCTCAGCCTCGCGGCGGCTGCCGGCAGCGTCGAGGACCTGGAACTTGAGGAAGTGATGAAGGTCGGCTACCGCGACATCCGTTGCGTGGAGTCCGGCGGTCCCGAGCCCGGCGTCGGCTGCGCCGGCCGCGGCGTCATCACCTCCATCAACTTCCTGGAGGAGAACGGCGCCTACGAAGACATCGACTATGTCTCCTACGACGTGCTCGGCGACGTGGTGTGCGGCGGCTTCGCCATGCCCATCCGCGAGAACAAGGCGCAGGAAATCTACATCGTCATGTCCGGCGAGATGATGGCCATGTATGCGGCCAACAACATCTCCAAGGGCATTCTCAAATACGCCAATTCCGGCGGCGTGCGGTTGGGCGGGCTCGTCTGCAACGAGCGCCAGACCGACAAGGAGCTGGAACTGGCGGAAGCCATGGCGAAGAAGCTCGGCACGCATCTGATCTACTTCGTGCCGCGCGACAACATCGTGCAGCACGCCGAGCTGCGCCGCATGACCGTGCTCGAATACGCTCCGGACTCGGTGCAGGCGGGCCATTACCGCTCGCTGGCCACCAAGATCCATGCCAACGGCGGCAAGGGCATCATCCCGACCCCGATCACCATGGACGAGCTGGAAGACATGCTCATGGAGCACGGCATCATGAAGGCCGTGGACGAAACCGTCGTCGGCAAGACCGCCGCCGAACTGGCCGCAATGTCCGCCTGATCGACCCACGTCGTCACGCACACGATGCCGGCCCACGGGCCGGCATCTCCCCCAGATATCATGAGCCGGCGAAAACAATCGCCGCAACCGGGCCGGAGACAACCACAGGCGGGCTGCACGACGGCCTTTGGAGCGCAACGTGACCCAGACCGCGACACGAGAGGATAGGATCGACCCGGACCTCGGCTTCCTGCGCCCCCTGTCGCAGCTGACGCGGGTCCGCGATCAGGCCGAACATCCCGGCATCGCGGCCTATCGCATGCTCACCGGCATCGCCCCCGACGCGGCCATCGCCGACGACGACATCGCCTTCGACCGGCACGTGCTGGCATCGATCCTCGCGGCAGCGGCCATGGAAGGCACGCCGGTCGCGGAACGGGTCGGCCTTGCGCCCTGCGAATTGTCCGAACTCATCGACCAATGGTTTCCGCTGGCGCGCACGCGCACGGTCGCCTGGCTGTCGCAGGCCGCCGCGCCGGTGGACGAAGAGGTTGCGATGGTGCGCGACCTCCTGCTCGCCAAATGCTCGACCAACGGAGACACGGGCCGCTGGCTCGCTGCCATGATCGCCCGCCGGGCCATGGAGCCAAACCATCTTTGGGAAGATCTCGGCCTGCGCGCGCGCGGCGAACTCTCCCGCCTCATCGCCCGCCATTTCGCCCCGCTCGCGGCCCGCAACACCAACAACATGCGCTGGAAGCGCCTGTTCTATCGCATGCTGTGCGAAGACGACGGCTTCGTCATGTGCTCCACGCCGGTCTGCACCCAATGCAATGACTTCGCCCTCTGCTTCGGGGACGAGAGCGGTGAAAGCCGGATGGCGGACCGCCGCCGATCGCTGGCCCGCGCGGCCGTTCCCGCGGGCGATATCGCCTCCTCCCAGCCCTCCTGACCAATGGTGCGCCCGATGGAAGACATGCACGCCCACCCGTCCTGCGAACCGACCGACATCGACCCGGATCTGGACCTGGAGTTGCGGTTGATGTGGCGGCGAAGCAAGCAGGAAGACCGGGGCTGGGTCGATTGCGGCGGCATGCTGCGCCGCGCCGGCCTGCGACCCACCCGCCAGCGGATCGTGCTCGGGCGGCTGCTGTTCTCGAAGGGCCACCGGCACATCACCGCCGGCATCCTCCACGAGGAGACCCAGAAGGCGCGCGTGCCCATGTCGCTCGCCACGGTCTACAACACGCTGAACCATTTCACGGAAGCCGGTCTGCTGCGCCGGATCGGCATCGACGGGGCGACCGCCTTCTACGATACCAATCCGAGCCAGCATCACCATTTCTACATCGAGGACGAGAACACCCTGTGCGACATCCCCGCCGACAGCGTTGTGATCGACCGGCTGCCGCAGATCCCCGATGGGTTTGAAGTGTCGGGGATCGACGTGGTGGTGCGGCTGCGCCGGCGGCTGTGAGCACGGCCCCGTCTGGCTGGACGGCCGCCGTTGTCGCAATCTCGACATCGACCGACGTTTTGAAAAATTCTAAATATCATAGACTTACGCCGTTCCGGCCCATTGGCATGCAGGTTGCTTTTTCAAACCCGGCGCCGGGCGCCCCGGCGGGGCGCGATGCCCGCGCCGCGATGGCGCAACACGTGCGAAGGAGACACGCGATGAGCAGTTCCGCAGGATCGGTGAGCAATGCGCCGCGCGTGCTCGAACACTTGAATAAAGCCTCGTCCGCCGAAGATTTCTTCACCCTCCTCGGGGTCGAATACGATCCGCTGGTGCTCAATGTGGCGCGCCTGCACATTCTGCGCCGCATGGGGCAATATCTCGCCAGCGAGGATTTCGCGGGCCAGAGCGAAGAGGCCGTCACCGAGCGCTGCAAGGCGGTGCTGGAACAGGCCTATGCGGACTTCGTCGCCTCCTCCCCCATCGATCAGCGGGTGTTCAAGGTGCTGAAGGATGCCGTCGCGCCGGCCAAGCCGAAGGCCATGGTTCAGCTGAACGTCCTCAAGTAATCGAACCGTCCCGCGGCGTTTTCACCAGTATCGCCCGGCCGCCTCTCCCGCACGCGGGATGAGGCGGCCGTCTGCGTTTCTGATGCCGCCGGAATCGGTGCGCGTTCCTGGCGCCGCACCGGCGATCCCACACACCGCGTCCGATCTCGCCGCCGGCTGTCGTATTCCCGACGCGTTCGGCCCGCTTTTGTCAGCGCCCGCTGGCCCGCAGCGCGACACACTCCCCTCCATGCCTGCAACCAACTGAATTCGATCGATAATTTATTTCTTGTCCCACTTGGTACGACACTTGCGTTTGTCTTCTTCGAACTGTCAGACATGCGCGGAGCAACCGAATGCATATCGTCGTCTGCATCAAGCAGGTTCCAGACTCGGCGCAAATCCGCGTCCACCCCGTGACGAACACGATCATGCGTCAGGGCGTGCCGACCATCATCAATCCCTATGATCTGTTCGCGCTCGAAGCGGCGCTCGCCCTGCGCGATCAGTTCGGCGGCGAGGTGACCGTTCTCACCATGGGGCCGCCCTCGGCCGAGGACAGCCTGCGCAAGGCGCTCACCTTCGGCGCCGACCGGGCGGTGCTGCTGACCGACCGCTTCTTCGCCGGCGCCGATACGCTCGCCACCACCTATGCCCTGGCCACTGCCGTGCGCAAGATCGGCGAGACCTTCGGTGCCCCCGACCTGATCTTCACCGGCAAGCAGACCATCGACGGCGACACCGCCCAGGTCGGGCCCGGCATCGCCAAGCGCCTCGGCCTGCTGCAGCTCACCTATGTGGCGAAGATCAATACGCTGGACCTGGAAGCGCGCACCATCGAGGCCGAGCGCCGCTCGGAAGGCGGCGTGCAGGTGCTGAAGACCCGGCTGCCGTGCCTCATCACCATGCTGGAAGCGACCAACGAGATCCGGCGCGGCGGCATGGAAGACGCCCTGCGGGCGGCGCGCGCCACCATCGTGAAATGGAGCGCGCAGGACGCCGGCGTGGAGGACATCACCAAATGCGGCCTGCGCGGCTCGCCGACCATCGTGAAGCGCGTGTTCGCTCCGCCGCCGCGCGCGGAAAAGGTGGCGCTGGTGGATTTCTCCGCCCGGCCGCCGGCCGAGGCGCTGATCGACGACATCTTCAAGCGCCAGCCCAAGCTCGAAGCCGAGCTGGGGACCCTGGCGCGCGGCTATTGAGCGAAGGACGAGGGAACCACGGCGATGAGCGAACCAACCAAAGCGCCCGCCCCGGCCGCAGGCCGCGCGGCAACCAAGAAGGAGCTCCCCGAGCACTTCAAGGCCTATAAGCATGTGTGGGTGTTCATCGAACAGGAGCGCGGCGTCGTTCATCCGGTCTCCTGGGAATTGCTCGGCGCCGGCCGCATCCTCGCCGACAAGCTCAAGGTGGAGCTGGCGGCGGTGGTGATCGGTCCCGAGGGCGAAGCCACGCGCAGCGCCGCCGCGGAATCCTTCTGCTATGGCGCCGACCTCGCCTATGTGGTGGCCGACAACCTCCTCGCCGATTATCGCAACGAGGCCTATACCAAGGCGCTCACCGACGTGGTGAACACCTATAAGCCGGAAATCCTGTTGCTCGGCGCGACCACGCTCGGCCGCGACCTTGCCGGCTCGGTGGCGACCACGCTGCTGACCGGCCTCACCGCCGACTGCACCGACCTGGACGTGGACGCCGACGGCTCGCTCGCCGCGACCCGGCCGACGTTCGGCGGTTCGCTTCTGTGCACCATCTATACCCTCAACTATCGTCCGCAGATGGCGACCATCCGCCCGCGCGTCATGTCCATGCCGGAGCGCGTGGAGAAGATGGCGGGCCGCATCATCACCCACCCGCTGGGGATGATCGAGGACGACATCGTCACCAAGGTCCTCGCCTTCATGCCGGATCGCGATTCCGCGAAATCCAACCTCGCCTATGCGGACGTGGTGGTGGCGGGCGGCCTCGGCCTGGGCTCGCCGGAGAATTTCCAGCTGGTGCGCCAGCTCGCCGGCGTGCTCGGCGCGGAATACGGCTGCTCGCGCCCGCTGGTGCAGAAGGGCTGGGTCACGTCCGACCGGCAGATCGGCCAGACCGGCAAGACCATCCGGCCGAAGCTCTATATCGCCGCCGGCATTTCCGGGGCGATCCAGCATCGCGTCGGCGTGGAGGGGGCGGACATGATCGTCGCCATCAACACCGATCCCAACGCGCCGATCTTCCAATTCGCCCACGTGGGCATCGTCACCGATGCGATCCGGCTCCTGCCGGCGCTGACCGAGGCCTTTCGGGCGCGCCTGTCGCCCCATTCGCGCGACCGGATCGCAAGCTGAAGGAGGAGCGTGCCATGATCGAGGAAAAATTTGACGCGATCGTCGTTGGCGCGGGCATGGCGGGCAATGCCGCCGCCCTCACCCTCGCCCAGCGCGGATTGAAGGTGCTGCAATTGGAGCGCGGGGAATATTCCGGCTCCAAGAACGTTCAGGGCGCCATTCTCTATGCCGACATGCTGGAGAAGCTGATCCCGGAATTCCGCGAGGAAGCGCCGCTGGAACGCCATCTGGTGGAACAGCGCTTCTGGATGATGGACGACCGCTCGCACACCGGCCTTCACTACAAGTCGGACGAGTTCAACGAGGAAAAGCCGAACCGCTACACCATCATCCGCGCCCAGTTCGACAAATGGTTCTCCTCCAAGGTGAAGGAGGCCGGTGCCGTCGTGCTGTGCGAGACCACGGTGACGGAGCTGGTGCAGGACGCCTATGGCAAGGTGATCGGCGTGCGCACCGACCGCAAGGGCGGGCAGATCCACGCCGACGTGGTGGTGCTGGCCGAGGGCGTGAACGGCCTCCTCGGCACCCGTTCCGGCCTGCGCGAGCGCCCCAAGCCCGACAATGTGGCGCTCGCGGTGAAGGAAATGCACTTCCTGCCGCGCGAGACCATCGAGGCGCGCTTCAACCTGAAGGGCGACGAAGGCACGGTGATCGAGGCCGTCGGCACGATTTCCCGCGGCATGACGGGCATGGGCTTCATCTATGCCAACAAGGAATGCGTCTCTCTCGGCATCGGCTGCCTGGTGGCGGATTTCCAGAAATCCGGCGAGACGCCCTATGGCCTGCTGGAGCGCTTCAAGAGCCATCCCTCGGTGGCGCCGCTGATCGAGGGATCGGAAGTGAAGGAATATTCCGCCCACCTCATTCCCGAGGGCGGATACAAGGCGATCCCGAAGCTCTATGGCGACGGCTGGGTGGTGGTGGGCGATGCCGCCCAGCTCAACAACGCCATCCATCGCGAAGGCTCGAACCTCGCCATGACCTCGGGCCGCATCGCGGCGGAAGCGATCTTCCAGATCAAGTCGCGGCGCGAACCCATGACGGCGAAGAACCTGGCGCTCTACAAGACCCTTCTGGACGATTCCTTCGTCATCAAGGATCTGAAGAAATACAAGGACATGCCGGCGCTGATGCATGTCCAGTCGCAGAACTTCTTCCTCACTTATCCCCAGCTCGTCTCCAAGGCGATGCAGAACTTCGTGCGCGTCGACGGCACGCCGAAGATCGAGAAGGAGAAGATGACGTTGCGCTCCTTCGTTGCCGCCCGCTCCTGGGCCGGCCTGTTCGGCGACGCATTTCGCTTCGCCCGCGCCTGGCGCTGAAGATTACGGGGCATGGGCCGCACCCCATGCCCCGGCCTCAAACCGCACCGACACCCTCAAACCCTGGAGTTGGAACGATGAGCGATCCGACCGTCCGCGTCGAAGACAAGCTCTTCTACAATCGCTATCTGGTGGATGCCGGCCGCGCCCATATCAAGGTGCGTCCCCACACGGTGCCGCCGGCGCCGCTGCTGGCCCTGCTGAAGGCCTGCCCGGCCCGCTGCTATGATCTCACCGAGAGCGGCCAGGTGGAAGTGACGGTGGACGGCTGCGTGGAATGCGGCACCTGCCGCGTGATCGCCGAGCCCACCGGCGATATCGAATGGAGCTATCCGCGCGGCGGCTACGGCGTGCTGTTCAAGTTCGGCTGAACGCCCGCAGGAAATCGCTGACGCCGCGGCGCGCCGATCGCGTCCGCATGCCGCGCGCCGCCGCCCCCAGGCGGCCGGCCCTCGCTCACGTACCCCGCGACGTGGCCGGGGATATGTCTGATCGCATGTCGGACGACCGCGCCGGTCGCCGCGCGGATCGCCCGATCCCGATCGCCCGATCCCCTGTGCAAGCCCCCCGCCGCAGCATCCGATGCGGCCGGCGCCTGCGGCTTCGCTTTTCCGCACCTCGGCGGGCCGCCCCCCGATGCCTGCGCCTCTTCCTTCCACCGAATGGAACAGGGTGCTGCCGCGCGCCTCCCGGCCCCATTAAGGGCTGGCAAGGCGGGCCTGCCTCGCCAGCGTATGAAGCACGCGCCCGCCTCGCCGGAGGCCAATGGACACTCCGGCTCATGCTGCATTGCAGCATATTCCTTCCCCGCCGGCCGCCCTGGACCGTTCGGGGATAGAGAATGGCAATCAATATACCAAAAACAGGCGCCATTTCAGGATGCGCATTCCGGCACAATCCAGCGTTTGCAGCGCGCGGACGGTTTCGATAGACCGATTTCGATAGAGATGTTCTATCGCAACATCCCACAGCCCGCTTGATCCCCCGCGACAACCTGCCATTCTTTCTGGAATCGTAACAAGGAAACCGCCTTCAGCGGACCAGGGAAGGGTGTTTGCCGATGGTCGGCTACGAATCGTGGAGCGCGGAACGCGCCTCCGAGATCATCTCCGCGCACAGGCATATGGACGGCGCGACCATGCCGATCCTGCATGCCATTCAGGAGACGTTCGGCTTCGTGCCCGAGCCCGTCGTTCCGATGATCGCGGAAAGCCTGAACCTGTCGCGTGCCGAAGTGCACGGTGTGGTCACCTTTTATCATGACTTCCGCCGCGAGCCGCCGGGCCGCCATGTGATCAAGCTCTGCGCGGCGGAAGCCTGCCAGTCCATGGGCTCGGACAAGCTGGCCGAATATGCCCAGGAGCGTCTCGGCCTCGCCATGGGCGAGACCTCGCCCGACGGCCGCGTGACGCTGGAGCCGATCTACTGCCTCGGCCTGTGCGCCTGCGCCCCCTCGGCCATGATCGACAACCGCCTCGTGGGCCGCCTTGACCGCGAAACCATTGACGAACTGGTCGCGGAGACCGACCGATGAGCAGCCCCCGCATTTTCGTCCCCAACGACGCCACCGCGGTCGCCTGCGGTGCCGACCGCATCGCCCGCAAGCTGCAGGACGCCTTCGCGGCGCGCGGCCTCTCGGTCGAGATCGTGCGCAACGGCTCGCGCGGCCTGTTCTGGCTGGAGCCCCTGCTGGAGGTCCAGACGCCCGCCGGCCGCGTCGGCTACGGCCCGGTGAAGCCCTCCGACGTGGACGCGCTTCTGGATTCCGGCCTGCTGGAGGGCGCCGCCCACCCGCTCAATGTCGGGCTGGTGGAAGAGATCCCCTATCTGAAGAAGCAGACCCGCCTCACCTTCGCCCGCTGCGGCATCATCGACCCGCTCTCGCTGGACGATTACAAGGCCCATGGGGGCTATCGCGGCCTCGCCAAGGCGGCCGAGATCGGTCCGTCCGCGACGGTGGAGGAAGTGTTCCTCTCCGGCCTGCGCGGGCGCGGCGGCGCCGGCTTCCCCACCGGCATCAAGTGGCGCACGGTCGCCGCCGCCCCGGCCGACCAGCGCTACATCGTCTGCAATGCGGACGAAGGCGACAGCGGCACCTTCGCCGACCGCCTGATCATGGAAGCCGACCCCTTCTGCCTGATCGAGGGCATGACCATCGCCGGCCTCGCCGTCGGCGCGACGAAGGGCTTCGTCTATTGCCGCTCAGAATATCCGCTCTCGCTGGCGGTGATGGAAAAAGCCATCGCCATCGCCCGCGCGAACGGCCTGCTCGGCAAGAATGTGGCCGGGTCGGGTTATGATTTCGACATGGAAATGCGCATGGGCGCCGGCGCCTATGTGTGCGGTGAGGAAACCGCTTTGCTCGACAGCCTGGAAGGCAAGCGCGGCGTGGTGCGCGCCAAGCCGCCGCTGCCGGCGCACAAGGGCCTGTTCGGCAAGCCCACCGTCATCAACAATCTGATCTCGCTCGCCACTGTGCCGGTGATCCTGGACAAGGGCGGCCAGTTCTATCGCGACTTCGGCATGGGCCGCTCGCGCGGCACGATGCCGATCCAGCTCGCCGGCAACATCAAGTTCGGCGGCCTGTTCGAAACCGCCTTCGGCATCTCGCTCGGCGAATTGGTGAACGACATCGGCGGCGGCACGGCCTCCGGCCGCCCGGTGCGCGCGGTGCAGGCGGGCGGCCCGCTCGGCGCCTACATGCCGGTGTCGCAGTTCGACACGCCGTTCGACTATGAAGCCTTCGCGGCCAAGGATGCCCTGATCGGCCATGGCGGCATCGTGGTGTTCGACGACACGGTGGACATGGCGCACATGGCGAAGTTCGCCATGGAATTCTGCTCGCACGAAAGCTGCGGCAAGTGCACGCCCTGCCGCATCGGCTCCACGCGCGGGGTGGAAACCCTGGACAAGATCATCAAGGGCGACCGCCGCGACGCCAATCTCGCCATTCTGACCGACCTTTGTCACACGATGAAGCTCGGCTCGCTCTGCGCCCTCGGCGGGTTCACGCCCTATCCGGTGATCAGCGCGCTCACCCATTTCCCGGAAGATTTCGGCGTGTCGCCGAAATTGCCCGCGGCTGCGGAATAGGAGGAACTCAATGTCCCTCGTGCATGAAATCGACTACGGCACGCCCCGGTCCAAGTCCGAGAAGCTGGTTTCGCTGGTCATCGACGGCATGAAGGTGCAGGTGCCGGAAGGCACCTCCATCATGCGCGCCGCCATGGAGGTCGGCAACCAGATCCCCAAGCTCTGCGCCACCGACATGCTGGACGCCTTCGGCTCCTGCCGGCTCTGCCTGGTGGAGATCGAAGGCCGCAACGGCACCCCCGCTTCCTGCACCACACCGGTGGCGGAAGGCATCGTGGTGAAGACCCAGACCGAGCGGCTGAAGCAGATCCGCAAGGGCGTGATGGAGCTCTATATCTCCGACCACCCGCTGGACTGCCTGACCTGCTCCGCCAACGGCGATTGCGAGCTGCAGGACATGGCCGGCGTGGTCGGCCTGCGCGACGTGCGCTACGGCTATGAGGGCGAGAACCACACCAAGCTGGGCAAGGACGAGTCCAACCCTTATTTCACCTACGAACAGTCGAAGTGCATTGTCTGCAACCGTTGCGTGCGCGCCTGCGAGGAAGTGCAGGGCACGTTCGCGCTGACGATTTCCGGCCGCGGCTTTGGTTCGCGCGTGTCGCCGGGCATGAACGAGACCTTCCTTTCGTCCGAGTGCGTGTCGTGCGGCGCCTGCGTGCAGGCCTGCCCCACCGCGACCTTGAACGAAAAGGCCATGTACGACATCGGCACGCCCGAGCATTCGCTGGTGACGACCTGCGCCTATTGCGGCGTCGGCTGCACCTTCAAGGCGGAGATGCGCGGCGACGAGCTGGTGCGCATGGTGCCCTATAAGGACGGCAAGGCGAACCGCGGCCATTCGTGCGTGAAGGGCCGCTTCGCCTACGGCTATGCGACCCACAAGGAACGCATCCTCAAGCCCATGATCCGCTCCTCCATCCACGAGCCGTGGAAGGAAGTGAGCTATGAGGAGGCGATCCAATACGCCGCCTCCGAGTTCAAGCGCATCCAGGAGAAGTACGGCCGCCGCTCGGTGGGTGGCATCACCTCCTCGCGCTGCACCAATGAAGAGACCTATCTGGTCCAGAAGCTGATCCGCGGCGCCTTCGGCAACAACAATGTCGATACCTGCGCCCGCGTCTGCCACTCGCCCACGGGCTATGGCCTTTCCCAGACCTACGGCACCTCCGCCGGCACGCAGGACTTCGATTCCATCGAAGAGACCGACGTGATCCTGGTGATCGGCGCCAACCCGACCGACGGCCATCCGGTGTTCGGCTCGCGCATGAAGAAGCGGCTGCGCGAAGGCGCCAAGCTGATCGTCGCCGACCCGCGCAAGATCGACCTCGTGCGCACGCCCCATGTGCAGGCGGACTTCCATCTGCCACTGCGCCCGGGCACCAACGTGGCTCTGGTCACGGCGCTCGCCCATGTGGTCGTCACCGAAGGGCTGATGAACGAGCAGTTCATCCGCGAGCGCTGCGACTGGGACGAGTTCCAGGAATGGGCGGCCTTCGTCGCCGATGAGCGCCACAGCCCGGAAGCGGTCGCCAAATATACCGGCGTCGACCCCCAGGACGTGCGCAAGGCGGCGCGCCTCTATGCCACCGGCGGCAATGCGGCGATCTATTACGGCCTCGGCGTGACAGAGCATTCCCAGGGCTCCACCACCGTGATGGCGATCGCCAACCTCGCCATGGCGACCGGCAATGTCGGCCGCAACGGCGTGGGCGTGAACCCGCTGCGCGGCCAGAACAATGTGCAGGGCGCCTGCGACATGGGCTCCTTCCCCCATGAGCTGTCCGGCTATCGCCACGTCTCCGACGACGCCACCCGCGCGCTGTTCGAGAGCCTGTGGGGCGTGAAGCTGGATGCCGAGCCCGGCCTGCGCATCCCCAACATGTTCGACGCGGCCGTCGATGGCACCTTCAAGGGCATGTATGTGCAGGGCGAGGACATTCTCCAGTCCGACCCCGACACCCGCCATGTCTCGGCCGGCCTCGGCGCGCTGGAATGCCTCGTGGTGCAGGACCTGTTCCTGAACGAGACCGCGAACTATGCCCACGTGTTCCTGCCGGGCTGCTCGTTCCTGGAGAAGGACGGCACCTTCACCAATGCGGAGCGCCGCATCCAGCGCATCCGCAAGGTGATGGCCCCCAAGAACGGCTATGCCGACTGGGAAGTCACCATCATGCTCTCCGAGGCGCTCGGCTATCCCATGGACTACAGCCATCCCGGCGAGATCATGGACGAAATCGCCCGCCTGACCCCCACCTTCACCGGCGTCAGCTACAAGAAGCTGGACGAGCTGGGCTCGGTGCAATGGCCGTGCAATGACAAGGCGCCGGAAGGCACCCCCATCATGCACATCGGCGGCTTCGTGCGCGGCAAGGGCAAGTTCGTGCTCACCGAATATGTGCCCACCGACGAGCGCACCGGCCCGCTGTTCCCGCTGCTGCTCACCACCGGCCGCATCCTGTCGCAATACAATGTCGGCGCGCAGACCCGCCGCACGGAGAATGTCGCCTGGCATCCGGAAGACGTGCTGGAAATCCACCCGCACGACGCCGAGAACCGCGGCATCCGCGACGGCGACTTCGTGAAGCTGGAAAGCCGCGCCGGCGGCACCTCGCTCCGCGCGGTGATCAGCGAGCGCATGCAGCCCGGCGTGGTCTACACCACCTTCCACCATCCGGTGACGCAGGCGAACGTGGTGACCACGGACTTCTCCGACTGGGCCACCAATTGCCCGGAATACAAGGTGACGGCCGTGCAGGTCGCCCCCTCCAACGGGCCGAGCGCCTGGCAGGAAGAGTATGAAGAACTCTCCCGCCAGAGCCGTCGCATCGCGCAAGCGGCGGAGTGAGATGAAGGCCGGCGCTTCGACGCGCCCTCCCGGCCGGCACCGACAGGCCCCCTCTCCCGCGTGCGGGGGAGGGTTGGGGAGGGGGAAATCGAGCGTCCGGCCTTTAACTTTTGCCGGCCTACCCGGCCCATGCTCCCTTCCTGCCCTCTCCCGCAGGCACGAGAGGGGGAGAATGGCAAGGCCGCCCTTGAACGCGGGACCGTTCGGCACAACCTTGGTGGCAGCAACACCCGGTGGCGCGCATCATGGATGAGATGTCCGAAATCCCCGATTTTCCCGAGCCCGTGCGGCGCGTGAGCCGAGACGTGTGGCGCCTGGATGGCGTCACCGTTTCAGAACGCGCAGTGCCCGAGGAAACACCGGTCGCCCTCACCTATAACGGCACCACCCATGCCGTGATGATGGCAAGCCCGCTCGACATCGCCGATTTCGCCCTCGGTTTCTCCCTCACCGAGGGGATCATCGCGAGCCCGGCCGACATCCTCAGCCTCGACGTGATCGCGGTCGAAGACGGCATCGAGGCGCGCATGTGGATCGCGGAGGAGAAGATGGCCGTGCTCGGCGCCCGCCGCCGCGCCATGGCCGGGCCCACCGGCTGCGGCCTGTGCGGGGTGGAGAGCTTGGCCGAGGCGATCAAGCCGGCCGCGCAGGTCACCGCGCGCCCGGTCTTTTCCGCGTCGCTGATCCTGGAGGCCATGGCAGCCCTCGCGCCCGCGCAGATTCTCAACCACGAAACCCGCGCGGTGCATGCCGCCGGTTATTTCGAACCGGGGCGCGGCCTCATTGCCGTGTGCGAGGATGTCGGCCGCCACAATGCCCTCGACAAGCTGGTGGGCAAGGTGGTGAAGCGCGACGCCGATCCCGCGCGCGGGATTGTGCTGCTCACCAGCCGCGTCTCCATCGAGATGGTGCAGAAGGCCGCCGTGCTGGGCACGCCCGTCATCGCCGCCGTCTCGGCCCCCACATCCCTCGCCATCCGTACCGCGCACGCGGCCGGCATCACGCTGGCTGCCATCGTGCGCGGCGACGGATTTGAACTCTTCACCCATCCCGAGCGCATCGACCTCGGGTCATCCCCACGGCACGCACATGTCGCATAGCACCAGCACCAACGACCGCCTCGTCTATATGGCGAACCAGATCGCGACCGCCTTTTCCACCCAGCATCATGATGAAGCGGTGGCGTCCACGCGCGAGCACATCCACAAATTCTGGGACCCGCGCATGCGCTCGAAGATCTTCGAGCATCTCGACCATGGCGGCGAAGGCCTCTCCCCCATCGCGAAGGAAGCCCTGGAAGGCCTGCGCGCCACGTCCGTCGCCGCCTGAGCCTCAGGCCGAAAGCGGCGGCGCGGGATCGACCATGGCGCCGGCATTCATCAGGCCGGCGGGGTCGAAGGCGGCCTTCACCCGGCCCATGAGCGCGATGCGGATGGGATCGCCATAGCGCTCCAGCAAATCTCGCTTGAGCCGGCCGATGCCGTATTCCGCGCTGAAGCTGCCGCCCAGCGCGGCAGCGATGGCGTAGAGCTCGTGGGCGAGGCCCGCCTCGATCTTGCGGGTGAAGGCGAGCCGCTCCTCGCCCTGCGGCACCACGATATTGTAGTGAATATTGCCATCGCCCACATGGCCGTAGACGGACAAGACCAGGGCGGGATCATAGGCCGCCACCGCCGCGCCGCCCTGCTCCAGGAAGGCGTCGAGAGCGGAGATCGGCACCGAGATATCGTGCTTCACCGATCCGCCGGCGTGCTTCTCGCCCTCGGGAATGGTCTCGCGCACCGCCCACATGTCGGACCGCTGGCGCTCGGACTGGGCGAGGAGCGCATCCTCCACCCACCCCTTTTCCATCAGCGCTTCCAGCGTGCCCATGAGAATCTCATCCAGCGGCAAGCGGCGCGATGAGGACGAGACCTCCAGCAGCACCGCTCCGCCGCTGCCGGTGGTCAGATTGACCTCGCCGGGCTTCAGGGCCGCCACCAGCGCCACCGAATTGGCCGTGATGAATTCGAACGAGGAGATGAGGTCCGCCGTCTCGCGCCGCACCTCGGCCAGCATCTGCGGCAGCGGCGCGCCCTTGGCGAGTTGCAGCCAGGCGGTGGCGGTAAGCACGGGTTCGGGGCACAGTTTCAGCACCACGGCGGTGACGATGCCGAGCGTGCCCTCGCCGCCGATGAACATCTGCTTGAGGTCGTAGCCCACATTGTTCTTGCGCAGCGCGCGCATGTCGCCGAGCAGGCTGCCGTCCGGTAATACGGCTTCGAGGCCGAGCACCAGGTCCCGCGTCATGCCGTAGCGCAGGACCGAGAGGCCGCCCGCATTCGTGCCGACATTGCCGCCCAGCCGGCAACTGCCCTCCGAACCGAGGCTCAGCGGCAGCATCAGGCCCGCCGCTTCCGCCGCCGCCTGCGCATCGGCGAGGATCACGCCCGCATCGGCGGACAGGGTGAAGCCGAGCGGGTCCACCGCGCGGATCCGGTTCATGCGCTCCAGGCTCACCACCAATTGGCGGCCGCTTTCGTCCGGTGTCGCCCCGCCCACATAGCTGGTATTGCCACCCTGCGGCACCAGGCCATAGCCGAGCTGGGCGGCAAGGCGCACCACGTCCTGCACCTCCTGCGTGGAGCGCGGTCGCAGCACGGCGGGCGTGGTCCCGTGGATCAGCTGGCGATGATCCACCACATAGGGCGCGATGAAATCCGGCGCGGTCATCACGCCGGCTTCGCCGAGCACCGCGCGGAAAGCGGCGAGCGCATCATGGGTCATGGGTCCGCCTTTCCGGCTGGTCTTGTCGATCCGCCCGCCCCGGGAGGCGAGCTCAGATCACGTGGGCGGGGGCAAGGGCGCAGGGAATGGTGCCATTCTCCACCTGGATCGCCGCATGGCCGATCTTGAAGCGGGCCTTCAGCTCGGCGCAGGTCTCGGCGAGGAACACGTCGTCGAGCGGAGCGCCGGGGCGCACCAGATGAACGGTCAGGGCGGAGTCCGTGGTGCTGAGACCCCAGATGTGCAGGTCATGCACCTCGCTGACGCCGGGGCGGCTGGCGAGGAAGGCTTCCACGGCGCCATGGTCGATGCTGCTCGGCACCACGTCCATGGCGAGGTTCACGCTGTCGCGCAGCAGGGCCCAGGTGCCGGCGACGATGGCGACCGCGATGGCGAGGCTCACCACCGGATCGATCCACAGCCAGCCGGTGACGGCGATCACCGCCGCCGCGACCACCACGCCCAGCGAAACGGCGGCATCCGCGACCAGATGCACGAACGCGCCCCGCACGTTCAAGTCGTTCTTGCGATCGGCCATGAACAGCATGGCGGTGCCGAAATTCACGCCGATGCCCACCAGCGCGACGATCATCACGACGCCGGTCTGGATCGGCGCGGGATCGCCGAAGCGCCCGATCGCCTCGATAATGATGCCGCCGGTGCCCAGCAGCAGGATCATGGCATTGGCCAGCGCGGCGAGAATGGAGGACCGGCCGTAGCCGAACGTGCGGCGCGGGCTCGGCGCACGCCGCGAGAGCCATGCCGCGCCCCAAGCGAGAAGCAGGCCGAGCACGTCGGACAGATTGTGGCCCGCGTCCGCGAGCAAAGCGAGCGAACCCGACAGCAGGCCGAAGATCGCCTCGATGATCACGAAGCCGAAATTGACCGATGCGCCGATGGCGAACGCCCGCAGCGAGCTCGGCACCGCATGGGCGTGATTGTGCCCGCCATGGCCATGGCTGTGTCCGGAATGGTCATGGCCCGCATGGTCATGGCCCGCATGGCCGCCCCCGGCGCCCCCGTGGTCGTGATCGTCGTGGCCGTGATCGTCATGCGGCGCATGATGGTGCGGCGCCTGGTCCTCGCCCTTCGCCGCTGCGGGCGCGGCATGGGCATGGCTGGCGCCGTGATCATGGCCGGCATGATTGTGGCTGGCGTGATTGTGGTTCTCATGCCCCGCGGGGAAGGGAGACTGGGCCGCCCCTTGGGATGCCGTGGCGGGTGCGGGTTTGTCGTCGTGCTGGTCGTGCCCCTGTGCCGTCATGGTGGGCTCCTCGCCGCGATCGCGAAACTGACGGCCGCCTAGATACCATCGCGCACCGTTTCGCGCGCCTCCCTGCATTGATAAAATGCGATCGGCCTCAACTGAAGAAGCCCAGCACCTCGCGCGCGAAATCCGCCGGCAGCTCGATGGCCGACATATGGCCCGCATCGAGCTTCACCAGCTCCGCGCCAGGAATATGGGCGGCGATCAGCTGGCCCCATTCGGGCGGGGTCGAGCGGTCCTGAAGGCCCGCGATCACCAGGCAGGGCGTCTTGATATGCGGCAGGCCGGGGCGGAAATCCATGTCGCGCATGGCGCAGCTGGTGCCCATGTAGCCACCCGGCGCGGTGCGCACGATCATCTCGCGCACCTTCGCCACCTGGTCGGCGTGGGCGGCGCGGAATTTCGGCGTGAACCAGCTGTCGATGACCGCATCGGCGATGGGCGCGGTGCCGGCGCGCCGCACGGCCTTGATGCGCCCTTCCCACATGCGATGGGGGCCGGCATGGGCGGTGGTGTTGGCGAGCACGGCGCGCTTCACCCGCTGCGGGGCGTTGAGGGCTAGCCATTGACCCACCATGCCGCCGAGCGAGAGGCCGCAATAATCCACCGGACCGGAGATGCCGAGACGGTCGAGGATATTGAGAAGGTCGCGGCCGAAATCGCCCATGGAATAGACCGCATCCGGCGCGCTGGATTGGCCGTGGCCACGGGCGTCATAGCGGATGACGCGGAAATGGGGGGTGAGATGGGGCGTCAGCGCGTCCCACATCTCCAGCGTGGTGCCCAGCGAATGGGCGAGGACCAGGGGCGGCGCGCCCTCCTTGCCCTCGACCTGAACCCGGAAACGCTCACCTGCAATATCGAGGATGGACACGGGACCCCCGGTCGGCATTCTGTATACGACGCCGGTTTAAAGCCTTGCCGGCAATTGGCAAGGTCGTTCGGCGGGAAATACTCCGGATCGCGCCGGACCCCCCCTCCGGCGCGGCCGGAGGGGGGCAGAACCGATCCAAAGGGATCAACCGGAAGGCGTCGCGCGGAAAATCAGTCCAGGTCGGCTTCCAGGATGGCCATCTGGAAATTGTAGGAGAGGTCGCCGTCCTCCTCGTCCTTGAACAGGACGCCGATGAATTCGTCGCCAAGATAGACTTCGGCCGAATCGGTCTTCTTCGGGCGCGCCGTCACCTTGATCTGCGGATTGCCGAACAGGGTGCGCATGTAGCGCTGCACGCGCTCGAGTTCCGTTTTATCCAAGTGTTTTCCTCCAGGAGTCGAATGGCCGCCCGCGGACGGCCACGAAAGCGCAAAACGCGCGTGAAGTCGGATCGCGGCTCAGATGTCCGCGCCGGCGAAGATATTGTCGTCGAACATCTGGTCCATGGCGCGCGAGGGCTCGGCGCAGCCGGCCTCGCCCACCACTTTGG
Organism: Roseixanthobacter liquoris; assembly: GCF_043195135.2. Classification (NCBI taxonomy): domain Bacteria; kingdom Pseudomonadati; phylum Pseudomonadota; class Alphaproteobacteria; order Hyphomicrobiales; family Xanthobacteraceae; genus Roseixanthobacter; species Roseixanthobacter liquoris. Next base: position 3,676,074 of record NZ_CM195537.1, read on the forward strand.
CCGGCACGCCGGCCACCGTGGTCTTGGGCGGCACCGGCTTCAGCACCACCGATCCGGCGGCGACGCGGGCGCAATGGCCCACCTCGATATTGCCCAGCACCTTCGCGCCGGCGCCCAGCAGCACGCCGCGCCGGATCTTGGGATGCCGGTCGCCGGATTCCCTGCCCGTGCCGCCGAGCGTGACGCCCTGGAGGATGGAGACGTCGTCCTCGATCACCGCGGTCGCGCCGATCACGATGCCGGTGGCATGGTCGAGGAAGATGCCGCGGCCCATGGGCACCGCCGGGTGAATGTCCACGGCGAACACCGAGGAGGCGCGGCTCTGGAGATAGAGCGCAAAGTCGCGCTGGCTGTGGGTCCACAGCCAATGGGACAGGCGGTGGGTCTGGAGCGCGTGGAAGCCCTTGAAATAGAGCACCGGCTCAAGCGCGCGGGTGGTCGCGGGGTCGCGGTCCACCACCGCCATGATGTCGGCGCGCACCGCCTGGGCGATGGTGCGGTCCTGCGACACGGCTTCGTGATAGGCGGCGCGAATGGCCGAGCCGGGAAGCTCCGCATGGTCGAGGCGGGCGGCGATGCGCTCGCCGATCACGGCTTCCAGGCTGCCCTGCCCCAGCACGGCGCCGATGAGGAAGCCCGCCAGCAGCGGCTCGCGCTCGGCGGCAAGGTCCGCCTCATTGCGGATGCGCGCCCAGACGGGATCGACCACGTCCTGGAAGCGTTCCGTATTTATTCGCGCCAGGGGCTGATGCGGCGCCTTGAACAAAGATTGGGGCATTCCTGCCTCCCGGTGGATCACGTTTCGACGCATTTCTAGCACAAGCCGGGCGTCGTTCCGAGCCGGCTCGCGCACATCACCCATGCCGGGCGAAGAAGTCGAGCGCGCCCTGCTTGAAAACCTTGTCGCCAACCGCGGGATTGTGATCGCGGCCGGGGATGTCCAGCATCTCGCCCCGGGGCAGCAGGTCCGCCAATTCCTGCCCGCTGCCGGCGATCAGGTCGCGCGTGCCCACCGCCACCAGGGCCGGCTGGTCGATATCGGCCACCTGCGCGCGCGTCAGGGTCTGGCGCGAGCCGCGAATGCAGGCCGCGAGCGCCTTCAGATCCGCCTTGTTGGCATCGGCGAAGGCGCGGAACATGCGGCCGAGGGGATCGGTCACGTCCGCGAGGCTCGGCGCTTCCAGGGCTGCCGCCACCTCCTGCGGCAGGCCATCGCCTTCCACCAGATGGATGCCGAGCCCGCCCATGATGAGGCTGTTCAGGCGGTCGCGCTCGGCGAGGGCGAATTGCGCCCCCACCCGCGCGCCCATGGAATAGCCGATGATGTCGATGCGCGGGATGCCGAGATGGTCGAGCAGGCGCCGGGCATCCTGCGCCATCAGGCGGGTGTCGTAGAGATCGGGATCATACAGCTTGCTGGAAGCGCCGTGCCCGCGATGATCGAAGGCGATCACCCGATAGCCCGCGTCCATCAGGGTCTTGAACCAGCCGGTATGGACCCAGTTGATCTCCTTGGTGGAGCCGAAGCCGTGGATCAGCAGGATCGGCGGGCCGGAACCCTCGTCCAGATAGGCGATGTCCAGACCGTCGGCGGAAAGAATGGGCATAAGCGTATCCCGAAGCGATGTTTCGGGCCGGACCCTAATTCGCGCCGGCGCTTTGCGGAAGCGAAAGCTTGCCCCGTCCCGGGCGCCTCAGCTCAAGCCTTTGAACGGAAAGGATCCTCTCCTGTTGACGACGGCCGGGACGCTCCCTTCATCCGGGCGCGAGGGCGGCCGCCTCTCGCGCTGCCTGCTCGAAGCGGGCGATGGCGGGCGAGCCGTCGGGGGCCGCGCGCGGCGCGTCATCTCCGCCGCCGTCGCCTCGCTCGTGGCGCGGCGGCGTGCGTGGCGCGGGAGCGGGTGCAGGACAAGGACCGGCGGCCGGCACCTTGCGTCCGCGCACCCGCTTGCGACGCCACACCGGCCGCACCAGCTCCACGCAGAAGCGATTGAAGGAGGCGACAAGGCCGAACAGCCAGAGCACGGCGACCAGCCCCCACCAGACCAGCTTGAGCAGCGCCGAACCCATCACCAGCGCCCCGCGCCCCAATGTCTTGAGGATCGCGAGCGTCTGACCGCCCTTGGCCTCGGCAAGGCGCGCGAGGCGGGAGAGGTCCTTGCCATTCTCCGCTACGGCAAGACCGGCCACCGCGGCGCGCGATCCGGCCTTCGCCTGCACGGTGCCGAGATCGCCCATGAGGCGGGCGAGCGACTTTAAGCCATCGGCGCGCACCGCGCCCTTCAGCGCCGTGGCATCGAGGCCGGTCCCGGCCCGGCGCAGCGCGGCGAAGTCCACGGTCTCGTCGACCGCGCGGGTCAGCAGGCGCGTCATGCCCACGGAGAGGCGGCCGGTGCGCTTGGCGATCTTCACCGCGCTCACCCCGGCCCGCACCGGCAGGCCGGCACCGAAGGTGGCATAGGTGCCGGCGGTGAGCGCCAGCCCGGCCACCGAAAGGCCAAGGATCAGCGGGTCCACCGCTTCCCCATTGGCATATTTCCAGCCTTCCCGGCTCGCGTCGCGCAGATCGCCCCATGCGGTGAGATCGCCGGCGGCGGCACCGGCGAAACCCGCCAGATCCTCCGGCGTGCCGGTGAGGAAGCCGTAGCCGAAATGCTTCGCGGAACGCCAGGCGGTGGCGGCGCCATCGTTCGCGGCGAGGACGCGGGCGCGCAGGTCCGGGGGAAGCGCGAGGCCGCGCGCATCGGCAAGTTCGAGATAGGAGGCGGCAAGCGCGCCGTCATCCTCCGCAAGCGCCTGCTCGATTGCCTGCCGCGCAGCGGTGGCGGTGAAGGATTGCAGCGCGAGGTCGGAGAGCAGTGCGGGATTGTCCCGCGCTTCGATCAGGCGCACGCCGCTCTTCGCCAAGGGGGCCGCCCAGGGCAAGAGACCGGCGAAGGCCGCCAGAAGGCCGAACAAGGCAAGGATGCGCGCCATTTTCTTCTCCATCCGGAGAGGTAAACGCCGTTTGTGGCGAGCCGGTGCCCGAGGGCCCATCGACATTCATGGCGTTGCGCCGTCAGCGACGGCCCGGCGTGGACGGGCGGAGAGGCCCGGCCATGACGGCCGGGGAAAGAAAGACGCTCGTCCCGCGGTCGATTATTTTTACCCGGATTTAATTGACGCGCCAATTACACCCGGATATAAAAGCGGGGAAAGGACATCCCATGACTGCCGCGACCCCCGCCCCCGCTTCCACGCCTTCCCTGCCCTTTGCCGGACCGTTCATCGCCTTCGCCGGCCCGCGCCGGCTTGCCGAAGGCTCCGCCTCGGAGGTGGCGGCCGCCGTCAAGCGCCTGCAGCTCGAAGACGAGACGCAGGAGGTGCTGACGTTCGATCTGGAGACCGCCCACCCGGTGGACTTCGATCTGCGCGGCACGCCCGAGGAGGTCGCGGCGCGCTATGCCGCCCGCCCCGCGCCGGCGGAAGGTGAGCCGGCGCGGGGGCCGGGGCGTCCCAAGCTCGGGGTCGTGGCGCGCGAGGTCACGTTGCTCCCGCGCCATTGGGAATGGCTCGCCGACCAGCCGGGCGGTGCCTCGGTGGCGCTGCGCAAGCTGGTGGAGGCCGCGCGCCGCGACCAGGGCGCGCCCGCCCGACGTCGCGCGGCGCAGGACGCCGGCTATCGCTTCATGAGCGCGCTCGCCGGCAATCTCTCGCAGTTCGAGGAGGCGCTGCGGGCCTTTTATGCCGGGGATGCGGCGGGCTTCGCCGCGCTCACCGCCGAATGGCCGGAGGATATCCGCGCCCATGCGCACCGCCTCGCGGCGCCGGCTTTCGAATGAAGGGGGCGGCCCGTCTCCTTGGGGAGTCGGGCCGCCGTGCTGTCGCGCCGACGGTGCCGATCAATGCCGGCTCGCGCCGCCCTCGACCCCGCCACCGTTCGACCGCGCCTTCGCGCGCCGCGCCAGCATGTTCAGCGCCTCCACGCCGGTGGAGAAGGCCATGGCGGCGTAGACATAGCCCTTGGGCACATGGGCGCCGAAGCCGTCGGCGATCAGCGTCATGCCGATCATGATGAGGAAGCCCAGGGCGAGCATCACCACCGTGGGGTTGGCCTCGATGAAATGGGCCAGGGGATCGGCCGCGAGCATCATCACGGTCACCGCCACGATCACGGCGATGATCATGATGGGGATATGGTCCGTCATGCCCACCGCCGTGATGATGCTGTCCACGGAGAACACGATGTCCAGCATCAGGATCTGGGCGATGGCGGCGGCAAAGCCGATGCTCGCCTTGCTGGTGCCGAACACATCGTCGTGGGGCGCGGGGTCGACTGTGTGATGGATCTCCTTGGTCGCCTTCCACACCAGGAACAGGCCGCCGGCGATCAGGATCATGTCGCGCCAGGAAAACGCCTGGCCGAACACCGAGAACACCGGCTCGGTGAGCTGCACGATGATCGCCACCGTCCCCAGCAGGGCGAGGCGCAGCACCAGGGCGAGGCTGATGCCAATGCGCCGGGCCTTGGAGCGGTGCACCTCCGGCAGCTTGTTGGTGAGGATGGAGATGAAGACCAGATTGTCGATGCCGAGCACGACCTCCATCGCCACCAGGGTGATGAGGGCCACCCAGGCCGCGGGATCGGCTGCCAGTTGCACGAGATAGTCCATGGATCACTCACCTGCCTTTGACGGATGAAAGGTATGGGGCGGCGCGTCGCGAACGGCAACGGCGCAGGCCCACCGGAAGGGTGCAAACGCCCGCGCCGCGCATGGCAAAGCAGCCCCGCGCCCAACGCGAGATCGGTCGCGGCAGGCGGGAGCGACGGCAGACATGCGCGCGCGAAAATGCGTCGGGGGATCGAAACGGGGCATTGGGCCTCTCGCCGGCAGAATTGTCGGAAGAGATCCGACATCGCGCACGCATTTTCATGCACGCGCCAGAGGGGCCCGGATCGATAGGCTACAGCTAGGAAGCCGAGAGCCGCGCGACCAGACCGGCACGAACGCGGCAGGTTGTCGCAGCGTCACGCGTCGCATCGGAAAACGTCGCGGCGGGGCAACGCGCACAAAAAAACGGCCGGGAGATCCCGGCCGTTCGTGTTGAATGAGATCGTCGATCGAGGGCGCTCAAACGTCCTGGATCGCCGAGAGCTTCCATTGCCCGCCCTTCGGGCGCACGAAGGTCCACACCTCGGTGGTCTCGGTGACGGCATTGGTGCTTCCGGCCGCGAGCGCACCGGTCGCGCGGTCGCGCATCAGGTCGCGGATCGCATAGCGCATGGCCACCGTCGCATATTCGGTGTTGCCCTCGCGCCAGGCTTCGGAGAGGTCGCCCTGCAGCAGCTTCACGTCGCTCACCTCGTTGCGCACGCCGCGGGCCGCATTGTCGCGCAGCTCCTCGGAGAAGACGGCGAGCACCTCCGGCGTCGTGCGTTCGGCGAGCGCCCCATGGTCCTCGCGGGAGAAGGCGGCCTGAATTTCGGACAGGAGGCGCTCGAAGGCGTCGAGATCCTGCGGGCCGATGCCGACCTCATCCTTGATGCGGCCAGCCGCGGCGGGCTGCTGCGGAACCGGGCGCGGGGCACCCCCACCGATTCCGCCAAGGCCGCCGAGCGCGCTGCGCCCGCCGGTCGATGTGGTGGGACGCGATGCCCCGCCGAACATGCTGTCGCGCGACAGGGGACCGGGGAACGGCGCGCCTGCGCCCGCCGGCCGGGGCTGCTGGCGCCGGCTCGCGAAGAAGCGCATGGCGAGGAACACGAGGCCGCCGACCAGCGCCACCTGAAGCAGCAGGCCGAGGAAGCCCGACAGGCCGCCAAGGCCGCCGCCGAACAGCATGCCCACAAGGCCGCCGATCAACAGGCCGCGCATCAGCGCACCGCCGAAGCCGTTGCCGAACATGCCGCCCGGGCGGGCCGCATTGGCCGCGCCGGCGGTGTTCATGCCGGGCTGGGGCTGGGGGGTGATGGAGCGCTGAATCGGCGCCGCGCTCGGCGCCGTATTGGTGGCGGCGGGCGCCTGATAGGTGCGCCCGCCGCGGCTGCCGAAGCCGCCGCCCTGGCGCGCATCGGCGTGATCCACCATCGTCAATGTCACCGCCGAGGCGAGAGCAAGAACGCCCATCAGAACCGGCATGCGCTTGAAAATCTTCATTTCACCCTCGAAAGGAACCACCCGCTATCCGCCAAGGCCCCCCGCTCATGCGGAAGATGACCTAACGGCAGATAGGCGGCATATGGGGATCGGTTTGTGGCTTTGTCAGGGGGATGGCGCACGGCCACCCCGTTATTTTTGCACCCGCCTCAGGCGGCGAGCCCCTTCACGAGGTCCAGCGCCTGGCGCTCAAACAGGCGGCGATAGAGGCCGTTCTCGCGCGCGACGAGGGCATCGTGATCTCCTTCTTCCACAATCCGCCCCTTGTCGAACACCAGCAGCCGGTCGAGTGCCCGCACGGTGGACAGGCGGTGCGCGATGACCAGCGTGGTGCGCCCCACCATGAGCCGCTCCATGGCCTCCTGGATCAGCGCCTCGGATTCCGAATCGAGGCTGGAGGTGGCCTCGTCCAGGATCAGAATGCGCGCATCCGCGAGGAACGCCCGCGCGATCGCCACGCGCTGGCGCTCGCCGCCGGAGAGCTTCACGCCCCGCTCGCCCACGAGCGTACCGTAGCCGCGCGGCAGGCGCTCGATGAAGCCGCTGGCATTGGCCAATGCCGCCGCCCGCTCGATTTCGGCGCGCGTGGCGTCGGGCCGGCCATAGGCGATGTTCTCGGCCAGCGAGCGATGGAACAGGATCGGCTCCTGCGCCACCACCGCGATGGCGCGCCGCAGGGAGCCCTGCTGCACGTCCCGCACGTCCTGCCCGTCCACCATCACCCGGCCGCCGGTCACGTCGTGCAGCCGCTGGATCAGCTTCACGAACGTGGTTTTACCGGAGCCGGAATGCCCCACGAGGCCGACACGCTCGCCCGCGTCGATGGAGAGCGAGAGATTGTCGTACAGCGGCTTGTCGTGGCCCTGGTAATGGAAGCGGACGGCCTCGAACGCGACGGCGCCCTGCTCCACCCGCGCCGGCACCGCCCCCGGCTTGTCGGCGATGGCGATGGGGGTTTTGTGCAATTCCACCAGTTCCTCCATCTCGTTCACCGAACGCTGGAGATTGTGGACATGCATGCCCACCTCGCGCAGATAGCCGTGCACCACGAATTCGGTGGTGAGCACATAAGCGACGTCGCCGGGGCTGGCCTGCCCGTTCCACCACAGCAATAGCGCGGTGCCGATGATGCCGGTCTGCAAGGCCAGCAGCGCGACCAGCTGGGCGGTGCCGCTCCAGGTCGCGGCGCGCCAGGTGCGGGTGGTGCGCGCGTTCCATTTGGCGAGCACGCCGGCAAGGCGCGCTTCCTCGCGCGCCTCGGTGCCGAAGCCCTTCACCACCGCATTGCAGCTCACCGCATCGGCGAGCGTGCCGCCCACCTTGGTGTCCCAGGCATTGGACAGCCGCGCCGCCGGGGCGACATAGGCGGTGGAGAGCAGCAGCGTCATGGCCACATAGAGCACCGCTCCCGCGCCCACCAGCAGGCCCATCACCGGCCAATAGAGCCCGAGCACCAGCGCCGAGCCCGCCAGCACCACCAGCGAGGGCAGAAGCGCCATCACGATGGTGTCGTTCAAAAGATCGAGCGACCACATGCCCCGCGAGATCTTCCGCACGGTCGAGCCGGCGAAGGCGTTGGCGTGCCAATCGGAGGAAAAACGCTGCACGCGGGCGAAGGCGTCGGCGGCGATGTCGGACATCATGCGCAGGGTCAGGGTGACAATGCCCATGAAGGCGAAATGGCGCACCAGCACCGTCACGGCGCCGAGCGCGAGAATGGCGAGGAACGCGTTCAACGCCACCGCCCGCGCGGCGAGGCGCGCGGCCTCCGCGCCGCCCTGCGCGGCGGCGAGGGCATCCACGAGGCGGCCGACGAAGATCGGCACCAGCACCTCGCCCAGCGTCGCCACCAGCATGCCCACCATGATGGCGGCAAGCAGGGTCGGCCGGCGGCGCCAGTGACCCCAAAGAAAGGCGAAGACGGAACGGAAGGTATCCGCGCGTTTGTGAGAACCGAAAAAGGACATGGGAGACTTCCGGCTGCGCGAGCGCGCAGAGCCGGCCTCTGGTGGAGACGGGGGTGGAGGACACGCGCCGGGGGCGCACGTCAAAGCCCGATGGAGAAAAGCCCGATGGAGAGAGGGAGGCGCCCGCTGGCGGGCGCGGAAACGACGCTAGCGGAACAGGGTCCGGGCGGTCGTTTCGGGGATCGGCGAACGGCGGCCGAGCGCGACAAACTGCTTCATTCTACGGCCTCCCTGTTCGCGGTTGATGCTCTGTTACGTTAGAGAAGCGGCATAAAAAGGGCAAGCCGCGGCCCCGCCGCCCCGCTCCACGATACCTTTGCGGCAGCGCCGCAATTTGTGTCGCGCCGCCGCACCCGCGCGCGCCCTTTCCCCTTGGAGGGGCCGGAGCGAAGCGCTAATGTCGCGCGGATTCAGGCCGGCGATGACACGGACAAGGCACAGCCATGGCAGCCCACAGCATTCCCCATTTCTGCAACGATCTCGGCGTGGCCGTGGTCGAGGTCGGTGCGAAAGAATTCATGTGCATCGGCGCCAAGCCGCCGTTCGACCATCCCCATATCTTCATCGACATGGGCGACGAGACGGAAGCGGTGTGCTCCTATTGCTCCACCCTTTATCGCCATAATCCGGCGCTCCATGACGACGAGGCCAAGCCCGAGGGCTGCGTGTGGGAGCAGCGGCCGGTCGCCGCCTGATCGCCCATGACATCCCCTGTCGCGCGCAGCGCCATCATCGTCGGTGCGGGAATCGGCGGGCTGGCCTGTGCCATCGCCCTGCGTCGCACGGGGATTTCCGTGCGCGTGCTGGAGCAGGCGGACGCGCTGGAAGAGGTCGGCGCGGGGCTCCAGCTCACGCCCAATGCGACGCGCATCCTGCGCGATCTTGATCTGTTGCCGGCGCTGGAAGCGGTGGCGATCGCGCCCGATGCGCTGGAAGTGCGCGATGGGCGCAGCGATTCCGTCATCGCCCATTGCCCCTATGATGCCGCGACGGCCCGCTTCGGCGCCCCGTTCCTGGTGGTGCATCGCGCCGATCTGCACCGCGTGCTGAGCGACGCGGCGCGCGCCGCCGGTGCGGAGATCCTGCTCGGCGCCCGGCTCGAGGGCGTGGAGGCGGACGACACTCAGGCCTCGGCGGTCGCCAACCGCGCCGGCGACGCGCTGCCGCTCGAAGCCGACCTGTTGGTGGGCGCGGACGGCATCCGCTCCGTGGTGCGGCCGCAGATCGGGCTTTCGGCGGTGCCCGTGTTCGCCCAGCGCGTCGCCTATCGGGCCACCGTGCCCGTGGAGCAGGGGCGCGCGCCGAATGTGGTGCAATTGTTCCTCGGCGCCGAGGCCCACCTTGTCACCTACCCCGTGCGGTCCGGCCGCGCCATCAATGTGGTGGCGGTGGTTCAGGAATCGCGGCCGGTCACCCGTTGGAGCGAAGAGGGCGACGCGAGCCGCGTGCATGCCGCCTTCGCCGAATGGGCCGAGCCGGTGCGCCGGCTGCTCGCCGCCGCGCCCGCCTTCCAATGCTGGGGCCTGTATGATCTCGATCCCCTGCCCCGCTGGGGCTCGGGCCGCGTGACCCTGCTGGGCGATGCCGCCCACGCCATGCTGCCGTTCCTTGCCCAGGGCGCCGCCCAGGCGATCGAGGATGCCGCCGGGCTCGCGGCCGAGCTGAACCGCGGATCCGACGTGACCGCCGCGCTGCGCGCCTATGAGGCCGCCCGCCAGCCCCGCACGGCGCGCATCCAGCGGGACGCCCGCACCAACGGCACGGTCTACCACCTGTCCGGCCCCGCGAAATTCGCCCGCGACACGCTGCTGCGCATCACCGCCGACCGCCTCATCGACCATTACGGGTGGATCTACGGCGCCTAGGGCCAATCGACAGTCAACGGCGTGGCGGATCGTCGAGGCGCTGACGGCAAGTGCACGCCATTGTCTTTCTTTGACCGGCGCTCCACGCCGGGAGCACCCGCGCGGGCCTTGAAACGCCGGTGCCAGCGGGGCCGCGTGGATACACGGGACAGGCCCGTGCATGACGATGCTCTGCCGCAATGGCCTCAACCCATGAATGTCGATTGGTCCTAGCTGGAGCATCCTCCGATTGAGACGCTCGGTGCCCCCTCCATTCTAAAAGACCTTAAGCGCCGGCGACGCACCAGCGCACGGACCAGGGCGCCGCGCGGCCGTCCTCGAACGCCCCTTCGGTCCAGAGGACGGTCCCTTCCGGAGGGCGAAAGCCATCCTGCGCGACGGCGGCGAGATTGGCCGCGACGCACAGCCGACGGCCATCCTCAAGGGTCCATGCAACCTCCACCGCCGCCCGGCCAACCACCCGCGTGGCGGACAGGCGCCCGGTCAGCAGCGGCAGAAGCGGCCAGACATGCTCCCGCCGCACGGCGATGACGTGGCGATACCAGTCCAGCCACTCCAGGTGCTCGGCAAGGTCGCGGTCCGACCATTCGAGCTTCGAGGCCAGAAAGGTGGATTGCGCCACCGGATCGGGAATGCGCTCGCGCATGTCGGGATCTCGAAACGCGGGGAAGCGGGCAAATTCCGCCCGCCGCCCCGCGCGCACCGCCTCGGCAAGATCCCCCTCGAAGCCGCAGAAGAACAGGAACGGCTGCGCCGCCGCCCATTCCTCCCCCATGAACAGCATGGGGATCTGCGGGCCGAGCAGATAGAGCGCCGCCGCCGCCCGCACCGCTTCGCGCGGCGCCAGGGCGGTGATGCGCTCGCCGAAGGCCCGGTTGCCGATCTGGTCGTGGTTTTGCAGGAAGGCGACGAAGGCGATGGAGGCGAGGTGCGCGCTCGGCTCGCCCCGCTCCGTGCCGCGATAGGGCATATGCTCGCCCTGGAACGCGAAGCCTTCCGCCAGGGCCCGGCCGAGCCTTTCGGTGTCGCCCGCATAATCGGCGTAATAGCCTTCCGCCTCCCCCGTGATGGCGGCGTGCACGGCATGGTGCACGTCGTCGTTCCATTGAGCGGTGAAGCGGGTCGACGGGTCGCCTTCCAGAAGATGCGCCTCGTTGGCCTCGTTCTCGACGATGAGATGCACATGCCGGCCCCGGCAGGCGGCCCGCACGCGCCGTTCCAGCTCGTTCAGGAAACGGTCGGCGCTGTCGTCCATAATGGCGTGCACGGCATCCAGCCGCAGCCCGTCCATATGGAATTCCTGAAGCCAATACAGCGCATTGTGAATCATGAAATCGCGCACGACCGCGCTGTTGGGGCCGTCGAAATTCAGCCCGGCGCCCCAGGGCGTCCGGTGACGCTCGGTGAAGAAGCAGGGCGCGTAGGCGTGCAGGTAATTCCCGTCCGGCCCGAAGTGATTATAGACCACGTCGAGGATCACCATGAGCCCGCGGGCGTGGGCGGCATCCACGAAGGCGCGCAGGTCCTCCGGCCGGCCGTAGGAGCTGTCCGGCGCATAGAATAGCACGCCGTCATAGCCCCAGTTCCGGCCGCCGGGAAAATCCGCCACGGGCATGATCTCGACCGCCGTGACGCCGAGTTCCACCAGATCGTCCAGCCGCTCCGTCGCCGCCCGAAAGGTGCCCTCGGAAGTGAAGGCGCCGATGTGCAATTCGTAAATGATCGCCTCGTGCCATGGCCGACCGTGCCAATCTGTGTCGCGCCAGGTGTAGCGCGCGGGGTCGATCACCTCGCTCGGGCCGTGGGCATCCTCCGGCTGGTACCGGGAGGCTGGGTCCGGCACCATCAGCCCGTCCTCAAGCTGGAAGCGATAGCGCGTCCCGGCACCGGCTGCGGGGACGACGCACTGGTGCCAGCCGTCGAGCGTGCGATGCATGGAAAATGCGCGGGTTTCCTCGAGCACCAGCGTCACCCGCCGTTGCGCCGGCGCAAACAGGCGGAACCGCACCCCGTTTGTCTCGATCTGCGCGCCGAACGGCATGGCGTGGCCGCGCGGGGCATCCGAAGCGACGTCTGGGGGAACGAAACTGTTCATGCTGGCGATACCCGGACGGTTCGGGAGGTCTTGCGGGTCCTGCGCCCGCCTTGCCTGTTCAACCTTCGCCACACGGCGAAGGTTCCGACCTACCGTGGCGCCCCGGCGCCGATCCGCGCGAAGGCGAGGTCGCGCGGGCCCGTGTCTTTCCGGGCGCTTTTTCGGCTTCCGGGGCGCTTTTTCTTGCCCTTCGCCTTCGCGCCTGCGAGAAGGCAGGCATCATGATCGTTCTTGACGATATTTCGCTCCGCGTCGCGGGGCGCCTGCTCATTGACCACGCGTCCGCGGCCATTCCCGAGAACGCGCGCGTGGGCGTGGTCGGCCGCAACGGCACGGGCAAGACCACCCTCTTCAAGGCGCTGGTCGGCGAGCTGGAGCTGGAGAGCGGTGTGGTGCGCCTGCCCAACCGCACCCGCATCGGTCGCGTGGCACAGGAAGCGCCCTCCGGCCCCGACAGCCTGCTGGAACGCGTGCTCGCCGCCGATACCGAGCGCGCCGCTTTGCTGGAAGAGAGCAAGACTGCCACCGACCCGCACCGCATCGCCGAGATCGAGATCCGCCTGGTGGATATCGATGCCCATTCGGCGCCCTCGCGCGCCGCGCGCATCCTCGCCGGCCTCGGCTTCGACGAGAGCGCGCAGGCCCGGCCCTGCTCGGAATTTTCCGGCGGCTGGCGCATGCGCGTCGCGCTCGCGGCGCTGCTGTTCACCGAGCCGGACCTGCTGCTGCTGGACGAACCGACCAATTATCTCGATCTGGAAGGCACGCTGTGGCTTCAGGATTATCTCGCGAACTATCCGCGCACGGTCATCCTCATCAGCCATGACCGCGACCTGCTCGACACCAGCGTCGACCACATCCTGCATTTCTTCAACGGCAAGCTGACCCTTTATCGCGGCGGCTTCACTTCCTTCGATCGCCAGCGCCGGGAACGGCTGCTGCTGGACCAGAAGGCCCGCAAGAAGCAGGAGGGCCAGCGCGCCCATATGGAAGCGTTCGTCGCCCGCTTCCGCGCCAAGGCTTCCAAGGCCAAGCAGGCCCAGTCGCGCATGAAGGCGCTCGCCAAGATGGAGCCGCTGGCCGCCGAGGTGGGCGAGACCCAGGCCGCCATCTCCATCCGCCATCCCGAGAAGCTGCTCTCCCCGCCGATCGTGGTGCTGGACCGGGTGGAGGTCGGCTATGTGGAAAACAAGCCGATCCTGCGCCATCTCGACCTGCGCATCGACGAGGACGACCGCATCGCCCTCCTGGGGCCGAACGGCAACGGCAAGTCCACCTTCGCCAAGCTGCTGGCGGGCCGCCTTGCCCCGCAGAAGGGCAATGTGGTGCGCGCCGACAAGCTGGAGGTCGCCTATCTCGCCCAGCACCAGCTGGACGAGCTGATCCCCGGCGACAGCGCCGCCCAGCACGTGCGCAAGCTGATGCCCGACGCGCCCGAGGCCAAGGTGCGCGCCCGCGCCGCCGAAATGGGCTTTTCCGGCGCGGCGGCGGACACCAAGGTGTCCTCGCTCTCGGGCGGCGAGAAGGCGCGCCTGCTGCTCGGCCTCGCGGCCTTCAACGGCCCCCACATGCTGATCCTCGACGAGCCCACCAACCATCTGGACATCCAGGCGCGCGAGGCGCTGATCAACGCCATCAACGATTTTCCCGGCGCCGTGATCCTGGTCTCGCATGACCGGCATCTGCTGGAAGCCTGCGCCGAACGGCTCTGGGTGGTCGGCGGCGGCACGGTGAAGCCCTATGACGGCGACCTCGACCAATATCGCCGCGAGGTGCTGAGCAAATCCAACGGCCGCATGACCGGCGACGGCAAGAAGGAGCGCATCGACGGCGTCGAGCCGGCCGAGGAAGCGGCGGATCTCGCCCCCTTGCGCAAGCGCCTCAAGGATGTGGAAGCCCAGGTGGCGAAGATCGAAAAGGATATCGCCGCCGTGGACAAGCGCCTGGCGGATCCGAAAATCGCGAAATTCCCCAATGACGCAGCCCGGCTGAACAAGCAGCGCGCCGATCTGGTGGACGCCCTGGCGCAGGCGGAAGAGGACTGGATCGCCGTCAGCGCCGATCTGGAAGCCCTGGCGCAGGCGGCGGAATAAAACCGCCGCCCGCACCGGGCGCCGCTCCGCGCGCCGGCGTCAGGAGGGCAGGATCGCCCCGTCCGCCAGCACCACCATCACACCCTCATTGGCGCGCAGGGCGATTTCGCCGGACATCCGCTCTCCCTCGCGATCGCAGAAGGTGGAGAGCAGCACCTCGCCCGAGACCCCCGGCAAGGTGGCCGCCAGCGGCTCGGCGCCGAGATTGAGGGCGACCAGCATCCGCCCCGCCCCGTCCAACGCACGGACATAGAGCAGCAGGTCGCCTTGGGCCGCGAGGGCGCAATAGGCGCCCAGCATCAGCTCCGCGCGCCCATGCCTCAGGGCGATGAGCCGCCGCACCAGGGTCAGCATGGACTGGCCATTGCCGCGCTGGGCCGCGACGTTCACTTCGGGAAAATCCGCCGCCAAAGGCAACCAGGGTTCGACGGTCGAGAAGCCCGCGAACGGACCGTCGTCCCATTGCATGGGCGTGCGCACGCCGTCGCGGCCAAGGCCGAGGCCGGGGACGTTCTTCTCATAAGGGTCCTGGATCCGCTCGGGCGGGATGGGCACGTTCGCCATGCCGATCTCGTCGCCGTAATAGAGCGTGGGCGTACCACGCAGGGTGAGCAGCAGCATCGCCGCCACCCGCGCCTGGTCCGGCCCGACGCGGCTCGCGATGCGCGGGCGGTCATGATTGCCCAGCACCCAATTGGGCCAGCCGCCGACGGGCAATGCGGCCTCATAGGCGGCGATGAGCCGCTCCAGCGCACGGGCGTTCCAGGCGGTATCCAGCAGGGCGAAATTGAACGGCAGGTGCACCCCGTCGAGATTTGCGCCGTAATACGCCACCAGACGCTCGAAGGGCAGATAGATTTCCCCGATCAGCAGCCTCTCGGGAAATTCATCGACGACCGCGCGCAGCCCGGCGATCACGTCCTGCACCTCGGACAGGTCCGTGGTGTGCAGCGGCAGGAGGCGGGAATAGGGATTCATCCCTGGGGCGAACGCCGGATTTTCCGGATTGTCGCGGAATTGCGGGTCCTTCAGCAGATGCCAGATCACATCGACCCGGAAGCCGTCGACGCCGCGCCGCATCCAGGTGCGCATGGCCTCGTGGATCGCCGCGACCACCTGCGGATTGCGCCAGTTGAGGTCCGGCTGTCGATCGAGAAAGGCGTGGTAATAATATTGCCCGCTGGTCACATCGAAGGCCCAGGCGCTGCCGCCGAATTCGGACAGCCAGTTGTTGGGCGGGCCGCCGTCGGGCGCCGGGTCGCGCCAGATGTACCAGTCGCGCTTGGGATTATCGCGGGAGGCCCGGGCCTCCTGGAACCAGGGATGGGCATCGGAGGTGTGATTGGGCACCAGATCCAGCAATAGCTTCATGCCGCGCCCGTGCACCGCCGCCACCAGCCGGTCGAAATCCTCCAGCGTTCCGAACAGCGGATCGATGCCCACGTAATCGGCGACGTCATAGCCGAAATCGGCCATGGGCGAGGGGAAGATCGGCGATATCCAGATGGCGTCCACGCCGAGATCGGCGAGATAATCGAGCCGCGCGAGCAGACCCGGCAGATCGCCCACCCCATCGCCCGAACCATCCTGAAAAGAGCGCGGATAGACCTGATAGATCACCCCCGTCTGCCACCAGGGGGCCGGCGGCCGGGCGGCCCCGATCTCGTTTTCCGCATCCATGGACGGTCCTTCCCCTGGCTTTGCGCGCCGCGCCGGCGCCATTCAAGCAGCCCGGCGCGACCGGCGCATTACGCATCCCCCGGCCGGGCACGGGCACCGGCGCGATGGTCACAACGGGCGGTACGCCGCCCCGGTTCCGCTCCTTGCGTGCGGGTCCGCGGCCCGCTGCGCCCAATGGCCTGCGAAAGAAGGGGAACCGCCGCTGCCCTGGGGCGTTGCCCCTTTGAAGGGCTCAGCCGGCTTCCTGCCGGACGATGAGTCATTCGCCTTCTCCCGCCGCAGTGACGAGCCCATGCTGAACCTCTCCGAACCGCGCGCCAGCCATCAGACCTCGCTTTCGGGCCGCCCGGCCCCCCGGCTGTATTTTCTCGATCCCATGCCGCCCGCCGCCTTTGACAAGGCCTGCGCGCACGCGGCCGCGCTCGGGTTCGACGCCATCCTCCTCGCGTCCCCCTTCGCCACCGGCCGGGATAAAAACGTCTTTCTCAGCGCCGACCACGACCAGCTAAACGCGCGCTTCGACATTCCAGGCGACGCGCTCGACGCCCTCGCGGGGTTGGCCGACCAGGCGCGGCAGCAGGGGCTCGACCTGTTCCTGGATCTGGTGGTGGACCGCATGGCGCCGGACGGCCTCCTGCCCGCCATGGAGCCCTCCTGGTTCGTGGCGCGCGACGCGGAGCCCGCCGCCCCCGATCCCCGCCGCCCGCCGGCACGCGAGGGGGCGCAGGTGAATTTCGCCGATGGCGGGGTCGCGGGCGCGGTCGGCGCCTATTTCGCCGATCTGGTCGCCGCTTTGGTGGAATGCGGCGCCGCCGGTTTTCGCTGCGACGCCCCGCAGCGCGTGCCGGTGGACGTGTGGCGCAAAATCATCGGCGCCGGGCGGGACGCCGACGGTGACACCCGCTTTCACGCCTGGACCCCCGGCCTCACCTCCGCGCAGATCGAAGCCCTGCTGCCCGCCGGCTTCGACGGCGGCTTTTCTTCGCTCGCATGGTGGGATGTGCGAAAGCCCTGGCTGGCGCAGGAAATGGCACTGCTCAACCGCCTCGGCCCCGTGATCGCCTTTCCCGAGGCCCCCTTCGCCGCGCGTCTCGCGCCCCGGCCGGAAGGGGGCGATCCGACCCGCGTGCACCGGCGGGCGCTCGCGCTCTCAGCAGCCCTGGGCGACGGGTTGCTGGTTCCGGCCGGCTTTGAATTCGGCGCCCGCGATCCGCTCGATCCCACAGGCGCTGTGGCCACCGATCTCGCGCAATTGCGGGACACCGCCGCATTCGATCTTTCCCCCGCGATCGCCGCGGCCAACCACGCCATGGCGCATCGTGCGGCCGGCGAGGCCAGCGGCCCCTGGCGCCTGATCTCGCCGCCCGCC
This sequence comes from Roseixanthobacter liquoris, assembly GCF_043195135.2. NCBI lineage: Bacteria > Pseudomonadati > Pseudomonadota > Alphaproteobacteria > Hyphomicrobiales > Xanthobacteraceae > Roseixanthobacter > Roseixanthobacter liquoris. Next base: position 3,693,280 of record NZ_CM195537.1, read on the forward strand.
GCCCCGCTCGCCGCGCTGCTGCGGGAGCGCGAGGACGGGGAGGCGGCGGAACTTGTGATCGCCAACGCCAGCCTCGAGCGCCCGGCGCAGGCCAACGGCGCCGCCTTATTGCCGCGCACCGACGGCTTCGCCCGCTTCGATGGACCCGACGGCGAGCCTTTCGACACCACGTCCACCTTGTCCCTGCCGCCGGGCGCCGTGGTGCGCCTGCACGGCCGGCGGGCGCACCCCATTCTGCTGGAGGAACAAGGCCGCAAGGGCGCGCTCAATGCCGCGCGCGCGCAGCGCCTCGCCATCGAAGCGGTCAGCCCGGCCGTGGACGACGGCGCCTTTGCCGTGCGCCGGATCGTCGGCGAGCGCATCACGGTGGAGGCGGACGTGGTGAGCGACGGGCATGACGCCATCGCCGTCGCCCTGCTCTGGCGCCCGGCGGACGATGCCACCTGGCGCGAGGCGCGCATGGTTGCACTCGGCAATGATCGCTATCGCGCCGATTTCCCCCTCGAGCGCCTGGGCCGCCACCTCTTCACCATCGAGGCGTGGCGCGACCCCTATGCGAGTTTCCATCACGAGCTTTCCGCCAAGGTGAAGGCGGGGCTCGACGTATCGTTGGAGATCGAGGAAGGCCGGGTGCTGGTGGCCGGCGCCTCCGCCAGCGGGGAGGCCGGCGCGCGCATCGCCGCATTCGGTCTCGCGCTGGCACGGGCCGATGCACAGGCGGCGCGCGACCTGCTTCTGAGCCCGCAGGCGCAGGAAATCCTGGCCGCCAGCGACGTGCGCCCGTTCGCGGTGCGCCATCCCCGCTTGTTTCCGGTGGATGCGGAGCGCGAGCGCGCCACCTTCGCCGCCTGGTACGAAATTTTCCCCCGCTCCACCTCGGGCGACGTGAACCGCCACGGCACGTTCGACGATGTGATCGCCGACCTGCCCCGAATCCGCGACATGGGCTTCGACGTGCTTTATTTCCCGCCGATCCATCCGATCGGCGCGAAGAACCGCAAGGGGCGGGACAATACCCTCACGCCCGGCCCGGACGATCCCGGCAGCCCCTATGCCATCGGCTCGCACGAGGGCGGCCACGGGGCGGTGCATCCCCAACTCGGCACGCTCGCCGACTTCCGCCGCATGCTGGCGGCCGCGCGGGACCATGGCCTTGAGATCGCGCTGGATTTCGCCGTGCAGTGCGCGCCCGATCATCCCTGGCTCGCGGCGCATCCCGGCTGGTTCGACTGGCGGCCCGACGGCAGCATCAAATACGCGGAAAATCCGCCGAAGAAATACCAGGACATCGTGAACGTGGACTTCTTCGCGAAGGATGCGGTGCCCGACCTGTGGCTCGCCCTGCGCGACGTGGTGTTGCACTGGATCCGCCAGGGGGTGCGCCTATTCCGCGTGGACAATCCGCACACCAAGCCCTTCCCCTTCTGGGAATGGCTGATCGGCGACGTCCGCGCCCGGCATCCCGACGCGGTGTTCCTGGCCGAGGCCTTCACCCGGCCGAAAATCATGCACCGGCTGGCGAAGATCGGATTTTCACAGTCCTATACCTATTTCACATGGCGCAACACGAAGGCGGAACTCATTCAATACATGAACGAGCTGACCGCTGCGCCGGTCAGCGAGTTTTATCGGCCGCATTTCTTCGTCAATACGCCCGATATCAATCCCTATTATCTTCAGACCTCGGGCCGGCCCGGCTTCCTGGCCCGCGCCGCCCTCGCCGCGACCCTCTCCGGGCTGTGGGGCATGTTCTCCGGCTTCGAATTGTGCGAGGCGGACCCGGTTCCTGGGAAGGAGGAATACGCCTCTTCCGATAAATACGAGATTCGCGCCCGAAATTACGGTTCAGAGGGCGGTATTGGGGCCGAAATCACGCTTCTCAACCGCATTCGTCGGGAGAATCCGGCGCTGCGCACCCACCGCGGCCTGCTGTTCCTGAATGCCTGGAACGACCAGATCCTGGCCTTCGCGAAATTCACGCCTGATCGTGACAACCTATTGGTAATTCTAGTCAATCTCAATCCGCACGCGGCCCAGGGGTGTGATTTCGAGGTCCCGCTCTGGGAACTCGGCCTCCCCGACCATGCCACCATCCATGTGGAAAATCTCATTCATGAACAATCCTTTAGCTGGAGCGGCAAGATCCAGCACCAGCATCTCGACCCGGCCCTCCCGTTCGCCATCTACCGCTTGTCCGGGGAGGCCTGAATGAGCGAGCCCGACGCCGGCACCGCCAATCCTTATTGGTACAAAGACGCCGTCATTTATCAGGTTCATGTAAAATCCTTCTTCGACTCCAACAACGACGGAATCGGCGATTTTCCGGGCCTGCTCTCGAAGCTCGATTATATTGCCGATCTCGGCGTCGATACCATCTGGCTATTGCCGTTTTATCCCTCCCCCCGGCGCGACGACGGCTATGATATCTCGCTGTACGAAGGCGTGTCGCCCGATTACGGGACCATGGAGGATGCCCGCCGCTTCATAGAAGCGGCCCATGCTCGCGGCATTCGCGTCATCACGGAACTGGTCATCAACCACACCTCCGACCAACACCCATGGTTTCAAGCCGCCAGATCCGCCCCGAAGGGCTCCGCCGAGCGTAATTATTATGTATGGGCAGATGATGATCACGGATATTCAGGGACGCGGATCATCTTTCTTGATACGGAAAAATCGAATTGGACTTTCGATCCCGTGGCCGGCCAATATTTCTGGCACCGGTTTTATTCCCACCAGCCTGACTTGAACTTCGACAATCCGGAGGTTCTCGAACGGGTGCTGTCCGTCATGCGCTTCTGGCTGGACATGGGGGTCGACGGGCTGCGGCTCGATGCCGTCCCCTATCTGATCGAGCGTGAAGGGACGTCAAACGAGAATCTGGACGAGACTCACGCCATTCTCAAGAAGATCCGTGCCCATCTCGACGAAAATTATACCGGGCGTATGCTGCTGGCGGAAGCCAATATGTGGCCGGAAGATACTCAGCAATATTTCGGATCGGAGGGGGATGAATGCCATATGGCCTTCCATTTCCCGCTCATGCCACGCATGTACATGGCCATCGCGAAGGAGGATCGCTTTCCGATAACCGACATCTTGCGGCAAACGCCGGCGATTCCTGAAAACTGCCAGTGGGCAATCTTCCTGCGCAATCACGATGAGCTGACGCTGGAAATGGTAACGGATTCGGAGCGCGACTATCTCTGGACCGTCTACGCCGCCGATCGCCGCGCCCGTATCAATCTAGGAATTCGTCGGCGGCTCGCGCCCTTGCTTGAGCGCGACCGCCGGCGCATCGAATTGATGAACGCATTATTGTTCACCATGCCGGGAACGCCGGTTATTTACTACGGCGATGAGATCGGGATGGGCGATAACATCCATCTCGGCGACCGCGATGGCGTCCGCACGCCCATGCAATGGTCGCCGGACCGCAACGGCGGCTTCTCCCGCGCCGATCCGGAGAGCCTCGTTCTGCCGCCGATTCAAGATCCGCTCTATGGTTATTATGCACTGAATGTGGAAGCGCAGCTGCGTGATCCCCATTCGCTGCTGAACTGGACGCGGCGGGTGCTGGCGATCCGCAAGCGGCACAATGCATTTGGACGCGGTACCTTCCGCCTGCTCTACCCTGGAAATCGCAAGATCCTGGCGTACCTGCGCGAATACCAGGATGAAACCATATTGTGCGTGGCAAACCTGTCGCAGACCTTGCAGGCGGTTGAGCTGGACATCGTTGAATTCGAGCATCGCGTCCCGGTCGAGATGGTGGGTGGAACGCCCTTTCCCCCCGTCGGCCGCCTGCCCTATCTGCTGACTTTGCCAGCCTATGGCTTCTACGCCTTCAACCTTTCGAAGGAGGTCGCAGAACCCAGTTGGCACGCGCCGCCGCCCGAGCAACTTCCTGAATTCATTACGCTTGTTCTGCGCTCGGGTCTGCCGGAAATCGGCCGAGACCGCCACAAGGCGCTGCTGGAGAGCGAGGCCCTGCCGGCCTATATCGGCCGGCGCCGCTGGTTTGCCTCCAAGAACGAGAAGCTGGGTGCGGTCCGCATCGCCTGGTCCCTTCCGCTTCCGGCCGGTGCCGACCGCTCGGACCTGCTCCTCGCCGCCATAGACGTCGAGGTGGGGGGGCGCACCGAGCAATATATGATGCCGCTCGCCATCGCCTGGGAAGACCAGCAACCCGCGCCGTTGGTGACTCAGCTTGCCCTTTCGCGGGTTCGGCAGGGCCGCCGGGTGGGATATCTCACCGATGCGCTGACGCTCGACGCCATGCCCCATGCGATGATCGCCGCCTTGCGGAAGGAAGTCGCTCTGCCGATCCCCGATGGCGGCGACCTGCGGTTCGTCCCCACGGCGCGGCTCGCAGCCATGGAGATTCCCGCCGACACACCGGTGCTCCGCATCGCCGCGGAGCAGTCCAACTCGACCATCATCATCGAGGATCTGGCGGTATTGAAGGTGGTGAGGCGCACAGTGTTCGGCATCCATCCGGAATCCGAAATGGCGCGCCATCTCACCGAGCAGGATTATGCGAATACGGCTCCGTTGCTTGGCGAGGTGGTGCGCTTCGATGGAGAGAGCCGGCCCGCGGTGGTCGCGCTGCTGCTCGGGCACGTGCGCAACCAGGGCGACGGCTGGACCTGGATGGTCGAGCAATTGCGCCGCGCGCTCGGCGCCACCACGCCGGCCGACGAAGAAAAGGGCGCCGCGTTCGACGAGCAGGTCAACGGTCTCACCCCGTTCATCCGCGCCACCGGACGCAGGCTGGCCGAACTGCACGCCGTCTTGGCCCGCCCGAGCGAGGACCCGGCCTTCGCCCCCACCATCGCCGAGGCCGAGGACGCGGCGGCATGGGGCACGCAGGCCGCCGCGGAACTGTCCCACGCGCTGGATCTCCTGGCCGCGCACGGTCCGTTCGAGAGCACCGAGACGGCCGCGCGCGTGCGCGCCCTTCTCGACAGCCGGGCCGCTTTGCTGCGGGTCGCGGATGCCCTCGCTTCGACCGCTGTGGGGGCGCTGATGACGCGCATCCACGGGGATTTCCACCTTGGGCAGATCCTGGTGTCCGGCGGCGATGCCTACATCATCGATTTCGAGGGCGAGCCCCGGCGCACCATCGCCGAACGCCGCGCCAAGACCAGCCCTTGGCGCGACGTCGCCGGCTTGATGCGTTCGCTGGACTATGTGCGCGCTGCCGTCGATGCGTCCGCCGGCGACATCCGCGCCTGGGAGACGGCAGCCGAGCGCCAGGCCCTGCTCGAACGCTTCCGCAGCCGGTCGGAGCGCAGCTTCCTCAGCGGCTACGCCGAAGGCGGCGGGCCCTCGGCGAGCATCGACCGGCCGTTGCTGGATCTCTTCCTGCTCGAAAAGGCCGCCTACGAGGTGGCGTACGAGGCGGCCAACCGGCCCGCCTGGATCGGCTTCGCGGCGCGCGGCCTGCATGATCTTGCCGTGCGGCTCGCCGGCGCGGTGGACGTCGAATGCGAGCCCACACGGGAGGATGCCCATTGAACGTGCCCCCGCGCCTGCCAGGAGAACCAGCGATGACCATCGCCGAGCACGTCGAACCCGATCTGGCGCTCGATCCCGCCGCCGTCGAGGCATTGGTGGACGGGCGCCACGGTGATCCGTTCGCCCTGCTCGGTCCACATCGGGTCGGGCAGGACATGGTGCTGCGAACCTTTCAGCCCGGAGCCCGCGAGGTCGAGGCCGTCGATCCGGCCACCGGCACACGTCTCGCGACGCTGCGGCAGGTCCATCCGGCCGGGCTATTTGCCGGCAAATTCCCATCGGCCGATGGGACCCGGGAGGGAGGCGGCCCGCCGCGCTATCGTTTGCGGATCCGCTGGGGCGACGGCGGCATGCAGGAAAGCGAAGACCCTTACGCCTTTCCGCCGCTGCTCGGCGATCTCGACCTCCACCTGCTGGGCGAAGGCACCCATCTCGGTCTTTCCGAGGTGCTTGGCGCCCATGTGGCGAGCGTGGACGGCGTCAGCGGCGTGCGGTTCGCCCTGTGGGCGCCGAACGCGCGCCGGGTCTCCGTGGTGGGCGATTTCAACGGCTGGGACGGACGGCGCAATCCCATGCGGCTGCGCCATTCCGCCGGCATCTGGGAGATCTTCATCCCCCGTCTCGGCGCCGGCGTGCGCTACAAGTTCGAACTGCTGGGCGCGGATGGAAACCTGCTGCCGCTGAAGGCGGATCCGCTCGCGCGGGCGGCGGAACTGGCGCCCGCGACGGCGTCGATCGTCGCCGATCCGGCGCCCTTCCATTGGAGCGACGCCGGCTGGATGGCGCAACGCGGCGCGCGCCAGAATGTGCAGGCGCCCATCTCCATCTATGAGCTGCATCCCGGGTCCTGGATGCGCCATCTGGACGATGGCCGCAGCTTCACCTGGGAGGAACTGGGCGACCGCCTCATTCCCTATGTGGCCGACATGGGCTTCTCCCATATCGAGCTGATGCCGGTGATGGAGCATCCGTTCGGCGGCTCGTGGGGATACCAGCCCCTCGGCCTGTTCGCGCCGACCGCGCGCTTCGGGCCGCCCCATGCCTTTGCGCGCTTCGTGGACCGCTGCCACGCGGCCGGCATCGGCGTGCTGCTGGACTGGGTGCCTGCGCATTTCCCGAGCGATGCCCACGGCCTTGCCCGGTTCGACGGGACCGCGCTCTATGAGCATGCCGACCCGCGCGAGGGGTTCCACCACGACTGGAATACCCTGATCTACAATTTCGGCCGCTCGGAAGTCTCCGGCTTCCTCATCGCCAGCGCGCTGGAATGGTTGTGGCATTTCCATGTGGACGGGCTGCGCGTGGATGCGGTCGCCTCCATGCTGTACCGCGACTATTCCCGAAAGCCGGGCGAATGGGTGCCCAACATCCATGGCGGACGGGAGAATCTGGAAGCGGTCGCGTTCCTGCGCCGGCTGAACGAGACGGTGCACGCCGAGGCGCCCGGCGCCATCATGGTGGCGGAGGAATCCACCGCCTGGCCCGGCGTCACCGCGCCCGTGGCGCTCGGCGGCCTCGGCTTCGACTTCAAATGGAACATGGGGTGGATGCACGACACCCTGCGCTATATCGGCCACGCGCCCATACACCGGCGCTACCACCACCACGACATGACGTTCGCGCTCGTCTACGCCTTCTCGGAGCGCTTCGTCCTGCCGATTTCCCACGACGAAGTGGTGCACGGCAAGGGATCCCTGCTGGGCCGCATGCCGGGCGACACCTGGCAGCGCATGGCCAATCTGCGGGCCTATCTCGGCTTCATGTTCGGCCATCCCGGCAAGAAGCTTCTGTTCATGGGCTGCGAGTTCGGCCAGACGGGCGAGTGGAACCATGACGCTGAACTGCCCTGGTTTCTCCTGGACGATCCGTTCCATCGCGGCGTGCAGAAGCTGGTGCGCGATCTGAACGCCCTCTATCGCGAGGTGCCGGCGCTGCATGCGCGCGATACCACGCCCGACGGCTTCGCCTGGGTCGTGGGGGACGACGTGGACAATTCGGTGTTCGCCTTCTTCCGCTTCGCCGATGGGGGCGCGCCGGTGCTGGTGGTCGCCAATATGACGCCGGTGCCGCGCCACGGCTACCGGATCGGCGTTCCGCACGGCGGTCCATGGGAGGAAATGCTGAATACGGATGCCGCCGAATACGGCGGCTCCGGCATCGGCAATCTCGGCGCGGTCGAGGCGGTCGGCGGAGAGAGCCACGGCCAGCCGTTTTCGGTCACACTCAGCCTGCCGCCGCTCGGCGTCCTGATGCTGCGGCCGAAGGCAAGGCCATGACGCTCCCGCCGCTCCCCGATCGTCTGGAGGGGGGGAGGCCCTATCCCCTCGGTGCCGTGACGAACGGGCTCGGGACCAATTTCGCTGTGTTTTCCGCCAATGCGGAGAAGATGGAATTATGCCTGTTCGAACCGTCCGGCCGGCGCGAGGTGGCCAGGTTCGCGCTGCCGGAATGCACGGACGAGGTCTGGCACGGCTATCTGCCCGGCGCATTCGAGGGGCTGGTTTATGGCTACCGTGCCCACGGCCCGTTCGATCCCGCCCGCGGGCATCGTTTCAACCCGGCCAAACTGCTGCTCGATCCCTATGCGCGGCAGATCACGGGGCCGCTGCGCTGGTCGGATACCCTGTTCGGCTATCGCATCCATGGCGGGCGGGCGGACCTTTCGCTCGACCGGCGCGACAGCGCCGCAGCCATGCCGAAGGCCGTCGTCGTGGGCGAGGCGACGGACTGGGGCGACGAGCGCGCCCCAAACGTGCCGTGGGAAGACACGGTTATCTATGAAGCCCATGTGCGCGGCCTTTCCATGGGGCGCACAGACGTGCGCGCGCACGAGCGCGGCACCTTCGCGGCCCTCACCCATCCCCGCTTCATCGAGCATCTGCAAAGGCTCGGCATCACCGCCATCGAGCTGATGCCGGTGCATGCCTTCCTTCAGGACCGCTTCCTGCTGGAACGGGGGCTGCGCAATTACTGGGGCTATTCCACCCTCGCCTTCTTCGCTCCGGAGCCGAGCTTCCTGTCCACCGGGTCGCTGCACGAGATGCGCGCCGCCATCCGCCGCCTGCATGCCGCCGGCATCGAAGTCATCCTCGACGTGGTCTACAACCATACCTGCGAAGGCAATGAGCTTGGCCCTACGCTCTCGTTCCGCGGCCTCGATAACGCCAGCTACTACCGTCTCCTACCCGGGGACGAGCGCTATTACATCAACGACACCGGCTGCGGAAACACGGTCAATCTCTCCCATCCGCGTGTCCTGCAAATGGTGATGGACAGCCTGCGCTATTGGGCCACCGCGTTCCGTATCGACGGTTTCCGGTTTGATCTCGGCGTCACCCTGGGGCGTGAGCGCACGGGCTTCGATCCCGGCTCCGGCTTCTTCGATGCGATACGCCAGGACCCGGTGCTTGCCCGCTGCAAGATGATCGCCGAGCCCTGGGACATCGGGCCGGATGGCTACCAGCTCGGCTGCATGCCGCCGGGCTTCGCGGAATGGAACGATGCCTTTCGCGACGGCGTGCGGCGGTTCTGGAGCCGCGAGCCCGGCCGGCGCGGCGATCTCGCGGCGCGGCTTTCGGGGTCCGGCGACACTTTCGATCGGCGCTTTCGCAAGCCCTCGGCCTCGATCAATTACGTGGCCTCCCATGACGGCTTCACCCTCGCCGATCTCGTGTCGTACGCGCGCAAGCACAACGCCGCCAATGGCGAGGACGGCCGGGACGGGCATGACGCCAACCACAGTGCCAATTGGGGCGTCGAGGGGCCGAGCGTTGATCCCGCCATCCTGGAAACCCGCGCGCGGGTGACGCGGGCCATGCTGGCGACGGTGATGTTCGCCCAGGGCACGCCCATGCTGCTGGCCGGCGACGAGTTCGGCCGGACGCAGAAGGGCAACAACAATGCCTATTGCCAGGACAATGAAGTATCCTGGATCGATTGGGAGCGGGCCCGTGCGCCGGACGCCCGGGCGCTTACCGCCTTTTTTGCCCGCCTCGCCGAAATCCGCCGCCGCTTCGCCATCCTGCGCACGCCCCGTTTCCTGCACGGGCTGGTGGAACTCGCGCCGGGCCTGCGGGACATCGGCTGGTTCGACGAGACCGGCGCCGAGCTGCACGGCGATGCGTGGCATGCGGACGGCGGGCACACGCTGGCCTTGCGGCGCGCCGGCCCGGCGACGATCGTGGGCGATGTGCCGCCGGGCCGGCTGGACGTGCTCCTGCTGCTGATGAATGCGAAGGACCGCCCGGTGATCTTCCGTCTGCCCGCGCCGGCGGTAACATGGCGCGTGCTGGTGGACAGCGCCGCCGGCCTCGTCTCCGAGCAGCGCCCGATCGAGGAGGAGACATTGGTTTCAGCCCTCAGCATCCGCCTCCTTGCCGCCCATCTGGACCCGCAGCCGTGACCCGGCCGGCCCGTTCCGCGCGCACTTTTCCCTGAAGGCCATTCCCATGGACGATGCCCTGCTCGATCTCGCCCGGCTTGCCGGGATCTCGCCTTTCTGGACCGACGCCTTCGGCCGCCCCCAGGCGGTGCCCCATGAGGTTCTGCGCGCGATCCTGCGTGCGCTCGATCTCCCCGCCGATACCCCCGGCGACATCGCCGACAGCCGCATGCGCCAGCGCGGCGGCACGGTGGATGGGCTTGCGCCCCTCGTGACGCTGGATGCGGGGCACGCGCTCCGCGTTCCCGCCGCCAAGGGGGCCGTGCGCATGCGCTATCGCGTGACCCTCGAAGGCGGCGGCCTGGTGGAGGGCGAGGCGGAAGTGGAGGACGGCACCATCGCCCTGCCGGCCCTCGACATGCCCGGCTATCACCGCCTGGAGCTGGGCGATGCCGAGGCGATCCTGGCGGTGGCGCCGGCGCGCGTGTTCGGGCTCGCCGATGTGACCGGCCGGGAGGATCCGCGCCTGTGGGCTCTCGCGGTACAACTCTACGCCCTGCGCCGCGACGGCGACGGCGGCATCGGCGATTTCTCCGCCCTCGCGCAGCTCTCGGTGAAAGCGGCGAATGCGGGTGCCGCGGCCCTGGTGCTGAGCCCGGTTCACGCGCCCTTCGCGGCCGATCCCGCCCACTACAGCCCCTATTCCCCCTCGAGCCGGCTCTTTCTCAACCCGCTCTACGCGGACCCGGGGCTCATCTTCGGCGGTCCGGCGGTGGACGAGGCGGTGGCGGCGCTGGATCTCGGCCCGTTGCGCACCTCGCTTGAAGCCTCTGAACTGGTTCAATGGGACAAGGCTGGTGCAGCGAAGATATCGCTGCTGCGCCATCTGTTCGAAACCGTGCTGCCGCGCGAGCCGGAATTGATGGCTCAGTTCCAGGCCTTCCGCGCCGCGGGGGGGCAGAATCTCGCGGACCATGCGGTGTTCGAAGCCTTGCACCAGCGCCAATTCGGCGAGGGGCGCGGGCAATGGCATTGGCGCGGCTGGCCGGAAGGATTTCGCGATCCGCGCGGTCCCGCCGTGGCCGGCTTCGCCCGCCGCCACGCGCACGAGGTCAGCTTCCACGCCTTCCTGCAATGGGTTGCCGACAAGGGGTTGGCGCAGGCGCAGGATTCCGCCCGTTCCGCCGGCATGGGCGTGGGCCTCATCTCCGATTTGGCCGTGGGCGCGGACGGCGGCGGAAGCCAGGCGTGGAGCCGGCAGGACGAAATGCTCATCGGCTGCTCCATCGGCGCGCCGCCGGATCTCCTGAATTCGGTGGGCCAGACCTGGGGGCTCACCGCCTTCTCGCCGCGCGCCTTTGCCGCCAACGGCTTTAGAAGCTTCCTCGACATGCTCCGCGCCGCGATGGCCCATGCGGGCGGGGTGCGCATCGATCACATCATGGGCCTGTCGCGCCTTTGGATGGTGCCGGATGGCGCGCCCCCGGCGCATGGGGCGTATCTCGCCTATCCCTTCGACGATCTCGCCCGGCTGGTGGCCCTGGAATCCCACCGCCACCGCGCCATGGTGATCGGCGAGGATCTCGGCACCGTGCCCGACGGCTTCCGCGAGCGCCTCGCGGCGCGCGGCATCCTCGGCATGCGGGTGCTGTGGTTCGAGCGCGAGGGCGATCGCTTCAAGCCGGCTGAGGCCTATTCCCGCGATGCCATCGCCGTGACGGGAACGCACGACCTGCCCACCGTCACGGGTTGGTGGAGCGGGCGCGACATCGACTGGCGCAGCCCTGCGGGCCTGCTGTCGGAAGGCAATAGCGAGGAGGCCGAGCGCAGCGGCCGCGCCGAGGATCGGGCCCATCTGTGGGCCGCCATCGGCGACGACGGCCTTCCACCGCCCGACCAGGGCGAAGCCGTATTGGATGCCGCCCTGCGGTTTCTCGCCGGAACGCCGAGCCCGCTGGTGGTGGTGCCGATGGAAGACGCGCTCGCTTTGCCCGAGCAACCCAACCTGCCCGGCACGGTGGAGGAGCATCCCAACTGGCGCCGACGCCTCGCGGCCCAGGCGGCCCACATACTGGAGGAGCCGGCCGTACAGCGGCGGCTTCATCTGCTCGACACCGCAAGGAGCAAGGGATGACCGCGCCGCGCGCCACCGTGCGCCTCCAATTCCATCGCGAATTCCCGCTCGATGCGGCCATTCCGCTGGTGGATTATTTCGCCGATCTCGGCATCAGCCACATCTATTCCTCGCCGCTGCTCACCTCTCGGCCGGGCTCGCGCCACGGCTATGACACGGTGGACCACGGCACGCTCGATCCCGAATTGGGCGGCGAGGCGGCCCTGCGCCGTCTGGTGACGGCGCTGCGGGCGCGGGGCATGGGGCTGATCCTGGATATCGTGCCCAATCACATGGGCGTCGGCGGGGCCGACAACCCGGTGTGGCTTGACGTGCTCGAATGGGGCCGCGAGAGCACCTATCGCGACTTCTTCGACATCGACTGGAGCCCGGCGGACACGCGGCTTTCGGGAAAGGTCATGGCGCCCTTCCTCGACCGCCCGTATGGCGAGGCGCTCAAGGCGGGGGCCATCCGCCTCGACTACGATACCGCGCGCGGAATCTTCCATTTTCGCCACCACGATCACGTCTTCCCCGTGTGCCCACGCCAGTATGGCGACGTGCTGGGCGCTGCGAGCCTGGATCGCCAAGGCGGCCTCGCCGCCGAACTGGCATTTTTGGAAGACCCCGCGAGGCCGAAAGCCGATGTCCAGGCCGCGAAGGAGCGCATAGCGCTGATCTTGACCCGCGACGGCGCGCAGATCGCCGCCGCCGCGCTTGAGGCCTTCGATCCGCGTGCTGACGCGGGGCAGGCGCGCCTGCATGGCCTGCTGGAAAAGCAGAATTATCGCCTCGTCTGGTGGCGCGCGGCAAACGACGAGCTCAACTGGCGCCGCTTCTTCGACATCACCGGCCTCGCGGGCGTGAAGGTGGAGCGCCGCGAGGTGTTCGACACGGTGCATGCCCTGGTGTTCCAGCTGTATGCCGAGGGCCTCATCGATGGCCTGCGCATCGACCATGTGGACGGCATCGCCGATCCGGGCGCCTATTGCCGCCAGCTGCGGCGCAAGCTCGGGGCGCTGGAAATCCGGCGGCCGCAGGACGCGCCGGCGGGCGGCTATGTGGTGGTGGAGAAGATCCTCCACGCCGGCGAGACGATGCCCGCCGCATGGCAGATGGACGGAACCACCGGCTACGACTTCATGGACGAGGTCTCGGCCCTGCTCCACGACCCCAGTGCCGACGATGCGCTGGAAAAGATCTGGAGCCAGGCGGCCCAGGATGCCGGCACCTATGCCGGCCAGATGGAGGCCGCGCGGCGGCAGATCCTGCGCGAGGGTTTCGGCGCCGAGATGAACACCGCCGCGCGCGCCCTGCACGAAGTGGCGCAGCAGGATCTCGATACCCGCGACATCACGCTCGCCTCCATCCGCCGTTCCTTGAGGGAACTCGTGGTGGCGTTTCCGGTCTATCGCACCTATGCCGACGCGAGCGGACGCTCGGCGCAGGACTGGACCTATTTTTCCCAGGCGCTCGCCCAGGCCCGGCGACGCCTTGCACCCATCGACCATCCGGTCCTCGACCTTCTGGACCGCTGGCTCGGCGGGGAAGCGCCGCGCGCGCTCGGCGGCGACACGGAGCAGGCCGGCACCCGCGCCTATGCGATCGCAAAATTCCAGCAGCTCACCGCCCCGATCGCCGCGAAGGCGGTGGAGGATACGGTCTTCTATCGCTACGCACGGCTGCTCTCGCGCAATGAGGTCGGCTCCGATCCGGGGCAGCTCGCCTTGCCGGTGCGCGCCTTTCACGCGCTGGCGGAAGCGCGCGGCGCGCAGTTTCCCAATGCCATGCTGGCCACCGCCACCCACGACCACAAGCGCGGCGAGGACAGCCGCATGCGGCTCGCGGTTCTCAGCGAGATTCCGCAGGAATGGTCCCTGGCTCTGGCGGACCTCCTGGCCGCGGCCGAGCCGCTGCGGGACGCCTTGGGCGCCTTGCCCGCGCCAACCCCGGCCGACGAGGTGATCCTCTATCAAACCCTGATCGGCGCCTGGCCGCTGGATCTCGGCCCGGAGGATGGCGGGCGGCTGCACGGCCTGCTGGAACGCGTCGCCTCCTGGCAGATCAAGGCATTGCGGGAAGCCAAGCGCCATACCAATTGGGTCTTTCCCAATACGGACTATGAGGCGGGCTGCGACAGTTTCCTGCGCCTCATTCTCACGGATGCGCGGGGCAAGGCGGTGCGGGCGAGGCTGGCCGCGCTCGTGCAGCGCCTGGCGCCCGCCGGCGCGCTCAATACGCTGACGCAGATCGCACTTAAATATACCCTCCCCGGCGTGCCGGATCTCTATCAGGGGACGGAGTTCTGGGACTTCAGCCTGGTGGACCCGGACAATCGGCGACCGGTGGATTATCGTGCCCGCAGGGCCACGCTCGCCCGTCTCGGCACGCCGGCCGCCTGCCTGCCCCATTGGCGCGACGGACGGGTGAAGCACAGCCTGATCGCGACGCTGCTGCGCGCGCGGGCCGCCCATCCCGATCTGTTCGCCCACGGCAGCTATCTGCCCTTGGAGGTAACGGGACCGGCCGCCAACCAGGCGATCGCCTTCGCCCGCCAGAACGGCGCGTCGCGGCTGGTGGTGGTGGCGAACCGTCTGTGCGCCGGCTTGCTGGATCCTACCGCCGACACGCCGCGGGTTCCGGGCGACGCGCTCCAGGACACTGCTCTCCAAGTGCCGGCGGAGCTTGCGGGCGCCTACGGCGACCTTGCGGGCGATCACACCGTCGCACTCGCCGAGACGACGCCGCTCGCCGCTCTGCTGGAGCGCATGCCGGTTGCAGTGTTGCTGAGGGCGCCCTGAGGAACCGGAATCACCCGGAATGCGTTATGCTTGAGCGTAACCGCGCGGCGCGGGAGTCTCGGTCGTCGGGTCCGTCGTCCGGAGCCTTGGACGCCGGGCGGCCGTAGCGAGCAATGGAGGCGAACATGGGCGAGCCAGGCCAGGGACCGCGAACCGACAAGATGCTGGATGAGGCGCTCGAAGACACCTTCCCGGCCAGCGATCCGCCTGCCACGGGCCCGCGCGGCATCACGGGCGCCGAACCCGCTCCCACACCGACGGGGACCGTGCCGACGGAGACCGCGGCGGAATGCGAGGCGGAATCGGAGGCCCTCGACGAGGCGCTGGACGAGAGCTTTCCCGCCAGCGACCCTCCGGCGCAGAACGTGAAGCGCGGCGCCGACGATGCGGCGCCGGAAGAGCTGTGCCCTCCGACGCCCTCCAAGCGCTGAACCTTCGGCACAGCGCCCGCGCTCCCATCCCCTCGGGCCGGGAGGCTGAGCCAGCCCGGCCACCCCTGACATGCTTCCCAAGAGAGCATGCCAGGGTCCGTATCAGGGGCGTGCGAAGGCATGGACGCCATTCGGCACCGCCCGGCCTTCTTCCCAGCCCTGCTTTCGCGCTCGGCTTTGCCGGGTCCGCAGTTCCCGGTTCAGCGCTTCTTGGCCTTGCGTGCCGCATAGCGGGCGTCGCGCGCGGCCTTCTGTTCGGCCCGCAGACGTTCTTCCTCAGCTTCCGCTTCGGCCTTCTGCCGCTCGGCTTCGGCCGCGGCGTCCGCCTCGGCGCGAATGCGCTCGGCCTCGCGCTGCTCCTTGTCCCGCGCCTCCTGCTCCGCGCGGGCCGCCTGCTCACGCTCGCGCTCCGCCGCGCGAGCCGCACGGGCCGCCGCCTGCTCCGCGCGGGCGGCGCGCCGCGCCACCGCTTCGGGGTCGTCTTCCTTCGCACGGGCACTGAACTTCTCAAGCATCGCCGCACGCGCCTTCGCCTGCGCCTCCAACCGATCGTTCAACCCGGCCTTCTTCACACCCTTCATGTCCCATCCATCGTCTTGCGGTCCAACGCCTCCCTCATATAGGCAAATCGCCATCCGCGCAGCACGACCGCGAGCCGGCACGCCATTTTATCCGCTGCCGCTCTCGGCCTGTCCCATGCGCCCCGACGCATGAATATGAAAATTCATCAATTGCCCCTATGTGTTTTACGATTGGGACGGCGTGCGGGGGGAGCCCATGGCGGGGGCAGAGTCGAAAAGCGGATGGCTGCAAAACCTGTCCGTCCAAAGTAAAATCGTCGGCATCATCGTCCTGCTGCTGGCGTGTTTCCTGATTTCGCTGGCCGCGACCCGCATGACGGTGTGGCGCATGGACGAGCAGCGGGCCGGCGCGGAAGAGCTGGGCGAATTCATCAAAGCGGCCAATGCCAGCGCCCGCGCCATCAACCGCCGACAGATCGCCTTGCTGCGCGCGGCCTTCTCGCCGACCGAAACGAACCTGCGAAACTACCAGGCCACCGACGAGGCCTTCACCGACCAGCTGGCGCAGGTGAGGAAGCTGGCGGGCAAGGACCCGATCCTCCTCGGCCAGTTCGAGCGCGTCCGCATCATCAATGGCTCGTGGAAGGAGCAGGTCGCCGGCCCCGTATTGGCCATTGTGTCCCGCTCACTGGGTTCCGGCGCCACCGGCGAGGAACTGAGCGGCGCACTCGGCACCTTCCTGTCCACCGAAGTCACCGAGGTGGGCAGCCGGGCGGTCGCGGCCGGGATCGACCAGATGCTGGCCACCTCCTCCGCACGGCTGGAAGCCGCCCAGGACGACCTCGAGAATGCCGAGCGGCTGCTCGCAATTATCAACCTGTCGGCGCTGCTTGCGGCATTATTCATGGCGGCGGGTGCGATCTACATGATGTCGCGCCTCGTGTCGGCACCGTTGCGGCATGTTGCGCTGCTCATGGAGCGCCTGGCGGCCCATGACCATTCGATCATCGTCACGCATCTCGACCGGCGCGACGAGGTGGGCACCATCAGCCGAGCGCTTCAAGTGTTCAAGGCGATGGCGATCGAGACCTACGACAATAATTGGGTGAAAACCGAACTCGCCGCCCTTTCGCGCAAGCTTCAGGAAGCCAACGAGTCGCGGGAGTTCGCGCAGACCCTGGTCAGCGCAGTGTCGGGCCTTGTCGGCGCCGGCGTCGGGGTCTTCTACAGCTTCAGTCCGGATACCGGCCTGCTCGAACTGCGGGGCAGCTACGGCTACAAGGATCGCCGCCATGTGAGCCCGGAATATCGGCTGGGAGAGGGTCTCGTGGGCCAGTGTGCGCTGGAGCGCAGCACCATCGTTCTCAGCCCCGTCCCGGAGGATTATGTCCGCATCCATTCCGGAACCGGCGAGGCCTCGCCCCGCGCTGTGATCGTGCTTCCCATCGTCTCCAAGGACCAATTGCTGGGCGTGCTGGAACTTGCCAGCTTCGAACCATTGGCGGGCCGGCGCCTCGCGCTCGTGGAGCAGCTGATGCCTCTCGCGGCCGTCAGCTTCGACAATCTGATGCGCGCCCGCCGCACCCTCGCCCTGCTGAAGCAAACCCAGGAACAGACCGCCGAGCTGCGGGCCGCCGAGGAGGAATTGCGCAGCCAGCAGGAAGAGCTGCGCACCACCAACGAGCAATTGCACGACCAGTCCCAGCGCCTCGTCGCCTCCGAGGAGGAACTGCGGGTCCAGGCGCAGGAATTGCAGCAGGCCAACGATGTCCTGCGACACAATGCCGAGGCGCTGGAGCAACAGAAGGCGCACCTCGCCGAGCTCCAGGCGGACACACAGACCAAGGCCGACGATCTCGCGCGCGCCAACCAATACAAGTCGCAATTCCTCGCCAACATGTCGCACGAGCTGCGCACGCCGCTGAATTCCCTGCTGATCCTGGCCCACGACCTGTCGGAAAACCGCGCCGGCAATCTGGACGAGGACCAGATCGAGGCGGTGTCCATCATTCACGACAGCGGGGCCAACCTTCTGCGGCTGATCAATGAGATTCTCGACCTGTCCAAGGTCGAGGCCGGCAAGATGGAGCTGGTGCGCGAGCCGCTGCGGGTGGCCGATTTCGCGCGCCGCATGGAGCGCAATTTCCGCCACATGGCCGATGAGAAGGGGCTCGCCTTCACCATCGACGTGGCACCGGATGTGCCCGCCGTCATCGTCACCGACGACGGCAAGCTGGAACAGATCACCAACAACCTGCTGGGCAATGCCTTCAAATTCACCGCCAACGGCAGCGTGACGGTGGCATTCACCCCCTGTACGGAGCTGCCGGGCGGCGGCTTGGCGATCGAGGTGACCGATTCCGGCATCGGCATTCCGCCGCACAAGCTGGATGCCATCTTCGAGGCCTTCGAGCAGGTGGATGCGAGTACCCGCAGGCAATATGGCGGCACCGGGCTCGGCCTTGCCATCTCGCGTCGGCTCGCGGTGCTGCTCGGCGGAGATGTGACGGTGCGCAGCACCGAGGGTGTCGGCAGCACGTTCCGCCTCATCCTTCCCGTGGCCGCCGATGCGGAAGGACAGGCCGCCGCGGCTCGCGAGGCCAGTTCTCCCAGGCCGAGCCCCGCCGCCCCGGCCGAGCCGCCGATCGCGGGCGTGCCCGTGCGTCCGCCCTATGCGCCGCGCACGCAGCCGTTCCTCGCCGACGACCGCAACCTGATCGCATCCGGCGACAAGGTGGTGCTCATCATCGAGGATGATGCCGCCTTCTGCCGCTCGCTGATGGGCATCGTGCGGCGAAAGGGCTATCGGGTGGTCGCCGCCGGCGACGGCGAAACCGGGCTCGCCTTCGCGCGCACCTATAATCCGACCGGCATCCTGCTCGATGTCATGCTCCCCGGCATGGATGGCTGGCAGGTGATCGAGGAATTGAAGAAGGATCCCGGCACCCGCCATATCCCGGTGCATTTCGTCTCGGCGCTGGAAGAAGCGCCACGGGCGCGCGAGGCCGGCGCCGTCGGTTTCCTCACCAAGCCGGTCAACCAGGCGGACCTCCACGGCGCCCTGGAGCGGCTCATGCATTTCGCCGCCGACCGGCTGCGGCAGGTGCTGGTGGTGGACGATGATCCGGTGGCGCGCCTCGCGGTGCGCAAGCTGGTCGCGAGCGCGGCCATCGAGGTCCGCGAAGCCGAGTCCGGCGAGGAGGCATTGTCTTTCCTGGAAAAGCACGAGGTGGATTGCATCGTGCTGGACCTGGGCCTGCCGGGCATGTCCGGCTTCCAATTCGTCGAGGAACTGGCGGCGCGCGGCAGCATCGTGCCCGTGGTGATCTATTCGGCCCGCGACCTGACGGCGGAGGAGAGCCTGCGGCTGCGGGCCTATACCGACAGCATCGTCATCAAGGGCGCCCGCTCGCCCGAGCGGCTGCTGGACGAGGTGAGCCTGTTCCTGCACAGCGTCCACCACGCGCCGAGCGCCCTTCCCGCAGAGCCCGACGGCGATCTTGCCGGCCGCAAGCTGCTGCTGGTGGATGACGACATGCGCAACATCTTCGCGCTCTCCAAGGTGCTGCGCGGCAAGGGGCTCACCGTCATCCTCGCCTCGGACGGCACCAAGGCGTTGACGCAGCTCGCGGACCACCCCGATACGGAAATCGTCCTGATGGACATCATGATGCCGGTGATGGACGGCTATGAGGCCATGGGCGAAATCCGCAAGAACCCGGCGTTCGCCAAGCTGCCCATCATCGCCCTCACCGCCAAGGCGATGACCGGCGACCGGGAAAAGTGCATCGCCGCCGGCGCCAGCGATTACCTCTCGAAACCCATCGACGTGCCCAAGCTGCTGTCCATGATCCGCGTCTGGCTGGCACGGTCATGAACGCCGAGCGCGCCGATGAAGTCGAGGAGATCGAGGTCGATCTGTTCGTCGAGGCCTTGCGCCGGAGATACGGCTACGATTTCCGCGAATATAACAGGGCCTCGTTGACCCGGCGGATCCGCAATCTGGTGACGACCTTTGGCTCCGGCACCATCGGGCAGCTGACGGACATATTGCTGCATGATGCCGCGCGCCTGCCGGAGGCGATCTCCGGCCTGTCGGTGCCGGTGTCGGAATTTTTCCGCGATCCGGCCAGCTTTGCCTGCCTGCGGCGCGATGTTTTCCCTGCGCTGGTCTCCTATCCCCAGGTAAACATCTGGCAGGCGGGATGCGCGCGGGGGGAAGAAGTCTACAGCCTCGCCATCCTGCTGACCGAGGCCGGGCTCTACGATCGCACGCGGATCTATGCCACGGACATTTCGCCGGACGCCCTCAGCCGCGCCGCGGCCGGCATCTTTCCCGCCCGCGACCTGCGCGACGCCGCCGAGAGGTATAGAAGTGCTGGCGGAACGCATAGCCTGTCGGATTATTATCATTCGCGCTATGAGTTTTCAAAAATCGATACGCAACTTATGCGAAACATTACTTTTGCCGAGCACAATCTGGTCACGGACGGCGTGTTTTGCGAAGCACACCTGATTCTTTGCCGTAACGTACTGATCTATTTTACCAATCCGCTCCAGAACCGGGCGATCGCCATGTTCGCGGACAGCCTTGTGCGGACGGGGTTCCTGTGTCTCGGCGCGCGTGAAAACCTGGAATTCTCGCCGGCGCGGGAGCGCTTCCAAATTGTCAACGCTGCGACGCAGCTGTATCGCTTGAAGCCAAGTTATCGAGGGGAGTGATGGAGGCGATTGTGATCGGCGCTTCGGCGGGTGGTCCCGCCGCCCTCCAGACGATCATGGCGGGCCTGCGCGCAAATATTCATGTCGCCGTCATCCTGGTGGTTCATGTGAGTGCCGACTCGGAGGATCTGATGTCGCCCTTGCTGGACCGTGCTAGCAAATGGCCGGTAACAACTGCGCGGGAACGCACACGCATCGAGCCCGGGCACGCCTATGTTGCACCACCGGGGTACCATTTACTGATCGAACGGGACCGACGCTTCTCCCTGTCTGTGGATAATCGCATCTCCTTTTCCCGTCCCTCGATCGATGTCCTATTCGAAAGCGCGGCCGACGCCTACGGACCTGGCCTTGTTGGCGTGCTGCTCACCGGCGCCAATGCCGACGGGGCGGCCGGGATGAAACGCATCCGGGAAGCTGGCGGAACCGCCCTCGTCCAGGACCCCGCCGACGCCGTCGTTCCCATCATGCCGCAAGCCGCCCTGGACATGGCTGGCGCGGACCTGTGTGCCCCGCTGCCCGAACTCGTCGCGGCGCTCAACCGGATGTGCCGGACATGACCGAAATCGCCCGCCCGAAAATCCTCGTCGTCGATGACGTGACGGCCAATCTGGTGGCCATGCGCCACCTGCTCTATTCGGTGCGGGCGGATATTTTCGAGGCCCATTCCGGCAATGAGGCCCTGGCGCTGTGCCTGGAGCATACGTTCGCGCTGATCCTGCTCGACGTCCAGATGCCGGACATGGACGGTTTCGAGGTGGCCTCCCACCTCAGCAATGACCCGACCACCTGCGACATCCCGGTGGTGTTCGTCACCGCCACCTATCTCGACGATATCAACCGCCTGAAGGGCTACACCTTCGGCGCGGTCGACTACATCTCCAAGCCAATCAACGATGCCATCCTTCTGTCGAAGGTCACGGTGTTCCTCGACCTCCATGTCAGCAAGCTGAAGCTCAAGGCGGCGCTGAGCGAGCTGGCCGAGCGCAATCGCCAACTGGAAGAAGAGATCGACGAGCGCCGCCGCGTCGAAAAGCAGGTCCGCCACATGGCGACCCACGACGCGCTGACCGGGCTCGGCAATCGCATCCTGTTCCTCGACCGCCTGGACCGCGCCCTCGCCCAGGCGGCCATGCGGCACGCCCAGTTCGCTTTGCTCTATCTCGACATCGACGGGTTCAAGGGCGTCAACGACAGCTATGGCCACGGGGTGGGAGACCGCCTGCTATGCGCCATCGCCGACCGGCTGCGCCACGGGGTGCGCCGCGAGGATATCGCGGCCCGCCTGAGCGGGGATGAATTCGCCGTCATCATGGACGGCATCGCGGATGCGGAGGTCGCCCTCCAACAGGCCGATCGCCTGTGCGCCGCGCTCCAGGAGCCTTATATTCTGGCCGATCACGAGGCGACGGTGACGGTGGAAGTGAGCGCGAGCATCGGCATCGCGCTCTACCCGGACCACAGCAGGACCGGCATCGACCTGATGCGCTCGGCGGATCGGGCGATGTACCAGGTGAAGCAGGCCGGAAAGCGCGGCGTCGCCATGGCACGCACGAACCTGCTCACATTGCCGCCGGGCGCCGACGCGCCGCTGCCCGAATAGGGCTTGTCCGGGCTCAGGCCTGCTCTTTTGTGCGCACGGTGCGGCGCGCCTTTTCGCGGATGGCGCTGCGCTGGGATGCCTCGGCGGCCTCGCGCGCTTCCCGCAACGCCTTCAACTTGGCCATCTTGGCGCGGGCAGCGTCGGCATCCTTCTCATATTCGGGCGCCGCGGCCTCCGGCTCCGCCGTGCGGCCCTGCAACTTTTCAAACGTCTTCTCGGCCTGCGCGCGGGACGAACTGCCCTTCATTGCTGCCGTCATTTCAAAACTCCCATGATCGCTTCAAGCGTCCGTGGTCACGCTGTTCTGGGCGAGCCATTGGTTCAGGGCGGCATCGGTGGCGCGGAGAATCGCCGCGCCCACTGCTTCGCCCACGGCAGTGTGCATACCCGCGAACCGTTCGGAAGAGCGTCCCGGCGGCGAACTGAGAACCACACAATCCGTTCCCGTCCCGGTCACGGCCTCGCGCATTCCCGCCCGGCGGTATCCTGCACCAATTATCGCGACCGTGCGAGCCTGTGTGACGAGGCTCGCCGCTTCCAGGAGCGCAGCGTCGTGCAGCGGCACCGAGACATCGCACAGAATATTGATCGTGCCCGGGCCGACCCAGGGGGTGGTGACACGCTGCCCGATGCGCTCGCCATTGTTGAGGCCGAGCGTGACGAGGCATTCGGCCCGCACCCCCTCGACGCTTGCACTGGCATGATGGTGGAAGGCGACGTTGCGCGCCGTCATCATGCCGACCGCGTCCTCATGCCCTGCTTCCGCGAGGCGATCGGCAAACCAGCGCGCGGGATCGAGGCCCGGCGTCAGCTCGGCGTTGCGCACTTCCAGCCAGACCACCTTTCGCGCATCCACGATCCCGGGCCGGTTGAGCGACCAGCTCACCATGCGCCGCGGCGCGGCGAACTGCGCGACCAGCCATGGCCGCGCGCAGGCAACCGAGAACGAGCGCACGTCGCCGGCGTCACCGGGAGCGCGGACGGCCGGCAGGCTCATGCGGCGCGCGCCTTCACGCGAAGCTCATCAGATAGGCCATGACACAGACGACCAGGATGATCGCGACGAGAATCCAGTGCCGGGCGGCGAAGTTATGCAGAATCATGCAGGAACTGTAAGCACAAGCCGGCCGCTGCGGAAGAGCGTGGGCGCTCCGTGCCCGATGCTTTCTTCACGGGGCTGTTTTCGGCGCCGAATCTGCGATCTTTTCCCGAGTTGCCCTGCTTTAGCGCGGAGCCGAGCCCTAAAATCTCAGGTCCGCGGCAACATCGAGGGGTGCGCGATCCTGCACCGCAGGTGGGCGGGACGCATCTTGGAAGCCGGCTAATCCAAATGCTTTCGACTGGAAATAAAATGGATATGTTTTCCGGCTATCCTAAAGTATTAAATATTTATTAACTTGTCGAGCAGGCCGGTCGCGAAGCTGATCGCATCATATCAGCTGAGGACGGCGCGTTCGTAAGCGGCGCCGAGCGCCTGGGCCTTCGGGTCCGCACCGGCCATGTACGGATAGACCGCGAAGGCGAGAATCCGGGTGGGGGCGACCCGGGCGGCAGCCTCGAGCTGGGCCTGCACCCGCTCGAATTCCGCAGGCACCAGTTTGAGGTCCTCCGGCCGCTCGCCCGGCAGTTGGGTGAAAACCTCCAGCACCAGATCGAATGCGGCCTTGCGCTGCTTCAGCAGGGCGAACAAAGGCGCCAGCCGCTCGTAATTGACCATGCCATAAACACCCACGCCATCCTGCACCATCAGCCTTATGGCGCCCGCGTCCAGCACGTCGGACCAGACATCCGTGAGGGAACCCGCGCCCTCCAATTGACTGAAGAATGTGGAGATGGAGAGCGGCGCGCCCTTCGTGCCCAGGGTGTCGCGCAGGCGCAGAAGATAGCTTTTCAGCTGGATGCGGTCCTCCGCTTTGCGCCAGCTATACTGGTCGATCTCATAGGGAACATACCATCCCGCAAATGCAGGATGGGATGAATACGTCGTGCTTGAAATGAAACGAGCCCCCGCTTCCGCCATTTCGGACATGAAGGCCGCAAGGCCGATCTGCTCCTGCCCCATCAGGACTTTCCAATACCTATGATCGTATGGCAGGCCTATGGTCACGCTCAAGCCCGCGGCATAGGCGAGATCCATGAAGGCGAGAACGCCTTCATCCGACATTCGGTATTCATCGCCAAATCTTGTCCATTGCAGAACCACGTCACGGCATTGCAATGCACGCAGCGTCGCGATTTTTTCGGCCCATTGCGTCTGGGAGAGCTTGAGATCGTCTTTCCAGATTTGCAGAAAACTGCCATCAAGCCGCGTGGGCGCCGGCCTTGGAATCAGGGCGGACGACACGAGCGGGACCGCCACTCCGCCGAGCAGCACATATAACGCAGTGCGGCGCGTAAAGAATTGAGTAGTCTTTTTCATGCGAATTGCATTCTGCGTCCCGGAGCTGGAGAGGTAGCGACCATTTCCAGCAGAAATGTGAGTTCGAGCGTCGTTTCCTTGTAGCGGGACGCGATGCGTCTGACACGCCATTCCGATCCGGGTCGCGGGCCGAAGTCCAAACCGTAAGGCAGCAGATGCGGATACTGAGCGTTTTCGGGACCCGGCCGGAAGCCATCAAGATGGCGCCGCTGGTGTCGGCCATTGCGGCGGAGCTCTCGCTGACCTCGCTCGTGTGCGTCACCGGGCAGCATCGCGCCATGCTCGACCAGGTCCTCGGCCTGTTCCGCATCACACCCGATTACGATCTCGATGTCATGAGGCCCGACCAGACGCTGAACGCCCTGTGCGCGCGCGTGATCGCTGCCCTTGACCCGGTGCTGGAAGAAGCTCGGCCCGATCGCGTGCTGGTGCACGGCGATACCACCACGGCGCTCGCGGCCGCGCTCGCCGCGTTCAACCGGGGCATCAAGGTGGGGCATGTGGAGGCGGGTCTGCGCACCTATGACCTCGCCCGCCCCTGGCCCGAGGAAATGAACCGGCAGGTGGTGGATCGCCTGTGCGACCATCTGTTCGCGCCCACCGTCGCGGCCGCGGCCAATCTCGCGTCGGAGCATGTGCAGGGGCGCGTCACCGTGACCGGCAATACCGGCATCGACGCCCTGTTCCTGACCCTCGCGCGCATCGATGCCGATGCCCCCCTGCGGCAGGAGCTGGATGCCCGCTTCGCCGACCTCGGCACCGCCCGGCGGCTCGTCCTGGTGACCGGACATCGGCGCGAGAATTTCGGCGCCGGCTTCGTCGCCATCTGCGATGCCCTGGCCCGTCTTGCCCGGCGCGGCGACGTGGACATCGTCTATCCCGTCCATCTCAACCCGAATGTGCGCGGCCCGGTGATGGAGCGGCTCGGCGATTGCCCGAACATGCACCTCATCGCCCCCCTGGATTATGTGCCCTTCCTTTATCTCATGCGCCGCGCCGCCCTCGTGCTGACGGATTCCGGCGGCGTGCAGGAGGAGGCGCCCTCCCTCGGCAAGCCGGTGCTGGTGATGCGCGACGTCACCGAGCGGCCGGAAGCGGTGGCCGCGGGCACGGTGGAACTGGTCGGCACGGACCCGACCCGCATCGTTGCGGCGGTGGAGCGCCTGCTGGACGATCCGGCCCATTACGAACGGTTCGCCCAGCGCCTGAACCCCTATGGCGATGGCAAGGCGTCCGGCCGAATCGTGGATACGCTGTGCGCGCGCCGCACATCGACTTTCGCCGCCTGACCCGCCGGCACCCGCCTCCGCCCGCCCCATCACGCGATTTTATTGCCGGGACTGCCCCTGAATCGGGTCTGTGTTATCACTTTGGTGACCGACGGGCGGCAATTAGGTAACACACGCGGACGTGCGTGCGCGCTGGGTTGTGGGAAAGGACGCGGGGATGGCGGGACGGGGCGCGAAGGGATACCTCGCGACGAAGGGCCGGAGGCTCGCCCTCACCTTGGCCGTGACCTTGTGCGGTATCGCCGCCGCCGGCCTTCCGGCCCGGGCACAGGACAGCGCCCCGGCGGTGCTGGCGCCGGCCCCGTCCGACCCCGTCGCCTATGCCATGCAGCGGATCGCCGGTGACGGCTCCGTCACCGTTTCGCTCAGCCTCGCCGATCTCGGCATCCTCCAGCCCATCGGCCTGTCGGGGCTCGACGCGCGGCGGTCCGTGTTCTTCCCGGTTCCCGCCAACCTGCCGCTGAACAGCGCCCGGCTGAATTTTCAGGGCCGCTATCTGCGCGGCGATGGCGGGCGCACGACCTATCTCGTCTCCATCGACGGCACCCCCCAGGTGGCCCAGCAGGTGAAGGGCGAGAAAAGCGCGGTTCTGTTCGAAATTCCGGTGGCCACCAATGCCCGGCGCACCGGCTTTCTCGATCTCAACGTCGCCTGGGCCTCGGTGGTCGCCGAGCAATTGTGCGCGGACGAGCGGGCCATCGGCAATATCTTCGAGATCGGCCCCGACACCCGCCTGACCTATACCTACGACCGCAATGCGGTGAGCGACATCACCACCGCCTGGAGCGCCCTGCCGCCCCATCCGATCCTGCTGATGCCGCCGGCCCCGCTCTCGCGCAATGCGTTCGATGCCGCCTGGCGCATCGCCGCCGTGCTGGAGCGGGCGGGCCGGCGCGCGCGCATCGTCTCTTTGCCCCAGGTGGGCGACGAGGTGGACCTGACCGCCCTCGACGTGCCGCCGGGCTTTGCCGGCGTGCCGGCCTTCGCCGCCATCTCCGGCAAGGACAAGCATCGCATCGCCAATGAAGCGGAGGTCGGCGCGCTGCTGGTGGTGAGCGGACCCGGCGCCATCGCCGCCGACATCGCGATCGTGGACGAGAACCTCTCGGGCGCCGTCTCCAACGCCCTCGCCGCCTTGCGCGACCAGATCCGCACCGCCAGCCCGAGCGCTGGCGAAGCCTATGACAAATGGACCAATTCCGGCAGCGCCGTCTCCGAGCCGGGGGCGGACCAGAACGTGAGCCTCGCCCGGCTCGCCGGGCGCCCGGTGATCACCGTGGCGGCCAGCGCCGGCGCGCCGGCGGCGGGCATCCTCGCCGATCTGTGGCGGCGCATGCTGGTGGTGCCGCGCGTGCGGGCCATCACGGCGGCGAGCCCGGACCTCGTCAATGCCGCCGAAGTGCCCCTGTCGCGCCTCGGCGGAACCCCCGGATCGTTCGACGTGTTGGCGCGCGGCGACTGGAGCGCGGGCTTCGACCTTGCCACCGTCGTCACCGGCGGGCGCGTGCCGGCGGCGTTCGCGGTGGATGTCTCGGCCGCTCCCGGCGCCGGGGATACCGCCCCCATCGCCTCGGTCTTCCTCAATGATTACCTGCTCGGGGCGCGCAATCTGACCGCCAACGGACAGCCGGAAACCATCAAGGTGGCGGTGCCGGACTATGCGCTGACCGCCCGCAACGTGCTGCGCGTCTCGTTCCAGCGCCAGCCCATGAGCGACCGGTGCCGCGAGACGCCCCAGCCGTTCCCGGTCGCCGTGCTGCCCTCCAGCCGGGTCATGCTGGAGCCGGCGCCGAAGACCGAGGATTTCGTCGGCATCGTTCCCTATCTGGCGGAAAAGGCTGAGATCTTCGTGCCCCAGGCCTATTTGCAGGCGGGCGCGGCGCGGCTGCCGCAGATGGTCGCCATCGCCGCCGCCGCCGGCATTTCGCCGGAGCGCGCCAAGCTCACCGTGGTCGCCAACGACACCGAGGCGCGGCCGGAAGGCACGTTCCTCGCGCTCGACACCAATGTGGCCGGCGCCTCCAGCAAGGTGACCATCGCCGAGGATCGCCTGATCCTGCGCGAACGGCCGAGCGAGGTTCTGCTCAATGTCTCCGGCGTCACCGGCGCGGGCGTGGCCCAGGCGGTGGCGGCCAACGGCCAGCGCGGCATCATGTATCGCACCCTGGGCACCGACGCGCCGGATCTCGACCGGCCGTTCCAGTTCGGCCGCGGCGACCTGACGGTGCTGACCTCCGACGGCCCGATCGTCCAGCTGGATACCCGCGCGCCGATCACCCAGGAAGTCAGCGAGCGCACGGATACGCTCGGCCGCCTCCTGCGGATCGCCAGCAATTGGGGCACGGTGCTGGCGGTGGTATCGATCCTGATGTTCGTCTTCCTGATCATACGGGCGCGCTGGGTGCGCGCGCATCGCCCGCCGCGCCAATAGGCGGGCGACAGCCGAGGAGCCACGAGGGCGCGGCCAGCCAGGGTCCGCGCCCTTTTTCGTGACCCGAAATCCTTGCCCCGCGCCGGCCCCGCAGGCGCAAAAGCCGCAAAATGTTTCACGTGAAACAGGGGCTTAGCGCAGACGAACAGGGGTTTCGTGACGCCTCTCCGTGCCTTTTCGGCACATGACACCGGCGTTTCGGGCGATTATTCGCCCATGACTCCGGCGCTGTTCGCGGCCGATCGCGAAAGCCCCGCCCGCCAGCCTCCCCCACTTCACCCGCCCCCCGTTCTGCCCCCAGATCCGCCCTGCCCGCTTCGCAAGCCGCCCTTGCTCTGCGACCATAGGCCGGCCCGATTTGGCGTGCAGTTCAGAATCAGCCCACAAGGGCGCCCCGAAAAACGCCGCAGGAGACCCCATGGCCGCCACCTCCGACCAGATCGCCCAGATCATCGCCCGCGAGATCGCGGCGCGGCCCGCGCAGGTGAATGCGGCGGTGGGGCTGCTGGACGAGGGCGCGACGGTTCCCTTCATCGCCCGCTACCGCAAGGAAGCCACCGGCGGCCTCGACGATACCCAATTGCGCACGCTGGAAGAGCGCCTCTCCTATCTGCGCGAGCTGGAGCAGCGGCGCGAGAGCGTGCTGAAATCCATCTCCGCCCAGGGCAAGCTCACCGATGAGCTGTCGGCGAAGATCGCCGCCGCCGCCACCAAGGCGGAGCTGGAGGACCTCTACCTCCCCTACAAGACCAAGCGCCGCACCAAGGCGGAAATCGCCCGCGAGCGCGGCCTCGGCCCGCTCGCCGAAGCGATCCTCGCCGACCGCGCCAGCGTTCCCGCCGAGCTTGCGGCGCGCTTCCTGAGCGCCGACGTGCCCGACACCAAGGCGGCGCTGGACGGCGCGCGCGACATATTGGTGGAAACCTTCGCCGAGAATGCCGATCTCATTGGCCGCCTGCGCGCCCACATGCAGGCCCATGCGGTGCTGCGCGCCAAGGTGATCGACGGCAAGGAAGAAGAGGGCGCCAAGTTCCGCGATTATTTCGACCATTCCGAGCGCTGGGCCAATGTGCCGAGCCACCGGGCGCTCGCCATGCTGCGCGGGCGCAACGAAGAGGTGCTCTCGCTCGATCTCGACGTGGATGCGGACGATCCCGCCCCCATCAAGCCGGTGGAGCGCATGATCGCGCAAGCTTACGGCATTTCCGCCGCCGGCGGGCCGGGCGATGCCTTCCTGCGCGATGTGGCCCGCTGGGCCTGGCGGGTGAAGCTTTCGCTGCACCTCTCCATCGACCTCATGACCGCCATGACCGAGCGGGCGGAGGAAGAGGCCATCCGCGTGTTTGCCCGCAATCTGAAGGATTTGCTGCTCGCCGCCCCGGCCGGCGCGCGCGCCACCATGGGGCTCGATCCCGGCATCCGCACCGGCGTGAAGGTGGCGGTGGTGGACCAGACCGGAAAGCTGATCGCCACCTCCACCGTCTATCCGTTCCAGCCGCGCAACGACATTACTGGCGCCAGCGCGGAGCTGGCCCACCTCATCCGCAAGCACAATGTGGAGCTGATCGCCATCGGCAATGGCACAGCGAGCCGGGAGACCGAGAAGCTGGCCGCCGATGTCATCTCCGCCTTGCCGGCGCCCAAGCCCAAGACGGTGGTGGTGAGCGAGGCCGGCGCCTCGGTCTATTCCGCCTCCGCCACGGCCGCCGCCGAGATGCCGGACGTGGACGTCTCGCTGCGCGGCGCGGTCTCCATCGCCCGCCGCCTGCAGGACCCGCTGGCAGAACTGGTGAAAATCGAGCCGAAATCCATCGGGGTCGGCCAATACCAGCACGACGTGGACCAGGGCCGCCTCGCGAAAGCCCTGGACGCGGTGGTGGAAGATGCGGTGAACGCGGTCGGCGTCGATCTCAACACCGCCTCGCCCTCCCTGCTGGCGCGCATCTCCGGGCTCGGCACCTCGCTCGCCGAAGCCATCGTCGCGCATCGCAACGCGGTGGGCGCTTTCAAGAGCCGCAGGCAATTGCTCGACGTGGCGCGCCTCGGGCCGCGCACGTTCGAGCTTTCGGCCGGGTTCCTGCGCATCACCAACGGCACCGAGCCGCTGGATGCCTCCTCGGTCCATCCCGAGGCCTATGGGCTGGCGAAGAAGATCATCGCTTCCTGCGGGCGCGACGTGCGCGCGCTCATGGGGGACAGCGCGGCGCTGAAGGCGCTCGATCCGAAAGTATTCGTGGACGAGCGCTTCGGCCTGCCGACGGTGAAGGACATTCTCGCCGAGCTGGAGAAGCCGGCCCGCGACCCGCGCCCGGAATTCAAGACCGCCACCTTCGCGGACGGCGTGAACGACATGAAGGATCTCGTGCCCGGCATGCTGCTGGAAGGCGTGGTGACCAATGTGGCCGCCTTCGGCGCGTTCGTGGACATCGGCGTCCACCAGGACGGGCTGGTGCATGTCTCGGCGCTGGCCGACCGGTTCGTGAAGGACCCGCACGAGGTGGTCAAGGCCGGCGACGTGGTGAAGGTGCGGGTGGTGGAGGTGGATGTGAAGCGCAAGCGTATCGCCCTCACCATGCGCAAGGACGAAGGCGCCGCCCGCCCCTCTGGCCCGCGCCCGCCGCAATCCAGCGCCTCGCCGGCGGACGTGCGCCGCGCGACGCAGCAGCCCCAGAAGTCCGCCAAGCCCGCGGAAGGCGCCCTCGCCGCCGCCTTGGCCGAGGCGATGCGCCGGCAGAAATAAGCACGCACGCTTTTCTCCCCTCTCCCGCTTGCGCGGGGCCAGTCATCCCCTCTCCCGGTTGCGGGGGGCCTTCATCCCCTCTCCCGCTTGCGGGGGAGGGTTAGGGAGGGGGCCGGGGGAGGGTTAGGGAGGGGGGCGGCCAGAGGCCGGAGACCGCCGGAATTTGGAGAGATGGCATCTGCCCCCTCCCCAGCCCTCCCCCGCAAGCGGGAGAGGGAGCATAAAACCTCAGGACGCGGTGGCCAGGGCGGGCGCGGGATGCGGATCGCACGGCGCGGAGCCGTCGCCCGCCGCGCCGGCGCCCCCTCACCCGTCCGCTGTGCGGCCGACCTCTCCCCGTGGGGGAGAGGTGAATCCAAGCGAACCCGCCTCTCCAACGCCCATGCGCCCCCTCTCCCCCACGGGGAGACGGTTGGGGTGAGGGGCTAAGCGCCCGCCGCGTCGGCCGAGGCGATGCGCCGACAGAAATAAGCACGCACGCTTTTCTCCCCTCTCCCGCTTGCGGGGGAGGGTTAGGGAGGTGGGGCGGCCAGAGGCCGGAGACCGCCGGAATTTGGAGAGATGGCATCTGCCCCTCCCCAGCCCTCCCCCGCAAGCGGGAGAGGGAGCATAAAACCTCAGGGCACGGTGGCCAGGGCGGGCGCGGGATGCGGATCGCACGGCGCGGAGCCGTCGCCCGAGGCGCCGAGCAGATCGAGGAAGGCCCGCGCCGCCGGGTTTGCATGCGCGTGGCCGGGCGTCTCCACATGGGCCACCACCAGTTCCCAGCAGATTTCCGGCCCCGCCAGATGGGCGATGCCGACGGCGGGGTGATGGCCGCGCGCGATCGCCTCCGGCACCAGCGCCACGCCGAGGCCCTGCGCCACCAGATCCAGCAGCGTGCCGAGCTCGTTCACCTCGAAGGCGATGCGGCGCTGGATATTGGCCTGGGCGAAGATCTGGTCCACCTGCCGGCGCGTGCCCCAGCCGCGCTCGAAATCCACGAACGGCACCCGCGCCAGCTCCGCCGGCTGCACATCCGCCCGGCCGGCGAGCGCGTGTCCGGGCCCGCAGGCCAGCACCATTTCCTCGCACGCGATCATGCGCGTCACCACATCGCCCGCATCTTCGCCGAGCGGAAAGAAGGCGAGGTCGAGCCGGCCTTCGCGCAGGCAGTCGAGCATGTGGTCGG
This sequence comes from Roseixanthobacter liquoris, assembly GCF_043195135.2. NCBI lineage: Bacteria > Pseudomonadati > Pseudomonadota > Alphaproteobacteria > Hyphomicrobiales > Xanthobacteraceae > Roseixanthobacter > Roseixanthobacter liquoris. The sequence continues at coordinate 3,725,422 of NZ_CM195537.1, forward strand.
CGCCGCCCTGGGTCAGGCGGATCTCGATCTTCGGATGCTGGGCATGGAAGCGCGCGAGCAGCGCCGGCAGATCCAGGAACGGCGGCAGGCTCTGCATGGTGCCGACCGAAAGCTTGCCGCTTTCCAGATTCTGCACTTCCACCACCGCCGCGCGCGCCGCGCCCACCGCCTCCAGGATCAGCCGCGCCTTGTCCAGCAGCACGCTTCCGGCGGCGGTGAGGCGCACCTGGCGCGTGCTCCTCACGAAGAGTTGCGCGTCCAATTCCGCCTCCAGGGCGCGAATGGAGGCCGAGAGCGCGGATTGCACGATGTTCACCCGGCCCGCGGCGCGGGTAAAATGGCCCTCCTCCGCCACGGCGATGAAGTGCTGAAGCTGGCGCAATTCCATGGCGGTCTCCGATTAAGCGACCAGGCAGATATATCGCATCTCAAAAATCCATTGGAATGATTGAAGGACGCGACCCATCTACGCCTCACACCGCCCGCCTGCCAATGGAGCGCATCATGCCAAAAACAAGCCTGCCCACCCGTCCCTTCGGCCGCACCGGCATGGACATCACCCGCGTCGGCTTCGGCGCCTGGGCCATCGGCGGCCCGGACTGGGCGGTGGGCTGGGGCAGCCAGGACGACAGCGAATCGGTCGCGGCCATCCGCCATGCGGTGGAGCGCGGCATCAACTGGATCGACACCGCCGCGGTCTACGGCCTCGGCCATTCCGAGGAGATCGTTCGCGCGGCGCTGAAGGACATTCCGGCCGCCGACCGGCCCTATGTCTTCACCAAATGCGGCCTGATCTGGGACGAGGCCGACCGCGCCGCCTTGCCCAAGCGCATCGGCGCGCCCGAGAGCATCAAGCGCGAGGTGGAAGCCTCCCTGAAGCGGCTCGGCGTGGAGCGCATTGACCTCTATCAGATGCACTGGCCGGCGCAGGACGGCACGGAGATCGAAATCTACTGGCAGGCGCTGCTGGACCTGAAGGCCCAGGGCAAGGTCGGCGCGGTCGGGCTCTCGAACCACAATGCCGCGCAATTGGCGCGGGCGGAAAAGCTCGGCCATGTGGATACGCTCCAGCCGCCCTTCTCCGCCATCCGCCGCGACGTGGCGAGCGCCGAACTGCCCTGGTGCGCGGCCCATGACACGGGCGTCATCGTCTACAGCCCCATGCAGTCGGGCCTGCTGAGCGGCCGCTTCACGGCGGAACGCGCCGCCGCCTTGCCGAAGGACGACTGGCGCTCGCGCAATGCCGAATATACCGGCGAAAACCTCGCCCGGAACCTCAAGCTCGCCGATGCGCTGAAGCCCATCGCCGACGTGCACAAGACCAGCGTCGCCGCCGTGGCGGTGGCCTGGACGCTGGCGTGGCCCGGCGTCACCGGCGCCATCGTCGGCGCGCGCAGCCCGGCCCAGGTGGACGGCTGGCTCGACGCGGCGCGCCTCGAACTCACCGCCGCCGATCTCGAAGCCATCGCCACCGCCATCGAGGCGACCGGCGCCGGCACCGGCCCGGTGCGGCCGGCCTGAACGCGCCACATCGCCCGGCCGTGCCTCCCACGGCCGGCGCCGAGGGCATCTGCGCGCGGAGGGTGGCGCACGAACGCCGCCGACCCCTCTGAACGGTCTTGGCCGGGCATGTCCCGGCCATCCCGCCCTGCGGCTGGGCGCGAATGTCTTCCCTTGTCGCCGAGGGTTCGGCGTGGAGGCCCGGCACGCGGCCGGGCTTGACGAGGGCGCGTCCTGCACGCGTCATCGCGCAGTTTCAGGCGGCCTCTCACGGCGGAAGAAGGATCTGATCATGAAAGTCGGTTTCATCGGGCTCGGCCGCATGGGCGAAGCCATGGCCGCGAACCTGCTCAAGGCGGGCCATGAGGTCAGCGTCTACAACCGCTCTCCCGCCAAGGCCGACGCCCTGGTCGCGGCCGGCGCCGTGCGCGCCGCCAGCATCGCCGAGGCCTGCCGGGGCGAGGCGGTGCTGACCATGCTGGCGGACGATGCGGCGGTGGAAAGCGTCGTGCTCGGCGCGGGCGCCATCCGCGAGAGCCTGCCCAAGGGCGCGCTCCACGTGTCGCACAGCACCATTTCCGCCGCCTTGTCGGAACGCCTCGCCAAGGCGCACGCGCAGGCCGGCCAGGCCTATGTGGCAGCCCCCGTGTTCGGGCGGCCGGACGTGGCGGCGGCGGGCAAGCTGTTCGTGGTGGCCGGCGGCGCGCCGGACGACGTCGCGCGCTGCGCGCCCCTGTTCGAGGCCATGGGCCAGCGCACGTTCGCGCTGTCCGAAAAGCCCGAGGCCGCCAATGTGGTGAAGCTCAGCGGCAATTTCCTCATCGCCTCGGTCATCGAGGCCCTGGGCGAGGCCATGGCGCTGGTGGGCAAGGCCGGCATCGACAAGAGCGAATATCTCGATCTGCTCACCTCGACCCTGTTCGGCGCGCCGGTCTATCGCACCTATGGCGCGCTCATTGCCGAAGAGCGTTTCTCCCCCGCGGGATTTGCGGCGCCGCTGGGGCTGAAGGACGTGAGCCTGGCGCTCGCGGCGGGTGAGGCGCTACGCGTGCCGCTGCCGCTGGCGAGCCTGCTGCGCGACCGTTTCCTGGCCCTTCTGGCCCAGGGCGGCGCGGACCTCGACTGGTCCGCGGTCAGCAGCCTGGCGCTGCGCGATTCCGGCCAGGGCAAGGCCGGGTAGCCGCCCCTCTCCCTTGCGCGCCCTGCCCCCTCCCCCCTTGAGGGGGAGGGTTGGGGTGGGGGGTGTCGTGCCGCGAACACCCCCTCGCCCGGACAGGCGGAGCGACACCCCCCTCCCATCCCTCCCCCGCAAGGGGGGAGGGCCGCCAGGGTCCATCGCCCGACCTCAAACCGGCAGGTCGCGATGAGGATGCGCGATTCCGGCCAGGGCAAGGCCAAGTAGTTTCCTTCGTCTCACCACAAGCGCCACATGCCCCCTCCCCCCTTGAGGGGGAGGGCTGGGGTGGGGGGTATGGTGCCGTACGCAACCCCACGCCCGGACAGGCGGAGCGACACCCCCTCCCATCCCTCCCCCGCAATTGGGGAGGGCCGCCGCTCATTGAAAGACCTCAGATCAGCAGGTCGATGTGCGCGGCGTCGCGCGGCATCGTTCCGGCATCGTTCCAAATCGATCGTGAACCCATAAACCGGGAATGACGGAGATTGGCGGTGGTTATCTGCCTGTCCGCTATTTGGATGGGCTTTTGAAGGAGTCTTCATTCCGCAAATCTCCGAATTGCGGCCGGGAGAGGCAAGACCGGTCAGGGCTTACCCTGTTCATTCACTTTCTTGAGGGCCAGCGGGTCGTCACTGGTAGGATTGCTGACTGCCCAGTCCAGACTCATCACAAGGCATATCCGCGCAAACTGTTCTGCCAACGCCCGAGTAGATGACCAATCATTGCCGATCTTATCGTTGGTGCCGTGTATCGTGCGGCTGCGGCCCGAGCTGTAAATCTCTTCTACCGCCTGGTGCATGGTGGGGCCATCTTTGCGGATCGTCTTGTCGTCCTGCATGCCAAGCCGGGCTCGGATTAGGCTTCTGATCCCGTTGGACCTGCCGCCACTGGCGAGGGCATCTAGGCACGCCGAGAACTTCACCACGGCCATCAGTTCCACCTCATCCCGGCATCCCTCATGGAACCATAGTAGCGCCTGCGCAAACGTATTCATGAGCGCGGGACGCGCGACCTTCCCGTCACGCGAGAGGTAATAAGTGATCGCCTCGCCCACCACATCGAAGTCACCACGGTTCTTCGCCAGTTCTTTCGCCCAGTCTCCAGGACTAATGTTAGGACCATGCGGCAGGCCCATTAGGTGGCCGCCAGACAGCGTTCTGACCTTCGGTTTAAACACCAGCGAGCGCTGGCGGCGAACTGACGGATCGACCAACAGGCGGAACCCATCGAGCGCTCTGGAGGATACGGCCCAGCGCAGGGCAATTCCTGTCAGTGCAAGGCGCGCAGCCGTTTGCGCTTTAAGACGACCGGCTTCGGAGGCGAGCCCCTCGGTACGGACACTGCACACATACGGACACTTGCCCACTGCATCGAGAATATCCCGCTCCCGTATGGAATCGACCGATGTCTTGCGCTTACGCGGCTTGCCTCCAGACCAGACGCGCATGACGCGCTGCGCGGTCGTCTTGCTAACGGCGCCGTCAGAAAGCTTGCGTGCGAGCCACGCCGAACGAGGCTCAAACTGCACTGGACCAATCGAAAAGGGCGCGACATCAAAGTTGCCAAACAGAGTACAGCCGAACGCATGCTCAACAGGGCCGTGTGTCTTGCTAGGTCCACTAACGGCCGCGCGGATGGCAGCGACAACAGTGCGAGCATTCTCTTGCCGGTCGTCATCGAGATCGATCAGCATCAGCGCTGGGCCGAAGGCACCCCGCACCGTCCAATTCCATTCCTTATCGGTATTAGAGCGGCTTAGAACCGGATCGCCGCGCTTGAGCTCCCGCGAAGAAAGCTCGATCAGCCGCTCCATCTCCCGCGTCGTCATTATGAAGCGGTCATTCCCGACGGCAATTTGCCCTGGAAACGAAAACCCTTCCTCATCCGGTTCCGGTACCGATCCGGGAGCTTGAATGCGGGTCAGTTCTGCGATTAATGCCTCTACATACGATTCCAGCGTCGCCATGGACGATCCTCTTGCCGGGCAAGTCTAGTACATCGGCAACCACCGTAACCGCAAAGCCCGCTAGAATAGCGGGCCTTGCGCACAGGGCTAATGGTATCGCCGCATTTACCACCGGTAACATCGACTGCGAGCGTCAGCTATTCAGAACTCGCCCTTCAGGATCGAACGGCCACAATGGGCTCGATAGCTGCCTGGCCGCTTCCGGAGTTCGCCACATGCTGTTTCAGCATCGGCATGAGCCAATATGACCTGACCGACTTCGAGTGGCGCGCGATCGAGCCGCTGCTGCCCAACACGCCACGAGGCGTACCGCGCGTCGATGACCGGCAGGTGCTAAACGGCATCTTCCGGGTGCTGCGATCGGGTGCGCCACGGCGAGACCTGCCCAAGTGTTACGGCCCGCGCAACGTCCCCCACAAGCGCCACATGCCCCCTCCCCCCTTCAGGGGGAGGGTTGGGGTGGGGGGTATGGTGCCGCAAACACCCCCTCGCCCGGACAAGCGGAGAGACACCCCCCTCCCATCCCTCCCCCGCAAGGGGGGAGGGCAAGCCCTGCGCGTGCGAAGGCTGGAGTGCGGCGAATGCCCGATAAGGGGTCCCATAAACCTCAGATCAGCAGGTCGATGTGGGAGGCGTCGAGCTGGCCCTTGCCGATGAAGCCGAAGCTCACCGTGGCGTCGTGGCCGATGTCGCCGTTCCAGGCGGCATTGCGGATCACATAGCCGTCGGCATCGTGGGACACGATTTCCGCATTCCAGATGTTCTCGATCTGATAGGGCATGTTGATCTCGAGCTGCCAGCCATGGGCCGCCGTGGCGCCGTCATTGTGGATCTCGATCGAGGCATTGAAGCCGCCGCCCCAGGAATCCACGCTGGAGAACAGCGCCTGAAGATCCGTGTCGTGCACCGGGTCCGTGGGCGGGGTTGGCGGGGCGGGATCGGTGGGCGGCGTCGAAGTCGCGCCGTCGTCATTGACGATGGTGCCGATGCCGGCGGCATGCGCCAGCGTCGCGCCGGTGGGATTGGAGACCACCAGGGAGAAATGCTCGTCCGCCTCCGCCACCCGGTCGGCGGTGATGGGGACGGCGATGATCTTGGTCTGCTCGCCCGCGGCGAAGGTGAGCGTGCCGCTCACGGCGGTGAAATCCGCCGCGCCGGCGGTGTCCGCCACGGTGTGGAAATCGAGCGTGACTGGCCCGGTCGCCGCCTCGCTCAGGGTGACGGTGAACAAAGCATGGGCCTGTGCCCCGGCGCCGCCGCCGCTGCCCCCTTCGCCGAAGTCATATTCGATGCCTTCGAGATACGACATCTTATTGGTGTTCACGCTCGTCCAGTCATCCTTCAGGATGCCGCCCGTGTCGCCGGAATTGGGGTTCCACGACCAATAGGTCCAGCTCACGCCCTTGTCGCCGGCAGCGATGTCGTGGGTGCCGTTATTGTCGAGATCGCCGCCGAGATAGGAGGTGATGGCTTCCAGCCAGGCGGCATCCTTCGGGTCGGTCAGCTTGGTGCCGAACTCGCCGATGTAAACCGGGGCGATGTTCTCCTTGTAGATATAGCCCCACATCTGGTCGAACTTCTCCGGCAGATTGGCCGGATAGGACGGATCGCTGAACCAGGGCTGGGGATAGATCGAATTCGGATAATCGTGCGCCGAATAGACCAGCTTGTTGTCCACATCGAGTTCGATGGGGCGGTCGCGCACGCCCATCAGATTGCCGCCCCACCAGTAATTATTGCCCTCGTAGGTGCCGATGCCCTCGACGAAGATCAGCCAGTTGGAATTCACGTCGCCGATGGCGTTGCCGGCGCGCTCGGCCGCCGCCGCCCAGTCGTTCGCGCCGCCGCCGCCCCAGGTGCCGTTATAGGGCTCGTTGTGCAGGTCCGCGCCGATCACGGCGGTGTCGCCGGCATAGCGCTGCGCCAGCATCTGCCAATCGGAAACCCACTGCGCCTCGCTATGGGTCGCATCGTACCAGAGCCCGTTGGCGGAGGTGCCGGCGCCGGCATCGCTGCGGTGGTGATCGAGGATGATCTTCATGCCGATGGCGTCGGCATAATCGACGATCTTGTCCATCACCTGGAGCGGCGTGAGGCCCGAAAGATCCGGGTTCTTGGAATAGTCGATGCCGTTCGCCTGAGAGGTCGCATGCAGCATGTCGGTGGAGAACGGCAGGCGGATGGTGTTGAAGCCCAGATCCTTCATCTGGTCCATCATGTCCTGGTAGCCACGCGTCCACAGGCCGTGGGGCGACATGGTGTCGGATTCAAAGCCGAACCAGTTGACGCCGCCGATCTGCACCGCATTGCCGGCCGCATCGACGATCTGGTTGCCGGAGGTGGAGAGCCAGCCGTCCAGCCCGCCGCCGGACGAACCGGGATTGCCCTCCACCACGGAGGCGTCGCTCACCGAGATTTCCGGCACATGGGCCGGCGGGGCGGTGTCGTCGTTCACGATGGTGCCGGTGGCGGTGGCATGGCCGAGGGTCGCGCCCGTGGGGGCGGAGAGCTTCACGGTGAAGGTCTCGTTCGCCTCCACCGCCGTGTCGCCGGTGACCTGGATGTGCACGACCTTTGAGGTCTCGCCGGCCGCGAAGGTGACCGTGCCGCTCGTGGCGGCATAGTCGGAGCCCGCGCTCGCGGTGCCGTTGGCGGTGGCATATTGCACGCTCACCGGGCCGGTCGCCGCCTTGTCCAGCGTCACGGTGAAGGCGAAGTCGCTCGTGCCGGCATTGCCTTCCGTCAGCGTGCCGTCGGCGATCGATACCACCGGCGGCACGGGGGCCACGTCGTCATTGGCGATGGTGCCGGTGGCATTGGCGTCGGCGAGCGTCGCGCCGGTGGGATTGGTCAAGGTGAGCGTGAGGGTCTCGTTCCCCTCCACCGCCGTGTCGCCGGTCACCTGCACATGCACCAGCTTGGTGGTCTCGCCGGGCGCGAAGGTGAGCGTGCCGGCAAGCGCGGCATAATCGGCGCCGGCGCTCGCCGTGCCGTTGGCGGTCGCATAGGCCACCGTCACGGGCGTGCTGGAGGCCGCCGAGAGCGAGACGGTAAAGGCGAGGTCGCTGGTGCCGGCATTGCCTTCGACGACAGTGGCATCGGCCACCGCGAGCGTCGGCAGCACCGGCGCCGGATCGCCGCCCACCGGCGCGCCATTGACGCGGAAGCCCGACGCGGCCGTGCCGCCCGCCCCCGCGCTCGCCTGGAAGCCGAACGCCACCTCCTGCCCGGCGCCCACGGTGCCGTTCCACGCCGCATTGCGCACCACGTAATGGGAGCCCACGTGGCTGACGATCTCGGCGTTCCAGATATTGGTGATGGTGAAGGCGGAATCGAACTCCACGGTCCAGCCGTTGAGCGCCGAGGGCCCGGCTTCCACCGTCATGCTGGCGACGAAGCCGGAGCCCCAATTGTCGTTCACGTCATAGTCGAGGCCCGCCGATCCCGCCGGCGGCGGCGCCACGTCGTCATTGGTGATGGTGCCGGTCGCGGCGCCGTCGGCGATGGTGAGGCCGGAGGGGTTGGAGAGCGTGACGGTGAAGGTCTCGTTGCCCTCCACCGCCGCGTCGCCGGTGATCGGCACATGCACCATCTTCGAGGTCTCGCCGGCCGCAAACGTCAGCGTGCCGCTCTGGGCGGCATAGTCGGACCCGGCGCTCGCGGTGCCATTGGCGGTGGTGTACTGCACGCTCACGGGCCCGGTGGCCGCCTTGTCCAGGCTCACGACGAACATCATCTGCGCGGTGCCGGAATTGCCTTCCGCGAGCGTGACGTCGGCGATGGAAACGGCCGGCGGCACCACGGGCGCCACGTCGTCATTGAGGATGGTGCCGACCGCCGTGTCGTCGGCGAGGGTCGCGCCCGAGGGATTGGAGAGCTTCACCGAGAAGGTCTCGTTCGCTTCCACCAAGGTGTCGCCGACGATGTCCACATGCACGGTCTTCGAGGTCTCCCCCGCCGCGAAGGTGATCGTGCCCGCACCGGCCACATAGTCCGCGCCGCCGACCGCCGTGCCGTCGGCGGTGGCATATTGCACCGTCACGGGGCCGAGCGCCGGCTTGTCCAGCGTGACGGTGAACATGAAGTGGGCGTGCTCGCCATTGCCCTCGGCGACGGAGAGATCGCCGATGGAGACCGCCGGCAGCACCACGGGCGCGCTGTCGTCGTCGAGAATGGTGCCGATGGCCGTGCCGTCGGCGATGGTCGCGCCGGCCGGATTGGAGAGGGTGACGGAGAAGGTCTCGTTCCCTTCCACCAAAGTGTCGCCGACGATGTCCACATGAACCGTCTTCGAGGTTTCCCCCGCTGCGAAGGTCACGGTGCCGGCGCCCGCCACATAGTCCGCGCCGGCGCTCGCCGTGCCATTGGCGGTGGCATATTGCACGCTCACGGGGCCGGTCGCCGGCTTGTCGAGCGTGACCGTGAACATGAAATGGCTGTGCGCGCCATCGCCCTCGCTCACCGCGAGATCGCCGATGGAGAGCGCCGGCGGCGTGCCGGGGGCGCTGTCGTCGTTGAGGATCGTGCCGGTCGCGACCGCATCGCCGAGGGTGGCGCCGCTGGCATCCGACAGGGTGACGGTGAAGGTCTCGTTCGCCTCCACCGCCGTGTCGCCCACCACATGCACATGCACCATCTGCGAGGTCTCGCCCGGCGCGAAGGTGAGCGTGCCGCTGTCGCCGCTGAAGTCCGACCCGTCGGTGGCGGTGCCGTTGGCGGTGGCGTAGCGCACGGTGACGGGGGTGGCGGAGGCCTTGTCCAGCGTCACCATGAACATGAAATGCGCTTCGCCCGTATCGCCCTCGGCCACCTGGGCGTCGGCAATCGAGATCACCGGCGGAGCGGCGGGATTGGCGTCCACATCGTCATTGACGATGGTACCCACCGCCGACCCGTCGAGGATGGTGGCGCCCACCGGGGCGGACAAATGCAGGCTGAAGCTCTCGTTCAGCTCGCTCAGCGTGTCGCCGGTCACCGGCACGTGAATCATCTTGGAGGTTTCGCCGGGCGCGAACACGATCGTGCCGACGCTGGAGGCATAGTCCGACCCCGCCGTCGCGGTGCCGTTCAAGGTGGAATAGCTCACGCTCACCTGGGTCGCGGAGGGCGCCGAGAGGGTGACGGTGAACATCATCACCGCCGTGCCGGCATCACCCTCGGCGATACTGGCGTCCGCCACATTGAGCACCGGCAGCACCGGCGCGGGGGGCGCCGCATCGATGGCCGCCTGCCATTCCGCGCGCGCTGTGGTGTCGAGCGCGATGATGTTGCTCATCTCGATCTGCGAGAGCGTCACCCCGGGCAAGGTATAGGTCTGGTGGTTGCCCTCGATGGTGATGACGAGGCCGGCGGGCGTCTGCGACAGGGAGAATTCGGCGGCCTTGAACCAGCCGAAATCGAGCTTGTCCGAGGCCGGGTCGAAATCCAGCACCGCGTCCGAGCCGTAGTTCCAGGCGATGGTGAAGGTCTCGCCCTGAACCCCGCTCGGCGGCGTGCCGGTGCCGGTGTGGGAGGGCCATTCGTCCGTGCCGGCGATGGGCACGCCCTGCGGCAGCACCTGGGAATCGGGCACGCTGGCGAAGCCGAGTTGCAGATGCACCCGGTCCTCGCGGACCTGGGCGAAATGGAACTCGAAATTGTCGACCGTGAGGTCCGCCACCTTCACGCCCAGCAGGATCAGCGCCTGGCCGGTGCCGGAATTGGAGATCACCACCCCTTCCGCGCTGGCCACCATGTAGATCTGCTCGCGGGTGCCGAAATAGCGGAAGTCCACCACGTCGGTCGCGGGATCGAACGCCACCTTGTCGATCTGGCCGATTTCGTGGGAGCGCGCATAGACGGTGTGGGGCTCGGGCGTGATGCCCTGTTCCCACGCCAGCGCGCCGGAAAGATCCTGCCGCAGGTGGTTGTTCTCGATCGGCATGAAGCTGTCGATGGTGAGCTGGCCCAGCGACACGCCCTGAACGATGGCGGTTTCCCCGGACCAGGGATTCATGAAGCCGACCCCGGCCGGCGTATCCACCACGATGAAATTATGGACGCTCACCCCGCCGAGATCGAGCTTGTCCTTCGCCGGATCGAAGCCGACGATGTCCGGGCCGTCGGTGGTGACGCTGAACACGCGCCCTTCCCCGGTGCCCCCGGCGCCGGAACCGCCGCCGTTTCCTCCGCCGCCGGGCGCCGTGTCGGTGTTCTGGATCGTGCCGGTGGCGCTGGCATGGGCGAGGGTCGCGCCGGAGGGCGCCGAGAGGATCAGCGAGAAGGTCTCGTTCGCCTCCACCGCCGTGTCGCCGGTAACCGCCACATGCACCACCTTGGAGGTCTCGCCGGGCGCGAAGGTGAGCGAGCCCATGGCGGCGGTGAAATCGCTGCCGGCGGTCGCCGTGCCGTTGGCGGTGGAATAGCTCACCGTGACCGGCGTCGCGGAAGGCGCGGAAAGGCTCACCGTGAAGGCGAGGTCGCTGGTGCCGCTGTCGCCTTCCGCCAGCGCCGCATCCGCCACCGACAGGGCGGGCAGGACCGGCGCCGGATCGCCGCCGACGCCGTTGAGCGTGAAGCCGCTGGCGCTGGTGGCGGCGCTGCCCGGCTCGGCCTGGAAGCCGAACGAGGCGCTCGCGTTCGCCGGCACGCTGGAATTCCACGGCGCGTTGCGGATGACATAATGGTCGCCCACATGGCTGACGATCTCGGCGCCCCAGATGTTGGAGATGTCGAAGGCGGCATCGAATTCCACCGTCCACCCGTTGAGACCTGCCGACCCGGCGGGCACCGTCATGGCGCCGACGAAGCCCGAACCCCAATTGTCGGCAACAGCGTAATTCACGTTCGCCATCTGTCATTGCTCCAGAATTGCGAGCCCATCTGGGACACTGCATCTGCATCTCACGAAGCGTCAGGCGATGCTTTTTGAAGTCGATGAACCGGGCGGAAAAATCGATCATGCCGTCGCCTTTTGCGCCGCACGCCGCCAATTGCCGGGCGGGCGCTTGCCGCAGGGGCGCAAATCGCCTTTGCTGCGCGGGGGGACGCAGCCCGCACAGGGGCGGCGGCGGTGGGGGGCCGGCATCTTGACGAGGCAGGACGCGGTCTTGGCGCGCAATCCGCTCGCCGCCTGGTGGGCACGGCGCCCCGCGTTCCTGCGCGCCCAGGTGACGGGATGGAGCCTGTTCTCCATCGTCGACCTCACCAATCGCTGGGTCTCCTACGAGAATTTCGGCATCTCGCTCGGCCTGACGCTGATCGCCCTGCCGCTGCTGATCCTCGTGACCACGGCCATGCGCGCCGCCTATCTGAAGGCGGGCCTGGACGCCGCGATCAACCTGCGGGCCTTGGTGTGGATCGCCGTGCTGTCGTTCCTCGCGGCGGCCGTCCTGGTCGGATGCATCAGCGTGGTGCGCGATTATTTCGGCTGGCCGATCCCCAACTGGCGGCCGGAACAGCAGGTGCTGGCGCCGCTGATCTATTATTTCTTCACCATGATGGGCTGGAGCCTCGCCTATTTCTGGGTGCGGGCGGAGATTGCCGCGCGCAGCGACCGCCAGCGCGCCGCCCTGGCGCAGGCCGAGGCGCTGCGGGCCGAATTGCGCGAACTGCGGCTCCAGCTCGACCCGCACTTTCTGTTCAACGCCCTCAACGGCATCGGCGAAGAGATCCTGGACGATCCCGACGCCGCCCATGTGATGGTGCGCGAGCTGTCCGACTATCTGCGCCATTCGCTCGCCACCCACGACCAGCCCGTGGCCAGCGTGGCAGCGGAGGCGGCGAGCCTTGCCGCCTATCTGCGCATCCAGGAGGCGCGCTTCGGCGACCATCTGGTGGCCACCCTCGACGTGGCGCCCGATGCCGCGGAACGTCCCATCGCCAGCTTCCTGCTCCAGCCGCTGGTGGAGAATGCCATCAAGCACGGCACCCGGCGCAACGGGCTGCGCATCGAGATCGCGATCCGGGCCGAAGGCGAGGGGCTGCGCATCCGCATCGGCAACACGGGCACCCTCTCGCCTTCCGCCAAGCGGCCGCGCCGCGGCGGGGTGGGCCTCGCCAATGTGCGGCGGCGCCTCGCCCTGCACTATCCCGGCCGGCATTATTTCACCTTGCACGAAGCCGCGCCGGCGGGCAGTACCGGCGCCGCCGGGCGCCGCGTGGTGGCCGAGCTGATCCTGGAGGGCGCGCCGTGCTGAGCGCCGTGATCGTGGATGACGAGGTGCGCGCCCGCCGCGCCATCGCCCGCCTGCTGGAGGCGCACCCGCAGGTGCGCATCGCCGGCGAGGCCGATTGCGTGGAGGACGCGCTCGACCTTCTGGTGCGCGAGCAGCCGGATCTGGTGTTCCTCGACATCGAGCTGGGCGACGGCAGCGGCTTCGAGCTGCTCCAGGGGCTGGAAGACCCGCCGCGCGTGATCTTCGTCACCGCCCATGCCGAGCACGCGGTGGACGCCTTCGCGGTGGATGCGGTGGATTATCTGCTGAAGCCGGTCTCGCCCGAGCGCCTCGCCGACGCCCTGCGCCGCGCGGCGCGACGCAGCGGCCCCGACGCCGCGGCGCCCGCCGCGGAACCTTCGGCGCCGGCGCCCGGCGCGACGCTGGAGCTGCGCACGCCCAATCGCACCGTGTTCGCGCCGCCGTCCGAGATCGTGGCGCTGCGGGCGGATGGCGACTTCACCCGCGTGTTCCTCGCCGGCCAGCCGCCGCTGATGATGCTGCGCACGCTCGGCACGTTCGAAGCCTTGCTGCCGTGCCCCCCGTTCCTGCGCCTCGGCCGCTCGCTGATGGTGAATTGCGACCGCCTGCGCAGCATCGAGACCCCCTCGCGCGACCGGGCGCACGTGGCGCTGGAGGGCTTGGCGACGCCCCTCATCCTCGGCCGCGCCGCCACCGGCCGGCTGCGCGAGGCGCTGGCGGACAAGGGCAGGCCCTGAGCGGGCGGGCTATTTCTCGGTTTCCGTCAGCCCGCGCACGAACAAATTCTGCATCAGGGCGATCACCAGGATCGGCGGCAGCATGGCGAGGATGGCGGTCGCCATCACAAGGTGCCACACGGGATCGGCCTCGGCCGCTGACCCCGCGAGCCGCTGGATGCCCATGACGATGGTGTAATAGCGGGTGTCCGTGGTCACCAGCAGCGGCCACAGATACTGGTTCCAGCCATAGATGAAGAGGATGACGAACAGCGCCGCGATATTGGTGCGCGAGAGCGGCAGCAGCACGAACCAGAAGAAGCGCAGCGGCCCGGCCCCGTCGATCAGGGCTGCCTCCGTCAATTCATCGGGAATGGTCATGAACACCTGGCGGAACAGGAAGGTCGCCGTGGCGCTGGCGATCAGCGGCAGGGTGAGCCCGCCATAGGAGTTCAGGAGGTTGAGATCCGCCACCACCTGGAAGGTGGGCAGGATGCGCACCTCCACCGGCAGCATCAGCGTGATGAAGATCAGCCAGAACGCGCTCTGCCGCAGCGGGAAGCGGAAATAGCAGACCGCGAAGGCGGACAGCAGGGAGATGGCGATCTTCCCGAGCGCGATCGCCATGGCCATGATGAAACTGTTCAGCAGCATCGGCCCCACGGGCGGAAAGCCCTGGGTGCTGGAGCCGGTGAACAAAGCGGTGCGGTAATTCTCCAGGAAAAGGCCGCCCGGCAGGAGCCCGATGCGGCCGGAGAGGAAATCGCCGCCGGAATGGGTGGAGGCGATGAAGGCGAGATAGACCGGCAACACCATCACCACCACGCCGAGGATCAGCGCGAGATGGGCCAGCAGGCCGAGCAGGCGCCCCGAGCCGGCCATCAATATTGCACCCGGCGTTCGATATGGCGGAACTGGGCGGCGGTGAGCGCGATCACGATCACCAGCAGCACCACCGATTGCGCCGCCGAGCCGCCGAGATCGAGCCCGCCGAAGCCGTCGCGGAACACCTTGTAGACGAGGATCGTGGTCGCCTGCCCCGGCCCGCCGCCGGTGGTGGCGTGGATGATGCCGAAGGTGTCGAAGAAGGCATAGGTGAGGTTCACCACCAGCAGGAAGAAGGTGGTGGGCGCCAGCAGCGGCCAGACCACATGGCGGAACCGCCGCACCGGCCCGGCGCCGTCCAGGGCGGCAGCTTCCATCAGGCTCGCGGGAATGGCCTGGAGGCCGGCGAGGAAGAACAGGAAATTATAGCTCACCTGCTTCCAGGCCGCGGCCAGGATCACCATCAAAAGCGCCTGCTCGCCGTTGAGGAAATGATTCCACGTGATGCCCAGGGCGCCGAGGGCGCGGGCGAGGATGCCGATGGAGGGGTTGAACATGAACCACCACAGGATGCCCGCCACCGCCGGCGCCACCGCATAGGGCCACACCAGCAGCACGCGATACGGCCCCGCCCTTTTGCCGATCCGGTCCGCCGCGAGCGCCAGCCCCAGCGCGAGCACCATGGCGAGCAGCGTCACGCTGGCGGAGAACACGGCCGTGACCTGGAACGCGTTGAGATAGGTGGGATCGCGGAACAGGGCGGCGAAATTGGCGAGGCCCACGAAGGCGCGCGATAGGCCGAAGGCATCCTCCGCGAACAGGGAGGACACCACCGCCTGCCCCGCCGGCCAGAGGAAGAACACGAGCGTGATGGCCAGCTGCGGCGCCAGCAGCAGATAGGGCGTGAGGGAGCGGGGAAAGGTGACGCGCTTGGCCTGCATGTCCGGGTCCGCATGGGCCGCGCGGATGCGGCGGGAGAAAAAATAGCTTGTTCCCGCGTCCGGGATAAGACCGCCCCACCCGAGGGCCAATCGACATTCCGCGGCGGGGTGGATCGTCGAGGCGCCAGACAGCAGGTGCGCGCGATTGTCTTTCTTTCGCCGGTCGTCATGGCCGGGCTTGTCGCCGCGTGGATGCACGGGACAGGCCCGTGCATCACGATGCTCTGCCGCACCGGCGCCGAACCGTGAATGGCGATGGGTCCTACCGCCCGTAGCGGCGTCCCGCTTCCACCGCGAGCCCCGTGCCCACGGAGCCGAACGTATCGCCCGCCACGATCCGCGCCTGCGGCGCCATGGCGACGATGGCGGAGCGCACATGGGCGAGGCGCGTCGAGCCGCCGGTGAGGAACAGCGCATCGATGTCGCTCGCCTTCACCCCCGCCTCCTTCAGGCATTGGGTGATGCGCCGGGCGATCCGCCCCGACAGGCTGTCGGTGTGGGTCACAAGGTCGTCGTGCACGATGCCGACCGCGAGCGAAGGCTCCAGCCAGGCGAGGTCGATGGCGGTGCGCCCGTCCTCGGAGACCGCGATCTTGGCATCCTCGGCGGCCATGGCGAGGGTATGGCCGCGCTCCTCGCTCACCACATGGGCAAGGCGGCGGATCAGTTCGGGCCGGGCGGATTCGCGCTCCATCTCGCGGATCGAGCGATGCACGCGCGGATCGTACAGGCGATTGATGGAAGACCAGGTGGCGAGATCCTGGAACAGGCTCGCCGGCGCGGAAAGGCCCTGCCGCTTCATGGGGCTGCCGTGGCCGAGCAGCGGCATCACCATGCCGAGGCTCAGCGCCCGGTCGAAATCCGTGCCGCCGATGCGCACGCCGTCATTGGCGAGGATGTCGTCCGCCCGGTCCGGCTTGTCGCGCCGGTCGGGACCGATGCGCACGATGGAGAAATCGGACGTGCCGCCGCCGATATCGGCGATCAGCGCCAGCTCCTCGCCATTCACCTGCCGCTCGTAATCGAGCGCGGCGGCGATCGGCTCGAACTGGAAGGAGATGTCCGAAAAGCCGATCTCGCGGGCGACATCGCCGAGCACGTCCTGCGCCCGCGCATCGCCCGCCGGGTCGCCGTCGACGAAATGCACGGGGCGGCCGAGCACCACCCCGTCCAGCGGCGCGCCCGCCGCGATCTCGCCGCGCCGCTTCACCTCGGCGATATAGGCGCCGATCACCTTGCGAAAGGTGACGCGGGTGCGGCCGACCGCCGTGGTCTCGTCCACCAGCGCGCTGCCGAGCACGGATTTCAGCGCCCGCATCAGCCGCCCCTGCTCGCCGCTCACATAAGCGGCCATGGCCGCGCGGCCGATCACGGGCGCGGCCATGCGGGGATAGAAGATCGCGCTCGGCACCGTCACCGCCTCGCCCTCGACGGGCGCGAGATGCGGTCCGGCCGGGCCGTTGAGGCCGAGGGTGGTGTTGGACGTGCCGAAATCGAGGCCGCAGGCCGCCATGGTGGGTTCCCGAAAACGGAGCGATAAGGGCGTGCGCTGCAACATAGCGCAGAAGGGCGCGCTCGGTACCCCCTCGGCGCGCCAAGATCAAGCCCCGATCGATGACATCTGCGCGCGTCGCCCCGGCCGTTGCGTCGCTTCCGCTTGTTTCCACGACTTCAACCCGGCGGCGGGGACGGATATAGACGGACGGCATTCGCGAGAACGACGGGCCCGCACGGCGCCCTTGCCGCGCACCAGGGGGTTCCGCACGATGGACACAAATTACGGCTGGGTGTGTCTCTCCGCCCTGCTCATCCTGGCCCTGCTGCTGGTTCCCGGCCTGTGGTGGAACGCGCGCGCCACGGCCGCGCGACGGCTGCCCTCCGCCTTCGTGCCGCTGCCGGGCCTGCTCGCCCTCGCCGCCACCGGGCTGCTGCTGTGGATCGTCCATCCCGCCGACGCCGGGACGGCGGGACTGCTCCAGGGCGCGGTGACCGCCGCCCTCGCGCTCGATCTCGCGCGGCTGTGGTGGCGAGCGGGCGCGTGGCGCGCCTCGTTCGGCGACCAGGGGCCGGGCGTGTTCGCGCTCTGGGCGGCGATGATCGCCATGGCCATGGCGGTCGGCCTCAATCCCCTGCCCATCGCCCAGGAAACCCATGCGGAGACGGTGATCCCCGCCCGCATGGTGGCCTCGCCGCCGGACCACATCATTCCCTACATCACCGCCGCCTACATGTTCCACGGCAAGGACGGCATCGAGCGCAGCGCCGATTATTTCGGCGGATGGTCGGTGACCTCGCGCGGCCCCCTGGTCCCGCTCGCCACCAATGCCCTGTTCGCGGTGTTCGGCGCCGCGCCCCACGATACGCCGAACATCGAGCGCAAGCCCTGGCCCGGCACGCCCGACGGCGCCTATCTCGCCCGCCTCCTCGGCTGGATGACCAACGCCATGGTGGTGCTCGGCGCCGGCCATCTGCTGCTGGCGCTTGGGATCAAGCCCGCCAGCCGTCCGTGGATGCTCGGCTGCCTGTGGGTCGCGCTGGCGCCTTCCATGCTGATCAATACCGTCTTCCTCTGGCCGAAGGTGCTGGCCGGCTTCTTCATCCTGCTCAGCCTCGCCTCGCTGCTGCGCGCCCGCTGGGGCGTCGCGGCGGGGTGCGGGGCGCTCGCCTGGCTGAGCCATCCCGTGGGCCTGCTGTTCCTGCCGCCGCTCGGGCTGGTCGCCCTGTGGACCGCCTTCGCCGCCGCCGGGTCGCCGCGGGAGAAGGCTAGCGCGGCGGTGCGGGCCGGCCTGGTGTTCGGGCTCGTCACGATCGGCCTGATGGCGCCCTGGCTCGCCTACAAGACCTGGCTCGGCGCCCATGACATGTTCATGGATTATGTGCTCAGCGACGGGCGGGGGGTCATCCGGGCGAACTCGCTCTGGTCCTGGCTCGGCGCAAGATGGGATAATTTCTGGATCACCCTCAGTCCAACCGTCTATTATTATTCCAGCCACATGCGCACCTGGGTTGCAGGCCCGGTCAGCGAGCCGCTGCGCTGGACGGTCCAATATGCCAAGACCTTGCCCGCCGGCCTCGGCTTCTGCCTGTTCTTCCCGGCCTATATGGCCCTAGCGCGGCCCAATGCGGATTCGCGCATCCGCCGGCTGCTCGCGCTTATCGTTGTGACGTTCGTCCTGATGCTGATGATCCTGGGCTTCAGCCGCGACGGGCTTGGGCGCAATTCCCTGGAACCTCTGATCCCCTTGATCATCGTGCTCTGCGCCGCGCAGGCGAAGGCCGGGTGGGGCTGGATGATCGGGCTTGCCGGCATCTATCTTGAAGGGCGGTGGGTGGAGTTGACCGGCTTCGTGCTGGAGAAATCCTTCAGCTGGGCGAACGTGCCGCTTGATGCCTTCGTGTGCTGGAGCGTCAGCAGCCTCGTCGGGCTGGGTCTGCTCGGCCTCGGCTATCTGGTGCTGGTGCGCGGCACGGAGCTGACGGGCCGCCTCGGGCCGGCGCCGGCCTGACGCCAGGCGACCGCGAGACGAGCTGACGCGCGGCGGCGGTCAGGCGCCGGAAAGCGGCTTGCGCGGGCGCGCGGCGCGGGTGCGGCTCGCCGGCAGGCCGGTCCCCCGCGATCCCTTGGGCCAGCGCAGCGGCCAGGACACGACGTGGTCCACGAGTTCGAACAGGCCGAACATCTGCTCCCCGCCCGCCACCTTGCCGCGCACGGAGATGCCCGCCTCGTGCACCGTCTCGGACGAGCCGGAGACCAGCGGATGCCACCAGGGCAGGTCCTTGCCCTCGTCCAAAAGGCGATAGGCGCAGGTGGGCGGCAGCCAGGAGAGTTCGGCAACCGCCTCCGGCGTCAGGCGCACGCAGTCGCTCACCTGCTCCTGCCGGTTGGGATAGTCCGAGCAATGGCAGGAATGGGTCTCGAACAGCCGGCACACCACGTCGGTATAGGCGATGTCGCCGCTGTCCTCGTCCTCCAGCTTCACGAGGCAGCAGCGCCCGCAGCCGTCGCACAGGCTTTCCCATTCCGCCGGGTTCATCTGCGCGAGGCCCTTGGCGCGCCAGAAAGGCACCGCCGCGCCGGGGGTCGCGGCGCCCGGCGCGATGTCGGGGAATGCGGCGGGCGCGGGGGCGGAGGGCGAGCGGTCTGGCATGGACCTCCTTACCACGAAGCCGCGCGCGGCTTGAACCGCGCCGCGAAAATTTACCCCGTCCTCACGTCTGCTTGCGCCGCGTCACGTGACACTCGCGGCGATCCGCGCCGCGGGTTATAGACAAGGCTGCCCGCCGGCCGCCGTGTTTTTGACACGCGGCTGCACGAGCAAGGAAGATGGCGGCAATTGGCAATGGCGACGTTTGGCAGGGGCGCGCGGGGCGCGGCGCGCATCTGGCCGGACCGGCGATGAGAAGCATCAAGCGGTGAGCGAAGGTCCAAAACCCTCCTTCAAGACCCGGCTGCGCAACGCGCTGCTGGATCTCGACGCGCGCATCGACAGCACCCTGTTCCAGCTGGGCACCTTCACCCGGCGGCTCACCAGCGCCTATTCCGCCTTCATGGAGCATTTCTCCCTCTCCGGCGTGCCGCGCTTCCTGGTGGGCATGGCCTCGGAGGGCTTCACCCTGGGCGCGGCCGGCTCCGTGGTGGTGCTCGCGCTCGCGCTGCCGGCGTTCCACGAGACCTCGGACGACTGGCTGAAGCGCACCGAACTGGCCGTGACCTTCCTCGACCGCTACGGCAATGTGCTGGGCGAACGCGGCGTGCGCCAGAACGACACCGTGCCGCTGGCCGATTTCCCCGATTATCTGCTCAAGGCGGTGCTCGCCACCGAGGACCGGCGCTTCTACGAGCATTTCGGCATCGATGTCGCCGGCACGTTCCGCGCGGTGGTCACCAATGCCAAGGCCGGCGGCGTGCGCCAGGGCGGGTCCTCGCTCACCCAGCAGCTCGCCAAGAACCTGTTCCTCTCCAACGAGCGCACCATCGAGCGCAAGATCAAGGAAGCGTTCCTGGCGCTGTGGCTGGAAAGCCGGCTCACCAAGAGCCAGATCTTCAAGCTCTATCTCGACCGCGCCTATCTCGGCGGCGGCGCCTATGGGGTGGACGCGGCAGCGCAATATTATTTCGGCAAGTCCGTGCGCGAGGTGAACCTCGCCGAGGCCGCCATGCTCGCCGGCCTGTTCAAGGCGCCGAGCAAATACGCGCCCCACGTCAACCTGCCGGCCGCCCGCGCCCGCGCCTCCACCGTGCTGGACAATCTGGTGGATGCCGGCTTCCTGACCGAGGGTCAAGTGTTCGGCGCCCGGCGCAATCCCGCGACCCCGGTGGACCGCAGCGACATGGCGGTGCCCGACTATTATCTCGACTATGCCTTCGCCGAGGTGCGCAAGCTGGTGGACGCCCTGCCCAAGAGCGTGACCGAGCGCAATTTCGTCGTGCGCACCGGTCTCGACCCCAACATCCAGAAGGTGGCGGAAGCCGCGCTCGACCAGGCGCTGCGGCAATATGGCAAGGACTATAAGGTGAGCCAGGGCGCCGTTGTGATCATGGAGCCCAACGGCACGTTGCGCACCATGGTGGGCGGGCGCGACTATGGCGAGAGCCAGTTCAACCGCGCCACCGACGCCCTGCGCCAGCCCGGATCCTCGTTCAAGCCGTTCGTCTATACAGTCGCGCTGATGAACGGCTACAAGCCCACGACCATCGTGCAGGACGCGCCGATCTGCCTCGGCAATTGGTGTCCGCAGAATTATGGCCGCTCCTATATGGGCTCGATCCCGCTGATCACGGCGCTCCAGCATTCGCTGAACACGGTGGCGGTGCGGCTCGCGGAGAAGTTCGGCCGCGCCAAGATCATCGACCTCGCGCACAAGATGGGCATCACCTCGAACCTCGTGCCGAGCGCCCCGCTGCCGCTCGGCGCCGCCGAGGTGACGGCCATCGACATGGTGACCGCCTACAGCGTGTTCGCCAATGGCGGACGCAGCGTCTATCCCCACGCGGTGGTGGAGATGCGCGTCTCCAATGGCGAGGTGGTGTGGCGCTTCGACCGCGACGCGCCGAAATCGGTGGAGATCATCCCGCCGAACGTGATCGACATGATCAATCCCATGCTGAACAACGTGGTCGAGAACGGCACCGGCCGCCGGGCGCGGCTGGAGAACATCAAGGTGGCCGGCAAGACCGGCACCACGAACGCCTATCGCGACGCCTGGTTCATGGGCTTCACGGGCAATTATGTGGGCGCGGTCTGGTTCGGCAACGACGACTACACCTCCATGAACAAGATGACCGGCGGCACCTTGCCGGCGATGACCTGGCAGAAGGTGATGGCCTATGCCCACCAGGGGGTGGAGCGCAAATTCATCCCCGGCGTCGGCGACCAGCCGGCCCCCAAGCTGGACGACAAGCCCTCCCCCATCGAGGTGCCGGAGCTGGATTCGATCCAGCGTCCCATCACCCTGTCGCCGCGCAGCACCGAGCGCCTGATCCGCCTGGAACAGATCTTCCGCACCGCGCCGCCCCTGCCGCCGCTGCCCGGCCCGACCGCCATGGGAACGCCCGCGCCCGGTGCCCCCGCGGCGCCGACGCGCACCAATTGACCGGAGCCCGAGCCGTGAGCCCATCCCCATACCTGGCAGGAGCCCCGGGTTCGCCGTGCGCCTCGTGACCCTCGCCACCACCCTCGCCGCGGCGGCGGCGATCGGCCTCGGCGCCACCTATTTCGCCGTCACCCATTCGCGCGGCATGGATATCGTGCGCCTCGGCGCCTGGCAGGGCTGGCCGCGCTCTGGCACCACCCAGGCCGACCCCTATGCGGCCGCCGCCTTCGCGCGCACCGGCGAACTGCCGCTGGAACTGGCCGACGGCCTGCTGTTCCTGGCCGATCACGACACCGCCGGCGCGCCGCTGGACGGGCGCTGCGACATCCGCATCTCGGGTCCCCTGCCCCAGTCGCGCCTGTGGACGCTGACCCTCACGGACGACAAGGGCGCGCTCGTGCCCAACCAGGCGGAGCGCCACGGCTTCACCAGCGCCGAGCTGGTCTATGAGCCGGACGGCAGCATCAATGTGTCCCTCTCCCCCCGGGCGCGGGCGGGAAACTGGCTGCCCACCGGCGCGCGCGGCCGCCTGCGGGTGGCGCTGCGCCTGTATGATGCCCCGTTCAGCTTCGCCTCGGGCGCGCAGGACGAGGGGCAATTGCCGCGCATCGTCACGGAGCGATGCCCATGACCTTCGTCTCCCTGTTTCGCCGCACCCGTCCGGCCTATCGCTCCACCGCCCGCGCGCCGGGCCCGGTGGAACGGCTCGCCGCGATTTTCCAGGCGGTGCCCGCCGCCCCGCGCCTGCTGCTGCTGCCGCTCGCCCTGGTGCTGGTGCTCGCCGGCATCGTGCATCTGGTGTCGGTGCTGGCCATGCCCCGGCTCGCCCAGGCGTCCGCCTATCAGCGGCTGTCCGCGCTGGCGCCGGTGAACCGGCTGGTGCTGCTGCCGGATAGCGGGGAAGGCATGCTGCCCATGACAGACCCGGCGTTCGTCAGCGCGGTGTGCCGCTATGACCTGCGCGAACGGCCGCTGAAGGTGCGGGTGCCGCAGACCGGCGATTACACCTCGGTTTCCTTCTATACCAATCGCGGGCTGGCGTTCTACGCGCTGAACGACCAGGCGGCCGGGCGGGTGATCGAACTGGACCTGCTCTCTCCCGCCCAGCGCGCGGCGCTGCCCGAAGATGAGGAAATCACGGCGGCGGACCGCCTGGTGGTGGAATCGCCCACCACCACCGGCATCGTGCTCATCCGGGCCTTCGCCCGCTATGGCGATGTCCGCGACGCCGTGCGCAAGCAGCTCGAAGCCGCGAGCTGCGCCGCCACGCAATAAGGTGAGGACGTTCGCCAGTCCCGGGACGGGCGCCGCACGCGCCGGCGATGTCCCGGCCCGGCCGCGTGTCGAGGCGCATCCGGGCGCATCGGGGCGCAAGCCTCGGCCTGCCGCCCCCTGGCTGTCGCACGTCTTTGACGCGCGTCTTTCCCGTGAATCTGGCCCCTGGGGGCTCTGCCCCCGTGCGCGGGATATCCCGGTCCTTCAGCGCCCCGCGCTTGCAGGAGGGAAACTCCTGCGTTCAACGATTCGCTGCGCGAACCCGGGGTCACGCCTGGCGCTGGGTCGGTCCCAGCTTGCGCCGCCCGAGCTTCGGCGGCGGGGCGGCGAGGGTCGACTCGCAATGACGCTCGATGCGCACCACCGGCAGAATGTAAATCTGTGCGCTTTCGGGGCGATCGGCTGGCGATGCTCCCTCCGTCCCAGCCACGCGCGCTTTGCGCGCCCGCACTCCCCGCGTTGCGGAGAACGATAAGACCGTTCCCATTTCGCTGCTCCTCGTGGGCCACCGTAACCCTTACAACGCAGATAGGCGCCGGAAGTTTCCCCAGGCTGTGCAATAAGAATGATTGCAAGAAGAATAATTTACCTTTCGCGGGTTGCATTGCCGGGCGCCTGTGTTTTGATCGCGACGTGAGCCGCGTCCGGTTCCGCTCATCATGCGGAAACTCCCCGAATGTCCCTTGGCGCCCCTGCCGTTCCCCCTCCCTTTCTTCTGCTCGGTGCGGGCCGGGGGGGAACCTCCTTGCTGGCGGGTTGCCTGGAGCGCCATCCCGCCGTGATGATCCGCGCCGAATTCGGCGGCATCGCCGATCTCATGGGCGGGGACGAGGCGCAGGTGCCGCCGCCCTCGATGGCCCGGCTGCTGGACTATCGCCTCACCCGCTTCCGCGCCCATTGCGAGGCCGACCGCAGCGCCCACCCTGCGCACGTCTGGGGCAACAAGATCACCACCGAGCAGGTGCTCGGGCTGAACGACCACAATCATTACAATCTCGCCCAGGAGCCGGTTCTGGACCGGTTCGTGGAGATGATGGCGGGCTATCGATTCCTCTTCATCGTGCGCGACGGGCGCACCTGCGTGGACTCCAAGGTGCGGCGGGCCGGGCTGAGCCATGTGGAAGCGGCACGGCGCTGGTGCGCCTCGGTGCGGGTGCTGGAGCACCTGGACGCGCGCGGCGTGCTCGCGGGCACCTTTCGCTTCGAGGAGCTGGTGAGCGAACCCGAGGCCACCTTGCGCCAGGTGGCGGCGCGCATCGGCGTCGCCTTCCATCCGCGCATGCTGGACGGGGCGGACAGCCCGCTGATGCCGCAGGATTATCGCCACGGCCGCATCCTCGACGAGAAGGCCGCCGAGCAGCCCGGCCTGCCGCCGGGGATCGAAGCGCTGATCCGGCCGGACCTCGCCCGGCTCGGCTATGCGTGAGCCCGCACGGCGCGGGTCCGCTCAGCCCGCGGCGAGATCGACGAAGGCGCGGCCGGCCTTGTCCTCGATCTCCAGCAGCCACAGATCCGGGTCGAAGCGGATTTCCTTGACCATCCGCGCCTCGCTCTCCGCCTCCGGCGAACCGGGCGGCACCAGCACCGCGAACAGGCGCTCGCCCGAAGTCTCCGCATCGAAGGCGCTTTGCGGCGCCGGGCCGTAGAGCGCCGCGCAGCCGTCCAGCGTCGCCACTTTCACGAACACCGCGCCGGCCTCCTCGGAGCCGCGCCGGCGCACCGCCGCGAACGCGCCCGCGCCATTGGCGGTGCGCACGATGGCGGCGGCGAAGATGGCGCTCTTCAGGCGCATGTCAGTCGATCACCGTGCCGGAGACCGCGATCAGCTCCTTGACCACCCGGTCGGAAATCTCGCCATCGGGCGGCAGGTTGCGGTCGCGCTCGAACCGCTGGATCGCGAGCCGCGTTTCCAGCCCCGGCTTGCCGTCCGGCTTCAGCGGGCCGTAGCCGAGCTTCGCCAGGGTCTTCTGCACGCCGAGGATGCGCGGGGAAGGCGCAAGTTCCGCCGGCGGGCGCACCGAGCCGGTCACGGTGTCGGAGCCGGAGACGGCGATGCCCGGCACCCGCGCGGGCGGGCGGGCGGCGGCGGTCTTGGCGGTGCCCGCCCCGCCCGGCACGGCGGCCGGCGGCATGAGGATGGCGGCGGCGGCGGACGCGGCCGCGCTCTGGGCCGGGGCGGCGGGAGCGGCGGCGCGTGTCGGCGCGATATTCATCGGCGCACCGGCGGGCGCGGCGGGCGCATTGGTGGCGCCGGAAATATTCACCGTGCCCAGCGTGCCCCCCGGCGGAGCGGTGACGATGGGCACCGCGGTGCTCGCCATGGGGGTCGGCGCGAGCGCCGCCGCCGGCACGTGGGTGCCCGCCGCCCCATTGGCGGCCTGCGGCTTGGGCAGCGGCACCGGAGCGATGGGCACGGCGGTGCCGCCCGGCACCGGACCGGGGCGCGTGCCGCTCTGCATCACGAACACATTGACCAGCACCGCGCCGGTGAGGGCCACGCCCACCAGGGCCGCGAGCGCATCGCCGACGCGCATGCCGAGCCGGGCGCGCGGCGGGTCGGCAAACAGCATGTCGCCCAACCCGGCGGCGGAGGCATGGCTTTCGCCGTAATCTATTCTCATGCCCGCCGCCGCTCCCCATCCTGGGCGGCCGCGCCGGGCCGCGCGAACGGCGCCACCACCACGGCGGGGCGGGTCAGCGGCAGGCTCAGCGTCACCGTGGTGCCGCGCCCGAGCACGCTCGCCACCTCGAACGTCCCGTCGTGCAGGCGCACCAGCGCGCGCACCACCGCAAGGCCGAGGCCGCTGCCGGTGCGCCGGCGCTCCATGTCGCCGGTCTGGAAGAACGGCTCGCCGAGCCGCGCCACGTCGGCCGCCGACATGCCCGGCCCCTGATCCGCCACGGCGATCAGGAGATTGCCGCCCTCGAGGCGCGCGGACACCTCCACCCGCGCCCCGGGCGCGCTGACCTTGAGCGCATTGGACAGCAGGTTGAGCAGCATCTGCTTCAAGGCGCGCTGATCGGCGAGGATCGGCGGCACCCGGCTCGACAGGGCGAGGGTGATGCGGACATCGCGCCGCACCGCCTCGATCGCCATCATGTCGTGACAGGTCTGGGCGAGCCGGCGCACGTCCACCGGCTCCACCAGCAGCTCATAGGCGCCGGCCTCCACCCGCGACAGATCGAGGATGTCGTTCACCACGCCCAGCAGGTGCTGGCCGCTGTCATGGATGATGCGGGCGTATTCGGCCCGCTTCTCGCCGTCCATCCGGCCGGCCGCATCGCCCAGCAGCATTTCCGAGAAGCCGAGGATGGTGTTGAGCGGGGTGCGCAGCTCGTGGCTCATGGCGGCGAGGAACTGGCTCTTGGCCGCGTTGGCGCGCTCGGCTTCCTGGCGGGCGGCGGCTTCCTGCTCGGCCTTGGCCTTCTGGGCGCCGATATCGCGCCAGCAGGCGCGCACGCGGCCGCCCTCCAGCGGAAAGGCGCGCATCTCCATCCACACGAATTCCGGCGCGAGCCCATCGGCCTCGCAGCGCAGCCGCACCTCGCAGCGCAGGTCGTGGGCATCCAGCGTCAGGCCGGCCGCACCGGAGACGGCGGCGAGAAACGCCGGCCGGTCCGCCACCAGGATGCGCTCGAACAGGCCGTGTCCCACCAGCTGGGCACCGGGAAGGGCGGCGAAAGGGGCTTGGGCATGGGCGATGGTGACCACCTCGCCGGAGCGCAAATGATGGGTGACGAGGGCAAGATCGGCGCCCGTTCCGGCGCCGCGCAGGCGCACCGCAGTGCGCGACAGGCCGCCGGAAACCCCGGCCAGCGCCGCGGAAACCAGCCCGCAGGCCAGCAGCCACAGGCCATCGGGCGCGCCGCCCGAGGCGAGCCCGGCAGCTTCCGCCAGCAGCACCGCCCCGCCCGCGCCGGCGCACAGCAGCGACAGCGCGCCCAGCGCCTGCGTGCTGCGCCAGGCCAGAAGGCCGATATCGGCAAGGCTGCCCCGAGGATCGACGGCATACGCCGGGCGTCCATCCGGTCCAAGCTTGTGTCTCATCACAGTCGCGACACGCAATGGCTGCCCCAGCGCCGTGCGGCGCCCCCTCGTTCATCCCCGGCAAGCTTGCACGGCGCCCTTAAACGAACTGCTAAGGCCCGTCCGGCGGCTGGACCAGCGTTAACGATGTCTTGAAAAGTCGGGGGGCGGCGAGCGGCGCGGGCGCTGCGGCAGTCCCCCCGTTCTGGTATCTATGGTTATCCAAAGGTTGAGGCCGGCGAGAGCCGGTTTCGCCGCGGAAATGGTCCAGGCCCGCCGGTGGGCGGGCCGCCCGGGGGAGCTTGAAGCGAGGCGCTCCATGTTCTTTTTGATCCGCATGACGTTCTGGCTGGGACTGATCCTGCTGCTGCTGCCCATCGGCACGTCCTCGGACGGGCGCGAGGTCGGTCCGTGGCAGGCGTTCGTCGCGGTGCAGTCGGCGGTGGCGGACGCGCGCGGCTTCTGCCAGCGCCAGCCGGACGCCTGCGCCGTGGGCGGCGACATGCTGGTGAACCTCACGGAAAAGGCCCAGGTCGGCATCAAATGGGTCGCCGACGCGCTCGGCCACGCCCGCAGCGATGCCGCCGCGCCCGCCGGATCGGCGTCCAGCCACGGCCTGACCCCGCAGGATCTCATTCCCGGCTGGGGCGGCGAGCCCGCTAGCACCCCGGCCGCGACGCCCGGCGTTCCCACCCCGTTGAAGCGCCCCGCCTGAAGCCTGCGCCCCGGCGCATCCGCGCGCCGCGACCGGTCCGTTCGTTTCAAATAAATCCCTCCGCCCTGCCCGTGCGCGGCGCATTTTTTGCTTGTCTCGACTTTTGCCGGGGCTGCGCGCAGCCTATATGGCGCAGAACCGACCAATGATGCCGACACGGCGTCGGCGGCGTCTTACGGGCAGGTGCGATGACAGCGGATCAGGATATCGAGGCCCTGGTGGCCGATTTCGAGCTTCTCGACGATTGGGAAGACCGCTACCGCTTCGTCATCGAGCTGGGCCGCGCCCTGCCGCCGTTCCCCGAGGCCGAGCGCACCGACGCCAACAAGGTGCAGGGCTGCACCAGCCAGGTGTGGCTGGTGAGCGGCCGGCGCGACGGGCCGAACGGGCCGGTGCTGGAATTCAAGGGCGATTCCGACGCCCATATCGTGCGCGGCCTGGTGGCGGTGCTGCTCGCCATCCTTTCCGGCAAGGGCGCGCGCGAGATCCTGGAGGCCGATCCTCTGGCGGTGTTCCGCCGCATCGGCCTCGAGGGCCATCTCACGCCGCAGCGCTCCAACGGCCTGCGCTCCATGGTGGAGCGCATTCGCGCCGATGCGCGCGCCGCCCTCGCCGAAGCCTGAGCGCGGGCGCGGGGCGCCTACCGGCCGGGCAGGATCGTGCCCGTGGGCGCGGGCGCCGCGGGCGCGCCATAGGCGAGCGGATCGGGCCCGAACCGATTCGGCCCGCGCGTTCCCGCCAGGGCATTGAAGACCAGGATCACCAGCGCGCCGATGCCGGTGAGTTCGAGCAGCAGCCACCAGCCGGTGCGATCCGTGTCGTGAAGCCGACGCACGCTGACCGCGAGGCCCGGCACAAAGTGCACGAGATGCACGATGCCGAGGAGAATGCCGTAGCTCTCGACGACCACCATGCCGTCGCCGCTCGCCACCTCACCGCCGAAGAGCATCAGGTCCAGGACCTGCGCGAGGAGGCTCAGCAGGATGACGGCGAGCACATAGAACCAGAAGTCCTTGCGGCTGGTGCGTCCGGTGAAGGTCGCGTACTGGCGCATCACGCTCAGATAGGAATTGATCATCCCGCCACCCCTTGTGCCCGGCGTGCACGCGCCGTCGGGCCATTTGAGGGGATGCCGGCGCCGGGTCAAGGGCGATCCGGCCGCCGCGCGGTCGGTTCGCGGACGGCCCGCGCCTTGCGCGGAGGCGAGGCCGGCGGCAGGCCTCTCAGTCCGGCGCATCGGGTTCCGCGCGCCAGGTGCGGCCCCGCACATGGGCGTGGCCCTCGGTGGCGCGGGCGAGGCCGTAATGGGCGGCGAGGCGGTCGAGGGCGAGCGCCAGCACCACCTTGGCGGTGCGCAACGGCCAGCCGCGCTCGCTTTCCACGCTCTCCAGGCCTTTGAGGAAGCAGCACACATCCAGCAGCACGCCGGACAGCTCCGGCCCCACGGCCTCCACCGCCCGATCCACGCGGCACTTGGCCGCAAGCACCGCGTCGCTGAAGGCCTCCGGCCCCGCGCCGCCTCCGCCGCCGGTCGCGCTCCAATTGGTGGTGACGCGCGGGGTGAGCTGGGCGCGGGTGAAATCCGCCCGCAGCCGCTCGCCCGCCAGCGCCTGGACCGGGTCGATGAGGGCCCGCCCGTCCTTACCCTTGCGGCGCGCGAGCCAGGCCAGCGGGCTCTCTGCCAGGTGAAGCGCCACCTCCTGCTCGCGCCCCTCCACCAGGACGCGATGGACCGCGACGCGCGGGCTGTGTCCGCGCCGGCTCGGCCCGCGCGGCGATGCGCCCCGCGGCGCGGGGGACAGCGGATCTGCGGTCATGCCATCTCTCCGGGAACGGGGTGGGTGACGCCGGCCGGGCGAGGAACCGGGCCGGGAACGCCCTGCGCGATCGCCTGGGCGGCGCAGGCTTCGAGCGCGGACAAGGCGCGATCGAAATCCGGCGTGTCCCGGCGCTGCTCCATGCGCGCGCAGGCATAGGCGATGGAGGTGCGGTCGCGCCCGAAATGGACGGCCACGGTGCCGCGCGGCACGCCGAGCGTGACATGGGCCACATAAAGGGCCACATGCCGCGCCAGTCGCACCGGCGCGGCGCCGCGCGTGCCCTCCAGGGCCTGGGGCGGCACATGGACGAAGGCGGCCGCCAGCAGCCGCGCCGCCCGGCATCGCGCCAGGGCATCGCCGGGCGGTAAAAGGGCATCGCCGGGCGGTAAGGAAGTGCCAGCCTGCCGGGCGCCACGCCGGCAGCGGGGGCGAAACGGGTCCACGGACGGCGGCACGGCGGGACGGGCGTTGGCTTGGCGGGGTTTTGGACGCATCGCGCTCTCCGATTGGAGTATTTATTCCTAACTCCAGAGCGGACTAAAATCAAGGCGGGAAGATTTTTCCGCCGCAACGCTGAATCGAAAAATATTTTCTTCCCGTTTTATCGTAACTTAAGTTGAATTTTTCCGGGTTTCTCCGCTTCAGATGATAGGAAATTATCCCCACTTTCAAAACCTGAGGCATGCTGTGGCGCCAATCGCAGGAGGCATCATGGCACCCAATTCCCACCCGCGGACTCTCCCCCAGCCGCGTCCGCGCCCGCCCGCCGCACCGGCCCCGGCGACGGCGCAGCCCCACGCGCGGGGCATCCGCGCGTTTCGGTGCGCGAGCAAGGACGAGTCGATTAACGCGCGACTCGAAGGATTGACCTTATTGACCGCAAATAATCGCGCGGCCGCGCAAAGTGCATTGCGGGCCGCGCGACGCTCAGCCCGCAGCGGCCAGTGTTATGATCCCGTCCGCCATGCGGCTTTGCGACGGCTGGTCGCGGCCTATTGTACCGCGAGCAGGACGGGCGGGAACGCCATTTCGCCCCGCCCCCGGCCGCCCGCGGGCGGCGCGTGACAGGGTGCGGAGGATTCGGGCGAGCAATGGGCAAATAAAAACGCCGCCCGAGGGGGCGGCGTTGCTTGTAACCGTTTTCTTCCGGCCGAAGCCCGCGTCATCCGGCGCCGCGTTCAGATCCCGCCCTGCCGCCGAGCCAAGCCCGGTCCGGGTCCAGCACCCTGTGCGCCAGACTATACAAATCAGCGGCGGCGGCGCCGTTGCTGGCCAAGACCCATCTGCTTGGCAAGTTCGGAGCGCGCGGCGGCATAGCTCGGGGCGACCATGGGATAATCGGCCGGCAGCGCCCACTTCTCGCGATACTGCTCCGGGCTCATATTGTACTGCGTGCGCAGGTGCCGCTTGAGCGACTTGAACTTCTTGCCGTCTTCCAGGCAGACGATGAAATCAGGCGTCACCGACTTCTTTACGGGCACGGCGGGCTTCAGCGGCTCCGGCGCGGCCTCGACCTCGCCCTTGGAGACGCGTTGCAGCGCGGCATGCACTTCATTGATCAAGGCGGGAAGTTCGGCGGCTGACACGGAATTATTGCTGACGTAGGCAGAGACGATATCCGCCGCCAGCTCGATGTAAGTTGTCGATTCCGATGCTTCGCTCATGGGACTTTCTTCTGGTTTGAAACGGAAATCGAATTTGCATACGGAACCGGCGAAGCCGTTGCCTCACCAACGCTGTCATCGGCCCGCGAAGCGACGCTTGCATCGACTCGACGATGGCACCGCCATAGCTAGTTATGTTGAAGGGCAACGAATTGCAAGTTCATTCTCATGAAAAGTACAACTCTTCTTCCTCGCTATTAGGCGATCGTGCACGAACCCCTGCCCTCCACTAGCCCGGTGCAAGACCTCTTGCGCATTGTCCCATCATATCAAGCGCTTCCCCCCGCGCTTCGGCGAGGCGGCGCCAATCGGGGCGCGACTTGCGGGGCGGCGGGGGAATGCCTACTTCGAGGGAGCGCAATACTGGGAGACTGCCCGTGAGCACCGAAGCCAAGGCCCCGACATCCAGCGAGATCCCGACCGGCGACAAGGTGGTGAAGAGCGAGGCGGAATGGCGCGCGGAGCTCTCCCCCGCCCAATATCGCGTGCTGCGCCAGCAGGGCACCGAACATGCCTTCACCGGCCCCTATTGGGACGAGAAGCGCGCCGGCACCTATGTGTGCGCCGCCTGCGGCGCGCCGCTGTTCAGCTCGCAGACCAAGTTCGATTCCGGCACCGGCTGGCCGAGCTTCTATGCCCCGCTCGATCCGAAGGCCGTCACCAATCACGAGGACCGCGCCCATGGCATGGTGCGCGTGGAGAGCCGCTGCGCGCGCTGCGACAGCCATCTCGGCCATGTTTTTCCCGACGGACCCAAGCCCACCGGCCTGCGGTTCTGCATGAACGGAACGGCGCTCGACCTGAAGCTGGACGAAACGCCTGCGTCCGATACCTCCGATGCGGGTTGATCCTCCCCGGGCCGCCCGCCGCCCCGCCGAGCGGGTGGTCCACGGCCTCACCCTCACCGACGATTACGCCTGGCTGCGCGCCGACAATTGGCGCGAGGTCATGCGCGATCCGTCCGTGCTCGCGCCCGACATCCGCGCCTATCTGGAGGCGGAGAATGCCCATTCGGCGGCCTTCTTCGCTCCCCATGAGGCGCTGAAGGGGCAGCTGGTCGCCGAGATGCGCGCCCGCATCAAGGAGG
Source organism: Roseixanthobacter liquoris (assembly GCF_043195135.2). Taxonomy (NCBI): domain Bacteria; kingdom Pseudomonadati; phylum Pseudomonadota; class Alphaproteobacteria; order Hyphomicrobiales; family Xanthobacteraceae; genus Roseixanthobacter; species Roseixanthobacter liquoris. The sequence continues at coordinate 3,757,906 of NZ_CM195537.1, forward strand.
ACGATTCGTCCGTCCCGGCCCCGGACGGCGCGTTCGCCTATTACTCGCGCCACCGCGAAGGCGGGCAGCACCCGCTTCTGTGCCGCGTGCCGCTGCCCGAGGGCCCGGAACAGCTGATGCTGGACGGCGATCAGGAGGCGCAGGGCAAGCCGAACTTCCGCCTCTACCTCAACAGCCACACCCGCGACCATCGCCGCCTCGCCTGGGCGGCGGACGAGCAGGGCTCCGAACTCTTCACCATCCGCGTGCGCGACCTTGAGACCGGCGCGGACCTGCCGGACCGGCTGGAGGGCGCCACCGGCGATCTGCTCTGGTCCGACGACGGCGAACATCTCTATTACATCAAGCGCGATGCGGAGCATCGCCCGGCCTTCGTCCACCGCCACCGCATCGGCACCGATCCCGCCGACGACCCGCTGGTGTATGAGGAGAAGGACAAGGGCTTCTTCGTCTCGCTGGGCAAGACCCAGTCCCACGCCTTCGGCCTGATCGCCTGCGGCGATCACGAGACCTCGGAAGTCCATCTGCTGGACCTCGCCCTGGCGGAACCCGTGCCCCATTGCGTGGCGCCGCGCGAAGCCGGCGTGCGCTATGACGTGGAGCACCATCCCGACCTCGACGGCAACGACAGCCTGGTCATCCTCACCAATGCCGACGGGGCGGAGGATTTCAAGCTGGTCACGGCCCCGAGCCACGGCACCAGCCGGGCGTGCTGGGTGGATCTGGTGCCGCACCGGCCGGGCCGGATGATCCTGAGCCACGTGGCCTATCGCGGCTTCATCGTGCGCCTGGAGCGGGAAAACGGCCTGCCGCGCATCGTCATCCGCGCGGTGTTCTCCAGCGAGGAGCACGCCGTCGCCTTCGACGAGGAGGCCTATGCGCTCGGCCTGAACGGCGGCTTTCTGTTCGAGACCACCGAACTGCGCTTCACCTATGCCTCCATGACCACCCCGGCGGAGGTCTGGGCCTATGACATGCACGCGCGCGGCCGCGCGCTGCTGAAGCGCCAGGAGGTGCCGAGCGGGCACGACCCCTCGGCCTATGTCACCCGCCGCATCTTCGCCCCCGCGCCGGACGGGGAGCGCATCCCCATCTCCCTGCTCTACCGCGCCGATACCCCGCTCGACGGCACCGCGCCCTGCCTGCTCTACGGATATGGCGCCTACGGCATCACGATTCCCGCGGGCTTTGCCACCAATCGCCTGTCGCTGGTCGATCGCGGCTTCGTCTATGCCATCGCCCATGTGCGCGGCGGCACGGAGAAGGGCTGGCGCTGGTATGCCGACGGCAAGCTGGACAAGAAGACCAACACCTTCACCGATTTCATCGCCGCCGCCGAGCATCTGGTGGCGGCCGGCTTCACGCGGCCGGAGCACATCGTCGCGCAGGGCGGCTCGGCGGGCGGCATGCTCATGGGCGCCGTCGCCAACATGCGGCCGGACCTGTTCAAGGGCATCATCGCGGAAGTGCCGTTCGTCGACGTGCTGGCCACCATGCTGGACGACAGCCTGCCGCTGACCCCGCCGGAATGGCCCGAATGGGGCAATCCCATCGCCTCCATGACGGCGTTCGAGCGCATCCGCGCCTATTCGCCGGTGGATAATGTGCGCGCGCAGGACTATCCCGCGATCTTCGCGCTGGCCGGCATCACCGACCCGCGCGTGACCTATTGGGAACCGGCAAAATGGGTGGCACGGCTGCGCGCCCTCGCCACCTCCGACACGCCGCTGCTGCTGCGCACCAATATGGAGGCCGGACACGGCGGGGCCGCCGGCCGGTTCGACCGGCTGGACGAAGTGGCGCTCACCTATGTCTTCGCCTTGTCGCTGACCGGCCGGGCGCGCGCCAAAGACTGATCGACGGTCAGGGCCTGGCGCGATCGCCGCAGAGCATCGTCATGCACGGGCGTGTCCCGTGCATCCACGCGGCACCTCCGGCACCGGCCATTCAAGGCCCGCGCATGCGGCCCGCCGTGGGGGGCCGGGAGAGGCCCGGCCATGAGGGCTTGAGAAAGAAAGGCAATCGCGCGCACCTGGACCTCAGGCGCCGCAACGATGCCCCGCGCACTCCCCCGTCCGGCGGGGCGCGGCGCGGAAAGCCGCGGCCGCCCCGCTTTCCCGCTCTGTCAGAGCAAATTCACATGGCCGGTGGCGATGTCATAGACGGCGCCGACCACCTTCACCTTGCCCGCGCCCACCATGTCGCCAATGATCGGCTTGGCCTCGGCGAGCCGCCGGGCGTTGTAGCGCACATTCTCGGCTGTGGCCTCGGCCAGCAGGTTCTTCGGCTTGCGGGCGATCGCCGCCTCGATGCCGGGCTTCATGGCGCCGACCAGTTCGGGCAGGTGGCCGGGCAGGGTCGTACCGTCCTGGATCACCTTGATGGTGGCGGAGACCGCGCCGCATCCAGAATGGCCGAGGACCATGATGAGCGGCACGCCCAGCACCTTCACGCCGTATTCCAGGCTCGCGAGGCCATCGTCATTGACGAAATTGCCGGCGACGCGGACCACGAACAGACGGCCCGGCCCCTGGTCGAAGGCGAGTTCGGGGGCGACGCGCGAATCCGCGCAGCTCAGGATCGCGGCGATGGGATATTGCGCCCGCGCCCGTTCCATGCGGCCGGCGGAATAATCCTTGTTGATGCGCGTGTTGGCGGCATAGCGGGCGTTGCCCTTCATGATCCGCGCGAGCGCCGCATCGGGCGATATGGCATTGGCGGCGGGCGCCGGCGCGTCGGGGGCCGCTGCCTGCGCGAAAGCCGGGCGGCCGAACAGCGGCGCGCCGGCGGCAAGGCCCGCAAGGGCGAGCCCGGCGCCCAGCAGATGGCGGCGGGAGGGATGCGGATTGTCGATACAATGCTGGCACATGGCGTTTCTCCCGTGAGAGGCAAACCGAACCTTCCATCGCCGCGCTCAAGACGGCGCCGCCGCTTTTCTCACAGAAGTAACATACCTTAGTCTAGGTCAAGCCGGATCTGCCGGCCTACCGCGCCGATCTCCCTGCTCCGGGGCCCCTCTTTCGCAGCTACAGGCGCGGAGCACGCTCCATCCCAAAGGCCGAGCCATGAAAATCGCCCTCGAAGAACACTTCATCCTGCCCGATTTCATTCCCTACCTGGACCAGGCCATGCCCAAGGTCTCGGACGAGGCCCGCACGCACCTGATCGCCGCCATGTCGGATTTCGGCGAGCAGCGGCTCGCGGCCATGGACAGCGCCGGCGTGGGCTTTGCCGTGCTGTCGCTCTCCGGCCCCGGCGTGCAGGGGGAGGCCGACACCGCGGTCGCCGTGAAGATGGCGCAGCGCGCCAACGATCTTCTGGCGGCGGAGGTGGCGAAGCGTCCCGACCGCTATTCCGGCTTCGCCCATCTCGCCATGCAGGATCCCGCCGCCGCCGCGGCCGAACTGGAGCGCTGCGTGCGCGAGCTGGGCTTTGCCGGCGCCATGGTGAACGGGCAGACCAACGGCATTTATCTGGACGATCCGCGGTACGACGTGTTCTGGGAGCGCCTGCAGGCGCTCGACCTGCCGCTTTATTTGCACCCCGGCGATTCCTATCGCCTGCCCTATGTGCTGGAGGGCGCACCGGAATTGCTGAAGCCGACCTGGGAATGGAACATCGAAACCTCGTCCCATTTCCTGCGCCTGGTGTTCGCCGGCGTGTTCGATCGCTTCCCTCGCCTGAAGATCGTGCTCGGCCACATGGGCGAGACCTTGCCCTATGTCCTGTGGCGCCTCGACAGCCGGGCCGAGCTGATCGTCGGCAAGCGGCCGCTGCTGCTCCCGCCCTCGGCCTATTGCCGGCGCAACCTGTATGTCACGACCTCCGGCCAATGCGACAACGTCCCGCTGCTGGCGGCCATCGGCGGCATCGGGGCCGAGCATGTGCTGTTCTCGGTGGATTATCCCTATGAGGATTCCGCCGTCGCCGGAAAATTCCTCGACGATGCGCCGCTCGACGATGAAACGCGCGCAAAGGTGGCCCGGCTCAATGCCGCGACCCTGATGAAGCTGAAGCTCTGAGGCGAACGCACGGCGCGGCACAAGCCGCGCCGGTTCAGCCACAAACGCGGCACAAGCCGCGCCGGGTCAGCCACAAACGCGCGGCGTCAGCCGCGCTGGGCGGCGGTCGGGAAATACCATTTCCCGTTCCTGAGCGGCAGGAAGCTGCCGTCGTCCACGCCCACTTCCTCGGCGAGACGCTGGTTCAGCTTCGCGTTCAGAGACAGGATCAGATCCCGGTTCTTGACCGCGTCCAGGGCGAGGTTGTTGATTTCCTCGGGATCGGCATCGAGGTCGTAGATCTCGACGTCGTTCTTCGCCATCAGCTCCTCGAACGTGGTGGGCGTGTTGAAATCCAGCGGCGCGAAATAGCGGCTGAAGCGATAGCGCCCGTCGAAGATGCTGCGGATCGCGCAGCGTTCGTGGAAATCAGGCTCCACCTTCAGCAGCGCCTTGATCTTCTCGGCGGTGGGCACCTCGGTCGAATCCATGAAGTCGTCGATCTGCCGCGCCCATTTGGCGTCCTGGAACGACAGCATATTGTAATTGAACAGGGCGGCCGGGCGCAGCGCATCCACCGCCGCTTTCGCCGGATCGGCGAGCAGGTGGGAGAAGTCCCGGCCCTTCAGCCCCTCGGCGGCCTTCTTCACAACATCCGCGCCGGCGCCGGTGAGCGCGAGCAGGGTCGGGGTCAAATCCACCTGCGAGGTCACGGCCTTGCATTCCACGCCACCGGGATAGGCGGGATGGACGATCATCAGCGGCAGATGGTTCTGCTGGCGATAGGTGGAATTGCCCTTGCCGCGCATCTGGTGATTGCCGCCCAATTCCCCATGGTCTGCGGTGAACACGATGATGGTGTTCTTGTCCATGTGGTTGGCCTTGAGCGCATTGAGCACGCTCATCACCTGCCGGTCGCAGTCGCGGATGCAATTGTAATAATAGTCCCGCAGCAGGCGCCAGCGGCGATCCTCGTCGGGCCACGCGCCCACCAGCACGTTCTGCACGTCCTGATAGATCTGCTGTGCCTTGGGCCGGCCGGGCGCAGTGAAGGGCTGGCTGCGCGTGGCCGGCAGCTTCACGTCCCAGGTCGCCTGATAGATCTCGTCCGCGGGCGGCCGGGCGATCTTCATGGCCGACTGCGCGCCCTGTACGGACTCGCCCGGAAGATCGGAGTTCACATACATGACGTCGTGCGGATTGACGAAATTGATCGCGAGGTACCACGGCTTGCCGCTCTCGCGCATTTCCTCGCCCTTGGTGCGGAACCAGCGGGTGCTGAAGGCGGTGGTGGTGTCGTCGTAATTATAGCCGCCGAGCGTCGTGTCGTTGATATCGCCAACGCCGAAGAAATCGTCGAAACCATACGTCTCGATGATCTTGCGATAGGCCAGCAACGGGGCGTCGATGGCGTCCTTCGCCTGATCGAGATTGACCGAGAGATGCCACTTGCCCTGGTAGGAGGCGTGATAGCCCAATTCCGCGATGCGATGGCCGATGGTCTTCACGTCGGTCGACATGTCCGGCTGCCAGAGCGAATTGGCATTGTCGAAAATGCCGGTGTGCTGGATGTGGAGGCCCGTATAGATGGTCGAACGGGCGGGCGAGCACACGCAGGACGCCGCCTGATGATTGGTGAAAGTGATGCCGTTGGCCTTGATCCATTCGCGCGCCGGCACCGGAAACGGCCATTTCTCGAAATAATGCTCCTGGTCCACCAGGATGAAGAGGATGTTGTAGCCGGCGGGGGGCACGGCGGGCGCCACCACCGGGCGCGCGGGCGCTACGGGCGCCGTGATCGCGGCGGAGGTCTGCGCCGCGGCGACTTCGGGCAGCAGGTTCGCGCCGAGCAGCGCCGCGCCGCTGGTGAGAACCGCGCGCCGCGACGGGCTTGATGGCTGGTCCGGTTTGGTCACGTCTGCCCCCTTATGCCGACGCGGCGCCCCTGGGCCGTCGCCTTTGCAAATCATCATAAGCCTTCGGGCCATCGAATATACGACAGCAGCGCTTCCGCTTATCCGGCTCGCAGGCGGAAAGATCCGGCGGCGGCTGCAACACGCGCACGCATGCGGGATATCGCTCAGCAGCCCGCGCGCGTGACGGACGCCGGCGAATGGCGGGCATAAAAAATCCCGGAGCGCTTGGCGTTCCGGGATCCTGTTCGGGTCCGCGATGTCGGTCCGGGCCGGGCCTGCCCCGCTCAGTTCGCGGGGGGCGTCTTGGAAACGTGGTCGCGCAATTCCTGGAGCGAGGAGAAGCGCAGCACGCCGTCGGGCAGCTCCGCCTGGATCGAGCCGTCGGAATAGAGCGTATAGGCCATTCCGCCGACGATGCCCGACTTGAGCACGGTCGGTTCCGGCATTTCCGTGCGACGCGGCGGCGGGGCGCCATAGGGGCGGCTCGGCACCGGCAGGGGCGGCGCGGCGGGCGGCGCGGCCGGCTCTGGCGGCAGGTCCGCCGAACGCTCGGGGGCCCGCTCGGGCAGCACGCGCTCCGGCAGCAGATCCGAGCCGATGCGCGGACGCGGCGCGCGCTCCTGGGGAGCGCGGTCCTGCGGCTGGGGCGCACGCTCCTGAGGCTGGGGCATCCGCTCTTGCGGCACCCGCTCCGGCGGAAAACGATCCTGCGGCGGACGCTGCGCCGGGCCGCGCTCGACAGGCGCGCGATCTTGCGGCGCCCGATCTTGGGGCCCGCGATCTTGGGGCCCGCGATCTTGGGGCCCGCGGGGTTGCGGCCCCCGCTCCGGCGGCAAGGCACGCTCGGGCAGCAGGGGGTCGGGCGTGCCGCCAAGCGGCATGCGGTCGGCCGGAATGCGGTCGAAGGGGTTGCGGTCCAGCGGGTTGCGATCCAGGGGATTGCGCTCGGCCGGACGCTCCTGAGGCGCACGTTCTTGGGGAGCGCGTTCTTGGGGCGCCCGTTCTTGGGGCGCGCGCTCCGGCGGCGGACGGTCGAGCGGATTGCGCGCGGCCGGGGGGCGGTCGAAGGCCGGGCGCTCGGCGCGCTCCGGCATCTGTTCCACCGCCCGTTCCAGCGAGCGGTCGAGGGCGCGTTCCATGCCGGCCCGCTCCAGCGCCACGCGATCGGGCACCGGCTCCTCGGCGCGCTCCTGGGGGCGATCCAGCACCCGGCCGCGCCGCTGGTCGGCGGCGGGAGCGCCCTCGCCGAACGGCAGGCGCGCCCGCGCGGGCGGCTCGCGCAGCTGCGCCGGCGGCTCATACTCTTCAAGCGGCGTGAAATCCGCCTCGTGGGCCTCGCGCTCGGCATGCTCGTCGGCAAGCGCCAGGGGCGCGGCACCGGCGGGAGCGTGGCCTTCCAGGACGTCGAAGCGCGCGTTCAGCCGCGCCACCTCCTTCAGAACCATGGCAATGCAGATCACGACGATGCCGCCGCTGACGCTCACCGCCCCGGTGGCGATCAGCGCATTGCCGAAATTCGAAACGAAGATCGCCGCCCCGAGCGCCAGAGCCAGAAGGCCGACCGCCACGAGGAGCCCACCGAGAGCCACCAGGATTCGCCACATTCTCTCAACTCCACGCACGACCGGCGTGCCCCCGGTCTCATACATTAGAAAGAGAAAGAAACAATTCAGCCCGATGCGCTGTTGTCCCTCGCCCCAGCCCGGCCTATCTAGGTCCCAGTTCAGGCGCCCGCCCCTGCCCGGTCACCGGCGGGGGGGTCGTAGAACTCCTCCCGGACCGAACGCGGAGACGCCAGATGTCTTTCACGCTTCCCGAACTGCCTTATTCTTACGACGCCCTCGCACCCTACATGTCCCGCGAGACGCTCGAATATCATCACGACAAGCATCATCTTGCGTATGTCAATAACGGTAATAATCTCCTAAAGGGAACAGAATTCGAGGGAAAATCCCTCGAGGAGGTGGTGAAGGGGTCGTTTGGCAAGAATGCCGGCCTCTTCAACAACGCCGCCCAGCATTACAACCATCTGCATTTCTGGCAGTGGCTGAAGCCCAATGGCGGCGGCGCCATCCCCGGCGAGATTGAAAAGAAGATCATCGCGGACATTGGCTCCGTGGAGAAATTCAAGGAAGACTTTACCGCCGCCGGCATCGGCCAGTTCGGCTCCGGCTGGGCCTGGCTCGCGCTGGTGGACGGCAAGTTCACCATCACCAAGACCCCCAACGGCGAAAACCCGCTGGTGCACGGCGGCACGCCGCTGCTCGGCGTCGATGTGTGGGAACATTCCTATTATATCGACTACCGCAATCGCCGCCCCGACTATCTCAAGGCCTTCCTCGATCACCTGGTGAATTGGGACTATGTGGCCGAGCTGTACAGCAAGGCCGCCTGAGCCGCGCAGGCTCGGTTTCGGACCCGTGGGCCATAACCCAGAATAGTACCGCCATGCGAGGCCGGAGCAATGTTTGCTCCGGCCTTTCTTATATCCGGCTCACTTCCGCCGCGAATGCACAAGATCCGCGCAAGCTTTTGCCTTCAAGCTGAATTAGACAGCACAATCTTGGCGGGTAGTGATAATTGCTGCGTCGCAATGCATAAACTTCTTGCATCGCTGACGCTCGCCGGATTTAGTCTCGGGCTCACGGTTACGTGACCGGCCGCGCAGGCCAAGCTGCCCTGCGCCCGTCATGTTTTCGGAGCTGGTGCACAGCGTTAGAGTTGGATGCTTCCTTCCATGCGAGTCGCAAGTGTCTTTCGTCTGCCCGCGTCCAGCGTAGATCGCGTGGCATTGGCCCTCATTGCGGCCGTGTTCCTGCTCGCCGTCTTTACCTTCGGGGATTACGGACTGGGGTGGGACGACTTCACCCACTCCCAATACGGCGATCTGCTGTACAAATATTTCGATTCCCGCCTGACGCAGGATAAGGTGTTCTCCTTTGTCAACCTTTATTATTATGGCGGCGGGTTCGACCTGATCGCGGCGGCCATCCACAAATGGCTGCCGGCGGTGGATATTTTCAGCATCCGCCGCCTGCTGGGCGCGGTCGTGGGCGTGATCGGCTTCACCATCGTATGGCGCACCGGGCGCCGGCTCGGCGGCCCGGTCTGCGGCCTCGTCGCCTTGTGCCTGCTGGTGATCTGCCCGCTCTATTACGGCCATATGTTCATGAACGCGAAGGATGCGCCCTTCGCCGTGGCTGTGGCCGGCCTGCTCTATTCCATCGTGCGGGTGCTGGACGAATATCCCAAGCCTACCTGGCGCAGCGTCGCCCTGTTCGGGCTCTGCCTCGGCCTTGCGGTGGGCACCCGCGTGCTGGGGCTGATCGCGGTCGGCTATGCCGGGCTTGCCTTCCTGCTGCTGATGGCGATCGAATGGCGCCAGATGGGCTTCAAGAAGATGCTGGGGCGCGCCGCCGGCTTCCTCGGCCTGATGGCGCTCGGCCTGCCGCTGGCCTATCTGGTGCTGGGCCTGGTGTGGCCCTGGGCGGTCATCGAGCCGCTCAACCCCCTGCGGGCGCTGGCTTATTATTCCAACTTCTGGGAAGTCCCGTGGCGCGAGCTGTATGAAGGCAGCCCCGTGCTGGTGCCGGACATGCCGCGCACCTATGTGCCGACCCTGTTCGCGGTGCAGATGCCGGAACTGTTCCTCGGCCTTGCGCTCTCCGGCGCCGCCGGCGCGCTCGTGGCCGCTTTCTTCGGCAAGGGCAGCAGCACGCGCCGCGCCGCCCTGCTGCTGATCGTCGCGGCGGCCGCCTTCCCGATCCTGCTGACCGTGGTGACCCGGCCGGTGATGTACAATGGCATCCGCCATTTTGTGTTCGTCACCCCCGCCCTGGCGCTGCTCGGCGGCCTCGCCGGGAACTGGATCTGGCAATGGGTTGCGGGCTTCAGCCGCGCGGCGCGGGCCGCCGTGGCGGGCCTCTTCATGGTCGGCCTGGCGTTTCCGGCGGTGGAATTCGCCGAGATTCACCCCTATCAGTACACCTATTACAACCATCTCGTGGGGGGCGTGCGCGGCGCCGACAGCCAGTTCATGCTGGATTACTGGGGCCTTGCCTTCAAACAGGCCTCCGCCCAGCTGGACGAATATGTGGACGAGCACCGCCGCGCGCTGCCCCAGGGCCGCAAGTTCAAGGTGGCGGTCTGCGGGCCGCATCACGCGGCGGCGGTGGAGCTCGGTCCGCGCTTCGAGACCACCTACAATACCGAGGGTGCCGATTTCGCCCTGATGCTGGGTGAATTCTATTGCGCCCAGGTGCCCGCCCCGGTGCTGGTGCAGGTGGAGCGCGAAGGCGTCATCTATGCGCGCGTCTATGACGTGCGCGGCCGCACCTTCCCGAGCGTGTTCGCCGGCGGCAAGAACTGAGCACTCCGCGCGCGAAGCGGACGCGCGCTAAGCGGACGCACGCGAAGCGGACGCACGCGACAAAATCCCACCGGGTCGGCGCGCCGGCCCGGTGATTCCAGGCCCCCCGCCTCCGGGCGCGATGCTGCGGATCTTGGCCGCGGATCTTGGCCGCGGATCTTGGCGGCGGCTCTTCCCGGCGGATCTTGGCCGGGGATCTTGCCCCGCGCGGCGCGCCGCCTGGAACAGCGCCGCCTCCCCACTTTTCCCGAGCGGATCGCGCCCCAGGGCGGCTTCGCCCTCCTGGGCGTGGCAGCGCCGTCAGCGGCGCCGGGGCGACCGCCTCAGATCCATTTCAGGCGGCGGAACAGCACCACGAGGCCGGTCGCGAACATCACCAGGATCACGGTGATGACCCAGAAGGAATCCGGGTCCTGCGTGCCGGGAATGCCGCCCACGTTCATGCCAAACAGGCCGGAGATCAGCGTCAGCGGCGCGAACACCACGGTCACCACCGCCAGCACCAGCATGGACTGGTTCATCTGCTCCGCCCTTCGGTCCACCAATTGGTCGCGGATCAGGGACGCGCGCTCGCGGATGGAATCCAGCTCTTCGGTGAAGCGCGCCACCCGGTCGCCGGCGTCCCGCAGGCGGTTGCGGTCCTTGGGGCCGATCCAGGGGTCGTCCTCCAGCGAGAAATGATTGAGCGCCTCGCGCTGGGGCGCGATGTGGCGACGCAGCTTGATGGAGACGCGCCGCAGCACCGCCAGCTTCGGCAGCATCTCGCCCGCGCCCGTGGTGGGCACGAGGTCTTCCAGCTCGTCCGCCTCGTCCATGAGGCTCGCGACCACGGCGTCGAGCCGGTCAACGAGGCGCATGGCGACTTCCGCCACCATCTCGCCCTGGGTGTGGGCGCAATGCCGCCGGCTCAGGGAATCGGCATAGTCCGCGAGCGCCGAGATCGGCTCGTGATGGAACGAGATCACCCGCTTGGCATCGACCCAGAAATAGACCGAGAGCGGGTCTTCCGGCAGCGAATTGCGATGCAGATTGATGCCCCGCAGCACCAGCATGGCGCCATCCGCGAACATGGAACAGCGCGGCCGCGACTCATCGTCCAGCATCGCGTCGAGAATCGAGGTGTCGAGGCCCGCCTTGGTGCGCAGCCATTCCTGCGGGCGGCGCTGAACATGGCGGAAATTCAGCCATATGAAGCCGCCCTCCGGAGCGGCGCCGGCCTCCACCTCCTGCCAGCTCAGCTTGCTGGCGCGCCCCTTGCCATCGAACGCCCACGCATCGACCAGACCTTCGGCTTCCGCATCCGTCATGGCTACACCCCGCCTCGGCTTCGCCCGTTACGTGCCAGAAATGGAGCAAGGGGGAAAGCCGCGCGCGGCCTTATTTCGCGGCCAATGCGCTGAGAATTCGGGCCCAGCTGCGGGTGCCCTGGCGGAAGCTGCGCACGTCGTATTTCTCATTCGGCGAATGGATGCGGTCATCGTCCAGGGCAAAGCCGATCAGCAGGGTGTCCATGCCGAGCGCGGCCTTGAACTGGCCGACGATGGGAATGGACCCGCCGCTGCCGATGGTCACGGGGGCAACGCCCCATTCCGCCTCCAGCGCCGCCGCCGCCTTGGCGAGATCGGCGCTGTCGGGCGGCACCATCACCGCCGGGCTGCCCTCGCCGAGCATGAGGTCGAGCGTGCAGTCGGCGGGAATGCGCGCCTTCACGAATGCCTCGAAGGCGGCGCGGATCGCCTTCGGGTCCTGGTCCGCCACCAGGCGGAAGGTGACCTTGGCGGTGGCCTTGGCGGGGATGATGGTCTTGGTCCCCTGCCCCATATAGCCGCCGAACAGTCCGTTCACCTCGAACGTGGGGCGCGACTGGATCTGCTCGATCAGCATCCGGTCCGCCTCGCCGGTGGAGAGCGACAGGCCCACCGGCCCGAGAAAGGCCTCGGCGGTGAGGCCGAGCCCCTCCCACTGCGCGCGCACGGCGGGCGTCGGCTCGCGCACGTCGTCATAGAAGCCGGGAATGGTCACCCGGCCCTTGGCGTCGTGCACGTCTGCGATGAGGCGGGCGAGCACATGCAGCGGATTGCGCGCCGCGCCGCCGAACAAGCCGGAATGCAGATCGCGGCTCGCGCCGGTCACGGTGATCTCGGCATGCAGCATGCCGCGCAGCGACGTGGTGATGGCGGGCGTGTTGCGATCCCACATGCCGGTGTCGCAGACCAGCGCCACATCGGCACCGAGTTCCCCGCCATGGGCTTTCAGGAACGCCGGCATGCTGGGCGAGCCGCACTCCTCCTCGCCCTCGAGCATCACGGTCACATCCACGGGCAGCGCGCCGGTGACGTCGCGATGGGCGCGCAGGGCTTCGAGGAAGGTGAAGATCTGGCCCTTATCGTCGCTGGCTCCGCGCGCGACGATCTGCTGGCGGCCGTCCGGGCTGGTGCGGATCTGCGGGTCGAAGGGCGGGCTGTCCCACAGCTCCAGGGGGTCGACGGGCTGCACGTCGTAATGCCCGTAGAACAGCACCCGACGGGCGGCGCCGGTGTTCGTATGCCCCACCACGACGGGATGGCCGGTGGTTGCGTGAACTTGCGCGGAAAAGCCGAGTTCAACCAGGGAATCGGCGGCGAATTGCGCGGCGCGGCGGCATTCGTCCGCGAACGCCGGGTCGGTGGAAATGCTTTGAATGCGCAGGAAATCGCTGAGCCGGGCCAGGCTCGCGTCGAGCTCACCGTCGATCCGATCGAAAATCCGGTCCAGCGCCATGTGCCTCTCCTCCTCCGCCCTCGCGCCGGCCGGCCAAGGGAATCGGGCGCGATGCTGGGCCGCGCCGCGCCGTGAGGCAAGATGGATCCAGCGATGGAATGCGGCCCCGCCGGCGCGGCGGCGCGGCTCAGGCGTGCGCGGGAGGTCGGCCCCGGAGCCCCGGGGCGACAAGACAAGTGACCGGAATCATTGGGAATATTCCCGCCCCAGGCCTGGATGCGCGGGCCGCCTGCCGCGCCAGGGCCTCAGCTGGCGGCCAGCAGCGGACTGCGCACCGTGGCATCGTCATGGCTCGACAAGGCCGGCCGTTGGGCCCGGCGCGCCCGCTGGAGCACGGAGCCCACCCGCCGATAGAGCAGGCGCGGCAGCAAGGGCATGGCCACCGCCGCATCATAGCCGGCGCGACTTGCAAGGCGCGCCAGAACGGCGGGCGCCCCGTCGGTCACGAGGATACCGGGCACCGCATCCGGCCCTTCTCGGAACGGATGATCGGGCACAAGATCCATGGAGGACGCCTGGACGACAAGCACGTCGAAAGCGCGCGGAGCGTTCAGCGCTTCATCGATGGAGGAGACTTCGGTGACGGCCCCGACGCCCAGCGCCTTCAGGCCCACGCATGTGATTTCACGACGCGCCGAATCCGAATCGACAATGAGAATGCGGGCAGTTGGCAACACCTTCATGGGGCGCTCCCATTAGGAAGCACACCGGCCACTGCACGGCCGGGGCGCTGGTTAAGCAGCTCCGGCCGAACGCAACCCCGCAATCACGTTCGACTCGACTATATTGATACCACATCGCACCGTGGACGCAACTGTGGCGAGGCGGGATCAGCGGCTGATGCTGCCGAGAATTCCACGCAAAATCGCCTTTCCAAGCTGGGTTCCAACCTGCGACGCAACGGAACGCGCCACTTGTCGCACCACCACTTCCGTGGTGGTCATCCGGCTCGACGAGGGAGCGCGGGAGGGCGCACGTGTCGGGACGCGGGCGGGCGCCGTCCCCGTCTGCGGCACGGTCGGGCGGCCCCATGGCCCCGCCGGGGGCACCCGCTCCGGCGCGCCCGTTCCGGGGCCGCCCTTTTCGGGCGCGCTTTTCTCAGCCGCCCGCTGCTGAAGGATCTCGAACGCCGACTCCCGGTCGAGCGGCGTATCGTAGAGGTGGCCCACCGGGCTTTGCCGCAGGATTTCGCGGCGCTCCGGCTCGGTCAGCGGCCCGATGCGCGCGGAAGGGGGACGGATGAGCGTGCGCTCAACCATGGTGGGCGTGCCATTGCCTTCGAGCATCGAGACAAGGGCCTCGCCCTTGCCCAGTTCCATGATCGCCTGGGCGGTATCCAGCTTGGGATTGGGACGGAAGGTCTCGGCCGCCGCCTTCACCGCCTTCTGGTCGCGCGGCGTGAACGCGCGCAGCGCATGCTGCACCCGATTGCCCAATTGGGCCAGGACGCTCTGGGGAACGTCGAGCGGATTTTGCGTAACGAAATAGACCCCGACGCCCTTGGAGCGGATCAGCCGCACCACCTGTTCCACCTTCTCCAGCAGCGCCTTCGGCGCCTCGTCGAACAGAAGGTGAGCCTCGTCGAAGAAGAACACGAGCTTGGGCTTTTCCACGTCGCCCACTTCCGGCAATTGCTCGAACAATTCGGACAGCAGCCACAGCAGGAAGCAGGCATACAGCCGTGGCGCGCCCATCAGCTTGTCGGCGGCGAGGATGGAAATGGTGCCGTAGCCGGAACGGTCGATACGCATCAGATCCTTGATGTCCAGTGCCGGCTCGCCGAAAAAATGGTCCCCGCCCTGGTTCTCAAGCACCAGAAGCTGGCGCTGAATGGCACCGATGCTGGCGGCGGAGACATTGCCATATTGCGCGGAAAGGCTTTTCGCATTCTCCGACACCCACACCAGCATGGCCCGAAGGTCCTTCAGGTCCAGCAGCAACAGGCCCTGCTCGTCGGCGACGCGGAAGGCGATGTTCAGCACCCCTTCCTGGGTCTCGTTCAAGCCCATCAGGCGGGCCAGCAGCAGCGGCCCCATTTCCGAGACCGTGGCGCGGATCGGGTGGCCCTGTTCACCGAACATGTCCCAGAAGATCACCGGGAAGGTATCGGCCTCATAGGCGATGCCCACGTCCTTCGCGCGCTGGAGCAGGAAATCCTTGCCGTCCCCCTTCGCCGCGACGCCGGAGAGGTCGCCCTTGATGTCGGCGGCGAACACCGGCACCCCGGCGCGGGAGAAGCCCTCCGCCATCGCCTGGAGCGTCACCGTCTTGCCGGTGCCCGTGGCGCCGGTGACGAGGCCGTGGCGATTGGCCAGCCGCAAGGAGAGATACTGGGGATGCACGCTCTTTCCGGCCACGCTCGCGCCGAGAAAGATCCTGCCGTCCGAATCGGGGCTCGCCATGCCATCCTCCCAAACTTGCCTGTCCGCTTTGTCGCGCGGGCAACACCGTGCGGGCAAGTGGCGCCGAGCGCTTTTGCGCGCTTGCGCCCATGGTGCGGCGCGGTCAATATCCCGCCGCGCCGTCCCGACGAAACCGCGAGAAGGAGTTGCCCATGGATGAGTTGACCGCTCGGCTCATGGACAAGGTCGGGGTGAGCGAGCAGACCGCGCGCGCCGCCGTCGAACTGGTGCTGGCGTTTCTCTCGCGCGAGGCGCCGCCCGCCGCCATCGCCGAACTCGTCGCCGCCATTCCGGACCTGAAGGGCGAATTGCAGATGCCGCCCGACGAAGCCGCCTTTCCCGCCGCCACCGGCCATTTCGGCGGCATGGCGCGGTTGATGCGGATCGCCGACCAGATGATGGAAAACGGCATGACCATGACCCAGGTGCAGGATGCCACGCGCGAAGTGGTCGCCTTCGCGCGCGAAAAGGCGGGGTCGGACCTGGTGGATCGGATCGTCGCCGCCATTCCGGGCTTGCGACAGGTGGCGTGAGCCGGCCAAGCCGGGCCGGCATCGGAGTTGACGCGCAGATGACCTCACCCCTTGCTCCCCGCTTGCTGCAGGCACGCGGCCGCGCCCTGCCCCTCGGCCCGCGCACTCTCGTCATGGGCATATTGAACGTGACGCCGGACTCCTTCTCCGACGGCGGCCGCAGCCTCGCGGTGGAAGATGCGCTCGCGACCGCCCGGCGCCTCACCAGCGAAGGGGCGGACATTCTCGACATCGGCGGGGAATCCACCCGGCCGGGCCACGTGCCGGTGGCCGCCGATGAGGAATGGGCGCGCGTCGCGCCGGTGCTGGACGCCTTGCAGGCCGAAACCGGCGTGCCGATTTCCATCGATACGTCCAAGGCCGACGTGGCCCGCCGCGCCATCGCCGCCGGAGCGGTGATCGTGAACGACGTCTGGGGCTTCACCCGCGATCCCGAGATGGCGCGCGTGGTGGCGGACAGCGAGGCCGCCGCCGTGCTCATGCACAATCGCGCCGAGGTGGACGCCAGCCTCGATATCATCGACGAGCTGCTGGCCTTCTTCGATGGCGCCCTGGAGCGTGCGCTCCGCGCCGGCGTGCGCAAGGACCGCATCGTGCTCGATCCCGGCATCGGCTTCGGCAAGACCTTCCCGCAGAATCTCGCCGCCATCGCCCGCCTGCCGGAATTGCGCGTGCTCGGCTATCCGCTGCTGCTCGGCACCTCGCGCAAATCGCTCATCGGCAAGGTCATCGACAGCCTGCCGGCGGAACGGGTTCCCGGCACGATCGCCTCCAACGTCATCGGCATCATGGCGGGGGTCGAGATCATCCGCGTGCACGACGTGGCGGCCCATGTGCAGGCCGCACGCGTGACGGAGGCGATCCGCGACGCGAAATGAGCCTCACCCGTGCCTATCTCTGCCTCGGCGCCAATGTCGGAGCGCCGCGCGAAACACTGGCCCTCGCGATTGCCACGCTCGCGCGGGCGGGGCTGACCATCGCCGCGCGCTCGGCGCTTTATCGCACGCCGCCCTGGGGGCCGGTGCCCCAGCCGCCCTATCTCAATCAGGTCGTGGCGGTGGATTGCCCGCTCGATGCGCACGGCCTGCTTTATCTCGCGCTTCTGGTGGAACGCATGCTGGGCCGCGACCGCGCGCGGGAGGTGCGGTTCGGCCCGCGCGCCATCGATATCGATATCCTCGCGTTCGGGGATGCGCGGATCGAGGAGAGCGACCTCCAGCTCCCTCACCCGCGCCTGATGGAACGGGCTTTTGCTCTGGTGCCGCTGGCGGAAATCGCGCCGGATCTGCGGATCGCCGGCGAGCGCGTCACCGACGCCCTGGCGCGGCTCGATGCGAGCGCGATCGTCAAGCTCGCCTGAAACGCAAGCAGGCGCCGCATCCTTGCGACGCGGCGCCTTGCGATGGGACCGGGACGGACGCGGGATCGGACCCGCCGTCCGCGCGGGTCAATTCATGCGGCTGTTGTCGGCCCAGGAATCCACCTGGCGCTTCACCTCGTCCTTGGCGAGCCCATAGCGCTCCTGCAGCTTGCCTTCGAGCACTTCGCGATTGCCCTTGATCTCGGCGATATCGTCGTCCGTGAGCTTGCCCCATTGGGCCTTCACATTGCCGGTGAATTGCTTCCAATTGCCTTCGATGCGGTCCCAGTTCATGAGGGAACTCCTGTGTGGGGGAAGATGCCTTTACAACGCGGACGTGGCCGCGATGTTCCCCAGGGGCCCATTGAGGGCGGGGCGCGAAGCCGGCATGCTCGGCGCCGCAGCATCGCCTATGCGAGGAGTGCAAATGGTCGCGACCGCCGAAGGGGATGTGATGACGCAGGCGAGGGACGACGACGCCAGGCTTGCCGAGGGCGTGGTTCGCGGCGAGCGCGCCGCCTTGGCGCGGGCCATCACCTTGATCGAATCGCGCCGCCCGGATCATCGCCGCCGCGCTGAAATCCTGCTCCAGGGCCTGCTGCCGCGCACCGGAAACGCGTATCGCGTGGGCATCACCGGCGTGCCCGGCGTCGGCAAATCCACCACCATCGATGCGTTGGGCACCTATCTCACACAGCAGGGCCACAAGGTGGCGGTGCTGGCGGTGGACCCCTCCTCCACGCGCACCGGAGGGTCCATCCTCGGCGACAAGACGCGCATGGCCCGCCTCTCCGTTGACCCCAACGCCTTCGTGCGCCCCTCGCCCTCCAGCGGGACGCTCGGCGGCATCGCCGCGAAGACGCGCGAAACCATGCTCCTGTGCGAGGCCGCCGGCTTCGACGTGGTGCTGGTGGAAACGGTGGGCGTCGGCCAATCGGAAACCGCGGTGGCGGATCTCACCGACACCTTCCTGGTGCTGATGCTGCCGGGGGCGGGCGATGAACTCCAGGGCATCAAGAAAGGCGTGCTGGAACTCGCCGACATCGTCGCCGTGAACAAGGCCGACGGCGACAACCTTATCCGCGCGCGCGCAGCGGCCGGCGAATATCGCGCCGCGCTGCATCTGCTGGGCGCGCGCTCGGCCCATTGGTCGCCGCCCGTTCTGACCTATTCCGGGCTCACCGGGGAAGGCATCGAGGCGCTATGGTCGGAAGTGCTCAACCATCGCGTCCGCTCGGAAGCCGCCGGCGCCTTTGCCGCGACACGCCGCGCCCAGCAGGTGCGCTGGATGTGGACCCTGCTGCATGAGAAGGTGGCGGAGTGCGTCGCCAGCGATCCCGCCATCAAGGCCCGCGTGCCGGCGCTGGAAAAGGATGTCGCCGAAGGCACCCTTTCCCCCACCCTCGCCGCGAACGAGATCGCGGCTTTGCTGGGGCTTTAGCGGGTGGACCGGACAAAGCGGCGGATCTTGATCTGCGGCTTCGGGCCGTTTCCCGGCGTGCCGAAAAACCCCTCGGCGCAGGTGGCGCGCCGGCTCGGCCGGCTCGGCCGTCCCGCCCTCGCGGAGACGGAACGGCTGGTGGAAATCCTGCCCACGCGCTGGGCCGCCTTGGACCAGGCGGAGCTGCGCATTCACGCGCTCAAGCCCGATATCATCCTGCTGCTTGGCGTCGCATCCCGGCGGCGCGTGGTGTGCGTGGAAAGCCGCGCCGTCAACGCCGCCGGCTCCTTTCCGGACGCGAGCGGCGTGGCGATGACGGGGCGCAAGCTGGGCGAAGGGCCGGCGGAAATCCGCAGCAGCGCGGATCTGCCCCGCCTGCTCGCGGCCATGCGCGCCGCGGGCCTGCCGGCGGCGCTCTCCCGCGATGCCGGGCGCTACCTCTGCAATGGCCTTTATTATCGCGTGCTCACGTGCGCGGCGGCGCGCGGCGTTCCGGTGGTGTTCGTGCATCTGCCGGGCGGCCCCGGAACCCAAGGTCGCGCCTGGGAAGACCGGCTCGTGGACGGGCTCGGCCAGGGTCTCGCGACCTTGACGGGACGCCTCAGCGGTCCCGGCGGGGCGGTTTGGGCGGGGTGACGTCGATCATCTCGAACTCGCCCGCCCGATAGGTCTGCGTGCGGACCTCGACCACGCCCTTGCCGGTCAGCAGGTAGCGGATGCCGCCGATCACCACCAAGGCCGTGACGAACAAACCGACCGCGATCAACAGGCTTCCGAGCAAGGTGAACAGCAGCACCGCGCCGAGGGCGACGGCCAGGAGAATGCCAACGCTGCGGAAGGTCGAGAGGAAGCGGGTCATGGATCCAATCCTAATAGGCCTTGGATCCTAGTCCAGGGTTTTGGCCGCGGTATGGCGAAGGGGCGACGGAGCGCGCGCCTGCATGAAAGATGGCGCGGCAGACGACTTAAGCCGAGCCGGAGGGAACTCAGGCGTGGCTTTGGCGTTGACCTTGAGCAAGCTCAAGGAGTTCAAAGAATGCCCCGCAGTGCCCTGTACGCCGTGATCATCGCTCTCGTGTTCGTCGTCGGCGCCGGCAGCTTTTACGCTTATCAGGAATATCAGCGGAAACAGCATTCCACCGAAATCACCATCGGTCCCGGCGGCATCAAGATCGATCCGCCGGCCCGGTGAGGGCGGCGGAGCGAGGGGCGAGGAAGCGGCGGCCGGCTCTTCACCTGCACCGCCTCACCTGCACCGCTCGGCGACGAGCTGCATGGCAACGGACCGCTGCGCTCCCTCCCTGGCGAAGCGCAACGGATCCATTGATCTTCAGAGTGCACCCATTTTCTCGAACGCCTCTCGGCTTTCGGCGGCTTCCCGAGTGATCTGCACAATCCGCTGGTTGAAAAACTCCTTGGCCGCTGGCAGGGCGAGATGCAGATCGTCGGCAATGAGGGTCAATACCTCGCTGGAGAGTACCTGCTTCTTCTCGGCATCGCTCCACCCCTCGGACACGTTGCGCTTGGCGAGCCCATAGACCAGAGCCCGGCCCAGACGCAGGACCAAGGCATTCTCCGCCGCTTCCGTCGCCGCTTGCCGCGCAAGTTTCGGCGCGACCTCGGGCGGGTGGGACGCAAACAAAATATCGGCCATTTGTTCTACGCTCGGATAGCGGAGATTTACGTAGAGCTGATGGGATTCCGAATAGTAGCGCGCGGCACGATGCTGGAGGGTGCGTTCCTCCACGTCCTGCGCGCTGCGCAACAGCAGCAGCTCCGGCATCTCCTCGAAATCCTCCACCTTCTCGGGGGAGTCCTTCTTTTCCTGAAGATCCTTGGCTTTGTCTTCCGTCGGCTTCGACGGCGTGGGCTTGTCCTCGCTCTTCGGCTTTGGCGCCGCCTCTGGCTGAGCGGGGGGCGGCACCGGCGGCTTTTCACTTACCGGCACCGGCGGCTTGGGCACCGGCGGGGGACTGCGGAACTTCGGCCGCATCCGCTTTAGCCCAAGCGCCGCGATCAGCTTCTCCAGCTGTTGCTTCACATTGCCGATGAGGGCCTGATCGGGCGATGCGCTGCGCATCAGCTCGCGGAGCCAATCGGGATGATTGGCCCGGACCATGGCGGCGAAATCTATCATCCGCACCTGATCCTGCGCGCCGTTCTTGTAGCGCAGGAATTGCCGATAGCCCTCGGGCTGCACCGGATAATCGTCGGCAAGCTCGACGAGAAGCGACACGTGCCGGGCATGAGAGCTGATGCCGTAATTGGGTGCCTCCCCGGTCCAGCCTCCCCACGCGCGCACTTCGTAGAGTTCGTCGGCATAGAGCAATCCCGCCAAACTGAAGCCGCTGCTGAAACTGTCCTTGAAGGAGGCGTTCACATCAGAACGCTTGGGGTGGATTGGATCATGGCCGAAATGCACTTTCACGCCGTCCGCGACCTGTACCGTGTCCCAGCGCGCGAAGCCCTCGCGGAAGATTTGGGCCATCGGAATGAATGAACGCACACCGGGAAGGTCATGCAGATCCGGCCCGATCAGAACGTCCACATCGCCATGGATCTGGAAGAAACGCAGCTGCAAACCCTGCCGAAGCCACCATTTTGGCACCTTCGGATTCCCATCATAGGGATCGGCAATGGTATCCTGGCTCTCGCGGTTGCCGAGAAGCACCACCTCGGTCCAATCGCTTGCGGTTTCTCCCCCCTCGATCTTCACCTGGTCGGTCACGTCAACCACGGCCGCCGGTTCCCCGGTGACCGGATCGCGGCGCAGGACACGCCCGTAGACGCCATTGCGCTTACCCAGCATCACTTCGCTGACGCGCCCGTCGCGGCAGGAGCGATAGCGCACCCCATGGTGATTGGAGGGCAGCGAGGCCACCTTCGCCCCCATGCCGAAATTTCCGTCCAGCCCCTGCATTTTGCCAATGGAGGAGGCAATGTCGCACATGCGGAACAGCTCTTCCGCATTCATCCCGAGGCCGGTATTCCAGATGCGCAGCTTGCGCACGCCGTTCACGAGGCAAGCATTGATCTCCACCCGCCGCGCGCCGGGGGGCGCAGATGTCGCGGCCTCCAATGCATTCTTGACCAGTTCCCGAAGCATCATGCTCTTCGGGCAGCGCTCTATCGTGCTCGCCACGAAAAAATCTTCGTTGTGAACGCGAATTTTCGTCACCAATTCATTCATGCCCGCCCCTCGGAAAGAAACTCGCTGACCAGGGAAAATACTTAGACTGGCTTATTTATATTATATTGGCAGAACTTATCCTGTCGCATCGGGCGCGCCTGCCGGAGATACTGGCGATATAATTACACCCACCCCCGCCAAACAGGTCCGCGCGACCCGAGTAGACCATGCATAAACCAAGCCAGACGGGCTCCTTGCCGCTTGGTCCCCGACGATCGGCTTCCAGGCTCGCGGCGCATGCCATCTTCGACGCAAAAGGGAGTTCAGGCACGGGAGACAGGGTTGCGCGAGGCACCGGATGCTGGCTGGGGCGCCAGGATTCGAACCTGGGAATGGGGGAATCAAAATCCCCTGCCTTACCACTTGGCGACGCCCCATCGCGATGGGCGCGGACCATATCCGCTAAAGCGGGGCGAATGCAACGCCCCGCGGCGGCTTTTCCAAGTGCGAAAACGTGCGCCCGCGCGGCTCAAGCGCCGCTGAAACGGGGCATGCGCTTTTCGGCGAATGCAAGACGGCCTTCGCGATAATCGGCGCTGGCATTGGCGAGCGTGGTCAGCCGGCGCGCCTCGGCCGCCACGCCGTGGCCCGCCCCTTCAGCCGCTCGAATGGAGGCTTTCGCGGCGCGCAGCGTCAGCGGCGCGTTCTCGCCGATGCGCAGCGCCACTTTCTCGGCGAGCGCGTCCACCTCGGCGGCCGGGGCGATCTGGTCCACCGCGCCGGTCTCATAGGCGCGGGTGGCCTTCAGCCGCTCGGCACCGAAAAACAGCTGGCGCGCCCCCTGGCTGCCGAACACCCGCACGAAGCGCGCAACGCCGCGCGGGTCATATCCAAGCCCGAGCCGGGCGGCGGGGATGGCGAAGAAGGCGTCTTCCGCGACCACCCGCAGATCGCAGCTCGCCGCCAGCGCCGCGCCCGCTCCCACGCAGGCGCCATGGACCAGGGCGATGGTGGGAAAGGCCACCGCCTCGATGGCCGCGCAGGCGCCTTCCACCAGTTCGTCATAGGTCTGCGCGCCCGAGCTGTCCGAACGCGCGGCGTCGAAATCGGAAATATCCGCCCCACCCGAGAAGGCCAGCGTCCCCTCGCCCCGGATGATCGCGACGCGGAGATCGGTCCGCTTGGCGGTGTCCGATGCAAAGGCCGCGAGCGCCCGCCACATGCCGCTGGAAATGGCATTGCGCCGTTCCGGGTTCGACAAGGTCAGCCGCGCGACGCCACCCTCGATGGAAACAGAAACATCACCCGAGGCCATGTATCCCCCCACGCGCGCGAACCGCCGCCGCCCTGCATTGAAACGCAATGATTGCCTAGCGCATCTCACCGGCGCGCGCCAACCTTCTTGCGAGCGGCCCGCGTGTTCAATCGCGCTTGAACAGCAGGTTCGCGACAAGGCCCACCAGCAGGGAGCCGATCGCCACCGCAAGGCCGTAGAACAAGGCGTGCCGTTCGGCGAACCGGGCGAGCTGCTGCTCGAAGCCGCCCTTCTCGACCACCACCGAGGTCGCCGCGGCCTGGATCAGCTGCCCGTCGGCAAACAGCTTCACGCTCACCTCATAGGTGCCCACGGGGGCACGCGCGGGAATGCGGAAGCGGGTGCGAAACGCCGTGGGCGACAGCAGATTGACCCCGTTCGGGGCCTCGCCATAAAGCCCTTCGTCGGTCTTGATGCGCAGAAAGGCGAGGCGGAACGGATCGTCCGGCACGACATCGGCGAAATCCGGCCCCACCCGCTGGAGGAAGATGTTGCGTTTCAGCCCGATCTGCTCGCGGCGCAGCACCTCCGGCGCCGCGATCTCCTCGGCCGGGCGATTGGTCGCCACCGCCAGCACCGCCGGGCAATCCACGAACGTGCGGCTGTCGGTGTTCACATAAAGGCCGAGCACGCGCGACTTGCGCCAGGTGACGAAGGTTTCCTGCGGCCCGCGCACGGTCACCGCGAAATCATAGCGCGGCGGGGCATCCGCCCGCGGCACGCCCTCGACCACGCCGAACAGCACCAGGTCGGCGCCGGTGAAATTGGAATTGATCAGCACATGCGGCTCGGACACCGACAGGATCAGGCGCTCCGCCCGCGCGCCCACGCAGGCCAGCAGGAGCAGACCCCAAGCGAGCAGGAGGCGGATCAATTCCCCCTCCCCTTGGCGGTGACGGCGAACGGGTCCGCCGGCGGGCGGGCGAGATCCACGCCCATGCGCAGCCCCACGGCGAGCACCAGCAGGCCCAGCAGCAGCCGCAGATGCTCCGCCTTGAGGGACTGGCCCGCGCGGGCGCCGAACTGGGCGCCCATGGTGCCGCCCACCATCAGGATCAGGGCCAGCACCGCGTCCACGGTGCCATTGGCCACCGCCTGGAGAACAGTCGCCGCCGTCATGGTGACCAGGGTCAGCACCAGGGACGTGCCGACCGCCGTCTGGGTCGGCACGCGCAGCAGATAGATCAGCGCCGGCACCAGCAGGAACCCGCCGCCCACGCCCAGCAGCGCCCCGAGGAAGCCGATGCCGAAACCGATCACCACCACCGGGATCGCCGACACATAGATGCGCGACCGGCGGAAGCGCATCTTCAGCGGCAGGCGCAGGAGCCAGCCATGGGTGCCGGGCCGGCGGATGCTCACCGCCTCGCCGCGGCGCGAGCGCAGGATCGCCCGCACGCTCTCCACCAGCATCAGACCGCCGACGCTGCCGAGCAGGGTCATGTAGGACAGGCCGATCACCAGATCGACCTGTCCGTACGCGCGCAGCAGCGTGAAGGTCGCGACACCCGCGCCGGTGCCCACCAGGCCGCCCAGCAGCAGCACGCCGGACAGGGGCAGGTCGATCAGCCCCTTGCGCAGATAGGACAGCGCGCCGGAAAAGGAGGAAGCCGCCATATGGGCGGAGACGCTCGCCACGGCCACCGCCGCCGGCACGCCGGTGAAGATCAGCAGCGGCGTCATGAGGAAGCCGCCGCCGACCCCGAACATCCCGGATATGAAGCCGACCGCCAGCCCCATCGCGAAGATCGCGAAAATGGCCACGGGCAGTTCGGCGATGGGGAGATAGATGGTCAAGGCGGGGTCCGCTTCGCAACGCCGCGCGCCGGAGTTGCCCCCGCCCGCGATCCAGGCCGGCCCGCGCGGGTTCGCTCCCATGGGAAGCGTTCCGGCCTCGTTCCGGTTTTTGCGTATAGCAGATTCCCGGCGCGGGGCGGATCGACATTCGGGGGAGGCCTGCGAATGCACGCTTTCTGATAAAATGTTTCACGTGAAACAATGGTTTAGAGAAGACGAACCGTGGTTAGGAGCCCTTCTCCGCGCCTCTTCGGCCGATGACATCGCCGTTTCGGGCGACGTTCGGCAGATGAATTTCGGCCGCGCCCGAATTGTTCGCAAAACCGGCCCGAAAGGCGAGGCCCGTGGCCGGCCCTCGCCGGTCGATGGGCTCCGGCGGCGGGTTCGAGGGCCCCTATCCCTTTGGGGATATGGGCACATGTACCCCATAATCGAACAATGCCCGCCGATACACGCAGATCGGCGGCAGACCGCAAAGCGAGGCACCTATGGGCGAGATCTTCACGGCGACGGACAGGGCGAAAGCGCGGCCATGAGCGGGCGGCTTGAGGGGCGCGTCGCCCTGGTGAGCGGCGGCGCCGGGGGATGCGGGCGCGCGGCCTCTGAACTGTTCGCGCGGGAAGGCGCGAAGGTCGCCATCGTCGATCTGCCGGGCAGCGCGGGCGCGGCGCTGGCGGAGGAGATCAAGGCCGCCGGCGGAGAGGCCATGTTCGCCGCCGCCGACGTCTCCGACAGCGCGGCGGTCAGCGCGGCCGTGGCGGAGGTGGAAGGCGCCTTCGGCCCGGTCACGGCGCTGTTCAACCATGCCGGCACGCTGGTGGTGAAGCCCTTCCTCGACACGACGGAAGAGGAATGGGACCGCCTGATGGGCATCAATGTGCGCAGCATGTTCCTGATGACCAAGGCGGTTCTGCCCGGCATGATCGCCGCCGGCGGCGGCGCGATCGTTTGCACCTCCTCCATTTCCGCGGTGGCGGGCACGCCCATGGAAGTGCTCTACGACACCACCAAGGGCGCCTGCCACATGTTCGCCCGCGCAATCGCGGTGGAATTCCGCGAGCGCAACATCCGCTGCAACGCCGTATGCCCCGGCTTCATCCGCACGCCCCACGGCATCCGGGAAGTGGAAGAGCTGACGCGCTACGGCGTCGACGTCTCGGACGCCGCCCTCGCCGCCCAGCAGGGCCGGCTATGCCGTCCGGACGAGGTGGCGAAAGCCGCCTTGTTCCTCTTGAGCGAGGATGCGAGCTTCGTCAGCGGGACGCATCTTTTTGTCGATAATTGCTTCACCGCCATGTGACGGGGCGAAGCCTAAGGGACGACATCATGGAACTTGGAGCAGGCGGCCACTGGAACAATTGGGTCGGCAACCAGTCCTTCATTTCCCAGCACGCGGCGGTGCCGGAGAGCGAAGAGGAATTGTGCGCGCTGGTGGCCGAAGCGGGCCGGCGCGGGCTGAAGGTGCGCGTGGCGGGCTCGGGCCATTCCTTCACCCCGGTGGTGGCGACGCCCGGTTTGCGCCTGTCGCTGGAAAAGCTGACCGGCATCCGCAAGGTGGACATGGCGCGCAAGCGCGTGTCGCTCGCGGCGGGCACCCGCATCGGCGACGCGGGCCGGGCGTTGAAGGCTCTGGGTCTCTCGCTGACCAACCAGGGCGACATCGACACCCAGGCCTTTGCCGGCGCGCTCTCCACCGGCACCCACGGCACCGGGATCAAGCTCGGCAATCTCGCCTCCCAGGTGGTGGGCATGCGGCTGGTGCAGCCGTCGGGCGAGATCCTGGAAGTGACCGACGCGGATCCCGACCTGCTGAATGCGATGCGGGTCTCCATCGGCCTGTTCGGCGTGATCAGCGAAGTCACCCTGCAAGTCATGGACGCCTATAATCTGCGCGAGCGGCTGTGGCGCGACGATTTCGAGACCTGCCTTGCGAACCACGACGCCTTGGCGGCGGAGCATCGCCATTTCGGCTTCTTCTGGTGCCCCACCCCCGAGAGCCGGCACCTCTATTGCCTGCCCGATACGGCGCCGGTCTCCACCACGTCGAAGCTCTCCGACGTGTGCGAGATGAAGGTGATGGACATCACCGACGAGCCGCCCGAGGCGGCGCAAGGCGAGTTCGAGCGCATCGCCTATTCCTCGGAAATCTACCCCATCGAATATGTGCCGAACTTCCACGAGCTGGAATATGCGGTGCCGCTGGAAAAGGGAAAGGATGCCCTGTGCGAGGTGCGCGCGCTGATGCAGGCCAAGCACCTCGATTGCATTTATCCTCTGGAATACCGTTTTACTGCCAGTGATAAAGGCTGGATCAGCCCATTTTATGAGCAGGACAGCGTGACCGTATCCGTTTCGGGCGGCCCGGGCATCGCCTATTGGCCCTATCTGCGGGAGGTCGACGCCATTTTGCGCCAATATGCCTCGCGCCCCCACTGGGGCAAGCTGCACTTCATGAACCGGGACGACGTGGACGCGCTTTATCCCAAGGCGCACGCCTTCCGCGACCTGCGCCGCAAGCTCGACCCGGACGGCATGTTCCTCAATGATCACTTGGGCTTGCTGTTCGCCTGAACCTCAGAGCCGCGCGGACGCCGCCCGCTGGACCACCATCGGGCGGCGGTTCATGTCCTGGATGAACAGGTTGAACAATTCGGTCTGGCTGGAAATGTTCAGCCGCCGATAGATGTTCTTGCGGTGGATCTTCACCGTGCCCTCCGACAATTCCAGAATCTCTGCGATCGAGGTGCTGGAATGCCCGCGCAGGATGAGCTGCACGATGCGCCGCTGCTGATGCGTCAGGCTGCTCTCGCAAAAACGCTCGAATGCCGCTTCCATAAGGGTTTGCCGCGGCACCGGGAAATCTTCCAGCGAGCGGAAATGGCTCCGCAGGGTCTGCCGCACCACGGGCTCGGTGGCGCGCAGCATTTCCATCTCGGCATCGGAGAAGGCCGCGTGCCCGCGCATGCGCATCAGCGAATAGACCGCCGAGCTGCCGCCCCGCAGCGGTACAATGAAGCCGATTTCCTCCACCAGCGCGCCCGGTTCCATGGACACGCAGGGATGAACCTCGGCCGAATTGAAGAAATCGGATGAAAAGAAATCGTCCGGCGCCAGTTCCGCCATGCGCCAAAGGCCGGAGGTGTGGCCTTGCGCGCA
This sequence comes from Roseixanthobacter liquoris, assembly GCF_043195135.2. Lineage (NCBI taxonomy): Bacteria > Pseudomonadati > Pseudomonadota > Alphaproteobacteria > Hyphomicrobiales > Xanthobacteraceae > Roseixanthobacter > Roseixanthobacter liquoris. The sequence goes on from NZ_CM195537.1 coordinate 3,786,086, forward strand.
CGCGGTATAGAAGGGATCAAGCAGATAAGTGCCACCGAGATAGGCATCGAGCGCCTGTGCGGAGGCATAATGCTGGTATCCGTCGTGCAGAAAGAGCGGACGACGGCCGAACGGATAGGCAAATATTGTCGAAAAATCAAAGCTCACGACTTCGCAAAGCATTTCATCCAGCACCTGGATGAGGCTCTCCTCGCCGATATGCTCGATCAAACGCGCCGTCTTCTCGGGAGTGAACACGTCCTGCCCTCCGTTCACCTGGCCCTTCCGACCTTGCAAGAATGGGGCCTTTTTTGCGTGAGAAGAAAAAAATCTTCGCCATAAAGAGCGGGCGACATACCCCTTTAGGGATATGGCTCGCCTCCGATCGAGCGCGAACAATCCCCTTCAGAAGGCTCGAACCGGGGATCGGCAGGCCGCCTGAGCAGGCCGCCTGCCTCCCCCACACAACGGCCCAGGCATTGCATGGGCCATGTCGGCGAGCCTCGACGACCGTGAGCCGCGATAGCTCGCGTGGCATCCGACGATCTGAACCAAGGGGAAAGCAGATGCTGGGTAAATATATGAAAGCTGCGGTCGTCGCCGGCGGGCTGGTGTCCGCTCTGGCGGGCGCGCCTGCGGCCTATGCGGCCGATTCCAAGGATCCGATCATCATCGCCCTGCATGACTGGACCGGCCAGGCGATCACCTCCCACATCGCGGGCGAGATCGTGAAGTCCAAGGGCGACAAGGTCGAATACGTCACCATCGACTATCTCACCGGCCTCACCGCCATGGAGAATGGCGACATCACCTTCATGTCGGAGCTGTGGGCCACCACCGCGGGCGACGCCATGAAGGCGTCCGACGCCACCGGCAAGACCGAGAATCTCGGCCCCCTCGGCCCCAAGGCCAAGGAGGAGTGGTGGTACCCCATGTACATGAAGGAGAAGTGCCCCGGCCTGCCGGATTGGCACGCGCTGCTGAAGTGCGGCGAAGCCTTCGCCGTGCCCGAGACCGCCCCCAAGGGCCGCTATCTCGGCATGGACGCCACCTGGGGCGGCCACGATCCCGACCGCGTCAAGGCGCTCAACCTGCCGTTCGTGGTGGTGGATGCGGGCACCGAAGCCGCCATGTTCGCCGAGCTGAAGTCCGCGTATGAGCGCAAGGCGCCGATCATGCTGTGGGTGTATTCGCCCCATTGGGTGCCCTCGGTGTTCGAAGGCGAATGGGTGCAGTTCCCCGAATATACCGACGCCTGCTACACCGACCCGAAATGGGGCGTGAACCCGGACCTGCCCTTCGACTGCGGCAAGCCGCATGGCGAGATCTACAAATACATCTCTGCCAAGGCCAAGACCAAGTGGCCCGACGCCTACAAGGCCCTCAAGGACTTCAAGGTCGACGGCCCCGAGCTGAACCTGATGGTGAAGGCCGTGGACGTGGACGGCAAGTCGATCGACGACGTGGTCGCCAAATGGATGACCGACCACAAGGGCCAGTACTGACCGCCGGCTCTCCGGCGCGGTGAACCGCCGGCCCCACGGGGCCGGCGTCTTTTCCCCTATTGATTTTGGAATGAGAGCTTATGGCTGCAGCCTCCCAGGCCGCCACCGTCGCGCCGCCCGTCGCAGCAAAGACCCTGGCCCCCGCCGAGCGCCCGGTGGCGCTCACCTGCCGCAACCTGTGGAAAGTCTATGGCGACGGCGCCGCGGCCTTCATGCAGGCGAACGAGGCCCCGAGCCCCGAGGAAATCCGCCAGGCGAAGCTGTTCGCCGCGGTGCGCGATGTGACGCTGGAAGTCGGCCGCGGCGAGATCTTCATCATCATGGGCCTGTCCGGCTCGGGCAAATCCACCCTCGTGCGGTGCATGTCGCGCCTCGTGGAGCCGACGGCCGGCGGCGTCTTCTTCGAGCATAAGAGCCTGCTGCGCATGACCGCCGAGGAGCTGATCCAGCTGCGCCGGCACAAGATGGGCATGGTGTTCCAGAATTTCGCCTTGCTGCCGCACCGCACCGTGCTGGGCAATGTGGCCTTCCCGCTGGAAGTGCAGGGCATGGGCAAGGCGGAGCGCGAGGCGCGCGCGCTCAAGGTGATCGAGCTGGTGGGCCTCGGCGAGAAATCCGGCCATTATCCGCGCGAGCTCTCCGGCGGCCAGCAGCAGCGGGTGGGCATCGCGCGCAGCCTCGCCGTGGAGCCCGACTTGTGGTTCCTCGACGAACCCTTCTCCGCGCTCGATCCGTTGATCCGGCATGAGATGCAGAATGAATTCCTGCGCCTGCAACGCCTGCTGTCGAAGACCATCGTCTTCATCACCCACGATTTCGACGAGGCGATCCGCCTCGGCGACCGGGTCGCCATCATGAAGGACGGGGCGGTGATCCAGGTGGGCACGCCCGAGCAGCTCGTGGTCTCGCCCGCGTCCGATTACGTGTCCGCGTTCACCAAGCATGTCTCGCGCGCCAAGGTCCTGCGCGTGGGCAGCGTCGCCGTGCCCGCGTTCGAGGGCGAATATCTCGGCGCCGGCGTGAGCGCCAGCGCGCGGATCGCGGAGATCGCGGCCCTGTCCGTCGACAGCGAGGCGCCGCTCGCGGTTCTTGACGAGGCCGGCGCGCTCGTCGGCAAGCTTCAGCGCAGCGACGTGATCGAGGTTCTGGTCAGCGGGGCGCGCGCATGAGCGATGTTGCCGTCGCCCCCGTCCGGCGGGGCCTGCGCGTTTCTGCCGGCTGGCTGATCGCCGTCGCGGTCGCTGTGTTGCTGGTCGCGCCCCTGGCCGCCCCGAATCTGTTCCAATGGGCGCTGGTCTATCCCACCGCCTGGGTGGTGCCGATCTCCGACTGGCTGCGCGCCTTCCTGTTCTGGCTGGTGCGGGATCTCAGCTTCGGCCTGTTCACCTTCAAGGACATGACGCGCTTCGTCTCGTCCCTGTTCGCGGGCGCGCTGGAGATTCCGAAGGCGATCTTCTCCACCGGCTTCACCTTCGGCGAGGACGGCTTCCACATTCCCCGCCTCTCCTGGGCCGGCATCGTCTGTGCCATGGGCATCTGGGGCTACATGCTGGGCGGGGTGCGCCTGGCGGCGCTGGGCGCGCTCGGTTTCGGCTATATCGCCCTGTTCGGGCAATGGGACAGCGCCATGGTCACGCTCTCCCAGGTGGTGCTGGCGGTGGCGTTCGGCGTCGCATCCGGCCTGATGCTGGGCATCTGGGCGTTCCGAACCCCGCGCGCGCAATCCGCCGTCGTGGCGACGCTGGACTTCATGCAGACCGTGCCCACCTTCGCCTATCTGGTGCCGCTGATCTTCCTGGTGGGTGTCGGCCCGGTGTCCGGCCTCATGGCGACCATCCTCTATGCCATGCCGCCCATGGTCCGCGTGACCATGATGGCGCTGAAGGCGGTGCCGCCCGAGCTGGACGAACTCGGCCGCATGACCGGCTGCACCACGCGCCAGGCGCTGTGGAAGGTGCTCGTGCCCTCGGCGCGCGACGACCTGCTGATCGGCGTCAACCAGGTGATCATGCTGACGCTGAACATGATCATCATCGCCGCGATGGTCGGCGCCGGCGGCCTCGGCTTCGACGTGCTCAACGCCCTGCGCCAGCCCAACGGCCTCGGCAAGGGCCTGGAAGCGGGCATGGCCGTGGTGGCGCTCGCGATCGTGCTGGACCGCATGAGCCGCGCGGTCGTGGAATTGCGGCCGGTGCACGGAGAGGCCGCCGTGATCCGCCGGCGCTTCGCGTGGGCCGGCTTGATCGCGCTGCTCGGCTTCACCCTGCTGTCGTTCGCGATCCCCGAACTGGAGGCCCTGCCGCGCGATTGGCGCGTCTCCACCGGCAGCATGTGGTCGCAGCTGGTGAGCTGGGTGAATGCCAACCTCTTCGCCACCGCCGAGGCGTTCCGCACCTTCATCCTGCTGAACCTGCTGCTGCCGGTGAAGAAGGCGCTCATCGGCATGCCCTGGCCGGCGCTGATCGCTCTGGTGGGCGCCGGCGCCTGGCGCCTCGCCGGCTGGCGCTTCGCCCTGGGCATGATGGCGCTGATCGCCTTCATCCCGGTCGCCGGGCTGTGGGAGCGCGGCATGACCACGATCTATCTGTCCGGCATCTCGGCGATCCTCGCCATTCTCATCGGCGTGCCGCTCGGGGTGCTGGGCAGCCGCTCGGACCGGCTGCACAAATTCCTCGGCACCCTGTGCGACACGCTCCAGACCATGCCGGCGTTCGTCTATCTGCTGCCGGTGGTGATGCTGTTCCGCATCGGCGACGTCTCGGCCATGGTGGCGATCGTGCTCTATTCTCTGGTGCCGGCGATCCGCTTCACCGACCACGGCCTGCGCCGCGTGCCGCCCAGCCTTACCGAGGCCGGGACCATGGCCGGTTGCACGCCCATGCAGCGCCTGCTGAAGGTGGAGCTGCCCTACGCCATGCCGGAAATCATGCTGGGGGTGAACCAGGTGATCATGATGGCCCTGAGCATGCTGGTGGTCTCCTCCTTCGTCGGCACCAATGATCTCGGCAAGCAGATCCAGGTGGCGATCTCGCAGGCGGACCCGGGCAAGGGCCTCGCGGCGGGCCTCGCCATCGCCTTTCTCGGGATCCTGGCGGACCGGATGATCGGGCGCTGGGTCGCGGCCCGCAAGGCCCAGATGGGGCTGGTGTGAACCCGGCGGACCTCCCCCCTGGCGCCGGCGTCTCTCGCCGGTGCCGGGCGGCCGAGCCCCCGACGAGAGGTCAAACCACCTCGCCTTTCGGCACGGATGGCGTTGCGGATCAAGGCAGGTTGTGGTTTCTCCTGCCGGGATAAATGTGACAGGATTGTACAGTTCCAGATGGCTTTTTCGGAACCCCGCATAAATTTCATCGACGGCCTGCGGGCCGTCGCCGTGTTCAGCGTGGTCGCCTATCACGTGGGCATCCCCGGCTTTTCCGGGGGCTTTATTGGCGTTGATATATTCTTTGTTATTTCCGGATACTTGATCATAAATCACATTGTCGGCGATATTAAGAACAAGAACTTTTCCCTATACAATTTCTATATGAAGCGTTTTCTGCGCATATTTCCGCCGTTCCTTCTGGTTATTGCGGCTACGATTATTGGCGCGCAGAATATTTTGATCTTTCCAAATCAATGGAATTCATTTCAGAGTGAAATCATTGCATCGGTCGGAATGTGGATTAATTTCCTGTTTCTCAACAAACAGGGCTATTTCGACGCATCCGCCGACAATAAACTGCTCCTGCATATGTGGTCCCTGGCCGTAGAGGAGCAATTCTACCTCTTTGCGCCAATTCTGTTACTCGCTTTTTCAAGCCTTTACGCGCGCTTCCGATCGCGGCGGCTGATGGAAGGGCTGGGTGCGCTGCTATTCCTCGCCTCTTTGGCGGGATGCATCGCCTTCACCGCGCAGGATCGAAACCCGGCCTTCTTCATGATGCCGCTGCGGGCATGGGAATTCATCGCCGGCGGCGCGATCCCATTGTTTCTGGAGACGATCAAGCGTCATCGCGCCGGCGCCCTGCTGGCGTGGCTCGGCCTGCTCGTGACGCTGGGCGGCATCGCGGGGCTGGCGACGCTCGGCCTGTATCCCTCCTATCTCGCGCTGTTGCCGGTGGTCGGCGCAACCTGTCTGATGGCGGGCGGATTGAGCGATGCGCAGTCCTGGCCGGTTCGCCTGCTTGCCACGCGACCGTTCCGGATGGTCGGCCTCGTTTCCTATTCCTGGTACCTGTGGCACTGGCCCGTGCTCACGCTCGAGCGGCTCGGCAATTTCGGCAACCACACGCTCCTGCTCGATCTGCGCTCCGCGGCCATAAGCTTCGGGCTGGCGGTTCTCACCTATCTGCTGCTTGAACGTCCGATCCAGAGACACCGCGATCTGGTCCTGAGGTCGTCGCCGGCGATCGCATTGGCCGGCTCGATCTCCTTGTGCGTTTTGGTGGCTTTCCTGGGCGCTCGGAATGCCGCCACGCATGCGCTCGCCGCTCCAAGCACCTTTGCCGGCACATTCGAAACCGGCGAACAATCTTGGAGCCTGTATGATAAAGAGAATTGTACCGCCAAGCTTACAAAAGGACTTTCACCGGATTGCCTTTCGAGCGCCGATGATTCTTTCGGATTTTTAATAGGCGACTCGCATGCCGAAAATTTATACCGACCTCTTATTGGGCAAATAGGCAAAAACCGGCTGATCGGACTTGCTGAGCGCACCTGCCCCCCAATAGATGATGTAGAGATATTTTGGTTCGATCACGGCGCTTTAGGTGGTGCTTGCCATCTGATGCGCGAATTGTCGCTGAAGCAATTATCCCAGATTCGCTCCAAACCAACGTTCGCAATACTTTCCGCGCGCTGGAATATTTACGTTCCGAATCGCCATCCGCTGAAATTGGATGAATTTCATACGGCCTTGACGGAAGGCCATGATCGGATAACGCCAGCGGAGAACCAGGAACACGTCTTCAAGACGCACTTCCAGGCCATGCTGGCGAAGCTCGAAAACCTGGGCATAAGGCGGATACTCGTTCTCCTGCCAGGGCCGGAATTCTCCGTTGAAATTCCAATCTGCGCCGCAGCGGCGATTCAGAGGGATGCGAGCCCTCTCTTATGTTCGGAACCACGAAAGGCCGTGGAGGCGCGACGCGCCGTTGCGGTGTCTTGGATCACAGCGGTCACGGCGCAGCACACAAGCGTGCGTGTCATCGACCCCCTGGACGCGGTTTGCGACGCGAACCTTTGCAACGGAACCGGCAGCGGCGGGATCTGGTACGTGGATTCTCATCACCTGAGCATGGCAGGCGCGAACCACCTGCTGGATGTCTTCAAGCACGACATCGAATGGGCGAGTCAGAAGTAAACCACCGGGCCTCGGGCCCAGTCCACGCACCTATGGGAGATTGCCGCCCATAGGGCCTACGATAAGATATCCTTTTTCGACCATGCGCAAGCTGAATGAACCGCCCCGGGTTCGTCGAGGTGACGTTGCCCCCAAGTTTTATCCAGCGTTGAGTTCGTTCTGGCGGGTGGATTTGGTCTTGCTTGCCGGGTGAGTGGCGGGATCTGGCGCGGAGCTTTTGACCTGGCGCAGCGGCAGATCCCGTCGCGGATGGAAGGTGGCGGCGAAGGCGGATGGGGTCTGCCAGCCGAGGGCGGAGTAGGCGTGATCCATTGTAGTCGGAACGCCAACCGCCCAGGGTCGCTCTGGCCTGGCTCAGCGCCGAGAACAGCGTCTCGTTGAGAAGCTCGTCGCGCAGGCGACCGTTGAAGCACTCGATGAAGGCATTCTGCATCGGCTTGCCCGGCGCAATGTAATGCCACTCGACCTGTGCCGCGTCCGCCCAGGCGAGGATGGCGTTGGAGGTGAACTCGCTGCCATTGTCGCTGACGATCATCTTCGGCCGGCCGCGCTCGGCCACGAGGCGATCCAGCTCCCGGGCCACCCGCACGCCGGACAGCGATGTGTCCGCCACCAGGGTGAGGCCTTCCCGGGTGCAGTCGTCGACGACGGTGAGGATCTGGAAGCGACGGCCACAGGTGAGCCGGTCCGACACGAAGTCGAGCGACCAGCGCTCGTTCGGCCGCATCGGGATGGTCATGGGGGCCCGCGTCCCGATGTCCCGCTTGCGGCCACCACGGCGCCAGTCTCAGGCCGGCTCCCAGCATTCCTGGCAGATGTATCTGACGCTCTACAACGCCTAGGTGCACAAGAATCGCTGGTTTCGAGATGCGGGCAATTCGGCAGGCTGACCGCGGGCAGGCGTCGAAGCCGCACCCCTGCATCATTGCAATCTGGGGGATGTGGCCTCGAGGAAACTGGCGCGTAAAGATCGACGTGTGCATAATGGAAACACTCAAACCTGCGCCGAGCAAAGCGGCCATTTTCGTGATACACGCTGCTGAGGGCCCTATGCCATGTTGCGCACGCTTCGTAAGGCCGTCATGCTGATTTTCCGGTTTCGATACACGTCATAAAGCTGCGCTAAAATTCGTCGCGTCTACGCGAACTTATGCTGTGTTCTGGAGTCGACAATGCAGGCCCGCAAGCCGAAAATCTTGATCATGATCCCCGCCGGGAAGCGCTACCAGCATGATCGGGTGATGATTTACGACCAGGCTCGTGACGACTACATCCGATCCTATTTCAATACCGGCGACATGATGGTGTACGATTCCATCCTGAAGTTGCTCGACTTCGCCGACATGGATGTTCTGAAGATCGCCAATCCGACGGAAGCGGATATCGAGCGTTACAACTCCAGTTTTGATTATGTCCTGCTTCGCGGCTCGAACTTCATTCACGAGCACATGCAGTGGGAGCGTGCGGCCTGGGTGCTCGAGCAACTCAAGATCCCGATTTATGCGATCGGGGTCGGCGCACAGGCGGAAACCAAGCGGCATATCGCGCTCTCGCCCGAGAACCGCCGCGTCTGGGAACTCATCGCCGAGCGGAGCAAGGCCGTCGGCGTCCGGGGCGCGTATTCGGCCGAGGTTCTGGCCGCCAATGGCGTAAAGAACGTTGAGGTGATCGGCTGTCCATCGCTGTTCCGCCGGCGAAACCGCAACATGCTGCTGAACCTCAAGCCGGCGAGAGCGATCAAGCGCGTCGCTTTCAGCCTGAGGCGCGAGACGAACCACTACTATGCCGCCAACATGAGCACCTTCGTCTCGCGGCAGCGCGAACTGCTCCTGAAAATCGCCGACAGCTACGAGACCACGATCACGATCCATGGCGAGCCGCAGGAAAAGGCCTTTTTCGTAGGACATCGCGAAGGCATCGCCGCGGCGACCGAAGCCTTCAAAAAGTCAGGCTGGTTCGATCCCGAGCACGAGGAGCGGATGTTGCATCTCTACAGGCACGATCTTTTCCTCAACGATCGTGTCGAGGACTATGACCACATGATCACGCAGCATGATTTCGCGATCGGGTATCGGGTGCACGGGATTCTACCGGCGCTCGCGAACGGCATACCTGGCTCTCTGGTGGATTACGACACCCGCTCGGGCGAGTTGGCCGAGACGTTCTCGATCCCGAACGCGCTCGATGCCGATATCCTCAACGCGCCGCTCGACCAAGTCTTCGACCCCTCACAGTTCGGCGATTTCATCAAGAATTTCGGCCGGAACTACGACCGCTTCAAGGGCTATCTCGACCGCTCGGATATTCCGAACCGGATGTGATGTCTTTAATTAGGCCATGGCAAGTCAATATTAAGCGTGTGGTTATATGCTATGACGAAATTTCCTGAATTATTTGAAGGCAAGTTTGACGATGATTTCAGCTGCGCAATAGACGCTATTGTTGCGTCTATTGACAGGGGTGATCCCGTAGAATATGGGACCATTTCTTCAATTGTGAAGAATTTTCAGTCAAAAGGTGAATTTGATAAGGCCGAAATAATATTACTAAAATCATTCGCCAGAAACAATAAAGACATTAGAATTATTATCGACACCGGGTCGAATTTTTCCTTAAAGAAGGATTACGATTCGGCCATTGAGTGGTTTTCCGTTGCTGAGAAGCTGAATCCAAGGAATTCATGGCCTTATTTCCTGAAGTCAAAAATATATAGAAAATCAGGCCGATCTGTTGATGCCTTAAATATTCTTTCTAAGGGATTGAATATTGCAGGAAATAAGATCATTAGATCAGAATTCAACAATATGATCAAAGAGTACTGCGATTTAAAAGCGATAATTGCCGAAGGGCAAGGAATTGTTTCAAGAGAAGCGATTTCAATGCCTGCTGACTGTGGGCGCGAGGTCAAGGGTGCCCTCCAAGTAAGTTTGGTTAAGAATGAGGGAGATATAATCTACGCAAACTTGTCTCACTCCTATTTCGTTGGCATCAGAAATTTTGTAATTGGGAACAACGCCAGCACCGATACAACAATAGATGAGATTAATCGATTTAAAATTGATTACCCCAACGCGGTTGTTTTTGTAGTCGACGATCCTGTCGTCGGCTATCATCAGGCTGCAAAAACAACCGCCTTGGCGCGGTTTGGGAAAACAATATTCGATGGAATTGGAAGGGAGATCGAATGGATTTTTCCACTTGATGGCGACGAATTTCTACGGTTTGTTCCGCAAGCTGGGGATTTACTTAACTTCCTATCGTCCGATGTCGTCACGGGGAAAAAAGTAATAGCATATCATTGGATGCACGCATTTAGCTCGGATATCCACGATACGATCGATCCAAATTGTCCTTTGGAGAATTATTTCTTTCGATTTTCTGGCTTTGGGCCGACCCCCGTTAGAAAGATCGCATTCCGAGCTACGTTTGACGCGTATCTGGAGATTGGAAATCACTATGTCGACGGCGTCATCGATAATCCTTCAGACTTGGTCGTCGCAGCAGAGCATGGCCTAGTCCTTGGCCATTATCCTGTTAGGAGCGTTTCGCAGATTAAGAGCAAAATTATAAACGGAGCAATGGCTTTGATCGCCGGAAATATTTCTACTCAATACGGAGGTCATTGGCGGAAGGAATATGAGCGATACCTGGCGATTGGAGATATGCACTTCCACGATATGGTAAAGAAATACAACGATAACCATGCAAATATCTGAGTCAATTGTTAGAATTTAATGTTCAGTGGAACATATATTATATCTCTATCCATAGTGCCCATGCCATCGATCAATTTTCTGCTTGTGAAAATGAGATAAGGCTTCTCACTGTCTATGCTTTCAAAATTTAGACGTTTTGAATGGGGATCAATTATTGCTGGATAAGACCAGTAGTGGGTCATGTTTTGCTCTCGCGGCCGAGTGGGCGCAGGCATGATCCGGCTCGGTGTTTTCCAATCCATCAAGTCGTCCGAGACTGCGTAGTAGAAGCCCGGAACCGGAACATCGTCCCCCTTGAGTTTCAGGCGAGCAGCAAAGACAGCAACCCACTTTTTTGCGCTCGTTACATAGTTTAACGAGCGCACCTCATTGACTAGCCCTTGAAGGGGAAAGCAACCCTGCGCAGGCGGCCTCCTCATATCAAGATCAAAACCAACCCCGTCCCAAGCTCTCCACAGTTCTGGGCGCATCGGATCCGCAGTTCTAAACAAGCAATTTCCAGTTTGTTGTATTCTTTCGCCCTGAGCAAAGGCAATCATATAGTAAAAACCATCTTTAGAGACAATGTTGCTTGCTGTAAAAACGCCGAATCTATTTTGGTTTTCTTCTGAGTAAGCGTCGGACAACGTGGCGATTACACGATCAGATTTTTCTAGGACACGAAATGTATCGCCCATATTTGTTGACTCTGCCGCCAAGATATTGTTCAGCCAGCAACGCCCCGGACGCCCGCCGGGATCACACCCAGTGCGCTTCATCTCGTCAGCTAGATCCTGACTCAGCAAAGCTGCGATGTGCCGGCCATCGCGCGTGAATACCGCCTCGATCCATAGCGATCCTGTGCCGGCAGGCTCCTTCGCGCTGTCCAAGATCGATGCGCAGACCGGCTTCAACGACGCGATATCGGGGCCAACCATCATCCAATTTTTGCGATGCGTGGCGATGAGCGCAATGTTGCCGTCAGCTCTGCGGAACGCGCGGACGGGGGCATCTGGAATGAATTCGTCATCACAGCGTTGCGCGGACCAATCGTATAGAACGCGTGGTTCGCCAATCGGCACAATCGTCAAGTCGGCGGCTGTTGCTGGATAGATCAAGGCCAGAAACATAAGACACGCCAAACGCATCGATTTCTCCGTTCTAAACGTTAGGGTCTAATCTCAGATTAGCTCATCGATCGGCTTTGAAAAGCTGATTTAACAATCCCACGCTATATTGAGCCGCTGGGTCGAATCGACGATATGCGGCCAGTCTGACGCGTCCGGGGGCGGGACCTTGGCCCTCAGCCCAACCGATGACAGGACTGCCGCTCGGCTCGATAACCAGCCTTTCGCAATCCGCCCCTGACTGGAACGCCATGACCCGCGCCACCGAGACCAAAAAAACCGCCGCGGGCGACGACCTCGCCATCGGCTCGAATGCGCCGACGCGGAGCGGACGCTGGAGCGGGCGATCGGCGTCCAGATCAGGCGCATGCGCCGGAGCAACGACCTTTCGATCGCCGATCTCGCCGGCGCGGCCGCGCTTTCGTCGGGCATGCTCTCTAAGATCGAGGGCGCGGCCGCGCTTTCGTCGGGCATGCTCTCTAAGATCGAGAACGGACAGATCGGGGCGTACTGTTGAGGCTGAACGCGATCCCGGGCGGCGCGCTGCGTGCCGATCTCGACTTTGTTGGCGGTCAAGACTCATGCCGGCGGCGAATTCATTGGCCCACCCTCCACGCGGAGTTAGAGTCCGGCCCTGACGAGTGCGGACTGATGAAGCGAGCAAGGTTCGCAAAGGAACAGATCATCGGGCTGCCGAAGGAGCATGAGGCTGGGGCGAAGAGCGCCGACCTTGCCTGCAAGCATAGTCTCGCGCTTGGCGACCGTCGCCGCGTCGTCGATCTCACTGATTCGCTGCCAGTAGGCGTCGGCCGACAGGGCGACAGCCTAGCGTTTCGAAAGGCGCCCGGGACCCTCTCTGACCGCCTTCCAGTGCCGGAGGAGGGCCTCATGGGCCTCCGCATAGGGCAGGGCCACCTCATCGGGGGCGGAGGTGCAGGCCAACCTCGACATAGCCAGCGCTGATCGCGACCGGCATTCGCCTGCCCCCGATGGGCAGGACGACGTGTCGGCGCACCTGATCGACGATATCAGCGGGGACGCGCACCTTGAGGAGCCAGTTGGATACCCGCTTGATCAGTCTGGCCATCCGGAGGGCCATTGAGTGAGCTTCCTGGGTGAAAGTGGACCTCAAGGATACCCTCTTTTTCACTTAACCCCCGGAGGACAAACAGGAAGAAAAGTGGTGCCCAGGAGAGGACTCGAACCTCCACGACCGTTAAGCCACTGGCACCTGAAGCCAGCGCGTCTACCAATTCCGCCACCTGGGCTCGAAGGCCTTGGCCGTCGAGAGGAGGCGAGACATAAGGGGGGAGGTCCCGCCTTGTCAACGCCTTCCCATGCCGCTTGCGAAGAAAGATTGCCGGATCAGCGTTCGTGCGGTGGATAACTTTTCGCCGGGCCGGTCCGCCCGTCGTTGCCGCGGCCCCGGCGGCTGATTCCCCATTCGCAGGCCTGTTTCCAAGCGGTGGTGCGTCACCGAAACCGCCCGACGCGACGCCGGGCGGCCCGTGACGGCCCCGCGGGCCGGTCTCAGCTGTTGGTGAAGTTGGGCGCGCGCTTCTCGGAGAAGGCAGCCATGCCTTCCTTCTGGTCCGCCAAAGCGAACTGGGCATGGAACACCCGGCGCTCGAAGCGGATGCCTTCCGAAAGCGTGGTCTCGTACGACCGATTGACGCTTTCCTTGGTCATCATGGCCACCGGCAGCGACATGGCGGCGATGGTGGCGGCGACCTTCAGCGCCTCGTCCACCAGCTCGGCCGCCGGCACGATGCGCGAGACGAGGCCCGCGCGCTCGGCCTCCTCCGCCCCCATCATGCGGCCCGTGAGGCACATTTCCATGGCCTTCGCCTTGCCAACGAAACGCGTGAGGCGCTGCGTGCCGCCGGCGCCGGGCATGACGCCGAGCTTGATTTCCGGCTGGCCGAACTTGGCCGTATCCGCCGCCAGGATGAAATCGCAGCTCATGGCCAGTTCGCAGCCCCCGCCGAGCGCGAAGCCGGCCACCGCCGCGATCACCGGCTTGCGGGCGCGCGAGAGACGCTCCCAGGAGGTGATGAAATCATCCAGATAGGTGGCGGGATAGGTGAAGTCCTTCATCTCCTTGATGTCGGCGCCCGCGGCGAACGCGCGCTCCGATCCGGTGAGGACCATGCAGCCGATTTCACGGTCCGCCTCGAAGATATCCACGGCCTCGTTCAGCTCGCGGATGATCTGCGCATTCAGCGCGTTCAAGGCCTGCGGCCGGTTGAGGCGGATCAGGCCCACGCGGCCGTGGGTTTCCACCAAGATGGTCTCATACGCCATTCTTCATCCTCCCTCGCGCGCGGGCTTGAAGCGCACGCGGCGCCCCTGCTGTAGCATCCAAGCGCGAGGCGCCCAATGCCCGGAACGGCCCGCGCGCCTGACGGATTCGGCCAGAAGCTTGGGACGCCGGGACTAGCGCTGGCAGGTGGCGCAGAAGAAGGTAGAGCGGGCGCCTTGCACGATGCGCTGGACTGTGCCCTTGCAATGGCGCGTGGGGCACGGCTCGCCCTCCCGGTCGTAGACCCGGAAGGCATGCTGGAAATAGCCAAGCTCGCCATTCACCTGCCGATGGTCGCGCAGGCTCGATCCGCCGGCCTGAATGGCCTCGCGCAGAACGTCGCGGATCGCCGTCACCAGGCGCTCGCCGCGCACCGTCGGGCCGCCCGCCTTGGTGGCAAGGGTCGTGGCGAGGCGGCGGGGCGACAGGCGGGCGCGGTGCAGCGCCTCGCAGACATAGATGTTGCCCAGCCCGGAGACCACTTTCTGATCCAGCAGCGTCGCCTTCAGGCTGGACCGGCGCCCCGCGCACACCCGCGCCAGATGGGCGGCATGGAAGAAATTGCCCAGCGGCTCCGGCCCGAGGTTGCGCAGCAGCGGATGACTCTCCAGCCGGTCATAGGGCACCAGCAGCATGGCGCCGAAGCGGCGGGGATCATTGAAGGTGACTGTCGCGCCGCTGGAGAGGTGGAGCACCACATGATCGTGCGGCCCCGGTTCCCCGCGCGGATAATGGAAGCCGCCGGGCCGGCGCACATTGGGCCCGCCCTCGATGCGGATCGACCCCGACATGCCGAGATGCACCACCAGCACCTCGCCGCCGTCGAGATCCGCGAGGAGATATTTGGCCCGCCGACCGACGGCCTCCACGCGGCGGCCCGCGAGGCGTTCGGCGAAACTGTCCGGCAAGGGCCAGCGCAGATCCGGCCGGCGCGCTTCCACGGATTCGATTACGGCCCCTTGCAACACCGGCATAAGACCGCGGCGGACGGTCTCCACCTCGGGTAATTCGGGCATTTCTTCCTTTGCACTCCGCGGCGCTGGTGGCCCAGACATCCGCCTCGATTCGTGACGCTCCGATGAAGCTACCTGCGCGGCACGGCGAAGCAAGGTGCAATCTTGGCCGCGCACACCCGCCCGCGCACCCTCATTCGGCGGCGCCGTGGAGACCGAGCCGCAGGGAAGATTGCGCCGGCGCCGGGCCAGCGGCCGGACCCGTCCCGGCGATCCCGCCGGCGCCGTCCCCACCATTTTGCGCGGCGATCGCCTGAGCCGGCATGGGCGGCACCTCGAATTCCAGCTGCTCGAGCCGGCTGCCGCGCTTGGCGATCTTGTCGGCGGAGATCAGCACTTTCGAGACATCCTCGCCCACCTGGCCGAAATGACGGGAGAGTTCGCCCACCCGCTCGCGCAGGCGTCCCACATCGGCCACCAGCGCGCCGACCTCGGCGCGGATGCGGTCGGCCTGCTCGCGCATGCGCGCATCCTTGGAGATCGCCTGAACCAGCTGGATCGCCAGCATCAGCAGCGAGGGCGAGACCAGCACCACGCGCACACGGAAGGCGCGCTGGACGATATCGTCGAAGCTCTCGTTGATCTCGGCATAGACGGATTCGGACGGCACGAAGATCAGCGCGATGTCCTGCGTCTCCCCCGGCACCAGATAGCGTTCGGCCACGTCGTTGATATGCTTCATCATATCCTGGGTGAGGCGGGCCGCGGCCTGCTTGCGCCGCTCGGGGGTCGGCGCCTCGCGGAAGGCGGTGACGGCTTCCAGCGGAAACTTGGAATCCACCAGCAGCGGCCGGGAATCTCCCGGCAGGAATATTGCGCAGTCCGGCCGCCGGCCGTTGGAGAGCGTGTGCTGGAAGGCGAAGCTGCCCTTGGGCAGCCCGTCGGCGACGATCGCCTCCATCCGCGCCTGCCCGAACGCGCCGCGCGCCTGCTTGTTGGACAAGGTCTCGCGCAGCGAAATGACCTGGGACGACAGGTCCGTGAGGCTCTTTTCCGCCTTTTCCACCATCACCAGCCGCTCGGCCAGCTTGGTGAGGCTTTCATGGGTGGCCCGGGCGGAGGTGCTGAAGCTCTCGCCGAGGCGGTGGGAGGTTGAATCGAGCCGCTCGGAAACCGCCCGGGCCAGTTCGCTTTGCCGTTGGGAGAGCACTTCGGCCATGGTCTGGACCCGGCCGGAGGTTTCCGCCTGGATGCGGGCGAGATCGCGCAGCCGCGCTTCCATCTCCAGGGCGCGTTCGGCCGCCTCCTCCGCCTCGTCGGCGCGCTGCCGCGCGGTGCGCCGGGAGGCGAAGAGCATCAGCAACAGCAAGACAAAGACGCCGCCCGCCAGGCCGGCGAGCGCGGCACCGACGGTTATGGGTTGACCTGCGAGGAAAAACAGCACGTCGCTCATCAGCTTCCATACCTCGATTCTTGCACCGAACAAAGCGCGAACATGTTGACGCCGCGCCGGCCTTCGCCTATCTGCGTTTCATGTCCATTCGCCCGATCCTCATCATCCCGGAACCCAAGCTGCGGCTCATCTCCGAACCGGTCGCCAAGATCGATCACGAGGTGAAGACGCTGGTCGCCGACATGTTCGAGACCATGTACGACGCGCCCGGCATCGGGCTCGCGGCGGTGCAGGTGGGCGTGATGCGGCGCGTGGTGACCATCGATGCGACCCGCGAAGGCGAGGAGAAGAAGCCTCTCGCCTTGATCAATCCGGAAATTATCGCCTCTTCGGACGAACTTTCGGTCTACAGCGAAGGCTGTCTCTCGATCCCGGAATATTACGAGGAGGTCGAGCGGCCGGCGCGGGTGACGGTGCGGTTCCAGACCCTCGACGGCGCGACCGTCGAGACCGAGGCGGACGGCCTGTTCGCGACCTGCATCCAGCACGAGATCGACCATCTCAACGGCGTGCTGTTCATCGACCATCTGTCCAAGCTCAAGCGCGACCGCGTGACCAAGAAGTTCGCCAAGGCCGCCCGCCGGGAGGCCGAGGGCTGAGCCGCCGGGGCCGGGCGCCGGCGGCTTCCGCATTGCCGCGTCCCCGCCCCTTGCCCGAGAACGCACGACGCCGCGCTGCCACTTACGCGCGGCCCCAACCACAGCCTGCCGCATCGCCCGGCGCGGGGCGGCGGCGGAGACGAGTGTGATGCGCATCGTGTTCATGGGCACGCCGGACTTCGCGGTGCCGACCCTTTCCGAAATCGTCGCCCGCGGCCACGAGGTCGTCGCCGTCTATAGCCGCGCGCCGGCGCCGGCCGGCCGGCGGGGCCTCGACCTCACGCCCTCCCCGGTCCATGCGGTGGCGGAGAAGTTCGGCCTGCCGGTGTTCACGCCCAAGACCCTGCGCACGCCGGAGGCGGCGGAGGAGATGCGCGCCCTCAAGGCCGACGTGGCGGTGGTGGTGGCCTACGGGCTGATCCTGCCCCAGCCGATCCTGGATGCGCCGGAACTCGGCTGCCTGAACCTGCACGCCTCCCTGCTGCCGCGCTGGCGCGGGGCGGCGCCGATCCAGCGGGCGGTCATGGCGGGGGACGCGGAAACCGGCATCGCCGTCATGAAGATGGAAGCCGGGCTCGATACCGGCCCGGTCGGCCTGCTGGAGCGCGTCGCCATCGGGCCGGACATGACGTCGGGCGAATTGCACGACGCGCTGATGGTGCTCGGCGCCGACCTCATGGGGCGGGCGCTGGCGGCCCTGGAGCGGGGCGGGTTGCACTTCACGCCCCAGAACGAGGATGGCGTCCTCTACGCCGCCAAGATCGCCAAGAGCGAAGCCCGCATCGACTGGAGCCGCCCGGCGCGCGCGGTGCACAACCAGATTCGCGGCCTGTCCCCCTTTCCCGGCGCCTGGTTCCCGCTGGGCGAGGACGAGGCGCGGGTGAAGGTGCTGCGCTCGACCCTTGCCGAGGGGAGCGGCGCGCCCGGCGAGGTGCTGGGCGACGGCCTCACCCTCGCCTGCGGCGAAGGGGCGGTGCGGCTGTTGCAATTGCAGAAGGCCGGCAAGCAGCCCATGAGCGCGGACACGTTCCTGCGCGGCAACGCGTTGCCCGCCGGCACGCGGCTCGGCTGAGCGCCGTGCCCCGCTACAAGCTCACCATCGAATATGACGGCACCGCCTTCGCGGGCTGGCAGATCCAGGCCGATCTGCCGACCGTCCAAGGCGTGCTGGCCGATGCGGTGGAGCGCTTCACGGGGGTGAAGACCCATGTCGCGGGCGCGGGCCGCACCGATGCCGGCGTGCACGCCACCGGGCAGGTGGCGCATCTGGACCTTGCCCGCGACTGGCGCACCGATGTGGTGCGCGACGCGCTCACCGCCCATCTGCGGCCCCATCCGGTGGCGGTGCTCACCGCCGAGCGGGTGGCGGACGATTTCGATGCGCGCTTCTCGGCCACGAAGCGGCATTATCTCTATCGCATCGTGAACCGCCGGCCCGACCTTGCCCTGGAACGCGACCGGGCCTGGCGCGTTGCCCAGAAGCTCGATGCGCAGGCGATGCATGTCGCGGCCCAGCGCCTGCTGGGCAAGCATGATTTCACCACCTTCCGCGCCGCCGAGTGCCAGGCCGCCTCGCCTCTCAAGACCCTCGACCAGCTCGACGTGGTGCGGATCGGCGAGGAAATCCGCATCACCACCGCCGCGCGCTCGTTCCTGCACCATCAGGTGCGCTCCATGGTGGGCTCGCTCCTGCGGGTCGGCGAGGGGCGCTGGAGCGCGGACGATCTCGCCGCCGCGCTCGCCGCCCGCGACCGCACCCGGTGCGGTCCCATGGCTCCCGCCGCCGGATTGTATCTCGCCGCCGTGAGCTATTGAGGCGAGGGCGCGCCGCCCGGGTTGCGAGGCGCGCGGGGCAGGCCTGCAACCGCAGACTGAGCAGACGCGGAACAAGATGGGGGTGCCGGCACTTATGCCATTCAAGAGACGGAAAAGTGCGTTCCGCCTCAGGTGCGTGAGACCATCATGAATTTCGGCCTGCCTCTTCTCGAACGGACCTTGCTGCGTCGCGCCGGCTTCCACGCGCGTGGCACGGTGCGCGACACTGATTACGTCGTTGCCCGTGTGGCCCATGCCGCCCCCTCCAGCTGGTTGTTCTTCGACGGCGAGGAGACGGTGGACCTTTCCATGGGCACGCCCGCGATCATCCCCGGCGCCGCCTTCTTCGTCGACGAGGCCTGGCCGTTCCGCGACATCGCCGCCGCCCAGGCCCAGGCGAACCGGCTGAATACCTTCGCCCCCGGCCATGGCGATCTGTGGCGTGCCGTGGCGGTGCGTACTCTCGCCGAGGTGTAGGCCCGGACGGCCATCGGGCCTCGGGCGCGCAGTTGCCTCTGTCTTGAAACGGCTGCGCCGGCCGCGAACCGGTCGGACATTTGCGCGCGTCGGTCAGCGCGGGTCGCGCCGCGCCGCCATCGCCACCATCGCCGCGACCACCAGGGCGCCGCCGAGCATCTGCATCGGCGCCAGCCGCTCGCCCAGCAGCAGCACCGCCCCGCCCACGCCGAATACCGGGATCAGGGCCAAAAATCCGCCCGCCACCGGCGCCGGCAGGCTGCGCAGGGCGGTGAGATACAGCCACACGGCCATTGCATATTGCACCACCCCGGTGAGGACAGCGACCAGCACTGCCCCGAGCGGCGGCGCCTCCCACCGCTCCCACCCCGTGGCGAGCGCCACCGCCAGCAGCCCCAGCGCGAACAGCAGCCCCACGGTCTGCTGGAGGAGCGCGAGCGTCAGGGTCGGCAGGCCGGCCACCATGCGGCTCGACGCGACCACATAAAGCGCCGCAAAGGCGGTGCCGAGAAACACCAGCGCATCGCCCCGCAGATCGCCCGCGGCCCCCTCTCCGCCCCCGGCATCGCCCGACAGGGTGACGAGCAGAACCCCGACCATGGCGAAAGCGGAACAGCCGAGCACCCAGGCGGAAGTGCGAACGCCCAGCAGCACGAAGGCCAGCAGGCAGATCAGCACCGGCTCGGCGGTGTTCAGCACTGTCGCATTGGTGGCGCTGGTCAGCGCAAGGCCGGGAACGCTCACCCCATAGGCAAGGCCGGGTTCGAGCAGTCCGGGCCACGCCACCGAGAGCGCCCGGCCGCCCCCGGGCAGGCGACCGCCGCGCAGGAGAAATGCCATCGCCAGGAAGCCGACGCTGCCGGCCAGTTGAAGCGCCAGCATCGTGAACGGCGCCATGGTGTGCAGCACGTCCTTGGACAGGACGGTCGCCAGCCCCCAGCAGGCGGCGGACGCCGTGACCGCCGAGATGCCGAACATCGGCGTGCGCGCGCGCGCCGGCGCCGCGTCCACGCCGGTCACGGGTGCGCCGCGCTGGGCGGGGAGGCGATGCCGCTGATGCGCACCGCCTCGCATTCCACCGGGCACAGATGGCCGGGGCAGGATTTTTCATCGCACAGGCGGCAGATATGGTCGGCTTGGCGCCGGCCGGTGGTGAGGCCCGTGAGCAGCCGCGCGAGCGCCGCGCCGAACCGGGCGGTCTCCTGCGCGTCCAGCGGCGCCAGTGCTTGCGCCAGGGCTGCGCGGCGGGCCGCCAATATGGCCGCATGGCGCGCCTGCCCGGCCGCGCTCAGGCGCAGCATCACCTGCCGGCGGTCGGAGGGGGCGCTCGCGCGCTCCACCAGCCCTTCGGCCGTGAGCCCCTCCGCCAGGCGCACCACCACCGAATGCGTGAGGCCCAATATCCCCGCGAGCGTGGCGATGCTGGTGCCGGGATAAAAGCCGATCACCACCAGGGCGGCGGCGGCGCTCGGCCCGAGACCGGCGGCCTCACGCGCGGCCTCCTCCTGCGCCCCCGCCAGCGCCAGCGACAAAGCGCCGAGGAGATTTTCGACCTGAGCTCGCTCCATGCTCAATATGTATTCAGAATGAATATATTCTGTCAAGCGGATCGAGGGCGGACAATAAAAAAGGCGGGCCAAGCCCGCCTCTTTCAGAACCAGACAACCGCGCTCAGATGGCGGCGGTCATCCACTGCACCAGCTTCGCCTTGGGGGCGGCGCCGACCTGGCGGGAGGCGATCTTGCCGTCCTTGAACAGCAGCAAGGTGGGAATGGACATGATGCCGTATTTGGACGCCGTTTCCGGATTCTCGTCCACGTTCAGCTTCACGATCTTCACCTTTCCGGTCAGCTCGCCGGACACCTCATCGAGGATCGGCCCGACCATGCGGCAGGGGCCGCACCACTCGGCCCAGAAATCCACGACGACGGGCTCGCCGGACTTGAGCACGTCCTGTTCGAAACTCTGATCGGATACTTTCTCGACGGTCATGGCACACCTCGAAGGGGGCGAAGGGGGAATCCCAGTGTGAGTGCAACGTAGGTAGCCCCTCCCCCTCCCGTCAAGGCAAGTCGCGCCCTCGTGACATCTTCCGAAAGGTCACAGACGTGCGTTGCGCGCCAGGGCGGCGGCGAGCATTTCGGGCGCAAGGGCATGCACCACCGGCCCGCGCGTATAGACCACCATCGCCTCCACGGTCCGTCCGGGACAGGCGCGCCGCAGCACCTCACCATAGATGGCGAGCTGGGAAACATAGGCGCCGCCAATGTCTTCCCTGCGGGCCGGGGGCGCCGAATCGGTCTTGAAATCCGCCAGCAGGATGCGATCCGGCAAAACCGCCAGCCGGTCGATGCGCCCGGAGACCGACACCAGCCTGTCCCCCGCCGCCATCCAGCGCCCGACAATGGGCACTTCGGCAACGCTTCCCGCGCCGAACAGCTCCGCAAGGCCCGCATGCTCGAGCACGCCCAGCGCCTCCGCCACCAGGGTGTCGTGGGTGTCGCCCGGCAGGCCAGAGGCGACATGCCGCAGAAGCTGGTGCGCCGCATCGCGCCGCATCGCCGGCTCAAGACCCGCCAGCCCGGCCAGCAGGCGGTGGATCAGATCGCCCCGCAGGGTCGGATCGAGCCCGCCGCTCTCCAGGGCCGGGCGCAGTCCCGACGGAGCGGGCTGCGGAGCCGCGTCCTCCGCATGGGAGGGGCGCAGAGGCGCGGCGGGAGCGGTCGGCGCGGGCAAAGGCGCCGTGTGGATGGGCGCCGTATGGACAAGAGCCGCGCTGACCCCCGCCTGCCCCGCTCCCGGCTCGCCCGCAACCGCCGACAGCGGCGGCGCGGCGCGGGCGGGCGCGAACCCCTCGCCCTTGCGCCAGCGCAGCACCGGGCCTTGCGCATACGGCGCCTCCACCTCCACCGCCTCCTCGGCGAGCGCGTCGCGCACGAGGTCGTACCAGCAGCCCTCGGGGCGCGCGTGCGCCTTGTCCTTACCGGGAAGGCGGGTCTCGGCGCCGCAGACGATCACCGCATCCTCCGCCCGCGTCAGCGCCACATAGAGCAGCCGGCGATATTCCTCGCGCTCGCGTTCCAGTGCCGCGCCGCGCGCGAGGCCGAGCACCGCGGGGCCGTCCTCCTTGCGCCCGGCGAGGATGGGAACGATGCCGCCCGCCCCGTCCGGCACCGGCAGCAGGCCGCCGGCGGTGCGCGACTTGGGCACGTCCACCGTATCGGCGAGGATCACGATCGGCGCCTCCAGGCCCTTGGCGCCGTGCACGGTCATGACGCGCACTTCGTCGCGCCCGCTCTCCATGTCGCGCTTGGTCTCCGCCCCGCCGCGCCGCAGGAAGGCGAGGAAACCCGCGAGCGTCGCCGGCTCGGTGCTCTCATAGGTGCGCGCGAGCGCCATGAATTCGTCCAGCACGTCCGCCGCCTCCGGCCCGAGGCGCGCGAGCATGGCGCGGCGCCCGCCGTCGCGGCCGAGCACGCGGGCATAGAAATCGAACGGCCGCAGCAGCGGGGCTTCCCCGCGCCATGTCTCCAGCCGCGCCGCGGCCGCCGCCCAATGGGCATGGCGCCCCGCCGCGCCGGCCAGCGCATCGCCGAGCCGCCCGGCCCGCGGCGGGCACAGCGCGATCAGGTCCTCGTCGGTGAAGCCGAACAGCGGGCTTTTCAGCGCGCTGGCCAAGGCGAGGTCATCGTCGGGCGAAAGCAGCGCATCGCCCAGTGCCATCAGATCGAGGGCGGCGATATGGTCGGCGATCACGAGCCGGTCGGCACCGGCCACGTCCACGCCGGGACCGGCGGTCTTCAACGCGCGGATCACGGCCTCGAACAGCCGTCCGCGCCGGCGCACCAGAACCAGCACGTCGCGCGCCTGCATGGCCCGCCCCCCGCGCGCGGGAATGGCGAGGCGCTCCGCGATGCCCGCCCGCACGAAGGCGGCGATGCGCTGGGCGAGCTGGTTCACCGGGTCGTCGGCGGACACCGCATCGAGCGGACGGCGCCAGTCGTCCACCTTGGGCTTGGGCGCCGGCACGGTGGTGGGCCACACTTCCACGAGCGAGGGCGCATCGGCGCGGATGGCGGCATGGACGGGCGGGGCATTGTCGCCGGTGAGGCCGCGCCGCGCCGCCGCATCGGCGAAGATGCGGTCCACCGCCTCCAGCACGCCGGGCGCCGAGCGGAACGAATGGGGCAGGCGCACGTTGCGGAAATCCTCGGGCCCGGCCGCGCCGGCGAAGCGCGCATGCATGTCGCCGAAGGTGCGCGGATCGGCGCCCTGGAAGGAGAAGATGGACTGCTTCTCGTCCCCCACCACGAACAGGGTGCGCGTCAGCCCCTCGCGCGCGCCCTCACCGGAGAAGAAATCGGCGATCAGGCCCTCGACCACTTTCCATTGCTCGGGGCTCGTATCCTGCGCCTCGTCCACCAGCACATGGTCGATGCCGCGATCCAGCTTGAAATGCACCCAGGAGGCCGGCACCCGGTTCAGCAATTCGGCGGTGCGGCCGATGAGATCGTCGAAATCCAGCAGGCCGCGCTGGGCCTTCTCGCGCGCATAGCGGCGGCAGGCTTCCGCGCCCAGCGTCAAGGCGGCGTCCGTGCGCGCCAGCGTCTCCGCCGCGCGCAGGCGATCCAGCAGCCCGCCGATGCGCTCCTTCTCCAGATCGAGCCGATCGCACAGTTCGGGATAGAGGCCGCGCACGCCTTTCGTGAGAAAGCGCGAGGCGGCGCGCGGCTCGGATTTGTCGGTGAGAAAAACCCCGAGATAAGCCGGCAGCGCCTCGGCCTCGGAGCCCGCGACGGCTGCGAGCGCGAATTGTTCGCCCAATGCCTGGTCGGTCTTTGCGCCCTCGCGCAGGCAGGCGGCGATGCTGGCCCATTCGCTGCGCGGCACATGCGGGCTGGCCAGCATCTCTCGCCGCACCCGCTCGGGCGTGTCGTCCGGCGCGACGCCCAGAACCCGCGCCACCGCCGCGCGCCGCGCGTCCGCGTCCCCGCCCAGCGGCTCGATGAGCGCGCGCGCATCCACCGCCGCTTCCAGCAGCGCATCGACGCCGGAATCCGACAAGGTTTCGATCAGCGCAGACAGCGCGCGGCCGAGGCGGCTCGCGGGCGCCGATGTTGCCTCCACGATCAGCTCGGCGCGGATGCGCGCCATCAGATCGAGCCGGCCGGCATCGTCCAGTTCGGAGAAGCCGGCCGCGACCCCGGCCTCGAAGGGAAAGCGATGCAGGAGCCCGCCGCAGAAGGCGTGGATGGTCTGGATCTTCAGCCCGCCGGGCGTCTCCAGCGCCGCTGCGAACAGCCGCCGCGCCCGCGCGCGCAGATCGCCATTGGGCGGGCGGTCGTCGATGCGGACCAGCTCCGCGTTCAGCTCTCCATCCGAAAGCCCGACCCAGCGGCCGAGAATGTCCAGCACGCGGTTCGCCATATTGGCCGCCGCCGCCTTGGTATAGGTCAGGCACAGGATGCGGCCCGGCGGCGTGCCGGACAGCAGCAGGCGGATCACCCGCTGCGCCAGCACATGGGTCTTGCCCGACCCGGCATTTGCCGAAACCCAGGCCGAGGTCTGCGGATGGGAGGCTTCCCCCTGCCGGCGGGTGGCATCGGCCTTGGCGGCATTGGCGATCTGCCCGGCCGCGCCCGGATCGACGGCGCTCATGCCTCGCCCTCCTCGCCGCCGCCGAGCGCCCATTCGCGCACCCGCGCCAGATGGTCGTAAACCCCGAAGCGCCCTTGCCACTGAGGCGCGGCGAGTGCGCGATAGCCCTGGTTCGGATCCTCGAAGGCGAGCAGGAGCTCCTTCAGCCGCGCCAACGCATCCTCCGCCATCTGAGTGGCGGTGGTGTCCTTGTGCACGCCCGCCTTCTCGCGGCCGGGCTCCGCGCCGCCCTTCAGCTCCACATAGCGGAAATCCTCCACCTCAGCCGGCGGCACGTTTTTGAACGCGCCGCGCGCGGCCATGGCGGCTTCCAACGGCAATTGGGGCGAAAAGCTCGCGCCCTGCCGCGTGCTCGGCGCCGTGCCGGTCTTGTAATCAAGGATCGACAGCCGTCCGTCCTTGCGCAGCTCGATGCGGTCGGCGCGGCCTGTGAGACGGAACGGCCCCCGCGTCAGCGCGATCTCCAGGCGGCCGGAGACTTCCGGCACCACCCGCCGCAGCGCCGCGCGGCGCTCGCGCTCGAAGGCCACCACCCAGCCGGCGACACGCTCGAACCGTGTCCACCACACCGCATGTTCGGCGGGATAAACCGCGAGCGGCGCGAACGCCGCCCGGCCGTGCGCCAGAAGCTGGTCGAGCGCGTCCGGCGGCAAATCCTCGGGAAAGGCGGCGGTGAAGGTGCCGAGCGCCGCATGCAAGGCACTGCCCCGCTCCGCCCCGCCCGGTGCCGCGTCCAGCGGATCGAGCGGCCGCAGGCGCAGCACGTGGCGCGCGAAGATGGAATAGGGATCGCGCAGGAAGGTCTCGATCTCCGTGACGCTGAGCTGGCGCGGCCGCAGCTCCAGCGGCGGCGCGGGCGCCGGCTGTTCGGCGCGCGGCACGCTCGCGCCCCGGTCGAGGCCGGCGGCGGCAACCCGCCAGCCCTCGCCGCGCGCCCGCACCAGCGCCCAGCGGTCCTTGCCCGCCACGGTGGCGAGCCGCTGCAGAAAGCGGGAGGCGACGGTCTGCGTGCCCGCGACCTTGCCGGGATAGGTCAGGATCACCTCGCGCGCGCCGAACCCCTGCACGAAGTCGTGGGCGGACAGGCCGATGCGCCGTTCCGGCAAATCGAGCCCCAGTTCGCTGCGCATGGGCCGGCTCAGCCAGGGATCGGAGCGGGTCTGCGGCGGCCACGCGCCTTCCACCAGTCCGCCGAGAATGACCCGGTCCACATGGATCAACCGCGCTTCCAGCGGGCCGAGAATGCGCACCTGCTCCTGCGCCTGCCGGGGCGGGCGCACCATCTGGTCCGCGAACAGGGCGGCGACGGTCTCGGCATAATCTTCAAGCCGCAGCGCCGGGCCGTCGGCCGCGCCGGCCGCGATCTCCGCGAAGGCGAGGGCAAGCGCGACGTGGGCGGGGTCTTCGTCGGCGGCGTCGAGCGGGCCGGCCATGGCCTCGACGGCCGCGCGATGGGCGGCGACCAGATCCGGCAGCGGCGCCTTTCCGGTGCAGGCGAACAGCGGCGCCAGCGCCGCGCCGAGCCGCGCCACCAGATCGGAGGCCGCCGCGAGGCCCGCATCATCGACCCTACGGCGCGGGTCGCCCTCGCGCAGGGAAGCAGGATCGAACGCGGCGACGGTTGCTGCCAGCCCGGCAGTGCCGGCGCGCGGACGCGGACCGCGCAGGGCGACCAGTTCCAGCGCCGCCACCGCCGCGCGCTTGTCCTCCGCCTCAAGGCCGAACCGTGCCATGGGATGGGTCAGAAGCGCGAACAGCGGCCCCGGCGCGCAGGCCTCCGCCGCCGCCCGCGCGACAAGCCGCGCCAGCCGGCCGGGGGCGGTCTCGGCGAGCGGCACGCCGGCGGAATCATCGATGGAGAGGCCGAAGCGGTTCAATTCCGCGGCGACCCGCCGCGCGAGATCGCGATCCGGCGTCACCAGGGCCGCCGTCTCGCCCGGACGCTCCAGCGTGTCGCGCAGCACCAGGGCGATGGCGAGCGCTTCCTCGCGCGGATCGGCGGCGGCGATCAGCGCCAGCCCCTCCAGCGCGGCATCGCGGGCCGAATCCGGCAGGCGGGTCGCGAGCGAGGTCCAGCGGTCTGTGGTTTCCGATTGCCGCATGGCCTCGCTGAGCAGCCGTTCGCGCCCGTTCTGCCGGCGCGGTCCCAGCTCCACCACATCGCGCCGCGCGACGCCGAGCTGGGGCAGCAGATGGGCAAGGCCGTATTGCGGATGGTCGGGCGCCAGAGTCGCCGGTGCGGTGAGCATGGCGAAGGCGTCGTCTTCCGCGTCGAGATCGAGGCCCGGCAGCACCACGGCGCCCTTCGGCAAGCGGGCGATGGCCGCCAGCAGCCGCGCGGTGGCCGGCAGCGAGCCGGTGGAGCCGGCGGCGATCACCGGCCCCGCCGCAATGCCGAGCCGGGCGAGGCGTGCCGCTTCCGCCCCCACCAGCACGTCGCGCCGCACCGCCGGCTCCACCAGCTCCAGGGCGTCGAGATGGGCAAGCCAGGCGCGGCGGGCGATGCGCAGGAAATCCAGGCTGATCTCGAAATAGCGGTCGTGTTCCTCGGGCGCGAGACCGTCCAGCCGCTCCCATGCGACGCCGGCCGTGCTCATCTGGTCGAACAGGCGGCCGAGCTCGTCGGCGAGCGCGACGGTCGCCGCCGGACCCGCCGCCACCGCCGCCTGCCCCGCCCCTTCGGCCAAGGCATCGCGCCAGCGCTCCACCAAGGCGGCGAGCGCCACCCGCCGGTGCACGCTCGCCACCGCACGCGGCGGCGCGAGCAAAGGCGCCTCCTCGGCGAACGCGAGCGCGTCCTCGTCCACATCGCCGAGCGGCACGATGCGCGGCAGCAGCAGGGCGTCGGCGCCGCTCGCCTCCAGCAGGGCGTCCGCAAACATGCGCCCCGCTCGGCGGGTGGGCAGATAGAGCGTCGCCGACGCGAGCGCCAAAGGATCGCCGCGCGGCGCGAAACCGGGCACCAAGTCCCCATCCAGCAAGGCGCGCGCCAGCGTGGGCAGGAACGGCGCCGAAGTGGGGATGGAGAAAACCTGCGTCATGACCACCCGAGGACCGCGCGCCGCCGAGAGCGCGCGTCTCCACCATTCACGCTGGGCCAGCGAGTCGCAAGCACCGAGGGTCCGGCCGGGGCGACGCACGGCGGTCGCGGGCCCGCCGAAGAGATTATCGCGCCGTGCTCATCGCTTGCAGCACCGCCTCGCTCGGCCAGCAATCCACCTTGAGTCCAGCGGATTTCTGGTAGGCGCCGAGCGCCGCGCGGGTCAGCATGCCCGCCTTGCCGTCGATCTTGTCGCCATAGAGTCCCATGCGCGTCAGATGCTTCTGCATCGCCTCCACGGCGCTGGTGCGCATCTGCGTGGAGGCGGACCAGGGGGTCGCGAACGGTTGCGGGGTCACCATGCGATCGGAGAGATGGCCGACGAACAGCACATAGAGATCGGAGAAATTATACTGCTTGATGACGAAGTAATTCTTCGTGGTGAGGAACGAGGGGCCGTAGATCCCCTCCGGCTGGAGCAGCGAGGCGGGCTGCGCCATTTCTGCGGGCGAGGGCGAAACCCCGCCCACGGGCACGAAGCCCGCGCGCAGCCATTCGCCGATCGGCCGCTGGACCTCGGGCACGCCGAGGGTGCAATCGGCATTGGCCGGCGCGCGCACCTCATAGGCCCAGCGCAGGCCCGGCTGCCAGCCCTTGTCGGCGAGCTGCTTGGCGGCGGAGGCCAGAGCGTCCGGCACCGAATGCCAGATGTCGACCCGCCCGTCGCCGTCGAGATCGACGCCGTGCTGATAATATTCCGACGGCAGGAATTGCGTCAGGCCGGTGGCGCCGGCCCAGGATGACCGAAACTCCTTGCGCGTTACCACGCCCGCGTCGAGGATTTTCAGCGCCAGGATGAAATCGTCGCGATACTGTTCCTTGCGGCGCCCCACATAGGCCTGCGTCGCCACCACGCGCAGCGCGTCATAGGGATCGGTATAGCGGCCGAAATCGCTCTCGCGGCCCCAGATCGCCAGCACCATGGTGGCCGGCACGCCGAACTGCCGCTCGATCTGGTCGAGCGCGGCGCGATGCTTTTGCATCAGCCGCTGCCCCTCGACGGCAAGCCGGGCGATCGTGGCCTCCTTCACATAATCGGCGGGCACCTGGACGAATTCGGGCTGCGCCCGCGCGCCGGTCACCGGGCGTCCCGGCAGGGCGAGGTCGGGCAGCTTGTAGTCCGGTTCGAGCCCCCGCGTTTCACGCTCGAAAGTGGCGCGCGACACGCCGGCCGCCTGCGCTTCCGGCCAGAGGGAGGCGATGAATTGCGCAAACGCGGCATCCGCCGCGCGGGCGGGGGAATGCACGCCCAGCACCGCGAGCAGCAGAGCGAAAAGCACGATGCGGCAGGCTGATCGCAGGGAACCGCTCACGCTTCCAAATCCAGATGAGGCACCCGCAAGGCTAGCATCTAATCGCTCGACCGGTGAATCGCCTCTTCCGCCGCGCCGATGGCGTCCGGGGTGCCGACATGCATCCAGATGCCTTCCAGCCGCAGGCCGAACAGGCGCCCCGCCTCGCCGGCGCGGTCGAAGATGGTGTTGAGCGAGAACGGCCCCTGCGGCGCATCGGCGAACAAGGCGGGGGAAAGAATGCAGGCCCCGGCATAGATGAAGGGCGCCACCATCCGCTCACCGCGCCGGGCGAGCCGGCCCTCGGCATCCATGGTGAAATCCCCGGTGCCGTCGTAGCCGATGGAGAGCGCGCTGGCCGCCACCAGCAGCAGCGCATCCATGCGGGCGGGGTCGAACTGGTTCCGCAGGCGCACCAGGTTCGGCGTCACGCCCTCGATCCAGATGGTATCGGAATTGATCACCAGGAACGGCGCGTCGCCCAGCAAGGGCAGCGCGTTCTTCACCCCGCCGCCGGTATCCAGCAGGAGGCCGCGCTCGTCGCGAATGTGCAGGTGGGGCGGCGCGGTGCGGGTGGCGAGATGGGCTTCCAGCAGGTCCGCGTGGTGGTGCACGTTCACCACCGCCTCGCGCACCTCGGCCGCCTCCAGCCGATCGAGCACATGGTCGATCAGCGGATGGCCGGCGACTTCCACCAGCGGCTTGGGAAGGGTCTCGGTGAGCGGACGCATGCGCGTGCCCATGCCGGCGGCGAGCACCATGGCTTTTTGAACGGTCGTCACGTCTGAAGGTCCTTAGATGGCAGAACGGCCTCGTACCACATGCGCAACGAACCGAGTTCCTGATGCCCGAGACAACGCGCAAGGTAGCGCCTAACCCGAGGAAGATGACGCAGATATTGCGGTTTCCCGTCGCGCTGGTGGAGGCGGGTGAAAATTCCGAGAATCTTGGTGGCCCGCTGCGCGCCCATCAGCGCATAGAGATGGGTGAAGGCGCGCGCATCGAAGGTGGGATCGGCCTCCCGCCGCTGCGCCACATAATGGCCGACGAGGTGCAGTTCCAGGTTTTCCGGGATGTCCACCCGCGCGTCCTGGGCCAGGGAGGCCACGTCATAGGCCGCCGGTCCCAGCACCGCGTCCTGGAAATCGATCAGGCCCATGCGCTGGAGCCCCTCGCGCTGCGGCAGCCAGATCAGGTTCGGGGAATGATAATCGCGCAGCACCCAGGTCTGCGGCTCGTTGAGCACGGGGCTCAAAGCATTGCGCCAGAGCATCAGGAATTCGTCGCGCACCACCGCGTCGGCGCGCACGTTGCGGAACGGCAGGTACCAGTCGAGCATCAGTTCCAGCTCGATCAGGAAGGCTTCCACCCCATAGACCGGCAGCACATAATCGCTCTGCGGGGCAATATGGAGCACATGCGGCAGCGCCCGGGAATGCAGGGCGGCGAGCACCTCCGCCGCGACCTCGTAGCGCGCCTTGATGGGCTCGGGGGGATTGCCCTCCAGCACGCCGTCGTCGCCGAGGTCCTCGATCACCAGCAGCCCCCGGTCGAGGTCGGCGGCATAGATCTGCGGCGCGGAAAAGCCCTGCGCCCGCAGGCCCCGCGCGACCGCGACGAAGGCCCGCACGTCCTCCGCCAGATGGGCGAGGCGGCTATAGGGCAGCCCGCGCCGGATGGGCGGGCCGTCGGGCCGGCGCGGCGCGTTCATCAGCACCGCCGAACGGTCGGGCAGCACGAGGCGGGCATAGGAGCGGCTGGAGGCATCGCCCTGCATGTAGCGGCGCTCCGCCCCGCCGAAGCCGGAGGCATCGATCAGCAGTTCCGACACGTGCAGCCGGTCGAGGCGCTCGATGAATTCCCCGCTGCCGGACAGGATCGCCCGCCGCCCCTCCGGCCCGAGGTCGGGCGCAAGATCGAATTCGATGATGAGACGGTCGGCAGCAAGACGCTCGGCCGCCCGGTCGGGCCATTCGACGATGACGATGGAATCGGCGGAGAGTTCGTCCCAGCCGAGTTCGTCCAGTTCGTCGGGATCCTCGACCCGATAGAGATCGGCATGGGTCACCTTCACCCGCGCAAATTCGTAGCCCACCAGGACCGAGAAGGTGGGACTCGGCACTTCCAGCAGCGGATCGCCCGCCAGCACCCGCACCAGGGCGCGGGCGAAGGCGGTCTTGCCGGCGCCGAGATCGCCGCGCAGCGCCACCAGATCCCCCGGTGCCAGCCAGGGCGCGAGCAGCGCCGCCAGCTGGCCGGTCGCCGCAAGGTCCGGCAGATCCATGCGGAAGGCATTGGGAAGGCCGGGAACACGGGAAATCAGGGGGCTCATTCCGCAGCCTCGTCGCGGCGCGCCGCCGCAAGGGGAAACCGGCACACGGCCAGCGCACCGCCGCCCTCGGCCGTGCCAAGGGTGATCGAGCCGCCGTGCAATTCCATGAACGAGCGCACCAACGAGAGGCCGAGGCCCACCCCGCCGCGCTCGGCGCCCGCGCCGTGGGTTTCAAAGCGCTCGAAGACCTTGCCGGCGATCTCGCCCGCAATGCCCGGCCCCTGGTCGCGCACCTCCACGCGGAGCGCGTCCTCGCTGCGCCGCGCGCTCAGCGTCACGACGCCCTGTGGCGGCGACACGGCGATGGCGTTGGAGAGCAGGTTGAACAGAATCTGCCGCACCCGCCGCCGGTCGGCCGTGAAGGTTCCGATCTCTTGCGGGGCGTCGATGTGCAGGCTCACCTGCCGCTCGGCCAGGAGGTCGCGCACCGCCTCGCCCACCGCGTCCAGGGTGGCGTGTACGTCCACCTCGCCGAGATCGAGCGCCATGGCGCCGGCATCGATGCTCGCGAGGTCGAGAATATCGTCGATCAGGGCGCGCAGCGCGTCCGAGGACTGGCGCACATGGTCGAGGAATTCCAGCTGCTTGCCGTTGAGCGGCCCGACATTGGGCTCGCCGAGCATATGGGCATAGCCGATCAAGGTATTGAGCGGCGTGCGCAGATGGTAGGAGACATGACCGACGAACGCATTCTTCAGCGCGTCGGCGGCTTCCAGCGCCTCGTTGCGCTCGATCAGCGCCCGCTCCACCTTCACGCTGTCGGTGACATCGCGGAACGTCACGAGCGTGCCGCCGTCGGGCAAGGGCTGGGCGGCGCCGTCGAGCACCAGGCCGTCGGCGCGCTCCATGCGCAGATGGGTGCCGCTGCGATGTTCGAGCGCGGTGACGACGGCGCGAATGCGCGCCCAGCTGTCGAGATCGGCATGGAGCGGCCGGCACATGGCGGCGACCGCGTCGATGTGCGGCTTGTCGCTCAGGGCCTGGGCGCTCAGCGACCAGAGCGAGAGAAAGGCATGGTTGTGCAGGC
Source organism: Roseixanthobacter liquoris (assembly GCF_043195135.2). Taxonomy (NCBI): domain Bacteria; kingdom Pseudomonadati; phylum Pseudomonadota; class Alphaproteobacteria; order Hyphomicrobiales; family Xanthobacteraceae; genus Roseixanthobacter; species Roseixanthobacter liquoris. The sequence continues at coordinate 3,818,744 of NZ_CM195537.1, forward strand.
GCAGCTTGCCGTCGCTGCCGAACACGGCGACCGCCTCGGCCAGTTCGTCCAGCGTCTCGCCCTGGATGCGGATCAGGCTGTTGTAGCGGCTCTCCAGCGCCATGTGCTCGGAGACGTCCTCGAACAGATAGGTGATGCCGCCCTCGGCATTGGGGGTCACCACCACGCGCAGCATCTGCCCGCCCGGCAGGTGCCACCAGTCGTGGATCGGCTCCAGCGCGCGATAGGCCTCGCGCAATTGCTCGCGCCAGGCGCGGAAGTCCGCCTGCTCCGGCACCTTGCGCGCGGTGCGCAGGGTTTCGAGGATCTCGCTCTCGGAGGGGCGCGTGTCGAGGAAGGCGGCATCGAGGCCGAACAGACCCTCATAGGCGGAATTGTGGAACGCCAGCCGCTCGTCGGCGCCGAACATCACCACCGCCGTGGCCAATTGGTCGAGCGTGCGGCGATGGGCGGCAATGGTGTGCGCCACCTCGGCGCGCGCCGCCTCCGCCTCCGTGATGTCGATGGCAAGGCCCCCGGCGCCGGCGGGATCGTCGACTTCCAGCACCTCCAGCACGCGGCGGTGCCCGCCCGCAACGAGCCGCGCCCGCTCCCGATAGGGCTTGCCGTCGCGCCGCGTGGCGCGTGCCGCCTCGCGCGCGGACTGGTCGAGCAATTCCATGCCGCGCCCGACCGCCTCCTCCGGAGAGGGCGCGCCCACCGCCTGGGCGAAGGCCGCATTCGCCCGCATCAGCGCGCCCGCCTTGTCGCGCAGCCACATGGGGAACGGAGCGGCCGCGAACAGCGTGGCGAGGATGCCGCGCGCGGCGGCCTCCGCCCGCATACGCTCCCCCTGCGCCGCATCGGCCGCTTGCCCGCCCTCGGCCTGCGACCCGGATGCTGGCGCGGCCCGCACGCTCAGCATGCGGCTGCCGTCGGTGGCGCGCCCCTCGGCGATCCAGGGTGCGCCGTCGGGCCCGGTGATGGGCAGACTGAAGGCCCGCCCCTGCCCGCGCAGAGCTTCCAGCGGCCCGGCGAGCGCGGCGGCGGCGGAGGCACCGAGCCAGGGCGCGAGATCGAGCTTCACCACGTCGCCCGGCGGCGTGTGCCCGGAAGGGATCTGGTGATCGAGCATGGCCGCCGCGCCCAGCAGATGGGGCAGCGGGTCGCCCACCACCCAGAGCACGGTGCCGAGCGCGTCTCCCGCCAGCAGGCTCTTCAGCGCATAAGCATCGGCGCGCGCATGGGCGGCGCTGCGCAGGGCGGCCTTCTCGTTGCGCGAGATCCGGCCGAGCCAGAGGCTGCACGCGATCGCCATCACCACAGCGGCCGCGAGCCCGCCAATGCCAAGCGCGCTCAGCAGCAGGAGGCCGGAATCCGGGGCACCGAAGCCAGCGGCGGAAGCGTCCGCCGCGCCGCAGAGCAAGGCGGTGCCGCTCAGCAGGACCCGCGCCAGGGGGGAAACGCGCGCACGGTGGGGAGGCTGGAGAAAAATCGCAGGCGCAGACATGGATGCAGGCATGGATCCGGCGCTCCGCGCGGCCGATCGCACGCGCGCCGAAGCCGCGCCGGTGGCCTTCGCGGCCCTGTCCGCCACCTCGCCCTCCATGCGCCTCCGCGACCTCCTTCAGCCGGCACCCGAACCGGGCGCCATTCGGCCCCCGCCGAATCACATTCGACTGTAACGAAGCCGCCCGGTGCGGAGAAGAAGGCGCCGCGCACGATGCCGGCGGCTCGGCCTGTTCGGGACATCGGCGGTTGAGGGCGGTCGGCGGATTTTTGCCGATCCGGCAGCAGAGCCGGCGGAAAAAACCGCCGGCGCGATGCCCGGCACCGGGCTGGGATTTGGACAAACCGGACGCCGGAAAGAGCCGGCGGACCGGCCCGTCCGCCCGTTTCAAACCGGCTCTCAGAGCCCTTCGAACAGCGCGGTCGACAGATAGCGCTCGGCGAAGGACGGCACGATGGCGACGATGACCTTGCCGGCATAGTCCGGGCGCGCGCCGAGTTCCAGCGCCGCCGCAATCGCCGCGCCGGAGGAGATGCCGCCGGGAATGCCTTCATAGCGGGCGAGCGCGCGGGCGGTGTCGAAGGCGGTCTGGTTGCCCACCGTCACCACCTCGTCGATGATGCTGCGGTCCAGCACCTCGGGCACGAAGCCGGCGCCAATGCCCTGGATCTTGTGCGGGCCGGGCTGGCCGCCGGACAGAACCGGGCTGTCCTCCGGCTCCACCGCCACCATGCGCAGCGAGGCCTTGCGCGGCTTCAGCACCTGGCCGATGCCGGTGATGGTGCCGCCGGTGCCGACGCCGGAGACGATCACATCCACATTGCCGTGGGTGTCGTTCCAGATTTCCTCGGCCGTGGTCTTGCGGTGGATGGCGGGGTTCGCCTTGTTCTTGAACTGCTGGGGCATCACCGCCTTGGGCAGGTCGCGGAGCAATTCCTCGGCCTTGGCGACGGCGCCCTTCATGCCGAGCTGGGCGGGGGTCAGCACCAGTTCCGCACCGAGCAGGGCGAGCATCTTGCGGCGCTCCACCGACATGGATTCGGGCATCACCAGGATCAGCCGGTAACCGCGCGCGGCCGCGACGAAGGCGAGCGCGATGCCGGTATTGCCGGAGGTCGGCTCCACCATCACCGTGTCGGCGTCCAGCGCGCCAGCCGCTTCCATGGCATCCACCATGGCGACGCCGATACGATCCTTGACGCTGGCGATGGGATTGAAGAATTCCAGCTTGGCGAGGATCTCGGCCTTCACGCCGCGCAATTGCGGCAGGCGCTGAAGGCGCACCAGGGGCGTGTCGCCGATGGTCTGGGTGATGGAATCATAGACCCGTCCACGGCCCGGAGCGACGGCGCCGGCCGGCTTGCTTGCCGATTCTGCCATTGGATTTCTCCCTCGATTGTCTCTTGGCGTCGCGCCCTGCGGGGCGCCGCCGGGTTTAGATGGTAAAATCGATACGGTCGTGTTCCGAACCGTGGCCCTTGTCGTCGGCGGCGCGGCACAGGTCTTCGAGCGTCACGGTGTCGAGCGCCTTGTCGAACGTGTCCTCGGCGGAGGCGACGGCGGGCTGCACCACTTCCAGCACCAGCGGGGGAAGAATGATCTCCTTCTCCTCCTCGGCCCCCTCAACGACGCGGACGATCTCGGCCACCGACACCCGGCGGCGCTCGCGGGCCAGCTCGTAGCCGCCGCGCGGGCCGCGCACCCCCTTCAGCACGCCGGCATGGACCAACGCCTGGAGCACCGGCTCCAGCCGGCGGGGCGGCAGGCCGTGGCGGGCGGCGAGGGCTTTCGCGGCAACGGGGACACCGCGGGCATGGACGGCGACATCCACGACGGCGGCGATGGCGAGCAGGCTTTTGTCGGATAAACGCGGCATGGGACTGTGGCTATCTCGATCCGTGCGCCCCGTCGAGCCCTGTCGACCCAAAACCACCGGAGCCGCGTGCAGTTTCTCCCAATTTGCCGGATTCTTCCAGCAGAATATGCGTCACCGGCGCCACCACCATTTGCGCGATGCGCATGCCCCGGCTGATTTCGACCGGCGCATCCCCATGATTAATCAACAGAACCAGGATTTCGCCGCGATAGTCCGCATCGATGGTTCCGGGCGCGTTGAGCACGGTGACGCCGAATTTCAGGGCAAGTCCCGAGCGCGGACGCACCTGCGCTTCAAAGCCTGGCGGCAGGGCGAGGGCGAGGCCGGTGGGCACGGCGAGCCGCGCGCCGGGCTTGAGCACCAGAGGACCATCGGCCGGCACGGCGGCCATCAGGTCCAGTCCGGCGGAAGCGGCGGTCGCATAAGCGGGCAGCGGCAGGTCCATCCCGTGGGGGAGACGCTGAACGGGAACGCCGAGCGCCATGCTCACACCCCCTCGCCCGCCAGCGCGCCGCCGATGCGGGCGACGAGGCGGCGCGCCACCTCGGTCTTGCTGGCGGAAGGCCAATCCTCCACCCCCTCGGCGCTGACCAGATGCACGGTGTTGAGATCGCCGCCCATGATGCCGGTTTCCGGCGACACGTCGTTGGCGACGATCCAATCGCAGCCCTTGCGGGCCAGCTTGGCCTGGGCGTGGGGCACCACATTCTGCGTCTCGGCGGCAAAGCCCACCACGAGACGCGGGCGCAGCGTGCCGTGCTTCGCGATGGTGGCGAGAATGTCCGGGTTTTCCACCAGATCGAGCTCGGGCGCGCCGGCCTCTCCCTTCTTGATCTTCTGGTCGGAAGCTCCCGCGACCCGCCAGTCGGCGACCGCGGCGGCGAATACGGCGGCGTCCACGGGGAGATTCTCCTCCACCGCCGCCAGCATTTCGCGCGCGCTCTCCACCTTCACCATGCGCACCCCGCGCGGATCGGCGACGGCCACCGGGCCGGAGATCAGCACCACCTCCGCTCCGGCGGCGGCGGCGGCGGCGGCGATGGCGTGGCCCTGCTTGCCGGAGGAGCGATTGGCGATATAGCGCACCGGGTCGATCGGCTCATGGGTGGGGCCGGAGGTAATGAGAATGCGGCGCCCCTTGAGCAGCGCGCCCTGATCCGAGAAACGGGCCTCGATGGCGGCGAGCAGTTCCAGCGGCTCGGCCATGCGCCCTTCGCCGAATTCGCCGCGCTCGGCCATGGCGCCGGAATTGGGGCCGATGAGATAGACCCCGTCCTCCCTCAAGCGCGCCACATTGCGCCGGGTGGCGGGATGCGCCCACATGCGCGGGTTCATGGCGGGCGCCATCAGCACGCTCTTGTCGGTGGCGAGCAAGGCCGTGGTGGCAAGATCGTCGGCAAAGCCATTGGCCGCCTTGGCCATGAGATCGGCGGTGGCGGGCGCCACGACGATCAGATCCGCATCGCGCGACAATTGGATATGGCCGATGTCATGCTCGGCGGTGAGGTCGAACAGATCGGTGAACACCCGTTCGCCGGTCAGCGCGCCGACCGAAAGCGGGGTCACGAAATGCTGGGCCGCCGGGGTCAGGATCGCCCGCACCGTGGCGCCGCGCTCCTTGAGACGCCGGATCAGGTCCAGGCATTTATAAGCGGCGATGCCGCCGCCGATGATGAGGAGAATGCGTCGCTGGTGCAGCATGGAACCGGTCTCCGCGCGCGAGTGGACGCTGGGATAGCAGGAAATGACCGGAAAGGGCACGGGGCATCGCCGACCGACCGCATCCCGGTCCTGGCCCTCCTTCTCCCTCCTTCCCCCTCCCCACCCCTCCCCCGCAAGCGGGAGAGGGAGCATTGCGCCGAACGCGAAAGCCCTCTCCCGCTTCCGAGGGAGAGTTGGGAGGGGGCGCCCGTCCGCCAGAAGATGTCGTGCCCGGGCTCGTCCCGGCCATCCAGATGGACCGGTTGGCAATCGCGCCTCGGGCATTTGCAGGAGCGGCCATGCGTGGCCCCCCAGGACACGCCCGGAGATGACGGCCGATCGGCGCCGGGGAGGACCGGCTATTTCAACGCCAAGACCAGCAGGGAAAGCGCGATCACCCACAAGGCCGCATTGCCCCAGAAGGCGCGCCGTGCTTCCGCCTGGCCGATGCCGTCCAGCGTCTTGGGCGAGAGGCTGAGACCATCGCGGGTGGCTTCGTCCAATTGGGTCACCACCCGCCCCGCCCGGCCCAGCAGATCCGGCACATCGGCGAGGAAACTGCCCACTTCGCCGATCGCCCCGCCCGCTTCCTGGATGCGGCCGATCGGGCCGAGGTTTCGGGCGATCCAATCCTCCACCACGGGGGCGGCGGTGGTCCACATGTTCAATTGCGGATCGAGCGAGCGCGCGACGCCTTCCACGACCACCATGGTCTTTTGCAACAGCAGCAGTTCGGGCCGGGTCTTCATGTCGAACAGGCCGGTCACCTCCAGCAGCAGGGAGAGCAGCTTCGCCATGGAGATCTGCTCGGCGCTGCGCGAATGGATCGGCTCGCCGATGGCGCGGATCGCCTGGGCGAAATCCTCCACCGAATGGTGGCGCGGCACGTATCCGGCATCGAAATGCACCTGGGCGGTGCGGCGCCAATTGCGGGTGATGAAGCCATAGAGAATCTCCGCCAGAAACCGCCGCTCGCGCGCCCCGAGCCGGCCCATGATGCCGCAATCGACGATCACGAGGCGCCCTTGCGCATCCACGAACAGGTTTCCCGGATGCATGTCGGCGTGGAAGAAGCCGTCGCGCATGGCCTGGCGCAGGAAGGATTGCATGACGATGCGCGCCAGCGCCTTCAGATCGTGGCCCGCGGCCTCCAGCGCCGCGCGGTCGGACAATTTGATGCCGTCGATCCATTGGGTGGTCAGCACCTCGCGGCCGGACCGCTCCCAATCCACGGCGGGGACATGGATCTCGGGATCGTCCTGGGTGTTCTCGGCCAGCTCCGCATAAGCGGCGGCTTCCAGGCGCAGGTCCATCTCCATGTTCACGGACCGGGCGAGGGTCTCGACCACAGCTTCCAGGCGCAGGCGACGGGCTTCCGGGGAGGTGCGCTCGGCGAACGCGGCAACGCGGCGGAAGGTCGCCATGTCGGAGCCGAAGCGGCGGCCGATGTCGGGCCGCAGGATCTTCACCGCCACGTCGCGGCGCGTCCCGTCCTCCTCCACCACCTCGGCCTTGTGTACCTCGGCGATGGAGGCGGCGGCGACCGCCGGGCCGAACACCGCGAACGCGGCCGAAACCGGCCGGTCCAGCGCTTCGGCAACCATGGCCTCGGCAACGTCCTGCCCGAACGCCGGCATGCGATCCTGGAGCACTTCCAGGTCGCGGGCGATGGATGTGCCCACCACGTCCGGCCGGGTGGCGAGGAACTGGCCGAGCTTCACATAAGAGGGGCCGAGCCGGCTCAGCGCCGCCGAGAGGCGGGCGGCGCGCGTGCCGGCGTCGGGCCGGGCGATCAGGCGGGCGAGCTTGAGCAAAGGCCGCGCCGGCGGCGGCAGGGCCAGCGGCGGCACGAAGCTCAGCACCCCTTCGCGGGCGAGCACATAGGCGGCCCGCGCCAGGCGCGCGGCATCGGCGAGAAGAAAGATCACACGCATATCCTTTTGTCCTTCGCGCGCCCCGGGGGCGGCGGAAGAACGAACCCGTTCAAATCCGGAAACCCGAATGCAGCGCCACGACGCCGCCGGTCATGAGCGTGAAATCCACGCGGCCGAACCCGGCCTCGCGCATCATCTGCGCGAAAGCGGCGGGCGCAGGAAAGCGGCGGATGGATTCGACGAGATATTGATAGGGCTCCGCCTCCCCCGCCACCCGGCGGCCGAGTTCGGGGATCACGCGGAAGGAATAGAAATCATAGATCTTGTCCAGCAGGGGCACGTCGACGCGGGAGAATTCCAGCACCAGAGCCCGCCCGCCCGGCTTCAGCACCCGCTTCATCTCGGACAAGGCGAGGGGGATGCGCGGCACGTTGCGGATGCCGAAGGCGATGGTGACGGCATCGATACTCGAATCCGCGAACGGGAGCGACTCGGCATTGGCGTCGACGAATTCGACCTTCTCGGAGAGCCCGCGCTTCTCGGCGCGCTCGCGCCCCACGGCCAGCATCTCGCGATTGATGTCGGCGACCACCGCGCGGGTCCCCTCGCCGCCCGCGCCGACCACGCGGAACGAAACATCGCCGGTGCCGCCCGCCAGATCCAGCAGGCGGAACGGCCGCGTGCCCTGGGGCGGCCGCACCTTGGAGACCATGGCGTCCTTCCAGGCCCGGTGCAGCCCGCCGGACATGAAATCGTTCATAATGTCGTAGCGCCGGGCGACCTTGTGGAACACCTCGTCCACCAGGGTCTGCTTCTCACCCAGCGGCACGGTGCGATAACCGAAATGGGTGTCCGGCTGGTCTTCGGAAGAGGCTTGCATCAGGGGATCCGGCGAACATGGGGACGGCGATTGCGCCGAACCTTACCGGATCGCTCCGCCAGACGCCACGCGCCGCGCGTGTGGCGACCCGCCTCAAGCGGCCGGCGGCCGCAGACCCCCGCCAGAGCGCTGCGGGGGCTGGCGCCCTAGCTGCCGCGGCGGCGACGCGCCCGGCGGCCGAGGAGGTCGAGTTCGTCCACGGGCAGCAGTTCCAGTTCCAGGAAGCCGTCCTCGTCGCGCGACCGGGATTTCGGCGCGCCGGAGGGCGAGACCCCCGCCACGCCCCTGCGCTGCTTGCGCAGCATGATTTCCCGCCGCAAGGGAAAGATCGGAACATGAATCGTGAAGGTCATGGCGATCTCCAGGTACGTTAAGGGAACCGAAACGGTCTCAACTCATCCCGGCAAATATTTCCGAATGTTTCACACTTGCGTGCAAACACCCGCTTGCCGGGACGCCCCAAGAACGCCTGCGGATCGGGGCGATTATTTGTCCGAGATGGGGGCGAAGCAAGATCATCCCATGGCGCCATCCACCATTGGGGATATTCATCAAATATTAAGGATGAAATCTATTCTGCGGCGGCGCGTGACAAACGCCATTGCGCGAGGATTGCGCGCAACGCCGCCGGCTTCAACGGCTTGTGAAGCACCGCCATGTCCACCGCAGCGGCAGCATCGCGCACCTTGCGGCTGCGATCGGCGGTGATCAGGATCGCCGGCATCTTGCCGAGCTTCCAGCGCAGGCTCATCACGGCATCGATGCCGTGGCCGCCGTCGAGATGATAATCGACCAAGAACACGTCCGGCCGCGCCTTGGCGGCACGCACCTCGCGCAGGGCGCTCTGCACGTCCGCGGCCTTGATCACCTTGCAGCCCCAGCCGGTGAGCAGCAATTCCATGCCGTCCAGGATCGCCGGCTCGTTGTCGATGGCGAGGATGCACAGCCCGTCGAGCGGCGCGGTGGCGCGGGCGGGCCGCGATTGCTGGACATCCTCCTCCGGCAGCGGCACCGCCACGGGCAGTTCCACCGTGAAGCTCGATCCCCGCCCCGCCGCCGAGCGGATCGCCACGGAATGGCCCAGCACGCGGGCGATCCGCTCGACGATGGAGAGGCCGAGCCCGAGGCCGCGCGCCTCCCGCGCGCCCTGGTCGAGGCGCTGGAATTCCTGGAAAATCAGCTTGTGCTTGGAGCGCGGAATGCCGAGGCCGGTATCGATCACCTCGATCCGCACCTTGCCCTTGCGCCGGCGGCAGCCCACCAGCACCCGCCCCTTGGGGGTATATTTGACGGCATTGGAAATCAGGTTCTGCAACAGCCGCCGCAGCAGCCGCCGGTCCGAGCGCACGGCGAGCGAGGACGGCACGAAGGTGAGCTTCAACTGCTTCTCGGCGGCGAGCGGGGCGAATTCCAGCTCCAGCTGCTTCAGCACGTCGCCGATGCGGAAGGCCGCGATCTCGGGGCGCATGGCGCCGCTGTCGAGGCGCGAGATATCCAGCAGCGCGACCAGGATCTCTTCCACCGCCTCCAGCGAGGAATCGATATTGGCGGCGAGCCGGCCCTCCTCCGGGCCGCGCGCGCGCTCCACCAGGCTGGTCACGTAGAGCCGCGCGGCGTTCAGCGGCTGGAGGATGTCGTGGCTCGCGGCGGCGAGGAACCGGGTTTTGGAAAGGTTGGCGTCGTCGGCATTGGCCTTGGCCTTCTCCAGCGCCTGGTTGAGATCCTCCAATTCCTCGGTGCGCTCGCGCACGCGGCGTTCCAGCGTCTCGTTCGCCCGTTCGAGGGCCATCTCGGCATGCACCGAGGCGGTGATGTCGGTGAAGGTCACGACGATGCCGCCGTCGGGCAGCGGATCGGACCGGGCCTCGATCATCATGGCGCCATGGCGCAGCCGCTCCTGGCACGGGCCGCTCTGGGCGGCGTAGAGCACGAGGCGATGGTCGAGGTCGCTCGGCGCGTCCTCGTCCTCCATCTGGGAATGGGTGAGAATCTCGCGCAGCGGCACGCCGACCGCATAGCATTCCGGCGGCAGGTCCAACATTTCGCCGAACCGCCGGTTCCAGCACACCAGCCGCAATTCGCGATCGAACACGGCGATGCCCTGCCCCACGTGATCGATGGCGGTCTGGAGCAGTTCACGATTGTACTGGATGGCGGCGGAGGCATCGTCCAGCAGGCGCAGCGCGGCCTTGGTGGAGACCGCGCGCTTGCGCAGCAGCAGCGACAGCACGAGGCGCGAGGACGCCGCACCGATGGCGGAAGCGAGCAGGTGCTCGGTCTGGCGCACCAGTTGCGCGTCTGCCTCGCGCTTGGGCTCCAGCGACAAGCCCTGCTCGCGCGCGAACGTGACGAAGGCAGAGCGGGCGCGATCCTCGCCCAGATAGCGCGCGACCGTGGCGATCAGTTCCTCGACCGTGACCGAGGAGCGCCAGCGGCGGAAGGCGGGACGCACCAGTGCCTGGTCGCGCGCCATGAACAGGCCGGCTTGCACCTGCTCGATGGCCGAGGGCTTGGTCAGCAGCGACACGGAGAACAGCAGCAACGTGTTCAGCCCGAGGCTCCAGGCGACGCCGTGGGCGAGCGGCGAGGCGGAAAGGCCCAGCAGGCTGGTGGGCCGCAGCAGGGCCATATCGAACGGCCCGTGGGTGATGAGCGCCGGCGAGAACAGCCCCGCATCCGCCAGGCTCGGCACCAGCAGCGTGTAGATCCATACCACCATGCCTGCGACGATGCCGGCGATCGCGCCCGCTGCCGTCGCCCGGCGCCAGAACAGGGCGGCGGCGAACGCCGGCCCCACCTGGGCGATCGCCGCGAACGACAGCAGGCCGATCTGCGCCAGCTGCACGTCGCCCGTGGTGCGATAATAGAGATAGACCAGCAGCAGCAGCACGAAGATGGCGGCACGGCGCACCAGCAGCAGCACCCCCACCATGTCGTGCGGCGATTGCTGGGCGGCGTGGCCGGATGCCCGGCGCCGCAACAGGAGCGGCATCACGAGATCGTTCGAGATCATGATGGACAGGGCCACCGTCTCGACGATGACCATGGCGGTCGCCGCCGAGAGCCCGCCCACGAAGGCCAGCATGGCGAGCCACTCATATCCCGCCGACAACGGCACCGCGAGCACGAACACATCCCGGTCCACGGTGCCGAGCGGAAACAGCGTCATGCCCGCAAGCGCGATCGGCACCACGAACAGATTGATCAGGATGAGATAGAGCGGAAACAGCCAGCGCGCGCGGCGGATTTCGGCAACGCCCTTGTTCTCCACCACCGCGACATGGAACTGGCGCGGCAGCAGCAGGAAGGCGCCGGCCGAGAGCACCGTCATGGTCACCCAGTTTTCCAGCGAGATGCCCTGCTCGAACGGCTTCGTGACGCCGGTTTCCCGGGCCGCGTACCACAGCGCCATGGGCCCGTCGAAAATGATGAAGGTGACCGCGAAGCCGACCGTGAGGAACGCCACCAGCTTGACGATGGATTCGGTCGCGACCGCCAGCATCAGCCCGTCCTGATGCTCGGTGGCATCGGTGTGGCGGGTGCCGAACAGCACCGCGAAGGCGGCCATGGCGAAGGCCACGAACAAGGCGAGGTCCCCGCCCACCGGCAGCGCCAGGGGCGTGGTGCCGAGCGGCCCCATCACCGCCAGCAGCGAGGCCGAGACCGCCTTCAATTGAAGCGAGATATAGGGGATGGAGCCGACGATCGCGACCACCGAGACCAGCGCCGCTATGCCCTGGTTCTTGCCGTAGCGCGCCGCCAGGAAATCGGCGATGGAGGTGATGTTGTGCGCCTTCGCCAGTTCCACCACGCGGATCAGCAGCGGCGCGCACATGGCGATCACGAGGATCGGCCCGACATAAATGGTCAGGAAGTCGAAGCCCTGGAGCGTGGCAAGGCCCACCGAGCCGAAGAAGGTCCAGGAGGTGCAATAGACCGCGAGCGACAGGGAATAGATGAAGGGCCGCACGCCGCGCGGCTTTCCCCGCCACAGCCGCAGAAAGCGGCCTCCGGGACCCGGCAGGCCCTCCGCGTCGCCCTCCGGCGCGGCCGAGGCGGACACGGCGCGACCGCGCCGCCGGTCCCCGAAGCTCGCCACGGCGAACAGGAAACCGATATAGCCAAGCGCCACCAGAACGACGACCCAGACCTGAAGCATATCCCCCATCCAACCGCGCTTATTCGTGTTGCGGCGTTCTTATGTCTTGCGTTTCGCAGCCCGCGGCACGGCGCACATCCGGCCGCCGCACCTAGCTGTAGGACGCCTCCGCACGCTGTGCCTGCTTCTCGCGCCGGCGCTGGACCGAGGAGGCGATGTTCATGCTCTCGCGATATTTTGCGACGGTGCGGCGGGCGATGTCGATGCCATCGGCCTTCAGCTTCTGCACCAGCGTGTCGTCGGAGAGCACGTCGCTCGCGCTTTCCGCGTCGATCAGGCTCTTGATGCGGTGGCGCACCGCCTCCGCCGAATGCGCTTCTCCCCCGCCGGAAGCATTGATGGAGGAAGAGAAGAAGAATTTCAGCTCCAGCACGCCGCGCGGGGTCGAGATGTATTTGTTCGAGGTGACGCGCGAGACCGTGGATTCGTGCATGCCGATGGCATCGGCCACCGTCCGCAGGTTCAGCGGGCGCAGGTGGCGCACGCCGTGCACCAGGAAGGCGTCCTGCTGGCGCACGATCTCGCTCGCCACCTTCAGGATGGTGCGGGCGCGCTGGTCGAGCGAGCGCGTCAGCCAGCCGGCGCTTTGCAGGCAATCGGCGAGGAACGTCTTCTCCTCGGAGGAGCGGACCGCCTTGGCCACGGAGGCATGGTAGGTCTGGTTCACCAGCACCCGCGGCAAGGTGTCGGAATTCAGCTCCACCAGCCAGGAGCCGTCGGACGCCTCCTTCACGAACACGTCCGGCACCAGCGGGTGCAGCACGCCGCTGCCGAAGATCAGGCCCGGCTTGGGATCGAGCGCGCGGATCTCGCCGATCATCTCCGCCAGATCTTCCGAATCCACCCCGCAGATGCGCTTCAGCGCGTTGCGGTCATGGCGCGCGAGCAGTTCGAGATTGGCGAGCAGCGCCTCCATGGCCGGGTCGCACCGGTTGCGCTCGCGCAATTGCAGAGCGAGGCATTCGGAAAGCGTGCGCGCGCCGACGCCGGTGGGCTCGAAGGTCTGGATCAGGCGGAGCACGCTCTCCACCTCCTCCAGCGAAACCTTCATCTGCTCGGCCAGCGCCGCCATATCCCCGACCAGATAGCCGGTCTCGTCGATCATGCCGATGAGGTTGAGACCGATGATGCGCCGGACCGGATCGGTCTCGACGAGCGAAAGCTGCGCCTCCAGATGATCGGCCAGCGTGCTCTCGGACGCGAGAAAGGCTTCGGGATTATAGTCTTCGCCGCGCTCTCCCCCGCCGCTGCCCCATTCGACCGCGCCGGATGCGCTGGTCCCCACGCCGCGCTCGGCGGGAACGTCGTCGGGAAAGACATTGCCGAGGTCGGTGTCGAGCTGGTTCTCCATCTTCGCACGGCTCGGCTCGGCGTCGCCGTCGAGGAAATCCCCCGACACCGGGATCTCGCGCTCCTCGGCCGCCGCTGCGGCGGGGGCTTCCGCCTCCGGCTCGGCGGCGCCGCCCTCCGGCTCCGCCACGCGCTCCAGCAGCGGATTGCGCTCCAGTTCCGCCTCCACATAGGCGGTCAGTTCCAGATTGGACAATTGCAGCAGCTTGATGGCCTGCATCAGCTGCGGGGTCATCACCAGCGACTGACTCTGCCGGAATTCCAGTCGCGCCGAGAGGGCCATCAGCCGCACTCCCCGCAGCGGCGGGCGCCGCCGGGCGCCTTTTGTTCAGGCATGGGGCGCGACCGGTTCACAGGCGGAACTCCTCGCCGAGATAGAGCCGGCGCACCTCGGGGCTGTTGACGATGGAATCCGGGTCGCCCTCCATCAGCACCGCGCCGGTATGGATGATGTAGGCGCGGTCGATCAGGCCCAGCGTCTCACGCACGTTATGGTCGGTGATCAGCACGCCGATGCCGCGCGTGGTGAGGTGGCGCACCAGCGCCTGGATGTCGCCCACCGCGATGGGATCGATGCCCGCGAACGGCTCGTCCAGCAGCATGAAGGCGGGCCGGCTCGCGAGCGCGCGCGCAATCTCGAGGCGCCGCCGCTCACCGCCCGAAAGCGCGATCGACGGCGACTTGCGCACATGGGTGATCTTGAACTCCTCGAGGAGCTTGTCGGTCTCCTCCCGCCACAGCTTGCGGTTGGGCTCGGTGACCTCCAGCACGGCGCGAATATTGTCCTCCACCGACAGGCCGCGAAAAATCGAGGCTTCCTGCGGCAGATAGCCGATGCCGAGGCGCGCCCGGCGATACATGGGCATGGGCGTCACATCGTGCCCTTCGAGCTCGATGCGGCCGGCATCGGCCTTCACGAGGCCGGTGATCATGTAGAAGACGGTGGTCTTGCCGGCACCGTTGGGGCCGAGGAGGCCCACCGCCTCGCCGCGCCGCACGTGCACGCTGACATCGCGCACCACCTTGCGGCCGCCATAGGATTTGGCGAGGCCGAACGCGGCAAGGGAATGCTGAACCTGATCGGCATGAGGGGTGCCGTAGCCGAGGTGGGCGCTCGCCTCGTCCTCGCTCTCCCCGGTCGGGGCGGCGGAGGCGGCATAGGCTTCGTCGAGGACGACATCCTCGTCCCACGCGGCGTCCTCGTCGGCCTCAATCGTGTCGTACGGCGCATCGGACCCGCGGTGCTGGTCCACCTGCTGGGCAGGACGCGGCCTGCTTTTGCCGAACATGGAAAAGACGTTCACCCGATACCTCCGAGACGGAGCCCCTCCGACCCGGCTAGTCTTCTCCCGTCAGCGCCGCAATGCAACATGCAAAATTCAGGCCGCGAACGAAACTTGCGTCAAAATGCTGGCCATTCCCGGCCCTAAATCACTAACGCTTTGGCGCCGCTGGCGTTTCCTGTTTGACGCTGCCGGGCAGGATCAGGCTTTCCACGCGCCCGCCCTCGAAACGCGACACGCCTGTCGTCAAATCGACCGTCAGCTTCTGGCCACGAATGACATTGGGCCCCTGGGTCAGGATCACCGGCTTGCCGGTCAGCGTCACGGTGTTGCTCTTCACGTCGAACACGCCGATATCGCCGGTGGCGGTCTGGTCCTTGGTCTGCACCACGACGCCACCGGTCGCCTCCAGCCGGCGAATCTGGTTCGACTTACTCGGCTGGCCGTCCGCCGGAGCGGCGGAACCATCGTAGAAAACCAGCAATTGCGGGCTTCTCAGGGTGGTATCGCCCTGGGTGACCACCACGTTGCCGGCGAACACCGCGGTCTTTTCCTTGTCGCGCACTTCCAGCGTATTGGAATTGATCCGCACCGGCTCGTCGCGATTCTTGGCGAAGCCCTGGAGCGCGTTCGGAACATTGCTGCCCTGCGCCATTACAATCTGGGATTGCAGAAACAGCGCGGCGGCGCATGTCGCGGCCGCGACAAGGAGGCCGTAGAGACGGGTGCGGATCATCGCTTCTGGGTCGCTACAGGGGGGGCGGGGGTGACAGCGGGCACGGGCACGGCGGCGGGAGACGCGGCAGCCGGCGCCCCCGGCGCTGCGGGAGTGGACAGATTGGCCAGGCGGAAATCCAATTGCACGTTCCCTTCAAAAAAGGCGCGGGTTCCGCGATCGAACACCTTCATGCGGTCGGCCACGAGGCGCCCGTCCAGATAGGTCAGCAGCACCGGCTTGTCGGTTGTCAGCGAGCCGGCTTTCGCGTCCACATCCGCATCCTTGAGCACTCCGGCATAGCCGCCATTGGTGGCAAGGTCCACCCCGCCGCGCAGCATGATGAACTGCCGCTTCATATCCACCGTGCCGGTCGCCGATTTCACCGTCGCCCACCCCTTGTTCGCCAGTTCCATGCGGGCGGAAACCTGGGTGAGGTCCAGCACGTCCGTGTTGGTCAGGTCCTGCGAGGCGGTGGCGGCATTGACGGTATAGGCGCGATTGTCGTCGGTGAAGCCGGAGAGCTTCGGCTTCTCCATGGTGAGGCGCGTGCCGCTGAAATGCATCGCCCCCACTTCGAACGGCAGATCGATCTTCATGCCCAGCTGGGCGATCAAGGGAAAGGCGATCATCGCCACCAGCGCGACGATGAGCCCCACCGGCAACGCGCGCTTCACGAACCGCACGAAGGCGCTGTGGCGCTGGGCGCGGCGGAAGTCCGGCAGGGCGCGCGCGCCGTAGGTGCTGACCTGCGGCTGCGCGCTGCGGTGGGGCGTTGGCTGTTCGCTCATATCTCGCATTCTAACCGGCCGGCGGACGAACGGCATACCCCGCCGGAGCGACCAGCGCACGATGCCACACACCCGCCGGGATGCCGCGAAAGCCCCCGCTTCGCGCGTCCCATATGGGGACACATTGGGGTGCCGGCAAGGCGGGCGAAATGCGACCCGACCTCAGGAATGGGCGAAAATATCCTCTTCGGCCCAGCCGGCGAGATCCAGCGCCGCGCGGGCCGGCAGGAAGGTGAAACAGGCCTGCGCCAGCTCGGCCCGGCCGTCCCGCACCAGCATGGCCTCCAGCTTCGCCTTGCACTCGTGCAGATACAGCACGTCGGAAGCGGCGTAGGCCATCTGCGCTTCCGTGAGCTCGGCGGCGGCCCAATCGGAGCTCTGCTGCTGCTTGGAGAGATCCACGCCCACCAGCTCGCGCACCAGATCCTTCAGGCCGTGCCGGTCGGTATAGGTGCGCACGAGGCGCGAGGCGATCTTGGTGCAGAACACCGGCGCGGTGGTAACGCCGAAGGTGTGCTTCAGCACCGCGATGTCGAACCGGCCGAAATGGAACAGCTTGACCACCGCCGGATCGCTCAGCAGGCGCACCAGATTGGGCGCGCTCGCGGCGGTGGCGCCGGCGGGGATCTGGACCAGATCGGCGCTGCCGTCGCCGTTGGACAGCTGCACCAGGCACAGGCGGTCGCGATGCGGGTTGAGACCCAGCGTCTCGGTATCGATGGCGACGGTGGCGGCGGCCCGGAAGGAGGCCGGCAGGTCGCCGCGGTGCAGGCGGATGGTCATGGATGCGGCTTTTCGGATGGAAGGGATCTGACGGCTTCTAGCGGACGGCGTGCCCGCCGTCCAATTCGGGCCGGGACCTCCGCCGCCTTCCGAAGATGCCGGCACGGCGCGGCAGGATCGCCACAGGCCCGCGCCATTCGCGCGCCGCCCCGGGATTTTCCAGCCTGCTGTCAGGCCGGTGTAATATTTCACCGGAATTATGGAATTCGCACTGTCGCGACGTCGAATCTTGGTGTGAATGCGCGGACGCGGAGACCGACCGCCAAAGGTGCCGGACGGGTCCGCCGCGGAGCGCCGACGTGGCCCAACAGAGGCTGTGTCGATTGAGGGAGTGTGAGGGATCATGCGGGTGCGCGCTAAGATTATCGGTATCGCGGCCGGGCTGTTGAGCCTTGTGGCTTTTTCCACGCTGGCCGAGGCCCAGCAGGTGCCCCCGGGCAGCTACCTGTATTCCTGCCAGAAGGCGAAGATCGCGAACGGCATGCTCACGGCCTTCTGCCGCAACCAGCTCGGCGTTTCCGTGCCGGCGTTTCTCATGGTGGGTGGATGCGTGCCGGGCTCCGATATCGCCAATTCCAATGGCACGCTGACCTGCCGCGTCCGGGGCGCCGGAGGACCGGGCTATAATCCCGGTCCCGGCTACAATCCCGGTCCCGGCTACAACCCTGGACCCGGCTATAATCCTGGACCCGGCTATAATGGCGGTGGCCGCGGCCCCGGGCCGGTGCCGCAGGGCTCGTACCTGGCCTCCTGTCGCGACGTCAACATGGCCGGCGGCACGCTGAACGCGCTGTGCCGCGATCAACGGGGAGGATGGCGCGAAACCAGCATCTTCCCGAGCCTGTGCCGAGGCCGCGACATCGCCAACATCAACGGGCAGTTCGCCTGCCGCTGACCGACCACACGCCCGCGCCGGTCAGCGTGCCTTTGCGCTGGCCGGCGCGCGCTCCGGACAAGGAACACCCGATGCCGATGCTTGTGCGGCTTTTCTCCGCCGCGATTCTGCTCGTCGCCGTCGCTGCGGGGCCGGCCCTCGCGCAGGTTCGGCAGGGCAGCTATCTCGCCACCTGCACGAATGTGCGCGAGGTCGCCGGCTGGCTGAAGGCCACCTGCCAGACTCGCTCGGGGCACTGGGTAGAGGCAACCACCGCCGTCGGCTGGTGCGCGCAAGGCAGCGACATCGCCAATGAGGATGGCCGGCTCGTGTGCAAAACCTCGTCCAGCTTCGGCCCCTCGGCCGGCCTCGACGCCGAGCCGGCCCCGCCCGGTTCCTACAGGGCGACTTGCCGCGATATCCGCATGTTCGCCGGCTGGCTGAAGGCCAGCTGCCAGGATTCGCGCGGCCGCTGGGTGGATGCCACCACGGCGGCGAGCTGGTGCACCGCCGGGCGCGACATCGCCAATATCGACGGCCGCCTGACCTGCCGGTGAGGCTGGCGCGGCCCTCCCGGAGGGGCCGTCGCCGCCTTTACAGACGTTTTCGATGGCCTTGCCCCTCCCCCGCGCACGGGAGAGGGAACGCATTGCGGGCGCGCCTCAGCGCTTGAGGCTCTTCACGTCGCGCACCGCCCCGCGCGCGGCGGAGGTGGTGAGCGCCGCATAGGCCTGGAGCGCCTGGGAGACGATACGGGTGCGGGCCGCCGGCTTCCAGGCAGCATCGCCCTTGGCTTCCATGGCGGCGCGGCGATGGGCGAGCACCTCGTCCGACACAGCGAGATGGATGCGGCGGTTGGGGATGTCGATCTCGATGATATCGCCTTCCTCGACCAGGCCGATGGCGCCGCCCTCGGCGGCTTCCGGCGAGACATGGCCGATGGAGAGGCCCGACGAGCCGCCCGAGAACCGCCCGTCCGTGACCAGCGCGCACACTTTCCCGAGGCCCTTCGACTTCAGGTAGGAGGTCGGATAAAGCATTTCCTGCATGCCCGGTCCGCCGCGCGGCCCCTCATAGCGGATCAGCACGATATCGCCTGCCACCACCTTGCCGTTGGCGAGAATGGCTTCCACCGCCGCGTCCTGGCTCTCGAAGATGCGCGCCGGCCCGGAGAAGGTGAGCGAGGCCGCGTCCACGCCGGCCGTCTTCACGATGCAGCCTTCTTCCGCGATGTTGCCATAGAGCACCGCAAGGCCGCCGTCCTTGGAATAGGCGTGCTCGAAATCGCGGATCACGCCCTTTTCCCGGTCGATGTCGAGATCGTCCCACCGGCGCGACTGGCTGAAGGCCACCTGCGTCGGCACGCCGCCGGGGGCGGCGCGATAGAAGGTCTGCACGCTTTCCGAGGCGGTGCGCATCACGTCCCAGCGGTCCAGCGCCTCGCCGATGGTCGGGGCATGCACGGTCGCCTGGTCGGCGTGGATCAGGCCGGCCCGATCCAGCTCGCCGAGAATGGCCATGATGCCGCCGGCGCGGTGCACATCCTCCACATGGATATTGGCAACCGCCGGAGCGACCTTGCACAGCACGGGGACGCCGCGCGAAAGGCGGTCGATGTCGGCCATGGTGAAGGGCACTTCGCCTTCGTTGGCCGCGGCGAGCAGATGCAGCACGGTATTGGTGGAACCGCCCATGGAGATGTCCAGCGTCATGGCGTTCTCGAACGCCTTGAAGGTGGCGATGTTGCGCGGCAGGACCCCGGCGTCGTCCTGCTCGTAATAGCGGCGCGCCAGATCGACGATGAGATGGCCCGCTTCCACGAACAGGCGCTCGCGATCGGCATGGGTGGCGAGCACGGAGCCGTTGCCCGGCAGCGCGAGGCCCAGCGCTTCCGTGAGGCAGTTCATGGAATTGGCCGTGAACATGCCCGAGCAGGAGCCGCAGGTGGGGCACGCGGAGCGCTCCATCACCTTCACGTCTTCGTCGGAGACGCGGCTGTCGGCGGCGTAGACCATGGCGTCGATCAGGTCGACCGACTTCTTCTCGCCGGTGGAGAGGATCACCTTGCCGGCTTCCATCGGGCCGCCGGAGACGAACACCACCGGAATGTTGAGCCGCATGGCGGCCATCAGCATGCCCGGCGTGATCTTGTCGCAATTGGAGATGCAGACCATGGCGTCGGCGCAGTGCGCGTTCACCATGTATTCCACGCTGTCGGCGATGATCTCGCGCGAGGGCAGGGAATAGAGCATGCCATCGTGGCCCATGGCGATGCCGTCGTCCACGGCGATGGTGTTGAACTCCTTGGCGACGCCGCCCGCCTTCTCGATCTCGCGCGCCACCAGCTGGCCGAGGTCCTTCAGATGGACGTGGCCGGGCACGAACTGCGTGAAGGAATTCACCACCGCGATGATGGGCTTGCCGAAATCGCCGTCCTTCATGCCGGTGGCACGCCAGAGGCCCCGGGCGCCGGCCATGTTGCGGCCGTGGGTGGAAGTGCGGGAACGATAGGCAGGCATGTCCTCTTACCTTTTATATCCGCGTCAGGGGTGACCTGCGCAACATTGTGACCGCCCTTTTAGAGCGAATTCAGGCTGAACGGAATTCTTTCGCCGCGAGGGCTGCCCTCTCGGCCATGCGTTCAGGGCATCGGTGACGCTTATTTCCGACCGAGACGGGAACGCTTGCCGCCGCCCGCCGTTGTTTATGCAAGTTCACCAAGCGAAAGGAATATCCCATGGGCAGCACCAGCGACAAGATCAAGGGCACTGCGAACGAAGCCATCGGCAATGCCAAGCAGGGCGTGGGCAAGGCGGTCGGAAACGAGCGCCTCCAGGCCGAGGGCAAGGTGCAGGAAATCAAGGGCGAAGGCCAGCAGGCCATGGGCAAGGCCAAGGACGCGGTGAAGGACACCGTCAACCGCAACCTGTGATTCTCCCCGTTTGGTGACGCGCGGCCGGGCGATTCCCATCGTCCGGCCGCGCGCCGTTGAGCAGGCCGCATCGATTTCTGCAGAATCCGCAGAAGATTTCCCCTGTTCGACGGGCAGGGGAAAATCTTTGTAGCCATCTATACTTCCCACGGCGTCATCAATCAGTCGCCGTTACGTCACCTGCCATTGGTAACAAGGCCGCCTCTCCTTCCGTTGAGGCATATGGCCATGCGCTCGTCCTTGCTCGCGATTTCGCTGACCCTGCTTTCCCTTCCGGCAATCGCCGACCAGGAATTCCCCGCCACCCTGGATGCGCAGGCCGTTCTGCCGGCGGCGACCTTTGTTCCCGCGCCGGCCGACGCGCCCGCGGACCTGAAGACCTCCGGCAAGTTCGCCGCCCCCGGCGGCAAGCGCGTCGAGGCGGCGGAGACCGTGCCGGGCATGGACGGCGCCCGCGCCACCGGCCTGTCGTTTCCGTTCAAGGGGCAGGCGGTTCAGGGCTTCTCCGGCATCAAGGTCATGCCCGACGGCACCTTCTGGATCATCACGGACAACGGCTTCGGCTCGAAGGCGAACTCGCCGGACGCCATGCTCATGGCCAATGGTTTCAAGGTGGATTGGAAGACCGGCGCGGTTGAGCGCATCGAGGGCATCTTCCTCGCCGACCCCGACAAGAAGGTGCCGTTCCGCATCGCCGAGGAAGGCACGGACAAGCGCTATCTCACCGGCTCGGATTTCGACGTCGAATCCTTCCAGCTCATCGGCGACAAGATCTGGATCGGCGAGGAGTTCGGCCCCTACCTCATCCGCACCGACAAGGCCGGCAAGGTGGAAGCCGTGTTCGAAACCCAAGTGGACGGCAAGCCGGTTCGCTCGCCCGACCATTTCGCCGTGACGACGCCCGCCGTGCCCGACGGCAAGGTGGTGTTCAACACCCGCCGCTCCAAGGGCTTCGAGGGCATGGCCGCCTCCAAGGACGGCAAGTTCCTCTATGCCCTGCTGGAAGGCCCCATGTGGGACGCCCAGGCCGGCGCCTTTGAGACCGAGGGTGGCAAGGAATATCTGCGGATCGTCGAGTTCGACGTGGCGGGCGAGAAATGGACCGGCCGCTCCTGGAAATATCCGCTCGAAGTGAACGGCAACGCCATCGGCGACTTCAACATGGTGGATGCCACCACCGGCCTGATCATCGAGCGCGACAATGGCGAGGGCACCGCCGAAAAGGCCTGTCCCGCCGGCCAAAAGGGCCCGGATTGCTTCGAGGCCATCGCCAAGTTCAAGCGCGTCTACAAGATCGAGCTGACCGACGCGAATGCCGGCGGCGCGGTGCGCAAGATCGGCCATATCGACCTGATGAACATCAAGGACCCGGCCGGCAAGGCGAAGCAGGGCACGAAGGACGGGGTCTTCACCTTCCCCTTCTTCACCATCGAGAATGTGGACGTGATCGACGCCACCCATATCGTGGTCGGCAACGACAATAACCTGCCCTTCTCGGCCGGTCGCCAGACCAACAAGACCGACGACAACGAACTGATCCTGCTCGAGGTCGGCGACTTCCTCAAAGCCCGCTGAGCGCCGATCCATCCACGCTATCGAGGAGAGCCGCCCCCCGGGGCGGCTTTTCGCGTTTCGCACGATGCGCCACGGCCCTCGCGATGCGCCACAAACGCGCTATTGACCGTCCGGCAGGCGGAACGCCCTGTTCAAGCGGCACCGGCTTGGCTATTTCTCCCCTGACCCTGCCGCCGCGAGGAATTGTCCCAAGATGCGCGCCATTCTCGATGTGATCCTGCTCGTTCTGCAACTCTACACCTGGGTGCTCATCATCGCCGCGGTGCTGTCCTGGCTGCTCGCCTTCAATGTGGTGAACGCCTACAACCCGGTGGTCCGAAACATCGGGGAGTTCATCTACCGCATCACCGAGCCGCTGCTCGCGCCGCTGCGCAGCATCCTGCCCTCGCTCGGCGGGCTCGACCTTTCGCCGATGGTGCTGATCCTCATCATCATCTTCATCGAGCGGGTGATCGGGCTCTATATCTATCCCTACGTCTTCTGACGGCCGTGGCCGTCTTCCAGGCCCATGCCGGCGGGCTTGACGTGAGCGTGCGCGCAACTCCCAAGGGCGGGCGCGATGCGCTGGACGGGATCGTCACCCTGTCCGACGGGCGCGAAGTGCTGAAAATCCGCGTGCGCGCCGCCCCCGAGGATGGGGCGGCGACGCAAGCCGTCGCCCGGGTGCTCGCCAAGGCGGCCGGCGTCGCCGTCTCGCGGGTCGCACTGGTGTCCGGGGCGACCGCGCGTTTGAAGGTCTTCCGCATCACGGGCGATGCGGCCTCTCTCGAAGCGGCGCTGGCGCGCGCCGTCTCGCAGAGCTGAGCATTACGCGCCCACAAACTCCCCGCGCATGGGCGTGAACACGTCGATCAGCACGCCAGGCTCGATGCAGACGGCGGAATGGTGCACGTCGGACGGCACATAGAAGCTGTCGCCGGCCGAAAGCCGCGCGGTGCGCCCGTCGATGGTGATGTCGAACACGCCGCTTTCCACGCTCGTCACCTGCACATGGGGATGGTTGTGCGGCACCCCGCCGGGGCCGGGCCGGGTGAAAATCACCCGCACCACCATGATCTCGTCGTTATAGGTGAGGATCTGGCGCTGGACGACCTCGTCCACCACCTCGACCGGAATCTCGGCGGCGAAGGCGAACACCGCGCCCTTTTCCTGCGACATGACACGCTCCTTCCGAACCGGCGCCGGGAGCGCGCGGCTCCATCCATGGCCCGTCAATGGTTTAAAACGTTTTAGCGTGTCGTCCGCCCGCCATCCACCGCCAGCACCACGCCGTGCACATGATTGGCGGGGGGCGCGGACGGCCGCGCGCCGGGTCAGCCGATGCGCGGCGCCGCGATCTCCGCCATCGCAGAGAGAGCGGCGCAGGGCCCAGGCGGCGCGTGCCGCCCTATCCTGGAGGGCGAGGGGCGGAAGGTGTCGCTCCCACCCAGCTCGCAATCGGCTTTGAAGGGAAGGATCTCTCCGCCAATGCCGACCATCATCGTCACCGCCGCGAAACGCAAAAAGGTGCCGTCTTGCCCCCAGCGCACAAGCCCATGCGCCCCACCGCGCGCTGTATTGACATGATGATATGCTAGTATATTAGCAAAGAAAAAGCGCCCCCCGGGATGCGTCCAGGGGAAACGCCGCTCACGCCTCGGGGAGACAGCGAACGTGGCCACGGCACGCGGGACGACCCGGCAGAAGGGGGCGAGACTTGCCGGCCCCGGCAGGAGCATGCGGGCGATTCCCGCTTCCGCCCGCATCCATGGCGTGCTGCGCGATCAGATCGTCGGCATGGAGATCGCCCCCGGCGCGCTGCTTCAGGAAAAGCAGATCGCGCTTGCATGTGGGGTCAGCCGGACACCGGTCCGCGAGGCGCTGCTGAAGCTCGCGGACGAGCGGCTCGTGGATATCTTCCCCCAATACGGCACATTCGTCTCGCGCATCTCCGTTCCCGCCATGCGCGACGCCATGATGATCCGCGAGGCGCTGGAGCGCGCCGCCGTGCGCGCTGCGGCGGCATGCGCGCGCGCAGACGACATCGCCGCCCTGCGCGGCCTGCTGGTGGAGCAGCACGCGCTGCACGAGGCCGGCCGTCTCGCCGCTTTCCATGCCGCCGACGAAGCCTTCCACCAGACGATTTCGGAAATCGCGGGCCATCCCAATCTGTGGCGCGTGGTGCGACAGGAAAAGGCCCATGTGGACCGCTGCCGCATCCTCGCCCTGCCCGAGCCGGGCCGGCGGGCCGTGGTGCTGTCCGACCATGCCGCCATCGTCGAGGCCATCGCCTCCGGCGATCCGGATGCGGCGGAGAAGGCGATGCTCGCCCATCTCGGAAAGGTGCTGCCTTCGGTGGCGGCACTGGTGGAGGCCCATCCCACCTATTTTGAGGAATCGCTACTCGCGCCGGAACCGCCTCCGCCCAGCGAACCGGACGCCACGGCGCCTTGCGAGCTGGACCCGCCGGAGCCCACGGCGCGCCGGAGCAAGGCCGCCGCCACCAGGAAAAGGACCTCATAGCCCATGCCGCGCGCCCCGCTTCGCGCGGGCCGCCGACTTTCAGACGTCTTCTCAAGGCCCAGCGCGGCAGCGTCCGCCGGTCTCTTTCCCCAGGAGCCTTTCATGACAGAGACACAGCTTGCCCTTCCCGTCTTTCCCGATCTCAAGGGCAAGGCGGTGCTCATCACCGGCGCCAGCACCGGGCTCGGTGCTGCGGCCGCCGAGGGTTTCGGCCGCAGCGGCGCGCGCGTGGCGGTGCATTACAACGCCAGCCGCGACAAGGCCGAGCAGGTGGCCGAGCGCGTGCGCGCGGCCGGTGGCGAAGCGGTGCTGGTGGGCGGCGACGTCACCCGCCGCGAGGCGCCCGCGGCCATCCTCGCCGCCACGCTGGAGGCGTTCGGTGCCCTGGACGTGCTGGTGAACAATGCCGGCGGCCTCGTGAAGCGGGTGCCGATCGGCGAATATAGCGACGCGCTTTATGACGCCGTGCTCGATCTCAACGTCCGGCACGTGGTGGCGTTCATGCACCAGGCGGTGCCGCTGATGCTCGCCCAGGGACGCGGGGGGTCGATCATCAATGTCTCGTCCATCGCCGCACGCCACGGCGGCGCGGGCGGATCGGTGCTCTACGCGGCGGCCAAGGGCTTCATCTCCACCGCCACGCACGGCTGGGCGAAGGAGCTGGCGCAGACCGGAATCCGTGTGAACGCGGTATCCCCGGGTGTGATCGAGACCCCCTTCCACGATCGCTATTCCACACCGGCGCAGATGGCCGCCATGCAGGCCACCATTCCCATGGGCCGGCTGGGCGTGCCGGACGAATGCGTCGGCACCTTCCTCTATCTCGCATCGGCGGCCGCGAGCGGCTATGTGACCGGGCAGGTGGTGGAGGTGAACGGCGGCCAATACATGCCGTGATGCACGCCGTGACCGCGCGCGGCGGCTGCGGCCCCTACCGGGCCGGCAGCAGCCGCGCGGTGCGCAGGGCGTCAAGGTCGCGCGATCCGGTGCAGAAGCAGGCGATGCGCAATTGCGCGATGATCACCTCGAAATGCGCGACCACGGCCTCGCTCGAAAGGACGGCGGCGGACAGCACTCCCGCCGCCTGGCCCGCCAGGTTCGCGCCGAGGCGGATCGCCTTCGCCACGTCCACGCCGTCCTTCAACCCGCCGGAGGCGATCAGGGGCACCCGCGGACAGGCCGCGCGCACCGCGGCGAGCGCATGCGCGGTGGGAATGCCCCAGCCGGCGAATGCGGCGGCGACGGCGCGCTGGGCCCCCGTGCCGCGCTCGCCTTCCACCAGCGCCCAGTTGGTGCCGCCGGCACCCGCGACATCGATGGCGGCGACGCCGTTATCCACAAGCCGGTGCGCGAGATCGGACGAGATCCCGAAGCCGACTTCCTTCACAATCACGGGAGCCCGCAGGGTGCGCGCCAGCTCACCGATCTTCTCCAGCAGCCCCCGCCAGTCGCGGTCGCCGCCGGCCTGGATTGCCTCTTGAAGCGGATTGAGATGCAGGATCAGGGCGTCCGCCTCGACCATGTCGACCGCGCGGCGGGCCTCCTCCAGCCCGTATCCGCGCACCAGCTGGGCCGCCCCGAGATTGGCGAACAGGGGAATGTCCGGCGCGATCCGGCGCAGCCCGGAATCGAGCCCAGCCGCCGGTCCACCCTCCAGCACCACGCGCTGGGAGCCGACGCCGAGCGCGATGCGCAGGTGCTGCGCCGCTTCCGCCAGATGCCGATTGATCAGCCCGGCCGCCGCCGGTCCGCCGGTCATCGAAGAAATAAGCAGAGGCGCCGCGAGCGGACGGGAAAGGAACGTCGTCGCGAGATCCACATCGTCGAGATGCAGTTCAGGCAACGCCCGGTGCTCGAAAATCAGGCTTTCAAAGCCGGATTTCGCACTGGATAAGGCACGCCCATCCGCCATCACAATGTCTATATGGTCTTGCTTGCGGCGCTGGATCTCGCTTTCCGCGTTCATCGCGTGAATCTCTTCTGCTTGACAGCAAGCCGCCTTCAAGGGTTCTAAGGTCTGATCTAACATCATGCAAGCGCATGGAATCTGCCGAGCCCGCCCTTCAGGGGCCACGCGGGCGGAAGAGCGAGGAAGGGCCGGCCTGATGACCCACGGCAAATCCCGGGACGGCGAAGTGCTGCATGCCGTCGAGGGCGGGTCGGCGGCGGTGGTCGCGGCCGAGCGTTCGCCGGACCTGAGCTATCTGCGTTCGGTCGTGGATCGCCGCCTGGGCCTGCTGCTGCCGACCACGGCGTCCAATCCCGCGACGTTGCACGCCGCCATGCGCCACATCCTGCTGGCACCGGGCAAGCGGCTGCGTCCGCTGCTCGCCATGTCGGCGGCGCTGCGGCTCGGGGCGGACGAACATGCGGTGCTGGATTGCGGCTGCGCGCTGGAAATGATCCATGCCGCATCGCTCATCATCGACGATCTGCCCTGCATGGACGACGCCAAGCTGCGACGGAACCAGCCGGCCACCCATGTGCAGTTCGGCGAGGACGTGGCGGTGCTTGCGGCGATATCCTTGCTGACCCGCGCCTATGGCGTGGTCGCCGCCTCCCCCGCCGTGCCCGCGCCGGCGCGGATGGAGATTCTCGCCATCTACACCAATGCGGTCGGCTCCCTCGGCCTGTGCGGCGGGCAGTTTGACGATTTGCGCCCGGTGCCGGGACGCAGCCTCGCCGCCACCGAGGACGTCAACCGCCGCAAGACCGGCCTGTTGTTCACCGCCGCGGTGGAGGCCGCGAGCCTGGTGCATGAGGCCCGCGCGGAGGATCGGGAGGCGCTGCGCGATTTCGCCAATCACGTGGGCCGCGCCTATCAGATCCTCGACGACCTGCTGGATGTGCAGTCCTCCACCGCCGCGCTCGGCAAGGATGTCGGCAAGGACGAGGGCAAGGCCACCGTCGTCGCCTCGCTCGGCGCCTCGCGCGCGGCGGGACTTCTGGACAGCCATCTGCGCGGCGCGGCGGAGGCCTCCGACCGCATGTCCAGGCGCAGCGAGGGCGCCGACCCGCTGCGCGACTTCCTGCGTCACGCCTTCGGCGGCCTGCCGGGCGTCATTTTGCCGTGACCTTCTCCGCCCTGTCACGGCCCGCCGTCGGCCACGCCCCGGCGGCCGCGCGCGGGGCACGGGTGCTGGAAATGGCCCATGTCAGCGCCAGCTATGGCGCCCGCGCGGTGCTGCGCGATGCCTCGCTCGCGGTTTCGGCGGGCGAGATCACGGTCCTGCTCGGCCCCAACGGCGCCGGCAAGACGACCCTGATCCGCGCCGTCTGCGGGCGCCTGCGGCCCGATCACGGGACCGTCCGGGTCAAAGGCCATGCCGCCCATCTGAGCGAGGCGCGCCGGCGCATCGGCCTGGTGCCGCAGGAGCTGGCGCTCTACCCGAGCCTCACGGTGCGGGAAAATCTGGAGATCTTCGCCCGCCTCTCCGGCATGCCGCGTGCCGGCATCGCCGGGCGGGTTGGCGCCGTCATGGAAGCCGCCGGGGTGGCCGGGCGGGCGAACGAGCGCATCGACCGCCTGTCCGGAGGCTGGAAGCGCCGGGCCAATGTCGCTGCCGCCCTGGTGGGGGAACCGGCGCTGCTGGTGCTGGACGAGCCAACCGTGGGCGTCGACCGCGAAGCGCTCGCCGGCTTCGCCGATCTGCTGCGCGCGCTCGCGGCTGCCGGGCTCGCGGTGCTGATCGTGACGCACGACCTGGAGCAGGCGGCGGTGGTTGGAGACCGCGTCGCCATTCTGGTGAACGGGCATGTGGCGCTGGAGGGACCGATGCACGATCTCGTGGCGCGACGCTTCGGCGGGGCACGCCGGGTAGAATTGCGGTGGTCGCACCCGCCCGATGGCGACACACGCGCCCATCTCGCCGCCCTCGCCCTCAAAAGCGATGTCACCGGCTCCGTCTTCGCCGGTGGCCTTGCGGCCGGAACGGGCGCGCTCGCCGATCTGCTGCTCACCCTCGAGCAGCGACAGGTGATGCCGCGCGAGGTCTCCGTGCGCGAGCCGGACCTGGCGGCGCTCTATGCCGATGTGCTCGCCGAGGCCGCGCGATGATCTGCGCCATCATGAAGGCCATGGGCCTCACCTTGCTGCGCGACAAGGGCGCGCTGGTGATGACCTTCCTTCTGCCGCCGCTGATGTTCCTGGTGTTCGCCGCGGTCTTCACAGGGGTGAGCGGCGACGATGCGCCGGTGAAGGCCGCGCTCGCCGATGTCTCCGGCAGCGAGGGCGGCCATGCGCTGTTCCTGGCGCTACATAATGCCCCGCTGGTGAAGGCGATGCCGGTCAGGGACGAGGCGGCCGTGCGCGATGCCGTGCGCTCGGGCGGCGCCGATGCCGGGCTGGTGATCGTCTCCGATCCGTCGGCGGGCGGCAATGCGGCGCCGCTCTTGATCCTCGCCGATCCCGGCCGGGCGGCGGCGGCGGGATTGCTGATGGCCCACGTGCAAAGCGTCATTTCCGAGCGCCTGCCACAGATCGGGCTGAAGCGGCTCGGCGCGCAGATGCAATCCATTATCGGCGCCTTCACGCCGGAGCAGACCGAGCAGTTCGACCTTGCCCTGGAGGCGAGCGCGGAAAGCCTCGCCAAGGGCGAGAAGCCGCGCGGCGGCGATTTCTTCGCGCGGCAGACGGTGGATGCGCTGAAGGCCCTGCCCGCCGTCACCTATTATGCCGGCGCCATCGCGGTGCTGTTCCTGCTGTTTTCCTCGGTGCAGGGCGCGGCCTCGCTGGTGGAGGAGCGCCGCTCCGGCATCTTCGACCGCATCATCATGATGCCCGGCGGCACCGGCGTGATGGTGCTCGGCAAGTTCGCCTTCATCACCCTGCAAGGCGTGGTGCAGGTGGCGCTTCTGTTCGCGGTGGCGTCGCTGGTCTACGGGGTCGCCGTGCTGCCGCATTTCGGCACCTGGATCGCCACCACATTCGCCGCGGCGGCGGCCGCCTCGAGCCTCGCCCTGGCCCTGGCCTCGGCGGCGCGCACGCGCCAGCAGGCGCAGACCCTCTCCACCTTCGCCGTGCTGATGCTCTCCGCGATCGGGGGCAGCATGGTGCCCCGCTTCCTCATGCCCGCATGGCTGCAAGCCGCCGGATGGGTCACTCCCAATGCCTGGGTGATCGAGGCCTATCAGGACAGCCTGTGGCGGGGCGCCGCATTCGGCGAACTGGCGCCTGCGCTGTTCGTTCTTATTTGCTATGCTGGCGTCGGGCTTGTGGCCAGCTTGGTGCTTGCGCGGCGCCATGTGCGGCTTGGCTGAGGCGCGGCGGCGGCACGCCGGCCGTCGTTCCGAAGGCCGGGCTTGAGAATGATCCTTGAGGCAGAACAAGGCGCGCGCCCGCTTTTTGCTCGCATCGTGCAGCCAAATGTTGCACCCGCGTCCCACGGGATCCCGCTTGTGCCTGCAACCGGCTCCAGCATCCGGGCGGGCGTCCCGAACCTGAGTTTTTGAACCATGACCATCGCCTTGAATACGCTGATCGTCCTCGTCACCGTCGCCATCATGGAAGGCGTCGCCTGGGCGGCACATAAATACATCATGCACGGCTGGGGCTGGGGCTGGCATCGCTCCCACCACGAGCCGCACGAGGATGTGTTCGAGCGCAACGACCTCTATGCGGTCGTGTTCGCCCTGCTTGCCATCGGCCTGATCATCTATGGATCAAACGGCTTCGGCCCGCTCTATTGGGTGGGCGTGGGCATGACGGTCTACGGCTTCCTGTATTTCTTCGTGCATGACGGGCTGACCCACCAGCGCTGGCCGTTCCGCTATGTGCCGCGCAACGGTTATCTGAAGCGCCTGGTGCAGGCGCACCGGCTGCATCATGCGGTGGACGGCAAGGAGGGCTGCGTCTCCTTCGGCTTCCTCTATGCCCAGCCGGTGCAGAAGCTGCGCGACCAATTGCGTGAAACCCATGGCGGTTCGCTGAAGAACCTGGACACCCGTTCGTGAGTCTCGCGCGGTCCGAACGGACGGGGGAAAAATCGCGCCGTCCGCGCGCGCCGAGCGCGGCGGCGGTGGAGATGAAGCGTGCCTATGCCCGCCAGGGCGCCATCGGCCTTGCCCTCGCGGCGCTGGTCATGGGCGGCTGGCTGGCCGGGCACATTTTCGGCGTGTTCTTCCTGCGCCTCGCGCCGCCGGACATCTACGCCGCACCGCTGGTGATCGCGCTCCAGACCTGGCTCGACGTGGGCCTGTTCATCATCGCGCACGATTGCATGCACGGGTCGCTCGCGCCGTTCCGGCCGAAGATCAACCTCTGGGTGGGCCGGATCGCGCTCGGCCTCTATGCGGCCTTCAGCTACGACCGGCTGCTGCCCAAGCACCACGACCATCACCGCCATTCCGGCACGATGGACGATCCCGATTTCGACGCCGACCATCCAGACCGCTTCTGGCCCTGGTTTCTGCGCTTCATGCGCACCTATTTCGGCTGGCGGGAATTTGCCATCCTGACGGTGGTGCTGGCGATCTATATCCTGGTGATCGGCGCACCTGTGGTGAACGTGCTGCTGTTCTGGGCGCTACCGGCGCTGCTCTCGGCGCTGCAATTGTTCTATTTCGGCACCTACCTGCCCCATCGCCACGGCGAGCCGGGATTCGCCGACACGCACAATGCCCGCAGCAATGAATTCGGCTATGCGCTGTCGCTGCTGACCTGCTTCCATTTCGGCTATCACCACGAGCACCATGAGGCGCCCTTCGTCCCGTGGTGGCGGCTGCCGAAATATCGGCGGGAAAATGCAGCGGGGCGCGGCTGAGAGGTTCGCCCTATCCCCGCCTCGCCCCCACCGCCGAGACGATGAGATCCGCCGCCTCGCGAACGCCGCCGCTGGCGGCGATCTCGGCCTGGATCCGCCGCGCGGCGATCGCATAAGCGGGGTCGGACAGGACGACGCCGAGCGCCTCCCCCACCCGCCGCGCCGATGCCTTCTTGGCCGGGAAGATGCGCGCGACGCCGCTATAGAGCAGACGCGCGGATATCCCCGGCTGCTCGAAGGCGATTGGCATGGCCACCAAGGGCACGCCCAGGCTCAGCGCATCCATCACCGTGTTGAAACCGGCATGGATCACCGCCGCCTTGCAATGGGCGAGCACCTGGCGCTGCGGCACGAACGCCCGCACCACGGGATCGCCCGGGAGCGCCCGGGCCGCCTCATCGCTCAAGAGCCCGCCGTGTGCGAGCACGAGCCGCACGTTCAGCTTCTGCGCGGCCTGCGCCACCGCCTGGAACAGATCCGCCCGCGCGCCCTGCAAGGTGCCGAGCGAACAAAACACCAGGGGACGCCCGTCCCCATACAGATCGAAATCCAGGCTGGCATCCGCATCCGGTGTGCGGAACGGGCCGCAATAATGGAAGTGCGGCGGCAGTTCGCTGCGCGGGAAATCCAGCCCCTTCACGCATTGCGCCACCTGCAGGAGGGGCGAAAACCCCTGGTCCGCCAGCGGATCGAGCCCAAAGGCTTCGGCGTGGCGCGCCACCACCTTGGCCATGGGCTTCATGAGAAAATCGGTGACGCGCCAGCCGCCCTCGCTCCACCACCGCCCCTTCTCCGTGGGATCGTAGGGCCAGTCCACGAACGGCGGCGGCACGCCGATCTCGCGGTTGAGCGGCAGGGCCGTGGCGGTGGAGACGAACGGCAGCTTGAGATGGCGCGCCACCAGGGCGCCGGCGGCTTCCGTCTGGTCGGCGATCACCGCGTCGATGCCCTCGGCGCGGAAGGCCGCCGGCAGGTCGCGGCACAGCATGTCGGTGATGTCGGCGGTCTCGCGGATGACCCGCAGCAGGCCGAGCGGCCCGGTGGGATTGGCGAGCGTATCGAGATGGGCCTTCAGCGCCCCCGCGGGATGGCTCGAAAGCCCCACGGCGCAAAATCCCACCGGCATGCCGCGCACCATCTCGGCCGCGTCGGCCATGTGGAAGAAGGTGACGCGATGGCCGCGCGCGACCAGATCGCGCGACAGTGCCATGAGAGGGTTGTAATGGCCCGAGAGCGGCGGCGCGACGACGGCGAAATGTAGGGAGGTCATGCCGGGCGGGTCCACAGCGTTTTCGGGCGGGAAATCTCTGCGGAGGCGACGCGCGACAGCGCCGCCTGCACCGCGCCCGAGGCGGCGAAGGCGATCTTCTCCCCTTTGGTGGTGGAGCGCCGCTCGTCCCAGGCGCGGGGGCCAGCCGCGCGCACCTTGGTGCCGATGGCGCGATACACCGCCCGCGCGGTCGCGATCGCGCAGGCCGAGCGGAACGGCAGCGCCCGCACGCCGATCAGCGCGGAGTCATAATAAGGCTCGGCGAGATCCAGCAGGCGCGCCACCACGTCCGCCACCCTCTGCCGGTTCTCAGGCAAAGCGACTTCGTCCGGCTCCACCCCGCCCGCCCGCAGCCAGTCGGCCGGCAGATAGACCCGGCCGATGCCGGCGTCCTCCACCACGTCGCGGGAAATATTGGTGAGCTGGAAGGCCAGGCCGAGGTCGCAGGCGCGATGGAGCACCTCCTCGTCCCGCGCGCCCATGATGAGCGCCATCATCACGCCGACCACCCCGGCCACGTGGTAGCAATAGGACAGCGTGTCCTCGACGGTCTCGTATCTGCGGTCCTCCACGTCCATGCGGAAGCCCTCCAGCAGATCGAGGGGATAGCGCTCGGGAATATCGTTGCGGCGGATCACCTCGGCGAAGGCGGCGAAGGCGGGATGCGCGGACGGCAGGCCGCGATAGGCGCGGTGCGTCTCCTCATAGAGCCCGTCCAGACGCGCCTGTGCGCTCTCGGTGCCCACCACCCGCCCGTGGCCGAGATCCTGCCCGTCCACCACATCGTCGCAATGCCGGCACCAGGCGTAGAGCATCACGGCGTCCGCCCGCGTGCGCGGGTCGAACAGCTTGGCCGCCGCCGCGAAACTCTTCGAGCCCTTGGCGATGGCCGCTTCGCTCGCGGTGAGAACCTCGCTCACGCCCGGGCCTCCTTCGAAGAACCCGCCCGTTCCACGGAGAGCGTGGGAAAATCGCCGATGATCAGGCCGGCGGTGGCCTTGGCCGAGCCGACCACGCCCGGCACGCCCGCACCCGGATGGGTGCCGGCGCCGACGATATAAAGGTTCGGAATCTTGTCGTCGCGATTGTGCGGCCGGAACCAGGCCGATTGCGTCAGCAGCGGCTCCACCGAGAAGGCCGAGCCCATGTGGGCGTTCAGTTCGTCACGGAAGCCGAACGGCGTGAGGATGCGGCTCGTCACCAGATCCGCCTTGAGGCCGGGCAGCAGGCGGGCTTCCAGATAATCGAGGATGCGGTCGCGATATTTCGGGCCTTCCACGTCCCAGTCGATATCCGCCTTGCCGAGATGGGGCACGGGGGAAAGCACGTAGAAGCCCGTGCAGCCTTCCGGCGCGAGGCTCGGATCGGAGACGGTGGGGGCGTGCAGATAGAGGGAGAAATCCTCCGGCAGACCGGGACCGGCGAAGATTTCGTCGATCAGCCCGCGATAGCGCGGCCCGAACAGCACCGTGTGGTGCTGGAGATGGTCATAAGTGCGTTTGGTGCCGAAATAGATGACGAACAGCGACATGGAATGGCGCATCTTGCCGAGCCGCTTGCCCTCGGCCTTCCCCCGAGGGGTGTTGCGGAGCAGATTGGCATAGGTGTGCACCACGTCCGCATTGGAGGCGACGAGGTCGAATTTCGTGACGCTGCCGTCGGCCATGCGCACGCCGGTGGCGCGCCCGTTCTCAATCAATATCTCGTCCACGGGCGCGGAGAGCTTCAGCGTGCCGCCGAGATCCTCGAACAGGCGCACCATGCCCCCCACCAGGGCGCCGGTGCCGCCGCGCGGGAAGAATACGCCCCATTTGCGTTCCAGCGCGTGGATCAGCGCATAGATGGAAGAGGTGGCGAAGGGATTGCCGCCCACCAGCAGCGAGTGGAACGAGAACGCCTCGCGCAGGTGCTCGTCCTTGATGAAGCGCGAAACCATCGCATAGACGCTGTTCCAAGCTTCCAGCCGCATGAGCTGCGGCGCGGCGCGGATCATGTCCTTGAACGAGAGGAAGGGCACGGCGCCGAGCTTGATGTAGCCCTCCTCGAACACCGCCTTGGAATAGGCCAGGAAGCGTCGGTAGCCCTCCACGTCGACCGGAGACCGGGCGGCGATCTGCCGGTCGAGGCCCTCCTGATCGTTCACATAGTCGAACTGGGCGCCGTCGCTCCACAGCAGGCGGTAGAAAGGCGAGATGGAGATCAGCTCCACATAGTCGGAGAGCTTGCGGCCGGCGATCTCGAACAGCTCCTCGAGCGCGCTCGGATCGGTGATGACCGTCGGCCCGCCGTCGAAGGTGAAGCCCTGATCCTCGTAGACATAGGCGCGGCCGCCGGGCTTGTCGCGCTTCTCATAGAGCGTGACGTCGAAGCCGGCCGCCTGAAGGCGGATCGCGAGCGAAAGGCCGCCGAAGCCGGAGCCGATGACCGCCGCCTTGCGGTGGCCGTGGGGGTGCGTCTTCGTCAGCATCATGGCAGGCGGGACCCGTGTTTCACGTCGTCGGTTTCATTCGGCCGGCATTCCGGCTGTTGCGATACAGCATCTCGCGCTGAAATGCATATGCCGCAGCCATCCGGGCGCTCACGCCCCCTCCCGCAGGCAGCGCAGCGCAGCGCCGATGGGCACGGGCGGGCGGCCGGTGAGAATGCGCGCCTTGTCGGCGAGCGTCAGGCGCGCAGCATAGAAGCGGGCGATCAACGGCTCCGGCAATCCGTAGAAGCGCTGGAGAATCGCATAGCGCTGCGGCGGGGCGGCGGCGCGGAACAGCATGCGGTTGAGCAGGCGGAAAAAAGAGCGCCGCTCCCACGTGGCAAAGGCGTGCCGCTTCACAAGATCCGCCAGCACCGGCCCGGACAGGTCCGCTTGCGCCGCAACGAGGTCGGCCAATGCCATGGCGTCCGGCAGCGAATAGCCGGTGGTGGGGTGGAACAGCGCCGCCCGCAGGCCGGAGCGCACCACGCCCGCCGGTCCGCTCCGCCAGAAGGCCTCAAGATCGCCGCCGAGCGCGATGGGAAGGATACCCTCCTCCTCGCGCAAAATCTTCTCCACCCGCCAGCCCTGCGCCGCCGCATAGGCGAGGATGCGCGCGCGCAGCGCGCCCCCGTCGAGCGCCGGCCCGTCGGCATAATAGGTGTCCTCGATCAGCACCGTATCGGCAGTGAAGGGGAGCAGATAGACGAAGCGATAGCCGTCGAGCTGGGAGACGGTGGCATCCATGATGACGGGGCCCGTCAGCCCATGGGGCGCGGCGAGCCGCACTTCCAGACCGAGGAATTTCTGATAGCCGAGCGTCAAGTGCGCGCTCTCGCCCGGCCCACGCCCGTCCACGACCGCGCCGGCGGCGATGGTCTCGCCGCCGTCCAGCACCGCGCGATCGCCATGCAATTCGGCGACCGGCGTGTTCGTGCGCAGAGCCGGCCCGAGCCTCTCCCGCGCCACCTGCGCCAAGCGCTCGGAGGCGATGGACGCATAGCTGCCTTCAAGCACCCGGCGCCGTGCCGGAAAGCGCACGCTGTGCCCCTGCCAGCGCGCGGTGATCATGGAATCGAGAAAATCGAGCTGCGCCGGCGTCACGTCGGTCTGGTGGAACGACCAGGTGTGATTGCCGCCGATATGCGGCCCCGCCTCCAGGACGGCCAGCTCCAGATCCGGCCGGGCCTGCTTCAGCCGCAGGGCGAGAAGCACATTGGCGAGCCCGCCGCCCACCAGCACCATATCCATCGCCGGCCCATCTCCCGCGTCTCGCCTCGGCCCATGGCTCTCACGCCCGCGCGGCGGATACAAGCCCAAGCGGGTGGAAGCCGAGGGTGGGCCGGGCGCAGGCCGATTGACCCCGGTCATTCCGGAACCCAATGGCCCGCCATAGATTGGTTTTCGGGCGGCGGGCAGGAGAATGGCGATGGTTCAGGTTGTTGGCATCGATCATCTGGTGGTGCGCGTCAGCGATTACGAGACATCCAAGGCCTTCTACGGCGGCCTGTTCGCGTTTCTCGGCTTCGAGGTGCTGGGCGATTATGGCGACATGATCGGCTGGACCAACGGCAAGACCCGCTATTGGATCGGCCCTTGCGACGAAGAAGGGCGCAAGCACAAATATCGCATCGGCGACGTGGGCTTCCACCATTACGCCTTCGAATT
This sequence comes from Roseixanthobacter liquoris, assembly GCF_043195135.2. NCBI lineage: Bacteria > Pseudomonadati > Pseudomonadota > Alphaproteobacteria > Hyphomicrobiales > Xanthobacteraceae > Roseixanthobacter > Roseixanthobacter liquoris. The sequence goes on from NZ_CM195537.1 coordinate 3,855,694, forward strand.
GCGCAGCCGGCAGGATGTGGACGACCTGGAAGCCTTCCTGAAGCAGGAGAAGGTGGAAATCGTCGATCCCGCGGCGGAATATTACGAGGATTATTATGCGGTGTTCTTCCTCGACCCGGACGGCATGAAGCTGGAGGGCATGAAATACGGCGAGAAGACCGCCGCTAAAGCCAAGAAATCGAAAAAGAAAAGCGAGAAGGCGAAATAGCCTCTCCGCCATGGAGGTCCGGCCCGACGGAGGCGGAAGCCTCAGCCTGCCGGCGCCCAGATCCGGTAGAGCGCGCGCGCGAAGCTATCGAGCGCGAAGCCAAGAATGCCGATCAGCAGCACGGTCGCCATCAGTTCGGAATAGGCAAGCCGGTCGCGCGTATCGAGGATGAAATAGCCGAGCCCGGCGGACACGCCGAGCATTTCGCACGGCACGAGGACGATCCACAAGATGCCGATGGCGAGCCGCACGCCGGTCAGCACATGGCCGAGCACGCCCGGCACCACAACGCGCCACAGGGTCTCCAGCGGGGTCGCGGCAAGGCTGCGCGAAAGCTGGAGCCAGCGCGGATCGAGCGCCCGCACACCCGCGGCCGTGCTCAGCAGGATCGGCCACACGGCGGCGAAGGTGAGCAGGAAATAGATCGGCTTGTCGCCGACCCCGAACACCATCACCGCGATCGGCATCCACGACAGCGGCGAGATCATGCGCAGGAACTGGAACGCCGGGCTGGTCGCCGCCTCCACCACCTGGAAACTGCCCACCGCGAGCCCGAGCGGCACGCCGATCAGCAAGGCGAAGGCGAGGCCGACGAAGATCCGCTGCAAGCTCATCATCACATGCAGCGGCAGGTCGGAATGGGCCAGCAGGTCGAACAGCGCCGGCACCGCCGTAAGGGGCGAGAAGCGGGCGAGGAAAGACCCCTTCTGCGCCAGCACGTCGGTGCCGATCCACCACAGCACGAAGACCACTGCCAACCCGCCGAGGCCGAGCGACAGGCGCGCCGCGAACGAGCTGCCGCCCTTCGCCCGCACGGGCGCCGCCTGTGCCTTGGCGGGCTCGGGGAACGTGGCCGGGGAGGTGTCGTGATGACTCGTCATAAGGTGTTTCTGCTTCGGGAAGGTCTTTGACGTGGCATGTTCGTTCGGCGAGAAGATTGCTTTCCCCCTCCCCACCCCTCCCCCGCGAGCGGGAGAGGGAGCCTGTGGTGTCGGGGAGGATTCATTGTTTCCGCCTTTCCGGCAGCGTCCCCTCTCCCGCTCGCGGGGGAGGGTCAGGGAGGGGGCCGCCGCAGGCGGAACGCAGGGGCGGAGAACCCGCCCCTGCCCGCCTCACACGACGATCACTTCCTGGCGCTCGAAGCTGTCGGGCACGCCGAAGGCCTTCAGCCCGCCGGCGGCCAGCACCGCCTTCTTCACGAACCGGTCGTCCACCAGATCCTTGGCCGCAAAGGCCGGGTCCAGCGTGTCGAGGAACGCATGATCGCCCTCGATCAGCGTGCCCTTCAGGCGCCGCACCAGTTCTTCCGTGTAGCTGGCATAGGGATAGGGCTGGAAATCGATGCGATTCTCCCGCCAGTCGGGGTGGCGGATGGCGCCGGAGGCCACATAGGCCGCTTCGTCGCCGGGCGCGGGCGCGAGCACCTTGTTCAGCACCGCCTGTGTGTGCGGGGTATATTTGTTCGGTCCGTCCTTGGAGAGCAGGAAGGCGGTTTCGGCGCGGTGCTCGCGGGTCCAGACCTGCGCCTTCACCATGGCGTTGACCACCTTCTGCGACCATTCGGGCCGCTCGTTCAGGTCGCGTTCGTGCATGAACACGACGCAGCAGGCGTGGTCTTTCCACACATCGCCGGTGAAGCGCAGCACCTTGCCGATGCCCTGCAACTCCGCCGCCGCATTGAACGGCTCGGCGACGATATAGCCGGCCACCTGCTTGGTGGCGAGCGCCGGCACCATGTCCGACGGGGCCATGATGACGAGGTTCACCTCATTGGCCTCGGGCGCGCCGGTGCGCTTGGTGACCGGAGTGAGGCCGTTTTCCTTCAGCAAGGCCTGGAGCACCACATTGTGGATCGAATACCAGAACGGGATCGCCACCGTCTTGCCGCCGAGATCCTTCACCGAATTGATCTCGGGCAGCACGGTGAGGCCGGAACCGGCCATGTGGTTCCAGGCCACCACCTTGGCCGGCGCCTTGGAGCCGAAGCGCGCCCACACGGTGATCGGCGAGAGCAGGTGAACCACATTCACCTGGCCGGAGATGAAGGCCTCCACGATCTGCGCCCAGGAGCGCAGCAACACCGGCTTTTCCGCCTTGATGCCTTCGGCGTCGAAATAGCCGTTCGCGTGCGCCACCAGCAGGGGGGTGGCATCGGTGATCGGCAGATAACCGATGCGCACCGGCGCGTCGACTTCCTGGGCGCGCGCCTGATAGGCGTTCAGCAGCGGCAGCGCGCCCGAGGCGGTGAGCAACGCCGAAAGCTTCATGATGTCGCGACGGGAGAAATAATCATGCGTGGGCATGGCTGACGTCCGAATTCTGGCGGCGAACCGCGTTGCGGAGGGTCGTGAGGATTTCGATGCGCAAGGTGCCGAGTTCTTCCACCGCATCGTCGCGGGGGAACGGCAGGGAGAGCGTCCATTGACCGATCTGCCGGGCCGGCGCGCCGCCGAGCAGAACGATGCGGTCGGACAGCAACAGGGCCTCGTCGATGTCATGGGTGATGAGCACGGCGGCGGTGCCGGTGTCCGCCACCACCTTCAAAAGCAGGGTCTGCATCTCGGCGCGGGTCACTTCGTCGAGCGCGCCGAACGGCTCGTCGAGCAGCAGCACCTTGGGCCTGCGGGCAAGGCAGCGGGCGAGGGCCGCGCGCTGCGCCATGCCGCCGGACAGCGCGGCGGGATGCTGGCGCCGGGCATGGGAAAGCCCCACCTCGGCGATGGCCTCGTCCACCCGCGCGCCCCGCTCGGCGCGGGATAATTGCGGCTGGTGCTTGAAGTCGAGCCCGAACGCGACGTTCTTCTCCAGCGTCAGCCAGGGCAGCAAGCTCGGGTCCTGGAACGCCACGGCGACCCGGGGATGCACACCGCGGAGCGGCGCCCCGTCCATCAGCACGGTGCCGGAGGTCGGTGCCTGGAGCCCGCCGAGCACGCGCAGCAGGCTGGATTTGCCGACCCCGCTCGGGCCGAGGATCGTCACCACCTCGCCCGGCGCAAGCGCGAGATCGAAGCTCGACAGCACGTTCTGCGCGGCGCCGGGATAGCGCAGGACAATGCCGCGGGCCTGGAGAACGGGCGCGAGCGTGCTCATGCCGCCTGCCCGCTCCCCGCCGGCGCCGTCGCAGCATGGTCGGCGAGCGCCGCCTTGAGCTGCACCAGGCTCGGGGTGATGACCGGCAGGAAGGCGGCCTCGCGCCAGCGGCGGGCGAAGTCGCGTCCCGGTCCGGAGAGATAGGCACGGCCGCCGCTGGCCTGCAATTCCAGCCCCACCGCGGCATTGGCCAGTTCGGCAAGGGCGATGCGGATCTTGAACAATGGCGCGGCCTTCTCCGCGAAGGCGCCGCTCGCGAGCCCCTCGAACAGGGCGTTCTCCTGCGCATCGACGGCGGCGGAGAGTTCGGCGATCGATCCGCTCAGCACATGGCGGCCGGCATCGGCGATATGGTCGCCGGTCTCCTTCAGCGACCGGCGCGCGAGGCCGATCGACATGCCGATCTGAAGCCCCAGAAAGGCCGGGCGCACCCTTGGAAGCCAGCCACGGGCATCGGGATGAATAATGTCGGCATCGGTGATGGCGACATTCGCCAGCGTCACGGCGGCGGTGTTGGTGCCGAGCAGCGCGATCAGATCCAGGTCGGCGGAGCGCTCCAGCCCTGCGGCATGCGAGGCGAGGCTGGCAACGAACGGTGCGCCTCCCGCTTCGGAGGCGACGGCGACGGCCACATGGAAGCCCTCCGGCCGCAGGTTCGTGACCCAGGGCAGCTTGCCGTCAAGTGAAACGCCCGCATCCGTCTTGCACGCGCTCACCTGGAGTCCCTCCAGGCCGGCGAGAAACTTCATGGCGTTGGAAAGCCCGGTGGCGCCCGCCACCTCGCCCGCCAGCAGCGGCCCGATCAGCCGTTCGCGCAGGGCCCCATTGGGGCTCTGAAGCAGATATTCGATATAGGTGCGATGGCCCCAGAGCACGAAGCCGGCGGCAAGCGAAGAAGCGGACACCTCGGCGATGGCGCGCACGCCGTCCGCCACGGAACCGCCGCCGCCGCCCAGGGCCTGCGGAACCCCGGCGCCAGCGACGCCCGAGGCGGCGAGCGCGGGAAGCAGTTGCGCCTTGTCGGCGCGTCCCGTGTCCAGGTCCTCGGCGGCGGTGTCCAGCCAAGCGAAGAAAGAGGATGCGCGCGTGCCTGCACCGTGTGACATGGCAGAAGTCTTTCCGCTTCGTTCAACCTGTCCGCGTCCCATCATGCCGAAGCTGGGGCGGCCCGCGAATACCCCATCTCACCATAGGGGATGGAGGGTGCGGAGCGACAGGGATATGACGGAAGCCGATATCACGCAAGATGACCGGATTGAGGCGTATTTGACATCAAATATCTGTTTTTAACAGAGCGTTAAGTTTTCCGCCGAAGCCATTGAAAGGCCGGATCAAAATGAAAAAGCCCGCCCTTCACGGGCGGGCCTCACATGGCGATCAATTCAGGTCAGCGCGAGCCGCCCTTGTGTCCAGCCTCGGACGCGCGCTTGGGATCGTCGGCGAAATTGCCGCTGCGGTGATGATCGCCCTGCTGGCGACCGTCCGAACCGCCGCCGGACTGGCTCTGCTGGCGGTGCTCACCGCCCTTCTGCCCGGCTTCTGCGGCACGCTGCGGATTGTTGGCGAAGTTGCCAGGGCTGTTCTGCCCGCCCTTCTTGCCTGCTTCCGAAGCCTTCTGAGGATCATTGGCGAAGTTTCCCGAACCGCCACGCATATCGTTGGCCATGGTTCTCTCCTGTTGCTATGCCAATTCTCAGCCCCGTAATTCAACGCCCTGCCTGGACTCCTGTTCCGGCAAAAATCACCCGGGCGGTGGTCCGCCGTGTGCGTTTCCGCGACGCGCCAGCCGCGCTTCAGGCCGAAAGTCCGATGGTCGCGGGCTGGCGATAGGCCATCACCGCCGGCACCACGGCGGCGAGGGCCGCGACCAGGAGCAACAGGGCGAGGAACGCCAGATCATCGGCGGCAAACTCAACCGGCAGAACGATTCCGCTCTGGCGCGTGAGCTGCGCCGCCACCAGCCGGGCGGCAAGGAAGCCGAGCCCCGCGCCAAGGATCGCCCCCGCGGCCACCAGGGACATGACTTCGCTCCAGACCAGGGTGAAGATGGCCCGCCGGGGCGCGCCGAGGGCCCGCAACGCGGCGATCTGTGCGCGCCGCTGGGCGAGGTGAACCGCGCTCACCAGCATCACCGCGACGATCACCAGCGCCTGTGCCCCGAGCGCGATGCCGCCCAGCAGAAGCCGCGCATCCCCGAGGGTTCCGTAAAGCCGCACCAGCACTTCGGCGGGGAACACGGCGAGCGTCGGCGGCTTGCGATATTGCGCGCGCAGACGATAGGCATCGGCGATCGTCCGCGCCTTCACGATCACGGCCGGCACCCCCGGTGTCGCCTGCGGCCAGGGTGAACCGAGATGGCCGGAAGCCTCGCCAGCGCCATGGGAATGCTCGGCTTCTCCTTCCACCCGGCGCGGCCAGGCATGATCGTCGCCCATCCCGTGCAGGCGCCAGACCGCCTCGACCGGCACGAGAATCGCGCGATCCCACGGCGTGCCCGTCGGCGCCATGCGGCCCACGACGCGATAGGCGATCTGCGAATGGGTGTGCCCGCCCTCCCCCGGCAGGCCGTGCATCGGCTTCACGATGCCACCGAGGCCCAGCGGCACGCGCGCGCCCACAACTGCCTCGTCCAGCGCGCCGAACACCTGCCCCTCGCTCAGGGCGCCGCCGCCCGCCTCCAGCGCGAAGGCGGCGATGGTGCCGACGATCGGCAGGCCCTCGAAACTGTCGCCAAAGCCCACCGGCGCGGCATAAGCGACGCGCGGGTCCTCCGCGAGCGCCTTCAGCACGCTCCCGTCCATGAGCGGCAAGGGTGCCGCTTGCAGGAACACGGCGGAAAGAACGAGCTGCGTCTCGCTCCCGGCCGCCCCGACCACGATGTCGAACCGGTCGGCTGCACGCGCCGAGCCCAGGCGAAGCGCGCGCTCCTGCAATTGCACCGCAATGCCGAGGGCGGTGGCGAGCGCGATCAGCAGCACGATCGCGAGCGCGCCCAGCCACAAGCGGCGCAGATCCGCGAGGATGAAACCGAGCGGAATCATTCCGCCGCCTCCGCCGAACCATTCGCGGGCACGGGCACATCCGCGACGATGCGCCCATCCACCAAGGTGAGATGCCGCGACATCCGCGCCACCAGGCGGGCATCGTGCGTCACCACGATCAAGGTCGCGTGCTGCTCCTGTGCGAGCGCGCACAGCAGGCGCGCCACCGCATCGCCCGCTTCGGCATCGAGGCTCGCCGTGGGTTCGTCCGCCACCAGCACGTCGGGGGCCATCAGCACCGCGCGCGCCACCGCGACCCGCTGCATTTCCCCGCGCGAGAGGGTTTCGACCTTCTGCCGGGGCCGGCGCACGCCGACCCGTTCCAGCAAGCCGAGCGCGCGCGCCTTCAGCGCCGGGTCGAGCCGCAGGCTCCAGAACCGGGCGGGAAGAAGCACGTTCTCCAGAGCGCTGAGGCCGGGGAACAGATGGAAATTCTGCATGACGAGGCCCACATGGGCAGCACGGAAACGGTCTCTGCGGCCTTCGCCGAGGCTGGCGAGATCGGTCTCGCCCCATGCGACGCGGCCGCTGTCGGGACGGGTGAGCCCCACGATGAGATTGATCAATGTGGTCTTGCCCGCGCCCGACGGCCCGGTCACCGCCAGGCGGGTACCGGCGGCAACGTGCAAGGCCGGAATGTCCAGCGCGGGCGCCGCGAGGCCGGGAAAGGAGACGCGAACCGCGTCCAGGGAAAGGTCCGGCATGGTCACACCGGCTGGAAGCGGGCGTTGTTCAGGCGCAATTGGCTGACGAACCCGGTCTCGGGATCGATCCAGGAGCCGACGTCCAGCGTGCCGGACACCTCGATCGGCGCGTTATATTGAACGAAGGTCTGCCGGTCGCGCAGATAGACGACGACGATATCGTCCGGCCAGTCGGAGTCGGACGAACAGAAGGGACAGATGGACATGGGGATCTTGGTGAGGACGAAGAATTTCGCCTCGGCCTTCAGCGGCGGCGCCATATAGCCCCGCATGGTCACCGCCTTGCCCTTGGCCTGCCTCACCTTTTCGGAGAATTCGAGCCCCAGCACCGTAATCTTGGCGTAAAGCTCGTCGAAATCCAGCACTTCGCCCGCGAGCGCCCGCGTGCCGGGAAAGGTCACGCAGGCAAGGGTCGCGCCCCCTGCGGCCGCGGCACCGGCAAGCAGCCGCAGCAGGCGGCGCCGTGCGGGCGAGGGAGGCGAAATGAACTGGGTCATGCCAATGCGTCCTGCAATGCCGAAGGCCGGGAGGGGCGATCCCTCCCGGCCCCGGCCTCGGCGGCGGTCGTGCCGCGCCGAGGGTCTGGGTTCCCCTACGGGCCTGCCCGCGTCTTATTTGGCGGCGTCGGCGCGCTGCTGGGCCTCGCCCAGGGCCATGGCCTCCGCGATCACACGGAAGATCTCGGTGTTCTCCATGTAGCCATGGATGTTTTCCGAGCCCGGCCCCTGGGCCTGGAGCACAACATCGTCCACGGCATGGACGGCGGTGTCCTCGCTCTTGGGAATATTGCCGATGCGCAGCACGGCGCCGGGCACGTTCTTATAGGCCTCGTTGGCCACATACTCGCCCTTCTCGTTCTTCACCGCCGGCACGTTCTGGCCGTCGAGCTTGGGACGGAAGGTCTCGTAATAATCCGGGAAATTATTGGCGAAGATGGCGAGGCGGCGGGAGACATCGACCCGGTCCGGATAGCCGTCCCCGTCCTTGTCCTCATAATTGGGGAAGCCGGCGTCCTGATAGGTGCCGACCTTTTCGCGCATTTCGGTCCCGGGCTTGTTGTCGTCGATGGTGCCGATCAGCGAGGCGCCGTGGGTGTGGTCGGCGGTCACGATGATGAGCGTGTCGGGATGGGTCTTGGCGAAGTCGCGCGCGATTCCGACCGCCTTGTCGAAGGTGATGGTCTCGAACACCGCGCGCTCCCAGTCCAGCGGATGCTCGTTCTTGTCGATCTCGGCGCCTTCCACCATCAGGAAGAAGCCGTCCGGATTCTTGGAGAGCACGTCCAGCGCGGCGACCATCATGTCCGGCACGTCGGGCTGGTTGGGGAATTTGTCGACCGTGCCCTTCTTGAGGAACTTCTGGTCCAGCGTGCCGTCCATGTTGCCGGTATGGAACAGGCCGAGCAGCTTGCCGGAATTGTTGCCCTGGGCGGCCGCGGCCAGTTCCTCCTTGGTGGAGGCGAAGCCGTAGCCGGCATCGCGGAACTTGGCGATATAGTCGATGTCGTCCTTGCGCTTGGAGCCGGGCGTGGTCTTCGGCAGGAAATAGGCCGAGCCGCCGCCGAGGATGACGTCGGGCTTCACGTCGAAGAACATGCCGACGATCTCCGCCTTGTCGGCGCGGCGACGGGTGTGGGACACCACGGCGGCCGGAGTGGCATCCTCGATCTCGGCATTGGACACGACGCCGATCGCCTTGCCCGGCGCCTTGCGGCGGATCGCCTCGGCGATGGTTTCCTGGTGCGGCTGGTCCAGCGAACCCTTGGCGCGGCTGGCATAGACGCCGAGCGCGTTCACGGCGCTCTTCTGGCCGGTCATGAAGGCGGACATGGTGTTGGCGCTGTCGGCGGCGATCGAGTCGGTCGAGGAGGTGCCGATGAAGGCCATCGCCGGCAGATGGTCCATGTTCAGCTTGCCGTTGGCCTTGCCCTGGGTATTGCCCAGCGACATGATCCGCGCGGCGGTGCGCATGGAAACGGCCATGCCGTCGCCCAGCAGGAAGATGACGTTCTTCGCCTTGGCGGTGGCGGGGGTGCCGAACACCTCCCAGGTCACGCTCTCGCGGAAATCGCCCACCGCGGCTTCGATCTTGTAGGTTCCGGGGCTTTTCAGCGACACGCCCTTGATGACGACCGAGGACGCGCCGTCGCCATTTTCCTTCTCGATGAAGGTCGGCGCCTTGCCGAACACGCTCTTGTAGTCCTCGCCATTGACGAGGATTTTCACGTCTTCCAGCTTGGTCACCATGGGCAGTTCGACCTTAAAGTCGAACACGCTGCCGGAAAGCAGCGCCGCGCGATCGATGGGATAGATCTGCGCGTTGGTCTTGCTGACGTCCTTGTAACGGGTTTCGCCGCTCTGCGCCCAGGCGGCGGCGGGCAGCACGGCGACGCCCGGAGCGATCGCCAGCGCGAGAATCGCAAGCCAATTCGGTTTCATGTGATGGTCGCCCCCGCCAGGTGGATGCGCATAAGTGATACTTCGTATCACGCGCAGAATTCCGATGCCGCTTCCGGCGGGGGGATTATTGGCGCCTGCGCATGTCACGCAGATGAAGGTGACGCGAAGACTTGCGCGGCATGTCGCAGCACCGCCGAATTGGAAAATATACTGCCAGATCAGAGGCCCCCGCCGCCGGCCCGACTTCTGCGGAAAGCGGCGGGGCTGAGCGCCGTCCATTTGCGGAAGGCGCGGTGAAAGGCGCTCGGCTCGGCAAACCCCAGGGCTTCGGCGATCTCCGCCACCGGGCGGGTCCCTTCGGCGAGCAGGGCCATGGCGCTGTCGCGGCGGATCTCATCCTTGATGGCCTGATAGCTCTGTCCCTCCTCCCGCAGGCGCCGGCGCAGGGTGGAGGCGGGCAGCCGCATCTGCCGCGCCAGATCCTCGAAGCGCGGCCACTGGGCCGGCGCGAATGCGCGCAAGCGACGGCGCACTCCGGCCGCGAGCCCGGCATCATGGCGATAGCGCACCAGGATGTTGGCCGGCGCGCGCTGGAGAAATTCCTTCAGCGCCTTTTCCTCGCGGATCACCGGCAGGCGCAGGAATTCCGCGTCGAAGGCGAGCCGGCTGACACTCTGGCCGAAGGCGACCGGCGCGCCGAAGAACTGGCGGTATTCCGCGCCACGGTCCGGCTCGCCGCAGCGAAAATCCACCAGCCGCAGGGAAATCCGCCGCCCCACCAGCCAGCAGGCGATGCCGTGAAGAATGATCCAATAGGTGCGATAGGCGAAGGCGGAGCGCGCCGGCCCGCGCTCGTGCAGCACGATCTGCGCCTGTCCGTCCCGGATCGTCAATTCGCCCGCCGGCTCCTCCAGCATCACATTCAGGAAGCGCAGGGTGCGCCGCAGGGCCTGTTCCAGGCTGGCGGTATGCAGCACGCATTGGCACAGCAAGGTGAAGCTCCCCGGCCGCAGGGGGCGCAGGCCGAGGCCGAGGAATTCGTCGTCCAGGGCCAGCGCGATCTCGCGCCACAGCACGCCATATTGCTCGGCGGAGACCGGCTCGCGTACCGTGGCTGGAAGGTCGGCTGCGGCGAGCAAGGGCGCAACGGAAGCACCGCGCGCCCGCACGCAGACCAGCGCATCCTCCACAAAGCCCGGCGAAATCATGCGTCGGCCGGCGTCATTTTGCGAAACCGATCCCGGCACGGCCGCCCTCGTTGCAAAACCGATCATCATTTTATGCCGAGGCGGGCATGGATTGCCATATCATCCCGGCGTTAAGTCGCACCATCGAAACGCCGCGCAGCACGATCGTGCAGGACAATAAGGACGCGGTGCAGGGAGAACGCCACGGGTTCGCCCCCCTTTCCGAGCGCTCCGGCGCCGGGCGCGGGCGTGCCGGCTCGCCCTGTGCCGTCACCCGAGAGGCGCGCAGCCGGGCGGAAGCAGGACCATGCAGATCAAGGACAAAGTCTTTCTCATCACCGGCGCCGGCTCCGGTCTCGGCGCGGCCGTGGCGGGCCATCTGGTCGCCGGCGGGGCCAGGGTGGTGATCGCCGACATCAATGCGGAGGCCGGCGAGGCGGTGGCGCGGGAGCTGGGCGCAAGCGCCCGCTTCGCCCGCACCGACGTGACGCAAGAGGCCGACGCGCGGGCGGCGGTGGCCCTGGCGCTGGAAGCGTTCGGCCATCTCCACGGGCTCGTGAACTGCGCCGGCATCGCGCCGGGCGAGAAGGTGGTGGGGCGCGAGGGCCCGCACCGGCTGGACAGCTTCGCCCGCGCGGTGAACATCAACCTCATCGGCACCTTCAACATGATCCGCCTTGCGGCGGATGCGATTGCCAAGGAGGCGCCGCAGGCCGATGGCGAGCGCGGGGTGATCGTCAACACCGCCTCCATCGCCGCCTATGACGGGCAGATCGGACAAGCGGCCTACGCCGCCTCCAAGGCCGGGGTGATCGGCCTCACCTTGCCCATCGCCCGCGAACTGGCGCGGCTCGGCATCCGGGTCGTGACCATCGCGCCGGGCATTTTCGAGACCCCGATGATGGCGGGGATGTCGCAGGAGATCCAGGACGCGCTCGGCAAAAGCGTGCCCTTCCCCTCCCGCCTCGGGCGGCCGCCCGAATATGCGGCCCTGGTCCAGCACATTTGCGAAAACACCATGCTGAACGGCGAAGTCATTCGCCTGGACGGCGCCTTGCGGATGCCGCCGCGCTGAGGGAGCACGACACCATGAGCACCCACGACCCCATCGTCATCGTTTCCGCCGCTCGCACGCCCATGGGCGGTTTCCAGGGCGATCTCAAGGACATGACCGCGCCGCAGCTGGGCGCGGCCGCCATCGGCGCGGCGCTGGAGCGCGCCGGCCTTGCACCCGAGGCGGTGCAGGAAGTGGTGTTCGGCTGCGTCCTTCCCGCCGGCCTCGGCCAGGCGCCGGCGCGCCAGGCCGCCATCGGCGCCGGCCTGCCGCTCTCCGCCGGGGCGACCACCGTGAACAAGATGTGCGGCTCCGGCATGAAGGCGGCCATGTTCGCCCATGATCTGCTCCACGCGGGCAGCGCCGACGTGGCGGTGGCGGGCGGCATGGAGAGCATGACCAACGCCCCCTATCTGCTGGATCGCGCCCGGTCCGGCTATCGCATGGGCCATGGCAAGGTGCTGGACCACATGTTCCTCGACGGGCTGGAGGACGCCTATGACAAGGGCCGCCTCATGGGCACCTTCGCCGAGGATTGCGCGGAGGCGTTCCAGTTCACCCGCAAGGCGCAGGATGATTTCGCCATCGCCTCCCTGGAGCGCGCCCAGAAGGCGATCGCGAACGGCAGCTTCACCGGGGAGATCGTTCCGGTCACCGTCAAGTCCGGCAAGGCCGAGCGGGTGGTGAGCGAGGACGAGCAGCCCCCCAAGGCCAAGATGGAGAAGATCCCGACCCTGAAGCCTGCGTTCCGCGAGGGCGGCACGGTGACGGCGGCGAATTCCTCCTCCATCTCGGACGGGGCCGCGGCCCTGGTCATGATGCGCCTGTCGCAGGCGGAGAAGCGCGGCCTCACCCCGCGCGCCGCCATTCGCGGCCATGCCACCCATGCCCAGGCGCCGAACCTGTTCCCCACCGCTCCCATCGGCGCCATCCGGTCCCTGAGCGCGCGCACCGGCTGGGACCTGGAGGATGTGGACCTGTTCGAGGTGAACGAGGCGTTCGCGGTGGTGGCCATGGCGGCCATGCACGACCTTGCCCTGCCCCATGAGAAGGTGAACGTCCACGGCGGCGCCTGCGCGCTCGGCCATCCCATCGGCGCCTCGGGCGCGCGGGTGCTGGTGACCTTGCTGGCGGCGCTGGAGAAATACGATCTCAAGCGCGGCATCGCCTCGCTGTGCATCGGCGGCGGGGAAGCGACCGCCATGGCGGTGGAGCGCCTGTCCTGAACCGCGGCGGGGTGGGCCGTGCGGCTTGTGTGCGCACGGTTTTTCGCCCTGCGGATTGCGCGGGCGCGCCGGGGTCCTTCCCCGGCGATGTCCCTGGAAGCGCCCGGCGCGGCGCAAAATGTTTCACGTGAAACAATAGCTTAGCGCAGACGAACATCGGTTTAATGAGGCATCTCCGCGCCTTTCCACGCCTCATCGGCGGATGAAGGCGCGATTTCCGCCGCATGTCCGCGTGCAATTTCGGCACGGGCCCGAAAGACACGACACCGGGGCCGGCGCCCCGGCTCTAGCCGCCGTATTTGAGGTTCAGCAGGCCGGCGCTGGTCTCGCTGCTGACCGATTGGCTGGCGCCGGAATCGAACAGCGCCAGAACCGGGTTCGAGGCCGTGTTGTTCGTCACGTCCCACATCACGGAGAAGCGCTGGAGCAGCTTGTCCACCTTCGCCGGGTCCTTCAGATCGGCGACGTTGAGGCGCGACTTGACCATGGTGGCCTGCTGGGTGATGTCCGCGTTCGCCATGGCGTCGGGGAAGCCGAATACGGTCTTGCACACCTGCCACAGGGCGGTATCGCCGAGCAGCCCGTAGGCCGAGGTGATGGTCGGCGCCACGCGCTTGAAATAGAGCGCGAGCTGAACCCCCTGGTCGCTCTGCCCCGCCGTGTCCTCCAGGGATTGCTGGGTATATTTCGCCATCACCGTCTGCTGGAGCGCCTGGGTGGAGGTGGTGGCGGCGACCAAGGTCTTGAAGGCGAACATCTTGGCGAACTGGGTGAAGCGCTGATCGTTCAGCTTGTTGGCGAAGCTGTTCTTGTCGGAAAGGTCGCTGTCCAGCACCTTGCGCATGAAGCCCTTGGCATAGGTCATGTCGGAGAGGCCATAGGCGGTCATGGCATAATTGAACAGGCGATAATTGTTGATCAGGTCGTCGGCGGTCTTCACCTTGGCGATATTGGCCTGGAAATAAGCGGTCTCGCGCGCCACCTGCGGGTCCTTCGCCTGCGCCTTGAGGGTCGCGCTCATGTCCTTCGCCAGATAGCGATAGGTCGCGAAGGTGGAACCGAGGTCGATGGTCATGGCAATGTCCTGACGGGCGGCGGGGGCCGACGCGGCGCGGGCGGGGCGACTATTTCCCGCCGGTGGAATGGGTGGCCGTGCCGACCTCGGACAGATCCGCCTTCATCACCGGCCGGTAGGGATTGGTATCCACGGGCGCAGGGGCGGCGGGGGCCGGAACGCTCGGGGCGCTGGCGGCGGTGCGCATCTCCTCGGCCATTCGCGCGAGGATGCGCTGGGCATCGGGAATATTGCCCGCGATCACCGAAGCCTCGACGGCCTGAAGCGCGACGCGCCGCACCTTGGCGACATCCTGGACCGCGTGTTCGGATCCCAAGCTGGAAATCGTGGTCATGGCATCACCTCGCCGCTGCCTCCCGGTCCGCGCCACGCCTTCGATCGGGGCCACGCCGGTTTTGGAACGGTAAGCCGAGCCTTGCGCATGAAGCTTGCGCGGGGCTTGCGCCGCCCCGTGCGCGCGGGCGAACCGCTACATCTCGCCCGCCTCGAACGCCGCCATGAAGGCGGCGACCCGCCGGTCCACCCGGATGTCCGAGGGGCGGATCTCGCGCACCAGCGACATGCCTTCCAGTGAGCGGGCGCGCGAGAGCGCCACATAGGCCTGGCCGGCGGCGAACGCGCCATTGTCGAAATCGATGCGCACGTCTTCCAGGGTCAGGCCCTGCGCCTTGTGCATGGTCATGGCCCAGGCGGGCACCAGCGGAAGCTGGGTATAGGCGCCGACCACCTGCACGTCGATGCGGCCGGAGGGCTCGTCCCAGCCGTAGCGGATGCGCTCCCAGGTGAAGCTCTCGATCTCCACCGTGGGCCCGCTGTCGAGCCGCACCATGGCGCTGTGCGCGCCGATGCCGACCACCGTGCCGACCGAGCCGTTCACCCAGCGCCGGGCGGGATCATTGCGCAGCGTCATGACCCGCGCGCCGGGCTTGAGCACGAGGCGTTCCGGCACCGGCAGGCGGTCGCCCTCCAGGCCGAATTCGCCCTTCAGCACGCCGGCGAACTCGCGCGCCTCCCCCGCTAGATTGGCGAGGCCGCGCTGGTTATAGGCATCCGCCCGCGCATTGGTGGGGGTGAGAAGCACCGGCTGCGCGCCCGGCCGGTGCGGCCGCACGCAGGCGGCGTTGATCGCCTCCAGCGTCTCGCGCATGCGCTCGCCCCGGCGCAGGTTCGCCAGATGGGAGATGAACGCCCGGTCGCTCTGGCGATGCACTGTGAGGAACGGCGCGCGGGCCAGCTCCTGCTCCGCCAGCGCCTTGGCGTGGAAGGCGAACGGGCCCTCGTAGCCCATGCGGGAGAGCATGTCCTGCTCGGCCAGCGGCACCACCGGGGGTAATTGCAGGAAATCGCCCACCAGCACCATCTGAACGCCGCCGAACGGCTCGGAATTGTCGCGCGAGATGCGCAGCGCCCGGTCCACCGTGTCCAGCAGGTCGGCGCGCACCATGGAGATTTCGTCGATGATGACGCGGTCCAGCTTCTTCAGCAGGCGGCGCACCTGCACGCGCGGCTTCACCTCGTCGGGATTGAGGATGCGCGGGGGGATGCCGAAGAAGGAATGGATGGTCTGCCCGCCCAATTGCAGGGCGGCGACCCCGGTGGGGGCCAGGAACACCTGGCGCCCCCGGGGCATCTTGCGCAATTCGTGCAGGAAGGTGGTCTTGCCCGTGCCGGCGCCGCCGAGCACCAGCAAGGTGCGCGCCCCGCCGTCGATCTGGCGCAGCGCGCGGGTGGCGCCGTCTTCCTGCGCGACGAGTTCGCTCACTTCAGCAGGCCGCCCTCTTGCGCCAGCGCGATCAGATCCTTCTGCGGCCGGGCGCCGAGATGGGAGATGACCTCGCTCGCCGCCAGCGCGCCGAGGCGCAGCGCGGTTGCCGGATCGCGCCCGGTGGCATGGCCGAACAGGAAACCGGCCGCGAACAGGTCCCCCGCGCCGGTGGTGTCCACCACCTCGGCCACCGGATGGGCGGGCACCGTGACGGTGGCGTCGGCGGTGAGGAACACCGCGCCCTTCTCGCTGCGCGTCACCACCGCCTGGCGCGCGTCGCGGCGCAATTGCACCAGCGCCGCATCCACCTCGGCGGTCTCATAAAGCGACTTCACCTCGGCCTCGTTGCAGAATACGAGGTCCACCACGCCGGTGCGCAGCAGATCGAGGAATTCGGCGCGATAGCGATCGACGCAGAACGCATCCGACAGGCTGAGCGCCACCTGGCGGCCGGCGCCATGGGCGATCTCGGCGGCCTTCAGGAACGCCTGCTTCGCCGCCGGCGGGTCCCACAGATAGCCTTCCAGATAGGTGATGCCGGCGCTCGCCACCACGGCTTCGTCGATCTGCGCGGAGGTGAGGTTCTGCGCCGCGCCGAGATAGGTGTTCATGGTGCGCTCGCCGTCCGGCGTCACCAGGATCAGGCAGCGCGCGGTGGCCGGGCCCTCGTCGGCGGCGGGGGTGGCATAGGCGACGCCGGCGGCGCGGATGTCGTGGGCGAACACGGTGCCGAGCCCGTCCTGGCGCACCAGCCCGACGAAGCCGGCGCGCGCGCCGAACGAGGCGACGCCCGCCGCCGTATTGGCCGCCGAGCCGCCGGACACCTCGACGCCCGGCCCCATCGCGCCGTAGAGCGATTCGGCGCGCGCCTCGTCGATCAGCGTCATGGAGCCCTTGGGCATCGCCTGGGCCAGGAGGAAATCCTCCTCGGCGCGGGCGATGACGTCGACGATCGCATTGCCGATGGTGAGCACATCGAGGGTCGGTGCAGGCACGGGCGGGACACTCCAGGAGAAGACACGGGTCCCAGCGGTAGCACCCGCGCCCCGGATCGGGCAATCGCAAGTCGCGGGTTTGGCGGGCGCGGCCCGGTTTCCGGCGGTTGAGGCGGGGATTGTCACCTGCGCTCACAAAAATTGACCCGCGGTAAAGCCCGGCCATGCTACATGGCCGCAATTGCTGCGCGAATTGGTTTGGTGCCTGGCTTGGAACGGACGAAGCGCGGACCCCCGCCGTTTCTCCTTCGCTCCCGGGCGGCACACCGTCACAGATCCAGGGGTGCGGGGGTCCGATAGATGGCACGCAAGTATTTCGGCACGGACGGGGTGCGCGGTCGCGCCAATGCCAATCTGACGGCGGATCTCGCCCTCAGGGTCGGCATGGCGGCGGGGCTGACCTTCCGCCGCGGCGAGCATCGCCACCGGGTGGTGATCGGCAAGGACACGCGCCTGTCCGGCTATATGATCGAGAACGCGCTGGTGGCGGGCTTCACCTCGGTCGGCCTCGACGTGCTGCTGCTGGGTCCCATGCCGACCCCGGCGGTGGGCATGCTCACCCGCTCCATGCGCGCCGACCTCGGGGTGATGATCTCGGCCTCGCACAATCTGTTCGACGACAACGGCATCAAGCTGTTCGGCCCCGACGGCTTCAAGCTCTCCGACGCCATCGAGCTGGACATCGAGGAGCTGATCGACGGCGACATGTCGCGCAAGCTCGCCAAGCCCACCGAGATCGGCCGCGCCAAGCGGCTGGAGGGCGTGCATGCGCGCTATATCGAATATGCCAAGCGCACCCTGCCGCGCGGCCAGTCGTTCGAGGGCCTGCGGGTGGTGGTGGATTGCGCCCATGGCGCCGCCTATCGCGTGGCGCCCGAGGCGCTGTGGGAATTGGGCGCGGACGTGATCGCCATCGGCGCCGAGCCGGACGGCATGAACATCAACCGCGACGTGGGCTCCACCTCGCCCGCCGCCCTTTCCGCCAAGGTGCGCGAAGTGCGCGCCGACATCGGCATCGCCCTCGACGGCGATGCGGATCGCGTGCTGATGGTGGACGAGAAGGGCCATGTCATCGACGGCGACCAGATCATGGCCGTGGTGGCCGAGAGCTTCAAGGCCGACGGCCGCCTCTCGCGCAACGGCATCGTGGCGACGGTGATGTCCAATCTCGGGCTTGAGCGGCATCTGGCGGATATCGGCCTCAGCCTCGCCCGGACCTCCGTGGGCGACCGCTACGTGCTCGAACGCATGCTGTCGGACGGCTATAACGTCGGCGGAGAGCAGTCCGGCCATATCATCCTGTCGGATTATTCCACCACCGGCGACGGGCTGGTGGCGGCGCTCCAGGTGCTGGCGGTGGTCGCCGGCAAGGAACGGCCGGCCTCGGAGATCTGCCACCGCTTCGAGCCGCTGCCGCAGATTCTCAAGAATGTGCGCTACCAGTCCGGCGCGCCGCTGGAGAATGAGAAGGTCCAGGTCGCCATCGCCGATGCCGAGCGGCGCCTCGCCAATCACGGCCGGCTGCTGATTCGCCCCTCGGGCACCGAGCCGGTGATCCGCGTCATGGGCGAAGGCGACGACCGGGACCTCGTGGAGACCGTGGTGGACGAGGTGATCGACGCCCTGAAGCGCGTCGCCGCCTGAGGCCGCGGCCGGCCCACCGCCGCGCGCGGCCGGCGCGGCCGGCGAGAAAAGCGATTTGTTAGGGTTAACGGGCATTTAAGCATCTGCTGGCAAGGTCTGACGGCGCGGGACGGAAACCTCCCGCCCCCGTTCGGATCCTCGCCATGATGCCCCTGCCCTCGCCCCGCCCCGCTTTTCTCGCCCTCGCGATGCTGCTCTTGGCCTCCGCGAGCCAGACCTCGGCGAGCCTGGCGGCCGATTTGCCGCCCGGCTTCCTCGGCAAGGCCGGCGACTTCACGCTGAACGCCCCCGAGGTGGAGGACGATGCGCCCTCCGGCTGGTACTTCCGCGCCGACACGGGCTATGCCTTCACCTCCGCCGCCACCCGAACAGGGGCCCTGGCATTTCCCGTGAGCAGCGAGGGCGATGCCTGGACCCTCGGCGGCGGCATCGGCTATCGCCTGCTGCCGTGGCTGCGCACCGATTTCACCATGGATTACCTGGCGCCGTTCAACGCCGCGGCCAGCGGCGGCGGGGTGCAGGTCTCCGCCACCACAGCGCTCGCCAGCGCCTATTGGGACATCGCCACCTGGAACGGGCTGACGCCATACGTGGGCGGCGGCCTCGGCTTCGGCATCGTGTCGCTGGAGCGCGACCCGTTCCTGGCCGTGGGCGGCATCCACACCCAGGACTGGCGGTTCACCTGGGAACTCGCGGCCGGGGTGAGCTGGGCCATCACGCCCGGCCTGAGCCTCGATCTCGGCTATCGCTACCTCGCCATCGACATGCCGGGCCTTTCCGCCCTGGCCAGCACGCCCGTGGTGCAGGAGATCGACGCCCACCAGTTCCGCATCGGCGTGCGCTACGCGCTGAAATGACGCCCGGGCCGGGTGCCGTCAGCGATTGCGGGCGCGGGCCGCCATCAGCTGCTTGATGCGCTCGATCACCGATTGCGGCTCGTAGGGGCGCGCCAGATGGGGCCCCTCGTCGCACAGCCCGGCCGCCTCGTTGGCGGCCTTGGCGGGGGTGCCGGCGAGGATGACGTCCACCCCCGGATGGTTTTGCCGCACGAAGGCCGCCAGGGCGAAGCCCACCAGCCGGCCCGGCGCCGCGACATCCGCCAGCATCACGTCGAACGGCTGATCGGCATTGGCCAGCAGATCCAGCGCCTCGTCCGCGCTCGCCGCCTCCGCCACCTGATAGCCGCAGGTGCGCAGATATTCGGCCAGCACGTGGCGCACCACGATATCCGCGTCCAGGACGAGGACACGCGGCCGTTCTTCCACCAGGGATCCTGCCTCGCTCATATGCTCTCCTATGACTGGGACTCCAGCATTGCCGCAATGCGCGCGACCGCGTCGCCGAGGACGTAGGGCTTGGAAATGAAGGCTGTGGTCTCGCCGTTCTCCAGCCGATCGAGATGGCCGGAGGTGACCAGCACCGGCAGGCCCGGCCGCTCGCGCCTCAGCCGGCGAGCGAAGGCCAGGCCGTCGAGCGCGCCCGGCATGCGGACATCCGTGAACACGAGGTCCACCGCGAGGCCCGAGGCGAGCGCGAGCATCGCCTCTTCGGCCGAAGCCGCCTCCACCACGCGAAAACGCTGATCGCGCAGGGCTTCCGCGATCACCAGCCGAACCAGTGGCTCGTCCTCGACGACCAGGATTGTGCGGGGCACGTCATCCAACTGCGGCAGATGCTCCATGATGGCGCTCAACGGCCGGTTCCCCCTGAGACCTGTGGGGAAGGAACGGGCGCTGCTCCAAATGGTTCCGCTTCAGGTGGAAAATTCCCGCCCGGCGTCCGGCCGCCTAATTGGCCGTATCCGAGGGGCCGGCATCGGCCGTTTCGCGGAACGCGCGCACCGCCGCCGCCCGGCGCACCCGCTCCGCCAGATCCGCCAGGAAGGCGCGGGCGATGGCGGCGTCGAACCCCTCGATGAAACTCATGGCCGAGATGTTTTCGAACGGCGGGGAAATCACCTCGGCGCGGTTGCCGTCCGCATCGAGGAAGGTGGCGCCGAACCACACGGTCGGCCCCTGCCCGCCGCCCTCTTCCTCGTGGGCGCCGAACACGCGGAACTTGTCCGCGCCGAGATCCTTCGCCGCGCGCTCCACCTGATCCCAGCTCATCACCCGATGCGCGGCCTCATCCTGCCCCTGGTCCGTCCGGTGATCGGTCATCGCGCCCTCCACCCCGCCGAGGGTCGGCGGCGGGGCGCAAATGTCAAGGGGGCGGCGCGGCGCGAAGGGCCGTCCGGCGGCCTCAGGGAAACTGGAACGCCCGTTCGAAGCCGAGGCCGACGGTGATCTGGTTGGTTCCGTCGAGGCGCCGGGTGATCGGGCTCGCCGCCGCCGAGCCGACCAGCCGATCGTAGCCGCCGAACAGGGTGGCGGTCCAATCGCGCGACACCTCGTAGCTGACCGAGGCCGCGAGCCCGGCCGATTTCGCGCCCGCGGCCGCCTCATAGACCGGCAGCGTGGGATTGAGCGCGGCGGTTGCCGCGCCGACGCCGAACTGGGTCTGCATGGCATTGGCATCCGCCAGCCAGCCACGCCACCAGCGGCACCGTGACATAGCTCAGCGCGGTCAGCGGAAACGCGCGGCTGAGGCTGCTCCCCTGGAGCACCATCATCCACAGCACATAAGTCGCGACATAGAGCGCGACCGCGATCCACGCCGCCGGCGCGGCGCAGGCCGCCGCAAGGAAGGCGCCCCCGAGGGGAATATCGCCGATCGCCTCGGCGCTCGCCTTGAAGGCGATCTGGGTCGCCGTGTCGGCGGCGAGAAAGGCCGCGAAGAGGAGCAAGGCGGAGGGGCCGAGGCGTGCCGGGCGCTTCATGGGACGCGCCGTCCCGTCTCGCGCCGCAGGTCCGGATCCCAGCGCGGGAACGACAGGAGCGGCGCCGCGAGGCGGATCGCCCGGTGGATCACGCGATTGCGGTGCTTCACCAGATGCACGCGCGGCTCCAAGGCGCTGCCGAACCGCAGCTTGGAGGCATAGGCGGTCTGTCCGGTCTGGAGAAAACGGCGGCCGATGCGCTGGCAGAAGCGCACGTTCGGGTCGCGCGTCGCGGTTCCGGTATCACAGTAAGAAGGCGAGAGCGGCTCTTGATGCGACGGTTCAGGGGGCGCCTTCAAGCGCCCCTCCCGCTGTGACAGTCCATCAGGATCAAGAACAGACTGTCCTCTTGGAACAGAGGTTCTTCATATGAATGGTTATCTAAATGCGCGCGTAGTCATACTGGCGCGCGCAGAGGAGCAATTCTAGAAAGTTGTGTGACTACAACCATGTGATGCGCGATGTCACGGAAGACACGATTATTGTCACGCTCGAAGCTTCTCATGTCACGAAATCAGGCGACCGTGTCACGCTTGAACCCGAAAACGTCACGCTCTGCTTCGGGCTTCTGGCTGGTGGGCACAAGACAGTGCTGGCCCGATTGTTGACGATCACCATTTCCTGGACACCGGAGGGGGCATCGACGGGATTGCTACCCTTGTCGTCATCATCCAGGCAGTTCGCGGCAATTGAAGGATTGTCGAGCTCTAGGACCTGCACAAGCCGGCGAGCGCGAACCAAGCCTGGCGCCGTGGCGGTCCGCGGCTATGGACTGGAAGGACGAAATGCGCGGGAAGGCCTGACGTATGCGCGGCGTGTGGCGGGGCCAGACCTATCAAATCAGGCAGGGCGCAAACTATCGGAATCAGGCATACGTCTTTAAATCCTTTGGGAGAGCAGGACCATGTCCGAGAGAGCAAGTGTCGACTTGCCGCGTCAATTTGCAGGAACCAATATCTCGCGCTGTTCCCTTCGTCACAAGCGGTCGCGCATCGCTCACAGGCTTCGCTACGGGACTGCGGCGTCATCCCTGCTCTGACGCGAACCTCTGGTCTCTCTATGATTCTTGCTATGGGAGACTTGGCGTGAGGTCCCGGCTTGAAGGGGCCCATTTCTACGGGGGTGGGCGGATTACAATGCGCTTACACGCCCGCCGACGGGCGACCCCGCCAGCGACCTATAGCGCCCATTCGCTTGATATCTAAGTAAAAATTTTGGCTGGGGGACTAGGATTCGAACCTAGATTGACGGAGTCAGAGTCCGCAGTTCTACCGTTGAACTATCCCCCAATCGCCGCGCCGGTGAAGGATCGACCAGCGGAGCAGGATCGACCAGCGGAGATTGCGCCGCAGAGACATCTGCGTTCGAGCGGGCGTGAGCCCGTCGGGCGAGGGCGCTCTATACGCAATTCGCCGGCTGGGGTCCAGAGGCTTGCCGGCGAAAATCACTTCTCCACAGGCTGGCATACATCATGCGCAATGGTGCCATGCACAAAACCGCATATTGCAATGCGATAACTTCCCCTATGTAAGGAGCGTTGATGGAGAACGATCATGACCACGATCACTGCCCACCCGTTTCGCGAGACCACCCTGTTCGGCCGTTTCACCGCCCAGGTCTCCGAATTCTTCGCGGCCGTGCGTGAGGCCCGCGTGATGGCGGATCGCTACGAGCGCCTGAGCCGCATGTCCGACAGCGAACTCGCCCACCAGGGCCTGACCCGCGAAACCATTCCCCAGGCGGTCGCCAACGGCTTCTGAGCCGTCGACGCCCGGCCGGCGTCCGGCGCCGGCGGGATCGGTTATTCCACGACGCCGCGCTGCGCCTTCTCCGGCAGCAGCACATGGGCGCGCAGCACATGGATGCGGCGCCGCCCGATGCGGGAGAACAAGCGCTTCTGCGGCGCCACGCCCGAGGGATGTCCCCCGAGCCGCTCATAATGCTTGCGCGAGATCAGCAGCCCCTGCCCGGCCTGCGGAAGGCCGAGCAGCGCCAGCCGCGCCGCCGCCACCGCCTCGCCGAACCGCGGCTTGAAGCCATAGCCATCGACCGAGAGGCGGAAGGTCGCCACCGTCCGGTCGCCCAGCCCGCGCCGCTCGACCGTTTCCAGGAAGGTCGCGACTTCGCGCGGCCAGCCTTCCTCCAGAATCGAATTGGGTTGCAGGAACAGCAGCCAGCGCCCGCGCGCCAGCGCCACGCCCTGCCGCAGCCGCATGCCCATGTCGTGCATGGAGGAAAACAGCGTGCAACCGGCAGCGTCCGCGATCGCCGCCGTATCGTCCGTTGAATCGGCGTCCGCGAGAATAACGTCGCGCAAGACACCGGCCGTCACGCCCTGAACCAGCGCCGCGAGCACAAGCACAAGCTGGCGTTCGGAATTCTTGGTGGGAATGATAACGGAAATCAATCTGGCGCGGCTCCCGTTCCCTCAACACAGCTATACCGTCGCCATTCAATCCAGTCGATGGCGCATCTTGCTTAAACTAAGTGCAGCAAACCTTGAAGGCACGGCCTTGCCCCGGCCTGTCCGCCGCGCCGAGGCCGGGAGTTCACCTCGCGCGCGCCTTGCTCTAGAACGGCGCAGGTCCATCGCTTCAGGCGGTGCGCGTGAAACTCGCCGGATCGCCCTGCGCGACCGGCCGCAAGAGCCATAGCCCCATGAATTCCGCCATGACATTCGAAGACTGGGACAAGGACGCCGCCGGACGGCTGAAGGTGTGGCCGCTGCAAGCCTTCACCACGGCGATCTTCGACGGGCGCGCCGGCGGCCTGCGGCTGGAAGTGGGCGTGCCCCGCGCGCCGGACCAGCCCCTGCCGGCGGTGCAGATCTCGCTCGATCCGGCGCAGCTGCGCGCGCTCGCCGATGCCTTGCTCGAGGTCGCCAACCATATCGAAAACAAGACCCGGCCCGACTGACCCGACAGAGGCAAGGCATCAGCCATGGACACGCTGCGCGCGCACACCCCCGCTTCCCCCCGCGCCGGGCGGCGGACGGCCCCGAGGCGCATCGCCGCTCTCTGTGCCGTCGCATGCAGTGCCGTGTTCGCCCTTCCGCCCGGCAGCAGCCGGGCCGGGGAGGCGAGCCGGCCGCCGGTGAATGCGGTGCCCGTGGAGACCATCGCGCAATTGTCCCAGGCGCTTTATGCCTGCTGGAGACCCCCGCCGGGCACGTCCGGATCGGAGATCACCCTGCGCTTCGGCCTGACCGCCAAGGGGGAAGTGCGCGGCAAGCCGCTCGCCACCTATTCGGTGCTCACCGGCGATGCGGAGACCCAGCGCGCCTTCGTCGCCGCCGCGATCCTGGCGCTCAGCCAGTGCACGCCGATCCGCATGAGCGAGGAACTGGGCCGGGTGGTCGCATCACGCGTCCTCACCTTGCGGTTCGCCTCCGGCGAGGCGCGCACCTGACGGCGCTTAGTCCTCGCCGGCGCCGTCCTTGGCGGCCGGTTCCGCCGGCACCCGGATCGGCGCGGCCTTCTGCGGCGGGGCGGCTTTCGGCACCCGCTGCAAATTCGCCATGCGGATCAAGGCAAGCTCGGTCCGGATGATCGACGTCTCGTCGGCGAGAACCTCGAGGGCGGTCGCGATCCGCTCCACGGCATTTTGATCCTGCCGCGTCGCCTTGCGCTTTTCCAGCACCTCGCGAATGCCTTCGAATACGTCCTTCACTCCCGTGGCCATGGCTGGTGTCTCCTGATTCGATGCGCGGCGCCCGAACCACCGCCCTCGCTGCCGACAGCCCCATCATAGGGGTCTGCATGCAACGCACAACGCGCCGCTGCCGATCCGTCCCGAGGCCCGCAGGAACCGCGCGCGGCGCGGGTCCGCGCCACGCCTTTTGGCGGCTCCGCGCTTTCCGCACAAGACCTTCCCGCGGTTCTCCCGTATGGAGGGGGCAGCATCAATACGGGGAAGACTGAATGGGCCGGGTGCTATTCGCTTGGGAACTCGGGGAAGGCCTCGGCCATGTCTCGCGTCTGCTGCCGGTCGCCCAGGAACTCACGAAGCGCGGGCATGAGTGCATATTCGCGGTGCGCGACCTCGGGCTTGCCGCCCTGCGCCTGGCGGACCAAGGCTTCACGCTGATCCAGGCGCCCTATGCCGTGCTGCCGCAGGGGCGGCTGCCGTTCAGCGTCGGGGCCTATGGCGATATTCTCGGCCTGGTCGGGTTCAACGAGCCGACGCGGCTGGAAGCCCTGCTGCGCGGCTGGGACCAGGTGCTCGACATGATTCGCCCCGATCTGGTGATCGGCGATTATTGCCCGCTGCTGTGCCTCGCCGTCTCCGGCGCGATCCCGGTGATCGTCCTCGGGGATGGCTTCACCCTGCCGCCGGCGGACCGGCCCACCTTCGACCCCCTGGCCCACCGCAAGCCGAGCCTGAAGGAAGAGGACCTGCTGGCCCATGTGCGGACGGTGCAGCGGCGGCGCGGACGTCCCGCGCCCGAGACCCTGCCCGGCATCCTGCACCACGCCCAGCCCTTCATCATCACGCTGCCGGAACTCGACAGCTATGCCGGGCGCCGGGCGCCGGGCGTCGGCGTGGGCCCGCTTCAACCCCTGCCCGCCCCCGCCGAGGCGCCCGCCACCTGCGGCTGGTTCGCCTATCTGAGCCTGTCCCACCCCAGCACGCCGACCCTGCTCGCCACCCTCTCCCAGATCGACCCGACCGGCAGCGCCTATCTGCGCGACGCCTCCGCCCAGGAGCGCGCAGCCCTCGCGCGCCAGGGCGTGCGCCTTCACGACACCCCCCAGGACCTGCCCGTCGCCATCGCTGCGGCCGGGGTGCTGGTGCATCACGGCGGGCTCGGCACGCTGGAAGTGGGGCTCGCGGTGGGGCGCCCGCAGCTGATCGTGCCGCGCCAGCTGGAGCAGCGGATCAATTGCGGCCTGATCGGCGGATGGGGCGGCGCCGTCTCCATGGCGGTCAATTTCACCGCCAAGAACGTGCAGGATGCGTTCCTGCGCCTGAAGGAGCCCTCGTTTCCGCAGGCGGCGCTCGAAAAGGCGGCCGAACTCCAGCGTCGCGGTCCGTTCGGCAGTGTTCCGCAGATTGTCCGGGCGAGCGAAATTCACCTGTGATGCGCGCGCGCTTGCGTTTGCCCGCCCGGCCCGATACGCGGACAGGGGACGGTCGAGATCCCCGGCCGGGCGGACGCGACAGCGCGGGATATTCGGGCTCAAGATGCAGATAATTTCGGTCGTCCAGCGCAAAGGCGGCGTCGGCAAGACCACCACGGCGATCAACCTGGCGGGGGAATTGGTTCGCCTGGGGCGCTCCGTCACGCTCATCGATGCGGACCCGCAGGGCTCCGCTTATGCCTGGGCGCTGCCGCGGCGGCTGCGCTTCACCGTGCGCAACGATGTTCTGACCCGGGCCAACATGGTGTCCTGGATCAAGGGCGTGTTTCGCAGCGGCGGCGAATTCGCCATCATCGATTGCCCCGGCGAACTCGGTCTCACCTTCGAGGTGTGCGTGGAATTGTCGGACCTGCTGATCCTGCCGTGCGCGCCCTCAAGCCTCGATATCAGCTCGTTGAAACAGACCCTGGGCCGCCTCGGCGAGGTGCGGGCGACGCTCCGCGGCCCCGGGCCCAAGGCGCTGGTGGTGCCCACCAAGGTCGATCCCGGCACGCTGGAGGGCCAGCACATCGGCCCGGAACTCGCCGGGTTCGGCCTGCCGGTCAGTTCGCCGCTGACATCCGACGTGAACTTCGTCCGCTCCTTCACCGCCGGCGAGGCGGTGTCCACCTATGCGCCGGGCTCGGTGGCGGACCGCGACATGCGCGCGATGGCCGACCAGGTCCTGCGGCTGCTGGGGCCGAGTCGCATGGGCCGCGGCGCCGAGCGTCCCCGTTCCGCCCCCGGCGGCCGCTGAGCGCACCGGCCGCGCAGGGCGGCAAGCGCCCGCCGCTGTAGGGCTTGCGGGCAGGTTTCGCGGCCGCCGCTGTTTTCCCCATTGGATTGCCGGGCAAGCTGCTTGACAGGCCCCGCCCCCCGACTCTAAATGGCGCCTCCCAACGACCGGGGCCGTAGCTCAGATGGGAGAGCGCTGCAATCGCACTGCAGAGGTCAGGGGTTCGATTCCCCTCGGCTCCACCAATGACTTAGTATAAGTCATTGATTTTGTTGGAAAAACTTCAGGCTTCCCGATTTCAACCTCACCTTTTGACCGCCCGCAGCATTGCTCGGCTCGCGGTGTCTGTATGGGGACGTCTGCCCGACAGGGTGGATCTCAGCCACCCCTCCCGCCGAGTCTCGCTCTCCTTCTCTCCCGAAAGTGAGCGCCCCCCACATCATCCGTGAGACCGCGCTTTGCAGCCGGTTCATCCCCGCGCATGCGGGGAACAAGCGCGCCGATGGGCGTTCCTATAGATCGTGAATCACATCTCAATCCCGATTAACAGGTCGTGAGCCGAGAGCCGGGTGCGAACCGCTTGAATGAAGCTGATCGGCAAACCGCTGGAATCAAATATTCTCGGCCGGCCTGGTTTCAGTGTCGGTCGAGATCCACGTGTTGAGCAAGGTATAGGCGACAGCAAGGATCGTGGGGCCAAGAAAGATCCCCAGCATTCCGAAGGAGATGAGGCCGCCGACGACACCGCCGAAAATGAGAAGGATCGGCAAATCCGCGCCTTTCTTGATGAGAAAGGGGCGAAGGAAATTGTCCATCGTGACGGTGATCACCGCCATGACCAGGAGGACCGAAGCGCCGATGGTGGCCCCGCTGTAATACATCCAGAACACCGCCGGAAAGAGCACCAGGCCGGGGCCGATCTGGATCAGACACAACATGAACATCAGCGCCGTCAGAACGGGCGCGAACGGCACCCCGACCGCCAGCAGCGCAATGCCGCCGAGCGCGCTTTGTGCCAGCGCCGTCACCACCACGCCGAGCGCAACACCGCGGACGGCGCGGCCGACCAGCAGGATCACCATTCCCCCTCGATCACCGCCCAGGCGGCGACCAAAGCCGAGCGCGATCTCCGCGCCCTTTTCACCCCGGGCGTAAAGGCATGCGGCCAGCACCGTGGTCAGCAGAAACTGGACGAACATCCCGGCCAGACCGCCGGCCGCGGATGCGAACCATTGGGTGAGGGCGCCGGCATAAGGCGTCAAGCGCGGCGCGAGATCGTCCAGCCCCGCAGAGGTCACTTGCCCCCACAACTGGGCGGCGGTTTCTCCAAACAGCGGCACATCGGCAAGCCAGGTCGGGGGGGCCGGAATCCGTATGGAGAGTGCGGCGCGGGCCAAATCGGTCAGCTGGTCCCGATTGGCGATGATCGTGCCGACCGCAAGCCAGAACGGGATGATGAGCACCAGCAACAGCGCGACGGTCATGATCAGGACGGCGAGCGCGCGGCGGTTTCCGGTGTGGCTCTGGACCCACAGCATCAACGGCCAGGTGGCGATCACCAGCGTGGTGGACCACACGATCGCCGGTAGGAACGGCTGGAGAACCAGAAAGCTGGTGGCGATGAGCCCGACGATGAACAGCACGGCGAGTGTCGCGCGGGGGAGATCCAGCTGTTGCGGCAACATTTGGTCGAGCCCCCTGCCTTGCGCGCATCCAAAATCATTCGTGTGTGTACGCTCCGCATAAGGCCGCGTCCACGCACCTGCCCACTCCAGGGTTCGAGACCGATCTCGTCGCAGTCGGAAGCCGCGCGCGGCGCCCCAGCGCGCGGCAATATCGGCGTCAGGCGATATAGGGCAGGTGCGGCACGCTTTGAGAGGCGCGGAAGGCGGCGAGGCGTTCGGCAGCCTTCTGGCTGGAGGCGCGCAGATGGGCCACCAGCGCCTTCTTCGCCGCCGCCCCGCTGCCCCGCCGCACGGCCCGCACGATATCCAGGTGCTCGTCCATGAAGGGGTCCACCAGCGTCGCACGCTTCAGCGCCACCTGGATATGCTTGCCGGAGACCAGGATGCAGCGCGTGCGCCGCAGCGCCTCGATGAGTTCGGGATTGCGGCCATAGCCGACGCAGTCGATGTGCAGATCGGCTTCCAGCACGTCGAGGTCGGAGATGTCCACCTGCGGGAACCGCGCGATGACGTCCTTCAGGCGGGCTTCGACGGAATCGAGCTGCGCCGGCGGGATCCGGCCGATGGCGCTTTCCAGGGCCACGGGCTCCAGCAGGATGCGCAGCTCATAGAGATCGTGGAAGCGGGCTTCGTCCAAAGGCACGATCCACCAATGGGATTTCTCGCCCTTGGAGACGATCCCCACCTCGCGCGCATGGATCAGCAGGTCGCGCGCCACGGTGCGGCCCACGTCGAAATGGCGCGCCAAAGCCAGTTCGTTCACGCGGAAACGTCCGAACACCGAGCGCAGGATGATCTCGCGCTCGAAATCGTAATAAAGCGATTGCCAGGCGAAGGACTTGGCGGCGGCCGGTGGCTCGGCGTGCATCTGGAGCATGGCCGAGGTGATCTTGACTCGCTGCGGCGTCTCGGTGGACCCGACCAGGAGGCCGCGCCCCTCGAACCGGCTGAGCAGCCCCTCGCCTTCAAGTTCGGACAAAGCCTGCTTCACCGGCGAGCGGCTGGAGCCGAACAGGGCCGCGAGCGGCCCTTCCAGCAAGACCGTGCCCTGCGGAAGGGAGCCGCCGCAGATGGAGCGGCGCAATTGCTCCGCGATCAGCGCATAGGCGGGCGTCCGGTCGACGACCGGCGCCTCCTTGCCGCGGTTCAGGTGACCGCGCCGATTTGCCATGGCACGAATTCGTTGTCGCCGAAGCCGTAATCCTCGCTGAGCGTATGCGCCCCCGAGGCGATGGAGAGGATCGTCTCGAAGATCCGCTCGCCCGCCGCCTCGATGGTGTCCTCCCCGGTGACGATGCCGCCGCAATTGACGTCCATGTCCTCCTGCATGTGCTCATACATCTCGTTGTTGGTCGCGACCTTGATGCAGGGGGCCGGCTTGAAGCCGGAGACCGAGCCCCGGCCGGTGGTGAAGACGATGACGTTGCAGCCCCCCGCCACCTGGCCCGTGACGGCAACCGGATCGTAGCCGGGCGTATCCATGAACACAAAGCCCGTGCGGTCGATGATCTCGGCATATTCATAGACCGCTTCGAGCGGCATGGTGCCGCCCTTGGCCACCGCCCCCAGCGATTTTTCCAGGATCGTGGTGAGCCCGCCCGCCTTGTTGCCGTGGGAGGGGTTGTTGTTCAGCTCCGCCTCGTTGCGCTCGGTGTAGCGGCGCCACCATTCGATGCGGTCCACGAGCTTCTGCGCCACCGCGGGGGTCACCGCCCGGCGGGTGAGGAGATGCTCGGCGCCATAGATCTCCGGCGTCTCGCTCAGCACCGCGGTGCCGCCGTGTTGCACCACCAGGTCCGCCGCATGGCCCAGCGCCGGATTGGCTGAAATGCCCGAATAGCCGTCCGACCCGCCGCATTGCAGGGCGACCTTGAGGCCGGAGAGCGGCACGGTGGTGCGCTTGGCGGCATTCACCGCGGGCAGCATCTCGCGGATGATGCCGGAGGCGACTTCCACGGTCTTTCGGGTGCCGCCCAGGTGCTGGATGGTCATGGTGCGCAGGAACGGGCCTTCCTCAAGCCCGTACTTCTTCACGATGGGGTCGATCTGATTGGTCTCGCAGCCGAGCCCAATCATGAGGATGCCGGCGAAGTTGGGGTTCTTCGCATAGCCGCTCAGCACCCGGGTGAGATAGGCATAGCCTTCGGTCTTGGTGTTGATGGCGCAGCCGGTGCCGTGGGTCAGCGCCACCACGCCGTCCACGTTCTCGAACCCGTCCAGGCCGCCGCCGCGATTGAACCCGTCGGCGATCGCGCGCGCCACCGTGGCCGAGCAGTTCACCGAGCTGACGATGCCGATGTAATTGCGCGTGCCCACCTGCCCGTCGGCGCGCACATAGCCTTCGAAAGTGCGGCGCTGGCCTTCGGGCAGCAGCGGGGTCGGGCGGGCGTCCTCGGCGAAATGATGGTCGACCCCGCTCTCCTGCATGGCGAGGTTGTGCAGGTGCACGTGGGCGCCGGGGGCGATGTCGGCGCCGGCAATGCCGATCACCTGGCCATATTTCAGCACCGGCTCGCCCGCCGCGATGGCGCGGATCGCCATCTTGTGGCCGCTGGGAATCTCGGCCAGCGCGACAAGGGCGCTCCCCTCCATTTGCACCGGCGTGCCCGCGGGGATGGCGGATCTGGCCACAGCCACATTGTCCCGCGCGTTCAGCTGGATCACCGGGGAGGCCGCGAGCGTCGTCAGCATGGAATCGTCCACTAAAAATGATTATTGCGTGCATCAATCAATCATGTTAGATCTCGTCCAGTCAATAGAAAAATGATAATAATTTAGGCGGGGAATAGCGCTTATGACCCTGATATAACACGAGAAAATTCCATCTCCGCAACACACGTCGGAGGCGGGATGGTTACGCATCGTCATATCGAAATTATATATTTATCGAATGCGATGAATTTCGCTTCTGAAGACGCGGGTTTTTGCCTTGTCCTACGAATTCGATTTCTCATTCCTGGATGAATATTTGCCAGACCTGTGGCACGGCATCTGGCTGACTGTGGGAATGACGACCGCTTCCATCCTTCCAGGCTTCGCCCTCGGAACGCTTTGCGCGGTCGGCCGCCTGTATGGGCCGCCCTGGGCGCGGCGGGCGGTGGTGATCTATGTGGAGGGCATCCGCAACACGCCGCTGATCATCCAGGTGTTCTGGCTGTTCTTCGGCCTGTCCGTGCTCCAGGTGAGGATCGGCCCGTTTCCGGCGGCGGTGATCGCCCTCGTCATCAATGTCGGCGCCTATACCGCCGAGATCATGCGCGCCGGCTTCATGAGCATTCCCAAGGGCCAGATCGAGGCCGCCTCCTGTCTCGCGCTGAAACCGAGCCAGGCCTTGTGGTCGGTGCAGCTGCCCCAGGCGGTGGAGCGCGTCTATCCCGCCCTCGTCAGCCAGTTCGTGCTGATGATGCTCGCCACCTCGATCATGTCGCAGATCTCGGCGGAGGAGCTGACCGGGGTTGCCTACATGATCCAGTCCTTCACCTTCCGCGGTTTCGAGGTCTATCTCGTGATCGCCGTCATCTATCTCGTCATGGCCTCGCTCCTGCGCCTCACGCTGCTCGGCGTGGCCCAGGTCTCCTTCCCCCGGCGCCGCCGGCTCGGCACCCCGCTGTGAGGCTCTGATGCTGGGACTGACCATCGAGCAGATCTTTTATCTCTTCCGCGGCGCGGGCTGGACCATCGTGCTCTCGCTGCTCGGCTTCGTCGGCGGCACGCTGCTCGGCCTGCCCGTCGCCCTGGCGCGCTCCTCCCACAGCAAGCTCGCGCGGGCGCTCTCCGGTGTGCTGGTGCAGGTGGTGCAGGGCATCCCGCTGCCGGTCATCATGTTCGTGGTCTATTTCGGCATCAGCATCGGCGGCTTCGACGTGCCGGCGCTGGTGGCGGCGGGCGTTGCCATGACGCTCTATGCAGGCGCCTATCTCGGCGAGATCTGGAAGGGCTGCATCCTCGCCGTGCCGCGGACCCAGTGGGAGGCGGGCGAATGCCTGGCGCTCACCTCCACCCAGCGCTTCATATTCGTGATCCTGCCCCAGGCGCTGCGCATCGCGGTGCCGCCGACGGTCGGCTTCCTGGTGCAGATCGTGAAGAACACCTCCTATTCGGTGGTGATCAATTTCTTCGACCTCACCTATTCGGCCAAGGTGATCAACAATTCCACCTTCAAGCCCTTCACCGTCTTCACCATCGCCGCTCTGATCTATTTCGCCATCTGCTTTCCCATGTCGCTGCTGGCGAGCCGGTTCGAGCGGCGGCTGCACCGCGGCTGAGGAGACGGCATGAACCTGCATTTGAAAGCCCCCGCCCCTTCCGCCGCTTCGCATGAGAGCTCTCCCATGACCAGCCCCGCTGCGCCCCTCGTGCGCTTCCGCGACGTGCGCAAGAATTTCGGCTCTCTGGCCGTGCTGAAGGGCATCAACCTCGACGTCGCACCGGGGGAGGTGGTGGCCCTGATCGGCCGCAGCGGCTCCGGAAAAAGCACGGCGCTGCGCTGCGTCAACGGGCTGGAGAAGGTGGACGGGGGCGAACTGACCGTCTGCGGGCGCGCGCTCCACAGCGGCACCGTCGACCTGCGCGAGCTGCGCCAGGACGTGGGCATCGTGTTCCAGAGCTACAATCTGTTCCCTCATCTGACGGTCGAACAGAACGTCACGCTGGCGCCCCGCAAGGTGAAGCGCATCGGCAAGGGCGAGGCGCGCGACCTCGCCGCCGACGTGCTGGCGCAGGTGGGGCTGGCGGACAAGGCGCAGAGCTATCCCGAGCAGCTCTCCGGCGGCCAGCAGCAGCGTGTCGCCATCGCCCGTTCGCTGGCCATGCACCCGAAGCTGATCCTGTTCGACGAGGTCACCTCCGCGCTCGACCCCGAGCTGACCGGCGAGGTGCTGAAGGTGATCGAACGGCTCGCCAAAGGGGGCATGACCATGATGCTCGTCACCCATGAAATGGCCTTCGCCCGCTCGGTCGCCCACGCCGTGGTGTTCATGCACCAGGGCAAGGTCTGGGAGAGCGGCAAGGGCGAGATGCTGGCCAATCCCCAGACCGTCGAGCTGCGCCAGTTCGTCGGCAACGGGCTGTGATACCCCCCTGCAACGCCACCAGAAAACAAGATTCGGAGGAGTTTCGACCATGACCATGACCCGCATCGCCGGCACGCTTGCGCTCGCCGTCGCCCTGGTGGCCGGCCCGCTGGCCGCCAACGCCGAGACGCCCGCCGGCATCAAGCAGCGCGGCAAGCTGCTGGTGGCCATCGACGTCAGCCATCCGCCCTATGGCATGCTGGACGCGCAGGCCAAGGAGACCGGCTCGGACGTCGAGACCGCCAGGCTCCTGGCGCAGGATCTCGGCGTGCCGCTGGAAGTGGTGCCGGTCTCGGGCGCGAACCGCGTGCCCTCGCTGCTGGCCGGCAAGGTGGACCTGGTGATCGCCTCCTTCTCCATCACGCCGGAGCGCAAGAAGGTGGTGGATTATTCCATCCCCTACGGCGTGATCCCGGTGGTGGTCTCCGCCCCCAAGTCGACCGTCATCAAGGGGCCGGCCGACCTTGCGGGCAAGTCCATCGCCGTCGCCCGCGGCACCACCGCCGATATCGAGCTGACGCGCACCGTCAAGGACGCCAAGGTCGCCGCCAACATCGTGCGCTACGAGGACGAAGCCACCGCCAACACCGCGGTCGCCACCGGGCAGCAGGACATTCTGGCCGCCGCCCTCTCGACCGCCAATGCGGTGGCCGAGCAGAACCCGGGCAAGCAGCTGGAAGTGAAGATCGAGATGGCCGCCTATCCCATGGCCGTGGGCCTGCGCAAGAGCGATCCCGAGCTGAAGACCTTCGTGAACGAATGGGTCGCGGCCAACCTCAAGAACGGCAAGCTGAACGACATCTATAAGAAGTATTTCGGCCAGTCGCTGCCCGAGAATCTCCCGGCCGAATGACGTTTCGCCAATGATGGAAGGGGCGCGACGTGCGCCCCTTCGGCTTTGTACCGTGCCTCAGGAGCCGCCATGACCTCCGCCGCCCTGCCCTATCGCGGGCTGTTCCCCGTCGCGCCCACCCCGTTCCTCGCCAATGGCGACCTTGATCCCGAAGGCCAGCGCCGCGTGCTGGACTGCATGATCGACCAGGGCGTGGACGGCATTTGCATCCTCGCCAATTATTCCGAGCAGTTTCTCTTGACCGACGAGGAGCGCCGCATCCTCACCGAGCTGTCGCTCGCCCATGTGGCGGGGCGCGTGCCGGTGATGGTGACCTGCTCGCACTTCTCCACCCGCGTCGCCGCCGAGCGCGCCGCCCATGCGCGCGCCGCGGGCGCCAGCCTCATCATGCTGATGCCGCCCTATCACGGCGCCGGCATCCGCCTGGACGAGCAGGCCATCTTCGATCATTTCGCCCGCGTGGCGGACGCCGCCGGCATCCCGGTGATGCTCCAGGACGCCCCGCTGAGCGGCGTGTCGCTGTCCGTGCCCTTCATGGTGCGGCTCGCCCGCGAACTGCCGCTGGTGCGCTATTTCAAGATCGAGGTGGCGGGCACCGCCGCCAAGCTGCGCGCGCTCATCGCCGCCGGCGGCGAGGCCATCGAGGGGCCGTTCGACGGCGAGGAGGCCATCACGCTGATGGCCGATCTCGACGCGGGCGCCACCGGCGTGATGTCGAGCGCGCTCCTGCCCGATCTGCTGCGCCCGGTGCTCGACGCCCACGCGGCCGGCCGCCGCGCGGAGGCGGCCGCCGCCTATGCCCGCGTGCTGCCGCTGATCAATTACGAGAACCGCCAGTGCGGCCTGCGCGCGGCGAAGATCGCCATGATGGAGGGCGGCGTGATCTCTTCCGACGCCGTGCGCCATCCGCTGGAGCCGGTGCATCCGGCAACCCGCGAAGGGCTCCTGGAGATCGCGCGGGAGCTCGATCCCCTCGCGCTGCGCTGGGGCAAATGACGCAAGGACGGCAGGCCGCCGACACAGGACGCGATCAAGGCCGATCCGCGGGCGAAAGCGACCGGCCGCAACGAAGGATGACCCACATGACCATCACGACCGATCTGCTGATCGGCGCTGACTCGCGGGCCGGCACGGTCGGCGAGGTCCGAGCGGTGGAAGCCGCGAGCGGCCTGCCGCTCGCCCCCGCCTTCGGTGGCGCCGCGCTGGACGACCTGGAGCGCGCGTGCGCCCTCGCGGAAGCTGCGTTCGACCCCTATCGCGCCGTATCGCTGGAAGAGCGCGCCCTGTTTCTTGAGGCTGTCGCGCAGAACATTCTCGATATCGGCGACGTGCTGATCGAACGGGCCATGCAGGAGACCGGCCTGCCGCGCCCGCGCCTGGAAGGCGAGCGCGGGCGCACGGTCGGCCAGCTGCGCCTGTTCGCGCAGGTGGTGCGCGACGGCGGTTTCCTCGATCTGCGCATCGATCCGGCGCTGCCCGAACGCAAGCCCCTGCCCCGCCCGGACCTGCGCCTGCGCAACGTGCCTCTGGGCCCGGTCGCGGTCTTCGGGGCGAGCAATTTCCCCCTCGCTTTCTCGGTGGCCGGTGGCGACACCGCATCGGCGTTCGCGGCCGGTTGCCCGGTGATCGTGAAGGCGCATTCGGCCCATCCCGGCACCTCCCAGCTGGTCGGCAAGGCGGTGCAGAAGGCGGTGGCGGACCGCGGCCTGCCGGAGGGCGTGTTCTCCCTGCTCTATGACAGCGGCCGCAAGGTCGGCCAGGGGCTGGTGGCGGACCATCGCGTCAAGGCGGTCGGCTTCACCGGCTCGCGGGCCGGCGGCACCGCCTTCATGAAGATCGCGGCGGAACGCGCCGAGCCCATCCCGGTCTATGCGGAGATGAGCAGCATCAATCCCGTGATCCTGTTTCCGGCGGCGCTCGCCGCACGCGGCGCGCAGATCGGCGCAGCGTTTTCGGCGGCGCTGAGCCTCGGGGCGGGGCAGTTCTGCACCAATCCCGGGCTGGTGCTTGCGCTTGAGGGCCCGGGGCTCGATGCCTTCCTCGCGGCCGCCGCGACCGCAATCACCGGGCTCCCCTCGGCCACCATGCTCACGCCCGGCATCCTCGCCGCCTATAATTCCGGCGTGGCGGCCCTTGCCGGGCACGACGCTGTGCAGGAGGTCGCCCGCGGCCAGGCGGACG
This sequence comes from Roseixanthobacter liquoris, assembly GCF_043195135.2. NCBI lineage: Bacteria > Pseudomonadati > Pseudomonadota > Alphaproteobacteria > Hyphomicrobiales > Xanthobacteraceae > Roseixanthobacter > Roseixanthobacter liquoris. The sequence continues at coordinate 3,892,547 of NZ_CM195537.1, forward strand.
GCGCGCTGAAGGGAAGGCCCGCCCTGTTCGCCACCAGCGCGGCGGAGTTCCTCGCCCATCCCGACCTCCACGAGGAAGTGTTCGGCGCCTCCTCCCTGGTCGTGCGCTGCGCGGACCTCCAGGAATTGACGCGCGTGCTGGAGAGCCTGGAAGGCCAGCTCACCGCCGCCCTGCACATCGACGAGGCGGATTATCCAGCCGCACGCGAACTCGTGCCCATGCTGGAGCGCAAGGTAGGGCGCATCCTCGTCAACGGCTTCGGCACAGGCGTCGAGGTGGCGCACGCCATGGTTCATGGCGGGCCCTTCCCGGCCACGGCGGATGGCCGCTCCACCTCGGTCGGAACGCTCGCCATCGCCCGCTTCCTGCGGCCGGTGAGCTATCAGGACCTGCCCGACGCGCTGCTGCCGCCGGAGCTGAAGGGCGCGGGCGCTCCCGGCCTGCCCAAGCGGCTGGATGGGAAGCTCCAGGCATGAGCGCGCGCAGCATCACGCAGATCACGGGCCACACGCGGGTGCTCGGCATCCTCGCCGACCCCATCGCCCACGTGAAGGCGCCGCCCGGCATCAACGCCATCTGCGAGCGGCGCGGCCGCGATGCGGTGATGGTGCCGTTCCAGGTCGCGCCGGAGCATCTGGCCGCCTTCGCCAGCAGTCTTCGCACGCTCAAGAGCTTCGACGGGGCCATCATCACCGTGCCCCACAAGGCGGCGATGGTGGCCCATTGCGACGAAGTGAGCGCTCGTGCACGGGCCATGGGCGCGGTGAACGTCATCCACCGCACCGCCGACAACCGCCTGCACGGCGACATGCTGGACGGGGCCGGCTTCGTGGCCGGACTTCTCGGCGCGGGCGTGGCGCTGGAGGGCCGGCGGATCTATCTCGCCGGTGCCGGTGGCGCGGCGAGCGCCATCGCCTTTGCCCTCGCGGCGTCGGGCATCTCGCACCTCACCATCGCCAACCGCACCCGCGCCAAGGCGCAGGATCTGTGCGATCGGATCGCCGTCGTCCATCCGGGCGTGTCGATTTCCGCCGGCGGCGAAGACCCGTCCGGCCACGACATCGTCGTGAACGGCACCTCGCTCGGCATGAAGCCGGACGATCCGCTGCCGCTCGACGCCACGCGGCTCGACGCCTCCATGGTGGTGGCGGAAATCATCATGGAGCCGGAAATCACGCCGCTTCTCGCCCGGGCGCGCGAAGCCGGCTGCCGCATTCATCTCGGCCGGCCCATGCTGGAACACCAGCTCGAACTGATGGCGGACTTCTTCGGCATCTAGCCCCCTGCCCGCCGCACCCCGGGCCTGCCGCGCGCAGGACCGGCGCTGCGGCGGCATCACCCGCGCTGGACGGTCCTGATCGCCGTGGCCGGTCATCCGGACGCGCGGCTGGACGTTCATTTGAACGTCACGCAACCGACACAGCGCGTTCAATGAACCCGATTACCGTCCGCCCGATGTTCAAATGAACATGCAGACGGGCGGGCATGCACATCACGTCACGACAGCAGGATATCGTCGATCTCGCGCGCCAGGGGGGCTTCCTGAGCGTCGAGACGCTCGCGGAGCATTTCTGCGTCACGCCGCAGACCATAAGGCGCGACATCAATTCCCTGTGCGACGCCAATCTGCTGCGCCGGCGGCGCGGCGGAGCGGAATATGTGGAAGCGCCCCGCCTCAACCTCGCCTACGACTCGCGCCGCATCGTCCACCCCACGGCCAAGCAGACCATCGGCGCCTTCGTCGCCGGCCTGATCCCCAAGGGCGCCTCGCTCTCGTTCGGCATCGGCACGACACCGGAATTCGTCGCCCTCGCCATGCAAGGCCATGAAGACCTGACGGTCATCACCAATAATCTCAACGTCGCCATGGCGCTGAGCGTCACCGCCTCCAACCGCATCATCATCCCGGGCGGGGCCCTGCGCCTGCCGGATCGCGACGTGCTCGGTCCGCACGTGGAGGAGATGTATCGCAATTACCGGGTGGATTTTGGCGTCTTCGGCGTCGGCGGCATCGAGCCGGACGGCACCTTGGTCGATTTCGATCGCGCCGAGGTCCTGGCCCGCTCCGCCATGCTCGAAAGCTGCCGCCGCTCGGTGCTGGTGGCCGACGTCAGCAAGTTCGGCCGGCCGGCGCCGGCGCGCGGCGGGCATCTGTCCGACATCGACCTGCTGGTGCTCGACGCACCGCCGCCGCCCGCTTTCGCCCCCCTGTTCCACAAGGACGGCCTCGGCGCGCGGGTGCGCATCGCCGGCGCGGACGCGGCATGAGCGCGCGCGCCCCCACGGGAGATTTCGTCCGCCTGCACGGCGTGACCCGCCTGTTTGAGGGCGGCGGGGGCGTCGACGACCTCTCCCTCGCCATTCCGCGCGGCGGGTTCACGGTGCTGCTCGGCCCTTCCGGGTGCGGCAAGTCCACCACGCTGCGCCTCATCGCCGGACTGGAAACGCCGGACCGGGGACGCGTCGAGATCGACGGCCGCGATGTCACCGCGCTCGCGCCGTCCGCGCGCGGCCTGTCCATCGTGTTTCAATCCTATGCGCTGTTTCCCCATCTGACGGTGGCGGAGAACATCGTGTTCGGCCTCAGGGTGCGCCACGTGCCGAAGGCGGAGCGCGACCGCAAGCTCAAGGACGCGCTCGCGCTCACCGGCCTTGAGGGGCTGGACGCGCGCAAGCCCGCACAGCTTTCCGGCGGCCAGCGCCAGCGCGTGGCGCTCGCTCGCGCCATCGTCGCCGACCATCCGTTGTGCCTGATGGACGAGCCGCTCTCCAACCTCGACGCGAAGCTGCGCCATTCGGTGCGCCAGGAGATCCGCGCGCTGCAACGGCGGCTGGGCATGACCGTGGTCTATGTCACCCACGACCAGACCGAGGCGATGGGCATGGCGGATCATGTCATTCTCATGCGCCAGGGCCGGATCGAGCAGCAGGGCGCGCCCGCCGAGCTCTATCAGGCGCCGGCGACCGCATTCGCCGCGAGTTTCATCGGCTCGCCGCCGATGACGCTGATCCCGGCAGACCTTGCGGGCGTGCCCGAGCCGCCGCAGGGCCTGCCCCGCGCACGGCTGATGGCGGGCGTGCGCGCGGAGGATTTGCGCCTCCAGCCCGAGGGCCTCGGCTGGCTGCCCGCGACCGTCGTGGCCAGCGAATTCCTCGGTGCCGAAACCTTCGTCTATCTCCAGATCGAAGGCGGCCCCGAGCTCATCGCCCGCGTCCCCGGCCGGGTCGACCCGGCCCCCGGTACGGCCCATTCCCTGTCCTGGGCCGAACACGCCACCCATTGGTTCGACCGCGACAGCGGCCGGAGCATCGCGCCAGGCTGCGGGCCGCGCACGAACCCCGAACCCCAGCCCGCGCAAAAGACGGTCGCGCCCCCGGCGATCTGACTCTTTCCCATTCACCCAAGGCCAGAAGGACACTGACCATGAGACGTTTCTTCACCGCCGCCGCCACGGCGGCGAGCCTGTTCGCAGCCGCAACGATGCCGGCCTTCGCGAAGACCGAGCTGACCATGTATTATCCAATCGCCGTCGGCGGGCCGCTGACGAAGGTCATCGACGACATGATCTCCGGGTTCGAGAAGGAGAACCCCGACGTCCACGTGAATGCCGTCTATGCCGGCAATTACGATGACACCCGCGTGCGCGCCCTGGCGGCCCTCAAGAGCGGCCAGCCGGCCCAGCTCTCCGTGCTGTTCTCCATCGATGCCTACGATCTCGTGGAACAGGATCTCATCGTTCCGTTCGAGGACGTGGTGAAGACCGAAGAAGAGAAAGCTTGGCTCGCCGGCTTCTATCCCGCGCTGATGGCCAACAGTCGCGTCGAGGGCAAGACCTGGGGCATCCCCTTCCAGCGCTCGACCATCGTCATGTTCTACAACAAGGACATGTTCCGCGAGGCGGGGCTCGACCCCGAGAAGCCGCCGCGGACCTGGGACGAATTGGTCGCGGCGGGCAAGAAGCTCACCAAGGACGGCCGCTACGGCCTCATGGTGCCGGGCACCGGCTATGCCTATTGGATGTTCCAGTGCTTCGCCATCCAGAACGGCAAGGAACTGATGAGCAAGGACGGCGCGAGCGTCTATTTCGACGATCCGGCGGTCATCGAGGCGCTCTCTTTCTGGCGGTCGCTGACCACTGACGCGAAGATCTCGCCGGCGGGCCTCGTGGAATGGGGCACGCTGCGCCAGGCCTTCGTGCAGGGCCAGACGGCCATGATGTGGCACACCACCGGCAACCTTACCGCCGTGAAGAAAGAGGCGAAGTTCGATTTCGGCGTCGCCGAGCTTCCGGCCCACAAGCAGCCCGGCTCGCCCACCGGCGGCGGCAATTTCTACCTGTTCAAGAACGCCTCCGAGGCGGAACGCGCTGCCTCCCTCAAGCTGATCCGCTACATGACCGCGCCCGAGCGCGCCGCCGACTGGTCCATCGCCACCGGCTATGTGGGCGTGAGCCCGGCGGCCTATGAGACCGAGAAGCTCAAAGCCTATGGCAAGGACTTCCCGCAGGCCCTCGTCGCTCGTGACCAGCTCAAGGTCGCCATCGCCGAATTCTCCACCTGGGAGACCGCCCGCGTGCGCGAGGCGCTGAACAATGCCGTGCAGGCGGCGCTCACCGGCACCAAGAGCCCGGCTGAGGCGCTCAAGGCCGCCCAGGCCACCGCCGACCAGCTGCTGAAGCCCTACAAGCACTGATCTTTCCGCGAAACGCGCCGGGGGGCGGAAGGCCCGCCCCCCGCATGACGAAAAAGCCGCCCATGCCCGAGACAGGTGCCCCGACCCGCGTGCTGGATCCGATCGCGCGACAGCAGCGTCGCCGCCATGCCCTGTATGGCTGGACGCTGCTGGCGCCGGCGCTGACCCTTCTGACGCTGTTCGCTTTCCTGCCCACCGCAACGACCTTCTGGGCGAGCCTGTATTCGCGCGGCACCGCGCGCCGGCCGTCCGTGTTCAACGGCGTCGAGAATTATCTCGACCTCATCCACGATCCCAATTTCTGGACCGTGGTCGGCAATAATCTGCTCTATGCCGGTGTGACGATCCCGCTCTCCATCGCTCTGGCGCTGGTGATGGCCCTGTGGGCGGACGCGCGCCTGCCGCTGCGCGGCTTCGTGCGCGGGGCCTATTTCACGCCGACCATCCTGCCCATGATCGCGGCGGCAAATCTCTGGCTGTTCTTCTACACGCCGGGCCTCGGCGTAATCGACAGCTTCACCGGCCTGTTCGGCCTGCCGCCGGTCAACTGGCTCGGCCAGCCGCAGACCGCGCTCTTTGCCATCATCGTCGTGACGGTGTGGAAGGAGGCGGGCTTCTTCATGATTTTCTATCTGGCCGCGCTGCAGACCATTCCGCCCGACCTCAAGGAGGCCGCGCTGGTGGAGGGCGCGGGGCGCCTCACCTATCTGCGCCGCGTCCTGCTGCCGCTGCTGATGCCCACCACCGCCTTCATCTTCATCAATGCGCTCATCAATTCGGTGAAGCTCATCGACCATCTGTTCATCCTCACCAAGGGCGGCCCCGACAACGCGACCAAGCTCGTCCTCTACTGGATATGGGAGATGGCTTTTTCCTATTTCGACCAGGCCCATGCCACGGCCCTGACCGTGCTGGTGCTTTTGGTGCTCGGAGCGGTCGCGGTGTTCCAGTTCACCCTCCTCGAGAAGCGGATCCATTACCGATGACCGGCCCCGCCTCGCGCCATCCGATCCGCTGGGGCGACGCGCTGGACGCCGTGGGCGCATGGCTGCTCGCGCTGGTCTGGATCGCGCCGCTCCTCTTCGCCGCCTGGGCCTCGCTCCATCCGCCCGGCCAGGCGCTCGACTTCTCGCTCTCGTCCCCCTTCACCTTCGAGAACTACCGGTCCGCCTGGGCGGCAGCGCCCTGGCTCACCTACGCGCTCAACACCCTGCTGCTGGTGGCCTTCACCCTCGCCGGCCAGCTCGTGCTGTGCACGCTCGCCGGCTATGCCTTCGCCCGCTTCCGCTTTCCCGGACGCGAAGCGCTGTTCGTGCTGGTGCTGCTTCAGCTGTTCATCCTGCCGGAGGTGCTGATCGTCGAGAATTACGCCATGGTCTCGCGCCTCGGCCTGCTGGATTCCATCGCCGGCATGGGCCTGCCCTATATGGCGAGCGCCTTCGGCATCTTCCTATTGCGGCAGGCGTTCAAGTCCGTCCCCGTGGAGCTGGAAGAGGCGGCGCGGGTGGAAGGCTGCTCCTGGCTGGGCGTGCTCTGGCGCGTCTATGTGCCCGCGACCCGGCCTGTCTATCTGGCCTATGCGCTGGTCTCGGTCGCGACCCACTGGAACAACTTCCTGTGGCCGCTGATCGTGACCAATTCGGCGGACACCCGGCCACTCACGGTGGGCCTCTCGCTGTTCGGCGCCCCGGAAAGCGGGGTGAACATTTCCATCATCAGCGCCGCGACGCTCATGGTGGTGGCGCCGCTGATGATCGCCTTCCTCATCTTCCAGCGCCAATTCATCCAGGCCTTCCTGCGCGTCGGCATCCGCTAGCGCCGGCGGCGGCCGCAGGTTCCGCGTTCAGCGGGCACATGCTGAAGGGATGAGAGGCGATGCCTTTCGCCCGGTGTACCTGCGCCAGTGTAGGTACGTAGGGCGATCGGACGGCCGGACGCATGATCCGGCCGTCCGTGTTCAGGCTGCGGTGCGGACGGGGGCCGCGTCGCCGTCCAGCACCACAGGGCGGTCGAGCAGCGTATCGGGATCGACCTGCCCCGCGAGGGCACGGGCGAGCTGATCGGCGTTCAATTCTCCCTCCCAGCGCGCCACCACGATGGTCGCCACCGCATTGCCGATGAAGTTCGTGATGGCGCGGCATTCCGACATGAAGCGGTCGATGCCGAGAATGAGCGCCATGCCGGCGACCGGCACCGCCGGCACCACCGAGAGGGTCGCCGCCAGGGTGATGAAGCCGGCGCCGGTAATGCCGGCCGCGCCCTTCGAGCTGAGCATGGCCACCAGCAGGAGGATCACCTGATCCGTCAGGCTGAGGTCGATGCCGGTGGCCTGGGCGATGAACAGCGCCGCCAGCGTCATGTAGATGTTGGTGCCGTCGAGGTTGAACGAATAGCCGGTGGGAATCACGAGCCCCACCACCGACTTGGCGCAGCCGGCCCGCTCCATCTTCTCCATCAGGCTGGGAAGCGCCGCCTCGGAAGACGAGGTGCCGAGCACAAGCAGCAATTCTTCCTTGATGTAGCGCAGCAGGGCGAGGATCGAGAAGCCGTTGTAGCGGGCCACCACGCCGAGCACGATGAACACGAACAGGAACGAGGTGAGGTAGAACGTGCCGACCAGCATGGCGAGGTTCGCCACCGAGGAGATGCCGTACTTGCCGATGGTGAAGGCCATGGCGCCAAAGGCGCCGATGGGGGCGGTTTTCATGAGGATCGCCACCAGGCGGAACATGGCCTGGGACAATGAGTTCAGCACGTTCATCACCGGCTCGCCGCGATCGCCGATGGCGGCGAGGGCGATGCCGAACAGGACCGCGAAAAACAGCACCTGGAGGATGTCGCCCGAGGCCAGCGCGCTCACCGGCGTATTGGGAATGATCGCCATCAGGAAGCCGACGATGGTCTGGTCGTGCGCCTTGCTGGCGTAATCGGCGACCGCCTTGGGATCGAGGCTCGCCGGATTGATGTGCAGCCCGGCGCCCGGCTGGACCACATTGCCCACCACAAGGCCGATCACCAGCGCCAGGGTGGAGAAGGTCAGGAAATAGATCATCGCCTTGCCGGCGACCCGGCCCACCTTGCCGAGGTCGCGCATGCCGGCGATGCCGGTGACCACGGTGAGGAAGATCACCGGCGCGATGATCATCTTCACCAGCTTGATGAAGGCGTCGCCCAGCGGCTTCAGGTCGGTCGCGAGGCTCGGGTAGAAATGGCCGAGCAGGATGCCGGCGGCGATCGCCAGGAGCACCTGGAAATAGAGGTGGCGATAGAATTTGCGGTGCCCGGCCGGAGCCGGCGTGGCGGGGACGGTTTGCATGTTGCTTCCTCTCGCATTGACCATCGGCGCCTCATTCCGCGGGCGGCGTTCTGGAACCTTGATGGTGGTGTCGGGACCGGCGCCGATCCGCGCCGCACGCAGCCCCGCGCAAGACGCATGCCAGCCCCATCAGCGGCGAGGGACTGCGACAACATATTGAAGTCAAAGGCATTTGATTCCGCCTTGCGCGGCCACCCTCGACTTCGCGTGCGGATTGATGCACAGTCGCTTTCAATGAAGTGCGGAAATCCGCACACGAAGGGAGAGGACATGGCGGCGGTCGCGGGGCGCACGGAGGGGCGATCGGCCACCCGGGGACGCGCGGCGCGGCAGCTCGCGGGGGCGGCGCTGGTGCTTCTCGCGCTGGCCGCCGTGGACCGACTGGCGGCCTATGCGGGCGCCCATTGGGCCCTGTCCCAATTGCGCACAGACGCCGATGCGGCGGCGATCCTGCGGGTTGCGGTGATCCGCAGCGAGATCGAGAAGCAACGCACCCTCCCCGTCGTGCTCGCCCAGGATCCGGACGTACGGGCGACTTTGGAACATCCCGATCCCGCTCGCCTTGCCGCGCTCGATGCCAAATTCGCGGGGCTCGCGGCCGGCACGCGGACCGGCGCGATCTATCTGCTCGACGTCACCGGCCTGACCATCGCCGCCAGCAATGCGGGAAGTTCGGCGAGTTTCGTGGGCTCCAATTATGCTTTTCGGCCCTATTTCCGCACGGCGATGGCTGATGGCAGTGCCGAACATTTCGCCTTCGGCACCGTGAGCCGGCAACCCGGCCTCTATCTCACCCGGCGCATCGACGGACCGTCCGGTCCGCTCGGCGTGCTGGTGGTGAAGGCCGAGTTCGAGGCCATCGAGGACCAGTGGCGGCAGTTCGAGGAGCCGACCTTCGTCACCGACGACCGGGCGATCGTGCTCATCAGCAGCGTGCCGGACTGGCGCTTCCGGGCGATCGCGCCCATTGCGCCGGAGCGGCGGGAGGAATTGCGGGCGAGCCTTCAGTTCGGCGATGCCACGCTCGACCTCCTGCCCATCGTCTCCGCTCCCGCCCTGGCGGGGCTGGTCGAGGCCAGCCTGCCCGGCCAGCGCAAGCCGCGCCTGTTCGTTGAGGCCTCCGCCGCGGTTCCGACCACCGGCTGGACCCTGCACGTGCTCGCGCCAGCCGATGCCGCAATGAGCCTCGCCACCGGCGCTGCCCGCGTGCTGGCGGTGCTCGTCGCCGTGTTCGGGCTCGGCCTCGGCGCGCTCGCCTTCTCCCGCCGCACCCGGCGCCTGGAGGATGCGGCGCGGCAGGCGGCCGCGCGGCGCCAGCTGGAGGAACGCGTGGCCGAGCGCACCGCCGAGCTGAGCCGGGCCAACATCCGCCTGCATGGCGAGATGGAAGAGCGGGTGCGCACGCAAAGCGCGCTCGACGGCCTGAAGGACGACCTCGTGCAGGCGAGCAAGCTGGCGGTGCTGGGGCAGATCGCGGCTTCGGTGGCCCATGAGGTGAACCAGCCAGTCGCCGCGATCCGCACCTTCGCGGAAAATTCGGCGCTGTTCCTGGACCGCGGCGAAACCGAAGCGGCGCGCGCGAACCTCTCCACCATCGCCGCCCTCACCGACCGCATCGGCGTCATCACCGGGGAATTGCGCGCCTTCGCCCGCAAGGCGGAAGGCCGGCTGGAAGCGGTGCCGCTGCGTGCCACCATCGATGGGGCGCTGCTGCTGGTCGGCCATCGCCTCACCCAGCAGGCGGTCGACATTGAGATCGCGATCCCGGACGACGCCCTGTGCGTGACCGCCGAGCGGGTGCGCCTGGAGCAGGTGTTCGTCAACCTGCTGCAAAACGCGCTCGACGCGCTGGCCGGCCGAACGGACGGGGCGATCGTCCTCCATGCCGAAGCCGACACCGATCAGGTGCGCGTGGACGTCGCCGACAACGGCCCCGGCCTGCCGCCCAACGTGATGGAAGCCCTGTTCATGCCCTTCACCACCACCAAGGCGCAGGGCCTCGGGCTTGGCCTCGTGATCTCCCACGACATCGTCGCCGAATTCGGCGGCACCCTTACCGTCGAGAACCGCGACGGCGCGTGCTTCACCCTCACCTTGCCAAGGGCGCCCTGATGGACGTGGCCTTCATCGACGACGACGACATCCTGCGCGCCGCCAATGTCCAGGCGCTGATGCTGGCCGGCCTCTCCGTCGCGCCGTTCGCTTCCGGGGCCGCGGCGCTCGACGCCATCGACGCGGCGTTTCCCGGCGTCGTGGTGAGCGACGTGCGCATGCCGGGCATGGATGGCCTGGAACTCTTCCGCCGCCTGCGCAAGATCGATCCCGACCTGCCGGTGATCCTGATTACCGGCCACGGCGACATCGCCATGGCGGTCGATGCCATGCGCGAGGGCGCCTATGATTTTCTCGCCAAGCCCTATGCCGGCGAGCGCCTGCTCGGCGCGGTGCGGCACGCGCGCGAGAAGCGCCGCCTGGTGCTGGAGAACCGCGAGCTGCGGCGGCGCGCGGAAGCGGCCAGCGAGGACCTGCCTTTGCTCGGCGAGACCGCCGAAATGGCGCGCCTGCGGCAGACCCTGCGCCAGCTCGCCGACGCCGACGTCGACGTGCTGGTGGAAGGTGAGACCGGCAGCGGCAAGGAGGTGGTGGCCAATGCCCTGCACCGCCTCAGCCGGCGCGCCGCCCGCCCGTTCGTGGCGGTGAATTGCGGCGCCCTGCCGGAAAGCGTGATCGAGAGCGAACTCTTCGGCCATGAGGCCGGCGCCTTCACCGGCGCCCTGAAGAAGCGCGTGGGCCGGATTGAGCATGCCCACGGCGGCACGCTGTTCCTGGATGAGATCGAGGCCATGTCGCCGGCGCTCCAGGTCAAGCTGCTGCGCGTGCTGGAGGCGCGCGAGATCACTCCGCTCGGCACCAACGAGGTGCGCCGCGTGGACATCCGCGTGGTCGCCGCCGCCAAGGTCAATCTCCAGGCCCTGGTGCGGCAGGGCGGGTTCCGGGAAGACCTGTATTATCGCCTGCATGTGGCGACCCTGCACATTCCGCCGCTGCGCGAGCGGCGCGCCGACGTGGCGCTGCTGTTCGGCCATTTCCTCGCGCTCGCCTGCGCCAGGTTCCAGCGCGCCCCGGTGCAGATCGGCGACAGCGTGCGCCGCCATCTCGATACCCACGACTGGCCGGGCAATGTGCGCGAGCTGGTCCATTATACCGAGCGCGTCGCCCTGGGCCTCGTCGCAAATCCGGTCGCGCCGGCCGGTTCGGGCGACCGGGCGCCCCTGCCCGAGCGCATGGAGGCGTTCGAGGCCGGCGAAATCCGCGCGGCGCTGGCGGAAAGCTATGGCGACGTGCAGGCGGCGGTGAAGGCGCTCGGCATTCCCCGCAAGACCTTCTACGACAAGCTGCGCCGCCACGGCATCGATCAGGCCGCCTATCGGACCAGCCGCGGGCCGGCGCAATAGAGTGGATTCGCATCCCATGGCTCGGCGTCGCGTCGGAAGCGCGGCGCATCAGACTTCGGGAGCGCGTCCCGGCTTTCGCAAAACGAAGGCCCGCCCCTGGGGGCCGGTCTACCGGGTTTCGCCCGCGCCTTGCGCCCAGGCGCGGCAGAGGGCGCGCATTTCGCCTGCGGGATCGGCGGCGCGCATCACCGCGCCCATGACGGCAATCCCCGCCACCCCGGCCGCCCGGCACGGGACGAGCGTGTCCGGCTCGATCCCGCCGAGCGCGAGAACGGGAAGGGACGTCGCGGCGACACGCGCGCGCAGGCCCGCTTCGCCCAGCGCCGGCCCATATCCGGGCTTGGAGCGCGTTTCGAACGCGGGGCTGGCGATGAGATAGTCGAGGCACCCGGCGTCGGCCGCCGCCACCTCCGCGAGCCCGTGGGTGGACAGGCCGATGAGCGCACCCGCGCCGAGCCGCGCCCGCGCCCGCGCCGCATCCGCGCCGGCCGGCAGATGGACCCCGTCCACGCCCGCCTCCGCCGCAAGCTCGAACGCCCCATGCAGCGTGACGCGGCCGCCGAAGGGAACGGCGAGCGACAGCAGGACGCGCGCGAGCGCGATCTGCTCGGCCTGCGGCAAATCCTTCTCGCGCACGCTGATCCAGCGGCACCCGCCTTCCAGCGCCGCCGCCACCACTTGGGGCAGCGGCGCGCGCGCCTGGGTACGGTCGGTGATCAGCAGGATCGGCGGCTGCGGCAGCATGAACTCTCCCTGCCCGCAGACTAGCTCAAGCCCTCAGCTGCCGACGAGGCCGAATTCCGGGCTGGAGGCTTCCGCATGCAGCTTCTTGGGGATACGCCCCGACAGCCGGGCGAGCCGCCCGCCGTCCACGGCGTGGCGGAAAGCGGCGGCCATGCGCACCGGATCGTGCGCCTTGGAGACCGCCGTATTGAGCAGCACCGCCGCGCATCCGAGCTCCATGGCCAGCGCTGCGTCGGAGGCGGTGCCGATGCCGGCATCGAGCACCACCGGCACCGGAGAGCGGGCGCAGATGAGCTCGATCATGTGCGGATTGGCGATGCCGAGCCCGGTGCCGATCATGGAGCCGAGCGGCATGACGGTGGCGGCGCCGAGATCCGCCAGCTTCTGGCAGGTGACGGGATCGTCATTGCAATAGGGCAGCACGACGAAGCCGCGATTGACCAGGTCCTCGGTCGCCTTCAGCAGCTCTTCCACATTGGGATAGAGCAGCTCGCGATCGCCGATCACTTCCAGCTTCACCCAATTGGTCTCCAGCGCCTCGCGCGCGAGTTCCGCCGTGAGCACGGCGTCCTTCGCGGTCTGGCAGCCGGCGGTGTTGGGCAGGATATGGACCCGGCCGTTCAGCAGGTCGGTCAGGCTCTCCTCATAGCTCGCCAGGCTGATGCGGCGGATCGAGGCGGTGGCCATCTCCGCGCCCGAGGCGTCGAGCGCATCGAGGAACACCTTCTGGTTCGGATAGCCCGCCGTGCCCAGGAACAGGCGCGAATTGAAGCTGCGCCCGGCGATCACCAGCGGGTCGGCATTGGGGGCGGCGGTCAGGGAAGCATTCATGGTCATTCTCTTTGCCCGCGCATGCGGCGGGCGCTCGTCGGTGTCTGGCAGGGCGGATCAGCCGCCCTGCTGGCCTCTGTTTTGCGGGCGGCTCAGCCCCCCTGCCGGTCTTTGTTTTGCGAGCGGCTCAGCCGCCCTGCTGGTCTTTGTTTTGCGGGCGGCTCAGCCGCCCTGCTTGGCCTGGATGATTTCCACCGCGTCGCCCGCGGCGAGCTTGTGCTCGGCCCAGCGGGCGCGTGGCAGCACGGCGCCATTCAGCGCCACGGCGATGCCCTTGCGGGCGGCATCCACGCCCTTGTGGTCCAGAAGATCGGCGATGGTGGCGACCGCGAGCGTTTCCCGCGCGCCATTCACCTGGAGATCGAGCAGGGTTTCGGTGTCCATCATCCTCACTCCGCCGCCGCGCGCGGCGCGAAACGTTCGACGCCGAAGGGCGCGATGAGCGGGTCGGTCCGGCCCTCCAGCACCAGCGCGCAAATGCTGGAGGTGGTCACCGGCAGCAGCAGGATGCCGTTGCGGTGATGGCCGGTGGCATGGATCAAGCCTTCCACCTCGCTCGCGCCCAGGATCGGCGCATCGTCGCGGCTGCCGGGGCGGAAGCCGACCCATTGCTCGATGATGGTCAGTTCCTCGATGGTGGGCACGCAGCGCCACGCATGGGTGAGCAGCGCCAGCTGGCCGCCGGCGGTGAGATCGGTGTCGAAGCCCTTCTCCTCCACCGTCGCGCCGATGATGAGCCGCCCGTCCTTGCGCGGCACCATATAGGTGCCCGGTCCCCACAGCACATGGGTCAGAAGCGGGGCGGCCGGATCCATGCGCAGGGCCAGCATCTGCCCCTTGATGGGGCGCACCGGAAGCGGCGCGGCCGGGGCGATGGAGACGCCGCGCGACCAGGCGCCCGCCGCCAGGATCACGGTATCGGCGGGATGGAGGACACCATCGACCACGACGCCGCGCGCCTTGCCGTCGCGGGTTTCCACCCGCTCCACCTTGGCGTGTTCGTGCAGCACCGCGCCGGCCTTGAGCGCCGCCACCTTCAGGGCAGCCGCCGTCTGCCGGTTGTCGGCCTGGTGATCCTGCGGACACCAAAGCGCGCCGGCCAGTTTGGTGGCGAGGTGCGGTTCCTTGCGGCGCGCCTCGGCGGCGGTCAGCCATTCCACCGGCAGGCCGAGGCTCTTTTGAAAGGCGTGCTGGTGACGCAGCTTGGCGGCATCGTCGGCGGTGAGGGCCACCACCAAGGTGCCCTCCTCGCGCAGGCCCACATCCATGCCGCTGGCCGCCTCCAGATCCGCCGCGAAGGCGGGCCACAGCGTCTGGCTGGCGCGGTTGAGGGCGAGCAGCCCTTCCTCTCCCGGCTCGGCTTCCGCGCAGGCGGCAAGCATGCCGGCGGCCGCGTGGCTGGCGCCGGATCCGGCCAGGCCGGCGTCGAACAGCTCGACCTTGCATCCCGCCTGGGCGAGGCGCCAGCCGATGGCGAGGCCGATGACGCCGGCGCCGATGATGGCGATGCGCTGTCCCGCGGCATCGCTGCGGGCCGGCTCGACGTGCGAAGAAACACTATTCGGGAACGATAAGCGGGTGCTCATCGGCTCCTCCCTACGCTGGAATGACCCAGACAGGTTCGATGGGTATGATCTCAGCCGCGCGTGACGCGCGGCACCCCAGGCCGTCTGACAGTATCACCGCTTAGCGCCCCGGCGGCAAGGAAAACTCAAAAATTCGCATCGAAACGTCACGAAGCGATGCAACGCGTTTCGTCCCATAGCTTTTTCGCAGGCGTGCCGCAATTGCGGCGCGCCGCGCGCCGGGGGGCGAGCGACTTGCCGCCCGCGCGCGGGCTGTGGACGACGCGGATCGACGCCGCCTTGGCCCCTCGACTCACACGAATGTTCTTGTTATGTTCTTATCATGGCTTTGTCAGCGAGGGCAGGACGATGAAACTCTATTGGGCGCCCCACACCCGCGCCTTCCGGGCCCTGTGGCTGCTGGAAGAGGCCGGATTGCCCTATGAGCGCCAGCTGGTGCCGCTCGACGGGCCGTTCCTCGCCTCGCCGGAATTCCGCGCCATCAATCCCATGATGAAGGTGCCCGCCCTGGAGGATGGCGACGCGCGGATCGCCGAGAGCGGCGCCATCTGCCTCTATATCGCCGACAAGGCGCCGGATGCCCATCTTGCCCCCGCGATCGACGATCCGCGCCGGGGCCGCTATCTGCAATGGCTGTTCTGGGACGCGGCCTGCATGGAAGCGGCCTTCACCCAAAAGCTCGCCGGCGTGAACCTGCCGAGCCGGGCCGCCGGCTGGGGCAGTTTCGAGCGTGTCATGGACGTGCTGGAAGCGGCGCTCACGCCCGGCCCCTATCTGCTGGGAGAGCAGTTCACCGCCGCGGACGTGATGGTGGGCAGCAATGTCTGGTACGGGCTGACGCTTCTGAAGGTGATCGAGCCCCGGCCGGTTTTCACGGACTATGTGGCGCGCTGCGAAGCCCGGCCGGCGTTTCAGCGCGCCAATGCCATCGAGGCGGAAGCGCTCGCCGCCTGAGGCCGCGTGGCGTGCGCCCGCCCGCGCTCGGGGCGCAAGGGCCCCTCGTGTGAGCGCTCGGGGCGCGCAACGCGCCCGCTGCCAGACGCCCGCGGACGCGCTATAAGGCGGCCATGCTGCCTCTGCTTCCGCTCATCCGGCGCGTGCGCCACGGCCTCACCCTCGGTGTGCGCACCATCCTCATGGACGAGGCGCGCGGCGTGCTGCTGGTGCGCCATTCCTATACGCCCGGCTGGCATTTTCCCGGGGGCGGCGTGGATGTGGGCGAAACCACGGAAGAGGCGGCCCGGCGCGAGCTGATGGAGGAAGCGGCGGTCACCGCCGAGGGTCCGCTGGTGCTGCACGGCCTGTTCTTCAATCCCCGCGTCGGCGGGCGCGATCATGTGGCCTGCTATCTCGTGCCGCGCTTTTCCTTCGCGGCGCTGCCCGGCCCCAATCTGGAAATTCGCGAGGTGCGGTTCTTTCCGCGCGACGCCCTTCCCGAGGATGTCACCGCCGGCACCTTGCGCCGTCTCGCCGAGATCGAGACCGGCCAGCCACCGGATCCGCGCTGGTAGGCCTCCCGCCCCGCCCGTGCCCCGGGCCGGCACCAAAGCCTGTCCGCGACCCGCCGCCTTTCTCATTCGGGAGCTTTTCCGATGGACGTGACCTCCACCCCCTCCCCCGCCGTCGAAATCGCCGCCTTGCTGGATCGGCTCGGCGTCGCGCCGGATGTCCGCGCCGGCGGCACGCTTGCGGCCCGATCGCCGATCACCGGCGAACAGGTGGCCGCCCTCACGGAAACGCCCGACGTGGCGGCGGCGATCGGCGCCGCGCACAAAGCCTTTCTCGCCTGGCGCACCGTTCCCGCCCCGCGCCGGGGCGAACTGGTGCGCCTGCTGGGCGAAGAATTGCGCACCGCCAAGGCCGACCTCGGCCGGCTGGTGACGCTGGAAGCGGGCAAGATCCTCTCCGAGGGCCTGGGCGAAGTGCAGGAGATGATCGACATCTGCGACTTCGCCACCGGCCTGTCGCGCCAATTGCACGGGCTGACCATCACCACCGAGCGCGCCGACCATCGCATGATGGAAACCTGGCATCCGGCGGGTGTGGTCGGCGTGATATCGGCGTTCAATTTTCCGGTCGCCGTCTGGTCCTGGAACGCCGCGCTGGCGCTGGTGTGCGGCGATGCCGTGGTGTGGAAGCCCTCGGAAAAGACGCCGCTGACCGCGCTCGCCGTCCAGGCCATCTTCGAGCGTGCGGCGGAGCGCTTCGGCGCTGCCCCGGCCGGCCTCTCAACGCTCCTGATCGGCGGGCGCGAGATGGGCGAGGCGCTGGTGGAGGATCCGCGCGTGCCGGTGGTCTCCGCCACCGGCTCCACCGCCATGGGTCGCGCGGTCGCGCCGCGCCTTGCCGTCCGGTTCGCACGGGCGATCCTGGAACTCGGCGGCAACAATGCCGCCATCGTCTGCCCCTCCGCCGACCTGGATCTCACGGTGCGCGCGGTCGCCTTCGCCGCCATGGGCACCGCCGGCCAGCGCTGCACCAGCCTGCGGCGGCTGATCGTGCACGAGAGCGTGCATGACGCCCTGCTCGCCCGCCTCAAGGCCGCCTATGGCTCGGTGCGCGTGGGCGATCCGCGCGATCCGGCAACGCTCGTCGGCCCGCTGATCGACGATGCGGCCGCGCGGGCCATGGCCCTCGCGCTCTCGCGGGCCGTGGCCGAAGGCGGAACGGTGCATGGCGGAGAAAGGGTCCAGCCGGCCGGCCTTGCGGGCGGCGCCTATGTGCGGCCCGCCTTGGTGGAGATGCCGGCCCAGAGCGCCATCGTGCGCGCCGAGACTTTCGCCCCCATCCTCTACGTGCTGCGCTATCGGACCCTGGACGAGGCCATCGCCCTTCAGAACGACGTGCCGCAGGGCCTCGCCTCCTCCATCTTCACCACCGACCTGCGCGAGGCCGAGCGCTTCCTGTCCGCGGCCGGATCGGATTGCGGCATCGCCAATGTGAATATCGGCCCCTCGGGGGCCGAGATCGGCGGGGCGTTCGGCGGCGAGAAGGAGACCGGCGGCGGGCGCGAGGCCGGCTCGGACAGCTGGAAGGCCTATATGCGCCGCGCCACCAACACCATCAATTACGGGGCCACCCTGCCCCTCGCCCAGGGGGTCAGCTTCGATCTGGACTGAGGCGCGCGGCGGCCCGGCGGCGCGACGGATTTCTTGTAAGGCATAAATATTGCTTCATAATCGGCATGTTCAGCGTGCGGGAGCCTTGTGAATGCCTTTCGTCCATCGCGTCGGTCCGCGCAGCTATGTGTTCGCCGATCTCAAGGAGCTGATGGCCAAGGCAACGCCGCCGCGCTCCGGCGACATGCTGGCCGGCATCGCCGCGACCTCCGCGGAGGAAAATATCGCGGCCAAGATGTGCCTCGCCGAGGTGCCGCTGAAGGCCTTCCTGTCCGAGGCGCTGATCCCCTATGAGGAGGACGAGGTGACCCGTCTCATCCTCGACGGGCACGATGATTCCGCCTTCGCGCCGGTGGCGAGCCTGACCGTGGGCGATTTCCGCGATTATCTGCTCTCGGACACGGCGACGCCGGAAGCCCTCGCGCGCCTGGCGTACGGCCTGACGCCGGAAATGGTGGCCGCCGTCTCCAAGATCATGCGCAACCAGGATCTGATCCTGGTGGCGAAGAAATGCCGGGTGGTCACGCGCTTCCGCAACACCATCGGCCTGCCCGGCACCATGGCCGTGCGACTCCAGCCCAACCATCCCACAGACGATGCCGCCGGCGTTTCCGCCGCCATTCTCGACGGCCTGCTCTACGGCTGCGGCGATGCCGTGATCGGCATCAATCCCGCCTCCGACAGCCTGCCGGTGCTCGACCGGCTGCTGAAGCTGATGGATGCAGTGATTACGCGCTTCGACATTCCCACCCAGAGCTGCGTGCTGACCCATGTGACCACCTCGATCGACCTGATGAACCGGGGCGCGCCGGTGGATCTGGTGTTCCAGTCCATCGCCGGGACGCAGGCCGCCAACCGCTCGTTCGGCATCGATCTTTCGGTGTTGCGCGAGGGGTATGACGCCGCCCGATCGCTGAACCGCGGGACGCTCGGCACCAATGCCATGTATTTCGAAACCGGCCAGGGCGCCGCGCTCTCCGCCAATGCCCACCATGGCGTGGACCAGCAGACTTGCGAGGCGCGAGCCTATGCGGTGGCGCGCGCCTTCGAGCCGCTGCTGGTGAATACGGTGGTGGGCTTCATCGGCCCGGAATATCTCTATGACGGCAAGCAGATCATCCGCGCCGGCCTGGAAGACCATTTCTGCGGCAAGCTGCTCGGCGTGCCGCTGGGGGTGGACGTCTGCTACACCAACCACGCCGAAGCCGACCAGGACGACATGGATAGCTTGCTCACCCTGCTGGCGGCGGCGGGTGTCACTTACATCATGGGCATTCCCGGCGCCGACGACGTGATGCTCAATTATCAGTCGACTTCGTTCCACGATGCCCTTTATGTGCGCGAAGTGTTCGGCCTGAAGCGGGCGCCGGAATTCGAGGCGTGGCTTCAGTCCATGCGGATCACCGGCGCCGACGGGCGTCTGCTGCCCGCAGATGGCGGCCATCCCCTGCTGGGCTTCGTTGCGGAGCGGGCGGCATGATCGATCGCGATCCCTGGCTCGCCTTCGCCCGTCATACGCCGGCCCGCATCGCGCTCGGCCGCACCGGCGCGAGCCTGCCGACGCAGGAAGTGCTGCGCTTCGCCCTCGCCCACGCCCAGGCCCGCGATGCGGTCCATACGCCGTTCGACGCCGAAGCCGTGGCGGCGCAGGTGCGCGCGCTCGGCTTTCAGACGATGCAGGTGGCCAGCGCCGCGCCGACGCGCGATGTCTATCTGCGCCGGCCCGATCTCGGCCGCCGCCTCGCGGATGCGGACCGCGCCATGCTTGAGGCGGACGCCCAAGGTCCGATCGACCTGGCGCTGGTGGTGGCGGACGGGCTCTCGTCCGCCGCCGTGCACGCGCAGGCCGTGCCCTTTCTCGCGGCGCTCAAGCCCTGGATCGAAAAGGAGAAATGGCGCGTCTCCCCGGTCTGCATCGCGGCCCAGGCGCGGGTGGCGCTGGGCGATGAGGTGGGCGCGGCGCTCAAGGCGCGGGCGGTGCTGGTGATGATCGGCGAGCGGCCCGGCCTCTCCTCCCCCGACAGTCTCGGCCTCTACCTCACCTTCGCGCCCCGACCCGGCCGCACGGATGCGGAGCGCAATTGCATCTCGAACGTCCGCGCCGAGGGGCTTTCCCACGCGGCCGCCGCCTTCAAGCTGGCGTGGCTGCTGAAGGAGGCGCTGCGCCGGGAATTGACCGGCGTCGATCTGAAGGACGAGAGCGATGCGCTGCTGGAGGGCGCCCCTCAGCCCGCGGCCTTGTCCCGGTAAGGGGCGCGATTCCGTAGAGGCACGATCTTTGCTTCACAAGAAAAACGGAACGCAGGGGGCATTTGCCCGCGCGCGGCTGGAGGGATTACCTGATGAGCAGTCCGGAAAAGTCCTCGGGAGTAAGCTATACTGCGGTGGACGTGACCTATTTTGAGCAACGTCTGCTTAAACGTCACGCACGGGTATGGTCATTGTGGGCGCTGGGCGTCGGCGCGGTGATCTCCGGACAGTTTTCCGGCTGGAATCTTGGCTTCGCCACGGCCGGCTGGGGCGGCATGATGCTGGCATCGGCGGTCATCGCCATCATGTATCTCGGCCTGACCTTCTGCATCGCCGAGATGTCGCCCGCCCTGCCCCACACGGGCGCGGCCTATTCCTTCGCCCGCGCGACCATGGGGCCATGGGGCGGCTTCGTGACCGGCCTGTGCGAGAATGTCGAATACATCATCACGCCGGCAGTGGTGGTGTTCTTCATCGGCACCTATCTGTCGTCGATCTTCGGGACGCCGACCGCGTTCCAGCCGGTCTACTGGATCTTCTGCTATGTCATCTTCGTCGGCTTCAACGTCGCCGGGGTCGAGCTCTCGTTCAAGGTGACGCTGGTGGTGACGCTGGCCGCCCTCGCCTGCCTCGCCGCCTTCTGGGTGAGCGCGCTGCCGGTGATGGAATTCAAGCGCTGGGCGCTCAATATCGGCGTCGGCCCGGACGGCACGGCGGTGGAACTGCCCGACGGCAACGGGCCCTATTTCCCGTTCGGCATCGGCGGGGCGTTCACGGCCCTGCCGTTCGCCGTGTGGCTGTTCCTCGCCATCGAGCAATTGCCGCTGGCGGCGGAGGAATCCGTCGATCCCGCCCGGGACATGCCCAAGGGCATCATCGCCGGCATGATCACGCTGATCGTCTCCGCCTTCCTGGTGCTCTGGCTCAATCCCAGCGTCGCCAAGGGCGCCTTCGGCCTCTCCACGTCGGGCGAGCCGATCCTGGACGGGTTCCGCGCCATTTATGGCGACGGCCTCGCCAAGGTTCTCGCGCTGATCGCGGTGATCGGCCTCGTGGCGAGCTTCCACACCATCATCTTCGCCAAGGGGCGGCAGGTCTATTCGCTGTCGCGCGCCGGCTATTTCCCGCGCTGGCTGTCGGTGACCCACAGCAAATACCGCACGCCCCACGTGGCCATGGCCGCGGGCTCGGGCGTCGCCCTGGTCATCATGCTCGTGATCTGGTTCGTGATGGGCTCGGAGAGCGGCGCCGCCACCATCGGCGGGACGCTGCTGAACATGGCCGTCTTCGCCGCCATGTTCTCCTACATCATGCAGGGGATTTCCTTCATCCTCATGCGGCGGAACATGCCGCGCATCGCCCGTCCCTATCGCAGCCCCTTCGGCATTCCGGGAGCAGTGGCGACGATCGTGATCGCGCTGATCACCGTGTTCTTCCAACTGTCCGATCCGGTCTACCGGGCGGGCGTGATCGGGGTCGGCATCTGGTTCGTGGTGGGCATCGCCTATTTCGCCGCTTATGGGCGCCACAAGCTGGTGCTCTCCCCCGAGGAAGAATTCGCCCTCTCCAAGGGCACGGCCGCGTACAAGAGCTACTGAGGCCGAGCCGCGCATAGATCCTCCCGCGGGCGCCGAGCGGCCGCGGGAGGACGACTTCACGACCCGAAGGTCACGACCCGAAGTGCGAGCGCCTCACACGTGCTCGACCGACACCACCCGATAGGTGTGCATCTCCTCGTCCTCGCGGATCGAGACATATTCGCCGGGCGCGAAGGCTTCATCGCCGAAGCGATAGCCCGACTCGTCGTCCTCGTCGCCGGAAACGTCATAGCGGAACGCCCAGCTGCCGCCGGGCCGGCGCACCAGATGGCCGATGTCGTCCGCTTCGTCGGGCCGAAAACGCACGACACGGCACGCCTCGCGGTGCTTGTGCCAGAGATCGGCATCGACGCGGCCGTTCGCATCCAGCGGCGCGACGAAGGAATAGCCGAAATTGCGGGCGCCCTCGGGATGATCCTTTTCACGCGCCAGCTCGAGACGGATCTCGCGGAAGGAATGAGGCAGTTGGCTCATAAACAGTCTCCTCGGGTGTCACCCGTCGCCGATTCCGGTCTGGGCTCCTTTCATGCCGCAGGAATAAAACAGGCGCCAGTTACGGACTTTCACTTAGGCAAAGACCGCGCGAAATATTTACATTCGTTGATCCAGGCCAAGGCGTCCGCAGCCGCGCATGGCATGTTAGACTCTTACGCCAGTGCGGAGACGGACCCATGAGCGACGCTTCGACTTTTCCCGACTTCACCAAAGCCTATGCCGAGATGTGGCCCGGCAAGGCCGCTGCGTTCGGCTGGCCGATGGCCGCGGCCCGCGTCTATTGGATCGAACTGCCGGTGGCCATCAATGCCCATCTGCAACGCTTCGCCACCGCCCAGCTCCAGGAGCAGATGCGCCTGATGGGCGAAATGGCGAAGCCCGACGCCGCCACCTCGGTGTTCAACAAGGAAGCGGCCTTCCTTCAGCAATCCGCGTTCGCCTGGGGCACGGAAGTGCTCGAGATCGTGGAATTGTGCAAGGAGAAGCTGCTGAACCCCACCGCTCCGGCCGAGGCGCCCGAGGCCGGGTATCGTCACGCCGCCTGAGCCGCGTGACGTTGGAAGCACAAGCCGCGGCGTCGCTCTGTGCCGCGGCCGGAGGGTCTTGGCCCGGAAAACCGGGGCCGACCCAGAGATGCTGCGGCGCCCGCCTCACGGCGCGGGGGCGAACCCCTCCAGCACGATCTTGCCCCGCGCCCGGCCGCTTTCGAGCAGGCGGTGGGCGCGCCGCAGGTTGGCGGCATTGATCGGGCCATAGGTTTCCGCGAGCGTCGTGCGAAGCTCGCCCGCATCCACAAGGCCGCTCACCTCGTTCAGCACGGCGTGCTGCGCCTCCATGTCCGCGGTTTCGAACATGGAGCGGGTGAACATGAATTCCCAATGCACCGACACGCTCTTGCGCTTGAAGCCGTTGATGTCGAGCGTCACCGGATCGTCGATCAGCGCGAACCGGCCCTGCGGCGCGATCAGCTCGGCGATCGCACCGAGGTGCTGGTCGGTGTTGGTGGTGGAGAAGACGAAGGCGGGTTCGCCAATGCCGAGCGCCTTCACCTGCTCCGCCAGCGGCCGGGAATGATCCACCACATGGTGCGCGCCGAGATCGCGCACCCATTGCTGCGTCTCCGGCCGTGAGGCGGTGGCGATCACGGTGAGAGCGGTCAGCTTGCGCGCCAGTTGCACCGCGATGGAGCCGACCCCGCCCGCGCCGCCGATGATGAGGAGCGCGGGCGCAACGCCGACCACCGGCTGCGTCACCTGAAGGCGATGAAACAGCGCTTCCCAGGCCGTGAGGGCCGTCAGCGGCAGCGCCGCCGCCTCCGCCCAGTCGAGCGTGGCGGGCTTCTTGCCGACGATCCGCTCATCCACGAGATGGAATTCGGCATTCGTGCCTTGCCGGCCCAGTGCGCCGGCATAAAAAACCGCATCGCCCGGCTTGAAGAAGCTGGCATCCGGCCCGGCTTCCACCACGATGCCCGCCGCATCCCAGCCGAGCACCTTCCATTCCCCCGCCTCGGCTCCCGCGCGGCGGCGCACCTTGGTATCCACAGGGTTCACCGAGACGGCTTGCACCTGGACCAGCAGGTCCCGGCCCGTGGCGGTGGGGCGGGGCAGCTCGATATCGCTCAGGGCCAAGGCATCGTCGATGGGAAGGGGAAGCTGATAGCCGACGGCACGCATGGAAACCTCCAGTTCTGGACTGGCGCGAAAATGCTGGGTACGCTTGCCTTACACAAGAACGCACATAAATCGCACATAGTATCGAAAAGGATACCGTGACATGGCACGGGTGCGCCACAAGAGCCTGGATTGCAGCCCCGGCTGCGCCGTCGAAGGCACGCTGAGCCTGATCGACGGCAAATGGAAGGGCGTGATCCTCTATCACCTGTTCGAAGGCACGCTGCGGTTCAACGAACTGCGCAAGCGCCTGCCGAACGTGACCCAGCGCATGCTGACCAACCAGCTGCGCGAGCTGGAGGCGCAGCAGCTGATCGTGCGCACCATCTTTCCCGTCGTGCCGCCCAAGGTCGAATATTGCTTGTCCGCGCGCGGCCGCAGCCTGGAGCCGGTGATCATGGCGCTCAAAGCCTGGGGCGATGCCAATCTCGATCTGAGCAAGCCCATGGAACCGGCGGCCGAGGCGGCGGCCTGAGCCCTGGGCGGACGGGCGCGCCGGACCGCGCCGGGGGAGGTCAGGATTTCGACGCCCGCGCGCCGAGGACGGGGAAGGTCAATTCCACCCAAAGCCCGCCGTCCGGGCTCTGGTGCTCGACCCGCACCGGCCGCGTCGGATGCGTCGGATTATCCACGAACGCCTTTGCCTCGGCGGCCGGATCCCCGTCGCCCTGCACGATGCGCCCCTCGGTTCGCTCCACGAGGTCCGCATGGAGCAGAGGAAAGGGCATATCCCATCCTGCGCCCGGCGTTGTCTTGCCGGCGTTCTGCACCGCGGCCACCGCCTCGACCACCGGAATGGCGGCGGTGAGCCGACCGCCGACCATTTTCCGAAGGCCGAGCGGCACCAGGGTCGCATTGCGGCTGCCGTGATGGCCGACCTTGTAGAACACCACCCGGCGCAGCAGATCGTCGATGGTCACCACGCTTTCGCCGGGCCGCGCCGGCTTGGGATAATCCTGCTGGCGCCAGGACAGCCAATTGCCCACCTGCGCATCGCCGGGAAACAGCAGCACCTGCCCGTCCGGCAATTCCATCGCGAGGGCGAGGCTGGTGTTGTTGGTGTCGGAATCCATCTTCAACGCCAAAGCTTCCGCCGCCCCCACCCAGGCATGGTCGATCCTGCGATAGGCCTGGTCCTGGTCTCGATACAGCGTCACGAGGTCAGCGCGCGGGTCATCCTTGCCCGGCGTCCCGACGTCGCCCCAGCGGTGCGGTCGGGCGAACGGCTGGTCCGCCGCCTCCCCGTCCACCGCCGAACCGGACGCAAGGCGTCGCTCGCTCGCGGCGACGGCGCTCGCCAGGGCGACCGCGTCATCGCTCTGCGTCAGATAGACTTCCTTCGCGCTGCGGGCGGAGGGCGCATCCTTCTGCAGCATCACCTCATCGCGCGGAGGACCGAGAACATAGGTCCTCAAGCCCACGCCCTCATCCCCGGCAAGCACCTGCCCCGGCGCGAGATAGGAGGTGGATGCGGCGCCCACTTTCAGCTGCATCTGCTGGATCATGCCGCGCGTCGAATTGCTGCGCGCGCGATCCGTTGCCGCCCCGGCGGCTTTCTTTGTCCGTCCGGGGTGCGCCGGCTCTTCCGGGGCAAGACCCATGAAGGCCGCGAGATCTTCGGCGATCGCCAGCCGTTGGCCGCCGGCGGCGGCGAGCTGCGGCGCCACGGCCAGGGCCTCCGCGACCGCCGTGCGCCCCGTGTCGAGGCGCTTGCGCAGCCGCTGCGCCTGCGGGTCCGCCGGATCCTCGGTCCAGGCCATCCAGAGCCGATCGATGATTACATCCTTATCCTGGAACGTCTTCTTGGCATAATAGAAGCCGCACAGATGATCGAAGTGTTCATGAGTGAGAATCAAAAGATCGATGTGCTCGCCGGTGGTCTCGAGGATATCCGCCACGATGCGCTTGATCAGGTCCGGCCCGGCCTGCACCGCCTTCAGCCGCGCCGCGCCCACCTTTGCCAGCACCTGCGGCGAAACTTTGCCGACAAGCTCGTCGCCGGCGGACACGTTCTGCAAAACCCCGCAGTCGATCAGCGCATATTTCGTTTCGCCGCCGATGCAGGTCGTCAGCAGGAAGCAATCGCCCAATATTCCGCGATACATGCGCACCTTGACGAAATCCGCTGTCGCCTCCGCCATGGCTAGACCCCCCGATGAAGCATGGCGAACGGCTCGTCGAGGAAGGCGCCGCTGCCATAGGTGGCGCCCAGCGGCCCGCCGCGCCGGTGGGCGGCCAGGAAGGCGCGATGATCGTTGAGCCGCGCCTCGTCATCGATCCGCTTTCGCACCACATAGCGAAGTTTCCGGCTGCGCAGGTCGAAGATCATGGTCGCCCCGCCGCGGAAGATGAAATCGCCGGGGCGATAGGGCTTATGTCCCCAATCCTGGTCGTCCTGGACCTTGGGATCGAAGAAGCCGCGGCGCTCCTGCGTCACCTCGATGATCAGCTGCCTTATATCCTGGCCATCGGGGCCGGCGCGTCGGGTGGTGCGCACCTGCTGGATTTCCGCCGGCGGCAGCTTGCGAATCAGCCTGCCTTTCCCATCGGGACGAAAGAGGATGGTTTTCAGCGGGCCCTTTTCCGGCATCAGATCCTCCCGGAAGATGACGCCGCAGGCCTTTTGCCAATCTATGTCCTTCTTGTCCCCGTCGTAATCCTCGCTTTCGAAAAACCAATCCTCGACCGCTGCAATATTCGCCGCCACCCGCTGCGCCGCGTCCGTGCGCTTGAAGACCGGGTCAAGCTGAAGCCCGGGAATGTCATCCAGCTCCAGGACATTCTCCGGCCGCTCCCACAACAGACTGTCCACGGCGAGCGAAAGGCAGTTCTCCGGCACGATGCCGCGGCAGCGGAACGCTTCCACCAGCGCGACGCGATAGCCGAAGGGATCGTCCGGCACGAGGTCGGCATCGGCGGTGACGAGGGCGCGGAGAAACTCGCCGAAACGCACGTCCACCGGCGGGAGATAATCCAGCGCGCGAATGCACATGCGCATCACATGGTCGGCCGCCTTCACCGCTTCTCGGGTCAGGCGGGCGGTCAGGTCCGGATGCAATTCGCGCCGCGCGCCCCGGTCGATGCCGATATTGGCGATGCGCAGCAGGTCGGCCGTGCGACGCCTATAAATGGTGAGAAACGCATCGAACACCGCCGACACGAGCACCGCGCCGCGCGCGTGCGGCTCGGTGATGCCATCGAGCGCATTCGGATCCGGGGTGCCGCCCATGTCCACATCGATCGCTTCGCGCAAGGCGCCCGGCCGGCCGATGGCGGCGCCGAACTGCCGCGCGAGGCCGCTCATCAAGGTGCGCTCGTCGAGATTGCCGCCGTGGACGGAAATCGCGTCATGCACCGCCTCGCTGAGGGTGAAGTGGGACAGCAGCGCGACGATATCGGCGAACGCCTCATGGAAGGCGAGGCTGTCGATGCTGGTCGGCTCGACATAATAACGGTGCAGGCCGTCGACGATGGCATGGGTGGTTTCGTGCGCGATCACATCGTGGGACAAGGCGGTGAACACCCAGCTCGCCCCGGCATTCAAGGTCGAACTCTTGAAATAGCCGAACAGAAGCGCCTTTTGTGTCGGACTATAATAGGCATTTGCTTCCCGCAGCGCATGCGGATAGATGCGCAGCCGGTCGACGGGAACGAAAGCGCCCTTCTCGTTGCGGCGGGGCGACCAGAAGACCGTGCGGCCGAGCGCGCGCTCGAAGGTCTTGATGGTCTTCATGGCCACCGCGAACACCATCTGCTGGTGGAACCGCGGATCGCCCTCCGACGGCGCGAGCCCGTCCTGTGCCAGAAGGAACGGGTTGTTCAGATCGACCGGCTCATAGAATTGCTCGCTGACCGGATCAAAATCGATCACTTCGAGATAGGTATTGACCGGGCCCGGGCTCAGCTCTTCGTCGAGTTCTTCCGCTTCCCACGGCAGGGAAATGACCGCGACATTCACCCCCGCCGTCTCGACGCGGGTCGAGGCTTGCGGATCGAACGCATAGACGCGCAGCCGCCGCAACGCCGGCGTCGGATAGGAGGCAGGTGTCATAGGCCCATCCCCGCGACCTTTTCTATCGTTCGCTCACATGTTCCCCACGCCAAGAATACACGCATTTGGTGCATTTGCGAGCCCGATTTCCGTTGCGGGAGCCCTCGGTCGCGAGCCGGGAAAAATCCCCGGCGCCCACGGGCCTACGCGAGCGGATATTGGGGCAGGGGCAAGGCGGCCGGCGCGGGGGCGCCGGTGACGACGAACGAGCGCAACGCCACGTCCATCATCAGCCAGCCCCAATTGATCAGGCGCCCCTGCTCCTGGTCCGAGAACGGGTTGAGGCGGGTGCGCAGGCGCGCCAGGCTCGCCGTCAGCGCCGGGTCCGCGCGCAGAATCTGCGGCGCCGGATAGGCGGCGGGCGTGCCGTCGATGCCGCAGAAGGCCACCGCCCGGTGCTCGGCGTCGCAGCGCGCGAACAGCAGGCGCTTGCGCAGGCCGCGGGCCTGATCCGTGGCGATATCGAGCGCCCGCATGAGTTGTGCCGACCAAAGCGTGTTCGCCGCTTCCTCCAGTCCGAACGGCGCCCCGGCATCGCTCACGATGACCGGGTTGAAATCGTCGATCGTCTCCAGGCCGAGATTGTCGTAGGCGCCGCCGTCGGTAAGGTTCAGCGCCTTGCCATACGCGGGATCGCCATGATGGATCGCGCCGGGAAGCGCCTGCCACGCCTGCGGATCCACCGCGATCTCCACCGGCGAGAGGACCGGGGGAAAGGCGCTGGAGGCGGCCACCGCGACGGCGAGCCGGATGACGGGATGTGCAATCTGGCCGATGGTATAGTCTGCGAGCCGCAGTTTCTGCATGCGCACGAGCCGGCCGGTCTGCAAATTCGTGGCATTGAACACGAATTGCGGCAGATCCGGCAGATCCTGCAAGGTGATGCCGCCGAACATCTCGTCATAGCTGTCGGCCAGCACATCGCCGACCGACTTCCCCGGCAGCAGCGCGCCCCATCCGAGCGCCATTGTATCGATGGAGCGGCTGCAGAAGCTGCGCAGCGGGGCGATGACTTCGCGCTCAAGATTGGTGATCACGCCGTCCTTCACCTCCAGGCGCGGCCACGCCGCCGCCAGCATGCCATTGGCGATGGCGCCGCCGGAGACGCTGGAGATGCGCGTGATGCGGGTCAGCACGCCGAGTTCGTTGAGGCGGGTGAGCGCGCCGCAATGAAACAGCACCGCGCGAAATCCCCCGCCCGACAAGGCCAGGGCGGGCGTCGCCCGATCCAGGCTCTGCGCCGCGGTGCCGGCCCCGTCCGTCATGGCGTGTTCCCTGCTCTGAAATTCCTGGCCACGGATCACGCCGTGTGGACGAAATCGATGATCGAGCGGCCCGCGAAGCGGCCCGTATAGATGGTCTCGGCGACCGGCACGGGCGCTGCGTCCGCATCCTCCGCCGGCAGCCGATAGCGCACCGAGATGCAATAGACGGTGGCGCCCGCCTCCACGGTGCGGCCGCCATACATGGGCACGCGCGCCGGATCGGCGAAGAACAGGCCGCTCAGGCGCTGCCACACGGATCGCCCTTGGCCGATCACCCCGACGAGGGCCGGGGCGGCGCGCAGCTCCGGCGCGGGATCGGCGAGCGTGTCGAAATGGACCGTGACCTCACCGACCGCCCGCTTGCGGACGATGCGGACCGACACCCAGGCCTTGTCCTCCGGCGGCTTGCGGGTCGCCGCCTCGGGCTCGACCGGGGGCCGCAGGCCCAGCGCCTTGAACAATTCATAGACCGCCGCGCTACCTCCGGCGAGCACCAGCGCGGACAGCAGCCGGGACATCCCATCGCCTGCGCCCGTGCCGCCGGAGAGCACCACGATCTGCTGGAAGATGTCGTATTTGAACGTCACCACCACGGCATAGCCGACCGCCGCCATCACCAGGGTCTTGACCGCGCGGCCGTTGAAGAATTCGCGGTACAGGCGCCAGTTGAAGATCGCGGTGAGCGCGGATTCCATCAAGGTGGCCACCACGAACAGGCCGACCAGCTTCGTCCCCAGCACCGGCAGCGCGTCCGCCACCCCGCCCTGCGCGTAAGCGGGCTGCGCACCGAGCAGCAGCACGGCGCCCGCGGCGAGGGTGTTCGCGATACCCGCAGATATGGCCTTTTCCCGCCCCCTCATGATGATCCCCCTTCAGACCGTGAAGCCCTTCATCACGCCGCTCGCCTTCAGCTTGGCCACGCCGGCGTCCACGGTGTCGATGCGGGAACGGCAGTCCCGCCGGCCGATCTGCTTCAGGCCCGCCTCCGGCTTCCCCGAGGCCAGGGCGGCGCTGATCTCCCGATAGCTGCCGCGCCCCTGGTGCAATATATCGAGAATCCAGAGCGCGACGACTCAATCGTCCCCAGTAAATTGCGAGATACTTTTCTTTGCAAGCCTGATGTTTTCCTTGCACTGGTCGATGAACACGCTGATCTGGATTTCCTTCGTCGCAGGATCGAGACGCAACCAGTTGATCAGCCGCGCCGACGCTGAAAGCTCCGCCGCATCGATCTGCGTCGCCGAGGGATTGAGATAGGCCATGAGATGGACGAGTTGCACGTCCGGCTTCCCGTTCGGCCGCACCAGCCGCACTTCTTCTTCAAGATCCTTGAAACCTTCGCCTGTGTCCAGATGAACGGTCGTCTTTCCGGCGGCATTCTTGCGCAATGAAAGTTCCGGAAAGTGCTTCGCGGCATCGGCAAGCGCCAGCAGGCGGCGAAGATAGATGATGAAATTTTTCCTTGGTGTGTGAGCCGCCAATTGCGGGGCGCCGAAGGTGAAGGCCGCCCGGTCATAGGTGTTCAACGTGGCGAAGCGCGCACCACCCTCGGCGGAAAGTGTCGGCGCGATAAAATAGGCCCATTGGCCGAGACCGGGGAAGTTATCCGCGGCATAGGTTCCGAACTGCTGCGTATCGCGGATCGCGGTCTTGCCCTGGAACAAGCCGAGCCGCCACATATCGTCGATATAATCGTCGATGGATGCGAAATTGAAGGCGAAGCCCGAAGCGGTCGTCGCCTTGAATGTCGTGCCGGTCTGGGCAATGCCGACGATGCCGTCGAAGGCGGCCGGCGTCGCCGGCAGCGGAATCACATCCGGCCCGCGCGGGGATTGGATCTGCTTGAAGTCGCGATCGTCCGCTGCCGCCGGCGCGATCGGGTAGGAAAGGCCCAGGGCCTTGGCCGTGTTGGGGCCCACCACACCGTCCACCTCCAGGCCTTTCATCACCTGGAACGACAGGACGGCCGCGCTCGTCAGCGGGCCAAACGCGCCGTCGATCGGCCCGGGATCCACCCCGTTGCGCGCCAGCGCGCGCTGCAGGGCGACCACCACGGCGCCCTTGAAAAAGGGCCGGCGCAGCCAGAGATAGCCGGCAGGCAGCGTTGCCGCCGCCGGGGTGGCGACCGCATCCGGCAGGGTCTCGCCGGTTTCATATTCGACGCCGGGAAGCAACCAGCCGATGCTCCAGGGGCGCGTCGCGGCCCGATCGAAAATGCCGACGCCATAGGCCGCGCCCCGCGCCTCCAGCGTACGGTCATTGTCCCCCATGGCGAACGCCACATGGCCGGTCTTGCCCGGCCCCGGCGCGCGGATGAGGGCTGCGCCGGGGATCTTCAGCGCTTCCTGCCGGGAAATGGCGGTGCCGGCCTTGCGGGCCTCCGCATACCAGTAACCGGAATAGGGATCGGCCTCCGACAGGCTCCGCGTCGTTCCGGCGCCGTAGATCCGGCCATAGGCCTGATAGGCGCACCAGGAGGTGAATTCCGCGCAATCCCACGGACCGGCCCAATTCGGATTATTGAGAGGCACCCGCGCGCCCCAGACATATTTCTGGCCGACACGCGTCTTGCCGATATCGATCACATCCTGGCCAAGGTTTCCCATCTGCGCCCCCGGATCCGCGTTTCGGAATCTCGGATCAGCCTGGAGCGACCCCGCCCGGAGGAAGGGCAAGCCCCCGCCGGGGGATATCGCTCCCGCCCAAGCTCCCTAAGGGAAGAAAATCACAACCCAGGGTTATAATAAATAGGGATTTCCTCCTCCACCGCCTGCGCGCGGATTATTTTAGTTTAGACGGCTCATAACGCGCCTATGCGGGCGCACGTCGCAAAAAGCGACGCATATAGGCGCTTGAGTATAAGTATTTACGCCCGCAGCGCAGATCCGCCGCGATACGCGCCAAGGGAAGAATTACATCCATGGTTACACCTATGGCCTGACTGCACCACATCTTCCCGGCCCGATCGTGCGCGGGGACGGCATGGAAGAAGCGACCCGGCAGCCGGCTTGCCGGCCGCGATCCTTCAGGCGACCGGGAACGTGCCCTCCAACACCGTTTCGGCGAGCGGCCAACGCCATCGCCTGCGCGCCGATCCTGGCTGCGGGGGTGGATGCGGCGGTGGGTCCGGCGGTGGGTGCGGCGCACGATCCCGCGAGCGGCCGCCGCATGGGATGCCAGCTGAGCGCTTCGTTGATAAGGAGGGCGCGCGCGACGCGCGCGTTTTCCATTCGTCGATGGAGCCCGAGATGCAAGTTAAAGCCTATGCCGCCCAATCATCCACGACGCCGCTGGCGCCTTTCGCCATCGAGCGGCGCGCGGCCGGCCCGAAGGATGTGGCCATCGACATCCTGTTCTGCGGCGTCTGCCATTCCGACCTTCACGCCGTGCGCAGCGAATGGGCCGGCATCATGTATCCGGCGGTGGCCGGCCACGAGATCGTCGGCCGCGTGACCGCCGTGGGCGGCGAGGTCAGCCGCTTCAAGACCGGCGACCTCGTCGGAGTGGGCTGCATGGTGGGAAGCTGCCGCCATTGCTTCTCCTGCGATGACGGCCTCGAACAATATTGCGAGGGCGAGCACGGCTTCATCCAGACCTATAACGGCGCCGTGCGCGGCGGCGTCCCGAACACCTATGG
The DNA here is from genome assembly GCF_043195135.2 of Roseixanthobacter liquoris. Lineage (NCBI taxonomy): Bacteria > Pseudomonadati > Pseudomonadota > Alphaproteobacteria > Hyphomicrobiales > Xanthobacteraceae > Roseixanthobacter > Roseixanthobacter liquoris. The sequence continues at coordinate 3,925,260 of NZ_CM195537.1, forward strand.
CGGCTATTCCGAGGCGATCATCGTGGACGAGCATTTCGTCCTCGCGATCCGTCATGATGTGAAGGACCTCGCTGCGGTCGCGCCCCTCCTGTGCGCCGGCATCACCACCTGGTCGCCGCTGCGCCACTGGAAGGCGGGCCCGGGCAAGAAGGTCGGCATCGTCGGCATCGGGGGCCTCGGCCACATGGGCGTGAAGCTCGCCCATGCGCTCGGCGCCCATGTGGTGGCCTTCACCACCTCCGCCGCGAAGCGGGAGGAAGCCCTGAAGCTGGGCGCGGACACGGTGGTGGTCTCCACCGACCCGCAGGAGATGGCGGCCCACGCCGGCAGCTTCGATTTCATCCTCAATACGGTGGCGGCGTCCCACAATCTGGACGTCTACACCGCCCTTCTGAAGCGCGACGGCACGCTCACCGTGGTCGGCGTCCCCGCCCATCCGCACCCCTCGCCGTCGGTGGGAACCCTGATCTTCGGCCGCCGCCAGATTGCCGGCTCGCTCATCGGCGGCATCCGCGAAACCCAGGAGATGCTCGACTTCTGCGCCGAGCACGGCATCGTCGCGGATATCGAGATGATTGCCATGCAGGACATCGAGGCGGCCTTCGCCCGCATGCTGAAAAGCGACGTGAAGTATCGCTTCGTGATCGACATGGAAACGCTCAAGCAGGCGGCCTGAGCGGTTCGGCCGACGCGGCGCGGGCCGCCGATCCAATCATGGGCGGCCCGGCCCGATCCCTCCGCCTTGTGCCCGTGTCCCTTGACACAGCTCAAGGCGCAGGCCCGCAGGAATGTCGGACACTCTTCAAATAGCTGTCTCCTGCCGTGCCGACACCCCCGCGATGAAGGAGGCGCCTGCGATGAAGGAAATGCCTTCGATGAAGGACGCGCCTTCCATGAAGGACTTGCCGCTTTCGCAGGTGTATCAATTGATCGAGCCTGGGCCGGTGGTTCTGCTCACCACGCGCCACAAGGGGCGTGCGAATGTCATGACCATGTCGTGGCATATGATGGTGGAGTTCACCCCGCCCCTGATCGCCTGCATCGTCAGCAGCGGCGATTTCAGCTTCACCGCCCTGCGCGCCACGAAGGCGTGCGTCATCGCCATTCCGGCCGTGGAGCTTGCGTCCAAGGTGGTCGCGGTGGGCAATTGCTCCGGGCGCGAGACGGACAAGTTCGCCACCTGCGGCCTCACGCCCCTGCCGGCCGCCCAGGTGCCGGCGCCGCTGGTTGCGGAGTGCTTCGCGAACCTGGAATGCGTGGTGCGGGATACGCGGCTCGTGAATGCCTATAATCTCTTCGTTCTCGAAGTCGTCAAAGCGTGGCACGACCCGAAGCAGAAGGCGCCGAAGACCATTCATCACCATGGATACGGGACGTTCCAGGTGGATGGCGAGACGATCACCCTTCCCTCCAGGATGCCGTAACGCGCGCCTGACGCCGAGGGTGCTGGCGGCGCGCGGGGAGCGTGCGAATTGCCGCCGCGGAGCGTTATCTGTGGTTGCAAATGACACGGCCCTGCACCACACTTTGCCGCGTGAGCGACTTCATCCGGCCGCCGAAAGACCGATCGGATGGGTGCCTGCGCCGGTCATTCCCCAGTGTTCAAATTATTCCAAGTATTCCAATTATGCGGCGAACGCCCTTCGCGCAGATGACGTATTCGAACGCAGATCAAAGTCCACGCGTGTCGGATTAAGCACAGCATCCCGTTATTCTTCGGAGGCGCCGCGCCTCCGGCAAGCCGGTTCCGCATGCGGTTGCGACCGCCGGACCGGGCATGCGACAGGGAGGGGTCGATGGACGAGACCACGGATGCCGGCCCGCCCACGGAACCCGAGGGAGTGCGTTTCGCCCTCGGCGCCCGGCGCGAATTCTATGGCGTGCGGCGGTTCCTCACGAAGGAGGGGCAGGACGCCGCGGGCCTGCGCATCCCCGTCGATGTCTATTTCAAGGACCCGCTCGTGGCGGCGGAATTCCCGGGCGTGGGCATCGATACCGGCTTCACGGTGCCGTGGGAGCCGGGCATCGGCGACGGGCCCACGAGTGCCCGCTTCGCCGTGGTGGATTTCGACGCCACCACCGGAACGCTCAGCCCGCCGGCGCGCTGGGATGCCGCGAACGGCGTCTTCCGGGGCGTGTCCGACGAAATATTGGACCAGCACGCCACCGACACCACCCAATATCGGCAGATGAGCACCTGGGCCGTGGTGCAGAACACGCTCGATCATTTCGAAAACGCCTTCGGCCTCGGCCGGCGCATCCTCTGGGGTTTCCAGGGCAATCGCCTGATCGTGGTGCCCAACGCCGGATATGGCCAGAACGCCTATTACGACCGGCAAAGCAAATCCCTGCAATTCTACTATTTCGACGACGGGGATGCGCGCGTGCATACGTGCCTCTCCTCGGACATCGTGGTCCATGAGCTGGGCCATGCCATCCTCGACGGCATTCGTCCCTATTTCCTGGAATCAGTCACGCCGCAGACCGCCGCGTTCCATGAATTCGTGGGCGATCTCACGGCGATCCTCATGGTGTTCCGCAACAACCGGTTCCGAAAGGAAATCGCCAAGCGCGCCGGCGACAATCTCGCGGGAGAGGTCCTGCTGTCCGGCATCGCCCGGCAATTCGGCGAGGCCGCGAAAGGCCAGGACTATCTGCGCAGCGCGACCAATGAGCGAACCATGGCCAATCTTCCGACGAGGCTGGAGCCCCACGACGTCTCGGAAGTGCTCACGGGCGCGATGTTCGACTTCCTCCTGCGCGTATCGGTGCAATATCGCACGCGGGGCAAGAACATCTCGGTCGCCGACGCGCTCTGGTACACGGTGCAGCGCGTGCAGACCATGGCGATCCAGGCGCTCGACCTCCTGCCGCCGGTGGAGGCGACTTTCGCCGATTATGCCCGCGCCATGCTGCGTGCGGAAGCGGTGGCCAATCCCACGGACCCGGCGGGCTACCGCAAGATGCTGGCGGACGTGTTCATCGCCCGCGGCATCCTGGATGGCGAAGAAGGCGCGGCCCTGCTCGCGCCCGATTATGTCTTCGCGCCGCTCGCGCTCGACGTGTTCCACGACGTGCGCGACATCGCCAGCTCGCGCGCGGCCGCCTATCGCTTTCTCGACGACAATCGCAGAAGCCTGTTCATTCCCTACGCCGTCGATCCGATCATCGCCGATGTCTTCACGGCGGAAAAACTGTCGCGCGCGGGGCAGCGCCTGCCCAAGCAGGTGATCCTGCAATATGTCTGGCGGGAGGAGATGGTTCTGGAAGGTCCGCGCTTCGGGGCCTATGCCGGGCAAACCACCAGCCTTCTGTGCGGCGGCACCCTGGTGCTGGACGAGAACGGCAACACGGTCGCCTGGGCGCGCAAGCCCGGCGCCCAGGCGTGCGGCACCGGCAAGCGCGCCCTCGCGGAGGCGCAGGAGGGCGCCGCGCGGCGCGCGCGGTATCTGGACGACCTCGCCGCCAGCATCGGCGGCGGCAAGGTGGGCGCGGAAGTCGGCGGCGCGGCCGGCCTGATTGCCGAGGCCGTGCCCCTGTTCGCGGCACGCACCGTGGACGGAACGCTGCGCTTCGAACTGACGCCCCACGTCTCGGCCGGGCACAATCACAATGCGGAAGCAACGGGAGGACGGCCATGGCAGATGAGCTCCTGATCCGCGTCTACGATGTGGGCCTCGGCGATTGCATCTTCTGCCGCATCCCCGGCGCCATGCGCGTGGACGGGGCGGCGGCCGACTTCCACATGCTCATCGACTGCGGCAGCTGGAGCGGCGGCCGGTTCCTGGAAGCCGCGCTGAAGGATCTGGCGACCCTCCTGCCCGACACGGCGGGCGGCAAGAAGCGGCTCGACCTGCTGGTGATCACCCACGAGCACAAGGATCACATCGCCGGCTGCGATCCCAAGCTGTTCGCACCGTTCAAGATCGGCGCCATCTGGATGAACGCCGCGATGGACCCGGACCACCCGCAGGCCAAGGGCACGCAGAAACTGCACGCCGTGGCGCTGGCCGCCATGCGCGGCCTCACCGCGTCCGGCCTTGCCCTGAGCCCGCAGGTGCAGGACCTCGCGGACATGTTCGGCATCGACAATGACGGCGCCATGGCCGCCCTGCGCGAGGGCCTGCCCAAGGCGAACGCCATCACGCCCCGCTATGTCGAGGCCGGGAAGACCAACGCCGATTACGGCCTGCCGCTCACCGGCGCCGCCATCCACGTGCTCGGCCCGGAGGCGGACATCGACCGCTTCTATCTCGGCAAGACGGCGCCGGCCGCCCACGCCTTTTCCGCCCTCAGCGCGTCCGGCGCCCTCGATGCCCCCGCGCCCAGCCCGCCGTCGGCGGACGCCCCTTCGGCGCTGCCCGCCAATATCGCCGCCGCGGACTTTCGCCAGCTGCGTTCGCGCATGTTGTCGAGCGCGCTCGCCTTCGCCGCGCTCTCCAGCAAGGTCACCAACAATTCAAGCGTGGTGCTGCTGGTGGAATGGCGCGGCAAGCGGCTGTTGTTCGTCGGCGATGCCGAATGGGACGAGCCCTACAAGGAGGGCAAGTCCAACGGCGCCTGGAACGTGATGTGGAACCAGCGCCGCCAGCAGCTCGGCGGTGCGCTGGATTTCCTCAAGATCGGCCATCACGGCAGCGAGAATGCCACCCCCTGGGCGGACGGGGCGGCAGGCGATTTCCCCGAATCCACCGCCATTCTCGACGCCATCCTCCCGCTGCCGGCCCCCGGCGCGGCGGCGCGCGCCTTCGCCGTCGCCTCGACGGAGCGTTCCAAATACAAGACCATTCCCCGCACCGCCTTGCTCGCCGAGATCGGTCGGCGCGTCGGCAATGGGCAGAATTACCAGGACCGCTTCCAGGCCGTGGGCAAGGATGTCTCCGCCATCCCGAAATATCGCGATTTCGAGCACCAGGACATAAATGCTCCGCAGCCCCAGCGCACGGACCTGGAACGGATTCTCACCGGCAGCAGCTTCGTCGACGTCATTTTAACCGCATAAGCGGCGCGGCTCACCCGAACGCGGCCATAAAGGCATCGCAGGCCGCGGATTGAAAGCCGCGCCGGCGGATGAAGACGGTCTCCATCCGTGCCAGCACCTGACATGCCACGCCCGGCACGGGCGGGTGCAGATCCAGCACGGAGCGCGGGATCACGCCGAGGCAGCCGCCGGCGACGATGCAGGCGATGATCGCGTGATAGGAGCGCAGATCCAGCGGCCGCAGCACGTGCTCGCGTGTGCCGGAACGGGCCAGCCACGTCTCCACCACCCGGCGATAGGTGCACCCCGCCTCCAGCGCCGCGAGCCGCTTCACCTCCAGATCGTCCGCCGTGCGCACGGGCGGGTGGCTGGCGGGGAGCACCAGCATCAGCTCTTCCTCGAACACCGCGCGGCTTTCCAGATCCGGGACGAGCGAGGGGTCGGAGCCCTCCTCCCCCGGCAGGCGGGCCACCAGGGCGCAATCGAGCCCATGCCCCAGCACATCCGCCATTAGGGCGCGGCTGGTGCCGGTCTTCAGTTGAAGATCCACGTCCGGCCATGCGCGATGGAAGGCGGCGAGAGGGCCCGGCAGGCGGCTTGCCGCCGTGCTCTCCATGGCGCCGATCCGCAGCCGCCCCGTGGGACGGCCGGGGTTCAGGGCACCGCGCGCCTCGGCGCCGAGCGAGAGGATCCGCCGCGCGAAATCCAGATAGGTGCGCCCTTCGGCGGTCAGATCCATGCGCTTGCCCTCACGCAGGAACAGGGCGGCGCCGAGATCCTCTTCCAGCTGCCGCAGGCGGGTCGTCACATTGGACGGCACCCGGCCGAGGCGCTCCGCCGCGCGGGTGACGCTGCCCGTCTCGGCCACGGCCACGAAAATTTCAAGGGTGGAGAAATCCAAGGCGCGCCGCTCGCTTGATCTGATTTTGAGAATGATTTAAGAATTATATTCTCATTTGCAGAACGACCCGTCAACGCGATACCCACGCTCCCCGATATGATCGCGCACCCGGCGCCGCCCGCGCCGCGGTTCGCGCCCCGTAAAGGCAAACGCCATGACCCAATGGCCCGACCGCCGCATCCTCGACCTGTTCGGCATCGAAGTGCCGATCCTGCTCGCGCCCATGGCCGGCCCCGGCTCGCCCGAGCTGGCGGTCGCGGTGGGCCGGGCGGGCGGGCTCGCTGCCCTGCCCTGCGCGCTCCTGACGGCGGACCAGTTGCGCGCCAATCTCGACGCGGTGCGTCCCGGCCTTGCAGGGCGCCCGCTCAACCTGAACTTCTTCTGCCACACCCCGCCGCAGCCGGACCCGCAGGGAACCCTGCGCTGGCGGGCGCGCCTTGCGCCTTATTATCTGGAACGCGGGCTCGACCCCGAAGCGCCGATCCCGGCCGGTGGCCGCGCGCCGTTCGATGACACGTTCTGCACCATCGTCGAGGCCGAGCGGCCGAAGGTGGTCAGCTTCCATTTCGGCCTGCCCGACGCGGCTCTGCTGGCGCGCGTGAAGGCCACCGGCGCGAAAATCATCTCCTCCGCCACCTGCGTCGCCGAGGCGGTGTGGCTGGAACAGCACGGCTGCGATGCGGTCATTGCCATGGGGCTGGAGGCCGGCGGCCATCGCGGGCACTTCCTGAGCGACGACCTGGCCCGCCAGTCCGGCACTTTCGCCCTGGTGCCCCAGGTGGTGGATGCGGTCTCGGTGCCGGTGATCGCCGCGGGCGGCATCGCCGACGCGCGCGGCATCGTCGCGGCCCTGGCGCTCGGCGCGTCGGCGGTGCAGATCGGCACCGCCTATCTGTTCAGCCCCGAGGCGAACGTGCTGCCCGTGCACCGCGCGGCGCTGGATGCCGCCGACGACCAGAGCACCGCGCTCACCAACCTGTTCACCGGCCGGCCCGCACGGGGGCTCATGAACCGGATCATGCGGGAAATCGGCCCGCTCAGCCCGGATGCGCCGAGCTTCCCCCTGGCCGGAGGCGCGCTCGCGCCGCTACGGGCCGAAGCGGAGGCGGAGGGTTCGGACGCCTTCACCAATCTATGGTCCGGCCAGGCCGCGCGCCTCGCCCGGCATTTGCCGGCGGGCGAACTCACCCGCCGGCTCGCGGCGGAGACCCTGGAGAAGCTTGGGCGCTGAAACCGCCACGGGATCGCGCGATCCCGTGGCCTGTGATCACGCGGGGCCGGCGCACGGCTCCGCGGCAGCGCGCGGTCAGCGCGCGGTCAGCGCGCGGTCAGCGCGCGGTCAGCGCGCCTTGGGCAGCCGGCCGAGGAAGTCGAGGGTGGTCGCGGCGATCTCCTCGCCATAGGTTTCCAGCGCGAAATGGCCCGCATCATAAAGATGCACCTCGGCCTTCGGCAGGATCGTCCTGAAATATTCGACGCCCTTCATGGTGAAATAAGGATCGTTCTTTCCCCAGACGATCAGCGCCGGCGGCTGCGCGCCCTTCAGGAATTCGCCCCAAGCGGGGTAGGAGGCGACGTTGGTCTGATAATCGGTGAAATACTGGAGCTGGATGTCCGTATTGCCCGGGCGGTCGAGCCCCGCCTGGTCAGAGGTCCAGGCATCGGGCGACAGGCGCTCGGGCCGGGTCGTGCCATGGGTGTATTCGAACTTCACCCCGTCCGGCGTCAGCAGCTCGCGGATCGGCTTTTCGGTCTCCGCCGACCGGTTTTTCCAGAACGGCGCGAGCTGGGCGACCACATCCGGATTCCAGCCTTCCGCATTGGCGACCGCGTTCTGGATGATCAGCCCGCGCAGCCGGTCGGGATGCTTGACGGCGAGGCGGAGACCCACCGGCCCGCCGTAATCCTGCACGAACAACACATAGGATTTCGCCCCCACCGCGACGGTGAACTTGTCGATGAGGTCCGCGACCGCCGCGAACGTGTAGGGAAACGCGCCCGTGCCCAGCGCCGGGGCCGAACTATAGCCGAAGCCCGGATAGTCCGGCGCAAGCACGCGATACTTGGAAGAGAGCTTGGGAATGAGATCGCGATACATGTGCGAGGACGAAGGAAAGCCATGCAGAAGCAAAAGCACCGGCGCGTCCTTCGGCCCGGACTCGCGATAGAAAATCTCCAGCCCGTCGATGGTCACGGTCTTGGACAGGACCGGCTGCGCCGCCTCGGCCCGGGCGGCGGTCGGGGCCACGGCGGCGGGAAGGATCGACATGGCGCTGAACAGCGTGGAGGCGAGCAGGCCGCCGCGCCAGAAGCGGGCGAGCTTGGAGGACGGCGGAAGGGCAAGGGACGGCATGGGAATTTCCGTAACTGTTGATTTGTGACTTCAACGGTGTCTGAGAATCTGAAACCTGTCAATGTAATTTTTAACAGTTACATGCGCGGCGAACGGCGCCGAGCGGACGTGCGAAGGCACGCCCGGCGGGTGCCTCCGAGCGTGCCATTGGTCTCCCCCTTCCTCCTCCTCCCTCCCCCTCCTCCCCCGAGCTCCGCCGAGCAACGCGATCCGCATCACCCCGCGGCAGGGCGCAGCCGCCCTCAATGCGGCAGGCGATCCTTGATCTTGGCGAGCCCGGCGGCCGCGCAGGCCTCGTCCTTTTCGCCCCCCGGCGCGCCGCCGACGCCGATCGCCGCCACGCTTTCCCCGTTGGCCGTCACGGCGACACCTCCCGCCAGCAGGAGGATGTTCGGCAGGCTCGCGAACGCGGGCGCATTGGGATTGCCACGCATCTTCTCGACGAAGGCCCCAAGGCTCTCGAACTTGAAGATCGGCCCGAGCGTGACGACCGTGTAGGCCTTGCGAAAGCTCGTATCCTTGGTGTGGACCGTGCTGTGATCGCCCTTGGCGAAGGCGATGGTTTCGCCCGAGGCGTCGACCACTGCGGCCGAGACATCGTAGCCGCTGGCGCCGCAGGCCCGCACGGCCTCTCCCACCGCCTCCATGGCCAGCGCCAGCGGCAGGCGATAGCCGCTCCCATGGACCTGGGCCATGGCCGGCGGAAGGCTTGCAAAGGCGCACGTCAATGCCAGGGCGCGCACGGCCAGACGCCGGGCCCGAAGGGTCTTCAGCATGAAAATCTCCACGGAAAGCAAAGCCGCGCCCGCACGGCACTCGGCAGGGCAGCGTCGCCATAGGGATCGGGCCGCAGCGCCAGGGGCACTTGCGCGAAACCGCTTTGCGACTAAATTGGTGGTTACAAGCGACAGATGTAACCTGTAAATAATTTTTGAAAGGTTTCTTGCGTGACCGACACCGAAAGGGAGTCCGGTGATCTGCGGGACGGCATGCCCTTTCTGGGCGGGCGGCTATGGATTGATTTCGTCAATTCCGCCCCGGCCGCTTTCGGCGATTTTCTCGCGACGGAAGACGGCTGGGCGCGGTGGCGCCGGGCAGCGGGCCTGAGCGCGAACGGCCCGGCCGAAGCCGCGCGGGCCTTCCGCGCCCACCTCGCCGTGCTGTTTGAAGCCATGCTGGCTGAAAAGGCGCCGCCGGCGGACGCGCTCGCCGCCGTCAACCGCGAGCTGGCGAAGATTGCCACGCACCGCCGGCTCGAACAGGCGGACGGCGCGCTGACGATCCGCGATGCGCCGGACGGGCCGATCGGCCCCCTTGGGACCATCGCCCTCGACTTCGCGGATTTCGTGGGCGCGTTCGAGCCCCATCGTATGCGTCATTGCAACGGGCCGGACTGCACCCTGGTGTTCTACGATACCGCCCGCAACGCCACCCGCCGCTGGTGTTCCATGGCGCTGTGCGGCAACCGCCACAAGGTGCGCAGCCACAGGGCCCGCAGATCGAGCCTGCATTGCGACTGACCGGGCCCGCCGGCGCGCCTTCTTCAAGCACGCCGGCTTCCGCTTGGTCCGCAACCGCCTGGTGGGGCGCCAACCCGTTTGGTCGCTAAAGATGTACAATCCTTCCGCCGCCGCCACACATGCGGCCGGCCGCATCTTCAGGCGACGGTCGCCGGGTAGTTCTGTGGGAACAGGGCGCGCAGGGCGACCTCGTCCATCTCCTGCTTGAAAGTCACATTGCTGCCCACCGCGCGGGCCCGCACCGCCGCCGGGCGCGCATCCACCCGCTCGAACCAGCGCTTGAGATGGGGGAAGGCCCCGAGCGGATCTTCCTCCACGCCCAGCGCGAACGAGGCCCGCGTCAGCCAGCCCCAGGCCGACATATCCACGATGCTGATCTCGTCGCCCACAAAAAACGTCCGCCCGGAGGCGAGGCGCTCGTCCAGCAGGTGGTAATGGCGCTCCACTTCGCGGCGATAGCGATTGATCGCATAGGGCAGCTTTTCCGGTGCGGCGCGCTGGAAATGCACCGACTGGCCGGAATAGGGACCGACCCCCGTGGCGATGAACATGAGCCAGGACAGCAGGTCGCCACGGTCGTGCGGGCGTCCGAGGAAGCGGTCGATCTTCTGTGCGAGATACAGCAGGATCGCGGTGGAATCGAACACCGCCGTCGGCCCGCCAATCCCGTCCGTATCGACGATCGCCGGCAGCTTGGCGTTGGGATTGATGGCGCGGAAGGCCGGAAGGTGCTGCTCGCCCTTGCGGGTGTCCACCGGGACCACCTCATAGGCAAGCCCGGCTTCCTCCAGGAACAGCGCCACCTTGTACGGATTGGGCGTGGGGTGGAAATAGAACTTGATCATCGAAGCTCCATGGGCGGGGAGGAGACAGGAAAAGCACGCGCCTTCAGAAGGCGCGATGGCTGGAGACGGCGGCTTCCAGATCGGCCTTGATGGTGCGGAAACGCTCGTCGAGCGCCTCCGGCTCATCGCGGTTTTTCGTGATCATGGCAAGCCGCGCCGCGCCGCCGCGGATCACCTCGCGGGCATTGCTCTCAAGCCCCTCGATGAGGCCGTCGGCCACCGCTTCAGGGGTTTCGCGCACGAAGCCGAGATCGGGGCCGGCCTTGTTGGTGGCCAGCATCGGCGTGTCGGTGGCGGTGGGATAGAGCGTCATCACATGCACCCCCTCGCCGATCAGCTCGCGGCGCAGCGCCTCGCCGAACCGGCCGAGCCCCGCCTTGGCGGCGGCATAGGCCCCATAGAACGGCCCGCCCACGAGCCCGAAGCCGGAGGAGACGTTGACGATGGCCGCGTCCCCGCTCGCCCGCAGCAGGGGCAGCGCGGCGCGCGAGAGCAGGATCGGCGCGAGAAGATTGAGGTCGAGCATGGCCTCGATCTCCGCTTCGGGGATCTGCTCCAGGCGCCCGGCGCGCACGTTGCCGGCATTGTTCACCAGAATGTCGAGCCGGCCGCCGAACGCGGCGGATGCGGCGGCGATCAAGGCCGCCCGGTCGGCGGCGACCGTCACGTCGCAGACCTGAACCTGCGCCGAGCCGCCGGCCGCGCGCACCAGGGCCGCGGTCTCCTCGAGCGGCGCGAGCCGACGCCCGGCCAGCAGCAGGCGCGCCCCCTTGCGGGCGAAGGCGAGCGCGGCCGCGCGGCCGATGCCGCTGCCCGCGCCGGTGAGCAGAACGCTCTTGTCCTCAAGCTTCATTGTTCTTCTCCGTGGAGGGGGTTGCCGAAAGCGTGGCGATGCTGGCGGCGGTCTGGCCGAACAGGAGGCTCTTGCCGGCCTCGGTCACCGCCGGGCGGGTCTGGAACGGCTCGCCCTTCGCGTAGGCCGCAACGGTCGCCGGGCGCGCCGCGATACCCGCGAACCAGCGCTTGAGATGGGGAAAAGCCTCGAGATCCTGCTGCTGGCGGCGCCAGGGCACGACCCAGGGATAGATCGCCATGTCGGCGATGGAATAGTCCGCGCCGGCGACGAACGGCACGAGCGCCAGGCGCCGGTCGAGCACGCCATAGAGCCGGTTGGTCTCCTTGACGTAGCGCTCCATGGCATAGGGGATGCGTTCCGGCGCATATTGCACGAAATGGTGGTTCTGCCCGGCCATGGGGCCAAGACCGCCCACCTGCCAGAACAGCCATTCCAGCACCGCCTTGCGGCCGCGCACGTCGTTCGGCAGGAAGCGCCCGGCCTTCTCGGCGAGATAGACCAGGATGGCGCCGGACTCGAACACGCTCACGGGCGCGCCGCCGTCGGCCGGATCGGGATCGGTGATCGCCGGCATGCGGTTGTTGGGAGAAATGGCGAGGAAGTCCGGCTTGAACTGGTCGCCGGCGCTGATGTCGATGGGGTGGATGCGATACGCGAGGCCCAGTTCCTCCAGCAGCATCGTCACCTTGTGGCCGTTGGGGGTGGGCCAGTAGAACAGCTCGATCATGCACCTTCTCCCTGCGAGGGGCCGGGCCGCGGGTCCGGCGCCTGCTCGTCCTTCAGATCCGCCAACACGTTCAATATTTCCTCGGGATCGAGGCGATTGCGGTAATCGGCATCGACGTAGGACATCAGCACCCGGCCGTCGGGGGCGACCACGAAGGTGCCGGGCACGGGCAGGCGCCAGCGGGCCTCGCCATTGATCTGCGGCAGCTCGATGCCGTTGCGGGCATAGGCCTCGCGCAATTGCGGCGGCAGCTCGCACACCAGCCCGTAGGTGGCGGCGACCGCATTGCCGACATCGCTCAACACCGGAAAGGCAAGGCCGCCGGTGGCGACCGTCTCCCTGGACCGGTCGGGCAGCTGCGGTGAGATGGCGAGCAACGCCCCGCCCAGGTCCCGGATGCGGGGCAGCGCCTGCTGGTACGCGCGCAGCTGGAGATTGCAGTAGGGGCACCATCCCCCACGATAGAAGGTGAGGACCACCGGCCCCTTCGCGAGGATTTCGGCGAACCGGACATCCTCCCCCTGGGCATCCGGCAAGATGAAATCCGGCGCCGCCTGGCCGGCGCTCAAGGCCACGTCGAGCAGCCCGGAGCGCCGCAGATCCTCGATCGCCCCCTCATAGAGCGAGACCCGGTCGCGCGGCGCCTCGCGCTCGAAGGCGGCCCGCCGGGCCGCGAGATCCTGGACCAGGCTCATGCGAACACCTGCCCGGCGGCATGCGCCGGCTTCAAGGGGAGACGCCCCGGCGCCTTCGAAGCGCGGCGGGAAGGCCGGGCATCGAGGGAAAGCGGAACGGGGATGTGCGGCGGGAAGGACATTTGCAATGCGAAGGACAATTGCGATGGGAAGGACATGGGCGGTTCCACCAGCAGCATTCGCCGGGCATTTGATCTGATCCCGCGATTTCCAAAATCCCGGTCGATCGCATATGATTCATTCTTCAAAGGAATGAATGGGGCCACCTTGGACCGATTTGCGTCCCTCAGCCTGTTTGTGCGCGTGGTTGAAACCGGCAGTTTTTCGGCCGCTTCGCGCGCGGCGGGAATCTCCCAGCCCACGGCCAGCAAGCAGATCGTGGAACTCGAGCGCCACCTTGGCGCCCGCCTGCTCCAGCGCACCACGCGAAAGCTCAGCCTGACCGAGGCGGGAACGCGGTTCTACGATCATGCCAAGCGCCTGCTCGCGGATCTGGCGGAGGCCGAATCCAGCGTCTCGCGCCTCCAGGATGCGGCGGTGGGTACCTTGCGGGTGGGCGCGCCGGTGGCATTCGGGCGCCTGCACATCATGCCCGAGCTGCCGGAATTCCTGCGCCTCTATCCCGGCCTCGCCGTGGATCTTTCGCTCAACGACAGGTTCGTGGACCTCATCGAAGAGCGGGTCGACGTGGCGATCCGCATCGGCCGCCTGTCCGACATGAACCTGATCGTGCGGCATCTCGGCGAGAGCCGGCGTGTGCTGGCCGCAAGCCCGGCCTATCTCGCCGCGCGCGGGGAACCGCGCACGCTCGATGATCTGCACGACCACGATTGCATCCTCTACCGATACCTCGCGACCGGAAACGAATGGCCCTTCACCGGGCCGTCCGGGCCGGTTTCCGTGCGCGTGAGCGGCAGCTTTTCCACCAACAGCTCCGAAGCCATCCGCGCGGCCGTGCTCGGCGGCATGGGCATCGCGATGGTGCCGTTCTGGATGGTGGGGGACGCGCTTGCGAGCGGCGCGCTCAAAGCCCTCCTCACCGACCATGTGGCGCCGGGCACCGATATCAGCGCGCTCTACCCGCCCACCCCCCACCTCGCCCCAAAGGTGCGGGTGTTCATCGACTTCCTGCGGCGGGCGCTGCGGCGCAGCGCGGCCCGGTGGGGCGCCTGAGTGGCGCATCATTCCATCTGGCGAAACAATCAATTACAAACGCGGTGGATTATCGTTTCTGCCAGACGAGATCATCTTCCGTCCACGGGTGCCGGCGATCGGCGCCCCAACGGAGGACGATCCCATGTCTGACATTTCCAGCCCCCGCATTCCGACCCCCGCCACCATCGAGGACGCCCCCGCCGCCGCCCAGCCGCTGCTGAACGCCGTGAAGGCCCAGCTGGGCAGCGTGCCGAACCTGTTCCGCCTCGTGGCCAACAGCCCCGCGGCCCTGGAAGGCTATCTCGGGCTCAATGCCGCCCTCGGCAAGGGCGAGTGCCGGCGGCGACGCGCGAGCGCATCGCCATCGCCATCGCAGAGATCAACGGCTGCGATTATTGCCTCTCGGCCCACACCTATCTCGGCCATGCGCTTGCCAAGCTGGACGCGGCCGAGATCGCCGCCAACCGCGCGGGCACCTCGACCGACCCGAAAGCCGACGCGGCGGTGCGCTTTGCCGCCAGCGTCGCGCGCCAGCGCGGCCATGTGGAGGCAAGCGAAGTCGCGGCTGTAAAGGCGGCCGGCTATGACGACGGCCAGGTGATCGAGATCGTGCTTCACGTCGCCCTCAACACCTGGACCAATTACATCAACGAAGTCGCGCAGACCGAGATCGACTTCCCGGTGGTCAACACGCGCAAGGCGGCCTGACCCGCACGACGTTCCCGCCGGCCGGCGCCGCTGGCCGGCAGGACGCGCGCAGAGGCCCCTCACAGGAGGCACCGATGACCTCACCCTTATCCGTTCCGAGCGATGTCGCCTTTTCCCCGGCGGTGAAGGCGATCCAGGCCCGCAAGGGCTCGCGCGCCGGCTATCGCCGGTTGGAGGAGACCGGCGGCTGGCGCGACGCGATCACGCCCGATCTCGCCGCCTTCCTTGCGGCGCAGACGAGCATGTACCTCGCCACCGCCAGCGCCGCCGGCCAGCCCTATATCCAGCACCGGGGCGGCCCCGCCGGCTTTCTGCGGGTGCTGGATGACCACACGATCGCGTTTGCCGATTTCAAGGGCAACCGGCAATACATCACGCTCGGCAATCTCAGCGAGAACCCGGCCGCGCACATCTTCCTGATGGATTATGCGAACCGCCGGCGCATCAAGATGTGGGGCACGGCCCGGGCGGTGGAGGACGATCCGGCCCTGCTGGAGTCCCTGCGGGTCGCGGGCTACAAGGGCGTGCCGGAACAGGCGCTGGTGTTCACGCTCACCGCCTGGGACATGAACTGCCCGCAGCATATTCCCCAGCGTTTCGAGGCGGCCGATGTCGCCGCCGCGCTGGAGGCGCGCGACCGGCGCATCGCCGAGCTGGAAGCGCAGCTGGCGCGTCTCGGGAACGGCGCGGGGTGAGAGGGCGGCGCGCGAACATGCGGGCCGGGGCGCTGAACGCGACGGCGAACCCGCGCCCGTACCGCATCGCAACGGATCAACACATCCGTGATATTCTCTTCCAAGCACGCGATGCGCGTTGCGCGACCGGCGCGGCGGATGATTTGATCCGCCCGTGTTTGCGCCATGGTCGACCGCCCGGGCCGGCCGGAAGAAGCGGAAAGTATCCGCCACCGACGCGCGCCGGACATTCAAGGGAGAGAAAATGAAAACGAACGCCCCCAAGAGGGCCATTGCCTGTCTTGTCGCCGCATTCTGCATCGCCTTTTCAACCGCGCCGCGCGCGGAAACCTCCACAGTGCGGATCGGCCTGCAATATGGCCTGGTCTATCTGCCCATTGTGGTGGCGGCCGAGGAAAAGCTGTTCGACTCGCAGGCCAAGGCGCTGGGACTGCCGGGCCTTGAGGTGACGCTGAACCGTTTCTCCGGCTCCGCGGCGATGAATGACGCCCTGTTCTCCAACAGCATCGATTTCGGCGCGTTCGGCATCGCGGGGGCGCTGATCGCCTGGGACAAGACCCGCGGCCGCCAGCAGGTGAAGAGCCTCGGCGGCCTGTCGGTGATCACCTACACGCTGTTCACCAACCGGCCCGAGATCAAGGCGTTCAAGGATTTCACGCCGGATGCGAAGATCGCCGTGCCGGCTTTCAACTCGCCCCAGGCAATTCTGCTGCGCGTCGCCGCCCAGCGCGATCTGGGCGACAAGGGCAAGGCCGATGCGCTCATGGCGAGCCTGCCCCATCCCGACGCGACCGCGGCCCTGCTGGCCGGCCAGGCGATCGGCGGCTATTTCGCCACCCCGCCTTTCTCCCAGATCCTGGAGCGCGACCCGAAGATCCACAAAATCCTGGTGTCCGCCGACCTGTTCGGCGGCAAGGAGGCGACCGCCGCCACGCTCGCGGGCATGCAATCCTTCGCCGATGCCAATCCCAAGGCGGCCCAGGCGCTGCTCGCGGGGCTGGACGAAGCCTGCAAGCTGATCCGCGCCGACCCGAAAAAGGCGGCGGAAATCTATCTGAAATCGGAGAGCGTCCAGCTCGCCCAGGCGGAAGCCGAAAAGATCATCAGCGACGGCTCGATCATCTACCAGACCGAGCCGCAGGGCGTGATGACCTATGCGAAATACATGGTGGACCAGGGCATGATGAAGAAGATGCCGGAGAAATGGCAGGATGTCTTCTTCCCCTATATCGCCGACCGCAAGGGCGATTGAGGGCGCGGCACACGCCGCGCGGACAGCGGAAGGGCGCCTTCGGGCGTCCTTCCCGGCATGCTCAATCGGAGACCAGATAGCGCGCGATGGTGTCGCGCAGCAGCGCGATGATCTCGTGCTCGCGCCGCTCGATGTCCTCCAGCACGCCGGAAACCGCGATCACCATGGGCCGGTTGCGGCGCTCGATGCCGTCGGGCAGCGGCATGGCGAGCGCGCCCGCGCCGGGCGAGACCAGCGCGCGGGAGAAGAAATAGCCGGCGCGCCGCGCCTCATGCACATGGCCGAGCGCGGCGCGATAATCGATGCGCGGCCGCTCGCTCGGCGCCTCCGCATTGGTGCGCGCGACCAGGGCGCGCACCTCCTCGTCCGGGGCGCGCATCAGCAGGGCGAAGCCGGTGCCGGACCACGCCAGCAGGCGGCGCGAGCCCTGGGGCACGTGGTAGCGGATCGGCGTCGTCGCCTGCACCACGTGGATATATTGAGAATAGATGCCGTTGCGCACGGCGAGAATGATGGTGTCGCGGCTTTCCCGCGAGACTTCCTCCATCAGGCGCAGCAGGCGGCCGTTATGGACCGGCCCCTCGTTCAGCCAGGTGCCGAGCAGCGCCACGCGGGCGGTGGGCAGGAAGGTGCGCCGCACCCGGTCGTAATCCAGATAGCCGAGCTGGGCCAAGCTCTTGAGCAGCGCCGAGGTGGACGATTGGGGAAACTGGAGATGCGCGGCAATCTCCGTCACGCGCGCATCGCGCTGGATCTCGTCGAAATATTCCAGAATCCGCAGCACCCGTTCCGCCGATTTGACGACCGGGCTGTCCGCCATATCGCCGACCGCCGTGACCGGGCGGACCCCATCGTCTTCTTGGAAGATCTTTGATTTTACAGGCGTTCGCATGGCCGCTCCCGTTACGTGCGCGCCGCAATTGATCACATATCTGATGATTTTTCCATATATGTGTAATGCGCTTGCCGCGCCCCCCGCGCGGATGCTTTCTTCCCCTCAACAACACCGCGCCCCGCAAAGCCACGGGGGATAAGCGGAGTGCCAAGGGAGCGCCGCCCATATGCAAAGCTTTCGATTCGGCTTCGACCATCTTCCGGCGGAAGCCGAGCAGGTCCGGCAGGATGTTCGCGCCTTTCTGCAAGCAGAGCGCGACGCCGGACTTTTCGTTTCGCATCGCTGTTCGTGGAGCACGTTCGACCCCGCCTTCTCCAGGCGCGCGGCGGCCGCAGGATTTGTCGGCGTCACCTTGCCGAAAGCCTATGGCGGGCAGGAACGCTCCAGCCTCGTGCGCTTCGTCGTCACCGAGGAGATGCTGGCGGCCGGCGCCCCCTGTGGCGCCCATTGGATCGCCGACCGGCAATCCGCCCCGCAGATCCTGCGCCACGGCACCGAATACGCGAAGAACCTCATCGTACCGCGCATCTGCGCCGGCGAATGCTATTTCGGCATCGGCATGAGCGAGCCGGATTCCGGCTCCGATCTCGCCGCCGTGCGCACCCGCGCCACCCGTACCGAAGGCGGCTTCGTGCTGAACGGCTCGAAGATCTGGACCACCAATGCCCACCGCGCCCATTATCTGATCGCGCTGGTGCGCACCGGCGATGCCGGGCCGGACCGCCATGGCGGGCTGACCCAGTTCATCATCGACATGTCGGCGCCCGGCATCGTGGTGCGGCCGATCTACGATCTCTCGGGTCATCACGAATTCAACGAGGTGTTCTTCACCGACCATCTGGTGCCCGATGCGCTCATGGTGGGCGAGGAGGGCCAGGGCTGGGACATGGTCACCCAGGAGCTGGCCTTCGAGCGCTCCGGCCCCGACCGCTTCATGTCCGACTACCGCCTGCTCGTGGAACTGGTGGACCGCATCGGCCAAGAGCCCGACCGCCAGCAGGCGGTGGAGACCGGGCGCCTCGTCGCCCATATGGCCGCGCTCATGAACATGTCGGCGTCCGTCGCCGCTCTGCTGGGCCGCAACGAGATGCCGAACGTGGAAGCGGCCCTGGTGAAGGATGTCGGCACCGCCTTCGAGCGCGATATTCCCGAGGTGGCACGCCGCCTGATGCCGGTGGAATCCAGCCTCGATGCGCAGGACGATCCGTTCGCCGAGACGCTCGCGGACGTGATGCTGCGCGCCCCTTCCTTCACGCTGCGCGGCGGCACGCGGGAAATCCTGCGCAGCGTCACCGCGCGCGGCCTCGGACTGCGCTGAGACATCCCATGCTCGATATCAACACCGCCCCCGCCGCGTCCGGAGAGGACGATTTCGCCGCCATCCTGCTGGAGCAGACCGACCGCCTGCTGGCCCACCACGTCACCCCCGCCTGCCTGAAGGCGGCCGATGAGGGGGCCTTTCCCGTCGCCGCCTGGGCGGCGGTGAGCGAAGCCGGGCTGCCCCTCGCTTTGGTGCCGGAAGAGGCGGGCGGCGCCGGGCTTTCCGCCGTCACCGCCGGCCAGATCCTCCGCCGCGCGGCCTATCATGCCTTGCCGGCTCCGCTCGCCGAAACGCTGATGGCGCAGGCGCTCTGGACGCGCGCGGGCGGCGAGGCCGCGGACGGCCCGGTGACGCTCGCCACCGGCACCGCCCTTGCGCTTTCATTCGACGGTGAAGGCGCGGTGCTGAGCGGAAGCCTCGCCTCGGTGCCCTGGGGCGCGCGGGCAAGCTTCATCCTGCTGATCGCTCAGGACGGCGACGGCGTCGCCCATCTCGTGCTGCTGCCCCATGCGGACCGGCCGGTCCGCACCCGTCGGAACGTGGCGAACGAGCCGCGCGACGGCCTCACGCTTGAGGGGGTGCAGGTGAGCGCCGGCCACATCCGCCCCTTGCCGGCCCTGCTTGCCGATGCCGACGGGCTGATGATGTTCGGCGCCTTCATCCGCGCCCAGCAGATGGTGGGCGCGATGGAGCGCTGCCTCGATCTGGCGCTGACTTATGCCAATGAGCGCAAGCAGTTCGGCAAGCCCATCGGCCGCTTCCAGGCGGTCCAGCACATGCTCGCCGAGGCCGCCGGCCAGTGCGCGGCGGCGGGCGCGGCGGCGCAATTGGCGGCCTCCGCCTGGGGCGGGGCGCAGTTTCCGTTCGCGGTGGCGGTGGCGAAGGCGCGCTGCGGGGAAGCCGCCGGCAAGGTGGCGGAAATCTGCCACCAGGTGCACGGCGCCATGGGCTTCACCCACGAGCACCCGCTGCATTTCTTCACGCGCCGCCTGTGGGCCTGGCGCGACGAATTCGGCCGCGAGGCCCATTGGCAGGAGCGCATCGGCCGCGCGGTGTGCGGCCGGGGCGGAGACGCGCTGTGGCCCACGCTGGTGGCCCTGCGCCCTTGCGGCGCGCAGGATTGAGGAGAGCAAGATCCGTGTCTTCATTTGAGAAAAGCGGCCCGCTTGCCGGCGTGCGCATCATCGATCTGACCAGCGTCATCATGGGGCCCTTCGCCACCCATATCCTCGCCGATCTCGGCGCCGACGTGGTGAAGGTGGAATCGCCGGAAGGCGACACCTTCCGCAGCTACAAGCCCTCGCGCACGCCCGGCATGGCGGGGAATTTCCTGCACCTCAATCGCAACAAGCGCTCGCTCGTCCTCGACCTGAAGCGGCCCGAGGCGCGGCACGCGCTGGGCCGGCTGATCGCGGGGGCGGACGTGTTCGTCCATTCCATGCGGCCGAAGGCCATCGCCCGCCTCGGCTATGAATATGCGGCGGTCCAGGCGCTCAATCCCGACATCGTCTATTGCGGCGCCTATGGCTTCAGCGCCAAGGGCCGCTATGCGGACAAGGCGGCCTATGACGATCTGATCCAGGCGGGCTCCGGCCTCTCGGCGCTCCAGGCGGCGATGCACGGCACGCCGGGCTATCTGCCCACCGTGCTGTGCGACAAGATCGCCGGGCAGGCCATCGCCTCGTCCATCATGGCGGCCCTGCTCCAGCGCGCGAACGGCGGCGGCGGGCAGGCGATCGAGGTGCCCATGTTCGAGACCATGGTGGAGTTCAACCTGGTGGAGCACATGGTGGGCGCGGCCTTCGAGCCGCCGCTCGGGCCGCCCGGCTTCAACCGGGTGATCTCCCCGCGCCGCAAGCCCTACGCCACGCGCGACGGCTATGCCTGCATCCTGCCCTATTCGGATCGCAACTGGCGCGACTTCTTCGATTTCACCGGCCGCACCGAATTCAAGGACGATCCGCGCTTCGCGACCCTCGGCGAGCGGGTGCAGAATATCGACGTGCTCTATGCGGCGGTGGAGCAGGAGGCGGTGCGCTTCACCACCGCGGAATGGGAAGCTTTCTGCGATCGCGTCTCCATCCCCTGCATGCCGGTGAACGGGCTCGATGATTTGCTGGAGGATTCTTATCTCCAGGAGGTGGGTTTCTTCTCCATCGAAGAACATCCGAGCGAGGGCGCCTATCGCTCCATGCGCCAGCCGGTGTCGTTCAGCGCGGCGCCGTTCCGCATCCGCCACCATGCCCCGCGGCTCGGCGAGCACGGCGCGGAAATCCTCGCGGAAGCCGGCCTCACGGCCGAGGAAATCCGCGCGCTGGCCGACACCGCCGACGCCCCCGCCGAAATGGAGCGGATCTCGTGAGCGCGCATCTCAAATTCACCGTCAGCGACGGCGTCGGCACCATCCTGCTCAACCGCCCCGAGCGGATGAACGCCTTCACCTTTGACATGATCGCCGCCTGGACCGACGCGCTCCAGCACTGCCGCGCCGACCCCGCCGTGAAGGTGGTGCTGGTGACAGGCGCCGGCAGCGCCTTCTGCTCCGGTGGCGACATCGTGGAAATGGGCGACCGGCTCCAGCAGGAACCCGCCCAGCGCAAGGACGAATTGTTTGAGAAGATCCAGCGCATTCCCCTCACCCTGGAGGACCTGGACAAGCCGGTGATCGCGGCCGTGAACGGGGTGGCCACCGGCGCGGGCATGGACCTCGCCCTCATGTGCGACCTGCGCTATGCCGCAAAAAGCGCGCGCTTCGCGGAAACCTATGTGAAGGTCGGCCTCGTGCCCGGGGCCGGCGGCGCCCATTTCCTGCCGCGCCTCGTCGGCACCGCCAAGGCGCTGGAACTGTTCTTCACCGGCGATTTCATCGACGCGGAGGAAGCGATGCGCATCGGCATCGTCAACAAAGTGTTCGACGATGCGGCGCTGGTGAGCGAGGTGGAAAAGATCGCCCGCCGCATCGCCCGCGCCCCGCAGCTAACCCTGCGCATGATCAAGCGCGCGGTCTACCAGGGCATGCGCAACGATTTGCGCGCCAATCTCGATATGATCTCCTCCCATTACGCGGTGATCACCTCCACCGACGATCACAAGAAGGCCGTGGAGAGCTTCATCGCCGCCAAAGCCAAGGCGTGATCTCCCCGGCCCGCCAAGCCGCCGACCCAAGACAAGCAGCCCTTCAAGACATTGAAAAGCAATAAAAAGATCGACCCTCAGGGGAGCCAGATGAAACACATGCCCACGCCGCAATATCCCGACGCCAAGGTCAAGCCGCTGCTCGAAGTGGACGGCGTGACGCTGCAATACAAGACGCGCGACCATCTGGTAACGGCGACGTCCGAGGTGAGCTTCGAGATCTTCCCAGGCGACCGTTTCGTGCTGCTCGGGCCGTCGGGCTGCGGAAAATCCACCTTGCTCAAGGCCATCGCCGGCTTCATCCGCCCCACCCAGGGGGCGATCCGCCTCAAGGGTCAGGTGGTCACGCGCCCGGGCCCGGACCGCATGATGGTGTTCCAGGAATTCGACCAGCTCATGCCGTGGAAGACGGTGCGGCAGAACGTGGCCTTTCCGCTGCGCGCCAACGGCATGTCGGCGGCCGAGGCCGACGCCCGCGCGGTGGACGTGCTGGAGAAGGTGAACCTGACCAAATTCTTGGACGCCTATCCCCACATGCTTTCGGGCGGCATGAAGCAGCGGGTGGCCATCGCCCGCGCCATGGGCATGCGCCCCGACATGCTGTTGATGGACGAGCCCTATGCCGCGCTTGACGCGCTGACCCGCCGCAAGATGCAGCAGGAATTGCTCGACCTGTGGGACGACATTCGCTTCACCGTGGTGTTCGTCACCCATTCCATCGAGGAGGCGGTGTTGATCGGCAATCGCATCCTCGTGCTCTCGCCCCACCCCGGACAGGTGAAGGCGGAGCTGAACTCCCACCATTTCGACGCCAGCCACCAGGGCGGCGCCGAGTTCCAGACCCTCTGCGGGCGCATCCACACCATGCTGTTCGACGAGACCCAGCCGGCTCACTGAGCGCGCGGCCGCCGAACCCATCCCGAGGAGATCCCCATGTCGCAGACCGCGATGAAGCTGGAGCCGGTGATCCGGCCCGAATATGTCCGCACCACCTTGCCGCCGGTCACCACCGGGGCGGTGGAAGCCCCCCTGCCGTTCTTCCAGCGCATGTTCGCCCACGCCATCGTGCGGCGCGCCCTGGTGCTCGTCGCGCTGGCCATCGTGTGGGAACTCTATGGCCGCTGGCTGGACAATCCGCTGATCTTCCCGAGCTTCACCGAAACCTTGCAGGCGCTCTGGGACAACATCATCAACGGCCGCATTCCCCAGCGCCTGGGCGTGTCCCTGCGCATCCTCGTGATGGGCTATGCGCTCGGCATCGCGCTCGCCGCCATCTTCACCACGCTCGCCGTCTCCACCCGCATCGGCACCGACCTGCTCTCCACGCTCACCGCCATGTTCAATCCCATGCCGGCCATCGCCCTGCTGCCGCTGGCGCTGCTGTGGTTCGGCCTCGGCGTGCCGAGCCTGATCTTCGTGATCGTGCATTCGGTGCTGTGGGCAGTGGCGCTGAACGCCCATGCCGGGTTCCTGGCGGTCTCGGAAACCCAGCGCATGGCCGGGCAGACCTTCGGCTTGCGCGGGCTGCGCTTCGTGGTTCAGATCCTGATCCCGGCCGCCTTCCCCTCCATCCTCTCGGGCCTGAAGATCGGCTGGGCATTCGCCTGGCGCACGCTGATCGCGGCGGAACTGGTGTTCGGCGTCTCCGCCGGCCAGGGCGGGCTTGGCTGGTTCATCTTCGAGAACCGCAATCTGCTGGAAACGCCCGGCGTGTTCGCGGGCTTGATGACCGTGATGATCGTCGGCCTGTTCATCGAAGGGGTCATTTTCCAGACCATCGAGCGCTACACTGTGCGCCGCTGGGGCATGCAGCGTTGAGTCTGGCCGAACGACGCGGAGTTGAGAGTATGGATCTGGCGCACCATGTCGCCGGCAAGGGCATCGTCGTCACCGGCGCCTCCTCGGGCCTGGGCGAACATTTCGCCCGGCTGCTGGCCGGGTCCGGCGCGCGCGTCATCGCCGCCGCGCGGCGCACCGACCGGCTGGCGGCGCTCGCCGAGGAAGCGACGGCCAAGGGCTGGGACATCACCCCGCTCGCCCTGGACGTGACCGATGATGACGCCATCGCGCCCTTCTTCGGTGAGGTGCAGCGGACGCTCGGCCGGCTGGATGTGCTGATCAACAATGCCGGCGTCGCCGATACGACCCCGGCGCTGGAGCTGACGCCGGCGCAGTTCGACCAGGTGGTGGACACCAATCTGCGCGGCGCCTTCTTCATCGCCCAGGGCGCGGCCCGCGCCATGCAGGAGAGCGGCGGGGGCAGCATCGTCAACATCGCCTCCATCCTGGCGCTGCGGGTGGCGGGAAACGTCGCACCCTACGCCATCGCCAAGGCCGGCCTCGCACAGATGACCCAAGCGCTGGCGCTCGAATGGGCGCGCTACGGCATCCGCGTCAACGCGCTCGCCCCGGGCTATCTGGAAACCGAGCTGAACGCGGATTTCTTCGCCACCCCCGCCGGTCAGGCGCTGATCAAGCGCATCCCCCAGCGCCGGCTCTCCCGCCTCACCGATCTCGACGCGCCCCTGCTGCTGCTCGCGGGCGATGCGGCGCCGACGCTGACGGGCGTCGTGCTGCCGGTGGACGGCGGGCATCTCGTTTCCTCCCTCTAGAGTATTTTCAAGCGAAGTGGGTACCGGTTCGTGTGAAGAAAATACGATAGCCAAAGACTCTCACTCCCTCAGGGTTCCGATGGACTTTTCCCTTCCGCCGCATATCGAGACCGTCCGCGCCCAAACGCGCGCCTTCGTGGCCGATCACATCCTGCCGCTCGAAGAGGACCGGGCGAATTATGACGCCCATGACAACATCGCCGAGCCGGTGCTTGAGAGGGTGCGCGCGAAGGCCCGCGCCGCAGGCCTGTGGGCGCCGCAGGTGCCGCAGGCGCTCGGCGGCATGGGCATCGGCATGGTGGGGCAGGCCGCCATGTACGAGGAGGCGAACCGCTCCATCTTCGGCCCCGCCTGTTTCAATGCCGCCGCCCCCGACGACGGCAACATGATGCTCATGTCCAAGGTGGCCACCCCCGCACAGCAGGACTGGTGGCTGAAGCCCGTGATCGCCGGTGAGATGCGCTCCGCCTTCGCCATGACCGAGCCCCATCCCGGCGGCGGGTCCGACCCCGGCATGATGCTGACGCGCGCGGAAAAACGCGGCGATCGCTATGTGATCACCGGCCGCAAATGGTTCATCACCGGCGCCGAGGCGGCGCAGCGCTTCATCGTCATGGCGCGCACCTCGGACGACCCGCGCACCGGCCTCACGGCCTTCCTGTTCGATGCCAAGGCGCCCGGCTGGCGCATCGCGCGGCGCATCGAGATCATGGGGCCGGAAGAGCACGGCGGGCATTGCGAGCTGATCTTCGACGGCCTGGAGATCCCGGCCGAGAACGTCTTGATGAAGGAAGGCGACGGCCTGCGCGTCACCCAGATCCGCCTCGGCCCGGCGCGTCTCACCCATTGCATGCGCTGGCTCGGCCTTTCCAAGCGCGCGCTGGAGATCGGCCATGCCTATGCCAGCGAACGCACCGGCTTCGGCATCCGCCTTGCCGACCGGGAAAGCGTGCAGATCAAGCTCGGCCGCGCCGCCTCGGCGATCGAGGTGGGCCGCCTGCTGGTGATGAAGGCGGCCTGGCTGCTCGATGCCGGCGACAAGGCCCGCAAGGAAATCTCCATGGCCAAGAACCATGTGGCCGAGACGCTCCACCTGTGCGCCGACACCGCGCTCCAGCTCTGCGGCGCCAAGGGCTATTCCAAGGACACGCCGCTCGAATGGATCTATCGCTACGCCCGCCAGGCGAAGCTGGTGGACGGCGCGAGCGAGGTGCACGACATGGTGCTGGCCGCAAATTATGCGCGGGAAGGCCAGGATTTCTGGCGCTGGGGCGGCCCCCATGGCAAGTGAGGGGCCTCCCGAAGCGGGCCTGCCCCTCGACGCGCTCGCCGGCTATCTCGCGCGCGAACTCGAAGCCACCGCCGTCGTGCCGCGCGCCGCGCACTTGCTGAAGGGCGGCGCGATCCAGCAGAACTGGCGGCTCGACCTCACCATCGCGGGCGGCCCGGAGGCGGGCGAGCGCTCCTACGTCCTGCGCAAGGATGCGCCGAGCGTGGTGGGCTCCAGCCATGGCCGGGTGGCGGAATTCGAGATCATCAAGGTCGCGCACGCGGCGGGCGTCACCGTGCCCCGCCCGATCCTCGCCTGCGCCGATGCCTCCCTGCTCGGCACACCCTTTGCGCTGATGGAGCGGGTGGAGGGCACCGCGCTCGGCCCGCGGGTCGTGAAGGACCCCGCGCTCGGAGGCGACCGGCCATCGCTGCTGCGCCGGCTCGGGGCCGAGATGGCGAAACTGCACCGCGTGCGCCCGCCCCACGCCGCCCTCGCCTTCCTGCCCCTGCCGCCGGAGGATTTCGCCCGCGCCGACATCGCCGACCTGCGCGCCGC
This sequence comes from Roseixanthobacter liquoris, assembly GCF_043195135.2. NCBI lineage: Bacteria > Pseudomonadati > Pseudomonadota > Alphaproteobacteria > Hyphomicrobiales > Xanthobacteraceae > Roseixanthobacter > Roseixanthobacter liquoris. Next base: position 3,951,739 of record NZ_CM195537.1, read on the forward strand.
GCTGGATGCACTCGGCGCCCCCCGCCCGGCGCTGGAATGGGGCCTGCGCTGGGGCGAGGTTGCCGCCCCGCCGCCGGGAGACATCCGCCTCATCCATCGCGATTTTCGCACCGGCAATTACATGCTCGACGCCACCGGCGTGACCGCCATTCTGGATTGGGAATTCGCCGGCTGGGGCGATCCCACGTCCGATCTCGGCTGGTTCTGCGCCGAATGCTGGCGCTTCGGCCGGCCCGACCTGGAAGCCGGCGGCATGGGCGACCGCGCCGATCTCTATGCCGGCTACGCGGCCGAAAGCGGCCGGCCGGTGGACGATGCCCGCGTGCGCTATTTCGAGGTGATGGCCCATATCCGCTGGGCCATCATCGCGCTTCAGCAGGGCGCGCGGCATGCGAGCGGGCAGGAAAGCTCGCTGGAACTCGCCCTCACCGGACGGATCGCCGACGAATTGGAACTGGCTATCCTGCGTGCCACCGCGCCTGCCGCCTGGGAGATGCGCCCATGACCGGCCACACCCCGCCCGTCCAGACCTTCGGCGCGGACCTGCTCGCCATCGCGCGCCGGACCTTGCAGGAGGAGATCGCGCCCCATCTTTCCGGCGACCAGCGCTATCAGGCGGCCATGGTGGCCAATGCTTGCGCCATCGCGGCCCGCGAACTGGAAACCGCGCCCGCCGCGCGCCAAGCGGAAGCGGCCTGCCTTGAAGCGGCGCCGGCGCCCTCCGCGTCCGCGCTGTGCGCCGCGATCCGCGCCGGCGCGCACGACGCCGCTCCCGGCCTTCATGCCGCGCTGCTGCGGCACAGCCTGATCGCGACCTATCGCACCCGTCCCGGCGCCCTCCGGCGGGCGGAGCGGCAAGAGGTCGATGCCCTCCTTGAGGACCAGACGAAATGACCAAGCCAAAACTCGGCGTGCTCGGCGCCGGCCTGATGGGCGGCGGCATCGCCCTCGACGCCGCACGCCACGGCCTCGACGTGCTCCTGTATGACGCGCGCCCGGACGCGATTGAAACCCTCAAGGCCCGCGCCGCCAGGACCTATGCGCGCTGGGTCTCCTCCGACCGCATGACGGCCGAGGATGCCCAGGCCGCCCTCGCCCGCATCCGGGGCGCGGGCGGTCTCGCGGACGTGGGCGCGTGCGACCTCATCATCGAGGCGGTGTTCGAGGATCTGGCGGTGAAGCGCGCCGTGTTCGCGGAGCTTGCGCCACACATCGCGCGCGGCAGCATCGTCGCCACCAATACCAGCGCCCTGAAGGTGGGCGACATCGCCGACGGTCTGCCCGATCCGGCGCGCGTCCTCGGCCTGCATTATTTCAGCCCGGCCGAGGTGAGCCCCCTCGTGGAAGTGGTGCGGGCGGCGAAGACCTCGGCGGAAACCGTGGCGCGCGCCCTCGCCTTCCTGGAACAGACCCGCCGCGTGCCGCTGCGCTGCGCCGACACGCCGGGCTTCGTCGTCAACCGCTTCTTCTGCCCCTATTACAATGAGGCGGCCCATATCGTTCAGGACCTGCGGGCGAGCCCCTCCGAGGTGGACTTCGTGGCCCGGGAGCGGCTCGGCGTCGCCGCCGGTCCGTTCAAGGTGATGAACCTCATCGGGCCGACGGTCGCCGCCCACGCCATGGAGAATCTCTCGCCCCTCGGCCCCTTCTATCGCGCCTGCGCCGCCTTGGCGCGGCAGGGCGAGAGCGGTGCGGCCTGGGAGGTTTCCGAGGATGCCGCGCCGTCCCTCGAAATCGCCGACGAGATCAAGCAGCGGCTTCTCGGCGCGCTGTTCGTGCCGGCCCTGGAATTGCTGAACGCCGGCGCATCCTCGCCCGCCGACATGGACAAGGGGGCACAGCTCGCCCTGCGCTTCACGCTCGGCCCCTGCGCCCTCATGGAGCGCGCGGGTCCCGCCGCCGTGAAGGCGGCGCTCGCCCGCCTGTGCGCCCGCGACGGGCACCCGCAACCCGCCCTGTTCGATCTTCAGCCGAACCGCACCGACCGCGCCTCCTGAATCCCATTCCCGGAGTCCGGTCCCGCGTCCCAGCCAAGTGGAACGCCGCAGGCGTGGAACGCGAGCCGGGACCCAGCGGAAAAACCCGCCGCAGGCGCTTCAACCCCCAAAGCGCGCAGCGCGTGCGCCGGCTGCGCCGTCTTTTTTCCTGGGTCCCGGCTCGGCGCTCCGGCAAGGCCGTCGCTGGGCCGGGACACGAACGCGCATGCCGGAGAGACCCCACCCGCGTCCCGGCCAAGTGGAACGCCGCAGGCGTGGAACGCGAGCCGGAACCCAGCGCACAAAACCCGCCGCAGGCGCTTCCATCGCACAAGCGCGCAGCGCATGCGCCGGCTGCGCCGTCTTTCCCCTGGGTCCCGGCTCGGCGCTCCGGCAAGGCCGTCGCTGGGCCGGGACACGAACACACGCAGGAGACCCCGCCCGCATCCCGGCCAAGTGCAACGCCGCAGGCGTGGAACGCAGAGCCGGGACCCAGCGCAGAAAACCCGCCGCAGGCGCTTCCATCTCAGGCGCACAGCGCGTGCGCCGGCTGCGCCGTCTTTTCCCCTGGGTCCCGGCTCGGCGCTCCGGCAAAGCCGTCGCTGGGCCGGGACACGAACACGCATGCAGGAGACCCCACCCGCGTCCCGGCCAAGCGGAACGCCGCAGGCGTGGAACGCGAGCCGGGACCCAGCGCAAAAAACCGCCGCAGGCGCTTCAATCGCAGGCGCGCAAGGGCGTGGGCCGGCTGCGCCGTCTTTTTCCCTGGGTCCCGGCTCGGCGCTCCGGCAAAGCCGTCGCTGGGCCGGGACGCGAACGCGCATGCAGGCGGCCCCACCGCGTCCCAGCCAAGTGGAACGCCGCAGGCGTGGAACGCAGAGCCGGGACCCAGTGCAAGAAACCGCCGCAGGCGCTTCCATCGCAGGCGCGCAAGGGCGTGCGCCGGCTGCGCCGTCTTTTCCCCTGGGTCCCGGCTCGGCGCTCCGGCATGGCCGTCGCTGGGCCGGGACAGGAACGGGCATGCAGGCGGCCCCACCGCATCCCAGCCAAGTGGAACGCCGCAGGCGTGGAACGCGAGCCGGGACCCAGCGCACAAAACCCGCCGCAGGCGCTTCCATCGCACAAGCGCGAAGCGCGTGCGCCGGCTAGGCGGCCCGGCGGGGATGGCCGGGACACGCCCGGCCATGACGCGCAAAAAACGACGACCGGCGAAAGAAAGACAAGGGCGCGCACTTGCCGTCAGGCGCCACGACGATGCACCCCGCCGCCGAATGTCGATCCGTCCTCACACCCGTTCGATGGCCAAGGCGATGCCCTGGCCGCCGCCGATGCACATGGTGATGAGGCCGTAGCGCCCGCCGATGCGCTGCAGCTCGTTCAGCGCCTTCACCACCAGGATCGCCCCCGTGGCGCCCACCGGATGGCCGAGCGCGATGGCGCCGCCGTTGGGATTGAGCTTGGCGGGATCGAAATCCAATTCCCGCGCCACCGCGCAGGCCTGGGCGGCGAACGCCTCGTTGGATTCGATCACGTCGAAATCGGACACCTTGAGGCCGGTGCGCTCGCACAATTTGCGCACCGCCGGCACGGGGCCGATGCCCATCTCGCCCGGCTCCACGCCCGCATGGGCATAGCCGACGATGCGCGCGAGCGGCGTCTTCCCGGATCGGGCCGCGCGATCCTCCGCCATCAGCACGAGGCTCGCCGCGCCGTCATTGATGCCGGAGGAATTGCCGGCGGTGACCGTGCCGCCCTTCTTGAAAGCGGCGCGCAGGCCGGCAAGGATCTCGGCGGTGGTCGCCTTGGGATGCTCGTCGGTATCGAACACGGTTTCCTTGCGGCCCACCGTCACCGTCACCGGCAGGATCTGGTCGTGGAAGCGGCCCTCATCGATGGCCGCGCGGGCACGCTGCTGGCTGGCGAGGGCGAGTTCGTCCTGTGCCGCGCGGGTGATGTTCCATTTCTCGGCCACATTCTCGCCGGTGATGCCCATGCCGCCATGGCCGAACGGGTCGGTGAGCACACCGATCATCAGGTCGGAGGCGGCCATGTCGCCCATGCGCTGGCCGAAGCGCGAGGTGGACAAAAGATGGGGCGAGCGGCTCATGCATTCCGCGCCGCCGGCCACCGCCACATCGCAATCGCCGAGAAGAATCGCCTGCGCCGCCGAGACCACCGCCTGGGCGCCGCTGCCGCAGAGCCGGTTCACATTCATGGCCGGCACCTCCTTGGGGATGCCGCCTTCCATGGCCGCGACCCGGCTGAGATAGGCGTCGCGCGGTTCGGTGACGATCACATGGCCGAACACCACGGTGCCCACCTCCGCACCCTCCACCTGCGCGCGCTTCAGCGCCTCGGCCACCACCAGGCTGCCGAGCCGGGTCGGCGGGACCGAGGCGAGCGCGCCGCCGAAGGTGCCGATGGCGGTGCGCACGCCGGACATGATCATGACGGATTGAGACATGCTGTTCTTAAGCCTCCCCAGAGCATTTTCGAGCGAAGTGGACATCGGTTCGCGTGAAGAAAATGCGAAAACGCAATTGGCCTGCCCCGAGCGCGGGCGGACCGCCGATCGGCTTCCGGCCTAAACCCGGGAGCGGCCATCGCGCAATGGGCACGGGGCCGGCGCGGCCATTCATCATGTCCATGATCGGCCGCCGCGGCAGGCGGCCGCCGGTCAGGGGTTCGGCTGCACCTCGCCGCGCGGGTCCGGCAGGCTGTCCTTTTCGGCGGGCGAGACCTTGCGCCCCGCCATTTCCGCCCCCGCATCCTTGGGCAGGCGCAGGAAGCTGATGACCGAGGAGGCACTGATCAGCGCGACGATGAGAAAGGCGGGCGTGAAATCCGCCAGCACCAGATTGGTCTCTCCCCGCAGGTCGCGCATCACCTCCAGGATGATGCCGGCGGTGGCGACGCCGAGCGAGATCGACACCTGCTGACCGACGCTGGCGAACGAGGTCGCCCGACTCATGGAGGACGGCTCGACATCGGCATAGGCGATGGCGTTCAGGGCGGTGAATTCCAGCGAGCGGAAGAAGCCGCCGATGAGCAGAACCGCCATGATGACGAAGGTCGGCGTATTCGGGGTGAACAGCGCGTTAGAAGCGATGAAGGCCGCCGAAATCAGGCTGTTCACCACGAGAACCCGGCGAAATCCGAAGCGGCGGATGATCGGCGCGGCGGTGGTCTTCATGATCAGCGCGCCGGCCGAGGCGGCGAAGGTCATGAGGCCGGACGCGAACGGGGAGAGGCCGAAGGTCAGCTGAAGCATCAGCGGCAGCAGGAACGGCAAGGCGCCGATGCCGATGCGGAACACCGACGCGCCGATCACGCCGGCGCGGAAGTGGGCAGGCGCAGCAGCGTGAGATCAAGCACCGCATGCGGCGTCACCCGCGCGTGCCGAACGTAAAAAATCAACGCGATCAAGCCCATGGCCGTCACGCCACCGGCCACCCAGAGCGGCACCAGCGCCTGCCCGAAGACCGCGAAGCCGAACACCAGGCCCGAAAGGCCGAGGCCCGAGAGCACGAGCCCCCGCAGATCGAGCGGCGGTACATCCTCCTCGCGCACGTTCTCGATGAAGCGGGTCGCCAAAGCGATGCCCAATATCCCTATGGGAACATTGATGTAGAAGATCAGGCGCCAATCGAAATAGGTGGTGATGAAGCCGCCCAGCGGCGGCCCGAGCACCGGCCCCAGCAGCGCCGGCACGGTGAGCCACGCCAGCGCCGAAACCAGCTGCGCCTTCGGGATCGATCGCAGGATCACGAGCCGCCCCACCGGCACCATCATCGCCCCGCCCATGCCCTGGATGATGCGGTAGAGCACGAAGTCCGACAGGCTCGTGGACATGCCGCAGAGGATGGAGCCGATGGTGAAGATCACGATGGCCGCGCGGAACACGGTGCGCGCGCCATAGCGATCGGCCGCCCAGCCGCTGGCGGGAATGAAAACCGCGAGGCTCAAGAGATAAGAGGTCAGCGCCAGTTTCAGCGCCACCGGATCCTCGCCCAACGCCTTGGCGATGGCCGGGAGCGAGGTGGAGATGACGGTCGAATCCACCTGCTCCATGAACAGCGCGCAAGCGACGATCAGGGGAATGAGGATTTCGCGGGGAATCTGGCGGGAGAGCATGGGCGCAGGCAATCTTGCTCCGCTTGGAGCACCCTCTTAGACCATCTTTTTCGATCCCGCCATGGTCCGTTTCCCACGCCGCCCGCCGTGCTCCGGTACGGCATATGGCAAGGCTCCAGCCTGTTTATGAAGGCTTTACGCACCCGCCCCGCCTTCCGGATGGAGCGCTTATGGGGGCTGTTGCATCCTGATTGCCGCAGCGTCGGGTTCGCCCCGCGCTGGCGTCACTGAGGGAGGGCACGATGCCCCAGATCAACACCGCCGCCTTGCGGCGTCGCGAAGACGATCCCGAAATCGAACCCGAGCCGTCCAGTCCGGGGCGCAGCCCGCTTGCGGCGCGCGAACGGCGGCGCCCGTGCGCCATCGCCGCGCCGCAGGCCGGCGGCGGCGCCCCGGAAGAGCCAAGCCAGAATTGGGCGATCGAGGAAATCGCCGCCTTCGCCCATCTTCGGCCGTGCGATCACGTTGTCGTGCTCGGCAAGGAGAGCCTCAACCTCGCCCTCGGCCTGTGGCGGTCCGGCTTCACGAACGTGGGCTGCGCGCCGCGCAATCTCGACAGGGTCGCCCACGGCGGCGCGGACGCGCTGATCATCGATCACCTCGCGGCGGGCGAAGATTTCGCCGCCGCCATCGCTCGCAACCGCAGCTTCGTGCGGCGCGGGGGCTGGATGCTGGTGCATGTGGCGCGCGCGGCCGGGCGCGGCGCACTGCCGGCCCTGCGGGCGCTTCTGTCCAAGGCCGGCTTTTCCGCCGGGCCGGGCATCGTGGACAGTGCCGGCGTGTGGATCGCCGCCCGGCGCGAGGAGGAGGCGCCGCGGCTCGCCTCATGACCCGAACCGGCGCCGGCGGCGATCCGGGGGCGCCGGTGGGGGCGGGAGGATGGGGGCGTGGCGACATGCGCGCAATGTCGTCGCCCCGCAATCTTGAAGCGCGCCGGATCTCCCCCATATGGAAGCGTGGTTCCTCGGAGCGCCGGTCACGCCCATGATCTATATTGTCGCCGCCTTGCTTCCGCCGCTCGGCCTGCTGTTGAATGCGCAGCCCGTCTCGGCGATCGTCAATCTGGTGTTGATCGTGCCGTGCGTGCTGCTCGGCCTGATCTTTCCCCTGTTCTTCGCGATTCCTTCCGCCCATGCGGTGATCGCCGTGCATATGAAGCGGTCCGACCGGCGCCAGCGGGAAATCGTCGACGCGATCTCCCGGCACGGCGTGCCGCCGGGCTGGGGCCGCTGATCGCCCCTTGCGTCCAACGCCAAAGAAAGGCGCCCTCCGCGGGCGCCTTTTTATTGACCGGACAGGGCGCGCACGGCCAGGGCGGTGGCAGACGCGCGGTTTTCCACGCCGATCTTGGCGTAGATCTGCTCCAGATGCTTGTTCACCGTGCGCGGGCTGAGGCCGAGGATCTGGGCAATGTCGCGATTGGCCTTGCCGCGCGCGATCCACACCAGCACCTGTGCCTCGCGCTGCGTGATGGACAGCGCCCGCCGCAAGACTTCCTCGTCCTGGGCCGGGGCCTCCTCGATCACCCGCAGCAGGAATTCGCGCCCGCCGATCTGGCCCACATAGGCGAGCTTCAGCGTGCGGGGCGCATCGGCGCGGCGCGAAAGGTCGATCCCGTCGCGCTGTGCCGCGTCCGAGCTCTGGCACGCCTCCAGCCATAGCCGCACCGCATCCGGCAGCACAAACCCTTCGCCGGGCTGGGCGGGGGCGATCTGTGCCATCAGGCGGGTCGCCTGCGGGGTGCTCCAGAGCACCCGCCCATCCAGATTGGCGGACAACAGGAAGCGCCCGGCGGCATCCAGCGCCACCTGCGCGCCCTGGGTCTGGCGCGCATTGGCGAGATGCACCTTCATGCGGGCGATGATCTCGCTCGGCACGATGGGCTTGGTGACATAGTCCACCCCGCCCGCCTCCAGCCCCTGGACGATGTGCTCGGTCTCCGACAGGCCGGTCATGAAGATCACCGGCACATGGGCGAGCGCCTTGTTGGTCTTCAGCGCCCGGCAGGTCTCGAAGCCGGTCATGCCGGGCATGATGGCGTCCATCAGGATGATGTCGGGGGTGATCTGCTCCACCAGGGCGAGGGCGTTCGCGCCCTCCACCGCCACCAATACGGTGATGCCGGCCTCCTCCAGCGCGTCGGTGAGCAGGCTCAGGGTTTCGGGGCTATCGTCCACCACCAGGACGATGTCGCGTCGCTTGGCGCTATGCATCATCGCTGCGCAGACCCTCCAGCACGGTCATGTAACGGTTGAGATCGAAGCTGCGGACGATGTCGCTCATCTGCGCGACGAATTCCGCATGATCGGGGGATTCCTCGCCCAGCGCCTGGAGCTTCGCCTGGATGCCGCGCACGTAGCCGATGCGGCCGAGCTTCAGCAATTCGTCGATATGGCGGTTGGCGGGGGCGATGATCTCGCCGGGCGGCGGCACCGGCGTGGCGGGCGGGTCGCCGTCATAGGTCCATTCCAGGGTCAGCAGCCCGCGCAATTGTTCCAGCAGATGGCGCAGGTCCACCGGCTTGGCGATCTGCTGGTCGTGGTGGCGGCCCTCGACCTCGGGCCGGCCGGTGTCGCCGGCATTGGCGGAAATCATGATGATGCGCGCGCCCGGCGCCACCTTGGCGCGCAGGCGGCGGGCGACCTGCCAGCCGTTGAGGCCCGGCATGGCGATATCCAGCAGCACCAGGTCGGGCTGGATCTGCGCGGCGAGTTCCAGGCAGGCGACGCCGTCCGGCGCGGTGAAGACGACGAAGCCCAGCGGCCGCAGCAATTCGCACATCAGGTCCCGGTGGGCGGCATCGTCGTCCGCCACCAGCAAGGTGCGCGGTTCGCCGCGATAGCCGGTGATGCGCCGCTCGGCCGGGGCGGCGTCGTCCGGCGTGGAGACCTCCGACAGCAGCAGCCGGACGGCAAAGATCGAACCGCCCTGCGGCCCGGTCTTCAGGACGATTTCTCCGCCCATGATTTCCGTCAACAGCTTGGTGATGGTGAGCCCGAGGCCGATGCCGGCGGTATTATAGGTGCCGGCCCTGCCGCCCCGTTCGAACGGCTCGAAGATGCGCGCGCGGTCTTCTTCCGCCACCCCGAGCCCGGTGTCCTCCACCTCGAACTCCGCCACCTGGTTGCGGAACGAGACCCGCAGCGCGACGTGGCCGGCGGCGGTGAACTTGATGGCGTTGGACAGCAGGTTGATGAGGATCTGCCGCAGCCGCTTTTCATCGGTGAACACCTGCGGCGGCAGCCGCTCCGAGCGGGTGTGGCGGAAGTCGATGTCCTTGGCCTGGGCCTGCAAGCGGAACATGTCCACGATCTGATCCAGCAATTCGTGGATGCGCACCTTGTCCCGGTTCAGATGCAGGCGGCCGGCCTCGATCTTGGAGATGTCCAGCAGCCCGTCGATCAGGCCGGAGAGATGCTCGGCGCTGCGGCGGACCACGCGGATGGCATCGCGCCGGCCGGCGGGAATGGCGGTGTCGCGCTCCAGCAGCTGGGCATAGCCGAGGATGGCGTTCAGCGGCGTGCGCAATTCATGGCTGATGCCCACCACATAGCGGCTTTTCGCGAGATTGGCCGCCTCCGCCACCTCCTTGGCGCGCTGGAGCTTGGCGTCGGTGCGCTTGTGGGCCTCGATCTCGCGCATGAGAAGCGTCGTCTGGCGCTGGCTCTCCTCCTGCGCCACGTTGCGGCTTTCCTGCGCCAGCACGAACAGCCACGCCACCACCCCCACGACGATGATCAGGACGAAATAGACCGTCCACAAGGTGGTGCGGATCGCCACCCCATAGGCAGGGGATTCAAACGTGGCGTGGAAATAGATGATGGCGAGAATCGCCGCAATCAGCGAGGCGAGCGTCGCCAGGATCGCGATGTAATGTCCGACGCGCGAGTTCAGCCGCCGCACCGCCCAGCGCGGCAAGGTGGCGGCGAGGAAGGCGAGGATCTGGTCGGCGGCGCGCGCATCCTCCTTGCAGCGGTCGCGGCAGCGGGCATCGAGCGAGCAGCACAGGGAGCAGATCGGCCCGGCATAAAGCGGGCACTGGGCCATGTCCTCATGCTCGAACTTGTGCTCGCACACGCAGCAGCGGATCGTGCCCTTGCCGCGCCACTGCACCTTGGTCTGGCGGGCGATGTAATAGCGCCCCTTGGTGGCGAGTGCGATGGCCGGCGCCGCGAGGAACGACACCGCAAGCGCCACGAACGGCGCGAACGCCTGGAGCATGCGGCCGAACTGCCCGGAATAGGCCAGCACCGCCACCGCCGTGCCCAGCGCCACCGAGCCCACCCCCACCGGATTGATGTCGTAAAGATGGGCGCGCTTGAACTCGATGTTCGGCGGGGAAAGGCCGAGCGGCTTGTTCACCACGAGGTCCGACACCAGCGCCGCCACCCAGGCGATGGCGACGATGGCATAAAGCCCGAGGATCTCGTCCAGCGCCTTGTAGATGCCAAGCTCCATGAGCATCAGGGCGATGGCGACATTGAACACCAGCCACACCACGCGGCCGGGGTGCGAATGGGTGAGACGCGAGAAGAAGTTCGACCAGGCGATCGAGCCCGCATAGGCGTTCGTCACATTGATCTTGAGCTGGGAGATGATGACGAAAACCCCGGTGAAGGCGAGGGCCGCCTGTTGCGAGGGCAACATGGAACCGAAGGCGACCAGATACATCTGGGTCGGCTCGGCGGCATGGTCGAGGCCGATCCCGTGCTGGAGCGCGAGATAGGCGAGGAACGAGCCGATCATCATCTTCAGCGCGCCGGGCACGATCCAGCCCGGCCCCGCGGCGAGCAGGCTCACCCACCAGCTCAGCCGCCGGCTGCTTTCCCGGCGCGGCAGGAAGCGCAGGAAATCCACCTGCTCGCCGATCTGCGCCACCAGGGCGAACACCACGGTGGATGCCCCGCCGAACGCGAGCCAGGAGAAGCTTCCGTCCGCGGGCCCGAGCCGCCCGGTGAAATCCGTCCAGGCGGACAGATCCTCGCCATGGGTGAAGGCGATATAGGCCAGCGGAATGATGTGCAGCGCCAGCCACACCGGCTGGGTCCACATCTGGAACCGGGAAATGAGCGTGATGCCGTGGGTCACCAGCGGAATCACCACCAACGCGCTGATGATGTAGCCGAGCGCCAGCGGAATGCCGAAGCACATCTCGAGCGCCAGCGACATGATCGCCGCCTCGATGGCGAAGAACAGGAAGGTGAAGGAGGCATAGATCAGCGAGGTGAAGGTGGAGCCGATATAGCCGAAGCCGGCGCCGCGCGTGAGCAGGTCGATATCGACGCCGAATTTCGCGGCGTAGAAGCAGATCGGGAAGCCGGCGGCGAAGATGATGGCGCTCACCACCAGGATCGCGGCGATGGCATTGGTGAAGCCGAACGACAGGGTGATCGCCCCGCCGATGGCTTCCAGCGCCAGGAAGGAGATGGCGCCGAGCGCGGTATTGGCGACGCGGAACGACGACCAGCGCCGCGCGCTCTTGGCGGTGAAGCGCAGGGCATAGTCTTCCAGGGTCTCGTTGACGACCCATTTGTTGTACTGGCGTCTGATGCGAACGATCCGCTGTTCCCCGGCCATATGTTCCCCGTCCGGCCCCTGAATTCCCCTGCCGTCAAGCCCGGCCCGCGCCGAGCCTCCCCGCCTCACCGCCCGCCCCACTCCGCCTGACCGCACCGGCGGGACCGCCCGGCTGGCCGGGACCCGCCCGGCCATGACGCGCCGAGGCGATATCCCCAAGATAATTCATTATGCCACAGCCTATTTCTCGTCGGGTGGCTGAATTTATCGCGGCTGCGGGGGTGTTCTGACCAATCCGCAAGCATTTCCTCCGCCGCCACGACCAGTATTCAATATTCCCGTCTGCCAAGAGAGACGCGGGCGCGCCTGCACGTTGCGTGTACGCGCGCCCGCGCGCGCGAATTAAATAGCGTGGCGAAAAACCTCCCTGCCAAACCAATCATATGGGTTTCCCGGCGGCGCCATATACGTCAATCACCGTATTGCTGCGACGCATCATCCCCGGAACCATGGCGGACAAGCAGGACCAATTTTCCTGTGTTCGATCCGTAATGCGCTGGAGGGAACCTTTATGTCGGGTGGCGATGATCGCAACAGCAAGATGAATGCAACGCGCCGGGATGTCTTGAAAGGTGCAGCTGCGCTGCCTCTTGCTTCCCTTATTCCTGCGACGACGTTGTTCTCCGGCGTCGCCCAGGCTCAGGCCCCGGCGACCTTGGCTGTGAATACGACCGGACTTGCCGTGACCGACACCGAAGTCACGGTCGGCATCCTGCATTCCGTCACCGGCACCATGGCGATTTCCGAGACCGGTTCGGTCCAGGCCGAGAAGCTCGCGATCGACCAGATCAACGCCTCCGGCGGCATCCTCGGCCGCAAGATCAAATACATCCAGGAAGACGGCGCCAGCGACTGGCCGACCTTCGCCGAAAAGGCCAAAAAGCTGCTGGTGCAGGACAAGTGCGCCTCGGTGTTCGGCTGCTGGACCTCCGCCTCCCGCAAGGCGGTGCTGCCGGTGTTCGAGCAATATAACGGCATGCTCTACTACCCGACCTTCTACGAGGGACTGGAGCAGTCCAAGAACGTCATCTACACCGGCCAGGAAGCGACCCAGCAGATCATCGCCGGCCTCAACTGGGTGGTGAAGGAGCGCGGAGCGCAGACCTTCTACCTCCTCGGCTCGGACTATATCTGGCCGCGCACCTCCAACAAGATCGCGCGCAAGCACATCGAGAACTTCCTGAAGCTCAAGGTTGTGGGCGAAGAATATTTCCCGCTGGGGCATACGCAGTTCAATTCGGCCATCAATAAGATCAAGCTCACCAAGCCCGACGTGATCTACGCCATCATCGTCGGCGGCTCGAATGTCGCCTTCTACAAGCAGCTCAAGGCGGCGGGCATCGACCTGTCCAAGCAGACCCTGCTGACCATCTCGGTCACCGAGGACGAGATCCTGGGCATCGGCGGCGAGAATATCGCAGGCGCCTTCGCCTGCATGAAATACTTCCAGTCCCTCGACAATCCCAACAACAAGGCGTTCGTCGAGGCGTTCAAGAAGACCTATGGCGACAAGATCGTCATCGGCGACGTCACCCAGGCCGCCTATCTCGGTCCCTGGCTGTGGAAGCTCACGGCGGAGAAGGCGGGCTCGTTCGACATCGACAAGATCGCCGCCGCCTCCCCCGGCGTTGCCTTCGACAAGGCGCCGGAAGGCTATGTCCGCATCCACGAGAACCACCATCTGTGGAGCAAGACCCGCGTCGGCAAGGCCCGCCCGGACGGGCAATACGACGTGGTGTTCGAGACCTCCGAGCTGGTGGAGCCGAACCCGTTCCCCAAGGGCTATCAGTGAGCGGGCGCTGACCGCCGGGGCTGGCCCAACAGGCCCCCTCTCCCGCTTGCGGGGGAGGGCTGGGGAGGGGGCAGACGAAACTTCCCCTCTGGCCCCGCACGTTTCGGCCGGCGGCGGCCCCCTCCCTAACCCTCCCCCGCAAGCGGGAGAGGGAATATGGCAACGGATTCAATGGGGTGCTGGAATGTTCATGGGATATTCGCTCGGAGAACTCGGCTCCATCTTCGCCATGCAGGCGTTCGCGGGCCTGATCCTGTTCTCGGTCTTCGTATTGATGTCGCTCGGCCTCGCCATCATCTTCGGCCAGATGGGCGTCATCAACATGGCTCACGGCGAATTCATGATTCTCGGCGCCTATATGACCTATCTCACCTCGCAACTCTTCCAGACCTATTTGCCCGGCCTCTATCCCATCTATTTCTTCGTCGCGATGGCGGTCGCGTTCCTTGCCAGCGGCGCGCTCGGCATGCTGGTGGAATGGAGCATGATCCGCTTCCTCTACAGGCGCCCGCTGGACACGCTGCTCGCCACCTGGGGACTGTCGCTGATCATGCAGCAGGCGTTCCGCTCCATCTTCGGCGCGCGCGAGGTGGGGGTCGAACTGCCCGAGTGGATGATGGGCTCGCTCCCGGTCACCGACACCATCGAAGTGCAGATCAACGGCCTGTTCGTGATGGGCCTCACCACATTGATCGCCGGCGCGGTCTATCTGCTGATGTATCGCTCGCGCTGGGGCTTGCAGGTGCGCTCCGTGATGCAGAACCGCACCATGGCCGGGGCTGTGGGCATCAATACCGAGCGGGTGGACCGCACCACCTTCGGCCTCGGCTGCGGCATCGCCGGCATCGCGGGGAGCGCCTTCACCATGATCGGCTCCACCGGGCCGACGGCGGGCCAGCTCTACATCGTCGATACCTTCCTGGTGGTGGTGTTCGGCGGGGCCGCGAGCCTGCTCGGCACCATCGCCTCGGCCTTCACCATCTCCCAGGCCCAGTCGACCATGGAATTCTTCATGTCCGGCTCCATGGCCAAAGTGCTGACGCTCATGGTGGTCGTCGGCATCCTGATGGTGCGCCCCGAGGGCCTGTTCGTCCTCAAAGTCCGCCGCTGAGGAGCGCCACACATGCAAAGCGAAGCTTTCACCCTGCGCTCCAAGGACCTCGTCGGCGTGCTGATCCTGGCGGCCCTGCTGTTCGTGATCCTGCCGGCACTTCTCGAACCCTTCCGCCTCAACATGGTGGGGAAATATCTCACCTATGCCTTCGTCGCCGTCGGCCTGGTGCTGTGCTGGGGCAATGCCGGCATCCTCTCCCTTGGCCAGGGCGTGTTCTTCGGGCTCGGCGGCTATTGCATGGCCATGTATCTGAAGCTGGAGGCCTCCAGCCCGGAGGCGACGAAGATCCAGTCCACCCCCGGCATCCCGGACTTCATGGACTGGAACCAGATCACCGAGCTGCCCTTCTTCTGGGTGCCGTTCAAATCGCTCGGCTTCTCGCTCGCCGCCGTGGTCCTGGTGCCGGCGCTCCTCGCCCTGGTCATCGCGTTCGCCTTGTTCAAGCGGCGCGTGGGCGGCGTGTATTTCGCCATCATCACCCAGGCCATGGCGGCGATCGTGACGATCCTGATCGTCGGCCAGCAGGGCTATACCGGCGGCATCAACGGCATCACCGACCTGCGCACCCTGCACGGCTGGGACATCCGCACCGACAGCGCGAAGACCATCCTTTATTTCGTCAACGGCGGCCTGCTGATCGGCTGCATCCTTTTGTGCCAGTTCATCCGCCGCTCGAAGCTCGGCCGCATCCTGGTCGCCATGCGGGACAAGGAGGATCGGGTCCGCTTCTCCGGCTATGACGTGGCGAGCTACAAGATCTTCGTGTTCTGCTTCGCGGCCGCGCTGGCGGGCATCGGCGGGGCCATGTTCACCTTGCAGGTGGGCTTCATGTCGCCCTCCTTCGTCGGCATCGTGCCGTCGATCGAGATGGTGATCTATGCGGCGGTGGGCGGGCGGCTCTCCCTGCTCGGCGCGGTCTACGGCACGCTGCTGGTGAACTGGGCGAAAACCTCATTTTCCGAAAGCTTTCCGGAGCTCTGGCTGTTCGGCCTCGGCGGCCTGTTCATCGCCGTGGTGCTGCTCTTCCCCAACGGCCTCGCCGGCCTCTACCGCGCCTATGTCGAGCCGCGCATCGACGCGCTCTTCGCCCGCAAGCGCGGCCCGGGTGCCGATGCCGCCCCCGGCGCCGCCCCGACCCTGGCCGAGTGAGGAGCAAGACCCATGAACGCCGCACCCATCACCGACCAGATCGCCCCCGACTTCCTGCTCGCGGTGGAAGGGCTCACCGTCTCCTTCGACGGGTTCAAGGCGGTGGACGACCTGTCCTTCTACGTGGATGAGAATGAGATCCGCGTCATCATCGGCCCCAACGGCGCCGGCAAGACCACGGTGCTGGACCTGATCTGCGGGCGCACCAAGGCGACCTCCGGCTCGGTCAAGTTCAAGAGCACGGAACTGACCAAGCTGAAAGAATACGAGATCGTCCGCAAAGGGGTGGGGCGCAAGTTCCAGAACCCCTCGATCTATGACGATCTGACCGTATTCGAGAACCTGGAAATCTCGTTCCCGCGCGGCCGCGGCGTGCTCGGCGCGCTCGCCTTCAAGCGCGATGCGGAGGTGCGCGAGCGTGTGCAGCACGTGGCCGAGACCATCTTTCTCGCCGACCAGCTCCACCGCAAGGCCGAGTTCCTCAGCCACGGGCAGAAGCAATGGCTGGAGATCGGCATGCTGCTGATCCAGGACCCCGAGCTCCTGATGCTCGACGAGCCGGTGGCCGGCATGAGTGTCGCCGAGCGCAAGAAGACGGCGGAACTGCTCAACACCATCATCAAGGACCGCTCAGTGATCGTGATCGAGCACGACATGAAGTTCGTCGAGGACATCGCCCACAAGGTCACGGTCCTGCACCAGGGCAAGATCCTCTCGGAAGGATCCATGGCCAAGGTGAAGGCCGATCCGAAGGTGATCGAAGTCTATCTCGGCCATTGAGGGGGCGAAAACATGCTCGACGTTTCCAACCTCGTCGTCTCCTACGGGCAGAGCGAGGTTCTGCACGGCCTGAATTTTACCGTCGCGCCCAACGAGATCGTGGCCGTCATGGGCCGCAACGGCATGGGCAAGACGACGCTGATGAAATCGCTCATGGGCGTGGTGCCCACCCGCTCCGGCAAGGTATCGCTGGCTGAGAGCGAGATCACGGCGCTGAAGAGCTATGAGCGCGTGGCGAAAGGCATCGCCTATGTGCCGCAGGGCCGCATGATCTTCTCCGCCATGACGGTGGAGGAAAATATCGAGACCGGCCTCGTTTCCTCCGGCGCAGCAAAGGTGCCCGGCGACATCTACGAGTTGTTCCCGGTGCTGCTGGACATGAAGCACCGGCGCGGCGGCAATCTCTCCGGCGGGCAGCAGCAGCAGCTTGCGATTGCCCGGGCGCTCGCCACCAAGCCCAAGGTGCTGCTGCTGGACGAGCCCACCGAGGGCATCCAGCCCTCCATCATCCGCGAGATGGCGCGCACCTTGAAGCGCATCCGCGACGAAAAGGGCCTCTCCATCGTGGTGTCGGAGCAGGTGCTCTCGTTCGCCCTCGACATCGCCGACCGGGTGCTGGTGCTGGAAAACGGCGCCATCGTCCACGAGGACCTCCGCGCCGACATCGACGAAGCCAAGGTGGCGAAATTCCTGTCGGTGTGAGGCTGCCGCCTCGCCCCATCCATCCGCCCAAAATTCTCCTTTTCGCCCAAGAGACTCAAGCAAGCTGGGAGCTGTCCATGGCCGATACTTTGATTAAGGTCGATCTCAACCAGTCCGCCTATGACAACGACATGGTGCACAATCGCTGGCACCCGGATATTCCCATGGTGGCCTGGGTGAAGCCCGGCGACGACTTCATCGTCGAGACCTATGACTGGACCGGCGGTTTCATCCAGAATAACGACAGCGCCGACGACGTGCGCGACATCGACCTGTCGATCGTGCACTTCCTCTCCGGGCCCATCGGAGTGAAGGGGGCCGAGCCGGGCGACCTGCTGGTGGTGGACCTGCTGGATATCGGCGCCATGCCGGACAGCCAATGGGGCTTCAACGGCTTCTTCTCCAAGAAGAACGGCGGCGGCTTCCTGACCGACCATTTCCCCCAGGCGCAGAAATCCATCTGGGATTTCAAGGGCATGTTCACCTCGTCCCGGCACATTCCGGGGGTGAATTTCGCCGGCCTGATCCATCCGGGCCTGATCGGCTGCCTGCCCGACCCCAAGCTCCTGGACACGTGGAACAAGCGCGAGGTGGACTTCATCGCGACCAACCCGACCCGCGTGCCGCCGCTCGCCAACCCGCCCTTTGGCCCCACCGCCCACATGGGGCGCCTCACCGGCGAGGCCAAGGCCAAGGCGGCGGCCGAGGGCGCCCGCACCGTGCCGCCCCGCGAACACGGCGGCAATTGCGACATCAAGGATCTCTCGCGCGGCTCGAAGATTTATTTCCCGGTCTATGTGGACGGTGGCGGCCTCTCCATGGGCGATCTGCACTTCTCCCAGGGCGACGGCGAAATCACCTTCTGCGGCGCCATCGAGATGGCCGGCTGGGTGCATCTGAAGGTGGATGTGCTGAAGGGCGGCATGGCGAAGTACGGCATCAAGAACCCGATCTTCAAGCCCTCGCCCATCACGCCCAACTACAAGGACTATCTGATCTTCGAGGGCATCTCGGTGGACGAGGCCGGCGGCCAGCATTATCTGGACGTCCATGTCGCCTATCGCCAGGCCTGCCTCAACGCCATCGAATATCTGAAGAAATTCGGCTATTCCGGCGCCCAGGCCTATTCCATCCTCGGCACCGCGCCGGTGCAGGGGCACATCTCCGGCGTTGTGGACATTCCCAACGCCTGCGCCACGCTCTGGCTGCCCACCGAGATTTTCGACTTCGACATCAATCCAACCGCGGCGGGACCGACCAAATTCCTGGACGGCTCCATCGACATGCCGCTGTCGCCCGATTTGTGATCGCGGACGCGTCACCGGCCGGGGCGTGCGCGCCCCGGTCTCCCGCGAGGAACGCCAGAAACGAGGGCGACATGCCGGTCTATGATTATATGTGCGACGCCTGCGGCCCCTTCACGCAGACCCGGCCCATGAGCGAATACAACCATCCCCAGGCCTGCCCGGAATGCGCGGCCTCTTCGCCCCGCGCCATCCTCAGCGCGCCGCGGCTCGCCAATATGGATGCCGGTCGCCGCACCGCGCTTTCCACCAATGAGCGCAGCGCAAACGCGCCGATGAGCGTGGGCCAGTTCGCGGCGACGCAGGCTTCATCCAAGCACGGCCCCGGCTGCGGCTGCTGTTCGGGCAAGATGAAAAGCCGCACCAAGACCGCGCAGAACGGCGCCAAGAGCTTCCCGTCCGCGCGCCCCTGGATGATCAGCCATTAGGCCGGTGCGAAGCGAAAAGCCTCAGTGGGCGGATTGCCCGATGGGCGCATAGCCCTCCTCGCCCGGCAGAGGATCGGCCTTGCCGCGAAAACCGGTCGCCAGAACATAAAGTTCCGCCGAATCCGCCCGGCTCGCGGCCGGCTTGAGGTGCTTCACGGAGGTGAAATCCCGCTTCAGGTCCGCGAGCAGAACACCTTCGGTGCCGCCCTGGATCACCTTCGCGAGGAAGGTGCCGCCGGGCGCCAGCACCTGCCGGGCGAATTCCACCGCCAGTTCGACCAGGGCGACGATCTTGATATGGTCGGTCTTCTTGTGGCCGGTGGCGTTGGCGGCCATGTCGGACATGACGATATCCGCCCGCCCGTCCAGCAATTCCAAGAGCCGCGCCGGGGCCTTCTCGTCCAGGAAGTCCAACTGCTCAAAGATCACGCCGGTCACCGGCTCCATCTCCAGCAGGTCGATGGCGACGATCTTGCCGCGCCCCTCTTCCAGGCCGATCTTCTTCGCGGCCACCTGGCTCCAGCCACCAGGGGCGGCGCCGAGATCGACGATGCGCATGCCCTTCTTGAGCAGGTGCGCCTTCTCGTCCATCTCGATCAGCTTATAGGCCGCGCGCGAGCGATAGCCCTCCCGCTTGGCGCGGGCGACATAGGGGTCGTTGAGCTGCCGTTGCAGCCATTTCTGCGAGGAGGTGGTGCGGCTGCGGGCGTTTTTCACGCGCACTTTCAGCGGCCGCCCATCCGGGCCCCGGGTTGGATTGGTCACGCGATGCTCCTATTGGGACCGATGGCGACGCCAGGCCCCGTCCGCCCGCATCAACTGCACCAGCATGCCTTCGCGCAAGCCCCGATCGGCGACGCGCAGCCGATCCGTGGGAAAAGCCTCCCGCACGGCCTCCATGATGGCGCAGCCGGCGAGCACCAGATCCGCCCGCTGCGCGCCGATGCAGGGGTTGGAAACCCGCTCCTCGAACGACATGTCCACGAGGCGGTCCACCACCTCATTGATGTCGCGGGCATGGAGCCAGGCGCCGTCCACGCGGGCGCGATCATAGCGCTCGAGACCGAGGTGGATACCGGCGACCGTCGTCACAGTTCCCGACGTGCCGAGCAAATGGATGCGGCCCGGCGGACGCACGCCCCAGCTCTGGCGCACGCCTTCCAGCATATCCAGGACTTCGTCCACCATCTTGATGAACAGCGCGCGGGACACCTTCACGCCGCCATGGCGCTCGGCCAGCGAGACCACGCCCACGGGCATGGAGGCCCAGGAGCGGATGCGGGCGCGCGGCGGCCCGTCGTCCCCCGCCGCGCGGCGGCCGAGCCAGACCACTTCGGTCGAGCCGCCGCCGATATCGAACAGAATGGCGCCGTCGCAGCTCGGGTCCACCAGCGGCGCGCAGCCGGAGGCGGCAAGGCCGGCTTCCGTGCGGCGGTCCACCACTTCCAGCACAAGGCCGGTGCGGCGCTCCACCTCGGCGCAGAAATCGGCGCCGTTCTCCGCCGCCCGGCAGGCTTCGGTCGCGATGATGCGGGCGCGCGAGACACCGCGGGCGGCGATCTTGCCGGCGCATACTTCCAGCGCCGCGATGGCGCGCCCCATGGCCGGAGCGCCGAGGCGCCCGCTGCCCGAGAGCCCTTCGCCCAGCCGCACGATGCGGGAGAAGGCATCCACCACGCGGAAATTGCGGGCGGTGGGACGGGCGATCAGCAGGCGGCAATTGTTGGTGCCGAGATCCAGCGCGGCATAGATGCGGTCGCAGGAGGGCACGGCCTGCTGGCCCTCCCCCACATGGGCGTGCGCGGAGGCGGGATCGGGCGCCGCCGGGCCGCGCGGGTCCTCGCTTTCCTCGGTGCCGCAGGCCTCGTCGGCCCGTGCGGGGCCGCGGCTGCCGGCACCGGCCGGCCGCTGATCCGACGCCGGTCCCGCGACCTTCGGCGCGGAGCCCCATGCGGCACCTAAGGCCTCATCGCGCCGTCCCAGGGCCTGAGCCGGAACGGTTTGCGGGCGAGGGGCCTGCGCGGGAAAGATCGGCGCCGCATCGGCACAGGGCCCGGCGCGCGGGTCCGCCTCGGGGCACTGATCAAGCACCGCCGGTTCCGCCATATCCCCGCCGAAGGCGGTGCGGATCGAAGGAAAGCAAGGCTCCGCCTCGCTCTCCTGGCAAGAGCGCTCCGGGTCCCTCTCGGACCCGTGCGTCTCGTCCCTCATCTCAAACCCCTCGCCGCCCTGCGCCCGCGCCGGTTTTCAGCTTCGCGCGCCTGCGGTCAAAATGTCGCTTCGGCACGAAGTGTAACACCGGGCGAGGAAGGCGCAATGCGCCTGCCCTGCCGCGCGGCGGAGAAAGGGGGGCGGCGCCCTATTCGGCGGCGCGGCGGCCGGTCAGATCGAGCGTGAGGCCGGTGGCCAGCGCATCCGCCCGGAACGCCTTGACCGCGTCCAGCGACAATTCCTCGGCGGTCCTGCTGCCGAGGGCGGGGAGCTTCTTCAGCACGTCGGCCGGCGCGGTGATGATGTGGCAGCCGAGGCGGTCCGCCTCGATCACGTTCCACACCTCGCGGGTGGAGGCCCAGATCACTTCCACGTTCGGCGTCGCGCGGGAGAGTTCCACCGCTTTCGAGATGGCGGGCACATAATCGATGCCGAGATCGGCGAGGCGGCCGGCGAACACGGAGATGATGGAGGGCGCGCCGCCCGCCAGGGCCGCGACGCCCAATTCCACCTGCGGCACGGCGAAGATGGCGGTGAGGTTCACCTTCACGCCGTCCTGCACCAGGTCGCGCACCAGATCGTACAAAGTCTCGCCGCGCGTGGTGGAGACCGGCAGCTTCACATGGACGTTCTCGCCCCAGGTGGCGATGACGCGGGCCTGGGCGCGGATTTCGTCGATCTCGTCGGAGAACACTTCAAAGGAAATATGCCGGTCGGGCACCGCCGCGACGAGGTCGCGGGCATAGGCCTCGTAATCGGAAACGCCGGCCTTGCGCAGCAGGGAGGGATTGGTGGTGAAACCGGCGATATGGGCCTGCTTCGCCATCTCGACGATCTGCGCCTTGTCGGCACCGTCGGTGAAAAGCTTCACCTTGAGATCAGCGAGCGTCACGGCCATGGCTTGTTCTCCCGTCGCGTTTTGCCGCTTCCTATAGCGCGCGCATGCGGCCGCGTCACGGACGAAGGCGGCGGCGTCCGGGCACGAAAGGTGCGCCTTTTTGGCCTCGAAACGGGCGCCGCGCGGCCGCCAATTCCGAAAAATGTTTCACGTGAAACAATGACTTGGCGCGGACGAACAGCGGTTTCGTGAAGCTCTACACCGGCTTTTCGGCCGACCAAACCGCCCATTCGGGCAACGTTCGCTTCAGATGAATCCGCCCGACCGTCCTTCCTTCCGGCGACGGACCCGGAGGGCGGGCGGCAGGGACCCGCGCGCCCTGCCCGAGCCCGATCCCCTCCACATGCGCTCACCGGTTCGGCGAAAGCGGCGCCGCCATCAGGCCGAGACGGATCGCGCCGGGCGGAAGGGCGCTTGCGGCCGGCAGGGCGATGAGGCTGTCCGCGCCGGAGCGGGCGAGAACGCGGGCCTCCGCCGGCGGCGGGCCGGCGATGCGCGCCAGGGTCAGGTCCGCGCCGGAGGAATCGCCTTCGTACCGGGTGAGGATCAGCGCCTGGGGCGGCGCCTCGGCCGCGCGCAGCAGCGGAACACCGGCGGCGATGCGCACGCCCTCCGGCAAAGCCAGCCACCACGACCCGCTTGCCGGCAGGACCGCGGCATCGGCTTGTCCCGCCGCCAAAGCGTCGAGCGCCTTGGCGGGCTCGGCGGCGCGCGCTTGGGGAATGGCGGCGCCGAAATAGGATTGGGCAAGGCTTGCCTGGTCTGCGTCCCCGGCCACGGCGACTCGGAAATCCGGCTTCTGCTGAAGGATCGAGCCGGCGATGATGGCGGTCCAGACCTGGACCAAGGTCTGCGGCGTCTGCGGCCCCGCGTTGCGCTCCATCAGCCGGCGCAGCAGCGCGGCCTGCCGGCCCGGCCGGAACACGGGGCCGCCGCCGCTGGCCTTGCCGGCGCCCACTTCCGCGACAATTCCCGCCCGCGCATTGAGCAGCCCCAGCAGTTCGCCGTCCACGCGGTCGATCTCCGCCCGCAGGACGTCCAGCGGGCGCGGCGCCGCGGCGGTCTGCGCGTTCGCGGCGCCGATCGCGAGAAGAGAGAAACACAGAGATAAAACAGGGAGATAGCGCGCACGCATGACAGCCGGCCTCGGTCCGCGCCGCAGCGGCGCTAACGTTTCATTGACCAAGCCACAGGATCGGCCGGCCCGGCAAGCCGCAATGCGTCGGCTGGAAAGAGTCCGGAAACTCCCGTGCCGCATCGTGCTGGCGTGCCTGTGGGGCAGGGACGCGCGGTGGATGCACGCGGGCAGATGCATGCGGCCCCTGCGTGCGGTATTCCGCTCGGGCAGGCGCATGCGGCGCGAAGAGGGTGTGATGGTTTCTGCGGATCTGGTGCAGCGGATGGCGAAGAAGGCTCACGCGGCCGCGCGGGCCCGCTATCCCTTGCTGGAGCCGTGGGATCTCCTCTCCCCCGAACGCCGCGCCTATCAATGCCGCCTCATGGGCCAGGCGCTCTCGGCGCTGACCGCCCACGACCTGCTCGACCTGCTGGATGCGGTGCCCGAGGTGATCGCCTTGCCCGCCGAGCCGAGCCCGTTCGCGCTCGCCGAATTGCAGGAAGCCGCGATCGGCGACAATGGCACGGTCAGCGATGCGCGGCGCCGCTATCGCTCGCTCCTGGCCATCGCGGCCCGGCCGCTGCGCCTGCGGCGCGCCGGCCAGCCCACGCCCTGAACGCTCAGGTCCGGCCCCTCAGCCGTCCCATTCCTGGCGCGCCACGAGCCGCGCCTTCAGGCACGCCAGCCCGCCGATCATGCCATAGCCGCCGACGCTGCCCGCATAGGCATAGGTCACATTGTGGTCCTTGTGCAGGAAGGTGCCGGCAAGCCCGACCAGTTCGCCGGCCCGGGCGGCCTCCAGCAGGCGCTCCAGTTCCGCGACCACGGTCGGGTTCGGCGTCGCGGTGGGGGGCAGGCTTGCCCCGCGCAGGCTGATGACTTTCTCGGACATGGCCGGTCTCCCTGTTTCGCACGATGCAAGAAGCAAGGGCCGTGCCGACGCAGAAAGGGCGACCCGAGGGCCGCCCTTTCGCTGGTTTCGTCGATTACGACCGGGACGATGCCTGCGGCCCGTGCTGACGGCGCAGGCTTAGGCCCGCAATGGCGCGCCGGTCAGCGCTTCACGGTGCCGGGCACGCTGGCCTGGGTCCCGCTGGCCTGGGTCCCGCTCGTCGTGGTCCCGCTTGTCGTGGTCCCACTCGCGAGGGTCCCGCCGGTCTGCGACGCCGAGGTCTGCGCCGTGCTCCCCTGGCCAAGGCCGGAGGAAAAATCACGCACCCGCAGATTGTTCTGCACGTGACGGACACCGGAAACCTGTTCCGCCACATCCTCGGCCCGGCGGCGCTGAAGCCGGTCGGCCACAGTGCCGGTCAAGGTGACCTCGCCGCCGCTGGCCGTCACTTCGATGTCGGAGGCATCCACCTGCCAGTCGTCGGTGAGACGGTCGCTCACATCCTCGCGGACCCGATCGTCCGAGCGGGAATAGTTCTTGGGGCCACGGCCGCGATACTCGTCCTCGCGCCGGCGCCGCTCCGCCGCTTCATCGCCGAACCAGGACGAAACCTCGTCGGTCGCCCGGTCCCAGAGGCCGCGTTCCTGATTGCGGTCCGCGTCGCGGCCGAAATAGCCCTCGCGGCCGTAGGAGCCGCGTCCGGTCTGCTGCGGGCCGGACAGGCCCCACTCCTCGCGCCCCCAGTCGGGCCGGCGCATCTGCCGGTCACGGGAAAAGCGAGAAGGCTCCTCGTCGCGCGCATGGCCGTAGGAGAAATCGGAGCGCGGATAGGTGCCGCCGCCGAAATAATGCTCCTCGCGGGCGCCCTGCCCACGCGTCTCCTGCCCGCGCCCGGACCCGTAATCCTCATAGGGGCCGCGCCCATAGTCGCGGTGGGGGCCGGAGCCGTAATCCTGGTAGCGATCCTGGTAGCGGCCGCCCTGCTCGCGGGCGCCGGACGGGTCGCGCCAGCCGGGGCGGTTGCCATAGCTGGATTCCGACGAGAAATAGCGCTCGCCGCCGCGCCCGTAATCGTCGCGATAACCCTGGTCTCGGCCGCGCGCGTAGCCCTCGCGGTCAGTGCCGCCGCGCGGTCCGCTGCGGAAGCTGTCCTCGTTGCGCCAATCGGAGCCGTATCGATCGTCATTACGGTGCCGGTCGTCTTCGGCGCGCCAGTTCTGAGGCATGCATTCCTCCTGCATTGGAATTTTCTTCCCCTCTCAGAAAAACAGCGCTCCGCCGAAGAGGTTCCGAGAAACAGCAGGGACATTGCCTAAATGAAATGCAATTGCCTCAAGTTCTTGCATGCCCTGTGCAAGGCAAACGCGAGCGCGGCCGAAAGTCTCGGGCCGGTCTGATCGCGCTTTGTCACACCGTGGCGGGGCGCGCGACCTGGTGCCCGACCTCGAACAGGCGCCGATAGCGCGCAATTTCGCCCGCCGGCCCCATGGCCTTGGTGGGATTGTCCGAGAGCTTCACCGCCGGACGGCCGTTGGCGGAGATCACCTTGCAGACGATGGAGATGGGATCCAGCGCCCCGTTCGGCGCAAGGCCGCGGAAATCATTGGTGAGCAGCGTGCCCCAGCCGAAGCCGAGGCGCATGCGCCCGGTGAAGCGGGCGTGGATGCGCGCCACCTCGTCCACGTCCAGGCCATCGGAGAAAATCGCCAGCTTCTCGCGCGGGTCCTGGCCGCGCGCCTTCCACCAGGCGATCACCTCCTCGCCCCCCTCGATGGGGTCCTTGCTGTCGATGCGGATGCCGGTCCAGCCGGTCAGCCAATCGGGCGCATGGGCCAGGAACCCACTGGTGCCGTAGGTATCCGGCAGCATGATGCGCAGGTTGCCTTCGTAATCCTCCTGCCAGTCCGCCAGCACCTGATAGGGCGCGCGCAGCAAAGCTTCGTCGGTGCGGGCGAGGGCGGAATAGACCATCGGCAGTTCATGGGCATTGGTGCCGGTCGCCTCCACCTCGCGCCGCATGGCGATCAGGCAATTGGAGGTGCCGAGGAAGCCCTCGCCCAGCCCTTCCATGAGCGCCTGCACGCACCAGTCCTGCCAGAGATAGCCGTGACGCCGGCGGGTGCCGAAATCGGCGACGTTCACCGGCCCGAGGGCCTTGATGGCCTCGATCTTCTCCCACACCCGCGTCATGGCGCGGGCATAGAGGATCTGAAGCTCGAACTTGCCGAGATCCTTCAGCACCGCGCGCGAGCGCAATTCGTTGATGATGGCGAGGGCCGGGATCTCCCACATGGTGGTCTCGACCCAGGGGCCCTCGAACACCAGTTCGTATTGCCCGTCCCACTTTTCCAGGTGGTAGGCGGGGAAGCGGAAGCCCTCCAGCCACGCCACGTAATCGGGCGAGAACATCTGCCGCTTGCCGTAGAACATATTGCCGCGCAGCCAGGTGGACTCCCCCCGCGTGAGGCTCAGCGAGCGGACGTGATCCAATTGCTCGCGCAGGGCGCCGATGTCGATGATATCGGCGAGGCGCACCCGGCTGGTGCGGTTGTGGATGCCGAACGTGACCTTGACATCCCGATGCCGGCGAAAAATCGTCTGCCCCATCAAGAGCTTATAAAAATCCGTGTCCAGCACGGAGCGGACGATGGGGTCGATCTTCCAGGTATGATTGTAAACGCGCGTGGCTATGTCGGTCATGGGAGTCCCGAGGCGGCGGACGACTGCTATACCACCGCGCCCAAGGTGTACATCCACTTTGCCCCATAGCGATGCTGAGAACCGCCAATAATGGCAGCAATCATCACACTCTGGATTGAAAAGCACCTGTCCGGTGCATCCAATTTGTGTTAGCAAAGAACTACTAAACGGCCGAGGCACAATCGAAGGTTGCGCTTCTGGCATCTCAAGTATTTTTGCGATTATTTTTGTCGCATTACTTGAACAATTCGAAATACCTCCGGAGATACACTTGGACAAGGCGCGGTGCGGCGAGATCATGGGCGGCGATTGGGCGAAAGCGCTAAATGCCCTGAGGCAGCTCCTCAGCCTCTCGAACTGCACGATCATCGAAACCTATGATCATTATTTATCGACCGCGCGTGCCGTCTTCGGCATGGATGTCGCGATCATCTCCGCGGTGAAGGACGGCATGTTCACGCCCCTGCGGCTCCAATCCTCCCGGCCGATGCCGATCCTGGAGGGCAAGCCCCTGCCGCTGGAGACCACGTTCGTGGTCGAGGCGATCCGTACCGGCAACGCCATTTCCTGCCCGCACGTGGCGCTCGACCCGGTCCTGCGCACGCATCCCATCTATGCCGAGACCAAGCTCGAATGCTACCTCGGCGCGCCGATCAAGATCGGCGACGAGATCATCGGCGCCCTGAGCCTGCTGGACCCCACGCCGCACGAGCATCCCTTCACCCCGGAGTCCATGGCCCTGCTGGAATTGCTGGCGGAAACCCTCGGCCGCGCCATCGAGCGCGACCGGCTGGAAGCCGAGCGCCGGGAAGCGGACAAGGAGCGCACCTCGGCCATCAATTTTTTCCAGACCGCGTTCGCCAATGCCCCCATCGGCATCACCCTGGTGGATCTCGACGGGAAGTTCCTGCGCGCCAATCCCGCCGCCTGCCGGCTGTTCGGCTATTCGGAAGAAGAGCTCCAGGAGCGCGACTTCCAGTCGCTGACCTATCCCGACGACCTGAGCCTCGACCTGATGCAGCTGGACCAGATCAAGGCCGGCTTCATCTCCGAATACGCCATGGACAAGCGCTATGTGCGGCCGGACGGAACCATCGTCTGGGCCCAGCTCAACGTCGCGCTGGTGCGCAACGAGGACGGCTCGCCCCGGTGCTTCATTTCGCAGATCCACGACGTCACCGAGGAGCGCACCCTGATCCAGGAACTCAACCAGAAGCGCAAGCAGCTGGAAGAGGCCAACCACAAGCTGACCCAGCTCGCCTCGCTGGACCCGCTGACCGGGGCGCTGAACCGCCGCGCGCTGCGCCAGCGGCTCGACCAGGAAATGGCGCGGGCCAACGCCCAGGGCACGCCGCTCGCGTTCATCATGGTCGATGTGGACGATTTCAAGCCCTATAACGACCGCTACGGCCATCTCGCGGGCGATGTCGCCCTGAAGGAGGTCGCGCAATGCATGCGGGCGGCCTCGCGGGCGGATGATGCGGTCTGCCGGTTCGGCGGCGAGGAATTCCTGCTGCTGCTGCCCCACACGCCCCAGGCCGAAGCCCGCAAGGTGGCCGAGCGCGTGCGGCAATCCATCGCCACCAGCACCGCCCTGCCCGAGCGACTCACGGTCAGCGCGGGCGTGCACGTCTATACGCCCTCGGAAAAGGGCCTGCCCATCGACCGCCTGATCGCCCAGGCCGACGCGGCGCTGTATGAAGCCAAGCGCAACGGCAAGAACCGCGTGGAAATGCTCTGAGCGAACCGCACCCGGCAGCCGGCGCCCCGCGCCGCGGGGCCGCCCGTGCCGCCCCGCTCGTCTCATCTCCTGCCACGCGTCCCGCGCGCGCTCAAACCGCCTGCGCGATCATGCAGGGCCGGCCATCCGCGCCGGAGGTCCACAGCTCCAGCCCCTCGGCGCCCTCGGCGGCATTGAGGCGCATGGGCGGGCCATCGAAGATCGGCCGCACGCTGCGGAACGAGAAGCGCTTCAGCGGCCGCCCCAGCAGCCGCGCGGCGAATTCCACCAGCATCGTCGCCTGCAACGGGCCGTGCACCACGAGGCCGGGATAGCCCTCCTCCTGCTGGCAATAGGTACGGTCGTAATGGATGCGATGGCCGTTGAAGGTGACGGCGGAATAGCGGAACAGCAGCACCGGGGAGGTGTCCACCTCCTCCTGCCAGGTGGCGACCGGCGGCGGCTCGCTCTTGCCTGCCCCGCCCGCCGGCGCATCCACGCCGCGATAGACGATGTCCTGCCGCTCGGCGATCGCGAGGCCGCGCGGCGTATAGATGTTGTGCGCGACGGTGACGAAGCAGAGCGTGCCCGTGCGCCCTTCCTTCACCACCACGTCCGCGATGCGCGACAGGCGCCGCGCCTCGTCGCCCACCCGCAGGGCATCGTGAAAATCGAGCTGGCCGCCCGCCCACATGCGGCGCGGCAGCGGCACGGGAGGCAGGAAGCCGCCGCGCGCGGGGTGCCCGTCCGGGCCCAGGCGGTCCATCTCCACCGTGATCGGCGAGAGGCACCAATGGGCGGTCAGGGTCGCCTCGTCGCCGGCGACGGGTTCGCCGGGATCGCGGTTCAGCGTGGCGCGCATCTCGCGCACCGCGCGGGCGGTCACGAGGTCGCTCACCTCGTTGGTGCGGCCGATCCAGCCGCGCAGGGTGTCAACGTCCAGGGGCTCGCTCATGTCGACCTCAATAGGAGCGCGGCAGGCCGAGCACGTGCTCGGCGATATAGCTCAGGATGAGATTGGTGGAGATCGGCGCCACCTGATACAGGCGGGTCTCGCGGAACTTGCGCTCCACGTCGTATTCCTCGGCAAATCCGAAGCCGCCGTGGGTCTGCACGCAGGCTTCCGCCGCCGCCCAGGAGGCATCCGCCGCCAGCATCTTCGCCATATTGGCCTGCTCGCCGCAATCAAGGCCGGCCTCGAAGCGTTCCGCCGCCTTGTGCACCATCAATTCGGCCGCGCGCATCTGGGCATAGGCCTTGGCGATGGGAAACTGGATGCCCTGATTCTGGCCGATGGGCCGGCCGAACACCACCCGCTCCTTGGCATAGGCGGTGGCCTTCTCGATGAACCATTTGGCATCGCCCACGCATTCCGAGCCGATGAGGATGCGCTCGGCGTTCATGCCCGAGAGGATGTAGCGGAAGCCCTTGCCCTCCTCGCCGATCAGGTTCTCGGCGGGGATGCGGACATTGTCGAAGAACACTTCGGTGGTGGAATGGTTCATCATCGCGCGGATCGGGCGGATGGTGAGGCCGGCCTTGCGGGCTTCGCGCATGTCCAGGATGAACACCGAGAGGCCATCGGTGCGCTTCTTCACCTGGTCTTTCGGCGTGGTGCGGGCGAGCAGCAGCATCAAATCGGAATATTCCGCCCGCGAGGTCCACACCTTCTGCCCGTTGACCACATAATGGTCGCCGCGCTTCTCCGCGAAGGTCTTGATGGAGGAGGTGTCGGTGCCCGAGGTCGGTTCGGTGACGCCGAACGCCTGGAGGCGCAGTTCGCCGGAAGCGATCTTGGGCAGATAGGCCTGCTTCTGCGCTTCGTTGCCGTGCCGCAGCAGGGCGCCCATGATGTACATCTGGGCATGGCAGGCGCCGCCGTTGCACCCTGCCCGCTGCACTTCCTCCAGAATGGCGGCTGCGGCGGACAGGGGCAGGCCGGCCCCGCCATAGGCTTCCGGTATCAGGGCGGACAGGAAGCCGGACTGGGTCAGCGCAGCCACGAACTCGGACGGATAGGCCGCCTCGCGGTCGAGGCGGCGCCAATATTCGCCCGGAAAGCCTGCGCAGAGCTTGCGCACCGCATCGCGGATATCGGCGAATGTTTCCTCGTCCTGACCCTGCATAACAAACTCCAAAGCAAACCACCCCTTCCCTAGCAAGGGATGGGGGCATCTTGGAAAGTGATAAAAGTGATCGCCCCGTGCGGGAAAAAGCTATACCCGCTCCGCGATCCGCGCCCGCCATAGCGCCGGCCCCAGCGCATGCACCGATTGCCCGGCGCTATCCACGGCCACGGTCACCGGCATGTCCTCCACCACGAATTCGTGGATCGCCTCCATGCCGAGATCCTCGAACGCCAGCACCCGCGCGCTCTTGATGGCCTTCGACACCAGATAGGCCGCCCCGCCGATGGCGATCAGATAGGCCGCCTTGTGGCGCGCGATGGCCGCGATCGCAGCCGGCCCGCGCTCGGCCTTGCCGATCATGGCGATCAGCCCGGTGCCGGCGAGGATCTCCTCGGTGAAGCCGTCCATGCGGGTGGAGGTGGTGGGACCGGCCGGGCCGACCGCCTCCTCGCGCACCGCATCCACCGGGCCGACATAATAGATCACCCGGTCCTTCAGGCTCACCGGCAGGGGTTCCCCCGCCCGCAGCATCTGCGACATGCGGGCATGGGCGGCGTCGCGCCCCGTGAGCATGTGCCCGTTCAGCAGCAGCTTCTCGCCGATGCGCCAGGAGGCGACCTCCGCGCGGGTCAGCGTGTCGAGATCCACCCGCCGCGCGACCGTGCTGGTCTGCTCCAGCACGATCTGCGGCCAGGCGGAGAGGTCCGGCGGGTCGAGCTTCACCGGCCCGGAACCGTCGAGCACGATGGTGGCATGCCGGTTGGCGGCACATTGGGGGATCAGCGCCACGGGCTTGGAGGCCGCATGGGTGGGGAAGGTGGCGATCTTCACGTCCACCACCGTGGTCAGCCCGCCCAGCCCCTGCGCGCCGATGCCGAGCGCATTCACCTTCTCATACAGCTCGATGCGCAATTCCTCCTCCCGGCTCGCCGGGCCGCGCGCGAGGAGTTGCGTCATGTCGATGGGGTCGAGCAGGGATTCCTTGGCCAGCAGCATGGCCTTTTCCGCGCTGCCGCCGATGCCGATGCCGAGCATGCCCGGCGGGCACCAGCCGGCGCCCAGCTCCGGCACCGTCTTCAGCACCCAGTCCACCACCGAGGCGGAGGGATTGAGGGTCGCGAAGCGCGCCTTGTTCTCCGAGCCGCCGCCCTTCGCCGCCAGCGAGATTTCCACCGTGCGGCCCGGCACCAGCTCCACATGCACCACGGCGGGGGCATTGTCGCGGGTGTTGCGGCGGGCGAACAGCGGGTCCTCCACCATGGAGGCGCGCAGCGGATTGTCCGCGTCGAGATAGGCCCGGCGCACGCCCTCGTTGATCAGATCGGCGAGCGCGCGCGCGGTGTCGAACCGCACCTCCATGCCCACCTTCACGAACGCCACCACGAGCCCGGTATCCTGGCAGATCGGGCGATGGCCGAGCGCGGCCATGCGCGAATTCACCAGGATCTGCGCGATGGCATCCTTCGCCGCCGGGGATTCCTCCCGCGCATGGGCCTGCGCGAGATGAACAATGTAATCGGCCGGGTGAAAATAGGAGATGTATTGCAAGGCGTCGGCGACGCTCGCGATCACATCTTCCTCGGCGATGACGACATTCGGTGTCATGGCGCCCTCACCGGCCCAGCAGATGCGGGACGAACAGGGTGATGGCCGGAATATAGGTAATGACCAGCAGGAAGGCGAGCATCGCCAGCAGCCAGGGCATCACCGCCACGGTGAGTTCGCTGATGCCCATGCGCGTGATGCCGGACGCGACATAAAGATTGAGGCCGACCGGGGGATGGCACATGCCGACCTCCATGTTGACCACGATCATGATGCCGAAATGCAGCGGATCGATGCCCAGCCGCACCGCCACCGGCGTGAGGATCGGCGCCATGATCAGCACGATGGAGGTCGGCTCCATCACGTTGCCGGCCAGCAGCAGCAGCACATTGACCATGAGCAGGAAGCCGATGGCGCCGAAGCCGAGGTCCACCATCCATTGGGTCATGGCCTGGGGGATATTCTCGTTGGTCATGAGGAACGAGAACAGGGCCGCGTTGGAGATGATGTAGAGCAGCATCGCCGACATGTTGGCGCTCGACAAAAGCACCCGCGGCACATCCTTCAGGCTCATGTCGCGATACACGAACACCGCGATGATGAAGGCATAGACCGCCGCCACCGCGGCCGCCTCGGTGGGCGTGAACGCGCCGGTATAGATGCCCCCCATCACGATGACGATCAGCGCGAGGCCCCAGATGCTCTCGCGGAATGCCCGCCAGCGCTGGAGCATCGAGGCGCGCGGCATGCGCGGATAATCATTCTTCCAGGCGCGATACCAGGTGGTGACGCCGAGCAGGACCGCCAGAAGAAGCCCCGGCACAACGCCGGCGATGAACAGGTCGCCGATGGATGCGGAGGTGACGCGCTCGCCGTTCGGCCCGGTCATTTGCAGGCCGGTGGTCGCGACCGAATACATCACCATCACGATCGACGGCGGAATGAGGATGCCGAGCGCGCCCGACGTGGTGACCACGCCGGCGCCGAATTTCGGCGGAAAGCCCTGCGCCTGCATGGCGGGCAGGATGATCGAGCCGATCGCCACCACGGTCGCCGGCGAGGAGCCGGACACCGCCGCGAACAGGGCGCAGGCAAGCACGCCGGCGAGCCCGAGGCCGCCCGGCCAATGGCCGATCAGCGAGGTGGCGAAATTGATCAGCCGCCGCGCCACCCCGCCGTGGGTGAGGAAATTGCCGGCCAGGATGAAGAACGGGATCGCCATGATCTCGAACTTCTCGATGCCGGTGAACAGCTTCTGCGCGACGATGTCGACCGGGATCGTCGTCAGCGTATAGACGAAGGTCAGAACCGTCATGCCGAGGGCGATCGAAATCGGCATCCCGGTGAGCATCAGAAGCAGGAACAGGCCGAAGATGATGAGGGCGCTCACCGGCGAATCTCCTTCGGAAACAGGTCGGAGGAATCGGCGCCCGGCAGGTCGGTATCCAGCCCGTCCACATGGCCGTGGTCGTGCACCGGCAGGTGACCCGTGCGCCAGAACGACAGCGCGACCTGGAGAAAGCGGAAACACATGAGGTAGGAGCCGATGGGGATCGCCAGATAGGCGATCCAGGACGGCAGTTCCATCTCCGCCGTCATGTCGCCGAAGGCGTAGCGCGCCATCACGAATTTCAGGCCGAAGCTGCCGACCACCGCCGTGAACACGGCCCCGCACAGCAGCCCGAACAGGATCAGCGCCGCGCGCGAGCGGTCCGGCAGGCGGTTCACCAGCACGTCGACGCCCACATGGATGCCGGTGCGCACGCCGTAGGCGGCGCCGATCTTGGCCATCCACACGAACATCAGGATGCACGCCTCCTGCGCCCAGCCGAGATTGATATGGCCCACATAGGGATAGAGCAGGCTGGTGCCGGCCGCGTAGCGCTGGAGAACGGCCACGAAGATCAGCAGGGTCGCCGCGCCGATCAGCACCGCGATCAGCGTTTCCTCGAGATGATCGAGGGTATGGACCAGTGCGGTGCGCGTGCCCTCGGCCCGGGCCTGGATCGCCATATAGATGACGAACACGGCCGCCGTGAATGCGAGCATCGTGTAGAGCTTGTACAGCGGATCTTCCATGGCCTCCCCTCTCGGGCGCGTTTCGGCGGCCCGGTAACCGGGCGCCTGGGCGATGCTCTTCTTTTAGAATGCGGTCGGCGCGGCCTCCGGCACGGCGCCGGGATCGCCCGGTGCGCCGTCTCGGCAAGGCCGGCGACGCCGAGACGAGCGCATGCCCGCCCATCGACCGCAGGACATTCGTTCGTCACGCCCCGCACGGGGCCGGACGAGACCCGAAGGCCGCGCCGCGCGGGGCGGGCGGCCTCCGGATCAGGCGATCACTGGGTGGCCTGAGTCTCTTTCAGCACCGCGTTGATGGTTTCCTGGCCGATGCGGCTTCCCATCTCGGTATAGACCACCTCCATCGCCTTGCGGAACGCGGCGGTCGTTTCCTTGGTCGGCGTCGAGATCTGGATCTTGCCGGACGCCTTCATCGCGTTGAGCGCCTCGTCATTCTCGGCCTGCGAGATGGAATTGGAATAGGCGGTGGCCTCCGCCATGGCCTTTTCCAATTGCGTGCGCACGTCGGCGGGCAACCCGTCCCAGAACGGCTTGTTCACGATCACCGCATAGCCGATATAGCCGTGATTGGTGACCAGCGCATACTTCTGCACTTCATAATGCTTCTGGGTATACATGTTGGAAGGCGTATTCTCCGAGCCATCCACCACGCCGGTCTGCATGGCCTGATAGACTTCCGAGAAGGCCATCACCTGCGGCAGCGCGCCGATGGCGCGGAATTGCGCGTCCAGAACCTTGGACGACTGGATGCGCATCTTCAGGCCGCGGAAGTCCGTCGGCTTGGCGATGGGCGTGTTGGCGCTCATAATCTTGAAGCCATTGTCCCAATAGGCGAGGCCCTTGATGCCCTTGGACTCGAGCTTGGCGAACAGCGTCTTGCCCACCTTGCCTTCGGTGACCCGGCGCAGCGCTTCCTTGTTCGGGAAGATATAGGGCAGGTCGAACACCTCGAACTCCCGCACGCCGAGCGGGCCGAACTTGGCCAGCGAGGGCGCGAGCATCTGGACGGCGCCGAGCTGAAGCGCCTCCATCTCCTCCTTGTCCTTGTAGAGCTGGGAGTTCGGGTAGATTTCGACCTTCACCTTGCCGTTGGTGTACTTCTCGGCCAGTTCCTTGAATTTCTCCGCACCCCTGCCCTTGGGGGTATCGGGGGTGGTGACATGGCTGAACTTGATCACCGTCTGCTGGGCGAAGGCCGCAGGAGCGCCCATCAGCGCAGCCGCCATCACGGCACCGAATACGAACCTCTTCATTGCGTCTCTCCCTCTTCGTGCCGCCAACGCGGCCCCTCTTGATCGCGGCGAAGTCGCTCGCGGCATTGGGGACCTTCGCGGGCCGTAACGGACCCGGCAGCGTCATCTGCGCCGGCGCATCTTGAAAATGCGCGACGCCAGAAGCAAAGACTATTTAGAGCTGCTTGTAATCGCAATTTATTATGGCCGGGCAAAAAGCAGTATTCCGCTAGGTCATGTGACACTGAAACGGACGATCTCACGTTCCGCGCGGCGCGCGCCCCCTGCCGCGCCCCTTGCCGCGCCGCCTGCCGCGCCCCCCTGCCGCGCCCCCTGCCGCGCCTGCTACCGCGCCTCCTCCGTCTCCTCGGCCAGGGAGGCGCTCCAGGCGCCTTCCCGCACCAGGCGGATCAAGGTGGCGTGCGCCAGCGCATCGATGGCCCGCACGGCATTCGACAGCGGCCGGTCGCAGGGCCGCACGATGTGCAGGTCGCGGGTCAGCACCGGCACGCCCAGCGGCCAGGCGAGAAGCCGCCCCTCCTCCACCTCGCGCCGCACCGCCGCCGCCGGAAGGATGGCATAGCCGAGCCCGCCCTCCACCAGCAGCTTGATCTGGCCATAGGTGTCGATGTCGATGACCGTGCTGAGCAACGCCCCCTCGGAGATCGCCCGCTCCTCGATCAGCTCGCGCAGGCCGTGGCCGAGGCTCGGCAGAATCAGCGTGAGCTGCGCCACCCGGCCGAGCGGCACCGGCCCGCCCGAGGGATGGCTCTCCCCCTCCGGTGGCACCTTGGGCCCGATCAGGCACAATTCCTCGGACAGCACGCGATGGGCGATCAGGCCGCGATCATTGACCGTGCGATAGAGCACGCCGAGATCGATTTTGCCGTCGCGCAGCCAATCCAGCACGAAGCCGCTCATGGCCTCGGCGACCCGCAGCTTGACCTTGGGATAGCGCCGCCGGGCCTCGCTCAGCAAAGGCACGCACAGCATCTGGCTGATGGTGCCGGGCATGCCGAACCGCACTTCGCCCGCCGGTTCCGCCTGCCCACCCTTCACCGCCTCGCGCGCCACCTCCATCTGGCCGATGATCAGGCGGGCATGGCGCAGCAGGGTTTCGCCCGCCTCCGTCGGCCGCACGCCCTGGGGGCTGCGGAACAGAAGCTCCACGCCGAGATCCATCTCCATGTTGCGCACATGCTGGCTCAGCGCCGGCTGGGCGACGCGCAGCCGATGGGCGGCCTTGGAGAAGGAGCCCATCTCCACGATGGTGGTGAAGTAACGAAGTTGGCGCAGGTCCACGGTCGGCGTCTTCCCTGAGGGTCAGAAGCCGGGATTATACGCAAAGGGGTACGAAGAAGGGAAATCTATGGAGCTAGGTCGCCCCGTGCACGCTCGCTAGGGTTCGCGCTTTCGCGCTTCAAGCTCCTTTTTGAGAGCTTCAATCCTTTGGCGCAGCCTCGCTTCACTACCATCATGAGGGTTTCCGCCGGGCGCCGCTAAAGCAAGCTGCATGGCTTCAAGTTCCTCTTGCAAATCGCAATCGGAAAAACCCAGCCGATGCGCCCGGTGCGGCTGAACCAGGCGGAACAGGGCGCCGTCCGGCACCGCATTGGCGTTGAACAGCTCTTGCAGCACGCCGCGCTTCTCGACGGTCGCGGGGGCGCGGGCGGGGTCCACCTCCACGAGCTTGGCGATGAAGGCGTCGAGCCCGGAGAATTTGCGCGGATCGTCATATTCCACGCATTCGAGAATGTGCAGGCCGTCGCGCGCCACGGCGGCGAGCGCCGCCTGGGCCTGGGCGCGGATCTCGGTTTCATCCTCCACCGGCAGCATGGAGGCGAAGAAGGTCCCCTCCGCCAGGGGCTCGATCACCACCACATTGCCGCCGCTCACCCGCGCCGCCTCGCGCAGCGCCGCCGCCATCAGCGGCTGCGGCACGTGGTGCAGGCTGTTGAGGAACACCGCCGCGCCGAACTCCCCATCGGCGAACGGCAGGGCCTGGGCGCCCGCCTGTTCGAAGCGGGCTCCGGGCACGGCGGCCCGGGCGGCGGCGATCGCCTCCGGCTGGGGATCGATGCCGGTCACATCGGCCCCGCGCGTGCCGAGGGCGCGGGCGAGCGCGCCGGTGCCGCAGCCCACATCCAGCACCTTCAGCGCCGTGAAGGGGGCAAGCCAGCGCTCCAGGAGGGCGAGCGCCGTGCCGGCGGGCCGAACAGTCATGGCGTTTTCTTCCCTGTTTCTTGGTCTCAGGCGGACGCCGGCGCGGGGGCGAAGGCCGCCCGCACCGCTTCGGTGTGGGCGCCGAGCGCCGGCACCGCGCGGAATTCCGCCGGCTGGCCATCCACCACCGCTCCGGGGGCGAGGCAGCGCACCGGGCCGGTGGGGGTGTCCACGTCCACATAGCGGTTTTGCGGATGGGCCGCGACATCTTCGAGCGTGCTGACCCGGCCATAGGCCACGCGGGCGCGCTCCAGCCGCTCCACCGCCTGCGCGCGGGTCAGCGTGGAGAACACCGCGTTGATCGCCTCGTCCAGCGCCGGCCGGGAGGCGACGCGATGATTATTGCTGTCGAAGCGCGGATCGGCGGCAATGGCGGCATCGCCCAGCACCTCGGTGCAGAACATCTGCCATTCCCGCTCGTTCTGGATCGAGAACAGCACCGCCTTGCCGTCGGCGCAGGTATAGGCGCCATAGGGCGCGATGGTGGGATGGTTCAGCCCCGCCCGCTCCGGCACCTTGCCGCCATAGACATATTGCAGGTACGGCACGTTCATCCAGTCGGACAGCGCATGATAGAGCGACACCGCGATGTGCCGGCCGACGCCGGTGCGCTCGCGGGCATAGAGCGCCTGCATCACCGCCTGGAGCGCCGTCATGCCGGCGGCGATATCGCACACCGACACGCCGACCCGCGCGGAACCGTGTTCGTTGCCGGTGATGGAGGACAGGCCCGTTTCCGCCTGCACCAGCAGGTCATAGGCTTTCAGGTCGCGATAGGGACCGGTATCGCCATAGCCCGAGATGGAGCAGGTGATCAGGCGGGGATTTTCCGCCCGCAGCTTTTCCGGCGCAAAGCCGAGCCGGTCGATGGCGCCGGGCGCGAGGTTCTGGATGAAGATATCCGCCTTGGCCACCATCGCCCGCAGCACCGCGAGATCGTCCGGGGCCTTGAGATCCAGGCAGACCGAGTCCTTGCCCCGGTTGAGCCAGACGAAATAGGCGCTCTCGCCATGCACCAGGGAATCGTAATTGCGGGCGAAATCCCCTTCCGGCCGTTCGATCTTGATCACCCGCGCACCGGCATCCGCGAGGCGGCAGGACAGATAGGGAGCGGCGACCGCCTGCTCCACGGAGACCACAAGGATGCCTTCAAGATCGTTCTGCATCGGGACCGGAAAAGTTCGAGGAGCCGCCGCGCCCGGCGCGCACGCGCCGTGCGGGTCGCATGGCGTGAGACACTCGCCCCAAAGGCCGCCAGAGCACAAATACGCATCTGGCCTAGGCGTTATATTGAAAACATATAGCGCGGTTTTGCGCCGCGCGAGGCTGCCGACCAAGACGGGAAAACTTGGGGCAGAACTTGGTTGCGGAGGGCCGGGCTCGAACCGACCGAACTCCGATCCTAATGTTACTCCGGATCGGCGAGGGCCACTCCTCGTCACCGCACCGATTTCCTCGCGCGGATCGCCGATCTGGTCAAGCTTCCGAGCATAG
This sequence comes from Roseixanthobacter liquoris, assembly GCF_043195135.2. Classification (NCBI taxonomy): domain Bacteria; kingdom Pseudomonadati; phylum Pseudomonadota; class Alphaproteobacteria; order Hyphomicrobiales; family Xanthobacteraceae; genus Roseixanthobacter; species Roseixanthobacter liquoris. Next base: position 3,990,935 of record NZ_CM195537.1, read on the forward strand.
GGCAGAGCTTCTACGGCTTCGTTTTCCGCATCGGAGCAACGTTGGCACTGTCGTTGCCGAGCGCCAGATTCGGAAAACCGCAGCGGGAATTCTCCCCTTCGGCTATGGGGCCATAGGTCTTTGCTATGAGCGGGCATAGCAATTCCCTATTTGCGCCGGGCCAGCCGCGCGGCACTGTGCGCCCTCATTGGTTCTGATCCAGGGGCGTTCATGTCCTCCTCGCTGTTCGACGCGCGTCTCGTGGTCCTGTTTGTTCCCGGCGACCGGCCGGAACGGTTCGCCAAGGCGCTGGCCGCCGGTGCCGATGCCATCATCCTCGATTTGGAGGATGCCGTGGCGGTGGCCGAGAAACCCCGCGCGCGCGACGCCATCGCGGCCGGCTTTCCGCCGGGCGGCGGGCCGATCTTCCTGCGCGTCAATCCCGTCGGCACGCCCTGGCATGGGGAAGACCTCGCTTTGGCGCGGCGCCTGCCGCTCGCCGGGCTGGTGCTGCCCAAGGCCGAGAGCGTCGCCGACATCCCCGCTCTCGACGGCCTGCCGGTGATGGCGCTGGTGGAGAGCGCGCGCGGCATCGCCAATGCCCGCGCCATCGCCGCCGCGCCGCAGGTGCGCCGCCTCGCCTTCGGCTCCATCGATTTCGCCGCCGACATCGGCAGCGCCCATACCAACGATGCCCTGCTCGCCGCGCGCAGCGAACTGGTGCTGGCCTCGCGCCTCGCGGGTCTCGCAGGCCCGCTCGACGGGGTGACCGCCGCCTTCGACGATGCCGCCCTGTGCGAGCGGGAAGCGGCTTATGCCGCAAGCCTCGGCTGCGCCGGCAAGCTGTGCATCCATCCGCGCCAGATCGCGCCGGTGATGAAGGGATTTGCCCCGTCGCAGGCGGAATTGGACTGGGCGCGGCGGGTGCTTGCGGCCTCGGCCGCCGGCGGCGCGGCGGTGAAGCTGGACGGCGCCATGGTGGATACGCCCGTGCGCCTGCGCGCCGAGGGCATTCTGGCGCGCGCAATCGGCACGCCGGCGCTTCAGGGAGACGCCAAATGAGCGACGAAACCACTATTCTCGCGCGCTATGTCGCCGATCTCGCCTTCGCCGACCTCCCGGCGGAGGTGGTGGCGCGGGCCGAACGGCTGGTGCTCGACTTCTTCGGCAATATCGCGCGCGGCGGGGCGGATGCGGACTCCAGCGCCAGCGTGCGCGCCATGCTCGCTCGCCTCGGCCTCGACGGCCCCGGCGGCTGCACCGTGGTCGGGGCTTCGCGCACCTATGCCCCGGCGGTCGCCGCGCTGCTGAACGGCGTCTATGGCCATTCGCTGGATTTCGACGACACCCATGCGGAATCCTCGCTCCACCCGAGCGCGCCGGTGGTCTGCGCCGCCTTCGCCGCCGCCGAGATGACGGGGGCCAGCGGGCGCGATTTCATCACCGCCGTGATCGCCGGGTATGAAGTGTGCTGCCGGCTCGGCGTCGCGCTCGATCCCACTGTGCACTATGCGCGCGGCTTTCATCCCACAGCCACCGCCGGCACGTTCGGCGCGGCGGCGGCGGCCGGAAAGCTGCTGGGGCTCGATGCCGAGCGCATCGCCTGCGCCTTCGGGGTGGCGGCGAGCCAGGCGGCGGGCTCGCTGCAATTCCTGGTCAACGGCGCCTGGAACAAGCGCTACCAGGTGGGCGCGGCGGCCATGAACGGACTGATCGCGGCCACGCTTTCGGCCGAGGGCTTCAAGGGCGCCTCGCAGGCCATCGAGGGCAAGCACGGCTTCCTGCACGGCTATAGCGACGGCGCCGACCCCGCCAAGGCGGTGCGCGACCTCGGCACCGTGTACGAGACCATGAAGATCGGGCTGAAGCCCTATCCGAGCTGCCGCTATACCCATGCCGCGCTCGACGGGCTGCTGTCGCTGCGGGCCGAACACCATCTCACCGCCGCCGACATCGTGAAGGTGCGCGTGGGGCTGCATCCCAACGGCATCACGCTCACCGGCGCGCCGCTGGACGAGAAGCGCCGGGCGCGCACGGTGGTGGACGGGCAATTCTCCATGCCCTTCACCGCCGCCGTCGCGCTCGACCAGGGCGCCTTCGGCTGGGACGATTACGACCGGCTCGGCGATCCCGCGCTCGACGCGCTGTGCGACCGCATCGACGTGGAAGCCGATTCCGCCTTGGAAGGCCGCGCGCATCCCTTCGGCGCCCGGCTCACCGTGACCACCACCACCGGCACGTTCGAGATGGACATTCCCGACCCCTCGGGCGAGCCGGACCTGTTTCCGGCGGACGCCGCGCTGGCCGCGAAATTCACCACGCTGGCGAACCCGGTGCTGGGGGATAAAACTCCGGATCTCGCGCGCAGCCTGCTCCAGAGCGCGGAGATCGCAAGCATGGCGCAGGTGGCGGCCCTCGCCCGCGGCTGAGGCGGGATCATCCGCGCTGCATCATCGGCGCCGCCGCAACCCGCCCCGGGTGCGGCGCGCGGCGCTGCGGCGGGGCAGATCGGGAGGGCGGCGGACCGGGGGTCCGGCCGCCGTTTTGCCTTGTGGCGCAAGGCTCTCCCGCGCCCGCGCGGCGCCCCTTCCGCCGCGCCGCCGGCCCCGCCCGGGGCTTTTGCAGCGCACATGCTGCAACGCCAAACTATTCAGCCGACACGGCTTTTTCGCCATCTTTGCCTTTTCGGCATCAATGTCGTTCCATATCTTCGATAGTGGAACGAAAGGCACGGGAGTATCCAAGGGACAATTCAGAAATAGGGAGGACACCATGCCCCGCATGCGTGCCATAGACGCAGCCGTCCGCGTTCTCGAGAAGGAAGGCATCACCTGCGCCTTCGGTGTTCCCGGGGCGGCGATCAACCCGCTCTACTCCGCCATGAAGCTGCGCGGCTCCATCCGCCACGTGCTGGCGCGCCATGTGGAAGGCGCCTCCCACATGGCCGAGGGCTATACCCGCGCGGTGGCCGGCAATATCGGTGTGTGCATCGGCACCTCCGGCCCCGCCGGCACGGACATGATCACCGGCCTTTATTCCGCCTCGGCGGATTCGATCCCGATCCTCTGCATCACCGGCCAGGCGCCCCGCGCCCGCCTCTATAAGGAAGACTTCCAGGCGGTGGACATCGAATCCATCGCCAAGCCGGTCACCAAATGGGCCGTGACCGTGCGCGAGCCGGCGCTGGTGCCCATGGTGTTCCAGCAGGCCTTCCACGTCATGCGCTCCGGCCGCCCCGGCCCGGTGCTGATCGACCTGCCCATCGACGTGCAGCTCGCCGAGATCGAGTTCGACGAGAGCACCTATGAGCCGCTGCCCGTCTACAAGCCCAAGGCGACCCGCGCCCAGGCCGAGAAGGGCCTCGAATTCCTGCTCTCGTCCGAGCGCCCGCTGATCGTCGCCGGCGGCGGCATCATCAATGCGGACGCCTCCGACCTGCTGGTGGAACTGGCCGAAGTCACCGGCGTGCCGGTTATCCCCACCCTCATGGGCTGGGGCACCATTCCCGACGATCACCCGCTGATGGCCGGCATGTGCGGCCTGCAGACCTCGCATCGCTACGGCAATGCGAACATGCTGGCCTCCGACTTCGTGCTCGGCATCGGCAACCGCTGGGCCAACCGCCACACCGGCTCGGTCGAGGTCTACACCAAGGGCCGCAAGTTCGTGCATGTGGACATCGAGCCGACCCAGATCGGCCGCGTGTTCGGCCCGGATTTCGGCATCGTCTCCGACGCCAAGGCGGCGCTGGCGCTGTTCGTCGCCATCGCCAAGGAATGGAAGGCCGCCGGCAAGCTGCCCGACTTCTCCAAATGGGCGGACGAATGCCTCATGCGCAAGCAGACCATGCTGCGCAAGTCGCACTTCGACAATGTGCCGCTGAAGCCGCAGCGGGTCTATGAGGAGATGAACGAGGCGCTCGGCCGCGACGTCACCTATGTCACCACCATCGGCCTCTCGCAGATCGCCGGCGCGCAGTTCCTGAACGTCTACAACCCGCGCCACTGGATCAATTGCGGCCAGGCCGGCCCGCTCGGCTGGACGCTTCCCGCCGCCCTCGGCGTGCGCGCCGCCCGCCCGGACGCCAAGATCGTCGCGCTCTCGGGCGACTATGATTTCCAGTTCCTGATCGAGGAACTGGCGGTGGGCGCCCAGCACAAGCTGCCCTATCTGCACGTGGTGGTGAACAATTCCTACCTCGGGCTGATCCGCCAGGCGCAGCGCGGCTTCGAGATGGATTTCGAGGTCTCGCTGTCGTTCGACAACATCAATTCCGAAGAGATCGGCGCTTATGGCGTGGACCATGTGGCGGTGGCCGAGGGCCTCGGCTGCAAGGCGATCCGCGTGCGCACGCCGAACGAGTTCAAGGATGCCTTCATCAATGCCGAGAAACTGATGCAGGAACATCAGGTGCCGGTGGTGCTGGAATTCATCCTGGAGCGCGTCACCAACATCGCCATGGGCGTCGAGATCGACAAGGTCAACGAGTTCGAGGACATCCTCGACGTGCCCGTGGACCAGGTGCGGCAGGTTGAGCCGGCCGAGTGATCTGCTAAAGCTTTGCTCCGCCCTGCCGGTGCCGGTTCCCGCCGGCTGCGCGCGGTGGCGGGGCGATGTCGTCGGCGCCGGGCCCGTCCGGGCGCCGCGGCGATCGTTCACAAGGGGATCGCCGCCTCGCCCAGCCGCCCTTGCAACGGGGGCCGGCATGCGCGGCGGCCATGTCCGCCGATCGAGGACCAACCCGAAGCGGAGCTTGCCCGCCGCCGGGGAGTTGAGCGCAAACGTCGAAAAGGCCAAGGCTAAGCCAGCGGAGAGGTGAATGCCCAAACTCGCAGCGAATCTCACAATGCTCTGGAACGAGCTTGATTTCACCGAACGCTTCGCCAAGGCGGCGTCGGTGGGCTTCAAGGGCGTCGAGTATCTGTTTCCCTATGCCTATCCCGCCGAGCAGCTCGCCGAGAAGCTCAAGGAGAACGGCCTGACCCAGGCGCTCCACAACCTGCCCGCCGGCGACTGGGCCAAGGGCGAGCGCGGCCTCGCCGTGCTGCCGGACCGGGTCGGCGAATTCCAGGACAGCGTCGGCAAGGGCATCGAATATGCCAAGGTGCTCGGCACGCAGACGCTGAACGTGCTGGTGGGTCTCACCCCCAAGGACGTGCCGGCCGAGACCGTGCACGAGACCCTGGTGTCGAACCTCAAGTTCGCGGCCGCGGAACTCAAAAAGGCGGGCATCCCGTTCGTGGCGGAAGCCATCAACACCCGCGACATCCCCGGCTTCTACCTGACCAACACCAAGCAGGCGCTGGCGCTGTTCGACGAAGTCGGCGCGGACGACATCTTCTTCCAGTACGACATCTATCACATGCAGATCATGGAAGGGGATCTCGTCCCCACCATCCGGGCCAACCTGCCCCGCATCAAGCACATCCAGCTGGCGGACAATCCGGGCCGCGGCGAGCCGGGCACGGGCGAGATCAATTATCCGTTCGTGCTGAAAGCCATCGACGAGGCCGGCTACACCGGCTGGATCGGCTGCGAATACAAGCCCAAGACCACGACCGACGAAGGCATCGGCTGGATCAAGGATTACCAGTAGGCCGTCCGCGGGCCGGACATCCTCGGCTCCGGCCGCAAATCAAGCACCCCTGCCCCGCCCGGCGGGGGTGAAATCAATCCAGGAGATACGCACATGAACGTGGGTTTCATCGGTCTCGGCATCATGGGCACCCCCATGGCCGGCCACCTCATCGACGCCGGCCACACCCTGTTCGTCTATGACGTGTTCAAGATCCCGTCCGAGCTGACCGACAAGGGCGCCACCGCCGTCGCCTCCTCGGCCGAAGTGGCGAAGAACTCCGACATCATCATCCTCATGGTGCCCGATACGCCGCACGTGGACGAAGCCCTGTTCGGCAAGGGCGGCGTCGCCGAGGGCCTGACCGCCGGCAAGATCGTGGTCGACATGAGCTCCATCTCGCCGGTGGAGACCAAAAAGTTCGCGCAGAAGATCAATGCGCTCGGCTGCGACTATCTCGACGCCCCGGTCTCCGGCGGCGACGTGGGCGCGAAGGCCGCCTCCCTCACCATCATGGTCGGCGGCCCCGAGGGCGCGTTCGAGACCGTGAAGCCCCTGTTCGAGAAGATGGGCAAGAACATCACCCTCGTCGGCGGCAACGGCGACGGGCAGACCACCAAGGTCGCGAACCAGATCATCGTCGCCCTCACCATCGAGGCGGTGAGCGAGGCGCTGCTGTTCGCCTCCAAGGCCGGCGCGGACCCCGCGAAGGTGCGCCAGGCGCTGATGGGCGGCTTCGCCAATTCGCGCATCCTGGAAGTGCATGGCGAGCGCATCGTGAAGCGCAATTTCGCCCCCGGCTTCCGCATCGAGCTGCACCAGAAGGATCTGAACCTGGCGCTCTCCTCGGCGCGCGCGCTGCAGATCGCGCTGCCCAACACCGCCACCGCCCAGGAATTGTTCAATGCGGTCGCCGCCCGCGGCGGCTCCAAGCTGGACCATTCCGCCATGGTGCAGGCGCTGGAACTGCTGGCCAATCACGACGTCGCGTGAAAACGGCCAAGCTTGGCCGAAAGTCATAGAACTTTCGGCTAAGACCTTTATGTAAATACGATACCCCCGGCAAGCCGGGACGGGTGCGCAGGGGGTGGCCGCCGGACGGCGCCGGCCCCTGCCCACACCATAAGAACAAAGAAGCCGCGACCATCGGCCGGACACGGATCAACGGGCGGCCAACGACCGCAAAACGGGAGGAGACGAGAATGTCGACGAAGCGCGCGCGTGCCACAAAGATCGTGGCAACCGTCGGGCCCGCCTCCAACAGCCCGGAAAAGCTGAAGGAATTGTTCCAGGCCGGGGTCGATGTGTTCCGCCTCAACTTCAGCCACGGCACCCAGGAAAACCACGGCGAGGTGCTCGCCCGCATCCGCGCGCTGGAACAGGATGTCGGCCGCCCCATCGGCGTGATCGCCGATCTTCAGGGCCCCAAGCTGCGCCTCGGCAAGTTCGCCGACAATGCCATCACCTTCGCGCCCGGCAAGGTGCTGCGCTTCGATGCCGATGTCGCCACGCTGGGCGATGAAAACCGCGTGCCGATCCCCCATCCCGACATCATCGAGGCGCTGGTCGTCGGCTCCACCGTCCTGTGCGACGACGGCAAGGTGCGCCTGAAGGTGGTGGCCAAGGGCCCCGGCTGGCTGGACGCCCAGGTCATCAGCGGCACGCGGCTGTCCAACAACAAGGGCTTCAACATTCCCGACGTGGTCCTCCCGCTCTCCCCGCTGACGGAGAAGGACCGCAAGGACCTGGATTTCGCCTGCAATCTCGGCGTCGAGTGGATCGCGCTCTCGTTCGTGCAGCGCCCCGACGACATCCACGAGGCGCGCGCGCTGATCGGCGATCGCGGCGCCGCCATCATGCTGAAGATGGAGAAGCCGGCGGCGGTGGAGCATCTCACCGAACTGGTGAAGCTCTCCGATTCGATCATGGTGGCGCGCGGCGACCTCGGCGTCGAACTCTCCCTGCCCGAGATCCCGGCGATCCAGAAGCGCATGATCGCGGAATCGCGCCGCTACGGAAAGCCGGTGATCGTGGCGACCCAGATGCTGGAAAGCATGATCACCGCCCCCGTGCCCACCCGCGCGGAAGTCTCCGACGTCGCCACCGCCGTGTATGAGGGCGCGGACTGCGTGATGCTCTCGGCCGAGAGCGCCGCCGGGCAATATCCGGTGGAAGCGGTCTCCTTCATGGACGACATCATCCGCCACGTGGAGCGCGACCCCGGCTATCGCAAGACCCTGGACGCCACCCAGGCCGAATGGGGCAAGACCATCGGCGATGCGGTGACCAAGGCCACCTACCAGACCGCCATCGCGGTGGATGCCTCCGCCCTAGTCGCCTACACCCTGTCGGGCACCACGGCCCTGCGCGCCGCGCGCGAGCGCCCGCCCATGCCGATCCTCGGCATCACCACGAGCCTGGAGACCGCCCGCCGCCTCGCCCTCTCCTACGGCGTGCACGCGGTGCATGTGGAGGAGGACATCCACTCCTTCGGCGAGATGGTGGATACGGCGGTGCGGATCGCGGTGGAAGAGGATCTCGGCACCCCGGGCGATCGCCTCGCCATCACCGCCGGCGTGCCGTTCGCCAAGCCGGGCACCACCAACATCATGCGCGTGACCACCATCGGCGACACCAATCCGCCGAGCAAGTTCGACGGCGCGCAGAGCTGATCGGGCTCGGCCGGGTGGCGCGTCGCGCCTTCCGGCCCGCAATCCATGCGCGCCCGAGAACACCCAAGTAACCTGGGCGCGCATTTTTCCCGCATATTTTGTCGCATAAAGTAGTCAAAGCGCGCCATTTTGGACGCAGTCATCGACTTACACGCAAGAAGGGATGCTTTCCGGGTAGCGTCATTAATCCAGATGCGAGAGAATTCGCCGCTCGATAATCAGGATCGCGCATGCCCGTCGAAGTCGAACGGAAGTTCTTGGTGACATCCGACGCTTGGCGCGCGGGCGCGCGGGGCGCACGCTTCTCCCAAGGGTATCTGTGCATCGGTGCCGAATGCACGGTGCGCATCCGGCGGGCGGGCGAGAAGGCCTTCATTACGGTGAAAGGCCGCACCGAGGGCATGTCCCGGCCCGAATTCGAATATGAGATTCCGCCCGACCATGCCGAGATGATGCTTGCCGAGCAGTGCATGAAGCCGCTCATCGAGAAGACCCGCTACGAGGTGGATTTCGCCGGCAAGGTGTGGACCGTCGATGTGTTCGAGGCCGAGAACAAGGGCCTCGTGGTCGCCGAGGTCGAGCTGACCGACCCGGCGGAGACGGTCGCCCTGCCGCCCTGGATCGGCGAGGAAGTGACCGACGATCCGCGCTATCGCAATTCCTCGCTGGTCAGCGCGCCCATGACCGGTTCCTACGAATCCTCCGATCTCTGACCCGTCCGGCGGACGCCGCGCCGGCGGTCGGGGATGCGGCGAACCGGAACCCCCGCGCGCCACGGTTCAGCCCGACTTTCCGCCCCCCTGCGCCAAAAGCGCTTCCACGGCCAGCAGGTCGCGCCACACCAGCCGCTTGCCCAGCGGCGTGCGCAGCAGATAGGCCGGGTGGAAGGTGGGCAGGGCGCGAATCACCCGCGTCCCGGTATCGTATTCCACCAGTTTCCCGCGCATCCGGGTGATGCCCTCGTTCACCGCGAGCAGGGCCTGGGCGGAGGGACCGCCGAGGCAGACCAGGATATCGGGGTCCGCCAGCTGGATCTGGCGCCGGATGAACGGCAGGCAGATGGCGGTTTCCTGCGGGGTCGGCGTGCGGTTTCCCGGCGGCCGCCAGGGAATCACATTGGCGATATAGGCGCTGGTGCGGTCGAGCCCGATGGCGCCGAGCATCAGGTCCAGCAGCCGGCCCGAGCGGCCGACGAAGGGAAGCCCCTGCTCGTCCTCGTCGCGGCCCGGCGCTTCGCCCACGAACATGATGCGCGCCTCGGGATTGCCGTCGGCGAACACCATGCGGGTGGCGGTGCGCTTCAAGGGGCAGCCGTCGAACACCTCCATGATGGCGCGCAGATCGTCCAGGCTCGCCGCCGCATGGGCCATGTCCCGCGCGGCCATTTCCGCCATGTCGGGCGGGGCCGCCGAGAGCGTCGGCACGGCCGGCGGATGGCTGCTCGCCCCGCCCGCGGCCCGCGCAGCGCCGGCTTGCGTCGCCTGTGCGGACGCGGCTTGCGCCGGTGCGGATGGAGCGGGACGGCCTTCACCCATGGCAGGCTGCTGCGCCGCCGCCGGGCGCATTGAGCCGGTGCTTCCCGGCGCGCCCCGGGCCGGCGTGCCCTGCGTCCGCGCGGCGGCGGCCGACGCCTGGGCCGCCGCGCTTTCGGCGAACCGGTCCACCGGGGCCTCGCCGACGGCCACATCCACCCCCGCCTCCAGATGGAAAGCCAGGATGTCGCGCCATTCGTCGAGGGACAAGGAAGCCATGGGCACCGGAGGGGTCAGGGGCGCTCAGGATAAAGCGGAATGGGCCCGGAGGGAACGACAGGATCGGCGCGGCGGATTTTGCGCCCCTTCCGCGAGGCGCTTTTGCGATGGCCGGCGGCCGGCGCCGAAAAGCGGGGGATGCCGGAAAGCGGCGTGCCAGCGATGACGCGCAAATTCTCCCCCTGCGCGAAGCTGCCGCGCGCAAGGTCGAATTGTCAGATCGCTTCAACCGTGGAAGAACTCCAAGGATAAAGGGCTGACGTATGCGGGAGCAATCGATGAGCGAGGCGGAACTGCCGGAACGCGAAGGGATGGACTACGACGTGGTCGTGGTTGGGGCAGGTCCCGCCGGTCTTGCCACGGCCATTCGCCTGAAGCAGCTTTCCGCGGAGCGCGGCGAGGAGATTTCCGTCGTCGTGGTGGAGAAGGGCTCGGAAGTCGGCGCCCATATCCTCTCCGGCGCGGTGGTGGACCCGATCGGCCTCGACCTGCTGTTCCCCGATTGGCGCACCGAGGCCGATGCGCCGCTGGTGACGCCGGTGAGCGAGGATCATTTCTACCTGCTCGGCCCGGCCGGCGGCGTGAAGCTGCCCAATTTCGCCATGCCGCCGCTGATGAACAACCACGGCAATTATGTCGGCTCGCTGGGCAATGTCTGCCGCTGGCTGGCGCAGAAGGCCGAGGCGCTGGGGGTGGAGATCTATCCCGGCTTCGCCGCCGACGAGATCCTCCTCGACGAGAAGGGCGCCGTGGTGGGCATCGCCACCGGCGACATGGGCGTGGACAAGCACGGCACCCCCAAGGGCGAGTTCACCCGCGGCATGGAATTGCGCGGCCGCTACACCGTGTTCGCGGAAGGCGCGCGCGGCCATCTGACCAAGCAATTGATCGCGAAATACGCCCTGGATGCCGGCAAGGAGCCCGGCAAGTACGGCATCGGGCTGAAAGAATTGTGGAAGGTGAAGAAGGAAAAGCACCAGCCCGGCCTGGTGCAGCACGCCTTCGGCTGGCCGCTCGGCAATTCCACCGGCGGCGGCGCGTTCCTCTATCACATGGAGGACGAGCAGGTGATGGTGGGCTTCGTCGTCCATCTCAATTACCAGAACCCCTATCTCTCCCCGTTCGACGAATTCCAGCGCTTCAAGACCCATCCCACGTTCCGCGACACGTTCGAGGGCGGCAAGCGCATCTCCTATGGCGCGCGCGCCATCACCGAGGGCGGATATCAGAGCGTGCCCAAGCTCTCCTTCCCGGGCGGCGTGCTGGTGGGCTGCGCGGCCGGCTTCGTGAACGTGCCGCGCATCAAGGGCAGCCACAATGCGGTGCTCTCGGGCATTCTCGCGGCGGACCATCTCGCCCCGGCGCTGGCGGACGGGCGCGGCCACGACGAGCTGATCACCTATGAGAACGCCTGGCGCGCCTCGGCGATCGGCGCGGACCTGAAGAAGGTGCGCAACGTGAAGCCGCTCTGGTCGCGGTTCGGCACCTTCGTCGGCATCGGCCTCGGGGCGCTGGACATGTGGACCAATACGTTCGGCTTCTCGCTGTTCGGCACGCTGAAGCACGGCAAGACCGACGCGGCGAGCCTGAAGCCGGCGGCGCAGTGCAAGAAGATCGCCTATCCCAAGCCGGACGGCGTGCTGACCTTCGACAAATTGTCCTCGGTCTTCATCTCCAACACGAATCACGAGGAGGACCAGCAGGTCCATCTGGTGGTGAAGGACATGGCGCTCCAGAAGTCTTCCGAGCACGACATCTATGCCGGCCCGTCGAACCGCTATTGCCCGGCCGGCGTCTATGAATGGATCGAGGAGGGTGCGGACGCGCCGCGCTTCCAGATCAATGCGCAGAACTGCGTGCACTGCAAGACGTGCGACATCAAGGACCCGAACCAGAACATCACCTGGACCGCCCCGGAAGGCGGCGGCGGGCCGAACTATCCCAACATGTGAACCGGTCGGAATGACCGAGCAGGGCGTCCCCCGGCGCGGCCTTGGCCAAGTGCGCGCCGCCCGGGGGCGTCCCGCCGGGAAAGCGCCTCAGCCCGGCTGCGCCGCAGGCGCGAGCGGCGCCGGGCAGGGCTCGGCCTCCATGCGATGGAGCAGCCGCACCAGCGGCCCCGGCGAGACCTGGATCAGGCCGTCGAACGGCTCACCCATCTCGATCACCAGGAAGATGGCTGCGGAGATCGCGATCATCGCGAGCACATGCCCCACGGCAACCAGCGGATTGCGCGGTGCGAACACGCCGAGATAGAGGAAGATCAGCGAAAACCAGCAGATCACCACGGCGATGAAGATGGTCGGCGTCGCGGTGCGCGCCAGGCCGGAGACTTTCCAGCGGTATTCCACCAATTGATGGGCGAACGCGAGCAAAGACAAGCGCGCCTGCGTCTGGCTTTCGGTGCCGGGCACAAGTGCCCGGACCTGCGAATCGAACCGCAGGATCACCTTCAGGGCGGACCCTTCGGTGCGGACCTGGGAGAAATCGGCGTTGTTCTGCCAGGTCTCGGCCAGCAGCTGCTGGCCATATTCCTGCAAGGTGTGGCGCAGGTCGCAGGCGGCCGGGCCGTAATTGAGCAGGTCCAGGTCCGTCAACTGGATGCTGGCCGCGTATTTCTGCACGTCCGAATAGGCTTCGCTGAAATTGTAGCGCGCCGAATTGACCATCAGGCCCAGCAACAGGGCGGACATGGTGGAGACCATCGCCATGCTCGCCTTCAGGCTCATGATGGAGCCTTCCCCGAGCCAGGCCTCGGGCAGCCGCCGAGCCAGCATGCTGCCCGCGCCGGCGGCCAGGAGCATCACGGCGAATGTGGCGACGATCGAGATCCAGATATCCATAGGTTCCGCGTCCCCGCTTCATCGTCGCGCCCGGCCAAGCTTTAGTAACGCCCGCCCTTCGCCCCGCCAAGGTCGGCGCCGCGGTCGCGGTCGCGCGACGGCAAGGCGCCTCGCTCCGCCTCGACAATGCCCTGCATGGTGAAGCGCGCGCCGTGCAGGAAGCTTTTCACGGCATCGCGCACCACGGCGTCGAGGCTTTCGGGGGTCGGCGTGCCGTAAACGAAGCGGCGGATGGCGAGATAGAAGATGCGCCCGTGCAGGCCCCAGAACATCTCCGCCTCGCGCTCGCCGATGGGCGCCTCCTGCGGCACGGGCAGGCCGAGATCGTGGCGCAATTCCGCGCAGGCCGGCAGGATGATCAGGTCCCGCACGATGGTGAGATAGCGGTTCGTGATGTCGAACGACTTCAGGCCGGAAAAGACGAAGATCCGCACCCACTGATAATCGAAGACCTTCTCGACATATTGCAAATAGAACGCGGTCAGCCGCTCTTCGAGCGAATGGGTCCGGTCCGTCACCAGCCGCTTCCATTCCGGATTCCAGCGGCTGAGATAGACGTGTTCGTACACCCGCTCGATGAGCGCTTCCTTGCTGGGAAAATGGCGATAGATGGCGGAATGGGTGATGCCCATGCGCTTCGCCAGCTCGCGGGTCTGCCCCTCGAATCCGTGCTCCGCGAAGAAGCGGGCGGCTTCCTCGACGATGGCCAATTCGCGGTCGGCGGCGCGCATGTTGCGGCGCTTCGGCCGCTCCGGCGGGGCGCCGGAAGCCAGTTCGGCGGATTGAGCCTGGTCCCTGGCCTTGCGGCGCGGCGAATCCCCCTTTTCCAACAGCACGCTCTCCTGCCCGAGGCCGCTGCGAGGAACGGCACGACTCTCGATAGCCCAACTGGAGAAAGTGACCAAATGGTCATTTCTTATTGACAACCCATCCTGGACCTGTCCAATTTTGTGACCAAGCGGTTACAAAAGCCGCAAGAGGAAACCGCCACGGGAGTTTGCGCGTGAAAGCTCGCGCCTTCGGCTATGTGCGCGCCCACACCCTCGCCGATGCGTTTGCCGCGTTCGCGCAAGGGGGAGACGCGAGTTATATTTCCGGCGGGCAGAGCCTCGTGCCGGCGCTGGCGCTGCGGCTGCAGGCGCCGGAAATCCTGGTGGACCTTGCCGGCATTCCCGACATGCGCGGGGTGACGCTGGAGGGCGATATGCTGCGCATCGGCGGCCTCACCCGTCACGCGCAGATGCTCACCGAGCCGCTGATCGCGCGCCACGCGCCCTTGCTGGCGCAGGCCGCCCCCCATGTGGCGCATCCCGCCATCCGCAATCGCGGCACCCTCGGCGGCAGCGTGGCGCTCGCCGATCCGGCCTCCGAGTTTCCGGCCATGATGCTGGCCATGAATGCGCGGATGGAGATTTACGGCGCCGCGGGCACCCGCCTCGTCCCGGCCGACGCCTATTTCCAGGACCTGTACCAGACCGCCCTCGAACCCGGCGAGATCCTGGTCGCGCTCCATGTGCCGAGCGTCGGCCCGCGCCATCGCTGGGCGTTCGACGAACTGACGCGCCGCCGGGGCGACTACGCCATGGTCGGCGCAGGGCTTCAGGGCCTGTTCGCAGAGGACGGGCGCGTTGTGTCCATGCGCATCGCCTTCTTCTCCGTCGCCGCGACTCCCGTGCGCGTCAAGAGCGTGGAAGCCGCACTGGTCGGCCAGAAGATCGACGCGGCGCTGATCGCCCATGTCCAGGGCCTGATCGAAGCCGAGCTGGACCCCGCTGAGGACGAGCACCTGCCCCCCGCCATGCGGCGCCATCTGGCGCGCGTGCTGCTGGGCCGGCTGCTGCAAACCGTGAGTTCCCCCACATGAGCGCCCCCGTTCCCCTCGCTCTCACCGTCAATGGCGTGGAGGTGGCGCGCGCCGTCGCGCCGCGCACCACGCTCGCCGATTTCCTGCGGCTGGATCTGGAACTCACCGGCACCCATACGGGCTGCGAGATGGGCGCGTGCGGCGCCTGCCTGGTGATGATGGACGGCGTTCCCGTCCATTCCTGCCTTGTCCTCGCCGTGCAGGCCGAGGGCGCGGTGATCGAGACGGTGGAAGGGCTCTCCGAGCGTGGCGCCATCGCCGAGCTGCAGCAGGCCTTCCACCAGCGCAACGCCCTGCAATGCGGCTTCTGCACCCCCGGCGTGCTGGTGAATGCCCATGCCCTGCTGGAACAGGGCGGCGTGCCCACGCGGGAGGAAATTCGCGACGCCCTCTCCGGCAATTATTGTCGCTGTACCGGTTATGAGGCGATCGTCGACGCCATCGAGACCACCGCCCGCCGCTGCGCCGCCGGTGAGGTGCGCCCATGAACGCACCGGCCAAGACGTTCGACCGGCCCGGCCATGTGGGGCAGCCCCTGTCGCGGCCCAATGCCAAGCGGCTCCTGGCAGGGCGCGGGCGCTATGTCACCGACATCACCTTGCCGCGCATGCTGCATGCCGCCTTCGTGCGCAGCCCCTATGCCCATGCCCGGATCGTGGATGTGGACATCGCGGCGGCGCAGGCCATGCCCGGCGTGCGCCTGATCGCCACCGGCGCGGACCTCGCCCGCCTGTGCACGCCCTGGGTGGGCACGCTCGACCATTTCAAGGGCATGAAATCCCCGCCCCAATTGCCGCTGCCTTTGGAACGCGCGGTGTGGGCCGGACAGGCGGTGGTGGCCGTGGTGGCCGATACCCGCGCGCTCGCCGAGGATGCAGCGGAAATGGTCGCCATCAGCTTCGAGGAATTGCCCCCGGTCACCGACCTCGACATGGCCCAGGCCGAGGGCGCGCCGCGCGTCTCCCCCGAGCTTTCCGACAACATGTGCTTCCGCGCCGGCCTCGACACCGGCGGGGTGGACGACATCTTCGCCACCGCCGCCCATGTGGTGGAAGGCGAATTCCGCTTCGGCCGCCACACCGGCGTGACGCTGGAGCCGCGCGCCATCATCGCCGATTACGACCCGAGCGAGGAGCGCCTGACCGTCCATCACGCGACCCAGACGCCCTATCAGTTCCAGGATCTCTATGCCCGCCATTACGGCATCGCCGAATCCCGGGTGCGGGTGATCGCGCCGGATGTGGGCGGCTCGTTCGGCGTGAAGCTGCATGTCTATCACGAGGACATGGCGGTGGTCGGGCTCTCCATGATGCTCGGGCGGCCGGTGAAGTTCGTCGCCGACCGGACGGAAGCCTTCGTCTCCGACATCCACGCCCGCGACCACCGCGTGAAGGCGCGCGCCGCCGTGGCGGCGGACGGCACCATCCTCGCCATGGACGTGGAGGACGAGACCGCCGTCGGCGCCTTCTCCACCTATCCCCGCACCAGCGCGGTGGAAGGCAACCAGGTGATCCGCCTGATCGGCGCGCCCTATACGCTTGCCGGCTATCGCGCGGACCTCAAGGTGCTGTTCCAGAACAAGGTGCAGACCAGCCAGTATCGCGCGGTGGGCCACCCCATCGCCTGCGCGGTCACCGAGCGGCTGGTGGATCTGGCCGGCGAGAAGACCGGGCTCGACCCGTTCGCGATCCGCGCCCGCAACATGATCGCCGACGATGCCTATCCCTGCGCCTCGGCCACGGGCTACAAGTTCGAGGCGCTCTCCCACCAGGCCTGCCTTGCCAAGCTGCACAGGCTGATGGACTACGAGCGCCTGCGGGCCGAGCAGGCGCAGGCCCGCGCGCGCGGCGTCCATCGCGGCATCGGCATCGCCGCCTTCGTGGAAATCACCAATCCCACCCCCGCCTTCTACGGCGTCGGCGGCGCGCGCATCTCGGCGCAGGACGGCGCCATCCTCAAGATCACCCCTTCCGGCGAGGTGCGTTGCCTGATTTCGGTGACCGAGCAGGGCCAGGGCACCGAGACCATCATGGGCCAGATCGTCGCCGATTATCTCGGCGTCTCGCGCGACATCGTGCGGGTGATCACCGGCGATACCGAGGTGACGCCCCATGGCGGGGCCACCTGGGCCTGCCGGGGCGCCGGCATCGGCGGGGAGACCGCGCTTCAGGCGGCGCGCAAGCTCAAGGGCAATGTGCTCGCCGTCGCCGCCGCCATCCTCCAGGCCACCCCCGCCGCGCTGGACCTCGTGAACGGCGAGATCGTCGAGCGCGCCACCGGGCAGGCGCGCATCAGCCTCGCGGAAGTGGCGCGCATCGCCTATTTCCGCTCCGATACGTTGCCCGCCGGCACCAATGCCCAGCTCTCGGCGGTGCATCATTACGCGCCGCAGGGCTATCCCTTCGCCTTCACCAACGGCATCCACGGCTGCCATGTGGAGGTGGATGTCGAGACCGGCCTCGTGAAGATCCTCAAGCATTTCGTGGTGGAGGATTGCGGCCGCATCATCAATCCGCTGCTGGTGGAAGAACAGGTGCGCGGCGGCGTGGTGCAAGGGCTGGGCGCGGCCTTCTTCGAGGAATGCCTCTATGATGAAAGCGGCCAGCTCACCAATGGGTCGCTGGCCGATTACCTCGTGCCCATGTCGTGCGAGATGCCCGACATCCTGATCGACCACATGGAAACGCCCACCAAGGACACCGAGCTCGGCGCCAAGGGCTGCGGTGAAGCTGGCACGGCGGCCGCCTCCGCCGCGGCGCTGAATGCGGTGAACGACGCCATCGCCCCGTTCAACGCCACGATCTCGCAGATCCCCATGACCCCCGCGCGCCTGCTGAAGGCGCTCGGGACCTTCTGAAGCATAAAAAAACGACCCCTGGGAGGGACTTATGGCCACTTTTCTGAAGCCGCCGCTCTCTAGCGTATCGCGCCGCGCCGTCCTGGCCGGCATGGGGGCCGGCATCGGCCTCATGGCGGCGCCCGCGATCCTGCGGGCGCAGACCGAGACCATCCGCATCGGCTTTCCCACCCCCCTCACCGGCCCGTTCGGCGCCGAGGCGAAGGACCAGGTGAAGAGCGCCGAACTCGCGGTCAAGCTGGTGAACGACAAGGGCGGCATCGGCGGCCGCAAGGTCGAGCTTCTGGTCCGCGACGACAAGCTGAATGCCGGCGAGGCCGCCACCCGCACCCTCGAACTGATCGAGAAGGACAAGGTGCATGCCATCGTCGGCGCGCTCTCCAGCGCGGTGCAGCTCGCGGTCAACGAAGTGACCCGCGCGCGCGGTGTGCTCTATGTCTCGATCAGCCAGTCGGACACCATCAATGAGGTGAAGGACTTCTCGCGCTTCACCTTCCACGAGGCGCTGAACCCGCACATGACGACCGCTGCGGTCGCCAAGAAGACCTTCAAGAAGGGCTCGAAGATCGCCTATCTCGTGGCCGATTACGCTTATGGCCATGAGATGCTGCGCGGCTTCAAGCGCGCCGCGGCCGCCATCGGCGCGGAGAGCGTGGGGGAAATCCTCCACCCGTTCGGCGCCGCCGATTATTCGACCCTGATGCCGCGCATCCGCTCCATGAAGCCGGACATCCTGGCGATCTGCAACTTCGGCCGCGACCAGGCCAATTCCATCAAGCAGGCCAACGATTTCGGCCTCAAGCAGCAGATGCAGATCGTGGTTCCGGTGCTGCTGCACAACCAGCGCCTCGCGGTGGGCCCCGACGTGTTCGCCGGCGTGATCGGCGGCGCCAATTATTACTGGGGCCTGGAGAGCACCGTCCCCACGGCGAAGACCTTCAACGATGCCTTCAAGGCAGCCAATGGCGGCGCCTATCCCACCGATTATGGCGCCTACGGCTTCACCGGCGTCGCCTCGCTCCTGCTCGCCATCGAGAAGGCCGGCAGCACCGACACCGACAAGATGGTCGAGGCGCTGCAGACCCTGAAATACGACGTCGCCAAGGGCCCGCAGCATTATCGCGCCTGCGACCACCAGTCGGTGCAGGCGGTGCTGGTGCTGGAATCCAAGAAGAAGGCGGACATGGCGAACGAGCAGGATCTGTTCGCCATCATCGCCAATGATCCCGGCTCGGAAGACATGCTGCGCTCCTGCGCGGAACTGGGCTTCCCGACCTGAGCCGCCCCTCACCCCAGCCCTCTCCCCGGCGGGGAGAGGGGGCGCGCTTGGTTTCGCCGCTCACGGGAGAGAGGCAGAAGGCAAAGTTCACCTCTCCCCGACGGGGAGAGGTCGGCCGCGCAGCGGACGGGTGAGGGGGAGAGCCTTCCGGCGGAGAGCGACCCTCCCCGGGGAGCACCCCTCACCCCAGCCCTCTCCCCGGCGGGGAGAGGGGGCACTCCCGAGTTCACCCCACTGGGAACAGGAACGCCCGAAGTTCTCCCTCCCCGCCGGGGAGAGGCGACGACACAGAAAGCCGGAGCCGAACGCCGTCATGGATCTCGAACTCATCCTCATGCAGCTGTTTTCCGGCGTCGCGCTGGGCGCGGTGCTGATCATGGCGGCGCTCGGCCTCACCATCATCTTTGGCATGCTGGGCATCGTGAACTTCGCCCACGGCGCGCTGTTCATGGTCGGCGCCTATGCGGGACTGTGGGTGGCCGAGCAGACCGGAAATTTCTGGTGGGCCCTGCTGCTCGCGCCGCTGGCGGTGGGCGCGTTCGGCATGCTGATCGAGCGCTTCCTCATCCGCCCGCTCTACAAGCGCTCGGTGGATGATCCGCTGCTGCTCACCTTCGGCCTCGGCTATGTGCTGGTGGAAATGGTGCGCATCGTGTTCGGCACCGATGGCGTGCCCTTCGCCACACCCGAGGCGCTGAGCGGGGTGGTGGATCTCGGCATCGGCTATTTCCCGCTCTACCGCCTGTTCGTGGTGGGCCTCGTGGCGGTGGTGCTGCTGGCGCTCTGGTTTGCGCTGGAGAAGACCAGGTTCGGCCTGATCGTGCGCGCCGGCGCGAAGGACCCGCTGATGATGCGGGTGCTCGGGGTGGATATCGGCGCCCTGTGGCTGGTGGTGTTCGGCCTCGGCGTGGCGCTGACCGCGCTCGGCGGCGTGCTCGCCGCGCCCATGCGCAACGTGACGCCGGAGATGGGCACGCTGGTGCTCGCCGAAGCGTTCGTCGTCACCGTCATCGGCGGCATGGGGTCTTTGCTCGGCGCGGTGATCGCCGGGCTGGTGGTGGGCGTCGCGGTGAGCATGACCGCGCTGTTCGCGCCGGAAATGGCCACCATCGTCATGTTCGCGCTGATGGCCCTCGTCCTTCTGTTCCGCCCGCAAGGCCTGTTCGGCCAGGGCGCGCGCGCATGAGCGGAGATCCTTCCATGCCCCCTTCCCCGGCTTCCGCCGCCGCCCCGCCGCTGGCCGCGCGGACGGGCGTTAAGACCACCGGTTTCGGTGCGATGCTCCAGCGCTGGCGGGTCGCCCTGTCGATCCTCGCGCTCTGCCTGCTTCCCTGGGTGCTGCCCTCCCAGGCGCTGGCGGTGAACGTGCTGGTCTTCGGCCTGTTCGCGGTCGGCTATAACCTGCTGTTCGGCTATACCGGCCTGCTCTCCTTCGGGCACGCGGCCTTTTTCGGCGGCGGCGCTTATCTCACCGGCATCGCCATCGCCCATTTCGGCCTCGGCTGGTTTCCCGCCATGCTGGTGGGCGTGCTGGGCGCGGGGGTGCTGGCGGCGATCATGGGCGCGCTGTCGATCCGCACCCGCGGCATCTATTTCTCCATGGTGACGCTGGCGCTCTCCCAGCTCGTCTATTACGTGGCGCTCCAGGCCAGCGCCTGGACCGGCGGCGAAAACGGCCTGCGCGGCTTCACCGTCTCCACGATCAATCTGTTCGGCTTCACCGTGGATTTTCTCGACCCGGTGAAGAAATACTATGTCCTGATGGTGTTCGCGGCGCTGGCGCTGTGGTTCGTCTCCCGGCTGCTGAATTCGGCGTTTGGCGCGGTGATCGAGGCGATCCGCGAGAACGAGACCCGGGCACGCGCCTGCGGCTATGACGTGGAGCGCACCAAGCTCATCGTCTTCATCCTGTCGGGGCTGATCTGCGGGCTCGCCGGCGCGCTCTCGGCCCTGCATCTCGCCATCGTGCCGCTGGACACGCTGCACTACCAGACCTCGGGCCTGGTGGTGATGATGACGCTGCTCGGCGGCGCCGGCAGCTTCTTCGGGCCCTTCGTGGGCGCCCTGGTGTTCCTGCTGATCGAGGATGTGGCCTCGCTCTGGACCTCCCACTGGCAGCTGATCGTCGGGCTGATCTTCATCGCCTTCGTCCTGTTCCTGCCCAAGGGCATCTGGGGCACCCTCATTTCCCGGAGGACGCAGGGATGACGACGCCGCTTCTCTCCGTCGAGAACATCGGGCGCAGCTTCGGCGGGTTCGTCGCGCTCGCCGATATCAGCGCCAGCTTCGCGCCGCGCCAGGTCACCGCCATCATCGGCCCGAACGGGGCCGGCAAGAGCACTTTCTTCAACGTGCTGTCCGGCGTGCTGCCGCCCTCCACCGGGGCGATCCGCTTCAAGGGGAAGGACCTCACCGGGCTGCTCCAGCACAAATTCGTGCATCTTGGCATCGCCCGCTCCTACCAGATCACCAACATCTTCCCCGAGCTTTCGGTGCATGAAAACGTGCGCGTGGCGGCGCAGGCCTTCGTGGCTCGCTACGACGTCTTCTCCAATCGCGACCGCTATGGCGCACTCGACGCGAAGGCCCATGCGGCGCTCGCCGCCGTGGGGCTCCAGGCCAAGGCGCATCGCACCGCCAAGGCGCTCGCCCATGGCGAGCAGCGGGCGCTGGAGATCGCCATCGCGCTGGCCGCCGATCCCGAACTTCTGCTGCTGGACGAGCCCACCGCCGGCATGGGCCCGGAGGAGACCAAGGAGATGGTCGCCCTCATCGAGAAGCTCGCCGCCGAGCGCACGATCCTGCTGGTCGAGCACAAGATGAAGATGATCCTCGGCCTCAGCGATCGCATCCTGGTGCTGCACCACGGCCGGCTGATCGCCGACGGCACGCCCCAATCCATCCAGACGGACAAGGACGTCCGTCGCGTCTATCTGGGTCAGAACGATGGCTATGCTTGAGATCGCGGGCCTCGATGCATGGTATGGCGCAAGCCACATCCTCCACAAGGTGAGCCTGAAGGTGGAGAAGGGCGAGATCGTCGCTTTGGTCGGCCGCAACGGCGCCGGCAAGACCTCCACCTTGCGGGCAGTGATGGGGCTGATGCCGCGCGCCACCGGGCGGGTGCGCTTCGACGGCGCGGAGCTTCTGCCGCGCGCCGCGCATGAGCGCTTCAAGCTCGGCCTTGCCTATGTGCCGGAGGAGCGGCGCATCGTGCCGGGGCTGACCGTGCGGGAAAACCTGCAGCTCGGCCTCGTCGCGTCGACCAAGAAGATCGGCGAGCGCGCGGCCATCGACGAGATCGCCGAGAGCTTCCCGCGCCTGAAAGAGCGCCTGCACCAGCAGGGCACCACCATGTCGGGCGGCGAGCAGCAGATGCTGGCCATCGCCCGCGCCATGATCGCGAAACCCTCCATGATCCTGCTGGACGAACCCTCCGAGGGCATCATGCCGGTGCTGGTGGAGGAGATGGGCGTCCTGTTCCGCAAGCTGCGCGACCAGGGCGTGACCCTGGTGCTGGTGGAGCAGAATGTCGAATGGGCATTGAAGCTGGCCGACCGGGCGGTCATCATCGACCAGGGTGAAATCGTCCATGAAAGCAGCGCCGCCGCGCTTCTGGCCGACAAGGACATTCAGGATCGCTATTGCGCCGTGTGAGCGCTCGAAAGGACTTTCGTCATGGAAATCGTCGGCGAATATCGCATCGCCGCGCCGCGCGAGACGGTGTGGAAGGCCATCCTTGATCCGCAAATGCTGCGCGCCTGCATTCCCGGCTGCCAGGAGCTGACCGAGACCGGCCCCAACGCCTTCGCCGCCAAGGTGCAGATCAAGGTGGGTCCGGTCTCGGCCAATTTCGCGGGGACTGTGGAATTGCAGGACATCACGCCCCCGGAAAGCTGCCGCATCGTCGGCCAGGGCAGCGGCGGGGTCGCTGGCTTCGCCAAGGGCGATGCCGTGGTGACTTTGGCCGAGGACGGGGACGAAACCCTCCTCACCTACAAGGCGGACGCGCAGATCGGCGGCAAGCTCGCCTCGCTCGGCGGCCGCCTCATCCAGGCCACCGCCCGCAAGCTGGCGGACCAGTTCTTCTCCACCTTCACCAAGGCGCTGAACGGCGAGGGCGAGGCGGAAAAGGCGGCGTCCTAGCGCACTGTCTCAACGCCCCTACCCCACCACGAACGCCCCGCGGCTCGCGCGCACCTCGTCCGCGATGAAGTGCTCGGTCTCGGCGATGCGGCGCAGGTCGCGCAGGTCCGCGTGCACCACCAGCCAATAGGTGCGCGAAAAGGTGACGGCGGGCAGAATGCGCACCAGCTCCGGGCAGGCGGCGGCGGCATAATCATGCAGGATGCCGAGCCCCGCCCCGGCGCGGATCGCCTCCAGCTGGCCCACCACGCTCGCGCATTCGAACCGCCGCGCGGTCAGCTCGATCAGCGCGCCCATATAATCGAGGCCCGAGCTGTAGGTGAGATCCTGCACATAGGTCACGAGCGTGCGGTCGGCGAGGTCCGCCTCGCGCTCCACCGGCCCGGTCCGGTCGAGATAGGACCGGGCGGCATAGACGCCGAGCGAATAGTCCGTCAGCTTGCGGCCGAACAGGCGCCCCTCCTGCGGCCGCTCCAGGATGATGGCGATGTCGGCCTCGCGCTTTGAGAGCGAGAAGGTGCGCGGCAGCGGCACCAATTGCACCACGAGGTCGGGATGCATCCCGGCGAAGCGGGCGAGCCGCGCCGCCAGGAAATAGGTGCCGAACCCGTCCGGCGCGCCGATGCGCACCGTGCCTTCCAGCTTGAGATCCGCATTGCCCAGCAGGGCGCGGGCCCGCAGCATCTCGCTTTCCACCCGCTCGGCCATAGGCAGGAACTGCTCGCCGATGGCGGTGAGCGTGCAGCCGCTCGGCCGCCGCTCGAACACCTTGGCGCCGAGATCGTCTTCCAGCGCGGTCAGCCGCCGCGTGACCGTGGCGTGATCCAGCCCGAGCTTGCGCGCGGCGGCGAGCATCTGGCCCGCCCGCGCGACCGCGAGGAAAACGCGGGCATGATCCCAGTTCATGGCGGAGGGTTCCCGGCATATGCCCAAAAACGCGGAATGAGTCCGGGATCTTAGGCATTGCTCCGCGCGGATGCCAGAGTTCAAGTGCGGCAGGATTTCGCGCGGGAGGACAGCATGCAGACCATCGGCCATTACATCCAGGGGCGCCACATCGCGGGCGAAGACCGCTCGGCCCCCACCTTCGAGCCCGCCACGGGCGAGCAGATCGGCACCGTCCTGCTCGCCTCCACCGTGCGCGTGGACGAAGCGGTGCAGGCCGCCGCCGCCGCCCTGCCCGCCTGGGCGACCCAGCCCGCGCCGGCCCGCGCCCGCGTGATGTTCCGCTTCAAGGATCTTTTGGAGCGCAATATCGACGATCTCGCCGCCCTCATCAGCCGCGAGCACGGCAAGACGGTGGAAGACGCCAAGGGCGAGCTGGTGCGCGGCATCGAGGTGGTGGAATTCGCCTGCGGCATCCCGCATCTGCTGAAGGGTGAATTCTCCGACCAGGTCGGGCGCGGCATCGACACCTTCTCCCAGCGCCATCCCGTGGGTGTGTGCGCGGGCATCACGCCGTTCAACTTTCCGGCCATGGTGCCGCTTTGGATGTTCCCGGTGGCGCTCGCCTGCGGCAACACCTTCGTGCTGAAGCCCTCCGAGAAGGACCCGAGCCTCTCCCTGCGCCTCGCGGACCTGCTGGCCGAATCCGGCCTGCCGGCCGGCGTGTTCAATGTGGTCAACGGCGACAAGGAGGCGGTGGACGCGCTCTTGACCCACCCCAAGGTGGCGGCGGTGAGCTTCGTCGGCTCCACCGCGGTCGGCGAATATGTCTATAAGACCGCCGCCGCCAACGGAAAGCGCGCCCAGGCCCTGTGCGGCGCCAAGAACCATCTCGTGGTGATGCCCGACGCCGACCTGGACAAGACCGTCGATGCCCTCATGGGCGCCGGCTACGGCTCGGCCGGCGAACGCTGCATGGCGGTCTCGGTGGCGGTGGCGGTGGGCGGCATCGGCGACGCGCTCATGGAGCGGCTGGAGCCGCGCGTGCGCGCGCTGAAGGTCGGCCCCGGCAACGACCCCGCGAGCGAGATGGGGCCGCTCGTCACCAAGGAGCACCTCGCCAAGGTGCGCGGCTATGTGGACCTCGGCGTTTCCGAAGGCGCGAAGCTGACGGTGGACGGGCGCGCCCTCAAGCTCCAGGGCTATGAGAACGGCTATTATATCGGCGGGTGCCTGTTCGACGATGTGACCCCCGACATGCGCATCTACAAGGAGGAGATCTTCGGCCCCGTGCTCTCCGTGGTGCGCGTGCCGAGCTTCGATGAAGCCCTGCAACTGGTGAACGACCACGAATACGGCAATGGCGCCGCCATCTTCACCCGCGACGGCGATGCAGCCCGCGCCTTCGATTATGGCGTGCTGGCCGGCATGGTGGGCATCAACGTGCCGATCCCGGTTCCCATCGCCTATCATTCCTTCGGCGGCTGGAAGCGTTCGATCTTCGGCGATCGCAACGTCTATGGCCTGGAGGGCGTGGGCTTCTACACCCGCCTGAAGACCACCACCTCGCGCTGGCCGGCGGGCATCCGCACCGGGGCCGAGTTCGTGATGCCCGTGCTCGGCTGAGCCTTGGCCGCGCAGGCGGGTCAGGATCGCCGGGATCGCCCTCGTCCGCGCAAGATGCGGATCAGGTGCGATTCCGGCCCCTTCCCGCGTCCGAAGCCGGCTTTCATCTTCGCTTGAGGCAGAACTTTACCGCGCTCACCTCAGTATTCAGCGCGACAAACCACCTTTCACTGCATAACCTACGGATGGTCCGCATAAGTTGTATTCCCTGAGGCTGTAATAATTTCATGACGAACGGAGCTTTATGGTCAAGTTCACGCTGATCTGGAGCCCGCCCCATGCCCGAACTTCCCCCGAACTGGGAATCCGACGCGAGATTTCGCTATCAGACCGTCGACGGAACCCTGAATCTGCCCCAGATGTCGGATGCGGAATGCACGGTGCTGATCTGGAACACCGGTCGCAATCCCCTCAGCCACCCCGGCCATGCGGCGGTGCTGATGCGGCGCCAGCGCGCCGAGGATTACACCACCGCGATCTGGGAGAACGCGGACCTGACGCGCTATTTCAGTTTCTGGCCGGGGGCGAACGCGGAGAAGGGGAACAAGGATTCCAACGGCATGGTCGTTGGGCAGTTCATGAACAATTTCGCGCACGATCTCATTGCCGAAACCCCCAGCTCCACCAACGACCTGCTTGTCGACAAGCCCCATCTGGCCCGGCCCAACCAGAAGATGATTATGTTTAATCGCCTTCACGCCGTCGAGAAGCCGCAGTCCAGCGACCCGTCCCGCAAGTCATATGATCTCAAAGAGATTCCGAATGCGGGGCGATGGTCCAATTTTCCGGAAGATTATTATCATATCCCGGCCCTGCGACATGATAATCCGAGGCGCCTCGGCCTCGACCTGGAGCGCATCGCCCATTGGGCCGAAACGGTCACGAAAGACGAAAGCTTCAAATACAAACTGATTTCAAAGAAGAGCAATTGCGCGGGCGCCGCCATGCGGGCCATTGACGAGGGCGGCGCGAAGGCTTTCGCCAAAGCCCTGAACGACACCTACGACGTGTATTCTCCCAATGCCCAGATCGCCTATATGACGCCGAACGACTGCAAGGCCTATGTCAATCTCGTCTGTTCGGGCGTTTTCATCACGAACAACATGCTTCAGGAAATCGAGAATTATGTCATGCGGCAAAGCGCCGAGGCGCTTCTGAGAGACCGCATGACTGCCGAGATTTTCACCTTGGCGGACTGGAATACGGTGAGCCATCGCAAAGGCTTCTTCAGCGGCATCCGCGGCTTCACCTTGCGCGCCCTCGACAAGCAGATCGAGCGGTATCACAAATATGATTGGGGTATGAACTACAACAACAAGCTGGCCGCCTTCATCGGCATCATCAAGGCCACGCACACCCATAATCTGAAGAGCACCAGCGGCGAGCGGGACATGGCGTTCACGCTGCTCAGCGGCCAGATCCTGCGCACCTGCGAACATCTCGCAAGCGGGCAGACGGTGTTCCGGGTCCCGAGTTCGCACGCCCTCAACGCCCCGTTCTACGTCTAGCGGCGCGCCGCAGGCCCGCCCGCCGCTCGGGCGAAGGCGAAGGCCGCTCTGCACCCCCCGCATGGCCGCGACGGCAGCTCTGCCGCCGCGCCCTTGACGCCCCCCGGCAAGATCCTTCTCCTTGGCGCGCCGGCGCCGCGAGCGAAGGCGTCCTGGATTCGCTGATGGTCATGCTCTGCCCCTGTGTCCCGCGCGCGGCGCGGTACCCTTTCCTTATCCTTGTGCCCGGTGATGTCCTCCCAGCCCGCGCGCCCGGCGCGCGAGGGGGCACGCCGTGAGCGTGGAACCGAGCGCGCCGTCCGCCGCCGCAGCGCCATCGGAACCGCGCATCGGCCTGCTGCCCCTGCTCGCGGAGACGATCTCGGTTCAGGCGCTGGGCACCATGGCGGTGCTGATGGTGCCGGCCCTGGCCCCGGCCATCGCGCGCGACCTCGGCGTGCCGACCGCGAGCGTGGGCTATCAGATTTCCCTGGTCTATTTCGCCGCCATGACGGCATCGCTCATCGCCGGCACGCTCGTCGCCTGGTACGGCCCCTGCCGCACCGGGCAGAGCGCGATGCTGTTCCATGCCGGCGGGTGCCTGCTGGCCAGCATCCCCACCCTTCCCACCATGGCCCTCGGCGCGTTCGTGACCGGGCTCGGCTACGGCCTCATCAATCCGGCGGCATCCGAGCTGCTGATGCGCCACGCGCCCGCGAACCGTCGCAACCTGATCTTTTCCCTGAAGCAGACCGGCGTGCCGCTGGGCGGCATGGCGGCCGGCCTGTTCGGGCCGCAGATCGCGCTGACGCTGGGCTGGCACGCGGCCCTGATCTGCGTCGCCGGCCTGTGCGTGCTGGTCGCCGCGCTCTCCCAGCTCGGCCGCGCGGAGCTGGATCGCCATCGCAGCCGCGTCGGCAGCAGCCGGCTGTTGTCTTTCACCGCCATCAAGCTGGTGCTGTCGCAGCCCCGCCTGCGCTGGCTCGCGCTCTCCTCCTTCTGCTTCTCGGCGGTGCAGCTGTGCGTCATCACCTTCCTGGTGGCGCTGCTGGTGGAGGACCTCCATTTCTCCCTGGTGCAGGCGGGGGCCATCCTGGCGGCGGTTCAGGTGTCGGGCGCCGTGGGCCGCGTGCTGTGGGGCCAGGTGGCCGACATGGCCCATGACGGCCTCGGCGTGCTGGTGTTTCTCGCGCTGCTCATGGGCGGCGCGGCACTCGCGATCATGCTGGCCGCGCCCGGCTGGCCGCTGCCGGTGATCGTCGCGCTGCTGCTGACGCTCGGCCTCTCGGCGGTGGGCTGGAACGGGGTCTATCTCTCGGAAGTGGCGCGCAACAGCCCGGCGCGGGCGGTGGGCACCACCACCGGCGCGGCCATGTTCTTCACCTTCACCGGCGTGGTGTTCGGCCCGGTGATCTTCTCGCAGATCCACGACCGGGTGGGCAGCTACATGGGCAGCTACGGCCTGCTGGTGGGCCTTTCGGCGGTGGGCGGCGCAATGATCCTCGCCGCCCGCCTGCGCGGCGCCCGCTGAGGCTTGCGATGGGCGCTGCTCAGTGCCCGTCGAAGGCCATGAGCGTGCGCACGGACACGCCCATGGCGCGCAGCCTGGCGGCGCCCCCGAGGTCCGGCAGGTCGATGATGAAGCAGGCGGCTTCCACCTGCACGCCCATGTTGCGCAGCAGCTTCACCGCGCCCTCGGCGGTGCCGCCGGTGGCGATCAGGTCGTCCACCAGCACCACTTTTTCGCCGGCCGAAACGGCGTCCACGTGCATCTCCATCTCGTCCTGGCCATATTCCAGGGCATAGGCCATGCGCACGGTCTGATGGGGCAGCTTGCCCTTCTTGCGGATCGGCACGAAGCCCGCGCAGAGCTGGTGCGCCACCGCCCCGCCGATGATGAAGCCGCGCGCCTCGATGCCCGCCACCTTGTCGATCTTCGCCCCGGCCCAGGGCTGCACCAGCTCGTCCACGGCGCGGCGGAAGGCGCGGGCATTTCCAAGCAGGGTGGTGATGTCGCGGAACAGGATGCCGGGCTTGGGATAATTCTCGATGGTCCGGATCGCGGCGCGCAGGTCGGTCGTCTCGGCGGGCGCGGGCGGCAGGGGGGAAGAGACGATGGTCATGGAGCACCCTGGTTCGGCCGACGGGGCGCAGGCCGCCCCGATCCAAGTTTTACGGTGGTGCCGGGCTTAACACCGTTGCCGGGCCATTGTCTGCCCGCGCGCGGTGCGAACACCGGGCTGTGACATCGCCCCGGCGCGTCTCAATCGGCGCCCTCGCACTCCAGCTTCTGGCGCGGAAAGGCCTCGGCGAGCGACTGGATCAGCACGGCGCGCGCCGCCTCGCCCGCGGGGTCGTTCACCTTGAGGGCCGGCACCGCGCAATTGTTCCAGGCGCGGGTGATGAGATAGAGCCGCATCCAGCCGGCGGACTCCGGCACCGAGGCGTGGCGCAGCTCGCGCGCGGCGCAGGCCTGGGGATTGGCGTTCTTGGCGCAGGACGCGGCGATGGCCGTGCGCCACACGGCGGAAAGATCGCCCTTGCCTTCCAGCGCGTCCACATAGGTGCCGCAGGCCGCCGGGGCGGGGGTGAAATCGCGCAGCGCGGCGGGCGTGGCGAAAGCCTTCAGCTTGGCGATGTTGAAGGCGCAGAAATCGGCGACGGCGGCCTTCACCTTGGCGTGGAAATCCTGCGCGCCGGGCAGATCCAGCGGCCTCAGCGCGGCGGCGGCAGCCTCGATGCGCGCGCATTTTTCCCCATAGGCGGCGGCGTTCACGCGCCCCATGTCGCCCGGCTTGCTCGGAAAGCTGGGCGAGGGCGCGGCGGAGAGCGTGTAGTCATAGACGAGGGCGAGGGTATCGCGCAGGCCCTTTTCGTCGGTCTTGGCGGGGTCGAACCACACGCGCCCGCGACAGGCGCCATCGGCGAACGACACGGATTTCTGCGCCGCGCCGGCCGCCCCGCTCCACAGGCAGGCCAAGAGCACCATCCACACCCGCGCCGCCATCCCACGCCCCCCAAGCGGCCCCATCCGGCCCTTATGGAAAAGCATAGCCATGCCGCGCGCAAGAATCTGCACCCCGCGCCGGGTGAGACGCGATTTTAGCGCGCGTCGCCGTCGATCCCGGCGATGGCGCGCGCGAAATCCGCGGCGGCGAAGGGCTGGAGATCCTCCGGCCCCTCCCCGACACCGATCAGATGCACCGGCAGGCCGAACTTTTCGGCGATGGCCACCAGGATGCCGCCGCGCGCGGTGCCGTCCAGCTTGGTCATGACCAGCCCGGTCACGCCCGCGATCTTGGTGAACACCTCCACCTGGGAAAGCGCGTTCTGGCCGACGGTGGCGTCCAGCACCAGCAGCACCGCGTGGGGCGCGCCGGGCTCCAGCTTCTTCACCACGCGCACCACCTTTTCCAGCTCGGCCATCAGCTCGGTGCGGTTCTGCAAGCGCCCGGCGGTGTCGATGAGCAGGATGTCGGCGCCTTCCGCGCGCGCCTCGGTGATGGCGTCATGGGCGACGCCGGCGGCGTCCGCCCCCGGCGCGCGGGCAACCACCCGGGCGCCGGTGCGCGCGCCCCACACCTTCAGCTGCTCGATGGCGGCGGCGCGGAACGTATCGCCCGCCGCCAGAACCACCTTGCGGCCCTCGCCCTTCCATTGGGCGGCGAGCTTGCCGATGGTCGTGGTCTTGCCCGAGCCGTTCACCCCCACCATGAGGATGATGAAGGGCTTTTGCGCGCCGTCGATCACCAGGGGCTTCGCCACCGGGGCGAGGATCGATTCCACCTCGGCGGCGATCAGGCCCTTCACCTCGTCGGCGCCGATCATCTTGTCGTGCCGGCCGCGCCCCACCTCCGTGACGATGCGCGCCGCCGTGGCCGTGCCGAGATCGGCGCGGATCAGGATGTCTTCCAGCTCCTCCAGCGTCTCGGCATCGAGCTTGCGCTTGGAGACGAGGTCGGTGATGCCCTGGGTGAGGCTGGAAGCTGTGCGCGCCAGCCCGCTGGTGAGGCGGCGCCAGAAGCTGGTCTTTGCGGGCTCTGGTTCGGCGTCGGCGGAGCTTTCGGCGAGCGGGGTTTCGGCGAGCGGGGCTTCGTCCGGTTCCAATTCGGAAGGCCGGCCTGCGACAGCAGGCTGTTCCTCGCCCGGCGCCGTCGCTGAGAGGGGATTTCGGGCAGGATCGTCCTGCGCGGCGGGAGCCTCGGCACCCTCGGCCACCGCGTCCGGGACCGTCGCCCCTTCGGCCTGGCCCCCTTCGACCGGACTTTCTTCGGCTTTGTTGTCTTCCTGCTCCCCGTCGGTCGCCGCGTCGCCCATGGTCGGCGCATCGCTCTGCGGCCGCGCGTCGGCTGCAACGTCCGGGACCGGCTGCACGTCGCCTGAAGGCGCTTCGGACGCGTCGGGCTGGAGCGGAGCAGGCGCGGGCGCGTCGCTTTCGCTGCCCCAGCCTCCGGTCAGGCGGCTCCAGAGGCCTTTCTTCTTCGGGGCCGGCGGGTGGCCGTTGTCGGTGTCGCTCATCACATCAGGCCGCGATTAGCCGCGCGCCGTCGTGACCGGCGATGCGCAGGGGAAGGATGGTGCCGCGTGGCGCGGGACGCGAGACGCGCACCGGCGTGAAATGTTCCGTGCGGCCGAGGCCGCCGCTCTCCATCAGCACGCTGCGCTGCGCGCCCACGCACAAGGAGAGATGGCGATGCAGCGCCGTGGCGCCCGCCTCGCGCAGGCGCCGCGCCCGGGCCTTCACCACCTCGTGCGGCACCTGCGGCATGCGGGCGGCGGGCGTGCCGGGGCGGGGCGAATAGGGAAACACATGCAGGAAAGAGAGGCCGCACGCCTCCACGATGTCCAGCGTGTTGCGGAACTGCGCCTCTTCCTCGGTGGGGAAGCCGGCGATGAGATCGGCGCCGAACACGAGGTCCGGCCGAAGCCGCCGCATCTCGCCCACGAGGCGGATCGCCTCCGCGCGCGAATGGCGGCGCTTCATGCGCTTCAGGATGAGGTCATCGCCCGATTGCAGCGAGAGATGCAGATGCGGCATCAGCCGCTCTTCCTCGGCGAGCGCGCGCAGCAGGTCGGCGTCCGCCTCCACCGTATCGATGGAGGAGAGGCGCAGCCGCTTCAGCTCCGGCACATGCTTCAGGATGGCGCGCACAAGCTTGCCCAGCGTCGGCGCGCCGGGAAGGCCGGCACCGTAGGAGGTGAGATCCACCCCCGTCAGCACCACTTCGCCATGGCCGGTCTCCACCAGGGTGCGCACCTGCGCCACCACCTCGCCCATGGGCACGGAGCGCGAATTGCCCCGGCCGTAGGGGATGATGCAGAAGGTGCAGCGGTGGTCGCAGCCGTTCTGCACCTGCACGAAGGCGCGCGTGTGCCGGTCCAGCCCGTCCACCATGTGGAGCGCGGTTTCCCGCACCGACATGATGTCGTCCACCACCACCTTCTCCTCGGCGGCGCGGCCGAGATCCAGCGCGGCGCGGGCCGCCGCCCAGGTTTCCGGCGCCCCCTTGGCGCCGTTGCCGATCACCCGGTCCACCTCCGCCATGGCGGCGAAGGTTTCCGGCTCGGTCTGGGCCGCGCAGCCGGTCACGACCACGCGCATGTCGGGATGCGCGCGCTTGAGGCGGCGAATGGTCTGGCGCGCCTGGCGCACGGCCTCGGCGGTGACGGCGCAGGAATTGACGATGAAGGTGCGCTCCAACCCCGAGGCCTCGGCGGCGCGGCGCATCTGCTCGGAATCCAGGGTGTTCAGCCGGCAGCCGAACGTGACGACCTCGACGCCCCGCGCTTGGACCGGCGCGGCGCTCACGCCGCCTCCGCCAACATGGCCGGGGTCAGCACCCCGGAAAATTCGTAAGCCACCGGCCCAGTCATCAGCACATGGCCGTCGGCCTGCCGCCAGGAGATGGTCAGATCCCCGCCCGGCAGCGTCACGCGCACGTCGCGTCCCGACCGGCCGGTGCGGGCGGCGGCGACGGCAGTGGCGCAGGCGGCGGTGCCGCAGGCCCGCGTGCGCCCGGCGCCGCGTTCCCACACATGCAGCAGGATATGATCGGGCGACAGCATCTGTGCGAACGAGATGTTGGCGCGCTCGGGAAACAGCGGATCATGTTCCAGCGCGAAGCCCAGCGTCTCCACATCCACGGCGTCCGCGTCGGGCACGAAGAACACCGCATGCGGATTGCCCATGGAGACGAAATTCGCCGGCCCCAGAGCCTCGTACCCCGCCAGGACATGGGCGGAGGTGTCGGCGACAGGGTGGGCGAGCGGAATATGCTTCCAGTCGAGATGCGGGGCGCCCATGTCCACGGTCACGTTGCCGTCGGGCAGAATCTCGCAATTCAGCAGGCCGGCGGCGCTGTCGAACAGCACGTGGCGGGCGCCGGTGCGCCGGGCCTCCAGCGCGGCGATGCAGCGCGTGCCATTGCCGCAGGCGCCGGATTCCGACCCGTCGGAATTGAGGATGCGCACGAAGCCCATGGAACCGGAGGCGCGCGGCGGATAAAGCACCATCGCCTGGTCGAACGGCAGCGCATCGGCCCGGGCGAGCGCGCGCGCCGCGGCCGGAGGCACCTCGACCGGATCGGCACGCAAGTCCAGCACGAGAATCTCGTTGCCGAGGCCGTTCATCTTCACAAAGGGGCGATTGGCGAGGCTCGTCATGGGTCCACACACGCATCGGGGGATGCGGGTCTTATATGGCCTCAGGCGGGGGATGCGCCACCCCGGAGCGGAACAGGACGGCTTTTGTGGGGCGCACGCGGCCAAAAAGCGCCTGCGGGGCGCCCCCGGGGATCGGCGCCGCCTGCCCTTACGGCCACCTAGGCGCCTCGCGCGAACATGATAAAAGAGGGCCGGCGGCATCTGCCTTTGGCCCGAATCGGGTGGTACGGGCAGCAGATGTCGGCAAGGAGATTTCAGGCGATGGGCGGTGGAGACGTGGTTCGTGGAACACGGGCGGCGTTGCTGGCCATGGGCGTGGCAAGCGGCCTTTTCGCGCTCGGCGCGCCCATCCTGAGCAGCGGCGCGCGCGCACAGGGCGCCGCGCCCGCGGGCCAGGCCGGAACGCAGGCACCCGCGCCCAATCCGGCGCCGGATACCGGCGGGCCCGCCACCACCCAGGCGCTGCCGGGGCCCGCCTCGCCCCTGTCGCCGCCGGCGGGCGTCGATCCCCGGTCGGTGCAGACCCAGCCGCTCACCGCCCCCTCGGTTCCGGCCTTCACCGGCGAGGAAACGCAGCTCGCGACCCTTCCGGTGCTGACCAAGAGCGGCAGCGCGAGCTGGGACACGGGGTTCGACACCATCGTCGCGACGCTCAAGGACATTACGGCGGAAATGAACCGCATGGGCCTAAAGCGGGCCGGCGACGTTTTCATCGTCTACAACGCCAGCGACGATGCCGGCTTCGAGTTCGAAGCCCAGGTGCCGTTCACCGGCGCCACCACCCAGAAGCCGCAGGGCGAGGTGAAGCTCGGCGCCTCGTTCGCCGGGAAGGCCTTCAAATTCACCCACAAGGGTTCGTTCGCCGATATGGACGACACCTACGAGGCCATCGCCAATTTCCTCGACGACAAGAACATCGCCGCGCAGGACCTCTATATCGAGCAGTACCGCACCGACCCGCAGGCCACCGCGCCGGATTCGCTGGTTGTGGACATCTTCGTTCCGGTTCGCTGAACCAAACACTTCCCAGCGGGCCGCGAATCCTTTTCACTAGAGGAAGTTGTGTTGTCTTTCGGTGAACCGCCGATCGCGGCGGCGCCGAGGTGACGATGAGGAGGCGCCCCATGCCCCGGCTCTTCACCGCGCTCGAGATTCCGAGCCAGATTGGAGACAGCCTGTCCCTCATGCGGGGGGGCCTCTCCGGCGCCCGATGGATGGACCCCGAAAACTACCACGTCACCCTGCGCTTCATCGGCGATGTGGACGACGCCAAGGCCCGCGACATCGCCCTGATGCTCGGGCAGGTGCGCCGCCGCGCCTTCGAGATGAGCATCGGCGGGCTCGACCAGTTCGGGGGCCACAAGCCGCGGGTCATCTACGCCAGCGTGCGCCCCAACCCCGCCTTGCTGGAGCTTCAGGCCGAGCATGAGCGCATCATGCAGCGCCTCGGCCTGCCGGCGGAGCGCAATTACAAGCCGCACGTTACCCTCGCCCGGCTGCGCGACACCTCGAGCCGGCAAGTCGCCGATTATCTCGCCACGCGCGGTTTCTTCCGCAGCGAAAGCTTCCTCGCGACCCGGTTCGTCCTGTTCTCCTCGCGCGATTCGGTCGGCGGCGGCCCCTATGTGGAAGAGGCCGCCTATCCGCTCGACGGGGGCGCGGCCCTGCGTCTTGCGATGCCCGAAGGAC
Organism: Roseixanthobacter liquoris; assembly: GCF_043195135.2. Classification (NCBI taxonomy): domain Bacteria; kingdom Pseudomonadati; phylum Pseudomonadota; class Alphaproteobacteria; order Hyphomicrobiales; family Xanthobacteraceae; genus Roseixanthobacter; species Roseixanthobacter liquoris. Next base: position 4,026,251 of record NZ_CM195537.1, read on the forward strand.
ATCCCATATCCCTTGCATGAGTGATACCGAACGCGCCCGCTTCCGCTTCGATTGGAGCGCACTGCCCTTCGCGGAACGGCTGAAGGCGGCGAAGGACGAAAACCTCGTCAAGAAAGGCTTCTGGCAGAAGCTGAAAAGCACCGCAGCGCACGTGCCGTTCGCGGAAGATGCGGTGGCGGCCTATTACGCCGCCTTCGACCATGAAACCCCGGTGCGCGTGCGCGCGACTCTGCTGGGTGCGCTCGCCTATTTCATCCTGCCCCTGGACGCCATACCCGACATCCTGCCGGTGATCGGCTTTTCCGACGATGCGGCGGTGCTGTTCCTGGCGTTCCAGGCGCTGACCTCCCACATCACGCCCGCCCATCAGGCGGCGGCGAAGGAGATCATCACGCGGCTGCGCACGGAGAGCGCGGACAATCCCGAGGCGTCCGACGCGCCCGGTCCCGCCGGCGCCTGAGCGCGCGGCCTCCCGCGCGCCTTGCCTTCCGCGCGCCTTGCCTCCCGCGCACCTTTCCGCCGCTCCAATGCGAAACGCCGCTGCCCCGGGCAGCGGCGTTTTTGTTTGGCCTTGGTTCGCCCGCGCGCGGCGCGCGAGATGCCTCAGAAGCGGACCTGAAGCCCGCCGCGCAGCGACTGGTCGGTGCCGACGGTGGAGAAATTCCCGTCATAGGCCGCGAACAGGGACATTTTGTCGGTGGCCGAGAGCGAGAGCCGCGCGCCCACCGGCAGCACCCAGGCATCCTGATTGAAGCCCTGCACCAGGATCGGCGCATAGCCGGGCAGCTGAACATTGGGATTGGCGCTGTCCACCACCACGTCGCGCGCGATGCCGGTCTCGATCTCGCCCGTCAGCCAGCCCGCCCAGCCGAATTGGCGCAGGTTAACCTTCTGCTGCATGGTCACGGTGAATTCCGGCCGCAACAGGGTGTAGTCGCTGCCGCTCCAGGCGGCATTGAGGCCGGGATAGAAGCTGTTCTCGGTATAGCTGTCCACATTGACGTTCAGCAGCGTCAGGGCGGCGCGGGGAATGAAGCTCATCGTCCCCATCTCGACGCTGGTGGAGGCGGCGAGCCGGCCGGCGATGCGCAGATCGTTGAAATTGGCGTTCGTGGCCGCAAGGCCGCCGCCGACCCAATAGGTCTGGTTCGCCTCGTCGTCGCCGCGCCCGATCAGCACCGAGCCGTTCAGCACCACGCGGCCGATTTCGTAGGACGCATAGGCGCCGAGCGAATAGGCGTTGGAGGTATAGTTCGGGCTGGCGGTGCCGGAGGCGTCGGCATTGTTCTGGCTGTAGGTGCCCATCAGGCCGACCACCAGGTTTTTCGCCACTTCCCCGTCCACGCCCAGCATCACGCCGCCGCCGTCCGACTGGATGGTCGGGACGCCGCCATCGGCATAGAGGCGGGTGCGCGAGCCATAGGCATTGGCCCACAGGGCCATGCCGTCGGCGCGCGAGCCCTGGCTGACGGGGCCGATGCCGGTGAGGAAGCCGGTCACATTCTGCCCGCCGTCGGCATTGGCCGCGACCGCCGGCCCGGAGAGGCTGGGCTTGGCGCCCGGCGCGCTCGGCGCGGCATCCTGGAACTGGGCCGCCCGCCGCTCCAGCACATCCAGGCTGCGCAGGGTATCGGCGGCCGCAAGGCGGGTGGTGGCATCCACCTGGAACGGGCTGATCGTCGCCACGTTCACGCCGTTGGCCCCATATTGCGCGCCGACGCCCATGCGGGTGTCGCCGGCGCTGATGGACCCGAACGTGCCCACGATCGTATTCGCCGCGAGGATGTTGTAGATGCCGTTTGCCCCGCCGGTCGCCGGCTGGATGGTGACGCTGCCGCCCCGGAGATCGGCTTCGTTGGTCACGATCAGCTGGTCGCTCAGCCCGGCCCCGTTGGTCTCGATCTGGAGCACGCCGCCATTGGCGACATAATTGCCGACCATCAAGGTGCCGATGCTGTTGCCCGGTGCGATCACGCCGCCCGCGCCGCCCACCGTGCCGTTGACGAAGCCGGTGCCCTGAAGCACCGCCCCGCCGCCGAGGCTGACCGCGCCGACCAGGGTTCCGTCCACCCGCACGTTGTTGAAGCCGGTCACCGAGACATCGCCCAGCATCTGCCCCGAGGATTGCAGGGTGAAGCTGTTGCCATAGCCCGAGGCCAGCAGCGCGAAGAGCGAGACGCTGGTATCCGCCGCGAGGCTGCCCCCCACGATGGCGCTGTTGCCGGATCCGGCAAGGCCGATCTGCCCGGACATGCCGCCGTTCATCTGGAAGCTGTTGGCGCTGCCGGAAATCTGCACCTGGCCGGAGACCGAGCCGCCGGCATTCACCTGCGCCTGGTTCTGCGAACCCGCCATTTCAAGCGCGACATTGGTCGCCTGGGGAATGGTGAAGGACGGCGTCGCGGTGCCGGCGGCATTCTGCTGCGCGATATAGTTCTGAAGATAGGCGTTCGCGGACGTGACCTTGCCCGAGATGACAAGGCCGTTGCCGGAGCCGGAGACGGAGATGCGCCCGTCCACCTCGCCGGTGGAGCCGATCTGCGCGATGCCGCCGGTGCCGCTCAAGGCGAGCGCCTGGTCGCTGGCCGTATTGGCGATGAAGGGCGCGACGCCGTTCTGGTAGCCGAACGCCGCCGACGGGATCATCGAGACGGCGGGCGAGGTGATGGTCCCGGCGATGGAGGCGCGGTTGTTCTGCCCGGCCAGGGCCACGAGGCCGGTAACGCCGCCATCGAGGGTCAGCGTATTGCTCGACCCGTTGAGGGCCACGGTGCCGAGCACGGCGCCGGTGGATTGAACATTGGTGGTGTTCTGCGTGCCGTTCACCAATACGGCGTAGGAGTCGCCGCCATAGGTGTTGATGGTGCCGCCGATATTCGCCTTATTGTTCGACCCCGCCATGGAGATGGCGGCGGAATTGTCGCCCCACAATTCCAGGATGGCGCCGGAAGTCAGGTTCAGCGTCGCATCCCCCTGAAGCGCGACGCCGGAAATATTGCTGCCGAACACCGCGAGGCTCGGGCGCGGTACGGTGATCGCGCTGACGGAACCGGTGGGGTTCGCCTGGTTCTGATAATAGATCGTCGGATCGACATACCAGGACCCGATCGTGCTGCCCGACGGGCCGAGGGTGAGCGTCTGGCCCTTCACGTCGAGCGAGGACGTGCGCACATTGTCGCCGGTGCAAACCGTGCTGGTAGCGGAGACCTTCGTCGGGCTGGCACCGAAGCTACAGCTGCCCTGGGTGGTGGTGGCGAGCACCACATTGCGGTCGAGCGCCCACACCAGCGGCACGGAGGTATAGTCGCCGATCTGGTAGCCATAGGGCGCGAACCAATTCTGCGCGCCGAAGAAGGGGAACCAATAGGCGGCGTTCGACTGATAGCCGAGGAAGTTGATGGCATAGGCGAAGTCGGTCGCCGTATTGTAGAACAGCGACGATGTATAGCCCGCGATCAGGCCGCTGTGGCCGATCAGCTCGCCGCCCGTGCCGAAGCTCGGCATCTGGTAGAGCGCGAGGCCGTAATAGGACGGGATCGAGCCCACCGAGCCGGGATAGATGAAATCGGTGCGCTGGGCCTGCATGCTGGCGCTCAGCAGGCCATTGTCGTTGGTGGCGATCTCGCGCACCCATTTCAGCTCGTCCGATGGGGTGGAGAGCATCGCGCCCGCCGCCCAGGGCACCTGCGGATCGACGAAGCTCATGTTGTAGGCGCTGCCGGCGGGCACCGTATAGGGCGCCTGGGTCACCAGATACTGGTTGGAGCCGGCGTAATTGGCGGTGGTGAACTGGTCGGTATAGGGAAAGGCGGAATTCTTCATCCCCATGGGCGTGAAGACCAGGTCCTGCGCGAGCTTCTCCATCGCGGTGCCGGTCACGCTCTGCGCGATCAGGCCCAGCAGGACGAAATTGGTGTTGGCATAGGCCATCTGGCCGACCGCGCCGGCCTTCTGGGCGCCGGTGTTCATTGCCTGCACGACCGCCTGGATCAGCTGCTCCGGGGTGTAGTTCGCGCTGCCGTAGGGACCGTTCGGGCTGTTGAAATTGGCCCATTCCTGAAGGATCGTCTCCCCCGGGACATGCAGGGAGGGCGAGACCAGATATTCCGGCAGGCCGCTGGTCATGCTCATCACGTTGCGGACGGTGATGACGTTGCCGTTCGGAATATTCAGGCCCGCGACATAGGTATTGATCGGCGCGTCAAGGTTGATCAGCCCCTGGTCCGCGAGACGCATCACCACCGTGCCGGTGATGGTCTTGGAAGCGCTGCCGATGCGGAACTGGGTGTCGGAGGTGATCGGGCGGGTATGCTGCACGTCGGCATAGCCGGCGGTGCCGACCCAGGACTTGGTGCCGCCGTTCCAGCTCACCGCGATCGAGATGCCCTCGATATTGTTCTGGGAATAGACCGAATCCAGGAAGCCCTGGAGCACCGGCATGAGTTGCGCCGACTGAAGGTCGGTCTGCCCCGCGAAGGCGGGCGAGAGCGCCAGCGCCCCGCACGCCACACCGGCCGCCAGGCGGCGCAATTGCCGCGACACAACCCCGTTTCCCGCGCACTGAATCCTCATGGCCCCGCCTCCATGGTGAACAATGGATTGCAATTCTGACATCAGCAATTATCGGTTGTAGAACGACGCTGGCGTGACGTAATCCGAAAAACACGTCAGGCCGGCGCCTGTTCCAGCGCTTTTCCTTCGCCTCGGACAATCTTTAGCCGGCCTGTATCCATATGCACATGTAGATCGGCCACATCGAAATAAGCATCGTCATGCGTAATGGCGATGACGGTCACGCCCTTTTCCTTCAGCAAAGGGAGGATGACGCGATAAAACTTCTCGCGAAAATAGGGATCTTGGTCGGCTGCCCATTCATCGAAGATGCACACGGGCCGCGCTTCGAGAATGGCGGCGATCATCGCGAGGCGCTTGCGTTGCCCGCCGGAGAGCTTGGTGGTGCTGAAGCGGTTGTTTTCCAGCCGCGACTTGTGCTGCATCTCAAGCAGCTCGAACAGCTCCGACACCACCACCGGGTCCGGCGCGGGCTGCCCGTAAAGTTCGGCGAACAGGTGATTGTCGGAAAAAATCACCGAAAACAGGTTGCGATAATCCTGGATGTTGAACGGACCGATGGTCGTGCGGTCCACCCGGATCGTCCCGCCCTGGTTGGGATAGAGCCCGATCAGCATGCGCACGAAGGTGGTCTTGCCCGAGCCGTTGCCGCCGGTGATGAAAATGGTCTGCCCGCGCCGGATGGTGAGGTCGATCGGGCCGACCGTGAACGGCCGGTCCCCACCCGCCGGGGCATGGGCGAAGCTGGCGCCGTCGAGCACGATGGTGTCGAAAGCGGCCAGGCTGGAGACGCCGCCGTTCTTGTGCCCGTTGATGCGTCCGAGCCGCTCCTGAAGCCGCATGATGTTCTCGGCGGCGGCATTGGCATTCGTGAAGATGGGAATGGAGCCCACCACGTTCGACACCGGGCCGATCATGAACAGGCTGGCGGTGGTGGTCATCACCACCACCTGCGTATAGGCCTCGCTCACCGCGGGCACCACGAACACCATCACCCCGGTGAGCAGGAAGAAGGTGACCTGCGAAAACACGAAATCGGTGGCATAGGTGGTCTGCGTGCGGATGCGCAGGCGCGTCACCCGGTGCGAGATCGCCTCGATGCGCTGGGCAATGGCGTGGGCCCGCGCATCGCTCATCTTCACCTCCTTGAAGCCCTCCAGCATGTCGCTCATGCTTTCGATCAGGAGGTTTTCCTGCTCGAAGGATTCGCGCAGCTCGGCCTTCACCTGGGTGTTGCGCGACATGTGCACCAGCGCCCCGATGATGGTGCACGCAGCCGAAAGGATGAACGCGGTCCACGACAGGAACGCCATGTAGATCATGGTGAACACCACCAGGATCGCGCTCTGGATGCCGATCACCAGATTGGGCGCCGCCTGCGAGAGGATCAGGGTTTCGCGGGTGAGGCAGGAATAGATTTCCGCCCGGCCCACATCCTCCAGTTCGAGATATTCGGCGCGGCGCGCGCGGGCGATCAGGCGCACGCGCATGCGGTCCACCAATTGCTCCACCCGGTGGCACACCTCCACCATCAGGCTGCGCTGGGTATAGACGAACACGAAGATGGTGATGCCGAACAGCAGCAGGTTGACGAGATTGCCTTCCTTGTCCTGCACGTGGCTGGCGGCAAGATTGATGATGGCGAGGATGCCGGCATTGGAGAGGCCGGACACGGCCGCGAGGATCAGGAAGCGCGCGCCCCCCACCCCCGCTTCCTTCTGGAACAGCCGCAGAACCTTCATGACCCGCCTTCCCGCACCCGCGTTTTCTCCGCTCCTGCGTGTGTCACCGCCGGGGCATCTCCCTCATTGCGCCAGCAGCAGGCGGTCGAGATCGTCCAGGCTGAGGTCGCCATAGGTGAAATCGGACGGCGTCGCCTCCGAACCGTCGCGACCGAGGCAATGGGCGAGCACGGCGCGCACCTGCGCGAGGAAGCGCGCGCACAGCGCCTGGGCATCGGTGGCGGCGAAATGGCCGCCGTCCATCTCCAGGCTCACGCAGAGCTTTCCGTCCTCCACCGAGGCGAGGATCTCGATCGCGTGCGGCCGCGCGGTCTGCGGCGCGAGGGCTTGGCCGGGCGTGTTCCAGTCGATGGTGAACGTGCCCGTCCGCGCGCCGCTCGACAGCACGCCGAGATAATTGAAGCCCACCTGCGGCCGCAGCGCGGCAAGCCCGATCTCGCCGGCGAACTGGCGCAACAGGGGATAGCTCCAGCCCTGGTCGGGCGTGCGGCGGGCGCTTTCCTTCACGCCACGGATGGTCGATCCAAGATCCCCGCCCACATGCACCTTCAAGGGATGGAAGACCGTGAACCAGCCGACCGTGCGGCTCACATCCGGGAGGTCGTCGCCGAACAAATCGGCGAACGGATAGTCGCGGCCGTGGCCTTCCACATTCACCAGCGCGCTGCGCCGGCCGAACTGCTGTTCCAGGGCCAGCGCGAGGGCGGCGAGCAGAAGGTCCTGCACATTGGTGGTGTAGGCGCCGTTCGCGCCTTCCAGCAGGCGCGCGGTCTCCTCCCCATCAAGATGCCCCTCCGCGCGGACCATGTCGGAGAGCCGCGCCGGGCCGGTCCATTCGGGCAGGAGCGCGGGCTCCTCCTCCAGAGCGCGCCAGAAATTCAGGCGGTGCGCCCAATCCACCTTGGCGCGGATTTTCTCCAGTGCCAGCGCATGGTCGCGATAGGAGGCGGTCTTCTGCGGCAGGCGCGGTCGGGCGCCGGCGCGCGCGGCCTGATACGCCGTCTCGAAATCCTCCAGCAGGATCGACCAGGACACCGCATCCACCACGAGATGGTGCGCCACCAGCAGCAGCCGGTCGCAATCGGCCCCATGGGCGAGCAAAGCGGCCAGCAAGGGGGTTTCGTCGAGCGCGAAGCTGGCCTGAAGGGCGTCGGCGGCGACCTCGAAGGCGGCTGCGTCCGCCTCGGCTTCGGCGGGCAGGTCGATCTCCGCGAGGGTGGGGGCGCGCTCGGGGGCGGCGAACACCTGCGCGCGTCCTTCGGCCCCGACGAAGGCGGCGCGCAGGGCATCATGCTGCGTCCATAGCGCGGCGAGCGCCGCCCGCGCCGCGTCGCCATGAATGCGCGGCGCGCTCAGGAGCACGCTCTGATTGAAATGATGGGGCGCCTCGGCGGTCTCCAGGAACCAGTGCTGGATCGGCGTCAGCGGCACGGCACCGGTGACCGGGCCCTGGTCCGCCGCCGCGCGCAGCGGCTTCACCACCCGCGCCAGATCCTTCACCGTGGGATTCTGGAACACGTCGCGGATCTCCGCCTTCCAGCCCGCCTGGCGCAGCCGCGAGACGATCTGGATGGCGCGGATGGAATCCCCGCCCAGCGAGAAGAAATCGTCGCCCGTGCCGATCGCCTCGCGCCCCATCACCGCCTGCCAGATGGCCAGAATCTCGGCCTCCAGCGGGGTTGCGGGCGCGCTTGCCGGCGCCGCCGGCGCGCGCAGCGCCGGGAGCGGCAGGGCGGCCTTGTCCACCTTGCCGTTCAGCGTCACCGGCATCTGGTCCAGCTTCACGAAGAAGCTGGGCACCGCATAGGCCGGCACGCTTTTCAGCAGGTGCTGGCGCAGCACGGCGGGCGTCGGCACCTCCTGGCGCGGCACCTTTGCGTCGGCGAACAGGCGCGCATGGAAGGGGGTGCGGCGGAAGCCGTCGCCGAAATGGGCGCTGAGACAGGAGAAGGGCACGTCTTCGCCGCCGGTCCGGCGCACGGTGCCGGTGAGGTGGAAATCCGGATTGAGCCCGTTGGCGCACAGGCGGCGGGAAATGCGCATGGCGATCACATCGCCCGCCTTCACCGCCACCGGCGTGTCGAACACCGGCAGATAGACCGGCAGCCAGGAGCCCGGATTGTCCAGGATATCCACCACCGAGTGCTCGTCCACGCCGAGACGCAGCCACACCAGGAAGCCCGTCACCTCGCAATCGCGCGCGAGGGTCAGCGCCACGTCTTCGTCCGCCTCGAGCGCGGCATCGGCCGTATAGTCGAGATATTCGAACGGCGCGTCGTCGGAGACGATGGCCTCGCGCGGGCAATTCTTCAGGCACAGCCGCAGATCGAAGGGATGGCCGACCTCGGCGAAGATCTTCTCCACATAATGGGCGGCGATATCGGAGAAGCCCGCAGCGATCTGGTCCGCCGGCAGCGCCAGGGCGGCGATGCGGGTGTCCGAGAACATGGGATACATGGCGGCGGGATCGGCCAGCAGGTGGCGCGCGCCATTGATGATCTTGGCCGAGCCTTCCGCCCCGCCGATGGCCCCGACGATCTCGGAGATGCAGGCGTCCACCTTCTCCGGCAATTCCACCGTCATGGCATCGCCGTGGATCACAATGATGCGGTCGGAAAGCCCGAGCTTTTCCACCGTCTCGCGGGCCTTGCGGGCGGTGGTCTCCAGCCGGTCCACCGCATAGACCTTGCGCGCGCCGGCCTCCACCGCGAGGCGGGCGAGGATCGCGAGCGGGCCGGTGCCGATGTCCACCACGCTCTTGCCCGGAAGATGGCGCGCGAAGGCGGCGCGATAACGCGCGTTGCGGCCCTCGTCGGCGGCCATGGCGCCATAGGCGACATCGTCATAGACGAAGAATTCGGCCACCGAGGGCCACAGCTCCACTTTCTCCTCGGCGCAATAATAGGCCGCGAGCACGAGCGAGCCGTCGTCCCGCTCCAGGGGCGCCACATGAACGTCGCGCAGGCCCTCCACCTGGCGCAGGGCGGCTTCCACCTCGCCCAGCTCCACGCGGTGGCCGGCGACCTTCACCTGGTCGTCCATGCGGCCGAGGCAATCCACCGAACCGTCGGCGCGCCAGGCGCCGAAATCGCCGGTGCGATAGAGCCGCGCGCCGGTGCGCGGATGGGTGATGAAAGCGCGCGCCGTGCGCCCCTCGTCGCCCTGATAGCCGCGCGCGAGCCCGAGCCCGCCGAGATAGATCTCACCCGGCACGCCGATGGGCGCGGGCTCCAGGTTCTCATCGAGAATATGCAGGCTGGTGTTGGGCAGCGGCCGGCCGATGGGCAGGCGCGCGCCCTGGGCGTCGTCCGCCCGCACGCGGTGCACCGTGGCGCAGACCGAGAATTCGGTCGGGCCATAGGCGTTATAGGCGCGCAGCCGGCCGGCATGGGCGCAGAGTTCCTCCACCGGCGCGGCCTCGCCGGCGGTGATCAGCACCTTCAGGGCGGCGAGCGGGGCGCCGTCCAGCGCGCGCAGATAGGTGGGCGGCAAGGTGACGATGGTGGTCGAGGTGCGCGCCAGCGCTTCGACGAACAGGCCGGTGTTCTCCAGCGTGGCGCGCGAGGGCAGCACCACGCACGCGCCGGCGAACAGGGCCATGAACAGATTGGCGAGCGAGGCATCGAACGAGGGCGAGGCGAACTGCATCACCTTGTCGTCCGGCGCGATCTCGAACGCCGCGACCTGCGCCAGCGACATGTTCACGAAGCCGGCATGCTCCACCATCACCGCCTTCGGCTCACCGGTGGAGCCGGAGGTGAAGATCACATAGGCGACCTCCCCCGGCGCGCTACGGTCGAGCGACGGCGCGATCTCCTGTGCGGCAAGAACCGCCGCCACGCTCGCCTGCGGCAGGGCGCTATCGGCGATGCGCTCGGCATCGGTATCGGCCAGGATCAGCCGGCATTCGGCGCGCGCCAGCATGAAGTCGATGCGGGCGCGGGGCAATTCCCCATCCACCGGCACATAGACCGCCCCGGCTTTCAGGATGGCGAGCAGCGCCACCAGGGATTCGATGGAGCGATGGGCGAGCACCGCCACCCGGTCGCCCGCCGCGATGGCATGATCCCTCACCAGCAGCGCGGCCAGGCGATCGCTCGCGGCATCGAGCGTGGCATAGGTCAGCGCGCGGCCGTCTTCGTCTTCCACCGCGGGGCGATCGGCATGGGCCGCCGCCATGGCGCGGAAGGCGCCGACCATGGTCGCGGGCGCGCGGGCAACGCTCGGCCCCTGCGCGAATTCGGCGATCCGCGCGGCTTCCTGCGGCGGCACCAGCGGCAGGCGCGCCACCGGCAAGCTGACGTCCTCAAGCGCCGCGCCGGCCATGTGGGCGAACTGGGCGCCGGCCCGTTCGATCCGGTCGGCATCGAACAGGTCGCTGTTGTAATTGAGGTCGAGGATCAGCGCCCCGTCTTCCTCCTGGAAGTGGAACACCATGTCGTAGCGCGAGAAATTCCAGGCGTTGCGGTCGCCGAACGGGGCGATGGAGACGCCCTCCAGGGTGAGATCCACGCCGGCGAAATTTTGCAGCACGATCATGGCGTCGAACAAGGGCGAGCGGCTCATGTCCCGCTCGATCGGAAGTTCGTTCACCAAGGTGTCGAAGGGGTAATCCTGGTGCGCCAGGGCGGCGTTCACCGTCGCGGCGACGCGTTGAAGGAAGGCGGCGAAGCTCTCCCCCTCCGCGCGCGCATCGCGCAGGGCGAGCGTGTTCACATAATAGCCGATCTGGTGCTCCAGCGCGGCATCGGCGCGGCCCGCCACCGGGCAGCCGAGCACCAGTTCGTTCTGGCCGGAATAGCGGTGCAGGAACGCCTTGGTGAGCGCGGTGAGCACCACGAACAGGGTCGTTCCGGTGCGCTGGGCCAGGGCCTCCACCGCGCCCATGGCCGTCGCGCCGAGATCGAAGCGGGCGGTGCGCCCGGTCAAGGTCTGCACCGGCGGACGGGCCCGGTCGCGCGGCAGGTCGAGCGGCGGCACGGGGGTCGCGAACTGGTCCAGCCAGAATGCCCGATCGGCGGCAAGGGCGCCGCTGGCCGCGCGCTCCGCCTGCCACACGGCGACATCGCGCATCTGCACGCCGAGCGCCGGCAACACCGGCTGGCGATGCTGGCGCAGCGCCGCGTAGCACTCGGCCAGCTCGCGCACCAGCACGCTGAGCGACCAGACGTCGGCGACGATGTGGTGGATGTTGAACAGCAGCAGATAAGCGGGCACGCCGCTTTCGTCCGGCAGGCGCACCAGCACCACGCGCATCAGCGGGCCGGCCATAAGATCGAAGCGATGGGCGCCGTTGGCGGCGGCGAGCCGCGCGGCCTCGCCTTTCGGGTCGGCATGGCGGCGCAGGTCCACCTGCTCCAGCCGCCAGGGCAGCTCGGCATGCACCACCTGCGCGCCGGCGCCGTCCGGGCCTTCGCGGAAGGTGGTGCGCAAGGATTCGTGGCGCGCGATCAGCAGCGCGAACGCCCGCTCCAGCGCGTCCTCGTCCAGCGCGCCATGGAGTTCATAGGTCTCGAAGAGATTATAGGCGGTGGGCGCGACGCCCAGCCGGTCGAGCCGCCACAGGCGGTTCTGCGCGGGGGTCGCGGGATAGACCTCCGCCGGCGCCGCGCGGGGAATGGAAACCTGCGGGGCGGCCTGCGGGCGGGCCGCGTCCACCAGCGCCGCGAGCGCGCGGATGTGGGGAGCGGCGAAGAAATCCTTCAGGCTCACCTCGACCGCGAGCGCCTGGTAGATCTTCTGCACGGCGCGGATGGCTTTCAGCGAATCCCCGCCGAAATCGTGGAAGCGGGTCTCAACGCTCACCTTGCTGAGGCCGAACAGCTCGGCCCAGATCTCCGCGAGCGCCGTCTCCGTGGCGGTCTGCGCCGGCACGAAGCCGTGCTGGGCGTAGAACAATTCCTCCGGGCGCGGCAGGGCCTTGCGGTTCAGCTTGCCGGAGATGGTGGTGGGCAAAGCCTCCAGCGGCAGGAACACCCGCGGCTGCATGGCGGCGGGCAGCGATCTGCCCAGTTCGCCCTTCAGAAGGTCCACCGAAAGCGGCGCCGCCGCGCCGTCGGCGCGCACGTAATAGCCCACCAGCACGGGCATCTGCCCCTCGCCCTCCTGGAGCGCGGCGGCAGCGGCGGCGATGCCGGGCACGGCGCGCAGGGCGGCTTCGATCTCGCCCAATTCGATGCGCACGCCGTTGATCTTCACCTGATTGTCCTGCCGGCCGAGGCATTCCACCGTGCCGTCCGGCAGCAGGCGGCCGAGGTCGCCGGTCTTGTAGAGGCGCGGTGCGCCCTCCCCCTCCAGCGGATTGGCGATGAAGGCGGCCGCCGTCAGCTCGGGATCATTGAGATAGCCGAGCGAGGGATAGGCGGTCTCGATATGGATCTCGCCGATCTGGTTCACCGCGCAGGCGCGGCCGTTGACGAGCACCAGCACCCGCGTATCCGGCAGCGGCCGGCCGATGGGCAGCACGCGCCGCAGGTCCGCCGGCAATGCGCCGACCCGGTGGAACACCTTGGCGAGCGTGGTTTCGGACGGGCCATAGAGATTGACCACCTCCGCCCCCTCCCCCGCCGCGGCGCGCCAGGCGGCGACATCGGCGCCGAGCAGCGGCTCGCCCGCCACCAGCAGGTGCTTCAATGCGGGCAAGGGATCCGCCTCGCCCCGCCGCTCCAGCTCACGGGTGAGGAGACGCAGCACGGTCGGCACGCAATGCACCAGCGTGACGCCCGCCGCTTTCAGGGCGTCCACCAGATGGCGCGGCGACAGGCGGGTGTCTTCGTCCACGGCGCAGAGCGTGCCGCCGACCATGAGCGGCACCAGGATATCGCGCAGGCTCACGTCGAACGTGACCGGCGCCAGCCAGGAGCCGCGCGTCGTCTGCGTGAGGGCGAATTCGCCGATCTCCCAGCGCAGGAAGTGGGAGAGGCTGCGATGCGGGCCGAGAATGGCCTTCGGCGCACCGGTGGAGCCGGAGGTGAACATGACATAGGCCGCGTCCGTCGGCCCGATGCGCCGTTCCGGGGCCGGCGCGCCGGCATCCGCGCAATCGTCCAGCGCGATGATTTCCACCGGCCCTTCGGCCTGCGCCTGCGTCGCCGCGAGGCGCGCGCGCAGATCCTCCGCCAGCGCGGCCTCGGTGAGGATGACGCGGCTCTGCGCCTTGTTCAGATAGGTGCGCAGGCGCTGTTCCGGCAGGTCCGGCGGCAGCGGCAGGAAGGCGCCGCCCGCCTTGCCGGTGCCGAGCAGGGCCGCCACATAATCGGTCCCCGCCGGCAGGAACAGACCGACGATGGCATTGCGGCCCACGCCCGCCTGCACGAGCCGCGCCGCGATGGCATTCGCGCGCCGCTCGAGCGCGGCATAGGTGACGGCACCGTCGCCCCGCAGAACGGCAACGGCGTCGGGCCGGGCCGCCGCCTGAAGCTCGAACTGGTCGACATAGGAAGCGCGTTGCATGGATCTGTCCCGTCAGGAGAGCTGCGGCAGGGCAAAGTGTTCGCGAAGCAGGCCAAAGGTGAGCACGACCATGAGAAAGTCGTCCTCGAAGGTCTGGTTCAGCTCGGTCTTCGGATTGAGGTATTGGGCCTTGAGATGGGCGATGGCGGCGGGGTTGAAATAGCCGTCGGCGCGGATGCGGTCCTCGTCCAGCAGGTCGAGCACCTGCGGCTCGCGCGCGCGCAGCAGGCGGGCGCTGGAATGGGCGACGAAGGAGAATTTCTTGCGGTCCACGATCTCCGCCGGCAGATAGCGCCGCGCCACCTGCTTGAGGACGAACTTCTCCTCGCCGCCCTGCACCATCAGCGCAGGCGGAATGCGCCGCGCCACGTCGATGACGCCGATGTCGAGGAAGGGATAGCGCGCCTCCACCGAATTGGCGAAGCTCACCCGGTCGCCATGATCGGCCAGCAGATGGTCCGCCATGCGCAGCTTGAAATCGAGATAAGAGCGGATGTGGAAGGGATGGCGGCCGGCGATCTGGCTGCGGTCCACAACGTCCCCGGCGAGGCAATCGAAGCTGTCGAAGCGCGCGGCCACCGCATCGGCATAGAGGCCCTGGCGGTTCTCGCGGCTGGCGGCGTAATTCTTCTCGTAGAAAAAGCTGGGATCGCCCCACAGGCGCTCGCGCCATTCCGCCTCGATCATCTCGTCGAGATCGAGGCTTTCCGCCGCCGCGCCGCGTTCCATGTCGAGCCGATAGCCCACATAGCCGCCGAACAGCTCGTCCGCGCCCTCGCCCGTGAGCACCACTTTCAGGCCGGCGTCGCGCACCATGGCGGAGAGCAGGAGCGAGCAGACATTGTAGGATTCGCGCAGCGGCGCCTCGGCGCAGCGCACGATGTCGGCGAGGCGCCGCGAGAGGACGGAAGGATCCACCTCCGCCTCGTGATGCACGGTGCCGAGGATCTTCGCCATCAGCCGCTGGGGACCGCGCTCGTCCATGGCGCGGTCGGGAAAGGTGATGGAGAAGGTGTGACGCGTGGATGCGCCCGCCACATCGGCCACGATGGCGGCGATGAGCGAGGAATCCAATCCGCCCGAGAGATAGCCGCCCACCGGCACATCGGCCTGGAGGCGATAGCGCACCGCCTGCCGTAGCGCCGCGTCCAGCTCCTCCACGCACTCTTCCAGCCGGCGCGGCGCGATGTCCTGCGCGAGGGGATAATCGAGATCCCAGTATTTCTGCACCCGCAGCGGCGTGTCCGGGTCCGCCACCAGCACATGGCCAGGCGGCAGGCTCTTCACCTCGGCGAAGATGGTGCGGGGCGAGACGAGGCCGGGAAAGGTGAAGATCTGGTCGAGCGCGGTCAGGTCCACCGTGCGTTCCAGGGCGTTGTTCGACAGCAGGGCGCGGATTTCCGAGCCGAACATCAAGAGCCCGTCGCGCTCGGCATAGAAGAGCGGCGCGATGCCCACCTGGTCGCGGCCGAGCACGAGCTGGCGGGTCGTCCGGTCGAATACGGCGAACGCGAACTGGCCGTTGATGCGGCGGGCGAATTCGACGCCATATTCGGCGAACAGCGCGGGCACCAGCTCGGTGTCGCAGCGGGTGGCGAAGCGGTGACCCCGGCTTTCGAGATCGGAGCGCAATTCGGCGTAATTATAGATCTCGCCGTTGCAGATGCCCACCACCCGCCCCTCGGCCGCGAACATGGGCTGGCGGCCGGCGGCAAGATCGACGATCGAGAGCCGGCGGAAGCCGAGGCTCACCACCTCGTCGCTGAAAAAGCCCTCATCGTCCGGCCCGCGATGGCGCAGCGTATCGGCCATGCGGACGATGAGATCGTCCGCAACCTTGGGGCCGGGGTGGCGCCTGAGATGTCCGACAATTCCGCACATGGCTCACCACGCATCCGGCTGGTCGAGCAGGCCCGTGGCGGAAGCGGCGGACCCGGAGGTTTCGGGCCGTGCCTCGGGCGGCGCCAGCTCCGCCCGCAAATCGCCGAGCAGCGCCTGGGGCGCGGCCGTCACCGCCCGCGCGAGGCGCACGAAATCCGCCGCCATGGCCGCGATGGTTTCGGCATCGAACAGGTCGCTGGAATATTCCAGCAGCAGTTCGAGATGCGGCTTCTCCTCGAACATGAAATTCAGATCATATTTCGCGCTGACGCTCGCATCGCGCAGGGCGACGCCGGTGGCGGCGCCGAGATCGAGCCGCACGGGATCGTTGTTCTGGAGGATCACCACCACGTCGAACAGCGGCGCGCGCCCCTCCTCCTCGGCGGGGCCGACCGCCTCCACCAAGGCGTCGAACGGGAAGCCCTGATGGGCGAAGGCGTCGAGAACCAGCGCGCGCTCGGCGGCCAGCAGATCGGCGAAGGCGACCCCCTCGCGCACCTGCCCGCGCAGGGCGAGCATGTTCAGATAGAAGCCCACCTGCGGCTCCAGCTCCAGCCGGTCGCGGCCGGCGACCGGGGTGCCGATGACGATGTCCTCGTCCCCCGACAGCAGGGCGAGATGCAGCCGCACCAGTGCGGTGAGCAGCACGAACAGGCTGGTGTCGGCGCGCCGCGCCACCGCGTTCAAGGCCACGGTCAGCGCATCGTCCATGATCGCCGGCACGATGCGCCCGGCGCCGCTCGGGCGGGCGGACCGCGCATGATCGGTGGACAGGTGCAGCACCGGCGCGCCTTCCTCGAAGCGGCCGAGCCAATAGGCCCGCGCCGCCGCGCCAAGTTCCTGCCCGCTCTGCCAGACCGCATAATCCTTGTATTGCAGCTCCAGCGGCACCAGGCGCGACAGGCCCGGCAGGTCGATCGCGGCGGCGCGCGGGCTGTGGAGCGCGGCCCGGTACAGCGCTTCGAGATCGCGCATCATCACGGTCACCGACCAGCCGTCGCAGGCGATGTGGTGGATGTTGATCAGGACCGCCCCGCCGCTGCGCGTCGGATCGGCCAGCAGATGCACCCGCAGCAGCGGCCCGGCGGCCAGGTCGAACACATGGTGGAATTCGTCCTGAAGGCGGCGCTCGATCTCATCCTCGCCGCCCGCGCCGCGCGTGAGGAACAATCGGTCGGCCCCGGGGGGAAGGATTTCCTGGCGCGGCACGCCGCCCCGCGTGAGGAAGCGGGTGCGCAGGATTTCGTGCCGCGCCACCAGCGCCACGAAGGCGCGGGCGAGCGCCTCGAAATCCACCACGCCCTCCAGCCGGATCGCGCCCACCATGTTGTAGGTGACGGTGGAGGGATCGAGCGCCTGCACCATGAACAGGCGGCGCTGGGCGAAGGAGAGCGGATAATCCGGCGCCTTGGCCGCCGGCCGGATGGCTTGAGGCTGCGCCGGCGCAGACGCGGCGGCAGCGCCGCGTCCGGCGATCAGCTCGGCCAGCACGCCGAGGGTCTGGGAGGAAAAGAAATCGCGCAGGTCGAGGCTGGCACCGAGCCGCTGGCGCAGCCGCACCACCGCCTGGTTGGCTTTCAGGCTGTGGCCGCCCAGCTCGAAGAAATTATCCTCCAGCGCCACCGCCGGCAGATCCAGCACCTCGCACCAGATATCGGCCACCGCCTGCTGGAACGGCGTGAGCGCGGCCGCGCCCTGGCCCTGCGCGCCGCCCTGGGCGCCGAGAGGCGCGCCGCCCTCGGCCCGCAGCGCGCGCCGGTCCGCCTTGCCGTTGGCGGTGAGGGGAATGGCGGCCACGCGGATGAAGCGGGCCGGGATCATATAGTCCGGCAGCTTGTCCGCGAGATGGTGGAACAGCGCCTCGCGCCCGAGCGCCGCGCCCTCCGCATTGGCCTGCGGCACGAGATAGGCGGTCAGGCTCTCGCCCATGCTGTCCGCGCCGTCCGCGCCCTCGGGCATGACGGCGGCATCGCGGATGCCGGGATGGGCGATCAGCTGGCGCTCGATCTCGCCCAGCTCAATGCGGAAGCCGCGGATCTTCACCTGGTCGTCCATGCGGCCGAGATAGAGCAGTTCCCCATCCGCCCCGATGCGCCCGAGATCGCCCGAGCGATAGAGCCGTTGGCCGGGCAGATCGGGATGGGAGATGAAGCGCTCGGCGGTCAGGTCCGGCCGGTTGAGATAGCCGCGCGCCACCCCGTGCCCGCTGACGAGGATTTCCCCGGTCAGCCCGCGCGGGCGCAGCGAAAGGTCCGGCCCCACCAGCACCACGCCATAGGAGGGAAGCGGCGCGCCGATGACGCTGCGCCCGTCGGCGATCTCGTCCGCGCCGATCTCCTTGAAGGTCACGTGCACCGTGGTTTCGGTGATGCCGTACATGTTGACCAGCCGCGCCTTGGGATAGCGCGCGCGCCAGGGCGCGAGCCGCGCCGGCAGCAGGGCTTCGCCGCCGAACACGATCTCGCGCAGCCGCAGCGGCAGCACGTCGCGCGCGCAGGCGGCGTCGGTCAGGGCGTAGAAGGCGGTCGGCGTCTGGCTCAGCACGCTCACGCCCTCGCGCGCCAAAAGGTCCAGGAACGCGCCGGGCTCGCGGGTCAGCTCCTGGGGCACCACCACCACCCGGCCGCCGAACAGCAGCGCGCCATAGAGTTCCCAGGTGGAGAAATCGAAACAGGCGGAATGGAACAGGGTCCACACGTCCTGCGGGCCGAAGTCGAACTGGCGACCGCGATGGAAGAACAATTGAATGACGTTGCGGTGCTCGATCATGCAGCCCTTGGGCCGCCCGGTGGAGCCCGAGGTATAGATCACATAGGCCAGATCCTGCGGACGCGCGCGCGGCGCCGGATTGGCGGGAACGCCGCCGGCCTGCGCCACCTCCTCGATCACCAGCACCTGCGCCCCGAGCGAACGGGCCAGCGCCGCGTGCGCGGCATCGGTGACGATCAGGCGCAAGCCGCTGTCGCCGGTCATGAAGCGGATGCGATCCTCGGGATAGGCGGGATCGATGGGCAGATAGGCGCCGCCGGCCTTGAGGATGCCGAGGATGCCGGTCGGGATGGCTTGGGTGCGCCCCACCAGCAGGCCCACCAGTTCGTCCGCGGCGACGCCGTGCGCGATCAGGGCATGGGCGATGCGGTTGGCGCGGGCGTTGAGCGCCTCGTATGTCAGGGCGCCGGCCGCATCGCTCACGGCGATCCGCGCGGCATGGGCGGCCGCCACCGCCTCGAACACGGACACCAGGGTGACGTCGGCGGGATAATCCGCCACATCCGCGGCGCGGGCGAGCAGCGCGGCGCGCTCGCCCGGCAGCAGGATGTCGAGGGTCGAAAGCGCGCTGCCGGGCGCGGCCATGGCGGCGGAGACGAGCCGCACGAAGCGCTCGCTCATGTCCGCGCCGGTCGCGGGGTCGAACAGGTCCCGATTGAAGACGAGGCTGGTCGCCACGCCGTCCGCATCGGCGGTGAGCGACAGCACGAGGTCATACTTGCCCCAGCCGAGGCCGGTATCGACGCCGTGCCACCCGGCCGCCGGCGCGCCGTGCCCGGCGTCATAATGGAACAGCACATCGAACAAAGCGGTGCGGCTCATGTCGTTCTTCGGCTTCACCGCGAGCACGGCAAGGTCGAACGGCATGGCGCCGTGGGCGGCATCCTGGGCCGCGCGGGCGGCGGAGCGGCGGGCGAAGGCGGCGAAGCTCTCGCCCGGATCGACGCTGACCCGCAGCGGCAGGAGATTGGTGAGCGGGCCGAGCGCGGCGGGCGCGCCGGCCGGCTCCAGCGGCTCGCCGATGATGATGTCGGCCTGGTCGCACAGCCGGTGCAGCAGCGCCTGATAGCAGGCCCGCAGCACATCGCGGCGCGACAGGCCCTCGCCGGCGGCGAAGGCGTCGAGCCGGGCCAGCGTCGCGCCATCCACCCAGCCGGCCGCGCGGTCGGCGGTGTAGGTGTGGATTGCCGGGCGCGGACGATCGGTGGGCAGGACGAGGGCCGCGAGCCCCGCCATGCGGGCGCGCCAATGGGCGGCGGCCGCGCCATGGCTGGCTTCGGCGGCACGCTCGGGGGCGGCGATTTCACGGCTGAAGGCGCCGGTCGCCGGCATGTCCCCGTCGGGGGCGGCATAGAGATCGGCAAGCTCGCCCATCAGCCGATGGAGGCTCGCCTTGTCGGCGATGCCGTGGTGGGCGGTCAGCGCCAGCCAGGTGGCGGTGAAATTGGTGCCGCCATTGCGCTCGCGGCAGAGGGTGAGGCGGGCGAGCGGCGCGGCATCGAGCGTGAAGGACTGGCGGGAGGCCGCCTCCAGCGCGGTGAGCCCGGCGCCGGGGGAGACCTCGATTTCCTCGACGGGTAGGCGCGCCTCGGCCTTGATATCGAGCGCCGGCCGCTCCTCGCGGGTGGCCAGCGCCATGCGCAGGATCTCGTGGCGCGCGACGAGGCGCTGCGCCGCCCGCTCCAGGCGCGCGGTCTCCAGCCCGCCGTCGATGCGGGCGATCACCGGCATGTTGTAATAAGTCGGCCCGGCCGGATAGAGCACGCCGCGCTCGAACCGGTCCACGAACCAGAGCCGTTCCTGATGGAAGCTCGGCGCCACCGGAGCGGCGGCGGTCTCGTGCGAAATCAGCCCCGCGAGCGGCGCGCGCGCATCGGCGCAGACCGCGCGCACGAGTTCCGCAAGCCGCGCCATCCAGCCGGCGACACGGGCCCGCACGAACAGGCGGGTGTTGTAGGTGGCCTTGATGCGCAGGCCGTCGGCGCTATCGGTCACATAAAGGGTGAGGTCGAACTGGGCGGCGGGGATATCCACCTCGTTGAGGGTCAGGCCCGTGCCGCGCAGCAGGCGGGAAATCTCGTCCCGGTCGTCCATCACCAGGACCACCTCGAACAGCGGATTGCGCGCGGCATCGCGCGGCGCGCCGAGCGCCTCCACCACACGGTCGAACGGCACGGTGCCGTGCTCAGCGGCGGCCAGCAGGGCGTCGCGCGTGCCGTCGAGCAGCGCGGCGAAGCGCTGGTCCGGGTCGATCCGGCCGCGCAGCGCCAGCGTATTGACGAAGAAGCCGATCTGGTCGGCGGTGGCGGGATGGTCGCGACCGGCCGTCACCGTGCCGATGACGAGGTCGCGCGCCCCCGTGAGGCCGCAAAGCAGGGCCTGGAAGGCCGCCGCCACGGCGGTGAAGGCGCTCGCGCCCCGCGCTGCCGCCAGCGCCTTCAGCGCGGCCGCCTCGGCGGCGGGAATGAGCTGCACCACATGGTCGCCGTCATGGGTCTTGCGGGCCGGACGCGGGAAGTCGGCCGGCAAGTCCAGCACCGGCGCGCCGGAAAGCCGCGCGCGCCAATAGGCGAGATGCGCCTCGGCATCGGGGCGCGGGGCGGCGATGGTGTCCTTGTATTGAATGTCGAGCGCGGGCAGAGCGGCGGGCGCGCCGGCGGTCTCTTCCGTGAGCAGGGCCAGCAGGTCGCGCGTGAAGACCCCCACCGACCAGACATCGGAAATGATGTGGTGGAGCGTGAAGGCGCAAGATTCTCCACCCTGCCCGCCGCGCAGCAGCAGCGCGCGCCAGAGCGGCGCCCGGTCGAGCGCGAACGGGGCACGCACGAAGTCCAGCAGCACCGCATCCCGCCCCTCGGGCGATAGGTCCGCCGCCGCCTCCACCCGCAGGTCGAGGCTCGGTTCGGGGGAAATCACCTGCCGCGGCAGGCCGTCCACCTCCACCAGCGCGGTGCGCAGGCTCTCGTGGCGGGCAGCGAGGCGGGTCAGCGCGCGGACCAGCGCCGGCTCGTCGAAGGAGTGGGCGGCGTGCAGCACGAAGCCGATATTGTAGGCGATCAGGCCGGGGTCCATCTGCTCCAGCATCCACAGGCCGGCCTGCACCTTGGCGGGGGCATAATCGGCGGCCGGCGGCAGCGGGGCGATGGGCGCGTGCGCGGCGCCCCGGGAGAGACTGGCCGCGAGCCCGGCCACGGTCGGCTGCTCGAAGAAGGCCCGCAGCGGCACCGCGCGGCCGAGCGCGGCTTCCACGCGGGCGAGGATGGCCAGCGCCTTGAGGCTGTGGCCGCCGAGATCGAAGAAGCTTTCCGTGACGCCCACCTGCTTCAGGCCCAGCACGGTGGCCCAGATGCCGGCGATCACCTGTTCCTCGCTTGTGCGCGGCGCCACCATCAGGCGGGCGGGCACGCGCGGGTCCGGCACAGCGGCGAGCGCGGCGCGATCATGCGTGCCGTCCGCGCGCACGGGCAGCGCGGCGCAGGCCACGAAGGCGTCCGGCCGGCTTTCCACCGGCAGGCGCAGTGCGCAATAGGCGGCGAGCGCCGCGAAATCCGGCGCGACGCCCGTGCGCCCCACGACGAAGGCGGTGAGGCCCTCGCCCTCCCGCACCAGGGCGGCATCGGCGAGCGCGGGATGCTCCCGCAGCACCTGCGCGATGGGCCGCAGATCCACAAGGCCGGTGGAGGTCACGGCGAAATCCTCTTCCCGGCCGAGGAGGGCGAGCCGCCCGTCCGGCGCGAGAACGCCCAGTTGGCCGGTGCGCACCCAGGCCCCTGCGGCGTCGCGCGCGGCGAGCGGAGCGGGAACCCCGATGGCGGCGGCGCGGTCGAACACGTCGAACGCCGCGCGGCCGGCGATCTCAGCCGCGCCCTGCGCCGCGCGATCGGCCGGCGAGAGCGGCAGGTCCGCAAGGGCGGTCTGCGGCGCGCGCACGCCCTCGGCGAGCAGGGACAGGAAGCTGTCGAGCCAGCGGCGGGCGGTGGGCCCATCGGCCACCGCGCCGGCATGGTCGAGGTCGATCAGCGTTTCCCCGTTCAACTCCAGCAGGTTCAGGAACAGGTCCTTCTTGGCGTTGCGCACCGGCGGGGAGATCCAATCGAGCGCAAGGCCGGGCAGGCGCAATTCAAACCCGCGATCCAGGTTGAACAGCACGTTGACGCTGACACCCTCGACGGGAACCTCGTCGCCCAGGAGCTGCGTCGCCGCGCGCTGGGCGGCGTTCAGGGCCGCGCGCACCTGCGCCACCAGCGCGTCGAACGGGGCGGCGGGATCCAGGTCCAGCGTCACCGGCAGGATGGCGGAGGCCGCGCCCACCATCACCGGCAGGGCGGAAGCGGTGTGGCCCGCGAGCGGCACGCCGATGGTCAGGCGGCGCTGATTGCCGAGCCGGCCGAGCAGCAGCGCATAGGCCGCCAGCATCACCATGAAGGGGCTCACGCCCTTCTGGCGGGCAAAGGCCTTGGCATCGTCGAAAATGTCGGCGCCGCGCACGCGGTCGGCCTTCAGATGCACGCGCCCGTCGTCTCCCGCGCCCATGCGCGGCAGCGCCACCGGCACGGCGGACGCCATCTGTCCGTCGGCGGGGGGAAGATCGCGCGTCCAGGCGACGAAATCGCCGAAGGAGCGGGCCGGCGGCAGGGCCGCGGGGGCGCCGCTCACCTCGGCGCCATAGAGCGCGGCGAGTTCGCTCGCCATCAGGCCGAGCGACCAGCCGTCGGCGACGATGTGGTGGGCGGTGAAGGCGAACACATGGCGCTCGGCCGAGAGGCGCAGCAGCAGCGCCCGCACGAACGGCCCGCGCGAAAGATCGAAGGCGGTGGCAAGGTCGCGTTCCAGCCGCGCCCGCACGCCCGCGGCGGCGATATCCTCGCAGGCGAAGGCCGCCTCGGCGGTGGGGGACAGGTGACAGCCGGCCTCGTCCAGCCGCACGATGCGCAGCGCATCGTGCCGGGCGACGAGCGCCGCAAACGCGCGCCGCAGCGCCGCCGCGTCCAACGGGCCGGAAAGATCGAGCGCCACCATCTCGTTATAGGCAAGGCTCGCCTGCGCATCCGCCGCGATCAGCGCGCGCATCTCGCGCTGGCCCCGGCCGAGCGGAAAGGCGCCGGGCTGCGGGCCGGTGGGCGGCGTTGCGGGATCGCGCGGCGGCAGCCACCCGCCTTCGCGCATCTCGGCGATGCCTAGCTTCACCGCATCGATGAGGAAGCGCACCTCGGCATCCCCATGGGCGGTGGAGAGGAAGCAATTGCGCCCCTCCCACACGAAGATGCCGTTCTTCAGCAGGTGATAGTTCAGGATTTCGGTATCGCCGCCATAGTCGAAGCGGAACAGCGAGGAGAAGTGCACCATGCGGATGGGCAGATCCTCGACCGTGAACCAGGCGTTCAGCTCGTCGCACATGGCCTTGGTGCGCGCGTTCAGCGCGTCTTGCAGCCCTTCGCCCTGGGCCGCGAGATAATCCAGCGTCGCCTCGGCGGCGGCCATGGTGAGGGGATGATTGTTGAAGGTGCCGGCCACGAAGGCGGTGCGGGCGGTGGGCACGCTGTCGTCGCCATAGAGCCAGTTGCCGCCGTCCACCGCGTCGAGATAATGCGCCGTGCCGGTGACGACGCCGATGGGCAGCCCGCCGCCCACCACCTTGCCATAAGTGACGATGTCCGCCTTCACGCCGAAATGGTGCTGGGCGCCGGCGGGATGCACGCGGAAGCCGGTGATGGTCTCGTCGAAGATCAAGGCCACGCCATGCGCTTGCGTGAGATCGCGCAGGCGATGCAGGAAGGCGCGCGGCTGCACCACGGGATCGCGGCTCTGCACCGGCTCCACCAGCACGGCGGCGAGGCTGTCGGCATGGCGGGCGAGGATATCGAGCGCATCGGCCTCGCCGTAGCGCAGCACGATCACGTCCTCCACCATGCCTTCCGGCGTGCCGTCGCTGACCGGCATGGTGTTGACCTTCGCGCCGTCCGCCCAGCCCACGGCCAGCACGCCGTCGAACGTGCCGTGGTAGGAATTCACGAAGGTCACGATCTTGCGGCGGCCGGTCTTGGCGCGGGCGAGGCGCAGCGCCACCATCACCGCCTCGGTGCCGGTGGTGAAGAAGGCGACGCGCTCGGCGCCCGTCATGTCCTGGATCTTGCGGGCGACCCGCCCG
Organism: Roseixanthobacter liquoris; assembly: GCF_043195135.2. Classification (NCBI taxonomy): domain Bacteria; kingdom Pseudomonadati; phylum Pseudomonadota; class Alphaproteobacteria; order Hyphomicrobiales; family Xanthobacteraceae; genus Roseixanthobacter; species Roseixanthobacter liquoris. The sequence goes on from NZ_CM195537.1 coordinate 4,050,815, forward strand.
GCGCGCGGGGTCTGCGGGCCGATGGGATAGCCGGCGGCAGTTTCGGCCAGCAGCGCGTCGCGCACGAACGGCGGATTGTGCCCGAACAGGGTCACGCCGAATCCCATGGTGATGTCGACATAGCGGTGGCCGTCCATGTCGAACACGAACGGGCCTTCCGCGCGCTCCACATGGAGCGGATAGTTCAGCTCTTTCCATTCCGGGCGGAAGCCGATGACCGCGCGCGGATTGGCATAGACGTCGCGATGCGCCGCCGTATGGGCCTTGGAGGCGCCGGTGCGCGCGTTATAGGCCTGCGCCAGGCGATGCACATGGGCGGCATGGGCCGCGCCCAATTCCCTGCGCTGGCTGCGGTCGGCCTTGAACAGGCCCTTCACTTCCTGCTTCGCGGCGGGTGCCGATGCCGGGGCTGCCGCCCTGTCGACAGGACGGGCAGCGGGTGCGGCGGCGGCGAGCGCCGGCGGGGATGCCACCACCGGGGGCGCGCCAGCGCCAAGCGCCGCGAGCTGCTGGGTGAAGAGCCGGCTCATGGCCTCGATCTGCAAGGCCATCAGAGCGTTCGCGCCCTCGGCGACCGGCGGCACGAGGGCCGGGGCGGACATGGCGGCGGGCGATAGCGCGGAGGCGGGCGACGGTGTGCTGGCGGGGGCCGGCGCGGCCTCCATGGGCGGGGCGGCGCGGTCGAGCACGAGGTCGGTGAGCTTGTCGAGCGTGTCGCCGCGCTCCATCACCTCGGCCAGCGGCAGGTCGATGGCATATTCCCGCGCCAGCGCCTGCTGGAGCTGCACCACCAGCAGCGAATCCAGCCCCAGGCTGAACCAGGAGGTGCCGCCCTCCACATCCTGCGGGGCAAGGCCGGCGATGCCGCGCAATATGGTGCGGATGGTGCCGGCGACGGCGGCGCGCGGCAGGGCGCGGGCAGCGGGCGCCGGCGCGGCCGGCACGGTTGCTTGCGAAGCGGTTTCGGGCGCGGGGCCCGTCGGACTCTGCGCCATGGGCACCCCCGCATGACTGATGGGCAGCACCCGCGTGCGGCCGGTGAAGGGGGACGTGGGCGCATCGGCGATGCGGCCCGGTCGGCCGGCGAACACCGCCGGCCAGGCGATCGGCTGGCCAAGTTCGAACACGGTGCCGACGAGGCGCAGCAGCGCCGCTTCGCCCTGGCGCGCATCGAAGCAGGACAGCACGCGGGCCGAAGGCAGTGCCGCCGCCGCCAGCGGCGCCAGAACCGGCCGCACGCCGAGGTCGATCAGGATCGGCCCGCCTTCGCCGGCAGCGGATTGAGCGGCGGTGGAAAGGGCGGCGGCGAACGCCACCGGCTGGCGGGCATGGCGCACCCAATGGGCGCCGTCCGCCAGATCGCCGGGGCGCAGGGCCGTGCCCGTGAGCGAGGAGATGACGCGGCAGGCGGGCGTGCCGGGTGCGAGGGTCGCGGCGGCGGCGCGGATCGCTTCCAGCGCCCCATCCATCATGGGCGAATGGAAGGCATGGGAGACGCTGAGCGGGGTCACCCGGCAGCCGCGCGCCCCAAGCCGCGCACCGGCGAGGGCGACGCCTTCATGCGTGCCCGAGAGGGTCGCCCGCATCGGCCCGTTCCAGGCGGCGACGCAGACGCGGTCGGAAAGCTCGGCGAGGATTTCGGCGATCACCGCCGGCTCCGCCTCCACCGCCGCCATGGCGCCGGACGGCAGGGCATCCATGGCCGCGCCACGGGCGGCCGCGAAGCGCAGGGCCGCATCCGGCGCGATCAGCCCGCCGATGGCGGCGGCGGCGATTTCGCCCGCCGAATGGCCGAGGACCGCATCGGGCTCAAGCCCGAAGCTGCGCAGCAGCGCCGCGCCCGCCAGAGCGAGCGCGACCGCGCCGGGCTGGTTGTAGCGGGTCTGGGCGAGCAGGCGGGCGTCCTCGCCCAGCAGGATCTCGCTCAAGGGGCGATCGAGCACGCCGGCGAGCGCCGCATCCGCCTCCAGCAGCGCGGACCGGAAGGCGGGTTCCGCGGCGAACAGGTGGCGCACGGTTTCCGGCGCATGGGCGCCCTGCCCCGGCAGCAGGAAGACCAGGGACGGCGCCTTTGCGCCCTCGGCCCGGCGCGAGGTGGCCCCGCGCAGCGCCGCCACCATGTCGTCCGTGCTCGCGCCGGAGACCGCGAAGCGATGCTCGAACTGCGCGCGAGCGCAGGCGGCGGTGCGGGCGAGATCGTGTAGGCGGGCGATGTCCGCCCCCTCCAGCGCGTCGGCATAGCGCGTCGCGAGGCGCGCGAGGTCCTCCGCCGTGCGGGCGGACAGCGGCAGGATGGTCGGGCGCGCGGACACGGGCGCGGCCTCTTCCGGAGCGTCGTTCGACGCGTCCTCGGCCTGCTCGATCACCACATGGGCGTTGGTGCCGCTCATGCCGAAGGAGGAGAGGCCGGCCCGCAGCGGCGCGCCCGTGGGGCTGTGCCAGGGGGTGGCCACCGTCACCGGCGCGAGCGGCAGCTCGGCCCAGGGGATCAGCGGATTGGGCGTATTAAGATGCAGCGAGGCCGGCAGCGCGCGGGCCTCCAGCGCCACCAGCAGCTTGGCGAGGCCCGCAAGGCCGGCGGCGGCTTCCAGATGGCCGATATTGCTCTTCACCGAGCCGATCTTCAGCGGCGCCGCGCGCCCGCGCCCATAGGCCTCGGCGAGCGCCATGGCCTCGATGGGATCGCCGAGCGGCGTGCCGGTGCCGTGGGCTTCCACATAATCCACATCCGCCGGGGCAAGCCCGGCATCGGCGAGCGCCTCGGCGATCACCGCCCGCTGGGCGGCGCCGTTGGGTGCGGTGAGGCCGTTCGAGGCGCCGTCGTGATTGATCGCGCTGCCGCGCACATAAGCGAGCACCCGCGCCGGCCGCGCGGTCTCGGCCTCCAGCACCAGGGCGATGCAGCCCTCGCCGCGCGCATAGCCGTCGGCCGCCGCATCGAAGCTCTTGCACCGGCCGTCCGCGGAGAGCGCATTCATGCGCGTCAGCCCCACCTGGAGGTCGGGACTGAGGATGAGGTTCACGCCGGCCACAATGGCGCGCGTGCATTCGCCCGAGCGCAGGGCGCGCACCGCCAGATGCAGCGCCGCGAGCGAGGAGGAGCAGGCCGTATCCACGGACAGAACCGGCCCCTGGAGGCCCAGCACATAAGCGAGGCGCCCGGCGGCGACGCTCGGGATCGTGCCGGTGAAGGCGTAGGGGCCGATGGCGTCAAGCCGGCCGGCGCGGGCCTGCGCCTGCACATAGTCGCCCGCGCTCACGCCCACGAACACGCCGGTGCGCGAGCCCTTGAGGGCGGTCGGATCGAGCCCCGCCCGCTCCAGCGCTTCCCAGGCGGTCATCAGCAACAGGCGCTGCTGGGGATCGATCGCTTCCGCCTCGGCGGGCGTGAGATTGAAGAAGCGGGCCGGGAAGGTCTCGATATCGGTCAGATAGCCGCCGCGCTCGGTGATGCAGAGCCCGGCGGGCAGATCGCCCCAGCGCCCGGCCGGCTTGTCGCCCGTGGCATCGCGCCCGGCCAGCAGCAGATCGAGAAAGGCGTCCGGCGTCTCCACCCCGCCGGGCAGGCGCAGCGCGAGGCCGCTCACGGCGATGCGCGGCGCTGACGCGGGCAGAAGCGCCAGCCGCGCGCCGGGCGTCGCGTCATCGGCAGGCGCATCCGCCCCCGCATCGGCGCGCGGCAGGGCGAGAAGCGCCGCTGCGATGGCGGCAAGGGTCGCGTGCTCGAACAGGAAGGTCACCTGCACCCGCAGGCCCAGGGCGAGGGTGAGGCGGCGGGCGAATTCCACCAGCCGCAGCGAGGTGAAGCCGCTTTCCATGAGCGGCCGGTCAAGGGCGATCTCGCCGCCCTCCACGATCCGCTGCGCGAGGGCGCGCAGCTGCGCCGCGAATGGCGCCTCCTCGCCGGCCGCGAAGGCGGCGGCGAGCGCGGCGGCATCCGCCGCCTCGCGCGCTTCCAGATCGGCGCGGACCTCCCGGAACTCGCCGGCGACGAAGCGCTGCACGAGCTGATAGCGCTGCACCTTGCCACTGGTGGTCTTGGGAATGCGCGCCACCGGCAGCACATAGTCCACCGGAATGCCGATCTCGCGCAGCACCGCGTCGCGCACGCCGGCGGCGATGGGGGCGAAGCTCGCCGAATCGCGACGGTGAAGCACGAACAGCGCCACATGCTCGCGGTCGTCGCCGGTGATGTCGCGGCCGATGGCGCAGGCCACCACCATGTTGAGGTCGAGCCCCTCAACCGCGCTCGCCACCCGCTCGATGTCCTGCGGATAGAAGTTCGCGCCGTTGAGGATGATCACATCCTTGCGGCGGCCGGTGACGATGAGGCGATGATTGCGCAGGAACCCAAGATCGCCGGTATCGAGCCAGCCGTCGGCGGTAAAGGCCGCGCGCGTGGCGGCGTCGTTGTTGTAATAGCCGCGCGTCACGCTGCCGCCGCGGATCTGGATGCGCCCGACCACGCCCTGCGGCAGTTCGGCGCCGTCCTCGGCGGCGATGCGCACCGCCACATCGGCGATGGGGCGGCCGATATCGGCGAAATCCACCGGCGAGACGCCGGCCTCGGTGCCGTCGATCTCGCGCACCGGCAGGCCGGGGCTCACCTGCGCGCGGTCCACCACCACGCTGCACATGGCTTCGTCCGGCGGCGCCATGGAGACCACCAGCGTGCCTTCCGCGAGCCCATAGGCCGGGGTCAGCGCGGTCTGCGGCAGCTGGAACGGCGCGAGCGCGCGGGAGAATTCCTCGCCGAGCGCGCAGGCGATGGGCTCGGCGCCGTTGGCGATCACCCGCAGGTTCGAAAGGTCCCAGTCGCGCGGCGCGTCGGGCTCGAAATATTTGAGGAAATGGCGATAGGAAAAGTTCGGGCCGCCGGTGACATTCGCCTTCAGATCGGAAGCCGCCTGCATCCACACCAGGGGATTGCGCACGAACAGCTTGGTCGGAATCAGGCCGTGGTCGAGACCGAATATCGTCGGCAGAATGTGGAACCAGATGATGCCGAAATCATGGGTCAGCGGCATCCAGCTCACGAAGCGCGGCCGCCCGCCGGGATGATCGATGGCGCCGAGGATGGCGGCGCAATTGGTCACCAGGTTGGCGTGCGTCACCATCACGCCCTTGGGCGCGCCGGTGGAGCCGGAGGAGAATTGCACGAAGGCGATATCGTCCGGCCCGACCTCGGCCTGCGCGGCCTCGGGTCCTTCGATCTGCGCGCTGTCGGCCACCAGGGTGCGCGCCTCGATGGTTGCGAGCGCGGCGGCGCTTCCCGGGTCGAGCTGGTCGGCCACCGCGCGCACGCGCCCGGCGACGCGGGCATCGCCCACAAGCCAGGGCCGGTGCAGCACGCCCCAGATATGGCCGATCTTCAGCGCCCCTTCATCGCCGGTGGGCGTAGAGACGGGCACCGCGATGATGCGGCCGAGGATGCAGGCCCAGAACAGGGCCGTGAACAGCTCGGTGTCGTCGGTGGCGATCAGCACCTCGTCGCCGGGCCGCACGCCGGCTTCGCCAAGCCGGTGCAGCCATCGCAGCGCGCGGGTGCGCAGACCGGCGTAGGACAGGAAGCTGGAGCCCCTGCTGGCTCCGAAATAGGTGATGCCTGCGGCTGTCCCCGCGCTCAATGCCAAGGCATGGCTCAGCGTCATCGCGTCTTGATGCGATTTCATGATGCCCCGAAAGTTTCTACCGCGAGCGAAGCCCCAATGATCCCGAAACTGCGACACGCCTATGACAGGCGGCTAAATCACGATGTCTTATGAAGGACGCACTTCTTCTGTAGTTTCATTGCAGATACGCTGGTGCGCGCGGGCGGAGACCATGACAGATACGACAAGCGCTCCCTCCGGGCATGACCAAAACCTAAGCCGGCAACGGGCCCGCGATGCCGGCCTGCGCCTGCCCGGCCAGCCGGGGCCGCTGAATGCGATCACGGACGTGCGGGGGGTTGAAGTCGGCTTCAGCACCCTCGTGCGGGGCGAGGACGTGCCGGTGCGCACGGGCGTCACCGCCGTGCTGCCGCGCCCCCTGGCGCAGGTGGTGGACCCGGTGTGGGCCGGCTTCTTCTCGCAGAACGGCAGCGGCGAAATGACCGGCACGCACTGGATCCGGGAGGCCGGCTGGCTCTCCGGGCCGATCACCGTCACCAACACATTTTCGGTCGGCCTCGCCCACCATGCCACGGTGCGCTGGATGTGCCGGCGCTTCCGCGACAAGCTGGAGCATGAAAGCTGGGTGATGCCGGTGGCGGCGGAAACCTTCGACGGCTATCTGAACGACATCGTCGGCCAGCACGTCAGCGAGGAGGATGTGATCGCCGCCATCGAATCCGCGAGGTCCGGCCCCGTCGACGAGGGCAATGTGGGCGGCGGCACGGGCATGATCTGCTACGGCTTCAAGGGCGGCACCGGCACGTCCTCGCGCCTCGTGCGCACGCCGGCCGGCACCTTCACGGTGGGCGTGCTCGTGCAGGCGAATCACGGCATCCGCCCCTGGCTCCAGGTCCTGGGCCTGCCGGTGGGCCGCCACCTGCCGGACCCGCGCGGCATCAATCGCGAAAGCGGCTCCATCATCGGCATCATCGCCACCGACGCGCCGCTCTATCCAACCCAGCTGGAGCGCCTCGCGCGGCGCGGCGGGCTCGGCATCGCGCGCGGCGGCACGCCGTCGGGCAATGCCTCGGGCGACATGTTCGTCGCCTTCTCCACCGCCGGCGGGCCGGGGCCGCTGCCGGAAAAACCCCTCTCCACCCTGGAATGGCATGCCAATGAAAGCCTCGATCCGCTGCTGCTGGCGGTGGTGGAAGGCATCGAGGAAGCGGTCTTGAACGCGATGCTCATGGCGCGGACCATGACCGGCCGCGTCGGCACCATCGCCGCCCTGGACCCGGCCCAGCTCTTCGCCGCCATGGATCAGGCGGGCGGCGAATGGCGGGCATGAGGGGCGACGAATCGTAGGGTCGCGGTCAGGGCAGCTCGGACGCCGCCGGGCACCGGGATCGGTCGGAAAGGTCCATTGCCATCGGGGCCACATAGGTCAGCTGATCGCCGCGGCGCGCGCCGAAAAGATCATACAACAGGCCGAGCATCATATCGGCGACGCGGTCAAGGTCCTCACCGGGCTTCAAAATAACCAGAAGCTTCTGAAAATTCCCCTCTGAACTGTCGGTGTCAAACCCCGCCGCCTCCAGGATCGCAAGGTTGCTCATCCGCACCTCGTCCCGGACCTCGCCTTTCTTCACGCCATAGAAGCCGGAGGCCGCCTCGCACAGCATCTGCTTATTGTCCTCCAGCAGCAGGCATTGCACATATTTCTGGCGCCCGCCCTTCACCGACACAGCGACAAATCGGTTCAGCTTTTGCCGCTCGAGGTAGGTCACGAAGAGGCGGTCTGAGATCTTGCAGTGGTTCTCGGCGATGAATTTCGCCCGTCCGTCCGCCGCCACGGCGGGCGGCACAAGAAAGGCCAGACAGACGCAGGCCGCAGCAAGCCGCACCAGAGTCTTCACCCGATTCGCACGCATGATCAGCCCCCGCCGCATCGCCGAGCAGCTTAAGCTGCGCGCGAAGGTTGTGGAAGCGGAGGCCGGCAAACGGGGCTGAAACCAAAGCGCACGGGGCGGCCGGCGCCTTCGCGTCACGCGCGTTCGAACATAAGATTCGCGCTCTGGTCCGAATTCAGCACGAAGCCGCCGGGCCGCACCCACAGGCTGAACAGCCAAGCGGAATTCCAGGGCGAGGCGAGCCAGCGCCCGTGCAGATCCCCGGCATCCGGCACCGCGCGGAACAGATCGCCGTCGCAGGCGAGGAGGCGCGCCCGGCAGACGCCGTAAGGCGAGGCGAGCGCGATGCGCAGGTCGCCCGCGTCTCCCGTCACCTCCGCGTCCAGCGCCACGTCCCGCGCCCGATAGCGGCCGCGCGGGTCGGCGAAGGGCGCGTCCGGGCGGGCAGGCACGAAGCGCGCCGCGCGGCCCCAGCGCGCGACATGCAGCCCTTCGTCCGCTTGCGCCAGCAAGGCGAGCGGCGGCAGCGCCATCTGCGGCGCGACCCAAGTTTCACCCCGCGCCTGGTCCGCCGCCACCTGCTCCGCCCGTACCTGCTCCGCGAGTACCAGCGGCGCCGGCCCCATGCTGGTGGTGAGCATCGCGCCCTCGGCGTCGGCCGCGAGCTCCAGCACGCGCCCGCCGCCGTCTTCCCGCCACAGCCCGCTCATGGTCCGCAGCGGCACCAGCGCTTCCTCAGACAGGCGCGCGGCGGAGGGGCGGCGCAGCAGGATGTCAAGCACCTGCCGCACCAAGGCGAACACGGGAAGGTCCTCGCGATTGGCGATCAGCACCACGCCGAGATCCACCTCGGGAAAGCGCACGGATTCCGAACGCGCCCCCACCACCGAGCCGCCATGCCCGATGCCCGTCACGCCGCCATGCACCGTGCGCACGAGGCCGAGCCCATAGGGCGAGGGCGTGCCGTTGGCGAGCGGGCCGCCGCGCTCCATTTCGGCGATGATGGGATCGCCGGCGAGGTGGCAAGCGCGCAGGTGCTTCTGCCAGCGCACCATGTCGGCGCGGGTGGACACCAGCCCGCCCTCCCCGCCCAAAGCGGCAAGCGAGGTGCCGCGCAGAAAGCCGCCCGCCCCGTCGCGGCGATAATGGCTGGCGAGGCGCGGCGTCCATTCATCGTCCCGCCGCAGCAGGCGGGTGTCCGCCATGCCGAGCGGGCCGGTGACATATTGCGCCAGCAACTCCTCGAACGGCGCACCGGAGGCCGTCTCCACCACGTCGGTGAGCAGCAGGAAATTGCTGTTGGAATACAGCAGGTCCGCGCCCTCTTCGGCGGCGAGGCCGGGGCTCATGGCGATCACCCGCCGCTCCAGCTCGCGCGAAACCGGACCGAGCGCATTCACCCCGCCCAGCACCATCAGATCCAGCAGGTCGCGAACGCCGCTGGTGTTGGCGGCAAGGCTGCGCAGGCGCACGTGGCGCCAGGCGTCGGGCACCCAGGGAAGATGCGCGCCCACCGCATCGTCCAGCGAGAGTTTGCCCGCGCGTGCCAGTTGGAGCGCGAGATAGACCGCGAACTGCTTGCTCTGGGAGCCCACGCGCAGCACGCTCGCGCCGTCGAGCGGCACGTTCTGAGCGAGATCCGCGCGGCCATAGGCCTGTTCCAGCACGCATTCCCCGCCGCTCAGCACCGCCAGCACGGCGCCCGGCGCATCGTCTTGAATGCGATCGCGAAACAGGCGATGGATCTGCGCCGTCTGGTCGCTGTCGGGGATCATCATCGACGGTCTTTCCCTGGGCGCGCGGCCTTCTCGGCGGCCGTGAAAAGGAGGGCGCGGCGGTGATCGATCTTTACCTGCTCGCGCTCGAACGGCTCGGCCCGCAGGACATTGCGCTTTTCGCCGCCGTTCTGGACGCGGAGGAGAACGCCCGCGCGGCGCGCCTGCGCTTTGCACACGACCGCACCGCCTTCATCGCTGCCCATGCGCTTGCGCGCTTCGCCCTCAGCCGCGCCCGCCCCGCCGTGGCGCCGGTCGCGTGGCGCTTCCGCGCGCCGCCGCTCGGCAAGCCGGTCGCCCATGCCGAAGGTGGCGCGGGCGTGAGCTTCAGCCTGTCCCACACCGCCGGACTGGTGGCGGTGGTGGTGGGCGAAGAGGCCCCGCTGGGCGTCGATGTGGAAGCCATCGTGCCGGCCACCGCGACGCTGGATCTTGCCGCCGCCTTCTGCGCGCCGGCCGAACATGCGGCCCTCGCCGCGCTCGCGGACGGGGAGGCGCGCGCCCGGCGCTTCTTCACCTTGTGGACGCTGAAGGAAAGCCTGCTCAAGGCGGCCGGCCTCGGCCTCTCCCAGGCGCCGCAGACGGTGCAGTTCGCGGTCGATCCCCTGGCGGGCGATCCCCCGGCGGGCGATTCCCTGGCGGTCACGCAGCTGTCCGGGGCGGCGCGCGGCAATTGGCATTTGTGGAGCGGCGTCACGCCGCCCCGCCATTGCCTGGCGGTCTGCGCGGAAGGCGAGGCGCGGCCGCATCTCAGCGCCTATGCGGTCGGCGACGGGGCGGCGCTGGCAGCGGGCGCCCCGCTGCCGCACGCATCGCTGGCGCTCAGCACCTGCCGCAGCAGGCTCAGCACCGTGTGAACATGGGGCGGGTGGAACATGGAATAATGATCCCCGCCCACCTCGTGCAGCACGAACCGGCCCCGCGTTCTCGCCCGGAACGCCGCCCCGCCCGCGCGCGGCACCGCATCCGCCGCCTCGATGCAGGTGATGGGTGCCGCAAGCGGCGCCGCCTCCGGCCGATGGGCGCGGGCGATCGCCTGATGGTGGGCGGCGAGGCGTTCGATGCGGGCGAAATCCTCCGCCGGCAATTGCTCCATGATGGCGAGCACCCGCCCCCAATAGGGCTTGGTGCGCAATTGCGCGAAGGTGAAGGCGGCGGGCGGCGTCGCGCCCTTCTCCGGGGCTCTCTCCTCCGGCGCCGCATCGAGCAGGACGAGGGTGACCGCCCGCCCGCGCGCTTCCAGCAGCCGCGCCGTCTCAAGCGCGAAATGCGCGCCCAGCGACCAGCCCACGAGCCGCAGCGGATGGGCGCTTTCCATCGGCACTATCTGCGCCGCGAACAGCGCCGCCGCCGCCGCAAGGCTCGGCGCGAACGCCATGTCGGCGTCGAACCCCGGCGCTTGCAGGCCGTAGCAGGCGACGTCGCATGCCAGCGGCTCGGTGAGATCGCGGTACAGCGTCGAGGTGCCGAGCGCGGGCGGGAAGAAGAACGCCACCGGCGCGCCGGGCGTCGCCGCGCGCAGCTTCAGCAGCGACGACGGCGCCGCGTCCGCCGGCGGGCGTTCCAGATAGGTCGCGAGCGCGCGGATCGTGGGATGGTCGAACAGGCTGCGCAAGGTGAGCTGGCGGCCAAGCGCCGCCTTGGCTTTCGAGACCAGGGCGATGGCCTTGAGGCTATGGCCGCCAAGGGCGAAGAAATCCTCCTCCAGCCCCACCTGTTCGAGGAACAGCACCTCTTTCCAGAGCTTGCGCAACCCCTCTTCCAGGGCGCTGCCCGGCTCATCCGCGCGGGGGCCGGCGGCGGGGGCGCGCCAATGCTCTTCCAGCGCCTTGCGGTCGAGCTTGCCGTTCGCGGTCATGGGAAAGCGCGAGACGGGGAAGAATCGGCTCGGCACCATGGCGGGCGGCAGGCGGGCGGCGAGCGCGGCCCGCAGCGCCCCGGCGTCGGCGGGGGCGCCCTCGGCAAGGATCACATAGGCGAACAATTCCGCCGCGCCGCCGCGCGCATCCACCACCGCCGCCGCATCGGCGACCTGCGGCAGCGCACGCAAGGCGGCCTCGACTTCCTTCAGCGAAACGCGATAGCCGCGGATCTTCACCAGGTCGTCCATGCGGCCGAGGAATTCCAGCTGCCCATCGGGGAGCCAGCGCACCTTGTCGCCGGTGCGATAGACGGGCACGTCGCCCGCGCCCGCGTCGGCCGCCAAGGACAGGCGGGTGAAGCGGGCCGCATCCGCGGGCGACGCATTCACATAGCCCTGGGCGAGCCCCGCGCCGCCCACCAGCAATTCGCCCGCGATCCCTTCCGGCACCGGCCGCAGGGTGCGGTCGCAGACGAAGGCGCGGGCGCCCGAGATCGGCCGGCCGATGCGCTGCGGGCCTGCCCCGGCTTCGGCGAGATCGTCCAGCGGCCCGCTCACGCAGCCGATGGTGGTCTCCGTCGGCCCATAATGATTGGCCAGCGACACCTGCGGCGCCAGCCTCTTGAGCTGGTGGAGATCGGCGAAATTCTGCGCCTCCCCGCCCAGCAGGATGAGCCGCAGATCCCGTGCGCCGGCGAACGCCGCAGCGCTGCCGGGCGTGGCCATCAGCATGGCGAGATAGGAGGGGGTGAGCTTGAGCAGCGTCAGCTTGTGGGCTGCGAGCAGAGCCAGCACCTGTTCGGGATCGCGCCGGGCGTCTTCGTCCAGCAGCGAGAGGCAGCCGCCGCCCAGCAGGGCGCCGAAGACGGCGGTATAGCCAAGGTCGAAGGCCGGCGAGGTGAGCAGCGCCGTGCGGATGGGGAAGTCCGGCCCGCAGCGCCGCACCAGCCAGGACACATAGGCCAAAAGCGCCCCATGGCCGATGCGCACGCCCTTGGGCTGGCCCGTCGTACCGGACGTGTAGATGACATAAGCGGTGGGATCGGCCGGCAGCGGCGGCAGATCGGCACACGCGCCCTCCCCCGCCGCGCCCCGTGCCCGTTCCAGCTCCTCTTCCAGCGACAGCAGAGCGACGCCGTCCGGCAGGTCCGGCAGGCGCTCCGCCGCCGCGCTCAGAACGAGGCGGGCGCCGCAATCGGCGAGAATATGGGCGAGGCGCGCCGGCGGGCTCGGCAGGTCGAGCGGCACATAGGGCACGCCCAGCAGCAGGCAGGCCAGCATGGCGGTCGCCAGCCCCTCCCCCGCGTCCGCATGCAGCGCGACCGGGATGGAGGGGGTAGCGCCAAGGTCCGCGAGCCGCAGGGCGAGGCGGCGCGCGTGTTGCTCCAGCGCGGCGTGGGAAACGACGCTGTCGCCCAGCCGCAAGGCCGGCGCCTCGCCCTGCCGCGCGACCAGGGCGACCCGCGCCGTCCGCAGGTTTTCCGCCTGGGCCGGCAGCGCCCCGCCATCGCCCCAGGTCATCACGCGGGCGTGCTCGTCCGCATCGAGGAGCGTCAGGTCCTCCACCGCGCGGTCCGGCGCATCCGCCACCTGCTGCGCCAGCACCTCCAGCCAGGCGGCGAGGCGGGCGACGCGGTCCGGGTCCACCACGTCGGCGTTGAAGGTAAGCACGATCTTGAGCGCCTCGCCCGGCAGGGCGACCACGCCGAAATCATAATTGGAGGTCTGGTAGACGCTGACATCCTCGATGGTGACACCCGGCGCCAGCTCCTGCGCCGCGCCCTGGAAGCGCTCCTCCAGGGGATAATTCTCGAACACGAAATAATGGCCGATCAGCCCCTGGCGCAGGGGGCTCGCGGCCTGGATGTCCGCGAGCGCGCAATGCACATTCTCCAGCCAGTCCATGCGCTCGGCCTGGGCGCGGCGCAGGAAGGCGGAAACGCTCTCCCCCGCCACCACGCGCACCCGCAGCGGCAGCATGCCGATGCATGGGCCGAGGATGGTGTCCGCGCCCTCCATGTCCGGCGGGCGGGTGGAGGCCATGGCGCCGAACACCACGTCGTCGCGATCCTCCACCTTGGCCAGCAGGAGGCCCCAGAGCGCCTGGATCAGCGAATTGAAGGTGGCGCCGCTGGCCTGCGCCCGCGCGGCAAGACGGCGCGTGAGATCAACGGAGAAGCCCGCCGTGTGGCTGCGCATGTCGCGCCCCGTCCCGAGCGCGCGCGCCCGCGCCGCCGGCAGCGGCAAGGCGGTGTCGGCGCCGGCGAGATAGCCCCGCCAATAGCCGAGCCCGGCCCGCTCGCGCCGCGCCAGCGAGGCCTTCACGAAGGCGCTGAACGGCATCGGGCGCGGCAGTTGCGGTTCCGCGCCGCGCGCATACGCCTGATAGGCCCGCGTCAGCTCATCCTGCAGGATGCCGATGCACCAGCCGTCCATCAGGATATGGTGGAAGGAGAACACCACGCGGGCAAGCTCGCGCGTCTCCACCAGCACCCCGACCCGCAGCAGCACGTCGCGCTGGAGATCGAATGCCGTCTCGCGCTGCGCCTTGGCATAGGCTTCCACCCGCGCCGCGCGCTCCTGCGGCGGCAGGGCGGAAAGATCGACGATGTCGCAGGCGAAGGGCCGCGTCTTCAGCACGATCTGAAGCGCGCGATCGCCGCCGGTGAGGCGAAACACGGTGCGCAGCATGTCGTGCCGCGCCACCACCAAAGCGAAGGCGCGATCGAAGGCGGCGACATCCAGCGGGCCGCGAATGGAAAAGCGCATCTGCTGGAAATAGCTGCGCTGCCCCTCCTCCCCCGCCTCGCGCTCCAGCAGATCATGGAAGGCGACGCCTTCCTGGAACGCGGTCAGCGGGTAGATATCCTTGATATTGTCGCGGCTGATCATGAGCGGTCCGATTGCGCCTTCAGAATTTATAGGTGATGCCGGCACCGACGATGTGTTCGTCGAAATTCTGCGAATTGTCCGACGTGATCTGGTGGTTGAATTTGTATCCGTATTCAATGGTCGTGTGATCGTTCCAAAGATATTGGCAGCCGATCGAATAGACCGACTCGTCATAGACGATGGGAAGCTGGATCGCCTCCTGGACGATATATTGGAACCGCGCCTCGATGAGCGTCTTGGGATCATATTGCTTGCGCAAAGCGATATCGTAAGTATTGATGAAGATGCCCGGCGTGCCGGGATAGACCAGTTCGGACGCGAGGCGGCTCCAATTGAGCTCGGTGCTCCAGGTGGCGTCCATCTGCCACTTCAGCTTCGCATAGCCCACCAGGGTGCTCACCACGGCGAAGCGTGGATCGGCATAATCCTGCATCAGATAGCCGAGCTGGCCCGAAATGTTCAGCGCGGGAGTGAAGGCATAGGAAAAGCCCATCGCCGCCAGATAGCCGACGGAATTGCGGTCATACAGGTCCGTCATGGTATAAATGGTACGGTCGAGCGCCACCAGCGCATAAATCTTGTCGGTCTTGTTGAAATTATAGCCGACCTTGCTGATCTGATTGAAATCGGCCAATTCATAAAGGCTGGTCGAGGCGCCGGTCCCCAGGCTCTGGGAATAGAACTGGCTGTCCTTCATGGAGACCGCGATCTCGCCGAACCAGGGGCCCTGGTCATAATCCAGCCCGGTCTTGTACTGCTGCTTGGTGATGGTGTTGAGCGCTTTCGGGACGGCGCCGAGCGCGGCATTGGAGACCGCCTGCTGGGTTGCCTTATAGCTGGAATTGGAGGTCCAATCCTCGTTGATCTTGCCGAAGGCGGAAGGATTGAAGAGATATTCCTTCTTCACCATCGTGTCGTGCAGGACATAGTCGGTATATCGATAGGAGGCCACCAGGGCGCCACCGTAATTTCCCTGGTCGTATTTGATGTGGATCGCCGGCGCCGCCACCAGCCCGAGATCGCCGCCGGTGGGCGGCGGGGTCTCCAGCACGTTGGTGGAATACAGGCTGTCGAACGAGATCTGCGGCGCCACCACCAGCGCGCCGTCGAGATAGCGAAAGCCGGTGGTGGGCGTGACTTCAGGCACTTTCAGCGGCCGCACCGGCGTCGTGGTGCCGGTGTCCTGGTTGTTTTCCTGGGGCGCATTGGTGGGCAGATTGTCCGCCGCGGCGCTCAATGCGATGCCGGCAAAGAAAAACAGCGGCGCAAGAACCGGAAGCGGGAGCGGGCGGAAGGACATCGGGCGCCGGGCCCGAGGTCTGAACCGCCCCTTCCTCACGGCGCGCGACCCGGGCCGACGGGCGGCTCGTTCGGCGAGAGCCAGGCCGCCCAGGTGGCGAACAGCTCGCGCGCCCCGCCGAGACCGAGGGGACTGTTGAACAATTGCGTCGCGTGCGGCTGCACCACCGGGTCCGGCCGGTCGCCGCTGGCGAGCGAGGGCGTGCCGGGCGGAACCGCCCCGGGCAATACCGCCCCCGGGCGCAGCTGCGGCGGTCCACCCTGCTGGCCGGTGGGCGGCGGCGGGGCGGGCGCAGGCGACCCGGTGGCAATCGCCGCGTCTGTCGCCTCCTGGCGCACGAAGGGGGCGATGGACTGGGGCAGAAGGCCGTTCTCATACGCCTTGGTGTAGGCGGAAAGGTCGCTGGACCACGCGCCTTGCGGCAGGATCGCGCCGCTGCCGCCGGGCGGGCGCTGGCCGAGATCGGGCCGCGAAACATCGAGCGAGCCGGACAGGGCGGCCGAGGGCGCGGGGCGATTGTAATCCGCGGTCGCGGCGGCGGAATTGCGCGCACCCACGGCGCCGATGGCCCCCAGCCCCGGCGCCTGCGCCTGCGCCTGCTGGGGAGGGGCGGCGGGGGCGGCCGAGTCCCCGGTATTGAGGATCAGCGGCAGCCCGTTATTGCCGCCCACCACCACGGTCTTGGCATTGGGCGAGGTGGCGAGCAGGACGGTCGCCTCGATGCCGCGCCATTTCAGATAATTCTCCGAAATGCCGGACTGCACCGTCTCCTGGAATTTGCGGATGCCTTCCGCCTCGATATACTTTCGGTCGGATTCATAATGCTCACGCTCCACGCGATATTGCATTTCCTGAACCAATTGTTCCTGCTCGATCTTGCTCTGGATCGCGGCGACGATGCGCGGCGGCAGGGCAACGTCGCGGACCAGAACGTCGGTGAGGATGATCAGGCAATCCTGCCAATTTCCATTGGCATTCTCCACGTTCACATCGCTCTGGGAGCAGATGTAATTCTTCACACCCGGATCGACCACCGCGCGGAACACCCGCTGCATCATGTTTTCGCGCGTCGGGCCATAATAATCGCGCACGGCGAACATGGCGAATTCCCGGCGGGTGGCCGCATTCACCTCGGGCAGAAGCAGCGTCTCGGCATAGCTCGGGCCGAGCACGGAATTGAGGTGCGGCAGGAATTTCTGGTTCAGGAACCAGCGATAGGTGATCGAAATGGAGATGTTCAGGCCGTCGGAGGTGATGGCCACGATGTCCACGTTGCGGGCCTGAAGGCGCAGGTCATAGACATAGATGATGTCCCACGGCCATTTGATGGTGATGCCGCTCGGAATGGAGAACCGCAGCTCGGTGCCGCCGAACCGGCGCCACAACACGCCGCCCGAGCCCACCGGCACGTTGACGATCATATAAGGCGCGAGAAACACCACGAATACGAGCGCGACCAGCAATATCAAGGCGATGCGACGCCGCAGCCGCCCCCAGGGGCCCGGCGCGGCGGGCCCGGCCCCTTCTTCGATATCGCCCCGCAGGGGCGCATCGTATCCGATTGGGGGCTCTGCCAGCCTGTCGCTCATGGATTTACGCACTCATGCTTGGAACATGGTCGAGCGAAGGGGGCGCCATCGCACGCGCCTAATACCGCGGCAGTTTGACGGTGGTGTTGCGGTCACCGTTCGATCCCACGATCACGAGGATCATCAGCCCGACCAGCGGGGAGAGCGCGATCGACAGGATGAAATAAAGAAAAAAGCCGCCGCGCAGGCCGATGCCGAGGAAACCCACCAGCAGGCTCAGCAGCAGATAGATCATGATGGCCATGGCACGCCCCTCGCAAACACGCCGGCAAAACGCAAAGACGCCTCAAACTCAAGCGCGGCCGCAGGTTCCCGTGTGACTGTTCCCGTGTCACTCAAGACCTTGCGGCCGGAACACCTGGATCCGCGCCGGAGCGCGGCACCGCCCCTCGCCCAGCGCGGGACGGGCCGACATGCGGTGAGCGCGACGCACCGGCGCCGCGCCCACCGGCGATCTCACAGGACCGGGGCGACCGGGGTGCCCGCCGGCACTTCGGCGACCGGCTCGACGACCACGGCGTCCTTCTTGCGGCCGCGCATGGCATCGCCAGCGCTGGACAGCAGGGTGGACGTGTCGGCGCGGGCCTTTTCGAATTCCTGCACGAAATAGGCGCGCATCTTTTCCGGCTCGAAGTCGAGCAGCGTGCCGCCGGCCTCGAAATGCTGGGTGAACACCCGGCCGAGCGCGACGGTGGCGGCGGCGGAGAGCGCCGGCATGACGGCCGCGCCGAGCAGGGTGCCGATGAAGGGCACGGACTTGGCGATGCTGCCGAGGCCGCCGGTGGTCATCACGGCGGGGATGCCGCCGCCGAGCACGGAGGCCGCAACGGCGCGGATGCGCTCGCGCGAGAACGGCAGGTCATAGACCTTCGCCAGCTCGCCGATCATGGTGTACTGGATGCCCGCCACGCCGGCCACATCCACCACCGGCAGCGGGATCAGGCCCATGCCGGCCGCCCAGAGCGCGTGCGAGCGCACGATCTTCTCGGCCTTGTCCTGGTTGGAGACGAGCGGAGCGGACGCCACGGGGCTGTCCACATGCGATTCGTGGTCGTTCTGCACATCGGAAACCATGGGGTCATCCTCACGCGGTTGGATAACGAACAGTTTGCGGCCGGACCTGCGCGCCCGACCCGACTCGGTGCCCGCGGACGCCGCGCGGCACCGATCTTGCTGGGACCGGGCTCGGCCGGCCCGAAACGATTACAACTCTGATAATACGTACCGATTCGACGCAATCCGCGCCTTC
This sequence comes from Roseixanthobacter liquoris, assembly GCF_043195135.2. Taxonomy (NCBI): domain Bacteria; kingdom Pseudomonadati; phylum Pseudomonadota; class Alphaproteobacteria; order Hyphomicrobiales; family Xanthobacteraceae; genus Roseixanthobacter; species Roseixanthobacter liquoris. The sequence goes on from NZ_CM195537.1 coordinate 4,068,985, forward strand.
GGTTCTAAGCCTTGCCCGCGGCGTGCCGACGGCCTTCGCGAAGCCGCGCACCCGCAGGACCCATCCCGGACATCCTCACGCCGGAAACCACCTGGGCAGCCCGGCGCGCGATGCGGCGGGAAACTGACATAAGCAGTTCCAGAAGTCCACATACTTCACGTATTCAATTGTCTGATTTAATATACACCTGCCGGTACCGATCCAACCTGTAAGCAAACCTGCATTTTTTTGTCATATCGTTGACATCGAGCTACGACACTTCTTCCGCGCTGAAAGACAACTAATCTACGGGGCGGACTCGTAGAGCTGTGACTTAACGCTTGCCGAAGGGAAACCGGACGCTGCGAGCTGCACAGACGGCTATGAATCTGCCGGCGGGCGAGGGGCCGCCCCTGCGCCGGCTGCATCCGGCGGAGGCGAGAAATACAGCCGGTCCGGCGTCACAGGGCTGCCGGGCCGCGCCTCGATGCCGATCAGGGTTATTTTCAAGAAGACACGATACAACTTTTGGTTTTTTAGATTTCGACACGCTCGCGAATGTGCGGGGGCTCGGCCTTCGGCCCGGAACCGCGCGCCTTGATGAGGAACAGCGTCATGAACGGCCTTGGTCTCGCCACGCCGTCCTTCGGCCCCGCGCCCCATGCCACCGGCCACGCCGTTAGCCACGCCGTTAGCCATGCCTCCTGGCCGGGCGCGCGTGACGCGGCAAGCCGCAGATGGCTGCCCCATGCCGAGGCCGGAACCGCGCATTCCCATCGCCTGTTCTGCCTGCCCTTCGCCGGCGGCGGAGCGAGCAGCTTCATGGGGTTGCGGCGCAATGCCCCAGCCTGGCTCGATGTGCAGCCGATTCAATTGCCGGGACGCGAGAGCCGCACCGCCGAAACCCCATTGCGCAGCGTCGAGGCCGTGGTGACCGCCCTTGTGGAGGCGCTGCGCCCCTGGCTCGACCGGCCGTTCGGCCTGCTCGGCTATTCGCTCGGCGCGCGGGTCGCCCGCGCCCTGATTCTGCAGCTGCGGCGCGAGGACATGCCGCTGCCGCACATCCTGTTTCTCGCCGCCCATCGCGCGCCCAACGCGCCGAGCCGCCGGCCGCCCCTGCACATGCTGCCCTCGGATGCCTTCTGGGCGCGCCTCGCCGCCTATAACGGCACGCCCTCCGAGGTGCTGGCCAACCAGGAATTGCGCGACCTGCTGGAACCCATGCTGCGGGCCGATTTCGAGATGGCCGAGGGCGCCATGCCGGCGGCCGCGCCCCTGCCCTGCCCGGTGGTGGCTTTCGCCGGCACCGAGGACCCGTTTGCCGGGCCGCAGGACATGGCCGGATGGGCCCTGGAAACGCGCGGCGATTTCGAGCTCGTCACGGTGGAAGGCGCGCATTTCTTCCTGCGCACCAATGCCCGCTGCTTCATGGATCACGTCTTCTCCCGCGCCGCCCACCGCCTGCTGCCCCACGCCGTCGCCGCCTGAGCGGACGCGGCGGATCGGGATTCGGGGTTCGGGCCCGCCCGCACGGCGCGGGCGGCGCGAGGCGTCTGGTTTCATAGCCGGGACGAGCGTTGGCCTCGATGCCCTGCGAAAGGTGCCGGTCGCCGAACGCGCATCCGGCCGACGGCGCATCTGCTGGAGGCCCATCTCACGAAGGCGCATCTCGCAAAGACGCCCGCGACGGAGTTCCCCGCCCGCGTGCGGTTCCCGGGTTTGGCGCGCCGCAGCCGCACCGATATAGCGCCCCGGCGTCCCGCGTGCCGCGCGGTGCGATGGCCGGGCGAAGGCGCGCCCGGCCCTTCTCGCAGGGCGCCTATTTGCGCGCCGCCGCCAGGACTTCCGTGATGGCGGCGATCACCGCCTTGGGGTCGTCATCCTGGATATAATGTCCCGACTTGGGGATTAGGCGGTTCACGCCCACCGTGGAATTCGCCGCCAGCCGATCATGCAGCTGCATCCACAGGGCATTGGCCGGCGCGCGCTCGGCCTCGGGCATGTTGGGCATGGCGTTGCCGGCGGTCAGCACGATCAGCGGCAGGGCCTTGAAGCTGCCCCGGGCGGCATCGAGCTCGCGATCGTCGCGGGTGGGCGTGGGGGCGTTCATCGAGAACATGTTCTCGTGCTCGGACAGCATGGCCTGCCAATAGGAGGTGGTCATGCTCCAGCCGTTCTCGACCGCCGCCAGAGCGGCATCGGCGCCCGCGGTCACATTGCCGCAATCGGCGAGAATCTGGCTGCCCGGCTTGATATCGCCGACCTTCGCGGCGGCAAGGCACTTATCGAGCAAGGCCCGCTGGCCGGCATTGGCCTGGTAATAGGATTGGGTGACCGGCGCCATCAGCCTCTCCTGATTCGCCACCGCCGGGTCCACCAGCACCAGGCCCGCCAGGTCGTCGAGATGGCGATCGGCGAAATAGACCGCGTTCATCCCGCCCATGGAATGGGCCACCAGGAGAATGGGCCGCTCGATCTTCGCCGCCAGCAGCATCTTGTGCAGGTCGCGCGTCATCACCGCCAGGTTCTGCGGCTCGTGCGTCGGATCGCTGAAGCCGAGGCCGGCGCGATCATAGGCGCAGGCACGGGTGAGCTTGGCGATCTCCCCCTGCACATAGCGCCACGTCACCGAGGTCTCGCCGAAGCCGGCCTCGAAGATCACGGTCGGGCTGCCGCTGCCCTGGCACACCAGGTTCAGCCGCCGGCCGTTGCCGACATCCACCAGTTCGCCGGGCTTGCCATACAGCGCCTGGTCAAACGGCTGGCCCGTCTGCGCCAGGCAAGGAACGGCCGCCATCACGCTCGCGACGGCCACAAGACCCAAGTTTAGCCATGACATGATCCACCCCCATGCTGCGAGGTGGCCTTAGCCGCAAGATGTTTCAGCGTTACGACGAATCGCGCGGAACTTCGGATTCATCGTGGTTTCGATCGGATTCGTGTCGATGATCCGGAACTTCGCCCGAATGTGCGGCGAACAGCGCCGAAATCCTGCGGTCATTTGCGGAGATCAGCCAGAAATCCGGCACAAAGCCACGACTCAGCCGGCGAAATCCGTGGTCAGAACCACCTTGCCCTTCACCCGCCGGCCGGCAATCTCCCCGAGCGCGTCGGCGCAATTGGCCAACGGGAAGGTGGTATCCACATGGGCGGAAATGCGGCCCGCCCGGGCATGGCCCACCAATTCCTCCACCGCGCCCCGGAGCCAGGGCACATCGCGCCGCGCCTGCGCCCCGAAAGCCACGCCGCGGGCGTCACAATTCTTTAGCAGCAACAGGTTGAGCGGCAATTTCGGGATGTCGCCGGCGGCAAATCCGATCACCAGCAGCCGTCCGCACCAGCCCAGCGCCCGCACCGCCTGCTCGGACTGCGCCCCGCCCACGGGATCGAACACCACATCGATGCCCCGCTCCCCGCCGAGCGCCTTGAGGGCGACCTTAAGGTCTTGCTGTGTATAGTCTATTCCCTCATCGGCGCCGTGCGCGCGGGCAAACTCCAGCTTGTCCGGCGCGGAGGCGCAGGCGATCACGCGGGCGCCCAGGATCTTGCCCAGCTCCACCGCCGCCAGCCCCACGCCGCCCGCCGCCCCGAGCACCGCAAGTGTCTCTCCCGCCTTCAATTCTCCGCGATCCCGCAGGGCATAGAGGGCGGTGCCGTAGGTCACGATCAGCCCCGCCGCGCGCACCAGGTCGAGATCGTCCGGCACCGGGGCGAGGGTCTGCGCCTTGACCACCACCTTCTCCCGCGCGGCGCCGCTGGTCATGTAGCCGGCCACCCGGTCGCCGATCCGAAGGCCGGTGACGCCTTCGCCCAAGGATCTGACAAATCCCGAGAATTCCGCGCCCGGCGAAAACGGCAGAGGCGGCTTGTGCTGGTACAGGTCGCGGATGATCAGCGTGTCGAAAAAATTGAGGCCGACCGCCGCCACGTCCACCACCACCTCGCCGGGACCCGGCAGCGGATCCGGCAGATCCTGGACCACCAATTGCTCCGCCGGCCCGTGGCGCACGCACATGACAGCCTTCATGACCCCATCCCCTCACACCTCGCCGCAGGGCGCGGCACGGCCCGCCGCAGCCTTGCCGGAACCGGCGCAACCGCGCGATCCTTCCCACGAAACCGGGGATGGCGCCCATGGCGACTTGTCAACTCACGGCCCTGGCCGCAAAGGATGCCAGGGCGTTAAGGAAGCAAAAGCAGTCTGTGTGCCATTTTTTTGTCGGCGTCCACATTTAGGGGCATTGAAGCAGCCCGCTGCGCTGCCTTTCCTGCACCGCGTTCAGATCTAGGAGAAGTCATGGCTCCGTTCCGCACACGCCTTGCCGTCCTCGGCGGCCTCGTCGCCGCCCTGGTCGCAGGTCCAGCGTTCGCCCAGCAGGCGCAGCCCAAGCCGGTCGCGCAGTTCGGCGATTGGAGCGTCTATGTCAGCGCCACCCCCAACGCCAAGGTCTGCTACACCATTTCCCAGCCGAAGGACCGCCAGCCCGCCGGGCTGAAGCGCGACCCGGCCTACTTCTTCATCTCCACCCGGCCGGCGGAAAACGTGAAGAACGAGATCAGCCTGACCATGGGATTCGCCCTCAAGGAGGCGAGCGAAGCCAAGCTGACGATCGGCTCGCAGACCTTCGCGCTCTACACGAAATCCGAAGGCGCCTGGGTGCGCAACGTGGCGGACGAGGGAAAGATGGTCGAGGCCCTGCGCAAGGGCAAGGACGTGACGGTCGTGAGCCTGTCGGCGCGCGGCAACCCGACCACCGACAAATACGGGCTTGCGGGCATCGGCCAGGCGCTCGACCGCGTCGCGCAGGAATGCAAATAGCCGGCGCCGCCGCCCCCCAGCGGAGGCTTTGCCCGAACCGCGCCGCAATCCTTGCATCTAAAGGGCCTGAAGGATCGGATCGCGTCCGTCGTGCGGCTGGCATGGCGGGCGCGAAACCATTATGTGTGACCCAATGACGCTCGTGATCGATACCACCCCCGCCGCCACGCCGGCGACGCCGCCCGTTTCCCTGCCCTCGCTCGTGGGGCTGGACCGGGAGAAGCTCGGCCGCGCGCTCGCCGCAATTGGGGTTGGCGACCGCGATCTGCGCATGCGCGTGAACCAGCTCTGGCACTGGATCTATCTGCGCGGCGCCCACGATTTCGACGAGATGACCAACGTCTCCAAGCATCTGCGGGCGATACTGGCGCAGGCCTATTCGCTGGCGCGACCGGAGATCGTGGTGGAGCAGGTGTCGCAGGACGGCACCCGCAAATGGCTGCTGCGCCTGCCGGCGGACACGCCCGGAGAGAAGCCGCACGAGGTGGAGTGCGTCTATATTCCGGAGAGCGACCGCGGCACCCTGTGTGTCTCCAGCCAGGTGGGCTGCACCCTCAATTGCTCGTTCTGTCACACCGGAACCCAGCGTCTGGTGCGCAATCTTTCCGCCGCCGAGATCGTCGCCCAGGTGATGGTGGCGCGCGACCGGCTCGGCGATTATCCCGGCCGCGAGCGCGCGGTCGGCCCCGGCCTGCCGACGGAGGGGGATCGGCTCGTCACCAACATCGTCTTCATGGGCATGGGCGAGCCGCTCTATGCGTATGAATCCGTGGCTGAAGCCATCGAGATCCTGTCGGACGGCGACGGCCTCGGCCTCGGCAAGCGCCGCATCACCGTGTCCACCTCGGGCGTGGTGCCGGAGATCGAGCGGCTCGGCCGCGAGGTGGCGCCCATGCTCGCCATCTCGCTGCACGCCGTGCGCGACGAGTTGCGCGACGTGCTGGTGCCGATCAACAAGAAATATCCGCTCGCCCAATTGCTTGAGGCGTGCCGTACCTATCCGGCCGCCTCCAACGCCAAGCGCATCACGTTTGAATACGTGATGCTGAAGGGCGTCAACGACAGCCCGGCGGACGCCAAGGCCCTGGTTCGGCTGCTCGACGGCATTCCGGCCAAGATCAACCTCATCCCGTTCAACCCCTGGCCGGGCACCCAGTACGAATGCTCCGACTGGGAGACGATCGAGAAATTTTCCGACATCGTGTTCCGCGCCGGCTATGCGAGCCCCGTGCGCACCCCGCGCGGGCGTGACATTCTCGCCGCCTGCGGCCAGCTCAAGAGCGAGACGGAAAAGCTTTCCGCCCGCGAGCGTCTGGCCCTGCGCGCCATGGCGGCGGCGGCCGAATAATCGATCCGCAGCCGACGCAAGGCCACCCCGCCATGGATTCCGTCTTCCGCCTCCTGCTGCGGTTCATTCTCGTTCCCGCCGGCTATGTGGTGGCCATCTGCGCGGGCACGGCCGTGATCCTGTTCGGCCAATGGCGCATCGGCGCCCTGTTCGCCACCGCGCCGGAGAGCCCGGACACCGTGGTGGTGCTGGTCGATGCCCTGTTCACCGCCGGCTTCCTGGTGATGTTCCTGGTTTCCACCATGTGGCTCGTGGCGGCGATCGGCGTGCTGTTCTCGGAAATGTTCGCGGTGCGCTCCTGGATGTTCCATGTGGCGAACGGCGCGGCTTCCGCCTTTGTGGGCGCCCAGCTCTTTCCCGCCCTCAGCGGCGAGCGCATGCCCGTGGCGGACCCGTTCTACATCCTCGCGGCGGGGCTGGCCGGAGGGCTCGCCTATTGGCTGGTGGCGGGTTGGAGCGCCGGCTTCTGGAAGCCGATGCTGCTCTCCTCCAGCCGGAATCGGCGTCCGCCGCCCCCGCCGCCCGCCGGGCAGCCGCCGGCGGCCTGACCCGGCTGCGGCCGAGCCTGCTGCAGCAGACGCTGCGGCCGGCTATTGGGCGGCGGCCTGCGGCGCGCTGGCGATCTGCACCGCGTGTTCCAGCGCCATTTCCAGCCGGTCGTTACCCCAGAACAAATCCTTGTCCGCGGTGACGAAGGTGGGCGCGCCGAAGATGCCGAGCGCCCGCGCTTCCTCGACGGTCGCGCGCAGCTTGTCCTTGTTCGCCTGCGTCTCCGCCTGGTCGATCACCTCGTCGCAGAAATGGCCGAGGCCGGCGAGCACCTGCCGCACCACCGTTCGGTCGGCAATATCGCGCCCCTCGGCGAACGCGGCGCGGAACAGGGCGCGCGTGAAGGCGGGCCGGGACGCGTCGTTGAGCCGCGTCGCGACGCGCGCGCCAAGCAGGCCGTTGACCGGAAAGGGCTCCGGACGCGTCACCGCCGGCAGGCCGTAGCGATTCGCAAGGCGCGCTAAGTCGCGCCACATATGCGCACCCTTCAGGGGATAGACATTGAACGGCGAGGAAGAATAGCCCTGGGCGGCGAAGATCGGCCCGAGCAGGAAGGGTTTCCACTCCACATGCACGTTCGCAGCTTCGGCAAGGGGGCCGATCCGGCTGGCCGCCAGGTAGGAATAGGGGGAGGCGAACTCGTAGTAGAAATCCAGCGTGGCCCTGGTCATCGGCCCCTCCTCGGGCTAAATCGGCCGGAGTTTGCTGCCGGTCCCCGCATCCCCGCAAGGGGTTGGATCAAACCGTAGCGGCAAACGGGCGAAGACGCACCGCGCAGGGCGCATTGAGGGGAAACACAGGTGATCCGTTGAAGCTCGTGCTCTTCTTCGCCCTCGTGACCGGCGCGGCCGTCGCGATCCTCTTCACGGTCTTTCCGCAATGGGATCTCGCGATCACCGGGCTGTTCTGGGATTCAGGCTCGCGCAGTTTCCAGGTCGCCGCCTCGCCCCTCGCCAAAATGCTGCGCAGCGCCGGCAACGTCATTCCCTGGCTGTTCGCCGGGCCCGCCTTCGCAGCCATCATTCTCAAGCTGCTGTTCCCGCGCGCACCCATGTTCATGAACGCGCGCGCCGCGCTGTTGCTGGCGCTCTCAATGGCGCTTGCCCCCGGCCTTCTGGTGAACGGCGTGCTGAAGGAACATTGGGGCCGTCCCCGCCCTGTGCATGTCGACACATTCGGCGGCAAGGACGTTTTCAGCCCCTGGTATTCCACCGACGGCACCTGCCCGGGGAACTGCTCCTTCGTCTCCGGCGAAGGATCGCTCGGCTTCTGGATGCTGGCGCCGGCGAGTCTCGCGCCCCCGAGCGTGCGGCCGATTGCGATTGCCGCCGCACTCGTCTTCGGCGCCGCCGCCGGAAGCCTGCGCATCGCCTTCGGCGGACATTTCTTCACCGATACGGTATTCTCCGCCCTGCTGACCATGCTCGTCATCGTTGCCCTGCGCTGGCTCATCTACGACCGGCGGGGGGCGCTCTCCAGCGCGACGCTGGAGGCCGGCATCGGCAAGCTCGGCCTGGCGCTGCACGCACTTATCGGCGCGCTACTGGGTGCGCTGTGGTGGGTTTCGCGCAGCGCCATGCGCAAGATCGCCCATGCCCTGCGCGCCCTCCCCTTGCCATGGCGACGCTCGGGCCTATAGTCCGCGCGCTCTTCAAGACCCTGTAGTTCGAGAGATGAGATGGCGCGCGACGTGAAGAAGGTGGTCCTGGCTTATTCCGGCGGCCTGGATACCTCGGTGATCCTGAAATGGCTCCAGACCACCTATGGCTGCGAGGTGGTGACCTTCACCGCCGACCTCGGCCAGGGCGAGGAACTCGCCCCCGCGCGCGAAAAGGCCCTGCTGCTGGGCATCAAGCCCGAGCACATCTTCATCGAGGACGTGCGCGAGGAATTCGTGCGCGACTATGTGTTCCCCATGTTCCGCGCCAATGCGGTCTATGAGGGGCAATATCTGCTGGGCACCTCCATCGCCCGCCCGCTGATCGCCAAGAAGCAGATCGAGATCGCCCGCAAGGTCGGCGCCGATGCGGTGTCCCACGGCGCCACCGGCAAGGGCAACGACCAGGTGCGGTTCGAACTGGCCTATTATGCTCTGGAACCGGAAATCACCGTGATCGCGCCCTGGCGCGAATGGGACCTGACCTCGCGCACCCGGCTGCTGGAATTCGCCGAGAGCCACCAGATCCCCATCGCCAAGGACAAGCGCGGCGAAGCGCCGTTCTCGGTGGATGCGAACCTGCTGCACTCCTCCTCCGAGGGCAAGGTCCTGGAAGATCCGGCCGAGGACGCGCCGGAATATGTCTACCAGCGCACCATTTCCCCCGAGGACGCGCCCGACAAGGCGACGCTCATCACGGTGGATTTCGAGAAGGGCGATCCGGTCGCCATCGACGGCGTGGCCCTCTCGCCCGCCAGCCTGCTGGCCAAGCTGAACGAACTCGGCAAGGCCAACGGCATCGGCCGGCTGGATCTGGTGGAGAACCGCTTCGTCGGCATGAAGTCGCGCGGGGTCTACGAGACCCCCGGCGGCACCATCCTGCTGGTGGCCCATCGCGGCATCGAGAGCATCACGCTCGACCGTGGCGCGGCGCATCTCAAGGACGAGCTGATGCCCCGCTATGCGGAGCTGATCTATAACGGCTTCTGGTTCGCCCCCGAGCGCGAGATGCTCCAGGCCGCCATCGACCATTCCCAGGCCTATGTGACCGGCCGCGTGACGCTGAAGCTCTACAAGGGCAATGTGAGCGTGGTCGGCCGCGAGAGCCCCTATTCGCTCTACAATCAGGACCTCGTGACGTTCGAGGAAGGCGCGGTGGCCTACGACCATCGCGACGCGGCCGGCTTCATCAAGCTGAACGCCCTGCGCCTGCGTACCCTCGGCAGCCGGGCGCGCAAGACCTCCTGATCGCGGCTTTCGCGAAGCCGGCGCCGGCCCGTGCCGGCGCCCCCTGCCCGGCCCCAGCTCCGGAGTTCCTCATGCAGCCGATCCAGATCGCGGTGGTGCCGGTCACGCCGTTCCAGCAGAATTGCTCGATCCTGTGTTGCACCGCCACCAACAAGGCGGCAGTGGTCGATCCCGGCGGCGACCTGCCGCGGATCCGCGCGGCGCTGGCGGAGACCGGGGTGCAGGTGGAGAAGATTCTCCTCACCCATGGCCATTTCGACCATGCCGCCGGCGCGGCGGAACTGGCGGAGAGCCTCGGCGTGCCCATCGAGGGACCGAACGCGGCCGACCAGTTCCTTCTCGATGCGGTGCCCGAGACCGCGGCGAAATATGATTTCGAAGGTCGGGCCGTGACCCCGGACCGCTATCTCTCCGAGGGGGAGACGGTGCAGGTCGGCGATCTGACCCTGGAGGTGTTGCAGGTGCCGGGGCATACGCCCGGCCATGTGGTGTTCGTGCACGCGCCTTCGAATGTCGCCATCGTCGGCGATACGCTGTTCAAGGGTTCGGTGGGCCGCACGGATTTTTCCTATGGCAACGCCGAGCAGCTGATCGAGGGCATCGTGACCAAGCTGCTGCCCTTGGGCGATGGCGTGGTGTGCCTGCCCGGCCACGGCGCCGTCACCAGCATTGGCGACGAGCGCGCGACCAATCCCTTCCTGCCGCGCTGACCGCCCGGCCCGGCCGACCGCGCTCAGGCGACGCGGGGATTGGGCTTGCGGTCCGCGACCGCGACGCAGTTGCGGCCGGAGTTCTTGGCCGAATATAGCGCGAGGTCGGCGCGTTCGATCACCTCGTCCACGTCCCGGTCGCCCGGCTGCGCCAGGGCGGCACCGAAGCTGACCGTTACCGCGATCTCGCGCCCTTCGACCTGCACCCGGCTGGAGCCGATGGAGCTGCGCATGCGCTCGGCGAGCGCCATCATGCCGGCGCGGTCCACATTCAGCAGCAGGACCACGAATTCCTCGCCGCCGAAGCGTGCCACGCGATCGTGCTGGCGCAACGCGGCGCCGATGGAGGCCGCGACGGAGCGGATCACGGCGTCTCCGGCGGGATGCCCATAGACGTCGTTGACGGCTTTGAAATGATCGATATCCGCCATCAGAATGCCGAGCCCGTCGCTGGTGCGCGTGCCGTTCAGCGCCGCATCGGCGACGGTGAGGAAGGACCGGCGGTTGAGCAGGCCCGTGAGCGGATCGGTATCGGCAAGCTGGCGCAGCTCTTCCATATCCTGCTGATACTGCTCGGCCGTGCGCATGATCTGCGCCTCCACCATGCCGAGCCGACGCAGAAGCGCCCGCAGGGAACCGGTCAATTGAATGACTTCCAGGCTGCCGCGCTGGTGCGGCAGGTTGGTGGCGCGCGGATCTCGGCCGATCTGCGCGGCGGCCTGCGTCAGCGTCACCAGCGGCAGAGAAATTTTCCGCGCGAACCAATAGGCCCCCAGAAACGTCACAGGCAGGGCCAGGAGGCCGATGCCGAGAATGGTGAGGCCAAGGCGGGTCGCGTCGGCGAATGCCACGGCGGCGTCCTGGCGCGTGACCACGATCCAGCCGAGGCCCGGATAATCGCCCGTGCGCCCGGTGACGGAAAAGCCGGTGAGCACGCGGTGTCCATCGCTGGTGTCGACGAATGCGCCGCTGCGCTGGTCCATCATCGAGGCGATGACCTCGTCCGAGAACGGTTGCGGGTTCGAGGATTTGCCGAGCAGCACCCGGCCGTCGCGTCCGATCAGCCAGGCCTGCGTCGCCCCCTCCTTCGGCGCGATATCGTTCAGCAACTCGGACCAGTTGAGGTTCAGATGCGCCCCGATGGTGCCGAGGATGCGGTTCTCGGGTGAATAGACGGGCAGGGAAATGTCAACGAAGCGCGTCGCACTGCCGGCCTGCGGCAAGGCCAGCAGGTGGGCGAGAAGACCCGCCTCGTCCGCATCGCCCACGGTGGGAACGTTCAGGCCGTTGCGAAACCAATCGCGCGAGAGAACGGACGTGCCTTCCAGCACGCGGCCGGTGGAAGCCAGAACAATGCCGTTGGGATCGGCAAAACCGATCCAGACGTACCGCGGGCGCGATACCTTCAGTTGCTCGATGACGTCGCGCACCTCGTCCGGGCTGTCCTGCCAGATGTGGTTCAAGGGGCGCATTTCCGCGATCTGGAGGATATCGCCGTAACGCTCGGACAGATCCAGGTCGATGCGCTCCGCAAGGGAGCTCGCCTTGGCCGCCATCTCCGCCTTCAGATGCGCGGCGAGACCGCGCCGGCTCACGCCGGCACTCGCAAGCGCGACGGCGGTCAGGGTCACAAGGCCGATCATCGCCATGGCGAAGGCCATCTGCTGACCTATCGTCATGCGATCCTGTAAATGCTGCAGTCGCAGGCGCAACCGATGAAACACGCCAACCATCCTTCATTCGTCTCGCGTCACACTGCCGAGCGGGGGGCAAGGATGAACCCGGCACAGGCTCTGCGTTAGCGGCTTTCGAATAAGGCACAAGGCTTTCGCGAGGCTCGCGCGCGGTTCAGCCGAACAAAAGCACCCGGGCACCACCCGCGGCCCCTAGATTATAAGTCAGACTTATATTAAGTAGCCCATATCATGACCGAAACACCCCTCGGATTCCTGCTCGTGGACGCGGCGCGCCTGTATCGCGCCAGCATCGACCGCGCGTTCGAACAGACCGGCCTCGGGCTCACCGCCGGCGAAGCGCGCACCCTGGTCTATGCCAATCTGCATCCGGGCCTGCGCCAGACCGCGCTGGCGGTGCGCATGAACGTGGAGCCCATGACCCTCGTCGGCTTCCTCGACAAGCTGGAAGTCCAGGGGCTGATCTCCCGCACCCCGGATCCGAGCGACCGCCGGGCCAAGACGGTCAATCTCACGCCGGCGGCGGACGCCATTCTCGCGTCCGTGCTGGCTGCCGCCGCCCGGGTGCGCGTCGGCGCGCTCGAAGGCCTGTCCGAGGCCGAGAAGGACACCTTCCGCAAGGCCCTCGAACAGATCCGCACCAATCTCTGCCTTTCCGCCAAGGATGACGCGCAATGACCCCCGTCATGTCGCAGAACCGCACCGCCATCATCGGCGCCCTGATCGTCGTGATCGGACCGCTGTCCATGTCGCTCTATACGCCCGCCTTGCCGGCGCTGGTGCACGCGTTCAACTCGACGCCCTCCGCCATGAAGCTGACGCTGAGCGTCTATTTCTGCGGCTTCGCCTTTTCCCAATTGCTGTGCGGCCCGCTCTCCGATGCGTTCGGCCGGCGCCCCGCCGCGCTCGGCTTCTTTGCGGTCTATGTGGCGGGAAGCCTCGTGGCGGCCTTTGCACCGGACATGGTGTGGCTGGTCGTGGGACGCGGGCTCCAGGGCATCGGGGTGGCCGCCGGCCCCGCCATCTCCCGCGCCATCGTGCGCGACCAGTTCACCGGCCAGGCCTCCGCGCGCATCCTTAATCTCATCGGCACCATGCTCGCCATCGGCCCGGCGCTGGCGCCCACCGTGGGCGGCGCGATCCTGGTGACGTTCGGCTGGCACCCGATCTTCTTCGTGATGGTGGGCTACGGCATCCTGGTGGTGGGGCTGCTGGCCTTCGCCGTGCCGGAAACCAATCACCGGCCCGATCCCGCCCAGGCACGGCCCGGCCGCGTGTTCGCCAATTACCGGACCTTGCTGCTCGATCGCGGCTTCATGCGCATGAGCCTGCTGATCGGCTTCACGCTCGGCGGCATCTATACGCTCGCCGCCATCCTGCCGTTCGTCCTGATCGAAAAGATCGGCTTGTCGCCGACCCAGTTCGGCTTCGCGATGATCTGCCAGACCGGCGCCTATATGCTGGGCACCATCGTTGCCGGGCGGCTGATGAAGAAGATCGACGCGGTCCACCTCATTCCCATCGGGCTCGGCTGCGCGCTGGTCGCAGCGGCCGGGCTTGTGGTGGTGCCGCCCCTGTTCCCCCATGCCTTTCTCGGCGTCATGGGGCCGGTGGCCCTTTGGGCCTTCGGCGTGGCGATGCTCTTGCCAGGCTCAACCACCCTCGGGCTCGCAGGCTTTCCCACCATGGCCGGCTCGGCGGCCGCGCTGATGGGCTTCATGCAGATCGGCGGCGGGTTCGTGGGTTCCCTGGTGGCGAGCACCTTCGGCGATCCCGCCGTGGCGCTGATGCTGGTGGTGCCGGGCATGGCGACCATCGCCCTGCTCTGCTTCGTGCTGCTGCGCCCGCGCCGCGGCGCGGCGGAACCCGTGGTCGCGCCGGGCATGGTGGATGAGGGCGACCTTGAGATCGCCACCGATCCCGCCGGCCTGGTGGGCGCGGCCGGCGATGAGATCGAAACCCACATCTTCCGCAAATCGGCCTGAGCGCAGCGCCGGGCAAGCCCGCCCGGTCCCGTCGCCGGAGGCGGGGGCGGCCGCCGTCAGTCGTGGTCGCCGTGGGAGAGGCGGATGCGGCGCACCAACGACCACACCGCCAGCACCGCGACCGGCACGGCGAGCGCGGTGACCAGGCCCGGCTCCAGTTCCAGCCCGACCGCCGCATCGAGATGACCGTCGTGCAGCCCCTCCGCAAGCAGATGGACGAGGCTGACCACATAATAAGAGATCGCCGCCACCGAGAGCCCTTCCACCGTGCGCTGCAAACGCAATTGCAGGCGGGTGCGCTCGTTCATGGAGGTGAGCAGGTCGCGGTTCTGCTGCTCCAGTTCCACGTCGACACGGGTGCGCAGGAGATCGGCGGCGCGGGCGAGCTTGGCGGAAATGTTCGACTGGCGCTCTTCCACCGACAGGCAGGTCCGCATGGCGGGCGCCATCCGCCGTTCCAGGAATTGCTGCCAGGTGGGAAAGCCGGCGACCGGCTCCTCGTGAATGGTGGCGAGGCGCAGGCGCACGATTTCCGAATAGGCGCGGCTGGCACCGAAGCGGAACAGGGAGGCGGTGGCGCCCGCCTCCAGTTCGGCGGCGAGCGCGACCAATTCATCAAGCAGGGCGTTATTGGCGGCAAGCCCCTCGGACTGGCGCATCTCGTTGGTCGCCTGGGCAAGGCGAGCCTCGATCTTGCCGATCTGCGGCGCGAGGCGCTGGGCCTCCGGCAGGCCGAGCAGGGCGAGCAGGCGATAGGTCTCGATCTCCAGCACCCGCTGCACCAGCGCGCCGGCCCCCTCCGCCCCGAGCCCCCGGTCGCGCACCAGAATGCGCACGAAACCCGAGGGATCCGGCTTGAAATCGGTGACGATCTCGGCCGCATTGTTCACCACGTCCGAGCGGGCCAAGCTCGCGCGGTCAAACACTGCATCGAGTTGCAGATCCTCTGCCGTGTCGGTGGCAAGGTGCAGGTCCACGGCCACCAGCAGCGGCCCGGGCGCCGGGATCTGCGTCAGCGGCCCCGACAGCGCCAGCGCGGGCGGGTGGAAGGGCAGCACGCCCGGACCCAGCTCGGTGGAGGGGAAATCCCAGGTATAGGTGGAGAATTCCGCGTGGCTCTCCCAGCGCAGCGTGGCCCCGCCGAACGAGACGCGATGATGCTTGGCGCCCGGCGCCGGCCCCTGCACGCCGCGCGCGATGCACAGGTCGTTCACCGCGGCGCGCGCGGCCTGCGCATTCGCGGGATCGGTAAGGAAGGCCACATGCAGGAAGCGGCGCGGCGTCTCCACGGGGAAGAAGGGGCGGGCATGCAATTCTCCCAGCACCGCCGCACGCAGGGGATGCGCCTCCAAGATCTTGCCTTCGCCGATGCCGAGATCCGCCGTGCCCATCCGTCTGTCCCGCTTTTTCCATGTCCGGGGCGGCGGAGCCTCCGCGCGCACGACCCGGCTTTCGTGCTCGCACGGCAGAGCCACGGTTTCAAGCAGGGGCGGACCGTGAGGCCGGCGGCCATCTGACGAAAAGCAGCCGGGCCGGCAACTATGTTGGATAAAATCCCCTGCCCGCGACCAACAATCGCATTCCCGGATCTTCGGCATGGCCTGCCGTCCCGGCTTCGATTGCTTCGAGCCGCGCGGGCCCCGGAGCCGCGGCAGCGCCCGTTACGGGCGCCGCATCCTGTCAAAACTTGCATGTTGGGAGAAACCGGCTGCACCATGAAAGGCTGTCGCTCCCGCCGGGGCGCGTCTGGAGCCCTCACCTCCCTTTTCGGAATAGCCGCACGAGTAGCCATGAACACCGGATTGACACCCGAACGCCGAAGATCCGCGCGCTGCATATCAGGGACCGCTTCCTGCCGGGGCGACACGTTGCTTGAACCATTGACCTCTTCGCGGCCGTGACCCGCCTCGCACCGCAAACGGGACGATCCGGCGCCGGAAGGAACGCCTCCATGTCAAAAAATACCATTTCCGTTGGATGCATTGGCGGCAGTGGCTCGCGCGTGGTTGCAAAAATACTGAATTCTTGCGGCTATTTCGTTGGGGAAGATTTAAATGACGAAATGGACAACCTGTGGTTTACGCTTTTCTTTAAGCGACGCTCCATTCTGGTAGAAGACCTTGATACGATCAATTTCTTATACGTAAATTTCTACCACAGGATGTGGCACGGAAATTTGCGATCCGATGAAATCAAGGACGTGCTCGCAGGGCTTTCGAGCCAAGATCGGATCGTCCACGATGCTGACTGGCTGACGGCACGCAGGCACTCCTTCCTGAAGGAACGCCAAGGCGCCGTCGATAAATTGGCGTGGAAGGAGCCCAATACCCACGTCGTGATTGACCGCCTCCTGAATATCGACCCCGCGCTGCGTTACATCCACATCACCCGCGGCGGCCTCGACATGGCGTACAGCGCCAATCTGACCCAGCTGCGGCTTTGGGGATCGATTTTCCTGGACCGGCCGGTGGTGCTGGGCCCCGGGGACGCCTTGTCATACTGGGTCGCCGTGGAGCGGCGCGTGAGAAAACTGAAGACGAGCTATCCAGACCGCATCTTGATCATCAGCTACGAGGCGCTCGCCGTCCGGCCGAAGGAAATCATCGCTGAAATCCTCCATTTCTGTGGGGAAAGCGATCCGGCGCGAGCGGCGGATGCGGCTGGAATCGTGGTCCCCGCCGACACTATAGGGCGGCATAAATCGCAGGATCTGAGTGTTTTTCGACAAGAAGATATCGATTACGCCAGAGCCGTCGCGGCAAGCGACCCGTGACGCGACCCTCCCGCTGCGCTTTGCGCCCGCCCCTTGTGAGACACGATCAAAGACCGCTTCCGGTCTCCGAAAATGCCAGCCGGTATAGGCGCATGCGATAAAGCGGCCGCCACAGCCAATCCGAAAACCCCTCGGACCGGATGCTGACGGACAGCGGGCGGGGCGCACCGGGCGCCCCCTTGGGCAACGTGGCGAATTCTGACGCACCGCCGACAACCGGCGAGATGACGAAACCCGTCTCCCCCATCCGGTAGATGTATCGAAACGCGCGCTCGGTCCCGTCAGGGAAATGATAGGTGATGAAGAGACGCGGGGATTTATAAAGTATTCCCCAGATCTTGCCCAAGAACGATGGGCTCATTTCGATCTCCGCCCAAATCGCCGCCCCCGCATCCTGCGGCAGGTCCACTCTTTGTCCAAAACTCACACTCTCCTCGCCCAGGGCCTCCAGATTGAAGCTGCCCGGCGCGGCGCGGCGTTCCATGATCACGGCATCCGTTCCATAGGGCGCCAGATGCAGGAACTGGAGGGGGCGGTAGAGGCTCAGCAGCAGGGGCCAGCTATTCCCGTCCTCCAGCATGGGAAGGCGGCCATCAATTGGTTGAACGGAGAAGATGATATTGCGTGGCGCCCGGGGCCCGGTCAAATGATCCGCATCCTTCCGCAACAATTCGGGCGTATAGGCCGAATAGCTTTGAAGTACCGGGCGTGGCCGCCATTCAAGCCCCGCCGCGAGGAGGGCCGCTTGCGTGAAGGAATAGGCGTCCGTCGGCCCCTTCAGAGCGGGCAACGGAACTGCGGCCCGGATTTTTTCCAGGCTGTCCAAGTATTGCGCATCCAGACTTCCAGATTGGACAAGCCGCGCATAAAAACCTTCCCCGGCGCGATAGAAAGGCAGCAATATTTCTGCTGCGGGCTTCCACGCGAGTGTGATCGCCAGCCAGCAGGCGAACGTCACGCCGAAACTGAGCCGTGCCCGGCCGGGCACGGCCAACATCAGCCCGGCCCAGCAGACCAGGATCGCCATGCCTGCCGCCGCCGAGGGGTGGCGCCCGCCTTGCCGCACGACCCCCTCTTTGTATCCGAAGAACAACAGCAGAGCCATGCCCAGCACCAAGAGCTTGCCCGCCCCTCCGTCGCTGAGGTGGCGCAATTGCCGAATGCAAAGAAATGCACATGCCGCGAGGACTACAACAACATGCCAATATGGCCCCAGCACAGACATGGCATCGGAATAGCCGGAGATGATGTACCACGCGGAAATAAAATAATCCGCCAAAGCGGAAATTTCCTGGTAACTGATCATCCAGAAAATCGGAATACTCACTGTGAACAGGGCGAGACAGGCCACGGCGAGGCGCCATTTTCCCGCCCGTGCCACCATCACGGTCGAGAGAAGAACCATGCAGAGTGCCGACATGGCGGAGGTGCCCTTCACCAGCACCAGGATCGCGAGCGCCGGCATCATCAGAGGCAGAACCATTTGCCGCCAATTCTGCGCAGGCATCGTGGGCGAAGCAACGAGTCGATAGGCGAGCAGCAAGGCCAGCAGCGGCACCGCCATCAGCTGCGGATCCTTGTCCACCAACGGCAGGAACAGCGCGAATCCCACCGCAGGCAGCCATGCGCCCGGGCCGACCAGCGCGAGCAGCGCGCCCATGGCCGTCACCGCCAGCAGCACTCCCCCAGAGACCGCCAATCCGTCGGTTTCCGGCAAGTACAGCGCGGTGTATATCGGGGCAAAAGGCCCGAAGGAGAACGTTAACGGCCGGCCGACGAGACCTTGGCTCGCTGCCACGTTCATCCCGAACTGCCATCCGCCTCCGAGGGTTGCAATCGGGAAGATCGGCGCCAAGGGGACCAATGCGGAAATGCAACCCCACATCATGGCAATGACGGCGCAAACCTTAAAAAATCGGTCCCGCGGACGTGTTTCTTTTTCAGTCACGGTGACAATAGCCAATTGATTCTTGGAAGAAGCGGAAGACATTTTCCGCCAGCAGACTATGCCGCCCCATGGACCAGGTAAACCGCTGGCCTCCCGAGTGGCTCAATCCCGGCCCGGATGCACGGCGTCCCCTCCCAATGCTTCAGCCTTGAAATCTGCACGAGATTTTCCGGCCCCTCGATCATCGCCCGGGGATAGCCCGCTGCGGCTGCGGCCGTCGCGACAAGGGCGAGCTACCCTGCACGGCCTATGTCGGCTTGAACGTTCCCTCATCGAGTCGCCGCAATCCCATTCCGGCTTCGAACGCTTGCGGTTGCCAGCCAGACGCGCGAATATCCTCGAGCAAACCGCGCGCCGCCTCTGGCGCAACGGCAAGGGTCGCCGTCGCCGCGTTCAGGCGGACCTGCATGTTCGGGTAGTCGTACAGCGCCATGAGCGCGCGCCGCTGATCACCGGGGCGTGATTTCAGCTCACTCTCTATTGCCCTTTTTTTGAGGTACGACTGATTGTATTTACCGATTTCATCGGTATCCAATTTATATTGATAAATACAAATTTTAATGTAAAATTCCACAAGTTCTTTTATAGACATTTTGCTCAAATCTTGCTTTTTCATGGCTTCAGAATCCCATACTCCACGAGAGCTTCTATGCCGACCCGCTGGTGCTCAGCCCAATACTTGTCCTTCAGGTATTGGCGCGGCGAGACACCTCCATAATAATCATTTCCTCTTTGATACCACGCGCTGATCTCCCAATGCTTCAACCGGGAAATTCGCACCAGATTTTCCCGCCCATCGATCATCGCCCGGGGATAGCCCGCTGCGGCTGCGGCCGTCGCGACAAGGGCGAGCTACCGGGGCTCGGTCTATGTCGGTTTAAAAGTTCCATCGTCGAGCCCTCTGACTAGCGATCCCGCTTGGTAACACTGCGGCGGCCAGCCAGATGCGTGAATGTCCTGAAGCAATCGGCGCGCCTCCGCTGGCGCAACGGCAAGGGTCGCCGTCGCCGCGTTCAGGCGGACCTGCATGTTCGGGTAGTCGTACAGCGCCATGAGCGCGCGCCGCTGATCGCCGGGACGCGCCTTCAACTCGCTCTCTATTGCCCTTTTTTTGAGATACGAACGATTGTATTTACCGATTTCATCGGCATCCAATTTATATTGATAAAGACCAATTTTAATGTAAGCCTCCACAAGTTCTTTTGTAGATATTTTGCTCAAATCTTGCTTTTTCATGGCGTCAGAACCCCATGCTTTACGAGCGCCTTTGTGCCGACCCGCTGGCGCTCAGCCCAATCCTTGTCATTCAGGTATTGGCGCGGGGAGAGGATCCCAAAATCACCATTCGGCCTTCGATACCATGCGCTGATCTCCCAATGCTTCAGCCTTGAAATCCGCACCAGATTTTCCGGCCCCTCGATCATCTCCGGTCGAAAGCCAGCTTCGGCCGCCGCCGTCTGCTCGACGAGGTTAGCGCTACCCCGCTCGGACTATTTCGGCTTAAAAGTTCCATCATCGAGGCGTCTCAATCGCATCCCCGCAGCTCCGGCTTGCGGCGGCCAGCCTGAGGCATAGATTTCCTCTAATAACCGACGCGCCGCTTGCGGCTCAACTGCGAGCGTTGCAGTGGCGGCGTTCAAGCGCACCTGCATGTTTGGGTAGCCGTAAAGCACCATCAGGGCACGCCTTTCATCTCCTGGACGCGACTTCATCTCTTCCTCTATTTCTCTCTTTTCCTCATAAAGGCGATTATATTTATTTATTTCACCATCATCCGAAGCTGAATATTGCAACATGCCGATCTGAGCATAGGCATCGACTAGCTCATTCGTCTGCATTTCGTTTAACAGCCGCTTCTTCATGGCTTTAGAACCCCATGATCAACGAGAGCTTCGGGGCCAACCCTCTGTCGCTCAGCCCAACTTTTATCCTTCAAAAATCCGCGTGGTGAAAGACCTCCATATTCTTCATTTTTACTTTGATACCATGACGTTATCTCCCAATGCTTCAGCCTTGAAATCCGCACAAGATTTTCCGGCCGCTCAATCATCTCCGGTGGAAAGCCAGCTTCGGCCGCCGCCGTCTGCTCGACAATATGATGCAAGTCGGTTCCCGCCGCGGGTGTTTTCACAGCCGCATGAAGTTCCGCCAAGGTCTTCGGCGGCTCAAGATAGGCCATGATGTAGGGGCTGTAGACGTCAATGACCCATCTCGCCACCCGCGCAGCCGGCCACCGCTTACAAGTGCCGCAGCACACGCACCGGCTTTTCGCTCAGCGCCCGCCAGGTGCCGAGCAGACCGAAGCCGAGGGTGAACACCAGCGCCAGCCCCATCGCCCCCGCTGCCGCGCCGGGGGCGAAGGAAAAGCCGATCTCCATCACCCGCGTCACCACCCCATAGGCGGCGAGCGCGCCGGCGGCGATGGCGAACAGGGCTGTCACAAGGCCGAGCCCGGCATATTCAAGCCCATAGGCGAGGATCAGGCGGGTGCGCGTGGCGCCGAGCGTCTTCAGGATCACCGCGTCATACACCCGGTGCTGGTGCCCCGCCGCCAAGGCACCGGCCAACACCAGGACGGAGGTGAGCAGCGTCACCAGCGACGCGATGCGGATGCCGAAGGCGAGGTCGCCCACCATCTTGTTGGCCTGCTCCAGCGCCTCCTTCACCCGAATGGTGGTGATGGCGGGATAAGCGCGCGCCATCTCCCGCAGCAAGGGGATTTCACGCGCGGCGTCGGCACCGTCGGGAAAGGTCAGCGTGGCGAGCAGGGTGTGGGGCGCGCCGGCGAAGGTCGCGGGCGAGAACACCATGACGAAATTGATGCCCAGCCGCTCCCATTTGATTTCCCGCAGGTTGGAGATGCGGGCGGTGATCGCCCGGCCGAGCACGCTCACCGTCACCGTATCGCCGAGCTTCAGCCCAAGCCCTTGCGCGAGCTTCTTGTCGAAGGAAACCAGCGGCTCGGTTTCATTGGGACCCCACCATTGGCCCTCCACCACCTTGGAGCCTTCCGGCACCGTGGCTTCGGTGGAAATGCCGCGATCACTCTGCAACACCCAGGCGGCATCGGCGGAGGGCTTCACCTGCTCGGCCGGCACGTCATTGAGGGCGAGAATGCGCCCGCGCAGCATGGGCACCGCGCGATAGGTGGCGCCGGGCGCGCGGGCGGCAATGAAGGCGGCGAATTCCTGCGCATCCGCGCTCGGCACGTCCACGAAGAAGAAGCTCGGCGCCTTCTGCGAGAGCGAGCCGGAAATCTCCTGCGTCAGGCTGCGGTCGATCAGCGCGATGGCGGTCAGTAGGGACAGGCCGAGCCCGAGCGACAGCACCACGGTGGGCGTGAGCGCGCCGGGCCGGTGGATATTGGCGAGCGCGAGCCGCGCCATGGTGTTGCGCGGGCGCGGCAGGCGCGCGGCCAGCGCCATGATGCCCATCGCCACCAGCCGCAGCAGGCCGAACACGCACGCCGCCGCGCCGAGGAAGATCAAGGCCGCGCGCTTGTCCTCGGCCGTCAGCACGGCAAGAGCGGCGAGCGCAACCATGGCCAGCGCGCACAGGCCCGCATAGAGCCATTGCGGGCGGCGATGCTCCTGTCCCAGCGCATCGCGGAACAAGGTGGAGACCGGCGCCTCCTGCGCTCGCGCCAAAGGCCACAAGGTGAAGGCCAGCGTGACCAGGGTGCCATAGAGCGCCGCCATCACCAGCGCCAGCGGATCGAGATGCGGGGCCAGGGGAAACGGGATGAGGCTCGATATGGCCGCCGTGGCGACGAACGGCAGCGCGGCACCCAAGGCAAGGCCGATGGCGATGCCGATCGCCGCGAGGATCGCCACCTCGAAGAAATAGGTGCCGAAGATCGTGGCGCGGGTGGCGCCGAGCGCCTTCAGGGTCGCGATCACGGTGCGCTTGGTGGCAAGGTGGCTCGCCACCGCATTGGCGACGCCCACCCCGCCCACCAGCAAGGCGGTGAGCCCGACCAAAGTGAGATATTGGCTGATGCGGCGGACGTTGCGTTCCAATTGTGGGGATGCGGCGTCGCGGGTCCGCACCTCGAACCCCGCCTCGGGCGCCCCCTCGCGCACGCTCTTGGTGAAGGCGTCGAGCGCCGCCGAGGAGGGGTCGCTCAGCAGCACCCGATAGCTCCAGCGCACCAGGCTGCCGGGCTGGATCAACTGGGTGGCGGGGAGCGCCGCCGCCGAGACCAGCAGGCGCGGGCCGAAGCCGACCCCGGCGGACAGGCGGTCCGGCTCGGTGACCAGCACCGCGCGGATCTGGAATTTTGCTTCGCCCACGGTCAGGACATCCCCGATCTTGAGCGAAAGGCGCGACATCAGCGTCTCGTCCGCCAGCGCGCCGAATGTGCCCGCGCGCTCCGCCAGGAGATCGGCCAAAGGCGCGGCCGGGTCGGTTTCCACCGCCCCCACCATGGGATAGGTGGCGTCCACCGCCTTCAGCTCCACCAGGGTGGCATCGCCCTCGGCGGTGCGGGCCATGGCGCGCAGGAAGGCCACCTGCCCCACTTGGCCGCCCGCGCCCATCAACGCCTGTTCCTGCGCACTCGCTTCGCGCTGGATCAGGGTGAAGCCGGCGTCTCCGCCCAGGATGGCGCGCCCTTCACGGGCGAGCCCGTCCGTCAGCGCGCCCGCGAACGAGCCGATGCCGGCGATGGCCATGACGCCCAAGGCCAGGCAGGCGAGGAAAATGCCGAAGCCGCGCCGTGCGCCGCGCAATTCGCGCAGCGCCAGCCGCAGGCTGACGGGCAGGCGGGACGCCGCTTTCGCCAGCATTTCGGCGCTCATGCCGGCACCTTGGACTGCGCGCTGTCGGCCTCGATCCGGCCCGAGCGCAGGCGCACGGTGCGCCCGCAGCGCGCGGCCAGGGCCGCGTCGTGGGTGACCAGAACCAGCGTGGTGCCGCGCGCCAGATGGGCCGCGAACAGCAGGTCCATGATCTGCCGCCCCGTGGCCTCGTCCAGATTGCCGGTCGGCTCATCGGCCACGAGGATGGAGGGATGGGGCGCGAGCGCGCGGGCCACCGCCACGCGCTGCTGCTCGCCGCCCGACAATTGGGACGGGTAATGGGAGAGCCGCCCACCGAGCCCCACCGCCTCCAGCTCCGCCGCCGCGCGAGCAAAGGCATCGGCGCGCCCGGCGAGTTCCAGCGGGATGGCGACGTTTTCCAGCGCCGTCATGGTGGGGATGAGGTGGAAGGATTGGAACACGATCCCCACATGGGCACCACGGAAGCGCGCGAGCGCATCCTCGCCGCGCCCCGTCAGCACCTCGCCGGCCACCCGCACTTCCCCGCCGTCCACCCGTTCGAGGCCCGCCATCACCATGAGCAACGTCGATTTGCCAGAGCCCGAAGGTCCGACCAGTCCCACGGTCTCGCCCGCGCCGATGGCAAGGGATACGCTCTTCAGCACATGCACCCGCGCCGCCCCGCTGCCCAGCGAGAGATCCACATCGGTCAGCGTGATGGCGGGCGCGGGAGAGGAGTGAGTATCCATGAGGTCTCGGATCGGTTCGCACGTCGCACGGCAGCAGGCGGGGCGCTTTTCATGGCTCCGCATGGCGCGCGCGGCGGCGCAAGGATGGGCGCGTCGGGGACGCGCGGCCGGACGGCGTCCGGCGCTTGGGGCATATGGAACGTCATTCATGTCGGGGAAAGGGCTGATCGCGCTTATGGTCGCAGTCACGTTTGCGTCAGCGCCCGCCGTGGCGAAGACGGTGAAGCTGGTGGCCTTGGGCGACAGCCTGACCGCCGGCTACAACCTGCCGCGCGCAGACAGCTTCGCGGCGCAGCTGGAAACCGCCCTGCGCGCCAAGGGCTATGACGTCAGCGTGGCCAATGCCGGCGTCTCGGGCGACACCGCGAGCGGCGGGCTCGCCCGCCTGGACTGGAGCGTGCCGAAGGACACCGACGGGGTGATCCTGGAGCTGGGCGCCAACGACATGCTGCGCGGCCTCAACCCGGACATTCCGCGCCAGGCGCTGGGCGAGATCATCGTCCGCCTCAAGGCCCGCGACATTCCGGTCCTGCTGGCCGGCATGCGCGCCTCGACCAATATGGATTCGGCCTACCGGCGCGAATTCGATTCCATCTATCCCGACCTTGCCGCGCAATACGGGCTGCCGCTTTATCCCTTTTTCCTCGACGGCATCGTGGGAGACCGCAGCCTGAACCTGCCCGACGGGCTGCACCCGACCGCTCAGGGGGTGGCGCGGATCGTCTCCGGCATCCTGCCGCAGGTGGAAGCGTTCATCGCCAAGATCGGCGGGCAAAAGCCCGCCGGCGGTCAGTAGCGATACAGGGCGGCGAGGACGAGCCCGTTCTCCTGCAAGGCGTTGCGGGCGAAATAGGTGGTCACCACACTCGCCTGCACGGCAAAACTCTCGGAGACGTCGTACATCACGCCCACCTGCAACTTGTAATATTCGTAGGAGGCGTCGAAATAGGGCGCCTCCCCTGCGCCTTCCGACATCACGTTGAAGGACTGGGCCAGAACCAGCCAGCGCGGCGCGATGCGCACCCCGAGGGTGGCATCCGCCCGCCATTCGTCAGGCGGCGCGCCGAAGCGCAGGCGCTGGGCGAGTTCGAGATCCAGGAAGGCGGGCAGGCCCCACAGCACGAAGTTGAAGCCCACCAGCGCCCGCAGGTCCAGCTCGCCATTCACATAGCCGATCACCGCCGGCCCCTCGCCCGGCTTGGCGCCGGGAAACCGCGCCACCGCCTGGAGCGAGGCCACGAAGCCGTCGCCCTGCGCGATCTTCACTCGCCAGCCGAGATCGGTATAGCCGGCACCGAGATAGGAGGTGTCCGCCGGGCTGCCGAGCGAGATGGAGAGCAGCTCCGGCGCGACGATCAGGGTCAGGTTGTCGGTGGCGCCCACCTCCATGAACAATTGGGTGGACACCTTGTCGTAGGTCTGGGCCGCATAGAGGTTCGAGGACCCGTCGAAGGCGTGGTCGGCCCGCGTCATGGTGGATTGAAGATAGGCCTGGACGCCGGATTCCTTCAGCGTCCATGCGCCCGCGCAGGCGCGCTGTGCCGCTCCGGCGAGCCCGAAGACGGCCAGCGCCGCGCCCGCGAGCGCGCGAACGGAAAGACGCCCCCCAGCGCCCATGAAATTGCTCCCCGCCAGCGGGCATTTATGCCCCGGCCCGCTCCGCTCATGCTATCATGCAAAGGGTTCGGAGCGGGATGGCGGGCGCAGGTGACGTTGCGGAAATTTCATGAAACGGTCTCTTGCCGCCACATTTTGAACCCACCATATTGTCCGTGAACCGCTGGGGCGGCTCGGCCGGAAGGCTGCGCCCCGATCGTGCGGTCGAAGTGGAGAATGACGATGTCCGATTATGATCGCAACGTCGCCGGGCGTTACGGAACGACGGTGACGCGCTCGGAGGCCGCGATCGACCAGGGCCTCCGCAGCTATATGCTGAGTGTCTACAATTACATGACCCTCGGCCTCGCCATCACCGGCCTGGCCGCGCTGGGCGTGTTCATGCTGTCGGTGACCACCGATCCCAGCCAGGCGGCGGGTCAGGTGGCGGGCGGCATCATGCTGACCAAGTTCGGCTATGCCCTGTTCGTGAGCCCGTTGAAGTGGGTGGTGATGCTCGCCCCCCTCGCCGCGGTGTTCTTCCTCAGCTTCCGCATCCAGAGCATGAGCGTGGGCGCCGCCCAGGCCACCTTCTGGGTCTATGCGGGCCTGGTGGGCGTATCGCTCGCCACGATCTTCCTCGTGTACACGCACGAGAGCATCGTGCGGGTGTTCTTCATCACCGCCGCCTCGTTCGGCGCGCTGAGCCTGTGGGGCTACACCACCAAGCGTGACCTCTCGGCGATGGGCTCGTTCCTGATGATGGGCCTGTTCGGCATCATCATCGCCTCGCTGGTGAACGTCTTCCTCGGCTCCACGATGCTTCAGTTCATCGTGTCCGTGGTGGGTGTGCTGGTGTTCGCGGGCCTCACCGCCTACGACACGCAGCGCATCAAGGAGATGTATTTCGAGGGCGACGATTCGGTGGTGGCCGGCAAGAAGGCCATCATGGGCGCGCTGACGCTGTACCTGGACTTCATCAACATGTTCATGATGCTGCTCCAGCTGTTCGGCAACCGCAACAGCAACTGATCCGGCCCGCGCCACGCGCGACGGTCATCAGACGGACGGGCCCCGGTGCAGACCGGGGCCTTTTCTTTGCCCGCAAGTCCAACCGCCGTCGGCCCGCGCCCGGCGCCGGGCCTGTTCTCTTCCCGCCGCCGCGCCGGCGCCTGAGGCTCCCGTTTCCCGGACCCGCGTGAACGCCCCATCCTCTTGTGCCGGCGCGTGTTCTCGGGGAGAAGCGGTTTCCCCTGCGCGCCAAAACCCTCTATGACGCCGCCATGTTGATCCGCCTCGCCACCCATTCCGACCTCCCCGCCATCAGTGCCATCTATGACGCGGCGGTGCGCACCGGCACCGCTTCGTTCGAGCTGGACCCGCCCGGCCTGGAGGAGATGACCCGCCGCTTCGAAGCCCTGATCGCCGGCGGCTATCCTTATTTCGCGGCGCTCGATCCCGACGGCACGGTGCTCGGCTATGCCTATGCCGGCGCCTTTCGCCCGCGTGTCGCCTATCGCTGGACGGTGGAGAATTCGGTCTATGTGACCCCGACGGCGCAGGGGCGCGGCATCGGCCGGGCGCTCATGAACATGTTGATCGCCGAAAGCGAGGCGCGCGGCTATCGCCAGATGGTGGCGGTGATCGGCGATAGCGCGAATTCCGGCTCCATCGCGCTGCATCGGGCCTGCGGGTTCGAGGATATCGGGGTGCTGCGCAACACCGGGCTGAAGTTCGGCCGCTGGCTGGATACCGTGCTGATGCAACGCGCGCTCGGCGAGGGGGACGGGACGGTGCCGTTCGCCTGAGGCCCGATCCGGCCCAAAATGTTTCACGTGAAACAATAACTTAGCGCAGACGAACAGAGGTTTACTGGGGCTTCGCCGCGCCCTTTCCGCGGACGAAACCGCGATTTCGGGTGCTTATCGCGCCACGAATGACTCCGTGGCGCCTCTGAGCCGGAGATCAGAACGGCCCGCGCGCGACCACCCCGTCCACCACGCCCTCGAACACCGCGATGCGGTCCCGATAGGCCTTGGCGATGCAGGCGACGTCGCCGCCGCAGGCCGCGCGCTGCTTCAGGAAGGCGCGCTGCTGGTCCTGGAGGTCGCCGCGCTGGCCCATGCCGACGAGGCGGGTGACGATGGCGTATTGCGTCGCCATCTTCACGTCGAGGTCATTGAGGCTGCGCGTGGCGCAGACGGCCTTTTCGTCCGGCGCCTTGGCGGCGGAACAGTCGAAGCTCGCCGCGCCCGCCGGCCGGGGCATGGCGGCGAGCGCGAGCGCGAGCAGGCCGCACGCGAGCGCGCCGGCCGAAACATGGGATGCCGAACGTCTCATTCTGCCTCTCCTTCAGGCGCGCGTGGCAGCGAAGCGGCGATACCCCTCCGCCCGCAATTGGCAGGCCGGGCAGGTGCCGCAGCCGTGCCCCCAGTCGTGGCGCGCGCCGCGCTTGCCGCGATAGCAGGTGTGGGTCTCCTCCACGATCAGATCCACCAGCGCCGCGCCGCCCAATTGCGCGGCCAGCGCCCAGGTCTGCGCCTTGTCGATCCACATCAGCGGGGTGTGCAGCACGAACCGGCTGTCCATGCCGAGATTGAGCGCCACCTGGACCGCCTTGATGGTGTCGTCGCGGCAATCGGGATAGCCGGAGAAATCGGTCTCGCACATGCCGCCGACGATGTGGCGCAGGCCGCGCCGATAGGCGAGCGCGGCGGCAAAGGTGAGGAAGATGATGTTGCGGCCGGGCACGAAGGTGTTCGGCAGGCCGTTCGCGCCCATGGAAATCTCCACGTCCCGCGTCAAAGCGGTGTCGGAGACGGCGGCGAGCGCGTCGAGGGAGAGCGTGTGGTCCTCCCCCAGCCGCGCGGCCCAGCCGGGATCGAGCGCGGAGAGCGCCGGCCGCAGCTTCTGGCGCGCGTCGAGTTCCACCCGGTGGCGCTGGCCGTAATCGAAGCCCAGCGTTTCCACCCGCGCGAAGCGCTCCAGCGCCCAGGCGAGGCAGGTCGTGGAATCCTGGCCGCCCGAGAACAGCACCAGCGCGCCTTCGGCGACGATCCCGCCCTCTGCGGTCATCGGCGAGGCGGCGGGGGCGGCGGGCGCGTCCATGCCTAGAGTCCGGACGCGGCTTCGCCCGGCGCCCCTTCGCCCGGCGCCCCTTCTCCCGGCGCTTTGGCGTCGATGGCGATGGCGTGGAGGCCCTCGGCGATCTCCTGCGCCAGCAGGGCGTTCACAAGACGGTGACGTTCCACCCGGCTCTTGCCGGCGAAGGCCTGCGCCACCACGCGGACCCGCAGATGGGTGATGCCCCCATCAGCGCGCCGGGTGGCGCCGCCATGCCCCGCGTGCAGCGCGCTTTCGTCTTCCACGGCCAGGGTGGCCGGCGTCAATCCCGCCTGAAGCGTGGAGCGGATGCGCGCGAGATGCGCCGTCGTGGGTGAAGGTTCCATGGGCGAAGAGGTAACGCCGCCTGCGTCGCCGCGTCAATGCGGCCGAAGGCGCGGACGCGATGCACAGGATTGGATCATTGCGCCATGGCGCAAAAGGGCCCGCGCTCTTATATCTGCGCCAGACGCCCGGCGCCTCGTCGCGTCGCGCCCGTCGCCCGATACCGCCTTAGGCGGCTCTCCTGTTTTCATTCCCTCAGCTTGCCGCACTGCGGCGCGACGGCCATAATCGCATTATGAAGATCGACTCCCCCTTCTTCGACCGCATCCGGGTGAAGCCCAGTGCCGATCGCCTGCGCAGGCCCACCTGCGCCGCCTGCGACTGGCCCGGCTGCACGCGCGAGGGCACGCACCGCGCCCCCAAGGGGCGGGCGGCGGAAGGGGAGTATTGGAACTACTGCATCGACCATGTGAAGCAGTACAACCAGTCCTACAATTATTTCGCCGGCATGAGCGACGATGCCGTGTTCGCCTATCAGAAGGACGCCATCACCGGCCATCGCCCCACCTGGCGCATGGGCACCCGCGGGGCGGACGGGGCGGCGAACGGGGGCTATCGCGATCCGTTCGGCTTCACCCAGGAGATGGGCGGCACCGCCGGCTTCGAGCCCCCGCAGGCGGAAAGCCGCATGGTGCGCACGCTGGAGCGGCAGGCGCTGGAAGTGCTCGGCCTGGAGATTTCCGCCACCGGCGTCGAGATCAAGGCGCGCTTCAAGGAATTGGTGAAACGCCATCATCCCGATGTGAATGGCGGCGACCGTTCCGCCGAGGACCGGTTGCGCAACGTGATCCAGGCCTACAACACCTTGAAACAAGCCGGTTTTTGTTGAACACGCGGACGGCGGCCGCGACGAGACGCCCCGCCGAGAGAATTTTTGCAGCAGCGGAAAAACCTTTAAGGTGCCGCACGGATCAACAAGCAAGACGACGCGCGCGCAGCGACGCGCGCATACGGAGGCGTTATGAGCGGCACCGAGACCATTGCCCCGACCCCGGATATGAAGGTGTCGGTGCGCCAGGTGTTCGGCATCGACATCGACATGGAAGTGCCGGCCTTTTCCGAGGCCGAAAGTCATGTTCCGGATCTCGACCCTGACTATCTGTTCGACCGTCCCACCACCCTGGCCATCCTCGCCGGCTTCGCGCACAACCGGCGCGTGATGGTGACCGGCTATCACGGCACCGGCAAATCCACCCATATCGAGCAGGTGGCGGCGCGCCTCAACTGGCCCTGCATCCGCATCAATCTCGATAGCCACATCAGCCGTATCGACCTGATCGGCAAGGATGCGATCGTGGTGAAGGACGGCCTCCAGGTCACCGAATTCCGCGACGGCATCCTGCCCTGGGCGCTCCAGAACAACATCGCCTTGGTGTTCGACGAATATGACGCCGGCCGCCCGGACGTGATGTTCGTGATCCAGCGCGTGCTGGAAGTCTCCGGCCGCCTGACCCTGCTGGACCAGAACCGGGTCATCCGCCCGCACCCCTCGTTCCGCCTGTTCGCCACCGCCAACACGGTCGGCCTCGGCGACACGACCGGGCTCTATCACGGCACGCAGCAGATCAACCAGGGCCAGATGGACCGCTGGTCCATCGTCACCACGCTGAACTATCTCGCCCACGACAAGGAGGTCGAGATCGTGCTCGCCAAGGCGAAGCACTATCAGACCCCGGAAGGGCGCGACATCGTCAACCGCATGGTGCGCCTCGCGGACCTGACCCGCAGCGCGTTCATCAACGGCGATCTGTCCACCGTCATGAGCCCGCGCACGGTCATCACCTGGGCCGAGAATGCGGACATCTTCAAGGATCTCGCCTTCGCCTTGCGCGTGACCTTCCTCAACAAGTGCGACGAGCTGGAGCGTGCGCTGGTGGCGGAGCTGTACCAGCGCTGCTTCGGCGTCGAATTGACCGAGAGCACGGTCAACGTCGCGCTCGCCTGAGGCCCATGGCGCGTGTCCTGCGGACGCGCGCCTTCCTCCGCAGTGGAGGATTGAGGAGGGAGAGGGCCCCCATGGGCCGCCCCCTCCCCGCCGCCCCGGCGGCGGCACCATGTCGTGACCGGCGCGCAGCGCGCCAAACACAGGGCCAGCGGCGATGCCTCCCTCCAACAAGACCGTGAAGACCGCCCCCAAGGAAGCGCCCGCCGAACCCTTCAAGCGCGCGGTGACCGGCTGCTTCAAGGCGATTGCCGGGGTGAGCGAGTTCGACGTCACCTTCGCCAACGAGCGCCCCTCGCTGACCCCCGACCGCGTGCGCCTGCCCGAGCCGCCGCGCCGCTTCTCCAGCCAGGATGCCGCCGTGGTGCGCGGCCATGCGGATTCCCTCGCTTTGCGCCTCGCCTGCCACGACCAGGGCGTCCATCGCAAGATGCTGCCCACCGGCGACACCGCCCGCGCCGTGTTCGAGGCGGTGGAGCAGGCCCGCGTCGAGGCGCTGGGCGGCAATCGCATGACCGGCGTCCAGCGCAACATCAGCGCCATGCTGAACGACCGCTACCATCGCGGCCCCTTCGCCGACATCACCGAGCGCGCCGACGCGCCGATCGAGGACGCGGTCGCTTTGATGGTGCGCGAGCGCCTCACCGGCCAGGCCCCGCCGCCCGCCGCCCGCAAGATCGTCGATCTGTGGCGCGACTATATCGAGAGCCGCGCCGAAGGCGACCTCGCCCGCTTCGCCGAGAGCATCGAGGACCAGAAGAAGTTCGGCGAGATCACGCGCGAACTGCTCACCTCCCTGGAAATGGGCGAGGAAAGCGGCCTGGAGAGCGACAAGGAGAGCGAGGAGGACGACAATCCCGCCGGCCGCGAGGAGCAGGGCGGCGAGGAGGGCGAGGCCAGCGAGGACGACAGCCAGCAGGGCGCGACCGAGGTGGAAGCCGAGCTCGCGCAGGAGGAATTGCCCGACAGCGCGGTGGAGAGCGAGGCCGGCCCGCCGGCCGAGAGCCCCGACGACGGCGACATGGGCGACAGCGAGGAGGCCGCCGAGCCCTGGCAGCCCCGCTCGCCCCAGGCGGCCGACACCAAGGGCCCGGAATATCACGCCTACACCACCAAGTTCGACGAGGAGGTGCACGCCGAGGAGCTGTGCGACACCGAGGAGTTGACGCGCCTGCGCTCCTATCTCGACAAGCAATTGAGCAATCTCCAGGGCGTCGTCTCGCGCCTCGCCAACCGCCTGCAACGCCGCCTGCTGGCGCAGCAGAACCGCGCCTGGGAATTCGACCTGGAGGAAGGCATCCTCGATCCCGCGCGCCTCTCCCGCGTGGTGACCGATCCCGGCGCGGCGCTCTCCTTCAAGCGCGAGCGCGACACCGAGTTCCGCGACACGGTGGTGACGCTGCTGATCGACAATTCCGGCTCCATGCGCGGGCGCCCCATCACGGTGGCCGCCACCTGCGCGGATATCCTTGCCCGCACGCTGGAGCGCTGCGGCGTGAAGGTGGAGGTGCTCGGCTTCACCACCCGCGCCTGGAAGGGCGGGCAATCGCGCGAAGCCTGGCTTGCCGGCGGCAAGCCCGCCAATCCCGGCCGCCTCAACGATCTGCGCCACATCGTCTATAAATCCGCCGACGCGCCCTGGCGCCGGGCGCGGCGCAATCTCGGGCTGATGATGCGCGAGGGGCTGCTGAAGGAGAATATCGACGGCGAGGCGCTCGACTGGGCGCACCAGCGCCTGCTCGGCCGCCCCGAGGCGCGCAAGATCCTGATGATGATCTCCGACGGCGCGCCGGTGGACGATTCCACCCTCTCCGTGAATGCCGGCAATTATCTGGAACGCCACCTGCGCCACATCATCTGGCAGGTGGAGAACCGCTCGCCGGTGGAGCTGATCGCCATCGGCATCGGCCATGACGTGACGCGCTATTACAAGCGCGCCGTCACCATCGTGGACGCCGAGGAACTGGGCGGCGTGATGACCGAGAAGCTGGCGGAACTGTTCTCCGAAACCCCGCCCGCACCCGCCAAGACCAGCGGGCGCAAGCGGCTGCACTGACATGGGACCGGACCGGGCGGGACATTCGGAGATGGCGCGCGACGCCGCGGCGCGCGGCGGGGACGCGCGCGGTGGGGACGCGCGCGGTGGGGACGCGCGCGGTGGGGACGCGCGCGAGGTTCGCGCCCCCAATGGGCGCGCGCGGGAAGGCAGCCCCCGCGAGTCCGGGGCCCGCGCCCGCTGGCTCGCGGGCCTGGCCCTCGCCGCCGTCATCGCGACCGGGCTCGTGGGGCACGCGCTGTCCAAGCCGCCCAGCCTGCCGGTGGAGCCGGTGGCGATCGAGGTGCAGGCGACGCCGCTTCCCACCTTCCATCCCCGCAAGGACGACACCCGTTTCGGCGCCCTGATCTATCGCGGCGGTCTGCGGCTCACCTCGCCCTTCCCCGGCTTCGGCGGCATATCCGCGTTCCATCTGGATGCCGACGGCGCGCATTTCCTCGCCGTCACGGATGCCGGCCTGTTCCTGCGCGGGCGGCTCGTCACGGAGGGCGACCGGCCCACCGGCCTTGCCGACGTGACGGCGGCCGCGCTGCTGGACCAGAAAGGCGCGCCGCTCGCGGATAACAACCGGGGCGATGCGGAATCCCTCGCCATCGGCCCGCAGAACATCTTCGTCGGCCTGGAGGACGTGAACGAGATCTGGTCCTTCCCCGGCCTCGACCCGCTGGGGCAGAAGGGCAAGCCGATCCCGGTGCCGCCGGGCGTGAAGGCGCTGCGCGACAATCTGGGGCTGGAAAGCCTGGTCTATGTGCCCTCCGGCCCGCTCGCCGGGGCGCTGCTGGGCATCGGCGAAGTGGGCGCGACCAATGACGCCGATTTGCCCGGCTTCATCATCGGCGGGCCGAAGCCGGGCACCTTCACCATTGCGAAAAGCGGCGTGTTCAGCGCCACCGATGCGGCGCTGGGACCGGACGGCGAATTGTTCCTGCTGGAGCGCCATTATGCGGTGACGACGGGCGTCTCCATGCAGATCCGCCGGTTCCAGCTGAAGGACGTGGCGCCCGGCGCGGTGCTGAAGGGCGACATCCTGTTCACCGCCGACATGGGCTATGAGATCGACAATATGGAGGGCCTGGCCGTGACCGTGAACGCGGCGGGCGAGACGCTGCTGACGCTCATTTCCGACGACAATTTCAGCCCGATCCAGCGCACCATCCTGCTGCGCTTCGCGCTCGCGAAGGATTGAGGTCGCGCCCGGCGTTCTCCTTCCCCAGTGCTCCCCCTTCCCCCTCCCCAGCCCTCCCCCGCACGCGGGAGAGGGGGCTGATGGCTCGGGGAAGGACGCTTTTAGCTCCGGTTTCGAGAAGCGGATTCCCACCTCGACGCCCCCATTCCCTCTCCCGCGTGCGGGGGAGGGTCAGGGAGGGGGCCCTCGGTAGAAAGGGAGCACTCGCAGCGGCCGGAAAAGCCGGAGCGCGGACCGGGAGCGCCCTCGCGCTACCCCTTCACCCTTCCCCCTCCCCAGCCCTCCCCCGCAAGCGGGAGAGGGGGCTGATGGCTCGGCTTGGGGAACGCCGGTCGCACCCCTTACCGTCCCTCCCCTCTCCCGCGTGCGGGGGAGGGTTAGGGAGGGGCCCTCGGTAGAGAGAGAGCACTCGCAGCGGCCGGAAAAGCCGGAGCGCGGACCGGAGCGCCCTTGCGCTACCCCTTCACCCCTCCCCCTCCCCAGCCCTCCCCCGCAAGCGGGAGAGGGGGCTTATGACACGGGGAAAAAAGCTTTTAGCTCCGGTTTCGAGAAGCAGATTCCCACCTCGACGCCCCCCATTCCCTCTCCCGCTTGCGGGGGAGGGTCAGGGATGGGGCCCTCGGTAGAGAGGGAGCACTCGCAGCGGCCGGAAAAGCCGCCGCGCGACCCCTTCACCCTTCCCCCTCCCCAGCCCTCCCCCGCAAGCGGGAGAGGGGGCTGATGGCTCGGCTTGGGGAACGCCGGTCGCACCCTTTACCGTCCCTCCCCTCTCCCGCGTGCGGGGGAGGGTCAGGGAGGGGGCCCTCGGTAGAAAGGGAGCACTCGCAGCGGCCGGAAAAGCCGGAGCGCGGACCGGAGAGCGCCCTCGCGCGACCCCTTCACCCCTCCCCCTCCCCAGCCCTCCCCCGCACGCGGGAGAGGGAGCTGATGACACGGGGAAGAAAGCTTTTAGCTCCGGTTTCGAGAAGCAGATTCCCACCTCGGACGCCCCCCATTCCCTCTCCCGCTTGCGGGGGAGGGTCAGGGAGGGGGCCCTCGGTAGAGAGGGAGCACTCGCAGCGGCCGGAAAAGCCGGAGCGCGCCCTCGCGCTACCCTTCACCCCCCTCCCCAGCCCTCCCCCGCAAGCGGGAGAGGGGGCTTATGGCTTGGCTTGGGGAACGCCGGTCGCGCCCCTTACCGTCCCTCCCCTCTCCCGCTTGCGGGGGAGGGTCAGGGAGGGGGCCCTCGGTAGAGAGAGAGCACTCGCAGCGGCCGGAAAAGCCGGAGCGCGGACCGGATCGCCCTTGCGCTACCCCTTCCCCCTTCCCCCTCCCCAGCCCTCCCCCGCAAGCGGGAGAGGGGGCTGATGGCTCGGCTTTGAGAAATCAGAGTCCCAATCTCGACCAGCCTGTTCCCTCCCCCACTTGCGGGGAAGCGGTGGGGAGGGGGAATGCGGGAGGGAGAGGGAGAAACGGCATGGTCAAAGACCGTAGCGTAAACTCCCTACCCCTCCACCTTTCCCGCTTCCCAGCCCAATATGGCGCGCTTGCGGGTGAGGCCCCAATGATAGCCGGTGAGATCGCCGTTCTTGCCCAGCACCCGGTGGCACGGTACCACGAAGCTGATGGGATTCTTGCCCACCGCCGCGCCCACCGCCCGCGCCGCCTTGGGGCTGCCCACGCGGTCGGCGATGGTGGAATAAGTGGTGGCGCGGCCCATGGGAATGCGCAGCAGGGTTTCCCACACCCGCACCTCGAAATCCGTGCCGATGAAGACGATGCGCAGCGGCTGGTCCTCGCGGCAGGCGGCGGGATCGAAGATGCAGCGCACCAGCGGCGCGGTGGCGGCCGGCTCCTCCACGAAAGCAGCATTGGGCCAGCGCGCCGCCATATCGGCGAAGGCCGAGCGCTCCTCGCCCGCATCGGCGAAGGCGAGCCCGCACAGGCCGCGCGGCGTCGCCATGGCGAGCGCGAGGCCGAACGGCGAGGGATGGAAGCCGTAGCGGATCACGAGCCCGGCCCCGCCGGTCTTCCATTCGCCCGGCGACATGGCCTCGTGGACCACGAACAGATCATGCAGCCGGCCGGGACCCGACAAGCCCAGCTCCAGCGCCGCGTCGAGCACATTGCCGCTCTGGGCGAGCACCTGGCGCGCGCGATCGAGCGTGACCGCCTGCAGAAATGCCTTGGGGGTGAGGCCGCACCAGCGGCGGAACACCTCGGTCAGCGCGCGGCTGGTGACGCCGGCGGCGCGGGCGATCTCCTCCACCTCCGGCTGCTGGCGCATGTGGGTGGTGACATAGGCGACCGCGCGGCGCACGACGTCGTAATCGGCGGCGGCGATGTCCAGCTCGTTGGCGGGGGTCAAGGGAGCAAAGCCAGCCACCGGGGGCAGAGTCAACAAGGGGGAATCGTGCAGCAGCACGGGCGTGGCTCCTTTTAGGGATCGTTGAGCCATCTCACCAGCTTTCGCCACCGGCGCCCACCCGATTTCCCCGCCGCTCAGAACACGGTGCGCGTCACGCCGCGCTTCACTTCCAGCAAGGCGGCGTTGAGATCGTCCGCCAGCTCGCCCTTCTGCACCGGGCCGAGATGGATGCCCACCGGCGTGTGACGCCCGCGCGAGACCAGAGCCATGTCGATCGTGCCGAACTCCTCCACCTCGCGCCGCCACAGCCGGGTGAAGAAGGGATTCATCTGGAAATCCAGCGCCTTGCCCGCGGCCGGCACGTGGCGCACCTGGATCAGGCTCGGTGTGACACGGATATATTCGCGCGCCGCGGCCGAGCGGAAATTGGCGCGGAAGGCGAAATAGATCAGCGCCACGTCAAGGCCGAAGAAGCCGAACACCGGCCAGGCGCCCATGGCCAGGAACAGGCTGCCGCACGCGAAGCTGATGGCGCCCACGCCCAGCATCAACAGCAGAAAGCCGCGCTGCGACAGCGAGCGGTGCGGCGCCATGGTGGCGGCGAACACCGTCGGCTCCCCATCCTCGGGGAAAGGCAGAGGCAGGTCATTGGCCTTCGTCATGGCAGGGATTATAGGGACAAAATGGCGCGAAAAACCACATCTCCCCCAGCCGGCTCTCAACTTGCCGCGACCCCCGCCAGCTCGGCGAAGGCCGGCGCCAAGCCTGCTGGACGCGCCCGGATCGCGACGCCCACCAAGACCGCGACACCCAAGCCGGCGGCGATATCCGCAAGGGCCGCGACATCCGCGAGGGCCGCGAAGCCCGGCGCCAAGCCCGTTCTTCCCGCTTCCCCCGCCGGGCGCCTGAAGGCGGAGGCGGCGGCGGGCGTCGTTCCCCCGCGCCGCCGCGCGGTGGCCAATGCCGCCGCCGCCGCGCACGGCCGCACGGTTGCCCCCTGGAGCGAGGCCGAGATCGTCGAGGCCTTCACGCGGTTCGAACGGCGCGATCCCGTGCCCAAGGGCGAACTGGATTATGTGGATCCCTTCACCTTGCTGGTGGCGGTGGTGCTCTCCGCCCAGGCCACCGACGTGGGCGTGAACAAGGCCACCAAGGGCCTGTTCGCCGCCGCCCCGACGCCGGCCGCCATGGTGGCCCTCGGGGAAGAGGGCATCGCCGGCTTCATCCGCACCCTCGGCCTGTTCCGCGGCAAGGCGAAGAACGTGGCCGAGCTCTCCCGCCTGCTGCTGGAACGCCACGGCGGCGAGGTGCCCGTCGACCGCGCGGCGCTCGAAGCTTTGCCCGGCGTCGGCCGCAAGACCGCCAACGTGGTGCTGAACATCGCCTTCGGCCTGCCGACCATCGCGGTGGACACCCATCTGTTCCGCGTCGCCAACCGCACCGGCCTTGCCCCCGGCGCCACCCCGCTGGAGGTGGAGCTGGGCCTGGAGGCGCGCATTCCCGAGCGCTTCAAGCGCCACGCCCACCATTGGCTGATCCTGCACGGGCGCTACATCTGCAAGGCCCGCCTGCCCGATTGCCCGATCTGCCCCATCAACGATCTCTGCCGCTGGCCGGACAAGCCGATCTAGGCCTCGATCAGCCGCTGCGTCGGCATCACCTTCAGCCGCTTGTGGAGGTGCACCATGAACGCCGTGCCGAACACCGGCATAATGAGATTGAGGATCGGCACCATCAGCAGCGGCGTCATCAGCAGGCCGGCGATGAAGATGCTGGTGGCGTTCGCCTGGCGCAAAGCGCGGGCCTGGGCGGGCGAGCAGAAGCGCATCGCCGCCATCTCGAAATATTCCCGGCTGAGCAGATAGGCGTTGGCCAGGAAGAAGGCGACGAGATTGACGCCCGGCACCAGCAAAAGCAGCAGCGCCAGCAGGTTCACCGCCAGCACCAGCACGAAGAAGCGCGCCGAATAATAGAGCGAGGTCGCGAGCGGCTGGGGCGTGCCCACCGGATCGTCGGGATAGCTCGCCCGCTCCACCTTCTCCGCCACCTCGTCCACGAACAGGCCGGCCACCAGCGAGGAGGCCGCCGGAACGAGATAGGCGATGCCGAACACGAGGCCGAGGCCGGTGATGATGGCGAGCGTGGTATCGAGCCAGGGATAGGGCAGCTTCGCGAGAGATTCCACCGCCGCGAACAGGGCGATGGCCAGCACCGCCAGCACCCCCAGCGCCAGCAGCACCGATCTGAACAGAACGCCGCGCAGGAGCGGCGAGAACACCTGCCCGAATGCGGTGAAGGCGGCGGCGAACATGGAGGGCCTCGCTGGCGCAGGAGAAACGTCGCCCCTCACGTAGGGTGCGCCGCCGCGCGCCTCAAGGGTGCGGCGCGTGCGGACCAGGGCCAATCGACATTCATGCGTGAGGCCGTTGCAGCAGAGCATCGTCCTGCACGGGCCTGCCCCCATCCAGGCGGCATCGCCGGCATCGGCGCTTCGGCGTCCGCGCCGGCGGCCCCTGCGGGGAGGGCCGGGACAGGCCCGGCCTTGACGACCGATGAACGAAAGACAATCGCGCGCACCCGACGCCAGGCGCCTCGACGATCGGCCGCGCCGCTGAATGTGGATCGCCCTAGGGATTGACCCGCACGGGGAAATCCACATGGAACACCCGCCGCTGGCCGAACCGCTGGATATAGGCGGCCTTGATCTCGCCGAGCTTGGCGGTGGCATCGGGGGTGTTGGGATGGACGATCAGCAGCAGGCGCGTGCCGGGCCGCGAGAGCGCCAGCGCGGCGGCGGCCGAGAGCGATGCGGCGGGCGCGGGATCCGGCCCGGCGGAAGCGGCGCCGGCCGATATGCCGGCGGGCGTGCCGTTGCCGGCGGGCGATGGGGAGGCCGTGGCCGGCGCAGACGGCGCGCCCGGGACGGCCGGGGCGGCCGGCATCGGCGCGGGCGCGGGAACCGGCGGGGGCGCGCCGGCGGACAGGCCCTGCGCCTCCAGCACGGTGAGCCCGCCGGGAAAGCGCGGCGCGACGATTTCGGCGACGAACTGCACCCATTGCTGCTCGCTCACTCCCCGCCCGTCGGGCGTGTTGAGGCTGAAGAACAATTGGCTTTCCAGGAACACGCTGTCGGCCCAGGGGGTCGGCTGCCAGCCGGGCGCGGAGACCGCATTGTCCTGCGCGCGAGCCGGGCCGGCGAGCAGGATCGCCAGCAGCAGTGCGGACAACGCGAGCCCGCCCGCCCGGGTCAGGGACGGGGGAAAACGCTCCGTCTTCTTGAAACCGCGCGCTGGCCTCACGCGAACCGATGTCCCCTTCGCTCGAAAACGCTCCAGCGGCGCACGCATCTTCACTCCCCCATTTTCTTCGGTCCGGGACTTCTTCGCTCCGGGACTTCTTCGGTCCGGCACCGGCCCGGTTGGTCTCGGGGGCGGGGGTTCCCCGGCGGCCCCATCCCCTCGAATCCCATATGATCCATTCCCGAGCAGCCGGGCAACCCGCCCCGCCTGATCGCCGGCCCGGTTCCTCGCGCACGGCCCGCGCCGCCTCCTTAACCCTTCGCCGGCGCAGGAGCGGACCTGTGCAACTGCCTCAGAAAGCGGCCCCGGCGCCGCAAGGAAGCGGATTTTCCTTCCGGGATAAGGAGAACGAACATTCGCTCTTGACCGGAGGCGGCGCCCGCCCCATGCTGAGAGCGAATATTCATTCTCACCCCCCTGAGGTTCCATGGCCCTGGGCGCCCCCGATGTTTCCGTGCTCGACCACCGCTCCGAGCAGCAAAAGCGCATCCTCGCCGCCGCCGTCCAATGTTTCGCGCGCGACGGTTTTCACGGCACCTCCATGCAGAAGATCTGCGCCGAGGCGGGCATGAGCCCGGGCGCGCTCTATCGCTATTTTCCCTCGAAGGAATCCATCATCGGCGCGATCGTCGAGGGCGAGAGCGCGGAGCGGGCCAAGCTGTTCGAATTCCTCGACCAGGCGCCGAGCCTGATCGACGGGCTGACGGAATGCATCGCCGCCTTGCTCTCCAAGGACAGCATCGACTGCGCCAAGCTCGGCCCGGAAATCATGGCCGAGGCGATCCGCAACGAGAAGCTGCGCGAAGCACTGGAGCCGGTGGAGGGGGAAAGCCACGTGCTGCTGCGCGCCGCGCTGGTCTCGGGCATGGCGCGGGGCGAGATCGACCCGGAGATCGATCCCGACACGCTGGTGATGCTGCTGAAGGTGATGGGCGACGGGATGATCCTGCACAATCAGCTGCATCCGCAATGGAATCTGCCGGATCGGCTGCCCGCCTTCGCCACCCTGGTGCGGCGCATGCTGGCGCCGGAAACGAAATCCCCCCCGTCATGAGCATCAGCTTGCCGCATTTTCCCTATCGTCATGCGCCGGCGCGGATGCGCCGGATCGCCGACACGCCCGCGCCTGGACACAGAAAGACCGACCCTTCCATGCCCCGCTTCGTCCGCAGTGCCCCGCTGAACATCCTTGGGCGCCACGCGCAGCCGCATCGCCTTCTCATGTGCGCCCTGTTCGCGAGCGCGCTCGCGGCCCCCCAGTTCATTCCTCCGGCACTCGCCGAGGCGCCGGCCGCCGAGGCGGTGAAGGGGCTGACCGTCAGCGTCACCCATCCCGAGAAGCGGGAGATGGCGGAAACGCTGCTCGTGACCGGCTCCCTGATCGCCCGCGAGGAAATCCAGGTGGGCCCGGAAATCGAGGGCTATCGCCTCACCGAGATCCTCGCCGAGGTGGGCGACAAGGTGCAGCAGGGCCAGGTGCTGGCACGGCTCAATCGCGAGGTGCTGGAAACCCAGCTCGCCCAGAACACCGCCAACCGGGCCAAGGCCAAGGCCGCCATCGCGCAGCAGCGCGCCAATCTCGACCAGATGCTGGCGCAGGAAGCGGAAGCGACCTCCGCCGTCGAGCGCTCGCGCCAGCTGCGCAAGACCGGCGTGGTCTCCCAGGAGACCCTCGACGAGCGCGAGCGCGCCGTGAAGGTGGCGAGCGCCCAGGTGGCCGCCACCCGCGAAGCCCTCGCCGCAAGCGAGGCCGACGCCGGCCTCGTGGAGGCGCAGCGCTCCGAAATCGAATTGAAGCTGACCCGCACCGAGGTGAAGGCCCCCGCCGCAGGCGTGGTGCTGGCGCGCGACGCCCGCATCGGCGCCATCGTGCTGTCCACCAAGTCGGAGCCGCTGTTCCGCATCGCCCGCGACGGCGCCATCGACCTCGACGCCGAGGTGCCGGAATCCGCCATGCCGCGCATGCAGGTGGGGCAGAGCGTGAGCGTGACGCCCGCCGGCTTCTCCGCGCCGCTCGCCGGCACGGTGCGCCTCATCTCCGCCCAGCTCGACAAGGCGACCCGCCTCGGCAAGGTGGAGATCGCGCTTGCCGATGACGATCGCCTGCGCCCCGGCACCTATGGCCGCGGCCTGATCGAGATCGCCCGCCGCGAGGGGCTCGCCGTGCCGCAGTCCGCCGTCATGTTCGACGCCAAGGGCGCCTATGTGCTGGTGGTGAAGGACGGCGTCGTGGCCGAGCGCCGCGTCGAGCCGGGCCTGAAGGGCGACGGCCGCATCGAACTCGTCTCCGGCGTCGGCGCCGAGGATCTGGTGGTCGTGCGCGCGGGCGGCTTCCTGCGCGAAGGCGACCGCGTCACCGCGGTCGAAGCGGACCGCACCGCGGGAGCGAAGTAAGCGCCATGGCCCTCAATATTTCCGCCTGGGCGATCCGCAAGCCCATCCCTTCCCTGGTCCTGTTCGTGGTTCTGACCGCGCTCGGCATCGTGCATTTCCGCTCGCTGCCGGTGACGCAGATGCCGAACATCGACGTGCCCATCGTCATGGTCTCCATCTCCCAGCCCGGCGCCGCGCCGAGCGAATTGGAGACCCAGATCACCAAGAAGGTGGAGAATGCCGTCGCCGGCGTCTCGGGGGTGAAGCACATCACGTCCTCGCTGTCGGAAGGCTCCTCCGTCACCACCATCGAATTCCATCTGGAAACGGCGGTGGACCGGGCGGTGAACGACACCCGGGACGCGGTCACCAAGATCCGCACCGAACTGCCCCAGGCCATCGAGGAGCCGCTGATCCAGCGGGTGGACATCGAGGGCCTGCCCATCGTCACGTTCGCGGTGGCCTCGCCCACCATGAATGCGGAGGAACTCTCCTGGTTCGTGGACGATACGGTGGCCCGCACGCTCCAGGGCATTCGCGGCGTCGCGCAGGTGAAGCGCGAAGGGGGCGTGGATCGCGAGATCCGCGTCGCCCTCGATCCCGACCGGCTGATGTCGCTCGGCATCACGGCGGCGGAGGTCTCGCGCCAATTGCGCGCCACCAATGTGGATGTCTCGGGCGGGCGCGGCGAGGTCGGCACGCAGGAACAGTCCATCCGCACGCTGGCCGGCGCCGCCAGCGTGGACGATCTCGCGGAAACCCGCATCGTGCTGTCCAACGGGCGCTATGTGCGGCTGAAGGACCTCGGCACGGTCACCGACGGGGCGGCCGAGCAGCGCGTGTTCGCGCGCCTCGACGGGCGGCCGGTGGTGGCGTTCGGCGTCTATCGCGCCAAGGGCTTTTCCGACGTGGTGGTCTATGACCGCACCCAGGCCGAGGTGGCGAAGCTGATGGCGTCCCATCCCGAGGTGTCCATCACCATGATCGACACCACGGTGCGCTACACCAAGGCGGACTACCAATCCGCCATGCATACGCTGATCGAAGGCGCGATCCTCGCGGTGATCGTGGTGTTCATCTTCCTGCGGGACTGGCGCGCCACGCTCATCACGACGCTGGCGATCCCGCTCTCCATCCTGCCCACCTTCTGGGTGATGGACGCGCTCGGCTTCTCGCTGAACGCGGTGAGCCTGCTCGCCATCACGCTGGTCACCGGCATCCTGGTGGACGACGCCATCGTCGAGATCGAGAATATCGTGCGCCACATGCGCCAGGGGAAATCCCCCTATCGCGCGGCCATCGAGGCGGCGGACGAGATCGGCCTCGCGGTGGTGGCGACCACCCTCACCATCGCCGCGGTGTTCGTGCCGGTG
Organism: Roseixanthobacter liquoris; assembly: GCF_043195135.2. NCBI lineage: Bacteria > Pseudomonadati > Pseudomonadota > Alphaproteobacteria > Hyphomicrobiales > Xanthobacteraceae > Roseixanthobacter > Roseixanthobacter liquoris. Next base: position 4,112,823 of record NZ_CM195537.1, read on the forward strand.
TCCTTCATGGGCGGCATCGCGGGGCAATATTTCAAGCAGTTCGGCATCACGGTCGCGGTGGCGGTGCTGTTCTCGCTCGCGGTGGCGCGGCTCATCACGCCGCTGATGGCGGCCTATTTCCTGCGCGACCACGGCCATCGGGAAACCGGCGACGGCTTCATCATGCGCCATTACATGCGCCTGCTGGGCTGGTCGGTGCGCCATCGCTTCGCGACCATCGCCATGGGCTTCGGCGTATTTGCCGGCACCATCTTCCTCTCCACCCTGCTGCCCTCGGGCTTCCTGCCGACCAACGACATCTCGCGCTCCATGCTCTCCATCGAGATGCCGCCGGGCACCACGCTCGCGGAAACCCAGGCGGTGGCGGACAAGATCACGGCCGACCTGCTGAAGCAGCCGGAGGTGGCGAGCGTCTATGCCACCGCCGGCACCGGCGGACAGGGCGGCATGGCGATGATGGCGAGCGAGGTGCGCAAGGCGCAGATCGTCGTCAACCTCAAGCCGCGCCACGAGCGCAGCATCGACCAGAAGACCTTCGAATCCCGCCTCCACGACGAGCTGGCGGCGCTGCCCGACATGCGCTTCACCTGGAGCCCCAACGGGCAGGCGGCGCAGCGCGGCTTTTCCATGATCCTTTCCGGCAATGACGGCGAGGCGGTGGAACAGGCGGCCCTGAAGCTGGAGAAGGAGGTGCGCGACCACGTGCCCACCCTCGCCAACGTGGTCTCCAGCGCCGCGCTCGACCGGCCGGAAATCCGCATCGTGCCGAAGCTGGACCAGGCGGCGCAGCTCGGCGTCTCGGTGGACACCATCGCCGAGACGGTGCGCATCGCCACCATCGGCGACATCGCCGCGAACCTCGCCAAATTCTCCGCCAAGGACCGCCAGATCGACATCCGCGTGCAGATGGACGAGAAGGCGCGCGCCAAGCTCGCCACCTTCGACGCGTTGAAGGTGCCGACCTCAAAGCCCGGCGTCTCCGTGCCGCTCTCCTCGGTGGCGGACGTGCGGTTCGGCAAGGGCCCGACCTCGCTCGACCGCTATGATCGCGCGCGCCGGGTGGCGGTGGAGGCGGATCTGGTGGGAGAAACCCCGCTCGGCGCCGCCATCGAGGCGGTGCGCGCGCTGCCGGCCGCGAAAAGCCTGCCGCAGGGCGTCGCCCTGAAGGAATCCGGCGATGCGGAGATCATGGGCGAGGTGTTCTCCGGCTTCGCGCTCGCCATCGCGGCGGGCGTGATGCTGGTGCTCGCGGTGCTGGTGCTGCTGTTCCAGGACGTGTTGCAGCCGATCACCATCCTGGTGGCGCTGCCGCTGTCCGTGGGCGGGGCGTTCATCGCCTTGCTGCTGACGGGAAATTCCATCTCGCTGCCGGTGGTGATCGGCTTCCTGATGCTGATGGGCATCGTGACGAAGAACGCCATCCTGCTGGTGGATTTCGCCATCGAATCCATGGCCAAGGGCATGGACCGCACCACCGCGCTGATCGAATCCGGCCGCAAGCGCGCCCAGCCCATCGTCATGACCACCATCGCCATGGCGGCGGGCATGCTGCCGTCCGCGCTGGCGCTGGGGGAAGGCGGCTCGTTCCGCGCGCCCATGGCGATCGCGGTGATCGGCGGGCTGATCGCCTCCACCGTGCTATCGCTGGTTTTCGTGCCGGCGGTGTTCTCGGTGATGGACGATTTCAGCCATGTGATGGGCCGCCTGTTCGGGCGCTTCGTCGGCAAGCGCGACGAGCATCCCGGTCACGGGGGCGATGCGCACGGGCCGGACGCGCAGAGCGGGCAGAAGCACCTGCCCTTCCCCCGCGCGGCCGAATGACATCGCGCGCCCCGGCCGGAAGGGGAAAACGGCCGAGGCGCGCTTGCGCCGGAATGCCTGCGCTCAGCGCAGGCCGCCCGAAGCGAAGATGATCTCGCCGGTGAGCCAGCCCGCATCGGCGGAGGCGAGGAAGGCGGCGACGGTGGCGATATCCTGCGGCCGGCCGCCGCGGCCGAGCGGGGTCTTGGCGATCAGCTGCTGTTCCAGCTCGCTGCCGGTGATGTTCAGGCTCCGCGTGCCTTCCGTCTCCACCCCGCCGGGGCTGATGGCATTGACGCGGATCTGGCGCGGGCCGAGCTCGGTGGCGAGCACGCGCGTAATGGAATCCACCGCGCCCTTGGTGGCCGTGTAGACCGAAGCGCCCGGCAGCGAGACGGTGGTGACCGCCGAGGAAATATTGATGATGCTGCCGCCTGCGGCGGGGAAGTGCTTGACCGCCTCCCGGGTCGCCAGCAGCAGGCCGAGCACATTGGTGTCGAACTGGCGGTGGAAGTGCTCCTCGGTCACCTCCTCGATCGGCGCGAAATTGTAGATCCCGGCATTGTTCACCAGGATATCCACGCCGCCGAGCGCGGCCTTGGCTTCGCCGAACAGGCGCGCCACGTCGGCGGCCTTCGCCACATCACCCTGGACCGCAACCGCCTTGCCGCCGGCGGCGGTGATCTCCGCGACCACGCGGTCGGCGCCTTCCTTGCTGGAGGCATAGTTGACGGCCACCGCCGCGCCCTCCGCCGCAAGGCTTTTCGCGATGGCGGCGCCGATTCCCTTGGAGGCGCCGGTGACGACCGCGACCTTGCCTGAAAGCTTGCCCATCTCATCTCTCCTAACGGAATTCAGTTCGATAATTAGATAAACATCGAATTGATGTGGGGCGTAGATGGGAAGCCCCTCGGCCGATGCAAGGGGCATCCGCACGAAGGTGCGGCGCCGCCGGCGCGGCGGCTCGGATCGGGATCAGATCCGGGAAAGCTGCTCGAGATAGGCGGCCAGCACGTCGCGGCGCAGAATGAGCCTGGCGAACTTGCCCTCCCGCACGATGTCCACGAGGCCGGCGGTCTCAAGCTCCTTGAGATGGTGGGAGATGGTGGCGGCGCTGACGGCGTGGCATTCGGCCAGGGCGCTGCAGGCGAGATTCGCCCCGGCGGCGCCGATCTCCTTCAGCATCTGGTAGCGGCGCGGTTCCGCCAGGGCGCGGGCGATCTGAGCAAACTGCTTCTCGCTCAGATGAATGGGTTCCGCAGGCGACATGATTTTCAAAACTCGTGGGCGCAAGGGTCGTTTCGCGGCCGGCGCTGGGATCAATATGTGGTCGGCCCCGCGCTTTGACAACGCCGCCGGCACCCGCCCGCGCCGCGCCCGCGCGTTCCGCCACGCCGCAGGGGGCCGGCGAAAATCTATTTCACATTCATTTCAGGCGTCTTGACTTGTTCGCCAAAACGAACGATGTTGCGGCCAGGGAAACACCAACGATGGGTGCGGCCATGATGCGCTGCCTGTGTCTGCGAATGTGATTGCGGCCTGATTTGACCGCCGCGCCTTTTGCCGCCCGAAATTCCCTTCCAGCCGCCGATTGCCTGGGCCTTGTAACGGACCGCCAGGACGAACGCCTTCCGCGTTCATGATCGACGAAAGCCGGAGATGATCGTGACCGCCATCCTGCCTATTCTTGCCGCATCGGCACAGGACGCCGACCCCTCCGGAAGGCCCACGTCCGTGCAAGATCCGCTCGCACAAGATCCGCTCGCGCAAGATCCGCTCGCGAAAGATCCCCCTCGCCTTCCCGTGATCCGCTTCGAGCATGTGGGCAAGAGCTATGCCGCGCGCCAGGGCACGCCGCTCGTCGCGGCGCTGGACGATGTGGACCTGAACGTGCCGGAGGGGGCCATCGTCGGCGTCATCGGCCGTTCGGGCGCCGGCAAGTCCACCCTCATTCGCCTCGTGAACGGGCTGGAGCGCCCGACCTCCGGGCGCATCGTGGTGGACGGCACCGACATCACCGCTTTGTCGGAAAAGGGCCTGCGCGAGGCGCGCCGCTCCATCGGCATGATCTTCCAGCATTTCAACCTGCTGGCGCGCCGCACCGCCTATGAGAACGTGGCGCTGCCGCTGGAAATCGCCGGCGTCTCGCGCCGCGAGATCAAGGCGCGGGTGGAACCGCTGCTGGATCTGGTGGGCCTCGCCGACAAGCGCGACCGCTATCCCGCCGAACTTTCCGGCGGGCAGAAGCAGCGGGTCGGCATCGCCCGCGCGCTCGCCACCCGCCCGCGCGTCCTGCTCTCCGACGAAGCCACCTCCGCCCTCGACCCGGAGACCACGAACCAGATCCTCGCCTTGCTCCGCAAGGTGAATGCCGAACTCAAGCTCACCGTGCTGCTGATCACGCACGAAATGGCGGTCATCAAGGCGGTGGCGAGCCGGGTCGCGGTGCTGGACGGCGGGCGCATCGTCGAGGAAGGGCGCACGTTCGAAATCTTCGCGCACCCCCGCCATGCGACGACCAAAGCGTTTATTTCCGCCATCACCGGCGCCGCGCTGCCGGCGCAGGTGGCGGATCGCCTGAGGCCGGTCCGCGTCGGCGAGGCGCAGGCGGTGCTGCGCATCGTCTTCACCGGCACCCATGCCACCGATCCCGTGCTGTCGCGCGTCTCGCGCCTGCTGGGGGTGGACGTGAACATCATCCAAGCCCAGGTGGACGACATCGCCGGCGAGCCGTTCGGCGTCATCGTGGTGTCGGTCCCGGGCGATGTGGCGACCGTCGCGGCCGTGCAGGCCGCCGTCACCGGGCTTGGCCTCGGCGTGGAGGTGCTTGGCTATGTTTCCTGAAATCCTGCCCCCCGCCATCGTCGACCTGCTGATCGAGGCCACCCGCCAGACCCTCTACATGGTCGCCGTCGCCGGGCTCATCGGCACCGCCATCGGCCTGCCTTTGGGCGTGTTCCTGGCCACCAGTCGCAGCGGCGAATTGTTCGCCGCGCCGGTGCTGAACCACGCGCTCGGGCTGGTGGTGAATGCCGCCCGCTCCACCCCCTTCATCATCCTGGTGGTGGCGATCATCCCCTTCACCCGGCTGATCGCCGGCACGTCCATCGGCACCAATGCGGCCATCGTGCCGCTGACGGTTGCCGCCGCGCCCTTCATCGCCCGGCTGATCGAGGGCGCGATCCGCGAGGTGGACCAGGGCCTGGTGGAGGCCGCCCGCGCCATGGGGGCGAGCCCGCTCCAGATCGTCGGCAAGGTGCTGCTGCCGGAAGCTTTGCCCGCCATCACCCTTGCCCTCACCCTGGCGGTTGTCAGCCTGCTCGGCTATTCGGCCATGGTGGGCGCGGTGGGCGGCGGCGGCCTCGGCGACCTCGGCATCCGCTTCGGCTACCAGCGCTTCATGCCCGACGTGATGGCCGCCGTGGTGATCGTCCTGATCCTCCTGGTGCAGGCGGTGCAAAGCTTCGGCGACCTGCTGGCGCGCCGCCTCGACAAGCGCAACCGGCGCGATTGATCCCATCCTTCAAGGAGTCCCCGACCATGAAAGTCCGCTTCCGCGCGCTCGCGACCGCGCTCACCCTCTCGTTCGTCCTGACGAACGCCCCCGCCTTCGCCGAGACCATTTCCGTCGGCGTCACGCCTGGTCCCCACGCCCAGATCCTGGAGGCGGTGAAGCCCATCGCCGCCAAGCAGGGCCTGGACATCAAAATCGTCGAATTTTCCGACTATGTGGTGCCGAACACCGCGCTGGAATCCGGCGAGCTCCAGGCAAATTCGTTCCAGCACCAGCCCTATCTCGACAATCAGGTGGCGGATCGCGGCTACAAGATCGTCTCGGTGGGCCAGACGGTGAACTTCCCCATCGGCATTTATTCCAAGAAGTTCAAGAGCCTGGACGATCTGCCGGCGGGCGCCACCATCGCCATTCCCAACGATCCCACCAATGGCGGGCGCGTGCTGCTGCTGCTGGCGGACAAGGGCTATATCAAGCTGCGCGACGGCGTCGGCTTCAAGCCGAGCGTGGCGGACATCGTTGAAAACAAGAAGAAGTTCAAGGTCGTCGAAATCGACGCCGCCCAGCTCCCACGCTCCCTGCCGGATGTGGACGCGGCCGGCATCAACACCAATTATGCCAAGGAAGCCGGGCTCGACCCGGTGAAGGACCCGATCCTGCGCGAAGATCCGAAGGGGCCCTATGTCAATGTCATCGCCGTGCGCACGCAAGACAAGGACAAGCCGTTCGTGAAGATCCTGGTGGAAAGCTATCGCTCACCGGAGGTGAAGGAGTTCATCCTCACCACCTTCAAGGGCGCTGTGCTGCCGAGCTGGTGAATTTTAGGACCGATGCCCCCTCTCCCCGCTGGGGAGAGGGCTGGGGTGAGGGGAAAGAGCGGATTTTGGCCCCCGCCCGCCTCACCCGCTCGCTGCGTGGTTGACCTCTCCCCGTGGGGAGAGGTGTATTTTCAGGCGTTGGCTTCGATGCGCGTGATGACGGCGGTGCGCGCCTCATCGATCTGCTGCTCGTAATTGTCCGCCAGCGGCTCGCCCAAGGCATTCTCCAGCACGCCGCGCACCGCATAGAGGGCGGCGAGTTCGGCGGGATGCTCCAGATCGTCGCGCGCGTCCTGCTCCGCCGGATCCGAGGTGATGCGGGAAATCAGATCCAGCAGCACCACGGCCACCGAACGATCCAGCGTCATCACCACATCGCCGCTCGGCAAGCTGACGGAATCGGTGAGCGGCTCGTTCTGGGGCGCGGACATGGGCATCTTTCCGTTCAGGCAGCGATGAAGCAAAGTCTATAGGGCGTTTGCGGCGAGGGCGCGACCGTGCGTCAGCGCCGGGCGATCAGAAACAGGCGCGGGAAGGCGAGCAGGGCCTTGCCGTCCGCCCGCAGGGGATAGGCGGCCGAAAGGCGCGCCTGATAGGCGGCGAGAAATTCCACACGCTCCGCCGCGTCCAGGGGATCGAGAAACGGGCGCAGGCCCGTGGACTTCAGCCATTCCACGATCGCGCCGTGCCCGTCCAGCGGGTGATAATAGGTGGTGCGCCAGATATCCACCTGCGCCGCGCGGGCGATCAGCAGGTTGTAATAATCCCCCGCCCCCGGCAGCTCGGTGCGCGCGCCCGCGGCCTGCGCGAGCTTTCCCGCCCACGGCCCGTCCTGGGCGGTCTCGCGCATGGCGGCATGGGAGGGCTGGTCGAGATTGTCCGGCATCTGCACCGCCAGCACGCCGCCGGGCGCCAGCAGGGACAGCAGGCGCGGAAACAGCCCCGCATGGTCCGGCACCCATTGCAGCACCGCATTGGCGAAGATCAGGTCCGCCGGCCGGTCGAGCGTGAAGGTGGAGGCATCGCCGAGCGTGAAGGTCGCGCCCGGCAGGCGCGTGCGGGCCGCCTCCAGCATGGCGGGCGAGGTGTCGATGCCGAGCACCGCGGCGCCGGGAAAGCGCTGCGCCACAAGCTCGGTGGAATTGCCCGGACCGCAGCCGAGGTCCACCGCGAAGGCCGCCTCGGCGAGCGGCACATGGGCCAGGAGATCCCGCGCCGGGCGGGTGCGCTCATCCTCGAACTTGAGATATTGGCGGGCGTTCCAATCCTCGGCCATGGCAGCACTCCGCATTTCAAAGCAGAAAGGCGGGCGGCACGCCGCCCGCCTTTCGGTCAGCGGCCGAACTTCTTGTAGTGGATGCGCTTCGGGATGATGGAATCGATGCCGAGGCGCCGCTTCTTGTCTTCCTCATAGTCCGCGAAATTGCCCTCGAACCATTCCACATGGCTGTCGCCCTCGAAGGCCAGCATGTGGGTGGCGATGCGATCCAGGAAGAAGCGATCATGGGAGATGATGACGGCGCAGCCGGCATAATCTTCCAGCGCCTCTTCCAGCGCCCGCAGGGTTTCCACGTCGAGGTCGTTGGTCGGTTCGTCGAGCAGCAGCACGTTGCCGCCGCGCTGGAGCGTGCGGGCGAGATGCACGCGGTTGCGCTCGCCGCCCGAGAGCATGCCGACCTTCTTCTGCTGGTCGCCGCCCTTGAAGTTGAAGGCCGCGCAATAGGCGCGCGAAGGAATTTCCTTCTTGCCCACATAGATGATCTCGTTGCCGCCGGAGATTTCCTCCCAGACGGTCTTCTTGTCGTCCAGCGCGTCGCGGCTCTGGTCCACATAGCCGAGCTTCACCGACTCGCCGATGGTGATCGAGCCGCCGTCGGGCTTCTCCTGGCCGGTGATCATGCGGAACAGCGTGGTCTTGCCCGCGCCGTTGGGCCCGATGACGCCGACGATGCCGCCCGGCGGCAGCTTGAAGGAGAGATCGTCGATCAGCAGGCGGTCGCCGAACGCCTTGTTGAGATGGTCGAAGGCGATGACATTCTGGCCCAGGCGCTCGGCCACGGGGATGACGATCTGGGTGGCCGAGGGCATGCGCTCGGAGGCCTTCTCCAGCAATTCCTCATAGCGCTGGATACGCGCCTTGCTCTTGGCCTGACGGGCGCGGGGCGAGGTGCCCATCCATTCCTGCTCGCGGGCGAGCGCGCGCTGGCGCGCCTCGTCCTCGCGGCCTTCCTGGGTCAGGCGCTTCTGCTTCTGGCCGAGCCAGGAGGAATAATTGCCCTCGTAGGGGATGCCGCGGCCGCGATCCAGCTCCAGGATCCACCCGGTGACATTGTCGAGGAAGTAGCGGTCATGGGTGACGATCAGGATCGCACCCGGATAGGTGCGCAGATGGCCTTCCAGCCAGGCGGTGGTTTCCGCGTCCAGATGGTTGGTCGGTTCGTCGAGCAGCAGCAGTTCCGGCTGTTCGAGCAGCAGGCGGCACAGCGCGACGCGGCGGCGCTCGCCGCCGGAGAGCTTGGCAACGTCGGCATCGTCCGAGGGGACGCGCAGCGCGTCCATCGCCTGGTCCACCTTGCTGTCGAGATCCCACAGGCCCTGGCCTTCGATCTCGTCCTGGAGGCGGGTCATCTCGTCCGCCGTCTCGTCGGAATAATTCATGGCGAGCTCGTTGTAGCGATCGAGGATCGCCTTCTGCTTCGCCACGCCGTCCATGACGTTCTCGCGCACGGTCTTGGTGGGATCGAGCTGCGGCTCCTGGGCGAGATAGCCCACGCGCACGCCTTCCGCCGGCCGCGCCTCGCCGGTGAAGTCCTTGTCCATCCCGGCCATGATCTTCAGCAGGGTGGACTTACCGGCACCGTTCGCGCCCAGCACGCCGATCTTGGCGTCCGGGTAGAAAGACAGGTGCACATTGTCGAGCACCTTCTTGCCGCCTGGATAGGCCTTGGTGAGGCCATGCATGTGATAGGCATATTGATAGGACGCCATGCGCCACCGGCTCCGGAAAAGGGATGCAGGAAAGTTGCCGCCGTTCTAGCCTCCTGTGAAGACGCGGGCAAGCAAGCCCGTCGCCGTTCCTGAGGAGGCGCACATGGGCGGACCGCACGACCATCCCCACCCGCACGATCATCCCCACCCGCACGACGAGCACGCGCACGGCCCGCAGGCGGACGACACGCCCATCCCCTCCCCCGGCATCGACTGGCGCGCCCAGGGCGTGAAGGTGGTTCCCGGCGACAGCCTCGACCCCAACACGGCCCAGACGCCGGGCATGAACCGCGCCACCGCCATCAATCGCGCCCGCGCCGGCGCCGAGAAGCTGTGGGCCGGCACGGTGCATATCCATCCCGACGCCAAGACCGGCGCGCATCACCACGGCGATCTGGAAAGCGTGATCTTCGTGGTGAAGGGCAAGGCGCGCATGCGCTGGGGCGACCATCTGGAATTCACCGCCGAGGCCGGCCCCGGCGATTTCATCTATGTGCCGCCGTACGTGCCGCACCAGGAAATCAACGCATCGCCCGACGAAACGCTGGAATGCGTGCTGGTGCGCTCGGGGCAGGAACCCGTTGTGGTGAACCTCGATATCGAGCCTGTGGAAAAACCCACCGCCGTCAAATGGATCGACTCGATCCACAAGGAATGAGCCGGCGAAAGGGTTTGCGGGCCATTCGCGGGCACCGGGGCGCGGCGATCGCCGGCGCCGCGCGGCGGATTTTTCCCCAGGCCGGCGAGAAACGCCGTGAAAGCCTGTTGCAATCCCGATTTCGTTTTGGCATAGACACGCACCTGCCCGGCGGCACACCGCCACGGCAGATGGATGCGGGTGTAGCTCAGGGGTAGAGCACAACCTTGCCAAGGTTGGGGTCGAGGGTTCGAATCCCTTCGCCCGCTCCAAAATTCTCTAAATAAATCAAGAAGATACAAGATGGCCGCCTTGGGCGGCCTTTTTGTTTTTCGGCCGTGGTGTCCACATGGTGTCCACCGATCGCCAAGTGGGTGCGGTCCTCACTCAACGCCGTCCTTCGGATCGCGAGGGTTGCTGGTTTGAATTTGAGACTGGAAGCACCTACGCGACAGCTAAGCCCCGAGGGCACAATCACGGAACTAGCCGGAGAGACGAACCGCCGACAGATGGTGGATTCACATCCCCGGTGAGCCCGAACAGCAGATTGTCGAGTTCTGCCTCAGGGATATCCAGGCGGGCTGCCACGTGTTGGCGCGTTACGCCCTCCCGCCAAAGCTCCGTAAGCACACGCTGCCATATCGCAGAACGCTCTGGTGGTAGACCGTCAGGCTCGTTGGTGCCGAAGCGCTTGTTTATCTGGATGCAGAACGTCCGGTAATTCCAATCGGTAATCCGGCCTATCCGGTGGAGGCGATGCGCAAGCGCAGCGACGGACACGCCCCATCGCTTCTTTGCCAACACCAACTGATCCAGGCTTCGGACAAATGGGACGGTCGCCACGACGTCGTCGTGAGGCATCAGGAACGATGATGCAAACGCATGTGCTTCAAGCTCGGCAGCACGTCCTTGATTGGGGCCGCCATGCTTGTGCAGGACGAGGTGGGCCAGTTCATGAGCAGCGTCGAACCGGCTGCGCTCCGTGGTTTTGAAGGTGTTGAGGAAGACATACGGTTCACCATCATGCCAGCAGGAAAAGGCATCCACATTCTTCGTGTTCTCGGCCAGCGAGAAGACGCGGACGCCCTTCGTCTCAAGCAGCTTGATCATATGGGAGATCGGCCGCTCGCCGATCGCCCAATGCTGGCGTAGCGCACGTGCAGCTCCAGCGGGATCGCGTTCATGGCTGAGGTCGAGCAGGTCTGGCTGAGGTAGAACGAACCTCTCCCGCACCCAGGCTGACATCTCGAAGGCCAATGAGCCGGCGGCGAGCGCCGCGTCGCGCTCTCGCGCCGACATCGCCGTCAGGCTCCGGAAGCTGGCGGCATCAGCGCTGATCGGCGCCGCGTCGTCCCGGAAAAAGAACTCCCGCGGGAATCCCAGCGCGCGCACCAAACCGTCGACCGTGTCTTCATCCGGAACCTGCTGCCCGTTGACGACACGCGACAAGGTGACCGGCGATATGCCGGCCCGCTCGGCGAGAGCCTTGGCGGTCAACCGCTGCCGCTTCCGCGCGAGCTCCATTCTGCCAATGTTGAACATGGCCTAGCGACGCAAAACAGCAGGCTCGAACTCGATGCCATCCGGACGATCGCTATCAAGGATGGTATCCGCCGGCCATTCACCACCACCGAGGATGAAGATGCGCTCGATAAAGCCCTCGAAATTGCCGCCGGAAATGCCCGAAGGCAGCGACAACTCGGCACGGACATCATCACCTTGAACCGACACGCAGAAGAACCATACGCCGGTCCGGAGCTCAGCCAGCCCCTGATCTCGCGCCGCGGACATTTCTTCCTCGGGGAACAGCCCGGTCTGTCCCACCGCAATGATACGGTCGGCGCCGGAACCTTTCCCGGAAACCGCTTGCGGCTTGTGCAACTTGTCGGCGGCAAGGTCGACGCTTTGATAGACCACCTTGAGCGGGCTATCCGGATGCTTGACGGATTCGACGTTATTCTCGCGATAATTGACCCAGCCGATTGCTCGGAAAAGTTGCCGCACATACCGGGTGCCGTAGATGTAGGCGAGCTGCCCTTCAGCAGAAGCGGGATCATCGGCGATCGCGTCGGCACGCGCAGCGACCACGCCGCGCACGACCTCGAGAAGCGCCTGGCGCGTGACGCCGAACTCGGCGAGACGAGCATCAACTTCAGGATGATCGGCAAGCACGCGAACCGCAGCCATCGAATCGCTCCTGCGATAATTTTCTAAGCCTCATTTGTGGAGGAAAAAATTATCGCGTGCAACTGTTTTGGTCGGGCGGTTGGAGTCGGCGGACGATTGGAAGGGGGCAGGCAGACGAGACTATTATAATACCATTCATAAGTAGTATCGCGATCAGGTTGCGCGCTTCGGAGTTCCCCTTTGCGATCCCCGGCGCTATTGTCTGGAAAAAGAAAAATTAAAATAGGGGAGAATGATGGACAACGGCGCCAATACGCGGTTCGACCGACGAACCATGCTTGGCGCAGGCGTGTCCTTTTTGTTGTCGCCGCGCTTCAGTTTTGCACGAGAGATGTCGTCCGAACTCTCGATCCGGTTTGGCCTCACACCTGTCTTCCTGACATCCGACCTTGAGCTTCTCGGACGCCTGCAAGCCTATCTGCAACGAGCAACCGGAAGTCCGGTCGACCTGATCACGCGGCGCACCTATCAGGAAATTACGACCCTCCTGGTATCGGGGCAATTGGATGCGGCGTGGATATGCGGCTATCCGTTCGTGGTGCACCGCAGCCAGCTTCAGCTCGTCGCGGTGCCGCTCTGGCACGGAAAACCGCTCTACCAATCTTATCTGATCGTCGATCGTGATCGCCGGGCGGAGAGCCTGACGGATCTGCGCGGTGACATTCACGCCTTCTCCGACCCGGATTCGAACTCCGGCTTCCTCGTCACGCGTGCCGCACTGGCGGAGCAAGGCCTGAGGCCGGAGACCTTTTTCTCCAAGATATTCTACACTTACGGCCACCGCAACGTGATCCGAGCGGTTGCATCGGGTCTCGCAGGATCGGGGTCAGTCGACGGTTATGTCTATGATGTCGTGGCCGAACTTGAGCCGGAACTCACCTCGGGGATCCGCATTCTGCGAAGGTCAGAATGGCTTGGGTTTCCACCTATCGCCGCGCCCCGCATTCCGGTTGACGAAAACCGCCTTGCGGCATTGACCGCGGCGCTGCTGCGAATGGGTAATGATCCCGACGGACGCGCCGCGCTCTCCATGCTTCGCCTGGACGGGTTTGCGGTCGAGCCGCCGACGCTTTTCGATGCGATCGCGGCGAAGGCCGCGCTCGTGGCAGCGTCAGGGTAACGCCATGCAAATCCGCCTCGATCCACGTAGGTGGCCGATCGCCCTCAAGGTCCCGCTTGCGGTGATGATCCTGATGATGCTGGTCGGCCTCGTGCTTTCGGAGCGCGTGCTGGCACGCTTGTCGGAGACGCAGGAACAGCATGTGCGCGAGTTAGCGCAGAGCTATCTCGACAGTCTCTCGTCGGCGGTCACCTCATCGATCCTGCGCGAGGATACATGGGAGGTTTTCGAGGCCATCACGCAAGCCCAGAAGCTAAACAAAGGCCTTCGACCGACGGAAGCGATCGTGACCAATGCAGAAGGACGGGTCATCGCGGCGTCGAACCCGCGAATGCATCCGATAGGATCGAGCGTCGCGCTCGCAGACGCGCGGCAGCAGTTTCATTTCGAGGCCGGCGCGGACGCGGCGAACGCAACGCGGGTGCTCGCCTATCCCGGCCGCGTGGTCGGGGTCATCCATGCCACCTTCGACACGCGTCACCTTGCGACGGAACGCCGTGACGTCCTCATCGCCCTCGTCGTGACCAATGGGCTGCTCACGCTTCTGCTCGCCATTGCGGGCTGGTTCGTGGTCGCTCGAATGATCGCACCGGTCAGGATCCTTGCGGATCATCTCGGTGCAGCCCGCGAAGGGTTCGCGACGCCCATAGAGGAGGCGGAGGTGGCGCGAAACGGCGAAGAGTTCGCCCACCTCTTCCGCTCCTACAATGCCCTCGTGCGCTCCATGCATGAGCGAGAGGATCTGGCCAAGAAGCTCGCGGACGAGCACCGACTCGGCAGCCTTGGGCGGCTCGCTTCGGCATTGGCGCATGAGATCAATAATCCCTTGGGCGGCCTATTCAATGCGCTCGCGACCCTCAAGACCCACGGTCATGTCGCAAGCGTGCGCGACAATGCGCTCGGCTTGCTTGATCGGGGCCTGGTCGGCATCCGCGACGTCGTCCGCACAACCCTCGCACTTCATCGCGCCGAGACGGTTCCGCGCGACCTGACGGGCACCGACATCGACGATCTTCGGCTACTCGTCGCGCCGGAAGCCCGACGCAAATCCGTGACGCTGACTGTCGTGAGCAAGATCGATGAGGAAGTCGCCCTGCCGAGTACGCCGGTCAGGCAGGCGATCCTTAATCTCCTCCTGAACGCCGTCGCTGCGGCACCCCACGGTTCCGAGGTCACATTGGAAGCGACCTTCGATGGCGTGAATATGTGGGTGTCGGTTCTAGACCAAGGGGCAGGCATCCCCGAAACGGCGGCGAACGCCCTGACGGGGAGCGATACGTCGCCACCGCTGCGCGAAGGCGGCGGCCTTGGATTGTGGACCACAAGGCGCATCATCGACGAACTCGGTGGAAAGGTCGAGGTCCGCTGGCCAAGCGTCGGGGGCACGCTGGTACGGGTCATTATCCCCACCATGCAGGACGTGGAGGTTTCCGATGCAGCCTGAAAGCCACGTCATCGGCCTCGTCGAAGATGATCCGATCATGGGCGAGAGCTTGGTCCAACGCCTCGCTCTTGAAGGTATGACGGTGCGATGGTGGCAGCGTGGACGCGACGCCGTTGACGAAATCCGCAATAGACGTTTCGAGGCAATCGTCTGCGATATCCGGCTTCCCGACCTCGACGGCGAGGCCTTATTTCGAGAGGCAGCGCGCGTTCCGGACGTCCCACCTTTCCTGTTCGTCACTGGTCATGCGGACATCGACCAAGCCGTCCGACTGATGCGCGCGGGTGCCGCCGACTACGTCACCAAGCCTTTCGAGATGGACGACTTCCTCACCCGCCTGACCGATCTGATCCGTCCGCATGGGGGTGATGCCGAGACCGTATTGGGCGTTTCCCCTGCGATGAAGGGGACCGAGCGGATGCTCCGCCGTATAGCTCGGATCGGTTCGAGCGTACTTATTTCTGGCGAGACCGGCACCGGCAAGGAGGTGGCCGCTAGATTCCTGCATGCCATGTCGGCTTATCCGACGGAACCCTTCATGGCGGTGAACTGCGCCGCGATCCCGGGCGAACTCTTGGAAAGCGAGCTCTTCGGGCACGAGAAGGGGGCGTTTTCGGGAGCGGGCCAGCGCCATAGTGGGTATGCCGAACGCGCCGGCGAGGGAACGCTCTTCCTCGATGAGATCGGAGAGCTGCGCTCCGAGCTTCAAGCGAAGCTCCTGCGCTTGATCGAGGACCGATCGTTTCATCGCGTCGGTGGCGAACGCCCGGTGCCGTTTCGCGGTCGGTTGGTCACCGCGACCAATGCCGACCTGCCGAAGCTCGTCGCCACAGGACGCTTTCGCGAGGACCTCTTCTACCGCATCAACGTGGTGTCGGTACGAATGCCTGCCTTGCGCGAGCGCCCAGAAGACCTTCCTTGGTTGCTGGAGCGCTTCTTCTCCGAATTCGTTTCCCGCTGCGAGACGCCCCTCAAGGGCATCAGTGCGCTGGCGGAGGAGACTGCCCTCGCGCATCAATGGCCCGGCAACGTCCGCGAGCTGCGTAACCGAATGGAACGCGCAGTGGCGCTGGCGCTCGGGCCATGGCTGATGCCGGGCGATCTTTTTCCGGAAATCGAGGCTTCGCCTGCGGCGGCGCACGTGCTTGGTTCGCTTGAGGATGTCCGGCTCGAAGCCGAGAAACGGCATATTCTCCGAGCGCTGGCATTGACTGGCGGAGAGATCATCCCGGCCGCGAAAGCGCTCGGCATCGGTCGCACCACGCTTTGGGAAAAGATGCGCCGGCTAGGGTTGAACCCCGATAACTGAGGTCGACGTCTCCCCACTGGCCGCATTCGTCGTACAAATTATGGACTAGCCCCCAACTGCCGGGCAGCAATCGACGATATGCCAGCCACGGTTTCTCAGAATGTCGAGTTCGCCCCGTTCGAAGGCGTCCTTTCTCATTGCCAGGCAGAGAAGGTGCGAAGGCCGCGTCATAGCCACGTAGTGAAGCTTGAGGCGCCCGAGAAGGCGTGGACCTTCAAGAACGGGCACCTTCTTTTTCGTCGTGAAGCCGCCTGAGCGCACACCCAGCAGCCATGGCTTCAACTCACTGAGGTGATGCTTGTGGAAGTAGGTGTCTAGAACAAGCGTCGCGGTGTGGGTCTCGCCCTTGACCGAATGAATTGATCCTAACCGTACATGAACCTTCGGGTCCGCATGTGGGTAGCTGAATAGATTGTCGGTGCGTGGCTTAAACGCGTTCTCGGCTCCATCGAGCACCGTTTGTGGCTGCCAGGATAGGAACTCCTTCGCCTCTTTGGTCAGAGCAGCGTTATTTGTGAGCTGGGCCGTGATGCTCTGCGCAAGAGGATGCCCTTCGGCCGTCCAATGCGCCGCGTCGAACTCACCTCGCGCCTGGAGCGTCAGCTCGACGAGCTTGAGATAATCCGCGTGAGCGGCGCTACCGTTCAGTGCCTCGATGAGCCGCTTATGCGGGGATTTCCGGCTGAACGAGGTGCGGGACGATCCGGCCAATTCGCTCATCCTGAACAGCGCTGAAGCCAGGGCGTTCACAAGCACATGGGTATTGCCGAGCCCTCCCATCTCGAACCGCGCTTTGGCGAGGTATTGAGCAAATGTTGATGGGGCGGAATCCTTGCGCGCGCAGGACGCGTCGTAGGTCGGTGCGTAGTGTCCCATCGCACGCGGGATCGGGTTCTCCTCCTCGAGCTCGTGAACGCCCGCGACTGCGGCGAAGGTGCCGACTGCAAGCTCGTCCTCATTGAAGCTGTCGAGCAGATGCGCACCGTAGCGGGGCAGCACCTCCCGGACCGACTGATCGTCGAACAGGAACACGACCGGCTGTTTCGCGGCCGATTTCACGCGAATGGTCGTGGGTCCCGCACCCACAAGCTGCTGCGGCACAACGCCGAACCGCTTAACCTCATCGGCGATGATTTGTGGGAAGCGATAGCTGCGCGGGATGTCGTGCTTCTGCTCAGAAGGAAACGGGTCCGTCGAAGCACCCGTCTGCCCGCTGCGCGAGTAGATAGCCTGGTTGGAATCGCCGAAGCGTTGCCGGCGCGAAGCGCCTTCGCCTACGCAGAATATGCGATGGAGGATCGCTGATTGCTGCTCACTATTGTCCTGAGCCTCGTCAATATAGACGAGCGGGAAGCGTATGCGCAAATCTTTGGCGATCTCCGGAAAAGTATCGAGTAGTTCGTTTGCCCAGACGAACATTTCGTCGAAACAGAAATACCCCTCTTCGCTCGATTTGCGACTCTGCTCGACCAGCGCCTTGTAGAAGGGCGTGGCCCGCCCCAGCGATCCCTTGTTTGTGTCGCCTGTGTAGTCCGTGGCCTCATACATAAGGGCGTACTCGTTGAGGCCGCGTGCCTTCAGCGCTGTGCGCCAGTTTCCAGCGAGGGATGCTATGCGCTTCGACAGCGCGATTTGCGTGTCGACGGCGCGCACCGGGTTTCCCTTGGAGCGCAGCCACGGAACCGCCAGGTATTCATTCACGAACGAGTGGATCGTACCCACGAAATGCGGGTAGCGAAGTAGAGCCACGCCCGCCGCCGAGGAACTGAGGCGACTGCCGATTTCATTCCGCGCGGCGTTGGTGTGTGAGAGCACACATATGCCCTGCCGGCGATGCGGCCACTTCATAGCGAGGATTGCCAGCTTGGCGACCAGAAGCGTGGTTTTCCCACTGCCTGGGCAGGCTTCGTAGTCAGCCGTCTCCAGATTGAGCATGGCGCGAAGGCGGCTATCGTCGCCGGCCGCGGGCTCGAACCCATTCGGTCCAAGTCCCATCAGTTCGGATGCCCACCGGACGTCGTCCTCTTGGATCAAGGTCTCCAGTGGGTCAGCCATCAATTCACCTCCTCAGCGGCTTCTGCTTCCGACGCTTCGTCGGATTTCGGGAGAGGGGCGGTCACATGCTCGATGGCGGAAATGACATAGGGCGGCAGGCGTTTGAGCAAGCCGGCCGCGTCTAGCTTACCTTTCTCGACTAGCTTTTCGAGTTGCCCCGCGAGGTACTGAGCGGCGACCGCTTTGGACGCCCCCTCGTCCTCGAATTTGGCGTAGACGTGCGTCGCGAACGTCGGGCGGTCGAGTTTCTGGGCCACGAGCGTCTTAAAGTCGGAGCCGCACGCCTTGATAACATCCTCTTGCGAGACTTTACCCGCTTGAACGTTGTCGTCGTCGAGGGCCAAACAGGCCGCGTACCAGACTGGTCCACGAAGGCCAAAGAACGCAAGGTCATATTCGAGTGTCCATTCATCGGCGACGAATGTCTCGACACGCTGTCCAGACGCTTTCTCTTTCCGCTCCTTGCGGCGTGCCTCTAGCCCGTCACCCGGAAAGTCGCCTTTCACGCGCCATTGCCGGCGCGACGGAGGACGCGGTGGAATGATCTCGTTCTGCTTGAGCTTGCCCACTATCCACGGCGCGTTGTCGGGCATCACGTCCATGTCGGTGATGCAGGCGACAGGAATGTTGATGACGCCATCCTTCTGCGGATCCTCGCGCATGAAGATTCGTGCATAGCGCCCGAGCCCCACGCCACCAACGTTGACCATGGACACGCCGTAGTGGTGGAAGTCCCGGCCCAGCAGCCGGGCGATGACCGGCAGAAGGATATTCTCGGCGTCGCCTTCTACGATGAGAACGGCACGGGCGAAAAAGAGATTGGCCTTCGTGACGTCGAGAAACCGCTCCAGAAACCGGTAGTCGGACTTGCTGAGTTTGGTTTTCCCCTCACACAGCGGAAAGGCCCTACCCCCCTCGATCAGTGCGAGATTGTTGAGGCGCAGATCCGAAGCCAGGTTCGGGCTGTGGGTCGTGACAATGATCTGAATCTGCTGGCCATCCGGTCTGACCTTCTCGGCTTGTTCCTGTAGGAACGACATCAACCGGAGTTGGCGCTGCGGATGTAGGTGAGCCTCAGGCTCCTCGATAAGGAGAAGTGGGAAACCATCGCTCTCGGCGGCAAGTAACAGTAGCTCGCACGCCATAAAGAGGAGATTGTTCGACCCAAGCCCGCGCGCGTGTGCGCTCTCTTCATTTTCAAATGCCGCGAGAGTGACTTCCAGCTTCTCAAGCAGTTGGCGCAGACGAATTGCGTCGTCCTGGCTGCCGCTGACACCGATGCGCGCATTGAGCATGTCATTCGCGAACGATAGCGGCTTCAGGTATTCGTCGTTGAGCTTCTTGCGTGTCTCTTTGATGCCGTCGCTTTCGCCGAACAGGTAGCCGGCATAGTCGCCAAGCCCCAGAACACTGAGCTTTCTCGGATCAGGATTCGGCTCATTTCCACGGTCAAAGGCGACGCCCGTTTCCTTGATCTCCTTGGTGTGCTGGAGAATCTGGGAAAGTCGCGATCCGCGCCCCGCACTCATGGCGCGCTCCGCGTCACGCAGTGGGCGCAGGTAGGTCGCAGTCAGGAGAGAGCGAGCGCCGAGATCGAGAAGCGGCCCCTCGCCACTAACACCCGTCCGCCACTCCGCGGGCAGGACACGCCGCGATGTGCTTTCCTTCGTGTTGCGTTTCGCGACCCACATCACGATCAGCGAGGTGTCGGTTTTTCCATTCACCTGCTCGTAGGTGAGAAATTCCGCGAACGCGCCACGGTCTGCTGACGTGAGCCCGCGGAAGGTGAGCTTGATGACGATCTGATCCACCCGCTCGCCACCTCCGGCCGGCTGGTGAAAGTCAGTGGGCTCGACTCGCAGGACCTCCTGGTCCCGTGTGCCGAGCACAAATCTGATGGCGTCGATGACGGCGGTCTTGCCGGCGTCATTCTCACCGACAAGTGCCGTAAGGCCCGGATTGAGCGGCAGGACGAATGTCCGCTCCCCAGAGCCAAAGAGGCGAAAGTTCTCGATTCTGATTTCTGAAATGAACACGTGTCCCCCCTTATGGCGCAGCCTAGCAGTCTGGGGGCGTCCATCAATCCAGGCTTGCCGGGCAGACAGCCACTCGGCAGTGTCGCGGAACGAATGTTTATGCGGTTGGAGCGGTCCGTTTGTTAAGCATCAACAATGGACGCTCGGATGGGATCACCTAGCCTGCTCGGTTCAGCGTCACCCTAGACGCCCAAGTTGCCGACGTCGGCGCCTCCAATGTCCGCTAGCCGACCGCGAGCCAATTTATGGCGCAGAGCCAAGTCTCCGCTTGGCACGAAGCGACCATTAGCAACCCAGTCATCGACCACTCCGGCGCGAGCGCGCAAACAGGCCCGGTGAAGTCCCCACCCGCCTGCGAAACGCGGTGCTGAAGGCGCTGGCAGACTCATAGCCCATCTCTTCCGCGAGGCGTTCGAGCGATTGTTGGCCGCGGCTCAGCGCGTCCTGCGCCAATGCCATCCGCCAGCGCGCGAGATATTCGATCGGCGCGCAGCCGAGGATCTCGGCAAATCGGGCGGCAAAGGCCGAGCGCGACATGCCGGCAAGTGTCGCGAGCTCGGCCACGGTCCATCCGGCTCGAACGTTGGCATGCATCGCGCGCAACACCTTGGCCAAAGCCGGGTCCCGCATCCCTGCCAGCAGACCCGCAGGCAGGGCATCGTCGACCAGGCTGCGCCAGCGCAGGCACTCGACTAGCATCACTTCCAGCAGCCGCTCCAGGATCATGTCCCGGCCGGGCCGATCAGCTCCACATTCGTCCATGAGCAGATCGACGATGCCGCAGAGGCGGCCGGTGTCGCTGTCGGCTGAACGGACATGGATGATTGCCGGCAGCAGTGCGAGCAGGACCGGCGCATTGACCGGGTCGATCCTGAAGCTGCCGCCGAGCGCCCGAAAATCCGACTCTCCGTCCGAATTGCCGTGATGGACAGCCCGATCCGACGGCTCGTGAAAAGCACAGGCGACGCCCGGCCGGCTGAACAGGGCGAAGGCGGGCGTGGCGGGCAGGAGCACGAAGTCACCTCGACCGAACAGGACCGGCTCTTCCGCGCCGACCGCCAGCCAGCATTGCCCCGCGAGAACGATGGCAAAGCCCGGCTGCCCATAAGCGGCGTAGCACACCCCCCAATCACCGCGCCCGGTGATCGGCTTGGAGAGCACGGCGCTCGGACGCAGCAAGGCGATAACGTCGCTGAGGGGATCCATATTGGACGATTGATAATGTATAAAAGGCAATCGATTATATCTCGTCTCGGCCACCTGTCTATCCTGGGGATGTAAATGGAGACATGCATGACCAGGACAATTCTCATCACCGGCACATCGTCAGGCTATGGCAAGGCGATCGCGGAGCTTTTTCTGGATCGCGGATGGAACGTCCTCGCTACCATGCGGCGGCCGGACCCCGATCTCTTCCCGGCTTCGGACCAGCTGAAGGTGTTGCAGCTCGACGTCACCGATGCCGACAGCATCAGCCGCGTCATCGCCGATGGCGCGGCGGCCTTCGGCACCATCGACGTGCTGGTGAACAATGCCGGGATCGGCATGGCCTCGGTGGTAGAGGCGACGCCAGACAGCATCATCCGTGAGATCTTCGAGACGAACAGCTTCGGCGTGTTCGCCACCTGCCGCGCCATCATCCCGCACATGCGCCGGCAGGAGCACGGCGTCATCGTCAATGTCACGTCGAGCACGGCCATCGGGATCATGCCGCTGGTGGCGATCTACGCCGCCAGCAAATGCGCCGTCGAAGGCTTCACGGAATCGCTGTCCTACGAGCTGGAGCCGTTCGGCATCCGGGCCCGCCTCGTGGAGCCGGGCTATGGGCCGACGACAAACTTCACGGCCAACGGCGGGCCGCGCATGCAAGGCCTGATCCCGGCGGACTATGAGGCCTTCGCCCAGTCCTGTTTCCAGAAGATGGCCAACTATCCGACCGCCTATTGCACCGAGGTGGAGGTGGCGCAGGCCGTGTTCGCGGCTGCGACGGCGGAAGGCGAAGAGATCCGCTATCCGGCGGGCCCTGACACCCGGCTCCTTGCGGACCTGCGTTGGACCACCTCGGAACATCATTATCTGGAGAAGATGCGGGAAATGTTCCGCCCGAAGCTCTCCGCACCGTCCCTTGCCGAAGGGAGCGCCCTATGAGGGCGCGTTCCCACGATACTATCCCGTTTGATTTTCCTCACGTTCGGAACCTCGAACCTTCGGCGCCGCACCATGTCCGGATTTCCGAACCATTCAGTGCCTCGGAAACGCTAACAGGATTGATATTCCTTCCGAATTCGTTCTGGCCCCGCTCCTGCAATGCTTCTCCTGCACAGACTCACATCTGATGCTTGGGAGGAACTCCGATGAAGAGGTGCGAAAACCTCGTCGACACCGGCCGCCGTCAATTCCTGCGCGGCGCCGGCCTCATGACCGCCGGCGCCGCTGCGGTGAGTGTGCTGCCGAGTGAGGCGAAGGCAGCGCCGGGCGCCGCGCTCGTCAAATATCCCGCCAACCGACTGGCGAACGTGAAGGATCTGAAGCTCAACGATCCTCTCGATGTCGCTTATCCCGACGAGGATGCGCCCGGCGTTCTGTTGAAGCTTGGCACCCGCGTGCCCGGCGGCGCCGGTCCGGATGGCGATATCGTCGGCTTTGTCACCGTCTGTCCACACAAGGGCTTTCCGCTATCGTATCACGCCGCCGACAAGACACTGAACTGCCCCGGCCACTATTCCCGCTTCGACTGCGAGAAGGGCGGCCAGCAGATCTGGGGACAGGCGACGCAGAACCTCCCGCAATACGCCCTGCGTATCGACGACAAGGGAGACATCTACGCCGAGGGCGTGGACGAGCTCATCTATGGCCGGCTTGCGAACGTGCTCTGAGGGAGGGTGACATGGCTTATAAGCGTCAGATCGGCCGGCTGCCCATCATCCCAGCCAATGCCAAGGAACACAACGTCGTCTGCCACTACTGTATCGTTGGTTGCGGCTACAAAGCCTATAGCTGGGATGCCCGCTATGAAGGCGGCACCGCGCCATCCGAGAACAAATTCGGCGTCGACCTGTCCAAGCAACAGGAGGCGGAGACTGCGGCTTGGTACCCGCCGTCGATGTACAACATCGTCAAGCAGGACGGACGCGACGTCCATATCGTCATCAAGCCCGACAAGGACTGTGTGGTGAATTCGGGCCTCGGTTCCATCCGCGGCGCCCGCATCGCCGAGATGAGCTATTCGCGCCAGCGCAATACGCAGCTCCAGCGTCTCACTGACCCGCTCGTCTGGCGCTACGGCCAACTCCAGCCCACGAGTTGGGACGACGCTCTGGACCTCGTCGCTCAGGTCACAGCCGCAGTGATCGCGGAACAGGGCGAAGATGGATTATTCGTCTCGGCCTTCGATCACGGCGGCGCCGGCGGTGGCTATGAGAACACCTGGGGCACCGGGAAGCTCTATTTCGGCGCCATGAAGGTGAAGAACATCCGTATCCACAACCGCCCTGCCTATAATTCCGAAGTCCACGGCTCGCGCGACATGGGCGTGGGAGAACTCAACAACTGTTACGAGGACGCCGAACTGGCTGATACGTTGGTCGCGGTCGGCACCAACGCGCTCGAAACGCAGACCAACTATTTCCTCAATCACTGGGTGCCCAATCTGCGCGGCACCTCGCTCGACAAGAAGAAAGCGCAATTCGGCAACGAGCCTGTCGACAAGGCGCGCATCGTCATCGTCGATCCGCGACGCACCGTGACGGTCAATGCCTGCGAGATCGAAGCGGGCAAGGAGAACCTGCTCCACCTCGCCATCAATTCCGGCACCGACCTTATCCTCTTCAATGCCTGGCTGACCTATGCCGCCGACAAGGGCTGGCTCGACAAGCCGTTCATTGCGGCCTCGACCAAGGATTTCGACAAGGCGCTGGCGGCCAACAAGGTGAGCGTCGCCGAAGCCGCGCAGGTCACCGGCCTCAGCGAAGCCGACATCGTCAAGGCGATCACCTGGATCGCCGAGCCGAAGACCGGCGGCGCGCGGCGGCGGGCCATGTTCGCCTATGAGAAGGGCCTGATCTGGGGCAACGATAACTACCGGACCAACCAGGCGCTGGTGAATCTGGCGCTGGCCACCGGGAATGTCGGCCGCCCCGGAGGCGGATGCGTGCGCATGGGCGGCCATCAGGAGGGCTATTCACGGCCCTCGGACGCACATGTCGGGCGGCCTGCGGCCTATGTCGACAAGCTGCTCATCGATGGCAAAGGCGCGGTCCATCACACCTGGGGCTGCGACCACTACAAAACCACGCTCAACGCCATGGAGTTCAAGCGCGTCTACAAGAAGCGAACCGACATGGTGAAAGACGCCATGAACGCCGTGCCCTATGGCGACCGGTCGGCCATGGTGGCGGCCATCATGGACGCCATCCACAAAGGCGGCCTGTTCTCCGTCGATGTCGATATCGTTCCGACCAAGATCGGCGAGGCGGCCCACGTCATGCTCCCCGCCGCGACGTCGGGTGAGATGAACCTGACTTCGATGAACGGCGAGCGGCGGATGCGGCTCACCGAGCGCTATATGGACCCGCCCGGCCAGGCAATGCCGGACTGCCTGATCGCGGCGCGGATCGCGAACAACATGGAGCGGGTCTTCCGCACCATGGGCAAGGCGGACATCGCCGACAAGTTCAAGGGGTTCGACTGGAAGACCGAGGAAGACGCCTTCATGGATGGCTATCACGGCCATGAGAAGGGCGGCGAGTTCGTCACCTATGATCGCCTGCGTGTGATGGGCACGAACGGATTCCAGGAGCCTGCCACCGCTTTCACCGACGGCAAGATCGTCGGCACTAAGCGACTGTTCGCTGATGGCAAGTTCAACACGCCCGACGGCAAGGCAGTGTTCGCGCCGACGCAGTGGCGGGGGCTTCAGGCCGCCGGCAAGCAGGCGGAGAAAGACAAGTTCGCCTTCCTGATCAACAACGGGCGTACCAACCACGTCTGGCAGAGCGCCTATCTCGATGTCGAGAATGAATTCGTCATGGACCGCTGGCCCTATCCGTTCATTGAGATGAATCCGCAGGATATGGCGGCACTCAATCTCAAAAGCGGAGACCTGGTCGAGGTCTATAATGACAACGGCTCGACGCAGGCCATGGCCTACCCGACGCCGACGGCGAAGCCGAAGCAGGCCTTCATGCTGTTCGGCTTTCCGACCGGCGTGCAGGGCAATGTCGTTTCGGCCGGCGTGAACGAGTTCATCATCCCCAACTACAAGCAGACCTGGGGCAACATCCGCAAGATCGCCGGTGCGCCGGAGGGCACGCGCCATCTGACGTTCAAATCGCAGGAATATCCGTCCGCCGAGACCTAGCACAAGACGTGCAACAGGATCGCGTTGCGTGCCCGACAGGGCGAAAGGCGACGCCACCTCGGCTGCGGGCCAAAGCGAGTTTAGAAGGAAAAGCAACGGGTGCGCCGTTTCGGCGGCGTCCCCGCCATGGAAATGTGATGGCCAGTATTCACACAACCTTCGACGCAGCGCAGTTCGGCAGCACCCACCTCCCGCTCGTCGACACGTTCGGACGCCCGGTGACCTATCTGCGCGTCTCGGTCACCGACCGCTGCGATTTCCGTTGCGTCTATTGCATGGCCGAACACATGACCTTCCTGCCGAAGCCGGAGCTGCTGACGTTGGAGGAGCTCGCGCGTCTCTGCTCCGCCTTCGTCGCCCGCGGGGTGAGGAAGCTGCGCCTCACCGGCGGCGAGCCGCTGGTCCGCCGGGACGTGATGAGTCTGTTCCGCTCGCTCGGCCGGCATCTCGAGACCGGGGCGCTGGAGGAGCTGACGCTGACCACCAACGGCTCGCAGCTCGCCCGCTTCGCTGACGATCTCAAGGCCGTAGGGGTGGAGCGGTTGAACGTCTCGCTCGACACGCTGGATGAGGGCCGTTTCCGTGCGCTCACTCGCTGGGGTGATCTGAAGAAGGTGCTCGCCGGCATCGACGCCGCCCAGCGCGCCGGCCTGCATGTGAAGGTCAATGCGGTGGCCTTGCGCGGCGAGAACGAGGACGAGATCCCCGCGCTGATCGAGTGGGCGCACGGCCGCGGCATGGATATCTCGCTCATCGAGGTGATGCCGATGGGCGAGACCGGATCCGAGCGCGTCGACCAGTATCTGCCGCTGAGCCTCGTCCGCGCCCGCCTCGAACAGCGCTGGAGGCTGACCGACATCCCGTTCCGCACCGGCGGCCCGGCGCGCTATGTGTCGATCGCCGAGACCGGCGGCCGGCTCGGCTTCATCACGCCGCTAACGCACAATTTCTGCGAGGGCTGCAACCGGGTGCGCGTCACCTGCACCGGCACGCTCTATATGTGCCTCGGTCAGGACGACGCCGCCGACCTGCGCGCGCCCCTGCGCGTATCGGAGAGCGACGACCTGCTCCACGCCGCGCTCGACGACGCGATCCGCCGCAAGCCCAAGGGCCATGATTTCGTGATCGACCGCCCTGGTCGCGCCCCTGCGGTGCGCCGCCACATGAGCGTGACGGGGGGATAGGGCGCTCTGCTCCAACATCCGTCGGATCAATGTCAGCAGTGGCAACAGAATGGTCGTCGGTGCGAGTCCTGGCAACAATCCGCCAAGGAAGCTGCTTGCGATTGAACCAATCGCCATGACCAATACGTACTGCCTATTCTCACCACGTATAGCGGGATCACCCGTGCCGCGTCATGGCATTGTCACCTACGGTCTCCTATATGTCCTTAATTCTCGACATATAGGAATATGCGATGTCCTCTCTGTCAGCACGCCTGGTTATTCTCGGCTCCGGTCCGGCGGGCTGGACCGCTGCCGTCTATGCCGCGCGCGCTCTGATGCAGCCGATCGTGATTACCGGCATGCAGCCAGGCGGCCAGCTCACCACCACCACCGATGTCGAAAATTATCCCGGCTTTGTCGAGCCGATTGAGGGTCCTTGGCTCATGGAGCAAATGCGCGGTCAGGCCGAGCGCTTCGGCACGCGCATCATTGAGGACCACATCAGTGCGGTCGATCTCGCGGCGACACCATTCCGCCTTACCGGCGACAGCGGCACCATCTACACCGCTGATGCGCTGATCATAGCGACCGGCGCACAAGCCCGCTGGCTCGGCCTTCCCGGCGAGGAGCGCCTGAAAGGGTTTGGCGTCTCGGCGTGCGCCACCTGCGACGGCTTTTTCTTTCGCGGCAAGCATGTCGTGGTGGTCGGAGGCGGCAACACCGCCGTCGAGGAAGCGCTCTATCTTTCGCATCTGGCCGCGAAGGTCACCGCCGTGCATCGCCGCGACAGCTTCCGCGCCGAGAAGATTATGCAGGACCGCCTGTTCGCCGCGCCGAATGTCGACGTGGTGTGGAACGCGGTCGTGGAGGACATCCTCGGCGAGGGCGAAGTCCCCAAGGTCGAAGGAGTGCGGCTCAGGGACGTGACCTCCGGTGCGGTGCGCGACCTGGCATGTGATGGCGTGTTCGTCGCAATAGGACACGCCCCCGCGACCGAGCTTTTCCGGGACAAGCTGGAACTGGACGCCGCCGGCTATCTGGTGGTGCGCTCCGGCTCGACGCGCACCTCGGTGCCGGGCGTGTTCGCTGCGGGCGATGTCGCCGATAGCGTCTATCGTCAGGCAGTGACCGCGGCCGGTATGGGATGCATGGCGGCGCTCGATGCCGAGCGCTGGCTTGCGGGGCAGCGGCCGGCGCGGCTCGCGGCCGAGTGACCGGCGACTGCGCCGCGCTGCACGGCACATGCGATGCTCAACTGAAGCGACCAGTCACATAGGAACGGGTCTGTTCATTGTTCGGATTGGTGAAGATCTTGGACGTGACGTCATATTCGATCATCTCGCCCAGGTGCATGAAGGCGGTGTAGTCGGAGATGCGGGCTGCCTGCTGCATATTGTGGGTGACGATGACGATCGTATAAGCACCGCGCAGTTCATCGATGAGTTCCTCGATCTTGGCGGTCGCGATCGGGTCGAGCGCGGATGTCGGCTCGTCGAACAGGATCAACTCCGGGTCGGGAGCAAGCGCCCGTGCGATGCACAGGCGCTGCTGCTGGCCACCGGAGAGGCCATAGGCGGACTGCTTCAAGCGATCCTTCACCTCATCCCAGAGGGCCGCCTGGCGCAGCGCGGCCTCGACCCGCGCCTCCACTTCTCCGCGGTTGCGGATGCCGCGGATATGGAGCCCGGCGGCGACGTTCTCGCGAATGGATTTGGGGAAGGGGTTGGGTTTCTGGAACACCATGCCGATGCGCAGGCGCGCGAACATCGGGTCGACATCCGACGAAACGATGTTGAGCATCTCAGGATGCATGACGATCTCGCCCTCGTACCGGTTGCCCGGATAAAGGTCGTGCATGCGATTGAAGCACCGCAGCAATGTGCTCTTGCCGCAGCCGGACGCACCGATCAGCGCCGTCACCCGGCCTTCGAGGATCGGCAGCTCGACCTCCTTGAGCGCCTGGAACGTACCGTAGAAGAAATTGAGCTTCTTCACCTCGGCCCGCAGGGGCGCCGCGGCTTCTGCCCTCTCAGCGATGAAATTCATATTGGAGACCATGATGTCCATAGCGTTCCCCGGAGCCGGCGAAGAGGTCAACGCATGCCCCTGCGGATCTTGTAGCGGAGCCAGATCGCGAGTCCGTTCATTGTGAGCGTCATGACGAGCAGGATGAGGCCCGTGGCGGCGGCGTTGACGTGAAAGGCGGCCTGCGGGCGCGAAACCCAGTTGAACATCTGGATCGGCATGACCGTGAACGGCGAATTCAGCCAATCGAAATTGACGAACGGAAAGGTGCCGTGCACCGGCGAGGGCGGCAGGAAGGCGATGAAGGTCAACGCCCCGATGGTGATGACCGGGGCGGTCTCGCCGATGGCCCGCGACATGCCGACGATTGCGCCAGTGAGAATACCGGGCCGCGCCGCCGGCAGTATGTAGCCGCTCACGGTCTGCCACTTGTCCGCGCCCAGCCCGTAGGCCGCCTCGCGGATCTCCAGCGGGATGGACCGCACTGCCTCCCGCGTCGATACGATGATGATCGGCAGGATCAGAAGCGCGAGCGTCATCCCCGCCACCAGGACGGTCTGCCCCAGACCGAACGTCTGCACGAACAGGCCGAGGGCCAGGAGGCCGTAAATGATCGAGGGCACGCCCGCGAGATTGGTGACGTTGATCTCGATCAGATAGGTCAGGGCGTTCCTTGGAGCATATTCCTCAAGATAGAGGCCAGCGGCGACACCGAGCGGCACCGCGAGCGCCGTGGTCACGATCATCACAAGGGTGGTTCCGACCCAGGCGGAGAGGATGCCGGCTTCGGCCGGTCGCCGGGACGGAAAGCTGGTGAGGAAGTCAAAATCGATGCGTCCAAGTCCGTCGACCATGAAATCGACGATGAGTGACAGGAGCACGATCATCGAAAGCACGAGGACGCCCAGCCCCAGGAGCGCAAAGTTCCTGTCGGAGCGGTGCGCGTGCTCGACGATCTCGGCGTCAGTGCGCCGTGAGGTGATGCGACTGGCTGTTGGCTGGGCTGCGGCTTTCATCAGTACACTTCGCGGAATTTTTGCCGCAGCCAGAACGCGACGATGTTGAAGACGAAGGTGATGAGAAAGAGCGTCAGCCCGGCGGCAAAGACGGTCAGATAGGCAATGGAATCGTGCGGCACGTCGCCGAGGCTGATCTGCACGATGTAGGCAGTGATGGTCGCTGCGCCTTCGAGCGGATTGAGGGCGATCTTGGCCTGCTGGCCGGCGGCGATGGCCACCACCATGGTTTCGCCGACAGCCCGTGACATGCCGAGAATGTAGGCTGCGGTCACGCCGGACAACGCGCCGGGTATCACGACCCGGGTGGCGGTCTGAAGGCGGGTGAAGCCGAGCGCGTAGGCGCCCTCGCGCAGCACATTTGGCACCGCCCGCATGGCGTCCTCGCTCACCGAGACGATGTAGGGCAGGATCATGACGCCCATGACGATGCCGGGCACGAGCAGGTTGAAGCCCGCAAGTCCCGGTATGAATGCCTGGAACAGGGGCGTCAGCAGAAGCAGCGCGAAATAGCCGAATGCGACCGTCGGCACGCCGGCGATCAGTTCGAGAAAGGGCTTGATCGCCTCCCGCAATCCCGGCTGGGCGAACTCGCTGAGATAGATGGCGAGGATCGTTCCGGCGGGGATCGCCACGAGCAGTGCGATCAACGAGGTCATGAATGTTCCCGACACCAGCGTCATGATGCCGAAATGCTTGTCTTGGAATACCGGCGTCCATTGGGTGTCGGTCAGGAAGTCGATCAGCGAGACTTGCGCGAAGAATTTGAGGCTTTCGCTCAGCAACACATAGACGATGCCGGCCGTCACCAGCACGGATAGCCCCGCGCAGCCGAACAGCACAACCCGCATCGTGCGGTCGACCAGACGCCGCCGCGCGAGAAAGGACACGGAAACCTTCAAGCGGGGCAGCCCACTGGCGCTCGTTGAATTCGCTACACTCACGTCCCGTTTCCTATTCAAGGCACGAAGGGGGCGCCTTGCGCCCCCTTCGTTTCGCGTTTGCTTCAGTAGACGAGCTTTTCCTTGATCAGGTCTTCAACGGACACGCCGACCTTAGAGCCGGTGAAGCCGGTACCGATCTCGCGCTTCTTGAAGCGGTCCTGGAAGGTGGCGAGCGCGGCTTCCGGAAGCGGCACGTAGCCGACTTCGCTCACCAGTTCGTTCGCGTTCTTCTTGTCGAGATAGAAATCGACGAACTTGGCAACGGCCGGCTTGGTCTCGGTCGATTTCTTATTGACGTAGATGAAGATCGGACGGGAGAGAGGCTGGTACTTCCCAGTCCGGGCGTTGTCGACACTGGGCTCAACTGCCGGAGCGGCGTCGTTCACTTTGATCTTCACGGCCTTTAGCTTGCCGGCGTTCTCCTCGTAATAGGCAAGGCCGAAGAAACCGAGCGCATTCTGGTCGCCGGCCACGCCCTGCACCAGGACGTTGTCGTCTTCGGATGCGGTGAAGTCGCCGCGGCTCGAATGCTCCTTGCCGACGATCGCCGCGGTGAAATAGTCGTAAGTTCCGGAATCGACGCCTGCGCCATAGAGGGCGAGCGGCTTATCGGGGAAGCTGTCGCGGACCTGCTTCCAGTTGGTGATCTTGCCCTGGGCTTCCGGTTCCCAGATCTTCTTCAGCTCGGCCACGGTCATTTCCCCGGCCCAGCTATTGGAGGGGTGGACGATGACCGTGAGCGCGTCGAGCGCCACCGGCAGCTCGATATATTCGATACCGGCCTCCTTGCAGGCCTTCTGCTCTGCCGCCGTGATCGGCCGCGAGGCATCGGCGATATCGATCTCACCGCGGCAGAATTTCTTGAAGCCGCCACCGGTGCCCGAAATACCAACCGTCACCTTGATGTCCTTGTTGGCCTTCTGGAACTCCTCGGCCATGGCTTCCGTCACCGGAAAGACGGTCGAGGAGCCATCCACCTGGACCACGGTCTGGGCGGCTGCGCGGTCCATAGCCGCGCCGGACGCCAGCAGCGCGAGAGCGCCGGCAAGAGTGATGATCTTCATGAGAATCCCGTCTCCCTGAATGATGCCGGGCTCAGTCAGCCCGGTTCTGACACCGCGCTTGTCCTAGGCAGCCTATCTAACAATTTTGTGACAATGCAATGCATCTACAGTCTAACGACCGATTCTCGCAACGTTATATCTAAATAAAATCAGTCTACATACCAATCATATCCATGTATATCGTATGTTTATATGTGCTTATCTCATATCCGCACTGATGCCAATCCAGCATATGTGTTTTCTTCCACACATCGTGTCGCCGATATCGAGGCGGTGTAACGTCTGAGAGATATTTTTATACATCGATTGAGTTTCGGACACTCCCGCCGCGCTAGCGACGGGGACGCCGAAAACACATCAATCATTCTACGATATGTCGGCTATACTCGACATAAAGAAATGATAAATTTTCTTCTGGGCTCCGGCGCCGGGCTGGCGTCACACCGGTGTCACGAAGCGCAACTATCGACATGTCGAGACTTCCGGACATATATGATCGTCCAGATTAACGCGTGCCAATGAATGGCGGGCGAACCAATCAAGGGAGCGAGTCGTGAAACGCCTTTCCACCCTCATCGCCGCGGTAGCCGTCGCCGGCCTATCGTGGACCGCCCCGGCCGCGCACGCGGAAGAAGTGCGGGGCGCCGGGTCCACCTTCGCCTATCCGATCATCTGGAAAATGGGCGGAGGCGTTCCGGCCGACCGGAAACATCGTCGGTTATCAGTCGATCGGATCCTCGGGCGGGATCAACCGCGTCAAGGACGGCGTGGTCGATTTCGGGGCGACGGACAGGCCGCTGAAACCCGAGGAGCTCGATCGGCTCGGTCTTGGCCAGTTCCCAATCGTGTTCGGAGGCGTGGTTCCCGTCCTCAATGTGGAGGGTATCGGCCCAGGCCAGATGCGCTTCACCGGCGCCCTGCTCGCGGGCATCTATCTTGGCAAGATCACCAATTGGTCCGATCCCGCCATCAAGGCGCTCAATCCGGACCTGCCGCTGCCGGACGCCAAGATCGCCGTCATCGAGCGCAGCGACGGATCCGGCACGACCTTCAACTGGGTATCCTATCTGGCCAAGGCCAGCCCGGAGTGGAAGGCGACGGTGGGCGAGGGCTCCTCGGTCGCGTGGCCCACCGGGACCGGCGCACGCGGAAACGAAGGCGTCGCGACCGCAGTCAGGCAGGTCAAGAACTCGATTGGTTATGTCGAATTCACCTATGTGGTCCAGGCCAAGCTTACCTACGGCCTGGTGCAAAACCGCGCCGGCAATTTCATCGCCCCGAGCCCGGCCTCGTTCCAGGCGGCAGCCCTGAGCTTCGATTGGACCAATGCCAAGGATTTCTACGTCGTCATCAATGATTCGGCTGTGGCGGATGCCTACCCTATCGCCGCGACTACCTTTGTTCTGATGTACAAGGAGCCGAAGGTTCCCCCGAGCAGCCGGACTGCACTTGAATTCTTCCGTTTTGCCCTTGGTGACGGCAAGAAATACGCTTCGGAGCTGGGCTACGTTCCATTGCCGGATGCGCTGGTGGCCCAGATCAAGGAATACTGGTCCAGGCAGATCAAGAGCGGAACCTGAGACGCAATCAGGAACACTTCAACCCATCCCACCACACTGGCGAGGCATGATGGACGAGCCAAGGCTTTCTTCGGAGGACGTGATCCGGATTTTCGATGCGTTGGCGCAGGCGACCCGCTTCGAAACTTATCGTCTTCTGCTTCGCTACACGCCTTACGGGCTGCCGGCGGGCGACATCGCCCGCCTGCTGGCCGTGCCGCACAACACCATGTCGACCCACCTGTCGCACCTGGAACGGGCCGAACTCGTGAGCGCGCGCCGTGAGGGGCGCTCGATCATCTATGCCGCGAACACAGCACGGACCGCGCATGTCCTGTCGCGGCTGATGGCGGAGATGGGCGGCGGCGGGCCACGGCTTATTGCGGATCCGGCCTTTCCGCAACTGCGGCCCGCGGCAGCGGACGAGCGACATTACAATGTGCTGTTGGTGTGTTCCGGCAATTCAGCCCGCTCCGTCATCGCCGAGGCGGTGTTGAACCGCGAGGGCCGGGGGCGCTTCCACGCCTTCTCCGCCGGGAGCCGGCCGAGCAAGACGCCGCATCCGATGGCACTCAATCTGCTGACATCGCTCGGCTATGACGTGGGTGAACTGCGCTCGAAGAGCTGGAGCGAATTCGGGGCGGCGGATGCGCCACCGATGGATTTCGTCATCACGGTCTGCGACGCCGCCGCCGGCGAAGCGTGCCCGAGCTGGCCGGGGCATCCCCTGCAAGCCCACTGGGGGCTTCCAGACCCCGCTCTGGTCGACGGCACCGAGGCTGAGCAGCGCGCGGCCTTCCTGGAGACCTACCGGCGCCTTACCGCACGGCTCACTGCCTTCGTGAACCTGCCGATCGACAAGCTCGACCTTGCCACGCTGAAGGCGCGTCTCGCCGGCATCGGCGAGATGGAAGGTGCGACGGAACTGACACTCAATGGACAGGCCGCGGCTTAAGGAGACGGACATGAGCGAGGAGAGATTGTTCAACGTGCTGTTCCTGTGCACTGGGAACTCGGCGCGTTCGATCATGGGCGAATGCATCCTGAACCGGCTCGGCCTGGATCGCTTTAAGGCCTATTCGGCGGGCAGCCATCCGAAGGGCGCTGTGCACCCGGAGACATTGAAGCTGCTGACGGGTCTTCACTATGACGTCAGCGGTTTGCGCTCCAAGAGCTGGACTGAGTTCGCACAGCCCGGCGCGCCCGCGCTCGATTTCGTCTTCACCGTCTGTGACGACGCCGCGCAGGAGACCTGCCCGGTATGGCCAGGACAGCCGATGACAGCGCATTGGGGAATTCCCGATCCGGCAGCCGTCACCGGCTCGCCGGCGGAGATCGCGCTCGCCTTCGCCGATGCCTACCGTATGCTGAACAACCGCATCTCGATCTTCATCGCGCTGCCATTCCGTTCGTTGGACCGGCTTGCTCTTCAGAAGCGCCTGGACGCCATCGGCAAGGCGGGGAGTGCGGGTTCGCCCGCATCGGCGGCCTGATGTCGACCGAGGCCCTCTCCTTGTCCCGCCGCCTGTTCTCCGAAGCGCTCGGCACCGGCATTCTCGTCGCGACTGTGGTCGGTTCGGGCATCATGGCCGAACGGCTGGCGGGCGGAAACGTCGCCATTGCACTTCTCGGCAACACGATCCCGACCGGCGCGATCCTGGTAGTGCTCATCACTATTCTCGGGCCGGTATCGGGCGCGCACTTCAACCCCGCGGTCAGCCTAGTCTTCGCCGCCCGTCGCGAAATGCCTTGGAGCGAGGTTGCGCCTTACATCATCGCGCAGTGCATCGGTGGCATCGCCGGCACAGTGGTCGCCCATCTGATGTTCGATCTGGCTCCGTTGATGATCGGGATCAAACCGCGGACTGGTCCCTCGCAATGGTTCGCCGAAGCCGTCGCCACCTTTGCCCTGGTGCTGACCATCCTCGGCGGCGTGCGCCATGCCAAGGCGGCCATCCCCTGGCTCGTCGGCCTCGTCATCACAGCGGCCTATTGGTTCACGGCTTCCACCAGCTTCGCCAATCCTGCTGTAACGCTCGCCCGCGCTTTCACAACGACATTTGCCGGCATCGCCATTGGCGACGTGCCTGGTTTCATTGTGGCGCAGCTTGTTGGCGCTGCGCTCGGTGCGCTCGCGAGCGCCATCCTATTCCCGGCGGTCACCGCCTCCTCACCGGTTCGCGCTGCACAGCAGCCTGCCGAATGATCAACAGGATCAGGAATCCGCCGATGACCGTCCGCAACGTTCTCTTCCTGTGCACCCATAATTCGGCCCGGTCGATCCTCGCCGAGGCCATCCTCAACGCAAAGGGCGGCGGACGTTTCCGCGGCTTCTCCGCCGGTAGCACGCCGAAGGACGCCCCCAATCCGGATGGCCTCGCGCTGCTTGCCGAGCGCGGCCATCCGATCGAAGGTTTTTATTCCAAGACCTGGCAGGCGTTCGCGGAGCCCGACGCACCGCAGATGAACATCATCATCACGGTCTGCGACAATGCCGCGGGGGAAGCCTGCCCAGTCTGGCCCGGACACCCGGCGAGTGCCCATTGGGGCATTGCCGATCCTTCCGCCGTTGTCGGCGACGCCGCCACCCGCCGAAGCGCCTTCGAGGCGACCTATGCCCAGCTCGAGGAGCGGATTGAACGGCTCCTCGCGCTCCCCGACGGCTTGGAAGGCAGTGCACTGAAGGCAGCCCTGTCAGAGATCGGTGCGACAGCGAGCGGCGCCACCGACGCTGCCCGCTCCGCCGCTTAATGGACCAGTCGGCATCGTAGTCCCTGCGTCATACGAGCGTCGTACATCACCTTAGGTCATCTGATTGCTGGAGAGCATTCCATGTCGTTCGCCACTTCGCTTGCGCGCGCTGCCCTATTGGGCGCGGCCCTTCTAGTGCCGACCCTCGCCTCTGCCGAGGATTTCAAGCTCGATGCCCGCTACGCTGACGCCAATGGCGACATGGTCGCCGATGCGCCGACTGATCCGTCGCAATGGGTCGATCCGGACACCCTTATCTTCTCCTATACGCCGGTCGAGGATCCGGCTGTCTATGCCAAGGTCTGGGCCGAGTTCATCGACCACCTCGCCAAGGTGACCGGGAAGAAGGTGCAGTTCTTCCCGGTCCAGTCCAATGCCGCCCAATTGGAAGCGATGCGGGCCGGCCGCCTGCATATCGCCGGCTTCAACACCGGCTCCAACCCGATCGCGGTCGCCTGCTCCGGCTTCGTGCCCTTCGCCATGATGGCCTCGAAGGACGGCGCCTATGGCTACGAGATGGAGATCATCACCTATCCAGGCTCCGGCATCGAAAAGGTCGAAGACATCAAGGGCAAGAAGCTGGCGTTTACCTCCGAGACCTCGAATTCGGGCTACAAGGCGCCGTCCGCTTTGCTGCGCACCGAGTTCAAGCTGCAAGCGGGCAAGGACTTCGAGCCAGTGTTCTCCGGCAAGCATGACAACTCGATCATCGGCGTCGCCAACAAGGATTATCCCGCCGCTGCGGTCGCCAATTCGGTGATGAAGCGGATGATCGCGCGCGACGTCATCAAGGCCGATCAGGTCAAGACCATCTACAAGTCGCAGACCTTCCCAACCACCGGCTATGGCTATGCCTATAATCTGAAGCCGGAGCTGGCGGCGAAGGTGAAGGAAGCGTTCTTCACCTTCAACTGGGATGGCACCGCGCTGCTGAAGGAATTTCAGGTTTCCGAGCCGCCGCAGGAAAAGTTCATCCCCATCACCTTCAAGGACAATTGGACGGTGATCCGGCAGATCGATGCAGCGATGGGCGTCAGCTACGCCTGCAAATGAGCCGAACGGAGCCGGAGCCTCGCCAATGCTGAGGATCGAGGGCCTGTCGAAGCGCTATACCAAGGGCGACAAGGCTCTCGATGCGGTCGACCTCACGGTTCCTGCCGGTCAGGTTCTGGGCCTGATCGGTCCCTCCGGGGCCGGCAAGTCCACGCTGATCCGCTGCGTGAACCGGCTGGTCGAGCCGAGCGCGGGCCGCATCTATCTCGGTGACACCGAGCTCACCGCACTCGGCCGCGGTGGCCTGCGCCGCGCCCGGCGGCGCATGGGCATGATCTTCCAAGAATACGCCCTGGTCGAGCGCCTCACCGTGATGGAGAACGTGCTGTCCGGACGGCTCGGCTATGTCGGCTTCTGGCGCTCCTTCCTCCGCCGCTTCCCGCAGGAGGACATCGACCGCGCCTTCGCGGTGCTGGAGCGGGTCGGCCTCACCGACCATGTCGACAAGCGCGCCGACCAGCTCTCCGGCGGCCAAAGACAGCGGGTCGGCATCGCCCGCGCTCTGGTGCAGGAGCCCGATATATTGCTGGTCGACGAGCCGACGGCGAGCCTCGATCCCAAGACCTCGCGCCAGATCATGCGGCTGATCGTCGAGGTCTGTGCCGAACGCGGGCTCGCCGCCATCGTGAACATTCACGACGTCGCGTTGGCGCAGATGTTCGTGCAGCGCATCGTCGGCCTGCGCGCCGGCCGCGTCGTGTTCGACGGCGCCCCGCAGGCGCTCGGCCCCGAGGTTCTGACTACGATCTACGGCGAGGAAGACTGGGCCAGGACCATCCGGTCCGACGAAGAGGACGGCACCTCTCCCGCCGCCGCACCGCGCGCGCTGGCCGACGCCGCGGGCGCGCTGTGATGGAGGCGCCCGTCGCCATGCGCCGCTGGCGCCCGCCGCCGCTCATCGCCAATCCTTGGCTGCGGCACGGGCTGACGGTCGCGGCCGCACTCTATCTCGTCGTCGCGCTGGGCACGGTGGAGGTCAACTGGGCGCGCGTTGTCGACGGCCTCGAGCGCGGCGCGCGCTTCGTCGGCGGCTTCCTGCAACCCAATTTCTCCCAGCGCTGGGACGACATCCTCCAGGGCATGATCGAAAGCCTGACCATGATGGTGACGGCGACCGTGGTCGGCATCGCCCTCTCGGTTCCGATCGGCATCGGCGCGGCGCGCAACATGGTGCCGCGGCCGGTCTATTATGCCTGCCGCGCCATCGTCGCCGTGTCGCGCTCGTTGCAGGAGATCATCGTCGCCATCCTGCTGGTGGCCATGGTCGGCTTCGGGCCGTTCGCCGGATTCCTGACGCTGTCCTTCGCCACCATCGGCTTCCTCGCCAAGCTGCTGGCCGAGGACATCGAGGACATCGACCCGGCGCCGGTCGAAGCCGTCCGCGCCACCGGCGCCGGCTGGCCGTCGCTGCTGGCCTATGGCGTCCTTCCCCAGGTGGCGCCGCGGCTGATCGGCCTTTCACTCTACCGGCTCGACATCAATTTTCGGGAATCCGCCGTGGTCGGCATCGTCGGCGCCGGCGGCGTCGGCGCCACCCTCAACACCGCCATCGACCGCTACGAGTTCGACAGCGCGGCGGCGATCCTGATCCTCATCATCGCCATCGTGATGGTCAGCGAATACGCCTCCAGCATCATCCGCAAGCGGGTGCAGTGATGCCGGTCGCGGCGCTTCCCAGTGGGCGGCCCTCGTGGCAGCGGCGCACCAGCCGGGCGCAGCTCGGCATCTGGCTGGCCTGGCTCGCCGGCGTCGCGCTCACCGTGTTCTGCTGGCGGGTGATGACCGAGGGCACCATCTGGGCCTTCGTCTGGGATGCGCCGACGCAGGCGGCCGACATCGGCTCGCGCATGGTGCCGCCGCGCTGGTCCTATTTCCCGACCCTTCTGAAGCCGCTGTGGGACACGCTGAACATCGCCACGCTGGGCACGCTCCTCGCCGTGGTCATCTCGGTGCCGGTGGCGTTCCTCGCCGCGCGCAACACCACGCCGAGCGCCGCGCTCATCCGGCCCGTCGCGCTCCTGGTCATCGTCGCCTCGCGCTCCATCAACTCGATCATCTGGGCGCTGCTGCTGGTGTCGATCCTGGGTCCCGGCGTGCTGGCGGGCATCATCGCCATCGCGCTGCGCTCCATCGGCTTCATCGGCAAGCTGCTCTACGAGGCGATCGAGGAGATCGACGAATCCCAGGTAGAGGCGATCCGCGCCACCGGCAGCTCGGGCGCCCAGATGCTGGCCTGGGGGATCACGCCGCAGATCATGCCGACCTTCGCCGGGATCACGGTGTTTCGCTGGGACATCAATATCCGCGAATCGACCATCCTCGGCCTGGTCGGCGCCGGCGGCATCGGGCTCAATCTGGAGAGCTCGCTTAACACGCTGGCCTGGCCGCAGGTCACGCTGATCCTGCTCGTCATCCTCGCCACCGTCATCGTCAGCGAATGGATCTCGGCAAAGGTCCGTCACGCCATTATCTGAACACTCAAAGGGAGCCGCTATGACCGACGCGCCGCACATCACCATCTGGCACAATCCCGATTGCGGGACGTCGCGCAACACGCTGGCCTTGATCCGCAATGCCGGCGTCGAGCCGACCATCGTCGAATATCTGAAGACGCCGCCCACGCGCGGGGAGCTTACCGCCGCCATTACCGCGGCCGGGCTCACGGTGCGCGAGGCGATCCGGCAGAAGGGCACGCCCTATGCCGAGCTGGGGCTCGACGATCCGACCCTCACCGACGAGCAACTCCTCGACGCCATGCAGGCCCACCCGATTTTGATCAACCGCCCATTCGTCTTCACGCCCTGGGGCGTGCGGCTGTGCCGGCCATCCGAGGTGGTGCTGGACATCCTGCCGCTACCGCAAAAGGGGCCGTTCGCGAAGGAGGACGGAGAGGCAGTGATCGGCGCTGACGGGCAACGGGTGTGAGCAAGCACCTTATGCATTGATCGTTGACATATAGAGGGTCAATGCATAACGTTTTCGGCATGCCGAGATCAGCGCTTCCCGTCGCCGTTACCAAGCCGGTTCCCGACTTCCTGAGCCGAGCCTATTGGAACGGCACCATCAAGATGAGCCTGTCCAAGTTCTTCATCCTGCGCGTGCTGCACCAAAAGCCCATGCATGGCTATGACGTCGCGCGGGCCGTAGAGCGCACCACAAACGGCTGCTGCTCTCCCACCGAAGGCACCATCTATCCGGTGCTGCGGGAGTTCGAGGAAGGCGGGTATTTGACCTCGGAAGCTCAGGTGGTCTCCGGGCGCGAACGTAAGGTCTACACGCTCACCCACAAGGGACGCGAAGCCTTCAAGGTGGCGGTTGAGGCCTGGATGGACGTGACGCGCTGCCTGCTCGATTCCGAAAAGCTGGTGAAGCTCGCGAACAGCGACGAGGCATCCGATTGCTGTTGCTGAGCCGCTTTCCTTTTGCCTTGATGCATTGCCCATCAATCCATCGATGCTTGGGAGGTTCGATACATGGACAAGACGCTTCCCGTTGCCGTGATCGGCGCCGGGCCGATCGGCCTTGCTGCGGCCGCCCATCTCACTGCGCGAGGTCTGACACCGCTTGTCCTCGAACGCGGCCCCTCCGTCGGTACGGCGCTCCAAGCCTGGGGCCACGTGCGTGTCTTTTCTCCATGGGCCTACAACATCGATCCGATCGCTCGCGCGCTGCTCGAGGAAACGGACTGGACGGCGCCGAATGAGAAGGCCTTGCCGACGGGAGGCGAAATAGTTCGCCGCTATCTTGCCCCTCTTTCCTCTCATCCCGCCATTGTCCCTCATCTCGTGTATGGCGCCGATGTCATCGCGATCACGCGCCTTGGGCTCGACAAGGTGACGTCATCTCATCGGGATACGACGCCGTTCGTCCTGCGCTGGCGTGATCGGGAAGCACGAGAGCGGCAAGTCGTGGCCCGCGCTGTTATCGACGCTTCAGGAACATGGGGACAGCCGAATCCCATGGGTGTGGATGGGCTTCCCGTCGCTGGTGAACAGCAGGCTCGCAATCACATCGCCTACGGTATTCCTGATGTCCTTGGTGCAATGCGCGAGACCTATGCCGGGCAGCGCACGCTCGTGGTTGGAAGCGGTCATTCCGCCATCAACACCGTGCTCGATCTCTTGCGCCTTCAGGAGAATGCTCCGACGACCCGCGTGTTTTGGGCGCTGCGCCGCGATCGAATCGAAAAGCTCCTCGGTGGCGGCCTCAACGATCAGCTGCCGGCCCGTGGTGCACTCGGCCTTGCCGCAAAGCGAGCCATTGACGAACATCGCCTTGAAATGCTCGCGCCGTTTGCTGCTGAGCGGATCGCCAAGACGGTTGACGAACTGATCGTCACGGGCCGTCTCAATGATCAGCAAGTGGAGCGGGCGGTCGATCGCATCGTCGTGGCAACCGGTTTCCGTCCGAACCTCGATCTGCTGCGAGAAATTCGTATCGAACTCGATCCCGCCGTCGAGGCGCCGCCAGCGCTCGCGCCGCTCATCGATCCAAACCTGCATTCCTGTGGAACGGTGCCGCCCCATGGTGCGGCCGAATTGTCCCATCCGGAGCCCGGTTTTTATATCGTCGGCTCGAAGTCCTACGGTCGGGCACCGACTTTCCTCATGGCGACCGGCTACGAGCAGGTCCGCTCGGTGGTTGCCGAGATCGCTGGAGACCACGAGGCCGCCAGGAATGTACACCTCGTGTTGCCCGAGACTGGGGTGTGCAGCGCCGAGCCGGTGGTCGGCGCTGCGACTGCGACGTGTTGCGGTGGACCGGCACCGAAGGAGGTCGATGCCTGCTGCGTCACCGACGCCCAGGCAAAGGCAGAAGGCGAAACGGGCTGCGGTCGCGGCGCGGCAGCATGAGTGGGCAGGTCGCGGAGGACGCCCCGGCCTTCCGGCCGCTGAGCGGGCGCAGCCTCTTTATTACCGGCCTCGGCATCGGACAGATTTGTTCATGGGGCTCGCTTTATTACAGCTTCCCACTGATCGCGGAGGCGATGGGCCGTGACCTCGGCTGGTCGAAGCCGGAGATGTATGGCGCGGCAACGCTTGGCCTCGTCCTGGGAGGCATCGCCGCCTATCCCGTCGGTGCCGCCATCGACCGCGGCCATGGCCGGACCGTGATGGCCTTCGGATCAGTAATCGCGGGTGTGCTCCTCTTCGCTTGGTCGCAAGTCCAAAGCCTCGCCGCGTTCTATCTTTTTGTTGCGGGCATCGGCGTGCTTCAGGCAGCAACGCTGTACGAACCCGCCTTCGCGGTGGTAGCGCGGCGGAGCGGCACTCTTGGCGCCCGGGCGGGCATCACGGCCTTGACGCTTTGGGGCGGTTTCGCCTCGACCGTCTTCATTCCGCTTGTGCAGGTGTTGCTCGACGGCCTGGGTTGGCGTGGGACCCTGATGACGCTAGGCGGCATCAATCTCTTTCTATGTGCCGCCCTCTATGGCGCGGTCATCGACCCTGCGGCCGACCATCCCGAACAGGCATCATCGAGAGGCTTGCCGCTGACCGGTCAAGCGGCGGTCCGTGCGGTGATGCGTCAGCCCACCTTCTGGGCGCTCGCCGTTGCCTTAACAGCCTATTACGGGACGTTCTCCGCCTTCACGTTCCACTTTTATCCGCTGCTGGTGGAGCGTGGCTTCGACACGACAACCGTCGTATCGGCCATGGCCATTATCGGTCCCGCCCAAGTCGCCGGCCGCATTGCCATCTGGGTGTTCGCGCCACGGGCGTCCGTGCGCCTGATTGGTTGCTGCGTGGTGCTGGCCTTTCCGGTAGCGCTCCTCGCTCTCGACGTGCTGCCACCGAGCTTCGCCGCCATCGCCTTCGTCGCCGCGCTCTATGGTGCCGCGAATGGCATCATGACCATCGTGCGCGGCCTCGCGGTACCGGAAATGTTGACACGCAATGCTTATGGCGCCGTCAACGGAGCCCTTGCCGCCCCTGGCACCATTGCCAGGGCCCTTGCACCTGTCGGCGCAGCGATCCTCTGGGCGCAGACGGGATCCTACGATGCAGTGCTTCTGGCCACCATCACCGGAGCCCTCGTCCTCGTTGCCGGGTTCTGGGCCGCGGCCATCCTCTCGGGCCGGATGGCCCATTCCCAACATTGACTACTGGAACTTGCTCATGCCGCATGACGTCGCTGCCGATCCTGCCTTTCCTGCGCTCGATGCGGATCATCTCGATCTTCCCGATCTCACAAAGCTGGATGTGCTACAGGCCTCCGTCCATCCGCCGCGCATCCTGCTTCTGTATGGCTCGCTGAGGGAGCGGTCCTACAGCCGCCTCCTCATCGAGGAAGCGGAACGGCTTCTCACTCGCATGGGAGCCGAGACACGGATTTTCGATCCACGCGGGTTGCCCTTGCCGGACAGCGTTCCGGCAGACCATCCGAAGGTGCAGGAATTACGCGCACTCTCGGCTTGGTCGGAAGGGCAGGTCTGGTGCAGCCCAGAACGGCACGGGACGATCACTGGCGTGTTCAAAAGCCAGATCGATTGGATTCCCCTCGAAATTGGAGCCGTGCGTCCCACCCAAGGCAAGACGCTGGCGGTGATGCAGGTCAGTGGTGGGTCACAATCGTTCAATGCCGTCAACGCGCTGCGCGTTCTCGGACGCTGGATGCGCATGGTGACGATCCCCAACCAATCGTCGGTGGCGAAAGCCTACCAGGAGTTCGACGAGGCGGGGCGCATGAAGCCATCAGCTTACTATGGCCGCGTGGTCGATGTGATGGAGGAACTGATGAAGTTCACGCTTCTGACGAGGGACCGCAGCACGTATCTCACCAGCCGGTACAGCGAAAGACGGGAGGCTGCAGAGAAGATGGAGCCACTCGTGGATTTGACCGGAATCGCCGTGCCGAGTCATTCCGAAAATTCTTCATCATAGGATATCAGATAAACTATTCACACTTACATTAAGTATTAGCATTTGGCATGAAATTACATGTATATATAGTACTAATATTAGATCTATTAGTCAGAGGGAGCATTCCTAACCCTTTTGATATCAACGGGAGCGGAAATGGAGCTTCGTCATCTTCGGCATTTCGTGGCGGTCGCAGAAGAGCTCCATTTTACACGTGGTGCGCAACGTGCCGGCATCGAGCAATCTCCATTGTCCCGATCAATCAAGACTCTCGAACGGCGCCTTGGCGTAGTATTATTCGAGCGCACACGGCGATCCACGAAGCTGACGCCAGCCGGTGAACGTCTTCTCGTCCATGCGCGTGCGCTCCTCGCATCCGCCGACGAAGCACGCATAGACGTTCGCACGGCAGCAGCGACAGGAGACACCATCAGCCATTTGCACATCGGAATTTGCGACGGTGTACCATTTGCACGCCTTGCACGACTGATTTCAGAGGTAAAGCTGGAAAATCCGCAAGTTGTCGTGCATGTCCATGAAGCGTCAGTGGCGCAGAATGTCGAGGGCTTGCGAAACGGCTTTCTTGATGCGGTTCTCACGCCGGAGAGCGGATACGGCAAGGGGATTTTGTCCGAAGCAGTCTGGCGAGATCCGCCGATCGCTTTGATGCCGAGCGGCCATCCCCTGGCTGTAAAGAAGCGGATCAAACTGTCCAGTATTGTTAAAGAGCCTCTCGTTCTAAGTCGACCCGATACGGGTCTTAGTCAGCAATCCCAGATCGAACAGCTTGTTCGAACCGCAAGTTCGACCCCTAATATTATTAGCCGTACCACGACATTTTCGGTGTTGGTTACGCTGGTTCTTGCGGGTTATGGCATCGGAATAGCGACCGCCGCTCAACTCGAGGCGGTCGAGGTGGATGGCCTTGCTCTCCGGCCCCTGAGCGATGCGCCCACTGATCTAAAGACTT
Source organism: Roseixanthobacter liquoris (assembly GCF_043195135.2). Taxonomy (NCBI): domain Bacteria; kingdom Pseudomonadati; phylum Pseudomonadota; class Alphaproteobacteria; order Hyphomicrobiales; family Xanthobacteraceae; genus Roseixanthobacter; species Roseixanthobacter liquoris. The sequence goes on from NZ_CM195537.1 coordinate 4,157,498, forward strand.
GGTTGATGGTGCGTGAGGGGATACTCAACGAGCCACTATCTCGTTTCATCGAGCGAGCCCGGGCCATTATTTAAAGAGCCACTACGGCCACGCCGCGCGGCACGGAATCCCTTGTCACGAGCAATAAAGGTTTCGAGCATGAGTGGGGCCAACGTCAAAGCATCGACAACCATGCCATGAAGCTCGGAATGAAGAGCGGCATATCGATCGAGGTCAGCTCGAAGTTGGACCGTCATGGTGATGGTGAGTTTGACGGTTTCAGCTTTCGGCACCGGTCCGAGGCTAAGTTTTCTGGTCAATCATCCCTCCTGATGTCAGCCGTCATCGGGGCGGCGCGATAGGGTCGCAAGACGAGATCCTTATTGACGATGACGCTGACCGGAAAACCCGGCCGCACCTTCAAGGTCGGCTGGATATTGAGATTTCGCCGTGTGATCTGCTGGCCGACATCGTTGATGGTGTCCTGGGCACCATCCCGCGTCGCGATGATGACCTGATCGCCGTTCGTTCCCTGATTTTGAGGCGCTGCCAGCTCGGCGCCGATGCCGAGCAGCGAGGAGAGGACCGCGCCTCCGATCAGGCGGAGCCAGTGATTGTCAACCTCATCTTCGAGGCCCGAATAGCCGGCCGTATCGACGCCGGAGAGACGATCCAGCACGATAGAGGAGCCGTCCGGCATGATGAGACGATTCCAGACCAGGAGCACACGGCTCTGGCCGAAGGCGACGCCGGAATCGTACTGGCCCATCAGGCGGGTGCCCTGGGGGATCAAGAGATGCCTACCCGTAGCCGTGTCGTAGACATTCTCGGTGACGGTACCGATGATCTGGCCCGGCAGATCGGAATTGATCCCCGTCGCCAAGGCGGCCGGAATGATGGCGCCGGCCATTACCTGATAGGGCGAGCGTGGCGTTTGGAGAGTTCCAGAACCGTAAATCTTCTGGTCGGCTTCGCGGCTTGCGAACGCCTGCTTGCGATCCTGCATGTTCTGCGTGGTCATTTCATCGACGGGCGGAGCAACGGTAGTTTCCGCACCGGCAGCGCGTATGGCGGTGAGATCGAGCCGGTTTGGCTCCTGCGAGGCGGCCGCGGTTGCCGATACCTCCTGCTTCGGGCGTGTCGTCTGAAAGAACACGGCTGCTTTCGCTGCGGCTTCCGCTTCCTGCTGGGCACGAAGGCGCGCCGCGCGTTTGGCATCCTCTTCCGGATCAGCCCTGAAACTCGGCCGCTCGGGCATGGGCGGAATGCCCGCCTCCCGTTCGGTGCGCACGACTGGCCCGCCGAGCTCGCCAGGCAAGGGGGCACCGAGCTTCGGTGGTTGAACCTGCGTATAGTCGCGCGGTAACGCTTGCAGCCCCTCCGCCGGGTTGACGCGATCGGTGTTGTAGAGCTCCTCACCGGTCCGGGCTGATCTGTCCCGGCTTTGCAACGCCCAAATCATCGCGCCAAGCACTGCGGTGGAGACGGCGCCGGCGAGCACCATCAAGGTCCAGCGATTGAGACGGGTCACGGGACGCGGCTTGGCGCGAATGGCGAGATCGGGCGGCGAGGATTTGGGTGGCACGGTCATAGCCCGAAGATCCCCCGCCGGTTGCCGTCGGTGCGCGAGATACGCACTATCTGCTGCTTCTCGCCTCCGAGACGGAGCTCGGCCGCACCGAACAAGCGATCGACGATGTAATAAGGCGGCTTTGCTCGGTAGTTGACGAGCTGGTTCTCCCCAGTGGGGCCGACAACGAACAGCGGCGGCAACTCGCCCTGGGCGATACCAGCGGGAAACTGGATATAGACCTTCTCACCGTCATCGAAGACACGGGTCGGCCGCCACGATGGATTGTCGCCCGTGATCTCATAGCGGAACTGGACTCGCTCTAGCGCGACGGCATTTGCGACCGGCGTGACAGTCCCCGCACGATCATTCTGACGTTGCAGCGCGAGGAGGCGGTCGTGTGGATAGTCCCAGGAGACCGACGCCATCCAGGTCTGGGGCGTCGATGTGAGTTCGAGGAGGTAGGTCCGGCGGTGGGTGTTGACCACCAGATTGGTCTTCAGATCCGGCCGCGTAGGTTTGACCAGGATGTGGGTCTGCTGGCTTCCGCTTCCACCGCTGGTCGTGTCGCCGATCACCCATCGCACGGTGTCGCCAGCCGAGACGGAGATCAGCTCTTCGCCGCTCTGCAGGGCGATGTCCGTTACTTTTTCAGGCGCCGCATAAACCTGATAGAGCGCGCCAGCCATGTAGGGCCAGACCTGCGTTGCATTGACATAGCCGGTGCGGGTCGGCTGCACGCGGGCCGCATCATTGGCCGTCGTGACGCGTAGCTTCGGATCGGCAGGTTCAACTGTTCCGCCCTTGACCGGCATCGGCTTCAACTGGCCGGGCAGCGGCAACGGCTTCGGCAGCTCGACTATTTCGACGGGACCTGCCGGCTCGACGATCCGGCTCGCCTCGTAGGGTTCATCCAGGGAGATTTCCGGCGGCGGTGTTTTCCCGGCGCAACCCGCCAGCAACGTGACGGACGAGAGGAGGAGAATGCGGAATGGCAGCATGCGGGTCATGATCCTTTTCTCCTTCACGACCCGCCGGCGCCGAGTTCACGGCTCCAGTTGATGCCGTTGACGAAAATGCCGAGAGGATTCTTACGCAGCCGGTCCTCGGTGCGCGGTGGTTGCATGATGATGGTGAGGATGCCGGTCCAGCGATCCGTGCCGGCAAGCTGATTGTTCTCATAGCGCCGCTCGATCCAGCGGATCTGGAAGGAGTTGTCCGATGCGCGCACGACGCTGGTGACCTCGACGGCGACCGACATTTTGCCGACCTTGCCGAACGGATCGTTGGCACGCGCATAGTCATTCAACCCGGCGCTGCCGCGATCGGTGGTGAAGTCGTAAGCCTCGAGCCAGTTCTGCCGCACCACGATGGGATCGGTGGGCAGTGCGCGCACGTTCTGTATGAAGCGCGCGAGCGCGTAGGCAATCTGGGCGTCGGTCGGCCGATAGGCCTCCACGGCCGGGCCAACGGCCTTTACTTGGCCGAACTGATCGACTTCGACCACATAGGGTGTGACGGTGGAGCGGCCCGCCTGCCACAGCAGACCGCCGGCCATGCCTATGGCAAGCGTCAGACAGCCGAAGGACATGAGCCGCCAATTTCGGGCCTGAATGCGGGCGGACCCGAGGCGTTCGTCCCAGAGTTGGCCGGCGGCCTGATAGGGCGTTGAGGGTTCCGACGTTTGCGAATAGCGCACATCGGCGCGTTTGAAGCGCATCGTTCAATCCTCTTGTCGCAGAGATGGATTGGCGCCGGAGCCACCATGATCGCCGGAGCGCAAAGCATGGGCTACGGTGGTGGCACCGTGGGAGACGTGCGAGCCGCTCGGTCCGTTTCTCACGCGATTGGCCCATGCGGGAGCACCGCCGGCACCGGTGAACGACGCATCGCTTCCGGCCCCACCCATCGCTCCCACGGGCTTGCCGCCGGTAGCCGTCCAGGCGCCACGGGCGCCAGCGGAAACACGTGAGCCGACCGTGCCCGCGACGCGTGACACGACACCGCGACCCGCCTGTATGACGGCGCCGCCGCCCGCTTGCGCCACGCCAGAAAGACCAGCTCCAACGGCTCCCATGCCCGATGCGCCGGATGTCGCTGCACCGAGTTCGAAGGCGGCACGCGCGCCGCCCGACATGGTGGATGCCGCCTTGACGCCGGAACCGATAGCGGCCCCTCCGAGCCGTGCCGCGCCGACAGCTCCGGCGCTTGCCGCGACCGCCATGCCGCCGGCGGCGAGGGCGGTGCCGGCGACTGCACCTGCGCCGAGCTGCGGGGCTCCGGAGACGAGACCCGTCGCGATCGACGGGCCGAAGATGCCCAGCCCAAGCATGGCGAGCGACGCCAGCATGATCGCCAGCGCATGATCGATGGACGGCTCTGTTCCCGCCGAGGCGCGAAATTCCGCAAAGAGGCCGTTGCCGATGCCAACGATAACGGCAAGGACCAGGATCTTGATCCCGGACGACACGACATTGCCGAGCACGCGTTCGGCCAGGAAGGCGGTCTTGTTCCAAAATGCGAAGGGCACCAGCACGAAGCCGGCCAACGTCGTCAACTTGAACTCCAGCAACGTCACAAAGAGCTGCACCGCGAGCACGAAGAAACTGACGATGACCACGAGCCAGGCGAGGAACAGGACGGCGATGGTGTCGATGTTGGAGAAGACGGAGGTGAAGCCGGACAAGTCGCCTATCTGCGCGAGGATCGGTCGGCCGGCGTCCATGCCGACGGAGGCGAGCTTACCGGGACGCAGGAAATCGTCCTGGGACAGGCCGGAGCCAGAGGCGGTCAGGCCGAGCCCGGCGAAGGATCTGAAGATGATGCCGGCCAGCGAATTGAAGTTTGTAATGATGTAGGCGAAGGCACCGACATAGAGGACCTTCTTGATGAGCTTCGCCAAAATCTCGTCATTGCCGGCTCCGAACGCCCAGAACAGGCCGGCGAGCGTTATATCGATGGCGATGAGCGTCGCCGAAAGGTAAGTGATCTCACCGTGAAGCAGGCCAAACCCGCTGTCGATATATTGCGAGAAAGTGTCGGTGAAACGGTCGATGACGGAGAGATCGTCCATGGACAATCACTCCGCGTCCGGCGCGACGGGGTCGGTTTTCTCAGGAGTTCCGCTCTTCTTCAGCGACGGGAACAGATCGACCGGATGTGGCGTGTACGGTGTTCTGCCTGAACCCATGAAGCGGCGGCGCTGCGCCTTGCTGGCCATGGTGCACAGTTCGTCGCCTGTCCCAACCCAGTCGTCCTTGCACAGCTTTTGCACCTCACGGAGCCGTTGCGGATCGGCGGCGAGGCTGTCCACCGTGTCGGCCGCCCGCGCGGATTGGGCGAGAAGTCCGGCGCCGATGGCAATCGCGGCCACGACAGAGGGATGGATGATTTGTCTGAGCATGGCGGGTGCCTCAATCGCGGAACAACCGGACGGGTGCCGGCGTATAGCTGCTGCCATCGCCCATGAATCGGCGGCGAACCTCACGTGCCCGCTCCTCCTCCGCGATGGCACGGGCCTGCTCCGTGGCGACGGCGCGGTCCTGAGAGAGCTTGAGCCGGGACGCGTCGATAGCTTGCTTAGCCTGAAGGGCAAGGAGCTGGTTGGTCGCCTGCGTCGCGTCGAGATTCCCCGTTGCCGACTGGCTGCGAGTAACAAGATCGCCGAGAGTAGCCTCATCGGAAGCGAGGTTTTCGGAGACCTGCGCCTGCATCTTCATGGCCGTTTCCAGAGCGGCTCGAGACTGCTCCCAGCGCTTTCGCACATCGGCGAGGATCTGATCGCTCGATGCGGATGCCGCGTATTCCTTCGGGTAGAGCTGCTCGAATTGCCGTTCCATCGCCGATATGTCGAAGCTCAGGCCCTCGGCCTCGCTGATGAGGCGCTCCGTCTTGGCGACGGACTGCTTCAGCTCGTTTAGTGCGGAGAAGTCGAGGCTCGTCAGGTTCTTTGTTTGATTGAGGAGCGACTGAGCTTCGTTTTGCAGGCTCTTGATCTGGTTGTTGATCTGATCCAGGGCTCGGACCGCCGACAGCACATTCTGGCTGTAGTTGTTCGGATCGAAGACGATCTGCGCCGCGACCGGCGGCGCGAGAGCGATGCCGAGCGCGCAGGCACCGGCAAGGCAAAGTGGTGTCCTCATGATGCGGTCTCCTGATTTTGCGGAAGGGGGAATTGGCGGATGAGGTCGGCTGCCCAATCGAGCCCGCGCACGTCGAGCCATGCTGCGGCAAAGGCATCGCGCCCATGGGACACGAGGACATCGTCCATCTGGCGATGATCCTCGGGGCGGCTGGCACCGGCGAAGGCGAGCGCCACAGGTCCGAGATCGAGGTCGAACAGCCGATTGCCGAGACGGGATTGGTAGTAATAATCCCGCTTCGGCTGAGCCCGCGTGATGATATCGATCTGGCGGCTGTTGAGGCCAAATCCTTCATAGATCGTGCGGAGCTGCGGTTCGCTCGCCTGCGGCGACGGCAGGAAGATCCGGCTCGGGCAGCTCTCGACGATGGCTGGCGCGATGGCAGAACGCTGGATGTCGGCAAGCGACTGGGTGGCGAAAACGACGGCGACGTTCTTCTTGCGCAGCACCTTCAACCATTCACGGATGCGCGCAGCGAAGATGGGATCGTCGAGAAACACCCAAGCCTCATCGAGCACGAGCAGCGTGGGCGATCCGTCGAAACGCTCATCGAGACGATGAAAAAGATAGGTGAGGACCGGCGTCACGGCGCTCGCCGTGTGCATCAGTTCCTCCATTTCGAAGCCCTGCACATCGCCGAAGCCAAGCCGATCGGCATCAGCGTCCAGCAGCCGGCCATGCGGCCCCGACAGCGTGTAGGGTTGCAGCGCCTGGCGTAGCCGGTTCGATTGCAACAGCGTGGAAAGGCCAGTGAGCGTTCGCTCCTCACGTGGGGCGGACGCAAGGCTGGTCAGTGCCGACCAGACGGCGTCCTTCACATCAGGCACGATTTCGACGTGTTCATGACCGAGCAGGCCGGCGATCCAGTCGGCGGCCCACGAGCGGCTTTCTTCATCCTCAATGCGGGCGAGTGGCTGAAAGGCAATGGCGTCGGAGGATCCGAGATCGTAATACTCGCCGCCGAGGCCCAAGACGGTGGCGCGGGCCGAGCCACCCTTATCGAAGACGAAGATGCGCGAGCCGGCATAGCGGCGGAATTGGAGCGCCAGCATTGCCAGCAGCACGGATTTACCGGCACCGGTGGGGCCGACGATCAGGGTGTGGCCGACATCATCGACATGAGTGACGAGCCGGAACGGCGTGCCGCCGGCCGTGCGGGTGACGATCAGCGGCGGAGCATCGAGATGGCCGTTCTTCTCGGGGCCTGCCCAAACCGCCGAGACCGGCATCATGTGTGAGAGGTTCAGAGTCGAGATCAGCGGCTGCCGAACATTGGCGTAGGCATGTCCAGGGATCGAGGATAACCATGCCTCCGTCGCGTTCAGCGTCTCCGGAATGGTGACGAAGCCACGCCCCTGGATGATGCGCTCGACGGCCTTCAGCTTCTCGTCAGCGAGGTCCGGGTTTTTATCCATGACCGTAACGGTGGCTGTGACATAGCCATAGGCCACGGCATCTGAGCCCAGCTCCTGCAATGCTTCGTCCGCATCGGCGGATTTGTTGGCGGCGTCTGAATCGACCAGCGAAACTTCCTGCTGGAAGATCGTTTCGCGCAGCAGCGTGACGATACCCTTGCGCTTCGCGAACCATTGCCGCCGCACCTTGGTCAGCTCGCGTTCGGCTTCGGCCTTATCAAGCGACAGGAAACGGGTGGACCAACGATAGGCGAAGCCGAGACGGTTGAGGTCGTCAAGGACGCCGGGCCAGGTCGAGGGCGGAAAGCCGCGAATGGTCAGCACACGCACATGCTGGTCCCCCAGCATCGGCGCCAATCCACCGGTGAAATCGCAGTCAGGTAACAGCGCATCGAGATGGAACGGCACCTGGGGAACGGCGACAGGGTGCCTCTGCGTGGAGATGCAGGCGTGAAGGTAAGTCAGCGTCTCCTCGTCGGAGAACCAGCGGATCTCCGGCATGACGCCGTCGAGCAAGGAGAGAAAGCGGTCGGTCTCGGAAATGAAGGCTGCGAGATGGTCGCGCCAATTTACGGTGCGCCGCTCGGTGCTCTCGTAGAGGAGCTGGCCGGCGCGGGCCTTGCTTTCGGACGGCGGCAGGAAGGCGAATGTGATGCAGTAGGCGCTCTCGAAATGTGTGCCTGCTTCCTCGAACGCCGCGCGCCGCTCTTCCTCTACGAGCCACGACACCGCGTCGGGAAATTCCGAGATGGGATATCCGGCGGCGATGCGCCGTTTAGCGTCGACGAACAGCGCCCAGCCGGAGCCGAGGCGCTTCAGTGCGTTGTTGAGCCGAGCGGTGGTCGCCACCAGCTCGCTTTCCGTTGCGCTGTCGAGGTCGGGGCCACGAAACTGCGCGGTGCGTTGGAACGCACCGTCCTTGTTGAGTACGACGCCAGATGCGACCAGCCCGGCCCAAGGCAGATAATCCGCGAGGCTCGCGGGGCGCTTGCGATATTCGGCAAGGTTCATCATGAACTCACGCCTCCAGAAACGCGCGGTGCTTCAGGTGGCGGGCGAAGACCTCCATGAACTGGGGATCGGCCTTCGCCCCCCAGACGGCGAGCGCATGGCCCGCCATCCAGAGCACGATGCCGCCAATCCACAGATGCAGGCCGATGCCGATGGCGGCGGCGAGTGTCCCGTTGAGGATCGCCACCGATCGCGGGGCGCCCCCCAGCAGGACGGGCTCCGTCAGTGAGCGGTGCAGCGGCACTTCGAAGCCGTCGGCATGGACGGCCATTAGACCAGCGCTCCGCCGCCAAAGCTGAAGAAGCTGAGGAAGAAGGAACTGGCGGCGAAGGCGATGGAGAGGCCGAAGACGATCTGGACCAGCTTGCGGAAACCGCCGCCGGCATCACCGAACGCCAAGGTGAGCCCGGTCACGATGATGATGATCACGGCGATGATCTTGGCAACCGGCCCCTCGATCGATTCAAGGATGGATTGCAGGGGCGCTTCCCATGGCATGGACGAACCAGCGGCGTAAGCTGGGGAAACCAGAAAGGCGGACATCAGCAAAGCCGCCGTTCCGGAGATCCGGTTTCGAAACTTTCCTGCAACGCTCGAAAGCGTATTTACTGAAATGGGTGTTTCCGGATTTACGGAAACGCACGAATCCGCACTTGCGGAATTACGTTTCTGATTTGTTCCAGCATTCAGGAAAAACGTGAATACGGACGTGATGGGCGGCATCCCTAATCTCCTGTGAAGTGCTCTATTGCGTAGGCATCGCCGTCGAGGCCTGTGACGCGGATGATGTCCTCGACGCGGCGTTTGCTACCGCGCCCGGCGATGAAGACGATGATGTCTACGGCCTCCGCGATCATGCGTCTGCTCCGCCCTTAGGAAAGCGCGTCTCAAGCAGCGCGCGGATCATCTCGGCGACCGTGACGCCTTGCCTGAAGGCGGCGACCTTGACGCGGCCGCGCAGTTCCGGCGTCACGTCGATGGTAAGGCGCGCGGTGTAGATCTCGGCCTTCGCTGCCGAAGTCGGCGGTGTTGCTTGAACGGCCACCTCGACGCCATTGCCCTGCTGCACCCAGGCATCGACGGTGGGTGCGGCGGGTTTCGCGCCGAAGGTGACGCGCTTGCCGCTCATGAGCTGCCTCCCATGATCTCGGCAGCGAGCGCGATGATCTCCTGTGCGGCCGCGCCGCCGGGCTCCAGCTCGCTGGCCAGACGGCCAGTGGCGACGCTCTCGGCGAAGACGACGCGCTGGCCAATGTCGGCGGTAAGCGCGGACAAGCCCTCCGGCAACGCGGCGCGCACGTCGCGGCCGATGATGGTGCCGACGATGCGGCGGTTGACGACGAAGGCGGCGCGGAGCTGCGGCTTGAACAGCCGCGCCTCGCCGATCAGCGCTACGATCTCGGCACTCGCCCAGACGTCATAGGGCGACGGCTGGACCGGGATCAGCACCAGGTCGGCGGCGAGGATCGAGGAACGCGCCAGCGCGGTTACGCGTGGCGGGCCGTCGATGACGACGTGATCAGCGCCGCGGGCGATGTCAGGAACTTCCGCATGCAGCGTCTCGCGGGGCAGCCCGAGAACGCCGAACAGCCGCGGCAGGCCGCTTTCCGCGCGCCGCTGCGACCAGTCAAGCGCCGAGCCTTGCGGATCGGCGTCGACGACGGCGACACGCGCGCCAGCGGCCGCCAGCTCACCAGCGAGATGGGTGGCCAGCGTGGTCTTGCCGACGCCGCCCTTCTGGTTCAGGAGCGCCACGATCACGACGCGCCCTCCAGGCTGGCACGGGCGTCATGTCCGGGTATCAGTCGTCCTTGGGGGCATGCTGGTGCGATAGGCTGCGCGAAGACCGTATGGGATTGCCCATAGGTGTACTTATTCGCATGACTTAAGTCATAATTGTCTTTCGTCTGTTTATATTGGTCGTATTTATCAACAATGTCGCCAGACAAACAAAGAAAGTTAGATTCCATATTAGAGAAGTTAGGGGGGCGAATTTGCAAAGCGCCACAATTGCTTAACGCATATTCGTGCCTTTGATAGCACGATAGTCGTGCCCCCGATAGCACGAGTCCGAATGCCTTCGATAGCACGAGACTATTCACAGCCTTTCCACAGCCTCCCTTGAAAAAGCGGACAGAAGCGGCGTGGCCGGCGCGAAGACGAGCAGTTCGCGGCCGTCGTCGAATCGGTCGATGCGCAGCCGATAGCCAGGCAAGGGCTGGCGGCGCACGATGTCGCGCAAATCGCAGGCGAAGTTCGAGAAGCGCGAGAGGCTGCCCGACTTGGCGTGGAGATGATGAAAATCGAAGCTCCAGCCGCCGGGCTGGCGGCCGCCATGCTTGCGCACCAGCCGGTAAAGCCAGCGTTCGATGCCACCGAACAGATCGAAATAGTTCCGATCGATCGTCAGGATCAGGGCGTTGTCGAGAACGCCTTCGTAGAACCAGTCTGGCACGATCAGCTCGACGCCGAGCGGCCGGCCCTTGGCGTCGAGCCTTTCCTTCCATTCATTGATCCAAGAAAAACGATGTCGGCGTCTCTCGGAGGGCTGGCGGATCGACGTGGCGACGGTGGTGGCTTGCAGGCGGTCGAGCGCGGCCTTGAGCCGCTGATAGTCGCGGACGGAGGTGCCGCGGCCGATGAAGGTCAGGATTTCATAGGGGGTTGTTGCCATCAGCCGCGAGGTGCGCAGGCCGAGGTCGCGGGCGTCGACGATCTGCGAAGCGGCCCAGATCAGGATGTCGGCGTCCCATATGGTGGCCAGGCCGAACTCGGCCGGGGCCTCGACATGGATGCGGACGTCGCCAGCCTCGAATTTGATCGGCTGGACACGCTTCGACTTGGCGAGGGAGAAGAAGGGATAGGCCATGAGATCCTGCGAGTCGCGGGTCGCCATGTCGCCGGAGCGCGATCGGAACAGTTCGAGCTGGTCGCGCTCGGATATGTGTCTGCGCGCCGCCATGCGTTGCCGTCAGCGGGCTTGGGCGTAGCGGGGATCGGAGGTGGTGTTGCAGGCGCGCGCCTCGATCCAGGTTTCGAGGTCGTCGATCGCATAGACGACGCGGGAGCCGAGCTTGCGGAACTTCGGCCCGCCGCCAATGACGCGCTTCTTGTTCAGCGTGTGCGGCGAGAGCTTGAGATAGGCGGCCGCTTCCTCATTGGTGAGGTAGCGGCTGGCCGGTTTGGATTCGGGACGATCCATAAAGCTGCCTCCGTCTCAGGCCGGCCGAGCGAAGCCCGGTCCAGCGGTTGGGAGGCAGCTTGGGGAAAGCCTATCCTGCTGCGTATGGAGAATCCTGGCCGGCCGGCTTTCTCCCTCACGGGGCGGCGGCGGGCATGGAATACTCGCCGGCCCGACGCGCGGTCGCGCCCCAGAGGAAACGGCGATAACCGCCATTCATGAGAGCGCGGCCACGGTGGACGAGATAGCGGACCCTGGCGCGCAGCTCGCTGTCACCATGCCATTTCTCCTTCACGATGCGTGCGCCGAAGATCGCGATGGCGATCTCGCGCTCGCTGGCTCCGGCGAGATGACCGTCGAGGGCCTGCAAGGACTGCATGGTGATGATCGGCTCGGCCGTGCCGCGCCGGCCGGCAAGTCCGGCTGGGCGGGTGGTGATCACGGCCAGTAGCTCTTTGGCCTCGCGCAAGCGGGCATCGGCCCGGTCGTCCGGTGCAATCGCGAAGGTGAAGGGCATGGTGGCGTCAAGCGTGCCGGCGATATGGACATGCCAGGAGCGGCCGCGCCGGGTGAGCTTCAGCGCGAGGCGGCCGCCGTCATGGCCGATCGCCTTGCGGCCGGGAAAGGTCCAGAGGTCGAAGACCGGTGCGACAGTCTCCGGGTCTTCGTCTGGCACGATCGGCAGCGCGATGTCTGGATCAGGCCGCCAGAACGGCAACGCGTCGCGCGCGTCGTGTTTGGGGTTCTCGAAGAAATCGTAACCCCCAATTCTGCGCATGTGCGCTCAATGATGGGCGCCGCTTCGTGCCAAAGCGGCGCCAGTCGTTCCGATAGCCGGGATTGCGCCGCAGGTGCTCCCAGGCGACGGCCGGACGGTCGAGAAAGAGGATGTAGAGATAGGCGGCGTTGGCCATCCAGTCTTGCGTGTGGGGCATGTTTCCTCCGGGTGTTTCGGAAAGCTTCTGTTTTCAAGAGCACGCGCAGTGTCCCCCAAAATGAGGCGGCTAAAGTTAAGGTGTCGTGCATCGTCGGAAGCGGTTGATTGCAGGCGGCCTTTGTTCGGATAGTAGAGGCCGTTCCAGCTATGACTTTGCGAGCCGGGCGGAGCCCGGCGAGCCACGGCCGCCCTGTCGAGGCGCGGCCGCGCCGCCGACCCGGACTTACGGGTCGGCGGAAAATTCCGGATACAGAAAGCCGCGCGGTCGATGGACCGACCGCGCGGCATCTGTGGCTATGCGGCTTTCTCCAGCAGGGTCTTTGCTTTCGCTTCCAGTTCAAGCCGGCTATCCTGATGCGCCTTCGCGCGGGCGTGCGCCGTCATGCCCTGCACGAAATCGAAGATGCTTTCGGGCGGGCGGCCTTCCTCCTGCAAGACCGTCTCGATGATCTTGCCGGTCTCTGCCTTGCTGAAACCGCGCTTGCGCAGAAAGCTCTCGCGGTCCTCGTCCGTGCGGGCGACGATCTTTTCCCGGGCCGCCTTAATGCCCGCCACGAAAGGCGCGGGCGAGGAATTGGCGAAGCTGGTTAGCGCCGGCGCCGCCTCATGGGCAAAGCGCTGCGCCGCAAACTTGCTGTGCCGGATGCTGATTTCCTCGAAACCCTCCACACCCCAAAGGTTGCGGTTCATGCACACGGCGCGGAGATAGAAGCTCGCAATGCCGAGGGTCTTCGATCCGACTTCGCTGTTCCAGCAATAGAAGCCCCGGAAATACAAATCCGGCTCTCCGTTCGGCAGGCGTCCTGCCTCGATGGGGTGGGTATCGTCCACCAAGAACAGGAACACGTCGCGGTCGCTGGCATAGAGCGTGGTCGTGTCCTTCGTCACGTCCACGAAGGGATTGTGCGTCATGGTCGCCCAATCCAGCACGCCCGGCACCTTCCACATGGTATCGCCGACGCCGTTGCCGGCGATCTTCATGACGGCGGCGACAAGCTCGTGATCCCAGATGCGGCCATAGTCCGGCCCGGTCACGGCGCGCAATTCCACGCGGCCGTCATCCGCCTCCAGGGTTTTCACAAGCTCGGCGCGGTGCGACAGCAAGCCGTGCTGAAGATTGATGCCGGCGAGCGGCGCGGGAAGCTGGCGCATATAGGTGGCGGGCGCGCCGACAAGGCTGCACAACTGCCCGAAGCTCCAATGGGTCGGGGCGATGGGTGCTTCCTGCCCGGGGACGATGAGCGCAAGCCGCTCGGCATCCTCCCGGCTCGCCTCCACGCGCACGGCGCTGCTTTCCACGGTGCGGGCCTTGGCGCGATCCGCGCGGGACTTCACCGCGTCGTAAAGCTCGGTGAGCGACAGATAGCGTTCATCGTCGGGACGCGAGAACCATTCCGACGAAACCCGCCCGATCCGCTCGCCGCGCGAGATGTCCACGCGGAAGCCGCCGGAAACCGGCTGGCTGTGCTGGCTGCTGGTGATGACGTTCATTGTCCTGATCCTTTCCCGTAAATGCCGAAGGCATGTCCCCCGACATGCCTTCCGGGGGCGCGTGAGCGCGCAGGGATGGGAGGGGACAAGTGCCGGCGAGCATGGCCGGGCTGCCGGGCCGAGCGGGACGGTGTGGCGACGATCGGAAGGATGACGGTCTTCGGCCGTCCTGCGAGCCGGCGGCCCTGCCATCGCGCAGGCGGCACTTGAGGGGAGAAAGGGGGAAAGTCCCCCTTGGCTTCCCCTCATGATCGGCAAGGCTTCCGGCCGCAGCCGATCACAACAACCGGAGCGCAACTCGCCGTACAGTCTTCGGGCGGTGACGGGCATGGCCGTATGCGTTGAAATCGGCATCAGATGACGCCCTTCCGACGCAACAGAAGGAACAAGCCCATGCGCTCCACCATCAACATAGACGACGGGCTGATGGAGAGAGCCCGGTCGTTGACCGACATCAGGGAGACGGCTGCCATCGTCCACCGGGCGCTCGAAACTCTCGTGCGCGTCGAGGCCGGCAAGCGCCTGATCGCCCTCGGCGGCACAATGCCCGAAGCCGAGGCGGCGCCCCGCCGCCGGAGCAAGGCTGCGAAGTGATCCTTGCGGACACGTCGGTCGGGGCCGGATTTTTTCCGTCGCGCCGACACGAAGCTGCGCCGGATCAATGCCACGGCGGGCTGTCGCCGTCCTGAACGCCTCTGGCAGAGCTTGCGGGGATCGACTATATAGGGCGTAATTTGGCTCTGAAATTCGACCTGAATTCCGAGCCTTCCTTTTCGAGGACCGAGCCATGCAGCGCGTTGAAGCCGAGATCGCCGTGAGCGTCTCCGACCTGAAGAAGAACCCGACTGCCATCGTCGACGGCGCGCGGGGCAGCGCGGTCGCGATCCTGAACCACAACCGGGTCATGGCCTATATGGTGCCGGCCGATACCTATGAGGCGATGATGGACGCGCTCGACGATCAGGCGCTGGTCGAAATCGCCAAGGCACGCGCGAACGAGAAGGGCGTGCCGGTCAGCCTCGATGACCTATAGGCTGGAGTTCTTGCCCTCCGCGCGCAAGGAATGGGACAAGCTCGGTGCGACGCTGCGCGAGCAGTTCAAGAAGAAGCTGGCGGAGCGCGTGACGCAACCGCATGTGCAGGCCGACGCGCTGCGCGGCATGCCGGATCATTACAAGATCAAGCTGCGCTCGGCCGGTTATCGGCTGGTCTATCGCATCGAGGATGAAAGGGTCACGGTGGTCGTCGTTGCCGTGGGGAAGCGCGAGCGTTCCGAGGTGTATGAGGCGGCGAAGAAGCGCCGTTAGGACGCTTCACAGCCGATCAGGGCAAAGGGAGCACGGCTCGCCGTATCTCCCTCCTTCGGGCGGCGGCGGACATGAACATGGCGAAGCCCCGCTTGCGCGGGGCTCCCCTGTGGCAGCCGGTGTCACTCGGCGGCGCGGCGGGACCAGATGAGTGCGAACTCACCCTCAGCCTCCGTCTCGACCAGGCTCGCATAGATCGGAGCCGGGAATGACGGATCGTCCAGCTTGACGGAGTGGTAGTCGCGGCCCTCGCGCGAGGTCTTCTTCCACGCCGCTCCGAACTCGGTGGCACCGGAGAAGATGCGGAAGTCCGGCCCCTTCTCGTTGTCGCCTTCGGCGGGGACGAATTCGACCGCCTTGACGTTGAGGCTCAGGGTCTTGACCGCGCCCTTGAAGCCCTTGGCGGTGGCGATGAAAGTGCCGATGGTGGCCATTGCGGTGATTCCTTCTGCTGACCGGGCCGCGCCCATCGCGGCCTCGATGGGGGTCGGCAGACCGGGGACGATCGGCCCGCAACATCCGGCGAGGACTTTTTCGCTTCGCGGTGCAAAGCCGGCCCTGGCCGGCGGCGGGAAAAAGCCGCAGGCGGCGTGTTGCGGGTTCAAGATCGAGGTGACGCCCGCGTCGCCGGTCTTCGGTCAGACCCCTGCCTATCGAGGACGAGATGGACGTGGCTTGAGACAGACGGACAGGAGGAACCACCCGATAGCTGCAATCGGAACGACGCTTTCACCGCCACCGCCAAGGGCTTCTCCGAGAGGGCCGGACAGGCCCCCAGCCTCACCGGCGGGGCGAAGTGATCGGTTCTCCCTGACGATCGGCCGGCGACAATGAGAGCGGGCTGAACCCTCTCCGCTCCTTGCCTGCCACCGAGTTCGGGGCGGCGTTGCCAAGAAACGACATTGCTCCCGCGTGGGGCCGTGGCTGCCTCGCCTCCATAAGTGCCCGGACGATGCGGGCTTTCCCGATCCGTTCGATGCAATGCGGGAATGGTCGAGACCGGCATCGGGGGCAGAATCTCCCTCATCCCGTCCCGTCGTCACGATTTGCCGAGTAACGCCGGCCGCCACAGGGGAAGTCCCTCGAAAGCGGGGCTTTATCGTGGGAATGCCCGCCGCCGCTGTCCCGCGCGTCAGGCATCGTTACCGGAGGCGAAGACCCGCAAGGGGCTTCGGAAGCCACCGCAGGAGGCGCATAGAGCCCGGCCCGAAGGGCGACGCCTAGCCTCTCAGAAATATAGGGAGTGAGAATGTGTCAGCGTTGGGATAATTGCACTGATGTTCGATCATAACGTCTTGCGCTTCGCTTTGCGCTTCGATGCAATTGCGGATACTTCGCGGATGACGTCATGTGGATCGAAGCCGATCGTTTCGGCAAGCTCAAGGAACTCGACGACATCGATGCGACGGCCGCCGGATTCGATGGCGGCAACAACAGACTGGTATCGGCCGAGCGCTTCAGCCAGATCGGATTGGCTCATGCCGGCTTCCCGGCGCTTATCGACGATGAGCTGAACCAGACGCATATGCCTTGGCGAGCGAAGCGTTTTTTGCATATGCCCTGCCGGTCATTGACGAAACCGGCAGATCAATTAAACCGAAATACAGATAACCAGAAAATCTGGTTAGCCTTGGTACAGCGGATCCCAGCATGGATTCTCGATTGTTGGCGGACCGACATCCAGCGTTAGGTCGGCTTTATCGCGTCTGGCTTGCGCGCTGTGAAGGCGCGGCCATCCCACTGGCCGGGAGTATCACCGAGCGTCTGGCCGATCTGGATGATGTGATCGTCGTGATTCGGCGCCCGGCCGAATCGGATGAGACGCTGAGGATCGAGCGCAGCGGCGAGGATGTCGACCGGCTCTATGGAGTTGCTTTGGCCGGCGAGCCGGTCGGCCGGCTCACGCCGTCGCGCCCGGATGCGGACAATGAGGCGGCCATCGTTCTCGCATCCGGGCGCACGCTGATGATGGAAGACCAGGTGCAGCTTCCGGATGGGCCTGCCCGCATCGTCCGGCTCTATTTGCCGTTTGCCGACGAGGCCGGCGCTGTGGCGGGCGTTGTGGTCGGCATCGTCAGGGCCGTCTGAAATCCGCAAAAGCGGATTTCAGACAACGGAGCGATCGTTATTGCAACCGTCCAGCATCCGGCGCATCTGTATTCACGCCACGCCACGCCACGCCACGCCACGCCGGCTCTGGCTTCAGGTGACGATCATGCCAGCACGGCGGGCGAGCTTGGCGTAGGTGCTGAGGTGATGCTCGGCCTCGAAATACAGGTCGCGTTCCACCGGCAGGCCGAGCTTGCCGCGCGCGTCCTCGATCTCGGACAACATGGCGTAGCCCAGTTCGGGACTGCCGAGGCCGAGGTCCATCAGGCCGAACAGCCGCAAGTCACCGTCCTCGGCATAGGCTTCGGTAATGAGCCATGTGGCTCCGGCGTCGGGGGTGAACAGCTTGACCACCGGGAACGGGTCGAAGCCGTCGCACTCCTCGCTGATGCGGCCGTTATCGATCAGCTGGTCGCGCATATCGTCGGGGATCAGGGGTTCAGTGCGGGGGACACGCGGGATCATGACGCGATCTCCTGCGTTGCCGCATTGATCCCTTGGCGCAGGCGAAAGGCGGCGATGGCGGCGGCCTGCCGCGCCAGCTTGCGCGCGAGCGCCTCGATCTCGGCGCGCCGTGCGAAGCGCAGCGTGGCAAGGGTCTCCTGATAGCGACGCTCGTCGGCGGGGTTCCATCGGGAGGTCGCGCGTCCGAAGCGCCGGGTCTGGACATGGGCGTTCATGGCGATGCGCTCGGCGCGGCCGGCGATCTGCCGTTCGATGATGGCAAGGTGGCGCTCGGTCTCGGCGCGCGCCCTTTCCATGCGGGTCAGCGTGGCCCGCTGCTCGCTCTCGGTTTTCATGGGTCCGGTTCTTGGTAGTGGGGCTATCGAGGTCTCCGGCCGCGCCGCGATGGCGCGGCCGGAAAATTCTCGGGGCTGACGAGAGGCTGGCCGGAGCCGCAGGCGGCGGCTCCGGCCGTGGGCTCATTCGGCGGCGTGGTCGAAGGCTGCGCCGTCGTCGGCCGGGCCGGTATCGGCGGCTTCCGAGGCGTCCAGCCAAGCGGGCCGCTCGGTGCGCAGCAGCGCGGGCAGCCAGCCGGTGGCAACGACAAGCTGCTCGGCGGTTTCCGCCATGGGCTGCTTCTTCATGCCGGCGATCCGCTCCGCTGCCTCGTCGCTGACCGCTTCCCGCACGGCGGCGACAATGTGCGCTTTGGTCACGCGGCTGAAATAGCTCCGCGCGGTGGGCGTCCAGTGGGCCGTCATGTCGAGCGCGAGCGCGCTCGCCAGCCGGTCGGCGGTCTCATGGGCGCGCGGCTTGCGCTCCCAAGGCAGCTTCACCGCATCGACGGTGAGCGAGGCGCAATGGGCGAACAGCGCCAGCACGCTCGCCTGATCCAACGCGGCGACGAAGCCCCACAGGTCAACCACGTCGCGCCGCATATCCGCCTGCCAGCCGGCATGGCGATCCGCCAGCGCCTTCGCCGGGGCGGTGTCCTCGATGCCGTCCGCATGCCCGCCAAGGTGCGGGCTGCTCGGGCGGATCTCGAGGCAGACGGCTTCCGAGCCGCGATAGAAGGTCGGCGCGGCGAGGGCATGGGTGACGGCGATCAAGGCCATGTCCGGCTGCTCGCCGAGAGCGAGGCGTAGGCCGAGCGTGCGGTGTGCCGTAAGATCTCGCACGAGAAGGTCCGACAGCGGCTTGCTCGCGTCCCCGGCGTCCTCGTCCTCGGCGTCGAGGGCGGAAACGTGGTTGCCGTCCTCGTCCTGTTCGCCGTCCTTGATGAACCCGGTGATCCCGCCATCCTCGTTGAGGCGAACGCCCTCTGCGGCTTCTTCCGGCGCCCAATTCTCGTCCTCGGGGTGCATGAAGCCGCGCTCGATGCGGGCAGTGCCGTCATGCGACAGCACGACCAACACGCCTCCGCGCGCGATGTCATCCGGGCCATAGATGTGCCGGAGCACGTCGATGCGCTCCATGTCCGCTTCGAGCACCCCAAACCGCTCGTCCGCCTCTGTGGGGAGCTCCTCTGCGCCTTCCCATTCCTCCGACAGCCGGTTGTATTCCTCCTGCGCAGCGGCATAGGCGGCGGCATCTTCCTCGGAAAGCTCCACCGGCAGCGGATAGGCGCGGCGCAGGCCGTGGGCATGGGGATAGTCGATGTGGACCGAGACCCACTTCCAGCCTTCCGCCTGAACCTCGGCGCCGATCCGCTCCAGCTTCCCGGTGACGAGCCGGTCCAGCAGCGCGGCATCCTCATAGAAGCCGCCGCGATCCTCGGTGAACAGGTCGCGCAGGATGGTACCACCGGCTTCGGCAAAGGCTTCCGCGCCGACGAAGATCGCGCGCCGGTCCGTTGCTGCCACATTGGTCTTCGTCAGGTCACGGCGGATAATCCACGGCTCCTTGTTGTAGCCGAGACCTTCATGGACCTGCTCCTGCCGGGCATGGTCCTCGGTGATGGCGAAGGCCATCAACTGATCGAGGTTCAAGCCGCCCTCGCGGTACACCTGCAACAGCTTGGGGCTGACTGTGCCGAGCCGCAGGCGCTGGCGCACCACATGCGCCGTCACGCCGAAGCGGGCGGCGATTTCCTCGGCTCCCCATCCGTGATTTTCCGCAAGCTCTCGGAACGCCTCGAACTGGTCGGCCGGGTGCATCGCCTCGCGGGTGACGTTCTCGTCAAGGCTGATCTCGTACGGGTCGTTCGCCGTGTCGATGACGCAGCGCACAGGCTCGGTCTTCCTGATCTCCTTGCGCTTCACGCGGAGAAGCTGGGCAAGCCTGCGGCCTTCGCCCACCGTCACGAAATAGCTGCCGGTGGGCTCTCCCGCCGCATCAAGCTCGGGCTCCACCACAAGGTTTTGCAGCATACCCTTGACGGCGATGCTGGCGGCCAGCGCCTCGATGGTCGCTTCGCTGTGCGGGGTCTTGCGGGCATTGCGCGGCGACTTCTTCAACTTGTTGAGCGGAATGAAATCCGCCGCGCCGCTCACGGCCTCTGCCTCCGGTGCGGGCAGCGCGCCGACGATTTCCGTCGCCGCTTCCCCGATGCTACGGACTTCCGCATCCGCAACGTGATCCGCCATCGTCTCGGTGACGGCCCGTGCCTTCTTCGATGTTCTGGCCATTGTTCCGGTCCTTTCTCCGTAAATGCCGAAGGCATGTCCTCCGACATGCCTTCCGGGGGCGCGTGAGCGCGCGGCAGAGAGGGGGGCGGCTGCCGGCGAGCAGGGCTGGGCTGCGCCGCGAGCGGGGTGGATCGGAACGGTTGGGACAATGGTAGCTATGCGCCGCCTTGCGAGCGCGCGGCCCCGCCCTCGCGCAGGCGGCGGTTGCGGGGGAGAGAGGGCTAAGACCATCTCTCCCCTTTCGGGATCGGCAAGCCTTCAGCCGCAGCCGATCAGGACAAAGCGAGCGCAGCTCGCCGTATTGTATCGGGGGCGGTGGAGACGGTGAGGACCTCTACCGTCTCCCCGTCGGAGTGGGCAATCACACGCAGGTACCCCATGGCCACCTAAGAGGCGCTATGGTTCACATCACCGATCAGGGATCAGCTTCTCGGCTTGTTCCGTTATCGCAAATCCGCACAATGTGACGTTGCGGATGAGCTCTCAGGATCGCCGGGCGTAGCGTCGCCATTTGAGCGATCACGCTCCACGATCGCCCGCAAATCGTCGAGCGCCTGAGCGAGCGTGCACGTTTGCAGCGTGGCTCTGGCGGCCTCTTCAGCATTGGTCGCCAGCCTGTCGAAATAGTCTCCGATACCCTTTGTCACGATGCAGCGGCGTGGGAAATCCGTCCGGCTCGACCAAAGGGGCTTTTCCTCTGTGACCGACACGAGAATGTCGCGCAGCGTAATCCGATCCGCTGCCCGCCCCAGGGACATTCCGCCCGACTTTCCTTTTTTTGAGATCAGAAGGCCATCGCGGATCAGGGGGGCAAGTAGCTTGCGGACAAAGGTGCCGTGGCCACCCACGGAGGCAGCCAGTTCCGCCGACGACAGGCTTGGCACACCCTCAGCCTCTGCTAGCGCAAGCGACAGCATGATCTGCAAGGCCGTAGGAAAGCGGGTATCGATCATATCGTCATTTTGCCACGCTGCTCCTCACGACCGGGGTCGGGAAGCACCACGCCTTCGGCGGGAAATCCCTCACCGGTCCAAGCGAAGACACCAAGCATGAATATCGCAGTCGCCCGGTTTATGCAATTTTGATTGTTGCATAAAGTGGGTGCACCCGTATAACTGCAACAATCAAAATTGCATTGATACGGGTGGGACTTCCAGATGAAGCTGAACGGAAAGATTGCCGTCGTAACCGGCGCGTCGAGCGGCATCGGCGCCGCGATCGCCAAGGCACTCGGAGCGGAAGGCGCCACCGTTGTCGTGAACTACCTGACCAACAGGCAGGGGGCCGATGCCGTCGTGGCGTCGATCGAGGCCGTTGGCGGGTCGGCTATCGCCGCGCAGGCTGACATGAGCAAATCTGCCGACATTGTCCGCTTGTTCGACACCGTGAAGGCCAACCATGGCAAGGTGGACATCCTGGTGAACAATGCCGGTATCGCTGTGTTCGAGATGGTCGCCGACCTGACCGAAGACGCCTTCCACAAGCAGTTCAACCTCAACGTGCTGGGTTATTTCCTCGCGATCCGCGAGGCGGTGAAGCATTTCGGGGAAACCGGCGGCAGCATCATCAATATCAGCTCGTACCTGAGCACCGATCCCTATCTGGCCTCCAGCGCTTATGCGGCGACGAAGGGGGCCGTGGACACGATGACGCTCGCATTGGCCCGTGAACTCGGGCCGCGCGGGATTCGGGTGAACTCGATCCTGCCGGGCAATACCAACACGCCCGCCACCGACGGCAATTTCGCGGGTGAGTTCGGCGAGAAGATGATTGCCGGCACGCCGCTCGGCCGCATCGGCGAACCCGAGGATATCGCGCCGGTCGCGGTATTCCTTGCATCGGAGGATTCGCACTGGGTGACGGGAGAGTCGATCCGCGCGGCAGGTGGCGTGCGCGGCGTCGGATACTGAACCTTCCTGCTTCATCTCACGAGGATCACTCCATGCTCGATCATATTTTTCTGACTGTGAGCGACCTTGATCGCTCGATCGATTTCTACACCAGAGCGCTGGCGCCGCTCGGGATCACGGAGCGTATCGACTATGATGGGAAGGACGGCCCTCCCGGGCATCCAGACCTTAAGGGCTTTGGAGCCAACGGCCGCTTCTTCCTGTGGCTCAGGGCGGGCACGCCTGCGCCCGGTGCCGTGCATGTCGGCTTCGTGGCGGATTCCGACGCGGACGTGCGAGAGGCCCATGCGGCGGCTCTCGCCGCCGGGGCCACGCAGATTCACCCGCCCGGTCCACAAGCCCACTATGATCCACGCTACTATGCTGCGCAGGTCAGAGACCCGGACGGCTACAGCCTCGAGTTCGTCTACAAGAGTTGGCAGCACTGAACCACGCGAACTCATGATCGCTTGTTCTCTTGCCGGCCAAGCGCAAGGCCTCGATGGCTTCGGTGAGGTCGTGCAACTCGGGCGTCCGCAGCGCCTGGGGGGGAATCCCGGCTGGGCGGGGGAGCGAGGGGAAAGTCTCCTCGCTCCCCGCATCAGGCTGTAGGATTGGATTGGGCCGAAATGTATTGACATTGTAATGGCAAATCTTCAATGTCCGGCTCCTGAAATAGGAGCGTTCCGATGGTGCAATCAGCCCGCTCGGAGAGTGGCCGCAAACGTGATGCTGCTCGGAAAGATGATCTCATCCAGATCCGCGCCTCGGCGGGGACTAAGGCGATCCTAAGTCGGGCCGCGAGCTTGCGCGGACAGAAGCTGTCGGAATTCATGCTGGACAGCGCCCGTCGGGAAGCGGAGGAAGCCATTCTCGACCAGCGCAGCTTCTTTCTTGATGATGCGGCGCATGTGGCCTTCCTCGCACTGCTCGATGCTCCGGCCAAGCCGGCCGAGGAACTTCTTACGCGGATGAAGCGCAAGCCCGTCTGGGAGCGTTGATGCCGGCCGGCAAGGGAGAGGGAAGCCAAAAGCGGCCCCAAGGACTACGCGTTGACCCTCCGGAGCGGTTGACCGGCGATCACGATGTCGGGGCGTTCCGAAATGGCAGGCATCCGTCTCTCGATGACTGGCTGCGGGATCGAGCCCTTGCCAGTGAAGGGATGTCGGCGCGCACCTATGTGGTTTGCGACAGGGATACCCCGAAGCGCGTCGCCGGCTATTATGCCATCTCGACCGCCATGGAAAAGCGGATCGCCCTGCCGAGCGCCAAGCTGCGCCAGGGTATGCCGGAGCAAATTCCCTTGCTGCTGATCGGTCGTCTGGCAGTCGATCAAGCGTATCAGGGAATGGGGCTTGGCACCGACCTGCTCGCAGATGCGCTGCGGCGCTGCTTGGCCGCGTCCGAGATCGCCGGCGTTCGAGCCATCGTGGCTCATGCGATCGACGATGCGGCCGTGAGCTTTTACCAGCGGCATGGATTTATTCTCTCCCCGCTCGGCGAACGGACCATGCTGATGCCGATCGAGACGGTAAGGGGATTATTTTCGGAAGCGTGACGAACAGGCGCCGATTGAGAGACACCGACCCGATCGTGCCGATGACGACCTCGGCAGCTTCGAGAAAGCAAATATCCATAAGGAATTTGCGCGGACCATCGGACGGCTAATCCGGCGATGGCAGGTAAAGATCATCGCGATGCTCTTCGGCATGAGGTATCAGTAGTTCAAAGCCAATTCCCACCCCTTCCAAATCGGCTTTGGCAGTCATGAGCTCCGCTTGAGGCCCAGCTCCGGATTCCATGACCGCAAGAAGCGCGAGATCCGGCCGGAGTCGTTTCGCCAAGTTGACCAGGTCGCGAATATCGGAACCGCGAAGGCTATGCCAGCTTGACTTGACTTCGCACAGGATTGCTTGTCCGTCGCTCAAAACCAGTAGATCGGCTTCAGCGTCAGGCTCTTCGGAGTCGGGGCGAAAACCGAACCATGTTGGTCCGGTATAAATGAACGACGACCGCGATCGTTCCAGGAGAACGGTCAGCACCCACACCAGTGATAAAACACTATGATCGCGGAGGCTCTCGATCAAAAACTCGTTCGGACGGAAAAGCCAATTGATGGCAACAGGCGCCTGAACGACGGTCTTGCAGACCTCACAACTGAGTTCTGGCGCGAGGCTGCCCAGATCAACCCAGTTGCGATGATGACAGTTGGAGCAGGTCCATTGATGCCCCTGAAAGACCATCTGGCGACGCCGCATAGCGATAAGGGACGCGTCGAGTGAATCCTCTTCGAGCTTGTCCCAATCGACGCTGGGATCGGGTTCCCCCAACTGCGGATGAGCCGCTTGATAAGCTGCACGGTGTTCCTTCCATCCGCGTTTCATATCTTCGTATTTTACGAAGTGCAGTGGATTTTTGAGCGATTTCGCCGCTTTCACAATCAGTGTTCCAAGGGCCTCTCGCTCAGTCTCTCCGCGCAGATCGAAGGCGGGAAGCCGAGGGGCGAGCTTCCGGAGTCGATCGACCGTTGGCTTAACCTTGTCGGGCTGCAATCCCGGTGTGCCGCCCAGGCGCGCAAAGAAATCTCGAAGAAATGGATGCAACAGAAAACTGCTCGCGGGCAGGAGCCCTCCGGCCATGCCCAACACCCCGGCAAGATAGCGGGCTTCGTTTGATGGATTGGCCCAATCCACTTTGGATGGAGGCTCGATCTGCCCGTACTCTTCAGCTTGCGCGGCCCAACGACCGTCCTGCGTCAGCGCAAAATAGAACGCGCCATCGGTAATAGGGACAGTGATCGTATCAATCGGATGGTCAGCGTTGTGAAAGACTGCAAGTGCGCCGCCCCGACTGCGCCGCGGGGACAATAGTGCATGGGGAGGCGTGTTCGCCAACCTGACCTGAAAGGCCTGAGCCATTCGCCAACGGCGGGGTAGGATCCAACGATTGTTGCCGCCGAAACGAGGCCCAGGACCATCATATTCGAAGAGATAGTCCGTGCCCCAATAGCCTTGGGCGAAAACCTGACGCGGCGGCGCGTCGACAAGATGATCTGGCGTTGTGGCAAGTGGGCGGGCCGAGGGTCCGGTCCAGACAAACTCCATCCAATCGGCGCGAGGAAACAGGCCGTCACCAAAGCGATTGCCTTCCCGCGCGTTGGAAAGCGCCTCATCGGTAGGCACAAGAGCATCTGGACCGGCAATCGCCTCCGCCTTGACCGCGCCCCATAGCCGAGACGTAGCTAGCCTTTGTCGGATGGCGTCGAGGTGCCCGGGGTCAAGCGAGCATGATCTGATCGCGAGTTGCGGCTGGCCCCCAGAGCCCCGATTCACGTGATTGCGGCGGTTGATGAGACTAACGAGCACTTGAACGAAATCATTGTCCTCCGCCTGCCCAGGCGTGATGCGGAAGCAACACAGATCACTGTCCAACCATGATGGAATGAACAGGCGCGCGTTCCAGAACATTACGCGATCCGAAAAGCTGTCTCCGACAACTAGATTGAAGGTCCCACTCCACCGGCCTGCTTGAATCTCCAGTTTCGGCGCGAAGAGCTGCGATGCCATCGCCAGGCTTGTTGCCTGCCCTTCGGCAAAGGCGACAAACGCTGCCATCTCATTTGGGATCGCATTGAGGTCGCGCGGAACGCCCTGGTGACGATCAGCCTGCGCCTCGGGTGAAACAATCGTCAGAAGGCTTGCTATTCCAGTTGCATCAGATGGAAACATGCCGCTGCCCTGACTGCTCCGGTAGGTTCCGAAATTGTCAGTCAGGAAACGCGTCGCGCTTTCGGTGTGCCAGCTATCAATAATTTGGACGGCAGCACCTTCACCGCGCACGCGAGTATATCGCGCAGACCGGAAAATGGTTGAAAGTGAGGAAAGCGGTTTGGATTCATAGGAGGGACGATAGCTGGACGGATCATCGGGGTGGTCCCCGCCTGTTCCATGAAAAGTATATTTCGCCGGGCAAAGTCGCTCGTGAAGCTCAATAATGTCCTCGCGGCTGAGCGACACATACGAGTAGATTAGGTCGGGATCGAAGGTCTCAAGCCATGGCCAGTAGACTTGTGAAATCCGCCCATCGATACAAGGGACGACAAGACTGAATCGTCCACCCCAACGACTATAACAATCGGCGAAGATCGCGTCCAAAGTGACGGCAGCGTATTCACCTTCTTGAATAAGAAAGGCGATTCGAATTGGACGCGGCCGCGCCCATCCTCTTAGTTCGCGAGCCATCGCACGTTCCGTGAATCCTTAACCGGAATAAGGCACCTATAGTGCGAGGGTTATCTAACAGCATCGCCTCGCTGTCGCGTATCCCTTAGTTTTCCGGCCAATGCGTTGGCAATCTTCTTGGTCACCCGATCGGCAGCTCTCTTGGAAGGATCGTTCTGAACGTGAGCATAAATCGCTGTTGAGCGCAGGTTGGCGTGACCGAGGATTGCCCCCGTTAGCGCCAGTGCCTCGCCCGAAGAGACCGCGGTCGACCCCATGGTATGCCGCAATGTGTGGGGCGTTACGCCGGGCAATGTCGCCTTCTGGATCACCTTCGGCCACAGCCGCTTTGTACCCTGGTAGTGACTATCGCCGAGTTCGGCTGGAAATACGAAGGAGGCCTCTGGGTCACGATCAACCGCATGAAGGAGTGCGATGGCTGCAGCACCAAGGGGGCGAATGGATTTGCCCGTCTTGCTGTCGGCAAGGATCAGCAAGCCCCGCTCGAAATCGACCTCTGACCAACGCAGACCAGCGATCTCATCCCGACGGCACCCGGTGAGCGCCCACAGGCGGGCAATCGCGATGGCCTTCGGATTTGCTCCCTCGGCCTCCAGGGCATCAAAAGCGGCCCCAAGTTTAGCTACTTCTTCCAGCGTCAGGAAACGCTCCCGCCGGTTGTCGGTCTTCCGGACGGAGGCCTTCTCCACCGGGTTCACGGTCATGATGCCGCGGCGATTCGCAAAGCTGAAGACGGCCGACAGATCCCGCACAACCTTTCGGGCAGCGCCATCACCGCCGCGAACAATGATGCGTTTGCGAGGCCCAGTTTTCTCGTCCCGCGCGGTCTTGCCCGCCGCAACGTCGCGGACGAATCTCTCGATTTCGCCCGTTCCAATTTCCGACACTCGTTTGCGGCCGAGCAAAGGCACTACATGATGCCGAAGTCGAGCAAGAGTGTAGGCCTTTGTCCTCTCCTTCATCGGCTCGCCCTGGCGCTGGCCCCGTTGGATAAAGCAGCCCTCTTCCTCATAGAGATCGATGAGCTTGGCCATCGTGATTTCGCGCCGTTTCTTGCCTCGATCGTTTGCTGGGTCGTCTCCCTTCGCCGCGGCACCAAGGATCGTCTTGGCCTGCTTTCTCGCTTCGTCAACGGTCAGTGTCCCATAGCGTCCGATGGTCACGAAGCGACGAGGAGCGGATCGCCCTCCATCATCGGCTCGATAACGCACGACGAATGTCTTCGTCCCGCTTGCCTCTACCCGAAGCGCGAACCCCGCCAGCTTGCTATCGCAGACGTGATATCGCGTACCACTAGGCTGGGCGGCGTCGACCGCACGTTTGGTCAACAGAACACTCGACGATCGATCCATCTCGGCCATCCATGTGGACATCGTTCGGAAATGGTGTCCACATGGTGTCCACCGTGATGGGAAAATCCATATCATGGCGAACATCTAAATATCAACAATCGATTGATTTATAATCGTTATTTACCACAAGAGCCAACTCAGGAAAAGCCTATCAAAGCCATCTCACAACCTTGCCAAGGTTGGGGTCGAGGGTTCGAATCCCTTCGCCCGCTCCAGTTTTTATCCGAAAAATCAGATCTATAGCAGACGCCCTCCGGGGCGTTTTCTGCGTTGTGGCTATAGCTCTGGGCGCGGTGCGTCGCCCGTAGCGGGTGAGGACGGGCGATTTTCCGGCCGGCTCCGCCCCGGATCGATCGGTGGCCGGACGACGCGCGAGCCGGTACCATCGGTCTGGGCAATCCAACTGCTTGGGTTTGAAACGTGGAACTGCGCCAACTCCGATATTTCCTGGCGGTCGCGCGGACCCTGAATTTCACCAAGGCGGCCGCGGAGGTTCATATCGCGCAGCCGCCGCTGAGCCGGCAGGTCGCGAAGCTCGAGGCCGAGCTGGGGGTGTCCTTGTTCCACCGGAACCCGCGTGGACTGAAGCTGACCGCCGCCGGCGCCCTGCTGGTGGAACGCGCGAGCGAAATCCTGATGAGGGTGGAGCGGACCAAGCGGGACGTCGCCGCCTTCAACGCGAAGCGGCGACGTCTTTTCAAGATCGGCTTCGATCTTCCCCTGCTGTACGGCCGGTCTCCCCGGATCTTCCGGTATCTGCGCGAGAACCATAGCGAATACGAGTTCGAATATGTCGAGGTCGCATCGGTCGATCAGCCTCGCGCCCTCCGCAACGGAGAGATCGACCTCGCCCTCGGCCTGACGCTGCTGGTGGACGACCAGGTCGAGCAGATCATCGTCCGGAACGAGTCGCTGATGCTGGCGCTGCCGACGGGCCACCCGGCGTTTCGTGGCGCCGGCCAGCCCGTCCGGCTGGCGGATTTCAGGAGCGAAACCCTGATATTGTATGAGGAGCAGGTCTCCCCCGGATCGCAAGATCCTGTCCTGCGCTTCATCGAGCATGTCGGCTTCACGCCCGCGGACACGATGACGATCCGCGGACTGGCCGCCGCGCTGGGCCTGGCTGCCGCCGGCATCGGCTTCAGCATCGTTCCGGCGAGAGCGCTGCTGATGCGCAGCCAGGACATCTGCTTCGCGCCGCTGGCCGAGGACGGCGCAACCTCACCCGTCGTCCTGAGCACCCTGCGGGGAACCAACGGACCGATGGTTGCCGGCATCCTGGCGGAGGTCAAGCGGTTGACAGAGGCCGACTTAACCTGAACGTGCGGGTGCGAGCCTCGCCCACTCCGGCCGGCCATGAAGCTGAAGGGCCCTGCGCGCGCAGGACCCTTCACCACGTCGCGCGGGCAGGCCATTCGGCTGCGGACGCCATGCTGCGGGGCGCGGTCAGTTCGCAGCGGCTTTCTCGATCACCGCGGCCACCTCGGCGGGATGGGAAACGAACACCGCGTGGCTCGCACCGGGGATTTCGGTGATCTCGGCATTTGCACGCGTGTACATGAAGCGCTCCAGCACCGGGCTGGCGGTGCGATCGAGTTGCGGGACGATGCCGTAGCTCCGCTTGACCTTCCACGCCGCGACCTTGGTCTTCGTGTCGAACGCCTTTGCCGCGATCATGACCTGCGAATCCGCCATGAAATCGCTCTGGTCCCCGGGGAGGTCGGCTGCGAATGCGTCGTGGAACCGCGCCGGATCGAGCATGAGGAAGCCGTCGGGTGTCGCGCGGATGGCATCGGCGGTGGGCGACGGCGTGATCTTGAAGAGGTCTTCCAGGCTCTCGCCCACATCGGGAACGGCCGCCGCAACATAAACAAGTGCGGTCACCTTGGGGTCGTCACCGGCTTCCGTGATGAGCTGGCCGCCATAGCTGTGGCCGACCAGAACCACCGGGCCATCCGCCAGGGCGATCGCGCGCTTCACGGCCTGGACATCTTCTTCCTCGCTGGTCTGCGGCTGCTGCACCACCTGGACTTTGTAGCCCTTCGCCTTGAGACGATGGTAAACGCCCATCCAGCCCGAGCCATCGGCCAGCGCGCCATGAACCAGAATGACGTTGCGCGCCGGGGCAGCATCAGCCGCGGATACCGTGAAGGCTCCCGACAAAAGCGCGGCACCGACGATCAACGCCTTACCATAACGACCAAACATAATAATTCTCCCTTGAATCTAGTGAATCTCGAGATCAGTGCTTGTCCCGGAACGGGGCCGGGAGACGAGATCGCTCGGGCCTGAGACGAGAGCGGCCGATCAATTTCGCTGGTGGGTCAATTATTGCCCGGAGGCGCGTCAGGCCAATATTATCGGTATGGGTCTCAATACCGTTCGGGTATTGCCAACCGCACGAGCGGATGCGCCGCGCACCCCGCCCCGGGGCACGCGGGGCTTGTGAACCCACACGGGCGCGATGCTGCTTCAGGAAAGGTGGAGGCACGCCGATCGCGCCTCTCCACGGCTCTCTCGGAGCTTGCTATGTAGGATTCAGTGCCGCGAAGATCTCGGCATACCTGCCATCCCGTTCCGCCCAACGCCGCGTCTGGTCCTGCGCGAGGAGAATCTCGCCATCCGGATGATCGCCCCGCGCGAGGAGCGCCATCACCTCCGCGATAAAGGCATCCAGGGGCATGGCGCGGGGGTCGCTGGCCTGCCGAGGGCCCGTCAGCTCTGTCTGCACATAGGGGGGCGAGAGTTCGAGAACCTCGACAGGTACCTTCCGCAGCTGGTGCCGCACCGATACAAGCCAGGAGTGCAGGAACGCCTTGCTGGCGCAATAGGTCGGAAAACCCGCGCGCGGCACGAAGGCCAGTGCGGAACTCGTGGCCATGAGCGTTGCGTTCGGCCGCTCCTTGAGGATCGGCAGGAATTCGGCCGTGACAGACAGTACACCGAGAATATTCGTCCTCACGATCGCTTCGGCTGTCGATGCGTTCCAGTCTTCGGCGGCCATGTCTTCCGGTCCCGAAACGCCGGCGTTGGCGATGAGCACATTCAGCTCGGGAAAGCGCGCGCGCACCTCCAGGCCAAGACGAGATAACGAAGCCGGTTCGTTGAGATCGAGCGCAATCCCGACAATTCCCGGGTGGGCGCCGGCAAGGGCGTCCAGCAATTCCCGGCGCCGCCCCGTTACGATCACGCGGTTTCCACGCTCATGGAATGCGAGCGCGAGCGCGCGGCCGATGCCGCTCGTTCCGCCGGTAATCAGGATGGTATTTCCCACCAGTTTCACGACGTATTGCCTTCATTTATCGGA
Organism: Roseixanthobacter liquoris; assembly: GCF_043195135.2. NCBI lineage: Bacteria > Pseudomonadati > Pseudomonadota > Alphaproteobacteria > Hyphomicrobiales > Xanthobacteraceae > Roseixanthobacter > Roseixanthobacter liquoris. The sequence goes on from NZ_CM195537.1 coordinate 4,188,500, forward strand.
GATTGAGGGGGGCGTCGCTCAGGAAGGTCTTGGGGGCTCACACATGGATTCAGGGCATTTTCCCTGAAGCTTAGGTGATCGATCAGCCCAGCCGCAGGGAAAGCTCGACGTCATCGGCGAAGGGCACCGACAGATAGCCGCTGCCCGGCGCCCGCACGCGCTCAAGATAGGCGGGGCAATAGTCCGCATTGTCCGCCACGATGAGCGCTCCGGGCCTCAGGCGGTCCTCCGTCAGGCTCAAGATCTCCGTGTAGAGGGACTTCGCGCCGTCAAGCAGCAGCAGGTCGATCGAGTCGGGCAGGTCGGTCTTCAGTGTCGAAAGCGCGTCACCTTCACGAAATTCGACAAGATCGAGGAGGCCGCCTTCCGCCAGGTGTTGGCGGGCGTGGGCCACCTTGGACGGCTCGAATTCAGTCGTGACCACCCGCCCGCCACCATTGTCCCTCAGCGCCGCCGCGAGATGCAGGGTGGAAATGCCGAAGGAGGTGCCGAACTCGACGATGCTCTTCGCTCGCATGCTGCGCGCCAGCATATACAGCAACGCGCCCGTTTCCCGCGAGACGGGCAGCCAAAGATCCTTCAGTCGACCGTAGAAATCGAGATATTCCGTATTGCTGCGCATCAGCCGTTCGCGCTCATCATGCGGCATCTCGGCCATTGCGGGGCTCTTGGCGGCGGCGGCCCGCGTGAACAGGCGGGCCAGCAGGGGCGCGACGGGCGCGGCGGTCAGCGTGGTCAGGGGCGTCAGGGTGGTCATTTTGGCTTCCAATCGTGGGGGCGTTGCGTTCAACGAAAAAATACGATTGTTTCGTCGCATTTCGTAGTCGCATTCTGGAAGCGCAATGACGGATCGTCCGGCACCCCGAATATCCCCGCGGAAACAACCCAAACAGGCCCGCTCGTCCGACCTTGTCGCGACGATCCTGGAAGCGGCTGTTCAGGTTTTGGCGCACGAGGGCGCGCAGCGTTTCACCACGGCGCGCGTCGCCGAAAAGGCCGGGGTCAGCGTCGGGTCGCTCTATCAATATTTCCCGAACAAGGCGGCCATTCTGTTCCGGCTGCAAAGCGATGAATGGCGGGAAACGGCGGACAAATGGGCGACGATCCTCGGTGACGTCGAGAGGCCCCCGCTCGAGCGGCTGAGGACGTTGGTTCACGTCTTCATCCGCTCGGAGGTTGAAGAGATGGCGGTCCGCCTCGCCCTTGACGATGCGGCCCCGCTTTATCGCGATACGCCGGAAGCCCGACAGGTCCAGGCGGATGGCGACCGCATCGTCGAGACCTTCATGCGTGAACTGCTTCCGAACGCCCGAGAGGGCGTCCGCGAACTGGCCGGGGATCTCATCACCACGACGATGACCGCGGTGGGAAAGGAGTTCTCAAGATGTCCGAGGTCGGAGGCCGAGATCATGACCTATGCCGATGCGATGGCCGACATGATCTGCGCCTATCTGGGCCAATTGGAGCAGGCGTGACGTCGCAAAGCTGCGCCATTCCCCGGCGGCCGTCATCTGGTTCCTGAAGACGGCCGGACATTCTTGCGACGAAGATCGCTGATGGAGAGCCATACTGCCGAAATCAGGAAATAGACAGCGCCCACCGCAGCATAGCCGGCCACGCGCGCAAGCGACGGCGGGGCCGGCATTTGCGCCTGCGAGATGAAGAAGGCGCCCGCCAAGGCCGATTGTGCGCCGCTCAAGACCATCGGCCATTGCGCGCCCAAGCTCTTCCAGCGATGGATGGCGGTCCCGAGCTGAAGCAGGCCGGCGAGGATCGCCCACGCGCCGAACACGCCAAGCACCCAATTCATGCCCAGCTGCAACGCCGCGACGACAGCGAGGGTCGTTGCCACGCTCACGGCCACATTGAGGGCCTGAGTTCTATTCTTGGCGAGGCCGCCGCTGCGCGCGGCATCGGCGAAATTCGCCGCCGCATCCCAGGCCGGGTATAAAATAAGCAAGATCGCTGCGAGCGCCAGCGAATGCTGTCCGGCGGTGAAGGCGAGCGCCACCCAAACGCCGGAGAAGCCGGCCCGGATGAAGTAATAGAGCTTGAGCCATTGCTGCTGGTCATTGCCAGACGGGCCGGTGTGGGTGCTTGTCATTTTCAATCTTTCTACTGGTTGGTAGGCATCGGACGCGGAAGAGGTCCAGCCGGGTGGGAAAGGATATCAGTTCTATCTACCAACTAAATGGTAGATAGAACCGGCGAAATAGACGCCCGTGGCGTCCTTTCCATTCACTGTCGAACGGCGACGAGCCTTTCGATCAAAGGCTTAGTGATGGTGGAGAATATTGCGGGATCGCCATAGGCCCGAGCCGAAAGCATCGCGCCGTGTACGGTCGCCATGAAGGTCTCCGCCTCGGATTTTGGGGTTCCGGACAGAATTAACGTCCCCTGCCCTGCGCCCCGCTCCATGAGGGAAGTCAGCCAGGCCGAGAACATACGAAAATAGGCCCTGATCTCCAGCGCGATCTCCGGCGGCAGCGCCGGAATTTCGCTCGCGAGCAGGGCGCATACACAAAAAGGTCGTGTCTGGTCGCCGATGCAAGCCGCCCAATAGGCCGTATAGGCACGAAGCTGATCCACCGGATCAGGGTGACGGCGCTCAAGCTCGGCAATCCCTGTGCCGGCCTCTTCGCGATACCGGGCCACGAGAATCCGGACCAGGTCGGCCTTGCTTGGGAAATGGTGGTGGATGCTTGCTTTGCGAATCCCGACAACCTCGGCGATGTCGGCATAGCTAAAGCCGTTGTACCCCCCCGCGACGATGAGCGAGCGGGCGCAGCGGAGAATTTCGTCGGAGGTGTTCGTGACATTGCTCATGCCGTCCTTCTACCTTCTAGTAGGATGAAGCACCAATCACGAACCCGACATTTCGTTTCGCAGCGCGTCAAGGCGGAACGGACCCAAGGCGGGAGCTGCATATGCCGAAGGCCGCTGAACCCCGTCGGGTCATCCAGGTCCGGTGCGACGCGCTCGGGGCCATCACCCTCGTTGCTGGCGGTGGGCGCGCGGGCGGCCTGACCTTTTCTCGCACGGGGCGCGAAGCCGATCCCCGCCGGATGGCGCCGCTGCGCCCTCGGCCCGTACACACCCCCGTCTGGCCGATATAGTGCGGCACTCAGATTCGGCACACGAGGGTGAAATGAGCACGAATGGCGGCGATGACTATGTTTATGATGAAGCCACGGGCGAATGGCTCAGCCCCGGCGAGGCGGCACTGAAGGCACAGGCGGGCGGTGTGCAGGTGCGCGATTCCGCCGGAAACCTGCTGAAGGACGACGACAGCGTGGTGCTGATCAAGGATCTCCAGGTCAAGGGCGCGAACCAGACCCTCAAGCGCGGCACGGTGATCAAGTCGATCCGGCTGACGGGGGACGATCAGGAGATCGACTGCCGCTATCCCGGCATCAAGGGCTTGGTTCTGCGCGCGGAATTCGTGCGGAAGGTCTAGGACGGGGTCGACATTCAGCGGCGCGGTGGATCGTCGAGGCGCCTGAACGCCGGGTGCGCGCGAGTGTCTTTCCTTCGCCGGTCGCATGGCCGGGCCCGTCCCGGCCATCCACACCGGGCCGTCAACGCGGGCCTTGAGAAGCCGGCACCAATGGTGCCGCGTGGATGCACGGACAGGCCCGTGCATGACGATGCTCCACTGCAACGGCCTCACGCCACGACTGTCGATTGGCCCTGGATCTCAGCCGCGGCGGAGCCTGCCGCCGGGAACCGGCAAGCCCTGGATCGCGCCGTGGGACGCCTCTGCGTCCTCACGCGGAGCGGATCACGCACGCTGACCGCAGGCAGCCCCGCCGCCGCCATCGCGCGGTGGGGATGGGGCAGATCGGAAAACTTAGCAGGTTGACGAAGTTTTTCTTGCACCGGGCGGACATCGGCTTAATAGTTAGCAACATGACTAAGCATGATCCTGAACTCTCGCTGCTCTTCCATGCCCTGGCCGACCCGACCCGTCGCTCCATCCTGACCCGCCTTGCCGAAGGGCCGGCGGGGGTGAGCGATCTGTCCGAGCCCACGGGCCTGCGCCTGCCAACGGTGATGCGGCACCTTTCGGTGCTGGAGGAGGCGGGGTTGATCGTCACCTCCAAGGACGGGCGGGTGCGCACCTGCGCCATCGTGCCGGAGGCCCTGGCGCCGGTTCGAACGTGGCTCGACGAGCAGCGCGCCCTATGGGACGCCCGCCTCGACCGACTGGAGGCATTTGCACTCAAGGCTATGAAGGAACGCGCGAAATGACATCCAAGCCGAACCCCTCGCCGCGGCCTGCGGCGCCCGCCCCCGCGCCGGGTCGCTTTGCGACGCTGGTCTTCGAACGGGACGTGCCCGTGCCCGTGTCGGTGCTGTGGCAGGTGTGGACCGCTCCCGCCGCGCGGGCGGTCTGGTCCGCTCCCACCCCCTCGGTCATCGTGGAGTTCTTGGAAGCGGACACGCGGGTGGGGGGACGCGAAGTCTCGCTCTGCAAGGTCGAGGGCCAGCCCGACATCCGCTGTGAGTGCGGCTGGCTGGAGTTGCAGCCGGCGCAGCGCAGCGTGAACTACGAGCTGGTCTCCAGCGGCGGCGCGACGCAATCGGCGGCGCTGGTGACGGCCGCTTTCTCCGGCACCGACGCGCACAGCCGGCTGGTCGTGACGGTGCAGCTGTCCGCACCGGCCGAGCACGCCGAGCAGATGGAGGCCGGCTACCGGCAGGGCTTCGACGCGGGGCTGGACAATCTTGCCGGCGTGGCGCGGCGCACCATGGTGATCCAGCGGGTGATCCGGGCGCCGCGCACCATTGTCTGGGCCACGTGGATGAACCCGGAGACGCTGCCGCAATGGTGGGGCCCGGACGGATTTTCCTGCCGCACCCAGAGGATCGACCTGCGAAGCGGCGGCGACTGGGTGTTCGACATGATCGCGCCCGACGGCACGGTGTTCCCCAACCATCATCGCTACACCGAGGTCCGGCCCGAGGAGCGGATCGCCTATACGCTGCTGTGGGGCGAGAACGGCCCGAAGCACGCCGACGCCTGGGCGTCGTTCGAGGAGCGGGACGGGGCGACGACCGTGACGCTGGGCATGGTGCTCAGCACCGAGGCCGAATTCCAGGAGGCGAAGGGCTTCGGCGCCATCGAACTCGGCCAGCAAACGCTGGGCAAGCTGGAGCGCTTCGTCGCATCGCGCTGAGGCGAACGCGCCTCGCTCCCGACCCTCGGCGGCTTTCCCGCCTCGGGTCGCCGGATCGCGGCTCCCGCGCCCTGTTTCGCCGGATCGGCGCGGATCACCGCGCGTTTTCGGATCGCGGCGCGCGATACACGAACTTGCCGTGGAGGCCGTCATGGGAATGGCGCAGATCCAGCCGGCCGGCGGGCGCCTCCCGCAGCGGCGCGGGGACGCTGGCGCCGATGTCGCCCTTCGCCGGCGTCACGCCCCCGTCGGCCAGCCACAGGGCGCCGGTCACGTAGCTCGCCTCGTCGGAGGCGATGAAGGCGAAGATATTGGCCATCTCCTCGGGCGTGCCGCGCCGGCCGAGCGGGGTGCCGGCGGCGATGCCCTCCTGCGCGGCGAGGGGGATCGGGCTGTCGGCGCCGCGCGTCCAGGCCGTGTCGATGGCTCCCGGACACACGCAATTGGCGCGGATGCCGTAGGGCGCCTGCTCCAGCGCCACACCCTTGGCGAAGGCGTGGAGAAAGCCCTTGCTCGCGCCATAGGGGGTGAAGCTGGGCGAGCCGTTGAACCCCGCCTCGGAGCCGGTGAAGACGATATTGCCCCGCGTCTTCCGCAGGTGGGGCAGCGCGAACTTGGTCGTCAGGAAAGCGGTCCAGACATTGGCCCGAAGCGTCCGCTCGAAATCCTCGATGCGATAGGCGTCGGTCTCGGCATTGGCGATGAACACGCCGGCATTGCTGATCAGGATGTCGAGCCGACCATAGGTGCGGATCGCCAGGTCGATGCAGGCGCGCGCATGATCCTCCTCGGCAAGGTCGCCGAGGCAGGCGACCGCCGTGCCGCCCGCGGCGACGATCGCCGCGGCCACGTCCTCGACCGGATCACCCGGCAGGCCGGCGAGGACGAGCTGTGCGCCCTCGCGCGCGAATTTATGGCTGATGGCCTCGCCGATCCCGGTTCCGGCGCCGGTGACGACGGCGACCTTGTCCTTCAAGCGCATGGTCAAGCTCTCCGCTCCGTGTGACGCGCGGCCGAAGATCAGCCGATCCACCGCAGGCACGCCGGCTTGCGCGGCACCGGCGGCATCGGCGCGGCCGGGTGGCCGACGATGATCGGCGCCACCGGCATGAAATCGTCCGGCACCGCGATGGCGTGCCGCCCGTCTTCGGTTTCCAGCCAGCGCTGGGCGAAGCCGATCCAGCACGAGCCGAGGCCCTCGGCATGCGCCGCGAGCATCAGGTTCTGCGCGGCGAGCGCTGCGTGCTCCGCCGCCCAGCCTTCGCCCGTGGCCGAAATCACGATCAGCGCCGGCGCATGGTAGAAGACGTGGAAGTCCGGGTTTTCCAGGTTTTCGTGCAGCCCGTGGGGAAGGCTGCCGCCCTCGGTCACGGCGCGCATGTGCGCCTTGGCTGCGACCGAGATGCGATCGAGCAGCGCCCGGTCCCGGATGATGGTGAAATCCCAGGGCTGCGCGTTGAAGGCGCTGGGTGCCTGGAGGGCCGCATCGACCAGCCGTTCCAATAGCGGCGTCGCCACCGATTCCCGCGTGAAGGCCCGCGTGGCGCGGCGCCCATGGATCGCTTCCGTCAGTTCCATCGCGATGGTCCTTGCTGTACGATCGAACCATCGCAAGCCGTTCCCCTGCCCGCCTTGATGTGGGTCACACGCGGACTTCGCGCCCCGCGGCGCCCCCGCAAGAGGGCCGCGGCGCCCGTTGGATCGCGGAGCGGCGCCGGCTTCCGCCGACACCCTCACGCGACGCCCCTCAGCCGACGCCGTTCAGCCGACGCCCTCATAGGCGACGAACGTCATCATGCCCGACGCCATATGGTAGAGATGGTGGCAGTGGAGCGGCCAGCGGCCCGGGTTGTCCGCGTCGAAGGCCAGGGTGACGCGGGCCATGGGCGGCAGCAGCACGGTGTCGCGCAGTGCGCCGCCCACCGCCTTTCCATTGATGCCGATCACCTGGAAATGATGTCCGTGCAGGTGCATGGGGTGCGCCATCATCGACATGTTGGTCAACGCGACCTCGATGCGCTCGCCCCGCTTGATCCGCAGGCCGTCCCCGCCCTCGGTGCGCCAGCTATAGTCGGCCATGTTTCCGGCGAGCGTGAGCGCGAAGCGGCGGTCGGCGGCACGTGGCGCCAGCGGCTCGGCCGCTTGCAGGCGCTGTTCGAGGTCGAGCCCGAGCACCGGCCCCTTGGCTTGCCCGGCCACGGGAATCTTGGCGATGGCGGCGCCGGGTGACGCCAGGATCACCCCGGCCCGCTCGGCTGCCCCTTCGCGCAGGGCGAGGATCGCAAACGCGCCGCCCGCCTGCGGCAGCGCGAGGCGGATGTCCAGGCGCTGGCCCATGGAGATCGGGAAAGTGCGGCCTGCGACCGGCTGGACGGCCTGGCCATCGACCGCGATCAATTGCCCGTCGAGGCTTCCGGTATCGATGGTGAAGGCGGTCGCCGTCGCGCCGTTGATGATCCGCAGGCGCACCCGGCCGCCCTTTTCCACGGTCACGACCTCGGGGTCGTCCAGCGTGCGGTCATTGGCCAGATAGGCGTCATAATCGACGTCGTTGAGGTCCATCGCGCCCATGCCGGCCATTGCCGTTCCCGAACCGCCGTGCATCTGGCCCATGGCGCCGGAGGACATCATGCCCGCCATGCCCCCCATCGCCCCGCCGTTGCCCATCGCCCCGTGATTCATGGTTCCGTGATCCATGGCCCCAGGATTCATGGTGCCTGGATTCATGCCCCCATGATTCATGCCCCCAGGATTCATGGCCCCGTGATCCATCGGCATGGCGCCGGCGCTGTTTGCCTTGAGCTTGGCAAGCAGGTCCTCCGCCGGCGTGAAGGAGAAATCGTGCAGCAGGATCACCACCTCCTGCTCGTCCCGCTGCCGGTCGGCGGCGGTGCGCACGATCAGCGGCGCCGCCAGCAGGTTCTGTTCCTGGAGCGTATGGGCATGCATCCAGTGCGTGCCGCCGGCGCCGGCCGGGAAGGTATAGCGGCGGGTCTCCGCCGGCGGCAGAAGCGCGGCCGGATTGTCCGGCACACCGTCCATGGCCCAGGGCGGCGTCAGCCCGTGCCAATGGATCAGCGTCGGTTCGCCGGCGCGGTTGGACAGGGCGACGTCGAAGCTGCTCCCCGCTTCCAGCGTCAGGCCCGGCGTGCCGTCCGGCTGGGCGAGCCCGAACACGCGCGCGGCCTTGCCCTTGACCTCGAGGGTCCTGCTGGTCACGGCGAGCGGGCGCGGCGCGGCGTTCGGCGCTGACGGCGTAGCATCAAGCCCGGCCTGCGCCCAGCCGGCCATGGGTGGAAGGGTGGCGGATGCGCCGAATGCGGCCGCTCCGGCCATCATCCGGTTCAGAAATTGACGACGATTCATGGGAATAGGTCCTTGTTCCCGCACCGGCAGCAAGCCGGCTGACTGATCCTGCGAAAACGCATTGAGCGGCCCGATGCAGGGAGCATCGGGGCCGGTCCGGTCAGGCGGGATGTCGGGGAGGACCAAGGGTGGGCGGAAAGGCGAGGCCGGTGCCGATCTCGTCGCGCCGTTCGTAAGCCGGCGCCAGCGCGACACGGTGGGGAATGCTCGTGCCCGCCGCGGCAAGCATCACGACGCAGGACGCGCACGCGCTGCTGCAACACAGGGAGTGGTCGACGGCCCGGGAATGACCCTTCGCCGCATGGGCGGCGGAGCCGGCCTCATGATGCCCGCTTCCCACGGCGGCGGCGGAGTGGTGGTGCGACGGCTCATGGCACGGCATGGCCCGCGCACCGGCGACCGGCGCGACGAGCAGCGCGACCGCGACCAGAAAGGCCAGCAGCGCCCTCATCCACCCCACAGCCTGCGACCCGATGCTCATGCGTGATCCCCGATGCCTGAAGAAGGCACCCTCGGCGCACGACCACCATGACTCAAATCAACCGACGTTTCCATGCCCGGCACGGGCGGGCGGGCGGGGCGACACGGGACGATGCCGGAGCGATCTCCCGCGCTACGGCGGGGTCAGGCCTCCTGGCCCCACCTTTGGATGGTCAGCCGGCTGATGGTGGCGAAGATGATTGTCTCCACGACCAGGCCGATGACGATGACCGCGAGGAGGCCCGCGAAGACATTGGCGGTCTCGAGCTGGGCGCGGTTGGTGAAGATGAACCAGCCGAGCCCGCCGGACCGCGCGCTCGCGCCGAACACCATTTCGGCGGCGATCAGGGTGCGCCAGGCGAAGGCCCATCCCAGGCGCAGGCCGGAGAGGATGGCCGGCAGGGCCGCCGGCATCAGGATCTCCACCACATAGGCCGGCCCCGAAAGGCCGAGATTGCGCCCCGCCATGCGCAGCGCCTGCGGCACGGTGCGAAATCCCGAATGGCAGGACAAGGCCAGCGGCCAGAGCACCGAATGGGTGATGACGAAGATCAGGCTTCCCGAACCGACGCCGAACCACAGCAGCGCGATCGGCAGCAGGGCAATGGCGGGCAGCGGATTGAACATGGACGTCAGGAGGCTCAGCAGATCCTCGCCCCAGCGATTGAGCGCCGCGAGGGCGGTGATGACGGCCGCGAGGCCGGCACCGATCGCATAGCCGATGAGCAGCACCTCAAGCGAGGACCAGGTGCGCTGCGGCAGCTCGCCGCTCGCGATGGTGGTGGCCAGCGCCAGGACGGTCTCGGAAAAGCTGGGCAGCAACAGTGAATTGCCCAGCCACCGCGCATAGGCCTCCCAGCCGGCGGCGAGGACCACGAGGATGATCGCCTTGCGGGCGCCCGAACTCAGGACCAGGAGGCGGCGCGCGGGCGCCGCGCGCAGGCCGAGCGTGCCGTCAGACATGGGCCGCCTCCAGGATGCGGGAAGCGGCGGGGGCGGCGAAGATGCGCGACTGAATGTCCGCCTCCAGGGCGCCGAACTGCGGCGACCCGCGCAGGCGCGCGGCTTCCGGCACGAGATATTCGGCGGCGATCCGCCCGGGATGGGGAGACAGCACCAGGATGCGCGTGCCCACATGGACCGCTTCGTCGATGGCATGGGTGACGAACAAGGCAGTGGCCCCGGTTTCCTCGCACAGGCCCAGCAGCTCGTCCTGCATGCGGCGGCGCGACAGCGCATCGAGGGCGGCGAACGGCTCGTCCATCAACAAGATGGCCGGCTGGACGGCGAACGCGCGGGCGATGGCGACGCGCTGCTTCATGCCGCCCGACAGGGTGTGGGGAAAGGCATCCGCGAACTTGGCGAGGCCCCCCCGGCCGATCCAGTCCCGCGCGACGGTCTTTGCGCGCGCCGCAGGCATCCGGCGGGCGCGGCGCAAAGCATATTCCACGTTGCCGCAAACGGTCCGCCACGGCAGCAGCTGGTCGAACTCCTGGAACACCATCATGCGGTCCGGCCCGGGCCCCTTCACCGGCACGCCATTGAGGCGGATCTCGCCGGCGGCGGGCTTCAGGAACCCGCCGACCGCGCGCAGCAGCGTGGACTTTCCGCACCCCGACGGGCCGAGCAGCACCAGGCGCTCGCCCGTGCCGATGGTGAAGGAGACATCGTCAACCGCGGTCACGGGTCCGGCCTCGCTGGCGTAGCGCAGCGAGACGCCGTCGACGACGAGCGGCGCGGGGCCGGCAGGGTCCCGGTCGGGAAAGGCCAAGGGCTCAGCTCCCGCCCTTGGCATGCAGGCCGGGCTGGAACAGCTCCTTCCAGCCGGGCTTCTGCTTGATGAGGCCGATGCGGTATTCGAAGTCGGTGAAGACGTCCGCGCGCTCGGGCGCGGTGGTGAAATTGATCTGCGGATCGCGGATGATGCGCTCCACGAAGGCCTGGTCGAGCTTGGAGCCTTCCGCGGCGATATAGAGCTGGGCGGCCTCCTTCGGATTGGCCTTGATCCAGGCGTTCGCCTCGTCGAGCGCGGCCACGAAGGCGTCGATGGTCTTGGGATTGTCGGTGGCGAACTTCTTGGTGGCATAGACCACGTTGAAAGTGTGCGGCCCGCCGAGCACGTCGTAGCTGTTGAGCACGGCATGCGCCTTCCCGCTTTCCAGCTGCTGCTCCATGAAGGGCGGCGAGGTGAAGTGCGCGGTGATGCCGCCGGTGCCCGACAGGATCGCCGCCGTGGCGTCCGGATGCGGCAGGCTGACGGTGAGATCATCCAGCTTGTCGTATTTGCCGAAGGCCTGCTCGGCCGCGATCTGGAGCACGATGGGCTGGAAGCCCACCTTCACGGACGGCAGGGCGATCCGGTCCTTCTCCGTGAAGTCCTTGAGGGTCTTCACATTGGGATTGTTGGTGGTGAGGATGTTCGGCATGGAGCCGAGCGAGGCGATGAGCGTGATGTCCGTCTTCCCCCGGGTCTTGTCCCAGGTGAGGATGGCCGGGGCGATGCCGGCGGTGGCGAAATCCAGCCCGCCGGAAATCAGGGAATCGTTCATGGCCGCCGCCCCCGACAGGCGCAGCCATTCCACCTTGGTCTCCGGCAGCCCACGGGCCACGGCCTGCTTCTCGATGAGCTGGCGCTCTTTCGCGACGATCAGGGGCAGGTAGGCGATGCCGAACTGCTGGGCGATGCGCAATTGCTGCGTCTCCGCCACGGCCGGGCCCACCTGAGACCAGGCCAACGCGGGAAGCAGTGCCGCCATGGCCAGAAAAGCGCGTCCGCGCATACCCTATCCTCTCGGTGATCACGTTTCGACGCAAAATCGGCCCGCGTATTTACAAAGTCAATAGATCTAATCGACTGATTCGATTCAGACGGCGAGGCCGCGATAGGCGCCGGCCCAATACAGAAGCGGCGCGGCATTCTCGGTGATGCGCGAGGCGACCACCCGGCCGATCACGATGATGTGGGAATGCCGCTCGATGGCGTCCTCCAGCTCGCAGTCGAACACCGCCAGGGCATCGGCGAGCACCGGCGCGCCGGTGGCGAGGCGGGTCCAGTCGGCCCCCTCATAGCGCGCCACGCCCTTCACGCCGCCGCGCCCGGCGAACCGGTCGGCGAGCGCCTCGTGGTGCGGCCGCAGCACATTGATGGCGAACGACCGCTCGGACAGCAGCACGGCGCAGGCGGAGGCGGTCCGGTTGACGCTGATCAGCAAGCTCGGCGGATCCACCGAAAGCGAGGACACCGAGGTGGCGGTCAGCCCCGTGCGGGCATCGCCCTTGCCGACGGTGAGCACGCTCACCGCACCGGCAAGCTTTCGCATCGCCGCGCGGAAGGCGAACGAAGCGGGGGCGGGCTCCCCCGCCTCCCGCGCGCTGGCGGCAGCGGTGGATTGAACGTGCGCGTTCATCGGCAACCCTTTGAAATAAGCCGCGCGCCGCCCGGTGGAGAGCAAGGGGAGAGCGACGCCGGGTGAGAGGACGAAGGGCGAGAATAAACCCGCATCCCCTATTGTCAATATAATCGATCATATTTATAGACTTAAAGAAATGCCCGTATCCGATGGGGGCCTACGCCTCGCTTCAGAGAAGAAAAATCGTTCTAATACAATAATTTAAATGGCTCGACCCATTTGGCGCCGTGCCCGTCCTCCCTCTCGCATCCGGTGGCTCTCGATGACCCTGTTCTCCCGCGCCCGCTTCCTTCAGATCGCCCTCGCCGGCCTTGCCGCCGTGACTTTGGGAGCGCCCGCCAGCGCCCAGACATCCGCGAGCGACAAGCCGCTCAAGGTCGGCGTGTCGGCCGGCCCGTACGGCGACATCCTGCGCGAGGCGGCCCGCCTTTCCGCCCCGCAGGGCGTGACCGCGGAAATCGTCGAGTTCACCGATTGGAACCAGCCCAATGCGGCGCTCCAGGCCGGCGACATCGACCTGAACAATTTCCAGAACCGGCCCTATCTCGCGAACCAGGTGAAGACCCGGAACTATCGGATCGTCGCCCTCGACGAGTCGATCCTGGTGCCCGCCGGCATTTATTCAAAGACCTACAAGTCCATCGGCGACATTCCCGCCGGCGCGAAGATCGCCATTCCGAACGACCCGACCAATGGCGGGCGCGCCCTTCTGCTGTTCCAGCGCGCCGGGCTTCTCAAGCTGAAGCCCGGCACCGGGCTCTATGCGAGCGTGGTGGACGTGGTCGAAAACCCGAAGAAGCTCCAGATCGTGGAGCTGGACGCGGCCCAGCTCTCGCGCTCGCTGGACGACGTGGCCGCCGCCTTCGTCTCCTCCAACTATGCCTATCTGGCCGGCCTGAACCTCAATACGGCGCTGGTGGCCGAGACCACGGTCGAGGTGGCGAAGCCCTATTTCACCCTGGTCTTCGCCGCTCGCGAGGATCGCAAGGACGATCCCCGCATCCGCAAGTTCATCGAGATCTATCGCTCGCAGGCCGTGAAGGATTTCACGCTCGCCAAATTCAAGGGCAGCATCCTGCCGGCGTGGTGAGTGTCGTCGATCGGTCGAACCAGGAGCCGCGCATGAGCCCCTCTTCTCCCCTCCCCTTCGCCGCCGCGCGTCCGGCCCCGCCTTCCGACTGGCGCGCCGCCGCCCGTGCGGTCGCCGACGCCCTGGCGCCGGACGCCGCGGCGCGGGACAAGGCCGGTGCCTCGCCCCGCCGCGAACTGGAACGCCTCCGGCAGTCTGGGCTGCTGGAACTTCTCTATCCGCAGGAATCCGGCGGCGGCGGAGGCAGCTTTACCGACGCGCTCCTCGCCGTGCGGACCATTGCCCAGGCGGATGCCTCCATCGCGCAGCTGCTCGCCTATCATTACCTGCACCTGACCAACGCCCTGTGGCGTGCCGGACCGGCGCAGGCAGCCGCTCTGGCGCGGGCGGGGGTGGCGGACCGCTGGTTCTGGGGCGGCGCCTCCAACCCACGCGACCCGGAATCCCGCCTGGAGCGCACCGACGACGGCTTTCGGCTGTCCGGCCGCAAGACCTTCGCCTCCAATGCCGCCCTCGCCGACCGCATCACCCTGCGGGCGCAGCTCGACGACGGCTTCGCCGTGCTCGTCGTGCCGGGGGACCGCGCCGGCGTCAGCCACGGCAATGATTGGGATGCGTTCGGCCAGCGCCTGTCGGAAAGCGGCACCGTCACGTTCGAGGCCGTGGCGGTGGCGCCGGACGAGATCCTCGGCAATCCCGCCGCGGCCCCGCCCCCACGCACCAGCCTCGTGGTGCCGTTCCACCAATTGCTGATCGTGAACATCTATCTCGGCACCGCCGAGGGCGCCCTCGCCGAGGCCAATCGCTACATCCGCGAGGTCTCGCGCCCGTGGCAGGCCTCGGGCGTCGAGAAGGCGAGCCTCGATCCCTACATCCTGGAGCATTACGGCACGCTCGATGTGGAGCTGCGCGCCTCCCTCGCGCTGGCGGACGTGGCCGCGCTCCAGTTCGCGGCGGCGGCGGACCGCGGCAACGCTCTTACGCCTGCCGAGCGCAACGCCGCGGCGGCGACGATCTACGCGGCCAAGGTGCACGCGAGCCGCACCGCGCTGGAGGTGACCTCGCGCATCTTCGAACTGATGGGCGCGCGGGCGACGGCGGGCACTTACGGCTACGACCGCTTCTGGCGCAACATCCGCACCCACACCCTGCATGATCCGGTGGCCTACAAGGCGCGCGAGGTCGGCAACTTCGCCCTCAACGGCGCCATCACGCCCACCCCCCTCTATAGCTGACCCTGGAGAGCGCCATGACCCGGCCGCGCGAGATCCGTTTCAACGCCTTCAACATGGCCTCGCCCAGCCACACCTGGGCCGGCCTGTGGGCCCACCCGCGCGATCGCGCGAGCACCTACAACAGCCTCGATTATTGGGTCGCCCTCGCCCGCACCGCCGAGCGCGGCCTGTTCGACGGCGTGTTCATCGCCGATGTGCTCGGGGTCTATGATGTCTACGCCGACAGCCCGGACGCGGCGCTCCTCTCCGCCGCGCAGACCCCCAGCATCGATCCGACCCTGGTGGTGCCGAGCATGGCGCAGGCCACGCGCCATATCGGCTTCGGCGTCACCGCCAACCTGACCTACGAGCATCCCTATGTGTTCGCCCGCCGGTTCGCCACGCTCGACCACCTCACCAAGGGCCGCGTCGGCTGGAACATCGTCACGGGCTATCTCGACAGCGGCGCGAAAGGCATGGGGCTGGCCGCCAACCGCTCCCACGACGCGCGCTATGATGCCGGCGAAGACTTCCTCCAGGCGGCCTACAAGCTCTGGGAAGGCAGCTGGGAAGAGGGCGCGGTCCTGCGCGACCGGGCGGCCCGCGCCTTCACCGACCCCGCGAAGGTGCACCGCATCCGCCATGACGGGCCCTATTATCAGGTGGACGGCATCCACCTGGCCGAGCCGTCGCCCCAGCGCACGCCGGTGCTCTACCAGGCGGGGGCATCGAGCCGGGGGCGGGAGTTCGCGGCGCGCCACGCGGAGGGCATTTTCCTCAACGGCCAGACCCGGAAGATCCTCGGCGAGACGGTGCGCTCCATCCGGACGCAGGCCGCAGGCTTCGGGCGCGACCCCTATGACATCCGCTTCTACGCGAGCGCCAATGTCATCGTGGCGCCGACGCGCGCCGAAGCGCTCGACCGTCTCGCGGAGTATGCGCCCTATATCCACGCCGCCGGGCAGCTCGCCCTGCTGTCGGGATGGACGGGCGTCGATCTCTCGGCCCTCGATCCGCAGGATGCGCTCGCCTATGTGAACAGCAACGCGATCCAGTCCACGCTTGAGAACCTGACCCTGCGCAGCCCGGAGCCGCTGAAGGTGAAGGACCTTGCCACCCTGAGCGCCACGGGCGCGCGCGGACCGTTCATCGTCGGCTCGCCGACCGAGGTGGCGGACGAGATCCTGTCCTGGGTCCGGGAGAGCGACGTGGACGGCTTCAACCTCAGCCGCATCGTCTCGCACGAGACGCTGGAAGCCTTCGTCGACCTGGTGGTGCCGGAGCTTCAGGAGCGCGGCGTCTACCGCACCGCCTATGGCGCGGGCACGCTGCGGGAGAAATTGTTCGGCCGCGCGGCCACGCTTCCCGGCAGCCACCCGGCGGCGCGGGTCCGCGCGAATGCGACGCCCGTCGCGCCGGCGCCGCGCGAGCCGGTATCCGCCGATTGAACGGCAGGCGATTTTTCCGCCGCAGCGGTGCACGATCGGGCGGTTGCGCGGCGCTCGTCCCGCTCAGGAGCTTTCCATGCCGACCATCGCCTCCCCCGCCTGCCCCGCAGTCGATCCGACACCTGCTTCCGCATCCAAGGCGGGGCGGCTGCTCGCCGCGCGCTATGGCGCGGCGGAAGCCCCGGCGGACATCCTGCTGAACGAAACCATCGCCGGCCTGCTCGCCCACCGCTCCGTGCGCGCGTTCTCCGGCCGGCCCCTGCCCGAGGGACTGGTGGAGACGCTCGCCGCGGCGGCGCAGTCCGCCCCGTCCTCGTCCAATCTCCAGACCTTCAGCCTGGTCGCGGTCGAAAGCCCCGCCACCAAGGCGCGCCTCGCTGAGATCGCCGGGGGCCAGAAGCATGTGGTGGAAGCTCCGCTGGTGCTGGTCTGGCTCGCGGACCTTGCGCGGCTCGCGGAGATCGGCCGGCGCGAGGGGCGCGCGACCGAGGGCCTCGCCTTCCTTGAGACCCTGTTCGTCGGCATCATCGATGCCGCGCTGGCGGCCCAGAACGCGCTGGTGGCCCTGGAATCCCTCGGCCTCGGCGGGGTCTATATCGGCGCCCTGCGCAACCGGCCGGAAGAAGTGGCGGCGGTGCTCGGCCTGCCGCCCAATGTGCTGGGCGTGTTCGGCCTCGCCATCGGCTATCCCGACCCCGCGCGGCCGGCGGCGGTGAAGCCGCGCCTGTCCCAGCGCGTCGTGCTCCACCGCGAACGCTACGACGCCGCCCTGCCCGCCGCGGCGCTGGCCGACTATGAGGCGGCGTTGAAGGACTTCCAGCGCGGCCAGCATCTGCCGGACGTCGGCTGGATCGATGCGGCGCTCAATCGGGTGCGCGGCCCGGAGGCACTGAGCGGCCGCGACCGCATGGCCGAGGCGCTGACCACCCTCGGCTTCGGCCTGCGCTGAGAACGACGCGGCCCCTTCAGCGGCATCCGGCGCGAGAGGGCCGGACGCCCCCTTTCCCATGCCCGCCCCCGGCGGGCGCAGCAGAGACGACACGATGTCCCGTATCACCCACAAGCGCCGGGCGGACCTGCCCGAAACCCTTCACCCGCTCTGGGACAAGATGGAGAGCTACGGCGATTTCGCCGATCAGGCCGGCGTGATGGCCCGGCGCCTGCCGATTTTCGAACATAGCTGGCGGCAGCTCACGCAGCTTGCCGACGAAGCCGTGCTCCCCAAGCGTTATCTGGAGCTGGCCATCGTCACGGTCTCGCTGCTGAACAGGTGCGATTACTGCGTCGCCCACCACACGCCGAAGCTCGCCATCCAGGGCATTTCCCCGGAAGGCGCGCTGACCCTGCTGGATTACCAGGACCATCGGGAACTCGACGCGGTGGACAAGCTGGTGGTGGAATATGCCATCGCGGTCACCAATGCCTGGAACCGCACGCGCGACGAGATCTTCGCGCGGCTGAAGGCCCATTTCACGGAGCCCCAGATCGTCGAACTGACCTGGCGCACCGCTTTGTGCGGGGCGTTCAACCGCTTCAACGAGATCCTCCAGGTGGAATTCGACGCCTGAGGCGGCCCGCCTCAGGCAACGCCCAGGGGCGCGGCGGCGACGAGGCCCGCCGGCGCCTCGGCTGCCTCCGCCAGATGGCAGGCGACGCGGTGCCCGGCGCCCACCTGCCGCAGGGCCGGCGCCTTTGACCGGCCCAGATCGAAGGCCAGAGGGCAGCGGGTGTGGAAAGCGCATCCGCCCGGTGGCGCATAGGGACTCGGCAGGTCGCCCTTGAGCGGCGCCGGCCGCGGCGTCACCGCCGGGATGCGCGGCACCGCGTCGAGCAGGGCGCGCGTGTAGGGATGGGCCGGGCGCCGCCACAGGGTCTGCCTGTCCGCCACCTCCACGATCCGACCGAGATACATGACCGCCACGCGGTCGCTGACATATTCCACCACGGACAGATCGTGGCTGATGAACAGGAAGGCGACGCCCAGCGCCCGCTGGATGTCCACCAGCAGGTTCAGGATCTGCGCCTGCACCGAGACGTCCAGCGCGGAGACCGGCTCGTCCAGGACGATCACCTTCGGCTCAAGCGCCAGCGCACGGGCGATGCCGATGCGCTGGCGCTGGCCGCCTGAAAACTGGTGCGGCGTGCGTTCCGATGCGTCGGCGGGAAGCCCGACCTTTTCCAGCAGGTCCGCGACCCGCGCGCGCCGTGCCGCTCGGGTGCCGACGCCGTGGATGTGCAGGGGCTCGGCGATCAGCTCCCCCACCGTCCAGCGCGGGTCGAGGGAGGCGAAGGGATCCTGGAACACCATCTGCACCTTGCGCCGCGCGCTTCGCAGCCGGCGGCGCGTGTCGTGGGTGACATCCTCGCCGTCGAGCCAGATGCGCCCGGCGGTGGGTTCGATCAAGCGCATGACGGCGCGTCCGAGCGTGGACTTGCCGCAGCCGGATTCGCCCACCAGCCCGAGCGTCTTGCCCGGCGCGAGATCGAGGGAGACATCGGTGACCGCCTGGACCGTGCCGCGGGCGGTGGCGAAATGGACCGAGAGGTCGTCCACCCTGAGGATGCGGTCAGGCGCCGAGGGTTGCACGAGCGGGTTCTGGAACATGGCTGATTTCCGCGCGCAGGCAGGCGACGGCCCCGCCTGGCGCTGGCATGAGGGGAGGAACGGCGAGGGCACAGGCCGCTTCGGCGATGGCGCAGCGCGGGGCGAAGGCGCATCCGGCGGGCATGGCCGCAAGGCTCGGAACCGTGCCGGGGATCTCGGCCAGCCGGGACCGGCCGAGGCCGGCGGCCCCGAGTTGCGGGCGGGCGGCGATGAGGCCGCGCGTATAGGGATGGAGCGGTCGGGCGAACAGATCCGCCGTCGCCCGCGCTTCCACCTGCCGGCCGGCATACATGACCAGCACCCGGTCGGAATGCTCCGCCACGACGCCGAGATCATGGGTGATGAGCACCACCGCCGTGCCGTTCTCCCGCTTCAGTTCGTCGATGAGGTCGAGAATCTGCGCCTGGATGGTCACGTCGAGTGCGGTGGTCGGCTCGTCCGCCACGAGGACGGCGGGAGAAAGCGCCAGCGCCATGGCGATCATCACCCGCTGGCGCATGCCGCCGGACAGGCGATGGGGAAAATCGGAAAAGCGGCGGCGCGCATCGGGAATGCGCACACGCTCCAGAAGGGCAAGCGCCCGATCCCGCGCGGCGGCGCGGCTCACCGCCTCGTGCTCCAGGATCGCCTCCATCACCTGCTCGCCGATGGTCAGCACCGGGTTGAGCGCCGTCATGGGCTCCTGGAAGATCATGGCGATGCGCGCGCCACGCAGGCGCCGCAGGTCCCCTTCCGAAAGACCGAGCAGGTTGCGGCCCTCCAGCCGCACCGCCTCGCCCTCCACGCGCCCCGGCGGCGGCACGAGGCCGAGCAGCGAAAGCGCGGTGATGGACTTGCCGCACCCGCTCTCCCCCACGATGGCCAGGGTCTCGCCCCGGCTGACGCTGAAGGAGAGGTCGCGGACCGCCCGCAGCACGCCGCCGCGGGTGTGGAAGGAGATGTTGAGCCGGTCCACCGACAGGACGGGCCCGCTCATCGCCCGGCCCCCTTGGGGTTCAGCGCGTCGTTGAGCCCGTCGCCCAGCAGGTTCAGCGCGAGCACGGCGGCGACGATGGCGATGCCAGGGAGCGTCGCCACGTACCAGTCGGTGCGGATCACCTCGCGTCCCGCGCCCACCATGCCGCCCCAACTCACCACGTTCGGATCGCCAAGGCCGAGGAAGGCCAGGGAGGATTCCGTCAGGATCGCGCTCGCCACCAGGATCGAGGCGGAGACGATCACCGGCGCGAGCGTGTTGGGCAGGATGTGCAGCAGGATGATGCGCGCATCCGAAGCGCCAAGGGAAATGGACGCCTGCACCAGCTCCCCATGCCGCAGCTTCAGCACCTCGGCCCGCACCAGCCGGGCAAGGCTCGGCCATGCGGTGATGCCGATCGCCACCGTGATGGTCGCGATGGAAGGCTGGAGGATCGCCACGATGGCGAGGGCGAACAGGAACGGCGGCACGGTCTGGAACAGTTCCGTCACCCGCATCAGCGCCGCATCGAAGCGCCCGCCATAATAGCCGGAGAGCGCCCCCACGCCGACGCCGATGACCAGCGACACCAGTGTCGCGACGCCGCCGATCAGCAGCGACACCCGCGCCCCATGGAAGATGCCGGAGGCGATGTCGCGCCCCAGCATGTCGGTTCCCAGGGGATAGGCGGCCTCGGCGCCGGGCCACAGGAAGGGCTGGGCCACCATGTCCAGCGGGTCGTCCGGGAAGGCGAGGATGGCGGACGCCGCCATGCCGAGGATCAGGGCCAGCAGCGCCAGCCCCAATGCCGCCGAGGGCTGGCGCATCAGGCGCAGGAGCAGGCTGTCCTGGCGGCGGCGGGGCCTTGGTTGCGTGCGTGCGATTTCGGCATAGGCCATGTCAGGACAGCTCGATGCGCGGGTCGAGCACCGTATAGGCGAGATCGACCGCGAGATTGACCAGCACCACCACCAGCGACGAGCAGAAGAGGATGCCGAGGAGAAGATTGAGATCGCGCTGGAACAGTGCCTCGAAGGCGAGCCGGCCGAGGCCGGGCCAGGCGAACACCGTCTCGACCAGGATGGCCCCGCCGAGGATCGAGCCGAGCTGCACGCCGAGCGTGGTGACGACGGGCAGGAGCGCGTTGCGCAGCACATGGCGCAGGGCGATGCGATACGGCCTCACCCCCTTCGCCCGCGCGGTGCGGACGAAATCCTGCCCGTACACCTCCAGCATGGAGGCCCGCATCAGGCGGGTATAGATGGCGAGATAGAACAGGGCGAGGGTGGCGGCTGGAAGGATGAGATGCCATCCCACGTCGGCGGCATAGGCAAGGCCCGTCAGGTTCGCCTGCACGCTCGCCATGCCGCCCACGGGCAGCCAGTCCAGCAGCACCGAGAACACCACCACCAGCATCACGCCGATCCAGAACACGGGCGTCGCATAGAACAGCAGGGCCAGCGCGGAGATGAGCGTATCCGCGAGGCGCCCGGCGTGCCGTGCCGCGAGAAAGCCGAGCGTGCCGCCCACCGAGACCGCGAACGCGATGGACGTGCCCATCAGCAGCAGGGTGGCCGGCAGGCGTTGGGCGATGAGTTCGGACACCGGCATCCCCTGCCGGAAGGAATAGCCAAGATTAAGCGTCAGCACATTGCCCAGATACGAGAGAAACTGCACGTAAAGCGGCTGGTCCAGGCCGAATTGCTTGCGCAAGGCGGCCATGTATTCCGGGGTCGCGGAGCCCGCCTCCCCCGCCATCACCTGCGCCGCGTCGCCTGGGGCGAGGCGGAGCAGGAAGAAGTTGATCACCGCGATGCCGATCACCACGAAGGCGATCTGGACGGCGACGCGCCTGAGATAACGGGCCACGGCGTCAGTTCCCCCGCGCGGAATCGAACCACGCATCGCGCAGCGAGGAATAGACCTGGTCTCCCTGCTGCACCACGCCCTGAAGGTGCGCGGCGTGGACGGTGAAGAACTTCAATTCCACCAGCGGCAGGGTCGGCAGGTCGCGCTGGACGATCTGCTGGAATTTGCGGAAGGCCGTGACGCGCGCCTCGGGATTGCCCTCCACCGCCGCGGTTTCGATCAGAAGGTCCACCTCGGCGTTGCGATAGCCCGAGCCGTTGGTCCACGGCGTCTTGGTGCCGAGCCACCCGGACCAGTATTCGCGCACGACGCCGATCTGCGGATCGGGGAAGGCGGCGTTGTAGGAGGAGGAGATGTCGAAGTCCCGGTCGGCATAGATGCGCTTGATGAAGGCGGCGGAATCCTGGCTGCGGATCGTCACCTCGATGCCGACGCGCTTCAGCGCCTGCTTCAGGAATTCGCCGGTGCGGCGGTAATCGTCGCCATAGGGCAGGAAATCATGGGTGATGGCGAAGCGCACGCCATCGGGGCCGCGCTTGAATCCCGCCTCGTCCAGCAACGCCTCGGCCGTCTTCGGGTCGAAGGGATATTTCGGCACGTCGGGGTCGTGGAAGGCCGCGAGCGTCGAGGGCACGGGGCTGACGGCGGCCTTGCCGTAGCCGAACCACACCACCTTCGCCAGCGCCTCCCGGTCCACCGCATGGGCGATGGCCTGTCGCACCCGCACATCCTTCAGGTAGGGGCTATCGACGTTGAGGTCGAAATAGAGCACGGGCGAGAGCCATTCATAGCCGCGCGTCTCCACCTTCAGCCCCGGCAGGGCGGCGAGGCGCTCCACGTCGCGGAACGGCACGGGATTGAACGGAGCGTATTGGATTTCGCCCTTCTCGATCGCCGCCGCGCGCGCCGCGGCGTCCGGGATCACCCGGAACACGAGCTTGTCGAGATACGGCTTGCCCGGATCCCAATAATCGGGATTGCGCTCCAGCAGCACATATTCGCCCTTCTTCCATTCCTTGAAGACGAACGGACCCGTGCCGACGGGCTTGTTGTTGTAAGGATTGTTGAGGATGTCCGTGCCCTCGTAGAGGTGCTTCGGCAGGATCGGCGCGCCGACGCCGTTGATCACCGAGAAGATCGGCAGCGAGGGCTTGGCGAAGCGCAGGATCACGGTCCGGTCGTCCGGCGTCTCGACGCTGGAGACATTCTCGAACAGCGCCTTGTTGCGGGGATGGATGGTGCGCCAGACGTTTTCCAGCGACCATTTCACGTCCGCCGCCGTGAACGGCCGGCCGTCGTGCCAGGTCACGCCCTGGCGCAGGTGGAAGGTGATGGTGAGCCCGTCCGGCGCCACCTCCCACCGCTCCGCGAGATTGGGGCGCGGCTTCAGGTCGAAATCATAGGTCACGAGCCCGTCGAAGATATTGCCGGCGACGAGCTGGGTCGGCTGCGCCACGTTCGTTGCGGGCGTGAGCGTCACGGGCTCGGGTTGCAGGATGATGCTCAGGGTCCCGCCGCGCTGCGGCGCCTGGGCGGCCAGCGTCGGACCGGGACGGCCGAAGGCGGCGGCGAGGGCCGCGCCGGAGGTGGCGGCGAGGAAGTGGCGGCGGGACAGGACGGCCATGGCGGCGCCTCCGGCTGGATGAGACTATTGCGGTGTTCGCGGGCGGCCGTTCCGCGAGAGCGGGCGCCCCTCTCTCGCCCTTGCGCGGCAGGGCAATCGCGCAAGGCTGGCGACAAGAGAGAAATGGCCGTCCGGCGCACACCGGACGGCCCAGGCGCGGGAGACGCTCAGTTGGACTTCGGCTCGGCCTTCGCGTCGTCGAACCAGAAATCGCGGAACGAGCCATAGACCTGATCGCCGCGGGGCTGCGGATGGTGCAGGTTCGCGGCTTCGACCGTGAAGAATTTCAGCTCCACCAGCGGCAGGGTCGGCAGATCCGTGAGCACCACTTTCTGGATCTGCTTGAAGAGCTGGATGCGCTTCTGCGGATCGGCCTCGCCCTGCGTGGCGGCGATGAGCGCGTCCACCTCGGCGCTGCGATAGCCCGAGCCGTTGGTCCAGGGAATATTCTTGCCGATCGGGCCGGACCAATAGGCGCGGCTCACGCCCACCTGCGGATCGGAGAAGGCGGCGAACCAGGTGATGGCGATGTCGAAATCGCGATCGCCATAGACGCGGCGGGTATAAGCGGCGGTATCCTGCGAACGGACATTGGCCTCCACGCCGACCCGCTTCAGTGCCTGCTTCAGATATTCGGCCGTGCGCTTGTAGTCGTCGCCATAGGGGATGTAGTCGATGTCGAGCGCGAAGCGGGTGCCGTCCGGCCCGCGCTTGTAGCCGGCCTCGTCCAGCAGCGCTTCTGCCTTCTTCGGATCGAAATCATAGCTAACGCCGCCGGTGTCGTGGAACGCGGCAAGCGAGGAGGGAATCGGGCTCACGGCGGGCTTGGCGAAGCCGAACCACACCACCTTGGCGATGGCGTTGCGGTCGATGGCATGGGCCAGCGCCTGGCGCACCTTCGGGTCCTTCAGCTGCGGGCGTTCCACGTTGAAATCGGCGAACAGCCACGGGGAGAGCCACTCATAGCCTTGCGTGGTCACGCGCAGGTTCGGCAGCTTGGAGAGCCGCTCCGCATCCTTCAGCGGCACCGGGCTCAGCACCGCATATTGCACCTCGCCCTTCTCCAGCGCCGCCGAGCGCGCGGCGGCATCCGGGATCACGCGGAACACCACGCGGTCGAGATACGGCTTGCCCTGCTGCCAGTAGTTCGGGTTGCGTTCGAGCAAGATATAGTTGCCGCGCACCCATTCCTTGAAGACGAACGGCCCGGTGCCGACCGGCTTGTTGTTGTAGGGATTGTTGAGGATGTCCGTGCCTTCGTACAGATGCTTCGGCAGCACCTGGGCGCCGTTGGAATTCAGCGAGGACAGGATGGCCACGGACGGTTCGCTGAGATGCAGCACCACCGTGCTGTCGTCCGGCGTATCGACGCTCGTCACCTTGGCGAAGGTGGCCTGGTTGCGGGGGTGGATCTTCTTCCACACCTCTTCCAGCGTCCATTTCACGTCGGCCGAGGTGAAGGGCTTGCCGTCATGCCAGGTGACGCCCTTGCGCAGGTGCAGGGTGAGGGTCCGGCCGTCGGGCGCGGTTTCCCAGGATTCCGCCAGGGCCGGCACCGGGTTCAGGTTGGCGTCGTAATCCACCAGGCCGTCGAAGATCGAGCCGGTGACGACGCCGGTGGGCGCGGCCGTGTTGAGGGCCGCCGTGAGGATGACGGGCTCCGGCTGGATGATGGCCGTGAGCGTTCCGCCGGAACGTGGCGCCTGCGCCGCCGGCGCCGCCTGCTGGGCCGAAGCCGCCCCCGCCAGGAGGGCGGCCCCCACGAGCGTCCCCACGCCCGATTTCCAACGATCCCATATGCCCATCGGGAAATACCCCTAATAACACTGATATGATGTGTTATTTAAGGATAGACAGCCCGGATCTGTTTAGTCAATAATGTCTATGGTTTTTATTATATATGCGACGAACGCCCCTTGGCGGTCGGCGGCCGCGGGTCCTCCGCCGGAAAACCGCCTGTCGCGGGCTGCGTCCTGTCGCGAGCAACGGATCCCCATGACCGAGATTTCTTCTCCCGCCGCCGAACGGTCCGCTGCCGCGGCCAACGTCCTCTGGTTCCTGCCCACCCATGGCGATGGCCATTATCTCGGCACCTCGCACGGGGCGCGGGAAGTCTCGCTGCGCTATCTCGCGCAGATCGCGCAGGCGGCGGACGATCTCGGCTATTTCGGCGTGCTGCTGCCCACCGGCCGGTCGTGCGAGGACAGCTGGATCGTGGCATCCGCGCTGGCGCCGCTCACCGAGCGCCTGCGCTTTCTCGTCGCCGTGCGGCCCGGCCTGCTCCAGCCCGCCGTGGCGGCGCGGATGACGGCAACGCTCGACCGCATCTCGAAGGGCCGCCTGCTCATCAATGTGGTCACCGGCGGCGACCCGGTGGAGAACAAGGGCGACGGCTTCTTCGCCAGCCATTCGGAGCGCTATGAGGTGACGGGTGAATTCCTCGACATCTACACCCGCCTTCTGGAGGGGGCGCAGGTGACGGCCAGCGGCAAGCACCTCGGCGTGGAGGGCGGAAAGCTGCTCTATCCTCCGGTGCAGAAGCCCTATCCGCCGCTCTATTTCGGCGGATCGTCCCCGGCCGCCCATGAGGTCGCCGCGCGCACCGTGGACAAATATCTCACCTGGGGCGAGCCCCCCGCCGACGTGGCCGAGAAGATCGCCGACATCCGCACCCGCGCGGCGGCCCTCGGTCGTGAGATCACCTTCGGGATCCGCCTGCATGTGATCGTTCGCGAGACCAGCGAGGAGGCCTGGGCCGCCGCCGACAAGCTGATCGCCTATGTGGACGACGGGACCATCGCGGAGGCCCAGAACGTCTTCGCGCGCATGGATTCGGTGGGGCAGCAGCGGATGTCGCGCCTGCATGGCGGACGCCGCGACCAGTTGGAGATCAGCCCGAACCTGTGGGCCGGCGTCGGCCTGGTGCGGGGCGGCGCCGGCACGGCGCTCGTGGGCGATCCGCAGACCGTGGCCGCGCGCATGAAGGACTATATGGCGCTCGGCATCGATACCTTCATCCTCTCGGGCTATCCGCATCTTGAGGAAGCCTATCGCTTCGCGGAACTGGTCTTCCCCCTCCTGCCGCTCGCCGCCACGACCGGGCGGCCGCCCGTCGTGGCTCCCCATCGCGGCCCGTTCGGCGAGATGATCGGCAATGCGATCGTTCCCCGCGAGCGCAGCGCCGGCGCCTCCTGACCAGCCCGCGTCCTCCCGCGAGGCACGGGGGCCCCGCGCGGGCGCGCCCCCTCGTGGGCCGGTGCGCTCAGATATAGTCCACGAAGGAGACCAGGGCGTCGTCTGAAAGGTCCCGCATCTCCGCCAGGGTGTAGGTGTCCAGCACCGTGCCCATGGCATCGCGGACCAGCACCATCAGGCGGCGCACCTCGCAGCGGGGCACGTCGCAATCATCGCACGGGACATAGGCGTTGCGGCTGGCACAGGGGAAGGGCGCGAGCGGGCCATCGAGTGTGCGGATCATCTCCCCGACCACGATCTCCTCCGCCGGCTTGCCCAGGCGGTAGCCGCCGAGCTTGCCCTTCTTGGAGGCCAGGAATCCGGCGTTGCGCAACTCGTTGAGAATCACGTCGAGAAACTTTTTCGGAATGGCATTGGCCTCGGCGATCTCGGCCACCTGCACCGAGACCCCGGCGGGCAGGCGGGCGAGATAGACGGCCGCCTTCAGCCCGTATTTTCCCTTCTTGGTCAGCATGTGCGCCCTCCCGCGCCCCCTCGTTTCCCGCGCCCCGGCCTCGTGTGGCCCCACGTTCCGACGCTGAAAAATCCCCCACGCGCGCGGCGCCGGTCTCCCAAACGCCGGCTTACCACATTCCTCCATTGTAAAAACCTGGAACGTAACAGCCCCCTGCGATCCCTGGTCCCGCGCGCCGTTCGCCCGGCCGCCTCAAGAGCCGGTTTGCGCGCCAGGTCGAATTCGCCCTCCGCCAAAGCCGTGCGCGCAAATGCGGATAGGGGGTTGACAAGGCATATAAATACTTATTCGATCAATTTAATATATTTATGGTGGGACATGGCGATTTCTCCTCTCCGCATTGGCGTCTGGGCGCCCGTTCACGGTCCGCGCGCGGCCTGGCAGGACCCGGCCGAGCCTTTCGACGCCTCATGGCCGCACAATCGCGACACGGTGCTGGATGCCGAGGCCCTCGGCTATGACGCCACGCTGGTCGCCCAGCACACGGTCAATCCGCATCTGCCGGAGAAGGACCAGATCGAGGCCTGGACGGCGTGCGCGGCCCTCGCGGCGCTCACGCACCGCATCGAGATCATCGCCGCCATCAAGCCCTATCTGTACCACCCGGTGGTGCTGGCGAAGATGGCGCTCCAGATCGAAAACATCTCGAACGGCCGGTTCGCCTTCAATCTGGTGAACGCGTGGAACCGCGCGGAATTCGAGAAGGCGGGCATCCCCTTCGGCGAACATGACGCGCGCTATGCCTATGGCCGCGAGTGGCTCGCCGTGGTGGAGTGCCTCGTTTCCGGCGAGAGCGTGACCCATGCGGGCGAGAACTTCCGCATCACCGATTACAAGCTGTCTCCGGCGAGCCCCGTTCGCGCCCGCCCCCGCATCTATCTCGGCGGCGAATCCGAGCCCGCGCGCGCCCTCGCGGCGGACCATTCGGACGTGTTCTTCATCAATGGCCAGCCGCTCGAGGATGTGAAGGCCATGATCGCCGATCTCGCCGCCCGTCCCCGGCGCGGCGCGCCGCTGGCCTACGGGCTCGCCGCCTTCGTCATCGCCCGCGAGAGCGAGCAGGAGGCGGAAGAGGAATATCGCCGCCTCCTCGCCCTCGCCGCCAAGGACGCGCCCGCCAAGCGGAATCAGGCCGCGCGCACCGACCCCAACGTGGTGATGATCCGCACCTTCGCGAAGTCGCCCCGGGTCGGCACCAATGGCGGCACGGCCGCCGGGCTCGTCGGCAGCTACGATCAGGTGGCGGAACGGATCAAGGCGTTCCACGGTGCCGGCATCGAGCTGTTCATGCTCCAGTTCCAGCCTTTGCGCTCCGAGCTTCGGCGCTTCGCCGAGCATGTGTTCCCGCGTCTCGGCCGCCCGGCCGGCGGCACGGCGGCCGTCGCCGGCAGCCCGCGCGCCGCGCGCACCGGCTGAGGGAGCCGGATTTCCCATGGCCAACGCAGATCACACCGCACACCTGCCGCTCCCCGCGCGCGCCACGGACCGGACGCGACCGCGCGTCCGCCGGCGCATCCTCATCAGCCCCCGCCTGTTCGTCCTCCTGTCCTGGATCGCCCCCGTGCTGCTGGTCGTGGTCTGGGAGATCCTGGCCCGGGCCGGCGTCGTGACGCCCCAGGTGCTGCCGGCGCCCAGCAAGGTGGTGCGCACGGCGTTCAAGCTCGCCACCACGGGCTCGCTGCTGGAGGACCTCGGCACCAGCCTGCTGCGGGCGGCGGCGGGCTTCATCATCGGCGGCAGCATCGCCTTCGCCCTCGGCATCCTCGTCGGCTTCTCGCGCCTCGCCGAAGCGCTCGTGGACCGCAGCGTGCAGATGGTGCGGGCGATTCCCTTCCTCGCCCTGCTGCCGCTGGTGATCGTGTGGTTCGGCGTGGGCGAGGCGCAGAAGATCTTCCTCGTGGCGCTGGGCGTGGCGTTCCCCATCTATATCAACACCACCCTCGGCATCCGGCAGGTGGACCCCAAGCTCCTGGAACTCGGGCGGGTGCAGGGGCTCTCCACGCGCCAGATGATCACCCGCATCATCCTGCCGGGCGCCCTGCCCTCGATTCTCACCGGCGTCCGCTATGCCCTCGCCACCGCGTGGCTGGCGCTGGTGGTGGCGGAGACCATCGGCGCCCAGGCGGGCATCGGCTTCCTCGCCATGGATGCGCGCGAGTTCCTGCGCACCGACGTGGTGGTGCTCACCATCGTCATCTATGCCCTGATCGGCGTGGCGGCGGATTCGGTGGCGCGCCTGCTGGAACGCCGGCTCCTGGCCTGGCATCCCAATTTCGGGGGCGCGGGACGATGAACGCGCCGCTGCTTGCGCAGGCCGCGCCCGCCGTGCGGGTCGCCGGCCTCACCCGGGCCTATGGGGACCGGGTGGTGATCGACCGGCTCGACCTCACCATCGCGCGCGGCGAATTCGTCGCCCTTCTCGGCGAGAGCGGCTGCGGCAAGACCACCTTGCTGCGGGCCCTCGCGGGGCTCGATCCCATCGAGGGCGGGCGCATCGAGGCGCCGCGCAAGCCGGCGGTGGTGTTCCAGGAACATCGCCTGCTGCCCTGGGACAGCCTGTGGCGCAACGTGGCGCTGGGGCTGCCGGAGAAGGGCGCCCGGGCGCGGGTGGCGGCGGCCTTGTCGGAAGTCGGCCTGGGCGGCCGGCTCGACGATTGGCCGCGCAATCTCTCCGGCGGCCAGGCCCAGCGCGTGGCGCTCGCGCGCGCCCTGGTGCAGGAGCCGGAATTGCTGCTGCTGGACGAGCCCTTCGCCGCCCTCGATGCGCTGACGCGCATCCGCATGCACGTGCTGGTGAAGGCCCTCGTCGCCCGCCACCGGCCGGGCGTCCTGCTCGTGACCCACGATGTGGAGGAGGCGATCGCGCTCGCCGACCGCATCCTCGTCATGCGGGGCGGGGCCATCGCCGCCGAGCATCGCCCGGCGGAGCCGGGGCTTCCCGCCGCCACCCGCGCCACCCTCCTCGCCGAGCTCGGGGTCGAGAACGACCTGCCGCGCGCCTGATCCAAACCACACGAGACCTGCAATGTCGTCCTTCCTCACGCCGTCCCGCCGCCAGTTCCTCGCCACCGGCCTTGCCGGGCTCGGGGCGGCGAGCGGCCTCCTGCCCTTCGCCGCCATGGCCCAGCAGAAAGACACCCGCAATACCGATGTCGTGCGCCTCACCTGGGGTTTCCACGGCCTGACGCTGATCGCCAAGGAGCGCGGCGTGTTCGAGAAGGCCCTAGCCGACCAGGGCATCAAGGTGGAATGGCTCGGCCCGTTCCCGAACCATGCGCCGACGCTGCAGGCGGTGACCGGCGGCAGCGCCGATTTCGGCTTCGGCGGCTCCACGACGCCGGCCTTCGCCGCCATCCTCGCCGGCTCGCCGCTGGTGTTCTCGCAATTCGTGCTCTACGAGCCGCGCACCACGGCGATCATCGCCAAGGACGGGTCGGGCATCGACACGGTGCCGGACCTGGTCGGCAAGTCGGTGGCGGTGAACCGCTCCGGCCTCGGGGAATTCCTGCTGGTCGCCGCGCTGGAGAAGCACGGCATCGACCGCGCGAAAGTGAAGTTCGTCTATCTGAACCCGCCGGACGCCGCCCCCGCGCTTGCCTCCGGCAAGGTGGATGCGTGGTCCATGTGGAGCCCCGGCGTCGATATCGCCCGGCTCGACTACAAGGCGCACGATGTCTTCCTCGAAGGCCGGGACCTCGATTTCTTCATCGATTACAGCTCCTATGTGACGAGCCGGACGTTCGCGACGGAGAATGCGCAGATCGTGAAGGCGGTGGCCGCGGCCTATGAGGCCGAGGCCAAATGGACCAATGCGAACGTGGTCGAGGCCGAGACCATCGTGCAGAAGCGCGCCGGCTATTCCGACGCCATCCGCGACCAGTTCATCGAGCGCAAGCGCCACTACACCCTGATCCCGGTCACCGACAAAGCCTTCATCGCCCAGCTTCAGACGGCTGCGGACTGGCTGGCGACGCGCAAGATCCTGCCCGAGAAGATCGTCGTCGCCGATCACCTCGCCCGGGTCTGACGTCCCGCCGGCCTTGCCGGCGGCTCCCGCAATACGCCGGCCCGGCCGGAAATCATGCCCCCGCACCCCCTGGATCATCATGAACCTGCCCGTTACAGAGCTGTCCTTCCGCCTCCCCGTTCCTCCCGACCTTGCCGCGCCGGACTGGCAGCGCCTGTTCGAGCATATCGCGCGCGGCGCCGCCGAGCGGGAGCGCGAGCGCATCCTGCCCTTCGAGGCCATCGACCTGCTGAAGCGCGCCCGCTTCGGCGCGCTGCGCCTGCGCAAGGCGGACGGCGGCGCCGGTGCCTCGTTCCGGGACCTCTATGCCATCGCCATTCGACTGGCGGCGGCGGACGCCAACGTCGCGCACATCTTCCGCAATCATTTCACCGTTGCCGAGCAATATGCCCGCGCGCCCCATGACGACCAGGGCCGCGCCTGGCAGGCCCAGGTGCGCGACGGCGCCATCTTCGGCCTCGCCAGCACGGAGACCGGCGCCAATCCCGCCGGCGGCACGCAGCCCGACACCCTTTTGACGCCGGAGGGCGACGGCTACCGGCTGGACGGGATCAAATATTACAGCACCGGCACGCTCTATGCGGATTCCGTGCTGGTCCGCGCCGCCGACGCGCAGAAGCGCCTTGCCTCCGTGATCATTCCGGTGAAGCGCGAGGGCATCGAGATCCTCGACGATTGGGACGGCGCCGGCCAGCGCCTGACCGCCTCCGGCACAACGCGCTACACCCATGTCCGCGTCGCGGCCTCCGAGGCGGTGTTCGACGTGCCGGGCCGGGGCTATGGGCTGAGCTATTCCAACACCCAGGCGCAGCTCTTCCTCACCGCCGTGGTCGCCGGCATCGCCCGCGCCGCGCTCGATGATGCCATCGCCCTGCTGAAGCGCCGCCAGCGCAGCTTCTATTACGCCCACGCCCCCGTGCCCGCCGACGACCTGCTGTTGCAGCAGACCATCGGCCAGCTGTCCGCCAATGCCTTCGCGGCGGAAGCGATCGTGCTCGCGGCGGCCGATGCGCTCGACCGCACCGGCGCGGCCCGCGATGCCGGGGCGCCGGACGGCGCCCTTGCGGCGGATGCGGCGCTCGCGGCCGCCCATGCGAAGATCGCGGTGGACGAACTGGCCTTGCGCAGCGGCTCTCTGCTATTCGAGGCCGGCGGTGCCTCGGCGACCGAGCGGCGCTACAATCTGGACCGGCATTGGCGCAATGCCCGCACCATCGCGTCCCACAATCCCGTGAGCTTCAAGGCCCAGGCCATCGGGGCGCTTCTGGTGAAAGACACGCCCCTCCCCGCACGGGGATTCTTCTGAGCCAAGGGAACCCTGAGTCAAGGGAACCCGCGGCGGCGCGATCCTGCCGCCGCGTGACACCGTGGGCCGAGCGGCCCTCAGGCGCGCAGCAACGGAAGAAGCTGCTCGCCCTGCCGCCTGATCTCCCGCAGATAGGGCGTATCCGACAAGACAAAGTGGGTAACGCCGAGGTCGCGATACTTGCGCAGCGAACGCGCGACCTCCTCGGCCGAGCCCACCAGCCAGGTCGTTCCCGCGCCGCCGCCGCCGAACCGGCCCGGTGCCGTGTAGAGATTGTCGTCCAGCACATCGCCGCGCGCGGCGAGGTCCAGCAACCGCTGCTGGCCCACCGCGGCGGGGCCGCGATGATCCTGCCAGCCCGCCCCGCTGGTCTTTGCCATGTCCGCGACCCGGGCTTCGGCATCGGCCCACGCCTGGGCCGAGGTGTCACGCACCAGGGTGGTGATGCGCAAGCCGAACTCCAGCGGCGGCAGGTCGCGATCCAGCGTCGCCGCCAGAGCCCTCAGCCGCGCGATCCGCTCGGCCACCCCATCGAGCGGCTCGCCCCAGAACAGCTGGACGTCCGCCTCGCTCGCCGCCACGCGCTCCGCGGCCGGCGAGGCGCCGCCGAAATAGAGCCGGGGATGCCGCCGCCCGCCGCGCGCCTCAAGGCGCGGCTCGACCGTGGAATCCGTCACCTGGAAGTATTTTCCGGCAAAGGTCACGTTCTCTTCGGTCCAGAGCCGGCGCACCAGGCGCATGAACTCGCGGGTGCGGTCGTAGCGGTCTTCCGGCTTGCCTTCGCTGTCGCCATAGGCGGCCAGGCTGTCCACGCCCGACACGATGTTGATGCGCACCCGCCCGCCGGTGAGGTGATCCAGGGTCGCGGCGGCGCAGGCGAATTGGGCCGGCTGCCAATAGCCGGGCCGGATCGCGATCAGCGGCTGGAAGGTCCGGGTCTGGGCGGCAAGGGCGGTGGCGAGGGTGAATGTGTCCGGCCGCCCCCAGCCGGTGCCGATGAGCGCGCCGCTCCAGCCGTAGTCCTCAAGGGCGCGCGCGTGCCCGGTCAGCGTGGCGAGGCTGTTATGCTCCGCCGCGACCGCGTCGCCCCGGTGGCCGGCCTTGGTGTCATTGGGAATGTACCAGAGATAGTCCGTGTTGCCGCTCATTGCATCCAGCCTGAAGTGTCTGCGAAATCCAAGGTGAGGACGCCCGCGCCCGCCGCAGGAGCAGCGCCGTTGCAGCGGGCGGATCCGGGGTCGGGAAGCCGTGCGCGCCGGTCAGCGGTCCGCCCGCGCCACGCCCCGCCTCGGGAGCATCAGGAGACGGAGGGACGGGGACATGGAGCCTCCATAAAGTCGATTTATATGATTAGGATAAATCGGGAGCCCGTGAATGTGCAATCTAATATTTCACATTCCCGCGGCGTTTATACAGCCCGCGCGTCAGGCCCCGCCTCTGCGAAGGGCGGCGCGTCCCACCCAGTGGCCGCACGCCTTCGCCGGAACCCATCCGGTGTCGGCACGAGGCGCGCCCTTCACCCGCGCACGATGAAGGCGCGCCGGATCGCCCCAACGCACTTTGAAGGCGGGGTCAGAGGCCCGCCGCGCCGCCGTCGGCGCGCGGGTCGTGGGCGCCTTCCAGGTGGCCGCGCGGATGCAGGATGACCGCTCCGGCATGGCCCATGGTGTCGCTATAGGCCTCCGGCAGCACCTCCAGCACATGGCCGGCCCGCTCCAGCGCGCGCACCATGTCGGGATCAAAGCGCGATTCCAGCCGCAGGCTGGTATTGACCGATCCCCAGGTGCGCCCCAGCAGCCAGCGCGGCGCCGCGATCGCGTCGCCCAGCGCTTCGCCGAACAGCACATGGCGGGTGAACACCGCCGCCTGGGTCTGCGGCTGCCCCTCCCCGCCCATGGTGCCATAGGCCATGACGCGCCCGTCGCGCAGCACCGCCAGCGCGGGATTGAGCGTGTGGAACGGCCGGCGGCCGGGCTGGAGCGGGTTCACCGCCTTGGGGTTCAGCGAGAAGCTGGCGCCGCGATTCTGCATCAGCACGCCGGTCCCCGGCAGCACGCAGCCGGAGCCGAACTCGAAGAAGATCGACTGGATATAGGAAACCACGAGGCCCGAACTGTCCGCCGCGCCGAGCCAGATGGTATCGCCGGGCTGCGCCGGCTGCGGCCAGGGCAGGGCGCGGTGCATGTCGATCTTCGCCGCGTCCGCATCGAGCGCGGCGGGGGCGAGCAAGGCGGCGAGATCATGCTTGAGATGGTCGAAGTCGCACACCACGGTGTCGCGCACCAGGAACGCTCGCTTGGTGGCTTCCACCAGCCCATGCACATGGGCGAAGCTCTCGCCCCGCGTCACGCCGAGGCGCTCGAACAGGCCGAGGATCAGCAGCGAGGCGAGCCCCTGGGTGGGCGGCGGCGCATTGTAGAGCGTGCCGCTGGCAAGTTGCAGCGACAGCGGCGCGCGCAGGATCGCGCCATAGGCGAGGAGATCCGCCCGCGTCACCGGCGCGCCGATGCGCTCCAGATCGGAGGCGATCTCGCGGCCCACGTCGCCGCGATAGAAATCCTCCAGCCCGGCGCGCGCCAGATGCTCCAGCGTATCGGCGAGCGTGCGCTGCGCCAGCACCTGCCCCAGTTCCGGCACCTTGCCGCCGGGCATGAAGGTTTCGGCGAAGCCGGGGGATGCGCCCATCTCCCCCTGCTTCTCGGCGGTCAGGCGCACTTGCGATGAAGTCACCGGCACGCCGTTGCGGGCATGGAGGATCGCCGGCTCCAGCAGGCGGGCGAGGCTGAGCTTGCCGCCGAAGCTGCGCGCCGCCTCCATCGCCAGCTCCCAGCCGCCGACCGCGCCCGGCACGGTGAGGGCGGAAAGCGGCCCGCGCTGGGGAATCGCCTCGCATTCGCGTTCGCGATAGAAGGCGAGCGTTGCCTTCGCCCCGGCGAAGCCGCACGCCTCGATATAGCGCACGCGGCCCGAGGGCTCGCGGATCAGCCAGAAGCCGTCGCCGCCGAGGTGATTCATGTGGGGATAGACCACGGCGATGGCGGCGGCGGTGGCGATCGCCGCCTCGATGGCGTTGCCGCCTTCCCGCAGGATCTCGCGGCCGGCTTCCACCGCCAAAGCGTGCGGGGCGGCCACCATGCCGCGGCCGGCATGCGTGCTCTCGTGGATCATTTCATCCTCCAGCCGGCGGGCCCGTGCGGGCGCCGGTGCCGGCGCCGTGACCTCGCCGACGTTGCGTCTTGCGGCTGCGGGCAATAAAGCATGGGGGGACGGAGGCAACCGACATTTTCGCGCGCCGCCGGCGCTTGCTCAGAAGCGACCGGACAGCGCGCGGGGGAAGCCGCAGCGAATGAGGCCCGCGCCCCGGCGCGGATGGCAGGAGATGAGGATGCAGGAGCAGGTAAAGGGCCGGCACATGCTGACCGTGGTGAGCGCGACCCTGTTCGTGGCGTGCCAGACCATCGCGTCGGCGATCGCCGCCGGCTGGGCGCTCGGCGGCCTCTTCAATCTCGGCAACATCGGCGAATATGTGCTGATGGCCCTGTTCACGATCCCGGCGCTGTATCTCACGCTGGTCTACGCCCGCAAGGCCGCCCAGGCCGAGGCCGTCGCGCCGTATTGATCCCCCCGCGATGCCCCCGCGCGGCGGGGGATCGCCGCGCCGGTCAGCGGATCGCCTTGCGATAGAGATGCCACGTGGCGTGGCCGAGCACCGGCACCACCACGATGAGGCCGATCAGCCCCGGCAGCGCGCCGAGCAGCAGCGCGCCGGCGACGATCAGCCCCCAGGCGAGCATCGGCAAGGGATTGAGCAGCACCGTGTCCACCGAGGCGCGGATCGCCGTGCCCACCGACACCGGCCGGTCGATCAGCAGCGGAAACGACACCACGGAGATGGTGAGCACCACCACCGCGAACACCGCGCCCACCGAGACGCCGAAGATGATCAGCGCCCAGCCGGCCGGGGTGGTGAAGACGGCGCTGGCGAACGTCGCGAGGGAGACCGGCATCTGCGGCCCGAGCGTGGCGTAATAGATGGCCATGGCGGCCACCAGCCAGAGGCCGAAGATCAGCGTGAGCAGCAGGCCGAGTTCCAGCATCGGGGCGAGCGCGGGCGAGGCGAACACCTTGAAGCCGTCGCGCCAGGACAGCGGAAGGCCCTGTTCGCGCCTCCGGCTCATCTCATAGAGCCCGGCCGCGGCGAACGGGCCCACGAGGGCGAAGCCCGACACCAGCGGGAACAGCAGGGGCCACATGCCGTAGCCGAGCGCGATCCGCGCCAGCACCAGCCCCGCCAGCGGATAGATGAGGCAGATGAAGACGATATCGGTGCGG
The DNA here is from genome assembly GCF_043195135.2 of Roseixanthobacter liquoris. Lineage (NCBI taxonomy): Bacteria > Pseudomonadati > Pseudomonadota > Alphaproteobacteria > Hyphomicrobiales > Xanthobacteraceae > Roseixanthobacter > Roseixanthobacter liquoris. The sequence continues at coordinate 4,225,115 of NZ_CM195537.1, forward strand.
CAGGCGCCGAAATCGCTGACGCCGCGCCGCAGGGCCTCGCCCAGATCGCCGAAGCTGACATGCCGCGCACGCGGCAAGGGCGAAGCGATCGCCTCGCGCGCCGGCACGAAGGCGGCACCCGCCGCCCGCGCAGCGTTGAACGTCAGGCGAACCTGCTCGGCACTCCACTCTACCGGATTGCGGATCGTCGCTGGATTGCGAATGGTCGCTGGATTGCGAATGGTCATGGTGCGTCCTCCCGATGGTTTTATCGGGACGTCGCAGAGCCGGGGTAAAGCGCAAGCTGCGCCAGGCCACGAACCACGCCGCGACACCCATTTGACCAGAAGTGTACGCTTCGCGGCAAGGCTTGTCAGCCGAACTTCTTTGCGGAATGCGCCAATGTTTGGAACGATCCTTTTTTGTGTGCGTTGCAATATCGAGGAAAAAGGAGCGTTCATGCTTGTCCCCCACGAAATCGCCGGTCGTCACGCACGTAGCCGAGGTATTCCCCCGGGGTGGTGGGCGGCGACACAGGACGGCGCGCCCATTTTCGGCCCCTATGCCAGCCGCGAGACGGCCCTGGCGGGCATCGCCAAGCGCGGGGAAAACCAGCCCACCGGCCGGCCGGGAGAAGATCCCGTTCCCCGGCCGGAATGAAGCGCGCCCATCCGCGCACAGAGGCTTGCGGGGGGCGACCGCGCTATCGGCGCGGCGCCTTGCTCGGCGTTTCCATCTCGCCCTGGTCCGTCAAGGTCGGAAATTCGCCCTGGTTCTCCAGGGCGATGGTGGCGTCCTCCGCCTGCGCTTCAGCCTCCCGCACCGGCCTCGTCGTGGCGAGATAATTCTCCTCCTGCGCCACCAGTTCGCTGGCCATGTCCCAATGAACGGCCTCGCGACCTTCCGGACGCCCCTCGTCAAGCCAGATCTGATAGGCTTTCTGGCGAATCTTTTCCTGCTCTTTGTCCATGCGCGCGACCTCCTTGGGGGCTCGGCATCAGAACTTGCGGGCGCTCCTCCGTGTTCCCGACATCAGCGCGACGGAACAAAACGTTGATAATCGCCATATCTACTGCAACGCTTGTCTTTATATCGTTCAAATTGCTTGGTTAAAGCTTATGAATTCTCGCGATTTTGGAACAACTCGCGCGTCGCGGGGTTTATGGGGTCAGCGGGCGCAGGGGCGCCCAGCCACAAATCCCACCAGCGAGGACCGCACCATGGGCTTCTTCTCCAAAGACATTCAGACCATGGATGACCTGTTCGTCCACACCCTGCGCGACATCTATTATGCTGAGAAGCGCATCCTCAAGGCGCTGCCCGAGATGATCGACAAGGCCCGCGATCCCCAGCTCAAGGCCGCCTTCCAGGCGCATCTGACGGAGACCGAGGGCCATGTGAAGCGCGTGGAGGAAGTGTTCTCCATGCATGGCGCGACGGCCAAGACCGTCACCTGCCCGGCGATCGACGGCATCATCAAGGAAGCCGACGAGATCGCCGGCGAAGTGGCGGACGAGGAAGTGCTCGATGCCGCGCTCGCCGCCGCCGCGCAGGCGGTGGAGCATTACGAAATCACCCGCTACGGCACGCTCATCGCCTGGGCGAAGCGCCTCGGCCGCGCCGATTGCGCCGCCGTGCTCCAGCGCAATCTCGACGAGGAGAAGGCGGCCGACAAGAAGCTGACTTCCATCGCCGAGACCAAGCTCAACATCCGCGCCGCGGAATAGCATCGCGATCCGGTGCCGGCGGCTCTCCCGCCGGCACCGGCAATCACTAGCGCCGTGCCGATCCGCGTATTCGGCGACAGTTTCGCCCGACCCGGGCGGCACGGCCGCGTTCAGGCCAGAAAGGCGCGCAGCTCGTCGAGGGTCTCGTGCGGGCATTCCTCCTGGGGCGTGTGCCCGCAGGGCAGCGCGCGGCCGCGCACGTCGTCCGCCTTCTCGCGCCAGGTCTCCAGCACGTCATAGAGCGCGCCCACCGTGCCGAGGCCGCCCCACAAAGCGAGCAGCGGCGCGGCGACCCGCTTCTCCGCGTCCGCGGCGTCGTGGTCGAGGTCGATGGTGGCGGCGGCGCGATAATCCTCGCAGATGGCGTGGATGGTCGCCGGCGTGTAGCAGCGCAGGTATTCGGCGAAAGCCGCCGGCTCCGTGGAGCCGGAAATCTTGATCTGCCCGAAGATATGCTCGTTCAGGAAGAATTCGGGATCGTTGCCGATCATGCGCTCCGGCAGGGGAAAGCGCTGGATCAGGAAGAACCACCAGAAATAGCGCGTGGCAAAGGCCTTGTCGGTGCGCGCATACATGGTGGCGGTGGGGGCGATGTCGAACAGGGCGAGGCGCGCGACGGCCTGCGGGAAATCCAGCGCCATGCGGTGCGCCACCCGCGCGCCGCGATCATGCGCCACCAGGGCGAAGCGATCAAAGCCGAGGCGGCGCATGAGCGCGACCTGGTCCTTCGCCATCTCGCGCTTGGAATAGGCGATGTGCTTTTCCCCACCATCCGGCTTGGAACTGTCGCCATAGCCGCGCAAATCGGCGGCGATGACGGTATGGGTGCGCGCCAGATCCGGGGCGATCTTGCGCCAGGTGACATGGGTCTGGGGATGGCCGTGCAGCAGCAGCAGCGGCGGGCCGTTCCCCGCCTTGGCGATGCGCAGCGTGATGCCGCCGCCCACATCCACGTCCAGCAACTCGAACCCCGCCATGAGGGGCGCGGGGCCGCGGGCAACGATGTCGGCGGTCTCGATCAGGCCAGCCATGGATTCCCCTTGAGATAGGCGGTTTCGAACGCGGCGATGTCGTCGCGCGCCTGCAAGGTGGTGCCGATGGCATCGAGCCCGCGCACCAGCGCGTCCTTGCGCGTCGGCTCGATCTCGAAGCGCAGCGAAAGCCCGCTGGCGGAGATGGTCTGGTTCGGCAGGTCGATGACAATGCGGCAAGTTTCCGGGTCGCTCGCGCGCGCCGAGAGCGCGGCCACCTCCGCCGGTGGCAGGGTGATCGCCAGCAGGCCGTTGCGGGCGCAATTGTCGAAGAAGATGCCCGCGAACGAGGTGCCGATCAGCGCCCGGATGCCGTTCTGCGAGAGGCCCCACACCGCATGCTCGCGGCTCGACCCGCAGCCGAAATTCTCGCCCACCACCAGAAACGCCGCCGCCCGCCAGGGATCGCGATTGAGCACGAAATCCGGGCGCGGGGCGCCGTCGGGCCCATGGCGCAGCGCGGCGAAGGTGCCTTCCCTCAGACCGGAGCGGTCGACACCCTTCAGATATTGCTTGGGCATGATCACGTCGGTATCGACATTGGCCGCCGGCAGCGGCGCGGCGATGCCTTCGAGCGTCGTGAAAGGCTGCATCATTCGGCTCCGAGATAGGGACGCGGATCGCAGATGCGGCCCGCGAGCGCGGCGGCCGCCACCATGGCCGGGCTCATGAGATGGGTGCGCCCACCCGCGCCCTGGCGCCCCTCGAAATTGCGGTTGGTGCTGGAGGCGCAGCGTTCCCCCGCGCCCAGCACGTCGTCGTTCATGGCGAGGCACATGGAGCAGCCGGACTGGCGCCATTCGAAGCCGGCATCGGCGAAGATGCGGTCGAGCCCCTCGTCCTCCGCCTGCCGCTTCACCGCGCTCGATCCCGGCACCACCATGGCCCGTACGCCGGGCGCGACCGTGCGGCCGCGCACCACGGACGCCGCGTCGCGCAGATCCTCGATGCGGGCATTGGTGCACGAGCCGATGAAGGCGCGCTGGATGGCGATCTCCTCCAGCGCCGTGCCGGGGGAAAGGCCCATATAAGCGAGCGCCCGCTCCATGTCGCGCCGCCGGTCGGGATCGGCCTCGCCCGCCGGGTCGGGCACCTGCCCGCCGATGGGCGCGGCCTGGTCCGGGCTGGTGCCCCAGGTCACCATGGGGGCGATGGCGGCGGCATCTATGCGCACCTCGCGGTCGAACACCGCATCGGCATCGCTCGAAAGTTCCCGCCAGCGGGAAACCGCCATGTCCCACAGCTCGCCCTTCGGCGCGCGCGGACGATCCTTCAAATAGGCGAAGACGGTCTCGTCGGGCGCGATTAGGGCGCCGCGCGCGCCGCATTCCACCGCCATGTTGCAGAGGGTCATGCGGCCTTCCATGCTGAGCGCGGCAATGGCATCGCCGGCAAATTCCACCGCGGACCCCGTGGCGCCCGAGGCGCCGATGTCGCGGATCAGCGCCATCACGATGTCTTTTGCCCGCACGCCCGGCCCGAGGCGGCCGGACACCGTCACGCGCAGGGATTTCAGGCGCTGGTACACCAGGGTCTGGGTGGCGAGATAATGCTCGATGTCGGAGGTGCCGATGCCGAAGCCGAGCGTGCCGAACGCGCCATAAGTGGTGGTGTGGCTGTCGCCGGCGGCGATCACCAGGCCCGGCAGAACGAGGCCGATCTCGGGCATCACCACATGCTCGATCCCCTGCTGGGGGTGCAGCACGTCGAACAATTCGATGCCGAAGTCCCGGCAATTCTCGGCGAAATAGACCGCCTGGCGCTGCGCATCCGCGTCCGGCATCCGCGCGGTGCGGGCGCTGGCGGTGGAATTCACATGGTCCACCGTGCCGAGCGCCGCCTTGGGGCGCCACAGCGGGCGGTTCGCCTCGCGCAGGCCGGTGAAGGCCTGGGGGCTGGTGTATTCGTTGAGCACCGTGCGGTCGATATAGAGCAGCACTTGCCGCCCGTCGGCATCGAGGCGGCGCACGGTGTGGGAATCCACCAGCTTGTCATAGAGGGTTCTGGCCAAGGTGCGCTCTCTGCTCGTCCGGCTTCGGCGGCGATCCTGCACCGGATCGCCGCCAAGGGGTGATGCAAGCTGCGCATGAATGCGTGCGCAAACCGGCATGCAAGGCCCTGCGTGGGTGGCCCGCGCTACACCAGCATCTGCATGTCGCCGTCGATGGCGATCGCCTGGCCGGAGATGGTCGCGCCGAGCGGAGAGGCGAGGAACACCGCCATGTTCGCGAGATGCTGCGGCGGGATCAGGCATTTCAGCGAGGTGGCGGACAGCGCCATGGCCTGCACCTCGGCCATGGAGAGATTGCGCTCGCGCGCCTTGTTCTCGAACACCGAGCGGATGCGCGGGCCATCCACCGAGCCGGGCAGTATCGCATTGGCGCGAATGCCGAATTCGCCCAGCTCCATGGCGAGCGACTTGATGAAGCCGATCACCCCCCATTTCGCCGCCGCATAGGGCGAGCGCAGGGGAAAGCCGAACCGCCCGGCGGCCGAGGACAGGCCGATGATGGAGGCGTTCTTGCTCGCCTTCAGCGCCGGCACGGCGAGGCGGGTCACGTTGAAATGGCCGGTGATGTCGACGGCCAGCGTGCGATCCCAGTCGGCGGGGTCGATCTGGTCCACCCGGCCCGTGGGGCCGGCGATGCCGGCATTGTTCACCAGCACGTCGAGCCCGCCGAGGCGCGCCAGGGCGGCATCCATGAACACCTGCACGCCGGCGCGGTCGGAGACGTCGCAGAAGCTGCCGGCGAGGTCGGGATCGCTCTGCGGAAGAGCGGCGAGCGCGGCCGCGTCCACGTCGCACACTTCCACCCGCGCGCCCTCGCGGGCGAAGGCGCGGGCGATCTCCAGGCCGATGCCTCCGGCCCCGGCCGTCACAATGGTGCGCAGGCCGGCAATTCCCATGTCCATGGCGTCTCTCCCTCGGCGTTTCGCCGTTCTTGATTGGGCCCGCGCGCCGCCGGTTCAGTCCGGCAGGATGCCGCGCGAGAGGATGAAGTCTCCGGCGCTCCAGATGTCGGCCAGCAGCGCCTCGCGCGCCGCCGTGCCGTCGCGCCGGCGCATGGCCTCGACCAGGGCGGCGTGGTGGATATGCGCCTCGCCCTCGCGCACGCGCTCCGGCCCGGCCTGGAAATCGAGGTTTAGCACCGGGCCGATCTGCAGCCACAGGCTCTCGATCATGGTGAACAAGGTGGGCAGGCGGGCGGCGCGATAGAGCGCGAAATGCAGATCCTTGTTGAAATGCATGGCGGCGGCGCCGTCGGGTCGGGGCTTGTCGCGTTCGGCGGCGAACGCGCGCTCACAGCGGAAGATCTCGTCCAGGTCCGCATCGTCCGCATTCGCCGCCGCAGTCTCGGCCGCGAGCCCCTCCAGGCTGGAACGGATGAGGCGCAATTCCTCGAACCGCGCCCGCGACATGAGCGGCACGCGCACGGCCCGGTTGGGCAGCACCTCCAGCGCATTCTCGGCGGCGAGGCGCGAGACCGCCTCGCGCACCGGCATGGCGCTGGTGCCGATGGCGCCCGCGAGCCCGCGCAGCGTGAAGCGCTCGCCCGGCGCGGCGCGCCCCGCCAGCAGCAATTCCTTGAGGTCGCGATAGACCGTGTCGGCCAGCGTGACGCGCACGATGCGACCCATGCGGGTGCCGAGCGTCTCGTCTGGTGCCGGAGCGGTAGGATCGGCGGGGAGAGGCTTGTGTTCCATCACCATCGTCTGCTAAGTGTGATCACAGATAACAGATTGCCGCGCCAATCGGCAACACTTCCGTCGTCGGATGCAAGGAGGACCCGCCCGCCCGGCGTCAACCTCCTGCGGTTCCCGGCGCGGAGCCACAGGGAAGAAACAACGCCATGACCGAAAAGCCCCATCCCGCCACGATTCTGTCTGCGCCTCTCCCCCGCCGCCGGGTCCTCCAGGGCCTCGGGGCCGCCGCCCTCGTGGGCGGCGTCGGCATGCCCGCCATCGTCAAGGCGCAGGCCGACACCATCACCTTCGGCCATCTCACCCCCCTCACCGGCTTTCTCGGCCCGCTCGGCGCCTATGGGCAGATGGGCGTGCAGCTTGCGGTCGAAGAGATCAACGGCGCCGGCGGCGTGAACGGCCGCAAGATCAATCTGATCATGGAAGACAGCGTCAATCCCGCCACCGCCTCCTCCAAGGCCGAGCGCTATATCGAGCGCGACAAGGCGGCGGTGATCATCGGCGAGATTTCCTCCGCCTCCTGCCTCGCCATCGCCCAGGTGGCCGCGCGCAACAAGATCGTGTTCGTCAACACCGGCGGCAATTCGGACGCCCTGCGCGGCAAGGACTGCAATCGCTACATGTTCCATGTGGAAGGCGCCAACACCCAATATGTGAAGGCGGTGGGCGCGGCCATGCTCCGCGACGGCCTGATCAAGGGCAAAAAGCTGTTCTTCCTCACCGCCGACTATGCCTTCGGCCACGACCTGTCGCGCGTCGCCAAGATCTATATCGCGGCCAATGGCGGCGAGGTGATCGCCGACGAGCTGGTGCCCACCGACGCCTCGGATTTCTCGGCCTATATGCTGAAGATCCGCCAGATGAAGCCGGACGTGGTCATCTCCAATCTCGCGGGCAACCAGATCACCAATTTCATCAAGCAATATGCCGAGTTCGGCCTGCCCTTCCCGTTCGGCGGCTTCGGCTTCGACACCGCCGTGGCCTGGGGCGCCGGCAAGGGCAATTTCGGCGGCGTCTGGCCCTGCATCTGGCACCATGACGTGGATGCGGCTTCCTCCAAGGCGTTCGTCGCGGCGTTCGTGAAGAAGTTCGGCAAGCCGCCGGAAAACCAGGCCTGGGGCGATTACGTCGCCACCAAGACGGTCGCCCGCGCCATGAACGAGACCAAGAGCACCGACAGCGCGCAGATCATCTCCTTCTTCGAGAAGGAGCCCAAGCTCGACATCCTGAAGGGCCGCGAGGGCTATTACCGGGCGTGGGATCATCAGCTGATCCAGGAGATGTACACCATCACCGCCAAGCCGGTGGCCCAGGTGAAGGACCAGTGGGACCTGATGGTGCTCGGCAAGGCGGTGCCGGCGGCAAACGACGCGCTCGACGTGATCGCGCCGACGCCGGCGGAGAATGCCTGCTCGTTCCCGGTCTGAGGCGGGCCCTGCCCCCTCCCCAGCCCTCCCCCGCAAGCGGGAGAGGGAGCCCCTTTCGGGAGACCGGAGAAAAGCTCCGTCCCGAGCCCACCAATCCCCTCTCCCGCTTGCGGGGGAGGGTTAGGGAGGGGGAAGGCGGGGGAGGGAGCTTCTCGCTTCGGCCGAATACATCGCCCTCAGGACGAAGATCGCCATGCCCCTCGAACTCGTCTTCCTCATCGAGCAATTGCTCAACGGCCTTCTGGTGGGCGTCGCCTATCTGCTGATCGCGCTCGGCCTGTCGCTGATCTTCTCGCTCGGCGGCATCGTGAACCTCGCCCATGGCGGCTTCTATGCCATCGGCGCCTATATCGCGGTGGAGGTGGGCAATCGCTTCGGCTTTCCCGCCGCCTTCGTGGCCGCGCCGCTCTCGGTGGCGCTGATCGGCGTGGTGATCGAGCGGGTGCTGTTCTCGCGCTTCTACCGGGCCGATCCCATCCTCTCCCTGCTGCTCACCTTCGGCCTCGCCATGGTGATCGAGCAGGCGCTGCGGATGATCTTCGGCGCGACGCCGATCCCCTTCGCCATCCCGCAATTCCTGCGCGGGCAGGTGTTCATCGGCGATTTCATCTATTCGCGCTATCGCCTCGCCATCCTGCTGGTGGCCATGGCCGCGGTGCTCGGCCTGTGGCTGCTGCTCCAGCGCACCGCCTTCGGCCGGGTGGTGCGGGCCGGGGTGCAGAACCCGGACATGGTGGGCGCGCTCGGCATCTCGCTCAAACCCTATCTGACCGCCGTCGCCGCCATCGGCATCGGCCTTGCCGGGCTCGCGGGCGTGATGCTGGCGCCGATCTCCGGCGTGCATCCGGCCATGGGGGCGGAAATCCTCACCGCCGCGTTCGTGGTGGTGGTCATCGGCGGCCTCGGCTCGTTCTGGGGCGTGGTGGCGGCGGGATTGCTGGTGGGCGTGGTGCGGGGACTGACCGTCTATTTCCTGCCGCCGGCCGCCGAGGCCTCCATGTACATGCTGATGCTGTTCGTGCTGCTGGTCCGCCCGCGCGGATTGTTCGGCGAACGCATCCTGCGCTTCGAGTGAGGCGCCGCCGATGCACCCGCCCGTCAGCCGCCGCGAAACCCTCATCCCGGCCACCGCCGGACCTGCGAAAGGGAGCGCGATGCTCGCCCGGAACGCCAATATCCTGATCGCCGCGGCGGGCCTGCTCCTCCTGCCCTCGCTCGTCACGGCGCTCGGCCTGACGCTCACCTCCGCCACCGACATCGCGGTGCTGGCGCTCGCCTGCATGGCGTTGAACCTGCTGGTGGGCTACACTGGGCTCGTCTCGTTCGGCCACGGCGCATGGTTCGGCCTCGGCGCCTATGCCGCGGCGCTGCTCCAGCGCCATCTGCTTCCCGACTGGGGCATGATCCTGGTGGTGCCGGCGGCGCTTCTGGTGACGCTCGCCGCCATCCCCATCGGCTTCGTGGTGCTGCGCCGGCGGGGCGTCTATTTCTCGCTGCTCACCCTCGCCTTCACCGCTCTGCTCTACACGGTCGCCTTCCGCTGGACCGACCTGACCGGCGGCGAGAACGGGCTCGGCGGCGTGAAGCGCGGCACCGCCTTCGGGCTCGATCTGGAACGGGCGTGGGTGTTCTACACGGTGGTGGCGGTGGTCACGCTGGTCGCCGTCTACGGCCTCCAGCGGTTCGTGCGCTCGCCCATGGGCGCGGTGCTGGTGGCGATCCGCGAGAACGAGCAGCGGGCGCGCTTCATCGGCTATGACACGACGCTCTACAAGGTCGCCTGCTTCGTGCTCTCGGCCGGGCTCACAGCGCTCGCCGGCGCGCTGATGGTGTTCCACCATCGCTTCGCCTCCGCCGACCCGGTGAGCATCGCCTTTTCCGGCGAATTGCTGGCCATGGTGGTGATCGGCGGCATGCGCTCGTTCCTCGGGCCGGCGCTGGGCGCGCTGTTCTTCGTTCTCTTCCGCGAATTTCTGTCCATGTGGACGCCCAACTGGCTGTTCTATTTCGGACTGCTGTTCGTCGCCTTCATCGTGTTCTCGCCCACCGGGCTCGTCGGGGTCGCCGGCCGCCTGCTGGCGCCGGTGCTGAAGAAGCGCGAGCAGGGCTCGGCCATGGGCGCGCGCGCCGGCGCCGAGCTGCGCCCTTTGCCCGCATCCCTGCGCAGCCAGCCGCGCTGGAGCGGCGCCGGGGCGCTGCTGGAGGCGAAGGACCTCGCCCGCGCCTTCGGCGGCATCAAGGCGGTGCGCTCCGGCGCGGTGGCGGTGAAGGACCGCACGCTGCATGCCCTGATCGGCCCCAACGGCGCCGGCAAGACCACCGCCTTCAACCTGATCTCCGGCATGTTCCGCCCGGATTCCGGCGAAATCCGCCTCGCCGGCGAGCGCATCGACGGGCTGCCGCCCCACAAGGTGTGCGGCAAGGGGCTGGCGCGCTCGTTCCAGATCACCAATCTGTTTCCCACCCTCTCGGTGCATGAGAATTTGCGCCTCGGCGTGCAGGCGACCCACAAGCGCCGGTTCGATCCCTGGACCGATATCGCCGACATCGACGACATCCATCACGAGACCGGCGAGATGGTGGCCTTCCTCGGCGTCGCCGGCATGGAGACCGCGGAGGCGGGCGCCCTCTCCTATGGCGGGCAGCGGCTGCTGGACATGGGGCTGGCGCTCACCTCGCGGCCGCGCGTGCTGCTGCTGGACGAGCCTCTGGCCGGCCTTGCCGCCGCCGAGCGCACGCGGGTTTCCAACCTCATCAAGCAGATTTCCGGCGAGGTGCCGGTGCTGCTGGTGGAACACGACATCGACCGGGTGTTCGAGCTCGCCGACGCGGTGACCGTCATGGCCGACGGCGCGGTGCTGGTGGACGGCACGGTGGAGGATGCGCGCTCCGACAAGCGCGTGCAGGACGTCTATATCGGCTCCGGCGCGGCGGCGCTCGCGGCCCGGGACCTCGCCTCGGCGGCAACCGACACCGTCATGCTGGCGCTGTCGAAGGTGGATGCCTTCTACGGCAAAAGCCGCATCCTCACCGACGTGACCCTGGCGGCGCGCGAGGGCGAGATCGTCGCCTTGCTGGGCCGCAACGGCGCCGGCAAGTCCACCTTGCTCAAGACCATCGTCGGCATCGTGAAGCCCGCCTCCGGCTCGGTCCGACTCGCGGGCGAGGAGCTCGCCGGCCTCTCGTCCGCCGCCATCGCGCGACACGGGGTCGGCTATGTGCCCCAGGGCCGGGCGCTGTTCCACGGCATGAGCGTGCGCCACAATCTGGAGCTGGGCCGGCTGAAGCGCATCACTGGCGCGGGGCGCCACTTCTCGGAAGACGAGGTGCTCGACCTGTTCCCGCGCCTGAAGGTGCGCCTGGATACGGCCGCCGACCTGCTCTCCGGCGGCGAGCAGCAGATGGTGGCGGTCGCCCGCGCGCTCATGGGCGATACCCGCGTGCTGCTGCTGGACGAGCCGTTCGAGGGGCTCTCTCCGGCGGTGACGGAGGAATTGTTCGACGCCTTCGACCGGCTGCGCCACCAGCTCACCTTGGTCATCGTGGACCACCATCTCGACGTGGTGCTGAATCTCGCCGACCGCGCGGTGGTGCTGGAACGCGGGCAGGTGATGCACGAGGGCCCCGCCCGTCCGCTGGCGCGCGACCTCGACCTGCGGCGCAAGGTGCTGTGGCTGTGAGGGATGTCGGCGCATGTCCCCGCCAAGTGGAACGCCGCAGGCGCGGAACGCGCGCCGGGACACGAACACCCATGCAGGAGACCCCACCCGCGTCCCGGCCAAGTGGAACGCCGCAGGCGTGGAACGCGAGCCGGGACCCAGCGCAAAAATCCGCCGCAGGCGCTTCAATCTCAGGCGCGCAAGGGCGTGGGCCGGCTGCGCCGTCTTTTCCCCTGGGTCCCGGCTCGGCGCTCCGGCAAGGCCGTCGCTGGGCCGGGACACGAACACCCATGCAGGAGACCCCACCCGCGTCCCGGCCAAGCGGAACGCCGCAGGCGTGGAACGCAGAGCCGGGACCCAGTGCAAAAAACCGCCGCAGGCGCTTCCATCGCACAAGCGCGAAGCGCGTGCGCCGGCTACGCCGTCTTTCCCCTGGGTCCCGGCTCGGCGCTCCGGCGCGCCGTCGCTGGGCCGGGACACGAGCACACATGCGGGAGAGACCCCACCCGCATCCCGGCCAAGTGGAACGCCGCAGGCGTGGAACACGAGCCGGGATCCAGCGCAAAAACCCGCCGCAGGCGCTTCAATCGCACAGGCGCGCAGCGCGTGCGCCGGCTGCGCCGTCTTTTCCCCTGGGTCCCGGCTCGGCGCTCCGGCAAGGCCGTCGCTGGGCCGGGACACGAACACGCATGCCGGAGAGACCCCACCCGCATCCCGGCCAAGTGGAACGCCCCAGGCGTGGAACGCAGAGCCGGAACCCAGCGCAAAAACCCGCCGCAGGCGCTTCAATCGCAGGCGCGCAAGGGCATGCGCCGGCTGCGCCGTCTTTTCCCCTGGGTCCCGGCTCGGCGCTCCGGCAAGGCCGTCGCTGGGCCGGGACACGAACACGCATGCGGGAGAGACCCCACCCGCATCCCCGCCAAGTGGAACGCCGCAGGCGTGGAACGCAGAGCCGGGACCCAGCGCAAAAACCCGCCGCAGGCGCTTCAACCCCCGAAAGCGCACAAGGGCATGCGCCGGCTGCGCCGTCTTTTCCCTGGGTCCCGGCTCGGCGCTCCGGCAAAGCCGTCGCTGGGCCGGGACACGAATATGCATGCCAGAGAGAGCCCACCCGCATCCCAGCCAAGTGGAACGCCGCAGGCGTGGAACGCAGAGCCGGGACCCAGCGCAAAAAACCGCCGCAGGCGCTTCAATCTCAGGCGCGCAGCGCATGCGCCGGCTGCGCCGCCTTTTCCCCTGGGTCCCGGCTCGGCGCTCCGGCGCGCCGTCGCTGGGCCGGGACACGAACACCCATGCAGGAGACCCCACCCGCATCCCGGCCAAGTGGAACGCCGCAGGCGTGGAACGCAGAGCCGGGACCCAGCGCAAAAATCCGCCGCAGGCGCTTCAACCCCGAAAGCCCGCAGCGCGTGCGCCGGCTGCGCCGTCTTTTCCCCCGGGTCCCGGCTCGGCGCTCCGGCAAGGCCGTCGCTGGGCCGGGACACGAACACCCATGCAGGAGACCCCACCCGCGTCCCAGCCAAGTGGAGCGCCGCAGGCGTGGAACGCGAGCCGGGACCCAGCGCAAAAAACCGCCTCAGGCGCTTCAATCGCACAAGCGCGCAAGGGCATGCGCCGGCTGCGCCGTCTTTTTCCTGGGTCCCGGTTCGGCGCTCCGGCGCGCCGTCGCTGGGCTGGGACAAGGGAAACCGGACTGCTCCCCCTCTTCAAGCGTCATGATCTGAAAGGCCATCCATGACCAAGATCGCCATCATCGGCTCCGGCTTCATCGGCCGCGCCTGGGCCATCACTTTCGCCCGCGCCGGGTTCGACGTGGCGCTCGCCGACCAGGCGCAGGGCGCCCCCGAGGCGGCGCTCGGCTATATTGACGGCGTGCTGCCGTCGCTTGCCGAAAACGGCCTGCTGAACGGCGAGACTCCCGCCGGCGTGCGCGCGCGCCTCTCCGCCGCGCCCTCCTATGCGGCGGCGCTGGATGGGGCGGTGCATGTGCAGGAGAACGCGCCCGAAGCGCTGGAGGTGAAGCGCGCCCTGTTCGCAGAACTGGACCGCCTTGCCGCGCCCGACACGGTGCTCGCCTCCTCCACCTCGGCGCTCCTCCCGTCGGCCTTCTCTGAGGACCTGAAGGGCCGCGCGCGGGTGTGCGTGTGTCATCCCATCAACCCGCCCTATCTGATCCCGGCGGTGGAAGTGGTGCCCGCGCCCTGGACCAGCGCGGAGACCATGACCCGCGCCGCCGATCTCATGCGCGCGGCCGGGCAAGCCCCCATCGTCATGAAGACCGAGCTGGACGGCTTCGTCATGAACCGCATGCAGGGCGCCCTGCTGGAGGAGGCGTTCCGCCTCGTCGCCGAGGGCTATGCCAGCGTGGAAGACATCGACGTCGGCATCCGCGAGGGGCTGGCGCTGCGCTGGTCCTTCATGGGGCCGTTCGAGACCATTGACCTCAACGCGCCGGGCGGCGTCGCCGATTACGCGGCGCGCTACCAGCAGATCTACGAGCGCATCTCGCCGAGCCAATGGCACCGGGTGGATTGGAACGGGCCGGTGATGGAACAGGTGCTTGCCGAGCGGCGCGCGCGCCTGCCGCAAGACCAGCTCGCCGAGCGGCAGGTGTGGCGCGACCGCCGGTTGATGGCGCTCGCCGCCCACAAGCGCAAGGCCGCCACAGATATCGGCGCGTGACGCGCGGCGACCAGATTTCTTTCAGGAAAGGCTGAATTCCATGGCTGAAACCGAGACCCCCGCGAAGGCAGGCTCCGGACCGCGCAAGGTGGTGATCACCTGCGCCGTCACCGGCGCGATCCACACGCCCACCATGTCGCCCCATCTGCCGATCACGCCGGACGAGATCGTCGCCGACGCGCTGGCCGCCGCGGAAGCGGGCGCCGCGATCCTGCACCTGCATGCGCGCAATCCCGAGACCGGCCAGCCGGACCAGACGCCGGAAGCCTTCGGCCGGTTCCTGCCGCGCATCAAGCAGGCGACCAATGCGGTGATCAACATCACCTCCGGCGGCAGCCCCTATATGAAGGTGGAGGAACGGGTTCTGCCCGCCGCCACCTTCAAGCCGGAAGTCGCCTCACTGAACATGGGCTCGATGAACTTCGGCCTGTTCCATTTGCTCGACAAGTATAAGGAATTCAAGTTCGACTGGGAGCGCACGCATCTGGAAAACACGCGCGACCTCGTGTTCCGCAATACCTTCAAGGATATCGAATATATCCTCCAGACCTGCTACGACAACGGCACCCGGTTCGAGTTCGAATGCTACGACATCGGGCATCTCTACAATCTCGCCCATTTCCTCGACCGGGGTCTCGTGAAGCCGCCTTTGTTCGTGCAGTCCGTGTTCGGGCTTCTCGGCGGCATCGGCCCGCACCCGGAAGACGTCATGCACATGAAGCGCACCTGCGACCGGCTGTTCGGCGATCAATATCGCTGGTCGGTGCTGGGCGCGGGGCGCCACCAATTGCCGATCGCCGGCATGGCCGCCTCCATGGGCGGCAACGTGCGGGTGGGGCTTGAGGATTCGCTCTGGGCCGGGCGCGGGAAGCTCGCCACCTCCAATGCCGACCAGGTGAAGCTGGCGCGCAAGATCATCGAGGGCCTGGGCCTGGAGATCGCCACCCCGGACGAAGCGCGGCAGATCCTGCAACTGAAGGGCGCCGACAAGACCAATATCTGAGGAGCGGCAGGGGAACGGCGGCGCGCGCCGTTCCCCTGCCTGGCCGGCACGGCGCCTGAGGTCTCCTGCCGCTGGAAGCCGGAGGCGCCGAGGCCCCCGGGGCCGCATGTCATTCGACGGGTCACGTCATTCGAAGAGTTCAGCGTGCGTCCCTGCGCGGACGAAGTTGATCTGATTTTCGTCAGCCTGATAAATCAGAAGGAAATCGCCGCCGATATGGCATTCGCGGTGATCGGACCATTCGCCTTTCAAAGCATGATCGAACCATTCCGGGCCTAACGGCGCCTCGTGCGCGATCAACAGCAGCATGGCTTCTTTCAGGCGCGGCATGTCATAGCGGCCGGAGCGAGAAAGGCGGTCCCAGTCCTTTTCAAATTGCTTGGTGTAATCCGACGATCGCGGACGCTTCGCCCTCTTCTTGTCAGCGGGCTTTTTTGTCGAGGGCATCGATCATATCCTGCCCCTTGCGAAAGCGCGCCTGCCGCGCCGCCATCATGGCGCGGGATTCGGCCATGGCGGCCTGGGTTTCGGCGTTCGGCATCTTCAACTCCAGAGGCAATGCCTTGTCGCGCGCGACGCGCGTCAAGGTGAGCCGGATCGCATCCGAGAGGGTGAGCCCGAAATAGCCGAGGACGGCCTCGGCCTCCTCCTTCACCTGCTCGTCGATCCGGGCGCGGACAAACGCGGTTGTCGCCATGATATGTCTCCAGTCCGGTCCCTTATGTAGCTCAATTGAGCAACAAAAACAAGAAAGGCCGATGCCTGAGCCGGTGAAGCACAACGCGTGAGGGGGCCCAGGTCCAAATAACCATCCCGATAGAGGGCGCGCGCCCGCCCCATCCTCCCAAACCCGTTCCCGCGCGGCAGCTTGACAGGCTTGCGGCAAAACATGATATATCATGCATACTAAAAAGAAGGTCGCCCGTCGGGAACGACCGTGCATCTGGGAGGAAGAATGCTCACCTTGTCATCATCCAAGGCCTGGGGCTTTGCCGCCGCCCTGCTCGCCGGCGCCGCCTTCGCGCCCGCCGCCGGCAACGCCCAGGCGCCGGCATCGAAGCCGGCCGAGGTCACCATCGGCTTCGTCCTGCCGCTCTCCGGCGGCTCGGCCACCATCGGCAACCAGACCAAGATGGGCGCGCAGGTCGCGGCCGACCAGATCAACGAAGCCGGCGGCATCGCCTCCATGGGCGGCGCAAAGCTGAAGCTGATCTTCGCCGACAGCCAGTCCAAGCCCGACATCGGCGCCTCCGAGACCGAGCGGCTGATCCAGCGCGAGAACGTCTCGCTGCTCGTCGGCGCCTATAACAGCGCCGTCACCTTCCCCGCCTCCGAAGTCGCCGAGCGCTACAAGACGCCCTGGATCGTGACCGGCGCGGTGAAGGACGAAATCACCGAGCGCGGCTTCAAATACGTGTTCCGGCCCAACAACAAGGCCACCTACGACGCGCGCGAGCAGCTCGACGCCATCGACCTCCTCAAGAAGGAGAGCGGACAGGGCCCGAAGACCATCGGCCTGTTCTACGAAGGCTCGGACTGGGGCCGCTCGCATGTGGCCAACATCAAGAAGTTCGCCAAGGAGCGCGGCTACGAAGTCACGCTCGACGAGAGCTTCCCGCCGAACCAGGTGGACTTCACCGCGCAGCTGCTGAAGATCCGCGCCTCCAAGCCCGACGCGCTGATCATCGTGGCCTATACGCCGGATCACATCCTGTTCACGCGCCAGTATTTCGAGAACAAGATCAATATTCCCTACGGCATCCACTCGGTCGGCGGCGGTTCGGAAGATCCGTCCTATTATAAGGCCGTGCCGCAGAAGGCCGTGGACTATCTGTTCGTGCAGGAAGACTGGCAGATCGACCGCCTGAAGACCGACAAGGACCCGAAGGTGCTTGACGCCAACGCCCGCTTCAAGACGCTGGCCGGCTACGACATCAATTCCTACGGCGCCCAGGGCGTGTCCAACATGTACATCATCAAGGATGTGCTGGAGCGCGCCGCCTCGGCCGACCGCGAGAAGATCCGCGATGCGCTGGCCGCCACCGACATTTCGTCCGGCATGCCGCTGATCGTGGGCTACCAGCGCATCAAGTTCGACGATCAGGGGCAGAACACCTTCGCCCACGGCGTCATCTCCGAGAATATCGGCGGCGAGCGCCTGACGGTGTGGCCGCTGGAGAACCGCGCCGCCACCACCAAGCCGGTGTGGCCCGTGCCGGACTGGTCCAAGCGCTGACCCCCGCCTGACCGGCGGGGCCGCAAGGTCCCGCCCGTCTTTTTGAAGAATGAGCTGAGGCGCCGGGGCGCATGCGCGTCCCGGACCAGCAACGGCAAAGCCGGTGCGCCGAGCCGGGACCCAGGGAAAAACCTGCGCCGCAGGCCATAAGCGCCGCGCGCCTCCTTTGAGTTTCCCTCGGAAGCTCCCTTGGAAGCTCCTTTGGGAGTGAGACGCCTTCGGCGGAGGTGTTGCGCTGGATCCCGGCTCGCAGTCCCCGCCGGCCGGTGCCGGCGCTCCCCTTGGCCGGGAAACGCACGCCCCCGGCCTTCGCCCCACCGCATCGCCCCCTTTCGCCCACCAGATGACCTTACGGGAGTATCGTGCATGGATCTGTTGACCCTCTCGTTCGCGGTCATCAACGGGCTATTGATCGGCGGCATCTACGGCGGGGTGGCGCTGGGCCTGAGCCTGATCTTCGGCGTGATGCGGGTGATCAATTTCGCCCATGGCTCGTTCCTGATGCTGGCCATGTATTGCTCCTACCTGCTGTGGGCGACGCTCGGCCTGCATCCTTATGTGAGCATCCTCGCCACCGTGCCGTTCCTGTTCGTGGTGGGCTATTTCGTGCAGGGCGTGGTGATCTCGCCCCTGTTCAAGCGCGAGCGCGCCCTGGTGGTGGAGCCCACCAGCGCGCTGCTGCTCACCGCCGGCGTCTATCTGGTGGTGGACAATATCGTGCTCATGGCGTTCGGGCCGGACGTGCGCTCGGTGGCGGTGGACATCACCTATGAATCGATCTTCGTCGGCGGCCTGCCCATCAATCTCGCCCGCCTCGTCGGGTTCCTGGCGGCGATCGTGGTGGCGGCGGCGCTGTCCTTCTGGCTGAAGCATTCGGAGATGGGCCGGGCGATCCGCGCCACGGCGCAGAACCGCGATGCCGCCTCGCTCTCCGGCATCAATGTGCAGCTGGTCTACAACGTCACCTTCGGCCTCGGCTGCGCGGTGCTCGGCCTGTTCGGCGCGCTGCTGGTGCCGTTCTTCTCGATCACCCCGAACATCGGCCTCTCGTTCGGCATCAAGTCGTTCCTGGTGGTGGTGCTGGGCGGCATCGGCTCGATCCCGGGCTCGATCCTCGGCGGGCTGCTGCTGGGCGTGTTCGAATCCGTCGCCTCGCAATTCGTCACGGCGACCTCGGCCGCGATCTTCTCGTTCGGCCTGTTCATCGCGATCCTGCTGCTGCGGCCGGCCGGCCTGATGGGCCGGGCCTGAGGTTTCCCATGCGCCACACCCTCACCCTCGTCCTCGGCCTGCCGCTGCTGGCCCTCGCCCTCGCGATCCCGCTGTTCGTGACCGACAGCTACATCCTGCATTCCATCGCGATGGTCCTGTTCTTCGCCTATATGGCTTCGTCCTGGAACTTCGTGTGCGGCTATGTGGGCCAGCTCTCGCTCGGCCATTCCGCCTTCGCCGGGGTGGCGGGCTATGTCACCGTGCTGCTGTTCACCCAGCTCGGCGTCACGCCATGGCTCGGCATGCTGGCGGGCGGGGCGTTCGCGGCGCTGCTCTCGGTGCCGGTGGGCTATGCCACGTTCCGCCTGAAGGGGCCCTATTTCACGCTGACCACCATCGCGTTCGCGGAAATCCTGCGCATCTGGCTGGAGAATACCGACGATTTCCTCGGCATTCCGCTGAAGGGCGCCCAGGGGCTGACCGTGCCGCCGGTGGGCGGCTCGAACTTCCTCGCCTTCCAGTTCGACGGCAAGGTCCCCTATTATTACATCATCCTCGCCATGCTGGTGGGCGTCATGGCGGTGACCGCGCTGATGGAGCGCTCGCGCCTCGGCTTCTATCTCAAAGCCGTCCGCGGCGACCGGGACGGGGCGGAGGCGCTCGGCGTCGATCCCACCCGCTACAGCCTGACCGCGCTCGCCATCAGCGCCTTTCTCACCGGGCTCGGCGGGGCCTATTACGCCCAGCTGTTCCGCTACATCAATCCGGAGCGGAACATGGGCATCGACCTCTCCATCGACATGGCGATCATGACCATCGTCGGCGGCCAGGGCACCATCCTCGGGCCGACGCTCGGGGCGCTGCTGCTGCATCCCATCGGCGAGATGGTGCGCGCCACCATCGGCGGCAGCTTCCTCGGCCTGCATCTCATCCTCTACGGCATCATGCTGATGCTGGCCGTGATCTATTTCCCGAAGGGCATCATCGTGCCGCTGCAACGCCTGCTGGACGGCCGCGCCCGCAAGAGCGCCGCGCGCAAGGCCGCGATGAAGACCGACGCGCTGGAGGGCAAGGGACAATGAGCGCGACCCAGAAAATCCTGGAGGTGAAGGGCATCTCCAAAAGGTTCGGCGGCGTGCAGGCCGTCTCCACCTTGTCCTTCCATTTGAACCAGGGCGAGATCCTCGGCCTGCTCGGGCCCAATGGCGCGGGCAAGACCACCGCCTTCAACATGATCGCCGGCGCCATCCGCTCGGATACCGGCGAGATCCTGTTCGAGGGGCGCAGCCTCGCCAATCTCAAGCCGTGGGACATCTGCCGGCTGGGCATCGCGCGCACCTTCCAGCTGTCCAAGCCGTTCGGCGGGCTCAGCGTGCTGGAGAACGTGATGGTCGGCAGCTTCGTGCGCACCGCCGCCGAGAACGAGGCCCGCGCGGAGGCGCAGAAGGTGGTGGACTTCCTCGACATGGGCGCAAAGGCCCATACGGATGCCGACGACCTCACCGCCTTCGACCGCCGCAAGCTGGAACTGGGCCGCGCCCTCGCCACCAAGCCGCGCCTGCTGCTGATGGACGAAGTGGTGGCCGGCGCCACCCCCAACGAGGCCGGCGAGATGGTGCATCTGGTGCGCAAGGTGCGCGACCTCGGCATCACCATCCTGATCGTGGAGCATGTGATGAAGGTCATCATGGGCCTGTCGGACCGGGTGATCGTGCTCGATTACGGCAAGCTGATCGCCGACGGCCCGCCCAAGGAGGTGGTGCGCCAGCCGGACGTCCTCAAAGCCTATTTCGGAGAGCGCTATGTCGACGCCCGCGCTTGAGGTTCGCGATCTGTGGTCCGGCTACGGCGACCAGGACGTGTTGCGCGGCATCAACCTGGTCCTTGAGCCGCGCACCATCGTCGCTTTGATCGGCGCCAACGGGGCCGGCAAGTCCACCTTGCTGCGCACCCTCTCCGGCCTGCTGCGGCCGCACCGGGGGGAAGCCAAGCTCCATGGCGAGAGCATCTTCTGCCTGCCGCCGCACAAGGTGGTGGAGCGCGGCTTCGTGCAGTCGCCGGAGGGCAAGCAATTGTTCCTCGGCATGTCGATCCGCGAGAACCTGCTGGTGGGCGCCCAGAACAAGCGCGCCCGCGCGCGCCGCGAGCAGACGCTGGAGGAAGTGTTCGAGCTGTTCCCGATCCTGCGCGAGCGCCAGGCGCTGAACGCCTCCACCCTCTCGGGCGGGCAGCAGCAGATGGTGGCGGTGGGCCGCGCGCTCATGGCCCTGCCGCGCGTGCTGGCGCTGGACGAACCCTCGCTCGGCCTTGCCCCCATCATGGTGGACCGCCTGTTCGAGAGCATCGCCAAGATCAAGGAACGCGACCTCACGATCCTCATCATCGAGCAGAACGTGTTCCAGGTATTGGAAATGGCCGATTACGGCTATGTGCTTGAGAATGGCGTGATGACGCTCAGCGGCACCGGGGCGGAACTGCTCGCGGACGACCATTTGCGCGCCAGCTATCTCGGCCTGTGACGGCCGCTACAGCATTTTCGAGCGACGTAGCCACCGCTTCGCGAAGAAAATGCGATAATGCAATAGGTTAGAGCATTTCATCGTTTGTGGGAAACGATGAGATGCTCCAGAAACAGACAACGGGACGGAGACCTTTCGTGAGCAGCACCAAGATCGCCATCGTCACCGGGGGCGGCACCGGCATCGGCCGCGCCGTCGCGGAACGTCTCGCTGAGGCCGGCTATACGCCGCTCGCCGTCGGCCGCGACAAAGACGCGGATTTCGCCCTCGACTTCGCCGAGCTGGACGTGACCGACGCTGCCGCCATCGCGGCGCTGGCGGCGCGCTATCCGCAAGTCTCGGCGGTGGTGAATTGCGCCGGCATGATCCTGCACGACATGAAGGAATTCGAGCCGGAGGGCTTCCGCCGGGTGCTCGACGTGAACCTGACCGGCTCGCACCTCGTCACCATGGCGTTTCGCGGGGCGCTCGCGGCGGCGGGCGGCAGCGTGGTGAACATCGCCTCCATGTGGAGCTATTTCGGCTCGGGCCGGAATCCGGCCTATGCCTCGTCCAAGGGCGCGGTGGTGCAGCTCACGCGCTCGCTGGCGGTGGCGCTGGCGCCGGAGAAGATCCGGGTCAACGCCGTGGCGCCGGGCTGGATCGAGACCCGCCTGTCGGCCGGCGCCTTGCAGAATCCCGAGCGCGCCCCGCTCATCATGGCGCGCATTCCCATGCAGCGCTGGGGGGCTCCGTCCGACGTGGCGGACGTGGTGAACTTCCTGCTCTCCCCGGCGGCGGGCTATGTGACCGGCGCGATCATCCCGGTGGACGGCGGCTACGGCATCGCCTGATTTTTCCGGGCGGGCCGGAGCACGCTCCCCCTCGGACCTGCCCCCTCCCCAGCCCTCCCCCGCACGCGGGAGAGGGAGCCTTGCTCTGGTTTGCAATCGTGTCCCGGCCAAGTGCAGCGCCTGCGGCGCGGAACGCATCCCGGCCAAGTGGAGCGCCCGCGGCGCGGAACGCGAGCCGGGACCCAGCGCAAGGACACCGCCGCAGGCGCTTCCGAAGAGGAGCATTCGGGAGAAAAAGCGCGCGGCGCGGTTTGGCTGCTGCGCAGGAGCCTTGCGCTGGGTCCCGGCTCCGCGCTCCGGCGGTGCCCTCGCTGGGCCGGGACGCGAGGGCGGGACGTCTGGGGCGGGACGCCTCGGGCGATCGCCGTGCGCCTGCCCCCTCCCCAGCCCTCCCCCGCACGCGGGAGAGGGAGCCTTGCCCTGGGGTGCAATCGTGTCCCGGCCAAGTGCAGCGCCCGCGGCGCGGAACGCGAGCCGGGACCCAGCGCAAGGACACCGCCGCAGGCGCTTCCAAAAAGGAGCATTCGGGAGAAAAAGCGCGCGGCGCGGTTTGGCTGCTGCGCAGGACCCTTGCGCTGGGTCCCGGCTCGGCGCTCCGGCGGTGCCGTCGCTGGGCCGGGACGCGAGGGCGGGACGTCTGGGGCGAGCGCCGTGCGCTCGCCTCCTCCCCAGCCCTCCCCCGCACGCGGGTGAGGGAGCCTTGCCCTGGGTTGCAATCGTGTCCCGGCCAAGTGCAGCGCCCGCGGCGCGGAACGCGAGCCGGGACCCAGCGCAAGGACACCGCCGCAGGCGCTTCCGAAGCGGAGCATTCGGGAAAAAAAGCGCGCGGCGCGGTTGGCTGCTGCGCAGGAGCCTTGCGCTGGATCCCGGCTCCGCGCTCCGGCGGTGCCGTCGCTGGGCCGGGACGCGAGGCCGGGACGCGAGGGCGGGACGTCTGGGGCGGGACGTCTGGGGCGGGACGTCTGGGGCGAGCGCCGTGCGCTCGCCTCCTCCCCAGCCCTCCCCCACACGCGGGAGAGGAGCCTTGCTTTGGGGGTGCAATCGTGTCCCGGCAAAGTGCAGCGCCTGCGGCGCGGAACGCGAGCCGGGACCCAGCGCAATGACACCGCCGCAGGCGCTTCCGAAGCGGAGCATCCGGGAAAAAAAGCGCGCGGCGCGGTTTGGCTGCTGCGCAGGAGCCTTGCGCTGGGGGTGGAATCGCATCCCGGCCAAGTGCAGCGCCCGCGGCGCGGAACGCGAGCCGGGACCCAGCGCTAGGACACCGCCGCAGGCGCTTCCGAAGCGGAGCATTCGGGAGAAAAAGCGCGCGGCGCGGTGTGACTGCTGCGCAGGCCCCTTGCGCTGGGTCCCGGCTCCGCGCTCCGGCGGTGCCGTCGCTGGGCCGGGACGCGAGGGCGAGGGGGAAAAGGGGAGGATTAGGGAGGGGGAAAAGGGCTTCGCCCGGGCAGAACCAAAGCGCCCGCCCTACCCCAGCCGCTGGGCGGCACCATCCTTTGCGGCCCCGTCCTTCGCGGCACCCTCCTTGGCGGCGCCATCCTTGGCGGGGATCGCGGCGCCGGGCTGCGCATCCACCCAGGCCACCAGCACGCGGCCCCATTCGATATCCGCCTGGATCGCCTCGCGCGCGGCCGCCGGATCGCGGGCCCGCAGGGCGGTCAGCACGTCGTAATGCTTGTGCTCCTTGCCGGCAATCTGGCGCGGCGGCATGGTGGAATGGAACACGCTGAGCAGCGGGCCCATGAGCGTCCACATGTTCTCGACGATGGATTCCACCCGCGGCAATTGCGCGATCTCCAGCAATGCGAAGTGGAAGTCGCGGTTCTTGATGCTGGCCTTCTTGGGATTGGTGGCCGCCGCCTCGATGAATTCGGCCTGGATCGCCTCAAGCTTGCGCAATTGCTTGTCGGTGATGAGCCGCGCCGCCCGCTCCGCCGCCACCCCTTCCAGCTGCACGCGGATGAGCTGGATTTCCTGAAGGCGCCCGCAATCCAGCAGCGGCACGTGGATGGCGGTTGCGGCCTTCATCTCCAGCGCCTGCTCGCTCACGAGGCGGAAGATCGCCTCGCGCACGGGGGTGATGCTGGTGCCGAGCTCGGCCGCCAGCGCCGAGATGCGCAGCCGCTCGCCGGGCTCGAACTGCCCGTCGATCAGGGCCCGCCGGATGCGGCCATAGACCCGCGCCGACAGATTCTCTTTCTCGACTTGTTGCAGCTCGGCCATGGGCTCCCGCGATTCCCTTCTTAAACCCCGAAAACATATATCATATTGCCGCCCGCAACGCCTGCGACGCGGTGCCCGCCCGCGCGTCCAGCGCGAGGATGGCGGCGACGATCTCGGCTTCCTCCAGCACGCGGGGGAAATGCCGTGCGTGGGGCGCGGTCAGGGTGAGGCGGGCGATGGTCTCCACCTCCTCGCGCGTCGGCCCGGCGCCGGAGAGCGCGACGAGGCTCACCGGCAGGCCGATGCGGCCGTAGAAGGCGATGAGATCGTCCATGAAGGCATCGTCCCGCCCTTCCAGGACGAGCTGCACAAGGCCGCCATAGGCCACCTGGAAGCCGTGGAGCGCATTGGCATATTTGGGCACGGCGGAGAGGCCGCGCGTCATGGAATGGGAGATGGAGAGGCCGCCGCTCTCGAACGCGAGGCCGCTCATCAGCACGGTGGCTTCCACCACGATGTCGAGCGCGTCGTCGGCGGTCTTGCGGTCCACGGCGGCAAGCGCGGCCTCGGCATGGGCGCGCAGCACCTCGTAGCAGCCGCGCGCCAGGATCAGCGCGCTTTCCACCGGCGCGCCGCCGTAGATGTTCCTGCCCTTGGCGCGCACGCAGCGCTCCACCTCGAACAGCTTCACCACCGCATCCCCGATGCCGGCCAGGAACAGATGGCGCGGCGCCTGGGCGATCACCTGGGTATCCACCACCACGAGGTCGGGATTGGCCGGCAGCTTCTCCACCGCGAGCAGGCGGTGATGGTCGTCATAGAGCACGTAATTGTGGCTGGTGGGCGCGTCGGTGGAGGCGATGGTGGGAATGGTCGCGACCTTCGCGCCGAGCCGGCCGGCGAGCGCCTTGCCGGCATCGATGCACTTGCCGCCGCCGGCCGCCGCCACCAGGCTCGGCAGCCGGGCGCCGCACGCCTCGACCAGGCGGTCCACTTCGGCAGGGGAGCTTTCGCCGCCGAAAACGATGCGCCGCAGGTCCACCCCGGCGGCGGCGCAGACATCGGCGATGCGCGCGCCGTGGGCGGCGTCGATGAAGGGATCGATCACCAGCACCGCATCCTGGGCGATGCGGGCGATTTCCGTGCCCAGATGATCGAGCGCGCCAGCGCCCTGAATATAGCGACGCGGCGCGCCGAAAACCTTCATCATTGCTTTTCCTCGACGACGCGTTGACCGCGCCAGATGTGATTTTGAAGGAATGCCAATGCCCTGCGGACGGCAATCGCTTTTGGATCAGAATATGATATATCGTGTATGTGCGCCCTGCAATTCGTCCGCGCGGAGAAACGGCATCTGCCCTGACGCCGCTTCGCCGTGGGCCGATCCCCTCTTCGGGCGCTGAGGCGTGCGGGTGCGCATCTGTGTTCCGTCTCCTTCAGGGAGAAGGTCGGCGGCGGCGCGGCGGTTTCGCGCCGCCGCGTTTTCAGCGCCGGGCGGCGGGCGTTTCCCCCCTCTCCCCGCGGGGAGAGGGTTTCGGCGAGGGGCACACCCCCGCCACCCGCCCGCGCTGCAAAAGCCAGCACCGCCCTGCACCCGGCCCAAGCGGATCTCCTTGCACAATGATATATCATATTTTATGACTAGCCGGGCGAAGCGCGAAAGCGCCGCTTCGCCGCATCAAGCCGCCCGAACCCTCGCACCGCGAAGGCGGCCGGAACATTGGGAGCCCACATGAGCGCGGCCGCAAGCCCATCCTCACCGCCCGACCATCGCGTGTCGAACTTCCGGCCCACCCCGGAAACCATCGCGCTGCTGCGGGATAAAGCGCGCTTCGTGCGCCTGGAGACCATCCGGCTGATCGAAGTGGCCAAGGTCGGCCATTACAGCTCGGTCTTCTCCGCCGCCGAGATCTTCGCGGCGCTCTATTACGACATCATGGACATCGAAAAGGGCAATCCGACCCGCCCGGATCGCGACCGCTTCCTGATGGGCAAGGGCCACGCCGCCGTCGGCCTGTTCCCGATCCTGGCCGAGTTCGGCTACATCGCGAAGGACGTGCTCGACAATTACACCCGCCTCGGCAACCCGCTCGGCGACCATCCCGACATGCGCAAGGTGCCGGGCATCGATTTCTCCTCCGGCTCCATCGGCCACGCGCTCTCCGCCGGCCTCGGCATGGCGCTGGGCGGGCGGATGCAGAAGCTTAACTTCAACGTGTTCGTCATGCTCGGCGACGGCGAGATGCAGGAAGGCCAAGTGTGGGAAGCCGCCCTTTCGGCCGCCCACCACAAGGCCTCCAAGCTGGTCGCCATCGTCGATCGCAACGGTTTCCAGCTCGACGGCGCCGTCGACGACGTCATGGGCATCGAGCCGCTCGACGAGAAATGGCGCGCCTTCGGCTGGGAGGTACACGTCGTGGACGGGCACGATCTCGACGCCCTCACCACCCTGCTGCGCCAGGTGAAGGCGGACGAAACCCGCACCAAGCCCTGCTGCATCATCGCCCGCACCGTGAAGGGCAAGGGCGTGTCCTACATGGAGACCGAGCCCGGCTGGCACCTCGGCTATCTCGACCCCTCCGACGCGAAGATCGCGGTCGAAGAAATCATGAACAGGGAAATCTGAACCATGAGCGAAACCCTGTCCCCCAATCGCCCGCTCTCGCCCAATTCCTGGCAATACCGGGAAATCAACGCCAAGACCCCCGGCCTCAGCTATCTGTCGGATGCGCTGATCTCGCTGGCCGAAGCCGGCGAGCCCGTGGTGGCCGGCTCCGCCGACCTGCAATATTCCAACGGCCTCGCCAAGTTCGCGCAGCGCTATCCCGACCGCTACATCCAGTTCGGCATTTCCGAGCAGAACATGGTGACGGCGGCCGCCGGCCTCGCCACCACTGGGCTCAAGCCCTATGTGGCGACCTTCGCCTCCTTCCTCGGGCTATTGTGCTGCGAGCAGATCCGCATGGATGTTGCCTATTGCGGCCAGCCGGTGCGGCTCATCGGCCATCACACGGGAATCTCGCTCGGCTTCTACGGCACCTCGCACCACGCCACCGAGGACATTTCCACCATGCGCGCCATCGCGGACCTCACCGTGGTGTCGCCCGCCGACGGCCCGCAGCTCGCCGCCGCCATCAAGGCGTCCGCGAGCTATCCCGAGCCGATCTATTTCCGCATCGGCCGCGGCCGCGAGCCGGACGTGTACGGGGCGGATGTCACCTTCGAGTTCGGCAAGGCCATCGAGCATTTTGTGGGCGATGAGATCACCATCATCGCCTGCGGCCTGCCGGTGCATTCGGCGCTTGAGGCGGCGCGCAAGCTGAACGCGGCGGGCCGCTCGGTGGGGGTCATCGACATGCCCACCATCAAGCCCATCGACAAGGCGGCGATCCTCAAGGCGGCGGCGCGCTCCCAGGTGCTGATGACGGCGGAAGAGCACAATGTGCTCGGCGGCCTCGGCAGCGCTGTGGCCGAGGTGCTGACCGAGGTGGGCGCGGGCGTGAAGCTGATCCGTCACGGCATCCATGACGAATACAGCCTGATCGCCCCGCCGACCCATCTCTACGCCCATTACAAGCTCGACGCCGCCGGCATCGAGGACGTGGTTCTGAACGCCATCGGCGGCGCCAAGGGCTGAGGGCCGGCGGCCTCTGCGCTTCCGCCATCCCTCTCCCAGCGCCGTCCCCTCTCCCGGTCATCCCCTCTCCCGCTTGCGGGGGAGGGACAGGGAGGGGGAAAGCGGCAGCGCCGCAAGAACCCGAGGGCGAAAATCGGGCCGACACCCGCAGGGCCGCCGACCGGCGGGATCGCTCCCCGCTGCGCGGCCCCCTCCCCACCCCTCCCCCGCACGCGGGAGAGGGAGCCCCATCGCTCGAGCCGCAACGTCCCCTCTCCCTGTCATCCCCTCTCCCGCGTGCGGGGGAGGGAGGGGGAGGGGGAAAGCGGCAGCGCCGCAAGAACCCGAGGGCGAAAATCGGGACCGACACATGCAGGGCTGCCGACCGGAGGGTCGCTCCCCGCTGCGCGGCCCCCTCCCCACCCCTCCCCCGCACGCGGGAGAGGGAGCCCCATCGCTCGAGCCCCGACGCCCTCTCCCGGTCATCCCCTCCCCCGCACGCGGGAGAGGGAGCCCCGCCGCTCAAGCCGCAACGGCCTCTCCCGGTCACCCCCTCTCCCGCTTGCGGGGGAGGGACAGGGAGGGGGAAAGCGGCAGCGCCACAAGGACCCGAGGGCGCAAATCGGGACCGACACCCGCAGGGCCGCGGACCGGCGGGATCGCGCCCCGCTGCGCGGCCCCCTCCCCACCCCTCCCCCGCACGCGGGAGAGGGAGCCCCATCGCTCGAGCCGCAACGGCCTCTCTCGGTCATCCCCTCTCCCGCACGCGGGAGAGGGAGCCCCGCCGCTCAAGCCGCAACGGCCTCTCCCGGTCATCCCCTCTCCCGCTTGCGGGGGAGGGAGCAAGCCGAGGGCCGGCCGAGACCCCCCTCTCCCCGTCGGGGAGAGGGCCGGGGTGAGGGGGCCGCGAACACACGCCCGACACGCACCAAGGCATATCTCCCCGGCCGGTCCCGACCCCAGCGCGCAGCACACCGGCCGCACCTTTGCTACCATTCCAGCAAGCGGATAATCGCGATCGCCCGTAACGGGAGGAAACCTCAGCATGACCCAGCCCCAGCTCCGCCCCGCCGCCTCCCTCGACGAGAAGTGGCAGCCCTATCGCAAGCCCCAGCCGGCCGAGGCGCGCCCCGAACTGGTGGTGCCCAACGCCATCCCCACCGACGAGCGGGTCTGGGTGCCGCTTGAGGAGAACGTATGGTTCCGCCCGCTGCTGCTCTCCGCCTCCAGCGGCTATTGGA
Source organism: Roseixanthobacter liquoris (assembly GCF_043195135.2). Classification (NCBI taxonomy): domain Bacteria; kingdom Pseudomonadati; phylum Pseudomonadota; class Alphaproteobacteria; order Hyphomicrobiales; family Xanthobacteraceae; genus Roseixanthobacter; species Roseixanthobacter liquoris. The sequence goes on from NZ_CM195537.1 coordinate 4,254,142, forward strand.
TGAACCTGCTGAAGGTGCGCAAGGCCGGCGTCCTCTCCCGCCACCGCCACCCCCTGCCGGTGCACGGCTACGTCATCAAGGGCTCCTGGCGCTACCTGGAGCATGACTGGACCGCCACCGAGGGCGGCTATGTCTACGAGGCGCCGGGCGAGACCCATACGCTCGTGGTCGATCCCGACGTGGAAGAGATGATCACCCTGTTCCAGGTGAACGGGACGATGATCTATGTGGACCCGGACGGCAACGTGACCGGCTTCGACGATGTTTTCACGCGCATCGACAAGTGCCGCGCCTTCTATGCCAAGAACGGCCTCGGGGCGGACTATATCGACCAGTTCATTCGCTGAATTTCGCGAACATCGCGGCGAAAACCGCGGAAAGGCGCGGTCGTGACGTTGGTCCGCCGAGGTTGCGCGGAATTTCGGCGGAGCCGCGCGGAAAAGGGCCGAAAGAGGCGATGACCGCGCGATTCCTCCGCGCGGAGCGAACGAGATTTCGCGCCCCGCCTTCCGGCGGGTCCGCGACCCGGGGGGAATCCGCTGCCGGCGCCGGCCGTGTTGCCGGCGCGCGGTTGCGCCCGTCAGGACAGCGGCGTGCGCCGGCGCGGGGTCGCTATCTCGTTGTTCTTGGAGGCGATTCCCATTTCCAGACTGTCGGCGATGCGGCGCGCGCGGACGATGAAATGGGTCGCGGCGGCCGGCGGGCAGAGTTCGTGCGCGGTCGCCTCGAACAGGTCGAGCCAGCGGTCGAAATGCGCGACGCCGATCGGCAAGGGCAGATGCCGCGGCATCGGCTGGCCGTGGTAGCGGCCCGTCATGAGCGCCACGGACGACCAGAAAAGACAAAGCTTCTCAAGGTGTTCGTCCCAGTCCGCGACGCGCGCCGCGAAGATCGGGCCGATCAGGCCGTCGCCCCGCACCCGGTCGTAAAAGGTGAAGACGAGGGTGCGGATCATCGCTTCGTCGATGCCGGTCTCCGCCATGATCGCCCGCGTCGCCGCCGCCCGGCGGGCCAGCATCTGCTCGCTCTCGCCGCTGACGATCCGCTCGCGCGCCGCCTCCTCGGCCATGGCCGCCTCCGTCTCCCGCACCGGCCGTGGATGCGCCATGTGCCTGATAAGCCAAGGGCTTAGCCACGCCGTCGGGGAACTGCAATCCGGGATTTCCCGGAGGTCGACGGCGCGCCTCAGGCGCCGGAGGCGGCCCGCGCCAGCTTCTCGAACCGCTTCACCACCCGCTCCCGCCGCAGCCGCGAAAGCTTCTGAAGCCAGAAGATGCCGTCCAGCTGGTCGATCTCGTGCTGGAGGCACACGGCCAGGAGGCCGTCCGCCCCGCTCTCCTGGGCGGGGCCGTCAAGATCCTGATATTGCACGCGAACCTGCTTAGGCCGCTCCACCTCGTCGACCACGCCGGGCATGGAGACGCTGCCCTCGGGATGCCGGCCGCGCTCGGACGAGGACCAGGTGATCCGCGGATTGGCATAGATCTGGACCTGCCCGTCCTCGGGCAGCTCCAGCACCACCAGCCGCAGCCCCACGCCGATGTGGGGCGCCGTGATGCCGATCCCCGGCGCCGCCCGCAAGGTCTCAAGCAGATCCTGCGCCAGCGCGGCCAGCTCGCCATCGAACCGCGTCACCGCCGCCGCCGCCTGCCGCAGCCTTGGATCCGGAAACCGGACGATCTCGCGCACCGCCATGCCTCTTCTCCCCTTGCCCGCCCTCGCGAACGCGCCCCCGCGCACCCGCGCGGTCCATTGGTTCCGGCGCCATTCCCCAAGGGAAATGCGCAGCGATTGCGCTGCATCAATCGCGCGGTTCCGGTGCGCCCCTACCCTTCCGCCGGAAGGGACGGGCCCGTGCCGGGCGCCCGTCTCTCAAGCCTCTTCCCGGGGCCGGGCTTTCGATGAGGATATGGGCGATGCCACACCCTGCCGCAAAACGCCAGGACCAGACCCGCGCCTCCGTGCCGGAGCTGGAGACCGGGCTCAGCGACGCGGAAGCCGCCGCCCGCCTGCGCCGGGAGGGGCCGAACGAGCTGCCCCAGGGCGAGCATCGCTCGCCGCTGAAGATCATTCTCGACACCATCCGCGAACCCATGTTCGCCCTGCTGCTGGCGGCAGGCCTGCTGTATTTCCTGGTCGGGGACCCGGCCGAGGCGGCGATCCTGTTCGGCTTCGCGACGCTCTCCGTGCTGATCGCCGTGGTGCAGGAATTGCGCACCGAACGTGCCCTCGATGCCCTGCGCGACCTCTCCAGCCCGCGCGCTTTGGTGATCCGCGCGGGGGAGCAGAAGCGCATTCCGGGGCGCGAGGTGGTGCGCGGCGACCTGCTGGTCATCGCCGAGGGCGACCGGGTGGCGGCCGATGCCGTGCTGATCGCCACCGCTGCGCTGGAGATCGACGAATCCCTGCTCACCGGCGAATCGGTGCCGGTGCAGAAATCCGCCGCCGGGCCGGACGAGATCGCCCGGGGCGGCACCCTCCATGCCGACACGGACGACCGCAGCGCCGCCTTTTCCGGCACGCTGGTGGTGCGCGGGCAAGGGCGCGGGATCGTGCGCGGCACCGGCCGAAACACCGAGCTCGGCCGCATCGGCCAGAGCCTCGGCACCATCGAGCGCGAGCCGCCGCGCCTGCGGGCGCAGACCCGGCGGCTGGTGCGCCTGTTCGCGGCGGTCGGCATCTCCATCAGCATTCTCGCCGCCGTGCTCTACGGGCTCGCGGGCAACGACTGGACCAGCGCGACGCTCGGCGGCATCGCGCTCGCCATGGCCATGCTGCCGGAGGAATTTCCCCTCATCCTCACGGTCTTCACCGTCATGGGCGCCATCCGCATCGCCAAGGCGCGCGTGCTGACGCGGCGCGCGGCGGCCATCGAGGCGCTCGGGGCCGCCACCGTCCTGTGCACCGACAAGACCGGCACGCTGACCCAGAACCGCATGAGCGTGGTGGAATTGCGCGATGCGGACGGCGCTCCGGTGGCGTTCGGCGGGGCGGACACGGTCTCGGGCGCGGCCTTGGCGGATAGGACCTTGGCGGGCGAGGCGGCGCGCCTCGCGCTGCTGGCGGCCCGCGCCAGCCGCGACCGCACGTTCGACCCCATGGAACGCGCCTTCCACGACCTCGCCGTCCGGGCCGAAGGGGAGCCGGCGTGGCCGCCGGTGGCGGTCTGCGATTTGGACCTGCGCGACGATCTTCCGGCCATGGGGCGCGCCTGGGCCGCGGGCGAGGAGACGCCCCGCCTCGCGGCCAAGGGCGCGCCGGAGGCCATCGTCCGCCTGTGCCGCCTGCCGCCGGACAAGGCCGGGCAGGTGCTCGCCGCCGCCGCCGACATGGCGGGGCGCGGCCTGCGGGTGCTCGGCCTTGCCGAAGGCGCGCTGCGCGCGGCAGCCGATCCGCGCCTGGAGGCGCAGGACCTCGCGTTCCGGGGCCTGATCGCCCTTGCCGATCCGCTGCGGCCGGGCGTGCGGGATGCGGTGGGCGAATGCCGCGCCGCCGGCATCCGCATCGCCATGGTCACGGGCGATCATCCCGCCACCGCCGCCGCCATGGCCCGCGCCGCCGGGCTCGATGCCGAGCCGGTGGTGACGGGGCGCGAACTCGCCGCGCTCGATCCGCAGGCGTTCGCCGCGGCGGTGGCGCAGGCGGCGGTGTTCGCCCGCATCGTGCCGGAACAGAAGCTCAGGATCGTGGAAGCCCTGAAGGCGCAGGGCGCCATCGTCGCCATGACCGGCGACGGGGTGAACGATGCCCCGGCCCTGAAAGCCGCCCATATCGGCATCGCCATGGGCGGGCGCGGCACGGACGTCGCCCGCGAGGCGGCGGCGATGGTGCTGCTGGACGACGATTTCAATTCCATCGTGCGCACCATCCGCCTCGGCCGCCGCACGTTCGACAATTTGCGCAAGGCGATGGGCTATGTGCTCGCCATGCATGTGCCGATCGCCGGCCTCGCCTTCCTGCCGCTGGCGCTCGGCCTGCCACCGCTGCTCGGGCCGCTGCACATCGCATTCCTGGAGATGGTCATCGACCCCGCCTGCTCCATCGCCTTCGAGGCGGAGCCGGAGGAGCCGGACCTGATGCAGCGCCCGCCGCGCAAGGCCTCGGACGCGCTGCTGCCGCTCGCCTTGATGGGGTGGAGCCTGATCCAGGGGCTCGCCGCCTTCGCCGCCGCCGGCAGCGTCTATGTGCTTTCGCTCCAGGCCGATCTGCCGCCGGACGTGGTGCGCGGGCGCGCCTTCCTCACCCTCATTCTCGCGAGCGTCGGGCTGATCATCGTGGATCGCTCCTTCAGCTCCTCCCTGCTGACGGCGCTGACCCGGCCCAATTCCGCCCTGGTCGCGGTCATGGGGCTGGCGGCGGTGATGCTGGTGATCGTGCTCGGCGTGCCGCCGGCGGCCGCGCTGTTCCGCTTCGGCCATGTGGGCCTTGCGGGGATCGGCATCGCCTTTGCCGCGGCCATCGCCATGATCCTGCTGCTGGAACTCGCCAAGGCTCTGGGCATCGCCGCGCGCCTGCGGCGCTGAAGGGTCCCTAAGGCACCAGCACCGCCGCGCCCTGGAAGCGGCCGGCGCGCAGGTCCGCCAGCGCCTGGTTCGCCTGTTCCAGCGGATAGGTCGTGGTGGTCGTCCTCACACCGGCCTTGGGCGCGAGGGCGAGGAATGCGCGGGCGTCGGCGCGCGTGAGATTGGCGACCGACACCACCTGCCGCTCCTCCCACAAGATGGAATAGGGGAATTGGGGAATGTCGCTCATGTGGATGCCGCCGCACACCACGCGCCCGCCCTTGCGCACCGCCCGCAAAGCGCTCGGCACCAGCGCGCCGACGGGGGCGAAGAGGATCGCGCAATCGAGCGGTTCGGGCGGCGCTTCGTCCGAGCTGCCGGCCCAGCGGGCGCCGAGCGAGAGCGCCATTTCCTGCGCCGCCGTATCGCCCGCGCGGGTGAAGGCATAGACCTCGCGTCCCTGCCAGCGGCACACCTGGGCAAGGATATGGGCCGCCGCGCCGAACCCATAGAGGCCGATGCGCCGCCCCTCGCCGGCCTTGACGAGGGAGCGCCAGCCGATCAGTCCCGCACACAGCAGGGGCGCCGCCGCCACCGGATCGTCGAAGCCGTCGAGCGGAAAGGCGAAGGCGGCATCCGCCACCACATGGGAGGCGAACCCGCCATCGCGGGTGAAGCCGGTGAAGGCGGGCGCATCGCACAGGTTCTCCTGGCCCGAGGCGCAATAAGGACAGTGCCCGCAGGTGTGGCCCAGCCAGGGAATGCCGACCCGCGTTCCCACCGCCGGCACCGCCACCCCCTGCCCCAGCGCCTCGACGATGCCGATGATCTCGTGGCCCGGCACAATGGGCAGCACCGGGTTCGGCAGATCGCCGTCAACCACGTGCAGGTCGGTGCGGCACACGGCGCACGCCTCCACCCGCACCCGGATTTCCCCGGCGCCGGGCACGGGATCGGGCCGCAGCTCCAGCACCAGAGGCGCGCCGATGGCGTGGAGGACCATGGCCTTCATGTCGTGCTCCCGTGGTGGCGGGCGAGGGATCAGGCCGCGCCGCGGGCGTCCGCGTCCGCATCCGGCGGCAGGATCACCATGCCGGACATGGGCTCGACCCACACCAATTGATCGACCACCCGGGCGACGCCCGGCACATTCTCGGCGCACACGCAGGCCGCCATGCGCTCGCGCTCGTCGAAAATAGTGCCGCGCAGTTCGGCGACGCCGTTTTCCACATGCACCCGGATGAGGCCGCTGCCGCTCCAGGGCTGCCGCGTCAGCTCGGCCTGGATGGCGGCCCGCAGGCGCGCATCGTCGGTTTCCGCGACCGAGGCGTTGGGAAGGGCGGCGGCCAGCGCGCGCAGCAGGTCGGACCGGGAGATGATGCCCACCAGCTTGCCGTCCTCGACCACCGGCAGGCGCTTGACGCGGGCGCGCGTCATGGTCTCCACGACCTCGGAGAGCGGCGCGTCCTTGGTGGTGGTGAGGACGTCGCCGGTCATCACCTCTTCCACCTTGCGGCCGTGGGCGCGGACATATTCCTCCGCCTCCTTGCCGGGGCTGGCGATCAGCTCCAGCCACCAGGAACGCTTGACCTGCGTGCCGAGCTCGGCCCGGCGCAGGAAATCGCCCTCGGTGACCATGCCGGCCAGCGTGCCGTCCTTGGCGACCACCGGCAGGCCGCTGATATGCTGCGCGAGCATCAGCCGCGCGGCATCGGCGATGGATGTGCCGGGTTCAACACTGATGACCGGCGTCGTCATCACATTTCCAACGCGCATGAACGCCTCCCTGCGGTTCCGCTGTCTGAAATTCGGCTCCGATCATGGCCCGCCACCCGCGCGCTGCATTGAGCCGCATCAACACTACCCCAACACCCCTCACTGCGCACCCAGCAGGGCCTTGCGGAACCGCAGGGCGGCGAGGCCGAAAAAGGCCGCGCCGATGGCGAGCAGGGCCAGCAGCTGCGGCCAGATGATGGCGAGGCCGGCGCCGCGATAGAGGATCGCCTGGGAGAGCGCCACGAAATGCGTGGAGGGCGAGAATTGCATGACCTCCTGGAGCCAGGCCGGCATGCTTTCAAGCGGCGTGGTGCTGCCGGACAGCAGGTTCATGACGATCAGGATCGGCATCACGATCAGCCCGAACTGGGCCATGGAGGTGGACACCGTGGCGATGAGGATGCCGAGCGAGGTCACCGAGAATTGATAGGTGACGGTGGCCAGGATGAACAAGGCGAGCGAGCCTTGCACCGGCACCGCCAGGATGCGTTCCACCACCACCACCAGCGAGAGGATGGCCGCCACCACGATCACGAGCCCGTTGGCCCAGATCTTCGCCAGCATGATCTCGATGGGCGTCACCGGCATCACCAGCAGATGCTCGATGGTGCCATGCTCGCGCTCGCGGATCAGCGCCGCGCCCGAGAGGATCACCGCCAGCATGGTGATGTTGTTGATCACCTGCATCACCGCCGTGAACCAGGCGGACTTGAGGTTGGGATTGAACTTGGCGCGCATCACCACGGCGATCGGCAGCGCCTGGGCCGTGCCCGGCAGAGCGGCGCTGACCTCCTGGAGGATGATGTTCTGAAGATAGGAGGCACCGTTGCCCGCCTGGGACATGGCGGTGGCGTCCACGTCGATCTGCACCGTGGGATGCTGGCCGGAAATGGCGTCCTGCTCGAATTTCGGCGGGATCTCGATGACGAACACGAAGCGGCCGGTGTCCATCACCCGGTCGATCTCGTTCGCGCCGATCAGCACCGGCTCCTTGAAGAAAGGCTTGAGGATCGCCGCGCGCACCTGCCGCGACAAGGCGGACTGGTCCTCGTCCACCACCGCGACGGCGGCATTCTCCACCTCGAACTTGGCGCCGGTGGCCACCGCATAGATGGCGAAGGTGAAGGTATAGACGATCAGCACCAGCAGCACCGGATCGGCCTTGAGGCTGTAGAGTTCCTTGATGCCGAGGCGCCAGATGCGCATGAGCCGGGCGCGCATGTCAGGCCCCCTGCTTGCGCAGCGCGAGCACCGCCGCGCCGATGAAGCCGAGCGCGAACAGCACCAGCACCAGGATATTGGGCCACAGATCGGCCAGGCCCAGCGCTTTCGCGAACACCCCGACGCTCACCGGCTGATACCAGGCGGCGGGGAAGGCGAGCCCCATCAGCCGCGCCCCGCCGGAGAGCGAGGACACCGGCACCAGCAGGCCGGAAAAATTCACCGCCGGGAGAATGGCGAGGATCGAGGTGGCGAAGATCGCCGCCACCTGGCTGGACACGAAGCTGGAGACGAACAGGCCGAAGCCGGTGGTGGCGAACACATAGGCGAGCGAGCCCAGCGCCAGGGTCGCGAACGAGCCCTTCAGCGGCACCTGGAAGAACAGGATCGCCAGCAGCACCAGCGACAGGAAGCTCAGGAAGGCGATGAACACATAGGGCAATTGTTTGCCCAGCAGGAATTCCACCTTGGTGACCGGGGTGGACTGGAAATTGGAGATGGAGCCGGTCTCCTTCTCCTTGACGATGCCGAGCGCGGTCATCACCGCCGGGATCAGCACCAGCATCAGCACGATCACGCTCGGCACGATGGCGTTGACGCTCTTGAACGCCTGATTGTAGCGGAAGCGGGTGTCGATCTCGATGGGATAGAGCGGCACCGCATGGCCGTAGCGGCGCAACACCTCGTCCGCCATATAGGTCTGCGCGAGGCCGGAGACATAGCCGCGCGTGGTCTCGGCGCGGAACGGCATGGCGCCGTCCACCCACACGCCCACCTCGGGCTGGCGATCGCGCTGCAATTGCTTGCCGAAATCCACCGGCACCTCGATGGCCACCGAAAGTTCCCCGCTCTTCATGCGGGTGTCGAGCTGTGTCGTCGAGGTGATGGGCGCCTTCTCGGTGAAATAGCGCGAGCCCTGGAAGCTTTCGAGCAATTGCCGGCTCTGCGCGCTCTGGTCCTGGTCGAAGGCGGCATAGGGCAGGTGCTCCACATCGAACGACACGCCATAGCCGAAGGTGAACAGCAGCAGCACCGGCCCGATGAAGGCGAAGGCCAGGCGGGCGGGATCGCGCAGGATCTCCAGCGTCTCGCGCCATGCATAAGCCCACAGCCGGCGCGGATCGACCCGGCGCGGCGGGCCGGACGAAACCGGGACAGCGGCCTCGGGCGCCGCCGCGTCGCCCTCCTGCCCCATGCCGGCCTGCTCCAGCACGGCGATGAACACCTCTTCCAGCGATTGCGTGTGGCGCTCCGCCTTGAGCTCGTCCGGCGTTCCGACCGCCAGCACCTTGCCCTGGTGCATCAGCGAGATGCGGTCGCACCGCTCGGCCTCGTTCATGAAATGGGTGGAGAGGAAGATGGTCACGCCGTCGTCGCGCGACAAAGCGATCAGCTCGCGCCAGAAGCCGTCCCGCGCCACCGGATCGACGCCCGAGGTCGGCTCGTCCAGGATCAGGATCTCCGGCCGGTGGATGATCGCCACTGCGAGCTGCAAGCGCTGGCGGATGCCGAGCGGCAGGCTTTCCGGCCGCGTGTCGGCAACCTCGGTCAGATCGAAGCGGGTCAGCATCTCCGCGACGCGCGGCCCGATGGTGTCGGGCGGCAGCTCGAACAATTGGGCGTGCAGCATCAGATTCTGCCGCACCGTGAGTTCGCTGTAGAGCGAGAAGGCCTGGGACATGTAGCCGACGCGGCGGCGCGTCTCCATGTCGCCGGCATCGAGCTTCTGGCCGAACAGCCGCGCCTCGCCCTCGCTCGCCGGCAGCAGGCCGGTGAGCATCTTCATGGTGGTGCTCTTGCCCGAGCCGTTGGAGCCGAGGAAGCCGAAGATCTCGCCCTTCTCGATGCGGAAGCTCACATGGTCCACGGCGGTGAAGGTGCCGAAGCGGCAGGTGAGCCCCTCCGCCTCGATGGCCGGCACGCCGTCCTGTGGCACGCGCGGGCGCTCCACCACCGGGCCGTCGGCGCTGCGCGCCTCCTCCGGCAGCAGCGCCACGAAGGCGCGTTCCAGGGTCGGCGCGCCGGCGCGGGCCCGGATCTCGCCCGGGCTGCCGCTGGCGATCACATGGCCGTCGTGCAAGGCGGCGAGCCAGTCGAACGCGTCCGCCTCCTCCATATAAGCGGTGGCGACGATGACGCTCATGCCCGGCCGCCGCGCCCGCATGCGGGCGACGAGATCCCAGAACTGGCGGCGCGAGAGCGGGTCGATGCCGGTGGTCGGCTCGTCCAGGATCAGCAGGTCGGGATCGTGGATCAGGGCGGTGCAGATGCCGAGCTTCTGCTTCATGCCGCCGGAGAGCTTGCCCGCCGGCCGGTCGGCGAACGGCGCAAGGCCGGTGGCGGCGAGCAGCTCCGCGCTGCGCGCCCGCCGCTCGGCCGCGCCCTGGCCGAACAGGCGGCCGAAGAAATCGAGATTTTCCGCCACCGAGAGCGTGGGATAGAGATTGCGCCCCAGCCCCTGGGGCATGAAGGCGATGCGCGCGCCGGTGACGCGCCGCAGCTCGCGGTCGGCCATGTCGGCGCCCAGCACCTCCACGGAACCGGCCTGGATCTTGGTGATGCCGGCGGCGAGCGAAAGCAGGGTGGATTTGCCCACCCCGTCCGGCCCGATGAGCCCGGCCATGCAGCCGGCGGGGATCTCAAGATCGACGCCGCCGAGCGCGACCGTCTTGCCATAATGATGGACGACCCCCGAGAAGCGGACCGCCGCCTCGCTCATTGGGGAAGCTTCACGGCGAGTTCCGCGGGCCAGACCGCCGTGCGGCTGGTGCGCACGAACGCGCTGCCGCGCACGCCGGTCTTCACCTGCGCCTCATATTGCTTCAGCAGGCTCGGCGCGATCTTCAGCTTCACGCGGAACATCAGCTTCTCGCGCTCGTCCGCCGTTTCCACCGTCTTGGGCGTGAACTGGGCCTCGGTGGCGACGAAGGACACCGTGGCCGGGATCACATAATCGGGCGCCGGATCGAGCACGATCCGCGCCTCGTCGCCGAGGCCGAGCCGCCCGGCCACGCGGGCGGGCAGGAACACGGTCATATAGACATCGGAAAGATCGAGCAGGGTCGCGATGGGCGCACCGGCGCCGACCACCTCGCCCGACTGCACGAGCTTGTATTCGATGCGGCCGCGCCGGGGCGCGGTGAGTACCGAATCGTCGAGCTGGGAGCGGATGCGCGCCACGTCCGCGCGGGCACTGTCGGCGGCCGCCTGCGCCTGGTCGAAACTGGCCTGCGCCGCCCGCTTGGCGCCTTCGGCCACGTTCATCTGGCTGCGCCGCTGGTCCAGCGACTGGATGGTGCCGTAGCCGCGCGCGCTCAGGGTGGCGGCGCGTTCGTATTCCTGGTGGGCGAGCACCACCTCGCTTTCGCGCTGGGTGATCGCGGCCTGGGCCTCGGTCATGGCCTTTTCGGCACGGCGCACCTGGGCTTCCGTGCCCGTCAGCTGGGCGTCGAGCTCCGCCGTGTCCATGCGCGCGACCACCGCGCCCTGGTCCACCGTCTGGCCCTCTTCCACCAGCACCTGCAGCACCCGGCCGGCGAATTTGGCGGAAATCAGCACCTGCTCGGCTTCGAGCCGCCCGTTGGTGGTGGCGATATCGGCCGGCAGCTTGTTGCCGGCGAGCTTCTGCCAGAGGCCGTGCAGCCGGTCGCCGAGGCTCTTGGCGTCCTGCGCGGCGACGGGGCCCGCGCAGAGCGCGGCAAGGGCGATCTGGAGCGCGACGAGAAGTGCGATCGGACGGCAGCGCACGAATGGGCTCCTGCGAACATGCGGCAGACGGAGGCTGGCAGATTTAGCGCAGCATCGCTGCCCTATCATTGACGCACATCATCCGCTTGTCCCTTCGCCAAAAGTCACGACAACCGCGTCCGCGCGCACGTCCTATTTATCAGCACGAGGACCGACCGGCGCGGTATTTCCTCCCCGCAGCAGGTCCGCAAGGCCGAGCCGCTCGGCCAGGGCCCGCGTGGCGGCGGGCGAGAGATTGCGGCGGATATGGTCGAGATCGTAATAGAGGAACTCGCCCTCCACCACCGACTGGCAGCTCTGCGGCCCGCACAGCGCGTCGGCGGGAATGGCGATGGTGGCCTCCCCATAGCGCCCGCGCATGGCCCGGAACACGTCGTTCACCTCGCGCTGCCAGCCATCATAGTCGGGCGGGGCCAGCCGGTTCACGGTGCGGGTGCAGGGCGCGCGCAGCAGGGAACCGTCATTGGCGACCACGCACGGCACGGGATCGCTTTCCCAATGGGGAATATCCGCCATGACCAGCACCCGCCGCCCGGGCGCCGAGAGGCGCGGCAGCAGGTCGTCGAAGCCCTCCAGAAGCAGGCGGCGCCCTGCCTCGAAGCCCACCGCCTCGCCGGGATGGCGATAGAGATTCTGCGCCGTGGACGGCCATGCGGCAGCGAGGATCACGAGCGAGATGTCCGGCGCCGCCTTCAGCAGGGCCAGCACCGCCGCGCGCGAAGAGCGGCAATCCTCGTTATAGGTCGGGATGCCCGCGAAATCGCGTCGGATGCCGCCGGCCTCGATGATGGCCGGGCAGGCGCGGAACAGCGCGATCGCCGTGTCGGCCTCCCGGCCCGCGACGTCCAGCACCGGCATCAGCTGCTCGGCATGGCTGTCGCCCCAGATGATCGCGCGCGTCCGGGCGCTCGCCCACGGCGCTCCGGCGGCGCACAGGCCCTTGGCGGGTCCCTCGGGCACGTGCTGCGGGCAGGACCAGTCCCACATGCGGTCCTTCGATCCCATGGCCTGGAGCTGCGGCGACACCCGGCCGGGCAGGCCGCCGGTGAGGAAGATCCCAAGCCCCAAGGCCGCCACCATGCCGGCGGCGAGGGCACCGGCCCCGACGCTGGCGCGCGGCGCCGGCCGCATGCGGCGGAACGGCTGTTCCACGAACCGCCAGGAGAGCCATGCGGCGAGCAGCGACAGCACCAGCGCCGCCGCGCCCCAGGCGAGGTCCAGCCGCGCGCCGTTCTGGTAATGGCGCATCAGCACGATGATCGGCCAGTGCCACAGATAGAGCGAATAGGAGATGCGCCCGACGAACGGCAGCGGCGCCAGCGCCAGCGCCCGCGCCATCCGGGTCGGGGTGGACGTGGGCATCAACAGCAGCGCCGTGCCGAGCACCGGGGCGAGCGCATTGGCGCCGGGAAACGGGCTCTGCGCCGTCAGCAGCAGGATCGGCGCGAGAATGGCGACGAGGCCGGCGAGCTTCAGCAGATCGCCGAGGCGGGCCGATATCGCGCCCGTCCAGGCGGCGGGAATGAAGACCAAGGCCCCGCCGACGGCCAGTTCCCAGGCCCGCGTCCAGGGCTGATAGAAGGCGCTCTTGGGATTGGTGCCCACCTTCTGCACCGCATAGGCGAAGCTCGCCAGGATCAGTGCGCCCATCAGCCCCGGCACCAGGCGCGGCCAGCGCGCCGAGAACCGCAGCGCCGCCACCAGCAGCAGCGGCCAGACCAGGTAGAATTGCTCTTCCACCCCGAGCGACCAGGTGTGGAGCAGCGGCATGGTCTCGGCGGCCGCGTTGAAATAGCCGGTATTGCGCAGGAAGAAGAAGTTCGAGATGCCGCCCGCCGCATAGGCCGCGCTGCGGCCGAGCACCGCATAATCGCCGGGGGTGAGGATGAAATAGCCCGCCGCCAGGCTCGCCAGCACCACCACCGTCAGCGCCGGCACGATGCGGCGGATGCGCCGGTCGTAGAAGCGCAGCAGCGAGAACGAACCGCCGCGCACGTCCGCGAGGATGTTCGCGGTGATGAGATAGCCCGAGATCACGAAGAAGACATCGACGCCGACGAACCCGCCGGGCACGCCGGGAACGCCGAGGTGAAACAGCAGGACGCTCAGCACGGCTATGGCGCGGACGCCGTCAATATCCAGGCGGTAGGTCATCGGGCAGATGCTTTAGGCCACTCGCCCGCCGCCCGGCAACCCGCCGGGCGAATGCAGGCCCGCCGCGCAGGGCGCGCCGCAAGGCGCCGGCAAGGGCGCGACAAGCGGGCGGCAAGGGCGCGGCAAGCGTGGCAGGCGGTGTCGGCGGGCGCAATTCGTGCTACCTCGTGCCCAGTCCACCGCACCCCCTACCCGTTCGGAGCGCCAGATGGCCGATATCCCCGCTTTGATCCTCACTGGCCTGCGAATCAGCTTCCTCCACCCCGAGGACATGCCGAGCGCCCTGATCCTCGACCTGACCACCGACGAGGGCGAGCAGCGCTTCGTGCTGCCCTGCGACCCGGTGCTCGACAGCGAGACGGTGGAGCAGATCGGCGACGAGTTCATGGATTGCCTCGACCGCCTGATCGCCCCCTCCGACGACGAGGACGAGGAGGAAGAAGACGAGGACGGCGAGGACGAGCCGACCGACGGCAGCGACGAGAAGCGCTGAGACGAGAAGCGCCAAGACGAGAAGCGCCGATTGGCGCGGAACCCGGCGCGGCGGGCGTTTTCGCGTTCGCGCCGGAGGCGCCTTTGCTCCGCGCTTCGCCAAGCGCGCGGCGCAAGGGGATTTAAGACCCCCCACGGCCCCGCTTTCGCAAGGCGGGGCGGCACAAAATGGCCTGTCCGGGCGTTGGTATCAGACCACGCACCAAGGACATCATATGCGACCTCAGTCCGGACGGATCTGGCATCCTGATCCCAGCCAGCCCCCCTGCCCGCCCACGGGCGCCGCGCAACGCCGGCTCGCCCGCGCGGCGGCAGTGTTCGATCAAGATGCCCGCACCCCGCTGCTCTCGACGGTCCGCGTCACCTATCCGATCGTGATTCTTCTGATCTTCACGCTGCTCTGCCTCACCGTCCTGGCCGTGATGGCGAATCCGGCCCTTTCGGCCGAAGCGAGGGCGCCATCGCCGCTTGCGTCCGGGTCCGGCGCGGTTCTGCAGCTGGCGCAGGCGGCGGCCCCGCAGGCGCAGGCGCCCGCAGGTTCATCCGTCGCCCCCGGGCCCGCAGCGCCGTCCCCGGCGCCCTCCGTGGTCCCATCCCCCGCGCCTTTGCCGCAACCGGCACCGGTGCCCGCGCCGCCCGGTTCGGGCGCCGATGTGCCGAAGGAGAAGGCGGCGGTTCCCCCCTCCTCCGACACCGCCCTGGTGCGCACCTGCAAGCTGCGGGCCCTGGCGGTGCTGCGCCAGCGTTCGCCCTCCATCGAGGACATCTTCATCGACGTGGACGGCCTCACCGTCGCCGAGGCCGATTCCACCGTGGGCACCGAGCGGGTACGCCATGTGCTGATGGGCGAGGCCTATATCCAGCGCGACCAGACCGACAAGGTGCATCGCTTCCTGTGCCTCACCGGCGACGAAGGCAAAGTGCTGATGACCTTCTTCACCGAGCGCTAGCGATTCGCGGCAAGGCTCCCGGCAAGGCTCCCGGCAAGGCTCATTGCTGGGCGATGCAGCGCGGCTTGCCGCTCTCGGTGCGGGCAAGGCCCGGAAAGGCGATGCGGGTCTCGATGGTCAGCGCCGCGCCGAGCCCATTGGCCTTGTATTCCTTGAATTTCGGGCAGTTCGCGGCGCTCGCCGGGCCGGTCACCGCCGCGAGCGTCACCCCGGAAGCGGCGATCTTCACCGGCACCTGGTCGTCATAGGCGAGCGTGAGCGCGACCTTGCGCGCGGCGAGGTCATAGATCACCAGCACGCGGCTCGGCCCGGTTCCGCGATCCATGACGAGATGCGTGCCGGCAAGGCCGAGCACGGTGTCGGCCTCGTCCGCCGTGCTGATCTCGATATCCCCGCTGCGCTTCGCGAAGATGCAGGGGCCGGCGGCATTGGCCGGCACGGGGCGGGCGATGATGTCGTGTCCCACGCTGTCGGTGCGCTCGCGCGAGATCACCTGGAAGCCACCGCCGAACTTGCATTGCGCCTCATTGGCCAACGCGGGCGTTGCGGCGAGCGGGGCGGAAAGACCTGCGAGGCTGGCGAGCATCAGCAGGCCAATGCGAAATCTCCGGTGCATGCGGGCTCCGATCTGTACCCCCGAAGGGCGACGGCGCGTCTCAAGCACGAACCGGGCGCCGAAGTCGAGCCCCGGGGCCACAGGGCGCGCCACCTTCGGCTTCAGCATGCGGAACACAATGCAGTGCGGGACGTTGCCCTTGCATCCACAAGCAAGAGGCCCGTTTCGCATGAATAATCTCATTTATATCGTCGGCCTGGTGGTGGTCGTTCTGGCCGTCTTGTCGTTTTTCGGCCTGCGCTAGGAATTTTCCCGCGGCAGATCCTCCCGGACGCGGTGCCGATTTTTGCGTTCGGTGGCCTCCACGCGTCGCCGCCCTCAGCCCCGCCTCATGACGTCGATGGGCCCGAGGCTCCCGCGAGGTCAGCTTAGGGCTGGCCGGAGCCGCCGGAGCCGGGCGCGGGGTGATCCTCGCGCCGGCCGAGGGCTGCGGGAATCCACAGCCGCGCCTCGGGCCCCTCCGCCCCCCGCTGCATCTGCCAGCCGCCGCCCGCCCGCTTGGCAAAGGCGCCGATCTCCTCCAGCCGTGCGGAGCTTGTCGCGCCGGCACCCGAGGTGCCGCTGCACGCCGCCGAAACGCGGATGCACACGTAATCGCCGGCCTCCACCCCCGCCGGCTCGGAGCGCACCACCTCGCGCCGCGCGGCGAGGGTGATGGGGCTTCCGGCATCCGCCCGCTGCTTCACGTCCATGACGAGATCGATCACCGCCAGTTCGAAGGGCGCCGCCTCCACGAATACGTCGAGGCCCCTGTCGTCTCCGGCGATGGCGACCTCGATCGGCGGCCACACCGAGCCGATCAGCAGGCAGCGCACATTGTTGAGCACGGTCGGCGCCGGGACGATTCGCGGCCGGCCGGAGCGCCGGCCGGCGTCGAGCAGGCGCTGGGCCAGGCACACGCCGTACATGGCGCCGGTGAGGGCGTCGCCGAATTCCGGCTCGCTCCCCTCTCCGCGCTGGCCCGTGCCGACGAAGGTCAGATCGCCGAGCACGGGCGTCAGGACACGGTCCACCGCGCCGGCGGCCGCATCCGGCTGGGCGGGGATCGGCGGGCCGCCGACGCGCGCCGACGCGCCCGCGCCGGGCGCCCTCAGGCCCGTGGGACGGCGCATCAGCACCGCCAGGGCGAAGCTGGCGAGCCCGCCCATCAGCGCATAGCCCGCCGCCCGCTTGTTCCAGCCGGACAATATATCGCCCTCGCTCAGGGCATAGACCACCGTGAGGTCGGTGCCGGGCACGGCGCGATAGGCGGCGGCGGCCGGCCCGCCCTCGATCAGCGCGCTGGCGGCGAGCAGGCCGGACTCATGCTTGCCGCGCAGCTCCGGCAAGTCCGAAATCAGGGTCGGCACGTCGGGTGGCGCGCGCAGGTCCGGCGAGCGCAGCAGCAAGGTGCCGTCCTTGCGCACCAGCGCCGCCGCCGCGCCGGGGGTCGGGGCCAGCAGGCCGCGATAGGTGGAATGGAAATATTCGGGAAAGACGATGGCGCCGATGACGCCGCGAAACACCCCGTCGCGCCACACCGCCCGGCTCACCGCGAACGACACGGAGCGGCTCGCGGTGCCCCTGAACGGAACCGAGAACAGCAGGCCCTCCTGCCCGGCCTTTCCGGCCAGGTAGAATTCGCGCTGGCTGAGATCGCGCTCGGGCGCCGGATAGGTGCGGCTGGAAGAGGCGAGGACCCCTTTCTCGTCGATGACGAAGGCCAGTTCCAGTTCCGGCATGCGGCGCACCAGGCGGGCCAGCAATTGGTGCATCTCGGTATCGGCGCGCAGCGCCGCCGCCGGGCGCGTGCCGAGCGCGTCGCGCACCTGGGACAGGGCGACGTCGACCGAGAGAAACCGCGCGCCCGCATGCTCGGACAGTACATGGGCGGATGCGACGACCTTCTGGCGCGCGGCCTTCAGCTCGGAATCGCGGTCGAACCAGGCCACCAGCGCCACCAGCATGAGCGGCAAGCCGACCACGACCGCGATGCGCGCACGTCCCGGCATGGAGGCGCGCCGGCCGCCGAACCGGCGCAGCACGCGCAGGATGCCGATCTTCATACCTCCTGCCCCCCCTGCCGCGTGGGGGACCATAGTCCAGCCCTGCCCGGATGATCAAACCGGCCGGCGCCGGACCTCCGGGCAAAAGCGGATGGCGCCGAATCGGCGGCGCGGGATTAGGATCGCGCGGCCATCCGGGGACACCGCATCATCATGACCGCCGATGCCTCTTATTTCTACACGCCCGCGCAGGGCCACGGCCTGCCGCACGATCCGCTGAACGCCATCGTCGGCCCACGCCCGATCGGCTGGATTTCATCACGCTCGGCCGAAGGCGCGCTCAATCTCGCGCCCTACAGCTTCTTCAACGCGTTCAATTATCGCCCGCCGATCATCGGTTTTTCCAGCGTGGGCTGGAAGCACAGCGTCGCCAATATCCAGGCCACCGGCATGTTCGCCTGGAACCTCGTCACCCGCCCGCTGGCGGAGGCGATGAACGCCACCAGCGCCGCCGTGCCCGCGGACGTGGACGAATTCGCCCTCGCCGGCCTCACCCCCGCCCCGAGCCGGCACATCGACGTGCCGCGCGTGGCGCAGAGCCCCGTCTCGTTCGAATGCCGGTTGACCCAGCTGATCCAGCTGCGCGGGGCGGCGGGGCAGGAGATCGAATCCTGGCTGGTGCTGGGTGAAGTGGTGGGCGTGCATATCGCCCGCGCCTTGCTCAAGGACGGGATCTACCAGACCGCGGAGGCCCATCCCGTGCTGCGGGCGGGCGGCCCGAGCGGCTATGTGGAGGTGACGCCCGAGGCGGTGTTCCACATGTGGCGGCCGGGAAGCTGAGCCGGCGGCGCGGCGGCGGGCGCAGGGCGGGCGCGCCATGCCTCGCCCGCGCGCAGGCCGTGGGACGTCTAAAAGGCCGCGATTTTCAGGAAAAGAGATTTGGTGGGCCAGGCGGAATCGATCTGGCACCGTAGATCATTGGGGTTAAAGGTAAAAAACAGGTAGAAAATTTTTCATGCCTACAGACATGCCTACATTTTCCGCGGCTGCAGCTTCGTTAGTTCGGTCCGCAAAAAGCGGAATCCCACTGCATTTCACTGCGTATCTTTGAGAGCCATAGCAGCCTCGCGCACGCGAGGCCAAGCGATATTGAGTTCCGGGCCGCATTCGGCCGAATCCGATCGTCGGCGAATCGCAGTTCTGCTTAAAATCGCAGTTTGCGTCCAAGCCGCTTGGTTTTCGAATATCGGCCATGCCTGCCACAAACCACATCGATGATCCGAGCTTTGAAACTCCGAACAGACAAGCGGGGCGACTATAGGCCCAGGTTCTAGAACAAAATATTCGATCCGAACTGAAGCCAGAGCCTCCCCTCGGCATGAGTTGCTTGACAAAACGACGGTATTATGATACAATGTAGAGGCGGAGACTGCCGCCAGACTCACGAAAGATCGCATCATGACTGTCAAATCTCAGGCCGCCTCGCACGGCATTCTCGTGCTCTTCAATGCCACGCCGTCCCAGGCCGCAAAGTTCGAAGGCGAGGCCGCCGAAAAGGCGCGCGCTGCAGCCGAGGGCCTCGGCCATCGCTGCGTGACGCTGAGCCCGGCGAAGGACGCCAAGCTCATGGCGAGTCTCGCGCGCGGCGCCTTCGACAAGGAGGGTGCTCCCCTGCTCGGCGCGGTCACGCCCCGCATGGTCAGCGAGCTCGCGGCCGTGGCCGATAGCGCGGCCCAAACGGCGCCTGTCGTGCAGTTGATTCCGAAGGCCGCTGAGGCGAAGGCGGCCGCGAATGCGACGACGACAGCGCCGGCCGTCGAAACGGCCGCCGAGGCGGCCTCGGGCGCCACTGACAAGCCTGTCTCTGCCGTGGCCATCGCATCGCAGAACATGCTCGACGGCGGCAATCTCGGTGTTGTCAGTAAGGAGGTCGCCGTGGGGCTCTGGCCCGAGATTGCCAGCGGCCACCTGGTGCTGGCGCCGGACTATGAAGACGGCGCGTTCAACGGCTGGTGGCCGGCCGAGGTGATCAATCGCGACGCGACCCGGGCCACGCTCAAATGGCATGGCTTCGACGATCTGCCGGTGATCACGCGGCCGATCAGCCAACTCGCCCTCATGCATCCCGATTGCAAGGCGTGAGCGGCGAGGCCTGCTGAGCTATTCAGAAAGAGAAGGAGGGGCGCAAGCGCCCCTCCCGTGGCCTCGGCCGACACGAGCCGACCGGTCCAGATTGGTGTCATCGGCCTTGTGTTGAAGATCGACCGACGTCAGGCCGTCTTGAGGCCCTTTTCCTGCTGCAGGCGCAGGATCACTTCGGCCTGTGTCACCGCGATCTCGAGTTCATAGGTCTCCAGATTGTTCACCACCGTGACGATGCGGTCGATCAGCATCGAACGGTCGGTTGGCACGGCCATGTCGTCGGGCTCGCGTTTCACGCCCAGCAAAGCGTCGGGCGTCGTGCCGAGCGCTTTTGCGATTCTCACCAAAGTGGCCAAGTCAGGCTCCCTCGCTCCGCTGATGTAATGGGCATAGCGGCGCTCGTTGAGGCCGGCCCTGCGAGCGGCCTCAGCGTTGGAGATGCCGAGCTGTGCCGCCCGTGCCCGAATGTTCGCTGCGAAGAGATCCATGCGAACGAAATGTTCCGATCTGCCTTGCAGCGTCTACGAACAATTTGTATGTTACGTAATGTCCATAATGGATACAAGGCGTACTCTCGCCGCGACTGAAATACCTCCACGCCTCAGAAAGGAACTCTCCGATGGCCTCTCCCAGGCTGATCAGGACGCTTGCGCTGTGCGGCAGCCTCGGCCTGCTCGCCTTCCCTCACTTCGCTAAGGCCGAGTACGGCTACAAGGACCGGATCTTCGAGCAGAAGTACGTCCTCCCGGAACAGCTCATCCGTCGAGACGTGCTCAATCAGAGCGCCGCGCTGGGAGCCTTCGCGGACCCGGATCGCTTCTTCTCGGCCGAACTGACCAAGGCCATGGGCGGCATGTGCGATTTAGCCCTCGTCGCCATCAAGACGGTGAACAAGGAGCCCCTGACGCAAGCCCAAATATTCTTCAGCAACCTCGATGCCCAACAGGATCGATCGTTATCCGAGCCCGCGCCGCCGGATGAGATGTGCCGGCTTCAGACCGGCTATTTCAAAGCCGCCTATGCCGACGACATGTCGACCGATCGGCAGCTTGCCGACCTCGCCGCACAGATTCGCAAGCGCTTTGCCGCCGATTGGCTCAGCCGGGCCGAAGCGGGGCGGGCCGACATTCAGCTCGGAGCCCAGCGTTATGCCAGGATCCAGCACCGAATAGACCTGCTGACACGAGTTGGGATCTCGGTTCCGAAGGCGAACCTGGGCGGCATCAATCTGACGCGCGTGAAGGAGGCTCTCACGCTTCTTGCGAATGACGACGCCTACGCCGCGGTCGAGCACAGCCTGTCCCAGCTGGAGAGCGACATCATATGGCGCGTGCAGCAAACGTGGTTGCGTGAGGGGCGCAGCCTCAAATCGCCGCCGCCCCAGCCGAGCCCATCGGGAGAGGCGAAGCCGACCACGTTCGAGGAGGCGTACAAGGTCTTTCACAAATACCTGGGCGAATGCTGGGATGTCCCGTTCAGGTATAGGCAAAGCAGCATCTCGATCACCGTCCGCATCGCTCTCAAGCCGGACGGCTCCCTCGACGGTGAGCCCTCGATCATAAAGCAGCCGCAAGAGCAAGAGGCGCGAGCGTTTACGGAAAGCGTCCTCGACGCTTTGAAACGTTGCGCACCCTATGTGTTCTTCCCATCGGACCAATACGAGACGTGGCGGGAGCTCCAGCTTACGTTTACGCCGCAAGATCGCTCCCGTTCGGATGATGCGCCGGATACCGCAGTTCCGGAACGTGAAAGCGCCGGGCAAAAAGGAGATGCGCCAAAAGCGCTGGCACAAGCCACGGCTGCCGCCGATGCTTTGGATGCCGCTCAAGCGCGTGTCGCGCGAGCACGCCAGGCCGTGCAGGCGGCCGAGCGGCGCTTGCAGGAGCGCTCCGCCGCACTCCAGGCCGATCAGGCGCGCCGCATGCAGAGCCTGGCCATGGGCATGGTGCGGGGCCCATCCGGCATGGCGCAGGCGTTCCAGGGTCTGGCGGGTGGTGGCGGTCCCGATCCCCTGGAAGGATTGCGGCGCGAGCGAGCACAGGCGCAGCGCGAGCTCGATCAGGCCTTGGCCGCGCTTGCCACGCTGCGGTCCGCGCAGACGACGGCATCGACAGCGCAGGCCGCATCCGTCGCGCAGCCGGGGGGAGAGCGCTGCGTCGAAGGCGGCCGCTGCACCATCGTCGAGCGCACGGTCTTCTGCCGCACCCCGCAACAGCTCACAGCCATCCTGTCGGAGCGGCCGGGACCGGCACGGCGCAGGGTGCGCGATCTCTTCGCCAGCACGGGCGACTGCACCATCCTCGACGTCGGCGAGGCGCTGCATTGGCGCGACGTCATCGTCGTCATCCAGCCGAAGGGCGAAGCGCCGGCCGAACTCATCCCGGTCGCACGCGCCGATGGCCAGCGCGGCTTCGTGCTCAGCGGCGGCGTTGGGATGTCCGCGCCCGCCACGGCGCAGCGCTGAGCCGCGATCTCACGCGCGTTTCCATCGCGTCATCACACATCGCGTCATTATGGGGGAAAGCATGAAAGTTCTGATGAAAAACCCGAAGACGGGCGAGCTCAAGCGCATCAAGGTCGGCTGGAGCTGGGTCCTGTTCTTCTTCTCCACCGTCTTCGGCATCCCGCTGTTCCTGCGCCGCCTCTATGTCTGGGGCATCCTGATCAACGTGATCAACTTCTCCTACAGCATCACCGAGAGCGTGACGGACCTCGCGCCGAAGGAGGTGGGGACGCTCGTCCTCATGGTCTGCCTCCTCGATCTCGGCCTCTCGATCTTCTTCGCCATCAAGGGCAACGACCATGCGGAGCGAGGGATGATCTCTCGCATCTTCGCAAGCGTTGCCGCCGTCGCCATCCTGGCGATGGCGGCGCCTTCCAGCCAAGCACTGGCGGAAGAGCCGGATTGCGATGCTCCGGACTATCGCCCCGCCGATTTGCGCAAGCCCATGCGCTTCTTCTCCCCGCCGAATGCGATCTGCAGCGGCAATGCCGTCGAGCGCTCAGACCTCGCCGTCGGCATGATCACGCCTGACACGCCGCAGGCCTTCGCCGCCTTTGCCCGCGACAATCCCGATGGCGGCATGCTGCGGTTCGTCTCGCCCGGCGGGGATCTTGCCTCCGCCGCCAAGCTGGGCGAGCTGATCCGCAAGGCCGGCTTCGGCACCAGCCTCGGGGAGATCTGCGTCGGCGCCTGCGCCTATGCCATCCTCGGCGGCGTGAAGCGCTACATGATCACGCAAGATCCTGGCGCCGAGGACCAGGGAGACCAATACGACCGCTTCGAGGGCGCCACCGGCACCCGCCTCGGCGTGCATCAGTTCTCCTATTCGGGCACGACCGCCTATGCCCAGCAGATCATGGGGCGGCTGCTCGACTATACGCTGAGCATGGGCATCGATCCCCGCTTCCTGGCGATATCGGCCAAGACGCCGGAGGGCGCGCCTCACTGGCTCACGGCGGACGAGATGCGCGCCTGGAACGTCGACAACACGGCGCGCCGCTATGCGCCCCTCAGCCTGCAGGCTGCCGGTGGCATGGGCACCGAGATCGGCGCCACTGCCGAAGTGGCCACGAGCCGCTTCGACGATACCACCCGCCTGCGCCTGTTCTGCCGCAAGAGCCGAAAGGGCCCGCTCGTGGCCTTGGTGTTCCAGCCGGGCTCGCGCGACTCTACGCTCGGGCAGAAGACCAGCCGGGCGGACGATGTGCTGAGGATGCTGGAAAACCTCGACATGGAGGTGCGGTTCGAGCGCGGCGGCACGCTCAAGGTCTCAGCGCGCGTGCTCGACATCAAGCCGTCCCCCACCGCCGAGGCGCCGTTCCAGCTCATCGCAATCCTGGAGCTCTCTGGCTTGTCGTTCCAGGATCTGGAGGCCGTGGTCGCGGTCTCCTTCCTGGATGCCGGCGATCTCTCCCGCGCCGACTGGTCGATCCAGGACGCCCTGCGCTTCCGCGTCTTCGGAGACAGACGCTTGATCCACCTCGCCATGGCCAACTGTATGGAGTGAGTTCCGCTCCATCGGGAGAAACACAGACATGATTGCCGCACTCATGGCGCCCGCGCTCGCCGCAATGCCTGTCGCCTGGATCATCAAGAGCGGTGTCGATGGACAATCCCGCCGTCCCTATTCCA
The DNA here is from genome assembly GCF_043195135.2 of Roseixanthobacter liquoris. Taxonomy (NCBI): domain Bacteria; kingdom Pseudomonadati; phylum Pseudomonadota; class Alphaproteobacteria; order Hyphomicrobiales; family Xanthobacteraceae; genus Roseixanthobacter; species Roseixanthobacter liquoris. The sequence continues at coordinate 4,277,862 of NZ_CM195537.1, forward strand.
TCGCCTTGTTACCGACCCCGGAGGCTGTCATTCGATGACACCGTCGCTGCTGAAGATTGGGATCACATGTCATCGTCCGGCCAAGCGAGGGGGCGCCACCTAGGCAGTGTCCCCATAAATTTGCGTGGTCGGGCTTGTCGTGATTCAAGCTCCCGAACGGGGAGCTTGAGAGATGCGCCGCCACGAGTTGACCGACGAGGAATGGGCAATCATCGCCCCGCTGCTGCCGAACAAGGTGCGGGGTGTGGCGCGGGTGGATGACCGCCGGGTGATCAACGGCATCCTCTGGCGCTTCCGCACCGGAGCGCCGTGGCGGGATGTGCCAGAACGCTATGGTCCGCGCACAACCCTCTACAACCGCTTCGTGCGCTGGCGGGCCGCCGGGGTCTGGGACCGGCTGTTGGAAGCGGTCTCGAAAGCCTATGACGGCGACATCGTGATGATCGACAGCTCCTGCGTCCGGGTGCACCAGCACGGCGCCGCGATCAAAAAGGGGGCGAAGGCGGCACCGACGATCGTTGCATGGGACGCTCCCGGGGTGGCCTGACCACCAAAATCCACGCGTTGGTCGATGCTGAAGGCAGGCCCATCCATCTTGCTCTGACCGCCGGACAGGCGGGCGATGCACCGGCGGGGCGCGAGCTGCTGGCCCGGCTTGCTCCAGGCGGCATCCTTCTCGCCGACAAAGCTTACGACACCGACGCCATCCGCGCCGAGACGGCGCAACGCGGCACGTTCGCCAATGTCCCGCCACGCGTCATCCGCAAGCGCACCTTCGCCTTCTGCCCGTGGCTCTACCGGCAGAGAAACCAGATCGAGCGCTTCTTCAATCGGATCAAGCAGATGCGCGGCCTCGCCACGCGCTACGACAGGCGACCCGACAACTTCCTCGCAGCCCTCAAGCTCGCAGCCGTCCGCATCTGGATCAATGCGTTATGAGTCCGCCACCTAGGTGGCGAGATATGGCTTTGAGGAAAGCGCACCGTCAGTGCCGTCGCGAACCCTAAGCTTTCGCTTCTTGATCCCGCAGCGCTGTGTTGGATGGCTCTTAAGGGGTAAGCCAAGGCTGGGGTTGGCTCATAAATGGAACTTCTTACACGATGTAAATGTTGCATCACGCTGGAGTGGCGGAAGAAAAATCTGGAATTACGACGAGTAGATATCTTTATTGTTCCGAACAATTTTCTGAAAAAATAAGCCTAAATTTCAATGAAAATCTTGTAATTTCGGTGTTTGCGCTTATTTTGCGTAATAGGATGTTTGAACTTTCGGGTGCGTTTTGCTGTTATATAGATGGATTCTGGCGAAAATCTAGCAGACACGCGCTTGCGCCAGCCCTTGCATACCGAATTTTCCTAATTCTGTTGCCGTCTTCCGAAATCGGACGTGCGGCAGAGCGGTGCTGCGTGGATCGCCATCGAAAGAAGCGATGTCGTATCCACAGGAGCAAGAAATATATCCAAAGTATTAGAGGGTTTATCATGCGTTATATCGGTGGGGTTGCAGGCGAGGGTGTACTGAGATGCGATGGACAGGAAATAGGCCGAGCGACCTATGACTTCGACAGCTTCTTCAATGCACCCGTCGGCATCACCAGTTCCGGGGAGATCCGGCTTTCGCCGGTAGCCCTGCGTGGGGTGTTCGGTCGTCGGGTGGTTCAACTACTGACCGACGACGGGCGCCTGCTGACCCTGACCTTTTCCGATAAGGAGCTGCGTCTGGAGAGCGATGCAGCCCATGTGGACGTCACCGGCGACATTCCGTCCGCTGCGCCGAACCGGCGTCACTGACCACTGCGGCTGGCGCATCGCGCCAAACGAATGAACATGTCCGGTCTCAGATCGTCCCGATCTCAGCGGCACGGTCGAGGAGACGATCATGGCAATCGAGCAGGCGTGCGTGCGCGTGGTTCGCAAGCCATGGGGCAGCACTGACCTGCTGCCGTGGCGCACCATCGCCCCCCTCGATGGGGCTGTCGGCGAACTCTGGTTCGAGCGTGCCGATCCCACGGCGCCGGAGACCGCGCTGCTTATGAAACTGCTGTTCACCACGCAGCCCCTGTCGATCCAGGTTCATCCCGATGATGCGTTCGCGCGTACCCTCGGCCAGGAACACGGTAAGAGCGAAGCCTGGTACATCCTGTCCGCCCAGCCGGGCGCGCAGGTGGCGGTCGGCCTGAACGGCCCGCTGACGCCCTCGCAATTGCGCACCGCGATCGAAGATCGCTCCATCGCCGAGCGCGTCCAATGGCGCGACGTGCTCAAGGGCGACGTGGTCTGTGTCCCCGCCGGCACCATCCATGCGATCGGAGCCGGCCTCGTCATCGCCGAAATCCAGCAGCGCAGCGACGTGACCTTTCGCCTTTTCGACTACGGCCGCTCACGGGAGCTGCATGCGGAGCAGGCCGTCGCCGCGACCCACATGGCGCCCCTTGGCCCGCAAGCCGCGCCGCGCGCGCTCGGCAACGGCCGGACCCTGCTCGCCGCCACGCCTCATTTCGTCATCGAACGGCTTGATCTCGCCCCCAGCGTGGCTTGGTCGCTCGACGCGCCACACGAGACCTGGATGCTGATGCTCGAAGGCAGTGCCTGCATGGCCGGCCTCGATGTGACGGTCGGCGGTGCGATCTTCTTGCAGGGGGAATGCGCGCCCGTCAGGGCCGGCGGGCGTGGTGCGAAAGCGCTGGTGGCTTATGCCGCCGATGTGCCGCATCCCGACCTGCTGGCTGCGGGCGAGCTGCCGGTCGTGCCTACGCGGGCGGCTGGTTTCGCCGCCCCGACCCAACTTTTCCCCTCACGAGCGGACTCATCCTTCCGCGCTTCGGAGATGCGACCGTGACCCAAGTCAAACACGTTGCCTTCATCGGCAATTCCCTGCCGCGCCGTTGTGGCATCGCCACCTTCACCACCGATCTTCAGCACGCCATCGCCGCCGCGCCCGCGCAGATTACCACGTCCATTGTCGCCATGAACGACCATGGCCAAGCTTATGATTATCCGTCCAGCGTGATGGTGCAAATCAGTGACGACCGCATTGAAGACTATATCCGTGCGGCGGAGACGTTGAACCGCGCCAAGATCGATGTTGTCAGTTTGCAGCACGAATTCGGCATCTTCGGAGGGGAAGCGGGCGCCTATATCGTGGCATTGCTGTCGCGCCTGAACATGCCCATCGTGACCACGCTTCATACGGTGCTTGCGGAACCCAACGCCGCGCAGCGTCGGGTGATGGAGCGGATCGTCAACGTCTCATCGAAGCTCGTCGTCATGGCCGAGAAGGGGCGCGAGCTTCTGCTCACCGTTTATCGCGTGCCGGCGGAGAAGATCGAAGTCATCCCCCATGGGATTCCCGACTTTCCCTTCATCACGCCCGCCGCGGCAAAGGCGAGACGCGGCTTCACGGGCCATTCGGTCATCCTCACGTTCGGCCTCCTGTCCCCCAATAAGGGGATCGAGGTGATGATCGATGCCATGCCGGCGGTTCTCAAGCAGCGGCCGGATGCGGTTTATGTGGTGCTTGGCGCGACCCATCCCAATCTGGTTCGCACGCAAGGCGAAGCCTATCGCGAAAGCCTGGTGGCACGGGCGCGGGCCCTCGGAGTCGAGGGGCACGTGGTGTTTCTCGATCAGTTCGTGGACCAGCCGACCCTGCTCGACTTCATCTCCATGTGCGACGTCTATGTGACGCCGTACCTGAACGAGGCGCAGATGACCTCGGGCACCTTGGCCTACAGCTTCGGCCTCGGCCGGGCGGTGGTCTCCACACCCTATTGGCATGCGCGCGAGCTTCTGGCGGCAGGGCGGGGTGCACTCGTGCCGTTCGGCGATTCCACTGCCATCGGTGCGGAAATCGCCGATCTTCTGACCGATGACAGGCGGCGTGAGGCCATGCGCCAGCGCGCCTATGCGAGCAGCCGTTCCATGACCTGGGAGCGCACTGCCGAACGCTACATCGCCGCCTTCGAGGGTGCCCGGCGCGGATATCGCCTCGGCGTTATCGCCCGTCGTACGCATGGTGCGCCGGCGCGCGTGCGCCCACCCCTTCCCAATCTTCAGCTCAGCCATTTCCTGTCCATGTGCGACGATACCGGCCTCTACCAGCACGCCGTGCATTCGGTGCCCGACAGGTCCCACGGCTATTGCGTGGACGATAACGCGCGCGCTCTCCTGCTGGCCTGCGCCCTCAACGCCCCGGGCGAAGCGCCCTTGCCGGAGGTGCTGACGAGCCGCTTTGCCGCATTCGTGCAGCACGCCTGGAATCCGGATGTGGCGCGCTTCCGCAATTTCATGAGCTTCGACCGCCGCTGGCTGGAAGACCGAGGCTCCGAAGATAGCCACGGGCGGACCCTATGGGCGCTCGGCACCTGCGCGCGCCTGGACGACAATGCCTCCCGCCGGCGCTGGGCGGCCGATCTGTTCGCGGTGGCGCTCGGTACCGTCGAAGGCTTTTCCTCCCCGCGCGCCTGGGCGTTCACGCTGCTGGGCCTGGATGCGTATTGCGCCGCATATGAGGACGATGCGAAGGCCCGACGCATGCGGCTGCTGCTGGCCGACAGGCTGATGGCGTTGATGGCAGCGGTGGAAACCAAGGACTGGGTGTGGTTCGAGGAAGGGCTTTCCTACGACAATGCCCGCTTGCCGCAAGCTCTGATCCTCACGGGCGTGTCCAGCGGCACGCCGGACTATGTGGAGGCGGGCTTGCGGGCGCTTCGCTGGCTGGTGACGCTCCAGACCGCAACGACCGGCGTGTTCCGCCCCGTGGGAACCGAGGGGTTCGCGAATGTGCGGGCGCTGCCGGAAGCCTTCGACCAGCAGCCGGTCGAGGCAGCCGCAGCCATCTCCGCGTGCCTCACGGCATGGGATGCGGATGGCGACCCGACATGGCGGGATGAGGCCGAGCGGGCCTTCGCATGGTTCTTCGGCAGCAACGATCTTTCCGCGTCGCTCGTCGATATCGAAACGGGCAGTTGCCGCGACGGCCTGCATCGCGACCGGCCGAATGAGAACCGCGGCGGAGAATCCGTCGTGTCGTTTGCGCTGAGCGTGATAGAGATGCGCCAGCTTGCCCAGCTGCGCGGCGAGCAAACACAGGCAGCCTCGTTTCGCGCCCTGAGCGCCTGATCGCCCAAAGCGAACCATCAACAGAACCGAGGCCGCCGTGTCCCACCCCATGTTTTTGAACCGGCAGGCGCTCTACCTGCTGCCGGACCCCGCACGCGTGGTTGTACGCCCCTTCAAGCCGGCGACCGAGCCGCGCGACTTCAACCCCACCGACAAGACGCGCGCCAATCATATCGTGGACCGGGTGCTCGCCCTCGATCCGGAGACCGCGGAGAGCCAGCTCACCGACGTGCTGGAGAACTTCCAGGGCCGGCACCGTAACCTGCTGGCGACATTCGAGGCCCGGGCCGATGAAATGGAAGAGGCGCTCGCAGCGCACGACATCTTCACGACCACCCAGCGGCGCCTGGTCGGAGCCTATTTTCTTCACGAATATTCCTTCGAAGCCTCGGCTTTGTTCAATCCGAGCATCGTTGCCCACCCCGACCAATCGGGGGCACCGGAAGGCGGACGACGCTTCATCCTCAGCTTGCGCGCGGTTGGGGAAGGACACATTTCCTCCCTCACATTCCGATCGGGAACCATCGCCGCCGATGGCAGCGTCAGCATCGATCCGACCGTGCGCCTTGCCTCCACCCCGACCATCCGCGCGCGGATGCCCGGTCCCGATGGTGAGCATGTGGAGGTGATCTTTGGCCCGGAGGAGGACATCAGTGAGCGGGTGATCTTCCCCGTTACGCAATCCCAGTCCAACGGGATCGAGGATGCGCGTTTCGTCGAATTCGAGGACGAGGGGCAGCGAATTTTCTATGCGACCTATACGGCCTACAGCGGCAAGGCAATCCGTTCGGAACTGCTGAAAACCTCGGATTTCGTCTCGTTCCACCTCACCCCTCTGCGGGGGAGCGCGTCACACAACAAGGGTATGGCGCTCTTCCCGCGCAAGATCGACGGCCAGTACGCCATGATCGGGCGACAGGACAATGAGAATCTGTATCTCATCAAGTCCGATGACCTCTGCACGTGGGATGGCGGGCAATTGATCTTGAAGCCGAAGTTTCCTTGGGAATTCGTCCAGATCGGCAATTGCGGATCGCCGATCGAGCTCGACGAGGGCTGGCTGCTCCTAACCCATGGGGTCGGCCCAGTTCGCAAATACGCCATCGGCGCGGTGTTGCTCGACAAAGCCGATCCCACCAAGGTGCTGGCACGCTCGTGCGAGCCCCTGGTACGGCCGGAGCCTTCCGAACGGGAGGGCTATGTGCCGAATGTCGTCTATACGTGCGGGGCGATGCGGCACAAGGACCAGATCATCCTGCCTTATGCGGTCTCGGACACGTTCTCGAATTTCGCGACCATCAAGATCGCGGACCTCATGCACCTGATGGAGGAGTGAAGTCCTGCGCGGGCGAGCTTTTAGAAATCCGCCGCCGACAAGCGATAATGGCTCTGGCGGCGCCTGGAATAGGCGCTGCTGGCGACCTTCTGGATGTGCACGCGATTGCCGTCAAATACCCGCAGCAGGGAGGCTTCATCCTCCTGCACGTCGGACTTGATCCGGCGAAGCGCGCCAGTTTCCATCTGGAAGGCGACTTCGAATGCGCCGTCATAGCCCCAGAAGCAGACACAGTTCCGCGCCATATCGAGGCAGCGGCTCACGTTCGGGAAATTAAGCGCCATTGTCGCTTCCACTCACGGTCAGAGCTCGCCGAGAGTGCGGCATCACAGCGTTTGGTCACGGTCCCTCATCAGCGCTGCATCGAGATCGTTCTGGCTGACCGGGACAATCTGGCCAGGCCTGTGCAACGCAGAGTCGGCAGGCAGGTGCAGGTTGGTCGCCACAAGCCGATAGGCGGCATGGGAAACGCCCGAAAGCTGCTCGTTTTCAGTTTCCACTATGTAGTCCCCGGCGGCCTGAAGACCGTCAATGCCGCGCACTTCGAACGGCTGAGAAAATGATATCGTCTTCTGCTTCATGAATGAAGTCATCGCATCTTTTCCCAAAACAATTTACCTAGCCTAAAATGGGGTAAAATTCAGTTAATGTAAGATGTCAGAAAAATAATAGTTTATTTCAGATTCAGGTTCGAATTTTGTCTGGATAAGAAAGTGGAGCCGACTTCGTGCGATCTTGAGAATTTCCCACGCACGTGGCCTTGCGCGGAACCATCTTGTGGAGGGCGTCTGGCACTGCTTGCGACGGCATGCCAGCACGCAGTGTCCAAGCCTCGCCGAGACGCCGTTCCAGCTCATTACCGTTCTGGAGGTCTCAGGGGTGTCGTTGTTCCAAGAGCTGGAAGCCGTGGTCGCGGTTTCCTTCCAGGACGCCCTGCGCTTCCGCGTCTTCGGAGACCGACGCTTGATCCACCTCGCCATGGCGAACCGCACCGAGTGAGTTCCCGCTAGTCCGGACGCCTGACCCCATGGAGCAAGGTGGCTGTATCCGGGATAAAGGGATAGGAGCGTTCTTCAGATGCAAGGCAAGAAGCTGCAATTGCCGACGATCCAATGGCCTCTTCGCATCATCGATTTTGAGGCGAGTTCGTTGGAGGATGGCGGATATCCCATCGAGGTGGGCGTTGCCGTCTGGCCGGCACCCGAGGAGCCCATCCAAGTGTGGTCGGCGCTTATCCGGCCGACGCAGGCTTGGACCGACTTCGGCCATTGGAGCGAACTGTCACAAGAGGTGCATGGCATCGACCCGGCCGAGCTTGCCACAGCCGAGCCTCCGATGGCTATCGCCAGGACCCCGAACACGCTGATCGGCAGTGGGCAGGTCTGGTGCGATGGTGGGCCCTTCGACGCTTATTGGATGGATGCCCTGTTCGACGCAGCAGGCATAAAGCCGAGCTTCACGCTTCACAGCTGGGATGGTCTGCTTCGCGAACTTGGCGATGAAGTTAGCGAGGGGATACGGGATAAGCTGGAACACGCCGAAGTGCGGCACCGGGCCGGGGAGGATGCCGCTGCTGATGGAGGTGCTTGCGGCTGGGGTGAAGCATGGGGCGCTGACCGGCATGGGGCCACGGATCTGGACAGCAAGTAGCGCAGCGCAAATGAGTCGGTTTGACCCATACGTGCCCCTCGACTGCCCTTTCAGGGACGTCCGCTTTGCGCCCCCATCTCGGTCATTGATCTGGCAACGGTCGCGGCCCGAGAGCGGACATCAGCGAGTGGGGGCACGTCGGCACCTTTGCGCCGTTTCTGTTGAAAAACTCCACGAGCCGATTCTGATAGAAATATTCGTTCTTATCGTGCGCAATTTACGCAACAATAATTCCTGCTGGATGGCGACTGCGTAACTAATTTGCGCAAAAATCACCTCGAAGTACTTGCTGGAAATTTCTTCAACGGAATCCGCCAAGAATTGACGTAGATCTCAACACCGAATGCGGACCGCCAGTTTGTGCTTGCCGGTGGGCACTCCAACTGTTGAAGTTCTAAGCTTACATCTGTGCTTCTTGCATCGTCCGTTTCAGGACGCGCTCGTCGGAGATCAGTATCGCTTCTGGATTGCCGATGTTGACGTAGCGGATGACATCTGACCCCGCAAGGAGGCCTGTGTAGGCCGTCGTCCACTGATCCTGGTTGAGGCCTCCTGCCTCAATACAACGCTCCTTCAAGCGCGGAAGCCAATCGGTTCGTTCGTTCGGCGGGTTGATGTCGTGATTTGCCTCGAGATGGATTTCGGCGACACGATCCTCGGGGATCAGCCCTTGTGCTCCAAGACTACGAACGATGTCACTCGCGAGCTGCATTCGTAGCGCGCCGCCCACAATGTTGGTCCAGGCCGCAGACCTGCCGTTTGCGTTCATAGCATTGCCGAACGAGATGGCGCGCAACATTAGCCGAACGAGGAAGATCGCCGCATCCCGCGAGCGGATTGGTAGGACCGTCCCTAGGACTGCTATTGCTCCGCATCGCAGGAAACCGTTCGCGACGGTGGCGTGTGAGCGATCAAACGGATGGGTATCGCAGGCGCTCAAAATCACGATAGGCGGCGGCCGCATTTTCCCGGCCAGGCCCCACACATCGACGACCTTCCCACCAATATTGAGCCCGCCAACGTTAGGATTGTCGGTATGGGTACCGTGACTATCGACGATTAGGATCGGACCTCTGTAGGCATTCACAACAGCAACAAATTCGTCGGTCGACTTTGGTGTGGCAGAGATTCCGGTCAGCTTGGCTTCAGCAGCGTCAGGAAGGACCTCAAGCGCCCGCCGCACATGATGCGCAATGCCGTCGCCATCCTCGAACATTGATACGACGAGGTATTTTTTGAAATCGTCCGCAGGAATGTAGATGGGAGGGACATGGCGCAGCTGTTCGATCAGCAAGTTACCCGGAGTGGTCCCGATGCGTGAGACGTCGCGGGCTATCCCAAGCGGGAGATCGTCGAGCGGCAGCCACTCTAGGGGAGCCTCTCCAATTATCTTGATGCCGGAGTTCGATTGCCTGAGCAGGTCCATGTGCTCACGGGGGAAGGTTTCAGCGAGCGCATTTTGTACGGCCCGAAAGACGCGGGAGGCTTTGACGGGAGGCGGGTTTTCATGGTGACGAAGAAAGCGCGCCAATTGGCCGATGACGCCAGTGGAGCGATTGATTCGACCAGGAAGTCGAAGGGTTGCCGCAGCGGTGGACGCGGCGCGAACCCCAACCGCGTAGGTCGTGATGCGAAGTTCTCCTCCACGGAGACCGAAAATGGGCCCGATCTCGTTGATGGACTGTTTGTCTTGTAACGGGAATTGAATCGTGTACCCGCGCTGGCGTTCGAGCGCCTTGAATGCGCGCATGCTTGACTTCGGTAGCTTCGCCCTCCCAATAACCTCTCCCACTTCGACATGCATCGAGGGTGCCAGAAGAATAAGGTCCGGCCGTGGCGGGTTCAGCAGGTAGATTTGGCGGTCATTCTCTCGCTGGTGTAAATTGAATACTTCGCTAGCCGATTCCGTGATGCCGTCGACATAGTCCTGCTCAGGTGAGACCTCTAGCTTGCCATCTTCTCTTTCCGTGATGAGGCCTACCGATCGAAGGACCATCTCGTTGGGTAGCGTCACGTTGTGGGAGTGATGGTGCAGCCCGGATGGCTTCATTTCCCAAGGTCGCCAAGCGTCAATGATCGATAGCCTTTCGGTGATGTCGAGCCGGCGGTTTGCTTCCTTCGCTTGACGTAGCGCGGTGCGACAGTGTTGCTGCAAACGCTCCACGGTCAGTTGATGCGGAGGAATTGCACCCCCGATTTTATGGCCGCTGAGGTGCAATGGACGGACACGCAGACCTCTCCGCCAGGTCGCGACACGGCGAGCTATTTCGGGCTCTCCTGTAATGACGACCATGAACGGCCGATCTGGCGTCGGCCGCCCGTGATCGAGTAGATTTTCAATGGTCACAGGCGACCAATGCAAGGCACCTTGGCCCGCCCGCCGTCTCGCAAGTCGGTCCGCCGGATCCATGGCGAGTTCGGAAATGTCGCTAGGGAAGGCTGGCACGCCGACAAGATATGGCGCTACGTGAAAAAGGCCTGGAGCGAAGCCTTGAAATGGCGACACTTTTGTCGACTCCCAAGACGGGATCGCCAATATGTAAAAGATCTCCTCGATCATATCCGCCATGCGCCTCGTGAATTGAAAATATGTAAAACTAAAAATGTGCTTTTAGATATAATTGTCTTACCTGTTATAAAGACGCGCTCCCGATGATTATGACCTATTTTCCGGTCTTGTTAATATTGGTTCTATTGTGCGTCAGCACCCATTCAACCCGTGCATCCGCTAAGGACGATCCGGCAGCAGCTGTTTGACGACGTGACGCTTGACCGCCATGGTTTCCTCGGTGAATCTACTCATCAGCAAAATCGGCCCAGCGAGCCATGCCGTCGTTCAGAATTCGTGCGGACCTCCGCAAGGTATCGTAGACCCACCGCGCGGCCTGACATGGCTTCCTCGGCGACCTCTATCCGTCGTCCTTAAACAGAGATGAGTTGGGGTCATGCTCTACGTCCTCGGCGATGCCGATCGCGTCCGGGAAAAGGTCGAAGCCGCACTCTTTCGCCATGATCTGGCGGGGCTGACAGCATTCTCACAGACCATGACGGGTGCCATCGCTACTCTCGTGCGGGAAATGGGCGAACGATTAGGCGCCCAGACGGTAATGGCGGGAGGTGATGACGTCCTGTTTACAGTAGACGCTGATAGGTTCGATGCTGATGTTCTAACACGCTTCGCAGCAGCCTTTGCCTCGGCGACAGGCTGTTCGATCTCATTCGGGATCGGCGTGACTCCAGACGCGGCGTATCTGAACCTCCGTCGAGCCAAGGCCGCGGGAGGGCGCGTCGTCAGCCAGGATTCCCTCGGATGACCCGCTTGGTCGTCCTTGTCGACTCAGAGCGCCCAGACGCCTACGTCAACAGCGTAGCATACAATTTGCGCTCGGGGGCGGTCGAGCAGGTATCATTTATCCACGTTTACGGCTTCCCGGGCGACTCGAACTCCCAAGCACCCTCGGATCTTTCGTCCCGCGTCTTGGGCCTTGTACTGGAGCGTCTGCGTGGGTTGGCATCGCGCGCTGAATACCTGGCCGAGGATGGGTCGACGATCCCGCTGGACGAGCGGAACGGCTCGCTCCCTGCGCAGGACGTGAAGGCCTTTTACGGCCCCGCTGTTGCACGCTCGGTGAGCTATGACAATGAAGAGGTGCACTACCGCAATCTTCGAAGCTACCTTCGCGCGATCCGCCGAAATAGTCGTGACTACCTAGTTGACGTCACATCGTGCAGGAAGCGCTTCATTGGCGACTTTGTCGCATTAGGCCTAGTGGACGACATGCAGGGTCTGCAAACCTTCGACGTGCTCGCTCGTGTCGACTTCGATAAACCGTGGCACTCTCTGCTCCACGAGTTGGTGGACCAGCCCCCCCGAAATTCGCGTACGTGGACATTCTCGAGACCCACATCATCCGTGACTGCGCACGGGCAGTCGGGTTGCGCGCGCCGCGCTTCGGCTTGGCATGGATGTTTGCCGCCGGGTTTATAGGCCTTGGAATCGGTCTCAACTGGTGGTTCGGGCTCGATAGCGATACTGCAAAATGGGTGAACGTGGTCGCGCAATTCGCGACTTTTGCGGCGCTTCTCTTCGTATTTTTTCCGCCCTGACGTTGCCCCCAGTTTTTATCCAGCGTTGAGTTCGTTTCCGGCAGTTTTGGAGCCCCTTGGGGCAGGTGCAGCGACGGGCTCTGGCGCTGCGCTTGTCGCATAGCGCGGCGCCAGGGCCCGGCGCGGGGTGAAGGTCGAGGCGAAGGCCGTAGGCGTTTGCCATCCAAGCTGCGAGTGAGGGCGCGCGGTGTTGTAGTCGGTGCGCCAGATGGCCAGAGCGGTTCGTGCCTGCGGCAGGGACGAGAAGAGCGTCTCGTTGAGCAGTTCGTCGCGGAGGCGGCCGTTGAAGCTTTCGATGAAGCCGTTCTGCATCGGCTTGCCGGGCGCGATGTAGTGCCAGTCGACGCGGGCCTGATCCGCCCATGCGAGGATGGCGTTGCTGGTGAGTTCGCTGCCGTTGTCGCTGACGATCATCCTTGGCCGACCGCGCTCGGCGATCACCCGATCGAGTTCGCGTGCGACCCGAAGGCCCGACAGCGAGGTGTCGGCGACCAGCGCCAGGTTCTCGCGCGTGCAGTCATCCACGATGGCCAGGATCCGGAAGCGACGGCCATCCGTGAACTGGTCGGAGACGAAGTCGAGTGACCAGCGCTCGTTCGGCCCGAGGGGGACCAGCATCGGGGCCCTTGTGCCGATCGCCCGTTTACGACCGCCACGCCGGCGCACGGCTAGCTTCTCCCCCCGATACAGGCGGAAGAGCCGCTTGTGGTTCACGACATGGCCTTCGCGTTTGAGCAAGACATGCAGGCGCCGATAGCCAAAGCGCCGCCGCTCCCGGGCGATCTCTGTCATCCGCTCGCGAAGAGCGCGATCGTCAGGGCGCGCGGATTGGTATCGAACGGTCATGCGGCAGCAGCCGATGGCTTTACACGCCCGCCGTTCACTCATCGCGTGATGCGCCACGAGATGGGCGACGGCCTTCCGCTCGGCAGCGGGCGTCACCACTTCTTTCCCAGCAGGTCCTTCAGCGCGACGTTGTCCAGCATCGCATCGGCCAGCATCCGCTTGAGCTTGGCGTTCTCATCCTCCAGCGACCGCAGGCGCCGGGCCTCGGACACGTCCATCCCGCCAAACTTCGCTTTCCATTTGTAGATGCTGGCGTCGCTCACACCGTGCTTGCGGCACAGATCCGCGACCGAGACCCCGGATTCCTGTTCCTTCAAGATCGCGATGATCTGCTTCTGTATTCGGTCCGGTGTCGTCAACCCCGATGATGGCACGCCGCGGGTTCTTTGCTTCTGTCCGTGGTCGAGGATCGCCACATGATGGTGTTCGATGGAATGATCGGTTCAAGCTCTTCGGCGTGATCGGCCGCGTCAGCGGCTGCAACGACAGATCATGCGAACTCAATCATCCCACGCCCCGCGACGGGCGTTCAGGGAACCACAGCCGGGTCAATCACGCTGCGGCAGCAGTCCATCGGAATTCCGTGCCGCTCCGCCACATGCTGTGAAGAACGACCGCCATCTTGCGAGCCAGAGCGACCTTCGCCCGCTTGCTTCCCTGACGCTGAGCGATGCGCACCGCCCATGCCTTCATCGGTGACCAGCGGGTGCTCGGTCGCAGGATGACGTTGGCGGCCTCGAACAGCGCAGTTCGCGTCTCCCCGTCACCTACTTTGGTGATCCGTCCGGTCCGATCGATCTCGCCCGATTGATATCGCCGAGGTGTGAGCCCGAGATAAGCCCCGACGGACCGCGAGCGGGCGAAACGCTCGGGCGCATCGATCGTTGCTCTGAATGTCAGAGCGGAAACCGGCCCGATCCCGGGCATGGTCATCAAAAGGCGGCAGACCGGGTCATTCCGGACCACCTGAACGACCAGGCGGTGAAGGCGCTGGTATTCCTGCATCAATGCGTCCCGGGCTGCCAACAGGGGAGCCATCACCTCAGCCAGGATGGCGTTGTTTCCAACCAGATCTCGGACACGGGAGGCAAATCCGGCCCGCGACACGATGCCAACCTTCAAGCCGAAGGGACGGAGCAATCCGCGAAGTGTCTGCTCCGACGCGGCAATGGAGCGGATCAGGTGCTTGCGCGCCGCCACCAACGTTCGCGCATGCTGGCTGCCGATACTCTTCACGTGCACGACCTTGTACCAGCCTGCCCTGACCACCTGGGCAATGCCGCGTGCGTCGTTCCGATCAGTCTTGACCGGCATTGCCGACAACGCCGCCTTCACCTGCCGCGCCTCCAGGCTGATGGCGGGAAAACCAAGCTCCGCCAAACCCGTAGTCAGCCATTCCGACATCGGCCCAGCCTCAAGCCCAATCTTCGCAATCTGATCCCGCCAGGGCTGGAGACACTGCGAGATGGCGGACGCCTCCGACGCCACGCTCGCCTCCTTCAGGATTTGACCTTCCCGGTCGATGACACAGACGGCTACCGAGTTCAGAGAGACATCAAGACCGACGTACACCATGGGGACCTCCCGGCGCTGGGTTCGGGCCCCGATCGTCCTCTTCGCCGCGAAAGGCCGCAAACGGGTCAGGAGATCAGGACCGAATACCCCATCTCTTCCGAGAAGCGGCTGCGCTTCATGTTCTGGTCCTCTCAGTGGGCCAGAACGAACTTCAAACCGGATCAACCCCGAGGGGCAACGTCAAACCAGAAGAAGCTGCGCCGGCTGTATCGGGAAGAGAGGCTTCAGGTCCGTCGGCGCGGGGGACGCAAGCGAGCGCTCGGCACGAGGCGTCCCATCCTGGTGCCGGATCGGATCAACGACCGCTGGAGCCTCGACTTCGTGTCGGATGCCTTCACGGACGGTCGGCGCTTCCGGGTGCTGGCCGTGGTCGACGACTTCAGCCGGGAGTGCTTGGCGCTGGTTGCCGATACCTCGCTCTCGGGCCTTCGGGTGACGCGCGAACTCGACGCGCTGCTCGCCATCCGGGGCAGGCCTGCGACCATCGTTTCCGACAACGGCACCGAACTGACCTCGATGGCGGTCCTCAAATGGTGCCAGCAGACCGGTGTCGAATGGCACTACATCGCTCCCGGCAAGCCGATGCAGAACGGCTTCGTGGAGAGCTTCAACGGCCGGTTCCGGGACGAGTGCCTGAACGAGACCCTGTTCTCGAGCCTGGGCCAAGCCCGTGCCGCCATCGCCACATGGAAGGAGGACTACAACCTGAACCGCCCTCATTCAGCTCTCGGCAATCGATCCCCAGCCGAGTTCGCCGCAACAATCCCACTGGAAACCCAGGCCGCCTGCGGCCACAAATCAACCTGCGGACTCTCGCCTAAGCCGGTGGAAAAAAAGGGTCGCACGCCACTGATCACATGACCCAATATGCCCTGAAGGCGGTTGGGACCAGGCTTTCCTCTGACTCGCTCTTGCTGCTGCCTCGTGAGCAAAATGGCGGGCGGGACACGACGGCTCGGGGCTATGATGAGGCTTGCCGTCGCGACGGAGGAGCCAGCTTAATGCGGATAGAAGTAAACCGTTGTTAGCTGTCGCCTCTTAATAGAGCAGTTTTGATGAGGTTTTTGAAGGTTACGTGCAAGACTATAACAAGAATTCTGTATTTTTATTTTAAAAAAACTTTGATTTATCTACAAGAATTTGCTATTTCGTACTATTTTTGTCCATTGATGATCGTCGTGGCCATATATGACTTCAAATCCTGCTCGCTGGTAGCGGCGCATTTCTTCCACTGAGCGACTAAACCGATCTGTATCCCACGTGTTGCGTGGAATGGTCCCCTGATCGAGATTTTCGCGCATGCTCGCCGCATCCGAAGCCAGAAGGAAAGGGCCGTCGCGGTCGAGTGTCACCAAGGCGCCGATGCTTCCCGGCGTATGGCCGGGAAGTGGGATAAGGACGATGCGGCCATCGCCGAAAACATCATATTCCCCATCGATTTCGGTGAATGGCGGCCCGCCTGCCCAATCGGCCTTGAAATAACCCGCGCGCTCGACCTCTTCCTGCCGGGCCGCTTCGAGCTCGCATCGATGGCAGATCTGGGTGGCCGATCCGAAGAACCCGTTGCACCCGCAATGGTCCGGGTGCAGATGCGAGTTGACGACAACGTCGATGTCTCCCGGCGTTATCCCCATATGCTCCAGGGCCTGAACCACGTTGACGGACGCCTCGGATATCACGCGCATCATTTTCGCCATGCCACCGATGCGGGAGACAGGACCCGTCACGAGCTCAGGATGACATCCGGTATCGAACAGGACGTTGCCTTGCGGATGCTGGATCAGGAAGCACGAAACGGGGAGTGTGATCAATTCGCCGGGCGCGGCATCCTCGAAATAAACACTTCGTCTCATCTGCAAAGTGCCCCCGGAGATCGCGGTCATCTTCATGCTGTGCCTATAACTCTAGCGTTGACTGGGGTGCATCGAAGCCGAGCGGGCTATGAGTCTTCCGAATCGCACAAGACTTCGCGGCGGTAGCGGACCGGGCTGGTGCCCGTCCATTGCCGGAATGCACGGGTGAATGCGCGCGTCTCGGAATAGCCGACCGATAGCGCGATGTCGCCGATGGATGCATTGCCCCGCAGCAGCTTTCGCAGCGCGGTGTCCCTGCGAATATTCTCCTTGATGCCGCGATAGGACGATGATTCCTCCCGCAGTCTTCGGCGCAAGGTTTGCTCTGTCATATGCAGATGCACGGCCACTTCGGAAAAAGCAGGAAATTGCATCCCTTCGCCATATTCCGATACGAGCAGCGATCTGATCCTGCGCGTATAGCTCTGGTCCAGGTTGGGCATCGTCATGAAATTCAGCGGCGCGCACGCCAGGAATTCCTCAAGCTCCTTGTTGCTCCTGATGACCGGCAACTTCAGGTGCTCGCGAGGGACCGAGATGCAGGTCGATTCTGCGTTGAAATAGTGACGGCACGGGAAGAGGTACTTGAATTCCTCAAGATAATTGGACGGGCATTCATAGGTGAACGCCGCCCAGTTCAGCGGAACGGGGGAGCCGCAGGCCCACCCCAGGAAGCGATGCCATATGACGAGCCAGAATTCGATGAAGTAATGCGCGGGGTCGAGGTCCTCCCGCTTCATGGTCACGTTGAAGATCACCTCGTCCGGCGTGCGCTCCAGGCGCATCACAATGTCGTCCGTGATGAGATTGTAGAAGCGCACGCCGAGCTCGAACATCTCCTCGACTGAGACGCACTGCAGGACGAGGCGCGCCATCATTTCGAACACGCCGCGTTTGACCCGCATCTGTGTAAATCCCATGAACTCGTCGTCGAGTTCATTCCAGATGCAGCGCACAAGGCTTGCCATCTGCTGGGTCGTGCCGCGGCCGAGCGGAGCGAGAACGACGGCGGGAACGTTTGCGCGATCAAGAAGGGTCTGCGTGCGAACGCCCTTTGCCCGGGCGCCTCGCAGACACTCCCTGAAATAATGCGATCCGATCGTGGCCATGTTTCGTACGCTCAGATTCGATCGTCAGGCCGTGGACAGCGAAGCGTGGTGGTCCACCTTCAATGAAATCTTCGCCGGGTACCGTTCGACGCCCGCAACGTCGAGGCGCATGCGATAGATGCAGCCGCCGACCTCCGGGTCGGTCCCGCCCGACGCCGAGACAATGTACAAAGACATGTTGTCGGCATCGCCGAAGCACAGGCTGGTGACCATTGGCGTCGGAAGCCAGATGCGATGGATTTCCATTCCCTTGGAATTATAGGCCACGACAAGGCCGGCTTGGAACATCGCCACCCACACGCTGCCGTCTTCCGCGACAGCAAGTCCATCGGGCATCCCTTCGGCCGTGGTGACGAAAACGCGCGGCGGGGAGAGCGATCCGTCATCGGCCACATCATATGCGTAGACGCAGTGTGCCAGGGAATCGGCATGATAGAGGCATGCTCCGTCCGCGGAGAATCCGAGGCCGTTCGAAAGGCGGATGCCCCGCGCCACCTCGCTCGCCGCGCCATCCAGCCCGATGAGATAAAGGCTTCCGCGCTTCTCCGTTTCGATCTGGCCGAGCATCGGAACGAAGCTCATGGAGCCGACATAAATGCGTCCACTCCGGTCGGTCACGAGATCATTGTAGCCTATCCGGCCGGCCGCCGGATCGTTCTGCATCAGGGCAACAGTGCCGCCATCCGGGATCGGTTTGAAGGCAACGGTTCTGCCCGAGACGACGACGCCGCCTGCGGCGTGGATGGCCATTCCGCCGATGCCGCGCCGATGCGGGATCAGGAGTTGGGGTACGCCTGTCTCATCCAGGCGCCACACGCCCCCGCGCTCCGCATCGGTGAAAAGCAAGCCGAGCGTCCGGTCGAAGATCGGCGCTTCGAGCAGCTTGTGCCCCCTGGAGATGATCTCAGGCTGCGACACGATGGCCGGCATTGGTGAATTCTCCCTCTAGCGCCCGGTGAACCGGGGCGGTCTTTTCTCTTTGAACGCATTGAGGGCCTCATCGCGGTCCAGGCTATTGGATACGGTCCGCTTGAGCTGCCCGAAGCGCTCATCGCTCATGCCCGGCGTGGCCGTGTGCGCGACGATGATTTCCTTCATGGCCCGCTGGGCCAGGGGTGCGCCGGTCGAAATGTCCGCGCGATAGTCGAGGAACGCATCTTCGGTCATGACGCGGGTGACGAGGCCACATCGTTCCGCCTCCTGTGCCGTCAGGCTCCGGCCAGTCAGGAATAGCTCGGTGGTCGCGGCGAGCCCTGTCCGACGGATGAAGCGCGCTATGCCCTCGCGCTCATAGACGACCGAGAGCTTGGCCGGCGGCATCCTGAAGGTCGAGAGCGGCGAGGAAAGCCGCAGATCGCAGCACAGGAACAGTTCGACGCCGCCGCCAACCACGAGGCCGTCGGCGAACGCCACCGTTACTGCCGGCAAGTGCTCCAGGCAGGTATAGAGTTCGTAGAGCGGTTCTGCCGGGTCGGCGGAAGCGTCTCTCATGTAGCCGATATCGAACCCCGCACAGAAAGCACCGTTCACGGTAGAGCGAAAGACGACCATATGGACGTTTTCACGAACCGCGCGCTTCAGCGCGGCCGTGATTTCACGCGCCATCGGCGGCGACAGGGCGTTTCGCTTCGACGGTCGGTTTAGGACGATATCCAGCACCGCGCCGTCTTCGGAATATTCGCACAATACCTCGCCCGGCGCGCTCAATTGCGCACTACTCTTCAACGCGGTCATCTCCGGCCTCTCGCCACGGCGAACCCCGCCGCCTCCCGGTCCCACGTGGCGGATGTGCGCCCGCGCTCCTTCAGCACATTGTGCTGGATCTTCTGCGTCCCGGTCTTGGGCAAGGAGCTAACGATCTCGACAAATCTCGGGACTGCGTAATATGCAAGCTTGCCCTCGCAGAATTCCAGCAGCCGTTCGGGAGATACGCTGTGTCCCGGCTGCGGCACGACGACGGCCATAACCTCTTCCTCTCCGACCTCCGAAGGGACGCCGATCACCGCAGATTCGAGCACCTCGGGGCAAGCGTCGAGCACCGCCTCCACTTCCCAGGCTGAGATGTTCTCGCCGCGACGGCGGATCGCGAGCTTGGCCCGGCCTCGGAAATAGAAGAACCCGTCCTCGTCCTGCTCGCCAAGATCACCGGAATGAAACCACCCGCCTTCATAGGCGCTTGCAGTGGCTTCCGGCAGATTGTGATAGGCGGTGGCCTGCCCGGCGGCATGTCGGAACCACAATTCCCCGCATCGTCCCGGAGGTAGCGGCTGCCCGGCTTCGTTCACCACCATGAACTCGGCTCCCGCCGCCGGCTTGCCGACCGAGCCGACTTTTCCGAAGGTATTCAGCAGGATGCCAGGTGCGTCGGACATGCCGTACCATTCCACGATCCTGACTGCGAACCGCTCTTCAAAATCCCGCCAGACGCCGGCGGGCGTGCCGACGGAGAGAAAGGTCCGCACCGGGTTGTCGCGGTCGTCGGGCTTCGCTTGCTGCTTCATCAGTATGGGAGCCATCGCGCCCAGCGTATTGACCTCGACGGCGTCGAACTTGCGGCAGTCATCCCAGAATTGCGAGGCGCTGAAGCGCTCGGCGAGCGCAAGCTTGGCATCCAGGCGGATCGAACCCAAGGCGGAAATCAGAAGGGCGTTGGCATGGAACAGCGGCAGGCAGGCATACATGGTTTCGCCCGGCCGCACGCCGATGGCCGACAGCAAGGGGCTGAGCAGCGGCTCGTACTTGGAGGCGACGATTCCCTTCGGCCGACCGGTGGTGCCCGAGGTGTAGAGCAGGCCGACGGCGCCCACCGGGGTGTCGACCTGCACGTCCGGCTCCGTGTCCGGGGCGTCCATAAGCGCGGCGAGATCGATGCTTTGCGAACTGGGGTTCTCGGCATTGACTGTGATCAGGAACCGCAGCTTATCGGCGCGCCCGCGTGCCTCCTGGATGAAGGGTTCCAGATCGGGATCGAAGGCGATGGCGGCGACGCCAGAATCCGCGAGCATATGTTCCAGCGCCGGGCCGCGTTGCCAGCGATTGAGCGGCACCACATCCGCGCCGATGAACAGAACGCCGAAATATAGCCACAGAAATTCCGGCGAATTGCTCGCCATCAACGCGACCTTGTCGCCCGGTCGCACACCAAGCCTCAACAGGCCATTCGCCGCGCGTTGCGAAAGCGAAAGGACTTCCTCCCAGCGGTATTGATCGTCCTTGAACTTCAACCACACTGCCGAAGGATGTTGGGACACCCGCTGCCGGATAAGCTGTTCGATCTCAGATTGTGCACGCATTGCGCCACCTTATCTAAATGCGCCGCAGACGGACGTCTTTGCGGCTTGCACACTTGGAAACGGGTACGTGGGGTGCTTCGGGCACTGTGGCCCGAAGCCTCCGGCCATTTCATTCCGTAAGTGAGAGATCCTCGCCTTCATAGGCGCCATCATGCGGCTTGCTGACCTTTATGAGGCCCCACATCTTGCTGTAATCCGCATTCACCGTCGTATGATCGTCCGCGCTATATTTCGGATCTTGGAAGACGATGCCGTAGCCGGGCGGCAGCGCACTGCGGGTCTCCAGGATTTCCTTCAGCGTATCGGGGTCCGTATTGCCCTTTTCCTTCAGAGCGGTCTCGAACGCCCATTTGGCCATATAGACCGCATCCATTGCGAGTGAGCTGTAGGGCAGATTGTTGATCGGCCCTTCCTTCTTCAGGTCTTCGATGATGGATTCCAGGCCGGGCCGTGGCGCGCCCGTCCAGGTGCCGATGCGATAGTTGACCGCGACGAACTGGTCCTGCACGGAGGAAGGGACCTGCTCGGTGAGGTCGCCGTAGAGCACCGCGGGCTCGCTCACCACCTTGGCCTTCCAGCCCAGGGTCTGCATGCCCGTCATGACGACGCGCACCCCTTCGCGCGCACCGCTGTCGAAGGCGATGATATCGGCACCCGCATCGCGCAGGCTTTGCAGTTGCGGCGCAAGGTCCTTCGCATCGACGCTGAACTGCTTATAGCCGGCGACCTCCATCCCGTATTTCTTCGAGAGGTCGGCGGCGAGCGTATCGCCGAGCGCAACCTGCGGGGGATTGGTGCTGACGAGAATGCCCACCTTCTTGCCGCCGAGCTTCTTCAGCGCGATGGCGACGGCCTCGGTCCGCTTGCTGGCGATGTCGGCAAGCTGGAAGCTGTAGGGGAACTTCTTCGTGTCGCCGATGATCGGGCTCGCGCCGCTGCTGACGGTCAGAACCTTCTGCTCGCTCGTGTAGGGAAGCACCGCGAGCACCAGGCCGCTGATGACCTCGGGATAGATGAAGTCCACCTTCTGGTCGCTCACCAGCTCCTTCGCCGCGAGAAGCGCGCGGCCGGGATTGCTGGCGTCATCGCGGACGATCAGCTCCACGGGGCGCGACATGATTCCACCGCTCGCGTTGATACGCTTCACCGCGACCCGCAGGCCCTGTTCGATGAACTGGCCATATTGGGAGAAGGCGCCGGTCTTCGCCAGAATCGCGCCGATGCGGAATGGCTCATCCTTCTTGGAGGCGGCGGCGGCCGGCATGGCGGCGAAAGAGAGCGATGCGAACAGCGTTGCGACGCAGGTGAACGTGGTGGCCAGCCGTTTGATCGGTATGCGACGTCTCCCTTGCGGAGCCGGGCGGGCGAGCAGCATGATGTTTCCTCCCTTTTAATTATTGTCCACGAGGTCCGTGAGGTTTCCCTCGGCCGAAACCTTCCCGGATTCGAGCAGGTATCCGCGGTGCGCGAGATCTACGAGCCACGCCGCCTGCTGCTCGACCACGACCACGGTCAGGCCGTCTGCGGCGAGCTTTCGAATGGTCGCGAACAGCTCGCTCGCCACCGGCGGCGAAAGGCCGGCCGAGGGCTCGTCCAGCAGGACGAGCGATGGCCGGGAGGCAAAAGCCGCCGCCAAAGCGAGGGCCTGCCGCTGCCCGCCGCTAAGCAGGCCGGCGCGCGTTCGCTGAAGGGATTCGAGCAAGGGAAACCAGCGCCATGTCTCTTCCAGCGAGCGTGGCGCCTTGCCTCGGCTGCGGGCGAGCCGCTGGCCGAGTTCGAGCATCTGGAGCACGGTGAGGGACGCCGGCAGGCGCCCGCCGTCGCGAACCAGCGCCATGCCGTGGAGCGCCACGGCGTGGGGCTTGAGGCGGCTGATGTCGCGCCCGGCCATTTCCACGCTCCCGGAGGCCTTGTCGTGCAGGCGCGCGAGCGTCCGCAGCAAGGTGGTCTTTCCGGCACCGTTGCGACCCAGGATGCCCAGAACCTCGCCCTCGCCAACGTCGATATCGACGTTCCAGAGAACTTGAGCCTGACCATGCCAAGAGCAGAGATTTCTTACCGATAAGCTCATGGGACACCCAGATGGTTCAGGCGAATTTCGGTTGGTCGGGAGCGTAGCTCAGATAATTGAGCAGCCGTGCCGGAAGCGGTCCGGACGTGGCGGCGTGGCACGCGATGTTCCCCGCCTCCAGCAGCGCCAGCTCGTCGCAGAATTCCATCACGAAGGGCACATTGTGCTCGACGACGAGGATGGTGATGCCCTGCTGCTTCAGCCGGTTCAGCAGGTGGCCGAGCTGCAGGCGCTCCTTGTCGTTGAGGCCAGCGGCCGGCTCGTCGAGGAGAAGCAGCTTGGGCCGGGACACGACGGCGCGGCCGATCTCCACGATCCGCTTCAGCCCGAGCGGCAATTCGGCGACGGGGATGGAAATGACGGACGCCGGAAGGCCCACTTCGGCGAGGGTCGCGAGGCAGCGATGGAGATCCTCCCGCTCCTGGCGCACAAGGCCGGGCAACCGCAGGATCGACGATACCAGCCGGCCGGGCCGGGCGCCGAGCAGGCCGAGCGCGATGTTCTCGAGCGCCGTCGCATCTTCGATGAGCTGGGGAATCTGGAACGTCCGCCCGACGCCGGAGAGGGCGACTTCGTGCACCGCTCTCCCCGACATGTCCTGGTCGCCGACGAAGATGCGTCCCTGCTGTGGCGCGATGAAGCCGGAAATTGCGTTGAGCAGGGTCGATTTTCCCGAGCCGTTGGGCCCCACGAGGCCGATCAGGGCGCCCTGCCGCAGCTTGAGGCTGACGCCGGCGAGGACTAGGTTGGTGCCGAACCGGACCTTGAGGTCCTCGACGCGCACGATGGTTTGCGTCGTGTCCACCGCCGCCGGCTGCAGATAGACCACCTCGCTGCGGGTCTCGTCCTCGCCCGCGTCGTCGGGCGAGGACGGCTGAAGCCGGACCTTCTTTTCCAAGCGGCCGGCGAGGCGCACCAGGGCGGGCATCACGCCATCGGGAAACACCAGCGAACCAACCAGTAATCCCAGGCCGAGCGTGATCGCGTTGTAGGGGCTGAAGGGACCGACCCAGAAGCTGAGCGCCAGCAGCGGCGCCATGCCGATGATCGGTCCGAACAGCGTGCCCGCGCCGCCGAGGACAACGCCGGTGAGCAGAAGCAGCGTCAGGCTCATGCCGAAGGCGTCGGGATTGATGAAGCGTTCCGCGTAGGCCAGGTAGAAGCCGGCGAGGGCGGCGGGAATGCTCGACAGGACGTATACCGTAAGGCGCAGCTTGGCCGGATTCAGGCCGACCGCACGCGCCCCGGACGGTGCATCCCGCAGGGCGCGCAGCCGCGTGCCCCAGCCCGAGCGCAGGAAATTCCAGATCGCCAGCAGGGTGAGGGCGAACAGCGCGAGGCTGAGCTCGAACATGGCCCAGCCAGACAGCGGCTTGCCGTTGAACTCGATGGCGCGGATGCCGGTGAGGCCGTATTCGCCGCCGGTCCATTCCTCGCCCAGCATCACCAGCTTGGGCAGGACGATGATGGCGAACAGCGTGATGAGCGCCAGATACCATCCGCGCACCCTGAGGCCGGGCGCCATGATGATGAGGCCGACGCACATTCCGGCGAGCATGGCGCAAGGGAATGTCGCACTCGCGTCCCAGCCGGCATGGGCGCTCAGCATCCCGGCCGTATAGGCCGAGGAGGCCATGATCGCCGGATAGCCCAGCACCAGTTCGCCGGTGTATCCGAAAGTCAGGTTCATGCCGATCGCCACGATGATGTAGGCGATGGCGACCTCATACCGGCCGAGGCTATAGGACCCGCTGGAGATCAGCGGAACGCAGGCGAGAAGCGCAAGCAGGGCGACCACGCACAGGATGGAAGCGCTCCGCCGGCGCGCGCACTTGGCCTGCCATCGCCGGCCCTCCCGTTCCACTTCGCCCGAAGAGCGGACAGACATGAGCGTATCCCCTTGACTGTTTTTATTGATGCCGTTGCGTGGGTCAGACTTCGCGGATGCGGCCCGAGCCGAACAGCCCGGCGGTGCCCCACAGCCCGGACGGCTTGACCAGCAGGATCGCGACCACCACCAGCCAGATCAGCGGCAGTGCGAGCTGCGGATTGGCGATGGAGGGAACGATGCCGCTGATGAGGCCGACGATGACGCTGCCGAACAGCGCCCCGGCGAAGCTGCCGAAGCCGCTCAGCGCCATGCCGGCAAAGCCGTAGAAGGCGAGTTCCTGCGCGGAATAGGCCGATGCGGCGATCACCGGCGCGATCAGCATGCCGGCGAGCGCCGACATCGCGCCGGCTAGGCCGAAGGCGATGGCGATCACCTTGCCGGTGTTGACGCCGAAGAGCTGGGCGCATTCCGGATCTTCCAGGGTGGCCCGGAAGATGTGCCCGACGGACGTGCGCCGGACCACCCATTCGACCGCTACGGTGACGGCGATGCCGGTGGCGATCATGAGCAGATAGATCGGCCGGACGGGGATCGAGAGCAGGAACAGCGGATCCTCGGAGACGTAGGACGGCACCCGGTGGGAGTCGCTGCCGAAGAGGATCGAGGCGAACGAGTTGACCGCCGTGGCAAGGCCGATCGTGGTCAGCATCGTGGTGTGGGAGAAGGATCGGGACCGCCCCATGGCTGGCCAGACCGCGACGAGATGGGTCAGCAGTCCCGCGAGCACACCTGCACCTGCCGTCGCGGCGGCGGTTGCGAGCGGCGCCCAGCCGAGCTGAACGCCGAGAACGAAGGCCAGGATGGTGCCGATCATCACGACCGTTCCCTGGGCGAAATTGAAGACGCCGCTGGCCGCCAGGATGATCGTGAAGCTTACCGCGACGAGGATATAGACGCTGGCAAGCGCAAGCCCGGTGATGACCCCGAGCATCAATGTGGTGATGGTCATTTCGACCCTCCGCTATCGGCAACTAGAAGGTTGTCCGGCTGCGCGCCGGCAGGTTCGCCCACGACACCCTCGCGCATGAGGGCCGAGATTGTCCGCTCGTCCATGCCGAGGTCCGCAAGGACCGTGCGCGTATCCGCTCCAGGCAGCTTGCCGGGCTCCGGAAACGATGACGGTGTTCTGCCGAACCGCGGCGCGGGTGCGGGCTGCACGATGCCGTCGATCTCGATGAGGGTCTCGCGCGCCTTGATGTGACGATGACCGCCGACTTCACCGAAGGCCAGGACGGGCGCGAAGCACACGTCCGTTCCCTCGAGCAAGGCGCACCATTCGTCGCGCGTGCGGGTCCTGAATATTTCCGCGAACCGCGCGCGGCGCATGACCCACTGCCCGGGATCGGCTTGGTTCAGCCAAGCCGCGTCCTCGATGCCGAGGCGGGCCAGCAGTTGGCGGTAGAATTTCGATTCCAGGGCGCCGATGGAGATATATTTGCCATCCGAGGTTTCGTAGCATCCGTAGAAATGGGCGCCGCCATCAAGCAGGTGCGTACCCCGCTCCCCTTGAAATGACCCGGCCGCATGGAATGAATAATATTCCGCGAGCAAGGTGGAGGCGCCGTCCACCATGGCGCAGTCGATGACTTGCCCTTTACCCGTGCGCGCCGCTTCCCATGCCGCCGCCATGAGGCCGAATGCCAGCAGCATCCCGCCCCCGCCATAGTCGCCCACCAGATTCAGTGGCGGCACGGGGGGACCGCCGGGCGAGCCGATGGAATGCGTGACCCCGGCGAGCGAGACATAATTGATGTCGTGACCTGCCGCCTGCGCCAGAGGCCCGTCCTGCCCCCAGCCCGTCACCCGTCCGTAGACAAGGCGCGGATGCCTTCCCAGGCAGGCGTCCGGCCCCAGGCCGAGGCGTTCCATTACGCCGGGGCGGAAGCCCTCGATGAGAAGATCGGCGTCTTCGACCAGCTCCAGGATGATATCGCGCCCAGCGGGCTGCTTCGCGTCGACGGCGATGGATTGACGATTGCGCAGCAGGACGTTTCCACGCCCGTCCTCTGCATCGGGACGCTCGATGCGTATGACCCGCGCGCCGAGATCGGCCAACATCATCGCGCAGAATGGAGCAGGGCCAAGTCCGGCCATCTCCACCACTTTAAGCCCGCTCAGCGTTCCCACCTGCTGCCTCTCTTTTATTTATCGCGGTGCCCGGTGAGGGGCGTCGCGTAACGAGGTCAACGTGAAGTTAAACACCTCCAATCTGCGCGCGAGGGCGGAAAGAGACCAAAAAATGCACCGAATCGACCACGCTTCCCGAAATCATGCATGAGGGACCCGCATTTGGCGCAGATCCGCAGACACAAAGCTTCAGAAAGGCTCAGCGGGAATTTTGCTGCATTCCGAGCGGTGTTCTTCCCGCCTGGGATCGCAAGAGCAGGGACCGAATCCATCAGCGCAGAGAGAGGACCCGCGCAGGCCGTGGCGGTTGGATCGCCCGGAAAACTTCCCGCAAGGTGGGCATTCGACGGTCGCTCCGCCGTGGGCCTTCCCGCAGCGGGCGGCGATCGGTGAGACAAAAAAGAAGCCCGCGCAGGCATCGCCGGGCGCGGGCTTGAGCCAGTATAATGAACCGGGCTCGGACCGCCAGGTTCAGTCCGGTTCGCCTGGAAGGCTCGATGTCACGCCCGCGAGGGCCTTGGCGTAGCCCTTCTTCTGCTCCACGTTCATTGTGCGATGGATCTGAATGCGCTGCGCTTGCGGCGATCCGGCACCATGCATGGATTCGGTGAGATATCCGACCGCATTGCGACCCAGGGTCATGTTCTCGATCAGCCGCAGGAGCCGCGCGCGATGCTCGACCGGCACGTTGGAGCGGCCCTTGAGGTATTTCTCCAGCAGCGGCCCGGTCACCGCGCTTTCGAAATCCTGCTGGGACGGCAGGGTGACCATGAGCCCGCCGGCAATGTCCTGGGCCAGTCGCGACAGTTCGTAGGGAAAGCGCGTCACGTTGTGCTTGCAGATGTTCGCCAGCATCACATCGTTCATATAGATGCCCGATGCCAGCGGCTTGGCTTCATGGGACGATGCAATGGCGGAGGAATAGATCGTCTCGTTGAGGTGGGTCATCTCCACCAGCTTGTCCCTGACATGGGAAACATTCTCGACGCCGTTGTATTCCGCCACGGTTGCGGTGGCCCCGATGAGGACATCTCCGAGCCCGGTCTTGCAGACGTAGCTCGCCCGATGATAGGCGGTGAAGCGCGCCACCATCTCCTGCGCGAATTCGTATTCGCCGTCCATGAGCACGTGTTCCCAGGGAATGAACACGTCGTCGAAGACTACCAAGGCTTCCTGTCCGCCGAATTTCGCATTTCCCTTGTCGATATCGCCGGCCTCCATTGCGCGCGTATCGCAGGATTGTCGGCCGTAGATATAGGTCAGGCCCACGGCATCCGCCGGAACCACACCGACCACCGCATAGTCACGGTCTTCTGCGGTCAGGTTCATGGTCGGCATGACGCAGATCCAATGCGAATTGAACCCGCCTGTCATGTGGGCCTTCGCCCCCTTCACATAGAGCCCCTCGGGGGTGCGCCGGACGACGTGCATGAACAGATCGGGGTCTGCCTGCTCGCTGGGGCGCTTGCTCCTGTCGCCCTTCGGATCGGTCATACCCGCGCCGATGATGATGTTGTTTTCCTGGGCCTTCTTGATGAAGTCGATGTAGCGCTCGTGATAGGAGGTGCCGTGCTTCTGATCAATCTCATAAGTGATCGAATGCAGCACGCTGATCGTGTCGAGGCCCGCGCAGCGCTGAAAGCAGGTTCCGGTCATCTGGCCGAGCCGGCGCTGCATCCGATTCTTCATCACCAGGTCGTCGGGAGATTCCACCAAATGAAGGAAGCGGTTCACCCGCCTGCCGATCAGCGGAGATTCCGCTGTCGCCAGCTCCGGGTCCTCCAGGGCAAGATCATATGTCGCCTTCAATGCGTTCATGGAAGGCCGAATAATGGGATGTTCGACCGGGTCGTCGATCCGCTCGCCGAAAAGATAGAGATCGATGTCACGGCTTCGCAGACTGTTCAGATAGTCGTCGCCGGTGACGATGGGGCGGAAGCGCGACCAACGTTCCTCTGCCGTTTCTTCCCGTTCTCTTATTTTATGTTCAGCGGACATGATGCTCTCCACGCTCCGGCGCCCCGTTTTTGCCAAATAAGGCTCTCGAAGCCCCATCGTGATTTTACGGGAGGTGGAAAGTGGCCGCACAGGACCGAAACGGACTTACAAAGACACAATAGGAGACAGGCTTGATCAGGTCGCCTGCGCTCTTCTGCGGGCTCAAATTTGAATGGATACCTCGCGGATGGGTTATTACCCGGCCTTAGCAACGGCGCTAATGACCAACAATGCGCCGGTCTCATTCGAGATTTTAGCTGAAGCATGCTGGGCCGCGCCGTCTATGTACTCAAATTTGACGCAGCTCGGCCGAGGGATAAACTGCCGGCAATCTACAAGCGCTTATGATTTTTCGGCTCTGAAGGAGCGTCCGCGCTTACGTTTAGGAGGTCTTTCTCAATTTTCTCCAAAAAGAGCGTGTCTCAAAAATCAAAATATATGAGACGATATTTATGTTCTGAAATATCAAGGCGTTGACTGTCTCATAATATAGTCTCATAATGCACAAATGATTTTCGGCTACGCGCGCGTCTCAACTGATGGGCAGACTTTAGATAGCCAGATCGAACACCTCAGGGCTGCCGGCTGCGAGAAGCTATTCCAAGAGACGGCAAGCGGCGCTAAAACTGATCGCCGACAACTGCGAAAATGTCTGGCGGCCTTGCAAGCCGGTGATACGCTTCTCGTCGTCCGGCTGGATCGCTTGGCGCGCTCGACGCGTGATCTGCTCAATATTCTCGCCGAGATCGCCGAGCGCGGTGCCGCCTTCAAGTCTCTCGGCGACGGCTGGGCCGATACGACGACGCCGCATGGCCGCCTCATGCTCACCGTGCTTGGTGGTCTTGCCGAATTCGAGCGTGAGCTCATCAGAACGCGCACAGGAGAAGGCCGAATTCGCGCCAAGGCGCGCGGCGTGCGATTCGGCCGCAAGCATGTGCTTTCGGCTGATCAACGTGCCTTCATTGCCAAGCGAAGGGCGGAAGGAGAGAGTGTGCGCGAACTCGCGCGAATTACAGGCGTGAGCAAGGCCACCATCAGCCGTATCGGACCTCTTGGCTGAGGTCGCCGTTGCGCCAGGAACGGAAGTTTGCCGCTACGGCGACGAATGGCCGGTTTGGGGCCGAGGCTGTGTGAAAACCCCTGATTATGCTACGTTTAGGCACTGCTTCGGAGGTGCCAGATGGGACGTTTTGTCGAGGCTTCCGACCGTCATCAGGCGAGCTTTCTGCCCGCTTGTTTGGAGGACTATGTCGATCCCGACAATCCGGTCCGCATCATCGATGCCTTTGTCGATGAACTCGATCTTGCCGAGCTGGGTTTTGCCCGCGTGCAGCCGGCATCGACCGGCAGGCCCGGCTACGCGCCGGGCACGATGCTCAAGCTTTATGTTTATGGATACCTACATCAGCTGACCTCGAGCCGGAAGCTGGAGCGCGAGGCGGGCCGCAACATCGAACTAATGTGGCTGATCGGCAAGCTGGCACCCGACTTCAAGACCATCGCCGACTTCCGTCACGACAATGCCGGTGCCATCCAGATCGCGTGCCAGCGCTTCGTTGCCATCTGCCGTGCCCTTGGCCTAGTCGGTGGTGGCATGGTCGCGATCGACGGATCACGCCTGCGCGCGGTGAACACGCACGAGAAGAACTATACCAAGGGGAAGCTTGCGCGGCGCAAGGCCCATGTCGAGCAGAGCATCGCGCGCTATCTGGCCGAGCTTGAGGAGACCGACAGGGCGGAGACCCGCCCGGCGACGCCGCGCATCGCGCACCTGACCGAGCGACTGGCGTCGCTGCGCGGGCGTCTTGGCGAACTCGAGGCGATCGGCCGGCAGCTGGAAGCCTCCCCCGATGAGCAGATATCGCTGACCGATCGGGATGCCCGCGCCATGGCAACCGGCAGCGATCATCGCGGCGTGGTCGGTTACAATGTTCAGGCGGCCGTCGATACCCGGCACCACATCGTCGTCGCCAATGCGGTGACCAACCGCGGTCATGACCGCTCGCATCTGCTGGAGATGGCCACAGCCGCCCAGGCCGAGACCGGCGCTGCCGAAATGATCGCCCTGGCAGATCGTGGATACTATGAGGGCGAGCAGATCCGCGCCTGCGCCGAAGCCGGCATCATCCCGATGGTGCCCAAGCCCAACACATCGCCGGCTCAGGCGCACGGCTTCTGGGGCAAGGCTATGTTCGTGCATGAGCCGCAGACCGACACCTATCGCTGCCCCGCCGGTCAACAGCTGCAGAAACGCTTTGCCCGGGTGGAGGGCGGCAAGCTCATAAGCGTCTACTTCCACCAGAAGGCCTGCGGCGCCTGCCCGTCGCGTCCGCTGTGCACGGCCGGCAAGGAGAAGCGCATCCGACGATGGGAGCACGAAGCGGTGCTCGATGCCATGGAGCGCAGGCTTCAAGCGATGCCCGAAGCCATGGCGGTCCGCCGCTGTACCGTCGAGCACGTCTTCGGCACCATAAAAGGATGGATGGGCGCCACCCACTTCCGAACGCGCGGCCTCAAGAACGTCTCCACTGAAGCCAGCCTGGCGATCCTGGCCTACAACATCAAGCGCGTCATCGCCGTCGCCGGCGTGGCCTCGACCCTCAAAGCGATAACCGGGTGAACGGAGATAACGCGGGCCGTGGCAACAACCTGCGCGACGAGCCACAGTGAGTTCTCACACAGCCTCGGGCCGTCTCCAGACGTTCAGCTATCGGGTGACGAATGCCGTGTAGCTGCCCTTCTGCAGCCGACTCCATTTGGGACTTTCGCGGCACATCTGCGGAATCTCAAAAGCTGCCCTTAAGAAGGGCTTGCGTCGATAGCTTCTATGTTCTTTGAGAGCTAGCCCGAGAATTTCGGGGCGCCAATTACGTTAGATTTAAGGCTTTCCATAGCCCGCGATGAAGCATGATATCCTCGTTCTCATTGAACGAAGAATGCCGATTGCGGTATTTGAATGTATAGTAGGTGCTCCCCCCCGGCCGGTGCTGGATATTTCCAATAGCGCTGCAGTTGAATAGAGTTTCACATAGCTCAAATGTGCGTTCCGCTTCTAATGGCTTTGTCAATGACGCGGCAGCGGCGATAAGTTCTTTTAATTTTAAGTCTCTTTTACGAACCTTGGCAATGGCACTGAATAGTCGGGAGATTTCCTCAGGCGTGCCGTAACCGCTCAACTCGTCTTGAATCTCCGGCAGAAAGTACTTGATCGAATATTCCCGCAACCCCGACTTAACTTGATCTTGGGTAATTTTTCCGTCGCCGGAAAACTCCTGTATATGCGTCATCAAGCGCAAGAAATCGCGTGGAGTATGGCGGGTCGAATCAAGAAAATAGCGGATGGTCTCAGTGCCATCTATGTGACTAGGAAAATAGTTCTTGAAGAGGTCGACACTTGTTCCCGCACTGCGGGCGGCGCGTAACTGGGCGATCTGGACCAGCAGGGAATCATAAGGTTCGCGTGGATCGTGATACCAATCCAATTCGATGGCATCGTCCTGACGAACTTTGTTCTTGTTAGCGCCTGGTATGCGTTCGAAGATGTCCGTCCTACAGAGCAAAATGATCTTTGCGGGACAGCCAGACGACGCGAAAAGTTTGTTTAGTCGCGCGACTTCGAAAATCAATGCCGAGAGTGAACGGTATTGAACCTCGCGACTCGTTAACACGTCGTCAAGCCCGTCGATAATCAGATAGTGACTGCTGGTGCTTCGTGCTTGCGAAATCATCGTCTTAAGACTCTCGACAAAATTTGGCAGTTCCGACGCGGGTTTCGTTTCCGATCCCGACCACGAATACTCTGCCAGTTTTCCCGGGAGTGAGAGCGTGAAGTTGTTCTTCGAGCTGGTCCTAACCAGTGTAGCCGGATCGCCAGCTGGCGAAAGCCCCATCATCCTAAAGGCTTTCATGGCATCTTGAAGCGCTACATGATCCGGGTGACGGAGAGCCTCATCTCGCGAGAACGATTCAAGGATGTAGATCAAAAGCAGCCATGACCAGGCTGCGGGATATTTCACTTCTGGTTCGACATCGCCTCGGATGATTTTTGAGAATGGGGTGAAAGGAAAATCTCCCAGCGAGACGAGCTTCACAAATTTCGCCTGTTCAGTCAACAAGGTGAGCTCGAGCCGCTCTCCGATCGAAGACTTTCCCGCACCTTTATATCCTAAAAAAATGTACTTCTCGCCTGATTTTGCTACATCACACGCGGCTTTATAATCGATATAGCCGTTAAGAATTAGCTCTGGTTCTTCCGACCGTTCCTTCTCGGCACTGGAGTAGCCAAAAGCGATTTTTTTGAAGCTCATTACAGAATCCCCCCAGGGAATATTGGCTGATTCCTTGGATAGATCAATCAGCTGGAAACTTTCCGCTGCTGTAGTGTCCGCCTTTTGGTTTTTTTCGACTCGAACCCGCCATTCCGCTCCCCACCCCAAAGACCGACAGGCAGGCAACATATCCTGCGCGTCGAAGCGGCCATCCGCGCCTCCTCGGGATGGCCGCCCAACTTCAGATTTCCGTCCGCTCTGCCAGCAGCAGAGCGTCCTCCACGTCGACACCAAGATATCGGACCGTGTTCTCAATCTTGGAGTGACCGAGCAAGATCTGGATGGCGCGGATGTTGCCCGTTGCCTTGTAGATCATGGACGCCTTCGTGCGACGGAGCGAGTGAGTGCCATACTCCTCTTGGCGCAGGCCGATCGCAGTCACCCACTCGTCCACTAAGCGAGCATACTGCCTTGTGCTCATGTGGTGCGCCTGATCGATGCGGCTCGGAAAGGCATAATCCTCAACGGTGCCGCCGCGCCGTTCCAGCCAGGCCAGCAGGCTTGCCCGTACGTCGCTGGTGATCTCGAACTGGACCGGCCGCCCTGTCTTCTGCTGCACGACGATCGTGCGAGTCTTGATCTCCGGACCGGCGACCACATCACGGATCCTGATCTTGACCAGGTCGCAGCCGCGAAGCTTGCTGTCGATTGCCAGATCGAACAGCGCACGATCACGAATGCGTCTTTCGCGATCGAGGAAGAATCGAATCGCCCAGATTTGTTTCTGGGTGAAGGGACGCTTGGTGCCGACCATCTTTCCGGCATTCCAAGCTGCCCGCTCGCGGCTGGCATCGTCAAATTGAGAATGGCCCATGTGAGTTCTCCCTGGCCTTGATTGGCCAAGGGAGAAACGTCAAGGGCCCCCACTGCACAGGGGCCGAGAGCGGACTGGCGTCTTTTGGCGCCCGATCAATCGAAGCAGACGTTGCAGTTGACCCACGAAACTTCTCGACCTGACCCTTAACTGACTCGTGGCGCGTCCGCTTTCCGGCAGTCTCGTTCACGGCGGCGCCGCGGCCGAAACTGACCCATAGCCGCCCTTCTGAGGGGCCACTTAGCGAGACATCCTCGAACCGCTCTTTTCAGGCGGCCTCTGTGGTGTCTTCGCCTTCCTCGTCGTCCGTTGAAGGAAGTTGGGGTAGCTCGTCGACGCTGGCTATAGGCGTACCCAGGACGATAAATTCCCGCACGGCCTGCTATCAACCACACAGACGGTTAGTGACATGTTTTGCCTCTGCGCCGAGTTCGCCGCTACGAGTTGCGCGCCATTCAAAGAGTTCATCCTAAGCGGCCTGGTTTCCTCTTCTGTGCCGGGCGCGGACAGCTGTGACGGTAACAGCGGTGGACCAGTCTACTGAATGGGAAACGTCAAGTCAGCGGATGGCGGTGTCCAGCCACACAGGTTCCTGGTTGGGATTACCTCACGGGCCTTAGAAGGGGTGCCGCAGTTTGGCATTACGCATTGCGGCGGAGGCGGCATCCATAGCGTTGTCGGCCACGTTGACGTAATTGCTTGGCTCGCAGCTAACGAAGTGGCGGTCGAGGTCGGGCTCGGCGCGCAGCGGTTTGCAGAGGATCCCGTGTCGAGTTCGAACTGGGGTGCGCGATATGCACCTTCGAGCAAAATCCGCCTCACAATAAAGCGCTGCTATCTGTGCGATGACGCCCCCCTTGGACATCGGGAAAGGCTTGCGTCAGGACATCTTGGGGTTGCAGAAAATGGGGCCCGTGGGCATCGGTCAGTGAGACGTGGAGACCCCGCGGAGGGTCGGCGCGCCCCACGATCACCATAAGGAAAGCATGGAGCGAATGGCGCGAGCGCGAAAAGCCATCGGCTGTGCTGCGTATATCGACTGTCGAGGGTGAAGGCCGGTCTTCCGGATGCGTATGCCAATCGCCAACGAAATGCAGTCCCTGGGGGAAACGTTCATCTATCTCCTGTTGCTCCGCCACACGATCGGGCAAATAGCTCATCCGCCACCGACGGTCGGAAGGACGGGGGCCGGTGGCTTCGACGAGCAAAATCCTATCTGCGTCGAAGCGGGCAAAAAGTTGGCCGCCTGCCTCGCGGTGCCAGGGACGCGTCTGACGCTGAAGACGGAAGTGCGCAAGGACCTCGTCGGTGAACACGAGGATTTGTCCGGATGCGCCGATGGGATAGGCGAGCATTAAGCCGCTCCGCAGACAGGGCAGCCGTGCCGCTCGTTCCAGCCACGCTCTTCAAGTCGCGCGCCATGGGGAGCGGCGTCATGGGTCTCAAGCCAGCCATCGCTCCAGACCGCCCCAGCCCGTGCAAGCACGTCTTCGCGAGCGACCCAGATACGGTGGAAGGGCACGCGCGACCGCTTGGTCAAAATATCGACCGCTGCTTCCACAATCGTCGCCGAAACATGACTCAATTCGGTCGGACCATATGGCTGGTACATCACACCACATCCGGGTTCGGAGCGCCGTCCGGCGCCTTTCGGCCAGGATGCCACCGGAAGGAGCGGCTCCCCATACTCCGAGAGACCGCAGGCAAGGCAGCCGCACCCACCCACGAGGCCCACCGCGTGCCCCGCTACTGCATGCGGTTCCGTCCAGCCAAACAGCATGTCCGGGTGATTACCCGCATGGTGCCGCCATGCGTTAAGAGCCGCTTCCGGCGCCCATTCGCCCACGGTCGAGATAATGAGATCAGCCTCGGCAAGGATAGAGGGCTTTTTTGCAGCCACGGCCTCCCAGCAGTCCCTGAGCCCATCGCAGAAGACGATGTGGGGATAGTCTTCACATAAGCGGGCAGCGAGCTGTGGGGCTTTAGCGGTCCCGATATACCCGTTCCCGAGAGGATGCCGCCCGACATTGGATGCCTGAAGAACTTCGGGGTCTATGAGCCGCAGCCTCCCGACCCCGGCCTGTGCAAGCCCGGTGGCCACGGGGCCACCGAGCGAGCCGCAGCCTATCAAAACAACGTTGGCGGCTCGGAGAACGGCGAGATCCGGGTCGCAATCGCGACCATGAATCCAGGCCGCATCAATACGTTGCACAGACGTTTTTAAAACCCGCCGAGCCCCCACGATCCGCCGAGCGAGAAGCTCGGCAGGTATCTTGCCCGGCCGGAAGCCACGTTCGGCTCCGCCGCTGGGCGGCGCCTTACCCCGCCCGTTTGGTAGCGGGACAAGCAGTACTCCCGCGAACACCGGGCCGTCGGGCGTCGGCGCGCCAAAAACAATGACAATCCGTGGCGGCTTTTTTGCCAACAGGGCTTCGAAGGTATCTGCCAGACCGGCATCGCGCACCCGGTCGGCAACGTCCCCTGCGGTGACGGGGTATTCCGCGGGAAGCATCGGCTGTTCAAGCCAGACCAGGAGCGCAGGATGAATCTTTTTGCGGCCGGTAGGGCGTCCTGCTGACGTGTGATTCAGCCACCTCGTGAGTGTTTCTGCGTCATCCGCCACTGTTACAAGATCAGTCACGTTGTGAGCGGCAATGGGGCGCGAGGGCCCTTGGGGTGAAAGCAGACTGCGGACGAAGGGTGCCGCCGGATGCTTTGGCCAGTACGATAAGAACTCCAAGCGGAAGTCATCGACATTGCCGCCGCTTTCGGCGGTTTCGATGAGCTGGACGGCCTCCGCGAGCAATTTCTTGAGGAGTTTGACCGGGTCGTTGAAAGAGACAGGGGTGCCATTGGGCAACAGGCAGAGGCTGCCATCATCCTCGACATGGGGCCAGGTCAGATGAGGCGGGCGGTCGACCAGCGCTAATCGCGGTATCGCAAAGGGAAATCCCTGACCGATGAGGATATCGATGCGCCGCTGCCAAGAGGGAAAGGTCAACGGAAGGCGCCAGCCGTCTTTGACGTCGCGGGTCGGGTAGAGCTTCGCTGCCGCACTTCCGAGGCGTTCAACGCCGCTCCAGCCGGCCAGCCAGCCGTCGACCAGAGCGATTGCGCTTTCTGAGTGAATGGCCGTGCCCGTTTGGCTCGACCCGTCAGCCATACCGGCGTTCACCCTCCCGTTTGACCGGTTGGTCGGGGGCGTTTTCCTTGCCCCATTCCTTGACGAGGCCGGAAGTGAGAACGCCAGGCATTGAAACGCCAGAGGCCGTTTCAGAGATGATGAGCGCAGGGTCGTCCGGCAGCCTGTCGCCAAAAGCGCATACCAGGCTCTCAAGCGCGCGGGCAGCGCTGTCGGTGCCGCGAAGCGCCTCTTGAACCCGCTGCAGCAATTCCTCCGCTGCCGCGATCATGGTCTGCCGTTCCCGGTCGCTCCACCCCTCGTCCAGAAATTGGCCGGGCACCACTGGATTGGCGATGGGCTTTGCCAATAGCTCCGGTAGGCGCTCACAGACAGCCAGCAGAGCCAGGTCATCCCGATTGGTGGCAACCGGTGTGGCGGCCTCATCATAAGTCGTGACCACACATGCCATCAAAGAAATGGAGGAGAGCCGCGACGCCTCCCATTGGAAGTCGCGCCATCCCTTGAGGTAACGACAGACACGCCGGAGCTGCTCATCGTGCGTTTTCAGCGCCGCCCTAAACCAGTCCTCCAACTTGCGTGGATCTGAGGGCTTCCAGCCCTCGGTGCGGTGGGCCAGCATGATCTGGTCTTCACGGAGGTTCTGATAGACGGTTTCCGCAAATTCGAGTTGCTCGTGCAGGGAGAGCCGTAATTCGTCGGCGAGCACCCTCGTGGCGGCCGCCGCCTCCACCAACTCCTCGAATTCGGCGTCAGGAATGGCGTAGAGAGCAAAGTCGATATGGGCGCCATCATCAAGCCGCACCCGCACACAGGAGGTCTTGTTGGTGTCCAGCGTCCAACCGTGCGCATCACACACCGGCTTTAAGGCAGCTTCGACCGCCTGGAAATAACCCGAACTGATTAGAGCGGGATGAACATGCCCATGGTCCGACAGAAAGGACACGGGAACGAAGACACCATCGTCGAGATCAATCTCCTGCGGCGGTGCCTTTGCCGGATCATTCAGGGTCCGGTAGGCGAAACTGCCTTGCATCTTGAACTTTGGTTTGAGGGAGGTTGGCGCACTGGCCACGATCGCGCGCTCGAATAGCAACTGATCATTGACGAGGGTCGACCAGTTCCGCAGACCCGACCGCAGCCCTTCCCGGCAAGCATCACGGGCATCGCGCAATTTGTTAATGCGCTCCGTCTCGAGCGTAAGGGCGGCGAGATAGTGGTCGGCGTCGACCGGTCCGGTGAAGATGCGATGGGCATTGAGGGTCATGAACTTAGCACCACCCAGGTGAATAATTCGCGGGTATATGGGATTGATTATGGCTAAGCACAAGGTGATGAGGCGCCGATGTATCAAATTTTGGGTGTGAGCCGATCCTTGACCCTGTTTGGCTTCCTCTGCGGCGTCATATTCGTCGTTTTGTTAGTGCTTGCGCCCCCAGAGCATGCGTCGCTCCTGGCTTGGTGGTCGCTGGCCGTAAAAAGTGTGTCGGTGGCGGGTTTATTGGTCTGGCTGATTGGCGCCACCCCATTGTTTCCGCTGCTGTGCAAGCTGCCGTACCTGCGGCGCTGGTTCCCACCCATTGAAGGGGAATGGGCGGCAGCGTTGGAGTCGAACTGGCCCGCGATCGACACGAGATCCCAACCCGCACAGTCCGAGGTCTTACTTGCGCCGGTGCATGCCTCCGTCACCATCATCGCCAGGCTTTTTTTCATCCGTATGAACCTTGCTGCGGCGGACCGCTATTCTACGTCGAAGACCATCTTCGTGCATGCGGAGCGGGACCCGCACGATGGTTCAATTTCACTCCACTATGTCTACCGCAACACAACCCTGGACCCGCGGCCCACGGACAGTGCTTTTCACCTCGGCGCTGGATGCCTGACGATCGAAGGCAAGGACGACGATATTTGGTTTGAGGGGGTTTACTGGACAAATCGCAATTGGAGGCGCGGCCTCAATACAGCGGGGAAGATCACCCTTCGCCGTGCCGCGGGCTAACGAGCCGGATTGGCGCCGGATATCCGAGCGCCCGCGATGTGGCGCTACGGAGTGTCTGCAAGGGCGCTGAACCAAATGACTGCTCGTGGCGCAACCACGACCGCCAGCGGTCGGTCTGCGATGTCCGCTTCCGGGAAATGTCAGCGTCAGCTGTAACGACTGACATGGCGGCGCATTGCCGTCCCAGGACAAGGGCCGGAGCACGGACCCGCTGAGCAGAAGGGCGGCTGCGGTTGCTTAGGCCTTTCTTTTCGCGAAAGCTTCTTCCTTCGATCCGAACGCCGCATAGAGGCTCTTCCCGCCGTTGCCGATTGCCTCAGTCAGGTACGAGATGGCCGTCTGGGCAAGACCCCTCCGCCGAACATCCCCATGGCAACGGTCAGCGCCTCGCCGCGCGTCGCGTCTGGCGCAGCGGGTTTCACGAAGCTCGTTTACGCCTCCCGGCGAGATAAATCCGCGGGTTTTCCTCAAAACGCGCCTCCCCAACCTTCTACTTTTGGTAGAAGATCCGCGCGACTCGCTTATATTTGCCTTCGGGGAATCCTCCTACGACGCCTCAAATGTGCGCTTGAGCATTTCGTCAGAAATCGCCCAGCCACGCATTGTATGAGAAGGGGCTATTGACATTGTTTCCGACATGGCACGGTGAGATCATCCTTCCGGCGTTGCCCGAGCGCAAGCTGAAAGTCGGAGACAACGCCATCGTACAACGCCTCTTTTCCGGCACGCGCTGCTGCGCCTCCCTTGCGCCTTCACAGATTGCCGGACACGACCTTATCAAGACCGCGCTCCGTGTGCCGTACGACCAAATTTTACTAAGGAGAAAAAACGTTCGCCGAAAGCCGACGTCGTTGCCCGTCGCAATATACCCAGCAGCGGGCGATCAGGATGCGTTGCCGAAAATCCTTGAGCTTGAATGGGACAGTTACGGAGCGCTGGAGACCTACGCCGATACGCCAGACAAGGTCATTGATGCCTGGATCAACCAGTTCGATTTTCGCACGGAGGATGAAGGCAAGGGGTTGCCTGGCCTGCGCACCCCGCAGATCGGAGCCTTGCACGCGATCGCCGCGCATTTCGCCGTCGGCCGCGAATTCGAGCCCGCCACCGTCGTGCTCCCGACAGGCACGGGCAAAACCGAGACGATGCTGGCGACGCAGGTTTATATGCGCCTCAAGCGTACGCTGGTGATCGTGCCAAGCGATGCGCTCCGCTCCCAGATCGCCGCGAAATTTGCAAGCCTTGGCATGCTGCCCACCGTCGGCATCGTTCCGCACGAGATCGCTCGCCCCCGCGTCGCCGTCGTCAGGGGAGGCATCGCTTCCGCCGACGAGGCGCGGACAATCCTCGAACAGGCGAACGTCATCGTCGCGCTCCCCAATTCGCTCGAGGCCTCCCATCCCGAGGCCGTCGCGCTTCTTGTCGGGGGGTGCAGCGATCTCGTCGTGGACGAGGCCCATCACATCACCGCCGCGACCTGGCAGAACGTGCGCCAGCATTTCGAGAAGAAGCGCATCCTGCAATTCACGGCGACGCCATTCCGGCGCGACGGCAAGCGGATCGATGGGCGGATAATCTTCAACTACAAGCTCGGCGACGCGCAGGATGCCGGCTACTACCGCCCGATCAATCTGCGAACGATCGAAGAATACGGAGACGAGCAGGCGCGCGACGAGGCGATTGCGCTGGAGGCGGTTGCGATCCTCCGGCGCGACCGGGATGAGCTCATAAAAGATCACCTTCTAATGGCCCGGACACGGACCAAGGAGCGCGCAAAGGATGTCGCGGCGATCTATCAGCGCATAGCGCCGGACTACAAACCTGAGATCGTGTATTCCGGTCCCGGTAGGATCGTCGCCAACCGCGAAGCGATGGACCGCCTCTTCGATCGCAGTGAAAACGGATCGCGCATCGTCGTCTGTGTCGACATGCTCGGCGAAGGCTTCGATTTGCCCTATCTCAAAATCGCGGCGCTGCACGACACCCACAAATCGCTGGCCGTCACCTTGCAGTTCATCGGGCGCTTCACGCGAAAAGGCGACAACGATTCCATCGGCGAAGCGACCGTCGTTGCCAACATCGCCGATCCCGATGCCGAGGCGAAGCTGGCCGAGCTTTACGCCGAAGGCGCCGACTGGGACCGGATTATCAAGCGCCTGAGCGAGGAGCGGATCGATCAGGAGCTTCGGCTTCAGGATCTCGTCCTCGCGCTCAAGCAATCCGGCGACCTCCACGCCAACCTTTCTTTGTGGAATCTTCGCCCAGCGCGCTCCGCCCAGTTCTTCCGCACAACCTGTGCCGACTGGTCGCCCACGAACTTCATTAGCGTCCTGCCGCCATCCGCCGAAACATGGCACGCGCTGAGCGAGCGGGACAATGTGCTGGTTGCAGTCATCTGCCGCTCGGAGGACGTGTCGTGGGGCAACTACCAAAACGTCTTCGATACAATCTACGATCTCGTCATTCTCCGCTGGGACAAGGCGCTCGGCGTCCTTTGTCTTTATGCCAGCGACTACAATGCGCTGCGTTCGGAGAAAATGGCCGCGGCCGTCACCGACGAGAAGGCCGAGCTAGTGGTCGGCGCGCCCATCTTCAACATCCTCAACAATGTCGAGCTTCCGCTTGTGAAGAATCTCGGCTCGTCCCGCATCGGGGCGATCAGCTTTACCTCCTATTTCGGGCCGAACGTGACCGAGGGGCTCGCCAGCATCGAAAAGGCGGAGTCGGCGCTGAACAACATCGCTTGCCTTGGCTACGAAAACGGCGAACGCGTCCTATGGGGCGGCACCCAGCGCCGCGGCAAGGTCTGGCAGCAAAAGGGCGGCACGATCTCTGAGTGGGTTCAGTGGACCGCCTCCACCTGGTCCAAGGTCACCTCCAGCTCGGGCACGGTGAGCAACATCGTGTCCGACTTCCTGCGCCCGGTGCGCATGGACAAGCCGCACGACTCCTTCCCCATCTCGGTGCAGTGGGGCGAACAGGCGCAGATGCGTTTCAACGACCGCCAGTTCATTCTTTTCGGCGATGCCGAGGTCCCCTTGTTCGAGATCGACCTGGAGCTTGGCGATATCGGCGACGACGGCGCTATTCCCATCCGCATCGTCAGCGATAGCTATATCTCGACGTATAGGCTCTCGATCAACAAGGCGGTTTCCGGCGGCTATCGCTACGATCACGTCGACGGCCCGAAGTGCGGCTTCAAGAAAAGAAAAGACGGCGCGGAGCCAATGGAGGAATACCTTCAGAAGGACCCGATCATCGTCCGGTATGTCGACGGAACTTACTCTTACAACTGCTACCATATTCCGGTGAAATTGGACGTGGCGCTCTATGATCGTGCGCGTTTGGAATCGTGGGATTGGACCGGAATTCCGTTGAACAAGGAATCGATGCATGAAGACGGCGATCAGAAAACCATCCAATACCGCACTTTCGAGCAGATCAAATCCGAGTACGATTTGGTCTTCAACGATGACGGACGCGGCGAGGCCGCCGACCTTGTCTGCCTCAAAGACGTCGATGATGCCACGATCAAGCTGGCCCTCGTTCATTGCAAGGGCGCGCACGGCGCCCACGTCTCGCAGGACATCCGCAATTTCTACACGGTCTGCGGGCAGGCGCAGAAAA
Source organism: Roseixanthobacter liquoris (assembly GCF_043195135.2). Lineage (NCBI taxonomy): Bacteria > Pseudomonadati > Pseudomonadota > Alphaproteobacteria > Hyphomicrobiales > Xanthobacteraceae > Roseixanthobacter > Roseixanthobacter liquoris. The sequence goes on from NZ_CM195537.1 coordinate 4,320,748, forward strand.
GTATCACCGCCAAACACGCGGGCCTGCCGACGCTCTATCACGACCTGAAACGGCGCCACGATATCTGGGCTAGGAGAGGCCGTACGCGTTTCCTAAAAGGCGACATGAAATACCTCTCCTATTTCAAGGAGAAAGCTCGCCGGGCCAAGCTCGATTTTGAGATGATCCTCGTGCAGCCCGGTGCATCCGTCGCCAGCGTGACCGACGATGCGCTGCGGCTCCTCTCCACGACCGAGCTCTATATATTCAAGACGACCGAAGCCAAGTTCCGCGTAATTCTGAGTCCATAAACCCGCACTTCTGCGGAAACGGCATCACTGTTCGATGACGGTCTCGGTTGCCGCCTCTGCCCAATGACGCATTGCACGCCACGCGATTGGCGTGAACAGCGGCCTAAATCCCCCGGATGCCACCCTGCAGGCGCTCGAATTCGATGACCTGGAGCAAACGCTCATAAACAACCGGAATGAAGGCACTTCGCCAACGACGCCGGGGTCAGCGTCGGCAAAGTCCCTGAGGTTAGATTTCGGTGGCCTCGATAAGGGGGGAGCTCCGTCAACGTCGGCCTTCGGGCCAACCTTGTCGTTCGCCACGCCGGGGCACCGATGGCGGCTCTTGGGAATCCATGAAGGTTCGTCGAACGGCAGAAAGGGCGGCGCAAAGCGGCCGTTTGCAACGTTGCGCTGAGAGGGCCGCTTTGGGTCGACAGTACCAGTTGCGCCTTGATCGCCAGGCATCGCTTCCGGCAGGCCAATGGTCTCAAGTTGAGACCATCCACCATCCCTCAGAAGGGCTTCCAGCCGGTTCGCATCAGGCTGGAGCCTCCTTCACGACGGCAAGCCTCATCATAGCCGCGAGCCGTCATGTCCCGCCCGCCATTGCGCTCGCGTGGAAGCAGCAGGAGGGAATCAGAGGAAAGCCTGGTCCCAACCGCCTTCAGGGCATATTGGGTCATGTGATCGGGGGTTGCGAACACGCGCCCGACCCACATGTGCCGCACGCGCGTATCCCGGATCGGAGCAGCATTGGCCGCGACCTACTAATGGCCTGCACCGAACGAATGGCGTGAAACGTGGCGCGACAATTCGATTTGATTGCCTTGCCGGGGCCCATGCTGGGCGATGCATTGTGGGCTTGGCTATCGCAACTTGCGAGCCAAACCTCATTCACAAAAAGGCGGCTTTCGTAAGCAGTTCGCAGTTAACTGCTGACGAAAATCGCTTTTATCAAACGGCTCGAAGGCCTTCATCGCAAACAGCCGCGAATGCAGTTTTACAGAAATTTCGCGTCAAATACGTCGATCCTTCGGTTGGATTAGGTGTTTTGGCGCCGATTTTCCGGTTTTCATATCAAATCGTGATTTGTCGCGACAAGGCGATGCTGCAGCAGCAAAGCAGCAAAATTGCCGGCTCGCGCAGCATCATTGTCTGATATGGCAAACAGCGGGGAACAGATCCCCGCTGCGCCGAGCACCATTGGTAGGAACTATCTCTCTGCGGTGGGAAGGTTTAAAAGACCTGCGCGAAGTGGGTTTTTTGGGCTCTTCGCGCCGGTTTGTTTCTGTACGATCTGTAACTGTTCCGCCGTCTCGGGAAGCGAGGCGATGTCGAGGCAGTAGAAACACGGCCGCTCCCTCTTGAAACCGGCCACTTGCAGCTGCATCACGTGCCGATCATTTGCCCCTTGCATCAGGGTGCCGTCAGCGACCAGCAGGTCCACCACTGCTTTAAAGTGCCGGGCCGGCTCGACAAGAGCCTCGAAATGCTCCCGCAGCACTGCCAGTATAACCTTGTCCTCCCTCTTGCGCCGGACGCCCCAGGCCTTTGTCGCCCGCTCTTCGCTTAATTCCTCTCCCCGCTTGATGAGAGGAAAGCGAATGGTCTTAGCCTTTTGTGCCAGGCGCAGCAGCAATGCCTCCTTAGCTTGCTCTGCCGTCCGGGCTTCGACACGCGCCTTGTTGTGCAGTCGCAGAATGCAACGCATCGCGTGCTTTTCCGTGAAAGGAAGGGCGCCAAACTCAAAGCCAAGTACCGCTGCCGCGTAGGCCAACGCGAACTTCGTCGCAAAACGACGGGTCCAGCTGTTCCCGCTCGGAGTTGCCTTGGCAAGAAAAGTCGCAATGAGAGCGTGGGCGCGTGCTGCGTTCGCCTCGTAATTCTCGACAAAGCGTTCGACGAACAATTCGTATGACACGCCATAGTTCGCCGCGATCGTACTCTCGGTGAGAGTTGCAAGCAGGATGGAATTGTCTCCTTCTTCTAAGCGGTCAAATATGCCGCCTTTGTCCACTCCCGGAACGGGAATGTCGGGAAAGCGGGCTCGTTCGCCATCGAGGCGTTCGCCGTAGCTTTCAAGAGGCAACTCCCCCGATGACAGGCCGACGGCCCGGTATTCGAGATTGCTCAACCCTTCGCTCGCGACGCGTTCGCTTCGCACCTTGCCTTTGCCTGAGGCGAGAAGCTGTGGCAGATGGGCGATGTAGTCGCGCTTGGCACGGGGAGTGCCTTGTATCTGAGCCGTGTCGTCGAGGCAGAGCAGGCCGTGGTTTGCCGCTCCGAGCCGCTCTTCGAGTGCTCGACCGGTGATGTTGTGCGATAAGAGAGCCGTGGGATCCGCCAATCCCATTGCCGATTGCGCCACCCGCTGCGCCAGCGTCTTGCCTGATGCGCTCGGCCCCGTGAGCTGAAAAATCATGCCCTCGTTCTGGCCGGTCGGCTCAAGCAAAACGGCTGCCATGGCCAAGCTGACGGAGAAGGTCAGATAGCTCGAGCGGCTGCAGGGTTCGCGTAAACCCTCGCGCCACCCTTCAATTGTGCCGAGCTTTGCCAGCCGACCGACTTGTGAGTTGCCAAGGTCCACAAATTTGAGATCGTCTGGATGATCCCCAAGCGTCCTATCGTGCAACACAAAACGTTGGCCATGAAAGCCAGTTCGTGTTGTGATCATTTGAACGGGAGGGTTCACCTGCTCTATTGCGTGGCGCAGGGCCGCCACCGCAGATCCCACTCCATGCGGTGAGCTCCAGCCATTTCGCAGTAACATAGCGTGGACTTGGCCCAAATTGGCTAAATGCCGCCGCGCAATCACCGCCTCTGCTCTTTGATTAGTCAGAGTTCTAAATTCTAATACGGTGAAATGCTCTCTGGTATTAGCGTCGATGTATTCCGTTTTTAGGCGCACATATTCGTTCGGATCGAATGTCATGTGACATCTCCGTTTGGTATTACGATAAATTAGAGGTCCCGCTCGCCTCATGAGGCGAGCGGGAGGGGCGGAAGGGTCAGAAGGAAATTAAAAAGCGCCCCGCTTTCTTGAAACCAACCCGGAAGCAAAGGTCTCCGACCTGATATCCGCCCAGCCAACTATCTATTTCTGCATGGTGATCCGCGCGCGGGGGAAGATGCCTCGTTTCGACTCGGCCATTGGCCCCGACATACCGCGTCAAAGCTTGCGGCCTACGCTTGAGAACATAGGCGACGCAACGATGGACGTCTCCTGGTTTGATTTTTTTAACTTGAACCGGACGAGCATTCCCCGTGCCCCTGACACCACATTTGAGTGCGTAGCGGAGCTCTTGCGCATCCGCGTTCGCTATCACGCCATGGATATGTGGAGCGAAGAAGGTGCGCTTTCCCGCGTTGATGACCGCGACATCGACGCCGAAGAGCGCAGGACCTTTGAGGCCAGCGCGCCTTAGTGCTGAAATGGTCCGCCCCGCCACACGCGACGGCCAGATAGTTCGAAGCGCTCCGATGCCGACCTCGAAATCGCTATCGACGACTGTAACCAGATACTTATCGCCGCCGATTTGATCGAAAAGGTCCCCACCCGCCAGAATGCTTTCGGCACGATGGAGGCGTGTTGCTTGATGGCACGAGGCCGGGCAAGTTCCCCAGTCCGCGCAGGCTCCATGCCGGTCGCAATGGAGCACCGGCTGTTCCGCCGAACGGGGAGAGGCCTGGACCCTCCGCTCCATCGCAAGCTGACGCTCGAGGCACGCGGGGAGTGTCTCAAAGTCCGGAATCCCCCGCGAGGTCATCAAGTTCGCGATCGCTGCCTCCGACAGGAGATAAAGATCCGGCACGAGCGGGACCTTGATTGCAATACGGGCGAAGCATTCGTCAGTCATCGCCACGCTCTCCCCGCCAGAGGCAGTCGATGTCGCAGGCGCGCCAGACGCTTATGCGGCCGAGCTTCAGCGGGCGCGGGAAGCGTCCGTCATCAATACCTCTGTAAAACGTCGAACGACTGATAGGAATCAGGCCGCAGGGCCCGATGATATCTTTGAGTCGATAAAGGCGCGTCGGCTTTTCGTTCGCTTCCACGGTGTTCTCCTTGCGTTGGATGCAAGGAGAACATGAGGCAGTTTGGCCGGTTTGAAGCGGAAGTCCGTTTTCTCAAAACGAACTTCAGTTTTTCCTGCTTAGGATGTCTTTCGCATTCTCATCATCAATCATGGAATACGCCTTATCCAGAGCCGACCTAATCGTGTTTTCATCAAGCTTTAATTCGGATAAAATGAGAGAATCTGCAATTAATCGAGCCACCCCACGATTTCCATACCTATATCCATATTTATCATAAGAAATACCTAAAATAATTTTATACAAACTCATTATAAATTTTGCCCCGTCGTTGGATCTTAAAATTCGATTTTCATCGGTCAGCCTCTTAATTTCAGCAATGTCACTTTTATTATTCGATTTTGGCGACTTAATTCGCGCTTTATTATAGGATATGTTATTCATTAAAGTATCTGGAATCGCTATTTTGCATTTTGCCGCCCATTTTACTATTTTTTTCGGGTTCATTTGATTTAAGCTGAAATTTTTCCTTTTTATTCTGCGTCTTAAATGTCTAAATTCTGATACTATTTCACTATCAAAATCTTGTATTGTCATCGCATTTAGTTTATATGGACTTTTACCTAGTAAAAGTGCCGCCGCCTCCCCCTCAGTCCAGTACGCTAGAACTACCCACTTTTTGCATTCGACATCATCAATATCTGGAATGCATTGGACTAACGAGTTCTGCATTGGTAAAATCTCCTCATATTAGCGAATATGGATTTTTTACTTTTTGCTCAAGCTCCTGAACATGTCCAGCATGTCCGCCCAGGACTGCATAAGCACCACCCGCTCCGGCCAGTAGGTGGCCCGGTTATAGGCGCGGCGGATTTCGTTCTGGTCGATGTGGGCGAGCGCCGCCTCAATCACGTCCGGCGAGAAGCCGCGCTCGTTCAGAATCGAACTGGCGGTGGCGCGGAAGCCGTGGGCGGTCATCTCGTCCTGGGTGAAGCCCATGCGCCGCAGCGCCGAGTTCAAGGCGTTCTCGCTCAGCAGCTTCTTGTTCGAGCGGATGGAGGGGAACACGAGCTCCGCCTCACCCGTAAGGGGCCGGATCTCCGCCAGCACGCGAAGGGCCTGCTTCGAGAGCGGCACCTTATGCGGCCGGCGCATCTTCATGCGTTCGGCGGGGATGCTCCAGACCGAGGTTTCGAAATCGAACTCGGCCCAGCGCGCGCCGCGAATCTCGCCAGGGCGGCAAAAGGTGAGAGCCGTGAACAGCAAGGCGGACCGCAAGGTCGGCCAGCCATCATATTCGTCGATCGCGCGCATCAAGCCGCCAACGGCCTTGTGATCGAGCAACGCCGCGCGGTGTGTCACCTTCGGCCGCTCCAAAGCGTCGCGCAATGCGGCGGTCGGGTCCGTCTCGGCGCGCAGCGTGGCAATGGCGAAGCGGAATACGGTGCCAATGGCAGATCGCATACGGCGGGCTGTCTCGCGCCGACCGCTACGCTCGATCTGCTGCAGGACGGCGAGGATCTCAACTGGGGTGATCTGGGCAATGGGGCGATTCGCCAAGGCGGGCCCTGCCAGCGTTTCGAGCATCCAGCGGTTCTTGCTCATCGTGGCGGCGGCGGCTTCGCGCGCCTCCAGCCTTGCCAGATATTCCGCTGCTATTGCGCCGAACGTATTCTCCGCCGCCACGGATGCCGCGACCTTATCGAGCTTGCGAACGGTGGATGGGTCCTCGCCGTTGAGCAACTGCTTCTTGGCTTCATCGCGCTTGAGGCGCGCATCGGCCAGCGACGTGGTGGGATAAGGCCCGAATGAAAGCTGCTTCGGCTTGCCGGCGAACCGATAGGCCAGGCGCCAGATACGGCTGCCGTTCGGGCTGACGAGCACATGCAAGCCGCCGCCGTCGAATAATTTGTAAGGCTTGTCCTTCGGCTTGGCGTTGCGAAGCGCGAGGTCGGTGAGCGGCATGTGTAGGCATCTCTTTTGTAGGCACGAGGCCGATGCCTACGAACATGCCTACAAATCGATGAGATGCAACGGCACGCCAAGAGACGCGCTGGGGCGACAATTAGCGCGTAAGTGGCTGATTTTGCAGTGCTTTGATGCGTCGTGAGACGACAAGAAACAAAAAAGTGGTGGAGCCAGGCGGAATCGAACCGCCGACCTCTTGAATGCCATTCAAGCGCTCTCCCAACTGAGCTATGACCCCACCGGGTCGCGGGCTTCGCGCTGCCACCTCGCCGCGGGCAAACCGCCCAATTCGAAGCGCTGGCGCGTCGGGAACTCCCGCGACGCTTCCCGGGGAAAATCGCCCCCGGGCACGAGCGGGCCTTGAGGCAGCCCGCAATCCTTATAGCCTTATCTCTTTTCAGAGCCGGCGGAAACGAAATGGTGGAGCCAGACGGAATCGAACCGACGACCTCTTCAATGCCATTGAAGCGCTCTCCCAACTGAGCTATGGCCCCACCGGATCGCGAGGTGCGTGCAGGCGGTCATTTAAATGACATGGGATGTCAATTAAGGAACCAATTGCGCGCCGGGATGCCCCGCGACGGATGCCGGGGGAATCGCGCCCCCCGGCGAGAGCGGCCTTTAAGCACAGGCCGCCGACCGTATCAAGCCTCTTCGTCGTCCTCGAGGCCCTCGCCGATCAAATCGGAGACGTCATCCCCTTCATCCTCGTCTTCTTCGAGGAAGGTGTCGTCGTCGGCGTCCGCGACCAGGTCGTCGTCGACGTCCACATCCACGTCCACGTCGTCCACCGGCACCTTGGTGCCGACGGCTTCCTCATCCGCCTCTTCCAGGCTGATGACCTCGACGTCGGCGACCTCCTCGTCCGCGTCGGCGGCCACCGGCACGGCGGCGGCACGGGCCGCTTCGCCGCGGCTGCGGACCACCGGCTCGAAATAGGAGCGTGGATAGGATTCGCCGGTGAAGGGAGACACCACCGGGTCCTTGTTCAAATCGTAAAACTTGCGCCCTGTAACAGGACAGATGCGCTTGGTGCCGAGTTCTGGCTTCGCCACGGCAAAGATCCTAGGGGGCTGTCAAAAGGAGGGTGCTCCATTGGCGAAACCCCATGCCCCTGTCAAGCACCGAATCCGCATCCGCCGCGTGGCCAGCGTGCACGAGCTTGTGTTAGACGGCATGCAATCCATCCTGGAACGGCAGCCGGCGGGACTTTGCGAGGCTCCGCGCGCCGAAAATGGGAGCAGTCCATGTCCAGCGCCGTCGCTCATTCTTCTTCCTCCGGCCACGGGGAAAATGCCGTTCCCGGCGCAAGCCTGCGCTCGCCGGCCCTCACGGGAACGGTGCGCGTGCCCGGCGACAAGTCGGTCTCCCATCGCGCGCTGATGTTCGGCGCCCTGGCGCGCGGGGAAACCCGCATCACCGGCCTGCTGGAAGGCGAGGACGTGCTGAACACCGCCAAGGCCTGCATCCAGCTCGGCGCGCAGGTGGAACGCCTCGGCCCCGGCGAATGGCGGGTGGTGGGCGTCGGCGCGGGCCATCTGAAGAGCCCCGACGCGCCGCTGGATTTCGGCAATTCCGGCACCGGCGCGCGGCTGATGATGGGCGTGGTTGCGGGAAATCCCATCGTCGCCACCTTCGACGGCGACGCCAGCCTGCGCCGCCGGCCCATGAAGCGGGTGCTGGACCCGCTGCTCGCCATGGGCGTGGTGGTGGAGGAGGAAACGCCCGGCGGCCGCCTGCCGCTGCGCCTCAAGGGCCTCACCGAATTGAAGGCCTTCACCTATGAAACCCCGGTACCCTCGGCGCAGGTGAAGTCCGCCGTGCTGCTGGCCGGGCTTGCCGCGAGCGGCGACACGGTGGTGGTGGAGCGCGAATCCACCCGCGACCATACCGAGCGCATGCTGACCCATTTCGGCGCCGACGTGCGGGTCGAGCCCCACGGCGCCCACGGCCGCCGCATCACCCTCGCCGGCCGGCCGGACCTGAAGGGCGCGCCGGTCGCGGTGCCGTCCGACCCCTCCTCGGCCGCCTTCCCGCTGGTGGCGGCGCTGATCGTGCCCGGCTCCGACATCATCCTGAAGGACGTGATGATGAACCCGCTGCGCACCGGCCTCATCACCACGCTGAAGGAGATGGGCGCTTCCATCGAGACGCTTTCAGAGCGCACCGAGGGCGGCGAGGCCGTCGCCGACCTGCGCGTGCGCCACTCGGCGCTGACCGGCGTCGAGGTGCCGCCGGAGCGCGCGCCCTCCATGATCGACGAATATCCGGTGCTCGCCGTGGCGGCCGCGTTCGCGCGGGGCACGACCCGCATGCGCGGCCTCAACGAGCTGCGGGTGAAGGAGAGCGACCGCCTCGCCGCCGTGGCCGACGGGCTCGCCGCCTGCGGCGTGCCCCATGAGATCGTCGGCGACGATCTGCTGGTCACGGGCCTCGGGCCGGACGGCGTGGTCGGCGGCGGACCGGTGGCGACGCACATGGACCACCGCATCGCCATGGCCTTCCTGGTGATGGGCCTCGCCGCGCGCGACGGGGTGCGCGTGGACGACATGCGCTTCATCGCCACCTCCTTCCCCACCTTCGTGCCCATGATGGGCGGCCTCGGCGCGGTGCTGAAGTGAGCGACGCCATGATCATCGCCATCGACGGGCCGGCCGCTTCCGGCAAGGGCACGCTGGGGCGCAGGATCGCGGCGGCCCTCGGCCTGCCGCATCTCGACACCGGCCTGCTCTATCGGGCGGTGGCGGCGCGCTGCCTCGCCGACGGCACGCTCGAGGACGAGATCGCCAGCGCGGATGCCGCCCGCACGCTCGATCTGCGCGCGCTCGATCCGGAAAAGCTGCGCACCGGCGCGCTGGGCGAGGCGGCCTCCGTGGTCGCGGCCCGGCCGGCGGTGCGGGCGGCCCTGCTTGAGCTTCAGCGGCGCTTTGCCGGCCAGCCGGGCGGCGCGGTGCTGGACGGGCGCGACATCGGCACGGTGATCTGTCCCGATGCCCCGGTGAAGCTGTTCGTCACCGCCTCGGCGGACGTGCGCGCCACCCGCCGCCATCGCGAATTGCTGGAACACCAGTGCGATATCGCGTTCGAGGACGTGCTGGCCGACATCCACAAGCGCGACGCCCGCGATTCGCACCGCGCCGCCGCCCCGCTCACGATGGCGCAGGACGCGGTGCTGCTGGACACCACCCATCTCGGGGTGGAGGAGGCGCTGGCCGCCGCTTTGGAGATCATCGCCGGCCGGCCGGCGCCAGCCGGTGAACAGACCGGCGCCTGAGGCGAAACCACATCCCGCCGAACCGGTCCCCCTCCCCCCTTGCGGGGGAGGGCTGGGGAGGGGGGTGTCGGGAGGGGGGGCCGGCGCCGCCCGCCTCACGCCCGCAAGGACAGCGGGGAGATACCCCCCACCCTGCCCTCCCCCTCAAGGGGGGAGGGAGACAGCGGCACCGCTCCATGCGATTCCCCGTTCCGTGGGATGCCATGACGCGGCAGCGATCGCGTTCGCGGAGGCGCTGGCCGCTTTGGAGATCATCGCCGGCCGGCGGGCGCCCCCCCGGTGGACAGACGGGCGCCTGAGGCGAATCGACGTCCCGCCGAACCGGTCCCCCTCCCCCCTTGCGGGGGAGGGATGGGGAGGGGGGTGTCGGGGGAGGGTCCGCCGCCGCCGGTACCACACCTCCCCCGCCCGGCCAGCGGGGAGATACCCCCCACCCTGCCCTCCCCCTCAAGGGGGGAGGGAGACAGCGGCACCGCTCCATGCGATTCCCCACTCTGCGGAAATGCCGTGACGCGGCAGCGATCGCGTTCGCGGAGGCGCTGGCCGCCGCTTTGGAGATCATCGCCGGCCGGCCGGCGCCAGCCGGTGAACAGACCGGCGCCTGAGGCGAAACCACATCCCGCCGAACCGGTCCCCCTCCCCCCTTGAGGGGGAGGGCTGGGGAGGGGGGTGTCGGGGGAGAGGTCCGGCGCCGCCGGTACCACACCTCCCGGACAGCGGGGAGATACCCCCCACCCTGCCCTCCCCCTCAAGGCGGGAGGGAGCGGCACCGCTCGATGTGGCTCCCCATTCTGCGGGAATGCCATGACGCGGCAGCGATCGCGTTCGCGGAGGCGCTGGCCGCCGCTTTGGAGATCATCGCCGGCCGGCGGACGCCAGCCGGTGGACAGACGGGCCCCTGAGGCGAATCGACGTCCCGCCGAACCGGTCCCCCTCCCCCCTTGCGGGGGAGGGCTGGGGAGGGGGGTGCCGGGGGAGGGGTCCGGCGCCGCCGGTACCACACCTCCCCCGCAAGGACAGCGGGGAGATACCCCCCACCCTGCCCTCCCCCTCAAGGCGGGAGGGAGCAGCGGCACCGCTCGATGTGGCTCCCCATTCTGCGGGAATGCCGTGACGCGGCAGCGATCGCCTTCGAGACGGCGCTGGCCGCCGCTTTGGAGATCATCGCCGGCCGGCGGGCGCCCCCCGGTGGACAGACGGGCGCCTGAGGCGAATCGACGTCCCGCCGAACCGGTCCCCCTCCCCCCTTGCGGGGGAGGGCTGGGGAGGGGGGTGTCGGGGGATGTCGGAGGAGAGGTCCGGCGCCGCCGGCACCACACCTTCCCCGCAAAGGCCAGCGGGGAGATACCCCCCACCCTGCCCTTCCCCTCAAGGGGGGAGGAGGAAAGCGGCGGCGACCGGGGCGCGGCGTGTCGATCGACCCCGGCCGGCTGAGGCGCGGCCCCCCGCTTCATTGACTTCGCGCCGGAGCGGCTCTTAAGTGTCGGCGTCGATGGTCCCGGTTCGGGCGGCTTGCCGCTTCCGCCGGGTGAAAAGGGAATGCGGTCGCGTCCGGGTTTTCCGGGCGATAGCCGCAGCTGCCCCCGCAACTGTAGGCGGTGAGTTCCGGCCGAAAAGCCACTGGGAGACGGGCCTTGCGCCGCTTCCGGGAAGGCGGCCGCGAACGGCGATCCGCGAGCCAGGAGACCTGCCACCGACAGGAACGCGCGCCGGGCGGGGTGCCCTGGCATGGCGATTCTTCTGTGGCACGCGGTTGCGGGCCGCGCGCACCCATGGAAAGCGGCGTGGAGCGACCTGCCAACGACGATGCGCCTTTCGCGGCGAGCGACACGACGGTGCAAGGCGACACGACGGCGCGAAGCGGCCGCCCCGCCGAGGCGCCGGCGCGCGAAACCCTGCGCGTCGCCAGCATTCCCGCCGTGACCCTGTTCGTCTGCACCACCTGCCGCCTCGCCGGCGCCGACCCGCAGGCCGACCCGGCCGGCGCGGCGCTCGCGCGGGACGCGATCCTTGCCGCGGCCAATGGTGGGGCAACCGGCGCCGCCGGCGCGATCGCGGTGAAGGAGGTGCGCTGCCTCTCCAATTGCAAGCGCGCGCTCTCCGCCGCCTTGGTGCGCACCGGCGGATGGTCCTACGTGTTCGGCGATCTTTCCCCCGACAGCGCCGCCGACCTTTTGACCGGTGCCGCGCTCTTCGCCACCTCCACCGACGGCATCCTGCCCTGGCGCGGACGCCCCGACAGCCTCAAGCGCGGCATGATCGCCCGCATCCCTCCCATGAGCTTTTCCGAGGACCAGCGATGACCTCTCTCGCCCGCATCCCCTGCACCATCGTCACCGGCTTCCTCGGCGCGGGGAAGACCACCCTGATCCGCCACATCCTGGAGAATGCCCAGGGCAAGCGCCTCGCCGTGATCGTCAACGAGTTCGGCGACGTGGGCATCGACGGGGAGATTCTGAAGGGCTGCGGCATCGAGAGCTGCCCGGAGGATAATATCGTCGAGCTGGCCAACGGCTGCCTGTGCTGCACCGTGGCGGACGATTTCGTGCCGGCGCTGGACCTCATCTTGTCCCGCACGCCGCGCGTGGACCACATCCTGATCGAGACCTCCGGCCTTGCCCTGCCCAAGCCCCTGGTGCAGGCGTTCCAATGGCCAGCGATCAAGAGCCGCGTCACGGTGGACGGCGTGGTGGCGGTGGTGGACGGCCCGGCGCTCGCCGCCGGCCGGGTCGCCGACGACATGGCCGCCCTCGCCGCCCAGCGCGCCGCCGACGACACGCTCGACCATGACGACCCGGTGGAAGAAGTGTTCGAGGACCAGATCGCCTGCGCCGATCTGATCATCCTCTCCAAGGCGGACCTGCTGGACGCGGCCGGCGCCGCGACCGCCGATGCCCGCATCGCGCAGGCCCTGCCGCGCGCCGTGAAAGTGGTGCGCGCCGCCGGTGGCAAGGTGGATGCAGCCATCCTGCTCGGCCTCGGCATCGGCACGGAGGACGAGATCGACGCCCGCCGCACCCACCACGACGACGAGCTGGACCACGACCACGACGATTTCGACAGCTTCATCGTCCGCCTGCCGGAGATCGCCGATCCCGCCGCGCTCGCGGCCCGCGTGGCGCGTGCCGCCGAAACGCCGGACGTGCTGCGGGTGAAGGGCTTCGCTCATGTGGCCGGCAAGCCCTTGCGCCTGCTGGTGCAGGGCGTGGGCACGCGGATTTCCCACCAGTTCGACCGGCCCTGGCGCGCGGACGAGCCGCGCTCCGGCGCGCTGGTGGTGATCGGCCTCAAGGGGTTCGACCGCGCAGCGGTGGAACGCGCGCTGCTGGCCGAGGAGCCGGCGCTTTCCGCCTGAGGCCGGGATAGGCTTTCCCCATGCATCTGCTCGCGAGCACATCCGCCACCATCGAGGACCTGGCCGCGCCCATCGACCTGCGCCAGCCTCCCGGCGACGTGCTTGCCTTGTCCTTCACCGACAGCGACCTCCTGGCGCTCGCCGCCGCCTGGCGACGCGGCCGCGACCGGCTGCCGAGCCTGCGGCTCGCGCGGCTGAAGGATCTGCGCCATCCCATGTCGGTGGATCTGTGGATCGATACGGCGGCGCGGCACGCCAAGGTGATACTGGTGCGCCAGCTCGGCGGGCTGGACTGGTGGCGCTACGGCGCCGAGCGGCTCGCGGAACTGGCCCGCGCGCAGGGCCTCGCGCTGGCCCTGCTCCCGGGCGAGGACCAGGACGACCCGCGCCTTGCCGCCCTGTCCACCGTGCCGGCGGAAGAACTGACCGCATGGCTCGGCTATTTCCGCCAGGGCGGGCCGGACAATATGGCCGCGCTGCTGGAGCGGGTGGCGCGCCTGGTGCGGGGGGAACTGGTGCGGGGGGAAGCCGCTGGCGACATCGCGCCACCGAAGCCCGTGCCGGCCGCGCGCTTCTATCTGCCGGGGCTGGGGTCGGTGGATCTGGCGGGCGTGGTGCGGACCGCCCCTGTGCCCCCTCCCCAGCCCTCCCCCGCAAGCGGGAGAGGGAGCGCGGTGGCGCTTGGGGAGAATGATTTCGCGCCGATCGATCCGGCCGATCCCCTCTCCCGCTTGCGGGGGAGGGGTAGGGAGGGGGAAGAGGGCTTCAACGGTGCACCGCAATCCGCCAGGAGCGGCGCGCAGGCTGAGGCTTGGATGGGAACAGCCCCGCACGACCTGGAGCCGCTTTCTCGATCCCTCGCCCCTCTGCCCCCTCCCCACCCCTCCCCCGCAAGCGGGAGAGGGGGCGCGGTGGCGCCTGGGGAGAATGATTTCGCGCCGATCGATCCGGCCAATCCCCTCTCCCGCTCGCGGGGGAGGGGTAGGGAGGGGGAAGAGGGCGTCGGCGGAGGACCGCAATCCGCCGGCATGGGGCCGCAAGCTGAGGCGCTTTCAAGAGCAGTTTCTCAGGCCCTCCCGCCGCTTCCGCCTCAAGATCTCGTGCCCCCTCCCCAGCCCTCCCCCGCAAGCGGGAGAGGGAGCGCGGTGGCGCCTGGGGAGAATGATTTTGCGCCGATCGATCCGGCCGATTCCCTCTCCCGCTTGCGGGGGAGGGTTAGGGAGGGGGAAGAGGGCCGGGGGAGTGTTGGGAAGGGGGAAGAGGGCGCCGGCGGAGAACCGCAATCCGTCGGCGTGGGGCCGCGAGCCGAGGCGCCTTCAAGAACAGTTTCTCAGGCCCTCCCGCCGCTTCCGCCTCAAGATCTCGTGCCCCCTCCCCAGCCCTCCCCCGCAAGCGGGAGAGGGGGCGCGGTGGCGGCTGGGGAGAATGATTTCGCGCCGATCGATCCGGCCGATTCCCTCTCCCGCTTGCGGGGGAGGGTGAGGGAGGGGGAAGAGAGATTCGACGCCGGAGCGGATCGCGCCTGCCCCCGTGCCCTCATCCTGTTCTACCGCTCCATGTGGCTGGCGGGCGATCTTGCGCCCATCGACGACCTCTGCGCCGCGCTCCAGGCGCGCGGCATCGCGCCGGTGCCGCTGTTCCTCACCAGCCTGAAGGATCCCAGATCCCGCGCCTTCGTGCGCGACGCCATCGCGCAGGCGGCCCCGGACCTGATCCTCACCGCCACCGCCTTCGCGGCCGGGGATGCGGAAGATATATTCCCCGCCGGCGGCCCGCCGGTGCTCCAGATCATTCCCGCCACCACGGCCCGCGATGCCTGGGCCAACAGCCCGCGCGGCCTCGCCGCCGCCGATCTCGCCATGCACGTGGTGCTGCCGGAGCTGGACGGGCGGGTGCTGGCCGGCGCCATCTCCTTCAAGGACATGGCCGCCCCGGATGCGGACCTCGCCTTCACCGCCGCTCTCAACCGCGCGGAGCCGCAGGCCATCGCCCATGTGGCGGACCGGGCGGCCGCCCTCATCCGCCTCGCCCGCACGCCCCGCGCGGAGCGTCGCATCGCCGTGCTCATGCCGGATTATCCCGGCGCGCCCGGCCGCACCGGCTATGCGGTGGGCCTCGATGTGCCGGAAAGCGTGCGGCGGGCGCTTAAGACCCTGGCGGATGCGGGCTATGACGCCGGCGCGGCGCCCGCCGATTCAAGAACCTTGCTGGCGCACATCGTCGCCAGCGAGGCCCTGCCGCTCGCCGACTATCAGCGCCTGTTCGCCCCCCTTCCGGAGCCCGTCCGCGCCGCGATCACCGCCGCCTGGGGCGCGCCGGAAGAGGATCGCGACCTGCGCGACGGCGCGTTCCATGTCCGCTTCGCCCGTTTCGGCCATGTGACGGTCGCCCTGGCCCCCGATCGCGGCGCCGCGCTGGACCGGCGGGCGGAGTATCACGACCCCGCCGTGCCGCCGCGCCATGGCCTGCTGGCCTTCGGCCTGTGGCTGCGGCACGGGCTCGAGGCCCATGCCCTCGTCCACATGGGCGCCCATGGCACGCTGGAATGGCTGCCCGGCAAGGCGGTGGCGCTGACCCCTGCCTGCTTTCCCCAAGCCGTGCTCGGGCCGCTTCCGGTGATCTATCCCTTCATTGTCTCCAATCCCGGCGAGGCGGCGCAGGCGAAGCGGCGCATCGCCGCCGTCACGCTCGGCCACCTGCCGCCGCCGCTCACCGGCGCCGGCCTCTCCGAGGCCGAACAGACCCTGGAACGCCTCGTGGACGAATATGCCGAGGCCGACGGCCTTGACCCGCGCCGCCGCGACCGCCTCGCCCGGCTGATCGTGGAAAGCGCCGCCGAGACCGGCCTGTCCGTGCGCGCGGGCGTCGATGGCGCGAGCGACCCCAACGAAGCCTTGCGCCGCATCGATGCCTGGCTGTGCGACGTCAAGGACATGCAGGTGAAGGACGGCCTGCACATCTATGGCGCCGCCGATGGCGATCCCGCGCGCACGCCGAGCGCGGACGCCGAGCGCGCCGCGCTCCTCGCCGCCCTCGACGGCCGCCATGTGAGCGCGGGCCCCGCCGGCGCCCCGGCGCGCGGGCGGCGCGACGTGCTGCCCACCGGGCGCAATCTCTTCACCGCCGATCCGCGCCATCTGCCCACGCCCACCGCCCTAGACCTCGGGCGCCTCGCGGCGGACGAGGTGGTGCGGACCTATCTCCAGGAGCATGGCGACTATCCCCGCGCCGTGGTGATCGATCTGTGGGGCAGCGCCACCTTGCGCACCGGGGGCGAGGAGATCGCCCAGGGGCTGCATCTCATGGGCTGCCGGCCGATCTGGGATGCTGCCAGCGGCCGCGTCACGGGCATCGAGGTGCTGCCGCCGGCCAGCATGGGGCGGCCGCGCGTGGATGTGAGCTGGCGCGTCTCCGGCCTGTTCCGCGATATCTTCCCCGCCCAATTGGCTTTGCTGGACGCCGCCGCCCGCGCGGTCGCCGCCCGCGACGAGGACGAGAGCGAAAATCCGCTCGCGGCCGTGGCGCGGGGCGGCGGCGCTGTCGCCCGCATCTTCGGCTCCGCGCCGGGGGCCTATGGCGCCGGCATCGAGGATGCGCTGGCGCGCGGCGCGTTTGCCGATCGCGGCGAACTCGGCGCGGCCTATCTTGCCGCCGCCTCCCATGTCTATGAGGGGCCGGAGGGCGCCGCGCGCCCGGCCGCCGGCGCCTTCGCCGCCCAGGTGGCGCGCGCCGATGCGCTGCTGCACGGCGCCGATGATCCCGCCCGCGACCTGCTGGACGGCGCCGAGGACGGCGCCTTCATGGGCGGGTTCGCCGCCGCCGCCGCGCTGCTCGGGAAAGCGGTGGATCTGGTGGTGCTGGACACCAGCGATCCCGAGCGGCCCAAGGCCCGCGCCTTGAAGGACGCGCTGGCGCGCATCGTCCATGGCCGGGTCAGCGCCCCCTTCATCGCCGGCCAGATGCGCCACGGCCCGCGCGGCGCCGCGGAGCTCGCCGAGACCGTGGACCGGCTAGTGGCCTTCGCCGAGACCACGCTTCAGGTGCCCTCCCATCTGCTGGACCAGGTCCACGCGGCCTATCTGGTCGACGATGACGTGCGCGCCTTCCTGCTGCGGGAAAATCCGCAGGCGGCGGACGCCATGGCGCGGCGCTTCGAGGATGCCCGCCGGCGCGGCCTCTGGCACGCCCGCCGCAACGATCTCGACGGCGCGCTTGCGGCCCTGCGCGCCGAGGCGCGCGACATCGCCGACACCGGCGCGGAAGCGCGGGAGAGGGAAAAACCCGGCGCGGAGGCGCTGGACGTCGCGAACACCCGCGCGGCGGCGCGAAATCAAGCGACCCTCGGCACGGAGGCGGCGGAATGAGCCCGCTGTCCCGCCGACGCGGCGCCTGCCCGGCGCTGAGCGCGCCCATGGCGACCGGCGACGGCCTGCTGGTGCGCCTCGTGCCCGCCGACGGCACCTTCACGCCGCGCGCCCTGGTGGGCCTCGCCCAGGCGGCGCGGGCGTTCGGCAACGGCATATTGGAAGTGACCGCGCGGGGCAGCCTCCAGATTCGCGGTCTTTCCGATGCGGGCATCGGCCCGCTGAACGCCGCGGTCGCCGCGCTCGCCCTGGTGCCCCGCGAGGGCCTGGCCATCGATGCGGCACCGCTCGCCGGCATCGATGCCGGCGAAATCGCGGACGCCCGGCTTCTGGCGCGCGAGATCGGCGCGGCGGTGGCCGCCGCCGGGCTTCTGCCGCGCCTCGGGCCGAAGGTGTCGGTCGTGATCGACGGCGGCGGCGCCTGCCCGCTCGATGCCTCCAAGGCCGACGTGCGGCTGCGCGCCGTCCGGGCGGAGGATGGCGTCGCGTGGCAGGTGGCGCTCGCCGGCGATGCGGCAAGGGCGCAGCCGCTGGGCACATTCGCCCGTCAGGCGGCCGTCGCGGCCGTGGTCGACCTTTTGGCGCGCATCGCCGCGCTCGGACGTGCGGCACGGATGGAAGATGTGCTGCGCGCGGACGGACCGGATGCGGACGGGCAAGAGGCTGACGCGCAAGAGGCGCGGTCCGCGCGCGGCGCCGTCCCCGCCGCAACCGCACCCCAAGGGCCGCAAGGCCCCCTCTCCCGCTTGCGGGGGAGGGAGGGGGAGGGGGAAGAGCGCCTCGCCGCCGCACCGCCGTCGATTTGCACGCACGCGTATGCTGACGGCGACGCGGGCGCCGACCGTGCGGTCCTGCCCCCTCAGGGTCTTGCTTCCCTGCCCCCTCCCCACCCCTCCCCCGCAAGCGGGAGAGGGAGCGCGATGGCGTTTGGGGAGGACGGACGGCGGACGGCGGAAGCCGGCGCGGAAGGGACAAGCTCCGATTCCCTTGAGCTTCTCCCGCCCCAAGGGCCGCACGGCGCCCTCTCCCGCGTGCGGGGGAGGGGTGGGGAGGGGGAAGAGTGCCTCTCCGCCGCACCGTCGCCCCGCACGCACGCGCATGCTGAAGCGGACAAGGGCGCCGACCGCGCGCCCCTGCCCCCTCAAGACTTCACCGCCCCGCCCGCTCAGGATCTCGCTTCCCCGCCCCCTTCCCAACCCTCCCCCGCAAGCGGGAGAGGGAGCGCAATGGCGCTTGGGGAAAGTGCTTCCCTGCCCCCTCAAGATCCTGCTTCCCTGCCCCCTCAACCCTCCCCCGCAAGCGGGAGAGGGAGCGCGATGGCGTTTGGGGCGGACGGACGGCGGACGGCGGCAGCCGGCGCGGAAGGGACAAGCTCAGATTCCCTTGAGCTCATCCCGCCCCAAGGGCCGCACGGCACCCTCTCCCGCTTGCGGGGGAGGGGTGGGGAGGGGGAAGAACGCCTCGACGCCGCACCGCCGTCGATTTGCACGCACGCGAATGCTGACGGCGACGCGGGCGCCGACCTCGCGGCCCTGCCCGCTCAGGATCCTGCTTCCCTACCCCCTCCCCAGCCCTCCCCCGCAAGCGGGAGAGGGAGCGCAATGGCGCTTGGGGAAAGTGCGTCCCTGCCCCCTCAGGATCTTGCCTCCCCGCCCCCTCCCCACCCCTCCCCCGCAAGCGGGAGAGGGAGCGCGATGGCGCTTGGGGAAAGTGCGTCCCTGCCCCCTCAGGATCCTGCTTCGCTGCCCCCTCAACCCTCCCCCGCAAGCGGGAGAGGGCGCGCGATGGCGTTTGGGGAGGACGGACGGCGGACGGCGGCAGCCGGCGCGGAAGGGACAAGCTTCGATTCCCTTGAGCTCCTCCCGCCCCAAGAGCCGCACGGCTCCCTCTCCCCCGTGCGGGGGAGGGGTGGGGAGGGGGAAGAGTGCCTCGACGCCGCACCGTCGCCCCGCACGCACGCTCATGCCGACGGGAACGCGGGCGCCGACTGCGCGCCCCTGCCTCCTCAGGATCCTGCTTCGCTGCCCCCTCCCCAACCCTCCCCCGCAAGCGGGAGAGGGAGCGCGATGGCGTTTGGGGAAAGTGCGTCCCTACCCCCTCAGGATCCTGCTTCCCTGCCACCCCAACCCTCCCCCGCACGCGGGAGAGGGAGCGCGATGGCGTTTGGGGAGGACGGACGGCGGACGGCGGAAGCCGGCGCGGAAGGGAAAAGCTCAGATTCCCTTGAGCTCCTCCCGCCCCAAGGGCCGCACGGCTCCCTCTCCCGCGTGCGGGGGAGGGGTGGGGAGGGGGAAGAGTGCCTCTCCGCCGCACCGCCGTCGATTTGCACGCACGCGCATGCTGACGGCGACGCGGGCGCCGACCGTGCTTCCCTGCCCCCTCAGGATCTTGCTTCCCTGCCCCCTCCCCACCCCTCCCCCGCAAGCGGGAGAGGGAGCGCGATGGCGTTTGGGGAAAGTGCTTCCCGGCCCCCTCAGGATCTTGCCTCCCTGCCCCCTCCCCAACCCTCCCCCGCAAGCGGGAGAGGGCGCGCGGTGGCGTTTGGGGAGAGCGAACGTTCGCCCCGACCCGCACCCACGCACCCCTTCCCCGAAATCCGCCCCGGCCCGCTGCACCTCCACCCCCTTGTCGATGGCACCTTCGCCCGGGGCATCGGCCTGCCGTTCGGCGCGCTGGAGGCGGAGGTTTTTATCGCGCTGGTGGAGGCCGCCGAACGGGCCGGCGCGCGGGAGATCCGCCTTGCCCCCGGCCGCGCTCTGCTCGCCATCGGGCTGACGCAGGACGGCGCGGCGCGCCTGGAAGAGGCGGCAGCCGCGCTCGGCCTCCTCATCGATCCCGCCGACCCGCGCGGCTTCGTCGCCGCCTGTCCGGGCGCGCCGGCGTGCGCCTCCGGCCGGCTGGCGGCCCGCGCGCTCGCCCCGCAGGTGGCGCGCGCGCTCGCGCCGCTGCTCGACGGCTCGTTCGACATCCATGTCTCCGGCTGCGCCAAGGGCTGCGCCCATCCCGCGCCCGCCGCCCTCGCCCTGGTGGCGCGCGAGGCCGCGCCCGCACCGCTTGCACCCGCGATGGGCGCGCCGGCTGTAGACTTTCCCATCGCCCTCGTGCGAGACGGCACGGCGGAGGGCGCGGCGCTGGCCGTGCTTGCACCCTCGGCCCTCGTCCCCACCCTCACCCGCCTCGCGGCGCCGGGCAGACAGCCCGGGGAAAGCGGGGCGCAGGCCCTGTCCCGCCTGCTCACGCAGGCTTTTATGGAGCATCCCGCCTGATGGCCGCCGGGTTCGATTATGTGCGCGATGGCACCGCCATTTACGAGCGCTCCTTCGCCATCATCCGCGCCGAGGCGGACCTTAAGCGCTTCACCGAGGAGGAGGCCGACCTTGCCGTGCGCATGATCCATGCCTGCGGCCTGGTGGAGGCGGCGCGCGACTTCGTGTTCGGCCCCGGCTTCGTGGCGGCCGCCCGCGATGCGCTGAAGGCCGGCGCGCCGATCCTCTGCGATGCGCAGATGGTGGCCCATGGCGTCACCCGCGCCCGGCTGCCGGCCCACAATCCCGTGCTGTGCACCCTGCGCGAACCGCAGGTGCCGGACCTGGCGGAGCGGCTCGGCACGACCCGGTCCGCCGCCGCGCTGGAATTGTGGCGGCCCCATCTTGCGGGCGCGGTGGTGGCCATCGGCAATGCGCCGACCGCTTTGTTCCATCTTTTGGAAATGCTGGATGCCGGCGCGCCGCGCCCGGCCGCGATCCTCGGCATGCCGGTGGGCTTCGTGGGGGCGGCCGAATCGAAGGATGCGCTGGCGGAAAACCCGCGCGGCATCCCCTTTGCCATCGTGCGCGGACGGCTGGGTGGCAGCGCCATCACCGCCGCCGCGCTGAATTCGCTTGCGAGGGCCGGCCTGTGACGGGACGTTTGATCGGTGTCGGCGTCGGGCCGGGAGACCCGGAACTCATCACGCTGAAGGCGGTGCGCGCGCTCGGCGCGGCGGATGTGATCGCGCATTTCGCCAAGGCCGGCAATTCCAGCCACGCCCGCGCCATCGCTGCCGCCCATTTTCCGCCGGATGCGGAGGAAGTGCCGCTGCTCTATCCCGTGACGACGGAAATTCCCCATCGGCACGAGGCGTATCGCAGCGCCATCGCGGCCTTTTATGACGCCTCCGCCGCCGCGCTCGCCGAACGGCTGATGGCGGGGCAGACGGTGGCGGTGCTCAGCGAGGGCGACCCGCTGTTCTATGGCTCCTACATGCATCTGCATGTGCGCCTCGCCCCGCGCTTCCCGACTGAAGTGATCGCCGGCGTCACCGGCATGTCGGGCTGCTGGTCCACGGTGGGCGCGCCCATCGCCCAGGGCGAGGACGTGCTGATGGTGCTGCCCGGCACGCTGGACGAGGATGCGCTGACGCTGCGCCTCGCCCAGGCGGATGCCGCCGTCATCATGAAGGTGGGCCGCAACCTGCCGAAGATCCGCCGTGCGCTCGCGCGCGCGGGCCGGCTGGAGCGCGCCATCTATGTGGAGCGCGGCACCATGGCGGGCTGCACCCATGTTCCGCTCGCCGACCGCGACGATGCCCGCGCGCCCTATTTCGCCATCGTGCTGGTGCCGGGCTGGGAGGGCGCGGCGTGAGCGGGCATCTCAGCGTTGTCGGCCTCGGCCCCGGATCGCCGGAGCAGGTGACGCCCCAGGCCCGCGCCGCGCTCGATTTGGCGCAGGAGATTTTCGGCTATGGCCCCTATCTCGCCCGCGTGCCGGAGAAGCCCGGCCAGACGCGCCATCCCACCGACAATCGCGAGGAGCTGAGCCGCGCCGGCGCGGCGCTGGAGCGGGCGGCGGCGGGGGCGCGTGTCGCCATGGTCTCGGGCGGCGATCCCGGCGTGTTCGCCATGGCGGCGGCGGTGTGCGAGGCCATCGAGCACGGACCGCCGCACTGGCGCGCGGTGGAGGTGGAGATGGTGCCCGGCATCACCGCCATGCTGGCGGTGGCGGCCCGCATCGGCGCGCCGCTGGGGCACGATTTCTGCGCGCTCTCCCTGTCCGACAATCTCAAGCCCTGGCCGCTGGTGGAAGCGCGCCTGACAGCGGCGGCTGGGGCCGGATTCGTGATCGCGCTCTATAATCCCATCAGCCGCGCGCGGCCCTGGCAATTGGATGCCGCCTTCGACCTGCTGCGCGGCGTGCTGGCGTCGTCCGTGCCGGTGATCTTCGGCCGCGCGGCGGGCCGGCCGGACGAGCGCATCGCCCTCTCCACCCTTGCCGAGGCGAAGGGCGCACAGGCGGACATGGCCACCTGCGTGCTCATCGGCAGCGCGGAAACGCGAATTGTGGAGCGGCCGGGGCTTTCCCCCCTGGTCTATTCGCCCCGCTCGGCGCGGGCTTCGGAATGAAGGCAGGCGTCCAGCCACGCCAGCGCCGCATCGGCATCGCTCACGCGCGACACGTCCGGCAGCGGCGGGCGACGCAGAAGCACCACCTCGATGCCGAGCGCCCGGGCGGCGGCGATCTTGCCATAGGTGGCGCTGCCCCCGGAATTCTTGGCGACGATGATCTCGATGCCGCGCGTGCCGAGCAGAGCATGGTCCTCGGCTTCGCTGAACGGCCCGCGCGCGAGGATATAGTCCGCCTGAGGCACGGCCAGCGGCGGGGCGATGGGATCGACGCTGCGCACCAGATAGGCATGCTGGGGCGCCGCCTCAAAGGCGCGCACCTCGTTGCGGCCGAGCGCCAGGAACACCCGGCGCGGCGCGGCGCCGAGCGCCTCCACGGCCGCCACCACGTCCTCCACCTCACGCCAGCGATCGCCCGCCTGCGCCTCCCAGGCCGGCCGGCCGAGGGCGAGCAGCGGCACGCCGGTCGCCGCGCAGGCCGAGGCGGCGTTGCGCGAGATGTTGGCGGCATAGGGATGGGTGGCGTCGATCACCGCGCATGTCTTGTGGGCGCGCAGGAAATCCGCCAGCCCCTCGGCGCCGCCGAAGCCGCCGCTGCGCACCGGCACCGGCTGGGGCGCGGGATTCTCGGTGCGTCCCGCAAGGGAGAGCAACAGGCTAAGATCGGGGCGGCCGGCGAGTCGCGCGGCCAATTGCCGGGCATCGCGGGTGCCGCCCAGAATGAGCACGGGGCGCCTCATGGCTGAAGTGCAGGACGAGGACGAAACATCGGGCAAAGCCACCGGCGCCGGAGGAACGGGGCCGGAGACTGCCGCACCCGCCCCCTGGCTGTCCATCGTCGGCATCGGCGAGGATGGGCTGGATGGGCTTTCGCCCGCCGCCCGCGCACGCATCGAACAAGCACAGATGGTGTTCGGCGGCGCGCGGCATCTCGCTCTGGCGGCGGAGGCCGTGACGGGCACGGCGCATCCCTGGCCGAGCCCGTTCGCCGAAGGGATGGCGCAGGTGCTCGCGGCGCGCGGAAAAAACGTCTGCGTGCTCGCCTCGGGCGATCCGTTTCTGCACGGCGTCGGGGCCACCCTCGCGCGCGCTGTTCCCGCCGGCGAGATGCACGTCATGCCCGCGCCCTCCGCCTTCAGCCTCGCGGCGGCGCGGCTCGGCTGGGCGCTCGCCGAGGTGGCGCAGGTCTCGCTGCACGGGCGCGAGATCGGCCGCATCCGCCCGTTCCTGCATCCCGGCTGCCGCATCCTGGTGCTCACCTCGGACGAGAGCGGCCCGCCCGCCCTCGCCGCCTTGCTGACGGGTCTCGGCTTCGGCGCCTCGCGCCTCACCGTGCTCGAAGCGCTGGGCGGCCCGCGCGCGCGCGTCCGTGACGCACACGCCCATGATTTCGCCCTGCCCGGCATCGACCCGCTCAATGTGCTCGCCATCGAGGTTGAAGGCACGGGCGCGGTGCTCACCCGCGCCAGCGGACTGGACGACGCTTTGTTCGAGCATGACGGGCAGATCACCAAGCGCGAGATCCGCGCCGTGACGCTCTCCGCGCTCGCGCCGCGCAAGGGCGAGTTGCTGTGGGACGTGGGCGGCGGCTCCGGCTCCATCGCCATCGAATGGCTGCTGGCGGACCCCTCGCTCGCCGCCATCGCAATCGAATCCCATCCCGCGCGCGCGGCGCGCATCGCCCGCAATGCCGAGGCGCTCGGCGTGCCGCATCTGCGAATCGTCGCGGGCACGGCGCCCGATGCGCTCGCCGGCCTGCCGGCGCCGGACGCGATTTTCCTCGGCGGCGGCGCGAGCGAGGACGGCGTGGTGGCCGCTGCGGAAGCCGCGCTCAAGCCCGGCGGGCGGCTGGTGGCCAATGGCGTGACCCTGGAAACGGAAGCGGTGCTGCTTGCGTTGCATGCGCGGCTCGGCGGTGATCTGCTGCGCCTCGCCCTATCGCGGGCGGAGCCCATCAAGGGCATGACGGGCTGGCGCCCGGCCATGCCCATCACTCAATGGCGCTGGATGAAGCCAGGAAGGGAGGCGCAATGATCGTCGCCGGCATCGGCAGCCGCCGTGGCGCCTCGGCGGAGGAAGTGATCGCCGCCATCGACGGCGCGCTGGAACGCGCGGATCTCGGGCGCTCCGATCTCGGCGCCGTGGCGACCCCGGCCGTGAAGGGCGGGGAAGTGGGCATCTCCCAGGCGGCCGCCGAACTCGGCCTGCCCTTGGTGCTGGTGCCCCAGGGCCAGCTCGAAGCCATGGCGGAGCGGGCGCAGACCCATTCCGAGCGCGTGGTCGCTTTGCTGCGCGTGCCTTCTGCGGCGGAGACGGCGGCGCTCGCCGCCGCCGGGCTCGGCGCCCAATTGCTCGGCCCGCGCCTTGCGCTCGGCCCCGTCACCTGCGCCCTCGCGCGCAGCGGAGACGGCGCGTGAGCGTTCATTTCATCGGCGCCGGTCCCGGCGCGGCGGATCTCATCACGGTGCGCGGGCGCGATCTCCTCGCGCGCTGCCCGGTGTGCCTTTATGCCGGCTCCATCGTTTCGCCGGAGCTGCTCGCCTATTGCCCGCCCGACGCCCGGCTGATCGACACCGCCCCGCTCGACCTCGACCGCATCGAGCAGGAATATGTCCGCGCCCACGCGGCCGGGCAGGATGTGGCGCGGCTGCATTCGGGCGATCTCTCGGTCTATAGCGCGGTGGCCGAGCAGATCCGCCGGCTGGAGCGCCACGGCATTGCCTATACCCTCACCCCCGGCGTGCCGGCGTTTGCGGCGGCCGCCGCCGCGCTCGGGCGCGAACTGACCGTGCCGGAAGTGGCGCAGAGCCTGGTGATCACCCGCATTTCCGGCCGCGCCTCGGCCATGCCGCCGGGCGAGACCCTCGCCGCCTTCGCCGCCACCGGGGCGACGCTGGCGATCCATCTCGCCATCCACGGCCTGGAGCGGGTGGTGGGCGAACTCATCCCCTTCTACGGCGCCGGGTGCCCGGTGGCGGTGGTGGCCAAGGCGAGCTGGCCGGACGAAAAGCTGGTGCGCGGCACGCTCGGCGACATCGCCGAAACGCTCGCCGCCGATCCCATCGAGCGCATGGCGCTGATTCTGGTGGGGCCGGCGCTCGGCGCGCGCGATTTCCGCGAGAGCGCGCTCTACGACGTGGATTACGTCCGCCGCTTCCGGGGCATGGGGGGATAGCGGGCATCGGGGATAGGCCTCAGCCCTTCCCCGCCGGCGCGAAGGGCGCGCGGCCCATAAGCGTGCCGGCGCGATCGAACACCAGGATTTCCAAAGCCACATCCGCCCGCCCCAGCGCCGCCGCCGCAGTGGTCCAGGCGCGCGCGGCCACGAGATCGCCGAGCGCGAGCCCGTCCGCGCTCGCATGCTGGAAGGCCTCCGCCACCGTATTGGCGGTGCGGATGCGCGCACACAGCCCGGCCGAGCCGCCCGCCGCCTCGGCCAGCGCCGCGAGCGCGTCCAGATCCGGCGCGCCGCGCTTGGAATGCAGGTCCAGCAGGCCTTGGGCGAGCTTGGTCATCTTGGCGACGCCGCCCGCCACCGTGACCTTGGCGACCGGATGAGCGCGCAGATATTTCAGCATGCCGCCGACGAAATCCCCCATGTCGATCAGCGCCACCTCGTCGAGGCCGTGAAGGGCCTGCACCGCCGCCTCAGAGGCGGACCCTGTCGCCCCCGCCACATGGTCCAGCCCCATGGCGCGGGCGACATCGATGCCGCGATGGATGGAATGGATCCAGGCCGAGCAGGAGAACGGGATGACGATGCCCGTCGTGCCCAGAACCGAGAGCCCGCCGAGAATGCCGAGGCGCGGATTGAGGGTCTTCAGCGCCAGCTCGGCGCCGTGCGCGATGGAAATCTCCACCTCCGCGTCGGCGCCGATGCCGTGCGCCGCCGCCACTTCCGCGATGCCCTGGGCGATCATGGCGCGCGGCACGGGATTGATGGCGGGTTCTCCGGGCGGGATCGGCAGGCCGGGCCGCGTCACCGTGCCGACCCCCTCCCCCGCGCGGAACACGATGCCGCTGCCCGCCGGCAGGCGCTTCACCCGCGCCATCACCAGCGCGCCGTGGGTGACGTCGGGATCATCCCCCGCATCCTTCACGATCCCGGCCATGGCGCCGTCCCCCTCCAGCGCCTGGACGGCGAGGGCGAAGGCCGGGCGGGCGCCGGAGGGCAGTTCCACTTCCACCGGATCGGGAAAATCCCCGCCCGCGAGCGCCGCGAACGCCGCCTTGGCGGCGCCGGCCGCGCAGGTGCCCGTGGTCCAGCCGCGCTTCAGCGGCCGGTCGGGCGGCGGATCGAATTCGGCGCCGTCCGGATCGGAGGGGTCGGGGATGGACCCTGCGGGATCGCTCATGGCTCCTTCATACGGCCGGCGCGGGGCGGCGTCACGGGGCGGCGGCTTGCCGCCTCTGTCCGCCTCCTCTAAGACGCGGCTTTCCGCACAAGAACAACAGGCGCATTTCCCCATGTCCACGCAGAGCAACAAGCCGAAGGCCCGGCTGCCGCGCGGCTTCGTCGACCGCCACGGCGCCGAGCTGACCGCGACCCGCGCCATGCTGGACAAGATCCGCGCCGTCTATGAGCTGTACGGCTTCGACGCGCTGGAAACCCCGGCGATCGAATATACCGACGCGCTCGGCAAGTTCCTGCCGGACCAGGACCGGCCGAACGAGGGCGTGTTCTCGTTCCAGGACGATGACGAGCAGTGGCTCTCCCTGCGCTACGACCTCACCGCCCCGCTCGCGCGCCACGTGGCTGAGCATTTCGACGCCTTGCCGAAGCCCTTCCGCTCCTATCGCGCGGGCTTCGTGTTCCGCAACGAGAAGCCCGGTCCCGGGCGGTTCCGCCAGTTCATGCAGTTCGATGCCGATACGGTGGGCGCCCCCTCGGTCTCAGCGGACGCGGAAATCTGCATGATGGCCGCCGACACACTGGAAGCGGTAGGCATCGCGCGCGGCGATTACGTCATCAAGGTGAACAATCGCAAGGTGTTGGACGGCGTTCTGGAGGCCATCGGCCTCGGCGGCGATGAGAATGCCGGGCGCCGGCTCACGGTGCTGCGGGCCATCGACAAGCTGGACAAGATCGGCGTCGACGGCGTGCGCGACCTGCTCGGCGCGGGCCGCTGGGAAAACCCTGAGGCCAAGAGCGGCGACTTCACCAAGGGCGCGGGGCTGGATCGGGAAGCAATCGATCAAGTTCTGGCTCTCGCGATCGTTCAAGAAGGCAATGTCACCCTGCTTGCAGACGTGACGTCCGTTCCCCCTTCCGAGCGCGAAAAGCTAGGTAAGGTCGAAAAATTCGTCCCCGCTGGGGAGGAGGGATCGCCGAATTATCATGTCGAATCAAACAAGGTCGTCATCGACGGCCTGATGGACCATTTCGGCGACAACCCCACCTCCCGGGAGGGGATTGAAGAACTCAAATTGATCGCGGAGTTGGCGGAAGCTGCCGGTTACGGACGCGACCGCATCCGCATCGACCCCTCCGTCGTGCGCGGCCTCGAATATTACACCGGCCCGGTCTACGAGGCCGAGCTGACCTTCCAGGTGAAGGACGAGAACGGCCGCCCGGTGCGGTTCGGCTCGGTGGCGGGCGGCGGGCGCTATGATGGCTTGGTGGCGCGCTTTCGGGGCGAGGCGGTGCCGGCCACCGGCTTTTCCATCGGCGTCTCGCGCCTGCTCCATGCGCTGGCCCATCTCGGCAAGATGGATGCGGAGCCGGAAATCGGCCCCGTGGTGGTGCTGGTGATGGACAAGCAGCCCGAGCGCATCGCCGATTACATGAAGATGGTCTCGGACCTGCGGGCCAACGGCATCCGCGCGGAAATGTATCTCGGCGGCGGCGGCATGAAGGCGCAGATGAAATATGCCGACAAGCGCGGCGCGCCGGCGGTGATCATCCAGGGCTCCAACGAGAAGGACGCCGGCGAGGTGCAGGTGAAGGATCTGGTGGAAGGCGCGAAGATCGCCGCCGGCATCGCCGACAATGCGGAATATCGCGCCGCCCGCCCGGCCCAGTTCGCGGTGAAGGAAGCGGAATTGGTGGAGGCCATTCGCGGCGTGCTCGAACGCCGCGCGGCGCCGAGCCTCGGGCTCGCGGACTAAGGAGCACGTTCTCCAAAAAAAGCCAGCCTCATCCCCTCTCCCGCTTGCGGGGGAGGGCTGGGGAGGGGGCAGACCGGGGAGGGTTAGGAGGGGGCAGACGGGCGTTCGGCAGGGCGTTCGCGCGGCGGGTGGACGATACCGGCAGCAGGACAGCGCGGCGCGCCGCTTCCCCCTCCCCAGCCCTCCCCCGCAAGCGGGAGAGGGAGCGCAAAGGCGGCCTGATCCTTCCGCCAAAACCCTTCGGGGAGCGCACTTTCTCCTGTTATATCTTGGGCTTGACCGTAGTGCGCCAGCGCGGTGCCGGCAAAATTCTTCATGGACGTGTGCGCTGCAACAGCTACACTCGGCGGCGTTTTGGTGTATGCCGTGGCCGATCCGGGGACCCTTTGCGGAGGGTGGATCGCATGGTGTTTTTAGGGGATGTTCGATGACGCAGCCGCAGCGACCGGGCCACGAAGTGGACCCCAAGCTTCTGGAAATCCTGGTCTGCCCGCTCACCAAGGCGCCGCTCTCCTATGATCGCGCGCGCCAGGAACTGGTCTCGCGCGCGGCCAAGCTCGCCTTCCCGATCCGCGACGGCATTCCGATCATGCTGGCCGACGAAGCCCGTCGCCTGACCGAAACCGAACTCAACGGCTGACCCTGCGTGATCAGCCGGCGCGCGCTTCTCGCGGCAGGCGCCTGCGGCCTGCTGCTCACCGGATCCCGGCGCCTCGGGGCGGCTCCCGTCTTCGAGGTGGAGGAGCAGCCCTGGGCGCTCGGCGGCCTCAGCGGCACCTTGGCGCTCGCCCGCGACGGCCGCGCCGCCGGCCCGGCGGTGCTGCTTCTGCCCGGTTCCGGTCCGCTGGACCGCGACGGCAACGGCCCCTCCATCGCGACCGACCTCTATCGCCAGTTGGCGCTCGGCCTCGCCGGAGCCGGCTACAAGGTGTTGCGCTACGACAAGCGCGGCGTGGGCGGCAGCCGCGCCCTGGTGGCGCGCGAAGAGGATCTGCGCTTCGACCAATATGTGGACGATGCCGTCGGCGCCCTCACCGCCCTCGGAGCGCGGAGGGATGTCTCCAGCCTGATCGTGATCGGCCATAGCGAGGGCGCGAGCGTTGCGACGCGCAGCGCCGGGCGGGTGCCGGTCTCGGGCCTGGTGCTGCTGGCCGGCGCCGGGCGGCCGCTGGCCGATATCCTGCGCGACCAGTTCGTGGCCATGAACCTCACCGACTCCATGCTGGACACGGCGCTGACCATCCTGCGCACGGTGGCGGCCGGCGGGCGGGTGTTCGAGGTGCCCCCCGCGCTGCGCATGGCCTTCCGCCCCTCGGTGCAGCCGTTCCTCGCTTCGGAATGCGCGGTGGACCCGGCGGGCGACCTCGCCCATGTCCGCGCCCCGACCTTGCTGGTCCAGGGCCTGCGTGATCTTCAGGTGGGCGGGCAGGACCTCGCGGCCCTGCGGCGCGGCCGGCCGGATGCGGAGGTGGTGACGCTGGCCGAGGCGAACCACATGTTCAAGGTGGCGCCGGACGACCGCGCGGCGAATTTCGCCCTTTACAGGAACCGCGCCGCCCCCCTTCACCCCGGCGTGCTGCCGGCGCTGGTGCGTTTCATCGAGACCCAAGCCTGAGGCTGCGCCTCGGGCGGAGGCGGATCAGCCTGAGGCGTAGGCTCAGGCGGAGGCGGGATCAGCCTGAGGCGCAGGCTCAGGCGGAAGGGTGCAACGCCCATGCCGCATCCCTGTAACCTTCACCCCCGAGCCCCCTCACCCCCGAGCCCCCCTTGCCGCTGCGTCCCCTCCCTCCTTGCGGGGGAGGGCCAGGGAGGGGGGTGCCGCGCCGCCCAACCGGCGATCGGGTGTTCGCGGCATCAGACCCCCCTCCCCACCCCTCCCCCTCAAGGGGGGAGGGAGAAGAGCCCTCACGAAGAGCCGACGGGTGCCCGAGGCGCAGCGTCCGTCTCGCGTTCCGACCACACGCAGCGGCGGCGCAACGCCCTCGCCGCATCCCTCCAACCTTCGCCCCCGAGCCTCCCTTGCCGTATCCCCTCCCCCCTTGCGGGGGAGGGTTAGGGTGGGGGGTATCGCGCCGCCCGTCCGGCGATGGGGTGTTCGCGGCATCAGACCCCCCTCCCCCGCAAGGGGGGAGGGAGAAGACCTCTCATGAAGCGCCGACGGGTGCCCGAGGCGCAGCATCCGACTTCGCGCGTCATGGCCGGCCCCGTCCCGGCCCTCGCCGCTCCCCTCCAACCTTCGCCCCCGAGCCTCCCTTGCCGCATCTCCTCCCCCCTTGCGGGGGAGGGCCAGGGAGGGGGGTATCGCGCCGGCTGACCGGCGAGGGAGTGTTCGCGGCATCAGCCCCCCTCCCCACCCCTCCCCCACAAGGGGGGAGGGAGAAGAGCCCTCACGAGGAGCCGACGGGTGCCTGAGGCGCAGCGTCCGTCTCGCGTTCCGACCACACGCAGCGGCGGTGCAACGCCCTCGCCGCGCCCCTCCAACCTTCGCCCCCAAGCCTCCCTTGCCACGTCCCCTCCCCCTTGCGGGGGAGGGCCGGGGAGGGGGGTATCGCGCCGGCTGACCGGCGACGAAGTGTTCGCGGCATCAGCCCCCCTCCCCACCCCTCCCCCACAAGGGGGGAGGGAGAAGAGCCCTCACGAAGAGCCGACGGTTGCCCGAGGCGCAGCGTCGGTCTCGCATTCCGACCACACGCAGCGGCGGTGAACGCCCTCGCCGCTCCCCTCCAACCCTCACCCCCGAGCCTCCCTTGCCGCGTCCCCTCCCCCCTTGCGGGGGAGGGCCGGGGAGGGGGGTATCGCGCCGCCCAACCGGCAACGGGGTGTTCGCGGCATCAGACCCCCCTCCCCACCCCTCCCCCGCAAGGGGGGAGGGAGAAGACCTCTCACTAAGAGCCGACGGGTGCCTGAGGCGCAGCGTCTGTCTCGCGTTCCGACCACACGCAGCGGCGGTGCAACGCCCTCGCCGCGCCCCTCCAACCTTCGCCCCAAGCCCCCCTTGCCGCCGCGTCCCCTCCCCCCTTGCGGGGGAGGGTTAGGGTGGGGGGTATCGCGCAGCCCAACCGGCGAGGGAGTGTTCGCGGCATCAGACCCCCCTCCCCACCCCTCCCCCACAAGGGGGGAGGGAGAAGACCTCTCATGAAGAGCCGACGGGTGCCTGAGCAGCGCATCCGTCTTCGCGCATTATGGCCGGGCCTGTCCCGTCCCTCCACGCCGCTGCGACCGCGCGGTCCCGAAAGGCTGGCACCAGCGATGCCGCGTGGATGCATAGGTCGCGCCCGTGCATGACGCTGCTCCCGGTCAAGACGCCAGCCGAGGAAACGCGATCTCAGGGCCACGGAACCGATGGGTTCACGCCCTCAGGATTCATGTGCGAGATCTCACGCGAAATCGCGGTGTCATCAGCGGAGGAGCCGCGAGAAACCCGCTTCACACCGTGTTCGTCTTCGCTAAGCCATTGTTTCACGTGAAACATTTTTGGCGCCCGCCGCTTGAGGCCGCCCCGCGGGCCGCGATTCGTCCCACCCGCGCCCCTCCCCGAGGCGGGGCGCCCGGTTGGCGCTACAGCGCCACCCCGCGCATGAGCTTGGGCACCGCGCCGGTCAGCCCCGCCGCATCCTTGATGAACAGGCCCTTGAGGCGCGGCAGGCGAGCCACCAGGCCGAGGCCGACATCGCGCATCAGCCGCAGGGCGTCGGAATGGTTGGAGAACAATTTGTTCAGCCCGTCGGTGGCCACCCCCATGGCCAGCGTGTCGAAGCGGCGCCAGCGCTGATAGCGCTCCAGCACCTGGGGGGAAGCGTAATCGAGCCCGACGCGGGCCGCGTCCGTGATCGCCTCGGCCAGGGCGGCGACATCGCGCAGGCCCATGTTGAGGCCCTGTCCGGCGATGGGATGGATGAGATGGGCGGCGTCCCCCACCAGGGCGAACCGCTCGCCGATGAAGCTGCGCGCCATGGCGAAGCCGAGGGGATGCACGCTCGGCTTGGTCACCGGCTTCACCGCGCCGAGCGACAGGCCGAAGCGCTGCTCCAGCTCCTCCTGGAAGCGGAACGCGGGCAGGTCCACGAGGCGCTGGGCCTCCGCCGTCCGCTCCGTCCACACCACGGAAGAGCGGTTGCCCGGCAGCGGTAGCGTGGCGAACGGGCCACCGGGCAGGAAATGTTCCTCCGCCCGTCCCTCGTGCGGGCGCTCATGCTCCACCGTGAAGGTGATGGCCGATTGCCCATAGGCCCAGGACACGGTCTGGATGCCGGCCATCTCCCGCAGGCGCGAGCGGGCGCCGTCGCAGGCCACTAGGAGCGGCGCGCGCAAGGTCTGGTCGGCGCCGTAGGACACGGTCACGCCGCCGCGGTCGGTGGAGAAATCGCGCACCGGCTCGGCGATCAGCGTCACGCCGGCGGCCTGGGCGGCCTCGGTAAGGGCCTGTTGAAGCACGGCATTCGGCACCATGTAGGCGAACGCCTCGCCGGCCTCGACCTCGCCGTCGAAGGTGAGGAAGACCGGCCGGGCGACGTCGCGGGTGCGGCTGTCGGTCACCACCATGGTGCGCATGGGCTCGGCGGCCTGCGCCACCTTGTCCCAGACGCCGAGCACGGTCAGCAGCCGGCGCGCCCCGGCGGCGATGGCGGAGGCGCGCGGATCGCCCCAGGTGCCGCGCGCAAAGGCCGGGTCCAGCACCGCGATGGCGGCGTCGCGCCCGAGCCCGTCCTTGAGCGCGAGCGCAAGGCTGAGCCCGGCGAGCCCCGCCCCCGCGATCACCACATCGGCGCGGCCTGTGGCGGGCGTGTGGGTGTGGGCGCTGGCGGTCATGATCTTCTCTCCGATAGGCCCGCGGGCCATGGCATGGCGCGGGCCAGGGGCGGCCGAAAATGCGGCCCGGCGGCACGGGACCGCAGGGCAGCGTGGCCTTGACGGGCGCCACGGCGCGTGGCTCGCTCGCCCGAACCTGCCCCGCAACCTGCAAGGTCGAGCCCCGCCATGAACGATGTCGAAGCCCTTCTGAACATTCTCGACCTTGAACCCCTGGAGATCAATCTGTTCCGGGGTCGCAGCGGGAGCCCGGGCGGCGGGCGGGTGTTCGGCGGGCAGGTGGTGGCGCAGGCTCTCGTGGCCGCGCAGCGCACCGTGGAACTGGACCGCATCACCCATTCGCTGCACGGCTATTTCCTGCTGGGCGGCGATCCCTCGGTGCCGATCATCTATGAGGTGGACCGCATCCGCGACGGCCGCTCCTTCACCACCCGCACGGTGAAGGCGATCCAGCACGGCAAGGCCATCTTCTCCATGTCGGCCTCGTTCCAGCGCCTTGAGCCGGGGCTGGAGCACCAGATTGCCATGCCGCAGGTGCCCCAGCCGGAGCAGCTGCCCTCCGACGAAGTGTGGCGCGAGAAGCTGTTGAAGCGCTTCCCCGCGGCCTCCAAGCGCGACTGGATGGCGCTACGCCCGCTGGAGGTGAAGCCGACGAGCCTCGATCCCTCGTTCCTCTCGGGCAATATCAACACCTCCCGGCCGAGCATCTGGGTGCGCACGCGCGGCCCCTTGCCGGACGATCTGCGCACGCAGCAGGCGGTGCTTGCCTATGCATCGGACTTGTCGCTGCTCCAGGCCGCGCTGGTGCCGCATCGCAAGAGCGTGTTCGACCCGGACATCCAGGTCGCGAGCCTCGACCACGCGCTCTGGTTCCACCAGCCGTTCCGTGCCGACGAATGGCTGCTTTACGTTCAGGAAAGCCCGGCCGCGGGGGGCGCGCGGGGATTTTGCCGGGGCGAATTGTTTACCCGCGACGGAAAACTGGTCGCTTCCGCGGCACAGGAGGGTTTGATGCGCCCGGTCGCCCCAAGGTGACGCCGAATTGAGCGATCTGATTATTTTTTAGGCTAAAATTTCGGCAACGTTGCGGCAACCGCATGACGAAGAGTCTCGTGGCGAGAAAATAAGCACGCCGTAAACGAGGCTTTACGCATTTGGCACGGTCCTTGATTCCCTCTTCGCAGGCTTGGGTGCTGCAGCGTGGATTTTCCCCGTCACGCGCGGCCCGGCCCGGAAGAACGCGCCCTCCGCTTTGCGGTGCGAGGGCATCACGGGGACAGGGACAGGGATCGATCCATGAAGATCGTGATGGCCATCATTAAGCCGTTCAAGCTCGAAGAGGTGCGCGACGCCCTGACCGGCATCGGCGTTCACGGCCTGACCGTGACCGAGGTCAAGGGTTACGGCCGCCAGAAGGGGCACACGGAAATCTATCGCGGCGCCGAATATGCCGTGAGCTTTCTCCCCAAGCTGAAGATCGAGGTGGCGGTCGCCTCCGATCAGGTCGCGAAGGTGGTCGAAGCCATCACCGCTGCCGCCAAGACGGGCCAAATCGGCGACGGGAAGATCTTCGTCTTCCAGATCGATCAGGCGGTTCGCATCCGCACCGGCGAGACCGACACCGACGCCCTCTGAGCAATCCTCATTCACGGAGCCATATTCCATGACGTTCAAGACCTGGTCCCGCGTGGGACTGCCAACCCTTCTCGCAGCGGCGGCCCTTGCCATGCCCGTGCTTGCGCAGACAGCCACGCCGGCGGCCGACGCCGCGGCGGCGGTGGCCGCGGCGCCGACCATCAATAAGGGCGACACGGCCTGGATGCTGGTCTCCGCCATGGTCGTGCTGATGATGTCGGTCCCCGGCCTCGCCCTGTTCTACGGCGGCCTCGTGCGCGGCAAGAACATGCTCTCGGTGCTGATGCAGGTGTTCTACACCGTCTGCATCGTCGGCCTGATCTGGGTCCTGTACGGCTATTCCATGGCCTTCACCGGCGGCTCCGATTTCGTCGGCGGCTTCTCCAAGGCCTTCATGAAGGGCATCACGACGGATTCCGCCGGCGCCACCTTCACGGTCGGCGTGGCCATTCCCGAACTGGTGTTCGTCGCCTTCCAGATGACCTTCGCCATGATCACCCCGGCGCTGATCTTCGGTGCGTTCGCGGAACGCGTGAAGTTCTCGGCGATCGTGCTGTTCGTGCCGCTCTGGGTCACGTTCATCTACTTCCCGATCGCCCACATGGTTTGGTACTGGGCCGGCCCGGACGCGGTGGACGCGGCGGCCAAGGCGCTGAAGGCGGCGGCTGACGGCCCGGCCAAGCAGGCCGCGCAGGACGCCCTCGACGCGGTCCTCGCGGACGCCGGCTACATCTACAAGATCGGCGCCATCGACTTCGCGGGCGGCACCGTGGTGCACATCAACGCCGGTATCGCCGCCTTCGTGGGCTGCCTCATCGTCGGCAAGCGCACGGGCTTCGGCAAGGAAGCCTTCTCCCCCCACTCCCTGACGCTCACCATGGTCGGCGCCTCCCTCCTGTGGGTCGGCTGGTTCGGCTTCAACGCCGGCTCCAACCTGGAAGCCAACGGCCTCACCGCTCTGGCCATGATGAACACCTTCATCGCCACCTGCGCGGCCGCGATCTCCTGGATGATCATCGAGTGGCTCGCCAAGGGTAAGCCCTCCATGCTCGGCGTCGTCTCCGGCGCGGTTGCCGGCCTCGTGGCCGTCACCCCGATGGCGGGCTTCGCCGGCATCATGGGCTCGCTGGTTTCGGGCCTCATCGTCGGCGTGCTGTGCTTCTTCTTCTGCACCACCGTGAAGAACGCCTTCGGCTACGATGACTCGCTCGACGTGTTCGGCGTGCACTGCATCGGCGGCATCTTCGGCGCCATCGCGACCGGCATCGTCGTGAGCCCCGCCCTCGGCGGCACGGGCATCTTCGACTACACCACCGGCGCGGTTGCCGAATACGTCATGGGCGCCCAGGTCCTGGCGCAGGTGAAGGCGGTGCTCATCACCCTCGTGTGGTCGGGCGTCGGCTCCGCGATCCTCTTCTTCATCATCAAGGCCGTGGTCGGACTGCGCGCCCCGGTGGAGAAGGAGCGCGAGGGTCTCGACATCACCGAGCACGGCGAGCGCGCCTACCACAGCTGAGCCTGAGGGGCGGCGGCATCGCCGCCCCGCTTCCTCCGGTCGCCGGTCGGCGGCCGGATCCTTCCGACACCCGGCGGCGCGCCGCCGCATTACGATCCAGGGGCAGGCCCGCCGAAACCAGAACAAGCGGGCCGGCCGCGACCAGAATAAAAAGAGGGGAAGATGAAGCCTCGGCCACAACGGCCGGGGCTTCATCGCTTTTCGCAGGCCGCGCGGCGGCCCTGCGCATGGCGGACCCGGCGCCCGCGGCGCCGCGTCCGCTCGCCATCCGGGCTTTTCCCGCGCGAAGACGCCTGCTAGAAGCCCTGCATGGCACAAGCACCGTCACATCAGGGCGCGCGCCGCCCGGCCCGGGCGCGAATTACCAGCCCGGCACCCCGCCAGCGCGCCTGAGCGCGCGGGGTCAACCGGGACACGCCCCTTCGCCGCGACCGCCCCGCCCCTGCGCCGGGGTGCGCCACACGATGTCACGATCTGCCGCCAAGATCCCTTTCGAGCCCGATCCCATGACCGAGAAGACGCCGTCCGACGCCGTGGACTATTCCGCGACCCTGTTCCTGCCGCAGACCGACTTCCCCATGCGGGGCGGGCTGCCGAAGAAGGAGCCGGAGCTGCTGGAGCGCTGGGCCCGCATCGGCCTGCGCGAACGGCTGCGCGAAGAGGGGCGCGGCCGCCCGCGCTTCGTGCTGCACGACGGCCCACCCTATGCCAATGGCAACATCCATATCGGCCACGCGCTCAACAAGATCCTGAAGGACGTGGTGACGCGCTCCCAGCAGATGCTGGGCTTCGATTCCAATTACGTGCCGGGCTGGGATTGCCACGGCCTGCCGATCGAATGGAAGATCGAGGAAGAGAATTACCGCAAGAAGGGCAAGGCCAAGCCGGACTTCTCCGACAGCGCCGCCATGATCGCCTTCCGCCAGGAATGCCGGGCCTATGCCGAGCATTGGCTGAACGAGCAGCGCACCGAATTCAAGCGCCTGGGCGTCGAGGGCGACTGGGACCATCCCTATACCACCATGAGCTTTCTCGGCGAGGCGCAGATCGCCCGCGAGATCATCAAGTTCGCGGAAAACGGTCTGCTCTATCGCGGCTCCAAGCCGGTGATGTGGTCGGTGGTGGAGAAGACCGCGCTCGCCGAGGCGGAAGTGGAATATCACGACCACCAGTCGGATACGGTGTGGGTGAAATTTCCGGTGCAGCGTGTTGTTCGCCATGGACCAGGAATCTCAGAACCGACGGTCAATGCCGCGAATAGCCTCGCCGGCGCCTCTGTCGTCATCTGGACCACCACCCCGTGGACCATGCCCGGCAACCGGGCGATCTCCTTCTCGAAGCGCATCTCCTACGGCTTGTATGAGGTCACAGAGGCGCCGGCCGAGAATTGGTCGAAGGCGGGCAACAAGCTGATCCTCGCCGACAAACTGGCCGATGAGGTGTTCAAGGCCGCCCGCGTCACCAGCTTCGCGCGGCTCGGCGACGTGCCGGCGGACGTGCTGGCGAACCTCGTTACCGCCCACCCGCTCGCCTCGCTCGGCTATTCCTTCAAAGTGCCCCTGCTCGAAGGCGACCATGTCACCGACGATGCGGGCACGGGCTTCGTCCACACCGCCCCCGGCCACGGCCGCGAGGATTTCGAGATCTGGACCCAGCATCGCCGCTGGCTGGAGGAGCGCGGCATCAATCCCGCCATCCCCTATACGGTGGACGAGGACAGCTTCTATACCGACCAGGCGCCGGGCTTTGCCGGCAAGCGCGTCATCACCGAAAAGGGCGAGAAGGGCGATGCCAACCAGGCGGTCATCGACGCTTTGGTGGCGGCCGGCAAGCTGCTCGCGCGCGGCCGGCTGAAGCACCAATATCCCCATTCCTGGCGCTCCAAGAAGCCGGTGATCTTCCGCAACACGCCGCAATGGTTCATCGCCATGGACCAGGACATCCGCACTGCGGACGGCACGGCGGCACCACGTCCGGCAACCCTCCCCGGCAACGCGCCCGATACCTTGCGCGCCCGTGCGCTCGCCGGCATCAAGACCGTGGATTGGGTGCCGGCGGCGGGTGAAAACCGCATCACCGGCATGATCGCCAGCCGGCCCGACTGGGTGGTCTCGCGCCAGCGCGCCTGGGGCGTGCCCATCGCCGTGTTCGTGAAGGAAGTGGGCGACGGCTCGGTGGAGATCCTCAAGGATGCCGCCGTGAACGCCCGCATCGCCGCCGCCTTCGCGGAGGAAGGCGCCGATGCCTGGTACAAGGACGGCGCCCGCGAGCGCTTCCTCGGCGATCGCGCGTCCGAAGGCTGGGCCAAGGTGGACGATATCCTGGACGTGTGGTTCGACTCGGGCTCCACCCACGCCTTCACCCTGGAAGTGCGGCCCGACCTGAAGGCGAACCGCCCGCCCGACGGCCCGGACCGGGTGATGTATCTGGAAGGGTCCGACCAGCATCGCGGCTGGTTCCATTCCTCGCTGCTGGAAAGCTGCGGCACCCGCGGCCGCCCGCCCTATGACGCAGTGCTCACCCACGGCTTCGTGCTGGATGAGAACGGGCACAAGATGTCCAAGTCGCTCGGCAATGTGGTCTCGCCCCAGGACGTGATCAAGGCGTCCGGTGCCGACATCCTGCGCCTGTGGGTGTGCGCCTCCGATTATGCCGACGATCTGAAAATCGGCCCCGAAATCCTGAAGACGACCGCCGACACGTACCGCAAGCTGCGCAATACCGTGCGCTGGCTGCTGGGATCGCTGCATCATTACCGTGCCGCCGAGCGGGTCGCCTTCGCCGACATGCCGCCCCTGGAGCGGCTAATCCTGCATCGCCTGCAGGAGCTGGACGGGCAGATCCGCGCCGCCTACGTGGCCTATGATTACAAAAAGGTCCACGCCTTGCTGACGTCCTT
The DNA here is from genome assembly GCF_043195135.2 of Roseixanthobacter liquoris. NCBI lineage: Bacteria > Pseudomonadati > Pseudomonadota > Alphaproteobacteria > Hyphomicrobiales > Xanthobacteraceae > Roseixanthobacter > Roseixanthobacter liquoris. The sequence continues at coordinate 4,360,361 of NZ_CM195537.1, forward strand.
CATGACCAGCGAGCTGTCGGCCTTCTATTTCGACGTGCGCAAGGACGCGCTTTATTGCGATCCCTTGTCCTCGGTCACGCGCCGCGCCTGCCTGACCGTGCTGGACGAGGTGTTCGAACGCATCGTCACCTGGCTCGCCCCCATCCTCCCCTTCACCTGCGAGGAGGCTTTTCTGGCGCGCACCGGCGATACGGAAGGCTCGGTGCATCTGCGCACCTTCCCGGAAACGCCGGCGGCATGGAAGAATGAGGCGCTCGCGGAAACCTGGCGGAAGATCCGCCTCGTGCGCCGGGTCGTGCTCGGCGCGCTGGAGGTGGAACGCACCGCCAAGCGCATCGGCTCCTCGCTCGAAGCCGCGCCGCAGGTGTTCGTGACCGATCCGGACCTTGCCGCCGCTCTCGAGGGCGTGGATCTGGCGGAAGTGTGCATCACCTCGGGCGCGCACCTCGTCCTGGCGGCGCCACCCGAAGGCGCCTTCATGCTCGATGAGGTCCCCGGCGTAGCTGTGGTGCCCGCCCTGGCACAGGGCCGCAAATGCGCGCGCTCCTGGAAGGTGCTGGAGGAGGTCGGCAGCGATCCCGAGTATCCCGATGTCACCTTGCGCGATGCCCGCGCCCTGCGCGAGCTGGCCGCGCGAGCCGCCGCCGAATGAGCCCCCCGCGCCACATCCGCCTCGGCGTCCTGGTGGCGCTGATCGTCCTGGTGCTCGACCAGGGCAGCAAGACGGCGGTGCTCGCCTGGTCCCAGAGCTGGCCCGAGGGGGTGCGGGAACTGACGCCGTTCCTCAATCTGGTGGTGCTGTGGAACAGCGGCATCAGCTACGGCCTGTTCCCCCAGGGCGAGACCGGCCGCTGGGTGCTGGTGGCGTTCAAGGTGATCGCCTCTCTGCTGTTCGCGGTCTGGCTGGCGCGCACGCCGCGCAAGCTGGAGGCCTTCTCTCTCGGCCTTTTGATCGGCGGCGCCATCGGCAATGCCGCGGACCGGGTGGTCTATGGCGCGGTGTTCGATTTCGTGTCGCTGCACGCGTTCGGCTTCAACTGGTACGTGTTCAACGTGGCGGATGTGGCGGTCGTTGTGGGCGTGATCGTGCTGCTTTATGATGCTTTCTTCGGACGCGCCTCAAAAATGCCGCCCTCAGACCCCAGCCGTATGGGCTGAATGTCCGAGAAGGGGCAGGCGCACGAGGGAAAGGCCCATGCGAATGACGGAAAATCGGCGAAACCCAGCTTTCATGCTGCGTGGCCTCCTGCTGGCCGCGCTGCCGTTCGCCGCCCTCTTCGCCGCTCCGAACCTCGCTGCCGCCCAGGAAAGCGATACCGGCGACTTCTTCAAGACCACGCTCGGCGGTTTCCTCGGCCTCAATGACGACGAGAAGCCGCAGATCCAATATCGCGAGCGCGCGCCGCTGGTGGTTCCCCCGCCCAGCGCCACCGCCACCTTGCCCACCCCGCGCGACGGCGGCGCGGCGGTCAATCCCAACTGGCCGAAGGATCCCGACGTCATTCGCGCGGCCAAGGCCAAGGCGGGGGACCAGACGCCGGTCGGCCTGACCGATTCAAGCCGCGTTCTGCTGCCCTCGCAATTGAACAACGCCAAGCACAAGCCGACGCAAAGCGTCGCCAATGGCGCGCCGGTCGGGGCCGAATCCAAGCGCGACGTGCTGCTGCCGAGCGAACTCGGCTTCAAGAACTGGTTCTCGCCCCAGGGCGGCGACAAGGACAAGCTCACCTTCAATGGCGAGCCCGAGCGGCAGGAGCTGACCGAGCCGCCGCCGGGCTACCAGACCCCTGCCCCCAACGCCCCCTATGGGGTGGTGGAGCAGAAGGCGGAACCCTTCAAGTTCCCGACGCTGTTCGATCGCCAGTGACCCTTTCGAGCCGCGGCTGTGCCGTCGCGGCACCGGACCACACGGCACGCCAATCCGCGTGAGGAAACGACCCCGCACGCGCGAAACGCCGCCGCACGCGCGCGGGAATGTGCGCGAAACACGCCCCGCCGCAGTGGCGACGCGCCGCGGGCTTCCTATTTTAAAGCGATGCGCCGTCACCCCTTCGCGCGGCCCATGCCTCAAAAGGGCAGAAACGAACAGATGAGACGCCTGGCAATGATCGCAATGGTCGCCGCGGGAACCGCCGCAGCAACGTTGAACGCCGCTTCCGCCGCAGGGCCGGACGTCACCCAATACCAGCTGGCCAACGGCCTGACGGTGATGGTGATTCCCGACCACCGCGCGCCCGTGGTCACCCATATGGTGTGGTACAAGGTCGGCTCGGCGGACGAGCAGGCGGGCAAATCCGGCATCGCCCATTTCCTTGAGCACCTGATGTTCAAGGGCACCGAGAAAGCCGGCCCCGGCAAATTCTCGGGCGAGGTGGCGCGCCTCGGCGGCCAGGAGAACGCCTTCACCTCCCAGGACTACACCGCCTATTACCAGCGCGTCGCCAAGGAGCACCTGGAAACGGTGATGACCTTCGAGGCCGACCGCATGACCGGGCTGAAGCTCTCCGACGCGGTGGTGCTGCCCGAGCGCGACGTGGTGCTCGAGGAGCGCCGCATGCGCACCGACAGCGACCCCGGCGCCCGCCTCTCCGAGGCGCTCCAGGCCGCGACCTATGTGAACCATCCCTACCAGCATCCCATCATTGGCTGGGAGCATGAGATCAAGCAGCTGAACCGCGAGGACGCGCTCGCCTTCTATCGCCGCTTCTATGCCCCGAACAATGCCGTGCTGGTGGTGGCCGGCGATGTGGAGCCGGAAGCCGTGCGTGCGCTGGCGGAAAAGACCTATGGCAAGGTCGCGCGCGCCGACACGCCGCCGCGCAACCGCCCGCAGGAACCCGAGCCGCAGGTCCATCGCCGGGTATCGCTGAGCGACCCCCGCGTCGCCCAGCCGAGCCTGCAGCGCAGCTATCTGGTGCCCTCCTATCGCACCGCCAAGCCCGGCGAGGCGGAGGCGCTGGACGTGCTGGCGCAGATCCTCGGCGGCGGGCAGACCGGCCGTCTCTATCGCGAGCTCGTGGTCGAGCAGGGCCTCGCGGCCGGTGCCGGCGCCTGGTATCAGAGCACGGCCTATGACGAGACCCGCTTCGGCATTTCCGCCTCGCCCCGCCCGGACGTCACGCTGGAAACCCTGGAACAGGCCATGGACGGCGTGATCGCCAAGATGGCGAAGGATGGGCCGGACGACGTCGAGCTGGCCCGCGCCAAGACCCGCCTGACGGCGGAAGCCATCTATGCCCGCGACAATCAGGCGACGCTCGCACGCATCTATGGCGCCGCCTGGGCTACCGGCATTTCCGTGGAGGACGTCAATCGCTGGCCGGACCTCATCAAGCGCGTGAGCGCGGCGGACGTGCAGGCCGCCGCCGCCCATTATCTGGTGCTGAAGCGCGCGGTGACCGGCTATCTGACGCCGCCCCCCGCGGCCGCGCCCGTGGCGCCGGAGAAGCGCTCGTGAGCGCATCTCCCGCCGCTTCCCTGTTTCGCGCTCGCATTCTTGTGTTGGTGATGATGGCTGTCTCCCTTGTTTCCGCGGTTCCCGCCCAGTCCCAGACCACGCGGATCACGCGCGTGGTCAGCCCCGGCGGCATCGAGGCGTGGCTGGTGCGCGACACCACTCTGCCGCTGCTCGCCATGGAGTTCGCCTTCCTCGGCGGCGCCGCGCAGGACCCGGCGGAACGCCCCGGCATCGCCAGCCTCGCGGCCTCGCTGCTCGACGAGGGCGCAGGCGAATATGACGCCGAGCGCTTCCACCAGGCGCTGGCGGACAAGGCCATCGAACTGCATTTCGACGCCGGGCGCGACGAAGTGCGCGGATCGGTGCGCACCCTTTCGGAAAATCGCGACACCGCCTTCGACATGCTGCGCCTGTCGGTGACGCAGCCGCGCTTCGACACCGAGGCGGTGGAACGCATCCGCACCGCCCAGCTCGCCTCGCTGCGCCGGCGCTCGACTGATCCCAATTCGCTCGCCAACGAGCGCTGGTTCGCGCTCGCCTTCCCGAACCATCCCTATGGCCGCCCGGTGGACGGCACGCTCGCGAGCGTTGCCGATATCACGCGCGAGGATCTGACCGGCTTCGCCAAGCGCACGCTCGCCCGCTCCAACCTGCGCGTGGCGGTGGTGGGCGACATCACGCCAGAGGAACTCGCCACCGAGCTGGACCGCGTGTTCGGCGCGCTTCCCGCCACGGCGCAGCTGACGCCGGTTGCCGATGTGAAGCCCCAGGGCCTCGGCAAGACCGACGTGATCCCGCTCGATGTCCCCCAGTCCGTGGTCATGATCGGTACCGACGGGCTGGAGCGGCAGGACCCGGATTTCATCCCCGCCTATGTGCTCAATCACATCCTCGGCGGCAGCGCGTTTTCCTCGCGCCTGTTCAAGGAAGTGCGCGAAGCGCGCGGGCTCGCCTACTCGGTCTATTCCTACCAGGTGGCGCTGGAGCATGTGGGCCTGTGGTTCGCCGGCACGGCCACCAAGAATGACCGCGCGGGTGAATCCATCAAGATCATCAACGAGGAATTCCAGCAGATCCTCGACAAGGGCCCGACCCAGGCGGAGCTGGACGAAGCCAAGAGCTACCTGACCGGAAGCTATGCGCTGCGCTTCGACACCTCCTCGAAGATCGCCGGGCAATTGCTCCAGATCCAGATCGACAAGCTCGGCATGGATTATATCGATCGCCGCAACGCGCTGATCGAGGCGGTGAGCCTGGAGGATCTGCGCCGTGTCTCGCAGCGCCTGGCGGGCGCGCGCAAGGCGCTGGTGGTGGTCGCCGGCCGTCCCGCGGGGGTGGTGGGGAACTGAGCGGCGCGCGCCGCCGGTAACCATAGAGTCAGATACCTCCCCAAGGACAGGCTCAAGGCGCAGGTCCCCCCTCCCCCTGCGCTTTAACCTTCTGTTATACATACGCGTCTTGCGGAGGTTTTTGGAGTTTCCTCATGCGTTTTGCTTTAGACGCTGCTCTGCCTATGCGTGTGTTGGCCGGGGCAGCCATGGCCATCACCCTTGCAGGGTGCGCGGGCAACTCGCAGGGAACGTTTGGCGCGCCCGGCGTGAATGTGGACCCGGCCGCGGCGGCGGGCGGGGTCGGCGCGGCCCAGCCCACCAATAATATGACCGTGGGCTCCGGCCCCGATGCGGTCGAGTTCGAATGCCCGCGCGTGGACGTGCGCTCCGGCGCCTCCGCCTGGCAGGTGCCCGCTCCCGGCGGCGGCCTGAAATACCAGGGTTCGCTCGGCCAGCTGGCCCGCGAGTGCAATATCGCCAACGGCGTGATGACGGTGAAGGTCGGCCTCGACGGGCGGGTCCTGCTCGGCGACAAGGGCACCCCCGGCGCGCTCAATGTGCCGATCCGCATCGCCGTGGTGCAGGAAGGCCCCTCGCCCAAGACCATCACCACCAAATTCTTCGTGGTGCCGCTGAACATCCCCCAGGGCGAAACCCAGACCACCTTCACGGTGGTCGAGGACACCATCTCGTTCCCGGTCACGACCCCGGCGGCGATGGAAAAATATGTGATCTACGTGGGCTTCGACCCCAAGGGCGAAACCCCGGCGCGGCCGCGGCCGGCCCGGCCCCGTCCCGCCGCGCCCGCTGCCGATGCCACGGCTCCGGCGGCGACGCCCGCTCCGGCGGCTGCCGCTCCCGCCGCTGCCAAGCCGGCGGCGAGCAAGCCCGCCGCGCCGGCGGCCGACCCGAACACCTTCGGCCCGGCGCCCACCTTCGGACCCGCCCCGGCGACCTTCGGCCCGGCGCCCGCGCAATGACGAAAAGCGCCGCATTGACCCTGCGGCGCGTTTGTCTATGGTGACGGCGGCCGTTCCTCGGAGCGGTCGCTCGGAAGATCCCTGCGGGAGAGACCGGCCCATCTCCGGATGATGGCCGGCGCCGAAGGCGCAACCGCCCCGGAACCGCTCAGGCAAAAGGACCGCAGGGGGACGACACTCTGGAAAGCAGCCGCGGCGTGACCCTCAGGGCTCATGCGGGTGGCTCACCGAAGGCGTAAGCCGTGCCCGTTCCACCGGGCGCGGTCAAATCTCTCAGGTTCCGGTGACAGAGGGGGCGCCGCTCGGGTCGAAAGACCCGATGATTTTGGCGCGCCCCCAGGAACCGGAATGTCACATCCCGAGACCGATCTCCCCCTTCTGAAAACGCCCTTGCACGGCGCCCATGCGGCGCTTGGCGCCCGCCTCGTGCCATTCGCCGGCTACGACATGCCGGTGCAATATCGCGACGGCATCCTCGCCGAGCACGGATGGACCCGCACCCATGCCGGCCTGTTCGACGTGTCCCACATGGGCCAGGCCAAGCTTGTCGGCCCGGACCACGCGACCACGGCCGCCGCGCTCGAAGCCCTGATTCCCGCCGACATCCTCAATCTCAAACCCGGCCGGCAGCGCTATTCCCAGCTCTTGGCGGACGACGGCGGCATCCTCGACGACCTCATGGTCACCCGCCCCGGCGCGCCGGAAGAGGACGGCACCTTGCTGCTGGTGGTGAATGCCGCCGGGAAGGAAGCCGACTACGCCCATATCGCCGCCCGGCTGCCAGCAGACGTGAGGCTGGAACGGCTGGACGATCGTGCCCTCCTCGCGCTCCAGGGTCCGCAGGCCGCCGCCGTGCTAGCGCGCCATGCCCCCGAAGGCGCGGCGCTGGACTTCATGGCCGCCGGCCCCGCGACCTTCGACGGCATTCCCGTCCATGTCTCCCGCTCCGGCTATACTGGCGAGGACGGGTTTGAAATCTCCATCCCCGAAGGCTCGGCCGTCACGGTCTGGAACACGCTGCTCGCCGAGCCGGAGGTGAAGCCCATCGGCCTCGGCGCGCGCGATTCGCTGCGGCTGGAGGCGGGCTTGTGCCTCTATGGGCACGACATCGACCCCACCACCTCTCCGGTCGAGGCCGCCTTGGTCTGGTCGATCCAGAAGCGGCGGCGCGAGGGCGGCGGCTTCCCGGGCGCCGGCCGCATCCAGCGCGAGCTGGCCGAAGGCCCGGCGCGCATGCGAATCGGCCTGCGCCTCGAAGGGCGGGCGCCGGCGCGCGAGGGCGCCGAGATCGCCAAGGATGGAACCGTGGTCGGCACGGTCACGTCGGGCGGCTTCGCCCCCACCCTCAACGCGCCCATCGCCATGGGCTATGTGCCGCCGGCGCTCGCCGCGCCGGGCACGGTCCTCGACATTCTCGTGCGCGGCAAGGCTTTGCCCGCAACCGTCGTCACATTCCCGTTCGTGGCCCAGCGCTACGTCCGTAAAGCCGAACAGAAGGGGGCCTGACCCATGAGCGACGTGCGCTACACCAAGGATCATGAATATGTCCGCATCGACGGCGATGTCGCCGTCATCGGCATTTCCGATTATGCCCAGAGCCAGCTCGGCGACGTGGTCTTCGTGGAGCTTCCGGAGGTCGGCAAGACCGTGAAGCAGGGGGCGGAAGCCGCCGTGGTCGAGAGCGTGAAGGCGGCGAGCGAGGTGTATGCCCCGGTCTCCGGCGAAGTGGTCGAAATCAACCCGGACCTGGAAGCGACGCCCGGCGCGGTCAACGAGGATGCCGAGGGCAAGGGCTGGTTCGTGAAGCTGAAGCTCTCGGATCCCGCCGAGCTGGACGGCCTCATGGATGCGGCCGCCTATGCCGCCTTCGTCGAAACGCTGAGCTGACACACGAACGAGCCGACCGCATGCGGGGCCGCCGGAAAGGGTGGTACCGCAGGTCGCCGAGGTAAACGCATCATGCGCTATCTGCCCCTCACCCCCGAAGACCGCATCGAAATGCTCGCGCGCATCGGCGCGCCGTCGGTGGACGCCCTGTTCGCCGATATTCCCGCCGACAAGATCCTCGCGGACCTTCCCGACCTGCCCCATCGCAAGGGCGAGATGGAGGTCGAGCGCGCGCTCTCCCGACTTGCCGCACGCAACGTGCCGGCGGGCTCGGTGCCGTTCTTCGTCGGCGCCGGCGCCTATCGCCACCATGTGCCGGCGAGCGTGGACCATCTGATCCAGCGCTCGGAATTCCTCACCTCTTACACGCCCTACCAGCCCGAGATCGCCCAGGGCACGCTGCAATATCTGTTCGAGTTCCAGACCCAGGTGGCGGAGCTCACCGGCATGGAGGTGGCCAACGCCTCCATGTACGACGGCTCCACCGCCGCCGCCGAGGCGGTGTTGATGGCGCACCGCGTCACCAAGCGCGGCAAGGCCGTGCTGGCGGGCAATCTGCATCCCCATTATGCGCAGACCATCGCCACGGTCTCCCACTATGCCGAAGTGCCGCTGCTGCGCCTTGCGCCGCAACCCACGGGGCCGGACGACGTGCTGGCCGCCATCGACGAGACCGTGTCCTGCGTGGTGGTGCAGAGCCCGGACGTGTTCGGCAATCTGGTGGATTTGAAACCCATCGCCGAAAAGGCCCATGCGGCCGGGGCGCTGCTGATCGCCGTGTTCACGGAAGCCGTTTCCCTCGGCCTCGTCGAGCCGCCGGGCGCGCAGGGGGCGGACATCGTGGTGGGGGAAGGCCAGTCCATCGGCAATCCCCTCACCTTCGGCGGGCCCTATGTGGGCCTGTTCGCCACCCGGGCGAAATTCGTGCGGCAGATGCCGGGCCGCCTCGCCGGCGAGACGGTGGATGCGGAAGGCCGGCGCGGCTTCGTGCTGACGCTGTCTACCCGCGAGCAGCACATCCGCCGCGAGAAGGCGACCTCCAACATCTGCACCAATTCGGGCCTGTGCGCGCTGGCCTTCACCATTCACCTGTCGCTGCTGGGCGAAGCGGGGCTGACGCGGCTCGCCCGCATCAATCACGCCGCCGCCTGCGATCTTGCGGACCGGCTCGCCGCCCTCGACGGCGTCGCGGTGCTGAACGAGAGCTTCTTCAACGAATTCACCATTCGCGTCGCGGGCAACGCCGCCGAGGTGATCGAGAAACTGGCGGCCAAGGGCATTCTCGGCGGCGTGCCTTATTCCCGGCTGGCGCCCGATGCGGGCCTTGACGATTTGATCCTGGTGGCCGCCACCGAAACATCCACGGACGAAGACCGCGCCTCCTATGCGGCCGCGCTGAAGGAGGTGCTGGCATGAACGCGCCCCTTACCGCCAGCGCCCTGCTCCCCCTCTCCCGCTTGCGGGGGAGGGTTGGGGAGGGGGCCCGTGACGCCAAGCCTCTCTTCAATATTTCGATGCCGGATCTTTTCCCCCTCCCTAGCCCTCCCCCGCAAGCGGGAGAGGGAACGGCCGTCTTCTTGCCGAAAGCCGCTCGCTCTTTCCTCTCCCAGGAGATCCGCTCATGAATCGCGAAGGACGCGGCGCGACGGCGCCCCAATCGGCGAGCGAACTCCGCCCCGCCACCTTCACCGGCAACCGGGCGCTGGACCTGGAAGAGGGCCTGCTGTTCGAGATCGGCCGGCAGGACGTCACCGGCGTCGATCTGGACGAGCCGGCCGGCTTCGCGCCGCGCCTCGGCGGGCTGGAGCGCAAGGCCCCGCTCGGCCTGCCCGGCCTGAGCGAACCGGAGGCCATGCGCCATTATGTGCGGCTCTCGCGCATGAACTACGGGATCGACAGCGGGCTGTTCCCGCTCGGCTCCTGCACCATGAAGCACAATCCCCGCCTCAACGAGCGCATGGCGCGCCTGGCCGGATTCGCCGATATCCATCCCCTGCAGCCGGTGTCCACCGTGCAGGGCGCCTTGGGCCTGATGGGCGAGCTTTCGCGCTATCTGCTCACCCTCACCGGCATGGATGCGGTGGCCCTCACTCCCAAGGCCGGCGCCCATGGGGAATTGTGCGGCATGATGGCCATCAAGGCCGCCCATGAAGCCAAGGGCCGCAAGCCCACCATCGTGCTGGTGCCGGAAAGCGCCCACGGCACCAATCCCGCCACCGCGGCCCTGCTCGGCTATCAGGTGAAATCCATTCCCGCCCGGGCCGACGGCACGGTGGACGTGGAGGAAGTGAAGAAGGCGCTCTCGGAAGACGTCGCCGCCATCATGCTCACCAATCCCAACACCTGCGGCCTGTTCGAGCCGGACGTGGTGGGAATCGCGGAAGCGGTGCATGCGGTGGGCGCCTATTTCTATGCCGACGGCGCGAATTTCAACGCGATCCTGGGGAAGGTGCGGGTCGGCGACCTCGGCGTCGACGCCATGCACATCAATCTGCACAAGACCTTCTCCACCCCCCACGGCGGCGGCGGGCCGGGCGCGGGGCCGGTGGTGCTGTCAAAGGCGCTTGCGCCGTTCGCCCCCGCCCCCGCGCTGGTCGCGGACGGCGAGGGTTTGCGCCTCGTGGAGCAACAGGGACAGGCCGGCGCGGAACAGGCGCTCGGCCGCATGAGCGCGTTCCATGGGCAGATGGGCATGTTCGTGCGGGCGCTGTCCTGGATGCTCTCCCACGGCGCCGACGGCATGCGGCAGGCGGCGGAGGACGCGGTGCTCTCCGCCAATTACATTCGCGCCAGCCTCCAGGACGTGATGAGCGCGCCCTTCGCCACGCGCCCGGCGATGCACGAGGCGCTGTTCGACGATGCCTGGCTGGAGGGCACCGGCCTCTCCACGCTCGATGTCGCCAAGGCGCTGATCGACGAAGGCTACCACCCCATGACGGTGTATTTTCCTTTGGTGGTGCACGGCGCCATGCTGATCGAGCCGACAGAGAGCGAATCCAAGGCCTCGCTGGATCTGTTCATCGCCACCCTGCGGGATCTGGCGCTGGCGGCGAAGGCGGGGGAAAAGGAGCGCTTCCTCGGCGCGCCCCATTATGCCCCGCGCCGCCGGCTGGACGAGACGCGGGCCGCCCGTGCTCCGGTTCTGCGCTGGGTGAAGCCCCAGGCGATCGCCGCCGCGGCGGAGTAAGCCCTTCTCCCGGCCGCATGCCCGCGGGTGACGCAGCCAGGCCAACGGAAAATATGCAAGCGGCCCGAAGCCGTCGTTCGCCCCGCGACGACGGCTTCGGCATTTTCAGGGCGCCCGCGCGTAGGGACTGCTGGCGAAGCCCGGCGGCGATGCCGAGGGGCGGACGGGGCAAATGCCAACGCCCGCGCGGCCGGCATGATGCCGTTAGGTAATCACACGAGTCTCTGCGTATATTACGTTACGTAATATAGACTTTGGAATCATGTCGTTCCAAATCGCGCCGCCAATTCGACGCCAATGCCTAGGTTGAAGGCGACGAATGCTGATTCCCTAGAGTTTCACCATTGACATACGCAAGATGTCGCCTCGCAATAGCGGGGGCTGGACAACCAGCACCTGAAGCAAAAAATAAAACGGCTCTAGGGAGCGATGTAATGTGGAATCAGGTCTATGACCCGTTCGGCAGTGCAGTGCTGTCGACTCTCGCTGCGGCGATCCCCGTCGTTACACTTCTGGTATTGATTGCCTCCGGCAAAGTATCCGCACACATTGCCGCAGTGCTCGCCCTTCTCGTGGCGCTTGCGATTTCCATTTTCGCCTTCACCATGCCGGCGGATCTTGCCATCCGCGCGACGCTCCTCGGCGTCGTCACCGGCTTTTTCCCCATCGGCTGGATCATTCTGAACGTCATTTTCCTTTATCGCCTCACGGTCGAGAAAGGGTGGTTCGAAATTCTCCAGCAATCCATCGGCGGCATCACGCAGGACCGGCGCCTGCAATTGCTGCTGATCGCCTTTGCCTTCGGCGCCTTCTTCGAGGGCGCGTCGGGCTTTGGCACCCCGGTCGCGGTCACGGGCGCGCTGCTGATCGGCCTCGGCTTTTCTCCGCTGGCCGCCTCGGGACTCTCGCTGATCGCCAATACCGCGCCGGTCGCCTATGGCGCGCTTGGAACGCCGATCCAGGGCCTGGCCTCCGTCACCGGGCTCGATCCCTATCTGCTCGGCGCCATGGTGGGGCGGCAACTGCCCTTCTTTTCCCTCATCGTGCCGTTCTGGCTCATCTGGGTATTCGCCGGGCGCAAGGGGATGTGGCAGATCTGGCCGGCGATCCTGGTCACCGGCGTCTCGTTCGCCGTGCCGCAATATCTCATCTCCAATTTCATCAATCCCTGGATCGTCGACATCGGCGCCTCCATCATCTCCATGGGGTGCCTCGTCGCCTTTCTGCAGGTGTGGCAGCCGAAGGAACTGTGGCTGTCGCCGAAGCTGCGCACCCACGACACCAGCGCCGATACCATGCCGCCCCCGCCGCCGCCGCGCCCGCAGGCGAGCCGCGCCGAAGTCATCTGGTCCTGGGTGCCGTGGTTCATCCTCTCCCTGGTGGTGGGGCTGTGGGGCACGGGCTGGTTCAAGGCCCTCGTCAATCCCATCTTCACCATCAACGTACCGGTCACCGGGCTGCACAACATGGTGCAGAAGGTCCCGCCGGTGGTCGCCAAGCCGGCGGCGGAAGGCGCGGTATTCGCCTTCACTTATCTCTCCTATACCGGCACCGGCATCCTGATCGCCGCGCTCATCGCCGCCGCCTTCATGAAGTTTTCGCCGGTGCGGATGGTGACGGCTTATGCCGAAACCATCTGGGTGGTGCGCAAGTCGCTGCTCACCATCGCCGCCATGCTCGCCATCGGCACCCTGACGCGCTATTCGGGCCTCGACGCGACCCTGGGCCTGGCCTTTGCCCATGCGGGCTTCCTCTATCCCTTCTTCGGCACCTTGCTCGGCTGGCTCGGCGTCGCGCTGACGGGATCGGATACCGCCTCCAACGTCCTGTTCGGCGGCTTGCAGAAGATCACCGCCGAGCAATTGGGCCTCAGCCCGATCCTGATGGGCGCCGCCAATTCCTCCGGCGGCGTCATGGGCAAGATGATCGACGCACAGTCCATCGTGGTGGCGTCCACGGCCACCAACTGGTTCGGCCACGAAGGCACGATCCTGCGGTTCGTGTTCTGGCACTCGATCGCGCTGGCCTGCCTCGTCGGCGGCTTCGTGATGCTGCAGGCCTATGTGTGGCCGTTCACCGCGATGGTCATCCACTGACACGACGGCGCCCGGCGGTCGCGCCGGGCGTCCCATCCGTGCAGGGGTCCCCGATCAATCCTCGCCCGGGCGCGCCTGGGGCAACGGAATGGTGGAGGCCTGCGGCAGGGTCGGGGAATAATATTTGCGGTTCGCAACCGAGCCCGTCACCTGCGGCTCACCGGCGCCCGCCGGCCCATAGGACATGGGGCCGGGCGGCCGCAGCGAATTGGGCTGATAGACGCCGCCGGGCGGCTGCACCCGCTGCACCGGATCGCCGTAAGGGGGATAGCCCGGCGGCGGGGCGCCATAAGGCTGCTGGCCATAGGCCGGGGATTGGCCATGGCCGGCGGGCTGGGATTGCCCATAGCCGGGCGGCGCGCGTTCCGGCAGCGGCGGCGCATTGCCGGGGGGCACGATGCTCATGGGCTCACCGGGAAGGCGCGCGGCCTGCGGAACCTGGGGCGCCGGCCCGCCCACGGGCTGGCCTTCGGAGCGCCCGCCGAATTGAATCGGCGGCTGCGGCGCCGAAACCATGAGCGGCGGCGGTGCCATGGGCCGGGGCGCGGGCTTGCAGATCAGGCGCGGATTGTTGCGCCGCATCAAGTCCACATGAATATGGTCGTAGTGAAACACGTTCGAGCCCGGGGCGAGGACGGTGGTGAACACCTCGCAGGCGCCCGCCTGCACCTGAAGCAGGAAGCCGCGCGCCTCCTGGGGCCCCTTCCAGCCGTTCTTGACCGTGATCTCGCGCCCGTCGGCAAAGACGAAGGCACCCACGTCGAGCGCATTGCCGAAGGCGTGCTCGGAGATCTTCGCCCCCACCTGCCCGTTCATGCCGCGGCAGGAATAAGACGACATCTGGCGGATGCCCACCACCGGCTGGCCGAGCCAGGCCACCGCCGCCGGCTGCACCACTTCGGCAAGCCAAAGATTGAGATCGCGGATCATGGGGCAGGCGAGCGTCGCCTTGGGCTCCACGGAGACCGCGCCGTCCTCGAGGCCGGAAACCCGGAACGGGTGATCCATGCCGCAGGCGCCCGCCCCGTCGATCTCCGACATGGGCTCGAGGAAGGGGGATGGCACCGCGCCCTTTTCGGCGAGGCACTTCTCCTCCGCCTCGGCGCGCCAGGGCTCCCGTCGGTCGAACAGATCGAAACGACAGCCCGACAGGAGCCCCACGCAGACGAGCGGGGCTACGAGATACCTGAATACGCCGCGCGTCATGGGGGCATGATGCGCAGCGGCCGGTTGAGATCAGGTTAAAGGGGCGGCAGACGGCGCGCTTTGCTCCAGGCCTCGGACGCAACGCCGAAACGAAGATGGCCGGGCAAGCCCGGCCATCACGATAGGATCTCGGTCGCGGCGTGCCGCGGCACGGACGCCCTCAGGCGGTCTCGACCTCGGGCTCTTCCAGGGCGCGGACGCGATCCACCACCGCCTTCTGCACCTTCTCGAACGCCCGCACCTCGATCTGGCGCACCCGCTCGCGCGAGACGCCGAACTCGGCGGCGAGTTCCTCCAGGGTCACCGGGTCCTCGGAGAGGCGGCGCGCCTCGAAGATGCGGCGCTCGCGGTCGTTGAGCACGCTCAGCGCGCCGGCGAGGGCCCCGCGCCGGTTCTCCATCTCCTCGCTCTCGGCGAACACGCTTTCCTGGTCCAGGTGGTCGTCCACCAGCCAGTCCTGCCATTCGCCGCCGCCCTCCCCTTCCTCGCGCAACGGCGCGTTGAGGGAGGCATCGCCCGAGAGGCGGCGGTTCATGTCCACCACGTCCTGCTCGGTGACGCCGAGCTTGGTGGCGATCTGCTGCACCTGGTCGGGACGCAGATCGCCCTCTTCCAGGGCGGAAATCTGGCTCTTGGCCTTGCGCAGGTTGAAGAACAGCTTCTTCTGCGCCGCCGTGGTGCCCATCTTCACGAGGCTCCACGAGCGCAGGATATATTCCTGGATCGAGGCGCGGATCCACCACATGGCATAGGTGGCGAGGCGGAAGCCCTTTTCGGGCTCGAACCGCTTCACCGCCTGCATGAGGCCGACATTGCCTTCGGAAATCACTTCGGATATGGGCAGGCCATAGCCCCGGTAGCCCATGGCGATCTTCGCCACGAGGCGCAGATGGCTGGTCACCAGCTTGTGGGCGGCATCGCGATCTCCATGCTCGCGCCAGCTTTTGGCAAGCATGTATTCCTGCTGCGGCTCCAGCATGGGGAACCGGCGGATTTCCTCGAGATAGCGTGTCAGCCCCCCCTCAGCCGAGGGAATGGGCACATGTTGTGACCGGGCCATAGGCGGCCTCCTTGATGTCGTGGCCCTCAAGCGCAAGCGACCACATGCGCGGCCGCTTTCGCCGACCGCAACCGCGAACCATATAGGCACTAACGCCCTCCGGCTAGCTTCGATCCCGTCACGAGCCCGAGAGCTTTTCCAAAAGCAGTGCCAATTCGGATGGAAGCGGGCTGTCGAAGGTCAGCGTCTCCCCGCCGACCGGATGGGCAAAGCCAAGCCGCGTGGCATGCAGCGCCTGCCGGTCGAGGGCAAGCAGCGCCGCGCGCGTGTCCGGCGACAGCCGCGCCGCCTTGGTGCGGAAGCCCTGGCCATAGACCTCGTCGCCCAGCAGCGGGTGCCCGACATGGGCCATGTGAACCCGGATCTGGTGGGTGCGCCCGGTCTCCAGCTGGCATTCCACGAGGCTCGCCACCGGCGCTCCAGCGTTATCCAGGAACGTCTCCCGCACCTCCCAATGGGTCACGGCCTCGCGTCCACCGGTACGCACCGCCATTTTCTGGCGGCTGGAGGGGTGTCGGTCGATGGGCGCGTTCACCGTTCCGCGCTGGGCGGGAACGCCCCAGACAAAGGCGAGATAGGCGCGGTCCAGCGGGCCGGTGCGGCCGTGATCGGCGAACTGGGCGGAAAGCGCCGCGTGGGCGGCGTCGTTCTTCGCCACCACCAGCAGGCCGGAGGTGTCCTTGTCCAGCCGATGCACGATGCCGGGCCGGCGCACGCCCCCGATGCCTGACAGGCTGGTGCCGCAATGATGCAGCAGGCCATTCACCAGCGTGCCGGACCAATGGCCCGGCGCAGGATGCACCACCAGCCCCGCCGGCTTGTCCACGACGATCAGATGATCGTCCTCATAGGCGATGGAGAGATCCATCGCCTCGGGCACCGGTTCGGCGGGTTCCGGGGCCGGCACGCGCAGGCGCAGGACATCGCCGGCATTGACCCGCTCGGAAACGTCTCCTACCACTCGGCCGCCGTTGGTCACGCGCCCTTCCGCCACGAGGCGCTGGATGCGGGTCCGGCTCAGCCCGTCGAGCCGGGCGGCGAGCACGCGGTCGATGCGCGCGTCCGCGTCTTCCGCAGGTACGACGACCTCATGGTCGATCTCGCCTTCGGAAGCCTCGTCCAGCACCTCGAGAACGGCGTCTTCATCCACCCAGTCAGGCTTGTTCATGGTTTTCACTTCACCCGATCCCGAACCTCAAGAGGAACTCTCACCCGCCCAGGAGCGCGTGCTGAAAAAAGTGCGGCGCTTTTCCCTGGTGTCCGGCCTCATCATGATGCTCGGGGTCGCATCCGTCTTCGGCGTCATCGGCTATCGCATGTTGCGCGCCAAGGGCCAGAAGGCCAGCGATATCACCGCCGCCCTGCCGAAAGGCGCGCGCATCGTCTCCACGGCGGTGGCGGACAAGCTTCTGGTGGTGACGCTGGACGTGGGCGGCGCGGTCGAGGTGCGCACCTTCGACCTCGACACCCTGGCCCCGGCGGGCCGGCTGCGCTTCGCGGTCGAACCCTAGCCGGAGGGTTCGCCGGCATACCTTACTGGAGCGGCGCCTCGCCGTCTCCAGGCATGCGGGCCAGCATCATCTGGGTGATGGCGACTAGCATCTCCGCCCGCGCCTTCAGGTCCTGCGCTTCCAGCAGCGCCTGTTTCTCAAGCGCGCCATAAGGCGACATCACCGAAAGCGCGTTCACCAGCGTCTCCGTGCCGGCCTGCTGGATGCCGTCCCAATCGGCTTCCAGTTGGTTTGCCTCCAGGAATGCGGCGAGCGCCGCGAGCAGCGCGGTGCGGTCCACCTCGTCCTCGCCCGCGCTTTCCTGGAAATCATGCGCATAGGAGGTCGCGTCGATGGTGATCTGCCGGTACGGCGTTGCGACGTCGAGGTCCGCGCCCACCTTGAACCGGCACACGCCCGACAGGGTGATGAGATAGCGCCCGTCCCCGGTCTCGCTGAACTGGGTGATGCGGCCGATGCAGCCCACCTGGAACAGCACCGGTCCATGCGGCCCTTCCGGCTTGCTCTCGTCGGGCTGGACCATGGCGATCAGCCGCTCGCCCGCGAGCGCATCGTCGATCATTTCCAGATAGCGCGGCTCGAAAATGTTGAGCGGCAGCTCGGCACGCGGCAGCAGCAGCGCGCCCGCGAGCGGGAACACCGGCAAGGTCGCCGGCAGATCCGTCGGCGAATGATAGGAGCGATGCTTGGCCACGCGCGTCCCTTAAGCGAACAGAATCGCGGAAAGCTTCCTGCGGCCGGAAACCGTCAGCGGATCCGTCGGTCCCCAGGCCTCGAAGAACTGCACCAATTGCTTGCGCGCGCCGTCCTCGTTCCAGGCGCGGTCGCGCTTGACGATTTCCAGCAGATGCGCGAGCGCCTGATCGCGCATGCCCTTGGCGTTGAGCGCGATGGCAAGGTCGAACCGCGCCTGATGGTCGGCGGGGTCGGCATTGACCCTGGCTTCCAGCGGGGCGGCATCGCCGAGGGACGCCGCCTGCTCCGCCAGATCGAGCGCGGCCCGTGCGGCGGTGATGGCGCTGTCGCCCTGCTGGGCGGCAGGAACGCTCGCAAGCGTCGCCTTCGCCTCTTCCAGGGCGCCGGCCAGCACCTGTGCGCGCACGAAGCCGCCGAGCGCCTTCAAATTCTCGGGCTCTTCGGAAAGCACATGGGCGAACACCTCCGCCGCGCCCGCGGCATCACCCTCGGCCAGCGCCGCTTCGCCGGCGGCGAGCAGCTCGGCGGCATCGGGGTTCACCGCGCCGCCCAGGAGGCGCTCGATGAAGGATTTCACCTGGCCTTCTGGGAGCGCGCCCATGAAGCCGTCCACCGGCTGGCCGTTGACGAAGGCATAGACGGTGGGAATGGACTTGATGCCGAGCTTCCCGGCGACCGCCGGGTGGTCGTCGATATTCATCTTGACCAGCTTGACCTTGCCCTTGGCGGCCTTCACCGATTTCTCGATGATCGGGCCGAGGGTCTTGCAGGGTCCGCACCACGGCGCCCAGAAATCCACCAGCACCGGGCGGCGCTTCGATTCCTCGATCACGTCCGCCATGAAGGTCTGGGTGGTGGTCTCGGTCACCAGGTCGTCGCCGGCGCCCAAGGCGCCAGTGGCCGCATCATTGGCTGCGCCTGCTTGATTGAACAGCATGTGCCTGTCCTCGAAAACTCTTCTGGGTCTCGCTCGGCCCTTAGATGGGCGTTCCGGCGCGCGACGCAATCGCATCCGCTGAGCTTCTAGCCGCAAATCCCGCACACCGCCATGCTCGCGACCGCCAAAACGCCCGGCGCCCCTCCCCAGGGGCAGGAGCACACCTCCAGGCTGTGGATCATCGCGGCCGCAAGTCCCGGCGGGAGGCAACGCGCCTTGCCCTCGGCCCGCGCGGCGGGCACGCTGTTTGACCAAGACCACCGGGATTGGCACAACCGCCCTGATGAAATTCACCCGCCTGCGGCTCGTCGGCTTCAAGACCTTCGTCGAGCCCTCCGACATGCTGATCGAGCCCGGCCTCACCGGGGTGGTGGGACCGAACGGCTGCGGCAAGTCCAATCTGGTCGAGGCGATGCGCTGGGTGATGGGCGAAAGCTCGCACAAGGCGTTTCGCGCCAATGACATGGACGATGTCATCTTCTCCGGCACCACGGGCCGGCCGGCGCGCAACACCGCCGAAGTGGTGCTGCATCTCGACAATAGCGACCGCACCGCGCCCGCCGGCTTCAACGATGCCGACCATCTGGAAGTGGTGCGCAAGATCGACCGCGGCCAGGGCTCGCACTACCGAATCAACGGCCGCGACGTGCGCGCCCGCGACGTGCACCTGCTGTTCGCGGATGCCTCCACCGGCGCGCGCTCGCCGGCTCTGGTGCGCCAGGGGCAGATCGGCGAGATCGTCGGCGCCAAGCCCGCCGCCCGGCGCCGCATCCTCGAAGAGGCCGCCGGGGTCGCCGGCCTCCATGCCCGCCGCCATGAAGCCGAGGTGCGCCTCAAGGCCGCCGAGCAGAATTTGCTGCGCCTGGACGATGTCATCACCCAGATGTCGGCCCAGGTGGAGAGCCTGCGCCGGCAATCCAAGCAGGCGGTGCGCTATCGCGCCGTGGCCGAGGAGATCCGCCGCAACGAGGCGACCTTGTTCTGGCTGCGCTGGAGCGAACTGGTGCGCACCCTGGCGGAGGGCGAGCGCGCGCAGGAAGCCGCGGTGCGCGAAAGCGCCGAGCGCACCCGCGCCCAGGCAGAAGCCGCCCGCCTCCAGGCCATCGCCGCCCATGAATTGCCCCCCCTGCGCCAGGCCGACGTGGAGGCCGCCGCCGCGCTCCAGCGCCTGACGCTCGCGCTCGGCGAACTGGACAAGGAGGAAAGCCGCATCGCCGCTCGTCGGCAGGATCTGGAGCGCCGCCTTGCCCAATTGACGCAGGACATGGTGCGTGAGGACGCGCTGTCCGCCGATGCCTCCGGCGTGCTCGCCCGCCTCGCGGAGGAAGCCGCCGAGCTCGCGGACGCCCAGGCCGACGCCGCGATGCAGGAGAGCGAGGCCGCCGAGGCCCTGGCGGAGGCCGAGGCTCGCCTTGCCGAGGCGGAAGAGATGCTGGAGGCGCAGACCGCCAGCTTCGCGGACCTCGGCGCGCGCCGCTCCGCCCTGGACGGCGCCTTGCGCGATATCCGCGCGCGCCTCCTGCGCAATGCCGCCGAGCGCGCCTCGGTGGATGCGGAGGAGCAGCGTCTATTGAAGGAGTCCGGCGCCGACATGCTGGACGCCCGCCGCGAAGAGGCACTGATCGCCCGCGAGCGCCTGGAGGCGGCGGAGGAAAGCACGCTCGAAGCCGAGGCCGAGCAAGCGGACGCACGGCGCGCCCTGGAGGCGCTGCGCCCGGGCGCCGCCGATGCGGAGCGCGCGTTTGGCCGGCTCGATGCCGAGGCGCGCACGCTGGAAAAGCTGCTGCAAGCCTCCGACGCGCGTTTTCCTCCGGTCGCCGACCTCCTCCAGGTGGACAAGGGCTATGAAATCGCCCTCGGCGCGGCGCTCGGCGACGATCTCGACCTGCCGGTGGCCGCCGAGGCTCCGGCGCGTTGGGCGGGCACCGATTTCGATGCGCTCGACCCGGCCCTGCCGGGCGAGGCCGAAGCTCTGGCGGCCCATGTGCGCGGCGCCCCGGCCCTCGCCCGCCGGCTCGCCCAGGTGGGAATCGTGGCGCGCACGGAGGGACCGGGGCTTCAGAAGCGGCTGAAGCCGGGCCAGCGGCTGGTCTCCCGCGAAGGAGATTTGTGGCGCTGGGACGGCGTTCTCGCCGCCGCCGACGCCCCGACCGCCGCCGCCCGCCGCCTCGCCGAGCGCAACCGCCTCGCCGATCTGCGCGCCGAGGTGGAGGAGGCGCGCGCCGCCCTCCATGAGGCCCGCGCGGCGCTCGCGGCCCAGGAAGCCCGCCTCAAGGCCGCCGCCGCTCAGGAAGCCCAGGCCCGCGAGGCGCGCCGCACGGCCCAGCGCGCCGCCGATCTCGCGCGCGAGGCGGAAGCTGCCGCCGAGCGCAAGGCCGCCCAGCACATGGCGCGCCTCTCCGCGCTCGGCGAAGCCCGCACCCGAATCGCCGCCGCCCGCGCGGAAGCCGAAGAGGCCCAGCGCCGGGCCGAATCGGACCTTGCGGCGCTCGATTCGCCCGCTCTGGTGGAAGCCGCCCTCGCCCAGGCCCGCGCCCAGGCCGCCCAGGGCCGCGCCGCGCTCGCCGAGACCCGCGCCGCCCACGCCGCCTTGCTGCGCGAGCGCTCCGCCCGTGTGCGCCGGCTGGAAGCGATCGCCGCCGAGGAACGCTCCTGGAACCAGCGCGCCGGCGGCGCCGGAGAGCGAATCGCCGCCCTGGAAGCCCGGCGCGCGGAGGCGCAGGCGGCCCTGGAGGATACCGAG
Organism: Roseixanthobacter liquoris; assembly: GCF_043195135.2. Taxonomy (NCBI): domain Bacteria; kingdom Pseudomonadati; phylum Pseudomonadota; class Alphaproteobacteria; order Hyphomicrobiales; family Xanthobacteraceae; genus Roseixanthobacter; species Roseixanthobacter liquoris. The sequence continues at coordinate 4,381,452 of NZ_CM195537.1, forward strand.
GAAGCGCCAGCGGAGATCGGCCGCCAGCGCCGCATTCTCATGAGCGAGCTGGAAAAAGCCGAGGCCGCCCGCCGCGCCGCCGCCGATCGCCTGGTGGAGGGCGAGGCCGCCCTTTCGGCCGCCGACCGCGCCGCCCGCGACACGCTGGAGGCCATGTCCGCCGCGCGCGAGGAGAATGCCCGCGCCGAAGCGCGGCTCGATGCCCTGCGCCAGCGCCGCGACGACCTCATGCGGGAGATTGCCGACGCGCTCGAAGGCCCGCCGGAGACCGCGCGCGTGCAATCCGGCCTCGAGCCCGGCGCGCCCCTGCCGGAACTCGGCGCCATCGAGGCCGCGCTGGAGCGGGCGCGCCGCGATCGCGAGCGGCTCGGCGCGGTGAACCTGCGGGCGGAGCTGGAGCTTCAGGAGGCCGAAGGGCAGCACGGCACTCTGGCGGGCGAACGCGACGATCTGATCGAGGCCATCAAGCGCCTGCGCGCCGGCATCCAGAGCCTGAACCGCGAGGCGCGCGAACGCCTCCAGGCCTCCTTCACGGTGGTGGACGGCCATTTCCGCAAGCTGTTCGACACGCTGTTCGGCGGCGGCGAGGCACAATTGGTGCTGACCGACGCGGAAGACCCGCTGGAAGCCGGGCTCGACATCATCGCCAAGCCGCCCGGCAAGAAGCCGCAGACGCTCTCGCTGCTCTCGGGCGGCGAGCAGGCGCTGACGGCCATGGCGCTGATCTTCGCCGTGTTCCTGACGAATCCGGCGCCCATCTGCGTGCTCGACGAGGTGGATGCGCCGCTGGACGATGCCAATGTGGAGCGGTTCTGCGCCTTGATGGACGAAATGACGCGCCTCACCGACACGCGTTTTCTCGTCATCACCCATAATCCCATTTCCATGGCGCATATGGATCGATTGTTCGGGGTCACAATGGCGGAGCGGGGGGTTTCCCGGCTCGTTTCGGTGGATCTTCAGGCGGCCGAGAGGTTACGCGAGGTGAGTTGAACGCGTCGGCCACGATGTCGCACAACGGATTTTCTAAATATATTTCAATCACTTATATATAGTCACCTGCGCCTTGACACCCTATTTTGGCGCAACTATGGTGCGGCGCGGTTTCGGTGCTGAGATCGTCGGATCCTTCATCCTTCGAAGCCGGAGTTTTCAGCATGCCGGAGGGTTCGGGCTCCGATCATCGGACACCTGGCGGACGACCTGGAAAGCAGGCGAACGAAGAGGCGGATTCTGCCCTCTCCGAGCGCCTTCAGCGGCTCAATGCCGCGCTTGACAAGGCTCGGCCGAAAGACCAATCGCTGCCGGCGGGTTCACGGAACGATACGTCCACATCCTCTGGAATGGCCATGGCCTTCCGTTTGGGATCGGAGTTCGTTGCCGGGGTTCTGGTGGGGGCACTCATTGGCTGGGGCATCGACAACGTCTTCGACGTGGCGCCCTGGGGAATGCTTGTTTTCACTTTGGTTGGTTTCGGCGCCGGCGTGACGAACATGCTGCGGGCGGCGGGCGAGACCGGCAAAAAAAGCGGCCCGAAGGCGTGAGCCTGGGGGGTCGCATCGTTTTTCGCGGCGCAAGCCGTTGGTTTGGCACGGCTCTCGCGAGCCGCATGAAACAGAGGCGAGTCGGATGAACATTGATCCGATCCACCAGTTTGAAGTGCAACGTTACGCAGAGCTGCTGAGGGTCAGCGGCGTCTCGTTCTCCTTCACCAACGCCTCCGCCTTCATGATCGGCATCGTCGGGGCGATCTTCCTGTTCCTCACCTTCGCCACGCGCGGCCGCACCCTGGTGCCGGGCCGCATGCAGTCGGTGGCGGAGATGAGCTATGAATTCATCGCCAAGATGGTGCGCGATTCCGCCGGCAACGAAGGCATGGTGTTCTTCCCGCTGGTGTTCTCGCTGTTCATGTTCGTGTTCGTCGCCAACGTGATCGGCCTCGTGCCCTACACCTTCACCATCACCGCCCATATCATCGTGACGGCCGCCCTTGCGCTGCTGGTGATCGGCACGGTGGTGATCTACGGCTTCTGGCGCCACGGCACCCACTTCCTCCACCTGTTCGTTCCCTCGGGCGTGCCGAGCTTCCTGCTCCCGTTCGTCGTGCTGATCGAGGTGGTGTCCTTCCTTTCCCGTCCCATCAGCCTGTCGCTGCGTCTGTTCGCCAACATGCTGGCCGGCCATATCGCGCTGAAGGTGTTCGCCTTCTTCGTCGTCGGCCTGTCCTCGGCGGGCATTGCAGGCATGTTCGGCGCGACGCTGCCCTTCTTCATGATCGTGGCGCTCACCGCGCTCGAGCTTCTGGTCGCGGTGCTGCAAGCCTATGTGTTTGCGGTCCTCACCTCGATCTATCTCAACGATGCGGTCCACCCGGGTCACTGACCCCGGAGCGCCATCGCAACCCGAATACCACCCAAGCGTGTTTTTCAAGGAGCAGAACAATGGAAGCGGATGCTGCAAAGTTCCTGGGCGCCGGTATCGCCTGCCTGGGCATGGGCCTGGCCGGCATTGGCGTCGGTAACATCTTCGGAAACTTCCTCTCCGGCGCCCTGCGCAACCCGTCGGCCGCCGACGGCCAGTTCGCCCGCGCCTTCATCGGCGCCGCCCTCGCGGAAGGTCTCGGCATCTTCTCGCTGGTCGTCGCGCTGGTTCTGCTCTTCGTCGCCTGATCCGCGAACGAGAGAAATGCGGCTTCGGGCCTTCGCCCGGAGCCTGATGGACAAGAAACGGGCGGGCGAGCCATGACCAAGACATGGAAGCTGACTGTTGCAGCCGCACTGATGGGACTGGCCCTCGCGGCGGCTCCGGCGGTGGCATCGGACAGCGCGAAACCTTCGTCCGGCCCGGCCGGGAACGTCGTGGCGCAGCAGGATCATGGCGCGTCCACCGGCGCCCATGTGGCGGAAGTCGTCGGCGAGGCGGCCGGCAGCGGCGAGCACAAGGGCGGGTTCCCGCCGTTCAATCCCGCGACCTTCGGCTCGCAGCTGGCGTGGCTGGCGGTGAGCTTCGGCGTCCTGTATCTCCTGATGAGCCGGGTCACCTTGCCCCGGATCGGCCGGATTCTCGAGGAACGTCATGACCGGATCGCCCGCGATCTGGCTGAGGCGTCCCAGCGCCGCGCCGAGAGCGAAGCCGCGCAGATCGCCTATGAAAAGGCGCTGACGGAAGCGCGCGGCAAGGCCAATGCCATTGCCGGCGAGGCCCGCAACCGCCTCAACGCCGAGACCGAGACCAACCGCAAGAGCCTGGAAGCGGCCCTGACGGTGAAGCTCGAGGAAGCCGAGGCGCGCATCTCCGCCACCAAGACCAATGCCCTGTCCCATGTGCGCGGCATCGCGGTGGACACGGCACAGACCATCGTGAACACCCTGGTCGGCACCACGCCCGCCCAGCAGGACACCGAAAACGCGGTGGATCAGGTTCTCAGCCGCAAGGCCGCCTGAGCCAAGCAACCCATAAGAGCCTCCGGGGTGCGCCAGGCGCCTCAGGGGATTGAAATCGAGACGACGGGCGATCGAGGACTGCCATGAACGAGATGCAACTCGCGGAGCTTTGGGTCGCCATTGCCTTCGTCGTTTTCGTGGCGATCCTGCTGTATGCCGGTGTCCATCGCAGCATCGCGGGCGCGCTCGACAGCCGCGGCACCCGCATCGCCGCCGAACTGGACGAGGCGCGGCGCTTGAAGGAAGAAGCCCAGAAGCTGGTGGCCGAATATAAGCGCAAGCAGCGCGAGGCCGAGGCGGAAGCCGAATCCATCGTCACCGCTGCCAAGGCCGAAGCCGAGCGCCTCGCCGCCGAGACCAAGGCCAAGCTGGAAGATTTCATCGCCCGCCGCACCCGCATGGCGGAAGAAAAGATCGCCCAGGCGGAAAGCCAGGCCGTCGCCGACGTCAAGGCCTTCGCCGCCGACGCCGCCGTGAAGGCCGCCGAGCACCTGCTGACCGGCAGCGTCACCGGAAACCTCGCCGACCGGCTCATCGGCAGCGCGATTTCCGATGTGAAGGCCAAGCTCAACTGATCGGGCGGCAAGCGTAACGGGTCTTGCGGACCCGGCCTCGGATCTCCGGAGGCCTCGGATCTTCGGAGGCATCGTCAAGCCAAGCCCCCAGGTTCGCCTGCCGGGCGGGACCTTGATCTCATGAAACGGCCGCCTCCATGGGCGGCCTTTTTATTGGCACCGGCCGGTTTCACACGATGCGCGCGCGCAGCATCGGCATCCCGGTCTTGAAACAGCCGCCCTCCTGCGCCAAAGCTGGGACATGAAACGCTCGCACCCGCACGTCGCGCATGCGCTCCGCCCCGGCCCTGCCGTCTGGGCGGCGTGGGTTCTTGCCCCGCTGGCCATCGCGGTCGTGAGCCTTGCGCTCCTCGCCGGTGCCGGCAGCGCTGCCGCGCAGGATCTGCGCCCACCCGCGGCGGTGCCGGGCGCCGGCGCCGCCCAGCCGTTCAACCTCTTCGGCGGATGGTTCGCCCCGCCGCGCCAGACCGTCCCGGCCCAGCCGCCCGCCCCGAAGCGCGTCGCCCCGCCGCCGGAGCCGGAAGGCGTGGTCCACGCCTCCCTCGCCGATGCGGTGGACGGCAAGAAGCAGCCGCCGACAAAATTCGTACTGGTCCTCGGCGACCGGGCCGCCGCCCAGCTCGCGCAAGGCCTGGCGGATGCCTATGTCACCGATCGCAGCAGCCCCGCCGTGATCGGCGTGACCGACGATGAGAGCGGCTTTCTTCCCCCCACCGCGCCCAGCGGCACCGATTGGCTGACCCGCGGGCCGGAAGCCATCGGCGCCGCACGCCCGAACGGCGTGGTCCTGGCCCTCGGGTCCAACGATCTCCAACCCATCGCCGATGGCGACACCAAGGTGGAGCCGCTGACGGATCGCTGGCAGGAACTCTATGCCAAGCGGGTCGCCGATGTGCTCGCCGCCCTGCGCGCGCGCACCGGGAACATCATCCTGGTCGGCCTCGCCCCCGTGCAGAATCCCTCGGTTTTTGCCGATTACGAAAAGCTGAACGACGTGCTGCGCGCACAGGCCGTGCGCGCCGGCGTGGTGTTCGCCCCGGTCTGGGACGGCTTCGTCGACGAGGACGGGAAATATGCCGCCTCCGGCGCGGCGGTGGATGGGCAGCGGCGGCGGCTGCGATTCAATGACGGGGTCAGGTTCACCCGTGCCGGCGCCCGAAAGCTCGCCTTCTTCACCCAGAAGGATCTGACCCGCTTCCTCACCGAGGCGCCCCGAATCGAGGATCCCGAGGGCGCAGCCAAGGACGGTTCGTCGGGCCCGCGCTCGCTCAGCGATATCGCACGCGGTGCCAGCACGCTTGCGGGCGGGCCGGCGGGCCCGAATGCCGGGACCATCCCGGTGAAGCTCCAGCCGAACGAAGCGGCGCGCGCCCTGCTGGAAGGCACGCCCCTGCCCGCGGTCCCCGGCCGCGCGGACGATTATTCCTGGCCGCCCGGCGCGGCAACGACGACGTCGGCCCCGGTCGCCGCATCTCCCATGGACGAGCGCAATCCCGCCCAGGCTCCGCCGCCCTGACAAGGGCCTCGCCACCATGCAAAACGGCGCGCCTTGCGGCACGCCGTCTGAAGGCCCGGCTCTCGCCGGGGCGCCACTCCTGGCCTCGGCGATCAGGCCGCCTTGGCTTCGAGCACCTGGGTGGGCGCCGCCGAATTGATGGCAATGGTCCGGGGCTTCTTTGCCTCGGGAATATTGCGCACCAGTTCCACGTGCAACAGGCCGTTCTCCAGGCTCGCGCCCTTCACTTCCACATGGTCGGCGAGCTGGAAGCGGCGGGCGAAGGCGCGGGCCGCGATGCCGCGATACAGCATCTGGGCGCTCTCCGCCGTCTGCTCGGCGGCTTTTTCGCCACGCAGGGTGAGCACGTTCTCATTCACCTCGATCGAGAGTTCGGCCGGGGTGAAGCCGGCGACCGCGACCGTGATGCGATAGTCATTCTCACCGGTCCGCTCGATATTGTACGGCGGATAGGTGGGGGCCGCCTCGACGCCGCCGGCGGCATCCAGAAGCGAGAACACGCGATCGAAACCGACGGTGTTGCGATACAGGGGGGCAAGATCAAGACGCATAGCATATCCTCCTCAAGCGACATGCAGGACCCGCCGAAGCCGGGTCCGATAAACGCGCCGTCGCAATGACCGGCGCTGCAAATCATGTGGGAAGGCACATTTTGCACGTCAAGGGGCCGGCTCGCACGACGGCCGCAGATGAACAATACCTGAACAGCCTCGTTGGCGCGCATTCACCCATTCGGTCTATAATCACGACGTCGGAATGGGGCGCCGGCCTTGATCACGCACTCTCTCCGGGAGATTTGCGGATGTGGCATCCTATTGCCCCGGGCATGATGGCCATGCTGGTGATGGCCACGCTATGCCCTGCGCAAGCGCAGGTGATGGGGCTCAGCCTGGGCGCGCCGTTTCGCGATGGCGCGGCAGCCGGCGTCGTGACGACCGCACCGGCCTATGCCCCCTATCTCGGCCCGGTGCCTCAGAAGAAGCAGCCGGCCAATCTCGCGGCGGTGCTGGACAGCCTGCGGGCGCGCGGCTTTTCCCACTTCACCGATGTCCACCAGAAGGGCGGCAATGTGATCTGCGAAGCCACGGGGCCGCGGCGCGAGCGCGTTCGCCTGGTGGTGGATGCCGCCACCGGCGAAATCAGCGGGGTGGTGGTGATCGGCTTTGGCGACAAGCGGTATTGAGCATGCGTTGTCGCGCGCCCGAGGAGCGTGTATCGCACTGAGACGCCGGCCATCCCACCGTTCCGACAGGAGGGGCGGGAAGCCCGGCCCCGCATCTGTGCAGTTTCTCGGGCCGGCGCGCTTCATGACTCTCTACCCGACAGCTTCAAACCCGGTCCCGGAAGGCGCCGTGAGCGGCCATGTGACGAGCGAGGATGCCATCCGCATCCGCTTCGCGCGCTGGGACCCGCTGGAAGGCACCGGACGGCGCGGCACCGTGACCCTCCTCGCCGGCCGCACCGAGTTCATCGAGAAATATTTCGAGGTGGTGCGCGAACTGCGTGCGCGCGGCTTTGCGGTTGCGATCCTCGACTGGCGCGGCCAGGGCGGCTCGGAACGCCTGCTGCGCAATCCCCGCAAGGGCCATGTGGCAAGCTTCGCCGATTATCAGCGCGATCTCGCGGCCTTCGTGCGGGACGTGCTGTTGCCCGATTGCCCGGCGCCCCATTTCGCCCTGGCCCATTCCATGGGCGGCGCGATCTTCCTGGAGGCGGTTCTGGCCGGGCACCGCTGGTTCGACCGGGCGGTGCTCACCGCGCCCATGGTGGAATTGCAGCTGGTGCCCTTTTCCTCGGTGCTGCGGCCCACGGCCAAGCTCCTGGCGCATCTGGGATTGGCCGGCGCCTTCGTGCCCGGCGGCGGAAGCACGGCCAGCACCGCCGGCCCGTTTGCGCGCAATCCCGTCACCTCCGATCCCGCGCGCTATGCCCGCGCGGCGGAGATAGTCGAGGCTCATCCCCAGCTCGGACTCGGCGCGCCCACCATCGGCTGGATGAACGCCGCCTATGATGCCATGGCGCACCTGATGGCGCCGGAAACCGTGCGCCTCATCCGCCAGCCGCTCCTGATCGTTGCCGCCGGGGCCGATTCGATCGTCTCAAACGCCGCCATCGAGCATCTGGCGGCGCGGCTCATCGCCGGCGCCCAGGTGGTGGTGCCGGCCAGCCGGCATGAGATCCTGATGGAGCGCGACATCTTCCGCGCCCAGTTCTGGGCCGCATTCGACGCCTTCATTCCGGGCAGCGCGCCCTATTGAGGCGCCTCAGCCGTTGAGGATTGCGAGCGCCTGGGCGTGAACCGCCGCGCTGCCGGCCGCGACCACCCGCCCCCCGGCCACCGGCGAGCTGCCTTCCCAACTGGTGACGATGCCGCCCGCCCCCTCGATGATCGGCACCAGCGCGATCACGTCATGGTCCTGAAGGCCGGTCTCGATGACCAGGTCCACCAGGCCGGCCGCGACCATGCAATAGGCATAGCAATCGCCGCCATAGCGCGAGAGGCGGACCTTCTCCTCCACCCGCTCGAAGGCCGTGCGATCGGCGCCGTTCATCAGGCGCGGGCTGGTGGTGAAAAGGACGGCGTCCTCCAGCCGCCCGCAATCGCGCGCCGTGAGCACCCGCGAACCCGCCGGCCCCTGATAATGGGCCGAGGCGCCGTCGCCGAAGAACCGCTCCTGGATGAAGGGCTGGTGCATCATGCCGTAGACCGGCTTGCCGTGCTTCAGCAGGCCGATGAGCGTGCCCCAGGCGGGAAGGCCGGCGATGAAGGATTTGGTGCCGTCGATGGGATCGAGGGCCCACACATAGGCGGCGTCGGTGCGCTCGTTGGCGAATTCCTCGCCGATGATTCCGTGGCTGGGAAAATGCGCGTTGATCAGGCGGCGCATCACCTGCTCGGCGGCGCGATCGGCCTCTGTCACCGGATCGAAGGACGTGCCGCCGCTCTTGTCCTCGACGCCGATGGCGGTGCGGAAGAACGGCAGGATGGCGCGGCCCGAATCCGTGGCGAGCTGATGAACGAAGGCATCAATGGCGACGGCAGTCATGGCGGCCCTCCTGCGGCGCGCCTTGCTTAGAGCAACTCGCGCCGCAGGAGAAGGCGCGTTAGGAGAAGGCGCGTTGCGCCCCCGGCACCGCCCGCAGGCAAGGCGGGTGCTGCGACACGGATGCGGACAGGAGGTCAGCGGCTTCGACGGCCGGCGCCCGCCGAATACTGCGGCGCCTTGCCCCTGCGGGATGCGGGTTGACCTTGGCGGCGTGGCGGGCGGATGGGGCGAGCCGCCGGTTGAAAGGATTAGACTCAGTGGGCCGCCAAGACCGGCCCTGGCGCCGCAGGCACGGTGAATTCTGCGGCATTTCCGTGCGTAAAGTCGCCCGAGCATTGGGCGACATCGCGTAACATATTGAAATAAAATATAAGTTTAGTTTTTATGCACGCTTAAAATATGAGCAGGGAGCCGACTTGATGCTTCTGGGGAAGGGGCCCATATTGATGCGGCGCGGTATTGCTTGCTGCGATGCCGCTGCCCTCCTTGGGCGTTTCCTCCCTAGACTTGGGCCGCTCCGATATTCGTGAGCGGCCCCTTTCTTTTGCGGCCTTTGCGGCCGTCTTCCCCTCTTAAATGCGCAGAGCAGACCCGCGTTCGGGAAGTGTCCCGCTTGCGTCTGCGTCCGATGTCCGGGCATTTCCGGCCGGCGGCCCCTGTAACGGTAACAGGAAACCTTAAAATGGCCCTATGCCTCTTTTTCTCGGCCCCCAGCCTGTGGCCGAAATAACACGCGTGCGCCGCACTGGCGAGATTTGAGCCGTTTTGGCGGGATTGAGTCGATTATTTTGCCCGAGACCGCTTGGAAATCCGCCCTCCCCGCACCCGCGCGCACACCGGAAATCCTTATTATTCAAAGGCTTGCTCTGGTATACAAGAGTGCGACAAAGGACCACTTGATTTTTGGCACCGCAATGGGCTATTGCTGCATTGCGACATGGCGATTGGCGTCGCTGTGTCGCTGCCCTCCTTGGGCGTTTCCTCCCTAGACTTGGGCCGTTCGCTCTGCGGGCGGCCCCTTTCTTTTTGAGCCGGCTGCATCGAGGCAATCGGTCTCCGAGGGCTATCTCTCTACGAAATCGCCCCGTGCGCAAATTCGTATATCTGCCATTCGAAAAACGCAAGGCACCTTTTTTATGCCTTATTCGGCAGCCGCCGCCCGCGGCGCCGTCAGCGCCTCCGCCGTGCGCGCGACAAGCCCCGCCATGGCGGCGCAAAGATCTGCCCGCACACGATAAAAATCCGCGCCGCGCTGGTAGTTCGCCTCGTCCATATAGAGGCCGCGATTGATTTCGATCTGCACGGCATGCAGGCCGGCGGCTGGATTTCCATAATGTTCGGTGATGTAGCCGCCCGCATAAGGCTTGTTCCGCACCACCACATAGCCCCGTCCGGCCAGTTCCTGCTCCAGCGCGTCCGTAATGAAACCGGCGCAGCTCGTCGCATAGCGGTCGCCGAGCACGATATCGGCGCGCGCCCCTTCCTCCCGGCCCGGACCCGAGGGCATGGAATGGCAATCCACCAGCACCACCGCGCCGAAGCTGCGATGGGTGCGGGTGATGAGGCGCCGCAGGGCCTGATGATAGGGCTTGTAGAAGGTCTCGATGCGCTCCAGCCCCTCGCTCACCGTGAGACGGCGAAAATAGATGTCCTGGGCCTCGCCCACCACGCGCGCGATGGTGCCGAGCCCGCCCGACACCCGCAGGGAACGGGTATTGGCGAACGCCGGCAGGCGGCCTTCGAACATGCGCGGGTCGAGTTCGTAGGGCTCGCGGTTGAGGTCGAGGAACGCGCGTGGGAACAGCGCCCGCATCAGCGGCAGGCCGGAGGACACCACGTCCGCGAACAATTCGTCCACGAAACTGTCTTCCGAACGGCGCAGAGTGTCGAAATCCAGCCGGGTCTGCTCCATGAAGGCGCGTGGATAGATTCGCCCGCTGTGCGGCGAGTTGAACACGAACGGCGCCGCGACCGCCTCGGGAAGCAGGATGTCGAAGGCCGGATCGATGGTATCGGCGAGGCAGGCTGTCATCGCGGGCTCAAAAGATCGATTGGTGAGCCGGCGGCCCGCATTATGATGCCCGGCGCGGCGGTGTTTTGGGAAGAGGCGAGAAGGTTCACTTCGAATTTACCCGAATGCGCGAAACAAGCCATGGACGCTGCTGCCAGCACGCCGACGGCGCAGCACATGTAACAAGGGGACGAAGGCGTGTCGAAGATCCTGCTCGCCGAAGACGACAATGATATGCGCCGCTTCCTCGTGAAGGCGCTGCAAAACGCGGGCTACCAGGTGGCCTCTTTCGACAACGGCCTGTCCGCCTATGAGCGCATGCGGGAAGAGCCGTTCGAACTGCTGCTCACCGATATCGTCATGCCCGAGATGGATGGCATCGAGCTTGCGCGGCGGGCCACCGAGCTTGATCCCGATCTCAAGGTCATGTTCATCACCGGCTTTGCCGCCGTGGCGCTGAATGCCGATGTGGAGGCGCCGCGCGAGGCCAAGGTCCTGTCCAAGCCGTTCCACCTGCGCGATCTCGTTTTTGAAGTGGGAAAAATGCTGGCCGCGGCGTGAGCGGGGGATATCCGCCGCCGACGCCTTGCATCGCCTAAAACTTGCCGATATAGAGGCCTCCTTCCAACGGATGGGCGCGTAGCTCAGCGGGAGAGCATCACGTTGACATCGTGAGGGTCACAGGTTCGATCCCTGTCGCGCCCACCATCCGGAAGCCTTTCATTATAGCCATTCTGATTTGCGCGGCGACAGCTGGACACGCGCGCGCGCCGCTGCATTCTCCCCTAGCTTGACGCGTCCGCCGCCGGCGGATGCCGGCCCTCCCCTCGCCGCGCGGCAGGCGGGGGCGTTGGCGGATGCGGTGGGATCAGGAGACACGCATGTACATTGCCATGAACCGCTTCAAGGTGAAGCAGGGGTCCGAGGCCGACTTCGAGCGCGTCTGGCGCGAGCGCGACAGCCATCTCGCCACCGTGCCCGGCTTCATCGCCTTCAACCTGCTCAAGGGGCCGCAGAAGGAGGATTACACCCTCTATGCCTCCCACACCCATTGGGCCTCGAAGGCGGATTTCGAGGGCTGGACGCGCTCGGAAGCCTTCCGTGCCGCCCATGCGAGCGCCGGCACCAACAAGGTGAATTATCTCGGCCCGCCGGAATTCGAGGGCTTCGAATCCGTGCTCTCGCTGCCGCCGAACGCGGCGTGATCCGCCGACGGTAGCCGGGCGCGCCGACGCAAAGGTGAACGCGGCCGCCGCCCCACGCGGCTGCGTTTCGCATTGACCTTGCGCCCGCAAAGCCTCATCTCGCCTCGCAAGAGGAGAGACCATGACCCCGTCCCCCGCGCCCGCAGCCGCGCCCTTCGGCGATGCCACCCACTTCCCGAAGGACCATCCGCCCGTGTCCTGCGGGCGCATCGGCGTGCTGCTGGTCAATCTCGGCACGCCGGAAGCGACCGATTATTGGTCCATGCGCGCCTATCTGAAGGAATTCCTCTGGGACAAGCGCGTCATCGAGGTGAACCGCGCTTTGTGGTGGTTCATCCTCAACGCCATCGTGCTCACCAAGCGGCCCGGGCCGAAGGGCAAGGATTACGAGAGCATCTGGAACAAGGAGCGCAATGAGGGTCCGCTGAAGACCATCACGCGTTCCCAGGCGGAGAAGCTTGCCGCAAGCCTCAAGGATACCGACGGCCGCATCCTGGTGGACTGGGCCATGCGCTACGGCAAGCCGCCCATCGGCGAGCGCATCGAGGCGCTCCAGAAGGCGGGCTGCGAGCGTATTCTTCTTGTGCCGCTCTATCCCCAATATGCCGCGGCCACCACGGCCACCGTGTGCGACAAGGCGTTCGACCAGCTCAAGACCATGCGCTGGCAGCCGATCCTGCGCGTCGCCCCGCCCTGGCATGACGACCCGATCTATATCGAGGCCGCCTGCCATGCCCTGGAAGGCCATCTGGCGAAGCTCGATTTCGAGCCGGAAGTGATCCTCGCCTCGTTCCACGGCGTGCCGAAATCCTATCTGCTCAAGGGCGATCCCTATCATTGCCAGTGCGTGAAGACCGCCCGGCTGATGCGCGAGCGGCTCGGCTTCTCGCCGGAGAAATTCCGCCTCACCTTCCAGTCGCGCTTCGGCTCGGAGGAATGGCTCCAGCCCTATACGGACAAGACCGTGGAGGCCCTGGCCAAGAGCGGCGTGAAGCGGCTTGCCATCGTCAATCCCGGCTTCACCGCCGATTGCCTGGAGACGCTGGAGGAGATCGGCGTCGAGAATGCCGAAATCTTCAAGCACAATGGCGGTGAGAAATTCGCCGCCATCCCGTGCCTGAACGACAGCGCCGAGGGCATGCGGGTGATCGAATCGGTGGTGCGGCGCGAATTGTCGGGCTGGATCGCCGGCTGAGCGGGTGCTCCGCACTGCCTGTCCCGCGACGGGACGGGCCGCGCCCCAATTGCGAACGCGCCCGGAACGAACCGGGCGCGAATCGCGGCTTTCAGGAAAAACACGCTTCGTTCCCCGCCCAGCGCCCCGTCCCGCTGCGGGACGGCCGCGCCGAAGGATCCGAACGGCCGGGGAACGAACCGCGTCCGAATCGCTGCGCCGGCTCGGATCGTCCTTTGTTCCGCCTCGCGCCACCGCGCGCTTGCGGCACGGCGATGGGCGTGCCCATATCCCCCCGCCGCCCTGAAGCGCGGCGCTGCGCGGGAGACACGCCATGCCGTTCGGACTGAATGCGTTCGTGCTGGTTTTTCTGGTGCTGGTCATCGCCGTGGTCTTCGCCGGCGTGAAGACCGTGCCCCAGGGCTACCAATTCACGGTCGAGCGGTTCCGCCGCTATACGCGCACCCTCTATCCCGGCCTCAATCTGATCGTTCCCTTCATCGACACCATCGGCAAGAAGGTGAACATCATGGAGCAGGTCCATGATGTGCCCACCCAGGAAGTCATCACCAAGGACAATGCCACGGTCTCCGTGGACGGGGTGGTGTTCTACCAGGTGTTCGATGCAGCCAAGGCGAGCTATGAGGTCACGCTTCTTGATACATCCATCATCGCACTGACGACGACCAATATTCGAACCGTCATGGGGTCCATGGACCTCGACCAATTGCTGTCCCATCGCGACGAGATCAACGAGCGCCTGCTCCGGGTCGTGGATGCGGCGGTTGCGAGCTGGGGCGTGAAGATCAACCGCATCGAGATCAAAGACATCGTCCCGCCCGCCGATCTCGTCGCCGCCATGGGCCGGCAGATGAAGGCCGAGCGCGAGAAGCGCGCCGTGATCCTGGAGGCGGAGGGCCAGCGCCAGTCGGAAATCCTGCGCTCGGAAGGCGAGAAGCAGGGGCAGATCCTGCAAGCCGAAGGCCGGCGCGAAGCGGCGTTCCGCGATGCCGAGGCGCGCGAGCGCCTTGCCGAGGCCGACGCCAAGGCGACGCAGATGCTCTCCGCCGCTGTCGCCTCGGGCGATCCGGCGGCGCTGAATTATTATATCGCCGAAAAATATGTGAAGGCGTTCGAGACCCTCGCCGGCGCGCCGAACCAGAAGGTGGTGCTGATGCCCTACGAGGGCACGGCGCTGCTCTCTTCGCTCGCCGGCATCGGCGAGATCGCCCGCGGCGCGTTCGGCGGGGAGGATGGGAAATCCATCCGCCGGGCGGGCCCCACCGGCCCCGCCGCCGGCCCGGTGCGGGGCGCCTGAGCCGTCATGGGGGAACTGCTCGAACACTCCCTCTGGAGCTGGTTCGTCATCGGCGGCCTGCTGCTGCTGGCCGAGGTATTCCTGCCGGGCGTCTTCCTGCTCTGGCTCGGCCTTGCCGCGCTCGCCACCGGCGGCGTGGCGCTGCTCGTCGTGCTCGCCTGGCAGACCCAGGTGGTCGTGTTCGCCGGCTTGGCGCTGGTGGCGGTTCTGATCGCCCGGCAGATCACCCCCAAGCCCGGCCAGGCGAGCGACCGCCCGTTCCTCAACCGCCGGGCGGAAGGCTATGTGGGGCGCGTCTTCACGCTGGAGCAGGCGATCCACGAGGGCACCGGCCGCGTGCGCATCGACGACACCCTCTGGCGGGTGGAGGGCCCCGACATGCCCGTGGGCGCGCAGGTGAAGGTGGTGGGCGCCGACGGCCCGGTGCTGCGGGTGGAGCCGGCCTGAGGCCGGCTCGGGATATCTTCGGTCAGGGCTGCGGTTCGTCCACCGGCGCCGCCTCGTAGCGCTCCAGGAACGCCTCGATGGAGAGGCCGCGGAAATCCTCCAGCGCCGCGCGCAGGGCCGCGTGGGGCCAGTCCCACCAGGCGAGCGCCTGGAGCCGCGCGGCGATGTCCTCGGGAAAGCGCCATTTAACGATGCGCGCGGGCACGCCGGCGACGATGGCATAGGGCGGCACATCCTTGCTCACCACGGCGCCAGCCGCGATCACGGCCCCGGTGCCGATGGTGCGGCCGGGCAGGATCACCGCCCCGTGCCCCACCCACACGTCATGCCCCATGTGGAGATGATGGTCGCGCCGCCACTGGAAGAAATCGACCTCGTCGGCGGCATCCTCGAAATAGGCGGAGGCGCGATAGGTGAAATGCGACTGGCTCGCCCGCCACATGGGATGATTGCCGGGATTGAGCCGCGTCATCGCCGCGATGGAGCAGAATTTGCCGATGCGGGCATAAGCAATGTCGGCGTCATTGGCGACGTAGGAATAATCGTCCATCGCCACTTCGAGCAGCTTGGTGCGCGCGCCCACCTCGGTATAGCGCCCGAGCGTGGAGGCCTTCACCTGCGCGCCCTCGTGGATCAGGGGATCGAGGCCGAGCTTCTTCGGGGCCTGCGGGCTCATGCCGGGATGTACTGGGTCTTTTCGACCCCGCCCAGCGGCGCGCGGTGGAGCGCCCGGAAGCGCTGGCCGGCCCCGGCCTGGCGATAGATGGCGATCTCGGCCACCGACACCGGAAGATGGGCGCCGCTGGCGGCATAGGCCTCGCACAAGGAATTGAGCGCATGGGCGCAGGTGGCTTCGTCCAGCGCGTCCGTGAGCGTCATGTGAAAGCGGAAATCCTCCAGCACGAAGGGATAGCCGTAGCGGTGCAGCTGCTCCAGCTGGCGGGCGGTGAGCCGCTCGGGCCGGCGCCGCGCCACCTCCTGCTCCGTGAGCGGGGCGCGCAGGCCGTCCAGCTCCACCACCGCACAGCCGGCCAGATCCAGCAGGGCCGGCACCGGCGTGGGCGTCATCAGCGCCACGAACATGCCGAGCTGCTGCACTTCCAGCGGCGGCAGCTCGAACGGGCGATAGCCGGTGGCGAAAGCGGCGACGGCGGCGAGCAGGTCGGCCTCGTCCACGCCCTCGGCGAGCCGAAACGGCGCCTTCAGCGTGCCGTGGAAACCATAGCCGCGCGGTTCCGTCGTCAGGCCGTGCCAGGTTTCCGCATCGAAGCCGGCGAGCGCCGGCGGCTCGAGGTCGGCGCCGCTGATGGCGTCATAGCCGAGCACGGCGGAGCCGAAGGCCCACAGGGCGCTGTCGGCGGGCGGCGCGAGATAAATGGCATAGCGCGGCGACATTTGACCCCCGTTCAGACCCGGCGCGGCGGGCGCGGGCCAAATTAAGGCCGGCGCGCCCCGGCGCAAGATGCACCACGCTTTTTTAGAACACCCGCGCGCCTTCGACGAACACTTCGCGCACCACCGGCGTCTCCCCGTCGAGGCGGAAGCGCAGGAGATCGGCGCGCAGGCCCGCATCCAGCCGCCCGCGATCGTCCAGGCCCGCCATGCGCGCCGGGCGCGACGTGACCAGGGACATGGCCTGCGGCAGCGCGATGCCCTGCCGGGTGAGGGCCAGCGCGCCCTGGAGCAGGCTCGCGGGCACATAGTCGGAGGCCAGCGCGTCCAGCAGCCCGGCGGCCGCGAGATCCTTCATGGCCACCCCGCCGGAATGGGAGCCGCCGCGCACCAAATTGGGCGCCCCGCCGATGGTGGTCAGGCCCGCCGCATGGGCGGCGCGCGCCGCCTCCATCGTGGTGGGAAACTCGGAGATGGTGCAGCCGGCATCCTGCGCCATCGCCACATGGGCGGGCACGGTATCGTCATGGCTCGCCAGCACGATCCCGGTGTCGCGCAGCAGCGCCGCCAGGCGGGAATGATTCTCCGCCACCGCCGCGCGGCCGCGCTCGGTGCGCTCCAGAACCTCCTGCTCCACCTCATCGGCGCTCTTGCCGATGCCGGACAGGAAGGTCTTCAGATGCTCCACATTGCGCCATTGGCGGGTGCCGGGCGTGTGGTCCATGAGGGAGGCGAGCGAGAGCCGTTCGCGGCCAAGCTGGGGTTCCACCAGCTCCAGCACCGACGGATCGGTGAGTTCGCAGCGCAGATGAATATGGTGGTCGGCGCGGAACAAAGGCGCCCCCTGCTCCACCGCCTCCAGCATCACGGTGAACAGTTCGCGGCGCACGGATTTCGCCTGGTCGAACCCGCCGGCGCAAATGGCGTCGAACACCGTGGTGATGCCCGAGGCGACGGTCTGCCCGTCATGGGCGAGGGCGGCGGCGCGCGGGTCCGGCCAGATCACCTTCGGGCGCGGCACGAAATGGCCTTCCAGCGCGTCGGTATGCAGATCGATCAGGCCGGGGGCGATGAAGTCGCCGCCGCAATCCTGCGCCGCCGGAAGCTGGGAGCGCCCCTCGCCCACGTCATGGATGCGCCCGTCGCGCACCACCAGGGTTCCGGGGGCGATGCGGTCCTCGAACACGAGGAGCGCATGGGTCAGAATGGTCTCCATCACAGCCTTTCGATGGCCCTGCTTTCGATGGCGCGGCGCGGCCCGCCGCGCGGGCGGCCGCGCCCTGTTGCCGGAATCGTCTGTCATAGATGGATGACGGCGCGGTGACCCGCAATCAGGATTCCGGCTTGGTCTTGATGACCTGGTAGAGCTGGAAGCGATCGCCGCTGTAGATCAGCTTCATCTCGTCGGGATCGGGATTCTTGTCGTTGGGCTCGGTGAACAGCAGATAGACATAGTCGAAATGCTTTGGCCACAGGTCCCAATAGCGCGGGCCGTCCGCGGTGGGTTCCTCGGAGGAGAGCAGCATCTGCTCGAGGGTCGGCGGGGTGCCGTCCTCCGTATCCACCCAGTCCTTGTACGGAGGCTTCACCCGCAGGATCTGCTTGCCGGGCACGGTGAAGGCGGTCGTGACGAGCGCGGATTTCTCGATCATGGCCAGGCAGGCCGCATGCACGAGGCCGAGGTCGCGCACGTCGTAGCCGCCCATGGGATCGGCATAGGCGACCAGCACCTTCGAGCCGCGCTTGATCTGCTCCACCGAGCCGCGGAACGCCACGGTCCATTGCGACAGGCGGTCCCACACCAGCTGCACTTCGCCGACCCGCACCGCCAGCAGCAGCAGCAGCACCACGGCGAAGCCGCGCCGGGCGAGGCGATGGCGCAAATCCACCTGGATGCAGGCGATCACCATGAAGGCGATGGCGATGGGAATGCGCTGGTCCGCCATGTAGGTGGCGAAGAAGGTGCGCGGCAGCGCCAGATAGATCGCCCCGCTGACGATCAGCAGCGGCGTGATGACCGGGTGCAGGCGGATCAGGCGATGGCGCACCGCCCACAGGGCGGCCAGCAGCACGATGCCGGTGAGGGTGAAGGCGACATAGTCGTAATAGACGTTCACGACCATCTCGACGCCGTCGATCTTGCCGCGCGGCTCCCACCAGTCCTGGCCCGCGAGCTTGAGCGTGGGGCTCGCCAGCATCAGCGGCACGGTCAGCGCGAACGGGAAGCCGGCGGTGACGAACCGGACGAGGCGCAGGCGCAACGGCCCGTCGGCGCGCTGCCACAGGCGATAGAGTTCGTACGACAGGATGCCGATGCCATAGATGCCGGTCGCCACCAGATGGCAGAAGAACAGCGCCAGCACGAACAGGCAGGAGACGAGATAGCGCCAGGGCCACGCCTTGTCGCGCAGCAGCACCCAGCAGGAAAGCGCCACCAGCGAGAGGCCGATGCCGAAGATGTAGTTCATCACGCCGACCAGGAACACGCTGTTGTACAGCAGCGGGAAGGCGAGCAGCGCGATCACCGACCAGGAGCCGAACAGGGCGCGATGCAGCAGCATGGTGCCGAAGGCGATCAGCGCGAAGGTGGCCAGCGTGAACACCTCGCCCGCCGCATAGACGTTCATCACGCGCGCGAAGATCGGCACCACCAGATCCACCATCAGATTGGGGATCACGCTCCATTCGATGAAATAGAAGCGGGAAAGATCAGGATCGCCCGGCACCGAGGCGATCACATGCATGCGGGCGAGATGGTTCACATAATCCGACAGCGGCGGAATCGGATGCGTCAGGATCGGGATCGCCACCATGACAAGGCAGATAACGAAGAGCAGCGCGATGTAGCGGGGCCGCAAATCGAGCGCGCGTCTCGCATGTTGGCGTGAAGTCGGCATCAACTTATCCTAAGGGAAGGCGGGCGGAAGGAAAAGCGCCGCCCCGCGCTTAGCACGGTTAGGGCGGGAAATGTGTTGGATACATGACCAGCCCGCGGGGGTTTCCCCGCCTTTCCCTGTAGCGGTTCCAAATCGCCGTTTTGTGACCTGGCAAGGTTTTCCTGGCCCTGGTGGCCCGTCGCGGGGCGGCGCGGTTTAAAAACCGTTCGACTTTGCCTCCACATGCTCTAGAACGGCGCCGCCCCAAGCCCCATGACGTGAGAGGCCGAGCCGATGAGCGTGCAGGAACCCGCCGAGCTGGCGGAAGGAAGATTGCAAGCCGAGGTGCTCGCCAAGGCCCTCCCCCACATGCAGCGCTATGACGATGCGATCATCGTCGTGAAGTACGGCGGCCACGCCATGGGCGACGAGGCCGTGGCGCGCAATTTCGCCGAAGATATCGTGCTGCTGGAACAGGCGGGCGTGAACCCGGTGGTGGTGCACGGCGGCGGCCCGCAGATCGGCGCCATGCTCACCAAGCTCGGCATCAAGAGCGAATTCGCCGGCGGCCTGCGCATCACCGACAAGGCGACGGTGGAAATCGTCGAGATGGTGCTGGCGGGCTCCATCAACAAGCAGATCGTGGGCTTCATCAATGAGGCCGGCGGCAAGGCCATCGGCCTGTGCGGCAAGGACGGCAACATGGTGCTGGCCAAGAAGGCGAGCCGCGTGGTGGTCGATCCCGGCAGCAATATCGAGAAGGTGGTGGACCTCGGCTTCGTCGGCGAGCCGGACCAGGTGGACACCATGGTGCTCGACCAGATCCTCGGCCGCGAGCTCATTCCGGTGCTGGCGCCGGTGGCCGCCGCGCTCGACGGCGGCACCTATAATGTGAACGCCGACACCTTCGCCGGCGCCATCGCCGGCGCGCTCGGCGCCAAGCGGCTGCTGATGCTCACCGACGTGCCCGGCGTGCTGGACAAGGACAAGCAGCTCATCCCCCGCCTCACCATCGCGGAGGCCAAGGAGCTGATCGCCGACGGCACGGTCTCCGGCGGCATGATTCCGAAAGTGGAAACCTGCATCTATGCCCTGGAACAGGGTGTCGAGGGTGTCGTTATCCTGGACGGCAAGGTGCCGCACGCCGTGCTGCTGGAACTGCTGACCGATCACGGCGCGGGCACCCTGATCACCCGCTGAATTCGCGCGCTCGACCCCGGCCGCGCGGCCGGGGTCGAGATGTTGGCAGAACAAATTAGGTACATCCGGCGGAATTGGATCAAAGAGGCGTCCCATGTCGTCAGCAACGCCGTCGCGTTCCTTCGAGGAAGTGGAGACCTGGGTCTTCGATCTCGACAATACCCTCTATCCCGCCCACCTTGACCTGTGGACTCAGCTCGATGCGCGCATGCGCGATTATGTGGCGCGTCTGCTCAACATCAGCCACGAGGAAGCCTTCGTGGTGCAGAAAGACTATTACCGCCGATACGGCACCTCGCTGCGCGGGCTGATGATCGAGCACGGGGTGGATGCGGGCGCCTTCCTCGCCCATGTGCACGATCTCGACCTGTCGGAGCTGGAGCATTCCCCCCGCCTCGCCGCCGCCATCGAGGCGCTGCCGGGCGTCAAGCTCGTCTATACCAATGGCTCGGAGCAGCATGCCCGCAACGTGCTGGAGAAGCTCGGGCTCGGCGGGCATTTCGCGGCGGTGCACGACATCGTGGCGGCGGAATTCCATCCCAAGCCGACCGAGGAGGCCTATCAGCGCTTCCTGCGCGCCCACGGCGTCGATCCCACCCGCGCCGCCATGTTCGAGGATCTCGCCCGCAACCTGGAGGTGCCGCACCGGATCGGCATGGTGACCACCCTCGTGGTGCCGCCCGGCGAGCAGATCGCGGCCCGGGAGACCTGGGAGTTCGAGGGCCGCGAATCCGCTTATGTTGATTTTATCACCGAGGACCTCGCGGGCTTCCTGGAACGGACTGTGTTTCCAGAACTTACAATGAACGGTTGAATTCACCGGCCGGGACCTGTACCCACCGACCGCGCGCCTCCAATTGCTGCCGACCATCATGCCGATCAAAGCCGCCAACTGGATAGGATTGGTCCATGCGCCTGTGCTGGTGATCGGCGGAACGCGCCCTCGCGTGCTGCATGCCAATGCCGCCGCCGCGGCGCTGCTCGGAAGCGATCCAAAGGGGCAGCTTCTGTCCGGCTTGATCGGCGACTTCGCCGCCTGTCGCCTTGGCGCCTTCCTCGACCAGAGCCTGCCGGCGGACGAACTGGTGCTCGACTGCGTGCTGTCCACAGGCCCGGCGAAGCTCGGCTTCCGCTTCGCGCGGCCGCCGGGCGAGACCGATGTCACGGTCCTCACCCTGGCGCTGCATGCGGCCGACCTGTACCCCCAGCCACCGGTGGTGGACTGGTCGCGCCTGCTTCAGACCGTGGTGGAGCGGCTGCCCGTGGGGGTGGAGATCTATGACAGCGGCTTCAACGAATTGTACGCGAACCACGTCTCCGACGAGCTGTTCCTGTACGACGACACGCCCCTGCGCCCGCATCACGACGCCTGGTGGGACAAGGCCTTCCCCGACGCGGAGGTGCGCGGCCGCGTCATCGAGGAATGGCAGCGCCTGATCCAGGCCGCGCGCGCGGACCAGGACAGCGTGCAGCGCACCGAATGGGAGGTGGTGTGCCGGGACGGCGCCAGGCGCATCATCCAGTTCCGCTTCCGCATCATCGGCGACACCTATGTGGTGGTGTTCTGGGATGTGACCGAGCGGCGCCGGCTGGAAGAGGAATTCCGCCGCCTCGCCGGCACGGATGCGCTGACGGATACCTACAACCGCCGCCGGTTCTTCGAAGCCGGGCGGTCCGAATTCAAGCTGGCCGAACTCTCCGGCCAGCAATTGTCGCTGCTGATGCTGGACATGGACCGCTTCAAGAAGGTCAACGACCAGTTCGGCCACGGCGCGGGCGACACCGTGCTGAAGGAGGTGGCGGCGCGCTGCCGCGCGATCCTGCGGCAGAACGACATCATCGCCCGCATGGGCGGGGAGGAATTCGCCATCCTGCTTCCCGGCGCGGACAAGGAATATGGCGCGCGCATCGCCCAGCGCCTCATGGCCGCGATCCGCTCCGAGCCGATCACCAGCGGCGACCTCACCTTCCACGTCCAGGCCAGCATCGGCATCGCGGTGCGCAATCCCGACGATCCGAACCTCGAAGCCATGCTGGAGCGGGCGGACCGGGCGCTGTACCTCGCCAAGGCCAGGGGCCGCAGCCGCATCGTGATCGGCGATTCCACCTTGCGGTCCTGATCGCCCTTATTCCGCCGCCTGCGCGGGGCGCGCGGGCGGGGCGCGGAAACGCGCGAGAAGCGCGGCCTCCTCCGCCTTCGCCGCCGCAAGGTGCCGCGCCTTCACCGGGCCATAGCCGCGGATCTTCTCCGGCACGTTGGCGAGCGCCACCGCATGGGCGTGGTTGCCGGCATCGAGTGCGCCGACGATCTCGCCCAGCAATGCCTCGTAGTCCGCGATCAGCGTCCGCTCGGTGCGCCGCTCGGCGGTGCGGCCGAACGGGTCGAAGGGCGTGCCGCGCAGCCCCTTGAACCGAGCGAGAAGGCTGAACGCCTTCATCATCCACGGGCCGAACCGCATCTTGCGCGGCTCGCCGTTCGGCCCGGCCCCGCGGGCGAGGAAGGGCGGGGCAAGGTGGAATTCGTAGGAGAGCTCGCCCTCGAACGCCGCTTCCACCTGGCGCTGGAACGCGCCGTCGGCAAACAGCCGGGCGACTTCATATTCGTCCTTATAGGCCATGAGCTTGTAGAGATTGCGGGCGACCGCCTCGGTCAGCCCGCCACGCCCCGGCGCGCGCGCGGACTCGGCGGCGCGCACGCGTTCCACGAGATCGAGATAGCGGCGCGCGTAGGCGGCGTTCTGATAGGCCGTGAGCGACGCCACCCGGCGGGCGATGATCTCGTCCAGGCTTTGGGAGAGCTTGCGCGCGTCGGTGGTCGCGGCCGAGGGGCCGAGCAGGGCTTCCACCCGCGCCGGATCGTGCGCCGCGCGGCGGCCCCACAGGAAGGCCGCCTTGTTCATGGCCACCGCCTCGCCGTTCAGTTCCAGCGCCCGCAGGATCGCCGCTTCCGACACCGGCAGGGCACCGAACTGATAGGCATAGCCCACCATGAAGATGTTCTGCGCCAGCGAATTGCCGAACAAGGCGAGCGCCAGCCGGCTCGCCGCGATGAGATGGGTCTTCTCCGCCCCCGCAAGGCCGGAGATGGTGCGCTTCAGCCGTTCCGTCGGCAGGGAATAATCGGCGTCGCGGGTGAAATCGCCAGGGAGAACCTCGTGGGTGTTCACCACCACGATGGTCGCGCCCGGCTTCACCGCCGCCAGCACCTTCTTGGTGCCGGCCACCACGAGATCGCCGCCGAGGATCAGGTCGGCGCCGCGCGCGGGAATGCGGATGGCAGTGATATCCTGCGGCCGCTTGGCAAGGCGGATGTGGCTGTAGACCGCCCCGCCCTTCTGCGCGAGGCCGGCCATGTCGATCATGCCGCAGGCCTTGCCCTCAAGGTGCGCGGCCATTCCCAAAATCGCGCCGATGGTCACGACCCCGGTGCCGCCCACGCCGGTGGCGATGATGCCATAGGTGCCGTGGATCTCGGGATGCGCGGGCTCGGGCAGGTCCGGCCAATCCTGGGCGCCGGAGGCCACGCCGGCCGACTTCTTCGGCTTGGCGCCGTGCACCGTGACGAACGAGGGGCAGAAGCCGTTGACGCAGGAAAAATCCTTGTTGCAGGAGGATTGATCGATCTCCCTTTTCCGGCCCCATTCGGTTTCCAGCGGCTGCACGGACACGCAATTGGACTTCACCCCGCAATCGCCGCAGCCCTCGCACACGCGCTCATTGATGATCACCCGCTTGTCCGGGTCGGGAAACTGGCCGCGCTTGCGGCGACGGCGCTTCTCCGAGGCGCAGGTCTGGTCGTAGATCAGCACGGTGCAGCCGGGCACGGCGGCCAGCGCGCGCTGCACGGTTTCCAGCTCGTCGCGATGATGGATGGTGAGGCCGGCGGGCCAAGCCTCGCCACTGGCATATTTCTCCGGCTCGTCGGTGACGACGACAACCTGCTTCGCACCCTCGGCGGCCACCTGCCGGGCGATCACCGGCACGGTGAGATCGCCCTCGTGATGCTGGCCGCCGGTCATGGCCACGGCATCGTTGAACAGGATCTTGTAGGTGACGTTCACCCCCGACGCGATGGAGGCGCGCAGGGCCAGATAGCCGGAATGATTATAGGTGCCGTCGCCGAGATTCTGGAACACATGCTCGCGCTTGGAGAACGGCGCCTCGCCGATCCAATTGGCGCCCTCCCCGCCCATCTGGGTGAAGCCGGTGGTCTCCCGGTCCATCCATTGCACCATGTAATGGCAGCCGATGCCGGCATAGGCGCGCATGCCGTCCGGCACCACGGTGGAGGAATTGTGCGGGCAGCCGGAGCAGAAATAGGGAATGCGGGTCGCGACATCCCCCGTCGCCGCGAGCACGCGCTGGGCCTCCTCCAGCTCGGCGAGGCGGGCGGCGATGTCCGGCAGGTCGCCATAGGCCAGCAGGCGCTTGGCGAGCGCGATGGCGATGTCGTTGGGGTCGAGGGCGCCCTTCACCGGAAACAGCCATTGGCCGGCTTCGTCGCGCTTGCCGATGCAGACCGGCTGGTTGGCGGTGCCGTACAGCTCCTCGCGCACCTGAACCTCGATCAGCGAGCGCTTTTCCTCCACCACCATGATGAGGTCGAGGCCGGAGGCGAACTCGCGCAATTGCACCGGCTCCAGCGGCCAGGGGCAGGCCACCTTCCAGATGCGCAGGCCGAGATCATTGGCGCGCACCTCGTCGATGCCCAGTTCGTCGAGGGCAAGGCGCACGTCCAGATAGCTCTTGCCGACGGTGGCGATGCCGATGCGCGGGCGGGTGCCGCCGGAGGTGATGAAACGATTTAGCCGATTGGTGCGCAGGAAATGCAGGATCGCGTCGCGCTTATATTCCTGAAGCCGCTCCTCCTGCGCCACCGGGGTGTCCCCGAGGCGGATGTTGAGTCCGCCCGGCGGCAGCGCGAAGCCGAGCGCCGGCTCGATGCGCACCCGGTCCACCCGCCCGTCCACGATGCCGGTGGATTCGATGGTGTCCTTCACCGCCTTGAGGCCGACCCAGGTGCCGGCGAAGCGCGACAACGCCCAGCCATAGAGGCCGTAATCCAGGATTTCCTGCACCCCGGCCGGGTTCAGCACCGGGATCATGACATCGACGAAGTGGAATTCGCTCTGGTGCGCGGTGGTGGAGCTTTCGCAGGTGTGGTCGTCGCCCATGAGCGCGAGCACGCCGCCATGCTTGGAGGTGCCGGCATTATTGGCGTGGCGAAACACGTCGCCCGAGCGGTCGACGCCCGGCCCCTTGCCGTACCAGAGGCCGAACACGCCGTCATACTTGCCTTCGCCGCGCAGTTCCGCCTGCTGGGAGCCCCAAAGGGCGGTGGCGGCGAGATCCTCGTTCAGCCCGCTCTGGAACAGGATGTCGTTGGCGGTGAGCAGCTTCTGGGCGCGGCCGAACTGCTGGTCGAGCCCGCCGAGCGGCGAGCCGCGATAGCCGGTGACATAGCCGCCCGTATTGAGCCCGGCGCGCCGGTCGCGCTCCTTCTGCATCAGGGTCAGGCGCACGAGGGCCTGGGTGCCGGAGACGAAGACGTCCTCCTGGCCAAGGTCATATTTGTCGTCGAGCGAGACGGGCTTCATGGCCATGGGCGCCTCCGGTGCGACGCGGCGGCCGCGGGGCCGCTCTCCTTCGTGCGCCCCTCAAGGCGCCGACGCATCTTTTGATCTGCATCAAAGCTTACACGCGCCGGCGCCCCCGGCAATTTCGTTGTTTGGAGGGATTGTGAAACGAAGTTGCCGAAAAACCAGGCGCGACGAATTTTGGTGCATCGCAGCGGAAAATCGTTGCGCTTGCAAAGTTTTAGCCCGGCAGCAGGCGTTCGCTCACGGCATAGCCGGTCAGAAGGGCGACACCGAACCCGCACACCAGCATCGCCGCCCCCATCTCCACCGCCAGCAGCAGCGCCGTGCCCCGCCCGGACGCCGCCGAGGCGAGCTTTACCGCGATGCGCTTGCCATAGACCGCGAGCGCGGCGATGCCCGTGACCGTGAGCGCGGTGCCGAGCCCCATGGCGAAAGTCGCCGCCACGCCGCTCCAGATCACGCCTTGCGACAGCGCGAAGGTGAGCACCAGGATCGCGCCCGAGCAGGGCCGCGCGCCGGCGGAGACCACCGCCACCGCCGCCCGCTTCCAGCCGCCCCGTCCATCCAGCAGATGCGGGTCCGGCGCATGCTTGTCGCCGCAGCCGCAATCCGGGCCGTGGACATGGGCCGCCGGCTGGCCGCGCAGCACGGCGAGGAGGCTGACCGCCTTCCTGAAGGCGAGATAGGCGCCGAACACGGCGATGCCGCCATAGGCCGCGATCTCCACCACATTCATGGCCCCCGCCATGGACGCGGCGGTGCCGCCCAGCAGGATCGCCAGCAGGCCGACGAACAGCACCGCCGCCAGCGCCTGCACCATGCCCGCCGCCAGCGCCAGCAGCGCCCCGCGCCGCAGCGTTCCGCCATCGGCCAGCAGATAGGAGGAGATCACCGCCTTGCCATGTCCCGGCCCGGCCGCATGGAACACGCCGTAAGCGAAAGAGAGGCCCGCCAGCAGGCCGAAGGCATTGCCATCCGCCTTCGCCGCCCGCACCGCCTGGATCAGGGCGCGATAGAATTCGCTCTGCTTGGAAATGAGGTAGCCGGTGATGCCGGTGGGGACAGGCCCCCCGGCGCCGAGCCCGAAGGGCGTCGGCTTGGGGCCGAGGGCGCCGGGCGCCGGGTTCAGCGCCTGGGCAAAAGCCGGCTCCGCCACCAGGAGGATCAGGACCGCGACCGCGAGGCCCGCGACGAGGGCTCCGGAAAGGCCCCCCGCGAGGGCAAACGGATGGCGTCGGGCGCGGGACGGCCGCCGGCGAAGCGTCATGGAGGGCTCTTCCGATAGGTCACATTTCGCCGACACGAACTTCGCCCGAAATCCCGCCGAAGGCTCGGCGAGATGGCGCGTCACGGGCACTTCACCGCGACTTTGTCGGCATATTGGGCACCGTAGGTGCTGGAGGAGGTGAGGTTCGTGAAGAACTCCTCCCCGAGCTGCATGTTCTGCGGCTGCTCCGGCTGCACGGTCTGGAACGTGCACCCCGCGGGGGCTCCGGACAGGGAGACGGGGTTCTTCTCGGCGAATTCGAACGAAACGAAATAGGTGGGGTCGTAGATGTCGAAACTCATGCTGCCTTTGGCCGGGATGGGCTTTACCAGCGGCAGGAAGAAGTGGAGCGTCAGGGCATCATTCTCAAAGGTCAGGTAATAATCGACCGGATCCTTGAACGCGAGCTTCGCCGTCGCGTTCTTTGCCTTGACGAAATAATCATATTCCTTGAGCGAGGTCACATTGACCTCCGCCAGGGGCTTCAGGACGCTTTCGGGATAGGAGCCGTCCTTGTTGCGCTCCAGCCCCTGAAGGGCGAAGGCGGTGAAGGCCTCGTCGAAGGTCCAGTCCTGCTTGAGCCCGGTCATGGTGCCGTCGGGGGCATAGACCACCTGGGTCTTCATGGTCACCCACACATGGGGATGGGCCACGGCCACGCCGGCACCGCCGAGCAGGGCCATGAGGGCCGCAACACACCTGAAGACGAATCGCGCAGTCATGCTTCCCCGCATCTCGACGCAGACTGATCGCCCGCGAGTTCGGCGGAATGGTGGCGGCCCTTTCGCGGGCGCGGCGTGGGGGCGCCGAACAGCAGGCCGTCAAGCCGCAGCCGCTCCACCGCCAGCGTCGCCGCAAGCCCGAACGCAAAGCCGAATCCCCACAGGGCGAAAAACCCCGGCCAGCCCGCCAGCCCCGCCTTGGAAACCAGCATCTGCCCCGCTTTGAGGAACAGCGGCCCGTGCAGCAGATAGATCCCCATGGTGCGCCGGCCGAGGAAGGCGAAGGCGCGCGCGAGCCGCCCCTCCCCCTTCAGCATCCCCCGCCCCAGCGCCATCAATCCTGCGAGATAGGGATAGACGATGAGGACGCTGCCAAAGGCGCACGCCTGTGCAAGCGCCGCAAGCAGCAGGGCGCCGGCGCCCACCATCGCCTCACGCCCCGCAACCCGCGGCGCAAGCTGCGCGAGGACGAGACCGGACAGGAACAGCGGCAGGCCCCAAAACAGATAGACCACCGGGTCCAGCACCGGCGCGGAAAGCAACGGCGCGAGAAAGGTCGCGCGGGCGGCGAGATTGAGCCCGATGGCCGCCAGCAGCACCGCGATCCGCATCGCGATCCCGTGCCGCATCAAGGGGATCAGCGGCAAAGCGGCGAGCCGCACCAGGAACAGGGCCGGGAGAAAATAGAGGTTCTGCGCATGCGGCGTGCGGTAGAGCGTCACCAGCAGCGCCAGGGGATCATCCACCGGGATCAAGTGCTCCGCCAGCAGGCCCCGGCTCTCCCCGATCCAGCGCAGGCCGGCATAAAGCAGCGAGAAAATAAGAAACGGGAGGAGCAATCGCCGCGCCCAGCGCGGCACGTCGCACCAGCGGGGCGGGCGCCCCTCATCGAGCCTGCGGGAGATCAGGAAGCCGTCGGCCGCGAAGAACAGGGGCACGGTCGCCGCCGAAAGCAGAAAGCCGAACCAGCCGCCGAGCGAATCCAGCGGAATGAAGCTGTAGGCGGCGGCATGAATGCCCACCACGAGAATGATGGCGTAGCCGCGAATGGCATCGAGCCAATCGAGGCGCCCGGCCTCGCGCGCAACCGCCCGCGGCTCCCCGCCTTTCCCCGATTCCATCCCGCGCCCTCCCGCCCGCAGCAGCTCTAGGGCCGGACGCGGACGCTCACAAGCACGGGACCGCTAGTCGGCCTCGCCGGCGCCCTGGAAGAAATCCTTTACCTTGGCGAAGAAGCCGTTGGATTCCGGATTGGTCTCGCTGGAGCATTCCCGCTCGAACTCGGAAAGCAGCTCCTTCTGGCGCTTGGTGAGGTTCTGCGGCGTTTCCACCACCACCTGCACATACATGTCGCCATGGGCACGCGAGCGCAGGATCGGCATGCCCTTGCCCGACAGGCGCAGGCGCTTGCCGGACTGGGTGCCCTCGGGAATGCGCACCTTGGTCTTCTCGCCGTCGATGGTCGGCACCTCCACCGATCCCCCGAGCGCCGCCGTGACCATGGAGATCGGCGCGCGGCAATACAGGTCCGCACCCTCGCGCTGGAAGAAGGGATGGGGCTCAAGCGACAGGAAGATATAGAGATCGCCCGCGGGTCCGCCGCGCACGCCGGCCTCGCCCTCACCGCCGAGGCGGATGCGCGTGCCGTCCTCGACCCCCGCCGGGATCTGCACCGAAAGCGAACGCTCGCGCGTGACCCGGCCGGCCCCGCCGCAGGCGGTACAGGGATCCTCGATCACGCTGCCGCGTCCCTGGCAGGCCGGGCAGGTGCGCTCGAGCGTGAAGAAGCCCTGCGCGTGGCGGATCTTGCCCGCGCCGCCGCAGGTGCGGCACACCTTCGGCTGGGTGCCGGGCTTGGCGCCCGAGCCGGAACAGGTCTCGCAGACGATGGAGGTGGGAATCTTGATCTCGGCGGTCTTGCCGGCGAACGCTTCCTCGAGCGTGATTTCCATGTTGTAGCGCAGGTCCGCGCCGCGCCCGCGCCCGCCCTGGGCACCGCCCCGGCCCCCGCCGCCGCCACCGCGGCCGCCCATGGAGCCGCCGAACAGATCGTCAAAAATATCCGCGAAGGTGGACGCGAAATCAGGCCCGAAACCCGCGCCGCCACCGCCGCCGCCATTCTCGAAAGCCGCATGGCCGAAGCGATCATAGGCCGCGCGTTTCTGCGGGTCCTTGAGCACTTCATAGGCCTCGCTGACCTCCTTGAAGCGCACCTCTGCTTCCCCGTCGCCCTGGTTGCGATCGGGATGCCATTTCATGGCCAGCTTGCGGTAGGAGGCTTTCAGCACCGTCTCGTCGGCACCGCGCTCGCAGCCCAGAACATCGTAATAGTCGCGCTTTGACATGGCTTCGATTATCCGCCGCCCCGGTTCAGGCGTCCTCGACACTAAGATCGGCCGTAGCGCCGCTCCGGCTCACGCCGGCCCGACGCACACGGCCGCACCGCCGGAAACGTCGACCCCCGGGACTGGCCCGGGGGTATCCTCGTTAGACGTTCACATGCACCTATCTGGCGCAGGCAAGGATCAAGCCGACTTCTTCTTGTCGTCGTCGACTTCGGTGAATTCGGCATCCACCACATCGTCGGCGGGCTTGGCCGAAGCGCCCGGCTCGCCGCCCTGCTGGGCCGCATACATGGCCTCGCCGAGCTTGAGCGACACCTGGGCCAGGGCCTGGGTCTTGGCCTGGATCGCGTCCACGTCGGAGCCTTCCAGCGCCGCCTTCAGCTCGGTCAGGCCGGTCTCGATGGCGGTCTTTTCGGGGGAGCCGACCTTCTCGCCATATTCCGACAGCGCCTTCTCGGTGGAGTGGACCAGGGCCTCGCCATGGTTCTTGGCTTCGGCCAGGGCCTTGCGCTTCTTGTCTTCCGCGGCGTGCGCCTCGGCGTCCTTCACCATCTTCTCGATGTCGCCCTCATTGAGGCCGCCGGACGCCTGGATGCGGATCTGCTGCTCCTTGCCCGTGCCCTTGTCCTTGGCGGACACCTGCACGATGCCGTTGGCGTCGATGTCGAAGGTGACTTCCACCTGCGGCACGCCGCGCGGCGCGGGCGGGATGCCCATGAGGTCGAACTGGCCGAGGACCTTGTTGTCCGCCGCCATTTCGCGCTCGCCCTGGAACACGCGGATGGTCACCGCCGTCTGGCCATCTTCCGCCGTGGAGAACACCTGGCTCTTCTTGGTGGGGATGGTGGTGTTGCGGTCGATCAGGCGGGTGAACACGCCACCCAGCGTCTCGATGCCCAGCGACAGCGGGGTCACGTCGAGCAGCAGCACGTCCTTCACGTCGCCCTGGAGCACGCCCGCCTGGATCGCGGCGCCGATGGCGACCACTTCATCCGGGTTGACGCCCTTGTGGGGCTCCTTGCCGAAGAACTGCTTCACGATCTCCTGCACCTTGGGCATGCGGGTCATGCCGCCCACCAGCACCACTTCGTCGATCTGGCCGGCGGAGAGGCCCGCATCCTTCAACGCGAGCCGGCAGGGCTCGACGGTGCGCTGGATCAGATCGTCCACCAGCGCCTCGAACTTGGCGCGGGTCAGCTTCATGGTCAGGTGCTTGGGACCGGACGCATCGGCGGTGATGAAGGGCAGGTTGATCTCGGTCTGGGTCGCGGACGACAGCTCGATCTTCGCCTTTTCGGCGGCCTCCTTGAGGCGCTGAAGGGCCAGCTTGTCGTTGCGCAGGTCGATGCCCTGCTCCTTCTTGAACTCGTCGGCGAGATAGGTGACGAGGCGCATGTCGAAGTCTTCGCCGCCCAGGAACGTGTCGCCGTTCGTGGACTTCACTTCGAACACGCCGTCGCCGATCTCGAGCACCGACACGTCGAAGGTGCCGCCGCCGAGGTCATAGACCGCGATGGTGCCGGCCGACTTCTTGTCGAGCCCGTAAGCGAGCGCGGCCGCGGTCGGCTCGTTGATGATGCGCAGCACCTCGAGACCGGCGATCTTGCCGGCGTCCTTGGTGGCCTGGCGCTGGGCGTCGTTGAAGTAGGCCGGAACGGTGATGACCGCCTTCTCGACCTTCTCGCCCAGGAACGCCTCGGCGGTTTCCTTCATCTTCTGAAGGATGAAGGCAGAGATCTGCGAGGGGGAATATTTCTTGCCGTCCGCTTCCAGCCACGCGTCGCCGTTGTCGGCGCGCACGATGTGGTAGGGAACCAGCTTCTTGTCCTTCTCGACGGTGGGATCGTCGTAGCGGCGGCCGATGAGGCGCTTCACCGCGAAGAAGGTGCGTTCCGGGTTGGTGACGCCCTGGCGCTTCGCCGGCTGGCCGACCAGACGCTCGCCATCTTCCGTGAAGGCGACGATGGACGGCGTGGTGCGCGCGCCTTCCGCGTTCTCGATGACTTTCGGGGAACTTCCCTCCATCACCGCGACGCAGGAATTGGTGGTGCCGAGGTCGATGCCGATGATCTTGGACATGTACTTCTCCTTATCGGCAGACCGGCCGGGCCTTTGCAGCGCCCATGAAGGATGCCCGCGGGCCCCTCCCGCGGCTGTCCGCCGGTCCCCGTTGCATTGGGGTACGCTGTGACGACAGCGTTCGAGGCCGATATAGGAGGGGTCATTAGGCGCCGCAAGGCATGCGGGGCCGCGCGCCGCGCTTTTTCACCTTCTCGCGATCAGGATATGAAAATACACCCCGCCAGGACCTCCCGGCGGGGTGAAAAAATCGATTTCCGGGCGTTCCGGTGAAAGCGCCGCGCGCCCGGGCCGAGGCCCGAAACCTTATCGAATTACCTCGATAATGCGCCGGCTGCCCGGCTCCACCAGCACCGTCTCGTTGTCCGGCAGCACCACATAGCGGTAGCTCGGCGCATCGAAGCCACCGTAGGACGCGTCGGTGGAGAAGGTCTGAAGCTCCACGTCTCCCGGCACCACCGCGCCGGCCACCGGCGCGAAGCCGCGGGGCGTCACGGTGGTCGTGGCCACGGGCTGCTGAACCACATAGCGCTGTATCAGGACTTGCTGCTCGGGGGTCACGGTCACATAGCCCGACGGCTGGGCGACGATGACCGCCGAGGTCTGGGCGCCGGCGGCGGACGTGCCGAGCACCAGGGCGAGGACGCCAGCGGCGCCGACGAGATGCGTGTTCATGGTCAAGTCTCCTGTCCTTCCCATTGGCGAAGGAACGCGGCTGTGGCCCATGCGTTCCCCTCATCGGCCCCGGTCCGGCCCGCGGGCGGGGTGGAAGCGTGGAAATTGCGGTGTTTGGACACCGTGCCGGACGAACCGGGTTGGCGCGGAACATCGGCTCGGCCATGGTGGAGGGAGGAGGCGAAAATCCAGGTGGCACACCCAATCGAAGTCGCGCCGGGCTGCCTGTACTGGCCGGGCTTTCTTGACCGTGACGCCCAGCAGGCGCTGGCGGGCGAGATCAACGCCGTCCTGGCCGAGGCGCCCCTGTTCACGCCGCGCATGCCGCGCACGGGGAAGGCGTTTTCCGTGCGTATGAGCAATTGCGGCCCGCTCGGCTGGGTGTCGGACGAGGCGGGCTATCGCTATCAGTCCTTCCACCCGGACACGCGGGCGCCGTGGCCGCCCATGCCGGCGTCGCTGCTCGCGGCCTGGGACCAGCTCACCGGCGCCGCCGCGCCGCCGCAGGCGTGCCTGATCAATTGGTACGCGCCCGGCGCGCGCATGAGCCTGCACCAGGATCGCGACGAGCACGATTTCACCGCGCCCGTGCTCTCGCTCTCGCTCGGCGACACCGCCCTGTTCCGTATCGGCGGCACGGAGCGGCGGAGCCCGACCCGCTCGCTGCGGCTCGCCTCGGGCGATGCGCTCCTGCTGTCGGGCGAAAGCCGCCTCGCCTTCCACGGCATCGACCGCATCCTGCCCGGCACCTCGACCTTGCTGCCGCAACCCGGCCGCTTCAACCTGACGCTCCGGCGCGTGGACCCGGCCGAACTCAACCGGGCCGAAGGGCACCCGGCCGGGCCTGCGACATCGGCGCGGGCCACGCTTCCGCCCGCTTTCGCCGCCAAGACGCCATGATGGGTCTGGCCGCAATGGATTTTGCCGTGATGGGATTGCCGAAGATGAAGATCCGCCTTGGGCTTTCGCTCGCCGTGCTGCTGGTTTCGGGCGGGGTTGCCGGCGCTGCCGATGTGCTTTTTCCAAAAGGTACGCTGGTGGGCGTCGTGCCGCCCGAGGGCATGGTGGAGAGCCAGACCTTCTCCGGCTTCGAGGACCGCAGCAAGGCGGCCTCCCTGCTCATCATCGAAATGCCGCCCCAGGCCTATCCCCAGATCGAGTCCGGCTTCACCGACGCGGCGCTCGCCACCAAGGGCATCACGGTCGAAAGCCGCGGCCCGCTGGTGGCCGATCCCAAGAAACTGCCCGATTCTTCCGCTCTGCGCGACGCGCAGACCCTGCTGGTGATCGGCAAGCAGAGCGCCGGGCCGGTGGTCGCCAAGAAATGGATCCTGCTCGCCGGCTCCGCGAAGGGAACGGCCCTCATCACGGTGCAGATCCCGGAGGCGAACGCCGGGGAACTGACCGACGAAGCGGTGCGCAAGAGCCTGATGACGCTGGCGTTCCGCGCCCCGCCCTCGACGCAGGAGCAATTGGCCGGACTGCCGTTCAAGCTCGGCGATCTTGCGGGGTTCCGGGTGGTGAAAGTCATCGGCAACACCGCCGCGGTGCTGACCGAGGGCGACAAGGACGTGTTGGAAAGCGCGAACCAGCCGATCTTCGTCGTCGGCGTTTCGCCCGGAACGCCGCGCGAGGATGATCGCGGACAGTTCGCCCTGCGCTCCCTCTCCTCGGTGCCGGCGGTCCGCGACATGCACATCGATCGCGCCGAGCCCCTGCGCATCGGCGGCCAGCCCGGTTTTGAGATCATCGCCACCGCAAAGGACGCCGCCTCGGGAGCGGACGTGCGGGTGATCCAGTGGCTGCGGTTCGGCTCGAACGCCCATATCCGCATGATCACGGTGGTGAAGGCGGACGCCTTCCAGGATACCTACACCCGCGTGCGGGCGATCCGCGACGGCCTGGACTCAAACTGAGCGCACCCCCCGCATCCAAATAAAAAGCCGCCGCGTGCCATGACGCGGCGGCTTTTGTTGATCCGGACCGGCCGAAAGGCGCGCGTCAGTTGGCGGAACCGTTCTCGGCCTTGGCCTCGCCGGGCGCCACCTTGGGGCCGCCGCGCGAAACGCCAACCATGGCGGGGCGCAGCACCCGGTCGCCGATCACATAGCCGGACTGAACCACCTGCACGACGGTGCCGTTGGGCACGCTCGCGTCGGGCACCTCGAACATGGCCTGGTGCAGATTGGGGTCGAATTTCTCGCCCACCGGCTCAACCTTGCGGATGCCGTGCTTTTCCAGGCCCTTGTGAAGGCTGCGCTCGGTCAGTTCCAAGCCGTCGAGCAGCGCCTTGAACGCGCCTTCCGCCTTTTCCTTGGCTTCCGTCTCGACCGCGCCGAGGGCGCGGGCAAGGTCGTCGGCCACGTTCAAGACGTCGCGCGCGAAGGAGGCGATGCCATAGGTCTTGGCGTCGGCCACTTCCTTTTCGGCCCGGCGGCGGATGTTCTCCGCTTCCGCATAGGCGCGCAGGAACTTGTCCTTCAGGTTCGCGACCTCGCTCTCCAGCCTCTGCTTCTCCGCCTGGAGTCCGCCGGCCTCGCTCCCCTCGGCGAGCGCGTCCATTTCCGCCCCCTCCGGATCGGAGTTCAGGTCGGTATGGGGCTTCGCGTCGTTCGCGCCACCCTGATCGCTCATGCCCATGTCCTCGTCGCTAACAACACCGCCCCACGGGCAGGTGCACCGATTTCGCCCCGCATATCGGGGGCGTGGCGGGAAAAATCAAGCCGCGTCGGCCCCCGGAGCCCCCAGAACGCGGCTGACGACCCGCGCGGTGAAGTCCACCATGGGCACGATGCGCCCATAATTGAGCCGCGTCGGGCCGATCACCCCCAGCACACCCAGCACCCGGCCCTGGCTGTCGTGATAGGGCGCGACGATGGTGGAGGAGCCGGAGAGGGAGAATAGTTTGTTCTCCGAACCGATGAAGATGCGCAGGGACTGGGCATCCTCCGCCCGTCCCAGCAGGTCCACCACGTCGCGCTTGGATTCCAGGTCGTCGAACAACAGGCGAATGCGTTCGAGATCCTCCAGCGCATGGAGGTCCTCCAGCAATTTCGCCTGTCCGCGCACGATCAGCTTGCGCTCCGCCGGCCCGTCGCCGGACCAGGAGGCAAGCCCCGCCTCCACCACCCGCGCGGTGAGGGCGTCCAATTGCTGGCGCAGCTCGCTCAACAGGCCCTCCATCTCCGCCCGCGCCTCGGCGAGGGTGCGGCCGCGAATATGGGCGTTGAGGAAATTGGTGGCCTCCGTCAGCGCCGAAACCGGCAACCCCATGGGAAGCGGCACGGCCCGGTTTTCCACCTGCCCGTCCTCGGACACGAGGATCACCAGCGCGCGGTTGGTATCCAGCGGCACGAATTCCACATGCTTGAGGCGCGGATCGGTCTTGATCGCCGTGACCACGCCGGCCCCGCGCGACAGGCCGGAGAGCAGGGCCGAGGCCTCGCGCAGCACGCCGTCCACCGTATAGCCCTTGGCGGCGGCGGCGACCTGGGATTCGATGTTGCGGCGATCGCCCTCGCTGACATCGCCGATTTCCATCAGCGCATCGACGAAGAAGCGCAGCCCGCGTTCGGTCGGCAGGCGGCCGGCGCTGGTATGCGGCGCATAGATCAGCCCCGCCGCCTCCAGGTCCGCCATCACGTTGCGCACGGAGGCCGGCGACAGCGACATGGGGATCAGGCGGGCGATGTTGCGCGAGCCCACCGGCTCGCCCGTCGCGAGATAGCTTTCCACGATCTGGCGGAAGATCTCGCGCGAGCGCTCGTCGATCTGGCCGAGGGCCGCTGAAAAGGGAGGAATGATGGGATCGATGGGCAAGGCCTCACTCCGGATCGGGCGGGCGGGATAAAGCGGGCGGAGAGATTCGCGGCACCGGCGGGGGCAGTCCCTGATGCCGCAGATCATCCCGCCCGATATCTTGCCGGTTATCCTGCCGCGACACCATCGCCTGTTCGCACACCGCGCCCGCCTGAACCATGAGGCAGCATACCACGCCCCTTGCTCCCGCGCGCGCCCACCCCTAAAACGACGGCCAGTTTCATAACGGATTGGACAAATTATGCGCCCGAGCCGCCGCGCGAGCGACGAGATGCGAGCCGTTTCCTTCGAGCGCAACGTTCTGCGCCATGCCGAGGGCTCGTGCCTCGTCAAGTTCGGCGACACCCATGTGCTGGTGGCGGCGACCCTGGAAGAGCGCCTGCCGCCGTGGCTGAAGGGCCAGGGCCGGGGCTGGGTGACGGCGGAATATTCCATGCTCCCCCGCGCCACGTTGGAGCGGACCCGGCGCGAATCCACCACCGGCAAGCAATCCGGCCGCACCCAGGAGATCCAGCGGCTGATCGGCCGCTCGCTGCGCTCGGTGACCGACCTCGTCGGCCTCGGCGAACGCCAGATCACGCTCGATTGCGACGTGCTGCAGGCGGACGGCGGCACCCGCACCGCCGCCATCACCGGCGCCTGGATCGCCCTGCACGACTGCATGAGCTGGATGTATTCGCGCTCCATGCTGAAGACCATCCCCCTGCGCGAGCATGTGGCGGCCGTCTCCTGCGGGATTTTCGAAGGCACCCCCGTGCTCGATCTCGATTATCCCGAGGACAGCAAGGCGGAGACCGACGCCAATTTCGTCATGACCGGCTCCGGCGGCATCGTCGAGATCCAGGGCACGGCGGAAAAGACCCCATTCACGGAAGCGGAATTCCTGCAATTGCTCACGCTCGCCCGCACCGGCATCAACCAGCTGGTGGATTTGCAGAAGCAGGCGGTGGCCTGATGTCCCATCGCCGGCTCGAAGGGCGGCTCGTTGTCGCCACGCACAACAAGGGCAAGCTCATCGAGATGCGCATGCTGCTCGAACCCTATGGGGTGGAAGCGGTGGCCGCCGGCGAACTGGGCCTGCCCGAGCCCGACGAGACCGGTACCACTTTCGTCGCCAATGCCCGCCTGAAGGCGGTCGCGGCGGCGAACGCGGCACAGTTGCCGGCGTTTGCCGACGACAGCGGGCTCGTGATCGACGCGCTCGGCGGCCAGC
The DNA here is from genome assembly GCF_043195135.2 of Roseixanthobacter liquoris. NCBI lineage: Bacteria > Pseudomonadati > Pseudomonadota > Alphaproteobacteria > Hyphomicrobiales > Xanthobacteraceae > Roseixanthobacter > Roseixanthobacter liquoris. The sequence goes on from NZ_CM195537.1 coordinate 4,419,376, forward strand.
CCGGCATCCACACCGCCCGCTGGGCGGGCCCGGAGCGCGATTTCGAAAAGGCGATGGAAACCATCCAGTCGCTGCTGGTGGCGCGCGGCGCCATGGAGCCGGATTCGCGCACCGCCCGTTTCGTCTCCGCCCTGTGCCTCGCCTGGCCGGACGGCCATGTGGAGGAATTCGAGGGGGTGGTGGAGGGCGAGCTGGTGTGGCCGACCCGGGGCGCCAAGGGGTTCGGCTATGATCCCATGTTCGTGCCCGAGGGCCACACGCGCACGTTCGCGGAGATGAGCGCGGAGGAGAAGCATTCCATGCCGCCGCTCGGCTTGGGCCTTTCCCACCGCGCCCGCGCCTTCCGCCAATTGGCGCAGGCGTGCCTGGAGGCATGACCACGACGCCCGCTTTTTCGCCTGCCCCCGCGCCGAACGGTCCGGGCCCTCTCCCGCTTGCGGGGGAGCGTTGGGAGGGGGCACGCGCCGCAACGCCGGCGCCCGCGTCTCACGCCACCTCTTTCCCCCTCCCCGGCCCTCCCCCGCAAGCGGGAGAGGGGGGTGACCGCGTCGCCGGAGAAGAGACCGCCGGCGGGTTCGGCGTCTATGTGCATTGGCCGTTCTGCCTCGCCAAATGCCCCTATTGCGACTTCAACAGCCACGTGCGCCATTCCCCGCCGGACCAGGCGCGCTTCATCGCCGCTTTCCGGCAAGAGATCGCTTACATGCGCGCCCTCACCGGCCCGCGTGAAGCGGGCACGGTGTTCTTCGGCGGCGGCACGCCCTCGCTCATGGCGCCGAGCACCGTCGCCGCTATCTTGGAGGCGGTGAATGCGGCCTGGCCGCTCGCCGCCAATGCCGAGATCACGCTGGAGGCCAATCCCACCAGCGTTGAGGCCGAGCGCTTTCGCGGCTATCGCGGCGCCGGCATCAACCGGGTCTCGCTGGGCGTCCAGGCGCTGGACGATGCCGAGCTGAAGGCGCTCGGCCGCATGCATTCGGTGGACGAGGCCCTGGCGGCGGTGGCGATCGCCCGCGCGACGTTCGAACGGGTCTCGTTCGACCTCATCTACGCCCGCCCGCGCCAGAAGCCGGAAGACTGGGCGCGCGAGCTGAAACGCGCCATCGCGGAAGGATGCGAGCATCTCTCGCTGTACCAGCTCACCATCGAGCCGGGCACCATGTTCGAGAAGCTCTATTCCGCCGGCAAGCTGCTGATTCCCGACGACGATCATGCCCGCACGCTCTGGGACGTGACGCAGGAGATCACCGCCGCCGCCGGACTGCCCGCCTATGAGATTTCCAACCACGCCCGCCCCGGTGCCGAGGCGCGGCACAATCTCGTCTATTGGCGCTATGGCACCTATGCCGGCATCGGCCCCGGCGCCCACGGGCGGCTTGCGGTGGACGGAAGGCGCCGCGCCACCTTCACGCAGAAGCAGCCGGAGACATGGCTGGAGCTGGTGGAAGCGAACGGCCACGGCATCGTCTCGGACGAGACGCTGGACCCGGCCGAGCAGGCGGACGAATTGCTGCTCATGGGGCTCCGGCTTGCCGAAGGTGTCGATCTTGCCCGCCACGCAAGGCTCGCCGGCACACCGATCCCGGAAAGCCGCATCGCCGCGCTGGAGCAGGACGGCTTGGTGCGGCGCGCCGGTAACCGTCTGGCCGCCACCGCGCGGGGGTTCCCGGTGCTGAACGCGGTCATCGCGGCGCTGGCATCCTGATCCCGCCCGGGGCAGGCGCGCGCGGCCCTGGCGAAAGGTGCGCTCGGGCGTAGAAGACAAGTCGCCCAGCCGCTTATTTCGGGAAGGCGTCCTCGGGAATTTCGAACTCGCCCTCCGCCTTCAGGCCGGCCTTCTCAAAAAAGGCTGAGCCGAACCCGCCGACGATATGATCGCGGCAAACCATGGTCACGCTCGGCTGGCCGCTCTGCTCGGCCACGACGCCCGAAACCGCGGCCGGGCCGCCCTTGGGGTTCCATTTTCCGATGGCGTTGAAGAGCGTGTAGCGGATCGCCTGATCCTGGAACCGCAGCCATGCCCCGCCGCCGCCCGCAAACATGAGCGTACCGACGGTGAAGGCCTCGGCGGGTTTCGTGCCGGCGGGCGGATAGGTGGTCAGCACCCGGTCCAGATGGCCGAAGCGATATTGCAGAAAGCCGCGGTCGTGGCCGATGTCCCTGGAGGCGCAAAGCGAAAGCGTGTGGCTGCCGAGATCGCAGGAAAAGACGATCGTCTCATCCGTGCTGCAATAGGTCCCGTCCTTGCCGGCGCTGGCGGGCGAGGAGAGCGACACGACAAGCGCCAAGGCGCACGTTGCGGCGGGCGGCAGGGTGAGCTGAAAGGGCATGGGAGGACCCGCGGTTGCGACGAGGCGACAAAGGCGCATGCGCCATACCATGCGCCACGTGAAGATGCTTTGGCAGCGCCCTTCACCGCTCGCTGCGGGCGATGACATCCATCAGTTCAGCGACTTTCTTGCGCTGCTCGTCGGCATCGCCGGAGCGGATCGCGTGCTCGACGCAATGGGCGACGTGATCGCGCAACACTTCCTCCTCGGCCCGGCGCAAGGCCGCGCGGACAGCGGAGATCTGGGTGATCAGGTCGATGCAATAGCGATCCTCCTCCACCATGCGGGCGATGCCGCGCACCTGCCCCTCGATGCGGTTGAGACGCTTCAGGACGGAGGATTTTGCCGGGTCACGCATGCTTGCCATATACCCCTGGCGGGTATAAATAACAAGTCAAGCATACCCCCCAGGGGTTCATGCGCGAACAATTCGCGTCTTTCTGAGCGAGCGCAAAGACCCGGGCGCACGCAAAGGCGCAATGAGGCGATCATGGCACACGATCCGCACGCCCCCACCTCCCCGACGCCCTCGGCCCCAGCTGCGGGCGCGAGCTGCTGCGGCGGCCCCGCGCCCCTCGACGCCCCGAAAGCAGCGGACGCTGCGGCCTGCTGCGGATCGGGCCAGGATAACGGCAAGGGCGAGGGCAAGGGCGAGGGCAAGGGCGCGGCAGAGAGCGCGCACATGCCCGCCCCTTCCCACGCCGCCCATGATCACAACGCGCATGATCACCGCGCGCACGACCATGCGGCGCATGCCGGCCATGACCATTCCGCCTGCACCCATTCCCACATGGCCAAGGACCCGGTCTGCGGCATGGATGTGGATCCCCACACGGCCAAGCATCGTGCGGACCACAATGGCCAGCCCTTCTATTTCTGCTGCGCCGGCTGCAAGGCCAAGTTCGAGGCCGATCCCGCCCGCTATCTCGCAGCCAAGGCGGCCCCCGCCGCGCCGGTGCCGGAGGGCACGATCTTCACCTGCCCCATGCACCCGGAAATCCGCCAGATCGGCCCCGGCACATGCCCCATCTGCGGCATGGCGCTGGAGCCGGACCTGGTGACGCTGGACGCCGGACCAAACGCAGAACTCATTGATATGTCTCGCCGTTTCTGGACCGGCCTGGTGCTGACCGTGCCGGTGTTCGTGCTGGAAATGGGCCAGCACCTGTTCGGCGTGCATCTCCTCGGGCAGCAGATCTCGAATTATATCCAGCTCGTGCTGGCCACCCCGGTGGTGCTATGGGCCGGCCTGCCCTTCTTCGAGCGCGGCGCCGCCTCGGTGCGGAGCGGGCATCTGAACATGTTCACGCTGATCGCCCTCGGCACTGGCGTGGCGTTCCTCTACAGCCTCGTCGGCACCTTCGCGCCCGGGCTGTTTCCCCATTCTTTCCAGACACATGACGGGGCCGTTCCGGTCTATTTCGAGGCCGCCGCCGTGATCACGGTGCTGGTGCTGCTGGGGCAGGTGCTGGAATTGCGGGCGCGCGACCAGACCTCCGGCGCCATCAAGGCCCTGCTCGGCCTTGCCCCGAAGACCGCCCGCCGGCTCAATGCCGACGGCTCGGAAGAGGATGTGGCGCTCGATCTCGTCCACCCCGGCGACCGCCTGCGCGTGCGCCCCGGCGAGAAGGTGCCCGTGGACGGCACGGTAGACGAAGGCCGCAGCAGTCTGGATGAATCCCTGATCACGGGCGAATCTCTGCCGATTTCCAAGGAAATCGGCGACACTGTGATCGCCGGCACGCTGAACATCAGCGGCGGCATCGTGATGCGCGCCGAAAAGGTGGGCCGCGAGACCCTGCTCGCCCAGATCGTGCAGATGGTCGCCCAGGCCCAGCGCTCGCGGGCGCCGATCCAGCGCCTTGCCGACCAGGTCTCCGGCTGGTTCGTGCCGGCGGTCATCGCCGCCGCCCTCATCGCCTTCGCCGTGTGGATGGCTGTGGGTCCCGAACCGCGCTTCACCTTCGCCCTCATGGCCGCCGTTTCGGTGCTGATCATCGCCTGCCCGTGCGCGCTCGGGCTTGCGACCCCCATGTCGATCATGGTCGGCGTCGGGCGGGGCGCCCAGGCGGGCATCCTGATCAAGAGCGCGGAAGCGCTGGAACGGCTGGAACGGGTCGACACGCTGGTGGCCGACAAGACCGGCACCCTCACCGAGGGCAAGCCCAAGCTCACCGCCGTGCGCGCCCTCGGCCGCACGGAAGACGAGGTGCTGCGCCTCGCGGCGAGCCTGGAGCGGCCGAGCGAGCATCCGCTGGCCGCCGCCATCGTCGCCGGCGCCGCCGCCCGCGGTCTCGCGCTGAGCGAGCCGACCGGCTTCGACAGCCCCGTGGGCAAGGGCGTGATCGGCACCGTGGAGGGGGAAACCGTGCTGGTAGGCCATGCCGCCTTCCTGGCCGAGCAGGGCATCTCCAGCGACGCCCTTGCCGCCGAAGCCGAGGCTCTGCGTCGTGACGGGGCGAGCGTGGTGTTCGTCGCCGCCGGCGGCGCCATCGTCGGCCTGGTCGCGGTCGCCGATCCCATCAAGGCGAGCACGCCGGCCGCGCTCGCGGCGCTGAAGGCGGACGGCATCCGCGTCATCATGCTGACCGGCGACAATCGCGCCACCGCCCAGGCGGTCGCCGACCGGCTCGGCATGGACGAAGTGGTGGCCGAGGTGCTCCCCGGCGACAAGGCGGCGCTGATCGCCCGCCTGCGGGCCGAAGGCCGGATCGTCGCCATGGCCGGCGACGGGGTGAATGATGCGCCCGCCCTCGCCGCTGCCGATGTGGGCATCGCCATGGGCACGGGCACCGATGTGGCCATGGAGAGCGCAGGCCTCACCTTGCTCAAGGGGGATCTTGCGGGCATCGCCCACGCCCGCTCGCTCTCGCGGGCGACCATGGCCAATATCCGCCGCAACCTGTTCTTCGCCTTTTTCTACAATGCGGCGGGCGTGCCGATCGCGGCGGGCGTGCTCTATCCGGTGTTTGGCCTTCTGCTGTCGCCCATGGTTGCGGCGGCGGCCATGGCGCTGTCCTCGGTGAGCGTCATCGGCAACGCTTTGCTGCTGCGCCGCTGGCGGCCGGGCTAACAGCAGCGGCATTGGGTGGAGCGTGCATCCGAAAGGCCGTGCACGCCCGTTCCTGCGTCCTGCGTTCGGTGTCCTTCGGTCGTCCCCTTTCTTTCGTCACGGCCAAGCTCGTCCCGGCCATCTACGCCGGGCCGACCGCGCCGGCTTTGAAAGGCCGGTGCCATCGGCGCCGCGTGGACGCACGCGCCGTCGCCCCCGCCCGGCATTGAAGGCGCGCGCGTCCCGTTCCATTCTCGTCCGCGAGGGGAAGGCGGCCGCATGACGACGCCAGGTTCAGGACACGGCGCGGATGGAGAACCGGCGGAGCCCCCGCCGCGCCTCGCAGACCGGCTGCGCGCCGGCCGGCGCGGCGCCGGGCGCATGCTGCACGCGGCCGGCAAGGCGGCGCTCGGCCTCGTGCTCCCGCCCACCTGCGTCGCGTGCGGCACCATCGTCCACGAAGCCGAGGGGCTGTGCGGCGGGTGCTGGCGCCGGCTCGCGTTCGTGGAGCGGCCCTATTGCGAGCGGCTCGGCATTCCCTTTCCCTATGAGCAGCAGCAGGGCGACGGCGCGCCGCGCCTCTCCCTGGAAGCGGTCACCGACCCCCCGGCCTTCGATCGGGCGCGCGCGGCGGTGCTGTTCGGCGCGGTGTCGCGCGATCTGGTGCACGGCCTGAAATATGGCGACCGGCTCGACATGGCGGCCCCCATGGCGCGCCTGATGATGCGGGCGGCAGGCGAATTGCTGCGCGAGGCGGACCTCATCGTGCCGGTGCCGCTCCATCCCCTGCGGCTATGGCGCCGCCGCTTCAACCAGGCCGCCCTGCTCGCCCGGCGCATTTCCAGGGCGAGCGGGGTGCCGTGCCGCACCGACGTGCTCACGCGCACGCGGGCCACCCCCTCGCAGGTATCCTTCAACCGCGCTGAACGCCGCGCGAACGTCTCGGGCGCATTTCGCGTGCCTGATTCGCTCACCCATCATGTGGCGGGGCGACGCATCTTGATTGTGGACGACGTCCTCACAACCGGGGCGACGCTCGACGCCTGCGCCCAGGCCTTGAGGTATGCGAAGGCCACTCATATCGACGCCGTCACCTTCGCCAGGGTTGTCGAAGTCGGCTGAAGAGCCGTATCATGCAACAATTCCGTGACGGCGGTTTGGCCCGTTGCGCAGAGGGCTGCATGAAAACCATTGAAATCTACACCAAGAGCTGGTGCCCCTATTGCCATGCTGCAAAGGAGTTATTGCGCCGAAAAGGGCTGACGTTCACCGAGATCGACGTGACCACGGACCCCGCCGGCCAGGAAGAAATGTCCCGGCGTGCGGGCGGGCGCACCAGCGTTCCGCAGATCTTCATCGGCGACACGCATGTGGGCGGTTGCGACGATCTCTATGCCCTGGAGAGCGCGGGCGAGCTCGACACGCTGATCGCGGCCTGAGCCGCGCCCCGCGGGGTTCCGGCCGCCCGGCCCGCGCCGCGCGGCCTTTATCGCTCGCGCGGCGCGGGCCGAGCCTCTACACTTGCCGCCTCATAACGTGCCCCCTACCCCCGTTGCGCGCCGCGAGCCGAAGCCATGAGCGAGATCCAGAAAACCGAAACCCTGCGCGTGGGCCTGGTTCAGTTGCGCTCCGGCCGCGAGGTCGCCGCCAACATCCAGACCGCCAGCGCCTTGATTCGCGAGGCCGCGCTGGCCGGCGCCCAATATGTGCAGACGCCGGAAACCACCAATCTCATGGAGCTGGACCGCACGCTCCTGTTCGACAAGCTGCGCGAGGAAGAGGCCGACCTTGCCCTCGCCGCGTTCCGCGATCTCGCGCGCGAGCTGAAGATCCACCTGCATGTGGGTTCGCTGGCGCTGAAGATTTCCGAGCAGCGCGCCGTCAATCGCGGCTTCCTGATCGCCCCGGACGGGGAAATCGCCGCCCGCTACGACAAGATCCACATGTTCGACGTGGACCTGGGCAATGGCGAGAGCTATCGCGAATCCAATTCCTACCGGCCCGGCGAGCGCGCCGTGACGGCCTCCGTCTCGGGGGTCAAGATCGGCCTCACCATCTGCTACGACCTGCGCTTTCCCCCGCTCTATCGGGCGCTGGCGGAGAGCGGCGCCGACGTGCTGACGGTGCCGGCCGCCTTCACCCGCCCCACCGGGGAAGCCCATTGGCATGTGCTGCTGCGCGCCCGCGCCATCGAGAACGGCGCCTATGTGCTCGCCGCCGCCCAAGGCGGGCGCCATGAGAACGGCCGAGAGACCTACGGCCATTCGCTGATCGTGGACCCGTGGGGCCGCGTGATCGCCGAGGGCGGCACCGACCCCGGCGTGATCCTCGCCGAGCTCGACCTGCGGGAAGTCGCCGCCGCGCGCCGGCGCATTCCCTCCCTGCAACATGGCCGGCGGTTCGAGGTCGCCGACAGCGGCCAGGGCGGGCATCTCCATCTGGTCGGGGCGGCGACGTGATCCGCTACACCCTCAGGTGCGAGCAGGGCCACGATTTCGAGAGCTGGTTCCCCTCCTCCGACAGCTACGAGGCCCAGCGCGCACGCGGGCTGATTTCGTGCCCGCACTGCGGCGGCGCGCGGGTGGAAAAGGCGATCATGGCGCCTTCGGTGGCCCGCACCGATCGGAGCGCCGCGCCGGTCGCGCCCGAGGCCGCCCCTGCCGCCGCGCCGGCCCAGGCACCGGCCAATCCGGTGGCGCTGATGGGCGACCAGGAGCGCGAATTCCGCCGCCTGGTGCGCGAGCTGCGCGAGCACGTCACCAGCAAGGCCGATTATGTCGGCGAGGATTTCGCCGATCTCGCTCGCAAGATGCACGGCGGCGAGATCGAGCATCGCTCGATCTATGGCGAGGCGAGCGCGGATGAAGTGAAGGCGCTGCGCGAGGAGGAGGTGGAGGTGTTCCCCCTGCCCGTGCTGCCGGAAGACCGCAACTGAGGCGGGCCGCGCCTCAGCCCATCGGCCCGGCGACGATGAAATAATTCACATCCGTATCCGCAGAGAGCGCCCAGGTGCCGCGCAGCGGATCGAAGCTCAAGCCCGCCAATTCGCGCATCTCGAAGCCGCCGGCGGCAAGCGCCGCCTCGAATTCGCCGGGCGTCACGAACTTGTCCCAGCGGTGGGTGCCGCGCGGCAGCCAGCGCAGCACATATTCCGCCCCGAGAATCGCAAGCGCGAAGCTCTTGCCGGTGCGGTTCAGCGTCGAGCCGATGAACAGGCCGTTCGGCTGCACCATTTCCACCGCGCGGCGCAGGAACAGGCCGACATCGGCCACGTGCTCCACCACCTCCAGCGCCATCACCACGTCTAAGCGTTCGCCCGCGTCGGCGAGTTCCTCGGCGGTGGCGGCGCGATAATCGACGGCGAGGTCGGTGCGCGCCGCATGGGCGCGGGCGATCTCCACATTGCCGGCGGAGGGGTCGATGCCCACCACGTCCGCCCCCATGCGCGCCATCGGCTCGCTGATGAGCCCGCCGCCGCAGCCGATGTCCAGCACGCGCAAGCCCTTGAGCGGCCGCAGGCTGCGCGGGTCATGGCCGAAATGCCGCACGATCACGTCGCGCAGAAAGGCGAGGCGGGCGGGATTGATGGCGTGCAGCGGCGCCATCTTGCCCTTGGGATCCCACCATTCCTCGCCCAGCGCCTCGAAGCGGGCGACCTCGGCGGGATCGACGGTCAGGTTCGGCTGGGGGCTCACCTGCGGCATGGGCACTTCCTTTGGCTGCCCGGGAGGCTTACGCCTGTGCGGCGGCAGCGGCAAGGCATGCGCCTTCCGGGACCGGCGGCACCTCATGCGCAGGGCGCCGCAGCCCGGGAGCGGCCGACACGGTCAGCACTCGGCGCGATCGCAGCGGAACATCCCCAGGCATGGGCGTGTCCCGGCCGTGACGCCTGGCGAAAGAGGACCTTCGCCGGCACCCGCCGTCCTCGAGGATCCGCCCCGCCGCGAAATGTCGATCAATCCTGGGGGGTGGGAAAAAGCTCGACGTGGGTTTCCCCAGTGCGCCCCACATAAAGTGCCCGGCGGCCGGAGAACGACACGAAATAGCCGGCGCATCCGGCCGAAACCGCCCGTTCGCAGAAGCCCTTGTAGGTATAGCCCGGAACCTGCTGCTGGGCATCCCGGATCGCGGCCTGGAGGCGGGCAGCGTCGAACGCCGGGGCAATCGCGCCCGCGGCCCGATGGGCCGGCAGCTCGAGGCTCTCCCCGTCGGGCAGATAATAGGTGGCGGTCGCCCGCCGGAAATCGACCGCATAGCCTTCGAAGCCGGCGTCGCCCAGCAGTCCCACGATCTGCGGAAAGGTGCGGGTGTTGCGCTCGGCGGCGTCCAGGCAGGCCTGGGCCGTGGTCTTCTGTCGCTCATCCATGATTGTTTCTCCGTGAGTGGGGGACGGTCGCGGTCATGCGATCGGGGTTGCGGTCATGTGGCCGCGCGCGGCCAGGCTCTTCAGAAGACGATGCAACGTCTCCCGTTCCTGGGCCGTGAGGGCATCGAAGAATTCGGCATCGTTGCGGTCGGCGAGGGCGGCGAGGGTGGGCACGAGGGCGGCGCCGCGCTCCGTCAGGGCCAGGGTCTGCGCGCGGCCGTCGCTCGCACTGGCCGCGCGCACGATCAGCGCCTTGGCGATCAGCCGGTCGGCGAGCTTGGTGACCGCCCCCCGCGTCAGGCCCATGTCGTCGGCGATCCGGCTGGGCGGAAGCGGCGCCTTGCCGTAGAGCGTGCGCATCAGGCTCCATTCGGCCGCCGTCACCTCCTTGTCCGCGAGCTTCGCGGCGAAGGCCTGGGAGACGTGGTTGGACACCAGCCGCAGCCAGAAGCCGAGATGCGCCGTAAGATCGGAAACCGGCGGAACGGTCGGAGTGGAAGACATGGCGCCCTCTTTGATTGACTAGGAAACTATATGCATATGATTTCCTAGTCAATCAAATTGGCGCAGCCCCGGTCAAATTCCGCAAAGCCGCCGTGGCGGCCGGCGCCCGCCCGCCGCCGGGACGCCGAAAGGACCCCGGGCGGAAAGCACGCGGCGCCGGGCGCGAAGCCCCCGGCGCCGCGGGGAACCGCTCAGCCGCGCACCATTCCCACGATGTCCTTGACGTCGCGGATCGTCTGGTCGGCGATCACCCGCGCGCGGGCGGCGCCGTCGGCAAGAATGGCGTCGATGGCGCTGGTATCGGCCATCAGGCGCTGCATTTCCCCGGCGATGGGGCCGAGCTTGTCCACCGCCAGATCCACCAGCGCCGCCTTGAAGGCCGAGAATTGCCCGCCGCCGTATTCGTCCAGCACGCTTTGCTTGGTGCCGTCGGCGAGGGCCGCATAGATGCCCACCAGATTGTCCGCCTCGGGACGCGCCTTGAGCCCGGCTTCCTCGGAGGGCAGCGGCTCGGGATCGGTCTTGGCCTTGCGCACCTTGCCGGCAATGGCATCCTTGTCGTCGGTGAGATTGATGCGCGAAAAGTCCGAGGGGTCGGACTTGGACATCTTCTTCGAGCCGTCGCGCAGGCTCATGACGCGCGTGGCGGGACCGGCGATGAGCGGCTCCGTGAGCGGGAAATAGCCCTCGCCATGGCCATTGGCGGCGATGCTCGGCGCGAAATCCACATTGAACTTCTGCGCGATGTCGCGCGTCAGCTCCAGATGCTGCTTCTGGTCCTCGCCCACCGGCACATGGGTCGCCTTGTAGAGCAGGATGTCCGCCGCCATCAGGCTCGGATAGGCGAACAGGCCCACGGACACGTTCTCGCGGTCCTTGCCGGCCTTCTCCTTGAACTGGGTCATGCGGTTGAGCCAGCCCATGCGCGCGACGCAATTGAAGATCCAGGCCAGTTCCGCATGGCCGGACACCTGGCTCTGGTTGAACACCACGTGGCGCTTGGGATCGATGCCGCAGGCGATGAAGGCGGCGGTGACCTCGCGCGTATGGCGCTTCAGCTCTTCCGGGTCCTGCCACACGGTGATGGCGTGCAGGTCGACCACGCAATAGATGCAGTCGTGGCTGTCCTGCAGGGCGACGAAGCGCTTGATGGCGCCGAGATAATTGCCCAGATGCAGGTTGCCGGTGGGCTGCACACCGGAAAAGACGCGTTCCGCGACCGCCGCCATGGCGACCTCCCGAAGACCGGCGGGCCAAGGCACCGCCGTCAGACATGACAGCGCAGCGGCCGGACGGTCGCGCGCGAAGACGAAGCGCGCCTCATGCCACCCGCCGCCGCGCCGCGCAAGCTGCCCGGCGGGCAAGCGCCACGCCGCGCAGGGGAGGAACGCTCAGCGGTGCGGATTTGCCGCGTCGATGAAGCCGCCGATGGCGTCCTGGGTCGCCGCATCCCACAGCAGCGGCGCATGGCCCTCGTCCGCCACGGTGTGGACCGTGAGGCCGGGATGGCGCGCCGCCATCTGCGCCACCGTGTCGGCGCTGAGAATGTCCGACAGGGCCCCGTGCACCACCATGACGGGACTATCCCTCAGGGCCTCGAAGCCCGGCCACATGTCCGGCAGCGTGGCGTTGGGATCGAACGCCTTGAAGGCCTCCGAGAGCGCCGGATCATAAGCCAGATGCGGCACGCCCGCGTCGTCGCGATAGATCTGGCGGGCGAAGCGCTCCCAGCCGGCTTCGTCGAGGCTCGGAAACAGGAAGCCCTGGCTCGCCTTCAGGCCGGCGATCAGGGTCGGCCAGTCGGTGAGCGCGGCGACGCCCACATAGCCCGAGATCCGGGCAAGGCCGGCCTTCTCGATCACCGGGCCGATGTCGTTCAGCACGGCCGAAGCGAACAGGTCCGGACGCAGCAGGGACAGCACCATCATCACCAGCCCGCCGCGCGAGGTGCCGATGAAATGGGCGCGGGGAATGCCGAGAAAAGCCAGCGCGGCAATCGTGTCCACCGCCTCCTGCGCCGGCGTATAGGTGGCCACCGGCCCGAAGGCCGAGCCGCCCCGGCCGCGGAAATCCAGCCCCACCACGCGCCGCCCGCGCGCCACCAGCGCCCCGGCCAAAGCTTCGAAATCGCGCGAATTGCGCGTCACCCCCGGCAGGCAGACCACCGGCAAGTCGGCGCCCGCCGTACCCCAGTCGCGGCCGAACAAAGCGAGCCCGTCGGCCGTGGGATAGGCGAAGAAGCGGCAAGGAACGGCGGAAGCGGGGGCGGTCTCGGCGGCGGGAACAGGCTCAACCATGAATGCACTCCTTCGGGCTCGGAACACCTAAGGCCATTCGGGCGAAGGTTGAAAGACGGCTCAGGCGGCACGTCGCAGCGCGCGCCGCACCGCCAGCGCGACCGCGCCATAGCAGAGCATTCCCGCCCCCACCAGCACCACGAGCCGCGCCAGGGCGGCGAGGGTTCCCGCGCCGGGATGCGGCCAGGCCTGCGCGAGGCCGCCCACCACCAGCGCCATCAGCAGGCAGCCGCCGGCAAGACCCGCCACGGCGCGGGCGAGCGCGCCATCCAGGTGCAGATGGCCGGCGCGCGCCAGCAGGGTGCCGATGGTCAAAGCGCTGAGGCTCGCCGAGACCGCCACTCCGCTCGCCGCGCCCGCCGGGCCGAAGGCGGCGCCGAGGCCGAGACAGGCGAGCGCGCAGGCGAACAGCGAGGCAAGGCCCACGCGCTCCACGGTCCGCGTCATGCCATGGGTGAGGGCCGTGGCGGACAGCACCCGCTCCAGCCCCTGCGCCGGCAGGGAGAAGGCGAGCGCGGCCAGCAGCAGCGCCGTGATGCGCGCGTCCTCCGCGTCGAAGCTCCCGCGCTGGTAGAGCACGGCGACGATGGGCTGCGCCAGCACGGCGAGCCCGGTGCCCGCCGGCAAAGCGAGCGCGAGGGCGGCAAGGCTGGCGCCGCTGGCATGGCGCCCCCGGCCCGCGCCTCCCGCCGCCAGCAGCGGCACCAGCACCGCACCGGCGCTGGCGCCGACGAGACCGAGCGGCAGGTCCACGAGGCGCTGGGCATAATTCAGTGCCGCCACCGCCCCCGGCGCGGCGGACACCGTCGCCGCCGCGATCAGCAGGCGGAATTGGGAGAGGCCGGCGAACAGCAAAGCGGGCGCGCAGGCCCGCAGCACGGATCGCGCGCCGCGCCAGTCGGGCGGCCGGCCCCCCGCCCCCGGGGCGCCATGCGCCCCTTGCGACCTTGGCGCCCCCGGCGCCCCCGGCGCCCCCGCCACCACGCCAGGCGCCCCTGGCGCGCCTGGCGCCCCTGGATCCCCCGCCGCCACGCCAGGCGCCCCTGGCGCGCCGATGCTCGCCACGCCCATCAGTGCGAGCTGGGCGATGCCGGCGGCGACCTGCGCCATGGCAACGAGGAACGCCGCCGTGCCGGTCGCCATGTCGGCCGCGAGCACCAGATAGAGGATCACGCACAGCACCACGGCATTGGCGAGCCCCGGCGCCAGCGCCGGCAGAAACACGCGCCCGCCCGCATTGGCGATGCCGCCGAACACCGCCGCCGCCGCCGCCAGGGGCAGATAGAGCAGCGCCATGCGCCCGCACGCGACCGCGAGATCCGCCCGCTCCCCTCCGAGCGCGAAGCCGGGCGCCAGCACCGCGATCAGCGCCGGCATGAACAGCGCGCCGAGCCCCGCCAGCACCAGCAGCAGCAGCACCAGGAGGATCAGAACCGCGCGCGAGAGCGCCCCGCCCGCCGCATCCCCGCCGCGCGCCCGCGCCGCCGAAAGGCCGGGCAGGAAGGCGGCGTTGAACGCGCCTTCCGCCAGCAGCCGGCGCGCCAGCAGCGGCAAGGAAAGCGCGGCCATGAGAGCATCCGCCGCCGGCCCCGCGCCCAGCACGGCGGCCGTGCCGGCATCGCGGGCAAAGCCCATCACCCGCGACCCGAGGGTGGCGGCGGTGACGGTGGAGGTGCGGGCGAGCACGGACATGACCCATCCAGGACAAGGGATAGAACCGGCCGCAGCGGCGCGGCGCGCGCGAACGCGCGGCACCCGGCCGGGGCCGCGCCCCTCATGCGCGATCCGGCGGCGGAAGGAAAGCGCGCGGACGCGGTGCCCGCCGGCCGCGATGCCCCTGTCGCCGGCCCTCGCGCCGCGTCAGGCGGGCGGCGGTTCCAGGATGGCGCGGATGCGCGCGGCCAGATGGGCGACCGCGAACGGCTTGGTCACCATGGTCATGCCCGGCTCCAGGAAGCCGGCCGCCACGGCGGCATTCTCCGCATAGCCGGTCATGAACAGCACTTTCAGATCGCGCCGCGCCGCACGCGCCGCATCCACCATCTGCCGGCCGTTGAGACGCGGCAGGCCGATGTCGGTGATCACGAGATCGATCCTCTGGTCGGACATCAGCAGGTCGAGGCCGGCCTGGCCGTCCACCGCCTCGAGCGCGGCATATCCGAGCTCGCGCAGAACCTCCAGGATGAGGCCGCGCACCACGAGGTCGTCCTCCACCACCAGCACCACGTCGCCCGCGCCGCGCGGGCGCGCATCCGGGCCCGACGCGCCGGCGGGGTCGGCGCCGCCATCGCGAAAGCGCGGCAGGTAGAGCTTCACGCAGGTCCCGGCCCCGACCTCGCTATAGATGTGGCAATGCCCTTCCGACTGCCGGGCGAAGCCGTAGATCATGGAGAGGCCGAGCCCGGTGCCCTGGCCGATGGGCTTGGTGGTGAAGAAGGGATCGAAGGCGCGCGCGATCACGTCGGGCGCCATTCCGGTGCCGGTGTCGCTCACGCTGAGGCAGACATATTGCCCCGGCGCCACCCCCGGCGCCCGCGCGGCATAGCTGTCGTCCAGATGCGCGTTGCATGTTTCGAGCGTCAGCCGGCCGCCCTCGGGCATGGCGTCGCGGGCGTTGATCACGAGGTTGAGGATGGCGTTTTCCAGCTGGTTGGCGTCGCACAGGGTCAGCCAGAGGCCGTCCGCGAGCCCGAGTTCCAGATGGATGGTTTCCCCCATGGTGCGCCGCAGCAGATCCTCCATGGAAATCACCAGCGGATTGATCTTCAGCGGCTTGGGGTCGAGCCGCTGGCGGCGGGAGAAGGCGAGCAGGCGATGGGTGAGGGCTGCGGCGCGGTTGGCCGAGCTCATGGCGTTTTCCACGAAGCGTTCCAGCTCGGCGGTGCGGCCCTGCGAGACGCAGCGCTGGAGGATATCGAGCGAGCCCGTGATGCCCTGGAGCAGATTGTTGAAATCGTGGGCGATGCCGCCGGTGAGCTGACCCACCGCCTCCATCTTCTGCGACTGGCGCAATTGCTCCTCGGTGAGGCGCTGCTCGGTCATGTCGCGCCCGACGATATAGAGCCGCCCGGTGTCGGCGGCGAGCGTCCAGGCCAGGACGCGATAGCTGCCGTCGCTGCACCGGCAGCGGTTCTCGAACCGTGGACTGGCCGTCACCTCCTGCGAGCGGGCGAGCGCCGCCTGGGTGGCCGCCACATCCTCGGGATGCACCAGGTCCAGGAACCCGTGGGCCAGCAGGTCGCTTTCGCTCCAGCCGAGCAGGTCGCTCCAGGCGCCGTTGACGGCTTCCAGAACGCCGTCCTCGCGGCACACGCCCATCAGATCGCCGCTGAGACGCCACAGCCGGTCGCGCTCGCGGGTGCGCTCGGCCACGAGCGCTTCCAGCGATTCATTGAGCCTGCGCAGCTCCGCCTCGCGCTCGCGCAGCGCATCCTCGGCGCGCCGCTGCTCGGTGATGTCCTGCCCCTGGACGAAGATGCCGCCGACGGAGCCGTCCGCATCGACCACCGGCTGGTAGATGAAATCGAGCACATGCTCTTCCGGCGGCAGATGCGGCGCCGCGCGCAGCATCACCGAGAGGCCGTGCGCCACGAAGGCTTCGCCGCTGCGATAGGCCCGGTCCAGCGCATCCAGCACCGGCTGCCCGGCCAGTTCCGGGAACGCCTCGCGCACGGTCAGCCCCACCAGGGGCCGGTCGCCGACGAGGCGCAGATAGGCGGCGTTCGCCAGTTCGACCAGATGGTCCGGCCCGCGCAGCACGGCGGTGAAGGCCGGCGCCTGCTCGAACAGGATCTGCAAGCGCTGGCGCTCGCGGTGGAGCTGGGCATTGGCCTCCTGCACCGCCTCGGCGCGGCCGAACACCTCGCCCTCGATCAGCAGGGCCGGACTGGAGGCGGTGGCGCCGAGGCTGACCCGCAGATTGTGCAGCTCGGTCACGTCCACCGTATGCTGCACGACGTGGCGCACATTGCCGTCGGGCCCGAACAGGGGCGTGTGGGTGGCGCTCCAATAGCGCATCTCCATCACGCCGTCGGGCCGCTGGATCGGATAGGGGATGAACGGCAGGTCGTCGCGCGCCTTGTTGCGGATCACCCGATCGAGCGAGGCCCGCAGCATCTGATTGGACGCGGAGGCCGGGTCGCTCGGAAACGCCTCGAACATGGAGAGGCCGAGAATGTCCGCGCGCCGCCGCATGGTCACGCGCAGATAGGCGTCGTTCATGCCGACAATGGTGAAATCGGGCGTGAGGATCACATAGGGATTGGGCACGGCGTTGAAGAGCGCCGCGAGATCCGTTCCCTGCACCCCCGTGTTGGTGAACACCCGCGCCTCCTTTCCGGCGGCGCGTCCGCGTCCGCGCCGAATTTCCGGACGGCCTGTTATCGCCCGCATCGCGCGCCGCCTCAACCGGGCTCGGCGTCTTTCGCGATCCGGCGGGGCGATCGCCCGCCGGCGCCTGGCGCGCGGCACTCAAGCGCCGCGCGGTGCGCCGCCCGCCCAGAACGGCCAGGGGCGCCGGGAGATCCATAAATCCGCGCCCGCCGCCGCGCCCGCGAGCCGCCGCGCCCACGACACGAAGCACGCGCCGCCGGAAGCGATCCCATAAGCCAAAGCGCGCCCCATCCATCGTCGCGCTTGTCGGGCAGGCCCGGCTTGGTGTCTGATCCTATTTTGCGGTGCGGCAGGCGCTCAACGCCGGGCCGCGGGAGGCCGGATGATGAAGGTGGTGATTCTGGGGTCGGGCGTCATCGGCGTAACCCTCGCCTATTATCTGGCGGCCGCCGGCCACGAGGTGGAAGTGGTGGATCGTCAGTCCGGCCCCGCGCTGGAGACCAGCTTCGCCAATGCCGGAGAGGTCTCGCCGGGCTATTCCGCCCCCTGGGCCGGGCCGGGCCTGCCGCTGAAGGCCATCAAATGGCTGATGATGAAGCATCGCCCGCTGGTGATCCGCCCGCGCCTCGACCCGGCCATGCTCGCCTTCGGGCTGCGGCTGCTGACCAATTGCACCCATGCCCGCTACGAGATCAACAAGGGGCGCATGCTGCGCCTCGCCGAATACAGCCGCGACTGCCTGATCGCGCTGCGCCAGCAGACCGGCATCGCCTATGACGCGCGCATGCAGGGCACGCTTCAGATGTTCCGCACCCAGGCGCAGCTCGACCATGCGGGGGAGGACATGGCGATCCTCGATCGCTTCGGCGTGCCCTACGAGCTGCTGGACCGCGCCGGCTGCATCGCCGCCGAACCGGCGCTCGGGCGGGTGGCGGAAAAGATCGCCGGCGGCCTGCGCCTGCCCGGCGACGAGACCGGCGACTGCTATAAATTCACCCATGCCCTCGCCGCCATGGCGCAGGCGAAGGGCGCGGTGTTCACCCACGGCCGGGCGGTGCGCGCCATCGAGCACGACGGGGCGAACATCACCGGCGTGCAGACCCAGTCCGGCCCGATCCGGGGGGACGTCTATGTGGTGGCGCTCGGCAGCTATTCGCCCAAGGCTGTGCGGCCGCTCGGCATCCGCCTGCCGGTCTATCCGGTGAAGGGCTATTCGCTCACCGTGCCCATCACCGATGCCGGCGGCGCGCCCGAATCCACGGTGATGGACGAGACCTACAAGGTGGCCGTGACCCGGCTCGGCGACCGCATCCGCATCGGCGGCACGGCGGAACTGGCGGGGTTCGACCTCTCGCTGCGCCATGCGCGGCGGGAGACCCTGGAGCACGTGGTCGGCGACCTGTTCCCGGACGGCGGCGATCCCAAGGCCGGCACCTTCTGGAGCGGCCTGCGCCCGATGACGCCCGACGGCCCGCCGATCCTCGGCCAGGCGAAATATCCCAATCTGTTCCTCGGCACCGGTCACGGCACGCTGGGCTGGACCATGGCGGCGGGCACCGGGCGCCTGCTCGCCGACCTCATCACCCGCCGCGCGCCGGAGATCGACACCGAGGGATTGACGCTCGCCCGCTACGGGTGAGCGTCGATCTCGTGGGGCTGCCGCCCGCGTGGAGCAGTCGCCCGCGGGGGGAACGCCGACGCGGGAAGGCGTCCTCACGCCGCCCGCGAAGCGGCGCGCCGCCCCTGCCCGATCAGCCGATGGAGCGCGTCACGCCGCGGCTGGCGTAGCGCTCGGCCCATTTGGCGAGCCGCACGAACGGCAGGCCGATGAGCAGATAGATCGCCGCCACCAGCAGGCCGGTGCCGAAATAATCGTAATAGGTGGTCGAGATCAGCTCGTAGGTCTTGGTCAGTTCCACCAGCGAGATCACCGACACCAGGGAGGAATCCTTGATGAGCGAGATGAAGTCGTTGGTGGTGGGCGGCAGCACGATGCGCGCGGCCTGGGGGATGATGACGTTCCGCAGCGCCTGGCGCTCGGTCATGTTGAGCGCGATCGCCGCTTCCATCTGGTTGCGCGGAATGGCCAGCAGGCCGGCGCGATAGTTTTCCGCCTCATAGGCCGCATAATTGAGGCCGAGCGCGATCACGCCGGCGACGAAGGGTTCGAGCTGCAACCCCACTTTCGGCAGGCCGTAATAGATGAACAACACCTGGATCAGCAAAGGCGTGCCGCGCACCACCTCGATATAGACCTGGGCGAGGCGGTCCAGCAGCACGCCGCCATAGACCCGGCAGAGCGCCAGCCCGGCGCCGAGCCCCACGGCGATGATCATGGCGAGGATGGAGATTTCCAGCGTCATCACCGCCGCCCAGCCGAGCTGGGGCAGGAAGCGCATGTAGCGCTGGACCTGCATCTTCCAGCCCTGGGGCTGGGTGGCCTGGACGAAATGGTCATAGGCCAGCGGCTGCGCCTGGATCGGGCGCTGGTCGCCCGTGAGCTGCGCCATCAGGGGGGTCCAGATGGCCCAATGATCGAGGATCGTGCGCATGGACCCGTCGTGCATCATCTGCGACAGGCCGGTGTTGATCTCCGCCAGCAGCTCGGGATGCGCGCCCTTCTTCAGCGCGATGCCGTATTCGATGCGGCCGATGGGCTGGCCGGTGAACTGAAGCTCGCGGTCGGGCTGGGCGTAATAGACCGCGATCGGGAAATCCATCACGGTCGCGTCGATGCGCTTCAGCTTGAGATCGGAATAGGCGTCGATCTCCTGGTCGTAGGTGCGCAGGTCGATGCCGCCGGCATTGCGCAGCACATATTCCATCTGGCTGGACTTGAGCGTGCCGACGACCTTGCCCTTCAGGCCCTCCAGATTGTCGATCGGCGCATCGCCGCGGCGGATCACGATCTGGCCGAACGTGGTGTAATAGGGGGTCGAGAAATCCGCCGCCGCCTGGTGGGCCGGGGTGATCTCCAGCCCGTTGATGACCGCCTCGTACAGGCCGGCGTCGAGGCCGGGAATGAGGTTGCTCCAGTCGTTCTGCACGAACACCGGCTTGCGCCCGAGCTTGGCCGCAAGCTCCTTCATGATGTCGACTTCAAAGCCCACGGTGATGTTGGGGTCGGCCGGATCCTTGAAGGTATAAGGCGCGCCGCTGGTGCTGTCGCCGCCATAGGTGAGTGTGCGTTCGGCGGTGGCGGGCGCGGCGGGTGCGGTCTGCGCCGATGCGGCGGAAACCGCCGCGGCCGACAGCGAGAGGGCGAGGAGCAGGGACGAGAGGGCGAGGCGGGCAAGACGCATGGCGATCCCCGAAGCGGGAGAGAAGGGCGAAGGGTCGTGCGGGGCCATCAGACGAAACGGTGCAGGAACTGGCGCGTGCGCGGATCCTTGGGATTGTCGAAGATCTCGTCTTCATCCGAGATCTCGATGATCTCGCCCTTGTCCATGAAGATGATGTAATCGGAAGCATCGCGCGCGAAGCGCATCTCGTGGGTGACGATGATCTGCGTCATGCCCTCGTTGTCCAGCTCCTTCATCACGTCCAGCACCTCGTGCACGAGGCCGGGATCGAGCGCGGAGGTGGGCTCGTCATACAGCATGATCTTGGGCGACATGGCGAGCGCGCGGGCGATGGCGCCGCGCTGCTGCTGCCCGCCCGACAGATTGATGGGGTAGCGGTCCATCTGCTCGAACAGGCCGACCTTCTTCAGGAGGCGCTCGGCATTGGCGGCGGCCTCGTCGCGGCTCACCCCCTTCACCACCATGGGCGCCATCATGACGTTCTGCTGCAACGTCTTGTGGGGAAACAGGTTGAAGCTCTGGAACACCATGCCGACATTCTTGCGCAGGCGGTGGGCCACATCGTTGAGCGGCGCGGTCGAGCCGGCCTTGCGCTCCATGCGCACGCCGCACGCTTCGATGACGCCGGAATCCATGGATTCCAGCCCATTCAGGCAGCGCAGCAAGGTGGACTTGCCGCAGCCCGACGGCCCGATCATCGAGACCAGGTCGCCTTCCTCGATCTGGAAGCTGACACCTTTGAGAATGGTGTGCGCGCCGAAGGACTTGCGCACGTCGTCCACGCGAAGGATCGGATCCATGTGTGTTCAGCCCCCCTGCGGCCCGCGGACCGCCAGCTTCATACGCTCCCTATCGATGGGCCATGACGCTGGGGTGACAATTCAAGGCGCCCAGCGCCCCGCCGCCAAGGGTGGCTGTCAAAAATATAGACATTTACTATACTGAATCATCTTTTGGTTGCAGAATATAAATCCGCGCCCACCTGACATATTTATGTAATAAATTACCATCTCCAGTATATGTACATGCACTTCGCGTGCATTTATACATGCGATCGAAAATGCATCCGAAGCGGCGCCACGCTGCCCCCTCTTCAAGGCGCGCGAACGCATGTCTCACTTTCAATTGCCGGCAGATTACGTGGCGCGCTCTGCGCCCTATTATTTCGACGATTCGCCGTTCTTCGACAGCACGATCGTTCACCAGCCCGAGATCTATGAGGCGGCGGACTATTTTCTTCAGGCGGGCGGTCGCACGCGGATCCTCGATATCGGCTGCGGCAATGGACGCAAGCTGCGCCAGGTGCGCGCCCGCGAGCATATCGGCGTCGATTTCGGCTCCAACATCGCCCTGTGCCGCGAACGCTTCGGCACCTGGGGCACCTGGCTGGAGGCCGATTTCTCCCGCGACGATTGCCGGGCGATCGCCGCCTTCGCCGACACCGGGACGGTGGTGGTCTGCGCCGACGTCGTCGAGCATCTCGTGGATCCCGCGCCCCTGCTGAACCTGCTTGCGCAATGCTACCGGCGCGGCGCCATCGTCATCACCAGCACCCCGGACCGCGTGAAGGTGCGCGGCGCGGACGACCGGGGTCCGCCCGCCAATCCGGCCCATGTGCGGGAATGGGCGCTCGACGAATATGTGGCCTATCTGGAAGCCAGCGGCCTGCCCGCGACCTTCGCCGGCCACACCATCAACAACAACATCGTCCGCGCCCTGCGCACCATCGTCACGGTGCACGACATCACGGTGGACCGCGCACGCGCGCCGGTTGCATCAACGGGTGTGGCGCCGCAGCCGCGTCCGCTCGCCATCCTCGCGGCCTATAACGAGGCCGATGTCCTCGCCGAGGTGATCGAGGACCTGATCGCGGAAGGCTGCGACGTGGCGGCGATCGACAATTGGTCCACCGACGCGACCTGGCCGATCCTCAACCGCCTCGCCGCCCGGCATCCGGGCCATCTGCGCATCGAGCGTTTTCCGGCGGACGGCCCCGCGCGACACTATGAGTGGCGAAAGATCCTTCGCCGCAAGGCGGAGATCGCGCACGGCTTTCCGGGGCGCTGGATTCTTCATACCGATGCCGACGAACTGCGCCGCTCGCCCTTCCCCGGGCTGGATCTCGCGAGCGCGCTCCATGTCGCCGCGCGGGCCGGCGCGAACCGGGTGGCGAGCAACCTCATCCACTTCCGGCCGACCGACGCGCGCCCGTTTCAGCCGGGCACGCTCAAGACCGCCTTCGACCATTTCGAGTTCGGCACGCGGCCGGGACATTTCAAGCAGATCAAGGCGTGGCTGCAAGGGCCCGAACGGGTGGATCTGGCCTCCAGCGGCGGCCATGTGGCGTCCTTTTCCGGCGCCGTGGATTTTCCCTACCGGTTTCTGCTGCGCCATTATCCCATCCGTTCGGCCGACCATGGCCGCCGGAAGATCCTCGCCGAACGGCGCGGCCGCTGGTGTCCGGACGAGCGGGCGCTCGGCTGGCACGTCCAGTACGACGATTTTTCCGAGAATGCTCCCGGCTTCTGGGACCGCCGGGACCTGCTGGCGTTCGACCGCGATTTCTGGCGGGATCACGGGCTGCCGCTGATCACCGATATCGCGGAACGCCGCTGGGCGGCCGGCATCCCGTCGACGGGCCGGCGCTTCGACCCGGTTCAGGCGCGGGCGGAGGTGCCGGCCGGTTCGCGCGTCCTCGCGGACGCCTCCTGATCTTCAAGCCGCGGTTGACCGGATGGCGCCGAGAAGACGCCATCCGGTCTTTCGAACGTCTGTGGCGATCAGAGCTTCAGCTTGGCCAGATCGTAGCACATCTTCAGGTGCATCTCGATGATCGGCAGCGTCTTCTGCGCGAAGGCCTTCAGGGCCGGATTGTCGCCGCCTTTGGCATAGCCGGCGAACAGGCCGACGGCATCCTGATGGCCCTTGGTCTGCACGGCGATGTAATCCGCATCGAACGTGGCGCCATCCTCGCTCTTCAGGCGGGCCAGGGTCTTGTCGAAATCGTCGCCGAGGCCGGTCGGCAGAGTCAGGCCGGTGTTGGCCTTGCCGAAGGCGACTCCGAAATTCTTGCCGATCTTGGTATGGTCCTTCACCATCTTCTTGGCGAAGGCGAGCACCTTCTTGTTCTTGCTCTTCTCCAGCGCGACCTGGCTTGTGACGATCTCGAACTGATTGGCCCGGGCCGCCGTATCCACGAAGGCGGCCGTGGTCGGCACGGCCGCGGCCTTGGCGATCTCGGCGGGCGACGGGCCGGCGGCGGGCGCGGCGGTGCTCGCAGGCATAGTCATGGTCTGCGCCGAAGCGGCGGGCACGCCCGCCAGCAAAGCCGCGGCAACGAGAAGGTTGGACAATTTCGACATCTGGCGCTTCTCCCAAAGGTACGACCGCCCGGCACACTGCGGGTACTATCCAACGGCCGTATGACAGCCTAACTCATTTTCACAGAAGCGCTATTCACGTGCCCCCCGGGTCCGGCGCACAACCCGCGCGCGCAGGCTCCCGCACCGCCGCGCGCGGCGCGCTTCCGAGGCCGCTCCTCCAACGGAAGGGGCGCCCGGGAGTCTTGGCAGAAACTGGCGATCTAACCTGTTTGCGACAGGGCCGTGACTTTCACGGAAGCGCAATATTGCCTGAACCCGTAGGTTATGACGCTATTTTAACAGCCGACCGACTTTTTAAAACTTTACGGAAACCTATCAATTTCTCCGCCTCCATGCTTGACAAAGATACCTCCCCATACGAAACAAGGCAAAATCTGGGCTGGTGTAAGCTTATGATTAGATTCATGGGCGGGCGCCACCTCACGCAATGACCGTCACCCGTCTAAATTTAGTCAGCAAATAACTCCCTCCGACACAGAAGTCATTCGCGGCAAAGCCTTGCTTTATGCCAGCGACATTTATTTGCGGAGAGTCTTATGCGCAGAGTCCTTGCTTCGCTTTCGTTTGTGTTGCTGTCGTCGACGGCCTTTGCGCAAAAGGCGCCTCCGCAATATACGTCCCTATGGTCTCTGGGAGACAGCCTTTCCGACGTCGGCCGCACCTATGACCGCACCTCGTATCTGAGCGCGATCGGACAAGGCATCGGCAGCGTCATCGGCGGCAGTCTGGTGCCCGATATCACGCAGCCCAAGGGTCCGCTTTACTATAAGGGCCATTTCTCCAACGGGCAGGTGTGGGTCGAATACCTGTCCAAGCTGAACAACCTGCCCTACAATGCCGACCGCAACCTTGCCTGGGGCGGCGCCGTGACGGGCACGCCCTACAGCAATATCCTCGCCACCGTGGTGCAGCACCTGGAGCAGCAGGTCGGCCAGTTCGACGACAAGGTCACCGGCATCAAGCGCGCCTGGTACGATCCGCGCAGCAACGTTCCCGCCGAGCCGGCTTCGAGCTACGGCAACAAGCCGCTGATCACCTTCTGGATCGGCGGCAACAATTTCCGCCAGCAGATCGAGGACACCAACTGGTATACCTTCATCTCCAACCGCACCGCCTATTACAGCACGCTGCAAACGCAGAAGGACATCCTGCTCAAGAACATTCCGGATGACCTGCGGACCATCAATTCCACCATCAACGGCCGCGCGGATATCGCCCAGCTGGGCGCCACCTATTATGTGCCGACCATCGCCGACGTCAGCACCACGCCGAAATTCCTCGGCCTCTCGGACGCCGACCGCCAGCCGCTGAGCGCCGCCATCAAGGATACCAACCGCCAGCTGAAGGCGAACCTCTACAATCTCGGCGACGAGTTCGCGCAGGCCAATTCCCAGACCCGCCTCGTGGTCATCGACGCCGCCGCCCTGCTCGCCGAAGTGCAGCGCGATCCCACATCCTTCGGCTTCAAGAACGCCAAGGACAATTGCGTCGATTCGGAAACCGGCAAATACACCAACGGCTGCTCCGCGGCCAATGTGGGCGACTATCTGTTCTGGGATCAGTTCCATCCCACGACCAAAGCCCATGAGATGATCGCCCAATATGCCCAGACCACCGACTATCTGGAATATGGCGCGGCGGTCACCTTGACCCAGCCTTATGTCGCCAACATCGAGATCCGCGATCGCACCTATGCCGGGACCATCGGCGGCACCGGCTCCATGATCAAGCAGGGCGAATCCACCCTCACCCTCGCCGGCACCAACAGCTACAAGGGCGGCACGCGCGTCGACAACGGCCTGGTGCGCGTCTCCGCCGACGCCAATCTCGGCGATGTCTCCGGCGCGCTGACGCTCCAGGGCGGCGGCGTGCGCGCCAGCCAATCCTTCACCATGCTGCGCGAGGTGCGGGTGAACGCCTCGGTCTCCTACGGCGAGATCGGCGGCTCCGCGTTCGGCGGCACGTTCAATGTGGACCCGGGCGCGGTGCTGACCTTGCAGGGGTCCGCGCTCTCGGGCTCCGGCAATATTCGCAAGGACGGCGCCGGCACGCTGGACATCCGCACCAGCGTGACCAGCTCCCGCGACCTCACCCAGGTGGATGCCGGCCTGCTGAAGATCAACAGCACGGGCGAATATCGCACCACGGTGCTCAATATCGGCGCCCAGGGGGCGGTCGGCGGCAGCGGCACCATCGTCGGCACCGTGAACAATGCGGGTCGCCTGACGCCGGGCAATTCCATCGGCACCCTCACCATCCAGGGCGACCTGATCCAGCAGGACAGCGGCTCCTACCAGCTGGAAGTGGACACCAACCGCAACGACAATCTGATCGTCACCGGCACCATGAAGCTCGACGGCGACGTGAGCATCGTCACCGACCCGACGGACAAGCTGACCACCCAGACCTTCACCGTCGCCCGCTCCGCCGGCGCGCTGCAAGGCCAGTATGACGAGGTGGTCGATCTCTCGCCCTTCCTCTCGGAAACCCTGAGCTACACCCCCAATGCGGTCAGCGTGACCTTCTCGCGCAATTTCGCGGCCCCGGCCGTGACCGCGAACCAGCGCGCGGTGGCTGCCCATCTGAACGCCTCCTACCAGAGCGGTTCCCAGGGCGACCTCGACAATGTGTTCTACGGCCTCGACACCACGGGAACCAACGCGGTCGGCGCCGCGGCGCTCGACCAATTGTCCGGCCAGTCGATCGGCAATCTGCTCACCGCGGACGCGGTGCAGCGCGGCCAGTTCACCCGCGCCCTTGAAGACCGCATCGCCGCCCGGCGCGCGGGCCGTGGCGCCGGCGACCTGGGCGCCAATGCCTCCATGCTCTCCCTCGGCCCGGATAGCGCGGGCCTCGGCGGCGCGCTCCAGGATGCCTCGGCGGCGGTCGCCCAGTCCGGCCCCGGACAGAAGGGCGTCGGCGACGGCAGCGTCTCCGCCTGGGCGCGCGTGCTCGGCGGCCCCACCAGCGTCGGCGGCGCGGGCGCCTTCGACATGACCGGCGTCGGCGTGCTGCTGGGCGTGGACAAGGTGCTCGGCAACGGCCTCGTCGGCATCTCGCTCGGCTACGGCAATTTCGACAATAACGGCATCACCGGCGGCGACGGCAGCGCGGACAGCTATCAGGTCTCGCTCTACGGCTCGCTGCAATCGGGCAATTGGTTCCTCGACGGCACGCTCGGCTATGCTTATTCCGACTATGCCACCAACCGCGCGCTTACCTTCGGCAATCTGACGCGCATGGCGACGGCCTCGCCCAATGGCAATGACGTGACCTTCTCGCTGAAATCGGGCGGCATGTTCGCGCTCGGCGCCTTCACCGCCGAGCCGAGCGTCGGCTTCGACTGGTACCACCTCTCGCGCAGCGCCTTCACGGAAGGCTATGCGGGTTCCGCCGGCCTCAATGTGGACTCGGCGAACCTCGATCTGGTGATGCCCTCGGTGGGCGTGCGCCTCGCCACCACCTTCGGCTTCGGCGCCATCAGCCTCAGCCCGGAGCTGAGCGCCCGTTACTACTATAATTTCGGCGATACCAACGTCGGCACCACCGCCGGCCTGATCGGCGCTCCCGCCCTGCCCTTCACGGTGGATACCACGGGCATCGGGCGCAACATCGGCGTGCTGGCGGCGGGCCTCTCGGCCCAGCAGGGCGAGCATCTGCGGGTGTTCGGGCAGTATGAGCTTTCGCTGAGCGACGATGTGACGGCGCAGTCCTTCTCCGCCGGCCTCAAATACACGTGGTGAGAGAGGGCCGGCGCACCGCCGGCCGCCTTATCCCGCACGCAATGAGAAAGCCGGGGCGCCACCCCGGCTTTTTCCGTTTCAACCCGCCCCGTGCCATCAGGACGGCAGGGTTTCCAGCGGAAACGGCGTGCGCTCCCAGATCTTGCCGAGCTTGAGCTTTTCCACGCTATAGGCCTCGCGTTCGTGCAGAAAGTTGGCGAGGATGAGACGATCCTCGCAGGACAGCTTGTTGCCGAGGGCGAGCAGCTTTTCATCCAAGCCGAGGCGCTTCAGGTGCGGAAGCCACATATGTGCTGCGAAAGGGGACGTGGCGATGAGATCGCGGGCCTCGTCCAGACTGCCTTCCGCGATTCGATACAGGAAGTAGCCCGCGCCCGTGCGCTGGAGGATTGACGGATTTGTTTCCCGCCGGCTTCGAATATAGTCAATATCGCTGCCTAGAGCCTGCAATTTTGGCAATGCAATCTCTTCGATCCGATCGCAGACCGTCTTGGATATTCCGGGATCTGAAAGCAGCCAAAGCCCAGCACGGGGCGGATAAACAGGGTTGTTTAAACTAATAGTAAAATAGTCGTACTTAAAACACAAAAACATCATCGACAATCCAACATCAAAACAATCCGCCATGCTTGTACGATCAATAAAAATACCCTTCAATACATGCTTAACCGGCTTTATCACAATCACACGACCGATCAGGGCTAAATCCTTATTCTTTTCCAGCAACGGCGACACAAGAAGTTTCACCTCTCTCAGAGTCGTCATCGGGTGGGCCTCACTTGTATAACGATAATATTTTCTGTACCCGGGAAACGTTGAAACACGGCGTTCGAAATTTCAGCCGAACGGCCAGCGGATAGGCCGCTTTGACCGGTCTTTATATCATACACACAGACAGTCTCAGCATTAACTCGTTCGAATACATCAATCCGAATTGATCCTCGATAGCCATAAGGTACGCGATCTTGGGCGTTTGGGTCCGCCTCATCCATCGTCTTCAGAAACGAAACCTCCGAAACAAAATTCGGATCTCTTAACTCCTTTATCCTGCGATTTATCTCGGAATGCACCGCAGTTCCATAAGTTGCAGCACTTGCATAGTCGGATCGATTAAGCTTGCGGGCCGCATCGTCCGCATAGTCCAAAACCTCGCCGTACCTGCGGCACGCCTTCTCGACCTCCTCCTTGGTCAAAGCTCCGACATAAGATGGCACCACCTGCGGCGCAGTGCCCGGCGCATATTCGCGCGCCGTGAAGGCAATAACCGGCTGCGCGCCGGAGCCAAGGGGTCCGAAGGCCCCTGCGGCATAGGCTCCGTACAGCGTGAGAGCGAGTTCTATCGTCGCGATCGCAGCAGGTGCGGCGACGAGCGGGAGGAAAGCAGGCTGGACGATCGCCTGCGGCTGTGGCCCCGCTTCGGCCCAGACGGTCTGGCTGAGAAGCCGGCCCTCGCCGTCGTAAATCTCTTGCGTATTGCCGCGGTTGCGAAACGTGGCGACGGCCCCGTCCGCCCGTTCGACACGGTGGATGCTGTCCCATTCCGGGCTGTCGCCGGGCGCCGCGTAGCGCGACACGATGCGGCTGCCATCCGCATTGGCCACCGCCTGCGCAGCCAAGCTGCCGTCGGCGCGGTAGATGCCGCGGGTCGCGCTTTCCTGCGCACCGCTGCCGCTGACGCGCGGGACGGTGCGCGGCGCGGAGACAAGGCCGCCCGACCCGCCCCCATCGGTCCATCGCCCGCCGCCGGTATTGCCCGCGGGAATGCGGGGCTGGGCGAAATTGAAGCCCGCCTTCCGGACGAGGCCATAGCGCAGCAATTGAACTTCGAACTTCAACGCCGCCAGGGCGCTGGCGATCTGTGCCAGCTCCAGATGATCGTCTCGAATGGACGGCATATCCCCCTCCCATGCGCAAATGCTCGCGCATGGGATTAAAGGATAAAATTCCTATTATCAATTTATTCCTAATTACTCAAGCCCATCACGCGGGTGCCCCGCCCCGTGGCCGGCCCCGTCTCCGGTCGGCGCCTGCGGTTCGGCCTGCCCCTCCTCCGGCGCCAGCACCTTCACCCGGAAGAAGGCGGCATAAAGCGCCGGCACCACCAGCAGGGTCAAAGCGGTCGCCACCAGGAGCCCGCCCATGATGGTGATGGCCATGGGCCCCCAGAAGGCGCTGCCCGCCAGCGGGATCATGCCCAGCACCGCCGCGAGCGCGGTCAGCACCACCGGGCGGGCGCGGCGCAAGGTGGCGTCCACCACCGCCTGCCCCGGCGCGTGGCCGGCCTTGATGTCGGTGTCGATCTGGTCCACCAGGATCACCGTGTTGCGCATGATCATGCCGGCGAGCGCGATCAGCCCCAGCAGCGCCACGAAGCCGAACGGCTTGTTGGCCACCAGCAGCGCCCAGGTGGCGCCGATCACGCCCAGAGGCGCCGTGCACAGCACCAAGGCGAGCCGCGAGAAGCTCTGCAGCTGGATCATGAGCAAGGTGAGCATGGCCACGATCATGATCGGGAACACCGCCGCCAGCGCCTTGTTGGCCTTCACGCTCTCCTCGATGGCACCGCCGGTCTCGATGCGATAATCGGCGGGAAGGCTCGCCTTGATGGCCGCGAGCTTGGGCAGCAGGCGGGTGGTGACGTCGGGCGGCTGCACGCCGTCCTTGACGTCCGCCCGCACGGTCAGCACCAGGTCGCGGTCGCGCCGCCACAGGATCGGCTCCTCGGAGGCATAGACGATGCGCGCCACCTGGCCGAGCGGCACGGCGACCCCGTTGCGGGAGCCGACGGTGAGGCCGGCGAGATCCTGAAGGTCCGCCCGCTCCTGCGGCACCGCGCGGGCCACCACGTCGATCAGCAGGGTCCCCTCGCGATGCTGGGTCACGGTGTAGCCGGACAACAGGGTCTGCAAGGTCTCCGCCACGTCGCGCGGCGTGGTGCCGAGCGCGCGCGCCCGGTCCTGGTCCACCTGGAGGGTCACGGATTTCACCCGCTCGCCCCAGTTCAGATGCGGATCGATCAGCGCCGGATCGCCCGCCATCACCACGCGCACCTGCTCGGCGATGTCGCGCACCTTCTGCGGATCCGGCCCGATGACGCGGAAATTCACCGGAAAGCCCACCGGCGGGCCGAACACGAAGCGATCCACGCGCACCCGCGCCTCGCTGAGCGCGCCGTCCGCGATCTGCTTCTCCAGCCGCGCCTTGATGCGTTCGCGGGCCGCGATGTCCTTGGCGACGATCACCACCTCGGCGAAATTGGGATTGGGCAGAACCGGGTTGAGGCCAAGCCAGAAGCGCGGCGTGCCCTGGCCCACATAGGTGGTGGCGGTGGCGATGTCGGGGTCGCCTTCGAGCATCGCCTCGGCCTTCTTGGCGGTCGCCTCGCTGACATTGATGGAGGTGCCTTCCGGCAGGCGCATTTCCAGGAACAGCTCGGGCCGCGTCGATGTGGGGAAGAATTGCTGCTGCACCAGCCCGAACCCGGCGATGGACACCGCGAACAGGGCGAACGTGGTGCCGATCACGGCGAAGCGGTGGCGCAGGCAGAAATTCAGCA
Organism: Roseixanthobacter liquoris; assembly: GCF_043195135.2. Classification (NCBI taxonomy): domain Bacteria; kingdom Pseudomonadati; phylum Pseudomonadota; class Alphaproteobacteria; order Hyphomicrobiales; family Xanthobacteraceae; genus Roseixanthobacter; species Roseixanthobacter liquoris. The sequence goes on from NZ_CM195537.1 coordinate 4,450,241, forward strand.
GCCCGCGCAGCAGCCGATACAGCCGCCCGTCATGCGCCTCGCCATGGGCATGCACCTTGAAGGTCGGCAGCAGCATGTAGCCGAGATAGGGCGTGAAGATCACCGCCACGAACCAGGAGGCGATGAGCGCGATCCCGACGATCCAGAAGATTCCCCCGGCATATTCGCCGGCGCTGGATTTCGCGAACCCCACGGGCAGGAACCCCGCCGCCGTCACCAACGTGCCGGTGAGCATGGGAAAGGCGGTGGAATGCCAGGCGAAGGTGGCCGCGTGCGCGCGGTCGAGCCCCTCCTCCATCTTCACCACCATCATCTCGATGGCGATGATCGCGTCATCCACCAGCAGGCCGAGGGCGATGATCAGCGCGCCGAGGGTGATGCGATGCAGGTCCATCCCCGAGGAGAACATCACCAGGAACACGATGGCGAGCACCAGCGGCACGGAGAGCGCCACCACGATGCCGGTGCGAAAGCCGAGCGAGAGGAAGGAGACCACCAGCACGATCACCAGCGCCTCGGCGAAGGTGTGGAGGAATTCGCCCACGGATTCGCCCACGATGTGCGGCTGGTCGGCCACCTGCGTCACATCGATGCCCGCCGGCAGCTCGCGGATCGCCTGGGCCATGGCGACCTTCAGGTTTTCTCCGAGGGTCAGGATATTGGCGCCGGCCGACATGGAGACGCCGATGCCCACGGCCGCATCCCCGTTCTGCCGCACCAGGAAGCTCGGCGGGTCCTCATAGCCGCGCCGCACGGTCGCGACGTCGCCGAGGCGGAACACCGCATTGCCCGCCGCCACCGGCACCGCCGCGATGGCATCCACGCCCGAGAAGGCGCCCGTGATGCGCAGGTTCACCCGGTCCGCATTGGTGTCGATGGCACCCCCGGAAACCACCGCATTCTGCCGCGCCACGCTGTCGAAGATCTGCTGCGGGGTGATGCCGAGGGTGGCGAGGCGTGCATGGCTGAATTCGATATAGATCCGCTCGGGCCGCACGCCCACCAGGTCCACCTTTTCCACATTCTGCACCCGCAGCAGGTCCTGGCGGATGATCTCGGCCTGCCGCTTCAGCTCGGCCGGGGCGACATTCTTGCCGCTGAGCATGTAGAGGGCGGAATAGACGTCGCCATATTCATCGTCGAAGAACGGGCCGATGACGCCGGCGGGCAGGTTCGCCTTCACGTCGCCCACCTTCTTGCGCACCTGGTACCAGAGCTCCTTCACATCCTTCGCCTGGGTGGAATCGGTGAGGTAGATCTGGATGAAGCTGACCCCGGGGCGCGAATAGCTTTCCACCCGGTCGAGATGCGGCAGGGACTGGAGCTTCTTCTCGATGGGATCGGCGACCTGCTCCTCCATTTCGGTGGAGGTGGCGCCCGGCCACACGGCGTTCACCACCATGACCTTGATGGTGAAGGAGGGATCTTCCGCCCGCCCGAGATTGAAATAGGCGAAGGTGCCGGCCGCGGCCAGCATGAGGATCGCGAACAGGGTGAGGGTGCGATGGGTGATCGCCCAGCGCGAGAGGTTGAAGCCGTCCATCGCCGCCTCCCTCACTTGGCCGCGACGGTGCGCACGAGCCGCCCGGGCTCGAGCGTCTGCGCGCCCATGGTCACCACTTCGTCGCCATCGGATACGCCCTGCGACACGAGGGCGGCATCGGCCGCATAGCCGGAGACCTCCACCGGCCGCGCGATCAGCGTCTTGGTCTTGGGATCGACCACATAGACGTGCGGACCGTTGCCGCGATCGAACACGGCGGAGAGCGGCAGGCGGGCCACGTCCTTCGTGCCCGCGGGCCGCAGCAGCACCGTGGCGGTCATGCCGAGGGCGACCGTGTCGTCCACATTCTCCAGGGTGAAGCGGGCGGGATAGGTGCGGCTCGCGGTGTCGGGCTGGGGCGAAAGCTCGCGCAGGCGCGCCTTGATCTTGACGTCGGGGGCGGCCCACAGCGTCACGGTGGCGTCGGCGGTGCGCGCGTCCGCGAGCGCGGTTTCCGGCAGCGCGACGAGGGCTTCCTTTTCGTCCAGCCGCGCGACGCGGGCCACCGTCTGCCCGGCCGTGACCACCTGGCCCGGCTCTGCGGCGGTGAAGGAGACGACGCCGTCGGCGGTGGACAGAAGATCGGAATAGGCGAGCTTGTTGCGCGCCAGATCCAGCGCGCGCTTGGCCCGCTCCAGGCGGCCCACCGCCTCCTCCTTGGCCACCGACTTGCGGTCGAGGTCCGCATTGGAGGCAAAGCCGCGCGCCAGGAGGGTGCGGTAACGCCCGTCCTCGGCGGAGGTCTGGGCGAGATTGGCCTGGGCGGCCGCAAGCTCCGCCTCGGCGCTGCCGAGTTCGAGCTTGAAATCCTCGGGATCGAGCTTGGCGATCACATCGCCCGCCTTCACCCGCTGGCCCACCTCCACGAGGCGCTGCGCCACCTTTCCGGCGACCCGGAAGGAGAGGTCGATCTCCCAGCGCGGCCGCACGACGCCGACGAAGGTCTTGTCGGCCTCGACCGGGCGCAGGGCCACGGTCATCACCTGCACCGGGCGCGGCGGCGGGCCGGCCTGCTCGGCCGGCGCGGGCTCACTGCAGGCGGAAAGGAGAAGGGCGCTGCCCAGAAGGGCGGCGCCGGCCAGGATGTGGCGGGCGGACAACATGGCTTCGGTTCCAGGCTAAAGAGTTACGACTCACCACTAACGATTTTCGACTTTCGTCATAAGACAGGCGCGCGAACACGCGGCCCCTGACGCTACGCACGCTCACAGGGGCCGGCGGTTGACCTCGACGGCGCGCAGGAGAAACCGCACCGTCTCGCGGGCCTGTGCCTCCAGGTCCTGGTCGATGCCTTGCGCCACCAGGATCGGGTGGCAAAAGCGGATGCAGCCGCCGAGCAGGATGGCGCTGACGCGGTCGACATCGTGGGGCTCGAACACGCCCTCGGTGATGCCTTCCCGGAGCAGGCCGGCGATATAGTGCCGGACGCGCTCCTTATGGGCCTCTATGGCCGCCCAATTGTGCTCGATCGCCACCAGAACCATGTCGTGGACACGCCGTTCGACAAGGAAATTATCGCGGTGGTACAATAAGATCGTCGAGAACACCTGCTCCATGCGCTCGGCGGCCGTCAACGGGGACCGCACCACGGCGGCGATCTGCCCCTCCACTTCCGCAAGGCTGCGGTTGCAGATGGTCTCGACGATGGCGTTCTTGGACGGGAAGAAGCGGTAGACATTCGCCGCGGACATATCCAGCGCGGCGGCGATGTCCGCCACGGCGGTCTTGGCGAACCCCATGCGGCGGAACATTTCTTCCGCAACGATGGCGATCCGCTCGCGGGTTTCGTCCGCCGTTTCCCTCTGTCGCACGCTCACCGGAGTCTGCCTTTCCGTCTCACAAACTGACGAATATCATAAATCGTCAGAAATAAAAAGAAAAGATGCACACGCGCCGGCCCGCGGCGCACTTCTGGCCGCAGACCCTTGATTCAAATCGTTATTTTCAGATCTTGTCGCGGGCGGCCAGGGCGGCGGCGAGGCCGTTGAAGGAGATCGACAGGGAAATGGGGGTCTGCGACCGGTCCTGGAACTCCAATTTCCCGCTGCCCTTCGCGGCCGCAAGCGCGGTGGCGTCGGCGGCGCTCAGCTCGATATCGGCAATGCAGGCGCGGATGCAGAACTTATAGGACAAGGCCACGGGCTTGGCCTTCTCGTCATAGGTGAAGCGGGCCCCGGCGGGCAGCCACACGCCGGCGGGCAGCTGCAACACCAGCAGAAGCGGCGTGTCCGCCTTCAGGCGGCCGAACGCGATCTGCGCCATCAACCCCTGCTGCTTATCGCCGATTTGCAGCGTCTGGGAGACTTCGCACACCTTTGCCGCGGCGCCCTCCGGGCGTTCGCAGCGCACCACCCAATCCTCATAGGTGGCGGACGTGCGGCTCGGCCCGTCCTCCGCGGCGGCGGCGGGCGCGGCAGGCTTGGCGGGCGCAGCGGCCGGCGCGGGCTTCTTCGGCGCCGCCGGCTGGGCCGGCGGGGGCGCGGCAGGCGCGCTCTGCGCGAGCGCCTGACCCGTCAGGCCAAGAAAGAGGAGCCCCGCCACCAGCTTGGCGGAAACAGCGCGCGGCCGGCCGGCGGCCGCGAAAGGACGGGAGGCGGAGGACGCTGCACGATCCGACATGGGTTTCTCGCTGGGAGAGGGGCTTCGGCTGGACCTGATAGCGCGGCGCCGGGCGTCTGCCAACCGGGGCGGCCGTCAAAATGATACCAACCACAACAAGCCTTTGCCGCAACAGGCCGGGCCAGGCGGCGCGATCTCAAAGTCCCAGGGCGGGCCCGATCTGCGGCCAGCGGGCCGCCAGCCGGGCCTTCGCATCGGCGCGGGCGACGAACAGGAAGTTATTGATGTAGACGTGGCCCGGCAGCACTTTCGATCCGGCGGCATTGAGCGCGTCGCGCCGCTGGTGCCGGCCCGCATCGAAGGCGGAGAGCGGATGCGGCTGGCCGGCCTCGAAGAACAGGCCGGCATAGCCGAGCGGAGCGAGAAGCGCCGCCACCGAGGCGACGGCGCCCGGCCGGTGGCGCTCCTCCGCCTCCACCAGAAGGGTCGGCAGGTTGGCGCGCAGCAGGTGGTCCGCGCCCAGCAGAACCCGCGCCTCGTGACCCTCCACGTCCAGCTTGATGAAGGCGATCTCCTCGCGCACCGCCGCGTCCAGGCGGCGCAGCGGCACCGCGACGTTCTCCATCTCCACGTTCGCCGAAACCATCGCGCCATCGAGCGTGGCGAGCGGGGAAAAGCCCTTCGGCACGTGAAGCGTGGCCTCCCCCTCCGCGTCGCTCAAGGCGCATTCGAACAGCCGCAGGTCGCCGCGCCGGATGGCGTCGGGAAAGCGATAGCGCATGATGCGCACCAGGCGCGGATTGGGCTCGAAGGCGAGCACGCGGACATTCTGCCGCAGCAGGAAAAAGGTGAACAGGCCATGGTTCGCGCCGACGTCGCAGGCGGTCTCACCGGGCGCGACGAGCAACGGCAGCAGATTGACCTCGCTCTGCGGATTGCGCGCCACCAGACGGTCGAACAGATCGCAGGCCTTGGCATACAGATGGGGCAGACGTGCTTCGCCGATCGATTTCAATGCCGCTAGCACGCACACCCCCCGATCGATCCGGCTTCACCCGAAGCATAAGGCGCACGTTACAGAATTTCCCGCCGCCTCCTACCCACCTTTGCCGTTTGGGTAAAAGTCCACATGTTTGCGGTATTATAAAGCCTATGGCGTCACGGCCGGCAGACCACGCCCGGCCACATGGCGTTCTTGTAAAAGGGCTGAAGTTCGAGGCGTTTGATGCCTTGCCAAATTGTGCTATTCGCCTGCGGGCACAATTGCTGAAGCGCCGAGGTGGGGTTGCCCCGCCAGTTCACCGGAACATGGATCGTCACGGTAAACACCCCGAGACCGTATTCCGGCTCGTTGGCCCACCAGAGGCTCGGCAGATGGTTCTGCAAATAGGTGCGGATCTCCAGGCGCGGATCGTAGGGAAACGGATCGATCTCGGCGTCCAGGCTCCCCTGCCCCGGCACATTGCTGCTCGATTGCGCCAGGACCTGATGCGGCGTCGCGAGCGCGCAGGCGATGAGCAGGGCGCGGAGCCCCCGCGCGCCGGCGCGGCGCACCGCCGCCCTCCCGGCTCTGCCGGAAAACACGATCGCAAAGCCGCGGCGCTGCGCTCCCATGGCCTGGACAATCTCCCTCTGGCCCCGCACACCGGCAGCATAGGGCCCACCGCGCGCTCCGGCACGCCTCACCTTGATCTCCGAACCGCGGACGCGACAAGAGCATGAAGCCCCTTCGCAGCCTTCTGACGCCCCAGCTGATCTCGACCTATTCGGCCTATGCGGCGGCGCTGGTGGTACGCGGCATGGAGCTGGTGGGCAAGCTCGGCCTCTATATGATCGCGGCGCGCATCCTCGGCGCCCACGAGGCCGGCCTGTTCTTTCTCTGCATCACCTGGATCGGCCTGATCTCCACCGTGGCGCGGGCGGGGTTTGAAAAGGCCATCATCCGCCACATGGCCGCCGAACTCGCCCTGGGCAAGGAAAAGCAGGCGCGGATCGCGCTGTTCACGGGCGTCGGCTGGGCCACGCTGGGCGGCGCGCTCGCCACCGCCGCGACCGCGCTGTTCGCCCATCCCCTGTCCACCCATGTGTTCGGCGAGCCGGACCTCGGCCTGCCGCTGGCGGTCTCGGCGGCGGTGATCCTCCCGCAGACGCTGTGCATCGTCATCGGCCATGCGCTCTCCGGCCTCAACCGGGGGGTGGCCGCGCAATTCATCCAGAACGGCCTGTGGCCGGTGCTGACGCTGGCCGCCGTTGCCGCCGGCATCACCTCGCTCAACGGCATGCTGCTGGCCCTCGGCGGGGCGAACCTCGCCGCCACCTTGGTGGGCCTCTACCTGATCCTGCGCCACAAGGGGCCGATGCACACCCCCTCGCCCGAGGATCCGCCGGAAGAGGTGCTGCCCGCCCTGTGGAAAACCGCCTTTCCGCTCGGCGTGGTGGAAGTGGTTCAGGTGTCGCTCAATTCCATCCCGGTGCTGGTGCTCGGCGTGTTCGCGAGCGCCGCCGACGTGGGCGCCTTCTCGGTCGCCAACCGCATCTCCATGCTGATCTGGGTGGTGATCATCTCCATCGGCACCATCGCCGCCCCCTCGTTCGCGGCCCTGCACCGGCGCGGGGAATGGGACGCGCTGCGCGCGCTCAACCGGCGGGTGCGCGCGGTGGTGGCGCTGTGCGGCATTCCCGTGATCGCGGCGATGATGATCTTTCCCGCGCAGGTGCTGCACCTCATCGGCCCCGGCTTCGAGAGCGCCTCCGCCGCCCTCGTCATCATGGGCGTGGGGCAATTGGTGAACTGCCTGCTGCCGTGCCAGGACATCGTCCTCGCCATGACCGGGCACGGCGGCGTGCTGCGCTGGCTCAACACCGCCCAATTGGCCACCTGCTGCCTGCTCGGCGCCGTGCTGATCCCGCTGTTCGGCATGACCGGCGCGGCGGTCCTGACCGCGATCTTCATCGCCCAGGGGGCCATCGGCACCACTTTGGTGCTGCGCCGCCTGCTGCCCCGCGCCTTCTAAGCCATGCGCCGGCCGTTCGATCGCGATGCAAGATCCAACAGAGGCCGCAATGTTAAGGAATTTATCGTTTTCTTCGGCCAGTGGTCGCTACGGAAGGCTGCACCGCGCCCGCAAACCGGGCAGGAGCGCCGCTTTGGCGACACAATGGCCGCGCCGGACGCGCCGCGCGACGTAGAAGTCAGTGCCTCACTTGGACCGGGGATGTCGATGCAAGGTTCGCAAGCCGGCGACACGGAGAATGCGCCGCCGATGGTCTGGAGCGACAACAGGCCGACCGCCTTCACCATTCGCGACTTCCTGATCGCCACCTTCTATCATGTCCGGGTGGTGATGCTGACGGCGTTGCTGCCCGTGCTCATCGGCCTGTTCGCCGCGCTCTCCGCCAAGACCGAATATACCGCCTCCAGCCTGCTGATGGTGCTGGTGAACCGCGAGGTCTCCAATTCCCAGAACGTGACGGATTCCGGCCCGGCCGTGCTCTCCATCGAGGGCCTGAAGACGGTGGAATCGGAAGTCCAGATCATCGAGAGCGCCGACGTCATCCGCGCCACCATCGAGGACATCGGGTTCGACCACCTGTTCCCGCCCGGCCGCCTCTCCTTCATCACCGATCGCCTCAGCTTCGGCTCCCCGGCCAACGCCATGGACAAGGCGATCGAGCGCTTCCGCAAGAACATGCGCACCACGGTGCAGTCGGGCTCGAACATCATCCTGGTGTCGTTCACCAATGCCAGCCGCGAACTGGCCATCGAGGTCACGGACGCGCTGGTGAAGGCGTATCTGGATCGCCGCCGCAAGATCTTCGACAATCCGACCTCGGCGATCCTCTCGGTGGAAGTGGAGCGCTTCAAGCGCGACCTGCGCGCCGTCGACCTGGAGATCCAGGCGCTGAAGGACAAGAGCGAGGTCATCGATTTCGCCCAGGACGCGATCCTCGCCGCCAACCAGGTGGACAGCGTGATCCAGCGCCGGCGCCAGGTGGCCGAGCGGCGCGCCGCCGTCACCGCGCAGCTCGCCGAGGCCGAGAAGCAGATGAAGGCGCTCCCGAGCACGGTGTTCGACTTCGCCGAGAAGACCGACGCCACCGCCAATGACGACACCCGCAACACCCTGACGCGCCTGCTGGTGGACCGCGACCGCATCGCCCTGCAATACCAGCCCAACAGCCCGCAGATGCGCGAGGTGGAGAAGAAGATCGCCACCATCCGCCAGAGCCTGTCGGATCCGGACCAGCGCCTCGCTTCCACCAATCGCGACGTGCGCAACCCGGCCATCAGCTATGTCAACAACATGGTGCTGAGCCTGCGGGTGGAGAAGGACGCGCTCTCGCGCCAGACCGACGAGCTGGACCAGCAGCAGAAGGTGGCCGAGGAGCGGCTGACCATGCTGCGCAACACCGAGACCCGGCTCGTGGAGCTCAACCGCCAGCGCGATTCGCTGAGCGACGGCTATCGCGAATATCTGCGCCGCGCGGTCGCCGCCACCATCGAGGAGACCGCCGCCAAGGTGCGCGCCTCCAACGTGCGCGTGGTGCAGGACGCGAGCGCCGCCGTCACCAGCCGATCCATGGCGCTGCCGTTCCTCGCCGCCGGCATCTTCGGCGGGCTGCTGTTCGGCGCCGCGGCCGGCGCGCTCGCCTCGGCCGTGCGCACCGTGTTCATCCAGCCCACGGAAGGCGAACGCGCGCTGCACCTGCCCTGCCTCGCGGATTTCGCCGATGGCCGCAACGCCCTGACCACGGCCGCGGCGGAACAGACCATCAGCGGGCTCGCAACCTTGCTGCTGGATACGGAACTGGACGGCAAGCCGCTGCGCACCATGCATTTCCTGACCTCGGAACGCGACGACGATGTGCCGCTGCTGTGCCGGCGCCTCGCCGAGGAGATGAGCCTGCAGCGCGGCCTGCGCACCTTGCTGGTGGACCTGTGCTCGGCCTCCCCCTTCCCGCTCGAATCGGTCGGTTCGGAGGTCAAGGGCGGGCTTGCCATATCGGCCACCCCGGTGCCGCTGCTGTGGTCGCTGACCGACAGCAGCGAATCGCCGCTGCTGAGCGTGCGGCTTTCCCTGGTCGAAGGGCGCCAGATGATGGAGGAACTGCAAGACCTGTTCGACGCCATCGTCATCTGCTCCACCGCCCAGGGCGCCTCTCCCGTGATTCAGCGCCTGAACATGCTCGTGGATGCCAATGTCCTGATGATCCGGGCCGAGCATACCCGCAAGCCTGCCGCGCTCCGGTTGCGCTCTATTGTTATGGAAAACGGCGGATTTGTTCTCGGATTCATATTTATGGGACGCAGATACTACCTACCCGAGTGGATTTACCGGAGAGCCTGACAAGAAACGTTTCATTAACCATGGAGCTTTAGGGTTGCTTTACCACGTTGATCGGTTCAGCGACCCCGCTTCACGCTTCCCCCATCGCCCTCCGCCTCGCGCGGCGCGGCGCGGGCGGGCCGGCGCAGGGTCCTGGACGGGGTCGCCCACTAGGAGCCTTGCTCGATGCCCTCCCCCGCATGCGAAGCGACCCGTCGCGATCGCAGCCCGGAGCTGGGTGCGCCTCGCGGCCGGCGTGCCGGGCCGTGGGCGGCCCTGCGGCTGCCTTTGCTCCTGCTGCTGGGCAGCACCGCCCTTGCCGGCTGCACCACGACGTCCGGCCGCACCCCCCTGCTCACCGGGCAGGAACTGAGCTTCACCCAGGTCAACCCCGAGGGCTTCCGCCCCTGGACGCCGGGCATCCCCGTCTATCGCATCGGCGCGGGCGACAAGCTGAAGATCAAATTCTCCATCACCCGCGAGATGGACGAGGATCTCGTGGTCTCGCCCGACGGCACCATCGGCCTGCGCGCGGTGGGCCAGATCAAGGTCGAGGGCATGACGCTCGCCGGCCTCCAGGAGACCATCCGCGTCTCCGCCCGGCGCGAATTGACCGACCAGCGGGTGGTGGTCTCGCTGGAGGATTCCGGCTCCTCCAAGGTATATGTGGGCGGCAGCGTGGCCCATCCGGGGCTCTACAAGATCGCCGAGATGCGCGTGTCCTCGCTGGAGGCGGTCCTGCTCGCCGGCGGCTTCACCGACGAGGCGCGCCTCGGCGAGGTGGCGCTCATCCGCCGCGATCCCTCCAACCGCGCGATGCTCAAGATCATCAATGTGCGCGACATGATCCAGACCGGCTCGGACGAGGCCGACGTTCCGCTGGTGGCCGGAGACATCCTCTACGTGCCGCGCAGCGACATCGCCGAGCTGAATTTGTGGATCGACCAGTTCATCAACAAGGTCGTGCCGTTCCAGCGTACCTTCTCCTACACGCTGGGCGCCTATTCCACCACGTCCAGCGGCGCTTCGTCCTTCATCCCCTGAGCCCTTTTCTTGCGGGCGCAAGGTGTTATATCCCAAGGTGCGGCGCGGCGCGCGCCGGGCAAGATGCGGTGGGACCGATGCCAGCAGACGCAGCCGAGGCGCCGATCCGGGAAGTTCCCTATCTCGGCGTGCGCATTTCCTGCCTCGACGTGCCGGCGGCCGCGGCCCGCATCGCCGCGCGGGGCGCCGACGCTCCGTTCGCCTATGTAGTGACCCCCAACGCCCAGCATTTCGTGCGGTTGGGACGCCTCAAGGATGCCCGCTTCGCCGACGCCTATGCCCATGCCTGGCTGCGCCTGCTGGACGGCAAGACGCCACGCGCCCTCGCCCGCCGCGTGTTCGGGCTCGATTTGCCTCATGCCGCCGGCAGCGACCTGACCGCCTATCTGTTCGCGCACCATATCGCCCCCGGCGACAGCGTGACCGTGATCGGTGGGGGCGAGGAGATGCGCCGCCGCCTGATGGACCGGTTCGGCCTCAAGGCGGTGAACCTGCTCAACCCCTCCATGGGCTTCATCAACAAGCCGGAAGAGGTGGAGGCCTGCGTGGATTTCGTGCTCGCCCATCCGGCGCGCTACGTGTTCTTCGCGGTCGGCGCCCCAGCCTCCGAATATATGGCGCGGATGGTGGAGAAGCGCGGCGGGGCGGTGGGCACCGGGCTGTGCGTCGGCTCCTCGCTCAATTTCGTCACCGGCATCGTGCAGCGCGCGCCGGAATTCTATCGCAAGTTCGGCCTGGAATGGCTGCACCGCCTGATGCTGAACCCCAAGGGCCACGCGCGGCGGGTGTTCGTGGAATCCATGCCGCTGCTGCTGATGGTGGCCGATGCCCGGCGCAATCCTTCCGCCTACGGCATGGCGGGCGGCAAGGACGAGGGCGCGGGGAGCCCGGGCCAGCCATGAGCGCGCCGGCCGCGCGCGCCTATCGGCACGTGGCCATTCCACGGGTCGGAAGGTTCGCGCCCTCCTCCCGGCCGGACCTCGGCGAGCGCCTTTCGCCGAACCTCACGTTCGTGGTGCTGCTCGGCGTGCTGCCGATGTTCGCCCAATGCTTCCATTATCTCAACGAACTGCCGCCCACCTACCTGCTCTCCAAGGCCTGGCCGGTCATGGCGATTCCGCTGACGCTCTACGCCATGGCGCGCATGAAGCTGCCGGGCAAGGCGATCTATCTGGTGTTCCTCGCCTATGCCATCGGCTTCACGCCGCTGATCTCCATGATCCAGCTGGGCAACGGCTTTTTCGACGCGCTGACCACCACCATCAAGATCTGGCCGGTCACTTATTATTTCGCGCTCTCCGCGCTGCTGGCCTGGATGGCGCCCACGGGGCCGCGGCTGAAGACGGTGGTGCTCACGCTCGGCTATGCCACCTATGGCATCATGGTGCTGCTGTGGCTGGTGGCGCCGGCCTCCTGGTACAATAGCGATCCCTCGGTCGGAAAGCTGATGCTGTTCGAGGCCGAGCGCGGCTATCGCATCTACATGCCCATGTTCTTCGGCATGCTGCTGGTATTCTACCTCACGCGCAGCTTCATGCAGCGGCCGCATTGGCTGAAGGTGGCGGCGGTGGGCATCGCGGTGCTGCTGATGTTCATCATCTTCAAGCAGCGCGCCTCGATCGGCAGCGCCCTGGTGGTGGTCGGCTTCGGCGTGGTGGCCTCGGCGCCGCGGCAATTGCGCCGGCTGATGATCGGCGGCCTGTGCCTGCTGGTGCCCCTGGCGGTGGCCGTTCTGGTGATGAAGGCCAACGGCAACGTGGCCGAATCCCTCGGCGGCTCGCTCTCGGTGCGGCAGAATTCGTTCGCGCTGGCGACCCAGTTCCTGGGCACCGACATCTGGCACTGGCTGTTCGGCGTCGGTGCAACCACGCGTTTCAGCACCATCACGCTCGCGGAAATCTTCGGCAACGCGCAATTCTTCATCGCCGATCTCGGCTGGGTCGGCGTGGTGTTTGAATATGGCGCCGTGGGTGCGCTGTTAATCGTCGTGCTATATTTGTGGGGCTATGTGGCGGTGAGCAAGGCCGCGCAGCGCAGCGGCGAGCCGTTCGCCCAGGCCCTTGCTGACTATATTCTCTTCCTCATGGTGAGCTCCGCGGTATATTCCCTGGTGCTGACCCCCGGCGAACTCGGCGTCATCATGGCGCTCGCCGTCTATCTCGACCGGTACCGGGGACAACATCCGGGCCGCACGCCGCCCGCACCTGCCGACCTTGAGGCTGACAGATCCACCCGTAGACGGATGATGGTGATTACCCATGCTGCGACGGCTAAAAAAACTGTTCGGTGAGCCGGCCTTCCAGGCCGCGCCCGTGACCGTGCTCACGCGCGCGCTGACCTGGGCGGTCTCCGTGCCGCTTGGCCGCCAGCCCGTGTTCACCCTGGTGCCGGGCGGCGCCAAGCTGACCGTGCCGAGCGACTTCCGCTACACCTCGGTCTCCGCCTTCCTGCTGCGCGACGCCATCGAGCCGGAATTGCGCTACATCCAGAATTTCGTCGGCAAGGGCGACGTGTTCATCGACGTGGGCGCCAATATCGGCCTGTTCACCTTGAAGGTTGCGCCCTATGCCGGCCGCGTGGTGGCGGTGGAGCCGGGCAAGGATGCCGGCGACCTGCTGGCCAAGAACATCGCGCTGAACGGCTTTTCCCATGTGACCATCGTGCGCAAGGCGCTGTCCGACGCGCCGGGCGAAGCGGTGCTCCACCACAATCCCCTCGGCGACGACCCGCAGGCCTTCTCGCTGATCAGCGACGGCACCGACGTGGAGAGCGAGGTGGTAGTGATCACCACGCTCGACCAGATGGTGCAGGATCTCGCCCTGCCGCGCGTGGACTGCATCAAGATGGATGTGGAAGGCGCGGAGAACATGGTGATCGCGGGGGCCGGCCACACCCTCTCCACCTGGCGGCCGGACGTGATCTTCGAGATCAATTGCCCGACCCTGTTCAAGGCGGGGGGCGATCCGGCGGCCTCGTGGAACGGCCTCGCCGCCCATGGCTATGCCTTCTTCCGCCTTCAGGACGACGGCGCGCTGCGCCCGCTCTCCAGCCGGCCGACCGAATTCTGCAACGTGGTCGCCCGCCATCCCCAAGGCCGCGCCTGAGCGGAAAAGATGATCCGCGCCGCCTGAGCGGGAAAGATCAACCACGCGAAAGAATAGGGGCCGGAGCGCATCGCGCCGGCCCCTTTTTCATGCCCGCCCTTTTTCAGGCCGTCTGCGCGCCTAAGCTTCGTCCAGCCCGAGGTCCAGGATCGGCGCGCTGTGGGTGAGCCAGCCGCACGAGATGAGGTCGACGCCGGCCGCGGAGATGGCCGGCACGGTCTGGGCGTCCACGCGACCCGAGGCTTCGGTGATGGCGCGGCCGGCCACCATGTCGACGGCGGTGCGCAGCGTCTCGGGGCTCATATTGTCCAGCAGCACCGCATCGACGCCCACGGAGAGGGCTTCTTCCAGCTGGGCCAGCGTGTCCACCTCCACCTCGATCTTCACGAGGTGCCCCACATGGGCGCGGGCGCGCGTGATGGCGGGGATGATGCCGCCCGCCGCCACCAGATGATTGTCCTTGATCAGCACCGCGTCATCGAGCCCGAAGCGGTGGTTCGCCCCGCCGCCGGCGCGCACGGCATATTTCTCCAGCGCCCGCAGGCCGGGCGTGGTCTTGCGGGTGCAGGTGATGCGGGCATGCCCATTGGCGCGCGCGGCCGCGACCAGATGCGCCGTGGCGCTGGCGATGCCCGACAGGCGGCACACGAAATTCAGCGCCACGCGCTCGGCGCTGAGGATCGGCCGGGCGAGGCCCTCGATCCGCATCACCGCCTCGCCGGGGGACACATGCATGCCGTCCGGTTGCAGGATCTCCACGCGGATCTCGGGATCGAGCAGGTGAAACGCCTGCACCGCAAGCCCGAGGCCGGCGACCACTCCGTCCTGCCGGCTCGTCATGGTGAGCGCGAAGCGTGCATCGGACGGCACCACGGCTTCGCTGGTGATATCGCCGGCGCGGCCGAGATCCTCCAGCAGGGCGGCGCGCACGACGCCCTCGGTGAGCAGGGCCGGCAGGGGCGAGAGGTCGGGCACGGAGGCCACGAAGCGGGCGGCGAGAGCGGACATCAGACGGCTTCCTTGAAGGCGGATTCGCTCTGCCAGGGGACTTGCCAGGCGACGAGGGCGGCGGCGATCTGCGCGGGGTCGAACGCGCTGTGGCGTCCCTGGGGTTCGGGCGCGGGATGGTCGGCGCGGAAATGTCCGCCCCGGCTCTCCTCCCGCTTGAGGGCGGCGAGCGCGACGAGGCTCGCGACAAGCGCCGCATCATCGTGGGCGGCAAAGGGCGCGAGCGTGCGCAGCGCCTCGCCGAGCCCGGCGGCGGTGCGCACCACGCCCACATGGCGATCCATGATCCGCCGCAGGGTCTCGATCGCGAGCGCCGGCTTGATCGTGCGCGCCGGCGCCTCGGCGGCGCCGGCATCGCGGGCGGCCTCGGCGGTGATGGCCTCGGAAATCCAGCCGGAGAAGGCGATGGCTTCCAGCAGCGAATTGCTCGCCAGCCGGTTGGCGCCGTGCAGGCCGGTGGAGGCGACCTCGCCGCAGGCATAGAGGCCCGGCACGCTGGTGCGGCCGTGGGCATCCACCTTCACGCCGCCCATGTGATAATGCGCCGCCGGGCGCACCGGGATCGCCTCCCGCGCGGGGTCGATGCCGCTTTCCAGGCACAGGGCATGCACCGAGGGAAAGCGCGCGGCGAACCGGTCGCCGAGGCAGGCGCGCGCATCCAGCGTCACGCGCCGGCCGGCGACGATCTGGGCGTGGATGGCGCGGGCCACCACGTCGCGCGGCGCGAGTTCGGCGCCCGCCACATCGGCCATGAAGCGTTCGCCCTGGTCGTTGAGCAGGATCGCCCCCTCCCCGCGCAGCGCCTCGGTGGCGAGCGGCATGGGATCGCGCGCGGCGGCAATCGCGGTGGGATGGAATTGCACGAACTCGATGTCGCGCAGCACCGCCCCCGCCCGCGCGGCGAGCGCCAACCCGCTGCCGAGCGCGGCGCGCGGATTGGTGGTGGAGGCATAGAGCCCGCCGAGCCCGCCGGTGGCGAGCACCACGGCGCGGCCGAGGAGGTCCGTGCTCGCGCCGTTGGTGCCCATGCAGCGCACGCCGGTGACGCGGCCTTCGGCGTCGCGCAGCAGGTCGATGGCTTTGAGATCGGTGCGGCGGGAGATATGGGGGCTGATGCGGGCGCGGGCGATCAGGGCATCGAGCACGGCGCGGCCGGTGGCATCGCCATCCGCATGGACGATGCGATTGCGGCTGTGGGCGGCCTCCAGCCCGAGCGCGATGGCGCCCGCCGCATCGGTATCGAAGGTGACGCCCCAGTCCGCGAGGCGCGCAATGACCGAGGCGGCGGCGCCGGTGACGCGCGCGGCCGCCGCAGGATCGGTGAGGCCGGCGCCGGCCTTGAGCGTATCGGCGGTGTGCAGGTCGAAATGATCGTCCGCGCCGATCGCGGCGGCGATGCCACCCTGGGCCATGGCGGTGGCCGGCACGGCGGCGACACCCTGCGGCGCCACCACCAGCACCTTGAGCGGAGCCAGCGCGAGGGCGCAGGCGATGCCCGCCACCCCGGCGCCGACAATGATGATGCGATCCGCCTCGCCCGCGCCGGCCGCCGCAGCCACGGCGGTCACTTGATCGCCAGCATGCGCTCGACGCTCGCGCGGGCGCCGGGCACCAAGGCGGGGTCCACATGGACCTGGGGCGACATGGTCTCCAGCGCCCTACGGATGTTCTTCAGCGTGATGCGCTTCATGTGCGGGCAAAGGTTGCACGGCTTCACGAAGTCGATCTCGGGATAATGCACCGCCACGTTATCGCCCATGGAGCATTCGGTGACGAGCGCCACCCGCGCCGGGCGATGGTCGGCCACGAACTGCACCATCTCGGCGGTGGAGCCGGAGAAATCCGCCGCCGCGATCACGTCCGGCGGGCATTCGGGATGGGCGATCACGGTCACGTCCGCATAGATGTCGCGGATGTCCGTGATGTCGGAGGGCGAGAACAGCTCGTGCACCTCGCAATGGCCGTTCCAGGCGATGATCTCCACATCGGTCTGGGCAGCGATGTTGCGGGCGAGATATTCGTCGGGGATCATGATGACGCGCGGCACGCCGAGCCCCTCGACGATCTTCTTGGCATTGCCCGAGGTGCAGCACACGTCGGACTCGGCTTTCACCGCGGCCGAGGTGTTCACATAGGTGACGATGGGCACGCCGGGATAGCGGGCCCGCAGGCCGCGCACATCTTCCGGCGTGATGCTCTCGGCGAGCGAGCAGCCGGCGCGCTCGTCCGGGATCAGCACCACCTTGTCGGGGTTCAGGATCTTCGCCGTCTCAGCCATGAAATGCACGCCCGCGAGCACGATCACGTCGGCATCGGCCTTCGCCGCCTCGCGCGCCAGGGCCAGACTGTCGCCGACGATGTCGGCCACCGTGTGGAAGATTTCCGGCGCCTGGTAATTGTGCGCCAGCAGGATCGCATTGCGCTCCTTCTTCAGGCGCAGGATGGCCGCGACATCGTCCGCCAGCGCCGCCCATTCCATGGCCGGGACATGGCGCGAGACCTTGGCGTAGAGATCGGCCAGGGGCATCACACCCGCGGGAACAGGGACATCGAGCGGCGCGAAATCGGTCGCCGACGAGACCGGGGTGTCGAGCATGGAACGTCTCCCCATATGCTCGATCTGAGCATATCAACAGCCGAAAAACAGCCGGAGCAAAGCCGGCTTTCTTTCGATTATGCTTACACGGAGCATAAGGGGCGTCAATCCGCTGGCAACGGGATTCTTAGGTAGCAACGCACCATTCTCGTGGGTGCGTTGCGGGAAGTCCCTGGAATCGCGGCGCATTGAAATCAAAAAAAATATCCGCCCTCCGATCTCGCCCCGTCGGACCGGATGAGAGGCCAGGCCCGCCACGGACCGGCCCCTGCCGTCAGACGCTTCGATACGCCATGCGACTGACGGTCGATCGGCCTAAGGCATGGGCGCCGAGCAATTGGCGAGATCCAAAGCCATGCAGATGGTGGCGGCGAGATAGCGATCGTCGGGATTGTCCGGCCCGATCACCCCCGGCGGGGTGAGGCGCACCGCATAGAGCATGGCGCCCGCCAGCGGGTCCGAGGTGACCGCGCCCAGGATGCGGCGCGTGTAGTCCACGGTAAAGCGCGGCCCGCCGGCCTCGCTCGGCATCACCTGCACGCCCAGCATGAGCGGGCCCTTCCACAGCCGGCGATAGGCGCGGAACGCCTCCTGCGGGCGATAGCGCGGGCCGGCGTCGTAGGACATGATGGAGACGAGATCGATCTCACCCGCCACCGGCGCGGCCAGCAGCGCCAGGATCGAGCCGGTCCAGGGGCTGCGCGGCGCGGAGGCGCGGAAATCCCCGGAGCCGTAGGCGCCCACGCTCCAGCCCGCCACCGAGACCACGAACGGGCGCGGCAGCGCCTTGCGCACCTGCTCCACCACCGCGATGGACAGGTCGTCGCCGTTGCACTCCATCCCCTCGCCGCGCGGCACGCAGGCCGGATCGGGGGTTTCGTAATCCACGTCCACCCCGTCGGCGCCGAGATCGCGCACCAGCCGCGCCAGCGCCGGCGCATCGAGCTTGTCCCAGGCGAAATAGCCCCAGCCGCCCACGGAGATCAGCACCTTGATGCCCGGCTGGCGCGCCTTCAGCAGCGCCACCGCCTGCTTCAGCACCGCGCCGGAAAACGGATAGAGCAGCCCCGTGCCCTTGAGGTCGAGATCGCCGGCATAGACCAGATCCGGCTTCGCGAAGCTGAGCGCCACATGGGTGAGATAGCCCGGCAGGCGGGCGAGGCTGGTGTCGGCGGCAACCGAGGTCTGCACCTCGTACCAGCTGGCGTGATAGGCGAGGAATGGCCGGGGCGGCTCGGCCGCGCGGGCCGGCGTTCCGCCGGCCAGCAGAAGGGCCGCGCAGGCGGCGAGCACCAGGACGAGGCCGGTTAGAAGACGTCGCGGCCCGCCATGCCCTTGGTGATGGTCAGAAGCATGATTCTGATGTCGAACCATATGGACCAGTTTTCTATGTAGAACAGGTCGAGCTTCGCGCCCCGCTCGGCCTTTTCCACGGTGTTGATGCCGCCGCGCATGCCGTTGATCTGCGCCCAGCCGGTGATGCCCGGCTTCATCCGATATCGTGCCACATATTCGCGGATCGCCTCATAGCGAACATCCTCGGCGACCTGCATGTTCGGCACATGGGGGCGCGGGCCGACCACGGACATGTCGCCCTTGAGCACGTTCAGCAATTGCGGCAGCTCGTCGATGGACAGGCGCCGCAGCAGCCCGCCGACGCGGGTGATGCGCGGGTTGAACTTGGTGGTGCCGAGCGAGCCGTCGTCGGTCGGGTCCACGGTCATGGTGCGCAGCTTGAACACCGTGAACACCTTGTTGTTCAGCCCGACGCGCGGCTGGCGGAAGAAGATCGGGCCGGGGGAATCCAGCTTGATGGCCAGCGCCGCCCCGAGCAGGATGGGCGAGACCAGGATCAGCCCGATCACCGCCACCGAATAATCTTCCAGCGCCTTCAACAGGCCGAGCGAGCCCTTGAGCGGGCGCTGCTGCACCTGGAGCGCCGGCTGGCCGGCGATGCTGGTGACGCGGGCGAAGCGCAGGTTGAAGCCGTCCGGGTCGAGTTCCACCAGGACATCGGCGGCGATGCGGTGCAATTGCTCGACGATCGCGCCGATCTTCAGCGGATTGTCCCAGCTCTCGACGATCGTCACCACGTCCACGCGGTGGTTCTGCACGAATTTCAGGACGTCCGGCAAACCGCCGAGCACCGGGGGATGCGCGAGGTCCGCGGTCTGCGGATCGTGGGGCGCATCGTCGAAAATGCCGAGGAACACAAACAGGGCCTCGTCGTCTTCCTCCGCGCAGCGCAGCGCGAACGCCCGCGCACGCTCCACGTCGCCCACCAGCACCACCTGCCGGCGCAGAACCTCATGGCGGCGCGCCTGCGCCATGCCGAGACGCACGATCACCAGCCGGCCGAAAATCAGCCCGACGCCCGTCATGAGCCCCCAGGCCAGCAGGCCCGGCAGATTGGTGGTGTGGATCGGCACCAGCGCATAGTAAAATACCGCCACCAGCAGCGCGGCGGGCACGCCGCCGACGATCAGATGGCCGATCTGCCGCAGCGAATGGCTGTAATGCTCGACCCGGTACGCGCGCCCGAGCTGGAGGATCTGCGTGAACACGGCCGCGCCGAAGGCGCACAAGATGGCCACCTGACTCCAGGTGGCGAAATGCCAGATGGAATAGGACAATGCCGCGGCGAGCACGATCATCGTCACATCGCACAGCACGACCAGGCGATTTATCAGGCCATGGGTCCAACGCGTCATAGCCACCAACCCCGAAAACTCAAAAAATCGCTATGCCCGCCGGGGCGTTGAAGGTTCTGCGCAAGAAGCGGAAGGGGGTCAAGACGGAGTTTCGTGCCACCCGACCCGAAGCTCCTTGATTTGCCGGCACAGGGTTCCCCGTCGCCAAACCCAGCCCCTCGCCCCGTATGCCTTGATCATTCCGGCCGCCTTCGATACAGCATCTCTATTAAATGCGCTGGAGACCATTAACGGATGCTTGACTCGCTTCAATATTTGCGGGCGATCGCGAGCATCATGGTTGTATGCTTCCACGTTCACGTTCAACTCGAGCGGATGGACTATCACGGGTGGTGGCCAGCCTCGCTCGCCAGCGGCGTTGATCTTTTCTTCATTATCAGCGGCTTCCTGATGCTCGTGACGACGACCAACAGGACCGGCTATACGCTCACGTTTTACCAGAAACGCCTGGTGCGCATCGTTCCCCTTTACTGGATCATCACAAGTCTTTTCGTATTTCTGATGCTGTTCGTCCCCGGCGCGGTGCAGAGCGGACGGCCGGAAGTGTGGCACATCCTCGCCTCCTATCTGTTCCTGCCGGCGCAGCATCCCGTGTTCCCCACCATCGAGCCGGTGGTTATTCCGGGCTGGACGCTGAATTACGAGATGTTCTTCTATCTGGTCTGGGGTCTCGTGCTGCTGCTGCCGGATCGCATGCGCGTCGCCACCATCATCGCGCTGTTCGCCGGCCTCGTGCTGCTCGGCGCCGCGCTGCCCTCCCCCAATGTGATGCTGACCTTCTATACCTCCACCATCATCATCGAATTCATCTTCGGCGTCATGGTGGGCATCTGGTACCTTCAGGGCCGCGCGCTTCCCGTCGCGGCGGGCTGGGTGCTGGTCGTCGCGGGCTTTGCCGTGATGCTCGCCATCAACGAGGTGACGCCGCAGACGCGGTTCCTGCTCTGGGGCCTTCCGGCCGCGATGATCGTCATCGGCGCGCTGGCGCTGGAGAAGGCCGGGGCGGTGCGCAAATATCCCCTCTTCGTCCTGCTGGGGGATGCCTCCTATTCCATCTATATCGTCCACGGCATCGCGCTGTCGGCGGCCGGGCAGATCTGGCGCAAGCTCATTCCCGCCGATCTGCCGGGCGGCATCGCCGTGTTCACCGTGGGCGCCATCGTCGCGGCGGTGGCGGCGGGCGTGGTGGTGCATTTCACCATCGAACGCCCGCTCCTGCGGCTGATGACGCGCCGGCCGAAGGCGCGGGTCGCCCCGAGCCTGCCCTGAGAACGCGCCGCCTCACCCCGGCGCGAGGATGGCTTCCACCGCGTCGACGAACCGGTCGGCCTGCTCCAGGCTGAGGCACAGCGGCGGGCGCACCTTCAGCACGTTGCCGAGCGGACCTGCGGCGCCGATGAGGATGCGCTTTTCCCGCAAGGCATTGATCAGCCGCGTGGCGCCGGCCGCATCGGCCTTCTCGCCGTCCACGATATCGACGCCGAGATAGAGCCCCGCCCCGCGCACCATGCCGATCGCCGGGCAGCGGGCGCGGGCCGCGTTCAGCCGCTCGGCGATATGTCCGCCCACCTGCGCCGCATGGGCGATCAATCCCTCCTCCTCGATCACGTCGAGAACCGCGAGCCCCGCCGCCGCCGCCACGGGATTGCCGCCGAAGGTGTTGAAATAGCCAAACGCGTCGCAATAGCCCTTCAGCAATTCCGGCCGGGTGACGACGCCGCCCATGGGAATGCCGTTGCCCATGGGCTTGCCCATGGTCACCACGTCCGGCACCACGCCGTGGCGGGCAAAGCCCCACATGCCGGAGCCGGTGCGGCCGAAGCCGGGCTGCACCTCGTCGGCGATGAACAGGCCGCCCGCCGCATGCACCGCCTCCACCGCTTCCTTCAAGAAGCCCGGCGGATCGGCGAAAACGCCGTCGCTGGAGAAGATGCTGTCCACCAGCAGGCCGGCGAACTTGATCCCGTCCGCCTCCAGCGCCGCGATGGCGGCGCGCACCGCCTGGGCGAAGCCCGCGCCGAGATCGCCGGGGAAGGTGCGCGGATCCGGCGCCGGCACGGTGCGCACATATTTGGGCGGCGCGCCCACCTTGTAGGAGGAGGGCGACACCTCGGTCACGGCGGTGGTATTGCCATGATAGGCGGTCTGCGTGACGATGAAGCCGGTGCCGCCGGTGGCCATGGCGACGATGCGCAGGGCGAGGTCGTTGCTCTCGCTGCCAGTGCAGGTGAGCGCGAGGTTCGACAGCGAAACCGGGAAGGTCGCCAGCAGCCGCTCGGCATAATCGTGCACATTGTCGAACAGATAGCGCGTGTGGCAGTTCAAAAGCGCCACCTGTTTCTGCACCGCCTCCACCACCTTGGGGTGGCAATGGCCCACCGAGGGAACATTGTTGTAGAGGTCGAGATAGTCCGCCCCGTCGGCGGTGCGGATCAGCGCGCCGGACGCGCTGACCACATGGAGCGGCTGCTGGTAGAACAGCACCGAGGAGGCGCCAAAGCTGCGCTTGCGGCGTTCCACCAGCACCGCCACGTCATCCGCGAGCCCTGCGGTTTCCCCCGGCTGGAAGGCATTGAGGGACAGGATCTGCTGGGTCTTCATGGGCTTGTTTCCGGTTTTCCTGGCGGTGCCGGCGCGCGGCCGGGACGCGTCACGCGCGGGCGGAGAGGAAGGCTTCGGCGAGGGCGACCGTGCCGTCCGTGTAGGGAATCCCCATGGCCTGCGCCGTCGGCGTCTCGGCATGGGAGGCGATCCAGGCGGTCAGCAGCATGCGGCGCAGCATGATGAACACCGGCAATTGCGCCGCCTGCGCATCCGTCAGCGGCGCGCGGATGCGATAGCCGGCGATCCAGGCCTCCATCAGGGCCGGGACATAAGGCTCGTGCTCGATGAACGAGATGGCGGCGGCGAAATCATAGAGGAACCAGGAGAAGCCGCAGTCGTCGAAATCGATCAGCGCCAGCTTGTCCCCGTCCACCAAAAGGTTGGCGAGCCGCAGGTCGGCATGGACGAGGCCGAAACTGTCCGCATCCGTGCCGATGGCGGCGAGTTCGCGCTCCAGCACCTGGGCGGTTTTCTCCAAGGTGGCGCGGCCCGCGGAGGTGAGGCCGAGGCCGGCGCGCCAGTCGCCCCACAGCGGGGTGTCGCCCAGCATGGACTGGAAGTTCCACACCTTGCGGGTGAAGCCCTCCGGCCGCCGCCAGGCGCGGGCCTGGGCGTGCAGCCCGGCGTGGATGGCGCCGAGCTTCTCGAACCAGCCCACCAGGTCGTCGCCCTCGTCCGGCTCCTTGCCGGGCAGGAATTCGAACGCCACCACATGGCGCGTCGCGCCGGCGTCGTCGATGTCGGCGATCAGGCTGCCGTCCCGCTGCGGGATCGGGCGCGGGGTGAGGATGCCGCCTTCGGCGCGCAAGGCGTCGATCCAGGCCAGCTCGGATTCGATCTCGCGGCGGGTGTGATAGTCCGGCCGATGGACGCGGAACACGAGATCGCCGCCGGTGCCGGTATGGCTGGCGCGGAAGGTCGCGTTCTCCGAAATGGTCAGCAGCTTCAGTTCGGTGTCCGGAGCGATGTCCCAGCGCGGCAGCGCGCTGCGCACGCCGTCTTCGAGCCGGGTCAGGAATCCGCCGTCATAGAGCACTGGTGTTTCTCCCTCTGGTCCGGTGGCGTGTGACGGGACCTTCCGCCTCCCCGGCCTTTCGCGCCAGCGGCCCCGCATAGGTGCCTGCCCCCTCCCCAGCCCTCCCCCGCAAGCGGGAGAGGGGGTGCGCCGCAGACCGGACCTTGTGTCCCGGCCAAGTGCAGCGCCGGCTTGCCGGCGCGGAGCGCGAGCCGGGACCCAGCGCAAAAATCCGCCGCAGGCGCTTCGATCCCAAAAGCGCGCCGCACGGTCGGCTGCTACGCAGACTTCTTGCGCTGGGTCCCGGCGCGGCGCTCCGGCCGTGCCGTCGCTGAGCCGGGACACCGGAGCGCACAAATTCGCGTCCCGGCCAAGCGCAGCGCCGGTGCGCCGGCGTGGAGCGCGCGCCGGGACCCAGCGCAAGAATCCGCCGCAGGCGCTTCGATCCCAAAAGCGCGCAGCGCGTTCGGCTGCTGCGCAGACTTCTTGCGCTGGGTCCCGGCGCGGCGCTCCGGCCGTGCCGTCGCTGGGCCGGGACACGGAAGCTCAACCCGCTCATCGCGCCGTCTCCTGCGCCATCAGCAGCGCCGCGCACTCGGAAAAATCCATCACGTTGCAATAGATCATGTTGAGGATCGCCAGCTCCTGCGCGTGCAGGTCCAGGCTCGCGGCGGCGCATAGGTCTTCCAGCACCACCACGTCGAAGCTCTCGTCCGCGAGGCTGCGCACCGTGGAAGACACGCACTGGTCGGTGAAGATGCCCACGCACACGACCGTGCGGATGCCGAGATTGTGCAGGATCAGCCGCAGATTGGTCCCGGTCAGCGCGCTGTCCGTGGTCTTGGTGAGGACGATCTCGTCCCCCACCGGCGCAAGCTCCGGCACGATCTGGGAGGCGTGCTCGTCCTTCGGCAGAAGAAGATTGTTGAAGCCGGGCTTCTTCTGGCTGAGCGAGCGCTCGCGCCCGTCCGTCGTGAGGCAGGCGATGCGCGCGAACAGCACCTCCATGCCCTTGCCGCGAAACACTTTCAGTGCCTCGGCGATGCCGGGGATCACCTGGGCATGCATGCGCTCATGGAACGGCGTCCAGGCCTCATAATGGGCCAGCTCCGCCGCGCTCAAGCCCTCGCGCGCCGGGCGCTCCAGATAGGTGTTCTGCACGTCGATCACGAGCAGGGCCGTGGTCGCGGGATCGAGCACCGGATCGTCCGGCGCGGGCGCGGTGGCGTAATAGAGCGAGCGATTGCGCTGCTTCCAGTGCGGGGTGCTCATGCCGCCCCCCCTTGCGCCGCGCGCTGGAGGAAGGAGAGCAGCACCGCGCCGTGCGCTTCGGGTTCCTCATAGGCCGGCATGTGGCTGGAATGCGCGAATTCGTGCAGCTCGGCCTGGGGAAGCTGCGCCTTCATGCGCGCCGCGCAGGCCGGGGTCTGCTCGTCGTGCGCGCCCACCAGGATCAGCACGGGAACCGCGATCCGCGGCAGGTCGGCGAGGCGCGACCAATCCTTCAGATTGCCGATATAGAGAAATTCGTTCGGCCCCTGCATGGCCTCGTAGGGCGCCATGTTCCAGTCGGCGAGCGAGCGCATCACCGGGGCGGGCCAGTCCATCAGCCGGCACACATGGCGATAGTTCAGCACCGTGATGGCGCCCTGGTATTCGGGATGAGCGAGCGTGCCGTCCGCCTCGTGCCGGGCCAGCATGGCGGAGGTCTCTTCGCCCAGCGCATCGCGCAGGCGGTGCAATTCGCTCATGAGGTGCGGCAGGTCGGCGGCGGTGTTCTCCAGCAGCAGGCTCTTCACCGCGTCGGGATAGGTAAGCGCATATTCGATGGCGAGCCAGCCGCCCCAGGAATGGCCGGCGAGATGCACTGGGCCGAGGCCAAGCGCCTGCCGCACCGCCTCCACCTCTTCCACATAGCGGGTGATGCTCCACAAGGCGGGATCGGTCGGCCGGTCGGAGGCGCCGCAGCCCAATTGATCGAACGCCACCACGCGGAAACCATGGTCGGCGAGGAAGGAATGGGCCTCGCGCATGTAGTCGCACGGCAGGCCGGGGCCGCCATTCAGCAGCAGCACCACCTCCGGCCCCGTGCCGAATTCATAGGCGACGATGCGATGGCCCTGGATCTGGAGATCCACCCGCCGGTCCGGCGCTTTTTCCTGCCACATGGGATGCTCCTCAGGCGCCGCGCTTGCGGGCCACGGTGACTTCGACGCGGGCGCGATGGAGCGCGCGGGCGATGGCGCCGCTCGGGGCGATGTCGGTGACGAGGCGGCCGACATCGGCCCATCGCCCCCAGATGGCGAGCGCCTGCTGGTCGAATTTGGAATGATCGGCCACCGCGATGGTCTGCACCGCCCGGTGCATCATCGCCTTATAGACCGAGGCGGCCGCCGCCTCGGCGTCCGAGAAGCCCTCGGCGGTGATGCCGGTGGCGCCGAGGATCGCCCAATTGGCGTTGTAGGATTGCAGGAACTCGATGGTCTCCGCCCCGACGATCATGCCCTCGCGCCCGTCGTAGCGGCCGGGGCACATGAGCACGGAGATGGTGGGATTCGGCGCCAGGACGGTCGCCACCGAGAAGGAATGGGTGATGACCGTGATGTCCCGGCACTCCGCCGCCATGCGGCGCGCGACATGGGTGGTGGTCGCCCCCGCGCCGATCGCCACCACCTCGTTGGGGCGCAAAAACTTCACCGTCGCGGCGGCGATGGCCTCGCGCTCCTCCACCAGCATGCGGTGGCGCTCGGCGACCGAAGGCTCCGTGCCGAGCGGGCGCACCGCCCCGCCATAGGTGCGGTTGATGAGCCCGCGCTCGCCCAGTTCGTACAAATCGCGCCGGATGGTCTCGGTGGAGACGTCCAGCTCCGCCGCCAGTTCCGACACCCGCAAGGTGGAGCTGGTGCGCATCTCCGCGAGGATGCGCGCGTGGCGATCCTTCTTGGAGAGCTTGACCTTGTCCGCCAGCGGCGGCGCGCCATCGCCGGCGGGGCTCATGCCACCGCCCGCCGCCGCAGCATCCACAGCACCAGCCCGCCGAGCAGAAGCGCGCTCGCCGCGCCGAGCGTGCTCATGGTTCCAAGCGCCGGCACCATGGGCGTGTAGCCCGCCACCATCTTGGAATAGAGCCATTTCGGCACGGTGGAATCGGCGCCCGCCGTATAGAGCGAGAGCGGGAAATTGCCCCAGGAAAGCAGGAACGCGAACAGGGCGCCGGACCAGATGCCCGGCCACAGGATCGGCAGCGTGACTTCGCGCATCACCTGCCAGCGCGTGGCGCCGAGATCGAAGGCGGCTTCCTCCAGCGACGGATCGAAGCTGTAGACCTGGATCGCGATCACCAAGGTGACCACCGGCACGATCCACACCAGATGGGCGAAAACGGCGGTGAGCCAGGAGGTCTGGATGCCCACCGCGCTGAACCACAGAAGCAGTGCGAGCCCGAGCACCGGCTGGGGAAAGAAGATCGGCAGGATGACGATCTTCTGGAACAGCCGCCGGCCCTTCCAGTCATAGCGGGCGAATGCGAGCGCGCCGAAGAAGGCGACCACCACCGAGAGCACCGTCACCAGCGCTGCCACCAGCAGCGAGGTGTGGACGATCATGCCGATCTCGATGGAATCCACCGTCTTCTCCCACCATTCGGAGGTGAAGGCGCGGACCGGGAAGGCGAAATAGCGCCCCTTGGAGACGCTCGCCAGCGCCCCGCAGAAGATCGGCAGATACAGCAGGACCACGACGAAGGCGGTCCACAGCCAGATGAAGAGGCGCGTGCGGGCCTTTTCCTGTTCCATGGCTCAGCGCCTCCCCAGCAGGCGGTCGAGATCGAGGCGCGAGAACACCGCAAGGGTGAGCGCGCCGATGAAGATGGTCACCACCACCGCCAGCGCCGAGCCGAGCGGCCAGTTCTGCGAATAGGTGAAGGCGATTTCGATATCGTGGGAAATCACGATCACCGATTGGCCGCCGAGAATCTTCGCCTCCGCCACCGCGCCGATGCCCAGCACGAAGGTCAGCAGCATGCCGATGAGGATGCCCGGCATGGCGAGCGGCACTTCCACCTCGCGCCAGATCTGCCAGCGGTTCGCGCCGAGGTCGCGCGCCGCGTCGATCAGGTCGCGCGGCACCATGGCAAGGCCCAGCGTCATGGGAAACAGCATGAACGGCAGGTACACATAGAGCATGCCGGCGAGGATCATGGGCGGCTGGAACAGGATCTGCGGCCCGCCCTCGAAGCCCATCATCTTCAGCGTGCCGTCGAGCACGCCGTTCTTGATGAAGAACAGCACCCAGCCGTAGAGCCGCACGTTCTCCGACACGAACAGCGGAAACACGAACAGGATCGAGACCAGCGACGACCATTTCCCGAACACGCGGTTCAAGCCATAGGCGATGGGATAGGCGATCAGCGCCAGCAGCGCGCAGGTGGCGAAGGCAAAGCCCAGCGACCACAGGAAGGAGAGCCAGACCGTATTGTTGGCGTTGAAGATCTCCGCATAATTCACGAGCGTGAACGAACGGAACACTTCAAACGTGCGGGGCTTGGCGAAAGAATAGGCGAAGATGGCGATCAGCGGCGCGACGAAGCCCACCGCCAGCAGCACGATCACCGGCAGCGAGCAGCGCGCGCCGAGGGACAGCAGCTTGTCGCGCTGCGTTGGCAGGGCGGGCGCCGCCTCGAGCGAGACGGGGGCCGCGGGGTGGGAGAGCGAGGTATCCGCCATGGCTCAGGCCCGCACCGTGATGGCGTCGGCGGCATCCCAGCCCACCGTGACGCTGCGGTCCGCGGCGATCGGCAGGGCCTTGGAGCGCGACAGCTCCACCAGCATCACCTTCTCGCCCACCCGCACCTGGTACTGGATCCGCGAGCCGAGCGAATATTCGTTGTAGACCGTGCCCTTCAGGCTGTTCTGGGCACTGTCTCCGGCGCCGAGGAAGCGCAGATATTCCGGGCGGATGACGACGAAGGCGTGGTCCGCCTGCGCATCCTCTTCCGGCGGGCGCACATGAAAGGCGCCGGGCACGTCGACGCCGCGCCAGGGGGCGCCGTCGGTTTCCTTCTTCACCTCGATGACGTTCACCTCGCCGACGAATTCGGAGACGAAGCGGTCCACCGGGTGATTATAGATCTGCTCCGGCGTGCCCACCTGCACCAGGCGGCCGGCGCGCATGACGCCGATGCGGTCCGACATCACCATCGCTTCTTCCAGCGAATGGGTGATGTAGATGAAGGTCTTTCCGGTCTCCTTGTGGAGATCCTTCAATTCCTTCTCCAGCACCTTCTTCAGCTTGTAGTCGATGGCCGACAGCGGCTCGTCGAAGAACAGCACCTCGGGGTCGTAGGCGAGCGCGCGGGCCAGTGCCACGCGCTGGCGCTCGCCGCCCGAGCACTTCATGACGTTCTTGGAATAATAGCTTTCCGGCAGGCGCACCACGCGCATCAGCTCCAGCGCGCGGGCCTTGCGCGCCTTGGCCTCGACGCCGCGCACCTTCAGCGGGAATTCGATGTTGTCGCCCACGCTCTTGTGGGGAAACAGCGCCAGCGACTGGAACACCAGGCAGGTCGGCCGCTTGTTGGGCGGCACCTCGTTGATGCGCTCGCCGTGCAGGGTGATGTTGCCTTCGCTCGGCTGGTCCATGCCCGCGAGCATGCGCAGCAGCGTGGTCTTGCCCGAGCCCGAGGGGCCGACGATGGTGAGGAATTCCCCTTCGATCACATCGAGGTCGATCTTCTCGACGGCGACGAAATCATTGAAGGTCTTGCGCACCCCGACCAGTTGCAGGATGGGCAGTTTCGGCACGGGTTCTTGGGTCATCGCGGGTCTCGACAGGCGAAAAGGCAAAGCGGGTGAAAGTCGGGCGGGGGCTCATGCGCCCTACGGGCCCCCGCCCCACCCCTCCCCCGCACGCGGGAGAGGGAGCGCATCGGCGCTTTTTGAGGGCGCCATTCCCTTTCCCACCCCCGCCCCTTCCCACCTCTCCCCTCTCCCCTGTCCCCTCTCCCGCTTGCGGGGGAGGTTGGGGAGGGGGACGGCGGCTAGGGAAGGGGGATTGCCGGTGAGGGCCAGGGAGAGGAAGGCACCGGGCACGGGCCCGAAAGGGCGTGAAGCCCCTACCCCCGCACGCGCTTGGCGGCGTTCATGAGATCGAGCGCCTTCTCGTAGTCGGGCACGATGTCGTACTCGACCGAGCGGTCCATTTCCTCATCCAGGCTGTCCCACTGGATCGCGTCCAGTTCCTTCTTGGTGAACAGCTTGAAGCAGTCCGGATTGCCCATCTGGGCGACCGGGTTGAACGTGCCTTCCGCGAACGCGACCGTGTGGGCGATTTCCGGCGCCTGCACATATTTCAGGAATTCCACCGCCAGCGGGGTGGGGTTGGGATTGTTGACCGTGGACGTCACCTCGATCCACGAGACGCCACCCTTGCCGCCGGGCAGCGGGCCCTTGAGCGGGGTGATGCCGCGCAGCTCGGGATAGCCGTCGGCACGCGCCGCCGAAACCGAATAGGTGCCGCCGGTCAGGTGCAGGTCGATTTCGCCGGAGACCAGCGCCTGGTTCATGGTGGCGATGTCGCCGATCAGCTTGGCGCCCTTGAACACCTTCTTCGCGGTCTCCTCGAACTTGGCAAGCTCCTCCGGCGTATGGACCTTGAACGGGTCGATGCCGGCCACCAGGAAGATGTTGAACACGTTCCAGTCGTCGGATTCCAGGATGCCGTACTTGCCCGACAGCTTGGGATCGTTGAACAGGTCCCAGCCCGTGGTCTCGGCGGTCTTGCGGTCGATCTTCTTCGTGTTCACCACGAAGGAATAGGGTCCGAACCGCTGGATCGAGCCGAGCAATTCCTTGCCGTCATCGCTCATGGCCCATTTATAAGGCCATTTGAACATGGGGAGCATCTTCGCGAAGAACGGCTCGAACTCGTCCTTGGGCAGCGGCTTGATCAGCTTCTCGGGCCACATCACCTTGCGGGCCCAGGGATTGTTGACGTTGATCAGGTCCCACACATTGATCTCGCCGGCGCGCAGGCGGTTGATCATGGTGGGATCATTGGTGAGGCTTTCCGCCTTCACCGTGGCGCCGGTCTTCTTGCGGAACGGGTCCAGCACCTGGGCCGAATTGTAGCCCTCCCAGCACAGGATGTTCAGTTCCTTCTCGCGCGCCGCGAAGGCGGACCCGGTCATGGCGAACGGGCCGCCCGCCATCGCGAGGCCGCCGGCCGCCATGCCCTTGAGCACGGAGCGTCTGGAAATGGTCATTGTCGATCCCCTGGAATGGTCTGGTGGTTCTGATTTCGCGTCCAATCTCGGCCCGCCAGTCTTCCGGCACAGCGCCGCCATTGCCGTCCGAGGGGTCGGAGGGCAGGTCATCGCTTTGACACGCGGCGCCGGAGGAATGTTGGACTTTCTGTTGAACTATGTTGGATGTTAAGCTGCGACTCGTGGGCTTTACAACAGTTTTTTGCACCGCATTCTGCGTTTCGCACCGCGGGAGGAGGCAGCGCCCTGCCGCTTTCCGCCTTCCCACACCGCCGTGTTTTATTAAACTGCCGCGCTTCCCGCGCTTGCGGGGCCCTGCGCGGCGGTCGCGCGCAGCGCCGGCCTTGAGCGAGGTTCGACCGGAGCGAACGTTCAAGATGACTGGCCAGCCTGAGCACAGCGCCGCGCGCATCAGCCGGAGCGAAGACGACCGGGCCAGGCGAAGACCCGCCTTCGCCGCGCGCCTCATCGCCGGCGTGCGCGCCCATCCGCGCCTCGCCTGCGCGGTGGCGATCCTCGCCGTGATCCTGGCGCAGCGTCTTTTTCTGGCCATCACCCTGGGCGCGGCGCTGGACCAGTCGGCTGAAGCCAACCCCTCCCGGGTGACGATGCAGCTGATGCGCCGCGACGGGTTCCGGTTCGAGTTCCTGAAGACGCTCTGGTATCTCCAGCAGACGCCGCCGCTTCCGCACGTCATCTTCGGCGCGATCGTGACTCTGGCGGAGTGGCCGGCGGGCGTTGCGCGCTGGCTCTATGTGGTGCAGGCCGCGATCGGCAGTGCCAGCGCGGTGGTGCTCTTTCTTCTCATGGCGCGGCTGCGGTGCGGCCTGCTGGTGAGCGCGGGCATGGCGCTTGTGTTCGGCTGTTCCACGGACCTGCTGGTGATGGAGGTGCACGCCTTCGGCCAGCTGTTTTATGAAACGCTGGGCATGCTCCTGACCTTGCTGGCGAGTTATTTCGCCTGCGTCGCCTTCGACACACCCGCGGCGGGCCGCGGGTCGCGCAGCTTCATCCTCCTGGCGGGGCTGTACACGGCGCTGGCCATCCTCACACGCTCGTCCCTGTCCTTCATCTCCCTGCCGATCGCCGCCGTCCTGGCCTGGAACCGCGGCCTGCGCGCCATGCTGGTCTTCCTCGCTCCGGTGATCCTGCTGCAAGGCGGATGGGCGCTGAAGACCTATGCCGTCTACGGCTATCTCAGCCCCACCGCGTCCACCTGGGGGGGCATCAGCATAATGCACGGGCTGTTTCAGACCGACGCGGATGTCAAACGCTTCACCGACGCGGTGGCAAAGCCCGGCAGCCCGAGCGCGGAGTGGTTCGTGCGGGTGATGCAGGAAAAAGGCGTGGTCGAATGGGTTCCGCCGGTCGTGCTGTCCTTTGTGCCCGACGCGGTGCGGCAGCGGCAGGCCCGAATCGATGCGGACCTGCGCGGCACCAACCGCGCCGTCAATTCCATCGCCATTCAAATGCTGTCGGTGGAGTATCTGAAGGCGATCGGGGCAAATCTCGACATTCTCGGCCCGCTGCTGGTGAATAAATTCTTGCGGGCCTATCGCATATATTGGGAACCCATCCTGGGTTACGGCGCATTTGTCGGCGGCCCCCTGTTCCTGGAACCTCCGCTCGCCAGCATTGCCGACCTGACCTTCGATTGGCGCCCGCAGACCCCCTGGCTCAACACGGGCACACTTCAAAACCACATCCTGAGCCCGATTTTCCTTCCGGCGATCCGCCTGCTGCCCTTCGACACGGTCTTCTTCTTCATTCTCCACTTCGTCACGCCGCTGGCCCTGGTCGCGGACCTCGCGCTCCGGTGGCGACGGCGCCCCGGCATCTTCGATGCGAAGCTGATGGTGCTGCTCGCGGTGGTCACCTATGGCGCGATCTTTTTCAATGCCGTGGAGGTGAACGAGAACATGCGCTTCCGCATCGCGGTGGAGCCCGAAATCATCGCATTTTCACTTGGCTTGATCGCGGCTCTCGGGGCGCGGGTGCGCAGGGCGCGGGGCCTCATGGCACGGGACACGGCGCTGCCTTCCGCCGCGCACGGAGCGACCTCCCCTCTTTCGCCCGAGACAGCGGCAGTCACCCCGGCCTGAGGGCGCTGCGCCCCGCCCCCCGACGGCGCCGCGCTCCCGCAGGCGCCGAGCGAGGCGGGGCCGCGGTACCGGAAAAATGTTGGACTTAATGTTGAACTATGTTGGAAGCCGATCTGCGACTCGTGGGCTTTACAACAGTTTTTTTGCACCGCATTCTGCGCGTCGCATCGCGGGACGAAGCGCCCGCCGCGCGTGCGTCATCCCCCACCCGTCGCGTTGAAAACCTTCCAGATCATGAGGAGAAGCGCATGTTCAAAGCGCTCGCAGGGCGTACCGTCATCGTCACCGGCGCCAGCAAGGGCATCGGGCGCGGCATCGCGAAACGCTTCGGCGCGGCCGGGCTGAATGTGCTTGTGGTGTCGCGGAAGTTGGAAGAAGCCACATCCGTCGCCACCGAAATCGGCGCCCATGCCTCGGCCTTCGCCGCCGACGTCACCAAGGCGGAGGACTGCCGCGCCTTCGCCGCCGCCGCCCTGGAGCGCTATGGCAGCATCGACGTTCTGTGCGCCAACGCGGGCATCTTCCCCGCCGCCAAGCTGGACGTGATGACGGGCGAGGATTTCGACCTCGTCATGGACACCAATGTGAAGGGCACGTTCCTGTCGGTGTCCGCCGTTCTGCCGCACATGAAGGCCAGGAAATGGGGGCGCATCGTGCTCACCTCCTCCATCACCGGGCCGATCACCGGCTATCCCGGCTGGGCGCACTATGGCGCCTCCAAGGCGGCGCAGCTGGGCTTCATGCGCACGGCCTCCATCGAGCTGGCGCCCTGGGGCATCACGATGAATGCGGTGATGCCCGGCAACATCCGCACCGAGGGCCTCGACGGGCTCGGGCCGGACTATATTGCGAAAATGGAATCCTCCATTCCCTTCAAGCGGCTCGGCAGCGTGGACGACATCGCCAATGCCGCCTTGTTCTTCGCGTCCGAGGAAGCCGGCTACATCACCGGCCAGGGCATGGTGGTGGACGGCGGGCAGATCCTGCCGGAATCCCTCGGCGCGCTGGAGGAGATGGGCGGGCCGGTGTGAAACGCAAATCGGCCCCGGGCGAACCGGGGCCGACTGTCTTTCGTAACATTTCGCGGGGCGCCGAGGCGGGCGGCTATTCCGAGCGGATGCCCATTTCGGCGCGCAGGCGGGCCCGCAGCACGTCGATGGGATGGCGGCGGCCTTCCTGCTCCACATGCCAGAAGGTCCAGCCGTTGCAGGCCTCCGCCCCCTGGGCGAGCGCGCCCATGCGATGGATCGAGCCCACGGTGGGCGCGCCCGCCATGCCGGTGAGGGCGATGGTGCCATCGGCGCGCACCACGGCGCGCACATTGCCCTTGGAATCGGTGAGTTCCACACCCGGCGTCACCAGCCCGCGCTCCACCAGGGCCGAGAAGGCGACGCGGGGCGCTTCGCGCGCGCTCGGCGGGGCGGCGAGCGCGGACTCCGGCAGCGGTGTCACGCCGGCGATGCGCTTTTCCGCCGCCGCCGCATAAGTCGTGTCGCGCTCGATGCCGAGATAATGCCGGCGAAGGCGCTTGGCCACCGCCGCCGAGGTGCCCGAGCCGAGGAACGGGTCCAGCACCACGTCGCCGGGCCGCGAGGCCGCGAGCAGGATGCGCGCGAGAAGCGCTTCCGGCTTCTGGGTGGGATGGGTCTTGCGGCCGGTCTCGTCCTTCAGCCGCTCGGGGCCGGTGCACAGGGGAAACAGCCAGTCGGACCGCACCTGCGTATCCTCGTTGCCGCCCTTGAGCGCCTCGTAATTGAACACGTAATTGCGGGCGTCCGCATCGCGCGCGGCCCAGATCAGCGTCTCATGGGCATTGGTGAAGCGGCGGCCGCGGAAATTCGGCATGGGATTGGTCTTGCGCCAGATCACGTCGTTGAGGATCCAGAAGCCGAGATCCTGCATCGTCGCGCCGACGCGGAAGATGTTGTGGTAGGAGCCGATCACCCACAGCGTGCCGGACGGCTTCAGCACCCGCCGCGCGGCCGAAAGCCACGCCTTGGTGAAGGCGTCATAGGCGGCGAAGCTCTCGAACTGGTCCCAATCGTCGTTCACCGCGTCCACGCGGCTTTCGTCGGGGCGCTTCAGCTCGCCCTGGAGCTGGAGATTATAGGGCGGGTCGGCGAACACGAGATCGACGCTGTTGGCCGGCAGGGCGTTCATCGCGGCGATGCAATCGCCCACCAGCACCCGGTCCAGCTCCAGATCCACCGCCGCGAGGGCCGCCCGGGACAGACGGGGCGCCCCTCGGGGCGCCCCTTTACGCACCACATTCATGACGCAACCCATACGCAACGCTTACGATGGGGGCAGTGTCGCGGGCCGGACTTAAGGGCAGGTAAAGCAGGAGGGTTTTTTCGCCCGGATTGCGCCGCTATCCGCGCCGCGCGCCCTGCGGCCGCACGCCGGGGGCCGGGCGCTCCAGCAGCACGTCGCGGCGGAACCGCACGAGGCGCGCCGGGCGGCCGCCGGTGCCGCTGGTGGTCTCGCCGGTTTCCTCCACCAGGCCCTGGCTTTCCACCAGGCGGCGGAAATTCTGCTTGTGCAGCAGCATGCCGGAGAGCGCCTCCACCGCCTTCTGCAATTGCAGCAAGGTGAAGGCGGGCGGCATCAGCTCGAACACCACGGGGCGATACTTGATCTTGCCGCGCAGGCGGCTGATGGCGGTGGCGAGGATGCGCCGATGGTCGAGCGCCATGGGCTGGCCGAGCAGCGGCTGGCCGGGAAGCGCCTCGGGCGCGGCCGGCGCCCCGTCCTCTGCTGCGGCTTCCGCGACGAGGCCCGCTTCATAGAGCAATTCGTAGCGCTCCAGCACGCGTTCGTCGTTCCAGGAGGTCTCTTCCGCCCCGTCCTGGCCGAAGGCGAGCACGCGGCGGCGGCGGCGCACCTCGGCGGTGCGCGCGTCGGGCGCCGCGCAGGCCCAGGCTTCCAGGCCCGCGCCGATGCGGTCGAGCACGGCCGGGCGGCCGCCGCGCCAATCCTCCCAGGGGAAGCAGGCGTACCAGCCGAGCCAGGCCGCCGCCATCTCGCCCGCCGGCCGCGCCTCGCGCACCAAAGCGAGATAGGCCACGGAGAGCGCACGGGCCGCGCCGCCGTCGTGCCGGTCGAGATCGCCGAAGGTGTAGAGCTGCTCGACATAATTGAGCTGCTGGTGGGTCTGCCGCTCCACCCAGCTGCGCAGGCCGCCTTCCAGCGTGCGGTGATGTTCTTCCAGCGGGCCGGAGGGGAGCGCCGGCCGGTCGCCCACGCGCAGCGCGAGCACGCGCGGCTCCTCCGCCGTCACCGCGACCACGGCGGCGCTCAGATCGATGCTGAATTCTGCCGGCGCGTCGCCTCCACCTCCCGCCACGGGGCGCGAGGGAAAGCGGGGTCGGTCATCGCGCATGCCCACCGCCATGGAGTTTGCCTTGCGCGATCCTATGGCGCGAACGCGCGTCGGCGGCAATGCGGATTTCGGCGGGGGTGCGCGGGACGGCGCGAGACGGGGGTGGTCCGCCGCCTCCCTTGTCAGATGCCGGCCGGAGAATTTGCCCTCACGCCCCCGGTATGCGCGCGTGCGCCAGCACCTTGCGCATCACGCTCGGCAGCGCCTCGCGGGCGAAATCCGCCGGCTGCACCCAGCGATGGCCGGTGGGCGCGAGGGTGGCGGCCGGCAGATCGGCGCGCCACACCTCCAGCTCCAGGGCGAAATGGGTGAACACATGGCTCACCCGCCCCGGCAGGGCCCGCCAGCCCTTGGCCCCGGCGGAAAGCGGCGCATGATCGCCGGGCGAAGGCACGCCGGCGGTCCAAGGCGTGGACGGCACCTCGGTCATCTGCGCCAGCAGGCCCTTTTCCGGCCGGGTGCGCAGCAGCACCGCGCCATCGGCGCGCACGGCGAGAAAGGCGATGCCGGCCCGCGCCGGCTTCTCGGCCTTCGCCGCCTTGACGGGATAGCGCGCGGGATCGCCCGCCGCCCGCCCGAGACAGGGCACGGAGAGCGGACACAGCACGCAGGCGGGGGAACGCGGGGTGCAGATGGTGGCGCCGAGGTCCATCATGCCCTGCGCGAAATCGCCCGGCCGGTCGTGCGGCGTCAGCGCGGCGGCGAGCGCCTTGATGCGCGGCTTGGATTTCGGCAAGGGCTCATCCACCGCATAAAGCCGGCTCACCACCCGCTCGATATTGCCGTCCACCGGGCTTGCCGGAAGATCGAACGCGATCGCGGCGATGGCCGCCGCCGTATAGGGGCCGATGCCGGGCAGGTCGAGCAGCGCGGCCTCATCCGCGGGAAAGGCGCCGCCGTGACGGTCCACCACCGCCTTGGCGCAGGCGTGCAGATTGCGCGCGCGGGCATAATAGCCGAGCCCCGCCCAGGCCGAGAGCACTTCGTCCAGCGGCGCCGCCGCAAGATCCGCCACGCGCGGCCAGCGGAGAAGGAAAGCGGTGAAATAAGGCCCCACGGCCTTCACCGTGGTCTGCTGGAGCATGATCTCGGAGAGGAACACATGATAGGGATCGCCGAGGCGCCCGCCTTCCGCGCGCCAGGGCAGGCGGCGGCGGTGGCGGTCGTACCAGGGGAGCAGGGCGGCGGCGACGGCGCCCGTCGCCTTTTCACCCGTTGCTTTTTCGCGGGTCACTTTCGCGGGGGCCGCCGGCGCGGCGGGCTTCTTGCGGCTGCGCGGGGCTGATAGGGTGGCATCGTCCATGGCGCCACCGTGCCGGGGCCGCGCGCCGCCCGCAAGGGGGCGAGCGCCCGGCACGCCCGCCTTCCACCCGCGCGCCTCGCCCCGCGCGCCTCGCCCCGCCCGCAGCCATGACGGAAGAGCGCCCCATCAAAGCCCCCTGGAAGCGGCGGCCCGCCGCCCGCCCCCTCGCCGATCTGGTGGGGCCGTCCATCGCCGACCTGTGCGGCAAGGCGGGCTTTTCGGCGGTGGAGATCGTGACCCATTGGGACGAGATCGTCGGCCCCGCCCTCGCCCCGCGCTCGACGCCGGTGAAATTGCAATGGCCGCGCCAGGATGCAAGGCAGGATGCCCGTCATACCAGCGAGCCGGCGACTTTGGTGGTGCGCGTGGAAGGGGCCTATGCCATCGAGCTGCAATATGCCGCGCCCGTGGTGATCGACCGCATCAACGCCTATTTCGGCTGGCGCTGCGTCGGCCGGCTGGTGCTGCGCCAGGGGCCGGTGCCGCCGCGCCATCACGGCCCGCCGCCGCGCGTCGAGCCCGAACCGGAAGCGCTGGCGCAGGTGCGCGCCACGCTCGGCCCCTTCGAGGATGAGGCGCTCGGCGCCTCTCTCGCCCGTCTCGGCGCCCTGGTGCGCCGCGCGCGCCGGAAATCTTGATCGCCCCGAGGGCACGGGGGGATTGGCGCCCTATCCTCGCCATGCTAGCGCGCTCCTTAGAACGCGAAGGCGCAGTCCCCGGAGATCTCCATGTCGCTTCATCGTCGCCGTTTCCTGCTGGGCGTGGGCCAGTTCGCCCTGAGCGTCGCGCTCGCCGGTCCGCTGCTCCAGCTGTCCGGGATGGTGCCGGGCCTTTCGGCGGGCGCGCGCGCCCAGTCGCCGGCCCAGGGCCAGACCGTCGACCCGGTCAAGCTCAATGCCCCCGCCGCCACCCCGCTGCCCGAGCAGGCCATGGGCAAGGCGGACGCCCCCGTGACCATCATCGAATATGCCTCGCTCACCTGCAGCCATTGCGCGGCATTCCATACCGGCACCTTCCCGAGCCTGAAGGAAAAATACATCGACACCGGCAAGGTGCGCTTCATCCTGCGGGAATTCCCGTTCGATCCGGTCGCCACCGCCGCCTTCATGCTGGCGCGCTGCATGCCGAGCGACAAATATTTCCCCATGGTCTCCTCGCTGTTCGAGACCCAGCGCAGCTGGGCGTTCGGCAACAATCCGGCCGAGGGGCTGATGCGCGTCGCCAAGCAGGCGGGCATGAGCGAGACCGATTTCGAAAAATGCCTGAGCGACAAGGAGCTGGCGGAGAAGATCCAGGCCGGTACGCAATATGGCAACAAGGAACTCGGCGTCGATTCCACCCCCACCTTCTTCATCAACGGCAAGAAGGTGTCGGGCGCCATGACCCCCGACCAGCTCGACAAGGAACTGG
The DNA here is from genome assembly GCF_043195135.2 of Roseixanthobacter liquoris. Taxonomy (NCBI): domain Bacteria; kingdom Pseudomonadati; phylum Pseudomonadota; class Alphaproteobacteria; order Hyphomicrobiales; family Xanthobacteraceae; genus Roseixanthobacter; species Roseixanthobacter liquoris. The sequence continues at coordinate 4,489,210 of NZ_CM195537.1, forward strand.
CGCCGCTGCTCGCCGGCAAGTGAGGCGCAGCCCGCGAAGTGGGGCGGGTGCTGCCTGCGGGGCTTTCCGCAGGCGCGCAATCACGCGTCATCCACAGCGCGCGCCGTTGACATTGCGGCGCGCGCCCCTTATCGAACCGGCTCGATCCAATACATTGTGTCGACGAGCCGCGCGGTGAAGCCGCGCCGCGGTCGGCCGAAGGCAGTAGGTTATGAAGATCCGCAACTCTCTCAAGTCGCTCCTCGGCCGTCACCGGGACAACCGTCTCGTGCGCCGCAAGGGCCGCGTCTACATCATCAACAAGACCCAGAAGCGCTACAAGGCCCGCCAGGGCTGAGCGTTTTCCCGCTCCTTGCGAGCGGGGCTCTCGTCATCGAGATGAGTTGATCGCGCCGCTCCCCCCGAAAGGGGTGGGGCGGTTGACGCTTTATGCGCATCGCCTCACACTTTGCCGATGATGATGTCCAAGCATCCGTCCGGGGATTCCGCCTTGCGCGCGCCTGCCGTGCGCGCCTCTGCCGTGCGCGCCTCTGCCGTGCGCGCCGCTGCGGCCGGGCGCCGGGCGGTGGTGATGGCGCTGGCCTGCGCGCTCGCCCTCGCGCTCTGCGGCGCCTATGCCGCCCACGCCCAGGTCACGGGCGAAAAGCCCCCGGCCGGCGCCCCCAGATCCGATGCGACAAAGCCCGATGCGACCCGGCCCGATGCGACAAAGCCCGATGCGGCGAAGCCCGCGCCCAACGTCGGCGCGGCGGATTCGACCCCCGCCCGGCCCAAGCTGCCGCGCGACCGGCGGGTCCAGCTCGACGCCATGTTCGAGGCCCTGCGCCTTGCGCCCGACGATGACACCGCCTCCGCCCTCGGCAGCCGCATCGAGGCCATGTTCGCCCAATCGGGAAGCGCCAGCGCCGACCTTCTGATGTCGCGTGCCGAGGCCGCCGCCCAGGCCAAGGAATATGACCTGGCGCTGGAACTGCTCGGCACGGTGATCGACACCAATCCGGATTTCCTCGCCGCCCGCAGCCGGCGCGCGACGATCTATTATCTCCAGGACGATTACGCCTCCGCCCTGGTGGACGTGGGCGAGGTGCTGACCCGCGAGCCGCGCCATTATTCCATGCTGCTCGGCCTGTCGCTCATCATGCGCGAGATCGGCGACGACACCCGCGCCCTGGAAGCCGCGCGCCGCGCGCTCGCCGTCAACCCCCACCTGACCGCCGCCAAGGACATCGAGACCGAGCTGAAGATCAAGGTGGAAGGACGGGACATCTAGGGTCCCCCGTCAAGCACGCCTCCGTCCGCCTGCGGGCAGGGTGCGGTGCCTATCTGCGGCGCAGCTGACACCGCCCGAACGGCCCAGTCCCCTCTCCCGCGTGCGGGGGAGGGTTAGGGAGGGGGAAGGGAGGGAGGGAGAGGGGAGGCATTCCGGACATCCGAGGCGGCGCGGATTCATCTGCGCCGAAACTTCGGCCGAAATCGCCGTTTGGTCCGCGGAGAAGGCACCGAAAAGGGCCTCCAAGTGCCTTCTCCCCGCGATTCGTCTGCGCTAACCCATTGTTTCACGTGAAACATTTTTGGGGCGATCGCGGCACGCCTGCACGTCCGCGAAAGCCCCTCAGACCAGGATGGCGGCGAGATAGGCTTGCGCGGCGGGAAAATCCGTCGCCGCGGCCACGAGGCCCACATAGCCGTCCGGCCGCACCACCCAAAGCCCATCGTGCCCCGCCGGCGGCTCACGCGCTTCGACCAGCCCGCCGAACCGGGCCGCAAGGTCGCGCGCCGCCGCGCCAGGGGCGATCAGGGCGAAGCGCGGCGTGTCGCCAGCGCCGATGGGGGCAAGGGCCGGATCGAGCTGCGGCCAGCGTTCGCCCGCCTTCGGCAGGTCCCCGCCGTGGGGCGCGTGGGGCGCGGTGACCGACAGGGGGCTCACCGGATAGGCAATCTCCAGCTCGGTGAGGCTGTGGGAGGCGCGACGCTGCACCTGCGACAGGCCCAGCACCACATGGGCGACGAAATTGCGCACCGCCTGGGCCAGCGGATTGCGCATCACCCCGAGGGCGGTCATGCGCGTCGCATTGTGCAGCACCAGGTCGCCGACAGCGCTGCGCTCGATGGAATAGCTGTCGAGCAGGGCCGGCCGCGCCCGCCCATGCACCACCAAAGCCAGTTTCCAGGCGAGATTGAAGGCATCCTGCATGCCCGTGTTCATGCCCTGCCCGCCGGCCGGGCTGTGGATGTGCGCGGCATCGCCCGCCAGGAACGCGCGACCGAGGCTGTAGTCCTTCACCTTGCGCTCGTTGATGCGGAAATTCGCCAGCCAGAAGGGATCGTGCATATGGATGCCGCCGGGGCCGCGCGTCTCCACCAGCGCCTGCACCTCGGCGAGGGTGGGGTCGGGCCGGCGCGCCTCGCCTTGCGCCGGGCCGAGATCCGCCACCATGCGATAGCGCCCGCCGGTGATGGGAAAGAAGGCAAGGATGCCGTCGGCATGCCAGAAGATATCCAGCTTGTCGGGCTTGAGCCCCTCCAGGTGCGCATCCGCCAGCACCCAGTCGCTGGGCTGGGTGCTTCCGGCGAACGCCATGCCGAGCGTATGGCGCACCGTGGAATGGGCGCCGTCGCAGCCGACCAGCCAGTCCGCCTGAACCTCCTCCTCGCGGCCGGAGGCATCGCGCAAGGTGGCGCGCACGCCATCACCCGCAAGCGTGAAGCCCGTCAGGCCGGTGTTGCGCTCCACCGTCACGCCCAGGGATTCGAGATGGGTTTCCAGCAGCCGCTCGGTTTCGCTCTGCGGAATCATCACGGCGGCGGGAAACAGGCTGTCCGCCTCGTCGAAATCGATCTCGGCAATCAGCGCCCGGCCGTTGGACATGCGCGCGCCATACACTTGCATGCCGGCATCGATGAACGCCTGCGCCCGGCCGGTGCGGGCCAGCAGCTCCAGCGAGCGGCTCCACAGAACCAGGGCCTTGGATTTGTCGGTGCGCGCGGCGGACGTGTCCACGATCCGCACGCCGACGCCATATCGCGCCAATTCGCCGGCGAGGGTGAGGCCCACCGGCCCCGCGCCCGCGATGAGAACACGCCCCGTCCCAGCCATGCGACCCTCCCTGACCCGGACATTTTTGCCCGTGGCGCCGCAGGATGGCGCGGCTCTCTGGAAATATCACAGCGCCGGGCACCCGGCAGGGGGAAAGGCGCGATAGACGCCAATCTGGATGCTATTTCGCCCGGCTGCCGGGATTCGGCATGGGCATGGGAGCAGCGCCGGGCGGCGCAATGCCGGGCTGGGCACGGCCGGATTGGTTGGCCTCGGTCAATTGCACGGTCCAGCCGCGCTGCTCCTTGGTGTCCACCTCCAGGAAGCCGGCGCGATCGAAACCGCGGGCGAGGCAGTCCTCCACCCCGCGAATGGTGAATTCCTTGTCGCGGGTGCACATGAAGGCCTTGCCGGCCCATTCCCCGCCCTGGTCGTAATCCACCGCATAGAGGTAATAGAAGCGGGCCACCAGATCGCCGCGCAGCAGGGTCTCGCAGCTGTTGGCCGCGACGTTCCACCATCCCTCGGTGGTCCAGACCTCGTTTTCCTTATAGCCGATCGCCACCCCGACCCGGCTGGAGGTGCGGTTGCACAGGCGGAAGTCCGCCGCCGCCGGCGCCGCGCTCGCCGTCAGCGCGCCCGCCGCCAGCAGGGCGAGAAGCGCCAGGGCGCGCAGGCCGCGCCAGGGGCGGAAAGATCCATTCGGAGCGAACGGGAGGGAAAGCGACATGGGCTCGGCTGTTAGCCTTGGTACGGCACGGGCGTCAATGGATGATGCATGCACGATGCATCGACCCGCCTTTTCGGGCGCGATCGGGGCAGAAGCGAGGCGGATCACCCTTGCCGCCGCGGCCGGGCGACCCAGAGGCCGAGCAGCACCAGCCCCATGCCCACCCCCTGGAGCACGCCGAGCACCTCCCCCAGCACCAGCCAGCCCAAGGCTGCTGCCGACACCACTTCCAGGAAGAACACCAGCGCCCCGTACACCGGCGGCACCACGGAGAGGCCCACCGCCATCAGCCCCTGCCCGCCCACCTGACTCACCAGCGCAAGGCCCAGCAGCGCTGCCGCGCCGGAGGCGCTTGTGGGCCATAGGGTCGGCTCGGCCACCAGCGCCACCGCGAGCAGGATGAGCGTGGTGGCCGCGGTGGAAATCAGCGTCACCGCCCCGGCGCCCCGGAGGCGGCGGGCCCTGCCGATCGCCAGGAAATAGGCGGCGAAGAAGAGCGCCGTCACCAGCCCGGCCGCATCGCCCAGCAGATGCGCCGGCTCCAGGTGGAGGCTGCGCCCGATCAGCGCCCCCGCGCCCGCCAGACACAGGAAAAGCCCGGCGAGGGTGGCGCGGGTGATGGCCGCCCGCATCCCCAGCCAGGCGAACAAGGCCACCCACACCGGCGAGGTGGTGGCGAGCACGGCGGCATTGGCGACGCTGGTGCCGAGAATCGCCAGATGCCAGAAGAACAGGTCGCCGGCGAAGAATACCCCTGCGAGCAGCGCGTCGCGATCGGGCACCAGGGCCCGCCGCCCCTCGGCCGCCAGCGCCCACACGAGCAGGACCGGGAGCGCCAAAGCGGTGCGCCAGAACGCGCTGGCGAACGGACCCACGTCCGCGAGCCGGACGAACAGCACCGACGCGCCCATGGCGAAGGCTCCGGCGGCCAAAGCGGCGATGCCGAGCGCAAGGCGCAGCGGCGGTGCGGCGGCCTGCGGCGCCGGGTTCATGGCCTGCCCCTTGCGGCCCTTGCACCGCGCCCGCACACGCGCCACATGGAGCCGACAGAAGGACGACACGCCATGAGCACGCAAGTTTTCGACCCGACAGCGCACGACGGCGCCGCCTCGCTTTCCGAGCAGGATCGCGAACGACTGGAGGCAGCGGCGTTCCGGCGGCTCGTCGCCCATTTGCGCGAACGCACCGATGTCCAGAACATCGCGCTCATGAACCTTGCCGGCTTCTGCCGCAACTGCCTCTCCAACTGGTATCTGGACGCCGCCGAAGCCGAGGGGCTGCCGGTGAGCAAGGCGCAAAGCCGCGAAGCGGTCTATGGCATGCCTTACGAGGAATGGAAAAGCCGTTACCAGACCGAGGCGACACCGGAACAGGCAGCCGCCTTCAAGCCGCCCCACGATGGCCATTGAACCGGTCGCACGGCGGGGGATAGGGAGGATTGCGGGGACAGTGGCTTGACGGCGACGCCTCGCTGCGCGCTGTATCTTGCCCCTGATCGGCGCCCCATCCGCCCCCTTTGATTGTTTATGAGGTTGCACCACGTGTCGGAAGACGTATCGGACGCCCCGGCGGGCTTCGCCAAGGAACAGCTGAAATCCTTCATCGAGCGCGTCGAGCGGCTCGAGGAAGAGAAAAAGGCGATCGCCGACGATATCAAGGACGTATTCGCCGAAGCCAAGGCCAATGGCTTCGACGTCAAGGCGCTGCGCGCCATCCTCAAGATCCGCAAGGAAGACGTGGACGAGCGCAAGGAACACGAGGCGATCGTGGACCTCTACATGCAGGCGCTCGGCATTTTCTCCTGACGCCTTCTGCCGGCGCGATCTTAAGGCGCGTTTGCTGGCGCTATCTCTTGGCGCCCTTTTTTGGCGCCTTCTTTTCGCGCCCCGGCGGGCCGAGCCGGCGCGTTCCGCACCTTGAGCCGTGGCCGGGCAGACCCCGGCCATCGGCGCGGCAAGCCGGGTCAGGCGGGGCCGATATGGCGCCCGAGGCCCCGGCCGCCCCGCGGCGGAACGCCCTCAGCCGCGCTCGGAGCGCAGCAGATCGATCTGCAACTTGATGCAGTCGCTGCGATAGACGATGTCCGCCACATAGATGGCGACGTTTTTATTGTCGATCACCACACAATGACTTTCCACCGTGGCGGCGCCGAGCGGGATTTTCATCAGGTCCGCCACGGTCGGATCGGCGCTGCCGATGATCAGCGTCTGGTGGGCGTCCTTCACCTTCACTTTCTTCAGGCCGGCCAGCGCGGGGAGCGCCGGGCCGGTGAGAAAGACATCGCGATCCATCTCAAAGACATGGCGGGCGAGCAGGAGGTTGACGATGGAATAGGGCTGGTCGTCGCGGAATTGAAGGCTTTTCAGCGAGACGTATTCGGGCGCGAGTTCCCCGTCCTCCGGCTTCAGAAGTGGCGGCGGAACATTCTCCGTCAGGGTGATGGGACGGGGCACGTTTTCCTTCACCGAGGCAATCAGGCTTGCCCAGGTGGTCTCCAGCTTCAGCCAGTGCCGATCCGGAACGACGCTGGACACGAACGTGCCGCGGCCTTGGCGTGCGCTGACAAGACCTTCATCGCGCAGCATTTCCACCGCCTGACGCACGGTCACGCGCGCGACCTGGAACTCCTCTTCCAATTCTTCAAGCGTGGAAATCTTGTCCCCGATGGCCCAATGCCCCGCCTGGATCCGCTGCCGGAGCACAGATGCCACCTGGATGTAGAGCGGCACGCGGCTTCGATCATAGGCTGCCGATAGTTTGGACTTTGTTTGCATAAAGGACCATCAGACTCGGCGGCGTTTGAGCAGAAACCGTCTCCACTTCACGCCTGAGACTGCAGTTTAGCCCGATGACGCCCAAAGGTGAATAGGGAAATGCCTGCGACTTGTGCATATTAGCCCGTCTTCTGACGCCGGGCATAGAATTACCGAGGGCGCGCACGACGCCAGAACGCGCGCACGATGAAAGCGCAACCAATCCCAACGGCAGAACCAAAGCCGATTACCAGCACCTCGCGATTTACAATACTGATATTCGATAAAATTATTGTTATAATATGTATATCTGATATATTATTTCGTAATTATAGAAAAATTCAACAATTTATAGACAAAAACACTCTCTATTTTTAGAATGAAGGAAGTTCAATAAATTTGGTGCGTCATGGCCTCTTCTCTGTCCAACCAGCGCGCAGATCTGGATGCCTTCGACCTTGCGATACTTACTATTCTTCAAAAGGACAATACCACGCCCCAGCGCACCATCGGCGAGCGCGTGAACCTCTCGGCGGCCGCCGTGCAGCGGCGCATCAAGCGGATGCGGGAAAGCGGCGTGATCGCCGACGATGTCACCATCCTCAACCCCGCCCGCGTCGGCCAGCCGCTGACCCTCGTCGTGGAGGTCGTGGTGGAAAGCGAGCGCATCGACCTCGTGGACGCCGCCAAGGCCAATTTCGTGCGCTGCCCCGAAGTGCAGCAATGCTATTATGTCACAGGGGACGCAGACTTCGTGCTGATCGTCACGGTCCCAACCATGGCGGATTATGAAGATCTCACCCGCCGCCTGTTCTTCGAGAACAGCAATATCAAGCGGTTTCGCACGCTGGTCGTGATGGACCGGGTCAAGGCCGGGCTCACCGTGCCGCTGGAACGGTGAGGCGCGAGAGAGCCCTGAAGCGGGATCCGCCACCCCCTCACCGCCCAGTCTCATCCCGCTATTCTGCGCCATAGCTCTTTCAGCCGCGACACGATCACCGAATAGACCAGGGAACCCGCGTTCAACTCCGTAACCACGGCCGCGGCGGGCGCGCCCTCGCCCTGGGCGAGCCGCGCTTCCAGGTTCTGAACGAACGCCGAAACCAGCCGCCCGGCGATATCCTGAACCAGACCGGAGCGCCCGAACTGCGCCAGCATGCCGGTGAGCGTATAGCCGATGCTGACATCCACCCGCGTCGCCCGGCCGTCTTCGACCGGCGTCAGCGTGTAGCCGATGAGCCCGCGCGTCGCCGAATTGCTGCGCGTATCACGGCCGCTGCCGGAGATGCGCCCCGCGTGCAAGGCATCATCGCGCGAAATGTCCGCCACGCCCTGGAATTCGGCCACCATGGGGCCGACCTTCACGCGGATCTGCCCTTCCACATGCTCCGGCGTCGGCGTGCCCACAAGGGAGGCGCCGGGCAGGCAGGCGGCGACTTCGTCCACGCGGCCGAAGAAATCCCACACCACGTCTACAGGATGGGCGACCACGAAGCTTTGCGGAAAGCTGGTCTGGGGCACGAAATCCGCATCGAGCCTGGCGCTCTCGCGCGGCGCCGCCGCGCGCGGGGCGGGTGCCGCGAGCGGCGCGGGCGGAGCCTCGGCGGCTTTTTCGGCACCGCCGGCAAAGGCGCCCGCATGGCCGGAGCCGACCGGGCCGAGGGCGGCACGCACATCGGCACGGGGCACCGCGCCCCGCGCCTTGCGGTCCGCGATCACCGAGCGGATCGCCCGCACGATGCCCACATAGCCGGTGCAGCGGCACAGGTTTCCGCTCATGGCGACGCGGATCTCATGTTCGCTGGCGTCGGGCATGCGCAGCACCACGTCGCGGGCGGAAACGATCATGCCCGGCGTGCAATAGCCGCATTGAAGGCCGTGCTCGCGCGTAAAGGCGGCGCGCAGTTCGCCGGCCACCTCGTCGTCGTTGAGACCCTCGATGGTGGTGACCTGCGCATTCTCGCACGCCACCGCATAGGTGATGCAGGAACGCACCGGCTCGCCGTCCACGATGATGGTGCAGGCGCCGCACACCCCGTGCTCGCAGCCGATATGGGTGCCGGTGAGATCATGCGAATCGCGCAGGAAATCGGCGAGGTTTGTGCGCGGCTCCACATCCGCGCGCACCGTGCGGGAATTGACGGTGAGGGAAACCATGCTCATGCCGCGTCCGCCTGCTCGAATGCGCGGCGCAGAGCCACCGCGTGTGTCCGGCGGTCCAGCAGGTCCGCCATGCCGGCGGCCTGCGCCACCTCTTCCGCCGCGCCCGTCGAGAAACCCGTTTCGGCGAAGAGCGCCGCGCGTTCGGTGACGAGGATGGGCCGCGTCTCGGTCGCCCCCATCACGGCGCGGAACACGCCTCGGTCCGGATCCACCAGCACCGCGCCGATGGCATGGGCGAATTCGCCGGTCTTGCGGCAGCTCTTGAAATAGCCCCAGCGGGCCGAGGCGCTACATTTGGGGATGCGCACCGCCTCCAGAAGTTCGCCGGGATTGAGGTCGGCCGCGAGCGCGCCGAGCATATACTGCTCCACCGGCACTTCGCGGGTGCCCGACGGCGACCGCAGGATCACCCGCGCGCCCACGGCGGAGAGAATGGAAATCCAATCGGCGGAAGGATCGGCATGGGTCAGGCTGCCGCCCACCGTGCCGCGGTTGCGCACCGCGCGATAGGCGATTCCGCGCGCCACGCCCGGCAAAGCCCCGGCGGTCACGTCCGGCACGCGGCGATCCTCGAAGTCGGCATGGGTCACGCAGGCGCCGACGATGATGTGATCGGCATGATCCTCGATGCGCTTCAGCGCGGGAATGGCGGTGATGTCCACCAGCAGTTCCGGCTGCACGAGGCGCATGTTCAGCATCGGCCCGAGGGACTGGCCGCCGGCGATGATCTTCACCACCCGCCCCTCGTCCCGCATCAGGGCGAGGGCGGCGCCGATCTCGACCGGGCGCTCGTAATCGAAACGGACGGGCTTCATGCCACGCTCCCGGCGAGTTTGGCGCCCTTGGCGGCCTCGATGGCTTCCAGGACGCGGCGCGGCGTGATGGGCGAATGCAGCAGCTCGGCGCCGATGCCTTTCAGGGCATCGTTGACCGCATTGCCGATGGCGGCGGGCGGAGCGATGGCGCCGCCCTCCCCGATGCCCTTCACCCCGAATTCCGTATAGGGGGCGAGGAACTCCATATGGTCGAGCCGGGGTTCCGGCACCTCGGTGGGGCCGGGAAGGAGATAATCGGCGAAGGTGGAGGCCAGAGGCTGCCCCGAGGCGTCGAACTGCATCTCCTCATAGAGCGCGGTGCCGATGCCCTGGGCGAGGCCGCCATAGATCTGGCCGTCCACCACCATCGGGTTCACCAGCTTGCCGCCGTCCTCGACGATCACATAATCGAGGATCTCGATGTCGCCGAGTTCCGGGTCCACCGCCACCAGCACCACGTGGGCGGCATAGGAGAAGGTGCCCGTGTCGCGCACCGGCTTGTAGCCGATGGTGGATTCAAGCCCGTGGGGATCGATGCCGGCGGGCAGGTCCTGCGGGCGGCGATACCAGGTGTGGGCGATCTCCTGGAGGCTCACCTGGCCGGTGGGCGCCACCGCGAAACCGTCCCTGATCACCACCTCGTCCGGGTCCGCCTGGAGCAGATGGGCGCCGATCCGCGCCGCGAGCCGCGCAACTTCCTTGCAGGCCGTGGCCACCGCGCCGCCGGCCATCACCATGGAGCGCGAGCCCCAGCTTCCGGTGGAATAGGGGGTGTATTCCGTGTCGCCGTGCACCAGCTTGATGCGCGCGGTATCGATGCCGAGCACTTCGTGCGCCACCTGGGCGAAAGTGGTTTCCATGCTTTGGCCGTGGGAATGCACGCCCACGCGCAGTTCCAGCCCGCCGTCGGGCGTCATGCGGGCGGTTGCCTGCTCATGGCCGGGCACCATGGGGATGCCCCAGCCGGAATAGACCGAGGTGCCGTGGGCACCCTGCTCGCAATAGATGGAATGGCCGATGCCGATCAGCCGGCCGTCCGCTTCGCCCTTCGCCTGGCGCGCGCGCACCTCGTCGAGGCGGGCCATGGCGATGGCGCGGTTGAGCGCCTGGGGATAATCGCCGCTGTCGAAATGCTTCTTGGTGATGTTGTCGAACGGCATCTGCTCAGGCCGCACGAGGTTCTTCAGCCGCAGCTCGTGCGGCTCCATGCCGATCTCGCGGGCGATGGCATCCAGCACCAGTTCGAGCGCGAAGCACACCCCCGTCCGCGCTACGCCGCGATAGGGCAGGATCGGGCATTTGTTGGTGGCGACCGACCAGGTGCGGCAGCGATAGGCGGGGAAATCGTATGGGCCGGGCAGGATGCTCACCACCTGCGCGGCCTCCAGGCACGCGGAGAAGGGATAGGAGGAATAGGCGCCGGAATCGACGATCGCCTCGCAGTCGATGCCGCGCAGCGTGCCGTCGCGATCCGCATAGGCGGTGATGGAATAATGATGCTCGCGGCAGTTCGCGCCGGCGGTCAGGCTCTCGCGCCGATCCTCGATCCAGCGCACGGGATGGCCGAGGCGCATGGCGAGCCAGCCGAGGCAGATGTCCTCCGGCAGCAGGATGCCCTTGTAGCCGAACCCGCCGCCGACGTCCGGCGAGATGATGCGGATCTGCTCCTGGTTCAGCCCCAGGCATTCGGCCAAGCCGTTGCGCACGATGTGCGGCATCTGGCTGCCCGTGTGGAGGACGAGTTGTTCCTTGCGATGGTCCCAGTGCGCCACCGTCCCGCGTCCTTCCATGGGCGCCATGCTCTGGCGCGAGGTGGAGAGGGTGCGGGTGATCTTGATGGGGGCGTCGAACGCCTTCTCGATGCCCACTTCCATGAAGCTTTCGAGGAAGACGTTGTCGCCCCAATGCTCGTGCACCAAAGCGCTGCCGGGCGCGCGCGCCTTCACCATGTCGTGGACGGCGGGGAGTTCCTCAAGATCCAGCTCGATGGCGGCCGCGATGTCCTCGGCCTTGGCGCGGGTATCGCCGACGCACACGGCGAGCAGCTCACCCACCTGGCGGACCTTGTCGGTGGCGAGCGGCCATTGCTCGGACACCTTGAAGCCGGGCAGGGTCGTCACGGCGCGGATCGGCTTCACGCCGGCCAGGGCATCGGCGGCGAAGGCGACGTCGCGATAGGCCTCCGGGACATGCACGCCGTGGATGCGGGCATGGGCGAGCGGACTGCGCACGAACGCGACATCTTTCAGCCCCGGCAGGCGGATATCGGCCACGAACTGGCCGCGTCCGCGCAGGAAGCGATCGTCCTCCTTGCGCGGGAGACGCGCCCCGACACCCTGCTTCGTCATCGCGTTTTCCTTAAGCGCCGTCGCCGGATCCCCGGCGGCATCATGGCCGGGAACGTCCGATTTTAGAACCGCCCGGCGCGGTGCGCGGCCGGGGAAAGATGGGGCATCGACGGTGTCAGGCGCTGGCCCGCCGATGCCCCACCCAGCCGGAAGGAGCGGGGGTTCAATGCCCCTCCCGGATCAATGGACCACTTCGACCTTGCCGTTGACGATCTTCACGACATACGTGGCCGGGCTGCTCTGGCCGCTCTCGCGCCCTTCGGGACCCGCCTTGGCGAACACGATCTTGCCGTTGAGGCCGGGCACTTCCACCTTCCACAAGGCTTCGGTGATCTTCGCCGGGTCGGCCGCGCCGGCCTTCTCGATGGCGGCGGCGATCACGGTGATGCCGTCATAGCCGCGGAAGCTCTCGGTGAGGCCGGCGGCGGGATAGCCCTTCTTCTTCCAGGCTTCCACGAACGCCTTGGCGCGCTCCGGATACGGCGTCGCATCGGGCGACCAGGGGGTGAAGAACAGCAGGTGATAGGTGCCGTTGGCGGCGGTGCCCGCCTGCTCGGCGAGCTGGTCGGGGCTCTGCGAGCCGCCGGTGGTGATGATCTGCTTGTTGAGGCCGAGCGCCTGGGCCTGCTTCAGCACCAGGGTCAGCTGCTCGACGGCGGTGGTGACGATCAGGGTGTCGCTGTCCGACGCCTTGATCTTGGCGAGCTGGGCGCTGAGATCCTGCGCGCCCTGATCCATGGTCTCGACCGCGCCGACCTGGATGCCCTTGTCCTTGAACATGGCCGAGAAGTCGCTGGCGGTGCCGCGGCCCCAGTCATTGTTGACCACCAGGAAGTCGGCCTTCTTGATCTTGAAGCCGTCGATCACCTTGGCGAAATTCTGCGCTTCCAGCGAGGACGGCGCGGAAATACGGAACACATAGGGATTGCCCTGAACCGTGATCTTGGAGGAGGAGGAGGTCTCCACCACCATGGGCACGTTGTACTGCATCAGCTTGGGCATGACGGCGAGGGTCAGGCTGGAGCCCCAGGCGCCGAGCATGACCGGCACCTTGTCGCGCACGATCAGCTTTTCCGCGACCGCGGCGGCTTCGGTGGGATTGCTCTTGTTGTCCTCGATGATGAGGTTGAGCTTCTTGCCCAGCACGCCGCCCTTGGCGTTGATCTCCTCGGCGGCCAGCTTGGCGCCGTCGGCGACGAAATTGCCGGAGGCGGCGAACGCCCCGGTGAGCGGCATGTTCACGCCGATGGAAATGTCCTGCGCAGCCGCCGGCAAGGCGAAGGCCACGGATAATCCCAATGCACAGGCGGCAGATGTCAGAAATCCGAATTTCAGCTTCGCCATATCACCTATCCTCTGGAGGGGGTTATTTTTCGTTGTTGAAGCACTGGCATCGTCTTGCTGCGATGAACATGCGCGGAAGGCCCACATAACGCGCATGAAGGGCGCGGGAGCGGATCGGACACTTTCCGAAATCAGCCCCGGGCACCAATCATTCTATATACCATCAGATAGGAAAACTCCTTCTGTCAAGGCTCTCTTGCGCAATCGCTCCGCGGGGCGCAGCATTTTTTTGACGCGGCCGCTCCAGCACCGGTCGCAACGGCACTTTCGTTTGCCGGGAAAGCGGCGCCGGCTCTGGATTTTCGAGCTTCCGGCGCCGTTGCCGGTGGACCCGAAAGGGCGATTGAAGAATTGAGTTGTCTTATCATTCTGTTTATAGCACCATTTGCCTCATCGAGATCGAATTCCCTGGCCGAAACGCCGTGCGCGAAATCGCCAACAATTTGATTCAACACTAAAATCAGGAACAGAGCCCATGTCCGGCGACGCCAAGCCCACCATTGCCATCCTCGGGGGAACGGGCGATCTCGGCTCCGGCCTTGCCAAGTCCTGGGCGGCGGCCGGCTATGACGTGGTAATCGGCTCGCGCAGCGCCGAAAAAGCCGCCGAAGCCGCAGTTGCCCTCGGCGGCACGGCCCGTGGCGACGACAATGCGGGCGCCGCGCGCGCCGGCGATATCATCGTTCTGGCGGTGCCGTTCGCAAGCCACGAAGCCACGTTGCTGGACGTGCGCGACGCGGTGCAGGGCAAGATCCTGGTGGATGCCGCCGTGCCTCTGGTGCCGCCCAAGGTTTCCACGGTCCAGCTGCCCCCCGAAGGGTCGGCCGCGCAGATCGCCCAGAGCCTGCTGGGCGAAGGCGTGCGCGTGGTTTCCGCATTCCACAATGTGGGGGCCACGAAGCTGCACGGCGGCGGCAAGGTGGATTGCGACGTGCTGGTGTTCGGCAATGACAAGGACGCCCGCGACCAGGTGATCGCTCTTGCCGGCGTGATCGCGACGCGCGGCATCGACGGCGGCGTGCTCGCCAATTCCGCTGCCGCCGAGGCGCTCACCTCCGTGCTGATCGGCATCAACCGGCGGTACAAAGTGCCGGGCGCGGGCATCCGCATCACCGGCCTCGACATTCCCGCCGTCGGCTGACCCCGTGATGGCCGCGCCCGCGCTTTCACTCCATGCCGTGCCAGGGATCCCCCTGGTGGAGCCCGGCGACGACCTCGCCGGCCTGCTCGGCGCGGCGCTGGAGGCGAGCGGGCTCGGCCTTGAAGAGGGCGACATCCTCGTCGTCGCCCAGAAGATCGTCTCCAAGGCGGAAGGGCGCTATCTGGCGCTCGCCGACGTGGTCCCCTCGCCCCGCGCGATCGAGATCGCCGCCCGCCTGCGCAAGGACCCGCGCCATGTGGAAACGGTGCTTTCGGAATCCTCGGAGATTGTGCGCGAGGGGTCCCATGTGCTGGTGGTCGCGCACAAGCTCGGCTTCGTCATGGCCAATGCCGGCGTGGACGAATCGAACATCGACCATACGGACGGCGCACGCGTGCTGCTGCTCCCGCGCGATCCCGACGGCTCCGCCGCCGCCCTGAAGGCACGCCTCGATGCCCGCTTCGGCGTCCGCGCCGGCGTCGTCATCAATGACAGTTTCGGCCGGCCCTGGCGTAACGGGGTGGTGGGCGTCGCGCTCGGCGCCGCCGGCGTCCCCGCGCTGGTGGACATGGTCGGCGCGCCGGACCTGTTCGGCCGCGCCATGCGCGTGACCGAAATCGCGGTGGCGGACGAACTTGCCGCCGCCGCTTCCCTCCTCATGGGCCAGGGCGACGAGGGCCTGCCGGCGGTGCTGGTGCGCGGCTATCGACGCGCCGCGCCCGAACGGCCCGCCGCCGCCCTCATCCGCTCCCGCGAACGCGACATGTTCCGATGAATGCACCCCTCCCCCCTCCCGGCTCCGGTTCCATAGTCGCTTTGTGCGGCGGCGTCGGCGGCGCAAAGCTCGCCCTCGGCCTGGAGCGGGAATTCGGCGCGGCGGTCTCGCTCGTGGTGAACACGGGTGACGATTTTGAGCATCTCGGGCTTGCCATTTCCCCCGACCTCGACAGCGTGCTCTACAAATTGAGCGGACTGAGCGACGAGGTGCGCGGCTGGGGCCGGGCGGACGAGAGCTGGAATTTCATGGCCGCGCTCGGCGAATTGGGCGGGGAAACCTGGTTCCTGCTGGGCGACCGTGACCTTGCCCTGCATGTGGAGCGCACGCGCCGCCTGCGGCTCGGGGAAAGCCTCACCCAGATCACCGATTCGCTGCGCGCACGCCTCGGCATCGCCGCCCGCCTGCTGCCCATGAGCGAGGAGCCCGTGCGCACGCTGGTGCATACGGACGAAGGCATATTGCCGTTCCAGCGCTATTTCGTCGAACGCCGCTGCGCGCCCGCCGTCACCGGCTTCACCTTCGCGGGCGCCGACGTCGCGCGCCCGACTTCGGAGGTACTGGCCGCGCTCGCCGCGCCGGACCTGCGGGCGGTCGTCCTCTGCCCTTCCAATCCCTATCTGAGCATCGATCCCATTCTCGCGCTGCCGGGGTTGCGCGCCGCGCTCGCCGCCGTGCGCGCGCCGGTGGTGGCGGTCTCGCCCATCATCGGCGGGCAGGCGATCAAGGGGCCGACGGCCAAGATCATGGCGGAGCTTAAGGTCCCGGCGACCTCGGCCGCCATCGCCGCCCATTACGACACGCTGATCGACGGCCTCGTGATCGATGTCGCGGACGGCGACGAGCGCGCCCGCATCTCGACACCCATCGCCGCCGTCCCCACCTTGATGAAGACCGCCGAGGACAGCATCCGCCTGGCAAGGGACGTGCTGCGCTTCGCCGATTCGCTGGCCGCCGCCGGCGCAGTCATCCATGCCGACCGGGAGGCGGTGGGCCCATGAACAGGCATGTTCCCGCATGTGATTTCGGCGCGCCCCGCGACCTGTGGGCCTTGGTGCCGGTGAAGCGTTTCGCGCTCGCCAAGCGCCGCCTTGCCCCCGAGCTTTCGCCCGCCGAGCGCGCGGCGCTCGCCAAGGCGATGCTGCGGCAGGTGCTCGGCGTGCTTGCCGGATGCCGGGGGCTGGCCGGCATCCTCGTCGTCACCGGCGATCCGGACGCCATGGCGCTCGCCCGCGCGTTCTGCGCCCATGTGCTGCCCGATGCGGTCGAGAATGGCACCAACGCCGCCGTGCGCGCCGGCATGGCTGCGCTGGACCGCGCCGGCAAGGGCGGGGTGATCGTCGTGCCCGGCGACGTGCCCGGCATGACGCGGGCGGAACTGGATGCGGTCGTCGACGCGCTGGAAAGCACTTCGGTGGTGCTCGTGCCGGCGACCCGCGACGGCGGCACCAATCTGCTCGCGGCCTGCCCGCCGGCCCTCATGGCGCCAAGCTTCGGACCCTCCAGCTTCGCCCGCCACCTGGAAAGCGCGCGGACGGCCGGCCGCGATCCGCGCGTGCTGCATCTGCCCGGCCTCGGCCGCGACATCGACGTGAGCGCGGACCTCGCCGCCCTGCCCGCCGGGCTTTCGCCTGTTCCTTTGCGAGCCCGCCCCGGCGTGGCTCAGCCCCTGCCCTCGCCGCTTGAGGAGCCCTTGTCCCTATGATTACGCCCTCCGTCTTCGCCGACCTCTCCGCCGGCGCCCGCCTCGCCCCCGAACAGGCTTTCGCCTTGGTGGGCATGAGCGATCTTTCCCCGCTGCTGGCGGCGGCGGCGCAGCGGCGCGACGCGGCCCACGGCAATTATGTCTCCTATTCGCGCAAGGTCTTCATTCCGCTCACTCAATTGTGCCGCGACGTGTGCCATTACTGCACCTTCGCCCATGCCCCGCGAAAGGGCGAGCGCGCCTTCCTCTCCCGCGACGAGGTTCTGGCGATTGCCCGCGCCGGCCAGAAGGCGGGCTGCAAGGAGGCGCTGTTCACCCTCGGCGACAAGCCGGAGCTGCGTTACCAGTTCGCGCGCGACGCATTGGCCGAGCTTGGCCACGCGACGACCCTTTCCTATCTCGCCGAAATGGCGGACTTGGTGTTTCGCGAAACCGGCCTTCTGCCCCATGTGAACCCCGGCCTGCTGACCGCCGAGGACGTGGCGGCGCTGCGGCGGGTCTCCATCTCCCAGGGCATCATGCTGGAGAGCACCTCCGAGCGCCTGCTGGCCAAGGGCGCGGCCCACCACGGCTCGCCCGACAAGATCCCGGCCGCGCGCCTGGAGACCATGCGGATCGCCGGTGAACAGGGCGTGCCCTTCACCAGCGGCATTCTGATCGGCATCGGCGAGACGCGGGCCGAGCGCATCGAGGCGCTGCTGGCGCTGCGCGATCTCAACGACACCTACGGGCACATCCAGGAAATCATCGTCCAGAATTTCCGTCCCAAGCCCGGCACCCGCATGGCCCATGTGGAGGCACCGACCCTCGACGAGCATGTGTGGACCATCGCCATGGCGCGCCTATTGTTCGCGCCGGAGATGAACATCCAGGCACCGCCCAACCTCAGCCCCGGCGCGCTCAGCAAGCTGGTGGCCGCCGGCATCAACGATTGGGGCGGCGTCTCCCCCGTCACGCCGGACCATGTGAACCCGGAGGCGCCCTGGCCCCACCTGCGGGTGCTGGACTCCGCCACCAAGGCCGCCGGCAAGATCCTGACCGAACGGCTCGCCATCTATCCTGCCTTCGCCGCCCAGTCCCGCCGCTGGGTCGACGAGGGGCTGCGCACCAAGCTGCTCGACCTCATCGACGGCGACGGCTGGCCGCGCGCCGACGATTGGTGCCCTGGCTCCACCGACCGCCTGCCGGCCAAGGAAGGCGCGCTGCTGAAGCCTTCCGCCCCCGCCAGCACCGACGGCGCGCTCACCCGCATTCTCGACCGGGCGGTGTCCGGCATCGCGCTGGAGGAAACCGAGATCGTGCGGCTGTTCCGGGCGCGCGACGAGGGGTTCACCGCCGTATGCCGCGCCGCCGACGACCTGCGCCGCAAAGTGAACGGCGACAGCGTGAGCTATGTCGTCACCCGCAACATCAATTATACCAACATCTGCTATTTCAAATGCCAGTTCTGCGCCTTCTCCAAGGGCAAGCTGAGCGAGAACCTGCGCGGCCGCCCCTATGACCTCGAAATGGAGGAAGTGGCGGACCGGGTGCGAGAGGCCTGGGCGCGCGGCGCCACCGAAGTGTGCATGCAGGGCGGCATCCACCCTTCCTATACCGGCCAGAAATATCTGGATCTCTGCAAGGTGGTGAAGGATGCGGTGCCGCAGATGCACATGCACGCCTTCTCACCCCTCGAGGTGAGCCAGGGCGCGAAAACCCTCGGCGTGAGCATTCCCGAATTCCTCGCCGCCCTGAAGGAGGCGGGGCTCTCCACCTTGCCCGGCACGGCGGCGGAGATCCTCGACGACGAGGTGCGCGCCCATCTGTGCGCGGACAAGATCAACACCCTTGAATGGCTGGACGTGATGCGCGCCGCCCATGGCCTCGGCCTGCGCTCCACCGCCACCATCATGTATGGCCATATCGAGCGCTATGAGCATTGGGCGCGCCACCTGATCCGCGTGCGCGATCTGCAGATGGAGACCGGCGGCTTCACCGAATTCGTGCCGCTGCCGTTCGTCCACATGGAAGCGCCGATCTATCTGAAGGGGCGCTCGCGCAAGGGGCCGACCCTGCGCGAGACGATCCTGATGCATGCGGTGGCGCGGCTCGCGCTGCATCCGCACATCACCAATATCCAGGCCTCCTGGGTGAAGCTCGGGCCCGAGGGCGTGAAGCTCGCCCTCGCCGCCGGGGTGAACGACCTCGGCGGCACGCTCATGGACGAGACCATCTCCCGTTCCGCCGGCGCAAGCCACGGGCAGGAGATGACGCCGCGCTCCATGGAGATGATCATCCGCTCCGCCGGCCGGGCGCCGCGCATGCGCACCACGCTCTATGACGACGCACCGGCGCTGCATGGCGAGCGCGCCCGCAATGTGAACGCCCCGACCGCCTTGCAGATGGCCGCCCAGGGCTAAGAAAACACGCCTGGACGCCGGTTTCCCCGCAAAAAAGATTTGCCATTCCCCAAGCGTATTGTACTAATAATAGTATGATAATATGACCTTAGGTCGCCAGATCCGTTTCGGCGGGGGAGTTTCCTTGAGATGAGTGCAGCGCACGTACCCGGATCGGTTCCGGGCATCGTCAATGCTGAGCAGCGGCAGGCCGCGATCCGGCATATGCGGGATGCGGGCTTGAGCCTGCCGACCTTCGGCCAATTGGCCGATCCCTCGACCATTCCCGCCGCCCGTATGGCCGCCTTGGCGGACGTGGACCGCAATGCGCCCGACGGCGCCAATCTGTGGCGCATCCACTGGAACAACGCCGTCGACGGGCGCGGCATGGTTTCGGTGCCCGATCATATCGTGCTGCCGAGCGCCCTCACCGGCGTCGCCGCGCCGATCGTGGTACTGCTCGGCGCGCGCTTCCCGCTGATCGGCGCCCACAAGGTGCTGCCGGCCTATGCGGGCCTGGTGACGCAGCTCGTCACCGGCGCGTTCGATCTTTCCCATCACAAGGCGGTGTGGCCGTCCACGGGCAATTATTGCCGGGGCGGCATCGCGGTGTCGCGCATCATCGGCTGCGCCGGCGTCGCCGTGCTGCCGGCCGGCATGAGCCAGGAGCGCTTCGACTGGCTGGAGAAGTGGGTCTCCGACCCCGCCCACATCGTCCGCACCCCGGGCACGGAAAGCAACGTCAAGGAAATCTACGACGCCTGCAATGAAATGCAGAAGGATGAAAGCAACGTCATCCTGAACCAGTTCTCGGCCTATTCGAACTACATGGTCCATCGCGCCGCCACCGGCGCCGCCTGCGCCAGCGTGTTCGAGAGCCTGAAGGCCGGCGCGCCCACGCGCCGCCTCGCCGCCTTCGTCTCGGCAACGGGCTCCGCCGGCACGATTGCCGCAGGCGATCACCTCAAAGCCCTCTACGGCACGCGGATCGCGGCAGTGGAAGCGCTGGAATGCCCCACCATGCTGGAGAACGGCTACGGCGAGCACAATATCCAGGGCATCGGCGACAAGCATATCCCACTCATCCACAATGTGATGAACACGGACTTCGTGGTCGCGGTCTCGGACCGCGCCAGCGACCGGCTGAACCTGCTGTTCGGCACCGAGGTCGGCCGGGCCTATCTTGCGGACCGCAAGAACATCGACCCCGCGCTGATCGCCGCCTTCGATAATGTGGGCATCTCCGGTCTCGCGAACATCGTCGCCGCCATCAAGCTCGCGAAATACATGCGCTATGGCGCGGACGACGTGGTGGTGACCATCGCCACCGACGGTGCGGGCCTCTATGCCACCGAGCGGGACGCTTATCTCGCCAAGCATTATGGCGGCCGCTTCGATCAGGTGGACGCGGCCGAAAGCTTTACGTTCGCCATTGAGGCCGCCTCCACCGCCGACCTGCTGGAGCTGCGCGAGAGCGACCGCCGGCGCATCTTCAACCTCGGCTATTACACCTGGGTGGAGCAGCAGGGGATCGCCTTCGAGGATTTCGAGCGCCGCAAGCATCAATCCTTCTGGGACGACCTTGCCGCCCAGCTGCCGGTCTACGACCGGCTGATCGAAGACTTCAACGCGGAAGTAAGCGCCTCCTAGCAAAGCAGAAGCTTCCAGGGACAAAAAGGAGACGAAGGTGACGGCATCAGGCGTGACGCCCTATGCGCAATTGCGCCAAGACCTTTCGCAGCGGGACAAGAGCCTGCGCGAGAAGGTGGTGACGCTGGAGGAAGCCGCCTCCTTCGTGCCGGACGGCGCGAGTGTGGGCCTCGGCGGCTCCACCATGTCGCGCACGCCCATGGCGATGATCTGGCAGCTCATGCGCGCCCGCAAGACCGGCCTCACCTGCTCGCGCAGCATCATTTCCACGGACGGGGATCTGCTGTTCGGCTCCGGCATCTGTGACCACATCATCACCAGCTGGTTTGCCCAGGGCATCCTGTGGGGCCTCTCCAAGGTGCTGCGCCACCATGTGGAGAGCGGGAGCGCCACGTACGAGGAATGGAGCCATATGGCGGTCGGCATGCGGTTCCGCGCCGGCGGTATGGGCGTGCCCTTCCTGCCGATCCGCTCCATGCTCGGCTCGGACGTGCTGCGCATTCGCCCCGAGGCCAAAGAAATCGATTGCCCCTTCACCGGCGAGAAGCTGCTGCTGGTTCCCGCCCTCAACCCCGACGTGGCGCTGATCCATGTCCAGCGCTGCGACGCCTACGGCAATGCGCAGATGGACGGGCTGCAATTCATGGACATCGACCTTGCCATGGCGGCGAAGCGGGTGATCCTCACCACCGAGCGCATCGTCTCCAACGACCAGATCCGCCGGGCGCCCGACCAGACGAAGATCCCGTTCTTCTGCGTCGATGCGGTGGTGGAAGTGCCCTATGGCTCGGCGCCGCACGAATGCTACGGCCTGTATGAGCCGATGATGAAGCACATGTCGCAATATGTGGCGCAGGTGAACAAGGCGCCCGTCGAAGGCATGCGCGAATATTTGGAAAAATACGTCTACGGCCCCGCCTCCTGGAACGAATACCTCTCGCTCATCGGCCTTGAGGAAATCCTGGAAGCCAGCCAGCGCGGACGGAGCATCTACAATGACTGAGGCGCATCGCTACACGGCGACCGAAATTCTCGCCATCCTCAGCGCCCGCCAGCTCAAGGACGGGCAGGTGGTGTTCGCCGGGGTCGGCATTCCCCTGCTCGCCGCGACGCTGGCCCAGCGCCTGCGCTGCCCCGGCCTCACCATCCTGTTCGAGGGCGGCGTGGTGGGTGCGTTCGTGGAGCCCGGCAAGCTGCCGCCCTCCACCAACGACCAGCGCTGCACCAAGCGCGCCAACATGGTGCTCGGCTCCACCGACGTGCTGCTGCTGCTCCAGCGCGGCTATGTGGACATCGGCTTCATGGGCGGCGCGCAGATCGACCAGTTCGGCAATCTGAACTCGTCCTTCATCGGCGATCCCGCCCATCCCAAGACCCGCCTGCCCGGCACCGGCGGCGGCAACGACATCTCCTCCCTCACCAACATGATCGTCGCTATGAAGCACGAGAAGCGGCGGTTCGTGGAGCATGTGGACTTCATCACCAGCCCGGGCTTCATCCGCGGCGGCACCTCGCGCGCCGAAAGCGGCCTGCCGACGGGCGGCATGTTCCGCGTCATCACCGAGCTGGCGGTGTTTGGCTTCGACGACGCCGAGCGGCGCATGAAGGTGCTCGCGCTCAATCCTGGCGTGACCCGCGAAGAAGTGCAGGACAACACCGGCTTCGACCTGGTGTTCGATGCCCAGAACGCCGTCACCGAGCCGCCCACCGAACACGAATTGTCGACCCTGCGGATGCTCGATCCCGAGCGCCTGTTCACTGCCTGAAAAGGCCAATGGAGGAACAAGAATGACCATCCTGTCCAAGACCTTCGGGATCGCCTCGCGGAACTTCACCGCTTATCCGGAAATGCCGGATGCGCCCGGCCTCGTCGAATACGGCGTGAAGTGCGAGGAACTCGGCTATGATTCCATCTGGGTGTGGGATCATATGCTGCTCGGCGTGGAGCCGAACTTTCCGATCATCGATTCCCTCACGGTGCTGACCGCCATCGCCGCCCGCACCACCCGCATCAAGCTCGGCACGGGCATCCTGGTCCTGCCGTTGCGCAATGCGGTGGCGCTCGCCAAGCAGCTGTCCAGCATGGATCAGCTGTCCAAGGGCCGCATGGTCATGGGCATGGCGTCCGGCTGGTACAAGCGCGAATTCGATGCCATGGGCATCCCGTTCGAGAAGCGCGGCAAGATCATGGATGAGAATCTGGAGATCCTGAACCGTTTGTTCACCGAGGATAAGGTGGACGGCGAGTACATGTTCCACAAGATCTCCGCCGCCGTCATGTATCCCAAGCCCTACCAGCAGCCGCGCATGCCGATCCTGATCGGCGGCTATGTGGACAAGGTGCTGCAGCGCGCGGCCACCGTCGGCGACGGCTGGCTGACCTATTTCTACCGCCCCGAAGACTTCAAGAAGTCCTGGGCCAAGATGCGCAACTTCGCCGAAGAAGGCGGCAAGGACCCGGACGCCCTGCTGAACGCCTCCCAGCTTCCGATCATGGTCGGCGATTCCCGCGCGGCCGTGCAGGACGAGATGATGGATTGGCTGAACAAGGAATGGGACTTCCCGGCCTATAGCGATTGCACCCGCGAGAGCGCCATCATGGGCAATGTGGATGAGTGCGTCGCCCAGCTTCAGGAGCAGATCGACGCCGGCGTGCAGAAGATCATCTTCGTTCCCTACAAGTATCGCCCCGACCAGGTCGAGGTGATCGCCAAGGAAATCATTCCCCGCCTCAAGGCCCTCTGAGGCGGTGCCTCAAGCCCCCGGGCCGGTCCCGGGGGCGTTTTCTTTTGCATCGGGACATCGCCGCGAGCCGGCGCAACGAGACCTTCCGGAGACAGAGCAATGAGCGACCCCAACCGTCAGGCCCTTCTGGACACGATCGACGCCAACCGCGACAAGGCGATCGCGTTCTTGCAGAAGATGATCACCATCCCGAGCGTGACCGGCGACGAAGCCGCGATCCAGGCCTTCCTCAACGACTACATGACCAAGATCGGCCTCGACGTGGACATGTGGGAAACCGACTGGGAAGAGCTGAAGAAGCATCCCGGCTATCGCCCGGTCGATCGTGGCTATGAGAACCGCCCCAACATCGTCGCCACCTTCAAGGGCGCCGGCGGCGGGCGCTCGCTGCTGCTCAACGGCCATACCGACGTGATCCCCGTGGGCAACGGCGAAGGCTGGAGCGACAATCCCTGGTCCGGCCTGATCCGGGACGGGCGCATCTACGGGCGCGGCTCGGCGGATATGAAGAGCGGCGTCGCCAGCCACATCATGGCGGTGGAGTTCATGAAGGAACTCGGCCTCCAGCCCAAGGGCGACGTGTACATCAACGTCGTGATCGACGAGGAAGTCAGCGGCCACGGCACGCTCGACACCGTGATCCGCGGCTATAAGGCGGATGCCGGCATCTCCGGCGAGACCAGCGATCTTCACGTGCAGCCCGCCTGCATCGGCCGCATCTGGTTCGAGATCGAGATCAACGGCAAGCCGGCCGGCATCCAGCAGCGCTACAAGGGCATTTCCGGCATCACGCTCGGCAACAAGATCGCCGCCGCGGTGCAGGAACTGGAGGACGAGCGCGTCGCGACCGTCACCCATCCGCTCTATCCCAATGCGCTGGATTCCCTGCCCTGCATCGTCGGCAGCTTCCAGGCCGGCAATTATCCCAGCGCCTTCCCCGCCACCTGCCTGCTCAAGGGCTCGATCGGCACCGTGCCGGGCGAGGACCACGAGGGCGTCAAGCAGAGCCTGGTGAAGAAGATCGCCGAGCATGCCGCCCGCGATCCCTGGATGAAGGATCACCCCCCGGTGGTGCGTTTCGTGGGCTATGACGCGGAGGCCTCCGAGATCCCCCGCGATCACCCCATCGTCGACATCGTCTCCAAGACCTATACTGAGATTTCCGGCCACCAGCCGATCATCTCCGGCCGGCAGGGCGCGGCGGATACCCGCTTCCTGAACCTCTATGCCAACACGCCGACCGTGATCTTCGGCCCAGGCTCCACCGCCGTGATGCACTCGAACGACGAATATGTGTCGATCGAGGATTACATCACCGCCATCAAGGTCATGGCGCTGAGCATCTACGACTGGTGCGGCGTGGAGAAGAAGTGAAACCATCACGTCACGCAGTCTGAACTTTGGCGGCCGGTTCGAAAGAGCCGGCCGTTTTCTTTTGGGCGAGGCTTCCTCGCGGCAACCTCTCCGTGCTGCCCGGTTTCCGCGACAAGCGAAAACGCATCTTGCCCAGCGCCAAACGCAACAAGATTGCATGCGCGACCGACATTTAGAGCGCCGCACCCTGTCCACGCACACTAACGTTGCATGGAGAGCACAAGGACGCGGCATGCTTATTCTCAATGCACATTCCGATCACGGTCGCGCGCTGGATCCCCAGGACGATGACTGCCTGTCGATCGCGGCGGCGGACGAAGTGGAACGGTTCCTCGCCCACCGGCCCGAGCATGTGCCGACGCAGCTTTATGCCCTGCCCGCGCTTGCCCGCGAGTTGCAGGTCGCCGCCATCGCGGTGAAGGACGAGAGCACCCGTCTCGGGCTCGGCAGCTTCAAGGCGCTGGGCGGCTCCTATGCGGTGATCCGCCTGGTGCTGGAAGAGGCGAGCCGGCGCCTCGCCCGCGCCGTGGACGTTTCCGAATTGCTGACCCCCGAAATCCGCGCCATCGCGCAGACCATGACGGTCGGCTGCGCCACCGACGGCAATCACGGCCGCTCGGTCGCAGCGGGGGCGCAATTGGTGGGGGCAACTGCAGCGATCTTCGTGCATTCCGGCGTCAGCCCCGACCGGGTCGAGGCCATCGCACGCTTCGGCGCCCGGATGATCCACGTGCCCGGCACCTATGACGATGCGGTGGAGGAAGCCGCGCGCAAATGCGCCGCCGAAGGCTGGATCGTCGTCTCCGATACGTCGTGGCCCGGCTACGAGCGCATCCCGGGCCTTGTCATGCAGGGCTATACCGCCATGATCCGCGAGGCCCTCGCCGCGATGCCGGAAAAGCCGACCCATGTGTTCATGCAGGCCGGCGTGGGCGGGCTCGCGGCGGCGGTGGCGGGTCATCTCGCGGTGATCTACGGGGAGGCGCGCCCGCGCTTCATCGTGGTGGAGCCGGCCCGCGCCGCCTGCCTGTTCGAGAGCGCCAAGGCCGGGCAATCCATGAAGATCGCGGCCGGCGAACCCACCATCATGGCAATGCTGGAATGCTACGAGCCGTCCCTCGTGGCGTGGCGCATCCTCTCGCGGGCCGCCGACGCCTTCATGACCGTGGACGAGGCGGACGCGGAGGGCGTGATGCGCCGCTTCGCCCGTCCCCTGCCGGGAGATCCGGCAATCGTCTCGGGCGAGAGCGGCGGGGCGGGTCTTGCCGGCCTCATTCAAGTGGCGAGCGACGCGCAGATGCGCGCCACGATCGGCCTCGACGAGACATCGCGCGTGTTCGTCATCAACACCGAGGGGGCCACCGACGCGGGCCGCTATGCCGCCATTGTCGGCGCCTCGCCCGCGGAGATTCTCCGCATGCCTGGCGCGGCGCGCGCTTCGGCGTAGAATTGCGTGTCCATGCCGTTGCGGGACTTGAAATCCGCGCGGCCACTCGTATTATTGTGCTAATAATAATACGTTTTAGCATCCCCTTACGGGACAATGCGAAAAGCGAGCTTTCTTCGAGGTTTTCTGTCGGGTTCCGCCGCCATTCGGCGGGGTGACCCTGTACGCACGAATCCCGCGCGGAAAGTAAAAACAAATAACCGGCGCCGCTGTTCCGCAGTCAAGGATGCCGGATACCTTCAGTGGGAAATTGACGGCGGGTCGGTCCTCCTCCTCCCTCAGCTTCTCCCGTTCAATGGGTTTTGCCCGCGTCGTGCGCGTTCGTGCGCGCGCCCGTGCGAGGTGCGGCGAAGCCCCCAGTCGGAGCGGTCATGGACCAGTTGCTGCAACATCTCGCCAATGCGCTCATCATGGGCGGCACCTATGCCCTCTTGGGCATCGGGCTGACGCTGATCTTCGGCATCATGCGCGTCGTGAACTTCACCCACGGAGAACTGTACGCGCTCGGCGCCTACATGATGTATTTCGTGGCGGGCATGCTGGGGCTCAACTTCTTCCTGGCCATCGGCTTCGCCATCTTCGCCGGCCTGGTGCTGGGCGCGCTGATCGAATTGATCCTGCTGCGGCCCAAGCGCACCGCCGATATCGACACCACCATGCTGCTCATGATCGGCGCCTGGATCGTCCTGCAGAATGTGGAGACGCTCACCTGGGGCAGCGTCGCGAAGTCCATTCCTTCTCCGCTGCCCACCGAGCCGCTGGTGATCGGCCCGGTCTCGCTCTCCTGGCTGCGCCTGCTGGTGCTCGGCCTCGCCTTGGCCCTGATCGCGGCGACCTACGCACTCATCAACCGCACCAAGCTCGGCAAGGCCATGCGCGCCACGTTCCAGGACAGCAGTACGGCGGCGCTGATGGGGGTGAATATCAACCTCGTCTACACCATGACCTTCGCGCTCGGGTCGAGCCTTGCAGCGGCGGCCGGCGCCCTGCTCGGCCCGGTATTCGTGGTGACGCCCACCATGGGCGATCTCGCCTCGCTGAAAGCCTTCGCCATCGTCATTCTCGGCGGGCTGGGGAGCATCTCGGGGGCCACCATCGGCGGGTTCATCCTCGCCTTCGTGGAGGAGATCGGCGCCGGCTACATCTCCTCCGGCTACCGTGACGCCATGGGCTTCATCATCATCATCCTGGTTCTTCTGTTCCGGCCCACCGGCCTGTTCGCGCGCGTGGAGCGTATCGGATGAGACGCCTTCTTCCCTATCTCGTCATTCTCTTCTTCGCCTGCGTCCCGCTGTGGCTGAAGGACCAGTATTTCCTCCATACGCTGGTGGTTTCCGGCATCTTCATCCTGGCGGCCCTCAGCCTTAATTTGCTGCTCGGCTATACCGGGCAATTGAGCCTCGGCCATGTCGCCTTCTTCGGCATCGGCGCCTATGTCAGCGCGCTGACCACGCTCGGCTTCGAGGTCACGCTGTTCGGCCACACCTTCGTGCACGGGCAATGGCCGGCGGTGGTGGGGCTGCTGCTCGGCACGCTGATCGCGGGCCTATGCGGCTACATCATCGGCCGGCTGTCGTTCCGCGTACGCGGCGCCTATTTCGTCATCGTGACGGTGAGCTTCGCCGAGGTGACGCGCCTCGTCGCCCTCAATTGGGTGGAACTCACCAACGGCCCGCTGGCCCTTCCCGGCATTCCGCCGCTGACGCTCGGCTCCGACCTCACCGGATATGTGACGCTCTGGGCCAAGTGGCAGAATTATTACGTGGTCCTGTTCTTCATCGCGCTCGGCTACACCATCATCAAGCGGATCGTGAACTCGCCCTACGGACGCGCCATGATCGCGCTGCGCGAGAATGAATCCCTGGCCATGTCGGTGGGCATCGACGTGACCCGCTATCTGGTGCTCGCGGCCATCATCTCGGCCGCCATGGCGGGAACCGCGGGCGGGCTCTATGCCCATTATCTTCAGATCATAGATCCCATGATCTTCATGTTCCTCAACACCGTCACCATGGTGATCATGGTGATCACCGGCGGCAAGGGCACGCTGGCCGGCCCGTTGGTGGGCGGCCTCATCTTCGGCATCGCGCCGGTGCTGCTGCGTGAATATGTGGGGCCGGAGGTGCAGTGGATCCTCTACGGCGTGCTGATGATCCTGATCGTCTTCATCCTGCCGCAGGGCATCGTGCCGGCGATCGAGCGCTGGTTCTCCCGGCCCCCGTCGGCCCCCGCGTCCCTCGCTCTGACCGGGAAGGGGGAGCAGGCATGAACGCCTTCACGAAAGCCAAGATCGCCCTTTCCATCGAGCATGTGGCGGTGCATTTCGGCGGGCTGGTCGCCATCGCCGACATGAATTTCGACGTGCGCGAGGGCGAACTGGTCAGCCTCATCGGCCCCAACGGGGCGGGCAAGACCACCGCCTTCAACGTCATCACCGGGTTTCTGCGGCCGACCAAGGGCCAGGTGACGTTTCGCGGCACCTCGCTCAACGGCCTCAAACCGCACCAGGTGACCAATCTCGGTCTGGTGCGCACCTTCCAGCGCACCAGCGTGTTCGACAAGAATACGGTGTTCGAGAACGCCCTGATCGGCCTGCACCGGCGCAACCGCGCATCGCTTTTCGGCACCTTGCTCGGCCTGCCCAAGGAGAAACGGGAGGAAGAGAAGCTGCGCGAGGAAGCCTGGGAGATCCTGCGCGTGGTCGGCATCGCGCACCAGGCGAACGAGCTCGGCGGCAGCCTGCCCTATGGCGACCAGCGCCTGCTGGGCGTCGCCCTGGCGCTGGCGGCCAATCCCTCGGCCCTGCTGCTGGACGAGCCGGTCTCGGGCATGAATGCCACCGAGACGGCGAATTTCATCAAGATCCTCCAGAAGATCCGCGCGCGCGGCGTGACCATCCTGCTGGTGGAACACGACATGCCCATGGTGATGGGCATTTCCGACCGCATCGTCGTGCTCAACCACGGCCGAATCATCGCCGAGGGGCCGCCGAGCAAGATCCAGAACGACCCCGAAGTGATCCGGGCCTATCTCGGCCAGGGAGTGAAGCATGCTTGAGATCCGCAACCTCGTCTGCCGCTATGGCAAGGTCACGGCCCTCAAGGGTATTTCCCTGAAAGTCGAGCGCGGGCAGATGGTCGCCCTCGTGGGGGCCAATGGCGCGGGCAAGAGCACCACGCTGCGCTCCATCTCGGGCCTCGTTCCGGCGGCAAGCGGGCAGATCCTGTTCGATGGCGAGGACATCACCCGCGCCTCCCCGGCGCGCATTCTCGCCAAGGGCATCGCCCACTGCCCGGAAGGCCGGCGGGTGTTCGGCCAGATGAGCGTCGCCGAAAACCTGGAGATGGGCTGCTTCCTGCGCTCCGACGGCAAGGCGATCGCCGCCGACATGGCGCACATTTTCGAGCAGTTCCCGCGCTTGGCCGAGCGCCGCCGGCAGATTGCCGGAACGCTCTCCGGCGGCGAGCAGCAGATGCTGGCCATCGGCCGGGCGATGATGTCGCGACCCAAGCTGATCCTGTTCGACGAGCCCTCGCTCGGGCTCGCGCCCAATATCGTCGAGCAGGTGTTCGCGATCATCCAGACCATCCGCGCCGCGGGCACCACCGTGCTGATGGTGGAGCAGAACGCCTATGCGGCGCTGGAAATGTGCGACTATGCCTATCTGCTGGAAACCGGCACCATGGCCCTGGAAGGCACCGGCAAGGCGCTGATCGAGGACCCGCATGTCCATGAAGCCTATCTGGGCGGAGGCTTGTCGCATTAGCCATTCCCCCACATGTCCGGGGCGGCGTGTCGCCCTGATGAAAATGCAGGCGGGCGCGCCGCGCCGGGCCATCGCAATCGACCGTGATTTTTCCTGGAGGAGGCGACACCCGTCGCCTCCTCTTTTCGTTTGATGCGTAAGATCTATATTTTTCAATTGATTGGCGAGCACCCATCGAGCGACGGAGCACGCGCTTCCTAGGGGCAGCGCCGCTTTTGCCCCCGATTTGGCGGGCGCCGCCTGCGAAACAGGCAGGCAAGGTGAAAATAGCACCTTGACACAAATCTAGATGACTAGTTTTCTAGAATAAACCAGCGTCAAAGAACGCATCCAGAGGTAAGCAACAATGTCTTCGCTTCACGCACGTCTTGCTGCGGGCCTTTTGCTCGTCGCCTCCTGCCTGCCCGCTTCCGCCCAGACCAAGGTGCGCTATCTGCTCACCTCGCCCAGCCCCACCGTGGCCGAGGCCCCGCATTCCTCGGTTCCCGAGACGCTGGGCTTCTGGAAATCGCAGGGGCTGGACGTGGAGGTCTCGCCCTTCAGCGGGTCCACCGCCGCCGCCCAATTGGTGATCGCAGGCACCGCCGAATTCACCATGGCAAGCCCCGAAGCCTTGCTCTTCGGCCGGCAGGACGGCGCCAAGATCATCGCGGTCTATAACCATGTGCGCGAGCCGATCTATACGATCGCGGTTCTGAAAGACAGCGGCATCACCCAGCTGAAAGACTTGAAGGACAAGACCATCGGCGTGGTCAGCCTCTCCAGCGGCGCGGTGCCGGTGGCCAAGGCCATGCTGCGTTCCATCGGCTTCGATCCCGAGAAGGACGTGAAATGGCTGCCCATCGGCCTTGGCGCCCAGGCGGCCGCCGCCATCAAGGCCAACCGCGTGGACGCGCTTGCCTTGTGGGACTGGAGCTACGCCCAGCTGGAGAATTACGGCCTCGCCTTCCGCCATTTCGAGACGGTGGAAACCTCCAAGCTGCTCAGCCTGATGCTGCTCGGCAATGAGGATTATGTGAACGCCAATCCGACCGTCGCCGAGAAGATGGGCCGCGGCATCGCCATGGGCACCCAGTTCACGCTCGCCAATCCGGAAGCGGCGGTGCGCATTCACTGGCAGAAGTATCCCGCCTCCAAGCCCACCAATATTCCCGAAGACCAGGCACTGAAGGAAGCCATCCACATTCTTCAGGCCCGCCTCGCCAAATACAAGGTCGACGGCCGCACGGATCCCCGCTTCGGCGCCTTCACCCGCGAAGAATGGATCCAGACGGAAGACTTCTTCTACAACGCCGGCCTCATCAAGTCGAAGCCGGACGTGAGCACTTATTACACCAACAAGTTCGTCGAATATTACAATGCCTTCGACAAGAAGGCGATCATCGCCCAGGCGAAGGACTACAAATGAGCGGGCACGCCGCGCCCGCGATCGCGATCCGGGAGGTCAGCAAGACCTTCCGGTCCCGGTCCAACGAAGTCATCGAGGCGTTGCGCGCAACTTCGCTCGACATCGACGACAAGCAGTTCGTATGCATCATCGGCCCCTCGGGCTGCGGGAAAAGCACCTTGCTCCGCATGATCGCGGGGCTGGAAAAGGCCTCTTCCGGCACCTTGGCCATTCGCGGCACCACCATCACCGGCCCGCGCCGCGACACCGGCCTGGTGTTCCAGACCCCGGTGCTGCTGCCCTGGCGCACGATTCTGAAAAACGTGCTGGTGCCCGCCGAAGTGCTGAAGCTGAACCGCAAGGAAGCCGAGGCGCGGGCCAAGGATTTGCTCCAGCTGGTCGGCCTGGAAAAATTCATGGACCGCTATCCGGACGAATTGTCCGGCGGCATGCGCCAGCGCGCGGCCATCGCCCGCTCGCTGATGCACGATCCCGACGTGTTGCTGATGGACGAACCCTTCGGCGCCCTCGACGCGCTGACGCGGGAATCCATGAATCTCGAACTGCTGCGCATCTGGCAGGCGAGCGCGAAGACGGTGGTTCTGGTCACCCATTCCATCGAGGAGGCGCTTCTCCTCGCCGACAAGGTGGCGGTGTTCTCGCCCCGCCCCGGTTCGATCATCGAGGTGGTGGACGTGCCCTTGCCGCGCCCGCGCAGCAGCCGCACCCGCGTCGATCCCGTGTTCGTGGAGCTTGCCGACAAGCTGCGCGCCTACTTCGCCGCGGACCCGCATTGAGCGCATCGGAAAGCAAACGCCATGAATTCGCGCCTCAAGCAGATCCTCCATCGCTATGGCCCGCCGCTGGTCGCGGGCATCATCATCTTCGGCCTCTGGGAAGCGCTGCCCCGCCTGTTCGGCGTGTCCGCCCTTCTCATTCCGCCGCCGTCCTCCGTGCTGCGGGCGCTCTGGATCATCTTCGATCGCGGGCTGCTGGTGGGGGCGACCCTCGTCACCTTGTTCGAGGCGCTCTCCGGCTTTCTCATCGGCTCCGCGGCGGCGGTGGCGTGCGCCTTCCTCGTCACCCGCTCGGAGCTGATCGAGCGCGCGCTGATGCCTTATCTCGTCGGCTTCCAGGCCCTGCCGAAGGTGGCGCTCGCCCCGCTCATCGTGGTGTGGGTGGGCATTGGGATCGAATCCAAGATCGCCATCGCCGCGATCATCTCCTTCTTCCCGGTGCTCATCAACGCTATCATCGGCTTCTCGACCATCGAGGCTGAGAAGATCGACCTGATGCGCTCGCTGGTCGCCTCGCGCTGGCAGGAATTCCACATGGTGGTGTTCCCCAATTCACTGCCCTTCATCTTTGCCGGACTGAACGTTGCCATCGTCTTTTCCATCACCGGCGCGCTGGTGGGCGAATTCATCGGCGCCGACCGGGGGCTCGGCAATCTGCTGATGCAGCTCAACTACAACATGGACGTGTCCGGCATGTTCGCGGTGCTGGTGGTGCTGGCCCTGCTCGGCATCGCGCTGCACGCCATGGTGCGCTTCTTCCATGTGCGGCTGGTGTTCTGGGGCAAGCCCAAGGGCCTCCAGGCCAACGACCATTAAATCTCAGAACAGAAAACAAGATCGGAGAAAGTCCATGAGCGATCCCCTCGTGAAGATCGCGCGCGACGGCCATGTCGTCACGCTCACCCTCAACAACCCGCCGGTGAACGCCCTGTCCTCCGCCGTGCTGGAAGCGCTGATCGCGGCGCTCGACACCGTGGAAGCCGAAGGCGAGGCGCGCTGCGTCATTCTCACCGGCACCGGCGAAAAGGCCTTCAGCGCCGGCGGCGACCTGAGGCAGGAGCGCGATTTCGGCGGACCGGAAGCGGCCAAGGCGTTCCGCGAATTGGGCCGCCGCACGCTGAACCGGCTGGAGGGCTATTTCGTGCCCGTGGTCAGCGCCATCCACGGCTATTGCATCGGCGGCGGCACCGCCATCGGCTGGGTCTGCGACATCCGCATCGCGGCGGACAACGCCATCTTCCGCGCCGGCGATGCCTATATCGGCATGGTGCCGAGCTGGGGCATGGGCCTCACCCGCCTGCCGCGCCTGGTCGGCCGCAACCGCGCGCTCGACATCCTGCTGATCGGCGAGAATTTCGATGCCAAGACCGCGCAGGACCTCGGGCTCATCACCAAGGTGGTGCCGCGCGACAAGCTGATGGAGGAAGCCACCGCGATCGCGCGGCGCATCTCCAAGGCTTCCCCCAACGCCATTCGCGCCACCCGCGCGGCGATCGCCTTCAACATGCGCGAAGGCTGGAACGCCATGGCGCAGTTCGAGGAAGAAATCTGCCAGCAGGTGTTCTCCCACCCGGACGCCCACGAAGGCCCCAAAGCCTTCACCGAGAAGCGCGAGCCGGTCTTTGCGAGGATTTGATGGGTATCGAGAGCCTGCTGCGGCCGCGCTCCATCGCCATTGTCGGCGCGTCCGACAAGGTGGGGCCGGGGCTGAACGCCTGGAATGCCCTTCAGCATGTGGGATTTGAAGGGCAGGTCCATCTGGTGAACCCGCGCCGGGCGGACCTGCTCGGCCAGAAGGCCCATGCCAGCCTTGCCGATATCCCCGGCACGGTGGATGCGGTGTTCGTGGCGGTGGGGGCGGATGCGGTGGCCGGCGTTGCCCGCGAGGCGGTGGCGAAGGGCGCGGGCGCCCTCGTCATCCTCTCCAGCGGGTTCGGCGAGACCGGGCCGGAAGGCATCGCCGCGCAGGCGGAACTGGTGGAAATCGCGCGGGCCCACGATCTCGCGGTGTGCGGCCCCAATTGCCTCGGCCTGCTGAATTTCGCCGGCAAGACCGCGCTGTTCGGCACCTCGCTGCCGGACCGGATCGCGCGCGGCGGCATCGCGGCGGTGCTGCAGAGCGGCTCCGTGGGCATCGCCCTGCTGAATTCCGCGCGCGGCCTCGGCTTCAGCTATGTGGTGACCTCCGGCAACGAGGCCGTGACCACCGCCGCCGATTATATCGAGGCATTCCTCGACGACCCGGCGGTGACGACCATCGTGGTGTTCGCCGAGCAGATCAAGAAGCCCCAGCATTTCATCGCGGCGCTGCGGCGCGCGCGGGCGAAGGGCAAGCCGGTCATCGTGCTGAAGAGCGGCCGCTCGGCCAAGGGGCAGGAAGCGGTGAAGGCCCATACCGGCGCGGTCGCCGGCAGCGTCGAAGCCTGCGATGCCGCCCTCGCGGATGCCGGCGCGATCCAGGTGTTCTCGCTCGACGAACTGATCGAGACCGCGCTCCTGGTCTCGCAGTTGGCCGAGGTGCCCAAAGGGCGCAAGGCGGCGGCGCTCTCGCTCTCGGGCGGGGAAATCGCGCTCGCGCTCGACATGGCGGAAGAGGTGGGCTTTGAATTTGCCCCCATCGCCCCGTCCACGGCGGAAGAACTCACGCGCCTGCTGCCGGATTATGCCCATATCGGCAATCCGCTCGATCTCACCTGGGCCGGATTGTACGATCCCGAGGTGGCGCGCGGCTGCGCACGGGCGATCACCGCTCAGGACGACGTGGGGCTGCTGGTGCTGTTGCAGGACGCGCCGTTCGGGCTCGGCGCCCAGCAGGCGGCGCGCTATTCGGCGCTGCTGAAATCGGTGGCCGCGGGCGCGCAGGACAGCGGCAAGCCCCTGGTGGCGCTGTCCAATCTCTCCGACCAGCCGCATGTGGAGCTGAACGCCGCCGCCACCGCGCTCGGCGTGCCCTATCTGCGCGGCACCCGCGCCGGCATGATGGCGCTCTCGCGCTATGGCCGCTGGGCGGCGGCACAGGCGCCGGTTCGCACCGACGGCGCTTCCGCACACGCCCCTTTGGCGCGGGCGCGGATGGGCGAAATTCCGTCTACCCGCCTTGCCACCGAGCGCGAGGCGAAGGAGGTGCTGGCGGCCTATGGCATCGCCGGCCCACGCGAGATGCAGGTCGCGACCGCCGCGGAAGCGGTGGAGGCGGCGCAGGCGCTCGGCTATCCCGTGGTGCTGAAGGGCCTGGTGGAGAATCTCGTCCACAAGTCCGATGCCGGTCTGGTGAAGGTGGGGCTGAAGACGCCCGAGGACGTCCGCGCCGCCGCCGAACGCATGCTGGAGGCCGCGGCGGCCGTGAAAACCGGGGCGGTGCTCGGCTTGCTGGTTCAGGAACAGGCCGCCCCCATCGCCGAATTGTTCATCGGCGGGCGCACGGATCCCGATTTCGGCCCGCTGATCGTCATGGGCGCCGGGGGCGTCGAGGTGGAACTCTACAAGGATGTGGCGGTGCGCCTCGCGCCCATCACGCCGGAGCGGGCGCTGGACGCCCTTTGCACCACCCAAGTCTCGCGCCTGCTGGACGGTTGGCGCGGCAAGCAACCGGCAGATAAACTGGCGGTCGCGCAGATCATCAGTGCGCTTTCGACTTTTCTCGCAGACTTCTCCGGGGAAATTTCCGAGGTCGAGATCAATCCCCTGGCTGTATTCGCAGCCGGCTTGGGTTGCAGTGCACTCGATTGCGTGATTATACCAAAATCCGCCGGTTCCGATTGAAAGCCCGATGCCTCCAATGATCGAAAGTCCCCTCGCCGCCGCAGATATCGGGCGGGCCGCCGCATCCTATCGGGAGATCAAGGCGCGCATCATGGATCGCCGGTTCGCGCCCGGCGAAAAGCTCAGCGAGGTGCGGCTGGCGGCGGAACTCGGGGTCGGGCGCTCGCCCATCCGCACCGCCCTCGCCCGCCTCCAGGGCGAGGGGTGGATCGCGGTGTCGCCGCAAAGCGGCACCTATGTGAAAGGCCTCACCGACGCCGAGATGAACGAGGTGTTCGAACTGCGCCTGATCCTGGAGCCGGCGGTCGCCGGCCTTGCGGCCGAGCGCATGTCGCAGGAGGAGCTGGCCAAGCTGCGGCGCGCCTTCGAGGCGTTCGGCACGGAAATCGCCGAAGGGCGCGTCGAGGAATATTTCGCCCTCGACCTGCAAACCCACCGGGCCATCTATAGCGCCGCCGGAAATGGGCTGATCCACGGCATCCTCGTGAACCTGCTGGACAAGGTGCATTGGATTCAACGCACCAGCGTCGGCTCGCCGCGCCCGACCAGCGCGCTCGGGGAAATCCGCGATTTGCTCGCCGCCCTGGAATCGCGCGATGCGGAGCGGGCGGCCCATGTGATGCGCACCCACATCCTGCGCACGGCCAAATTCCGCAACCTGCCCGCCGGCGCGCCCGAGGGCGAAGCCGAGGCACCCGCGCCGGCCAAGGAAAAGGCCGAGCCCGCGCGCCGTCGCGCCCGCGCCGCCGGCTGAGGCGGCCACACGCCCGCCGGCCCGGCGCCGCGCCCTGAGCACGCCGCGCCCGGAGCACGCCGCGCCCAGGCCACGCCGCGCCCAGGGCGAAGCGTGCTCAGGACAAGCCGTTCTCAGGGCAGGCGCTGGGTCAGGCGCACGTTGGCGGAAGCGAACATATAGGTGGGCAGCGAGGCGATGGCGGGGCCGGAAAAGCGCTGGGTGGAAAGCCCGCCGGTCGCGTCATAGGAAAAGCCCATTGCCACCACTTCGCGCGGCGCGGTGAGGAAGGCGGTGAAGACCCGCATTTCGGGGGCCCGCAGATAGGGTTCCGCGGTCAGGCTCGGCGCCAGGAACATGCGGCCGAAGGGAATTTCGGCGGCCTTGGTCTTCTCCCGCAGTCTCGGCTGGGGCCCTGCCGACATCACGAGATTCTGCGGCATGCCGCCCACCGGGTCGGCGGCCGAGGCATAGCCGAGCACGGCCGGGGGCGGTGCCTCGGTGCCGCGGGTGATGACGGCGGGCAGCGGCACGGGGCCGAGCGCGGCGGTCTGCACCGGCGGCTGCGGGGCGGGCGCGTTGGGCCGCTTGAGCGGGAGCGGCGCCATGGTGGCCTGGGCGGTCTGCTGCGC
Organism: Roseixanthobacter liquoris; assembly: GCF_043195135.2. Classification (NCBI taxonomy): domain Bacteria; kingdom Pseudomonadati; phylum Pseudomonadota; class Alphaproteobacteria; order Hyphomicrobiales; family Xanthobacteraceae; genus Roseixanthobacter; species Roseixanthobacter liquoris. The sequence continues at coordinate 4,526,695 of NZ_CM195537.1, forward strand.
CGTCGCAAGAGCGGCGGCGATTTCCGCCGGCCGCGCGACGGGAACCGGCGCGGCTGCGACCGCGACCCGGCTCGCCGGCGCCGCCGCGCGGGCGGCGGGGGTATCGGTATCGGCTTCGCTGTCGGCGACCGGCGACGTCTTCGCGGTCGCGACCCGGGCGCGCACCGGCGCCTCGTCCGCGCCTTCGTCGTCGCTGCCCTTCCGGCCGAACAGCGAGGCGAAGAAGGTCTTGATGCCCTTGCCGGAATCGTTGGAAGCGACCTGCGTATCCGCCCGGCCGCCCCGCGCCTCGAGCTCGGCCACGGCCGCGTTGTAATTGGCGAGCGGCTTGCCATCGGCGGGGATATGCACGGTCTTGCCGTCGGGGAACACCTTCACCAGCTGGTCGTGGGTCATGCGCGGCCACATGCGCACCCCGCCGGTATCCATGTGCACGAACGGCGAACCGGAGGTGGGATAGAAGCCGACGCCGCCGCGTTGCAGCCGCAGGCCGGCGGCGCGCAGATCGGCGAGATTGACGCCGGGGATATAGAAATCCATCGCCTTGCCGCGGGTGTGCTGGCTCTGCTGGGCCACGCCCTTGCTGCGGGCGCGCAGCATGGCGTTGGTCGCCGGCGAGCGATAGCCGCACACCACATGGATGCTCTCCTTGGCGTCCACGTCGCGATAGACTTCCCAGATCAGGTCGAACAGCTGGGGGTCCATGTCGATGGGCTCTTCCTTGCGCCAGTCGCGCAGGAGCCAACTCAGCTTCTTGAGCACCTCGGGATCGTAGCGGCCTTCCTTCTTGAAGGTGAACGCGCCCTTTTCGCCCGTATGCATGTTCTCGATGTAGAGGGTGCGGGTGTCGCCGTTGGCGACCGCATTCTGGAGAGACGTGGCGCCACCGGCGACGATGGCGACGGCGATCGCCAGAGAGCGCACCCCCTTCGCCGTGAAGGCGCGGGAGACGATCTGCGATACGGAACGGAATGTCTTTTGCAAAGGCTCGAACCCGAGGCTCAGATTCATCTCAGTCGCGCAACCGGTTGGTCGCGCGGCGCGAAGCTCAACAGAGTCTTATCGGGTTCGGTTAAGGGCACGTTGACGCCCCTCGCCCCCACCCCAGCTTGCCCGGTTTATCAACCGGTTCGCAAGGTCACAGCAGCGTGACTAACGGGCGAGTATGGCAAAAACGTGCTGGTTCCATGTGGCAAGAATGCCACATGCAAGCTTGAAGCGAGCCATAATCAGGAACTTGGCCGTGCCCTTCAGCGGGCGGCCGACTGGGGCCGCCCCGCCGCCATGGTTTGGCCACCGGCGAGGCCGAGCTGGGCTTTGACCTTTTCGTTGATGCCGTAGACGTCTTCGCGCACTTGCAGCCGGCCGTTCTCCACGAAGGCCGTGAAATACACCAGATGCACCGGAATATGGTGCTTCAGGTTGATGTAGCGCTCCGCCCCACCCAGCATCTTGCCGATCTTCGCATCGGTCCATTCGGTGGAGCCGAGGCCGAGGTTGAAGATGACCTCGCCGAACTTCAGCGGCTCCTGCACGCGGATGCAGCCATGGGAGAAGGCCCGCTTGTCCCGGGCGAACAGGGCCTTCGAGGGCGTGTCGTGCAGATAGACCGACTGGTTGTTCGGGAACATGAACTTGATGCGGCCCAGGGCATTGCGCTCGCCCGGGGGCTGGCGGAAGGACGTGCCGCCGAGGCCGGCATTCCAGTTCACCGTGCCCGGGTCCACCACCCGGCCGTTGCGCACCACCTCCATGCCCTGGCGGGCGAGGAAATAGGGGTCGGCCTGGAGCTTGGGCAGCATCTCCTTGCGGGCGATGCTCGGCGGGATGTTCCAATAGGGATTGAGCACGACATATTCCATGTCGTGGCTCAGCAAGGGCGTCGGGGTTTCCGGCTTGCCCACGACGACGCGGGTCTCGTGGACCTCCCGGTCGTTGTCATAGATGCGCACGACGAATTCGGGAATGTTGACCATCACGCGCGTCGCGCCGATGTCGCGCAGCAGCCAGCGCCAGCGCTCCATATTGGCGATGATGTCGGCGGTGCGATCCACGCCATGGGCGCTGGCCGCCACATTGAAGGCGGAAACGGTGCTGGCGCCGACGACACCGTCGGGATCGAGGCCGTTGCTGGCCTGGAACATCTTCACCGCATCCGCCAGGTCGCCGTCGTATAGCCGGTCGTTGACGCCGCCGCGCAGGCCGAGACGGGCCCGCAGGGCGGGAACGCGCGCATCCACATCACCGGGCCGCAAGGTCGGGCCCGGCGGAATGCGCACCGCCGGCGCGGAAGCCGGGGCCGAGCGGCTGGAGGCAAGCTGCGCCTTGAGGGCGCGATAGCCTTCGTGCGGCGGATTGTATGCCTGAAGCGCCGCGCTCGCGTCCGACGTGGTGCTGAGGTTGGACAGGACCTCCAGCGCGTCCGGGAAGCTGCGGGTCGGAACGATCAGCTCCGAAATCCGGCTCGGGTCGAACCGGCCCGCCTGGGCATGCCGTGCATAGAGCAGCGCCGTCGCGGCGAGCTTGAGCTCGGCCCGTGCCAGCGTGAGGGGGTCGGCGCCGGGAGAGAGGCGTGGGCGCGCATAATCGCTCGGCTCAAGGCCGTCCTCGGCAGCGGCGGCGAAGCGGGCGAGCACGGCCTTGCCGCGCGCGTTGAAGCCGGAAGCGTCCACGAACACCGGCGCGTCCATACGTGCCTTGTAGAAGCTCAGAAGCGCTTCCTGCTCCTTGGCCGAACCCACCAGCGCGTCGGCGCCGGGCACCGCCAGCAGCTTGCCGATCTGCTCGGCGATGGGGGCGAGCGGATCGGCCGCAGCGGCGCTCGCAGGAGCAGCGGGTGCGGCCGGAACGACCGAGGGCGCCGCCGTGCGGGTGGGCGCGGCCGGCGGGGTCTGCGCCTGCACCGGTGCTGCGGGCGCCGGGGTGGTGGCCTCCGACGGAGTCGTGTCCACCGGCGGGCTCGCCTGGGCGGCCGCCGCCGGGGGAACGGAGCCGGGGGCCTGAACGGTGGCGGCGGGCGCGGAGCCCTCGGACGCAGATGGCGGCACCGCCGCGTCGCGGGTCGGCGGCGCGAGCGTCGCGGGCGGAGCGGTCAATTCCTCGTTCGCGGGCTGCGCCATGCGGTCGATGGCGGCCTGCGCATCTTCCGAACCCGCCTGCGCGGGGGTTTCGTCGCGCGGGGGCATCTTTTCGCGCACGGGCATCGCAGCAGCGGCGGCCGCCGGATCGGGCGAAACGGCAGGCGCGGATGTGGGCGCCTCCGCGGAAGCGGGCCGGATCGCCTGAAGCACCCCCTCCACCCCGTTCGCGGGGACGGAGCGCACCACGGCACTCGCCTGGGAGGGCTGCTGCGGCGCGGTTTCCGCCGCGAGCGGCACCGCCTGGCGCGGTTCCGGGCTGGCATCGCCGGGCGCGGGCGCCTGTCCATAAAGGTGACTGGGGGCGGCATCGCCCGCCAAGGGCGCGGGCGGCGCCGAGGCCGGACCGGTGGCGGTGCCCATGCCGGCATCGCCCATCACCGGGCTTTCCGCAATGCCGGCAGGCGCGCCCGCGATCAGCGCGCAGGCGAGGATGGCGGCCGTGGCGAATGCCTTCTTGTCTTGACGGGCCATAGGCCTCTCCAAATCCTTGCCGACGCCAACCTTCCTTGCACCGGAAGCTTGCCTGAGTGCCGCCGCGCATCAACTCACAAGCGTTGGCGTGACGGCTTTTTCCACGTTTGCTACTCGGCGGCAACCGCCAGCGGACGGTATGGTTCCGTCACAGCCAGACCGAGCGCGTTGAGACGACGATAGAGCGTCGAGCGGCCGATGCCGAGCCGCCGGGCGACCTCGCTCATCCGCCCGCCATAAAGGGCGACGGCGGCGCGGATCGCCTCTTCCTCGATCTGCACCAGCGCGCGCACATGGCCCTGCGGGTCGATCAGCGACATGCGCGGAGCCGGCTCTTCCGCTGGGTCGTCCTGGTCCGGAAGGGGGGCGAGCGTCACGACATTGTGTCGGTCCGCGCGCGCCTGCGCCTCCGCGTGCACCAGGCCGGCCAGAGCGACCGCATTGGTGATCGCCACCTTCAGCCGCAGCGCCCCCACCGGCTTCACCACGAAATCGCGGGCCCCGAGGCGGATCGCCGACGCCACCGCATCGAGGCCCGAGGGGGTGACGCAAGCCACCACCGGCACCGGGCAGCCGCGTGCGCGCAGCACGCCGAGCACGCCCAGCCCGTCGAGGCCCGGCAGCACCAGATCGAGCAGCACGCAGTCGAACGCCTCCACGGCAAGCCGCGCCAGTGCGGCATCGCCGTCGCCGACGCCGACGCAGTCGTAACCGAGATGGGCCAGGCTCGATTCGAGCCGGCGGCGTTCGAGAAGATCGTCTTCCACCAAGAGGATGCGAGTGGTCATGGCAATCCGATGCGGCTGATTCGCCAAGCTTCGGCCAAGATGGTTAAGACGGATGTAACCTTCCCCATATGGACGGCCGGGATCAATCCGCCCACGCGGCCGTTGAGGGGGCAGGCCCCGCGCGCTATGACGGGCGGAGCAGAAGAGCGTTCGGCCCTTTTCCCTTTCCTGGAGGTCTCATGCCCGGTTCCGTGACATTCGCATCCGAAGCCACCGCAGCCGCCGCCGGCGCGGAGGCTCTGCCCGAATGGAACCTCTCCGACCTCTATTCCGCCATGGACGCGCCCGAGCTGAAGGCGGACCTGGAAAAGGCCGACCTCGAATGCAAGGCGTTCGAGGATGCCTATAAGGGCAAGCTCGCCCATCTGCTGTCCCTGCCGGACGGCGGCGAGGCTCTCGCCGGGGCGGTGAAGCGCTATGAGGCGATCGACGACCTGCTGGGCCGCATCGCCTCCTACGGCAGCCTGGTCTATGCCGGCGACACCTCGGACCCGGGGCGCGCCAAATTCTACGGCGACATCCAGGAGCGCCTCACCGACGCCTCCACCCATCTGCTGTTCTTCACGCTGGAGCTGAACCGGCTGGACGATGCCGCGCTGGAAGCGGCGATGGCGGTGCCCGCGCTCGGCCATTACCGGCCGTGGATCGAGGATCTGCGCGCCGACAAGCCCTATCAGTTGGAAGATCGCATCGAGCAGCTGTTCCACGAGAAGTCGAACCCCTCGCGCGGCGCCTGGAGCCGGCTGTTCGACGAGACCATGTCCGCCCTGCGGTTCACGGTGAACGGACAGGAACTGGCCATCGAGCCGACGCTGAACCTGATGCAGGATCCGCAGGAGAGCGTCCGCAAGGCGGCCGGGCTCGCGCTCGCCGACACGTTCGGCAAGAATGTGCGCCTGTTCACCCTCATCACCAACACGCTCGCCAAGGACAAGGAAATCTCCGACCGCTGGCGCGGCTTCACCGATGTCGCCGCCTCCCGCCATCTGGCGAACCGGGTGGAGAACGAGGTGGTGGACGCCATGGTGGCGGCCATCGGGGCGAGCTATCCGCGCCTCTCGCACCGCTATTATGCCTTGAAGGCCAAGTGGTTCGGCAAGGACGCGCTGGAATTCTGGGATCGCAATGCGCCCCTGCCCCGCGTCGCCACCCGCGACATCGGCTGGGGCGAGGCGCGCGAGACCGTGCTCGGTGCCTACAAGGCCTTCTCGCCCAAGATGGCGGACATCGCCGGCACCTTCTTCGAGAAGAACTGGATCGACGCGCCGGTGCGCCCCGGCAAGTCGCCGGGCGCCTTCGCTCACCCCACGGTACCGTCCGCGCACCCTTATGTGCTGCTGAACTACCAGGGCAAGCCGCGCGACGTGATGACGCTCGCCCATGAGCTGGGCCATGGCGTGCATCAGGTGCTGGCCGGCCGTCAGGGCGCGCTGATGGCGCCCACCCCGCTGACGCTGGCGGAGACCGCCTCGGTGTTCGGCGAGATGCTGACCTTCCGCCGCCTGCTCGCTCAGGCCGAGACGCCGCAGGCGCGCAAGGTGATGCTGGCGCAGAAGGTGGAGGACATGATCAACACCGTGGTCCGCCAGACCGCCTTCTACACCTTCGAGCGGCACGTCCACACCGAGCGGCGCCAGGGCGAGCTGACCGCCGAGCGCATCGGCGAAATCTGGATGCAGGTGCAGACCGAGAGCCTCGGCCCGGCGATCCATCTCAGCGCCGGGTACGAGACCTTCTGGACCTACATCCCGCACTTCATCCATTCGCCCTTCTATGTCTATGCCTATGCGTTCGGCGATTGCCTCGTGAACTCGCTTTATGCGGTCTATGAGACGGCGGCGGACGGGTTCGCCGAGCGCTATCTCGCCATGCTCGCGGCCGGCGGCACGAAGCATCATGCCGAGCTTCTGGCCCCGTTCGGCCTCGATGCGCGCGACCCGGCCTTCTGGCAGACCGGGCTGTCGCTGATCGAGAGCATGATCACCGAGCTGGAGAAGATGGAAGCCGCCTGAGGCCCCTCCGGGGCCGGGCAGATCCTGCCGCTTCGCCTTGCGGTGGCGGTTCTTCGTCGCGAAGAGAATGAGGGGTCGCCGTCACCGGCGGCGGCGGGGCGATTGACGCCGGCTCGCCGTCCCGCAGGACGGGAAGGTTCAGGTTCTGCGGGGTGGCAAGTCGGGTGGCGTCGAGCCTCAAGGGGCCCGTAGCTGCCGGTTGAAATCCGGATTCAAACCTGCCGCGACCCCGTTCGCGTCCGGCCGCAGCGTTAAGCCGCCTGCCCGCTCAGGAGCCGCGTTGATGAATGGATTGCGTGTTCTCGCCGCCCTCGCCGTGCTTGTTCCGTCGATTTCAGCGGTCGCGCTTACCGTGGGGCGCGGTGCCCGTGCCGGAGAGACGGCGCCCGCTCAAAGCACTTCGAGCCCGCCGCCGCAAGATGCCCTGAATCTCGTCCCGCTTTCCGAAGATGACGAGACGAGTTCAAAGCAGAGCGGCTGCATGTTTCTGTTTAGCGTCCCTCCCAAGGATTATGTGCAACTGATCGACGGGGAGCTGATGTTGCGCACGCCTTCGGGACTTCATGTCTGCCACATCGCGAATGCCGATGCGTTCATGGATGCAAGGGAAGCCGCCGTTTGCAATGGGATCAGCCTGAAGCTTCGGCGCACGGGGCGCATCCAGCACAACCCCGCAAGCGACAGCAGCACCGGGCCGGCACAGCTCCTGATCGGCCGAGGTGGAGTTTCGCGCACCCTGCGCGGCACCTGGGGCGTTGCGTGTTGAAGATCAGGGTTTCGTTGCGGGGATAAGTCCTGAAGCGACAAGACCGGAGCCGGCTTCCTATGCGCACGCCCGGAAAATAGCGGCCGCGCGCGAAGAAGGCGCCGCGCCACTGCACGTTAGAGCAGATCAGGCCGCTCGCCGGGACTCCGCGTGTCTACTAACCGAGGCGCAATTTGCATCACTTGGCATCCAGGGAGCGTCGGACCTTGGCCGCCAATTGATCGAACGAATAGGGCTTGCTGATAAGTTCGACGCCCGTATCCAGTTGCCCGTTATGGACGATGGCATTGCGCGTATAGCCCGTCGTGAAGAGCACCTTCAATCCCGGCTGCCGGACCTGCGCCTGGTCCGCGAGCTGCCGGCCATTGATGCCTCCGGGCATGATCACATCCGTGAACAACAGATCGACCTCCGGATGCTGTGCCAGGACGCCCAAGGCCGCAATACCATTGCCCGCTTCCAGCACACGATAGCCAAGCTCCCTCAGCATCTCGGTCGCATAGCCGCGCAAGGCGTCGTCGTCCTCCACGACGAGGATGCACTCGGCGCCGACCGCGTGCGCGGCGGCTGTCCCTCCATGATCGGATGACGCCTCGACCGATCCAAAATAGCGCGGCAGGTAGAGCTTCACGGTCGTGCCGATGCCGGTCTCGCTATAGAGTTTCACATGACCCGACGATTGCCGGATGAAGCCATAGACTTGGCTCAGTCCGAGGCCGGTCCCCTTGCCCGCGGCCTTTGTGGTGAAGAACGGCTCGAAGACTTTTTCGAGGGTGGCAGTATCCATGCCCACACCCGTGTCCGTCACCGCGATGAGGACATATTGGCCCGGGGCGACCGGCTCGGTGAGAGCCGCCACATAGGCATCGCTAAGGTCGGCGTTTACGGTTTCGATCGTCAGTTTGCCGCCTTGGGACATTGCGTCCCGGGCGTTGATGGCAAGATTGATCAGGGCGCTTTCAAGCTGATTGCCGTCGATGAACGTGGGCCACACGCCCCCGCCCAGTACCATCTCCAGCGAGATGGCCTCGCCCAGGGTCTGCCGCAGCAGATCGGTCACCCCGGAGACAAGCTTGTTGACGTCCAGCGCTCGGGGAGCCAATGGCTGTTGCCTGGAGAAGGCCAGCAGACGGCTCGTAAGGGAGGCCGCGCGCTGTGCCCCCGTGAGGGCCATTTCCCGTGAGCGCGTGATCCGCGCTTTGATCGAGGAATCTTCGAGGAACTGGAGCTGGCGTCCGATCGAGTCCAGCCCGCCGAGGATGACGGTGAGAAGATTGTTGAAATCGTGGGCGATGCCGCCGGTCAGCTGCCCGACGGCTTCCATCTTCTGCGCCTGAAAGAGCGCGCGCCTCGTCTCCTCGAGCGCACGTTCCGATTCGCGTCGCTCGGTGATGTCCCGGGTGATCTTCGCGAAGCCCAGGAGATTTCCCTGCTTGTCATGGATGGCATCGATGACGACATGGGCCCAGAATTTCGAGCCGTCCTTGCGAACGCGCTGCCCCTCGCTTTCGAAGCGCCCGGTTTCGCTGGCGATCCTCAAGGCGTGCTGCGCGATGTCCGCCCGCCGGTCTTCCTCGGTGTAGAACAGCGATACATGCTGCCCGAGGACCTCTTCGGCCTCGTAGCCCTTGAAGCGCTGAGCGCCGCGGTTCCAGCTCGCGATCCGTCCGTCGGGATCGAGCATATAGATGGCGTAGTCAGTCACGCTCTGCACCAGCAGAGTGAACTGCTGTTCGGTTCGCTGCAAAGTGTCCTCCGAAGGGGACGATGAAGATTCCGCCGGGAGCGTCATAGGGCGACCTTACTGAATGGCCGCGCCGAAGCAAACCGCTATCAAAGCTGCGGACACACCGGCAGCGACAGGGCCGCCGATGACACACATGCGCTGCCGCCTGGCTCAAGGCTGCTCGCTTCCTCCTGCGGCGCCAGGAATCCGCCCGGTCGAGAAGCTGCCCTCATCCGCCGTCAATTGCACATATGCGCTGCATGGCCGTCACTTTCGGAATGGCATCGCGACCTTCCTCGCTGCGGGGGACGGGCGCGCTTTCGCACCGGATATCGCCTTTGCCATGCCAGGTGAGAGCTTTCATGGGCGGCCTTCGCACGATGATCGGCACGCTAGATGCCGCTTCACTGCGGAGAACCACGCCAGGGCGGCGCGGTTCCGGCGGATTCGGTTAAAAATGCGCCCAGGGCAAAGGCTTAGCTCGAAAGGGCCCTGCATCTCTGGGAGATAAAGCGCTCTGGGCGACGCTGCTTTATCACCCCCGAGTCTTCGTCACCGTCGAGGTGGCGAGCGGGATGCATCGCGGAACCGCCGCCCCGCCGGCGAGTCCGCGAGATCCATCTGCCGTGTGCGGCCTTGCTACGCGGCCTTCGCCTTTTGATTGGCGGCGGCGACCGCAAGCGCGGTAAGCGCCTTGTCCGTCTTCGCCTCTTCGCCCAAGGTCTGGGCCAGAAGCGCGGCGGCATTCTTCAAGCCGAGTTCCTCGGCCCAGCGCTTGAGCGTGCCGTAGCGCGTGATCTCATAATGCTCGACCGCTTGGGCCGCGGAGACCAGTCCGGCATCGAGCGCGGGCGTCCCCTTGTACTCGTCGAGGATCTCCTCGCCCTCCTCGAGGATACCTTCGATCGCCGGGCAGGTCTTTCCCTGGGGGCGCTTGCCGAAGATTTCGAACACTTCCTGCAGGCGCTCGACATGCACTTCGGTCTCGTCCCGATGCTTCTCGAAGGCCGCCTTCAGTTCCGGCGACTGCGCGCCGCGCGCCATCTTGGGCAGCGCCTTCAGGATCTTGCGCTCGGCGTAATAGATATCCTTGAGGGTATCGTGGAACAAGGATTCGAGAGTCTTCTCAGCCATTTTTATCTCCATTTGTCTTCGAGATACAACATTCAGATCTCAGGCGCGGCTAATCGATTTCCGGATGCAATCCGGAAGAAATAGTCACGAAAATCCAGCGCTTAACTTTGGAACCGATCCAACCATCCAAAGTTTTACTGCTTGCACAGAAGGGAGCAGCCGAACGTGCGGGAAGCATTCACCTGGCACGGCAAAAGGGGCGCCGCGATCAGGTGGAGGTCCGCGATCGAGAACGACCGCGACACCACCTCGCTCCTAAACGCTCCCCGCAATCTCCGGTTCCGATTCCTTATCCCGGGTCGAACATGGGCGACGGCCGGAAAAAGGGGATCGGCGCTGGTCCCGCTTCATCACCGACACAGGCACGCTTCAGGGAGCACCCCAGATGGCCAGGAAAGCAACGAAAGCACCCGCCAGCGACAAGACGACGGCACGCATCCACGACCAATCCCTGTTGCGGGGCAATGGCGGAGACCTGCATCAGATCGCGCAGGGCGACACGCCGACACTGACCACGGCGCAGGGCGGCCCCGTCGCAGATGATCAGAACACCCTAAGAATCGGGCCGCGCGGGCCCAGCGTGATCGAGGATTTCCACTTCCGGGAGAAGATCTTCCACTTCGATCACGAGCGCATCCCCGAGCGTGTCGTGCACGCACGGGGCTATGGTGCGCACGGCTTTTTCGAGACGTACTCGTCCCTCGCCCAATATACCCGCGCCGACCTCTTCCAGCGCGCGGGAGAGAAGACCCCTGCCTTCGTGCGCTTCTCCACCGTCGCCGGCTCGGAGGGCTCGGCCGATCTTGCACGCGACGTGCGCGGTTTTGCCGTGAAGATCTACACCCGGGAAGGCAATTGGGATCTGGTCGGCAACAACATCCCCGTGTTCTTCATCCAGGATGCGATCAAGTTTCCGGATGTGATCCACTCGGTAAAGCCGGAGCCGGACCGCGGCTTTCCGCAGGCCCAGTCCGCCCATGATAATTTCTGGGACTTCATCTCGCTGACCCCGGAATCCATGCACATGATCATGTGGGTCATGTCGGACCGGGCCATCCCGCGCTCCTTCCGCTTCATGGAAGGCTTCGGCGTCCATACCTTCCGCTTCCTCAATGCGCGGGACGAGTCCACCTTCGTCAAGTTCATCTGGAAGCCGAAGCTCGGCCTGCAATCGGTGGTGTGGAACGAGGCGGTGAAGATCAACGGCGCCGACCCGGACTTCCATCGCCGCGATCTCTGGGATGCCATCCAGTCCGGCAATTTTCCGGAATGGGAGCTGTGCGTTCAGCTGTTCGACCAGGACTTCGCCGACGGCTTCGATTTCGATGTGCTCGATCCCACAAAGCTCATTCCCGAGGAGATCATCAAGCCGATCCCTGTGGGACGGCTCGTGCTGGACCGGATGCCGGACAATTTCTTCGCCGAGACCGAGCAGGTCGCCTTCATGACGCAGAACGTTCCGCCCGGCATCGATTTCTCGAACGATCCGCTGCTTCAGGGCCGCAACTTCTCCTATCTCGACACCCAGCTGAAGCGCCTCGGCAGCCCGAACTTCACCCACCTCCCGATCAACGCCCCTAAATGCCCGTTCGCGCATTTCCAGCAGGACGGGCACATGGCGATGCGCAACCCGGTCGGCCGCACGAACTATCAGCCCAATTCGCACGGCGAGGGACCGCGCGAAGACCCCGTCCGCGGTTTCCGCGCGTTCCGCGAAGAGATCGACGCGCCGAAGGTGCGCCTGCGCCCCGAGAGCTTCGCCGACCACTACAGCCAGGCACGGCAATTCTTCAACAGCCAGACCGGGCCCGAGCAGAAGCACATTGCCATGGCCCTGACCTTCGAGCTCAGCAAATGCGAGAATCCGGTGCTCCGGGAGCGAATGGTCGCCCACCTGCTCAACATCGACGAAGCTCTCGGCGCCACGGTGGCGGACAAGCTCGGGATCACGGACCTCCCCAAGCCCGCGGATGCGGCGATCGCTCCGCGCGACGACCTGCCGGCCTCCCCCGCCCTCAGCATCATCCAGAACGGCCCGGCGAGCTTTGCCGGCCGCAAGGTGGGCGTGCTGGTGAGCAATGGCTGCGACGGCAAGCTGCTGAAGCGGCTCCAGGCAGCCATCGAGAAGGAAGGCGCGAAAATGGAGCTGGTGGCTCCGAAGGTGGGCGGCGTGGAAACCGCCGACGGCACCTTCCTTCCCGCGAAGCACATGATCGACGGCGGCCCTTCGGTGCTGTTCGACGCCGTGGCGCTGCTGCTTTCCAAGGAAGGGGCCGAACGCCTCGCAGGAGAGGCAACGGCGCGCGATTTCGTGGCCGACGCCTTCGCGCATTGCAAGTTCATCGGCTTCACGCCGGCGGCTCTCCCGCTGCTCGCGAAGGCCGGCGTCGCGCCCGACGCCGATGAGGGGCTCATCGCCCTCGATGGGGCGGCATCGGTGGCGGGGTTCATCGAGAGCTGCCGCAAGCTGCGCCTGTGGGCACGCGAGGCCAGCGTCAAGCTTTGAGGAGGGTGCGCGCATGGGAGCCCACGGGATCGTCCACGGACCGGCTCGCCCTCAAGGCGCTGCCCGGCGACGGGGACAGCAGCAGCCCGGACTGATCCATGCGGTCGTCGCAGCGAACGTCATGAGCTTCCCGATCGCCATGTGGAGGGGGACGCTGCGGTGGCCTGAAATCTGACAGGAGAAGCAATGCGACGGCCCTGTCAGCCGCCGCATTGCTCGGTGTTTCATGCCGCTGCCCCTCTCGGCCGGACCCCGTGACGAGTATCACGGGAACCGGAAGGTTTGATGCGCTCTCCCCTCCCCGCGCGCATCGCCCTTGCGATCCCATTCAACCTTTTTGCCATACGCGCATACATTGATTGTATTGAATGCGGCAGTGAGCAAGCTCATGTTGCCGATACCATTTATACGTATCAACGCATGTCGCTCGCCTCTTTGCACAATACAGTCCGTGCTCTTTTGCGCTTGAATGCTCGGCATCGACGGTTTGCGCGAAAGATGCGCTGGTCATTATTAGATAAAATCCAAAAATTACTGAAAATTTCATAACTATTCTCCTGTCATGGACTGATGCGGATGGGAGCCTGAAAGAGATCCGTCTGCGCGCACGGCGCGTCCGAGGGGATCCCGAAGAGGCGACGACGGCAGCGAAGCGCCCGGCAAGAGACGGTGAGATCACCTGTTTCGCCGCTCCGAGGTGACCCGCCGGCTGCGAACGTGAAGGCGACGGGGAAAGCATCACGGAAATAAAAACAGCGGCGGAGTCCATATCCGCGGGGTCTTTCCCATCCGTCGACAGATGAACCCGGGCCGAGCGGCACATCCCGAAAGACATGCCTCACGTTCGCCTTGTGACCTTGGGGCTTATCATCTCGGGCGTGGGCGGGGATCGCACGTGCGATGAGCTCAACCGCGATCTTCGCCCCGGCACTGCGGCGGAAGGTCTGGCGCCCGGACATGATGAGCCTCACTCCTCTCTTCAGGGCGCGGTGAATTTCGCCTGACCGGACTTTCCGGCGGCCGTCTTGACGACCACCGTCACCGCCGCGCCCTTCGCGATGGATGCTGCGGCCTGCCCGGTGAGGGCGTTGCCTGACGGGGCCAGCGAAAAGGTCTTGCGATCGCTGCCGGAGACGATCATCGCCGAGCCGGTGTAGCCGGCCGCGTCGATCGGCTTTCCGGCCTCGTCGAAGACGTTCACCGTCACGACCTGGCCGGAGACGATCAGCTCGGCATGGACGCCGGCGACATCCTCCATGGGGCCGCCGTTCGGCCCTTTCTGGTTGTCGTGGGCGTGCTGCGCCGAGGCGGGACCGGACAGCAGCAAGGCGCCGGCCATGAGAAGTGCTTTCAACATGGGTGTCTCCGTGGGTTTTCTAGGTTGAGGCGGCTCCGCCGGTCGCGGTGGAAACAGGTTCCGACCGCTCGCTCTCGCGCCGGAACAGCACGTAGAGCGCCGGCAGGACCAGCAGGGTGAGGATGGTGGAGGAGATGATGCCGCCGATCACCACGGTGGCCAGCGGCCGCTGCACCTCCGCGCCCGGCCCCGTCGCCAGCGCCATGGGCACGAAGCCGAGGGAGGCGACGAGCGCGGTCATCAGCACCGGCCGCAGGCGCGTCAGCGCTCCCTCGCGGACGGCAGTGAGGATCCCCTTCCCCTCGGCCCGCAGCCGCTGGATGAAAGCGATGATGACGAGCCCGTTCAGTACCGCGACGCCCGACAGGGCGATGAAGCCGATGCCCGCGCTGATGGAGAGCGGGATATCCCGCAGCAGCAGCGCGGCAACGCCCCCCGTCAGCGCCAGCGGCACGCCGGAGAACACCAGCAGCGCATCGCCGACCGACCCGAAGCTCATGAACAACAGCAGGAAGATCAGCGCCAGCGCGATCGGCACCACGATGGCGAGGCGCTGGGTGGCGGAGACGAGTTGCTCGAACTGGCCGCCCCAGCCGACCCAATAGCCCTCCGGCAGTTTCACCGTCCCGGCGACCTGCTTCTGGGCGTCGGCGACGAACGAGCCGAGGTCCCGGTCGCGCACGTTGGCGCTCACCACGATCCGCCGCTTGCCGTTCTCGCGGCTGATCTGGTTGGGGCCGGGCGACACCGTGAGGATGGCGATGGACGAGAGCGGCACATAGCGGATCTGGGAGGTTGCGGCCGCCCCCCAGCTCGCGCGAACGGGCCGGCCCTCCTCGTTCGCCGGTGGCAACGGGATGGGCAGGGCGCGCAGCGCCTCGATGTCGGTCCGCAAGTCCTCCGGCAGGCGCACCACGATGTCGAAGCGCCGGTCGCCCTCGAACAGGACCCCCGCCTCCTTGCCGCCCACCGCGATCTCGATCAGTTCCTGCACATCGGCGACGGAGACGCCAAAGCGCGCCATGGCCGCCCGGTTCAGCCCGACGGTCAGCATGGGCAGGCCCGAGACCTGTTCCGTCTTCACGTCCGCCGCGCCGGGCACCTTCTGGAGCACCGCCTGCACCTGGCCGGCGACCTGGAGCAGGGTATCGAGATCGTCGCCGAAGATCTTCACGCCCACGTCGCTGCGGATGCCGGAGATCAGTTCGTTGAAGCGAAGCTGAATGGGCTGGGACAGTTCGTAATTGCTCCCCGGCACGGACTCGGCGGCCTTCTCGATGTCCTCCATCAATGCGGTCTTCGGCTTGGACGGGTCCGGCCATTCCGAGCGGGGCTTCAGCATGATGTAGCCGTCGGAGATGGAGGGCGGCATCGCGTCGGTGGCGATCTCGGCCGTGCCGACGCGGGCGAAGATCTCCTTCACTTCCGGCACCTTCAGCAGGCGCTTTTCGAGGGCCTCCTGCATCTCGAGCGACTGCGTGAGGCTGGTGCCGGGAACGCGCAGCGCCTGGATGGCGGCGTCGCCCTCGTCGAGGCTGGGGATGAACTCCCCGCCCATGCGCGAGGCCGCAAGGCCGCTCGCGATCACCAGGGCGGCGGCCGCCACGGCCACCGCGCCGCGATAATCGATGCAGGCATCCAGCAATGGCGTGTAGAGGCGCCGGGCGCCCCGCATGATGGCGTTCTCGTGCTCGGACACCTTGCCGGTCACGAACAGGGCGATGGCGGCGGGCACGAAGGTCATGGAGAACAGCGCCGCGCCGAGCAGCGCCATCAGCACCGTGATCGCCATGGGCGTGAACATCTTGCCTTCCACGCCCGTGAGCGTGAGCACCGGCAGGTAGACCACGGCGATGATCATGGTGCCGAACAGGCTCGGCCGGATCACCTCCTTCGACCCCGCGAGGATGGTCTCGAACCGCTCCGCCCGCGTCAGCAGGCGGCCCCTCTTGTGCTGCGCCTCCGCCAGCAGGCGCAGGCAGTTCTCCACGATGATGACGGCGCCGTCGATGATGATGCCGAAGTCGATGGCCCCGAGGCTCATCAGGTTCGCGCTGACCTTGTTCTCCACCATGCCGGTGATGGTGAAGAGCATGGCGAGCGGGATCACGCAGGCCGTCACCAGCGCCGCGCGGATGTTCCCCAGCAGCACGAACAGCACCGCGATGACGAACAGCGCGCCTTCGACGAGGTTCTTCTCCACCGTGGCGATGGTGGCTTCCACGAGGTGGGAGCGGTCGTAGACGGCGCGGGCTATGACGCCTTCGGGCAGCGAGCGGGAGATTTCTTCCAGCCGCGTCTCGACGCGCTGGGCCACCGTGCGACTGTTCTCGCCGATGAGCAGCATGGTGGTGCCGAGCACCACCTCCTCCCCGTTCAGCGTCGCCGCGCCCGTGCGCAGCTCCTTGCCCTCACGCACCTCGGCGATGTCGCCGATCCGGATCGGCGTGCCGGAATGGCTGCCGATGACGATCTCCCGGATCTCCTCCGCATTGGCCACCTGTCCGGGCGTGCGGACGAGATACTGCTCGCCGTTCCGCTCGATATAGCCTGCGCCCACGTTGGCGTTGTTGGCCGCGAGCGCGGTCATCACGTCCCGGAACGAGATGCGGTAGGCCATGAGCCGCGCCGGGTTGGGCAGGACATGGAACTCGCGCTCGTAGCCGCCGATGGTGTTCACCTCGACCACGCCCGGCACGGTGCGCAGCTGGGGCTTGATGATCCAGTCCTGGATGGTGCGCAGGTCGGTGGGACTATAGGGCTCGCCGGACGGCTTCTTAGCCCCGGCCTTGGCCTCCACCGTGTACATATAGATTTCGCCGAGGCCCGTGGAGACGGGCCCCATGGCGGTCGCGACGCCCGGCGGAAGCTGGTCCTTGGCCTGCTGGATGCGCTCGTTCACCAGCTGGCGGGCGAAATAGATGTCGGTCCCGTCGCGGAACACCACCGTCACCTGGCTGAGGCCGTAGCGCGACATGGAGCGGGTGTAGTCCAGGCCCGGCAGGCCGCCCATGGCGGTCTCGATCGGAAAGGTGATGCGCTGTTCGGTCTCCAGCGGCGAGAAGCCGGGCGCGGAGGTGTTGATCTGCACCTGGACATTGGTGATGTCCGGCACCGCATCGATGGGCAGGCGCGTGAAGTTCCAGGCGCCGAAGGCCGCCACGCCCAGGCAGGCCAGCACCACCAGCCAACGCTGGCGGATCGAGAAGGCGAGAATGGCGTCGATCATCGCGACGCCTCCGCGCTGGAGGGACGGGCCTCAGTGCTCATGGCTGGCGCTCCCCTTGGCGAGCTCGGCCTTGATCACGAAGCTGTTGTTCGCGGCATAGGCATCCCCGGCCATCAGGCCGAACAGCACCTCGGCCCAGTCCCCGTCCCGCTCGCCCAGCTCCACGTCGCGCGGCTCGAAAGCCTCGCCGTTGCGGACGAACACGACCGTCCGGTTGTCGATGGTCTGGAGGGCGGCGAGGCGGACGGCGAGATCGACCGGCTTCTCCGCGAGCACGATGGTGCCGACCGCGAACAGGCCCGGCCGCAGCCGCATTCCCTCATTGGGGATGGCGACGCGCGCGAGCCCGCTCTGGGTATCCGCGGCGCCGATGGGCGACACATAGATGACCTGCCCCTGGATCGGCGCGCCGCCGTCCTCGGGATCGACCACAACGGCATCGCCGACGCGGACCTGCGCGAAGTCCCGCCGGTAGACCGAGAGGTCCACCCACAAGGTGGAGAGATCGGCGACGACGAAGGCGGGCTTCTGCTCGGAGACATATTCTCCCAGCGCCACGGCGCGATCCACCACGGTGCCCGAGATCGGCGACTTCAGATCATATGTCGTGAGGCTCTGGTTGCTCTCGACGACCGCCAGAACATCCCCCTTGTTGACCTTGTCCCCCAGGCGCTTGCGGATTTCCCGCACGATGCCCGGAAAGCGCGGAGCGACCTGGACGACCGCCTCCTGGTTCGGCTGGATCAGCCCGTTCAGGCGGAGTTTCTGGCGCAGCTTCTCCGGCCCGGCGGTTTCGAGACCGATGCCCGCCGCGGCAAGCTTCGCGTCGTCAAGCGCGACCGCTCCCTCCGCATGGCCTTCCTCTTCTCCGTGCGCCCCCTCGGCGGCCTGGGTGGAGGTGATGGGGGCAGATCGATCCTGCAAGACATGGAGCGTGCCCGCCCCGGCCACGAGGCCGAGCAGAAGCAGCGCCAGGTCGCGTCGCACCGCGCGGCTCATTTGGATTTTCCTTTGGCGAAGGTGACGGGACGGCCGGTGAGCCCCTCGAGGGTGGCGAGAGCCGTGTGATAGGAAACGAGGGCGTCGAGTTCGCGCAGCGCGGTCTCGGTCAATGCGGACTGGGCGTCGAGGAGTTCGAGGAGCGTGTAGCGTCCCTCGGAATAGCCGCTCTGGATGCCCTCGAAGGCGCTCCTCGCATCCAGGAGGCCGCCGCCGCGCAGAATGGCGACCTCGTCATAGGAGGCCTTCAGGCTGTCATAGGCGCGGCCCACCTGCGAGATGAGGGCGCTTCGGGCGACGGCTTCCTCCGCCTCTGCCCGCCTCAGGGATTCGCCGGCCTCGACGATCCCGCCCTCGTTCCGGTCGAGCACCGGGAGCGGCACCGACAGAGTGAACATCATGCCGCTGTCGGCGGTCTCGTTGTAGTGGCGATAGCCGACCCCGAGGGTGACGTCCGGCACCGCCCGGGCCCGCGCGCCTTCCATTTCGGCCCGGCGCTGGGCCTTCAGGGCGGTGAAGCGCGTGAGCTGCGGATTCTCCTGCGCGGACTTCAGGATGCGGTCGAGCGCTGGCGGCAGGTCGACGCGCGCAAGATTGCCGGTGGCGGGGCCGAACTTCGCCTCGGAGGCGCCCATGAGCAAGGCCAGCTCGCGCCGGGCGGTGACGAGGGCGGCCTTGGCGCGCTCCAATTCCACCTGCGCGAGATTGGCTGCCACCTTCGAGCGCGAGATTTCCGCGGGCGACGATGCTCCGGCCTCCACGCGGTTCTGGAGCAGCGGCGCCCATCGCGCGATGGCGTCGGCCTGCCCCTTCAGGATATCCAGGCGACGCTGGGCGCTGAGGACGGCGACGAAGGCCGCCGTCGTCTCCGCGAGCACCTGGAGGCGCAGCGCCTCGCGCTCCCACCGGGCAACGCCGACCCCGGCGCTGGCGGCGGCGATGCGCGCCTCGCGCTTGCCGCCCAGCTCCACGAGCTGGCTGACCTGGAGCGTTTGCTCGGACAGATCGAGCCCCTGGTACGACCCGGAACCGAAGGCATTGTCGACCTCCAGCGAGAGGTTCGGGTTCGGCAGGGCAGCCGCCTGCATGCTCCGGCCGCCCGCCATGCCGATGTCGCGCTCGGCGACGGTCAGCCTGGGGTTGGCGGCAAGGGCGCTGGAAAGGGCCTGGGCCAGGGTCAGCGGCCGCGGCGCGGCGGCAAAGGTCGGCGACGCCTGAAGCAGCGCGAGCGCTGCCCCGAGCGCGAGCGCGAGGGCACGAGAAGACATGATCCGTTCCGGGCATGAGTCTGCATTGGCCGACGCAGGGCGTCAGCGCGCGACGTGCGGAAGGATCAGGCCCGGGGAGGACGCAATTCGGTGCCGGGAACGCGGCCCTCGACCAGGTTCTCGGACAGGGTCTCAAGACCTGTCGGGACGCGTGCGATCACCATCTCCAGCGGCGCATGCAGCACGACGGCGGCGCAGCCGTGGCAATCATGGTCGGCGGAGGGCAAGGACGGCCCGTGGTCCGGAAGCTTCTTCTCGGCCCCCTGGTCGGGTGCCCCGTCGCTCATCGCGACGCGGGTATCCACATCGTCCACATGGTGCGCAGCCACCGTTTCGGCAAACGCGCCGAAAAGCAGGCAAAGCATCACGGCGACGGCCACCATCCGGCGCATCGCCAGACGGGGAATCGCTCGCAGAGCATGTGGAAAGTCGCGGACCATGCCGCAAAGGAAGACCCGAAGCATTGGGCGGTGTCAAGCGACGAGACCGTTGCGCGTCACTTTGACATGCGAGCGCGCGGCCCCTGCGATCGGATGAAATACGCGGCCACTTCCAATGGCTTCGGTGTCACGGCTTCGGCGTCGCGGATGGGATGTCCGCTTGCGCCATGGACCGACAAAGAGCAGCTGGCCGAGCCGGCAGCGCGCCCTGCCTTGGCAACGTCGACGATGGCTCCGAGGATGCCCACGAAGGCGAAGCCGGCATCGGTGGCCTTCGGCCGTTCCAGGGTCCCTTCCAGCCGCCGCGCGGTGCCGCGCCCGGTCACCCGGCCAAGGGTGCCAGGACAATGGCTATCTTCCCGTCGCCGCCCCCGTTGCGCTGGCATCCGCAGAGGCGCCCGCAGAGGCGGAAGGGCCATCGGCGGAGGGTGCCGAACTGGTGGAGGATGCGGGGCCCGCCGTGTACCGCGCCATGACCTTGCTCACGCGCTGCCCATTTCCTGGAATTTTCGTGTCCATCACATAAGGCGGCCAGGGGTCGGTGGTCTGGACGACCTTGTTCCAGCTTTGCGCCTCGCCCGCGGCATCCGAGATCATGTCGCTGCGCTTCAGATAGTCGGCGCATCCCGCCAGGAGGCTCATGGAGCCGAGAGCGAACGCGATCTGGAGAAGCCGGCTAGTATTTGGCAATGACTTTGCTCGCGTTGCCGGGCTTCGGCGGCCCGATGTCGATGATGTGGCCATAGGGGCCGATGACGCCCGTGCCATCGGCAAAGCGGCGCATCATGTCATCGTCCACCTCCAGCTTGCCCATGAGGAAGAAGTCCACGTCATTGCCGGGGAGCTTGGTGTCGAGGGGCGTGCGCAGCGGCAGGCCGGGCCGCGCCGGACTGACGAGGCGGGGGGTGACGATGATGACCAGGTCGGTTTCGTCCTCCTGGAAGGAGGAAGATCGGAAGAGCGCGCCCAGCACCGGCAATTGCCCGACCCAGGGGAGCTGGCTCTGGGTGTTGGAATGGGTGGTTTGCAGCAAGCCGGCCATCGCGAAGCTCTGCCCGTCGCGCACTTCGAGGATGGTGCTGGCGCGCCGGGTGATGAAGGACGGAACCGAGATGGCGCCAGTCGTCACCCGCGTCGATTCATCGACCTGACTCACCTCCGGCTGGAGCTTCATGTTGATGAGGCCCCGTTCCAGCACGATCGGGGTGAAGTTCAGCCGGATGCCATATTCCTTGTACTGGACGGTCACGCTGCCATTCTCTTCCGACACCGGGATCGGCACCTCTCCGCCGGCGAGAAAGCTCGCCGTCTCGCCCGAGAGCGCGACGAGATTGGGCTCGGCGAGGCGGCGGGCGAGGCCCTTCTCCTCCAGGGCCTGGATGAGTACGTCGGCGCTGATGCCTCCGCCCAGCACTTGCGCCAGAACGGTGCCGAACGGCGAGGAGCCGCTTGGCAGAGAAGCGTGGAACTGCACGCCCGGAGGGGGAAGCTCCGGCGGCGAGAATGCACCGGTGGCCGCCCCGCCGGACTTGCCGCCGACAAACCAGCTGATGCCCAACTCCCGCCCGGCATTGCGATTGACCTCGATGATGCGCACTTCCAGCATCACCTGCTGCCCACCGGTCACCCGCAGCGCATTGATCACGCCGGCGGCGCCGTATTGCTGCGCGATCTCGAGAACCTTTTGCAGGCTGACGGCATCGGGTACCGTACCGCTGAGGCGGATCCGCCCGTTGATCGTATCGACCTTGATCCGCGCCGCCGGAATGGCTTCCCGGAGGGCCGAGCCAAGATCGGCCGTGTCGGCGCCGACTTCCACGTCCACCGTGCCGAGCAGGGTTCCACCGGGCCCGAACACGGCGATATTGGTGCGGCCGAGGGATTTGCCGAGCACGTAGAATGTGCGGCTGGTGAGGGGCACCGCGGTCGCCACGGCGGGATCGCCGACCACCACCTTGTCCACGTCGCCCACGGTCTTCGCCGTCAGGAACTGGCCCGCCGGGACAGTGATCGAGGCGGTGGAGCGGCCATTGGCGAATTGAACCAGCTGCTCCTGGGCTTGCCCGGAGCCGGCCAGGGCAAGGGTCCAGAACAGGGCCAGGCATCCCAGCCGAATGATCCGGCCAGGTCCTTCGACGAGCGGCACAATCAACGCGCGCATCTTTCCGGCCGCCCACTCTCTTACCTCACACGCCTTGTAGGAAATGAGCCGCGGCCGGGTCCATTCGGCCAGATGGCCTAGGCCGGCCGCGGGTGCCGGCCTCGGCCAACAGGGTGGTGCACGGTGGCGATTAAGTATGGCGGCACAATATACTTAAGAGCGATCGTGCGGAGCGTTCCGAGGGGCGGCTGGGCGCTTGCGTCGCCCGCCGAATTCCAGCATATCGGCTCTGGATACAGGGGCCCAAATCAAGCACCTCTTCCCGCCGCGCACCGGCGGGCGGGTGGCGAGGTATTCAAGATGCGGCCATTCCGGGGTATCGCCCCTGCGCTGATCCTGCTCCCGCTGTGCGTTGCGCTCTCCGCCTGCGGTGCGAACGGGGGCGACAGCCTTTCCAGCTGGGGCAATACGCTTCCGGCCATGGAGGTGCCGACACAGGTCGAGGCCTATCCGGACAACCAGGTTCTGCAGGTGGCGAAGAACCAGTTCCGGGCCGGGAATTACGGCCGCGCCGTGCGCTATTACGAACGCGCCGTGGAAGTGGCGCCGGAAAGCGGCGAGGCATGGCTCGGGCTTGCCGCGTCCTATGACCGCGTGCGCCGCTTCGATCTGGCCGACCGCGCCTATCGCATGGCCGGGCAATATCTCGGTGATCGGGCCGAATATTATAACAACGTGGGCTATTCCTACATGTTGCGCGGCGATCTCGCCAAGGCGCGCGACAATTTCCTGAAGGCGCTCAGCCTCGATCCCTCCAACGTGACCGCCGCCAACAATCTCCAGATGTTGCGCAGCGCCGCCAACCGCAAGCCGGGTTGAACCCTGACGCGGCGCGGCGGCTATTGGGGGCCGCCAGCCGGCACCTGCGGGTCCGCCGGAGGCGCCGATCCGCCGGGCGCCGTTCCGGCGGCCGCTTCCGCGGCCGGTACTCCCGCCGGGGCGGGATTCGCGAGCGCCACGCAGGTGGGCGCGCACGAATAGATCCGCGCCTTTTCGCCGACGAAGAAGGTGACCTCCGCCTGCTGCGGCCCGATCTGCAGCGCCGTGCGCGATATTTCGCTGCCCGACGGGGAGAGCAGGATCAGATTGGTCGCACCCCGCGCCTTCCCGGTGATGGCGAGGGTGGTGCTGTTGATCAGGCTCACATCGGCGATCGCCGGATTGCCCAGCAGGATCGTGGCGATGCCCGGTTGGGCGCGGAATACCTCGGAGGCACCGACCGGGAGCGCGATGGTGCGCGGCTGGCCGGTCTCCGCGGCGCGGCAGGACATGCGACCGAGGGGCGCCGCCGCCGCGAGAAGGCCTGCAAGAAGCATGATGGGGCGGCCGCTCATGTCGGTTCCTGACGCGCGGGGCGAGACCGCTTTCGCGGGCGGTCGCTCGACGACCGCAATCGGAGGGGCCAATGCGTGCGTGGCAAAGATAGCAGGCATGCGCCATCGCATCCACTCTGCCATATGGCCGAGAGCGGGCGGCAAACGTCCTAGGCCATGAAGCCGAATCGACCCCGGACGCACCAGTCGGCAATGTCCCAACGTGCTGGCGGGAGTTTTGGTTCCCCTGAATTTCCCGCTCTGGAGTGCGCGGGGCGCTGCTGAACGCGGCGGCCACTCAGCCAATCGAGGACCGATCCATGAAGACCCTGTTCAAGCCCTTCCTGAAGGACGAATCCGGCGCGACCGCCATCGAATACGGCCTCATCGCCGGCATGATCGCCGTCGTCATCATCGGCGCGGTGACCATCATCGGCACCCAGCTGAACACCACGTTCGGCACCATCGGCACCAAGCTCACTGACATCAACACGAACGCCGCCGGTGGCGGTGCCAACCCGCCCCAGGAATGATCTCAGACTAGCATTGCTCCGCCGCGGGCGGAGGCGCGCGAGGGCCTCCGTCGCCATCTGACGCTTCGAGACACAGCGAGCGGCCCTCCTTCATGACGCAGGTGATTGCGACATCGCTCGGCGGCCTGTGCTTCGCGGCGGCGATGGTGTGGGCCGCCATCCGGGATGTCGGCACCATGCGGATCCGCAACGCGCTCGTCCTGTTCCTGCTCGCCGCATATGCCCTCCTGGCGCCGCTTTCCGGACAGGGCGTCGCGCCGATCGGTCTGAGCGCGGGATTCGCCGCGCTGATCCTCGTCTGCATGATGGCGTTCTTCACCCTCGGCTGGATCGGCGGGGGCGACGCCAAGCTCGCCGCCGTGGCGAGCCTGTGGCTCGGCCCGGCTCAGGCGTTCCCGTATCTTCTTTACACCGCGCTCTTCGGCGGCGTTCTGACGCTGGTCATTCTCCAGCTTCGCGCCGTTCCGCTTCCCGCGCACTGCCGTTCGATCCCGTGGATCGCCCGGCTCCACGATCCGAAATCACGTATTCCCTATGGCGTCGCGATCGCGAGCGGGGCGCTCTACGTCCTTCCGAAGACGCATTGGATGACGGTTGCTTTCTGAGGGCCTGCAGGCGAGGCGGACGGCCCGCTGCGGGAGGATGACGAGGCTCAAGGCTTATGCTCCGCGTGATCATTCTCGTCGTCGCGCTGGCCGCCGGCGGGCTGGCGGCCTGGCTCGTCTGGGCCATGCGGTCGGGCAGCCCCACGCCGCCGCAGGTGGTGCGCGCGCAGCCGGTCGCCACCGAGGTGCTCGTGGCGGCGGCGGATCTCCCGCAGGGCCATGTGATCCTGGCGAAGGACCTTCGCTGGCAGATCTGGA
This sequence comes from Roseixanthobacter liquoris, assembly GCF_043195135.2. Taxonomy (NCBI): domain Bacteria; kingdom Pseudomonadati; phylum Pseudomonadota; class Alphaproteobacteria; order Hyphomicrobiales; family Xanthobacteraceae; genus Roseixanthobacter; species Roseixanthobacter liquoris. The sequence continues at coordinate 4,551,401 of NZ_CM195537.1, forward strand.
AACAGCCCCTGAGCCCGACGCTGATCAGCCGCGCGGAGAAGCCGAATGCCACGGCGACCCTGCTCGGGTCCGCCGTGCGGGGCCGGTTCGTCGCCGGCGAGCCCATCCTCGAGGAAAAGCTCTCGCGCAATCAGGCGGGAATGCTCGCGAGCATGCTGCCGTCGGGAAAGCGCGCCGTCGCCATCCGGATCTCGGCGGAAAGCACCGCCGGCGGCTTCATCCTTCCAAACGACAGGGTGGACGTGATCCAGAGCGCCGTCCGCCCCAGCGGGGCCCAGGGCGAAGTCTGGAGCCGGACCTTGCTGCGCAACATCCGCGTGCTGGCGGTCGACCAGCAGGCCGACGGCTCGAAGGGGATGGCCGTGGTCGGCAAGACGGTGACGCTGGAGGTCGACCCCCCACAGGTCCAGGTCCTCGTGGTGGCGGGGCAAGTCGCCGGAAGCCTCTCCCTGGCCTTGCGCTCGGCGGCCGACGACGACGAAACCGCCGCCCTCGCGCCCGAGGGGGCGACCATACGCATCCTGCGCGCGGGGCAAAGTGAAATCGTCCGCACTCAGTAAAGCCGAACGGAAATCGTGCCCTGGTCAAGGTGATGGGAAAACTGCAGCCGGCCGCAATCGATCCTCTCCCGCCCGAACCCGCAGCCCTTGCGGGATCGCACGTCGACGCGCGGCCGGCCGCGCCGGCGCGTGCGCCCGCACATGTTCCCCGCATCGTGATCCACGCCTTCTGCGAGAGCGCGGCCATCACGCGCGCCGTGGAGCAGGCGGCGCAGGACCGCGTGATGGGCCATGCCCGCGTGGCGTTCCAGCAGGGCGGCCTTGCCGGTGCGATCGCGCTTTATGGCGGGCAGACCGCGCCGGACCTCATCCTGATCGAAAGCCGGGCGCCCGCGGCCGCCATCTTGCGGGATCTTGATGCCCTATCGGACGTCTGCGACGTCGGCACCCGGGTCGTGGTGATCGGGCATGAGAACGACATCTTCCTCTATCGCGAACTCATGCGGCGCGGCGTCAGCGAATATCTGCTCGCGCCCTGCGATCCGCTGTCGCTGATCCACGCCATCTCCTCCATCTATCGTGGAACGGCGAGCAAGAAGCTCGGCAAGACCATCGCCTTCATCGGCGCGAAGGGCGGCGTCGGATCGTCCACCCTGGCGCACAATGTGGGCTGGATGATCGGCCGGCATACGGGCTCGCACGTCATCATGCTGGACCTGGACCTGCCCTTCGGGACCGGCAGCCTGGATTTCAACCTCGACGCCGGCATGGGGGTCTTGGAGGCGATCCAGGACGAAGGGCGCCTCGACGACGTGTTGCTCGATCGCCTGATCGTCAAATGCAACGATCATCTCAGCCTTCTGCGCGCCCCCATCTCGCTCGACCGCTGCTACGATCCCGATCCCACAGCCTTTGCGCCGCTCATCGCCGTGGCGCAGGAAAGCGCTCCCTTCCTTATCCTCGACGTGCCCCACCTGTGGTCCGCCTGGGCGCGGAACGTGGTCGTCGCGGCGGACGAGATCATCATCACGGCGGCGCCGGACCTTGCCAATCTGCGCAACGCCAAGAGCATGCTGGATCACCTGCGGGAGGCGCGGCCCAATGACGCCCCGCCCAGGGTGGTCCTCACCCAGGTGGGCATGCCCAAGCGACCGGAGATCAGCCCGAAGGAGTTCGCCAAGGCGCTCCAGCACGAGCCGCTGCTGTGCATCCCCTTCGACGCGCGCGTGTTCGGGACCGCCGCCAACAAGGGCCAGATGCTGCCGGATGTGGCGGCGAAATCGGCGGCCGTGCGGAAAATCGGCGAATTGGCCGATGTCGTCGCGGCGCGGCGGGACATCAAGGTCGGCGCCCGGCGCACGTCCCGCCTCTCGCCCCTGTTCGAACGATTCAGGCGGGAGCCGCGCGGCTGATGGGACCCCCATCGCCTGGTTTTCGGGAGGAAGGCACCATGTTCGGCAAGCGAATGTCTCGGGGGGACGGGCCGGCCGACCAGCGCGCGGGCGTCGAGGTCGTCAAGCCGCAGGTGGCGGCCGCGCCTCCGATCGTCGGGACTGCCGCGTCCAATGTCCTGCCCCTGCCCAAGGTAGCGCAGCCTGGTTCGGCCGAGCGCGCCGCGCGGCCACCCACCGGCCACAAGACCCCCGAATATTACGACCTCAAGTCGCAGATGCTCGCGGCCATGATCGAGGCCATCGATGTCGAGCAGCTGACGCGGATGGACGCCGAGCAGAGCCGGTCCGCAATCCGCGAAATGGTGAACGACATCGTCCTGGTCAAGAAGATCGTCATTTCCACGTCCGAGCAGGCGGAGCTTTTCGAGGACATCTGCAATGATGTCCTCGGATATGGCCCGCTTGAGCCCCTGCTCGCGCGCGACGACATTGCCGACATCATGGTGAACGGCGCGAATACCGTCTACATCGAAGTCGCCGGCAAGATGCAGAAGACCGATATCCGGTTTCGCGACAATGCCCAATTGCTGCATATCTGCCAGCGCATCGTCAGCCAGGTCGGGCGCCGGGTGGATGAGGCGAGCCCGGTGTGCGACGCCCGCCTCCTCGACGGCTCGCGCGTCAACGTGATCGCCGCGCCGCTCGCCATCGACGGACCCACGCTGACCATCCGCAAATTCAAGAAGGACAAGCTCACGCTTGATCAACTGGTGAGGTTCGGCTCCATCAACCATGAGGGGGCCGAGATCCTGCGCATCATCGGGCGCGTCCGGTGCAACGTGGTGATTTCCGGCGGAACGGGCTCCGGCAAGACGACGCTGCTCAATTGCCTGACCGCCTATATCGAGCCCACCGAGCGCATCATCACCTGCGAGGATGCGGCGGAGCTTCAATTGCAGCAGCCCCACGTCGTGCGGCTGGAGACCCGCCCCCCGAACCTGGAAGGCGAGGGACAGGTCAGCATGCGGGATCTGGTCAAGAATTGCCTGCGCATGCGCCCCGAGCGGATCATCGTGGGCGAGGTGCGCGGCCCGGAGGCGTTCGACCTCCTGCAGGCGATGAATACCGGCCACGACGGCTCCATGGGCACCTTGCACGCGAACTCCCCGCGCGAAGCTCTCTCGCGCATCGAATCCATGATCACCATGGGCGGCTACACCTTGCCCTCGAAGACGATCCGCGAAATGATCGTGTCCTCCGTCGACATCATCGTTCAGGCCTCCCGTCTGCGGGATGGATCGCGGCGGATCACCCACATCACCGAAGTCCTGGGCCTCGAGGGCGATGTCATCATCACCCAGGATCTTTTCCTCTACGAATATCTCGGCGAGGACGCGCAGGGAAATATTCTCGGCCGACATCGCTCCACCGGCATCGGCCGTCCCCGATTCTGGGATCGTGCGCGCTATTACGGAGAAGAGCGGCGCCTCGCCGCCGCCCTCGATGCCGCCGACCAGCCCGACGCCTAGGGAGAGCTTGAATGTTCGCGCTCTCCCCCGACGTCATGACGCTGATCATCGCCGTCCTCGCCATGGGAAGCATCGGGGGGCTGGTGGCCGCCGTCCTATACGGCCGCTTTGGCCAGAATTCCGAACGGGACAGGCGTCTCGCCGCCATTGCGGCCATGGGCGCGCCGATGTCCCAGCGGGGCGGCATCGATGATGCCGCGCGCCGGAAGATTATCGAAGACACGCTGAAGAACCTTGCGGAAAAGCAGAAGGTCAAGAATGGCGGCCGGCCCTCGCTGATGGGCCGGCTGAACCAGGCGGGCCTCACCTGGACTCCCCGGCGCTATTACGTGACGTGCGTGGTGAGCGCCCTCGCCGGGTTCGTCCTCGCCGCCGCCGTCCTCCGCATTGGGTGGCTGTTTTCCCTTTCCATCGGCATCTTGTGCGGGCTGCTTTTGCCGCACCTCTATGTCAGCCACACGCGCAAGCGCCGGTTGAACGGGTTCGCGGCCGAGTTTCCCAACAGCGTCGATGTCATCGTGCGTGGCGTGAAGGCCGGCCTGCCCCTGGCCGATTGCCTGAAGATCATCTCCACCGAGGCCCAGGAACCGGTTCGCGGCGAATTTCGCCGCATCCTCGAAGACCAGACCCTCGGCGTCCCGATTTATCAGGCCATCCAAAGACTGCCCGAGCGCATACCGCTGGCCGAGGCGAATTTCTTCGCGATCGTCATCTCCCTGCAGAGCAGCGTCGGCGGCAGCCTCGCCGAGACCCTCGGCAATCTGTCCAAGATCTTGCGCGAGAGAAAAAAAATGAAATCAAAAATAACGGCGATGAGTGCGGAAGCGAACTATTCGGCATTGATCATAGGCAGCCTCCCCTTTGTCATCGGATGCATTATCTTCGTCACGTCTCCGAAATACATTGCTTTGCTTTTCACAAATACGACCGGAAACATCGTTCTGGGCATAGCGGCGATCTGGATGGGGATAGGCATTTTCGTCATGCGTAAAATGATCAGTTTTGATTTCTGAGCCGGACATGGACCTCGCATTTTTCACAGACAATGCCGACCTGCTGACCGCGATCGGCGCGGCGCTGTCGATACTCGCGGCGATCCTGGTCGTCGCGCGCCCTTATTTTGCGCAGGACAACCTGGCGGCGCGCATGGCGCGGCTTGCCGGGGAGCGCGAGCGCATCCGCCTGCGCGAGCGCGGCCAGCTTGGCGCTGCGAGCAAGCCCGTCCCCCTGCGCCGGGAGCCGAAGCGCATCTTCAGGATCGTCGTGGATCGGCTCAACCTCGCCGGCTCCGGCGGCAGCGAACTGGTGCAGAAGCTGCAGATGGCGGGGTATCGCGGCCCCGGTCCGGTGATCACCTATCTCGCGGTCCGCCAGCTCGCTCCCGTCGGCATGCTGATCCTGGCGGCTTTCTATGTGTTCGTCCTGCTGCAGCTCGACTATCCGCTCGCGCTGAAGTTTGCCATCGTCATGGCCGCGGCGGGTCTCGGCTATTATGCCCCCGCCATCTATGTGAAGAACAAGACCGACAAGCGCCAGCACTCGATCCGCCGGTCCTGGCCGGATGCGCTCGATCTCCTGCTGATCTGCATCGAGTGCGGCATGAGCATCGAGGTGGCGCTTCGCAAGGTCTCGGCCGAAATCGGCACCCAATCGCCGGAACTGGCGGAGGAACTCGGCGTCACCACGGCGGAGCTGTCCTATTTGCAGGATCGCCGGAAAGCCTATGAGAATCTCGGCGAGCGCACAGGGCTCGACGGCGTCAAGGGCGTCGTGACGAGCCTCATCCAGTCGGAGAAATACGGGACGGCGCTCAGTCATTCCTTGCGGGTTCTCGCGCAGGAGAACCGGGACATGCGCATGAGCGAGGCTGAAAAGCGCGCCGCGTCCCTTCCGCCCAAGCTCACGGTGCCGATGGTCATCTTCTTTCTGCCGGTCCTGTTCGCCGTGATCATCACGCCAGCCGTGCTCCGGCTCACCCATGCGCACTGAGGCGACAAAGCGAAGGGGGCTGTGCCGTCTCGGCGCATGGATCGCCGCGTTCGCCCGCAACCAATCGGGCGCGACCGCGGTGACTTTCGGGCTGATGATGATCCCGCTGATCGGAGCGGGCGGCCTCGCCGTGGATTATGCCCGCCTCTCGCTCGGACGCGTCCAGCTTCAGGAGGCCGTGGATTCGGCCGGGCTTACCCTTGTGCACCTCGCGCGCAGCACCAGCGACGCCGAGCTCGAGGAAAAGGCGGGCGACTGGATCCAGGGTCGGCTGGCCGGCAAGGGCTTCGGGCCGATCACGGTGGTGGCCGAGCGAACCGGCACCAAGATCACCTTCAGCGCCTCGACCACGGTCGAGCTGACGCTGTTTAGCGTGATCAACGACCAGCCGGTGCCGATATCGGCGAGCAACGAGGTGGATGCGAGCATCGGCAAGGTCGAAATCGCGCTCGTGCTCGACAATACGGGATCCATGGTGACCAGCGGCACGCAGCGGCTCGCGAACCTGAAAACCGCCGGAAAGTCACTCGCCGACCGCCTTGAGGCCGCCGCCACGGACCCGTCTCAGGTGAAGGTCGCCGTGGTTCCCTTCTCGATGACGGTCAATGTGGGCTCCCAATATGCGACGGCGTCATGGATGGACGTCAACGGCCTGTCGCCGATCAACAAGGAGCTCTTCTACAGCAAGACCGCGCCCAACAACCAGGTGAGCCCGAGCCGCTTCACCTTGTTCGCCAACATATCCACGCCGTGGGCGGGATGTGTCGAAGGCCGGCCCATTCCCTATGACGTGCAGGAGACGCCGCCCAGTACCGCGACCCCGGCGACGCTGTTCGTTCCCTATTTCGCGGTCGACGAGCCGGATTCCAATTCGGTGCCGGGTGGCGGATCCTCCTACAATGATTACCTGAACGACTACGGCACCGGCGAGACCAAGAGCACCGTGTGGCGCGAGCGCCAGGGGCGCATTGAAAAATACAACAGGCGCCCGGTGCGGACCGGGGCCAACAGCACGACCGGCTATACGATCGGCCCGAATGCCGGTTGCAGCCTGCAGCCTCTGCTGCGGCTGACCAGCGACATGGAGGCCGTGAGGGACAAGATCGACGCCCTTACCGCCGTCGGCGACACCAATGTGGCCCTGGGGCTCATCTGGGGCTGGCACGTGCTCTCGCCCTACGGCCCGTTCGGCGACGGAGTGGCCTATGGCACGCCGAACATCACGAAATATGTGGTGCTCATGACCGACGGCGAGAACGCCAATTTTGTCACCACCAACACCAACAAATCGATCTATTCCGGCGTCGGCTATATCGGACAGGGACGCCTCGGCATCACGACGGGCACGGCCGCCCAGCGCACCACCGCGATGAATGCAAGGCTCACCTTGCTGTGCACCAACATGAAGGCGGTCGGGATCGAGATCTTCACCGTGGGGCTTGAGGTCAGCTCCGACGTCAAGCCGCTCCTGAAGCAATGTGCCTCCAATGACGAGATGTTCCTGGACGTGACCAAGGCGAACGATCTCAACGATGCGTTCGACCAGATCGGAGACAAGATCTCCCAACTGCGCCTTTCGAAATGAGCGATCTTCGGCCTCAGACCGCAGCGCCGCGCCGCGGGTTCGCGCAGAACGAGCACGGCAGCATCGCGGTGGAATTCGCGCTCATTTCTCCGATCTTTCTGCTGCTGATCCTGGCCATCATGCAGATGTCGCTGCTCCTTCTCTCCGAGCAGGCGCTCGAGAACGCGACGGCGACGCTCGGCCGGATGGTGCGCACGGGACAGGCGCAGGATCTCCATCTCACGCCGGACACCTTCCGGGCGCGGCTGTGCGAGGAATTGGAACCCCTCCTGCCGTGCGCCGGCGACAATCTTTATATCGACATCCAGACCTTGCCGGCCTTCAACGCCGTTCCCCTCGATATTCCGGTCGGCGACCAGGGCGAATTCAAGGGAACGGGCGCATTTCAGCCGGGGGGCGCCGGCCAGATTGTCGTTGTGCGCACCTTCTATCGCTACCCCGTGTGGATCCCCCTGATCGGACCGCGCCTGGCCGATATCGGCGACGGACTGCGGCTGCTCTCCTCGGCGGCGGTCTTTCGCAACGAACCCTTTTAAGGAAAGCGGAGCGGGAGATGCGCGCAGGTTCGGGTGTTCCCAGCTTCCGGCACGACGAAGGCGGATCGTCGGCGGTCGAGTTCGCCCTCATCCTGCCCCTGCTTCTGCTGCTGGTGTTCGGAACCGTGGACGTGACCGAGGCTGTCTCGGCGAGCCGCAAGGTCACGCTGGTGGCCAGTGCCACCTCGGACCTCGTCGGCCAGGTGCAGGGGGTGGATGACGCCTACCTGAACAATGTCTTCGCGGCGGGATCCGCGATCCTGGTGCCGTTCGACACGTCCGGGCTGAGGATCGTCATTTCCAGCGTCACCGTCGACGCCAAGGGCAAGGCGACCGTGGCCTGGAGTGTCGGCCGAAACACCGGCGCCCGGGTCAAGAACGCTCCCTTCCCCATTCCCACCGATCTGAAGACCCAGGACAGCCTGGTAGTGGCGGAGGTCGCTTTCCCTTTTACCCCCATCATCGGCTATGGGGTGATCGGCGAAATCACCCTGGCCCAGACCGCTTTCGCGACACCGCGGCCGATCAGCGCCGCGTCGGGCGGCGTCAAATGCACGGCCACCGGATGCTGAGGCGCGGCGTCGCAAGCGCCCGCACGGAGTGCGGCTGTCCGCTACCGGCCGAACGATGATGCGGGGCGTCGCCGCGCAGCGCTTCCGCCCAGTCCTGCGGAAGCGCGACGCGCCGGCGCGACCGTCATTTGGAGCGGATCATGCGGGACCGGTCGGGATAAGGGCGCGCGCCCGCAACCGCCGCGGCCGCCCGGGTGTTCACGCCGAAATAGCGAAAGATCGCCGCCATATGGACTTTGACCGTGCCGGCGCCGAGGCCCAGCAGCATGGCGATCTCCTTGTTGGACTTCCCCGCGACCAACAATTCGAGCACCTGCTTCTGCCGCGAGGTCAGCTGCGTGACCGATATGCCTTCCTCATCGGAAAGGACCGCCGTCTTCTCCTCCGCGGAAATATCGGCAATCGACGGAGGTACGTAAATGCTCCCGTCGAGGATCTGCCGAAGGGCGGAGGTGAATTCGGAGACGCTGGAGCTCTTCACGACATAGCCATGCACCCCCGCTTCGAGCGCGAGCAGGATATCGCGGCGGGACCGGGATCTGGAGATGGCGGCAATTTTAAGTTGTGGAAAGCATTGTCTTACTATTCGCAGATTGGCGGGCGCCACAATTCCTGGCATCGACAGATCGAATAAGGCTGCCACAGAGGCCTCGTTCTCCCCCAGAACCTCAAGCGCCTCATCAAGGGACGCAGCCTCAAACACGTTGGAAAAACAGAGCTGGCGGGTCAGGATAGAGCTGACGGCCATACGAAAATACGCATCCTCATCCGCCACGAGGGCAGATCGTTCGCACTGTTCCAAAATTCCATTCCTTGATCCAAATGTTAAGAATCTTCCTCCCTTTATCTTGCAATCATATCGCAATTGCGAACGTGGCGGTACGATATTCAGGAATATATTTCACTGTTGCCCTGCGGCCGCAGGCAACAGGCTGGAGCGTAGCCGAAGAGCCGCCTGGCGTGCCGGATATCCAGGCCTTCTCGCGACGGGCAGCGCGATGCCCTGGCGGCGGGCGCGCCCGGAACCGCGACCCGTCAGGGGTTTGCACCCTAGGTGTTCAGTTCCAGCATGTCATGGCTTGGCTGACGGTTGAACAGCTCCGGCTTTTCGGCGCTGATGCGCCTGAGGGCCTCTAGCGGCGTCTTGAACCGAAGCGCCTTGAGCTGCTTGGCGTAGTTGTAGGCGAGCAGCCAGTCTCGGACATGGCGCCTCAGGTCGTCGATCGAGGCGTAGTGGAAGGTGCGGACGGTGGCGTCCTTGATCGTGCGGACCATCCTTTCCGCCTGGCCGTTGGTCCCCGGATGATACGGCTTGGTGAGCCTATGCTCGACGCCGCGCTCGGCGCAGACCCTTCCGAAGACGTGGGCGACGGATCCGCCCTCGGCCCTCTTGTCGTGCTGGACGAACTGAGCGCCGTTGTCCGTCAGCACCGTGTGGATCTTGGGCAAAGACCAGGTTGGAGGTCCGGTCTACGGCCACGAACAGATAGGCCTTGCCGCCCTCATAGCGCAGCTTGGCGATATCGATATGGAAGTAGCCGATCTCGTAGACCTTGAACCGCTTGGGTTTCTCGCGATCGGCCTTGGGCAGGCGGGAGATCCCGTGACGCTGCAAGCAGCGATGCAGTGACGAGCGGATCAGATGCGGAATGACATCCTTCAGCCCGACGAAGACGTCATCCAACGGCAGGCGGGCCTGCACGCGCAGAGCGACGATAGCCGCTTCCTCGACGGCCGAGAGGGTGGAACTGCGCCGCTCCTTCGGCCCCATCGGTTCGTCCTCGACCGCCTCACGGGATCGCCACTTCCTCACGGTCTTTTCGTTGATCCCAAACCGCCGCGCGAGTTGCGCGGCTGAAGCTTGCGATCGCTGTAGCTCCGCTCGAACGGCGTGCGTGGTCGTGGCGCTCCTATGTAGAACCTGCCCCATAGCGCGTCCCTCTCTGATGGCGATAAAGTTACGCCATCACGCTGTGGGATTAAACACGTAGGCGCGCAATGTACTCAGCTGTGATCGTGCCGAATGTATTGCCCGATGCAACAGCGGCCGCGACCTTATCGAGCTTGCGAACGGTGGACGGGTCCTCGCCGTTGAGCAACTGCTTCTTGGCTTCATCGCGCTTGAGGCGCGCATCGGCCAGCGACGTGGTGGGATAAGGCCCGAAGGAAAGCTGCTTCGGCTTGCCGGCGAACCTGTAGGCCAGGCGCCAGATGCGGCTTCCGTTCGGGCTGACGAGCACATGCAGGCCGCCGCCATCGAACAGCTTGTAGGCTTTGTCCTTCGGCTTGGCGTTGCGAAGCGCGAGGTCGGTGAGCGGCATGTGTAGGCATCTCTTTTGTAGGCACGCGGCCGATGCCTACGAACATGCCTACAAATCGATGAGATGCAACGGCACGCCAAGAGACGCCGCGAACCCGTAAAACGGGCTCAACTCATTGATTTCAAAATGCTTTGAAACCTTAAGCGACGCTCTGAAGCGTGAGTTTGGCCTCCCGGAAGGGATTCGAACCCCTGACCCCAGGTTTAGGAAACCTGTGCTCTATCCTGCTGAGCTACCGGGAGCCCACGGCTGTTCTAACGCAAGGGCTGGCGCGTTGGAAGACGGGGGATGCGGGGTCCACATCCCCAACACGGCGACGCGCGCGGCCCGACGAGGACGCGCGACTGTCTTTCTCTGACCGACCGTCGTTTCTGTGCGTCTTGGCCGGGCTTGTCCCGGCCATCCGCGCGGCGCCGACCGCGCGAGGCTTGAAAAGCCAACGCCGGCGGTGCCGCATGGATGCACGCGACAAGCCCGTGCATGACGATTGTCCCGCACCCGCGTCAGGCCAGGACCGTCGATCGGCCCTGGAGCGTTTCCCGGAAAAGACGACGATCAGATCCGCGCGCGGAAAGGGAGAGGGCTCAGATCCGCGCGCGCGGATCGTGCCGGGCGAGGCGGGAGAGCAGATAATCGATCTCGGCGCGCGCCGCATCCGTCAGGGCCGCGCCCGGCTTGCGCTGGGCGTCGGAGGCGATGAAGCCGCGCTTCATCATCACATATTTGCGGGTGGCGAGGCCCACGCCCTGCTGCTGCTCATAGCGCACCAGCGGCAGATGGGCGTCGAACAGATCGTGCGCCGCATCGCGCTTGCCTTCCTTCTGCAGGCGCACCACGTCGCCCAGCATTTCGGGGAAGGCATAGCCGGTCATGGCGCCGTCGGCGCCGCGCTCCATCTCGAAATCCAAAAACAGGCCGCCATTGCCGGTGAGGATGGAGATCGGCCGCAGGGAGCCTTCCGCCTGGAACTTGCGCAGGGTGGAGATCTTCTCCAGGCCCGGCCAGTCCTCATGCTTAAGCATCACGCAGGAGGGGTTCTCCTGGACGATCTGGCGGATCACCTTCGGCGTCATCTGCACCGTCAGCGTGAGCGGATAGTCCTGGATCACGAACGGCACGTCGGTGCCGATGGCTTCCACCGCCTGGCGGTAATAGCCGGTGATCTGGTCGTCGGTGCGCAGCGCCGGCGGCGGGGCGATCATGACGCCGGCGGCGCCCTTCTCCATCACCTGGCGCGCGAGCGAGCGCATGGCGGCGAAGCCCGGCGCCGAGACGCCGACGATCACCGGCAGCTTGCCGAAGCCGTCGATGAAGCGGGAGGTGATCGCGAGCGATTCCTCCGGCTCCAGCTTGGGCGCCTCGCCCATGATGCCGAGCACGGTGACGCCCGTCGCGCCGGCGGCGAGATAGCGCTCGATCAGCGTGTTGACGGACGCCTCGTCGATGCGGCCGTCGGGGTGGAAGGGGGTCGGGGCGATGGGAAACAGGCCGGAGGCCGTTGCATCCAGAAGCATGGCAATCACTCAGATGGAGGCGATCAGCCCGCCATCCACGCGGATGACGGAGCCGGTGAGATAGGAGGCGGGCGCGGAGGCGAGGAAGGCGACCACATTGCCGTATTCCTGCGGCTCGCCATAGCGGCCCATGGGAATGGTGCCGGTGCTCTCGGCGGAGACCTGCTCCACGCTCTTGCCTTCGCGCTTGGCCTTCTGCTCGTCCAGGAACTTGATGCGGTCCGTGGCGATGCGGCCCGGCAGCACGATGTTGGCGGTGATGCCGTCGCGCGCCACTTCGCGGGCCAGCGTCTTCGACCAGCCCACCAGGGAGAGGCGCAGCGCGTTGGAGATGCCGAGATTGGGGATCGGCGCCACCACGCCCGAGGAGGTGGAGGTGACGATGCGGCCCCATTTCTTCGCCTTCATGCCGGGCAGGACCCGGTCCGTGAGGGCGATGACGGAGAGCACCATCTGCTGGAAGCTCTTGCTCCACAGGGCCGGGTCCTGGCCCGCGGCCGGGGTGGGCGGGGGGCCGCCGGTGTTGTTCACCAGAATGTCCACGGAACCGAACTGCGCCTCGATGGCGGCGATCTGGGTTTCGATCAGGGAGAGATCGGCGAGATCCCAGGCCGGCAAAGCGAGGGCCGTGCCGCCCGCGTCCTTGATGGTGGCCGCGACACGCTCCAGCGCGCCGGTGTCGATATCGCCGAGGGCGACCTTCGCCCCCTCGCGGGCCAGCGTCGCCGCGATGGCGCTGCCGAGGCCGCCGCCGGCGCCGAGCACCAGCGCGGTTTTGTCCTTCAGTCCGAGATCCATGGAATGTCCTCTTGTCGCCCGTCGAACGGGAAAGGGGTTAGCCGGCAATGCCGAGGCGCGCCGGCTGGGCGCCCGCGGCCACGCGTTTAAGGTAATCCGCCTTGCTGGGATGCATGTGTTCCACGCACAATTGCGCCAGCGCCCAGGAATCGCGCCCGCGCAGCAGCTCGATCATGGTCTCGTGCTGGCGGCGGGAGACTTCGAGCCCTTCCTTGTCGGCGAGGTTCTTCGCGCGCATCGGCAGGGTCAGGCCCATGTAATCCTGGAGCGAACGCACCAGATAGGGGTTCCCGCACGCGGAGAACAGCGCGATGTGGAAGGCATCGTTGGTTTCGTGGATGCCGCGCAGGTCGCCCTGCTCGGCGAAGCGGGCGTAATCGGCCTGGATCGCGCTCAATCTGTCGATCAGCTCCTGCGGCGCCGGCAGGGCGATCATGAGCGCCGCCTGGCGCGTCAGCATCTCGCGCACGTCATAGATCTGCTGCACTTCCTGCGCGGAATAGGAGCACACCGTCGCGCCCACGTTCTTTTCCCGCCGCACGATGCCGGTGCGCTCCAGCTGCACCAGGGCCTGGCGGATGAAATGCCGGCTCGCGCCATAGCGCGCCATCAGCGTGTCCTCCACCAGGCGCGAGCCTGGAGCGAACCGGCCGAAGATGATGTCCTCTTCGATCTCGCGGACGATTTCCGCCTGGCTGGCGTCGCGGCCGGCGGGGGTCGGTGCTTCGGGCGTCGCGCTTTCCATCATCCCCGGGCCTCCGCTTCAAAGCCGGACAGGCGGTAGCAATCCTCCACCAGGCGCAAGGTTTCAAGATTGTCCTGCGGCGCGGTCTCGAACGGCGCGCCGCTCTCCAGCGCCGCGATGAAATGGGCGATGGTGGCGCTGTAGGAGCCCTGGTAGCAGGCAGCCAGATCATAGACCTGTGCCGCGGGATTTTCGCCGAAGCAGGCAAGGGTATCGCCGGCGAGGCGGATGGTGCCGGTCTCGCCCAGGATCTCCACCCAGTCGGACTGGGCCGGCGGGGCGCCATGCACGGCAAAGCTCGCGAACACGCTCACGCCCGTCCCCTCCGGGGTGCCGAGCTGGATCACCGCGCCATCCTCGCCCACCAGCTCGGGGCAGGTGCGGGTGAGGGCCGCCGCCTCCACCTTCAGCGGGCCGAGCAGCATGCGCAGCGTGTCGAGATGGTGGATCAGCACTTCCGCCACCAGCATGCGCTTTTCGTGGCGCATGAAGGGCTGGCGCACCAAGGCGGGATATTGGCCCGCGGCGTCGGCCACCGTGCCGCTGGTGGCGAGCGTGAGGCGGGCGGCCTTCACCTTGCCGATGCGACCCTCCCGCAGCCATTGAGCGGCGTCGCGATAATAGGCGCGGAAGCGCCAGTTCTCATGCACCATCAGGCGCACGGAGCCGGCGACATCGGCGACCAATTGCTCGGCTTCCGCCAGCGTCGGCGCGAGCGGCTTCTGGCACAGGATCGGCAGGCCGCGCGCCGCGACGAGGCGCACCAGCTCGGCATGGACCGCGCGCGGCGCGGCAATATCGACGGCATCCAGCTCCGCGCCGTCCAGCATCGCCTCGGCGCTGGCGAAGACGGCGGGAATCTCGAATTGCGCAGCCCGCTCGCCCGCCCGCTCGGGCGAGGGATCGGCGATGGCCACCACGCGCGCCCGGCCCGCCAGCGCGTGCCAGCCCACCAGGTGATGCTGCGTGACCCAGCCGGCGCCGATCAGGCCGATGCGAAGTTCCCGGCTCATTGCAGCCCCCGCGCCGCGGCGAGCGCGCCCTGGGCGGTACGTTCGCCGGGGATCGCCCGGCCGGTCTCGACATCGAACAGATAGACGGCGCTCGCGGCGAAGGCGAGGTCCACCTCATCCCCCGGACGCACCATGACATTGCGCGGCAGGCGCGCGGTGCATTCCCCGAGCGGGGTTTCCAACACCACCAGGGTTTCAGCGCCCAGCGGCTCGATCGCGAACGCCTTGCCGCGAATGCGGCCGCGCAGCCCCTCCCCTGCCGCGGCGGGATCGAGATGCAAATCTTCCGCGCGCACGCCGAACGTAATCTTGCGCTCCGCAAAGGGGGCGAGCGCCGCCGCGCTCCAGCGGATCAGCGGCGCGTGGAATGCGCCCTCGTCCAGCAGGAAGCCATCCGCGCTCCCACGCAGGGGCGCGGTGAAGAGGTTCATCGGCGGCGAGCCCAGGAAGCGGGCGACGAAGGTGTCGGCCGGCTCCCAATAGACTTCCAGCGGCGCGCCGATCTGCGCCACCTTGCCGCCATTCATCACGCAGATGCGCGTGCCCATGGTCATGGCTTCCACCTGGTCGTGGGTCACGTAGATCATGGTGGAGCCGAGGCGGTGGTGCTGCTTGATCAGCTCGTTGCGGGTGTTGACGCGCAGCGCGGCGTCGAGGTTCGACAAGGGCTCGTCGAACAGGAACACCATGGGCTCGCGCACCATGGCCCGGCCGAGCGCGACGCGCTGGCGCTGGCCGCCGGAGAGCGCGCTGGGCTTGCGGGCGAGCAGAGCGCCGAGGCCGAGGATGTCGGCGGCTTCCTTCACCCGCCGCTCGATCTCCGCCGCGTTCACATTGCGGCGGCGCAGGCCGAAGGCGAGGTTTTCGCCCACGCTCATGTGGGGATAGAGCGCGTAGGACTGGAACACCATGGCGATGTCGCGATCCTTGGCGGCGACATTGTTCACCACCCGTCCGTCGATGGACAAGGTGCCCTCGCTGATGGTCTCAAGGCCCGCCACCATGCGCAGGGTGGTGGACTTGCCGCAGCCCGACGGCCCGAGCAGAACCATGAACTCGCCGTCGCGAATGTGCAGGTCCACATGGTCCACGGCATATTGGCTGGAGCCGTAGCGCTTGCAGAGCTTGTCGAGAATGACGACCGACATTGCGCTTAACCTCTACTTGACCGCGCCGGCAGTCATGCCGCGGATGAGTTTTTCCGAGAAGAAGATGTAGGCGAGGATCACCGGGACCACCGAGATCATGACGCCCGCGGCGATCATGCCGATGTCCTGGAAATGATCGCCCATGAAGGCGCGAATGCCGATCGGCAGCGTGCGCTTGTCGGGATCGGTGATAAGCACCACCGCGAACAGGAACTCGTTCCAGAGCTGGATGAAGTTCAAGATCAAAGTGGTGGCGATCGCCGGCATGCCGATGGGCAGGACGATGCGGCGGAAGATCTCGATGTCGCCGTAGCCGTCCATCTTCGCGGCGTCGAACAGATCCTGCGGGATGCGGGCGAAGAAGCCCTCCAGCAGATACACAGTCAAGGGAAGCTGCAGCGAGATATAGACCAGCGTCAGCCCCAGCAGCGAATTGTAGAGATTATAGTCCACCAGGATCTGGTAGAGCGAAATCAAGGTGATCTGCGGCGGGAAGATGATGGAGGAGAACAGCACCGCATAGATCAGGCGGTTGCCCTTGAAGCGATAGCGCGCCAAGGCGTGGGCAGCCGCCGCGCCCACCAGGGTCACCACCGCCACGGCGCCCACCACGACGAGGGTGGAATTCCAGAAATAGGTGGCGAAATTGGAATCCACCCAGGCGATGCGGAACTGTTCCCAATGGAACGGGCTCGGCCAGGCGTAATGGTCGAGGCTGATCTCGCCCGTGGTGCGCACCGACATGCTGGCGAGCCACAGGAACGGGCCGAGCGTGTAGATCGTATAGGCGCCGATCACCAAGGCGAGGCCGCCGCGCGCGAACAGGCGCGGCAAGGGGGTGGCGCCGGGATCGCGGGCGCCGAGCATGGAAAAGAGGGCCATGGGTCAGTATTCCAGCCGGTCCTTGGAGGCGAGCACCCGGTTCAGGATGATCACGGCGGCGCACACCACGCCGAACCACACCGTCGCGATGGCGGAGGGGTAGCCGAGATCGAACGTGTTCCAGTTGAACGCCCGCTTGTAGACATAGGTCGAGACGGTCTCGGTGGCCCAGAGCGGGCCGCCGCCGGTCATGATCCAGACCAGGTCGAAGATCTTCATCTTGCCGATGAAGGCGAGGATGTAGAGGTTCAGCAAGGTGGGCCGCAGCATGGGCACGATGACGTGCCGCAGCTTCGCGCCCCAGCCGCAATTGTCGAGCTCGGCCGCCTCCAGCACCTCGCCGGGCAGCGAGTGGATGGCGGCAAGGCACACCACCATGTTGAAGCCGGCCCATTTCCAGGCATGGGTCACGATCAGCGCGCCGAGCGCGAGATTGGGATCGCCGAGCCAGGACGAGGCCAAGCCGCCGAGCCCCACGGCGCGCAGCACTTCGTTGAGGATGCCCCAGTCGTAATTATAGATCCACATCCACAGGATCGCGACGACCACATAGGACAGCAGCACGGGCGTGAACCACGCCACGCGCAGGAACCTTGCGAACGGCACGCCGGCATAAAGCGCCAGCGCCAGCAGAAGCCCAGTGGACACGTCCAGGACGGGCGCGATGAACGACCACACGAAGGTGTTGCGCACGGCGACCCAGAAGGTCTCGTCCGACATCAGCGCGCGATAATTGTCGAGCCCCACGAAGGTCGCGTCGAGGCCTTCGATGGTGAAGAAGCTGTCATAGATGGTGCGGAAGGCCGGATAGGCCGTCAGCCCCACATAGATGGCCAGCGCCGGCACCAGGAAGACCACGAGCACGGGCCATGAGGTCCGCCGCGGGTCCGCCACCGAGCCGGGCGACTTGACGTCGTCCGGCCGGGCCGCGGTGGAAGTCATCGTCGCCTCCTGGGACATGCACCCTCACCCCTTGAAGCAGGCGGCGTTCATCTTGTCGGCGGCGTCCTGCACGCTGATGAGCCCGGCCGGGAAGGCGTTGTTCATCACCTGCGTATAGGTCTCCGCGCATTTGGCGCGATAATGGAACAACGGGGTACCGAAGAAGTATTTGACGCCGGTGTTGCGGGCGTTCAGCTCGGCGAAATACTCCGCATGCGCGCTCTTGATCTTGCTGGGATCGGAGGCGAGGCCGGTCTGGAGCGAGACCTGCTCCATCCACTTGGTGCCGTTCTCACGGGTGGCCATGGACTTCAGCAAGGCGCCGGCGCAGTCCTTGTTCTTGCCCTTGGAATACATCACGAAGCTGCCGGCGACCGCGAGCGTCTTGCACTCGGGGCACTTGCCGCCGTCCATGGCGGGGAACTGCATGATGCCGAGCGGGAAATTGGCCGGCATGCCGCCGCTCTCCGGCGGGGCGAAGGCGCGGCCGGTGAACCAGCTCGGATCGGGGAATGTGAGCGCGCCGGGGGTATTGTAGAAATAGAAGTGGGATTCGCCGAGCTTCAGGGTGGAGAAGCTCTTGGGATAGGCGCCGGCATCCACCAGGCCCTTGACCCAGTCCATCACCTCGATGACGCGCGGATCCTTGTAGGAGAGCGTGCCGTCCAGCAGCTTGCCGTAATCCTCGGGGCCGAGCTTGCGCAGCAGCGCTTCATACAGCACGAGGCCGCCCGGGAACGGACGATCGCCCACGCCCTGCGAGATCGGCGTGATGCCGGCGGCGACGCCCTTCTTCACCAGGTCGGTGAACTGGGCCTGGGTCAGCTGGAAATTGGCCGGCACGTCGACGCCGACCTTCTTCACCTGATCCTTGTTGTAATACAGCTCGACCGTATAGGCCTCGACCGGCAGGCCGTAGACCTTGCCCTTGGAGGTCCAGGCGGGCTTCGCCCAGTCTTCGAGACCGGCGAGGTCGATATAGCTGTCGAGCGGCTCCAGGAACCCGCCGGCGAGGAATTCCGGCTGGTCGGGTTCGAGATAGAAGATGTCGGGGGCCTGGCCCGTGCGCACCGCCGACTTGGCCTGGGTGTAGATGTCCGCCTTGGGGATGAAGCTCAGCTTCACCTGGCACTGCGGGTTCGCGGCCTCGAAATCCTTGACGCGGGTGGCGACCCAATCCTTCTTGGCCGGCTCGTCGGGCCAGTTGCTCCACATATTGATCTGCACCGGCTCGGCCATCGCCGACCCCATGCACCCGATCCCCAAGGCCGCAGCCGCGACCGCGCACCCAAACCGACCCCATTTCATTGGCGTATCCTCCCTAGCAATTGTTTGCGGGTTCGTTTTGCCCGGAAGGTGGACCGCCAGCCGCAGGATTGTCAATAATATTTGGCATTCTCACGCACGATTGTTCAAACTTACCCATGCTCCCGTAAAATTATTGACAATATGGCGACGGCCGATAGGGTGCCGTCGGGTCGGCGGAACGATCGGCCAATGGGAGAACGGGCATGGCCAAGGGGCTGCGCAAGGGTTTGACGAGCTATGGGGACGAAGGGTTTGCGCTGTTCCTGCGCAAGGCCTTCATCAAGGCGATGGGCTATTCGGACGACGCCCTCGACCGGCCGATCATCGGCATCACCAACACCTATAGCGACTACAATCCCTGCCATGGCAACGTGCCGGCGCTGGTGGAAGCGGTAAAACGCGGCGTCATGCTGGCGGGCGGCATGCCCATGGTGTTCCCCACCATCTCGATCCACGAGAGCTTCGCCCATCCCACCTCCATGTTCCTGCGCAACCTCATGGCCATGGACACGGAAGAGATGATCCGCGCCCAGCCCATGGACGCGGTGGTGGTGATCGGCGGCTGCGACAAGACCTTGCCGGCGCAGATCATGGGCGCGGTCAGCGTCGACCTGCCCACCGTGGTGGTTCCGGTCGGCCCCATGGTGGTGGGCCATCACAAGGGCGAGGTACTCGGCGCCTGCACCGATTGCCGCCGCCTGTGGAGCGCCCATCGCGCCGGCGAGATCGACGCGGTGGAGATCGAGACCGTCAATTCCCGCCTCGCCCCCTCGGTCGGCACCTGCATGGTGATGGGCACGGCTTCCACCATGGCCTGCATCACCGAGGCCATGGGCCTGTCGCTGCCCATGAGCGCGACCATTCCCGCCCCCCATGCCGAGCGCATCCGCCTCGCCGAGGAGAGCGGCCGCGTGGCGGCGCAGATGGCAGTCTCCGACGGGCCGCGCCCGAGCGAGCTGCTCACCCCCACGGCGTTCCGCAATGCCGCCGTGGTGCTCCAGGCCATCGGCGGGTCCACGAACGGCATCATCCATCTCACCGCCATCGCCAACCGCACGAAATACGGCTTCGACCTCGACACGCTCGACGAGCTCGGCCGCACGGTGCCGGTGCTGGTGGATCTCAAGCCCTCCGGCGCCCATTACATGGAGCATTTCCATCACGCCGGCGGCCTGCCCAAGCTGTTGAAGCAATTGGGCGACCTGATCGACCTCGACGCCCCCACCCTCACCGGCGGCACGCTGCGCGACGTGGTGGCGCGCGCCGAGGAGGTTCCGGGGCAGGATGTGATCCGCTCGCGCGACAATCCCATCAAGGCCGAAGGCTCCATGGCGGTGCTCTACGGCAATCTCGCCCCGCGCGGCGCCATCATCAAGCAGGCGGCGGCGAGCGCTGCGCTGCTCCAGCACACCGGCCGGGCCGTGGTGTTCGAATCGGTGGAGGATATGGCCGCCCGCGTGGACGATCCCGACCTCGACGTGACGCCGCAGGATGTGCTCGTGCTGCGCAACACCGGCCCCAAGGGCGCGCCGGGCATGCCGGAAGCGGGCTATCTGCCGATCCCCAAGAAGCTCGCCCGCCAGGGCGTGAAGGACATGGTGCGCATTTCCGACGCGCGCATGAGCGGCACCGCCTTCGGCACCATCGTGCTGCACATGACGCCCGAATCCGCGGCCGGCGGGCCGCTCGGCCTGGTGAAGACCGGCGACAGCATCCGCCTGGACGTGGCGGGCCGGCGCATCGACCTTCTGGTGGACGACGCCGAGCTGGAAGCCCGGCGCGCCGCCCTCGCCCTTCTGCCCGCCCCGCCCCTGCCCGAGCGCGGCTATGCCCGCCTGTTCGTGGACAGCGTGCTCCAGGCCGACGAAGGCTGCGACTTCGACTTCCTGCGGCGCGGCGGGGTGGACGGGGCATGAGCACGCCGGACGGGACGGGAGCGGGGACCGCGCCGGCTTACGCCCCGCTCTGCCTGCCGCCGCGCGCCCCCACGCGGGCACCCGACTTCGCTCTGCCGGCGGGCACCTGCGATTGTCACATGCACATCTTCGGCCCAAGGGCCGACTATCCGCTGGCGGAGGCGCGCAACTACACGCCGCAGCTCTGCACGCTGGAGGATTATCTACGGATGATGGCCCACACGGGCATCGCCCGCGCGGTCCTCATCCAGCCGAGCGTCTACGGCACCGACAATCGTGCCCAGCTGGAGGCCATGGCCCGCGCGCCGGATCGCTTCCGCGCCGTGGTGGTGGTGGCGCCGGACACGCGCGAGGCGGATCTTGCGGCCCTGCACGCGCAGGGCGTCCGCGGCGTGCGCGTCAATGCCCGCAATCCCGGCGGGCTGAAGCTGGAAGACGTGCCGCAGCTGGCCGCCCGCATCGCCCCCTTCGGCTGGCATATCCAGCTTCAGACCTCGCTGGAGCGGCTGGCCGAGCTGGACGACCTGTTCGCCGCCGTGCCGGTGCCCCTGGTGGTGGATCATTTCGGCCTGCCGGACCCGCGGCTCGGCACCTCAAGCCCGCCCTTTCTGAACCTGCTGCGCCCGCTCGACAGCGGCCGGCTGTGGCTGAAGCTCTCCGCCCCCTATCGCGCGAGCCGCCTCGGTGCGCCGTTCGACGATCTTCTGCCCCTGGTGGAGGCGCTGGTCGCCGCCCGGCCCGACCGCCTGCTCTGGGCCAGCGACTGGCCCCATTCCGAACTCTGGGACGCCGTGCCCGACACCACCGATCTGGTGGATCTCGCCGGCCGCTGGCTGCCGAGCGACGCCCTGCGCCAGCAGGTTCTGGTGGACAACCCCGCCCGCCTCTACTGGGCCTGACCGCCGGCGCGGCCGCGCCGGCATCGTCGCCCGCCTGCGCCCCCCCCCGACGGCCGGCTTGCGACAGCGCGTGGCGCTCCGGCCCGGCCGCCTGGCTCAGGCGGACGGAACCGGATTCATCTGCGGCGAACATCGCCCGAAACGGCGGTTTGGTCCGCGGAAGAGCCCCCGAACCGCTTCACGAAACCGCTGTTCGTCTGCGCTAAGTGTATGTTTCACGTGAAACATTTCTCGCAGAAACCGGGCTTTGCAGACCCTTCCGGGACCACCCGGTCGGCACCGGCCGAGGATCGATCGACAGGGATGGATTGACGCTGTTCAGGAGAGATCGTCCTGCACGGGCTTCTCCCGTGCCTCCACGCGGCACCTTTGGTGCCAGCGTTTCCAGGCCCGCCCCAGCGGCCCGGCGCGGAGGGCCGGGACGCGCCCGGCCATGACGGCCGGCGAAAGAAAGACGATCGCGCGCACCCGGCGTCAACCGCCTCGACGAGGCACCTCCTCCCCGCTGAATGCCGATCGGTGCTGCGGATCGGGGCCTGACCTTCTGCATTTTCCCCTCCACCGGGCGCGGAGCGAATTTCAACGGGCGGCAGGGCTGGGGTAAGGTAAGGCCATGACTCTTCCTGCCGAACGCCCCCGCTCCTTCACCCTTGCCGGCACCACCTTGCCCGCGGCGCGCCTCGCGCCCGGCCTGCATGTGGTGGCCACGCCCATCGGCAATCTCGGCGATATCACGGTGCGCGCGCTGGAAACGCTGGCCGGCGCGGACGTCATCGCCTGCGAGGACACGCGCATGACGCGGCGCCTCCTGGACCGCTACGGCATCGACGCGCCGCTGAT
The DNA here is from genome assembly GCF_043195135.2 of Roseixanthobacter liquoris. Lineage (NCBI taxonomy): Bacteria > Pseudomonadati > Pseudomonadota > Alphaproteobacteria > Hyphomicrobiales > Xanthobacteraceae > Roseixanthobacter > Roseixanthobacter liquoris. The sequence goes on from NZ_CM195537.1 coordinate 4,573,832, forward strand.
TTCCTATCACGACCACAATGGCGCCTCGATGCGGCCGAAGCTGCTGGCGCGCCTCGCCGGAGGGCAGGCGCTGGCGCTGGTGTCGGACGCCGGAACGCCGCTGATCTCCGACCCCGGCTACAAGCTGGTGGTGGAGGTGGCCGAGGCCGGCCATCGCATCTTCCCTTTGCCCGGCGCCTCCGCGCTCCTCGCCGCATTGGTGGCGGCGGGCCTGCCCACCGACCGCTTCCTGTTCGACGGATTTTTGCCGCCCAAGCCCGGCCAGCGGCGCAACCGCATCACCGAGCTGTCGCGCATTCCCTCGACTTTGGTGCTGTACGAGACCGGCCCGCGCCTCGCCGAAAGCCTCGCCGACCTCGCCGAGATCCTCGGTCCGCGCCGTGCCGCCGTGTGCCGGGAACTGACCAAGGCGTTCGAGGAGGTGCGGCGCGGGCCCCTGCCGGAGCTCGCCGCCCAATATGCCGGCGAGCGCGACCCCAAGGGCGAGATCGTCCTCGTGGTGGGCCCGCCGGTGGCGCAGGCGGCGCAGGACGACGACGTGGACGCCGCGCTCGCCCGCGCGCTCGCGGAACATTCGCTGAAGGATGCGGTGGCCGCCGTCGCCGCCCTTACCGGACGCCACAAGCGCGAGGTCTATGCCCGCGCGCTCGCGCTTTCCCAGGCCGGCGAGAGCGGTGAAGAGGCGCCCGACGAGGCATGACCGGGCCGGCCAAGGTCAAGCGCGCGAAGGCGCCGCCGGCGGATACCCCCGCCCGCCGCAGGAAGCAGGCCGCCCATGCGCGCGGCCTTGCGGCGGAAGCGCGCGCGGCCGCGCTGCTGGAGGCGCAGGGCTTCGCCATCCTCGCCCGCCGCGTGCGCACCGGCGCCGGCGAACTCGACATCGTCGCCCGCACCGCCACGCTCCTGGTGTTCTGCGAGGTGAAGCTGCGGGCCGATCTCGTCCAGGCGGCGCAATCGGTCCTGCCACGCCAAAGACGCCGCATCGCCGCCGCCGCAGAGGCCTATCTCGCCGCGAACCCGGCGCTGTGCGGGCTCGACATGCGGTTCGACGCGATCCTGCTGGGCCTCGATGGCGCGGCCGAGCATCTGCCCGGCGCGTTCGACGCCGACGCGTGAGCGGGCCGCGGGTGACGGCGGCGCGGCCTATTGCAGAAACGCCCGCAGGGTGGCGATAACCCGGGCGCGGCTCTGCGCCCAGAACAGGTGGCCGCCCTCGAAATAAGCGCTCCAGGCAAAGGGGATGCGCTGCGCCACCGCCTGCGCATTGGCCGGCGGCAAGACCTTGTCCGCGCGCCCGCCCATCACCAGGCTCGGCGTCGCGATGGCGGGCAGCGCGTCATAATTGGCATCGGAGGCGGAAAACTGCCGCAGCGCCTCCACCTGGCGCGTGCCGGTCTCATCCGAACAGGCCGGCGCCGCCGGGATCGTCCCCGCCTTGCGACCGGCGACCGCGCGCAGAACCAAAGCGCGCCCGGCTTCCTGGCCGGCGGGATCCTCGGGGAACAACAGGGCCAGCACCTGCGGCAGCGCGAGCGTGTGGTGGGCGATCGCCTCCAGCACGCCCGGCGGGGACGGCACCTCGTGGCTGCCGCCCGGGCTCGGCGCCAGCAGCATCAGCGAACGCAGGACCTGCGGATGGCGGATCGCCATCTGGCCCGCGATCATCGCGCCCATGGAATAGCCGAGCACGTCCACCTTGTCGTAGCCAAGCGCCGCCACCAGCCCGGCGGCATCGTCCGCCATCTGCGCGATGCTGGTGTGATTCTGCGCCGTGTCGGAGGAAAAGCCGCAGCCGCGATTGTCGATCACGATCAGCGTGCGGTCGTGGGCGAGCGCCTCCAGCAGCGCCGGATCCCAATCGGCCATGGTGGCGCCGAGCCCCATGATCATCACCAGGGGCGCGCCCTGCCCGCGGGCATAATAGCCCATCTCGATGTCGCCGACCTTCACCCGCGCGATGCGCGGCTGGAAGGCGGGCTCGGCCTGGAGCGGGGGCGTCGGCTCCGGCGCGCCTTGCGCCAGGGCCGGTCCGCCCGAAAGAAGCATGCAGATCGCAGCCAGCGCCGCGCCCGTTCGCCGGATCATCCTGTCCCCCTCGCCCGCCGCGATGGGCGCACGGGTGCGGAAAAACCGGCACCGCGTCAAGCGCGGCGTCGCGCCGGTCTGGCGGCAAGGCGGGCGCGCCTATAGATAAGGCTCGACACGCCTTTGCCGGGCGCCCCGCCGGAGATTTCCATGGCCCTTCAGGTCGCGGTCCAGATGGACCATATCGCCCGCATCAATATTGCCGGCGATTCCACGTTCGCGCTGCTGCTCGAAGCCCAGAAGCGCGGCCACGCGCTGGTGCACTATACCCCCGACCAGCTCGCCATGCGCGACGGCAAGGTGTTCGCCACCGTCGAGCCGCTGACCGTCGCCGACGAGGCGGGCAAGCATTTCACCCTGGGCGAGAAGCGGCGCGTGGCGCTGAGCGATTACGACGTGGTGCTGCTGCGCCAGGACCCGCCGTTCGACATGGCCTATGTGACCACCACCCACATGCTGGAGCGCATCCACCCCAAGACCTTGGTGGTGAACGACCCCGCCCAGGTGCGCAACGCGCCGGAGAAAATCTTCGTCACCGATTTTCCCGAGCTGATGCCGCCCACCCTGATCACCCGCGACCTCGACGAGATCAAGGCCTTCCGGGCCGAGTTCGGCGACGTGGTGATGAAGCCGCTCTACGGCCATGGCGGCGGCGCCGTGTTCCGCCTCACCGCCGACGACCTGAATTTCGGTTCGCTCTATGATTTCTTCGCCGTCACCTTCCGCGAGCCCTGGGTGATCCAGCGTTTCCTGCCCGAGGTGAAGCACGGCGACAAGCGCATCATCCTGGTGGACGGGGAAGCCGCCGGCGCGGTCAATCGCGTGCCGAGCGAAGGGGATCTGCGCTCCAACATGGTGCGCGGCGGCGCCGCCAAGCCCACCGACCTCACCGACCGCGAGCAGGAAATCTGCAGGCGCATCGGCCCGGAGCTGCGCGCTCGCGGCCTGCTGTTCGTCGGCATCGACGTGATCGACGGCAATCTGACCGAGATCAACGTCACCTCCCCCACCGGGCTGCGCGCCATCAAGCGGCTCGGCGGCCCCGATATCGCCGCGCAGATCTGGGACAAGATCGAAGAAAAGCGGGGCGCCTGACCGCGTCCTGCCGTCCACTCAGCCGAGGTGCCGCCATGCCCCAGCCCTTGACCGTCTCCATCCCCCACAAGCTCGGCAAGGCGGAGGCGACGCGTCGCCTCCAGGGCGGGCTCACCAGCGTGCGGGCGAAGTTCGGCGACAAATTGCAGGTGATGGAAGAGACCTGGACCGATTCCCACCTGCAATTCCGCGTCGGCGTGCTCGGCCACACGGCCCACGGCACGCTGGACGTGGCGGACACCGCCGTGCATCTCTCCGTGGAGCTGCCCTGGCTGCTGCACCTGATGGCGGAAAAGGCCAAGGCGCTGATCCAGAAGCAGGGCAATTTGATGCTGGGGCAGAAGAAATAGGCCTCAGACCGGCGCGAACAGAAGCGTCGCGGTATCGAGGGTGAAGCTGCCGTCGTCCTCGATCTCGAAATGGGCGCGCACGTCGCGCGTGGCCAGTTCCTGAAGCGAGCGGATCGCCGCCACGTGCAGGTCGGGCGTGTTGATGCGGGCGATCCAGGAGGAAAACTCCAGCCGCAACCGCCCTTCGGTGATCGACTGGCACGCCAGCCCCGCCGCCTGCGCGCGCTCCACCCATTCGCTGACCGCGAAGTCGCGGGCGTGGGAGGGGTCGCGCAGAAGCTCGACGGCCTGGAGAAACGTGTCCAGCACATCGCTGGGCGGCGCGACCACATCCATGAAGATCGCCCGCCCGTTCGGCTTCAGCACCCGGCGCGCCTGCGCCAGCCCCGCGGACAGATCGCGCCAATGATGGGCGCTGAAGCGCGACACCACGAAATCGAAGCTGGCATCGGAAAACGGCAATTCCTCCGCCACGCCCCAGGCGGTCTCGATATTGCCGAGGCCGCGCCGCTGCGCCTCCCCCGCGACCGCCTCCAGCATGCGGTCCGACAGATCATAGGCGACCACCCGCGCCACGTGGGGCGCCACGGTGAAGCTCACGTGGCCGCCGCCGCAGCCGAGATCCAGCACCCGCGCAGCGCCACGGCCCGCCATCATCTGCGCCAGGGCATCGAGATCCGCGCCTTGGGCGTGGACCGCACTCGCGACATAAGCGGCGGCCTGGGGGCTGAACTGGGCGGAGACGAGGCGCTCGTGGTCGCCGTCTTTCAGATGGGTCATGGTGCAAGGCTTTGGTTGCGCAAGAAATCGCGGCAGGAACACGCAGTCGGGGAGCGCCGCAGGCGCCCTCACCGCACCATAGCAATGATGCAGACGAGGGCAAACGCAACCAGCAGGCCGCGGATGCAGACCGGGCCTGCGTCCCGCAGGGGGGCGTATGTGAACGGAAGGACGCGGCCATTTCCCAGGCTGCCCCACTCGGCCCAGCCGAGGTGGGGTGCGGGTTCGGCCTCCCGCGCGTCCTCGCGGCGGGAAGTCGGGGGCAAGGGTTGAATATGGGTCATCCATCCACCTCCTGGGGACCGCGCCGATGATCCGGACGGCCGCCCCCTTCAGCCCAGCAGGGCGTGGAACACGAAGGCCAGCACCAGCAGCGGCACGAGGACGGCCGCCTTCAGCGCCATGCGGGCCAGCGGACCGGGCCGGCCGGAGCCCCGGGTCTGCTGCGGCGGCAACGGCCGGGCGCGCGGAACGGGGGCGGCGGCGGGGGAGAAATAATGCGTTTGGGTCATGATCGGGTCCTCACGGCCGCCCTTATCCCGCCGCCGGCCGTAAGGGCGCCATCGGGAACCGGTGCGTCTTCCATAAAGCGCGCGTAAACGCCGGTGTTCCCAATCTGTTCTTGTGCCGCCGGCCGCCCTCCACTACCTTGGGTGGCACTCTCAAGCCGGGGGGCTGAAGCGTGATCCAGCGTGTGGCGACGGTGGCGTTCGAGGGCGTGGACGCCCGGCCGGTGGATGTGCAGGTGCATGTGGCGCCGGGCCTGCCGGCCTTCACCATCGTCGGCCTGCCCGACAAGGCCGTGACGGAAGCCAAGGAGCGGGTGCGCGCCGCCCTGATCGCCTCCGGGCTCGCCCTGCCGGCACGGCGCATCACCATCAATCTCGCCCCCGCCGACCTGCCGAAGGAAGGCTCCCATTATGATCTGCCCATCGCGCTCGGGCTGATGGCGGCGATCGGCGCCATCCCGGGCGACGCGCTCGCCGGCTTCACCGTGGTGGGCGAACTCGGGCTGGACGGGTCCATCGCCGCGGTGGCGGGCGTGCTGCCGGCGGCGATCGGCGCCAATGCGCGCGGACACGGGCTGATCTGTCCCGGCGCCTGCGGCGCGGAAGCCGCCTGGGCCAGCCCGGACATGGAGATTCTCGCGCCCATCTCGCTGATCCAGCTGGCGAACCATGTCACGGGCCGGCAGATCCTCGCCCGGCCCGACCCGCGCCTGCGCCCGCCCGGAGGCTCGAACCTCGACCTCAGGGACGTGAAGGGCCAGGAAACCGCCAAGCGCGCGCTCGAAGTCGCGGCCGCCGGCGGCCACAATCTGCTGTATGTCGGCCCGCCCGGCGCCGGCAAATCCATGCTGGCCCAGCGCCTGCCCTCCATCCTGCCGCCGCTCTCGCCGGCGGAGATGCTGGACGTCTCCATGGTTGCCTCGGTGGCGGGCGCGATCCAGGACGGCGCCCTGGTGGACCGCCGGCCGTTCCGCGCGCCGCACCATTCCGCCAGCATGGCGGCGATGGTGGGCGGCGGGGCGAAGGCGAAGCCGGGCGAGGTCTCGCTCGCCCATCACGGCGTGCTGTTCCTGGACGAATTGCCGGAATTCTCGCCCCAGGTGCTGGATTCCCTGCGCCAGCCCCTGGAGACCGGCGACGTGCTGATCGCCCGCGCCAATCATCGCGTGACCTATCCGGCGCGGTTCCAGCTGATCGCCGCCATGAACCCCTGCCGCTGCGGCCATGCGGGCGAACCGGGCTTCACCTGCAAGCGCGGGCCGCGCTGCAAGGAGGATTACCAGGCGCGCCTCTCCGGCCCGTTCCTCGACCGCATCGACCTGTATCTGGATGTGCCGGCCGTCACCGCCGCCGATCTGGTGCTGCCCGCCCCGGCCGAGGGCTCGCGGGAGGTGGCGGCCCGGGTCGCCGCCGCGCGCGCGCTCCAGGTCGAGCGCTATGCCGCGCTGGACCGGCCCGACGTCCGCACCAATGCCCAGGCCTCGGGCCCGCTGCTGGAGGTGGTCGCCGCGCCCGATGCGGGCGGGCTCGCTTTGCTGCGCGATGCCGCCGGCGCCATGAATCTGTCGGCGCGCGGCTACCACCGGGTGCTCAAGGTCGCCCGCACCCTGGCCGACCTCGACGGCGCGGAAACCCTCGGGCGCCGGCACCTCGCCGAGGCGCTGGCCTATCGCGCCCTCGCCGACCGGCAGCGCGCGGCGGCCTGAGCCCCCGGCGCCCGTGTTTCACTTGGCTTGGCTGCCCCTGCCAACGCGCGCAGCTGACAAATGCCGTGCGCAGCGGAACTCGCCCGCTGTTCACGGCGCGACCGCTGCGGGAACCGGCCGCTGCGGGCGAAGCTACATGGCGTTGATGGCGAGGCCTTCATAATAGGTGATCTGGCACAGATCGCCCAATTCCACCTTCTGGAGATCGGCCAGCACCTGCGGATTGGCCGCCCTCACCGTGCGCACGACGCCGTCCAGCCCCTCGAAGCTGATGGTGCCGTTGGTCTTGTCGATATTCACCAGGATGGAGGTGATGGTGACTTCCCGGAAGCCATAATCCTCCGGCCAGCCCGGCAGGCCGTCCTTCAGCACCAGTTCGGACACCGCGACGCCGGGCGTGCCCTGATGGGCCTTGCCGAGCGCGGTCACGAGGCCGGGCAATACGCGGATCAGCAGCTTCTGGCTGTTGGCGAGCCGCATGACATCGCCCAGCAGCGGCGGCGCGATCACCGCCCAGCGCTTGCCGTTCGGCGCCTCGAGTACCACGCGGCGGGTGGCCGGATCGGCGGAAACGAAGCGGGCCTGATAGCTCAGCACATTCATCGTGCCGACGCCCGGCACGTTGATGACCGTGACGGCGGCGGGGGTGGGGACCGCCTGGGCCTGGGCATGCCCCGAAAAGGCGATGCTGAGCGCCAGGGCGCAGCCGGCCGCACCCGACAGAAAACGAACCTTAGACATGGTGCCCCCGAATCCCGATTGCCCAACCGCCCCTGGCGCTAGCATGCGCTCCGGTGGCCCGCAATGCGCCGCCTCCGTCATATGACAGGACGGGGCTGTCACAATCAGCCATTGTCACATAGCCGTAGGAAAACTATGGTGAATGTGATGGTCACGCGGGATGAACGCGCACGAGGCGCGCGCCCGGTTTCGAGCTCGTCTGGGACGGCGCGCGGCATCCCATGAAACCGCCGTTGTCCAGCGGCGGCCCGAGGAGGGGGTCGTTGCATGAAACGCCAAGATCCGTCCGGTTCCGGTCTCGACCCGCAACCCTTCAGCTGGCCGGCTCTGGTGGGCCGCGGCATCGATGTCGCCAAGGAAGGCTTCGCCAAATTCCCCGGTGCCAAGTTCGGCGCGCCTTTGTTCGCGGCGCCTCTGCCGCGCGCGGACGGCAAGCCGGGGCTGAACGGCCCGCAGAAGCTGGTTTCCGATTTCCGCGCCTATTCCGGCATCCGCCACCGCGAGGCCGTGCCGTTCGGCGAACCGGTGGTGCTCGGCCGCCTCGGGCCGCTGGAAGTGCGGCTCGCCCGCACCGCGCGCGACGTGCGCCGCGCCCAGCGCCTGCGCTACAAGGTCTTCTACGAGGAAATGTCCGCCGTGCCCGACGCCGCCGCGCGGCTCGCCCGGCGCGACGTGGATGCGTTCGACGCCATCTGCGACCACATGCTGGTGCTGGATTACGAAGCCGGAAAGATGGTGCTGGGGCGCCGCAAGCCCAAGGTCGTGGGCACCTATCGCCTGCTGAAGCAGGAGGTGGCGGACCGTCATGGCGGCTTCTACACCCAGGGCGAGTTCGACGTGAACCGCATCATCGCCGCGCATCCCGGCCTCAAGTTCCTGGAGCTGGGTCGCTCCTGCGTGCTCAAGCCCTATCGCAACAAGCGCACGGTGGAGCTGCTGTGGCATGGGGTGTGGGCCTATATCCTGCGCAACAATATCGATGTGATGATCGGCTGCGCGAGCCTGGAGGGCACCGACCCCGAGGCCCTCGCGCTTCAGCTCTCGTTCCTGCATCACCATGCCCGCGCGCCGGAGGAATGGCGCGCCCGCGCGCTCGACAAGCGTTACGTGCCCATGGATCGCATCCCCAAGGATGAGATCAACATGAAGGCGGCGCTGCATGCCCTACCGCCTTTGGTGAAGGGCTATCTGCGCCTCGGCGGCTTCGTGGGCGACGGCGCGGTGGTGGACCACCAGTTCGGCACCACCGACGTGCTGGTGGTGCTGCCGCGCTCCATCATCAGCGCCCGCTATGTGGAGCATTTCGGCCCGACCGCGAACCGCCACGCCATCTGAGACCGCCCGCGCGGGGGCACCGCCCGCCGCCGCCTCGATATGCTGAGGCGGCCGGCGCGGCACGAACAAGACCCGCAAGCCTGTCGCAAGGCCCGGCTTTCTGCCATAGCTTGGGTCTGCCGGCCGGCTTCTCGGCCTCGGGCAGCTTTCCGCGCGTCCGGGCTTGCCGTCCATGATCGAGATCACCCCCCGCATCGCCATTTCCGAGGACGAGATCGAGCTCGCCTTCGTGCGCGCGTCGGGGCCCGGCGGGCAGAACGTCAACAAGGTGTCGAGCGCCGTGCAACTGCGCTTCAACGCCTTCGCCTCGCCCAACCTGCCCGACGGCGTGAAGCACCGCCTGATCCGCATCGCCGGTAAGCGCATGACGCAGGACGGCGTCGTCATCATCCAGGCGCAGCGCCACCGCACCCAGGAGCGCAACCGCGCCGATGCGCTGGAGCGGCTGGTGGAGATGATTCGCGAGGCGACCTATGTCGCTCCCATCCGCCGGCCCACGCGCCCCACCCTCGGCTCGAAGGAGCGGCGGCTGGAGGCGAAGGAGCGGCGCGGCGTGGTGAAGACCCTGCGCCAGAACAAGCCGCAGGCCGACTGACCGGACGCGAAGAAGGCGCGGCCGGCCCTCAAGCCGAGACGGTGGCGGCCTGGAGCAGTTGTTCCGCCGCCGCGCGGGCTTCCGGCGTGATGCTGGCGCCGGCCAGCATGCGGGCGATCTCTTCCTTGCGGCTCGGCGCATCGAGCGGCGCGACGCGGGTCGTGACGGGCGCGTCCTTGTCCTTCCCGGCGGACGCCTTGGAAATCAGCAGATGCTGGCCCGCGCGCGCCGCCACCTGGGGCGCATGGGTCACGCAGATCACCTGCACCTGCCCGGCAAGCCGCGAGAGACGGTGCCCGATGGCGTCCGCGACCGCGCCACCGACCCCGGTGTCGATCTCGTCGAAGATGAGAGTGGGGGCGGAGCCCCGATCCGCCAGCACCACCTTCAGCGCGAGCAGGAAGCGCGCCAGCTCGCCGCCGGACGCCACCTTCATCATGGGACCGGGCCGGGTCCCGGGATTGGTGCGCACCCAGAATTCCACCCGGTCATAGCCTTCCGCGCCGGGGGATTGGGGATCGCTGTCGATGCGGGCGGTGAAATGGGCGCGCTCCAGCTTGAGCGGCGGCAGCTCCGCGTCCACCGCCGCATCCAGCTTCGCGCCGGCGGTCTTGCGATCGGCGGACAGGGCGGCCGCCGCCGCGCGATAGGCCCCTTCCGCCTCCGCGACCTTGGCTTCCAGCGCCGCGAGCGTGGTGGCGCTGCGGTTCAAGGCATCGAGCTGGCCAGCGAATCGGGCCGCGACCTTGGGCAGGTCGTCGATGGTGCCACCGTATTTGCGGGCGGCGGCGCGCAAGGCGAACAAGCGTTCCTCCACGCGCTCCAGGTCGCGCGGGTCGAAGGCCGCGTCGCGGAGCGCGGTTTCCAGGTGCGAGCGCGCGCTCTCCAGCGCGTCGAGGGCAAGGTCGATGGCCTCCACCGCCGGGCGGACCAGGCCCTGCGATTCGCCGGCGCGGCGCTCCAGCCGGCGCACGGCGGCGGACAGCGAGGGCACGGGCGAGCCGCTGCCGCCCACCGCTTCCAGCGCCTCCGAGAGATCGCCGGCGATCTTCTCGGACCGCATCATGGTGGTGCGCCGCTCGGAGAGCAGGGTCTCCTCGCCCACCTCGGGGCCGAGCGCGGTGAGTTCGTCCACCGCGTGGCGGATGAAATCGGCTTCCTTCTGCGCCTCCTCCAGCCGGGCGCGCTCGGCGCCCGCGTCCGAAAGCGCGGCACGCCAGGCGCGCCACAGACGGCCGACCGCCTCGGTCCGGGCGGAAAGGCCGCCGAAGGCGTCCAGCAGCGTGCGGTGGGTGGTGGGGTCCACCAGCGCGCGATCGTCGTGCTGGCCGTGCAGTTCCACCAGCCGGGCGCCGAGCGTGCGCAAGGTCTGCACGCTCACCGGCTGTTCGTTGATGGTGGCGCGCGTGCGCCCGTCGGCCATCTGGATGCGGCGGACGATCACATCGCCCTCATCGGCGATGTCGGCGGCGGCAAGGACGGCGCGGGCGGGATGGGCCAGCGGAAGATCAAAGACGGCCGTGACCTGCCCCTTCGCCTCGCCGTGACGCACCAGGCTCCCGTCCCCCCGCCCGCCGAGCGCCAGGGACAGGGCGTCCAGCAGGATCGATTTTCCCGCGCCCGTCTCGCCCGTGAGGACGGTGAGGCCGTCCGCGAGAACGAGATCGAGCTTCTCGATCAGAACGATGTCCCGGATCGAGAGGGAGGAGAGCATGGATTCTAGCCGAGACCGAGCTTCTTGAAGGCCTGGCTGATCCAGGACCCCTTGTTCTCGACCGGCAGGTTGCCGCTCGATTGCACGAGCTTATAGGCGTCCTTGTACCACTGGCTATCGGGAAAATTATAGCCCAGCACGGCGGCGGCGGTCTGCGCTTCGGAGGTGATGCCGAGCGCCATATAGGCTTCGGTCAGCCGGAACAGGGCCTCTTCCACCTGGCGCGTGGTCTGGTATTGCGTGACCACGACCTTGAACCGGTTGATGGCGCCGGTGTAGTTGCGGTTTTCCAGATAATAGCGGCCGATCATCATTTCCTTGCCGGCCAGCTGGTCGCGCGCCACTTCCACCTTCTTCTTGGCGGAGGCGGCATATTCCGTGTTCGGATATTTGCGAATCACCTCGTCCAGGGCGTCCAGCGCCTGGCGGGTCGCCTTCTGGTCGCGCGTGATGTCCGGGATATTGTCGAAATAGGCCGAGGCGACGAGATAGCTCGCATAGGCGGCATCTTCCGAGCCGGGATGCAGCGCCATGTAGCGTTTGCCCGCGGCGATGGCCTCGTCATATTTGCCGGCCTCGTAATAGACATAGGTGTCCATCAGCAGCGCCTTGCGGGCCCATTCCGAATAGGGATGGGTGCGGTCGAGGTCCTCGAATCGCTTGGCGGCGGCGACCAGGTCGCCCTTGCGCATGAGGGTGAGGCCCTCGTTGTAGATCTTCTCGGCCGGCTCGTCGGGCGGAATCACATCGTCCTTGTTGCTGGCGCAGCCGGCAAGGCCGGTGGCGAGGCAGAGGACCGCAAGCAGGCTGGCCGCCCGGGTGCGCAGGACAGCGGCGTCAGTGAAAAGGCGCATCACGTGAAGGTTCCATCCCAAGCCGTCGGCTTCCGTGCGAACGCCGCAGACTACGCGGCTAAAGGCGCTTTCAGTCGGCAATGTGGCGGGCGCGGGCGAAGCGACGTCAAATGCGTTTCCGCCACCCGGTTCGCTAGGGTTTTTAAGGGCGGGGGCGCGCACGTCAAGCGGGCCGGACATCCCGCGCGCTTCAGCCGTGCCGGGGTGCAAAACGACAGGCCCCGTCCGGAGGACGCGGCGCCCGCGTATCGCGACGTCCGCGTGCCGCAAGGTCCGTGTCTCGCGTCGAGCACGGACTGGTCAAGGCACAGGATCGCGGCGTGCGGCGGCACCCCCGCGCATGAACGCTCCACCCCAGCGGGTCAGCGCTCCGGGGCGTAGGCGAGGACGGGGGCGCCGACGGCGAGTTCCGCGCCTTCGCGACGGCCGCGCACCGGGGCATCCACCACGGCGAAGGCCGAGCGATCCGCCAGCAGGGCATCCACCACGTTGAAATTCAGCTTGTGGCCGCCGCGGAAGGAGCGATAGCGGGCCATCAGGGGCAGGCCGGCGAGCGCCAGATCGCCCACCGCGTCCAGGGCCTTGTGGCGCACGAACTCGTCCGTGAAGCGCAGGCCCTCGGGGTTCAGGATGCCGGCATCGCCGAGGCAGACGGTGTTTTCCAGCGAGGCGCCGCGGGCATAGCCGGCGGAGCGCAGGCGCTCCACATCCTTCAGGAAGCCGAAGGTGCGGGCGTTCGCGAGTTCGCGGCGGAACACATTGGGGGTCAGGTTGCCGGCGAAGCGCTGGCGGCCGATGCCGCAATGATCGAACTCGATCTCCACTTCCAGGCGGAAGCCGGCGTCATAGGGCAGAAGCTCGCCGTAGGAGGCGCCGTTCTCGACGCGGATCGGCTTCAGCACTTTGAGATATTTGCGGCGCGCCGGCAGCACGGCGATGCCCACTTCGTCGATGGCGGCGACCACCGGGCCGGCGCTGCCGTCGAGGATCGGAACCTCGGGGCCGGTGACTTCCACCTGGGCATTGTCGACGCCGAGGCCGGACAGGGCGGAGAGGACGTGTTCCACCGTGGAAACGAGGGCGCCGCTCTTGTCGCCGAGCACGGTGGCGAGGTCGGTGGCCTGCACCGACTGGCGGGAGACCGCCATCTTGCGGGGGGATTGGTCGGCGAAGGTGCGGACGAAGACGATGCCGGTGTCGGCGGGTGCGGGCTTCAGCGTGAGAGAGGCTTCGATGCCCCCGTGAACGCCAACGCCCGAAAGAGCGATTTCGCCAGCGAGGGTCGTCTGCATCTCGGAAGCCATATGGACCCCGGAAACCGTCACGGCCCGAAGGCCGCCGCATTCCCGCCTCTAATGTTTCACCTCACCTGCCTAATTCTGCCGCCGGTCCGGAATTTGATGGATCGTGTGTGGATCCATTCCGCGCCAGCAGCGTTAGGCAAGGTTCGAGGGTCAACCTAGCGGGCGCATTGCGCTGCGCCAAATCACGCTTGCTTACCGCCTGTTACCAAAATGGTCACAAAAAACTTCTTGGTTATCAAATACTTACGCCAGAGAGGCTGTCTCTGGCGCAATTTCGTGTAACCGGGAGCCGGCGAATCAGTTCGCCTGGCGGCGCAGGAAGGCGGGAATCTCCAGCTGGTCTTCCTCATGGCCGTGCTGCGGCGCATGGCGGCTCGGAACCTCCGCCACCGGCCGCGCCGGGGGACGTTTGGCGAATTCCGACACCGGCTCGCCGGGACGGCCGGCGGGCTTCTGCTGCGGCGCGCGGGGGTCCGGAGCGCGCATGCTCGGCTGTTCGCGGCGCGCGGGCGCCTCGGGCTCATCCTCCCGGCGCCCCATGCCCACATGGGCGAGACGCTGGAGAAGGGTCATGCGCTTCTGCTCGGCGGCGGGCTCGCCGCGCTGGGCGCGGATCTGGTTCTGCGCGGGCATCGGCAGTTCATCCACGCGGGGCATGCGCGGCGCGCGGGGACGCTGGGCCTGCGGCGGGATGTAGGGCGCGAATTCCTCGTCCTCCACCGGCGCGGGCGCCGGCGCCGGCTCGGGCTCGGAATAGAAGGAGGGCTTCGGCGCGGCGGCGCGGATCGTCACCTCGTCGATGGCCACCGGACGCTGCGGCGCCGGCTGCTGCTGCGGCTGGGGCGCGGGCTGGGACGAGACGGCATTGTCGAGCGCCATCAGGTCTTCGGCGGAGATCGCCGCCACGGCGCTGCGGATCTGGGCCTCGCGGGCCTGCTCCACCGCCACCCGGCCGGCGTTGGACATCTTGCGGCCCTGGAGGTCCGGCGCTGCTTCGCCGCGATACTGGATCTGCTCGGGGATCACGGCGGGATCGATGCCGGTGGCCACCACCGACACGCGGATGATGCCGTCGAGCGACTGGTCGAACGTGGCGCCGAGGATGATGTTCGCGTCGGGGTCCACTTCCTCGCGGATGCGGGTCGCGGCTTCGTCCACCTCGAACAGCGTCATGTCGTTGCCGCCGGTGATGGAGATCAGCAGGCCGCCGGCGCCGCGCATGGAGGTCTCGTCCAGCAGCGGGTTGGCGATCGCGGCCTCGGCGGCCTGGATGGCGCGCTTGTCGCCCGAGGCTTCGCCGGTGCCCATCATCGCCTTGCCCATGTCGCGCATCACGGCGCGCACGTCGGCGAAGTCGAGGTTGATGAGGCCTTCCTTCACCATCAGGTCGGTGATGCAGGCGACGCCGGAATAGAGCACCTGGTCGGCCATCGCGAAGGCGTCGGCGAAGGTGGTCTTCTCGTTGGCGACCCGGAACAGGTTCTGGTTCGGGATGACGATCAGCGTGTCGACCGTCTTCTGCAATTCGTTGATGCCGTGCTCGGCGACGCGCATGCGGCGCTGGCCCTCGAAGTGGAAGGGCTTGGTGACCACGCCCACCGTGAGGATGCCGAGCTCGCGGGCGGCGCGGGCCACGACCGGAGCGGCGCCGGTGCCGGTGCCGCCGCCCATGCCGGCGGTGATGAACACCATGTGGGACCCGGACAGATGGTCGCGAATCTCGTCCAGGACTTCCTCGGCGGCGGCGCGGCCGACTTCCGGCTGCGAGCCTGCGCCGAGGCCCTCGGTGACGGCGACGCCCATCTGCACCAGGCGCTCGGCCTTCGAAAGCGACAGAGCCTGCGCGTCCGTATTGGCGACCACGAACTCAACGCCGGTGAGGCCGGCGGTGATCATGTTGTTGACGGCGTTGCCACCGGCGCCACCGCAGCCGAACACGGTGATTCGCGGCCGCAACTCCCGAATGTCAGGCATCTGAAGGTTGATCGTCATGTTCCCACTCCATCGCGCCCTGGGCGCCGGCACGCCGTCCGAATCCGTGGCTCCCCCCTTTGTTAAGGGGAATACCGTTAACCATCTCTAAAAGCCGTCCCTCAACCAGCGCCCGACGCGGCCAAAATATGTGCCGCCCTCCGCGCCGGCCGCCTGGCGGCGACGGGGTTCGAAATGTTCGAGCCCGGCCACCTGCGGATAGACCAGCAGGCCCGCCGCCACCGCGAAAGCGGCGCCGCGCGCGGCCTCCGGAAGGCGCGAAACCCCAAGCGGGCGGCCGATTCTCACCTGCGGGCCGATCACCCGCGCCATGAGATCGGGGAGGCCCTGCAATTGCGCCGCGCCGCCGGTGAGCACCAGCCGGCGACCCGCATCCCCGCCGTGCCCGGAGGCCTTGAGGCGATCGCGCAACAGTTCGACGATTTCTTCCGCGCGCGGCTTAACGATCGTCACCAGCCGCGACTTCGGCACCGAATGGGGATGGTCGCGCTCGTCGCCCGACAAGGCGGGAATCGACAGCATGTCGTGATCGTCGGACGACACCGCCACCACCGCGCCGTGCAGCGCCTTGAGGCGCTCCGCATCGGCGAGGCGCGCCGGCAGGCCGCGGGCGACATCGTTGGTGATGTGCTGGCCGCCCACCGCAATGCCGTCCACATAGATGCAGTGCCCGCCCGACACGATGGAGAAGGTGGTGGTGCCCGCCCCCATGTCGATCAACGTCACGCCGAGTTCCATCTCGTCGTCGGTGAGCGAGGAGAGCGCCGCCGCATAGGGCGCCGCCACCATGGCCTCGATGCCGAGATGGCAGCGCTCCACGCACAGCACCAGATTCTTCAGCGAGGTGAGGTCGCCCGTCACCACGTGCATGTCGACGCCCAGTTCGCGCCCGAGCATGCCGCACGGCTCGCCGATGCCGCGCCGGCCGTCCAGCGAATAGCCCACCGGCAAGGCGTGCATCACCGCCCGGCCGTCGCCCACGGCATAGGTCGAGGCGGCTTCCAGCACCCGGCGGATGTCGAATTCCTCCACCGCCGGCGCGGTGAGGCGCACCGCCGCCTCGTAATGCTGGGAGGACAAGCGCGCGCCGGAGACGCCGAGAATCACCGAGGCGATCTGCACGCCGGAGGCGCGCTCCGCCATGTCCACGGCCTGGCGAATCGCCAGTTCGGCCCGCGCCATGTCGACGATCGCGCCGCCCTTCACGCCGTGCGCCCGGGTGTGGCCGATGCCGAGCACGTCGATGGAATGGGTGCGCCGGCGCAGCACGTCGGAGGAGCCGCGCGGCTTGAGGCGCGCGATGGCGCAGACGATCTTGCTGGTGCCGATGTCGAGCACCGCGATGATGCCGCTCTTCTTGGGCGGCATGGGACGCATCTTCGGGGCAAAGCCTTGTGCGAGCCGATGTCTCACGCGGCGCCTCCTTTCTTGGCCTTCGCACGGGCCTTCAGCATCTGGGCGCGGGCATCGGCGGCAGCGTCGGACAGGCGCACCACCACCCGGTCGGGCAGGCGCAGGTCGACGATGGTGATGTCGCGGGTGAGGAGTTTCTTGTCGCGGTCGAGGTCGGCGAGCTGGAGCAGCGCGTCGTCCACCGGGCCTTCGGGCAGGCGCACGTCGATGCCGTTGCGCAGCTTCAGCGTCCAGCGGCGCTCGGCCACCAGGATGGCGGCGCGCACCTGGTCGCGCACGGCGGGCACGCGGGCGAGCGCGTCGACGATCTCGCCCACATGCTCCTGCGCCCCCTCGCCCACCACGATCGGCAGGTTCACGTAGCGCGGATCGTCGGAATAGGGGGCGATCGGGGTGCCGTCCTTGGCGATCACGTTGATCTGGCCGTTCATCTGCCAGAGCGCATAGGCCTCGCGCTCCACCACATGGATATCGACCCGGTCGGGATAGAGCTTGCGCACGCTGGCGCTGGCGATCCAGGGCATGGATTCGAGCCGCGCGCGGGTCTCGTCCGCGTTCACGAACAGGATCGAGGTGGTCGGCTTGATGCCAGCCGCCGCCAGGATTTCCGTGGGCGTCACGTGATTCTGGCCGGAGAGATTGACCTGGGCGATCTTGAAGCCGGCGATGTTGGCCGCGGCGTCCCCCATGTCGACGACGAATTCGTGGGCTTCCTCCACATGGCCGCCGAGCACCACGCCATAGGCGGTGAAGCCGCCGATCACCGCGAGGCTGAGCAAGGCGGCGCCGCGCCGGCCGAATCGCGAGGCGCCAAGGCGCACCGTCATGCGGCGCAGGAACAGGGCGATGCGGCTGGGCGGCGGGGGCTCGCGCATCGGCTGGGGCCGCGCCGGCTTGCGGCCGGCGGACGGAACAGGCGGGTTCGTGCCCGGGCGCGGCCCGTGCGGGCGCTCCCTTACCGATCCAGCGACGCGTCCTCCACCATCCATGTCACAAGCTCGCCGAACGATATGCCCGCGTGGGCTGCCAGTTCGGGCACCAGGGAGGTCTCTGTCATGCCGGGTTGCGTGTTGACTTCCAGACAGATCAGGCCGGCGCCTTCGCCGGCATTTTCGTCGTATCGGAAGTCAGCACGCGAGACGCCCCGGCACCCGAGTGCCTTGTGTGCCGCGAGTGTAAATATCCGCGCCTGTTGGTAAATTTCGGGTAAAATACGGGCCGGAAGAATGTGCTGCGAGCCGCCCGGTGCATATTTGGATTCGTAATCGTAAAAAGCCTGGGTGGACTCGATCTCGATCACGCCCGTGGCCTCGTCGCGGATCACCGCGCAGGTCAGCTCCAAACCGGGGATGAAGCGCTCCGCCAGCAGGTTTTCGCCATGGGGCCAGTCGGCCCGGGTCAGCTCCTGGGGGGGATGCGTCTGGTCCTCGCGCACGATGAACACGCCGACGCTCGATCCCTCGGCCACCGGCTTCAGCACATAAGGCGGCTCCATGACATGGGCGCGCGCGGCTTCCGCCCGGCTGACCACGCGCCCGAACGGGACCGGCACGCCGGCCGCCGCCATCACGATCTTCGCCTGCGCCTTGTCCATGGCCAGCGCCGAGGCGAGCACGCCGGAATGGGAATAGGGAATGCGCAGGATTTCCAGAATCCCCTGCATGGTGCCGTCCTCGCCGGGGCAGCCATGCAGCACGTTCAGGGCGACATCGGGCTTGAGGCGGGCCAGCACCTCGGCCACGTCGCGCTTCACGTCCACCCGCGTGACCCGGTAGCCGGCGGCCTCCAGCACCAGGGCGCAGGCTTCGCCCGACCGCAAGGAGACCTCCCGCTCGGCCGACCACCCGCCCATCAGCACTGCGACGTGTTTGCTCATCTTGCCTGTCCCTCGGCCATGCCCGGCGACGGGCCTGTCATCTAAAGCTGCACAGCGTTTGCAATTTGCTAAAGCGGCGCGGGAATGCCGATGCGCTTGATCTCCCATTCCAGCGTCACGCCGGAGGTCTCCAGCACCCGCCGGCGCACCTCTTCCCCGAGCGCCTCGATCTCGGCCGCGGTGGCACCGCCGAGATTGATCAGGAAATTCGTATGCATCTGCGAAACCTGCGCC
This sequence comes from Roseixanthobacter liquoris, assembly GCF_043195135.2. Classification (NCBI taxonomy): domain Bacteria; kingdom Pseudomonadati; phylum Pseudomonadota; class Alphaproteobacteria; order Hyphomicrobiales; family Xanthobacteraceae; genus Roseixanthobacter; species Roseixanthobacter liquoris. The sequence goes on from NZ_CM195537.1 coordinate 4,592,415, forward strand.
CGCCCCACCACCAGCCCCCGGCAGCCGGCGGCATCCACCAATTGCCAGGCCTTGGCGCCGGGCGGATTCTTGAAGGTGGACCCGCCGGTGCGGCTCTTGATGGGCTGGGTCGCCTCGCGCGAGGCGGTGATATGCTCCATCTCGGCGGCGATCTCGGCGGCGTCCCCGGGCGTGCCGGCGAATTCCGCGTGGGTGAAGATGAAATCCTCCGGCGCCCCGCTATGGCGATAGGTGAAGCCCATGTCCGCATTGGTGAGCACATGGACCGCGCCGGTCCGGTCCACCGCCCGGCAGGAGACGAGCGCATCCTTGGTCTCGCCGCCATAGGCGCCGCCGTTCATGCGCAGCACGCCGCCGACCGCGCCGGGAATGCCGCGCAGGAAGGCGAGACCCTTCAAGCCGGCGTCCGCCGCCGCGCGCGCCACCTTCACGTCCGGCACGCCGGCGCCGGCGAGAACCCGCGTTCCCTCCACGCTCAGCGCGCCGAACCCCTTGCCGAGCCGGATCACCACCCCCGGCACGCCGCCGTCGCGCACGATCAGGTTGGAGCCGAGGCCGATGACGGTGACCGCTATCTCCGCCGGCAAATGGGCCCGCGCATAGGCGAGGTCCGCCTCGTCCGCCGGGACGAACAGCACCTGCGCCGGCCCGCCGACGCGGAACCAGGTGAGGTCGGCGAGCGACGCATTGGCCGAGAGGCGGCCGCGCAGATCGGGCAGGCGCGCGGTCAGTTCGGGCACGAGATCGGGAAAGGGCGAGGTCGCGGACATGGGGAGCGTTTAGAACGGCGCGGCGCGAAAGCCAACCGGCGGCAAAAACAGTTAGCCTCCAGTATGGGTCGAAAACTCATCAACTGCAGCAGCGAGACGGCGCGCACGCTGAACGAGCATCGCCTGCGGGTGATTTTTTTCGCTAAACATCCGAATTATGATCTCAACATCCTCCCACTTCAGCTCGACCCTAAAACTGCCCGCCTTTTCACCTTCGCCAAAATCCATAAAATGATTATACACAACATCATCTTCATTTGATGGAACAGGGAGATAGCTGCTTGCACTATAATCGAGCGAAGAAGCCTCATGCCTCCAAATAATACTGTTAGTTATTCGATATAATTTCATGGCTGCCTCGAACTAATATGACTCCGAGAAGCCCATCATATTCGACAAGCTAAAGCACCACCACCCCGCGATGCTTCGCCTCGCCCTCGGGCTCCACATGGATGGTGACGATGGCGTGGTCCATGTCCTCGGCGAAGGCGCGCTCGATGCGGTCGCAGATCTCATGGGCGGCCGCGACCGTCATGTCGCCGGGCACGACCAGATGGAATTCCACAAAGGTGATGCGGCCGGCATGCCGGGTGCGCAGGTCGTGCGCCTCCAGGGCGCCGTCCGCATGGGTGGAGACCAGTTCGCGAATGGCGGCCACCACGTCCGGCGGCGGGGCGGCATCCATGAGGCCGCCGACCGATTCCTTCATCAGGCCCCAGCCGGTCCACAGGATGTTGAGCGCCACGATGCCCGCCAGCAGCGGGTCGAGCACCGGCCAGCCGGTGATCGGCACCAGCACGAACCCCGCCAGGACCCCGACCGAGGTGACGACATCGCTCATCAGGTGCTTGCCGTCCGCCACCAGCGCCGGCGAGCGCAGCGCCCGCCCGGAGCGCAGCAGCACCACGCACCAGATGGCGTTGAGGATGGTCGCCCCGCCGTTGAGCAGCATGCCGTTCAGGGGTTGCTCGGGAAAGCGCGGGTCGAGGAAGCCGAAATAGGCCTCGCGCAGGATCGAGCCCGCGGCCACCACGATCAGCACGCCTTCCAGCACGGCGGAGATATATTCCGCCTTGTGATGGCCGAAGGGGTGGTTGTCGTCGGCGGGGCGGGCGCTGATCTTGAGCGCCACCAAAGCGGCGAGCGCCGCCGCGACGTTGATGATGCTTTCCAGGGCATCGGACAACAAGGCGATGGAGCCGGTCACCCAATAGGCCGCGCTCTTCAGAGCCAGCACCACGATGCCGAGAAATACGCTGCCGACCGCGATCCAGAGCGTGCGGTTCATCTTCGTCTCCGGACGGGCGGTGGGGCGTGAACGCCGATTGCCTATCCGGTCCTAACCCGCAGTGCAACGCCTGCGGCTCACGCACCCGCCGGAGCGAGGACTTCCAGCTCGCCGGGCAGCGCATAGGCCCATTGCGTGATGGTGCCGGCTCCGAGGCAGATCACATAATCGCCGGGCTTGGCCAGCCCCCTGACGATGCCGGCCAGGGCCTCTGGCCCTTCGAGCGCGGTGACGCTGCGATGGCCGTGCGCCCGCAGGCCCTGCACCAGATGGTCCCGGTCCGCCCCGGCGATCGGGCTTTCGCCCGCCGCATAGACCGGGGCGACGATGACGTGGTCGGCATCGTTGAAACAGGTGGAAAAATCGTCGAACAGCGAGGCGAGGCGGGAATAACGGTGCGGTTGCACCACCGCGATCACCTGCCCCTCGCTGGCGGCCCGGGCGGCACGCAGCACGGCGGCGATTTCCACCGGATGGTGGCCGTAATCGTCGAAAATGGCGACGCCGTTCCAGTCCCCGGTGCGGGTAAAGCGCCGCTTGACGCCGCCGAACTGGGAGATCGCCTCCAGGATGCGCGCGTCCGGCACGCCGAGTTCGCGCGCGACCGCGATCGCGGCGGTGGCATTCAGGGCGTTGTGCCGGCCCGGCATCGGCAGGCGGAAGCCCTCGATATGGCTCAGCGTCTCGCCGCTCCGGTCGCGGAACACCACGTCGAACTTCGTCACGCCGCCCTTGAGATCCACATTCACCAGCCGCACATCGGCCTGCGGGTTCTCGCCATAGGTGATGATGCGCCGGTCCTCGATGCGGCCGACCAGCGCCTGCACCACCGGATGGTCGATGCACATGACCGCGAAGCCGTAGAACGGCACATTCTCCACGAACGCCTTGAACGCCTCCTGCACCTTGTCGAAGGTCTTGAAATGGTCGAGGTGCTCGGGGTCGATATTGGTGACGATGGCGACTTCCGCCGGCAGCTTCAGGAAGGTGCCGTCGCTCTCGTCGGCCTCCACCACCATCCATTCGCCGGCGCCGAGGCGGGCATTGGTGCCATAGGCGTTGATGATGCCGCCGTTGATCACGGTCGGGTCCATGGCGCCGGCATCCAGCAGGGTCGCGACCAGCGAGGTGGTGGTGGTCTTGCCGTGGGTGCCGGCGATGGCGACGCAGCTCTTCAGCCGCATCAGCTCGGCGAGCATTTCCGCGCGCCGCACCACCGGCAGGCGCTTGGCGCGCGCGGCCTGCAATTCCGGATTGTCGCGCTTGATGGCGGAGGACACCACCACGACGTCGGCCTGGTCCACATTCTCGGCGCGGTGGCCGACCTCCACCTTGATCCCCTCGTCGCGCAGGCGCTTCACATTGGCATTCTCGGCCACATCCGAGCCCTGCACCTGATAGCCCAGATTGTGCAGCACCTCGGCGATGCCGCTCATGCCGATGCCGCCGATGCCGATGAAGTGGATGGAGCCGAGCGCCTGCGGAAGCTTCATTCTTGGTGTCCTCGATAGGTGGCGATGGGCGCCCCCCCTGCCAGATGCACGACCACGTCGGCCAGATGTTCGGCGGCGTCGAGCGTGCCGGCGCTTCTGGCCGCTTGCGCCATGTTCGTCAATGCGCGCGGGTCGGCGCCGAAGGTCGAAAGCACCGTGGCGAGCCGCTCGGGCGTGAAATTTGCCTGCGCCATCACCTGGGCGGCGCCGATCCCCTCCAGGGATTTTGCGTTCGCCGCCTGGTCCTGGTCCAGCGCGTTCGGCAGCGGCACGAGAATGGCGGGGCGCCCGATGGCCGCGAGTTCCGCCACCGTCGAGGCGCCGGAACGGGCGATCACCAGGTGGGCGCGCCCCATGCGCTCCGGCAGATCGTCGAAGAAGGGCGCGACCTCGGCCTGCACGTGCGCATTCAGATAGGCCTTGCGCACCCGCTCGAGATCCTCCTCGCGCGCCTGCTGGACGATCGACAGCCGCGCGCGCAAGTCGCCGTTGAGGCGCGCCACCGCCTGCGGCACCACGTCCGCCATCACCCGCGCGCCCTGGCTGCCGCCGAACACCAGCAGCCGGATCGGGCTGCTCACCTCGGGCGCATCGAACTTCATGCCCGCCGCTTCCCGCACCGAGGGGCGCAGCGGATTGCCGGTGAACACCGCCTTGCGCGCGAGGTCCGGCTCGTGGACGAGAATATTGGGAAAGCCGGTGGCGATGGCGCTCACCCGCGCCGCCAGCAGGCGGTTCGCCCGCCCGAGCACGCCGTTCGCCTCGTGAATGAGGCTCGGGACGCCGGAAAAGCACGCGGAGAGCACCGGCGGCAGGGTCGGATAGCCGCCGAAGCCCACCACGACCGCCGGCTTCAGCCGCCGCATCAGCGCGAGGCCGCGGAGCAGGCCCCGCAGCAGGGTGAAGACGGTTTTCGCCAAGGCCACGGGGGAGCGCCCGCGCACCGTGTCGGCCGGCAGCACATGGACCTGCCGCGCCGGGAAATGGCCGGCATAGCGCGCGGCCCGGCTGTCGGTGACGAGATCGACGTCATACCCCCGCCGCCGCAGCACATGGGCCAGCGCCTCGGCGGGAAACAAATGGCCGCCGGTTCCCCCGGCAGCCAGCAGGATCAAGGGCTTGTTCATGCCGCCGCCTGACGTCCCTGCGGTTCCGTCGCGGGCTCGCTGAGCGCCGCCAGCGCGGCCGCCCCCGGTCGTCGCCGGGAGAGGGCCAGCAGCATGCCCATGCCGAAGGCGAGCGAGATCAGCGAGGACCCGCCATAGGAAATGAACGGCAGCGTCATGCCCTTGGCGGGCATCAGATGCACGTTCACCGCCATGTTGATGGACGCCTGGAGGCCGAACAGCAGCGCCAGCCCGGTGGCGGCGAAACGGGCGAACGGGTCCTGCTCGTCCAGCGCGCGGGTGAGGCTGCGCAGGATCACGAAGGCGAACAGGGACAGCAGGATCAGACACAGGATGATGCCGAACTCCTCCGCCGCCACCGCGAACACGAAGTCCGTGTGCCCGTCGGGCAGGATACGCTTCACCGTGCCCTCCCCCGGCCCCTGGCCGAACCAGCCGCCGTGGCGGAAGCTCTCCAGCGCGGTATCGATCTGATAGGTGTCGCCGGAGGCGGGGTCGAGGAAGCGGTCGATGCGCTTCTTCACATGGGGCACGACGTTATAGGCGAGCACGGCGCCGCCCACGCCGAAGCCGATCAGCCCCACCATCCAGATCCAGCGCAGGCCGGCGAGGAAGAACAGCGCGCCCCACACCAGCACCACCAGCATGGTCTGGCCGAAATCGGGTTGCAGCACCAGCGGCAGGATCACGCTGCCGAGCAGGGCGATCGCGAGCAGCTGGGCCGGCATTTCCGGGCGCTTGCTGCTTTCCGAAAACAGCCAGGCGGCGAGCACCACGAAGGCCGGCTTGAGGAATTCCGACGGCTGGACCGTGATCGGGCCGATGTTCAGCCAGCGCCGGGCACCCTTCACCTCGGGGCCGATCACCAGGGTGGCGAACAGCAGCACCAGGCAGATCAGGAACAGCCCCATGCACACCCGCCGGATCGCGCGCGGGGACAGGAAGGACGTGAAGAGCATCACGGCGATCGCCGGGATCAGGAACAGCACCTGCCGGTTCACGAAGTGGAACGGATCGGGCATGCCCAGGCGCGCCGCGACCGGCGGACTGGCGGCAAGGCACAGCACGATGCCGATGATGATGAGGGTGAACAGCGTGCCGAGCAGCAGGCGGTCCACCGTCCACCACCATTCGCTGAGCACGGTGCGGTCGGCGCGCGACATCATGAGGCGGAACTCCGGGGCGGGAACGTCGCCGCCACCATGCGACAGCTTGGTTGACGTGCGATTAATCGCCGGCCGGGGCGGCGGGAATCCCCCGCGGGTGCGAAAATTTCCCCGTGCCGCAAGGTCCCGCGGCGCCCGCGCGAGGGTGCCGCGGCTTTTGCGGAGATCGCCGCGGCGCCCATGGCACAAAGCAGGAACGCAGCTTATCTTCCTTGCGTGTCGACCCTTGCCCACAGGCGCGCCCATGCGCTGCCGAAGCTCTTCCAGGACTGGTTCGCGACCCGCGGCTGGACGCCGCGCGCGCATCAGCTGGATCTGCTGGCCTCGGCGCGGGCGGGCCGCTCCACCTTGCTGATCGCGCCCACCGGCGCCGGCAAGACCCTGGCGGGGTTTCTGCCCACGCTGGTGGAATTGAGCGAGGCGCGCGGCGCGGATGCGCGGGCGCGCGCCAAGGCGGCGAAAAAAGCCGCCACGGACATCGCCGGCGGCGAGGCCGCGCCGCGCCTCGCTGGGCGGGTCCCGCCGCCGCGCCAATCGCCGCTGCACACGCTTTATATCTCCCCGCTGAAGGCGCTGGCGGTGGATATCGCCCGCAACCTGGAAGCGCCCATCGCCGAAATGGGCCTGCCGATCCGCGTGGAGACCCGCACCGGCGATACCCCCGCCTCGCGCCGCCAGCGCCAGCGCCGCGATCCGCCCGACATCCTGCTCACCACGCCGGAGCAGATCGCCTTGCTGCTCGCCTCGAAGGACGCGGAATATCTCTTCTCCGGCCTGAAGCGGGTGGTGCTGGACGAATTGCACGCCCTCGTCACCTCCAAACGCGGCGACCTGCTGGCGCTCGCCCTGGCGCGGCTGCGGACGATAGCGCCGGGCCTCCAGGGGGTTGGCCTTTCCGCTACGGTGGCCGAGCCGGACGATCTGCGGCGCTACCTCGTGGGCCAGTGGCCCCTCGCCCCGCACGCCGCTCCCCCTCCCCCCGTGAGGGGGAGGGCTGGGGTGGGGGGTATGGCGCCGCCAGAACCTCCACTGTCAGACACAAGCGGAGAGCGCCCGCCCACATCGACGGAGGAAGGGGCCTCCCCCCTCGCCGACCTCGTCATCGCCAAGGGCGGCGCGGCGCCCGATCTCTCCATGCTGGAGAGCCTGGCGGTGATGCCCTGGGCCAGCCACACCGCCCTGCATGCGCTCGGCGAGGTCTATGCCCTGATCGCCGCCCACAAGACCACTTTGGTGTTCGTCAACACGCGCTGGCAGGCGGAATTCCTGTTCCAGGAACTCTGGCGCATGAACGATCTCAACCTGCCGATCGCCCTTCACCACGGCTCGCTCGACGTGGAGCAGCGCCGGCGGGTGGAAGCGGCCATGGCAGCGGGCAAATTGAAGGGCGTGGTGTGCACCTCCTCCCTCGATCTCGGCATCGACTGGGGCGATGTGGACCAGGTGGTCAATATCGGCGCGCCAAAGGGCTCCTCGCGCCTCATGCAGCGCATCGGCCGCGCCAACCACCGGCTGGACGAGCCGTCCAAGGCGGTGCTGGTGCCGGCCAATCGCTTCGAGGTGCTGGAATGCCGCGCGGCCCTGGAGGCGGTGAAGGCGGGCGGGCAGGACACCCCGCCCGAGCGCACCGGCGCGCTCGATGTGCTGGCCCAGCATATTCTCGGCATGGCCTGCGCGGCGCCGTTTTCCGCCGATGCGCTTTATGACGAGGTGCGCTCCGCCGCGCCCTATCGCGCGCTCTCGTGGGAGGATTTCGACGCGACCGTGGATTTCGTCGCCACCGGCGGCTATGCGCTGCGCGCCTACGAGCGCTTCGCCAAGATCCGCAGGACCAAGGAGGGTCTGTGGCGGGTCTCCAACCCCATGATCGCGCAGACCTATCGCATGAATGTCGGCACCATCGTGGAAGCCACCATGCTCAAAGTGCGGCTGGTCTCGGCGCGCGGCGCTTCCAAGACCGGGGTGGCCGGGCGGGTGCGGTTCGGCGGGCGGATGCTGGGCGAGGTGGAGGAATATTTCGTCGAGACCATGGTCCCGGGCGATACCTTCGTGTTTGCCGGCGAGATCCTGCGCTATGAGGCCATGGTGGAGGACGAGGTCTATGTCTCGCGCTCCACCGCCACCGCACCGCGCGTGCCGGCCTATGCGGGGGGCAAGTTTCCGCTCTCCACCTTCCTGGCCGCCGGGGTGCGGGCCCTGCTCGCCGCGCCCGAGCGCTGGAAGACGCTGCCCGCCCAGGTGCGCGACTGGCTGAACCTGCAACGCGCGCGCTCCCGCCTGCCGGGACGGTTCGACCTGCTGGTGGAGACGTTCGAAAATCGCGGACGGCATTATCTCGTCGCCTATCCGTTCGAGGGGCGGCTGGCCCACCAGACGCTGGGCATGCTGCTGACCCGCCGCCTGGAGCGCGCGGGGCTCCACCCGCTCGGCTTCGTCGCCAATGATTACGCGCTGGCCGTCTATGCGGTCTCCGACATGAGCCTTGCGGTGCAGCAGGGCCGGCTTTCGCTCGACGATCTGTTCGACCAGGACATGCTGGGCGACGATCTGGAAGCCTGGCTCGCCGAAAGCGCCCTGATGAAGCGCACGTTCCGCTATTGCGCCGTGATCGCCGGGCTGATCGAGCGGCGCTTCCCCGGCAAGGAGAAGACCGGCCGGCAGGTGACCTTCTCCACCGACCTGATCTATGACGTGCTGCGTCGCCACCAACCGGACCATATCCTGCTGCGCGCCGCGCGCGCCGATGCCGCGACCGGCCTCCTGGACGTGCGCCGGCTGGGCGACATGCTCGCCCGCATCAAGGGCCGCATCGCCCACCAGCCCCTGGAGCACGTCTCGCCCCTGTCGGTGCCGGTGCTGCTGGAGATCGGCCGCGAGAGCGTGGGCGGGGACGCCTCCGAGGCGCTGCTGGCGGAGGCGGAGGAGGATCTGGTCCGCGAGGCCATGGGCTGAGGCGCATGGCGCCGCCTGCACAACTTTAGCGCTCGCCCGCCGCCCCGCGCGGACTTAGCCTGTGTCCCGACGAAGCGACGCGGAGGGGGACATGGCAAACGCATTCAAGGTCTCGCTGGCGCCCAACGAATTGTGGCAGCAGATCAACCCCTGGTCGTTCGATCTGCGGAACGCGCAGTTCGGCCTGTTCAACATCGATCTCGGCCTGACCCCGCACCCGGAAGTGGAGCAGGCGATCCTCGACGAGGTGGGCAGCTATGGCCGCCAGCTCGGCCGCATCGGCGACGTGCTGGAGATCCTGCTGAAGCATGTGCCCCTGGACAATCTCAGCGACAGCGAACAGGACGCGATCCGCGTGCTGGAGGGGCAGTTGGCCGCCGTGCGCCAGGTGAAACGCAGCGCGCTGGGAAAGAAATAGCGCCGGATCCCATCCGGCCGGATGCCCGGCGCTCTGCCCTTGCCCCCGCGCGCGGGATCGGCAATATCGCAGAATGCTCGCGCGCACCGATTCTGTTCCCCCTTCGTTCGTCGGCCTCGCCGGGGCGGAAATGGTGCTGGACCCGTGCGGCGCGCTGGCATGGCCGGAACGCCGCGTGCTTGCCGTGGCCGACCTGCATCTGGAAAAGGCTTCCGCCTTCGCCCGGCGCGGCCAGATGCTGCCGCCCTATGACAGTGCGGATACCCTGGCCCGGCTGGAAGCGCTCGTCGCCCGCTGGGCGCCCGCCCTTATCGTGGCGCTGGGCGATACGCTGCACGACCGCTGGGCGCAGGAGCGCATCGCGCCGCAGACGCGGCACCGCCTCGCGGCCCTCCAGCGGGGACGCACCTTCGTCTGGATCGCCGGCAATCATGATCCCGAGCCCTGCGCCCTCCTGGAAGGGGAATGGGCGCGCGAGATCCGCATCGGCCCCCTCACCTTCCGCCACGAGCCTTCCGCCGAAGCCGGCGCCGGGCAAGTGGCCGGGGAAGTGGCCGGGCATCTGCATCCCGTGGCGCGGCTGGTACAGCGCGGCCGCTCGATCCGCCGGCGCTGCTTCGCCACCGACGGGGTGCGCATGGTGCTGCCGGCGCTGGGCAGCCTCACCGGCGGGCTGAACGTGAGGCACCCGGCGGTGTCGAGCCTGTTCGGCGGGCGATACGAGGCGCACATGCTGGGCGCGGCGCGCACCTATCGCATCGCCGCCGACGCCTGCCTCGGCGACTGAGACCGCACCGGGACCGCACCGGGACCGCACATAAAAAACCCCGCGGCGCCGCCGCGGGGTCTCACGCTTCGGTGCGTGATGGGTCAGGCCCAGGAATCATCCGAGCCGCCGTCGCTCCAGCCGCCGTCGTCATTGTTGTCGTAGCCGGCGTCCTGCGCGTCGGCGGTGTTCCACCCGCCGTCCGAGGATGCGCCCGGATCGCCGCCGAGCGCGGTCTGGGCGTCCGCGCCGAGATTGCCCGTGTCGGCCGCCGCCGGGGTTTCCTTCGGGGTCTCCAGCGCCGCCGCCTGCTGGGCGACGGGGCCGGTGCCGCCCGACATCAGGCCCTTGATGCCATCGAACAGCAGGGCGCCGCCGGCGACACCCGCCGCCGTGGCGAGCGCCCCCTGGAGGAAGCCGCCGCCGCCGAAACCACCGCCGCCGCCGAAGCCGCGCTGCTGGCCGCCCCAGGGACCGCCCTGCTGGGGATAACCGCCCTGCTGGGGATAACCGCCCTGCTGGGGATAGCCCTGCTGGCCATAGCCCTGCTGGGCATAATTCTGCTGGCCCCAGGCGCCGGAATTGGGCTGGCCGGCGGTGTTCACCTGGGGCGGAAGGCCCATCGGGGCGCCACCGGGCGCGGAACTGGGCGCGCCGGCAGCCGGGCGCGCGCCGGCGGTGGGCACCGAGGTGCGGCCGCCACCGAACAGGCCGCCGAGGAAGCTGGTGCTTTCCTGCGGCGCGGCCGCGGCCTCGCGGGCCTGCTGTTCCAATTCCTGGATGCGGGCGGAGGCCTGCGTCAGCGCATGTTCCTGCACGAGCACGGTCTGCGCCAGGGCATAGGTCGCATGGGGCAGTTCGGCCAGACGCTGGGCGATCAGCGCTTCAGCCTCGCGATCGCGCGGCTGGCCCTCCAGGCCGCGCATGCGATCGAACAGGCCGTCAATAAGCGCACGTTCCTCGGGAGTCATCTCCGCCTCCGGTTGTTGACCGATCTGCATATGAGGCGGCGCACGCGGCGGAAGAAGGGCCGTCGCCCATGAATTTTTTGTAACGTTACGTAAGGTAGAGCCAGCCGCCCGGAAATGGTGTCCGGGCGGCTGGCCTGGGACGGCCTCAGGCGATCAGTTTATAAGCCGGCAAAGTCAGGAATTCCTCGAACTGCGGCGCCAGCGTCATGTCGGCGAACAGCTTGATCGCCTCGGGGAACCGCCCCTTGTCATAGACGTCGGGACCGAGGGTTTCGCGCAGCTTGGCCATTTCATCGTCCAGCAGCGCGGTGAACAGGTCGCCCGTCACCGTGCGGCCATCCTCCAGCGTTGCGCCGAGATGGATCCATTGCCAGATCTGCGCGCGGCTGATCTCGGCGGTCGCGGCATCCTCCATGAGGTTATAGAGCGGTACCGCCCCGCGTCCCCGCAGCCAGGCTTCGATATATTGCACGCCGACGCGGATATTCTCGCGCAGCCCGGCTTCCGTGCGCGCGCCCTGGTGCATCACCAGCAGGTCGTCGCGGCCGACGCCCACGTCCTGCCGCATGCGCTGGAGCTGGTTGGGCGTGGGCATGAGGCGGTCGAACACCTCCTGCGCCACCTTCACCAGATCGGGATGGGCGACCCAGGTGCCGTCGCACCCTTCGCCCGCCTCGCGCTCCTTGTCCGCCTGCACCTTGGCGAAGGCGGCGGTGTTGGCGCTCGCATCCCCCTTCACCGGAATCTGCGCCGCCATGCCGCCCATGGCGAACGCGCCGCGCCGATGGCAGGTCTTCACCAGCAGCGATCCATAGGCTTTGAGAAAGGCTTCGCTCATCACCATGCGGCCCCGGTCGGGGGTCAGGAAGCGGGCATTCTTTCCGAGCCGCTTGATGAAGGAAAAGATGTAGTCCCAGCGGCCGATGTTCAGCCCCGCCACATGGTCGCGCAGCTCGTAGAGGATTTCGTCCATCTCGAACACCGCCGGCAGGGTCTCGATCAGCACCGTGGCCTTGATGCAATTGGCCGGCAGGCCGATGCGCGCCTCGGCGAAGGTGAACACCTCGTTCCACAGCCGCGCTTCCAGGTGGCTCTCGGTCTTGGGCAGATAGAAATAGGGGCCGGAGCCCTGCGCCAGCGCCGCCTTGGCATTGTGGAAGGCATAGAGGCCGAAATCGAACAGGGCGCCGGAGACCGGCGCGCCGTCCACCTCCACATGGGCCTCCGGCAGATGCCAGCCGCGCGGGCGGATAATCAGCACCGCCGGGGTCTCGCCGAGCTTGTAGTCCTTGCTGTTGGAGGGATCATGGAAGTCGATCGCGCCGGCCCAGCGATCCTTCAGGTTGATCTGGCCCTCGATCATGTTGGACCAGAAGGGCGAGGAGGCATCCTCGAAATCCGCCATGAACACCTTGGCGCCGGAATTCAGCGCGTTGACGATCATCTTGCGGTCCACCGGCCCGGTGATTTCCACGCGCCGGTCCAGCAGGTCCTGCGGCAGGGGCGCGATGCGCCATTCGGCGGCGCGGATGCCCTGGGTCTCGGGGAGGAAATCGGGCAGTTCGCCGGCATCGAAGCGGGCTTGCCGGGCCGTGCGGGCCTCCAGCAAAGCGAGGCGCGTCGCGTTGAAATTGCGCTGCAGTTCGGCGACGAAGGCGAGCGCCTCGGGGGTGAGGATCTCCTCATAGCGCGGGCCGAGCGCGCCGGTGATGACAAGGCCGGTAGGCAGCGTGGGGGTCGACATGATGTCGGTCTCCTATGGGAACGAAACAAACAGCTGTCCCGGGACGGGAACGCCGCCGGTGCGCCTGAGGCGCGATCCGGCGGGAAAAATCCTCAGGCGCGGGCGGCGGCGATGATCGCCGTGAGTTCGCGCGCGGCGGCGGCCACATCGGCCGCCTTGCATAGGGCCGACACCACGGCGATGCCGTCCGCCCCGGCCCGGATCACATCGGCCGCGCACGCCGCATCGATGCCACCGATGCCCACCAGCGGCAGGGAGATGAGCTTGCGCAGGGCCGCAAGGCCCGCGACGCCGATGGCGCCGCCGGCATCGCCCTTGGTGCCGGTGGCGTTCACCGGACCCACGCCGACATAATCCACCCCCGACAGATCGGAGACGGCGAGCTCCGCCGGCGAACCCACGGAGAGGCCGAGGATGCGCCCGGCCCCGAGCACGCCGCGCGCGGCGGCGGGGTCGATGTCGTCCTGGCCGAGATGCACGCCGTCCGCGTCCGCCGCCAGCGCCACGTCCACCCGGTCGTTGATGATGAGGGGAATGCCGTGGGGCGACAGCAGCGTCTTCAGCGCCCGCGCCTGCTCCACCAGGGTGCGGCCCTTCGCGTGCGGATCGCGCAGCTGCACGATGGTGACGCCCCCCTGCACCGCCTGTTCGACGGTGGCCAGCAGCCCGCGTGCGGCGGTCTGGGCGGGATCGGTGACCAGATACAGGGAGAGGTCGAACATGGGGGACATGAGGTCTCTCTCGACAGGGTGCGGCATCCGCGCCGGCGCCATGGGTTTAGCCCATCGCGCCTTACGCACCTATGCCGAGCGCGACGGAAGTCTAAGTGTCAGCGGGGCAACAGTGCTTCGCTGCGGCGGCAACAGTCGAGGGGGCCGGTTCACGCCGCCCGCGCCGCGCCCATCCCCGCCCGCGCCAGCGGCCCCGGCACCGGACCGCCGGTCGCCCAGTCCAGCAATTCCACCGTATGCACCACCGGAATATCGGTGCCGCTGCCGATCTGCGTCATGCAGCCGATATTGCCGGTGGCGATGATCTGCGGCGCCAACTTCTCCAGATGGGCCACCTTGCGGTCGCGCAACTGCCCGGCCAGCTCGCTCTGGAGCATGTTGTAGGTGCCCGCCGAGCCGCAGCAGATGTGGCTTTCGAACGGCTCGGCCACCTCGAAGCCGACATGGCGCAGCATCTGCACCGGCGGCCCCTTGACCTTCTGCCCGTGCTGGAGCGAGCAGGCGGCGTGATAGGCCACCCGATGATCCATGGGGGCCATGGCGGCCGGCAGGTGCAGCGTGGCGGCGAACTCGGAAATGTCCCTGGCCAGCGCCGAGACCTTCGCCGCCTTCTCCGCATAGGCCGGATCGAGGCGCAGCATGTAGCCATAATCCTTGATGGTGGTGCCGCAGCCGGACACGGTCATCAGGATCGCGTCCAGGCCCTCGCCCTCGATCTCGGCGGTCCAGGCGTCCACATTGGCGCGGGCAAGCGCGAGCGCCTGTTCCTCGCGGCCCATGTGATGCACCAGCGAACCGCAGCAGCCCTCGCCCTTCGCCCGCACCACCTCGACGCCGAAACGATTGAGCAGGCGCATGGCGGCTTCGTCGATCTCCGGGCGCAGCACCGGCTGGGCACAGCCGCCGAGCAGCGCCACGCGCTTGTGACGCGGCCCCTGCGCCGGGAACACGCCGGGCAGGGTGCTGTGCGCCGGCCCGTGCGGCAGGCCTGGCGCGAGGCGCAGCATGGCGGCCAGCGGCCGCAGCGGCTTCACCGCCTGGAACAGGGGCGCGAGCGGCTTGGCGATCGCCGCCCCCAGCAGGGCCAGGCGGAACCGGTTGCGATAGGGCAGCACCGCCGCCAGCAAGGCGCGGTTCAGCCGGTCGAAGACCGGGCGCTTGTAGGTCTGCTCGATATGATCGCGGGCGTGATCCACGAGATGCATGTAGTGCACGCCCGAAGGGCAGGTGGTCATGCAGGAGAGGCAGGAGAGGCAGCGGTCCACGTGCTTGACCACTTCCTCGCTCGCCGGCCGCGCGTTCTCCAGCATGTCCTTGATGAGGTAGATGCGCCCGCGCGGGCTGTCGAGCTCGTCGCCCAGCAGCACATAGGTGGGGCAGGTGGCCGTGCAGAAGCCGCAATGGACGCACGCCCGCAGGATCTTGTCCGCCTCCACGATGTGCGGATCGGCCAGTTGCGCGAGGGAGAAATTGGTTTGCATGGGTGGCTAGCCTTGGCGGCGGAGTGTTGTACGACGGAGCGGGACACCGCCCTCGGTGCGGGACGGAACGCTCGCTTCCCTCCTGCGGGACGGAATGCCCCTCTCCCTCCTGCGGGACGGGGCACCCCCCTCCCCTGCCCTCCCCCGCAAGGGGGGAGGGGGCGCGTTGGTCTCAATCATCGGCCGCCTCCCGCAATCCCGGACCAAAGCCCTCCCCCCTTGCGGGGGAGGGTTGGGAGGGGGGTATCGCCGCCGCAGTCGCGGACATGCGCCGCACGGGGGGAGGGGGTGCGGTTCGTTCAGCCATCTGCCCCCTCCCGCACTCCCGCATCGAAGCCCTCTCCCCTTGCGGGGGAGGTCTTTGCGTTCGCCTTCAAGGATGCAGGGACGGGCCGGTGGGCGGGGTCTCTACCCCCCTCCCCAGCCCTCCCCCGCAAGGGGGGAGGGGGCGCGTTGGTCTCAATCATCGGCCGCCTCCCGCAATCCCGAAGCAAAGCCCTCCCCCCTTGCGGGGGAGGGTTGGGAGGGGGGTATCGCCGCCGCAGTCGCGGACATGCACCGCGCGAGATCCTCAAGCACCCCGTCGAGGTTCGACATCACATCGCCATTCCAATAGCGCACCACGCGATAGCCCTGCGCCTGGAACCACTGGTCACGCCGCCGATCGCGATCCTGCTGCACGGCGTGCTGCCCGCCATCCAGCTCCACGACCAGCCGCGCCCCATGGCTGACGAAATCCGCGATATAGGCACCCATCGGCACCTGGCGGCGAAACGACAGGCCAGTGAAGCGATGCGCCCGCAGATGGGACCAAAGCTTGCGCTCGGCATCGGTCATCGCGCGGCGCAGGGCTTTTGCGTTCGCCTTCAAGGATGGCGGGATGGGCCGGTGGGCCGGCGCTCCACCCCCCTCCCCTACCCTCCCCCGCAAGGGGGGAGGGGGCGCGTTGGTCTCAGCCATCGGCCCCCTCCGCTAATCCTGGATCAAAGCCCTCTGTCCTTGTGGGGGAGGTCTTTGCGTTTGCTTTCAAGGATGGCGGGACAGGCCGGTGGGCGGGGTCTCTACCCCCGTCCCCAGCCCTCCCCCGCAAGGGGGGAGGGGGTGCGTTGTTCTCAGCCATCTGCCCCCTCCGCTAATCCCGGCTCAAAGCCCTCCCCCCTTGAGGGGGAGGGTTGGGAGGGGGGTATCGCTGCCGCAGTCGCGGACATGCCCCGCGCGAGGGGAGGGGGCGCGGTTCGTTCAGTCATCGGCCGCCTCACGCACTCCCGCATCGAAGCCCTCTCCCCTTGTGGGGGAGACTTTTGCGTTCGCTTTCAAAGATGCAGGGACGGGCCGGTGGGCGGGGTCTCCACCCCCCTCCCCAGCCCTCCCCCGCAAGGGGGGAGGGGGCGCGTTGTTCTCAGCCATCTGCCCCCTCCGCTAATCCCGGCTCAAAGCCCTCCCCCCTTGAGGGGGAGGGTTGGGAGGGGGGTATCGCTGCCGCAGTCGCGGACATGCCCCGCGCGAGGGGAGGGGGCGCGGTTCGTTCAGTCATCGGCCGCCTCCCGCACTCCCGCATCGAAGCCCTCTCCCCTTGTGGGGGAGGCTTTTGCGTTCGCTTTCAAAGATGCAGGGACAGGCCGGTGGGCGGGCGCTCTACCCCCCTCCCCCGCCCTCCCCCGCAAGGGGGGAGGGGGCGCGTTGTTCTCAGCCATCGGCCCCCTCCGCTAATCCTGGATCAAAGCCCTCTGTCCTTGCGGGGGAGGGTTGGGAGGGGGGTATCACCGCCGCAGGCCCCGAAGCTGCGAAAATGAGATCCCCCTCGGGCTGAACGCGCGCCCCCATCTCACGCCCCCGCATACATGCGGCCGGGGTTGAGCAGGCCCTTGGGATCGAAGCTCGCCTTCACCCGCTGGCTTAGCGCGGCATGGGCGGGGGCGAGCGGCTGGAAGACGGCGCCGGCGCGCTGCGCCGCATCGGCCCGCACCAGGGTCGCGTGGCCGCCATGAGGCGCGAGGCGCGCGCGCACGGCCTCCGCCTGCGGCAGCGCGTCGGGCATCTGAACCCACACCAGCCCGCCGGCCCAGTCGCAAAACGCCTCGGCATCGAGAGCGGCCGCAAGCTCGGCGGCGAGATGCGGCCCGGCCATGGGAGCGGTGGAGATGCGCCACACCGCGCGCTCCCGCGCCTGGGTGAACGGCAGCACGTCGCGCACGCCGGCCCACAGCCCCGCCGAGGCCTCCGCATCAAGCACCTCGACCCCGCCGAACGGCATCAGCACGCGGATCAGCATGGCGCGCCGCGCCTTCACCGAGGGTTCGAACCCCTCCAGGCGCAGGGCCACCACGGAGCGGTCGCTCTCCAGCTGCGGCAGGCGCGGGGCGACCGCGGCGGGAATGGAGGCGGCCGCCGACACCTCGCAGGACGAGCCCATGGCCGCGCTCATGGCGCGCGCGCTCGCCTCCGCGTCGAGGCCGAACACGACCAGCGTCTCCTGCGTCGGCGGGCGGGGAATGACCTTCAGCGTCACTTCGCTCAGCACCCCGAGCGTGCCGTAGGAGCCGGCCAGCAGGCGCGGCAGGTCGTAGCCGGTGACATTCTTCACCACCCGCCCGCCGGATTTGAACACCTCGCCTCGCCCGGAGACCGCGCGCGCGCCGAGCGCATGGTCGCGCGCCGCGCCATGGCTGATGCGCCGGGGGCCGGAGAGATTGCAGGCAAACACGCCGCCGATGCTGCCCGCGCCGGCGGGGCCGCCGAGCAGCGGGCCGCAATCCATGGGCTCGAACGCCATCATCTGCCCGTTCTCGGCCAGCATGGTCTCGATCTGCGCGATCGGCGTGCCGGCGCGGGCGGAGAGCACCAGTTCGCCCGGCTCATAGAGGGTGACGCCCCGCACGCCGGAGACATCGAGCGTGCGGTCGGTCTGGCTCGCCCGGCCGAGGCCGCGCTTGGAGCCGTGGCCGACCACTTCCAGCGTCTTGTTCTCGCCGAGCGCCGCGACCACCGCCTCGGCGATCTGCGCCTCGTCCTCAACTTTCACGATATCTGACATGCGGATTCCTGGCCGTGACGGCCGCTCAGAAACGGGGAATGTCGGGGAACGGCACCTGCCCGCCGCTCACATGCATGCGGCCGAGCTCGGCGCAGCGATTGAGGGTCGGGAACACCTTGCCGGGATTGAGCAGGCTCTGATCGTCGAAGGCGCATTTCAGGCGCTGCTGATGGGCGAGGTCGACCTCGTTGAACATGGTCGGCATCAGATCGCGCTTTTCCACGCCAACGCCATGCTCGCCGGTGAGCACGCCGCCCACCTCCACGCACAGGCGCAGGATGTCGGACCCGAAGGATTCCGCCGCATCCAATTCGCCCGGCTTGTTCGCATCATAGAGAATGAGCGGGTGCAGGTTGCCGTCGCCGGCATGGAACACGTTCGCCACCCGCAGGCCATAGTGCGCCGACATCTCCCGCATGCGCGAGAGCACCAGGGGCAATTGCCGGCGCGGAATGGTGCCGTCCATGCACAGATAATCGGGCGAGAGGCGCCCCACCGCCGGGAAGGCCGCCTTGCGCCCCGCCCAGAAGCCGAGCCGCTCGTCCTCGGTCTGCGACACGCGCAGGGTGGAGGCGTTGCAGCCCTTGGCGATGGCCGCCACCTCCTCCAGCAGATGGGCGCATTCCGCTTCCGGCCCGTCCAGCTCGACGATCAGCAGGGCTTCCACATCCAGCGGATAGCCCACGTTCACGAAGGCTTCCGCGGCGGCGATGGCGTCGCGGTCCATCATCTCGATGCCGCCGGGAATGATGCCGGCGCTGATGATGCGCGCGACGCATTCCCCCGCATCCTCCGAGGTGGGAAAGCCCACCAGCACCGCGCGCGCCGTATCCGGCTTCTTCAGCAGCCGCACCGTGACTTCCGTCACCACCCCCAGCAACCCCTCGGAGCCGACGATGACGCCCAGCAGGTCCAGCGCGCCGGGGTCGAGATGCTTGCCGCCGAGCCGCACGATCTCGCCGGTGATCAGCACCAGCTCGACGCCCAGCACATTATTGGTGGTGAGCCCGTATTTGAGGCAATGCACGCCGCCGGAATTCTCGCCCACATTGCCGCCGATGGTGCAGGCGATCTGCGAGGAGGGGTCGGGGGCGTAATAGAAGCCCTCGTGTTCCACGGCGCGGGTGATGCCGAGATTGGTCACGCCCGGCTGCACCACGGCGCAGCGATTGGCGAAATCGATGTCCAGCACCTTGTTGAACTTGCCCATGGCGAGCAGCACGCCGTCCTGGAGCGGCAGGGCGCCGCCGGACAGCGAGGTTCCCGCCCCGCGCGGCACCACGCGGACATTGTTGTCGTGGCAATATTTCAGCACGCGGGAGACTTGCTCCGTGGTGCTGGGCAGCACCACCACGAGCGGCAATTGCTTATAGGCGGTCACCCCGTCGGATTCGTAGGGCCGCATTTCCTTTTCATGCGCGATCACGCCTTCGCCGGGCACGATGGCGCGCAGATCGGCGATGATCGTCTCGCGATTGGCGAGGGTCGTCTCGTCCGCTGCCGGAAGCCTGAGGCTCGTCATTGCGGCATCCCTTGAACCGTTTCCTTTTTTTACCAGTATAATCGGTTTGCAGTGAAAAGCGGTCGCGGATTATTTCCGTTGCGGCTAAAATGAAAACAGCAATGGAAACAATACGTCGCCTCCCCAGCCGTCCGGGCCAGACCCGCCGCCCCACGGCCGAACCCCGGCCGATGATCGGCAATCTCGGGGATCTGGAAATCTTCGCCCGCATCGTCACCGCCGGCAGCCTCTCCGCCGCCGGGCGCGAATTGGGCCTCTCCCCGCCCGTGGTGTCGAAGCGGGTGCAGCGGCTGGAGGACCGGCTCGGCGCGCGCCTGTTCCAGCGCACCACCCGCAAGGTGACGCTGACCGAGGCGGGGCAAGGCTTCTACGAACGGGTGGTGGCGATCCTCGCCTCGATCGAGGAGGCGGAAACCCAATTGTCGCGCCGCTCCACCGAGGCGCGCGGGCTGCTGCGGGTGTCGGCGCCCACCTCGTTCGGGCGCATGCATATCGCGCCCCATCTCGGGCCGCTGCTGTCCGCCAACCCGGACCTGACCATCGATCTCGAACTCTCCGACGCGTTCGTGGACATCGTCGGGGATGGCTTCGACATCGCGGTGCGCATCGCCGACCTGAACGATTCCAGCCTGGTCGCCCGCCGCCTCGCGCCGGTGCACCGCGTGCTGTGCGCAAGTCCGGCCTATCTTGAAAGCGCCGGCGTGCCGGCGAGCTTCGCCGATCTTGCCGACCACACCCTGCTCGCCACCCATGGGCAGGACCCCTGGCGGCTGGAAGGCCCCGACGGGCCGGTGATCCAGCGCGTCTATTCGCCGTTGCGCACCAATTCCAACGAGGTGGTGCGCGAAGCGGTGCTCGCGGGGGTCGGCATCGCGCTGCGCTCCACCTGGGACGTGGGGCCGGAATTGCGCAGCGGCGCGCTTCAGGTGGTGCTGCGTGATTTCCACGCCTCCCATCGCGTGGGGGTGTTCGCGGTCTATCCGAGCCGGCGCTTCCTGCCGCAGAAGGTGCGGGTGTTCATCGACCATCTGGCCGCGCTCTACGGCTCCGTCCCGCCCTGGGACGAGGGGCTGGAACAGGTGCTCGCGCCCGCGCCCGTGGCCTGAGCGGCCCCGCGAACGACGCGCCTCACCCCGGCATGCGGCTCGGCGCGAGGCGGCCGGCGAGATTGCCGTAGAACAAGGCGGCGATCAGATCGGTCTGGGTGACGATGCCCACGAGCTGGAGATGGGCGTCCATCACCGGCAGATGGTGCAGGCCGGCATCCAGCATCATGGGAATGAGATTAGCGATCGGCGTGTCGGGCCGCGCGGATCTGACCGGCGCGGTCATGATGTCGGCGACGCTGGCGTCCGGCGCGCGCCCGGCATTGAGGCCCTGCTTCAGGCGCCGGGCGAGGCCCATATGCGGCCCGTTGCGGCCCCAGTCTGCCTTGTCGAGCAGATCGGTCTGGGTGACGATGCCCACCACATGGGCCTTCTCGTCGGTCACCGGCAGGGCCTTGATGTGGTGGCCGCGCAGCAGCTCCAAAGCCTCGCGCAGCGGGGTTTCCGGCGCCACCGCCAGCACGTTGCGGGTCATGATGTCGCCGCAGGTGACCTCCCCCGTGCGGCGCAGATAGCCGCGCGTCTGGGCCTGCCGCAGGATCGCTTCGAGGGCGTTGCGGTCGATATCCATCACCTCGCCATATTGCCTCAGCACCGCGTCGAGATCGGCGGCGGAGAAGCCGACGCGGTCCTTGGCGCGGCCGGGATCGCCGGGCGGCGCCGCGACCGGGGCGAGCTGGGGATAGCGGCGGCCGGTGAGATTGTTGTAGGCGAGCGCGCAGCCGAGCAGCAGCAGGGAATTGATCCCCACGGGCCAGAGCACAAACTGATAGCCGAGCGCATGGATCGCCGGGCCGCCCAGCACGGCGGTGAGCGCCACCGCGCCGCTCGGCGGATGCAGGCAGCGCAGCACCAGCATCAGGCCGATGGCGACGCCGCCCGCCACCCCCGCCGCGAGATAGGGATGGGGAATGAGAATTCCGGCGGTGACGCCCACCAGCGCCGCCACGAGGTTGCCGCCGAGGATCGACCAGGGCTGGGCCAGCGGGCTCGACGGCACGGCGAACAGCAACACCGAGGACGCCCCCATGGGCGCGATCAGCAGCACCAGATTGTCCACCGGCCCGAGCGCGAGCTGGGTGATGAAGCCGGTGAGGAACAGGCCGAGCCCGGCCCCGCAGGCGGCGCGCAGGCGTTCCACATTGCTGACCGGGGTGAGCGCCGGCAGCAGGCGCTTGAGGAAGGCGAGGATCGGAAGCATGGCGCCATCCTTGGCGGGCCGCGCTGTGAAGGCGCGGACGAAAGACCGGCCGGCGACCGGTCCGCGTTGCCCAAAGTTTTAGCAATTTGCGCAGGCGACAGGCAATTGGTGGCATGCAGTATTTTCAGCGGCACGGCGCCCGGCCGCGTTCGAAACTAAAACCGCAACTTTATAGTTGCGTATTTTCGAAGATTGGAGATGATCAGGCAACCAGGAGGTTGCCTATGTCCAATTCCATCGAGAAGACCATCGATCTGAAGGCGCCCGTCGAAAAGGTCTGGCACGCCCTCACCGACCATGAGGCGTTCGGCGCCTGGTTTCGCGTGAAGCTGGACGGGCCGTTCGTCCCCGGCGCGCCCTCCACGGGCCAGATGACCGTTCCCGGCTATGAACATGTGCGCTGGAACGCCACCGTGAAGCAGATGGAGCCGCCCCGGCTGTTCTCCTTCACATGGCATCCCTATGCCATCGAAGCCGGGGTGGATTATTCCGGCGAGACGCCGACGCTGGTGGAATTCCGCCTCGCCCCGATCGCGGGGGGCACCCGCCTCACCGTCACGGAAACCGGCTTCGACGCCCTGCCGCCCCATCGCAGGCCCGACGCCCTGCGCATGAACGAACGGGGCTGGACCGCGCAGATGGGGAACATCCAGGCCCATGTCGAACGCTAGCCTTTCCACCGCCGGGGGCGACCCGGTTCCGGTGTTCGCCGCCCTCGGCGATCACACGCGCCTCGCCCTGCTGAGCCGGCTGAGCGATGGCGAGGCGCGCTCCATCTCCGGCCTGTCGGCAGGCACGGCACTGACCCGGCAGGCGGTGACCAAGCATCTGCGGGTGCTGGAGGAAGCCGGCCTCGTGCGCAGCGTGCGGGTGGGGCGGGAAAGCCGGTTCGCCTTCCGCCCCGAAACCGTGGACGCCGCCCGCGCCTATCTCGAAGAGGTCTCCCGCCAATGGGACGACGCGCTGGCGCGGCTCAGCGCGTTCGTCGAGCGGTGAGGGCGCGAGCGGAAAGGCCGGCGCTCAGGCGGCGACCTTGGACACCGCCGGGGGATAGCGCAGCGGCGCGCCGAAGCGGTTGTACATATTGATGAGACCCACGGCCGCCGTGAGGTTGACGATCTCGGCCTCCGAGAAGTTTGCGCTCACCTCGGCATAGAGGGCGTCGGAAACCGGGCCGGTGGAAAGGCGGGTGAGGGCTTCGGTCCAGGCCAGCGCCGCCCGCTCGCGGGGCGTGAAGACCGGGGCTTCCGGCCACACCGCCAGCAATTGCAGCCGGTCTTCGGTTTCCCCCTCCTTGCGGGCGTCCACCGCATGCATCTGCACGCAATAGGCGCAGCCGTTGATCTGCGAGGCCCGCAGCTTCACCAGTTCCAGCAGGGAATTTTCAAGCCCGCAGGCCTTCACGGCGGCGCTGAGGTCGGTGATCGCGGCGAGCACCGGCTTGGCGAGACCATAGGCCCTGGCGGGCGAGATGCGGGGGGCGTGCGTATTCGGGTCGGACATGGACGTCTCAGGCTCCATCGTGCATATCAGAGGACTGATATCGGCGTGTATATAAGAGGTCTGATATGGAGGGCAAGACTCTCTCCTCCGCCCTGCCGCGCCCGGGCGAGCGCAAGCGCGGCGTGGACGGCTATCTTGGCTATCTGCTGCGCCAGGCGAACGCGGCGTCCAGCCACGCCTTGCAGCAGGCCTTGGCGGATCTCGGCCTGACGGCGCCGCAATTCCTCGTCCTCACCCTGGTGAAGGCCTATCCCGGACAGGCGGCGGCGCAGATCGCCCGGCTCGCCCTGCTCACGCCGCAGACCCTCACCGTGATCGTGCGCAATCTGGAGCGCGACGGCGCCCTCACCCGAACCGCTCCCGCCGCCGGCCGCGCCATCAGCCTCAACGTCACGCCCGCGGGCGAGGCCCTGCTGGTCCAATGCCGCGCCCGCACCGCGCCGCTCGAAGCGCGCATGGCCGCCGGCCTGTCCCCGGAAGAGGAAAGCGTGGTGCGACGCTGGCTGGTGCGGGTCGCGACCGATGTCGCCGCCGACGGCGACATCCCGCCGCTTGGCTAGGAGCGATCGACGTCCAGCGGCTCGGCGGATCGCCGCGGCGCCAGGCGGCAGGGGCGCGCGAGCGTCCTTCTTTCACCGGCCGTCATGGCCGGGCCTGTCCCCGCCATTCCCGCCGGGCCGCGCGCGGGAGCCTTGAAACGTCGGCACCAGCGGTCCCGCGTGGATGCGCGGGACACGCCCGTGCACGACCGTGGCTCCCCGGCGAGGGCGGGACCCTTGGCGCGGAAGCGGCGGCAGGGCTACATGACGCACTGACGTCCGCGCTGAGAAAGCCCGCCATGCCCCGTGCCGTCGCCGGCCCCGAGATTGAACGCCTGATCCAGCTCCTGGCCCGCCTGCCCGGCCTCGGCCCGCGCTCGGCGCGCCGAGCCGCCCTGCATCTGATCAAGAAGCGCGAGTCCCTCCTGGCCCCCCTCACGCTCGCCATGCAGGACGCCTTGGGCAAGATCGTCGAATGCCGGGTGTGCGGGAATCTCGACGTGCGCGATCCCTGCACGGTGTGCGCGGACCCTGAGCGCGACCCGGCGGTGCTGGTGGTGGTCGCCGACGTCTCCGATCTGTGGGCGCTGGAACGGGCCTCGGCCATCCATGCCAAATATCACGTGCTGGGCGGCGTGCTCTCCCCGCTCGACGGGATCGGGCCGGAGGACCTCTCCATCGCCAAGCTGATCGGACGGGTGGCGGCCGAGGGTTTCAAGGAAGTGATCCTGGCGCTCGGCGCCACCGTGGACGGGCAGACCACCGCCCATTATCTCACCGATCTTCTGCGCGACCTGCCGGTGAAGGTCACGCGCCTCGCCCATGGCGTGCCGGTGGGCGGGGACCTCGCCTATCTCGACGAAGGCACCCTCTCCGCCGCCATGCGGGCCCGGACCCCGCTTTAGGCGGGTCGACAGGCATGGCCTGACGCCGCCGCGGGAGACAACGACAATGGCGCGCGCCTCGGCGCATCTGCGCTCAGGCGCCTCGACGATGCGCCGCGCCGCTGAAGGTCGATCCGTCCTGAGGCGCGCCTCCCCGCTCTCACCGCATGTGTCCCGAAGAGTTGGCACGCCGCGCGAAGTCATCGGCCGAACTTTCGCGAAAAGGGCGGTTTCTTCACCCAAAGGGGCACGGAAAAGCGCTTCTCCGTGCCGTTCGTCTTTGCTAAGCCATTGTTTCACGTGAAACATTTTGCGCAGGAAGCGGGCGCCGGGGCGCTTTCTCACCCCACCAGCTCGAACCAATCCTCCTCGGTGATCACCTGAACGCCGAGCGCCCGCGCTTTCTCCAGCTTCGAGCCCGCGCCGGGACCGGCCACCAGGATGTCGGTTTTCGCGGAAACCGAGCCCGCCACCTTCGCGCCGAGCCGTTCCGCCATGGCTTTCGCCTCCTCGCGGGTCATCTTCTCCAGCGATCCGGTGAAGACGACCGTCTTGCCCGAGACCGGCGAACCGGTGGAGACGGCT
This sequence comes from Roseixanthobacter liquoris, assembly GCF_043195135.2. NCBI lineage: Bacteria > Pseudomonadati > Pseudomonadota > Alphaproteobacteria > Hyphomicrobiales > Xanthobacteraceae > Roseixanthobacter > Roseixanthobacter liquoris. The sequence goes on from NZ_CM195537.1 coordinate 4,617,696, forward strand.
TCCAGCGGCTGGGGCGTGACCTCCTTCAGCAGGGCGTCGACGACCTCCTGGTTGTGGGGCTCGCGGAAGAAATCCACCACCGCCTCGGCGACCACCGCGCCGATGCCGTCGATATTGATCATTTCCGCCCAGGCGTCATTGCCCTGCGGCTTGCGGCGCCGGACTTTCGCCGGAGTCGGCTCGCCCTGATCCGGCGCGGGCGCGGCGGCTTCCTCCATCTCTTCCGGCATCTCCGCCGCAAGCGCGGCATCCCGCAGGGCCTCCATGGAGCCGTAATGGCGGGCGAGGCGCTTGGCATTGGTCTCGCCCACATGGCGGATGCCGAGGGCGAAGATGAAGCGATCGAGCGCGATGGCGCGCCGCTCCTCAATGGCGGCGAACAGCTTCTGCGCGGAAGTCTTGCCCCAGCCCTCGCGATTCTCCAGCCGCGACAGGGATTTTTCGTTGCGCGCCTGGAGTCGGAAGATGTCGGCGGGCTCGGCGATCAGCTTCCATTCATAGAAGGCGTGCGCCTGCTTCTCCCCCAGCCCCTCAATGTCGAACGCGTTGCGGGACACGAAATGGCGCAGCCGCTCCACCGCCTGGGCCGGGCAGATCAGCCCGCCAGTGCAGCGGCGGACCGCATCCTGCTTGCCGGTCTTCGGGTCCACCTCGCGCACGGCAAGGCTGCCGCAGACCGGGCAATGGTGCGGAAATTCATAGGCCTTGGTGTGCGCCGGCCGCTTCTCCAGCACCACCGAGACCACTTGCGGGATCACGTCACCGGCGCGCTGGACGACCACCGTATCGCCGACCCGGATATCGACGCCGCCGCGGATCGGCTCGCCGTCGCCGCCGATGCCGCGGATATAATCCTCGTTGTGCAGCGTGGCATTGGAGACCACGACGCCGCCCACGGTGACCGGGGTGAGCTTCGCCACCGGCGTCAGCGCGCCCGTGCGACCGACCTGGATCTCGATGTCTTCCAGGACCGTGGTCGCCTGCTCGGCCGGAAACTTGTGGGCCAGCGCCCAGCGCGGCGAGCGCGAGACGAAGCCGAGCCGGCGTTGCAGATCCAGGCGGTCCACCTTGTAGACCACCCCGTCGATATCATAGCCGAGCTGGGCCCGCTGTTCGCCGATGGCGCGGAAATGGGCGAGCAGGCCTGCGGCATCGTCTGCAAGAATGGTGAGGGGGTTGATGGGCAGGCCCCAACGCCCGAAAGCCTGCACCACGCCGAGCTGGGTGTCGGCGGGCAGGCTCGACGCCTCGCCCCAGGCATAGGCGAAGAAGCGCAGCGGGCGGGCGGCGGTGATCGCCGAATCGAGCTGGCGCAGCGAGCCGGCGGCGGCATTGCGCGGATTGGCGAAGAGCGGCTTGCCCGCCTGCTCCTGGCGTGCGTTCAGGGCGAGGAAATCGCCCTTGTCCATATAGACCTCGCCGCGCACGTCGATCAGCTCGGGCACCCCCTCGCCTTTCAGCACATGGGGGATTTCCGCAATGGTCCGCACATTGGCGGTCACATCCTCGCCCTGGCTGCCGTCGCCGCGCGTGGCGGCGGAGACGAGGTGGCCGCGCTCATAGCGCAGCGAGCAGGAAAGGCCGTCGATCTTCGGCTCGGCGGTGAAGCACAAAGTCTCCTCCGCCGGCAGGTTCAGGAAGCGCCGCACGCGCGAGACAAACTCCACCACCTCCTCGTCGGAAAAGGCATTGCCCAGCGAGAGCATGGGCACGGTGTGGAAGATCTTCGCGAATTTGGAGGCCGGGGCCGCGCCGACCTTTTCCGAAAGGCTGTCGGTGTCGCGCAGGTCCGGGAAGCGCGCCTCGATGGCCTCGTAGCGGCGGCGCAGGGCGTCATATTCCGCATCCGTGACGGTGGGCGCATCCTCCTGGTAATAGCGCGCGTCGTGGGCGGCGATCTCCTGCGCGAGCCGCGCATGTTCGGCCGCGGCGTCATTTGGCGTCAGGCTGTCCACGATCTGGTCGCGAAGCGGGCGGTCGGAGGCGGAGGTTGAGCGCGGCATGCGACGTTTCTTCTCGCTGCGGGCCCCGGAGGGCGGGCAAACGGGCGGGGCGAACGGAACCCGGCGCGACGCGCCCGAGCCCTGCTCTTTTCGCCCAACCCCGCGTCCGCGGCAACTGAGCGCGCGGGGGATGCCTTCTCGTCTCTAAACTGTAAGATGTCCAATGTAGGGGTGGAACCTTCAATAAGGGGGCGGGTTCATGCGTAGGCTTCGCAAAGCGGCTTTGTGGGCTGCCTGTGCCGCAACGGCAGCAATCTCCGGCGCCGCTTCGGCGCAGACCCAGGCCGATGATTCCGCCCTGGTGGAGCGGGGAGCCTATCTCGCCAAGGCGGGGGATTGCATGCCCTGCCATTCCGGCGATCCGAAAAAGCCGTTCGCCGGCAATCTGCCGTTCAAGACCCCGTTCGGCACGATGTTTTCGGTGAATATCACCTCCGACCCCACCTATGGCATCGGCACCTGGACCTTCGACCAGTTCAAGGCCGCCCTGCACGACGGCATCCGCGCCGACGGCGCCTATCTCTATCCCGCCATGCCGTTCGACGCCTATACCGGCGTGAGCGAGGACGACCTGAAGGCGCTCTGGGCGTTCGTCCGCCGCATTCCGGCGATTGCCGAACCGCGCATGGAAAACCAGCTCAATTTCCCGTTCAACGTCCGCCTGGGCCTGCTGGCCTGGCGCGAACTGTTCTTCGAGCCCGCCTATTTCAAGCCGACCGCCGGCAAGAGCGATGCCTGGAACCGGGGCGCCTATCTTGCCCAGACGCTGGCCCATTGCGGCGACTGCCATACCCCGCGCAACCTGATGGGCGCGGTGAAGCAGAAGGAGAGTTTCCTCGGCACCGAGGTGGACAGCTATTGGGCGCCGGACATTTCCACCGAAGGCCTGAAAAAGTCCGGCTGGACCGCCGACAAGCTCACCACCTTCCTGAAAAGCGGCTCCTCCACCGGCAAGACCTCGGTGTTCGGCCCCATGGCGGAAGTGGTGCACGACAGCCTCGGCTTCCTCACGCCCACCGACCTGACCGCCCTCGTCACCTATCTCATGGACGCACCGCCGCCGAGCGACATTCCCGCGCCGCAGGCCGCCTCGCCCCTGCCGGCCGACGTGTTCCAGCGCGCCGCCAAGAGCTATGTGGACAATTGCGCGCCCTGCCACATGTCCAAGGGCTCCGGCTCTACCGACATCATTCCCCCGCTCGCCGGGAACCCGGCGGTGGTGGCGAGCGAGCCCTATAACGTGATCATGGCGATCCTCGGCGGCCTGCCCTCTGGCGGCACCTATGGGCCCATGCCCTCGTTCGCCGGCCGGCTCAACGACCAGCAGGTGGCGGACCTGGTGAATTACGTGCGCACCTCCTGGGGCAACAAGGCCGATCCGAGCGCGACGCCGGCCATGGTCGCCGCGTGGCGCGCCACCGCCCATGTGCCGGATTACGGCACCCAGCAGGCCTCGGCCTTCGATTGCCCGAAGGTGGGCGGCGGGCCGGGCTCGACCGGGCCGGACCCCAAGGCGGTCGCCGCCATCACCCAGATGATGCAGGGCGGCAACCGGCAGATCCACGTCCTCACCGCCGCTTATTCCGCCGCCGATACCGACGCCACCCCCAATACGGTCGTGGATGCGCTGACCGCCGCCTATTGCCCGGTGGTGGCCGCCAGCAGCCTGCCCGACTGGCAGAAGAGCGCGGAACTGCGCCGCTTCACGCTCCAGGTCGCGGCGGATGTCTCGCCCGCGGTCGCCGCCGTGCCCATGCCCGACGTCGCGATCGTTTGGGCAACGCCGGTGGGCACTTCGCTGGTGGCCCGCCAACCCACGTCGATCGCCGCCAAGCTCACCTGCCCGGCCAATGACGGCAAGCTGGTGCCGAAGGATCTGGCCGACAAGGCCGTGTCCCTGCTCGGCACGCCGACCCCGCCGGTCGCCGGCGCGGCGGTGGCGCAACTCGCCACCGCCCTGTCGCAGCAAAATCCCACGGCCCGCCGCTCGGATGTGGCGAATGCCCTGATCTCGGCCTATTGCCCGCTGGTGGTGGCGCAGGCCGGCAACAGCGTCGCGGAGCAATACAACCTGCTCACCGGCTTCGGCCAGCAGGTGGTGCAGACCCTGCAATTGCTGGCGCCGGCGGTGAAAGCCTCCGCCAAATGAGCACAACGACGCGCATCTTCGCGTGCGCGTGAAGACCGTCCTTTGCCTCCCCGCCATCGGGGAGGCAAAGGCGGGCGCGGCGTGCGGCCGGGTCCAGGACCGATCAGGCCGCGTCGGACACCGCGATGCCATAGCGCGGACCCGGCGTCGCATGCATGAACTGCTTCGACAGCGCCTGGCGCGACGCCTCATAGGCGGTCCATTGCGCACCGTCCTGGAGCGGCGGAATGGTCACCACCTCGCCGAGGTCGAAGCCCGCCAGAGCAGCGTCGACCATGTCCTCGGCGCGCATCACCCAGCTTTCCGGGACGTTGGAAATGGGCATGCCGGCGACGTCCCAGAATTCGGTGGCCGTGGCGCCGGGCAGGACGGCCTGGACGCGCACGCCCTTGTCCGCCAGTTCGTGCTGGAGGGACTGCGTCAGCGCCAGAACGTATGCCTTCGTAGCACCATAGACGCCGTTCAGGACCTCCGGCGCGATGGCAACGATAGACGAGATGTTGATGACGGCGCCCCGCCCGCGCGCCACGAAGCGCGGCGCCACCGCGTAAGTCAGGCGGGTGAGCGCGGTGACATTGATGTCGATCATCGCTTCCATCCGGTCGGCATCCGACTGGAGCAGGGGCGTCACCCCACCGAAGCCGGCATTATTGACCAGCAGGGTGAGGGCCGGATCCTCCCGCAGCACCTCTTCCACGCGCGCAAGATCCGCCGCCGCGCCGAGGTCGGCGGTGATCACGGATACCCCGCGTCCGGTGTCCTTGATCAGCTTTGCCGCGACGGCATTCAGCCGCTCCGTATTGCGTGCCACCAGGATCAAATCGTGCCCGCGCCGCGCCAGCCGGTCCGCGTAGATCGCGCCGATGCCCGTGGATGCGCCCGTGATCAGGGCCGTGCCCTGCGTGCCATGTTCGCTCATCTCTATCTCCATGCGGCGAGTCCCGCCGCGATGGAGGCACGCTAGGCTTGATCGGTCGCGTCTCAAATGTCATATAAACGGCAAATCGGGACATTGCGTCATGATCAGTATCGGCTTCCTTCTCCATCCCGGCTTCTCGCCGATCGCGCTTGCGGTGGCGACGGCGTTCGAACTGGCCAATATTCAGGCGGGCGAACCGCGCTACGACATGCGGATGCTTTCGCGCGCCGGCGGTGCGGTGCGCGCCTCGGCGGGGTTTGCGGTCGAGACCGAGGCGTTCGCGGACCGGGCGCTCGATCTGCTCATCGTTGCCGGAACGATGCAGGGGGACGCGCCCGCCGAACAGGTCGCGCTGGTGCGCGGCGCCGCCGGGCGCTGCCGGCGCATCGCCTCCATCTGCACCGGAGCCATGGTTCTCGCCGAAGCGGGCCTGCTGGACGGCCGGCGCGCGACAACCCATTGGTTCCAGGCGCGCGAGATGCAGGCCCGCTTTCCCAAGATCAAGGTGGAGGAGGACCGGATCTTCGTCGCAGACGGCCCCATCTGGACCTCTGCCGGCATGACCGCGGGCCTCGACCTCGCCCTCGCCTTCATCGAGGAGGATTGCGGCGCCGATCTTGCCCGCGCGGTCGCCCGCAAGCTGGTCATGTATCACCGGCGCGCCGGCGGGCAGTCCCAATTTTCCGCGCTGCTGGAGCTGGAGCCGAAATCCGACCGTATCCAGAAGACCCTCACCTATGCCCGCGCGCATCTCGACAGCCGGTTGAGCGTGGAGGAACTGGCGGCGGTCGCACATCTCAGCCCGCGCCAGTTCAGCCGCGCGTTCCAGGCGGAGACGCGGCAATCACCGGCGAAGGCGGTCGAGCATCTGCGCCTGGAAGCCGCCCGCCAGTTGATGGAGGACACCGGCCATTCCATCGACGCGGTCGCCCGGCAGACCGGCTTTGCGGACCGCGATCGCATGCGCCGCGCCTTCCTGCGGGCGTTCGGCCAGCCGCCCCAGACCATCCGGCGCGCCGCACGCGCCGCACGCGGGGATCTTGATGCGACCGTGGATGCGGACGTGGATGCGGCGAACGATCCGGGCGCAAATATGGACGGGAACGCGCGGGTCGCGGCCCGAGAGGGAGCGCGTTCGGGGGCGCAGGCGGGATTAATACCAGCCGGCCTGTAAGCCGGGTTCTGTACGGCGGGCTTGCGCCCGCGTGGCGACCATTCATCTGGGACGCCGATTGCTCGGCGCCTCTAGCAGTCAACCCGGACGGCGGCCCGAAGACAGGGCTTTCCCAAGGGATGCCGTCCCTATTCGACTTTGCTCCCGGTGGGGTTTGCCGTGCCGCTTCCGTTGCCGGTCGCGCGGTGGGCTCTTACCCCACCGTTTCACCCTGGCCCGCGCACGCGCGGGTGGTTTGATTTCTGTGGCACTTTCCCTAGGGTCGCCCCCGCCGGACGTTATCCGGCACCGTGTCTCCGTGGAGCCCGGACTTTCCTCGGCACCCGAAGGTGACGCGGCCGCCCGGCCGGCTGGTGGGCCTGAATGGGCGCTCGCGCCGCCTGCGTCAAGGGGCGGCGGCCGCTACCCACATGTCAGGCCGGCCGGGCGCTCAGCGCGCCGGCGGTGCGGTCTTCTCGATCACCATCTCGGCAAGCGGCATGCGCATGGGCGCCGGGGCCCGCGAAAGGCGCGTCCGCATGCCGGCTTCGAGCCGGTCCATGAAGTCATTCGTGGTCGGCGAATTCCCTTCACCGCCATCCAGGGCGGCGGCGAGGGTGGGGAAGACAGAGGCGCGCGAAAACGCGGCCCAGCGCGCGCCGAAAGCCTCAGCGTCGCCGTCGGCGGCGTATTGGGCGAAGATCCGGTCCTCGGCCTCGAAGATGTCGAGATGGGTCAGGCTGAGTCCGGCGACGCCGCCGGGGCCGAACGGCGCGGCGAATTCGGCCCGGCTGCGGCCCACGGTGGGAATGGCCATGCGCCGCACGGCCTGCGCATCGACGAAGCCGGAGCCCACCATCTGCGTCAAAGTATCGAACATGGCCTCGAGCAGAGGCCCGTAGCCGAAGGCGCCGTCGTCGCCACTCGCCATGGTTAGAACCACGAGGCGTCCGCCGGGCTGCAGTTCGCGGGCGCGGGCCTCCAGGAAGGTGCGCCAGTCCTCCGCGGCCTGCCGCGCGAAGGCCTCGCGAGCATTGTCGTCACGGCTGAACGCCACCTGCACCTGGTCGGGAATCTCGGCGGGGACGCGGCTCAGCCATTGCACCGCCCAGGAGCTCCAGCCGAGCCAGACGCTGCCGGCGGGGAGGATCTGGCCATAGAAGGAGCGGCCGACGGCGGAGGGGAACACCGCCGGATCGCCGCGCATATAGCTGTGCGGTTCTTCGCCGAGGACGCGGAACAAGGTGCTGAAATCATTGCCGGGCAGATCGGTGTGGACGACGTTCACCGCGCGCGCGGCGGCGCGCGCACGCAGCGCCTCAAGGGCGGCGGCGATGGGCGCGAGGGAATTGCCGCCAGTGGCGCTCCCATAATCGGCAATCGTGAGCGGCCCATCTCCCCCCGGCAATGGCGCCTCGCGCGCCGCCGCCGCCAGCAGGGCGATGGCAGGCACCGATCCGGCGCCCTGCACCCGCGAATTGCGCTCATAGGCGCCGTGCCCCTCCATCGGCTGGGGGTGCGGGGCCGTGCTTTCTCCGCTCATCCCGTGGTGTCCTCTGCCGTCGTGTCCTCTGCCGTCGTATCCTATACTCTCGTGTCCTGCGGGCGCGTCGCGATGAGATCGCGCAAGGTCATGATTGTGGAGCCGTCGGCCACGCCGTCCACCCGCGAGCGGCGGAAATGGCGCTGGAAGGCGGCCACCACGTCCCGCGTCGCCGCGTCGAAGACGCCGGAGACCGCGATGCCGTAGCCGTAGAGTGCCAGCATGGCCTGGAGCGCGGCCACCGGCTGTCCCGCGTCGCCCAGCATGAAGAAGCGCCCGCCGCCCCTCGGCGCCTCGTGCACGAAATGGCCGCCGCCCGCGTGATGCAGGAATTCCCACGGGAATTTCTCACCCGGATCCTGCTTGCGGGCCGGCGCCACATCCGAATGGGCGAGCACCCGGTCGGCGCGGATGGCGTGGCGGGCAACGATATCCACAACGAGCGCGGCCACGGCGGTGATCTGCGCGTCCGGGAAATCGGGATAGCCGAGGTCGTGGCCGGGATTGACGATCTCGATGCCGATGGAGCGCGAATTGGTGTCGGTGACGCCTTCCCAGGAGGAGACGCCCGCATGCCAGGCGCGGCGCGCCTCGGGCACCATCTGCACGATGGTGCCGTCCTCCAGCACCACATAATGGCAGGAGACCTCGGCGGCGGGCGAGCGCAGCAGGGCGATGGCGGCTTCCGCGCTTTCCATGCCGGTATAGTGCAGAAGCACCATGTCGATGGGGGCCTTGCGTTCGCCGTGGTTGGGCGAGGGCGCAAGCGCACCGACGAGGCCGCTGTCGGGCGGAAATGGCAGCGCGGTTTCGGTCATGGGCGGAAGGTCCGCGCGGGGGCGGCGGCGGTGTGAGCCGGCATTGCCGTTGGCCCCCTCCCAACCCTCCCCCGCACGCGGGAGAGGGCTTTTCCAGCGCTCGGGATCGAGGCGGGTGCCCTAACCCTTCCCGCTCCCTCTCCCGCTTGCGGGGGAGGGCTGGGGAGGGGGCATCGCGAGAGCGCGACCAATGTGCTTCTCACTTCAGCCCCCGCATCTTCGCGATCCGGTCATACGCGGCGTTCAGAGCCGCGACCCGGTCGTTCGCGAGCTTGATGGCGGCGGGGGGAAGGCCGCGCGCGGCGAGGCGGTCGGGATGATGCTCGCCCACCAAGGCACGCCAGCGCGCCTTCACCTCGGCGTCGGTCGCATCGGCGGCAAGGTCGAGCACCGCATAGGGATCGCCCGGCCGGCGCACATGGCGGGCTTCGATGCGCTCATAGGCGACCCCTTCAAAGCCCAGCAACCGCGCCACCTCGGCGAGGAAGACCAGTTCGTCCTCATGCAAGGCATGATCGGCCTTGGCCACGTGGAACAGGGCGTCCAGCAGATCCTCGCGGGTGTCCGGCTCGTCGGCGAACAGGGCGCCGATCTGGCGGGCATAGGATTCGAAGCCGGCGGTGTCCTGCTTGGCCAGGTTGAACACCCGTGCCACGCCTTCCAGTTCCTCATCGGGAATGGCGAACACCTCGCGGAAGGCGGCGACCTCGGCGGGCACCACCACGCCGTCGGCCTTCGCCATCTTGGCCGAGAGCGCGATCAACCCCACCGAGAACGCGGCCGGGCGCGGCGCGGGAGCAAGCAAACGGTCCACCGCATGGCCGGCGAGCGCGCCCACCAGCGCCCCAAGGGGGCCGCCGAGCGCGAGGCCCACGCCCGCGCCGCCGATCAGGCCCACATGCTCCAATACCGCCACGCGTGTTTCCCTCATGTCCCGGGCCGTCCCGCATGCCGGCGGGATGGATGCCCTCCGCACCGCGCGACTTGCCTGCGGTAGCCCGCGCCTGCATCCGTTTCAACGTTTCTTAAGGTGTACAGCGCGTAAATGCCTGTGTCTGTCCCATGCGGATTCGTTGACGGCCCATCAGATCCCATGATACCCCATAAACACCCATATGAATGGTTCGGCGCTTCGTGCGCCACCTCCGTTCACGCCGGATCGTCCGGCAGGGCCGTGTCGGGTTTCGGGATCAAGCGCGGAAAGGGTCACGGGCGCCATGGACCGCTTCGTGTCCACCTACACCATGCGCCTGGACGCCAAGGGACGGGTCTCCATCCCGGCGCCCTACCGCGCGGTGCTGGCCAAGGATGGGGCGGAATTTCTCTATTGCCATCCGAGCCTGGCCGAGCCGGCGCTCGATGCCGGCGGCAACCGCCTGCTGGCGGAAATCGACACGCTGATCGCGCGCTATCCGCCCTATTCGGAAGCGCGCGAAGAGCTGGCGGCCGCCCTCTACGGCACCAGCGAGACCTTGAAGATCGACCCGGAAGGCCGGGTCACGCTGACCGAGACCTTGAAGGTGCACGCCTCCATCACGGATGCGGTGTCGTTCGTGGGGCTCGGACACAAGTTTCGAATCTGGGAACCGGAGCGTTTTCGCACCCATCTCGCGGAGGCCACGGAGAAGGTGCGTCAGCTTCGGCGCGCGCTCGGTTCCAGAGCGGAGAACGAAGGGAGCAATCTGGGATGAAAACGGGCCGCGGGGTCGGGCCCACCGACGCCGCAGGCGGACCGGCCCGTCATCTTCCTGTGATGCTGCCGCAAGTTCTCGCGCACCTCGCGCCGAAGGATGCCGGCACGTATGTCGACGGCACCTTCGGCGCGGGAGGCTATACAAGCGCCATCCTCCAGGCGGCCGATTGCCAGGTGATGGCGATTGACCGCGATCACACCGCCATCGCCGCCGGGGCGGGGTTGGTGCTGGAAGCCAGGGGCCGGCTGGTCCTGGTGGAGGATCGCTTCTCCCAGCTCGACATCCTCGCCCAGACCATGGGCTTTGCCCCGCTGGACGGCGTGGTGCTGGATATCGGCGTCTCCTCCATGCAGCTGGACGAGGCGGACCGCGGCTTCTCCTTCCGCCGCGACGGCCCGCTCGACATGCGCATGGGATCGGATGGGCCGTCCGCCGCCGACCTCGTCGCCAGCTTGCCGGAAGCCGATCTTGCGCACGTCATCTGGACGCTCGGCGAGGAGCGCCTGTCGCGCCAGATCGCCAAAGCCATCGTCAAGGCGCGGGCGGAAGCGCCCATCACGCGCACGTCCCAGCTCGCCGACATCGTCTCGAAGGTGGTCTGGGCGAAGCCCGGGGAGATGCATCCCGCGACCCGCACCTTCCAGGCCCTGCGCATCGCCGTGAACGAGGAGCTGGACGAGCTCGCCACCGCGCTCGCCGCCGCCGAGCGGGCCCTGAAGCCGGGCGGCCGGCTGGTGGTGGTGACGTTTCATTCCCTTGAGGACAGGATCGTTAAGACTTTTCTGTCACACCGGAGCAAGGCACCGTCCGCCTCGCGTCATCTGCCGCAAGCGGAGGGACCGGCCCCCTCCTTCCGCCTCCTGTCCAGGGGGATGGTGGAGCCCGACCCCGACGAAGTGGCAGAAAATCCGCGTGCCAGGTCCGCGAAGCTTCGCGCGGCCGAGCGCACGCAAGCCCCGGCGCATGAGGAGGGCGATCTCGCAGGGGTGCTCCCTGCCGAGCTTTCTCAACGCCGTGGTCGGAGACGGACTTGATGTTTCGCGTCGCCAACCTCGTGATGGTCCTGGCTTTGCTCCTGACCGCCGGGGTGGTCTATCAGGTGAAATACGCCTCCATGGCGGAGGCGGAGCGCCTCGCCCATCTGCGCCAGGCCATCCGCAGCGAGCGTGATGCCATCGCCGTCATGCGCGCGGAATGGGCGCGCCGCACCTCGCCGCTCTATGTGCAGGGCCTGGTACAGCGCCACCTGGATTTGCAGCCGCTGACCGTGGATGCCATCTCGACCCTCGACGACCTGCCGGAGAAGCCTTCCACCAATTCGGATTCCATCGGCGGCATGCTCGAAGCTCTCGTGGATGCGCCGCTGACCACCTCCTCGACCGGCAAAGCCGGCGCCGCGAAAGCGGAACCGGCCGCACCGAGCGCTGCCTCCTCGGCCACTGCGCTGCCCACGGGCGGCGGCGCGGCGGTTCTGCCGTCCAGCTCCGCCTTGCGGCCGGCGAATGCCCCGGTGCGCCCCAAGCCGGTGGCGCCCGTGGCCTCGGCCGCGCCGCCGCGCCAGCAGAGCGCGCCGAACCTGCCGTTCTGGGCGCCGAAGCCCGTCGCGCCGGCCCCGTCCTACGCTTCGCCCTCCTATGCGCCGCCCCCCGCGGCCGCGCCGGCGGACACTCTCGCCCCCATGCTTCCACCGGGTTCGCTCCCGGCCAATCGCTGAGGAGGCCGCCCCATGGTCGCGCCCGTCGAACTGCTGAACCGCATCGACCTGTCCAAGGTCCCCGCGCCCGTGCGCGCCGCCGGCGCCTTCATCGGCCGCCTGCTGCGCCGGGTGCTGGGTGGGATCTTCCTGTTCTTCTTCAATCTCCAGTGCCGCATCAGCCATCGCGTGGCGCGGATCATTTTCGGCACCGGCATCGGCCTCGTGCGGCTCGCCATCGGCACGGTTCGATTCTGCTTTGCCTTCGCGCGCGGCACCGTGCGGGCCCTGTTCGGCCTCGACCGGGTGGACGCGCAGACCGTGACCCGCGCGCGTCTCCAATTGCTGGTGGCGGCTTTCTCCCTGGTGTTCATCGTGATCGCCGGCCGGCTGGTGTTCATGGCCATCACCTCCGATCCCCAGGGCACGCGCGGCGGCGGCTCCGAGGCGGTGGCGTCGGCGCGGCCGGACATCATCGACCGCAATGGCGATATCGTCGCCATCGATGTGAAATCGCCGTCCCTGTTCGCCGAGCCCAAGCGCCTCATCGATCCGGACGAGGCACTTGAGGGCCTGCTCAAGGTGCTGCCCGACCTCGACGTCGCCGATGCGCGGGCCCGACTCAATTCCGGCAAGGGCTTCGCCTGGCTGAAGCGCGAGATCACCCCGGCCCAGCAGCGCGCCATCTATCGCCTCGGCCTGCCGGGCATCGGCTTCGTGCGCGAGAACCGCCGCATCTATCCCGACGGGCCGACCCTCTCGCATGTGATCGGCGCAGTGAACGTCGACAACCAGGGCATTGCCGGCCTGGAAAAATACGTGGACGGGCGCGGCCTCGCCGAACTGCATCTCGCGGGCTTTGCCACCGACCGCCAGCAGGAGCCGGTGCAGCTGTCCATGGACGTGCGGGTCCAGCACGCCATGCGTGACGAGCTGATGCGCGCCAAGGAGAAGTTCAAGGCCAAGGCGGCCATGGGCGTGGTGACGGATGTGCGCACCGGGGAGATTCTCTCCATGGTGTCGCTGCCGGACTTCGATCCCAACATCGGCGGCAATCCCAAGGACGATGCCTATCTCAACCGCCTCACCACCGGCGTGTTCGAGATGGGGTCCACCTTCAAGGCCCTGTCCTTCGCCATGGCGCTCGACAGCGGCAAGATCGGCCTCAACAATTCCTTCGATGCGCGCGGCGCCCTGCATTTCGGCCGCTTCGCCATCCACGACTATCACGCGGAAAACCGCGTGCTCTCGGTGCCCGAGATCTTCCTCGTGTCGTCCAACGTCGGCACGGCCAAGATGGTGCTGAGCCTCGGCGTCGATGCCCACAAGGCGTTCCTGCGGAAGATGGGCCAGCTCGACCGGCTGCGCACCGAGCTGCCGGAAAGCGCCGAGCCGATCGTGCCGAAACGCTGGGGCGAGCTGAACTCGGCCACCATCGCCTTCGGCCACGGGCTCTCCGTCGCCCCGCTCCAGGCGGTCATGGCGGTGAATTCCATGATGAATGGCGGCTATCTCATTCCGCCCACCTTCCTCAAGCGCTCCCAGGAGGAGGCCCAGAAGGTGGCGGTGCGGGTGTTGAAGCCGGAGACCTCCGACAAGATGCGCTACCTGCTGCGCCTCAACGCGGAAAAAGGCACCGCGACCAAGGCCGAGGTGCCGGGCTATTATGTGGGCGGCAAGACCGGCACGGCCGAAAAGGTGGTGGGCGGGCGCTATGCAAAGAACAAGCTGCTGACTTCCTTTACCGCCGTATTCCCCATGGATAAGCCGCAATATCTGGTTCTGGTGATGATCGACGAGCCGCAGCCTTTGCCGGAGACCCATGGCTATGCCACCTCCGGCTGGAACGCGGCGCCGACCGCAGGCAAGATCGTGGAGCGCATCGCCCCCATGCTGGGTGTGATGCCGCGCCAGAATTTGCCGACCGCCGACCAGATGCTGGGCATGGCGCGCCAGAAGGTGGCCGATCGCCAGTGACCCAGCCCCGCGCGCTGCGGGCGAGGAGAGACAAGACGGCATGAGCGAGCCCGCGCCCGCACCGGCGGAGCCGACATCTCCCACCGGGTCCTTCGACCTCGCGCAGGTCCTGTCGGGTCACGCGCGGATCGTCGCGGGGCGCATGCAGGTGCCGCTGACCGGCCTCACCGCCGACAGCCGCAAGGTGCAGCCCGGCTTCCTGTTCGTCGCCATTCCCGGCACCAAGGTGGACGGCGGGCGCTTCATCGCCGATGCCCTCGCCAGGGGCGCGGCGGCGGTGCTCATGGAACCGCAGGGCGAGCCGCCGGCGATCGGCGGCGCCAGCCTTGCCTTTTCGCTCGACGTGCGGCGCTCGCTGGCGCTGGCGGCGGCACGGGTCCACCCGCGCGCGCCGGCCACGATCGCCGCCGTCACCGGCACGGCGGGGAAGACCTCGGTCGCCTATTTCCTGCGGCAGGTGTGGGAGCACCTCGGCTTCAAGGCCGCCTATCTCGGCACGCTGGGGCTGATCGCGCCGGGCACCGCCACCTATGGCGGGCTCACGTCGCCCGACCCGGTGGAACTCCACCAGACCCTCGACGCGCTGGCGCGGCAGGGCGTGACCCACATGGCGCTGGAAGCCTCCTCCCACGGGCTGGACCAGCGCCGCCTCGACGGCGTGCAGCTTGCCGCCGGCGGCTTCACCAATCTCGGCCGCGACCATCTCGATTATCATCCGAGCGTCGAGGCCTATTACCACGCCAAGCTGCGCCTGTTCACCGCGCTGCTGCCCGATGGCGCGCCCGCGGTGGCAGGGCTGGACGCCCCGTACGGGCGCACCACGCTCGCCTGGGCGCGCACGCGCGGCCTGCCGCTGCTCTCCATCGGCCGCGGCGGCGATTTCGACGTTCGCGCCATCGTCGCGGAGGGGGTGTCGCAACGGATCACCTTCAACGGCGGGGATGAAATCGTGGTGCCGCTGATGGGGCGGTTCCAGGCCGACAACGCCTTGCTGGCGGCCGGTCTCGCCTGGGCCTGCGGCGTGCCGCCGGACGAAGCGCTCGATGCGCTCACCGGCCTCACCGGCGTGCCCGGCCGGCTGGAGCGGGTGGGCGAGGATGCCACCCGGCCGGTGTTCGTGGACTATGCCCACAAGCCCGAAGCGCTCGCGACCGTGCTCGACACCCTGCGCCCGGCGGTGACGGGGCGCCTGATTGTGGTGTTCGGCTGCGGCGGCGACCGCGACCGGGGCAAGCGCCCGCTGATGGGCGCCATCGCGGCGGAAAAAGCCGATATCGTCATTGTCACCGACGACAATCCCCGCAGCGAGGTGCCGGCCGCCATTCGCGCGGAAATCCGCGCCGCCGCGCCCGATGCTGTGGACATCGGCGATCGCGCGGAAGCGATCCGCATCGCAGTCACGATGCTTCAACCTGGGGATGCTCTGGTTGTCGCGGGCAAGGGTCACGAAACCGGCCAGATCGTGGGCGATCGAACCCTTCCGTTCTCGGACAAGGCGGCAGTGCTCGCCGCAATGGGGGAGATGGGCGCATGAGCGTGTCGCAGCTGTACAGCCTGGACGAACTGGTTGCGGCCACCGGCGGTGCCGTGCGCGGATCCCCCACCGGCGTCACCGGCCTGTCCATCGATACGCGCACGCTCGCCCCCGGCGATGCCTTTTTCGCCATCACCGGCGACAATAGCGACGGCCATGCCTATGTGGACCGGGCGCTGGAGAATGGCGCCGCCCTCGCGGTGATCGCCCGCGACAAGGCCGATGCGTTCGCCGCCGACGCGCCGTTGCTGCTGGTGGACGACGTGCTGGAGGCGCTGCGCGCCACCGCCGTGTCGGCCCGCGCCCGCTCGCGGGCGGGCATCGTCGCCGTCACCGGCTCGGTGGGCAAGACCACCACCAAGGAGGCGCTGCGGCTGGCCCTGTCCGCCGACGGCCAGACCCATGCCTCCGCCGCCTCCTACAACAATCATTGGGGCGTGCCGCTCTCGCTCGCCCGCCTGCCGCGCGAGGCGCGCTATGGCGTGTTCGAGATCGGCATGAACCATCCCGGCGAGATCACCCCGCTGGTGCGCCTGGTACGCCCGCAGGTGGCGATCATCACCACGGTGGAGCCGGTTCACATCGCGCAATTCTCCGGCATCGAAGAGATCGCCGACGCCAAGGCCGAGATCTTCGACGGGCTGGAGGCCGGCGGCGCGGTGGTGCTGAATAGGGACAATCCCCAGTTCGCCCGTCTGAAGGCGGCGGCGCAGGCCAAGGGCGTTGCGCGCATCGTGACGTTCGGGGCCGATCCGGCCGCAGACGTGCGACTGCTGGACATGTGCCTGAAGGCGGCCTGCTCCACCTTGGTGGCCGACGTGCTCGGCACGCGGCTGACGCTGAAGGTGGGCACGCCCGGCCGGCACATCATCCAGAACGTCCTGGCCGTGCTCGCGGCGGTGAAGCTCCTGGACGCGGACCTCGCGCTCGCCGCGCTCGCGCTCTCCGCCCTGAAGCCGCCGCCGGGGCGCGGCGTGCCCATCGAGCTGGCGGTGGCGGGCGGCACCGCGACCTTGCTGGACGAGAGCTACAACGCCAATCCCGCCTCCATGCGCGCCGCCATCGACGTCCTGAGCCGCACCCCGGTGGGGCCGCGCGGCCGGCGCATCGCGGTGCTCGGCGACATGTTGGAACTCGGCACCGACGGCCCGCTGCATCATCGCGAGCTTGTCGCCCCGTTGCGGGCGGGCGGCATCGACCTCGTCTTCGCGTCAGGCCCGCTGATGCACGAATTGTGGGGCGCGCTCCCCTCGGACATGCGGGGCGGCTATGCGCCGAACGCCGAGGCCTTGACCAAGCTGCTGTCTTCCGCCATCCGCTCCGGCGACACGTTGATGGTCAAGGGATCCAACGGCAGCCGCATGGGGCCGCTGGTGAAATCCCTGGCCGAACGCTTCCGCACGCCCGACGAGGCGCTGCTCGAGGGATAGTTAAATGCTTCAATGGCTCTCGCAGCTGCACGACGTCTTCCCCGGCCTGAACGTCTTCCGCTACATCACCTTCCGCACCGGCGGGGCGATCGTGACGGCGCTTCTGTTCGTGTTCCTGTTCGGGCCGTCCATCATCTCCACCTTGCGCCTCAAGCAGGGCAAGGGGCAGCCGATCCGCTCCGACGGGCCGCAATCCCACCTGCTCAAGAAGGGCACGCCCACCATGGGCGGGCTGATGATCCTCTCCGGCCTGCTGGTCGCCGTGCTGCTGTGGGCGAACCTTTCCAATCCCTATGTCTGGGCGGTGCTCGCGGTGACGGCGGGCTTCGGGGTGATCGGCTTCTATGACGATTATCTCAAGGTCACCAAGCAGACCCACGCCGGCTTTTCCGGCAAGGCGCGGCTCGCGGCGGAGGCGCTGATCGGCGGGCTCGCGGTGATCGCCATCGTCCATGCCGGCAAGTCCGGGCTCTCGACCTCGGTCGCCTTCCCCTTCTTCAAGGACCTGCTGCTGGATCTCGGCTGGTTCTTCGTCCTGTTCGGCGGCTTCGTGATCGTCGCGGCCGGCAATGCGGTGAACCTCACCGACGGGCTCGACGGCCTCGCGATCGTGCCGGTGATGATCGCCGCCGGCTCGTTCGGCGTCATCGCCTATCTCTCCGGTAACGTGCTGTTCGCGGATTATCTCCAGATCCATTATGTCGCCGGCGTCGGCGAATTGGCGGTGATCTGCGGGGCGATCATCGGCGCTGGGCTGGGCTTCCTGTGGTTCAATGCGCCGCCGGCGCAGATCTTCATGGGCGACACCGGCTCTCTGGCGCTGGGCGGCCTGCTCGGCACGGTGGCGGTGGCCACCAAGCACGAAATCGTCCTGGCGGTGATCGGCGGGCTGTTCGTGCTGGAGGCGATCTCGGTGATCGTGCAGGTGATCTCCTTTCGCCTCACGGGCAAACGGGTGTTCCGCATGGCGCCCATCCACCACCATTTCGAGCAATTGGGCTGGACCGAATCCCAGGTGGTGATCCGCTTCTGGATCGTCGCCGTGGTGCTCGCCCTACTCGGGCTCGCCACCCTCAAGCTGCGCTGAGACGGTTCACGAGCGCCCGCGCACCGGGCGCGCCGATGAGCCGGCGCGTCATCTCGGCGGCTTCCCTCGCCGGCTGCCGGGGTCTAGTGCTGACGTCACATAGTCGTCAGGTTGCCTTCCCATGATTCCCGTCACTTGTTTCAAGGATCGCAGTGTCGCCGTGTTCGGGCTCGGCGGCTCCGGCCTCGCCACCGCGTGCGCGCTCATGGAGGGCGGCGCCAGCGTCGTGGCCTGGGACGACGGCGCGGCGGGGCGCGACAAGGCGGCCGCGCACGGCGTGCCGGTGCAGGATCTGCACACCATCGACTGGTCCGGCCTTTCGGCCCTGGTGCTTTCGCCGGGCGTGCCGCTCACCCATCCCGCGCCCCATTGGTCAGTAGATCTCGCCAAGGCGGCGGGCGTGGAGGTGATCGGCGACATCGAACTGTTCTGCCGCGAGCGGCGGGCCATCGCGCGCCATTCCCCATTCGTCGCCATCACTGGCACCAATGGAAAATCCACCACAACGGCGCTGATCTCCCATCTGCTGGCGGTGGGCGGGCGCGATGTGCAGATGGGCGGCAATATCGGCACCGCCATCCTTTCGCTCGCCCCGCCCAAGGGGGTGGCGCGGGTGCATGTGGTGGAATGCTCCTCCTATCAGGTCGACCTCTCCCCCTCCCTCGATCCCTCCGTCGGGGTGCATCTGAACCTGACGCCGGACCATCTGGACCGCCACGGGAGCCTGGAGCATTACGCGGCGGTCAAGGAGCGGCTGATCGCCGGGGTGGAAAAGGGCGGCACCGCCGTGGTCGGGGTGGATGATGAGTTCTCCGCCGCCATCGCCGATCGGGCCGAAGAGGCCGGCATCCATGTGGTGCGCATCTCGGTGGAGCGGCCCCTTGCCGACGGCATCTGGCGCGATGGGTCCGACATCGTCTGGAGCCAAGGCGGGGTCGAGCGCGAGCGGCTTTCGCTCGCCGGCATCGGCTCATTGCGCGGCGCGCATAATGCGCAGAATGCGGCGGCGGCCTATGCCTCGGCGCGCGCCATCGGCCTCGCGCCGGAGGTGATCGCCATCGGCATGCGGCGGTTTCCGGGCCTTGCCCATCGCATGGAAGAGGTGGGGCAGCTTGGAAACGTGCTGTTCGTCAACGACAGCAAGGCCACCAATGCCGACGCCACGGAGCGGGCCTTGCTGAGCTTTCACAACGTGTTCTGGATTGCCGGCGGCAAGGCCAAGGCGGGCGGCATCGAACCCCTCGCGCCGTTCTTCGACCGGGTGCGCAAGGCCTATCTGATCGGCGAGGCGGCGCCCGCCTTCGCCGCGACCCTGGGCGAGAAGGTGCCCCACGAGGAGGTGGGAACGCTGGAGACCGCGGTTCAGGCGGCGGCGCGGGATGCGGCGGCTTCGGGGCTGGAGGATGCTGTGGTGCTGCTCTCCCCCGCTTGCGCCAGTTTCGACCAATATCCCAATTTCGAGGTGCGCGGCGATGCCTTCCGCGCCCTGGTGCACGCCCTTCCGGGCATCGCCGCCAAGGGATAGGACGGCTTCAAGGTCCAGCAAAACGTTGTCGTGCAAGGGCTTGGCCCGTGCGTCCACGGGCGGCCGCGGGTGCCAGCGTTGCAAGGACCGCGCGGTCGGCCCGCCGGTGATGGCCGGAACACGCCAGGCCATGAACGACGAAAGGGCGATGGAAAACCTGCTTTCATGGGCCTCAACGCCCCAATGCCGATTGCGCCCAAAGCCCCTTCAAGCCCCCCGCCATGATAAAATGTTTCACGTGAAACAATGATTTAGCGCAGACGAACAACGGTTTTGTGCGGCTTCTCCGCGCCCCTGCGCCTGACCAAACCGGCATTTCGGGCGGACGTTCGGCACAGATGAATCCGAATCCCGCGCGCGGCGGGAGTCGGCCGTTGCGCCGGCGGCGCAGGAGCAACCTCCGCGCTGGCCGCAGGGCGGAAATGCGGTGGACGCACGGGCATTTCCCGCGCTGCGGCACGGTTTTTCTTGTGGCGGCGGTCCCGCCGTGGCACCTCCCTGCGCGAACCGCCTGCCGCAAGCCAGCAAGGAGACAGGCCATGATCGATGGCGCCAAGGACAAGCTCGTCGCCCCCCGCCTGGTGTCCGGCCTTTCGGAGATCGCCGGGGACTACGACCTGATCCTGTGCGACGTCTGGGGCGTGATCCATAACGGCATCGCCGCGTTTCCCGCCGCCGGCGCGGCCCTGGAGCGCGCCCGCGCGGGCGGTGCCCGCGTGCTGATGGTCTCCAACGCCCCGCGCCCGAACGCCTTCGTCATCGCCATGCTGGACGGGTTCGGCGTGCCGCGCACCGCCTATGACGGCATCGTCACCTCCGGCGACGTGACGCGCGACGTGCTGGCGGCGCGGCCGGGCGTGAAGCTGTTCCACCTCGGGCCGCCGCGCGACCTCGGCACGTTTGACGGGCTCGACGTGGTGCCGACCGGCCTTGCCGAGGCCGAGCTGGTGGTCTGCACCGGCCTGCTGAACGACGATGTGGAGACCCCGCAGGATTATGCCGAGCGGCTCGCCGCCATGCAGGCGCGCGGCCTGCTGTTCGTGTGCGCCAATCCCGACCT
Organism: Roseixanthobacter liquoris; assembly: GCF_043195135.2. Classification (NCBI taxonomy): domain Bacteria; kingdom Pseudomonadati; phylum Pseudomonadota; class Alphaproteobacteria; order Hyphomicrobiales; family Xanthobacteraceae; genus Roseixanthobacter; species Roseixanthobacter liquoris. Next base: position 4,638,281 of record NZ_CM195537.1, read on the forward strand.
GGTGGTGGAGCGCGGCGACACGCTGGTCTATTGCGCCGGCGCGCTGGCGCAGCTCTATGAGCAGATCGGCGGGCGGGCGATCTATTGCGGCAAGCCGCACAAGCCGATCTATGACGTGGCCCTGCGCCGCGCGGCCGCGCTTGGCGGTGTCCCGGTCCGGCCCGAACGGGTGCTCGCCATCGGCGATGCGCTGCGCACCGACATCATCGGCGCCACGGCCGCCGGATTCGACAGCCTGTTCATTTCGAGCGGCATCCACGCCGAGGAATTGCACGGGGAAAACGGCAGCGAGCCCGATGCCGAGGCGCTGGCCAATCTGTTTTCCGATCACGCCCACCCGCGCGGCGTCATGCCTCGCCTGGCGTGGTGACGGGGCGATCGGGGGGAAACGGCCGGACGGGCCCAAGCGCGCGGGCGTGAGGGCGGCCCGGGGCGCCGGTCGCGGGCATTCCGCAAAATCCCGTGCTTGACGCTGGCGGGTCCGCGCGCGAAGGGTTTCCTCCCCTCCATTGCGCCGGCCGCCCCTGCCGATGTCCGTTCCTTCCGACCCTTCCTTTCCCGTCGTCATGGGCATCGCGCCGATCCCCGCGCAGATCGCGCGGCCGGTGCTCGCCATCGGCAATTTCGACGGCGTGCATCGCGGCCATCGCGCGGTCATTGCCGCCGCGCTGCATTTGGCGCAAGGGCTCGGCCGGCCGGCGGCCGCGCTGACGTTCGAGCCGCACCCGCGCAGCTTCTTCCAGCCCGACGCGCACCTGTTCCGCCTCACCCCCGGCCGGCAGAAGCTGGATTGCCTCGCCCGCACCGGGCTTTCCGGCGCCATCGTGCTGCCGTTCGACGCCGCGCTGGCGCGGGTGACGGCGGAGGATTTCGTGGAGGAAATCCTGGTGCGGCGGTTCGGCGTTTCGGGCGTGGTGGTGGGGTTCGACTTTCATTTCGGCCGCGCCCGCGCCGGCTCGCCCGCCTTCCTGCGCGAGGCCGGCGCGCGCCTTGGCTTCCCCGTCGAAGTGGTGGAGCCGGCCCTGGACGAGGGCGACCCCATCTCCTCCAGCGCCATCCGCAACGCGCTCGCCGCCGGGCAGGTGGGCCATGCCGCCCATATGCTGGGCCGGCCCTGGAGCGTGCGGGCAACGGTCATCCACGGCGACAAGCGCGGCCGCGACCTCGGCTTTCCCACCGCCAATCTCGCCATGCCGGAAGGCACCCAGCTCGCCTTCGGCATCTATGCGGTGCGCGCCTGGTTCGACGGGCGGGCGGTGGACGGGGTGGCGAGCTATGGCCGGCGACCCACCTTCGACAACGGCCGGCCCCTGCTGGAAGTGCATCTGTTCGATTTTTCCGGCGATCTCTACGGCCGGGAACTGGATGTGGCGTTCCACGGCTATCTGCGGCCGGAACTGAAGTTCGACGACATCGACGCGCTGATCGTCCAGATGAACAAGGACAGCGCCGCCGCCCGCCTCGTGCTCGCCCGCCCGCAGGTCTGGCCGGTGTGAGGGCGAAACCGGCCGGGGCGACCCCGGCCGGCCGCGCGATCAATCCACGGTCGCGCCGTAGAGCAGGTTCTTGAACAGCATGCGGGTGGCGACGCGCGGGGTCGGCGCGGCGGACATGAACACGCCGACGATCTCCTCCTTCGGATCGATGGTGAAGGAGGTGCCGCCGGCGCCCGCCCACATGGCATCCCCCACCGAGCCCGGCGCCACCGCAAACCCTTCATAGCGGCGAATCGCAAAGCCGAGCCCGAAGCCATAGCCCGGCCCGGTGCTCGCCGCCGTGGAGCCGCCGAGCCCGATCAGATGGTCGGACAGCATGAAATCCACGGTCTTGGGCGAGAGGATGCGCACGCCGTCCAGCGCGCCGCCGTTCAGCACCATCTGGGAAAAGCGGAAATAATCCTCCGCCGTGGTGACGGTGCCGGCGCCGCCGAGCCGGTAGCGCTTGCCGGGGTCCTGGTCCACCCGCACCCATTTCCAGCCCGCCTCCTTCTGCGGGTCGGCATCGAGCGCGTCGGCGAGGCGGGGCGCCTGGGCGGGCGTGAGCTGGAACGAGGTGTCTTTCATCTTCAGCGGCTTGAACAGGTTCTCGTCGAGGAACACGTCGAGCCTCTTGCCGCTCACGCGCTCCACCACCACGCCGAGCACGTCCACGGAGAGGCCATATTCGAACCGCGTGCCCGGCTCATAGGCGAGCGGGATCCTGGCGAGGCCGCTCACGAAGGCTTCCGGGGAGAGGTCGGAAGTGCGGCTCTCGATGTCGGCCTTCTCGTAAGCCTCCTTCACCTCCGGGAACGGCGCGGAGCCGGAATAGGTGAGGCCCGAGGTGTGGCGCAGCAGGTCCTGGATGGTGATGGGGTTTTTCGCCGGCACCACCTCGCGCACGGTCTTGCCGGCCTCGTCCTTCCTCTCGGCGATGACATTCATCGCCTTCATCTCGGGAATATATTGCCCCACCGGGTCGCGCAGGCTCAGCTGGCCGCGCTCCACCAGCATCATCGCCGCCACCGAGACGAACGGCTTGGTCATGGAGAAGGCGCGGAACACCGCATCCTTGGTCATGGGCTTGGTCTTGGCGGCGTCGAGGAAGCCGTGGGCCTCGAAATGCACGATCTTGCCGTCATGGGCGATCAGCGTGACCGCGCCGGGGAAGGTGCCCTTGTCGATCTCCCGCTGCATGGCGACGGGGATGCGCTTGAGCGCCTCCTGGGAAAAGCTGAGGTCGTCGGCATAAGCCGCCGGAACGTGGAACAGGCTGAGCGCGAGCAAGGCCGGCGCAAGGGGCCGCATGATGCTCCCTGCCATGGGTGGTGTCTCCCGAGCTTGGTTTTAATCGTTTCAGGCCGAAGGCGGAATTGGCGTTCCTGAACCCTCGGTCCGGCCGCGGCGACGCTTGGGGCGTCGGTTGGTCCGCGGCGCGGCGCAGAATGCCGTTGCGGCAGGGGTGTGTCGATAGGGCCGGAGATGCTTAGGCGGTTCTTAACCGAGTTTCGGCATTCTCGCCGTGACCCCCCATCGTGCGAGACGATACCAAAGACCGTGCCCGCTCCTTCCGCTCCCCAGGACCGCCGTTCCCCCTTCATCCGCCTCGCCGAGCTGCTGGCCGGCACGGAGCCCGGCCGCGCGCCCCTGAGCGCGGCGGTGGGCGAGCCGCAACATGCCATGCCGGATTTCGTCGGCGAGGTGCTGGCGGGCGCCCTGCCCGGCTTCGGCCGCTATCCCCGCGCCGAGGGCACGCCGGCGTTCCGCGCCGCCGCCGCCCAATGGCTCGCCCGGCGCTACGATCTCGCCCGCCCGGTGGATGCGGACCGCGAAGTGCTGGTGCTGAACGGCTCGCGCGAGGGCCTCGTCTCCGCCGCCATCGTCGCGCGGCGGCTCACGGGGGATCGCGGCGGACGGCCGGTGATGCTGCTGCCCAATCCCTTCTATGCCGCCTATGCGGCGGGCGCCGAGGCCGCCGGCTGCGAGGCCGTTCCCGTGCCCACCACCCGCGAAAGCGGCTGGCTGCCGGACCTCGATGCCCTCGACGACGCATTGATGGCGCGCGCGGTGGCGGTGTTCATCGCCTCGCCCGCCAATCCGCAGGGGGCGATCGCCTCGCGCGCCTATCTGGAGCGGCTGCTCGCCATCACCCGCGCCCACGGCACCTATCTGTTCTCCGACGAATGCTATTCGGAAATCTATCTCGGCGCGGAAAAGCCGACCGGCATCCTGGAAGTGTGCGGCAGCGATTTTTCCGGCGTGGTGGCCTTCAACTCGCTCTCCAAGCGCTCGTCTTTGCCGGGCCTGCGCTGCGGCTTCTGCGCCGGGGATGCGGATTTCCAGAAGGCGTTTCTCGCGTTTCGCTGGGTCGCCGCGCCCCAGGTGCCCGAGCCGCTCCAGGCGGTGGGCATCGCCGCCTATGGGGACGAGGCCCATGTGGAGGCCTCCCGCGCCCTGTATGTGCAGAAATTCGACCTCGCCGACCAGATGCTCGGCGCTCGCTTCGGCTATGAGCGGCCCGGCGGCGGCTTCTTCCTGTGGCTCGACGCCTCGGCGGCGGGCGGCGGGGAGGCGGCCACCTTGCGGCTGTGGAAGGAACAGGGCCTGCGCGTCGTGCCCGGCGGCTATCTCGCCCGCCCCGATGCGCGCGGCGTCAATGCCGGCGATCCCTATCTGCGGGTCGCCCTGGTGCAGGATCTCGCCACGTGCGGGGAGGTGCTCTCGCGCCTGCTCGCCGGGCTAGGGTAAGGGAGCTTCCGCGCATGGCCCCGGCTCGCCGTCGTCCCGCCCCCGCCATGGCCTTGCGCCACGGGCTCGGCATGGACTTGATCCCCGAAAGCGTGCGCGGCGCGGTGCGGCGCCGCTCCAGCCAGATCTGCGGGGCGGTGCTTCTCGCGGCCAGCCTGTTCGCGCTCGCCGCCATGGTCACCTGGAGCGCGAGCGACCCGAGCCTCTCCAATGCCAGCGGCGCGGAGGTGAAGAACCTGCTCGGCCGGCCCGGCGCCATCGTCGCGGACCTGCTGATGCAGGGCCTCGGCCTCGCCAGCCTGTTCCTGCTCTTGCCGCTCGCCTATTGGGGCTGGCGGCTGCTGACCTATCGCCCGCTGCGGGGCGAGCAATTGCGCGCCGGCGCGCTCACGCTCGGCGTGCTCGGCATGAGCGCGCTGCTGAGCGCGCTGCCCACGTTCGGCGCCTGGCCGGTGCCGACCGGGCTCGGCGGCGTGATCGGCGACCTGTTCCCGCGCCTGATCGCGGTGTTTCACGGCGGCGGGTCGGGCGGCCTCGACGCGGTGCTGGTGGGCGGCGTGGGCGCGGTGGGCGGCTTGGTGGGGCTGTCCTTCGCCTGCCGCACCGGCGCACCGAAGCGCCAGGCCGCCGATGCCGAGGGGGCGGACGAGGAGGACGAGGAATTCGAGGACACCGACCGCCGGCTGATCTCGCTGGGCGCCCTCACACATACCTTTCTCTCCGCCAAGGCGCGCCTGTTCGCCCGCCGGCGCGGCCGGGGGACGGGCGCCAAGCCCGCCGGCGCGAAGGCGGCGCCGGTGCGCGCGGCCGCCATCGGCGCCTTCGCCCGCGAGGTATTCGCCTCCGAGCGCCGCGCGGTGGACGACCAGGGCCGCGTGGAACCGCGCCTCACCGCCGGACCGGCCCATGAGGCCCCGGCCCTCGGCGGGGTGCGCCGTTCGGTTGCGGACGAGATGGACGAGGACGCCGATATGGTGCCCGCCGAGCCCGCGCCGCGCGCGGCGGCCGCCTCCCGCGCCGCGCCGGCCCGGGCGCGCCAGAGCGGGCGCGAGGGGCGTGCGGCGGAAGGGCGCCGCCATGCCTATCGCCTGCCCGATCTGCAATTGCTGGGCGCCCCGCCCCCGTCCAAGGGGCCGACCATGAGCCAGGAGGCCCTCGCGGACACCGCCAAGCTGCTGGAAGGCACGCTGGACGATTTCGGCGTGCGCGGGGAAATCGGCCAGGTGCGGCCGGGGCCCGTGGTCACGCTCTATGAGCTGGAGCCGGCACCGGGCATCAAGTCGTCCCGCGTGATCGGCCTCGCCGACGATATCGCCCGCTCCATGAGCGCGATCTCCGCCCGCGTCGCCGTGGTGCCGGGGCGCAACGCGATCGGCATCGAGCTGCCCAATGCCAAGCGCGAGAAGGTGCTTCTGCGCGAACTGCTGGCCACCAAGGATTTCGGCGACAGCGGGCAGAAGCTCGCCATCGCGCTCGGCAAGACCATCGGCGGCGAACCGGTGATCGTCGATCTCGCCCGCATGCCCCACCTGCTGGTGGCGGGCACCACCGGCTCGGGCAAGTCGGTGGCCATCAACACCATGATCCTCTCCCTGCTGTACCGGCTGAAGCCGGAGCAGTGCCGCCTGATCATGGTCGATCCCAAGATGCTGGAACTCTCCGTCTATGACGGCATCCCCCATCTGCTCGCCCCGGTGGTGACCGACCCCAAGAAGGCGGTGGTCGCGCTCAAATGGGCGGTGCGGGAGATGGAGGACCGCTACAAGAAGATGTCCAAGCTCGGCGTGCGCAACATCGACGGCTTCAACGCCCGCGTCGCCGAGGCCGAGAAGAAGGGCGAATCGCTCGCCCGCACGGTGCAGACCGGCTTCGACCACGAGACCGGCGAAGCCATCTACGAGCGCGAGGAGATGGAGCTCGGCCCGCTGCCCTACATCGTCGTGATCGTCGACGAGATGGCGGACCTGATGCTGACCGCCGGCAAGGAGATCGAGGGGGCGATCCAGCGCCTCGCGCAGATGGCGCGCGCTGCCGGCATCCATCTGGTGATGGCGACCCAGCGCCCCTCGGTGGATGTGATCACCGGCACCATCAAGGCGAATTTCCCCACCCGCATCTCGTTCCAGGTGACGAGCAAGATCGACAGCCGCACCATTCTCGGCGAGATGGGGGCCGAGCAGCTGCTGGGGCAGGGCGACATGCTCTATATGGCCGGCGGTGGCCGCATCAGCCGCGTGCACGGCCCGTTCGTCTCCGACGACGAGGTCGAGCGCGTGGTGAAGCACCTCAAGGCCCAGGGCGCCCCGGATTATCTCGAAGCCGTGACCGCCGACCTCGGCGAGGACGGGGCGGAGGGCGAGGACGGCGCGGTGTTCGACAAGGGATCGTTCGGGGACGAGGGGCAGGACCTCTATTCCCAGGCGGTCGCGGTGGTGCTCCGCGACAAGAAGTGCTCCACCTCCTATATCCAGCGCCGGCTTCAGATCGGCTATAACAGGGCGGCCTCCCTGGTGGAGCGGATGGAGAAGGAAGGCGTGGTCGGCGCTCCCAACCATGCCGGCAAGCGGGAAATCCTGCTGTCCGACGAGGCCGCGGAATAGCCAGGGCCGGTTTTTGGGTTGCCGCCGGGCCACAGGTTCGCCATAGGCAAGATTTATGGGGGAGTGTGACCGTGAAGATTCGTCCACACGCCCCGCCTGCCCATCGAGACCCCCTGATGCCCCATCGCCGGCCTTCGCCCCTCGCCTTCGTCCTCGCCTTCGGCGTTGCGGCCCTCGCCGGCGCGGGGCAGAGCGGCGGCGCGGCCGCGCAGGGCGTACTTCTGCCGCCCGGCGAAGTGCTGCGACCCGGCGGCACAGTGCCGGGAACAGCCTCCCAGCCGAGCCCCTCGCAGATCTTCGCGCCCCAGGTGGCGGTGCCCAAGCCGAGCGCGCCCGCCGCGCCCCAGAGCCTGTCGCCCCAATCGGCGCCGCCGCAGGCTTCCGCCGCGCCCGCCAACGTGCCCCTGCCGCAGCAGCGCCCCGCGAGCGCCAACGCCGCGCCCGGCGCGCCGTTGCAGATCGGCCCCGGCCAGAATACCGCCCGCGCCTCCGGCCCGCGCGCCCCGCAGGGCCCGGTGGCCGCGCCGTCGCAGACCAATCTCGACCGCGCCGACCCCGGCACCGCCGACCGGATCAGCGCCTATTGGAATTCGGTGCAGAACCTCACCGGCACGTTCGTTCAGGTGGATCCCGACGGCACCCGCAAGACCGGCGATTTCTACATGCAGAAGCCCGGCCGCGTGCGCTTCGAATATGATGCGCCGGTGCCCATCGAGCTGATCGCCAACGGCCAGTCGGTGGCGGTGCGCGACCGCAAGCTGAACACGCAGGACATCACCCCGCTGTCGCAGACGCCGCTGCGCTTCCTCTTGTCCGAGCGCACCGACCTTGCCCGCGACCCCCATGTGAAGGGCGTCTATCAGGACGATCTCTACATCAGCGTGGTGATGGAAGAGACCATTCCGATGATCGGCACCTACCGCCTGCTGATCCTGTTCGACGCCAAGGACTACAGCCTGAAGCAATGGATCGTCACCGATCCGCAGGGCTATGACACCTCGGTCGCGCTCTACAAGCTCGACTATACGCGCCGGCCGGACCCCAAGCTGTTCGTGATCAATTTCGAACGCATGCTGCAATAGCCGCCGGGGCGGGCGCGTCCCCCGCCTTTCCGCCTGTCCTTCTGCCCTTGCCAGTGCGCATGCGGAGGGTCTAGGTCTCGCGCTCCCGCCGAAGAAGCGCCGAGTCCTCCGTGTCCCTCACCGTCTGCACCTGGAACATCAATTCGATCCGCATCCGCCTCGATCTCGTGAAGGCGATGGTGGAGCTTTTGAAGCCGGACGTCCTGTGCCTGCAGGAGACCAAGTGCCAGGACGACAAGTTTCCGCTGGCCGCGGTGCGCGAGCTGGGCTTTCCCCATATCGCGCTCAACGGACAGAAGGGCTGGCACGGGGTCGCGACGCTCTCGCGCCGGCCGTTCGAGGCGATCGAGCGGCAGGAATTCTGCGCCAAGGGCGATGCCCGCCATATCGCCGTGACGCTCGGCGCGGCGGCCGGGCTTTCCGCGCCGGTGACGGTGCATAATTTCTACGTGCCGGCGGGCGGGGATATTCCCGACCCGGAGCTGAACGAGAAATTCGCCCACAAGCTCGCCTTCCTCGACGAGCTCACCGCCTGGGAGCGCCTGCCGCAACAGGTGAATGCCCGCGATGGGCATGCCGTGCTGGTGGGCGATCTCAACGTCGCGCCCCTGGAAACCGACGTGTGGGGCCACAAGCAATTGCTCGGCGTGGTCAGCCATACCCCGGTGGAAGTGGAGCGGCTGAACGCGCTCCAGGCCGCGGGCCCGTGGGTGGACGTGATGCGCCGCTTCGTGCCGCCGCAGGAAAAATTGTTCACCTGGTGGAGCTATCGCTCGCCCGACTGGACCGTGAACGACCGCGGCCGCCGGCTCGACCATGTGTGGGCGAGCCCCGGCCTTGCCCCCCAGGCCAGCGCCATGACCGTGCTGCGCGAGGCGCGCAGCTGGGAGCGCCCCTCGGACCATGTGCCGGTGGCGGTGACGTTCGAGGTCTAGAGCGAGTCCCGCACAGCCGCGTCTTGCGCGGGATGCCCGCTCAATGGTCCGAGAGCACCACCTCGTCGGACCAGTCGCCCGGCACGTCCTTCACGATTGCCTGCCCGCAGATCACGCGGCCCTTCACCGGATCGAAGGTCAGCGTGGGCGCGCCGTGCAATTGCCAGCCCTTGTTCAGCGCCGCGCTCACGCGCTTGCAGAAGGAAACGTCGTCGGGACCGGTGAGATAGCGATAGAGCTTCATGGGAGCATCCGGTTCAGGGCGTATTGAGCCGCCGGCCCACCTTTTCCGCCACCTCTTCGCGGCGGCGCTGGAACGCGGCGGTGCGGGCGCGCACCTCCGCGACCAGGCGGGGGTCCTCCTCGCGCATGGGCGCAAAGGGCGGCTGGGGATCATATTCGATGGCGAGGCGGATGCGGCGCGCTTCCTCCTCGCCGGCGATTTCCTGGGCGAGGCGCAAGGCGAAATCAAGACCGGACGTGACGCCCGCCCCGGTGATGCGGTTGCGGTCGATCACCACCCGCTCGGCCACGGGAATGGCGCCCAGCAGCGCCAATTGGTCGAGCGAGAGCCAGTGGCAGGTGGCGCGATAGCCGCGCAGCAGGCCGGCCGCAGCGAGCACCAGCGAGCCGGTGCACACCGAGGTGATGTAGCGCGCGCCCTTGGCCTGGGCATAGAGGAAGTCGAGCACGTCCTCGTCCTCCATCAGCGCCAGCTGGCCCGGTCCGCCGGGCACGAACAGCACGTCGCCGGGCAGGGCTTTCGAGAATTTGACGCTCGGCACGATGGAGAGCCCGGCGGCGTCGGCCACCGGCCGGGTCTTCTTCCAGGCGATCTGCACCTTCGCGTCCGGCAGGCGGGCGAACACCTCGAACGGGGCGGTGAGATCGAGCTGGGTCATGCCGGGATAGGCCAGCATGGTGATGGTCAGGGCCATGGCGCTCAGGCGCGCCCGGCGATGGCGTCGGCAAGCGCCACCGTGCGGCGCGCGATGTCGGCGTGCATGCGCTCCACCATGCGCCCGTCCAGCGTCACCACGCCCTTGCCGGCATTCTCCGGCAAATCGAACACGTCGATGATGGCGCGGGCGCGGGCGACTTCCGCTTCCGGCGGGCTGAAGGCGGTGTTGCAGGGCTCGATCTGGGTGGGGTGGATCAAGGTCTTGCCGTCCATGCCCATCTCGAAGCCCTGGGCGCATTCGGCGAGAAAGCCGTCCATGTCCTGGAACTGGTTCCACACCCCGTCCAGCACGTCGATGCCATAGGCATGGGCGGCGGCGACCGCCATCATCAGCCAGCCGTACATGGGCGCGCGGCCGGGCACGAGCGCGGCGCGGGTTTCCTTGGCGAGATCATTGGTGCCGAGCACGAACACGTCCAGCCGGGTCAGCGGGTCGCGCGCGGCCTGCGCGATCTCCTTGATGGCGAAGATGGCCAGCGGGGTCTCGATCATCGCCCACACGCGGGTTTCGTCCGGCACGCCGAGCGCCTTGAGGCGGGCACCCACCACATGGAGCTGCTCGGGGTCCTGCACCTTGGGCAGCAGGATGGCGTCGGGCGCGGCGCCCGCGGCGGCGGTGAGATCGTCGGCGCCCCAGGGCGTATCGAGCCCGTTGACGCGGATGATCACCTCGCGATGGCCGAAGCCGCCGGCCTTCACGCTGTCCACCACCCGCGCGCGGGCCTCCACCTTGGCGTCGGGGGCGACCGCGTCCTCAAGATCGAGGATCACCGCGTCGGCCGGCAGGGTGCGGGCCTTTTCCAGGGCGCGGGCGTTGGAACCGGGCATGTACAGCACGCTGCGGCGCGGACGGATGCTCATCGAAGCTCTCTCCCCCTCAGGAATTGTGCTGTGCAACCTAGCCGGGGATGCGGGCGCATGCCAACGTCAAAGCTGACCGCGCTTCCGCTCCACCTTCCGCCCGCCCTCCCCTTTCTTGCTCCCCTCGCCGCGCCCGGCCCCGGATGACGATGCAGACCCAGCCCCCGCTTTCCCCACCGCAGCGCTATGCCGGCTTCGACGGCTGCCCCGGCGGCTGGGTGCGCGCGGTGTGGGACGGACACGGCACGCTCGAACTGTCCCGGATCGGCCGGCTGGAGGAGAGCTTTTCCAGCGATCCGGCCTTCGCCTGCGCCGCCATCGACATTCCCATCGGCCTGCCGGAGCGGGTCGGGGCCGGCGGGCGCGCGCCGGAAGGCCTCGTGCGGCCGCTGCTCGGAATGCGGCAGTCGAGCGTGTTTTCCGTGCCCTCGCGCGCCGCAGTCTCCGCCGGCATCGGCGAAGGCACGGGCGGCGGGCAAGGGGAAGGGCAAGGGGAAGGGCAAGGGGAAGGGCAAGGGGAAGGCGCGCTCTATGCCGCCGCCTGCGCCGCCGCGCGCGCCACCTCCGATCCGCCGCGCGCGGTCTCCAAGCAATGCTTCCACATCTTTCCCAAGATCGCCGAAGCCGACCGCCTGCTGCGCGCCCGGCCCGAATTGCGGGCGCGGCTGGTGGAATGCCATCCGGAAGTGAGTTTCCAGGCGATGCAGGGCCATGCGCTCGACACGCCGAAGAAGGTGAAGAGCGCGCCTTATGCGCCCGGCCTCGCGCTGCGCATCGCCTTGCTGGCGGACGCCGGCCTGCCGACCGAGGCGCTGACGGCCTCCACCGCGCGCATGCTGCGGGTGGGGCTCGACGATCTCGTGGATGCGAGCGCCTGCGCCTGGACCGCGCGGCGGGTGGCCCATGGGGCCGCGCTCTGCTTTCCCGATCCGCCGGGCACCGACGCCCTCGGCCTGCCGATCGCGATCCGGGCCTGAGCCCAGCTCCCCGCGGGATGCAGACCAGCCCTGCGAAGGGCGATTAAGCTTGCGACCATCGTGGAATACCGGGGTCGCGGACCGCATGCCAATGGTGTTTCTTGCCTTGTCCTCAGGATCAGCAGGAAGCCTCGTTCATGCCGCACGACCGGATCCGCCTCGCCTCGCTCCTTGAAAAGGTGGTCTCCGCCGAAGAAGCCGCGTCCCATATCAAGGACGGCATGATGGTGGGCATGAGCGGCTTCACCCGCGCGGGCGAGGCCAAGGCCGTGCCCATGGCGCTGGCGGAGCGGGCGAAGCGCGAGCCGTTCAAGATCACCCTCGTCACCGGCGCCTCGCTGGGCAACGACCTCGACAAGCAACTGGCGGAAGCCCACGTGCTGTCGCGCCGCATTCCGTTCCAGGCCGACCCGGCGCTGCGCAAGGCGATCAATTCCGGCGAGGTGATGTTCGTCGACCAGCATCTCTCCGAGACGGTGGAGCATCTGCGCACCCACCAGCTCGGCCCCATCGACGTCGCGGTGGTCGAGGCGGTGGCGATCACCGCCCAGGGCGGCATCATCCCCACCACCTCTGTGGGCAATTCCGCCACCTTCGCGATCCTCGCGGAAAAGGTGATCATCGAGATCAACCTCTCCCAGCCGCTGGAGCTGGAGGGGCTGCACGACATCTATATCCCCACCCGCCGGCCGTTCCGCGAGCCCATTCCCGTGGTGTCGCCGGAGAGCCGGGTGGGCCTGCCCTTCATCGCCATTCCCCCCGAGAAGATCGTCGCCATCGTGGTGACGAAGAAGCTGGATTCCGCCTCCACCGTGCTGCCGCCGGACCCGGAGACGGCGGCGATTGCCGGCCATCTCATGGAATTCCTGAAGTACGAGGTGGCGCGCGGGCGCCTCACCAATCGCCTCCAGCCCCTGCAGGCCGGCATCGGCACCATTGCGAATGCCGTGATGCACGGCTTCATCGAGAGCCCGTTCCACGATTTGACCATGTATTCGGAGGTGCTGCAGGATTCCACCTTCGATTTGTTCGACGCCGGCAAGCTGAACTTCGCCTCGGGCTCCTCCATCACCTTGTCCAAGACGAAATATGACGCGGTGATCCCGCAGATTTCCCGCTACAAGCCGCGCCTGATCCTGCGGCCGCAGGAAATCTCCAACCATCCCGAGATCATCCGCCGGCTCGGCATCATCGCCATCAACACGGCGCTGGAGTTCGACATCTACGGCAACATCAATTCCACCCATGTGGGCGGCACGATGATGATGAACGGCATCGGCGGCTCGGGGGATTTCGCCCGCAATGCCTATCTCTCGGTGTTCGTGACGAAATCCATCGCCAAGGACGGCGCGCTCTCCTCCATCGTGCCGTTCGTGTCGCACGTGGACCATACGGAGCACGACGTGGACGTGGTGGTGACCGACATCGGCCTTGCGGATCTGCGCGAACTGGCGCCGCGCGAGCGAGCACGCCTCATCATCGCCAATTGCGTGCATCCGCTCTATCGCGACCAGATCGCCGATTATTTCGAGCGCGCGCTGGCCCGCGGCGGCCACACCCCGCATCTCATCGAGGAAGCCTTCTCCTGGCATGTGCGGGCGCGCGAAACCGGCTCCATGCTGCCGACGCCGGCCCGCAAGACCGCCTGAGCGAGCGCGTCACAAACGAAAACGGCCCTCCGAGGAGGGCCGTTCGCGCATCGCGTGTTTTAGAAGCCGAGCCTCACGCCGCCTTGCGGCGCGAGGTGATCAGCTTGCGGTTGATCAGCACTTCCGCGATCTGCACCGCGTTCAGCGCCGCGCCCTTGCGCAGATTGTCGGAGACGCACCAGAAGGCGATGCCGTTGTCCACGGTCGGGTCGTCGCGCAGGCGCGAGATATAGGTCGCGTCCTCGCCCGCCGCCTCGTGGGGGGTGGCATAGCCGCCCGGCTCGCGGGTATCGAGCAGCAGGATGCCCGGCGCATTGCGCAGGATCTTGCGCGCCTGCTCGGCATCGAGCGGCTTCTCGAATTCCACGTTCACCGATTCGGAATGGGAGATGAACACCGGCACCCGCACGCAGGTGGCGGTGAGCTTGATCTTGGGATCGAGAATCTTCTTGGTCTCGACCACCATCTTCCACTCTTCCTTCGTGTACCCGTCCTCCATGAACACGTCGATCTGGGGGATCAGGTTGAAGGCGATGCGCTTCGGGAAAATCTTCGGCTCCACCGGGTCGGAGACGAACACGGCGCGGGTCTGCGAGAACAATTCGTCCATGGCGTCCTTGCCGGCGCCGGAGACGGATTGATAGGTCGAGACCACCACGCGCTTGATCGTCGCGGCATCATGAAGCGGCTTCAGCGCCACCACCAATTGCGCGGTGGAGCAATTGGGATTGGCGATGATGTTCTTCTTCTTGAAGCCGACGATGGCGTCCGCGTTCACTTCCGGAACGATCAGCGGCACGTCGGGGTCGGTGCGCCATTGCGAGGAATTGTCGATGACGACACAGCCCGCGGCGCCGATCTTCGGCGAGAATTCCTTCGACACGGCCCCGCCCGCCGACATCAGGCAGATGTCGCTGTCGGAGAAGTCGTAGGTGGCGAGATCCTTCACTTTCAGGGTTTTGTCGCCGAACGAGACCTCGGTCCCCAGGGACCGGCGCGACGCAAGCGCGACCACCTCGTCCGCGGGGAAGCCCCGCTCGTCGAGGATCGAAAGGATCTCCCGGCCCACATTGCCTGTGGCGCCGGCGACGGCGACCTTGTAACCCATGTTCTTCCCTTGAAGTTGCCGGTCTCACATGCCGGAAGGCCGTGATTTAAGCTCTCGCGCGCCTTTGCGCAATGGAGAGGGTGCGATGCGGCGGAACGGGACCCGCACGCAGGTGTTGCCGGCGGGTCACGCGATCGCGTCCTCGGTAAAGGAACCGACCTCGACCGTGAGGGTTTCCTTGCTTACAATGCGTTCGTGCCGTAACCGGAATCGGAACGGCTCATGTGTCGTGCTGGAGGGTCCTATGCGTTTCGCGCCGCTTCTCACCATCGCCGCTGCGTTGACGTTCGCGTCCGTCGGCATGGCCGAGGCCCAGACCGCCTCGGGCACGACCACGACCACCACCACGACGACCACGTCCGCCCCCGCCAAGCCGACCACCACCAAGCCGACCACCGCCAAGGTGTCGAAGCCCCGCACGAAGATCGTCATCACCAAGCGCTCGCCGCTGGATGCCGGCACGGTGGTGAAGCCGGGCTCCAAGTCCTATCTCGATTACGCCCTGCCGGCGGAATATAATTACCCGACCTATGGCGCGGGTCAGGCGAGCATCGTTCCCGGGCGCTATCCGCTGCCGGACCGCTTCTACCTGCCGGGCTATTGATTTCCGGCGCGCCCCGCGCGGGGCGCGGCCACCGTGCGGGATAAGAAGGACCTTTCATGTTCAGCGTCATTCCGGGCTTCCGTCTGTCGCTCGGCATCACGCTCACCTATCTCGGCCTGATCGTCCTCCTGCCCATCGCCGCCTTGCTGCTGAAGGCGGGCGACGTGGGGTTCGCGAGGTATATCGCGATCATCACCTCGCCGCGCACGCTGGCATCCTTCCAGGTCACCTTCACCACCGCCGCCGCCGCCACCGCCTTCAATGCGGTCTACGGCCTCGCGCTCGCCTGGGTGCTGGTGCGCTATGAGTTTCCCGGCAAGCGCTGGCTCGATGCCCTGGTGGACGTGCCGTTCGCTTTGCCCACTGCGGTCGCCGGCCTCGCGCTGACCGCCTTGTTCGCCAAGAACGGCTGGTTCGGCCGCCCGCTGGCGGAGTGGGGCATCCAGGTGGCCTATGCCCCCGCCGGCATCGCCTGTGCCATGGCCTTCACCAGCCTGCCGTTCGTAGTGCGCACCGTGCAGCCGGTGCTGGAGGACCTCGCCGCCGACGTGGAGGAAGCCGCGACTACGCTCGGCGCCTCGGACCTGCGGGTGTTCTGGACCGTGATCCTGCCCGCCATCTTCCCGGCTTTCCTCGCCGGCTGCTCGCTGGCGTTCGCGCGCTCGCTGGGCGAGTTCGGCGCCGTGGTGTTCATCGCCGGCAACCAGCCGTTCCGCACCGAGATCGTCGCCCTGCTCGCCTTCATCCGGATCGAGGAATACGACTACCCCGCCGCCGCCGCCATTGCGGCCACCATGCTCGGCCTCGCGTTCCTGCTGCTGGTGAGCATCAATCTCATCCAGGCGTGGCACCAGCGCCGCGCCATCCGGGAGGATTGAGCATGAGCGGTCCGGCTTCCGCTGTGCGCCGCCGGGTGGGCGATGGCCGCCTCACCCGCGCGATCCTGGTGTCGCTGGTGCTCGCGATCACCCTGTTCGTCCTGCTGGCGCCGCTCGCCGCCATCTTCTCGGAAGCCTTCGGGCGCGGCTGGGCCACCTTCGCCGAAAGCCTGGTGCGGCCCGATACGCTGCACGCCATGGGGCTCACCCTGTTCGCCGCCCTGGTGTGCGTGCCGGTGAACGTGGCCTTCGGCATCGCCGCCGCCTGGACGGTGGCGAAATTCTCCTTTCCCGGTCGCGGCCTCCTGCTGGCGGTGATCGAGCTGCCCTTCTCCATCTCGCCCATCGTCGCGGGCGTCGCCTATCTGTTCGTCTATGGTGCGCAGGGGCTGCTGGGACCGTTTCTTCAGGCGCACGACATCAAGATCATGTTCGCCGTTCCCGCGATCATCCTCGCGAGCCTGTTCGTGACGGCGCCCTTCGTGGCGCGGGAGATCGTGCCGCTGATGATGGCCCAGGGCCGCGAGGAGGAAGAGGCCGCGGTGACGCTCGGCGCCTCGGGCTGGCGCATCCTGCGCACCGTCACGCTGCCGAACGTGCGCTTCGCGCTGCTCTATGGGGCGACGCTCTGCAATGCGCGGGTGATGGGAGAGTTCGGCGCGGTGTCGATCGTGTCCGGCAACATCCGCGGCCAGACCTCCACCTTGCCGTTGCAGATCGAGCTTCTGTACCAGGACAGCCAGGTGGCCGCCGCGTTTGCCGCCGCGACCGTGCTGGCGGCGGTGGCGCTGTTCACGCTGGTGGCGAAGCTGGTGATCGAGCGGCTGGATTCCGAACGCGCCCGGCTGGACGTGCCGCGCGGCGTCGGCCACTGAACCGCGATCTTCCCGGCTGCGCGATCAGGTATTGCGGATCGGGGCGGGCAGCGCCGGCGCGCCGGAGGCGGTGCGCGGCGGCTCCGGCGGAAGGATCTTGCGGGCACGCCTGGCTTCCTTGCGGAAGCGCCTCTGGCCGAGCCACGTCACGGCGCCGCCGATCACCACCCCCGCGATCAGGGTTGCGAAGATCAGCGCGAACAGCGGCAGGGTGACGGCCAGGGTGGTGGAATCCGGGCTGAACGGATCCAGGGAGACCGTCACCATCTTGCGATTGGCAACCGCCAGGGCCACCACGACGATGCACAAAGGCAGGCCGATGAGGAGCGAAAGAAAGCGTCGCACGAACAGAATCATCCCTCGATATTGAGACGCTCGCGCATCTCCTTGCCGGTCTTGAAATAGGGGACGATCTTCTCGTCCACGTCCACCTGCTTGCCGGTGCGCGGGTTGCGGCCGGTGCGGGCGTCGCGCTTCTTCACGGAGAAGGCGCCGAAGCCGCGCAATTCCACCCGGTCGCCGCGCGCGAGGGCGGAGACGATCTGCTCCAGGATCGCGTTGACGATGTTTTCCACGTCCCGCTGATAAAGGTGCGGGTTCGCCTCGGCGATCTTCTGGACCAGCTCGGACTTAATCATGACCGCTCAGCTTCCTTCGGGACCGATCCATGGTCGCCTGCAACCGGGTTCGGATGCCGGCTCGTTCACGCGTCCCCAGGTTGCGGGCGCGGCGGATTGGAGAGTGTTCGGCCTGTGGCTTCACGACCCGATCTGAGGGTGCCAGAGGGCCAATAACCCGTCAAGCTGAGTGCGTTCCAGGGCGCCCCGGGCGATCTGCGACACAAGCTGCGCCGCCTCTTGCAGGCCGATCGCCGAGAGCAGCCAGGAGGCGCTGCCGCGCAGCCAGCCGAATTCGTCGCCCGCGGTCTTGCTGGACCAGGTGCGGGTGCGCAGGTTTTCCGGCACGCCCTTTTCGCGGCTCAGCCAGGCGCGCGCGGTGCGCTCGTCGCCCAGCTCGTCCACCAATTGCAGGTCCAGCCCCTGATGGCCGGTGAACACCCGCCCGTCGGTGACCGCCGCGAGCCTGGCGTCGGACAGCGCGCGGCGTTCCGCCACGAGGCCCTTGAACCAATCATAGCTGTCCACCACCAGCGCATTGATGGCGGCGCGCGCCTCCGGGCTGGTCGGCTCGTAGCCGTTGGGCGCGGCTTTCAGGGGCGAGGACTTGATGTCCTCCATCTTCACCCCGACGTTCTTCAGCAGGTCCGTGACATTGGGAAATTGGAAGATCACGCCGATGGAGCCGACCAGGGAATTGCGCCGCGCGACGATATGGTCCGCGCCCATGGCGGCGATATAGGCGCCGGAGGCCGCCATGCCTTCCACCACCGCCACCACCGGCTTCTTCTCGGCGAGACGGCGCAGGGCATCGAACAATTGCTCCGAACCGGTGACCGTGCCGCCGGGGCTGTCGATGGACAGGATCACCGCCGCGGCGCGGGATTTCGCGACCCGGTCGATCAGCTCCACCCGGTCGCGGTCGTTGCGGATGATGCCGCCGATGATGATGCGCGCCACATGGGGCGAGGAGTCGAGATCGGCACGGCCGACCGCATAATAGGTGGCGCCGCCGATGGCGAGGACCAGGGCCAGCACCGCCAGGGTGCGCCAGAACGAGAGCTTGTGACGCAATCTGCGGCGATCGACGATCTGGTCCACGTCCAGCGACATTGCGCTTCTCCTGCCGCCCCCGCGAGAGCGCACACTTATAGGCCGCGCCCGGCGATTGGCAAGGCGTGGGGAACGGCGCGGGCCCATGCCGCGCGTGGCGGCAATGAACGAAGAATGCGCGGCACCGGCGCGGGGCCGCCAACCCTATTTAGATACGACCGTGAAGCAGGGTGTGCCGCCTTCCCGACAGAGCACGGGCTTGTTCCATTGGTCCAGCACGCCGATGACCACCACGCAGGGCTGGCTGATATTCCCGCAATTGCCGGACGCCGCCTGTGCGGAGCCAAAGAGCCGTTCGCCCAGATGGGCCACCAAGGTGACGGCGATAATGGTGAGGACGATTTTCGTATAACGGTCGAGCATGCCGGTTTTCCCGCTTAGGTTGAAACCTAGCATCTCACGCGTCCGATCAATAAAAAAGGCCGGCGCGAGGCCGGCCTTTCTCGTTTCGTGGAGCGGGGGCCCGAGGGCGACCGATCACTCCTTGGCGTCGTCCGCGCGCTGGCGCAGGGCCGCGCCCAGGATGTCGCCCAGCGAGGCGCCGGAATCCTGCGACCCGTACTGGGCCACGGCTTCCTTCTCCTCGGCGATCTCCAGCGCCTTGACGGAGACCTGCACCTTGCGCGCCTTGCGGTCGAACAGGGTGACGCGGGCGTCCATCTTCTCGCCGACCGAGAAGCGCTCGGGGCGCTGGTCGTTGCGCTCGCGCGCCAGTTCGGAACGCTTGATGAAAGCGGTCAGATCGGTGCCGGTGAGCTTGACCTCGATGCCGCCGTCCTTCACGTCCGTGACTTCGCAGGTGACGATGGCGCCCTTCTTGACATCGCCGGCTTCGGCGAACGGATCGCCCGCGAGCTGCTTGATGCCGAGCGAGATGCGCTCCTTCTCGACGTCCACGTCGAGCACGATGGCCTTCACCACGTCGCCCTTGCGGAATTCGTCGATCACCTGCTCGCCGGGACGGTTCCAGTCGAGGTCGGAGAGATGGACCATGCCGTCCACGTCGCCGTCGAGGCCGAGGAACAGGCCGAACTCGGTCTTGTTCTTGACTTCGCCTTCGACCACCGCGCCGGGGGCATACTTCTCGCCGAACGCTTCCCACGGATTCTGAAGCGTCTGCTTCAGGCCGAGCGAGATGCGGCGCTTGGCGGGATCCACCTCGAGCACCTGCACTTCGACTTCCTGCGAAGTGGAGACGATCTTGCCGGGGTGGACGTTCTTCTTGGTCCACGACATTTCGGAAACGTGGATCAGGCCTTCGATGCCCGGCTCCAATTCCACGAACGCGCCGTAGTCGGTGATGTTGGTGACGCGACCCTTGAAGCGGGCGTCCACCGGATACTTGGCCTCGATGCCCTCCCACGGATCGCCGAGGAGCTGCTTCATGCCGAGCGAGATGCGGTGGGTCTCGTGATTGATCTTGATGATCTTCACCTTCACCGTCTGGCCGATGTTCAGCACTTCGGTGGGGTGGTTCACGCGGCGCCACGCGATGTCGGTGACGTGCAGCAGGCCGTCGATGCCGCCGAGGTCAACGAACGCGCCGTAATCGGTGATGTTCTTCACCACGCCGTCGATGGCCTGACCCTCTTCGAGGTTCTGGACCAGTTCGTGGCGCTGCTCGGCGCGGGTCTCTTCCAGCACGGTGCGGCGGGACACGACGATATTGCCGCGGCGGCGATCCATCTTGAGGATCTGGAACGGCTGCTGGTTGTGCATCAGCGGGCCGACGTCGCGGATCGGGCGGATATCGACCTGCGAGCGGGGCAGGAAGGCCACCGCGCCGTCGAGATCGACGGTGAAGCCGCCCTTGACCTGGTTGAAGATCACGCCCGTGACCTTCTCATTGGCGGTGAACGCCTTCTCGAGCTTGACCCAGCTCTCTTCGCGGCGCGCCTTGTCGCGCGAGAGAACGGCTTCGCCCATGGCGTTCTCGACCCGCTCGAGATACACCTCGACCTCATCGCCCACGGCGATGGGCACTTCCCGGCCGGGGCCGGCGAATTCACGAAGGGCAACGCGGCCTTCCGTCTTCAGGCCGATATCGATGATCGCCAGATCCTTCTCGATGGCGACCACAATGCCCTTGACGACGGCGCCTTCCTGCAAATCGGCGCGGCCGAAGCTCTCGTCGAGCAACGAGGCAAAATCTTCACGCGTGGTTTCTGCGAACGACATCTAGTCTCCGAACTGTCTCGCGCCGGC
Organism: Roseixanthobacter liquoris; assembly: GCF_043195135.2. Taxonomy (NCBI): domain Bacteria; kingdom Pseudomonadati; phylum Pseudomonadota; class Alphaproteobacteria; order Hyphomicrobiales; family Xanthobacteraceae; genus Roseixanthobacter; species Roseixanthobacter liquoris. The sequence continues at coordinate 4,658,972 of NZ_CM195537.1, forward strand.
GTCTTTGATATGGACGCCCGTATCGTGCGGATGGCCCGGGAGACACCCGAACCGCCACCGGCAAAGCCGATGGGCCGGCGCAAAGGCCGCGCGATACGAAGCAGGTTGAGGTGTGCAAGGTCAGGCACCGAGCGAAAGCCAAGGCGGGCTGCCTCCGACATTTCGAGGGCAGCGTATCCCGCGCCCCCGGCCCGCCCGAACGGCCCTCGCATGAAGGTCACTGTCTCGGACGCGGCTTACGTAGTGCAGAAACGGCTATTTTGCAAGGCTTGCTTGGCTTTCGGGCCCGATCCGGGGGAAACCCGCGCATATTGCAGCGCACTTCGCGCGGTTTGGGCTGTGCGTGCCGCCGGCGGCACGTCGGCCGGGATCAGTCGGTGACAATCTTCACCTTGTCGCCGTAGCGCAGCTTGGCGTCCTTATCGAGCCCGTTGAGGATCAGGAAGCGCTCCATGGGCCGGTCGGGGGTCTGCATGCGGGACGCCATCTTGTCCACGGTGTCGCCGAGGCCGACCGAGACCACGCGGATGCGCAGCGGCTTCACCGTCTCCGCCTCGTCGCTGGCCACGCGGCGGAAGGTGTCGGCGGCCTCGCGGAATTGCGCGTCCAGTTCCGGCGTCAGGTTCCGCGCGGCGAAGATCAGGCGATAGACGTCCGAGCCGAAGCGGATGGCGAACATGCGGAACGACCATTGCTCGCCCCGCGCGATCGCGGTCGCCGCCATGAAGCCGTTGACGGTGAGCGTCTCCACCGAATTGATCTCCACCCCCTCGATCCAGCCGGAGGAGAGATATTGGCCGAGCGACTGGTCGCCGTTCACCCGCACCGCATCGAGCCGCAGCGCCTCGGAGCCCGAGGCCGTGGCGCCGAGCACCGCCTGGGAGGTGTTCTCCAGCGAGAAGCCTTCCGGCGCCACGAAGGTGAAGCCGAGCTTGGGATGGAAGAACTTGCGCCCGCGCACGAAGCCTTCCTTCGGGTCGTCGCCATAGACCATGCCGTTGATGGCCGAGAGATAGGCGGCCTTGTCGCGCTCGCCGGTGCTGGCGCCCGACGCGCCGCTGCCATTGGGCGTGGCATATTGGCGGGCATTGGCATTGGCGATCGAGATGCGCTCGGGCGTCGCGGGATGGGTGGAGAGGAAGTCCATCTCCGGCGTCGTGGCGGAGGACATGCCGCCGAGCCCGCCGCCGGTGCTGCGCAGGCTCGCCTGCTTGCCCATGTCGGTGAGGAAGCGCGAGGCGCCGAACGGATCGAAACCGGCGCGGGCGGAAATCCCCACCCCGATGGCATCCGCCTCCAGTTCCTGGCCGCGCGAGAAGCTGGCCAGCGACATGCGGCTCTTCTGCATGGCGAGCGCGCCGAGATCGGGGTCGTTCACCACGTCGGAGATCACGCGGCTCACGAGCACCGCCTGCTTGGTCTGGTCCTCGCGGATGGAGGCATGGCGCGCGATGACGTGGGCCATTTCGTGCGACAGGACCGAGGAGAGTTCGGAGGTGTCGTTGGCCAGCGCCAGCAGGCCGCGCGTCACGTACAGCGAGCCGTCCGGCAAGGCGAAGGCATTGATGGCGGGCGAGTTCAGCACGGTGACGCGATAGCGCAGGTCCGGCCGCTCGGAGGCCGCCACGAGGCGTTCCACCACCTGCTGGATCAGCGCCTTCAATTCCGGATCGTCATAGGCGCCGCCGTAGCTCGCCACCAGACGCTCGTGCTCGCGCTTCTGGGCCGGCGTCATCTCCGGCAGTTCGGCGCGGGCCGCGCCATCGGCGGCCGGGGTGCTGAACCGGTCCATGTCGATGCCGGCGCAGGCGGTCAGCAGCACGGACAGGCCCAGGGCAAGCAGGATCGCGCGCAGCACGCGCGTGCCGGAGATCCCCCCGGTTCCCTCTGACCTCGGCCCGAACCCGCCAACCCCAGTCAACGCACATGCTCCTCGAAATCCAGCGCAGCCGCCGTCCGCAGGGCGAGCATCGGCCCGCCCTCTTCGTTAACCACGCCGCGCACATGCACAAAAGTGCCGGGCAAAATGGCGGGAGCGAGGCCTGCACGCGACATTCTGGCAGCACCGGATGCCGGAAGCGTCACCGTCACGTCCTCCCGCCAGCGGGGGCCGAAATTGAGATAGAGCAGGCCCCGGGCGTGATTGGCGGCACGCACCCGGCCCTCCACCAGGGTGAACAGGCCGACATGCTCCGCAACCGCGGCAATATCGGCGGCATCAAGGCGCGCGGCGGACGAGGCCCACAGGCCGGCATGGGCCGCGCGGGCGCGCTCCTCCGCCGCCCGCAACTCCGCCGCGCAAGCCGGCACCGAGGCGGGATCGGCATAGGCGGCGCCGGCCTGGAGCAGGGCCTGGGCCAGCGGAACGGCACCGTCCGGCGTGAGAACCAGCGCATCGGCGAGGCGGCGGCCGTATCGGTCCTGCTCGCCCGGTGCCAGCTGAAGCGTGCGGCCGACCAAAGCGGCACGCGCCGCGGCCTCCGCCTTGGCGGGAATCTCCGGCTCGGGGCTGAGGCGCGTGGGCAACACCGCGCCCTTCGGCACCAGGCGCAGGCCGCCGGACAGCCGCAGCGCGCCGTCGCGCACGTCCGTCACCACCTGCCAGGCGCCGTCGGCGCCCTCGCCGGTTTCGCCCGTCGCGCCCGGTCCGGGGGGAACCATGGCCCGGAGCTTCGGGCAGCCGGCAGCATCGGCGGGGGCTGCGCAGAGCACCGCCAGGATTGCTGCCAGAACCGCCCGCTGCGCGCCTTGTCTCAGGGCCTTCGATCCTCGATCTGGTTTGGAACCATTCCAATAGATGCCTTAAGTGTACCCTCCCGCGTCGGATGCTCCAAGCGCGGGCGCCGCCCTGCGCCTTCACCCTTTCTTACGGTGCGTTTCCCGGCGGGCGGCGGGCCCTGGATTTTGGCCGGGGAAGGTGGTTCCTTTTCAGATCAATTGGGGACGGCGGATTCGCGGCATGCTCCGGCATGCGCAGCCAAAAGGGCGGTGAAGCGTGTCGGAACGTGCAAAGCGGATGGCCGAGGGGCTCTTCAAACGGCCCGGCTTCTTGATCCGGCGCCTGCATCAGATCTATGTCGCCATCTATCTCCAGGAATGCGAGCGGTTTGGCACCACGCCGGTTCAATCGAGCGTGATGCAGGTGCTGCTGATCCAGCCCGGCCTCGACCAGGCGACGCTCGCGGCGGAAATCGGGGTGGACCGGACGACCACCTCCAACGTGCTGGCCCGGCTGGAGAAACGCGGCCTCATCAAGCGCGAGGCGACCGAGGACGACCGGCGCATCCGCCGCGCCTTCCTGACCGAGCAGGGCGAGGCCATGGTGGGCGAAATGCAGGCCGCGCTCGAGACCGCGCACAGCCGCCTGATCGCGCCCCTGCCGACGGAGGAACGGGCGCAGTTCATCCGCCAGCTGACGCTGCTGGTGGAATCCAACAATGATGAAGGACGCGCCCTGCTGCGCACTTTGTAGGCAGCTTTCGCCTAAAAAATCGCATTGACGCCCGTTTAGTTCATCAGCACACTGACGAAATGATGAAGACGAAGCGAGGCACGCTCCCGTCATTATCGTCAGCTTACTGACGATATGGCGACACGGCGATCCGCGCCGCGTTTTCGATCGGACCGGGGGGCGCACGCCCAAGGGCAACGAAGGCGCAGCCCGTTCGCGCCCAGGCTTCGACACGGCGCGTGATGCGATCACGCGCCGAAGACGAGATAAAAACGAATATTCCGCCACGAAAGGGTTGTTCTGTGCAGAGCTTGGATATTTTGGACAAGCAGGGCCTTCGCGGCTTCCTGAACATGGTGGAACGTCAATTCCCGGAAGAAATCCTGCGCATCAAGGACCGTGTCGACATCGACCTGGAATCCACCGCGGTGGTGTTCGAGCTGGAGCGCGCGGGCCGCAGCCCGGTGGTGGTGTTCGAGGACCTGGGCGGCAAGGGCATGCCGTGCGTCACGAATATTGCCGCGAACCGCAAGCTGCTTGCGGCCTGCCTGGGCGTCTCGGCGGCCGAACTGCCGATGGCGTTCCGCGACCGCTGCCAGAATTATCTGCCCTGCGAGATTGTCGATAACGCGCCCTGGAACGAAGTGGTGATCGAGGGCGACGACATCGATCTGACCAAGCTGCCGATTCCGCTGCAATTCTCGGTGGACGCCGCGCCCTATATCACCGCCGGCCAGCTCACCGCGCGCGACCCCAAGACCGGGGTCGACACCACCGGATTCCATCGCCTGATGCTCCGCGGCAAGAACAGGCTCGGCGTGTCCCTGCATTCGCGCCGCCGCATGTATGAGTTTCATCGCCGCGCGGAAGAAATGGGCCAGAATCTTCCAGTCGCCATCACCATCGGCATTCATCCGCTGCACTATATGGGCTCGATGACCTATGCCTATCCGCCCCAGGTGCGGAAGTTCGAGATCATCGGCGGCCTGTTCGGCGAGCCGTATCGTCTCGCGAAGTGCGGCGTCGGCGATCTCGAGGTGCCGGCCGGCGCGGAAATGATCATCGAGGGCGAGATCCTCGCGAATGTTCACGAGCCGGAAGGGCCGTTCGGCGAGTTCACCGGCTATGCGTCCTATCGGTCGACGCAGAACGTCTTCGTCGCGCACCGCATCCGCATGCGCCGCGACGCCATGTTCCACAGCGTCACGTCCGGCATGGCGAAGGATCACATCCTGATTTCCTGCGTGACGCGGGAGGGCGAGATCCTCAATGCGCTCAAGCGCAACCTGCCGAACGTGCAGGCCGTGCACGTGCCGCACTCCACCTGCGGCGCCTTCCTCGCGATCATCTCGATGAAGAAGACCGCCGAAGGCGAAGCGCAGATGGCCATCATGGCCACGCTCGGCACCGAGCTCTACACGAAATACGTCATCGTCGTGGATGACGACGTCGACATCTTCGACATGAACGATGTCTTCTGGGCCATTGCCACCCGGGTGCGGGCGGAGAAGGACATTTTCTTCATTCCCGGCGCCAAGGGCGCCATTCTGGATCCGAGTTCCGATCCCGAGAACTTCACCTTGACCAAGATGGGCATCGACGCGACCCGGCCGTCCGGCCGCGATTTTGCAGAGCGGCTCGTGATTTCGGAGGGCGACCGGGCCCGCGCCCGCGCTATCCTCGAAGGTGCCGGGGTGAAGATCCAGGGTTAGTCGTGCGGGCGCGGCGATCGAAGGTCGAAGTCGGATGAGCTTTATTGAAATCAGGAACGTCGATCTCAGGTACGGGTCGTCGGCCTCGGGAACCCTGGCGGTTTCCGGTGCCAGCCTCGACATCGAGCTCGGCGAATTCGTCGCCCTGGTGGGGCCGAGCGGGTGTGGCAAGTCCACCCTGCTCAAGCTGATCGCGGGTCTCGTGAAGCCGAGCGCGGGGCAGGTGCGCGTCTCCGGGCGCGCGGTCACAGAGCCGCTCAAGACCGTCGGCATGGCGTTCCAGAACGCCACCCTGCTGCCGTGGCGGACCATCCGCGACAACATCATGCTGCCGCTGGAAATCGTCGAGCCGCACCGGCGCACGCTCAAGCGGGATCGCGAGCAGAACCGCGCCAAGGTGGACGCCCTGCTGGAGAAGGTGGGACTCACCGGCTTCGCGGACCGCATGCCCTGGCAGCTTTCCGGCGGCATGCAGCAGCGCGCCCAATTGTGCCGGGCGCTGATCCACGAGCCCTCGATCCTCCTGCTCGACGAGCCGTTCGCGGCGCTCGATACCTTCACGCGGGAAGACCTCTGGGCGGTGCTCCAGGATCTGTGGCTGTTCCGCAAATGCACCATCGTGCTGGTCACGCACGAGCTGCGCGAGGCGGTCTATCTGGCGCAGACGGTGCACGTGATGTCCGCGCGCCCGGGCCGGCTGATCAAGAACCGGAGCGTGGAGATCGCCCGGCCCCGCACGCTCGAAACCACCTTCGAACCGGCGTTCGTGGATATCGTCCACGGTCTGCGCCAGGCCATCAGCGAGGGGAAAACCCCATGAGCTCCAAGACCCTCGAACGGATCGCCCCGTGGGTGACGACCCTCGTCCTGGTGCTGCTCTGGTGGCTGGTGATCGTGGTGTTCGACGTGAAGGCCTATATCCTTCCGACGCCGGGCGAGACGATCCAGGCGCTCTATCAATATCGCTATCCGCTCATGACCAACGGGTTGTCGACCCTGACGACGACGGTGATCGGCTTCGGCATCGCGGTGGTGTTCGGGCTCGCCCTCGGGATTGTCGTCGGCTCCTCGCGGCTCGCCTATTGCGCGGTCTATCCCGTGATCGTCGCCTTCAACAGCGTGCCCAAGGCCGCGCTGGTGCCGATCCTGGTGGTGTGGTTCGGGCTCGGGTTCATCCCGGCGGTCATCACCGCCTTCATGCTGTCCTTCTTCCCGGTGGTGGCGAACGTCGCGCTGGCCTTCTCCACCATCGAGCCGGAGCTGACGGAGCTGATGCGCTCGCTCGGCGGGTCGCGGCGGGACATGATCGTGAAGATCGGCATTCCCCGGTCCCTGCCCTATTTCTTCGCGTCGCTGAAGATCGCCATCACCTTGTCCTTCGTCGGCTCCGTGATCGCGGAAATCATTGGCGGCAATACCGGAATCGGCAATGTGATGCTGGTGGCCAGCTCCAATTTCAACATGCCGCTGGTGTTCGCGGCACTGGTCGTGGTGGGCGGGCTCGGCATCGGCATGTACGCCCTGTTCGACGTGTGGGAGCGGCGCTTCACCTCCTGGTCGGTGCGCGACGTCGCCTCCACGACGCCGACGGGTGGCTGAAGCGATGCGGATGAACGAACAGTCCCTCAAGGCGTTCGCGCTGGACCTCTACGGCCGCCCGGGCGTTGCCGCCGCCTGCCTGAGATTGCAGGAGAAAACGGCGCTGAACGTGAACCTGCTGCTGTTCGCAGCCTGGTTCGGCGCCTGCCTGCGGCGGGAGCTTTCGCCGGAGACCGCCGCGGCGGCACAGGAACGGGTCGGCGCGTGGCATCGCGAGATCGTGGTGCCCCTTCGCGCGGTGCGCCGCCGCATGAAGACCGGCCCCTCGCCGGCGCCGAGCGGGACGACGGGCGCGCTGCGCGGCACGCTCCAGGGCGTTGAAATCGAAGCGGAACTCATCGAGCTTGAAGAGCTGGACGCGTTCGCCCGCGCGCTCGCCGCGGCGCCCTCGCCGGCCGCGCCGGAGCCCTTGGCCCGGGCGGCGATGCTGGAGGTGGTGACGCTGACGACCGGCCGCGGCGCCGATGGGCAGGAGCGCTCGGACATCGCGGCGATTCTTTCCGCCTGCTTCACCCCGCAGGACCCGGGCGTGCTGCCCCTCTCCGCCCCGCCCAGCCTTCCCAGCGAGACCTTCTGATGCGCCGCCTGATCATTGCCCTGACCGGCGCGTCCGGCGCCATCTATGGGGTGCGCGCGCTCCAGATCCTGCGCCAGATCGAGGATGTGGAAACCCATCTCATCCTCACGCCCTCGGGCGTGCGCACGCTGCTCGCGGAAACCGATACCACCCCCGAGGAGGTGAAGGCGCTTGCCGACCAGGTGCACAATCCCAAGGACATCGGCGCGAGCGTGTCGTCCGGCTCGTTCGTCACCGATGGCATGCTGGTCGCCCCGTGCTCCATCAAGACCTTGAGCGGCATCGCCAATTGCTTCAACGAGGAACTGGTGGTGCGCGCCGCCGACGTGTGCCTGAAGGAGCGGCGGCGGGTGGTGCTGCTGCTGCGGGAAACGCCGCTCCATGCCGGGCATATCGACCTGATGGCCCAGGCGACCCGCAACGGCGCCATCATCATGCCGCCCGTTCCGGCCTTCTATCACCGGCCGACCTCGGTGGACGACATTGTGACCCAGACGGTTTCGCGGGCGCTCGATCTGTTCGGCATCGCCTCGCCCCTGGCCAAGCGCTGGAACGGCAAGGACGTGGATTAGCAGGCCCGAAATTCCACGGCCGCCGCCCAGCGTCCGCCAAAATGTTTCACGTGAAACAATGGCTTAGCGCAGACGAACAGGGGTTTCGTGGCGCTTCTCCGCGGCGGCTCGGCGTTTGAAGGTGCGGATTCGCCCGGATTCGGCACCTGTTCGGGAAACCGACCCCGTCGCGGCACGCGCGTCCTAGACGCTACCCATGGCGGCGGAGAAGGAGCGGGCGGTGGGCGGCAGCAGCACGATGGCCACGTCCACGTCGTCGCCCGCCTTGGCGAATTCCGCGCGCACCGAGGCGGACAGCTCGGCCACCGCGTCGCGCGCCTGGGCCACCGTCCAGGCGGGGTCGAAGCCGAGATGCAGCTCCACCATCATCTTGCCGCCGTGGGAGCGGGTGCGGATGTCGCCCAATTCCTCGAAATCGTCGAAATGGGCGGTGAGCGCCTTGAGGATGCGCAGCTGGCCGGCTTCGCCGATCGCCTGGTCGAGTAGCGAGCCGAGCGAATTCGTAAGCATTTCGAAGATGTTGTACAGCATGAAGGCGATCACCACGAAGGATGCCGCCGGATCGAGATACGCCACCCAGGCGATCTCGTCGAACACCGAGGTGATCACCGTGACGATGAACACCGAGCCGCTGGAGCAGGCCGAGACCAGATGCACCCGCGCCTGGGCCGCCAGCACCGGCGACTTGGTCTCCCGCGCCAGACGCACCGCCTTGCGGTTCAGATAGCCATTGCCCACCACGGCCACGAAGGTCACCGCGAGGCCGAGGCCGGCGCCGCTCACCGGCTCGGGATGCAGCACGCCCATGATGGCACGCGAACTGGCGATGATCACCAGCACCACCTGAAGCACCGCGATCATCAGCTCGGCCAGGTTCTCCAGCTTGCCGAGGCCGTAGGCATAGCGCCCGGCGTTCCCCTTGTGGGCGATGCGCAGCACCAGCCAGCAGGCGGTGAGCGAGGTGAGATCGAAGGAGGTGGCCAGAAGGTCGGTCAGCACCGCCGCCGAATTCGTCATGGTCGCGGCGAGCACATAGAAGGGGAACAGGCAGGCCACGAAAATCATGGCCTGGAACGACAGATTCTGGCTGGTTGATCCCGACACGCAACGCCCCCTTCGCTCGCCTCGGCGCATGAGGACCGCGCAAGCCCGCGCCGTCAAGCGCCAACACCGCGCCGCACGGGAGAAGGCTCGAAATCACCCGGGAAAACCGCCGGGACCGTTGCGCTGCAAACCCCCGCTGGGCAACATAGGGCGCTGTTCGCGGGGGGCTCCATGTCCAAGACAAATTCGGGCAATTTCTTCGAGGATTTTTCCATCGGCCAGATCATCCGCCACGCGACGCCGCGGACGGTGACGGTCGGCGATGTCAGCCTCTATAGCGCCCTCTACGGCTCGCGCTTCGCCGTGCAGTCGGGCGACAGCTTCGCCCAGGGCCTCGGCTATCCCCGCGCGCCGGTGGACGATTTGCTGGTGTTCCACATCGTGTTCGGCAAGACCGTGCCGGACATCTCGCTGAACGCGGTGGCGAATCTCGGCTATGCGGGCGGCCGGTTCCTCGCCCCGGTCTATCCCGGCGATACGCTGCACGCGGTCTCCGAGGTGATCGGCCTGCGGGAGAATTCCAACGGGCAGAGCGGCGTGGTCTATGTGCGCTCCACCGGCTTCAACCAGGACGGCGTCGAGGTGCTGGACTATGTGCGCTGGGTGATGGTGCGCAAGCGCGACCCGCGCGCCCAGGCGCAGGAGACGCTGATTCCCGTCCTGCCCGCCGCCCTCGCCCCCGACGCGCTCGGCGACGCCGTGCCGCCGCTGGACCTGGAAGGCTGGCGCGACGACCTTTCCGGCTCGCCCTATCGTTTCTCCGACTATGAGATCGGCGAGCGCATCGACCATGTGGACGGCTCCACGGTTGAGGAAGCCGAGCATATGATCGCCACCCGCCTCTACCAGAACACCGCGAAGGTGCATTTCAACCAGTTCACCGAGGGCCAGGGCCGTTTCGGCCGCCGCCTGATCTATGGCGGGCATGTGATCTCCATCGCCCGAGCCCTGTCCTTCAACGGCCTCGCCAATGCCTTCCACGTGGCCGCCATCAATGGCGGGCGCCATGTCTCGCCCTTGTTCGCGGAGCTCACCGTGTTCGCCTGGAGCGAGATCCTCGACACGGCGGAAGTCTCGGGCCGCGACGACGTGGGCGCGCTGCGCGTGCGCACCATCGCCACCAAGGACAATCCCTGCACCGACTTCCCGCTGAAGGACGGCGAGGATTACGACCCGAGCGTCATCCTCGACCTGGACTATTGGGTGCTCATTCCGCGCTAGGTCCGCGCGTCATTTCGCAGGATGGCGCGCAGCGGCCGCGTCGAGGCACCTGACAGCAGGTCCCGGCTTTGCCGCGCCTTTACCTTTGCCGGTCCTTCACCTTTGCCGGTCCTTTACCGGCGTCATGGCCGGGCGCGTCCCGGTCATGACGCCGCGGCCGGATGCGCGAAAGCACGTGGTGCGTGCCAGCGGCATCGGCACGGGGCTCAAGCGAGGAAGGTCGACCGTCCCAGCCCGGGGCTCCCCGCCCGCTCCCGCCGAGGCGCAAGGGACCCAGCAGCAGCGCCCGGTATCTGGAATCGACCCGGATAGCGGCCCGTTTCGCCGCCTTCCCCAGAGGCGAACTGCGGCGCAATGACGCCCATCGCGCAATTGTGTCCTGACCCCGCCCCTCACGGCTCCCTCATGGGAACAGGTTGCAATGCACCACGCCTGCGCGTGCAGCGCAGCTAAAGGCGCGAACCTGGGCCGCCTTCCCTGGCGGATGGATAAGTCACAGAGCTGTCGTCCTTTTTGCTTTGCCCTTAGGGCAATTCGCGCCCTCCGCCCGGGGAGCGGGTCCGACCCGCGCTGCGCATCCGCGAGGCGGAATGCTGCTTTGCGAAAGGTTCACGCAAGCTCGTCTCGCTAGGGAAGACCCTGCGGCATGCCGCAACGTGCGGCCCTTAGGTAAGCTATTGATCCAAAGGCACATTTCCTAACGGCACGACTTGCAAGACGGCGCGGCGTCTGCTGTGCTCCGGCCTCTGCGTATCTGGCATGCCAAATACCGACGCCAAGGGAAGCCGGAATCGGCAGGACGTCACGTCCGACAGGATCAAGCGATGACCGCGCGCCGCGCGGGTGAATTCCAAACCCCAGAGTGCGGGCGGACGGGTTCCTAAGGCCACCCAGAATGGCCGCCCAAGAGGAAACGAACGAGGATAGCCATGGTTCAAGCCGAACAGTCCAAACTCGCGACGCAGCGCTGGTTTCAGCTCGCCTGCGGCGTGATCTGCATGGCGATGATCGCCAATCTCCAATACGGGTGGACGCTGTTCGTCGATCCGATCGAGGCCGAGCACCATTGGGGCCGCCCCGCCATCCAGACGGCCTTCACCATCTTCGTGCTCACCGAAACCTGGCTGGTGCCGGTGGAGGCCTGGTTCGTGGATCGCTACGGCCCGCGCCTCGTGGTGGCCTTCGGCGGCATCATGATCGCCGGCGCCTGGGTGATGAATTCCTACGCCACCTCGCTCGCCATGCTCTACACGGGCGCGGTCATGGCCGGCATCGGCGCCGGCTCGGTGTACGGCACCTGCGTCGGTAACGCGCTGAAATGGTTCCCGCATAATCGCGGCCTTGCGGCCGGCATCACCGCCGCCGGCTTCGGCGCGGGCGCGGCCCTCACCGTCATGCCCATCGCCCACATGATCCAGACCAGCGGCTACCAGGCCGCCTTCTTCTATTTCGGCATCGGCCAGGGCGCCATCGTGCTGGTGCTGTCGTTCCTGCTGCGCCATCCGCACGGCTCCATGGGCCCCGCGCCGAAGAAGAGCCGGGTGGTTCAGAGCGCGGTGGAATACACCCCGCGCGAGACCCTGGGCCGCCCGATCTTCTGGCTGCTCTACGCCATGTTCGTGATGGTCGCGGCCGGCGGCCTGATGGCGGCGGCGCAGATCGGCCCCATCGCCCACGACTTCAAGGTCGCCGACGTGCCGGTGAGCCTGTTCGGCGTCACCATGGCGGCGCTGACCTTCGCCATCTCGCTCGATCGCATCCTGGATGGCTTCGGGCGTCCGTTCTTCGGCTGGGTCTCGGACCGCATCGGCCGTGAGAACACCATGTTCATCGCCTTCACGATCGCCGCCGGCTCGCTGCTGATGCTGGTGTACAACGGCCACAACCCGTATGTGTTCGTGATCTTCTCGGCGCTGTTCTTCGGCGTGTTCGGCGAGATCTACTCGCTGTTCCCCGCCACCTGCGGCGATACGTTCGGCTCCAAGTATGCCTCCACCAACGCGGGCATGCTCTATACCGCGAAGGGCACCGCCGCGCTGCTGGTGCCGGCCGCGAGCATCGTCGCCGCCGCCTATGGCTGGTCCATGGTGTTCGCCATCTCGGTGGGGCTGAACCTCACCGCCGCCTTCCTCGCCATGTTCATCCTGAAGCCCTGGCGCGCGCGCATCTTCGCCCGCACCGCGACGAAGGACGATACGGCGCCGAAGGCTTTCGCCACCGAGCGCACCGCGCCCTGAGGAAGACGGGGACCGGCACGCCCGGTCCCCTTGCTCCCGACCGGCGAGCCGGTCACTGATTCGAAAGGCCGGCCCGCGCCGGCCTTTTTCATGTCAAAAGACCGCTAGGGCGCGACGGGCCGGACGGCCTGCGAACTCTTGACCGGCGACGGCATGGGCAAGGGCACGTCGTGCCGCCCGGCCGCTCCGGCGGGCAAAACCGGCGCCGGCGCCGGGTGAGCCCCGACGGCGCCGGGCACCGGGGGCAGGCCCGCGGCGGGGGCGCCCGCCAGCGGGACCGGCGCGAGGGAGAAGCGGGAGAAAAAGGCCCAGATCTCTTCGCCCGAATCCATGTCCTGGCTGCGCAGGCCGAGAAACGGCTGGGCCAGTTCGCCGGTGGTCTCGACCCGGGCCGGCGGCTGGTGGCCGCCGCGCTCCACGCGATAAAGCGCCACCTCCGCATTCTCGCGGCAGCCCTCCCACCGGCGCACGGAAATGCGGGTGCCGTCGAACGGCGCGAGGTCCGGCAGCTCGGTCACCTGCGCGCCGCCGCAGCCATCGGCCTTGGCGAATAGCGCCGCGCTGTCCGGCGCGGAGAGCGTCGCCCCGAGCGGGGTCCAGAAGCCGTCCCAGGAAATCACCGGGTCCGCCGTGCCGTGGATGAACATGATGGGCACCGCCCGCGCCGGACGGCAGGTCTCGCGCACATTGGCGGGGGCGGTGGCCATGATCACGGCATAGGCGGCGAAGGTCTCGGCATGCTCGCAGGCCATGCGCTCCACCATGAAGCCGCCGTTGGAGATGCCGACGAGATAGATGCGGTTGGGATCGGCGATGCCTTCCGCCACCAGGGACTGCGCCAGCATCAGCAGGAACGGCACGTCCTCGCCGGGGCGCAGCGCCGCCTTCAGGCGCATGGCCGCCGGGCGCGAATCATCCCACACCCGGCCGATGCCCTGCGGATAGGCCACCACCAGGCCCTCCCGCGCGGCGGTGGGCTCCAGGCCGAAATAACCCTTGAAGCTCGCGGAGGTCTGCGCCGCCCCATGCAGGGCGATGATGGTGGGGCGCGGGCCCGCGACGCCCGCCGGCCGCGACAGGAGAAAGGTGCGCTTCTCCTCGCCCACCTGCATGCTGCGCTCGCGCACGTCGTTCTGCGCCAGGGCGGGCAGGCCGGACGCCACCAGCAGCCCCACCCCCACCAGCGCGCCGCAGATCCGGCGCGATGCCCCATCGAAGCTCAAAAGCGGCCACAGCGCCGCGGACCCACACCGCATTCATTCATTCCCTGCCGCCCGCGCGCCAAGAGCCCTCTTGCGCGCGACGCCGCTTCACCTCGTGCCGTGCCCCGCCCCCTTAGACACCGAAGGGCGGCGCGGCTCCAGGCGTCGCCGCGATTTTTCGGCGTCGCAGGGCGCTTCAAGCCCGAATCACGGTATTATAAAACCCCCACAAATTGTTGCCAAAAAGCCACGGCAACAGGGCGGCGCCAGCCCCGAACACCGATTTTTGATCTGGCTCAAATCCGCCGCCCGCCTTAGGGTCAACCCTCTCGTTACGGATTCTTAACAGGGGCTGTCACGATGGGTATGGGGAATTGGGGCCGCGCGGCCCTCGCAGGTCTGGCGGCGCTGGTCGCTACCACGGGCGCCAATGCGGCGGACCTTTATACGCCGGTGAAGGCGCCGGTTGCTCCGGTGGTCGAGCAGAGCCCCTGGATGATCCGCCTGCGGGCGCTCGCCGTGCTGCCCAACGACAGCGGCCATGTGAACAACGTCCCCTTCTCCGACCTGTCCTATTCGGACTCGGTCGTGCCGGAACTGGACATCAGCTATTTCTTCACGAAGAACATCGCGGCTGAACTGATCCTCGGCGTGACGCCGCACAATATCTACGGCCAGGGTTCGCTGAACGGCACCAATGTGGGCCGCGTGTGGCTGCTGCCGCCGACCCTCTTGCTGCAATATCACTTCACCGATTTCGGCCCGTTCAAGCCCTATGTGGGCGCCGGCATCAACTACACGATGTTCTTCGACCAGGACGCCAAGGACGTGAACTCGCTGGACGTGAAGAACACGCTCGGCTGGGCGCTCCAGGTCGGCTTCGACTATATGATCGACAAGCATTGGGGCCTGAACGTCGACGTGAAGAAGCTCTTCCTGGAGCCCGACTTCACCATCACCACCGCTCCGGGCGCCCTGCCGCTGACCGGCACCGCCAACCTCAATCCCTGGCTGATCGGCGCGGGCGTGACCTACCGCTTCTGACGACCGCGCCGCCGGCCGCGTCCGTCGGCCGGGGCGTACAGCCAGGAACCTGAGCGCGGGATTCGTCCCGCGCTTTTTTTATGCCCGGCGCGGCGCGCCGTCGGACCGCTGCATTTGCCGGACCCCTGCATTTGCCGGCCCCCCGTATTTGCCGGACCCCTGCATTTTTTGCATTGCAACGTCTTCTCTTTTGCTCCGCCGCTCTGGCGCTCCCGGGGCGATCCGGACTAGCATCGCCGCCGGATCCGCCGGACCGCATTCCCAAGATGCAGCCCGCGTGGACACCTGTGGGCGGCGCACCGGACGACCCGGCCCCGCCCGCGTCGCGTGGAATGATTTGCGCTGCGTCATTTTCGGCAAAGGCGCGCATACTCTCCTTTGGAATCGTTGCGAACTGCCAACGATTGAGATACCTGATCGTTCGATTTTCGGAGGAGGCCCATGGCCGACAGCCCGCTGCGTATCGAGCGCCCGCTCTCTCCCCATCTACAGATCTACCGACCGCTCTTCACGATGGTGATGTCCATCGTGCACCGCATCACCGGTTGCGCGCTGTATTTTGGCACCGTCCTGCTGGTGTGGTGGCTTCTGGCCGCGGCCGGCTCGCCCGACGCCTACGGCACCTTCGCCGCCGTGGCCGGCTCCTGGATCGGGCGGCTCGTGCTGCTCGGCTTCACCTGGGCGCTGATTCACCACGCGCTCGGCGGCGTGCGCCACTTCATGTGGGATTTCATCATCGGCTTCGGCCCGAACGAGCGCGTGCTGCTCGCCAAGGCGACGCTCGCGGGCTCCATCGTCCTCACCCTGGTGGTGTGGGCGATCGGCCTTGCGGTCAAGGGCTGAGGAGACAGCATCATGCACAGTCCCAAGGCCCATTCCCCCATGCGCACGCCGCTCGGGCGCGTGCGCGGGCTCGGCTCCGCCCGCTCCGGCACGGACCATTTCTTCGTGCAGCGGGTCACCGGCCTCGCCAACCTGCTGCTGGCGATCGCTTTCATCGTGATCGTCATCTCGCTTGCCGGCGAGAGCTACGCCACCGTGCGCGCCGCCCTCGGCAGCCCGGTGATCGCGGTCATCATCCTGCTGACCCTGCTCTCCGTCACCACCCACATGCGCATCGGCATGCAGGTGGTGATCGAGGATTATGTCCATAACGAAGGCGCGAAGGTGCTCTGCATCATCGCCAACACCTTCTTCACGGTTGCGGTCGGCCTCGCCGGTGCGTTCGCCGTGCTCAAGATCAGCCTGGGAGGCTGACATGGCCGAAACCAACGGAACCAACGGCTCAGCCGCCCCCGGCATCAACGGCGCGGCCTATCCGATCATCGACCACACCTATGACGTGATCGTCGTGGGCGCCGGCGGCGCCGGCCTGCGCGCGGTCGTCGGCTGCTCGGAAGCCGGCCTGCGCACCGCCTGCATCACCAAGGTGTTCCCCACCCGCTCCCACACCGTGGCGGCCCAGGGCGGCGTCGCCGCCTCGCTCTCCAACATGGGCGAGGACAAGTGGGAATGGCACATGTACGACACCGTCAAGGGGTCGGACTGGCTGGGCGACCAGGACGCCATCGAATATCTGGTGCGCAACGCGCCCGCCGCCGTCTATGAGCTGGAGCATTGGGGCGTGCCCTTCTCCCGCACCGAGGACGGCAAGATCTACCAGCGCCCGTTCGGCGGCATGACCACGCATTTCGGCAAGGGCACCGCCCAGCGCACCTGCGCCGCCGCCGACCGCACCGGCCACGCCATGCTGCACACGCTCTATGGCGCGGCGCTGAAGCACAAGGCGGAATTCTTCATCGAATTCTTCGCCATCGACCTGATCATGGACGAGGACGGCCGCTGCCGCGGCGTGATCGCCCTGAAGCTCGATGACGGCACCATTCACCGCTTCCGCGCCCACACCACGGTGCTCGCCACCGGCGGCTATGGCCGCGCCTATTTCTCCGCCACCTCCGCCCACACCTGCACCGGCGACGGCAACGCCATGGTGCTGCGCGCCGGCCTGCCGCTGCAGGACATGGAATTCGTGCAGTTCCACCCCACCGGCATCTACGGCTCGGGCTGCCTGATCACCGAGGGCGCGCGCGGCGAAGGCGGCTATCTCACCAATTCCGAGGGCGAGCGCTTCATGGAGCGCTACGCCCCCTCGGCGAAGGACCTCGCCTCGCGCGACGTGGTGTCCCGCTCCATCACCATGGAGATCCGCGAGGGACGCGGCGTCGGCAAGAACAAGGACCACGCCTTCCTGCACCTCGACCATCTCGACCCGGCGATCCTGCACGAGCGCCTGCCCGGCATCTCGGAAAGCGCCAAGATCTTCGCCGGCGTCGACCTGACGCGCGAGCCGATCCCGATCATCCCGACCGTGCACTACAACATGGGCGGCATTCCCACGAACTATCATGGCGAAGTGCTGAACAAGGCGCACGGCGACCCGGACACCGTGGTGCCCGGCCTGATGGCCATCGGCGAAGCGGCCTGCGTCTCCGTGCACGGCGCCAATCGCCTGGGCTCGAACTCGCTGATCGACCTCGTGGTGTTCGGCCGCGCCGCCGCCCTGCGCGCGGCGGAGACGGTGCGCCCCGGCGAGAAGCAGCGCGAGCTGCCGGCCGATAGCGCCGACCTCGCGCTCTCCCGCCTCGATCATTTCCGCAACGCCAAGGGCTCCACGGCCACCGCCGAGCTGCGCGGCCGCATGCAGCGGGTGATGCAGAACAATTGCGCGGTGTTCCGCACCGGCGAGATTCTCGCCGAGGGCAGCAAGCTGATCCACGACGTGTTCAACGCGACGTCGGACATCGGCGTGACCGACCGGTCGCTGGTGTGGAATTCCGACCTGGTGGAAACCCTGGAGTACGACAACCTGATTGCCCAGGCGGTCGTCACCATGGAAAGCGCCGCCAATCGCCAGGAAAGCCGCGGCGCTCATGCGCGCGAGGATTTCCCGGATCGCGACGACCACAATTGGATGAAGCACACCCTCGCCTATCTCGACACGGCGAGCGGTCAGGTGCGCCTGGACGACCGTCCGGTCCACACCTACACGCTGTCGAACGACATCCAGTATATCGAGCCGAAGAAGCGGGTTTACTGAGGGGCGCCCGCGCCCCTCATCGCGAGGTTCCGGACGGGCGGCGCAGCCGCTCTCGTGAAGCAGGATGACCCATGGTTGAGCTCAGCCTTCCCAAGAATTCGCAGATCACCAAGGGCAAGGTGTGGCCGAAGCCCGCCAGCGCGAAGAAGGTCACGGAATTCCACATCTATCGCTGGAACCCGGACGACGGACGCAATCCGCGCCTCGACACCTTCTATGTCGATCGCGAGGATTGCGGCCCCATGGTCCTCGACGGTCTGATCTACATCAAGAACAAGATCGACCCGACGCTGACCTTCCGCCGCTCCTGCCGCGAGGGCGTGTGCGGCTCGTGCGCCATGAATATCGGCGGCACCAACACGCTCGCCTGCACCAAGGGCATGGACGAGGTGCTGGTGAAGGGCGTGGTGAAGGTCTATCCGCTGCCGCACATGGAAGTGGTGAAGGACCTCGTTCCCGATCTCACCCGCTTCTACGCGCAGCATGCCTCCATCGAGCCCTGGCTGCAGACCGACACCGCCGCGCCGGAGAAGGAATGGCGCCAGTCCAAGGACGATCGCGAGCGCCTGGACGGGCTCTATGAGTGCATCCTGTGCGCCTGCTGCTCCACTTCCTGCCCGAGCTATTGGTGGAACGGCGACCGCTATCTCGGCCCCGCCGCCCTGCTCCAGGCCCATCGCTGGCTCTCCGACAGCCGCGACGAGCGCACCGGCTCGCGCCTGGACAATCTGGAAGATCCCTTCCGCCTCTATCGCTGCCACACCATCATGAACTGCGCCCAGGCCTGCCCCAAGGGGCTGAACCCGGCCAAGGCGATCGCCGAAATCAAGAAGATGATGGTGGAACGCCAGATCTGATCCTGGCGCCGGGGCTTCGTCCGCCGGGGCCCACGTTCAGTCGTTCGGACAAAAAAACGCGCGGTGCGAGCCGCGCGTTTTTTATTGTCTTGGGGGATAGGGTCCCCCGGCAGCCCGAGGCGGCGGCGGCGCCCCTCGGCCATTGCCAGCGCCCTGAGGAAGCCCCCTTGGAGGGAGCAACCGCTGGCCCGCACCTCAATCCTTCTTGGGTGCGTTCTTGGAGGCCTTCGCGGCCGGGGCGCTCTTGGGGGCCGCGGCTTTCGGAGCGGCGGCCTTGGCAGCAGCGTCCTTGGGCGCGGCCTTCTTGGCGGGCGCACTCTTGGCGGGCGCACTCTTGGGGGGCGCACTCTTGGGGGGCGCACTCTTGGGGGGCGCACTCTTGGGGGGCGCACTCTTGGGGGCGGCCGGAGCCGGCGCAGCGGCGGGCGCGGCTTCCACCGCCCCGACGGGGGCAGCGACAGCGGCCGCTGGAGCTTTGGACACAGCCGCCTTGGAGACAGCCGCCTTGGACGCGGGAGCCTTGGACGCGGGAGCCTTGGCGGCGGAAGCTTTCGCCGCCGGCACCTTGGCGCCGTTGACCTTGGCCGGAACCGACGTCGCCGGCGCGGCGGCGGCAGCCTTCGGCGTGGCTGCCTTGGGAGCAGCATCGGTTTTGGCAGCGGCAGCGGTTTTGGGAGCAGCCGCCTTGGCTTTGGCGACCTTCGCCGGCGCGGCGGTCACCGGTGCCGAGGGGACGGGCGCTTCCGCGACCGGCGCGGGGGCGGCGGGCTTGGCCGCCTTGTCTTTCGCGGGCTTGCCCTTCGCGGCCTTGGCCTTCGCGGCGGGGGCCGGCACGGGCGCGACCGCGGGCGCGACCGCAACGGAAGCCTTCGCGGCGGAAGATTTCACCGGCGCCGCCTTGGCCACCGCCGGTTTGGCCTTGACCGTCTTCGACACCGCCGTCTTGGCCACCGCCGGCTTGGCATCGACCGTCTTGGTCGCGACTGTCTTGCGCGTGACCGTCTTGGCCTTGGACGCGGCGGGCGCCGGCGCAGCGGCGGGGGCGGCCGCGACCGGATTGGACACCGCCGCCTCGGAAGCGGTCGCCTTCGCCTTGGGCGCCGGTACCTTGGAGGCCGGTACCTTGGATGCCGGTACCTGGGCAGCGGCCGTCGTCGAATTCTGCTTCGCCGGCTTGGCCTTCGCCGCAGGGCGGGCCGCCTTGGCGGGCGCGGCCACAATCTTAGCGGGTGCGGAAACCGGCGCGGCGGACGCGGCAGCCGGGGCGGGCGTCGCCGCCACCGCAGGGCTCACCGCGGGCTTCGCCTTGGCCGGCGCGGCCTTGGTCGCCGCCAGCTTGGGGGCGGACTTGCCGGCGGTCTTAGCAACGGTCTTGGCGGCCGTCTTGGCGGGGGATTTGGCGGCCGTCTTGTCCGGCGCCTGCGTCAGCGCGGATGCAGCCAGAGCCTTGATCTCCTCAGGGGTCACGCTCGCGGGGTCGCGCAGGGCCCTGGCAGCGATCTTGCTCACCTCGGCGCTCGTCACTTCGCTCTTCGCCATTTCAGCCTCCGAATCAGCCGGCAGGCCCGGACACTCACAGAATCGTGTGTCCTCTAGCCTAAGCGATGCATCGCTGGTGTTTCCTTCGATTTGGTTAACGCGTCCGCGCGCACCGGCGAAATGCCGAAATCCCCAGGCTTCCCGCGCGCATGCCGGCGCCGTCACCAGCCTGTCGGAGAACCTATCTATGGTTGTGGCCGATGTGATTCGGGGCGGGGGGACCCGGACGCGTTGCAAGGAGAATAAGAATGGCCCTGGCGCCGAAACCTTCGATCTTGTTCGTCTGCCGCGACAATGCCGGCCTCAGCCTGCTGGCCGAGGCCATCTCGAACCACACCCAGCCGCATTTGCGGGCCTTCAGCGCCGGCCTGTCGCCCCATGCCAGCGTGGACATGGCGGCGGTGGAATGCCTGCATGCGGAAGGCGTGCCGGCCGACGGCCTGTCCTGCAAGCCGCTGGAGGTCTTCACCTTGCCCGGCGCGCCCCATATCGACGCGGTGATCTCGCTGATTCCCGGCGCCCACACCAGCGTCGCGCACAGCGCGCTGCGGCCGCACCATCGGCTTCACCATCGCTGGCAGATGGAGGATGTCTCGCGGCTCGGCGACATGCACGAACGCCGGCTCGCCTATCGCCGGCTGCTGCCGGAATTGCGGGCGGCCATCGGCGCGCTCGGCGCCGGGCAACTCGCGGCGGCCGCCTGAGAACATCCAGGCGACCGCCCAAGCGGCGGTCGTCGCGGCGTCAGGCGCGACCTCAGGCGGCGATCTGGCCGCCCAATTCGTCCTCGATATGGATGCGGATGATCTCGTCGAACGAGGATTCCGCCTTGAAGCCGAGGGACAGCGCCCGCGCGGGATCGAAATTGCGCGGCCATCCCGCGACAATCTGCTCGATCACCGGGTCCGGCACGCGGCGGATCAGCGACACCGCCCGCTCTCCCGCCACCCGGCGCAGCGCGGCGATCTGCTCGCCCACCGTCACCGAGAGGCCCGGCATGGTCAGGCTGCGGCGCGCGCCGAGCGGCGCCGTGTCCAGCGTCGCGGCATGCAGCAGGAAACCAACGGCGGAGCGCGGCGAGGCGTGCCAGTGCCGCACCTCCTCCGACACCGGCAGGATCGCTTCCTGGCCGGACAGCGGCTCGCGGATGATGCCGGAGAAGAAGCCGGAGGCCGCCTTGTTGGGCTTGCCCGGCCGCACGCAGATGGTGGGCAGGCGGATGCCCACGCCGTCCAGGAAGCCGCGGCGGGAATAATCCGCCAGCAGCAGCTCGCCCATGGCCTTCTGCGTGCCGTAGGAGGTGAGCGGGGTGAGAAAGAAATCGTCGGCGATGGCTTCCGGGAACGGCGCCCCGAACACCGCGATGGACGAGGTGAAGACCAGGCGCGGGGTGTAGCCCTCGATCGCCCGCACCGCGTCGAACAGCGCGCGGCTGCCGTCGAAATTGATGCGATAGCCCTTCTCGAAATCCGCTTCCGCCTCGCCCGAGACGATGGCGGCGAGATGGAAGATCACGTCCGGCCGTTCGGCCACCAGGGCCGCCGCTTCGCCCGGCACGGCGAGATCGCCCACCCGCCCCTCGATGGGGAAGGGCGCGGAAATGGGGGTGGGGGCGACCACGTCCTGGGCCGTCACATGGCTGATGGGCGTGCCGCCGAGCGCGCCGTCGCGGGCGAGCCGCTCGATGAGCTTGCGGCCGACCATGCCGGCGCCGCCGATAACCAGAATGCGCATGATGAAACTCCTGAATCTGTTCCCGCTTTGCGGGGCGACGGCGGGACTAGAGCGCCCAGCCGCCGTCGATAATGTGGATCTGTCCGGTGGTGAAGGCGCTTTCGTCGCTGGCGAGATAGAGCGCCAGCGCGCCGATCTCTTCCGCCGTGCCGAGCCGGCCCATGGGCTGGCGGCCGACGAAATCCGCACGCACGTCCTCCAGGCTGCGCCCGGTCGCGGCCGAGACGGCGGCGATGCGCTCGTTCAGCGAGGGCGACTGGATGGTGCCGGGGCAGATGGCGTTGGCGCGAATGCCCCTGGTGATGAAATCCGCCGCGATGGACTTGGTCAGCCCGATCACGGCCGCCTTGGTGGCGCCGTAGGCATAGCGATTCGGCACGCCGCGGATGGAGGAGGCAGCGGAGGAGATGTTGATCACCGAGCCGCCGCCGTTCGCCAGCATGCCCGGCAGGAAGGCCTTCAGCATGCGGTGCATGGATTTCACGTTGAGGTCGAAGGAGAAGTCCCAGTCGGCCTCGCTGGTCTCCAGGATCGAGCCCTGGTGGACGTAGCCGGCGCAATTGGCGAGCACGTCGATGGGCCCGATCTCCGCCGCGAGGGCCTCCACGGCGGGCGTGCTCAGCACGTTCAGGGCGCGGTGCTCGCCCTCGAAGTCAGCGACCTTCGCGGCATCGAGGTCGGTGGCGAACACGCGGCCCCCCTCGCGGGCGAAGCTTTCGGCGATCGCCCGACCGATGCCCTGCCCCGCCGCCGTCACGAGGCAGGTCTTGCCGTCCAAACGTCCACTCATGGCATTTCCTCTTGGCTTGATTCTTCTGGCTGTTTCTTGGGGATGTTCCGGCCGCATCGCGCCCCGCGGGCGGGTCGCGTCACAGCACGGCGCGGATCTCCTCCAGCCGGCGCTTCTGCTGCCCGTCGGGGCCGAAATTTTCGGGCGCCAGCCACGCCTCGAAGGCCGCCTTGGCGCGCGGCCAGTCCTGATCCAGCATGGCGAACCAGGCGGTGTCGCGGCTGCGGCCCTTGACGATCATGTGCTGGCGGAAGATGCCTTCGAACGTGAAGCCGAAGCGCAGCGCCGCCCGGCGCGAGGGCGCGTTCAGTGCGTCGCATTTCCATTCGTAGCGGCGATAGCCGAGGTCCTCGAACACGTGGCGCGCCATGAGATACATGGCCTCGCTCGCCTTGGGCGAGCGCTGGAGCGCGCGGGTGAACAGCACGTTGCCCACCTCGATCACCCGATGCGCCGGCTCGATGCGCATGTAGGACGCATGGCCGAGCGGCTTGCCGGTCGCAGCGTCAAGAATGGCGAACAGCAGCGGATCGTCCCGCTGCGCCGAGGCCTCATAGGCGGCACGAAACGCCTGCCTTTCGGGCTGGACCTCCGACATCAGATAGGTCCACAGCGCCGCATCGCCCACGCCGTGAGATGCGGCGTGAAGATCGTCCGCATGGGCGGCCGGATCGAACGGCACCACATGAACCAGGCGACCGATGAGCGGCACCCGCGCCGGCCGCGCCGCCGGCCCGCCTTCAATGATCGCGCCGAGGGGCTGGCCCTCGGCGGCACCGGTCTCGCTCATGGGGAACGCCTGATAATGTGGGACGGCTAGTGATTGTCGCGCGGAACGCCCATGGTCTGGGCCACACGCTGATATTTCACCGCCGGCTTCAACACCATGCCTTCGTCGAACTGGGCCACCATGCCGCGCTGGATTTCCTGCCAGGGGGTCTGGCTGGCGGGGATCGGGAAGCCGCCCTTGGCCTCCAGCTCCGCCCGGCGCGCGGCAAGCTCGGCATCCGGCAGCAGGATGTCCGCCGTGCCCTTGTTGAGGTCGATGCGCACCCGGTCGCCGGTGCGCAGGATCGACAGCCCGCCGCCCGCCGCCGCTTCCGGGCTGGCATTGAGGATGGAGGGCGAGCCGGACGTGCCGGACTGGCGCCCGTCGCCGATGCAGGGCAAGGCCGAGACGCCCTTCTTGATGAGCGCGGCCGGCGGCTGCATGTTCACCACTTCCGCCCCGCCGGGATAGCCGAGCGGCCCCGCGCCGCGGATGAACAGCAAGGTGTGCTCGTCGATGCCGAGGGAGGGATCGTCGATGCGGTGGTGGTAGTCCTCCGGCCCGTCGAACACCACGGCCGGCCCCTCGAACGCATCGGGATCGTCGTTCTTGGAGAGGAAGCGGGCGCGGAACTCGTCCGAGATGACGCTGGTCTTCATGATGGCATTGTCGAACAGATTGCCGCGCAGCACGATGAAGCCGGCATCTTCCTTCAGCGGCGCGTCGTAGGCGTAGATCACGCTGCGATCCCAGGAGAATTTGCCCGTGCAATTCTCGCCCATGGTGCGCCCGTTCACCGTGAGCGCGCCTTCGTGGATCTTGCCCTTGGCGATCAGCTCCGCCACCACGGCGGGAATGCCGCCCGCGCGGTGGAATTCCTCGCCCAGGAACTCGCCGGCCGGCTGCAGGTTCACCAGCAGCGGAATCTTGTGGCCGACGCTCTGCCAGTCATCCACGTCCAGCTTCACGCCCACATGGCGCGCGATGGCGTTGAGGTGGATCGGCGCGTTGGTGGAGCCGCCGATGGCGGAATTCACGCGGATGGCGTTCTCGAATGCCTCGCGGGTGAGGATGGCGGAGGGGCGCAGGTCCTCCCACACCATGTCGACGATGCGCTTGCCGGTCTCGTAGGCGATCTGCCCGCGCTCGCGGTACGGCGCGGGAATCGCGGCGCAGCCGGGCAGCGACATGCCGAGCGCCTCGGCGAGGCCGTTCATGGTCGAGGCGGTGCCCATGGTGTTGCAATGGCCCACCGACGGCGCGGATGAGGCGACGATGTCCATGAAGGTGTCATAGTCGATCTCGCCCGCGGCATGCTGGGCGCGGGCCTTCCACACCACGGTGCCGGAGCCGGTGCGCTCGCCGTTCCACCAGCCGTTCAGCATCGGCCCGCCGGACAGGACGATGGCGGGGATGTCCACGGTCGCCGCCGCCATGATGCAGGCCGGCGTGGTCTTGTCGCAGCCGGTGGTGAGCACCACGCCGTCCAGCGGATAGCCGTAGAGGATTTCCACCAGGCCGAGATAGGCCAGGTTGCGGTCGAGCGCGGCGGTGGGGCGCTTGCCGGTTTCCTGGATCGGATGGACCGGGAATTCGAACGGAATGCCGCCCATGGCGGCGATACCCTCGCGCACCCGCTTCGCCAGCTCGATATGGTGGCGGTTGCAGGGGGAGAGATCCGAACCGGTCTGGGCGATGCCGATGATCGGCTTGCCCGATTGCAGCTCGGCGCGGGTGAGGCCGAAATTGAGGTAGCGCTCCAGATAGAGCGCCGTCATGCCGGGATTGTCGGGATTGTCGAACCACAATTGGGACCGCAGCTTGCGCCCGTGCAACTCGGGTTGATCTCCCGACCTTATTTCGTTTCCCGACATCGACGTCTCCCGTCCCTCCGGCGCGGCAACGACGCCCGGCCGGATTTCAAACGATTTGATTTTTCGATATATGCGCCCGCCGCCCCCCGAAATCAACGCATTTGCGGGCCGCGTTTCACCGCGCGGGAATGACGCCGATCTTTCGCAGCGCAACGTTTTCCCACACCGCCGCGACGAACAGCGCGACCGTCGCGCTCGCCGCGAGAAGCAGTGCGCTGGCATAAGGAATGAGCGCGCAGGACAGCAGCAGAAGGGCGAGCCCGACCAGGTGGGACAGGGGAAACCGCCGCAGCAGCGGCCATTTGAACAGGCCGACGCCCAGCAGATAGAGCGCCGGCCCGCCCAGGATCGCGGCCGCCGCCGGGGCGCCGGGGATGTCGCCGGGATGGGCGAGCAGCACCTCGTCGGACACCGCGCACAGGATGATGCCGGCCACGATCAGCATGTGCAGATAGGTATAGGCAAGGCGCGCCTGCCGGCCGGGATCGTCCGAACTGGTAATCCGCGCGCTGCCGCGTTCGGCGCCGGTGTCGAAATAGATCCACCACATGGCGACCGTGCCGAGGAACGCCACCAGGAAGGCGCTTATGTTGAGGGCGCTCCATTCCAGTTCGGCGAAGGTCGCGCCCGTGACCAGGATGGATTCGCCGAGGGCGATGATGACGAACAGGGCGCAGCGCTCCGCCATGTGGCCGCCCTCCACGGTCCATTCCGTGGTGCGCGACTTGCCGAGGCCGGGCACGGGAAAGCCGAGGGAGGGCGCCACGTTCTCAAGCGCCAGGGCGATGGCCCAAAGCGCGAGGCGGGCCGGGCCGTCGCCCAGGCCGCCGGCGATCCAGATGGCGCCGATCAGCAGGTGCCAGCACAGCATGCGCTGGAAATTGCGCCGCAGCGCCGGCGCCTCGTCCCGCAGCGCATAAACCATATAGGCCGATCGCCCGCACTGGAGCAGCGCATAGGCGCAGGCGAATGCCAGCCCGAGGCCGCCGAAGGCGCCCGGCAGCGACATGGACATCACCAGCCCCGCCAGCATCAGCACCAGCAGCATGAGGCGCACGGGCGCCTTGTCCGGGTCGATCCAATTGGTCACCCAGGCGGTGTCGATCCACGCCCACCACACCGCGAGAAACAGGAACACCACCTGGAGCGCGCCCAGGGGATCGAGATGATGCAGCAGGGTGTGGGAAAGCTGGGTCACCGCGAACACGAACACGAGGTCGAAGAACAGCTCCGCGAAGGTGACGCGATGATGCTCGCCCGTGGTCTCCCGCAGAATGCTGCGCGCCTGCCCGCTCATGCCCCGCCCCCCCGCAATTGCCGCCCCATCTCGCGGACAAGGGCGGGCAAGGTCAAGCCGCAGGTGTTCGGCCGCGGGTGCGCCTCAGACTTCCGCCCATTGGCGCAGGAGGTTGTGATAGACGCCGGTGAGCTGCACCGCCGAAGGGTGGCCGGGATGGTCCTGGTTCAGGCGGATGATCGCCATGTCCATGTCGAAGAGCAGCGCCCGGTGCCCCACATCCCGGATCAGGCTTTGGGTCCAGAAGAACGAGCCCATGCGGGAGCCGCGCGTGATGGGCGTGACATGATGCAGCGAGGTCGCGGGATAGATGATGGCATCGCCCGCCGGCAGCTTCACCCCGTGGGTGCCGTAGGTGTCCTCCACCACCAGTTCGCCGCCGTCATATTCGTCCGGGTCGGAGAGGAAGAGGGTGGTCGAGACATCGGTCCGCATGGCAAGGCCGGTGCCCCGCACGGCGCGGATGGCATTGTCCACGTGGGAGCCGAAGGTCATGCCCGCGTCATAGCGGTTGAACATGGGCGGCATGATCTGCTTGGGCAGGACCGCCGACATGAACAGCGGCGAGCGCTCCAGCGCCGCCTGCACCATGGCGCCCAGCTCGGCCGCCTCCCGGCTGCCGTCGGGCAATTGCAGATTGCGCTTCACGGCGCTCGACTGGAACCCGGCGGTGGCACGCCCGTCCGCCCAGGCGGCCTGCGTCATCACCCCCCGGCACTGGGCCACCTGGTCGGGTGTGAGGACATTTGGAATATGGATCATCATGGCCGGCATCCTCGGAAGGCGGCAATAAAAGACCCGCACCGCCGGAGGTCACCGGGCGGTGCGGGTAATGCGCGGAAGACCCTTAAGGTCAGAAAGTCGCCCGCGCGGTCAGGGCCGCATAGCGTCCGGCGGCCGGCACGGCATGGCCGCCGTAATACTGGGCGTAATAAAGCTCGTCGGTGATGTTGTAGACGTTGACCTGGAGCTGGAAGTTCTTGGTGAACTGGTAGCTCGCCATGGCATCGAAGGACCAATAGGACGGCACGTACACCGTGTTCGTGGTGTTGGCGAAGGTGTCATCGTTGTAGGTCGCGCCGCCGCCGACCACGAATTGCGGCGTGAGATTATAGCTGGTCCACATGGAGAACGAGTTCGGCGGGGTATTGGGCAGTTCCTTGCCGACCTGGGTCTGGTTCGCCAGCGTGCCGGGGCCGACGCTGAGGATCTCCGACTGCAGATAGGTGTAGCTGGCGGTCAGGTTCCACTTGTCGGTGATCGCGCCACCGGCGCTGAGCGAAATGCCCTGGACTTCCTGCTCGCCGCCCAGCACCTGGGGCGGAAGGCCCGCGGTGGGATCGGTGGGCACGCGGGTATTGGTCTTCATGGTCTGGAAGGCCGAGGCGGTGAGGATGACCCGGCCATCCAGCACCTGCGCCTTCACGCCGGCTTCAAGCGTGGTGTTGGTTTCCGGCGCCAGGGTGACGGTGCCGGTGTCCAGCACGCCGTATTCCGACGACGGGTTCGAGGATGTTCCGTAGGTCACATAGATGTTGACCGTCTCGATCGGGCTGAAGATGGCCCCGACGCGATAGTTGAACAGGCTCTCGGAATTGTTGAGAGTCGACACCGGCGGGGTGTTCGCCGCCGAGAATGACGAATATTCGGTGGTCGCGTTGTCCCAGCGCCCGGTGGCCATGACCTGCCAGTATTTGCCGATCTTGATCTGATCGCCGGCATACATGGCGACGTTGGACATGGTGGTGTCGTTGCTGGTGGGAATATAATTATTGAACCCGCCGACGCCGCCCGTGGCCGACACATTGATCGGGTTCGCGAGGCTGGTGCGGCACATGGCGGCGGTGGGGCTGCACAGATTGTAGCGCAGCTGGGACCGGGTCTCGTGGGAGACCTCAAGACCGGCGTTCAAGGTGTGCTCAAACATGCCGGTTTTGAACTTCGCCACCATGTCGGTGATGTTGGTGAGGTTGGTGCTGTCGGTCTCGGTCTGGAAGCGCTGCATGCCGATGGTCATGAGCGAGACCGGATAATTGTAATATTGCGCCGGCAGCGGGCTGGCGAAGGCGACATTGCCCGCCGTTCCGAGGCTGCGCGGCGCGGAGACGCGCGCCATGCGGTCGTTCGAGGTGTAGCGGGTGCCGTTGGTGAGCGTCACCCAATCGTTCAGTTCATGCTCGAACTGCAAGGTCGCCACATTGGTGTTGGTGGTGACCCGGTCGGGCAGCGGACCGTTGGTGATACCGTACCAATTGCTGCGGTCCACCGGAACGGGCGGCGTGGGCTGGCCATTGCCGTAATAACCGCCGACGGTGGCGCCGAAATTGAAAGGCGAGGTGCTGGTGGTGGGCGCCGGCAGATAGGGCCGGCCATAATCCGGGACGCCGTCCTCATACTGGTAATAATAGGACGCCGTCATGGTGGTGCGGTCGGACAGATTGACCGTCACCGAAGGCGCGATGCCCCAGCGGGTGGCGTTGACGTTGTCACGGTCGGCAGTGTCGATATCCTGCGCCATCAAGTTGATGCGGGCGTAGATGTTGTCGTTGTACTTGCCGTTCGCATCCAGGGTGGTGCGCCAGCCCTGGCTGGTGTAGCCGGTGACATCGCCTTCAACGAAGGTCGCGTCTTTCGGCAGCTTGGACACCATGTTGATGGCGCCGCCCGTGGACCCGCGCCCGAAGGCGAAGGAGGACGGGCCCATGAACACCTCGACCGCGTCGATGTTGAACATGTCGCGGGTGTACCAGCCGGTGTCGCGAATGCCGTCTCGGAAGATGTCGCCGCGTGCGGAGAAGCCGCGGATGATCGGGTTGTCGCCCTGCTGGCCGCCTTCGCCGGCGGAGAAGGTGATGCCGGAGATATTGCGCAGCGCCTGGTCGAGCGTGGTCACATTCTGCTGGCGGATCACCTCCTCGGTGACCACGTTCACCTGCTGCGCCATGTCGAAGATCGGCACCGGAAGCCGCGCGACGCCGGTGGTGGTGGCGACGAAGCCGCCGGTATTGTCCTGCACCTGGACCGTGGGCAGCTCGAGTTCGGTATTCGTCGCCGCTTGCTGCGCCAGCGCCGGGCCGCCGAAGGCCGTTGCCACGCCCATCGTCACGCCCCAGGATCCCGTCAGCATCAGGCGCTGAGTATCCGTACGCTTGGACGCGCGAACATATTCGCAGTTTCCTGCCGAACCCATCTTCAGAACTCCTAAAAAATGGCCCTAAGAAAATCACAATCCAGGACTCTCTTCGCCTCTTTTAGGTCATCTCGATTATTAACTTCAATCCATCTAGGAAACATTGTACTTAGACGTATTTTAAACAAGCGCATGCTTATATAATTGGAATAATTTCAAACTAATTCAAAAACCATGCGCAAGGCCGCGCAATTTCTCTAGGGAATGCCCCCGCGGGCGCGGGGAAGACGCGTGGCGAAATATGTGGCAAGTTTCGGCCATGATGCAGAACTCAACAGCCAAGACGCGCGCACCGCAGACGTCGCCCGGCGTTTCCGCGAAAAGCGCGCAGCGCGCGAGTCTGCCGCAGGCGCGCAAGGCGCTCGCGCACGATCTGGACAGGGCGCTGAGCAAGGTCGAGGCCGCGCTTCGAGAGCCGAGCGTCACGATCCTGCTTCACGAGGCGCGCAAAGCCATCAAGGAATATCGCGCCCTGCTGCGCCTCGTCGGGACGGAGGAGGCAAAGGACGCCCGGCGCCTCGCGGCGGAAACCGCGCGGAGCCTGTCGTCGGCGCGCGATCGGCAGGCGTGCCGCGACGCCGTGGCCGCCCTGAGGGAGGCGGACCTGCTCAATGCGGCCGATGCCGCGCACATCATCGAGGCCATCGGCCCGGATGCCTCCGACGGCCGGGAAGCGCAGGTGCATCGCGATGCTTTGCGCCGCTGGCTGAACGCGGCGCGCGCGAGCCACGCCGCCCATCTGATCGAGCAGGTGGGGGCGGCGGATATCGCCCGCAATTTGCGCAGGGGCTATGCGCTGGCACGTCGCGTCACCGACTGGAACGAGCCGATTCATCTGCATGAACTGCGCAAGCGCGCGGTGACGCATCGCTATCAGATGGCGTTTTTCGCCGGCGTCTCGGGGGGCCGCGGCGCGCGACGCGCCGAGAAGGCGCAGAAATTGCGCGGGATTCTCGGCGGCTACCAGGATATGGAGACGCTCAAGCAATATCTCGCCGGCTGGCCGGACACGCAGGGGGATTTGCGCGAGCTCGCGATCGACGCGGGCAGCCTGTATCAGCGTCGGCTCGTGAAGCGCGCGCACCGGGCGCACGACCACCTGTTCCGGCGCACGCCGCGGCAGTTCGCCCGGCACGTGAGCTTTGCGCAGGACTGAGCGGGGC